>CAVWLP010000002.1:0-5008362 GCA_963755915.1 uncultured Phycisphaerales bacterium
CGCATCGCATTTGGGGATGAAGGCGTACGTCGTTGCGCCATCGCCTCGATTGCCGATCCGACCCCCGGCGTATCCACAAATTCCAGTCCGCGGCGGAGAAATGGCGACGGAACCTCCACATAAACCGCTCGCACCTGCTTCTTGTCGCCCGGATTGCCTTCTTCGGTCACGTAATCGTTCAGTGCGGACAGCGGTTCGTCACGCTCAAAATCGGAATGCTCCCATGTCACGACGAGCTGCTCTGCGCGGGCCGAAACGCAGAATTGTAATCGCGCTGGTAAGCGGCAAAACGCCCGTGGAAGAAGTTCACGCCCAACCAGCGCATTCATCAACGAACTCTTGCCTCGTTTGAATTGCCCCACCACCGCAAGTGTGAATCGGTCCTCCGCCAGCTTAACCATCAACTCATGGCATTGCGCCGTGCGCTCTTTGCTCTGGCGACCGAGAAAGAAGTGTTCCAACAGGCGAACCTGGTGCGTCACCAGAAATTTGTCATTGATATATCGCTCTAGCGTCGTTGAATCATCGGATTCAGCGATCTGATTGGTGGAACTGCGGGGATGGTCAGGTCGTCTTCCATGGGCTTGCTCATTGGCCGATCACAAATGATTCCAAAGCGTCGTTGATGCTTTCTGTTCGCAATCCATCCCCACCTTCCATCCTCGCCATCGTCGTCGCTCACTTTGGCACTGAGGATTCATTTTGGATCGTCCTCGCCTCTTGGATCGTCCTCGTCTCAATGGCAGCACGTTCTTCTATCCACTTCTTCAGGTTACACGCGCCCTGGTGGTCTGGTTTTTGTTTCAGAGCTTCATCCGCCCACTGGGCTGCCTCCACATATTGCTTGCGACGATAAAGGCATTCAGCCAGGTGAACCTTGAATTCTGGCTCGTATGGATCAGCCAAACGGCGCGGTGAAACTGTGATTCAGCCAATTGCTCCGCGCCGCGGTCGTTGAAGTAAAGTCCCAGTTCATCGCGGTTATAGCCAAGGTATGGGCTGGGACGCATTATGTTTTCACGACGTTCTTCACGATCGATCTTTCGACGTTTCGCAGCCATAGAGACCAACCTTCCATATCCATCAAAACGATGAGGCAGAAAATGCTCGCGGGTTGTCCGGCGTAGAAAGGTCCAGTTCGGTTATCGCGACATTTCCTTCGCATTGGCGGCAGCACGGAAAGACGAATTCCAAGCGGATGGCGCGACCAATTCGCACCGCAGCGTCCACTGAAATTCATGTGGGAAATCGGAATCGCACGCACGAGTTCTGCACCGACTCCCACAAGCTACCGCTTGTAGGAGTTATCAGCACAGTCCCGCGATCTGAGAGGATCTGAAGGCTGGCGCTTTCGGCGAACTCCATCGCCTTTGAGCTGACCGAATTTTACCGTTACCCCGCTCACGCGGTCAATATGCGTATCCACCAAAGAGGACGTGGACGGCAGGTTCCGTACGGCGTTTCTCTCTGGAAATAACCGGCAACCCAGTTCATTCCCTCACGGCCACCTTGCCAGCGTATAGCGCAGCCATGATGATTGGACCGAATAAACGACCTTCGGAGGCAGGCAATGGCTCGACGCGCAACCAAAAAAATGCCGCCCAAGCGCCCTCGCGCGTCGGCCGATGATATATCGCGGACGACCGAGTATCGCGAGTTGCTGGCCAACATCACGCAACTCATCCGAACAGCCAAGCAAACTCCCGCACGTCGCACCACTCAACCACGAGTGACCATGCGAGAATTAAATCTGGCGCGGGCGTTGCGCAGCGTCATGAAGCCCGAAGCCTTGGAGAAATGGCTGGTTAAGCCCAATGTGGCATTCGATGGCGAAAAGCCGATCGAACTCATCAAGCGCGGCGAAACCCGGCGATTGTGGCAGATGGTTTACGAGCTTCCGCGGGTAGAGGGACGTGGGTCAAAAACGTGAGACTTTGAGACTGCCGCGCATAACTGTTTGTCTTTTCATCGATTCCAATTCCAATTTCAGTCTCAACGCGCTTGCGCCGTGAGATTTATGCAGGCTCAGGTTTGAACCTGTGCGCCTCTACATGCGGCCCGTTTTCCAGCGTAGCGCTTCCTTACCGCCCCAAGTAATGATGTTGACGGATTCTCTCTGCTTCACTTGAGCTCAGTTTTGCCTGTGCAGCATATCCATTCCATCCGCCGATCGCTTCGCGGACCTGCTTGATGACCCGCGGCGCGGTACCAATGCCAAACCGCTCTGCAACCACGAGAAGATCATCCCTCGTAATACCGGTGAACTTGCCATTAACACCCGTCAGGTGCTGGTTCGTCCATTCCCCCTTGGGATTGTACGCGTGCGTAATGTCATACGCAGGTGCCAGTTCCCAGGCCGATCCTTTGCGCAGAAGAAAGGATGTATTTTTTGTGTGATCGTCGCAGTTGGCCGCCATCACGTTAAATACCATCCGGCGAAAGGCCTCTTCCTTTGCTGTCACGGGGCGCGCCAAAACCAGCCAGGGCGGGGCGCTTCAAAACCGGCCAATGTGCTGACGTATTCTATACCGCATCCGTTCTATCCGACGCAACTGTTCCTTGAGTTATTGGTCCCCGTTCACGCCGTCTGGCCGGCGGATACCCCCACATCAGAAGACAACGGCGGCTCTGTCACGGTGTCTTCCGGGGGGGAGCACCCTTCATCGCCGGCGGTACTCCGCCGTCCTTTTGGATTTGTCTTTTCCGGTGTCCCGGATTGGCCTGCCGTGAGCGAAGTCGAATGGCCCCCATGCCGAAGGCGGTAGCTCTTGCCGGTGATGTTGATGATCGTGGCGTGCTGCAGGAACCGATCCAGAATGGCCGTGGCCGCCGGCACGTCGCCGATCAGCTTGGCCCAGTCCTCCAGTGGACGGTTGCTGGTCATCATCGTCGAGCGGTTCTCGTGCCGGCGCATGACGATCTCCAGCAGGCATTCGCCGCTGCGCCGCGGAAGCTGCTTCATTCCCATGTCGTCGATGATAAGCAGATCAGGCTTGAGATACCGGGCCAGCGTCTTGTCCTGGGCTCCCAGATCCTCGTCGCCTAAAAAGTCGCGGGCCAGGTCGAAGATGGATCGGTACAGGACCACCAAGCCGCTCTTGATCGCCTGGTGTCCGATGGCCTGGGCCAAAAACGATTTGCCCACGCCGGGCGGACCCAGCAAGAGCACGTCACGTTTGTCACGAATGAACTGGCCGGCGGCCAGATCGTGAATCTGTTTGCGTTTGATGGAGGTGTTGAAGGAGAAGTCGAACTCGTCGAGGTTTTTGGTGTCGCGGAACATCGCCGCCTTGACGCGCCGGCCGATCTGCCGGCTGGATCGGACGTTCAGTTCATCCTGAAGGATCAGTTCCAAAAACTCACTGTGGTCGAGCCGATTGCCGGCCGCCTCGCTCAGGCGAACTTCAAGGCTGCTCGCCAGACCTGAAAGCCGAAGTTGCTTGAGCGTCTGCATCAACGAAGGTCTCATGGGGTGGACTCCCTTCGGCTCTGCTCAGGGCAGGCCTGTAAAGGTTGTGCGGCAGGCAAAGCCTCCGCTTGGGTGATTGCGTCGCGTACGAACTGTCCGTAATCGGCCAGTCCGCGGATGATTGGATGTTCCTGAACAAACTCGAAGTGTTGTTGAACCGGCGCGCCGTTTTGGTGTTCGATGAGCTGCCGCAGGGAGCGCAGGTGATACGCGCCATGCCCCAGAGCAATCTCGCAGGCTCGTTCCACGGCCGGTCGCGGCTGCTGATTGGCCAGCGACAGCAGCCCCATCAACACGCGCACGCCTTCGATGCCGCGATGCTGAAGCATTGACTGCGCCCACTGCGTGGCGTGCGGCCCGATGCATTCGATCCGCTGGAGAAGCCAGGTCGTTCCACGCTCGATGCCGCTGATCTTCTCCGGCAGGATATGGGCGTCTTGCGTCGAGAACCTGCCCGGCGGACGCTGCGCGTGCAGAGCGATCGCACGCATCTTCTGATCGAACAGCCGGACCGTGCGCCGTCCCACCGCGCCCAGACCCGCTGGCCCAAAAACTCCGGCGGGACCGAATAGTACGCCCCCTTGATCTCCACGTGCCCGTCGCGGTGAACACTGCGCAACGCCTCGGTGAAAAGATCGAATCGCACCGGCGGCAGAGCCAACAGTGCCGGCTTCTCTACCTGCTCGAAGACTTCCTTCACCTGCCGCCGCGTCGTGCCGTGGATGCGCGTGTCGGCCACGCTCTTCTCCCACGTCAGCAGATGCGCGTTCTGATCCGAGAGCGAGGCGAATTGCCGGCCTTTGAGAGCATTGCTCTTCACATAGCCGATGCCCCGCTCGATCTTCCCCTTGTGCCGCGGCGTGTACGGCTTGGTGGGCAGAATGGCGATTCCATAATGTTCGGCGAACGACCGGACCTTGGGACACAACTCCGCCTCGAACCAGTCCGCCCGCGTCACCGCCGCGCGAAGATTGTCGATCACCAGCGCTGACGGCATCCCGCCGAAGTGCGTAAAGGCATTTTCCAGACAACGCAGAAAATCATCGGTCGTCTGCCGCTCCACCGCCTCGGCGTACCCCTTGCGGCTGTGGCTCAGCACAATGCGGAAGACCCAGGTTGCTTTGCGTTTGCCGTCAGGACCGACCAGGGCGCACCCCGGCCGAAGTCCACCTGCGCCTCGGCTCCCGGCTCGCATTCCATCCGGCGCACGCTGTAATAGCTGCCGGCATAGCCGTGATCGCTGGAGATGTCTTGATAAATCCGCTGGGCCGTCAGCCCGGCTTCCAACTTCTGAACAATGACCTCACGCCAGGGCGATGCCGTACTGACCGACCCGATGGGCGCGCCGGATAACCCGGTGGGCGCGCTCTCCGAGCCGCCTGCGGCGAGCACCGTCGAGCCGCCTGCGGCGAGCACCGTCGAGCCGCCTGCGGCGAGCACCGTCGAGCCGCCTGCGGCGAGCACCGTCGAGCCGAGGGCGCGCTGGCCGGTTTTGAATCCGATCCGGGCGCCGCAGGATCGCCGCCCGACAACCGGATGTGGCGTCCAACGGTCTCCCGGTGAACGCCGAGTTGGCGGGCGATGTTCCGATTGGACCAGCCGCTGCGCAAGTGCCAAAATTGCTTGTACTTCCGCCATCTTGAGTTGATTGGCCATCCCACCATTGGCTTGCGGCAACCGCCGAAAGCCAAGGTCGATAACCCAATCTCCTGTGCCTCAAAATGGCCGGTTTTGGCGCGCCCTCAATTGGCCGGTTTTGCGCGCCCCATGACACTTTGCCGGATATCTTAGCCCCAGTTGTTCGATCGTCAGGAAAAGTTGACTGTAATCGTGCGTAGCCTTCTGTCGGTAGTCCAAGTGTGCCATCGCGCACAGAGTCTGCGTGTGGTGCTTGATGTTCCCATCCCGGTCAAACCGCTGTGTCATGAAATGCGCACGACCATTCTCTTCCAGCAGCCTGCAAGTAGAAATCGTTATCCCAGCGTCCCGGGCCATCAGAAAATACGCGTATTCGATCCGTCCATAATCCTGCGTTCCGCCCAACTCCCGATCCGGCCCCATTCCGTCAAACTTCAGCAGCCAGTGCTCGTAACCCGGTTCGACGTCAAACTGTCCGGCGCGAATTTCATTGCTCTGCGCGTTCCACGCGATGGCCGCCTTGGCGCGGCGCCGCCGGCCGAGGTTCCCATCTGGATGATCTGGCTCAGTGCCGACTGCGCTAATTTGTCGGAATCGATTTCACCGTGAACGGCCGCGCGCCGATTCCACCAGTTTCGACAGCTTGATGGCCGTCGTACTCGCAGCGTGGCTGCCGCGCGCCGGTTTAAACTCCAACGCTCCCATCCCGCGCTTGCCCATATAGGCCAGACGATCCAGCGGGGTGATCTCCTCCTTAGCGATGCCGTGGCGAGCCATCCACGCATCGATCAGGCTGTTACCGAAATCATCGGGCAGCGCGTCGGACAGCATTGCGGGCAGACGCTTAAAAGTCCGTTCTGCAAGGTCGGTGAACACAAACGGTTCACCGGCACGGGAGAGGGGCATCTTCAATGGCGCAAGCTCGATGGCTGAGGCGGCGAACTTCGGATCATACTCAAAAGCGTAAAACTCCAGGTTCGGGTCCAACGCCACAGCACCCACTTTGCGTCCCCAGACGCGCACCTCGATTGCTTTCACTGGTTTAAACATGTTTCTTGCGTCTCGACGCCCGCTGTCGCGGGTGCTTTGTCTTCAATAATTGCAGGGGACTGATTGATACATTCGGCGCCAGCGATTGAAGCCACTCCACCCGGTCCAGTGCCCGAAGCACCTTAATCAGCGACGATAGTGTCGCTCCATTGCCCGTCTCCAGGTTCTTCACTGCATTCAGCGCAACTCCCGCCATTTCAGAGAGTTGCTTTTGATCGATTTCCTTTCGCAAGCGCAATTGGCGGAGCTGTGTTCCCACCTCGGCTGCCCATTCCTCTGTTGTCAGTGCAGTTGCCATTAAAAGCCTTTATTAGGTACATTATCGGATAAATCCTATGCAATAGTCCTAAAAAAGTCCATTTATGTGAATTCCAAAAATTGGGTTAGTGGTTTCCATCCAATCGTCGCGGTTCCAGAATTCCAAGAGGATCGAATATGCGGAGGTCAAAGAAGGCGCACGACGCAAGTATTCCGGCTTACACCTCTGCGGCAGGATACGACTCAACGTACTCCTCCTGGCCCGATTCCCCAACGCCAAGAACGTGCCGAAACGTGGCCAGCTTGCTGGGTTGTTTGTAAAATCGGTTCGGACCTCCGGAGTATGTGCCCGACGAAGGCGCTCGTTTCCTGTACACAAAAACTGTACACAATTTGTTGGAAAACATGGCAAATAAGGGTATCATGGAGCCTCACGGCTCAGGGTTGTAACTCCCTGAGGATGTCAGGAGTTCCAGCATTCATCGGCACTTAGGGTTTTCGAGCGAATCACGCTCATAACCCGGAGGTCGGAGGTTCGAATCCTCCCCCCGCTATGCCCGGTGCCCGCAAAGAATCATCCGATTCCTTGCGGGCATCGTCGTTTATGTTCCAGTCGTCGTTTTTCTGCACCACACGCCCATCTGGAAGAACCAGCATCGGCCCGGCCACTTCCTCAATGAATCGGTTGAGTTGCGGCGGAGTGAGAAGCCCGGCAAAATTCTGCCGCGCTTCAAGGAACTGCGCTGCGGACATCCGCCAGCAGGCCATCTGAATTTGCGATCCCTCGAACCGCAACTGCTTCTAATGCCTCGCGCAACTGCTCCCGCTTGCTTTCCGCCTCGGCCATCTGCCGCGCGATCGACTTCTTGGCCAACGGCTCGATGTCGGGGTCGATCAATATTCGGCTCAGCCCAACAAGCAACTTATCCTGCTCGGCGATTTTCGCTTTGAGCCGGTCGGAATCGTTGCGGTTCAAGTCAAGCGTTTCCTTTGCCATCGCCGCCGCCTCGGCCAAAACAGCGTCCATGTCCTCGAACATCGCCGTCATGGCGCGTGTAACGCGGTCCATCAACTTGTCCTCTCGGACGAACACGGAATTGGGGCAGGCTTCCGGCCCCTGCATTTGTCGTTTACCGCAACCGTAATAGTGATACTCGCCCTTGGTGTTCTTGCTCGTTCGGCAGTGGCAGACGTTTCCGCACTCGGCGCAGAATAAATGGCGCGTGAAGGGCCGCAGTTCCCTTGGTCCTCGCGGCCTTCGCTTGCCGTTTGCGGCAAATCGTTCTTGAACCCGGCCAAACATCTCATCGTCGATAATCCGCAAGGATTCATCCCGCTGCGTCAACTGGCTCGATTCCTCGTTGAAATGGGGGAGCCGTCGCCCCGTATCCCGATTCAATCGGAAGCAGCGGCGCAAGTATCGAACCTCACCCACTACCATTCGATTCGTCAGGATGCCGCGCAACGTCGTGAATTGCCACGGCCTGCCTAAGCGGGTTGGAATGTTTTTCTGGCGCAGCCGTCGGGCAAGCTCTTTCATGCCGATGCTCTCAGATAGGTAATTTGTAAACAAGAATCGAACGACTTCCGCCTCCTCCGGCTGAATCGCCAGCTTCTTCTTTCCATCTGGCGCGGCAATGACCTGGTATCCATAAGGCGCTGGGCCTCCGGTCCAGCATCCTTCTTTGTGCCGCTGGATCAGGCCCCGCGCGTCCGCTCGGCCAATACGCGGCTGTAGTCAGCGGCAACCACCAGTTGCACGCCTCGCGCCAGCGCGTTCGTGCCTTCGGTGACGCTGACCACCTCCACGCCACACCGTTCCAAATCCTCCACCAGCACATGGGTTTCGGCGGCGCGCCCAAGCCGGTCGAACTTGTAGACGTATAGCTTGCCAATCCGTCCGGCCTCGGCTTCCTGAATCAGCCGAAGCAATTCAGTCCGTCCCCCAGTGGTTCGACCGGTCTTGGCTTGGTCGATGAAGTGAACCAGCTTTCGGGCCGCCATCCGCTCGCACGATTCAATCTGCACCGCGATACTGGTTGAATCGTCCTGGGAATGACTGGAGTACCGGGCATAAAGGGCGTCGTGCTTACCGCTCTCCTGATGATTGTTGATTGTCGCCACCATGGTCATTGCTCCGATTGCGCTGTCTATATAGTTGTACGGCGCGTGCCGCGATCATCTCGACCAGCCATCGCCGCGCCTTGGCCCGGTCGAGCGTGAACATTTTACCATCGGGAGCATCGGAGGACCGGCGCCAGGGGAATATTTCGGCAAGGATTTTGTGGTCTGCGATTCGACGGCTGACACGACCCGCCTCCAGCGCGTAAGCGAAAGCGCCGACCTGTGCCGGTCGCCCGCGTAATAGCCGTATGGTAGATGTTAGGTATAGTCAAAGTCAATGTTATATTCCAAGGCATACGGGATTCCCCAGCCCATCGCCGGGCCTCCGGCTGCGATCTTCCGCCGCGCATTCTTCCCCGCTCCCGGCCCATAGCGGAAGGGTTTTTCTGCCGGGTCGGGGGTTGTCAATGTGGATCGCCCAGCGGGAGGGGTCCCCGTGTACTCACGGGGAGGGACATTGACAACCCCTGGCACGGCACACAATCGAGCTATGGGCCCGGAGCGGGAATCCCCAAGCTGCCTGCGCAGCAGTCCCTATTCTTCTGGTGTCTTTTCTGGAATGGTCGGTATAATCGGCATCAAACAGGAGAAGGATTCAACATGGCAAAAGGCAAAAGCGCCACTCGCCCGTCCAAGCCGGATGATAAGCCCAAGACCCTCCAGCGAACCTACCGCTTCAACACAAAACTATTTGAGGCATTTGAAGACGACTGCGCTACTCACCTGTCAAACCCCAAGCGGGTCATAGAGGCGTTGATCCTTCACTGGCTGGATGCCGACAAAGACGACCGCGCCGCGATGGCGCACAAACACCGCGAACGGATCGGGTCCGCCTCCCGCGACGACGAATAAAAATCTGTCCGGCGGTGTGGCGCAACGCGTAGGCGCATTGCTGCGCCGCAATTCCTGATTATTTGCCAAACAGGCTGGTGGAATTATCTGGCGGGGTCTCTTTGGGCTGTTGTTTCAGCGGGCATGGGCGATCTGGCTCGGGTCTTGGCAGTGATTTGGGCGCTTCCTGCCTGCGCCGGGTCCATCACCGATCGTCGGTTACGGCGATTGGTCGCCAACGCATCCAGAAACACCTCAAATCGGTTGGCGGCGCTGGCCCACGCTGCATCCTTGTGTTCCGGCCTGACCGCCGGCGTGTGGCGAAGGAACGTGCGCACATACATCGCCAACATCTCCCGGACCAGCTCATGCTGTGTCTGTTGGTCCTCATGCAGCTTTACCAGCCGATTGAAACAGCGGTCAACGGCCTTGAGCATGATTTGCTCCTGCTTCTCGCGGTATTCGGGCATCAGCGCTTGGCGGGCGGCATCTACAACGACTGAGCCAAGGGACGATCTGGTTAGTGTCGCCTGCACCTTGATGATCTTGAGCAACTCGTCGTCCAGCCGGATTGTCAGGGGATACTTATCCATCAAAGTTCCTGGCCCATGTCCAAATCGCGACCCTGTTCCGTCGTGACATTGTTCACGTCCGTCATGCCGGTGGCCGCATCCCGGTCTGCTTGCTTGCCGATGAACTTCTCGAAGTCGGCAACATCGACTTCATAATCGCCGCCCTCCGCATGGGTGATTCCCGTGCCGGGCCTCCTGGCCCACGATTCGACTAAGCGCTCTGCTTTGTCCACCCTGTCGCGCGCCTCGTCCGATGTCGTATCACTGTCCGCGCGGTCAAGAAGGTGGTCGAGATGCTTGGTTGGGGAATAGATCCCATCGTTGGCCTTGGCTTGCTCGACGATCTCCTGCGCAATCTCTCGGCGCTCCTGCGCCGCCCTGCCAAGCTCCGCCACGTCGCCAATGCTCAAGGATTGATACGCCTCGCCGTCCTGGACGCGCGCATAGCGCATCGTTCCTGATTCCTCCCGGATGACAACAAAGCGCCGGTCGGTGATCTCATCGACCCGGCCCACGGCAACCACTTCACCGGATATGGCATGGTCAATCGGCTCCCTCGACACATACATGGACTGGTTCCCCAAGCTGCCGTAAAGCTGCTTGATGATGTCATGGTGCGCGCCCAGTTCCATCAACTGCCGCTTGAAGTCGGGGTCAAGCTGCCACTTCGTCCCTTGTATCTTCTCGGCCAATTCCATGCTCTCAAGCCATTGCAGGCGCGCAATCACCAGCGGCCTATCCGACCTTCGCCAGCCAATCTGCACGTCCGGCGACACGTCGATGACGTGCTTCTCGTCCATGTTGCGCTCGATGGTCCGGTCCAATGATGTGAACCGCTCCGCCTGCACTTCCTTCTCTCGGGCCTGCTCCATCTCCCTTTCCGTACGTTCGCCAAGCAGGTCCGTCGCCGCCTCGGATGCCCTCTGCCGGATGCCGTAACCAATGTATTCCCGGCGCAGGATCAGGTCTTGACCCTGCTCGTCCTTTCCCCGGAACAAGATGTGCGCATGCGGATTGTCGGTGTTGTGGTGCTCGATAGCGATCCAATCGAGTTTGGTGCCAACATCGCGCTCGACACGCTGCATCACATCCCGCACATACGCGCGCATGTCGGCGATGTCATACCCCTTCTCCGGCGACAGGATGAGCCGAAAGTGATGCCGATCCTCCTCCCATTCGCGTGTCACGGATCGACCATCCACCTTGTCTTGCTGCGCATCGAAGAACGTCCCGCGCTCCCCATTCTTGCTGGCGCTGTCGCGGGCAAGGTAGCCGGTATGGCGCGCCAGTCCGCTGCCGCTGCGCCGGGAATGGAACCGAGAAAGCATCTTGACCGTCGCTCGTTGTGCGCGGATTGCTGCCGAAAGGCATGGTTCCGCGCCCCTGAACCCGCCACGGCACGCGCCATCTGCGCGCATCTTGGTGCGCCAGAACCCGCGCCCGAGCCGCTTAGCGATCTCCCCGTTGACGCTCCGCTCGCGCCCTCTGCGTCCACCAGTGCGCCCAATGCGATCCGAATCAACGCCGTCTCTTGAATTCGACCGATTTGCACGTTTCGCCATGACACCGCTCCTGAAGTTGAAGATCAGCAGTCACTTACGCATCCAACGCTTACGTTCCACCTTGCCAAAATACCCTGAATTCGCCGTAAGTGGTTGCATCTGCTACGGATACAAAACACCTGAATCACCCCTTTATCTTGCATTCCAATTTCATTATTTAACTCATACATCTCAAAACCATTGTCATAGCCACAGTCGATTATACCAAACAGATACCGAACTTCAAGTTTGCATCTTCCGCTTGGCATTCTCAACTGGGAAATGGTCTGAAAAGGCCAACTATTGGCTCGCCTGTCCGTCCGCAAAGATGTGCGCAATTGGCGCGGCGGTGACGTGCTGGTAAGCCAGTGCGAGCTTCGAGAAGGACGCGGAGAATATCAACAGGCGAGCCAACGGCATGCTAAATCCGATGCCTGGAATATACGAGCCAGGGGTCCTAATCAAAGCTGAGAAGCGTGGCGATAAGCATCTTTGAAGGCCCCACCGACCCAACCGCAGCGATTCTGTGACTCGCGACGCTGCAAAATTGCCTGCTCCCTCGCCTCCAAAGTGCTATAATTCTCCCGTGCGAAGATCCGGCGTCCATCGCTCAATAATCTCTACAGCAATCCTCTTCCTCGCCTGTCGAGCCTGGAGCGAGCCTGTGACAGTTCAAATTATCGATACCGAGGGTAAGCCGATTCCCGCCGCAACGGTTGCAAAATTGAACGGCGTGGCGGTCGTCGAGTCCTGGATATTGGATACGCGCCCCGTTGCCCTCGGAGTCACGGACGCCCACGGCGAAATCCGACTCGGATGCGATCCGTCCCGGCGTTCGGCATTTCTCGCCCAGGCGTCTGGCAAAGCTCCGAGGTTATTCGGATTCTGGGGATGTGTTCCGCCGGAATATCGGCTCACGCTCCAGCAGTCCAGGGGGACGTTTAGCGGTCGAATCATGGATGCCGGAGGCAAGGCTCAGGCGAATGCTTGGTTGCGAATTCGGGTGGTCAGGTACGAATTACTCCTGCCGGTGCGCCCTTTCGTCGCGGATTATCCGGCCATCAGCTATGACCTGAGCGCCCGCACCGACGCCGATGGGCGATTCAATCTGCCTGCTCCGCTGGAAGGATCGGTGGAGAGCGTCGACGTTAAGCAGAACGGCATCTGGCATTCGACAACCCAACCCGGCTTGGACGCAGCTTCCGAAGCACTCAAGGATGGAAGTTTTGTGGGCCGCACGGACCCCGCCGCGATCGAGGCTTCGGTGCCACCCGTGGCCATGCCAACGACCATGCCGACGTTGGCGATTCACTTGCGCGTCTTTGATGCGTCCACGAATCGCCCGATAGAAAATATCCGCGTCATTCCGGGCGGCTGCAGTTTTCCCGATCAACTCTTCCACACGCTGTGGCCGTATCGATTGGCGTCTCCATGGAAATGAGGTGACGTGGACCTTTTACGATAATGCCTGGGCCTATTTCTTGCGCGTTGAGGCGGATGGTTATGCCGCGGCGCCGACCAGAATCGTCAAGGCGTCCGAAAAAGATGTTGATGTAGAACTGTGGCTCGTCAGGCCAAGCTTACATACCGTTGCCGTACGCACGCCATCGGGCCATCCGGCGGTCGGGGCCAAAGCATACCTTTCAACTCCGACGATCGTTCTGAATGTTCCGATGCTCGACCCGAAATGGGACGATGACCAGCCCATTGGAGTAGCAGCGGACGATGGGGTCATTCACTTTGTCCCACCGAATGAACCGTATAGACTGGCGATCGAGCACGTCGAAGGTTCGGCAGAGGTCTCCTGCACTGATTTGAGCGATAAGCCGGTGGTCCTCGATGCCTGGGCAAGCGCGAACATTCAACTTGGCTCGGTCAGGCGCCCTCTGGGTGCGCGGACATCGAGCCTCAGTCTTGTTACAGCAAATTACTGGGGTGCCCGATTGACTGGGCGGGCTCCTACTTTAGCGATGCCAATGGCTTCCTGAAAATTTTCACTTGGCGACCTGGTAGATTCTTTACTTCAATAGATCTTCCAGACGCCACGGCGGCAGTGGCCGGTTGGAAGCACCTGCAATTGTCGCGACTTTTGAAGTCGGGCGAGCACGTTGATTTGAAGGTGATGACTGGCGTGACGACGGTGCAGGCGTACCTGCCGGATTTGCCAGGATACAAATGGTCATGGCTGTCGATCGTCCCCGCCGGCCCCGCGGCGGAACTGCCACCCGATGTCAACCGCCTGAGCGGCAAAGCCCAGGATGCCGCAGTCGATAAAGCCCAGGCACTGTGCCGGACCCGCAGGCGGAGGAAGATGCCATCAATGAAATGCGTTTGCCGATACGCGGTAGTGGCTGCGTATCCGTCGCCGGGCTGGGGCCCGGAACATACGTTCTCGAAGGGTATGTACAAGCGTGTTCTGATCATCATCAGGCCGACTACAGATTGAATTGGTATTTCTCCGTGCCGGCATCGGCTCCTGCGGTGGTCGATCTTGGGACGGTCTCGCTCGTGCCCTCCGATCCCAGCGCGCTTAGAGTTGGACAATTGACTCCCGATCTTGTCGCGACGACTCTTGACGGCCAGCGATTCTCGCTGAAACGTCTGCGAGGAAAATGGGTCTTGCTCGATTTTGGGGGACCTGGTGCGGATTCTGCGTCGGGGAGGAGCCAACTTTGAAGGACGCCTACGAAGGTTGGTCGCGCGATGGCAGGCTGGCGATGATCTCCGCATCGGTGGGCGACACCGCCGAGGAGGTCCGCCGCCACGTCGCTGAGAGCAAGCTGGCCTGGACGCAACTGGTCCTCGGTCCGCACGAGAAAACGAACATACCGGAGCTGTTTGCTGTAGACGGGTACCCATGCATCATGCTGATCTCGCCAAAGGGTGAGCTGATTGAAACGAGGTTACGTGGAGAATCAGTACGCGAGGCCTTGATGAAATACCTCGGTCCACCGTCGCCACCTGGGAATTTGCCGTGAGTGATGCACTTGCCGACCTCTCAACACCTCTACGAGAGGGATTTCGTTGCTGACAGTCTTCCGGCAACAGTCTCCCAAGTTGAATAGTCGGTGTCGTTGGGGCGTTGATTAGCAACGGCAGGACTAAAAACCGACCGGATCGGAAATCGGGCTGGAACTGTGAACTTGCCGAAGAACATCCTTGGTGGTCATCGCCTCGCCATGGCCATCCGCAAACACCACATTCCCACCGAATGTCGATCGAGTATTGCCAAGAATAAAATCGCTTTGCACGCGGTGACGAACCGCGAGCAACTCCGCTGTCGAGTTTTGCGACAGATATTCGATGGGATTTGGATTGAATAATCCATTGTGAATCGTGGATTCGTCTTCGTCTAATAACAATTCCACCTGCGATGCTGGGCGAATAGAGGAAATCTTCCCATTGTAATTATACCCAAATCTCTCATTATTGCCAAACAACGGCACGGTATAGCCTGGAGGCATTGATACGCCAATCGGCAAATTGCTATTATTTTTGTATCTATTGTTGTTCCAAGGCGGCAAATTGCGTCGGCGGTAACTTTCTCCCCGTAGCTTCGTCGTAGGAAGATGCGTACACAAGCGTCACGTAAATGTTAATCGAGTAGCTATAACGATAGGCACCCTTTCCGGTTGGGTCAGTTGCCGGTCGATCCCACAAATTGTCCGAAGGGCAACGAAGTACGCTTGCAAGCATATCCGATTGGCTACTCAGGAATGGTGCAATTGCAGAATCACTCAACGATTGAGCATATACCTGCGTACTACTAAATGAAGGCAATGTTACGCTTGCCGGATCAACGACGTTCGGATTTAACATTCCGCTAATTGGATCATGTTGCGCGTGCCAAGCAATCCAATCGAACGACGATTTGGCGTAAGACCCATCAATTGCCTCATATTCATTCGATCCACCAGCAGGCAATTGTCCACCGTTGTTCTGAGCATATTGAAATATCCCAAGAACAATCTGCCGCATGTTGTTAAGACAGACAGCGGCATTCGCCGACTCCCTAGCCCTCGACAATGACGGCAACAGCACTGATAATAATATGCCAATGATCCCGATTGACACCAATAGCTCGACTAACGTAAATCCAACGCCTCGCGATTGCGTCGAACGGCCGTCACAGCGAAGTTCAGGCAATTCAAGATTCATGCGATTACGCTGCCCCTTGTCGAATGCTAATAATACACCATCATTCAATAATACAATAGAAGCATCTAGCCAACTTAAACGACTCTGGCGAGGATAATGAGATATCCTCACACGCGCCACTTACAGTAAGCGAATCAGTGGCCTGTCTCGCACAAACATGGTTAATCGTGACTCTGCACACCTCATCAGTAACGGGCCTCAACCGCCACGGCCTGCTTCATCCGCTTTATCCGGCTGTGTCGCATGCGCGACCGTGGGGTAAAATTCGCCGCCATACGACTTACTCTCAGCTGGCCGCTCGGCGGGCGCATCCAGCGCAGCCGCACCCAATTTCCGAATCTGATTGAGCGCGGCTGATACTGATGCTCCATCGGCGCCGGTGCAGCATTGGTTGAAGTTTGACTATTACAATCATTTGATGTAGATGCATTTCCGATCTCCTGGGGTGGAGAGTTCTTTTTGAGCAACTCAATACGACCGTATCGCGAAGCCCGGATCACTCTTGCCATACCGGGCCAAGCACCCCCGATCGATACAATTCCAAGGGCTATGGCGATTCCGTAGGTCGCAATGGTACCGTCCCACCACGCATAGGAATATTTAACCAGCGGATGCTTTACGCTCAAACTATCCATAAATGACACTACACTTAGCTCGTAGCCTTTCGCCGACACCTTAAACATTATGGGTTGATAGATTCGGGGGACATCACATACAAACGGATCATAGCGTACATCCATAACTTTTATGCCTGGGACTGTCCTGCGCTTGCCGGTAATTTCATAACCACTAACCGTCGGCCGTATCGTAATGTCGCACAAAACAGGGTTTCCATCCAATGCGGTCGCAGTTACCCTAGACTCGAATTCTTGCTCACTCATCTGCCGAGCCGGTTGATCACTCGACAGCAATTTAACATAGGCCAGCCAAACTCTCAGCGCCAAACCTAACATGGCCCATTTCCAGCGACTCGCGGTTTCAAGATAAGCCATACTGTTCACCAGAAATCTTAGTCACTGCGTTCACTATCTTCCCTCAATGCCGCCCAATCATAGCTACGATCGAAGTCGACCCTTTCGCAAATCTCCCACGTACTATTCCCACTTTGATATAAACCTCAATTCGCAACATCGATGGCACGCTCTTTCCATCTATCCTTTGAGTTAAGAGCCTCGGAAAGCCAGGAGTAAAAATGAGACCCCGACTTCTGAGCATCCCTCCACGTCGCGACCGCCTCTGTCACCTTCGTGATTTGTTCTGCACTTCCTTCATCACGGACGACTGAAAGCAGCATCCAACAATAGATGCTAAAATCATTTTGAAACTCTTCGGCGCCCGATGTTCCCCCATATAAGTCTCTCAAAGCACCGAGGGCATTGGTGACGTATTCATCCTGAACCGGCTTTCCATCCTTGACGAGCGTATCTAACCATTCGATGAAACTGGAAAAGGTTGGGGAATAAAAACTTCCGATGTTTTTCCGCTCGCCAACGGAAATTGTCTGTAACTCGTTAATTTGTTGATCGCTCAAATCAGCGAGGGTTGCGAGTTGGCTATCTGCCACGATATCTTCTAGGGTCGAGATGCCATCGGGGCCGCCGTCCTCTGCCGCCAAGAGAATGGCACCCCTGGCATGGAGATGAGCCATGGAAACAGCGCCTGACTTGGCGAGCACTTTTGCGCAGAAAGAGCAAGCTTGATATTGACGCCACATCTCGCGTTGAATGCATGGGCCAACCTATATCAAGGGAGCTATCAGAAGTTACCCGCAATTTGGAGAGAATCCACTTTCGCAGGGATCCTGGCACAAATCCTTGATTTAGCCCTATGGCCAAATGTTGTAACGCACCTTCGTAATCCGAGTCACCGAAGGTTAAACTGCGGTAAACTGAAATCATATAAGGTCGCAAATCCGTAAACGAGCGGGGCACTTGAAGCACATTTTGGACTGTCTCGCCACAACCAATTTTCTCTCTTGATGCGTCATCCGCCCCAGCAGGTTGATTTAGAGCAAGCGCAAACATCAACATCAGCGAGAGCACCGAAATTTGCGACAACCGCTTCTCCATATTGCCTTCATCTCGGTTCACCGGCGGCGAATTACGTTTTTGTCGCACCGTGCTCATGCCGACGATCAGTCGTTTGCTGACCCACCGATGATGCTGCGCTGGTAGTGCACATCAAGAGGATGCGCTTTCACGTTGTTTTAACGCTTTCCGGTTCTTTTCGACGTTGGAATGACCGTGAACGACTATGCTTATAATCGCAATGGAGAGTAATATAATCGCGCGAACGAGGGTAAACCACCCGATGCTTTGCTTTCCGATTCCGAAGCAGCCACAGTAAATATCCAGGTGGCGCAAGATCGCGGACGTGATAGCAAAAACAAATGCAGTTGAAAGACAAGTAGCCAGCACACTTGCCCCAGCAACCAAGGCGTCCGCAAGAAAACAAATCGCTATTATCACTTCGAGCCAAGGCAGGATTATCGCGATCAGCAGTGACAATCGCGGACCGGTCAATTGAAATCGGTATATGTCCTCGAGAAATCCAAAAGGCTCGAGCAACTTTGAGATCCCGCTAAGCAAGAAAACTCCCCCTAAAAACATCCGCAGCACGAGATTGGCCGCCTCCCGCAAGCGATTCGCTTGGGATTGCCCAGCGGGCGAATCACTTCCCATTTCAGAGACTAATCCGTAGCCGGATGAATTAGTCAGATTCATTTTTATTGTCTCTCCATTCTTGCCATCCCCCCGCGTATATTCTGACGTCCTTGAAGCCTGCAGTCACGAATGCGGACGCAACGGATTTGCTAAAAGGACAGGTTGAACTCTGACAATAGACAACTATAGTTGACGTCACACTGGCGCCCCCCCTTTTAATGGCATCTACTCGAGCGTCATCGGAATAGTCAACAGGAATATTGATGGCTCCCGTGATATGGCCTAACGCGAAATCATCGCTATGTCTTGCGTCTACAAAGATACAGTTCCCTTCCCGAAGGAGTCTCCTCGCTCCACTCAAGTTCGGCTGTGCCAGATCGTCGACGAAAAACGCCTTCGCCACCTGATCCGCAATCGGCTTTGAAGCCAGGAGCCCACCTACATGAAGGCTATGATATGTAACCGCCACGACTATCGACGCACAAATGACACAAAAGGCCTGGAGTTGAATCGATGGGTTGATTTGCCATCTCGTTTCTCTAGTCGCGTACTTAATTAGGAGGATCATGCATAAAGCAAGACAAACGGCTCCCGCCACAGTGACTTTCATGCGCAACAGCAATCCGTCCGCATTGATTGGAGTCGAGGAGATGACTATACCATTTCCATCCCAGTAAGGAATGAAGTCATTAAACTTAATCGTCCTGAACGTATGTGGCGGATCAAATAAATCAATTTGGTCATTTCTGGTGCGAAGACAAAGCACGTAATGATTAAAATCCATTTCGGCCGGCCGAGACGCCACGTGAAGGATGACTGGATATTTGCAGTTACGCAGGAATTCCGCAGTTAAGTTACTGGCGGTGAGGGCGTATAAGCCGTGGTCCGCAGCAGCTTCCTTAATATCTTCCATCGAAGCTCCGTGATCATCTGGAATATATTTAGGAGTGAGCAGGTCTGCAAAGGGAATTTCCACGCCTTCTCGCAATCCTGCCGCGTAAAGGCAAAATATACCGCAGTACGGGGCATAGTCACGCACGCGGAATAGCTCCGCATCATCTGATGCTACTGCTTGATTCCTACCGCCGAACAGAATTGCAACAATGGCGGCAACTCGGCCCATAGCTCCCAATGCATGAATTCGATGATACCCCATGGGTTTTCCCTTCAAATTCGCGTCCCGTTTCGGCTCCGGAGCGACTTTGTAAAAAGAGCGATTGCGACCAAAAGCCCGCACCCAAGAAGGATGCAAATCATAGTGACGTAGGGATTTGTCGATCGGAAAACAGGGCTAATCACTACTGGCTCTGCCAATGCGTGGCCATTCTGCTGCACCGTCGTAGCGATATTTGCGATTGAACTTGGAGAGGGCTCATGCGCGGTCGGCGGCGGCAATTTCTCCGCCGAAGAATCTGATCCTATATCAGAATGGTAGATTTCAGCCTTTATTTGGTCCAGAACGGCGGGATCCATGTACGGAACGGCCTTGCCTTGCTTCCATATATAGTTAATAGTCCGCGTTTTGGCATCCTCCATAATGACTCTGCTGCCTTCCGCCGCGTCCGAAGGCGCGAATATATTCGGGTTGGCCGCGAAGTCAGGGTTCAGCTCTATCGAGTTTCGGTGCGCAACAATCTTCTGATCAAGCAAATAGTCGCCGTACTTGCTGTGACTCTCGTAACGACCTTGTAACATCACCGCGTTGCTGCCGGTGGTCCCAAATGTCACACTGTCTAAAGTGAACCCCACATAACTATCTGGTGTGCGAGAGAAATCCGGTTCGAGCGTGCCCTTTGCTGGCAAATAGCCGTTCGATGGAGACAGCCAAAGCGACAGCTTACCCCAGGTTGTATTCGTGGTGACCAAACAGCATTGAACTCCATCTACCGTTTGAAACTTTGGGTCAATTCGGGAGGATCCCCCCCGTATCATTTTGACTAGAGTTGTGCCGGTGCCATTCCCCAGATCAACGTATCCGTCAAGATAGGCGCCAGTGCGTGCCGCTAGCACCACCTCGTCTCGGAACTCGGCAAAATGTGCCTGGTCAGTGTGAATTTGAATCTCTTTGACCGCGCTATTAAAATAAAACCAATCGCTTCCCGAGAGAATCTTTTCTTCAGTATGTGGCGGCAACACAACCCCGTTTGCCGAATATTGGTGAAAATCGAATTTGAGGTGAAATCGGCCGTCGGCCGCCATGTACCGTTCAACAGTAGCTTCCGTCACATCCTTTACAGGCCTGGTCCCAGGATATGCAATATCAGACTGAACTTCTAGCTTTGAAGCCGAGTTAGCCATGAGGGAAAATGACTGCTCCATCTGGTTGATTGCGGCATCGAGCGACGGAAACGTCTGCCCAAATGTATATTTGCAAAAGATCAAACACCCTGAGACAGCGACAGCTATCACTACATGCCTCGGAATAATTGGGCGCAAACCGAATCGTTTTGATCCGTTCTGCGTGGCCATCCTAAAAATATCGCGTATGATCAAGTCTACTCCGATTGTTATGAAGTTAGCCGTCGACAAGAATTCTAAGGCCGTTGGAATTAGCCTCCTCTTCCATCAATCAAGACAA
The DNA here is from genome assembly GCA_963755915.1 of uncultured Phycisphaerales bacterium. Lineage (GTDB taxonomy): Bacteria > Planctomycetota > Phycisphaerae > Tepidisphaerales > Tepidisphaeraceae > PALSA-1353. Next base: position 20,883 of record CAVWLP010000002.1, read on the forward strand.
CAAGTCGGCTACATTTCGGAGACAAGTGCCAGCGCATGGGCTAAAATCGCGAGGTCGTTCTTGTACTTTAAAACCATGCGCTGGCACATTTGCCGAAATACATGCCTGTCTCTGGTATCAGCAATTTCTCCTCTGACTATCAACTGGAGCATCGCGAAGATCAATAGTCCCAATTCTGCTGCTGATACTGTGCATAGTTGCCAGCCAGAGATGGCTTCGCTCTGGCATCAATTTGAGGACTACCCCTGGCACGAATAGCCCTGTGCTTCAGTTTGACAGCCGGGGCAACTTTGACTGCCAGCTCCTTCGCTCTGACAGGTCTTGCCGTTTCCACTCTTGTCATTGCTGCACGCACCTACTGTCATGTTTTCGCAGCCTGTGCCACAATTTCCACTACTATTAGTACAGCCTGTATTACCACCAGCACCGCCGCGAACAGAGCTATAACCGAAAGTCGTGGATGGTTGGCGGCTGAATAAAAGCGGCGTACCTTCGGTGGATCGTGACTCAACGGTTCACCAGCGTCCCACGCGGGACAGAAAGGATACGCCTCATGGACAGTAACTCATTTCAGATGCACCTGGCAACGGTGCCGGTCATCGATGACATTCTTCGCGACGGCGCCCGCCGGGCGTTGCAGTCGGCCATCGAGCGGGAAGTCGACGAATATATCCAGCGTAACCGCCAACAGGTCGACGATAGCCGGCCATCGCCTGGTCGTCCGCAACGGCCATCATCCAGCCCGGAAGATTCAGTCGGGCAACGGCGCCGATCGAGGTGCATCAGCCGCGGGTGAACGACAAGCGGGTCGATGAGCAGGGCAACCGCATCCGCTTTACTTCCAAGATTCTTCCGCCGTATCTGCGCAAGACCAAGGCCATCGAGGAATTGGTGCCGTGGCTCTATCTGAAAGGGATTTCCACCAGCGATTTTCCCGAAGCGCTGGGTTGCCTGGGCCACGACGGCTCGGGCCTGTCGCCCACCACCATCGTTCGGATGAAAGAAGTCTGGCAAGGTGAATACGAGAACTTCTGCCGGCGGTCGCTGGAAGGCAAGCGATACGTTTACCTGTGGGCCGACGGCATTTACTTCAACATCCGCCTGACCGATGACCGGCCCTGCGTGCTGGTTTTAATGGGCGCTTTGGAAGATGGGACCAAGGAACTGATCGCCATGATCGACGGCCAGCGCGAAAGCGAGCAGAGCTGGCTGGAACTGCTGCTGGACGCCAAGAGTCGCGGGCTGACGCGAATCTCCGAAGCTGGCCACCGGCGACGGGGCGCTGGGATTCTGGAAGGCCCTCAAGCAGGTCTATCCCAGGAACCCGCACGCAGCGCTGCTGGGTTCACAAGACGGTGAACGTGCTGGACAAACTGCCACGCGGCCAGCAGGTGTCGGCCAAGAAGATGCTGCACGAGATCTGGATGGCGGCGACGAAGGAACAGGCCATCAAGGCGCTGGGGAAGTTCGCGGCCACGTACCAGGCCAAGTTCCCCAAGGCGGTGCGAATGCCTGCTGAAGGACCAGGAGGAACTGCTGGCGTTCTACGACTTCCCCGCCGAACACTGGCAGCATCTGCGCACCAGCAACCCGATCGAAAGCACGTTCGCCACGGTGCGGTTGCGAACCTACAAAACCAAAGGCGCCGGCTCGCGAACCGCCTGCCTGGCGATGGCCTTCAAACTCGTGGAGTCAGCTCAGAACCATTGGCGAAAACTCAACGGCAGCGCGTTGCTGCCGGAGGTCATTGCAGGAGTGATCTTCAAAGATGGAACGAAACTCGCCGCTTGAAGCTGTCGCGGCCATCCACTACTTTTGGGAATATCTCCCGCGAACATCCGCAGGTGCTGAACCGGACGTCATAGCGTAAAACGCTATGACTATGGCCACAATCATTGGAGAAACTACTTTTGCGACGCGATCCAAGGTAAAATTGCTCATAAGAGCTCCTAGGGTAAAATGTCTCTACGTAATTGGCTATTCTTCTGCGTGTTGCCGCCTTGACCGACGGTTGGAATTTAATGTTGACGCCGCATCGGGATGCCATGCAAAAAGCGACGGCGATCAAATTTTAATGGAACAAAATGACGAACTTCAAAAAAAGAATCCCAAGATACCAACGTACGGCGGTCCAAACCCGTTAGTAAGGCCTGAGATTCATTCAGGAAACCTCCTTTCCAATTCGCATCATTGCCGTCAACTCAGCCTCGTAACCGACTAAACCAAAGATGTGAGTTGAATCTATCTGTTCCGGAATCATCCATTTTTATACCATTCCTATTTCCTGCACCAGCAGACCTTAGCTGAAGCCTCCTAAAGACTAGTTGGCAAGCGCTCGCTGGACTCGAAAAGCCGTACGAATACTTGCCTCAAAGGACGGGTGGACGTGACGGATATACTCCTTAAAAAACTTATTCGCCTCCGACCCTCGTCCAAGACAACATAGATCGTCGATAAGGAAACCCCAAACGCCACCTTCGTACATAAAATTGTCGTCCCCAACGCAAGTCATCAAAAGCGGAATCGCCTCGGTGTATCGAGCTTCCTGACTTAATTCCATGGCATAAATAAGAGCCCAAACCTTTGGTTTTTCTCCTGTCCTCTGCATTTGTGACGACCGCAAGCTTTCTAGCAGGGCGTGCGAATCATCAGTGCGGCCCATAATGTATAAGAGCTCGCCCAGCCCCGGCTTGCAATCTCTGGCCGCCTTGACCACATCGGGATCGTCCGGCGACGCCCATCGAATTAAATTGGTATATATGCTACAAAGTGAGACAGCATAGGGCGTACCCCCATGTTGTTGAATGCAATCCCATACTACATCCTTGAGGTCTTGCTTGTCGTGCGCAATAGCGAGAAGGACCAAGCTGCGGCTGGCTGGCGTTGCGTTCGCGCTATTTAGCTCTTTATCCACACGGCTAGCGATTGCGTCGTAAAACAGAAGGCTAGTTACGTCGTCCTGCGACACAGAATGAAATGCGGGAGCAATTTTGATCAAAGAGAGGGACGAAAGACCAGAGTTCGAAAGAATTTCTGAGAGATCACCTTGCTCCTGCACGCTTACTGATCGGCCCATTGACCTATCACTTTTCCATCGTTCAAGCCAGCTCACCAGCTTCGGATCTGGACTATCGACTGCACGAGCGATTAAAACCGGATCCCGAAGATCAGCTTCGGATGCAGGTGGAATTTCCACCCGCTCAACTATTTGCGCCCTATGCCGGAATACGAATTCGCTAACTAAGATCGCCACCGCAATAGACGAAAACCCTAGTACAATGAAAGCTGTACCAACCCTACTAGAGGTGAAAAAGCGTTTAAAAGGCGATTTTCCCATCGCTACCGCCATCGCAAGGATTTGAATCTCGCTGCTTATGTAGTGGCAGCATGTCATGCTTTGAGAATTTGTCAACTGTAATCTGCTAACGCAGAGCCGATTGCGGTGCGAGCAGACCCCTGGATTCCAGACCCGAGCGTCGCCGCGGTTTTCTGTATCCCCGCGATTTTACCGCGTTATAAGGGTGGCGAAGAATCTTCGCGGATTCTTACCCCACGCCTGAACCGTCGCGGGTAGTGATTGCGATCCGTGGCTTTCAGCGAGAATCGCCCGCGTCACCTTTGGGGCGGGGCGGGTGCTTTGCGGAACGGATTGCGTTGTGCTCGGGCTCACCACAATTGTCACTTTATCATCGCGGTTTCTGAGCCAAAATCCAGGCGGCTCGCTCGGGCCACACACAACGACTGTCCCGGTCAACAACGCAACCGGCTCGATAACGCAGCTTCCCCCACCAAAACCGATTTTTCAGTTGCAGAATCGAGTTACCACGCGAATAAGCAATTGTTTGTGAATCCGTTGCCGCCGCTGCCGCCTCTTATGCGGCGACATGAAAATGCGCCAAAATACTGCTCGCGCCGACAAGATCGCGAATTGCCGGATGGACGGCACATTTTGTGGGTGGCGGGCGTAGCATGCCCCCGCTATGAAAATCGGCCTTGGCGTTAGCGCCAAGGCCGATTTTATTGGACCGACTCGTTACGAACCTCCGACTTTTGACCACACTGACACAGTTGCAGCAGCAGGAAGACCGCCTGCTCAACCTCCGTCTACTGGAGGAAACCAGTACCGACACGTTTGCGAAGAAGAGCACCGAACTGCGTGACCGGATTGCCGACGTAGCGCTCAAAATGGATGCGACGAACCGCGACCGGTTGATTTGTACTGGCGGATTCTCTCGGTAAAATGATGACTGCCATCCACGGCTAACTGCGCTGGCGGTGTCGCAGCCCAGTCGATATTTTTGATTTCCCATTCGGACTTTTGTCGGAGACCGTTTGGATCCCAAAAAGACTCTCCGATAGAGAAGGAAACAACACCATGCGTAGAACATCTGATTTCATGATGGCAGCATTGCTCGCTGCGCTCATGCTGAACCAGCCCATTGCTCAAGCCCAGGATAAGCCCGCCGCGCCGCCACGCAATCCGTTCATGGCGCAGTCCAACAACTGCATTGCGCACGGCAACTCGGCGCAGACCGATTCGACCGTCGATCCCGGTCCGGTCGGGCCGACGCGCACGCTGGGCGCCGACGAGGTGCGTTACCACGATCTCGGGATGTTCAATCTGCCGTACCTGATCTCCGGCCCTTACCCGGACGGCAAGCGCGTCGTCTGGACCAACGGCACGCAGTTCCTGGCCAAGATGGACTATGACAGCTACGACGTCATCGCCCAGCTGCGCCTGCCCGGCGACGATCACGCCGACACGCTCACGCACGAGAACTTCATCAAGGCGCTCGATGCCGACGTGCCTTTCAAAGAGAAGTTCGAGACGGCGAAGAAGTCCGGCGACCCTGCGCTCTACGGCATCTACACGCTGATCGACAAGGACAACCAGTACGTCGTCGCGGGCAAGGGATTCGTCCGCGTATATGGCGACGCTGTCGAGGGAGACCGCAACTCGGGCATCGTCGTCAAAGCGAATTGGGATCAGCCCAAAGAGATTGGCGGCACGTTCATCGGCATGAACATGACGTTCGACGGCCGAATCATTCTGGCGACGACCGACGGGCACATCATCGCGTTGTCGCGCGATTTCAAGGACGTGAAGACCGTGCGGCTGCCCAACGCCGAAGCGGAGTTGGCGGTGCAGCCCAAGGGCGTGGACTGGATCCGCAACAGCTTCTGCATCGACGAGAAGGGCGGCATCTACGTCCCGTCGCAGAATCACTTGCACAAGGTGATCTGGACGGGCGAGAAGCTCTCCGTCGACGAGAAGGACGGCGCGTGGACGGAGCCCTATCGCAACTCGCTGGGGCGCGGCTCCGGCGCCACGCCGACGCTGGTCGGGTTCGGCGACGAGCCGGACAAGCTCGTCGTTCTCACCGATGGCGACACGCTCATGAACGTGACCGCCTATTGGCGCGATGAGATTCCGGCCGGCTGGAAGCAACTCGACGGCGCGCCGTCGCGCCGGATCGCCGGTCTGCAACCCGCCACCTTCGGCGATCCAAACCGCAAGGCTGCGCAGTCCGAGCAGTCGATGGTCTGTTCCGGCTACGGCATGTTCGTGGTCAACAATGAGCCGCGCAACGTGCCGCAGGAAATCCTCGACGACCCGCGCGCAAGATCGTGTTCCTCGGCTATCTCAGTTACCTGAAAGACTACCAGCCGTTCGGCGGTGAGAAGTTCGAGTGGGATCCGAAGACCAAGACGCTCAAGTCGGCCTGGACCAACACCGAGATCAGCTCGCCGAACTGCGTCCCGTTCGTCTCGACCGGATCGAACATGGTGTACGTTTCGGGTGCTCGCGACAACCAGTGGACGCTGGAAGGGATCGACTGGACGACGGGCAAGAGTACGTTTCATTACATTCTGGGCGGGGCGCGATTCAACAGCTTCTATTCGCAGCCCGTGATCGACATGGACGGGCGGGTCATGGTCAGCGGCCTCTACGGGGCGATGCGGATTCAGCCCAAGAAGTAAGGCTCAGCCGGCCGGATTAGACCGAAGTATCGAGCCTGAAGTGCTGATCAAATAAATTTGAGCGTCATCTGCGCATCGGGTGAAGCCTCAGGACGTGTACGTCCCGAAAAGCGATTCGATGATGGCACGAAAGCCGCCCGGCCTTGAGTTGGGACCGAAAGTCTTCACTTCTCTCCTAAACAGTTCGCGGAATCGTTTTTGGAGTGCCCGCTATCTTGGAACTCTAAGGTGAAGTTCAAAATCCCGCCAACACTCGCCCAAATGGGCAAGATGGGCGGGATGCGAGTCGGGGCGACAGGATGTGAACTTCTCAATCAGGCCGCATGGCGAAAGGAAGCCCAAAACGCCACTTTTACGACACGACGAGTAACGTAACGGCCCCCCGCTACTTCCCTTACTCAGGCAGAGCCAACAACTTATGTGGCTCTGCCTGATTTTATTTTAGGGGCGATTTCAATCGCTTCCCCTAAACTTCCCCTGGCCGGACAGAAGGGAGCCGATCCGGCGGTGCCGATTGCCAACTCGCCGAAGGTAGCTAAGGTATATGGCCGTTGCGTGAAAGGGAAATTGGTGCCGTCGATCGAGTCAGAAATCTCCGCGCCGCCGGCTCACCTCGAGGTGGTCGGACCGAACGGCGAATCAACACGAGCATTGTCGGGTTCGCCGACGATCGTCGGGCGCGTGGCCGAGTGTGCCATCCAACTCGATCATCCCATGTTGTCGTGGTAGCACGCCCGCCTTGAACGAAGAGACGGCCACTGGCGAATCGTCGATCTCAACAGCCATAACGGAACGCGGTTACCCTTACCGCGTCGGCTTGGGTTACGGCCAGTGGTTCCATCGGCTCAAAATCGAATCTCTGCGGGTTGATGGGTAGGATGCGACCGGCGAAGCCACCAGTCTGGAACATCGCGCTGCGAACCTCTTCGTTGTACGGATCAACTTGACTAAAACCCAGCCAAGTGAAACAAGTGTCGCCCAATACCCGCGTCCCGCCGGTGGCCGTTTGCATCAGTATGTCATCTCTGTCCAAGAGGCGGCAGAGTATTTGCCGATTTCGCGTCGTCTGTTCTTTGGGTAGCAGCGTCAACAACATCGCCCGCAACTCATCCACCAAAACCAGATGGTCGCTGAAATCCATCTGCTGTGCCGCCATCAGTTGGCGTGCCATCACTTTGGTTTCTGCCGGTGTCCGTTTTTTATCTGGTGGGATGTGTGAGCAGAACTGGTCCAGAAAGCTAAAGCGGCTTGACCTGTCGATGGAAGCAATAATGCTGGAATCGGATTTTATGTCTCTTTTTACTGATGCCGAACGAGCAGCTGCCGAATGGCGTCTGAGAGAAGTCGGAGCAGCGTAATGTGTTGGCAACACCCATTTGCGGCCCTTATAAGGGCTCTTCAGCCTCAATCCGCTGAAGGGCATATTCGAGGGGCCAGATCGCGCAGGGGCGGCCACGGAGTTCCGGCTTGTCGAGTGTCACCGCGTCCGCGATACCGCGCACCATGCGCAGCCAATTGGCCATCATTCCGGCGTCCTTCACGGCGAAAATCACAAAATCCGTCATACCTCCTGATGCCTTCTTGAATCGGGCAGCCAGGTCCCCGTCGGTGAAAAGCGGGATCATCGACCCACCGGATGTATCGTCGATGACGAGGAGCCTGATCGGCGCCGTGAGGCTGATTGGCTTTCCGGCCGCGTCGCGCACAATGGAGTCCTTTTGGACAAGAGCCCAACAGGGATATACCAACACAAAGGTTCCCAGTTCGTGCATCGTCGTGCCTCCGGTCTGTTCGCCGATTATCGACCACAGCTCTATTCCACTCAAGCATTCCATACCTCCCTCTGACTTAGGCTCTCGAGCGTGTAAGGAGCACTTTGACGCCGCCGACGGCGAATCCGAGAGGCCGGAAGCATCGCGTTTCTTGGTAAGAATTTGGTAAGAATATTGGCAATGTTGACCCAACGCCGATACAATACCAACTAGTGCGATTTTTGAAGAAATCGCTGGAAAAACAATGGTTTCCAACGCCACTGCAATGCGAAACCAATATCGGAAATCCAGGTTCGAATCCTAGTTCCGCTCCAACTTTCCACGCGCCATCGTCTAAAGGTTCCGAATCGGAGCCGGTATTCGTTCATCGCCGTCCAGGGCCCTCCAAAGCCGCGTATAGTGGGCCATCAAATTGGATCTGGCGGCAGTATAATCATGTTTGAGGCTTTCCCCACAAGCTCGTGTTTATTGAGTGCAATTACTAAATTCACATTGGAAATGCGTCATAATAAGCGAGCTGGAAAATCACTATTGACGGCGACATTTTCGCTGACAGTTGGCTAGCCTGGAAATTGCGTTACACTTGGCTTCATGCTGATCCAGCCCGAATAAAGGACAACCGCAGGTGCCGAATCCGCCGTGCGGGCGGACCTGGGCCCGGGCGGACGTTCGATATAAGGATAAGGCCTCCGTACGATTGATTGTATCTACTAAATATACACCGAAAACGTGTCATAATATTTGACCGCGGATATAGCCTTCAGCGGACGAGTCGTCCGACCATCCAAACCCCATTTTCTGTTCCCCACACAGTATCCGCGCGTTGATTTCACTTTACACCCGGCCCGATAGGGCGGGGAAGGAGACTTTATGTTGCTTTGTTCTGATTCCTGCACGCGCCAAGCCGGAGATGATCCCAGCAGTGTCGCCGGCTACGCCTATCGGTTCGAATCTCGGCCGGTCAATCGCCTACTCGGTCGCGGTGGCCGAATGGCCGATACTCCTGATCCGTGCCGTTATGCGGCCTTGTTCCGTCGTCTAAGGAGCGAATACGGCGGCCAGTTGCGCTATGGCTTCATGCTGCCGATCAATCTTTTGCTCAGTGGAGTCGTCGCGCACCCGATCTATCACGAACGGCGCATGCCGCAGATGGCGCCATTGGCGCTGTTTGTCCGTCAAGGCCGGTTTTGGAGTGTTCGCGCAGTGATTTGGGTGATGTCCGCGGGCGATCCGGCGATGGCGGATACAGGCAAATTCACACGGACTCTGGTGGTTCTACTGATTGGATCGGGCTTGGGCTGGACCGGAGCCCTGGCATACCGACCGCCGATCCCAGCTGACGGCATTCATACCGGACCTTCTATCGAACGCATGTCGGCGCTGTCGCAGCTGCTGACCCTTCGGATTGACGTCGCCGATGTACTGGTCAGCCGGATCGACGGAATGACGGGCGGTGTGCAATTGGCCATGCTGGTCAAGGGCGATGTGGCTTTGGGGATTGATCTGTCGCAGGCGCGATTCGACAAGATCGACAACGCCCATTGCACTGCACTCCTGATCCTACCCCCGCCCCAGGCTTCCTGCGCGGGTCGACCACGACCGTTCCAGGTTGTTCGAACTGACATCTGACGGGCTCTGGGCGATCACGCCCGGATCACGCGATTACCTCGCGGTCGTCGATAAGGCCATGGCCGAGGCGCAGGATCTGGTTGCATCGGCAGCTCGCAACAACGACGCCGATCAGCGCGCCCGACGGCATGCCGAGATATTGTTGAATACCTTCTTCCATTCGATCGGATGGGAAGTGAAGGTCCGCTGGGCCGATCGATCAGCAGGCGATCCGGTTGCAAAGACAACGGAATGATTCCAGCAGCTTCGCCGTAAACTGGACCCATCGCCGGTGATCTTCATTCCTACCAATTTACAAATCGTACAGTTTTTCAATCGTGAGGAGATCATTATGACTAATTCCATCCCAGATTCTGATCGCTCTGGCCGAACGCCAAGGAAACGAGCGAGCGGTCGTTCGTCCGCTCCCTCCGCGCCGGAACCGCCGGAAATATTACTCGCCAGAGAATTGGGCCGATTGATCGGAAAACACCTGGCTGAAAAATCGCAGGCCCCGTCATCTCATACACCCAATCAAACAGGTCAAGCCCAACCTCCGCAAGACAAAATTTGAATTCGTTGTTGCCCGGCGTCAACTCGATACCACCACCCTATCGGAGGCGGAATGAGGCGTTCTTCCCCTTAACGAAACCGCGTATGGGCAAGGGCAACGTCAAATCCGCCTATGTGTTACGCATGCCCGACCCTTGTCTTTGAGCGCATCGTCGTGTGGCACATATAATCAATGGATCGCGTGCCGACCGGCGCTCACCAATTTTTGCCGGCGCGTATTCCGGTGATCTCGGGAGGGAATGCGCGTTTCGTCGACCAGAAAATGAAGAAGGCCCGTAAAAAACCAGGCGATGTCGTGTCCTTCCACGAAGCGGTGGAGGCCGATCTCGCCGGCGCGAAGCCACAACCCAGGATTATATACGATCTAAAGGTGCTCGGCGACCGGGAGGGGGATCTTTGCCGACATTTTCGAATGGATTACACGGGTCTTTCCCTGTCGCAGTTCAATCCGTTGTATGCGATGCCACACGACCTTCTCAAGGAAATCGTCATCGGGTTGCCGGATTTGCTTTCGCCTGACGAATTGAAGTTCGAAAGAGCGCTGACGACGTTTGGAACGCGTCATCGTTGTCTTGGAATCGTGGATGACACGCTCATTCGCCATTCGATTCTGATGCCAACGCCGATGCCGAAGATCTCACGGGAGATGTTCGAAAAGCTCGGATGGAGTGCAGTGATGACGCTCGATCAGGCGAACTCGAGCCTGGATGTGGCCACTGAACGATTGGATCCGTTGCGTGAGCAGGCCCAAGGATATCTCGGCTGGCTCATGACCAACCCGCAATTTCTAGCCGAGGTGAAAAGCCTTCGCATTCACCGGGATCGCCGCTGGGCAAGGCGTTCTTTTCAGCCGCAGCCTAGCGAGAAAAGAGAAGATAAAGTCCTCCGGAGTTTTCTCGATCGATGGAAACTGTCCGGTTTCAGTTCATGGGACCTGCCCATCCCGCAAGGTCCAAATTTTACCGGCATTCATCTTCCCGGACACGATGAACCGGGCGACGATTCCGTTCATCTTGATCTTCCGATCACGGCGCCATTGCATGCGCGTAATCCTGTCAGGCAAATCATCGAGGAGGCGCGCCAACAAGCCACGCCCCCGCACCTGTCGCAATGGCTGAAAACGCTGCAGCGATCCGGCAACGGCAAGGGGCCGACCCACTACCAACGGACGCTGCAACTGCATTTCTACCGCAATATCGTTTTCGGTTCGAGATACGCTGCCAGGTTGGCTCGCCGCGTAGAAAAAATGGATAAAGTCTTGGCGGAATTTATCGGTCTCGGCGTCGACGAAATCAAGAAGTTGCGACTTGCGATCGCCCACTGCCTTCGCGGGTGATTCTGATTCGGAGAGTCGGGGAAAGAAGGGGGCTTTCTGTTTACAACATTTCCCTATCGCGTCTTTCGCGCCCTGCTGAAAATTCGTTTCGACCGCGGGAATCTCCCGGAGCGGTCAAAGGATTGCAGGCGTCGATATGGACGGCGAAAAGATGACAACTATCGATTCGGCCGAGGCCGCCGGCGAAAGTCAATGTCTCCCATCGAGCGCACCTGACGAACGGCGACAACGACGTAGTTCAAGCCGGCGCATGGTCCGGTCGGAGCTGTTGGGTCATCATTCGCTAACGGCAAAGAATGGGGTTTCGGTCTCGATCTACCAGAGGGACGGCAGATATATTGTTCGTGGATTTTTAAACCGGCGTCGATTCGGCGAAACGCTCCCGAGCGATCCGCAAATGGCGGAAGCCCGATTAGTTGAGATCATTACCGAAATTGGCAACGGCACCTATAGGCAACGATCAGAAGCGCGGAGGCTTCCGCTCAAGCGCGATGCGTCCGCACCGCGATCGTTTCGAGAGATTGCAAATGAATTTCTAGCGGAGAAGCGCCGGCTGCGTGGGAAGGTTACAGCCGATACCTATCGCGATCGCCTGGCCCGTCCCATCCAGTTTCTTGAGCTGCCGCACAACATTCGGCGCTGGCGCTGGCGCAGGAAATTGATCGAACGTGTGCAGTCGAAATGCGCGCATCGCTGCATCAGTGTCAGGTGTCACGCAACGGCCATCCGACTGCGGAACCTCGCCCGATTTCAGGGCGGCAGGTCCATAACGATTTGTCCACTGTCGCTTCCGTTCTATCCTGGGCTTGCCGCATGGACGTCGCTCTGTTGCCGCCGGGATTTGCAAATCCGTTCACCCGCGAAATTCTTGGCGACCGTGCTCGGCGAGATCCACTGGAACCGGTGAAGCTGCCGTTGGAGTTGCGGATTGAACTGGTTCGGGCGATGGATCCATGGCAATTGTCGGTATTGTCATTCCCGCTGGTATTGCCCCAGCGGCCGGATGAATTTGAAGGTCTGCTGATAGACGATCTATTGATCGATCGCCGCGAACTGGTATTTGCGAGCCGATTCGGTGGAGCCGATTTCAACAAGGCCAGGCAGAGTTTCCGCGTGACATATCCGCCCGAATTTGATTCGCTGATCGCGCATTTGATTCGGGGTCGCGCTGCCGGTCCGGTCTTCTGCCAGCGCACGATTGCCGAAGGAAGGCGTCGCCCCAAGATGACGCCAGAATCAGCGCAGGATCTCGTGAGATCCTTGGAACGGTCGGTAGCGAATTCTCCGGCGGGTGCAGTTGATGGGGAACAGGATCGTAAGCGCGTCTTTCGCCGATTGCTCAAGGATTGCGGCGGTGTCGGAAAGGACGTTGTGGCGGCGGAATTCAGGAGGATACTGGCTGAGGTTCGTCCTGGCGTGCGGGCCCGCTTCTACGATCTCCGGAGTGCTACGATCACGGACATCAAGGACGCCAGCGTGGATTGGCTAATCCGCCGGTACGTCACCGGCAAGAGCCTGGGGCGAGATACTCTGGCAAATTACGAATGCCAAAACCTCGCGCACCATATGGCCAAATATTTTCAATCAATAAAACCGCTGCTGTCGTCGATCGAGGCGCGCGCGAAGGTACTGGGAATCCAATGATCGGCGCCAACCATCATCGTCTGTTCCGCGGGACTGTCCCAGTCGCACCGCCCGGTTGGATATTACAATCGCTGCGGTCAAGGGAATCTCGGTTGAATTTGACCGTTTCGGAATCAACCACGATACTCAGACCCCGCGAACAACGTTGGGTCAGGCTTGGAGTCGATGTTAGACAGCGACGCCGCCCATACCGACGATTGCAGTACGGCGCGTCGGGAAAATATCGGAGCGGAAAAATCTCTTGCCTTGAACAGGGGGATCGACATAGAGTTTATTCGATGTGGTCCACAGCGTCATCATTATGCACCAGGGGCGGAACCCCAGAGAGGTGTTTCCGCAGTCGATGGAGGTGGTGCACGATTGGTGCACCGCTGGTGCACCACGCGAATGGACCGGCAAACGAACGCGGGCGAGATCGAACCGATTGTATGGTTCGTAACCGTGATTCGTTTATTAGTTTACGCACTGGGCGGAGTCGGTCGGTTGGCGCGATGATGAGCTGAAGAGAGATCGGGGCCAGAGTCTCCCCCTCTCCGTTTTTCGCAAAGCGAAAAACAGAGCAGTGGAGCAGTAGATCAGTAGAAAAATAAGACATCCAAAGTCGCAAGCCCTCCACTGCGGTCTACTGCTCTACTGTTCTACTCTCTTCTTCTTCCCCAATTCGCATACCCGGTCCAGATATCCCAACAACTCCCCCGCCCGGACCGCCCAGGTCTGCCGCTCGATATATTTCCGCCGCGCCGCAACGTCCACCGCGAACTCCCCGGCGAGAATCCTCCGAGCCAGCTTCACCGCCTCCCGTCCGTTTTCAGCGATATGAACATGCGGCAGATGCTCCCGCACTTCGCGGATTGCCGTGCTGATGATCGGCGCGGAGTCGTCAGATAATCATACAGCCGTAGCGGGCACCGGCGGTCAGCGTATCGAAACCACAATGCTACAGAGGATTCGCGAATCATTTGCCGTGATTGACGCTGACCTGACGGCGATCCGTGACGCGGTGGGCCCTGGCCCGCTTGCTTACAAAATAGGACCGATCTGAAGCGATGAGGATCGTGAAATCTCAGTTCGTGGCCGAGAGGATGAACGCTCCAGGTCAACGGACCCGGACCGCCGAAAAAAAAAGGTCTTTCTATATAGTATCGCCGCCGATATGATATCGATCGTGACTAGCGGAGGAAAGTACAAAGGGTCTGGCTCAATATGAAAACTTTCAAGCTCAATCGATTGTTCAATGCAAAATCGAGACGATGTTTCGACGTACCTATGCTATTGCGAGTACGGCAGGCGACGGCGACCGCGTGCAGGTGAAGATTTGTGCGCGGCGAAACGCAGGGTTTCAACCAAGCGGATTTTTGTCGGTATGCAATCGGATCGTCCCGAAGTTCTTATCATCGGCGGGGGGCTGGTGGGGGCGGCATCAGCATGGCAATTGTCTGCTCGGGCGCAAAAGTAACTGTCCTGGATAGAGGGGAAATCGGCCATGGGTGCTCTTACGGCAATGCCGGGTGGGTAACACCCTGCTTCGCTATGCCTTTGCCCATGCCCGGTATGCTAATCAAGTGCATCAAGTGGATGCTCAATTCCCGCAGCCCGCTTTATATCCAACCACGGGCGAGCCGATCCCTGGTGAGCTGGTTGTGGAAGTTTCTGAATGCAATGAACCGCAAACAGATGCTCGCTTCGGTCGATGCCCTCGTTGGGTTGTCGAAATTGAGCCTGGAGCTCTACCGTAAATTGGATGAACAGACGCCCGGCGCTTTTGGATTTAAGCAAACCGGCTTGCTGATGTTGGCGCAGGACGACGCAAACATGGCTGCGGCTTTGGAAGAAATGGAACTGGTCTCGGCACGGGGCGTCAGGGGCCGCAGGCTCAGTGCAAATGAAGCGAGAGAGCTCGAGCCTTCTGTTCAGCAGGACTCGATTGTCGGCGGAGTTTTCTTTGCCGATGAAGCGCACGTCGAGCCTCTGGCAACGGTGAGGCATCTGATCGACCTGGCAAGCAAGGCCGGAGCGGCCATTCAGCCCAAAACCGAAGTGCTCGAATTCGTGCGGCACAATGGCAGCATTGAGTCTGTGGTCACCACGCGGGGGGAAATCAAGGTGGACAAAATTGTGTTGGCCGCAGGGGCGTGGTCGGGCCGGCTGGCGGCAAAGCTTAACCTGCCGATTCCAATCCTTTCGGGCAAGGGATATTCGGTCATCCTTCCGCCCCTGAAAGTTTCTCCAAAGATTCCGATCTACATCCTCGATCGGAAGATCGCCATTACGCCGCGATCTGCTTCGCTGCGGATCGCGGGAACATTTGAGTTGGTGGATCTGAACGAATCAGTGACGATGTCGCGAGTGCAAACCATGTTGGACGGCGCAGGGACGATACTGGATATTCCTCGGCAAGTCTCGATAAGCGAAATTTGGCGCGGTTTGCGGCCCTGCACGCCGGACGGTGTTCCCATCATTGATTGGGCACCGAATTGCTCCAACCTTTTCATCGCGGCGGGGCATCAAATGCTGGGCTTGCAAACAGCCACTGGAACGGGCACTCTCGTTGCGGATCTGCTGAGCGGCGCCACGCCTTGCGTGAATCCCGAACCGTTTCGCATCAGCCGATTTTGCTGATCCCCATTCCTGGTTTACAGACAGACTCCTCATCGAACAGAGCGATTCACGCAATGACTTCGCCCGGCGGAGTCGCCGTTGCGATGGGCAGGGGCGTCTCACCTTCCTGTTTTGCCGGCACTGGCGTAGCTGTCTAGTTCAACTATTCGCTGTAAACCGGAGAGCCAGCGCAAAAGGTGCGGGCGGGGGTGAGATCATCGTTCCAAACAACCAGGTCCGCGTCCGCGCCCTTGTGAATCGCGCCTTTTGTCGGCAAGCCCATAATCCTGGCGGGCGTGCCGCTCACCATTCGCCATATCTGGTCTTCGGAAAAAGAGGATGATTTGAACCACTGAAGCAAGTTTCGGATTGCCTGATCCATGGTCAACGAACTACCGGCAAGGCATTTGTAAAGAGGGTGCTTGGGGTCGTCGATGCGGGCCCCGTCACCTGGGCGGATGCGAACCGGGTATCCCCACGGTGTCGGGTACGTGCCTTCGGGCATTCCGGCGCCGATGTTGGAGTCGGTAATTGCCGCGACACGGTCGACTCCTTTGTTGACCAGAGCCATCTCAACGGCGATGCGTGGAACGTGCGCTCCGTCGCAAATGAAATCGACTGACACGCGCGGATCGCAATAGATCGCTTCGAAGGCGCCGACTGGTCGCACCCCGGGTTCCTGCTCCGCCGGAAGCGGAAAGACGTTGTAGAAATGTGTCGCATGGCGCGCCCCCGCCTCGATAGCAGCTCGCGTCTGTTCCGCCGAGGCACGCGTATGAGTCATGAACACAGCAATATTGCGTTCCCGCAGATGCTCGATGACTGGCAGAATATTCGGTGTATCCGGGCTGATCGACACAATACCAACCCGGTCCTCCGCGGCGGCCAGCATTTCCTTGAGATAACCCACGTCACCGTCTCGCGGAACGCAGGCAGCGCCAGGGAGCGCTACGAAAGGGCCTTCCAGATGCAATCCAGGAATATTGACCGAACCTGCAGCTTTCGGGATGGCGCTGGTTAATCGCTGCAGCAAGTCGAGAAACTCAGATGGCTGCGAAGGGATCAGCGTTGGGTATACACTTGTCACACCGTGCCGCGGAAGATTTCGCGCGATTGCCAAGAGATCCTCGGCACCATTGTTGTACATGTAGGCGTGTAATCCGTGGGTATGCATATCGATAAGGCCCGGTGTGACCAAACGACCACCGGCGTCAATCTTCGTGCAGCCAATCGGGGGAAGCGAGGACCCCAAATCAATTCGAGTGATGCGGCCCCCTGAGATTAGCAACGATCCGAGTACGGCAGGCACGCCGGGGAGAAGCAGGCGAGCGTTTTCGATGTAGGTATCGGGTGCCGAGTTCATTACCATGGTTGGAATCCCACTCTTTACATTCAACGCGTCATCCATTACGAGCGAGCCGCAGAACATCTCGCAGCGCGCCAATTACTCAGAAGCCGTCGCGGCGTTGGCTTGTCCCGGTATAATCGGCAATATGCCAACCTTAGGCAAATCCTCCTCGTTTGACTTTATTCGGGAATTCTTCGCCCAGCGGCTGCCGAACGTAGCGAATCAGCGCGATCAGCCGATGCTCCGCCTGGTGATCTGCTCCCAAATCCTGATTATCTTCGAGCACTTCTTATGCGTTTGATATTTGACTCTCATTTGGACTTATCGTGGAACGCGATGTCCTGGAATCGCGACCTGACGCAATCGATCCAAACGGTCCGCCAGGTCGAATCCGAAATGACCGACGACGACTCGCGCGGCAACGCAACGGTCACGCTGCCCGAAATGCGCCGCGGGGGTGTGGCGCTATGCTGCGGTACCCTCCTTACCCGCGCAAAAAACGGCGTCAATTCCTGGAAAAAAATCGATCTCGATTTCCGGACGCAGGAAATCGCCTGCGCAACCGCACGGGGTCAATTGGCTTACTATCACCTCCTCGCCGAACGCGCAGAGATCGCCATGATCGCCAACCAGGACCAGTTGCGGTCGCATCTATCGCTCTGGCGTCGGGCTGGGGAACAAACACAATCACTGCCCATCGGGCTTATCCTCACAATGGAAGGAGCGGACCCAATTCTTTCCCCCAGTAAAGTCGGCAGTTGGTGGGACCTGGGAGTACGTGCGGTTGGCCTTGCACACTACGGCACGGGTCACTATGCCATCGGAACCGGCGAAAACGGCCCCCTGAGCCCCAGAGGTGTTGAATTGGTTAAAGAACTGAACCGCGTTGGAATGATTCTCGATGCGACGCACAGTTCCGACCTCAGCTTTTTCCAGGCGATGGATTTATTCCATGGCCACATCATGGCCAGCCATAACAATTGCCGCGCACTTGTACCCGGCGATCGACAGTATTCCGATGAACAGATAAAATTGCTGATCCAGCGCAATGCGGTCATCGGCGTCGTGCTCGATGGGTGGATGCTGCAGCCCGGTTTCATACTCGGCAAATCACGCGGCGATGATATCCCGCTTTCAAGCGTTGCTGACCATATCGATCACATCTGTCAGCTTGCTGGCAACGTTCGTCACGCCGCGTTGGGAAGCGACCTCGATGGGGGCTTTGGTGCAGAGGAAACGCCGGCTGGTGTGAACACCATCGCTGACCTGCAAAAGCTCGACACAATTCTCGCTCAGCGAGGATACACACCCGCCGATATTGACAGTATTTTCCACGGCAACTGGTTACAGTTCTTTTTGCGTGCTCTGCCCAAAACGTGAAAAATAATCAAGATTGAGGAGTGCTACATTCAGATCCAACAATTGGCCCACGAAGCTCCGCGGCTCAATCCAAACTGGGACCTCTGCCAGTACTCCGTTTCCAGATGCCATTCAAGCAACATTGTTTGTCGCTGTCTCGGGATTTCAGGGATTCGGCGCTGCGAGTTCGACGATTGTGTAGCGACCTATTCCCTGAAGTATCAACTGATCGGGATTGGCACGAGAAATCGGTCGCAAGCCGTCGAGTGTGTGGATGCTGAGGTGTCTGTTCCTCAACAGAGGGCCAGTGAGCGTCACATCGAGAGGATCAACTGTATCGCTGACTTGGACCAGATGCAGCAGATCGGTCGAATCCGCCTGCCGATGGTGTTCGATGATAACTTGAGATGGCGCATGTAAACGTACGGAGGACTCGCCATGTAACTGGTGAATGAACACGCCTAACGCCTGAGCTTGTTCTGGGGGGTGCCAATCATCGGGCTGGAAATAATTGTATGCCGCCGACTTGCTGCAGCGTGTTTGGATCAGCGGCCAGAAACCAACGCGGCCATTTCCGAGTTCGTTAATCGCCGGCTCGAGCGCGGCGAATGGGTCTTCATCTTCAAGCCAACTGTGCCAGATCTCTGCCGGATCAAGTTCACTCCATCGCCTCTGCCATGCGGGGATCCACGCAGCGATGGGATTGGTTGCGCACGGCGAAAGTGCTCATTGTGGCTTGCTGTGCCTGACGTTACCAGCACATTTCCGCCGGCACGAACCCAGGATCCCAGCGTTGCAATCTCTGCATCTGACAGACAAACGGCCTCCGGTACCAGCAGTGTTTTCACTTCTGCAATCGCCGCTGTGTCAAGCCGGTCGAACATCCGCCAGGGAATCTGCATCTGCACCAGCAGTTGCTCGCATGCCATCGCCGTCCACCAAGGTGAACGCGAATTCCACGCCAAACTGGGTTGATGACGAAGCAGTGCAATTTCGCCTGCTGGCCGAGTATTCTTGAACAGTTTCCAGTGATCCTTCACCCACAATGCGATCTTTTGCTTGATGGAAGCACCCACCGAATAGTGCGGCAGATGGCGGATGGTGAAGCCCATGCACGCCAGATTGCCGCCATTTGCGGCAGCGCTAAGCGCCAGGCTTGCTTCGATTCGTCCGGGTTCACGCATCCAATGATAATTGCAGGTGGAGATTCCGTATTCGCGGGTGGTTTTGTAGGTGCCAACCCGAGAAATCAAACGGCCATGTTTGAAATCCAGGTCAAGCGGATCTTCGCTCCAGACAGCATCCACCCACGGAAGCAATCGCTCCGCCCACTGGGTGAAAATTCGGTAGCTGTTGTAGGACGCACCCCACGCGGGATTGATGCTGACAGCGACATCAGGGCTAAGTTCATGGATGAACCTCCGCAAGTGCCTCACCAGGGCGAATTCACCATCCCAGCGGAAGCGGAACCAAGACTGAACGTCAGGTGAGCGGACCAGATCGCCAAGCGCTTGAAACGGGGCAAATCCTGGATCGCCAGCCTGCTGAAGCGGATCGAAACTCGGGAGTGCGATCGACTCAAAATTCACCGGGCCAAAAAGTTCCTTCTGCTGCTTTGCGTCGGGATAGGACTCCTGCAGCCACTGCCGGTATGCCTGTGTGCAACGGGGGCAGCGGCAAGTTACTGACGGGTAGAATGAGAAGTGCATTCCGTCGATGTGAATGAGGTCCGCTCCCATCACGGTAACTGCGTGGCGAAACTCTGCCTCCAAATAACGCATCGCTGATGGATGCAGATGGCAGATGCGCGACCGGAACGTCTGCTGCGACGAGTAATGACTGCGACGTCCCAGCTCGCCGACGGTGAGCCAGTCATCAACGTCGGGATACTCGCCGCGCAAAGTTTCAGGAATGGCGTTGTCGATCCGAAGATATAGCCCAACTCGAAGTCCGCGATCGTGGGCACGTCGAATGATGTCCGCAAATTTGTCGATTCCCTCCTGGATTGCGGCGCGTCCATACCCTTTGGTGTGAGGGAGAATCAAGTGGTTGCAGCCAAGGGCGGCAATTCGATTCAGGACGTCGTTGGAGAATTCTTGGTCGTAAGCCTCGGTTTCGTCCGCCCATGCCAGACCGGCCCGGCGGCGAAATGCGAGATCCTCCCATGCGCCAACAAAGATTGAGGGTTCCGCGGCAAACCAGGCAGCACGCGGTGGTGGGCCACCCAAAGGATAGGCGTGCCGCCAGCAGTCGAATGCGTGCTTTGGCTGTGGAAGCGTCATCCCGATTCCAACTGGCTTGGGCACGGGAGGACCTTGATCATTGCCGATTTCTTTGAAAACATAGCGCATTGCACTCTATAACGGATATAATAACCCAAATAGGATATAGTTCAATATTTCGTTGACAGGGATTCTCGATCGGGTAAATTATCCCAAGTAAGGCATAATATAGGCATGAGTGATGTAGATCTGAAAATGTCCATCGACCATCGAAGCGCGGTTCCACTCTACGAGCAGATCTGTCAGCAGATCCGCGAGAAAATTGAGAGTCGCCAACTGATTCCTGGAGCGCCGCTGCCCACGACGCATCAGTTGCGGGAGCAATTACTGATAAATGCAAAGACCGCACAGCAGGCGATGACGACTTTGGCGCGCGAGGGGTATGTCATACGGCAGGCTCGGCGGGGCACGACTGTGAGGGGCATCCCGCGCCGCGGCGTGGTGGGAATCTACACCCACCTCGATTTATTGAGCCAGGACGGCATTCATGAGTACTACCGCCTGATCACGGGGTATCTCGGCCAGCAGCTTGATGAAAAATCGCGCGTACATCGGCTCTATCTCGGCAGCTTGAAGCCCGGCGTGAATGCCGCATGTGAAGACCTGCTGCAGCATTTGTCTAGTGGATCGCTCTGTGGTGTCGTACTTGTGAACTCGCCGCCGCATTTGGATGAGCTGGTTCGCGTGGGAAAACAGATGCGCATTCCTGTGGTGGCGCTCTCGGGCTCGGGCGAAGTGGGTTATTCGGCTCGCGTTGATCACTTAGGTTACGTTCGCGTTGCAGCCAAGTTTCTGCTGCAGCGGGGGTGCCAAAGGATAGGTGTGATCTACAACCGGTTCAGTCTTGCGTTTCAGGAGCCGGGTATTGCGCAAAGCATCCTCAATCAGGCCGGATATCTAACCAAGCCGGACTGGGTTCTGGGTTGGTCTGGAACGCAACAAGGCGGCTACGAAGCGGCGCAACGCATGCCGCTCGCCGAATTGGATGGGTTAATTGTCGAGGACGACGTTATGGCAATTGGTGTCGATCGCTTTTTGGCAGAATCAAAGATCCACGTGCCGCATGACTTGCGTGTGACCACATTCTGGAACCGGGGCAGCCGCCTTCGGCTGAACCAGCCTTTTACACGCTTCGAGATAGATACGGCCAAGCAGGCCCGTCTGGGCTTGGAGCTCGTGCAGGACGTGATCAGGGGAAAGAGAATTGCCGAGCCTCATATCAAGATTGCAGTGGAACATTCGGCGATGAATGACTAGCGCTTCCGGCCATAAAGCTTTGAAAGGATGGTGCAGAGTGAAAATGCGAATGTTATCAGCGTATTTGGGCGCGCCCGTTGTCCTGTGTGTGCCTGCATTCGGCGATTGTTTCACTACCAAAGCCACTATTCGGCTGGAAAAGAATTTCACGCTGGGGCCCAGCCATGGCGGCAAGCGAAATCGCGTGTGCGATCTTGCGCATCGCTAATTCTCTTGAACCCGGAAGGACAACGTGAGCACTCGATTCTTTACGTCACGCTATTGTGCTTTGTTGTGCCTCTTGCTCATTCTGAGCTTCGTGTGTATTGGCACGCATGCTCAGGCCCAGTACAGCAACCTCCCCAAATCCACAATTGCTAGAACAATTGCAGACTTCAAGCAGGCGACACTCAACAAGATCGCAGTAGGCAAGGGCGTGACCATCAAGCGGATTGATGATAACACGCTCGAAGTGCGAATAGCTCCCTTCAGCGAGCACCACAATCAGTGGCCGATGATTGCATTCGGGTCAAATTTCTTTGGGGAGCCAGTCAGTCTCGCTGAATTTTCACGTATCGGTTTCCGGTTAGAACAGCAATCTGAGGGAGTGCTTGCAGGGGAGGTCGGAATTACTACCTCGCCGGATGCAACCCGCGATGTTGATGAGCAGGAATTCATGGTCCCCGGCGACAGCACGACGACGATCAAACTGGGACTGAAGGCATTGAAGTTCAATGATTCCTCTGAAATCTCGGTAATTCAGATTGTCTTTCGCCCGCGCAAACGGAAACGGTGCTGCGACTTTCGGCTATCACCGGGGTGTATGATCCGGCCATCGGCTCGCCAGCGGATGATCTGCAAAACCGCGTGCAAGCTGCAAACGCAATTTTTGCGAAGTTGAAAGAGACAAATGATTCGCCGCAACTAGCCGAGCTCGGCGAAAAGCTTGATGCGCTCAATGCGGAAGTGATGAGCGCACGTCAGACTCAGTTTCTCCGGTCGTTGCGAAGCCTGTCGAGGAAGACGGAAGAAGTTGAAGGACTGATTGGACGACTGAGGTTTGCATCCGGGCCGATCTGGGTTTGGCAGGCGGATCGGTACTCGCCGATCATCAGGAAAACCGGTCCGGGGCTTCAGGACGATGCGATGAAGCAGGTCTCGTTGTCGATGGCTGAAAATGAGTTCCGCGACATCGTGTTCTCCATAAGCGCACCGGAAAGTGATCTGTCGCTAACGCTGGCGGTAAATCCAACGGGCGAGAATAGCTTGCCCGGAAATGCCGTTGAAATTAGCGAAGTGGAATACCGCAATAACCGTCGGGGAGAACAAACCGGAGACGCGCTGCTGCTGGTGAATGGCCCGGTGGTAATTCCGCAGGGGGAAAGCAGGCAATTCTGGGTGCGCTTCAACACCCGCACGGCTGCCGTGGTGCCTGGCATATACGCGTTTGAACTGGAAATCAGCGATCCATCGCGTCAATTGCGGATGGCTTATCCTGGTACTCTGGAGGTATGGAACTTCTCACTTCCCAGCTACGACGTGCTTCCGAATAACAGCTATGCTGAGTTTTCCTCATCCAGCAGTTTTTCCAGCGGCGAAGAATTCAAGCAGGCCGTTCAGGACATGAAGCTGTATGGTCTGAACCAGATCTTCGTGCATCCTGTCGAACTGCCCAGGCCAACCGGGATCGACGAAAGGGGGAAAATCACCGGATATGACGATGCCGCGATCCGAACACGCATCACCGAGGCAATGGCGGCGTGGAAAGGTGCTCCCGGAGAAGAGACTCTTCACTTCATCTTTTCCTTATCCGGCTTCCAAGAACTCGGTCTTAAACGAGATGGATACGCATTTCCCAACGACCAATGGAAAGCAGTATTCGCACAATGGCTTGATCATCTCAAAGCGGTGATCTCGGAAGCGGGGCTTGGGTACGACCAGTGGATGCTGGTGCTTGGTGATGAAGCGGATGAGGCGGCTTTGATGCAGGTGGAAATCCCGCTGGCTGAAGTGATTAAGAGCCTTGATCCCTCGATCCGAATCACCTGCAACAGCAGCACGATATTAAACGATGAAAGGTGGACGAGGCGATACTTCGCTGCGTTTGACGTCTTTCAGCCATGCCTTTGGAGGGATGAGACACTTGCCTGGCTTCGAAAGAGCGGCAAGCCACTGTGGGTTTACCAGTGCGATTGCGATCTCGGTTTCTCAGGACGCGATCTCTATACCTATTACCGTGTCTATGGATGGGATCTTCTGGATAAGGGATTCACTGGAACTGGGCTTTGGACCTACTGGCGCAGGAGCCCTCCTCGTGGGACGAGCCCGGCCAAGGATGCCTGTTGATCTATCACCATCCGCAGCGAGGCTTGGTGCATTCACCGCGGTATGAAATGTTTCGTGAAGGCGCAGATGACTTTCGGTATGTGCAGGCGCTGCGACTCGCTGCGGAAAAGAAGGGGCCCGACGCAGCCGCGCATGCCGAGGCGTTGATTGCAGAAGCTGTAAAGGATGTGACAACCAACCGCCAGGACCGAAGCCGCTGCGAGACTTGGCGGATTCGCATCGCCAAGGAAATCCTCTCGATACAATAGACAGCCTGAATACAGTCCATTTATTCGATCCATTTATGAAACACAATGCGCGAGCCATCGTCTCCAAACTCACAAAGTCAGGCCGTATTCCCCGCATCATTTACAACGACGACAGTGTCACGCTGCGTAACGCGCCGCCGCCACATACGCTCGAGTCGCTTGCGTGCGCGCTGGATTATCTGAAGGGAACGCAGGTGGACTGCTTTTGCTGGTGCGTGGGTACGCAGATAGCCTATTCCTGGCCATCCAAGGTGATGGAGAACGGCTACGAGATGCATGACAAGGGGATGGACCCTATGTCAGCCTGGGAGACCAAAGAGCGCGACGTCATGTACAGCCTTTATAAGAAAGGCATTGAATATCTGCCGCCGTTTATCGAGCGTGCGCACAGGCAGGGATTGATGTTTGTCCCCAGCTTTCGCATGAATGACACGCACGTGAAGTCTTATCCCAACAGTGTGCTGACGTCTGATTTCTGGAAGACACATCAGAATTACCGGATTTGGGACGCAACCGACGCCAAAGGCTATTACAACGCGGCGATGGATTATTCGTTTCCCGAGGTGCGGAATCGGTATCGCGATGCCATTCTGGAGGTCGCTGAGAATTACGATGTCGATGGCATCGAACTGGATTTTTCCCGCACGCCATACATCTTCCAGCCGTCAGAGGCATGGCAGAATCGATCCATTCTTACTCGATTTGTTCGGGATGTCCGCGAAAGGCTTGAGCGTATTGGCACGCGTCGAAAGAAGCCGTTCGCTCTGGTTCTGCGAATTCCCAGCCGTGAGCGCGTGCTGAAAACGGCGGGAATCGATGCAGTTCAGTGGATCAAGGAGGGACTGCCGACGATCCTTGTAATCACCGAAATGCTGATCAATCTGAACCAGCGTATTGAGCCGTGGCGCTCGTTATGTCGCGATGCAGGCGTCCTGCTATATCCATCAGTGGAAGGCGCCGTTTCGTACAATCGCGTGGAATTTTACTCGACGCTTCTGCAAAGTCCGATTGCTCCCCGCCACGATGGTTGGGCTTTCGCGGGCACACGCGACGACGAGTTGCGCATGCAGCGTGCGGCAGCCCAAAACTTTCTGGCACAGGATCCCGATGGCATCTACATGTTTAACTTTCCCTGCAGGCTCGCAGAGGGGAAAAACATCATGCACACGGATCCCGCTGAGTTTGCACGTGTCACCGCAGTGTTGCGCGAGATGGGAAGCGAGAAGACCATCGCTCGCAAGCCGCGCTATTACACATTCTTCCAGGACCTTCCCATTTATGTCGAAGCGAACCGTCCGCGAAAGTTCCATCAGACCATTGAGTTTGACATTCGCGGGAAGGATCTTGCGCGCGCGAATGTGACATTGAGCTTTCGGCAGATCGCCGAGAAGAATCCTCATGCTGCCGAGAAGTTCCGACAGAATCCGATCGTCAAACCAGGCAGGTTGAAGTACTTCCTTAACGATCGTGAAATCTCTGAAGGCGACTTCACGAGGAAGCGCGCGCCCGCGGGGCGAGTGCCATCGGGATTCACGCTTAAGGCGCACGAGAAACTTGAATTGCAATTCTCCGGCCGCCAGCTTCGAGATGGCATTAATACGCTTTCGTTCGAAATGCCGGGATATCCGCATGAACGCGATCCCTATGTTTTTATCTACGACCTTGAGGCCAAACTGACGTTTGACGATCAGTGAAGACGCACAGGTGGTCAAGAAAATGATTACCGCCCCCAATCGCCCAGCCGACGCAAACCTGGATGAGTCAAAGCCGCGCGCCCGCGTTCGTGCCCACAAACTCCGTGATATTCAACTGCACGGCTGGCATGAGAAGATCGTTGGGCGCTGGCACTATCGCGATCTGGCTGCCGACCCGGAGTGGTTCAACGGGTGGATTAGTTTTGACAGTCTCTGCTGGGACAATGAACGCACGACCCTTTTTTGCGGGCTCAATAGCCTCGATGGCGATTTGCTTTATCGCTTTGACCCTGGCACGGATCGATTTACAAGCTGCGGATCGCGGCGATGGGCTGACGCATTTGACAGCAAGATTCATCGCGGTCTGCTGAAGAATCCAAATGACGGCAAGCTGTACTTTGGCACAAGCCTTTTGCACGACGCCGATCAGCAGCACGAGGCGCCTGGCGGCAAGCTCGTTTCATATGACCCTGACAGTGAGTCGTTTGAAGTTCTTGGTATCCCCGAGCCTCACCTTTACATTCAGTCGATCGCTGCCGATTGGTCGCGCGGAATCCTTTACGCGTTCACATATCCTGCCGAGTTCGTGGTGCGGTTTGATCTCAGGACGCGAAAGGCTCGGCGGCTTGCCTACCTCGGCAATGCGATCAGTTTTGCCCAGCCGCACAACGCTGTGGTCG
Organism: uncultured Phycisphaerales bacterium; assembly: GCA_963755915.1. Lineage (GTDB taxonomy): Bacteria > Planctomycetota > Phycisphaerae > Tepidisphaerales > Tepidisphaeraceae > PALSA-1353. The sequence continues at coordinate 47,589 of CAVWLP010000002.1, forward strand.
ATCGCAACGGGATGCTCTGGGGCACTTACGCCGAAACCCGCGCATGGGACGAAGTGCCGGGTCAACACCCGATCTGCCTCTTCAAATATGATCCAGACAGAGATCGCGTGATTTGGTATCGGCATGGTCTTAGTCGCCGGTCCGACACTGCGCAGCTTGTTGCTGATCCAGTGCCGCGATTCATCGCGATACCAGACGCCAGCGTTACACGGCACAAGGAGGACTACGGTTTTTGCGACTCCATGGCATATGATGGCGGCCAGCACATCTATGCGGGAACCGTTGCCGGCGTGCTGTGCCGAATTGACATCGATACTGCAACTGTTGATAAGGTTTCGCTGGTAAGCCCGTCTGGTCGCTTGCCAGCGCTGTCGATTCAAGACGGCGTACTTTACGCGGCTGGTGGCGTAAAGGGGCAGACGCAGGCGAGCCGGTGGAGGATCGGTTCAGCAACCGTCGAAGATCTCGGTGATTTAGTTGATTCGACTTCCGGTGATCGCCCCGCGCGAATCCACGACCTCGCGGTTGACGCAAACGGTTGTATCTATCTGGCCGAAAACGATCACCACGGCCGCTCCAGCTACCTCTGGTCGCTTGAACCGCTGCAACCGAAGACCAATAGCCATGAGTAAGTCTTTCAGTCCAGATCAAAGCGCAGCACTGTGGGCAGCGACGTTACAGCGGCAGACGCTGAATGGTGGTGCGGATGACAATGTCCGCGCGTACTTACGCACAATGTTTTTGCCGTTTACGGCACCAGATGACGCGCGCGCATGGCAGGAGGAGATTCCGCGACTTCGCCAGCGGGCACTGGATGAGATTTATCTTCGAGGTTTTTCAGAAGAACTAATCAACGCGCCCCTACGCGTAGTCTGGGGAGAAACACTTCAGCCCGATTCAAGTTATCGCATTCGCAAGCTGCGATACGAGATCTATCCTAATTATTGGATCCCATCACTACTTTACGAACCGGCGAACCTGACTCGATCCGTGCCGGTGATGCTAAATCCCAACGGACACCATTGGGGTGGCAAGGCCGTCACGTATAAGCAAGCTCGTTGCGTGAATCTCGCGCGACGCGATGTGATAGCACTCAACATGGAATTCATCGGAATGGGTGAGCTCCAAGCCGATGTCCATCACGACAACATTGCACATGTCAACTTGACCGGTCTTGCAGGTGTGGGCTTGTTCTACCTGGCACTGAAAAAAGCGATTGACTTGGCACTTAGTCATCCGTTTGTGGATCCAACCCGTGTCGGCATCACCGGACTATCAGGCGGAGGATGGCAGACGATTATCCTTGCGGCACTGGATGAACGCATCACGCTTGCGGCTCCGGTTTCCGGCTATACGACTGTTTCATCACGGATTGATGTCATCAATGATATTGGTGACCTTGAACAAGCACCGCCGGATATGACCACTGTGCTCGACTACTCGCACCTGACAGCAATGTGTGCGCCGCGACCGTTTCTCAGCGTACTGAATGAGTACGACGACATATTCCGCACTGACCGCACGCGTTTTGCGATTTATGATTCTATCAAGCCGACATATCAGGCGTTCCAAGCCGAAGCGCAGTTCGAGTTTTATAGTAGTCGTGATCCCGGCACGCATTGCTATGACGCGGATATCCGTCGCCGGCTTTACGAGTTTCTTGCCAAGCACTGGGATGTGAAGGGCTCCTTGCGGGATGTCCATCGCGAAGATGAAATTCTGCCTGAATCATTGTTGAATGTCGGATTGCCGGCTGAGCAGACGAACTTGCTGGAGATTGCGCGGAGTCGCGCCAGGAAATTGGCAGTCAGGCGGGAATCTCCTCGGACAGCCGCAGATCGACAAGCGTTGCGCGAGCGTATTGCGCAAGCGATTCGGTTGCCTCAGTTTGATGTCGCTCAGTTGCTGCAGCATCAGCACAAAGATTTTGTAGGAAGCGAAATCTTGCATATCGGGCCCTTCGAAGTGCCGTTTTCCTGGAAATGTGAATCTGCGGAAGCAGCGGCAACGCTGATTATCGACGACGCCGGGCGTGCCGGGCATCAGCCTGATGCAAAACCTTGTTTGACGTGTCTCGTTCCCTATCCAGCAAACGCATTTATTCCCGACATTCTCGGTTTCGGTGAGAATCGAGCCAATGATCGCTTGCTGATGGTTATTGAGACGGTTGGCCAGCGGCTGCTAGGTATACAGGTTGCACAGATTCATGCCTGTGCGGAACGAGCTCGACAGTTGACGGGAGCATTGCGAATACAGCTTGCGTCAGTTGGTCCCGCTTCCTCGTTGGCGTCCCTCATTGCCGCCGGACTCCGTCCTGACCTATTTGAGTCACTTAATGTCATGCTGGGACTGACGACTATCTCCCATCTGAGTGAGTGGGGTGAGCGATGGGAACGTTTTCCGTCGATGTTCTGCTTCGGGCTACTTGAAGTATGCGACGTGCCACAGTTGGCCTTACTGCTGGAAAATGTGCGGGATGTTCAGGCATTCAGGCACGTAAAATGATCCTCGGAGCCAACATTCCTCCTTTCGAATATCAGGGTAAGACTGCCTGCCGGGTACTTGTCTGGACAAACGATGGTGGAAAGACTCAAGTTATATCCCATCTATCTCGGTATACACCCCTCGGTCGTCAGAGACTTCTCGAACAAAGGCGAAAGAACGCGACTCCAGATGGCGATGTTGTTACTGCTTTGAATGAGTCAGTAGCCAAGCGCTCCGGAGAACCCGATACCGCCTGGACTCGATCATCTGACCCAAGATTTCGGGCGGTCACTGCTGCACGTCGCAATTCGTCAGCGTGGACTTATTCAATAACCATTTACTCACCAGAGACAACTTCATCATGAACAATAACGCCATTTATCAGCGGGCCAAGACCCTCATCCCCGGCGGAACGCACCTATTGGGCAAGCGTCCTGAAATGTACGCTCCCGACCAGTGGCCACCCTATTACAAGTCAGCAAGTGGCTGCCAAGTAATTGACCTGGATGATCGCCGCTACCTGGACTTTGCGACGGTTGGCATCGGCTCCTGTCTGTTGGGTTTTGCGCATCCGGCCGTTACCGCAGCGGTTGTCGAACGGGTCAAGACCGGATCAATGTCTTCGCTGAACTGCCCCGAAGAAGTCGAACTGGCGGAGATGCTGATCGCCATGCATCCCTGGGCCCAGCAGATGCGCATGCGCGCACCGGCGGTGAGGCCATGGCAGTGGCGGTTCGTATCCTGCGCAGCCACGAGGCGCGATGTAATCGCATTCTGCGGCTATCATGGCTGGTCCGATTGGTACCTCGCCGCGAACCTCAACGCTGACAGCGCGTTGGACGGCCACCTCTTGCCAGGACTTAGCCCGGCCGGCGTACCCCGCGGCCTCCGTGATACCGCGCTGCCTTTCACCTACAACAAAATCGAAGAACTTCAACGCATCGTCGACGCGTACGGCGAGCGACTGGCCGCCGTCGTCATGGAACCGACGAGAATCCTATCGCCGCAACCGGGATTTCTTGAAGCGGTTAGCGATCTCTGTCGTCGCTGTGGCGCACGACTGGCCTTCGATGAAATAACGACCGGATTCCGGCTTCACCGGGGCGGGGTTCACATGAAGTACGGCATCGAGCCTGACATGGCGATTTTTGCCAAGGCGCTGGGCAATGGACACCCGATCGCCGCGATCATCGGCAAAGAGCCAACCATGCGGGCCGTCCAAGATACATTTATGACCAGTACCTACTGGACTGAGGGCGTCGGCCCCACGGCCGCCATCGCAACATTGCGGCAGATGAACCAGGTCGATCTGCCGTCACACCTTGCACACATCGGCAGTAGGTTCCGCGAAGGTTTGACCCGACTCGCAAGCAAATATGGCGTCGCGCTGAGTCTCACCGGGCACGCGGCTTTGACCTATCTCAACTTTGACCATCCGCAGTCCGATGCGCTCATGACGTTGTATACCGTGCGAATGCTGCACAAAGGTTTCCTCACCGGCGCACAGTTCTACCCGACGCTCGCGCATCAATCGCATCACGTCGATGAATACCTTACGGCCGCCGATGCCGTCGTCTCCGAATTGGCCAATGCGGTTAAAAAGGACGATATAGCCGAACGTATCGGCGGGCCAATCAAACATCGCGGTTTCACACGTCTGGCGTGACGCGTTGCAAAAACACCTGCACGAATATCTCGAAAACAGGGAGCTTTCATGGTTGCTAAAAACCTCCGAGTGCTGCAAATCGGAGCAGGATCAATGGGCAAACGCCGGCTGCGCGATCTCAAGGATCGCCAAGATGTCGATCTGGCGCTGTTGGATACTCGCGCCGACCGCCGCCAACAAGCTCATTTGTTGAATTCGAAGCTCGCTATCTTTTCCGATCTTGATGAAGCGCTGCGCTGGGAACCGGACGCGATGATAATTTCCACGCCACCGCAGTCACATGCTGAATACGTGCAGTTGGCATTGCGGCGAGGGCTGCACCATTTCTGCGAAGCGAATATCTGGACAATCGATCCGGAACTGGTTCAACAGCAATCCGAACCCAAATCGCTAGTTAGCGCACCGTCATCTTCGCTCTGCTTTTTGCCTGCGGTTGAGGAATTAGCGCGACTGGTGAGGGAAGAATTGGGTCATTTGCACGGATACCAAATGGCGTTGAACACGTACATGCCGGAATGGCACCCGGGGGAAGGCCCGGAGTACTACGCGCGTCATCGTAACACCGCCGCTGGGCGGGAAATGGTCCCGTTTGAATTACTATGGCTTAATCAGGTATTCGGCTTCCCGCAGGAGGTGACGGGGCTGGTCACGAGGGGCGGCAGATTACCGGGTCTTGTGGAAGACACCTGGTCCTTAGAGATGCGACTCGAGAGCGGAGTTGCCGGACAACTTATGGTGCTTATGGATTGTCCCGGCTCGCTTCGGCAAGGTTGGTGCTTTGGCGATGCGGGACAGATAATTTTCGATTTGAATTCGGGAGAAATCCGCCGCGAATTTCGCAAGGGCGCGCGCGACAGCAGAAACTTCGGCTCAATTAGCGATGTGCTGGAAGCCATGTACCGTCGTGAAATTAATACATTCATCGAAGCGATACATCACCGCATATCCTGGCCTCTGAGCTATCATGCGTCGGCACAGGCCACCGCCACGCTGGCCGCCGCTGAAAGCAGCTCTGAATCAGGCAGCCGTGTGCGCGTGGACGTCGCAGTGCAGCCGAAGGTCCACTCCGACTCATATCAAAGTCCAACCCCCTCCTGAAATGCCATCCGCCCTTGTCGTTATTCTTCGACGGTTCTTGCTTGCAGGGATGGTCGTTGTTACCCCCTCTTGTGCGTCGTATTCTCGGCCAAGTGAACAGCCCATGCCGCGGGTGAACGTCATCTTCGGTGATTCGACGAGTGCGCAGCGCCCAAATGTGCGGGTATTTTCCTCAATCCTGCAGAATCGTTTGCGTTCGGCCAGGATTATCAATGCCGGCGCGTCCGGAAACACCACCCGAGATGCGTTGTGCGCTTGAATCGCGATGTAATCTCCCGGCACCCGGACATCGTAACGATCTTTTTCGGAATTAACGATTCATCAGTTGATGTCTGGATGGGCGCAACGAAGCCACGGGTGTCGCTAAGGGAATAGCAGCGAAACTTGCGCAGCATGATAGCCGTCGTCCGCGCGGCAGGCGCGATTCCGATTTTGCTCACGCCGAACCCGGTTGCGTGGACGCCCGAGCTTCGCAAGCTTTATGATCGCCCGCCGTATGAGCCTGAAGAACCCAATGGATGGAATGTCTTGCCAAGACGCTATTGCGACGCCGTTCGGCAAACCGCCGCTGACGCGTGCCCTGAAATGCCCCAGCCGCTGTCAGGCTAACCGGCGGTAGCATGATTCTCGAATAACCATCACCAACGGTGTAGTTAGCGGTTGAGATAAGGTTTGCCCGACATGCAAAAATATGAGAGGAGATTTTGAGCATGGCCGATAAGCCGGATTACGACGCGATCATTATCGGGGCCGGGCACAATGGGCTGGTCGCGTCCTTTTATCTCGCACGGGCCGGGCTGCGCGTGCTGGTAGTTGAATCGCGCAAGATCGTGGGTGGCTGCTGCGTCACCGAGGAACTGATACCCGGATTTCGTTTTTCCACCTGTGCCAACGTCCTCTGGCGCTGCGGCCTAAGATCGTGCGCGACATGGCGCTGCACGAACGGGGGTTTATCGTGGACGAGCGGCAGTTTCTCCGCCTGTTCCCGGGTGGCCGCTATATGTTCACCGAGCGGATCACGCCGGGAGAGAGCATGGCGGCGGTGCAAAAGGAGATTGCAAAAATCTCAGCGGCCGACGCGGCGGCATATACCCGCTGGGCGGAGTTTCAGTCCCGTTTGATTCGGATCCTGGGTCCCTATCTGTTGCAGCCTCCGCCCCGGTTGGAGGAGATTTTGGCCCGCTGCGAAGACCCGGAGGACAAGCAAGCGCTATCCGCCGCGATCAACACATCGATTGCCGGCCTGACGGACAGTTTCTTCGAATCGGAGGCCATGCGCGATGTCAGCGTCGGGGCTGATATTCCTGACTGCCAGGACGTCGGGACCGGCCTACTTTTCGCGCTAATTGCCGCAATGGGCTCGTACACTGAGACCGGCGCCAAAGTGCTGAATGGATTCGTCCGGGGCGGGATGGGACGGCTGACCGAACTGATGGGCGAGGCGGCAAGAGAGGCGGGCGCGACTATCCTAACGGAGAACCCAGTCGCACGGGTCCTAACGTCGGCGGGAAAGGCGATCGGGGTGGCGTTGCGGTCGGGAGAGGCGATTCGGGCCCGGATTGTAGTTTCGAACCTCGACCCTAAGCGCACCTTTTTGTCGCTATTGGCCGATGCCGACCTGAATTCAAATTTTGTCGCGAGGGTCCGCGGATTGCAAACCAGCGCGGCCGCTGGACTGAAATTCCATGGCGCATTGTCGGAAATACCCGATTACCGCGTTGACGGCCATTTGACCACGGAGCAGCGCCGGGAGGCCACTCTTATCCTCGCGCCAGCCGGGACTATCGGAGAGCGGCCTGGCGGGCCGCCGAACGCGGAGACCTGCCGGAAGAACCGGTTCTCGGCGGCATGCTGCCAAGCGTCTACGATCCCACTCTGGCCCCCCCTGGAAAGTACACCTGGTCGGCTTATTTGACCTGGGCTCCGATCCGGCCCCGGCACGGCACTTGGTCGGAATTGAAAAAGGAGATGGGAGAGCGGGTGATCCGCCTGATGGAACAATATACCACCAATTTTCGCCGCTCATTGATCGATTATGTGGTGCTGACTCCCGAGGATATGGAGGAACGCTACGGTTTGACCGACGGCAATATTCACCATGTGGATGCGAGCGCCTCACAAATGTTTTGGCGGCGGCCCCTGGAAGAACTGGCGCATTACCGAACGCCGGTTCAAAATTTGTATCTTTCCGGTGCGGGAACCCATCCGTGGGGCGAAGTGTGCGGGTGCCGGGCCACAACGCGGCACATGTGATCCTATCGGATCTGGGTTAATGCTCTGCACGGTGGCGGGCCACATACGTAACGGACACGTCTTTGATTCCGCGATCGCGACAATAGGCTGCCACGGTCAGTCCGCCGGGCCGTTGTTCGTCAATGATGTGTCGCCAAGCTTCGGCACCCGGAAGTTGCAATTTGTTCATGCCGCGTCAGTGTGCCGACAGCCAGCCCAACAAAAAAAAGCAGTTGGGTGTCAGTCATCACTTCAAATGCCACCACCGATCATCGGATCAAATGCCACCACGTCCGATATATCGCAATCGACCGTCCCATTTCAAATTGACGCCGAGTTGTTGACTACCGGCGAGGCCGCTTCGGCAGGCTGAACCCCCACGCCAGAAGACAATGGCTTTCTGGCATCGGTGTCTTCCGGAGGGGAAAGCCCTTCATCGCCGCCGGTACTCCGGCGTCCTCGCGGTTTGGTGGATTCGATGCTTTCAGCGGTAGGCTTCGCCTCCGCGGCACGGTCTCGCAACCGATAGCTTCTGCCGGTGATCGCGATCACCTCGGCGTTGTGCAGGAAGCGATCGAGGATTGCCGTGGCGGCCGGTACGTCGCCGATCAATTTGCCCCAGTCTTCGAGCGGCCGGTTGCTGGTCATCATGGTGGAGCGAACCTGGTAACGCCGCATGATGATCTCGAAGAGATATTCGCCGGAGCGTTTGGGCAATTGCTTCATGCCCATATCGTCGATGATGAGCAGATCGGGCCGGAGATACCGCTCCATGATTTTGTCCTGCTGGTTGAGGGCCTCATCGTGCAGGAAGTCGCGCACCACGTCGAAGATCGAGCGGTAAAGCACGACCGATCCGTTCTTGATGGCTTGGTATCCCAGTGCCTGGGCGATGTGACTTTTTCCCAGACCCGGCGGCCCGATCAGCAAGACATCCCGCGCCTCGCGGATGAACCGGCCGGTTGCCAGCTCGAAGATCTGCTTGCGTTTGACCGACGAGTTGAAGGAAAAGTCGAACTCGTCGAGGGTCTTGAGTTCCCGAAAGCCCGCGATCTTGACGCGCCGGGCGATCAGGCGTTCATTGCGAATGAGCAATTCATCCTGAAGCACCAGTTCCAAAAACTCGCCGTGGGAAAGCTGATGGCCGGCGGCTTCCTGCAAGCGCACGTCCAAGGTGGAGGCCAAGCCCGAAAGCCGAAGGCGGGTCAGGGCGGTTCGTAACGATTCGTTCATAAATCTCCTTTCAAAAAAGTGGAGGCTTTGCCTCCACGGGGGTGTTATCGAAAGCGTCATGGACCAGTTGGGAGTAATCCGAAAGCGACCGGATCAGGGGATGCTCGGCGACGAACTCGAACTGTTGCTGTTGCGCGGCGGATTCCGATCGTTTCAGCAGATTGCGGATGTCGCGCAGCCGATGGGTGCCGTGCCCTTGAGCCACCTGACAGGCCTGTTCGATCATTTTGGCGGGATGGCGATGCGTGAGACTGACCAGCCCCATCACCACGCGCAAGGCGTGAATCCCCCGGCAATTCAGGACATTTTCAGCCCATTGGCCGGCGTGGGGACCGATGGCGCTGGCCTTGTTCATCCACCAGGCCGCGCCGCGTTCGATCCCGCCGCGCTTCTCGGGAACGATGTGACGATCATCGGTGGCGAAGCGTCCCGGCTCGTGCTGAACGTGGATGGCAACCTGCCGAAGCTGAGAATCAAAGAGCCGGACGACGTGCCCGTCCCAGCGCGCCCAGATGGTCCGGCCGAGGAACTCCGGCGGCGCCGAGTAATACGCCTTGGCCACCTCCACGTGGCCATCACGGTTGACGATCCGCTGGGCTTCCTGAAAACAGGGGAACCGTCCCGGCGGAAGAGGCAATAGCGCCGGCTTCTCCACTTCCGCGAACATCCTCGCCACCTGCTTGCGCGTGGTGCCATGAATGCGCGTGTCGGCGATGGTCGATTCCCATTCGGCCAGGAATTGGTTCTGCTCGGAAAGGCTCTTGAAGGTTCGGGCCTTGAGAGCATTCCCCTGGGCGTATCCGACGCCGCGTTCGATCTTTCCCTTGTGCCGTGGCGTCCTTGGGCGCGTCGGCAAAATGACGGTGCCGTAGTGACGCGCGAACTCCTGAATCTTGGGATTCAGATCGGGATCGTACCAGTCGGCATGGGTGACGGCCGCTTTGAGATTGTCGATCACCAGAGTTCTGGGAACACCGCCGAAGTGAATGAAGGCGTTTTCGATGCAGCGGATGAACTGCTCGGTGGTCTGCCGGGGCGTCACTTCGCTGTAGGCTTTGCGCGAGCAGCTCAGCACGATGCGGAACAGGTGGGGACGGGTTCGTTTGCCGTCGGGTGTGACGAGGGGCGCGCCCTTGCCGAAGTCCACCTGGGCCTCGGCGCCGGGGCGCATTCCATTCGCCGATAGGGCAATCCGTTGGTTCCGGCACGGTTGAGCCGCTGGACAAATCGCTGGACCGGTTGGTAAGGACCGTCGAAGCCATGATCGGCAGCCAAGTCCTGCCAGATACGCTTGGCCGTCAGGCCTTGCTCAAGACCCTGAAGGATGACGGTGCGCCATGGCTCGCACTGGCTGTGACGGCCGGAAAACCCGGTAATCGAAATGGCGGCATTTGAACCGACAGATTCCGCCTCGCCGTGCATTGACCCGGTCATCGGAATGGTGGCATTTGCCTCCGATCTGACCTCGGACCCGGCAATCAGAATAGCGGCATCTGGATCCGGCGGACCTGCACCGGGTGGTTCGATCACCGCGGATTTAATGTGACGAGAGACCGTCTCCCGGTCGATGCCCAGTTCCGCGGCGATCCGGCGATACGACCAGTTCAGTCGCGCAAGTCCCAAGATTGTCTGATGTTCCGCCATTGTGAGCCGATTCGACATCCGCAAGCTCCCACCGGCGAGCAGCCGGGAAGCTTACGGACCGAATCTGCGCCTCTCCAAAATGGCGGCATTTGAAGTGATGTTACGTGGCGTGATTTAAGTGATGCGCTGACACAGTTGGTTTATCGCACACGGAAAAACCGTAACCGCCGCTGCAAGCTTGACCATACTGGCCCATTTACATATTATGCGACTATATAGGTATAATATCCTTTTTCGCTTTGATATTAGCCGGTGAAACGTAACAATGAGGACGGCCATCGCCTCATTTCGTGCCTCTAGAACGAACAAGTTCCAGGTTTATCATGATGGTCCTTTGCCCGGATTTGTCTCGCCTGTATTGTTTGCGGATTTCTAGTTAACCCCAATCCGCGACAAAAAGGCGACAGGATGGGGACGCCAAACATGGCTATTAATAAAAAGCCGGGCAGTCTGCGGGCCGGCGTGGGCAAAAGCGATATCACGACCGAGTCGCCTGACGCCGTAATACTTGACCGGCTATTCGCCAAAGCTCTGGTTCTGGACGACGGCGTGACAAAGCTTGCCATTGTCACGATGGACGTGACGGCGATTGGCGGACGGCGGATTTCGCAGGGCATGTTGCCAGATGTTTCCGAAGAGTTTCTGCCAACGCTTCGGGAGCGGATACAAAATGAATTGGGCGTCCCAGCCAAGCACGTGATGGTTAATGCTTCCCACACCCACCCTCCGGGGCGAATGCTTTGCGACGACGCGGCACAATTGGATCGAACGTTTGATGCCGTCCGCCAAGCGATGGACGGCCTCACGGAAGTGACGGTCGGCGCAGGGTCCGGCACAGAAGACAGAATTACGATCAACCGCAATCTCAAGCTCAAGGATGGCCGCCACTGGACTATCCGCCACGCCAACCCGTGTCCGCCGAGCGGTGAGGTCGTTGGCGTCGGCCCGCATGACCCCCAGATCGGGATTCTACGCATCGATCGACTGGACGGCCGCCCGCTTGCCGTAGCATACAACTTCGCGTCGCACCTGCTGTTCGGCGATCCGGAAGGCAAGATCACCGCCAATTTCTGCGGCGTCGCATCCAATTTCATTGAAGAATCGATCGGCCATGGCGCGATGGCGCTCTTCTTACAGGGCGCTGCCGGGGATGTGGTGGATATTTTCTTCAAGGACTTCAATCGGCCTCGCGACATCAAGCTGCTTGGTATCATGCTGGGACAAAGCACGGTGGCGGCGCTGCGCGACATCACCACCGATCGGCGCGACTAGGCGTCATTTCGAAGATCATCGACCTTCCTCGCGGAACGGACATCCCCGCCCGTATCGCGGCGTTGCAAAAGGAGCAGCAAGAACTGCTCGAATCGCTTCGCTACACGGCTCTGAATTTCGAGAGTTTTTTGCCGCTGTATCTCAAACATATTTTCAGCGCAAAACATCCCGCGGACTGTTCCTACCGGTATCTTCAAGCGGAAAAGATCGGCAATTATGAATTGGCCGCGATGGATAGATTTGTCGAGCGACTTCTTGAGAAGTATCTCCAGAATATCCGCACGATGGAAAGGCTGGGACGGATTCGCGAGAATATCGCGACACTGCACAAGCATCTCGTGCTCAATGAGGATTCCGGCGAAACGACCATCCGCGCTGAGATCCAAGGCATCCGCATCGGCGACTTTGTGTTGATAGCCGCGCCGATTGAGGTGCTGACGGAAGTGGCCCTAAACGTCAAGAAGGGGTCGCCGCACAAGCACACGTTTATCGCGGGTTTTTCGAACGGGTACATGCACTACGGCCCGCCCGCGGCTGACTATGGCAAGGGCGGTTACGAAGTGAACGAGTGCCTGCTCGCACCCGAATGGCAAGCGATCTTTGAGCGGACGGCGCGAGACATTCTCTCCAAGCTGTAGCACGCCAACCTGGATTGGGTCATGCATTGGATAGACTGGATCATTGCCTTATCTCCGCTGATCGTGGTGGCCGCGCTGATCGTCTGGGGGCGCGGGCATGTGCACAGCGTTGCGGATTTTCTGACGGGCGGTCGCGTCGCCGGACGGTACCTGCTGGCAGTATCGGGGATGGGGGCTAGTCAAGGGATCTTCGGTTTGTTGGCGATGTATGAGGCCTATTACCAATCGGGGTTTGCGTATGGATTCTGGAACGCCCTCTATACGGTCACGGCAGTCGTGATGTCCCTGACCGGATACTGCACTTATCGCTATCGGGAAACGTGCGCCATGACGATGGGCCAGTTCCTGGAGATGCGATACAGCCGCCGATTCAGAATCTTCGCCGGATGTTTGCAGTCATTGTCCGGCGTGCTCAACTATGGACTCTTTCCTGCCGTCTCCGGACAATTCTTCGTATTTTTCTGCGGCCTGCCGACCGAGTTCGAGCTTTTTGGTTTTGCCGTCCGCACGTGGATTCTGATCATGGCGATCTATCTGGCCATCGCCGTGCTGCTGGCGACATCGGGTGGGCAGCTCAGCATTATGGTGGCGGACTGCATCGTCGGGGTGCTGAGCTATCCGATGTATCTATGTGTCGTGGCCTATATACTGTGGAAGTTTTCTTGGTTTCACGATTTCGCACCGCCACTGTTGGATCGTCCGCGCGGACTTAGCCTGATTAATCCATTCGACATCGTACAGCTGCGGGAATTCAACATATTCTATGTGGTCGTGGGGATCTTCGGTGGGATCATCAACCAATTGGCCTGGTCAGGCAACCAGGGATTCAGTGCGGCCGGCAGGAACGCGCACGAACAGAAGATGGCCGGCATTCTGCAAACGTGGCGGACCGGATTTTCGATGATCATGTACATTTTGGTGCCGGTGCTGGCGATCTCGTTTTTCAACAGTTTGAAGTTTCAGGACGGTCCGCGCGGGTCGGACGCTTGCCGAATAGAACTGGCGTCGAAGGTCGCCAGCGAAGTTTTGCCTGGTCAGCCGCTCGCCGCGCCTCGACGTGAAGTGGTCGCGTTTCTGAGAGTAGGCAAAATCACACCAGCGTTACAGAGTCTGCTCGACAAGAGCGCTCCCTTCAAAGGCCCACCGGATGCCGAAACTGCTGCGGCAGCGAAAGCTTCCTCGACCGATGTGCCGATGGCCCCAAGCGCCCGTGTCCAAGTAGCCCGGGATGCCATCCGTGCCGTTGATCCCGCCGCGTCGCAGAGATTTGCGACGATCTTCCGCCAAATGAGCGTACCGATGGCGGTGCGATATATCATGCCCGTCGGCATTATTGGTATCTTCTGCGCGATTTGCATCGGCCTGCTGATGTCGACGGACGCGTCGTACCAGCACTCGTGGGGTTCGATCATCGTTCAGGACATAATTCTTCCGCTTCGCAAGACGCCGCTCTCTCCTCGTCGTCACCTCCTGGTATTGAGATGTCTGATCGCGTTCGTGGCAACATTTGCGTTTTTCTTTAGCTGTTTTTTTGGCCAAATCGACTACATCTTAATGTTCCAGGCGATCACCGGCGCGATTTGGCTTGGTGGCAGCGGCCCATGCATTGTAGGAGGCCTCTACTGGAAGCGCGGCACGACGGTGGCCGCCTGGTGCACCCTGCTTGCAGGTTCCGGCCTGGCTTTGTTGTCGATCGCTGTTCAGAGATACTGGGTTGGACTGATTTATCCCTGGCTTGTTCAGCACGAAATGGTTGACACGGTTGCTCGATGGCTGCAAACGGCGTCCAGGCCGTTTGAGCCGATCATCAAGTGGCGAATGAGCGCAGACGAGTTTCCCATCAACTCGCAGGAGCTGTTTGCGATCAACATGCTGGTATCGGTTGGAACTTATGTCATTGTGTCATTAATGACGTTGCGCGAGCCGTTCAACATGGATCGCCTGCTGCATCGCGGGAAATATCGCCGGGCAGATGAGCCGGTTTTAGCGAAAGAGCGCCTGACCCTGCATAATGCCTTTTCGAAGCTGATCGGCATCGATTCACAATACACGCGCGGCGACAAAATCTTGGCGTGGTCCGTGTTCATCTGGTCTTTCGGCTGGGGGTTCGGCGTCTGTTTCGGAATTATTACGATCTGGAATCTATTCAGTCCGTGGAGCGACTATGCATGGTCCAAATGGTTCTACATTAACAACGTCGTCCTTGCCGGAGTGATCGGCGTGGTCTCGACAGTCTGGTTCACGATCGGCGGATCCATAGACCTGCGCAGGCTCTTTCGAGATTTGAAAACCAAGCGCGAGAATATTCTCGACGACGGCCACGTGATCGGTCACGTATCCGCAGATGAAGTGGCGCAGGTTGAGAAAGTAGAACATGTCACAACCGGGAAAGAAGGAAGTCATGGAGGAACCGAAGCGGTGATGAAGCGAAGCACTTAGAATGAACAATGCTATGATTGCGGGCAATCACTCGCGCCGCCCATGAATGAAACAAAGATTAATTTTGACGTGATCGTCGTCGGTGTCGGAAGCATGGGCTCGGCCGCATGTTTCCAATTGGCCCGCCGCGGCGTTCGCGTTTTGGGCTTGGAGCGATTCGATATTCCGCACGGAATGGGCTCAGCGCACGGCTTTTCGCGCATGATCCGCCTCGCCTATTTCGAGCATCCCGATTACGTTCCTCTGCTTCGCCGGTCGTATGAGTTGTGGGAAGAACTCGCCGCGGAACTTCGCCGCGACGTGATTCACATCACCGGAGGGTTGACGCTCGGCCCGCCCGGGGCCGAGGTCCTGGAAGGAAGCCTCCACTCGGTGAGAAGGTACGACCTTCCCCACGAATTGCTCGATGCCGACGAGGCCATGAAGTGCTTCCCCCAATTCAAATTGCCGCAGGACTATCGCGTTCTTCACGATCATAAAGCTGGACTGGTCCTACCCGAGCGCGCCGTCGCCGGTTACGCGGAATTGGCCATGCGCAGCGGCGCCGAACTCCACGGCCAGGAGCCGGTCGAATCATGGGAAGCGTCGAGCAAAGATGTCGTTGTTCGGACTACAAAGGCAACCTACAGCGCTTCCACCGTATTATTCTGCGGCGGCGCCTGGACCGACAAACTGGTGCGCGACCTCGGTGTTCCGCTCACGGTCACGCGTCAGCCCCTGGCCTGGGTCTGGCCCAAATCGCCCGAACTGTTCTCGCTCGGTAAATTCCCGGTCTGGATGCTAGAGCACCGCGACGGCTCCATTCACTACGGCTTTCCCATGCTCCCCGACAATCCCGGTTTCAAACTGGCCTCGCATAAACGATCCGAGCCGACCGATGCCGAGATGCTCGACCGCTCCGTTCACCCATCCGACGAACTGGCGATTCGCGGGGTGCTACGCGATTTCATTCCCGCCGCCGACGGTCCGCTGCTCTCCTTGCGCGTCTGTATGTACACCAACAGCCCCGACCACCAGTTCATCATCGATCGCCATCCAAACCATTCCAACGTCATAGTCGCCTGCGGCTTCAGCGGGCACGGATTTAAGTGTGCCAGCGGCATCGGCCAGGTCCTGGCGGAATTGGCGCTGGACGGGCGTTCGTCCTTGCCCGTGGAATTTCTGAGTCTGAAACGCTTCGGAGTTTCCGCGTCAATACTTTAGGAATTGATCTGATTCGCTTGAAGCTAGGGTGCGCGCATGGCGGTAACGCTGGTGTCGGCAACGAATTTCCGCGCCGGCAGCGAGAACGGTGTCACAGTGCCGTTGATGCGGTCTTTGCACCAATGAATGATTGCTAATTTCTCACCGGCGGCAGTGGGATCGTCGGCACCACTGAACACAGCCTGGCCTACAGCGGATTTTCGGTTACCCACCGCCTTGATGGCTTCAATCTTCACGTTCAGAGCCTCAAGCGGGTCTTCAAGCAGACTTGGTAATTGTCCGAAAACGCTCGCCTCATCCGTAGTTCCCACTACCCCAATCGCCCAGATCGCCGCGGAACGCAGATTGGACGGGTAAATTGACCTCTGGAAGATGTATGCTTTGACCTTGGCGCCAATCGGCACATATCCGAGTTGCGCCGCGGACACGACGGCGTTTATGGCCGCTATGGTGGCGGCCTCCGAATTTCCCGGCCCCGCCCTCGTGATCGCAGACATGGCGCGGTCAAGGCGCGGACCAGGTCGGGAGCGGCGGCGGGGTTGGAGATTTGGCCCAGCGATTTTGCCGCCTGCGCGACGACCAGCCAATCGGTGTCATCGAGCAACTTCACATGCTGCTCGAACGCTGCGCCGCTGGCGAGCATGCCCAACAGATACGATCCGTCTTTGCGCCGGCGTGGGTTGCGATCGCCCAAAAGATTCGCCGCCACCTGCAGGGTTGCATTACCGGTGGCGAGCAGGGCTGTACGGGCTGCATCGTGTAGCGGCAGATAGGGATCGGATAACTGTTCGGCCAGCGGCGCTACGGCGGCCGGTCCCGGCACTTCGACAAGGACCAAGGCCGCGGCGGTGCGCACGGATTCGTCGCCATCAGATAGCATGGCGATGGCATGCGATTGGGCATCACTCGCCGACAGAACGTTGAGCAGGGCGGTTGTGGCTTCTCGGCGAACGGTCGGATGAACGTCGGATAGCATTTTCAAGATGTCTTGCGCGTGCCGTGTCGAATTGACGGCACTCAGCGCGGCAATGGCCTCGATTCTGGTCGGAACGTCAGCCTCGAGTTCAGTGGCGACTGGGTCGGCTTCGGTGGCGATCCTGGCACGGGCCACGGCGTCGATCGCCAGGATTCGCAATCGCTCGTCCGGGTCCGCGAGGCGCGGCGTAAGGGCTTGAGACTGCTCGATGCCGGCAACAGACAAGGCCGCAGCAACAACGTCCGGATCACGGTCTTGAATTCCCGCGGTCACAGTGTTTTGCATTCCAAATGCCGCCGCGGACCGGATGGCCTCAGCGCGTACCTGCGCATCGACGTCGACGGCCAGCCGAGCGATCTCCTCGCGCGCCTCCGTATTGCCGCTGTTTGGATCATGAATCATGCCAATTGCCCTGGCGACTACGGCACGGATCGTCGGATCGGAATCGGACGCTGCCTTGCACAGCGGCGCCAGGGCAGCCGCTAGTTGCGTATTGCCCAAATCGCCGATCAACTCCGCCTTACGATCAGGCATCGTTCCTGGCCGTTGAAGTTCCTCGGCCAGCAATTGAACCGTTCGCGGATTGGTGTCGTTGCTCAAGGGCGGCGGAGGCAGAGGGATCACGTCGACCCCAAACGGCAGCGGTTTGTCGATGGGCGGAAGATCGATCGTGCGAGAAAACGCCGGGACGACGAAGAGAAGGCACGTCGTTAACAATGGTCGAATTTTGCGCATCATCGTCGTGTTGTGATGACCGTACCGAGCCAGAATCACCCGCGTTTCAATAGAGCAACCAATCGGAATCGCGCCGCGCCCAGCATCAGAACACAGATCGCGCCGATAAGGATCACGTGAATCTGCCACAACGCTTGAACCTCACCCGATCCGTCAGGCATCAGGCTCAATGCCATAACCAGAGGGCTGGCGATGGACAAACGCGCCGCGGCGCGTTCGCTCAGTTGGTTGCCTCCGGCAAAGTAAGGCAACAACGGCAGCATGAAGACGGTTCCGCAGGCCAAATAAGCCGCGACGGTCGCGCGAGACGTGTTGTTAAACACGCTGCTGGCGGCCAGGCCAACCGCGCAGCAGAGTAGCGCCGAAAGCAGTACCACCGGCAGCAACAGAATGAATCGTTCCAGATAGCTTGGATCGAGATAGCAAACTACGCCAAATGCAGGCAGCAACGCCAGCATGGGCAGAAAGGCCGACGGCAACGAGGGCAGCAGCTTTCCCCAGAAGATTTTTCCAGCGCCCAACGGTGCCAGCCGAAGCATCTCGAAGGTGCCGCTTTCCAGCTCGCCGCTGACGGTGGAGCTGGTGAGGCTGGGAGCAATCAAGGCGATGAGCCCCAATTGCAGCGTCACCAAGACGCTGGCAACGTGCGCCAGCAGGTTTGCATGCTCGACCCCGCCACGGAGGCTCATGATAGCCAGCCCAAGCGACAGCCCCAACGAAACATAAAAGGTGCGGATCATCCAGCGTCCGCTCCTCAGCGCAAAGGTGCGTCGCTCTTTGCCGGCGACGGGATTAAGCGGCCCCAGGGGTTTGCGCCGCTTCTTGTCATCGATGAGAAACATTATCTTTCGGCCAAAAGAGCGGTGTTCGCCGGCGATCGCGAAATCGGGCACACGGTCGTTCTCGGCTGGCGGTTTCCGTAGCCGCGCGACGATTGCGCCGAATGAGACAAGGATTGTCATTCCCGCCAAAGGAATGAAAACCTCCCATAAGGGCAACAGGCCGTCACTGGTGCGGCCTCCAAACTGAGCATCTCCCGCGTTTGGCCTCAATACGCTCAACACGGCAGCCACCGGCGAGAGAGCGCGCATAATGTAGAACTTCGGCGAGTGGGCCAAATGATTCCCGAAGGATCAGCGAAGCCGGCACTAGCAATCCGCCGCACAACGTCAGCACCGTGACGTAGGCAACTACCAAAGCGCCGCCAGTCTGACGGCTGTAGGCGGAGATAGCCAGTGACAAGATGGCGATCAGCAGTGCTGCCATTGCGAGAATGGTGTACGACAAAATGAGCTGTCTTCCATCAACGTCGCCTCGCCAGACCAGAAGCGCCATGAACGGCAACCCTGCCAGCATCAGCAGAAGCGGAAAGGCAATAGCCACCAGAACCTTGCCCATAACGATCTGGGCAGGCGACAGCCGCGATGCATACAACATCTCCAGCGTGTTCGCATCGCGCTCACTGGCGATAGCGGTAGCGGCCATGCTCGGGACGAACAGTATCAGAAGCACAAGTTGTCCAATTACCAGTCCGAGCAAGAGCTCATCGCGCCCCTGAACCGCCACCGCAAGAATACCACCCTCGGGCCAACTCGATATTACCCAAAACGCCAACACCGCCACAAACGTGATTTGAATCGCCGCCACACTTGGCATGCGAAACAGGGCGAGCAAATCTTTGCGAAGGACGGGATTCATAGTGGTTATTTAGTTAGCGACATGAATACGTCTTCCAGATCCGCCGGCACTTCGGTGAAATTGCAAACAGAGAAGCCGTTTTTCATCAGGGCGAACAGTGCATCTGCCAATTGCTGGTCATCTGCTTGTACTTCAAAACGCAAGATATTGGGTTCGTTTGACTCCAGTGGCTCCCAACCTTCACCCACGAGTAGTTCCTGGGCGGCAGTGGCCTGCTTGATGACCTGAACCTGCATCACCCGCTTCTGACTCACGGTGCGCATGATCGTCTGCATTGTGCCGCTGGCGACGAGCCGGCCTTGTTGCAAAATGCCAATGGTATCGCAGACGTCGGCCAGTTCTGGCAGGATGTGCGATGACACGAGTACGGCTTTGCCCAAATCAGCCAAGTGACGCAACAGGTGGCGTATCTCAATGCGCGCCGGGGGTCGATGGTGGCGGCCGGCTCGTCGAGGATCAGCATCTGCGGATCGTGTAGCAGCGTCTTGGCAATTCCCACTCGCTGCTTCATGCCACGCGACAGCGCGCCCATCAGCTTGTCGCGGAACTCGATCGCGTTGGCCGTCTTAAGACAAACGTCGATGCGCTCGGCCCGTGCTTTCTTTGGGAGCTTGTAAGCCGCGGCGAAGAAATCGAGGTACTCCCAGACGCGCAGTGTCGGGTAAACGCCGAAGTTATCGGGAAGGAAGCCGACCAACTCCTTGATGCGATCCTTATTGCTGGTGACGTCCTCGCCCGAGATCGTCGCCTTTCCGCTGGTAGGATCGAGCAGTCCGGAAAGAATTCGGAACGTCGTTGTCTTGCCTGCCCCGTTGGGCCCGATGTATCCGAACACTTCGCCACGATGGATCTGCAGATTCACACCGTCCAACCCCATGTGTTGGCCATAACGCTTCGACAGATTCTGCGTTTGAAGGATGATTTGGTCGTACTGAATAGGCATACACCTTCTCAAACCGTTCGGCTGTGCGCGGTGCCACGGAAACAGGCAATTTCTTACGGATGCGCGCGTGGGTCTAATCGAGAACTCGGTTTTATCTCCCGGTTTTCACCTGGCCTCCACACGTCCTTCCAGAGTCATCCCCAACTCCGTAATCCCCCAAAGCTGCGTCGTGCCATCGGTTTCAGCGTTGGCGTGCTCGACATTGACCAGCACCCATACCACGCCAACAGCATCAACGTCTTCGGGTGACAAATCGACCGCGACAGCCGGAAGCCGTCCGAATGTGTTGGACCATTCTGCGATGACCGCGCCCGACGGGTTAACTGATAGTTTGCCGCCTCGCACCTGCTCGCGCCGAAGGGTCATTATTTGCCCGGGTAAATTTACGTTGGCCCGCAGCACCGCCCGTGTGAGTTGGAGGTGCCCAATTTGGGGTGGTGGGCGGAAGCCTATTTCCCAGGAACCCGGCTGGCTACAGGTCACCCATGTCCCGTCTTCAGCGCTGTAGATCGGAAGCTGTCCGGGGGCGATTAAAGTGGTGTTGAAGCCCGCGTCAATGCGCACCAGTGCCCCGACCGGCGATGGTCCGAAGGATAACGGAAAGGTCGCCAATGTCAGGACGCGCTCAACCTGCGGTGACAAAGATGCAATGGTCAGCGGCGCAACTCCGCCCATCCAGCCGGCGATCCATGGGCGGCTCGACCCAACATTCATATTCGCGCTTTCGGACGACCTGGTTGCCAACGCCGCAAGCACTTGGCCGCGCAGCATGTCTTCATCGCTGAGGATCGGTCCGGCGTTAATATATCGGAGTGATTGCTCGCGTTGGGCTTCGGAGCGGGCAAGTACATCGGCTGGTTCGCTATCTGTAGCGGTCGGCACCGGTGCATTTCGCGCCGCAGCCATCACCGTTACTTTTGACGCACCCTCGGCCAGCTCCTGTAGGCGCCATACGCTGGTGCCGTAAATTAGGATCGGTGATCCTAAGGTCGAGCCGGTGCGGTTGGCGATCGACAGCGTAAGTCCATTTTCGTCGAACTCACCACCTGCTGACGCGGAAAGGGTCGTAGGCGCCGGCATTGACGCCTCCCATATTCGGTCGATGCGCCGGGCCGCAGCGCCCGCGCTGGGGGCGGTAAACGGATTTACTGTCAAGACCGGTGTGTTGGACCCGTCGTATACAGAGGGCCAAAGCGTTGCCTGCGGGCTTGTCGTCGAGAGTGATAGGACTGCTTCGTTTCCGGTAAACGCCGCCGCCTCCTGGAGGTAGCCACCATCCGCACTAAGGTGAGCGACAGCGATCTGTCCGGAAGTCAGAGGCGCCTTTCCCTGGTTCGCAATTCCCATCGCTACCAACAGTGCGGCTTCCAGCAGAGCTACGCCAGAGCTTGTCGCAATGGCGAGTGGCCGTCTGACCCCGCGCCAAGCCAAGTGTGCAGATACCACTAGCGCGACGAATCCAAGCGCTAGCCCGATTGCCATCTGGCGGGGCGGTGCCGGTGTGCCAATCATTTGACCCATAATTTCGGGCAGCCGTTGCGGGAGCGCACTGGAGTCCCATGACGGGTCGGTCGATGAGAGATCCAGTAAATCAGACCAGAATCGATTGGCAGCCAACTGATCGAAGGCGGGTGCGTCCACCGGAAAGCTCGTGAACGCCACGCGTCCGAGCCCCAGCGGCCGATATGCTGCGTGAACGTAAGCGCCGTCTGAGATCAGCTCAGTTCCATCAGCGGCCACGGCCTCACATATTTCGGCAGGCTCTCGCAAGTTAATTGGGCCGGTGGAGTCGTTGATGCATGTCGCTGTGCGATGACCAATGACGCGAACAGGCATGTAAGGTTCGATCCAGGTCCCTCGCACGTCGTCCACGCTCACCGGGCTGCTAATCAATAGGACTCCACCGGCCCGCACAAAATCGATGAGCGTTTGCCGCTGCATTGGATCCAACGACTGCGCCGATCCGCCGCTCAGCGCGATCACGCGACAACTGTCGTACGCCGCTGGAAGTCGTGCCGCGTGATCGATCGGTCCTTGCCACAAAATCATCGGCGTCTGGGTGACCCGGGCAATCGTTTTGCATAGCGATTGAAAATCGCTGGCGGAGTTCTCCGCGAAGCGGTCTCCAATGAGGTTTAGGAGGGTCGACCTTCGCGTCGTATCGGTGTCGTCATCCGAAGGCCACGGGAGCAATTCGGTTTGCGCGACTTGTGATCCGGCGACATTCCAGGTGAACACTAATGATTTGCCCGTTTTGTGTTTGGCGCCGCATTCGGCAGGCAATGGCGGCGCCAGGATCGTTCGAGACACGCGGCTATCGGGAGGCGCGTTCGCGTTCGATCTTAGGTCAATTGCGCCATTGGGTCCGGGCACAGTAACATCCATCAAACCGTCGGCTTCGAGTGGAGCAATATTGGTCAATGTGACACGGAGCGGCGTCCAGGCGCCACGCACCGACTGGGGATTGCCGTACATGGGGGTTACCGCGATCTGGAGATGCTCGTCCTCGCGCGACGGCAGGGCCGCCCATTACCGCGAGCAAGGCAACAATAAAAAATGCGTTGCAAATCCAACGATAACGAACCGCATCGAAAAAAGCCGGTAATTCAGCTGAAAGCCATCCGGGAGGAGTATTGGCCACCGCCTGGTCAATAACCTGGTTAAACCCGCTACCATCCACGACGAACGCTCCCTACAAGACGACACTCCCGGCGGAAGGGATGGCGAGTTTGCCGATTTCAGTCATTTGTGTACGTTTCCCGAAAGCAATTAAAAAATCCGTTGACAATACCGTCTAGTATGGGTATATTATCCACCCGTTAATAGGATGGTATCCATTCGCTGACGGGATATTACACACCGTTAGGAGCAAGTCAAGTAATGGCAGAGAATGAACTCGACATTGTGGTTCAGCAGGATAGTACGGTTCCGCTTTACGAGCAGATATGCGAGCAGATCCGGCAAAAAATTGAAAGTCGGCAACTCCCCCCCGGGGCTCAGTTGCCTACCAGTCACGAGCTTTGCGCGCGCCTTCAGATCAACTACAAGACTGCGCATCAAGCAATGGCGACCTTGGCCAAGGAGGGGTACGTCACGCGCCAGGCCCGTCGAGGAACAGTGGTGAAGGGTATCCCGCGCCGCGGCGTCGTGGCAATTTATTCTTTTCCTGATTATTTCAGTCTTGATGGGAAGCACGAGTACTACCGGTTGATAATGGGGCATCTCGGACGGCTGCTCGAGAATCATGGTCGCGTTCACAGGCAGTATTTGGGGAGCGACACGCCGGAAACACCTAACTTGGCGTGCGACGACTTACTGAAGCACTTGGTGGGCGGGATGCTATGTGGTGTGCTATTGGTCAAGCCGCCCCAGAACATGGAGGAGCTGGTTGCGCAGGGTCGTGCGTTACATGTGCCGGTCGTAGCGTTGTTGCACTCAGGTCTCACCGTCGATTACTCGGTGTCCGTGGATTTCCTCGGTTTTGTACGTTCGGCGGCCCAGCATTTATATCAGCAAGGCAGCCGGCGCATCGGGGTTATCTTCAACAGCCCGAGTTATGCCTTTCGTGATCTTGGGTTGGTCGCTGAGAGTTTTGAACAGAGCGGGTGCACAGCCAAGTCGTCATGGATGATCGGGCACGCCGGAACCGAGGAAGGGGGCTATGAGGCGGCCGTGAATATGCCATTGGCCGAACTGGATGGTCTGATCATCAAGGACGACGTAATGGCCTTGGGTGTCGAGCGGCGTTTGCGCGAGCTTAACGTTAATGTGCCTCGCGACCTGAAGGTGGCCACGTTTTGGAATCGGGGTAGCCGATTGTCGCTGACCCTCCCCTTCGAGCGGTTTGAAATGGATGTTGAACGGCTCGCATCCTTGGGTTTGCAGCTTATGCAGGATGTCGCCAGCGGCCAACGGATCACTGAACCCCATTTGAAAATCAGTCCGATTCACCAATCGTCGCGCCAACTCGAACAGGAAGGCAGCTAGCGTTGACAATACAACGCGACTAGACAATCCCCAGGTGTCTCTCATCGCAATTTAGCCGGCCGGTCGGTGCCGTCGGAAACCGCGAGCGTGGTAAGTGCGTCCAGTTCGTTTAGCAAACACAAGGAGCAGAGAAAATGCGAAAGAAAATTCTGGTTGGTAGTGTGATGGCTGCGGTGCCGATGACGGCAATTTCTGCGATGGCAACTTTCAACAACTACTATTCTGCAGGCAGCGCCACGGAGGCTTCGGAATGGGCGTTTGCCAATGGGGACTACACGTACTTTGCCAACGATACGTGTATAGTGAACGACCAGAACGCCGGTGTGACCGGTAACAATAACACAATCTATGAGTTTCCAGAAGGTGGATCGGCCAATTCTCCCTCGAACGGTACCTACACTTTCAACGGCACTCAATTTTTTTCCGCCTATCCGAACGGCCAGGGCGTCAACGGTTCGTTGGCGGATGCTGTTTTCGGACCCACACAGTCGTTCAGTTTGTACATGAATCTTACAATGAATCAAGCGACCGGAAGCGCTTTCTACCTGATGAGCTTCGGCCCCAATGTGGCCCTACTTTTTGATGGTGCCAACGGAACGGGTTTCGAAACGCTGGTAAAGCCGGCCACGAACGTCACGGGGCCCGATTCAAACTATGAAGGCTCCTCTATGACCGCGGCGTCGTTGGGCAACGGAATGCACGACTTCCTGTACACCTACAATGGAACAACGGGACAGCAAAATATCTATCTGGATGGTGTAGATACTGACACGGCCGGGTCCATCAGCGGGGACGGCGTGACGTCCGACAACGACAATTTTTACGTCGGCGGCCTCGATTCGGGGGGAGCGGCCTATTATTTTCCACCCGCCGCCTTCGATTTGACGATCTCCGACGTTCGCGTCTATTCAGGGATTGTCAGCGTTAATCCCCTTCCTTCCACTTGGACCGACAACTCAGGTTTGGGGGACTGGAACGAAGCCTCCAATTGGAGCAGCAACTCAGTACCTAACGGAGTTGGCGAATCCGCCACTTTCGGGTCCGTGATCACTTCGTCGGAGAACGTGTACAGCAACCTTGCCGTCACCGTCGGCTCGATGACTTTCGACAACACCAATTCCTACCTGATAAACGGTAGCGGCAGCCTGACGCTCCAGGTTTCCACCGGCAGCGCCGAGATCGCCGTGGAGCAAGGCTCCCATACCATTCAGTTGCCAACGACGCTCGCCAGCAATACGACATTGGATGTTGCGGCGGGATCGACGCTGAATCTTGCCAGCACGGTGACTCTCGACGCCGGCGTCGCAGTCACCGAAACCGGAGGCGGCGCGGTCACCTTCGGGCAGATCACGGGTAGCGGTCAGCTCAGCATCTCAGGCGGTTTGGCAACGCTCGCGACTAATGGCGGGGGCAGTCAAATCGCTGGCCTCACCTTGACCGGCGCCAGCACGCTGGACATCACCAACAACCACCTCTTCATCGATTATGGCAGCAGCAGCGATCCCATCTCCACGATCCTTGGTTATCTGAAGGCCGGCTTCAACAACGGTGCCTGGAACGGATCGAACGGAATCATTTCCAGCACTGCCCAGACGCCCACAAATAACTTGAAATACGGTATCGGCTGGGCCGACGGAAACGACGGCACCCACGCCGTCGCCGGTCTCACCAGCGGCCAAATCGAACTGAAATACACGCTGCTTGGCGACGCGAATCTCGACGGCTCAGTCAACGGGACCGACTTCTCGATCCTCGCCGCCAACTTCGGGCTGGGTGTCACCAACTGGGACCAGGGCAACTTCCTCTACGGCAGCTCTGTGAACGGCTCCGACTTCAGCGCCTTGGCCGCGAACTTCGGCCAAGGCGACAGTGGCGCGGACGCCGGAGTCACCGCCGCCGACCGGGCCGCGCTCGACGCCTTCGCCGCCGCGAATGGTCTACTCGCCGATGTCCCCGAGCCGGCTTCCTTGGGTCTACTGACGCTGGGTGTGGTCGGCACCCTGTCGCGCCGTCGGCATCGTTTGAATGGCTGATGGCTGCGACCTCCCGGAGCATTACGCTTCGCAAACGAGGTGACGTCAAGCCTTACGGAGAAACTTATGACGCATCATTCATTTCGTAGAGCTCGTTTCATGTGGCGGAATAATTGCCTCGATCGCTCAGCGTTTACGCTGGTGGAACTACTCGTGGTGATCTCAATCATTGCCGTGTTGATTGCAATCCTGTTGCCGAGCCTGAACAAAGCGAGGCGGCAGTCACAGCAGATTGCGTGCCTCAGTAACATGCGCCAGATCGGCATGGGCCTTTCGATGTATGTTAATGACTTCAACGGCTCCTTACCTTATCCAGAACAGCAAATTTATAATCAGAATCAACCAAGCTGGAACTTGATCCTGATCGACTGCGGGTACTTCCCGGGTCATTACCTACTTACTGACCCGAAGTCCTTTTCATCTCCGATCTTTGTTTGTCCAAGCGACTTGGTGCCTCGACCATGGGGTTACCCCGGCAGCTACTTTGCCAATTCCGGGAACTGGCTGTATCGCAACGGCTGGATTGATCCGACTTCTGAAACGTCTATGCGCATGGTCAAAATCAAAAAGCCGGCAGAATTCGTCATGGTGTTCGAGTATGCGGCGGAAGGTGGGATATTTGGCTATCAAGGCTATCAAGAGTGGGCGCAGGGCTTCGAAATCTCGCCCCACTCCCCTAAGAATGACCCGTACGCAAGTAATATCCTTTTTGGTGATGGACACTCGGCGTATGTTGATGGACATACGCTTCTATACAACTTGAATATGTGGGCGGCCGACGGTGTTTGGGATGACATGAGCGACACGTGGCCATAACAAGGGTGGATTTTCTAGTCCGCTTAGACCAATGAGCGAAAAAAATTCGGTCGACCCTAGCGAGGACGGCGTTGGCTGTCTGGAATTCTGTTGACCGGTAGGGATGCCCGCTTGAGGTTGTCCAGAGATGTCGGCCTCACCGCAGCGATCAAAGCCGATGTGAAACTTGGTGCGCCCGCATTGCTGAACAGATTCTTTCTATCGAGTAACGAGAAGAATGGAGCAGGCGATCAGCGCCGTTGGCAGTTTTTGTTTGTGACGGAGGTTGATTGTGTTGGCAAAACGAAGGCTTGCGTTAGTGTTGTTCGCAGCCAGTTCAGCCGGATTGCGCAGCGTAGTGCGGGGAGACATCACATTCTTGGACCACTTCAACGATCTGTCGAGTTTTAACATCAATCCGGCGAACGGTGACTACTCCGCAGGCACCGGCATAGCGACGGTCGTCGGTAGCGCGTTGCTTCATGGCGGTTTTTTTCCGGGTTCTACTCCGGTCAATGGCGCCTTATCCCTTTCGTCGGGAGACAACAGCGTCCAATTCCCGGCGTTCGACGGCAATGTGCTAACCGATATTACGACTGGTGGAATCACAGTGGGGTGTTGGTTCAAGATGGGTTCTGCTTCCAATACCGCGCAAATCTTTGTCATTGGGAATCCACTTCTAAGTTATGCTTATGCTGATGCTGATTATGGATCCGTCGCGTCCACGGTACAGGCGGGTTACTGTAATAATACCTCGGTTGTCACCTCGCCCGGCGAAGTAATCAACGCAACCCAATGGAATTATCTGGCAGCGACATTCGATCTAACCAACGAAGCGTTAACGGAGTATGTATTTAATAGCACGGGCGCATTGGTAGGTTCGCCTGTAAGTTCACCCATTTCGGTTCCCCAAATCTGGGAGATTGGCAGTGCTCTGACCTACGAAGTTTCTCTGGGCGGTCAGATAACGGGGTCAATAACGATGGATGAATTCAGCATCGATAATACCGTCTTGTCTCAAGCCCAATTGCAGCAGCGAGTCGACAGCATGGTGGCGGGAGACCAACTGTCCGTCCCCACTCCCCCACCGCAATGGATGGGACAATCAGGCGATTGGAATAACGCGTCGAACTGGGCCGGTGGGATCCCAAATGGAGTAAACGCAAGCGCGAACTTCCTCGGTTCGATTACCGCACCGGTCAGTGTTGATACCGATGTCGCGACGACCGTTGGCTCGATGACGTTTAACAACGCGAATACCTATGTCATCGGCGGCGCGGGCTTGCTTGCAATGCAGGTATCCACCGGCGCAGCAGCAATAAATGTGGAAAGTGGCTCGCACGAGATCAATCTGCCTCTAACATTTGTCAGCAACACCAATATTGGTATTGCCAATGGATCGACGCTCACCATCGGTAACCCAGCGACGATCAATGCAGGCAAGACCGTCACAGTAACCGGCAACCTGACGGACCAGGCTCCGATGACGATTGGGGCCGGAGGCGAACTGCAACTGATTTCCGGCACAACCTCGCTCTTTGGCGCACCGTCACTCGGCGCCGGTGCGAAGATCGATATAGGGAGCAACACGCTCACAATTAACTATGCGGGCCTGGAAAGTCCCGTTGCGACGATCGCGGCACTCATTGCCAGCGGCTATAACAATGGAGCCTGGAACGGGCCCGGCATCATCTCCAGCGCGGCACAAACGCCAACCAATGGCCTGCTCTATGGCGTGGGGTATGCGGATAGCGCCGATGGCGTTGTTGGCGGCCTTGCGTCAGGCCAGATTGAAGTGAAATACACATTGCTTGGCGACGCGAACCTCGACGGCGTCGTTAACGGCTCCGATTTCAGCATCCTCGCCGCCAACTTTGGCCTCGGCGTCACCAACTGGGACCAGGGCAACTTCCTCTACGGTTCGTCCGTCAACGGCTCCGACTTCTCCGCCCTCGCCGCCAACTTCGGCCAGGGCGACAGCGGCGCGGCTGTCGTGGTCTCCCCAGGTGATGTTGCCGCGCTGGATGCGTTCGCTGCCGCCAATGGCCTCATGGCGGATGTGCCCGAGCCTGCAAGTTTGGGATCGATAGCTCTGGGAGGATGTTTTTTGTTCGCACGGCGCCGAAGCGCCACGCGTTCCGACGTCGGCCATCGCCGACGTCAGATTGGATTGCACAATGCAGTTTCGTAATCAGATCAACGTCAATAGCAAGCGTATCCACAAGCTCGTGTTGCCTGCTATGCTCGCGCTCGGGGGGCTGCCCGCTGTCGGGCAAACGCTCCAGTCCGGCGAAGCCGGGTTCGGCTGGCAGTGGGTGCGCTCAAATCCCTTTAGCATCCAGGGCCTTTCAGAGAATCCTTTAACATGGAACATCAGTCAATATTTTGGTGCTGGGATGACCATGCTGAATCGTGCGGAAGGCACCACCTACACGCTTATTCGGCCCGCGCCGTACCAGAATGCTACCTGGCAATCGTTTTTGGCGGTTCCGGAGGGGGGCCCCGTATCATCGACGGAAACCGAATTTGATGAACTACAAACGACCAGCGGCAATGCTGGCTGGATCGTCGGCGACGAGCCGAGCACAATACAGATGCCGTATATCGCGGAGGTGAACTCATACATACGGCAAACGGACACCAGCGTGCCTATCTACACCACGGCCACTAACATCACGGCAACCGCGGCTGAATTATATGGAAATAGCTCTGAGCCGAATTATAACTATACCGACTACCTCAACGATTTTATCAGCATCATGAACCCGGACATCCTGGCGTACGACTATTATCCGTTTGAGTCCAGCGGTGCGACGGGTTCGCAATATATGCAAAACCTCATGGCCGTCCGGACAGCAGCACAAGCCAACGGGCTGCCGTACTGGGGCTGGGTTCAATCATTTGGCGATGTCAGCGAGTCCGACAATCGGTATAATGTCTATACACTTCTGACCGCCGGTTACACGGGTTTGCTCTATTGGACGTACGACTATTACAGCAGCACCGGAAATGGCCTGATTGACGAAAACGGCGACCCAACAGCGCTTTATTCCGAGGCCGCAACGACCAATGAGCAGGCGGTGATTGTTGGCGGTGCGGAACGGTTTCTCAACAGCACCGCTGTGTGCTTCGTTCCGGGCTATGCGAATTCGAAGGTCTTGAATTCGACTCCCGTGGGACTTACCAACTGGGTTGCGGGTGCCGGAGGCGACCCCTACATCACGGGATTTAGCGATACAAACATTGGTTCGAACGACAACGGGTTGATCGGGCTATTTACAGACACTAACGGTGAGCACTACTTCATGCTCACCAACCTCAATCATAGTGCGAGCCTTTCTGCGGCCGCCGCGACGCTCAGTTTCACCCTGTCCTTCAATAGCTCAATAAATACCCTATGGCTCCTGAACTCAACCACCGGTCAGCAGCAAGAGATTGCACTCACCAATAACCAGTTGGACTTGACCTTGCCCGGTGGGACCGGAGACTTGTTCAGATATAATAACAACAGCATTTGGATGGCGCAATCGGGTGACTGGCAGGATGCGGACAACTGGGGGGGCTGGATTCCGAACGGAGCAGATGAGGTCGCGGACTTCAACGGATCGATCACCGCGCCACGAAGTATTTATACCAATGTAGCGACCACCGTCGGGGGGTTGTCCTTCAATAGCTCGAACACTTACGTCATCGGTGGCGCGGGCTCGCTTGCAATGCAGGTATCGACTGGTGCGGCAGCAATCAATGTGCTAAGTGGCTCGCACACGATCAATCTGCCTCTGACGTTTGTCAGCAACACCAATATTGGCATTGCCAATGGATCGACCCTGACGATCGGGAACCCGACGACGATCGACGCTGGCACAACTGTGACGGTCAATGGCAACCTTTTGATCGAAGCGCCGCTATCGATTCAACCCGGTGGCTCGCTCGTTATGAACGCGGCTCCCGCGGTGACGCTGCTGGGCGCACCGTCACTGGGCGCCGGAGCGAAGATCGATATAGGCAGCAGCGCGGTCACCTTTGACTATACGGGGTCGGGAACTCCGGCCGCGACGATCGCGGCACTCCTTGCTAGCGGCTATAACAATGGAGCCTGGAACGGTGCCGGCATCGACTCCAGTTCTGCGGCCGCTCACCCGGGTTATGCCCTCGGTTACGCCGATGGAGCCGACGGTATCGTCTCAGGTCTCCATTCTGGCCAAATCGAAGTCGAATACACGCTGTACGGAGATGCAAACCTGGACGGCATCGTTGATGCCAGCGACCTGGCCATCCTCGCTGCCAATTTCGGCCGCACTGTTACTGGTTGGGATCAGGGGGATTTTGACTACGGCGGTATCGTGAATGGCTCGGACTTCGCCCTTCTCGCCGCCAATTTCGGCAAGAGTTCCAGCGGAGCGGCCGTCACATTGCCGTCCAGCGAGTGGGCCGCGCTGGATGCCTTCGCCTCCGCCAACGGTCTAGTGGCCGACGTCCCTGAGCCGTCGAGTCTTGGGCTGCTCGCTTTGGCAGGATGTTTCGCGCGGCGACGAAGGGCCGCACGCCGTGTTCAGTAGAATGATTGCTTACAGGCGCCAGACCAAAGATCGGATCGAGGAGCCCGCCAGCGAGTAGCCGATGCCGGGGCAGGCGGGGTAACGCGAGAATTGACCCGCTTGATTGACGAAGGAACAGGAATGGATATTCGAGGATCACTCAATGAGCATCGCACAGTGACCGGAATTGTCACGGCGATTGTCTTGCTTTTAGCGTTGTCCTTCGCCTACTGTCGTTTGAAGGGTGACGCCCCGTTTGGTTCACAGGGACAGGCTTTTTACACTGTCGATAATGGGAGTACATGGTTTGCCGATGACATTGGTAAGATACCGCCTTTTGACCACGGCGGCAGGCCTGCCTATCGCTGTTATGTGTATACAACCGATGGTGGCAAAACGATGTTCGTGTTGTATCTGGAGCGCTATACAGACGAGGCCAAGACGATTCTGGAACGGCTTCATAGCAGCGGCACAAATGCGGACGTGGCGACTGCACAAGTTTTGATGGCGGGCGTTGAGGTCAAGCGGGCCGGCGCGCCTGATACAGCTTGGGTCAAGAAAGTCGATCCGCGCACTGCTGCAATTATGGCTCCCGGAAGTGCCGCAAAGCCGGATCAAATAGCCGTGTCCGTCCAACCGTGAGCTATCAAGTATTATGGAATTATCACGACAAGAGCTACCCCTCAATTTCGCAGTGATCGGTTGCGGGAGCCTGGCTCGCGCCCAGCACCTTCCCAACATTGCGCGATCATCGCGAGCGATACTGCACACCTGCTGCGACGTTTCGCAAGGTGCGCTGGATGAATGCGCGCTGAGATTCTCCCCCACGCGGACCACCCGGGACTTTCTTGAAGCCATTTCCGATCCGGCAGTCGATGTGATATGCCTGGCAACGACGGAAAGGCTACGTCTTCCGGTCATCAAGGCTGCGGCGCGATTGGGAAAACCGGTGTATGTCGAGAAGCCGCTGGCGCGAGCGATGACGGAAATCCGCGAAATCCAGCGGGTAGTACACGAGTCGCGCATTCCATTTTGCGTCGGACACAACCGAAGATGCTCGCCGGCAATGCGCGCGGCACACCGGATCTTTCGCAATCACATGGAGCATCCTCAGCCGTGTCCGTGGAGATGGCAACGCGAAAGGGCTTTGCCAGAGTTACCCGACGACGGGGTTCCCTCGTTTATCGCGCACATCAATGACGACTGGTATAGCTGGAAATCATGGGTTTTCGACAAGTCGCAGGCGCCGCACGGCCCGATGCTGTTTGAGATGACGCACTTCATAGACCTGTGCAACTGGTTCCTGGCCGATGAACCGGTCGAAGTGTCAGCGATTGAGACGGGCATGCTGAACCATGCAACTATTGTGCGATATCGATCAGGCGCGTTGGCCACGATTAGCCTGTGCGCCAATGGATCATTCGGCTATCCGAAGGAATTATACGAAGCGTTCGGCAACGGCGCGGCGGTTGCGATCGACCACATGGTTGAAGTTCGCGCGGCCGGCATCCCCGGCGCCGGCAAGAACGACTTTTCCGATGCTGAACGACAAACATCCACAGATCGGCCAGATGGGCGGATTGCAGGGCTGGCTTGAGAAGAAGCGAGCTGCTTGCGAAGAGGCCGCCGCCAGCGGGGATATGATGCGGCAGTTTACCGCCGAACCCGATAAAGGACACCAGCACGCACTGGAACAATTCATCGACGAAATCTGCGGGACTGGTCCGGTCGTCTGTGGGGTGGACGACGCCGTACTTGCCAGCCGGGTATGTTTTGCCGCGATTCGTTCGGCGCAAGAGCGGCGGATCGTCACGCTCGAGGAGATCTGATCCGGATTTTTGAAAAACCCACCAGAATGTATACCGCCCAGATTATTTCCGCGGAAGTGTTCTTCACAGAGCAGCCGATGGTGAAGCCGCTGATTCTTAGCACAGGCATAATTGAGCGAATCACTCAGGCGACGGCCACCGTTCGAGTTCGCGCCGGTGGCCGCGATGCAACGGGGCACGGCTCTATATACCTGAGCGATCTGTGGGCTTGGCCGGATCCACGGTGGTCTCATGACCAGCGCGACAGCCTTTTGCGCGATTTAACATCGCGGATCGCAGTAAGACTTAAGGAACTGACCGGTGCAGAATCCGCCCATCCCCTGGAACTAGGCCTGCGGTTGCACCATGCGGTGAACCATCTGGAAGATCCGCGCTTCGTTGACGTTCCGGTGCTCGCCCGGGCGATGTGCATGAGCCCATTTGACGCTGCGCTTCACGACGCCGTCGGCATCGCATTCGATCGGTCCGCCTTTGCACTCTATGAACCGAATATTCCAATTCCGTCTGCCGACGCGTTCTTTCGTCAAGGCGTGTGCCGGGCCATCGTCACGGCGATGAGAACGTCTCCCCTTCAATCGCTCCCAGCATGGATTATCGTCGGGCAGAACGACGACCTGGCAGCCGATGTGCGGCCGTGGATTTGTGACAGGGGCTATCGATGCTTCAAGCTCAAGATCATGGGGCGAGATAACCGCCTAGATGTTGAAAGAACACGGGAAGTGTTCGAGGCGGTGCGAGCGTTTGGAGTCGATCGTCCCGTACTGAGCATTGACAGTAATGAGGCGAATCCCGACGCGGAAAGTGTGCTGGCATATCTACGAAGCCTGCACGAAGAATCGCCTGGAGCTTTTGATGCACTTCAATCCGTTGAGCAGCCCACAGGTCGAGATATTACGCGGCATCGGTGTGATTGGCGCGAGGTGTCGAAGCTCAAGCCGGTGTTGCTCGACGAAGGTTTGACCGACGCGGACCTGTTCGAGGAGGCGCGATCAAGGTTGGAGCGGTTTCGCGTTGAAAACCTGTAAGGGGCATAGTTTCGCCCTGATGGCAGCCGCCTGGGCCGAGGAAAATGGCTTGCTGATCAGTCTGCAGGATTTGACCAACGCCGGCCACTCGATGATTCACGCTGCCCTCTTCGGCGCATATCTGCCGACCATCAACGGTGCGGAACTCAACAGCCCTCAGTTCACTCCGGCCGCAAACGAACCATGGATTCGGCAGTACCCCGATCTCTTCCAGCCACGAGGCGGCGTCCACCGTCTAGCGGCGGGAACAGAAAGCGGATTGGGCTAGACTCAGATCAGAGGTGAGGAATGATGTCCCGCGTCCGAACGGCGTTGATTGGTGCAGGGTGGATGGGATCGACGCTGCTGCGTCGCCTCAGCGATCGAGATGACGTCGAGATCAGCGCCGTCGTCGACAGCGAAGGGGGGACGGCTGCTGAACAGCTCGCCTCACTGAAATTGCCCCACGTTCCGGTCTATTTCGATTATGCGAGGGTGGTGAACGATCCTTCAATCGATGCGGTCGTCATTGCCAGTCCGAACGCCTTCCACGGCCCGCAATCCATCGCGGCGATGCGGGCAGGCAAGCACATCTTTTGCGAAAAGCCGTGTGCCACTCGTTTTCACGAATTCGTCGAGCAAATCCAAATTGAGAAGGCGAATCCGCAACTCATCACCTTCGTCGATTACCTGATGAACTTTGATCCCATGGAACAGCGGCTGCGGCAGCTTTCTGCTGATGGCGGGTTCGGCCGCATCACACAAATCCAAGTGAACTATCGCCATGGAGTGAACGTCAGTGGCAGCAAAGCGTGGAAACTCAGCAAAGAGATTCAAGGCGACGCGATTGGCATGGGTATCGTTCATTCGCTGTCCGTGATGTTTATGGTGATGAAGCCCCAGAGCTATCCGGTTGGTGTGTTTGCCACGGCGCTGACGGCGCAGGTGCGACCTTTCGAAACCGAGCCGATCTGGAATATTCTCATCCGATTTGCCGACGGAACCGCGGGCTTCTGCTTCGGCAACATCGACAGCGGCAACGGATACGACGCCTACCACAACATCAGCGGAACCAAAGGTGCTTTCGTTTTCGAAAGTCAACTCGAGCGCGAGCGAAAAGTGCGATTCTGGTCGGAGAAGTTTACCGCCGGCCGGTGGATCTACCCCCTGGACATTGAGCGCTGTGAGCGCGAAGGCGTCGAACCCTGGCCGGCGGACACGACAACGCCGGACAGCGGTGATGTCTTCCACCACAACACGGCTTCCTGCGTTGGACACTTCATCGAATGTGTTAAACGTGGTGTAAAGTCTCCGTTGAGTTTCGCCAATTCTGCCATGGTGGCAGAGATAGGTTGGGCGGCGCGGCTTTCAGCGACAACAGGCGCGGAAATCAAATTACCGCTCAGTTACGCTGAATCGATGCCATCTTTAGGAGCAAAATAGAGGGAAAAAGAGAATCGACCGTGCATGCTTATGCGTTAGTTATTCCAGCAGGAAGTGATCCGCCGTGGAATACTCACGCAATCGGAAAGCCAATTCAGCCGGTCTTTCGGCAGGATTGAAGTAAGTCGGTGCAGAAAGGGAATCATCATGAAAATCGTGAAAAGCCACACAAAGTTGGAGCTTGGACGCAAGGCGGCGGCCCAGGCCGCGGAATTGACGCGGCAGGCAATCAAGAAGTCCGGGAGCGCGAATCTGATCGTCGCGACGGGAGCATCTCAGTTTGAAATGCTCGATGCTCTGGTCAAGGAGCCGGATATTTCCTGGAACCTGGTGACCTGTTTCCACCTTGATGAATATGTCGGATTACCGATTGTTCATCCGGCCAGTTTTCGGCGATATCTGTGGGAGAGATTTGTGAGCCGACTCTCGTTACCTGTGGCGGCTTTCCATTATGTGAATGGGGAGACGGATCCGGACGTGGAGTGCAAGCGACTTGCAAAGCTCATCGAGCGCTGTCGGATCGACGTCGCACTTGTGGGAATCGGCGAGAACGCGCATCTTGCCTTCAACGATCCGCCGGCGGACTTCGAAACTGAACGGCCTTATCTCGTGGTGAACCTGGATGAAGCGTGCCGCAGGCAGCAATTAGGCGAGGGATGGTTTAAGGGATTGTCAGACGTGCCAATGCAGGCGATCAGCATGTCGTGCCGGCAGATTATGAAAAGCAAGTCGGTCATCGCATCCGTGCCTGACGCCCGCAAAGCGACCGCGGTGAAGGCATCTGTACAAGGGCCGGTTTCGCCAGCGGTGCCAGCAAGCATCTTGCAAAGGCATTCGGACTGCACGGTGTATGTGGATGACGCATCGGGAGCAATGCTTTGAGGCACGATCGCGGTGAAAGAAAACGCCAAATGGACGGAACACTGATCGGTGTAAATGGATCTCACAGGAATTCCGAGCTGCGTCGCAGAGATGAAGCGGCTTTTTCCGGAGCTCAGCAATACGAGTGACGTTCCTGCGATCATTCAGAAGCTGGTTGATGCCGGCGCCAATGGAATTTCAGCGGGAAAGGGTTTCTATCGCTACACACCCATACAGAGGGAACAATGGGAGAAGTTTCTGCGCGAAAATGCACGGCATACCCGCCCAGTAGGCGATATCGCCGCGTCACTGGAAAAGAACTCAGAACCGTGAATCTGGACCAAATTTCCCGG
The DNA here is from genome assembly GCA_963755915.1 of uncultured Phycisphaerales bacterium. Classification (GTDB taxonomy): domain Bacteria; phylum Planctomycetota; class Phycisphaerae; order Tepidisphaerales; family Tepidisphaeraceae; genus PALSA-1353. The sequence goes on from CAVWLP010000002.1 coordinate 84,693, forward strand.
AAAATCTCTCAAGTGTGTTTTATGGGCCGTTCGGCAAGGCGCGTCATGAACTCCAGAGTGTCACGGGGCGCGCCAAAACCAGCCAGGGCGGGGCGCTTCAAAACCGGCCAATGTGCTGACGTATTCTATACCGCATCCGTTCTATCCGACGCAACTGTTCCTTGAGTTATTGGTCCCCGTTCACGCCGTCTGGCCGGCGGATACCCCCACATCAGAAGACAACGGCGGCTCTGTCACGGTGTCTTCCGGGGGGGAGCACCCTTCATCGCCGGCGGTACTCCGCCGTCCTTTTGGATTTGTCTTTTCCGGTGTCCCGGATTGGCCTGCCGTGAGCGAAGTCGAATGGCCCCCATGCCGAAGGCGGTAGCTCTTGCCGGTGATGTTGATGATCGTGGCGTGCTGCAGGAACCGATCCAGAATGGCCGTGGCCGCCGGCACGTCGCCGATCAGCTTGGCCCAGTCCTCCAGTGGACGGTTGCTGGTCATCATCGTCGAGCGGTTCTCGTGCCGGCGCATGACGATCTCCAGCAGGCATTCGCCGCTGCGCCGCGGAAGCTGCTTCATTCCCATGTCGTCGATGATAAGCAGATCAGGCTTGAGATACCGGGCCAGCGTCTTGTCCTGGGCTCCCAGATCCTCGTCGCCTAAAAAGTCGCGGGCCAGGTCGAAGATGGATCGGTACAGGACCACCAAGCCGCTCTTGATCGCCTGGTGTCCGATGGCCTGGGCCAAAAACGATTTGCCCACGCCGGGCGGACCCAGCAAGAGCACGTCACGTTTGTCACGAATGAACTGGCCGGCGGCCAGATCGTGAATCTGTTTGCGTTTGATGGAGGTGTTGAAGGAGAAGTCGAACTCGTCGAGGTTTTTGGTGTCGCGGAACATCGCCGCCTTGACGCGCCGGCCGATCTGCCGGCTGGATCGGACGTTCAGTTCATCCTGAAGGATCAGTTCCAAAAACTCACTGTGGTCGAGCCGATTGCCGGCCGCCTCGCTCAGGCGAACTTCAAGGCTGCTCGCCAGACCTGAAAGCCGAAGTTGCTTGAGCGTCTGCATCAACGAAGGTCTCATGGGGTGGACTCCCTTCGGCTCTGCTCAGGGCAGGCCTGTAAAGGTTGTGCGGCAGGCAAAGCCTCCGCTTGGGTGATTGCGTCGCGTACGAACTGTCCGTAATCGGCCAGTCCGCGGATGATTGGATGTTCCTGAACAAACTCGAAGTGTTGTTGAACCGGCGCGCCGTTTTGGTGTTCGATGAGCTGCCGCAGGGAGCGCAGGTGATACGCGCCATGCCCCAGAGCAATCTCGCAGGCTCGTTCCACGGCCGGTCGCGGCTGCTGATTGGCCAGCGACAGCAGCCCCATCAACACGCGCACGCCTTCGATGCCGCGATGCTGAAGCATTGACTGCGCCCACTGCGTGGCGTGCGGCCCGATGCATTCGATCCGCTGGAGAAGCCAGGTCGTTCCACGCTCGATGCCGCTGATCTTCTCCGGCAGGATATGGGCGTCTTGCGTCGAGAACCTGCCCGGCGGACGCTGCGCGTGCAGAGCGATCGCACGCATCTTCTGATCGAACAGCCGGACCGTGCGCCCGTCCCACCGCGCCCAGACCCGCTGGCCCAAAAACTCCGGCGGGACCGAATAGTACGCCCCCTTGATCTCCACGTGCCCGTCGCGGTGAACACTGCGCAACGCCTCGGTGAAAAGATCGAATCGCACCGGCGGCAGAGCCAACAGTGCCGGCTTCTCTACCTGCTCGAAGACTTCCTTCACCTGCCGCCGCGTCGTGCCGTGGATGCGCGTGTCGGCCACGCTCTTCTCCCACGTCAGCAGATGCGCGTTCTGATCCGAGAGCGAGGCGAATTGCCGGCCTTTGAGAGCATTGCTCTTCACATAGCCGATGCCCCGCTCGATCTTCCCCTTGTGCCGCGGCGTGTACGGCTTGGTGGGCAGAATGGCGATTCCATAATGTTCGGCGAACGACCGGACCTTGGGACACAACTCCGCCTCGAACCAGTCCGCCCGCGTCACCGCCGCGCGAAGATTGTCGATCACCAGCGCTGACGGCATCCCGCCGAAGTGCGTAAAGGCATTTTCCAGACAACGCAGAAAATCATCGGTCGTCTGCCGCTCCACCGCCTCGGCGTACCCCTTGCGGCTGTGGCTCAGCACAATGCGGAAGACCCAGGTTGCTTTGCGTTTGCCGTCAGGACCGACCAGGGCGCACCCCGGCCGAAGTCCACCTGCGCCTCGGCTCCCGGCTCGCATTCCATCCGGCGAAAGGGCGCCGGCGCGGCAGCCGAGAGCTTCTTGATGAACCGGCGCACGCTGTAATAGCTGCCGGCATAGCCGTGATCGCTGGAGATGTCTTGATAAATCCGCTGGGCCGTCAGCCCGGCTTCCAACTTCTGAACAATGACCTCACGCCAGGGCGATGCCGTACTGACCGACCCGATGGGCGCGCCGGATAACCCGGTGGGCGCGCTCTCCGAGCCGCCTGCGGCGAGCACCGTCGAGCCGCCTGCGGCGAGCACCGTCGAGCCGCCTGCGGCGAGCACCGTCGAGCCGCCTGCGGCGAGCACCGTCGAGCCGCCTGCGGCGAGCACCGTCGAGCCGCCTGCGGCGAGCACCGTCGAGCCGCCTGCGGCGAGCACCGTCGAGCCGCCTGCGGCGAGCACCGTCGAGCCGAGGGGCGCGCTGGCCGGTTTTGAATCCGATCCGGGCGCCGCAGGATCGCCGCCCGACAACCGGATGTGGCGTCCAACGGTCTCCCGGTGAACGCCGAGTTGGCGGGCGATGTTCCGATTGGACCAGCCGCTGCGCAAGTGCCAAAATTGCTTGTACTTCCGCCATCTTGAGTTGATTGGCCATCCCACCATTGGCTTGCGGCAACCGCCGAAAGCCAAGGTCGATAACCCAATCTCCTGTGCCTCAAAATGGCCGGTTTTGGCGCGCCCTCAATTGGCCGGTTTTGCGCGCCCCATGACACCAGAGAGAACGCCGTGCCGGTCAGCGGTTAATTGCTCCGCCATAATTGCAGCATAAAGGGCCGACAGCGATGCCCTGGCGCGGCAGATGACACGAAATAAATGATGCTGTAGGATGACCAAAGTCTCGGAGGGTTTAGTTCTCTTCTTTTCGCTTTTACAGCGGTGAACGCATGCAGAGGAGTTACGTTGTTTATGAAGCGCCTCCTGTGGGAGAAGATGTGGATTGGAGTCAGGCGAACGTTCTCCAAGTCGACCAATTTCATTCAAGCAGTGGTTTGCACCGGCCGCGCACATACGTTCGCTTGCTGCATGACCTCCGATCGTTCCTCTTGCGGTTTGACGTTGAAAATGATTATGCGGTCTCGCGGGCCACGAAATACCAGGACAATGTAAGTCGGGACAGTTGTGTCGAATTTTTCGTGCAGCCGCCGTCCGGCAGCGCATATTTCAATCTCGAATTGAACTGCGGCGGAACGATCTTGCTTTATTATATTGAAGATCCATCACCTAGGGAGACCGGCTTCGCCAAGTATACGCCGCTGCCGCAGGACGAGGCATCGTTGGTGAGCATCGTCCACTCAATGCCTTCGGTGGTCTGGCCAGAGCGAGCAGAGCCGACGTCATGGTGGATGACCTGCCGCATTCCGTTTGAGTTATTCGAAGCGTACGTCGGCCCAATCAAAATCAAACGAGGCGATCGTTGGCGGGCCAACTTTTTCAAATGCGCCAGCGAAAGCCGTCACCCGCACTGGGCGAGCTGGAATGCGATTGGCGATGTGCTCAATTTTCACCAGCCGCAGTGTTTCGGCGACCTTATCTTCGATCAGCCCCTGAGGTCAATCCAAAGTGCGCGGATGGACGCACTCAATATAATGTCGCGCCCGTCATCCTGACTGCGTCGTAAATCGGGTCACGCGAAGGATTCGTATTTGATCGTCATTTCCCGGAAGAGGGTACGGACGATCCTGCTTCTTGCACAATCGACCAGTAAATGCACGCTTGGATCACGCCGCTGGCGGGAAGGATTGGAATTTCATAGCCAGGGACGTTCACGCATCCATCGGGCATCGGCCAGTGGGGGTCGATATAGAGAACGCCCGGTGCGTTATCGTTTTGCCCACGGCGAACGCTACAGTAGGCGAGTTGAAATTCACGATGACGTGCGCGATCGATCAATGCCTGAGGTGGTTGCTGGTAGCTTATATGCAAAACAAATGCAATGTTGCCGGGCAGCGGCGCGCTGTCCGCCGTCGCCGGGAGGAATGGCGGAGACTCGTGGCCGTCGTTCATGTGCGCGGGCCAGATGTGGCCCATCGCTCGAAATGCGGAATGGCCGGGTGCGGACTTATAGAGCCATTGGCCGGCTTCCTGGAGTTTAGTTTGCTCGTTTTCCTCAATCTGCTGAAGCATCCCATCCATCGAATCGAGGTATTGGTCTCCAAGTGTCCCAGCCGCCACAGGCGCGATCTTCAAATCATCGTGGAAGGTTTTTTTGCCGTATTTCCTGGCCCAGTCGTGTCCCCCCTCCAAACCGAATGATTCGTAGAATACAGGCATCTTTCCCAGCCGCGTGCAGGCGGCCCCGAACTCGCCAGTCCAAGTCCAGAGGTTTACGAAGTTCTCCACAACGTCGGTCGAATAGACGTAGCCATTATCATGAAATTCGCAGTTTGGCGATGATGTGATAGTGACATCGGCATTGGTAGCTCGATTGTCGGCGCAAAAAAGATGACATACGCCCCGTCATGTTTCCAAAGGGCGATGTCGCTGCGATCGCTTTCGGTTGACACGTCGCGCGATCCGACCAGGATTACATCTCCAGCTACAACATTCCCAACTGGACGCACTGATATAAGCCCACCGGCACGCCCTATTGCTTCGAAAGCAAAGTCGGATTGGGAGCCGGCAACCCAAAGGTGACCGCCATTGACGATGCGTCGCGCGGCTTCCTCCGCGGACGACGTAATCTCAGTCATCTGTCCACGGGTATGCCCGAGATCATTTCGAATGTGGCTTATGTAGGAATTACTGTCTTGTTGGCATCCAAGGGTACCGGCCAGCATTATCAACGCTAACTTGGGAATTATTGAAGTGGCACATGCCCACCAGCTAGCTGGTTGAATTTTCATTGAGCTCCACCTGCGCCTAATAACACGTTGACAGAACACGAATACTACCAATGTTGGCAATGCAGCGAGCATAAGTGAAATGAAAGATCTGTTCTGCATGCGGATACGCGTTGTCCACTGATTCCCTCATGCACTCAATTAACCCATACCTGCGGCTCCAATGATCGGCCTCCCTTCTACTGGGGCCTTTTTCCCGACATCCACTTCGTAATTCACGTCCTTATTTCATCCGTGTCGGAGCAGTAGTCGCTGGGCGTTGCTCTGCGGATTAACCCAAAATCTTGTTGACAATCCGTTAGCGATGGTATATTATCCGCCCCTGTCTGGAATCGTATCCATAAATCAATAGGATTGTATCCGTTGATTGATGGTATATTTCGAATGCCATGGATCTGGCAAAGATTAGCGAAAAACGAGTTATTATGAATGGACAAGCGGTTGCTAGGCTGACGTAAAGGCAGGTCAAGCAAAAAATAGCAATTTGTCTATTCCGGCTTGCGTGCAGATATCCGCTAACCATGAATTTTGCACGCTTCGGGTCAGCGACATTTCGGCGCGATAGACAATTTCGGTGACGGGCATGCGGCATAGAAGAACTTAAACTGAGATGACAGCACTCTTTATGGCAATTTAGCCCTTCGAGTGACAAGTATGGACCTTCTACGCGTTCCACTAAACACAAGGAGCAGAGAAGATGGGAAAGAAAATTCTGATCGGTAGTCTGATGGCCGCAGTGCCGATGACGGCGATTTCTGCGAAGGCGTCGTTCGTGCAATACTATAATCCAGGCAGCGCCACGGAGGTTTCGGAGTGGTCGTTTGCCAATGGGGATTACACGTACATCCCCGCCGATACAACTATAGTGAACGACCAGAACGCCGGTGTGACCGGTAACAACAACACAATCTATGAGTTTCCTGAAGGTTCTACGGCCAATTCTCCCTCGAACGGTTCCTACACTTTCAACGGCACTCAATATTTTTCGGCGTATCCGGCCGGCCAGGGCGTCAACAGTTCGTTGGCGAATGCTGTTTTCGGACCTACACAGTCGTTCAGTGTATACATGAATCTTACAATGACTAGCGGAAGCTCTTTCTACCTGTGGAGCTTTGGCCCCGAAGCGTACTTATATTATACCGGAACGGCTTTCCAATTCTGGGTATACGGGGCGAACGGCAGTGATAACGTATGCAACTGCAGTGTCAATGCGGCGTCGTTCGCCAGCGGATATCAAGACCTCCTGCTCACCTACAATGGGACAACGGGAACACCAATGGTCTATCTAGATGGTGTAAATAAGACCACTACCTCTGCTACGGGCCACGCGGGCGTGAAGTCCGACAGCAATAATATGTACATCGGTGCCCTCCAATCGGGGTCAGCGGCGTATTATATGCCCGCCGCCGGCCAGGTGACGCTCACCGACGTTCAACTCTATTCAGGGGTTGTCAGCATAGGTGCCGTTCCCGAACCCGCAACGGGTGGCGTTTTGGCGATTGGTGGCTTAGCGATGCTCGGCCGCCGTTGGCGTCGAACGCGCGTATGATCTCATCTGGGATTCTCCGGCGAACCCGCCGGGCTGCGGTCGGGTTTGACGAACATCGGCTACGTCGCCGCGCTGCGCAGCGCCGCCAAGAAGCGCGGCGACGTAGCGGTATCTTAGGCTTGGACGTTGATTCAATGCGCATTCCATTGCGTCACCGCCAACCTTTGTTATCATTTGAAGCGATGTAGTTTTCATGCGTCGCAGCCGTATTCTTCACAAGATCCACGCCAACCAGCCGGCCATCGCCACCTTGCTTCACCTGACCGACCCTTCTGTTTATGAGTTGGCCAGCCTGATTGGCTTTGATGGCATCTGGATGGACCTTGAACATCACGGTTATTCGGTCGAGACCGCCGGCAACCTGATGCGCGCGGCGCGTGTTGGCGATACTGACATCGTGGCTCGGCCCGGCAAGTGCGAGTTCATGCGCTTGGGACGCCTGCTGGAGTTGGGCGCCACCGGCATTATGTATCCGCGCTGCAGCGGCGTGGAGGAAGCGAAAGAAGCCGTGCGCTGGAGCAAATTGCGCCGCTGGGCCAGCGCGGATTCGACGGTAGTGGGCCGGATACCCCCTATTGCACCCTTCCGATAGATGAATATGTCGCCGAGGCCAATGAGCAGACCTTCCTGCTCGTGCAGCTTGAAGAGCCGCAAGCGATCGATCAGGCCGAGGCTATCGCGGCCCTGCCAGGCGTCGATCTGGTCATGCTCGGCCCGGCCGATTTCACCGTGTTGACGGGTATTCCCGGGCAGTTCGATCACCCTTCCGTCACAGCGGCCATTCACAAGGTCGCCGCCGCGGCGCAACACCGGCAAGCATTGGGCCGCCACGTGCGGTTCGATCGAAGACGCCAAAGAAATGATCCGTCTCGGATGCCGCCTGGTCTTTCACGGAGCTGACATCTTGATGGTCAAGAATGGCCTGGAACTGATTCGCAGCAACGTCGCTGAACACCTTGGCCTTCAATTGCGCAGCACGGTTGTCGGCGAAGGAAAAAGTTATCTCGAACGATAGAGATGCACAAAAAGTGGTGCCTCGATTTCAATCCTTATGACTTTTGCTCGGGCGTTTGCTTGTCCGGAATGAGCTTCTGATTCGATTCGTGAATGCCGCAGACATTTTCGATCATGGGCCGCCTCCGAGGAACAAGTGTTGAATCCCGCAAGCAACAGATAGGCGAAAGCTGGTTTCCCGCCCTAAACGACGTGCCTCGGCAGGCGATCAGCATCTCCTGTCGGCAAATCACACTATTGCCGACTGATTTTTAATGACTCCCGCATTTCTTAACTTCGTCCTCGGCCAGATGCGCGTGAAGACAAACGTCTGCTCTCGGCAACGAGTGGAGCGCGGTTTCAGGCTCGAACCTCGCACTGTACCCGATTACAACTTCATCTGGATCGAACGCGGCCGGGCTGTATGGATCATCGAAGAAAAGCCGTACGAGCTTGTTCCCGGTGATCTAGTCATTGTCCCGCCCGGCGTGCCGCACCGCGCCCACAGCACAACGCGGCGCATGACACTTGGATCGATCCACGTTCAGTTGACGCTCCCGGGTGGCCAGGATGTATTTGAAGTCCTCGTTCCCGCTCGGGTGCGTCACGTAACGCGCGACTCGAAACTCACCGGCTATCTCCGCGCCAGCCTGGCCGAATGGGATCGTGAGGACCATGCTCAGACAATGCTTATGCTCAAGAATTGGGCCCCGCTCGTAACGCTCGAACTGCTTCGCTACGATGCGGCCCAGGGCACATTAAAACAGCGCGACGTCGATCCGCTGGTGGCCGAGTTGCTCGACGAACTGAACCACCGAATCAATCATCAGACGACACTTGACGATCTGGCAGACTGGTCCGGATTTTCGCCGCAGCATCTCAATCGGCTGTTTCGGCGCGTCCTGGGTGTTACACCGCTGCAATATCTCGCAAGAATGAAAATGGAAGAGGCGGCATCTCTGCTGGCTGACGACCGCTGGACGGTCGCGGCGATCGCTCGCAAGCTTGGGATGGACGATCCCTACTACTTCAGCCGGCTGTTCAAACAGCATTTTGGCCGCAGCCCTTCGCAGTATCGTGATACGGCCGGTTCAAAAAATCCATCCTGATGTTCAATTAATCCATAGCTTGTCTCCGCGGCGACGACCTATAGTTCCGGCATCGAATTCACCCAAAAGGAGAACGCGTCATGGGCTATCACATTAGCGGGCAGCAATGGGAATCGTACGACCAACTGGGCTATCTCAAGCTGGGGAAGTCGCTCAACCCAGCCGAACTTGCCGCACTGTGCCAGCGCATCGACGACATCATGCTGGGAAAAGCCAGCCTGGATTACAACCGCATCCTCATGCAGCTCGACAGCGAGACCGGTAAATACGAAGACGCCGGCCAGCAAACTCGCGGCCATAAAGGAGCCACGCTTGGCTACCGTAAGATCCAAGATCTAGAGCTCGATCCACTTTTCCTCGAATATTTGAAGCGCCCGATCTTCAAAGAGATCTGCGATCACGTCTATGGCCCCACGACACCGGTGGCCGCCTTCCGCGCGATGTTCATGAACAAGCCCGCCAGAAAAGGGACGTTTCTTCCCTGGCACCAGGATCGCTGGACGTTTCTCGAACGCGACCCTCTCATCACGCTCTGGACCGCCCTCGACCCCGCGACAGTCGCCAACGGCTGCGTGCAGGTCATTCCCGCCAGCCACCGGCTGGGATTGATCAATCCCTCGCATTCCGCCGGCTTCCTTACGCCCGAACAGGCGAAGCAAATCTGCACGCCCGATAAAGTGGTCTATCTCGAGTTGGAGCCGGGCGAGTCGGTGCTGCTGCACAATTATCTCCTCCACGCATCGGACGTGAATAAGACAGACATCGCCCGACGTGCTTTCAGTGTCTGCTATATGGATGCGAGAACCATCACCCAAAGCGGCGATAAATTCTCGGTTATCTTCGAAAACGGCGCACCTGAGTTGCAAGGATCGGCCAGATAATTCGTGTGGCCAAACGAGCCATTTGGGCAAGGGGAAATCGGGATTTGGAGCTTCCTTCATGTTCCTGACCGTCGGAAGTCTCTTTTCCCTTTTAACGGATGAACAACATGGGAATCTGTCGATCAATAGGCTCTTCATTTAATATGCTGCGAATCACCGTCCGCAGTTTCGTTATGACGTGACGGTGATGTTTATGCGATCCACGGCATCTGCACTCACGGTAATACCCACCTGGCCGACGAAGTTGTCAAGGGCACTCAGATCGAATGCCCGAAGCACAATGGTCGGTTCAACATGATCGACGGTTCGCGGAAGCCTCAAATTCTCCATCCCGCCTATGGCAACCGGCCTGCCGAATGTAGGCCAGCGGGACCGGGTCGTTTGGACCGAACCAGCGCAGACATTCTTCGAGTAAGTCACAATGTACGTTCACGAAATGAACCCGCACGGAAATTGCAAACGAAGTCGCCAGCAGGCACCGGGCTTGCCGAGATCTACGTCGCATTTGACAACAGAAGGGCTCACATTCCAACTGCCAGGCACCGACCGTCGTGGGCGCGTGCTCGATTAGATTTTAGCCAGCTTGATAATCCTGCCGCCCAAAATCCATTCCCCCAAATACAGATTTCCATTGGAATCCACGGCGGCTGCATGAGGGCTGTTGAATTTCCCGGGAGAGATTTGTGCGGAGGGCAGATTTGGCCAGCCTGACGAATTGCAATTTGCGTCGTTTTCTCCAATGCACGTGATGAACTGGTCGCGTTCATCCAGTATCGAGAGCCGCGCCTTCAGCTCCGGCACGTAAACAATTCCATTTCGCACAGCAAATCCGCAGGGGCTCGTCAGAAACTCCTGCCCGAAAGCCCGTTTGAATTTCCCAGCCGCGTCGTAGACCTGGATTCGCCTGTTGCTTCGGTCCGCAATATAGAGCTCCGGGCCGCCGGGCTTGGGAATGAAAGCTATCCCATGCGGACAGGAAAATGCTCCCGCCTTCCCTTCGGTTCCATTGATGCTGCCGATATACGCACCGGAATTGCTGTAGTGATGCACGTAGTTTGCGCCATACCCGTCGGCCACCCAGACGTCGCCATTTCCTCCGAATCGTTCTTCATTCACGGCAACCCACGTCGGAACGAATCGAGCGCTGCCGCGGTAGGCGGGTATATCAGGGCGCTGAAGGCTCAAAACAGAGCGTCCATCCAGCGTCGTCTTGACGATTTCCGCGCTGGTCTGGTCCGTCAGCCAAAGCATGTGCGTATCGCCGTCTCGAACCAGGGTCATACCATGCGCTCCGATAAATCGATCTCCCCAGGCGTTTTTCAGTCTTCCCTCGGCATCAAATCGAAGCACGGCCGGCTGCGACTGGCTGAAAATCATCACGTCTCCGCCGTCGAGAGCAACGACGCCGTGCGTGCGCCCGTTGGTTCGAGCGGATTCAGTGTCTGGAATTCGCGCCCAATTCTCGATCCATTCAAATTTGAATTCGCCTTCTCCGACTTTCACCAGATGTGCTCCTTAGTTAAAGAGGATCACAGGTATTTCGACAACTCGTAACTGATTGCCCAATCCAAAAAAAGGCAAATCGTTCGGCCGGGATGCGAACGGGTCGGCCGCCGATCAAATAAGTCACCCAGCCTGATTCCGCGTAATTGAGTTCGATCTCGTGAAGGCGATGCGGTTGGCGCATGGTAGAGTGCCGGTCGAATCGTTTGATGGCAAAGTCGAATGCCCCGGTTACTACGAAGACATCAGCCGGAGCCTTCATTCCCAAATCTTAGGATAGCGGAATAAATCAGGCAATAATCCGAACGCTAGATCAAAGCCGATCTGCGATTCTGATCGTCGTGAAGGATGCAACGATGAATCCCATCCCAGTCCAGAGCGCACCGTCTGCCACATCGCCTTCTGGGAGCCGCACATGGCCTTCGAGTTCAGCCTCGCCGATTGGAAAATACAAACCCACCGCATCGGCATGAATGGGCGATACCTGTGGGGTAGCGCCGCCCCATTCGTGAGTTGGATCGACGATTCAATTACGTACGTATTCACGTATGTCATGGAAACGAAAACGCTTAGGGCGTTACCACAAGGGATTGGCCGCAGTATGAGTGATGACGCACCAACCACATGGTTGTACAATTGATCGACGGTACGAAGCTCATGATCCATTTGCGTGGACATTCCGCGTTTATCACTGGTTCCGCTCGAGGCATTGGAAAGGCGCTCGCATGCGCCTTTGCGCAAGCTGGTGCGAATGTGCTAGTGCATGGGGAACGTAACGCACAAGAAGCTCAACAGGTTGTGGCAGAGTGCAAAGGGTTTGGCGTTCAATCGCAATTGTTGACAGCTGAGCTAGCCAACATAGGCGAAAAGGAGCTTTGTTCACTCTGCAATAACTGTTTCTCACTTATGCCAACACTCGATATTCTTGTGAACAATGCGGGATCATTTTTTGATTTGCCATATCTGGAGATGTCGCAGGAACGCTTTGATCGCACGATGAATCTGCACGTACGGACGCCTTATTTCTTAACTCAGGCGTTTGCTCGTCATTGGATTGCGTCGCAAACTCCTGGGCGCGTTTTGTTCGTGGGCTCGATCAATGGGCGACTCGCTGAAGTCGATTCCACGGCCTATGACACCTCTAAGGGTGCAGTCGAGATGATGGTCAAAACGATCGCCGTAGCCTTGATTGGCAACAGAATTCGGGTGAACGGTATCGCACCGGGCTTAATTCGAACGCCACTGACTGCGTGGGTTGACGGTGACCAAAGGGCATCAAGTTGGATAGAATATCATACGCCAAATAAACAAATTCCTCATGCACAGGTTTGCGGCCCTGCCGCCGTTTACCTCTGTAGCGACATGTCAGATCACGTTGTCGGCCATATGCTCACGGTGGATGGCGGTATTAGCACGTGGCAACAACCGCCAACACCCCTATCCGAGTAATTCCATATTTACGAAACTACTTTCATACTACAAAACATGTTGGCAGAACCATCTCAATGCACACCTGATTTGATCGGTAACCCTTCGGCCGACCGCATTGCTCAACTGCTAGCGGCTCGGAGCAGCTTCACATGATCCGCTTCCAACGCCGACTTCTGCGCGGTCATCAAATCGCGCTTCCATGCATCCGCAGGTAATTTTGCAATTCTTCCGCCGGCGTGGCTGTGAGATGGGCCAGCACGTTGCGCGATCACCTTTGTTGTAGGTTATGTCGTAAGGCTTCCTTTTGCGGCGAGAATCCCGCCGCGCCAGGATGAACTTCCCAGCTCCGTGGCGATCCGGGCGCTTTCGGATAACTGATATCTGAAAAAACAGAAACCCGTCAAGTGCGCGGACCAACTCGGTTCACTTGGCTGTATAACCGCCATCAACCGCGATATTCGTCCCCGTGATATACGCCGACGCGTCCGATGCAAGGAAAACCACAGCCCCCGCCAGATCCGTATCATTAGCCATACGGCCCAGAAAAGTCCTGCGGGAATACCGCTCCACAAAAACCGGATCCTGCCCAGCCAGAAAACCGCCCGGGCTGATCGCATTGACCCGCACTCCCCGCGGCCCGAGCTTGGCCGCCGCAAACCGCGTCAGTTGCAACAGCCCCCCCTTATGAAAGAAGTAATCGGGCGGCGTCTCCCAGCCCAATTCCTCATAAAGCGTGAAGTCGGGCCCTACCGAGCCCTGAATCGAGCTGACATTGATGATGCTCCCCCGCCCGCGCTGCGCCATGTGATCGCCGAAGATTCGCGTCATCATGAACAGCCCCGTCGCGTTGACCGCCATACTTTTTGCGAAATCCGCGCTCGGCGAAGCCCAATCTTTCATCGTTCTCAGAACCGCATTGTTCACCAGTACGTCAACCCCTCCCGCCTGGCGCACGATAAAGTCCAGCGTTTCCTGAATTGATGCTTCCTCCGCCTGGTCCAACCGGAGCGCTTCGGCGCGGAGTCCTTCTTTTGCGAACTGATCGGCAAGCTGCCGCAAGCCGTGCACGTTTCGGCTGGCCATATAAAGTGTCGCCGCCGCCTGCCCCAATGCCCGCGCGATTTGCCTGCCGAACAGTCCCGCCGCGCCGGTCACCAGAGCAACTTTTCCATCGAGCCGAAAGGAGTCCATCACTGTCATTGCAACTCCTCAAAAGGAAACAGCGGCCGTCGCCGCCGCTTAAATGGTAGCCGCGCCATGTTCGCGGTCGTCACGCCGGGCGTATCCACGCGGATAAACGTCCGGCACACCGGCGAATACGCCGCGATCGGCGCATTAACGCCCTTGGCAACCAGAACCGAAAACTTCTCCGGCTCAATCCTGCACGATGTCAATTGATTCAAGCTGAAGGGCGGCGTGCGCTGCGAGTGCACGAGCAATGTTAGCGATTCCGAATCAATCACCGCCGTCTTTCCCATATCAAATCGCCCCTGCCCGCCGTGCCGAATCTGCTCTTCGCGAAATACTCCATCGTGAAGACTTCGAACCCGTCCCCTGACAAGCAACGGCTCGCCATGCATTTTATCGCTCTTCCCGCCGACAAGTCCTTCGAATACCGCGTCTCCTCCCAGTGAAGCCGCCACTTCGGCCGCATCCGCATCGCATAGCGCGACAAAACTATTTCTAATTTTCTGCCTTTGGAAGGCGTGCGCTATGATGGTCCCATCCCCCGGCGAGCCGCCACCGACGTTGTCCCCCAAATCCAGCAAACACACCGGCTTTTCAGATCGCATCGCCAGGTCGATCGCTTCTTCAACTGACGGCAACTGCGGCTCGAAATCCCGTCGGTGCGCGACGAGATAAGTACCCAACTGATCCGCCAATCCGCGCCTGCTCCTGATCATTGTCCGTCACCACAACAAAGCTCGACCCCATTTCCGGCACATCGGCATATGGAAATCCCAGAACCACCCCGTTGCTCAGCACCCCCGGCAATTTCAACTGCGCATCGGCCAAGCGTACCAGTTCGAGGCTAGGAGGCGATTCGGTATGTTGTGCCGCAATATTGATCGCGACCGTTGGGAAAACCGCGGCCATTGTCGGCCGAACTTCGCCCCGCAGCGTCCGCACCATCAACACTGCCGCTTCAAGCCCCCTTGCATGTTGATCGACATGAGGATTCGTACGATACGGAATGATCGCCTGGCAGGCACTGACCATTGCCGCCGATAAATTCGCATGCGGATCAATCGTAGCAATGATCGGCTTGGCCTGGCCCAGGCGCTGGCGAACCAGCCCCAACCAATGCCCATCCATATCCGGAATCTTTTCGCTCACTCCGGCCCCATGGGGCGCCGCCAGTATTCCCGCCAGCGGACCAGCGCCATCGAGGCAATCCAGCATCTCCGTCAGAAGATGCCCAAATGCATCGTCGGTGACGACTCCGCCTGGCGTGGCGATCGCCGCAAACAGCGGAACCGCCTCCATCCCTGCCGACCAAAGCCCGTTGAAAAATCCCCCCACTTCATGATGGCTGTTTCGGAAATGCTCTCGTACTGCTTCTCCGGTTAACAGCACGTTTCGCCGGAAGTCTTCCAGGCTCGTCGCTTGCGGAAGGAACGTATTCGACTCGTGCTGGAGAGCTATGATTCCGACGCGCATGCGATTTTGCCGCGATCTGTCACCGATCTTGTATTCCACTATACGAAACGATATATTCACAATAATGGAATCGACTTCGATTGTCAAAGCCTTTTCCCTGCTTGAATTATTGGCCGAATTGAAAGGTTCCGGCTCGCTCAACCAGCTCGCCCTCGGTACCGGCACCACAAAGCCAAGCGCTCATCGCATCTTGCGCTGCCTCGTCGGGCTCGGATATGTTCAGCATGATTCGGGGGGTATATACCGCCTCACCCCGAAGCTTCACTGGGTCGCCCTTGGACGAAGCGATCGCCGGTTGGCATCGATCGCCGATTCGCTCCTCCGCCGGCTTCATCAGCAAACCGCAGAAACCGTCAACCTCGGCGTCCTTCGCCGCAATCGCATCGTTTACATCACAGTACTGGAGTCCTCTCATCCGTTGCGGCGCGTCGTCGAAACCCATGAGAGCGATCCCGTCTTCTCCACCGCTCTCGGCCGCGCAATCGCCGCCTTTCTGCCCGAGACAAAGATCGACAACTTGCTCTCTACCGCCGCGATTGAGGTCAGAACTCCTCGAACGACCAGAAACGAGGAAGA
Organism: uncultured Phycisphaerales bacterium; assembly: GCA_963755915.1. Lineage (GTDB taxonomy): Bacteria > Planctomycetota > Phycisphaerae > Tepidisphaerales > Tepidisphaeraceae > PALSA-1353. The sequence continues at coordinate 100,511 of CAVWLP010000002.1, forward strand.
GTTGCGGCGAGTTCTCGCCAAGGTCCGCCGCGTTGGGTACGCCATCGAGCGCGATGAAACTGATCTGGGTGTAACCTGCATTGCCGCACCGGTGATGTCCGACGGACAGCCGATCGCGGCGATCAGCCTGAGTGTTCCCTCGGCCCGCGTCGATGCAAATTCAGAAAAACGCTGGACTTCCGACGTGCAGTCGACCGCGCAGTCCCTCAGCCGTGAGCTTGCCGCTTCCGAGCGAGCAACCGCCTAGGCACAGGGTTCGATTATGGCCAAGACAACTGAAATCACGCTCGGCATGATGAGAGAAAAGCTCTACAGCGCCGTCGTCTGCGATGCCTTGGACGCCATCGGTCGCCGCAACCAATCCCCTTGTCTCCCCCTGCAACCAATGACCGGAATCTCCCGACTTGTCGGCCGGTGCCGCACCACCCTCTGGGCCGATATGGCCCACGAAGATCCCCGCCCTTACGAACTGGAACTTCAAGCGGTGGATGGCTGCCGGCCCGACGAAGTATTGATCTGCGCAGCCGCGGGATCCATGCGGTCTGGAATCTGGGGCGAACTACTTTCCACCGCCGCGCACAACAGCGGCTGTGTTGGCGCGATTGTTGACGGCGCCGTCCGCGATCTCCAGAAAATGACGACGATGGGCTTTCCCGTCTTCGCGCGTGGAACCTGCGTTTACGATAGCCTTCACCGCCAGCGCGTGATCGATCTTGACGTACCCGTCGAAATCGATGGCGTAGCCTTTCGAAGCGGAGATCTTGTTATTGCAGATACCGACGGCGTTGTCGTCATCCCGCGAGAAGTTGAGACCGAAGCAATCCAGCGAGCCTGGGAAAAGGTCCACGCTGAAGACCACATGCGCAATGAGATTCGCGCGGGATGAAAGCCACCGCGGCTTTTTCCAAGTACGGAATCCTCTGATGTCCGAGCAATACACTGAGCCAAGCGTCACCCGAGACGGTTGTCAGGCGCGTCAAATGCGCTTTGCCGACTTGCTCGCCGAAAGTGGATATGACGGCGCCATCCTGACCCACCCGGGACAAATCTTCTCCCTCAGCGGCCATTGGACGCGCGGCGTCTTCCAATCGCTCCTCTTTGTATGCAGCGAAGGAAAAACCACCCTTGCCACTCCAATTTCCCCAAGGCTGCCCGTGTTCGTCACCGACACAATAATTTTCCCCGGCGCCAAGCTCGGAACCCTGATCGACGATCAATTGGCAGCAGGACTGGAAGCACTTTCCCCCCGGACTTCCGCCCTGAAACGAATCGGCTCCGACATGCCGATGGACGCGCTCACCAGCGGACAAATCTCTCCCTACGACATCGCCCCCCTGCTGCGTAAACTTCGACGCACAAAACTCCCCGACGAGATTGAACTAATCCGCCGCGGCATCGCCGGCTGTGAGACCGCCTATGAGGTTGCAAAGGAAAGCGTCCGTCCCGGGTACTGCGAATGGGAAATGTATTTAGCGCTTCATGCCGCCGCCGTGGCCGCCGTCGGCGAACCCATCGGTGAATTCGGCAACGATTTTCAGGCCGGCACGCCCGGTGGCCCGCCCCGACGGCGCCCAATGGCCGATGGCGAACTGATGCCCCTCGATTTATCCGTAGTCGTCCGCGGCTATACGTCCGACATGTGCCGAACGTTTTGCGTCGACAAAGATCCGACTGCCGCGCAAGCCGACGCCCATCAGTGGGTCGCCGACGCTCTCGCTTTCGTCGAACAAACCGTCAGGCCCGGCGTCAGTTGCCGCCGTCTCTATCTCGACGTCGCCGAAATGCTCCGCAAATCCCCTTGGGACTTCCCCCACCATCTCGGCCATGGAATCGGCCTGTCGGCCCACGAAGCTCCGCGGCTGAATCCGAATTGGGACGACACCTTTCAGGAAGGCGATGTCTTCACCGCCGAGCCCGGCCTCTACGGCGAAGATCTGCGCGGCGGCGTTCGATTGGAAAATGACTACGTCGTCACCGCCGATGGTGTCCGTTCTTTGTGCCGTTTTCCCCTTGATTTTTAGCTTTTCAGGTGCGATTCGGTGTTACAAGACCAGCTCATCTCGACCGTCTATTTTGGAGCCGACGGCCCCACCCTTTTGATTACCGCCGGCGTCCACGGTGACGAATACGAGCCCATGCTGGCGATTCGCAGCCTCTTTCCGATTCTGGAATCGGCGCGGTTGCAACCACAATCGTCCCTCGATCTCTCACAACTCGAGCAAATGTTGGGACCACAATAGAGAAAGAGCTCCTCCAAGAATGTTCGATCTCAGCGCAAAGTTTGCAGTGGTAACCGGCGCAGGCTCCGGAATTGGCGAGGCGATTGCCCGGGTTTTCGCCAACGCCGGCGCGGAAGTCTTTGTGCTTGATTGCGACGCCTCGGCCGCGCAACGCGTCGCCGAAAAGCTCCCAAATGCCAAGGCGATTCTCGCAGATGTATCCGATGAAAATTCCGTCAATCAGGCCGTCAGCCAAGTTCTTGAGCAGACCAGCCGGCGAATCGACGTGCTGGTCAACAATGCCGGAATCGGCCACGTTGGAACCGTCCTGACCACCACCCCAGCAGATCTCGATCGCCTCTACCGCGTCAACGTCCAGGGCATTCTCATGATGACCCGCGCTGTCCTTCCCTCGATGATCGCCCAAAGCACCGGCTCCGTAATAAACCTCGCGTCTATCGGCGGCATTGTCGGCATCCGCGACAGGCTCGCCTACTGCACAACCAAATTTGCCGTCGTGGGAATGACCAAGTGCATGGCGCTGGACCATGCGACGACCGGTGTGCGATTTAACGCCATTTGTCCCGGCCGGGTCGAAACGCCTTTCGTCACCGCGCGGCTTGCCGAATACGCCGACCCGCAAAAAGCCCGCCAGGAAATGGCCGCTTCCCAAGCCATCGGCCGAATGGGCCAACCCGACGAAATCGCCGCCGCCGCCCTCTATCTCGCTTCCGATGAATCCAGGTTCGTCACCGGCAGTTCATTCATCATCGATGGGGGATTCTCCGCGGGAAAATGAGAGGTATTATGACCTACAGCATCAAGCACCGCATTTGAGTTACTTTTACCGTCCTGACTTTTTTGTCCGCAAGCCGCATCTTCGTGGCATTCATTTTGGAGCGGTCAAAGTTGATGCGGGAGATCAGGTCCCCGTCGCTTCTTGCCTCTGGTCGCCTCGTCGGTAAAAACGTAGTGAACGAGATCCAACAACTCCCCCGCCCGGACCGCCCAGGTCTGCCGCTCGATATATTTCCGCCGCGCCGCAACGTCCACCGCGAATTCCCCGGCGAGAATCCTGCGAGCCAGCTTCGCCGCCTCCCGTCCGTTTTCAGCGATGTGAATATGCGGCAGATGCTCCCGCGCTTCCCGGATCGCCGTGCTGATGATCGGACGCGGGATGGTTAAATAATCATACAGCCGTAGCGGGCACCGGCGGTCAGCGTACCCACCGGGTTTCAGCAGGCACAGCGAGATGTCGAAGTGCTGCATGAACGCCGGAAGATTTTCGTGCGGCTGCGGGCCCAGGAAGTGGATGTCGAATTTGCTCATCAACTCCGCCGCGATTTTCCGCAGGCGATCGGGGTTCTCGTCTTCAAGACCGCCCACGAGGCACAGGCGCGCTTCGGGAAGATTCGCCGCGAGGTCGGCAATGAAATCCCAGTCGCAGGTGTCGTTGATCTGGCCAACGGCGCCGAGCACCCGCTTGCCCGCGGGAAGATTCCCCGGTCGCGGCATCGGCGCGGCGTCGAGGAACGATTGCTCCGTGGCATTCGGAAGATAAAAGACTTTTCCCCGCGTTCGCGGGACAAACTCTTCCACGAGCTGCCGCGAGACGGCGAAGACCGCGTCGCAAATGCTCAGCATCCGCGACTCCAGCCGATGAATCTCGTCACGGTTCCAGCAGGTCCAGTATTCGAAGGGGTCCTTGCAATAATAAACCCGCACCGCCCGCGGAAACTTTTCCGCCAGCGGAGCAAGCTGCGGCCAGGGGAACACGATTACGTCCGGATTGCCGAACTGTGCGTCGACCTGCCGATAAAATTGATCCGGCAGAGTGCCCGTCAGCGCAAGCTGGTGCTCGGGCGTCGGCAGAAACTCCAGATACGAAACCTTCGCGTGGCATCCGACTTCGTCGAAAAGATAACGCACCCGCGGGTTCTGAGGGGCGACGACGAGAAACGATACTTCCATAAAACTCACACCAGATTACCCCCTCTCCCAGTACTCTGGGAGAGGGCAGGGGTGAGGGCCTAAAAACAATCCGGTATACAATTTGCTCTCATCCGCGAGGTCTTGCGGCAAATCGTTGGGCAATCTATTTTCCCGTCATGCCCTCAGAAACCGTGGTCTTCCAGAGCTTCCGCACGCACGATGTCCCCACCTGGATCACCCGCTGTATGGAGACCGCGCGGGCGTGGGCCGCCTTGCGGGGGTTTGATTACCAGTTTCTCGACGACGGGTTCTTCGATCGGATTCCCGACCGATATCGCGCCCGGACCGACAATAAAGTAATCCTTTCCGACCTGGCCCGTCTGCTCGTGAGCAGGGAGCTGCTCGACGGTGGTTACCAGCGCGTCGTCTGGGTGGATGCGGATGCGGCGGTCTTCGATCCGCAGGCGTGGGTCTTGCCGACAGGAAGCAGCTTTTATTTCTGCCACGAGCTTTGGCCGATCCCGATGCCCGACGGGCTGAAGCTGGAGATTCGGGCGAACAATGCGGTGATGGTTTTCTCGCGGGGGAATTCGTTTTTGGATTTTTATATCGACAGTTGCTGCCGGATCCTCGACAGCGATGAGTCCCTGAAGAGCTGGCATCTCGGGGTGCGATTCCTGACGGCGATTCGCAACGTCTGTCCCCTGCCGGTGCTGACGAATGTGGGCATGATCGGCGCCGACCTCCTGCGCGATATTGTGGCCGGCCCGAAGCGGATGACCGCGGCATACGTGAAGTCGATGGGCGTGCCGCTGGTGGCCGCGAATATGTGCGCCTCCGCGCTGGGGGCCAGTGGAGATGGGTTTACCGTCACCGAGGAAGTTTTTCACGGCGTGGTGGAGCAACTCATCGACTCGAAGGGTGAGATTCTCAACCGGTATCTGAAGCCGCGATAGCGGCTTCGATAAGCTGCTTCAGCAGGGAGCGATGGCAATGCGACTCGCGCGTGCACGCGGAGGAGCACAGAAGGGTGATCGTCTCGCCGGCTTTCGAGCGATCGGCCAGTGACTGGATCAGCGATTTTTGAGATTTCATCTCCGCAAGATAGCGCTGTCGATATTGCGCCCAGGAAATAGGCGAGGAACTCTTCGCATGAAACGCCGCCAGCAGCTCCCGGCTGGGCCCGAGATCGGGCTGCCAGGCGTCCCAGGTTTCATCCGATTTGCTGACGCCGCGCGGGCGGTAGCGACAGATGAGCAGGCGAAAGCCGTCGTCTTTTTCGATGGAGTCGTTGAAGCGTTTGGTTTTGATGGGCATTGGAATCTGCCTAAAACGTAGATTTTGTGGTGCAAACCTAGATCGCCAAACGAAGTATATGCTGAAAAACACGCAGATTACTTGCGAGTTCGCAAACTGTTAGGTACAGTTACCCTAGCCAGGAGAGTGCGATGGCCGTGGGATCATCGATTGAATGGACGGACGCGACGTGGAACCCGGTTGCCGGATGCACGCCAGTTTCTGCAGGATGCAAGAATTGTTATGCCGCGCGGATGGCGTTGCGATTGACGCACATGCCCAACGGTACGGGAAAGAAATACCATGGGACAGCAAAGCGGACGCGCGGCGGGCTTCCGGTTTTCACGGGTAGGATCAATTTAGATCGCGAATCTCTTGAACTGCCCCTTTCGTGGCGTTTGCCGCGAACGATTTTCGTCAACTCGATGAGCGATTTGTTCCATGAGGATGTACCGCTCTCTTACATCGAAGAGATTTTCGAGGTAATGGTCTCATGCTCCAGGCATACGTTTCAAATTCTCACAAAGCGACCCGAACGCGCGGCGAGCTTAGCGAAGAATTTGCCATGGCCGGGAAATGTTTGGATGGGTACGAGCGTGGAGGACGACCGAGTCCTAGGCAGGGTGGATGAGCTGCGCCGGGTTCCAGCGCGCGTTCGGTTTCTATCGTGTGAGCCCCTAATCGGACCGCTTAGCGGTCTATTTTTGGATGATATCCATTGGGTGATCGTCGGAGGTGAATCGGGTCCTGGCGCCCGACAGATGGAGGAAGAATGGGTGCTGGAGATCAAGCGGCTTTGCGCAAAAAACCAGGTGCCGTTCTTTTTCAAACAATGGGGCGGTGTTCAGAAGCACAAGAGCGGTCGCCTACTTGACGATCGGACCTGGGATGAAATGCCTACGCTGGCGGCCGCGAGATGAGCAAATGGGACGTGATTACCGCGACAGTTTCTTTGATAGCAAAAGAGACTGGTCGAAATACAAGGATTCTGTTCTAGACTATTACCTCAAGCCCTATCTTGAAAAGGTTAAGATACTCGGAAAGCCAATTTGCGTCGTCGATATGTTTGCCGGCCGAGGGGAGTTTAAGTCGGGAGAACCTGGTTCGCCGCTCATTATCGCTAATTGGCTGAAAGGGCTCTCAGAACGAGGTTATGACGTCAAGCTGCGATGTTATGAAAACCATGCGGTCTTTTACGAGCATCTTAATGGCGTCCTTGAGAATTTTGCATTCGCGGAAGCTCTGCAAAAGGACTGTTTTGAGGACGTTGCCAGCATCGCCGATCTCGCGTTAACGCACACGACGCTCCTATATATCGATCCGTTCACCGCTACACAGCTTAGATTTTCGAAATTAAGTTTGATCTTTGAAAGGGTGCGACAGAACTCAAGCGTCGAAGCGCTAATCATATTCATGGCGGGTGCGTTTATGAGGCACGCTGCGTCCGCTCACAATGGGGATATTGGTGCCGAGCGGCCCACAGCGTCGGCCGACCCTTTGCTCCGCGATGCCGAAGAAGACAGTGACGCCCTGTGGTCCGACTTAATTCCCGAAGACGAAGGGCCCACACAAAAACAGAAACTCAATCGAGAACTATTGGATGATATCGCTGGCGGTGGGTACTGGCAAGCTATCCTCGATGCTCCAGGTATTTTATGGGAGGAAAGATGCGCCAGGATGATCGATGGCTATCGCGAGAAATTGCGCCTTTGGTTTAAACTCGCCGAGGCATTGCCTGTCCACGCCGACACCTCAGCGGCTTCAAAATATTGGATAGTCTTTGCGTCTCGCCATGAACCCGCCTTCGATCTTTTCAATGGCGCTGCTTGTAAAATTGTGCGTTCGCAGGCCAAGAACGTATTGACCAACGTCGGTTTGTTCGCGGGGACCGAAGGCACACCCGCGACACCGGCGCCGCAGACCGTCGATCGAGTTGTGAAGTCGGCCGGCAAAACTCATTTGCCGCGTAAATGGCAGGAATTCCGATGGCATATCTGCGGCAACAGGAATGTTGGCAGGTTTACCGAAGGCGAAGTGAATCAGAGTATCAGGCGATTGTTAAAATCGGGCTGGTTGAGCCGCGCCCCCGAGCGAGGAGTTGAGAAAGAATCGATCCTCTCGGCGACCATGCAGCTCATGTCCTGGCAAGAACGACCACAATAATTAAGACCGCAATGACCTGAGAAGCTTATCGGCGCTCTGCGGCCGCAATTCACGATGACACGCCATAATGCCAGCGGCGATGACACCTAAGGCGCCCAACCCGCGAGGGCCATAACAATGACCGATCCCATTTTAGATTACCGAAAGCCGGAAGTTCCAGAGAAGAGGCGTACGGACTTTGGGGTCATGTCCATCGTTTCGATTGCGCTGGTATATCCGGCAGCAATGGTGGGCCCGCAACTGTCGGCCGTGATATTTTTTCTTGCCCTTGTTTTCGCCATTTTTGGCGTCATCGAAAGCCGGCGGCAATCGGTGCTTAGCTGGGTTGGATTTGGGATATGCAGCTTAACGATCATCGCAATCGCCGTGATCGGATTTTTAGTCCGCAATGACCCGTGATGGCACGAATTAGGTAGCTTGGGGTCCCTCGCGAGCGGTTAACGCGCGGTGCGAGGGCTTACCCGTCAATTATCTTCCGGCATCTCGGATAGTTGGGGCAGCCCCAGAACGATTTGCCGGCGTGGACACCCTGATGGGCGGTTCGGCGCTGCATGGGTATCTGACAGCTAGGGCAAAGGGGAGTTTTTATTTGTAACGGGGCATTCGTAAAGGTTTCCGCGGCCGGTGTAATCGGATTGGTGGTGTTGAGGATGGTTAGGAGCTCCTCGCCGTCGATCAGGCGCAAGGGCTTGTCCGCCGCGAACGAGCGGGCGTCGTCAGTGTAACGACCGCAGGTTACGAAGATTCCCTGGCAGCGGGTTTGGTGGGCGGCCATGGCGCCATAGAACTCGCGGACTTCCCGAACGCTGACTGTCGAAGATCGATAGCGTTTGCATTGCACCAGATGCGCAATGGTGGAATCGTTGTGCCGTCGTAGGGTCAGGTCCACTCCGCCATCGCCGGTGCCGCCGACCTCCTCCACACGGTATCCGCGACGGCGATACATATCGGCGATTGTTTTCTCAAAATCTGAGGGTGTAAGCCGGTGGAGATCGTCAAATGACCATCTCGAGCGGCGCCATCCCCGCCCGCGCCCGGATTTGATCCTTGCCGAACAAATCCAATCAGAGAAGCCACGCTCACGATTCCGGCAAGTAACCACAAGATCAGAGCGATGAACCTTCCAAGGTGCATCATCGCGTTGGGATCGATCCACTGAAAATAGGCAGCGGCAACGGCAAAAATCGTCGCCAGCGCGGCGCCTACTGCGGGGGCCGCAAGGGCCATTTCATAAAGATCGTCGATAATATTTCGTTCGCTCTGTGCCACGCTCGATTCTCGGAAGTGGGGCTTGAAATAGTGTACTATTGCAGCCGATTTAGAACTACATGGCCAGGGATTTCCGCGGGCGGTTACCAGGGCAATCGCGTAGTCTCGAAAGCCAAGTGGGGAGACCCCCACCCCAGCCCTCCCCCGGAGTACCAGGGGAGGGGAGTGAGGTTGGACCCCGCCCCAACCCACTGAACACTTTTTCAGGCACATTTATCAACGAACCAACTAGCTGCCGCATAACTATGTTTCCCGCATACACTTGCACCAAACCTATAAGCTAGCGTTCACTAATCAAAATCTCAAAACTGTCCAGTTTTGTTCAGTTCTGTTCAGTCCCCCCAATATCGTCAAAACCCTTCCCTCCGCGTATTCTGTGTCCTCAAATGCCCGACAACGAACTTGAGATCGCCTTCCAAAAACACTCCGCCGGCAATCTCTCTGAGGCCGAGGCGGGCTACCGGCGGTATCTCAAGGACAATCCCAACTCTGCCCCGGCGCTGCATTTCCTCGGCGTCCTCGTCGGCCAGCAGGGCAACAGCCGCGGCGCGATTGAATTGATCGGCAAGGCGATTTCGATCAACTCGCGAATCCCCGATTTCCATTCGAACCTGGCGATGGCTTACAACGAATCAGGGGAACACGACAAGGCGATCGTCTGTTGCGAGAGGTCCCTGGCCCTCAAGCCCGAGAATCCCGAGGCGCTAAATCATCTGGGCAATGCGCTGAAGCAACTGGGGAAGGTGGAGGATTCGATCGAGTGTTATCAACGGGCGATTGGCCTGAAGCCGGATTTCCTGCTGGCGATGAGCAACCTCGCCGACAGCTTTCGGCGGCTGGGGCGCGGGGGCGAGGCCGAGAAGATGGACGAGCGGGTGCTGGCGCTGAAACCCAACGACGCCACGGCCCTGCGCCCGCGGGCCGAGTCTCTATTACGACAGAATAAATCGAATGACGCCCTGGCAATCTTTCGCAGGATCATCAGCGCCTCGCCGGGCGACTGGTTTGGATATAACGGGGCGGGGGTGGCGCTGGCGCAGCAGCAGAAGCTGGATGACGCCATTGAGATGTATCAGAAGGCGATCGAGCTTTCGCCCGAGAATCCGGGGCCCTGGAATAACCTGGGGCATGCGCGGATCACCCAGGGAAAAATCGACGAGGGGATGTCGGCCTATTTGAAAGCGCTGGCGCTGCGGCCGGATTTCGCCGATACGCACAACAACCTGGCGAACGCATATCTTTCCCGCCTCGATCTGGAAAAGGCGATGGCCGAGTATGAGGCGGCGATGTTTTTCCGGCCCGACCATGCCGATGCGCACTGGAATCGGTCGCTGCTGCTGCTGCTCCAGGGAGATTATCCGCGGGGATGGCTGGAATATGAGTGGCGATGGCTGAAGTTTCCCCAGTTCCGCCGGCAGTTTCCGCAACCGATCTGGGACGGCGGAGATATTTCCGGCAAGACCATTCTCGTGCACGCCGAGCAGGGGTTTGGGGATACGTTTCAGTTCATCCGGCTTGCCCCGATGGTGGCGGAGCGGGGCGCGACGGTGAATCTGGAATGTCAGAGGGAATTGTCGGCGCTGCTTCAGCATGTGCCGGGGATTGCGCGGACCGTGAGCCGGGGCGATCCGCTGCCGCCATTTGACGTGCATTGTCCGCTGCTGAGCGTTCCGCATGCGCTGCGGCTGTCGCCGGAGCAGGTCTCGGCGAAGGTGCCGTACCTCTCGGTGGATGACAATCTGCGGAAGAGGTGGGAGAGGCGATTGGAGCCGCAGGCGAAGAAATTCAAAGTGGGAATCGTCTGGGCGGGAGCGACGATTCATCCGAAGGACGCGGAACGCTCGATGGAGCTGAAGCGGTTTGCCCCCCTGGCGGCGATCGAAAACGTGGCGATTTTCAGTTTGCAGAAAGCGAGCGGACGGGCGGCGGAGAATGTGGATTTCGAGGTGATCGATCATACGCATGAGCTGCACGATTTCGCGGATACGGCAGCGCTGATTTTGAACCTGGACCTGGTGATCGGCGTGGACACATCGGTGGTGCACCTGGCGGGAGCGCTGGGAAGGCCGGTGTGGACGCTGCTGCCCTTTTCGCCGGACTGGCGGTGGCTGCTGGGCAGGGAAGATTCGCCGTGGTATCCCACGATGAGATTGTTCAGGCAGTCGCGGGTGGGGGATTGGGAGGGAGTGATGCGAGCGGCCGGAGAGGCGCTGCGCGAGAGAGTGGAGCAGTAGACGGGTGAGCAGGAGAGCGGGATGCGAAATTCGAAATTCGAAATTCGAATGTGCGAAACGAATGCGCTTGGGCAGCGAGGGAGGTCCGGCATTTTGGCAGATTGGCCCCCTCCCCTGCCCTCCCCTCTTCGAACCCGAGCCTCAGAGCTGAAGGCCGGATTACCGGGGGCGGGGGCGGGATGAAATATCTGGGGCGCTCATGCGGGGCCGGGAAATCGCCGATATTGGGGTTATCGGACCATGGTTGCCCGAAGGTTCTCCATTTTTCTCGCTCTTTTTCCGCTGCTGATGGCCGCGGCGCCGGCGGATGTCAGCCGGGTGCTCAAGTCGATTGATTTCGAGGAACGCCGCATGGGGAACATGGAAGACCTGCCCATGCACTGGAGCAAAGTGACCGGGCCGGGGCTTCCTTATTATGTCAACGGCCACCTCTCCAATGACATGGCCCACAGCGGCCAGTGGAGCTTTCGGTTTGATCTCAATGGCGGGTCGCTGATCTATCGGTATGACCCCAAGGAAGTGCCGATCCGGCTGGGGGCGCATTACCAGGTCGATTGTTATGCGCTGACGAGCGTGCTGCCGCATGCCCGGGCGCGGGTGACGGCCTATTTCACCGACCTGGACGGGCACCCGATTCCCAATACCACCGTGCATTCGGAGCTTTATGCGGCGAAAAGCGAAGGGGAGCCGTGGCATGAGCTTTCGATCGAGCTTTCGGCGCAGAAGCCGGCGGCGGCTTACCTAGCCGTACAACTGGAACTGCTTCAGCCGAGCCTCTACGCCCCCAGCACGCTGGGAGACCGGACGCTGTTTGACCAGGACATTTACGGCTCGGCGTGGTTTGACGATCTGACGATTTCGCAGGTGCCGGAAGTGATCCTCAGCTCGGGTCATCCCGGGAATGTCTTTCGCCGCAGCGATCCACTTCAGCTTTCGGTGCTGGTGAACGACCGGTTTACCGACGACCTGGCGGCCCAGTTGCTCATCAGCGATGCGGGAAATGCCGTGATCTATCAGCACAGTGGGGCGATTGACGTTGCCACCGCACAGGACCTGGGGCCGGGGTTGAAGCAGATGCTCGTTTCGCTGCCCGATCTTCCGCCGGGGTGGTATCAGGCGAAGCTGGTCATGACCAGCCGGGGGCAGTACGTCGGGGCGCAGAGCATTGATTTCGTGCGGCTGGCGGATGACGTGACCAGCTTCGCGCCGATCCGCGGTTTGGGGTGATCGCCACGGATTTGCCGTTCGATGGATGGTCGCAGCTTCCCGATCTTCTGCCGCTGCTGGGGACCGGGCGCGTGAAGCTGGCGGTCTGGAGCAAGCAGGGCGACGTGGAGCAGGTGGATCCGGGGGGGTTTGACACGCTCCTGGAGCAGCTTCAGAAAAATGGAATTACCCTGACGGCGTGCCTGGCGGCGCTGCCGCCGCAGATCGCGCAAAACATCGGCAGCAGCGACTGGACGGCGCTGGCCCAGGCGCCGCCGGAGACGTGGCAGCAGCCGCTCGCGTATATGGTGGCGCGTCATGCCAACCATCTGGACCGGTGGCAGTTCGGCGACGACAAAGACGCAGCGGATTTCGTGCAGCGGGCCGGAATGGGGCAGGTCTATAACCTGATTTATGCGGCGTTCGCGCGGGTGGTGGTGAAGCCGGACCTGGCGATGCCCTGGCCGGCGTGGTACGACCTGAGCGGGAATCTGCCGGCCACGGTGGCGCTGTCAATTCCGCCGGATGTTTTGCCCTCGCAGATTCCGCTCTACACCCAGGACATTCGCGGGCACGAGGGGCACAATCTTTCCCTGAGCTTGCAGCTTCTGGACGACCGCTACGGGCGCGAGGTGCAGATTCGCGACCTGGCGCAGCGGGTGGTTTACGCGCTGGCGGGGGGAGCGAGCCGGATCGATTTGCCGCTGCCTTTCACGGTGCATAGGCAGAACGATCATGTGACGCCGGAGCCAAAGGAATTGCTGCTGATCATGCGGACATTGCTGGCGCAGCTATCGGGGGCGACGTATCGGGGGAAGATTCCCAACGCAAGCAACGTGGATGCGTTTTTGTTTGACCGCAACGGGCAGGGGCTGATGGTGATCTGGAGCCGAGGGCAGGAAAACAAAGCCCGCCCGCTGGCGCTGAATCTGGGCCAGCATCCGGAGCGGATTGATCTATGGGGAAACGTGACGCCGCTGGCGGTTTCGCAAAGCTCGCAGTCGCAGGCGGTGACGCTGGACGTGGGACCGATGCCATTTTTCCTGGTGGACATCGACAGCACGACGGCGCAGATGCGGGCCAGCGTGACGCTGGACAAGCCGCTGCTGGAATCGAGCTTTCAGCCGCACACGCGGCACATCCGGTTTTCGAATCCGAGCCAGATGACAATCAGCGGCATGGTGAAGCTGGCTCCGCCGCCGGGATGGACGCTGACGCCTTCGGTCTTCAACTTCACGCTCAATCCCGGTGAAGTATTCGATCATGAGATCACCATAGAATTCCCGTACAACAGTTACGCCGGGCCGAAGACGATCAACGCGAATTTCGACGTTCAGACGGATCGGGAGACGACTTTTACGGTGCCGGTGATCGTGAACCTGGGGCTCAGCGACGTCGGAATGCGGACGATTGCCCTTCGGGAGAATTCCGATTTGATCGTCCAGCAGATGATCAGCAATTACGGGGACAAGCCGATCAACTACAACGCGTTTGTCGTCTACCCGGGTCAAGCCCGGCAGGAACGGCTGGTAATGCAACTGGCGCCGGGGCGTACTATCATCAAGCTTTATCGCTTCAACAACGTGCAGTTCATTCCCAATGCCAAGGTCCGCAGCGGGCTTCGGGAACTTGAGGGGACAAGGATTCTTAATGATGAAGTGACTGTGCAGTAAGATAGCGGGGTATGGACCAGCCCTCATCGGCCCCGGCGGCGGTTGAATCGGCCCCGGTTGGGAATTCGAGCCATCAAACGGGACAGTGGCGCACCTATGCGGTGCGCGGGGTGGTCTGGCTGCTGATCGCGATCGTCCTGGCGAGTTCATTTCGCGAGGGTCTGCAAATCCGAAGGTGGATGTACGTCACCTTCGATCCGATCCGGTTTCGTCCTGATATCTATCGCGGGTGCTTCTGGGCGCTGACTTCCAGCGGCAGCGAGGGATACCTCAATCAATACGACAAGATGGAGCCGCAGATTCCGGATCGGCTGGATGCGCGGTGGGTGCCGTGGCTGGATTACGCCCCGCTGCGATTGTTCGTCTTGCACGAATGGGGCGCGTGGCTGCGAAAGCATCATCCGCCGGACCCGAATGTTCCGCTGATCCAGGCCTGGCAGCCGGAGTATGACTACACGGCGCCGATGCTGCGATTTAACACGTCGATGGAGATTTTCGGCGCGGTGTCGCGTTTTTCCTCACCTGGCACTGGACGTTGCGTTCGCGCGGCGGCAAGCCGCGATATGAATTCGAGGGCGTCTGGCAGGGAGTCGTCGCGGCGCTGCTGCTGTGGTTCAGCCCCGACATTCTCATCAGCGCGCACGCCTGGCTCACCTGGGATTCGTGGCTGATCCCCTGGTTTTTATGCACGGCATTGCTGGCGAGCCTCGACTGGTGGTTCGCGGCGGGGCTGGCGATGGGCGTGGGGGCGATGTTCAAGGGGCAGGAGCTTTTCGTCGCGGTGATATTTATCGTCTGGCCGCTGATGCTCGGCCGGCCGGGGGCGGCGCTCCGGTGGATTTGCGGGCTGGGGCTGATGATTTCACTGATCGCATCAGGTTGGCTGCTCACCTATATCCCGCCCGCGCAACTGGCAACGGCTCGGGGCGTGCAGGATACCCTGGCCGTCGCGGACTATCCGCCGGGTCTGTTCGCCATTCGGCGCACGTTCGATTACGGCGCGGCGACGTGGATTTTCGAATTGCTTCTATTCGCGACCGCGGTCCCGTGGCTGTTGCGCACTTATGCCCCCGTGGAAACGCTGCCTCAGCCGACGCGGCTGAAAACAATTTTAAATTCGCGGTGGACGTGGATCGCGGGCGCGGCGGCGCTCATCTTCCTTGCCGCTTACTGGCCATTTTCCCTGCGATCCAATCGGCAATATTGGTACTGGGGCCTGCTGTGCGCCGCGGCGATCGCAGCCGCGGCTTTGCTCCTGCGCGGGCGGAATCTGCTTTATCTTCTAAGCGCAGTCACGGCGGCAGGATTGCTCTCCTGCATGGTCCTCTTTCACGGCGGCGACGGCTGGGCGAAATGCGCCTTCGGCTACGGACTGAACCACTGGCCCTACATGACCCAGGGACTCTCCAGCAATGTTCCCGCGATTTTCGAGCACCGCTTCGGCTGGGACCACGAGGCCGATCAGATCGCCTTCACCCTCCCGGCAATCCAGCGGCACTGGCCGCCGGTTTTCGCGAACCGCGGCTGGTGGCCCGCCGCCGGCTTCGACGTCACCGCGAAGACGATGTTCGACAGCATCTTTATTTTCTTCCTGCTGCTGAGCGCCATCGCCATCGGCCTCCAGGCCCGCCGGGGCGATCGGCACATGCTGGTGGCGCTGGTAACGCCGTGGATCATGTTTTTCCTTTGGCCCGTGCAGATTCACGAGCGATACCTGATTTTCGCATCTGGCATCGCCGTCTGCTGCATCGGCAACAGCGTGGGAACGTGCCTGCTGGGAATTTTTCTGTCGCTTTGCAGCGCGGTGATGCACCTGAACGTGCTGTTTACCAACGCGGACAGCTCCGCCGCGGACGCGTTCGGGCAGAACCTGGCGAATTCGTTTCCGAAAATCTTTACGCCGGACAGCGGCCAGACGATCGCCCAATATGTGGCCGCGACGTTTCCGGATATGGGCTGGGGAATTTTGACGGTGGGGATGATTTTTCTTTATCTATCGTTCGCCAAGAGTTCGGCGAATAAGTCGGGGATCGCGCATTAGATTCATGACCGCTAAAACTCGAATGTGCGATTCTTCAGTTACAAAGAAGATCGCGTAAGGGAAATGCGCAATGCGCGCCCGGCGAATGTCGTGCCGATAAATTGGGAAACTCTCGGGCGAATCGCTGATTGAAACAATCGTCTCATCCAGCTCACCAAGGAATCGCGTCCCCAGCCCTTCAGCGCACTCCGCGTACCAAAGGCTGGCTTCCATCGCGTCGGCTTCTGCCTCAGCCTCTACGATGATTCGCCGCTGCATCCAGGCTCCTCTGAATCCGCTCGCGAACGACTTCCCATGGGTCCCCTCCCACGGGATTCGCCTTGTAGGCCCGGTATCTTCGATCCAGTTCCGTATCAAGCTCGGGCGACAACTGGTTTGAAGATTCGGTTTCGACAGATTCGATGAGCTGATCGATCAAATCCAGTCGCTCACCAACGGGAAGGTCTTTGGCAGCCTTCAAAAGCTCTGCGGATGACATAACTTGATTATACCACAAGACTGAACCTAATCCCCCCGCGGATAACTCCCCAGCACCGTAAGCTGCAGGCAATGCTTTTTCGCCTGCTCAATCGCCGTCTTCATCCCCGCGTCATCGCAATGTCCCTGCGCGTCGATGAAGAAATAGTATTCCCAGTTCACCTTGCGGCTCGGGCGCTTTTCGATGTCGGTGAGGTTGATGCCGTTCTCCTTAAAAACATCCAGCACATCCGCCAGAGCGCCAGGCTTATGCGCCGTGGTAAACATGATGGCCGTCTTATCATCGCCCGTGCGTCGTGCCGCTTCGCGGCCGATCACGAAGAAGCGGGTCATGTTGTCGGGATTGTCCTCGATGTTCTCAAAGAGAATGTGCAGCCCGTAAAGCTCCGCCGCCTGCCTCGATCCGATTGCGGCCACGCCCCCCTGATCGCGCGCGATCTGCGCCGCCGCGGTCGTGCTTTCCGTGGCGATCGTCTGCCGGCTCTTCGCCGTGGCGCTCAGCCAATTCCGGCACTGGTTAAAAACCTCCGCCTTGGAATAAATTCTCTCAACCTTCTCCCACGGCGAATTGGCCAGGAGATTGTGATGCACGGTGAGGAGCACCTCGGCGCAGATTTTCGCCGAGCTGGTCAGAAACGCGTCGAGCGTATCGACGATCCCGCCGCCGATGCTGTTTTCGACCGGCACCAGCCCGTAATCCACATGCCCGCGCACGACTTCCTCGAATACGGCGGAGATGGCGCTCAGCGGCACATAATCCACGCTGCTGCCGAACTTCGCCACCGAAGCCGCATGGCTGAACGACCCCTCCGGACCCAGGAACCCGATCCGCAGCGGCTTCTCCAGCGCGAAGCTCCCGCTCATCACCTCGCGATAAACCGCCTCCAGACACCGATCCGAAAGCGGCCCGTGATTCAGCGACCGCACCCGATCGAAGACCGCTTTTTCACGATCCGGCGCATAAATCGGCGAGCCCTGCGACTGCTTGAGCTTTCCGATCTCCACGACGATCCGCGCGGGCGTTCAGCAACTCGACGATCTCCTCGTCGAGCTTGTCGATTTTCACCCGATATTCCGCAAGAGGATCGGTGTCCGCCATGCGGTATTTTTAGCCGCAAACGCCGCGGGTTGCCAGCAAAGGGCTGAACGCAACGGTTGTACGCAGAATTCGAGTTAACATTCTAACCTTCTGCGCAGCGGGCATTTTCCCCTCGCCCTGTACCCAGGGAGAGGGCAAGCGGCGCAAGCCCGCGCGGGTGAGGGCCGTGCGTACGTCAGATTCTTACAAGGCCCTCACCCCAACCCTCTCCCAGGGTACTGGGCGAGGGGGTAAGAGTGGCGCCTTCGCAGAAAGAAGGGGCCGACTATTTCCCCATCCCCACGACCCCATTTGCATATCCAACCAACCCTCCGTGATCCGGTTGACCATTCTTAACTTCGTACAGGATCGGCGCCACAGGGTTCGAGATATCCGATAGACGACTCGCCCCAGTCGGTTTCACATAGACGAACCCGTTATCCTGCCCGCTGCGCGGATCGTGAAAAACCTCCGCCCCCGGCACCAGCTTGTCCGTCACCAGATCATCCAGCGAATTCGGCAGCGCCTGATGCTCGCGATCGTATTCCCCAATCGCACTGAGAATCAGCCGCATTTGCACCGTCGCCGAATCCGTCGCCGGGTCGGTCGCCGTCCAGTCGGCGGCAACCGGCGTTTGCGTCACCGGCTCCACACCGCCGTTTTGCTGATTGCGCGACGCCGCGGCGGCGATCACGACCGTCGTAAACATCGTCGCCAGTTGTTTCTGGTCCAGCGAGAGGCGATCAACATTTCCTTCCCGCACCGGATTGATTAGCGCCAGGACCGGCGAAAATACGGTCGGAATCCCCATCGACGCGCCGTCGCGTTTTATTTCGTCCCGGCTGCTCTGAAACTGCTTGATGACGGCATCCGCGCCGCTTTCGTCCTGCGCAGCCCAGCGGATTTCCAGCGCCGGATGTGCCCCAAGCCGTCCGCCGACGAACAGGTACCGCGATTTTTCGAAAAGCTCGATCATCTTCCGAATCGGCGCTGGTGCGCCGCCAGACGAGGTCGCCCGGTTGTAAGCATCCGATGGGAAATAGACGATTTTCAGCCCCGCGTCTTCGCTCCAGCAGTTCAGGGCGGCGCGGATCATGTCCGCCTGCGGATTGATCGGCGCATTTTGCACCGCGGGGAAAACGAGCATCAGCCACTGCCCCTTGCTCACCACCCGGCCGCGTATTCCGGTATTGCGCAACCAATTTTCCCCGGCGATCTGGTCGGCATTGGGCGGGAAATGCAAGGCGATTTCAGGGTTGTTATTCTTGACCAAAACTCCCATCGCCAGCCGATCGGCCCCGGTACGAAAAATCGGCCCCAGCGCCTGCTCCAGCCCCATCGGAAGCTGCGCATTCGTAGCCAGCGGGCGCGTGGTCGGCGCCCCGCCCATGATCACCGTCGCTGCGTTGCTCCAGGCAGTTTTGTCGGCAATTGCGAAATCGAGCACCGCCACCGCGTAGATGTCGCCGTGCAATACATCGTCCGGCAATTCATCCTCCGACATCGGCGCCGCCCCGCGCAAAGTCGGTGGCGCCGGCTGGGTCGCAGGCAACGTTTGTGCCGCACAGCGTCCCTCGAAACCTGCGGGCAACGCCCCGCAAACGAAAATCGCCAGGATTACCGCAATCGTGCGTTTCATCTTTCCCTCAATTCACCGCATTATCCGAAAGCCACTGCACGCAATGAATGTAAAACCTTCCGTGGTTCGCCTCGTTCAGCTCCGCCGGCATCGCCTGCCCCACGGAATACCCAATGCCGACAATTCTTCCCCGCCCAAGCTGGCTCACGTACAGCGGGTAGAGATATTCGCCCGTTGAAACCGTGTGGTCAGAATTCACGATCCGCACCCGCTTCATGTCCTTCACGCGAATCAGGGGAATTCCCTGCAAAGTGCCGGCGGTGCCGTTGGGCACCAGCGAAATGACGCTGCCAATACGCCCGGAAAGATCGCCCAGCAAGGGATTTGTCCCGACGATCTCGCAATCCACCGGCTTGGAGTTCCACGCGAAAACCCCGTTGCTGAACCCGCACAGCGCCCGTATCTGGGCGTTATATCCCGGCGTCTCATAACCAAACTGCCGCTCCAGGAATCCCATTCCTTCGCGCACCCGCTGCGTGACGGCCGCGACCACCTCATCCTGGCAATTGGCGACCGACGTGGCCACCAGCACGTCAAGATTTTTCAGGTCGTCCTCGCGCGTCGCATCCAGTGGCTTTTCGCCCGGGAAGTATTGCGACAAAATCCGCGCCAGTTGCGGATTATGCTTCGTGCCCGGCTCGATAACGGGAATCAGATGGATTTGCGGATCGCGCAATTCACCGATCGGCCGGGTCTGCCCGTCATATCCATGTAGCAGCACGTCCCGATGCGGACCGGTGGCCGTGAACTGGCTTAGCAGAATCCCCACCTGAATCTGCGAAGCCGGCGCGGCAACGGACGACGATGCCGCAGCCGATTCGGACGGTGCCTGCTCCGAGTCCGCAGAAAACAGATAAAACTTCGCCACCAGGATCGCTGCCACAACCGTAATCAGGAACAGCCCCACCGCGGCAAGCATCCCCAGTTTTTTTGCTTCCAGCATAGATATGCCCTTTCCGCCTCCCCTCATGTTAACCGCAATCCACATAAAGAGTAACAGCTAGCAAGTGTTTGGTAGCATCGAAGGAGAGGCCTACAGAAATCGCTGCCCGCTGGTCGATAATCCCTTAAGAGGTGCGCGAATTGTTTCAGCATTTGATCATGCTCCTGCCCCATCAGCCGGGAACGATCACCCTGATCGCCGCGATGATGGGATCGATGATGGGCCTCTCGCTCTGGATAGCCGGGGCGCGGTTTAGCCGCTCGATCCTCACCCTCGCGGCCGTCGCCATGGGCACGTCGATCGGCATGAAGCTGCCGATGTGGGCCCACTGGCAAGTCGACCCCATGGCGCCCGCCGTCGGCGGAGCCATCGGCTTGGGCGTCAGCGCCTACATCTTCCATAAACTTTGGGTCGGCGCCTGGCTTGGCGTCGTGCTGGGAATCTGGACGGCACTGGTTCTCTGGGCGACCCGCGGCGCCGCCTTTCACTGGCGCTGGCCGCAGTACGATCCGGCTCAATCCCTTCCGCAATATCTCTACACCCTCTGGCAAAACGTTCCTGACGCGATGCAGCAATGTCTGGGCATTTCCGCCGCAGCGGCAATGCTCGTGGGCATCAGCGCCGCCCTCCTCTGGCCGCGCGTGGGGATCGCGCTGCTCTGGAGCGCCGCGGGAATGTCGGTGCTTCTCCCCGCCGCCGTCACGGCGCTGGGCCGCATCGACCCGCAGATTCTCCTGCAGGTTCCCCGCCGCACGTCCGATCAACTCGCGCTGTTCGCCGGACTGATTGGATTGGGGGCGATCTTCCAATGGCGCACCAATCCATTGACGGAGACGCAGGCAGGTTCTTCGCCGGCCCCCGGCGGAAAAAAAGGGGACAAGCATCAGGATGGGGCGGATTAACCGGCAAATAATTCGCGCTTCAAAGGGCACCAAGCTATGTCATTGCAAATTCTGGCCGCATTCGGGACTGTTTCCCAGTCCCTGCACGATTCCGAAAACTTCTTTGACGGCGTTCCCCGGGGCTGGCCCCATCAGCACGACCTGCTGACCTGGTGCCAGCAGATGACCCCCGCGGTGGCCGCAATGCTCATCATCGTCGGCCTGATCTATCTCCTCTTCGGCTTCCAGATTTTCCGCGCCCTGGTACTGGTGAACGCCGCCGTCGTGGGCGCATATGTCGGCGCCTACTGGGGCAAAGAGGGAGATGCCGAGACGATCGGCGCCGTGATCTGTGCGGTCGTTGCCGCCGCCATCGCCTGGCCCACAATGAAATACGCCGTCGCGCTCATGGGCGGACTCTTCGGCGCCCTGCTGGGAGCAAGCGTCTGGCACGCCCTGGGACTCGACCCCAACGTCGATTGGGCCGGAGCGCTCGTGGGTTTGATCGGTTTCGGCATGCTCTCGTTCGTCCTCTTCCGCGGAAGCGTGATGATGTACACCAGCCTCCAGGGGGCGTTCATGCTGGTCTTTGGAATTCTCGGACTGACCTATCAATACCAGGACGCCGCCAAGCAGGTGAGCGAGCATATGAAGCTCCAGCCCTTCCTGCTTCCCGCGGCGATCTTCATCCCCGCCCTGATGGGCTTGATCTTCCAGCAGCACAACACGTCCCCCGCCGGCGGGGGAAGTGGCGGCGGTGGTGGTGGCGGTGGCGGTGGGCATAAAAAGTAGCCTGCCAAAACTGCGCCCAAATCTCCTCGCCCGCCAACATTGGCAGCAATTCGAATCGCCCGCCAGTTTCCTCGCGCACCTAAAGCCCTGAAAATCCGCAGCTTGCAATCGCCATATTTGGCCCATGGTTTGCTTTTCATCCACCAACCCCATCGGGTGGAACTATGCGATTTGAAAAGCTCACCATTAAGGCCCAGGAAGCCATCTCCCGCGCCAGCAGACGGCGCAGGAGATGGATCACGCGGAGATTACCCCCCTTCATCTGCTCGCCGCCCTGTTGTCCGAAACGGATGGCGTATTCAATCCCCTTCTCCAAAAGCTCGGCGCCGACCCCGAGCGCATTCGCCGGATCGTCACCAGCGAGCTGGAGCGCCTCCCCAAAGCCACCGGCACCCAAACCGGCCCGAGCCGGACGCTC
Organism: uncultured Phycisphaerales bacterium; assembly: GCA_963755915.1. Lineage (GTDB taxonomy): Bacteria > Planctomycetota > Phycisphaerae > Tepidisphaerales > Tepidisphaeraceae > PALSA-1353. Next base: position 122,772 of record CAVWLP010000002.1, read on the forward strand.
AACGACGTCTTCAACCAGGCCCAGAAGGAAGCCGACCGGCTCAAGGACGAATTTATTTCCACCGAGCACCTTCTGCTCGCCCTCGCACAGGTAAAGAGCGAGGCGAAGGAGATCCTCAGCGTCAACGCCGTCAATCACGACGCTATCCTCGCGGCCCTGAAAGAAATCCGCGGCGGGCAGCGCGTCACCGACCAGAACCCCGAAGAAAAATACCAGGCCCTTCAGCGCTATGGCCGCGATCTTGTCGAAATGGCCCGTCAGGGAAAAATCGACCCGGTCATCGGCCGCGACGAGGAAATCCGCCGAACCATGCAGGTACTCTCCCGCCGGACGAAAAACAATCCCGTCCTCATCGGCGAGCCCGGCGTCGGTAAAACCGCCATCGTCGAAGGCCTCGCCATCCGCATGCTCAACGGCGACGTCCCCAGCGTCCTGCAAAAACAAACGCATCATCGCCCTCGACATCGGCGCCCTGATCGCCGGCGCGAAATATCGCGGCGAATTCGAAGACCGCCTCAAAGCCGTCATCAAGGAAGTCACCGGCAGCGATGGGGAGATCATCCTCTTCATCGACGAGCTCCACACCGTCGTCGGCGCCGGAAAGGCCGAAGGATCGATGGACGCCGGCAACCTGCTCAAGCCGGCCCTGGCCCGCGGCGAGCTTCGTACCATCGGCGCCACCACGCTCGATGAATACCGCAAGCACATCGAAAAAGACGCCGCTCTGGAACGCCGCTTCCAGCCGATCGTCGTCCCCCAGCCCAGCGTCGAAGACACCATCGCGATCCTGCGCGGCTCAAACAGCGCTACGAAACGCACCACGGCGTGCGCATCACCGACGGCGCCATCGTCTCTGCGGCGGTTCTCTCCGATCGCTACATCACCGACCGCTTTCTCCCCGACAAGGCGATCGACCTGATCGACGAAGCCGCCAGCCGGCTGCGCATCGAGAACGACTCCATGCCCGCCGAGCTCGACGAAATCCGCCGCCGCAATGATGCAGTTGGAGATCGAGCTGGAAGCCCTGCGCCACGAAAAAGACCCCGCTTCCCAGCAGCAGCGCACCAAGGCCGAGAAAGAACTCGCCGGCCTGCAAGGAAAAAGACACCACGCTCACCGCCCGCTGGGAAAACGAAGTCGGCGCCATGCGCACAATCAAATCCCTCCAGGAGCAGCTCGATAACAAGCAGACCGAACTCGAGCAGGCGCAGCGCGCAGGGCAACTGGGAAGCCGCCGCCCGAATCCAGTACGGCGAAATGCGCGACCTGAACACGCCAGACCGAAGCAGGCCAACAAGCGCCTTCGCGATCTCCAGAAATCCGGCCAGGCGATGGTCAAGGACCAGGTGACCTCCGAAGAAATCGCCGAGGTCGTCAGCCGCTGGACCGGCGTCCCTGTCAGCCGCATGCTCGAAGGCGAACGCGAAAAACTTCTGAAGATGGAAGAGCGTCTCTCCAAGCGCGTCATCGGCCAGGACGAAGCCGTCCGCGCCGTCTCCGACGCCGTCCGCCGCAACCGCGCCGGCCTCGGCGATCCCAACCGCCCCATCGGCAGCTTCCTCTTCCTTGGCCCCACCGGCGTCGGAAAAACCGAGCTCTGCAAGGCCCTCGCCGAATTCCTCTTCGACGACGAAAACGCCATGGTCCGCATCGACATGAGCGAGTTCATGGAGCAGCATTCCGTCGCCCGCCTCATCGGCGCTCCGCCCGGCTATGTCGGCTACGAAGAAGGCGGCCGTGTTGACCGAAGCCGTCCGCCGCAAGCCCTATTCCGTCGTCCTCTTCGACGAAATCGAAAAAGCCCATCGCGACGTCTTCAACGTCCTGCTCCAGGTCCTCGACGACGGCCGCCTCACCGACGGCCAGGGCCGCACCGTCAACTTCAAGAACACCGTCATCGTCATGACCAGCAACATCGGCAGCGCCGAGATCCAAAAGCTCGCCAGCAAGGACGCCGAATCATGGGAAGTCGAAGCCGCCGTCAAAGCCCTGCTCAAGGATCACTTCCGTCCCGAATTTCTCAACCGCATCGACGAAACCATTCTCTTCCATTCCCTGACGCGCGATCAGATCGGCAAAATCGTGGACGTGCAGATCGACCACCTGCGCAAGCGTCTGGCCGACCGTCACCTCAAGCTGACGCTATCCCCACGCCGCGGTAAAACTCCTCGCCGAGGAAGGCTACGACCCCGCCTACGGCGCCCGCCCCCTGAAGCGGGTGATTCAGCAGCGCATCGAAAACCCGGTCGCCAGCAAAATCCTCGCCGGCGAATTCGCGGACGGAGATACGATCACCATCGACGTCGATTCGGCCAAGCACACCTTCAAATTCACGCGATCACCGGAAGTCGTCGAAGGGGAATTGGTCAGCTAACTCTGCCGCCTTTTATCCCCTCTTATTCCCTTTTATCCCCTCGCCCAGTACTCTGGGAGAGGGTTAGGGTGAGGGCGAATGCCGCTTTTTCCAACAGCTCGGCCGTTCTCGTCATACACTCTGCAAGAGTAATCTTCCCATCCATCAGCGGCACCACTGAATCAATCCCCGCCGCGCGATAATCCACCCCGCGCTCCACCGACCCCGCCACAACAAAACATTTCACCCCCGCTTCCCGGCACGCCGCCGCAACCCCCCCCGCCACTTTCCCACTGAGGCTCTGCGCATCCAACTTCCCCTCTCCTGTAATACAAAAATCCGCCCCCGCGATCCGCTTCCGAAAATCCGTCGTGTCCATCACAATTTCAATCCCGCGATTAAGTTTTGCCCCAAAAAACGCCGCCATCGCAAACCCCAATCCCCCTGCCGCCCCCGCCCCCTTCAAATTCGCCTCCGCGGTCTTTCCACACCGCCGCGCCAGCTCCATCAGATCGGCATCGAGCCGCCGAATTTCTTCCGCGTTCGCCCCCTTCTGCGGCCCATAAACCACCGCCGCCCCGTTCGGCCCATAGAGCGGATTCTCCACATCGCAAGCGACTTCAATCTCGACTCTTTCAATCGCACTCCCCCTCCCATGCTTGATGAGCACGACCCGCGGCAGATCGCCCCCCACCAGCGGCTCCGTCGCCGAAAGCGGCTCCCCGCCTTCCAGAATCACCGGCAACCCGCACGCCTGCGCACACCCAATCCCCCCATCGATCGTCGCACTGCCGCCGATCCCCAGGATAATCTTCGAAACCCCCATACCCACCGCCGCCATCATCAGCTCCCCCGTTCCGAAGGTCGTCGTGAACATCGGATTCCGCTCATCGTGCCGCAACAGCGCCAACCCGCTCGCCGCCGCCATCTCAATGATCGCCGTCTTCCCATCCCCCAGAATTCCGAACCGCGCATCGACTTTCATCTCCGGCAGCGGCCCGGTAACCCGCCGCGTGAAAAATTTCCCTCCCGTCGCCGTCACCAGCGCATCAACTGTCCCCTCCCCCCCATCCGCCATCGGACAGCGATCCACGATCGCGTCCGGCCACGCCCGCTTCACTCCAGCAGCCATCGCCTCCGCCGCTTCGGATGCAGTAAGACAACCCTTGAACTTGTCCGGCGCAATCACGATGTGCATGGCTAAGAAGTTATGATCTACAATTCGCAACTGGGGACCAGCGGCTTGTGCATTACACTCGCAACTCGCAACCCGCAACTCCGCTCACTGGCGCTCATCCCCAAAATCCAGCGCCCCCACCGCAACCTGATCATCGCGAATCACCGCAATCCTTACCTGCCCCGAATCCGGCAGCCGATTCAGCAGCGCCGCCAGATCATCCATCGTCGAAACGTGATACCGCCCCATCTGAACCAGAATATCCCCCGCCCGCAGCCCCGCCCGCCCCGCGATGCTGTCCGCCTCCACGCCATCGATGAAAATCCCCTCCGTCTGATCCAGATGATATCTCTGCGCCAGCATCGGCGTGAGCTGCTCAACGGTAATCCCCAGCTTCGCCTTCGCCTCCATCACCGCATCCGGCAACGGCACCGGCTTGGGCGTCAGCGTCTCCGATTTCCCATCCGTAAAATCAATCACCACCCCGCGCCCGGCCCGCGCCAGCAGAAGCAAATCATAAGCATCGATAATATTCCCCGGCTTCACCCCGCCGATGTCCAGCACCGTCTCCGAATTGTCATCCGTCACCACCGCCACCTTCACATTCGCCGGCGGCGTAATCTCCCGCTCCTCCTTCAACTTAATCGGCATCGACAGCTTGCTGATCTGCGCCGGATTCATCAGCTCCGGAATCAGATCGCGCAGCCGGTTGATCGGAATCGCGAACCCAATGTTCTGCGCATCCGAGCGGATCGCCGTATTGATCCCAATCACTTGCCCATACGCATTCAGCAGCGGCCCTCCGCTGTTCCCCGGATTAATCGCCGCATCCGTCTGAATCAAATTCGCCAAACTCGCCTTGTTTTCCACGTCCTTCAGATCGCGGTGCAGCGCCGACACAATCCCCGTACTCACACTATGGCTGTACCCAAACGGATTCCCGATCGCGATCGCCGGCTCCCCAATCATCAGGTCCGAACTATCCCCCAGCGAAATCGTCGGAAACGGCTGCTTGTCCGTTATCTTCAGCAGTGCCAGATCATTCTCGGCATCGGCGCTCAGAAGCTGCGCCGGCAATTTCCGCCCATCCTCCAGCTCGACGGTAATCTGCGTCGCCCGGTCGATCACATGATTATTGGTAACGACATACCCATCCTTATGGATAATAAACCCGCTCCCCAGCGAATCCGCCGGCACCGATTCCAACTGCCCAAACTGCTGAAAAAACGGATCGTTCCCGAACGGGCTCACCCACTGCCGAATCATCTTCGTCGTCGAAATATTAACGACCGCCGCCTTAGTCTTGGCGACAACCTGCACCGTAACCGTATTGCGCAAATTAATCGCCTCCGGCGGATCCGCCAGAGCGATTAGCGGAGTAATGAGCAGAATAATTTGAGCAGTATACTTCCACCGCAAGCGCATTCCGCGCCTTTCCCCCTCGCCCGGTACTCCGGGAGAGGGTCGGGGTGAGGGTCTGAGAAAAAATTCCGCGAACATACAAATTTTCCGAATGTGAAACGCGTCCATCTACATCTAAACCATGTTAATCCCCTCCGATCCATCGTAAAATACCCCCAATGCCCCAGAACCCGAATATTCCCCCCGAATGGCTCGCCGAATTCGAGGCCGCAGCCCGTCGCCCCCTCGAGCAGCGCATGAAATACGCCTTCATCCGCACCTACAAGCCCGTCCTCGACGACGCCCGCTTCCGCTCCTTCGACACGATGGAGCAGTACCGCCAATGGTGCGAAAAAAACCTCCCCTCATGGCTTGGATATGGCCGCGCCTGAATTCCACGAAGTTCCCCACCGCTTCCCCCGCCCCCGGTACTCCGGGAGAGGGCAGAGGAGGGGGTTGCACCATAAAAATCAAAGGGGTCGGGAGTCTTTGAAAAGACTCCCGACCCCTTTGATTTTCGTGGCGATTCTCGCCGCACTCACCCCCCTCGCCCCCGCCGACACCTGGGCCTTCGTCCACCCCCCCGATCCCTTCACCCCCACCGCCCTCCTCGACCTCCGCTCCATGAACGAACCCATCGCCGGCCAAACCGGTTTCATCCGCGCCTCCCCCGACAGCGCCTCCCCCACCCACGGCTTCCTTCGCGGCGACGGCCAACCCATCCGCTTCTGGGCCTGCGGCTCCGACCTCTATACCTCCGACGCCCAAACCCTCGCCCGCCACGCCCGCTTCCTCGCCAAGCTCGGCGTCAACATGGTCCGCATCCACGCCCAGATCGGCTCCAGCCGGGACGGCGCAAATCTCACCGACGTCAGCCAGAAACAAATCGACGGCATCTGGCGCGCCGTCGCCGCCTTCAAACGTGAAGGAATCTACGTCACCATCTCCCCCTACTGGGCCACCGATCGCCCCGTCGCCAACTGGGGCATTGACGGATACGACGGCCGCTCCGACCTCTGGGGCCTTCTCTTCTTCAACCCCAGGCTCCAGCAGGGATACAAAGCCTGGGCCGCCAAGCTCTACGCGCAAACCAATCCATACACCGGCATCCCTCTCAGCCAGGATCCCGCCGTCGCCATCATCGAAGTGCAAAACGAAGACGGCATGTTTTTCTGGACCGTCGACGCCATCCACCCCCCACAGAAGCAATTGCTCGGCCGCATCTTCGGCAAATGGCTGGCCATAAAATACGGCTCGCTCAATTCCGCATGGGACGCCTGGGACAACATCACCCAAACCGGCGACGACTTCCCCGTCGGCGACGTCGCCATCCTCCCCATCTACCAATGGACCATCCCCCATCGCGTCGGCATGGCCCGCCGCCTCCGCGATCAGCTCGAATTCTTCGCCGCTCTCGAGCGCGATTTTTACGTCCGCATGGTGAACTTCTACCGCCACGACCTCGGCTGCCGCCAGCTCATCAACGGCTGCAACTGGCTCACCGCCGATGCCGTCACCCTCAACGACGTCGAGCGCTATTGCAACACCCCCGCCGACGTCATGGCCGTCAATAAATATTTCAACGCCGTCCACGCCGGCAAAAACGTCGGCTGGCGAATCGACCCCGGCGATTTCTTCACCGATCATCCCGCCGTCCTCAATCCCTGGGACCTCCCCACCAATCTCAAGCAGGCGATGGGCCATCCCATGATCGTCACCGAAAGCACCTGGGTTTCGCCGATGGATTTTCAGGACGAAGGCCCGTTCCTGGTCGCCGCCTACGAATCCCTCAATGGCCTGGCCGGCTATTACTGGTTCACCGCCACCGCGGAACAATATCTCAACGACCCGCGCTTCCCCTTCGTGAAAGTCGCTGGCCAATTCCCCCTCAAAAAATGGACCATCTCCACCCCCTCCATCATGGGCAATTTCCCCGCCGCCGCGATCATGTATCGCAACGGCTATGTCCAGCAGGGCCAACCCGCTGTCATCGAAAACCGCCCGCTGAATGATCTGTGGAACCGCAAACCCCCTCTCATCTCCGAGGGCACCGCCTTCGACCCCAACCGCATGTCCGGCCAACCCACCGAGACCGGCCCATATCGCCAGGACGTTGATCCCCTCGCCTTCCTCGTCGGCCCGGTCATCGTCAACTATGGCGGCGACCCGCGCAACAACCAGCTCGCCGACTTCTCGACCAGTATCGACCGCCAGAAAAAGCTCATCATCAGCAACACCGGCCAGATTCGCATGGACTATAACATCGGCCTATGCACCCTCGACGCCCCCGCCGCCCAGGGCGCCACAGGATTCCTAAAATCCGCCGGGGCGATCCATCTGAGCACGATCGACATCACCGCCAACAACGCCCATGCCACGGTCCTTGCCGTTTCGATGGATGGAAAACCGCTGAGTCAGTCCCAACGGATACTCGTTCAAGTCGGCGCAGCCGCGCACTTGGCCGGCTGGACGCAGGAGCCGATCGACTTCAGCGATAGCGGGCACCAATACCAGGGCTTCAAGGTCACCCAAGCCGGCCAGCCGCCCTGGCTCGTCGAAGATAACGACATCACCCTCACGATCCGCAATCCGCATCTTTCGCAATTGACGGCACTGGACACTGCCGGATATCCGTTAACCCGCACGGCGCTGAAATCTTCCGGCGACAACATTCAATTCCGTTTTCCCGCCGGATCGATGTACGCAATCTTGAATTGAATTACAAACTCCCCGTGTAGCCGTCCCACTTGTCGGGCGCGTCTTCCGACGGCGGCAAAAAAAATGTGGTATCGCGAACATCTTGCTGATACCTTAAAATCCCTGCCGGACACGCAGCGCCGAAAGGAAAACCCAAAATGAAAAAAGCTCACCCCGGAATTAACCCCGCTTCCAAACCAAGTGGCGACGGATGCATGGAATGCCTGGCGTCCCCGACAGACTGGTGGTTTCATCTCCGTCGCTGTGCGCAGTGTGGGCACATCGGATGCTGTGACAGCTCTCCCAATCAACATGCATCAAAGCACGCGGCCGAGACGGGGCATCACATCATCTGCAGCTTTGAGCCGGGCGAGGACTGGTTCTACGATTACGAGACGCAGGCGATGATCGAAGGCGTGGAATTGCCTCCGCCGCACGCGCATCCCGCAAGTCAGCCCACGCCCGGACCGGCGGGAAGGGTGCCGGACGACTGGGATTCACAACGAAGCTAGCTGCCGTCGATCGACTTTTTATGAATCGGAGCGGGGACTCGGGAGACCGTATTTAAAATGAGCACCGCATCGAAAGGAGCCGTCAATGAGCAGCGTACAAATCGAACCAAAGAGCTATGAGTTGCGCCCGCGCGTTGGGTTCACCGTCACACATTTCATCACCGTCGCCGACATCGACCGATCGGCTGATTTTTATGAAAAGGTCTTCGGCGGCCGCGTTCTGAGCAGAGGCGACAGCAAGGGCGCCTCTGGGCACATTCAGATCGCGAATTCCTGGCTGATTGTCAACGTCGGCGGCGGCCCCACCCCGGACAAGCCGACGGTAACGCTCGACGTCCCCGCCGACCCGGATAAGGTCAGCAGCTTCCTGAATATCCGCGTTGCCGATATTCAAGCGTGCTATGAATTATGGAAAAGTCGAGGAGCCGAGTTTCTCACGGAGCCGAAGCAAAAGTACGGCGAAATACGCTGCTACATCCGCGATCCTGACGGCTATATCATTGAAGTCGGACAGAGCACCGACCTCACGCACGGCTAACGCTCGGTTACAATTAGCAACGGCGGTTGCGCGGACGGATCAAATGTAGACTAAAGTTGACGGCGAGCATTACCGAGAGCGAAATCGGCTCCGGAACAACTGCAACGGCGGATAGTGACGCTGATTCGACTGCGATGTTGTCGTACTGCCCGTTGTCCGCGGTCGTGGTGTAGTCAACTGTCAGAGTCTGGCCCGGGGAGTTGGCCACGTAGGTGATCGTGTAAATAGAAAAGTTGGCGCCGTTATCGCTCGAGGATTCAACGTCCGTGTACGGCGATGCCGAGCCGTCGCTCAGAGCTGCCGTGAGTGAAGCAGTCACATTCACATAGCCCAACGTCAGAATCAGCGTCCTGGATTCCGTGCTGCTGGCGGCGAATGTCAACTGGAACCCGGTGCCGACTGCCGGCCCATCTGTGGCGCCACCGTTTACCGGATAGGCCTGCATAAACAAAGGCAGGGCCGAACTCTGATCGGGCGTATTCGTTCCGTCGCTCCAGGTGTACTCGCCAGGCTGATTCGTCCGGTTGGTCAAACCGGAGACGGTCAGACCGCCAAGCAGCGTCATACCCCGGATATCGTGGGTGGCGACATTTTTCTCATCATAAGGGGTTGTGCTTCCCTGCGTCTCGTTGGAGGCGCCACCCCAAACTGCCCAGTCATCGGTGCCCACGGTGGTGAGATTTGACGTCCCAGGATCCGTGGTGAGCATGACCGAACCGTTAATGACCCCCGCGCGGGCGGTCAGATCGAGTGCCGAAACGATCGCCAGGACCAGCCAAACGGCGGTGTAAATACTGATTGCCGAGAGACGTCTAACAGAATGAGGTGCAAGGTCCATATTCTTCTCCCATCCCTTGAAATCTTCAAACACCTGATGTGCAGGATGAATCTAGAAGTGTGATGAGCCAGGTTCAATATTTTTCTGGAGATTTTTTATATAATTTTGCTACGCAAAATGCGGCACTTGCAATCTCATAACGCGACGAAATCGGCAGCGCCAGCTTAAGGCGCGGGATGGGATAGGGTTCACTTAACTGGGCAGGTTGCACTCCGGGCATCACTCACCGGCACTTTCGTGAGCGATAGGCAAACTGCACTTCAGACACCATTCACCCTTAACCATCACCCGGACTACCAAGGGAGGGAAAAGAGGAGGAATTCGAACTCGTAGACCACGCCCCCGAAACCCGGGCAGCATAAATAGACTACTAAAGATTATAAATAGTGCCAAAAACGACAAAAGGCGCTCCCCAGCTTACCCATCCATCCCAGCTTGTTGCCGAGTGTCCGGTAGTGGTATACTCTGAAGTAATCGGAAAATATTCATCTCTTCGGACATCAAACCGGCCTTGACTTCATGGGGGTTGTTCCGCATTCCGGGCAGCGATCCGGCGTGGCGCGGAGGTCGTACCCGCATTTTGCACAGCGTCCTCGCAAATCGCGTTTTCGCGCTCGCCGATCCATGAAGAGTAGAACGGCCGCCATGAAATACAAAGCTGGGCACGCATAGCTAACGATCAAAAGAACCGTTCGCGTCGAATCCGAAAATGGTCCAAAGGTTCCTATGAGCGTATGAAGCTTGAATTGCCCCAGCCCGTGAATCTCAAACCCGGAAACCAAAATCGAACTCGCGAAGAGAGAGAAGGCGAGCATCGCGTATAGCATCCATCGAGGAAAGCTTTTCACGCGACCGATTGTACCGCGCCTCAGCCGATCGGCTTCAGCAAATCATCAATCTCCCAAACCTCATGCGAGCTTCTTTTTCGCTGGCTTATAATCGGTCAGTCTGCCGCCCAGCAACCGCTCTTCCCGTTCCAGCAATTCCACAAAATCACGCATCGTCCATTCTTTGTTGGCGATTCCGGCCCGAACGGCTGGCGTCGTCTTCAATGTCATGTGAACGCGGATGAAATTGTAGTGCATGTATTGCAGAGCAACCATGTGCTCGTGATTCGCCAGCTTCTTTGAGAACGCATTGGTAAGGCGAGTGAATCGCCGATTGCCCATCCGCACCGTCAGATTCTGTCGCTCGATATAGCTCGTGGAAATCTTCTTCGGCTCGGGCGCGCCGCATACCGCCTCTTTCTTTATGCTGACAACTTCGGGTGGGCTGTAGCGACCGGGGCCCGACCTATCGGGGCCGTAAACTTTGATGAGCTGCGCGTAGTCAATGTCGTTTCCGAAAGCGGTGTCCACTGCGTCAAGATAGGCTTTCAATCCGTCCGTCGTAAGCTGCACGCGATTCGCCAGCCGATCCGCAACATCATTCATAAACTTGTGAGCGTACCACCCATTGCGAAGGCCCACAGTGTAGCCGATGACGAGTTTTGTGTCCGCGTCGATTGCAACCCACGTCCAAACATCGCCGATGCCAAAGACACCTTGAAGATCGATCGGGACATTCTTTTGTTTGCAACCGACGTACTGCCAGATTTCGTCACATTGGACGCGGCGGCTACGGACATCGCAGACGGTCAAATCGTGATACTGCGCGGCCAGCGTACCAGCATCGGCCAGCAACCGGAGAACGGTAACCTTGTTCACGCCGAACATCCGGCAGGTTGACGCGATGCTGACGCCTTCAACCAGAGCTGTAAGAACTGCTGCCCGCGTTTCGATGTTCAGCTTTTTCATGTGAGTTATTGTAATTACGTAAACATTACAACGCAAGAACAAAATGATTGATTTCTAAGTTTTTTGTGATTACAATGTTGAGATGAAAAAACATATAGGCAGACCGAAAAAACCTGCGGACCACTCTAAGGGAGAATTGCTCCAGGTGCGATTGGAAGCCAAAGAAAAGCAGGGTTTTTCGGATGCTGCCGCCCTGTCTGGCCTTGCCTTGTCTTCTTGGGTTCGGGAACGATTGCGTGGCATCGCGCGTCAGGAATTGGAGGGGATGGGAAAGCCGATTCCGTTTATTCCCTAGGCCGTTTTTATGGGCGGATGCGGAGTGCTGTACTTCTTTTAATTGCCATGCGATAATTCGCGCATTATGCCTCACAATGGCGAATGGAATCCGTTCTCGACCAAAGACTGGGCGGATGCTATTGGCCTAGTGAACATCCCTTTGTTTGGAGGAGAGCAACCCAGAGGAATTGCCGGCGACTTCGCTGTGCTTTTGGACGGACGCCGGTCTAGCTTTGGACTTTTTCTGGCCGACGATCCTAATGAGCTGATTTACAGCAACCGCCCTCTTTCTTGGTCATGGTCCGCGAATCTGCGCCACTCGTTAATCGTTCACAAAAAAGCTGACGTTGTTATTCACCGGCGGTGGGACTCTCCTGACAAATCCACAAAATTTCCTATTCCGAGAACGTCTCTTGAGGCGGCGACGGCCTTTGCGGAAAGAATTGGGTCGGCGAAGGCTAGATCGGCATCGGACGTAATAGGCCGAATGCTTGGCGCGTTCCGCAGGGTGCGGGCCAATTTGGCCCCACAAATTATGGATGCCGTTGTCGCGATTCGTGTCTTTAATGCCTTTCTCGTCGGGGCGGAAATGGTTCGAAAGGGCTCGTTGCGTCCTGACGAATGGCGCGGTTGTCGGACAGTCAAAGACGCTCTCGACCTGATAAAGAACAACGACGATGGCGTCGGAGTTGATAGAATCCCCTCAGACGCAGCAAGCATTGAGATCGGTGGACTTCCCGGAACATTCATTGATCCTGATCCATCCACCGGATGTGAATTAGAGCCTGATTTGCTGATACGCCATGCGTCCGGCTCGCTCTATCAGGATGCGCATTTCGAATTGGAACGAGAAGATCAATTATCGTTGCCTGGGCTTGCCGAGAATCCCTCGTATCAACCTTCACTTCAGCGCGACGCGAGATTTACACAGCCAGCACTTGCGAGGGCTATGGTGCAACAGGCACTCAAGGCATATCGTCGAACAGAACGCGAACGAGAGATGGTTATATTGGACCCCGCATGCGGGTCGGGGGTTTTTCTTCAGCATGCCTTGCAAGAGCTGGCAGCTACAGCATGTAAACGTGCGATCAAATTAATTGGCTTTGATACTTCGGCCGTTTCCTGTGCGATTTCAGAATTCTGTTTACATCGCTCCGCAAGAGATGCGGCGTTGCGCGATTTGAGAGTTACAACCGAGATCAGCGATCAGAATGCGATGCGCAGAATGGCCAGTTGCTGATCTGATTCTCACAAATCCACCATTTGCCGCGTGGAAAAAGATGCATGCCGACGATAGGAACATGGTGCGCGAAGTGCTTGGCAAGCTGTTTAAGGGCCATGCCGACAAGGCAATGGCCTTCATCTGGAAGGCTGCGAATTCAACGGCGATGGGTGGAACCTTTGCTTCGGTTCTTCCGAGCCCGCTACTAGAATCAAACGCCGGGGAACGGTGGCGGAAAGCGGTTATGGAACTGGCGAACATGGCGCTTGTCGGGCGGTTTCGTGGATACAGTTTCTTTCAAAACGCGATGGTTGAACCCGCTTTTGTTGTAATGCAGCGGAAGATTTCCGAAGACGATTTACCAAGGCCGGTGCACGTTCTCCTCTCCGATGAGGGAGCGGAAGATGAATCGTTGCGTGCAATTCGCCGGAACCGCCCAGACGGAGAACATGCGGACGATGACTCGTTCAGTGTGTTTACAGCTCCCCCATCCATAATAACATCCGTAAGTTGGATGCCCCGGTCGAAAAAGATGATGGAATTGATCCGCCGCCTTAAAGATAGCGAAATTGCGACCGTTGGAGAATTGTTTTCGATCGACCAAGGCGTCCTAACGGGCCTGAATAGCGCTTTTATTCTTTCCAAGGCTGAATTTCTCGGTCTGCCCGAAGATGAGCGCGAATACTTTATGCCCGCAATTGGATCTTCCACAATTAGGGGCGGCCAAATTCTTGAAGAGGAATATGTCTTTTATCCCTACTTGAAACCAGAGGACAACGATCCAAATCCGAAGACGCGAATAACCACCGTTGATGAACTGCGCGAAATGGTTCCGAATTATTTTGATGGTTGGCTACAGCCTTTCGAAGATCGCCTCTTAAAGCGAGAAGGATTCGGACAAAACAATTGGTGGCTTCTCACGCGTGAACGAAGATGGCCCAAAGTACCAAAAATCGTCACGGCATATTTCGGCGAGACGGGAAGTTTCAGCTTTGATGTGGAAGGCCGTTTCGTCGTGGTTCAGGGTTATATCTGGCGATGGAATTCCGCCCAAGACAATGGGGATGAGGAGGCGGAAGAAATAGACTTCAATCGTAGTGGACTGCCGTGGGCTTATGTGGCGATGCTTAACAGTTCGGTATTCGAGACAATGTTGTCCCAATATTGCCCAAGGGTTCAAGGGGGACAATTTAATCTTTCTGATAGGTTTGTATCTAATGCGTTTCTGCCAGACCTTACTGACGAAAGTCGCGTTGTCCCGGACGACGTGAAGGAATTGTCGCGCATTGGATTGAATTTATTCACGAATCGCTTAGTTGATCTCAACCGGCTCAATTTAATCGTGGCTCACGTTTATGGAATTACGCTGGCGGACTTAGCAAGCGCAGCGAGGAGCTAGACATGGCAGGCGTTTCGCGCGGAGAAATTAACGCGATGCACGAGCGCCTATCGCGGAGCTTTGGGTCAAACCTTAGAAATGGATGCGATATTGCTCCGATGCCAGAATCCAGGCAGGGCTGGCATAGGAGAGCGCTTATGGCAGATATAGAATTCTTTCTTTGGAGCAGAAACCGAACACAACAATATGGGCTCCGGTCCGGGGGTCGTGGACAATGCCCAATCGTTTCCGCGATAGAAACCAGCGACGACTGGGATGTTGGAGAATTCTCGTGGGTAGCGTGGCGGGAAATATGGATCAGGAAGAAAGACGACGAATTTGATTTGAAAGATGCCGCCTTCACGTTCTTTTGGGGAAGAGAAACCGGATTAGGCCCCATTGACGATCAGTTGTTCCGCGTAGAGTGGCCGCAAAAGGGATACGGGGGCGACAGGTTGGGGCGACCTCATTGGCAAGTAGATTGGCCGCTCGCCGACCTGGAGCGATCTGTATCTGGTATTCATCTCGCGATGGCCGGATGGAATCAAACCGATGGCCGAAATTTGGATGGTGAACCCCACATATCCGAACACTTTATTCGGTATGCCACGGATGTAATAAGCGACATTGAAATTTGGGCGTCTCGTACGATGGCCTATTCGTTCGACCAGATCGCTCGATTCTTTCCGAGAAATTGGGGATAGAGAAAAATTAGGACATCATCCGTTGTCCCGCTTCCGCCCCCGCAAAGAACGCCGCCCGCAACAACGTCATCCCCCGTTCATCCACTTTTTGAATCCCCTTCGCCCACGCCTTCCACGCGGCCTCCAGGCCGGGCGGTAGCTGCTCCTCATGGCGCTTGATTGTCTCGTCAACGATCCGCTTGGCGGTTACGGCGGGGTCGGGGAGCTTGGCCTTTTTCATGGGCAAATTGTATGCCAAAGTGGCCCCGGCGGCTAAACCCTGAGTATACTACTACCGAATGTCCAGTTTTGTCTTGATTGCCCCAAACCAAAAAAACATCGCCGCCCCAAAAAACCACTTCGCGCCACCCCCCAAATTCTTCACCCCTCCGCAACCTTCTGCACCACCCCCTGCAACCTCTGAAAATTGATCGGCTTGGTGAGATGATCCGTAAACCCCGCCTCGCGGGTTTTGAGAATGTCTTCTTCCATTCCAAACCCCGTCAGCGCCACGGCCGGAAAATCGTTTTTACCTCGCTGGCGCAATTGCTGAATCAAATCGATCCCCGTTCCATCCGGAAGCCCGATGTCGCTGAGCAGCAGATCGAACGGCTCCTCCGCGGCCACCAGCGCCGACGCCACCGAATCGGCCGTCCGCACCTGGTGCCCAAGCCGCTCCAGCAGCCGGCTCATCACCCGCGAGGTGTCGTCGTGATCTTCCACCAGCAAAATCCTCAGCGGCCGCGTCGACCCCGCAGCGGGCCTGGGCGCCGCGCCCGGCTTTGAAGAGGGGATCGACGGCATCACCGGCGCGGAAGTTGTCGGCATCGAGATCGTGAACGTCGAGCCCTTCCCCAGCCCCTCGCTTTTAGCCGCGATGGTTCCGCCCTGGGCCTGCACGAACGCCTTGCTCAGGCTCAGCCCCAGTCCCAGCCCGCCATACTGCCGAACGATCTCTGCCGATCCCTGCTCGAACGGCTGGAAAATCCGCTTGATCGTCTCGGGCGTCATGCCGGTGCCGGTGTCGGTGATGTTGATCTCGACCCGGCCGCTCGCCGGGTTGAGGCACTTGATCTCGATTTTGCCGCCGGCCGGCGTGAACTTGGCGGCGTTTTTGAGGATGTTCCAGAAAACCTGCTGAAGCCGCCCGGCATCCGCCATCACAAATCGCGATTCGGCGTTGAGGTGCATCTCCAGCACGATCGACTTGGCGTTCAGATCGGACCGGTAGATCCGCGTCACCCCATCGAGCATGGCATGAACGTCGACGGCTTCCATGTGCAGCGCCAGCTTACCACGCACGATGCGGGTAAGATCAAGCAGATCGTCGATCAATCGCGCTTCCAGCTCCGCACATCGCCGGAGCGTGCCTAGGTCCTCGCGAAACTCGACCGGAAACGACGGGTTCTGCGTCCAGGAGGTGAGCGTGACGACGACAGGCGTGAGCGGCGTGCGCAGCTCGTGCGAAAGAACGGCCAGAAAATTGTCCTTGGCCACGTTGGCGCTCTCGGCCTCTTCCTTGGCGTGCTGGAGGTTCTGCTCGAACTGTTTTCGCTCGGTGAAATCGCGGAAGACCAGCACAACGCCGTGAATGATCCCATCGTCCCCGCGGATCGGCGCCCCGCTGTCGTCGATGGGCAATTCGGAGCCGTCCTTGCGGATCAGCACCGTATGATTCGCCAATCCCTGCACCACACCGGTCTCCAGAACCTTTTCGACGGGATTAGGCACCGGCTTATGCGTCGTTTCGTTGACGATCCGGAAAATCACCCCGCACGGTTTCCCGCCCGCTTCCGCGGAGGTCCATCCCGTGAGCTGCTCGGCGACGGCGTTCATGAAAACGATATTTCCTTTCGCGTCGGTGACGATCACCCCGTCGCCGATACTCGCCAGCGTTACTGCGGTCAGGCGCTGCTGGCGGGCCAAGTCATCGACCACAACTTCTCGCCGGCGCATTTCCTGCTGGATCTGGTTAAACGCCCAGGCGAGGAATATAAGGTTGATCCCGGCGGTAAAGGCAAATGCGAGTGTATGGATGTCGGTAACCCGCTCGGTCTTTTGCTGGACAGCGAGCTGCCGCTGCTCCCCCTGGTCGATCATGTGGGTGATCAGCGTGCGGATGTCGTCCATGAACTGCTTGCCGACGTTGGATTTGACGGTTGCCAATGCCGCCGCGGATCCTTCGGGACCCCGCTGCTGGTCGATGGTGAGTTTCAACTCCGCCATTTTTTCATGGCAAAGCTCCTGAAGCCGACTCACGTCATCCTTATCCAGCAACCCTTCATTGACCCGCGCATCGAGATCGGCCAATTGCCCGTCCACCCGGCCGACTGCCGTGGTATAGGGCGCCAGATACGTCGAATTCCCCGTCAGGAGATAACCCCGCTGGCCGGTTTCAGCATCTTTTAAGGTGGAGAGCACTACGTTGAGGGCATCGACCGTGTTATGGACCCTCAGCAAAGACCGCCCATATTCAATCCGCACCTGGCCGATCCAGTAAGTGCCCGCCACGGTTGCGACCAGAAGCAGGGCCATGGCCCAGAAAAGGGTTTGGACGCTGAGCGTGGGGCGGATTCGCCGTTGTCGTACGAAGCCGTCGATCGTGAAATTTTCAGATTTTTCCATGCCCATCGAAGTTGCGATAGTGATTTTCCGTTCCCCGTCAGTTATCGTATTTGGTTGGACTAATCCACGTCAAATGAGCAAGATACATAGAGCATAATGCGACTGAGAACGACGATTTTTGATCCGGTCCAGCACAGCCTACCTGTGAAGCTGGATTTGCCGGCGACCCAAAGCCCCCCGGCAGAGCCGACCACGGTTTTCCAGCAGCTCAAGTGTCTCATCATCGTTCCCGCCTTCAACGAAAGCCAATCGGTCGCGAAACTGGTGAACCGCCTGAATCGCGCCCTGCCGGATTGCCATATTCTTGTGATCGACGACGGCTCGACCGACGGCACCGCCCGGCAAATCCCCCCCAGCGCCACGGTGGTGAGCCTGCCCTTTAACCTGGGCATCGGTGGGGCGATGCAGACGGGATATCGCTACGCGGCCTGCCACGGCTACGACGTCGCCATCCAGGTCGACGGCGACGGGCAGCATCGGCCGTGCGAGGTGGAAAAACTGGTCCAGGCCCTGGTCAGCGGCCCGGCCGACCTGGTCGTCGGCTCGCGATTCCTGGCGGCGCCAAGTCTCGTCCCCTCCTTCACCCGCATGACGGGCATTCGGGTCCTTAGCGCCTGGATCCGCATTCTCACCGGTCTGAAAATCACCGACTGCACCAGCGGCTTCCGGGCAGCCAACCGCAAGGTCATTCTCGCCTACGCCCACTGGTATCCGGAAGATTATCCGGAGCCGGAGGTCGTGCTGCTGCTTCACCGCTCGAAATTCAAGGTTGTGGAAGTCGCCACGCGCATGCGCCGGCGAATGTACGGAAAGAGCAGCATCAGCCTTCTTCGCGGTCTGTATTATGTTTTGAAAGTCAGCTTCTGCCTCTTCCTCGACATGATCCGCCAGCCCTGGCCGAGCGGGAAAATTGACGTGCAGTGACAAATATCCGTGAAATCCGTGTAATCCGTGGTTCTCTTCTTTTTTTCCTGTTTGAGCCTGCATGGCCGCGAGAATCATCCTCATCTGTTTCGGAGCGACGGTGATGATCGTCGCCGTTCGGCGGATGCGTTCCTATCGGCTCAAGGAACGCCACATGATTCTTTTCCTGCTCACCGGGCTGCCATTTTTGCTCCTGGCGGTCTGGCCGTCGGCGATCGGCTGGGTCGGGCACAAGCTGGGCGTTCAATATCAAACTGTCTCCCTCCTGTGCGTGGCGGCATTTTTTATCCTGGTGATTTTCGAGCTGCTCACCATCGTCAGCCTCCAGGACCGTAAGATTGCCACGCTGGCGCAGATCGTCGGCATCCTGATGGAAAAGCACGGCATGGGCGACCGCCCCACCGGCGAGGGCAAGCCGGCCGAGTCCTCCGATCCGGCGCACCGATGATATGACACGCCTCGCGATCCTGATCGCATGCTTCAACGGCCGCAAATACATCGCCGATTGCCTGCGCTCGCTTCAGAAGGCCGCCACTGCCGACGCTGAAATCTCCATCATCGTCATCGACAACGCCAGCACCGACGGCAGCGCCGATTTCGTCGCGGCGGAATTCCCAAATGTCGAGCTGATTCGCCTCCCTGACAACCGCGGCTTCGCGGGCGGCATCAACGCCGGCTGGCGACATGCGCGAGAAATTCTCCAATCTCAAGTACGTCGCCCTCATCAACCAGGACGTCACCGTCGCCCCCAACTGGCTCGCCCCTCTTCTTGCCCATCTCGATTCGAACCCTTCCACGGCCGCCGTCCAACCCAAGGTGCTTCTCGCCGACCCTCCCAACCGCTTCAACACCGCCGGCAATCGCAGCCACTATCTCGGGTTCGGCCTCGTCACTGCCTACGGGCAGATCGACGACGGCTCCCACGACCAGATCTGCGAAATCGACTTCCCCTCCGGCGCCGCCGCCGTCATCCGCGCCGAAGCGCTGGGCAACGCCGACATCTTCGACGATCTCTACTTCCTCTACCTCGAAGACGCCGAACTCGGCTGGAAACTCCGCCAGTTCGGCTTGAAAATCCACTTTATCCCCGCATCCGTCGTCTGGCACCAGTACGAATACCGCCATGATTACAAATTCTATTTCTACCTCGAGCGCAACCGCTGGTATCTGCTGGCGACGTATTTTAAGCTCCCCACGCTGCTGATTCTTCTGCCCGCGATCATCGCCATGGAATTCGGCCAGCTCTATTTCGCCTGGCGCAACGGCGTGCTAGGCCAGAAGCTGGCCGCCTATCGCTTCTTCCTGTGCCGAAAGAACCTGGCAAGGCTGCTGGAACATCGCCGCCGCGCTCAGGATCGCCGGCGGATCGACGACCGCCAGTTCGTCCGCACTTTCGTATCGGAAATCGATCTCCCCGAATTGCGCAGCACAATCCTTCGCCGGATCGGCAACCCCCTGCTACGGACCTATTGGCACATCGTGCGTCCGCTCATCATCTGGTAACGCAAACCGCGCCCGTTCCAGCGTCAGCGGCGGAAGATTGGGGCCGCGGTTCACGGTAATCAGCGGATCGCCATACGCATAAACCTGCGCCCGCTTCAACCATCGCTTATATTCGATGTCCGCCGGATCGAGAATCACCAGCATGTGCCCGTTCTTCGCCTTGATCGGCTCGTTGAATTCATAAAACATCCGATCCGACAAAAACGCCATGATGCGAGCCAATTTCTCCGGGCAGAGGATCACGTCTTCCTGCGTTGTCTGGGCCGGGATCTGCTCGGCCATCTGCACGACCGGCGCAAATTTCCCATTCTGATACCCGTCGAGAAACGGAATCCACCTCTGGTGAATCACAAACCCGCCGAGCAGAATTGCGTTGGGAACCGTCCCAAGCACGACCAGCAACAAAAATATCCAGTTACCCACCGGCGTGGGAAACCGCAGGTTGAATCGCCGGATGACGTCCCACCACCCCAGCACGATCAGCGGGAGAATCGGCAGAAGATACCGGTCGTCCGAAACCGTCATCAAAAGCGTCGCCATCAGGGCGATTACCCACAGCCCCCAGAGCATGCGTTTGCGGATCAGCGCCACGGCCGCGGCGATGATGCAAAACCCAAAAATCGCGTTGGGCCACCACCAGCCCCCCAGCCGCAAACCGAACGCGGCCTTCGCGATCAGCGGATTCAAAAGCCTCCCGAGATTCAGCTCGATCGCGTTCCGCAGATCGTCGAAATGCGTGAGCTGATGCACTGCATACTGGAGATACCCGCTGACCAGCCCATGCCCCCGCCGGCGCGGATCGAAAACGAAGAAGACCACCAAAATCGCCGCGCACAGCGCAATCGCGCCGGCCGCCTTCAAATTTCGCCGAACCACCGCGGCAAACCCCAGCGAGACAAACCACGCCGCCAGGAACGCGATCATGACCGGCCGCGTGGTGATAAGAACGATCAGCCCGCCGATCAGCAGCGCCCAATCCCACCACCGCGCCCGGCGCGACGGGCTCGAATGAAAAACCCCTTCATGCCCCGCCAGCACTGCCATCACGCCGGTTAGAAATGGCATGTCCGTGAGGACCGAGAAGGCGTATCGATAAAACTCGGTGGTGATCGCCACCGCACAGGTCACCAGCAGCGCCGTCTTTCGGTCATACGCCAGCAGCACCAGCCGATAGACCAGTGCCAGCGCCACCACCCCGCACACCCACATCAGCAGGTCGGCGGCAAGAATAATGTGGTCCGGGAACAGCCGGTAAAACGCCGCCAGCGCCATCGGAACACCGGGACACGCCGTGTCGTGCAGCACGCCGCCAAACGTATATCCCCACCCCCGTGCCAGGTTTCGTGCCAGGCAAAGATAAAGCGCACTATCCGGCTGAAGCAGCCATTGCCCGTTGAACCCCAGCAGATAAACCGCCGCGACCGCAAGCAGGATCGCCCTGCGATGGCGATCAAGAAAATCCATGAGCTGTTGACACAGCGCCTCGGACGGCGCGGCGTCAGTGACGGTCGCCGCCGGTTGTGCGTTATCGCTCGCCTTACCGCCTACTTCGTCGGCAGGCTTCGAATGAATCGCCGAAATGTTCATTCAGTTGAATTTCTACTATATCGCAAAATAGTAAATTCCGAACCGCCGAATTTTCTCACAGTGAGATAGGGGCGTCCCGCCCCACGGCCTCCAGCCTATGCGGGGTACCGCTCCTCGCCTCCGGCTGCGGCTTGGCAATCGGCAATCGGCATTGTTAATGTCTCTCCCAATGGAGGTCCCCTCCTCTTCCCCCCAAGGCCTTCCCCGCCGTATTGGCCGGATTCCTCGGCTGGTCACTCGATGCCTTCGATTTCTTCATCGTGGTCATGACCCTGCCGCACATCGCCCACGATTTTCACAAAACCGATGCCGAGATGGCCCTGGCGCTCACAGTGACGCTCGCCTTCAGGCCCGTTGCGCTCTCATCTTCGGCCTGATCGCCGACCGATGGGGCCGGCGAATCCCCCTTATGATCGACCTGGTCTTCTATTCCATCGTCGAAGTCCTCTCCGGCATGGCGCCGAATTTCACCACATTCCTTATCCTCCGCGCCCTCTTCGGCATCGGCATGGGAGGCGAATGGGGCGTCGGCGCATCGCTCATCATGGAAAAAGTCCCCGCCAAATTCCGCGGCGTCCTTTCAGGAATCCTTCAGGAAGGCTACGCCTTCGGCTACCTCGCCGCCGCCATCGCCTACGAATTCGTCTTCCCCCACTTCGGCTGGCGTGTGATGTTCTATATCGGCGGCGTCCCCGCAATCTTGGCCGTCTTCGTCCGCTTCGCGGTGAAAGAATCGGAAGTCTGGCAAAAGAACAAAGCCGATTCCTGGCAAAACCTCGCCCGCGGCCTCGTTGCCCACTGGCCGATCTTCCTCTACCTCGTCGCCCTGATGTCGATGTTCAACCTCGCCTCGCACGGCACCCAAGATCTTTACCCCACATTCCTGCTGCGCTACCTTGGCCTGAGTGTGGACACAAAAGCCACCCTCGTTGAGATCTCGATGATCGGCGCCATCCTGGGCGGCATCTTCTTCGGCCTTCTCTCCGACCGCATCGGCCGAAGAAAGTCCATGATCATCGCCTTCGCGTTGGCGATCGTGGCTATCCCCTTCTGGGCCATGCCTGGCGCGGTTGCCAAGCTCGCCGCCGGCGCGTTCGCGCTTCAGTTCATGGTCCAAGGCGCCTGGGGCGTCATCCCCGCCCACATCAACGAGCTTTCGCCGAACCACATCCGCGGCTCCATGCCCGGCTTCGCCTACCAATGCGGCAACCTGGTCGCCAGCGGCATCGTCCTGCTGGAAGCATCGCTGGCCGCGAAGCACAACTACGCCACGGTCATGGCCGCCAGCGCGGCGACGATCTTTATCGTCGCCATCCTGGTCACCGCCGTCGGGCCCGAAAAACGCGGACAGGAGTTCGCCTCAGGCTAGCGCCCGCTATTGCACCACGCTCTGATTCTCCGCCCGCTTCGCCGCTTCCTGCAAGCCGCAGATTTCCTCCCCGCACGCCATCGGCGACTGTCCCGCGGGCACCGGCGCCTCAGGGCAATCCTGCGGCCGCGAGGGCAGCCCATACCCGCTGCGCAGCAACCGCCGGTGCTGAAGAATCTGCCGCATGTCGTTCTTGGTCCCGATCGCCGCTGGATGGTGCGCCACCGCGTCGCTGAGCATCGCCCAGGAAACCTGCGAGGCGATCGCGCTGTCGCGCGCCGTCGGCATGCCAAGGTTCTTTCCCGCAAAAACCGATCGCGCGAAAATGTCGATCATCACGTCCAGCTTCTTGTCGTTGAACAGCGCGGTCTTGCGCACCGTCGCATTCATGCCATGCAGCTCGATCGTCGCGTCGATGAAATCATGGTGCATCCGGCAAATCCCCTTGGTCCCAATCACATCCACGTAGCAGTTATGCGTCTTTTCCTTGGCCAAATGGCCATAGACAAATCCCTGGGTGATATCGAACACCACGCCGTTTTTGAATTGGCCGTGGGCGTTGATCCACCAGGGATATGTGTGGTCCCACATGCGAACGCCCTGCGCGTGCCAGGTGTCGTATTCGCTTTTGGCATACCAGCGGGCGAGATCGACGTAATGCATCCCGCAGTCGTGAAACGGCGGCCCCTCCGGCTCGTGCCCCTCGGTGGGCATGTGCCCCGGCGTCATATGGCACACCCGCACGATCGCCAAATCGCCGATCTCCCCCTCGGCGATGAACGCCAGCATATCCTTGTGATACCACGCATTCCGATTGAAAAGATTCACCGCAACGAACCGATCGCTTGATTCGATCTCCTCAACAAGCTTCCATTCCGTTTCGATATCCGCCCCCAGCGGTTTTTCCGCCAGGATATGCTTATTGAATCGCAGCGCCGTGCGAATCTGCTGCGGCCGCGCATCGGCAAGCGTGAAGAGCCCGACCACGTCGATCGAAGGATCGGAGAAAATCGGCTCCGGATCGGAAAGGATTTTAGCCCCCGGCGCCGATCGGCCCGCCAGTTCCCGGGCGCGCTCAGAGGTGTCGCAGATCGCGACGATTTCCCACGCATCGCTCTGCTGCATGGCCGCGACAAAGCCCCGGCCCATACGCCCATATCCCACAATTCCAACCCGCAAACGACGACTCATTGCTTTATCTCCGAATGAACGAGCCCGGTTTCATCCCTTGATCGTGCCCATATGGATGCCCATGACCAGGTGGCGCAAAAGCGCAACCAATACAATTACCACAGTTACTATCGACATGGTAGTTGCTCACCAAAACGAGGAGGGCCAGGGCGATTAATCCGGGCCCGCACGTCGCATCTATTATATCCCATAAAAGCCGCCATTTACCGGGTCCCCCGTTGTCGCATTTAAGGAAAGCGACCTCAGCGATTCCCCTGTTTGTCCAACGCGAAACTCCACGGTAGCTTTGGCGACTGACATGGGGTCACGCGCTTGGACAACCGCCCTGCTGCTGGCGTGGATTTGCCTTCCACGTCCGGCCATTTCGCAAACGCCCTACGCCCCCGCCCCAGGCCCCTTTTCGGTCAAAACAGAAGCGCTCAACTGGCACGACGCCCAGCGCAACCGCGACGTCCCCGTGCGGATCTATTATCCCGATTCCCCCCAAGGCAAATTCCCCATCATCATCTTCTCCCACGGCGTGGGCGGCTCGCGCGACGGCTACGCCTACCTCGGCGAATTCTGGGCCGGCTTCGGTTATGTCTGCGTCCACGTCCAGCACGTCGGCTCCGACACCTCCATCTGGCAGGACCTCCCAGCCGATGAAATTTCTGCCGCCATGCGGCGAGCGACCGTCAGCCCCCGCAACATTCGCAACCGGCCGCTGGACGTCAGCTTCGCCATCGACCAACTCACAAATCTCAACCAGACCGATCCAATTTTCAAGGATCGCCTCGATCTCGATCGCATCGGCGTCGCCGGTCACTCCTTCGGCGCCTTCACCACGCTCGCCGTCGCCGGCGAGGTCTTCACCACTTCGCGCGGCACAAAATTGATGTGGCCGGATTCGCGCGTGAAAGCCGCCATCGCCATGAGCGAATCACCCCCACCCGACCCGTCCACCTGGGACGACGCCTTCCCCCACATCGCCATTCCCATGATGCACATGACCGGCACAATCGACGACAACCCCTTCGGCGACTCCAAGGCCGCCGTTCGTCGCGTGCCATTCGACCATATCCCACCAGTCGCCGACCAATACCTGATCATCCTCCAGGGCGGCGACCACATGGTCTTTTCGGGCCGTACCCAGCAGGGCGAGCCAATGTCCGGCACCGGCAACCCCGCCCTCGACCCCACGTTTCAGGTCCTGATCCAGCAATCGACAACCGCGTTCTGGGATGCCTATCTGAAATCCGACGCCAGGGCCCAGGACTGGTTGCAAACCGGCGGATGCAAACAAATGCTGGGCGCGAACGCGGCATTTGAGATGCATCCGAAGAAGGGGTGAATGGATCGGCGGAATTTTCGATGGTGTCATTGTCTGAGATTCCGGCCACCTCTATTTCGCAAACCAGCCCTTTTTCCTATTCTGAGCCGGCTTCCAATTCCGATGCGCGTGCCGCCATGCTTCTTCGCTTTCATACGAGATAACGAGTTTGATTTTGTCCATAGGAATGGTCGTCGTAGTACCGACAAGCCATTCACGATTCTCAATGGTTAACGTTTTCCCACGAATGCACGGCAGGCCAAAAAACTCAACCCGCTTAGCTTCCGTTATGACCCAGTGCTCGTTCGCCAAACCGACAATGTGAAAAGAATTTATCTCTTTGGCCATGGTTGGATTTTACCATCCGCGCCCGTGTGCGGATGGCTGACGGAAGAAATCGAAACCCTGCGCCATAAACTGCGGGAACCAATCACCCGCAGTCCCCTCGGAGATTCGCCTTGGACGGTTAGATGGCATGTTGGTTGTCGGGCTAGCCACCGTCGACTAAACCCGACAACCATGAAACACAATTCTTCTAAAGGTAGCCGCAAGGCCTCCCAAGTTCGAGGGGAGAGAGTCTCGAAGCCCAATCAGTCGCACGAGGTGATCAAACTCGGCGTGGATACCCACAGCCAGCAATATACCTTCGCACGGATGGTCGATCATCAGGGGATTCAACCGGCCCAAAAACTCTCGCCGGCCGTCTTCATCGAGTTTCTCAAAAAGCAGCTGACGCTGGCCAAACGCGTGGTGATGGTCTACGAAGCCGGTCCCTACGGCTTCGCGTTGCACCGCGAAGCCACCGCCCTGGGCGTAGAGTGCCTGGTCTGTGCCCCCGAACGTCTGTCCCGCGGCCGCAAGAGAGTCAACGACAAGATCGACGCCACCGAACTGCTCTCGCGTCTGGACCGGCATCTCGCCGGCAACACGACGGCGCTGCGTCTGGTGCGTGTCCCCACGGTGGCCCAGGAGATCCACCGCCGCCTGGGGCGCGAGCGCAACACCTACCGAAAGGAACGGCAGCGCTGGATCGCCCGTGGACGAAGCCTGCTGCACAGCCTCGGCATCCATCGCCCGGGAAAATGGTGGGAGCCGCTGGCGTGTGAGCCGCTGCTGAAAAAGCTGGAAGAACTCTACGGCTCAGAACTGATCGAACCGATCCGCAAGGAGCTTGCCCGCGACCTGGAGATGGTAGAGATGATGGACCAGAAGCGAGATGAACTGACCCGCCAGCTCTGCGCGGAGGCCAAGTCCCGCGAATCGGCCCGGATCAAGGGAATCGGACACCTCAGCTATGAGCTGCTGGATCGTGAGATCGTCGACTGGAATCGCTTCCAGAACCGCCGGCAGATCGCCAGCTACACCGGGCTTTGCCCTGGAGAATCCTCCTCAGGCCAGAGCCGGATGAATCTGTCGATCGACAAACATGGCAACCGCCGACTGCGCACGGTGCTGGTGGAACTGGCGTGGCTGCTGCCCAAGTTCCAGCCGGAGTATTTTCGTCTGAAGCGCTGGAAGCAGGTCTTCGAGAACCCCGGAGCCAGAGCCATGCGCAAGAAAGCCGCGGTGGCCTTGGCGCGGCAACTGGCGGTGGACCTGTGGCGGATCAAAACCGGCCGGGTCAAAGCGCAGGATCTGGGCTTGAAACTGGCAGCGTAAAAAGCCGGCCAAGGTTGTCCCCGAACTTCTGGAGCCTGGATGGACGACGGATAAAGAGCTTGGAATAAAAGTGAAAGAGACGAGCCACGGTGTAACGCGCCCGTTTTCCCCTATGAGCGCCCTTGAGCGTTCGGCGGTTAGATTGGGTCAGCGTGAACCGCCTGCAACGGACGTATTAGACCATGGTGTACTGGCAAACCGCCAGGTACGGATAGCAGGAAGAGCGTTGCCGCAATGATGGCAACAGCCCATGCAGAGCGGACACTGACAGGCCGAGCAACAGCTTAAAAAGACAAAAGAATAAAGGCGGCGAATGCGGCCCACACTTGACAACCAACATAGCAGGGGAAGGGAAAGAGGGTGGAGGGGGTGCGGGGGAGGCGGCGAAAACCGCTTGGGGCCTTATGGGGTTGTCGCCGCCTCCCTGCATTACATTTGAATTTCTCTCTAAAGAGGAACACGGCCGCCTCGTCACCATGACGAAAATCGCAGCGACCGTTTCGTCATTCGGTCATTCGGATTTGATTCCCTTCGGGTCTGAGCATCAGGGTCGAAGACTGGTTTCTGGTTTCGGATTTCTGGTTTCCGCACTCGGCCGCTAAACTCCCGCTAACCGGAGGAATGCCCGCCATGCCCAAAGACGCCATCAACATCTGCCTCATCGGCCAGAAATTCATGGGCCGCGCCCACAGCAACGCCTTCCTCAAAGCCCCCAAATTCTTCGACCTCCCCGCCGACCCCGTCATGCACACCGTCGCCGCTCAGGATAAATTGGAGCTGGAAAAATTCGCCAAAAAATGGGGCTGGCAACACGCCTCGACCGATTGGCGCCAAGCGATCGCCGATCCCGAAATCCAGCTCGTCGACATCACCGCCCAGAACCACATGCACCGCGAGATGGCCCTGGCCGCCCTCGAAGCCGGCAAGCACGTCGCCTGCGAAAAACCCCTTGCCGGCAGTCTCGACGACGCCCGCAAAATGCGCGACGCCGCCAGAAAATATAAGAAATCCAAAACCTCCGTCTGGTGGAGCTACCGCCGCACCCCTGCCGTCGCACTGGCGTATCAGCTCGCCCGCGCCGGGAAAATCGGCCGCATCTATCACGTCCGCGGCTACTACCTCCAGGACTGGGCCGGCCTCGATGTCCCCCTCATCTGGCGCTTCGATAAAAAAATCGCCGGCTCCGGCTCCCACGGCGACCTCGGCGCTCACATCATCGACATGGCCCGATTCATCACCGGCGAGGAAATCACGGAAATCAACGGCGCGATTACGGAGACATTCGTAAAAGAACGAACCATCCCCTCCGCCCTTTCCGCAGGCGGAATCGCCGGCGGCGCTAAGGGCGGCGGAAAAAAAGGCAAAGTCGAAGTCGACGACGCCACCCTCTTCCTCTGCCGATTCTCTGGCGGAGCCGTCGGCAGCATCGAGGCCACCCGCTTCTCCACCGGCTACCAGAACAAGAACGGCGTCGAAGTCCACGGCGAAAAAGGGGCCATCAGCTTCAACTTCGAAGACATGAACTACCTCAGCTATTTCGACAACACCGCCCCCGCCAAAACGCGCGGCTGGACCAAAATCATGGTCACCCACGCCCCCGATCACCCCTACGCCCACGCCTGGTGGCCCGATGCGCATATCATTGGCTATGAGCACACCTTCATCAACCAGGCCGCCGATCTCATGATGGACCTCGCCGGAAAAACCCCCACCATCCCCCTTTCCGATTTCGCGGACGCCTATGAAACCCAGCGCGTCCTCGAAGCTGTCATGATCAGCGCGGCCGAAAAACGGCCGGTTAAACTTTCGGAGGTCCAGTAGTGCCCTGGGTCAGCCTGTGCGATTTCGATGAAGTCCCCGAAGGCGCCGGCAAATACGTCGAGATCGACGGCTTCTCCCTGGCCGTCTTCCGCCACCAGGGAAATCCATATGTGATGGACAGCACCTGCCCCCACGCCGGCCACGACATCTCCGCCGGCGCAATAGAAAACGCCTGCGCCGTCTGCCCCTACCACGGCTGGATGTTCCGCCTCACCGACGGCCAAATGCCGGACGCCCCCGGCGTCGCCGTAACCGTCTACAAAACCCGCCTCCTCCCCCGACCCGATCAACCGACGCTCGTGCAGGCCGATTTGCCGATGCCGTAGGCTTAGAATGACGAAATCAGAAACCAGAATGACGAATCAAATCCGGAGGCGCGGACGCCTCCGGGGCGTACTCGCCGATTACGGCCCGGAGCCGTCCGCGGCTCCTCCGAATGACGAATGAAGCAACGGCCATTCGTCATTCGGATTTCGGATTTGATTCGGAATTCTGATTTCTGGTTTCGGGTTTCCTGACGTTAAAATCATGCCCATGCCTGCCTCCCAAATCCAGGACCTCTGCGAGCTCGGCCAGGAGCAGCTTTCCCTGATGCAGTACCTCGCCGCCGAGAAAACCCTCGCCGCCGCCGAGCATCTCGCCTGGACCGCCCGCGATTTCGATTCCCTCTCGCGCCTCTACATGCCCCTTCAGGAATCTCGCCGCCAGCGCCGCCAGCGCTGCGGCGAAGGAACCGTCCAACTCGACCTGCTTTCCTCCGGCGCAACCGAACCCCTCGACGGCAACGCCATCGCCTCCACGATCCTTCGCGGCCAGCTTCTCATCGCCGGCTGGGCTTCCATCGAACCGGCGCTTCAGGCTCGCCGAGCGCAAGCGCAGGCCGAGCTCTATCTCGACGTCTTCCTGGCCGCCGTCTATCCCGCCGGCGAAGGCCGGCTGGTCGCCATTTTTCCGACGGCCGACGTCGCATTGCCTCCGGCCGAGGCAACGTCGATCGACGCCCTCATCCGCCGGCTTCCGGCGCACAGCATTGTCATGTCCGATAATCAGCTTCCCAAAGGGCAAAGGCCCGGCTCGCCGGATACGTATGCCGAGGTGATGGACCTCTGGGAACGGCTGCACGCCCCGTTCCTGGGCGCCGCCGACGCGACGCCGGACCCCATTCGCCGCATCGATGCCTATCGCAAAACCATTGCCGTCGATTATGCTTGTGAGCTCGCCCATCAGAGGATTTCCGACACCGCGCGAAAACTCTGCGCAAAGGGGACTGCATGAGCTATTACGGTTATGGTTACGGCTACGGACGCGCCCCCGGTTTCCACCTCCGCCACATCATTGGGATCGCGGTCATTCTCTTCGGCATCTTCTCCTACTTCAGCCACGAAACGGTCAACCCCGTCACCGGCGAGAAGCAGCACGTCTCGATGACTGCCGACCAGGAGATCGCCCTTGGCCTGCAATCGGCCCCGCAGATGATCGGCGAAATGGGAGGCGAGATTACCCCGCCCGATCCCAAGGCCCAGGCCGTCGAGCACGTCGGCCAGACGATCGCCTCGCAGCGCGAGCCGCGCGAGAGCGGGTATCCGTTTCAGTATCACCTGCTGGCCGACCAGCAGACGATCAACGCCTTTGCCCTGCCGGGCGGGCAGATCTTCATCACCCGCGGCCTCTACGACAAGCTGCAGGACGAAGCCGAACTTGCCGGCATTCTCGGCCACGAAACCGGGCACGTCGTCGAGCGCCACGTCGCCCAGCAGATCGAGCAGAGCCGCCTCGGCCAATCCATCGTCTGGGGCTCAGCCATCTACGCCAGCGGGAATCACAACGGCCTATCGACATGGGCCATCGCGGACATCGCCGACCAGATGATCCAGCTTCGCTTCAGCCGCAAGGACGAATCGCAGGCCGACCAGTGCGGGCTACAGTACATGACCGAAGCCGGCTACGACCCGCGGGCGATGATCGACGTGATGAACATCCTGAAAAGCCTGGGCGCCGACTCCGAGCCGGAATTTCTCGAAACCCACCCCGACCCTGGGAACCGGATCCAGGCGATCCAGGATTGGATGCAGGACCATCCGTTCCTGGCGCAGCAGCTTACGCGCGGCGATCAGTTGCCGCATTAGCGATCAGACGTCCAGGTTCTTCACTTCCAACGCGTGATCCTCGATGAACTGCCTTCGCCGCTCGACGTCTTCGCCCATCAGGACGCTGAAAAGCCGTTCGGCTTCGCCGGCTTCTTCCAGCGTCACACGGAGAAGCACGCGGCGGCCGGGATCGAGCGTTGTTTCCCAGAGCTGTTCGCTGTTCATCTCGCCTAGACCTTTGAAGCGCTTGATCTCGATGCCGGTTTTTCCCAGCGTGAGGATCGACGGGAGAATCTGTGCGACGCCGGCGACATCATGCAACTTGTCGTCGCTGAGCAGCGCATATTTCGTCGGCAGCTTCTCGCCGCTGACCGATTCTTCCTGCGTGAGATAATAGTCGTCGATCAACAGCCCGAATTGCTCGAGCTGGGCGAAGAGTTTTTCCAGGTCCTTGACCTCGTGAAGCTCCTGGTTTTTCTGAGCCCGGCGAGCGTCGCTGGGCGAGCCGTTGCCATTGGTGGGATCGGCCTCTTCGACATCGATCTCGATGTTCTGATCCCGGAAAAGCTGGTCGCGCTCTGCGGCGTTGAGGGGGTAAAACTCTTCGCCATCGACGATGACCTGATACATCGGCAGCCGGCCCGCCGAATCCCGACGGGCCAGGAATTCGGCAAAGTCGATCCCGCGGCGCTGGATGATCTTCACCAGCTCTTCCAGCTTGTTCAGCAGATCGACGACGCGGCGCAGTCTCTTCGCCGGAAACGCGCGATTTCTCCTTGCCCTCGTCGTCGCGGATGATGAGCTGCGTGCCTTCGAGCCCCAGGTCGGTCAGAGCCTTGCGCATGGAGCGCTCGTTGAGGACATATTCGCTCTTTTTTTTGCGGACGACCTGGTAAAGCGGCGGCTGGGCGACGTAGACCCGGCCGGCGCGGATCAACTCCGGCATGTGCCGGAAGAAGAACGTCAGCAGCAGCGTGCGGATGTGGCTGCCGTCGACGTCGGCGTCGGTCATGATGACGATCTTGCCGTAGCGGCGCTTTTCGAGGTTGAAATCCTCGCGGAAGCCGCAGCCGAGGGCGCTGATGATCGTGCGGATCTCCTCGTGACGAGAGATCTTCACGGCGTTGGCTTTTTCGACGTTCAGGATTTTTCCAAACAGCGGCAGGATCGCCTGGATATTGGAATCGCGCCCCTGCTTGGCGCTGCCGCCGGCGGAGTCGCCCTCGACCAGGAAAATCTCCGTCTCCTCGTTGGATTTGCTGCGGCAATCCGCCAGTTTGCCGGGAAGGCTGTTGCCTTCCAGGCTATTTTTGCGGCGGGTCAGCTCGCGCGCCTTTCGGGCCGCCTCGCGCGCCTCGGCGGCGAGCATGCCCTTCTCGAAGATCGCCTTGGCTTCCTTGGGATTCTCCTCGAAAATAGGCGCCCAGCTTTTCGTTCACCGCCTGCTGGACGAACGACTCAACTTCCAGGTTCAGCAGCTTGTCTTTCGTCTGGCTTTCAAACTGCGGCTCGGGGAGCTTGACGCTGATGATGGCGACCAGGCCCTCGCGCACGTCGTCGCCGCTGGGGCGGATGTCCTTCATCCAATTGCTGGCCTCCGCGTAACGGTTGATCGTGCCGGTCAGGGCGGTCTTGAAGCCGCTGAGGTGCGTGCCGCCGTCGTGGTTGTTGATGTTGTTGGCGAAGGTCAGCAGCGGTTTCGTTGAACCCGTCGCTGTACTGCATGGCGACTTCGACAACCAGCCGGTTTTCTGTGTCCTCTTTCTTGAAATAGACGACGGGATGCAGGGCGATCTTCCCCTCGTTGAGGCTCTGGACGTATTGAACGAGCCCATTGTCGTATTTAAACTCTTCGCGCTTACCGATGCGCTCGTCTTCAACGACGATGCGCAGGCCCTGGTTGAGGAAGGCCAGTTCGCGAATTCGCCCAATAAGCATTTCGTATTTGAATTCGATGTCAGGAAAGACCTCGGAATCGGGCTTGAAGGTCACCTTGGTGCCCGATTTTGATGCCTTGCCGATGACCTTCAGGTCGCTGGATTTCACGCCGCGAGCGAATTCCATCTGGTAGGTTTTCCCGTCGCGATTGACTTCGACTTCGAGCCATTCGGAGAGGAAATTGACGACCGAGGCGCCGACGCCATGCAACCCGCCGCTGGTGGCGTAGGGGGAGCCGTCTTTGTGGTCGAATTTGCCACCGGCGCCCAGCGTGGCGAAAACGACCTCGACGGTGGGGATTTTTTCCGTGGGGTGGATGCCGACGGGGATGCCGCGGCCGTCGTCGGAGATGGTGATCGAGCCATCGGCGTTGATCTTCACCAGGATATTTTTGCAAAACCCGGCCAGGGCTTCGTCAATGGAATTGTCGACGATTTCGTAGATGAGATGGTGGAGCCCTTTGACGTTATTTCCGCCGATGTACATGCCCGGACGGGTGCGGACGTGCTCCACGTCGTTAAGCACTTTGATCATCGCTTCGTCGTATTTACTGTTGGAAGCGGACGATGTTTCGGGTACGTTGGTCTCAGCCATCCATGTGCTCCAGTCATGCGTAAAAACAGAAGTTCACCCGCCTTTGCGCCAAAGGTGATTCCGGGGCGCTGGAGGTGAGATGTTACAGCCCAGCTATTATCTCGAAATCCCGTGCGAATTCTATGCTTGCAGGGGTGAAAAGGTCCACCGGGGATGGATTGGCGAAGGTGCGTTTTTGCCTCGATTTTTCGTGCTTTTTGCGGTGATCTTTGGGGTTTTTACCGGATGCTGGGCCAGGACGGTTTCATCGACGACGCAGCCCTCGGCGGATCAGCGAATTGACGCCTGGATCGAGCAGTTAAATTCCGACAACGCGGATGACCGCAAGGCCGCGGCAAATGCGCTCATCAACATGCGGGAAGCGTCGCGGCCGGCGATTCTGAAGCTCATCAAGTCCGCCGATCCGGGGCTGCGAAAACAAGCGCAGGACATCCTTTTGGCGCTGCCGTGGTATACGGCGACCGATCCGCCCAAGGTGAAGCAACTGCTCCTGAATTACGGAGCACCCGACATCGAAACGCGGCGGGTGTCGATCGGGCAGCTTGCAGGGTTCGATGACCAGGCGGGACTGGGGGCGCTCACCCGGCTGCTTACCGAAGACCCAAGCCCCGCGGTGCAGTGGACGATCGTCGAATGCCTGCGCGAGCAGGGGTGGCTGGATGGGTTTCAAAGCATAACCCCCGCGCCCGACGATTCGCGGCAACTGGCGGTTTGCGGTTACGCGCGGCTTTCCAGCGATGTCGCGGGGGCGATGGACTATCTTTCCCAATGCGCGGAGCTGGAATTCGCCGAGCCGACCGACGATGACGGGGAGTTTGATTTTGTTATCCGGTTCCTTGCCGATGCTGAATGCCAGCAGAAGCGATATGACGAGGCGGCCGATTGGCGCCGCAAAGAAATTCAGCGCGGAAGCCTGGTAGAACAATCATCAGGAATTCCCCAGGCGATGCTGGAATTGTTCGCGCTTCAGGCAAACTTTGGGCCGCTGAAGGGCCTGGAGGGCGACATCCGCACCGCCGGCGCCGACATTCAAAAGCCGATGCTTCAGTACACGCTGGCGGAGATGTATGCCCGCACGGGGCAGACAGCCAAGGCCCAGGCAGCGCAGAGCGCTGCGTTCGCGGGATCCACCAATCGGATGCAGCGATATTACGTGGGCGAATTTCTCTACGAGCATGGGTGGGACGTTTTCGCCGAGGGCGAGCTTCGCGCCTATCTGAAGCGGAACCCGGCGGATGTGGGCAATGAGCTGGATTTTCAGCAGCTCACCGATGCCAATGTTCACCTGGCGCTGGGCGCGATCGCGGTGCGGCGGGATGACGACGAAACCGCTGCCAAGGAAAAGGAGCAGGCGATGCTGCTCATGGGCAACGGCAGCGACCTGCTGATGACCGACCACCTGGGGCATCAGTGGAAGCTGACGCCGGACAAGCTTCCGCAGCTTTGGGGGGAAATTTACTGGCGCTGATCTGCGCGGCAGTCGCGGGCAACGATCAGAAGGAAATCAATCGGCGGATGGAGCAGCTTCTGGGAACCAAGCCGACCGACACCGATATCGCCATCGATATCGTTCCCCTCCTGCGGAGCATGGGGCGAACGAGCGACGCCGATTTGCTCTTTGGATGGAGCTACGATTCTGTCATGCGGGATCTGGATTCGGGCCCCAATGATCCCGAAAAGCTGAACGAAGCGGCTTGGCTTTGTGCCAAATGCGATCGCCATCTTCCCGAAGCCCGCGCCTGGGCGGAGAAGGCGGTCGCGCTTGCGCCAAACGATGCGGCCATTATCGATACTCTGGCGGAGGTCTATTTCCACCTTGGGCGGCCGGATTTGGCGGCGACGACAGAAGCAAAAGCGCTGAGCTTTCAGCCGGGCGATCCTTATATGAGTAAGCAGCTTGCCAAGTATCAGGACGCGGCAAAGAGCGCCACAACTCGACCCAACTGATCCGCGGCGTATGATTGAGGGAATGTTTCGGCTGACCCGCGAGGTTCGATTTGGGATTAATCCGGAAGAGGCCGCGCCGGCTGCAGGCACTCCTTCCAATGGGTTCGCGGGATATCCGCCGCTGATCGGGATCGGGCATTATTTCACGCTGGAAGTGACGGTTGTAGGCAATCCGTCGCCGGAGACCGGCTGCATCCTGAACATCAAGGAAATCGATCAGAAGGTGCGCGAGCTGGCGATTCCGACGGCGGTCGCCTTTGTCCGGCGCGGGCGGCTCGCGGGCGGGGCGATGCTGATCACTTGCATCTACGAGAGTCTGAAAGACGCGTGGCCGGAGGCGAAGCTGCATCATCTTCGGCTGGCGCTCAGTCCGTATCTAACGCTGTCCCTGTTTGCCCAGGAGTTTCCCATGGTTCGGCTTAGCCAGAAGTTCGAGTTTTCGGCGTCGCATCGGCTTCATAATTCGGCGCTTTCGGAGGAGGAAAACCGCCGGCAGTTTGGGAAGTGCAACAACCCGCATGGGCATGGGCATAACTATGTCTTGCAGGTGACGCTGGCGGGAATGCCGGATGGGAATGGGTTTGTGGTGGATATTCCGAAGTTTGAGGAGGTTGTGGCGGCGACGGTGATCGAGCCGCTGGATCATCGGTATCTGAATGTGGAGATTGCGGAATTCTCCGATCTGATTCCCACCGTTGAGAATATTGCGATGGTGATTTTTAAGATGCTGAAGCCGAAGCTGGATGCGCTCGGGGCGAAATTGGCGGGGGTGACGCTTTGGGAGACGACGAAGACTTGGTGTGAATATATGGAGTGATTATTTCACTGTGGGGGGGGCGGCAAAAAGATTTTTATACGCGGGGCATCGGGTACAAAAGGTAACAGTCCGCAAGCTTTGCACAACGGGAGGGTTTTGCACAACGCGACGAATCCTGCACAACGGGACAAGTTCTTCTATGGGCTTGGTTTATAGTTCAATGGATTCGGCGCGGAATCTTCTGGCCTTGGCTTCGCCCCCACGATTATGAGGACGGTCCCCTTTGGGCACGGGACTTCCAATTTCAGAGACATGATTATGCCGCCGGTCGCCATTTCCATTCCCGCGTCTGCGAATGCGTCGCCAAGCTGTTTCGGAACATCCCACCACTGGCCGGATTTGTGCATCTCCATAAGGTCTTCTGGACCCATTTGTACGGCAACCCCGGAATGGATTTGTATCAGTTGGTCGCTTGGAGCGAGGCCCAGATATGCGCTGCCGGACCAGCCACAATCGCCCCGAAGAAAATAAGCGATCTGCTGAGCATAGTTTCCGGCTTCATTGTCCCCAAATCCGATCTGTACCACCACGAACTTCTGCGTCCCGATTTTCTGAATCAAGGGGATCAGTTTTATTTTTTGGGCTTCCGTCAATTCTCTTGGGGCAAAAAGCTGCGCGAATGCCTGCCTGTATCCAGCGTCCCCGGACACTTGCTGAACACCGCCGCTATCGACCGCCGGTGCCGCGACGGGGGGCGATGAAAAATGCAAATACAGCAAAATGGACACGGTCCAGAGCGCGACCGTAAGGACCCCTGCAAAAACCAGAATCATCCAAGCGTTACCGATAAAATAGTAAACGAATGCGGCAAAAAATGTGGCAATGGCGAGCGAAATGCGTTTGACAAGCCTGTGCTTAAATACGCGAAGAGCGCCCACGGTGCGCTTAACATTAGGGTCATTGAGAATGCGTTTTACTTCATCGCTGGAACGGTCGTAGGGTTTGTTTTGTTGGGCGTCCTGATTCTGTTCTGGCTCCATCGGCATCCCTAAATTACGCCGTTAACTTATCCAGATATGCCACCGGCAATCCTAAATCCTCCAATTCCCTTTTCGCGTCCCGCCGCAACCGCTGTCTTATCCAGCCGGATAGCGGCAATCCGGCCGCATCGGCGGCGGCACGGAAGGTATCCTTCTCGGATTTCTCGACTCGCATTTCGATCCATTCGGTTTTCACGTCATCCGGGTTTTTCTTCGGTCTTCCAGCTTTTCTCATGCCAATATGATACGGACGAAAATCATATCGGTCAAGTAATTTTATTCTTGACAGGGACGATTATTGTCCGTATACTATTCAACATGGAAACAGCACTTTATAACGGTCAAAAAGTAACAGACGGCATCAATGAGGGCGTTGAAGCCCGGAAACAGCGCGGCCTTGAAATCGCCGCCTTGGCCAAGATTGACCGAAAGAACGGCATTTATCTTGTCCCGTCCGTCACCAGTCCACGGCATCAGAAATATCAGGTTCAATACAGCAAAGAGAATCCGACTTGCACCTGTGAGGACTTCCACCAGCGCGGATGCCGTTGCAAGCATATTTATGCGGTCGAATTCGTCCGCCGCCGTGAATTGAATCCCGATGGCAGCACCACGGTTACCGAATTGGTAATCATTTCCAAAAAGCGAAAGACGTACCCGCAGAACTGGCCCGCGTACAACGCCGCGCAGACGACCGAAAAGGCAGAATTCCAGCGGCTGCTGGCCGAAGCCTGCCGGGACTTGGTGACACCGGCGCAAGAGGGACGTGGCCAGCGTCGTATGCCGCTGTCGGACGCGGTGTTTTGTGCCGTGTTCAAGATTTATTCCACGATGAGCGCCCGCCGCTTCACCAGCGATCTTTGCGACGCGCAGGCCAAGGGACACATTCAAAAAGTCCCGCACTTCAATAGCGTCCTGAAGGCGCTGGAGAGTGCCGAATTATTCCCGATTCTCGTGGATATGATTCAGCGGAGTGGTGCGGTGCTCGCGTCGGTTGAGTCTCAATTTGCGGTGGACTCGGCTTTGCCTTTTTAAGTTAACCTAGGTAATTTGGCGATCGATTTTATGGGCAGCCGCCGGATTTTGTGGGCAGGGGCGATTTAAAAGGCAAAGTCGGTGGACTCGACGGGCTTCGCATTCTGCCGATTCACGCGCTGGTACGACATCAAATACAATAAATTCACTTCGGAGCAGCAGTGGATCAAGGCCCATATCTGCACCGGGACAAAGACGAACGTGGTGACCGCGATTGAACTTAAGGACCGGGACACTGCCGACGCGACCCAACTCCCGGCGCTGGTGGAATCAACCGCCAAGAATTTCAACATGGTGGAAGTGTCCGCTGACAAAGGCTATTCGGGGCTGGAATCTCACAACGCGATTGCCGCCACCGGGGCGAAGCCCTTCATCATGTTCAAAGACAATGCGACTGGTGGCGTCGGTGGATTGTTCCGCAAAATGTTCCACTTCTTCCAGTTCAACCGCGACGAATTCCTTACCCACTATCACCGTCGGTCAAATGTTGAATCGACCGTCAGTATGATTAAGGCCAAATTCGGGGACGCGGTGCGGTCGAAAACCGAAGTTGCCGCCCGGAACGAAGTGTTGGCCAAGGTTCTCTGCCATAACATTTGCTGCCTGATAAGCGCAATGCACGAGCTTGGGATTGAGCCGGTGTTCGGCTTAGGCTCGGCTGCACAACAGAACGTAAACCTGCACAACGAAAAGTCTTAAATATGTTCCGGTGTGCAAGGTCCAGTCCGCAACAAAATGGGTGGTTTGGGTAGTTTGAGAAAGCGAACGATACGTTTTAACAATATTCCGCATCGTCGGTAGAAAGAAGCAATTGATGATGCAAGATGCTCCTGGTGACGATCGTCTCACTCACGAAGTCACGCGAATCCTTGACGAAGCGGGACGCGGGAACCCCCGCGCCTCCGAGGCGCTTCTTCCTTTGGTCTATGAGGAACTCCGCAAGCTAGCCGCCCATCGGATGGCGGGGGAGCGCTCGGACCACACGCTACAAGCGACAGCGCTGGTACATGAGGCGTATATCCGGTTGGTCGGCAATCGCAACTATCCGTGGGCCAGTCGTGCCCAGTTCTTTTCCGCGGCGGCCGAGGCGATGCGGCGCATTTTGATCGAACATGCCAGGGCGCAAAAGGGGCCGCGACGTGGGGGTGGATTAAAGAAATGGCCCCTGGATGTCGTCGACTTGGCTGTTGCGGACGACCCGGAACAAATCCTGGCCCTTGACGAAGCGATTTCTCGCCTTGAGCAGCAGGATGCCGATGCCGCACGCGTCGTACGGCTTCGGTTTTATGCCGGCCTGAGTATCGACGAAGTCGCCGAGGCAGTGGGCGCGTCGCCGCGGACGGTCAAGCGTAACTGGGCCTATGCCCGCGCTTTCCTCTTTCGCGTCCTCGAAGGAAAGTAGCAGGCGTCGCCGCTGGAGTTTTGCATGGCTGAGGCGCCACCCAATCGAATTAAGTCGATCTTCACTGAGGCGTCGGAGATCGCGGTCGATCAGCGGGCCGCCTTTCTGGACCAGCAGTGCGGAAACGATGCCGCGCTTTGCGCGGAGGTGGAAGCACTGCTCTCGGCCGCCGAAATGGCGGGTGAATTTCTCGGCGCTCCCACACGCCTCTCCTCCCCAACAATTGGCCAAATACCGATCCACGAAGGCCCTGGCGCGAAGATCGGCCCCTACAAGCTTCTGCAACTAATCGGCGAAGGCGGCTTCGGCAGCGTCTTCATGGCCGAGCAGGAGTTTCCCGTCCGCCGCAGGGTCGCGCTGAAGATCATCAAGCTGGGGATGGACCCCCCGCCGATAACGCCCATTTACCCGCACCATCGTCGGGGCAGATGGGCAGCAGCATGTGGGTTGTAGCCGACACCGGCCCCAGGGACTGGATCTGCTTGAGGGTACGCCTATCCAGAATGGGGATGTAGTGATCATTACCAGGTACCGCCAACCGGTCCGGATCAAGAAACGTCATTCCGCGAGCTTCGCCGGATACATAAGACCGTCGTGTGCTGCCCCCCGGACCAAGATCCCAATCAACGACCAAGCCTGTGCCCGTGTAACCAATGAACAGGTGCCCGTCCGTCGCGGCGCGAGAGAGTCTCGGGCGCCGCTGTCTGCAACAGGCGCAAATGCAACCACCTGACCTTCACCCAGGTCGTTGAGCGCCCGCAAGAGTTTCCCGGTGCGCGTGTCCCAGATGCGGGCGGTGTAATCGGCTCCCACCGTCGCAAGCGACCGTCCATCCGGGGAGATCGCCAGTGATCGCGGACTGCCATCATGGGCCTTAACCGACCAGAGCGTTTTACCTGAAAGCAGTTCGATGGCCTGTACGGCATCGTCGCCAAAGGTTGACGTATAAAGGTATTTGCCATCCGCTGACAGAGCGTTGGCTTCACTCCAATGCCAATTGTCGATGCGTGCCCGCCGAAGCACTCGACCCGTGACAGTGTCCTGCACCACAATCGCGTCCCCGGCAGGTGTTCTGCCGGCACAGAGCAATCCGTCTGGGGTCATGGTAATCCCGGCATCGCTGTCTTCACCGATTCGTACCGGTGCCCGAACCGGCCACGCATAGGCGCGACCGTTGTGGTCGACACCGATTACCACTCCCTGGTCTGTGGGTGGCGTTGCCTTGGTGGACTCGCATGCGATCGCCCCGGTGTCGGGGACGAACCCGATTTCCATCCGAGACGCGTTTTGGTTTCCCAGTTCGACTCCGCCAAAACCCGGCGTGGTGAGGCTGGCGTCGAGCACGCGTATCGTGCCGTCACTTCCAGAGGTGATTACCCGTTGTCCCTCAGGTGTGACAACGACGGTGCGTATCGTCCCGCTCTGAACCGACGTTACAGTTCCTTTGGCGCCAGAGACCGGAAAGAATCCGAGTTCGCCATTGTATTTTCCTCCGCAAACGACGCCCGTATCATCCGGAGTGAAGGTGACACACTCACTTCCCCCATCAAGTCCCTTAATTTCCCGAATAAGCTTACCGGTCCGTGGCTCCCAAAGCCTGATGGTGTTTTGCCTGGTGACAGTCGCCACCATCAAACCATCGTGGGAAAACGAAAGAGCATCCACGGCAATACCGTGCCGTCCTTCACCGAGACGCTTGAAAGTGTCCGTTTCCCAAAAAACCACCGCGTCCCCCGCATCGATTGACGCCGCCAGCTTTCCGTCTGGCGAGAGCGCGCAGGCTCGCGTGGCGCGGTCATCCTGAATCTCGCGAACAATCGCGCCG
Organism: uncultured Phycisphaerales bacterium; assembly: GCA_963755915.1. Lineage (GTDB taxonomy): Bacteria > Planctomycetota > Phycisphaerae > Tepidisphaerales > Tepidisphaeraceae > PALSA-1353. The sequence continues at coordinate 164,256 of CAVWLP010000002.1, forward strand.
GTCTTAACATCCATAATGCGGGTGAACCCCTCGCTGCCTGCCACGACCACGGGACCGTCGGGGGATTCGACACTGGCCATGCATTTCACGTCGCGGGCGTCGCCAAATGAGCGCAGTTCCCGGCCGCTGATGATGTCCAGCACATGAAATTGTTTGTCCTCGCCATTCCCGGCGAGAAGAAGCTCTTTTCGTTTGGCCAGCAACGTCCAGACTTTCGGCGCTCCGCCGGGGATTGTCGCTGTCCAGAGGGGTGGTGGCGAAAGTCGATACAGGCGAACCAGCGATAGATTCAGCGCGCCATACGGCTCGCCAAGCTCCTTAAGAATTGTCTCAGCCTCGGCAAGCCGTGCGTAGCTGGCGGGGAACTCTCGAGTTGCCATGAGCGCGTCGGCGTTGCTGATCAGACTGTTGGCATATTGAAGGCGGCTTCGGTGGGCTTCATCTTCCGCGCGAGCCGCCTGGGCCTGGGCAAGTGCCTTTTCGCGCTCTGCAACTAGCTGAGCATCGAGGACCCGGTCGCGTTCACGGATCAACTGATGGTCGGCGCGGGTGGCTCGGATGGCCTGCCAGGAGCTGATCGCGACGGCAGCCACCAGCAGCACCGCAATCGACCCCGCCAGTGCCAGCGGCTTGCGGTATCGCCTGGCAAATTTCTCCAGGCGATAGCGCGCCGATGGTGGGCAGGCTTCCACGGGTTCATCCGCCAGATAACGCTCGATGTCCCGCGCCATTGCGCTGGCGGTGTCGTATCGCCGGGTGCGGTCTTTCTCCAGCGACCGCATGACGATCCAATCGATTTCACCTCTAAGCAACCGGCTGAGTTTCGCCGGATCGCTTCGCCGTTCGGCGGCAACGGTCGCGAGCTGCACGCCCATCGTGCTGAGCCGCGTTGATGGCGCAGGCGGATCCTGCTCCTGGATCATCTTCTGCATCTGCTCATAAGCGGCTGTCCGCAGCGCCTTGGCGTCCAGTGGAGTTGTTCCTGTCAGCAACTCGTAAAAAAGCACACCCAGGCTGTAGACATCCGAGCGGGTGTCGATATCCAACCCGCTCATCTGTGCCTGCTCGGGACTCATGTATTGCGGTGTGCCGATCATCTGCCGGAATTCCGTGAAAAGAGTTTTCTCGGTCAACCGCTGATGCATCGCCTTGGCAACCCCAAAGTCGATCACCTTGGGGACTGCCTTGTCGTCATGAAGTGTGGTCAACACATTGGTCGGTTTGATGTCGCGGTGAATAATCCCCTTGGAGTGCGCATGCTGCACCGCATGGCAAACCTGCAGAAACAGTTCGAGCCGCTCCCGGGTGGTTAGTTTGTTGGTATTACAGTATTCCGTGATCGGAATTCCATGCACCAGTTCCATCACGAAATAAGGCCTGCCGGTTTCGGTGGCACCGGCATCAAAGACCCTGGCGATGTTGGGATGATCCATCATCGCCAGCGCCTGCCGCTCGGCCTCAAAACGCGCGATGACCTGTTTGGTGTGACGAGATGCTGGTCTGGGACTTGGTCTCAGGCAAGGAACTGTGCGTTTTTTCGAGATTTGACGATTACCCCCTGGGCAGCGCGGCGGTGTCGGCCGATGGGAAGATTGTCTGCTGCCGCGGAGCCCGGCGAATCAATCTCGATCTGCCCGAGCAATATCGCAAGCTTGGACCAGACCCTGCGCCTGTTGCCCAGGCCGCCTGGTATGCTGAATGGGGTGTCTGGGCATGGACGCGGGAGTTGCTGCTCCGCGAGCGCCTGGCCGGACATGAAGTGCCCGCGCTTCTGCTTGCCAGGTCAGATTGGATGTGCGGCGATACCGACGGTGCCCGCGAGGCGTTCGACCTGGCGGTCGCCCGGCATGAAACTCCCGCGTGGTACGCCACACTATGCATGTCGGTCGGTAATGACCCATTGGTGATTCATTTCACGCAACCGGCCACCCGTCCCAGCGATCCGGTCGAATCCCACCCGCTATCCCTGCCGCTTGCGGGGAGCGTCCTGTCGGCTGGCGATGTGAAGGATCTCATCCCGCTGATTGGTAAAGAGGTGACGGTGGAAGGGATCGTCGCCGAAAGTGTCTGGAGCAAGAACGCCAAGCATCTCGACATCGTCTTTCAGGGCGATACCGAGGACACTCCCGGGTTGGTGTGTGTTCTGCACCGCGAGAATCGCGCGGCCTTTGATGCCGCATTTGACTCCGATGCCCGCACCGCTTTTTCCGGAGCCCGGCTGCGGGTACATGGAACGCTCATACCGTACACAGGTAAGCGCGCCGAACTCAAAGGATGGCCGCAGATCGATTTGGAAGACGTCAAGCAGGTGACTATCGTGAAATAATCGTCCAATCGAACTGGCCCCTCCATGGTTGGCGTTGACGTTTAGAAGTGTGTGATCCACGGTATTTTGCGACCGAAGCGCGGCGAGTGAATCCTGGAAACGTAGGCCCCCCAACCGCGCTGACAGCACCATCATCTATGCCGGCGGAGCCGGGACCCCATCCCTGAAATTCCATTCGCCTGAGTGCCGCGTCCCATTCTTCGACAAATCTTGTCCCCAAACCAGTCAATCTCTCGCGTTGAGAAACGGAAAGCGCGACGCCGAGAGGCGTTGCGCATTCATAGGGCAATCTTTTTGAAGGAGAGAATATGAGATCGAAGCATTGGATTTCGTTTGGCGGGTGCATTGATCGCAGGGGTTGCAGCAGGCTGCTTCTCTTGTCCTTTGTTTGGTTGGGGCCCGCCCTGGCCCCAGCAGCGCGGGCTGACATCCTGTACAGCCTCATCGATTTGGGTGCCTTGGGTGGTACAGGCAGCCAAGGCTGGGCGATCAACGCCAGCGGGCAAGTGACGGGGGACGCAGGCACCAGCGGAAACGCCACCGCTCATGCTTTCCTGTACAGCAATGGCAGCATGACTGATCTGGGCACGCTCGGCGGCACATACAGCCAGGGCATCGCGATCAACGACAGCGGTCAGGTGACCGGGGAAGCAACCACCAGCGGAAACGCCACTCATGCTTTCCTGTACAGCAATGGCAGCATGACGGATCTGGGCACGCTCAGCGGCACAGACAGCTACGGCGCGGCGATCAACGACAGCGGGCAGGTGACGGGGCAATCAGACATCAGCGGAAACTCCCCTCATGCTTTCCTGTACAGCAATGGCAGCATGACGGATCTAGGCACGCTCGGCGGCACAGAAAGCTACGGCACCGCGATCAACGCCAGTGGGCAGGTGATGGGGTTCTCAGACACCAGCGGAAATGCCGCCGTTCATGCATTCCTGTACAGCAATGGCCACATGACTGATCTGGGCACGATCGGCGGCACACGCACCAGCGGCACCGCAATCAACGCAAGCGGACAGGTGACGGGGTTCTCATACACCAGCGGAAACGCCGCCTATCATGCTTTCCTGTACAGCAATGGCAGCATGACTGATTTGGGCACGCTTGGCGGCACGATCAGTCAGGGCTCCGCAATCAACGCAAGCGGACAGGTAACGGGGGCGCAGAGATCAGCGGAAACGCCACTCATGCTTTCCTGTACAGCAATGGCAGCATGACCGATCTAGGCACGCTCGGCGGCACAGACAGCTACGGCGAGGCGATCAACGACAGCGGGCAGGTCGTGGGATCCGCCAACACCAGCATAGGCGACTGGGACGCATTCCTGTACAGCAACGGCAGCATGATCGACCTCAACAGCGTGGTTGCTCCCGGTTCCGGTTTCACGATGACCGAAGCCGACGGCATCAACGATGCCGGCGACATCTGTGGGCAAGGAACCGACGCCGATGGCAACAGTTACGCATTTGAGCTCACGCCTATAGCCGTCCCCGAACCCGCCTCGGCCAGCTTGCTCGCCATTGGCTCGCCGGTCCTTTTCGCTCGCCGTCGGCGACCGCAGGAACAAATCTAATTCCATTCGGCCAAATGCATCTCGGCGGTTGGAGTAGCGGATACAGCAGAATATTCAAACTTTGGGAAGGATCTCACTCCACCGCCAACTCCGCATTGCCCGTGAATTTAATGGTTCGTGAATTCAAGTTCGCGTCACCTTTATTCATAACTATTGGGGCAATACCACATCAATCGGAACCTCCGTCCACGGCCCCTGGCCGGGCGACAGCGGGGGCACCGTGATCTGCTGGCTGAATGATGAGCCACCGCTTAAAGGCATCGCCAGCCGGTAATTCCCGGGGCGGAGAAAGAAGAGGGTGCCTATGCGCGGGACATCGCAGGGAGGGAGCTGATTATTGCCATCGAAGACCTGGGGCGGGGGCGAGGTAATGGGGGTTCCAGTGGAGGACCAGACGGCCACGTTCACGTGCCGGAAATGCGCCGGGGAGAAATCGGTGCGAATTTCGGTGGTCTGGCCCGCCGTCATCGTGAAATGCGGGAGGCCGGGAATGGGCACGAGGCTGCCCATGGGATAAGAGAAGTAGTAGCGTCCGGGAGGGAGTGGGATTTTGTCGGTAGCGGAATCCCAGAGGCCCATTTCGCAGTGGGTAGAGCCGTCTTCGGATTGGAGGTCGAAGCGGATGGGGAAAGGTTCCTTGCCGGAGGGGGCCGAGGTGTCGATGAGGCGAAGGGTGGCGGATGATTTGGGGATTCGCATGGTCAGCGACGTTTCCGCGGTTCCCGCGATTCGCTGGAAGGGGGAGGTGAAGAGAAGGTTGCCATCATCGAAAAAGGCGGCGGAAATAATCAGGTTCTGAGCAGGGACGCCGGTGGCGCGCAGGTGATCGCCTTCGTTGTCGAAGTCCAACATGCGGGCCCATAGAAGGCCATTGGGCCAGGGGGTGGAGACGACGACAGTGCGGCGGGAAGAGGCGAGGGCCGGATCGTCGAAGGTGAGGCGGAGAACGACATCGCCCTGGTCGCAGTCGATTGCGCCGAGATCCTGAGGCTGTGCCGTGAGGTCGATGCGGTGGATGGGTACCCAGTCCCGACGGGAGCCGGACAGGAAGAAGAGGTGGTATGGACCCGGAGGGGCGCCGAAGAAGTTGAAAAATCCATTGGCGTCAGAGGCGCACTTGGCTTCAAAGGGCGTGCCGTAGAAAGATTGGGTCGTGAGCAGAAGGTTCTGGTAGGCAAATGGATTTCCATCCTTCACGAGACGGCCGCGGATGGTGGGGACGGGGCCACCGAAATCGAGACGGGCAGTACGGCCATCGACGGGACGAACGACGCGGAAGGCGACGCCCTGAAGATCCTGGCCACCGGCGAGGTTCACCCAGAGGCATTTAGTGGGAAGATGCGGGGCGCGATAGCGGCCTTGTTCGTCGGCAGTCACTGCCAGCACCCGGTGGGCCTTTACGCGGGCGTCCATGAAGGTGATCTGATCGTCGGAGTCCTGAATAAGGAGGCTGGCGTGGGGAACAGGCTGACCTTTATCGTCGTACACCGTTCCCTCAACAGTGCCGCCGGCGTGAAGGGAAATCGTTCCCGCATCGGTCTGCTTTCCTTCGGCGAGGGCGAAGCCCGGGACGATCAGCGGGGAAAAATCGGTGTGGACGATTTTCAGCGTCTCAGTGCCGGGCTGAAGGTGAGGGAGGAGGAAATGACCAGTGGCGTCGGTGACGACCGCTCCGGTTTCCCCTTCAAAATTCTCCTGCATCGGAAAGTCGGTGCTGACAGCCATGGAGAGAGGAATGACTTTCGCGCCGGTGACGGGATTGCCGGAGGAATCTGTCACGATCCCGGCGAGGGAGCCACCGGGCGTAAGGCGAATCGGGATGTCCCTGACCCGCTGATTTTCTTCGAGCCGGACCTTGGGGGTCCATTGCCAGGCGTAGTCGCGGGTGGAAATCTGAAGGGAGTAGATGCCGGGGCCGACGCATTCGACGCTGAATTTTCCGCCGGGGTCGTCGACCTGGGTCCACTGCGGGTCCTGGCTGTAATTGAGGCCGTCGCCGAGCGTTTCAAATTTCCGCACGCGGACGGCGAAGTTGGTCACGGGATTGCCGGTGGGATCGGTGACGGTGCCGGTCAGACGGGGCTGATTGATGATTTGAAGGGTGATGAGCGGGAGGTTGCCGGGCACTTGGACGCGATCGATTTGAAATGGGGTTATGTCTTCAGCGTCGATGGAAAGCTGGTAGGCGCCGGGAGGAAGTTTGAGGGAGTATTGCATTTCGGTGTGGGAGCGGGGGATATTCTGGGCCCAGGCGGAATAGCGCTCTTGATTTTCCAAACTAGTGAAATCGACGGAGAGCATGTCGCGCGAGAGTCGGCCGCCGGAGAGTTGAATCTTGCCGGAGACAGTGACGAGAGAGCCGAGGGACGGCATGGGGACGTTGAGGGTGATGGGCTGGGTGGTGGGGGGCATCTGGAGGGTTCCGATCTGCCGGCCGGAACTTTCGCCCCAGACGTAGAGCACATTTTCGCCGGGGGCGAGGCCGGTGAGGGTGAAATTGCCGGCGGCGTCGATCTGGGTCCGGGAAAGAATGCCGTTGCCGGTCCACCAGTCGGGCTGGGCGGAAATCGTATATCCGGCCGCCGGCTTGTGATCGGAGCAGATGGCCACGCCCTTGATGGATAGTCCCGGCTGCATGATGAGGGTGACGTCAAGCGGCTTGTCGGCGGAGGCGGGGGTAATCACCTGGCGCGCGGGGGCGAAGCTTTCCAGGGAAGCAAAGACGACGAATTGGCCCTGGTTGAGGGGAAGCGTATAGCTGGACGTGCCGCTGTGATCGGAACGATCCTGCGGATCGGGGCGAACTCTGGTTCCCAGAAGCTGGCCAAAGGGAAGAACGGCAATGTCTTCCGGAGCCAGGCGTTTGCCCTGGCTATCCGTGACGAGCACCTTGATCTGCTGTCCCTTCTGGAGGACGAAATCGCGGCGTGCCCTGGAGGTGGGGGAGAGTTGGATGGTTGGCGTGTTGTTTGAGTCACCGAGCGAGACAAATCCGCGGGCGAGCACGGAGAGTTGGTAGGTGCCGCTTCTTCCCCTCCGCAGGGCGCGGAAATTATAGTAGCCTTGGGAATCGGTGGTGGTGGGTGCGCCGCCGCCCACGATTTGCACCTGTGCACCGGGAACCGGATTCCCGGCAGCGTCGGTGACTCTGCCGGAAAGGACGCCGGACTGCGCCGCCGGCGATGGTTGCTGCCAGACGGGTGGGATCGCTGTGGCGGGTTGATTGGCGTTCACGGTGAAAGCCGATGGCGCGGAAGCCGGGACAGAGGCTTGGGGCGGAAATTGAGCGACCGGCGAACCTGGGGCGGAAATTTGATCCCAGGCAAACCATGAGGCCAACCCCAGCAGCACGAGAATCGCTGCGGCAATGAGAATCGCGGCAAGGGGCATGGCCGAGGTTCCGGCGACGCCGGTGAGACCGATTTTCATGAGATTTGACGTCAGGCCCTTCTCGACGGCGGCGCTGGCATGCTCGGCGTGCAGATTTTCCGCCAGAGCGGCCGCGCCCGCCGCCGCGGCGGCGCACCCCATCGAGCCCAAGTGCCGGCGAAGCGATTCAATCGCCTTCTGGAGGCGATGGGTAATGGTTGAAGGCGTCACGCCGGCCCTGGCGGCAATATCAATCTGCGGCGTGCCGACAAAGAATCGCTCGATGATGAGTTCTCTGTCCGCCGCCGGGAGCTTCGCGAGCGCATCGTCGAGATGCTCACGCAGATCGGCGAGCTGGCGCTGGGGATCATCCCGCACTGCCGGCGATGCCGCCGCCGACTCATACTCAGCCCGAGCCCGGCGCCGGCGATTGATGTCAATCGACACGTTCACGGCGCAGCGGTGCAGCCAGGCGCCTAGGTTGCTGTGCAGGTGAGACGCCTTGCGGGCCAGGCGAAGAAACGTCTCCTGGACCGCGTCATCGACGTCGGCCGGATTGGCCAGCTTCCGGCGGCAGGTTGCCAGGACGAGGGATTGATATTCGTGGACGATCTCGGCGAAGGCCTCGGCGTCCCTGGTTTTGGCGTAGCGATCGAGCGGGGCTGAAAGCATGATGAACCTGCCTTTTCATCATTCTTAGACGCATGAGCGGGCCGCGATTTCAAAACCTTTTTTCGCGATTTTTTGGGGCAGCGGATCAATTGGCGGGAGACTATTTTAGCGTGAGAACGGGGGATTTCGTAAAGGGTGTCGCGGGTTCGGTTGTGGCGGAGAGTCCCAACCTCCCGCCAACTCTGCATTTCTTGTGTTATGATTGGTGTTGAGCATTAGCATCGGTGGCACGCCCAGAGATTCCACAGTTTCGGCCCGACGGATATTTGCCCGAGGGGCTTTATGGGGCTTCGGAGGCAGAAATCATCTTTCGGCTCGGCACTTCCAGTCGCCGGCGCAAGCGGCTGGTTTTCAGGCTTCGCCGGTGGATAGAATTGGCGAGGCAGGTGGGCGCTCGTCGGCTGTTGTTGGACGGCAGTTTTGTCACCGGCAAAGCGCAGCCACGATATTGATGCAGTAGTGTTGCTTCCGCCTGACTTCCAGCGGCAGGTGGATCGCGGAATTAGTGCGGCTTTGGAGTTGGAAGAGATGCTTTTGACGCGCCGGCCGGAGGAAGTGTTCGCCGCGGAAGACGAAAGCGACTGGACCCAGTGGGTGGATTTTTTCAGTCGCACGCGCGAAGTGGACGGTCGCCGCAAGGATCTAGTGGAGGTTCAATTATGATATCCAATCCCAACGAGTATGAGAAAGCTCAGGAAGAAATCCGCATTCTCCAGAAGCGCTGGAAGCGTTGCAACAAACCAACCCAATCGGTTCCAAGGGGTTCACAAAAGCGGGAATTCGCAAAATGATCGCGCGCTTGCACGAGGAACTGGCCGTCTACGAAGGGGGCGAGGCTGCCAAAGAGCCGGCGTCGAATTAGCTGGTTGCGTCCGAATTTAGGACGAAGATCATCTATTAAGGATTTTCCGGCAACCACGCAGAGTGCTTGAAAGTCTGATCGGGCAGCTCTTCCGGCAAATTAAAGCCGCGCCCGCCCATTTTTGATATCCACCCTTGCATGTCAGCAGCTTCTCTAAAGGAGACGTGAATCGCGTCATGGTGGTCCGTCGTCAGAATCTGCTTTGCGTGATCCGGCACCACCACCACATCGTCGCCCATCGAACATCCAAATACGGTGGTGCAAAAAAGGAGCGTGAGCAGTCGGTCTATTTCGCCCCGGTCAAATCGCAATACGTCCCCCGTTCCCAGCGCCAAGCCCAAACCGCGGAGAATGCACTTCTTCCACAAGATCGTTCACATGATGTTTCGGACCGGTTGTCGTGTCCGGCCATTTGCCTAAGTGGCGCCAGACGTAACAGCTGTTCCAATTCTCCATGAACTCAAGCAGTGATGAAAGAAAATAGGGCCGCAAATGCGGCTGGGGCGGGACGCACCAGAATCGCCTTTCCGAATTCGTCCTGAAAACGAGCGATTTTGCCTTGGGATATCGAGGGTCCAATTCCATTCCGTTGGCCGAGGCCCATCGAAGGAATTCGATTTCGGCGATCCTTTCCATAGTGAAACGGTATAACAGATTATTCAAGCGTATCCCACGTTCGGATCTTGCCGACAAGTTATTCACCCCACCGCCAACTGCGCGTCCCCAGTCGTTTCGACCATCCACCAGAGAATCATCAGCGGCGCCATCCGGCCGACGAGGATGATCGCGTTAAAGGCGAAGTACAATCCTTTTTCATCCGGGACCGCCGAGACGGTCAGGCCGACGTTGCTTACGGCACTGACGGCATTGAAGAGAATATTGTCCGCAGGGTCGCCGATGGAGACGTAGGAGAGGAGCAGCACAGCCCCCAGCACAGGCCGATATAGGTGGCGAGCCAGACAAAAGCGATGGCGAAGGATCGGCCGGCGGGCTGGCCTTTGAGGAGGCGGCGGGTTCCGCGGGCGAGCTCGGCGATGGTGGTGGTTTTGAGGCCGCTGCCGGTGCCAGCGGAATTGGCGCCGACAGCCATCAGGGCGACGAGAAACCACCGCGCGGGGGCGGTGGTGGCGCTGAGGTCGGCGATGGGCATCCCGCCGGTGCGCGATTCGATCGCCAGGACGGAAGCGGTGGGAAGCTGGTTTTGGAGATTGGTCCAGTTCGTCCATCCGCGGCCGGCGCTGCTGAGGAGGACGATGGCGATCAGGCCGATGACGTAGAGCCAGCCGGTGGCTGACATGACGGTTTTGGAATGCTCGGACAGGGGCTCGCGAAAGACGAGGGCGCACCAGAATTCCATCAGGACGGGCAGGCCGAGGCCGCCTAGGACGGTCAGCGGAAGAATGACGGCGTGGGCCAGGACGTTGGAAACGCCGGGGAGGGCGCCGAGATATAGCCCGCAGTTTCCGAAGGCGCTGGCGGCGAGAAACGCGGCCTGGAAGGGGGAGCGGTCGGAATCCCAGAGGAGCGATGCACCCACCAGCACGGCGACGGTTTCGACGATGAAAGCGGACGAGATGAGCTCGCGATCGGTGAACTTGAGGCGGGCGATGCGGATGACGGCGAGGCCGCCGGCGATCATGGTGAAGAGGCTGCCGGAGATGATCAAGATGAAGGTGGTCCACTGGCCGACATTGTTGAGGGCGCTGGAGACACCGGGGCTGCCATTGAAGCCGGTGAGGGTGGCGGCGTTCATGGCGATGAACATGGCGCGGACGGGGTTGGTGGTTCCGCCGGCGGCGCCGAATTTCCAGATGATGAAGACGCCGACGAGGATCAGCCCCAGGAAAATTGGGAAGAGCCAGTTGGAGAGATCTCGCCCAAATCCACCGCCGAGCGGCGGGGCAAGGGGCGCCTGGGCCGGCAGGGGCGATTGCGGCTTTTCCGCAAGTTGCGCCGGGTTGGATTTGGCGGAGTTCTTGCTGGGCAAGTGGGCTATTTCCTTGGGGGCTATTTCCCGTAGACCTTCTCAGGCTCGAAGAGTTTCTGGCCCACGACGTTCCATGTGTTGCCGTCCTTGTCGAATTCGCGGAAGAAGCAGGAGTAGTATCCTTCGTGGCAGGCGGCGCCTTCCTGCTCGACCTTCACGAGCAGGACGTCGGAATCGCAATCCCTGGCGATGGATTTGACGCGCTGAATATGTCCGCTGGTTTCGCCCTTGAGCCAGAGCTTGTTTCGGCTGCGGCTGAAAAAGTGGGTCTTGCCGGTTTGCACGGTTTTGACGAGGGCATCGCGATTCATCCAAGCCATCATGAGAACCTGTCCGGTGGCGGCATCCTGGATGATGGCGGGAATCAGGCCGTTGCCGTCGAACTTGAGATCGGAAAACTGCTTATCCATGGGGATATATGTGCGAGGGTGGGGTGAGTTTGTCAAATCGGGGCCTTCGTGGGGACCTGCGCGGTTTCGCCTTGCTTGGCTCCGCCGCGCGCCGTAGCATCGCGGCCCTATTTCTGAACAGGAGTTATCAAATGGCAAAGAAATCGGTCGCCGATGTGAATGTTAAGGGCAAAACAGTGTTGATGCGGGTTGATTTTAACGTCCCGCTGGATGGGTCGAACATTACGGATGACCGGCGAATCGTGCAGGCGCTGCCGACGATTAAGGATGTGATCGGGCGCGGCGGGCGGCTGATCCTCATGTCGCACCTGGGGCGGCCCAAGGGCGGGCCGGAGCCGAAGTATTCCCTGAAGCCGGCGGCGGATCGGCTTTCCAAGCTTCTTTCCAAACCCGTGAAGTGTGCCGCGGACTGCATCGGCCCGGTCGTGGAGCAGCTTGCGGCTTCGCTTGCGGATGGGGACGTGTTGCTCCTGGAAAATCTACGATTTCACAAGGAAGAGGAAAAGAACGATCCGAATTTCGCGAAGCAGCTCGCGAAGCTGGGGGAAATTTATGTGAACGACGCCTTTGGCACGGCCCACCGCGAGCACGCGAGCACGTTTGGCGCCGCCCAGGCGATGGCGGGGATGCCGCGCGTGGTCGGGCAGCTTATTCAGAAGGAGCTGAAATTTCTGGGCGAGGCGATCAGCAATCCGAAGCGGCCGTTCGTCGCCATCCTGGGCGGGGCAAAAGTCTCCGACAAGATCAACGTCATCGAGCAGCTTCTGGGTAAGGCGGACGTTCTGCTCATCGGCGGGGCGATGGCGTATACGTTTTTCCTGGCGCAGGGGAAGGAAGTCGGCAAGAGCCTTGTGGAGCGAGATAAGGTGGAGCTGGCCAAGAGCCTGCTCGCCAAGGCCGGAGGCAAGATCAAGCTTCCTGTCGACAATGTGATCTCCGACAAGATGACGGATGACGCGCAGACGAAGATCGTCGAGGGGAATATTCCGGCCGACATGGAAGGGTTCGACATCGGGCCCAAGACGCGGGAGATTTACCAGGCGGAGATCGCGAAGGCGAAGACGATCGTCTGGAACGGGCCGATGGGGGTGTTCGAGAAGAAGCCGTTCGCGGCGGGGACCAAGGCGATTGCACTCGCCGTCGCTGAAGCGACCAACAAGAACGGCGCCGTGACCGTCATCGGCGGCGGGGACAGCGCGGCGGCGATCGAGCAGCTCGGGCTTTCGGAGAAGGTGAGCCACGTCAGCACGGGCGGCGGGGCGAGCTTGGAATTTTTGGAGAATGGGCATTTTTCGACGTTGGATATACTCGATTAAGATGAGTTTTATTGCATGACGTCCACTCCACTGGATTCAACCTCGCCCCAGATCGCCGCGTCGATTCTTTCGGCGGATTTCGCCAAGCTCGGCGCCGAGATCGCCGAAGTCGATCGCGCCGGCGTGGATTTCCTCCACCTGGACATCCTCGACGGGCATTTCGCACCAATATCAGCTTTGGGCCCGCGGTGACCGCCGCCACGCGGCGATCCACCAATGCGTTTCTCGACATCCACCTGATGATCACCGACCCGCTGCGCTACGCCCCGGAATTCCTAAAAGCCGGCGGCGATGGGCTGACGTTTCACGTCGAAGTTACCTCCGATCCCGCCAAGACGGCGCGCGAGCTTCGGCAGATGGGTTGCAGGCACGTGGGGATTACGCTTAACCCGGCGACGCCGCCGGAGAAGATTTTTCCGGCGCTGGATGAAGTGGATCATGTGCTGATCATGAGCGTTGTTCCCGGATTTTCGGGGCAGAAGTTCATGCCGGAGGTGCTTCCCAAGATCGAGCCGATCAAGAAGCGGCTGCGGCCGAACCAGCGGCTGGAAATCGACGGGGGAATACACGAGGAGACGATCCGGATCGCGCGGGACGCGGGGATCGACTGGTTTGTGGTCGCCAGCGCGATCTTCGATCAGAAGGACCGCGCCGCGGCCGTCGCCGGACTGCGGCGGCGGCTTCAATAGCCTGCCGGCCGCGCCGCGTAAATGAATCGCGTCGCTTTACATCGCGCGGCAAGGCGTTTATCACCTATTCATGCCAACCCGTGCGGTGTTGATTGAAGCGGGTCCGACACCGTGGGACCTCGAGCAGCGCCTGGCTGGAAGCTCCTCCCTGCCGCTGACGGCAGAGGCCTTGGATGCGATTCGCCACCTGGTGGACACGCTGGGATTTCATATCGATTCGGTCTATCGCTCGGCCGCCAACGAGGCGGCGACGCAGACGGCGCAGATCATTGGGAAGAAGTTCGGCATCCGTCCGCGCGACAATCAGGATCTCGAGGAGGTCAACCTGGGATTGTGGGAAGGGCTTTTGCCGGATGACCTTCGCCAGCGGTTCCCGACGGTCTATCCGAAATGGGAGGAGCAGCCGCTGCAAGTGACACCGCCCGATGGCGAGCCGCTGAGCGGGGCCATTGAGCGTATCCGCGGGGCGGTGAACCGGGTTCTGCGGCGAAACCGCGGCTATAGTTTTGCACTGGCCCTGCGGCCGATGGCTTTTCAAATCGCCACCGGGGTTTTGCGCGGGAAACGCCCCCGGCCATCGCCGAGCGCTTGCATCGCCGGCAGGCAATGGAGACGATTGAGATCGATCCGGCGGAATAATCACCCGCGATCGCCGCAAAATTATGTCACAAGCGCCAAACGAACCGGTTTCAGCCAAAAAAGACGGGATCCCCGAGGGTCTGTGGATGCGTTGCCCCGATTGCGGGGCGATGCTCTTCCGAAAAGTCGTCGAGGAAGCGCTGCACGTTTGTCCCGAATGCCAGCATCATTTTCGCATTTCCGCCCGCCAGCGGATCGAGCAACTGGTCGATCCCGGCAGCTTTGAGGAGATGTTCGACGATATCGAGCCGACCGATTCCCTCAAATTCGTTGACAAGAAGAGCTACAAGGAACGGCTTAAATCGGAGCGCGAAAGCTCCGGCGAAAAAGACGCGGTCGTATGCGGGAAGGGATTCATCAAGGGGCGTCCCATCATGCTCGCGGTGATGGACCCGACGTTCATGATGGGCTCGATGGGCAGCGTTGTGGGGGAGAAGATCACGCTGACGATCGAATCGGCCGTCGCCGAAAAGCTGCCGCTATTGATCGTCAGTTGCTCGGGTGGGGCGCGGATGCAGGAATCGGCGCTGTCGCTGATGCAGATGGCCAAGACCAGCGCGGCGCTGGGCCGCCTCGACGAAGTCGGCGGGCTTTTCGTGAGCCTGTTGGCCGACCCGACGACCGGCGGCGTTACCGCCAGCTTTGCCATGCTCGGCGATTTCATCCTCGCCGAGCCCAAGGCGCTGGTCGGCTTCGCCGGTCCGCGCACCATCAAGAACACCATCAAGGTTGAGCTTCCCTCCGGATTTCAGCGCAGCGAATTTCTTCAGGAAAAGGGGTTCGTCGACTTCGTGGTACACCGGCGCGACCTGCGCAGCGAAATCGCCCGCATCGTCGATTTCTGCGTGAAGAGCAAGAATTAGATCCGGAATTAGATCATGAACTGCGAGGCGATCTGGGCGACCGATTTGCCCAGCGCGGCCGCCCCACCCGGCGTGGCGAGTTTGTTGTCGAGCACGAAGACCGTCCCCACCATGCGCTCGAGGCGTCCTTCGCCGTCGAGGTACATCCGGCCGCGCGTGTTGACCTTCTGAGTCGTTCCGTCGCCGCGGATGATGCGATGGGCAATCTCATAGTCCCGCTCTTTTCCCTCGCCCCCCACCGCCGCGAGGTGGAAGAACTCGCGGTCCTCCGGATGGACATAGGCGAAAAAGCCCTCGTAAGTGGTGGCGAAATCGGCGTTGGTCCGGCCGAAGATTTCGGGAAGGTTGTGCGATTTCCAGAACGTGCCGTTGGCGACGTTGGCGTCCCAGCACGCCACCCCGGAGGAATCGAGCGAAAAATGCAGGCGGTGATCGGTCTCCTTCAGCGATTTTACCGCGCGATTGCGGGCGAAATGGAGATAGGTGATCAGCACACCCAGACAGATGAACAGCACGAGCCGAACGACGTCGTCAGAGCGGGCGATTCGAAAAGAATCATCCGGCGGTAATAGCCAGGCAACCGACAGCGAAGAGAGCACCAGCGCTACGACCGCCGTGATCCATTTTCCGCGCCACGCGGCGATGGCAATCGCCGCGAGAAAAAAGGCGAAGCTTCCGTGTCCGCGCAAAGATTTGTCGGCGAGATAAAGTGCTTCGGTGGCGCCCCACGCCGCCGCCACAACCAAAACTGCCCAGATCAGTTCGAATGTTGCGTTTCGGATGTCTTGACGCATAGGCACAAACACAAATTAAGCGTCCCGACCCCCTGAACGTACTAAGATCGGCAATATTTCGCGTGAATTAACGCCCGATTCATTGAGCGCGATTCTAGACATGCTAAATCATCATTGCAACTTAATCTCGCAAAACGCGGTGCTTCACAATTCTTGCGTCGGGTCCGGCGACGACTTGGTCCGGCGGAACATCTTTAATAACCGTCGCCCGCGCACCAACAACCGCTCTATCGCCAACAGTTACGCCCGGTCCCACGAAGGCATCCGCCGCTATCCACACTTCTTCGCCAATCACGATGGGCGGCTTAAGAAGCGGAAATTTTCGCGTGGTGTAGTCGTGAGTTCCCGCGCAAAGGTGCGCGTATTGGCTGATCGTCGCGGCGCGGCCAACCTTAATTTTACCTAAAGAATAAATAATCGCGTAATCACCGATGACGACGTTGTCGCCGAGCTCAATGTTCCAGGGAATTTCGACCATGGCCGTGGGGCGGATGCGCACACCCTTGCCGAGGCGTGCTCCGAAAAGCTCGAGCAGAAGCCGCCGCCAGCCATACCAGTTGTGAAACGAGGGGCGAAACAGCGATGCCCGCACGACCATCCATAAGGCGCGCTTGACGTTTTCCATAGGATCCCATGGGCTTGAATGTTGTTTGGTTCGCGCTGGAGCCGGTTGAATCGGCGGCGCAGGGACAAGCGGCGCGAGCGGCGCCGAAGGCTTCCCGACGGGTGGGGCAATCATCTTCGTCTCAATCCGTGAAATCGCCCCGCCCCCTTCGTTCACCGCCAAACCACTGAACCCGGTCAACTCCTGGCCGCCGGTCCTGACCAATTCATTATATTTCGCGCGGATAAAGAGGTGATAGGTGCTGATGAGCAGGCAGAGGTTCAGCCCCGCGCGACGGTCCAGAATACCGCCGCGGATGAAATACATCCAGACGAAGGTGAAGAACCACGGCAGCGCCAGCTTGGGGAGAATGGAGTATTTCATATACCGCCGCCGCGCCACCCGGTCGTTGAAGAATCGCCACAGCCCGGGCCAGCGTTCGTTGTGGCGGTAAATCTCCATCGCCTCCAGCGTGGAGTAGCGATTGTGCTTGGCGATGAAATGCTCCAGACCGCGGCGGTCCTCGTGGCGCATTAGATAGCGCAGGTGGCTCGTCGATCCCTGGACGATCATGTGCTCGTGGACGTTGCGATCTTCGTATCGAGCCAGCCCGCGCTTGAAGAGGCGAATGTTCCACGCCGGGAAATAGTTGCAGTGGCGAATCTCGCGCCCCATGAAGATGGTCACGCGATTCAAATAGAACGCCGACTGGGGCACGTTCTGCACCGGGCGGGCAATGATGTTCACAATCTCGTGCCGCAGTTCGGGGGTCAGCGATTCATCCGCGTCGAGGATCAAAATCCAGGGGGACTCGAACGGCAGGTTGTCCAGGGCCCAATTTTTCTGCCGGGCATACCCTTCCCAGGCCTTTTGGACGACAACCGCGCCAAATTCACCGGCGATTTGAACGGTGCGGTCGGTCGAGCCGCTGTCCACGACGAAAATGCGATTCGCCAGCCCCTGCACGCTTTGCAGCGTGTGCGGCAGGTTGATCTCCTCGTTATGGGTCTGAATCAGAACGTCCAGCATAGGGTTGGCGCCCAATAGCTCTTATATATCGGAAGTCTAGCCGATGGTCATTTGCGGCGAGTTCGCTTTACAAACCGGGGTGCGGAAATGAGAACATACCACGCATGCGGATTTTGCACCTGACGGCCGGTTCCGACGCCGGTGGCGTCAGCCGGTATATCTTCGACCTTTGCTCGGCAATGTCCGCGGCGGGGCACCAGGTTGCGGTCGCCGGTGAGCGCGGGGCCTGGCACGGCCTCTTCGCCGCCGCCCCCTTCCCGTGGATTGACGCCCCCCTTAAAGGCGGCCCCCTAACCCTCCTGCGCCGCCCGCCAGCTCCGCCGATACCTCGACGACAATCCCGTCGATCTGCTCCATTGCCACTATCGCAAAACAACCGTCGTCGCCCGGCGAATCCAAAAGAGCATTTCTTTACCCATCCTCTATACGCTGCATCTTTCCCATATGCCGCTGGGCGGACCCTGGAAATGGCTGACCGATTTCGGCGATCACGTGCACTGCCCCTCCAGCGAAGCACGCGATTGGCTCATCGAGCAGGCCCACGTTCCATCGGATCGGATCTCCCTCATCCCCCACGGAATCCATGTCGAGCAATTTCCGATCCCCAAGCCCGAGGAAAGAAAGACATCGCGATCCGACCTTAGCTTGAGAGACGAAGATCTCGCGGCGCTATTTCTCGGCCGCTTCGATAATCCGAAAAACGAATCCTGGTTGGTAGACCTCGCCGCCATGTCGCGCAATGCGCTTCCCAATCTTCAAATCCTCCTGGCCGGCGAAGGCCCAAACGAGCCCGCGGTGCGTGAGCAGATTCAGCGCCTTGGCGTCGCCGACCGCGTGCGCATTCTCAGCTATCGCCCGCCCCTTCCTCTTCTCCATGCCGCCGACGCCCTGCTTCTCCCATCCGCGCGAGAGGGATTTTCCTACGCTTGCGCCGAAGCGATGTGCACCGGCGTTCCCGTCCTCCGCACGCAAACGAGCGGGACGAAGGAATTGATCGTCGAAGGCGTCACCGGCCGATCGGTCGCGATCGACCACGACGCATTTTTGCACGCCGCCGTGGAATTTCTGAAGGACAGGCCGGCGCTGAAACAGATCGGCGCCGCCGCCGCGGAACATATCCGCCGGAATTTCACTTTCGAACGTCAATTGATCCAAACCTTGGAAATGTATAAAACGCTGACGTTGGGACGCTAGATTTCATCCGCTTTTCACGACCCTTAGATACAGGATGTCTGAATGAAGCAGAGTCTTTTTCGTCGCGCGTTTACGCTCATCGAACTCCTGGTCGTGATCGCCATTATCGGGGTGCTCCTGGGAATTCTTCTCCCCGCCATCGAGCACGTTCGCGATAAAGGCTACGTCGATGCCTGCGCGTCGAATCTCCGCCAGATCGGCCTG
This sequence comes from uncultured Phycisphaerales bacterium, assembly GCA_963755915.1. Classification (GTDB taxonomy): domain Bacteria; phylum Planctomycetota; class Phycisphaerae; order Tepidisphaerales; family Tepidisphaeraceae; genus PALSA-1353. The sequence goes on from CAVWLP010000002.1 coordinate 182,796, forward strand.
GCCATCTCCATGTATTGCAACGAGAACCAAGGGAACTTTCCACGAACGCTTTACGATCCCACCCAACCCCTGACTGAAGGCACCGGCATCAACGCCACCGACCCATTCCAGCCCGGCGGCGTGGCCGCCAACGATCTGACGGCCGCTCCCTATCTCCTGCTTCGCGCCGAGCACCTGCCCACGGCGCTTTTTATCTGCTCGCTGAACGACAACACCAACTATTCCGCTGACACTGCCGATCCATCGAAGCACAGCAACTTCACCAACTGGACGCAGAACCTGGCCTACAGTTTCGCCAACCCATATCCCAGCCAGGCCGTCGCCGACGCGGGGTATCGTCTGACGAGCCATCTGCGCGGCGACTTTCCAATCGCCGCCGACCTGAATCCCGGCGTGACGAAATGGTCCAACGTCGTGGCCGCCGTCCCCGGCGCGCCAGCAAAGTCATCGAAAACGCCAACTGCGAAAACCACGAGCAGGACGGGCAGAATGTTCTCTATGCCGACGGGCACGTCGATTTTCAGGAAACCTGCCTCTGCGGCATCGCCCAGGACAACATTTACACCAACCAGTCGAATCTATTCGACAACGTCTCGCCGGTTTCGCCAACCGATGCCATTCTGCTTCCGCACGGTCAATAGATTTTCAAATTGACCTGAATGTCGCTAATCTCCGCCGCATGAGCAGACCGGCGATCTTCTTCGACCGCGACAACACGCTGATCGAATGCGATGGATATCTGGGCGACCCCGCCAAAGTTCGCCTGATCCCCGGCGCGGCCGGCGCCGTCGCGCGGCGCGGGAGCTCGGGTTTGTCGTCGTCACCTTCAGCAACCAGTCGGGCGTGGCGCGGGGAATGTTCAGCGAAGAGGCGGTCACCGCCGTCAACAACAAGCTGGGCGAACTGCTGGAGCGCGAAGACCCTGAGGCGAAGATCGACCGCCACGAATTCTGCCCGTTTCATCCCGAAGCCAAGGTGGAAAAATACCGGCAGGAGAGCGAGCTGCGAAAACCCCGCCCCGGCATGATCCACCGGGCGGCCGAGGCGCTCGACCTTGACCTGGGCGCCTCCTGGGTCATCGGCGACGCCCCGCGCGACATTGAGGCGGGCCAGGCCGCCGGATGCCACACCATTCTCATCAAAAATTCCCGTCTCCCCGCCTCCCCCGCCGCGCTGGAGCGCTCCAGCGCCGAGCCGGACGAAACCGTCTCCGATCTCGCCGAGGCGATGGACCTCATCGAAGCCTTCGCGGGCGCTCAATCTCTGCACCGCCGCTCGGGCGTTCCGAGTGCGTCATTTCAGGCGCGTGAATTGGTGAAGCTCGAGCATCTGGCGCAGCAGATTCTGGATCAGGTTCGCCGCCGAAACGAGCAGGCCCCCGAATTTTCGCTTGGCAAAATGCTCGCCGGGATCACCCAGATCCTCGCCATCGCCGTCGCCGTGGGCAGCTATTTTTACAAGCCCATCGGCGAGCCGCTGATGCCGATGCTCGTGGCGATTTTCCTGCAGGCGATGACCGTTGCGCTCCTCCTGATGGGGCGCGATAGATAGACTCAGTCTTTGTATTTCACGCCGCAACCGTAGGGCTTTGTCTGCGGCGTCGCGACCGGCTGCCCGGACAGAATCTCATCCAGCGCCGTCTTCACGTAGTTGACCTTGTCGTTGGTCTTGTCGCCGTCGGGATCGTTGTCAATCGCGCCCGAATAAAGCAGCGTGCCGTCCTTGCCAATCACGTACATGTCCGGCGTGTTGGTCGCGCCATAGGCATGACCCGTCGCCCCGCTGGCGTCATTCAAAATCGGATACGCGATGTTCTGCGCAACTGCCCACTGAAGGTTCGCGTCGTTGGTCGTGAAATTGCTCGAATTGATCGCCAGCCAGGCCACGTTCTTGCTCTGATAATCGCTGGCCAGCGTGGTCATCGTCTTCGCCTGATAATGCCGCTGCACAAACGGACACTCCGGGTTCGTCCATTCCAGCACCACGATCTTTCCCGCGAAATCGTGCAGGCTCACATTCTTGCCGTTCTGGTCCTGCAACGTGAAATCGGGCGCCTTGGAACCGATGCTGGCAGTCGCGCTCTGCTGATCTTCCGCCAGGCTCCGCCCCGCCAGTGCAACGGCAATCAGCGCCAGCACCGACGTCAACGCAGTCATCTTTCGCATGGCCATCTCCTTAAAAAAATTAACCCTTGGAAACCTCTAATGATTGTTGCCGCCAACCAATGGTAAAGCAACAGCTATATCGATCCCTCGTCTTTTTCCCTGCTGGTCATAACCAACTGTGCCATCCAGCCTGATTGCGCCGGGGGTCTTTCCCGCAAGCGGCTGGAGCATAAACCCAATAACCGTCGTATCCTCCGACGATTTAACCTCGGTGTTAACAAGATTGTAATCGTCCAGCGCCTGCGGAAAAAAATCGACTGAATCCGGCGCCGGGCCGGTCCACCTGATCTTAATCGTGCAGTCGCGGCTGGTCGGATTGGCCTGCCCCGCCGGAGTGACATCGGTGCTGATGGTCACCACCTCGCCGCTTTGTGCGGCGGTCACCGGGAGTTGACCGATCCAATCGTCGAATAATTCCCGGTTCGAAGAATCCGCCGAAACGCTTGAGCCAAGCGTCAGGCTGGCGGTCGTTTTGCCAGGGATGCAGACTTCGGAACAGACGAGCCAGGAAATTTGTGCTTCGAACTGACCCTGGAAATTCGCCGGCAGATTGTCGGGCGGGGTGATTTTTGCCAGAAGCATCACCGTGTTTTCGTAGCCGAAGCAAACAATGTTTCCGGGAAGGACGACCCGATGCGGGACGGGATATTGAAGCTCGCCGGCGGTGAAGCCGTCGGGCAGATTGAATTTCACGCGCGTAGGCAGGCCCGAATCGCCGGGATTCTTCCAATAGATGTGCCAGCCGGGATCGACGTTCAGCCGCACGCCAAGCCAGAATGGCTGGCCGGGCTGGATGGAGCGAACATCCGCGAGAAGATCGGCCTGCACGTGCTCAGCTCGCGCGACGGAGGCGAGCAGAAAAACAATCGCCAGCGCAGCCAATCGAGCAAGTGTCATAGCACAATGTTATACCCGACACCGAAGCCAGGCGAGGACCTCGATATTTCCACCGCTTCCGCGGATGGGGCTTGGGACGCTGGCCAGCCACCCCCAGCCGGCCGCTTCGGTTTCCTGCCGAACCGCCTGGAGCACCGAATCGACCGCATCATCAGGTAAAACGCCTTTTTGGAGGAGCTTTGCATCCGCTTCGTACTGCGGCTTCACCAGCGTGATCACCAACCCCCCAGAGGAAAGCAAATTTCTCGCGCTCGGAAGGATATTTCGCTGCCGCGTCCACCCCACGTCGATGGCAACAATCTCCACCCGCTGCGGCAACTGCACGTGCATCGCGTTAGTCCGTTCCATAACCACAACCCGCGGATCGTTTCGCAGTTTCCAATCCAGCACGCCGTAGCCGGTGTCGACGGCGAAGACTTTTGCGGCGCCGCGCTGGAGCAGACAATCGGTGAAGCCGCCGGTGCTGCAACCGAGGTCGGCGCAGGTTTTGCCGGCGACGTCGATGGCGAACGAGGCCAGGGCGTGCTCGAGTTTTGCGCCGGCGCGGGAAACGAATTCGCTCATTGGGAAAAGTATTGTGATGGGGGGCGGGTGATTTGTCAGCCGTTCATTCTTTTTTGCCCAAAATTGATCGGTACGTACATTAATCCGTACACTAAGTGCGGATAACCATAAGTAGATTCGGCCGTCTGCCTGTAGCCTCCGATTGAGTCAGTGCATCAGGTGTCGCTCAATCAGCAAACCAGAAGGAGACATTCATATGCGATCCGACATGATTCCAGGGGCCGCCTTCCCCGACTACGAGCTGCCGGACCACACCACTAAACATCGAAAGCTCTCTGAGCTGCAGGGACAGCATCCGATGGTTCTGGTCCTGAGCCGCGGAGGTTTCTGCCCCAAGGACCGCTGCCAGCACGAAGGGCTCGTTCAATTCCATCGTGAGCTTGAGGTCGGATATTGCCGGCTGGTCACCATCAGTACCGACAACATCACCGAGACCAATGAATACCGAAGCGGAGTGGGCGCCCACTGGCCATTCCTGTCGGACTCGCGGCGTATATTGCAGAAGGAACTCGACATCGTGGAATACACCGACCCGGTCCACAATCCGATGATCCCATACACGATCGTCCTCGAGCCCGGTCTTGTCATCTTTAAGATCTACAACGGCTACTGGTTCTTTGGCCGCCCCACCCTGGAAGACCTGCGCCAGGACCTGCGCGTTGTGACGAAGAAATGCCGGCCGGACTGGGACATCACGACGCCCGAGTCCAAAGCCGCATGGCAACAGGGCCGCAAGGAACTCTTCTACCCGTACGGAAAGACCTACGCCCAAACGATCGGCGAACAGGATTAGCGCAATTTCATTTCACTCGTAGCGTCCGCGTCGCCTTCGGCGACCCCTTTATGCCCCCAACGGCCCAGGCGTTACACCCTGCTGTTCCTCGTGGGTGTACGGCTCGCCGAAGTATGGAAACTCGCCCCGCGTGCGCAGGTGGTCGAGAGCCACGCCGTCACTCAGCGCCTGGTTGGCCGCCAAAGTCAGCATCACATCCATGGCGTCATCTCTCAGGGCGCGACCGTTGAACCCGGCGTAATCGAAGGATGCAAAGGTGCCGATTTTGTAGGGCAGCGTCGCCGGACACAGAATACAGGCGATACGTTTCCCGTACTCAGCAGGGTTGCCCGACGTGTTCGCGTACGTTGTCATATTCCGCACAAACTCCGCGATGGGTCCCGAAAATTGAGCCACATCGTCGCCAGGCAGGGAACGGTTGAAGGCTTCCTTGAGATCGCCCTTGCTGTGATCGCTGAGAAAGATGTGCGTGAGCATCGGCATCCCCCAGCGTGACACCTGCACCTCCGGCGCATGACCGACGAGTGAAGCCGTCGCCCACGCCCGGACCGTGCCTTCGCCAATCAGGCGATTGGGAACCTCCAGCACGATGGCCGAGACGTTCCGATTGGCGAAGAAATTCGTTCGATTGACGAAGGCCTGGGGGTTAAATTTTTGATCCTTGTAAAACGACGTCATGAAGTCATGCACCGCCGCGGCATCGCCGGCGAACAGATCCGGAGCCAGTCCGGCGTAAGCACGTACCCCCGATCGGCCCAGGACTGCGCCGGTTTCGCCTTCCACAAGCAACTCACCGCCGAGGCCGTGAAAGGCGTCCTCACCGCTCGCCATGCGAACCTGGCAATCCTGGATGTGGCGATGCTCGTTTCCATCGGCATGGCGTGGGTCGCCGAACCTGAACTTGAACGTAAGCTCCTCCCGCGCGTCCCCGTTCAGGTCGAAGCGGAAAGCGTACAGGCCCTCATCCCGGAATGTATCCGGCGCGGACAATCCCGCATCGGGGTTCACGGTCATGGCCATAACGGTCGTGCCGGCCGCCCCATCGAACAAATAAAAATCGTTGACGCAGATACGCGGGTCTTCTCGGGCGGTTGGAGTATCAAAGTGATGTGACATGCAACACTCTTTCTGCTGGACAAACCCTCTATGATCGCAGCGATCTAAACCCCGCGCGAACTTCCTGTGAAAGAAGTTGCGGCTGTTCCCAGGCCGCGAAGTGGCCACCTTTGTCGAGCTTATTAAAATAGATCAGTTTGGGAAACGCCCGCTCAATCCAACTCCGCGGGGCCGCGTAATTTTCGCCCGGAAAGACGCTCACGGCCGCCGGGATAGGAATGTTCATGGCGTTGTACGGACTCATCTTCCTGCCTTCCCAATAGAAGCGAGCCGCCGAAACCCCCGTATTTGTTAGCCAGAAGAGCGTGATATTGTCCAGCACATCGTCTCTTGTAAGGTCGCCCGCGGAATGGCCATTGACCGTGTACCCACGCACAGCCGAAGTGATCCCCGCCGCCGGCTGACCATAGCCGTCGCCGTGGTCGAGAAGCCACCCGGCCAGGCCGACAGGCGAATCTGCAATTCCATAGAGCGTTTGTGGACGGGTCGCCATCATGAGTGCATAGGCTCGCCTCAGCGCAAATAACACGCTCAATTGCTCGTACGCGTGTTTCTCATCTGGCGAAAGGCCCGGTGGCGTCGGTTCGCCGGCCTTGAGTGCCTTCGCCACCTCTGGAGGAATCGCAGCGGGGAAATTAACATGGATCCCTAGCAACTCCGGAGGCATCTGCAGAGCCATCACCTCTGCGATAATTGCCCCCAAATCTCCACCTTGCGCTACAAACTTTTCGTAACCAAGGCGCTTCATCAGCGTTATCCATGCACGCGCGGTGCGTTCATAGTCCCAGCCGGTAGTCGTGGGCTTGCCTGAAAAACCAAATCCCGGAATCGATGGAATTACCAAATTGAAGGCATCCGACGCATCTCCGCCATGGGCCGTGGGGTTTGTCAGGGGCTCGATGATTTTCAATTGCTCAATGATCGAACCGGGCCACCCGTGGGTAACGATGAGCGGCAACGCATTTTCGTGTTTCGAACGAACGTGAATGAAATGGATATCCAGCCCGTCGATTTCCGTGATGAACTGCGGCAGAGCGTTCAGTTTCGCTTCGATCCTGCGCCAATCGTAATCGGCCGCCCAATAGCGCCAGTTCCTGCATCATCCCGAGCTGCACGCCTTGCGATTCATCGGTGACTGTTTCTCGGTCAGGCCATAAGGTCGTACTAATCCGCCTGCGCAGTTCGATGAGCTGGGCTTCCGCAATGTTCACCTGAAACGGCCGAATCTCGGTCGTATCACCTGCTCGCGCACTGCGTTGTTGTGCGGCAGGCGTCTCCAGCATGATGGCTTCCCGTTGAGTGTTCGATGTTCGTGACATGATGCACTCCTTTATTGAAGAGGATCAGACCCCTGACCCTTTATGGCTTCCTGTCATCGTCGTCTGCCCGCCCCAGCGCAGGCATGTGCTTGCCGAAGTTCAGTTCGAAGTCGCTCGGAACGCCATAACCCAAATTACGGACCTTGGCACGGCGTGCCTGCGCCCCTGGCAGGGCCAGCAATGGGAAGAACATGTCGCTGCTCGACCGAAGCTCGGAAGCTGTCGGCCTCCCGAACCGATTGATCTGCCCCTTCGCCGCCGTCAGCGTTTCACGGTCGAACGAGGCCAGACGCCGGACCAGCGTATCGACAAACGCGTCGAGTTCGCCATCCTCCAGCGTGCGGTTCACCCAGCCATAGCGCTCGGCGATATCAGCATCGAAATCATCGCCGCTTAGCACGATCTCAAGTGCCCGCGAGCGGCCAACCACGCGCGGGAGCCATTCCATCGCCCCGCCCCCCGGCACCAGTCCGACGCCGACCTCGGGGTTGCCGAACAGGGCGTTTTGCCGGCTCGCGAAACGCATGTCGCAGGCCAGCACAAACTCGTTACCAATGCCGCGCATGCGCCCTCGAATCTTGGCGATGCTCACCACCGGCGCGGACGAAGGCGCAGCACAAACTCGCGCCAAAGGCCGAGCACCTCCGGCCGTTCGGCAGCCTTGGCTACGTCGAGATGGGCGACGTAAAAATCAGGATTCGCCGACTGAAACACCACCACCTTCACCGACGGGTCCGCCTCAAGGTCGGTCATGCAGCGCCCCCAACTCGACGATCGTTGACGGAACAAACATGTTGATCGGCGGATTGCTGAAGGTGATAGTCCACCGGCCCCGATGGGCGCGGTCGATATTGAACTGCGAAGCGTCAGCCATGGCGCAGCTCCTTGTGAAGATCCCTACTGCAGCGATCGGAAGCCCGCGCGAACCTCTTCGGAAAAGAGCTTCGGCTGCTCCCAGGCGGCAAAGTGCCCTCCCCTTGGCAGCTTGTTAAAATGTATTAGCTTGGGATACGCCCGCTCGGTCCAGCTCCTCGGGGCTGGATAGAGCTCGTCCGGGAAGACGCTCACGGCAACCGGGATGGAGACGCCTTTGGCATTGAAATACCCCTTCCCAAAATACTCCCAATAGAGACGGGCGCCGGAAAGGGCCGTGTTCGTCAGCCAGGTAATCGTGATATTGTCGAGGATGTCGTCGCGCGTGAGGCCTTCGGATTTTCCCTGAAAGACGCGTGTGATCAGCTCGTAGCTGCGTGCGTCGTGGTCAAGGAAATAGGCGGCCAGCCCGACGGGTGAGTCGGCGATTCCGTATAACGTCTGCGGCCGCAACCCCATCTGGAATCCGTAGGCAATTCCCTTTTGATACACGAATTGCAACCGGTCGTAAGCGAGTTTCTCATCGGCGGATAGACCTGATGGCGCCGCGCGCCGGAAAACGCTGCCGCGTCAATTTCGGCCGGGAAGATGCCGGGCATATTGGTGTGAATGCCGAGCAACTCCGGAGCTGCCTGAACGCCCATTAGATCGACGACTACGGCGCCCCAGTCGCCGCCCTGTGCTACGAATTTCGTGTAGCCGAGGCGTTTCATGAGCGTGACCCAGGCACGTGCGATATGTGCGGGGTCCCAACCCGTGGTGGCCGGCTTGCCTGAAAACCCGTACCCGGGCATCGACGGAATCACCACATCAAACGCATCCGATGCGTTTCCGCCATGGGCGGTGGGATTGGTCAGCGGATCGATGATCTTCATCTGTTCGATAATCGAGCCCGGCCAACCTTATTCGCCGAATGGGTGATGTATTTATCGCGGACCATTAGGGAGAAGAGCGTCCTCCCTCTTGCCTTTGGCAACGCTCGCTATGCTCCCATCGCGGGGGAAGATTTGGGCCGGATCATTGCCGTCATTCTGAGTCGGCCTGCCGAGCACGCTGGAAAGGTCTATCCGCTCTACGGCTTAAAGGAATTAAATCAGTATGAAATTGCTGACATCCTTACCCGGGTCCTTGAGAAAAAAATTACCTATGTCCCTATGGAGATCGAACCCTTCAAGGAAATGTTGAAGGAAATGGGGTTTACCCCTCACTTCCAGCAGCACATGGGTCACGTTGCCCAGGATTGTCTCGATGGAGTCTTTTCCGGAACGAACGATCTCGTCGAAAAACTATCCGGGCAAACGCCAATGGGGATGGTCGATTACATCGTCAAAAACAAGGCGCTGTTCAGTTGATTCTCTCCTCACCGGCAATTCTTCAGTACCCTAACCAATGGAGAAAACCATGAAAGTAATGGCCATCGGCACCCTCAAACCTCTTACGCCCAAGCAACGACAAAAATATCTGCCGAAGGAAGTCCCGGCGACCTTGCAACTCTATCTCGACGGCAAGATGGAACAATTCTGGCTGCGGGACAAAGAAGAAGGCGTGATCTTCCTGATGAACGTGGATTCGGTCGACGAGGCGGACAAGCTCCTTAAAGCGCTGCCGCTCGGTCAAAACAATCTGTTGAATTTCGAACTGATGCCGATCGGACCTCTCCTGCCCCTGGGGATGTTGATGAAAGCGAAATAGAGCATTTTCACTTCAGATGTAGCGGTTGCGTTGACTTGGGCGGGGTTGGCCGCAAGGAAGAGCGACGAAGCGGGTTCGCACGGACCCGTTGAGGAGCGATGACGCCGCGGACGACCCCGGCCAAGTCAATCCGAAGGATCGCCGAAGGCGACGCAGACGCTACACCTGAAGTGAAACTGCTCTAGCTGCCGGCGAAACGCAATGACCGCTGCCCTTTTTCTCGGATTTCTGGCCCTGATGGCAACGGTCGTCGTGTTACTTGTCGACCGCTACCTTAACAGGCGCATCGCGATTGGCCTGGCGACTGGCCTCGCCATTTGGTTCATCTACGCCGGCCTGTTGGCATATTTCGGTGTTCTCCATAAGGCCGGGACGCGACCTCCGGGAATTGCCTTCATTCTCGTCCCCGTCCTCGTATTTCTCATTCTTCTCATCGCGCGATACTCCGTGAATCCGCGCACTGCCGCCTTTCCCCTCTGGATGCTCCTGGGCATACAATCCTTTCGCATCGGCGTCGAGCTATTCCTGCATCAGCTTTGGATCGACGGCCTCGTTCCCAAAATGCTAACTTTCGAGGGCGCAAACGTGGACATTTTTATTGGCGCATCAGCACCTTTGGTCGCCTGGTTGTCCACACGCGGGCGAACTGGTTTGAGGATCTCCCTCGCCTGGAACATTCTGGGTCTTTTCGCACTGACCAACGTCGTAGTTCGCTCCATCCTCACGGCCCCCGGTCCGTTCAACCTGATCCACGCCGAAGTTCCCAACCTGATGATGAGCACATTCCCGTTTCTGTTCATCCCCGCATTTTTCGTTCCCCTTGCTGTAGTCCTGCACGTGCTCGCAATCCGAGCCATCACCATCCGCAAAAATGTAGCAATATCCAGATAGCCGAACACTTAATCCCGACCCAAAACACGCCCAAACCATAACTCAACCATATCCCCATATCCCCATATCCCCATATCCCCATATCCCCATATCCCCAAACATTTTACGCCAAGATACAAAGTTTTCAATCACTAACAAAACTCAAAAAAGTGTTCAGTTTTGTTCAGTTCTGTCCAGTCCCTCCAGTCTCATGTCCCCACCACCCGATAACTCAATCCATGCCCACGCAAACGCCCACACAATCCTCACTCGCCCAATCCCCACCCGACCAATGGTCCCAATGGCTCCTCCACCGCCGCCACGGCGGGGACGCCGACTACCAGCAGCGAATGCGAGCCGTCGTCCAATCCTACCGCGACCGCGTTCTCGACGGCACCAACCTCTCCCCCCACCAAACTCTCGCCGACATCGGCACCGGCGACGGGCTCCTCGCCTTCGGCGCCATCGACCGCATCGGCCCCTCCCTCAGCGTCATCCTCACCGACATCTCCCAGCCCCTGCTCGACCACGCCGAGCAACTCGCCATCTCCCGCGGTATCGAATCCCAGTGCACCTTCGTCCCCGGCTCCGCCGACAACCTTGCCGCCATTCCCTCTGCCTCGGTTAACGTCGTCGTCACCCGCGCCGTCCTCGCCTACGTCCAGGACAAGCCGGCTGCCTTCCGCGAGTTCCATCGCGTCCTCAAATCCGGCGGCCGCCTCTCCATCTGCGAGCCCATCCTCCAGGACGAAGCCTACGAAGCCCAGGCCTACTCTCAGCTCGTTTATTCCCAACCCAATCATCCCAACATCGAATTCCTCAAGCTCGTCCAGCGCTACCGCGCCGCCGCCTTCCCCTCGGCCGACGCCGACATCCTCGCCAGCCCCATCACCAACTTTAACGAGCGCGACCTCTTCCGCTTCGCCCGCGAGGCCGGCTTCGCCAACATCCACGTCGAGCTCCACATCGACCTTCAGCCGGCCCTGAAAATCACCTGGGAAGGAATGCTCGACGTCGCCGTCCACCCCTGGGCCCCCACGCTGCGCGAAATCCTCGCCCGCGAATTCTCAAAAGATGAAGCCGCCGACTTCGAGCGAATCTTCCGCCCCATCGTCGAGAAATCCCAGGCCGAGCAAAAGCAGATCGTCGCCTATCTAACGGCCGACAAGAAAGCCTAAGTCCGAATCGCGATCAGCTTGTGAACGCAGGTCACCGCCAGCGAACCATCCCCCACGGCAAACCCCACACGCTTGGTCGACCCCGACCGAATATCCCCCGCCGCCAGCACACCGGGAATCGATGTCTCCAGCGGACAAGGCTGCCTATCCTTCAGCGGCCAAAACCCCGACTGCAGCGCATCCGTCCCTGTCAGGATATACCCCAGCTTGTCCCGCGCCAGTGACTCCGGCAGCCACGCGCACCCCGGATCCGCCCCAATGAAAACAAACATCGCCGCCAGCGACACCGTCTCCGTCGGCCCATCTTTTTCCTTTCCATCCCCATCCGGATCAAAGTTCCGCAGCGACACGCTCTCCAGCCGCCGCTCTCCACCCACCGCCGCAACCTCCACCCCTTCGTGAACGACAATGTTTTGCGATGCGCGGATTCGGTTGACGAGATATGTCGACATCCCCGGCCCCAATCGCCGCCGCACCAGCAGATGCACACGACGGGAAGCGCAGCATTCTGACAGAAACATCGCCGCCTGCCCCGCCGAATTTCCCGCCCCCACGACGGCCACGTCCAGATTGTCGAAGAGCATCGCCTCCACCGTCGTGCAGGCATGATGAATCCCCGACCCCTCAAACCGCTCCGCCCCCGGCACGTCGAGCTTTCGCCACGCCACCCCCGCCGCCAGCAGCACCGTACCGGCGCTAATCGCCGTTCCGCAATCCAGTTTCAAAACGTGGCAATCTTTCGGCGATTTGCTGATTTCGATCTTCTCCACATTTACCGGCGCCGCCATCATCGCCCCGAATTTCAGCATCTGAAGCACGCTGCGCATCGCCAGCTCCGCGCCGGAAAGCCCGCTGGGGAACCCGATGAAGTTTTCGATTTTCGACGACGACGACGCCTGCCCGCCGGGTCCCAGCCGGTCGATCACCAGCGTAGAAATTCCCTCCGACGCCGCATACACCGCCGCCGTCATCCCCGCCGGCCCCGCCCCGATGATCGCCAGGTCCACATGTTTTTCCGGACAATGCCGCCACACGCCCGCCCCTTGCGCCAGCTCGCGCAAGGTCGGATTCAATAAACGATTTCCCTTGCTGCACTCAATCACCGGCGTCTTCTTCGGCGAGCCCCATTCCTTCATCAGCCGCTGCCCCTCTTCCGAAGTCGTGTCATACCACGTAAATGGAACGAAATTCTTAAAGAGAAATTCCCGCGCCGTCGTGGTGTCTTTGCATTTACCGGGTCCCACAACTTTCAGCCCAAGCACCCCCGCCAATGTGAGAAGCCGTCGGCGTTCCTGGGCCGCCGTCAGCAGCTTTTCGCTCAGCCGCGGAACTTTCGTCAGAATCTCACGCAGCCGGCTGCTGGCAACCCGCATCAGCTTCGTCTTGCCCCGGGCAATCCCCGTCACGACCACCGGCCGGCGGGTAAGCAGGTCGATGTCCCCCGCAAACTGCCCCGCCGAATGATTCACCACATGCTTGTTGTGGTCGGACGGATTGATGATCTCGATCTGACCCGATTCAACGACGAACAAATCCAGATCCGCATCCCCCGCGCGAAAGATCGTTTCCCCATCTTCATATTCGCAGGCTTCCGCCAGCGGCCGCAGATGGTCCAGCTCCGACTTCTCCAGCTTCGGAAACGCGATGGGATTTGACGCCGGGGTAGATATATCTGTATCAGACATGCCCGTATTCTATCCCCGCTCATGACGGTTGGCTTCGCCAGGGCTATGATTCCGACGGAAGTCAGCATGACCACCCGTATCCACACATCGATGAATCCCCCTTCGCCCCTGCTGGATCCCGTGACCGACCAGGACCACGCCATCGGCCCAGCCGATGCGCCCATAACGATTGTCGAATATGGCGATTACGAATGCCCCGACTGTCTGAATTTCGTCCCCATCGCCAGGGAGATTTATCGCGCCATGGGCGGCAAGCTGCGGTTCGTATTCCGGCATTTTCCGCGCAACTCGATCCACCCCCACGCCAGCGCCGCCGCCGAGGTCGCCGAGGCTGCCGGCGAGCAGGGAAAATTCTGGGAAATGCACGAGGCGCTTTTTCACCACCAGAAGGAGCTTTCGACGATCGATTTTAGCCACCTGGCGTTAACCCTTGGGCTGGAGATCTACCAGTTCGAAACCAGCCGCGAGCAGGAAAAACATCGCCGGCGGGTCCATTTCGACTATGAAAGCGGGGTCCGCAACGAGGTGACGGGCACACCGACCCTGTTTATCAACGGCCGAAAATACACGGGTCCGCTCGACGCCGCCGCCATCATCGCCGCTTCCCAGGCCGCCCCCAGCCATCCCGCCTGAATTTTGCCCATTCACGAAGATTTCGCGTTTGCCTAGAATTGCCGTCTGCGTCCGGGCGTAACCTGTTGGAAAGTCACCTCGGCCGGCGTCGCGGCTCAGTATTCCTGGTTCGGGAGAGCAAAATTAACGTGAAGGAAAAATCGACATCCACCCACGGAGTGTCGGCCGATTCAACCGGCCTGCTGGCACTGGTCCACGCCAAAGACTGGTCGCTTACGCCGCTGGGAAAAATGGACCGCTGGCCGGAGGCACTTCGCGTCGCCGCGGACATTTGCCTTAACTCGCGTTTCCCCATGTTCATCTGGTGGGGACCCGACCTGATCAACATTTACAACGACGCCTACGCCCTGATGCTCGGCCAGCGCCATCCGGCGGCCCTGGGCAAATCCGCCAAGGAAATCTGGGAAGAAATCTGGTCCATCGTCGGACCGCAAACCCAAATCGTCTTTGAGCAGGACAAGGCGACCTGGAACGACCGCGTGAAGCTGGTGCTGGAGAGAAACGGATACCCCGAAGAGGCGTATTTCACCTTTTCCTACAGCCCGATCCACGAGGGAAATCGCGTCGGCGGGCTCTTCTGCGCGGTCAGCGAGGAAACGCGTCGCATTTTCGATGAAGCCGCCCGCGGCCGCCTCGCCGCCATCGTGGAGTCTTCCGACGACGCCATCATCAGCAAAACCCTCGACGGTGTCATCCGTTCCTGGAACGCCGGGGCGCAGCGCATTTTCGGCTACACCGCCGAGGAGGCGATTGGAAAGTCGATCCTTATGCTTCTCCCCGAAGATCGCAAAAATGAAGAAGCGGGAATCCTCGCCCGGCTTCGCCGCGGCGAGCGCATCGATCATTTTGAAAGCATTCGGCTCACCAAAGATGGAAGGCTGATCGATGTTTCTCTCACCATTTCTCCCGTCAAAGACGAGGGCGGGCGGATTGTCGGCGCGTCGAAGGTCGCCCGTGACATCACGGAAAAGAAGGTTATCACCGCTGAAAAAGACCGGCTGCTCGAAAGCGAGCGCGTGGCCCGCGGCGAGGCGGAGCGGCAGGGGCGCCTCAAGGACGAGTTCGTCAGCACGCTCTCGCACGAGTTGCGCACGCCGCTCAACGCGATCATGGGATATGCCCACATTCTGAGGCGCGATCCTTCCCTGAGCCCCGACGCGATCGAGGGAGTGGGCGTGATCGAACGTAATGCCCGGGTGCAGGCGCAGATCGTCGAGGACATCCTCGATGTCAGCCGGATCGTCAGCGGAAAAATGCGCCTCGACGTTCAGCCGGTGAATCTCCACGCCGTGATCGAGTCGGCAATGGAGACGTGCACGCCGGCGGCGGATGCGAAAGGCATCCGCCTCGCCAAACTGCTCGACCCCCTGGCCGGCCCCGTCAGCGGCGACCCGGCGCGCCTCCAGCAGTGCATCTGGAATCTCGTCTCCAACTCCATCAAATTCTCCTCCCGCGGCGGACGCGTCCAGGTCGTCCTCCAGCGCGTTAACTCGCATATCGAAATCGTCGTCAGCGACACTGGCCAGGGCATCAAGCCGGAATTTCTGCCCTATGTATTCGACCGCTTCCGCCAGGGAGACGCTTCGACCACCCGTCAGGCCAGCGGACTTGGGCTCGGCCTTTCCATCGTCAAATCCCTGGTGGAAATGCACGGCGGAACCATCGGAGCCAAAAGTGAAGGCGAAAATCGTGGCGCCACCTTCATCATCTCATTGCCCCTCTCGCTTGCACACACACCCGATACCGACGAGCAGCGGGATCATCCCCGCGCGGCGCGAGCCGCTGGCGCATTTTCAGCCCCTCTCGCTCAAGGGCCTCACGGTCCTGGCCGTCGACGATGAGGCCGATGCCCGCGACCTGATGCGCCGCCTCCTGGAAGAATGCGGCGCAAGCGTGGTAATCGCGGGCTCGGCCAAAGAGGCGCTGGCAGCGCTGGACAAACACTCGGTGAACCTTCTCATCAGCGACATCGGCATGCCCGGCGAAGACGGCTATGAGCTGGTCCGAAAAATCCGCCGCCGCCCGCCGGAAAGCGGCGGAAAGGTTCCCGCGATCGCCCTCACCGCCTACGCCCGCAGCGAAGACCGCACCCGCGCGATGCTCGCGGGGTTTGTGGGGCATGTGTCCAAGCCGGTCGAGCCGGCGGAATTGATCGCGACAGTGGCGTCGCTGGCGACGAGAGGGTGAGCGGCGGCTGGAGGCCGCCGGGCGGTACGCCGCTATGCTTAGGCCGGAGGCCGCTGCATTTTGGGCGGGGGGCATTGAATACAAAACTTTACACCCCGCAACAAACTTGGGGTGTTTGGGCGGGCCGAATTCCTCGCTCGACTCAGAGCATTCATATGTTAAAATCCACGCATGGCCACAAGCCGCGATCTAGTCCGCGAAGTGGAGGGGCAGTGGGATGAGTTGATTCGTCACCTGGGGCAGTTTGCCGGCCAGCGCGTGCGGGTGACGGTGCTCTCCGACGAAAAAACGGTCGGCTCATCCATGCCGGCGGAAATCCGCCGCTGGCTGGCCGAAGGGGACGCATTGGAGATCGCGCCACCTGGCAATGGCAGGCCCAATGCCTTTGGGGATAGCCTGATGGAAAACTACCGCAGGGAGGGATTGCTACTTTAATGAAGTTTGATCGCGTTATAAATGAAGGCCGATAAGGGAAAAGCGATGCAACAGGTCCAACTCAACGATGAGCTTTACAAGGACGTCCAACGCCGGGCGATGGAAGCTGGGTTCGCGTCGGTTGACGAATACATCGCCGACGTTTTGAGCTACGATCTTCACGAAGGAACTGAAAACCTCGACCATCTATTCACGCCGCAGCGGCTTGCCCACATCGACAAGGCTGAAGCGGAGATCAACGCCGGGAACTTCTACACGGCAGAGCAAGCCGACGCGGAGCTCGCCAAGCGCAGGGCGGAATGGCTTCGAAAAAATTCCCGCTGACGGTCATTCGCTCGCCGGCAGCGATCGACGAGCTCGACCAAGTTTGGCGATGGAACGCCGAACATTACAGCGTACCGCATGCCGACGCGTATCTTCGGTTTCTACAGGAAAGCATCGCTGGGCTGGCCAGCAGTTACGCCAGAGGCAAGGCCGTGAGCACCCGTCCCGACTTGCATTACTTCGTTATCAGGCGCACAAAAAGGGGGCATGGCCATGTGGCGGTCTATAACTTTAATGATGCCGAGGTCCATATTCTGCACGTCTTTCACACAGCTCAGGATTGGCAGACAAAGCTATTCGAAGAAAAGCCGTAGGGAATTTCCTGCCCCCAAATGCCGACGTTGTATGCTCAACGAATCGGCCGCAATGTGCTACCCCTGAGTACACGGGTTCCCTTCTCCGACGGGTCCACTCGGAGACGCCCCGCGGCGGGAAGCTGGATCTTACTTCTTATCAATCACAAACTTCTTCACCGAGTAATCGTTGCGGAAGCAGGCATAGATATTGTTCTGATCATCCACGGCCAATCCGAAGACGACGTTGTTGCCGCCGAAGTTGTCCAAGGGGTTGCCGTCGGTGTTGAAGACGCGGATGGCGGGGTCGGAGGCGGATTCGTAGACGCGGGCGTTACCGTCGACCGCCAGGCCCTCGGGGGCGACCACGAAGCCTTTGTCCAGATCATCCGTCGGGCCGAAGCGGTTGATGTACCGGCCATCGGAGGCGAATTTGAAGATTCCTTTGGAACGATCCAGGGCGAAGATCTCGCCGGTCGGGAGGACGGCAATGCGCTCCAGGTCCAGGTCTTCGCCGACTTTTCCGCTGGCGCTGAAGGCGCTTTTGATGCGCAGGTCCGGGCCGATGTCGACGATTTGGGAATCGGAGGTGACGGCCCAGATGTCGCCGGTGAGGGCGACGCAGCAGTCCATATAGTTTTCCTGGTCGCCGTTGAAATCGGACTCGGCGTTGCCCTGCGGCATGCCGGTCTCGCCGTCGTAGCGGATGATGTTGAAGGGCACGACCGCATAGACCGACCCGTGCCGATCGGCGGCGAGGCCCATGAGGCTCTTATCCTTGCCGATGGTCCATTCGAACAGGAATTTGCCCTGCGGGTCGAAGGCCTGGACGCGGCCATCGGAATATTCGCCGACGTAAATGCGGCCGTCGGGGGAGACGGCAATGGTGCGGGAATCCTTGAACTGGCCCGGGCCGATTCCTTCGGAGCCGAATTCGAGCACCTGATGCGCGTATGCCGGCGCGGCCGGCGCCGCGGGGAGAAGATCGGGAATGCCGGTGGGAATGGGGATCGTCGCGGTCGCGGTCTGGGATAGCGGAACCTGAGTGTGCAACGAGAAAAACAGGATGGCCAACACGAACAGGATGATTCCGAAAGTGGAGGCCAGCGCGAGCCGGACGGTGCGGGTGACAGTCTTCGTCACGCCAGCGGGATCGAAGGGGCGGCTGATCCTGGGAGGGGGAATATCGCGCCCCTCGGCGAGGGCTTCGACGGCGGCTTTGGCATCGGCCAGGCCGACGCCGTGCATTTCGCGGTAGATTTTGATGGCGGCGATCTTGTTGCCGTTGCGGACCAGCTGGGCGACTTTCATCAGGTCGATTGGGCTTCCGGAGCTGGAGCCGAAGTTGATGGATATGCCGGGCGATCTTTGGTCGGCCGGGTCGGAGAGCATGACGATGGTGTTGCAATAGGGGCAGCGCATGGTCGGCCCACCGCCGGCGGGATATTCCAGCGGCGCGGAGCAGGACGGGCATTTGAGGGCTTCGGGCATGAGATTTCTCCGCGGATGCCGGGGGATCCGAAATCAGCTCCAGGTGCGAGAATCGTAGCCGATGGCGAGGGGGAAGGAAAAGCGTTCACGCTGCGAGGGCTTTATAAACCGGGGGCTTTATAATCCCGCCCGCACGGGAGGATAATGTCGGAAAACACTGTCGCGAAAACGGCGTTTCGATTTGTGCTGATCCTGGGGATCGTGAATCTGTTTGCGGATATGACCTATGAAGGCGGCCGCGGGATCGCCGGACCGTTTCTGGGGTCGCTGGGGGCGAGCGCGGCGGTTGTGGGATTCGTCGCGGGGTTTGGGGAATTGATCGGGTTTGGATTGCGATCGGTAACGGGATACCTCGGCGACAAATCGCATCGGTATTGGCTGATGATTTTCATCGGGTATGGGGTGAACATGCTGGCGGTGCCGGCGCTGGCGCTGGCGGGAAATTGGCCGCTGGCGGCGGCGCTTCTCATAGCCGAGCGGACGGGGAAGTCGATTCGAAAACCAAACGTCGAGGCGATGCTCTCCCATGCGGCAAAGACGCTGGGCAACGGGTGGGTGTTTGGATTGAACGAAGCGCTGGACCAGACGGGGGCGACGCTTGGGCCGTTGATCACGGCGCTGGTGCTCTATCTGCGCGGCGGATACCACCACGCGTTCGCGGCGCTGCTGGTTTCGGCGCTGCTTTGTCTGGCGACGCTGACGGTTGCGCGGCTGACATATCCGCGGCCGCATGAACCGGAGGAACGCGAGCCGCATATGCCCAGCGCGGCGGGGATGCCGCGGGCGTATTGGAAATATCTGGTCGCGGGGATGCTGATCGCCGCGGGTTTTTCCGACTTTTCGCTGGCGGCGTTTCGTTTTCGGCAGTCGGGGACGGTGAGCGAAGCCATCATCCCGGTTTTTTATGCGGCCGCCATGGCAACGGGGGCGATTTCGGCGCTGATTTTCGGCTGGCTGCTGGACCGCGTGGGGAGGCGGGTGCTGGTGGTGGCGTTTGTGATTCCGGCGCTGGTGGCGCCGCTGGTTTTTATGGGGGGGTTTGCCGCGGCGCTGGTGGGCGTCATCGGCTGGGGGATTGGGATTGGGGCGCAGGATACGCTTCTGAAGGCCGTGCTGGTGAAGATCATCGGGCGGGAAAAACGTGCCACCGCTTTCGGAGTGTTCGATACGGCATTCGGGATCGCGTGGTTCGCGGGGAGCGCGACGATGGGGTTGCTTTATGATTATTCGATCACCGGGCTGGTGGTGTTTTCGGTGGTGCTGCAATTGGCGGCGCTGCCGGTGATGCTTTTGGCGTGAGAGGAAGTGCTCTGATGACTCTCAACTCTGGGCAAATACACCTTGCATCGCTACTCAAGCAACTGCGAATCCGATTCATTCACCCGGGGTTGCACACCATAGCTGTCGATCAGCCTGGCGCACGTATTCCATCGAAGCAGCGCATCATCATTGCCCGGCGGGCGAATTGCCGCCGCTTCATCGTAAAATCGCATGGCGATCGATAAGTAATCGTGGGCAAGAAAAGCCGACTGCGGAGAATCTTGATCCAAAATCGCTTTGGCGCGTCGCTCGGCCACGATGCCGGCGTAATACTTCCGCGCGTATTCACTGTGCAGGCGGGCGATCACTTCGTCCGGATGCATTTTGCTGAGTTTGTACCCCTGCCCAAACTGGTCGGTTATCGCCAAAAGCAAAGTCACCAGCGCCAACTGATCCTGGGGATCAACTTCCAGAATATCGAGGCAGATGCTTTCGGCCAGCATCGGTTCATTCAACAGGCGGTACCGCTCGGCTCTTTCCTGTGCCCGCGGAATTGCCTCTTTGGAGAGCCTTTTGAGAGGTATTGGCATGCGCGCTTCCCTCTATGAACGAAGGACTCGCAGCAACCGCTTGATCGGATCATAATAGCGATCAGCGACGCGTTCCTTCAGCGGAATGATGGCGTTGTCGGTAATCTTGATATTCTCAGGACACACCTTCGTACAGCACTTGGTAATGTTGCACAATCCAACCCCCTCTGCCTGCTTCAAGTCCGGCAGACGATCCTCTGTATCCAGCGGATGCATTTCCAGGGCGGCGGTATAAACGAAAAAGCGCGGACCGATAAATTTGTCGTGCTGATGGTGATCGCGCAGCACGTGGCAGACATCCTGGCAGAGGAAGCATTCGATGCATTTGCGGAATTCCTGCACGCGATCGACATCCTGCTGCGCCATTTTCCACGTGCCGTCCGCATTGTCGGGCTTGCGCGGCTTGAATGGCTTGATCTGGGTCTTCACCCGGAAGTTCCAGGAAACGTCCGTCACCAGGTCGCGTATCGGTGGAAACGCGCGCATCGGTTCAATCGTCACCGGCTTGGTTAAATCCAGATCGTTCAGCCGGGTCATGCACATGAGCCGGGGCATGCCGTTGATCTCGGCCGAGCACGATCCACACTTGCCGGCCTTGCAGTTCCATCGACAGGCCAGATCGTTGCTTTGCTCGGCCTGGATCTGATGAACGGCGTCGAGGACGACCATGCCTTCGGAGGCTTCGGTCGAATAGTCGACAAGTTTTCCCCCGAGCTGTCCCCGCGCCAGATGCTGAACGTCGCCTTTGCCATGGTTATGCCATTTCCTTGATGATTGCTTGAAGCTCGGCCGGAATGGGCTTGAGTGGTTCACGGCGGATTTGCATTTGGCCGCCTTCGCCCTGATAGCTAACGACGTTGAAGGTCGCATACGCGTCGTCTTTGGCGGGGAAGTCATCCCGAAAATGCCCGCCGCGGCTTTCTTTACGCTCCAGGCGCAGCGGGTAATTGCCTCGGAAACGGCCAGCAGATTGCGCAGGTCCAAAGCGGTGTGCCAGCCGGGATTGTATTCACGATTTCCGGCAACGGCGATTTTTGCGGCACGCGTGCCAGGGCGGCGATATTTTCCAGCGCCCGCCGCATTTCATCCTCCCGGCGAACGATGCCGACCAGGTCCTGCATCGTTTGCTGAAGGTCCTGCTGCACTTGAAACGGCCCGTCGGCGCCGCCGCGCGCGATCAAACGGGGCCAGCGTTTGCTTGGCGATCTGATCCACCTGGTCGTTGTTGATCTTCCCCGCCGCGTTTTCCTTCGCGTACCTGGCCGCGTATTCACCGGCGCGCTTGCCGAAGACCAGCAGATCGGAAAGTGAATTGCCGCCGAGGCGATTCGCGCCATTGATGCCGGCGGCACATTCACCGGCGGCGAATAACCCGGGGATGCTGGACATCTGGCTGTCGCTGTCCACCCGCACGCCGCCCATGATGTAGTGCGTGGTTGGGCCGACTTCCATCGGCACGGCGGTAATATCGATCTCCGCCAGTTGCTTGAATTGATGGTACATGCTCGGCAGTTTCTTCTGGATGTGAGCGGCCGAGTTGGCGATTTTTTCGCTGATCCAGGAGATGTCGAGAAACACACCGCCGTGGGGGCTGCCGCGACCGGCTTTGACCTCGCGCATGATGCAGCGGGCGACGTGGTCGCGCGTCAGCAGTTCAGGCGGCCGCCGGGCATTTTTGTCCCCCTGGGTATAGCGCCAGCCTTCTTCTTCGTTGTCGGCGGTTTGGTTGCGATAGTTTTCCGGGATGTCATCGAACATGAACCGGCGGCCGTCTTTGTTGCGCAAAACGCCGCCTTCGCCGCGAACGCCTTCAGTGACGAGAATTCCGCGAACGCTGGGAGGCCAGACCATGCCAGTGGGATGGAACTGGATGAATTCCATGTCGATCAGTTCGGCGCCGGCGAAATAAGCCAGTGCATGGCCATCGCCAGTGCCTTCCCAACTGTTGCTGGTGATTTTGTACGCCCGGCCGATTCCTCCGGTGGCAAGCACGATCGCTTTCGCCTGAAAGAGTTTGAACCGGCCATGTTCGCGTTCGTAACCAAAGGCCCCCACGATCCGATCGCCGTCCTTGAGCAGCGCGACGATGGTGCATTCCATGTGAACATCCATGCCTTGATGGATGCCGTGGTCTTGCAGGGTGCGAATGAGTTCAAGTCCAGTGCGGTCGCCGACGTGGGCGAGGCGCGGATAACGATGGCCGCCGAAGTTTCTCTGCAGGATTTTCCCGTCTTTCGTACGGTCAAAAACGGCGCCCCAGGCTTCAAGTTCGCGCACGCGGTCAGGCGCTTCCTTGGCGTGCAGCTCGGCCATGCGCCAGTTGTTTACATACTGTCCGCCTCGCATGGTGTCGGAGAAATGGACTTTCCAATTATCGCGATCATCGACATTGGCCAGCGCGGCGGCGATTCCGCCCTCGGCCATCACCGTGTGTGCCTTGCCGAGCAGGGATTTGCAGATCAGGCCGACCGACACACCGCTGCCGGAGGCCTCGATGGCGGCACGCAATCCCGCTCCACCGGCGCCAATAACCAAAACGTCATAGGCATGGGTGGCATATTCGGCCATTTAGAAGATTCTCCAGTCGTGCCAGATGCCCATGCTGCACAGGCGAACGTACAGGTCGGCAAACCCCACGCTGAAAAGGCTGCACCATGCCCAGACCATGTGGCGGCGATTGAGGCAGCTCACGCAGTTGTAGGCCTTAAAACAAACGGCAGATTTAGAAATTTCGTCGCGGCCGCCGCCGATCAGGTGCCGCAGCGAATGACAGCCGAAGGTATAGCTGGCCAGCAGGCAAACGTTCACCGCAAGCACAAGCGTGCCGACACCAATGCCAAAATGGTTTTTCCCGCTGACGGGATCAAAAAACCACAATGCGTTCCAGACATCCGAGGCCAGAAGAAAGATGAAGATGATCGCCAGATATAAGAAGTAGCGGTGGATATTTTGCAAAATCAGCGGCAGGGAGTTCTCACCCAAATAGGATTTTCTTGGCTCGCCCACTGCGCAAGCAATCGGATCCGCCCAGAATGCTTTGTAATATGCCCCGCGATAGTAATAACAGGTGAGCCGAAAACCCCCCGGCGCCCAAAGAATCAGAAATGCCGGCGACCAGGGCATCCACGAGGGAAACCAATGCGGCTTGGCCCCAAACCAGCTATGCGGATCACCAAAGAGTTCCGGCGAATAAAACGGCGAAAGATACGGCCCGAACCGATAATGCGCCGCCTGAAATGCCGCCCAGGTCGAATAGACAATGAAGGTACTGAATCCCAAAAACACCAATAGCGGCTGCACCCACCAAAGGTCTTTACGACGTGTTTCTGCGAAGGAACGCGCGACGGGTAACGATCGGGGTAGTTGACTCATAAACGCGAGGCAAAGGCTCTCAGTCCGGCTCGCCTCATTCTTAACGGAAACCGCGCATTCCGCAACGGGTGTGGCGAGATCAGGGATGCGCCAGACTTTAAGCCTTCGGCCGTGAAGCTGGCATGCAGCGGCCCGACGGATTGAAACCCAGAATCAGTCGCGTGCCTCAGATTGCCAAGTCGAGGCTTTATCAGCTATTTTTAGAGCCTTAAACGCAATGCCGCTCGATATCAAAGAGTCCGATTGGAAGAACCTGCGGAAATTGTCCGAGGTCGCGATGGGTCGGGCCTTTGATCGCGCGATTGCGCGTATGCAAACGATTCTCTCGATGAACCGCAAGAGTCAGATCAAATTCTGGGATATCAAGGAGTATGCCGACGAGCAGCGCAAGCGGCTGGCAAGACTTTTTGATGAATTGAAAAGATCCAATGCGATTGAGCGTCTGGCGATGATCTGGCGCGAAGATCTTTTGACAGATGAAGAGATGGAATCCTTTAGCCCTGACACCCGGCAGAAGGCGCGTCAATTGAGGGAATTTTTCGAGCGGTGATTTTTTCTCTCATCAAAGGTGCAGAACTGTCGCCGCTTCCGGTTCGCGCATGTCGCAGATTCCTTACACCGCCGTCCGCCCCTCATACTGGCCATACTCCAGCCAATGGATGAAACCGTCTGGAAATTCGTGCGCTTCAACAGCCGCCGCCACATCCGAGTTATCCGCCAGATATGTTGTCTCGTTGTAGTAGTTGGACGCCACTCGCCCCTCGAATTGGCCATACTCGATGAACTGCTCAAAGTCCGACGAAAACGGCTCGCCGGTCACGTAGGGGAAGATATCGCTGTTATCCGCGTCGTAAACCGTGGACGAGAAGTAAAGCATCGGCGAGAGCCCTTGGTATTGACCGGCATCACAGAATTGCTCAAACGCAGACGTATATGTTCCAGCAGTGATGGCCGCGGCAACATTGGGGTTGTTATCCAGGTAGTACTGCGTGTTGAAATACAGCAATCCGCCGCGGTTCTCATACTGCCCGTAGAGGTAATACTGCATGAATCCCGAGCTGACCGTGTGATTCTCAACCGCCGCCGCCACGTCCGGATTCTCCGTTAGATACCATGACTCATTCCAATAAGGATTTGGGCTGCGCCCTTCGTACTGGCCGTACTCAATGTAGTGGTCGTACCCCGTGGCGATTACACCCGCCTGCACGGCTGCCGCCACGTCGGGATTCTGCTCGAGGTAATAATGCTCGTCGAAGAGCGAGTTTTGGCTCGTGAGCGTCACGCTCGCCAGCAACACAGGTCCCCCCGATACCAGGGCGTAAATGTCGGCGGTGTGGTTACCGGCAGTCAGCATCGGCGTCGCATAAGTGAACCCGCGGTTGGGAGATTGCAAAAGCCCCACAAGGTCCGGCCGCGACTGGTCCGCCGCGATATACTGCGTCGGTCCCCCGCTGATCGCGATCTCAACGTCGACGTAGGACCCGTTGTTTGCCGGATCAAACGCCCACCCGGTGATTTCGTTCATGTTTGCCGAATCCACCGAGCCAACGTCGGTCGTGATCGGTTTGGAAAGCGATGGAATCTGGTTGCCATTGTTCGCTTCCAGGGTGAAAAAACCGGTGCCACTGAGAGTAACACTCTTAAAGGTGGCGACCCCATAGAGCGCTGCGCGGTCAGTGTTCCGCTGATTCCCGCACCCGTCGGACCATACCCGATCGAAAGCGTGATCGTGGAATCGTTGGTGGTGACGATGTTGCCGAAATCGTCTACCACGTCGACGGTGAACGGACCGGTCGCCGCGCCGCTCGCGTCATATGTCGGCTGCGAGGCGAAAACCAGGTGCGTTGCCGTTGCTGGATTGCTCTGAACCGCATCCGCGACAGGCGTGTTCAGCCCCGTGATCAGCGGCACCTCTTCAGCCGTGCCGTTGTTGTCCCACTTATCAACCGTGCCCCCGTTGTTGGCGATAATCTCGTCATCCGTGTACGGCGCAATTCCCGTCGGACTGCTTAGCCCCGAAACCAGGGCCGGATTCAACGTCTGCCCCAAGGTATTAAATTCCGCCTCGGTGCCGCTGCCGGCGTTGATGACAAATAGATTGGTGCCTTCCACCGTCAGTCCATAAGGTCGGTCCAGCCCGGTCGTAAGAAGTCTCGCGTTCACGGTTCCCCCGACGGTCGTGTACTCCCCGACGGTGTTACCCGCCGGGCTCGTGATAAAAAGCTGGGTCCCCCAAACCGAAATTCCCCACGGCGCGATCAGGTTCGAAATCAAGCTGGCATTGACGGTAGCCCCGGTAGTGCTGTACTCGCCAACGAATCCAGTCGCGCCCTGCTCCACGACGAAAATGTTGTTCCCCTCTACAGCGATTCCACCCGGAGCGTTCAGGCCCGAAACCAGCGCGGTATTCACAACGGCTCCACTGGTCGTGTATTCGCTTATGGTTCCGGAGGTCGGGTTGGTGAAGAACAGGTCGTTGCCCGAAATCGCCATCCCGCCCAGGCCGGTATCAAGTCCCGTGATCAGCGCCGGAGTGGAGGAACTGATTCCCGACCCGGTGAATTCATATACACCCACGTTTCCGTCAACGGTTCGCACAAAGAACGACGCACTGCTTAGAAGGGTCCGCTGTTCCAGCGGCTCCACGGCCCAGACTGCTTTTTGAATACGATTCCCACGTTTCGACGCTCTCAGCATGGCACACTCCTTTGCTATCCAACTGAAATTTGATCGTTGCCCAAACGGTTGTGACTGTTTGGGCCAGCATCATAACACGCGGAGCGAGCGTGAGACAGCTCCTATACACAAATATTGCCCGATTAACTTCGCCAGAGGCCAAGTACTTTTTTGGGATGAATCCGACTCGCTCAGGTTTGTGGGCGATTGGCCGAATCGAACCGCTTTCGCAATCACCGCCTTCGATTCTTGATCAAAGGGTTGAAGACATCACTTAAGTTTCCAACGACGTTGGCCAAAAGCCGAAAGAGCTTGATCAACCGAGACGCCAAACGATTCAGCGATGGCTTCGATTGTGCTGCCGGATTGGAGCAATTGTTTGGGCGTGAAATCGGGAACCACGATGATGGCCAGCACACTTAACGCGATCGATACCGCGTCCAAGGTTCATCCAGCCACTTATTGCCTTCCACATCAACAGATGCGCGGAAGCTGTTCCCCCGCCAGCATTGTAACTACGCGTTCTCCTCCCACCAGTGACTTTTGCACGACCATTCCCACATGATTGTCCACAATCTCCCCGATGATGGCGGCATGGCGGCCCAGCGAATGGTTCTTCATCGCTGACAACACCCTCTCCGCCATGTTCCGGGGGACGACGGAAATCAGCTTCCCCTCATTAGCCACGTAAAGTGGATCCAGTCCTAGTATTTCGCAGGCGGCTCTGACTTCCGGTTTGAGCGGAATTGCCCGCTCTTCGATTCGAACGCCCACCCTCGATGCCACCGCCAACTCGTTTAAAGCGCTAGCCACGCCTCCCCGTGTTGGATCGCGCATGCATCGGATTGACTGCGACGCATGAAACATCGATTGCACCAGATCAGTCAGCGGAGCGCAGTCACTCTCGAGCACGGTTTCGAATTCAATTCCTTCGCGCACTGACATAATAGAGATGCCATGATCTCCAATCGTGCCGGATAGCAAGACTTTATCGCCCGGCTGCGCGTTCGCAATGGAAAGCTCGATTCCGACCGGTATCAATCCCACGCCGGCGGTGGTGATGAAAACCTGATCGCCCTTCCCGCGATCCACGACCTTGGTGTCTCCCGTCACCAGCGCCACCTGTGCCTTTTCGCACGCCGCCTTCATCGAGGCGACGATCCGCTTCAAATCCTCAATCGGCAACCCCTCTTCAAGAATAAACGCTGCCGAAAGAAACAAGGGTTTAGCTCCTCCAACAGCCAAATCATTCACGGTTCCACAAACCGCGAGCTTGCCAATGTCCCCACCCGGAAAAAACAGCGGCCGGACCACAAAAGAATCCGTCGTGAACGCAAGCCGCGGATTTGCCTCCGATTGCAGTTGGATCGTTGCTTGGTCTTCAAGCCGATTGAGGGTTGTATTGTCAAACCCCTGAAGAAATACCTGCCGGATTAAATCGTTGCTGAGGGTCCCTCCGCTCCCGTGGCCGAGAAGTATCCGATCATATTGCGAGTGAGGCAGCGGACAACTGCCCAAGGCGGCGACCAGATCCTTCCCTGGCATGCTCATTTGCTCCCTCCAATTTGGACCAGCTTGCCTTCCCCCTCCAAATGCCTTCCATAAGCATAATACGCCGCGCATGCCCCCTCGGCAGAAACCATCGTCGCCCCCAGCGGCGCATGCGGCATGCATCGTTTCCCAAACGCCGGGCAATCATGCGGCTTCTTCAATCCGCGAAGAATCTGACCGCTGATGCACTCGCTCGATTCGGCCGTTTTGATCGTCCCTACGTCAAACGATTGCTCCGCATCATAGTCGCTGAACTCCTGCCGCAGCCGATACCCACTCATTGGAATGTTGCCGATTCCGCGCCAGGTGCGATCGCCCACTTCAAATACCTTCTCGATCAATTTCTTCGAATCACAATTCCCTTCATACCGCACCGCGCGGCTGTATTGGTTTTCCACCTTTCCAATCCCCGCCTCCAGCTGGTGAACCGTCATCAAAATCCCTTCCAGCATATCCAGCGGCTCAAAGCCGGTGATGACAATCGGCACCCGATACCGCTTGGCGATCGGCTCATACTCGCTGCATCCCATCACCGTGCACACGTGTCCCGGCCCCAAAAAACCCTGCACCCGATTGCCGGACGATTCCAAAATCGCCGTCATCGCGGGTGGCACGAGCACGTGCGAAACCAAAGTGCTGAAGTTCTTTAATCCACGCTTATGGGCCAGCCACACTGCCATCGCATTCGGCGGCGCGGTCGTCTCAAACCCGATCGCAAAAAAGACGACTTTTCGATCTGGATTAGCGGCTGCTAGATTCACTGCATCCAGCGGCGAATAAACGATTCGGATATCGCTCCCCTGCGACTTCAGGGAAAGCAAATCCCCCCGCGACCCCGGTACCCGAAGCATGTCGCCGAAGGAAGCAAAAATGACTTCGGGCCGTGCCGCAATCGCATGCGCCCGGTCGATCATCTCCAGTGCCGTCACGCACACCGGACACCCCGGCCCGTGCACCAGCTCGATGTCCGACGGAATCAGATTGTCGATTCCGTACTTCACGATCGTGTGGGTCTGCCCCCCGCAGACTTCCATGATGCACCACTCTCGCGTGGTAATGTGCGCAATGGCATCGGCCATTTTTTTGGCCGCCGCCCCGTCTCGATATTCGTCTATGTATTTCATGATGACGGTGTCTTCAGCTCATCGAGTTGATTCATGTTTTCCAGAAACTCAAAAACCCTCTGCGCCTCGTCCGCATCGATCTTTGACAACGCAAACCCCACGTGGACGATCACATACTCACCGACTTGTGCGTCGGGCACGTGCGCCAGACAAACTTCTTTGGAAACACCTCCGAAATCGACTTTCCCCATGAGCACGTCGTGCTCCTGATACGTCTTGACGATCTTACCGGGAATGCCAAGACACATGGCTCACTCCTTCTGTATCCGGGCCGCCGCGACAGCCAGTTGCCCGAGACTTAGTCCGCCATCATTGGGCGGTACGGTGCGATGACAATAAACGATGAACCCGACATCACTCAAGCGGCGCACAGTTTCGACCACAAGCAGTGCATTCATGAAAACACCTCCGCTGAGCACGACTCTATTATGTCCCGTGGTTTTGCGCAGCCACGAGCATGTGAGGAAAATCACCCGGCTCATCGTGGAATGAAATCGCCGGCCAATAACGGCTGCCGGCACACCCGCGTCCGTATCCTTGGCCAAAGCCGCGATCACCGGCCGAGTATCGATCTCACCGGTTGGATGTAGCTCAAAGGGATATTCGCCTTCTCCCTCAAAGCCAGCGGCCAGCCACTCCAGCTCCATCGCCGCCTGTCCCTCGTGACTGACCGTATCGCGGACTCCGGCGAGGCAGGCCGCCGCATCGAAAAGTCGTCCCACGCTACTTGTCACGGGCGAATTAAGCCGCCTCTGAATCATTCGGACAATCGTTGTCCGAGTTGAAATTGCAATCCGGCTTTCGAGCACCGCACAGTTTGTTTGCGCATCCAATAGATGCGCTATTGCCATTCTCCACGGCTCCCGAACAGCTTTTTCCGCACCTGGCATTGCTACATAGCGCAAATGAGCCATTCGGCGAAAATTCGCATACCCACCCACCAAAAACTCTCCGCCCCAAATAGCTCCATCCGTTCCAAACCCCGAACCATCAAACGTCACCCCAATAACATCCCCCTCCAATCCATGTTCAGCCATGCAACTTGCCAAATGCGCATGATGGTGCTGCACCGCCACCGGCGTCGTCCCGTTGCGGCTCAGTGCATACCGTGTCGACGCATAATCCGGATGCAGGTCATGCGCGACAACCTGCGGGTGAAGCTGAAACATCTCCTCATAGAGTGCAATATCCCGCTTGAATGCCTCAATCGCTTGCAAGTGGTCCAGATCACCCAGATGGTGGCTCAGGATCGCCCGGCATTCATCGCCAAGAGCGAAAGTTCCCTTCAGCTGTCCACCCACGGCCAGAATCGCCCTCGGGCAGATAAATGGCAGACCCACCGGCTCGGGCGCATACCCGCGCGACCGCCTGATCGGCGACTCGCTTCCCCCGACAATCCGCGTTACCGAATCATCGCACCGCACGTGAATCGGCCGATTGTGAACCACAAACAAATCCGCAATTCCACCCAGCCTTTCCAGCGCATCCGACTCTTCGTACGCAATAGGCTCGTCGGACCGATTCCCGCTCGTCATCACGAGCGCTGTCCCCTTTAATCGCGTCATCAGCAAATGGTGCAGCGGCGTATACGGAAGCATCACGCCAAGCGTCGGATTGCCAGGTGCAACGGCCCTCGACACTTCAATTCCCGCTCTTCTCTTGAGTAGCACAATCGGCTTGCGCGCCGATGTCAGCAATTCGCGCTCCGCACCGCTGATCTCACACAATCTTTCCGCCCCGCTCAAATCCGCGACCATCAGCGCAAACGGCTTCTCTTCACGCTGTTTCCTCCCCCGTAATTCGCTCACGGCATTTGAATTTCTTGCATCGCACGCAAGGTGATAGCCCCCCAAACCCTTAATGGCCGCGATTTTCCCACCCAGGAGCGCCTCCGCCAGCAACTCAATCGGGTCATTTGTTGCGATTGAATTCCCCTTCGAATCCAGAACCGCCAATCGCGGCCCGCATTTTGGACATGCAATCGGCTGCGCATGAAAGCGCCGATCACCCGGATTATCATACTCCGCTCGGCATCGAGCGCACATCTCAAATCCCGCCATCGTCGACCGCGCCCGGTCGTACGGGGCCCCGGTTACAATCGTCAGGCGAGGCCCGCAATTCGTGCAGTTGGTAAACGGATATTGATACCGCCGGCTGCCGGCATCGAAAATCTCCACCAGGCAATCCTCGCACGTCGCCACATCCGAGGCAATCACAATCCACCGCGCCTCGCCCGCATGGCTACCATCAATCCGAAATTCCCTCTCCCCAATCGCATCGCGCGCATTCCAATCCATCCGCTCTATGCGCGCCAGTGGCGGCGCTTCTCTCACTACGCGCTTCAAAAAATCGTCCAGCGATTCAACCCCACCCTCCACTTGAATCACAACCATTCCCCCCGAATTCATGACGTATCCCCCCAGCTTTAAATCGCCCGCCAGCTTGTGCACAAATGGACGAAAACCCACTCCTTGCACGGTTCCGTGAATTTCGATCGCTAGTCGCGGCACGGCGCTCCAGCAGGCAATTCTAATGTTTCCTCAAGGCCCGCCAACTGTTTCTTCGCTCTTCTTTACAATCGGCTGTTTGGACGCAATGCAAATGCTTCAGTTGAGTCTATGGTGCTCTAATCATCACAAAGTTCCCCGCGATGAGAAATCGGCTTCTATTCTGGGGAATTTATAAGAATGCAACGTGTGCTGAATCATATTCAATTTGCACCGGCAATCTTTAGCGGAACGCATGGGTGCGTCACCAGATCGCGCATCATGCTGCACGTCCGGGGCGTGGGCTTGAATGTCATGGAAAGTTGGTCCGTAACATCCACAGTCTCAACGCCTTCAGCTTTGAAAGCCACCTGGGGCACAATGGCGACAACATTGTTCTGTTGCGCCACGTCCGGGAGCACATTCTGCAATTTCCGCATGACATCGTCGATGGGCGCATTACCGAACGCTTCGGCCATCACGTGATCCTGCATTGCCTGGCATTGATTTTCGAGCGCCCTAAGTTGCGTCGTATCGCCACCATTTTGCCTCGCGGCTTTCGCTTTGCTCACCAGATCATTGATTTCTTTAAGTCCGGCATCGGATCGCCAGTAGGCAAGGGCCACAGCCCGTGCCTGGAAGACGCCGATCCGTATGGGCGCGGCGGATGAATCGGCCCGCAAGCCGGCCACTTTGCGCCCCGCAACCAAAGCTACCACGCAGAACATCAACCAAAAGATATTTGGTTTCATGGCAGTCTCCGCCGCTACCGCGGCTCTTCGTATTCCTGCTGGTCGTGCTCATTTCCGACGGTCTTGATCATCGCGCGCCCCGTTGGCCAGTGAAGGACAAAGAGCAGGAGCGAGAGTAGTCCCGGAATGAGGTTAGGCATGAACGCGTCGGTGACGAGGCATCCGATGAGGCTGATGATGCCACCAGTTGCAAGCGCCACACCGATCAAAATTGTCGCGAGCACGTATTTGCTGGGTGGAACGGGCCGGCCGAGCCAATAGTCTCGGAACAAATGGCCACGCAGGAAGAATAAGCCTGGAAGAACAACGAGGAGGTATCCCATCGAAATGATGAACCATTTCTCATCATTACTATGAAACCGGCTGGTATCACCTGTCGTCACCTGCCAGATCAGCCATTGCAGAAAAAAGAACGGGACTGCCAGCAATAGACCCCAGAATAGCCATGCCAGCTTTAGAGCGGTTTTAACGGAAATGGTTGACGGCCATCGGTGTCGAACATCGGGGAGTGTTACGTTTGTCATAAGCGACTCCTTTTTCCTCTACAGCAAGTATTGGCCGACGGGCTCGACCTTTAAATCAGGGAAGCCCCGGCTTTGGGAATAGGAGAATTTGCTTATGCTTTGCATGTGGGTGTCTCTAAGAAGCAGGCATTATGCTTTAATCAGGCCTATAAACTGCGACAGTCCGCATGCGGCTATCATGGCGCCGCCAATACGAATCCACTGCTTTGTTTGATGCGAATCGTTGAGTTGAGAGGCCCAGGGCGATGCCGATGCCATCGAGAATTGCGGTGGCGCAAATGAAGTCAATCGCGTAGTCGACTTCGATGGACACTAATCGCAATTCATCGTCGCCTGCCAGTCGAATCCGATCCGATCCACAGGCGCAGCGACTATCCAGTTCCGAAGTTGTCCATTGCCTTCCGCAGGCCCTGCATTGCATTTCCCAGGGCAGCGTCGTCAGTTGAAGTGCGACACTCATCGACCCTTGTTCCTGCATGACGGCATTCCAGGCCCACTGCATCGAATGCGGTTCGATAGCTCGCATGGCCGCGGTCCGGATATGGACGCGTCGCAATACCGCACCAGCCGGCACATGTTGCCGGGCTAAGTCCCATATCGCGATTGCTATTGACAGCTCATGCATGACACGCCCCTTGTTTTCGCAAGAACCGAACGGTTATGTTCGCGACATCGTGCACGACTTCACGCAACGCGACTCGAACGGGGGACGATAATTTGCATCCGAAAGAGAAATCTGATCCACCGACGCTGAAGAGAATTGCGCGGGGGGAGCAATGATAAAGGTCGCGTGCCAGGCGAAGTATTTCGTCGGGGGTTTGATGATGTCCGATCGTTTTGTTGCGGCTTTTGCGGTGGCGAATGATGCGCTTCTTCACCTTGCCTGGGGCAAGTTGAAAATCGGCATCGATAAAAATGACAAGATCCGCGCGGCTAACACTCTCTGCCAATTCTGGTAGCAATTGGGGTAGCGTGAGCACCGAGGCGAAATCGGGCGGCAATTGATCTTTAAGTCGGCGCGCGGCAGCCCAGCCGACGCCATCGTCACGCCGGAGAATGTTGCCGTACCCAAGGATGAGCACGGGAGGATCATTCTCGCCGAAGCTCATGGACAACCTTGCCGCTTGAATTAAGGAGTTCGATATGCAGCGGCATCTGCCCCAAGGCGTGCGTCGAGCACGAGAGACACGGATCGAAGCACCGTATCGTCGCCTCCACCCGGTTCAGCGCCCCTGCGAAATCTTATTGCCCGAAACGTAGCGCTGGGCCGTCTGCAATATCCCGCGGTTCATCGCCAGGTTGTTATGCCCCGTCGCGATGATCAGATTCGCCCAGACGATCAAGCCGTTGTCGTCGATCCGGTAATGATGGATCAGCGTCCCACGCGGCGCCTCGGCGACCCCGACCCCTTCGCTTTGGTTCGGCCGCGCCGCGCTCGCACCTTCTTATCGAGAATCTTCGGATCGCTCAGCAGTTGCTGCATGATCTCAAACGCAAAAATGATTTCGATCAGCCTGGCATGATGATAATGAAACGAGCTCAGCACCGCCCCGCGCTGAATTTGGCGAAACTCCGCCCACTCCTGGTCGGCGATGGGCGTTCCGCAGTGGTCGATCAGGTTCAGCCGCGCCAGCGGCCCCACCCGGTAAATGCCCTGCGGGTAGCCGAGCTTCTTGAAGTAGGGGAACTTCATGAATGTATAAGGCTCCGCCGCCTCGGCGATCAACTCCATGTATTTTTTCGGGTCATGCCGATCGACAATGATCTCCCCCTTCGAATCCACAACGCGCAGCCACCCGTCATAATGTTCCAGCCCGCCGCTGTCGGTCACCAGCCCCATGAACAGCGTCGGAAAATTCGCAAACGCGGCCGCTTCCCCGCTGAATCCCTCCGCGATCCGCTTGTACCACGCCAGCGTGCGCGTCGCGATGTCCAGCCCTTCCGGCATCATCGCCATCAGCTTGTCCCGGGCGGCCACGTCCAGCGGTTTATTCACCCCTCCCGCGACATCCCAAGGCGGATGAATCTTCTTGCCACCTAAAATCTCAATAACCGTCTGCCCAATCTGCCGGACGCGGATTCCATCCCGCGCCAACTGCGGATTCTCCTTGAAGACGCCAAACAGATGCCGCCCAGCCGGATCGGCATCAAACCCCATCAACAAATCCGGCGAAGACAGATGAAAAAAGCTCAGGGCATGCGATTGCACAAGCTGCGCCAGGTTCATGATCCGCCGCAGATTCGCCGCTGACTCCGGAATCTTCACCGACAGCAAATCGTCGCAAGCCTTCGCCGACGCCGTCAGATGACTCACCGGGCAAATCCCGCACGTCCGCGCCGTCAGCGACGGCATCTCCGTCATCGGCCTCCCCTCGCACAGCTTCTCAAACCCGCGGAACTGCGTCACATGAAACTTCGCATCGGTGACGTTCCCACTATCATCCAGTTGGAGCGTAATCTTCGAGTGCCCCTCGATTCGCGTCACCGGGTCAATCAAAATCTCGCGTGGCATAAAACCTACTTTCCCAACACTACTTTTCTAGCCCTACTTTCCAAATCTAGTCATCGTCTCCGGATGCGGCATCCGTCCCGCCAGCAGCTCACCCACCACATAAAAAATCGTATCTGCCGATGGTGGGCACCCCGGCACAAACAGATCCACTTTCACCACCTCATGAACCGGCCGAACCCGATCCAGCAGCACCGGCAGATTCATCGTCGGTTTCTGTTTCTGAATCTCCGTATTCTCAAAATAAGATCGCTGAAAAACCGACTCGACGGTAAACGGATTCCGCATTGCCGGCACATTCCCCGTCACAGCGCAATCCCCCAGTGAAACCAGGATTTTCGTGTGCTGCCTGATCTTCTGGATCTTCTCGATATCCTCATCCGTGCTGACCGACCCCTCCACCAGCGTCACGTCGACTTCATCAGGAAATTCCTTCTGATCCACCAGCGGGCTATAAACCAGGTCCATCAGGGGGATAAGGTCCAGCAGCCGCTGGTCGAGGTCCAGAAACGACATGTGACACCCCGAGCACCCATCGAGCCACACCGTCGCAACTCGCGCTTTTTTGGTCGTTTCCGCGCTCATTGGTTGTTCCCTCTCATCCGCGTGAGATACGGCAGGAAATCCTTGTCCTTCTCCATCTCCGAAACCGCCGTCCCCTTGCGCGTCAGCGCACCCGTCGGGCAAACCGCGACGCATTTGCCGCAGCTCGTGCAGGTCTGCGAATCACCCCACGGCTGGTCGAGGTCGATCACCACCCTCGACGCCACGCCGCGCCCCGCCACGTCCCACGTATGCGCTCCTTCAATCTCATCGCAAACGCGCACACATCGCGTGCACAGCACGCACCGGTTGTGATCCAGCCGGAACAGATCGTGCGACGAATCCATCTTGAGCTTTGGATACAGATATGGAATCTCAAGGTGCGTGATCCCGGTCTCGCTCGCCAGGTTCTGAAGATCGCAATGACCGTTGGAAACGCACACCGAGCAGACGTGATTCCGCTCCGAGAAAAGCATCTGCACGATCATCCGCCGATAGTTTTGCAAGCGAGGCGAATTGGTCGTGATCTCCATCCCCTCAGTCACCTTCGTCACGCATGCCGGCAGGAGCTTGTTGACTCCCTTTACCTCCACCAGGCAAAGCCGACACGCCCCCCACGTCGACAGCCCCTCCAGAAAGCAAAGCGTCGGCACCGCGACCTTATTCTGCTTGCAGACATCCAGGATCGTCTCATCAGCGCGCCCGCTGACGTCCTTGTCGTCCACCTTTAACGTCACTACCGCTGTCGCAGCGCTCATGAGCGTATCTCCGCTAAAATGGGCAGGGGCTTGCGCGATGCATATTCGTCCGCGCACAGAAGTTCGTCATATTCCTTGCGGAAATATCGCAGTGTCGTCAGAACCGGGTTCGGCGCTCATCCCCAGCCCGCACAAGCTCGTGTGCTTCACCATGTCGCACAACTCTTCCAGCAGCGCCACGTCCCGTGCCGTCGCCTTCTTCTCGATGATCTTCTTTAGCAGATCGTGCATCTGCACCGTCCCCACTCGGCACGGAATGCACTTCCCACACGACTCAGTCATGCAGAATTCCATGAAAAAGCGCGCGACGTCGACCATGTTCGATGTCTCGTCCATGATGATCATCCCCCCCGATCCCATGATCGACCCCACTTTCATCAGCGAGTCGTAATCGACCGGCATGTCCAAAAACTGTTCCGGAATGCACCCGCCCGACGGTCCGCCCGTCTGCACCGCCTTGAACTTCTTCCCATCAGGAATCCCCCCGCCCATCTCAAACACAATCTCCCGCAACGTCATCCCCATCGGCACTTCGATCAGCCCGGTGTTATTCACTTTCCCCGCCAGCGCAAAGGTCTTGGTCCCCTTGCTCTTCTCCGTTCCGATGCCGGCATACCAGTCGCCGCCGTTGCGGATGATCGGCGCGATATTCGCAAACGTCTCCACGTTGTTGATCAGCGTAGGCGCATCCCACAGCCCCGACTCTGCTGGAAACGGCGGCCTTGGCCTCGGCTGACCTCTCTGCCCGGTAATGCTGGCAATCAGCGCCGTCTCCTCCCCGCACACAAACGCTCCCGCCCCAAGTCGAATCTCAATTTTCAAACTGAGCGGCGTGCCAAAAATATTCGCGCCCAAAACCCCCTGCCTCTCCGCCTGCCGGATCGCGACCTTCAATCGCTTCACCGCTAGCGGATATTCCGAGCGCACATAGATATATCCCTGCGTCGCCCCCACTGCATACGCCGCGATCGCCATTCCTTCCAGCACCCGATGCGGATCGCTCTCCAGCACGCTCCGATCCATGAAGGCCCCGGGATCCCCCTCATCGGCGTTGCAGATCACATATTTCGTCGTCGATTTCGCCTTCGACACCATGCTCCACTTCAGCCCCGTCGGATATCCCGCCCCGCCCCTTCCGCGCAGACCGCTTTTGGAAACCTGTTCGGTCACTTCCGCGGGCGTCATGGTCGTCACCGCTTTAAAAAGCCCCGCATATCCATCCGCCGCGATGTATTCCTCGATCTTCTCCGGATCGATCTCCCCCGAATTCTCCAGCACGATCTTCTTCTGCCGCTTGAAAAACGGCACATCCGTCCGGCAAACCAGCCGCTGCACCGACTTGTCCACAGAAATCCCCCCCACAATTTCCTTCGCATCCCCCGGCTTTACACCCTGATACATCACATTCTTCGAAGAAACCGAAACCAGCGGCCCCGCCGCGCACAATCCCATACACCCCACCCCCTTCGCCTTGCATTTCCCCTCCAGTCCCGCCGCTTTGATCTCCCCCTGCAACGATTCCAGCACCTGATCGCTCTGCGACGACAAACACCCCGCCGCCACGCACACACGCACATGATTCGGGCACGCCTCGCGCGACTGCTTCTCCGTCTCGGCAATCTTTTCAAGCTCATCGAGCGTCATGGCTCACCTGCTTCTCTACCCGACCAATCAGATCCGCGCTGGAGGTCTTTCCGATTACCGCCCCATCCAGCACCGCCGCCGGCGCCAGCCCGCAAGACCCCAAACACCGCGCCGTCAAAATCGAAAGCTCCCCATCCCCCGTCGTCTCCCCCGCCTTCACCTTGTACTTTGCTTCCAGCGAATCCATCAATTCAGTCGCCCCCTTGATGTAGCACGCCGTCCCTAGGCACACGACGCACGTATGCTTCCCCTGCGGCTTCAACATGAAGTGGTGATAAAACGTCGCCACCCCATACACTTTGCTCAGCGGCAGATTCAGCGACCCCGATACAAACCGCATCGCCGTCTCATCCAGATATCCAAACGATTCCTGTGCCGTGTGAAGCGTCTCGATCAGGCTGTTCCCCGCATACCCATGCCGCCTCATCGTCGCATCGACAATCTTCCACCGCTTGTCCCCCGACGGCATCGCCTGTTGTTTTGCTGGTGCGATCATGGCCTTCCCGTCACTTTCCAATAAAACCGTGATCCTCAGTTCGCGATACCATACTTTTGTAGTTGCACAATTCCAATACTTCAGCGTTCCAACAACACATCAATTCACGCTTACCTGAATCACGCTTGAACCGAATCATTGCGACGCATCCTATCGAACCGTTTATTCACTTCGCTTCAGGAAAATCCCCGCCTTTTTCTTTAAGGGTTAACACCTATGCCCAAATCATTCGCTATCCCGATATTCACGCGCCCCCGGTTAGACGACCTTATTCATGGCACTCCATCGGGAGAGCCCTGATTACGAAAGGACTGAAATATGTCTGAAAATGCACAACGGAAAACAGCCCTGGAAGCCAATGAAGCGGTCGCCTCCGTCGCACACCGGCTTAGCGAAGTCATCGCCATCTACCCCATCACCCCTTCCTCCGCCATGGGCGAATATTCCGATGAATGGTCCGCCGCCGGCCGGCAGAACCTTTGGGGCATGGTCCCCCGCGTCGTCGAAATGCAATCTGAAGGCGGCGCAGCCGGCGCTATCCACGGCGCCCTCCAGGCCGGCGCCATGGCCACCACCTTCACCGCCTCCCAGGGACTGCTCCTCATGGTCCCCAACCTCTACAAAATCGCCGGCGAACTCACCAGCTTCTGCATGCACGTCTCCGCCAGGGCCATCGCCACCCACGCCCTCTCCATCTTCGGCGATCATTCCGACGTCATGGCCTGCCGCCAGACCGGCTTCGCCCAGCTCTGCTCCGGCAGCGTCCAGGAAGCCCACGACCTCGCCGCCATCGCCCACGCCGCCACCCTCAAAACCCGCATCCCCTTCATGCACTTTTTTGACGGCTTCCGAACCTCCCACGAAATCAACAACATCGAGCTGCTCACCGATGACGATCTGCGCGCCATGATCGACCCCGCCGACATCGCCGCCCATCGCAGCCGCGCCCTCACCCCCGATCACCCCGTCATCCGCGGCACCGCGCAGAACCCCGACACCTTCTTCCAATCCCGCGAAGCCGCCAACCCCTTCTATCTCGCCTGCCCACAAACCCTCCAGCGGCTGATGGACCAGTTCGCCGGATTGATCGACCGCCGGTACCACCTCTTCGACTACGTCGGCCACCCCGAGCCCGACCGCGTCATCGTCATCATGGGCTCCGGCGCGGAAACCGCTCACGAAACCGTCGAAAAACTAACCCGCGACGGCGAAAAAGTCGGCGTCCTCAAAGTCCGCCTCTATCGCCCCTTCTCTATCGAAGCCTTCCTGAAAGCCCTCCCGCGCTCCACCCGCTCCATCGCCGTCCTCGATCGCACCAAGGAACCCGGCAGCATCGGCGAGCCACTTTATCTCGACGTCGTCGCCGCCCTCAACGAATCCGACGCCTCCCAGTTCGTCCCCAAAGTCATCGGCGGAATCTACGGCCTCGGCTCCCACGAATTCACCCCCGCCATGGTCAAGGCCGTCTTCGACGAGCTAAAAAACGAAAAGCCCAAACGCCATTTTACCGTCGGCATCAATGACGATGTAACCAAGCGGTCCCTCCCAGTCCCCGAAGATTTCGAAATTGAACCCGATGATGTCTTCCGGGCCGTCTTCTTCGGCCTCGGCGCGGACGGCACCGTCGGCGCCAACAAGAACTCCATCAAAATCATCGGCGAAGAAACCAACTTCCATAGCCAGGGCTACTTCGTTTACGACTCCAAAAAATCCGGCGCCATGACCATCAGCCACCTCCGCTTCGGCCCGCGCCCCATCCGCTCCGCGTATCTGATTCACCAGGCCAATTTCGTCGCCTGCCACGCCTTTCAGTTCCTCGACCGCTACGACATCGTTGGCTACACCAAAGAAGCTGGCGTCCTCCTGCTCAACGCCCCCTACCCAAAAGAAAAAGTCTGGGAAAACCTCCCCATCGAGGTCCAACAGGGGATTCACGCCAAGCACCTGAAACTTTACGTCATCGACGCCTACCACGCCGCCCGCGAAGCCGGCATGGGCAACCGCATCAACACTGTCATGCAAACCTGCTTCTTCGCCATCAGCGGCGTCCTCCCGCGCGAGCAGGCAATCGAGCAAATCAAAAAATCCATCAAGAAAACCTACGCCAAAAAAGGCGAGGAAGTCGTCCGCAAGAATTTCGCCGCCGTCGACGGCACCCTCGCTCACCTCCACGAGCTGGAAATTCCCACCGGCCGCGACGCCGGCAAACCGCGACCCTCTGCCGTCCCCATCGAAGCCCCCGACTTCGTCAAAAACGTTACGGCCATGATGCTCGCCAACCGCGGCGAACTCCTCCCCGTCAGCGCCATGCCCATCGATGGCACCTGGCCCACCGGAACCTCCCGCTGGGAAAAACGCAACATCGCCACCGAAATCCCCGTCTGGGATTCCGACCTTTGCATCCAGTGCAACAAGTGCGCCATGTCCTGCCCTCACGCCGCCATCCGCGCCAAGGCATATCCACCTGAAAACCTGGCGAACGCCCCGGCAACTTTCGCCTCCACCGACTACAACGCCCCGGACCTCCGCGGCCTGAAATACACCCTCCAGATCGCCCCCGAAGATTGCACCGGCTGCGGCTTTTGCATCGCCGTCTGCCCGGCCAAAGACAAATCCAACCTCAAGCGCAAAGCCATCAACCTTGCCCCGCAGGCCCCTCTCCGCGAGGAGGAAGCCAGGAATTTCGACTTCTTCTTGCACATTCCCGAAATCGATCGCTCCAGGATCCGCCTCGACGTCAAGGGCTCACAATTCTTCCAGCCCCTCATGGAATTCTCCGGCGCCTGCGCAGGCTGCGGCGAAACACCCTATCTCAAGCTCCTCACCCAACTCGTCGGCGATCGCCTCCTCATCGCCAACGCCACCGGCTGCTCCTCCATCTACGGCGGAAACCTCCCCACCACCCCCTACTGCACCAACTCAGACGGCCGCGGCCCCGCCTGGAGCAACTCCCTCTTCGAAGACAACGCCGAATACGGCCTCGGCATGCGACTGGCCGTCGACCAGCACGCCCTATACGCCCGCACCCTCCTCCAAAAACTTGCCCCCTCTCTCGGCGAAGATTTTGTCCACGAAATCATCACCGCCGACCAATCCACCGAAGCCGGCATCGCCGACCAGCGAAAACGCGTCGTGCTTCTCCGCCAAAAACTCGCCGCCCTCAACGGCTCACCCGATCCCAAGCTTCTCAATATCCTCGCCGACTACCTCGTCGAGAAAAACGTCTGGATCATCGGTGGCGACGGCTGGGCCTACGACATCGGCTACGGTGGCCTCGACCACGTCCTCGCCTCCGGCCAAAACGTCAAGGTCCTCGTCCTCGACACTGAGGTTTACTCCAATACGGGCGGGCAGCAATCAAAGGCGACGCCGATCGGCGCCGCCGCCAAATTCGCCGCCGCAGGCAAGTCCATGCCGAAAAAAGACCTCGGCCTCCTCGCCATGTCCTACGGCAACATCTACGTCGCCCAAATCGCCTTCGGCGCTAAAGACACCCAGGTCGTCAAGGCATTCCAGGAAGCTATCTCCTACCCCGGCCCCGCCCTCATCATCGCCTACAGCCACTGCATCGCGCACGGCTACGACCTCGCCCTCGGCCCCGAACAGCAGAAGCTCGCCGTCGCCGCCGGCTACTGGCCTCTCTACCGCTTCGACCCGCGCCGCAAAGAAGCGGGCCAGCCCCCGCTCCAGCTCGATTCCGGCGCGCCCGGCAACCAGCTCGCCCAGTTCATGGCCAACGAAACCCGTTTCCGCATGGTCGAGCAGAAAAATCCTGACCGCTTCAAAACACTCCTTGAAGCCGCGAAGAAACAGGTCAGCGATCGCTTTAAGCTCTACCACGATTTGGCCGGCCTCCCCGACGCCCCCCCGCCTGCCAAGGCACCGGCTCCCGCGCCCGCCCCTGCCAAAGCGTCCGCTCCAACTCCAGTAACTCCTTCTCTCCCAAAGGTGACCGCATGAATCTCAGCACAACATACCTCGGCCTCGAACTCGCAAACCCCCTGATCCCCGGCGCCTCCCCGCTGGCCGATCATCTCGACACCGCCCGCCGCCTCGAAGACGCCGGCGCTGCCGCCATCGTCATGCGCTCCCTCTTCGAAGAGCAGATCGAAGGCGAGCACTACCAGACCATCGAGCATTTCGACATGTACGCCGACCTCTTCCCCGAAGCCAGCAGCTTCTTCCCCGGCGCCAGCCAGTTCGCCTTCAACCCCGATGGCTATCTCGATCACGTCCGCCGCCTCAAATCGGCGCTCGGCATCCCCGTAATCGCGTCGCTCAACGGCCTCAGCCCCTCCGGCTGGCTACGCTACGCCCGTCTCATCGAGCAGGCCGGCGCGGACGCACTGGAGCTCAACGTCTATCACATCGCCACCCAGGCCTCCGAAACCGCCGAGACCATCGAACACCGCGTCCGCGAAACCGCCCGCGAAGTGCGCGAAGCCGTCAAGCTCCCGCTGGCAGTAAAGCTTTCCCCCTTCTTTACCTCGATCCCCCACCTCGCCCGCGAGCTGCGCACCGTCGGCGTCGATGGGCTCGTCCTCTTCAACCGGTTCTATCAACCCGATTTCGATCTCGAATCTCTCAGCGTCGTCCCCCAACTCCATCTCTCCGATTCATCCGAGCTTCTCCTCCGCGTGCGCTGGCTCGCCATCCTCTCCGGCCGTTGCAGCGCCTCGCTCGCCGCCAGCGGCGGGGTCCACACCGCCGCCGACGCCATCAAGGCGATCCTCGCCGGCGCTCACGCCGTCCAGATCGTCTCGGCGCTACTCAAGCACGGGCCCAATTATCTCTCGGTCATCCTCCAGGACCTGCAAACCTGGATGGAAGACCAGAAGTATGACTCGGTTCGCCAGATGCAGGGAGCACTCAGTCTCGCCCGCTGCCCCGACCCCGTCGCCTTTGAGCGCGGCAACTACATGCGCGTCCTCAACAGTTGGCAAACCTCCGAAACGAAAGGACGTTTTGAAAAACTATGAAACTCCCCATCAAAAATAATCGCGCGTCCTGGCTCGAAGGTGCAACCGCCAAGTGCTCCGTCCCCCCGCCCCTGCTCGACCGCCCCTGGCGGCTCGTGCTCCTCGGCGCCCCGGCACCGGCAAAGGCACCCAGGCCGAATTCCTCTGCGAAAAGCTTGGCGGATGCCATCTATCCACCGGCGACATCTTCCGCGCCGCCGGCACGTGCGGTCATGCGCCCAGCCCCGCCATGACCGAATCGCTGCGCCAGATGCGCGCCGGCGAGTTGGTGGGCGACGCCACGGTGTGGAAAATCATCCGCGAACGCGCCGGCTGCATGCGCTGCCACGGCGGGTTCGTCCTCGACGGTTTTCCCCGCACCATTGCCCAGGCTCTCGCCTTCCAGCAATTAATTACCGAGGAGGAGGGCCTGTGCCTCGACGCGGTGCTGAATTACGAGCTGCCGCGCGAAGAGATCATTTCCCGCCTCGCCGGCAGGCGCACCTGCCGCGAATGCAAGGCTGTTTTCCATGTTGCGCATTGCCCCCCGCGCTCCCACGGAGTGTGCGACCGGTGCGGGGGGCAACTTTTTCAACGCGACGACGACCGCCCCGAAGCCATCGCCGTCCGCCTCGACGCCTACGACCGCACGACAGCCACGCTGCTCGCCTTCTATAACGATCTCAGATTGCTGGTCCCCATCAGCGCCGCGGGTTCGCCGGCAGAGGTCTTCGCCCGCACGGTCACCGCCCTGGAAGCCGCGATCACCGACGGCCTGCTCCGGTCGCGCGACCCGCATGACGCGATTGTGGGCCTGACCGCGCGGCGGAGCGATGCCCGCTCCAAACCTGAACTCTTATAGAGGAGACAGCCATGATCGTTGTCTACAGAAGCGTCCACTGCCCGCTGTGCAAGGAACATCACGACCTGTGGATGCAGGAACCCGGCACCGTCCTGACCTTCAAGCCGCACGAATTTTTGTGCCCCGTCACCCATCACCGAACGGCCTGGCACCCGGATGTCTTTGCCCACGTCACGTCCAAACAGCCGGATCGGGGCGTGGAACTTGTGCCGGTCCACTTCGCCCAATCTGCGGGGATATAAATTT
Organism: uncultured Phycisphaerales bacterium; assembly: GCA_963755915.1. Classification (GTDB taxonomy): domain Bacteria; phylum Planctomycetota; class Phycisphaerae; order Tepidisphaerales; family Tepidisphaeraceae; genus PALSA-1353. The sequence goes on from CAVWLP010000002.1 coordinate 227,662, forward strand.
TTTGCGCTGCGGAGAGTGAATTTTGGTTTTGGGAATTGCATTACAAAACTGGACAGTCCGCAACAAGCTGGGCGGTTTGGGTAAAATGGGTATGGCAAAAATCGGCTTTTGATCGTATTTTAACCATATAAGAAGATTAATATTGTCGCCATTTCACTTCGCGCGATTACGATTTACGCGCAATAGATTCGCCAGTACTCGCTGCCCAGTCTTCGGACCAATTTCCGTCGGGATCGGGGGCGGCATATGCGGCCGGCACCGCGCGATCCAGCGCCGCGTACGGCGGGTGGCATGAAGCGTTCACGTCGCCTTTGGCCGCCGCCGACTCAAAAAATCGAGCGAGATTTTGTTATGTTCCAAGTGTTGCAGAAGTTGGAAGAAAATAAGCGAGTAAAGTAGCTGAATTCCAACGATATCAAAATTTTCGATCAGCGTACTGCCGAAGATCAGGAAAACCATCCAAAGGCCGCCGATCGCCAGACCGGCCCAGGTTGCGAACCCGAAAAACACAAGTAGTCCGATGACGGTTTCCGCCGGCGGCACGATTCGAGCAAACGCGCCTACGGCAAACGCAGGCAGGGGCGAGTGGGCGAATAGCTTTACCGTAGTGTCGACGAACGCCGAGTATTTGGACAGCCGAACGAGTCCGTGAATCAACATGCTCATGCCCATCGCCAGGCGGAGTGTTGTATAGCCGAGTACGCGCGCCGACGCGTTTATTTTGGCTGGCTCAAAGTATTCGCGAAGCATATACCTCATTCTACATCGCGTTTCGTTCCGGTGTCCCGGCGCCTGAGGGGCGCAGCTTTGCCGCCAGCCGCGGCGCGGCGCACCGGCCCGCGGAAGGTTATGAAGCAGCTTCTCAACAGAATTCCCCTGGTCCAGAGCCAGGTCTGATTTGGCACTTTCTAATCCTCCGCCATCTGTGCCGCACCATCATGCGGACGCCGCGAAAGGCGGGTCGTGAACCGGATGAGATCACCGCGGTAGTAAAGCCTTTCGTAGTCGATCGGTTGATTCCCCTCGCCATACGAGGTGCGTTCTATCACCAACATTGGACTGCCCGGCTCGACTCCCAGCGCATCCGCCACGCCGGATTCTGCACCCAAGGCTTCCAGGCGATACTCGGCGTCGACCAGCGGGACCCCGTATTTTTGCTCCAGCAGCGAGAAGATCGGCTCCGATTCAAGGTTGTCGGCCATGATTTTTCGCCCGACCTCTAACGGCAAAAATGTATCGTCAAATGAGACGGGGACGCCGTCCGCCAATCGTACCCGCTGAATTCTCACCACGTCCGTGTTCGGCCGGAGCGCCAGATGATGAGCCGCCGCCTCGGTCGCCTTGACGATTTCCTTGTTTATGACGCGGGCGGTCGCATGGCGACCCTGCATCTCCATGTCCTCGACGAAGCCGCTGAGCGACAAGAGGGGTTGCGTCATCTTGGGAAGGGTGACGAAAGTACCCCTTCCCCTCCGGATCTCAACAAATCCCCGATTGGCCAAATTTTGAATCGCCTGGCGTATCGTCGGGCGACTGACGCCGAACTGCTGGATGAGGTCGTTCTCGGTCGGCAATTGGTCCCCCGGCTTGCGCATGCCGCTGTGGATGTCAGAGGCCAGGGACTCTTCAACCCGAGAGTAAAGCGGGCGGGCATCAGAAAAAATCTTCGGCATATTTGACATCATGACGTCATGACGTAATGATGTCAAGTGTGAACTGCGATTAAATAGCACCTAAAAAGCCCTGGCGCAGATTGCAAAAGCTTACCGGCCGATTCGCTGGTTAAGTGTTGCAGGCGAACAGAGCAGACATTCAGAACGTCGGAGTTCCGGCAGAAAGGCAGGCATATGCTGAAGCAGTGGATCGAAATCTCCGGACGTCCCTGGACCTTGTTGCCACTCAGGCTGGCAATTGGATACGGGTTTCTGGCGCATGGTTTGGCAAAATGGAACCGAGGACCCGCCCATTTCGCAAAACTGCTGCAGCAAATCGGCACGCCGTTTCCGACCGCAACCGCCTGGATGGTCACCTTTCTCGAAATATTCGGCGGACTGGCGATTCTCGCCGGCATTCTCGTTGCAATTGTCAGTCTCCCCCTGATTTGCTCCATGCTTGTCGCCATGTTCACGGTCCAGATCCGTTACGGATTTAGTTCTGTTAACACGATCGGACTGACTCCGACCGGCCCGCTATTTGGCCCGCCGGGGTATGAGATCAATCTGCTTTACATTGCGGGCTTGCTGGCGCTTATCCTTGCGGGGCCAAGTGCGTTATCAGTCGACCGCTGGCTCGCGCGGCAAAAGGGCATTCGAAAGATTGAGAATACAGCAACTATCGCCGTTTCCGGTAAGCCCGCGCAAAGGACGACCCAGACGGGATAAACTCGATTTCAACGCGGAAAAGCTCAACTGTTGTTTTGTCACTCCAGGGGACTGAAGGGGCATTATCGCCGGGAATGCAATTCCGGAAATCCAGCGGCGGCGCTGCCACCCTGGTAAGCCGAAAATCGCAAGATTCGCCCCGCCACCTCTTATCCCATCCCCTGGTACGCCGGGGGAGGGTGAGGGTTGATTCCTCGAATGAAGAAAAAAGGGGAGCGCGCGGTGAGGATATATTGCCAGAGTCGGACAGCCTGGAAAGCTCAGGTTGAAACCCCTAGAGCATTTTCATTTATCATGTAGCGTATACCCTGTGTGCCTGAAGAAACCTTCGCAGTCGGAGGCGGTGACCGCGGCCAGTGCTTCCTCCACCGCTTGGCCCAATGTCTCCACCGTCCGGGCCGCCAGTGAACGAAGCTTCTGCTTCACCTTGGACCACATCGGTTCGATGGGGCTGAAGTCGGGACTGTACGGCGGCAGATACAGCAGACGGGCCCCCGTGGCCTCGATCGCCTGGCGAATCCCGCTGACTTTGTGGGATTGCAGATTATCCATGATCACCACCTGCCCGGGCCGCAGCGTGAGGACCAGGGCGTCCTGGACAAAGTTGCGGAAGATCTCGCCATCGCAAGGAGCGTCGACGGTCACGGCGGTTTGAACGCCGCGAAGCGTCATGGCCGCGATGATGGTCAGCACCTTCCAATGCCCATGCGGCACGGCGCTGACCAGACGATCGGACCTGAGGCATCGTCCACGCGTCCGCATCATGTTGGTCACGGCGCAGCTTTCATCGATCACCACAAGGTTTTTCAGCGGTATGTCCTTCAACTGCTCGAACCAGACTGCCCGCTGCGCCTGGACGTCGGGCCGCTCCTGTTCGGCGGCGTGGACCGACTTTTTTTAAAAGAGAACTTCTGCTTCCGCAGCGCCATCCACAACGCGCCGATGCTGATGCCGATTCCCAATTCCGTTTTGAGCCGGTGTCTCAGTTCCTCCAACGTCGCATCGGGCTGACGACGCACCTTCTCCAGCAGCCAATCACGAGCGGCCTGATCCAGCTTGGGTTTGGCGCCCGGAATGGGCCGCGGCTCGATGCTGCCGTCTTCCCGGCGACGTTGTTTTAAACGTCGCACCCATGCCGGCGACACTTCGAATTGCTCCGCGACTTTTTTGGTGGGCTGGCCCCCATCGCACGCGGCCAGAACTCGCTTACGAAGATCCAAAGAATACGCTTCCATGCCGACGATCTCCTGTCGGCATTTAACTTATCGCATCCTTGCCGCTGGCGCTAGAGGCTACGTGAAAATGCTCTAAGTCGCGAGCTGCAAGTAGAAGCGGCGTCCCGCCGCTCGCGCGAATGCAAGCGGCGGGACGCCGCTTCTACTATGACATCAAATAACCACGATAGAATACAAAAGGCGTCAAAACGCGAAAGTACATACCCCATCTTCCCTATTTTACCCAGCTTGTTGCGGACTGTTACCTTTTGTACCCGATGCCCCGGCGCAGAAAAAAATCATCCGAGCGCATCAACTTCACGCGCTGCCTAAAACCCAATCTCCGCACTGACGCCATTGTCTGTGAGACTCCGCGTCAATTTAAAACCCGCCTTCTCACAGACGTGCTGCATTTCCAGATTTTCGCCCATGATGATCGCCGACACCCGGCCGATCCTCTCCGCGCGTGCGGCCTGGAGGAGCAGGTCGATGAGCTTTGTGCCCAGTCCGCGCTTCTGCCAGGGGTCGCTGATCACCATTGCGAATTCGGCGTCGTCGCCCTCGGGTAGTTTGCTGAGGCGGCCGATGCCCATGATGAATCGCTCGCCTTCTTTGGTGCGACCCTCGGCGACGAGGGCCAGTTCGCGATCGTAATCGTTGAAGCAGACGCGGATCAGCCGCTCGTGGGAGACGCGCTGGCTGAGGTTGATCGGATGGAAATAGCGAAGCATCACGCTGCGGTCGGACAATTCCTTGTGAAACTTCACCAGCAGCGGCTCATCTTCGGGACGGATGGGGCGGATGGTCACCGGCGTCTTGTCGTCCATCGTCCACTGCGTCACGTACTGCGTGGGATAGGGCCGGATCACCGGCCCGGGCAGATCGGCCGCGGTTTTTTCGGAGCCCCACAAAACCGTGCGCACGTCGACGGCAATGATGCGATCCGACGTCGCGATCAGCGGATTGATCTCCACTTCCTTCACCCACGGCTGCTCGATGACAAGCTGGCTGAAGCGAACCATGATGCGGCAAAGCTGGCCGATATCCACCGGCTTGCGCCGCGCACGCCCTGGAGGGCCTTGAAGATTTTCGTCTGCTCCATCATCCGCCTGGCCAGCGTCGCGTTGAGCGGCGGCAGGCCCAGGGCGCGGTCCTTCAAAACTTCCACGAGCTGGCCACCCAGCCCAAAGAGCAGCACGGGACCGAACTGCGAGTCGGGGCTGCTGCCGACGATCAGTTCATAACCATTTTTCCCATCGATCATCGGCTGAACTGTCACGCCCTGGAAATGCTCGGCCCCGGCCTTCTTTGTCACCGATTGTCGAATCTCTTCAAATGCGCGTGAGACTTCGGCCGCGTCCATCAACTGGAGCTTGACGCCGCCCACGTCGGTTTTGTGCGTAATCGTGTGCGAAAAAAGTTTCAGCGCGACGGGGAAACCCATCTTTTCCGCAGCCCGCGCGGCATCGGCCGGCGCCTTGGCAACCACGGTTTCGACAACGGGAATCCCATACGCGGCCAGCAGCCGCTTGGATTGGAACTCATCGAGGAGCGTTTTTCCGGCGGATTTAGCGGCGGAAATGATTTCGGCTGCCGCGGCACGATTGATGCTCTCACCCTCGTCGTCCCCCAGGGCAGGCGTTTCGTACAACCCGCGGAGGTTGTAGGTGTACTTCCACATATATTGAAACGCCTTGGCCGCGCCGTCGGGAAAATGAAACGTGGGGATACCCGCGCGGCTGAGAATGGCGCGGCCGGCAGCCACCTCGGCCCCGCCCATCCAGCTTGCCAACAGCGGCTTGCCTTCGAGCTTGGCGAGAGCCTTCACGGCCTCGGCAGTCTGGGTCGGGTCGGTCATGTCCTGCGGGGTGAGCACCGCGAGGACGCCGTCATTGCCGCAATCCTCCGCCACCGACTTGATCGCCTTCGCATAGCGCTCGGGGCTGGCGTCGCCGAGCACGTCGATCGGATTATTATGGCTCCACTGGGGCGGGAGAAATTCATCCAGTGATTTCTTGAGCTCCGGCGACAAGGCGGCCAATTCCCCGCCGGATGCGAGCAGGGCATCGGTCGCGAGGACGCCGGGCCCGCCGGCGTTGGTGACGATCGCCAGCCGCGGGCCCGCGGGCCGGGGCTGTTTCGCCAGGACATCGGCCATGGAAAACAAATCGGAGATGCTGTCGACGCGTAATACGCCGCTGCGGCGGAACGCAGCGTCGAGCACTTCGTCGCTGCCGGTTAACGACCCCGTATGCGACGCCGCGGCCTTCGTGGCCGCTTCGGATCTGCCGGCCTTAATCACGATGATCGGCTTATTGAGCGACACCTCGCGCGCGGCGGAGAGAAACGACCGCGCATCGCCGACCGATTCCATGTAGATCAGGATGCTGCGCATGCGCGGATCGTCGCCGAAATAATCGATCAGGTCGCCCCAGGTGACATCGAGCATCGACCCCGTCGAAACATAGGCGCTGAACCCGACGGCTTCGTTGAGACTCCAGTCGAGGACGGCCGTCAGCAGCGCCCCGCTCTGGCTGATGAAGGCCACATTGCCGGGCTTGGCGATTCCCTTGGCGAATGTCGCGTTGAGGCCGGTCAGCGGATTCATCACGCCCAGGCAATTGGGGCCGATGATTCGCATCCCGCCGCGCCGCGCTGCTCGCCGACACGATGTTCGAGTTCCAATCCCTCCTTGCCGAGTTCACGAAAACCGGCGGAGATGACAATGGCGCCCTTTACTCCGGCGTCGGCGCATTGGCCGATGATTCCGGGCACCGCGCCGGCGGGCGTGACGACGACCGCGAGATCCACTTTCTCCGGCACGGACTTGATATCCGGATAGGCCTTTACGCCCAGCACGCTGGAGCGCTTCGGATTCACGGGAAAGACGGTTCCGCCGAAGGGGCTGGCCATCAGATTCCACATGACCGTGCGCCCGACGCTTCCGGCATTTTCGGTGGCCCCAATCAGGGCGATGGTTTTGGGGGCAAAAATGGGAGTGAGTGATCCCGGCTTAATTCCCCGAATTTCTTTTTTCATAGCGCCATCCATTAAATCACCTTCAACTTTCTTCGCATCGGGAAATTCACCTATGAAAAGAACGGGGCTCGCTCTGATTTTTTAATTTGCCTGAAATCTCGATGCTACTTCCACGGAAAGGATCGTTATGAAAACTCTATCGACCCCTACACTTCGCCGGCTATACCCGTTCATCGCGGCAATCGCACTTCTTGCCTTAGTGTTTCCTTCGGCAAGTTTCGCCAGCGAAGCCGATCTTCCCCCCATCCCCAATCTCAACAGCGCTAAATTCTTCGGATTTATCGGTGGTTGGAATCTCCTGGCCATCGGTATGTTGATCTGCTTCGCAGGTTTGGCCTTCGGCCTGACCATATATCGCCGGCTCAAATCATTGCCCGTCCATTCGGCGATGGGCCGCGTTTCCGAGACGATTTATGCCACCTGCAAAACTTATCTCAAAACCCAGCTCAAATTTATCCTTTTGCTTGAGCTGTTTATTGGCGCCGTGCTGATCGTCTATTTCGGCTTCCTGACCACGGACGCCGCCGGACAGCACATGACTCCCGTTAAGGTGCTCACGATCCTGGCATTCAGTCTGATCGGCATCGCCGGCAGTGTTTCTGTGGCGTGGTTCGGCATGAGAATCAATACCTTCGCCAACAGCCGAACCGCCTATCAATCCCTGCGCGGTAAGCCATATCCACTCTATGCGATTCCTCTACAAGCCGGCATGAGTGTCGGGATGGTTCTCATCAGCGTCGAGCTGCTGATGATGCTGGTGATTCTCCTTTTCATTCCCGCCGCTTATGCCGGCCCTTGTTTTATCGGTTTTGCGGTTGGTGAATCGCTCGGCGCAGCCGCGCTGCGCGTTGCCGGCGGAATATTTACCAAGATCGCCGACATCGGCGCGGATCTCATGAAGATTGTGTTCAAGGTTCAGGAAGACGACGCCCGCAACCCCGGCGTCATCGCCGACTGCACCGGCGACAACGCCGGCGACTCCGTCGGCCCGACTGCCGACGGTTTCGAAACCTATGGCGTCACCGGCGTGGCGCTGATCACCTTCATCCTCCTGGCCGTCCGACCCGAGCTTCAGGTTTCGCTGCTGGTCTGGATCTTCGCGATGCGCCTAGTCATGGTGATCACCAGCGGCGTTTCCTACGCGATCAACGAATTTTTCACCCGCGCCAAATATCTCAACGCGACGGATATGGATTTTGAGCACCCCCTTACCAGCCTGGTTTATGTCACCAGCCTGGTAAGCGTTTTTACCACCTACCTGGGCTCCTTTGCCCTGATTCACAATCTGGGCGAGGGGCTCTGGTGGAAACTTTCGACCATTATCTCCTGCGGCACAATCGCCGGCGCTGATCCCGGAATTCACGAAGATCTTTACCAGCGTCAAGAGCCGCCATGTCCGCGAGATCGTCACCGCCAGTCGCGAGGGCGGTGCATCCCTTAATATTCTCAGCGGGCTCACCGCCGGAAATTTCTCCGCCTACTGGATGGGCGGAATCGTCATTGGCGGCCTCATGGCTGCGGCCTATGCGTTTGCCAATCTCGGCGGATCCGCCGGCGTCGCCTCCCTCCTCAATCCCAGCGCCCAGGTCGCCGTTGCTGTATTTGCCTTCGGCCTCGTGGCCTTCGGATTTCTCGGCATGGGGCCCGTCACCATCGCCGTCGATTCCTACGGACCTGTCACCGACAATGCGCAAAGCGTTTATGAGCTCAGCCTCATCGAACAGATTCCAGGCATTGAGCGACAACTCAAAAACGAACTTGGCGTCAATGTGGATTTCGCGCGTTCCAAGCTGCTGCTGGAGCAAAACGATGGGGCGGGAAACACGTTCAAAGCCACGGCCAAACCAGTCCTGATCGGGACTGCGGTGGTCGGCGCCACGACCTTGATCTTCTCCATCATCATGATGCTTACCAGGGGCCTCACCGACACGACGGCCATCGCCAAGCTCTCGGTGCTCCACGCCCCGTTCCTCCTTGGACTCATCGCCGGCGGCGCGGAAATCTATTGGTTCACGGGCGCAAGCATGCAGGCCGTCGTCACCGGCGCTATCGCGCCGTTGAGTTCATCAAGCGCAATATTCACCTCGAAGGACAGCAGGCCGCTTCCGTCGCCGACAGCAAACGCGTGGTTGAGATCTGCACCCGATATGCCCAGGCCGGGATGCTCAACATTTTCTTCGTCGTCTTCTTCAGCGCCCTCGCCTACGCCTGCGCCGAGCCCTTCTTCTTCATCGGTTTCCTGATCTCGATGGCGACTTTCGGGCTCTTCCAGGCGATCTTTATGGCCAACGCCGGAGGCGCATGGGATAACGCCAAGAAGGTCGTCGAAGTCGAGCTGCGCCAGAAGGGCACCGATCTCCACGCGGCCACGGTGGTTGGCGATACCGTCGGCGATCCTTTCAAGGACACCTCCAGCGTCGCCCTGAACCCAATCATTAAGTTCACCACCCTTTTTGGTCTGCTCGCCGTTGAACTCGCGACGAGTTTGGATAAAAACCCCAACCTTCCGCTCCACCTTACGGCGTACCTTGCAATCGGATTCTTCATGCTCGCGCTGGTCTTCGTCTGGCGCTCTTTCTACGGCATGAGGATCCAGAAGGATTCCGCCGTCGAAGGCAGCGGGCCCACCGAGGTAACTGGCCATCCGCCGCTTGCGATGGCCGAGCACTAACTACGCCGCTCCCATGAACACCACCAAACAACCTCACACCGGATGGATGAAGCTTGCACTTCGCGCACAAATCTGCACGCAGTGTCATCCGGCAGATCCTTCGGCAGAACCCGACCCTCGCTCATGCGAAACGAACTGCGCATTTTTCGTCCATTTATCCCGGTTGGCGCGCCTGCTGAAGCGCTATCAGAATAGGCCGCCAAACGGGTACGAAGAATTTGCCATTCACCTGCTGCGTGAGTCTGGGGGAAATTCGGGTTCAAAGGCAGTTCTCGATTACGCGGGAGATGCGTTGGCCGTCCTCGAAAAAATCGCCGAGCTGACTGAACTGCCCGCGGTTCAGGATCCGCAGCATGACTGTATCCGTCGCGATCTCGCACTGACGCAGTTGCAGATCCACCCTGAAGCGAGGCCTTCATGATCCCTCATATCTTCCGCGGCAGGGTCATGGTCACCGTAAGCGGATATGCCTCGGGCGTGTAAGACCAACCAAAAGTAGAAAACCTTCCGGTCAGGGTAATTATCGCTCACCCACCGATGAGCGGCCAAATTATGTGAAGAACGATGTCCGCGCTGAAATGGCAAACCATGGCCGCTTCGAGCCCCATGCTCCAGTAAAACCAGCCGAATACGAGGCCACCAAGTCCATTGAGCACTAGGGCACGCGTGACAAGCATGGCGTCGATATGAAGCCCGAGGGCGGCCGTGGCAGGCAGATGGCCTAACCCGAAAAGGATTGCAGCGAGAAGATTGGCGATCCATAGCACTGCCAACCCTGGAGGGCGGCACTTTGAGCCGCTGACGATTTGAAGAAGCAGGCGAAAAACGAAAGCATAAAGAGCCGCAGCAGGATTTCTTCGGTGCTGCCGCCATAGAACGCGGCAAGAAATCCGGCCCAGACGGGGGCGCTGCCCGGAGGCGTTTTTAGTTGCTTGAACTCGGCTGCAAGCTGCGCTGCGAACAGGGTCTTTTCAAGCGCAACAATTGCAACACCAACGACAATTCCGGCGATGATTGCTTTGAACGAAAATCGACGGGCCAGCGGCCAGCTTGGATCGCCCGCCAGCCAGCGTTCGACGAGGGGCAATCCCAAGCCAATCCGACCGGCGATGAGCAGCACCAAAGCCGCGAAAATTCCGCAGAATATGGTGGTCAAGATCCATTGAATTGGAATGAGCGCCAGTAGGGGCAGCGGAAGTTTTACGCTATGGAGGCTTGGAGATTGAATCGCCAGCGCATAGGGGGTAACCAGAATCGTACTGAGCAGAATGGCAACCAGGAGAACGCCAAGAAGACGCCAATTGAAATGCGAGTGCGCCACCGAGGGTAAAACTTCACTTGTCATGTTATCCGCGGCAACCGTGACGGCTCCTCAGAAATTGACGTTCAAGTTTCGGAACGTCGAAGACAGCAGCCCCCTTGTCATCAGCCAAGAAAATCGTCCGACGTGTGGTCTACCAGGTCTTCACGGCGGTGCCGTTTCGTGAAATTCAGTTTTTCGATCCATGAAATCCACTCATGGATCCCATCCCCAGTACTCGCGGAAAGTGCATGAATTTCAGTGGAGGGATTAATTGATCGAACGTCTTTGCGGAAGACATTGCTGTCGAAATTCACGAGGGATTGCAAATCAGTCTTGGTCAGCAGCACCGCGGAGGAGGCTACAAGAAGCTTGTGATATTCTGCGGCCTTGTCGTCTCCACCGCTCACCGCAAAGACCGCTACAGTCGCGTCCTGCCCCAAATCCTGAAGCGGCGCCAGCCCACCGGCGGTTTCGATCAATACAGTATCGAACTTGTGCAAATCCAGTTTTGTCACGATGGGCCAGATCAAACTCGCTTTCGGTATCGCGCCCTCGATGGCGGTAACAAAGCCGCACAAATCTCGTAATCGCTGCACGTCCCTGGCCGGTGCTGGATTGACCACCACCACCGCAACGCGCCGCGGCGCTGACAGCCGTCTTAGGGTCTGCACAATCAACTCGGTTTTGCCCGATCCGGGAGGTCCGACAATTCGAAGGCCCACAGCGCTCGCGCAACTTAATGCCTGTCGAATTAAGGCGCCGGCGGGAAGATGATGGATCCGCGGCAAATCGGCGTTTGGGTTACGGGCATCTTCATGAGACTGTGTCATAAGGCACTCTTCGTGGTTGAGCCATCGGTGGATCGCGACCAGCTCACGACGGGATGGAGTATTCGATCAGCGCGGCAGCGGGCGCAATTCGCCAGCCGATGCGCCTCCATCCATTCGAGCCAGTCTTTTATGCCTTCCCCGGAATGAACCGAAACACAAAGGATTGAGAGGTTCGAGTTAATTCGTTTGATGTCAAGGGCAAAAGCTTGCAAATCAAAGGTGACGAACGGCAATAGGTCGATCTTTGTCAACAGGATCAAATCAGAGTGGCTAACTAGAATGGGAAAATCATTCGCTTTATCGTCGCCGCCGGCAGCGCTGAAAACAGCGACTCTGAGATGCTCACCGAGGTTAAATTCTCCAGAATCGATCGAATTGCCATCGGCCTCGATCAGCAGAAAATCGAGGCCGGAGAGGTCGACCCTGGGCAATGCATCACGAATACCTAGCGCATTGGCACGGTTCGTATTGATCGCCACGGCAGGATAGCCATACCGACAAATCTTAGCGATGTGCCGGTCTGCCGCAGCGTCGCACATCATCACTGCGATACGCAGTGGCGGTGCAAGACGCAGCATCAACTCTTCAATGACCGAAGTTTTCCCCGATCCAGCCGGACCGATTATCGAAATCACCGTGACGCCCGCCGCATCGAAAGCTTCACGATTGGCGCGCGCGGCCTGTTGCTCAGCCAGCTCGGATCGATCGGGGATTTTCTGTGAGTTCATGGCCTAGCCCCCTTTTTTCGCTGATGGCGGCTCTGAGAGGGCATTGTCGCCGGTCGTTGAGTGATCGGACGTGTGGCTCGCGCAATTCCTCCAAAAGATCAATTCGCAAGCGATTAACGCACCGACGGGTAGCATTGGTAGAAGAAGCTCCGGATTGTTCTTCACGACGATGAGGCCGACCAAGAGTGCTGCAACAGTAATTGTTCGACGAAGATAAGCCTCAATTCGAGACCACAGCGATGGCCTGGGCCCGGCGGCGCCTTGGTGCAACGAATGCATCACAAACGGGCCTCGGCGTCGCAGCAACTGCGAAATTCCGCGTGCGTGTCCAAAGGCGCCCCGCCGCCAACGCGGGCGCGGAGGGCGGGGTGAGACGGTTCGGGCGCTTCGCAAGACCCGCCGAACGGGAATAATCTCGCCAGATAAATTGAGTATTCTTCGCATAAAACACCTTCGGGTTTACAAGCGGCTGACGAGCAACTCCTTCTGAAAGATGATTTCCTTGGGCAAATCTCCCGCCAGCTTCAGGAACAGCTCTTCCTGACCCAGGATTTCCGCTTTGAACGCTTCCAGATCGACGCTCTGCACGATCTCAAAATCGGCATCGCTCAAATCCAACCCTTCCGAATTTACGCCAGTTGCCCGGGGTCGATGACAAGGCCTATCACTTTCCGCTTATCCAGCTTCTTCAGCTCCTCCGGAATGTGTACATGCATCGCCAGCGAAATGTTCGCCACGCGAAATCCCTGCATGGTAAGCAGCATGCTGGTGGGCGTCTTCCCCGTTCGGGAAACGCCCACCAGCACCGCATCTGCCTCCGCAACAGATTCCAATCCAAGGCCGTCATCGTGTTCCAGCGCAAAGGTCATTGCATTGATGCGACCACAAGAGGCGCCGTCCACCCGATGCAGCCGCTGATGATCCGACATCACCTCCACCCTTGCGGCTTCAGCCAGAAAATCCACCGCCGGGCCGGTCAAATCCCAACATGGGATATTTTCCTTCTGGCACCGCGCGGTGATCTGCTTTTTCAGATCTCTCGAAACCACCGCGTGAAAAACAATTCCCGGCCGGGTGGAAACAGCGTCAAGGGAGGGAGCAAGGCGTTTGGGCTCATTGACGAAGGGCTTCGTCAACACCTCAAAAATCCCAGCCGGGAATTGCGTGAGGAAGCTCGTCACCATGTGCCGCGCAAGATTTCCCGTCGAATCCGAAAGGATATAAAGCGGGATCGGCATGTCCGGCTCGTGTTTGACGCGCTTTCTCATCGGGGTAACCGTCTTCATGATGTTTCGCTCACATCCTTCGTATACGATTCAGCCGATACAGTTCGTGGCAGCCCCAGACCCCCATACGGGCAAGAACCGCCACTCCAACGACGGCTGCTAAAATCCCTAATGTCTTGAATATGGCGAACCTCCATCGTTAAACAACTGCACGCTGTGAACGGCATTCCTTCCCATCCACACCGTCCTGAGAATTATCGAATCGCCAGCAGCCGCCGAATATCGGAGCGAACCCGCCTTTCTGCGTAGGGGAATTCCCCGACGAGTCCTCGCCGCCTTGATGTACAGATCGAATCGACTAAAACTTCCGCAATGCCCCAAAAGCAAAGAGCGGCCCCGTCCGCCGGCGCAAGCGATTTCGCTTATTCATTTTATATTTCAAAAACGGGCAAGATTTCATGGGATTGGATTGCCGGGCCGTTTATGCAGATCACCGGTCATCCGTCCGACGCATTCCAAAAGGGGGGCTTGCAACCCTTCATCTATCCCAAGGACAAGCCACTACTCCACGGTCGCACCGCCGCTTTGCTCGCGGGTCAAGGGGATGTGCGCGAATATCGGCTCATCACGGCCGGTGGACATCTGAAGCGAGTCCGTGATTTTGCCCAGCCGCTGCGCAAGGAGCAGGGCGGCGATCTCGTGATATTCGCAGCCGTCCAGGACATCACTGCCGGGAAGCGCGTCGAAGGCGAGATGCGCCGCATCGCCTCGATCATTGAGAATTCCCAGGACGCCATCATCGACATCAATCTCGACGGCGTTATCGTCAACTGGAATCGCTCAGCCGAGCGGATTTATGGTTACTCCGCCCAGGAAGTTAAGGGGCGCACCATTTCCATGCTGGTTCCGGCCAATCAAATGAATGAGATCACGCGCATACTCGCGCGGGTGCGGCGGGATGGTTCCATGCCGCGCACGGAAACACAGCGTATCCGCAAGGATGGAACGACGATCTCCGTAGCGCTCACTGCGGGACCAGTCTATGATGCCGCTGATCAGCTCGTGGGCGCATCGCTCATCAGTCGGGACATTTCGGAATTGAAACGAGCGGAATCCGCCCTCCAGGAAAGCGCAAGAAAAACCGAGGCCATCCTCGATACGATGGTCGATGGCGTCATCACAATAGATGAACGCGGGATCGTCGATTCCTTTAATGCCGCCGCGGAACGCTTATTTGGATACGTTCCTTCCGAAGTAATCGGACAAAACGTCAAAATGCTGATGCCCGAGCCATATCACGGCGAGCACGATCAATATCTCCTGAACTACCTTCGCACGGGAAGAGCGAAGATCATCGGCATCGGGCGCGAAGTCGTCGGCAAAAGGAAAAATGGTTCGATATTCCCCATGGACCTTGCCGTGAGCGAGGTATTTCTCGGCCCCAGAAGGCTTTTTACCGGAATCGTCCGCGATTTGACCGAACGCAAGCGCCTGGAACGCCAGATCCTGGAAATCAGCGATCGCGAACAGCAGCGCATCGGGCAGGATTTGCACGATGGGCTGGGCCAGCAACTCGCGGGGATCGGATTCCTGAGCAAATCGCTGGAGCAGCGGCTAACCAAAAAATCCGCGCCCGAATCCGGCGATGCGCGTGAAATCGCCGATCTCGTGTCGGATGCCATCGCCCAGGCGCGGGATGGCGCACGGGCTGAACCCCGTTGACATGTCGGCGACCGGGCTCATGTCAGCCCTGCGCGAACTTTGCAGCACGATCGAGCACACGTTCCGGATCAAATGTGAGCTGGCATGCGATGATCCCGTGCTTCTGGGTGATGGGGCCGTCGCAACGCACCTGTATCGCATCGCCCAGGAGGCGGTGAACAACGCCATCAAGCACGGGCAGGCCAGAAGTATTGGTGTTGTCCTGAAGAGGGCGGGAGATACAATTACAATATCAGTCCGGGATGACGGCGTTGGGTTTCCCGATGTGCTCCCGGAAAAAAAAGGAATGGGTCTGCAAACGATGCGCTATCGCGCTGCTTTGGTTGGTGCGACCCTTTCGTTTTTGCGGATTCCTTCGGGCGGGACACGTGTGGATTGCTCCGTGAAAGAGAGTGATTCGGCAGTCCCGGGCTATGTTTATGGCAAAACCTTCCTCAAAGTTTCCTCAAATGAATCAATCTCCAAAATTGGACCCAAAGCCGTCCGCAAAGACCGCTCCACGAAAAAACGTCTTCGTCATCGATGATCATCCGGTTCTGCGGCAAGGTCTCGCCCGCCTCATTAATGACCAGAGTGATCTGGTGATGTGCGGCGAAGCCGATTCGCCCGTCGAAGCGATGCGATTGCTTCCCTCGGCCGGCGCCGATGTGGTCATCGTCGATCTTACTCTGCGCGGCGGAGATGGGCTGGAACTGTGCAAGCAAATCCGCGATCGGTTTCCCAGGCTGCCGAGTCTCGTGGTTTCTATGCACGATGAGAGCCTTTACGCCGAACGCGCACTTAAGGCCGGCGCTTGCGGCTACGTGATGAAACAAGAGCCTCAGGAAACCGTCATCGCCGCCATTCGCAAAGTACTCAAAGGGGACGTTTATCTAAGCGAAAAAATGTCTGCCAAATTGCTCCGCAGCTTTTCCGGGCCAAAATCGGATACCGAATTGGCACCTCTGGACCGTCTAACGGACCGCGAACTCGAAATCTTTCGCCTCATAGGCGATGGGCAAAGCGTTCGCGTGATTGCCGAGAAACTTTTCCTCAGTACAAAAACAGTCGAGGCGCATAAGGAACATATCAAGCAAAAGCTCAATTTGAACAGCAGCAATGAGCTTCTCCAATACGCCATTGAGGCCAGACCGCGAACATGAATGCTGCACCCAGTCTTCTGGCCACGCAGACGGCGTAGGAGAATCCGCCTAGTTTAGAAGCCGAATATCCCCCGATTGATACGTTCCCTGCGTTGCCCCATACCTGGGGTAAACTGCAGGAGTCCCCATGATTCTCCTCTACAAAAATGTCAGCTGCCCGAGCTGCAAATCACATCACGATCTTTGGAGCAACGAACGGATCTCGGGCATAAGGATCCGGGCGCACGATTTTATTTGTCCGTATACGGGCGAAAGAACGCATTGGCGGCCCGATGTATTCGCCCATTTAATCTCCGCTGCTCCCGCAAACGCGGTTTCGCTTCTGCCCCGCCTTGAAGACCAAATGGTATTGAGCAAGGAATCGTAAGGTGGGCATAATTGCAATGAGAACCGTCGCACAGAAATAAAGCCCGATATCCTGGACCAGCCGGCGAGCATGCTCGCCGAGCTGCCGACGAATTTCCGCCGGGTGCCGACGCCTCTTTCTTTAGGGGCCATCCACTATTGGATCTGATACTTCAATTTGATTAATCAGAACCTGCGTGATGAAGCATCGTGCAGCCGCATTGCATCTGATGCTGCTCAACTCCGGGATTCGAGTCTACGGCAATGTCTACAACCAACGGCCGCACCAGTCGGAAATAATCCGAAAACCGAATCATGAAAACGTCGGTGTGCGTGCCGGCATTGAAGGCGATATGCCCTTCATTCATCAAGTGGTGATCGAGAAATGTTTTCATCCCGAAGAGGTTACCAAAGGGCGGCGCCGCGCCTTTCTGACAGCCCTCGAATTGATCCCGGAATTCCGATTCTTCCGCCAACCGGACCACGCGGGCGCCGGATTGAACTTTGAGTTTGTTTAGATCGAGCCGGACTGTCGCGGGAACAACCGCGATAGCCAATCGCCCGTCCATCCACACGACTACTGATTTGGCCATATACTTTCCGGGCACATTTGAGGCCTGGGCGACCTCCTGAGTTGTAAAAACGCGTGGATGGTTGATCGTGCCGAAGGAAACTCCTCCGCCGCCAAGAAACTCTCGAATTCTGCGGGTAGCCATGGTGTCTCCTGTTTGAGCCTAGTTTGATTGAACGAAGGATGAGGTTTGATTTTTTGGTCGAATTACTTCCACCGAACAACGAGCGGCGGTCGCAACCGTCATCGAAAGACGGCGCGGGATAAATAGATCGCCATCCAATATCTCAGCGCCAAGGAAGATGGAATCTGCGCCCCACTTCTCGGCTTCATCGAGCAGTATCTGGCTGGGTTCACCAGAATATATTTGCGGGACAGCTTGCAGACCTGCTTGATTCAATTCATGTACCGCCTTGTGAAGTATTTCGGACAACTCGGCACGCCATTTTTCCTCAATCGACGAGGGTAGCGCTTCTTCCGTTACACAAAACGGACTGGCGTCAATCTGTCGGCAATCCATTACGCCGACGACACGGGCTTCTGTGCCCGAGGGCCAGGTTCTCGCACTAACCGCATGCACTGCGTTCCAAGCGGCAGTTGAGATATTCATGCCGATTAACAGACGGATCGGTCGTTCCTGAGAATGGAGGTGATGTCTGCCAATTCGCACCGAGCAATTTACCCCACCAAGTACATTGTGCGATACACTGCCTTGCATAATCCGGCCAAGCAGAGAACGCCCATGCGATCCCACTACGATCAGGTCCGGACTCCAGGCGTGTACTTTTCGCATGATCGCTGGTCCGGCTTCGTCAACCCAACACTCCGTCTTAATGCGCCACCCCGGAAAATCTGCGTGTAATCGATCAGCCGCTTGAGCGGCGAACGCCTCAGCCTCATGAAGTTGTCGGCTACTGCGCTCATCTATTACCGCATCGTCTGCGCCGGGCCCGTGTAAACCTCCGGACGTGACCGCTAGCGACGCTTGAACAAAATGTCTCGCCCCTTCGTCTGCCACTGTCAGGACCGCCACGTCAGCATCCGCAGGCAATCCCGCCCTTCGTAAGTCGACAATCGCGGCATCGGAACACTCTGAGCCATCATATGCGATGAGAATTTTCATAATGGTCCTCCATTAGAAAAAAGATTCTGCTCCCGTTCACGCTCATTGATCAGTGGAATGACGCAACTTACCATTTCATCAATAGTCAGATCAGCCGCATTCAGTGTCATCGTGAATCCTTCTGGCGAGATCACTTTTCCTGGCCAAAAGCGACGAAACAATTCGTTGCGCCTTTTTTCAGTTTCGGCAATTTGAGCGGCTGCTTCATTAAGGCCAATCCGCCCGCGCTCCGCTACATACTTGATTCGATGCTCCAAGGAAGCGACGAGGCGAAGATGAATGCCCCCTGAAATTCCCGCAGTGATGAAGTTCCCGCCTTGGCCAACGATAATCGCATGACCAATCGCGGCAAGGCCGTGAATTACCAAGACCACTTGTTTATGCGCGGGATTCCAGCAATTCAGGTGGACTTGCATTTGCGGAGAGGCCGTCTAGAAACTTGACAAACCAATTGTGAGAATGTTCTGGAATCGATTCGATGACATCTGTTGATATTCCTGACTCCTGCGAAACTTTTTCAATTAATTCGCGATCCCAGGCACGCCAGTCTTCCTGGCCTTCCGAACGCAATCGCTCGGCCAATCGATGTGAAAAGGAAATCGCCCCCGCGCCTGGCTGCCTGCTGACCGTAACGAACGCTCGCGTCGGGCGCATGATCGCCGATGCTGACGGCTCAAAATTCCACGTCTGAACGGCGGCTTTCAGAGCCCTTTCGGCTGCCTCGAGTCCCGGCTGCGCTGAATGACCAAATCCCGATGCCATGGCTGCCTCACTGGTATTCACCTGTTCTATTTTTGGCAAAGATCGAAGGCGAAAACATCGGAGTGTTGCCGGTTATTCGTGTAGGAAGATTTACCGATATTTAGCGGAAATCGACGGAGTGAGAACGCTATCGCGCGAGTAGTAAACTGACGCTCGAAACATGCCAATCAGATCGCGATTCGTTCGATTTCATCGAGTGAAAGCGAGTCACCAGTCCGGTCGTATAATTTGGTAGTCCGCGACGATTCATGGGCTGCGATTGCCTGAGCATTTTCAATTGTTCCGCCATTATCCATGTGTGCTGGTATTCCAGTGGCCCGGAAGGTGTGACACCAGATTCGATCCATGCCGATACCACACGCCAAAGCTCGCCCCTTTATCATACACAAGACATCCGTTCGCGATATCGCCTTCGAGCTAATTGCCTTTGCCTTGCCGATAGCCGACCGAAAGAGCGGTGTTTTTTTTCACATGCAATTTGGGCCGAGGTAATACAGGCTTCCAAATATTCCGCCGCATTGTGATGAGCCGGTACTTCATGGAATTTGCCACCTTTTTCATGCAAACGAATCCATGAGCGTTTGCAGAACGGATTGCAGCGCGCTGCAAAAAGCGATGCAATTTCATCCAGCGAGTACGCGCAGTTGGCGCAGGTGGAAAGCAAAGAACCGCATTTTCCCGCAGAAAATGCGGTTAACGCGGTTCCTCAGGGATCTTCATTTGCCCAGGACAGGATTTGAACCTGCACGGGTTGCCCCGCTACCACCTCAAAGTAGTGCGTCTGCCAATTTCGCCACCTGGGCGTGGTTTGAGTCAGTATATGCGCCGCCCTCCGGGTGTCGAGTCGCGGGCGCCCCGCAACCCTCCCCCGCCATCCCGCCCATTTTCACATAAGTTAGCACACACTAATAACAATCTCGAAAGTGTCAGATTCTGTCAGATCGCACTTATAAAACGCCCCCGCACCCCCCCCTGCAACCCCTTGTTCCGGCCCCCTTATTCCGGTCTAAATAGCCGTCCGCAATTCGGATACATTCCTCCCCCCGGTTTAGCGGCCCCGCTTGCGGGGCGTCCTTTGTACAATGTCCTCCAATCACGGACCCTTATTTAGCCCCGCGCGATCAACTGCCGCTCGTAGAGCTGGGCATATATCGGGCAACTGGCCAGCAGCTCGTCGTGTTTGCCCTGGCCGACGATTTTGCCCCGGTCCATCACCACGATGCTGTCGGCGGAGATGATGGTGCTAAAGCGGTGGGCGATGACGAACGTCGTGCGCTCGTGGATGAGGCTTTCGATGGCCTGGTGGATGAAGTGCTCGCTCTCGGCGTCGACCTGGCTGGTGGCTTCGTCGAGAATCAGAATAGGGGCCTGGTTGAAAATGGCGCGGGCGATGCAGAGGCGCTGTTTCTGGCCGCCGGAGAGCTGGCTGCCGAGGCCTTCGAGCGGGAAGTCGTAGCCGCCCGGTTTTTCGAGGATGAATTCGTGGGCGAAGGCGCGGCGGGCGGCCTGCTCGATGCGGCTCCAAATCTCGCGGCGCTCGGGCGTGTCGGGAGAATTGGGGTTGGCGAGGGGCTCGCCGTAGGCGATGTTCTCGGCAATGGTGCCGGGGAAGATGTGGCTGTCCTGGGTCACGAGGCTGATCTGGCGGCGCAGGCTGGTAAGAGAGGCGATGCGAACGTCGACGCCGTCGATGAGAATCCGGCCGGCGCGGATCGAAGAAACGCTCGAGCAGGGCGAGCAGGGTTGTCTTGCCGCTGCCGTTACGGCCGACAACGGCGATCGACTGCCCCTTGCGCACGTGCAGGTTCAGGCCGTTGACGGCAGGGGCGGAAGCGTTGGGGTAGGTGAATTCAAGATTCTGGAACTCGATCGAATTGGCAAGCGTGGGGAGGGCCTTGGGATTCACTTCGGGTCCGAAGACGGCGCGGGCGGTGATCAGGCCCTGCTCACGCTCGGGGAGAATGTCGAGGGTTTCAAAGATACGCGTGGCGGCGGCTTCGGATTTTTGAAGGGCGTTATTCACCTTGCTCGCCCGGCGAAGTGATTCGGCAATCACCGCCAGGGAAATCATCACCAGGATGAAGTCGGTCGCGGGCAGGGTTTTGGAGACGGTAATGAGGTACGTGCCGACGAGCACCACGAGGCCGGCCATCAGCAGGATCAGCGTTTCCATGACGGGGGAGCTGAAGGCGTCGATCCGGCTCATGCGGATCTGCTCCGCGTTGAGAGCGCGAAGGATATTGCCGTGGCGGTGGCGCTCGAACTTTTCGGCGTTGAAGCCCTTCACGACGCGAATGCCGACGAGCGTTCCTTCAATCTGGCCAAGAAGAACGGAGGAGGATCGCAGCGCCGCCCGGCTGGCGCGGCGCATTTTCTTGCCGAACTTTTTCATCGCCAGGCCCATCAGCGGCGCGAGGATGACGATGAAAACGGTGAGCTTCAGGCTGATGCTGAGGGCGAAGATGAATGCCATGAGCGCCTTGATGGGCTCCTGGATGCTTTGGCCGAGGACGGTTTTGAAGCCGTCCTGGAGGGTGTCGACATCGGTGATGAGCCGGCTAGTGACATCGCTGGCGCCCTGCGTGCCGAGGGACGAAAGGGGAATGCGCAGAACGCGGTCGTAGAGGCGTTCGCGGATATCTCGCGCGGCGAGAATGGCGGATTTATCGGAGAGATGTTCCTGGAAATACCGCGCGACGTTGCCCATCAACGAGATACAGGCCAGCAGGCCGAAGATGGATGCGACCGCGGCGACGGGATTGATCGGCAGAATCTGAACCGCCTGTAAGAGGATCGGGTCGTACCAGCGGAGAGGCGCGAGGGCGACGGAGCCGTGCCAGTTTCGCGGGGAGATCGTCAGATCGGTTTGGGGGCCGGGCGCCCAGGCGATGCGGCGCAAGATTTCGCCGGCGTGAAACGTGGGGTTATCCCCTTTGGCCAAGAACGGGCTCGGAGGACAATTTGGCGGAAGGGCGGCGTCGGAAATAATCTCACCGACCTGCATGCCGGCATTTTTCGCGGTCCCGTTGTTTACCTGGAGAACCTGAACACTCTGGATTTGCGTGGGATCGGAGGCGAAGGTAACGCTGAGGCGCTGGGCGGCCAGTTTGCGATAGACCAGGGCCTGCATGGTGTCGCCGCTGAGCATAACCCTCATGATGGGGATCATCGTGGTCAGTCCGCCGGTCATGGCGAAGCCGACGAAAATGGCGGCGACGACGGAAACCCCGATATTGCGGCGGTAGGGCCAGAGATACCGGCAGGCGCGCCAGAAATTGCGGATTTTCTTATGTTTGCGGGGGCGGTCACTCATAGAGGTTTATTCCAACATCGGTGAAACAGGAAAGGATAGGAGAGAAATGGGGGGGAGGGCAATGGGAAGAGATTGCCGATTGCCGAATGCCAAACGCCGAATGAAAAGACAAAGGCGCGATTCAAATGCGGATTTGCCTCGCATTTCTATTCGGCATTTGGCAATCGGCATTCGGCATTTGCGTTACTTCCTGACCCATTTAGCGAGCAACTCTGGCCGGCTGTTGACGCCGAAGCGCTTATAGATCGACTTCACGTAGACATGCACGGTGTGGCGGCTGATTTCCAGTTGGGCGGCGATTTGCTTTTCGGCGTTGCCGGCGAGGAGAAGTTCCAGGGTCTGCCGCTGGCGGCGGGAGAGGGGGCTGTTGCCAACGGTGGGCGATTTGCCTTCCAAAATCTGCTCACCCAAAAGCGAGCAGAACATGGCGACAAGTCGCCGCTTGCGGCTCACGCCATCGCCTATTGAGGGTATGCCCAGCGTGCTCGAGGCGCGGACCAGCGCGGAGACATCGCCCAGGCGTGCGTCACTCGATTTTGGCATGACATTACCGCAATAGGGGAATTGAGCGGCCGGTCCACAATTTCGTATCAGTATACCTTCCCGCGGGCGGCCCGAACAGTCATCTAAGGGCTACACGCCGCGGGGAAGGAGCATTTTATGCGAAGGATCAAGCCGGCCGACGAGGGCTGGGTGGACGTTTTTGAGTCGGACTATTTCAGGGGCCGGATGCGCCGGCTCTTTGGGCCGTTGGATTTGAATCAGCTTCAGGCCGGGAGCGTGATCGTGGGGCCGAGGACCACGCTGGAGCTTTCGGTACGCCGGCGAGGCAAACAATCTGTGGTGATGATCCAGCCGAAAAAGCCGGTCCTGGCGAAATCGGTGGTTGGGGAGGTGACGGGGGCGAGGGTGAGGTACATCAAATGATTGCGCCCGCGTGTCACCAGAAAATTGTTGCCGGATTGGCAGTGATTTTCCCCTCTCCCGGTACGCCGGGAGAGGGTTAGGGTGAGGGCCGACAAGAACGGAGAATGGAAGTGATCGCCGCGCTTGGCGTTGATTCAGGCCCTCACCCCTGCCCTCTCCCAGAGTACTGGGAGAGGGGGAGTTGGGATCTACAGAGTCGGTGCGGGGAATTGCGGCTTTTGCCCGCTCAGTACCGCGATGATATCCCGAACGACCCAGCTCATGTTTTCCATCGCAGACGTCGTTCTTGCAGCCAGGTGAGGCGTGAGTAAAACATTCGGAAATCCCAGCAGCGGGAAATCCGCGGACGGGGGTTCGGGGTGAAAGACATCGAGCGCGGCGGCGAAAACCCGCTTCTCTTTTATCGCGGCGGCGAGCGCGTGGGCGTCTAAAACTTCTCCCCGGCTCGTGTTGATGACCACCGACGTGGGCTTCAGCATAGCCAGTTGGGAAGCTCCGACAAGATTTTCATTGCCGGGGCGCATGTCGACGTGGATCGTGAGGATGTCCGCCTCGCGGTAGAGCGTGGGTTTATCGACAGCAGTGGCCGGGAAATCGAGGCTGGGGATTTCCAGCAGGTCGTTGAAGATCACGCGCATGCCAAACCCGTTAGCGGCGATGTGGCCCATGCGGCGCCCGACGCGGCCCATTCCTAGGATGCCGATCGTCAGCTCGTTGAGCTGGCGGCCGCGGACGGTGTCGCGGATGTGCTTGAATTCCTTCGTGGAATAAACCTTGTCGCGGAAGAATTCCCAGGGGCGGAGAAGCTGGAGGAGATATCCGAAAACGAAATCGCCGACGGCGAGGGTGTTGGCATCGGGGGTGTAAACGACCTCGATGCCCCGCCGTCGACATTCGGCTACGTCGATATTTTCCAGCCCAACGCCGCCCCGGCCGACAACTTTCAGCCGGGGGGCGCGATCCAGAAGCGCGGCGTTCACTTTCGTGTAAGTCCGCACGACCAGCCCCTGGGCCTGTGAGATCGTGGGAAGAAATTTCGCATCGCCGGATGAGATTTCCTCAACGCGCGCCGCTCTTTCAACCAGGCCAGGGGGCGGGGGTCGGAGCCTTCGGCGACAATTACAAGCGGAAGCGAACTGGAGTTGGCCATTATTGAAGTGTAGGCGATCAAACCCGCGTCTTAAATCCCATCGCGCACACTGCACACCATCCCGCCCGCGCTTCAAACAGACAAAAACCGCCCGCGGCGGCCAGCACGGCGGCAATGATCCAGAATATGAAAAATGGCCGCACCAGGGTCACGATCCCCACAAGGATTGCGGCCAAAAGCAATAAGAGTCCGATGATGAGCCGGACTTTCTTGCCCCGTGCGTCGATGTTACATGCAAAAATCATCTTCAGATCGGCCGATATTATAGGACGAAGCTGATTTACTGTTATAATTCTGGTGCCAACGGAATGACGACGATGAATAAGTGCCGGAAAATCTGACAAGTGGAAATGCAACGGGTGAAGCGATGCAATATGGCGTAATCATGGCGGGAGGCTCAGGGACGCGGCTTTGGCCGATGTCCCGCTCGAACCGGCCAAAGCAGATTCTGCCGCTGGTGAACGGGCAGAGTTTATTGCAGTTGAGCTATCAGCGGCTGCGGGGCATGTTTCCACCGGAGCGGATTTTTGTCTGCACGGCCGCCGCCCATGCCGAGGCGGTCTTGCAGAATCTTCCCGAGATGCCCAAGGACAATTTGCTGGGCGAGCCGATGGGCCGCGACACCGCTAACGCCGTCGGTTTCACCGCCGCGGTGCTTCAGCGCCGCGATCCCGAAGCAGTGTGCGCGGTGGTGACGGCCGATCACGTCATCGAACCGGTTTCGCAGTTCCAGCAGAGCCTCAGCTCCGCTTTCAGCGTCATCACCGATCGCCCGCGCTCGCTGGTCACTTTCGGCATTGTCCCCACCTACGGACACACCGGCCTGGGATACATCCACCGCGGCGAATCGCTCGGCGTCGAAGGCGCCTATCAAGTCCTGGGCTTCTACGAGAAACCCGACAAGGCGCTGGCCGACCGGTTCGTCGAATCGGGCAGATACTACTGGAACAGCGGCATGTTCGTCTGGCGATGCGATACGGTCCTCAACGAGTTGGCGATTCATCTACCGGGCTCGCACAAAGGGCTGACACAAATCGCTCAGGCGTGGGGAACGCCACAGCAGGCGACCGTTTTGCGCGATGTCTATCCGCGCCTGCCCAAGATCAGCATCGACTACGGCGTGATGGAGCCCGCCAGCCAGCAGAAGGGAAACGCCTCGGTCGTCGTCGTCGAAATGCCGGTCGAATGGACGGACGTGGGCTCCTGGCCGGCGCTGGCAGAGATCCTCTCCGTCGATGAGCACAACAACGCGGTGCAGTGCAAGACCGGATATTTTCTGGACTCGGACGACAACGTGATTTTCTCCCAGGACGAAAACCACCTGATCTCGACCATCGGCGTAAGCGACATGATCGTCGTCCACGCCCCGGATGCGACCCTCATCTGCCCCAAGGACCAGGCCCAGCGCGTCAAAGAGCTGGTGGCGAAAGTCAAAGACAAATTCGGGGATAAGTTCCAATAATTTATCAACCTTTCTTTCTTGGCGCTCTTGGCGTCTTGGCGGTTAAACGATTTTGAATGCGGACGCTGGGAATTGATCATGGCCAGAAGCGGATCGGTTTGGCGCTCAGCGATGCCGGCGGAAAACTGGCCACGCCGCTGGAAGTTCTGGAAGTCACATCGGAAGACGCCGCAATTGGGGCAATCCTCGAACTGATCGAAAAAGAAGACGTCCGGCGGATCGTCGTCGGATTGCCGCTCAACATGGACGACACTTTCGGCCCGGGGGTGAAAAAAGCCGTGCAATTCGGACGGGAGTTGGCGGGCCGATCCCGACGGGAAGTCATATACGTCGACGAACGCCTCTCCACTTTCGACGCCGAGCAAACCCTGAATTCGCGCAAGCGTGGCGGCGAAAAAATCACCCGCAAAGGCCGGAAGCGCCAGCTCGACGCCATCGCCGCCGCCCGTTTTCTTCAGGAATATCTCGACGGAAAACTCCCGCCGATCAATCCGCCGGCTTGAGCGAATGCTGCCACCCCGCGGCTCCAGCGGCTTCAGTTCGCCATTGGCATCGCGCAATACAATTCCCGGATCGGGCGTAATCTGTCCAATCCGAATCGTCCCTTCGATCTCTGCCGCGGCCGACGTGAACAGCAGCTCATAATCCTCCCCATCATCCAGCGCATGATCGATCGCGGCGATTTTGTCTCGCTTCGAAAGCTCTTGTGCATCGGCATGGATCGGAACCAGCGCAGATTCCACGACCGCTCCCACAGCGCTCGCCCGGCAAATGTGCGCCAGATCGCGCGAAAGCCCGTCGCTGAGATCGATCATCGCGCTCGCTTGCGGCGCCAGTTTCCGCCCCAGCGCAACCCGCGGCTCGAACGTCAGATGCCTGCCATGAATGCTCCCGCCCAGCGGCCCCGTGACAAAAATATGATCCCCCGGCTTCGCGCCGCTGCGCGTCACGGGCTTCTGCCCCGCCGAGCGCCCGAGGATCGTCACGCTCACCACCAGCTTCCCGTCCCACGTCGCGGTATCTCCGCCCACGACCGGGCATTCAAACGCATCCCCCGCTTCGCGAAGCCCGCGATAGAGCTGCTTGGCCCGATCGATTGAAAAATCCCTAGGCAGCGCAACCGCCGCCAGCGCCGCCACCGGCAGACATCCCATGGCCGCGCAATCCGACAAATTCCGGTTCATCGCCTTGCGACCGATTTGATGCGGTGTATGCGTCGCGGCATTGAAATGAACGCCGTCAATGACCTGATCTACGCCAACCAAAAGCAGATCCCCGGTCGGCCATTTCAGCGCCGCCAGATCGTCCCCAATGCCGATTTCCACCATGTGTGAGGAGGCCCGCTGGGCAGCCCGAATCCAGTCAATCAGGTCGAATTCACCCGCCATTTTTTATATCTCTAAATTATAAAACTACTTACATCACAAAATTTACCGCCGGAAAATCATTGCATTCCGCAAACAATCTTGGCAATTCGCCTACAACTCGATTAAAGTATATGCAGACAACCGCAATCCACAGGACTTTAAGGATTAGATGAAAATTAATAACGACGGTAGAGACACCTGTCGATGAGTAGTTATCTGACCGGCTCGCAGCAAAAAAACAAATCGTGTCCGGATTCTGGGAATGGTTATCGGAACTTTAAGGGACTGTGACATGGAAAACGAAGAGTCCAACCTATCGAGCCGCAGACCGAATGCTTCGGGGATGAGCTACAAGTTTCAGCGCTTGCGGGAACGAATCCGCCAGGCCGTCAGCAGCGGCGAACTCGCCGGCAAGCTGCCCGGCGAGCGGGAGTTGGCGCGGCGATTTCGCGTTAACGCAAAAACACTCAGCAAGGCCCTCACCGATCTCGCCGCCGAGGGGCTGCTTCACCGCTCCATCGGCCGCGGCACGTTTGTGCGCGGCGCCGAGAATGAACACCCGGCCCCGGCGCGCCCCTGGCTTCTTCTGCTCGACGCCGATGCCGACCCGGCACTCGTCGAAAATCTCAAGGCCATTGCCCCGGCCGCCGAAACCTGCGCCGATGTCGCCTCGATCCGCCCCAGTTTCCTGAATCACTTTTCCGCCGTCATCGATCTGGCGGCCGCCACGCCCGAGGCGTTCATCCGCAACCTTCTCGTTCGCGGCATTCCCGTGGTCGCCGTCGGCCAGGAATTGCGCACGTATTCCGTCAACGGCGTGATGCTCGACGCCCCCCTGGCCGTCTCGCGACTCGCTCGCGAAATGATCCTCGGCGGTCATCGCCATTTCCTGGCCATCGAGCAGCGGACGCGAATCACCGTCGCCGAAAGCATCCGCCGAACCGCGGAAAGATATTGCCAGGACTTCTGCGTCGACGCCTGCACGCCCGCCGACGTCGCCCAGGCGGTCGAATTCGGCGCAACCGCCTGCATTTGCGATTCCGTGCAGTTGGCGCGAAAAACGCTGGAAACGCTTCACAAGGCGGGAGTTGAGATTCCGCAGCGCGTCTCCATCGCCGCGTTAGGATGGACCGGCGGTGAAATTCCCTGCACGGGATGCTACGTCGAGCCGCGGCAGCAGGCCGCCGCCGTTGCCGAAATCCTCGCCAATGGCCAGCCCGGCCGCCCGACCACGCTCTGGCTGACCGGAAACGTAATCGACCGCGGCACGTCGGCGGGAATCCCCTCGCAAATCCCCCAGGCTGCCGCACAGGCCGCGCTGGCGGCGCAGGCTTCGGTTGGAATTACGCAGTAAGCGAAATCGCTACACCGCCGTCCGGCCTTCATATTGCCCGTATTCCAGCCACTGGATAAATCCATCGGGATATTTCCCCGCGGTCACGGCCGCCGCCACGTCCGGATTGTCCGCCAGATAAATCTGCTCGTTGTAATAGTCGCTGGCGACGCGCCCCTCGAACTGGCCGTATTCGACATATTGCTCGAAAGCTGAGGTGAACGGTTCACCGGTGATATAAGGAAGAATGTCCTGGTTGTCCGCCTCGTAAACCGACTGCGAGAAATAGAGCATCGGGCTGCGCCCCTCGTACTGACCGAAATCGGAGAAGTGCTCAAAGGCGGAGCTCACGGTTCCCGATTGAACCGCCGCGGCCACGTCGGCGTTGTTCTGAAGGTAGTAGGTGTTGTTGAAATAAAGCAGTCCCCCGCGGCCCTCATATTGCCCAAACTGGTAATACTGCATGAAGCCCGAGGTGACCGTGTGGAGTGCCACGGCCTGCGCCACATCCGGATTGTTCGCCAGGTACCACGCTTCGTTCCAATATGGACTGGGGCTATACCCCTCATACTGGCCGTACTCAAGATAATGGGCATACCCGCTGGCAAACTGCCCATCCGCCACCGCCGCCGCCACGTTGGGATATTTCTGGAGATAGTAGCTCTCGTCGAAAAGCGAGTTCTGGCTGACGATCGTCTCCGTGCCCAGCAGCATCTTGGTGCCGTTGGTTAAAATGGCATAGATATAGGCCTCATGGCTGCCGGTGCTGAGCATTGGAGTCGAGTAGTCGAACCCGTGATTGGTGGAGCCGATGACGTCCTGGAGATCGCCGCGGCTCGTATCCGCTGAAAATGTCTGCGTCGTCCCGTCGAGGATTTCGACCTCAACATTGATCGACGCGGTGGGATCGGTTGGATCGAACGCCCACCCGCTGATCTGCCCCCAGTTGGCGACATCCACCCATCCCGGCGCGGCAACGGTGAACGCAACCGACGTGGCGCTGCTGAGCGACCCATCGCTGGCGGAAAGTGTGTAGCGCCCCGGCGTGTCGATGACGACGTCGTTAAACGTCGCCACGCCGTTGACGGCCGTCGCCGTCAGTGTCCCGCCAAGCGTTCCGGGCCCGCCGGCCAGCGAAAGCGTGACCGTCGAGTCGTCGGTGCCGATCAGGTGCCCCGCGCTGTCCTCGACTTCAACCACAATCGACGGCGCGATGGCTTCGTAAGGGTAAACCGTGGTCGGTTCCTGCACGAACGCCACTTGCGATGCCGATCCCAGCGTCACGTTTCCGCCAACCAGCGCGTTAACGATCTTGTCGACATTCGGGCTGCCCAGCCCCGTCAGTCCCCCGCCAGTGACATCGTTAAAATCGCCTGAAGGCAGCGCGTGAAGATCGGGAATCGTCTGGCTCGGCCCGTCCAGCGATCCGACACCGCGCAGCGCCCGACCCTGATCCACCAGTGCGATAATCGCCGCCCACTGCGGCGACCCGGCGCTGGTCCCGCCCACAACCTGCCATCCTTCGTTTCCCTGGTATGGAATCGAATCATAAACCAGAAAACCCGTGCTGGGATTCGCATCGTAAGCCACGTCCGGCTTGTCCGTATGCTCGTAGGGGCTCACTCCCCCACCGCTGTCAGACCAGGCCGACTCACTGAGCCAATCGCCGTTGTCATCCACGTTCAGCGTCGTCCCGCCAACCGCCAGAACTTCTGGCGATGTCGATGGATAATTCGGCGCCCCGTCATCCCCCGAAGCCGCGACGAAAGTGACGCCCTCGTGCCCTGTGGGCGTTGTGAAATCCGAATCGTACGCCGTCTCTCCAGAAAACTCCGGTGAATCGCCCCAGCTCATCGAAACCGCAACCACGCCCGCCTGGTCTGCCGCCCACGCCGCCGCGCTGCTGAGCGCGGGAACCGTATCCGAATTCGCCTCCACCAGGAGAATGTTCGCCTCGGGAGCGATCGCATGCGCCCATTCCACGTCCAGCGATTCCTCCGTGGCCCACCCGGCATTCGTTTGCACCGCCCCGCCCCCCGGCGTGGCGACCGTCAGCACGAACTGCCCATTGGCATTGTCATTGGTGATCCCGAAATTCGCGTCAAACGTCTCCAGATCGCTGGAGATGTCCGGATCACCAAACGCATCAACGATGGCAATTGTTTCACCCGCCCCGGTCGCGGAAACCGTCTGCCCATTGACGGAGAACGCCAGGTTGTCGAAATCGTATGCCTGCTCGATCATCGCCGGCGAAAGGTTCTGCGGCGACCCGGAGACATCGTCCAGCGGCTTTTCAACGAGCGACAACTGCACCGTCGAAGTCGCCGACAGCAGGATTCGCGATTCAAGGGATTCAAGATTATGCCGGCCGGAAAATCGGCGGGATCTCTTTGCGGATTTACGACTTGCCACCATATACCTCGCGATTTCTTTGGACACAAACGAATCGGCAACCAGTAACTCTAGCCGCCGCAAACAACACGCGCCCCCGCAATTTCCGCGAAAAATCAATCTTTTTCTGACTTGATTCATCCGCATGATTTGCTCGCCGGGGCCAGAAATAACGCACCCCGCCTTAAGGCAACATGACGGATTCATCAAATATCCCGGCTAAATCCCCAAACCTCGAATTCCCCGATTTTCGCCACTGAAAAGCCGCCTGTTGCAAAAAACCACCCCCCGCGATAAAGTCCTAGGCTCGAATTTTTCAAAAAGATAAGGATCTGCAATGGCACGCGCCTGCTACTTTACCGGCAAGAAAACCAGCTTCGGCAACAAGGTCAGCCACCGCGGCAAAGCGAAGTACCTCGGTGGCGTCGGAACCAAGATCACCGGCATCACCTCTCGCAAATTCAAGGCCAACATCCAGAAAGTCCGCGCCGTCGTCAACGGCCGCATCGTCCGGATCAAGGTCAGCGCCAAGGCCATCCGCAATGGATTGGTCATCAAGCCCGTCCAGCGCAAGTATTCCAAGCCTGCCGCCGCCTGAGGACTTTGGCAAATGGCCGACCAGAAGATCACGCTCGATCAGGTCGCACACGTAGCCAAACTGTCGCGCCTGGCCCTGGACCAAGAGCGGCTGAGCAAGTTCTCGACTCAGCTCGCTTCTATCCTTGAGTATGTGGATAAAATAGGGGAAGTGGACACAACCGGCGTCGAGCCCATGGCCCACGCCCTGCCGATTCATAATATTTTCAGAGAAGACGTCGTCGAGCCCAGCCTTCCCCTCGAAAAAGTGCTGGAAAACGCCCCGGAATCCGATGGGCCCTTCTTCAAGGTTCCCAAGGTCATCGGCGGCGACGAAGATTCAGCGGGTTGAACCGCCCACCGCGCGTAAAATTCACGCCAAATTTTTCAAAGATTTTTTTTACGCTAACGTCCGATTATTAGCATTGACTCGGATTACAGTTAGCCACTAAAGAGGTTAACCAGAGCCGCAGAAAGGTCGTTTCGCTCTGCATGGCTTAAGGTTAATAGCCGAAGATATAAGCTGACGCCGTGATGTAGCTGGCCCAGCGAAACCCCAATGACATGAACGGCGCAAGGCGATTATTGGACGCAGGCGTAATGTCGAGCCTTCCGCACAAAGCTTCCTTCATGGTGATCGGGTCCGAAAATCCGCGAATTCGCGACTTTTTCGGACAAGTCGGCCATTTTGGCGAAATCAGTTATCTGGATATGGAGCCGCTGAATCGGCGCACTTCAATCGACCAGATGGCCTCCTGCTGGCGCTGGCGCAAACCCCGCGAAGGATTCGAGGAAGCCCGCACCTGCGTCCCCCGCCGCTGGAGCGAAGTTTCCAGCGCCGTCGTCCATTGGTTCCTGCGCCGGCGTTTCGCCGATGCCGGCCGGCCCGACGCGGTCGTATTCACCTGGCCCCATCTTGCTCCCCTCTGCGAAAAATTGCCCGACCTTTTCCGAATCTATTATTGCAAGGACCCCTTCGACCGCTGGCCCGGCGCGACGCCCGATACAAAAAAAATGGAGCAGCGCCTCCTCGACACCTGCGACATGGTCTTCGCCGTCTCCCGCCAGCTCGCCGAAGACTTCGCCCCGCGCTTGCGCGGCAAGGTGATCTATCTCCCCAATGCCGTCGACGACGGCTTCCTCACCCTCCCGCGCCAGCCCAGGCCGGAGGATCTCCCGACCGATCGCCCGATCGTCGGCTGTATCGGACAAATCAACTACACCTACGACCTCGGTTACATGCAGAAACTTGCCGCGCTCATGCCCGAAGTCACCTTCTGCTACATCGGAGAAGTAGTCGAATACGACTGGGCCCAGCGCAAGCGGCTTCTCGCCTGGCTCCGCCGCACCGAAAACGTCGTCTGGCTCGGCGCCAAGCCCCACCGCGAGCTGCCGGCCTATATCCATAATTTCGATCTCTGTCTCAATTGCCTGCACGTCGACGACAACAACAACCGCCGCTCGCCCCTGCGGCTTTATGACTATCTCACCACCGAGCGCCCCGTCGTCAGCACCCCGGTCCGCGAAGCCTACGAGCATCTTCCCCACATCCTGCTGGCCGATTCCCCTGAGCAGGCCGCCGCAATGATCCGCGATTCTTTCAGCGGCAAACGCCGCGTCGATCTTCCCCGCCGCCGGGCCTACATCCGCCAGAACACCTGGTCCGTCCGCGCCCGGCAGTTCCTGGGCCATCTGCGCCAATCGGGATTGAAAGCAGCCTGATCTGCCCAAAGCAAAAAGATCTGGGCGATCAGCAATCTCTCGCAACCCCTGAAATCAGGGTATTTTTGAGGTTTCCCGCTTGGTTTTGGCCCGCAATTGCGTGTAAATTGGGCTTGGGGTTTGCAGCGGTATAGAGACGTTATGTCCAAATCGCAACGCCTCACGCTTAAGCAAATCCGCCAGGTTCATGAGTTGATCGATCGCATTCGCGACTTCGGCGATCGTCCCGAAATCTGGCAGCGCATCGCCCTCGAAGGGCTGCTGCGCCTTCTGGGGGGAAACATCGGCTTCTCCGTCGATATCCGCCTCTCACCGCAGGGCGTTCCCCAACTGATCGACCCCATCGACACCGGCTGGCAGACGGAATCCGCCCGGCGGCGGTTTGAAGAATATGCCGTCTCCGGCGAAATGGCCGCCGATCCCGGAACTATCAAACTGCTCGAAGCCCAGAAAAAATCCCGTTTCCTCACCGTGACGCGCCGCCAGTTGGTCGATGACCGAATCTGGTATCGCTCTCGCTGCGTCTCCGAAGCCCGGCGGTCGGGGGACGTGGACGACTTCGTGATCTATAGCGCCGCGCTCATGCCCAAGGGCAGCCAGGGATTGATTATCTACCGCGCCTGGGACGACAAGCCGTTTGAGCCGCGCCATCGCCGAATCATGCAGTTCTTTGGGTTCGAACTGCTGCGGGCAATCAGGAGCAGCCGCACGACCACGCCGGTTCACACCTATCTGCCCCAGCTCCCGCCACGGCTGCGCGGGACTTTCGAATTGATGCTCTCACCTCTCAGTCACAAGCAGATCGCTGAAACGCTTCATCTCAGCCACCACACCATCAACGACTACCAGAAACAGATCTACAAAATGTTTTCCGTCAACAGCCGGCCGGAGCTTATGTGCCTGTTTCGCCCCAGTAAATTGCCGATTCGTCTGCCGCCAGGACTATGGGAAGACGCGCCCGGTAGCGCATGACGCATCGTCGGCCACCTCCCGCGCAACCCTGTTTACTTTCCCCGCCCCCGCCTCTACCTTTTCCCCACTGTGACCCTCGAATTCGACACGCTTCTGGCCGCGCGCGACGCCGTCCGCACGCGCAAGATTTCTTCGCTGGAACTGACCCGCCAAGCGCTGGCCCGCATCGACGCCGTCGAGGGGCAGATCCAGGCTTTCAACAGCGTCTATCCGGATCGCGCACTTCAAATCGCCAAGGAAGTCGACGAGGGCAAACGCAAAGGCCCGCTGGCCGGCGTGCCCATCGCTCTCAAGGACAATCTCTGCACGAGCTGGGGAACCACCACGTGCAGCTCGCGCATGCTGGCCAATTTCCGCGCCCCCTACGACGCCACCATCTGCAAAATGCTCGATGCCGCCGGCGCGGTCGTCGTCGGCAAGACCAATCTCGACGAATTCGCCATGGGCTCTTCCACTGAAAACAGCGCCTTCAAGGTCACCCGCAACCCCTGGGACACCGCCCGCGTCCCCGGCGGCAGCAGCGGTGGGTCCGCCGCGGCGCTCGCCTCCGGAATGTGCTGCGCTTCCCTCGGCTCCGACACCGGTGGCTCCATCCGCCAGCCCGCTTCCCTCTGCGGCGTCGTCGGCCTCAAGCCCACCTACGGCCGCGTCAGCCGCTACGGCCTCGTCGCCTTCGCCTCCAGCCTCGATCAGATCGGCCCCTTCGGCTGGAACGTCCCGGACGTCGCCCTGATGATGAACGTCATCAGCGGTCGCGATCCCAAGGATTCCACCAGCGTCGACCGCGCCGTGCCCGACTATCTCCAGGACCTCGACCACCCCCTCAAGGGCCTGCGAATCGGCATCGCCAAAGAGTACCAGCTTGCCGGTGGATTAGATCCGCAAGTAAAAGATGCGATATCCGCCGCCGTGAAAAAATACCAGGAGATGGGCGCGACGCTCGTCGACGTCTCCCTCCCCCACACCGAATACGGCATCGCCGCTTACTACGTCATCGCTCCCTGCGAAGCCAGCAGCAACCTCGCCCGCTACGACGGCGTCCACTTCGGCCACCGCACCAAGGAGCCGGTGAAGGACATCATCGAGCTCTTCAGCAAATCCCGCGCGGAAGGTTTCGGCGAGGAAGTCCAGCGCCGAATCATGATCGGAACCTTCGCCCTCTCCGCCGGTTATTCCAGCAAGTATTACCTCCAGGCCCTGAAAATGCGGGCCCTCATCAAGCGGGATTTCGACGAAGCTTTCGAGAAATGCGACGCAATCCTCTGCCCCACCAGCCCAACCGCCGCCTTCAAGGCCGGCGAAAAAACCGGCGACCCGCTTCAGATGTATCTCTGCGACGTCTTCACCGTCACCTGCAACATCGCCGGCATCGCTGGCATCAGCCTCCCCTGCGGCTTCACGACCGGACCCAAGCCCCTGCCCATCGGCATGCAACTCCTCGGACCCACCTTCGGCGAAGAAAAGCTCCTCCGAATCGCCCGGATGTATGAGATGGCTACCGATTGGCACAAACGCCGGCCGGCGCTGCACCCCGTGTGAATCACGGCGAAGGCTGATCGAACAGATAAATCGTCCCGTTCAAAACCTCAAACGGTTTCATCTTCGCAAATTTGCTGTAAATATCCCGGTAAACCTCCGGCGCGACATACGTCCCCTGAAGATTCACCGCGCTGATCGCATAAACCGGCGGCAACCCCGACGGCGACGATTCATCCTGATGCTCCAGCCCGCCTCCCTTCATCTCAATATACGCGATCTTGTAAAACCGCGGATCAGGCAGCGCAAACTGGCTCAGATATAGCTGCCGATCCGGATGCTCCCGCTGCCATTGCGCCAGCGCGGGAAGATCCTGCCCCCAATCGAGGTTCGCGTCGCTGAGCAACCGAATTCCCCCGCGCGATCCGCCCGCCGCCGCGTTGAAAAACGGAATGTAGTTTGGATACGCCGCGATGGTTTCAGTCAACAGCCCGCCCAGAAGCACGAGCAGAATTCCCGCGGTTAGCTTCGGCCTCCGCTGATAAGCTGCGGCCGCGGCCACTCCCACGAGAATAAATAGAAACGGATAGACCGGCAGAATATGCCGAAGCCCGATGTTGAGATTGCTGCGCATCGCAACCGCCATATAAAACACCGGTGCGATGGTCAGCGCGCAAATCGGCCAGCCCCTGGAAGCAATTTTGCTCCGCAACATCGCCGCGCCGATCACAAGCGCCGTCACCACCGCAATCAGAGTCGCAACCGGTGTCTTGAAGAGAATCGCCAGCGGAAAGTAATACCACCATCCCTGAATACGAATCTCCCCGCAGAGAAACGCCCGCCGAGCCATCGCCGTGCCGTAGGTATATAGGAATCCGAACAGCCACGCCTGGGGAACGAGATGGTCCGCATTGACGACCCGCCCCGCACGGACAACGAAATCCGGCTTCCACTGTGCAAGCCACTTGTTGTATTGCTCAATCGAAACCTCTGTAGGAACCGGATTCTGCCGAAGCTGCATCTCGTTTTCCCCGATGTCGACAATCGGCTCTTTGAAATCAAACTTGACCGAAGGGTCGGGGCTCGGCCCAAACCGAAAGCCATAGCACAGCCAAATGAAGAAATACCCAAACAACAGACAAGAAATCAGTACTAGCGCCGACGCCCCCAGCCGCTTCGCGCGCGTCGTCAGCGTCCAGCCCCAAAATAGCCATTCGCACTTCATCATCGACCGGCAAAACAGCGCAATCACCAGCATCGGAATCGCCAGAACCCCCGAAAACTTCGTCGTCAGCGCCGCCCCCACCAGCACCATGATCGCGACACACCGCGGCCACGTTCCCCTCTCCCCCAGCAGCCAAACCGCCATCATCAGCAGCACAAACACCAGCGTAATCGGCACATCGTTTTTCACGATCGGCGTATTCGCCAGGAAATTCGGATCCAGCGCAAACACCCCCGCCGCCACCACCCCCGCCAGCGGCCCTCGCAATCTCCACGCCCACCACGCAATAACCCCTCCCAGCGCCACGCCGATCAAAACCATCCGCAATCGCGCCGCCCGAAGCAATCCATCCGGATCCGCCCCCGGAGTCTGATAAAACGTCTCATCCGAAAACAAAACCTCCCCGCCCGGAATCGACCTCAGCATGTAATCCCACCGCGGCGACCGAAAATTAACTGCGATATCCTCCTGGCTCGTCCCCAGGGCCGCATAATATTTCCAAAGCGGCGGATCCTCCGGATTGCACCGGAAATCCCCATAGTGCATCTGAAGCCACCCCGAAAGATAATGAAACGGCTCATCAAAAATCGCCGACTTTCCAGACCACGCTCCAAACCCAATCGCTCCAAACGCAATCAAAAATCCCACGCACGCGAGCAATGCGAGAAAGTTCTGCCGGCCGGAATTCGCGGAAATCTTAGGATTGCTCATCGCCTACGGTGGATTGTACAGGTAGATGCAGTGCCCAAGAACCGCCAGCGGACGCTCTCCCCGCAGCTCCTTGTAAAACTTCCGGTCGCTCTCCTCAATCCACGGATTCTGCGCCGCCGTCGCGCTCAGCGCGTAAACCCGCACCCTGCTCGGCGACGGTGATTCATCCGCCGGCGCCAGACTCCCCGGCAGTTTCACATAATGAATCTCGTAATACCGCGGGTCCGCCGATCCAAAATAATCCAGGAAAATCTGATACTGTGGATGCTCCCGCTGCCACTGCGCCAGCGCCGGCAGGTCCTGCCCCCAGTCGACATTCGAATCCCCCAGCAGATTCGGTCCATTTTCCCACCCCCCCGCCGCCACGTTAAAAAATGGAATAAAATCCGGATAAGCCGCGTAACATTCCACCGCCAGCCCCACGACAAAAATCCCCGCCAGCAACAATGTCGCCTTGCGAAATCGCCTCATCGCATGTGCCGCCGTCACCCCCAGAAAAATAAACATCGCCGGATACACCGGCAAAACGTGCCGGATCCCCAGGTTCAAATCCGATCGCATCGCCACCGCGAGATAAAACACCGGCAGGATCGCCAGCACAAAAATGTCCCACGCTCGCCCAATCCGCCGAAGATTCGCAAGCCAATAGATCGCAGCGACACCCAACGCCCCTAGCGTCGCCACCGGCGTCTTCACCAGCATCGCCACCGGAAAATAATCCCACCTCCCGCGCATCGCCGAAGTCCCCAGCAAAAACGCCGCCCGCCCCGGCGCCGTGCCGTACGTGAACAGCAATCCATACACCCACGCCTGCGGCAACAGCCGATGCTCCCCAATCCACAGCACGCCCCGAAAAAAAACATCCGGCTTCCACTGGCTTGTGAAGCTCTGCAACTGCGCATCGGTGAGATCAAACGCGTTATACGCCCCAAACGCCGCATGTCGCGCCCCGATCCGCAGAAGCTCCGAAAAATCCAGCAGCTGATTCGGATCGGCCCCCGGCGCATACCGAAATCGATAGCACGCCCACACAAATCCATACGCAAAAACGCAGGCCGCCCCAAAAATCCCCGCCGCAATCCCCACCCTCTTCCCGCGCGTCGCCACCGCGGATTTCAAAGTCGGCCAAGCCTCCGGCAGCATCGCCCGCAGCAGCAAACAGATCCCCAAAATCGGGACCGCCAGAATCCCCGAAAACTTCACCGTCAGCGCAACCCCCAGCAAAACCGCCACCGCCGCCACCCGAATCGGCGTCACCCGCCTCCCCACCATCCAGACCGCCGCCATGAAAGCCAGCAGCGCCAGCGACATCGGAACATCGTCCTTCACCAGCGGCCCATGCGCCAGAAAATTCGGATCAAAACAAAACCCCGCCGCCGCCACCACCGCCGCCACCGCCCCCCCAAGCCGCCACGACCACCACGCGATCACCGCCCCAAGCAATACCCCCAGCACGACCATCCGTTCCCGCGCCCGCCCCAGAACCGAATCCGAATCATTCGCCGCCGTGTAATAAAAATTGTTTTTAACGTACTGACCCTCATACGCCCGGTCTTTCAGCATCGCATCATAAATGGACCCGCTCGTCGAAAGCTCCAGCTCACCGCTGGGCGCTCCCAGCGCAACGTAATACCGCCAAAGCGGCGGGTCCTCCGGATCGCACCGAAAATCCCCGTGATACGTTTGCAGCCACGCCCCCACCAAGTGCAGCGGCTCATCAAAGGTGGCGCACTTGCTCTCCCACGCCGTCGCCCCCGTCACCGCAAACACAACCAGCAGAACCGCAATAATGCTGATAAACGGAGCCGAGCTGGCTTTCCAATTTGCCATTTAGACTGTTACGCCGACGCCCGCCCCGCCTGAAGCAATTCCAGCGGCTGCGCCAGCGCCACCCCCGCCGCCGGCCACAAGCTCGCCAACAGCGACACCACCACCAGCGCCCCGCAACCGCATCCGACAATCCCCCACGGCACCTGCATCGCCGGCGCATATCCCAGCACTGCCCCGCTCAGCCGCCGCGCATCCACACTGATCTCCATCCCCGCCGCCAATCCCAGTGCCGCCCCCACCATCCCCAGCATCGCTGCCTCCGCCAGCACGAGCCGCAGCAGCCCCCCCGCGCCAGACCGATGCTCCGCAGAACCCCAAACTGCCACCGCCGCGACCGCACCGACGCCATGATCGTGTTCGTCACCCCCAGCGACGCTAGCGCCATCGCCGCCACCGCCACTGTGCTGATCAAATCCAGCAGATGATAAAACGCCCGCTCGATCCCATATTTCACATGCCGCACGTCCCCCGCGATCAGCCCCCGATTTCCTAGCGATTTCTGCACGTTCTTCAGCAAATCCATCTTGTCGATCCCCGGCGTGAGGTTCGCCGCAAACAGCCGCGCCCCGGTAATCCCAAAATCACGCTTCGCATCGTCGATCGACCCAAATACGCTCCCCACCGTCCGCTGATCCAGAATCTTCCCCAGGTCAAACATGCTCACCAGCACGTCCGCCCCCGGCGACCACACGATCGCGCTGATCGTATAATTCTGCACCCCATTCACCGTCGTCATCAGCGGATAACTATCTCCCATCTTCAGCCGATGCGCCTGCCGGAATTCATCCGTCACAATCGCGTGCCGCGGCTTTTTCATCTCCTCCGCGGCCCGTCCCGCCGCCGCCGCCTGCTGATCCTCCGGCAGCGAATTCCCCCCGTCATCCCGAAAATCAAGCTGCACCATCTTCAGCGCCTGTTCCGGATTCACCGCGAAAAACATCGCCCCCACGCTCTGCCCGCTCAGCATCGACGCCAGCATCAAGCTCCCCTTGCTGTCCCCCGACGATGTCGTCACGACCACCGGCATCAAACTCCCCTTCGCAATCCCCTCCACATTCCCCAGCGTCTTCTGGTCCTGCCAGGAAATTATGTCCGGGCTCCAGATAAAAATATCCGGAAACTTATTCGGAATCTGCCACCCCCCAATCAGCGTATGCCCCTGCACCTGCATAGCGATCAGCGTCGCGAGCCCCACCATCAGCGCGGCCCCGGTCCCCGCCGCCCGCCAGATTCCCGTGCTCAATTGTTTTTTCAACAGGTTCGCCGGAACAAAAAAAACCGCCGCGATCACCGGCGCCGCCACCCGCTCAACCACCCACACAAACATCGGCGCCAGCAGAAAAAATCCCCCCAGAATCCCCGGCAACCCAATACAGAAATGCCCGAAAAATTTGATCGTCCCCGCCACCCCCGCCGCATCCGAAACCCCAAACCTCCGCACGATTTCCTCCACCGGCCCAAAGAAAATCAGCGGATCCAAACTGATCAGCAGAAGCCCGATCAGCGCAATTCGAATCGGTGGCCCCGCCGCCGGCTCCGCGCCCTGCGCCGTCATCACCTCCAGCGGCGAAATCCGCGACGCCCACCATGCCGGCAGCACGCTCGCCGCCAGCGCCGTCAGCAGCGACCCCCCCGCCGCAAATACCATCCCGTTGAAGCTGTACAAAACCCCCGCCGCGAAAAGCTCCATATACCGGTGATACAAAATCCGCATCCACAAAACCCCCAGCGGAATTCCGATCCCGATCCCCACGATCGACAAAGCCATCCCCTCCAGCGTGACCAGCCGAAAAACCTGAGACCTCACCGCCCCGATCGCCCGCAACATCCCCAGCGTCCGCTGCCGCTCCGTCACCCCCATGCTTAGCGCGGAAAAAATAATGAACATCGCCGTGAGCATCGAAACCATCCCCCCCAGGTAAGCCGCGATACGCACCCCGCGCAAATTCTTTTCCAGGTCCCCCGGATTCTTCCTTCGCATCCGCAAATGCACGTTTGGATCGATCGTCGCCAGCCGCTGCGACCACCGATTCTCAAACGCATCAAAATCCGCCCCCGCGTGCAGGTTCACCACGATGCTCGAAACCACCGGCGGATTGTCCTGTCCCGTAAAACGCTGCAGCGTCGCCAGCGGCAGATAAATCGTCGCCGTCCGCTCCGAAAAAAAGACCGGCTTATGCACCGTCCCCACCACCCTCACCGAAAGATCCTTTCCCGAAACCCCCGGAATCTTCAGCATATCCCCCACGCCCACCCCCATCTTTTCCGCGGCAATATCATCCAGCACCGCCTCCAACGCATCCGAGGTCCCGAACCACCGCCCGTTGTTCAAATCCAGCGCCTCAATCGTCGTATCATCCGGCCGGCGAATCCCCACCAGCTCCACATAAATCTTATCCGAAGGCACCGCCCCCGCCTCCAGCCTATCCGCGCTGCGCCGGACCCTGCTGGTCCGCCGCCCGGTCCATATCCCGGTCCGACTCCAGCCGCCCCGAAACCTGCCGCAAGTCCGGGTCCTGCTTCAGCAGCGAAACGATACTCTCCGGCACCACCCCCTGAAGCTCATCCGTCGGCGTAATCACTGCATCCGACGCCCCCATATACCGATCCAGCCACTTCAGCGCCGCCCCCTGAAGCGACTTGTATCCCGTGGTAACCGCCACCACCAAGCTCACCGAAAGCGCAATCGCCGCCAGGGTCAGCAGCGTCCGAACGCTGCGAACTTTGAAATTTGAAATGGCTAAGCGAGTCAGAACCATTGTTCCTTACTTTCTCCCTTCGGACGTACTTCTGACGATCCGATCCTCTTCAACCTCGAATAGAATAAGGCGCTTCTTTAAATACGAATGCAATGCAGGAGGGGCGAGGGGGAACCACATAGGACCCCAAGAGTTTCCCCCTCGCCCCTCCCGCACCCTCCCCACTCCCCTTCCTTTTCCCCTCAACTCTCCTCCAAACAAAGCGCGTGCATGACGGCAGTCCTGCGATCGCGTGCCCCAACGCCCACCTATACGAAGCGCGCCAATTCCTCGCGATACGCGGCCGCATTTTGCGTTTCATCGATCGCCAATTTGAACAATGGGTAGGGGCTGCGACAGACATAAGCGCACCACTCATC
This sequence comes from uncultured Phycisphaerales bacterium, assembly GCA_963755915.1. Taxonomy (GTDB): domain Bacteria; phylum Planctomycetota; class Phycisphaerae; order Tepidisphaerales; family Tepidisphaeraceae; genus PALSA-1353. Next base: position 270,292 of record CAVWLP010000002.1, read on the forward strand.
CCAACGATTCCGTATATCTCCCCGCCAACTCCTGCCCGTTCATCCCCTCCGTCGCAAACCGCTTAATGATCTGCCCATCCCGGATCACCGCCACTTCCTGTGCATACGCCCCCACCACTGGCTCGTGCGTCACCATCACGATCGTCTTGTTATGCTTCTCCGCCAAATCGCGCAGCAATTCACAAACGGACTTTGAATTCGCGCTATCCAGGTTGCCGGTTGGCTCATCCGCAAGGATGACAGCCGGATCCGAAACCAACGCCCTGCCAATCGCCACCCGCTGCTGCTCACCGCCACTGAGCGAATCGGGCCGATGCGTTCGTCGATCGGCAATCCCCAGATCCACCATCAGTCGCTCGATCTTCTCATGCGTCACCTGCCCATTCCTTCCCTCCAGCATCAGCGGCAGGGCAATATTCTCCTCTGCCGAGAGCGTCGGAATGAGATTGAACGACTGAAACACCAGCCCGATATTCCTCCGCCGAAAAATGGTCAGTTCCTTATCTCCCATCCGCGCCAGATCGGTTCCGTTGATATAAACGCTTCCCGAATCCGGCTTGGCCAGCCCGGCCATGAGGTGCAGCAACGTGCTCTTTCCCGACCCGCTGGCCCCCATAATCGCCAGGAATCTCCCCTGCGGCACCGCCAGATCGATCGACGAAAGCGCCGTCACGGCCCGGCGGCCCTGGCGGAAGGTTTTGCTGACTTTTTCGACGGATAACGGATGCACGAAATCTCCAGCGATCGGATCGCCATAACTATAGTGGAGATCACGGGGTTAATCATCAACCCAGGCGGAAGCGTCGATGGCGATTTTACATAATTTTACATTTTGTTACGTTTTTCGCGATTTAGATTAGTAAATGCTAACAAACCACAAACGCAGCGAGCTCAAGCACAGCGGCCGCTGGTGGCGGTGGGGCGCGGTAGGATGGTTGCTGTGAAAGGCTGGGCGATTCAAATCCTGGTGGGCCTCTGGCTATTGTTTTGCCTCGCCATCGCCTTCATCTGGGCAGGCAGCCATTTGCCCCAGACAATCTTTCCACATCACTCCGACAAATGGCAGATCGGCCCATGGTCCTGTCGATTCGACAGCCGGATGACGGGAAAGGTCAGCATCCAGCTCTATCACGACTTCCCAACGCCGATCATCGGGCCGCAATTCGATCCGGGGCTGAAATACAATAATGCCGTGCTCGCCTGGTATGACGGGCTCCCGATGGGATTTTCAGCCGGGGCGGGGGGATTTTTTGTTGAAGATGAGAAAGATTTCGCAATCGACGGCGCCAGGCACGACCTGTGGGTCGGAAAGGTCATTTATCTCTCCGTTCCCTATTGGTTTGCATGGCTCATCTGGCTGCCGCTGATCATTTTTGCCCACCGCCGATGGCAGCAGCACCAACGCCTCGTCAGGATCGACCGGGGATTATGCGTCACCTGCGGCTACGACCTCCGCGCCACGCCGGACCGCTGCCCCGAATGCGGAACAACCGCGAAGCCAAAAGAGCTCACTTCAGGCTGAATCACAGACTTGATTGGCGGTGCGGGCCATCGACGATTTTCTAAAGCCGATCGGCCTAGGTGCGGTAGAATTCGCCCAAATGGTTCGCCTCCTTCGATGGATCGTTAATGGGCTTGCCGGGATGTCGCTTTTGCTCTGCATCGTATGGGGAATCTCGGAGTTGACGGATTTTGAGATATTGGATTGGCAATGGCCACGCGATCAGATTATGCGTCTGGGGCCAAACGGGGTTCCTGGGAATCTATGCTGGTAAAATTCCACGGTTGGATGGCTCAATATTCTCCATGAAAGATCGTCCTCTTTGGGAATTAAACCCCAAGACCACGATCTGGACGATCGAATATGCTTATTCCGCTTCGTTAACGCGGACGGTTAGCTTTTATCAATTTTTTGGCGACTATTCGGCATCTAGCACCTATTGGAAAGGCGACCTACCAATCTTGAAGGACGCAGCGATCGGCATCAATTTCTCGCACATGGCCGTCATCACAGGTTTTCCGATCTGCCTACAACTGGCTCTCAAATTGAGAAAACGGCTTTTGCAACGGGAAGGCGTCTGCCGAAATTGCGGCTACGATCTCCGCGCCACGCCGGATCGATGCCCGGAATGCGGATCGATCCCGACGAAAAAGGAAATTGCTTCCAAATCGTAACCGCGATTCACGGGCATCCTCCTTGCCCGTGTGGCCGCCCACGCTTGCCGAATCAAAGCACCCGCGGCCGCTCATCCTCAGGCGGAAACTGAACGCCGGTGTAAATTTCCGATAGCGGAAGCTGCGCCTCGACCGAAGTGAGCGGCACGCGCCCTTCCAATCCCGAAGCGGTCGCGAACCGCCAGCTCCCGTCGCTCTGGCGGGTAAATGTTTCCACCCGGGGCCGAACCTGTGAGACCAGAACGTATTCCTCCAGGCTGGCCAGGGAAAGATAGCGGCGGAACTTTTCACCCCGGTCGTCCGCTTCGGTAGCCGCCGAAAGCACCTCCACAATCAGCCTCGGATTCGTCGCCGTCGTCCGCCCCGCATCCTCAGGATCAAACTGCATTTCACCACAGATCACGCTCACATCCGGATAGGTGTACAGCGGCGTGCGCGGAACCCGAATGCGTAGATTGCTGTCATAAACCCGGCACGGCTTGCCTTTGAGTTGGTTCCTCATCTCCCCGATCACGTTGGCGATTATCAAACTGTGTTCCGGCGAGCCCCCGGCCATGTCGATGATCCGGCCATCGCGGTACTCGTGCCGCTGCTTCGCCTCCACCTCCAGGCGTAGATATTCCTCAATCGTGAAGCGACCGGGCTTGATCGAACGCGACTCCATGAGGAAAGTTTACCATACATCGAACATAGCGAATATCCTTTGGCAATCAGATCATTTGTCTCATAATGTCCAAGCCACAAATCATCCCCCCGCCACAATCAACTCACACCCCGCCCCCTCAATCGCTTTGCGATGCTCCGCGGTTAATCCCTCATCCGTCACCACTACATCGATCTCGCTGAGATTACACAGCTCCGCCAGCGCCTGCTGGCCGAACTTTTCGCTGTCGGCCAGCAGCACCACCTGCTGCGACTGCTCCATCATCCGCTTTTCGGCCGACACCAGCAGGAGGTTCTGGTTAAACAGCACGCCATCGCGAATCCCCGCCGAGCTGAAAAACATGCGGGATGCATGGACGGTGGAAATAAAATTCTCCGCCGCCGGGCCCAGCATCACGCCGTAGCGCGGGTACATCAATCCGCCGGTGAGGATCAGCTCCACGTTGTTATCGTCCATGAACAGGTTCGCGATCGGCAGCGAGTTGGTGATGATTTGAAGCGACCGCCCCCGTAGCTGCTCCGCCAGGTAAAACGTCGTCGTTCCGCCGCTCAGCAGGATCGTCTGCTCACTGGGAACCAGCGCCAGGACCGCCTTTGCGATCCGCCGCTTGGCCTCAACCTGCACCCCCATCCGCTGGTTAAAGGCATAGAGCCCCGCCTGCGTCCGCTGCGGGGCAGACGACAAACCCTGGTCCCCGATCCAGATCACCCCCCCATGCGTCGGCTGCACGAGCCCCTGCCTCTGAAGCTCATCCACATCGCGGCGGATGGTCGATTGCGAAACCCCCAGCTCCCGCGCCAGAGAATCCAGCGGCAGAATCCGCCGCTGTGCCAGCAGTTCCCGCAGCCGCGATTGCCTCTGGGCGATCAACATGGAAACAATTTCATTTCAACTGAGCATATGTCGCATCCAGCGACTTCGCCCCGCTCTGGATCCCACTCACTTCCCGCGGCCACAGATCAAACTCAAATCGCTTCACGACGCCGCCGCGATTCACGAGAGTCGGCAAGCTCGTGCAGGTGCCGCGAATCCCATACTCCCCCGCAAGCTGCGTGCTGACTGGAAAAACCTTCGGCTGATTCAGCGCGATCGCATGCACCACTTCCGCGATGGTCAGCCCCACGGCCCACCCCGCGCCCCCTTTGAGCTTGATGCACTCCGCCCCGCTGGTCTTGGTCCGCTCAAACACCCGCTGCTGCACCGCGGCGGAAAAGTTCGGCAGCTTCACCAGCGGCATGCCGCCCGCCGTCGCGCTCGACCAGATCGGCACCATGCTGTCCCCATGCTCGCCCAGAATCACCGCCTTGATCTGGCTGGGCGGCAGCTCCGTCTCCAGCGCAATGAGCGAGCGAAACCGGGCCGTGTCCAACTGCGTCCCCAGCCCGATCGTCCGATTCGGCTCATGCTTGAGATGATCGATCGCCAAGCGGGTGAGAATGTCGACCGGGTTGGAGACGACGAAAATAATCGCCTCCTTCTTCAGCCCCGCCGACTTGAGCGAATCGAGAATCTGCCTGAAGAGCACGACGTTGCGATTGATGAGATCGAGCCGGCTCTCGTCCGGCTTGCGCCGCAGGCCGGCGGTGATGACGATCACATCGCTGTCCGCGCATTTGTCATACCCGCCCGCGAAAATCTTCTGATCCCCCGCCACGCTGGCGCCGTGCAGAAGGTCGAGTGCTTCGCCCTGGGCCATCTGCTCGTTGGCGTCGAGAAGGTGGATTTCGCTGACGACCCCGGCGCACTGCATGGCGAAGGCCGCATTGCTGCCCACCCGCCCGCCGCCGCCGATGATGCTCACTTTCATTGAACGATTTCCTTTCTAACTTGCGCTGGCCATGATCTGATCGGTGATCACCTGCACGAGCTGCTCGATGTCCTGCTCCGAATAATTCTCCGGCGTAAGCGCCGCGACCGCTTTCTCAATCGGCGACTCCGCCGCGCCCTGGACGGGCCCGGTCCCGGTCCCGCCATCGATGCACATGCGCCCCTTCGTCGCGACCTCGCCGCCCACGCGGGTGACAAAATCGCTCGAGCAACTGAGGCCCTGGAGCTGGCCGTCTTTGAGCCGGGCGTCGGCCATGCCGAACCTCGCTTTTAAACCCAGCAGCTCTTTCATCTGATCGTTGGAAAGCGTCTGCACAGATCCGACCTGCTTGGCAAGCAGCAGAATCCGCGAATACGCGTCGACGATTTCCAGCTTGTAATAGGCATCCTCCAGATCGGTACCATAAGAAACCGTGCCGTGATTGCTGAGCAGGATCGTGTTGGCGTCTTTGACAAACGGTGCAAGCGATTCGCCGAGGCGCGTGTCGCCCGGCGTGACATATCGCGCCGTCGGCACCCGGCCCAGAAAAACCTCTGCCTCAGGGTGAACGCACGTCGGCAGCTCCATCCCCGCCACCGCGAAGGCCGTCGCGTGCGGCGGATGACTGTGAATGACCGCGCGAATATCGGGCCGATTTTTGTAAATGAACAAGTGGAGCAAAATCTCACTCGTTCGCCCGCGCTTACCGGAAACCTGTTTTCCTTCCATATCGACCACGCAAAGATCGTCCGGCTTGAGCTGCCCTTTGCTGATGCCCGTCGGCGTACACAGCACACGATCTTCCGAGAGGCGATAGGAATGGTTGCCTTCGTTGCCGGCGCAAAAACCCTTGTGCCAGATGCGGCGGCCGATGTCGCACATCTGCTCCTTGAGCTTCCATTCGGGGATTCGTGGGGCACTGCTATTTTTGCTTTTTTGATAAGCCATTGGGAAAACCTCTTTAAAATCCCTCGTGACGAATTGGCGCTCCGATTCTTCGAGATGTCTTTGGCGCTCTTTTAAATGCGAATGCAATGCAGGGGAGGCGGGAGACAACCCATATTTTTCCAAGGTTTTTCTCCCGCCTCCCCCGCACCCCCACCACCCTCTTTCCACTTCCCCTGCTATGTTGGTTGTCAAGTGTGGGCCGCATTCGCCGCCTTTATTCTTTTGTCTTTTTAAGCTGTTGCTCGGCCTGTCAGTGTCCGCTCTGCATGGGCTGTTGCCATCATTGCGGCAACGCTCTTCCTGCTATCCGTACCTGGCGGTTTGCCAGTACACCATGGTCTAATACGTCCGTTGCAGGCGGTTCACGCTGACCCAATCTAACCGCCGAACGCTCAAGGGCGCTCATAGGGGAAAACGGGCGCGTTACACCGTGGCTCGTCTCTTTCACTTTTATTCCAAGCTCTTTATCCGTCGTCCATCCAGGCTCCAGAAGTTCGGGGACAACCTTGGCCGGCTTTTTACGCTGCCAGTTTCAAGCCCAGATCCTGCGCTTTGACCCGGCCGGTTTTGATCCGCCACAGGTCCACCGCCAGTTGCCGCGCCAAGGCCACCGCGGCTTTCTTGCGCATGGCTCTGGCTCCGGGGTTCTCGAAGACCTGCTTCCAGCGCTTCAGACGAAAATACTCCGGCTGGAACTTGGGCAGCAGCCACGCCAGTTCCACCAGCACCGTGCGCAGTCGGCGGTTGCCATGTTTGTCGATCGACAGATTCATCCGGCTCTGGCCTGAGGAGGATTCTCCAGGGCAAAGCCCGGTGTAGCTGGCGATCTGCCGGCGGTTCTGGAAGCGATTCCAGTCGACGATCTCACGATCCAGCAGCTCATAGCTGAGGTGTCCGATTCCCTTGATCCGGGCCGATTCGCGGGACTTGGCCTCCGCGCAGAGCTGGCGGGTCAGTTCATCTCGCTTCTGGTCCATCATCTCTACCATCTCCAGGTCGCGGGCAAGCTCCTTGCGGATCGGTTCGATCAGTTCTGAGCCGTAGAGTTCTTCCAGCTTTTTCAGCAGCGGCTCACACGCCAGCGGCTCCCACCATTTTCCCGGGCGATGGATGCCGAGGCTGTGCAGCAGGCTTCGTCCACGGGCGATCCAGCGCTGCCGTTCCTTTCGGTAGGTGTTGCGCTCGCGCCCCAGGCGGCGGTGGATCTCCTGGGCCACCGTGGGGACACGCACCAGACGCAGCGCCGTCGTGTTGCCGGCGAGATGCCGGTCCAGACGCGAGAGCAGTTCGGTGGCGTCGATCTTGTCGTTGACTCTCTTGCGGCCGCGGGACAGACGTTCGGGGGCACAGACCAGGCACTCTACGCCCAGGGCGGTGGCTTCGCGGTGCAACGCGAAGCCGTAGGGACCGGCTTCGTAGACCATCACCACGCGTTTGGCCAGCGTCAGCTGCTTTTTGAGAAACTCGATGAAGACGGCCGGCGAGAGTTTTTGGGCCGGTTGAATCCCCTGATGATCGACCATCCGTGCGAAGGTATATTGCTGGCTGTGGGTATCCACGCCGAGTTTGATCACCTCGTGCGACTGATTGGGCTTCGAGACTCTCTCCCCTCGAACTTGGGAGGCCTTGCGGCTACCTTTAGAAGAATTGTGTTTCATGGTTGTCGGGTTTAGTCGACGGTGGCTAGCCCGACAACCAACATGCCATCTAACCGTCCAAGGCAAAAGACAGAAGCCGGAGACGGTGGCGCGAAACTCAGGGGCATCTTTTTCGCGTGATTGGGGGCACACGCCTGCGCGGGGCGTTGCCGAGTCTTTTCTTAGGGGGACGGTTGAGAGGAAAAGGACGGGGAGTGGGGTGGGTGCGGGAGGGGCGAGGGGGAAACCCTTGGGGCGCCCTTGCGACTCCTCTCGCGTGGTTCCCCCTTGCCTCTCCTGCATTGCTTTTAGCATTTTGAATTTTGTCGCGATGAATTGCATGGCCGACTAGACCTCCATCCCAACCACGGCCGCATCGAGAATCGCCGCGTTATACGCATCCAGCGGCACGCGCTTTTCGGGATAAAACGGCATCGCCGCCTCGCGGCTCTCCGTAAACGCGATCAGGTCCCCCTCGGCCGCGCCCACTCGTCGTAAACCACGAGTGATTCACTGCTCTTCCGCGCCTTGCCTGCGAGGCTGAAACGATCCTGCACTTCGACGAGCAGAAAACGCCCGCCGACGAGCGTTGAATAGAGGGGCTGAAGCGTGACGCGGCCAATGACCTTGCCTACGCGCATGACGCCAGCTCCTTCAGCCGATGCTGGACTTGTTCCGGAGCGGTTCGCGGCCCGCGCGAAACGCGCGAGCAGATTGCGAATCTGCGGCAGACTTTTGTACGGATATTCCAGGATCAGCACGTTGGCGCCGATGGCGGTCATCGCCTGATCGACCGATTCGAGGCAGGTGCCCACGATCGCGCGGAGGCTCGAGCAGCGGTTGGCGTAAACGATCGCCTCGGCGGCTGATTTGACGAGGAGAACGCCGCCGCCGGCCTGGGAGGATTTGATCTGCGACGCGAGGTGCTTGATGACGGCGGTGAGTTGGGTGGGCTCGCTGGTGAGATCGATGGGGGCCAGCCGCGTTTCGCGCGATTGAGCCGCCAGGGCGGCTTTGGCGGCGCCGCAGGGGCCGTCGCACCACCAGAGAATGGCGCCCTTTACCCCCTCGGCCGGTACCCCGGGAGAGGGTTGGGGTGAGAGACCCCCTCCCCTACCCTCCCCCGGAGTACCGGGGGCGGGGGAATTAAGAGTACCAGGGGAGGGGAAATTGGGAGTACCAGTGGAGGGTAGAAGAGAGTCGGGCCCGTAACCTACGCTGATGCGCTTGCTGCGGATCCAGTCGGCCGCCAACGGCGTGAGGCGCGCACCGTAGGGCAGCACGATCTGCCCGTCGCCCGATCCGCGGGCGTGAAGGTCCTGAAGTTGGCGGGCAGTCACGATCATTCCATTTCCTCATCCACGAGCCCGACGACGTACCATCGCGCGGGGCTTTTTTCGTTGCCGACATATTCGCGTGCGCCTTTGCCGTCGCTGCTGAGCACGACGATCTGCCCGAGACCTGCGCCCAGGCGATCGACCGCTACGAGCACATCCCCCTCGGGCTTTCGATCGGGCCCCAGCACCTGCACGAGCGGCATGCGGAGCCCGACCAGGCTCGGATGTTTCACCGTTGCCGTCGCGTGGCCGATGACGAGTCCCTGAAGCATCTAGATCACCCTCAATGCTCGCGTCATCATCACCCGGCGATAACGCGTGAACGTGAGCGGCGTCGTGATCCCCTCGCCGGTCGGCGTGGCGATCGAATAGCTCAGATATCCCTCACCCCCCAGTCCCAGCCCCGCCATGCTTGGGCCGTTGACGACAAACAGCGTCGTGTTCGCCTTGCGGCCAAAGCGCGTGATGGTGTCGAGGTTTTGGCTGTGGATCAGGGCAGTGTGGCGATAGCCATGCTCACTTTCGATGGCCAGTTCCATCGCCTCGTCGACATTTTTAACGCGCACGAAGGGAACGAACGGCATCATCTGCTCTTCCTGTACAAACGCGTGATCCGCACTGGTTTCGCCGACAAGAAGCTGCGTAACCGGCGGCACCGAAACCCCGGCCGCCCGCGCCAAAACCGAGGCGTCTTTGCCGACGAAATCCTTGTTCACGTGCGGGTGGCCTTCCTTGTCGGGCTTGAACGCGGACTTGGTGAGGGCGTCGATCTGCGATGAATTCAGGACGAACCCGCCGGCCATTTTCATCTGTTCGAGAAACTTGTCGAAGACGCTGTCGACGCAGAAGACCTGTTTTTCGCCGATGCACAGAAGGTTGTTGTCGTAGGCGGCTCCTTTGACGATCGACGTCGCCGCGTTTTGAAGGCAGGCGGTTTCGTCGACGACGACCGGCGGATTTCCCGGGCCGGCAACGATCGAGCGCTTGCGCTTTCATGGCCGCTCGCGCCACGCCGGGGCCGCCGGTGATGACCAGCAGCGCGACCCCGCGATGGTTGAAAAGCTCCTCGGCGCTTTCCAGCGTCGGCGGCAGCACGCAGGTGATGAGATTGTCGATCCCGTATTTCGCGGCGATCTGCTTGTTATATTCCGTGATCGCATGAGCCGCGCAGTTGGCCCCGCTGGGATGGGCGTTGGCGACGAGCGAATTTCCCGAGGCGATCATGTTGATGGCGTTGGCCGTCAGCGTGGGAACGCTGTGCGTCACCGGCGTAACCACGCCGATGACACCGAAGGGGGCGAATTCTTCCAGGCACAGGCCGTTGGATCCGCTGGAAGCGTGGGTCTGCAAATATTCGACGCCGGGCACGAGTTCGAGGATTTGGAGCTTTTCGATCTTGTGATCGAGCCGGCCGACTTTCGTCTCGGCCAACTCCATCGCGCCCCACTCGCGGGCGTTTTGTTTGGCGATCGACTTGATCAGCTTCACGATGCCGTCGCGATCGTCCATCGAGAGCTTCACGAGCTTCTTCTGGGCCTCGCCTGCGGCGGCAACGCAGTCGTCGATTTTCGCGTAAACGCCGTGACCTCCGGCGCTGCTTGAAGATGCCGGCGCCGGCCGATCGTCGCCAAGCCGGCGCATCACTTCGCTGACCACATCCTGGATAAGCGTTGCGTTCATGGCTTATTTTTCCCCCGTGGCGGAGTAAAACGATTTGCCCGAATAAACCGCCGAGTCGACGATCCCGACAATCACCGCGTCGGCCGGCATGTTTTTCGTCTGGTCGGTCATGCGGGCGCTGCTTCCCTGAACGACGAGTACAAGCTGTCCGTCGCCCACGCCGACGACGTCGATGGCGACGATGGCGCGGCCGGTGTTTCCCAGGCTCGCGGGCGTTGTCGTGTTGGGCTCATACTTCACGTTCAGCGGCTCGACGACCATCAGCTTCTGGCCCCCCAGGGCCTTGTCTTTCTTGGTCGAAACCACGTGACCGGTAACTCTTGCGAGGAACATCGGGTTCACCTCATTGGATAGCGCTCCCCTGCGGGTCGCGGCTAAACGGGCGGATCATCAGCCCATCTTGGCGACGTCGGAATGCGGACGGGCGATGACGTGCACCGAGACGATCTCGCCGACTTTTCCGCCCGCTTCCGCGCCGGCGTCGACGGCGGCGCGAACGGCGGCCACGTCGCCGCGGAGGGTGATCGCCACCAGCCCGCTGCCGACCTTGTGCTGCTCGACGAACTCCACGTTGGCGGACTTCAGCGCCGCATCCAGCGCTTCGACGGCCGCCACGATGCCCTTGGTTTCGATCAATCCGATTGCTTCTGAGTTTGCCATGACTGTTCTCCGAAAAAAATTTTAGTTGGCTGTTAAAACCGATTCCGTTTGCAATGCGACGATAAGTTCTTCGTTGGCGGGGACGATCCAGATTTCTCCGTTCGATTCGACCTTGCTGATGCGCTCTTCCTTCCCGCGCGTCTGGTTTTTCTGCGGATCGAGAACCAGGCCGGCGAAATCGAGGTCTTTGCAGATTGCCTGCCGCAGCGATGTCGCGTTTTCGCCCATTCCACCGGTGAAGGCGAGCACATCGCACCCGCCGAGGACGACGAGGAACGCCCCGATATAGTGGCGGACAGTTTCGACGAACGCGTCGATCGCCAGCTTGGCGCGGTTGTCTCCCGCGGCGGCGGTGCGCTCGATGTCGCGCATGTCCGGCGACACGCCGCTCATTCCTAACAGTCCGCCCTCTTTGCCCAGCCGGCGAAAAATCTCGTCCAGCGAAATTCCCTGCTTCAGCAGCTTCATGATCGCGAAGGTGTCGAAATCCCCGACGCGATTGTTATGCGGCAAGCCTGACTGCACGGTCATGCCGAAGCTGTTGGCGACGGATTTTCCGCTATCGATCGCGCAGACCGAGCAGCTTCCGCCGAGGTGGCAACTGATAATCCGGCGGGCCGAGTCCCGACCCACCAGCTCTGGGACGCGCATCGAGATATATCGATGGCTGGCGCCGTGGAAGCCATAGCGGCGAATGCCCAGCTTCTCCGTCCACTCGTGGGGGATCGCGTAAATTTGGCGAGACAGCGGAATTGTCTGGTGAAACGCCGTCTCAAACGCCGCCACCTGCGGTACGTTCGGCAGCTTCTCGCGAAAGGCACGCATCGCCGCGATGTACGGCGGATTGTGCGCCGGCGCAACATCCGCAAACTGCTCCATCGTCGCCAGCACCTCATCCGTCACGCGCACGGCCCCGCTGATCGGCCCGCCGTGTACGGCCTTGAAGCCAATGGCGTCGGGTTTATGCGGCAGCGCAGCCATGATCTCATCCAGGCAATCGCCATGGGTTTTGTGGGGACAATCCTTCTGCCCGATGCGCTCGAAACTGCCTGCGCAAGTTCCGCGCCGCTGGACGCCATGTCCAGCAACTTATACTTGAAGCTGGTGCTGCCGAGGTTGGCCACAAGAACGAACATCGTTTAGAGCGCCGCGCCGCCGCCACCGGCGCCGTATCCTTCGAGCAGATCCGGATGCGGGCGCGCGATGACGTGATGCGCCACCAGCTCGCCGACTTTTCCAGCCGCTTCCGCGCCGGCGTCGACGGCGGCCTTCACGCTGCCCACGTCGCCGCGGACGATCGTCGTTACGAACGCCCCGCCGATCTGGATCGTCTTGATGATCTCCACATTGGCGGCCTTGCACATGGCGTCGGTCGCCTCGACGAGGCCGACCCACCCCTTGGTCTCAATCAATCCCAATGCCTGACTCGATTTCTCTGACATGATCTGGTCCTTGTAAAAAAGATTATTTCTTCGCCGCAGCGGCAGCCTTCGGCTTGGGCGTCATCCCGACGAGCTCGTCATGAGGCCGGGCGATGACGTGAACGGAAATGACCGTTCCCACGCGTCCCGCAGCTTCCGCGCCAGCGTCGATGGCCGCCTTCACCGCGGCCACGTCGCCCTTCACAAACGCGGTAACCATTCCGCTGCCGCACTTGTCCCAACCGAGCATCACGACGTTGGCGGTTTTCAACATCGCGTCGGTTCCCTCGATGAGGGAAACCAGCCCTTTGCATTCAAGAAGACCCAGTGCTTCACTTGCCATAAAAAAATCCTTTCGGTGAAATCAGTTCACCCTAGTTGAGCAGTTCACTTGATCAATTCCATGTTCGTTGCCGACTCCAGATCGCAGGCGTTTCCTTCATCCGTGTCGATATGCACTTCCAGGATCACCTTGGGGTGATAGCGAACCCTCAGGTTGTGAAACGTCAGCCCGGATGGCCCGGTGATTTTCAGTTTCATTTCGTCGCCGTCTTTCACGCCGTAGAAGGCCATGTCTTCCGTGGACATATGCACGTGCCGCTGGGCACGGATGACGCCCTTGGAAAGTTGGATCGCGCCGGCGGGGCCAAGGACCGTGCACCCCGGCGTGTTTTCGTGGTTGCCGCTGATTCGCAGCGGCAGATCGATGCCCAGGTAAATGCCATCGGTGTAGCTGAGTTCGATCTGCGTGTAATCGCGGATCGGGCCCAGGATGCGGACATTGGGGATGATTCGCTGCCGCGGGCCGACGACGGTCACGAGCTGCTCCGAAGCAAATTCGCCCTGCTGGTAAAGATCTTTGAGCTTGGTGAGCTTCGCGCCGGCGCCGAAAAGAATTTCCAGGTTCGCCTGGCTGACGTGCATGTGCCGGGCGGAAACATTCACTACCAGCGGATGGGGCGGCCCCCCCGCGCCGGACGGAGCAGAAGCCGATTGCACCCTTTCGCCTGGCGGGTTGATCTGCCCGCGCAGCTTCTGGCGCAGCACTTCCCGGACAAGCCGCTCCACTTCCGAGCGATTAAGGACCGAACCGCCTGATGCCACCATCTGAACTCCTCATTTCCGATATCGCCATTATTATGCATATTATTCCAGAACTTTCCAATGTTTTTCAGACGGTCATAACTACTTTTATGTAAGAATGATAGAATCGATGCAATATGATGGATAATCCGATTATGAGATATTATGATTTTGCGAACGAGAATCGAAGCCGCGATGTCACCCACCGCTGAAAGGAATTTTGTGCATTGTCGGTTTGGCAGCGAGGGTTTTATTCTGAGGGATGGCAATGGCCAGCGATCTTTGCCCCTGGGCTAGTCGTAAAATCTGGCTGGAAGATTGTCGGGGATGAAGGCTGGCATATTTGATCCACTGGCCTTGATCCATTTTTTGACGCCGATCAGTTCTGACATGGACCGTCCGCCTACGACAACGGGTAATTTATCTGCGCTTCATGAAAAGGAAGCGCACCTTCGTCAATTGGTGGAGGAGCTGAAGGGGAGCCAAGACGCGCTAAAGGCAGCGAAAGAATCGGCTGAAGCCGCGAATCGACTCAAAGACCGTTTTCTTGCGGGACTCAGCCACGAGCTGCGAACGCCCCTGACACCGGTTTTGATGGCGGTGGCGGCGCTGGAAGCTAATCCCGGCCTGCCGCAATCGGCGCACGATGAACTGGCGCTGATCCGCCGGAATATCGAACTGGAAACCCGGCTCATCGACGATCTCCTGGAACTGAGCTGCATCGCCTCGGGAAAGTTTACGCTTCGCAACCAGCGGGTGGTCCTTGCCGAGGTCATCCGGCATGCGTGCGATTCCGGCGCAAGCTGCTGGAGGGAACCAACGTACGGTTGCACTGCCTGGCAGACTCCGGCCTGGGGGAGATCAATGCCGACCCTGCCCGGCTTGAACAGATTCTCTTAAACCTGGTCCAGAACGCCGTCAAATTCACGCCGGCCGGGGGAGAGATATTCGTTGCCGCCCAGCGCATCGGCGCAAGCGTGCGGATCAGCGTGCGCGATACCGGGGTGGGAATTTCATCGGAAATCCTCGACCGAATCGGCGCGGTGCTTCAGCGCGGGGAAATGGGAATCGCCCGCCCCTTTGGGGGCCTGGGGCTGGGGCTCTCGATTTGCAAAGCCCTGACAGAGCTTCATCGCGGTAAAATCACCGCGGAAAGTGATGGACCCGGGCAGGGATCGGTGTTTACAATAGACCTGCCGACGCAGGATGTGACTATGGGCAGCAGCGAATGGGAAGCTGGGGGAAGCAACGCGGCCCAAACCGCAAAATTACGGTTGCTCGTCGTCGAAGACCATGCCGATACCGCGCGCATGCTCGGCAAGCTGCTGGGTTCGGCGGGGTATGCCGTTAAAACCGCCACCGATGCGGCTGGGGCGCTCGACCTGGCCTCGCGAGAGACGTTTGACCTGGTGGTGAGCGACATCGGACTTCCGGACGCGACGGGATACCAGCTCATGCGCGAGATCAAGACGCGCTACGGAATCAGCGGAATCGCCATGAGCGGATATGGGATGGATGAAGACGTGCGCAAGAGCCGGGAGGCGGGGTTCAGCGATCATCTGGTGAAGCCGATCAGCTTCGCGCAGCTTGACGAGGCGATTCACCGGGTCGTTAAAAGCGTTCCATAAAAAAGCCCGCGAATATTCGCGGGCTTTTTGTGAGCGAGTCTGAAATTCAACGTAAATTTAATTGCGCGACGTATCGAGTTGCGCGATCTTGGCGCGGGCGTCTTCGAGGGTGGGATCGCACGCCAGGGCCTGTTCATATTCCGCCTTGGCTTCGGACTTGCGGCCGTTGGTCTGGTAGATCGAGGCCAGGTTGTAATGGATCTGGGCGTCGGTCAGGGCGGGCGTCCACATGCGGATCGCCTCCTGGATCTTGTTCTGGCGGGCGAGCATCAGGCCGTAGTTGGCGCGGCAGGGGCCGTTCTTGTAGTCCATCGCGATCCCCTTTTGATAGGTCGCGACGGCCTGCTTGGGCATGCCGGCCAGTTCGTAGCAGTAACCAAGGTTTCCGTAGGCAAAGGGGGCGTTGTTGGTTGCCGTGATGTAGCGCTGCCAGATCGCGATCGACGTGGGGAAATCCTTGACCTCGGCGTAAATCACGCCCAGGCGGTAGAGCGCGGGGAGGAATTTCGGATCGAGGTCGAGGCAGGCCTCGTACTGATGGGTGGCGGCGCCGAGGTGGCCCTGTGTTTCGTCAAGCTGGCCGGCCGCGAAGCGGGTATTGATCTTCAGCGGCTGAGGCTTGACCTCGCTGATCTTGACGTTGTTGTTGTTCTGCATCTTCTGAGCGTCAGAATCGCTCAGCCCCGAGATCGATGCATTGTGCTGCGTGCTGCACGCACAGAGGAAAATCGTCAGTCCGAACAGGGTCGCGATGTTCTTCATATAGTAATTCCTCGGTCAAACGATGCGGCAAGTTAAGCAGCAACGCCAAAGCTTGACGGTCATATCGGCTATTTGGTTTATGAGGTGAACCGAAGTTCGGGATTGGGCAATTGGACGAGGTTATGGGACGGGCGCAGGGCGGCCTGTCTCTCCAGCGGCTCGACGGCATCGTCCAATAATTGTTGGCCGAGCTGGCGCAGAGCGGCCACGCTGACGCCCATGCCGCTGAGCAAACCGGCATCGGTCATCAATCTTGTGTGCTGCATATAGGTGTCGTCACGAAGCAGCTCACGAAGCCCGGATCCTGCGAGCTTCGCATGCTCGCGCCAGGAATCCGGGAAGGACATTTCCAGCGCTTCGCGCCAGCGATCGACCCATACCCTGGTCCTCTCGCGGCCCACGAGATGGGCCAGGGCAAGGACGCGGCCAAGGTCTTTGGCGCATCGGTAAAGCCCACAGAATTCTCCGGATTTGATTCGGCGGGCGGTGAGTTTGGTGTAGGAGATCAGGTTGACGATGGCGATCATTTCCGGAGCGGCGTAGTCGAGCCCCTCGGTGGAGCGTTGTCGGAACCAGTTGAGCAAATCCATGAATTTGAAGCTGGGAATGCCGTACCAGCCGGCGTGGGAACCGCTCAAATGAACGGGAATCCACTCTTTTTCGTTCTCCTGCTGAACGGAGGGAATGCTGAGGAATTCAATGAAATATTGGGTTGAATTGGGGGGCATGAGGCGGATGGCCCAGAGGTCATTTTTATTTGGGGGGAGCTCCGGCAGCGGCTTGCAACGATCGGTCGGGCGCCAGCCGATTTTGATCAGGGCTTCGGCTGCCGCCTGGACCGAAACAGTGTTTCCGGCGGAATGGACGAGGAGGTCGGCGTCCTTGGTGGCGACGCCATGGCCTGAGAGGATGGCGCGGAAGGGGTAGGCGGCGGCGAGGCTGCCGGCGACCAGGATATTGCCTTGATGCTCGATGGGGATATCGCGGTGGAGGGTGCGAAAGAGGTCGGCTGGATCGAGCATCCTATCGATTCAGATCGGTTGGGAGAGAACTGGACTTCAACGAGATTGCGCTAAGGGGAGTGGGTGGATGCGTAAGCGTTTGGGGATATCTCTCCCGGCGGTGTAAACACCGCCGGCTTTGGTAGCGATGGTTAGGGTGAGGTCCAGGTGCTGGTGTGGTGAAGGTCGTGGGCGAACATGGGCCATTGGGCCCATTTTGGGGTGAATTTCAGGTTGGTGTGGTAGATGAAGACGCGGCCGTCTTCGGTGCCGATGAGGATTTCGGCTTGGCCGTCGTGATAGACGTCGGCGATGGTGTCCTGGCATTGGGTGTCGGGGGCGGCGGGAATCATCAGGTGCGTTTGGGTGGCGCCGTCTTTGGTGCGGTGAATCCACCAGGGTCCGGCGAAGAAATCGAAGCTGCCGGAGGCATCGGGGCCGGCGACGCTTACGCCGATGACATCGGCGGGGCCGAGCTGGGCGATGATTCCGTCGGGGTTGCCGAAGCCGGTGCCGTCGCCGTGCCAGGCGCGGAGGGTGTGGGTTTTGTCGTCGATGGCGATGATTTCGGCGAGGCCGTCACCGTCAAGATCGGCGAGGGAGACGGGGCCGTCACATTCGATGTTGTCTTTGAAGATGCTTTGGATTTTTTCTGATTGGGCCTGCTCGGGGGAGAGGGGGGAGCCGTCGGCGCTTTGGGCGGAGGATTCTGGTGCGCAGGCGCCGAAGGGTTTTCCGTCCCAGGTCCAGGCGAGGATCTGGCTACGGACGTCGGGGAGAATGACCTGCATGGTGCGGCGATCGAAGACGCTGCCGAGGGCTGGTGGCCAGTGGGATTTGACGCCGATTTTCTGGGGCCAGGAGCCGAAGGATTTTCCGGAGGCGTCGAAGGCGTCGACGACGGCGTTGGCGGGGCCGCGGCGTTGGGAGGCGATATAGCTGCGGATGCGGCCGTCGCGTGCGGTGTCAGCGGCGCTGGCGCAGAAGCCGCTGGGAACTTTGCCGCCGCGCCAGGCGGGGACGTGAGAGCCGCTGAGCGTGCAGAAGGTTCCACCGCCGAGGATGGCAACTGTTCCCTTGGGTGGGAGGGAGACCAACTGGAAGGTTGTGCCGGGGTCGGGGTTGGCGAAATTTGGGAGGAGTTTTTGGGAGGAGCCGTCGGCCTGGATGACGAGTGCGCCGCGGTCGCGCTTGGCGGGCCCGCTGGGGCGGGAGACAACCACGAAGCCGGGGGAATCGGGAGTGCCGGGCTGGATCGCGGGGTAGCTGATCCAGTAATTGGGATATTGGTAGAAATCGGGGGAATCGGAGGGGGCGGCCAATTCGTGGTCCTGGGCGGACATGACTTTGACGGGGAAGCCGGGCAGCGGAGAGCCGTCGAGATTGAAGGCGGCGACGTAGGCGGCGGCATCAGGGGTAAGCCCGGTGGTGGGGAGTGGATCGGGCTGGCGGGTTAGCAAGTTAACCATGCCCATGTAGGTGAGAACGATTTCGGTTTTACCGTCGCCCCTGAGGTCGACGGGGACGGGAGAAGCGTTGATGCAACCGGGGAGGGTGAGGAAGGGAGTGGTTGAGTCGGGGAGAGTTTTGTTTTTGGCAACGACGGGGGCGGGTGGCGGCGGAACGGGAATGACGGACTGAATGGTCGGAGTGGGTGAAGAGGGGGTGGCCTCATAGATCCAACCGCAAATGCCGGCGAGGAGGGATGAGCCGATGGCGATGGCGGCGATCGTGCGGAGCAGGGTCAGGCGGGTGAATTTTTCGGCGAGGAGCCAGGCGGTTTTGGAGGCGGCGGTGGATTGGCCGGCGGCAATGGCGCCCAGCGACGCGTGAAGGGAGGGGGGCATCGCCTCGGCGGCGCGAGCGGAGAGGGCTGCGCCGAGGGCGACGGCGCTGAGGGTGGCGGCGCGGGATCCGAGAAGGTTTCGCAGGCGCTGGAGGCCGCGGGAGAGGCGCTTCTTGGTGGCTTCTTCGGAGACGGACATGGCGGCGGCGACTTCGGGGAGGCTGAGGCCCTGGAAATAGCGGAGGAGGATGGATTGGCGATCGTGCTCGGGGAGGCGGGCCATGGCGCGATCGAGGATGGGGGAGATTTCATCCCAATCGAGATCGTCGGACAGATCGCTGGTTTGCCGGGCGTTTTCGGCGGCGGCTTGGTGTTCGTGACGCTTGCGGCGGTTTTCGATTCTCATGGCGTTTCGCGCGGTGAAATAGGTTGTTTTAAAGAGCCATCCGGCGAGGGCGGCGGGATTGCGAATCGAGGAGGCTTTGGAAAAGAGCAGGAGAAAGACGGCCTGGGTTACGTCCTGGGCGAGATGCTCATCGCGCACCTGACGGCGGGCGGCGGAATAGACGAGGGTAGCGTGGCGCTGGGCGAGCTGGCCGAGGAGGTCGCGAGAAAGAGTCTGGCGGCCCGGCTCCAAAAGGGCGGCATGCTGGGGCGGTGGGGGCATGGGATATAGTGTACGTTGGGATTTGGGTGGGGACAGGAAAAGTTGGGGGCTGGGGATATCCCACTAGAGCATTTCCTTTTCCAAACTAGCGCCAGGCATCGACCTGTGCTAACCTCCGAAACAACAAGGAGGTTTTCATGGCTTCCCAGATCACCCTCACCCGTCGATGGATCATCTCGGCCTATCAAGCCGGCAAGGGCACCAAGGAAATCGCCGCGATCTTCGGCCGGTGCGAATCAGCCGTTCGCCGCGTGCGGCAGAATCATCGCGAGCGCGGAACCGCGGACCCGCTGCTCCACCTTCGCGGCCGCAAAGGAAAACTCACCGACCAGATCAAAACGCAGCTCGGGCAATTCGTGGCGGATCATCCCGACGCCACGCTCGCTGAAATCAAGGAGCAATTGCAACTGGACGTGGCGCTCTCCACGGTGGACCGTTGGGTCGGGAAGCTGGATTTGTCCTTTAAAAAAAGTCCCTCCACGCCGCCGAGCAGGAGCGGCCCGACGTCGCCGAGGCGCGTGCGCAATGGGAACAAAACGTAAAGCAGGTCGATCCCAATCGCCTGGTTTTTCTGGATGAATCCGGGGCCAAAACCAACTTCACCCGCCTGCGTGGCCGCTGCGCCCGGGGTGAACGATTGGTGTGCAGGGTCCCGGCCGGACACTGGAGCACGACCACCATGATCGCCGCGGTGCGAGTCGGCGGCGCCATCGCCGGCGCGGTGGTGAAAGGACCGATGGACGGCGACGTTTTCGTCGTGTGGGTGCGTGAGGCGCTGCTTCCAGGACTGCGGCCCGGCGACATCGTGGTGATGGACAATCTGCCGGCTCACAAGCGGCCGGCGGTGCGGGCGATGATCGAAGCGGCGGGCTGTGAATTACGGCTGCTGCCGCCTTATTCTCCGGATTGGAATCCGATCGAGATGATGTGGAGCAAGGTGAAGCAGTTGATCCGCGGCGCCGAGCCCAGAACATTCGAAGCGTTGGTGGAGGCGGTGTTCAAGGCGATGGATGCAATCACGGCCAGCGACGCCGAGGGATTCTTTGAGCACTGCGGCTATCACCTTCCGCTAGCTTAATTTGGGAAATGCTCTAACTCTCAAAATATCTCACTTTTAGGGGAAAGTGGAGCGGGAGATGGCCCGACCCGAGAATGGCCGATGTTCTGCAAATGTGCGCGCCCGCGGACGAAAGGGGGAATTGGATTCCCCACTTTTCCCCAATTTTCCCCAATTTTTCTCAACTCTTCACGGAGGGAGGTCTTCGGGTGAGGGATAGTGCTAAACTCGATGTCCCGGAATGTTAATCCCGTTCGGCACGCAGGCTTCATCGGAGCATTCCAAAGCTGTGGAGGACGCGAAACAATTGAAGCTTAGATACTTTTACTTTCCCCTGCTGCACGCCGGCGTCCGCAAGAGCGCAGCATCAACCGCGAGGTCTCCGCGGCGACGGATTCCCCTTCAGTTTACTCCCAGTTTTTTCAAGGCCTCCGCTCTTGCCCTCAGCTTAATCCCGGTGTTATCCGGCTTGTTCAGGAATCGAAGCACGTCCTGTTCCTCGGCCAGCCCCAGCAGATACCAGCCGATCATGTTCCGCATCGCCTTGTTCGGCTTCCTGCCGCTGATCAGCTGAATCAGCACGCAGACGATCAGCGCGCAGTGGATTTGGATGTCGATCCCCTCCTGGCGTTGGCTCAGCAGGTGACGCATGCCCAGCAGTTGCTTGAAGATCCGGAAGAACAACTCAACGGTGTAGCGGTACAGATAAATCAGGGCGATCAATTCCGCCGGCAGGTCCAGCAGGTTCGTGTACAGGATGATCAGGTCCGTCGGCTTGTTGCCGCTGCGCGTGCGGCGCGGATGGGGTTTCACCTGCACTTCCACCCGTCGCACCACCCTATCCGCCGCCGTCTCCAGGCCGTCGAGTTTCACCAGCGCGTCTCGCACCACGCCGCCGTCCAATGCTTCCTGTGAAAGCAATCGTTCTTCAAACAGCTCAAACACCGAGTTTTCCGCGGCCCGCATCACAAAGGAGCTTTGCGCCGCGGCGATGTCCGCAAAGAGGCTCCGGTCGGCGTAGCCGCCGTCTCCTACATAGCACCGTCCTGCTTCCAGGCTGCGCCGCAGGACGTTGTTTTCACGGTTGGCCCCCGCGTTGCGAGCGCCAGTGCGGTCGAGGCGATGGACTTTGAACGTCTCCAGATCGAATTGAACGTGCAAACGCCAGCCATAGACCGCTTTCCCGTCCCGGGAGGTGTTGTAGCGCGCATCGATGCCGCAAGCGGATTTGGCCAGCCGACTCAGCGCCGTCAGCACCGTCCCGTCGACCAGCGTGATCGCCTGCCCAAAGTCCGCAAGACGCGGATCGGGCGCCTGGGGCAGTTCCCCCGCCAATTCCTCAATCAGCGGCGTCAAACGCCCCGGCTCGAACACCCGAACCGATTCAGAGAAACTGCCCACGGAAAAACGCTTAATTCCCAGCGCCTTGGCCACCTTGGGCAGTTCAGCAACCTCCTGAAGATCCCGCAGGGATTGGATCAGCGGATTCCAGGTGTAAAGCAAAACCAGCTTGCAATAATCGTCGAAGTGAAGCTGGCGGTTCCCGGCTCGATCCCGCTCACAGCCCACATCCCGCAGCGTGGGCAGCAGCGCGAAGACGCGCCGCAGATGTCCGAGGCACAGGATCTCTTTTTCCTTCAGTCTTGCCTGCACGTCCGGCAGCATGCCATAAAAAGATCAAAGGCGCAATCTCAATATCTTGCTGCTTGCGCGAACCCCGTGCCGAACGGGATTAACGGAATGTCCCGTTTTGGCCCGAATCTACGGAATTTTCTTTCGGATAGTGCGCGCGTCGAAGGCAAATTTTGTCGACTGGAAACATCCGGCTCGTTCCCATCATAGAGATCGTGCATGGGAAATATCACGCCTCTATATACAGGTCCAAAGGGTGTACGTTTTGGACCTATTTTGGAAAAATCTCGCGGATTTTTTTGCGGGTGATGAGAATGCAAAGGATTTGATAAACGGGGTGGTGGTTATCGGAAGACGCGCCCCGCAAGCGGGGGCGGCTACACGGGGGAGAGGGGATGTGTTTGAGTGATACGATTCAGTCGGGCTGGAGAAAACCGGGCGCGACGCGCCAGGGGATGCCGGCGTCGGTGATGATGGTGACGGATTTGCGGTTGTGGGATTTGATGAAGCCGCGGACAAGTTCGCCGGTGGAGGAGGTGAAGCGGACGCGCTGGCCGAGGCGGAAATTCATCATCTGGCCGTGACTGCGGATCTGCTGCATGAGGCGCAGGCGGGCGACGACGATCTGGTTTAGCTGGGCGAGCTCGTCTTCGGTGAGGAGATCGAGGACTGAGAGGACTGCAGGGAGATTTTGGGTTTCGGGCATGCGGGAGATCATCTGGAATTGGGGGGAGAGTGTCGAGGGATTTTCGCGGGCGACCAAACCCCCTCCCCAACCCTCCCCCGGAGTACCGGGGGCGGGGGAAGATACGGGAGATGGTCGCAAGGTTGTCCGCGCAATCCGTGGCATCTTGTCGCGGGCGTTGCGGTGGGGTTGCGTCGCGGAGGTAAATCGAGAGAGTGATACGCTTTTCCGGCCAAATTGCGTGCGAAGCGAAGGGTATAATCCGGCAGTTCACTGGATGGCGCTGATTACGGCGGCGGCGACGTTTCCGCTGATTTTTATGGGGGGGCTGGTGACGAGCCATGGGGCCGGGATGTCGGTGCCGGACTGGCCGAACTCGTGGGGATATAACATGTTCACCTTTCCGCCCAGTAAATGGGTGGGGGGAATCCTTTTCGAGCATACGCATCGGCTGGCTGGGGCGTTTGTGGGGATGCTTTCGATTGCGCTAGCGGCTACCGCGTGGGCGAGCGATGGGCGAAGATGGGTGAGGTGGACGGCTACGGCCGTTCTGCTGGCGGTTTGTGTGCAGGGGACGATCGGGGGGCTGCGAGTCGTGCTGAGCCAGAAAGATCTGGCGATCGTTCATGGGTGCGCGGCGCAGATTTTCTTCTGCTTTATCGCGTCGTTTTGCGTGATGACCTCGAGGTTCTGGGCCGAGGAGAGGGAAACGGGCGATTTTCGCGGAGCGAGGCGCGTCATGGGGGCGGCGATGATTGCGACGGGGATTATTCTGGTACAGCTTGTCGTCGGAGCGATCATGCGGCACAGCGACGCCGGGCTGGCGATTCCGGATTTTCCGACGAGCTATGGAAACTGGCTGCCGCCGACACGGATCGATGCGGCGTTTCGGGAGCGGGCGATTCATCAGTTTGGGTATAACCTGGGGCTGAATCGGGTGACGCTGTTTCAGATCTGGATTCATTTTTCGCACCGGATTGGGGCGGTGCTGGTGAGTGCGGCGGTGATTTCGCTGGCGGGAGTTATTTTTGTCGGGGGGCCGCGGCGGAAGGCGTTTATGCGGCCGGGGGTGGGGGTGCTGATCCTGCTGGTGACGCAGGTAACGCTGGGAATCCTCACGGTTTTGCTGCGCAAGCCGGCGGATGTGGCTTCGGCGCATGTGGCGGTGGGGTCGCTACTGCTGGTGACGGTGTGGACGATCGCCATGCGGGCGATTGGGGTGGTAATGGCCCGCCGGGCTGCGCAAGGAGATCACAGGTCGTTCGAAACTTACTCGGGGCCCTCACCCCAACCCTCTCCCGGATTACCGGGAGAGGGGGATAAGAGCGGAATGCAGCTTCAATATTGACAGCATGAAGCCTAAGATGGCGAGACCATAGAACGTGAATACCGCGACGAACATTTACGATCTGACATCCGCAGAACCCGTAGCGGCGTGGCGGGATTTTTATGAGCTGACCAAGCCGCGGATGAATTTGTTGATTCTGGGGACGACGACGGTGGGGTTTTCGATCGCGGCGCGGACGATGGAGCAGTGGCGGCATCTGCCGGCGACGCTCATCGGCACGGCGCTGTGCGCCGCCAGCGCGGCGATTTTGAACCAGGTGCTGGAGCGCGAGCATGATGCCAAGATGCGGCGGACGGCGCAGCGGCCGCTGCCGACGGGGAGGATTCCGGTTCGGCAGGCGGTGGCGCTGGGAATTGCGGCGGGGATCGCGGGGAGCGTTTTTCTGTTGCTGTTCGTGAACTGGATGACGGCGCTGCTGGGGACGGTGACGCTGGCGAGTTACATCCTGGTTTATACGCCGCTGAAGCGGATTACCACGCTGAATACGATTGTGGGGGCGATTCCGGGGGCGATTCCGCCGGTGATGGGGTGGACGGCGGTGACGGGGTCGATGGCGCCGGCGGCGCTGACATTGTTCGGCATTCTGTTCGTCTGGCAGGTGCCGCATTTTCTGGCGATCGCGACGCTCTATCGCGAGGATTACCGGCTGGGGGGGTTTAAGATGCTGCCCGTCGAGGATCCGGGGCTGGGGCGGACGGCGCGGCAGATGGTGCTTTATAGCGCGGCGCTGTTGCCTGTCAGCTTGATGCCGGTGATGGCGCATGTGGCGGGGCAGGTTTACGCGGTGTGTGCCGTGGGGCTGGGAGTGATGTTTTTTGGGTTTGCGGTTTTGTGTGCGACACATCGGACGAGAACCGCTGCGAGGAAATTGTTTTTTGCTTCGATTATTTATCTGCCGGTGCTGCTGGGGGTGCTGGTGTTGGACAGAATTTGAATTGCCTATTTCCTATTGCCTATTTCCTATTGAAGGGCGGGCACTTCTTTTTAAATAGGTAATGGGAAATGGGAAATAGGCAATAAGATACTTCGATGTGGTTCCGCATCCTGATTAATTCTGCGATTGCTCTGGCGTTATTGTCTATCGCCGGCTGCGGGCGGGATTCTTATGATAATTCCGCGCGGCCTGTGGCTTCGGGGGATGGGGTGATTGAGGGGAAGGTGACGATTTCGGGGTTTGTGCCGGCGATGAAGACGATTCCGGGGTCGCCAATGGCGCCGGATGAGTCGATTGTTGTGGGGACGGGACAAGGGCTCAAGAATGTGATTGTGTTTTTGAAGGATGCGCCGCGGGCGAATTTTGTTTTGGCGGAGCCGGCGGTGCTGGATCAGATCAAGTGCATTTACGTGCCGCACGTGCTGGCGGTGCAGGTGGGGCAGACGCTGCGGATCAAGTCGAGCGATGCGTGCATGCATAACGTGCATTTCAAATCGGCGGTGAATCCGGATTCGAATTATGGGTTTCCCACCATGGGGCAGAAGGATATTACGCTGGCGTATGCGGAGGCGCCGTTTCCGGTAAGGTGCGATGTGCATCCGTGGATGAATGCGTGGGTTGGGGTGTTCGATCATCCGTGGTTTGCGGTTACCGGGGAGGATGGGAGTTTCAGGATTGGGAAGGTGCCGGCGGGGAAATATACGCTGGTGGCGTGGCAGGAGACGCTGCCGGAGCAGGAGGAGGAGATTACGGTGACTTCGCCGGGGAGTATTGAAGCGGATTTTACGTTTGAGGCGCCGTGATGGAGGCAAGGGGTGATCAAATTCTCGACCGGACTGCGCGGGGCTCTCACCCCTGCCCTCTCCCGGAGTACCGGGAGAGGGGGAGAAGGGGGAAAATGCGCGGCAAAAGGAGGCGGTTGTTGAGATTGAGAGGTTGAGCCATCGGTATGGGGATCGGGCGGCGCTGAGCGATCTTTCGCTTCAGGTGTTTCGGGGGGAGATATTTGGATTTTTGGGGCCGAATGGGAGCGGGAAGACGACGCTGTTTCGGATTCTCTCTACGCTGATTCCGGCGGAGCCGGGGAAGGTGAAGATTCTGGGGTATGGGTTGCCGGGGGAGCGCGATTCGGTGCGACGGCATATCGGGGTGGTGTTTCAGTCGCCTAGTCTCGATAAGCAGTTGTCGGCGGAAGAGAATCTTCGGCAGCAGGGGAGGCTTTATGGGTTGTATGGGAAGGAATTGACGGGGCGAATCGATCGGCTGCTGGAGCGGGTGAATCTGCTGGATCGAAAGAGGGAACGCGTGGATGGGTTTTCGGGGGGGATGCGGAGGCGGGTGGAGATCGCCAAGGGGCTGTTGCATGGGCCGAAGATTTTGCTGCTGGATGAGCCGAGTACCGGGCTGGATCCGGCGGCGCGGATCGACCTTTGGCGATTGCTTACCGAGATTCAGCGGAATGAGGGGGTGACGGTTTTGCTGACGACGCATTTGATGGATGAGGGGGACCGGTGCTCGCGGCTGGCGATCCTGGACCGGGGGAAGCTGGCGGCGTGCGATACGCCAATGGCGATGAAGGAGAAGATCGGGGGGGATGTGATCAGTCTGTCTACGCGGGAACCAGCGAGCGTGGCGAGGACGATTCGGGAGCGGTTTGGGTTGGAGACGGAGCCGGTGGAGAATGTGGTGAGGCTGGAGCGGCCGCGCGGGCATGAGTTTGTGCCGCAGCTCATCGAGGCGATGCCGGGGCTGATCGATTCGGTGTCGGTGGGGAAGCCGACGCTGGAGGATGTGTTTATCCGGGTGACGGGGCGGTTTTTTCGGGATGATGAGCCTCAAGGCCGGGAGGGTGGGTCACGGGGGAGTGGCTCGCCGCGGGGTGGGTCAGGGGGGAATGGGTCATCGGAGAATGGGCGGTGAGGGCGCGGCGGGCGATTTTGACGCTGAGGTTTTGGCCGCCGATCTCCAGCATGCCGTCTTCGCTGAGGGTGACGGCGCCGTGGAGGGAGTAGAAGACTTGCTTTCCCTTCCGGCGATTGGCGATCATGTTGTTGATTCGAAGCAGCCCCAGATGATGGCTTACCGTCGGTTGAGGGAGCTTCAATTCATCGCAAATGGATGTTACGTTTCGCTCCCCCTTGGCGAGGGAGAGAAGGATGTTTACGCGTGTTTTGTCGGAGAGGAGGCGGAAGAGGAAGACGAGACGATCGAGATCCTGGTCCAACGCCGAGACGTCCAGCAAAGACATACAGACTCCTGCATTCGTTCTTGGGCATTCATGGAGGAGCTCGTGGTGAAGCTCATGGCGGTTGGAGAGATTATATTAACCTAAATTTGTCCTGAGGGAAGAGCAGCATATTTTGTTTCGACAAGGCGAGAGAACCAATGCATTTTCAATACTTAGGGCGGATTATTTGCGGGATGTTAATCATGGTGTTTGCAGCAGGGACAGTCGGGGCGGCGACGGGCGGGGCGGCGGGGGTGCCGCAGTGGGGGATATTCGAATTGGCGCTGAAGGGTCCGGCGGAGGGGAATCCATTTGTTGATGTGAAGCTGGCCGGGAAGTTTAGCAGCGGGGGGCAAAGCCTGACCGTGGACGGGTTTTATGATGGGGATGGTATCTACCGGATTCGATTTATGCCGACGGTGCAGGGGCATTGGGAATATGTCACCAGCAGCAATGGCAAGGGGCTGGATGGGGTGAGCGGGTCGTTTGATTGTTCGGCGCCGGAGGCGGGGAACCATGGGCCGGTGCGGGTGGCGTATACGTATCACTTTGCCTATGCGGATGGGATGCCGTTCGTGCAGATCGGAACGACGGCTTATGGGTGGGCAAATGAGCCGGAGGATGTGGAGGAGCGAACGCTCCAGTCATTGCGGGCTTCGCCGTTTAACAAGGTGAGGATGATGCTTTTGCCGTCGAAGAATTCGCCGGTGGGGTATCCGTATAAGCGGGATTCATCCGGGAAGTGGGATCAGGATCGGTTCAACCCAGAGTTTTTTCAACATTTTGAGAAACGGATCGGGGAGCTTGGAGACCAGGGCGTTGAGGCGGATGTGATCCTTTTTAATCCGTACAAGAAGGGGGAGATGCAGTGGTTTGATGAGCTCGATGATGCGGCGGATGAACGGTATATCCGGTACGCGGTCGCGCGGCTGGGGGCGTATCACAATGTCTGGTGGTCGCTGGCAAATGAGTATGGGCAGGTGAAAAACAAAACCGATGCGGATTGGGATCAATTCTTTCAGTTGGTGCAGGCGTGCGATCCGTATGGGCATATGAGGTCGATTCACAACGCGGCCAGGTTTTACGACGCGAATAAGCCGTGGGTGACGCACGCTTCGGTTCAGAATGGGTCGGCGGTGGCGGATTTTGGGAGGGCGGTGCTTTATCGGGAGCTGGTGCGCAAGCCGATCGTTTATGATGAGGTTTGTTATGAGGGGAATATCGATCGGCGCTGGGGGAGGCTTACGGGACAGGAGATGGTGAAGCGGTTTTGGCTGGGGACGATTGCGGGGACGTATGTGGGACATGGGGAAACTTTGTCGGCGCCGGAGGGGACTTCCTGGACGGGGAGCGGGGGAAGGTTGATGGGGCAGAGCCCGGCGCGGTTGGCGTTTTTGCGGAAGGTGCTGGAGGCGGGTCCGAAGGAGGGGATTGAGCCGATGGATGAGTATTTCGAAACGCACATTGGGGGGAAGGCGGGGGAATATTATCTGGTTTATTTCGGGGAGGAGTCGCCGGCGGCGTGGAAGTTTGCGCTGCCGCGCGATCCGCCGGAGAAGAATGCGCTGGAGGAGGGGATGAAATTTCGCATCGACGTTTTGGACACCTGGAACATGACGGTGACGCCGGTGGAGGGAACATTTACGACCGGGAAGCTGGATGTGGCGACTTTTCGGGATGTGAATGGGGGAAGCGTTGCGCTGCCGGGAAAGCCGTATATCGCGCTGCGGATTGAGCGGGTGAAGTGATGGGAAGATTGCTCATCCTGTTGGTGGCGATGGTGGTTGCGGTGCCGGCGTTGGCGGAGGATCCGATCCGGATCGAGGGGTCGGAGCAGCAGAAGCTTACGGGTAAATTTCCGGACGGAGGATTGCCGCCGGTGGTGGGGGTGGAGAATTTTGAGGTGTTCCGGGCCTGCCGCGATTTGGCTTATGCGACGGATGGGAAGGGGTGGACGTATAACCATCACGTCGACTTGGCGTGCTGGAAGGGGCGGCTTTACGTGGCCTGGGAGAACGGGCAGAAGGATGAGGATACGTATCCGGCGCATGAGGTGATTTCGTCTTCGGGGGATGGGGTTTCGTGGTCGGTGCCGCGGGAGATTTTTCCGGTGGGATTGTCGAACACGCTACGGATGGATTTTTACCTGGCGAAGAATGGAAGGATGCTGCTGATCGCGGCGCGGCGGGTGGTGTTTGAGAGGATCACGGATGTGACGGAAGGGGGCGTGGTGGTGAGGGAAATGCTGGGGGATGGATCGATGGGGCCGATTTCCACGCTGATCAAATCGCCGGAGGCTTCCAAGGGGCCGGCTTACTTTGGGGAATCGACGGATGCGGGGTTTCGCAAGGCGTGCGAGCAGTTGCTGGCGGACCATACGTTTCTTGAAGAGCAGGATGGAGGAGCGCTGCTGGGGGATGGGCGGATGAAGCCGTACGAAGATGCGGCATCGGATTTCGGGAAGGCGTTTTGTTTTTTTCATCGGCCGGATGGGACGCTGGTGGGGATCTGCAAGAAGGGGTACGTGGTGACTTCCAAAGATGAGGGGATCACCTGGGACGGGCCGACGCAGCTTCAGGATTTTCAAGCGGGGACGGCGAAGGAATGGATCCAGCAGATTCCCGGCGGGAAATATACCAGAGGAGAATATATTTGGGCGCACGATCCGTTTCCGGCCGAGCGATTTCCTCTGGTGATGATGACCGGAACGGACGGCGTGGTTTTTCGAAACATGCGCGTCGTCCACGGCGAGGTTCCGCGGCAGCGATATGAGGGGCTGAACAAGAATATCGGGCCGCAATACGTGCGCGGGCTTTCGGTGTGGAACGATGATGGCTCGCGAAGTGATAACGCGATCTGGCTTGGGTATAGCGTGAACAAGGAGGACATCTGGGTGAGCCGGATTCCGCTGCCGGTGCGGGCGGATGGGGCGGGGGCGGTGGATGATGAGTTTGGAAAATTCTCTGCCGGGCGGGTTGTTCCGGGATGGAATACCTATTGCCCGAAATGGGGGGATGTTTCGGTTCAGCAGGGCAGTTTGTCGCTGGAGGATCATGAGCCGTATGACTACGCGCGGGCGGATCGGGTTTTTGCGGATAGTCCGGCGGTAAATGTGGAATTTGAGGTTAGCGCGGCACGCGTGGGGGATGGCGATTTGGAAATTGAGTTGTGGAATCGGTTTGGGGATGTGCGGCCGGTGCGCGTGGTGCTGAATCCCGATGGGAACATTTCGGCGGCGGGTAGAAATGTTGGCCGCTACTCGGTGGGCAAAGGGGTGAAATTCAAGATTGAGGCGAACGGGCCGGGTGGGGTGTTTTCGGTTTCGATCGAAGGGGGAGCGGCGATTTCGTTGAATGCGGAGGGGAAGACGGATTCGTTTGATCGGATCGTGTTTCGCACGGGTGGGTATCGGTTGCTGCCGGTGCGGGGGGATGAGGTTCCAGGGGGGACGGACAAGCCGGTGGAAACTTCGGCGTATCTGATTGGATATCTGCGATTGAAATAAGCCGATTGACAATCAGTCGCGAAACGCTGCCCTCAAAAAGAGCAACCCGAATACCACCGCGAGAACAATCCAAAACGCATCATAGGCCAGATTCGCGGGGTCGTATTTGTGGGAGGGAATCACGGCGAAATCCCCGGCCCATAAAAAGAAGAGGCAAATCCAGAACAGAAGTGCCCAGAAAAGACGCCTGACGATTGGACTTCTGCTCATGCGCATGGGTGCGTCTTATTCTACGCAAAATTTGACCGCAGAGATTACCGGGGCAATCGCGTGCAGTCCGAAAAAATGCCGAAGACCCCCTCCCCTACTCCCGACAAGTCGGGACTTCGCTTCGCTCAGCCTCCAATCCCCTGGAGTACCGGGGGCGGGGGTAACTTCTAGAGATTGCGCTGGCCGAGGAAATGGTTGGCGAGAGAGGCGAGACCGGTGACGAGGTGGGCATGTTCATCGGCACTGAAGTTGTCGATGGAGGCCATGCCGTAGCCTTCGATTTCGGGCTGGATCGACGACACTGCATCGGCTTCTCGCCGGGCGTCCTGGAGTTCCTGCAATTCGATATTGCGGGCTTTGTCGAGGCCTCCGCCGCGGATGAATTCGATGATCTGGCGGATTTCCTCGCGGTCGAGCCATATACCGTGGCGGCCGCAGACGTTGATGATGATGCCGGAGCGGCCGGCGTAGTTCATGCGGTTCATGATGTTGCCGCATTGCGGGCATTTGAGATAGCGGACGCTGGGATCGAAGGCAACGGGCGGCGGGACGCGTAAACCGGTCGCGGCCTGCTGGGCCTCGGCTGTGGAACAAATGTGCTCGAAGTTAGAGACGTCGATCCACAGGCCGCCGCAGCGCATGCACTCTTCCAGCGGCGTGGTCGCGACCTCGACGGCGGTGAGCTTTTCATTGCAGCGCGGGCAGGAGTGAGTGGTTGCCTGGCCTTGGGCGATGTTCTGAGCGACGGCGCCGCAGTGGGGGCAGAATTTTGAGCCGGCGAACATCATGCCCAGGCATTTCGGGCAGGCGACGGTTTGGAGCAGGGCGTGGCAGTATTGGCACTGAGTGGAATCGGAGGAGACGGCGGAGCCGCAGTTGGGGCAGTTGAGGGTGCCGGCTTGCATGGGTGCGAGTATAACCGCGGAGGTGGGTTCTTTAAATTTCTCTTGTCTTTGTCTTTCTTGGCGCTCTTGGCGTCTTGGCGGTTACAGGATTTTTAACCGCCAAGAAACTATGAAGCCGAGCCTTTCTCGGGACGTGAACGGGGTCAAAATGCCCCAAGTATGAACGAGCGTACCGCGTAGGTCGCTCAAACGTCTTTTTTGAGAAAGGACTCGGCAATGCGAATTCTCGCTT
Source organism: uncultured Phycisphaerales bacterium (assembly GCA_963755915.1). Lineage (GTDB taxonomy): Bacteria > Planctomycetota > Phycisphaerae > Tepidisphaerales > Tepidisphaeraceae > PALSA-1353. Next base: position 302,283 of record CAVWLP010000002.1, read on the forward strand.
TGGACCTGGGAAAGAACAAGAGCGTTTTTGTGGATTATGTCACCGGCGGTGGAGAAAGAACGTTCGGCAAGATCGGCACCAATGCCCACGAGGTGCAAAAACTACTCGAGCGGGTGCGTCCGGATCGACTGGTCATCGAGGCCGGTCCGGCGGCAGGATGGGTTTGTGATCTGGCGGAGCGGAACAATGTTCCCGTCCAGGTGGCCAATGGCAACGATGAACGCTGGCGCTGGAAGACGGTGAAGGAGAAGAGTGATCGTAAAGACGCGCTGAAGATGGCGGCGATGTCGGAGATGGATTCGCTGCCGACGGTGCACGTGCCCAAGGCATCGGTTCGGCAGTGGCGTTCATTGATTGAATACAGACACGGCCTGGTGGATCGCCGCACGGCGCTCAAGAACTCGATCCGATCAATCTACGAGCGGCAGGGTTTGTATTTGCCCTCGGCGACCAAGGCGTGGACGAAAGCGCGACTGGAGGAAATGAGGAAGGAAGCAGCGGCCGCATCGGCGGAAGATCTGTGGCTGTTTCAGATCGGTTGTGAGGTGGCGCAACTGGAGCACCTGGAGAAGCAGATCGAAACTGTCGAAAGCAAGCTTCAGGAGTTGGGCCAGGCCAACAAAGCGGTGAAACGATTGCAGGAGGTGCCCGGCGTTGGTCCGCGGCTGAGCGAGGCGGTGGCGGTGATCATTGATGATCCCAGGCGATTCAAGAATGCACGTCAGGTGGGATGTTACGTGGGTCTGACGCCGCGGCGCTGGCAGAGCGGCGACAGCGATCGCCAGGGGCGGATCAGCAAGGCAGGCAACGCGCTGCTGCGGGAGTTGCTGGTGGAGGTGGCGTGGCTGGGGGTTCATCGCAATACGTGGATGAAGGACGTGTACGAGAGGGTTCTACGTGACAGCGAGAAGCGCAAGAAGATCGCGATTGTTGCGGTAGCCAGGAGATTACTGGTGAAGCTGTGGGCGATGCTGCGGGACGGAACCCGATGGAGAGAACCCCAGCGATCGCTGACGGCGGCCACTTGAAAATCGAAAAGGCGATGACTGTCCCGACAAGTCGGTACAGGCGATGGAGTATCTCCCCTCCGGAAGACACCGTGTCAGAAAGCCGTTGTCTTCTGTGCAGGGGATTGAGTAGAGTTGAAGTGAAGTGGAATTGACGCGTTCGTGCAGGTTGAATGAGCAAGGCCAGACCCCGGTTGGCGTCTTAAGCTTCAAAGCTTGCCGCTAAGAATAGGGCTGGCCATTTGTACAGTTGAATAGGCCCGCCGCCAGGCGAGAGCACTGAATAGAAGGCTCACCCAATCGACCGCATGAGCGATCAACGCCCCTTGACAAGGCTCGGCTCATAGAAGACGCCAAGAGCCAAGAAAATGCAGGAGGGTGAGATTTAACGCGCTAGCGTAATCCAAGTTCGTCGAGCGCGGCGCCTGCGCCGGAGAGATGGTCTGGATTCATTTCGGAATAGTTGCGGCAGAGGACTACGCCGTCGGCGCCGCCTTTGAAGGCGGCGATGGTGGCGGCTTTTACGCCTTCGGCGGTGGACTTGCTCGCGCCGGGGGGGACGGGGACGTCGATGTCGATTCCCGGCCAGACGGAGACACCCCGGCTCTTCACGTCGTCCACCGCCCTGGCGGTTTCGCGCTGGACGTAATCGGGAGAGAGGCCGGTGGCCATGACCTTGTCGAAAGGGGCCTCGTTGTAATCGAGGAAGCGATAGAGCGCGCCCAGCGCTTCGGGCTTGGAAAAATCTCCCAGGATATTTTGGGTGGCGCTTTCGGTGAAGCTGTGAATCCGCTCGCCGGCGGCGTTGTTGTAGAGGACGGGTTTAATAAAATCGGAGAATTCGGCGATCCGCGTATAATCCATCTCGGCGCGATGCAGGGGGCTGAAGGAGACGTTGTGCCAGATGTGCCAGCCGATGGGGATTTGGGGCTTGATCGACTTGACCAGCTTGTAGATCTGCTTCTGCAAGTCTTCGCGGCTGGTGATCCAGAGGTTTTCCCAGGCGAGGAGCTCGGGGTAGTTGAGGAGAAGGCGGAAGAACTGGACGAAATAGCCGTCGCGGGGGCGGGTGTTGGCGCGGCCCTGGCGGACGAATTTTTCGAGCTCGGCAAAGCCGCGGCGGGCGCGGTCGGGGTCGATGCCGGTGTCCTTGGCGCGCTTTACGCAGAATTCGCAGAAGCAGGTGGCTTTGCCGGGGTCGGCGGACTGGCCGTGGGCGTAGGCGCCGAGAGCGTTGAAGAAACCGCCCTGGCGTTCGGAGGACCACATGACGCCGTCGATGTCGTAGGAGCGAGTAAGGTCTTCGATGAGGCCTAGCACGAAGCCGAGATAGAGGGGGTTGTTGTAGCACGGGCCGGCGGGGTGGGAGAGGGCGCGGCGGCCGTGGAAGTCGATCTCGTAGAGTTTTTCCCAGGCGGCGGAGGGGGCGTGGTCGTGATCTTCGAGGACCCAGGCGAAGGTTTTCATGCCGTGCTTTTTGGCGACGGGGATGATGCGGGCCATCACGTCGGTCTCGCCGAAATCGGGGGCACGCATGTCGGCATAGGTGAGGGAGGTCTGCTGGTAATATTGCATGTGGGGGATGGCGAAGTTTCCGCCGTGGAATCCGGCGGCGGGCATGCCGGCAGTGATGTGGGCGTAGGTGTAAATGAAGGGGAAGAGGGTGTTGACGCCGCCGCGATGATTCAAGTCGTCGAAGAGGTGGTCGAGGTTGCCTGTGGCGAGGGGTGGGAGTCCCATTTGGATTCCGATGGTCGGGGGCTTGCGCGGGCGGGGTTGATTGGGCGTTGGTTTCTACGCCCGAGACCGCGGCGACGCCGATCGCGGCGGCGGCTTTCAATACATCGCGGCGCGTCCAGGGGGTAATAGGCGCCATGGTTTTCTCCTAATTCCCCACGGCGGCGCGGCTCGACTGAGCTCGCCGAAGTCCGTGGGGGTTCCGGGATGAGAGTGACTGAGCGCCGTTCATTGGCCCGGCGATTCTTCCTGGTCGACTTCGCTGGCGTTGTAGTGGAGATAGCGTTCCTTCATCCATCTGACGCCAAAGAGATCGACGAGGCCGCGCCAGGCGCGGTTGCGGAAGCCGTATTTGGCGGTGCCGGCAAAGCGGCGGAATGCTTGACGGGGGTTTCGAGGACTTTATAGCCGCGCATTTTTACCAGCGTCGGCATGAAGCGGTGGGCGCCGGTGAAGAGGTGGATGCCGTCGAGGCAATGACGGCGATAGACCTTGAGGCTGCTGGCGGAGTCGTTGATGGTTTCCTTGCTGATCCAGTTTCGAATGCGGTTGGCCATGCGGGTTTGGAAAAGGCGGAAGGCGCTGTCCTGGCGGTGCTTGCGCCAGCCGGTGATCATGTCGTTGCCGTCGAGCATGGGGAGGAGGCGGCTGATTTCTTTGGGGTCGTTTTGCAGGTCGGCGTCGATGGTGGCGATGATCTGGCCCTTGGCGGCTTTGAAGCCGGCGTCGAAGGCGGCGCTTTGGCCGCAGTTCCTGGCCATGCGCACGACGCGGAGCCAGGGGCGGGTTTTCATCGCTTCGGATAAGAGGCGCGGGGTGTCGTCGGTGCTGCCGTCGTCGATGATGAGGACTTCGAAGGATTTGTTGGTGAGGCGCATGGCCGGCTCGATTCGGCGAAGAAGCTCGGGGACGACTTCCTGCTCGTTAAACGCCGGGATCACGAGGGATAGTTCGATTGGGGATAATTCGATTGGGTCGGTCATTTCCTGATTTGAGAATAACTCAGGCTTAAGTAAATGTCTCCGGAGGGGGGTTTTGTGACAGTTTACTTGTGAATGGCGATGGATTCGTGGAAAGGCCCTCACCCCTGCCCTCTCCCGGAGTACCGGGAGAGGGAGAAAGAGGAGTACCAGGGGAGGGGATAAAGAGGCAGAAGCGGACGATTTTTTCGGCGGCGAGGGCGACGGTGCAACCCAAAGCCGCGCCGGCCACCACGTCGCTGGGATAGTGGGCGTTTTCGCAGACTCTTTCCACGCCGACGATGATCGCCAGCGTCCACCAGAGGATGCGCTGGCGGGGGGCGACGATGGTGAGACTCATGGCCATGGCGAAGGCGAGGCTGGCGTCGCCCGAGGGGAAGGAGAAGCTGGCCTCGGCTTCGATCAGGCCTTTGCCGAAAGGATGGAGCTGGAAGGGAGGCACGCCGTGATATGGACGGATTCGGCCGATGGACCATTTCAGAAAAACGTTGGTGCCGGAAAGAATTCCGGCGAGGAGGACGATGGCGGGTTTTTCCCAGAGGTCGCGTCCGCGGCGGATTCCGGCTTTCCAGGGGAGCCAGAGGAGGACGGCGCAGGCGGCGATGGTGTAAAGAAAGTGGCCGGGCTTGCGGATGGTGAGGGAGATAAAGAGATGCTCCTTGAGCCAGGGGGCGATGCCGCTGGTGTGGGCGAGGGTGGAGAGGGGAATGTCGAGGAACAGAGCGGCCACGAATGCCACGGCAAATGCTGCCACGGCGATCCAAATGCGGCCTGCGCCTTTCTTTTCGGCCAGTAGATCGGGCTGAACAGACACGATTCACCGATGATCGAAGGGGCTGGGCTAAAGTCAAGGTTTCGTCGCGGCGGGCGGTTCTGGAAAATGAGGCGAATCGGTGGTGGGGTTGTACTATTATTCCACATGCAATCTATGAATCCCGCGACCGGGCAGGTGATAGCGTCTTATCCGGATCACACGCCGGAGGAGATTGAGAAGCGGCTTGGGGTTGCTGAAGCGGCTTTTGCGGAGTGGCGGGAGACGCCGCTTGCGGCGCGATCGGAGCTTTTCCGTCGGCTGGCGGCGTGTTTGAGAAAATCGAGGGATTCGCTTTCGCGGACGATGACCGCGGAGATGGGCAAGCCGATCACCGCGTCGGAAGGCGAGGTGGAAAAGTGCGCGGGGGCTTGCGAATATTTCGCCGATCATGCGGGGGAATTTCTGGCGCCCAAAACGATTTCGTCGGATGCGTCGGAAAGTTTCGTGCGGTTTGATCCGATCGGGCCAGTGCTGGCGATCATGCCGTGGAATTTTCCGCTCTGGCAGGTGATTCGATTTGCGGCGCCGGCGCTGATGGCGGGAAATGTGGGGCTGCTCAAGCATGCGCCGAATGTGCCGGGGTGTGCGATTGCGCTTGAGATAGTTTTTGCCGAAGCGGGATTTCCGGCCGGGGTTTTTTCGGCGCTGCTTATCTCCGACAACGCGGCGGCGGAGAATCTGATTTCGCACAATGCGGTTCGCGCGGTGACGCTGACCGGCAGCGAGCGCGCGGGCCGGGCGGTTGCTTCGGCAGCGGGGCGCGCTTCAAAAAGACCGTCATGGAGCTTGGGGGATCGGACCCGTTCATCGTTCTGGCGGATACGGATATTGCCACCGTCGCGGCGCGTGCTGCCGAATCGCGCTGCATCAACAACGGGCAGAGTTGTATCGCGGCCAAGCGGTTCATCGTTGAGCGGGCGATTCTGGGCGAATTCGAAGGGGCGTTCATCGCGGCGATGGCGGGGATGAAAATCGGCGACCCGATGGATCGGGCGACGCAGATCGGCCCGCTTGCCCGGCTCGATCTTCTGGAAACCCTTCACGACCAGGTTCGGCGGAGCATCGCCAAGGGGGCGAAATTGAAATTGGGGGGGAAGCGCTGGGGCGACAAAGGATATTTTTATGAGCCGACTGTGCTGAGCGACGTTGGGCCCGGCATGGCGGCTTTTGATGAGGAGACGTTCGGGCCGGTCGGGGCTGTCGTGGCCGCCGAGGATGCGGATGAGGCGGTCGCTCTCGCGAACGCGTCGCGGTATGGGCTGGGGGCGAGCATCTGGTCCAATAATCTGCAAAAAGCCCAATCGCTTGCTGCCCGGATTGAATCGGGGTCCGTTTTCATCAACGGGATCGTGAAATCGGACGCGCGGCTGCCGTTTGGCGGCGTGAAAAACAGCGGGTGGGGAAGGGAGCTGGGGTGTTTTGGGATTCAGGAGTTTGTAAACATCAAAACGGTGTGGGTTAAATGACGTGAGTCGGTTCGCGCGGTGAGTTAGCTCTTTTAACTTAATGTGGAAATCCCTGACGCCACAGGGTCTAATATCCCGTCGATAGAGTCAGGGGCCAAAGGAATATCGATGTTTCGTCAAATGATCGTTGGTCTGTTTGCGGCCGGTTTTGTGGGTATGGCGGTGGTTTCCGGGTGCAATCGCGCCAGCGCCTCGGGCGGGTTTCAGATGCCGCCGCCGCAGGTGACGACGGCGCCCGTTGTGTTTCAGGATGTGCCGTCTTATCTGGATGAGATTGGGCGGACGACCGCGACGGAGGCCGTGAACATCGTGCCGCAGGTTTCGGGGCAGATTATTGAGCGATATTTTGAGGATGGGGCCGATCTGAAAAAGGGGCAGAAACTTTTCCTGATTGCGCAGACTCCGTTCGAGGCGCTTTTGGATCAGGCCTTGGCCGCGCGAGCAGGCTCAGGCCCAGCTCGAAAATGCGAAGACGAATTTCGATCGTGTCGCCAGCGAGCTGCCGAGCAAGGCCGTCTCCCAGCAGGACTACGACAACGCGAAGAACACCGTCGATGTCGGCCAGGCGAATGTGAAGGCGGCGCAGGCGCAGATCGAAACCGCGAAGTGGAATCTGGACAACTGCTCGATCGTTTCCCCCACCGACGGGCGAGCGGGGCAGCGGCTGGTTGACGTGGGCAACGTGGTGATGGCCAACAATACGAACCTCTTGAGCGTTCAGAAGATCGTGCCGATTTATGTGGATTTCACGGTGCCGGAGGATCAGCTCGACAGCGTGCGCGAGAATCTGGCGAAGGGGCCGCTGAAGGTGATTGTCAGTACGCCGGACCTTCCGGATCGGCAGATCGAGGGGAGCGTGAATTTTCTGGACAACTCGGTTCAGGACGGCACGGGAACGATTCGGCTGCGGGCGACGGTTGCGAATTCGAATCGGCAGCTCTGGCCCGGTCAGTTTGTGAATGTGCGTTTGATCCTTACGACGTTGAACCACGCGATGTTGATCCCCAATGAAGCCGTGCAGATCGGGCAGCAGGGGCCGTTTGTGTTCATCGTGGGAAGCGACAACAAGGCGGATCAGCGCGATGTGACGCCGGGGCAGAGGCAGGGGGATATGGTGGTGATTACCAAGGGGTTGAAGGGTGATGAAAGCATTGTGCGCACGGGGCAGTTCATGCTGAATCCGGGAATGCAGGTAATCATTGTGAATGCCGCGGCGCCTTCCGCGCCGGGAGCCGGTACATGAATCTCTCCGAGCCGTTTATTCGTCGGCCGGCGATGACGACGCTGCTGACGGTCACGTGCATTTTGTTTGGGGTGATGGCGTATCGCGCGCTGCCGGTGAACGATCTGCCGGCGGTGGATTACCCGGTGATCCAGGCGACGGTGAGTTATCCGGGGGCGAGCCCGCAAACGATGGCGGCGAACTGCGCCACGCCGCTGGAAAAGCAGTTCATGCAGATTCCGGGGCTGCAGGTTGTGACCAGCTCGAGCCAACAGGGGATTACGAATTTCGTTCTTCAGTTTGATCTGAGCAAGAGCATCGACGCGGCGGCGACGGATGTACAGGCGGCGATTACGCAGGCGCAGGGGAGCTTGCCGACGGATTTGCCATCGCCGCCGACGTTTACCAAGACGAACCCGAACGATCAGCCGATTCAGTACATCGCGCTGACGAGCAATTCGGTGACGGCGGGGCAGATTTACGATTATGCGAGCACGGAGGTTTCGCAGCGGATGAGCATTCTTCCGGGCGTTTCGCGGGTGGCGGTGTATGGGTCGAAGGCGGCGGTGCGGATCGACGCGAATCCATCGGCGCTGGCGATTCGCGGGATGACGATGAACGACCTCGCGACCGCCATTCGCGCGGGGACCAGTTACCAGGGCGCCGGGCAGTTTGACGGGCCGCACATGACCTTCCTGCTTCAGCCGCAGGGGCAACTGAATGACGCGGAAGACTATCGCAAGCTGGTGATCGCTTTCCGCGGTGGGAATCCGGTTTATCTGGGAGACGTGGCGCAGGTGAAGGACACCGTCGAAGACGAGCGGATGAACATGCACTTCTGGGTGCGCGATGTCACCGTTCCGACGGCCACGGTCGTCCTGGCGGTTTTTCGGCAGGCGGGGTCGAACGCGGTCGAGGTGGCCAAGAGCGTGCGCGATCTGATCCCGGTAATTCAGACCCAGCTTCCGCCATCGGTGAGACTGACGCTGATTTACGACCGGTCGGCATCGATCGTCAATTCGGCCAAGGACGTGCAGGAGACGCTGGTGATTGCGTTTGTCCTGGTCGTGTTGGTGATTTTCGCCTTCCTGGGGCGGGCGGCGGATACGCTGATTCCGGTCGTGGCGCTGCCGCTTTCGCTGCTGATCACGTTCATCGTGATGCAGATGCTGGGGTACAGCCTGGACAATCTTTCGCTTATGGCGCTCACGCTGGCGATTGGATTTCTGGTGGATGACGCCATTGTGTTTCTGGAAAACACGGTGAGCCGGATGGAGCATGGGGAGGGGCCATTGGTGGCCTCGATCAACAGCGCCAAGCAGATCAGCTTTACGATTTTGTCGATGACGATTTCGCTGGCGGTGGTGTTTTTGCCGCTGGTGTTCATGCCGGGGCTGGTGGGGCGAATCTTCCGCGAGTTTGCGATTACGATCGTTGTTTCGATCTTCGCATCGGGCATCGTTTCGCTGACGCTGACGCCGATGATGTGCTCGCGCATGCTGGCGATGCGCGGCAAGGAGCATCACAAGACGCTCATGGAGCGGATCGGCAACTATGTCATCGACCGGGTGCTGACGGTCTATGGAGATTCGCTCACCTGGTTCCTGAACCACCGGCCGATCTCGCTGATCATCTGGATCGCGACGCTGGTGGGGACGGTCTGGCTGCTGATGAATATTCCCAAATCATTTTTGCCGATTGGGGACAGTAGTTTGGCGTTTGGAGTGATGATTGCCAAGCAGGGAGCGTCGCCCGAGCAGATGCATACGTACCAGGACCAGGCGGACAAGATCATTCGGGCCGATCCGGCGGTGCATGTGAGCTTTACGCTGACGGGGCTGTCGCAGTTTCTGCCGCCGAACCAGGGATTTCTGATTGCGTTTTTATATCCCCCGACCCAGCGGCCGCCGATTGCAATGGTTACCGGCATGTTAATGGGGAAGCTGCATGCGGTGCTGAATACGCTTTCGGTGATGACGCCGCAGCCGGTGCTTCAGATCAGCACGGGGGCGACGGCAACGCAATTGGGCGACAATGCCTATGCCGTCTCCGGCATCGACAGGGATGAGGTCGATCTGACGGCGATGAAAATGATGGGGGCGATGTCGAAGTTTACCTATAACGGGCACATGGGGTTCGCGAGCATTCAGCCGGACCTTTATAACGAGACTCCGTTCCTTCAGATCGACATTTTGCGCGATCAGGCGTCGACCTACGGCATCTCGGCGACGGCGATCGAAAACACGCTGAGCCAGGCTTATTCGCAGAACTATGTCTACCTGATCAAGAAACCGGAGGATCAATTCCAGGTGATTCTTGAGACCAGCGCGAGTGATCGGTCGCTGCCGATGGATCTTTCGCTTCTGTACGTTCGCACGGACGACGGGCAGCGGATCGTGCCGCTGTCGGCGGTGGCGAAGTGGCATGAGATTCTTGGGCCGCAGTCGGTGAATCACATCAATCAATTTGCGTCAGTGACGATTTACTTTAATCTCCCGCCCGATGTGCCACTGAGCGCGGCGACGGATTATATTAACAAGGCGGCGGCAACGATCGTTCCGGCGGGAATTCGCGGGAGCCTGCAGGGCAAGGCCAAGGACTTCGCCGATACGATTTCGTCGCTGGCGATTTTGATGCTACTGGCTGTATTCGTGATGTATGTCGTGCTGGGCATTCTTTACGAGAGCTACATTCATCCGATCACGGTGCTGTCATCCCTGCCGGTCGCACTCGTTGGCGGTTTGCTCACCCTCTTCCTCTTCGGCGAAGAGGCGTCCCTCTACGCCTACATCGGCATGTTCATGCTCATGGGGATCGTCAAGAAAAACGGCATCATGATGATCGACTTCGCGCTTCAGCGCATGGCCCAGGGGCAGAACAGCGTGGACGCGATCCACGACGCCAGCATGAACCGCTTCCGGCCGATCATGATGACGACGCTGGCGGCCCTAATGGGGGCGTTGCCGATTGCGCTGGGGTTTGGCGCGGATGGTGCTTCGCGCCGGCCGCTGGGGCTCGTGATCGTCGGCGGGTTGATCGTTTCGCAGTTCATTACGCTCTACATCACGCCGGTGATTTACCTTTACCTGGAGCAATTCCAGGAGCGGGTGCTGAATCGCACCAGCTTTTTCCATTCCGTTCGCCATGTCACGGCCGAAGGCGTCGCCGTCATGGGCCACGACGTGAATGGAAATGGCAACGGTGCAGGCGCGGAATCTCCTGAAGCACAGATCACCTCTCATAAATGACGGATTGCCGAGTTTCGAATTTCACTTTAAAATTTCAGATTTGAGATTTCCCATTTTTTCTGAAACCCGCCGAGCCCGCCGCGCATATTGATTGCATCGGGAGCGCAAGGATCCTTCGAACCACCATCGGAGATCCCCCTATGCCGGCCCAACCCACCGCCCGCTCGATTCTGCGGTCTTTCCTCGATTCCAACCCATTTTACCTGATCAGCGCCTGCTGCATGCTGGCAGGGTGTTTGGCGCTCACCAATTCGCTCTCCTGGCTGAGCATCTCCACCAATCGCCTTCTGGTGCTGATTACGACGCTTAACATTTATGAAGCGTCGGTCCTCGCGCTGGCCGCCTATCTGCTTCTTTATCGCGGGCTGCGCCACGACGGGATGATGCTGGTGATGGTCGAGGCGTTTTTCTTCATCGACATCACCTTCCTCAACGCGGAAATCTCCACGCAGAAATCGTGGATCGGGCCGCTGGTGGCGCTTTTGTGCTTCCTGGCGGCGATCGCGAAGCTGGCGGTCATCATGCGCATCCTCGGCGCCCGCCGGCGCTACGCGGAATTCGTCTTCATCCTGATCCAGATTGCCGGGATCCTTGCCCTGCCGATTCTTTTCGGGCGGACGCCGGACGGGCGGGTTTCGCCGATGGCGTTTTACGCGGGGTGGTGGATCGTGGGGCTCATGCCGGCGGTTTACAGGTTTCTCGCGCGATATCTGGCCTCGGATGGGGAGGCTTCGCCGCTGACGCCGTCCCTTATCGTCTTTACGGTTTTGCCGACGCTTTCGCTGGCGGCGCATCTTGGCATCCTGCACTACGTTTACGACGTGCCGTTTTACGGCGCGATGGCGGCGCCAGCGCTGCTCGCCCTGACGATGATTCTGAGCTTCGCGCAAAACTCGCTGCCGATGCCGCGCAAGGACATTGTGCTGCTGCAGATTCTTCTGCCGATCGCGGCGATCATTGTCTCCGCGAGCTGTCCGGGCGAGCTGACGATTTACACCGGCCGCATCGGGCATGTCTTCGTCACGACGCTGCGGCTGACGACCATCGCGGCTTATCTTGATCTGACGTACTGCTTCCTGCGGCCGTACTGGCTCTGGTCCCTAGCGGCCGGAGCGACGGCGATTCTCGCGATCGACTATGGCCCGACCGCCGATCAGATCGGCCACTGGTACGTTCGACTCTGGAACGCTTTTTTGAAAGAGGTGGTGGACCTGATTCCTACGACGCCGGAAAGCTGGGGGACGGTGCTGGTGGCCTTCGCGTTTATTTTTTTGGCGGTGGGGGCTATTGTCAGCCTCCGCAGATCACCCCCGCCCCCCGTGTAGGCGAGGGCAGTCGTGTGTAATCAAGCACGTTTTTTCCAAGGCCCTCACCCCAACCCTCTCCCGGCGTACCGGGCGAGGGGGTAAGAGGGGGGCGAGACTTGCCCGACGAGCCTCCTGCAAATAGATTACTCTTTCCATGACCCTCACCCTCCTCGCCCAGCAGCAACCCCTCTCCCCCGTCGGCTCCTGGATGCCGGTCGTTTTGCTGATCATCATCGGCGTCGGCTTTTCCGCCATGAATATCGCCCTTTCCATCTGGGTCGGCCCCAGTCGAACCGGGCCCGGCAAGGAAACGACGTACGAAAGCGGGATGGTGCCCATCGGGGACGCGAGAAAGCGGTTCAACGTCCGGTTCTATATCGTGGCCATGATTTTCCTGGTGTTCGACGTGGAAATCGTCTTTTTCTACCCCTGGGCCACGATTTTCGCCCAGCATGTGCGCAAGGACACCAGCTCCAACGGCTGGATTCTGCTGATGGAAATGATCACCTTCGTGGTGATCCTGCTTGTGGCTTATATTTACGCCTGGGGTAAAGGCGTATTTCGTTGGGATTAATGCCGATATTTGTTCTATAATTGAGCACCCATGGACACGCAGACGTTGCCCGACAATTTCCTGACCACGCAGCTTAAGAAGGTCGTCAACTGGGCGCGGCGCAGCTCGCTTTGGCCGATGCCGTTCGCGACCGCCTGCTGCGGGATCGAGCTGATGGCGACTGCCTCGAGCCGGTATGACCTCGCCCGCTTCGGCGCCGAGGCGATGCGCTTCAGCCCCCGGCAGAGCGATCTGCTGATCGTCGCGGGGCGGGTGACCAGCAAGATGATGCCCGTGCTTCAGCATATTTATCAGCAGATGACCGAGCCCAAGTGGGTCATCAGCATGGGAGCTTGTGCGAGCACGGGCGGTGTGTTTGACGTTTATGCGACGATTCAGGGGATCGACCAGTTTATGCCGGTGGATGTTTACGTGCCTGGCTGCCCGCCGCGGCCGGAAACGTTGATCGAGGGGATCATGGCCATCCAGCGGATCATCGACGAAGACGGGCTTCCGCCAGCGGGAAAGCGCCGGCCGCTGCAGTTGGCGATCGAGCCGAGCTATGCTCCGCACCCCCAGCCTGTGGGCATTCCTGTCACAATCGGCGGCAAGTCGCTCTGATCAATTCCAGCGCATAAAAAAAGCGAGCTGCGAGAGATGGCTCCATCCGGCTCGCAAGCTCGCTGCGTCATTAGCGATTCAAACACAATTATCGATGCCAGTCGTTCGGATCGTCATGGAAGGTGTTGTGTTCGTCGGTCCACCCGCCGTGCCAGGCGTGGCTGTCGTCGTAGTATCCCTTGTGGTGATACCCCTGGGCATCCACGATATCGACCTGCTCGTGATCATGGCGATACATGCAGCCGCTGGAGAGGCTCATTAAAACGCCGGCTGTCACGCTGGCCGCCACGACTCCTTGAAGAATGTTTCTCATGTCGCTTCGCTCCTCGCCAACAAAGTTGCGAGTTGCAAGCGGATTTGCTTGCAACTCGCAACTGGCAATTCACCCACAATCAGCGGTGCCAATCGTTTCTATCCGCGTGATAGACGTGGCCGCTGTCGTAATATCCTCCGTGCCAATTATGGTGATCGTCGTAATACCCATGATGGTGATATCCATAGGCATCGACGACGTCGACCTGGGCGCCGATAACGAAGCCGGGTGGCGGCGGCGGTCCTGGGGCCACGACGGTGGCCTCGCAGGCCCACAGCATCGACATCGCACCCACAGCCAGCATTGCCGTTGTCGCTTTGCGTAATGTGCTTCTCATGTAAGCTCCTTTCTATGTAACAACGTACCTACAGAGTAAACCCCGGCGAGCTGAGCTGTGAACGGGCAAAATTAAGGTTTTTGGGCGGAGATTAAAGGACTATTTTCTGGCCCGCGCCATTTTGCCGGGCTTAGCCGCGACATTTTTCCGCGTTACCGCCCCCAGGGCGATTTTCAGGACCTGGTCGATGTTTTCGACGAAATGGAACTTCAGCGTGTCGCGAACCTCGGGGGGAAGATCGGGCAAATCGCGCTCGTTGCGCTTGGGAACGATAACTTCTTTGATCCCCGCTCGCTTGGCCGCCAGCGTCTTTTCCTTCAACCCGCCGATGGGCAGAACCAATCCGCGCAGGGTGATCTCGCCGGTCATCGCGACGTCGTGCCGGACGGGCTTATTGAGCATCAGCGACGCCAGCGCCGTGAACATCGCCACGCCGGCGCTGGGGCCGTCTTTGGGGACGGCGCCCTGCGGCACGTGGATGTGAATGTCACTCTCGGCGACGAGTTTCGGATCGATCCCCAGGCTCTGCGACCGCGAGCGGATCAGGCTGTAGGCGGCCGTCGCGGATTCTTTCATCACCTCGCCAATCTGGCCCGTGAGAGTGATCGTTCCGCGCCCGGCATGCGGGTGGCTTCGATAAACAGGATTTCCCCGCCCACAGGCGTGTAGGCCAAACCCGTGGCCACGCCCGCCACGCTCGTGCGGCTGGCAAGCTCCGGGTCGAATTTTCGCGGGCCGAGGATTTCGCTCACCCGCTCCTTGGTGATGGTGGCTTTCTGTGCTTTGCCTTCGACGATGTCGGCGGCCACGGAGCGGGCGATCGCGCCGATCTGCCGCTCGAGATTTCGCACCCCCGCCTCGCGGGTGTAGCCTTCGATGATCCACATCAGCGCCTGGTCCTGGAATTTCACATCCTTGATCGGGACGCCGTTGGCTTCCAGTTGGCGCGGGACGAGGTATCGGCGGGCGATGTCGAGCTTGTCGCTGTTGGTGTAGCCGGGGATTTCGATCACTTCCATGCGGTCGCGCAGGGGACCGGGCACCGGGTCCATCGTGTTGGCGGTGGCGATGAACAGAACGTGGGATAGATCGAACGGCACGTCGAGGTAGTGATCGGTGAAGGTGTGATTTTGTGCGGGGTCGAGGACTTCCAGCAGGGCGGCCGCGGGATCGCCGCGGAAATCGGCGCCGACTTTGTCGATTTCATCGAGCATCATGACGGGGTTTCGCGTACCGGCCTTGCGAAGCTCGGCGATGATCCGCCCGGGCATGGAGCCGATGTAGGTGCGGCGATGGCCGCGGATATCGGCTTCATCGCGCACACCGCCGAGGGCGACGCGGATGAATTTCCGTCCCATCGCCTCGGCAATGCTTTTGCCGAGCGAAGTTTTGCCGACGCCCGGCGGGCCGACGAAGCAGAGGATCGCCCCGCCGCCATCGGGCTTCAGTTTTCGCACGGCCAGGTATTCGAGGATTCGGCGTTTCACCTTTTCCAGGTCGTGATGATCGCGGTCCAGGATCTTGCGCGCCTCTTTGAGGTCGATCTTGTCGGTCGTCATGACCGACCAGGGCAACTCGCTGACGATCTGGAGATAGGTCCGGATCACGCCGTATTCGGGACTGGCGCTGGGGATGGTGTCGAGCCGGTTCAGCTCGCGGGTCGCTTCCTTCATCACCGCTTCGGGAAGCTGCGCCGCCTCCAGCCGCTGACGCAGCGTATCAAGCTCGCTGCCGCCACCGGCGGATTCGCTGTCGCCCAGTTCCTTGCGGATGGCCTTGAGCTGCTCCTGCAGATAGTACCGCCGCTGGCTCTTGTCGATGTTTTCCTTCACCTGCGACTGGATTTTGTTCTGAAGCTCCAGCACGTCGAGCTGGGTCGCCAGGCGGGAGGCGATGATTTGCAGACGCTTCTCGACGTCGGTTTCATCGAGCATCCGCTGTTTTTCGGCGATGTCGTCTTTTTCGATCGGCAGGTTGGCGGCCAGAAAATCCGCCAGCGCCGAGGGCGTCGTGATGCTGTTGAGCACCTGCGCCGCTTCGTCCGGCGTGTTGGGGGAAAGCTCGATCACTCGATTCGCCTGCTGGCGAACCGATGCCACGAGAGCGTCGAGCTGTGTGCCCGGCGAGAGAACGTCTTCGAGCACCTCGATCCGCCCCATCGCGAAAGGCTCGGTCTGTTCGATCCCCAGCAGCCGGAAGCGGACCAGGCCATGCACGATGATTGATTGGTTGCCGTCCGGCAGCTTGAAGAGCTTCAGGATCATGCACGCCGTGCCGACCGTGAACAGATCGCCGTTGCCGGGATCCTCCACCTCGGCGTTTTTCTGGGTCACCACGCCGATCAATTTTTCGGCGGGCATCACCTCATCGAGGAGGTTCTTGCTCTTCTGGCGTCCCACGTTCAGCGGCATAACCGTGCCGGGGAAAACCACGATGTTCCGGATCGGCAGGATGGGAATCAGGCTGGGGATGGAGAGCGACTGCCCATTGCCGGCCGTGCGGATTACCGTCGCCGTCGGACTCCGTTCAATGACTTGTGATTCGGACATTTTTTAATGTTTCTTAGGCAGTTCGATCCAAAGCATGCCGTCGCGATACCGCGCGTTGATGCGCTCGTGATGCACGTCCTGCGGCAACTCAACGTCCCGCACAAAGGCCCCGTGATCGATTTCCATCAGGTGAACCCTCACCCGCTCGCCCGGCGCCGTCGTGCTGTCAGCCCTCATCGGCACAATTCGATTCCCCTGAAGCCGCAGCCGCCCGTCGGCGACTTCAATGTCGATCTTCTCCTTGTCCACGCCGGCGAGGTCCACGCAAACCAGGTAGGCCGAATCGCTCTCGTAGAGATTCACGCTCGGCTGCCAGGTTTCGTTGGAAAAATAGCTGTAGTAACCCTTGTTCTGGACCTGCTCCAGAAGCTTGTTGGGGGTGTGCGAGGGATTCCTGCCGGGCTTCTCAGTGCATCGGATGGCTACCATAGTCGCACCTTCTGGTTGATTGTTTCGATTCTATGGTCGGTCTCACTCAATTTCACCAGCCCACATCGGACTTTTATTCGGCGACCGCGCGCCCGCGGTAATTTCCACACGGGTTTTAGCCGCTACCGATCCTCCGAGCAATCCGCTCGCCTCGAAAGAATAGATGCTGCTCCCCGCCTTGGCCTGGATACTGGCAAGCTTCACCGCGCCGTCGGCAGAACTGATCGCCCAGACTTCATATTCATCGCCCTGATCGAGCACCGGTAACTGGTCGCACATCAGATATCCGCGCTGCTCGCTGCTGTTCCACGCGATCACCGCCCCGGCAAACCCCGAATCGGCTGTTGAGGCAAGGTGAATCAGTTGGGTTTGCGGATTGGAGAGGAATTTTCCAAGATCCTCCATCCGCCCTTCCATCACCGAATCGACCGCCGCCAATACGTCCGCCCGGTCGCGCTGCGCTGTCGCGGTCACCCGTTCATATTCCACGGCGCTGGCCGCAAAACCGAGCCCCAGGCACGCGAAAAACAAAACCATCGGCCAGGTTGTCCGCTCTTCCCCGCTCTCCTCATTGCGCTTCTCATCCGTCATATCGACACTCCTGCAACTACCCTCACGATTTTCCCTCCAACCCCGTCACAAGGGAAGCCCCAGGCACCGCACAATTTATTCATCCGCCCCAATTTCTGTCTATCGGGAGGATAGCACTCTTGTTAGACTTTATCTCTTGAACAACCGCGGGAAAGAACAGTCGTATTATGCTAATCCGCATCGGTTTTGACGTTATATTCGATATCCCCGCTCCCACTCCCATGATCCTGATGCTCTATACGCATCCCTCCAGGCTGGGGAGCCTCTCTGCGCCCGAAGTGATCCAATCCTCCCCTTCGGTACCGATTTCCACCTTCATCGACTCCTTCGGCAACCGCTGTGGCCGGTTGCTCGCCCCCATCGGACAGCTTCGGCTTACCCACGAGGCCATCGTCCGCGATACCGGCCTTCCCGATGCCATTCAGCCCGACGCCAGACAGTGGGACGTCCATGCCCTGCCGCCCGAGGCGATCCAGTTCCTCTTCGCCAGCCGATATTGCGAAACCGATCATCTCAGCCAGATTGCCTGGGACCTGTTTGGAAACACCGTTCCCGGCTGGACGCGCGTGCAGGCGGTTTGCGATTGGGTGCACAACCATGTGCAGTTTGGATATCAGTTCGCCCGGGTCAACAAGACGGCGTTTGATGTGTACAAGGAGCGACAGGGCGTCTGTCGCGATTTTTCCCACCTCCTGATCGCGCTTCTGCGCTGCCTGAACATTCCCGCCCGGTATGCAACGGGATACCTGGGCGACATCGGCGTGCCGATCAATCCCGACCCCATGGATTTCAGCGCCTGGACCGAAGTTTTCCTCGATGGCCGCTGGTACACCTTCGACGCCCGGCACAATATGCCGCGCGTCGGACGCGTCGTCATGGCCCGCGGCCGCGACGCCGTCGACGTGGCCATCACGACTTCATTTGGGCCGACGCAACTCAGCAGATTCAATGTCATCACCGATGAGATTCCCATGGATGAAGATCACGTTCCTCATCCGATGACCGCTTCGGTGCCGCAGCAGGCGGTGCAGATCACCACCTGATATACCCGCAAATTTATCGCACGCTGATCTGCGGCAAGTGCTCCGGCACGCTATCAATCACCCCGCGTTCCTTCAGCAACTGTGCCATCTCCCCAATATGCGAATTCAGATACGGAATCAGCGCCGGGTTGCTATGCGAATCATGCCCGTTGCGCAGCATCTCCCGCGCCGCCTCGTCCGGATCCCCATGCTCCACCAGCACCCGGTAGAAAAAGACCGCCCCGTTTGTCCGCTGCGCCCCGCTTGAGCAGTGAACCAGCACCACCCGCCCGGCCCTGCGCCCTCCACCATCTGCTGCACCGCGTTGGCATATTCGTGAATATCCCCCGTCCCGTCCCCCAGCAGCGGATCGACAAACCGCTCGATCCCCATGTCCTTAGCAGCCTGCAATTCCGCCTGCACGTCGGGATCGGTCGGATCATCCGAAACCAGGGCCACGATCGTGTTGATGTGATTGTCCCCCAACACCCCGCGGATCAGATGCCGATCGATCTGTCCGCTGGCATACACCTGCCCCGCATCCACTACCCTGAACTTTCGCGGAACAAACCGGTCCTTCCACCGCCCAGCATTGGCGCTGACGTACCACCCCGCCAATCCAAGCAGTACCAGTGCCACTCCCCATTTCCACCACGCAATCCGCGCCCGCGGCTTGGTATGGGATATTTGCGCATCCTGCGACATCAAACTGCCTGCGATCCTATCACTTTTGCTTACGCGCCGCCCGCAACCCTTCCCCTGAATCTCCGCCAAATCCTCCACGCCAGCCACCCCAACGCGGCCCACGGCAGGATCAGGCAAAGGCCAATCGTCACCAATTCCAAACTGTACGCCAGCCCATGCACGCTAGCGCTGATCCCATTTTTCAAACCCTGCCAGAGCCCGGCATCCGGGCCAACGATTCCGCTGCCGGCAGCCAGCGTGACATCCAGCTTCGCCTGGGCGAAATCAGCCGCGGGCACGCTTAAATCTTCGGTGCTCTCGACCGTTTGCACGGTGCCGCTGTCGCGAACCTGGTTTACATAGTCCGCCCCCTTGCTCAGCGGAACGACGACCACGAGATGCCCCTCATATTTGTCGTTCTTCACCAGGTGCTGCTCGACGACGCGTCCCCCCGCCGCCAGGGCGGCCGCCTGCAAATCGCCCAAGGCACTCTCCGGGTCGGAAACCTGCACGTTCATGGTCGTCGTCTGCCGGGCGGGCAAATCGTTCAAATCCTGGATCGTCAATCGCAGCTCCGATTTTTCATCGGTCGTCGCGTTCATATCCGCCGAGCGGGCGACGCTTTTTGAAATCGTTCCGCCGCCGGAATCCTGGATTGCCGACTCGACTTTCTCCTTCGCCGCGGCCGTAACGACCAGGTCGAGCTGACCCGATGGGCTCGAAGGATTCGACTGATCGAGATTGGCCGCGGCGATTTTCGCGCCGGCCTGCTGCGCGACTGCCAGAATCCGCCCGTATGCGCCGCTCACATCGGCAACCGCGATCGTCCGCGCCGTCACTTCCCGCGGCTGAAGCGCATCGGCACTGGCCAGCGTCAGGCAATACCCCACCTTGCTGTCGAGCGTGTGCTCCGTATCCGTCGACCGGCTGCTGGAGCGCGAAATCACCCGCCCATTGGTCCCCACCGCATCCACGATCGCCTGCTCGATTTCGCCCTGATGCTCCCGCCCCACATCAAACGCAAGCGTCGCCGAATCGGAACCCCCACTTTGCTCCTGGAGCTGGGCCGTCGTCACATTCCCCCCGTCCTTGCGCACGATCGCGAGCATCGCCTGATACGCCTTAGCCACCGATTGCCCCGGCATCAGCGTGATCTGCGCCGACTCCCGCGGCGCCACCGCCGCCGCCGATGCCAGCGTCAGGTCAAACGCCTGCTTGGCATCGGTGACATTTTCCGCGTCCGGATTCTCCGTCACCGTAAGCTGCATGACTTCACCCAGCTCCCTGATCTGCGCCAGCAGCGCCCCCGCCTTTTCGCGCGGAACGTCGAAATTCAGGGACGCATCCGCCTGCTCGGGCTTGATCCGGTTCAGGCTCGAATTCACCACCCGACCCCCCGCATCCGTCACGGCCGAAAGAATCGCGTGATACGCCGTCTCCACGTCCGGGCAAGCCATCGAAACGCTGCTCGTCTGCCGCGCCGCGACATTCGCCAGGTTGTAAATCGAAATCACCAGTTGCGTATCCAGCCGCTCGACTTTCAGCCCCGGCACGGCTGTCGTTCCCTGAGGCAAAGTCTGCTGCCGATTGATATTCATCCGCGCCACTCGCCCCAATCCTCTGAGCTGATCGATGATCGGCCCCGCCGCATCCGGCGAAACATCCGCCATGATCGTCGCCTGAAATTGCCCGGCATCCAGCTTCTTCAATTCCGCCTGGATAATCCGCGCCTTTACCCCGTCCAGCGCGGCCATCGCCTGGTCGCGGGCTTTCTCCACATCCGCCGTCTCAATCCCCATGTCCACAACTTCCTGCTCGCTGGCCAGCGCCGCTTGGCGAAAATCGCGCTCCATCAGCGAAATCTGCAGCGTCGAGAGCGAAACCAGGTTGTTGTCATAGTTGATCTGCCCGGTCACCTGCTCAACTTTTTCCCGCCAGACGCCGACCTGGTCTTCCGCGGCCAGCAGTTCCCTCACCGTCCCCTTGCTCGTCTTGATGATCTCCAGCAGCCGGTCCTCCATCGCCTGCGCGGCCCGAAGCTCGCTCTGAAGATCGGTGTACTGCCGTGCGATGTCTTCCGAGGTAATCTGTTGCGCCTTCAGATCTCCCAGCGCGAAGCTTCAAAACCAGAGTATCCAGATGCTCGGGCGGCACGCGAACGGTGACGGCGCCGCTCATCTTCCCGTTATCCAGCTTGTTCGAATCCGTGTCGGAAACAAACCCACCCTCCTCGGCGGCAATCTTGCTGATCTGCACGAAGGCTGAGTCGAAGCTGTCCACTTCGAAGGACATCACGCCATTGCGGATAATTTTTCGCCCGGATTCCGGTTGCCCGGTTTGATCGGCTTGGGGACTCTCGCTCCGTGACGACTCACCCCCAGCACGACCACCGGCGCCACCCCCCCACCGAATCCGCCGCCGCCAAAACGGCGTGCCTCGCCGGGCGCAGGCGGCGTTGTCTGGCCCGCGCTTGCCGACGACACCGCGGCCTCCGATTGCAGGTTCTCCACCGATTTTGCCGCATCCACACTCGCAGGCTCGTAGCTTTCCGCCTCGCCCGGTGCCGGGGCTTTTAGCTCGCTGTCATACGTATATGCCGCCGTCGGCGCCGGCTTGTTTGCGGCAGAGAGTTCATCCTTTGCACCGTCCTCGGAAAGCGCCTTTTGTGAAATGGTCGAACTCGAAGAGTTACCTGGATAGCCAGACCTGTCGTCCTGGGCACTTTGCTCTTGCGCCTGCTGTGCCGCGATATCCGCTGCCACCGCAAACGTCGGCTCTAGCCCTTTCCCCATCCGATATCCGCCGCCCAATTCTTTTGTGTCTGGATTCGGGTTTGCGTAAGAATAGCTCAGCGGCGTTGCCACGGGCTGCGTTGCCGCAAGAGGACCCAAGTTCGGCGTGAGAGTCGCCTGCCCCATCTGCCGCAGGTTGCTCAGATCATTCGCTACATACTCTCCCGCCCCCACCCCCTGCTCACGTCTCCCCTGCATCGCCTGCACCGTCCAATACCCCAGCCCCCCCACCAACACAATCGCCGCCGCCGCGGTCGCGGCTCGCACGATCACGGGGCGCAGCCGGATCGGCCGCAGCCGGATGGGATTCATCAGCCCCGCCATTTTCCATCCCGATCTCCGCAGCCGCTGAATCACCCGATCTTCAAACCCCGGGCTCGGCGCGATTTCCGCAAACAAATCGCGCAGCGAATCATCCTCCCCCTTCGCCCACGCCAGCTTTCCGGCGCATTCCGCGCACCCGGCTGCGTGCGATTCAAACTCGCGGCGCTCTTCCCCGCTCATCCCATCCGTGAGATACGTCGCTATCCGCTCGGCAAACCAGTCGTGTTGTGATGTTTCAGATGTCATGATTCGATTCTCATTCAATGTTCAGCCGTTTCATTTCCGCCCGCAGCATCGCCATTCCGCGGCCCAGCAGGCCGCGCAGCGAGCCGTTGCTGATGGCCAGCTCCTTGCTTATCGCTTCGTAATCCGCCCCGGCAAGATACCGCATCGTCAGCGGCAATCGATATTCCCTCGGCATGGACCTCAGCAGCGAAAGCACCGCTTCCCGCCTCTCGCGCGAGGCAGCCGATTCGCGCGGATCGGGCCGAGAATCGGCGACCGCCGCTATCGCCGCATCCCCATTGCTCTGTTTCACCCGCGCTTCCCGCCGAACGCTTTGCAGCAGCGCGCTATGCCCGATCGAAAAAAGCCACCCGCGAAAGGCCTTCGGATCGCTCAGCGACCCGATCGACCTCCATGCCAGCAGATACGCTTCCTGGGCAATATCCTCCGCCCGGTGCGAGTCCCCCGTCTCCAGATAAATCTTCGCAAAAAGCCCCCGGCTCGTTCGGCGCACCAGCTCCTCAAACGCCTCCCGGTCTCCCCTCTTGCTGCACCGCGCCAGCTCCTCGTCTGCCTCGATCAGCGGTCCCATCACCCTCCTTAGATGCACGAGAGGGGAATTCAGCGCGCAAAATCGCCATTTTTTCAGGAAGGGGCTGAAAATGCGGGAAATACGGCCTCTGGCAGGCGTTCACGCCAGGTCGAAGCGATCCAGGTTCATCACCTTGTCCCACGCGGCGACGAAATCCTCGATGAACTTCTTTTGCCCATCCGAGCTGCCATAAACTTCCGCAAGGGCCCGAAGCTGGGCGTTGGATCCAAAAACGAGATCGACGCGGGTCGCGGTCCATTTGATTGCCCCGCTGCTGCGATCGCGCCCTTCGAAAAGGTCCGCTTCGCTGGAGACTGGCTTCCACTCCGTGCCCATGTCCAGCAGGTTCACGAAGAAATCATTGGAGAGCGTCTCCTGCCGCTTGGTGAAGACGCCGTGCGCGGATTGGCCGATGTTTGCGCCCAGCACGCGCAGCCCGCCAACCAGCACGGTCATCTCCGGCGCGGTAAGCGTGAGCAACTGCGCCTTATCGACCAGCAGATGCTCGGCCGGAACGGAGAACTTTTTCCTGAGATAGTTGCGAAACCCATCGGCAGCCGGTTCCAGCACCGAGAAAGACTCGACATCCGTCTGCTCCTGCGACGCATCCATGCGACCGGGAGTGAACGGCACGGTCAACTCCTGCCCGGCATTCTTCGCGGCCTTCTCAACCGCCGCGCACCCTGCCAGCACGATGAGATCGGCAAGCGAAACCTTCTTGCCGCCGGTCTGGGCGCTGTTGAAGGCACTGTGAATTTCTTCAAGCGTTTTGAGCACCTTCGCCAACTGGGTGGGCTGATTTACCGCCCAGTCTTTCTGGGGCGAAAGACGGATTCGCGCCCGTTGGCGCCGCCGCGCAGGTCCGATCCGCGGAAGGTGGATGCCGACGCCCAGGCGGTGGAGACCAGCTCTGAAACCGTAAGCCCCGACGCCAGAATTTTGGATTTGAGGGATGCAGCATCCTTCTCATCGATCAGCTTGTGATTCACCTTGGGGATGGGATCCTGCCAGATCAGTTCCTCGGCCGGGACTTCCGGGCCTAGATAGCGGGCGCGCGGGCCCATATCGCGGTGCGTGAGCTTGAACCAAGCGCGGGCGAACGCATCCGCCAACTGATCCGGATTGGCAAGGAACCGCCGCGAGATCTTTTCGTAAACGGGATCGACGCGCAGAGAGAGATCGGTCGTCAGCATGGAGGGGGCGATGCGTTTGGTTTTGTCGTGGGCATGCGGAACAATCCCCGCGCCGGCGTCTCCCTTGGGCTTCCACTGATACGCGCCCGCCGGACTTCGGGTCAGCTCCCACTCATATTTGAAAAGGATTTCCAGGAAGCCGTTGCTCCAGCGGGTCGGCGTGGTCGTCCAGGTGACTTCCAAGCCGCTGGTGATCGTGTCGGCGCCTTTGCCGGCGCCGAAGCTGTTCTTCCAGCCGAACCCCTGATCCTCGAGCCCCGCGGCTTCCGGCTCATGCGCCACGTGCGAAGTCGGCGCAGCGCCGTGAGCTTTGCCGAAGGAGTGACCGCCGGCAATCAGTGCAACCGTCTCCTCATCGTTCATAGCCATCCGGCCGAATGTTTCACGAATATCAATGGCCGCCTTAAACGGGTCCGGATTGCCGTCCGGGCCTTCGGGGTTCACGTAAATCAGTCCCATCTGCACGGCCGCCAGCGGCCTCTCCAGATTCCGCCCATGAATTTGCCCGTGCGGCATGTCGTCGGTCACCGTAACACCCCCTTCCTTTTCAACTCCCTCCGATCCGTGCGCATAGCGCACTTCGCCTCCCAGCCAGGTAGATTCCGAGCCCCAGTAAACATCGAAATCCGGCTCCCAGGTGTCCACTCGCCCGCCGGCAAATCCAAAGGTCTTGAAGCCCATCGTTTCCAGGGCCACGTTGCCGGTGAGAATCAGCAAATCCGCCCAGGAGATCTTCCGCCCATACTTTTGCTTGACCGGCCAAAGAAGCCGCCGCGCCTTGTCGAGGCTCACATTGTCCGGCCAGCTATTAAGCGGCGCGAATCGCTGCTGCCCCCTTCCGCCGCCGCCGCGGCCGTCGCCGGTGCGGTAGGTGCCGGCACTGTGCCAGGCCATTCGGATGAAGAGTGGGCCATAGTGGCCGAAGTCGGCAGGCCACCAATCCTGCGAATTGGTCATTACCGCCGCCAGATCTTTCTTCACTGCCGCGAGGTCGAGGGTTTGGAACTCTTTGGCGTAGTTGAACTCTTCGCCCATGGGATTGGATTTGGAGGAATGCTGATGAAGCAACTCCAGCCGCAATTGTTTCGGCCACCATTCGCGGTTGGACATGCCGTGGCTGGCGGGGGTGGGGTGGAATGGGCATTTGGTTTCGGTAGACATCTTTTTTTCTCCTTACAGCGGATGGGGGGCCGTCCGGGGCGGTGTTCGTTCAGTCAATTTTCATCATTCGCGATGGGATGATATGGCGCAGGTGTTTGGGGCAAATATGCCGCGCGGTCTTTCGCGCAGGGCCGCCGCATACGGACCTCGGGGCATGATTTAATTTTGCGTGCGGTGATTTTTTTGGTTCGGGGGACTTCGAGACAAAATTGGACACTCCGCAATAAACTGGGGTGGATGGGTAAATTGGGTAAGGGGGAATGGGGCTTTGGACATTTTTTGACCACATAAGAGTCGAAATAATGCCGCGGTTTCTCTTCGCCCGCTTGGAAGTCTTTTCTACTTTTTGTTTCCGTCAGGTGGCTTCTGGCAGCCAGACATCCACTTTGGCCGTTTGAATGTTGTCACGGGGCGCGCCAAAACCAGCCAGGGCGGGGCGCTTCAAAACCGGCCAATGTGCTGACGTATTCTATACCGCATCCGTTCTATCCGACGCAACTGTTCCTTGAGTTATTGGTCCCCGTTCACGCCGTCTGGCCGGCGGATACCCCCACATCAGAAGACAACGGCGGCTCTGTCACGGTGTCTTCCGGGGGGGAGCACCCTTCATCGCCGGCGGTACTCCGCCGTCCTTTTGGATTTGTCTTTTCCGGTGTCCCGGATTGGCCTGCCGTGAGCGAAGTCGAATGGCCCCCATGCCGAAGGCGGTAGCTCTTGCCGGTGATGTTGATGATCGTGGCGTGCTGCAGGAACCGATCCAGAATGGCCGTGGCCGCCGGCACGTCGCCGATCAGCTTGGCCCAGTCCTCCAGTGGACGGTTGCTGGTCATCATCGTCGAGCGGTTCTCGTGCCGGCGCATGACGATCTCCAGCAGGCATTCGCCGCTGCGCCGCGGAAGCTGCTTCATTCCCATGTCGTCGATGATAAGCAGATCAGGCTTGAGATACCGGGCCAGCGTCTTGTCCTGGGCTCCCAGATCCTCGTCGCCTAAAAAGTCGCGGGCCAGGTCGAAGATGGATCGGTACAGGACCACCAAGCCGCTCTTGATCGCCTGGTGTCCGATGGCCTGGGCCAAAAACGATTTGCCCACGCCGGGCGGACCCAGCAAGAGCACGTCACGTTTGTCACGAATGAACTGGCCGGCGGCCAGATCGTGAATCTGTTTGCGTTTGATGGAGGTGTTGAAGGAGAAGTCGAACTCGTCGAGGTTTTTGGTGTCGCGGAACATCGCCGCCTTGACGCGCCGGCCGATCTGCCGGCTGGATCGGACGTTCAGTTCATCCTGAAGGATCAGTTCCAAAAACTCACTGTGGTCGAGCCGATTGCCGGCCGCCTCGCTCAGGCGAACTTCAAGGCTGCTCGCCAGACCTGAAAGCCGAAGTTGCTTGAGCGTCTGCATCAACGAAGGTCTCATGGGGTGGACTCCCTTCGGCTCTGCTCAGGGCAGGCCTGTAAAGGTTGTGCGGCAGGCAAAGCCTCCGCTTGGGTGATTGCGTCGCGTACGAACTGTCCGTAATCGGCCAGTCCGCGGATGATTGGATGTTCCTGAACAAACTCGAAGTGTTGTTGAACCGGCGCACCGTTTTGGTGTTCGATGAGCTGCCGCAGGGAGCGCAGGTGATACGCGCCATGCCCCAGAGCAATCTCGCAGGCTCGTTCCACGGCCGGTCGCGGCTGCTGATTGGCCAGCGACAGCAGCCCCATCAACACGCGCACGCCTTCGATGCCGCGATGCTGAAGCATTGACTGCGCCCACTGCGTGGCGTGCGGCCCGATGCATTCGATCCGCTGGAGAAGCCAGGTCGTTCCACGCTCGATGCCGCTGATCTTCTCCGGCAGGATATGGGCGTCTTGCGTCGAGAACCTGCCCGGCGGACGCTGCGCGTGCAGAGCGATCGCACGCATCTTCTGATCGAACAGCCGGACCGTGCGCCGTCCCACCGCGCCCAGACCCGCTGGCCCAAAAACTCCGGCGGGACCGAATAGTACGCCCCCTTGATCTCCACGTGCCCGTCGCGGTGAACACTGCGCAACGCCTCGGTGAAAAGATCGAATCGCACCGGCGGCAGAGCCAACAGTGCCGGCTTCTCTACCTGCTCGAAGACTTCCTTCACCTGCCGCCGCGTCGTGCCGTGGATGCGCGTGTCGGCCACGCTCTTCTCCCACGTCAGCAGATGCGCGTTCTGATCCGAGAGCGAGGCGAATTGCCGGCCTTTGAGAGCATTGCTCTTCACATAGCCGATGCCCCGCTCGATCTTCCCCTTGTGCCGCGGCGTGTACGGCTTGGTGGGCAGAATGGCGATTCCATAATGTTCGGCGAACGACCGGACCTTGGGACACAACTCCGCCTCGAACCAGTCCGCCCGCGTCACCGCCGCGCGAAGATTGTCGATCACCAGCGCTGACGGCATCCCGCCGAAGTGCGTAAAGGCATTTTCCAGACAACGCAGAAAATCATCGGTCGTCTGCCGCTCCACCGCCTCGGCGTACCCCTTGCGGCTGTGGCTCAGCACAATGCGGAAGACCCAGGTTGCTTTGCGTTTGCCGTCAGGACCGACCAGGGCGCACCCCGGCCGAAGTCCACCTGCACTCGGCTCCCGGCTCGCATTCCATCCGGCGAAAGGGCGCCGGCGCGGCAGCCGAGAGCTTCTTGATGAACCGGCGCACGCTGTAATAGCTGCCGGCATAGCCGTGATCGCTGGAGATGTCTTGATAAATCCGCTGGGCCGTCAGCCCGGCTTCCAACTTCTGAACAATGACCTCACGCCAGGGCGATGCCGTACTGACCGACCCGATGGGCGCACCGGATAACCCGGTGGGCGCGCTCTCCGAGCCGCCTGCGGCGAGCACCGTCGAGCCGCCTGCGGCGAGCACCGTCGAGCCGCCTGCGGCGAGCACCGTCGAGCCGCCTGCGGCGAGCACCGTCGAGCCGAGGGGCGCGCTGGCCGGTTTTGAATCCGATCCGGGCACCGCAGGATCGCCGCCCGACAACCGGATGTGGCGTCCAACGGTCTCCCGGTGAACGCCGAGTTGGCGGGCGATGTTCCGATTGGACCAGCCGCTGCGCAAGTGCCAAAATTGCTTGTACTTCCGCCATCTTGAGTTGATTGGCCATCCCACCATTGGCTTGCGGCAACCGCCGAAAGCCAAGGTCGATAACCCAATCTCCTGTGCCTCAAAATGGCCGGTTTTGGCGCGCCCTCAATTGGCCGGTTTTGCGCCCCCATGACAGCCAGCCCCCACGCCTTGCTCTGGTCCGGCACGGCAGACAGTGCCGTAGATCTCAACCCCAGCGGGTTTGACGACTCAGTTGCCGCTTACACCAATGGCACACTGCAAGCCGGTTACGGTTATACCGATGGTCAAACGCACGCGCTACTCTGGTCCGGCACGGCCGCGTCAGCGCTCGATCTTCAGGGGCTGCTTCCCTTGGGCGTCCCGCCTTACGACTGGCTCGGGTCCTTCGCCAACACGATTGACGCCGAGGGCAATATTTTCGGTTACGCCGACGGAACGTACAACGGGACCAGCGGTTTCTTCGCGGTCGAGTGGTCGCCGGTGCCGGAGCCTGCTTCGCTAAGCATCTTGACGGTGGGAGCGGTAGGTTTGATGGTCCGTCGCCGGCGCATGGGGGCTGCATTTTAACTGGGGATCATCGCACGGCCTGGTATCCACCGCGGACGCCGTGTTTTGAGAGGACGATTTGCCAAAGCTGATATTTGCGCGATCGGAAGGCCCCGGCGCAGCTGAGCAGGTAATATTTCCACATTCGATAAAAACGTGAGCCGTATTGTTTTTCGATGGCGGGCCAGCCGCGCTCGAAATTGGCGAACCAGGCCATGAGGGTAGGATCGTAATCGCTGCCGAAATTGTGGAGGTCTTCAATGACAAACAAGCCGTCGATGGCGGCGCCGATTTGTTTCAGGGAAGGGGGAACCAGGCCTGGGAAAATGTGCTTGACGATCCAGAGGACTTCGGAGTCCTGGGTATTGGGAAGACTGTTGCGGGCGCTGATGAAGTGCAGCAGGCACAGGCCGTCATCGCGCAGGCAGCGATGGGCCGTTTGCATGAACTGACGATGGTTCTTGGGTCCCACGTGCTCCATACATCCCAGAGACACGACGTGGTCAAAGGGCTCGCTCAGGTCGCGATAGTCCTGGAGGCGCACGTCGACCGGGAGTCCGCGGCAGCTTTCGGTCGCAAACTTCACCTGTTCGCTGGAAATGTTAATCGCTACGACGCTTGCGCCATGGCGCTCGGCGGCATATTTGGCGAAGCCTCCCCAGCCACAGCCGATGTCCAGCACGCGCTGGCCCTGGCGCAGTCCGATCTTCCGGCAGGCCAACTCGACCTTGGCCCCCTGGGCGTCATCCAGCGCGTGGGCGTTCTTCCAATACGCGCAGGTGTACAACATGCGGGGGTCGAGCATGATCTGAAAGAGGTCATTGCCCAGGTTGTAATGGGCCTCGGCGTTGCGCCGCGATCGGCCTGGGCGTTGAAAATTCCACAGTTTTTGGAGCAGAAATGAGGTTGCAGCGTGCACATCGAAAGGCAAGCGGCTTGCCAATCCGCTTTGCAGCGCGTGATCGAAGAACTGGTCAATCGCGCCGCAGTCCCACCACCCATCGACGTAGGCATCTCCGAGGGCCAGCAGGCCGCCCAACATCAGGCGGCGATAGAGCCGCGGATCGTTGACGCGAATATCCCAGGGCCGGTCGCCCCCAACGCGAATGTCGGCAGTAGCCAGCAGATCGTTTACGCGACGGGCCAATCGGGGCGCCGATGTGGCAGGCAAGGCGTCGCATGGGGTGGGAATTTTGCTTAGGGCCGCGTCTTTTTGCATTGGAATCCATCCGATTCAGATTTACCCGGGATGTGAGATCCGGATCTCCGCCGAGAACGTCGGCGACATTATTTCTAGGATACCCAGGGTTTGGAGTTTGTCGAAATGTTTTTCTTGGCTCACGGCAGGCGGGGACGCGATCTCGGTTTGGGCAGGTCTGCGTGGCGAGAGCAGCCAGTTTGCGTGCCGGCGCAACTGCGCAAGTCACAAATAGAGGATAGATCGCGGTAGAGTAGAGAACTGAACGACCCGATTGCCGCTCAGCTCTCCCTCTTCGAACCGGACGAGCGGGTTTCCCGCATCCGGCTCTCACGGTATTGTTCTTCTCAAGCATTCACGGTCGGAACAGGTCGCAGGCTGATGAGGCCCAGACGCTGCAACTGTTCGTACCAGCTCCTCGCTCCGCGCACACGGAACGGACGCTGGCTGCGACGTTTAAGGTGTCGTTCCAGTCGCTCCTGCACAAATCGGTTGATCTGACGGAACGCCTTGCGCGGATATTGACAATTGCGTTCGTGGTTGCATTGATGGCGCCAGTAACGTCGCTTACGAGCATTGCTCGGAGATTACTTGCTCCCGTAACCACGGAAGTGCCTGCCAGTCTGACAAGAGTGTTTCCATATTCTTTGTTGGCTACATCGAAGGATGAGTCACCGTTCAGCGGTAAAATAGGGTTGAGTTGAAGACCACTGTCCTGAGCGGTCTGCACAAAGTTATAAGGATCGGTGCCAGCCACAGGCTCGCCGGTTAGGCCATTTGGTTGCGTTATATCGTAGCGAAAACCCATAACTGATTGGTCAGCTTGGGTGCCGATCGTGTTCTCGTACCAAGTCATCGGATAATCGTGGAAGGGTATGAGATTTATGGCTGTAGGCCCTTGAGTTAAAACCACGTTGACGGCGTTCGGATATAAAAGTCCGAAGGCGGAAACGTAGTTTTCAATTGACGCAACGGGAGCAGTGGGAATTGCAGGTGCCCAGGTAGGTGGCGGTTCAACTATCAAGGCAGACTCCAGACTCGCGGCGTAATTAGCCGCCTCCGCTGCATCAAAAAGTGTATCTTGCACATGCGTTTCGGCGTGATCTTGCGAGTAAAACTCATTTATCGCTGTCGCATTTACCATCGTGCCGAGACTGTGCCCCAAATAATGGATAGGTAAGTCGTAGTTTGTCCCAAGGTACCCGAGCAATTGCGAGCCAAGCTCGGTTCCCTCGTTTGGAACATTATCCAAAGCTGTCGTAAGTCCAGGCAAAGATTCGCTAGTTCCCGCAACGGAACTCCAGTTCCAGGCGACGAGATTTACCGGAGTGCCAGCACCCGCGACATGTCCATTTATTGCCGAATTCATCAACGTCGCCATTTGGGAAGGCCATTGCGTTACGTCGTCTGAGTTCTCGCGCCAGCCATGCGTTAGAACAATCGTCGGTTCATTGGGGTTGATATAGCCGGGATTAGTACTCGAAGTGCTTGCTGGATAATCAAAGGTACCGGTCTTCGGATCATATACATCGAGGCTCCCAAGGCTGGTAGCTGTCGGCGGTGGTGTGGTCAAAGAAGCGGGAGCACGCGCATTGGTCGTTTGTGTTGCTAAGCTGGGAATCAACTGAAATCCATTAATCGAGGCGGTATCATTGCTTCCGCCTTCAGAAGTGTTCGTGAGGCTGATTTCGCCTCCAACCGGACGAACGTTGTTGAATTCAACATAGTTACCGGTGACCCGAACGTTTGGATTGGTGTTGCTAGCGTTCGAAAAGGCTGGTGTGCCACCCGCGACCGCCTCGTCGGTTACATAGTAAGTGGTCGAACCGACTGTAATATTTGCATTCACCGATGCGGAAGCAGGGCTATCATTTTCAACATAGGCGACGAGAGTATAGTTCCCAGTTGGCACGTTGTTGAACGTATACGTAGCAGTTTGACCGGGAACGGGTCCTTGATTCTGAGACGAATCAGGACCGGATTTGTCCTCACCGTGGAGCAGGATGCCATTGGGTGTCGAGCTGTCGGTATCGCTATTGTAGCCATCATTGGATATGTGCGTCAGAGTAATGCCAGTTGCCGCACCATCCGAATCAAAGAGGTCCTGCGTCGTTCCTGAGGTACCTGTGCTATTGTTCACGCTCACGGTATTGAAATCATCCTGGGGATCGACACCAGCAGTTTGGGTAAGACCCAGCTTTGGCCCTGCTTGAACGAACTGAACGCCGATCGGTCCGGTCGGTGTAGAGACGGATGTTGAGCTGCCGACGTTCAACGTAAAGCTACCGACGTAATTAGTTATTCCGCTTGGCGTAGGGGTTGTGCTGCCAACCCGATCCAGGTTGTATACGGTTGGATCTGCCCAAGAGAAATCAGTGAGAGTAACCGGCGTACCATTTATGAGTGCCTTTAGGCTATTGGCACCGAGAACTGGATTAGGTGTATTTAATCCAAGCGTATTGTTGCTTCCATTCGGCCCGAAGGACGGCTCTGCACTCGAGGAAAGTTCCATGGGCGCAATGACTGAGATATCGGGCGAAGTATCGCCATCAAAATATAGATTCATTGCCCAATCACTGTCATTGCCATTCGGTAAAGCGTACATCCAGAATTGATAAGAACCCGGTGCGAGAGATTCGTTGAGGGCTGTGGACGGGCTGGTTGCTGGGTTGATAAAGGGGGCATCCATCCCGGCATTTGGTGAGGTCAGATATAGATTCCAGGCGCCGCTGCCAAAATACTGGCTGTGGTCTGTGTCGAAGACATTTGTACCAGTCAATACAACCTGGCCAAGCATCGTTTCTGTGAGCGAAGGTAGCGTAAAAAGCAGGGCGACAGCAAGACCAATCAAACGGATCATTGAGCGACACATCCCATCCTCCGATCTTCTTTGCCTTCCCAATAAGACGAGGGGAAATGCTAGATATACCCTGTAGAGCTATATGCATCTTAACGGCATTTTGGGGCCGTGCAAGATAGATCAGTCAAGATTGTAGCGAGAATTGTCAGAAAGCTACGAAAAGAGCGCGGCTGGTCACAGGAGGAATTTGCGGCAAAATGCCATCTTCATCGCACGTACGTTGGAGCCATTGAGCGGGCAGAAGAAAATCTTACCCTTCGCACGTTGGACAAGCTGGCAAAAGCTCTTAAGGTGCATCCGGCGGAACTTTTGCGAGAAACGAAGTGAACCGCTAGGCCGTCGCAAACCCTTCGCCCAAATTCGCAATTTAGCCGCCCCATTTGGGCTAAGCGAAAAGCGCATGATTACCGTCATGGACGACTGCACGTTTTGCCGGACCTATATGGTTTTGGTCAACGGTGCGACGTTCAGCATAGTCTATCGGGCGGGTCCAGATCGCGGCTAACGGATCAGCTTTAAGGGCTTCAAGTTGAGCGAGCCACACCTGCGTTGTAATGGGTGGCGTATTGTGAAGCAGCCGCAGCGCCAAGTTTCTCCGTCGATCGGCTGATTTACAGACCACGAGAACGCGAAACGGGAATTCTTTGTATTTATCCGGTGTGCCGCCGAAGCGGACCGCGAGTCCCCCGGTGCGGTAAAAGTCCATGTAGCAGTGAGCCCGTTGGGCGAGAACTTCCAGTGTCTCGGTGGAACGATCGACTTCCAGAAAAAACATATGTTCGGACAGTCCCCCATCAGGTTCAGTCTCATGAATGCGAATGAAGCCGTCTGGTCTTACGGTTACCCGTTCTCCTTTTGGCTGGCAGGCTCTGAAATGGTACAAGACGGGCCACGTTGAAAACTCCGCGACTCGAAATTGGGTCGTTCGATTCATCGCGTTGATGATGGCCGCTTTCACGTCCATCACCTCAAGTTCATGGCGGACGGTCAGATCGCCAACCTGGGCTCGCTTCTCAAAGTTGTTCGGGCCAATCGCTGGATAATCCGTAATGTGACCGTTCTCGCGCAAGAATCGAAACGCCTTGAGTGTCAGAAAGAGAACGGATGGATCGGATACTGAAGCGTCGGTCCCTTTAGTGGCAGAGTTGGTGGCGCTTCGCCTGCCCATTGCGGCGGGTTGAGCCCATCATCATCCCATACGTTCACGGCGTAGTCCGTGCTCCTCATATATTCCATCGATGGGAATGATCGCCCCCTATTGCGGTCGGGATCAGGAGAAGAAGGATGCGGTCTGCGGCGCGGAGGGATTGAATTTCTGTCGGACATGCCAACCTCCTATGTTGGAGGCCGTCACCCGAACTGAAAGGAAATGCTTGCGCCAACGTCCTGCGTATGGCAATATAACGCAAGTTCTTTGCCGGGCAGAGAGTTATGATCTCTATCCGGCAGGTTCGGGGATAGCCAGTTTATCTACCGAATCAGCCCTCGCTCCACACCATTTCGGGAGCGGGGGCATTTTCGATTTCGAATGAGCTTAGGGTTGCCGTATATGGTGCATCAATGCAAAAGTTGTGCATCGGCGATGCATCGATGCACTCGACGGACTTCGAGGGAGTGAAGAGATGAAATCACGGGATAAGCTAGAATTTGTCAAAGCCGAGACGTTGGACGAACAGATACGCGCAGCGATCCGCGAGCACGGCGGAAATTTGAAGACTTGGTCAAAAGCGGCGAGCAAAATACCGGATTTCCCGAAGTTGAGAACGCTCCATCTTTGGAGAGGAGCCGACGGCTACCGCGACTCACGCAACGTTTCAGCATTGAGATTGGCACTTCGGTTACGCCCGATTTAAAGTGGGTTCCCGTTACCAACATTTGCTTCACAATCCCTTCTACTACGGGGTTTTCGTCTGGAAGGGGGAAATGTACGAAGGCACGCATCCTCCTCTCATCACCAAGGATCTCTTCGACAAGGTTCAAGAAGTAATGACTCGTCGCAGCAAACCCACGCCTATCCGCCTCAAAACCTACGTCTATCGCGGATTGTTCCACTGCGGCGAGTGCGGCTGCGCCATCACCATGGAGACGCAAAAGGGTCATAACTATCTGCGATGCACCAAAAAAGTGTCGCCTTGTTCACAGCCATACCTGCGGGAGGAAGCTATGACGACGCAAATCATCACCGCCCTCACAACTGCATCACTCGCCGATGATCTCGCCGATTGGCTCATTCGCGAACTCAACGCCCGCCAAGAAGACGCCGCGAAGGCATGCGAAACGACAAAAGGAACGATCAAGCGCGAGATCGAGAACATTGACAAGAAACTAGATCGCCTCACGGCGGCATACCTCGATTCAGGAGCATTTAGCGCCGCCGAATTCCGCAAACGAAAGGACGAAGGCATCAATCGCAAGCGGAAACTCCTAGACGACCTGGCCACTCTTGACCGTCAACGCAATTTGCGGTTCGAACCGATCACTCGGTTCGTAAATGGCTCCAAACAAATGAAATACGTCGCCGCACGCGGTGATTCCACGGAACTACGGGCGGAAATGCAAAAAGTCGGCTCGAACCTCCAGGTTCGAGACAGAAAGCTGCACTGGACTCCCCGTGGTGCCTGGAAACTCGTTGTAGATAAAGGTTCCTTTGCCCACGTCAACGCCGCGCGTGAAATTTCACGCGCGGCGTCTTGTGTTAAAACTCGCCTCTATCCCAACGAGTCCGGGCGGCGGGAGTCGAACCCGCACGGGCATTTCTGCCCAACGGATTTTAAGTCCGTAGCGTCTGCCATTCCGCCACGCCCGGTTCGGGCGGGATTATCTTGATTTGTGCGAACTTTTGCCAATCGGCTGGCAGCGGCTTCCACGCCCCCGTATCCACAAAACTCCCGGGATCCGTGCATCACCACTCAAAAACGGCCCGATACGGCCAATCGCTTCGCGCACCGCGAATGAGCGGATGGGGCCCTATCGCCGCAGCATCACCAGGGCGAAGGTGCCGAATATGATGCAATACCACCCAAACGGCCCCAGCCGGTGGTGGCGGAAATAGCGCATCAGGAAGCGGGTGCTCAGATAGGCGCAAAGGCCGGCCACCAGCGCTGATACGATTGTCTCGGGGAGCATATGTCGGGCGGCGGGCTTCAGGAGGGACGGGACCTTGAGGACGCCGCCAGGCCGATCACGGGCGTGGCGAGCATGAAGGAAAACCGGCAGGCCTGCTCGTAGCTGAGCCCCGCCAGCAGCCCGGCGGCGATCGTCACGCCGCTGCGGGAAATGCCTGGCACCAGCGCCAGCGTTTGGGTCGCGCCGATGGAGCCGCCTTCGATCAGGGTTAAATCTTCGGCGTTTCGGCGCTGGCTGGCGGGATCTTCGGCCGGGTCGCGCTCGTCATCGGCTACGGCTTCGCCGGCGGCGGCGCCAGTGGCCATTTCTGTGGAATCGCCGGTCGGCTCCGGCGCGGCGAGGGGCGTCTTTTCCTGCTCGCTGGTGCGTCGCTTCAGGACGTCGGCCATCAGCATGACGAAACCGTTGAGAACGAGCACGGCCGCCACGATCCATGTCTTGCTGGGGTCTTCGAAGAGTTCTCTCAGTTTCTTTTCAAAAACCAGCCCCAGCGCGCCGACGATGACCGTTCCGGCGATCAGGAGCCAGGCGAATTTGCTGGCGGCGTCGTGGATGAGCTTTCCCTTTTGGAATCCGGCGAAGAGGCCGGCGAGCACATCTTTCCAGTCTTTCCAGAAATAGATGAAGAGCGCGATGGCGGTGGCGAGGTGAAGGGCGACGACAAAGGCGAGAAAATCCGGCCGCTCACGGCTGCCCAGGTCCCAGCCCAAGAGGGCCGGCAATAATATCGTCTGCGCCAGGCTGCTGACCGGAAACAGCTCGGATATTCCCTGCAATGCTCCTAAAAAGACCGCTTGCCCGAAAGTCATCATGGAGGAAAGGGTAAGGGAGTGGGGGTGGGAATGCCAAATTCGAAGTGGGGCATCCGGCCCCGCGGCATCCAGCCTTCGCGGGTACCGCTCGGAGGCTGGACGCTTCTGCGGCGTATTCGCCGACTACGGCCCGGAGCCGTCCGCGGCTCCGCCTCCGGCGGAACGGCCTCCGGCCTTAAAAATGCGGAGTACCGCTCCTCGCCTCCGGCTGCGGGGCATTTGGCAATCGGCGGTCGGCGTTTTATTATGGGATTGCCGGAAAGCAGGATCGCCCATGGTCCTTCAAATACTACGAGCCCTGTTCGTGCTGCTGATGGCCGCCATCGGCTATTACTTCCTACAGGAACAGGTCGATTTCCTCGGCATCAGCGCCGTGGCTGATGCTGATGATCACGCTATGCATCGGCGTGCTGGTGGTCTGCATCGACATTCTTTCACCGCGAAGAAAACTGGCCATCTTTTCCGGGACGTTTCTGGGGCTGATCGTGGGGATGCTGATCAGCTATGGGTTCAGCTTTATCGTGGCGCTGCTGGTGGAGCGCTATCTGCCGGATGCGTCGAAGGACCAGGCGGCCGCGATCACCAATTATCTTAATATCGTCATCGCGGTCGTCTTTACCTACCTGGCGATCAGCTTCATTCTTCAGACCAAGGACGATTTTCGGTTCATCATTCCCTACGTGGAGTTTTCGAAACAGACGAAGGGTTCGCGGCCAATCCTGCTGGATACGAGCGTTTTGATCGATGGCCGCATCGCGGATATCGCCGAGACGGGGATCATGGAGAGCCGGCTGATTGTGCCGCGGTTTGTGCTGGCGGAGCTTCAGACAATCGCAGACAGCCCCGACAAGCTCAAGCGCAACCGCGGCCGGCGGGGGTTGGATGTGCTTCAACGGCTCCAGAGCAACAAGCGCACGGAAGTGATTATGTATGATTCCTCCGCTCGCGATGCGGGGCCGGAAGATGTGGATGCGAAGCTGATGAACCTCGCGGGGGAGCTGAATGCGCGGGTGCTGACCAATGATTTTAATATGAACAAGGTCGCCAGTTTGCGGGGGGTGGACGTGGTGAACATCAACGACCTGGCGAATGCGCTCAAGCCGGTGGTGCTGCCTGGGGAGCGGATGACGGTGAGATTGCTGAAGCCGGGGGAATCGCCGGGGCAGGGAGTGGGGTATCTGGTGGATGGCACGATGGTGGTCGTCGAACAGGGTCGGCCGCATTTGAATGAAGAGATTGAGT
Organism: uncultured Phycisphaerales bacterium; assembly: GCA_963755915.1. Classification (GTDB taxonomy): domain Bacteria; phylum Planctomycetota; class Phycisphaerae; order Tepidisphaerales; family Tepidisphaeraceae; genus PALSA-1353. Next base: position 340,313 of record CAVWLP010000002.1, read on the forward strand.
TCACGGTGACGAGCGTTTTGCAGACGAGCGCGGGGAAAATGATTTTTGGACGGCTGCCGCATGAGGCGCCTTCGAAAGTTTCGTGAGAGCGGCGGGGAAAAAAAATTCTGGTGGGCAGGCCTTCGGTACAAAAGGTAACAGTCCGCAACAAGCTGGGGATTTTGGGGAAATTGGGCGGGGGGAATTGCCGATTTCGGTTCGACTGAGCTCACCAAAGTCCGATTGCCGATTGCCGATTGGGGGCGGGTGATTATGCCTTTATTCAGCGTCATTCTTCCGGCTGCGGGGCGCTCGGTGCGTTATGGGGGCGCGACCAGCAAACTGCTCCAGGAGCTCGCGGGGCGGCCGGTGCTGGGGTGGACGCTGGGGGCGTTCGCGCAGCGCGAGGATGTGGGGCAGATCGTCGTTGCCACCAGCGATCCGGCGGTGGCGGAGGCGTGCGAGAAAGCAGTCGAGGGAGCAGCGGCGAAAAAGCTGCTGATCGTCGCGGGCGGGACGTGCCGGGCGGATAGCGTGCGGCTCGCTGCACTGGCGAGCAGCGATTCGATTGAATGGCTGGCCGTCCATGACGCGGCCCGGCCGCTGGTTTCGCAAGGTTTGATCGACCGCGTTTTTCGCGGTGCCCTGGATCACGGCGCCGCCGCGGCGGCGATGGCGGTGGGGTTGACTGTGAAGCAGGCGACGGGGCCGCTGCCGGCGAAGGCGAGGCAGACGCTGCCCCGGCATGAGCTTTGGGCGATGCAGACGCCGCAGGTGATGAGAAGGGGGGAACTACTGGAGGCGTTTGAGAAATGTCCGCTGCCGCTCGATCAGGTGACGGATGATGTGCAGTTGCTGGAGTTGATGGGGAAAGATGTCTGGCTGGTGGAGGGGGAGGAGAGGAATTTGAAGATTACCACGCGGGTGGATATGCAGATTGCGGGGGCGATTTTGAAGTGAGCGGATACCCGGTACATCCTGGTGACCGGCCGAGCACTCTTAACTTCGAACACAAATCGGGTGTCTTTTTTTTCAAAGGCAAATACAAATGCAATGCAGGAGGGGCGAGGGGACACCATATAAGGCCCCAAAAGTTTTCCCCTCGCCCCTCCCGCACCCTCCCCACTCCCCTTCCTTTTCCCCTCAACGCTGGCGGAAAATTCGGGCGGGCAAACCGGTCGGTGACGGTGTGAGTTAGCCAGGAACCGTGATTTTTTTGGCTGGGACGGTGCCGCATTCGGGACAGCGGTCTGGCGTGCGCGCAGGTCGTAGCCGCACTTGAGACAAATGTCCGAATTCTCCCGCAGTCTGAGGCGCCGGCGTTTGCGCCAGTCAATTGCCCAGATCGCCGGCAGAACCCCCGAACCGAGGGTCCACAAATCCAATCCCCTCAGGAACTGGTCCTGATCTGAACGTATGATCGGAAGTTGAAAGCTGCCCGTCCTTAGGAAGGAACTCCATCTGCAATAAAGTATCACTGACTGAAGGATTAGGAATATCAAGAAGAGGATCAGTGAACATGCGCTAAGCGTGTGGAACGTCAACCGCAACGGTGATGTTTGCGCCGGACGGGTGAGGGCGATTAGGCCGCATCAATTACATTTTATCGTGATGGCTTGAATAGCCGTAGCGAATTTTGAATCATTCTTGAAGGTAGTTCACGGCTGCGCCAGAGGATTTGGGAGTTATTTGCGGCCCTCACCCGCGCGGGCTTTCGCCCGCTTGCCCTCTCCCGGCGTACCGAGAGAGGGGGAAATGCGCGCCGCCGGCGTACGAATCTTGTCACCAATTTTGAATCCGCCTGGTCCAATAACAGTATTAACGCAAATCGAATATGCCCGTTGGCGGCCATCTCCCGATGAACCCCGACACTCGCCAAAGGGATTTCATGAAGCTCGCGAAGATCATGTGCGCCGTAATCGGTGTCGTTATTCCAGCCTTATCAGCTTCCGCCCAGTCAATTGATGTCACGGTGCCTGGCTTGTCTGGTCCGTGGTTATGGCAAAGTGGCGGTCAAAATTCGTCCTACTCATACAGCGTTGGCGACGAATCCGCTCCCACAGTGGTTACGGATGTCGGCAGCATTTCCATAGCGCCGGCGCAGCAATTGACGATTGCTTACCTGAGCGGCACAGAGTCGGCGGGACCGACGTGGCCGTTCGTTACGGCTCAGGGTGATACGAGCGTCGTCATCAATAACAATCCCGATTACAACGGCACCGGCCCATTCCCCAGCTTCTACATGCCGACCGGAGACTACCCGGTTTACATATCCGAGCTTGTTGGGACATTCGCAGATTCAAGCGGCGATATCGTGGGCCTTCCGTTCCCTATCGGCCTCTCGGCGGAGGTAACTGTGCCGAGCGGTGCTTCACAATTACAGCTTGGCGTGAACGATGGCTTATATAGCGACAACGTCGGTGGATTCAACGTGCAGGTTTCGGAATCGACAGTGCCGGAACCCGCGTCATTTGTGCTGGTCAGCGTTGCTGGGTTTGGGTTGATGGCACGCAGGGAGATCGCGCCGCGCGAGAAAGTAGAGCAGTAGAGAAAAGCATGTCGTCCCTGCCGCACCCTCCTCACTCCCCGCGCTGCGCGAGAGAGTTGAGCAGTGGACAGTAGAGCAGTAGAGAAATAGCAATGCGGGGGATAGATAATTGGGTGGGGAGAAGTCCAATTTTCAGTCTGACCTTCCCCACGTTCGGTGGGCGCGGCCAAATCGTCAGTTCAGGCTGGCCTCGAACGCTTCGGGGCTTTGGTAGCCTATCGCCGAGTGACGTCTCTGGCGATTGTAAAACACTTCAATGTACTCAAAGATCGAACGCCGAGCCTCCGCTTGCGTTGCGTAGTGCTCGTGATAAATGAGCTCCGTCTTCAGCGTGCTGAAAAAGCTCTCCATCACCGCGTTGTCGTAGCAATTGCCGGTGCGGCTCATGCTCCGCTCCATCCCATGCTCCGCCAGCATCTGTCGATAAGTCTCGCAGGCGTATTGGACACCGCGATCGGAGTGGTGCAGCAAACCTCGCTCCGGTCGGCGATGTGTCAGCGCCATCGATATCGCTTCCAGACACAGCTCACTTCGCAGATGATCGGCCATCGACCAGCCGACTATTTTCCGACTGCACAGGTCGATCACGGCCGCCAGGTATAGGAATCCTTCATCCGTCGGAACGTAGGTGATGTCGCAGCACCACTTGCGGTTGGGCGCCTCAGTTGCGAACTGGCGGTCCAGCACATTGGCCGCGACCGGCTCATCGTGATTCGAATCGGTGGTATGGACGACGAATCGCCGGCGAATCCGCGATTGCAATCCGGCCTGTTTCATCAGACGCGCCACCGTGTTCACGCAGACGCTCACCTGCCGATCCGCCAGCTCCGCGTGCACCCGCGGGCTGCCGTAGGTATAGCGACTCTCCTCATGAACCTCGCGGATCTTCTCAGTCAGCTCTTCCCGGCGCTTGTGCCGCGGGCTGGCTGGACGTTTCAGCCAGGCGTAATACCCGCTGCGGCTGACTTCCAGCGCATCGCACAATGCGGCCAGATCGAACGGGTCCCAATGTTCTTTGATCCAGGCGAATCTCATGGGTTCTGGCTGGCGAAGTAGGCCGTCGCTTTTTTTAAAATCTCCTTCTCGGTTTCGACCCGCCGCAATTGCTTTTGCAACTCGCGGATGCGGGCCTTGAGCAGCGTCGGATCGTTGGTGTCTGGAAACGCGGGCTCCTCAGCCGCGGGCTTGATCAGTCCACGTTTTTTCATCCAGTGATGCACGATGTGCACCGGAAGGCCCAGTTCCTGGGCCGCTTTCCTTTGTGTGTAGCCTTGATCGGTGACGAGTTTGCAGGCTTCGTCCTGAAACTCCCTGGAATAATGTTTGCGTCCCATGGCAATTCGCTCCTTCAGCCGGATTATCCGGCTTCAGGCCGCGCCCACCAAACGTGGGGAAGGTCAGTCTGGGAGTTTTGCGTTTGCGATTCCGCCGGTGAGGACACCGGCGGCACTTGATGGACGGAAAATAGGCGCACGCGTGCGGAGAAATGTTCGGTGCCGCTGGATCAGGTGATGGATGATGTGCAGTTGCCGGAGCTGATGGGGAAAGAGGTTTGGCTGGTGGAGGGGAAGGAGAGGAATTTGAAGATGACGACGCCGACGGACGTTCAAGTGGCGAACACGCTGCTGAGAAACGGGTGATTTCTGCTCAATTTATGTGATCGGAAATATATTGCATTAAGACAATGATGGTGACTGCCCAACCTATGGAGGCCAGCATCCCTACCAAAGCCAGGCTGCGTCCGCGTCCGTTTTGCGGTTCGCCCAATCGAACATGTATGATTGCGCAATTTATAAAGGCAATTAAGCCGAGGATCACGGCCAGAAACTGTCCCATCATGAAGGCCCCGTAGCCAAAGTCCGGCATCAGACCGAAACGGGCGATCAATAGTGTGACTGGGCCGCTGCATAAGCCAACAGTGAGGGCGGCAATGGCGGAGCCACTGAAGGGCACACGCTTTCCTTAATCGAGTTGAATTCGCTGCTTCACGGGGAGCATTGTATCACTCCTACCTAATCGACGGCCTTGAGGCGTTTGCAGGATAAAAGCGTTTTCGCGCCGAGGCGGTAGAGTAGAGAACTGAACGACCCGATTGCCGCTCAGCTCTCCCTCTTCGAACCGGACGAGCGGGTTTCCCGCATCCGGCTCTCACGGTATTGTTCTTCTCAAGCATTCACGGTCGGAACAGGTCGCAGGCTGATGAGGCCCAGACGCTGCAACTGTTCGTACCAGCTCCTCGCTCCGCGCACACGGAACGGACGCTGGCTGCGACGTTTAAGGTGTCGTTCCAGTCGCTCCTGCACAAATCGGTTGATCTGACGGAACGCCTTGCGCGGATAGCCTTTGCCGAAGTAGTTGGCCCATCCTCTCAGGTGCTCGTTGATCTGTACGATCAACGCCGGGATGGGCACAAAGCCTGCTTCGGGTCCGGTCATCTCCCGCAATTTGTCCCGCTCACGCTGCATCGACTTGCTCGAAGGACAGAGGTTCAGATAACGCCCCGGCCCGCCTTGCAGGCTCCGGTCGTACCGGAACCTGTACCCGAGAAAGTTCAGACTTTCGCCCGGCTCTTTCAACTTCACCGTGCGGGTCTTGTCGGTGTTGATCGTCAGATCAAACCGGCCTTGCAGCGTGCGTTCCACGAACTGCTTGATCTGAGGGCCTATATACCTTGCCATGATGACAAAGTCGTCGGCGTACCGGATCAGCCGGGCGTTCGCCCAGCGATGCGGGCCATCGGATCGGTGGAACAATTTATCAAACCAGTGCAGATATAGGTTGGCCAGCAGCGGCGAGATCACTCCGCCCTGCGGCGTTCCCTGTTTGCTCCGGGTGACTTTCGGTGGATCGCCGGGCTTCTCGCCTTCTTCGACGATCACCGCCTTCAGCCACATCCGGATCAGCTTCAGCACGCTTCCGTCCGTGATCCGCTTCTGGACACACGCCATCAGTTTCTCATGGGGAATCGTGTCGAAGTACGACTGCAAATCCGCGTCATACACTTCCCTTCGGCCCTGCTGGAGGTTTTGCTTGATCGCCTCCAGCGCATCGTGAGCCGAGCGACCGGGACGGAATCCATACGAACAGTCCAGGAAATCCGCCTCGAAGATCGGCTCGATGAGCAGCAGCACCGCCATCTGCACCACGCGATCTCGGATCGTGGGGATGCCCAATGGACGCCGCTTGCCGTTGGCTTTGGGAATGTACACGCGCTTCACCGGCTGCGGGCGGTAGGTGCGGGTCTTGAGCGATTCTTCGATCTCGCTCAGGAATCCACTGACGCCGTGCTCGGAGTTTTGCACCTTCTCGATGCTCACCCCGTCCAAGCCGGGCGCCCCGCCGTTGGCGGACACCCGGTCCCACGCCGCTTCCAGAACATCGCGCCGGCAGATCCGGTCGTACAAGGTGTAAAACCGAAACCCCGGTTCCCGCTTGGCTTTGAGGTATAGCTTCTGTCTCAGAAGAAAGACTTTCCCCGGCAGACCCCTGGAGTTCACCCTCAGGTGCTCCGGCAAGTCTGTCGGATCATCCGTACTGTCAGGTTGTCCCTGCAAGCGGGCCTCTCTTCTTCTTACTTCCGCTCGATACCGTCAGGGCTCCTTGGCTCGCGGCAGGCTTCGCCTCCGCTCACGGGCATTACCCCGCTTCTCAGCTACTATGAGCCCATCCGACTCCCCACGCTTCCCGTCCCTTGGTTATGTCTTTCCAACGAGCCGCACAACGATGCGTGGGGTCTCTCAGTTCCCGATCTTGTCTGTCGGCACGCGCCGTCCCCATCGACCCCGAGGAGCCGGACGATTGCTCGCACCCGCTGCTTCATCGTCCGCGCCGGCTTGGCCCTCTCTGACGGGTTGGCCACTCCCATTGGCGTAACGAGGCTGGTTTGGGTTCGCTTAACGCTACGGCTCGCGCCTTCGCCTTCCGGGGCTTCGCGCGACCGATTGCTCCGTCGTCACGCCCGGGCGGCTACACGGCTAACGGGTCATTCCATGGTGAACTCCTTTCAGTTCACAAGACAAAACCGGTTTCACTGACGCACCAGAGGCGCAAGCGCGGAGGGAAACAGGGATTTGGATTCCCTCGCCTCTGCGCCTCTGCGTGAGATTTTGATTCAGATGGTGGCAATTAGAGGGCGATCGCATATGGCCCGAAATTCTTTCACGGCCCTCACGCCCTCACCCCAACCCTCTCCTATTCGAGCCTGAGCCTCAGAGCCGAAGGCCGGAGTACCGGGCGAGGGGGCAAGATGCGATTGCCCTGTGGCAATTAGAGGGCAAGCGAATCGCGGATCCGCTGGAAGCTTTCCATCCGCCAGGGCGGGGCGGTTCCCTGCTCTACATCGGGGAAGAATTCGGCAAGAGTGTCGGACGTCACGCCGTGGAGGCCGAACATTTTCACACCGGGGGTGTCGATCACGTAGCCGCCGATGGAGAGGGGATACCGGCGGGCGGAGGTTGTGGTGTGGCGGCCCTTTTCGTTGAAATTACTTACCGCGCCGATGCGGATATCGAGGCCGGGCTCGATGGCGGAGATGAGGGTGCTTTTGCCGACGCCGCTGTGGCCGGCCAGGACGGTTGTTTTGCCTTTGAGGGCCTCTTTGACGCCGAGCACACCGGGATTTTGCGGGTCGATGGCGATGACGCGGAAGGTGGCGATGCCCATGGATTGGTAATGGTTCAAAATTTCTTCCGCTTCTTCCGCGGGACCCTCGACGAGATCGATCTTGGTGAGGCAGATGATCGGCGAGAGGCCGCCGGCTTTGGCGGCGACGAGCATGCGGTCTACGAGCCCCCACTTGACGCGCGGGCGGACGAGGCTGACCACGATCAGCATCTGCTGGGCGTTGGCGACAATCGGATGCTGGATCGTGCCATGAAAACTGTCGACCCGCGTCAGCACGGTTTGCCGGGGGAGGATCTGCTCGATGACGGCATCCATCCGGCCGGAATCGTCGCGCATCTGGGCGTCGCGGAAGCGGACTCGGTCGCCGACGACGATTGACGTTTCCTGCAGCTTGCCGAGGGTTTTGCGCGTGGAGCAAATGCGCGGGCCGGTGGGATGATCGACTTCGCAAAAAAGGGAGAAGACCTGCACGACGGGGCCGATGGGCAGAGCCTCGCGATCCGCGGTTTGCTGCTCGTTGGATGAACGCAGATGGGCGGTTTTTTCCATCTTGTTCTGCTGCGCGTTTTTGGACCGGCGACTGAATTTCTGGCTTGATTCGAGGCTGTCGGCGTCCTCGTCGCCGTCGAGGAGGCGGCGAGTCAGATCTTTTTCACGGGGAGGCTTTCGGGAGCGTTTGTCCATCGTTTGCCGCAACAGCGGAGGGAAAATGGTGGCTTGGTTGCACGGGAATTGCAAATTTTACGGGAAAGTTGCGAGTGGCGAGTGAAAGGCAATGTCGTTTACTCGCAGAGCAATCGCATATGGCCTGAGAAAACCGAAAGGCCCCCATTCTAACTCCGGACAACTCGGGACTTCGCTTCGCTGTGCCTTGAATCCGCCGGGGAGGCCGGATTTACATTGAAAAAAGAAGGAAGAGTATTTTCGGTTACGGTCTGGGTGACGAGGAAATGCGGGGGCTCGAATATCCATGAAAGGCTTCCCCGATCAACAAAAAAATTCTCCTCGCGAAAAGCGGTTACTTCTTTTTCATTCCGAGACCTCTTCGTCCGTCTGCCGGCTGGTGACTGGCCTCTCGGCGGTCCATATATCCATTCGTGCTGGCCGGGCCCGATCAACAGCGTTTGGCCGAGCGGCACATGATCTCATCCGGCGCGGGCGGCCCAATTATAACGTGGCCTCTCGAGCCTGAATTGCTTCGGGCTCATGGCCAATTCGAGCCAGGGCTGGCCCACTTCCGGACGAGATCAGTTCCTTATGTCTTTTGCTTCCCGGTCTTGGGGGCGGCACCTCCTGATAATCCTGGTTGTTGTTCCACATTGAATAGACGATCCGACATATGCGGTTGGCGACGGTGATGTAGCCGCGACCGCGGTCCTGTTTGCCGTTGTTGGTACGGCGATTGAAAAGTTCTCGCAAAAAAGCGTCCCTTTGCACTGCCGAGTGGGCGGCCTGAATAAAGGCCCACTGAAGGGTAGTGCGACCGGCGTGACCAAGTCGGCGGCCGATGGGCTTGGCATCGCGATCTTCTCCGCTGTCGTCGGCCTGCGGCGCCAGCAGGCTGTATTGGAGCAGGCATCGACTGGAGGAGAAACGATCGATTCGGCCGATCTCGGCGACCAGCGTATATCCCAGCACGGTGGAGATGCCCGGCACGGTCATCAGGCGCTGGCCGATCTCCGATCGTTTCATGGTCGCGCGGAACCGGCGGGTGGCCCGTGCGATCAGGCGACGCAGAGAATCCAGCAGCATGAGATCTTCCTTGAGCGTCTGGCGTCCTGAGAGGCTCAGGGTCTTGTCCTCGGTGAGCAGCGACAGGAAACGCCGGCCCTGCACACCGAAGAGGTCGGTGAGCTCGCTGACGATTCCATGGCGGTGCAGCGTCGCGTGAATGCGATTTTTCAACTGCGTTTGAGCCTGAACGAGGGTCATCCGATGGCGCAGCAGCTCCCGCTGATCACGAATCTCGCGTGGGGCCAGCCAGACTTCCCACCAGCGCTTCATGATGCCTCGCTTAAATATCGGTTTTTCGTTCCAGAGTTCACTGAGCAGGTCGGCATCGACCTTGTTGCTCTTGGCGATCCCGCGTCCTTCCCGCCATGCCGCCACTTTGCGGCTCGAGGCCAGGTGGGGCTGCATGTTCAAAATCTGCAACTCATCGCTGAGCCATCCCCAGCCAAATGTCGCTTCCAGGATCACCGGCGTGCCTCGCGGCCACTGAGCGATTCGCTCTCGAAGCTTTTGGCGATCCAGGTGATCCAGGCGTTCGCGAGCAATGACCTTCCCGGAAGCGTCGCGCAGACTGGCGGACGAGAACTTCCGATGGACGTCCAGCCCTACCTGAACTACCTTGTCGTATAACTTCATGGCTATCTCCTTGTGTGAATGACACCAAAACCGGAATGTTAACTTCCGGCAGGGAGATGGCCTTTCATGCGATTATAAAACGCGGTTCCGCCGCGATAGCACGTGGCTGCCCCGGTGACGTTCGGTGCGACCTTGAGGTGTTGGGCGGGAAAGCGCCGTGCAAGCACGGCGGCTACACGGGGAGAAGCTGGGAACGGCCTCCGGCCTGAGTTTCGCGGAGTACTGCCCAAGCACCTCCGGTGCTTTCGGCGGCAGGGCGCGTAAGGAGTTTCGAGCACATGCTCGACCGAGCTCAATCGCCGCTGGGCTTCCGTCAGGAATCCGCCTTGTCCGACCTCCCCGGTGGATACTTTCAATTCGTGGCATTTGTGGCGAAACAGGGCCGGACGAGGGGGATGGCGCCGTTCGGCCTATATTGCAGGGCTCGGACGATTGGTCTGCGAGGAATATGTGGGTAATGGCAAGCGGAGTGCGAGGGGAGGGGAGAAAAGGGCACATGGGATTGCCCTGCATTTGCTGGCAGCACGCGACTCCCGGCAATTGAACAATGCCACGCCTACCATTACATTGCCGCTTTAACGGGAGACAGCGTTTTGTCCCTTTCACTTCCCCAGTTGGACCCCGAATACGAAAAGAAGGAGAAATGCGGCCTCTTCGGAATCTGGGGGACGGCGGATGCTTCCAAGATCACCTACCAGGCGCTGTTTGCGCAGCAGCATCGGGGTCAGGAATCGGCGGGGATGGCCGTCAGCGATGGGACCAACATCACCGGGCACACGGGAATGGGGCTGGTCAGCCAGGTGTTTACGCCGCGGATGCTGAATGAGGAACTGGCGGGGAAAGCGGCCATTGGACATATTCGATATTCGACTACCGGCTCGAGCCAGCTTTGCAATGCGCAGCCGCTGCTTCGGCAATATCTCAATGGCCCCGTGGCGGTGGCGCATAACGGGAACCTTGTGAATGCCACTTTGCTCCGGCGGATGTATGAGGAGCACGGGCATATCTTCCAGAGCACGACGGACACGGAAATCATCGTGCATCTTCTGGCCAAGCCGACGCATGCGCAGAAACTCGATCCGCTTCCGCACGTGTTGAAGCATCTTCAGGGGGCGTACAGCCTGGTGTTTCTTTTTCCGGACCGGATCGAAGCGTGCCGCGACCCGTTTGGCGTGCGGCCGCTGGTGGTCGGGAAAATGCCGGGTGGGCAGTGGTGCGTGGCAAGCGAAACGTGCGCGTTTGACGCGCTGGGGGCGACGTTTGAGCGGGAAGTTCTGCCCGGCGAAATCGTGCGCATCGACGACGATGGAATCACCGCGCGAAAGTTTGACAACCCGGCGCCGCACGGCGCCAGGTGCGCGTTCGAGCACGTTTATTTTGCCAACCCCGGGAGCAAAGTCTTCGGACAGACGGTTCACGTGGTGCGGCAGCGCCTGGGCCGGCAGCTTGCCATCGAAGCGCCCGTGTCGGCGGATTCCATCATGCCGATGCCGGACAGCGGCCGATCGGCGGCGCTGGGATTTGCGCAGCAATCAAAGATTCCGTTTGAGGAGGGGATCGTCCCGAATCGATTCGTGGGCCGGACGTTTATCCTGCCCAACCAGATCGCCCGCGACCGGGCGGTGGCGATGAAGCTGAACATCATCGCGGATGTGGTGGAGAACCGGCGGATCGTGATCGTGGAGGATTCCGTCGTTCGCGGCACGACCACGCGATCGAAGATGCGGGCCATTCGAGCCGCGGGGGCGAAGGAAATTCATCTGCGCGTCTCCTGCCCGCCGATCCGGCATCCGTGCTTCTACGGCATCGACTTCCCCACCAGCGAAGAGCTGATCGCCCATAACCGCAGCGTGGATCAGATCCGCGATTTCCTGGAGGTTGACAGCCTGGCGTATCTTTCGCTGGAGGGCCTGCTCTCCTGCATGAAACCTCCCAAGGACGATTACTGCACCGCCTGCTGGAGCGGGCATTACAAAATCCCCATCGACCATCCCCAGAGCAAATTCAGTTTTGAGCGCGACCAGTTGCAAATGTTCGACCCGTGAGGAGAAATGCTAAATCGAATTGCCCCCCGCTTGGCGACGGCATTCCTTTTCCTGACCTGCTTCAGTTGCGCGACCACGCCCCCTGAGGCGCCGCCGATTTCGACGACCGTTAGCAAGGCGGAGCAATCGGCGATGAGCCCGGACGAGGCGATTCAACGGCTGGAGGCGGGGAACGAGAGATTTGTCGCGGGGCAGATGCTTAAGCGCGATTACACGGCGCAAGTAAAATCTTCATCAACCGGGCAATATCCATTTGCGGCGGTGCTGGCCTGCCTCGATTCGCGCACGGCGCCGGAGATTGTTTTCGACCAGGGGATCGGCGATTTGTTCGTGGCACGGGTTGCAGGAAACTATGCGAACGCCGATATCCTGGGCTCGTTTGAATTCGCCACGAAAGTGTCGGGGGCCAAGCTGATCGTGGTGCTGGGCCACACCAATTGCGGGGCCATTAAAGGGGCTTGTGATAATGTCGAGATGGGAAACCTCACGACGGTGATGCAGGCGATCCGCCCGGCGGTTGATTCGGTCACTGACGTTCCCGGCGACCGCAATTCGAAGAATGCGCAGTTCGTATATGCCGTGACGATCGCCAACATTCGCCATACCGTTGCTCACATTCGCTCGGATAGTCCGATCCTTCGCGAGATGGAAGAGGCGGGGCAGATCAAGATCGTCGGGGCGATGTATGACATCGATACGGGGAAAGTGACGTTTTACGACTGGACGCCGCCGGCGGAGCAATGATTCGGCGGATCACAAGCCGCTTCCCGGGGGGGGAGTCTGCGAAGCCTGCGGGCGGCTGGAGGCTGCTTTCATTCCCACAGCCATCGATTGGAAAACCATGTCCCAGTAGGGATGAAGATCCATGGTGGCGACAATGTCGCTTCCCTTGAGGGTCAGTTTTTCCGATTGGAGGAATCGGGCCACGGCGCGGCCCATGGGGGTTGCGGTTTTGGATTCCTCGGCCACCGTACGCGCGAGCCGCGCGTTGCCTTTTACGATCCCCGCCTGCGCCAACGCCGCGTCCGAATAATGCGAAACACCGACGAGGCACGGCGAAGTCGCCGGTGGCAGGACCATGCTGAGCGACGTCGACTCGACCCCGTCCCACTCATTCTCATCCTTAAACATTGGAAAATTCCCGCCAGCCATCTTCATGAACATGGAGATGATTTTCGGCATGTTTGTGGGAATGACGGCGGAGCGAATGGGACTGTCGCCGCCGGAGGCGAGGCCCGCCGCCAGCATATCCCGCGAGCCCGAACCGAGGGCCGGATCCCAGACCGGTGGATTGACGACGACGGCGTTGCCGATCACCGCAGGCGGCGTGCCACCAGGCGAGGTGAGATATTGGGACAGCTTCGTTGCCGCGTCATTGGAATCCGCCGGGAAAACCAGGGTGATGGCGTGGACATTGAACGGCATCGCCGATCCGGCGGGGGCGAAAAGCTGGTCCGAGCGGATCACCACATAGACGCTGGTTCCTCCTGCCTGCTGGAAGCCGGCGAACCACCGCTTGCCGTAATTCTGCCCCATCAGGAGCATCTGGTTGATGCGCGGCCACGGCCGGGTCAGTCTGCGACTGGCTGAGCTCCGTGCGCATGTCGGTGGCCAGGGCGTCCAGGTCTAGCTTCGTGACATCGACCGCCAGGATGACGTCGGTGTGCGGGGTCACGTAGGGGGCAACCCGCGGATCGAGGCCGGGCGTAGTATTGTCCGGAGCCGGCGGAGGAGGCGGAGTCGGGGCAATCACCGCGGCCGGGGGCGTTGGTTGCTGCGCGCCGGTATCCGGCTGCACATTTGATTGCATCGCAAACCTCATCGCCGCGCCGATTGGGATCACCGCGAGCACAATCAGGACCGCGGCGATTTTCGCTTTTGCCAGGGCCATCATGGTCGAGGTTCCGCCTGCGATCGAAGAGGCCGCGCCCGAAGCGTTCCCCGGCCCGCAGCCGCCGGCAACGTGCGCGGCGCGGGACGGGTGATATGCGCCGCCAGCACGGCGCTCAGATCGGCCGTGGAAAGCACCGACTTGCGGCGCAGGATTCTCCGCAGCTTTTCCATCGTGCGCACGATCCGTACCTTTGCCGCCCCTTCCGAGACGCCCAGCGCGGCCGCCACTTCGGGCATCTCCTTCTGCTGATAAAAGTGCAGCAGCACGGCGTCCCGGTCCTTCGAATTGAGCCGGCCGATTGAATCATCCAGCACCGGCGAGATTTCCTGCCAGGTCTGATCGGTTTGGGGCTGGTAGGTTTCGCTCTTTTGCATGGCAGCCCGCCTTTCGTGCTTTTCCCGCCGAGTGCGACTCCGAATGGCATTTGAGGATGCGTAGCGCGTGACCTTGAAGAGCCAGCGATGCAGCGGCGCGCGGCCGATGTGTCCGGCCTTATCCGCCAGTATGAGGAAGACCGCCTGAACTACGTCTTCGGCCAGGTGCGGATCGTGCACCATGCGCACGGCCGCCCAGTAAACCCAGTCGCAGTGGCGCGAAACCAGCGTTGAAAAGGCATCCTGCGAGCGATAGGTGGCAAATGCCTGGAGGAGTGAAGCGTCGGATTGTTCTGTGATGACGTCCATATACCCAAGTATGTCCGTCCGTCCTGATCTGATACAAAAAAACCGGTCGCACTTATCCGTGACCCGCCCCTGCGGCCCAGCGATCCACAATATCGCACAAAATATGCACCGTCAGCACGTGCATTTCCTGGACCAGCGAGGTGACATTCCCCGGAATGACGATGGCATGATCCGCCAGCGAAACCGCTTTTCCCCCATCCCGCCCAAGCAGGGCAACCGTCGTGGCCGATTTTTCCTTCCCAGCTTTCAATCCCCGCAGGACGTTTTCCGAATTTCCGGAGGTGCTGATCCCGAAGACAACATCCCCCTTTCCCGCCAATGCCTGTACCTGCCGGGCAAAGACATCTGCGTAGCCAAAATCGTTTGCGATGCAGCTCATCGCCGGCCCATCGGCGCACAGGGCTGTTGCGGGAAGCGAGCGCCGGGTCCGCAGGAATTTTCCGATCATCTCCTCGGCGAGGTGCATCGCATCGGCCGCGCTTCCGCCGTTGCCGAAGGTCAGCAGTTTTCCCCCATTTTGAAAGGTCTGGCAGAGTAGATTTCCCACCTGGACGATTTTCGGCAGAATCTCCCCCGCCACGCGCTGGGTCAGGGCGGTGTGCTGCTCGATATAGGATTTGTAGTCCATGGCTCAATCTTCCAGCTTTGCCTTCCAACTCGCAACATCCAGCCAGTCCCCGCCAAGTCAATGCCAATTTCGGCGAGGAGAGGGCAGGGGTTGATTCCTCGATTCCGATGGATGACGATTGGTTTCATGCACCTTCGGCGCGATGTCCACGTCGGGAAACATCCACAGCCGATTGCTCCAGCGTGGGGCTTTAAATACAAATACAAAATGCAATGCAGGGGAGGCGGGAGACAACCCATCAGGCCCCAAGGTTTTTCTCCCGCCTCCCCCGCACCCCCTCCACCCACTTTCCCTTCCCCTAACCGTCCAACGCGAAAGGCAAAATGCGGAAGCGTTAGGCGAAGAATTAGCCCGCCTGGTCCCCGTGGGCATCGTGGCACGCGATTGCCAAATGGCCATCCTAAGCGTGTCTTTTGGGGAGGCGTTGAGGGGAAAAGGAAGGGGAGTGGGGAGGGTGCGGGAGGGGCGAGGGGGAAACTTTTGTCTTCGACCCTGAGCTCAGACCGAAGGGGGCCTTATATTAGTTCCCCCTCGCCCCGCCCGCATTGCATTTGCATTTCGCCTTTAAAGGAGCGCCAACCGGCCAACGCATTGGAAAAGTGTCGGGTCGTCATCCCTGAAGACTGCATCCAAGGTACCCTGTGGAGGTTGAATAACCTGGGATGCCCACAATTTCATAGACGATTCCCTACACCGGTTAAGATAAACACGCACCCATGATCTCCATCGTCATCCCGATCTTTAACGAGCAGGAAAACTTGCCCGAGCTTTGCCGCCGGGTCGCGGCGGCCCTGGAAGGGGAGGAGTGGGAAGCGATCCTGGTGGACGACGGCAGCCGCGACGCCTCGCCGAAGATCCTGGCCGACCTTCACGCCCGCGACGGGCGATTCAAGATCGTTACCCTCTCGCGCAACTTCGGTCACCAGCCCGCCGTCTCGGCCGGCATCCATCATGCCGCCGGAGACGGCGTCGTCCTCATCGACGGCGATCTTCAGGATCCTCCCGAAGTCATCCCCCGCATGATCCAGAAATGGCGCGAGGGGTTTCAGGTCGTGCTCGGACAGCGACGAAGCCGCGCTGAAGCTGGCGTGCGCGGGATCGGGTTTCGGATGTTTTATCCGCTGCTTCACCTGGTCAGCGATCTGCCCAGCGGGCCGGATGCGGGAATCTTTGGACTGATGGATCGCAGCGTCATCGAGCAATTCAACCGCCTGCCCGAGCGAAACCGCTTCATCCCCGGCCTGCGATCCTGGCTGGGATTCCGGCAAACGACCGTCGATTACGACCGCGCCAGCGGGCCGCGGGGAAACCGAAGCAGTCCCTCGCACGGCTCATTCGCTATGCCCTCGACGCCATGGTCAGCTTCAGCAACAAGCCGCTGCGGGCCGCGACCTGGCTCGGGTTTTTTGTCTCCTTCGTCGCCTTCTGCCTGGCGATTTTCTATTTCGTCACCTTCTTCGCCTGGCATAAACAGATTGGCGGGTTCACCACCGAAATCGTCTGCATCCTCTTCCTGGGCGGGGTGCAGCTCATCTCGGTCGGAATCCTCGGCGAATACATCGGGAGGATTTACGAAGAGGTAAAACAGCGCCCCCTTTACATTGTCCGCCAGCGCACGGGGATCGACGATCGGCAAACCACCGGCGCAAAGAGAAGCCTCGGACATACGTCGTCCGAGGCTCCTGCGCCAGAAAACATTGGTAGTGGGTCGTAGAGCGATTTACCGCCAGTGGCCGCCCCAATACGCCGGCCGGCCGTAATACCCGCCATGCCAGTAGTAGTGCGGGCCGTAATAGCCGTAGTGATAGACCGGCGCGGGGGCGTAATAGCTAACCACAGGCGCGGATGCCACAACCACAACCGGCGCGGCGCCGGAACCACCACAGGGGCGGGCGCAACCACCACCGGCACAGGCGGCGGAGCGATGACGACCGGCGCCGGGGCAACCACCACGGGGACCGGGGCGAAGAATCCGAATCCCCAAAATGGCCGGGCCGACGCAAAACTCGGGGCGGCCGCAAGTAATCCCGTCGCAGCTAACATTGCAAGGCGTTTCATGGCTTGTCTCCTTTCAATAATGTCGTACGGGAGATAAACGCGACGGGCGGGGCCCAAAACTGCAACGGTTATAAGTTATTGAAAGCGTTGTAATTAGCCGGCTGCAAGGATAAGAACCGTTAGAAGCAGGGCATTATTGAAGGCATGGGCCGCCATGGATGCGACCAAGCTGTTCCGGTGTATCCGGATCATCGCCAGCACAAATCCAATCGACGCCAGGACCGGTAGTGCGGTCCATCCCTGCGGATGGATCGCCGCGAAGACCACGCTGACGACGATCGCCGCCAGAATCCGCGGCCAGCGCACCGTCAGTTGCCGCAGCAGCATCCCCCGGAACATCAGCTCTTCCGTCACCGGCGCAAAGACGCAGGCGAGGAACAGTAGCAGCAGTCGAATCCATCCCCCTTCGCTAATTTCAAATTCGATGGGGTGGGTCGCGTGGACGCTGGTGAAGCGCGTCAGGAACATGAAGAGACCAAACCCCACCGCAATCAGCGGCATGCCGGTGATATATCCAGTGATGCCGGCGAAAATTTCGCGGAGAAAGCCCTGGCCGGCGTTCCACCCGATGGCCTCGGCGAGGGTCGCGCCCCACACGCCACGGATTCGCAGCCAGATCAGCGCCCCTGCGACCGGAAGCAGCAGGAGGAGAATCAGGCCCGGATGCCGGCCCGTGAGATCTCGCCCCAGGATGGAAATCGCCGCCATCAGGCTCAGGTAGATTGCAAACGCCTCCGCGAGCACATCTGACGCCGCCGGATCGGCCGTGGCGAACCTGACCGGATATTTCCCCTCGGCGCGGCCGGCCAGATAGAGCACCAGCAGCACGACCCCCGCGAACAGAAGCATTCCGCCGAGAACGACCACGCAGAGGATGGTGATGAGCGTCAATCGCGCCGCTGAGACCGCGGCCTGCCGGGCGGCGGTGTCGGAGGGATCGATCTGCGAAGCCGCGAGCTGGCCATACCAGCCGTAACGCTTCTTGAGGCCTTCAAGCTCGTCCCGATCAAAGCGCCCGAACTGGTATCCCATCTCGAGGGCGCTGGCGTCGTCGCGCAATTGCGGGCCGGCCGCGGACTCGCTGTATGCAAACCGCAGCGCTGCCGCCTGGGCCTGATCGCGCCCTTCCAATTCATACAGCACCGGAATGATCCGAAACCGGTCCAGCGGGGAGATCGCTTTGGAGCTGACCTGATCGACCAGCTTGTCCATGTTCGGTGGCGTCACCGAAATGCTCTGCGACATCAGCTTAAAGCCGACCGTGTACCGGCAGGACATATCGAGCTGCGGATTGGCGGTGAACTGCTGGCTCTGCACCTCTTCGCGAAATCCGTTGGCGGTTGCGATCATCACCGCCGCGGCGGCAATGCTGACGATCCACGCGAGCCAGACGCCCGCCGTCATCCCCGGCCGGCCCGGCCTATCATCCGGCGGAATCGGCATCGGCGGCGGAGTCGGCAACGGCGGGATTCCCGGCCATTGGCTCGGCGCCGGAAATGGGGGGAGTGGATTCAAGCGTTTCTTTCCAGGACGAGGTTGTCGCGATGGACCACCTCATCGTAAGCCGCCTCCGCCAGAAGCTCCCGCACCTCGCGGGTTTTTTTCCCGCGGATCAGCTCCAGTTGCCCCGACCCGTAATTGCTCAGCCCGCGGGCGATTAGTTTTCCATCGGACCCGGCAATCCCCACCACATCGCCGCGAACGAAATCCCCCTGGATTTTCACGATTCCGGCGGGAAGAAGGCTCTTGTTGTGCTCGGCCAGGGCCTTACGCGCCCCGTCATCCACAAAGACCGTCCCGGCCGGGCGCACGGCGCCGATCCATCGGCTGCGCGACGAACGCTTTTTCGCCGCCTCGGTGGCAAAGAGCGTCCCTAGCTCCTCCCCCGCCAGAAGTCGCGGGAGAATCCGCTCCATCCGTCCATCCGCGACGATCATCGCATCCCCCGCATCATTCAGCGTCCGGGCCGCCAGGAGCTTCGAATCCATCCCCCCCCTTCCCAGCGGCGATTTTTCTTCGCGGATCAGATCGCGGATATCCTCGGCGCATTTCACCAGCCGGACCGATTCGTTGTCTTTCCCCAGCACGCCGTCCACTACGCTCAGGAGCACGAGCAGATCCGCCCGCAGCGCGTGCGAAAGCAGGGCCGCGAGAATGTCGTTGTCCCCAAAACTGATTTGCACCAGTTCGGCCGTGCTGACCGAGTCGTTTTCGTTAACGATCGGAATGCAGTTCATATCGTGCGCGGCAAGGATGGTGTTGCGAAGATTCAAGAATCTCGTCCGGTCGTCGATGTCCTCGCGGGTGATGAGGAGCTGCGCCACGGGCAGCTTGTGCGGGGCAAACGCCGCCGCCCAGACGTCCATCAGCCGCCGCTGCCCCACGGCGGCGACGGCCTGGAGCTTGGCAAGATCGGTCGGGCGAGAAGAGAGCCCCAGTTCGCCCAGGCCGCATCCGATGGCGCCGGAGCTGACGATGGTCACGCGAATCCCTTTTTCACGCAGCTCCGCCACCTGGTGGGCGATCGTCGCCACAAGTGCCGAATCGAGCCGGCCGTTGCGGTCGCTCAGCAGTTGCGTGCCCAGCTTGGCGACGACGCTGCGAACCGACTGGAGATATTGCTCGCGCGCGCCCATAGCCGCTTAGAACCACGCCTTCTTTTCGGTCAGATACGTCTGGTAAAATTCGGCGTCGCTGCGGGTGAGGTAGATGATTCCCTCCACGATGGCAATGACGTGCATGATGGGGAAGCCGATACCGGTGAATGAGAGCACCAGCATTATTATGCCGGCCTTGTTGGCTCCAATGATGAATTTGTGAACGCCCAGCCAGCCGACGAGGATGGCGCAGATTCCGGTGGCCAGCTTTGTGCCGAAGACACCGCTCAGGTCATACGTCCCCGCGGCGCTCGCATATCCGCCGCCATATTGATAGGGACCGGAGTTAATCGGCGGAGGCGGCGCGAAGAGGTCGGCCAATTCCGGCATGCTGTCGGCCCGCTGCCACTGCGGCATCCCCTCCTTCCAGACCATCGTGTCGCGCCGCAAAGCCTGGGCAGCCAATTGTTCCTTGGTGAAGGGACCGCGATGCTGATCGCCCATGGCATAGTAGTAGTTCATCTGTCGCTCCCGGCCCGCCCCGAAATCTCCGCCTCGACCGCCCGCATTGTGGCGAGAATCGCCAAGGCTTTCAAACTCCTGTTAACCGCGCATTCGCCAAAAACCCCGTAAACCTTATAAGCTGTTGTTTTCAAACGACTTAAGGAATTATCGCTGTTTTGTATGTTAAAATAGTGAAGATATTCAAAGGTGATTACCGATACTCCTATTGTCGCAAGTTATCCATTTTAACATGCGACGCCCTAATACTGGCTCGGCGGCAGGGATGCCTCTGTTACGTTTTGTTACCTTTTGCTCCCTTTGGCTTTCGGAAACGCCATCGGCAGCACATTGTGAGGCTACTGCCCATGAGCTTGTCCACCCCGTCAATGACTCTCGCCCAGCGTTACACCAAACCCCTTCTCGATGGCGACCGTGCCCAGTGCCGGCAGGTCATCGAGCATGCCATGTTCGAAGGCGCCAGCGCTTACGAGCTTATCACGGAGCTGCTCTGGCCGACCATGGAAATGCTCCAGCAGCACTACCGAGAAGACCGCATCACCCAAAGCACCCTGAACCTCGCCACGCGCCTGAATCGGAGCATCACCGACCAGGTCTCCTCGCGCCTCGAGCATAAACCCTCGAACGACCGAAAGGTCCTGATCTTCTGCGGCGCCGATGAGCCGGAGGAACTGGGTGGCCAGATCACGTCAGACCTCTTCGAAGCCGAGGGATGGACCACGCGCTTCGCCGGCGGCGGCGTGCCGGATGATGAGGTCCTCAAGCTCATCGGCGAGTACCGCCCCAATCTCCTGGTGATGTTCGGCACGCTTCCCAGCGGCGTCCCCGCCGTGCGAAAGCTCATCGACTATCTCCGCGAAGTGAATAGCTGTCCGGAGATGCAGGTGATGTGCTGCGGCGGAATCTACAAGCGGGCGGAAGGGCTGTCCGAAGAAATCGGCGCCGACCTCTATGCCCCCGATGGCGCCGCGGCCGTGAAAATCGCCGGCGCCAACCCGACGCGGAAAGCGACCGTGGAACAGCAAACCGTCGGGCGTACGCGTCGAATCCGCAAAGCGGCGGCACGAAAAGCCGCCAGCGCCCAGCGGCACCTGATTAAGACGAACGACAATGAGGGCTGATTCGGCAGCTCTAAACCAGAATTCCGAAACCAGAAACCAGAATCAAATCCGAATGACGAATGACGATTCGGTCATTCGTCATTCGGATTTGATTCGGTATTCTGGTTTCTGGTTTCGGGATTTCCTACTAGTCCCTGATTTCCTGCCACAACTTACTCTGCACGATCTGAAACTGGGCGAAGCTGTCATTCAGATGTCCCATCATCCGCTTCACCTGGTCCGGATCGGCGTTGGGGTCCTTCAAAACATCGCGCAATGAAGTGGCCGCGTCGTCCAGTTGATTCGCCCCCTCGGCAAACTGGCGGACGGAGTCATATATATTCAGATTCGCCACTTCCCCTTCCTTGGGCTGATAGAGCAGGCGCCAGGGACTGTGGCGGATTTCCAGGCTGGCGTCTTTCAGGTTGTCGCTGGTCGACTTGAGCCCTGCGATAATCGCGTTCAATTTCCCGCGGTTGTCGGTCAGGACAGAATTCAGCGTTCCGGTGGCGGATTTCAGATTCTTGGCCGTCGCCTGGACATCGACCATCGCGCTGCTGGCCCGGTCGATCACCACGCCGGCCTTGCCCAGAACCGCGTCGAGCTTCTGCACCACCTCGGGCAACTGCACCTTCAGATCGCCGGTGATGCGATTCAGATTCGCCACCGTCTGGTGGAAATCGCGGCTGGAAGGCCCGACGAAATCGCGGATGGCATCGAGCATTCGATCGGCCGCGGTGACGACGGTTTCGTACCGGTCGATGATTTCCGGAATCCGCACCCGCAGGTTCTGGATCGTGGAGGTTGCTTCCATTCCGGTCGTCGTGAATGAATCGGATGTGTTGCCGAGCTTATCCAGGTCGGTGTTCAGCTTGACGGATGCAACCTTGACGTTGTCGACGATCGTCTTGATGTCCGGCTTAAGCGCCGCAAGCTGGTGCAGCAGTCCGCCAAGCTGGTCGGGCTGGCCCGCGATATATTCGTTGCTGGCAAGCGCCGGGCCGGTTCCGAATCCCTCGACGTTGATCGAGGAGGATCCCGTCAACCCGCGCTGGACGCTCACGGCCGCGTTTTTGGTCAGGACATATTTCGACGGGATATCGATCAGCACGACCACCAACCCTCGCTCCGGATCGATCTCAATATCGCGCACGTTGCCGACTTTCACCCCGCCGATGCGCACATCATCCCCCGCCCGCAGGCCGCCCACATCCGCTTTCAGATCAAAGGCCACGGCATAGGTCGTGAACGATTGGGTAAATCTCCCCGCCCCGCTGATGGTGACGATGACGAAGATGATCAGCGCCAAGCTGACGATCATGAAGACTCCCGCCCGAAGCGAATTGCGTTGCTTGGCCATAATCAAATCCTTTCCGGCAAACCCAGCAGGTCCTCTTCATACCCCCCGGCCAGCCGGCGGTCCGTCAGCGGACCCTTGGCCAGCCCAAATACAAACTGATGCACCAGCGGATCGGGATTGGTCGCGCATCTGCTCTCCGGTTCCGTCAGCGATGAATTTGCCGCGGTCCAGCAGCACCATCCGGTCGGCGATGCGAAACGCCGAATCCATCTCGTGCGTCACCACCACGCTGGTCACTCCCAGCTTTTTGTTCAGGTCCATGATGAGCTGATCGATCTCCGCGCTGGTCACCGGATCGAGCCCCGCCGACGGCTCATCGTAAAAAAGCACCTTCGGATCAAGCGCAATCGCCCGCGCCAGCCCCGCGCGCTTTTTCATTCCGCCGGAAAGCATCGATGGCATCTTGTCGGCATGCTGGCGAAGCCCCACCAGCTCCAGCTTGATCTTCACCATGATGTCGATCGTCTCTTCCGCCAGGTCGGTGTGCTCCCGCAGCGGCAGGGCGACGTTGTCGGCGATGCTCATCGAATTAAAAAGCGCCCCGCTCTGGAAAAGGACGCCCACCGATTTGCGGTAATCATCCAGCTCCGTTTCGCTCATCTGTTTCAGGCTTTCGCCGAAGGCGATGATATCCCCCGCATCCGGCATGATGTTTCCGATCATCAGGCGCAGCAGCGTCGATTTGCCTGACCCCGACCCGCCGAGGATCACCAGCGTCTCACCGCGAAAGACGTCGAGGCGGATGGCGTCGAGCACGCCACGACCGTCGAACTTCTTGCTGGCGTTCATGACCTGGATGACCGCATCGGCCATGGCTCACCAACCCAAAAAGTAGAAGACGCCGGTGAAAATAAGATCGACGGTAATGAGTGCGACGATCGTGTAGACGACGGTTCGGGTCGTCGCCACGCCGACGCCCTGCGCCCCGCCGGTGACACCCAATCCCAGCCGGCAGGCCAGCGCGCTGATGAGCACGCCAAAGACCCCTGCCTTTATCAATCCCGTAATGAAGTCCTTCAGCTTCAGGGCATCGAAGCTGTGATGAAAATACTGCGTCGCACTGGTCCCCAGAAATGTGTTCGACGTAGCCAGCCCCCCTATCCCGCCGGCAAAATCACCGACCACGCAGATGCAGACCATCATGATCGTCGTCGCCAAAACGCGCGGCACCACAAGAAACCGCACCGGATCAATCGCCTCCGCTTCCAGGGCTTCGATCTCCTCCGAAACCACCATCGTTCCCAGCTCCGCGGCGATCGACGCGCCGGCAAATCCCGTCAGCACAATCGCCGAAACCAGCGGCCCCAGCTTGCGCCCCACCGCGATGGAAATGATGTCCGCAACCCTGTCCGCCGCGCCGTACTGCTTGAGGATCGGCGCCATCTGAAGCGAGAGGATCGCCCCGATGCAGAACAAGACCAGGCAAACGATTGGAATGCTGCGGACCCCCACACGGTTCATCTGCGCCCAGAGATTATCCCACCCGAGCCGGCGGCCCTGCTTGTGAAAAAGGGAGCGTCGAAATCCCCGCGCCACGTCGCCGACGAGGTAGGTCAGGTCCCCCAGAAACCGGAAGAACCCGGCCGTTGAGTTCACCACCAGCGCCAGCGGTCGCAGAACGACGTTCATAACGCCAGCGCCTGCTGCTCATCGGCCGCGAGGACGAACACCGAATCCAGGCGTGCGATCTCCAGCAGTCCCTTCACCCGCGGCTGAAGCCCGACGAGCATCACCTTCCCGCCGCTGGGCCGCAATTTCTGGAGTGCTTCAACCAGCACCGCCACGGCGCTGCTGTCCATGTACGGCACCTGGGCAAGATTGAGGATCAGCCGCTTGGGAATCGGCGAAGAGATCATCGAGAGGATCGCCGTCCGCAGTTCCGGGCTGTTGTGAAGATCGATCTCCCCCCGCGCCTCGGCAATCACCGCGTCCCCCTGCCTGCGCGGGGCGGAAACGACATCCATATTCGGCTTGGACTGCGACATGTTCACACCAGTTTCTTCACCATTGTAAGCAGCATGCCGTCCGGCAGGCGCTCGAATTTTACATCATCCATTAATTTCCGGATGCAAACCATTCCCAGCCCGCCCGGCGACAGCTCGCCGTCAACTTTCCGCTTGATCGAGGCAGGATCAAACGGCTTGCCCCAGTCGCGGATCACCAGGCGAACCTCTCCATTGCCCTCTTCCGCGGTGACCAGAATCGGCCGGTCGACCGCCCCCTCGTATCCATGCCGCATGACGTTCGCCAGCGCTTCGTTCAGGACGAGCCCGAGGTCCCCCGCCCGCGGTTCGGTCATGCCGGCCGACATGGCAAAGTCCTCCAGCTCCTTGCGCACCGAGCGGAGGTTAGCCGGGTGGCTCTCGATTTTCCATTGCCGGGTCATTGCGGGTGTTTGTTTAGCCATTGGTACCAGCGGGCGATCGCGGCTTTGCGATCGGTTTCACAAGCATAATAACAATATCCCATATCCGCTCCGGTGATTCGTGTGAGCGCCGAATTTGCCGAAAATCGCACCGCCGAATCGTTGCTGCCCAGAAGCGCGATCAGCCGCGGGACAGCGCGATGGTCCTTGTTTGCCGCGGCCGTCTTAATCGCCGGAATCACCGTCGGCGCGGAATCACTCCACAGCGAGGGAGGGTCGGGAGAAAAACACCCTCCCACCAAACACACGGCGAGAATCAAGATGCCGGTTTTACAGTTCATTTCAATCCGGCAGAGCCGTGCGCACATATCGTCGTGATTCCGACGATTGGTATAAAACATCCGTATTATAAGCGGAGGGAGTGTACCAAGGCAGCGCTTATCGGACTTTCAATCGCTGAATCTCCATATTTGGCGACCGGGACGGGTTCCCCGTAAGTCCCTGTCAGTCTGCTCTTTGTGATCCCCACACCTGCCCCGCCTTTTCATTCCGCATTTGGCAATCGGCAATCGGCATTTGCGTGAGCGTTACATGGACTGCACGTAGATGATCAATTCAACTTTCGCCGCCGCCGGCTCAGTACGCCCACAGTGGGTGGGAATCGTCACATCCTTCGCGCGGGGCGTTTTTCGTCGCGGTAAAATTCAGATGATGGGAATCGATTTGCTCGACATTTTCCCGTTTGCTTTCGTCATTGCTGTGGTTTGGAGATTTTCCGTTGTAGCTCTGTGGCACCTAATTACGGCGATTATGCATCGTGACTGAAGAGCATCGCCGCCGGCGAAAAAGTGACCTGGAGAATTCGAATGAGCCGGGAACTCCCAACCCCTTTGAATTCTCTCCGCGCACAGCAAGCAGCCTGAACATATCCGCGCCCCACGCACATTTTTGCGATTGCGGTGCTTCGCTATGGCGAGATAACCTACGTTATCGTGGATTTAGGGGACGACACAAGTTCGCCTCCGCCTGAACCGCCAATCGGTCGCACCTGGCGGCTGCTTGTCTGCGACGATTCCCCCATTGAAAGCCTCGCCGTCGCCCATTACCTGCGCGGCAACGGCTACACCGTCGAGGTCTCGATGGATGCAGAGTCCGCCGTCGAGCTCCTCCAGCACCGCCCAATCGACCTCCTGATCCTCGATCTGCAAATGCCCGGCAAGGATGGCTTCTTTGTGTTGACGTACCTGCAAAAAAATCGCCCGGGATTGCCCGTGATCCTGCTTTCAGGAATGCCCATCGACGAAATCCAGGAACACATTCATCAGCTCCCCTCGCGCGAGCTTCCGCCGCTCCTGTTGAAGCCTGTCGATCCGATTCAGTTGCTTGAGCTGATCGCCATGCACCTGGCCGGCGAGCTTCCGGCTTTTCCGCCTTTTGAAGACAAGTAGGAAACTCTTAGGGGTCTGGAGAGCCGGGTCGCTCGCGATCCTTTAATCGTAACAACAGTTTATTCGTCGGCAACGAGCGCGGCGGCCAAACCGCGGCGATCCTGTCGAGCCTGACCAGCACGTGCCGTCGGCACAGCATCGATCCTCAGCGTTATCTGACTCAGTTGATGTCGAATTTGCCGGCCGCGCCGATCAGCCAACTTGAGCAATGGTTGCCGGACCACTGGATGCGGCGAAATCCGCAGCGTTCGGGTAAGGTCTGAGCGTCGTCATGCTCAACGATTTCGAACAGCTGGTCCACGACGCACTGCACGCGAACTTTTCCGGCTGGGATTTTGCGTTCCTAGACGAACGGTTGGTCGAGGATCCGCTCCCGTGGGACTACTTGCAGCGAGTTCGGCAACAGATCTCCACTGCCACCGCGATGCTCGATCTCTGCACTGGTGGCGGTGAGCGCCTAGCTAACCTTGCCCCATTGCCGCGACTTACCATCGCCACTGAGTCCTACAAACCCAACGTGCTAGTCGCTTCGCGCCGCCTGCGCAAGCTTGGTGCGGTTGTAGTTCATGTCGATCAAGAAACCCAAAATTTGCATGGACCGTCGGGTGGTCAGGGTGGCCCATATCCCCAAAGGCGTCTTCCGTTTGTAGACTCGTTCTTCGATCTAGTCACCTGCCGGCACGGCTCTTACTCATCCGAGGAAGTTGCTCGCCTGCTTCGACCGGGCGGAACATTCATCGCGCAACTCGTTGGAGAAGACAATTATCCCCACCTAAACAGCCGCCTTCACGGCCCGCGCACCGTATGGAATCCACCGGGTAGCGCAAAGCCGCCAACACTGGAGGAATTTGGACTCGAGGTGCTTGAGCGTCAGGAAGCCAAGCCGCAGTCCATCTTCAAGGACATCGGAGCGATAGTCTATTATCTTAAAGCCGTCCCCTGGCAAATTGCCGACTTCGATGTTGAACATTATCTCGATCGTCTTCGCCGTCTTTACGAGGAAATGCAGAATACCTGTGGGTTGCGAACGCACTACCACCGTCGTTTCGTCGTGGCGCAAGAGATGAGCGGGCTGGCCGGTTGGTCCCCGACGATCTGGTGCGGCTGTTCCGCTTCCGGGCGCTGCGGTTTATTCATGCCGGGCCAGCATGCCGACTCTCGGCGAAAGGAAAAAGATGTGCTCTACATACCGGACACGCATTTGCCTTCACGCCGCCTGCGTCGCGTTCTTCGCCGTTGCCGGTGCGGCTGCACGATGATGAGTCTTCGCCTCGTACAGGCGCTCGTCGGCCTTTTTGAGAAGATTTGCCGCGGTCGGCTCCGAAAGCTCGGTAATCGCACACACCCCGATCGAAAGCCGCGGCTTGCGCGACTTTGTATGTCTCCACCAGCGAATGCACCAGCGATTGCAGCCTCGCCCCCGCTTTTCGAGCCACCGCCGGCTCGCAGCCCGGCAGCAAAATCGCGAACTCGTCGCCGCCATATCGGCAGCCAAAATCGCTCTCGCGGATCGTGCTGGTGATGATCTGACCTATCGACTTCAGCAGCTCGTCACCCGCCGGATGGCCCAGCGTGTCGTTCAGCGCCTTGAAGTGATCCACATCGATCATCATCAGGGAAATCTGCTTGTGCTCCGTGGCACAGTGGGCGATGAGCTGCGGCAGAAGCTGATCCAGCATCCGCCGGTTGAACAGCCCCGTCACCGGATCGCGAACCACCTGGTTTCGCAAGGTCGCGATCGTTCGCTCCAGCACCGACGTGCGGTTGGCAATTCGCTGATGCACTTCCTGCTGCAGCTCGCTCACCGCCTGCCGCTGGTGGCGAAGCTCGTGCAACATGAGTTTCACTTCTTCCGAAAGCTCCCGCAGCGCGCCGGGCTTGTACTTGGCGAATTCTTCGATCAGCGCGCGCCCCATGCGGATTTCGTGGATGAGCCGGCGCATGTTATCGCTGGGCATCACCCACTGTTTCCGATGCCGCAGCGCCATGGCGACCGCCATGCAGATCGCCGCCGCCGCCAGCACCACCCGCAGCACCTTGTCGGCGCTGTCGGCCATCACCAGCGGAAGAAGCTTGGCAATCACCCCCACCGCCGCCACCCCTCCGGCCATGAGAAGCGCGGGCGCCAGCGTCATTTTCAGAAGATTTTTGCTCGGAGCGGCCGCATTATCGGCCGGTTCGGGCAGCGCAGGCGCAACGCTTTGGGACGGCTCCATCTGTCGTACCTCCGCCCTCGTAATCGGCCGTTAATCCTTTCCGGTGGAGTCGAAAATGCCGCTCTCCGTTAAATCTCCCCTAATCCGCAAAGTCCCACTTCAACCCCCCATTTCAATCGCCGATATAACGGTGGATTCGCCATCAATTTGGGACGTGTGCAATGGGCCAGATGGAATATGATTTGGCAGTAATCGGTTCCGGACCCGCCGGGCAAAAAGCCGCTCTCAACGCGGCCAAACTCGGCAAGTCCGTCGCCGTCATCGAACGCACCGAAAGCCTCGGCGGGGTCTGCATCCACACCGGCACCGTCCCCTCAAAAGCCATTCGCGAAGCGGTCCTTCATCTCACCGGATTGCGCGAACGCTCCGTCTACGGCTCCAGCTATGCCGTCAAGCACGACATCCACATGTCCGACCTCCTCTACCGCGCCGACCATGTCGTGCGCACCGAGGTGGAAGTCATCAGCAGCCAGATGGAACGCAACGGCATCTCCCTGATGTTCGGCTCCGCCTCCTTCGTCGATCCGCACACGCTCAACGTCGTTCGCGGCGATCAAAACACTCAACTGCACGCCAAGTTTATTCTCGTCGCCGTCGGAACCGTCCCCGCGCGCCCAGCCAGGTTCCGTTTACGCCCGGCATCGTCATCGACAGCACCGACCTGCTCACGCTGAAGGAACTCCCCCGAAGCATGATCATCGTCGGCGGCGGTGTCATCGGAACGGAATATGCCTGCATGCTCGCCGCCTGCGGCGTGCGCGTCACCCTCATCGAATCGCGCCCGCGCCTGCTCGAATTCGTCGACGACGAGCTGGCCGAAAATCTCCAGTTCCGCCTCCGCGACATGGGAATCCGCCTCCGCCTCGGTGAATCCGTCTCCTCCATCGAAGTCATCGAGGGCCATGTCCGCGCCACCCTCGCCAGCAGCAAAATAATCCCCGCCGACTCTCTCATGTATTGCATCGGCCGCCAGGGGGCGACGGATGCGCTCAACCTCACCGCCGCCGGCTTGCAGGCCGACAACCGCGGCCGGTTGAAGGTCAACGAATCTCTCCAGACCGCCGTCCCGCACATTTACGCCGCCGGCGACGTGATCGGATTCCCCGCCCTGGCATCGACGAGCATGGAGCAGGGACGCCTGGCAAGCTGCCACATGTTCCACGTCCTGGCCAATTCGACCAGCGCCCTTTTCCCGTACGGAATCTACACCATCCCCGAAATGAGCATGGTCGGCCAAAGCGAGCAGCAGCTCACGCAGCAAAACATCCCCTACGAAGTCGGCCTGGCCCGCTACCGCGAGATCGCCCGCGGGCAACTGATCGCCGACCCCAACGGCCTGCTCAAGCTCCTCTTCCACGCCGAAAGCCACCGCCTCCTTGGCTGCCACGCCATCGGCACCGGAGCGACGGAACTGATCCACATCGGCCAGACCGTCATGGCCGCGGGTATGTCCATCGAATATTTCGTCGACACCGTCTTCAATTACCCCACGCTGGCCGAATGCTACAAAGTCGCGGCCCTGGATGGACTGAATCGGGTCCGCGCGACGCCGGTGATCGAGTTACAAGCCACCGCCGCCTGAAACTCAGCGTTTCTCCCCTCTCCTGGTACTCCGGGAGAGGGGGCAAACAATGGCCGGCCTTTATTGCAGTAGCGAAATCTCTTAAAATCCAGTCCATGCGCCACGTGATTTCCGCCTTAGTCGTCAACGAACCCGGCGTCCTCGCCAACGTCGCCAGCATGTTTGCCGCCCGCGGCTTCAACATCGATTCACTCGTCGTCGGCCGCACAGAGGACCCCAAAACCTCCCGGATGACGATCGTCGTCGAAGCCGATGAAAACACCCTCGAGCAGGTGCGCAAACAGCTCGCCAAGCTCGTTCCCGTAACCCAGGTCAAAGACTACAAAGGCACCGCCTACATCGAGCGCGACCTGGCCCTGCTCACCGTCGGCGCCGGCCAGGCCAGCCGCCACGAGGTCATCGAAATCGTCAATCTCTTCCGCGGAAAAGTCGTCGACGTCGCCCGCGAGAGCCTCATGGTCGAACTCTCCGGCACCGAGGAAAAAATCGAAAAATTCATCGAGCTGATGAAACCCTACGGCATCCGCGAACTCGCCCGCACGGGTGTCATCGCCATGATGCGCGGAATGCAGATCGCCAAGGAAGTCGAAATAGCCCCGGCGCCAGGCAGCGCAAAGAGAAAGCGAAGCATTGATGCCCCGCCGACGGCTGCTCTGCCGCCGAGCTAGGGGTGGAAATCCGAAGCCCGAAACCAGAATGACGAATCAAATTCGAATGACGAAATCCGAATGGCATTTAATTCGTCATTCGGTCATTCGGGTTTGATTCGTCATTCTGGTTTCGGATTTCTGGTTTAAGCGCAGCGTCACTCCCCCTTCCCCTCCGCCTTATCATCCGCATCATACGCCTGATCCGCGTTCTCCCCGCGCACTTCAATCCGTTCCATCGAGATCGCCCGCCCCGTCTCCGGATCGATCTCCGCCAGCGCTCCGCACATGCGCACGTCCGCCGTCGCGACCTCAAACGGATGCGGCATGTTCGTCGTCATGTGCTTCAGCACCCGGTCCTTCCTGCGCCCCAGCACCGAATCGTACGGCCCGCACATGCCCATGTCGGTGATCGCCGCGCTGCCGCCCGGCAGCACGCGGGCATCCGCCGTCGGGATGTGCGTGTGCGTGCCGACGATAATCGAGCATCGGCCATCCAGCCAATGCTCCATCGCCACTTTTTCGCTGGTGGCCTCCGCGTGCATATCGCAGACGCACACGCGAACGCTCTCCGGAATCTGCGCCAGAACTTCATCCGCCGCCGCGAAAGGATCGTTGGCCGGGACGTTCATGTAAATCCGCCCCAGCAGACAAAACACCGCCACCTTAACGCCGGAATTGGTCGACACGACGGTATACCTTCGCCCCGCGGCTGAGGCGGCAAGGTTGGCCGGGCGGACGATCCGCTCGCTGCTCTGAAGCGTCGGGATGATATCGGCCTTGCGGTAAAGATGATCGCCGAGCGTCACCACATCCACGCCGTAGCTGCGGATTTTGTTGAAGAGATTGGCTGTGATCCCGCTGCCCCCCGCGACGTTCTCGGCGTTGGCGACCACCAGGTCGATGGCGCGTTCGCGAACCAGTGCCGGCAATTTCTGGTGCAGAATCTGCCGGCCGGGACGACCTACCACGTCGCCGAGGCACAGAATTCGAAGGGGCATATTAGAACTAGGATAGCGGGGAATTTGGGGATTGATAAGAGTGGTTCACTTCAGGTCCGCCGGATGGGGTCAATCCGAGCGGGGAGCCCGGCGGTACTGCTTCTCCCGCCTTAACGCCCCTGCGGGACAAATGCCTAGCATACAAGAGCAATCCCACGCCCGCGCCCAGCAGCATTGCCGAGCAGGCGAAGATGCCCAGGCGCCGGAAAGGGGATTGGGAATCAGCACCAGCACCAGAATGAAGCTGCCGTAGATGCATCCGAGCGTGCCCAGCA
This sequence comes from uncultured Phycisphaerales bacterium, assembly GCA_963755915.1. Classification (GTDB taxonomy): domain Bacteria; phylum Planctomycetota; class Phycisphaerae; order Tepidisphaerales; family Tepidisphaeraceae; genus PALSA-1353. Next base: position 372,251 of record CAVWLP010000002.1, read on the forward strand.
ATTTGGCCTGGGCATGCGTGTTGTCCGCGCCCACTTCCCGTTGGAAATCAACCGGCGTGTTCATGCGGCGGAAAAATTCATCCACCTGGCGCCCATACGCCAGATCATCCGCGGGCCAATACCAGCGGCGCGAGAGCATGAAGAAGCCGCACGTCAGCGGAAACGCGATGATGTTGGTGGTGAACAGCGGATTCTTGGCCAGGTAATGGTAAATCCCATGGCCAAGCACGGGAGAAAGCAGACGCTCGAGTGCCGCCGTCGGAAGAATGTTGTAAAAGAAAATCGCCATCAGGGTGCCGAAAACCACCGCCGTCCACGCGGCCCAGCGCGGCGTTTTTTTCATGATCATCCCAAGCACCAGCGGCACCGCGATCGGCATCGTGACGTATGCCCCCAGGTAAAGATAAGCATTGCGCAGCGGCAGGTCGGGACGGTGCGCCAGCAGCACCGCCAGCAGCGCGATCGTCACGGCGCACAGCAGTGTCGCCAGCTTGCCCGCCGCCAGCAGCTCGCCGTCGCCGGCGCTTTTGCGAAGGATCGGCTGATAAAAGTTCTTCACCAAGAATCCGGCGTTTTTGTTCAGTGCCACGTCCATCGCCGCGATCGTCGCCGAGAACATCGCCGCGATCATCAGCCCGAGCAGCCCGCGCGGCAGCACCGCGACGCACACCGCGATGTAAGTCGTCTCCCCCGGCTTCAGCATCGAATGCTGAACCAGATGCGGCGCCAGCGTGAATGCCGCCAGCGGTGGAATGAACCAGAAAATCGGCATGATTATATACCCTACCATCGGCACCAGAGCCGTGCGCCGGGCTTCACGGCCATCCTTGGCGGGAATGTATTTCGAGAAAATCGCCATGTTGTTTTTGCTGTAGAGCGCCACCGCGATCGTCGAAACGATGTAAAGCCAGTCATATTGCGCTGATCCGAGCGGCTTGAAGAAGACCCACCGATCCGGTGGAACCTGGTGCAGGAAGGCGTGAATGCCCCCAACTTTCACCAGCGTCAGCACCGCCGTGACGATCGTGATCCCCATCAGCAGCAGGAGCTGGATGAAATCGCTGGCCACCACCGCCCAGTTGCCCCCCAGCAACGAAATCACCAGCACCACCGCCGCCGTGCACAGAATGACCGCACCCTGCGGCAGCGCGAACGCCACCGCCAGGATGATCGAAAGCCCCACCAGCCACACCGCCCCCGTCAAAAGCGCGTTAACGATCTGAAGCCAATTGAAAAACTGCTCGTTAAACGGCCCAAAGCGCAGGCGCACCGCGTCCATCGCGGTGATCACCCGCAACTGCCGGAAGCGCGGAGCAAACCAGACGGCGCTGAGGGCGAAGCCCAGAACGTCCACAAAGCTGACGGCGAAGACCAGGATGCCAAACGTGTAGGCGATGTCGGCCCCGCCGGTGAAAGTCCAGCAACTGAAGTTGGAGATGAATGAGCTGGCGCCAAGCAGCCACCAGGTCATTTGAAACCCGCCGGCGAAATAATCCTTGCTCCCCCGATTGAATCGCCGGAAGACAAATCCGATCGACGCCAGGAAAACCAGGTACCCGGCGATGATGAAGTAGTCGTACCTGGAAATCACGGGCGATGTGCAGCCGTTGCCGGCGTCACCCTCGGTTGGCCAGCAGTGTTACCACGCTGTGGGCCGGCACGTCGATCGTATCCGCGGCATTCAGCGGGCCGTGCACGCCCAGGTTTTCGGTGTCCGACGTTATGTACATCATCATACTCGTCGGAAATGCCGACCCCGCAAACTGCACGCGCAGATGCTCCTCCGCGCCGTCGTTGATATAAACGATCGCGATCTGCCTTCCCGTGGGATCGATGTACGCAGTCCCCAGCATTCCCTCCGATATGGCCGGCCGGGTCTGCGGCAGATAGTGCCCGCTCAACTTTGGATCCGGAGGCAGCGGCGGATGCGCCGCGTCGTCTCGAAGCGCGATCCGCTGCCAGTTGGGCCGAATGAACCGGCTATAGTTGCCCATCGCCCAGAGCATTTTCGACTCAATCACGTTTTCCGGATCGCCGGGCTTGTGCCAATCGGTGTACAGCAAGCCGTCCTTGAAATCCGCGTTAGACACGGCCAGCCACCACTGCCACGCCGAGGCGTTCTCGTTGGCCATGCAGGCGTGAATCATCTTCGCCAACTCGATGGCTGATTTCATCGTCAAATCGCGTTTGGGCTGCATGATGCAGATTTCGCTCATCCACATTTTCCAATCCGCGTGCCCGGCCATCGCGTGGCCAATCGCCTTGGTTTCAAAGTCCAGCGCCCGCCCGTAGCTGGATCCATAGAGATGGTGGCAGAGCCGATACCCAAGCATCTCTCCCATGCCGGGAATGGAAGTGAAATAATCGATGTAGTTCCCAAACTTCGCTCGATACCTTCGCGTGGCCGTCTCATCCGAATGAAGCATCGCCCCGGCCGTGTTACTCTCGGGAACGATGATGGCGGCCCGCAGCCCATCCGCGACAAGCTGACTGTGCAGCGCCACCACGACTCGCCGGATGCTGTCGTTGTCCATCCGGCACCCTTCCTGTCCGTTTTGCCAGCTCTCGCCCGGCTCGTTCACCGGGGAAACGTAATCAAAGTCGATCCGGCTGCGCGGATCATTCACAGCCCCGCTATCGCGAAAGTGCAAAAGAATATCCGCCAGGTATTTCGCGAATTGACCCTCGTAGCCTGATTTTAAATTGGTCGGCGCAGTTTTGTTCGAGCCCATGTTCGTCAGCCCGTTGAGGGTCATCCGGCCCGGTGGGCTGTTGACAAAAGCCAGGAACTGCTCCACCCCGCGCGCCTTGGCGGCCGCGAGAAACCACTGCTCGGCCCACTGCCGACGCCAGTCGTACTCGTCACGCCCGATTTCGAAAGTTTCTTCGCTGCGGATCGGATTCGCGATCGTCTTGTGCTGAACGCCCCCGCCGACGTTGAACCGCCAGCAGGAAAGCCCGATGCCGCTCGTCCGCGAAAAGAGTAGGTCGGCGATCTTCTCCTTGCTCGCCTCCGACCACCCTCCGAGCGCTTGCAGTGTCCAGGCCCCCGAAGCGCCAAAATTGTCGATCGTCTGAAACCGCGTCCCCGAATCGATCGTCGCCGTCACGTCCCCCATGCCCGCCGATGCGAGAATCGTGCAAAGCAACAGAGCAGCCCCGAAAACGCCGCGCAGCCGCTTTGTCACAGTTCGTTTGATGAATGCCCGGTTCCGCCCGTCCGCCGACATGAATCCCTCGCACCGCAAAAAATCCCTGCTCCAACCACCCGTTTAATCGCATTGAAAATTACATGCGATCCATCGAACCAGAATATCCCCCGAAGTTCGCGGCGTTGCAAGAAATAAGTGCCCCGGCGTCCCCACCAGGCCAGCATGTAATTTACTTCGTCCCCCCGTTCTTTTCCTCACCCCTCACCCCCTCTACAATCGAAATACTGAAATATGCCCATCACCCTCGAAATTCTCCCCAATTCCCCCGATGCCGGCCGTAAGCCCCCCTGGCTGAAGATGAAAATGCCCGCCGGCGAGGGCTTTACGCGCCTCCTCGACCTGGTCAACACCCACAAGCTCCACACCGTCTGCCAATCCGCCAAGTGCCCCAACATGGGCGAATGCTGGCACGCCGGCACCGCCACGCTCATGATCCTCGGCGACGTCTGCACCCGAAGCTGCGGCTTCTGCCACATCGCCACGGGCCGCCCGCCCACCCTCGATCTCGACGAACCCCGCCGCGTCGGCGACGCCGTCCGCCTGATGGGCCTCAATCACATCGTCATCACCAGCGTCAACCGCGACGAACTCGCCGACGGCGGCGCCAACATCTGGGCCAAAACCATCCGCCAAATCCGCCTCCAATCCCCCGGCACCAGCGTCGAAGTCCTCATCCCCGATTTCTGCGGCGACTGGAACGCCCTGCAACTCGTCCTCGACGAAAAACCCGAAATCCTCAATCACAACCTCGAAACCATCCCCCGCCTATATTCAACTGTCCGCCCCCAGGCCAAATATCATCGCTCGCTCAAGCTATTACAGATCTCCAAACAGCAAGGCTTCATCACCAAAACCGGCATGATGCTCGGCCTCGGCGAAACCGATGCAGAAATCGACCAGGTGCTCGACGACCTGGTAGCCATCGGCTGCGACATCCTCACCCTCGGGCAATACCTCCGCCCCACCATGCAGCACCTTCCCGTCATTCGCTGGGTCCACCCCGACGAATTTGCCGATTGGAAAAATCGCGGCGAAGCAAAGGGAATCCGCCATGTGGAATCGGGGCCGCTGGTGCGCAGCAGTTATCATGCGGAGAAGCAGGTGAAGGCGCACGCGGGGGCCCAGCACTAGCGATTCTTCTGCCGCCTTTTTCGCATGGCGCGCACGCGTTGAATTCGCCGTTCGATTATTGCCATATCCGCGTCAGAAAGGTGAAGGAACTCCTGCACGGTTCCAACCTTGAATCCCGCCTTCTCGAGTTTTTTCCGCCTGGAGGTTTTCATCTGAGGTTTTCATCTTTCGACCAAATAAGGCTGTAACCAAATATTGTAGCCCATCATCTCCTCTTGTCCCCTCCCCTGGTAATCCGGGGGAGGGCTAGGGTGGGGGCTGCCTGCGGTTATCGCAAAATATCACGACATCTTTACTGGCCTCCCCGCCGGAAAACGATAAGATTCCAACAAGGATTTATCTTGAAATGTTCATGGAGGAACATCATGCCATCCACCCCCATCCGTTGCGCTCCTCTTCTTTTCCTCATTAGCACACTGGCCTTCACCGCCTGCACCCCCCAAAAGCCCCAGGAATCCGCCCGACCCATCGACTTCCGCCAACCCCTCCCCGATGGCGCCGTCGCCCTTCGTAAGATCGATCCCAGCCAATACCCCGATTTCGGCGCCATGCAGGTGGATCCCGTCCGTCTCAGCGAATCGATCGATGGCAGCCTGAGATATCTCTCGGCCCCCAGCAGCCGCGCCTATTTCCCGTACCTGGATATCTCCCACGACCGCGCCGCCGCCACCCTCACCCGCCTGCGCGACATCTGCAACCAGATGATCGCCATGGGGCGATGGGATCCGACGTGGTTCAACCAGCAGATCTGCTCCAACTTCGAAGTCTACAAAAGCTACGGCGCGCCTTCACCCGATGGGATGGGCTACACCGATCGCGTCCTCTTCACCGGCTACTGCACCCCCATCTACGACGCCAGCCTCACCCCCTCCTCCGAATTCCAGTGGCCGTTGTATAAGCTCCCCTCCGATCTCGTCCGTGATGCCATGTCCGGCCAGGTCCAGGGCCGCCGCACGCCCGACGGCCGCATCGTCCCCTACTTTACCCGTGGCCAGATTGAAACCGGCCACGTCCTCGCCGGCGACGAACTCGTCTGGCTCCGCAGCCGATGGGAAGCCTACGTCGTCACCATCCAAGGCTCCGCCCGCCTGCGATTGGTCGACACCGGCCAGATCAAAGAGATCGGCTTCGCCGGCACCAACGGCTACCCCTACACCAGCCCCGGCCTGCAAATGATCTCCGACGGCGTCATCACCCGCGACCAGCTCAGCCTTCGCGGCCTCTCCGAATTCTTTTCCAATCACCCCGAAATGATGGACCGCTATCTCCCCATCGACCAGCGCTACGTCTTCTTCACCGACCGCCCCGGCGGCCCCTTCGGAAGCCTCAACGTCCGCGTCACCCCGCTCGCCACCATCGCCACCGACAAGGAATCAAAAGACATCTACCCCCGCTCCATGCCCGCCTTCGTCACCACTTCAATCCCCGACCCCACGGATAACCAGATACACCCCTTAGCCAACTTCCTTCTCGACCAGGACACCGGCGGGGCCATCCGCGCCAGCGGCCGCTGCGACATCTACATGGGCATCGGCCCCGAAGCCCAATCCATGGCCGGCCACGAACTCCAGGAAGGCCAACTCTATTACCTGGCAATCAAACCAACGCTGATGCAGGAAACCGCCGATATTTCGCCCGCTCTGCCGCGAAATTAAGAACCCTCAAGAGGTGTCCCAGCGTTGCCTTATGCTCTAGCCGCGCCCCTCTCATTTCCATTCCCTGGTACCCCATGACGGCCTGACACTTTGTTTGAGTTCGAATACCAGTTGGCCGCTCTTTTAAAGACAGATGCAAATGCAATGCAAGGGAGGCGGGAGACAACCCATAAGGCCCCAAGTTTTTTCTCCCGCCTCCCCCGCACCCCCTCCACCCTCTTTCCCTTCCCCTAACCGTCCAAGGCGAAAGACCATGTGCCGAGGTGTTTTGTTAGGAATTCGCACAACTCATCAATGTGAGCAGTACCGCACGCAATTGCAGAAGTACATCGTGCACGAATTTCCGGGGGGAGGGTTGAGGGGAAAAGGAAGGGGAGTGGGGTGGGCGCGGGAGGGGCGAGGGGGAAACTCTTGTCTTCGACCCTGAGCTCAGACCGAAGGGGGGGCCTTATGTGGTTCCCCCTCGCCCCTCCTGCATTGCATTTGCATTTCGTCTTCAAATCGCGAAACCCACTAATTCGCATGCTTCGCCGGCGGCCGATACTTCGCTCCACCCGCCTTTTTGAACGCATCGACCCCTTCCGCCCAGGTGAGCAGCGGAGTGGTTCGATATTTATGTACTCCACCGCGCGCCGACACCGCCATCGTCAGCGCCGCCGCCGACTCGGCATCGGGAAGGTGTGCGATCCCCACAAAATCAAACTCTCCGAATGAGAGCCAGAACCCTTCCATCTTTCCGCCGAAGCTCTCGATCAACTTGCGAACCACCACGGAGCGATCCTCGGGCTTCTGCACCATCGCCGCGATCGATTCGGACGTGTAACACCCCTGAAACATAAAAGTTGGCATGCGTCCTTCCTTTCAATCTCCGCCCCATCTCCACCAACGAACTTAATCACTTCCCATACACGCTGGCCAGCGCTTTCCCAGCCTCAGCGTCTTCAAGCACAGGAGTAACCTGAAATTCGAGCAGGTGTTCCCATTCGGCGACATGCTGGGCCAGAGCCGTAGCGTTATTTCCCTCGACAACGGCCCATCCGGTTGCCGAGCCAGGTGCGTGCCAACGCCCAATCATGGTCAGTCCCTTCGGAGTCGGGGCCCCGCCTTTCAGGAACGCCTCTGCCGCCGACTTGATGTTTCCAGGAGCAATCTTCCAGGCAAGCATATATTTCATGGCGCCGCTTGTATCGCAATTTTTTGGAACCGACAAGTCGGTCGCTGCTAAGTAGCAGACCTTGAGCCCGCCATGCGCGCCTTTATAGCCGCTTCGGTTTCCCACCGATAACACCATCTACCCCTTCGAATCGGATCACTCTTTTTCCGGGAACGCCCACGGACCTCGGCGAGTTTAGTCGAGCCGCCCCGCCATGGGGAATTCGGAAGCTCATGCCTGAGATCGAACTAACTGACGTAATTTCCCGTCCCTTGCGTGATCTTCATCGGCGTCCGCCGTGGGTGCCGCCCGTTTCCCCACCGGCGGAAGGTTTTGGATGGGGCCACCAGCTTCCGCCGCTGGGGACATCCAACGCCGAAATTGGCTCGCGACTTTCCTTATTTGGAGTTTCCCACCTGATATCATTGATATCACCAAAACCGTATACTCAAACCCCCCATCCTTCCCATTTTGTCGCGGACTGTAAAGTTTTGTATCGTAACCCCCCTCAGCAAAAAAAACCGCCTCCCCAAAAAACTTGCACATCCCACCACCCCAATACCCGACCGATAAAAGTTTAATGCCCCACCCTCGCGATTCCCTGCAACTTTGGTGATATGCTTCAATTAAACCTCTGGTATACATGGAGGTCTAGAGACTGGGGATGCAGACCATGAAACGGATTGCCGCAATCACATTTTCGCTGATTCTTGCCATGACGCTAAGCGCATTCGCCGACACCGCCACCACCCAGCCCTCCGACCCGACTCTGGCCAACAAGCTGCAGCTTCAGGCCAACGAGGCGATGGGTCGCGGCGACTACGCCGCCGCCGCCGTCCTTCTTCAGAAGGTCGAACAGCTTGTCTCCGACCAGCCCGACGTCCTCGGCCCCGTCATGGAGCAGCTCCGCGTCTGCCGAAAGCAGGTTTTGGCTGGGAATTCCAAGGGGGGTGGCAATCTCCAGAACTCCGTCCCCATGGCCGTCGATGGCGGCGCGCGTCATATCCACCCCATTCCCACACCCGGCCAAACCGTCGAATTGCCCATCAAAGAGCTCGGCAATTTCGATTACGACCCCACGGTCGGCGGCGGTATCCCGGGCGACGTCACCCGCATGGAAGGCTGCCATTTCAAGACCACCGGATATATGATTCCCCTCGACCAGGCCGAGAGCATTTCCGAGTTCGCCCTGGTCCCCAGCTTATTCGCCTGCTGCTTCGGTCAGCCGCCTCAAATTCAGCACACGATCGTGGTACACTGTCCCAAGAGCAAGGCGCTCGATTATTTCCCCGATGAACTGGTCGTCGAAGGAACCTTGCACGTGAAGGAAGACCGCGACGGCGGATTCATCGTCAGCATTTTCCAGATGGACGCCTCCAGCGTGAAGGCGGCGCCCCAGTAATATTCGCGAGTAATGTTCGTGGAATAGACAGGACTCATGAGCACAGCCAACCCCCCATCGATCACCCCCGCCGGGCTGACATATCAGCCCCGGCCCGTCGTCCGCCGCAAACCCTGGTCGCAGCGCCTCAACTGGCGGATACTCGTCTTCATCGCCGTCGTCTTCGTCCCCATCGTCATGGTCTTCGCCTGGTGGCTGGACGAATACGTCTCCGGCGGCATCCACGATTACGGCGCCTATAAAGAAGTCGACCTCAAGGCGATGAGCTCCTTCGACATGGACCAGATGACCGCCACCGAAAACGAAATCCCCGCCAAGTGGCGCGCCCTCGACGGCGACAAGATTCTCGCCGTCGGCGAAATGTGGGCCCCGCGCTCCGCCAGCAACAGCGACCGCCTCGACTATTTCCAGCTCGTCTATTCAAAAACCAAATGCTGCTTCAACGGCCCGCCCCTCGCCCAGCATTTCGTCGACTGCGACGTGGTCCCCAGCGCAAAGGTCTATTACTACGACGTGCCCGTCCGCGTGTGGGGAACCGAACACACCCGCATCCGCAGAGACCCCCAGACCGGCGTCATCAAGAGCATCTACCACTTCGATGTGGATAAGATCGAAGCGATCGACAACTGATCAGTTTACTGCGCCATCGTCATCGGCGACACGGATGGCAACGTCGCCGGCGCTGATTGATCTGAATCTGATGCCGGCTTGAATCCCGCCAGCGGCCCGCGCCCGCCGTCAAACAGCAGCAGCACCCCCAGCCACACCTGCACCGCCATCACCGCCACCAGCAAAAATGAAAACATGCTCAGCACCACCCGGCTGCGCGGCGCAAAGCGCGTCAGCAGCGCCAGGATTAGACACAGCACGAGAATTGAAGCCCCGAAAACGATATGCAACCCTTCGGCGCCATCTTCGAATCGCGAATGTTATGCATCGCCCGCATAAAATGATCGCGATTGATGACATACGGCCAGGCCACCAGATAATCCCCAAACCACAACCCACTGACGATCGCCGCCAGCGCAATCACCGCCGCCAGCACCCAAAATCTTGACGCCGGAACGCGCGGCCCGACTGGAATCTCATCCCCCGGATCGTTCAGCGCCTGAAGCAGCGAGATCGGCTTAATATGCCCCTCCCGCTCCGCTGTCGCCGAAACATCCGTCCGGGGAATCCGCTGCACCAGAACCGTGTCTGTCGTCACTGCCCGGCGAATCGACAGTGCCAGCGCCGCCGCCGCCAGCGCAAACACAAACCCCGCCATGAGCGTATGAATCTCCCCCTGCGGCGCGACATACTCAATGCGATCCTCCAGATCGGCCGGCTTGGCCGGATGATCCGGCAGCGAACTCAGTCTTCCCGTCGTCGCGAAGTTCAGCCGAAACACCATCTCTCCCCCATGCCAGGCCCCATCCACCATGAGCCCGACCGCGATGAGAAGCATGACCAGCACCGGAATGCGCAAAATCCGCCGCCACGCATCCGAGCCCCCCAGCCACACCACCACGGCAAACAGCGCCAGCGCCGTCGCCGCGGAGTTGAGGATGATGTGATATTTCACGAACGTCCAGTCGGTCTGATCGAAATTGCTGCCCGCCTTGATATCCGCCCACGAATCCCCGCCGCTTCCGTGGGTCATCACGTCGCTGAGCGCGTAAACTCCGGTCGTGACCGCGGGAATCGCCAGCAGCGTTCCCATGAGAATCATCCATCGCCCCGCGATACGAAACGAGCTGTGACGATAGAGAAAGCTGAAAAGTTCGATGGTGACGCCCAGGATCAGCAGCGCCAGCGGAAAGTGGATCAGGCAGACGTGAAAATTAGGGATGATGAATTTGTCCACGAATTCAAGCTCCTTGCATGGTTTGCTTCAGCGAGTCATCTTGCGGGATTCTTGTTCAAATCGTTCTTTGCCTGCTCGATCACCATAACCGTATAGGCGGTCACAAGCACGGGGTTGTCTTCCATCCATTTGCGCTGGCCGATGAAACTCCCATCCGGCCGCTGAAGCGTGGGAAGCTTTCGGATCAGCGCCACCCGCCAGTCATGCCGCACGCCATGATCGTCCACGATCACCGGCTCTCCATAAGCGGTCAGGGCCCGGGCCATCGTGTAGAAATAATAATACAAACCGCCCTGCGCGTTCTCCGGCCCCAGCGCTTCCATCCCCGGATTCTCATCGACGGTGAAATTCTTGCTGATCCAGTCCCACGCCGCTTTCACCCGCGGATCATCGTGCGACAGCCCCGCGTAAATCATGCTCTTCAGCCCCGCGTAGGTCATCGAGCCATAGCTGCGCAGCATCCGCCGCCCGCCGATGGCATATTCCCCCGCCGGTGAATTGCCCCCATTCGCCGGCGTATAAATGAATCCCCCATCATCTCCCGCCCACGGCTGATCGTTGGTCTCGGAAAAATTCTGGCACCGGCTGACAAACTTCAGCGCTGCCGCATACGCCGGATCGCTCGGACTCGCCCCCGCATCGTGCAGCGCGTCCAGCGCCATCTGAGTATTGCTCAAATCCGGCCGCGAGCCGCGCCCATATCCGAACCCCCCATATTTCACGTCCTTCTCGCCGGCCACGCGCAGTTGATCAGGCACTCCCGCGATCTTGTCCGACCACTGAAGCTGATGCAGATAATCCAGCGCCTTCAGCATGGCCGCGCGATAATCCGGCCTCTTGGCATCCGCCAGCGCGCTGATTGAGATCGCCGTGTTGTAGCACGCCAGCGTATCCTTATAGATTCCCCCGTTCCCGACCTGATAGGAAAGCAGCTTCCCAAACCCGCCCTGAAGAAAGGACTGCGAGGCGTCGTATTTGGGATCGGCAAGAAAGGCGCGAAGCACCAGCGCCGTGATGCCCGGCGGGTCCGCCTCGTCCTGCCAGCCATAATCCGGCTTCTGCTTCGATTTCAAAAAGGCCAGGGCCTTATCGACCGTCGCATCAGCCAGTTGGTTCGGGTCCTGGACATCCGCGCAGACGCCCTGGACCCCCGCAAAAATGGCCACCAACGCCACCAAAATCCCCAACCGTCTCATGGATGACCTCCGGTTTCGTGGAATGTCATAAGTTTATCGTACCCTCAGGTTTAGGGCGACGTGCGAAGCGCAAAAATTGCGCGAACAGGGGCATCTATCCGCATCGCCGGAGTTTTATGCGATGATATATCGGCATGATGACCCTGCGGCGAAAACTCGGTTATCAGATCACCACCCTGGTAGCCACTCTCCTCGCCGCCGGGGGGGTGTCCATCTGGCAAATCAACCAGATGCAGGCCGACTTCAATACCGCGCTTCAGGGATATGAGCGACTGCAAAAATTGGACGAAGTAGGCACCCACGTCGCCGCGGCGCGTCTTTATCTCGCCATCACCCACCCCGAACCCGGTAATGCCCGCCAGGAACTTTCCGTGGCGCTGGCGAAATTCAACGGCGCCTTTCCCGATGAGCAGCCCTCGCTCGACGCCTCGCTCGAAGCCGCCGTCCGCAAGGCCCTCACCGAAGCCGCCGACGCGAACCTCGAGGGCCTCAGCAGCCAGGATTCCACGCTCACCCCCGTCGTTAACCCGATGATCGCCCTCGACGACGAAAGCCAGCAGGCCATCCAATCGGCCTACGCCAGCGGCCTGCTTCACCTGAAATATCTAATGTTCGGCATGACCGGGCTGCTCGCCGGCGCTGCGGTCATCGCCATGATCGTCGGTGTCGCGCAGTATCGCTCCATCCTCTGGCCGCTGGCGCGCATGAAGCTCGCGGTCGAGCGCATCGCCGCCGGCCGATTCAACGGCCGCGTCGACCCCGAAGGAACGCTCGAATTCGCCGAGCTGGCCATCAACTTCAACCGCATGGCGGCCCGCCTCGAGGACCTCTACCACAATCTCCAGCAGAGGGTGGAAGCCAAGAGCCGCCAGCTCGTCCGCAACGAGCGCCTCGCCAGCGTCGGCCTTCTCGCCGCCGGCGTCGCACACGAAATCAACAACCCCCTCAGCATCATGACCGCCCACGCGGAGATGTCGCTGGGTGCCATCGAGCGCGGGGACGAATCCGCGCAGGACGAATCCGCCCGCTCTCTGCAGGTCATCTGCGAGGAAGCCTTCCGCTGCAAACGCATCGTCGAAAAACTCCTCACCCTCGGCCGCGGTCCCTCAACCGCCCCCTCGATCTTTTCACTCGGCAGCCTGGTGCGGGAAATCGTCGCCTCCGTTTCCGCCATGCCGGAATATCGCGATCGCGTTCTCACCGTAACCCCCGCCAACGGCATCGACGACCGCATCAAGGGCCGCAGCGACGAAATCAAGCAGGTCGTCGTCAACCTGATCTTCAACGCCCTGGAGGCCACGGCCGCCGGTGGCGCCGTTCGCGTCAACATCGCCGCCGACCGGCGTGAAGTCGAGCTATCCGTCTCCGACACCGGCAGGGGAATGTCGGACGATGTCCTTGACGCCATCTTCGAGCCGTTCTATACGGATTCCAGAGGTAAAACTGCCACGCGGGAGGAAACCCACACGCGCCGCGGAACAGGACTGGGCCTCTCGATCGCCCACGCGATCGTGCTCCGTCACGGCGGAGAAATTCGTGCCCACAGCGACGGCCCCGGCCGCGGAAGCAATTTCACCGTGATTCTTCCCGTGGCCACTTTGGATTTAAGCGAGGAGCTGGATCAATGAACCCACCCAAACCCCTCACCCCTGCCGAGGTTCGCGTTCTCGTCGTCGACGACGAAGGCCGCCTCCGCGATGTCCTTACCCGCGCCATCGCCTCCTGGGGGTTCCTGGTCTCCGGCGCACGCTCGGCCGAGGAAGCACTCAAGCTCGCCCAGTCCACAAAATTCGACGTCTCCATCGTCGATCTGAATCTCCCCGGAATGAGCGGCATCGAACTCTTCGAAAAACTCCGCACCGATCAGCCCGACCACCAGGTGATCGTCCTCACCGGCTTCGGCAACCTCGAAGCGGCCCGCGCTTCCATCCGCCTTGACGTCGTCGATTTCCTCGAAAAGCCCTGCCCACTCGGCGAGCTCGAAAAATCCCTCCATCGCGCCACCCAGCGATTGATTCGCCCCCTTCCCCAGCCCATCGCCCAAACCCTGCCGGAACCCGAAGAGTCGGATGAGCCGGTGCAGAAGCTCGAAGACGTCGAACGCGAGCACATTATCTCCGCCCTTCGCCGCAACGACGGCAACCGCACCGCAACCGCGCAGGAACTGGGAATCAGCCGCCGCACCTTGCAATATAAGCTCAGCGAATATCAGCGCCAGGGTTTCGCGGTGGACGAATGAAGTCCACGCGCGGGCAGCTCTCACCCAATCTGGCGGCGGCGATCCTGGTGTTGGTTTCCTTCCTCTGGGGTTCCAGCTTCGTCGTCATCAAGGGAATCATCGCCGACATCCCCGCCGCCCCGATTAATCTTGCGCGATTCGCGATCGCCACCCTACTTTTCACACCTTTCATCCGCTTGGACCGCCGAATGTGGCGCCGCGCCCTTGAACTGTCCGCCCTGCTCTTTATCGGCTTCGCCACCCAGACCATCGGCCTCAAGTACACGACCGTCAACCGCAGCGCCTTCATCGTCGCGATGAACGTCATTTTCGTCCCCATCATCGGTGCGATTTTCGGCAAACGCATTCGCCCCATCGTCTGCGCCGCGGCCATCACCGCGCTGGCCGGCTGCGGCCTGTTATGCGGCGACGGCGGAAAACCGAACATCGGCGACCTCTGGTCGCTCGGTACCGCCATCACCTGGGCCGCGTACATCTACCGCCTCGAAGACATCGCCCCCGAATTCCCGGCCCTTCCGCTGACCATGGCCCAATTCGTCCCGATCATGCTGCTGTGCGCCTCTGGACGGCGCCTCCCCCGCGCACATTTCCGCGTACCACTGGCCCTCCCTGATCTACATCGGCGTCGCCGCCACCGCGATGACCACCTGGCTCCAGGCCATCGCTCAGCGCGTCGTCCCCGCCCCGCAGGCCGCGGTCATTTTTACATTGGAACCCGTCTTCGCCGCCACCCTCGGCTTTCTCATCCTCGGCGAAACCCTCACCCTGCGCGGACTCTCCGGCGCCGCCCTCATCATCGCCGCCGCCATCACCTGCCAGCTCCCACAACCAAAACGGGGACGCAGCTAGTTTTAAACTAGCTGCGTCCCCGTTTTTGCTGTGAGGCGCGTCCCCGTCTTTACTTCCCCCTCATCCACGGCGTAAACGTAACCCCCACCAGCAATCCCTCCGGCGACAAAAACCGGCTCACAACCTGCCCCCACGGCTCCTTCCTATTCTTCACCAGCATCCGATACCCCCGCCCTTCCAATTCCGCCGTCGCCTTCTCCACATCCTCAACATCAAACTCAAGCCACCCCTGCGGCGCGGGAATCTCCGCCGGCCACGATTCATTTCCAAAACACGATTGCGCCGCATTCGCCAGCGGCCACAACGCAAAATGCTTCACCCCATCGACGCCCTCGGTATGCAGATAGTTCCCCGCCTCCTCCTTGAATTTGATCCCCAAACTCTCGCTGTAAAGCCTGCGCCCCGCCTCCACATCCCGAACGATCGGCCCAAACCCCGCGACAAACAAAACCTTCACGCCGCCAATACTTTCCATATTACCTCCCGTTCGATTACTGCGGTTATCCCCGCAAACGCCGCGTGTTGCGCTTGCGACGCTGATAGCTCGCCACCTTCATCTTGTTCCCGCAAATATTCATGCTGCACCAGCGCCGCGATCCTTTTTTGCTGGTGTCCAGGAAATGCACCACGCAAGCCGGACACTTTCGCACCCGGGAGAGGTCCGTTTCAGCCAGCAGCGACACGACCGCCTCGCCAATCAGCGACAATATCGCCTCGGGCTCATCCGCGTCCAGCGTATATTTTCGAACCAGCGACCGCCCCTCCCGCACCAGCACCGATCGCCGCGGATATTTCGCCAGCAGTTGATTCACTTCCTCCAGGAACGATTCATCCGGCAGCGTTCCCGACTCGATCTTGAGCACCGCCGCCCGCAGGCGTTCACGAAAGGTGCGCAGCTCTATCATAAATCGCCCGGCCTTCTTCGATTCACACCAGGCCCGCATCGTCAATTTCGCACGGTGACCCTTCGACAATCCTGCCGCCCCCAACCAGCGCCCAAACGCGTTTGCATCCGGCAGAAATTCCTTGGGCCCCTCTTCGAGCACCGGCTTCGTATTCAGGAAATTCAATGCGAGATGATTCCCGACGAACAAGAAGCCGTCGATCCACTCGGGTTGTTCAGTTTCAGACCCTGCCATGCAAATCGCTCTGTTCGATTCTATCCCAAAGAATCGGTCGGCAGAACATTCGGGAGATATGGGGTGCTTCGCTATGGTGGGGTGAGATCTGTGTAAAAATTAAAACAAAAATCGACACCTTTATTGACCACTTTAACGGTGTTGGCTACGCTCAGCGTCTGCGTAGAGTCCTTCGCCCGCCGGCGACCGACAAAAAGGGAGCAAAAACAAATTCTAGCGAGGAGAATCAATATGACGACCTACAACACCACCAAAGTCCGCGGACTAAACCACTTCTATCGCGAGGCTGGCCCCAAGGACGCGCCGACCATCGTCCTTCTCCACGGCTTCCCGAGCTCCTCCCATATGTATCGCGACCTCATCCCCATGCTCTCCGACAAATTCCATCTGATCGCACCTGATTATGTGGGCTTTGGTTACAGCGCTATGCCCTCCGCAAAGGAATTTGAATACACCTTCGACAATCAGGCCGCCTACATCGAGGAGCTGCTTCTCAGCACACTCGACCTGAAAACCTTCAGCATCTACGTCCAGGATTACGGCGCTCCAATCGGATTTCGCATCGCGTCAAAAAATCCCGGGGCCATCACGGGGATCATCGCCCAAAACGGCAACGCCTACGCCGAAGGAATCGGCCCTGGCTTCGACGGAATCAAGCCCCTATGGAAGAATCGCAACCCCGAAACCGAAGCCGCGACTCGCGAGTTACTGACTCTGAAGACGACCAAATTCCAATACGTCAACGGCGTCAAGGACGAATCGAAAATCAGCCCCGACGCCTACCACTTCGACCAAATGTTCCTCGACCGCCCCGGCAACGACGCCATCCAGATCAACCTGCTCTATGACTATCAAAACAATCTGAAGCTCTACGACGGCTGGCACGCCTATTTCAAAAAGTATCAGCCGCGCACGCTCATCACCTGGGGAACCAACGACGTCTTTTTCCCCGTCGCCGGGGCCAAAGCCTTCCTGCGCGACCTGCCCAAGGCCGAGCTGCACCTGATCGATACGGGCCACTTCGCCCTTGAAGACAACTGCGAGTTCATCGCCCAGAAAATCAGGAACTTTTTCGCGTAAAGAGAAAAAGAGCGACATCATGAGCTTCCCATCAAATGCAACTGTCGTCGTGGTCCACGGCGCCTGGGCCGACGGCTCAAGCTGGAACAGCGTCATCCTCCCACTCGAGAAAGCCGGGTTGGATGTCATCGCCGCTCCCATTCCCCTGACATCGCTTCGCGATGATGCCGCCGCTCTGACCCGCACCCTGGCAAGAACGAAGGGCCCGATCCTGCTCGCCGCTCACGCCTACGCGGGCGCCGTCATCGCCGCCGTAAACGAACCGCGCGTTAAAGGCCTGGTCTACGTCGCCGCCCTCGCCCCCGATGAAGGGGAAACCGTCGCCCAGGTCTTTTACAAAAATGAGCCCCACCCCAAGGCCCCCAAGCTCGCCCCCGACGCCGCCGGCTTCATCTGGATGCCCGATGACGGATTTCCCAACGCCTTCGCCCACCGCGCCACCAAAGACCAGCTCGCCCTTTGCCGCGCCGTACAGCGTCCGATTTCCGTCAATTGCATTCAGGAGCCTGCCCCGAGCCCCCTCTGGAAAAACAAACCCGTCTGGTTCCTCATCGCCGAGGAAGACCGCATGATCAATCCCAAAACCCAGCACTTCATGGCCGCCCGCATGAAGGCAACCACCAAATCCATCGTCGCCGACCACACCCCCATCCTCACCGACCCGGACAATGTCGTGCAGTTCATCCTGACTGCCGGCGAATCGTGCCTGGTTTGAATTTTATTTTTAGATGGAGGCCGCCATGAACAACAACGTCGCCATCGTCACCGGCGCCAGCCAGGGCATCGGCCGCGCCACCGCCATCCGCCTCGCCAGAGATTTCTCCAAGCTCGTTCTCGTGGCCCGAAACAAAGAGGCCCTGGAAGAAACCGCGGCCGAAATCCGAACCGCCGGCGCTCAGAGCATCGCCCTCGACCTCGATCTGAGCCAGGTCGAAGCCGCCGGCGCCGTCGTCAAATCCGCAACCGAAGCGTTTGGCCGAATCGACGCCCTGCTCAACATCGCCGGCGCTGTCCCGCAGATCGACCTCTTCCAAATGACGGACGACCAATGGCGAACGGGAATGGAATTGAAACTCCACGGCGCCCGCCGGCTAACCATCGCCGCCTGGCCCGCCCTCAAAGCCTCCAAGGGCTCCGTCGTCTTCATGTCCGGCGGCGCCTCGCTCGACCCCAAGCCCGCCTTCGCCGCGGTCGCCGCAACCAACGCCGCCATCACCGCCCTTGCCAAGGCTTTCGCCGAGCAGGGCATCAAGGACGGCGTCCAGGTCAACAGCATCGTCCCCGGCGCCGTCATGACCAACCGCCGCCGAACCTTCATGGACAAATGGGCCCCGGCTCACAACCTGACCGTCGAAGAAGCGATGAAACAATTCCCCGAAGAAGTCGGCATCGCCCGCTACGGCCAACCCGAAGAAGTCGCCGAACTCATGGCCTTCATGGTCTCCCCCATGGCCAAGTGGATGACCGGCGCCTCCCTCCGAATCGACGGCGGGGAAATAAAGGGGATATAGCGTCCCCGCATTTGCGCTAATCGCTCGAGAAAAGATATGACTGCCAAACCCGAAAGGAGGCGATCGACATACGTGGTGCTGCGAAACAAAAGCGGCGGCGACCCCGACGTTGATCGCGCCAAATGGAACTCTCCCGACCCGATTGCCTCACACTTCAACGTCCCGTCTTCCTTTTTAGCTAATCCGGACGACTTCGAATTGATGAAGTGGATCGAATGGCGGGATGCTACCGCGCTTCGGTCGCTGTATGATCGATACGCGCAGCTTATCTTTTCGCTGGCGCTTCGGATGCTCCACGACTGGGCCGACGCCGACGAGTTGGTCTCGGACGTCTTTCTGGAACTATGGCGGCGGGCCGATCGTTACGACGCCACCCGCGGCGCCCCCATGATCTACATCGTGAGATTGGCACGCAGCCGTGCAATCGACCGCCGCCGAACAGCCGCATCCCGCTCACGGGGAAAAACGCCTGCACAACTCGCCGCCAATGCACCTTCCCCAAACGCCAATCCGTCCGAATTCGCCGTCTCTCTCGAAAACGCCCGACTGGTGCACCAGGCGTTGGGCAATCTCGACCCGCTCCATCGCCAGGTCGTCCAATTGTCCTTTTTTGATGGACTCACCCACACCCAGATCGCCCAGCATCTGAACAAACCCCTGGGCACAGTGAAATCGCATATACGACAGGGACTCATCCGGCTCCGCGATTTCTTACGAAAGGATTCGTGGTGAGCTGCAAAGCACCACAAAACTCCGCCGAAAAATTACCAATCTTGTCTCCCCCTTTCCGCGCCCTAGAATCGCGCCAAAGTTTATCTGGAGCGGCACCATGTCTTCCAAACTCTCCGGCAAAGCCGCAATCGTCACCGGTGGCTTCGGCTAATCTCTTCCAAAAGGAACCCCATTATGCCCATCGAATCCTGTCAAAACCTGATCATCGGCAGCGGCGTCGCCGGAAAAGTGCTTTCCTGGTCGCTGGGAAAAATGGGGCAGAAAACCATCGTCGTCGAACGATCCATGATCGGCGGCGCCTGCCCGAACATCGCCTGCCTTCCCAGCAAAAATGTCGTCTATAGCGCCAAGGCCGTCTCTCTCGTCGATCCCGTCCGCGGGCTCGGCGTCGTGACCGGGTCCCCCAAGGTCGATATGCCTGCCGTCATCCGCCGCAAGCGGAAAATGGTCGAAACCCTCGTCAAAATCCATCTGGACAACTTCGCCGCCAGCGGGGTCGAAATTGTCATGGGCGAAGCGCGTTTCACCGAACCCAAAACCGTCGAAGTCAAACTAAACGCCGGCGGAACCCGCCGCCTCACCGGCGAGCGCGTCTTCATCGACGTGGGCACGCATGCCTCCATCCCCTCCACCCCCGGACTCGCGGCAGCCGCGCCCCTGACCCACGTCGAACTGCTCAACCTCGAACGCCTGCCCGAACATCTCGTCGTCATCGGCGGCGGTTACGTCGGCCTCGAATTCGCCCAGGCCATGCGCCGCTTCGGCAGCAAGGTCACCGTCATCCAAAACGGCCCCCAATTGCTCCCGACCGAAGACCCCGACATCGCCACCGCCATCCTCGATCTCTTCAAAGACGAAGGCATCGACGTCCTTCTCAACGCCGAGATTTCCAGCGTCACCGGCCGCTCCGGCACCGGCGTTCAGCTCGAGGTAAAGGTCGGTTCCTCGTCCAAATCCCTGAGCGCTTCCGACATCCTCGCCGCCACCGGCCGAATCCCCAACACCGCCCCGCTCGACGCCGGCAAGGGCAACATCCGCCTCGACCCGCAGGGCTACATCCAGGTCAACGAGCATCTCCAGACCACCGCCCCCGATGTGTGGGCGATGGGGGAATGCGCCGGCAGCCCCAAGTTCACCCACGTCGGCGAGGACGACTGCTACGTTGTGCTCGACAATCTCGCCGGAGGATCGCGAACGACGAAGAACCGCCTCATCCCTTACTGCCTTTTCACCGACCCCGAACTCGCCCACGTCGGCCGGCACGAAACCGAGGCCAAGGCAAAGAACATCCCCTACCGCCTGCTAAAGATGCCTATGACCCACGTCCTCCGTTTTTACACGCTTTCCGAAACTCGCGGCTTCTGCAAAGCCCTGATCGGCACCGATGGGCGCATCCTTGGCTTCACCGCCTTCGGGGCAGAGGCGAGCGAAATGATGGCCGTCGTCCAGACCGCCATGATTGGCAACATGCCCGCGACCTCGCTTCGCGATGCGATCTTCACCCATCCGACTGCGGCCGAGGGACTTAAGGGGCTGTTTGCCGAATAGAAGAAGGGGGAATTTTACAAAATTTTACGTTTTGTTACGTTTTTGGCGACTTGACGGGTAGCGCGGGCCCTGGACTTCTCCTGGATGGCTGTCACGCACATTTCGCTGCCCTGGACCCTGTTTTAAAAACATTCAACCAAATGGTTGACTCCTTTGCGAGCAGGCGATATCATTCAACCATATGATTAAGTCCGTACAAGTTGTTGAATCGCCGCAACTCGATCGGATCTTTCATGCCCTTTCGGATACCACCCGCCGTTCGATCCTGCGGGAAATTGCCGGGAGGGAATTGGCGGTGAGCGAAATTGCCCAGCCCTACCGAATGTCCCTGGCGGCGGTTTCCAAGCACCTGAAGGTTCTCCAGCGCGCCAATCTCATCGCCCGGGAAAAGCGGGGCAGCTTTCAGTTCGTCCGAACCAATCCCGTGCCGATGAAACAGGCCCACCACTGGCTGAGCTATTACGAGCGATTCTGGAACGAACGCCTCGATCAGTTCGAGCATTATTTTAAGGTCAGGAAAAACAAGGAGAAAAAGCGATGGCAAACCCAACGAAGACCCTGGAATTCAAGTTTGAACGCACCATCCCTGCCGCGCCGGAAGAAGTGTTCGACGCGTGGCTGGATCCGCAAACGCCGGGAACCCCCTGGCACGAGAACGAAAAACTGATCCTCAATCCAGAGGTAGACGGGCTCTGGTACTGGCTGGTCAGGGGGAAGCCACACTATGGACGATTCACAGAAGTCCAGCGCCCGGGTCGAATCCGCCTTACCTGGATGTCCCGGCACACCCTCGGCGAGGAGTCGATTGTCACTCTGACATTTAAGAAACAAGGTGACGAAACTCTGATGACCCTCGTACATTCCGGCCTTCCTGATGATGAGCTGGGCCGGGGGCACGAGGCGGGCTGGAATTACTTCCTGGATAAATTGCTGACCCATTTTAAGGGATGAGCGCGGCTGACCATCTGAAACAGCGACTGGGACATAAAGGGGTCACTTCCTATTCTGTCCCCTTCCGTCCATTTATGTAGGTTGGTACGGCCCCCTCGATAAGCCCAGTCGGTCAGAAATGGATGTGACCCCTTCATGTCCCCCCTTTATGTCCCCCGTCGAGCCGGTTAATTACTTCGGCTTCCCGATGAGGAGAATTATAGGGATTTTTGGTGCGCGCTGGGTAGAATGGAGGCATGATCCAGCAAAAACCGCAGCCATTCACCGCAATTAACGCCGTGGCCTTTCTGCTAATTGTCATCGGTTCTGGAATCAGCTGGTGGGGTTGGTGGAAACATTACACTTCGGGATTTGGCTTCGTGGGAGCGGCCATCATGTTTGCCGGGTGTATCTTGAGCACATGGGTCATCATGCGCCGGCGCTGGGTGCGAGCGTCGTAAAACAGATTCAAGCTAAGGTATCTACTCGGAAACCGGCTGCCATTCTGGCGTTTATCATCAGAATGGGGGTATTTATTCAGGCGGGGGGTTTATCATCAAAGCCTGGGGACTGTTACCTTTTGTACTCAATGCCACCGCACCAACCTTCAATTCCGAAACAAAAGAAACAATCGCCTCCGCCGAGGCCTTAGGCTGCGTCTGAAGAACCAGATGCCCCGCAGGCAGATAAGCCACACGCACCGAGGGAAGCGCCCTCTGTACGTCCCGCAGGTTCCGCTTCACGACAATGAAATCCCGCTGGCCGCGCAGATAAAGAACGGGTATGGGGCACGACTTCAGTTGGCTGGTGACATCCACGCCGATTGCAGATCGCACCCGATGCGCAATCACTCCCGGCCGGATATCCGCCATCGCCTGCCGGCGAATCGCGGTAAGCTCCGGTTCGGCGTATCCACAAAGCCACGCCTTCACATTCGCAAAGGGCCGGTACGGCCAAAAGAGAGCCGACAAACACAAATGCCTCAGCCACCCCAGCCTGATCCAAGCCGGATTGCGGATGTACGTTGCGCAAAGAATCAGCCCCACGAGCCCAGGCGGGCGCGTCGCCGCCGCCATGATCGACAGAGGCCCGGAAAACGATTCACCTACCAGCACAAACGGGACATCCTTCGGCAAAGCCGACAAAACGCGAGGCAGAAGCTGGGCATACCCCAGCGCCTGATCCGGCGGATACGTCAAAACAATCGGCCGAATCTCCGCGGGAAGATGCGGGAGCAGCGGGCGGAACTGTATCCCCGTGCCATCCAGACCCGGCATGAGCACCAGCGCGGTCTCGGTCACAGATTTACCCCTCCCTCGCGTAGTACTCTTCCTCTAGTTGTTTAAGCTTCTTCCCCAGCGCGCTGAACTCATCGCTCAACTGCTTGCTCCGCCGCGGATCGCGCGCCGTTGCCGAATCAGCGAATTCCTTCTGGCATTCTCCCAGCGCCACTTCCGTATCGCTGATCTGCCCCTCCAGCTCCTGCAGCGAAAGCCGCCCGAACGGCCGGTTCCACGGATTGTCCGCCCGCTTCTTTCCCGCCGCCGGCGCCTGTGACGCTCGCGCGCGTGGCGGCTGGGCCTGCGGCCCCTTGGGCTGTTTCTTCGCCGCCGCCTGTCGTTTCGCCTCTTCGGCCTCCGCGCGGCCCAGGCGGTGTAATTGCCGGTGAACTGCACGATGTCCGGCGGACGCAGGATCAGCAGGCGCGAAACGACCTTGTTCAAAAAATACCGGTCATGGCTCACGCACAAAATCGTCCCGGCAAAATCCATCAGCGCCCGCTCCAGCGCTTCGCACGACCGAATGTCCAAGTGATTCGTCGGCTCATCCAGCACCAGCACATTCGGGCGATCGATCAGGAGCTGCGCCAGCGCCACCCGCGCCCGCTCGCCGCCGCTGAGCAGGCGCATTGGTTTGTCTACGTCCTCGCCGCGAAAGAGCATCAGCGCCAGCACCGCCCGCAAATCCACGGGCGAAACATCGCGCTCATCGCGCACCACTTCGGCGACCGTATTGTCCGGATCAAAATCCGTCAGTCGCTGATCGTAATACCCGATATTGAGGTTCGCCCCCCAACGGATCTCCCCGCCGTCGGCGTCCCGCCGCGCCAGCAGCACTTCCAAAAGCGTCGTCTTGCCCGACCCATTGGGGCCGATGATCCCCAAGCGCTCGCCCCGGCGGATTTCCAGGTCGATGCCGGTCCACAGCGCCTTGTTCTCGTACGATTTGCTCAACTCTTTCACGCTGAGCACGCGGTCGCCCGCGCTGATCGGTCGAGAGCCCCACGCGAATTTTGCGACTGTCCTGCACGCTGCTGATCATCGCGTCGCTGCGCAGAAGCCGCTCCAGCCTTTTCTTTCGTCCCTGCGCCTTGCGCGCCCGCTGCCCGGCGCTGAACCGGCGAATAAACTCCGACTGCTTCTCAATATCCGCCTGCTGCTGCTCAAAGGCCCGCTGCTGCGAGAGTTCCTGCAACTGCCGCTGCTGGACGAACGCGGAATAATTGCCGGGATACGATTTAATTTGCGATCCGGTGAGCCAGGCGATGCGATTGGCGAGCCGGTCGAGCAGAAACCGGTCGTGGCTTACGATCAAAACCGCCCCAGCAAAATCCGCCAGATATTCTTCCAGCCAGGCGATGGCCGTGAGGTCGAGATGGTTTGTCGGCTCATCGAGCAGCAGCAGATCGTTCTGCGCCGTCAGAAGTTTCGCGAGGGCGAGGCGCGAGCGCTGCCCGCCGGAGAGCGTGCCGACGTTTTGCTCCCAGGTGATTTGCTCGAGCCCTACGCCCAGAAGCGCGGCTTCGAGCTTGTGCCGCCAGGCGTAGCCGCCGGCGAGTTCAAATTCGTGCTGAACATTCTGGTATTTCTCCAGAACCCGCTCCAGCTCCTCGCCGGTCAGATGGGCCATCTGATGCTCGAGTTCGCGCTGTTCGTGCGAGAGGCCGTGCAACTTCTCAAACGCCAGCTCCGCCTCGTCGATGACGGTATTGCCGGCGTCAAAAACAGGATCCTGCTCCAGGTGGCCGATGCGGACATTCTTGGCGATGGCGACGCTGCCGCTGTCGATGACAAGCTGACCGAGGATGGCTTTGAAGAGCGTGCTCTTCCCGCTGCCATTGTCGCCGATGAGGCCGACGCGCTCGCCGCGGTCGATGGCGAAGTCGAGCCGATCGAAAAGGACGCGCTTCCCGAAGGTTTTCTCGACGTTGGTGAGGGTGACGATTGCCATAAATCAAATGCGATATTGCCACGGCTCGACTGAGCTCGCCGAAGTCAGATATAGATCAGATAAACACAGATAAAACAATCCCGGCTTCGATTTATCTGTGTTAATCTGATTTTTATCGGTGGCAAATATTCTTCACATCGCCCGCGCGCGGTTTTCGATGTCCTTCAGCAGCGCATCGGCCTGCGGCAGTCCCGCGGTGCGTGCCGATCGCGCCGCGGCCGCGGCGCCGGTGAGATCGGGGGGTTTGAGGTTCAGCAGCGCGACCGCCTTGCAATAGGCGGCCTCGCCGAGCATCGGATTGCGGACGATCGCGACGTCAAACCATTTGATCGCGGCCTCGTGCTGTCCCTGCTCCATCAGAATTCGTCCCAGCGTCGTCATGCACTGCTCGCTGGAATTGAGGGCATCGGGAAACTCATTGGCTGCCGAGACGGCCTGCCCCAGCTCGCCGATCTGAAGATACAGCAACAAAAGATTATTGAGCGTGACCGAATTGCCCGGGCTGGCGCATGCTGTTAAACATCTGAATGGCCCGCTGCATCAGCTGCTGCTGATTGGCCGCCGTCTTCTTCTCCAGCGCCTCGGCCGAGCCCTTGAACTGCGCCCGGCAATTCTGGCATTCACAGATCGGCTGCTTCGCCCCCATCGGGAAGATCGGCAGAAAAAAGAGCGTAAACCAGGTCCGCCGGGATTTGTTCTGGAAGCTCCCTTCCCGGCCGCAGCGCGGGCAGACCGCCGTCGCGGCGGCGCCGTCATTGGAGATCAGGTTGCGCGAGCCGAAGAAAACGAAAAACCCGCGGCCGCGAGCGCGCTTGGAATCAGGCATCGCTCAAGATTATGCCGACATCCCGCCGGGTGTTGCAAATCGCGCCGTTTGCAGTATTTGATCTGCTGGTGATCCGATGGATAGCCATTCTCCTGATCTCGCTGTGCGCCGGCTGCGAGACGATTGAATTCGACGCCACGCCGCAAGGGGTCGGCCAGCCGATCCGCGTCACCAACGATCAGGACACACAAATCACGCTTCAGCCGCTGACCTATCGCATGCGGGCTGATGAGGGCCACCTGGTTCTCTGGATCCAAAATCCGACGAGCACCCCCGTGGAACTCGTCGGCGACAAAAGCACGGTGATCGATCCCAACGGCGATCCCCATCCGCTCGATGGGCAGACGATTTTTCCAGACAGCTCCGCCAAATTCGTCCTCCCGCCGATCAACGAGGGCCCCTCGCAGCCGCCGGTAACCGGCACGGCCGTGCCGGGAAATCAATACGATCAGCCGGGATTCATCGGCTTGCCGGACGAAAACCAAACCCAGCAGGCGCGCGACGCCTCCTGGCAGTGGGATGACGAGCTGGAAATTGAGCTGAATTTGGTTTTCCGGAGCGGCGATCAGCAGTTCGAGCAGCATTTTTCCATTCGGCGCGTCCGCAAATAACCCTGAGGGACCTTCTCAATGGTGTGGTGGTCGATCGTTGTATTGGCCGTGGTGCTGATAGGCGTGACCAAAAGCGGGTTCGGCTCGGGCGTTGGGCTGATGATCGTCCCGATGACGGCAATCGCCATGGGGCACATCCCCTCGCGCGGGTCGGAAGCCGCGCTGGGCCTGCTCCTGCCACTTCTCATCGCCGGCGATTTCATCGCGGTCTGGCAGTATTACCATCTATTTTTCGGCGCAGGCGCCGAACCAGACAGCAAACGTCACGCGGCGCGGGCCTATGTAGGCCGCCTTCTGCCGGGAACCGCCGTCGGCGTCGTGCTGGGCGCATTTCTGTTGGCGTATATCCACAAACGCGCCGACCTCGTCGGCTCGCTCATCCGCATCGAAATCGGTTGCGAATCTATCCTGCTGGTTTTGATCCACTGGTGGCGGATCTATCGCGGCGTGCAGCAGCATCTGCTGCCCGAACCCTGGCGATCCTCACTCACCGGCGGGTTCGCCGCGGTCAGTTCCACGCTGGCCCACGCCGCCGGGCCGATTATCGCGATGTATCTGCTTCCGCTCGGCCTCGATCGCCAGCTCTTTGTCGGCACGACTGCCGTCTATTTTTTCCTGCTCAATTCCGCGAAACTCCCCGCCTACTACGCCAGCGGCCAATTCGCCCACGCCCGGCTTTCGTTCACGATTCGATTTCTGCCGCTGGTGGTGATCGGTGCGATCTTCGGCCGCTGGCTCAACCGCCGGATCAACGACCGGGTTTTCACGAACATTGTCTACATCGTCACCTTCGCCCTGGGATGGTACATTCTGGCTGATGGAATCCTCAGGCTCTTCTTCAACAAAAGTATTGCCTGACGTGAAGGTGATCGGGATTCTCAGCGACACGCACGACCGCGCCGACGCCGCCGCCGCGGGAATCAACACCCTCCGCGCCGCCGGGGCCGAATTCCTGATCCACTGCGGAGACGTCGGAGGCGAGCGCATTCTCGACCTCCTGGCCGGCATTCCCTGCACGTTCGTCTGGGGCAACTGCGATTTCGATCGCGCATCGCTGGCAGACTACGCCCAGAACCTGGGCATCGATTGCGCGGGTGAAGCCGCCCGGCTGAAGATGTCCGGCAAACGAATCGCCGTCACCCACGGCGACAATCCCAAGCTCCTGCGCCAGATCGCCGAGGCCGATCCCGGATATGACTACCTCTTCGTCGGCCACACGCACGTTGCCGGCGAGCATCGCATCGGAAACCTCCGCATCATCAACCCCGGCGCCCTGCATCGCGCCGCCAAAAAGACCGTAGCCGTGCTCGACCTGAAATCCGGCGCGCTGCGTCACATTCAGATTCCCGTGTAGGGCGGGATTGGTACAATTGGGCAAAATGGACGCACCACCCCGGACATGGAAAATCCGGCAATTCCGCCCCGCCGATCTCCCCCGTTGCCGAAAGCTTTACGTCGAGGGCCTGCTGGGGGGCA
This sequence comes from uncultured Phycisphaerales bacterium, assembly GCA_963755915.1. GTDB lineage: Bacteria > Planctomycetota > Phycisphaerae > Tepidisphaerales > Tepidisphaeraceae > PALSA-1353. The sequence goes on from CAVWLP010000002.1 coordinate 400,018, forward strand.
AACTCGCCGAAAACGATACCGGGCTGGATATCGACGACATCGAATCGGCCTACATGCACAGCGATGGAAACAACTTCTGGGTCGCCGAAGACGCCCAGGGATTGGTCGTGGGAATGATCGGCGTCCAGCATCACGATCAAAGCGTGGGGCAGATACGTAGATTACGGGTGGCGACCGACCATCGCCGCCGCGGTATCGGTAAGGCGCTGCTTGAGACCGCCGTTAAGTTCTGCCGGGAAAACCAGTATCTTAAGGTTGCTCTGGACACCTTCATCGAACGATCGGCGGCCATAGAAATGTTCCGAAAGCTGGGATTCAATCAGGGCGACACCCGCATGGCCGGCGGTAAGGAGCTGACGGATTTCTATCTCGACCTTTATTCAGGTCCACCCTCACCCCGCCGGCAGGACCAGGGGTTCACCGGCACGGCCAGTTAGAAATGGTGGAAATAAAACGGCCAGTTAAACTGGGCAACCAGACTCAATTGTTGCCTGTCGAATCGGTTGTTTGCGCCGGACCAAAGGCAATGTATCATAGCACTCCAACATCCAAGAGGGGTTGGAGCCGTAGTACATAGATGTGATCCCGAGACCAGCGCGATTGCAGGAGAAAACGATATGAAAAGTGTGTTGCAGGGTCGTCGAAACAGGGGGGCGAAGTGCGCCAAAGCGCTTCGGCCGGCGCATAAGTCCCGCGGCAGTTACCAAACGGAAACGCTCGAGTCTCGAATCCTCCTCAATGGACAAATCCTCGTCGTCCAGGGAAACACCCTCGGCGAATACAGCACCTCCGGCGCAACCATCAACGCCTCCCTCCTTACCGGCCTGAACGGCGCCGTCAATGGTATCGTCGCCAGCGGCTCAAGCATCTTTTTACCCAACATCAACTCCGGTTTGGCCGGTGACGGCTACGTCGCTCAATACTCCACTTCCGGCGCGACCGTCAACGGTGCACTCATCCCCGGTTTGGACAATCCCGAGGGAATTGCCCTCTCTGGATCCGATTTGTTCGTCAGCGACGAACTCACCGGCTCCATCGGCGAATACACCACTGCCGGCGCCACCGTTAATGCCGCCATCATCTCCGGATTATCCTCCGTCAGCAGTGTTCAGCCTCTGTCCATCGCGGTCGCCGGCAACGATATCTACGTTTTGACGTCGGCCTTCAACAGCCAGAATCAGATCATCGGCACCGTCGCCGAATACACCACCGGCGGAGTGATCGTCAATCAGTCTTTGATTACCGGATTCTCCGCCGATCAACCCGAAGGCCTCGCCCTTTCCGACGGCGCGCTTTATCTCGTCAACCACGACGCCGGCACTGTTGCCGAATACACAGCCTCCGGACAGCTCGTCAATCCCTCTCTCATTTCGGGGTTGGCCGGGCCCGTCGGAATTTCCATCTTCAATTCAGACATCTATGTCATGAACAGTGTCAGTGGCAACGTCGGTGAATACACCACCGCCGGCGCCACCGTTAACGCCGCCCTCGTTACCGGCGCCTACAACGGCACTTGGCTCGAGGTCGAAACGGCTCCCGGAACCGCCGCTCAGTTGGCCGTCACCTCGCAACCCACACTCACGGTTGCCGGCCAAGAGATTACTGCTCCCATCACCGTCGTTTTGGAAGATGCCGACGGTAACGTCGAAACCTCCGGCAACTCCACCATTACGCTCTCCGTCCTCAGCGGCCCCAGCGGCGGCGCCCTCACCGGAACCACCTCCGTCGCCGCCGTCAATGGTCAGGCTACTTTCACCAATCTCTCCTTCACGCGCGGCGGAGACTACACCCTCGAGGCGACCAGCTCCGGCCTCACTTCCGCATCCACCGGTCCCATCGATGCCATCGTCGGGTGGATCGACCAGGCCAACTTGGACAACATCAGCGGATGGGCATACAACCCCAGCAATCCCGGCGTTTCCGTCGGCATCGAGATAGAAATCATGGGCGGTACGACACAGGAGATCACGGCCAACCAGCAGCGCGCCGATTTGCTGCCCGTAGTCGGAAATCAGGACGTGGGGTTTGATTATTCAACGCCGATGATGACGACCGGGACGCACCAGGTTTACATCTACGCGGAAGAGCCGGTGCTGGAAACGTCCTGCTCGGCCAGGCGACTCTGGTGAGCCAGAACGGTTTGTTCGATACGCACTATTACGATCAGAACAATCCGCAAGTCGTACAAGAGGTGGAGTTTGGGTTTTACGCGACGTCTTACGACCAGTTCCTGGCGGTGGGACAATACCAGATGGCGAACAATCCGAATTATGAGCCCAGTCCCTACTGGAACGAGCAATACTATCTGGCCGTGAATCCCGACGTCGCCGACGCCGTCGAACTGGGGACGGTCAGCTCCGGATTCATGCACTACTACCTCTACGGCCAGTACGAGAACCGCCCGGGCCTGGAATGGTTCAGCCCCGATTTCTACCTCGCGGAAAACCCCGACGTGCAGACGGCGATCAATAATGGAACGATTACGTCGGCGTTCGAGCATTTCTGCGATTTCGGCCAGTACGAAGGGCGCGACCCCATCGGCCAGATCATCATGGGCACGCCGGTCTCCTATTTCCAGACGGCGTTGTACGAAGATTCCAACACCGACATCTTGAACTACATCACCGGCGAGCCGTACTCATCGGCATATGAACAGTTCGTGGAAACCGGGCTATCGGATACGGGGGTCGCGGGGTCGGGCGCGACGGCGGTGCAGACCGGGCGATTGTGGACACTCAACTGGAGCGCGGTGCTTTACTACAATTACCAGACGGGCGCCCTCGGCAGCGTCGGCGAAAGCAATGTCGAGGGCTTGTTCGAGAACTTTTTGGAATGGGGAGAGTACCTCGGCTACTACGCCGGACAGCCCGGCGTTCCTGTGCCGATGTGATGGGCGGAGGGTGAAACCAGAGACCAGAAACCAGGGACTCGCAACCTCGCAACTTCCTAAGGCTTTTTTCCACTGCTCAACTGTTCTACTGCTCAACTGTCTCGCGCAGCGCCTGTTCCACTTTCTCGCGCAGCGCCGGGCATTGGGTACAAAAGGTAACAGACCGCAACAATATGGGCGGTTTGGGCAGGTTGGGGAAAATGACTTCGGATGAGACCAGTTCCCGAGAATTTTCGGCTACTTGTGAAGTTTAAATTTGCCTCCGAGGTTCGGCGTCCTAACGCAGCGCTAATCTGATTCATATCGCAATTTAAACCTCTGGACTGTTTCCGAACTGCCTCGGTTGTAGCCCGCCGTATTATTTTGGAGCCTGCGGGAGCTTTTTCTCGATCAAGAATTCGATATTTTTCTTGCAATAATCTGCAATTGCCGGAAGATGACTTCTTCCGGATGGGACGGGCGGGGTCGTTTTAGCTCATTCCACTTCGATACATTCTGTTGACCCTGATTTGCCAAGGGAGGAGTCGTGCGGTCAAAGAAAAATTTCGGGAATCGAGTCCGGGGGCGCGTGTCTACTTCGCGGTCTTCAGCGGCAAAAGAGCGGGCGATTTCGCGGGCGTGCTACATGATCGAGCCGCTGGAGACACGCATGTTGCTCACGGCTACCGTCGTCGATCCAACCGTGAATCAGCAGGCCGACAGCATCAGCCTGACGCCGGGTGCTGAAACCTATCTGTATGGATTTTCGACGGGTGGTGAGCGCGCGTCCAGCCCGTTCTCTAATGGCTCCGCTGAGACGCTGGATGATGAAGCAGGAATTCTTGCGGACGGGCTCGCTGTGACCACTCAATCCAGCAATACCTTTCCAACCAGCACACAATACCAGGCGATCAGTGGGGTAGGAGTTTCAGGCTATACGAATATGCAGGCCTTGTACGGCACCTACGTCGTCTCAGGCCCGGGGGAAGAAAACTCCGGAAGTTATGAAGCCTCAGTAAACTTCACTTTAACGCAGTCGGCGCTTGTCGTGGCCATGGGATTGGGCAGCAGCCAGCAAACGATTAGCTTTCAGGGGCCGGCGGGTTTGGTCACGGATAAAGCCGCGAATGGTGGTGTGGCGGTGGGAATTGCTCATCTCGATCTTGCTCCCGGAACTTACACGATTACGGAAACGACTTCTGTAACCGCCGCCGGGCAAACTTTGGACTATATGGCGGATCTTCTGGGCGTCTATATCTTTACCGGTGGAACCTTGGCCGCACCTACGGGGGTTGCGGCGACGCAGGGGCAATATTCGGATCACGTTGTGGTGGATTGGACGGGCTCGCTGGGAGCGCAGTCGTATGAGTTATTTCGCAATACCAGCGACACCAACATGGGTTTGACGCCTTGGGTAAGCGGACTGACCAGCACGAATTACGATGACAACTCCGTGTCGCTGGGCGCGACCTACTACTATTGGGTAAAAGCGGTAGAAGGGAACGAAGTCAGCAGCTTCAGTAATGGGGCCAGCGGATCTGTCAGCCAGGGTAGTGGTCCCGGCACTTCGGCCGGTGGGGTGAATCTTTCGCCCCTGCAAATCAACGACGAGAGCGGAACCTTCACCTACAGCGGAGATGAATATGAGGCCTCCGGGACGATTCAGATTGGCTTGGCGCCACCATCGGATTCGGCGTTCCAGCCGCTTTTGACGGTGGATGGGGATGCGAGCTATGACGATTCCACGATAACGGTTAACGGTACCGTTTCAGCATCGATTGTGGATCTAACGCTGCCGGTGTTCAACGGGAGTTTCGTTATCCCGGTCGGTCAGGATGAGAGTTCATCAGCGACGGACGAGGATCCAAGCGAAAATGAGGGGATTGCGGGGCTGCCGATCGATGTGACGGGACTTACTCTGACCGTTGGCAGCGGCGGGCCGGAGGTTGAGTTAGAAGCGGAAATACAGATGCCGGAGCCATTGAGTATTTCCGCGGAGGCGGAGGTGGTGATTACTCCCGGCGGCATTTCGCTGGGAGCTGGTTCGGTGTCCTTTCCGAGCGAATCGTTTTCAGTCGGGGTCCTGAATCTTTCGGCACAAGAGATGTCAATCAGCTACGATTCGACATCGCAGCAGCTCGTTCTTCAAGGCGATTTAACGGTGGATGATCTGATAGGCGACACCTCGGCGGAAGCCGACTTCGCGGGCGAAGGCAATGGTATTTTCATCAGCAGCAGCGGGGTAAACGCAACGGGTGATCTTTCTCTTGATAATCTGGAAGTCGACGGGTGGGGGTTGGACAACGCGTCGCTCGATGTTAATACCGCCGCCAACACCTACAACGGTTCGGCGACGCTGGCGATACCCGACTTGGCGGCTGTGGGGGCGTCGTTTTCGCTGGTCGGCGGTAAACTAAACAGCCTGAGCCTGTCGTTAAGCGATATCGATTATCCGATCCTGGATACGGGATGGTTTCTAACCGGCATCGGGGGCGGGGTAAGCAATCTGGCGAGCGGCCAGATCACTTTTTCGGGTTCGCTGGATCTGTCATTCGGGCCGGATGAGCAGATCCAGCTACCGAGCTGGCTGGGTGACGAAAACGCCAACACCGCGGTGGCGACACTGGACATGAATGCGTCGATAAGCTCGACAGATATACAGGGTGGCGCGACACTGACGATCGCCGACGGTTTGGCAACATTTACCGGAAATGCGAACCTTAACCTTGCTTCGGACAGTTTTTCGGCCAACGGGTCTTTGTCAGCCTTCGACAATGTTCTAACCGGAAATGCGGACATCAATATCAGTTCGACCGGCGCAGCGACCGTATATGCCGAGGGAACGCTGAGCATTCCAAGTTCGGATATTCCAATCATTGGGACGTTTCTGGACGAGAATATCACAATCGCGAACGGAAACTTTTACCTGAACTATAACCCTGCAATCGGCTCCGAAGATTACGTCGATCTGTGGGGAACTACGGGTCTGACGAGCCTGTCCGTTCCGCTCATTCAGTTCCCTGAAGGGGTGCAAGTGGTGTTCAGCCCGTCGCCATCGGTTAATCTCTTGTACGCGAATAATCTTCCGAGCGTGCCCGCGGATTCGTTGGGCGCACCACAAACAGGAGTTTCGTCGCCCGCGACGCAATCGAGCAACGCCAGCATGACATTTACGGTTGCCTCCGGCACGCCTTGGGTGTTGCTGGAAGCTGGTTGGTCGAACAGCAGTTCAAATGTTCCCGTGGAGGTAGTGGCGCCGAATGGCACGACGTATTCAGAATCGCAGTTTTCGAGTGCAATTGGGATCGGCCTCATTGACCAGATGAGTGGTTCGACAAATGAGACGGTTGGAATTTCGGACCCAGCGGCGGGGCAATGGACACTTATACTTCCTAACACGACGGGACTGGGTCCAGTAACCTTCGATGCGGTGGGGGCGACGCCGATAAGCGGGGACCACCTGGTCGTGGTTCAGCAAGCGGCGAATGCGGCGGCGGGCGATTTACTGAGTCCGATCGTCATGGCGGTTGAGGACCAAAATGGAAACGTCATCACCACAGACAACTCGACGGTCACGCTATCGCCGACGAGCGATTCTCAAAACGTATCCGGGACCCTGACTGCAACTGCCGTCAATGGTCTGGCGACGTTCAATAGCTTGGAGATCGATGCGACCGGGGCCTACGCGTTCAATCTGATGGACGGAAGCGATACGGGTGCGACATCGAGTGTGACAATCGGCAATCCGGCGGGCCTCGCGCCCGGCGCGGCGCGCAGTACAGCATAACGGGCGCGACCGGTGCTCAAACCGTCGAAATCCTCTCAGGCACGGTGACTCTGAGCGGCGATCTCTCGTCTGATTTTTCGAACTATACGCTGAAAATCGATAGTGGGGCGCAGGTTTTTCTGACGAGCAGCCAGCACGTTGGCCAGCTTTCGCTCGGTGGCAATGCCGTGCTCGACGTTGGCGTCTATTCAATGATCATCAACTCCGGGAGCGGACCCGATCCGAAGGCGACGATTTTGGCCGTGCTTGCCAGTGGCTGCAATGGCGGAAGCTGGAACGGAAACGGTATCGTGAGCTCCGCGGCAGCGGCGAGCGATGGCAAGTACGGAGTCGGTTTCGCGGACGGAGCCGATGACGTTGCGCCGGGCTTGGCGAGCGGCCAGATTGAGCTCAAGTATACGCTCAATGGCGATGCGAATCTTGATGGAACCGTTAACGGGGCGGATTTCAGCATCATCGCGAGCAATTTTGGGAGGTCGGCGCCGAACGGCTGGGAGCAGGGCGACTTCAGTTACAGCGACGTGGTGAACGGCAGCGATTTCGCCGAGCTGGCCGCCAATTTCGGTGAGGGCGCGAACCAGATCACCGGCGCAACCCAGCTTAAATTTTCCGAACAGCCGGCGAGTAACACTGCCGGAAGCGAGTTGGGTACGGTCACGGTGGACGTGGAGGATCAATTCGGCGACGTCGTGACATCTGATAACTCGATGGTCACCCTGCTGGTGAACAACGGTGCCGGAACATTGGAGGGCACCGTTACAGTTCAAGCACAAAATGGAGTGGCAACATTCAACAGCTTGAGCATCGTCGGAGGGGGTGCTTACACGCTGAGCGCCGCGGATGGCAATTTAGCAGACGGTGTCTCAAATCCATTCACGATTTACGATACGGATGTCTGGATGGGCGCGGTTTCTTCGGACTGGAGCAACCCGAATAACTGGAACACGGGTATCGTGCCCGGCAGTGGCACGAATGTAGTGATAAATAGCGGAACCGTGGTCGCGGCGGCGCCCATCCACGTCGCCCAGCTTGGCCTGAATGGGTGCGTCCTGCAATTGGCCGATGGCGCCGGCACCTCGACCGTTTCCGCATTGACAATCAATAATGCTGCGACTCTGGATATCGGCAACGACGAGCTAATCATCAATTATGGGAGTGGCGGCGATCCGATATCGGCGACGGCGGGCTACATCAAGAGCGGGTTTAACAACGGAGGATGGAACGGATGGGGAATCATTTCCTCGGCAGCCCAAACGCCGGTCAACGGCTACAATTATGGCGTCGGCTGGTCCGACGGGCAGGACGGCGTGGTGGCCGGGCTCTCTTCCGGCCAGATCGAAATCAAATACACGCTACTGGGAGATGCGAATCTGGACGGCGTCGTGAATGGGTCCGACTTCTCCATCCTTGCCGCGCATTTCGGCCAGGGCGTCACCAATTGGGACCAGGGAAATTTCCTCTTTTCCTCCGCCGTCAACGGGTCCGACTTCAGCGCTCTGGCCGCCAACTTCGGGCAGGGGGACAGCGGTGCCGTGTCAGCATCCTCGACCGCCTCCTTTGCCCCGGCCGCCGCGACGGCGAATATTCCAACCGCCGATCCGACCGCGCCAACCAAAGATCCCGGCAAAGACTCTAAATTCCTGGCTAAAAGATAAACCCCACTTCGCCGATCCTGCACCGCGCCCAACCTGATATCATTGATATCAACGATATCATTGATATCACGAAAATCGCATACCCATTTTACCCAATCCACCCACCGTGTCGCGGACTGTAAAGTTTTGTATTGATGTCCCCATTCCCAAAAACGTCGAGCCTTAATTCACATTCACCGCATTCCCCGGGCTGTTCATGTCCTGGTCGACGGCATCGACTTTATAGTCGTGGAAAAGTTTGCTGATGTCGTCGGCCATGCGGTCGGCCATCTTGGCGCGGAGGTCGGTGTCGGTGCTGGAATTGGATTCGGGGGTCCAGTCGGACGTAAAGCGCACGGCTTCGCTGGATTCGTTTTTGGGCCAGCGGGTGTCCCCGGTCCTGGAATCGACGATTTTGATGACCGCTTCGATCTGTCCCCGCATCTGACCCGAGCCGGGCGGCTTTTCGATTTCGTCGCGCTGGATGTCGACGTAGAGGACCTGCTTGGCGCCGACTTTCCGGCCGATGTCGGCGATGGTGAGCTTGCTGTACCCGTCCGGGTCGGCGTCGCGAACTTTTTCCAGCGATTGCTGATCGACGATGGTGGCGACCTTCTGGTCGGCCAGGGCACGGCCCAGGGTCAGGGCCATATGCTGCGATTCGATGTCGGAATCGACGGCCAGGCCGTAGCTCTCGACGAGGACGAGCATGGAGGCGTTCTTGTCGGGGGTGTACTTGGCCTTGACGGTGGCGTCGCCGGTGGTTTCCGCGACGACAGCGCCGGCGAGATCGCAGCCGGCGAGGGCGAGGAGGGAGAGAGTCAGAGTGAGCCGCAGAACTGTGCGAGCGATTACCGTCGGGCAAACCCCCTCCCCAACCCTCCCCCGGATTACCGGGGGCGGGGGATAATGCGCGGAAAAAGATCGTGTGCGATGGTCGCCCAAGTTAATCATGTTGTTCCGCGGCTTCGTCCTGCTGGACGCTCTGGTCGGCGGCGTGGGTCATAAAAATGTTTCCGATTTCATCGGCGAGGGCATCGACGGTTTTGTTGTAGATAAGCTCGTCGCTGAGGCCATAGACGCCTTCGGGCGGCGAGTCTTTCGGGTAGACGGCGCTGAGGCTGTTTTGCTGATAGGCGATCTTGGTTTCGGAGCCTTTGATTTCAATGACTTTCACGTCGGCGGTGGCCTGGCCGCGGGCCAGATCGTTCGATTGCCCGGGGTGCAGGGCGAGGCTATCGAGCTCGATGTAGATGAGACGCGTGCCGGGGAGCTGTTGGGCGATTTGCTCGGGGGAATCGACCTGGGATTCGGGGTGGGCTTCCTGGAATCGGAGGATGTCGGCGACGTCGACGAAGGAGGTGCCTTTGAGTTCCTTGAGCTTGGCGTCGGAGCCGTCCTGGAATTTGCCGAGGAGACTGCGGGCGATGTCGGCGTTGACGGTAGGATGGTCGAGTGAGACGCCTTCATCGGCCCAGACGAGGATGGCGACCCTTTGGCCGGCGAGGCCGGTGTAGGCGGGGGTGATGTCGGTTTCGCCGGTGATGGCTTCGGCGGTAACGCCGACCAGATCGCAACCGGCGCACAGGAGCAGGGCCAGGGGGGCCAAAAGGAAAACGATGAGGTAATGGATTCGCACGGGTTTTAAATCAGAGTTCAAGGCGTTTTTGCTACAGAGCTTTCATTGGCCCCATCCATCGATGCCATGGAGATGGATGAAGATTTTCCAGGCCCAGGCGGCGATGGCGAGTCCGACGATCGAAGGCACATAATATCGAGTCGGGCCCAGTGCAATCAACCTAAAGATGGACCGGCCGGTGCAGGCGATGTAGAGGGCGGCCCAGAAGGTGACGATGGTGGCGATTCCGAGCATTGCACCCATCGGCTGAACATAGAAGCTGGCGGGAAAATTTCCACGTGCGAGCCAGGAGTAGCTGGTGGTCATGCCGCAGCTTGGGCAGGGGATGCCGGTGCGGAGGGCGAAATAGCAGGGTTCCATGCCGAGCTGGGTGTGTGTGCCCATGCCGGTGGGGCTGGGGATGAGCCGGACGGCGGTGATCATGACGGCGAGGCAGGCGGCGCAGATGGCCAGGGCGAGGAGACGACCGGGGATTTTGACGGTTATTCGATCGATGCGGGGGGAGTAAATGGCGGGAATTGGCTGCATTTGGCTTGCGACAAAATACCGCGTAGGCATCAGGTATGGCAATAGTGCTGAAGAATTGAGCAATTGGCGCAAAAAGGGAGGGTTTGTCCAGGTCTTTGGATTTGCGGGGTCGAACTTTGAATAATCGACATTTATTTTGTTACGGCTGCTGATGTTGCGGCAGAATGGGGAACCATAAAGCTGGGTTGATTATTCGCATTTCGCGGCCGGTACTGAATTTGCGGAAATGGGAGTTTAGGTAGCTGAGCGCGTCAAAATGTTCAGAATAGGTAAGTTCTAACTCGCTCATTGACATCCAGTATCCGATAGATGTACTAATATGTGTGGACCGAGTCTGATCGCCGGCGCGAGTCGTTATTATAGAAACTTGCGTTTTCCTGGCCTGCCGTGGTGATCAGTTTAGCACCGAGTATAGCATTCGGTGTTGGTCTGATCCCGTGTCAGCGGATTTGGACAGGTCCTGTGGAAATACATAGATTGCGCTGTATGGGTCGTTTTTGAATTGAAAGTGTCTATTTTTTATGCGCGTCTTCATGCTCGGCTGGGAATTCCCGCCGTTCATCAGCGGGGGATTGGGTACGGCTTGCTATGGTCTGACCAAGGCAATGTCGGGCCTTGGCACGGACATCATGTTTGTGCTTCCGCGCCCGGTGTCCACGCCGTTTTCGACACACGTGAGGCTGGTAAGCCCGCGAGCGGGGTCGCCGCTGGCTTCGCCGTCAACTGAGTTCCGACTGGATGAGTTTGAGCATGTCACGTTCCGAACCGTTGATGCACAACTAACGAATCCTTATCAATCGGCAGCGCAGTACACGCCCAAAGCAGATGAGGCGGAAAAGCAGGCGATAAAGTCGCGCGGGTTGAAAGCGACGGTGGTGGAATCCGCGCCGCTGACGGCGCCGGCGCTGCCGAAGCCATCGGGGGCGATTCCGAGTTTCATCGGGGCGGGCGTGGCGGCGGGGAATTCGCCGTATGCCGGGGATATGTTTTCGGAAATACAGCGATATGCAGCGCTGGCGGGTGAAATCGCCCGGCATGAGGCGATTGACGTGGTTCATGCCCATGACTGGATGACTTTCCCCGCGGGGATGGCCGTTGCCGGTTTGAAAGGGGTGCCGCTGATCGTTCATGTCCATAGCACGGAGTTTGACCGGTCGGGGCTGCACGTCGATCAGCGGATCTATGACATCGAACGGCGCGGAATGCAGAGCGCCATGCGGATTATCGCGGTGAGCTATCTCACCAAGAACCTGATCACGCATCACTACGGGATCGACCCGTCGAAGGTGGAGGTCGTTTACAACGCGATTGAATCCAACGGGAATGGGGCGGAGATCGAAAAATATAACATCCACAAGGATGAGAAGATCGTGCTTTTCCTGGGGCGAATCACGATGCAGAAGGGTCCGGAATACTTCCTGGCGGCGGCGAAGAAGGTGCTGGAAGTGATGGACAACGTGAAGTTCGTGATGGCGGGATCGGGAGACATGATCCGGCGGACGATTGAAATGGCCGCGGGGATGGGGATCGGACACAAGGTTTTGTTCACGGGGTTTTTGCGCGGGAACGATGTCGAGAAGGTTTTCCGGATGGCGGATTTGTATGTGATGCCGAGCGTTTCGGAGCCGTTCGGGATCGCGCCGCTGGAGGCGATGAGCCACGATGTGCCGGTGATCATTTCCAAGCAGTCGGGCGTGTCGGAGGTTTTGACGCACGCGCTGAAGGTGGATTTCTGGGACATCAACGAGATGGCGAACAAGATCATCGCGGTGCTGCGGCATCCGCCGCTGGCGAGAACGCTGCGCGAGCATGGGAGCTTCGAGGTTCGGCGATTGAGCTGGGGAGACGCGGCGAAGGCTTGCCTGGGGATTTATGATGAAGCCAAGCACGCGGTGAACGGGCACGTGTAAAGCGATCACACGGCGCAGGTGCGCCTGGGGCGACTGATTCGATTTTCTATTTCCCATTTCCTATTGCCTATTTCGGATTGCCGATAGTTAATAGTGAGTATGACGGAGGCTTCGACATTGTCTGCGCGGACGCGGGCGAAGGGCGCCGGGCTGCTGTGCGCGATTGGGGTGTTCAAGTTATTCAAGGGACTGCTCCTGATCGCGGTGGCGATTTCGGTTTTCAAGCTGGTTCACAAAGATCTGGCCGCGGAGATTATCGAATTTTCGCGGAAGCTGCACATCGCGCCGGGTAATCAAATTGTGCAGAGACTGATCGATCGCGTGCTGACGGTTACCAATCGCCAGCTTGTGGTGCTGGGGATCGTGCTGCTCGTCTATTCAATGATGTTTATCGTGGAGGGGACAGGGCTGCTGCTGCTGAAGCACTGGGCGGAATGGATGACGGTAATCACAACGTCCGGGCTGATTCCGCTTGAAGTGTATGAAATGATCCGGAAGGTGAGCTGGCTGAAAGCGTCGGCGCTGTTTGTGAACGTGGTGATCGCGGTTTATCTGGCGATGCACGTCCGCAACGAGATGATCGAAAAGAAGCGCCGTCGGGGCAGAAGCTCAGCCCCACTGAAATGAAACCGGCATCTGCACGTCGGGGTGAATGCTTTCGTGAACGGGGCAAATTAACGCGGCACTTTGAAGATTCTGCTGCTGCTGCGGGGTGAGTTTCGCGGGGACGCGGATGGTTACGGCCAGGGCGCGATGCGGCGCACGGGGGTTTGCACCATTTCCTTGGTGACGGTAACGGTGGAACCGGAGAGATCGATCTCCATTCGCTGGGCAGCAATTCCCATGATCGTCATCATGCAAGTACCGAGCGCGGTGGCCACAAGGTCTGTGGGGGAAAAGGATTGGCCGTTGCCCATGTTGTCTTTGGGCGCATCGGTGATGAGGGTTGCGCCGGAATCGACGTGTCGCGCAACACAGCGGAGTTTTCCTTCGTAGGCGATTTGAATTTCGGTCATTTTTTAAACCTTTTTTTTCTTGCGCTGATTTTATTTTGAAAGACGAGCCCAAAATTTACCTTAACGCACCTTTCCCATTTTACCGGAAATTTTTGTGGAGACGGTCAAAGGAAAAAATTTTGATTTTTCGCTTGTTTTCGCCTTGCGATCATTTTCGCATTGTTCTATTTGGATGTTCCTGATTCGGGTATCGGTTCGGGCTGAATCGAAGAAGTTCCCGAATTTAAATTAGTTTTGTTCTCATAAGGAGACGTGATGGCACGAGGTAATCGTCCAGGGAGATTTTGCGCATCTGTTTTTGGCCATAATTCGCCGGCGCCCGTGCCGAACCGTAAAGCCCGCAAAGCCGTTCGCCGCAGGATGATCGCTCCGGCGGCGTATTTCACCGGGCTGGAAGAGCTGGAAGCGCGGGTTTTGCTTAGCGCCTCTCCAACCCTGATCAACGGCGTGCTTACCTGCACTGGAACCGCGGAACAAACGAACACCATTGACGTTGCCCTCTCGACGGATGGGAGCACGATTACGGCCACCGTCGATGGCGTGAGCAAGAGCTGCACGGCTTCCTCGGTCGATTCCCTGGTGATCAACGCCGGGACACGCAGCGATAGCATCAAGGTCGATTCGAACATTCGGATCGACGAAACGATTACCGAGGGGAAAGGCGCGCCGGCATCGGCGGGCAACAGCGGCAGCACGCCCAGCAGCCCCAGCGGGCCTTCGAGCTCCGGCAGCGGATCGACTACCATCGGAACTTCCAATCCGGGTAGTGGTGCGTCAAGCAGTGGGACATCGAGCAGTGGTACGTCGAGCAGCGGATCCTCAAACAGCGGGTCATCCAGCAGCGGATCATCGAATAGCGGATCATCGGGACTGAGTTCTTCAGGCCTCGGTTCTTCGGGCAGCTCGTCGCCGGGCACGTCAAGCTCGGGCAGTAGCTCATCCGGCTCCGGCACCAGCACCTCGGGCAGCAGCTCATCCGGTTTGGGGAGCAGCACCTCGGGCAATTCGTCGAGCGGGTCGTCTAATTCCGGCAGCAGCTCATCGGGCACAGGCTCATCCGGCACAGGTTCATCCGGCACAAGCTCATCTGGGACCGGATCGTCCGGCAGCAGCACTTCGGGATCGGGCGGCAGTTCGTCGGGCGCGTCTTCGAGCGGGTCGTCAAATTCTGGCAGCAGTTCGTCGAGCACCGGATCGTCGCCGACCGGCCCGATTGCTCCGCCACCGCCGAGGCTGGGGAACGGCAACGCGCCGGGGTCCAGCAGCAGCAGCGGCTCCTCCGGATCGACAAGCGGGTCGTCGAGCAGCGGAACGTCCAGCAGCGGAACCTCGAACAGCGGCTCGTCGAACTCCGGCAGCTCCAGCAGCGGTTCTTCAACAAGCGGATCATCAAGCACGGGCTCTTCGGCCAGCGGCTCATCCAGCAGCAGCGCATCCAACTCCGGTTCGTCCAGCTCCGGCAGTTCTACCAGCGGGAATGGATCATCCGGCAGCTCTGCCTCCAGCAGCGGCTCGTCGAACACCGGCTCATCCACGAGCGGTTCATCGAGCAGCGGCTCAAACGGAAGCGGCTCGACCGGCACTCCGACCGCCACGAGCGGTCCAGGCACTCCCTCGCCGGTGATCACGGTCACCAGCCCCTCGACGGTTCTTCCGCTGGAATCGGTGAACGTTCAGGCGGTAAATTCGAACTTCGGCGACGGGACGATCCTGAACAGCACGATCACCTGGAATTTCGGCGACTCCGGCTCGGAGTACAACACGCTGGTCGGCTTCAATGCCGCCCACGCGTATGCGAATCCCGGGACTTATACGATCACCCTGTCGATCACCACGCCGGACGGCAACGTGGGCGTGACGACGACGCAGGTGACGATCGAGCCGGACAATCGCCCGACGATTTACGTTTCACCGAATGGCAACGACGCGAATGACGGGTCGTCGCCGAGTGATCCGGTACAGAGCCTGGCGGCTGTGCAGAATCTGCTGACGAGCAACGAGCGCGTGCTCTTCCAGGCCGGCGGCGTTTATTCCTACAGCGGGGCCAACGCCCTGAACCTCGGCGGCTTGAGCGACGTTTACATCGGATCCTATGGGTCCGGCGCCGCTCCCGTTATCTACTACAACGGCGCAGCCGTCGGTGGGACGATGATCGGGCTCTCCAACACCAGCAGCGGAATCGTCGTGCAGGGACTTCAGTTCGATTCCATCTACACTAACAACGACGATATCCAGGCAATTCCGACGGCGTTCATCGCCAACGGAAATGACGTCAGCATTCTCAACGACACGTTTTTGAACGTGGCCGACGACATCAACCTCGTGCTGGCGCCCACGAATTACCTGATCCAGGACAACTCTTCGCCCAACACCAGCGACTTGAGCGGATATTTCGGCTGGGTGGCGGGAAGCGAGATTGTGTTCCTCGGCAACACCGTCTCCGGCTCCGCAGGCGAGGCGGACATGCGCGTCGCGGGCGTGACCGACCTGGAGCTGGCGTACAACAACTTCACCAATCCGCCGGAGAATTCCGGTGGAACGGTTTCGAAGAACACGCTTTCGACGCAGGTCGGGCAGTATATTTATGCCTATCGCAACACGTTCGCGCAGGGACCGGCCAACGCCGGGCCGCTGGGAACCGATGTCGCCAATCCGGACGTGACCCTCACCGACGTGGTGTTTGATTCCAACACGATCAACAACACCACGCTGCTGATCACCGCCGGCGCCGAAGACGTCATGATTGAGAACAACGTGATCAACGCCAACGGCGATTCGGGCATCACCATCAACGCCCAGGAAATCGGCGGCGGGTTCAACTGGACGGTGACCAACGTCTGGATCCTGAACAACACCGTGACCGAGCCCGGCCAGTACGGCGGCTTCCTGGCGATCAACGACGGCGAGGCCTCCAACATCGTCATGGATTACAACGTGTTCGACGATCCGAATTTCCAGATCAGCTCAGGTCAGGCATTCGTGACCATCGACGAGAACGACATGAACAGCTTCAGCCAGGTGCTGGATAACGTCTGGTCGACGCCGGCGTGGATCTCGCCCTGGGTCAACGGCGGAATGTTCTTCGTGTCGTCGGATATCAGCTCGCAGGTGGGCTGGCTGACGCCCGCGGAATGGGAAGCCTCCGGCGTGGCGAGCGGAGACGTGATCATGAACATCAACCTGGGCTCGACTTATCAAGTGCAGGTGGATGGGTTCACGGCTGGATCAAGCTTGTCGAATGCGTCGTAACACGGTTGCCACGCCGATTATCGCCTCTCCCGGTCAGCGCGAACGCGCTTCTCCGGGAGAGGGTTCGGTTGACGGCATTTGAAACCGCTCTAAGACGCGATGGATCTCGATCGCTGCAGACCCTCACCACAACAACTCACTTGGAGGACCTGACGGCGTGACACTTTTCTAATGCGTTGGCCACGGGGCGCTCGCTTAAAGACAAAATTCAAACGCAATGCAGAAGGGGCGAGGGGGAACCCATATAAGGCCCCAAAAGTTTCTCCCTCGCCCCTCCCGCACCCTCCCCACTCCCCTTCCTTTTCCCCTCAACGCTCCCCCCAAACAAAAAATGCGTGCGCGGCGGCCCATCCGCAATGGTGTGCCCCAACGCCAGCGTAGATCAGGTGTGCGGATCACTTGCGAAGCACGTTCGCATCTCGCCTTTCGGCGTGGACAGCCAGGGGAAGCGAAAGAGGGTGGAGGGGGTGCGGGGGAGGCGGGAGAAAACATTCAACGCACTGCCACGGCATCACGCCGCGGCTTGCCTTCGGCGGCGTCGGACATTTTGATCACGGCGTCTTCCATGCCCTCGGGCTTCGTTTCCAGCTTGCGGAGAAATTCGTCGAGGGGCAGCCAGTCGGGGAAAATCCAGCCGGCGTGATGCTGGGATGCGGTGTTGGCGCCGACGATCTGACCGATCGTCGAGAGCCGGTGCAGAACCTCCCGCGCCCAGCGCAGGATGCCGGGATGAATTTCAAAGTCGATGACGGGGATCGGCTGGGTGAGACCCTGGAAGACTTCAACTTCGTATCCCTCAACGTCGACCTTGCAGAGCCGCGGGCGGCCGTATTGATGGATCAGCTCATCGAGCGTCGTCAATTCCACGGTCTGCGAGCTGGTGTTCTCGAAAGGCCAATCGGCGAGGATGCTGGCGGTGGAATCGGTTCCGTGAAAATTCAACACGGCCGATCCGGTCGCTGCTCCGACGGCCTTTCGGACGAGGGTGACGCGCGGATTTCGGCCGAATTGCCAATTCAGGACGGGGAAACAGAGCGGATTGGGTTCGACGGCGATAATGCGGGCGCCGAGGTCGAGCAGGGCTTCGGTGGTCTGGCCGACGTTTGCGCCGATGTCGAAGCAGAGGTCGTTTGGCTTGACGAATTGGGCGTAGAAGCGTTTCAGTGCGGCGCGTTCCTGCCGTAGGGCGGGGTTGAAGCGGCGGTAGATGTGCCGGGCCAGCGGGTAGATGCCGCTTTTCTTGACGATCGATTTTAGGGCGGTTTCGGTGGACATTTTTCGCAAGGATACGTGGCAGATCGAACCGGACGCCGATTGTGCGCAAATCGAGCGCGATTGCCGTTGCATATCGGCAATTCGGCTATAACGGCTGAAATTGGCGATCGCGGCATGGCTGAAGTGTCGCGGCATTTTTTGGCATTCCTGGATCGGTCTTAGCCCGATAACGTTCGACATGAATTCGGATGCAGGCGATGATTTGGGTGGACGAAGAAGGAATCGCCCTTGCTGTTTAATTCCACGAGCTATCTGATTTTTCTGACGGTGGTGGTGCTGGTCTATCACCAGTTGCCGCCGCGGGGAAAGCGATGGGTGATCCTCGTCGCCAGCTACATATTTTATGCATCGTGGAAATGGCAGTTTCTGGGGCTCCTGGTCGCATCGACGCTGGCAAATTATTTTTTTGGATTGCTGATTGGCGAGGCGGCGCATTCCCATCACGAGATTTATCCTGCCGGTTCGCGGCCGCCGACGCACAAAAATCAGGTTCTGGATTATGAAGAGCGCGCCAGGCCCCGGCGGAAATTCTGGCTGATCGTGGCGCTGGTTTGCAACCTGGCAGTGCTGTCCCTTTTCAAATATGCCGGATTTCTTTCGGACACGAGCTATGGGCTGCTGGGGCATCGCGTCATCCCCTCGCTGAACTGGATTTTGCCGCTGGGGATCTCGTTTTATACGTTTGAAGTGATCAGCTATGCAGTGGATGTTTATCAGGGAATCACCACGCCGATCCGTTCGCCGATGGACATGGCGCTGTATGTCTGCTTTTTCCCGCACCTGATCGCGGGGCCGATCATTCGCTCGGAAGATCTGGTGCCGCAGCTTTCGGCGGATCAGCCGTTTTCCTGGGGGAATATTCAGACGGGAATCGCGCGGTTTGTGTGGGGGATGATCAAGAAAGTCTATATCGCGGACGTGATGGCGAGCCTGGTGAACGAAGTGTACGGCGCGCCGGCATCTTATTCCGGCGGTGGGCTGCTGCTGGCGACGTACGCCTTCGCGGTGGAGATTTACTGCGATTTCTCGGCGTATACGGATATGGCGATCGGCTCGGCGCTGATGCTGGGGATCCGGTTGCCGGAGAATTTCGATTCGCCTTATCTTTCGTGCAGCATCCGGGAATTCTGGCGGCGATGGCATATCAGCCTTTCGACCTGGCTGCGGGATTACCTGTATATCCCGCTGGGCGGCAGCCGGCGGGGAAAGGTTCGCACCTATGTGAACCTGCTGCTGACGATGCTCCTGGGCGGGCTTTGGCACGGGGCGGCCTGGACGTTCGTGGTGTGGGGAGGACTCCACGGCGCGGTGATGAGCCTGGAGAGATTCTTCAACGTCAGCGAGAAGCCGCCGGAATCGATTCCGTGGCGACTGGTGCGATGGATCGTGGCATTTCATATCATCTGCGCCTCGTGGGTACTCTTCCGCGCCGAAGTTTCGGAATGGCGCTACTGATTTTCCGCCGGATTATTACAGCCGCGCCCGGGCAATTGACCGTTGATTATCGGCCCGCGTTTTATCTGCTGGCGCTGATTGCCGCGGAGCTTCTGGCGGTGCGAAAGTGGTGGATTTCGGTCATGAACGATCGGCCGGCACTGGCGCGGTGGGCGGCTTATGGAGCCGCGACGGTCTTCATCCTGACGTTCAACCGGGCGTCGAATCCAGAATTCATCTACTTTCAGTTTTGACGATGTCGAGCCAGACTGTTTCAATCTCGCCGCACATGGAACCGGAAGAACCGACCGATCCGCCTGTGACCACGCCCTGCCGAGGATGTGCGCGGGTGATGCGGAAAGTCGGCCGGGATCTGCTCATTATTATTCTGATTCTCGTGGCCGCGGAAATCGTTTTGCGGTTTGTGGGTCCGGAATATGAGCGGAATCTTTACGATCACGATTACACCGGCTCGCAGCTTGTCGATTTGAACGCCGAGGGATATCGCGGCCCGGCGGTTCCGCTGGCGAAAGAGCCAGGGGAATTTCGCATCGTTTGCCTGGGGGATTCGACGACGTTTGGCACCGGCGTGGGGTCCGGGGACACCTGGCCGGCTCAGCTTGGCGATCTGCTGCGGCAGAAGACCTCGCGGCCGGTTTCGGCGATGAACGTGGCGTTTGAGGGGGCGAGCCTTCGCACGCTCGATCTGGCGTATCGCAACCAGTGGGCGGCATATAAGCCAGACGTGGTGGCGCTGCTGGTGAGCGGGAACATGATTTCGCTTTCGTGGATGCAGCGAAATAGCGAAGCCGAGCAGCCGCGGTATGGACGGTCGCCGGTGCATGAGACGACCGTCGAGCATTATGAGACCGAATTGAACCGCGCGTTTCACAAGCTGCGCCTGCCGGCCTTTCTGTCGCTCAATACCCAGCGGGGACTTTATTGGCTGGGGGTGTTGAATCACAACATTTCGCCTCAGACGCCAACCGGGGCAATGCTGGCGCACGGCTGGCGGGAGGGTGGGCTCGATCCGGCGGAAGCCCAGGAGGCGTGGAAGGTTTTTGCCCGCGATCTGACGCTGTTTCGCGACGATGTGGCCGTCCATGGGGCGGTGCTGGTGGTGGAATATGTGCCAACGCGATTTGACATTTCCGATACGACTTTTGACAACGAAAAAAATGTCCCGCGCGACCGGCTGACGATCGATCCTGACCGCCGATTTGCGGATTTGTGCGCCAAGCTCGACATTCCCCGCGCGGATGGGCTGGGTGCGATCCGGCAGCGCCGGGCGGAAATAGAGGCGGTCGAAGGGCGCCATGCATCTATGTATATTCCTTTTGATTACGCCCATCTCGATCACGACGGCCACTTCGCGGTGGCCCGGGCCCTGGCCGATTATCTCGGCAAATCCGGGCCGTTTTTATCCGACACGTCCAGATAAATCCGCGAAATTTGCTTCCGGGGAAATCAAATCGTATCTAGAACGAGCCTGATTCTTCGGGAACAATTCCCGACTTCATTCCTGAAGCCGCTACCTGTGAAAATGCGCGGGTCGCATCGCATCGACGGATTAGCGCGGCGCTGCCGCTACAGAAACTTTTTTTATCTCGGTAAAGTCGCCTGAGTGCTTCGCAACGGTTCCCGATGCGAATCACATGAAGAAGTACAACCGCAAGTCGTCCCGTCAGGGTCTTGAAGGTCTGGAAAATCGGCAGCTCTTGTCGGCGTGCCTGCTCAACGGTTCCTCGTTCGAGCTGCACGGCGATGCCAACCAATCCAACACCTTCGTCATTCGCAACGCCTCCAGCAACCGCGTTATCGGCTACGCGAATAACTTTGGCGAAGTCGTTTCCAGTAACCAGGTTCAGCAGGTCGTCGTTTATCTTGGGAAAGAGGACGACACGGTGACGGTTGCCGGCGGTGTGAATACCCCCGTCGAGGTGATCTCCTGCGATGGGCAGACCACCTGGATGAAAGCGGGCCAGACGCAGACTTTCCACGGAAACACCAGTGGCGGGACGACCGGCGGGACGACAAGCACAGGCAAAAAGAAGGACGTTCTGCCGTCGGGCTCGAGCACGAGCGGGTCGTCGAGCTCCGGCTCTTCCAGCTCGGGTACCGGATCGACCGGGTCCTCCACCAGCGGAAGCTCCAGCAGCGGAACATCCCAAAACGGCTCATCCAGCAGCGGATCTTCCAGCAGCAGCTCCACCGGAAGCGGTTCGTCGCAATCGACCTCTTCCAGCTCCGGCAGCAGCGCTTCGGGTTCTTCGAACAGCGGCTCCAGCAGCAGCGGAACCTCAAACAGCGGCTCATCGAGCAGCGGAAGCAGCACGTCCAATTCCGGCAGCAGCACTTCCGGCAGCGGCAGCACCACGTCGGGGAGCAATAACAACAGCAACGGCCCCACGCCGACTCCCACGCCGCCGTCTTCATCGACGCCGGATGCAGTGATCACGCTTTCAACCACCGGCACGGTTCTGCCGCTGGAAACCGTCAACGTGGAATCCACGAATTCAACCTTCGGCGACGGCACGCTGCTCAACAGCAAGATCACCTGGAACTTCGGTGACACGAACTCGGCCTACAACAACAACATCGTGGGCTTCAGCGCCGCGCATGCCTATGCGAACGCCGGGACGTACACGATCACGATGACCATTATCACGCCCGACGGGCAGGTCTCGGTCGCGACGCAGCAGGTGACGATCTCTCCCGATACCCGGCAGACGATCTACGTCTCCACCAGCGGCAACGATGCGAACAACGGCCTCTCCGCCAGTGACCCGATTCAAAGCCTGGCGCGCCTCCAGCAGCTTTTGACGAGCAACACCCGGGTCCTCTTCCAGGCCGGAGACACCTGGACTCTCTCGACGACCAGCGAGATCAGCCTCGGCGAACTTTCGCACGTCTATCTCGGGTCGTACGGAACCGGGCGCAGCCGACCCTCTATTACGATGGCCCGGTGGGCGGCGGGTCGTTCATCGGGTTCGACAACAATTCGTCGAACATTGTCATTCAGGGCCTGACGTTCGACTCCATCTATACCAACAACGACAACAAGCAGGCCATCCCGATGGCGCTGATCCCGACCGGCACCAACATCTCGATCCTCGACAACACGTTCCTGAACGTCGGCGAGGACGTGAACTTGCAGCTCGCGCCCACCAACGTGCTGGTGCAGGACAATACTTCGCCGAATCCGACGGCGCTCAGCGGCTATTTCGGCTGGGTGGCCGGCCAGAACATCACGTTCCTCGGCAACACCGTGGCCGCTTCAACCGGCGAGGCGATCATGCGCGTCGCCGGTGTCACCGACCTGGAGCTGGCGTACAACAACTTCACCAACCCCCCGGAAACCGCCGGTGGCGTTAATGTATCGAAGAACACGCTTTCGACGCAGGTGGGCACGGATGTCTACATTTACAAGAACACCTTCGCCGACGGCCCCGCCAACGCCGGGCCGCTGGGAACTTCCGTGGCCAATCCGGACGTCACCCTCACCAACGTCGTTTTCGACTCCAACGTGGTGAACGGAACGACGATCCTGCTGACGGCGGGCGTCAACGACGTCATGGTCGAAAACAACGTGGTCAACGGCGACAACGGCGCCGGCATCACCATCGACGCCCAGGAAGTCGGCGGCGGGTTCAACTGGACCGTCACCAACGTCTGGATCGAGCACAACACCGTCACCGAACCGGGACAGTACGGCGGGTTCCTGTATATCAACGATGGACAGGCATCCAACGTCACCGTCGATTACAACGTGTTCGTCGACCCGAATTACCAGGTCGGCAACGGGCAGGCCTAC
Source organism: uncultured Phycisphaerales bacterium (assembly GCA_963755915.1). Lineage (GTDB taxonomy): Bacteria > Planctomycetota > Phycisphaerae > Tepidisphaerales > Tepidisphaeraceae > PALSA-1353. The sequence continues at coordinate 423,173 of CAVWLP010000002.1, forward strand.
ATCAGCGTCGACGAGAACAACCTCGACAGTTTCGCGCAGATCAAGGACAACGTCTGGGGCACCCCGGCCTCGATTTCGTCCTGGAACAACGGCGGTATTTTCTTCGTCGGCACCGACCTCAGTTCGCAGGCGTCCTGGGAGACCATCCAGGAATTCGAATCCACGGGCGTGGCATCCGGCGATGTCATGGAGACAGTCAACCTCGGCAACACCTACAGCGTGACCGCCGACGGATTCACCGCCGGATCCAACCTGCCGAACAATTCGTAACCGCCAATCAGGTCTGTGCCCTCAGTCCCGACAGGGCGCCGAAAAGGCGCCCCTGTTCATTTTTCATGGCTTTACCTATAAGGTGAATCGGAGAAATGGTTGCGAGTTACCAGTTGCGAGTTGCGAGTCCGTTACGTTCACACCGATCCCGCTTTCGCAGTGATTTGATCTTCTGGATCGTTTTTCTCGCCGGCTTTCTCCTTCGTCTGCGCAGATATCTCCAGGACCGCGGGCTGATGCATGATGATGCGCAGCTAGCCTCAAATATCTTTTCCCGCTCCTTTTCGCAGCTTCTGCGGCCCCTGAATATCGGCGATCAGGCCGCGCCGGTCGGATTTCTCGAATTACAGAAAACGTCCACAACGATTTTCGGCCACGGCGAGCTGGCGCTGCGGCTGGTGCCGTTTCTCGCATCCGTCATTGTCCTGCCGATATTTTTTATCGCCGTGCGCAGGCTCTCATCGCAGGCCATCGCACTGATGGCCCTGGGATGGATGGCCCTGGCTGAGCCGCTGGTGCGATATTCGTCGGAGGCGAAGCAGTATTCGACGGATGTTTTGTGGGCGACGGTAATGCTTGCGCTGGCGGCCAATGCCGATGCCGTCGGGGCCACTGCAATTTTGACGGCGGTCGGCGCGGTCCTTCTGTGGTTCAGCCACCCACTTCTGTTCGTGCTTGGGGGAATCAGCATAACGCTGCTGGTTCAATCCCTCCGCGCCGGCAAATTTAAGCGCGGGGAGGGTAACAATCATGGGCACAATCTGGCTCGCCAGTTTCGCCGCGAATTATCTGCTGATTTCCCGCTACTACGTTTCCAACAACTTTCTGCTCGCCTACTGGCAAGACCAGAAAGCGTTCGCTCCCCTGCCGCGATCGTGGGATACGCTGCTCTGGTATCCGCGAACGGTCATCGACCTGTTCCACTATCCTTTGGGCATTTTCCCCAGCGGCGTATCCACTGGCCTGGCGTATGTCATCGCCGGGCACGTGATCGAAATCACCGCGGTGGCGATGCTTCTGGCAGGTATCGGAGTTCTGGCCCGACGATCTCCGCGGGCCCTGGGATTTGTGATTTTCACGCTGGCCCTCACGCTCGCCGCATCAGGCCTTCAGCGTTATCCGTTCGCCGAACGGCTGACGCTCTTCTTCGCCCCGCTGATGATCCTGCCCCTGGCTTTCGCAGCGGGATCGCTCGAGCCAAAGTTCACGATTGTCCCCTGCGCGATTCTCTTTCTGTACCCCGTTTACATCGAAACCAAATACCTGGTTCACCCCGAAATCCGCTACGACGCCAGGCCGGCGATCGATTACGTGAAAGCCAACTGGGAGCCGGGGGATACGATTTACCTGCACTGGGGCTCAGACGTTCTGGGGAATTATTATCTATCCGCGGTCCCGCAATTGAACCCGCCGGCCGAAGATCTCATCGACGGTGCGTTCGATCCAAACGTGAAAACCCGCCCGCAAACGCTGGCCGACGATTTGCTTAAAGTCCAGGGCCGCCCGCGCGTCTGGGTCGTCTTCTCCATGGGCGCGGCAGGCGACGAGCAAGCCATCGAGCAGACCCTCGACCAGCGCGGAAAGCGAATCGATCACGAAGACTTCAGGGGAAGTTCAGTCGACCTGTACAACCTTCAGCCCGCTCAGCGCAACTGATAGCAGGCGATGTAATCCTGGAACGGCTTGTCCTCGATCACCTTCGTCCCCATCGAATCGAGCACGGTTTTGGCCCACTGCTCCTGGTCCGGATAGTCCTCGAAGATGATCCAGACGCGTTTGCCCTTGGCCATCGGGACAATCTGCGCCCGCATCTGGTCAACATTATCGATGGATTGAAGCAGGCACGTCACCGGGATGTTCTGGATTCCCAGCCGATCTTTGTAATATTCGTACGGATACCAGATGTATTCGAAAATGCAGAGCGAATCGCCCGGCTGCTGATTCCTGGCGACCATCGTCAGCATTTTACGCGCGTCGGTGTGCATCCACGGCCGTTTCGCATATTCGCGCGTCTTATTCACCGGCGTGATCAGCAGAAAGATCAGCACGATAATGCCCACCGGTTTGCGCTGGCCGATGAAGAGATATTCCATCCCCGCTCCCAGGACAATCGCCAGCAGCGGGCAGATGAAAAGAATCAGCCGCTCCATGAACGGATATTTGTGGAAGCCGGAAGCGATCAAGGTAAGAATCACCGGCAGAATCACGCCCACGGCGACCGCTTTGTTCTTGCGCCACAGCTCGCCGATTCCCAGCAGGAACACCAGCGCGCACACCCCTCCGAAGCCCATCGACAGCGGGCTTTCAAATATCTGGAAAAACGTGTCCTTGTACCACAAGATCGCATCCAGCGATTTTGGAACCGGCGCAAACGCCCCCGCCTCGCCCCAGAACGTCTGCATGTAGGTGCTGTGGCTGAGCCTCCGCAGGATGAAAAAGTAGTTGGCGCCGAAGCTGACGGCCCACGCCGCGAACGAAATCAGCAGCGGCCGCGGATCAGGGCGCGGCTGCGTTGCCGTCCACTGCATCGCAATCATCGCGCCCACGCCCGCGAGTACGAACACCGCCGAATGCGAAAACCAGATCGAAATCGTGCCAACGATCCCCACTGCAATCGCCCATCGCCGCGACTTTAGCGCATATGTCCCCAGCAGCACGAGCACAACCGTCACCAGCACATCCATCGAATACTGCTTGGTGGCAGCGCCATAATCATATTGCTTGGCCCCCATCGCCAGCACCACCAGCGCAAAGGCCGTCCCGCCAGGATTCAGAAACCTGCGGCAAAGCCAGTAGAAAATGGCAGCGAAAGGATCGAAGCGATCAGAGGCACCAGGCGCAGCGAATATTCGCTGTTGCCCATGATCGTGACGACCAGCTTTTCCAGCGTGAGAAATCCCGTCGGCGCGCCCTGATCGTTACTCAACGGTTTGAAGAGGCCCGCGAAAGAGCGATTGACGATGTTCAGTGCCAATGCCGCCTCATCGCGATACATTGAGCGGTTATAGACGTAAAACCAGATCCGCATCGCGATGCCGATGCCGATGACTACCAGGGCCAGGATTGTCCACGCCACCGCCGCGCGCGAAATCCCCGCTTTGGGGCTGGCCTCCTGAATTTGGGCAACGGGGGCTTCCTTAGTCAATCCAAACCTCCATATATCATCGGACAATTCAATGGAATGCTGTTGGCCGAGTGGTGGGGGCGATGGGACGCATCTCGATCACGCCCGGATCATAATCGATGATGCAGCTGTCCGCATATTCTTTGCCCGCGCGCATTCCGACGGCCTGAACAAGATTTTTGCCTCGCGCCAGGGTGATATCTGGCCAGACGAATACGCAGTCGTCGCCGGTCTTCGAGCCCAGCGACACGCCGTTCAACCTCAACTCCACCGAATCGCAATTGGAATAAACCTTGAAGGGCCCCTTCGCCACGTTGCGCGGCGAGTATCGACGGTCGGTGATGTATATCACCGGATCGCTCGACCAATTTGCCTTGTAAAAATAGAAAGCGTCCTTCTTCGTCTTGCGGTCGTAGGTGACAAGCCCCTTGTCATTGCGGCCCAGGTGATCCCCCTCGTGCCGGTTGTCGACCGCGAAGTCGAACATGTTCCACAAAAACGTGCCCCACAGATAGGGCCGATCCTTCATCGCCTTATATGCCGCCTCGTGAACGACACCCTGCCATTCCTCCGGATGCCAGAACGAAACGGTCTGAGGCTGGCGCGGATCGATCTCATGCTCGTAAACGCTCGCCCCCGCGCCGTATTCGCTGATGGCGATGGCATGGCCCGCCATGCTCTGGTGCAGCGAATCAAGACCCTGCGGCCAGGCGGCAATCGTATCGCTGTACCACCCGTAATACCGGTTAAATCCAATGACGTCCGTCACAAGGTTCAGCGGGATCGGCCCCTTGCCGGCCAGGGTCGCCGCCGTCGTCAGCCGGGTCGGATCCAGCGCGTGCGCTTCGTCGTTCAGTGCCTTCACGACTGCAACTTCGCGGTCAATCATACGCTTTGCCGCGGCCGCGCTCTGCCCATTATTCGGCCCCGCGTGCAGCTCATTGAACAGCGACCAGAAACAGATCGACGGATGGTTATAACTTTGCTTGATGAGCTCCCGAAGCTGCTGAAGAGCCGTGTCTTCAAAGCCCTGAGAATTTCCCACTTCATTCACCATCGACGATTCCGCCCAGACCACCAGCCCGCCACGGTCGCACAGATCGTAAAAGTCCTGCGCGTGCTGATAGTGCGCCAGGCGGATGCCGGTGCATCCCATCTCCATGATCAAATCGAAATCCTCCTGCTGCTCGCGCGAAGTGATGGCCCATCCCATGTCAATGCGGTCCTGGTGGCGATTCACCCCATGCAGCGGATACGGCTGGCCGTTGAGGAGAAATCCGCGGTCGGGATCGCAGGCGAAGAAACGAATTCCCACCGGCTGAATCACGCGGTCCACCAGCTTCGATCCCTGCCGCAGGGAAACCTGGACGTGATAAAGATAGGGATCAATTCGCCCGTTCCAGAGATGGGGATGATCGACGCTGAGCGTCTGCACATCGTCGGTGTTTCCGCCTGGATCAAGACTCCGCTGCCCCGACGCCGACTGAACCACGGCGCCGTTTGCATCCAGCAATTCACAGCTCACGTCAACCAGCCCGGCTCCCTGACCGCTGTTGCGAAGCTTCGTCGTCACCTGCAAATCGGCATGATCGGCGCTCACGTTCGTTTCTCTGACATAAACCCCCGGCGAGGCATCATCCACGGGACTGATGCAAACCGGATTCAGCGCCAGCATCCATACCTCGCGGTAGAGCCCGCCAAACATCGTGAAATCTCCCGACAGCGGCGGAATCGTCGAATCTCTCCTGTTGGTCACTCGCAGCGCGATCACATTGTCGCCGCTCGGGTCGAGCAACGGCGTGATGTCGTAACAAAACGCCGAGAAAAATCCCTTGTGGTCCGGCCCCGCCGGCTTCCCATTGACATAAACCCACGCATGGCTCCCCGCCGCTCCGAAATGCAGATAGATCGACTTCCCTTGCAGGGCCGACCCGATCGTCAGACGCCGCCGATACCACGCCGGGCCGCGATAATAATTATCGCCGCCATCTTCCCCGTCGAGATTATTCCAGGTGTGCGGCAGGTTCACCGCTTCCCACGCTGAATCGTCAAAATCCGGCTGCTGTGCCCCATCGACGTCCTGCCGGATGAATTTCCAGCCGGCATCCAGATTCACAGCCATGCGCGGCGAGACGAAGGCCTCAATGCCCAACTGCTGAAGCTGGGCCGGTTTCACCCCTCCAACGCCCGAGGCGCATCCGCACAAACCCGCGACGAAAACGACCAACCCCACCAAAGCCACGATTCGGTGAACCAGATCCTGCATAACGCTCCATCCGCAAGCGGCAAGGACCACCAATATCGAGACCGCGGCGGTCGAACGCAACCCCGCACGTTTATCGGTCGTACGCAAGCTGATTATCGCACCCCGCTTTTTTACCGATACCACCTTAAGAAAACTGCAAATTTGATGGGGCGGGAATGCAGGAGAAGCTGCCAATGCCCCAGCGGATTTTGCTCATCGACGACTCAAAGGCGATTCACGCCCTGCTCGCTTCCCGGCTCAGCGACGAACCGGTCACGCTGACATCGGCATATACCGGTCAGGAAGGCCTCGCCGCCGCGCGAAAGTTCACTCCCGATCTGATTCTCCTCGACGCGGATTTGCCGGATGCCTCCGCGATCGAGGTTTGCCGTCAGCTCAAGAGCGATGTAACCACCGCTGAAATCCCGGTGATTTTCCTCGCCAGCGCGGCATCGCCGGACGATCGCATTTACGATCCCCAGGTCGGCGCGGCCGATTTCATCAATAAGCCCTTCAACTTCGCCGAACTGAAAGCGCGAATCAGTTCCGCGCTGCAAACGCGCGAGTCTGTCGACGGCCCTGAATCGGGCCCTCGAATCGACGGCGCCAGCGGCCTGTGGAACCGCGCCTATTTCGATCAGCGATTCTGCCAGGAGCTTTCCCTCGCCCGCCGAACCGGCAACCCGCTGACATGCATCCTCGCCGATATCGACAATTTCGCCTCGATCAACGAAACCTATGGCCGCGCCTTCGGCGACGAAGTCCTCACCCGCGTCGCGGCCGCCCTCAGCGACGCCACGCGCCTCGAAGACGACGTCTGCCGCTTCGGCTCCGACGAATTCATCATTCTCTGCCCCTGCACCGATCGCGCCGGCACGGAATCGATGATTCAATGCTGCAGCGAAGCCCTCGCCGCGATGGACCTGAAATGCGAGGGCCACCCCGTCCCCATCACCTGCACCTTCGGCGCAGCCGAGGACGACGGGCGAAAAATGTCGCTGATCGAGCAGGCTCAGAGAGCTTTGCAGGAAGCCAAGCTCGGCGAGCATCACCGCGAACCCGCGATGTCGGGCCGTTCACACTAACTCAACTTCATCGCCGACATAAAGCGTCTTCCCCGCCTGTTCCGCCGGCATGATCGTGTTCACGGCCAGCCGATAAAAGTGATTGAACCGCGACTGCTCCGCCCAGCCTGGCAGCATTTCCTTCCGCTTCTCAGCGAAGATTTTCGCAAACTGCGGGTCGTTCTGCCCAGTAAACGGATCGCGCGGCGGAACCACGCACCGCTGGCAGGGGTTGTTCCCGTCGATCAGGCATTCCCCGATCCGAAACCGCACCAGCGAACCCTTCGCAGCATAAAGCCGGTCTTCCCAGAACGGCGGCACCCCGCCGATTTCCAAATTCGCCCGAAAACGGATCCGCACCTGCCGAACGTCCAGCGGCCCAAACCAGCTTGCCACTTCGGCAAGCGTGGCTGTCGAAATCACCGTCGGCCCCGGGCAATCCAGGTCATCCGGAAAGCCCACTTCATCGTTCCGCCGCAGCCAGACCGGGACGCCAAAAAATTCCGTCAGCCAGACATCGATCTTGTCGCGCTGCTGCTCGACGTGAAAGGCGGCCGTCAGACCGGTTTCCGCTCGGCCAAGGCGCAGGATTTGCGTCACCGGGTCGAACGAAGATCTCATCAGGTGAACCAGCGCATAGCGCTTGCCGTTCACGAATTTCCCCTCGGAATCAAACATGCCGAAGGTGCGGTCCCCCTCCAGCGCCGCTGCGCAGAAGCCGGGCGCTGGGAACAGAAACCGGTTCCATCGACTTCACCGGATAGATCGAAATGCTCGCGAGGTGGGGCAATTGATATTTTGATGGGCTGGGCCCGGCCACGGGCGATCATGATCGCCGCCGGCCAAAATCCATTCAAGCAAAAAGATGTCACAGCACGCTGACGGCATCACCGACGCGAACCGTACCACCCTGGACGACGGACGCATAAACGCCGACCCGCACTTCGTTGGTTTTCGCCGCCGCCCTGAGAATGCCCGGATCCTTCGGCAGATCGGCCTGCGCCAGCGTCGTCATCACGCATCGCGGGCAGGGGCCTGTGACCTGAATTTTCACCTCCGGCCCGATCGCCAGCGTCTTGCCTATCCAGCCGTTTTCCACGAATTCCTTCTTATCTCCCGTGCCAATGATGAGATTCGGCCGGAACCGGCGGGGCTCAAACCGCCCGGCGGGATAGGCCTCCCGCAACTTCTCCAATGTCCCCGTCGTCAGCACGTGAAGAATCGCCAGGTCGAAGAACGTTCCCGGCGGCATCGCCTCGTCCGTCACCACGTCACGGTTCGAAAGCTCAGCCATATCCGGCCAGTATTCCTCAAGCTGCGCCCCCTGCGGCGGCGCTTCCAGAAGCGAAACTGTCCTGCCCAGCGCCTCTGAAATTGTGCTCGCGAAATCGGAACTGGAGCTGAGGGTATACCGTCCATCGGGAAGCTGAACCCGAACCGCCGGAAGCGCCGAGGAAGATTCCGGCGGATTCACATACGCCGCGCAATACGTAAACAGATTGGGCCATTTTTTCGGGTTCTTCGCGCTGACGATCTTCTGCGTTTCGCTGTCGCACAACGCATAAGCGCGATCGCCAAACAATCCGCGCGGGGTAATCTTCGCCGCGTTCAGTTCCTCCCCCATCATCGACTTCACCGGATAACGGTGAAGGCTTGCCACACTCCCCTCGCAAGCAAGAGCGCTCGACATCTGATCTCCCTTCGATCTGATATTTGATTGGAATGACGCCTATTGCAGGGCGGACAAACAATCGCATGCGCCGACGGCGTCGTTTTCACGCGAACGCCGTCGGCGCAAGTGGCAACAGATCAAACCTTACGCCATCGCCGGCGTGGCATCCGACGGTGTCGCAGGCGTCGAGGCCGTTAACTGCGGCATGGCCATCATGTTCGCGTCCAGCACCTGCCGCACGCCGTCAAATTCAGCCTTGCTGCGCCGGCGGACAAACGTGATAATCCCGCCCGCCAGCAGATAAGCGCCAAACACCCACGGCATGATATTCATCGGCGGACTGAGCGGCACCGGCCAGACCAGACCGACGATCGGCACCAGCAGCAGAATCAGCGCCCCGACCGACAGGAAAATGTGGTGCGCCTTGAGCTGGCCGACCTTATAAAGGAAAAACGGCGTCGCCAGCGAGATGCCCACATATCCGCCGCAGAATCCCATCGCTCCCAGCGTTCCCGCGTTGTTGAACAAATCCAACGGCACGCCCATCTGAAGCGCGTTCCAGCCCCCCGCATAAATCGCCAGCATAAAGCCCGTGGGAATCAGGAACTGGAGAAGGGCAAACGACGCGATCGCCACGTGCGGCGTCAGGTTCAGCTTGTGCGAGCTGCCGACCGAGATCGGGAAGATTCCGTAACGGGCCATCGAGAAGACAATGCGCGACCCGGAATTCAGGCACGACAGCGCCAGCGCGAAGAAGCTGATCATCGCGCCGCATTCGATCACGATGCCCATCCACGCCAGGTTCATGTTCTGCGCCAGCGTCGTCAGCGGAGCCGGAAGCTGGTCGAGCGTCGGGTTGTTGGTCGCCAGCGCGTGCGTTTCGACATACGTGATGAACACAAAAAACGACCCGGTAAACAGCAGGCTTGCGATCACCGCGCGGGGATGGTCACCAGCGGCTTCTTGGCCTCTTCGCCAAATGCCGTGGCGCATTCGAATCCAACGCCGCTGAAGATCGCCACCACCACGCCCAGGCCCAAGGGCCGCATGATGTCTTTGAAGCCCATCCCGGCGAAGCAGTGATACTGGTTGGTATCGATCACCCCATATTTCCCGCAGGCAATGAGCGCCAGAATGGTGATGACCAACACCGAAATGCCTTCCATCGCCAGCATCAGCAGCGCCGAAAGCGTGATGTCTTTGTAAGCCAGGAACCACGCCGTGAACATGCATATCGCAAACAGCGTGATCCACGGGTGCGAGAGATATCCCGTCGCCCCCGCCTGCGTGAGCAGCATCGAGGCGAAGTGGGTGAAGCCCGTCACGCCGGCGATGCCGATGAACATATACGCCCAGGCAAGCGACCACCCGGCCACCCCACCGGCCGTCGGCCCAATCCCTTTGACGGTATATTCATACATACTCCCCGCCGATGTGTAGCGCTTGGCAAACTGGTTCAGGTTCAGCGCCACGAACAGAAGCATGATGGTTCCGAACGTGTAGCACAGCCACCCCGCGTTTGCGGCAGTCGAAAACATCAGCGGCACGATTAACGCCGCCGTCATGCTCGGGGAAATCAACGCCATCGCGTGCGCGGAGACCTCCCAGAAATTCAAAGCATTATGCTTTAGCTTGGTGTGAGTTTTCTTGACCGTTTCTACGTAGCCAGCGACGTCGCTCATGGCGGACTCCTGCAATAAACCTCACCTGACGTCGCGTGAGCGAACCGCGCGCGGCAGCACCGTGCTGCCTCGCGAAGACACGCGAGCCTTCCTCTTCCGCCGACTGCTCGTTCAGACGTTTCCCTTTTTCCACCGCATCGGGAGCCGCTCTGTAATCCGCCGGGCTTACCCTACAAGCTCGGCTTTCATTTCTGCCGTCTCCCGACGGGAATTGAGCGTGGTTGGTATGGTGCACGCGACCAGAATGACCTCGGCATCCTTCCCCCCGCCGGCATCGAGCCGATGGGGAAGACGCGAATCAAAATGCGCCGCATCTCCGGGTTCCAGGTCGTACTGCTTCTCGTTGACATGGAGCTTCAAACTGCCTGATAAAACGTAAATCCATTCCTCCCCATCATGCTGATAGCGCTCGGCGCCAGGCCGCTGGGGCGAAACCGTAATCCGCATCGGCTGCACGTTGAACCGCGATATGCCCGAAAGCGGCGTATACGAAATCCCATTTCCGCGCCGAACCCCCATGCTCTCCCGCCGGACGATGATGCACCCCTCATCCTCCGGCCGAAGCTCAAAAAGGCTCCCCATCGGCACGTTAAACACCCGGGCCAGCGTCAGCACCGCCGCGATCGAAGGCTGCCGGTTCCCGCTTTCCAGCCGCGATAGAAACGGCTTGGAAAGCCCACTACGCTCAGCCAACTCCTCGAGCGTCCAATCCCGGGCCGCCCTTAACTCTTTTAGCCGCTCACCCAACATCATGAGCTCCGGTGCCTCGCGTGGTTCAACCTCTTCTCCCATGGGCGGGACTATTTACCCGATTTGTTGCCTGCTAAGCAACAAAAAAATTGCCTGAGAGACAAAATAATCCATAAATCACTCGAAAATGATATTTAAGTCTGTCGATATGGCAACAAAACCAACCGATGAGATTGCCGCACCGGCAACGGACAGCCCCGAAAACTACGCCCGCAGCCGCGTCTGGATGTTATCCAGGACATTCATGAAGTTGATGTAGCTGTCGTAAGGACTTTCATAAGGACTGAAATACTTGTGCACATCCCCATCCGACCAATATTTCGTGCACATGTAATAGAAATGATCGCTCGTCGTCAGCATCCGCCAATCCGACAAAAGCTGCGGATCCCCCTTCTCCTTCAGCGGGCCCTCCAGTTTGTACAGCTCATGCAAGGCGTTCGACTGCATCGCGTTCCCCAGCCATGCCGACAGATCCCGCTCCGTGTCCGCCCATGAAATCATGTTCGGCACGTCGATCTCCCCCACCGCCTCATATTTATCCACCACCTGGCTCGGCGTCAGGAAGCTATTGTCGCGATGCTCCATGATCTTACCCGGCACATGGTGCATGAAATCAAAAATTCCCGTGTCCGCCCACTGATGCTCCCCGAATGTTTCGTAATCCATGAACAGGTTGCAGATAAACCCATTGCCGTTGATCTGGTTCACCCACGCGGCAAACTTCTCCGCCGTCAGCGGCCACTGCTCCCAGCTCCGATTCGAAAACCGAAACGCAATGTCGTCGCTCAGCCGGAAATTCTTCAGCAGCAGCTTCAGCTTGGGCGCGTGCGGCGGGTGATAAACAAAATTCGGGCTCCGATACCCCAGAATATGATCCGCACCCTCCGCCAGCACCGCTTCATACCCCATGTGGCTCACGAAATGCGCCACATCGTTGTTGTAAATCAGTTCCGTATTTCGGAAAACCCGCGGCTGCTGCCCGAAAAGCTCCTTGATCTTCTGCCGATGCAGTTCCACCTGCGCCCGGAATTCCTCCCGCGAATACATGAACGCCAGCGAGTGGTAGTACGTCTCATCCAGAAACTCCACGCACCCCGTCTTATTGAGCTCGTGAAACGAATCCATCACCTCCGGCACATATTGCTGGATCTGGTCCAGGGCCGTGCCGGTAATCGAATAGGCAATCCGGAACCGCCCCTCGTGAACCCGGATCGTATCCAGCAGCGTCCGGTTCGCCGGCAGGTAACACTTGTGCGCCACCTTCCGGCAAATCTCCGCGTTCTTGTGATCGTCGAAATAATGCCGGTCCGTGTCGAAAACGCTATAGCGCCGCAGCCGCATCGGCTGGTGAACCTGAAAATAAAAACAAACCGACGCCATATCGCCTCTAGTAGCTCGGCAGTATACGCAGAGCCCAGTACGAATCTATACGCGCAAAACCTGCGGGTTATTTTCGCAGGCTGGTGAAATACCGAACCCCAAGGTTCAAGATGAAAATCAGGCTTATCAGCACCAGTATTCCCGCCCACGCCAGCCCCTGCTCCTCCGGCGTCACCCGCTGCGTACTATAGTCGTATATTTGCTTGGTCAGCGACGGAAATCGGTCGTTCAAATTCCAGGTAATCGAGTCGTTTCCCAGCGAAGTAAACAGCAGCGGCGCTGTCTCCCCCGCGATCCGCGCGATCGAAAGCATGATCCCGGTAATAATGCTCGCCTTCGCCGCCGGCAGCACAACCCGCCAGATGGTGTGCGCCTTGGTCCCCCCCAGCCCGATCGATGCCTCGCGATAGCTGTTTGGCACCAGCCGAAGCATCTCTTCGGTCGTTCTGGCAATGATCGGAATCATAATAAACGCCAGCGCCGCGGCCCCCGCCCAGGCGTTATTCCGATGCACCGGCGCTACCAGCAGCTCGTAGCACAAAATCCCCACCACAATACTCGGCACCCCCGCCAGCACATCCGCCAGAAACCGCACCACCCCCACGAACATCGACCTGGTGTCATATTCCGCCAGATAAATCCCCGCCAGCATCCCCACCGGAATCCCCAGCGCACCCGCCAGCGCGATCAAAACCGTCGTCCCCTCCAACCCATTGGCCATCCCCCCCGGAAATCCGGGATTCCCCTGCGCAATCGGCTCCTTAATGAAAAACGACAGGCTCAAATGGCTAAACCCAATGCAAAGCAAATACCCCGTAATCAGCACCAGCACGATCAGAATGATCGCGGCAAAGGCGATGCACAGCGCGTACATCCCCGCGCTGATCCTTCGCGATAATTGCCTTCTAGCCGCTTCCGTCATTCGTGAATTCCCCGGCTAATGCGCCGCCGCTCCCTGCGCTCCCTTGCCAACGACCAACCACCGCGCCGTCACATTGAACAGCAGCGACATGACGAGAAGAATCAGTGCAATCTCCAGAAGCGCCGACCGGTCCAAATCCTCCGCCTCCTGAAATTTGCTCGCCAGAAGGCTCGCCATCGTCTGCGCCCGCGAAAAAAACGATAGCGCCATGTGCGGGTTGTTACCGATCACCATCGTCACCGCCATCGTCTCTCCCGCTGCCCGCGCCAAGCCCAGCATGATTGCCCCGAACAATCCGCTTCGGCAGAAGCCCAGCATCTCCACCGCGCTCTGCCACCACGTTGCCCCCAGCGCCACCGTCCCCTCAAGCTGCGCCCGCGGCACATTATTCAAAATATCCCGGCTGATGGCCGTGATGATCGGAATGATCATGATCCCCAGAATCAGCCCCCCGCACAGCATATCCAGCCCCGTGAGCAGATGCCGATGCCCCTGCTGATCCCAAAACAGCCACCCAAATCCCCACACGCCCCCCAGCAAATGAAACGCCCCCGGCTCAACATAATTCCGCAGAAACGGCGCCAGCACGAACAGCCCCCATATCCCATACGCCAGGCTCGGAATCGCCGCCAGAAATTCGACCAGAAACGAAATTAGCGTCACCAGCCTCCGTGGCGCGATCCGCACCAGAAAAATCGCCGCCCCCAAACTCAGCGGAGCCGCGATCACCAGCGCCAGCCCCGAACTCACCACCGTCCCGTAAATCATCGGCAGCGCCCCAAACGACGGCGGAATCGTCTCCATCACCACGTTCCCGTCTTCATCCCGCATGGCTTTCCCGTTGGCATCCAGCCGCGGAACCTCCCGTTCGTTCGGATGCCAGCTCGTTCCGATGAGAAATTGAAATCCGTACCGCTTCATGCTCGGCAGCGCCGCCACGATCAGCACCACCAGCAGCGCCCCCAGCATCAGCGCCACCGCCAGCCCCCCCGCCAGCGCCAAGCCGTGCATGATCAGATCGACATGCAGCCACTGCCGCCGCTCACGCGTCAGCGGAGGATGGGGTGGGGCCTGATGGGCCGGCGGCCCCGAATCCGCCCCCGAACCCGTCCCGCCGAGATTGGACACAGGAATATCCGACATCTTTCTATTGCTGCGCCGCGCGCCGTTGAACGTCAGGCTCGCAATATTCGCCTGCGCTTTCTTCACCACCGCGTCCGGCAGGGGCGCATATTCGTGCTGGCTCGCCAGCTTCTGCCCGACCGTTTCCGCCCAGTTCAAAAACTTGATCAGCGCGGAAACTCGGGCCTTGTCCCCAAGATAACTCAAATCCCGATGCACCAGAATATAGGTGAACGAAGAAATCGGATACGCATCGGCCCCGTCCGCATTGAGAATATTCGCCGGAATCCGATCCGCCGCCGCGGCCGCCGACGTCACCGATGCCAGCGTCGGCTTGATAAAGTTCCCCGTTTTATTCCGCAGCAGCGCCATCGACACATCGTTCGCCAGCGCATAATTCAGCTCCACATACCCAATCGCCCCCGGTATCCCTTTCACGATCGCCGTCACGCCATTGTTCGCCTCAGCCCCCTGCCCCACCGGCCACTCGACCGACTTCCCCTCCCCCACCTTCGCCGCGAATTCATCGCTCAGCCCCGTCAGATACGCGCTGAATACCGCATTCGTCCCGCTCCCGTCACTCCGATAAACCGGCGTAATCGCCTCGCTCGGCAACGCCACCCCCGGATTCAGCGCCACAATCTCCGGATCATTCCAGTCGGTAACCTTCCCCAAATAAATATCAACCAGCAGCGGCCCCGTCAGCTTCAGATCCGAACTCAGCCCCGGCAGGTTATAAGCCGCCACCACCGCCCCCGCACAAACCGGCACATACACCACGTCCCCCGCATCGGAGAATTCCTTCTTCGAAAGCTTCACATCCGAGCCCGCAAAGTCCACGGTCTTATTGGTAATCGCCTTAATCCCCCCACCCGACCCGCTCCCCTGATAATCGATCATGATGTCCGGATTGTCATCATGAAACCTTGAGATCCAAACATCATAAAGCGGCTTGGGAAACGTCGCCCCCTCCCCCTTCAGGCTCACGCTCCCCCACAGCGAACCGCCGCAAACCCCCAGGAGAATCATTGTGATTAAAACGCGCCACATAACTCTCCCACTGTCCCTCCCGGAACGCCCACGGACTTCGGTGAGCGCAGTCGAACCGCGCCGCCGTGGGGTATTTCAAATACTCTTACTATCAAATTCTTTGCGTTTTCGCTCCCACAACAAAAAAAATCCCCCGAATTCCCAAAAATAGGTCCAAAACGTACACCCTTTGGACCTGTATATAGACGCGTACTATTTTTTCCTGCGCCTCCTCCAATTCGGCAATCGGCAATCGGCATTAAAGGAGAGCCCCCATGTCCACCCCTCTCAAATCTGAAATCTCAAATCCCCAGGCCCGGGAAAAAATCTCACCGATGAATCCCGGGCAAAATCGGGCATTTTCGGACATCCCGCCCTGGCGCGCCACCAAAAACGGCCCAGCGATTGACCAATCCCGAATCCTCCTTTCAAAAAAGCCCCAAATTCCCAATCGCCATGAAGTTATAAACGGCGTGGGCAATCGAGATCGGCGCTAATCGGCGGAAAATGCAAAAAACAACCGCTTCAATTACACCAAATAATGAAACCATGATTACGCCGGCCTGTCCCTCATACCCGTGATAGAAAATAAACAGCAGGGTGCTCAGCAGAAAAGCGACCCGCGTTGAATCAAACAACTCTTCGAATCGCACGATGAGATATGCTCGCATCAAAAGTTCCTGAAAAAATCCGCTGGCAGCGCACATAACCGCCAGCATTGCGAACTGCATCGCGCCAGAAGGAGGCAAGTAATTTAGCGGGCCAGCAGAGTGCGCCAACTCGAAGTACCTGTTGGGATCCAAAATGAGGCGAAGACTCAACCACAATGCTCTAGTCGCAATACGCACAATCAGCCAAATCAGGATACCCCCGAAAATGTCGCGCCCCGCTTTGAACGGCTTAAGTCCGAACCGGCTGAATGGATCCCCGGACCGCCAGATGACGAACAAGACCAAAGCGCTCTGCGAAATGTGGCGAAGCGTATATGTCAAAAACTCATTGGTAAACGGGATCAGACGTCTTCTGTCGATGAGCCCCAGAACGTCCAGCTCACTCGTAAGAATGAGCGGCACGACGCAGACAAATACAACCACCGCAGTTTCAATCCAGAGATATGCCGTGCGACGATCAGCCGACGCAGATTCCGTCATAAGGATTTCCCCAGACGATCAAAAACGGATGCCGTTCCGTTCCACTCCCCTATTCCTTCTCCACCAGCTTAATCGAATCCTGCACGATTTTGAGCTGCGCTTCATCCTCCTCATCCCAAATCCGCCCCCGGCGCGAGTAAACCTGCTTCATCACCTCTCGCGCCTTCTCCAGGTTGTACGGCTTCGCCCCCGCGTCCGTCCAGAACGTAAAGCTTGGGATAAACCGCGGCGGCAAATCGCTCCCCGCCAGCAGCGAGCAGAACCCGATATAGCTACCCGTCATCAGCCGCGATCCGATCGCCACCTTCGTATGATCCCCAATCATCGACCCCAAAAACCTCCGATCGGTCTCGATCTGCTTGGCTCCGATGTGCATCTTGATCGGCCCATAGGTGTTCTTCAGATTGCTCGTCGTCGTCCCCGCCCCCAGGTTCACCCACTGCCCGATATAACTGTGCCCCACAAACCCTTCGTGCGGCTTGTTGCTGAATCCCAGGAAAATGCTCGTCGCGACTTCTCCGCCTACCTTGCACATCGGCCCAATGCTCGTCCCCAAATGAATGTGCGACAGCGGCGAAATGCTCGAATATTTCCCCACGTAAACCGGCCCCTGCAAAACGCTGTTCGCCCCGATCGACGCACCCGCGTCAATCACAATCGGCCCCCGGCTCGCGTCCAGCACCACCCCAGGCTGAATCCGCGCCGTCGGATTCATGATGATGTCCTGCTCCCCGATCACCTGGCACCGGCAATCCGCCGGCACCCGCGGGCGCTCCTTCATCTGGCTCGCATCCGCAACAATCGACTCCTCGTTCCAGTGCACGATATCCCACAAATATTCCGGCAACCGCGCCTGATCCGGCGACTGCGGCAAGTTCAGCAGCTCCAGCCAGCGATCCGTCCGGTTCATCGCGTCCGACCAGTTGAGCCCCGGCATCTTCGCGTACGCCTGCCGGATCAGATTCGCATCGTCCGACGAAACCATCGGATCCGTCGGCCTGGGAAATGCCCCGAAATGCAGCGTCCGCCCGCTAACGATAAACGCCGGCTCGTCGTCTAGCGGAACATTGATCGCCACCGGCACCGAAACCGAAGGCGCCACATGCTTGCGACAATAATCGACCATCTCCGGCCGAACCCAAAGCGTCACCCGCAGCGGCCGAATGTGCTGAATCTGCTTCTCAAGAAGTGTGCTCGTCCCGCTCAGCAGCGTGAACACCGGGCGATTCAGCGAAAGCGGCGCCATGGTAAACCATTTCGACGCCTCAAAAATCACCAGATGCATAAATGCATAATACCAAGATTGAGATTCAGTTGAACGCGGAGACTGGGATTGCCGCAACCGAGCGGATTAGGGCTTTTCCGACGAAGCCGAAAGCGCTATCGGAAGCGAAGAATTCTGATGTGAATTTGAAGCGACTGAGGCGGCCGACGCCGCACTCCGGGCCGAGCTATTATCCCCATGCGACATCAGCACCCCCATGCTGATCACAAACACCGCCGCCACCGAGAGAAGCCCAATTTGAGCCATGCGCCTTTGTGAAATCATTGCTCCTCACTCCAAACCATTGATATTTCACAAGTTAGGCGGGAAATGTGCCCGGAGCGTGTCGCCCGGTAGATATCTCGCCCTACCTCTATTCTCTATATCCCAAAATCTCCGAAACGCAACAGAAACCTTAAGATTGTCTTGATTAAACTTTCGCTAAAAGCTTGCAGTTTTTGACCGTATGTCCACGAGTCTGACGAGATCATAAAGCATTTCCATAAAAGGTGTTACAACGCCATTTATTCGGGCAACCTCCAGCGGCTTCCCGACAATTGCTTCGATCTCCAGCGCCCGGCCCATCTGCCGGTCAACCTGCATGCTCGTCTTATACGCCCCCATTGTTTGCGTATGGCGAATCTTCTCTTCAGGTACGTCTAAATCGAACCGCACGTTCAATGGCCGGCAGGCCGCGATCACTTCCCCCATGATCCCGCGAACCAGCCTCAGCCCTACCTCCGACTCGATGATCCGGTCCGTCGTCAAATCCAGCGCCGCACCCAGCCCATTAAAGGGAATGTTCCAGATCAGCTTGTCCCACCGGCCAAACGTGAGATTGTCCAAAACCTCGCAGGGAACCTTGCTGCTGGAAAACAACTCTGCAATCTTCCCCGCGCGCACCGACGGTCCGCCGCGCATTTCACCGATTCGAATCAATCCATGATCCGTATGCGAAATCTCCCCCGGCCCCGTTCGATTGATGCAGACAAACGCCATCCCCCCGAGAACGCGCTCGGCCCCAAAAAGCTCGCCAAGAATCTCCTCATTCCCCAACCCATTTTGCAGCGTGAGAATCACCGAATCCCCCTTCACCACCGGCCCCACCAGCTCCTTCAGCCGATGGTTCGCCGTCGTCTTCAGCGTCACGATCACCAGGTCCGCCTTGGGCATCTCCCGCGCATCGTCATGAACATTCACCCGCCCCGGCTCCAGAAAAAAATCCCCATCGCTGCTCCGAACCCGCATCCCCGCCTTCCTGATATGCCCGCAATCGCTAGGCGTAAACAGGTGCACCCGGTGTCCATGCTCAATCAGCCGCGCGCCGTAATATCCCCCCACCGCTCCCGCGCCGATGACGGCGATGATCGGATCATCCGGAATCATTTCGCCTCGACGATCGCCCGAACCAACCCGTCAATATTAAACGTCTTCGCCTCAACTGCCGGCGTCAAACCCGCCTCGCGCAGCGACGAAGTCGTGATCGGCCCGATGCTCGCCAGCTTGATGCGCCCAGCGCCCCGCGGTTCGCTTCCCCCATGAGATTCACAAAATTCCGCACTGTGCTGCTGCTGCTGAATGTGATCCAATTGACCTTGCCTGTCACGAGCGATTCGATCAATCCGGCCGGAAATTCCGTCGCCGTTCGCGTTTCGTAGATAGCAACATCCCTCACTTCCGCGGCGCCCGCTTCGATCAGCCGCTGCCGTAGCAGCGGCCGCGCGATATCCGCCCGCAAGAGCAAAAACCTTCGCCCCGCCACTTCATCCCGCCCTGCAAGTTCGTCCGCCAGCGCCTCCGCCACGAATGCTTTCGGACACAAATCGACTCTCAGGCACAGCTCCCGCTCGATCGCCTCCGCGGTCGCCTGCCCAATCGCCGCCAGCTTCGCTTTCCCAAAAACCCGCGCATCCTGCCCCATTGCCGCCAGACGCCGCCACGCCGCCGCCACGCCGTTAACGCTGGTAAAACAGACCCAGTCGAATTCCCCCGCATCCTTCAGCGCCGAATCGATCTCGCGCCAATCCGCCGGCTCATGGAGTTCAATCGTCGGCGCCTCGATCACGTTCGCCCCCAGCTCTTCGAGCCTCGCCGAGATCTCGCTCGCCTGGTGCCGCGAGCGCGTCACCACGATCGTCTGCCCAAACAGCGGCCGCTTCTCTACCCACGCCAGCGTTTCCCGGAGCTGTACGACTTTCCCGATAATCGTCATCGCCGGCGCCCGCAATCCCGCGGCCGCAATATCCTCAGCAAGCTTTCCGAGCGTCGAGACCACGGTCCGCTGCTCCGGCATCGTCCCCCACTGAATCGTCGCCGCCGGCATTTGCGGCGACATCCCATTCTCAATCAGCCGGCTGCAAATCCGCGGCAGCGATTTCACCCCCATGTAAAACGCCACGCAAGGAAGCTTCGCGATCGCCTCCCACGCAATATCCGCCGCCGGCTCCCCATCCTCCCGCTCGTGCCCCGTAAGCAGCGTAAAGCTCGAATTGAAATCCCGATGCGTCACCGGAATCCCCGCGTATGCCGGCGCGGCAATCGCCGCCGTCACTCCCGGCACCACCTCAAACGCCACCCCGGCGTCCACCATCGCCTGGCATTCCTCCCCCCGCGCCCGAAGACAAACGGATCTCCCCCCTTCAGCCGCACCACGCGTTTCCCCGCCCGCGCCTTCTCAACCAGCAGCGCGTTAATCTGTTCCTGCGGCATCGAATGATCCGCCGCCTTCTTCCCCACATAAATCACTTCCGCCCGGGGGCAATAACTAAGCAGTTTTGGATTAGACAGGTAGTCATAGACCACTACGTCCGCCTGTTCCAATAATTTCGCCCCGCGCACAGTGATAAGGCCGGGATCGCCGGGACCGGCGCCCACGAGAAAAACAATTCCCTGGTAAAGCGGCGTGCTCATGTGTTTGGAAAATCGATTAGCAAGATGGATAACCTTTTCCGACTTTCTGGTCGATGTCTCTAAAGGATATTTGATGCCGACGCGTCAGGCCAGTTGCCGCGGCGAGGAATCAAAGTCTTTACAGGAGCTTCGCACATGGTCGCACTGATGAAGATGCCCGCCAGTCTGCCGACGGAGTCGTGGGAAGACCGGCGCATGTTCCCCCGTAAGGAAATTCAAGCCACCATCGAGGGCCGGCGAATCGACCACACCCTTGACGCCAGGCAGATGCCCAAGCTCAACCTCATGCTCCGGGACCTCTCCCTCGGCGGCCTCTCGGCAATTTCCGATCATCCCCTCAACACCGGAGAGCACATCACCGTCTTCTTCCCCAAGCTGGGCCTCCAGCGCGGCTGGGACGCCCTCGGCCGCGTCCTCCGCTGCGACCCCAGCGGCATGGGATACCGCGTCGCGGTGGCCTTTGACACCCTGCCGGCAGCCTAGAGAATTCCTGCGACACTATTCCTAAGGCTCGCTATTGGCCAGGTGCTGTACCGTTGCCTCAACTGATCCGTTGTTGTCGTAGATCCACCAATCGGCCATCTCCAGTTCAAGCGGACCGTCTTCCTGGGCAACAAAGTCGCACTTGGAACCGACCATGAACGGATACTTGTGGTTGACGCGGGCTTCCAGATACCACTCCAGATTACCCTGGTGATCGCCGTCCGGAAGGACCATTCCATCGGGCCCGCAAACCAGTGTTTTCTTATTGGCGTCGGTCCCGCCGCTCCACTGTCCCTGGGCCGTCACCCGATACCGTTCTCCCTTCTTCAGCATCACCGTCATCGTCCAGCGCAGATTGGCGAAGACGACAAATGTCTGCGCAGCTTCCGGCTGCGCGACCGCAGATGAATTCATCAGTCCGAGCAGCGCCTCCTTATGATGCTTCAGCGTGTCATTGGCATCCTGCTGGAGGAGTTTGATACGGTTCGCCTCGTCGAGGTTGGCGACGTTCATGGCGATTTTCATGGCGCGGTCCAATTCCGCGATCTCCCTCTGATCGGCATCGAGTATTGTCCGGTAAAAGCTCTGCCGCGCCGCGAGGCACGCTTGGTTGTAATGCAACAGGGCATCTTGACCAGCCGGCATCTGCGGCGAGTCGGAAACCGTGGAATCATCCGCCAGACAAACTGCATATGCCATTAGTATGATTGCGACTCTCCACATAGGCTGTCTCCGTTCGTTCCCGACGTTGCGGGGCCGCGGCGGCTGTAATCGAAAGCGGACAGGATAACCCAAACACGGCCGTTTCCCATTGGGCGCGTTTAGCCTTATTCTGCCCGGTCCATGAAGACCGCCGGGCAGGATTTCAATCCTGATGATTTCCAGATGTCCATCGGCGATCACCTGGAGGAATTGCGCTATCGCATCCTCCTCGGCCTTGCCGGACTGATTCCCGCGGCCCTCATCTGCCTCCTCTTCGGCCGCTGGTTGCTGGGGTTCCTCTGCCGGCCTCTCCTGCAAGCCCTTCAGCACTATGACATCAATCCGCAACTCTCCTCGCTGGAGATTTCCGATGCCTTCATGGTTTACATGAAAGTAAGCCTGATCGCCGCCACGGCGATTGCCGGGCCGTGGATCGTCTACCAGCTCTGGCTCTTCGTCAGCGCGGGGCTCTATCCGCGCGAGCGGAAATACATCACGAAATACATTCCGCTCAGCCTCGTGCTGCTGACGTGCGGGATGCTCTTTGTTTATTACGTGGTCCTCCCCTTCTCGCTGCAATTCTTCATCGCCTTCACGGCCGACTTTCCGCTGCAGTTGCCCGATGTCACCAGCGCCGCCCGCGCCCATCTACCACGCAGCCCAGCTACATACAGGCCGTCGCCGGGAATCCTGCCCATCCCGCCGAATTTCAAGAGTGGTTCGATACGCGTCAGCACCGCTTGAAATTTTTCACGGGGGGAAACGTACGCGTGATCCCCTTCGGCCCGGACAACCTGCTGGCGACTTCCTTCACCCTGCCGGACTATCTCGATCTGGTTTTGCAGTTGCTGCTGACGTTCGGTCTGGCGTTTCAGTTGCCAATCGTTGTGATGGCGCTGGCCCGCGTGGGACTTGTGGAAATTGACACCTTGCGCCGCTGGCGCAGGTATGTCTATTTAGGTCTTTCCATGCTTGCCGCGGCCTTGGCACCGGGGGACGTGGTCACGGCAACGATTGCGCTGCTGATCCCACTTATTCTCCTGTATGAATTAGGGATTTTCCTCGCGAAAATGGGCCGGAAAGCCGACGCGTAGTCGCTTTACCCCCGTCAAATAATTCCCTCCATTTGTAACGCTCCCTCATTGCACTTCCCCGCGCAATCGGGTAAAATACCCTCGATTCGATTTCCTATCTTCGGAGGTTTTTATGGATCTCGGCTGCCTCCTTACGTCCCCGCGGAATCTGATGGATATGCCATTTTCGGACTCAGTCCCCCCCGCAATCTGGTGGTCCATCGCCATCGTCGCGGGGCTGATTTTCTTCGCCGTGGTCATCGGCATTCGCTGGATTCCCAACAACTGCGTGGGGATTATCGAAAAACGCTTTTCGCGCAGGGGATCCGTGCGCGAGGGGCAGATCATGGCGCTCAACGGCGAGGCCGGATACCAGATCGACCTCCTCCGCGGCGGCGTCCATCTCTTCTATTGGCCGATCCAATATCGCATTCATCGCGTGCCGCTCGTCACGATTTCGCAGGGAAAGATCGGGTACGTCTATGCGCGCGACGGCAAGCCGCTGCTTCCCAGCCAGACGCTGGGGCACGTGGTCGAGTGCAACAATTTTCAGGACGCGCGCAAGTTCCTGGGACATGGTGGAGACGATGCCAGCATCGGGCAGCGCGGCCGGCAGCGGGCGATCATCCGCGAGGGCGTCTATGCCATCAACCTGGGCCTGTTTGTCGTGGTCACGCAGGATTCGGTCTACCGGCTCGACATGCAGGGCCGGCAGGAATTGGCCACGCTTGTCGGTTGGCAAAAGGAACTGAACGATATTCGCGGCTTTGATCCGGTGGTCATCGGCGAAGAGGTTTCCGCTGAGGATCCGCTGATATCGGGGAAGCAGATCGTCGTGGACAGCATCGGCATCGTGACCATCCAGGATGGCCCGAGCCTGGCGCCGGGCGAGATCATCGCGCCGGCCGTCGGCAACGATATTTCCGATGCCAACTATCACAACAACTATCAGGATCCCGAAGCGTTTTTGCGGGCCGGAGGCCGGCGCGGGCGGCAATATGTGCCGCTGACCGATGGAACTTATTTCATCAACCGCTGGTTCGCGACGATTGAGATCGTCCCCAAGACGGTGGTGCCGATCGGATATGTCGGCGTGGTCGTCAGCTATTACGGGCCGATGGGCGCCGACGTTTCCGGCGAATCCTTCCGCCACGGCGAGCGCGTCGCCCGCGGCGAGCGCGGGGTCTGGGAAAGGTCGCTGGGACCTGGGCAAATATCCCTTCAACACCTACGCGGGCAAGCTGATTCTCGTGCCGACGACCAACTTCGTGCTGCACTGGATCACCGGCAAGAGCGAGGCGCATCATTACGATGAGAGCCTTAAGAGCATCGACCTGGTGACCAAGGACGCGTATGAGCCGCTGCTGCCGCTGAGCATTGTGGTGCACATCGACTACCAGCGGGCACCCAACGTCATCCAGCGGTTTGGCGACGTGAAGAAGCTGATCACGCAGACGCTGGACCCGATGCTCAGCGCCTATTTCCGCGACGTGGCCCACAAGAAGACGATGCTGGAGCTATTGCAGCATCGCGATGAAATTCAAGTCGAATCGCGCGCGGAGCTTGCAGAAGCGGTTCCACGAGTTCGACATCGAATGCGTGGACGTTCTGATCGGCAAGCCGGACACGGCCGAAGGTGCGGGCGTCGGCAAGATCGAAACGCTGCTGGAGCAGCTGCGGCATGCGCCAGCTCAGCATCGAGCAACTGGAAACGTACGACCGCCAACGTGCGGCCGCGGAGAAGCTGCGCAGCGCTGACCGAAGCCCAGGCGGTGGCGGCCAAGCAGGCGGAACTGACCAACTCGCAGGTGCAGATCCGCATCGCCGAAAACCAGGGCGACGCCGACCTGGCGCGGTCACGCAAACAGGCCGAGCAGACGGTGGTGACGGCCGAGGCGGACCTGGCCCGCTCGCGCCGGCAGGCGGAGCAGACGGTGGTCACCGCGCAGGCCGAGAGCCAGTCGCGCATCCTTGCCGGCAAGGGCGAATCGACCCGGCGCTTCAGGTCGGCCTGGCGGAGGCGACGGTGCTCCTGCGGAGCATTACCAGCTTCGGCGATCCGCGCCTGTACGCACTGGCGAAGGTGGCTGAGCACCTGTCGAAGGCAACCCAGCCACTGGTTCCGGAGCGGGTGTTCATGGGCGGCGCGGCCGGCGAAGGGCAGCAAGGCGGGGCGAATATGCTCAGCACGCTGATCGGGCTGATGGTCGCGGAGAAGAGCGGGTTTGCGATCACTGATAACCCGGAGATGGCGTCATTGAAAGAGATGGCTGAGAAGATGACGAAGCAGGTGATTGATGCGATGGAGGAGAAGGATGGGAACGGGGCGCCGGCGGCGGTGTTGCCGAAGAGGGCTTGAGTTCAGGTATTGAACTGAACAGAACTGAACAAAACTGAACACTTTTTGAATTTTGTTTAGTGGATGCTAGCTTTCTGAAGTGGCGTATGTGCTGGTGGGGGAAGCGGTTGGGGGTGGGGGCCGCGTATCGGGCGGCGGAGGGAAGGAAAAAGTGTTCAGTTTGTAGGATTTTGCTTTTCCGACAAGATTGGCGCGGTTTTCGATGAGGCTGGTGGACTACTCACGAAATGTTTTGTGATCAAAGGTTCCTGGCACGATTCCTCCTATGACGCAGCCTTCACCGATTAATTGCCCACATTGTGGCTGCCCTGGCGTGTTGGGGCCGGAAGGAATCGGACAAAATGTTCGCTGCGCCCAGTGTGGGAAGAGCTTCATCGCTGGTGCCATGGCGGAGCTTATTGGAACGAACACCGCGCTGATTTCCGGGCCGCGGCAGGGCAACGCAATGGCTACCGCCAGCGTCGTCTGCGGCCTGCTGGGATGTATTCCTTTTGCAAGCGTCCTGGCGATTATTTTTGGCATTATCGGTTTGAGGAAAAGCAAAGACCCGCGCGTCGACCGCAAGGGGTTGGCCATCGCAGGGATTGTGCTGGGCAGTATCGGAATGTTGACGGCGCAACGACTCTATTATGATTTTTGGTGGAACATGAGCCAAACGGCTGATCGCGTCAAGTGTGCCAGCAACGTGCGGCAGATCGGCCAAGCGATTCTGGACTACTCCAACAATAACATGAGTCGCTATCCACCCGATCTGGGCACACTGATCAAGACCCAAAACATTGCCGTCGGCGATTTCTTGTGTCCGTCAATGCCAGGAGGGTCATCCGCACCGTCGAATTTCGCACAGATGACCCGCGACCAGCAGGCCCAATGGGTGAACGAACACACAGACTTTATCTATTTGGGGGCGGGCATGAGGCAAGGCGAGCCCCCGGACACGATCGTACTCTATGAAAAGCAAGTCGAGCAGAACAGCGCTCCTGACCTTGCACTCGGGCCCGATGAAGTGCAAGTGCTCTTTGGCGACTTTCACGTGGAAGCCGTTGCTCCAGCGGAAGCCCATCGCCGGATCGAAAGTCAGGAGTACAAAGAGTCCCCGACGACAGTAAGGCCGTAAATGGGGGCTGGGTATCGTGTGGGGAAGCAGAGGCTTTGTCGGGTGGATCGGGTGCGAAGGGATAAGGGAGTGGCCCTTGAACAGTTGAGCACTAAAACCGGCATCGGGCGGTACAATTCCGGAATGGCGATAGATGCGATTTGTGTGGAGGGGTATCGGTCGGTGAGGCATGTCTATCTGTCGCTGGGGCGAGTGAACGTGATTGTGGGGGCGAATGCGACGGGGAAGACGAATCTTTACCGGGCGCTTTACTTTTTGCATCGAGCGGCGGCGGGGTCGCTGGCGCGGGCAATGGCGGAGGAGGGAGGGATGCCATCGATTTTGTGGGCGGGGGCGCGGAGGGAAGGGGCGGTCAGGATGTGCGTTGCGGTTAGGACGGGGGATTTTTCGTATCACTTGGAGTGCGGATTGCCGACACCGGAGTCGTCGCTGTTTCATCTGGATCCTGAGGTGAAGGAGGAGAATATTTTTCTGCATCGCGGAGGGAAGAAGGTGCAATTGCTGGGGCGGAAGAAGGCGGCGCTGCTTTCGCCGCGGCCGCCGGAATTGATCGCGCTGAATGAGCCGGAGGCTTCGATTCATCCGGATTTGCTGGGGGCACTGGGGGGGCTGATCGTCAAGGCGTCGGCGCGGACGCAGCTTTGGATTACGACGCATTCGATGCAGCTTGCGGAGAAGGTGCGCGGGCAGGCGGAATGTCGTCTGGTTCAGCTTGAGAAGGTGGATGGGGAGACGCGGGTTTTGGGGCAGTCGGAACTGGAGCGGGCGATGGAAGTTTGAGGGGAAAGGGGGTGTGTTCAATTAGACGAGTCTTTCATTTCGTTCGATTGTTTTGATGACGGAATCGCAAGGTGGGGTTAGAGCAGTAGAGCAGTAGAAAGTTAAGCCGTAGAGGAAGAGCTCAATTCTTCCAGATGGAATCGATGGGGTGATCGTAAGTGACGGCGATCACGGTGTCGGCCGGAGAAAGAGTGCGGTCGATCTGGTGGATATGGATTGCGGCGAAAGCTTCCGCCGGTGAGGAGTCCGGCGGCACCTGCACTCTGGAATCGTACGGAAGATAGTTGCCCGAGAAGACCTCGTAGACGCGCGTGGGATGAAGATCTCCGAGCGCGGGCACGGTGAAATCGGTTCCTTGATAGGCCTTGAGGATGTGGATGAAGATTGTGGATCCCTTAAAGCAATACCCGAATTGGCGATCGACGGGTTGCCAGGGACCGGCACGGGTGTTGTAGATGGAGTCGGCGGTTTTTTGGAGCCAGGCGCCTACTTCCAATAGGCGCTGCTGCTCGAGGGCGGGGATGTTGCCGTGACAATCGGGGGAGACGTTGGCGAGCAGGACCATGTTGCGGATGACGCAGTCGGCGAGGTAGGTGATGATCTGATCCGCGGTCATGACTTTTCCATCGGCGATGGCCTCGGCGTTGTAGCCCCAAGCGGCGGGCTGGATCGTCAGGCATTTTTCGTAGATTTGTCTGCTGCGAATGGGGCCGGTGATGGGGCGTGGGCCTTCTTCTTCGAGGATGTCGCCGATCCAGCCGTAGCGGGAGTTGGCGATGGCATCGGGCTGGTATTTGCGGACCATGCCCATGATGCCAAGAGGTTTGCCGGTGGCAGGATCGAAGTCCTGATATTTCTTGTCGATGGGCCAGGGGTTTTGGGGGCTGAGGAATTGGCCGGGTTCGTGGAAGAAGGCGGCGTCCGCGTCTGAGCCGCGGAGGCCGAGCCAGCCGCCGTCCCAGAAGATCTCATCGATTTTTCCGTTGCGGGTGAGGAGGGTTTTGACGTTGACGTAGTTTTCTTCCTTCATGAGGCGGGCGTTTTCACGGTGGGAGGGATTGGCAGTAAAGCCGAAGGGATTGGGGAGACAGTTTGTGCCGGTCCAGTCGAAGTAGCCGGGGTAGCGCCAGCTCAGAGGAGAATAGTAGACGCCGACTTTCAGGCCGGCAGCCCGGACGGCCTGAACGTACTCGCCGAAGAGATCGCGGTGGAGGGTTTGCAGGGAGGTGAAAGCGGTTGGAAAGGGGGAGTCGAAGAGGCAGAAGCCTTCGTGGTGACGGGCGGTGAGGGTGATCCATTTCATGCCGGCGGACTTCGCGAGGGCGGCCCACTGGTCGGGGTGGTAGTTGGCGGCGTCGAAAAAGTCGCGACTGGGAGCGGGGTAGGCAAACTGCTGGTAGACATCGGGAAGGATTCCGGATTTTTCCATGAACCATTCCCCGCGCGCGGGGACGGAGTAGAGGCCCCAGTGGACGAACATTCCGAACTTGGCGTTGAGGAGCCAATTGAGCTTCTCATTGGGAAGCTGGGTGATGCCGAATTCTGATTGCGGCTCGCGTGCGGGTAACGGCTGAGGGATTGTGGAGGAGAGAGCGGGAACAGGGAAGCAGGCGAGCAGTAGAAGGGTCAAAGGGGAAAAGAGGAAATCCGGTAGTTTCATTTTTGGGGGAGATCGTAGGGAATTTGGAGGCGGAATTGTAGTGGGGCTCCGCCCTACCTCCTTCTCCACCGCGAGGCCCAGCAGATCGCCGAGCTATTTCTGATTTCGTGCGGCGCGGAACAGGTCGTGGGTGGCCTGGAGGTAGAAGACGAGGAAGATGCCGGAGCCGAGGCGGACGGAGTCGCGGCGAAACGCGTCGTATTGCTGCTGGGAAATGCGGTCAGGTGCGCGGCCGTGGCCGGGGTCGGCGACGTAGACGTTCGGGGAGGGGTGGGATAGCGTGCCTCCGGTCGGCTGGAAGAGGAGGTCGGCGGCAAGCAGCACGGCGTAGATGGTGACGAGGGCGAGCAGAAAGCGGAACCAGAGCGGCCGGTCATTCGGCTGGTTGGGGGGAGGGTTGATCGAGCCGGTTTTGCGGTATTGAAGGAGGAGCACGGAGCCGACGACTACCGCGAAGAGAGTGTAGTAAAGGGTGAGGGCCAGCCACTCGGGGCGGAGCCAATCCTGGGGGTTGAAGCCGAGGGTTGCGGCGACGTGGATGAGGAGGTCGAGGAGCAGGCCGAAAAGAGCGAGGAGGGCGAGAGGCCACATTCTTCGGATTATAACCGGGCGGGACATTGCAGACGGTTATAGGGAGCGGTTTAGAATATATGGGCTTCGAGGGATCTCCGCGAGATGGGATTGCCCGCGGTGCGCCGTAAAGAAGCGGTGTCCCGAGTGCGGAGGGGAGATCGCCAGCGATTTCAGAGGGCCGCCTTACAAATCGAATTGAGAGATGCTTGTGACGATTTTTTTAATGGCTTCTGCGCCGCCGCACCAATAAACATGTGCCGGCGAATGCAAGTGCGAGCGTGGAGGGCTCGGGAACCGCACTGACGGCGCCGGTGATTCCGAATCCTGTCCAGGAGCTGTCCGCACCGCCAGTTGGCGCGTACAGTGATGAGCTCACGGATAACGTGTAGGTGGGACCCGGCTGAAGAACAGTCGCGAAGGAAACGGTGGTAAAAATCGAGTCACTGGGCGTGGAGGCAGATTCGCTCTGCTGAAAGACGGGATTTAATTGTCCGCTCTCCGTGAGTTCGACGGTCACGTTTATCGTGGGGGTCTCGTCATAATCGAGGTCAACCACATTCAGCGGGCCGCTGAGGGTGAACAACTGGGCAGTTGAATCCGTGAAGCTGACAGAAGTATTTGCAGTCCCCTGATCGGTGCCATCCGTCTGGGTCTCGCTGCCAGTGCCGCCTTCCTCATAGACCATCGAGCTGGACGTGGTGTTCGAGTCGTCGGACTCTACACTCATCATATCGTTTTCGGCATAGGGGTCGCCGTATTCCTGTGGCGGCTCTGAGGTGAGCGAGGCCGTGGACTGTGCGTTGGACCCGCCGCCGGCGCTATTGGTATTGCCGTAATAGTCGGTGACCATCGCGGACTCGCTGCCGGAAGCAGTTGTAATGCTCAGGTCGCCCTTGGCGCGATGGCAGCAAAAAACGGCAAGTATTGCCGCAGTTGGCACAACAACCTGCTTCGACAATCCAACGGTTTTTTCGGGACCCCTGAGCATAGCCGCCTCCAATTCACGCGAGTGAACTCCACGCGAGCGCCAAGCTACCGATGCAATAAATAATTTGTCAAGAATAAAGGCGTTTTGCGGGGGAAAATTAATAAATTGACAATCGCATTGTGGAGCACATCTCTTTCGCGTCTTGCGCCGTCGCCGAAACTTCGCTGCCGACGATCCGTGTTTGACCATAAGAATCGGATGGCCTGCGTTCGCCGGGCGATGAATAATGCTCCTGACCGACCCAGCCCCTATGTCAGGTTGCTCGCGTGACAAAACTTTCTCAAAAATCTCCGTTCGTAACGTCGATTGTTCTGCTGTTGCTGCTGATTGACGCGGGATGCATGGCCCAGGTTTCCGCAGCGCGTGGCCGCGATTGGCCGGCAATGGGGAAATCAGCCGGCTCAACTGGCGCCGCCGCCGCAATCAACGGATTACCGGTTCAACAATCGACGGCCACGCCGTTCGTTCCGTCCGAGGCGCAACGAGAGACACAGGCTTTGGTGGATCGCTTTTTGAATGCACTTTTCCAGATCAATCCGTCGCAGTGGTTCGGAATCGGAGTGCTGCTCGCACTGCTGCTCTTCTACAATCTCGAAAACCGCTCGCCGATTTTCATTCTTGCGTTTGCCTTAGCCTGCGGGATGGGATCGGTCTATGGGTTTCTGCAGGGCTCCGGGCTGATCGCGGCCGGGGGAATCGTTGCGGGGATTTTCGCGCTGAGGAAATTCTGGCAGGAAATCAAATCCTGGAATGGAATTTTGCTGCGGAGCGACTATCTGGTGCTGGCATGGATCGTGCGCACGATCGCGCTGCTGGCGGTTTTGGCCGGGGTGAATCAATTGCTGGTGGACTCGCCCCTCGCGGCACGCTTGCCGATGAGGATCGATCGCGCTACCGCGGAAGCATTGCCGTTGCTCTTCGTGGGGATCGCCTATCTCGCCTGGCTGGCGACGGAGCGCCCGGGTGCGATCGACCTGATCAAGCAGTTGCTCATCGCCCTGGCCTTTATCCTGTGGGGAGTGAGCCTGCTGATGCCGCCTGGCCAGTCGGCAACGCTGCTGGGGGCGGTGGTGATCGCGATCTATGTTTTCGACCTGGCCTGGATGATCGAGGGAAACTTGCGGAAAAAGCTGCGGTCGGATGTGGATCGTCAATTGTGGCGCGGGCCGGCGACGGGCGTGGGCTCGTGGCCCGAGAGCTCTTCTTTAAGCCTGGGCGGCCGGCGGGAAAAGGCGGCCAGTTAATGTCATCGAAGCCAGTTCCATACCCTTGCCTCAAAAACTCTACGTCGTAAATCGGCACGCATTCCGGCCAGGATGGGATCTTCGTCCTCGCATCGCTTAATGGCCGAAGTCCATCCTGCCGGCGTCTCCGCCCGGCGCGTGATCTTCGCCTGTGGAAATTCACGGCGAAGGTTTTCCACGAGTGCCGGCCGCCCGTTGCCAGAGGCCACAGAACAAATGCTTCTGGGGGTTGAGGCAATCAAAACGCTGCCTCGGCGGGAATTCAGCACGCGATAGGCGATCTCAACCCCGCAGCCGCCGCGGCAGTAAACCCCCGGCGTCATGCCGATCCGTCGGCCGGCCCCTTCATACAGTGCCCGCCCGGAACCGAAACCGGCCCGATGGCCGGCAACGCCGATCGGTATTCCCTCGCGTAAAAAACTTTTGAACCGGTCCCATCGCCGAATGTTACAGAATTCTTTCGGCGACATGCCGACGATCCGCTTGAAAACCTGATGCAGATAGTTGGGGCTTAAGCCGCTCACCCGCGACAAGGTGCTCAGCGGGTTGGGTTGCTCGACGTGAGTCTCGATCCATTCCAGCGTTCGTTGAATCCCGCGCTCCGTCTGCGAGAGAGCATTGCCCCTGGGGTGACAGCGCAGGCACGCCGTAAATCCTTCACGCTCGGCCTCGGCGTCGGTGGCGAAAATCAGGGTATTTCGACGACGCGGATGTCGAGCCGGACAGGAAGGCCGACAATAGATCCCGGTTGTCAAAGCGGCGTAAACAAATTTGCCGTCGAAGCGGCGATCGCGCTTTAGTATGGCCTTCCAGGACAAATTGCTGATGGGGATTTGCCTGATTGAACCGGGCATGACTTGCCAGTTTCAAATCTCAACGGGGCTGCGACTAAAACAAATTCAAATCTCCAGCATCAACCGCGAGGGGTCTTCCAGGAATTGTTTGACCCGGACGAGGAAGCTGACCGATTCGCGGCCGTCGACGAGGCGGTGGTCGTAGCTGAGGGCGAGATACATCATCGAGCGGATTTCGATTTTGTCGTTGACGACCACGGGGCGTTTTTGGATGGCGTGCATGCCGAGGATGCCGCTTTGCGGGGGATTCAGGATCGGGGTGCTGAGCAGCGAGCCGAAGATTCCGCCGTTGGTGATGGTGAAGGTGCCGCCGGAGAGTTCTTCGAGCGAGAGCTTGCCGTCGCGGGTAGCGGCGGCGAGGCGTTTGATTTCGGTTTCGATCTTGGCGAAGGACATCTTCTCGGCGTTGCGGAGGATGGGGACGGCCAGTCCGCGGTCGGTGCTGACGGCGATGCCGAGGTTGACGTACTGGTGGTAAACGACGTTGTCGCCCTCGAGAAAGGCATTGACGCGGGGGAATTCCTTGAGGGCGAGGATGCAGGCGCGGGCGAAGAAGCTCATGAACCCGAGGCCGACGCCGTGCACTTCCTGGAAGCGCTCCTTGAAGCGGTTGCGCAGCTCGATGACGGCGGTGAGATCAACCTCGTTGAAAGTTGTCAGGATCGCCGCGGTCTGCTGGGCGAGGAGCAAAGTTTCGGCGATTCGCTTGCGGATTTTGCTCATCGGGACGCGGGCGATGCCGGAGCTGTCGTAGACGATGGTTTCGCCGGCGGGAGAGGCCGCCGGGGCGGCAGGTTCTTTTTTGGCGGGTGGGATTGCCGGCGGGAACGGGAATGAGGGGGGTGCCGTGGGAGGCGGAGGCATTGGCGATGAGCGTTTCTGGAGGTACGCCTCTACGTCTTCGCGAGTGAGGCGGCCGCCGGGGCCGGTGGCGGGGATGGGCTTGGGATCGAGATTGTTTTCGGAAAGAAGTCGGCGGACGGCGGGGCTGAAGTCTTCGGGTAATTGGGCGGATTGCAGGGCGGCAGAAGGCGGAGCGGATTCCGCGGGCTTGGGAGCGGCAGATTTCGTGGGGACGGGCGGGGGAGTTCTTAAGGCGCCGGCGGCGCTGGGGTCGATTTCGGCGATGACTTCGCCGACGTCGACCATCTCGCCTTCGCGTTTTTTGGGGTGGATGACTCCGGCGGCGTCGGCAGGGATGTCGACGTTGGCCTTGTCGCTTTCCAACTCGC
The DNA here is from genome assembly GCA_963755915.1 of uncultured Phycisphaerales bacterium. Lineage (GTDB taxonomy): Bacteria > Planctomycetota > Phycisphaerae > Tepidisphaerales > Tepidisphaeraceae > PALSA-1353. The sequence goes on from CAVWLP010000002.1 coordinate 456,823, forward strand.
AGATGGGCTCATCGACGTTGACGGTCTGGCCGTCCTGTTTGTGCCATTTGAGGAGCTTGGCTTGTTTGACGGATTCGCCGAGGCCGGGGACTTTTACTTGGATTGGCATTGTTTACCTATGATAGCCGGGGGAAACTCGAAATTCGAAATTCGGAGGCGCGGACGCCTCCGGGCGCACTCGCCGATTACGGCCCGGAGCCGTCGGCGGCTCCGACGAATCAAATTCGAAATTCGAAGACCCCCACCCTCACCCTCCCCCGGAGTACCAGGGGAGGGGATAATTCGAGTTTTAATCATTCGAGTTTGATTCGTCATTCGAATTTCGAGTTTCGAATTTCCGCGGAGGCGACTAGTCGCCTCCAAGGCCGGAGCCCTGGGCGACTTTTACGAGGCGAGAATCGGAGCCTTCGACGGGTTTGGGCACCGTTGGCGGGGGCGCGGGAAGGTCGAGGGCGCGGAGAATAATGTCGGCTTCTTCCTGGTCGTTGATCTTCTTGGAGCCGACTGCGGGGCTGGCGGACTCTTCGCGGCCGTAATAGTTCAGGACAGCGGTTTCCGGGAGGATCGATTGGAGGCGGTCGAACATGAACATCCAGGCGCCGCGGTTGCGCGGCTCTTCCTGGACCCAGCCGATCTCGGTGGCGTTGCGGTATTTGGCGAAGATCGCCTGAATTTCGACCTTGGGGAAGGGGTAGAACTGCTCAACGCGCACGATGGCGACGTCGTCGCGGCCAGCCTTCTGGCGGGCGGATTCGAGGGTGAAATAGATTTTTCCGGAGCAGAGCAGCAGGCGGCGGACGCGGTCGCGGCTGGGGTATTTGGGGTCGTCGATCAACAGGTGAAAAGAGCTGTCGGTCAGATCGGTGAGCGAGGAGACGGCGTCGCGAAGGTTGCCCTTGGGCATCATGAGAACCAGCGGCTTGCGGAAGGTGCGGCGCATCTGCCTGCGGAGAACGTGGAAATATTGAGCGGGGGTGCTGGGATAGACGACCTGGATATTGTCTTCGCCGCAGAGGGCGAGGAAGCGGTCGAGATAGGCGTAGGAGTGCTCGGGGCCGGAGCCTTCGTAGCCGTGGGGGAGGAGCATGACGAGGCCGGACATTTTTCCCCACTTGGATTCCGAGGAGACGATGAACTGATCGATGATAGGCTGGGCCATGTTGACGAAATCGCCGAACTGGGCTTCCCAGATGACGAGGTTTCGGGGGTCGGCGGTACTGAAGCCATACTCGAAGCCGAGGACGGCCAGCTCGGAGAGCATGGTGTTGACGATGATGATCGGGGCCTGGTGGTCGGGGGACATGGTTGCCAGGGGCACCTATTTGTCGCCGTTGTTAAAATCGCGAAGAGATGCATGACGATGCGAAAAGGTCCCGCGCTGGGTGTCCTGGCCGACGAAGCGGATGGGAGTGCCTTCGAGGAGGAGGCTGCCGAGCGCGAGCATTTCGGCGCCGCCCCAGTCGATTGGGGCCTTGCCGAGGGACATTTCCAAACGGCGGGTGAGAAGGGGTTTGAGCTTGGGATGGACGGTAAAACCTTCAGGGACGCGGGTGGCGCCTTCGCCGACTTTGCGGAGGACTTCGGCGGAAACCCTGGTGACGGCGGACCAATCTGCCGGCGCGGGTGAAGCCTTTCCATATTCCGCCAAAGGAATGGGGCAACGCAACGGCGGTAGGCTTGGGCTGGCGCGGGCGTTGAGGGCCTCGTCGAGACGGCGCCAGGATTCGGTTTTCATCGCCTGGTAGAGTTCCTCGGTGATCACTTTTTCCGCGATGAGCTGGCGGGCATAGATTTCGGCGATGGGGGTTTTATTAGCGATCTCGCGGGCCATGACGGGCTGGGTGAAGCTGGCTTCGTCCTGCTCGTTGTGGCCATTTTTGCGGTAGCACCAGAGGTCGATCATCACGTCGCAGTGGAATTCCTGTCGGAAGGCGATGGCCAGGCGGGCGGCGTGGATGGCGGCTTCGGGGTCGTCGCCGTTGACGTGGAAAATCGGGGCCTGAATCATCTTGGCGACGTCGGTCGGATAGGGGGTGAAACGGCCCTGGCGGGGGAGGGTGGTGAAGCCGATCTGGTTGTTGACGATCAGGTGAATCGTGCCGCCGGTGCGGTAATACGGTAGCTCGGAGAGACCGAGGGTTTCGTGGACGATGCCCTGTCCACAGAAGGCGGCGTCGCCGTGGATGAGGATGGGGACGACGCGGGTGCGGGTGGCATGGTCGCCGCGGTAGTTCTGCTTGGCGCGGACGATGCCAACGACGACGGGGTCGACCAGCTCGAGATGGCTGGGGTTGTAGCTTAGCGCGATGTGAATGTTGTGGTTGTTCTTGGTTCGGCGGTCCTGGGCGTAGCCGAGGTGGTATTTAACGTCGCCGTCGCCGTCTTCGCTTTCGGCGGTTTTGCCTTCAAATTCGCGGAAGATGACCTCGTAGGGCTTGTTGACGACGTGGGCCAGGACGTTGAGCCGTCCGCGGTGGGCCATGCCCATGACGACTTCGAGGATGCCGAGAGAGGCGCCGTCGTCAACGAGAGTGTTAAGGAGGGGGATCAACGATTCGCCCCCTTCGAGCCCGAAGCGTTTCTGGCCCTGGTGCCTTTTGGCGAGGAAATCTTCGAGCGCCTGTGCAGCGACAAGTTCGTAGAGGAGAGCCTGGCGCTGCTGGGGGGGAGGATCGGCTTATTGAGGTTCGGCTCCATGCGCTCGATGAGCCAATCGCGCTGGACCTTGTCGGAGATGTTGGCGAATTCGACGCCGATGGTGCGGCAGTAGGTGGTTTTGAGCTTATCGATGAGGTCGCGGAGTGTTCCGTCGAAAGGCCCGCGGAAATCGCAGTGGGCGACGCGTTTGTCCATGTCGGCGGGAGTCAGGCCGAACTGGTCGAGGTCGAGCAGGGCATGGGTTGGGCGGTTATGGCCGAGGGGGTCGAGGTTGGCGATGAAATGGCCGAGCTCGCGGTACGAGTGGACGAGGTTTTTGGTTTCGACGCTGGCTTTCGCCTTGCTAGGGTCGAGCTGGCTGGGGTCGGCTTGGCCGGAGGCGTCGAAGGCACCGGTGAGGGTTGCGGCGCGTCCGCCCGCGGCTTCGAAGCCGGCGAAGAATGCCTGCCAGTAGGGGTCTACCGAGCGGGGGTCGGCCTGGTACTGCTGGTAGAGCCTGTCAATGTAGTCGGCATTGTCACGATTGATGATTTCGAAAGATTCCATAGCGGCAGCAACTCACGGCTCCCAAAGGAGCTCAAGCCTTGGATTATAGGCTCATCAGAATCGGTACCCTAAGTGAAGCTTAACGAGATGACGGTCCGATTCCAACCCTCGTTTACAACACATTTGTTCTGGCTGATTCATCATCGACGGTCCAATCGGTTTGGCTGAAAGAAGTTGGGAATGAAATGAGGGTGGGAGGATTGTTGAGTTGCAAAGTTCTTGATGAATTGGAGTTAAGTTATTGTTACAAATGGCTTTGCGGTGATTAGATGACAGGGACGGATGATGGGGGGCCAGATAAAATCCACCGGACATGGTGTAGAATGTCGATGAGCGAAAAATAGCGCATCCAGAAGTCATGTCTACGGAACTAATCTGCCCGGATTGTGGAGGTGTGATCGGTGGGGATTCCAGCGATGGAGGGCGGGCATGTACCTGTTGGTCGAATAAATCGGAAACGGGCGAGGCCTCCAGCGGGGATACCGTTGTTGAAAAGAATGTGGGGCCCAAGGCGAAGGTTTGTTGCCAGTGTGGGAAGGATCTGACTGGGCATCGGAGGCTGCGCGACAGCCGGGGGTATTGGTGTTATGCCTGCCACAAGCTGGACAAGGAAGCGAACAAGCCGAAGGGTGAGAAGTGCGAAGATTGCGGCCGGATCGTGGCGGAGGCGGCGCTAAGTGAATTTGAGGGGAAGAAGATCTGCGGGGCTTGCCGGGAGGATCGGAGAGCGGCGGCGCGGAAAGAGCGGATGACCAACCCGGTGAAGACGGGGGCGCATGAGCAACTGGCGAAGAAGCGGGTTTTGTGGCTATTTTTGGTGCTGGCGCTTCTGGCGGTCATAATCATTCTGCGGCAGTTGAAGATTATCGGGTCTTAGGCGGCTGTTCGACGGGGCTCATGCGTGGCACAGATTCTTTTCAAACGGCGGTTCGTCGAAGCGATCCGGCGCGGGGAGAAGACGACTACGCTGCGGCGGTGGAAGTCCTGCATGGTGCGCGCCGGGCGCGAGTCAGGGTGCCTGGGGTAGGGTGGCTTAAGATCGTTTCCTGTGACGAGATTGCGCTGGGGGAACTGACGGCGGCTGATGCGCAAGCCGATGGATTCAAAACACTTAAAGAGCTTATGGCGACTCTGCGAGAGATCTATCCGAACCATAAGTCGGATGGGCGAAAATGGTATCGGGTGGTGTTTCGGCACGATGCGCAGAGCCCCCAGAGTCCCCAGGATGCTAGAAAAGACCTGGCACTGCGAATACGCGACGAACTTGACAAGGCCGTGCGCAGCAGCGGATCATTGTTCCCCTTATGAGTAGTGCAGTGATCCTCCAGCACGTCGCCCATGAGGGGCCCGGGCGGATCGTTCCAATATTTCGGGATTATGGGATTCCGGTTCAGCTCCGGCGGCTCTATCAGGGGGACGAGGTTCCGACGGATCTCGACGAAGTCCGGGTGCTGGTACTGCTGGGGGGGACGATGTCTATCCCGGACGTGGGGTCGGGGAAGTATCCGTTCCTTTCGACGGAAATTGAAGTTTTGAAACGATTTATCGCGGCCGATCGGCCGGTGCTGGGGATTGATCTGGGGGCGCAACTGCTGGCCTATGCGGCGGGGGCAAAGGTGTATCCGAATCATAAACCGGGTGCGACGCCGCAGGATCAGGCGGTGTTGACGCCGGAACTGGGGTGGGGGCCGGTGACGTTTCCGTTTCCGGGGGGGACAGAGCCGATCGTGACCGGATTGACCGATAACTCGATGATGTTTCATTGGCATTTCGACACGTTTGATTTGCCAAGACTGCCTGCGCCGGCGAACCATCCACCACCGCCGGCCCCCCCACCGCCGGCGGGGAACGCGCTGCTGAGTTCGAGCCGGCTGTGTAAGAACCAGGCGTTTCGTTTTAAAAATCGACTGTTTGGGTTTCAATACCATTTCGAGTTCACGGAGGCAGACATCGACGCCGTGATCGCCGCGGCTCGGCAGGACATTACCAAGGTCCTGGGCCCCGACGGCGAAAAGACCATCCGCGCGGAAACCGCCAAGCATTACCCCCGGTACGCTCGTCAGGGCGAGCGGCTTGTGCGGAATTTTGTGCAGTTTTTGAAGGTGTATTGAGTTGAGTTGTTTCAGTTCACCTTTTGGAGCCGCGCTGTAAGAGCGTATGGATTCGGCAAGCAATCAATCTGTCCGAGTTGTAAGGAAGCCTTACGTAAGGCCATGGGCATTGGCGACGCCAATCCTGGTGCTGGTGGTCTGCCTGCCGCTGCTGCGTCCGCTTCGGCAGCCGGGGATGGCGTCGGACGATGAGCAGGCGCGGCTGGCAACGATCGCGGCGCTGGTGGAGCACCGGTCGGATTCTGGGCCGCTGGCGGATCGGCTGGCGATCGACAGCTCGCGGTTTATTCTTCCTTCGCATGTGATGGAGATTGATCATCGGCTGTATAGCGATCAGCCGCCGATGCTGGCATTTTTGATGAGCGGGCCGGCGCTGCTGCTGGAATGGCTGGGATATCCGCTACGGGAGAATTCGGTCTTCGCGCCCTACCTGCTTACTTTGCTGTTCGTTACGCTTCCGGTGGCCGGGGCGGCGGGGATGGTTTACCGGATGGGGAGGATTTTTGAGCTGAGGCGGCAGTGGCGAACTCTGCTGGCGGCGGCGGTGGTGTTTGGGACCGGGTTAATCAGCTATGCGGTGGTGCTGAACCCTCATGTGCCGGCGGCGGTGCTGGTGTTGGCGGCGGCGGGATGTTTGGTCGTTCTGTCGGCGAGTCCGAATCCGTCGCGCGAGGGGCAATGGCTGGTGCTGGCGGGGTTCTGTGCGGCGCTGGCGGCAACGATCGATGTCTCGGCGGTGATTTTCCTGGTGCTGCTGCTGGTCGCGGTGCCGGTGATGCGGCTGGCGACGCCGCTGCGGATTGGGGGAGTGATTTTGTATCTGATCGGAGCGACGCCGCCGATTTTGCTGCATGCGACGCTGGTGGTTCCGCTGACGGGGAATCTTTTGCCGGGGTTTTTGCATCCGGAGCTTCAGATGCATCGGCGGATCGTGATCAACGAGCCGGCGATCGATGCGCTGCCGCAGGCATCGGATCCGCCGGCGGCCAGCGATGGCGATGACGATCTGGATTCGACGCCGGCGGCGCCGACGATCTGGACGAAAGCGGAGACCGGGCTGGGGTCGATGCTTGGGACGCTGTTTGGCGAGCATGGGGTTTTGGTGCATTTTCCGGTGGTGATGCTTGGGATCGCGGGGATGTTTGCGGTAATGCACCGGCATTGGCCGGGAACGACGAAGGTGCTGGCAGCGGATAGCGCGATTGCGATCATTGTCGCGATCGTATGGTTTTGCGCGACAAGGTATGGATCGCCGTCGGCGGATTTTGCGAACCGGTGGCTGCTGCTGTTTCTGCCGCTGCTGCTCTTCTGGGCAGGGGCGTGGCTGAGAAGGCCGCATTCGCGGGCGGTGTGGTCGGTGGCGGCGATTTTGCTGGGGTTTAGCGTTTTGGTGTCGCTGGTCGGGGCGACGGATCCGATGCCAGCGGGGGGATATAGCGGGTATACGGCGGCGTCGGCGCTGAGGGATTTTTTAAGGCCGGCGCCGCAGCAGTTGGCGGGGACGGTGCTGGCGGATCGGTCGGGGCAGTAGGTTACGATCCGGCGTTGCCGGTTCGATGTCCGAATGTGGGACTGTGCCGCAAGCGAAAAAACTGGGCGTGTGAAGCTTTTTTTTCGGCCCTCACCCGTGCTCCTGACAGGTCGGGACTTCGCTTCGCTAAGCCTCAAATCTCGCAGATTACTGGGAGAAGGGGAAATGCGCGGCGGCCTGATCGGTTTTTCATCGTAGATGCTGTGGCCTTCCATCGACCGTTGCGTTATCGCGCAGCCCTGTCATTGGTGATCGTGGAAGAATTTTACGGTGTCGTGCAGCACTGGCGCGAGCCAGCGGAAAGGGTAGGCGAGGGCCAGGACTACGCCGACGTGGGCGCGGTTGGGGTAGGCGATAAATTCAACCTGGCCGCCTTTTTTGCGGATGAGGGCGGCTAACTCGGTGGCGTTGGCGGGATTGACTTCGGGGTCTTTTAAGCCTTGGAGGAGGAGGATCGGGGGTGCGTGGCCGTCTACGAAATTGATCGGCTCGATCTGGGCGCGGGGATTGATATCGGTGCGGGACATGCCAAAGACGGCGCGATCTTCGGGGGGCGGGACGAAGTTAAAGGGACCGGAAAGGCTGGCGGTTGCGCGAATCGCGGATCGGTCGAGGCCGACACGCTCCAGATATTGCCTGTCGAGAGACAGCATGACTGCGATGTATGCGCCGGCGGAGTGGCCCATCAGGTAGACATGATCCGGATCCCCGCCGATTTCACGCGCATGATCATGTATCCAGCGGACTGCCAAAGCGCCGTCGTCGATAAATGCGGGAAACATCACGCTGGGATAAACGCGATAATCGGGCAGCACGGCGATAAATCCGCGGCTCGCAAGGGCCTGGCCGACGAAGCGGTAATCCGCTTTCGTTCCTCTCTGCAAATCACCCCCATAAAAAAAGATGACAATATCCGCCGGCGCCTTCGCGCACGGATGGTAAATGTCCAGCGTCTGGCGGGGCAATGGGCCATAGGCGATGTTGGTGATTCGCGTGTATCCCCATGGGGGCACCACGGCGTCCAGCACGGCGAACCTGGTGCATCCGGAGATCGCCATCGACGATAGAAGCACCAGACACCGAAATAATCCGGCCGCTGTGGACAGCCGGCGATCATCGCCCGGTCTGTTCCACAGATCAGCCATTTCGACGTCCGATTCCCACGAACCAAACCCATGCGATAATGACCACCTGGAGGGGCAGGCGGGCCCAGAGCAGCCATTGAGGAAAATCTCGTCCGGACGTTGGCTGGGGAGAAGTGGCCATGTAGACATTCGCCGGGAAGACGGCACACAAAAGAGCGATGAGTCCCCACGCGGCCGGCCGTCGAAGAGGTGGAATTAAAAGCCCCGCGCCACCGGCGATTTCGCAGATGCCGCTTACCACCACCAGCAACGAGCGGGCAGGAAATGACGGTGGGATAATCTGGCGATAGAACTGCGGCTTCAAAAAATGGTTGATGCCCGCGCCGACGAAAAAGAGTGCGGCGATGATTCGCAAGAGCAGCCGGATTAAATCGACGCTGTCACGGGAATTACTCATCACCCTTCATCGGCTCTAACCGGCCACTGGAAGCGGCACCTTATTCTTGGATGCAAGGTTTATGGTGACGGTAACCGGCCCATGCGCCGGCGGCTCGTTTGACAAACTCCGAATGGCGATGGTGCCGCGTGGCGGTTGCATGCGACGCTGAATGCGGCCGAACATCATACGGATCGCCCATCCACCGGTGCGGCGGATATTTTGGGTCAGCCCGATCATGCCAACGATCTGCATGCCGGCTGGCTTCATGCCCAGCTTTGACTTCCGCCGAAACAGCGCGACGGCCAGCCAGACCGGGTTGTACATGAACGCGTAGGCCAACAGCATATTGATCTGCTTTCGCCACGGGCGCGGGAGACTGGATGCGACTACGTAGTTTCCGTCATACATATAGGGGCGGGTTTTTCTTCCGCCGGCGCTGTCCAGGACCATCCCCTGCTCGAAAGTCCCCTCGTAGAGTTTGGTGCCGGGCGACGGGGTCAACATCAATACCTGAAGCGAGACCGCCCCCGACTTGCGCAGCAAATTGACCTGATTGAGGAGCCCGTAATTCGTGCCCGGCGAGTAGAGGGGCTGGGAGTCATGGTGCATCATCATCGGCATCGGGCAAATGCCGGCATCCCGCATGAGGCGGAAAGCCTCGGTGGTTTTGTTGACGCTCTGGCCCTTGTTGACGAGCTTGGCGGTCATGTCCTCGACGCCGAGCCAGAGGGCACGGCAGCCCGCCTCGCGTATCAGGGGAAGATGCTCCTTCATCTGGAGGGTGTCGTGAACAGTTACCTCGGTATACCATCGCGCCCGTTGCCGCAGGGGCACACCGTCGAACTCGGAGCGGGCGAGCGTTTCGACAATATCCAGGGTGCGGGCCTTGTTGTTGAAGAAGTTGTCGTCGGTGCCGAAGAAATAGCGCAGGCCGTATTCTTTGTTGAGCTGCCACATCTCGTCGGCGATGCGCGGCGCTGATTTGAGACGGTGTTGCCGCTGGTTGTAAGCTGGAATCGGGCAATAGGGGCAGGCAAACTTGCATCCGAAGGTCATCACGAGTGAGCTGATCGGACTATTCCAGCGGACGCGATTGGCGGGAAGTGCGCGTGAACTCAATTTCGAGGACCGGCTCGGCGGCTCCAGGAGGCGGTAGCCGAGCACCGGATGAGGCAATTCGTCAAGATCGCCAAGGAGGCGCTGCATGCCGGTGTCGATCAATTCCTCGACCGCGCCGTCCGTCTCGCCGCGCGGATAGATGAGGCCCGGGATATCGTCCAGGGCATGTGAATCTCTGGCGCGGATGAAGGCCGACCGCATGGATTCACCGCTGCCGCGCACGGACAAGACGGCTTCGAGGAGGCTGAGGATGACAAATTCCTCGCCGGTGACGGCAACGTCCGGGCCTATGGGATCGCCTGATTCCGTTGTCCGTTCCGAATGTCCGCCGCCGTACAAGAGATCCGGCTCATAGACCGCGTGAGATCCTCCGCCAATGATGAGCGGCCTGCAGGCTGGGTCGATCCGCCTGGCATCGCGGATCAGGTCCAGCGCGCGATCGGAATGCATGCCCATGGTCGAGACCAGGAACAAATCCGGAACCCGCCCATCGAGTTGCATGCGCGACGGACGGAAATTGCGGTTCCACTGCTGGAGGACAATGCGCGTTTTCTGGAAACCGGCGTCCACCAGCGCCGAACCGATTGCCCGTACGCCCGCGGGGACCATTCGCGTGTCGGCATAAAAGAACGGAAGCATGCGCGTGCGATGGTCGAAAGCGCAGGCAATCACCGTGACCAAATCGTGTTTAGAAGCGAGTTTGCGCAAGCGCTGGCGAAGGTCGAGCATCTCGCCCGGCCTGAGCAACTCGTCCCCACGTGTGCGACGCGGAAGTTCCATAATGTTGGCCTTTCCTTGGCCGAATTTCCCCCGCGAAATACGGCTGACGAAATTAGTCGTCCAATATGCGTAACAGATTAGGCCTTATGCGCCGGAAATGCGACGCATGGACCGACGTCTATACCACTGGCGGAATTGTACCACCTCGTCGGGCCGGGAGCTACAAAAGCAGTCCGCGCGGATGGCGATTATCCGGGCGATCGCAAGTTGAGTTGGGACAGGAAAGCGCCGTGCAAGCACGGCGGCTACACGGAGAGGAGTTGGGGACGGACCCCTCAGTCCGCTTGAGTCGCGCGAATTGCCTCGGGGAGGTTCACCTTTCCTTCGTAGAGGCTGCGGCCGACGATTGCGCCCCAAATTGGGAGATTTTTGAGCTGGCGGATGTGGTCGATGGAGCCGACGCCGCCGCTGGCGATTACCGGCACCTTGCCGGCTTGGGCGATGGCTTTGGTCTGGGGGAAGTTGGGGCCTTCGAGCATGCCGTCTTTGGCGATGTCGGTGTAGAGGATGGCGGCGAGGGGCCAATCGGAGACTTCGTTGGCGACTTCGATGGCGGTGCGAGAGGAGGCCTGGGTCCAGCCGCGGACGGCGATGATGCCGTCCTTGGCGTCCAACGCGAGGATTATTTTTTTTGCGTAGGCGGGGTTGTGGACGAGGGATTGGAACCAGGGCCAGTCTTCCATGGCGCGGGTGCCGACGACGACGCGCTGGACGCCGGCCTGGAGGAGGGTGTCGATGTCGGCCGTGGTGCGGATTCCGCCGCCGGATTCTACGGATAGTCCTGAGGTTTTCGCGAGTTGGGAGATGAGGTCGGTCTGGACGGGGCGGCCTTCCTTGGCGCCGTCGAGATCGACGACGTGCATCCACTTCGCGCCGGCCTTCGCGAAAGATTCGGCGGTTTGGAGGGGGTCGACGTCGTAGTTGAGTTGCTGGGCGTAGTCTCCCTGCTTGAGGCGGACGACGCGGCCGGAGCGGAGGTCGATGCTGGGGATGATGGTTAATGCCATTGGCGGTGAATTCTAATTGCCGGCGGTTGGCATACAATTCGGGCGTGGACGAGCGAATTGAGAAGTTGGCGGAGAAGGCGAAGGGATTGCCCAAATCGCCGGGCGTTTACCTCATGAAGGATGACAAGGGGCGGGTGGTTTATATCGGGAAATCGGCGTCGCTGCGGGACCGGGTTTCGAGCTATTTTCAGGCGGGGACCAAGCTGGAGTTCAAGAAGTCGGGGCTGCTGGAATGTGTCGTCGATTTTGATGTGGTGGAGACGGATACAGAAGTCGAGGCGCTGCTGGCGGAGAACCGGTTGATCAAGGATATCCAGCCGAAATTTAATGCGAGATTGCTGGATGATAAGACGTTTCCGTATCTCATGGTGACTACCGGGGAGGAATTTCCGGGGGTGTATGTGACGCGGCAGCCGCGAACCGAGGGGGTAAAGCTTTTTGGCCCGTTCACGAGCGTGCATTCACTGAAGGAAGCGGTGACGGTGCTTCAGAAGGCGTTTAAGTTTCGGACGTGTCATCTCGAGATTCTGGAGAGTGACGAGAATCGGCGATTTTTCAGGCCGTGTTTGCTCTATCCGATCAAGCAGTGCACGGCGCCGTGCGCGGCGAAGATAACGAAGGAGACGTATCGGGCGGATATAAGCCGGCTGCTGCGATTTCTGGAGGGGGAGAAGAAGAGCGTGCTGCGGACGATGGAGAAGGAGATGCTCCAGGCGAGCGAGGGGCAGAATTATGAGCTGGCGGCGCGGCTGCGGGATGAGATCAAGGCGCTGACGTCATTGGGAGACCGGGCGGCGAAAGGGGAGCAGGAATATTGGCAGCCGGAGGCGTTTGTTACGGATCCGAAGGAGGGGATGGAGAAATTGCAGGAAGTGCTGGGGCTGGCGGAGATGCCGCGGATTGTGGAGGGGATTGATATTGCGCACCTTCAGGGAGGGGAGACGGTGGGGAGCAAGGTGTGCTTCATCGACGGGACGCCGTTCAAGGAGTCGTATCGGCGGTACAAGATCAAGCATGGGGAGGGGAATAACGATTACCTGAGCATTCAGGAAGTGGTGAGCCGGCGGTATCGGGAGGCGGGGTCGAATCATGAGCTTTTTCCGGATGTGATTTTGATCGACGGGGGTTTGGGGCAGCTTCATGCGGCGATGGACGTTTTCAAGACGATGGATGTAAAACCGCCGATGGTGATTTCGCTGGCGAAGAAGGAGGAGCTGGTTTTTACGCAGGCGCGGTCGGAGCCGGTGAGATTGGCGAGGAATAATGCGGCGCTGAAATTGCTTCAGTATATACGGGATGAGGCGCATTGGTTTGCGCAGCATTACCATCATATTCTGCGGCGTAAGGCGCAGTTGGAGGAAGATGTGAAGCAGGGGAGGAGGCCGCCGCGGGCGAAGGTTAGGAAAATACCAGAGGCCGAAAACCCAATGCCCAATGAAGGGGAGGGAAAGTGATTTTTTGGTTACATTCGAGGGGGAATTGAATATCATTTTGTGTTGCAATGGAATCGACACAGGGGAAACTTCTGCTGGCTTCGCCGCGATTGGCGGATCCGAATTTCTCGCACACCGTGGTGCTGATGGTGCAGCATAACGAGCAGGGGCGCTGGGGCTGATATTGAATCGTCCGCTGCAGGTTTCGGTGCGGCAGGCATGCGAGCAGAGTTTGGGGGAGGCTTGTGAAGTCGAGGGGATGCTGCACCAGGGGGGGCCGTGCGAGGGGCCGCTGATGGTGCTGCATGGGAATGAGATGTCGAAGGATGCGGATGTTTTTCCGGGGGTTTTCTTTACGACGGAGAAGTCGAAGATCGAGTCGCTGTTAAAGCAGAATATTTCTTCGGCGCGGTATTTCGTGGGATATTCGGGATGGACGGCTGGGCAGCTTGAGGCGGAGATGGAGCTGAATTCGTGGGTGATCGCCGATGCGCTGCCGGGGCATGTGTTTGAAGACCCGGCGAATTTGTGGGCCGTTTTGGTGCGTCAGCGGCTGCTGAGCCCGTGGATGGATCCGTCGCAGATTCCGGATGATCCTTCTGTCAATTGAGATTCCATGAGCGCGATCCAGGTTGGGATCATCGGGTTTGGGCGGATCGGGCTGGAGCACGCGAAATGGATTGCGCAGTGCGAGGGGATTGCCGCGGCGGCGGTGGCGGACAGCACGGGGGCGCGGAGGGAGTTGGCGAAGGAGCGGGGACTTCGGGTTCATTCGTCGATTGAAGAGCTTCTGGGGGATAGCGCGATTGAGGCGGCGCTGATTTCCACGCCGACGGCGATGCATTTTGAGCAGGCCTCGGCGGCGCTGAAGGCTGGGAAGCATGTGATGATCGAGAAGCCGATGGCGGTCACGCTGCACGAAGCGCAGCGGCTGGTGGAGCTGGCGGAGGAAAATCGGCGGGTGCTGACGGTGTTTCACAACCGGCGCTGGAGGGCGGATTCGTTGACGATCAAGTCGGCGATGGAATCGGGGATTTTCGGACGGATCATCAACATCGAGAGCCGGCTGGGGCAATGGGCGAGCTGCGTGGGGCCGGCGGCGGTTGAATATCATCCCAACTGGCGAAACGAAGCGAGCTTCGGCGGGGGCGCATTGTTTGACTGGGGAAGCCATTTCGTCGACCAGTTGCTGCACGTGATGCTGCCGGCGCGGCCGGTGCGGGTTTTTGCGCAGCTTCGGGGGAACGTGTGGTCGAAGGATTGCGACGATTTCGCACGGGTGTGCATTGATTTTGACAGCGGGGCGGTGGGGCTGGTGGAAGTGAACACGACGACGACGGCGGGGCTGCCGCGCTGGCATATCGATGGCACGCGAGGTTCGGCGCAGACGAATTGCGGGCGGACGTACGATCATCGGAAATGGGCGGAGCTGGATTTCACGCCGGCGGCGGAGGCGACATGGCGGTTGCCGGTGGTTGAAGGGGAGATATCGAACGTCGACCATTGGACGCGATTTGCGCGGGCGATTGGGGGGGATGGGGAGCCGGCGATTGCGGCGGAATCGGTGCTGCCGACGATGGCGGTGCTGGATGCGGCGAGAAAAAGCAGCGAATTGGGAATGGCGGTGGGTGTTTAGCGGTTAAATCTGGATGGGAAAAGATGTTTTTATTGAGCAATCAGCGCGAGATGACGCCGGAGATTATGGACCGGGCGGATGTGGAGGAGTCGGCGCATCTGAGCGCGCTGGAGGGGCTTCGGCGCATTAACGTCGCGTCGAAGGCGGCGACGCAGATTGCCGAGCCGATTGTGGCGGGGGCGAGAAGGGATGGGGTGAGCCGGATTTCGATGCTGGATGTTGCGTGCGGGGGCGGGGATGTTCCGGTGGGGGTGGCGCAGATTGCCAGATTGGCCGGTGTTGAGGTCGAGCTGATCTTGCTGGATCGGAGCGCGACGGCGCTGGCAACGGCGTCGGAAACGGCGCGCGGTGCGGGGATCGAGCATCGGTGTGTGCAGGCGGATTTGGCGGCCGGGTGGCCGGCGATCGAGGCGGATTTGGTGACGTGCAGCTTGTTTCTGCATCATCTTCCATCGGGGGCAGATGTGGTGGAATTTTTGAGGAAGGCACGGCAGATTGCGCGGCGGCGAATTGTGATCAGCGATCTGCGAAGAAGCCGGCTTGGCTATCTGGTCGCCTGGGTCGGGGGACGAATACTGAGCAGCAGCAGCATCGTCCATCACGACGGGCCGGTGAGCGTGCGGGCGGCGTGGACGATGAGGGAGATGCGGCAGTTCGCTGCGGAGGCGAAATTGGTGAATTGTGAAATCCGAAGTTCGTACCCGTGGCGTATGCTCCTGGTATGGGAAGCGGGAGCGCGAAAATCGTGAACCTTGAGCCGGCGACATGGGATGCGGTGGTGATCGGGGCGGGCGTTGCCGGGGGGGTGGCGGCTGCGATTTTGGCGCGCCGTGGGTCGCGGGTTTTGCTGGTGGAGAAATCGAACTGGCCGCGGGAGAAAGTTTGTGGGGGGTGCCTGACGGCGAATGCGGCCAGCGTGCTGAGAGATGTGGGGATTCCGCTGCCGGACGATCTTACGCGGGGGATTCAGAAGGTTTTCTGGCATGCGGGGGGAAGCACGCTGTCGATGCCGATTCCGGGGGAGATTGGGGTGCTGCGTCGGACCTGGATGCGGCGATTGTTTCGGAGGCGGTGCGGCGCGGATGCGAATTTGTTTCGGGCGCGACAGCGGGGGTTTTGCCGGCGTCGCGCGAGGATGGATTTCGGGAGATCAATCTTCAGACGGGAAAAGTGTCGAGAATCATTCGGGCTCGTGCGGTGCTTGCATGCGATGGGATTGGGGGGACATCTCTGGGGAGGATCGGGTGGGCGAAATGGGAGATAGCGCGAAATTCGCGGATCGGAGTCGCGGGGACCTGTGACGGGGCGGACTGGGCGATCGAGACCGGGGAGATTCACATGCATGTGGGGAAGGCGGGATATGTGGGGTTGGTTAGATTCAATGACAAATGCGTGCATCTGGCGGCGGCGCTGGATCCGGCGGCGTGCCGCGCGCGGGAGGGCCGGGGGAAATTATTCGACGGATTTTGAGCGATGAGCGGCGCGAGATCGATCCGCATTGGCAATTCCCACGGCTTCGTGGTACAGGCGCGTTGACGCGAAGGCGAAGACGACTGGGCGGGCATCGGGTGCTGGTTGCGGGGGATGCGTGCGGATATGTGGAGCCGTTCACGGGAGAGGGGATGGCGTGGGCGGCGATGGGGGCGCGGGAGGCGGTGAGTCTTCTGCCGGAGCCGGGGGCGCCGTGGCCGAGGGATTTGGCGAAGCGATGGAAGCATCGGCACGATGAGCTGATTGCGCGAAAGCAGGTCTGGTGCCGGGGGATGCGGCCGATGATGCGGTATCCGGAATTGGGGCCGCTGGTGATCGGGGCGGTGAACGCGATGCCGGCGGTAGGACGTTGGCTGGCGATGCGGATTTCGCAGCCGCGCGTTGGCGAGACGGTTTCAAGTTAGGAGAAGTGTGATGACGCAACTGGCGGCAGACGTTTCGCGAAAAGCGCGGCAGAAGGTGTGCGTGAAGATCGTGGGGATCGGGACGGCGACGCCGCCGGCGGCGCCGCAGGAAGAGGCGCTGCGATTTGCGATGACGCTGAGCGGGCTGGCGGAGGATCAGCATGCGTGGCTGAAGCGTATTTACCGGCAGAGCGGGATTGAATCGCGCGGGAGCGTGCTGCTGCGGGAGGGGGAGGATCATTACAAATCAGCGCGGGAGTTTTTTCCGGCGTCGAAGGGTCCGGGGGATCGTGGGCCGGGGACGGCGGCGCGAATGGCGGTGTATGCGCGGGAGGCGCCGAAGCTGGCTTGCCGGTCGGCGGGGGCGGCGCTGGAGAATTCCAAAATTCGCGCGGCGGAAATTACGCATCTGATTACGGCGTCCTGCACGGGGTTTTATGCGCCGGGGCTGGATCGGGCGCTGATCGAGGGGTTGGGATTGGATCGCGGGGTCCGGCGGGTACACGTGGGGTTTATGGGATGCCACGCGGCGTTCAACGCGCTGTCGGCGGCGCACGACATTGCGGCCGCGCATGCGGAGGCGCGGGTGCTGGTTTGCTGCGTGGAGCTTTGCAGCCTTCAGTGGGCGTATGGGGCCGATCCGGGGAAGCTGGTGGCCAATGCGCTCTTCGCGGATGGGTCGGCATCGGCAGTGGTCGCCGCCGGCGGGCACGGCGGGGGCGACGGCGGAGGCTGGGAGATTGAAGATTTTTCGAGCTACCTGATTCCGGAATCGACGGATGCGATGACTTGGAATTTGGGGGATCATGGGTTTGAGATGACGCTTTCGCCGGGGGTGCCGGAGATTATTCGAAAAAACATGGGCGGCTGGTGCGATTCGTGGCTGATCGGACATAATCTGACAAAATCTGACATTTCCGCGTGGGCGATTCATCCCGGGGGGCCGAAGATTCTGGAGGCGGCGCGCGAGGGGCTGGAGCTGGGGGCGGAGGACATGCGATTTTCGTGGGGCGTTCTGTCGCGGCATGGGAATATGTCGTCAGCGACAGTTTTGTTTATTCTTCAACAGATGTCGCGGGAGATAACGGGGAGGGTTGTGGCGATTGGGCTGGGGCCGGGATTGATAGCTGAAGGTATGAGGCTTAGTAGATAAGAATGGAAACGTCGCGAATGCGAACGAAACAAATTACGGGTGGCGCCAAATCCGATCCCTGCGAGGCTGCCGGCGAGAGAATTATTGAAATCACGGCAGAATCCGGGGATTAATAAAACGTCGACGAATGCCCAAACCGCTGCAACCATTAAGGTGATTAGTCCAATGCCGAAAAATATCAGCGGAACGGAAACCAATGCCATAACCAGCATGGCGACGGCCGATCCGGTTCGACCCAGATGGAAGCGATGCGCCCGAAAATTCCCAAGAACCACCACAAAAGGTAGGCAACAAGAATCGATTTTTTGTTCGCTTCATACCTCATAAGTGCGTGCGCATCGGAAGATGGCGACGGTATAGCGACAAAATGTGCAACTGGTACAGGCTGCGCATAATTGAGTGGCACGTCGCCACCTGATGACCCGAAAACGTCGGTTGCGGTGCCCGCCGGTGTCCACGATTGCATTCCTTGGCGCCACACCAGATCTGTCGGCTGAAGTTGATTACAAGCGGCCATTTGCCGCAGTGTTTCCAATGCAACAGGGCCGACTTGTTGCCCGTTATGGGCGTAATACTAATCACTGGCAGCCATTGAATGTTCCAGACGGGCCAATGCCCAGCCAAGATGCCTTGAACTGTCAGCGGGACTTATTCTATGGTATTTACGGATCTATCCGTATGCCAATTTATTGATACAGAGTGACAGGTGCGTATGTACCGAGTTGTCGGCTTGCGCTCGATGAGACGATTCGTGCTCTGGTCATCGAAGGTAGGAAATAACAGACTTTGTGGTGGGGACTCACGATGCCCAAGGCGAAATGCGGAATTCAAAGTTTAGTTTGCTCCGGCGGATCACCCTCTATGGGTTGCAAGCCGAATAGATTGCGGTCGACGTATAATGTTATCCACTTCTGGTCGTAGGGCCACCGCGCAAGCGCGCCCTCCATTTGTAGATGGAGCATTGTGCTGGACAATTCGGTGAATCCTACTTCAAGTGATGCTCGGCCGGGCTTCATTCGAAATCTGATCGGCTTACCATCAGGAAGATACTGGCCAAGCTCTATGTCCATGGACCACTCTATGTGACCATCGTTATCGCCTGAGCCGCCAAGAAATTTGGCTTGAAAGCCGTTCGGTAAGTCTGCCAAGCGAGCGTTATTCTCTTCGAATTCCTTGTCCTTTGCTGGACCTACGCCCACCTGCACTTTTGTTGCGACAATCTCACCAATGCAAAGCCTAGAATGAACCTGAGAAAATCCCCAGGCATCGTAAAAGTCGTAGAAACCCCACGGTTTTTGCATGAGCGTATCAAGATATTCGCGATCATATTCACCGTCATTCATTCGCCGACAGTATTGGGCAACGGTAGCGGCAAGTGCGGGCTCGCGTGACATGCTTTCGGTTGCAGTTCGGATCAAACCTGTTTGATGGGAGCTGCGCATAGCCTAATTATCGGGAACATTTCGCGCAAGTACATAGCCCGAATCAAGCGATCCGTTTCACTTGCGCTTTTTCCGCGATGTGCGGGAATAGATGGTTCGGCGTGCTTTCGCGATGGCGTCATCGAGCTGGCTCTCCGTGACGCCGCTCTGAGCGAAAGCGTCACGCACGGGCGCGAGCAGTTCGTCGAATGTCATCGTGGCTGAGTCGATCAGCAACTCGACGAAATCTTGGGGAGTCGTTCCTAGCTCGCGCGCCTTGCGGGCAGCGGCCTTGGAGCGTCGTTTGTCGAGGTTTACGGTCATATCAAATCTATTAAGTCCCAAGCGCCGGCTAATGTGAGTCTTTGCTGCTATTTAAGCAGGACTCCCTTGAGATATGCGCGGCCCTTCGGTGTCAGGCAGACTAATTTGCAGCTATCCGCATCGACGATCTCAATCAGCTTCTGGTCATTTGCCTCCTCCCATACGGGCAAACGCGGGCAGGATGTTCGCCAGGCGGACATCGTTTCGTCGTAGGTGCGGGGGCGCTGGGAGATCCAATCGAGCAGATTGGCGATCAGGTTGTCGACGGAATCGGGCATGGCGGACCTTTGAGATGATATTCGAGTTTGCATCGAACACCACACGATCACCTTTGAGTGGCGACGCCAGACGCATTTAACTCGTAACAATATTCAAGGCCCTCACCCCTGCCCTCTCCCGGAGTACCGGGAGAGGGGGAAAAGACTGGCTATCGCGCAGGCAATTTTATCCCAGCTTCATCAGAAATTCCCCGATCCGGTCCAGCCCTTTGTCAATCTGCTCCATACTGGTGGCGAAGCTGAGGCGGACGTGGGTTTCGAAGCCGCTGTCGTTCCCGGGGACGACGGCGACGTGACTTTGCTCGAGCAGCGCGGAGGCGAAAGAAATGGCATCTGTAATTCCGGATTTTCCGAAATAGGCGCTGACGTTGGGGAAGATGTAGAACGCGCCCTGGGGTTTGACGCAGGTGATTTTTGGGAGGGCCGTGATGCGCTGGTGGATGTGGTGGGCGCGTTTTTCGAACTGGCGGCGCATCTGCTCGACGCTTTCGGGGCCGCGCGGTCGCTCAGCGCCAGAGCGGCGGGGATTTGGGTGAAGCTGGTGATGTGGCTGGTCATCTGGCTCTGGAGTTTGTTGATGGCGTCGATGACGGGCTTGGGACCGCCGATGTACCCGATGCGCCAGCCGGTCATGGCGAAGGTTTTGGAGTGGCAGTTGAAGGTCAGCGTGCGCTCCAGCAAATCGGGGTGGAGTGTGGCGAAGCTGACGGATTTGAGGCCGTCGTAGACGAGCTTTTCGTAGATCTCGTCGGAGAAGACGACGAGATTGGGATTTTTGGCGGCGACGTCGGCGAGGGCTTTGAGCTCGGCGGGGGTGTAGGCGTGGCCGCCCGGGTTGCTGGGGCTGTTGATGATCAGCACCCGCGTTTTGGGGGTGATGGCGGACTGGAGCTGTGCCGGGGTGATTTTGAAGCCGGCGGATTCTTCGCCGCGGATGTATTTGGGGACGCCGCCGGCGAGCTTGACCTGCTCGGGGTAGCTGACCCAGTAGGGAGCGGGGATGAGGACTTCGTCGCCGGGGTTGAGGACGGCCATGAAGGCCATAAAGAGGCAATGCTTGCCGCCCGCGCCAGTAGTGATCTGGTCGGGTTTGTAGGGAAGGCCGTTTTCAGTGTTGAATTTTTTTGCGATGGCTTCGCGCAGCTCGGGGAGACAGGGGGTTGGGGTGTACTTGGTCTGGCCCTTGTCGAGAGCAGCCTTGGCAGCGTCTTTAATGAAGGAGGGAGTGTCGAAATCAGGTTCGCCGGCGCCGAAGCCGACGACGTCGATGCCGGCCTTTTTCATGGCGGCGGCCTTGGCGCTGACGGCGAGGGTGATGGATTCGGAAACGAGCTTGATTCTGTCGGCTAAGGGAAACATGAGGCGCTCCAAACTTATTGGGCAGGGAACGGTATAGCGCGGGGTGGGGGTTTTCAAGCGATTCCGGGATTTCTGGTCCCGCGAAACCAGAAATCCGAAACCAGAATGACGAATAAATGCATCACATTCTGATTTCTGGTTTGATTCGTCATTCTAGTTTCGGGATTCTGATTTCCGCCGCTGGTCGCACTTTTACCCCATAGCGTTTATTATGCGGCGGCCATGTCCTCAATTCCTCTCTCGCAGCCGGACATCACGGCGGCGGAAATTGAAGCTGTTGTCGAGGTGTTGCAGACGCCTACGCTTTCGATCGGGCCGAAGATCGAGGAGTTTGAGAGATCGTGCGCAAAGATCGCGGGGAGGCGGCATGGGATTGGGGTCTCTTCCGGCACCGCGGGGCTGCACGTGATGATGATCGCCGGGGGGGTCGGGCCGGGGGATGAGGTGATCACCACGCCCTTCTCGTTTGTGGCGTCGGCGAATTGCATTCTGTACGTGGGGGCCAGGCCGGTGTTCGCGGACATCGACCCGCAAACGCTAAACATGGATCCGGACAAGGCGGCGGCGGCGATCACGCCGAAAACCAAGGCGATCGTGGCGGTGGAGGCGTTTGGGAATCCGCGGGGGATGATCGAGCTGGAGCAGGTGGCGCAGAAAAATGAGCTGATCCTCATCGAAGACGCCTGCGAGGGTTTTGGCGGGCAGTTTGCCAGCCGCCGGATCGGATCCTTCGGGCGGGCGGCGGTGTTTGGGTTTTATCCGAATAAGCAGATCACCACCGGGGAAGGGGGAATGGTGGTGACGGATGACGATAATTTCGCGGCGATGTGCCAGTCGCTGCGGAACCAGGGGCGCGAGGGAATGAACTGGCTGGCGCATGCGCGGCTGGGATACAATTATCGACTCAGCGAAATCAACGCGGCGCTGGGGCTCGCGCAGATTTCGCGGCTGGAGGAGATCCTGGAAAATCGCCGGCGGGTGGCGCATCGCTATATGAACCGGCTGATGACGAACCGGTATCTGATCCTGCCGACCCTGCACGACGACACGCACATGAGCTGGTTTGTGTTCGTGGTGAGGTTGAGCGATCTTTTTGAGCCGGGGGATCGGGATCAGGTGATTCGCGATCTGCGCGCGGAGGGAGTCGGGTGCAGCAATTATTTTCCGCCGATCCATTTGCAGCCGTATATGCAGCAACTGCTGGGGATGAAGGAGGGGGATATGCCGTTCTGCGAGTATGTGGCGGCGCGCACGCTGGCGCTGCCGTTTTTCTCGCAGATGACGGAGCGGCAGGTGGACCGGGTTTGCGATGTGCTGGAGGAGACATTGGACAAGACGTTGACGGCGAGGAAGGGGAGGTTTTGAGGGGAATGCCGATTGCCGATTGCCAAATGCCGAATTGAAATGCGTGTGAAAGTGCGAAGGTGTGAAAGTGAGAAGGTGCTGAATCAGAAAAATTCCGCGCCGCACTCGTAGGCGCCGTTGCCGGTGGGGCTGGGGCGGCAGGTGGCGATGCGGATTCGGGCGGAGGCGCGGAGGCCGCCGGCGTCGAGGACCATCCAGTGGACGGCCTCGGGGTCGAGCGATTCGTCCGAGCTGAAACCCATGCCGTGCAAAGAGAGGTCGTTGACGACGACGTGGTGGTTGGAGCCGCGGGTGCCGGCCTCCGGGGAGAGCCAGGCGTTGGCGACGAAGGATTGCCGTTTGCTGCGGCGGCGGTCGGGGGCTACGGGGGGCTGCTCGAGGACCGCGGTCTGGGAAGAGTCCATATCTGGAGTTGTCGACTAAGTCGCGCTCCGACTTTGGCGGGGTGAGTTTGCGGTTTATACTAGTTGGTTGATGTAAATTGATGTCGGCCCTCACCCCTGCCCTCTCCCTGAGTACAGGGAGAGGGGGTTAAGAGTTTTATCGGAGCTAATTGTGGCGCGAATATGCAAATCGCATCGGGTTCTGGTCGGGCTGGAAGTTCACGTGCAGCTTTGCACGGCTTCGAAGATGTTTACCGGGGCGGCCAATGGTTTTGGGGGGGAGCCCAATACGCAGGTGGATGAGCAGGTGCTGGGGTTGCCGGGCGTTTTGCCGGTGATGAACAAGCGGGCGGTGGAGTATGCAATCAAGGCCGGGCTGGCGCTGGGGTGCAGGAT
The DNA here is from genome assembly GCA_963755915.1 of uncultured Phycisphaerales bacterium. Taxonomy (GTDB): domain Bacteria; phylum Planctomycetota; class Phycisphaerae; order Tepidisphaerales; family Tepidisphaeraceae; genus PALSA-1353. The sequence continues at coordinate 479,742 of CAVWLP010000002.1, forward strand.
CGCCAAGCATACGAAGTGGGACCGGAAGAGTTATTACTATCCGGATTTGCCGAAGAATTATCAGATCAGCCAGTACGATCTGCCGCTCTGTTACGAGGGGGAATTTGAGCTGGTTCGCAAGGATGGGTCATCGGTGAAGATCCGGATTCGGCGGGCGCATCTTGAGGAGGATGCGGGGAAATTGCTGCACGAAGCGCCGGGGGGATATGCGATCGATTTCAGCATCGTCGATCTGAATCGCGCGGGGACGCCGCTGCTGGAGATCGTGACGGAGCCGGATTTAACGACCCCGGCGGATGTGGCGCTGTTTGGGCAGGAGCTTCAGAAGATCGTGCAATTCCTGGGCGTGAGCCTGGGGCAGATGCAGATGGGGCACATGCGGTTTGAGCCGAACATCAACGTGCATATCACCGATGCCGAGGGACAGGTGCATAAGACGGCGATTACGGAGATCAAAAATCTGAACAGCTTCAGCGTCCTGGAGCGGGCGACGGCGTACGAAGTGCAGCGGCAGATTCGCGAGTGGGAAGAGACCGGCTCGCTGGGGCGCAAGAGCACCTACGGCTGGGACGAAGCGAGCGGGACGACGTTTTTGCAGCGGGAGAAGGAAGAGGCGAACGACTATCGATATTTCCCGGACCCGGACCTGGTGCCGGTGGAAGTGGATGAGGCGTGGCTGGCGGAGATCAAGGCGCAGGTGGGCGAGTTGCCCGTCGCACGACGCAAAAGATATGTGGATGCGCTGGGACTGTCGACCACCGATGCCGCGATTTTGGCGGGGGACCGGGCGACAGGAGAATTCTATGAGGCGGCGATCGCGGCCGGCGGGGACGCGAAACGGGTGAGCAATCTGATTCTCTCGCACGGCCGGCGGCTGGCGAATGAGAAAGGGGTGGCCCTTGCCCAGATCGGCGTGCCGGCGCAGCGGTTCGCGGAAGTAGCGAAGTTGATCGACGCAAACACAATCTCGGCCAGCTCCGCAGGGGCGATTTTCGATCGGCTGCGGGAAAATGATGCGCCGGCGGAAGCGATCGCGCAGGAGCTGGGGCTGATGCAGGTGAGTGATACCAGCGCCATCGACGCGGCCATCGATGCGGTGATCGCGGCGAATCCCAAGCCGCTGCAGGATTACCGAGCGGGGAAGCAGACGGCGATGGGGGCGCTGGTGGGGATGGTGATGAAGAGCGGGAAGGGGCTGAATCCGAAGATGGTGCAGGAGGCGCTGAGGAAGAAGCTGTAGTAGCTTTTTTGTCCGACGCTCATTGCTGAATTCCGAAACCAGAAATCCGAATGACGAATCAATGACCGAATAACGAAACCCGAACGAAACGGAACTGGGCGCGTGGCATTCGCCATTCGGTCATTGGGGCTTGGTTCGTCATTCGGATTTCTGGTTTCGGGTTTTTCACGAGCTTATGATTCAAGAGATGCCCGTCATAACCCCCGCCAAGCTCGATCTGAAGCGCGATGAAAAGCTGGAGATTCTCTGGAAGGACGGAACGCACAGCGTTTATTCGCTTTCCTATTTGCGGTCGATGTGCCCGTGCGCGGTGTGCAAGATGGTGCGGGAGGGGAGGGATCCGCACGATATTTCGCCGCAGCCGGAGGAGCCGAAGAAGAAGACCACGCTGAATATTTTGCCGGGGAATTATGCCCAGCCGCTGACGGTGAAAAGTGCGCAGATGGTGGGGAACTATGCGATCCAGATCGACTGGTCGGACGATCATGGGTCGGGGATTTATTCGTTTGAATATTTGAGGTCGATTAGCCCGCCGGGAGAAAAGATTTAACCACGGATTACACGGATTTCACGGATAAGAAAAAGCGTTTTCCCTATCCGCGCCCATCCGTGAAATCCGTGGTTAAAAATTCTTCATTGTGCATTGATCTGAGAAAGCAGTCCCTTCGCCTTGTCTGCCGCGGGGTCGTTGGGATATTGCTTGATCAATTGATTCAACTTGTCTTTCGCCTTGTCGGTCATTCCACTGGCGATGTAGGCCTGGGCGAGATGAAGAAGGCGGTTGGGCTCATCGGGTGTAGCGGCCTGAGTGCCGACGGCGGGGGCGGCGCCCGGCGGCTGCGATTTCACGAGTTCCAACTGCTGAATTCTGGCCTTGAACCAATCCGGGTTCGATATCATATCGTGATCCACGGGCTCGATTTTTACGTAATCGAATCCATCGTTTTCCATTCGGTTCGCTATCGATTTCCACCCGCTTTCGTGTCCCGGTGTGGTGTCCTGGGCCGCGAATCCAAGAATCTGCACGTGGGACTTCACCAGGTTCATCAGCCGGGGCGGTGGATTAACCTCGAAAAGCGGCTGATCGCCCGCCCAGAGCGGTTTGTTGTATCCTACCCACCAGCAATACAGATCGCCCATCACGACGTCGCCGGTGCTCCAGCCGATGGGTTCCTCGGTCTGTCCTAATCCGAAAAAATAAATTCGGGCGGGATCGACGTTATAGATTTTGCGGACGTTATAAATTGCATCGAGGCATATTCCGACGCCGTTGAGCTCGGGGCGATGATCCCTTTTTGTGGCGATCATCATGAAATAGAGCTTATCGAGAGTAGGACGATAGCCCTGGTAAATGTCGGGCGAGCCGTCCTGCCAGATTTGCATGATCAGGCCGATGGGTTTTTGGGGATCGTAGTTTGCCGGAACGTAGGCTGTGAGCGGCTCCTGCGATAAATCATAATCTGCGCCGAGTTTTTCTTTGGAAAGGCCGATGCGCTCGATCAGTTTGGAGTATTCGGTGTCGGGACTTCGCTGTGTAAATGTGATGTCAAAGGCGCCGGTTTTAGCGGGCTGAGTTGTGGGTGCGGGATCGGCGAAAGTTGTGGAGACAAAGAGCAAACAGAGAATTGTTGAAGCGATATTCCGCATCAGTGCAAGTATAGCAAACCCCCTCCCTGACCCTCCCCCGGAATACCGGGGGTGGGGAAAAAACCGCAGACGCGCAGCGTCTAAAAATCCGCCATTGCCTGCGAGAGCCGGCGGACTTCGTGCAGGGCCATGCCTTTGAGTTTGGGGATATGTTCGCCGATGGGGGGGACGATGGCGTGGGCGACGCCGAGGCGGGAGGCTTCGCGCAGGCGGGTTTCGAGCTGGGGGACGGGGCGGACTTCGCCGCCCAGGCCGAGCTCGCCGACAGCGAGGGTGCCGGGAGGGAGGGGGCGATTCATGTGGGCGGAGGAGATGGCCAGGGCGATGGCGAGATCGATGGCGGGCTCAGGGGTTTTGACGCCGCCGGCGATGTTGACGAAGACGTCATCCGCGGCAAGGCGAAGCTCGGCGCGTTTTTCGAGGACGGCGATGATCATGGCGAGGCGGTCGGAGGAGACGCCGCTGGATTTCCGCTTGGCCGCGCCGATGACGCTGGAAGCGGTGAGGGCCTGGACCTCGATGAGCAAAACGCGCGAGCCCTGCATGGCGGCGGTAATGACGGAGCCGCTGGGCTGGCCGCCGGGGCCGTATTGTTCGATGAAGAGCTTGCCCGGGTCGAGGACTTCCTGGAGCCCGCGGCCGGTCATTTCGAAGAGGCCGACTTCGTGCGTCGAGCCAAAACGATTTTTCATGCAGCGGACAATGCGGTGGGCGTGGAAGCGATCGCCCTCGAAATTGGCGACGGTGTCGACGATGTGCTCGATAAGCTTGGGGCCGGCGAGGACGCCCTCCTTGGTAACGTGGCCGACGAGGACGATCGCGGTGCCCGAGGTTTTGGCGAGGTAGACCAAGTCCATGCAGCAGTCGCGGAGTTGGGTGATGGAGCCGGGGGCGGCGGGGAGGTTGGGCTTGTAAATCATCTGGATCGAATCGATGACCGCGACGGCGGGCTGATGTTTGGCGATCTGGTGGATGATGCGCTCGATGTTGGTCTCGGCGAGGACGAGAAGCTTTCCGGATTTCACGCCGAGGCGTCCGGCGCGAAGCGCGGTCTGGCGGGCGGATTCTTCGCTGGTGACGTAGAGGACTTTTGAGGCGGCATCGGCGGCGGCCATGGCGTGGGCGACCTGGAGCAGGAGCGTGGATTTTCCGATGCCGGGCTCTCCACCGACGAGAACGACGGAGCCGGGGACGATTCCGCCGCCGAGGACGCGGTCGAATTCGCCGATGCCGGTGGCGAGGCGCGGGGTCTGGGATTCGTCGATCTGATCGATGGGCATGGCCTCGGCGGCGGCAAGGTCGGCGCCGGTGCGCTCTGCGCGGGCGTCGGGGGCGGGCGGGGTGAAGGGTTCGAGGCTGTTCCAGGTGCCGCAATCGGGGCATTTGCCGAGCCACTTGGGGTGGATGGAGCCGCAGTGGTTGCAGAGGAATTGGGAGCGGGGTTTGGGCACGGGGAGATGGTCAGGGGGTTTCGGCGAAATTGCAAATCGCGGGGAAATCAGAATCCCGAAACCAGAAAACCGAATCAAATCCGAAACCCGAATGACGAAACGGTCGCCGGTTTCGTCATTTGGTCATTCTGGTTTGATTCGGATTTCTGGATTCGGATTTCTGGTTTTTTAAGAGATGTGCGCCGGCGGCGCCGTCTCGAGTATCGGCGACTCATCGAGCTCGATTTCTCGATTCAGCACCCGCAGGGTGTACCACGGGAGCCAGATGCCGCAGCGGGCGGCGACTGCGCAGATGGTGCCGAAGACGATGCCGCGGAGGCCGAGGTGGAAATAGCGGACAAAGCTATAGCTGAGAAAGACGTTGGCCACGCCGGCGATGAGGACGGAGATGGTGAAGGCGCGGACTTTTCCGATGGCGAGGAGGATGGAGCGGCCGACGGCGCTGCTGCCGCCGATGGTGGTGTGGATGAGGACGAAGGGGAGCAGGGCGCAGGTGGCCTGCATGGGGTCGCCGAGCCAGATCCGGAAGAAATAGGGGGCGAGGAGCCAAAGGATGGGGGCGGCGAAAAGAAGCAGGAGAAACGTGGCAAGGGTGCCGCGGATGTAGTAGCGGCGGACGACGTGAGGCTCGCCGGCGGCGTGGGCGAGGGCGGTGCGCGGGAGGAGGACCGACGCCAGCGCGTTAACCAGCAGCAGCGCTCCGCCGTCGATCTGAACGGCCGGGGTATAGGTCGCAACGTAGGATTGACCGAGCAGATAGAGGATCAGGAGATTGCTGGTGGGGGCGTAGAGATAGTCCGCCATCTGGGCCGCCACTACCATCGAGCCGAAAACCGTCAGGCGGCGCACGAGCGAAAAATCGAATCGTCGCCACCATTTTTCGAAAAGGCCGCTGCCGAAAACGTGAGACGTAATCGCCCGCAAGATCAGCAGGATTCCGGAGGCGGAAATAAGGGCGAATCCCACGGCCCGCTGCCAGGGGAAGTGAAAAACAAAAAGACCGATGCCGGTTCCCGCGCTCCAGATGAGCTCATGGCTGGTGAGCAGGATGTTGTCGACGAAAATCTTTCCGGAGGTTTGGAGTGCCGCCCCGGCGGCGTCGCTCATAAGGCGAAGGAGGGTGGCGGTGCCGACCATCATCACCAGTTCCAGGGCGGCGCCTCCGGTGGTTGTGTTGGTCTGGGTGCCGCGAAAGTAGAAGCCGAAACAGACCAGCAGAATCGCCCCCGCCAGCGCCGTCAGGAGTGCCATTGTGAAGCCATTGGCGTAGACGGTCTGCACGGCCGACGTGCGATTGGGGGGAACAGAGTCGTAATCGATGACCGGCAGGCCGCGCGTCCGATCGTCGCGCATGGCCTCGGCAGTGAGGCGAATGATGGCCGGGCTGAGGCCGATGGCGGCGTATTCCAGGATTCCGACGGTGGATTGAATGATCGCCAGAAACGCAAACGCCGGTTTTCCCGCCACGCGGAAAACGGCGGCCGTTACGAGGAGCCATGCCGCCATTCGCGCCGCGGTGACGAAATAGGCGGAGATGATGTCGCGGCGGAGAGAGGGCGCGGGCACGGCAATGAATATATCGGAAAAGCATTGCCGAATGCCGAATGCCAATTGCCGAATTTCGGGAGTCGCCCGCTGAAAAGTCTATTTCCCCTCGCCCGGTACTCCGGGAGAGGGCAAGCGTGCGCAGCACCGCGCGGGTGAGGGCCGTGGGTGCGCAAGGATTTTTCCAAGGCCCTCACCCCGGCCCTCTCCCGGAGTACCGGGCGAGGGGGAAATTTCTGTTATGCCGCGAGTGAACGGATGGGCTGGGGGATGCGAATGGACTGGGAAGTCTCCGCCGGGGCGCGCATAGCGCGGCGGATGAGCATGAATGCCGCAACCGTCATCAGGGGGACGGTAGGATTGATGCGGGATTTCCAGAACATGAGGACCAGGAAAAGGGCCGACCAGACGAGCGGCAGCCAGCGGTCTTCCCAATTGGAGGTGTTGGAAGAATTCTGCCGGTCGGCAACGTAGACGACGATGGCGACGCTAACGAGCAACAGATCGTAATCGAAGTAGAAGGGCATCAGCAGGGGCATCGAGGCGATGGCGGCGGAGATCAGGCGGTCGCGCGCGGATGGGGTTTGGCCGGTGCGAAAAATTTGCAGGGCCATGGCGGCAAGAGCGACAGTGAGGGCGAATTCGCTGAGTAGCCAGAGCAGTTGCGGGATCGTGGCCATGGGGCCGATGGCGTCGCCCTGGAACAGCTCGCGCCAGAAGGCTTTGAAGGTGACGTGGCGTTCCCAGCGGTAATGATTCAGCTCCTCGATCCAGTGGAGGTTCTGGGGCATGTGATAAACGAATTCGTGGAGGGAGCCGGGCATGGTGAGGACGTTGACCAGCACCAGCGTGGTTCCGGTGAGACAGACGCCCAAGATCGCGCGGCGGCCCTGGCTGACGCAGAGGACGGCGGCGATGACCAGGCCGAGCTGGGGTTTGTAGAAGAGCAGACCGCAGACGATGCCGGAAAGAAGGGGATAGCCGCCGCGCCAGAGGCAGACGGTTGTTGTCAGCAGCAGGAGCGAGAAGAAAGTGTTCTGGCCATGGCAGAAGGTTTGGAAGCAGGGCATGGCCATGAGGACCAGGAAGGGGACGAGGAGCTGATTGCGGAATCCGCCCTGGATCATTCGGCACAATAAAGCGAACGAGATCGCCAGACAGAAGGCGGAGATGGCCCACCAGATATGCAGAGCCGTCAGAAACGGAAAAGCGGAGAGGGGTGCGAAGAGCCAGGCGGCAAATGGCGGATTCCACCAGGGGCCGAAACTGTTGCCCAGGGAGAGGCCGGCGGCGTGGCCGACGTTCCACTCGAAGGTTTTGGTCGCGGGGAGATCGAAGAGGCGTTCGTAATGTCCGGTGCGGGCGCAGGTGCCGCCGTAGTAGAAGGGGAGGAAATCGTGACCGAGCATGTCCCAGGTGACGGCTCGCTCGCGGGAGACGATGGAGTTGCCGATCAGGAGGGTGACGATAAAGACGGCGACGAGCCCGCCGCCGCGCCAGAGGCGCGTGGGAAGGGGATGGTTGGTTCCGAGAACATTTTGAACGATTCGCGGGAGATGCATTTGGGCATTTCCGCTATCGGCGTAATTGGGGGAGGTGGATTGCCGATTGCCGATTGCCAATTGCCGATTGCCAATTGCCGATTTTGAAATTCCTTTTATCGGACGGTCAGGCGACCCACAGGTTCAGGGCGAAGCGCATCATGAGGACGGCGGAGAGGGGGCCGGAGATCAGGGTGTAGAGAATATGGAGCATACGCCGGCGGCGGGTGACGATCGCGAGCATCATGAAAGCTGGAAAGAGGACGAGGATGAAACGCGTGATTGACCAGTAGCGGTCGGCGGTGAGCATGACGCTGAACATTGCAATAGTAAAGAGCCAGTAGGATGGGCGTAAGTGGCGGATGGCGAGGATGGTCATGACTGCCAGCAGAGCTGTGGGGCCGAGCTGGAGGGGCGCGCGGCCGGAGTGAAGGACCGTGCCAAGGGTGCAGTAGTTCCAGGCTTTTTGCGCCGCGACGAAAGTGAGGGGGCTGCCGAACTGGTGCCATTGGAAAGCCATCCAGGCGAGGAGGCCTAATGGACCACACAGGAGGGTGAGGATGGCGGGGCGAATGCGGAATTTGTTTTGCTGGAAATATTCGACGGCCATGCCGACGGCGAGGAGGACGCCGTCGGGCGCGACAGCGCGGCGAGAGCCAGGAGCGGGCCGACGATGTTCCATTGTGATTTTCGAGCGTGATAAAAGGCCGCCGCGGCCAGCGCCATGAAGAGGGACATGGGATAGACCGCGGACAAGAAAAACGACGTAGGGAAGATGAGGATAAACCAGCAGGCGCGGGAGGCGGTGGCGCGATCGTATCCCTCCATCAACAGGAGCGCCATGATATAGGCGAGGGCGATGGTGAGGCTGAGATTGGAGATGACCAGGCCGGCGATGAGGTAGGCGTCATCACCGCCACCGGCGAGGCGACCGCCGAGACGCATCAGCATCGGATAGAGGGGTGCGAAGGCGACCCCGCTCATCTGACCCGGCGTAAAGGAATATCCGTCGCGGGCAATGGTGAGATACCAGCGGCCGTCGAAGTGGGACCACATGTTCAGTGCGTTGGAAGATGTCGGCAGGTCCCAGCCGATGGCGCGGGCCTGGGGGACGTAAAGAATCGCGAAATATCCGGCGAAGACGAGGATCAGCCGCGTGTAGACGAAGGGGACGATCAGTCCGCGGAAGAAGAGGGGAAAGTCGATTCCGCTGCGCGGTTCCAAGGCGTCGAGGATGGTGAGGTTTCGCGTGGTCACTCGCAGACTCTCAATCGTTTCTATGGTAGATCGTTTCCCACTGGAGTGTTGCTTCGGCGTGGTAATGCTTCTGCACATAATCGCCAAGCTGCATCCAGGCGGCGATGAAATTGGCCTTGCGCTGCGGGCGGATTCCCAGCTCCTTGATTCGCGCGGCAAGCTTGCGGCCATATTCGGCGAAATTGGTGGCCACCACGATGTATTTCGGATGCGTCTGGTCGAAATCGCTGAGCATGTCGTGGCAATAGCGAAGCGGGGCCGTGTCGTCATTTACCCAGAGGAAGGTCATGGGATATTGCGAGCCGGGCTGAAGATCGGTGACGACAAGGAGGCGCATCATGCCGTCGAGCCAGACGCGGTCGCCGGGGTTTGCGTGGGCGGCGAGATATTGCTCGGACGGCTCAGGCTGGAGAGATTGCGGTGCGTAGTAGAGCACCTGGGCCGCGCCGAAGATCGAGAAGGCAGCGGGAAGGACGAGCGCGGCCGCGAGGGAGCCGAGGGCGGGGCGGCGCGGAATCAGGCCAAAGAGCAGGCTCGCCGGGGCGGCGAGGACGAGGAAGTGATAGGCATACATTCGCCGCTGGGCGACGATGCCGGCGCACTCGATGGTCATCCAGGCGATCGTGAAGAGGAGAATTGCGCTGGGCGTTCGCTGAGGCAAGCGATGGCGCGGGCGGCGGAAAATGTAACCGCGGACGAGCATCGGGAAGCCGACGATGATGCCGATGATGACGGGCTTGCTGAGGTCCCACCATTCCCAGGGCGAATTGGCGGCGTAGCCGGAGATCTGGCGGTAGATGCCGGGGAGCGCGGGGAATAGATCCGCGGCCTGGAAATAGGCGAGGCATGCGGAGGCGGGGATCGCGAAACCGGCGGCGGCTGCGAAGAGATGGGCGAGGAGCCTTCGCCAATCGTGGCGATAACGCCAAAGCGCGGTCATCGCGAAGGCGGCGAGCACCGCGAGGCCTGACGGCTTCACCATCGCGGCAACGCCGGCGGCGAGGCCGACGGCGAAGGAATCGCGTGCGTCGTCGCCGGCGAGAGCTTCGATCGCGGCGCAGGCGGCGAGGATGCTGAAAAAGCTTTGGAGCGTTTCAAGCTGGAATCCGCCGCGCACGGCGAAATTGCAGTTGACGTAGACCAGGGCGAAGAGAAGCGTGGGGAGAAAGGCGTGTTTGCCGATGTTTCGCGCGGCCGTGCGGGCGAGCAGGAGGCAGCCGATCAATGCGAGGGCGGTTTGCAGGAAGACGTATCCGGGCCACCAGGCGCCGAAGGCGCGCCAGCAGGGGCTGACGATCAGGCCAACGGTGGGAAATTTGTTGTCGATGAGTTCATAGCCGATGCGGCCGCCGCCGGCGACGAGCTTACCCATGTAAACGAACATGGCGCCGTCGGCGTCGAGGGGGCGGACCAGAAAGCTCAGCCGGCCGACAAGGGCGGATAAGAGGCAGAAGCCAATGAGGAGCCACAGGCCCACTCGTGCGCGGGCGGGGCGGCGAATCGAGGGCAACATTCTCCGGCAATGCGCAGACCGTCACAGGACTGTTATCGGTCCGGCAGACTTACGCGTTTATTTCAAAATCGAGATCAGAAAATGATTGGCTTGCCCAGTTTTCTGCGCACCACCTGCATCTGCCCGAGGTGCATGGAGAAGTGATTGGGAATGAGCCCAAGCACGTGCCCGAGCGTGGGGCACATCCTGGCCAAACGTTCGGGGGATGGCTTGTCGAGATCGGCAGGCTTGAGCGACTTCACCCAGGCGATGGTGGCGCCGCGGACCTTGATAAGCTGATCCAGCAACTGGGCCTTGGTACCGAAGAAGGCTGGATCATCCTTCGAGCAGGTTTCCTTGTTGAATTTCTTGTCCCATCCCTCTGGCAGTTGCGTGGCTGCCTTGGGGTCGAATTGAGATACCATCCAGGTCTCGGCGCCGGCGAGATGGCCAATCTGCCAGGCGGGGTGATTCGCGCCGGCACAGGGGCGGACATAAATATCCGCATCAGAAAAATCGGCGATGGTGCCCTTGAGCATTTCGAGATTGCCGGCGAGGCCGTCGGCGACGAGTTGAAATTGGTCCATGGTGGGTGTCTCCGCTGAAGTAGTTGATATTGCTTGCCGGGAAATGATTGTTACGGGGCTGAAAGCCGCTGGCAAGGGCGGCGCGGCGGTTAATGCGATGAATCGGAGCGGCAATATTCCCGCCAAATTTGACGATAGGCGTTTTCGATGTTCCGCGCAAATCGACGGGCGTTCATCAGGGGGCTGGTAAGCATGCGCTGGCGCAGGCTTTGGCGAAGCTCGGACAGACGCTGGGGGGACTGCGCGAGCGTGACGGCGGTTTGGACGTATTGACGCGGCCGGCGGACGGCGAGCTCGGGTATGCCGATGTTCATGAGGATGCTTTTTCCGCCGCGGCCGACGGCGGTTTGGCCGGCGAGGCTTACGACGGGGACGCCCATCCAGAGCGCATCGCAGGTGGTAATTCCACCGCCATAGGGAAACGGGTCTAACGCGATGTCGATTCTGCCGTAGGTCTGCACATAGTCGGCCCACGATTGCTTGGCGAGGAATTGCAGACGATCCGGCGAAACGCCCGCGGCGGCGAAGCGTTGACGGACGGCGTCGAGATGCGAGCCGCCATAGGCATGGAGGATCAATTGCGAATTCGGCACGGCCGCGAGGATTTCGGCCCATAAATCCAGCGAGCCGGGCGAGACCTTTGCGAAATTGTTCAGGCAGCCGAAGGTGATGTGGCCGGCGCTCTCAAACGGCGGGGGCGAGGGATCGGGCGTGGGGCCGGCGTTGCGATAGCACCACCAGGTTTCGGGCAGGCGGAGGGTTTGCTCGCTGTAAAGCGAAAGATCAGATTCGGGCGGATCGAGATTGGGGTCGGAAAGGCGGTAGTCGATCGCATCCAAGCCGGTGCTGGCGCAGTAACCGAGATACGTCACCTGGATAGGAGCCGGTTTTCTGGCGAAGGTGAGCAGGCGGTTGCCGGACATGTGCAGGGAGAGATCGACGAGGATGTCGATGCCGTCAGAGCGGATGATCTCGGCAAGCTGTTCATCGCCCAGCGCGGCGACGTCGCGCCAGACATCGGCATGGGAGCGGATGACATCGGTGAACGGGTCGGGGTGAGGGACGCTGCTATAGCAGTGGATTTCGAATTCCTTGTGGTCGTGCTCGGAGAGAAGCGGAAAGAGATTCTGCCCGACGACGTGCCGGCGGAAGTCGGGCGAGACGTAGCCGATTTTGAGGCGGCGATGGGAATCGCGGTCGTTGGCATGCGAACGGATGGAAGATTCAAGCGGCTTGGCATGACGCTGGTTCCAGAGGCGTTGCTGGCGGGCGATTTCGGGGCCGTCGTAGCCGCCGTGGAAACTGAGGAGATAAATCAGGTTGCTGTGGATTGCGGCGCTTTCGGGGCGAAGCTCCATCGCGTGTTCGCATTGATCGAGGGCTTCGTCGATGAGCCCCTGCTCTTTGAAGGCGACGCCGAGATTGTTGACGGCTTCGATTGAATTGGGATCGAGTTCGAGAGCGCGGCGATAGGCGGAAACCGCTCCGTCGAGATCGGGCTTGGCAAGCATCGCATGGCCGAGGCGAACGACAGGCGCGGGATTGCCGGGGAGCAGGTCGGCGGCGCGGCGGTAGGCGTTTGCCGCGGGATCCATCTGGCCGAGCTCGAAGAGGGCATCGCCGATGGATAGCTGTGTGGGAGCGTGGGCGGGCCATTTCGCGGCGATCTGGACATACGTCGCCAGCGCCGCCTGCGGGCGGCCGCGGAGGTGAAGTGCGTTGGCGAGGTTTGTGCGGACTTCGATGAGGTCGGGATTGATCGTCGCGGCTTTCTGCCAGGCGACGATCGCAAGATCGACATCGCCCCTGGAATAGAGGGCGCTGCCGATGTTGTTATAGGCTTCGGCAAACTGCGGGCGCTTTTCCAGGGCGATCGCCAGCTCGGCCAGGGCGGATTCGAATTGGCCGTCGTGATAGAGTGCGGCGCCCAGGGCGTTGCGGATATCCGGATCGTCGGGAAGCAGAGCGAGCGCCGCGCGATAGGCTTCGATCGCTTCGGGCCAGCGCGACATGCGGCACAAGGCGTTGCCGAGGTTGGCGTGCGCCTGGGCGAGATCGGGATTGATTTCGATCGCGTGCCGATAGGCGTGTGCGGCCTCTTCGAATCGCCCGGCAGTTTCGAGGGCAACGCCCAGATTTACGCGATATTCAGCGACGAGCGGCTGCGCCTCGATCGCACTCTGGAGCATCGACAAATCGGATTCACCCATACGGATTGTTAAATGTTAGTTAGCACCGCTGATAAAGTCAGTAGAATCGAAATATGAAATCCGCGCGTTGCCTAGTATGGGCGATTCTGCCTACGATCTTCGTTTTTACCGCAAGGGAGCGGGCCATGGCGCAAAGCAATTTCTGGGTTTATATCGGAACGAACAACCGTCCTCCGGGCAAGAGCGAGGGGATTTATCTATTCCGGCTTGACACAGTTACCGGCACGATCACGCGCGTGGGCGTCGCCGCGAAGATGCTGGACCCGGGCTGGCAGGTGATTTCGCGGGACGGGAAATTTCTCTACACCAACGGCACGATCGACAACCATCAAAAGTCCATCGTCGCGGCGTTTGCCATCGACCCGGCAACCGGCGCTTTGAAATTCATCAACCAGCAGCAAACCAATGGAAACGACACGACGCATGTCGACATCGACCCGGCCCGGACGTGCGCGGTGACGGCGAATTACAACTCGGGCGACATGACGGTGCTGCCGATCGATTCCGATGGCTCGGTGATGCCGCTGACGGCGATCATCAAGCACACAGGCTCCGGCGTCAATCCGGAGCGGCAGAAGCATCCATATCCGCATTCGGCGAATTTCGATCCGACGGGGAAATGGGTGCTGGTGCCGGACCTGGGGGTGGACAAGGTTTATGTCTACCGCTACGACCAGGCGTCGCATGCGCTGAAGGATGGCGATCCACCGACCGTCGCGGTGACGCCCGGCTCGGGGCCGCGGCATCTTTCGTTTTCGCCGGATGGGAAGTTCGCGTATCTCATTCACGAGATGGGAGGAATTCTGACCGTCTTCGCGTGGGACGCCGGCAAGGGGAGATTAACGACGCTTCAGACGATTTCGACATTGCCGAAAGATTACACGGGGAAAAATACGTCGGCCGAGGTGCACCTTCTGCCGAACGGGAAATTTCTTTATGCGTCCAACCGCGGTCCGGACGACCTGGCGATTTTTTCGGTGAATCCGGACGGAACGGTGAAGCTGCTGGGATTTGAGTCGACGGCGGGCAAAGCGCCGAGGGATTTTAATATTGATCCAAGCGGGAAGTTTCTGATTGCGGCGAACCAGGATTCGGATTCCGTAACCGTGTTTCGCGTGGATCAGGAGACGGGGATGCTGACAAGAATCGGCTCGCCGCTGGAAGTGCCGAGGCCGATTTGCGTCAAATTCCGCGCGGTTGGCCAATAGGCTCAGGCAATCGCTTCCTTGTAATACTCGATCATTTTTCCGGCCACTTGCGGCCAGGTAAATCGTGTGACGACGAGGTTTCGTCCACGAAGTCCCATTTCGCGCGCGGCGGCGGGATCGCGCAGCACTTTGGCGATTCCATCGGCCACGGCGGGAGCGTTTAATTCCGTGATGAAACCGGCGCCGGCTTCGGCAACTTCGGGAAAATGGCAGCTCGTGGAGATCACCACCGGCGCTTCGCATGCCATGGCTTCGGTGACCGCCAGGCTGAACCCCTCCTGCCGGCTGGGAAGGCAAAAGCAATCGCAGTCGCGCAGCGCGGCGATCTTTTCCGCTGCGTAAATCGGGCCGATGAGGTGGACGCGATCGGCGATGCCCAGCTTGGCGACCTGCGCCTCGAAGGAGGATTTCACGCCGTCGTCGGGGCCGGCGACGACGAGGCGGGCGTCGGAGAATTCCTTCGCGACGATGGCGAAGGCATCAGCCAGATAATCCAGTCCCTTCTTATAATGCAGGCGGCTGAGGAAAAATACGATCTTCCCAGCCTCGAACTGGGGATGAGACGCTCGAAACGCGCCGCGCGGCGGCAGGGGATCGAGCTCCTGAAGGAAGATTCCATTCGGCAAGACGCGTGTTGGGGAAGTGAAATGGAGATTTTTCACCAGATCGCGCTCGTCGGTGTTCAGAAAATGGAGGAACGCGGCCTGGTTGAGCATCCAGCGATAGCCCAGAATCAGCGCAATGCGCTTCTTCCATTTCTTCTGGGTCAGGGCCCAGGGATCGAGCATGCCGTGAGGCGTCAGGACAAACGGCTTTTTCTGCGCGGCGGCGAGCGAGGCCATCGCGTTGGTGAGCGGATCCCACACGCCGTGCAGATGCAGGATGTCGAACTGCGAGACGATCGGCTCCAGCCGCCGGCGCGCACCGCGCGCCAGAAACCGCTCCGGCTTCGTGAGGGGAGGCAGGTATTGGAATTTGACCTTCTCGATGTCAGGGACGGTCGCCAGGGAGGCGTCGATGCGCTGCTGTGCCTCGGGAAATCGATAGGAAACGATCTCCAGCTCACACCCCAGCGCCGCCTGCGCGGCGGCAAGCCGGGCGGCGACCATGGGCGGGCCGCCGGTTGCAGGATCTAGCGAGGGAATCGCGTGGAGGATTTTCATCCGATAAGTTGGAGTGCCGAGTGATATGCTGCTCTCTCATTCGGCATTTGGCATTCGACATTGGCCATTTGGTCTCAATATTCCAGGTTCGCCAGATGGCCTATAATATGGCCGATATCGTCTGGGGTCGAAAAGCCTTGACGTTGGTCATCGGCGTGGGAGTTTCCGGCACGTGAAGCATTTCCTGAAAGCGACCGGCAGAGCGCTGAAATACGGCGCCCTCAAGTGGGCGGCCGATCATCGTATCGGCAAGCAGGATGTCGATGACTCCCGTGCAGCCCAGGTGCAGTCGGCCTACCTCATCGGCTGCGGTCGTTCGGGAACGACCATCTGCGGCGAGGTGCTGCGGCGTCATCCGCAGGTGAAATACTTCTTCGAGCCGTATCACCTCTGGGCCACCATCGACCCGACGATCGACGTGCTGAACCTTTATCACATCGGCGCGTCCAGTTTCATTCTCGATTCTCAGCGGTGCAGTGCCGAGTCGCGGCGGAGATTCAATCGATTGCTCCTGGATTCGGTGCGGCGGTGGAAAAAATCGCTGATGCTGGAGAAAACGCCCTTCAACGCCTGCCGGATCGGATATCTCGATGCGATCAGTCCCGACTGCAAATTCATTCACCTGGTCCGCGACGGGGTGGACGTGGCGCGGTCGATCGACCGGCTCTCGCGCGACCGGGGTTACGGAATCGTCGGCAAGCCCGACCTCAACCGCTGGTGGGGCCGCGCCGGGTCCAAATGGGCGGCGCTTTCGTCCGACGGCAGCGCGATGAATTATTTCGCGGATGAAGTCCCCCAATTGCACAGCTACGAATCCAAGGGCGCGTACGAGTGGATGGTAAGCATGTGCGAAATCGACCGGCACAGGGAGCGGCTGGGGGATCGGCTGCTGGAAATCACCTACGACGACCTGACCTCAAAACCCGGCGAAACGCTGCGGCGAATCTGCGGATTCCTTTCGCTGCCGGTGAACGAAACATGGCTCAAGCGCGAGACCGGACGCATCGACGAAGCGCGAAGGAATTACGGCGTCCCCCTGGTCCTGCCCCCGCGGATGGCCGAGGCGTTTAACCAGGCGCAGGAGCGATTCGGCTTCAAGAACCGCGCCCTCGCTGGAACGCCGAAAATGTCGTCGCCGGTGAAGATCGGAATCATCTCCAACGAGCCAACCCCTTATCGCCTCCACGTCCTGGAGCGGCTGTCGAAAGAGCTTGAAAACGCCGAGGTGCACAATGTTTTCACCCACACGATTTCCAATCCCAGCATGCCCTGGCAGATGAGCATCGCGGCGAACCTCAATCCCATATTTTTTGCCAAGAACCACCTGCGCACGCGCATGCCGATTTCCTGGCGGCACGTCCGGCTCTTCCGCGAAATCCGCGATCATATTTTGCAGCACGAAATCCAGATGGTGATTCTGCTCGGCTACAACGACCTGACGCGCGTCCTGCTGATCCGCTGGGCCAGGAAGCTGGGGCTTCCGATGTTGCTGGCGGCCGACTCCAACGTCTTCGGCGATGCGAGAACGCCCTGGTGGCTGAAGATGATCAAGCGGCGCTACGTCCGCTGGGTGGTGAAACGCCTCTCAGGCCTAATGCCGATGGGAACCTGCGGACGGGCTTATTTCCGAAGTTATGTCGATCATAACCTCCCGGAATTTCTGTTCCCCTACGAGCCGGATTACCAGTTGCTGCGCGACATCGACCCGAAGAAAGTCGAGGCGTTCAAGCAGAAGCACAAGCTTGCCCCCGGGCGCAAGCGCCTGCTCTATTGCGGGCGGCTGGTGCAGGTGAAACGCGTGGACGTGCTGCTGGAGGCTTTTGCGCGGGTGGCGCTGGCACGGCCGGACTGGGACGTGGTCATCGCCGGCGACGGACCGCTGAAAAAAAACCTTCAGCGCTCACTGGGCGACGCGATCAAATCACGCGTGAAATGGCTGGGGTTCCTTCAGTTTGAGGAGCTGGTAATGGCGTATCACGCCTGTGACGTGCTGGTCCATCCCAGCGATTATGAGCCCTGGGCGCTGGTCATCAACGAAGCGGTCGCATGCGAGCTGCCGATTATTGCAACTTCCGTGGTCGGCGCGGCTGTAGAACTGGTGCGGCACCAGGAGAACGGGCTGATCGTCTCCCCGCGCAGCATCGAATCGATGACCAACGCCATCTGGGAGATCACCCGAACCGACCGCTACCTTGAGATGAAGGCCAACTGCCTGCCCATGCTGGATGCATGGAAAAAGGCGGCCGACCCCGTGGACGGGGTGAGGGAGGCCCTGCGATATTTCGGGCTGGTGTGGCGGCAGCAGGTGGTGGCAGTGACACCACCGCGCGAACAAAGTAAACTTACCGACGTACCCGAAAACAAGAGTCCGGTAATGTACAATACGGGGTTGCGGTAAAAGCCAGGCCGGGTTTGATACGAATATGAATTGTACGGCGCTGCATCGGGAGGGTTCCCGCCCAGTGTCAGCACCGCGGCTTGTGGTTGTTCCGTGATTGATTATGAGCAGTGTGGCCTCCTACGCAGATGACGTGGAAACCGCCCGGACCGCCCTTCCGGGGTGGATGACACGTTCCATCGACCGGTCGGGTTGGACCTGGACGCTGTTTCTCCTGCCCACCATGGGAGCGGGCGTTTCATGGTTGGCGGGCGGAATCCAAATTCTCACCGATTTGAGCTTTGTTTTGTTTTCCGCCCTTTGCCTCGGTCTCCTGCTTAACGAGTTGTTCAAGATCAATGTCCGCTGGGGCATCGGGGCATTCGCCCTGTACGGAGGAAGCCTCACCTGGTTCTGTTACGACTACATGGCACACTGGTTCATGGCGTCAGAATCGGTAGTGACTCTTTACGACTTCACCTATGCGACATTGGCCAAGGCGGCTTTTTACACGATGCTCTACGTGATGTTCATGACGGTGGGGCTGAACATCCGCAAGCCGGTCTGGCCCGAAAAATTGCTCTTCAAAATTCCCGAAACGCGGTCTTCGATGGTGCACATGTCGATCATTCTTTTGGTATTCGCATTCGGCGTGAGTCCGTTTTTTATCTTTACGCGCGAGCCGTTCTACCGGGCGATCTACGAGCAGTTTCTGGCGGGACGAGGCGGCCAAGGTCCCCAGTGGACGGTGGGCCGAACCGGGAATTTGAACTACAATTGGGGCGGCTACGTGGCGCAGATTCTTCAGGTCGGCCAGGCCGGGGGCGTGCTCGCGATTCTATTCGCGATCCTGTTCGCTAAAAACATCCTGCAAAAAATCATCTGTTGGGCAATCTGGATGCTGTGGCTGCTGCTGGCAATCGGAAGCGGAACCCGCAGCGACGTCATGGCGGGCATGCTTCCGCCCCTTGCCGCCTTCTTTTTCAAATATCAGTCGATTGCCGTGATACACTTGCGGCGCGTCAGCTACCGCGCGTATCTCGGCAGCGCCTTAATTTTGTTGGTTTTTCTTGCGATTGTGCAATACCAGATCACGTATCGTGACGTCGGTTTCGCGGGAGCCTCAGTCACTGGTACTTCCTTGAATATTACTGGAAATTCCATGTTTTCCGAAAGCCTCCTGGCGTTCCAGTTGATTCCGGATCATGTGGATTTTTTTGCGAACAGGCTTTATTTGGAGGGTATTTTTCGGCCGATGATCGACCAGGCCTGGGGGTTCGTGATCTCGCCGATACCGCGGGCCCTGTGGACCAGTAAACCTGTCGATCAGGCCTGGGCATGGTACAACCGGGTGGTCACGGGCGAAGCCCTGGGAACCGAGGGAACGACAGTCGCCACCGGCGGACAAGGAGCGTGGTATATTCGCTACGGTCCGGCCGGTGTCATCGAGGGCGGCATTCTCGTCGGGTGGCTAATGGCCCTTGGCGAGCGGCTCCTCCGTCAGTCCACCGGCCGGTTAAACCTGCTGCTATTCGCTTTGGGGTGGGAGAACTGGCTGTTTGGCGCCTTCCGCGCGTTTGGATTTCCGACTCTCGACGCCCTGATGATCGCCATTGTCGTTCTGTCGTTCCTGACGGCTACGCTCAACATCTTTGCCGAGCAGAGGGTTCCATCGGAAGCGGCACAGGCCCTCGCCACGGGATAGAGCGGCTTAAGCGTGGCCGCGGGGCGCCGGCGACAATTCCAGCATCTCACTGAGCAGTCGGACCCATTTCTCCAACGTGACCTCCCTGCCAAAGCGCTGCTGAAAGATCTCCAGAATTCGTGATGTAGTAATCTGCCGGTCTTTGAATCGCTGCACCGCATCGATGATCGCTGCGGCTGCGGCGGCGGGATCATCCAGCGGCATCAAACCGCCAAGCTCCGGCGTGTCGAGAATGTCCGGCAGCCCACCCACACCGGTCGCCACCAGCGGACGACCGCGGCTCAGTATCTCCAGGACCGCCACCGGCTGCCCCTCGGTCGTGGCCGTGTTCAGGAACATGTGACACGAATCGATCGCGTCCCACTTCTTCTCATCCTTCACCATGCCGTGCAGCTTTACGTGCCCGTTTAGGAACGGCGAGCCCGCGATGATCTGCTCGATATCCCCTCGTTGAAGCCCGTCGCCAAACATGTGCAGCTCGAACGGCCACGCGGCCTTTTGCCCCAGCGCTTCGATGATCTTCATCATGTAAGGAAGGTTCTTCTGATGGACCAGCCGGCCGAGAAATCCGAAGCGGATCGTCGCATCGGCCGGGTTCGGGTCCACAGCGGGTTTGGAAGTGGTCGTCGAGAACAGGCTGATGTACTCCGCCCGTCCCTTGTATCCCAGGTCGCGGATTTCCTTCACAAAGCTAGGAGAAGTCAGGACGATGGTGTCGAAACATTCCAGAAGCCGCTGCGGAACACCTCCCGCCCACATTTCCGCCGGGCGATAGGGAACGACCAGGATCGAGGGAATCGGACGGCCGTCGGGCTTGCGGATCGATCGCAGGCGGTAATGCACTTCGTGAGGCATTACCTTCGGAAACAGCAGCAGGTCGCACTCCTGGGCCATCGACCACGCGGACCGCAGCAGGATCTTGTCGGGCCAGGCCCACCGGCATCCCCACCGAAACGAAGTTCGCGCAAATCGCTGCGAGCGCTTGATGGAGTCGTCCAGCAACTGAGCCTTGTTCAACGGCCCGCTCCAGGCGGCAATCCAGCGCTCGCCCAGCTCGTCGGGAACCGACAGAACCAGGCTCGCCACGAATGTTTCCACGCCGCCGATGTAATGAAATCCCCCGCAGTAATAGAGGATATTTTTTCGCCCGTTCGTTTTAGACATGGTCATCTCTAAAAATCATTACCTCTTTTTTTCAGTTATTCTCACCCCAAACAATCCAATCCAAAACCTCCCAGGCCATCCGGTTAACCCGGCAATTTTACCGCCCGGAAGTGCTTGCGGTACTTCAAGGTCCCGCGATGATCGCGCGCCGCCAGCAGCCGAGCTTTGAGTCGTCTCAACCGATCCGCCACAGGCTGCGGCAGACGCTGCCCAAACCACTGTCCGAATCTTTTTCCGCCTGCGCTTTCGCCGCTCTGCCACTTTGCAACATAGTCGCTCTGCTGCGGTGTCTTTTCAAAGATTACTTTTACGCCCGTGCGTCGAGCCTGGACCAGCAAAAATACCGGAGATGAGCCGCGCGTCAGCTCCACGCGCTCCTGCACCGTCTCAGGGTCAACCACCTCGTACCAGTCTTTGCCGGTCGCATGCGCATAAAAGTGCTCGATTTTGAAACCATTCGCCTCGTTCAAACAGCGGAAAAGCAGCTCCGGGCTTGCCTGATAAAATCCGTGCCCACACCAGTTGTTCATCGCCTGGTAGATCATCAGTCGCCCGCCGACCTTCACCATTTCCATCTGGTTCTTTAAGGCTTGGGGATAGTTGAAGACGTGCTCCGTCGTACCCCCGTCAAATACCACGTCGAATTGCGCCTTGAGTGTTTCCGGGATTGGCTGATTCAGGTCGTGGACAATCTGCGCCCCTTCGTAAGTCGAGACATCCATCGATTGCAGATCCTTCACCCCCAGGGCCTCGAAGAATGAATCGGCATACAGTACCGGCGCCCACTCGGGAACCGGCGCGTTGAGGCTCGAAAATATCTCGCGCCTTTCCGTCCCTGAAAACATCAGCCATTGACGTCCCAGCGTCAGCGTTTTATCGAAGCAAACCCCTTCCTTCCGGGCGGCGCGAAGGAATTTTGCCGCTCGCACGTCAACGCCCATTGTCCCAAACCCTCCAAAATATCCCAAAGCGACCCATTAGCTCATGTAACCGGCATTCCCAGTTGGACTTTTGCCAGCCGATGACACCGGCATTTTCGGGTACTGTAACGTCTGGCTTGGAATCTGGCGAGCGCTTCCCGAACCTTCGGCGTCGCATAAGCGCGCGGATATTTCCAGCGTTACGGGAGGCGTAAACATGACACAAAAACCTGCCCGCGACCCGGCATTCGCCTCGCTTGAGTCTGTGGGTTCTTTCAACTAAATTTGCCCATCAGAGAGGGCTTCCGTGCATCGCCGATTGCAATACGCGATTTTAGCTTTGCTACTCATCAATGCCGCTGGCGGCATTTCGGTTGGTGCGTTTCGGTTGGCGAGATCTCCGTGGCCATCCGCTTGCGACCTGTATTTGCGCTGGACCGAAGAACGAAACTTCGCCAGTAGACGTAATCCTGCATCCGATAGTCCTGATGCGGCAATGCCCTACTATTCTCCGGACTCGAAGATCAATGGAATACTAACGGCGGCCGACTATCCACCCTGGTCGTATCCCAGCGAGTTGGTATTTGTCCCGCCTCTTCCATTTAGGATCGTCCGATTGTATTTCGTGGGGGAATGCCTCCTGAGCCTCGGGATCATGGCTTATTGGGCGGGCAAAACCGCCGCCCCCTATCGACAACCGTGGCCCGCCATCGCCGCCTGTCTTGCCCTGTCGATGGCTTCCATTTCCTACTGCCTGTCCAACGGGCAGTACGCCATCATCATTACCGCTCTTCTCGTCTGCAGCCTGCTGATGATCGAGCGCGGCCAATACGTCGCCGCCGGCATCTTCATGGGATTCGCACTACTCAAACCCAGCCTTTCGATGCCGTTTCTCGCTGTATTTCTAGCCCTGCGGCTTTGGCTGCCTCTGATTGTCGCATTGGGATTCAATGTTGTCTCATGCCTTGTCGAATGGGCCATCACCGGATGCAGCCCACTGATGATTCTGCATCAATCCTCCGTCAATCTGCGATACTGGGAGAACACCGGTCACAATTTTGTCACATCGATGATCGTATTGACCGCCAACGGCAACCAGTTAGCGGAAACGGCCGTGATGGCGGCGGTTGGATTGATCGGGTTGGGAGCGATTTATTTCGCATATCGGCGCGGATGCGGCGTTGTCACGATGTTCGCCATCGCCGCGGTAACCGGCTTGAGCTGGACCTATCGCAAGGAATATGACGTCGTCGCGATTGTCTTCCTGCTCGTCGGACTTCTGGCCGTTGCCCTCAAAACGCGAAACCGATGGGCAGTGGCATCGCTTATATTCTGCTGCCTCTTTGTGATTCCTCCCTTTCGTATGAAAGACCATAATCACCTGGCTATGCAATTCCTCGAACTTTTGAGCTGGCTTGTGGGAATCTGGGTATTGCTCCAACTGGATCGCTCCGGCAACAGAGCTGAGAATCCTGAAACAATACTGGTGGCGGCGTAGGCGCACGTCGAAGCAAATGGTAATCCCTGCCAATCCTGCGTAAATTCGCGTTGAATAAACATAAGTTCGAAACCGCATTTCTCCCGATGACGCACACCCAGGCGGCTGGGCAAACTGAAAAACAACCGGCGCGACAGGAGCACAATCCCCAAACCGCCCTCCCCGCGGCGCTCAGGCGCAAATCAGCCGCAACACTAGCGAGTATTCATGAGCTGCCGGAAATGATCCGCTAATTGCGTCTGATATCGCTCGATGTTGAATTCCAGCACGCGCCGCCGTGCGGCATTTCCCATCTCCAGCAGCAGATCGCGGTCGTCATCCAAGCGCCCAATCGCCTCGCGAAATCCATCGACATCATCGTATGCCCGCACGAACCCCTCAGCGCCATCGCGCACCGGCGACCCGCTGTTGGGTGTCGTCACAATCGGCAGCCCCCGGCTCATCGCCTCGAGCACCGCGGTGGCAGAGCCTTCACACGTTGACGGAAAAAAGAAGACGTCGAACCGATCCAGCCACTGAAAAATCTGGCTATGGGGCAGCGGTCCTACAAACTGCACGCGATCCGAAAATTCCTCGAGCCGCGCAGGGTTGAGAAGATTAATTCCCACCATCGCGAAGCGCACTCGCTCCGGCTTGAATCGCCGCGCCGTCTCCAGGAACCACGGCGCTCCCTTGCGAATCCCACCGCCCCCACAAACCCGACTAAAAGGGGACGTACCTCTTTTCCAACCTTTTTCCGCTCCAAACCGGACGCCACCCCCCGCGGCCACGGATATGGAATCACCGCAATCCTCTCGGCCGGGATGCCCACGGAGATCAATCCCTCGCGAACGTACTCCGACGCGCAGGTGATCCGATCCAGATGCTGCCAAGTGGCGCGTTCAAAATCCAGATACCCCTGATGCATCTGCACAGACTCACGGTCGCGAAAGCCCGGCCAGCGCTCGATCTGGCGTTTCATTTCCGCCAGCTCAACTTCCAGCGGCGCGATCATCTGATCGCCGCACGTCCGAAGCCCCGCCGATCTGGCTCTTTGAAATATCTCCGGCGCGGCATTGCGCACAAATCCGTAAACCGCATTTGCCTGCCCAAAACCCTCTTTCAACACCCACTTGGCCGTTTCGTGCGAATGCCAGATATACGCGTCCTCGCCCGTTGGTAACCGGCGCATCTGGAGCTTGAGGCGAAGCGCGCAACGGACTGCGAATTACCCGAGAAGGATCCAGCTCCGCGCATGACCGCTCTGCCATGCGTTTGCCCAGTTTCGGGTTGAATTTACTCCCGATCCCCGCAATTTTTTCCTCCAGCGACCCCCGCCGCACAAACCAGTCGATGAAAACGCGCTCCAGCATCCCCACGTTTTGCAATGCCAACGGCACCATATAGCGCAACCGCGCGCCGTCCTGGATCATCGCGACGCGAGGTTGGGAAAAATCGGACGCTGACATCCCGAATCCAATCAACTTGCGGCCCTTAGCGCCGCCACCAGCTTCTCGACGGCAGCCGACCAGTGAAACTGCTCGGCACGCTTTTTACCTCGCTCGATTAACCCTTCCCGAAGCGCCGCATCGTTTCGCAGCCGCGCGATCGCGTCGGCCACACTATCGGCATTCGGCGCGTCGACGATCAATCCGGCGTCTCCAACAACCTCCGGCAGCGACGCAAACCGGGAAACCACCACGGGGGTTCCGGCCGCCATTGCTTCCAGCGCAGGAATTCCCGACCCCTCGTACCGGGAAAGCATCAGAACGGCCGTCGCGAAACGCATCAGGCTCACCTGACGAGCTATGGGCACATAACCCAGGCGCACCACGTTGCTCATCGGCGCGGTCACCTCTTCAAAATATTTTTCCATCGATCCGGTAACAAGGATCCGCATATCGGGCTGAAGGACGGCCACGCGCCTCGCCAGTTCCACGAGATACTCCGCCCCTTTCTTGCGGAGCAGGCCCGAAGCCGTCAGCACGTAGGGATACGATGGAACATCCGCGCCGGGCGGCGTTTTGGTTCCCGCCGTGAAATAGCTTTCCTCGATCCCGTTGCCGACAACCGCGATCATCCGGGGATCAAAATCGAGCAAACTCACTAAACGCTGCTTCGTGAACTCAGAAACCGCCAGGATCAGTTTCGCGTGCCGGCGAATCTGCGCGAACAGTTTGCTCCAGCGGCGTCGCTCGGCCTGGTGCTCTGCTGTCCCCGACCAGGGCAGGTCCGGCTCAAGCGCATACAGATCATGCACGGTAACGGCCAGCGCGGCCTTTCGCGTGGCGACGAACGTCTCGGCGGGGCAATAAACCCAATCCGCCTTGGGGCACCAGCGCTCGATGGCGGGCCAGTTGAAGAAACGCCAGGAAGCCTCAAGCCAGCGCGACGCCAGCGGCAGCGGCGCCGCCGGCAATCCCGCCAAGGGACTGTCTGCCGGAATCCGTCCGCTGGAATCCAACTGCCCGCGCGGAGCCGCCACCTCGACGGAAATCCCCGGCGTCGAGCCCAGCCCGCGCACCATTTGGATGATGTGCTGTCCCACGCCCGTTGGGGTGCGGGTGCGATGAAGATGAACGTAGGCCGAAACCTTCATTCGTCTAAATCTTCACTCCTGCGGTGCAGGCGCACGAAAATATCGCGCCAGCGTAATCGTCGGCTGTCCAAGCAGGAAACGCCACCTCCCCATTCGCAAATGCCATGCGAACGTCAGGCGATAAATCCTGCGGGCCTTGCGAAATTTCCCCAGGCGCAAACACGCCATGCTCAAAGGCCGCGCCGCCGCGCAAATAAACTCCCGCCGACGTCGCGCGCGGGCCGCTCCACCCGGATACTGCCCGTTGCGCTCACGCTCGATAAGTGTCTCAAGCCCATCCATAAACCAGTTCAACTGTTTGTCGCTCGTAAGGTTCGAATCGTGCAACCCGCGCACCGCCATGTACGGCTTATCCAATCGGATATATCCGTGCGCCTCTCCCAGTCGCAGCATCAAATCATGGTCCTCAAGACCAAGGTGAAAAGGGAAAAACCCTCCCACCGACCGCAATACATCGGTCCGTATAGTCCACCCGCTTGGATAAATGGGCCAGCTCTCGACCGGCGAGGCCAGGAAATCCGCGAACTCCTGCATCGCCAGCTCTTCCCGGGGTATGGTCTCAAGCTTCAGCGTCTTCAAATCTCGTGCGACCACCGAGCCCGCGCAAAAGGAAGGCTCGCCGAACCGCTCGATCGCGCGGCGATGAGACTCCAGCGTCCACGTAAACCACAAATCGTCATGATCCAGCAGCGCGACGTATCTGCCTTTCGCCGCTTCGATTCCCGTGTTCCGCGCCGCCGTCGTCCCTCCGTTTTTGCGATGAATCAGGCTTAGCCGCGCGTCGCCCCTGTCATTCGAATATCGTTGCAGAACGTCCCACGTGCCGTCCGTCGACCCATCATCCACGACGATCAGCTCAAAGTCGCGTTCGCTTTGCGAGAGAACGGAATCGAGCGTTGGGTAGATCAATTCGCCGCGGTTATAGGTGGGAATTATGACCGAAAACAACGGCATTTTTTCCGCCAGCAATTCAATCGATTGCGCCTCAGCCATGCAGCGACATCCACTCGCCAATGCCTCATTGCGTACTCACCACTGCTCGCTAGTATACAGGCCTATGGGTCTGGCTCATATCGCGCGGACAGTCCGCAATCTCGTGGACAAAACGTGGCAGCGGCGAAGCGCCTACGCTACGCCTGTCGACGTTTACAAGGGCTTCACGCTGCGAACCGCGCTGGGCCGCACCGGCCGCAAAATCTTCCCACCCCGCGAGGTCAAATTAAATGTTCCCGGGGCCGCCGAACCACTGTGGGTGCGCAGAACCACCTCCGATTTTCAGGTTTTCGCGGAATTGTTCGAGCAGTACGAATACGACATTGTCGGAAAGCTCCAGCTCCCCGAGGCTCCGATCATTTTCGATTTCGGCGGAAACATCGGACTAGGCACCCGAAGGATGTCGATGCTCCTGCCCAAAGCTCGCTTCCTGGTCGTGGAGCCCGATGCCGAGAACCGTCGAATGTATCGCAAGAACAACGAATCACTCCTGGCTGCAAATCGCGTTACGCTTATCGAAGGTTTTGTTTCTGCCAGGGACGGTGTCGCCGCCATCGACCGCTCGAGCGGTAACGCATCCGGATTTCACAAACGCGAGGCCGGAGCTCAGGACAAGGAGCTGATCCAGTGCTACAGCCCCGAAACGCTCATGAACAAGGCCGGCGTCCAAAACATCGATCTGGTAAAGGTCGACATCGAGGGCGCGGAAGCGGAACTTTTTGCCAATTGCGGCGGTTGGGTCCACGCCGCTCGTCACATCATGATTGAATGCCACGAGCCCTACACATACCAGAAGTTCTTTGACGATTTGAACCGCGCGGGGTGGAAATTCGACATCGTCGAACAGAATCACGCGATGACCTGCGTGCGCCGGGCCTAAAAACCGGGCGAGGAATCGGTTGGCAGGCCAGCACCCACGGGGGCTGTTTGCGGCTCTGGAGGCTTTGCCGGCCCACGCCGCCGAACCAGGGTCCTGAATTCCAGCACCGCAGGGGCATCCACCAGCAAAGTCAATCCGAGGTAACCCACGACTCCCCCCCGCTGACGCAAATCAAACGCACAATCGCCGCAGCGCCATGCATCCAATCACCAAGAAGCATCATTCCGGCACAGCACACGGCTCCCACACCAAACAGGCTTAGAATATGCCGAATCAGTTTGAAAGCGCTGATTCCCGCCGCACGCCGGCCCCAGTTCCAGAGCCCAAACGCGTAGATCCCCTGGCAAATGACGTACACAACGTTAATTGCCATCAGACTGCGATGCAGTAGCAACACCGCTCCTCCAGCGGTCCCCAGCATCGCGAGATTCACCAGCCCAAATCTCAACCAAACCAATGGCTTGCCCAGCGCGTGGGTCACGACCACACCCATCGTCCCCAGCCCATTCGTAAGCAACACAATCGAGTAGACCCTTAGCAACGGCGGCACCGCGCCCCATTGCGGACCAAGCACCACCCTGATCAGATCGGGCGCCGTTGCCGTCATCCATGCCCAACTGAACGCGCAAAGCAGCATCACCCCTATGCATCCGCGCACGAAAATGCTCCGCAGGCGCTCAGCGTCTTCCCGCACGCTCCGCAGTAGCGGATTCAGCAGACGATCAAACGCGCTCAGCAGATTAAAGCCCACCATGTCGGAAATTTGGGTTGCCCGTCCGAAGTTGCCGGCGCCAATGACGCCTCCGACGGTCATCACAAAAACGTTCACCACCTGTTGCTGAAGCATGTTTACATACTGCGCCGCCGTCACTTTCCACCCGTAATTCAGCATCTTTTTCGCCATCCCGCCGTTGAATGCACGCGGCCAGTGAAATGGATGCCGATGAAAAATCACCAGGTTCCCCAATATCTGCGCTACCAGCGGCTGAAGCGCAAGCGCGAATACACCGACTTCGCGGTGCCGGTGCGCGATCAATGCCATCGACAGGCCCGTCACCGTCAGCGCCGCGGCGAACGTAATGTTCTGGAAGGATTCCGCCTTGAATTTGAGATCGCGGTTCAGGCAGGCCATTTGAAAAGTGTAAATCGATGAAAGCAAATTCGACGCGCCTCCCAGGACGCCAACCCAGAACAAACGCGGATCGTGCCGCGCCGTTGCGCAGACAAATCCGCTCCCGAGCCAGATCATCGTATAAACGATCCCCAGCACCACGGAAACAATCAGCCCGCTGTCCTCGGTCGTCTCCTTCGGCAGGTCCCGGTATTGCACCAGGGCCCGGGCGATGCCGCAGTCTCCCAGTACCGAGATGAATCCCGGCGCCAGCGCTACCAGGGTGATCAGCCCGTAGTCCTCGACTTTGAGCAGCCGCGCCATCGCAAACGCCGTCAGCACGCGCAGCACCTGCGTCATCACGGACGTGAACAGAAAAATGATCTTGTCGGAAACGATCAACACAAAATTTGAGCCGTTTAGTCGATCAGACAGGTTCACAATCGGCAATTTCTCAGTCTTTCCTGAGCCCCTCCCGATACCGCCCATTCGGCGACTGCCCCCGCCGCCGAAGGAATTCCACCATCGTCTTCACCCGCGGGTTGAGCCCGTTCATCGTATCGAATTCCGCCATCGCCCTCGCCAGCGGACGTCGCTTATAAAACAGCCGCCGGCACGCAAGCTCCAGCTCCGCAATCTCCTCCTCTGAGAACCCCGCTCGAAGCAACCCCACCGTGTTGATCCCGCGCACCTTGTCCGCCCCGTCCACCTTCACATACGGCGGAACATCGTGGTGAATCCGCGCCGCCCCGCCGACATACGCATATTCGCCGATCGTCACGAAATGATGCACCCCCGCGCCCCCCATCATGTTGACATGGCTCGCGCACGCAACGTGCCCCGCAATCATCACGTTATTCGCCAGAATGCATTCATCCGCAAACTGCGCATCGTGCCCGATGTGGCTGTTGGCCATGAACAGGTTGTTGTTCCCGATTCGCGTGCATTCATCGCCCCCCGCCGTGCCGATGTGAACGGTAACCCCCTCGCGAAAGATATTCCCTTGCCCGATCTCCAGCCGCGTCGGCTCGCCCCGGTATTTCTTATCCTGCGGCGCATCCCCAATCACCGCGTTGGGATGAAAAATATTGTCCCGCCCGATCTTCGTGCGCCCCACCACCACCACATGACTCAGCAGCCGGCACCCCTGCTCCAGCACCACGTCCCCACCCACGCGGCAAAACGGCCCAATCTCCACATCCGAAGCGATGCACGCCTTCGGATCCACGCAACTCATCGGGGAAATCTTCGGCATATTCAGATCGCCCGCATTTCACCCGCAACTCGCATCAAATCGGCTCCGCATCCACCAGCATGAACTTGATGTCCGCCTCCGCCGCCAGCTTCTCCCCAACGAATGCCTTGCAGCGAACGTGTCCCGTGCGGCTCTTCACCCGCACGGTGACCGCCTCCAGCAACAAGCTGATCGCCCGGCACCACCGGGTGCCGCATCTTCACCTTGTCCATGCTCAGCAGCACCGCCAGCTTGCCGGTGTGCTCCAGCTTCTGGCTCAGCAGTATTCCGCCCAAGCTGTCCCATCGCCTCGACGATCAAAACGCCCGGCATGATCGGCGTCCCGGGATAATGCCCCTGGAAAAAAATATCGTTAAACGTGACGTTCTTGATCCCGATCGCCTTCTGATCCCCCTGAATCTCCAGCACGCGGTCCACCAGCAGCATCGGATACCGGTGCGGCAAAATCCGCTGGATTCGCCGGATGTCCAGCGCCGCGTCCCGATGGACCATCGAGGTGCGCGCCAGATCTCTCCTCCTGCTGCAACAGCCGCCGCACCAGCATGTGATTCAGCTCATGCCCGCTCTTATGCGCCACCAGCCGTCCGTACACCGGCCGGCCCAGCAGATATAAATCGCCGATCAAATCCAGCACCTTGTGCCGCACGCATTCATCGTCAAACCGATATTCGTTGTCGATCGGCCCCTTGGGCGAAATCACCAGCAGATCGTGCGGCGTCAGATGCACTCCCATCCCCCGCGCCTGAAGCTCCTGCGCCTCGTGCTCGAAAACCCATGTCCGCGCCGGCGCAATCTGGGTCGCAAAATCCGTCGAGCCTTCCCCGCGCAACGTACAGCGATATATCTGCCGTCCCAGCGGCTCACCCGCCTCGAATTCGTACAGAATCTCCAAATGATCGCTCGGCCCCGGAAGCGCCGCCAGCGCCGCATCCCCGATCGACACCTGCTCCGCCTTGCGGATCACCAGCGGATTCAGCGCCTCCGGCTGCTCCACCAGCCCCGCCTCCTCCAGCAATTCCACAAACGGCCGGCTCGATCCATCCCCCGCCGGCAGCTCGCCAACCGTTCCCCCGCTCACCTTTACGATCGCATTATCAACTCCCATCCCGCTCAGCGCCGCCATGCAATGCTCAACGGTTTCGACCAGCAGCGTCCCATTTTTCAAACACGTCCGCCGCGGCCGCTTGAGAACATTTTGCACCAGCGCCCGAATCGCCGCCGTCTTCCCATCCTGTTCGCGGACAAACGTAATCCCCTGCCCCGGCCCGGCCGGAGTAAGAGTCACCGTCGCCGCTTCACCGGAGAACAGTCCCCTTCCGGAAAGGCTCACTTCCCTTCCGATCGTCTTTTGCTGTACCTGCTGCATCAATTTAAACCTGACTTGCTTCGGACGCCCCCTTTTCTCCCCACCCCTGGTAATCCGGGGGGGGTAAGGGTGGGGGGGCTTCCTTTGCCGTGGAAAAATCCGCGGCGAAGCCCAACGCGCAATAAAACAGTATAGCCAACAGGAAACATGAAACTAGAGACCCGGTCCTCGAAAAGTAAGGGCATTTTCTAACACCCGACCTTCGAGGCCGGGATCAGAATCCTGTAGAAGCGGCGTCCCGCCGCTTTTCCCGCCAAAGCGGCGGGACGCCGCTTCTACCAATCCCCCTTGCAAACAAAATCCAAATAGTCCACCGTTATCAGTCCCTTATGAAACCAAGACTGATCTGTTTCCTGCTCGTCTGCGTGGCCGCTCTTTCCGCCCAAGCACAAACCACCCGCCCCATCCCCCAAATCCACAAGGTCCTGATCATCAGCGTCGACGGCCTCCGTCCCGACCTCGCACTCCGCGCCGAAACACCCAACATTCACTCCCTCTTCGCCTCCGGCAGCTTCTCCTTCTGGGCCAACACCACCGCCGAGTCCGTCACCCTCCCATCCCACACCAGCATGCTCACCGGCGTACCGCCGGTAAAGCACGGCCTCCAATGGAACAGCGATCTCCCCCTCCTCCATCCCGTTTATCCGATGTTCCCCACGATCTTCGAGCTGCCTAAACGCGCTGGCTACACCACTGCCATGGTTGCGGGAAAGGCCAAGTTCATCAATATCGCGAAGCCAGGAACCCTCGATTGGGAATATGTTCCAGCCGAGTCGAAGATCGACGATCCAGACGTCACTGCCCAAGCCGTCGGGATCATTCTCAAACATTCTCCCGACGTCATGTTTGTCCATCTCCCCGGCGTCGATAACGCGGGCCACGCTTTCGGTTGGTCCAGCCCCCAGCAGATGACCGCGATTGCATTGGCCGACCAGTGCATCGGTACGATCCTCGCCGCCATCGACATGCGAAATCTCCGCGGCCAGACCTTCATCCTCGTCACCTCCGACCACGGCGGCGCCGGCCTTTCCCACGGCCCCGACGACCCCCGAAGCCGGCACATCCCCTGGATCGCCGTCGGCCCGGGCATCCGCCGCGGACTCGACCTCACCATCTACGCCGACCTCACCATTAACACCGAAGACACCTTCTCCACCGTCGCCTACCTCCTCGGGATTCCCGTGATCCAAAAAGTTGACGGCCACCCCGTGATGCAAATCATCGACCGCTCAAACCAGGAACTCCTCCGGGCAAAACCGTGAGAAGAGATTGCCAATTGCCAATTGCCAAATGCCAATTGCCGAATGACGGAGAAAAGCCGCATTTCAATTCGGCATTTGGCATTCGGCATTCGGCATTGATAATGATCATCCATGTCTGTCATCGGCCACGGCATCGACCTCGTCGAAATCGAGCGAATCCGCCACCTCCACGCCGAGCACGGCCAGCACTTCCTCGACCGCGTCTTCACCCCCGCCGAACAGCAATATTGCGCCCAAAACCCCAAGCGCTATTTCGAGCACCTCGCCGGCCGATTCGCCGCCAAAGAAGCGGTCCTGAAAGTCCTCGGCACCGGCTGGCGCGGCGGCATTTCCTGGACCGACATCGACGTCACCCGCGACCACGCCGGCCGGCCCGGCATCCAACTCACCGGTGAATCCGCCAAAATGGCCGCCCAACTCGGCATCAAACATTGGCTCATCAGCATCACCCACGTCCAAACCCACGCCATGGCCAGCGCCATTGGCACCGAATAAACCCCCACCCAGCGAGGAATCATGAAATCGCTCTCCCCGAAGGCACTTATCCTGATCGTTGCAGCAATCGCTTGCTTATCCACACCGATTCCAACCCGCGCCGACGGCAATTTCAAGAATTTCTCCGTCGCCGTATACATCCCCGTCGCCATCACCCGGCAAATGAAAGACCTCCGCTAGCTCCAGCAGCACTGGAGCCACATCTCCTCCCAGCTCCACGTGGACAAGGTCTACATCGAAACCTATCGCAGCCGCCAGATCGCCGATGAGGATTCCATCGAGCCGATCAAAAAATTCTTCACCGATCAGGGCATCCGCGTCGCCGGTGGGCTGGCGCTTCAGGATATCAGCCAGGCCGGCCAGTTCCGCTCCTTCTCCTACGCCGATCCCGATGATCGCAAATATATCCAAAGCGTCGTCGAACTCACCGCCCGGCACTTCAACGAAATCATCCTCGACGATTTCTACTTCTACAGCACCAAGACCGACGCCGACATTTCCGCCAAAGGCGATCGAACCTGGACCGACTACCGCCTCGCCGCAATGGACGATGCTTCCCAAAACCTCCTCATAAAACCCGCCCGCGCGGTAAACCCCAACGTCAGAATCATCATCAAGTTCCCGAACTGGTACGAACACTTCCAGGGCTTGGGATACGATCTGGCCCGCGAGCCGCAGATTTTTGACGGCATCTTTACCGGCACCGAAACGCGCGACCCCCTCTTCACCGAGCAGCATCTCCAGGCTTATGAGAGCTACAATATCGTGCGCTATTTCGACAACATCGCCCCGGATCGCAACGGCGGAGGCTGGATCGACACCTTCGACGTCAAAACCATCGATCGCTATGCCGAGCAGTTGTGGGACACCGCTTTCGCCAAGCCGCGCGAAATCATGCTCTTCAACTTCGCCGCCCTCGAGCAGCCCACCGCCCCCGGCAACCGCGACCAGTGGCAGGACCTCCCCACCAGCTTCAACTATTCCCAGTTCGCTGCCGCCAACCGGCAGATCACCGCCCCTCCCCCACCCACCATGGCCAAAGCCGCAGACTATTCCCTCCGCCAGGTCGACGCCTTTCTCGGCCAACTCGGCAATCCCATCGGCCTCCAAAGCTATCGCCCGCCTCACGCCACCGGCGAAGACTATCTCCACAACTACCTTGGCATGATCGGCATCCCCATCGATCTCCATCCCGATTTCCCCACCGACGCCCCAACCATCCTCCTCACCGAATCCGCAAAGTTCGACCCCGACATCGTCCAAAAAATCAAATCCCAACTCACCGCCGGAAAATCGGTCGTCATAACCTCCGGCCTCCTGCACGCCCTCCAGGACAGAGGCATCGACGACATCTGCGAGCTGCGCTGCACCGACCGCAAAGCAATCATCACCGATTTCCAGGGCCCGCGCGGCCGCCCGCTCGGCCATGTCTCCCGCCCCGCCGGCATCCTCATCCCACAGATCGACTTCCTCACCAACGACGCCTGGATGCTCCTCACCGGTATTGCCAACGGAAACGGCTATCCAATCCTGCTCATGAACCGCTATTCAACCGGAATCCTTTACGTCCTGACAATCCCCGACAATTTCGCCGACCTGTACGATTTCCCCCCCGAAGCCCTCGCCCCAATTCGCCGAGCCCTCCTGGCCAATTTCCCCGCAATCCTCAACGCCCCCAGCCAGGTAAGTCTTTTCGCCTATGACAACAACACCTTCATCGCCGAGTCCTATCTCCCAACCCCCTCCTACGCCACCCTCGAACTCACCTCCCCCGCAGCCCGCCTCCGCGACCTCCAAACCAACTGGATCATCACCGGCCACCCCAACATTGCCCCATCCCCGACCTCCCGACCTTCAGCACCCCCCAGAACCCTCTTCTCATTCCAGCTCCCCCCGCATTCCTACGAGGCCTTTTCTGCCGAGCCGTAAGGAAATACCGACTGCGAATTTCCAATGAAAATTAGCGAGGGTTCCATCCAAAGCTGGCGCTCCTCGCCGTCATTTTCGTTTAGAAAACGCCATATATCGCCTGGAATTTGGGGTTTCCTGTCTACCGGCTTCAGACCGTTAAGAAAAGGTAAAGAGGGTGGAGGGGGTGCGGGGGAGGCGGGAGAAAGAGCTTTGAATAAATGGGCCGTCTCCCGCCTCCCCTGCATCGCATTCGCATTTAAAGAGACCACCGACTTTCACCCGAATTCAAATCGCACCCCCGCCCTAAGGTACTCCGGCAGCGACATCTTTTTGCTTGATTGCCTTTAAAGACCGGGGTAGACTACGGTTCTTAGGTGGCGGGTTAGTCGATCGGCCTCAGGAAAGCGTCTCGTGCATTGTCTCTCCTCCGTGTCCGTTTTATCCCTCCCGCAATGGTTGCTTATGCAGCCTCTTTCGATTTGGCCCGGAAAGAACCAATGACCTCGGGCTTTTGGTCTACCCATTCAAAGGAGATTCCAAATGGGTAAGAAGTTGTATGTGGGTAACCTGAGCTACAGCGTGGATAGCTCGGAACTCGAACAGTTATTCGCCCAGCACGGGCAGGTGGTTTCCGCACAAATCATCAACGACCGGGACACCGGCCGCAGCAAGGGCTTCGGGTTCGTCGAAATGGCGACCGACCAGGAAGCAACCGCGGCGGTTACGGCCCTCAACGGCCAACAGCACAACGGCCGCGCCCTCACCGTCAATGAAGCGCGCCCACGCGAAGAACGCAGTGGCGGCGGCGGCGGTGGCGGTCGCGGATTCGGCGGCGGTGGTGGTGGTGGACGCGGCTTCGGTGGCGGCGGCGGCGGTGGACGCGGCGGCTACGGCGGCGGTGGTGGACGCGGAGACCGCGGCGACCGCGGAAATCGCGACCGCTACTAATCCCCTCCCCCAAAATCTTGAATAGCCAAAAACCCTCGCAACCCTCGCGAGGGTTTTTGCTTTCCGCTCTTTTGTCCTTGTCGCCGATTTCTAAACGTCAATCGCGACGTTTCCCACCGGCTTTGACTGACAGGCGAGAATAAAACCATGCTCCCTGTCGCAATCACTTAGACCCTCATCCACGTCCATCTGAACATTACCCGACAAAAGTTTCACCTTGCACCGTCCGCAGATTCCAGCCAGGCAGCCTCGATCGATCCCCACTCCGGCAAGATACGCGGCATCAAGAACCGTTTCTCCCGCGTGCACCGGCGCCGACTTTCCCAACTCCGCAAACGTCACTGAGCCAACCACCGAACCCCCATTATTCGCATGAGCAAGTGTCGTTGTCTTCGGCGCCGCTCCCCCAAACGCCTCCGACCGAATCTGATCGTCCGCCACCCCCGCGTCCCGGAGCATCCGCTTCACATCATTGGCCATCTCAATCGGGCCACAAATATGCACCCGTCGTCCCTTCGAGCCATTCAGCACCTTGCCAAGTAACTCCATGGAAATCCGCCCTCGCGAACCCGACCATTCACCCGGTGGCTCCTGCGTCAACGTCGTCACCACCCGCAAATTGGCGCCCTTTTCGGCGAGCGATTTCAATTCCTCCCGAAAGATAATCTCCCGCTCGGTCCTGGCGCAATAGACCAGGTCTATTTTGCCCGGCCATTGCCGATCCGTCAGATAGCGAATCACAGACATGAGCGGCGTAATCCCCACCCCCGCCCCCACGAGCACGATCGAATCCGCCTCCTCCCCCGTAAACGTAAACCGCCCGCCCGGCCCCGAAACGCCAACCTCCATCCCCTGCCTGAGATGTTCATGCAAATGGCGCGATACGGTTCCCGCCTGCTCGCGCTTGACGGTGATTTCGCAATACTCCCTGCATGTCGGCGACGAAGCGATCGTGTAACACCGCCGATGCAGAACTCCATCGATCATGACTTCCACGTTCAAAAACTGCCCCGGCAGGAAGGCGAACGGAAGTTTCTCCCCGTCGATGGGCGACAGCCGAAACGTCCGCACAGACGGCGTGCAGTCAGACACACCCGCCACCCGAAGCCTCCCGCTCCAACGCCCCGGTTGCGGAATGCCCGCCGCAACCGCCGGCGCCTGCGGCTGGCCTATCCGACCGATCAACTCAATTTTGTCCCCAACGCTCAGAATGCCGGACGGCTTCAGATCAACCAATCGTGTATTTATCGCCAGCCGATAGTAATGATTGAATCGCGAAGATTCCGCCCACTCCGGCAAATACTTCCGCCGCAGCTCCACAAACTTCTTCGCAAAGTCAGGAACGCTCATCCCCGTCAGCGGGTCCCGCGCCGGAACCACACATCGCTGGCACGGATTAATTCCGTCGAAAACGATCTCACCAATCCTGAATCGCACCGTAACCCCGCGCTGACCATACAACTGATCCTCCCAGAACGGCGGAACCCCATCCACTTCAAGATTGGTCCGAAACCGCGCCCGGGTTTGCTCGAGCGGCAGGTTAAACCATTCCGAAATCGCGCAGCGTCGCCGTGCTGATCAGGGTCGGACCCGGAGAATCCGTATCGTCCGGAAAACCGGCGCCAACATTTTCCCGAAACGACACCGTAAACCCGAAGAATTCCCCCAACCACGCTTCCAGCGCATCGCGCTGCGAAAAAATATGAAACGTGTTCGATTTGTCGTCTTCGCCAACCGCGAGCTTCAACGTCTGACTCACCGGATCGAATGCCGATCGCAACAGGTGAACGCGCGGATTTCGCTTGCCATTGACGTACTGACCCGATCCATCAAAAATCGCAAACCGCCGATCGTCCGCCAGGGCGCCGGTGGGAAGCACCCTCGCCGAATCGACGGAAACGCCATCGAGCGACTTGATGGGGTAAACGAAGATGCGCGACAAATACGCCATCGCCAGCATCGAAATATACTAAAATATTTGCCATCACGGCAAATATACTTGATCGCAATCCGCTAAAGTTGTCTAATAGGCAACGCAATTGGCCCCAAAATGGCGAAATCACCAACCATTCGCATTGCCGCCGCGATCATCAACAATACCCAGGGCCACACGCTTCTGGTGCGCAAACTCGGCACCCAGACGTTTATCCAGCCAGGGGGTAAGATCAATCCAAACGAGACGCCCCTCGACGCCCTTCATCGCGAGCTTGGGGAAGAATTGAACTGCACTCCATTACGAACGCGATTCTGCGGACACTTTTCCGCGCCCGCCGTCAATGAGCCGCAGCACCTCGTCGAAGCGGCGATTTATTTCGTCGACATCGAAGGCTCCGTCGCGCCCGCCTCTGAAATCGCCGAAATCGCCTGGGTCGATCCCAAAAACCCCGGCGACCTCCAAATCGCCCCGCTGACCCGCGACCATGTTTTGCCGTTGGCTCAATCGGAATCTTAATACCGCGTTAGCGCCAACGACAACGTCCTTAACACCACTCGCCTTCGCCGCTAAAGTGAGCCATCAAAACGTCCTCGCCGTGTGGACGGAACAATCCGATTTTGCCATCGCCAAAAACCAAATGGGGACCAAAATGCAATTTTCTCGCGCGATCTCCAAACCCTCCTCGTATTGCGCTCTCGCTGCGAAGCTTGCGACGCTCGCCGCCCTCAGCCTCTTCGCCTTCTCCACGATCGCCCCCGCCCAAACGGATGATTCCACCGAATTGCGCAAAGGCGCCGCCGCCATGGGCGACTTCTCCGCCGACGCGCCCGGCGTTCGCCGCGTCATCACCGTCGCCGATCTCCCAGCGCCCTACGCCACGCCCTCCGCTCGAGAAATGGCTTTCATCGTCCGCCGACCTGACGGCGTTCTGCCCAAAGCTCCCCCTGGATTCACCGTCGATCTCCTGGCCGCGGGCCTCCGCAATCCGCGAAAAATCATCACCGCCCCCAACGGCGATATCTTCGTCGCCGAAAGCAGCGCCAATCGCGTCAGCGTCCTCCATCCCAACGCCGATGGAACGATCGCCGAAAAACACGTCTTCGCCGCCGATCTCCAACAGCCGTTTGGCATTGCGTTCTATCCACCGGGGCCGAATCCGCAGTACGTTTACATTGCCAACACCGGTTCCGTCGTGCGCTATCCGTACCAGAATGGCGACACCACCGCCCGCGCCGCCCAGGAGATGATCGTCCCGGACATCCCCAGCGGCGGCCGCCTGACCGGTGGCGGACACTGGACCCGCGACGTCGTCTTTTCCCTTGACGGCTCCAAAATGTTCGTCTCCGTCGGCTCCCATTCCAATGTCGACGATAACCCCGTCGCAGAAAAAAATCGCGCCGATATCCTGCAATTTAATCCCGATGGAACCGGCTTCCGCATCTTTGCCTCCGGCATTCGCAACGCCGTCGGCCTCGCCATCGATCCGAACAGTGGAATTCTCTGGGCCTCCGTCAACGAGCGTGACGAGCTCGGCGACAACGTCCCGCCGGACTACATCACCCACATCCAGGACAACGGATTCTACGGCTGGCCGTGGTACTACATCGGCAACCACCAGGACCCGCGCCATGCCGGCGCTCATCCCGAACTGGCAGACAAGGTCATCGTCCCCGACGTGCTCATCCAGACCCACTCCGCCTCCCTCTGCATCACCTTCTACGAAGCCACCCAATTCCCCCGCAAATTCAGCGGCTTTGCCTTCGCGGCCGAGCACGGCTCCTGGAACCGCTCCCTGCGAACGGGATACAAAGTCATCTGCGTCCCCATGAAAGACGGCAAATCCGACGGCGGTGAATACGACGATTTCCTAACCGGCTTCGTCACCGACTCCGGCGACGTCTGGGGCCGCCCCGTCGGCGTTACCGTCGACAGCCAGGGCTCCCTCCTCGTCAGCGACGATGGATCGAACAGCATTTGGCGCGTCCGCTACACCGGCGCCCGGGGGCTAATCGAAAATGAACAATCCCCGCGCCCGCGCGTTTACCCTGATCGAGCTTCTTGTCGTGATCGGCATCATTGCCGTTCTGCTGGGGATTCTCCTGCCTGTTATCAGCCGGGCCAGGCAGCAGGCGGACTCCATCAAGTGCATGTCGAACCTTCGCCAGATCGGACAGGCGCTGATCGCCTATTCCATCGACCA
The DNA here is from genome assembly GCA_963755915.1 of uncultured Phycisphaerales bacterium. Lineage (GTDB taxonomy): Bacteria > Planctomycetota > Phycisphaerae > Tepidisphaerales > Tepidisphaeraceae > PALSA-1353. Next base: position 519,682 of record CAVWLP010000002.1, read on the forward strand.
TGACGGAATCGTCGTCCCCGCATATAACGTCCCCTGGCTCCCCGGCGCAACCACCAACTACACCTGTTTCGGCGCCCCTCAGGCGATGGACGGCTGGGCCGCCATCCTCGACCGCGACGGATACACGCGCGAACCCGCTCAATCGAGCAACTCTGTTTTCTATTGCCCCTTCACCACCGACAACGACGGCATGGCCCAGGGCCCAACGGGAACCGCCTACCAAAATTCCCGCGGCTGGATCGAATGGCCCATGGAATTCCCCGGGCCCACCGGCGGTGATGACGATCCCCAGATTCCCCTCACCATCCCCACGCTCGGCTTCAACAAGATCATCCGCTGTAGCTATTGGATCAACGCCTTCAACCCCGTCGGACCGCCCTCGAGCCCCTTGCCCAATCTGAGCCAAAAGGATGTCTACTACACCAACGAGGTCGGCTGGGGGCCCGACATCAACGGCCAGTTCATGCTCCCGCACAAAGTTTCCGCGATCAAGCATTCCTCCCGCCTGATCGTCGCTGCCGACGGGGTATTTACCGGCGCAGCCTGACGACCGCCTCGGGCAGACCAACTGCGACATCGGCTACCGGCATCATGGGGATCATGGCGATTCGACCGTTGCCAACGTCGCCTTCGCGGACGGGCATGTTGAATCCATCGACGGCAACGACTTCCCGCAGCAGAAGTCCACATCTAATCCGCTCGCCGCGGAGGAGAACCTCTCTGGGCCTACGCTGTACGAGGATCCGGAGGCGATCTTTCAATAGCGCAATGCTGGATTCGGCAGGGGTTTGCGGGTGATGCGGTCCGGCAAATTTTACATAATTTTACATTTTTTTACGTTTTCGGCGACTTTTGTTAGTATATGCTATCTTACGCTTGGGAAAGATCGGTTGTTTAACGGATGATAAACAAATCGGAGGATATTTTGCTTGACTTTTGTACGGTATCTGTTAGGATATGGTAAATCTCTTACTATGGGGTGAATTCATGCTGGAAGAAGATGGGGTCAATACGGACATGTTGCATGATGACGGCGCGGATAAATCTGGCGAAGAGGTGTCAGACGGGGTTGTTTCAGGCGAGATGCAGTTAAAGGGGGGCGACTCGGCCGGGGCGGATGACGAGCTTGGGAAGGCGGTTTTGAAACTGGGTGCGGAGCAGCAGCGGGCGCTTTCGTTTTTGGTGGAGGGGAAATCGCTGGTAGAGACGTCGCGGATTTGCCGGATATCGAGGCAGACGCTGTACCTGTGGATGAAGGAGGATGCGGCGTATAACCGGTGGTGCGAACAGATGCATCAGAGCGCCCGGTCGCGCCTATTGGGGATGGCGGACAAGGCGACGGTGGCGGTGGAGCGGGCGCTGGAGAATGGGGATGCGCGGCGGCGCTGCAATTGCTGCGGGGGCTGGGGGTGCTGAAGGAGCAGAAAGCCGGATCGGGGGATGCGGGGGAGATGAAGAGGGAAATGGAGTGGGAGAAGCATAAGAGGAGGGTGGTGGAGGAGAAGAGGAGGCATAGGGCGGTGATTGATCAGGCGACTTTGCCGCTGGGGAGGGGGAGGAGGTGAGGGAATGGGGATTGCGGTTCGACTCGGCTCACCGAAGTCCGATTGCCGAATGATGAATGAGGCAAGGCGATGATTTCCTATTGCCTATTGAATGGGGGGTTGGGATGGACATGAAGCAATGTATTGGTCCTGCGGAGCATTGCAGCGCGGTTGACAGACGAAACTTGACGTTATAGGAAATATCCTATATCATGAAGGAGTAAATTTTGACCGATTTTAAGGAGGATGACAGGCGAGAAACGCCGGTGCTGCGATCATTGGTATGGCTGGGAAATTCCAGGCGAAATGTTCAGGCGTTTTCCGACGGCGCAGAAATTGATCGGCGATGAATTGCAATTGATCCAGTTCGGCGGAATGCCCAAAGACGCCAAGCCGTTCAGGGGAGTCGGCAGCGGCGTGATCGAAATCGCTTTGCGGTACACAGGCGACGCCTACCGGGCGGTTGTGGCCGTCCAACTCGGCAAAAAAATCTTTGCTCCACGCCTTTCAGAAGAAATCGAAGAAAGGCATCGCAACGCCAAAACAGGATGTTGACCTGATCAAACAACGTTATGCGGAAGCAAGGGAGCTGGCGAGATATGAAGAATAACCACAAGAAGCCGACGTTCGACAAAGGCTCCGGCAATGTCTTTGCCGACCTGGGGCGCGATGACGCCGACGAATTGTTTGCACGGGCAAAGATCGGGTTTCATGTCTTTCAGATACTCAAAGACAAGAACCTGCCGCAACGGGAAGTCGCCTCGCTATTGGGGATCAAACAGCCGGAAGTCTCGCATTTGATGAACGGTCATTTCAGCCGGTTCACGACGGACAAACTTTTGGAATTCCTCAAAAGGCTGGAACGCAAGGTTATGATCCGGATTAGCCCCCATAAGCCGGGTGAGCCGTATCAGGAGATCGCCTTTAGCCGATAAAACGCCCCAAGCCACGAACGCTTTCAAGACTTTTAATGAATCGCCCGACCCGTATCATTTTGGCCGTCGTGACGTTGTACGTTTCGTGGATGGCGATGATGGCCGTGCATGAATCCGGGCACGTTCTTGCCGCGCTGGCCGGGGGCGGACGAGTGCGGCGGGTTGTGCTACCCTTTACTGATTTTTCCCGCACGGACGTCGATCCGAATCCCTCGCCGCGATTGGAAGTCTGGGGTGGACCTGTTTGGGGAAGTGTAATCCCGCTGCTCGTGTGGCTGCTCGTTCGACGGAGATTCTCCAAGCCCGTGAATATTGCATTCGGATTTTTCACCGGACTTTGCCTTGTTGCCAACGGCGCTTATCTGGGAATTGGCTGGACCATGAGCGCCGGCGATGCCGCGCAACTGAAAAAACTCGGCACGCCGATCTGGGTGCTCATTCTTTTCGGTCTGACAACGACCGTTATGGGGTTATACATCTGGCACACGCTTGGGCGGCTCGAAGATCTGTTCAAGCCTTCGAAGCGATAGAGCTGTTCTGCCTCACGTCTACTCGAGCTTGTTCTGCCAGTCTTGAGCGGTGTAAAAATTACGCATCAACGGTCATTCCGGGTGGCTGGCTCGCCATGCGTTCGATTTCTTTCGGAAATGTTCGCGGACTTCCTCGGACGTAAAAGTCTTTCCGCCGGCTTAGATTCCATCCGAAATCTCGTCGAGTTCGGCAATCACTTCGGGCGTGAACAGGTGATCAAAATTCTCCTGCTCCTCGGAAAAATCGCTTTCCAGCCGGTCCGCCACGAATTCATCAACGCTCGCAAAGCCCGCTTCGCGTGCCCGCCGCTCGGCTTCCTTGTAAAGCTGATCGTTGAGCTGGACCTTTTGCATCGAACGCTTTTCCTTATCGGCCGTCAATTATAATGGCATCGAAGATCATTTCACTACAAATCCCTGCTTGCGGTGCTTTTCGGGTGTGGGGCTGTTTCATGGCCACTTGGGACATCGGCCCCCACCCCTGCCCTCCCCCGGAGTACCAGGGGAAGGGAAGAAAGGCGGGCGGCCAGGAATTAGCGCCACACGCCCCTAAAACGCGTGTTTCGCCCCCAGCGCCCCCACAATCTCCACCGTCGCCCGGCTCTTGTTCAGGGTATAAAAATGCAGCCCATCCACCCCCTGTGAAAGCAGATTCCGGCACTGCTCGATTGAATGCTCCAGCCCCGTGCGGTAGACCGCCTCGGCGTCATTCTCGACGGCCTCCAGCTTCACCAGCAGCGAATGCGGAATCTTCGTGCCGCACATGCTGATGAACCGCTTGATCTGCGAGACGTTCATAATCGGCATGATCCCCGCGATGATCGGCGCATTGATCCCCATCTTCCGTGCCCCATCGCGAAAGCGGTAGAAATCATCGTTGTCGAAAAATAACTGCGTAACGACGAACCGACCGCCATTGTCGAGCTTTAATTTCAGCATCTCCATATCCCGCGTGCGGTTGAGGCACTGCGGATGCCCTTCGGGATAGCCGGCTACGCCGATGGAAAAATCGTGGCGGCCGCGGACGAATTTGACGAGATCGCTGGCATAGGAAAATCCGCCCTCGGTGGCGACGAATGCGCCGCCGGTGCCGGCGACGGGGTCGCCGCGCAGGGCGAGCACGTTTCGGACGCCGGCGGACCAGAGTTCATCGAGGATTGCGCCGATTTCCTGCGCGGTATGGCCGACGCAGGTGAGGTGGGCCATCGAGCGGATGGCCGACTCGCGCTGGATCCGCTCGACAAGCTGGACGGTTTTCTGGCGGGTGCTGCCGCCGGCGCCGTAGGTGACCGAAACATAGCTTGGGCGCAGGGGCTGCAAATCCTTGATGGTCGTGAACAGGGAGGCGAAGCCGGCCTCGGTCTTGGGGGGAAAGAACTCGAACGAGATCGCCGGGGCCTTGCGGGCCAGCAGCTCGTCGATGCGGATGGGAACGGGCGAAGTTGGATTCTTATCGTCGGGCACGGATCGCCAATTTTAGGCTCTGTCTGAAAACTCTGATGGGCCGCGTTCGAGCGGAAATGGGCCAGATGCCGGGCGACGCGACGAAGCAGTGTTTATATAACACACGGCGAGGAGCGGCAACGACGTAGATGGCCCATTTCCGCTCGAACCCTCCGGGCCGGCCATGGCTTGGCCCGACTCGGCGTCGCTCGTCCTCAAAGGGTTGTTTAAACCCATATTCGTCCTCGCTTCTTGATTCGGGCCAAGCCATGGCCGGCGCGGCCCATCAGAGTTTTCAGACAGAGCCTGGCAAACCCAAAAGAAAACCGCGGGACTGGTGGTCCTGCGGTAAAAATCGGCTCGTTTTCAGCCTGTCTTCAGAACTTGATGAACGCATCCACCGCAAATGTGAGTTGGGTGTGGTGCGTGTTGTCGAAGACCGCATGATCGGCCATATCCAAGCGAACTTCCGGGCGGATGGTGAGGGTTTGCAGAAGGTTGGTATCGGGCGTGGGGGTGATGGCGCCGCCGAGGGTGGCTTCAAAGTAGTTGGTATCCGATCCGCCGGTGCCGACGGTGAAACCGCGGCCGTCGTGATAATACTCGGCTCGGAGGTTTGCCTTGATGTACTTGTTCATGCCCGGATCGAACATGAGATAACCTGCCACGCCATACCACTGGGCGATGGCGTTGGCGTCGCCATACACCGAATCAACGCCCAGCCCGAGCTGGTCGGCAAGCTGCCAGTTCAAGATGCCTTCGATGACCGTCCAGTAATCGTGATTGTCGTCGGTCGACTGGGGGCCTTCGGAGAGATTCACGGTTGCCTTGATGGCGCTGTTGATCTGCCAGCCAACCTGGCCGAGGAAGTCGATCGCTCCGTTGTTGTCGGAGGTCGACTGGTTCCACCCGCGTGTAAACCCGGCGGTAACAGTAAGGTTGGGAGTGAAGCTGTAGGCGAAGAGCACGCCCGTCTGCGTAAACGGAACCGCATAGCTGAAGAGATAATCGTGGGTGTAGAACGTGTTGGTCGTAGGGTTGATCGTCTCATATCCCATTAGCGTGGCGAATTTCCCGGCCGTGATGGTGATGCCGCTGCCGAGGGGGATCGCGAAGGTCAGGTAGGCCTGCTCGAGATCGAGATCGTTATCGGGGCTGGTATTTCCGTGTTTGTTGCCGTTGTCGAGAATTCCGTTGGAATGGGTATAGACGGCATCTCGTCCGTAGAAGGCTTCGATGTCGAAGCCAAAGTCGAACTTGGTGGTATCGGGGATGGTTTTCTGGATGGCCAGATCGAGCTGGTTGAGCATCGCGCTGTTTTTGTAGTCGCCGGGGAAGAGGATGCGATCGGTGGAGAGAGCGCGATCACCGTTGCCCGGAGCATTTTTCGGCTCGGTGAAATCGTAAAAATAACCGCCCTCCACGTAGCCGGTGATTCCGATGTTCCATTTTTCGAGCACCTTGCCGACGCCGATCTGATCGAGGCCCCACATGATGGCCCCTTCGGGCGCCGCTGGGGCGGCCGCGGGTGGTGCGGCGGCAGGCGCCGCGGCGGCGGGGGCGGCCGACTGATCGTCCGCATACAGCAGCGGATTGCTTGCGTCCGGATTGATCGCATATTGCGAAAGGGCGATCTGGCTCGAACTTCCCCCTGCCGTATTGCCTGACGTTGCCTGGGAATCATCCGCCATTGCCGCTGAACCCAGTGCCAACACAGCGAGGGCTGCGCCGACTAAACCTTTCCGAAGCATGATCGAGCTCCTTCCAAAGAAAAAAAGCGAAAGTGAGAGAGAAGTGGAAAGCCTTACGTTTACCTTTCCCACGTGGCGAAGATGGCCGCTTTTGGCCTGCAAGTACCATCGGCCAAAGGCTTTCGGACAGATGAATAATAGTTAATACTTACGGTGATTATGAGACAGGCTCCGAAAAGACAAAAGTCTCGGTGGGTACTAGAATTAGAGACGAAGCCGCAGGCTTTTTGAGGACGGATGCGATGAGTTTGGCCTGGCAACAACCGCTGCCGCAGATTTATAAAGAGCTGTCAGACAGCGAGTTGCGCGTGCGCATTCGGTCGGCGAAAGAGGCGATGGGGGCGCGATTGGTGATCCTCGGGCATCACTATCAGCAGGATGCGGTGGTCGAATTCGCTGATTTTATCGGCGACAGCTTCGAACTTTCCCGAAACGCGGCGCGACAAAAGACCGCCGAATTCGTCATATTCTGCGGCGTGCATTTCATGGCGGAGTCGGCGGATGTGCTCACTTCGGAAAACGTAAAAGTCATCCTGCCGGACCTGGGCGCCGGGTGCTCGATGGCGGACATGGCCAACATCGATCAAACGCTGGAGTGCTGGGACCAGCTGCGGGACGTTTCGCCTGGGCAGGTCATCGTGCCGGTGACCTATATGAACAGCTCGGCGGCAATCAAGGCCTTCGTGGGGCAGCATGGCGGGGCGGTGTGCACGAGCAGCAATTGCCGGAACGTGCTTGAGTGGGCACTGGCCGGCGGGGCAGGGGGACGGACCGATAAAAAAAACAAAGTGCTCTTTTTCCCGGACCAGCATCTGGGGCGGAACACCGCGCTGGCGATGGGATATCCCGCCGATTCGATGATCGTGTGGGACCCAAACAAAGATTTTGGGGGCAATGATCCGCAAGCGGTTGAGCGATCGACCTTCGTGCTGTGGAAGGGCCATTGCTCGGTCCATCAGCTTTTCCGGCCGGAGCACGTCGATCAGGCGAGGGCGAAATATCCCGGCATCAAGGTGATCGTCCATCCGGAATGCCGAAGGGAGGTCGTGGATAAATCCGATCTGGCGGGGAGCACGGCGTACATTGTGCAGCAGATCAACTCGGCCCTGCCGGGGACGCAGTGGGCGATTGGCACAGAAGTGCATCTCGTCAATCGCCTGGCGCGCGAGCATCCGGAGCAGAAAATCATCGTTCTCAGCGATTGCCAATGCCTTTGCACGACGATGTATCGGATCGATCTTCAGCACCTCTGCTGGGCGATCGAGAATCTTGTCGAGGGGAGGGTTGTGAATCAGATCAGGGTGGACGCGGAAACGCGAAAGTGGGCGCTGGTGGCGCTGGATCGGATGCTGGAGATCAAAGGAACGGGGAATCCGATTGGGAAGAATCAGCCGGTGGGGACGACGATAGACTGAGGTGATAAATTCGAAACTCGAAATTCGAATGACGAATCAAACTCGAATGACCGAAATTCGAATTTTGAACTTCGAATTTTGAATTTGATTCGTCATTCGGATTTCGAGTTTCGGATTTCCCGCCATGCGGGCTACATCCTGAACACCGCCCCCATTTTTCTGCCCAGCAGCCGATTCGTCGCCAGCAGCGTTGCGGTCAGCACCAGCATCATCCACACGCCGAGGGCGGAGGCGATGTAATAGCCATCTCCCAATCGCTGCGACAATTCGAGGATGGCCCGCGTGATCGGGAACCACGCGGATTTCTGGGCGAGGATAATCGAATCGCTGACATCGAGCAGGGAGAAGGTGAACACGAGCAGCGCCCCGGCGACCAGATTCGCCAGGATCAGGGGAATTGTGATGCGCCGCAAAACCGTCGAGCGGGAGGCGCCAGATTTGCCGCGGCAAGCTCGAAATCGACGGGGGTTTGCTGCAGGCCCGCGACCGTTGAACGCACCATGTATGGCAATCTCCTCGCGGCGTACGCGAGCACAAGAAACACCACGGGCATCTCCTGGGCGTCGAGCCAGACCGGCAGTTTTTCGCCGAACTTCTGTTTCAGCGAGACGCTGATGGCCAGAAATCCAAACGCCAGCACCAGACCCGGGACCGCAAGGGGAACCATCGCCAGGGCTTCGATGACGCCGCGATCGACGAGCCGGCTGCGCACAGCGATGATTGCGACGCCCAGGCCGACCAAGACGCTGATGGCCGTCGCGGCGAATGCGTAAATTGCCGAGTTCACGATCGACGGCATCGCCAAGTCGTTCGTGAGCGCGGCCAGGTAATGATTGGCGGTAAACTCCCGCGGCAATATCGAGCGATACCACTGGCCGGTCGCGCTGATGCTGGTCAGCACCACTGAAATATGCGGCAGGAGGGCCAGACCAAGCACGACCAGGAACGGCGCCGCCGCTGCCAGTGCTTTCCAGCCGGTCAATCGCTTGGGCGTTTGCGCGACGGTCGCCTTTCCCGCCGATGTATCATATTCCCGACCCAGCAGAACTTTTCCGATCAGATATAGCCCCACGGCGACGACGAGCGTCACGGCCACCAGCGCAAAGGGGAGGGGGTTGTCGGCCACATCGGTCACCTGCTCGAAAATCTGCACCGGGGTGATGGTGTTGAAGCCGAACATCAGGGGCGTGCCCAGCTCGGTGAAGCTCCAGATCAGCGTCAGTGTGCAGCCCGCGAAAATCCCGGGGCGAATCAGCGGCAGGGTGATCCGGCGGAAAACGGTCCAGCGATTGGCCGATAGATTTGCGGCGGCCTGCTCCATTGTCGGGTCGACGCTAGCAAGTGAATTTTGGACGTTGAGCAGGAGAATCGGATAGAGGTGCAGGGCTTCGACCATTACCATCCCGAGCATTCGGAATCGGCCGAGCCAGTCGAAGCCGGCACCCTGCCCGAACCCGAGCAAAACGCTCAGCGGGCCGAGGCGACCCAGCAGCAACCGCACGCCCATCGCGCCGACGAACGGCGGCAGGACCAACGGCGCGAGCGTCAATCCGGCCAGCCAGCCGCTGAAGGGAAATTCAAATTTCACGGCCAAGATCGCCAGGGGAATGGCGATCACCAGGCAGACCAACGTCACGATCAGCGCGATCGCCACGGCATTGATCAGCCCGCGCACCAGTTGCGGATCGCTGAAGATGACCTGCACATACTGGAGCGTGAACTCTCCCCCCTGGGTCACGAATCCGCGAACCAGGATGCGATAGAGGGGCCAGAGAAAGAAGAGGCCGAAAAATGCGTAGAGGAGCAGGGAAATCATGCGATGCCGGGCTCGGGAATTGATTGCCGTCATCGCAATTATTTCTCCGATGCGACCGACGCCGCGGCGTCGGCCTCTACGCCGACCGCGCGATAGTATTCGGAAAAGCGTTTCGACCACATGAGCCGTTTCCTAGCCCGCCAGATGTCCGGGTCCTGCGAGTGGTCGGCGGCAATCTTCGTTCCCTCCGCCATTTCTGCCGTCACCTCCGGCGCGAAATCGGAATGTTGGCAAGCTCGGCAAAAAGCGAATTTCGGCGTGCCTCATCCGGCACGAGAAGAATCTTTCGGCAGGTATCTCGAAGCTGATCGCCGGCGTCGATCCACGCCGCCGCCCAGATCAGGGGAAGCTCGGAAAACGTGCTCATCCACTCGCCGCGCTCGTTGAAGCCGCCGGCGCTTTGGAAATAGTTGAGCGTGTCCGCCCAGCCGGTCTGGTCGGCGTAAACATCGCGTCGAATCGGCGAGCGCCGCAGGGCCACCTCGCGCGGCCCGCCGGGAGCGCCTACCTTCAGAATCCACAGCCGCTGTCCCTCGGGGCTGAGCAGAAATTCGATGAAGTGATTTGCCAATTCCAGTTGCTTTCCGTGCGTGCTGTAAAGAATGGCGATCGGATCGGGCGTGATCGCCGTCGCGGCGTGGGGCAAAACAAATTTCTCGCGATCTGAGCCGACGGTTTGCTCCGTTACCCGTCCATAAAAATCGATCGCCATGCCCGCGGCGGCGTCCCCCGAAGCCACGTCGTTCGGCGGCTGCGCGGATGAATCGCTGAGAAAACGCGCGTTGCCGGCGATCAATGCCAGTTGGCCCATGCCCTTCTTCCAGCCGGCATCCAAAGCCGCCTGGTACTGTGGTGCCGATTTAAGCTCTGCCGGCCGCTTGCCCGCGTTCACTGGACGATTGAAGAATTCCGTTTCGGCATCCGCCATCCCGCGCTGAATCACCATCATGTACGCCACTGCCGCCGACTGGCTGTGCGACGGGTCTGCCAGCGACAAGGCGCGAAACAGCCGCGGGTCGGCCAGATCGCTCCAGGTCTGCGGCTCGGTGATCCCCATCGAGCGATACAAATCCGGATTAAAAATAATCCCAAAACTGCTCAGACAAATCCCCACCCATTTCGGCGGCAGCAATTTTCCCGACTTGTCTTTTTCCTGGTCGTATAACTTCACCCCCGCCAGCGTCGGAGTCGGAAACACCGCTGCCATCAGCTTTGGATCGATCTGAAGCGGCCGGAGAATCCCCATCGGCTTCAGCTTGGAATTAAACTCGAAATCCCCGCCGCCCCAGACCATGTCGATGCCGGTGTGAATCTGGTCCTCGGGCGGGAGCTTGCCGCCATTGGCGTCGCGAATCGCGCGATAGATGGTGTCGAGCTGCCGGCGGATGTCGCCGGTGCCGCCGGGGGTCAGAAATTCGAGGTCGATCGCCTCGCCATATTTCTCTTTGCTCCAGTCGGCAAACGCCCAGCGGAATTCGTTGCGGATTTCCTGGCCGTGCGGGGTGATGATCACCAGCCGTGCGCCGCTCGATTCTTCCGGCCCTGGCGAAGTCTTTTGAAACGCGCGAATCACCAGCGGCGCCCCCAGGAGAACCAGAAATACGAAGATGAACCCGAATCGCCCCATCGATTATTCCGGCAGCAGGACGCAATCGGCCGAGTCGATCTCAAGATTCACATTTCCCGCCAGATTCAGCACTGGGGGCGAAGCGCTGACGCGCAGCCGATTCCGGCCGACTTCCACGACGTGCTCCGACATCTCGCCCAGGAAAGTCGTCTCCAGCATCGCTCCGCTGATGCGATTGTCGGAGCCGTTTACGGGCGATGCACCTGTCACGATACGAATGCGCTCCGGCCGGATGCTTACTATCACGACGCGTTTTTCCTCGGCGCCGTTGGCCGCGGCCGAAAGTGTTCCCGCGCCGGTCCGCACGCGGGCGATTCCGTTCGACACCCCTTCAACCTCGCCGCTGAGGAGATTCGCCTGCCCGATGAAATCGGCCACGAAGCTGGTCCGCGGCTTGTAGTAAAGATCGGCCGGCGTCCCTATCTGCACGATTCGCCCGTCTTTCATGAGCGCGATCCGATCGGCGATCGACAGCGCCTCCTTCTGGTCGTGGGTCACATAAATCGTCGTGTATCCGGCCGACTTGCAGATCCGCCGAATCTCACTGCGCATCTCATTTCGCAGCTTGGCGTCGAGGTTCGACAGCGGCTCGTCCAGCAGCAAACACTTGGGCCCCACGGCCATCGCGCGGGCCAGCGCCGCCCGCTGCTGCTGTCCGCCCGAAAGGGCGTTGGGCTTGCGCTGGGCATACTGCTCTAGCTGCACGAGCCGCAGGGCATCGGTCACGCGATGCTCGACGCGACTGGGATTCTGGCCCGGCAGGGTCAGCCCAAACGCCACGTTTTGATAGACCGTCATGTGCGGCCAGATCGCGTAATTCTGAAAACACATGACCGCGCTGCGCTGCTCGGTCGCCAGCTTTGTGACATCCTTTTCATCGAAAAAAATTCGCCCTGACGTGGGCTCGAGCAGCCCGGCGATGATCCGCAGGAGCGTGCTCTTTCCGCAGCCGCTGGGGCCGAGCAGAAACAGCAGCTCCCCCGATTCGACGCGGAGATTGATCTGATCGAGCGCCACCGTCGAACCAAACGTCTTGCCAATCTGAACCAGATCAACGCGCGTCATCGTCGAGTGGCGATTGTAATCGGGATTGTTGGGATAACGTAAACCCCCTCACTGAATCTCATCCAGATTCCGCGCAATCTGGCTTCCATCCTGGAGCGTCGAGAAGTCGGGCGGCTGATCGGGCGCGGGCAAAATCGACTGCTTGGCCTCGCGATGAAACCGAATCAGCAGGCGCAGAAGCGCAGGAATTGCCAGCGCGATCAGCAGAATGATGCAAACAATATAGAAGGCCGGCAGCAAGGTTCCCCGCAGCGAAAACGGCGTTGGCCAATTACGCACCGTTTCAAATATCAACTCGGCAATCCCCACTACGCAGACGCACAGGCCGATGAAGCAATAGGACCGCGTGCGAATCGCCGCCCGGCGCAGCGCTGCCATCTGGCGGATCCGATTGGAATTCAGATGATCGTCGGCCCCGCCGGTGTGGGGCTCTTCCGCTTCGCTCATTGCCCGCAATTATACGCCCGAAAACCTACAGCCCCATGGTCTTGGAAAGCGCTCCCCTTCGGGTCGCGGCTAAACGGGGATCCTTGTGTTGCTGAATCGTGGTTGCGCGTTCAGATTCGCTTGAACGCAGCCAGAACCGCTTGCTTTATACCGAGATTCTAGAATTGTTCGGATTGCTCGAATGATGCCTGTGCTCAATTATACGCCGGAAAATTTTACAGCCCCATGGCCTTGGCCATCGTGAGGCCGATGGTCGCCGGGCTATCGGCCACGGCAATGTTCGCCGCCTTCATCGCGGCGATCTTGGATTCCGCCGTCCCCTCCCCGCCGCTGATGATCGCGCCGGCGTGCCCCATCCGCCGGCCCGGGGCGCCGTGCGCCCCGCGATAAATGCCGCTACGGGCTTTCTTACATTCTGTTTCACAAAGGCCGCCGCCGCCTCCTCGTCCGTTCCGCCGATCTCGCCGATCACAATGATCCCATCCGTCTGCGGATCCTTGCCAAACAATTCCAGCAGCTCGATGAAATTCAGGCCCTTTACCGGATCTCCCCCGATCCCCACGCAGGTCGTCTGCCCGATCCCGCGCGTGCTGCACTGCCAGACCGCCTCATACGTCAGCGTGCCGCTGCGGCTGATGATCCCCACGCTCTTGCCGCTTTTGGCATCTTTGGGCGGGGTGTGAATGTATCCTGGCATAATCCCAATTTTGCACTCCCCGGCGGTGATAATCCCCGGACAGTTCGGCCCGATCAGTCGACTTGACGGCCGATCCTTCAAATAGGCCTTCACCTTCACCATGTCCAAAACCGGAATCCCCTCGGTGATGGCCACGATGGTCGCGATCCCGGCATCCGCGGCTTCCATGATGGCATCGGCCGCGAACGGCGGTGGCACAAAAATCATCGATGCATCCGCCCCGGTCGCCGAGACCGCCTGGTGCACGGTGTCGAACACTGGAAGGCCATTGCTCTCCTTCGTTCCGCCTTTCCCCGGCGTTACGCCGCCCACCATCTTGGTTCCGTAATCCAGACACCCCTTGGTATGAAAGGCCCCGGCCGATCCGGTAATCCCCTGGCAAATGACCCGTGTTTTCGCGCTGACAAGAATGCTCATGTGAACTTAATTCCCTGAAAACCGGGGTGAGAGACTATCGGGAAGCGAACTCGATTGCAAAATCACTCCCGTTTGTCGGGGTTTTGAGGCTCTGATAGGCTTGAAATGCTGCGTAGATCAATGAACGGCTTCGCGAACAATTCCCCCGCATTTCCCCCTCTCCCAGTAATCTGGGACAGGGTTGGGGTGAGGGCAGACAAAAACCTCGGCGCGCACACGGCCCTCACCCGCGCGGGCTGCGCCCGCTTGCCCGCTCCCAGAGTACTGGGAGAGGGGAAGATCGCGATGCGCTGCATCGTTGGATTGTTTTTTCTCCTGACGGCAATGGGTTCCCGCTGCCGCGGCCAAATCTCCACCACCCGCCCCTGGCCCGGCATCACGATCGATCGCTTTATCGAAACCAATCCCCCCACCCGATATTTCATCGTCACCATCGACCTCACCAACCCGCGCATCCACCTCAAAGTCTCGCGCGGCAGCGGCAACGCGAAAATCGCCCCGCCCTGGGAAACCTCCCTCCTGCCCGTCGCCCAGATGGCTCAGCGCGACGGCCTGACGCTCGCGGTGAACGGAAACCTCTTCGCATCTAAAAACGCGATCCCCATCCTCGGCCACGAGGACCCCTATTTCCTGGGCAACTGGGCCCGCTGCTGCGGCTGGGCAATGTCTGACGGCAACCTCTATTCTCTGACCCCCATCGAACAAGACTGGCCCAGCCTCGTCGTTTCCGATCGCGGCGCCGTATCCATCGGCCGATTTGCCCGGCTTCCCGATGACGCCCGCCAAGTCGTCTCCGGCGTGTGGCAGATCGTGACCGACGGCCAAATCTCCGCACCCCCCGATTCCAACCAAACCGCCGCGGGCAAACCCGTCCCCCACACCGTCGCCGGGATCGACCGCGCCGGCAACACCCTCATCCTTCTCGTCGTCGACGGGCACCGCCCCGAATATTCCCTAGGCATGGGCTGCCATCGCATGGCCGAAGAAATGCTCGCCCGAAACGCATTCAACGCCATGGTCCTCGACGGCGGCGGCAGCACCACCCTCGTCCTCCGCGACCTGCATGGAAACGTCAACGTCATCAATCACCCCAGCGATGGTTACCAACTTCCCGTCCCCCTCTCGATCCCGCGCTGCGTCGCCAACGCCCTGGGAGTGATCGTCGACGGGGCACCCACCGCCCCAACTAAACCATGACCGCCCAAACTGCGACGCAACATTCACGCGCATTGAATCAATTCGTCGGCTGGACGGCCGCGCTGCTTTCCCTCGCCTTTGTGATTCGAACCGGGGTCGCCTGGAAAACCTATCACCACATCGACCCCACGTCCGGCGTCTGGGCCGCCGCCGCGCTCGACGCCCGCGACGGTACGCTCTATCGCCCGATCGAATCCCCGCTTGGCTACGGCGGTTCGCGCTATGCTCCGCTGCACATCGTCCTGCAAGCCACGCTCATGCGCGCCGCGCTCGGCCCCGTCGCCGCGGGCTACGCGCTCGACGTTCTGGCAATCCTCGCCCTCGTCGCGGGAATCTATGCGCTGCTGCGCGAGCTCGAATCCCCGCCGCTGATTTGCGCGGCCATGGCCGCCTTCGCCCTCTCCGCCTATTGCTACTGCACCACCGCCGGCGGAATGAAAGGCGATCTGCTCGCCGTCGCCCCAAGCATCTGCGGCCTCGCCGCCGTCGTCGCTTCGCAGCGCCGCCGAAAAACGAGCCTGATCCTCCTCGCCGCCATTTGCTTCGCGCTGGCACTCTCGGCAAAACTCACCAGCATTTTTGGCATCGCCGCCTCCCTCATCTGGCTCGCCCTGCAAAAAAAATGGAAGCCCGCGCTGATCCTCGCCTTCCTTTGGCTCATCCTGATCATCCTCGCCGCCGGGGCAACCCAGTGGGCCAGCGACGACCGCGCCTTAAGAATCTTCCAGCTCTGCGCCGCCGGGGGCGGCGGGCTTCGCCAGCTTGTCCAGGGCCCGCATCGCCTCGTTTCCGACGCCATCCACGCGGACCGATTCTTCACGCTCTTCTGGCTCCTCGCCGCCGCCCTGATCCTCCTGGAACGCAACTGGAAATCTCTCTCCACGATCCTTTTCATCCTGGCCACACTCGGAACGGTCGCCATCTACGGTTCACCCGGCACGAGCGCCAATCACCTCGTCGATCTCCAGGCCGCCTCCGTCATCGTCATCGGGACTGCCCGGAGATTTCCGCGCTGCGCAACCATTGCCGCGACGATCCTCGCGCTCGTCGCGACGGTCAATCATCTCGCCATGACGGTCCGCATCGCCCGCGAAAATCGTCACGGCGACATGATCGCCGCCCTTCACGACGCCGACCGCGCGCAAAATTCCGGTCCCCTCCTCGCCGAGAACCCCATTCTCCCCATCATTGACGGCCAGCGTCCCTACATGCTCGACTCCTTCATGTTCCGCACCCTCTGGCGTCGCAACCCCCAAATCGCCGAGCGATTTTGGAACGACATCTCCTCCCACTATTTCCGTGCCGTCATCCTTGCCGCGCCACCGACCGATCCCACCCGATTTACCGACGAAGGAAACTTCGGGCCCGGGTTCATGCAGCTCCTTGAACGCAATTACATATTGACCTCCGTTCATGGCGAAAATTGGGTATATTTGCCGAAGCCCCGATAATTCGCCGATATCCAATTCAATGAGCAACTGCCAGAAAATCCTCTTCGGCCGCGATCCACAGGGGGACGCGTTTTATGATCGCACCTGACGATGGCAGCACAGTCGCTCCATCCCCCACGCCCAATCACAACTCCCGCGCCCTATCCTTGCGCTCCTGCTGATCACCTCCGCCCTGGTCGTCATCGGCTGCCTCGCCCGGCAATTCGTCTCCTGGCGTAACTATGGCGACCTCGAAAGCGAAGGGGGAATGTGGACGACCCTCGCCCTCGACGCCGCCAGCGGCGTCATCTATCGCCCGATCTTCTCACCCCTGGGCTACGGGGGCACCCGGTACGGCCCGCTCCATTTCCTGATCCACGCCGCCTTCCTCAAAGCGGGGGCGGCGCCCATCCCCACCGGGTTCCTGATGGGGATCGCCTGTGCCCTGGTCACCCTCGCGGGCATCTACGTCCTCATGCGCAAGCTGCAAACGCCCCGTTCTCTGGCCATCCCCCTCACCACATTTTTCCTCGCCGCCTTCTGCGTTCGCTCCGGCATTCTCAGCATCAAAGCCGATCTTCTTGCCGCGGGACTAGACGTATGGGGCCTTATCGTTGCTTTCCCCCTCGGTGATTCCAATCCTCAGAAATCCAACTGGCCTCGCGCCGTCCTCGCGGCGATCTGTTTCGCCCTGGCGGTTGCCACCAAGATCACCAGCCTTTTCGGGATTTGCACGATCGTCACCTGGCTGCTGCTGCGCCGCGACTTTAAAAACGCCGCGCGGGTGCTGATTATTTTTCTCCTTGCCGTCGCGGGGATCGTCACCGCCGTGCAATTCGCCAGCGCGGGCGCCTCAGCCACATCTTCCTCCTCAGCGCATCGGCCAACAGCGGCATCGCCCGTTTTCTCGAGGCCCCCTACCATTTCCTCCACGCCACCGTCATCCGCGACCGCGCCGTTGGCGCCTTCTGGCTCGCCGCCATCGTCGCGCTCCTCTACCGCCCCCACTGGAACTCGCTGCCCACAATCCTCATGGGATACTCCACCCTCGGCACGGTCGCCATCTTCGGAACTCACGGCACGGACATGAACCACCTCATGGACCTGCAAATCGCCTCGCTCATCGTCCTCGCCGTCCAATGCCGCTCGGGGAACTTCGCCCGCTGGATTCTCGTTTTCGTCGTGGTCATCTCCCTCCACGCCGCCCACTCCTGCGTCAACGACATCAACCTCATGCGAACCGAACGCAATCGCCACTGCCTGCTCGCCTGCCTGTCAGACACGGAAAAGTCGTTTGTGAACGGCCCCATCTTCTCGGACAACCCCACGATCCCCATCCTCGCCGGCGAGCGCCCCTTTATGCTCGACTGCATGATCTTCAGTGCCATCGACGTTCGCCACCCCCAGACCCAGGAGGCGTTAATCTCGGACCTGACTCGGCAACATTTCCGGGCCGTGATCGTGAATCTTGACCTGACCCACAATACGATATCCACGCCGACCGATCCCTGGCCGGGAATTTTGGACATCATGAAGACGAAATATCAACTCGCCGACACGCAGGACCGAAATCAGGTGTATCTGCCCAGGATGCCATAACGCCACCCGCGCATGCACGACCCCTCCCCGCAAAACCCACCGGCTCCCGAAGTGTCGCTGATCGTCCCCACGATCAACGAATCCGAAAACCTGCCCGCGCTTCTGGAGGGCATCAGCAAAGCGCTCGCCGGGACCAGCTTCGAAGTGATCATCGTCGACGACAACAGCAAAGACGCCACCCCGCAGGTCTGCGCAGAACTCGCCAAAACATATCCCCTGAAACTGCTCGTCCGTACGCACCCCGCCAACGGGTTAAGCGGCGCCGTTCTGCACGGCATGGCCCAGGCGCGGGGCCAATACCTTGCCGTCATGGACGCCGACCTTCAGCACCCGCCCGAAAAACTCCCCGAGCTCATCGCGCCACTGCGCAGCGGCGAGGCGGATTTCGTCCTCGGCTCCCGCTACATGCCCGGCGGCAGCACCGCCAACGAGTGGGGGCTGCTGCGAAAAATGAATTCCCGGCTCGCCACCCTCTTCGCCCGGCCGATCGCCGGCAAAATTGCCGACCCGATGGCGGGGTTCTTTGCGCTCAAGCGTGAAAGCTACGCCAATGCGCAGAACCTCACGCCGCTGGGGTACAAGATCGCGCTGGAGCTGATGTGCAAATGCCGCGTCAAATCGATCCGCGAGATCCCCATCCATTTCGCGTTGCGAACCCGCGGGGAATCGAAGCTCTCCCTCAAACAACAGTTCAAATATCTCGAGCATCTTAGCCGGCTCTACGATTTCAAATATCCTCGGGCCTCCCCGGTGACGAAGTTCCTGATCGCAACGGGAGCTGCCTGGTTCGTTGGGGCGGCCTGCTTCTTCATTCTGACTTTGCTGGGCCAGGGTTCAATCGCTTCGATCGCCCTCTCCTACCTGGCCGCGCTGCTGGTGACGGCCGTCTTTCACATCCGCTACGTCCGGACGCAGCGGGAATTCCTGGCGAGACAAACCCCCTGGCTCGATTTCGCGGTGATCTCCAGCGCCGAATGGCTCGCCGCGGTTCTCGCCGCCTATTGGATCACTCGCCGGGTCGTCGGCGCAACCGCAACCGAAACCTTTATCCTCTGCTTCGTCTGCGGAACGCTGGCCCGCTATGTCCTCCGCAAGGAATTTTTGCAGGACATTCGCGGGCTGCGAAAAAATCTGCCCCGGGAAGCGGAATTAAAGCGCTGAGCCTGTACCATCTGATTTTCATCTGATTTCCATCTGTGGCAAACATTCCTCTTCTCAACGCACTCTGCGATAAATAGTCCGGACTAAAGATGCCCCGTCCGATCTGCCGCGCCGGTGTCACTGACCTGCGGCACCGTCACAATCGCGGTCCCATCGTACAACTGGGAAACCGGCGTAAACGGCTGCATTTTCCTCAGGACCTTTTGGCGCTGCCGGTCCAGGACGACGATGAGAATCGCGTCGCAGTCCGCCGGGGCGCCGTTAAAACTCCAGTTGCCATCCGAATCGGTGCGAATCACATCCTGGTGCTCGTTGCCGACAATGGCGGCGATCATTTCGTGCGGATTGGCAAACTTCTTCCTGAACCTCAGCCCGACGATATCGCCGCCGATCCCCTGCCCGGCTTCATTTACAAGCTTTCCGGCGACGCGCACGCCCTGCTCCATCTCGATGGTGTATGTCGCGGGGAGTATGCCATCGTTGAGCGATGGCATGCCGCTCATCCAGAGCAAGCGCTTGGCCACATAGCCGCGGCCGCGGAGGCGTATGTTGAAACTTTTCGGATGATTGTCCGCCGGCAACGGCACGCGGGCATGTCCGCCGGCTTGTGTCCTCCCGGACCAACCGCCGGGGCCGGTCACTTCAACTGTCAGGCCCAATATGGGTTGTCCGGTCTTCTGATCGACCGCCAGCAAATCCATCATTGGCCGGGTCT
The DNA here is from genome assembly GCA_963755915.1 of uncultured Phycisphaerales bacterium. Lineage (GTDB taxonomy): Bacteria > Planctomycetota > Phycisphaerae > Tepidisphaerales > Tepidisphaeraceae > PALSA-1353. The sequence goes on from CAVWLP010000002.1 coordinate 539,471, forward strand.
GGGCGGGGCCGGCCGCCGGCAGTTGCGCTGGAGCGGCGGTGGATTGCTGAGGTTGAGAGGCGCCGCCTGGCGTCGCGGAAGATGAATTGGCTGTCCCGGCGCCGGCAGAGCTGCTCGAAACCGGGTCATTTCCGAAGTAAAGATTCGCCGCGAGGTATAGCCCGAAGGGGACGAGGGCGCTCAGCAGGACCACGAGGGCAATGATGCCCAGGGCCTTCGGTCCTCTGGTGTGCCCAAAGAGGTGCATGCGTTAGATGTTACCGCATTTTGTCGTCCGGGAAGCGCTTCCCTTCGGGTCGCGGCTAAACGGAAAGGGGTGGGGTTAGGTTGTGTTGGGTTGTGATTGGGTGGCTACGCCATCGACAGTAGGATTTCGCACCCCTGGCGAAGTTTTTCATCCGTTGTCGCGTAGCTGATGCGGAAGTGCGTGTCCTTCTCTGAGAAGACGTTGCCCGGAATCACCAGGACATTCTTGGTGATCGCTTTGGCGACGAAGTCTGATCCCTTTTGGCCGGCGGGGGCTTTGGGGAAGACGTAGAAGGCGCCCTGCGGGCGGGCGATTTCGAACTTGCGGCTGAGTTGGTCGCAGACCATATCGCGCTTGCGGCGATACTCATCGACCGCCGCCTGCATTGGGACGTCGATTGCCTTCAGGGCGGCGTATTGGAGGGGGCTGGGGGCGCAGACGAAGGTGTACTGCTGGAGCTTGGTCATCTGGGTAATGATCGCCTCCGGTCCGGCGGCGTAGCCGAGGCGCCAGCCGGTCATCGCGTGGCTCTTGGAGAAGCCGCGAAGGACCAGGGTGCAGTCGTAGTCGCGCGGGGCTGGGCAAGCCTCGATTCAGTCCCTGGGGGGCGTCATAGAGGAACGGCTCGTAGATCTCGTCCGAGATAATCAGCAGGTCGTGCTTGCGGGCGAGGTCGACGGCGGACTTCACCTCGGCTTCGGTCATCACGATGCCGGTGGGGTTGCTGGGGCTGTTGAGGATGAGCAGCTTGGTGTGAGGGGTGATGGCTTTCTCGACCCGGTCGGCATGGAAGCGGAAATCGGGATAGCTGTCGATGATGACCGGCTTGCCACCGACGAGGGTCAGCAGGTGCTTGTACATGACGAAGTAGGGATCGAGGAAGATGGCTTCGTCGCCGGGGTCGATGGTGGCGAGGATGGCGAGGAGCAGGCCACCGCTGACGCCGCTGGTGATGAGGACCTCGCCGACGTCGCGGGCGAATTCGGTGGAGAGATCTTTGCGGAGCCGCTCGCGGAGCGGGGCGATGCCCTGGGTTTGCGTGTAGCGGTTATGGCCGGACTGGATCGCCTCGATGGCGGCTTGCTTGGCGATTTCAGGAACGTCGAAATCGGGCAGGCCGATGGAGAGGTTGATGGGATCGACCATCTTCGCGGCGAGGTCGAAGACCTTGCGGATTCCGGAGGCATCGACGGCCAGTGCGCGCCGCGAAAGGTAATCGCAATCACAGGGCATATGGGGGATTGTAAATCAGGACGAAGATTATTTCTTCTTCGCGGCCGGCGCGGCGGCCTTGGCGGCCGGGGCGGCGGCGGCTTTGCCCGTGGCGGGAGCGGCAGCTTTGCCGGCGGCTGGGGCGGCAGCACCACCAGCGGCGGGTGCAGCACCCGGAGTCGCGGCGGCGCCCTCGGCGGTCTCTTCCTTGGCGGCCTTGGCGAGTTCCTGCTTGCGGTTGGCTACCTTGGGGAGGCCGAAGACGCTCTTGGAGTCGTTCCAGCGCTCTTCGTCGGTGAGCCTGACAAGGCGCTCGGTGCGGGTGAGGACGTTGCGGTGACGGATCAGGGCGTTTGCGCCTTTGAGACTGCGGTCGAGAGACATTGAAGCACCTCTTAAAAGTCAGGTCGCGGGATAGCCGCGAGGGGGGAGGAATATATCGGAATTTGGTGGGGTATACAATATCTGGGAAATGCCCCACGGCGGCGCCGTGGGCGTCCCGGGAAGTATCAACGGGGAAATCTTGAGCGGATGCGTAAATAGGGCAAATTCCTACTCCAATTGGCACGCGGGGTGATAGGATATTTTCCTGTTGGTGAGGGTGAATTGGAGGATTAGACGATGGTAAAGACTGCGCCGGGCCGGCCGACGGGGTTGCCCCCTGTGTGGAACCTTTTTCAGCGTCGGAATATCAATTTTGTGGGGCGGGAGGAGAATCTGCGCGATATTGAGAGAGCGGTGGGGGAGAAGAAGCATTTGCCGCAGGCGCTGACGGGGGGCGGGGGGTGTGGGAAGAGTTCGCTGGCGATTGAATATGCGTATTCGCATCAAGGGGAGTACGACATTGTCTGGTGGATTCGGGCGGAATCGCAATCGACGATTATGGCGGATTTGGCGTCCTTGGCGCCGAAGCTGGCGAGCGCGGGGCAGATGTTTGAGGGGCCGCGGCAGGCGTGCAACGCGGCGGTGGAGCAGTTGCATCGGCGCGATCGGTGGCTGCTGATTTTTGATAATGCGCGAAAGCCGGAAGATCTGGCGGCGTATCTGCCGGCGCTGCGGTCGGGGCATGTGCTGATTACCAGCACGAATGCGCACTGGGGAGCGGCGGCGAAGGTGCAGCCGGTGAATGCGTGGCCGAGAAAGGAATCGACGGAATTTTTGAGGCGGCGGCTGGGGGGGATTGAGGAGGCGCACGCGGCGGAGCAACTGGCGGCGGCGCTGGGGGATCTGCCGCTGGCGCTGGACCAGGCGGCGTCGTGCATCCAGCAGGCGGATATTCCGATTTCGCAGTACCTCGTCGATTACGAAAATCTTTGGGCGGAGCTTCTGGGGGAGAGCCGGCCGATGGGGTCGTACCCGGTTCACGTGGCGATGACGTGGGAGCTTTCGTTTCGGCGGGTGGAGAGTTTGAATTCACTGGCGGCGAATTTGCTGACGCTGTGTGCGTTTTTCTCGCCGGATGAGATTCCGATTGAGATGATCGAAAAGGGAGCGGGTGAGCTGCCAAACGAAATTGCGTTTGGATTGCAGGATCCGGAGAGGCGCGGCGAAGCACTGAACGTGCTGGAGCGGTTTTCGCTGGCCAGCACGAGCGGGGAAATCATTTCGATTCATGGGGTGATCGCGGCGATGGCGCAGGACCGGCTGAACGAGGAGGACCGGGCGGAGTGGTCGAAGATTGCGCTGCGGATCACGTCTGGGGCATTTACGTTTGACAGCCAGAATCCGAATTCGTGGACGGCGTGCGCGGCGTCGCTGCCGCATGCGCTTTCGGCGACGACGCACGCGCAATCGTGCATGCTGGTGCCGACGGAAGTGGCCGAGATGCTGAGCCGGATTGGGAGATTTTTGCTGAAGCAGGGAAGTTATGCGGAGGCGCGGAGCTTGCTCGAGATGGCGTATACGCTGGTGATAAACACGTTCGGGCCGGCGAGCGCGCAGACGGCGGATATCGCGAATAACCTGGCGCGGGTGCGGCATCGGCTGGGGGATCTGGCGGGGGCGTCGGCGCTGTACGAAGCGGCGCTGGAGATCGACCGGAATTTGTATGGGCCGGACGATCCGCACCTGGCGACGGTGGCGAACAACTCGGCGATGACGCTGGTGGAGCTGGGGAAATTGCCGCAGGCGAAGGCGCGGTTTGAATGGGCGGTGAGCGTTTATCGCAAGAGTTATGGGAAGAACCATCCGAAGATTGCCAGCGTGATGAACAACCTGGGATTCGTGCTGATGCAGATGAAGGATTTCGCGGGGGCGCGGGAATGGCTGGAGCAGTCGCTGGCGATTACGGAATCGACGTATGGGGCGAATCATCCGCAGGTGGCGTGCATCGCGGTGAATCTTGGGGGGCGCTGCGCGAGACGGGAAAATATGCGGAGGCACGGGAGCTTTTCGATCGGGCGATGCAGATCGACCAGGCGGCGTTTGGGGGAGCGCATCCGATGGTGGCGCGGGATTTGTTAAATCTGGCGCAATTGCTGTCGGACGAGGGGAATTTCGATGAGGCCGTCTGGCTAATGGAGCGGGCGCTGGCGATTACGGAGGCGTCGTTTGGGCGGGAGCATCGGGAGACGGTTTTGTGCTTGAAGGAGCTGGGGCGGGCGCTTAAGGGGATGGGAAATGTGGATCGAGCGGTGGAATGTTTGATGCGGGCGTCGGCGATTGGGAGGAAGGGGGCGAAGCAGCCGTCGCATGAGACGGTGGTGGGGGATGAGGGGATGCTGGCTTGAGTAATTCGGAATACCCCACGCCGGCGGCGTGGGCGTTCAGGGAGAGAGACGTTTCCAGAGTTGCTGGGCTTCGGGAAGGGTGGGATCGATTTCCAGGGCGGCGCGGCATTGGGCGCGGGCTTCGTCGGGGTGTCCGATGGATAACAGGGCGATGGCGAGATTTGTGCGGATGTCGGCGCGGTTGGGGTCCGAAATTACGGCTGCGAAGTAATGGGGGATGGCGAGGTCGGGGCGATTTTTCGCGGTTAATAAGAGGTTGGCGGATTTGAATTGGGCTTCGACGTTGTCGGGGCGGCGGGCGGCGGCTTCGAGGTATTCGGCGAGGGCTTCGTCGGTGTGGCCCTGGGCCATCAGGGCGTCGGCGTAGTGGACGCGGGCTTCGGCGTAGCCGGGGTCGAGGGAGAGGGCTTGTTGGTACCAGGCGATGGCGTCGTCGATTTTGTTTTCGCGCATGAGGAGCATTCCCATGCTGTTCATGGCGATCGTGAACTGGGGGGCGAGATGAAGGGCCTGTGCGAATTCTGATTGGGCGGCGGGGAGATCGTTGTCGTATTCTTTGACGATGCCCCACTTCAAATGGGCCAAGGGTTGATCGGGGGCTAGCTGGTATAGACGGGAATAATCGGCGCGGGATTCGGCTCGATCAGCATCGCGCTGGGAGCGGGGAAGATCGGGGCGGTTGGAGAGGGCGGCGTATTCGTCGCCGAGGTTGCCCCAGGCCATCCAGCTTGTGGGGTTGCGCTGGGTGACATCGGTCCAGAGGACGAGTTGGTTCTGGTAGAGGTAGCCCTGTCGCCAGGTGAGCGTGATCAGGGCGGCGAGGATGAGCGCGCAACCCAGAGGGCGGAGGCGGCGGATGGCGATGGCGGCGAGGACTATAAGGCCGATGCTGGCGTGGTATTGGAAATGGTCGGCGACGAAGGAATAGCGCATGGGGTAGAGGTTGATGAAGCCGAGGGCGGGGAGGAGTGTGCCGGCGAAGAAGAGGACGGCGACGAGGGGGCCGCGGGTGATGCGATTTCGGAGAAGGTAGAGCGCGGCGATCACGGCGAGGGCGCTTAGGGGGAAGAGAATCAGCCAGGGGCGCTGGTGGAAATTCATTTCGAGCCAGCGGGGGTAGATGAAGATCAACGGGTGGGGCCACGCGAGCTTTGCGGCGTAGAACCAGAGTGCGCGGCCAGCAATGAGGCAGCGATCGAGCTTTGTGAAGTTCCATTCGGGGCCGGTTGCGCCGACGTGGGCGGCTTCGATGTGGGACGTGACGTAAGCCATCACGGCGCCGAGGGCGAAGAAGGGGATGAGCCGAAGGATGTCGCGAAGTTTTATGCGGCCGTTCTTCCAGTAGAGGACCAGGAGGATGGCGGCGGGGAGGGAACAGGTGACGGATTTGCTGAGGAGGGCGGCGATGAAGAGTAGTAGCGCGATTAAGTAATCCAAAGCGCGGGAGCGACTGCGGAAATTCAAATAGGCGTGAAAGGAGAGGAGATAGAAGACGAGCGAGAGGACATTTTTTCGCTCGGTGGGCCAGGCGACGGATTCAACCTGCACAGGGTGAAGTGCGAAGATAGCGGCGGCGAGCCAGGGGGCGGGGACGTTGAGGCGGGCGAGGGCACGCCAGAGGAGGACGGAGGCGAGGGCGTGCAGGAGGATGTTGTCGAGATGGAATAGGAAAGGGTGTAGGCCGGAGAGGTGGTATTCGAGCCAGAAAGTTGTGTGGACGAGGGGGTAATACTGCGGGAGGGCTGAGGGGTGGATCCAGATGGCGAGGAGTCCGGGCCAGGTGCGGAGGAGGGGATTGCCGGTGATGTACTGGGGGTCATCCCAGATGAAGCCGGCGGTGCGCAGGACGGGGATATAGGCGATGAGGACGAGGAAGAAGATCGCGGCCGCACGCACGAGATCAGGGGGGGAATCGCCGGGGGTCCAACGTGCGGTGCGGGCGAGGGTCATTTGAGGGAACTAATATCGCATGAACCCTCGCCCGCTAGTAGAGGTAGAGACGGTCAGAATGTCGCCACTGGACAATTATGTGGGCATTTATGCCGTGTGGACGAAGGCAAAAATGACGCTGATGACGGCCAGGACGAGGAAGACCCAGAGGAGGGTCTGGCCGATGCCGGCGCTGAGGCCGGCCATTCCGCGTGCGCCAAGGGCGTAGGCGAGAATAGCGATGATGAAAAAGACCACCGCGAGGGATACCAGCCCCATCGGGAAGACCTGGGCGAGAGTGCCAATTGAGAGTATGGTCAGCATAACTTCTCCTTGTTGAGGAACGTTGGAAGGAGATATGCAATGGGCGTGCCGCGCTGCGCGAGAGAGTGGAGATGTAGAAAGTAGAAAGAGGGGAAGGGGAAAAACTACCTCTGTATTGTGGGCCAGAGGGCGGCGGTGCAGAGCTTGTGACCGATGCGGTCGAGGATTTCGACGCTGCGTACCTGGCGGAAGCCGGCGAGAACTTCCCTTGTGGCGAGGAGGGTTTCAAAGAGCTCGAGATCTTTGTCGAGGACGTCGCGGGATTCGTTGAAGACGATGAGGAGGAGTGCGGCTTCGAAGATGCGCGGTTCGGCGTCCATTTTTTGGAGGTCGGCGACGACGGCGTTGCGCCATTGGGAGCCGTAGCCGTGGTGGCGGACGCCGCCCTCGCGAAACTGGTAGGCGATTTTTACTTCGAGCCAAAGGGCTTCTTCGGGCGTGGCGAGATTTGTCGGATCGAAGAGCGTGGGGGGAGCGGAGTCGAGGCGAAGGGGGCGGCCCAGGGGAGTCAGGACCATGTCGCAGCGCTGGCGGTGGGAGAGTTTTTTGCCGATCGTGGAGGGGTAGTGGATTTCGCGAGCGACCTGGTAATGCGTGGCGAGGCGCTCGGCGAGGAGGGATTGGAGCTGGCGCTCGTCGCGGACGTCGAGGCCGTAGACGGCCTGTTCGAGGCGGAGCTCGCTTTCGGCGGTTAAGAGAATTTTGTGGAGGCGGTCGATGAGATCGAGGAGATCCCAGCGCGGATGGCGGAGGGGCTCAGAAGAAGATTCGACAGGTGATAATGGAGATGAGTAATCCAAGTGCGGTTCCGGCAAGCACATCGCTGGGCCAGTGGGCATCCATGATATAGCGAAGGACGGCGCAAAGGATGGCCAATCCCCAGAAAGTTGGGGCGCCGGCGGGATAAGCGGCGGCGAGGATGCCGGCGTAGGCCATGGCGCCGGCGCTATGGCTGGAGGGAAAACTTTCGCGATAGTTGGCGTGTCGGAAGGAGGGTCCGAGCCATTTGCCGGCGTGCTCGCTGCGCGGGCGGGCGCGGCCGAGGAGGCGTTTGGTAACGGTGGCGATAATCGTCGTGCCTATCACGGACGTCCAGAGCGCTTCGCAGATTCGAAAGCCGTGGGCCTTGTCGATCTGCCAAATGAGAAGCGCGGTGATGAAGGTGCAGACGAGCTGGCCGTATTGGGCGACGAAACGGGATTCCCGTTTGACGTCGCCCTTGAAGGAGAGGGTAAGGGTAGTCCGCAGACCGGTGCGTTCCAGGAACATCATGCCTGCGCTGGCGAGGGAGAGGGTCACGACGATGAGGATCGGGAGCATTTGTGAGGGGAAAAGTACGGGGTGAATGGGGTTAGGTAAAGGGGCTGGGGATTTGGCGTTCGACGTTTGGGCCATTACCTTTTGCGGGCAATGGCGCGGTCGGTGCGGTTTTGGAAAATCTTTGGCTTAATTCTGATTGGGGCGGGGTTGATCTATTTTGCGGGGGCGCAGCGGGTGCCGCTGTGGGATCGGGATGAGCCCTGGTATGCGCAGTGTTCGCGGGAGATGCTTCAGAGCGGGGACTGGGTGGTGCCGAGATTTTTAGGGGAATGGCGGGCGGAAAAGCCGCCGATGATTTACTGGTGCCAGGCGGCGGTGATGGCGGTGGCGGGGGATACCGGGGAGGCGGCACGATTTCCCTCGACGGTGGCGGTGCTTTTGACGGCGCTGCTGCTTGGGGTGGTGGTTCGGAAATTTACCGGGGATTTGCGGGCGATCTGGACAGTGGTGATTTTCTGCACGTGTGGGCTGGTCGTGGCGGGGGCGAAATTCTGCATCACGGATGGGGTGCTGCTGTTTTTTATTTTCGTGGGACAGGCGGCGATGGCGGTGATGTATTGGGCGGCCAGAGCCGGCAGGCGTGGGCCGGGGTGGGCGGCGCCGGTGTTTTGGATTGCGCTGGGGGTGGGGGGAATTACCAAGGGGCCGCAGGCGCTGGGGATGTATGCTTTTACGCTGGCGATTTTGCTGGTGCTGGAGGGGAAGAATTGGAAGAGGGGATTTCGGTGGTGGCGGGAGTTTAAGCCGGTGATCGGGTTGCCGATTCTGGCGATTGTGGTTTTGCCGTGGCTGGTGATGGTGCACGAGCGGGCGCCGGAGTTCATTTCGACGCTGTTTTTGAAGGCGAAGCTGCATGCGTCGCAGAGCATGGAGGGGCATGGGAAGCCGCCGGGGTATCACACGATTTTGATCTTCGGGACGTTTTATCCGTGGAGTCTGCTGCTGCCGACGATGGTGGTGACGGCGTGGAAGCATCGGCGGACGCCGATGATTAGGTTTGCGATCGCGTCGGTGGCGGGGCCGTGGCTGATGATGGAGCTGGTGTATACGAAGTTGCCGTTTTATGTGCTGCCGGCGTTTCCGGGGCTGGCGTTTTTGACGGCGGACGCCGTTGTCCGATGCATTCGGAATAAGGGGCGGGATCTGCGCAATGGCGGGTTTGTTGCGATGCTGACGGTGTGGGCGCTGGCGACGGTAGGGCTGGGGATTGTGCCATGGGTGTCGCTGGCGGCGGTGAAGGCGGATCAGCTTCCGATTCAGCAGTTTGTGGTTTTTGGGGTGGCGGCGGTGGTTTATGCGGGGGTGGTATTTTTGCGATTTTTACAGGGGAACGTGATGCGGGCGGCGGTGGCGATGGCGGGGGGAATGGGGATCATGATGCTGTTTCTTTATACGGCCCTGTTTCCGAGGATGAGCTTTCTGCATCTTTCGCAGCGGCTGGCGGAAGATTTGACGCAGTTGGGGGCTTATGGGGCGGACGTACATGTGGCGATGATCGGATATGACGAGCCGAGTTTGGCGTTTTATCAGGGGGGAGGGGCGAGGAAGTATGATGTTTACTATCTGGAGATTATGCCTCGCAGCCAGTGGCCGAAGTGGCTGGTGATTGCAGATGATGAGGGTGACTGGGGACAGTTATCGGAGCGATTGCGAGGCGAGCTGGAGCTTCGCGAGGTGGAAACGGGGCTGGATTATTCGCGTGGGGGGAAGATGGTGCGGGTGCTGATTCTGGAGAGTCGATAAGGGGCGAATTAGCAGAGATTAAGGGAATGGTTAGGGGGGTCGCGACGAATATAAAGATCGTTATACTTGCGATTGAAATGAGCGAGCCGCGGAAAATTCTCGTGGTGCAGCCGAGCTGGGTGGGGGATGCGGTGATGGCGACGCCGGCGCTTCGGGCGATTCGCGAGCAATTTCCTCAGGCGCATATCGCGTACATGATGAAGCGGTATGTGAAGCCGATTTATACGGGGCTGCCGTGGGCGGATCAGTTGATTACCTACCGGTCGGGGAAGACGGAAAAGAAGGCGGGGAAGGGGCTGTTTGATCTGGCGAGAAGGTTGCGCGGGGCGAAGTTTGATCTGGCGATTATTCTGCCGAACTCTTTTCAGACGGCGCTGATCTGCAAGATGGCCAATATTCCCCGGGTGGTGGGGTATGACCGGGACGGGCGGGGATTTTTGCTGTCGGACAAGCTGCTGCCGCGGAAGGAAAAGGGGAAATTTGTTCCGACGCCGATTTTAAAGACATATTTGGGGCTGGCGCATTATCTGGGGAGCCAGGGGCGGGACCTTTCGATGAAGCTGTTTGTGACGGAGTCAGAGAAGCGGGAAGCCAGCGCGGTTTTGGAATCGGCGGGGTTGGCGGGGGATTTGGAACGGCCGGCGGCAGCGGGGAAGGCGCCGCTGATATTTATGAATCCGGGGGCGCAGTTTGGGTCGGCGAAATGCTGGCTGCCGGAATATTTCGCGGCATTGTCGGACCGGCTGATCGAGGAGCTGGGGGCGACGGTTTTGCTGAGCGGGGCACCGCGGGAGAGGCGGATCGTGGAGACGATCTATCGGCTGATGAAGCATGCGCCGGTGGATCTGCTGGCGAAGGGGTCGACGCTGGGATCGCTGAAGGAGATCGTGCGACGGTGCGATTTGATGATTACGAATGATACGGGCCCGCGGCATATTGCTGCGGCGTTTGATGTGCCGGTGATTACGCTCTTTGGGCCGACGCATCCGGAGTGGACGGAAATTTATTTCCCGAAGGAGCGGAAGCTGGCGGTGAAGGTTTTCTGCGGGCCGTGCCAGAAGAAGACTTGTCCGCTGGATCATCGGTGCATGACAAGGCTGACGCCGGAGATGGTGTTTGAGGCGGCGGTGGGGATGTTGGGGCAGAAGGGGGCAGCGCCGGCGGTGCCGGTCGTTTAGCGAGAAATCCGAAACCAGAATCAAACCAGAATGACGAATGACTAAATGGTTATCATTTGGTCATTCGTCATTTAGATTTGATTCGGGATTCTGGTTTCGGGCTTCTGGTTTCGCGCGGTTGCCTTCGCATCAAATGAGTCTAAAATCCGCGAATGATCTACCGTATAGACGTTCGTGCGCGGAGGGGGCGGGCGATCCGCTGGGGGAATCGATTCGGCAGCAGATTCGGGAGATGGGGAAAAATGTGGAGTCGGTGCGGACTGCGCGGATTTTTTTGCTGGATACGGATGCGGATCTCGCGGCGGTGCGGCGGATCGCGGAGGAACTGCTGGGGGACCCGGTGGTGGAATCGGCTAAGGTTTTTCAGGGTGGGACGAACGGGCAGGCGGGGAGCCGGATTGAAGTGCATCTGAAGCCGGGAGTGATGGACCCGGTGGCGGCGAGCACGGAAATGGCAGTGCGCGATCTGGGGATCGAAGTGCGGCAGGTGCGGACGGGGCGGGCGTGTTTGATTTCGCCGCAGATGAAAATCGAGGAGCTGCGGGAGATCGCGGGACGGGTGCTGGCCAATGGGGTGATTGAGACGGTTTGTTTTGAGCCCTTTGTGCCGAAGGAATTTGAGACGGGGCGGGCGAGCGCGTTTGAGATTCGGCGGGTGAGTGTTCGGGAGCTTTCGGAGGCGCAGCTTGCGAAGCTGAGCCGGGAGGGGCATCTATTTCTATCGATAGCGGAGATGAAGGCGATTCAGGAATATTTTCGTGGCCAGGGGCGGGAGCCTACGGATATTGAGTTGGAGACGCTGGCGCAGACGTGGAGCGAGCACTGCGTACACAAGACGCTGAAGAGCGGCGTGGATGTGGAAGTGAGGGATGAGAGCGGGAAGCGGGTGGGGAGCCGGAAATATTCGAACCTGATCAAGGAGACGATTTTCGCGAGCACGATGGAGATTATGAAACGCGACGGCGGGGAGCCGTTTTGTCTCTCCGTGTTTACGGACAATGCGGGGGTGGTGGCGTTTGATGAGGAGGATGCGATTTGCTTTAAGGCGGAGACGCATAACCATCCCAGCGCGATTGAGCCGTATGGGGGGAGCGCGACGGGGGCGGGGGGCGTGATTCGGGATGTGCTGGGGACGGGGCTGGCGGCGCGGCCGGTGGCGAATACGGATGTGTTTTGCGTGGCGTTTGCGGATGGGAAGCGTGGCGCGCTGCCGAAGGGGATCATTCATCCGCGGCGGATTTTGCAGCAGGTGGTAGCGGGCGTGCGCGATTATGGGAATCGGATGGGGATTCCGACCGTGAACGGGGCGGTTTATTTTGACGAGCGATATTTGGGAAATCCGCTGGTGTTTTGCGGGTGCGTGGGGCTGATTCCGCGGGATAAGATTCGCAAGGCGGCGAAGAGCGGGGATGCGATTGTGCTATTGGGGGGACGAACGGGGCGGGATGGGATTCATGGGGCGACTTTTTCCAGCGCGGAATTGACGCATACGCATGCGGACGAGTTTTCGCATGCGGTGCAGATTGGGAATGCGATCACGGAAAAGAAGATGGCGGATGTGATTTTGGCGGCGCGGGATCGGGGGCTGTTTAATGCGATCACGGATTGCGGGGCGGGTGGGCTTTCTTCGGCCGTGGGGGAGATGGGGGAGAAGACGGGGGCGGTCGTTGAACTGGAGAAGGTGCCGCTGAAGTATGCGGGGTTGCGGTATGACGAGATCTGGATCAGCGAGGCGCAGGAGCGAATGGTGCTGGCGGCGGCAGCGGAAAATGTAGACGAACTTTTAGAGATGGCGCGTGAGGAGGATGTTGAGGCGACGGTGATTGGGAGATTTGGGACGGAGAATCAAGAACTGATTCTGAATTATGGGGGGCGGGAAGTTGGGCGGATGTCGATGGATTTTGTGCATGGGGGGATTCCGATGCCGGTGCGGAAGGCGGTGGTGAGTTCCCAGGGACATTCCGCCGGTGGGGACACCGGCGGCACTGGGGACGGGAATTTTCGTCTGGAGACGGCGTTGCTGGAGGCGCTGGCGCATCCGAATATTGCGAGTAAGCATTGGGTGATCCGGCAATACGACCACGAGGTGCAGGGTGGGTCGGTGGTGAAGCCGCTGGTGGGGCCTGGGCAGGTGGGGCCTTCGGATGCGGCGGTGTTGAGGCCCAAGCTTTCGAGCGGGAAGGGAATAGCACTTGCGTGCGGGATGTGTCCGCAGATTGAAGATGCGTACGAGATGGCGGTGGCGTCGATCGACGAGGCGATTCGGAATGTGGTGGCGGTCGGGGCGGATCCGGATCGGGTGGCGATTCTCGATAATTTTTGCTGGCCCAGCGTGGAGGATGAGATCACGATGGGGACGCTGGTGCGGGCGTGCGAGGCTTGCCGGGATGCGGCGCTGGCGTTTGGGATTCCGTTCATCAGCGGGAAGGATTCGCTGAATAATCAGTTCACCAATGGGGAAACCGGCGAAGTGATACGGATTCCGCGGACGCTGCTGATCAGCGCGATCGGGATTCTGGAGGATGTGCGGAAGTGCGTCACGATGGATTTTAAGGGGGCGGGGAATCGGGTGATGCTCGTCGCGGCGAAGGATCCGGCGGATTTGACGGCGCTGGGGAAACTGCATCGGGGGATGGCGCGGTTGATTGGTTCGGGGAAAGTCGCCGCGTGCCATGATGTGAGCGATGGAGGGATCGCGGTGGCGGCGGCGGAGATGTGCATCGGGTCGGGGATGGGATTGGCGGTTATGCCGGGAATATTTGCCGGCGAGACGGCGCTGGCGGAGAGTCCTGGGCGGTATATCGTGGAGCTGCGAGGCGGGGATTCGATTTCGGCGGAATTTTCGGAGGTGGCGAACGTGACTGAACTGGGCGCGGTTCAGGCGGCGCCTGTGCTGGAGTTTGACGGCGTAAAGCTGGGGGTCGATCAATTAACCGCGGCATGGCGCGGAACACTGGACTGGTGAAATTATGAGCGACCGCTTTGTACTGGTGACGGGCAGCAGCACCGGGATCGGCAAGGCATGCGCGATGTATCTGTCCCGCAATGGGTTCGTGCCGATCGCGGGGGTGAGGCGGGAGGAGGATGCAAAAAAGCTGGAGCTGATCGCGGGCGACAAGGTGCGATGGGTGATCCTCGATGTCACGAGTTCGGAATCGATCAACGCGGCGGCGAAAAAGATTGAGGAAATCTGCGGGGACGCTGGATTGTGCGGAGTGGTGAACAACGCGGGAATCGGCGTGCATGGGCCGGTGGAATTTGTTCCGATGGAGGATTGGCGGAAGCAGTTTGACGTGAACGTTTTCGGTCAGGTGATGGTGACGCAGGCGATGCTGCCGCTGGTTCGGAAATATGTTTCGTCGAATGGATATGGGTCGGGGCGGATTATTTTTATCGGGTCGATCGCCGGGCGGGTGTCGATGCCAATCATGGCGCCTTACTGCGCTTCGAAGCATGCGATTGCGGCAATCGCGGGCTCACTGCGGATCGAGCTGGCGGGGCAGGGGATTTATGTGAGCCTGATTGAGCCGGGGGCGATTCAGTCGGAGATCTGGCGCAAAGGGGAGGAATTTTCGGAGACCATTCCGCCGGATGCGCCGGCGCGGGTGAATTATGGGCCGATGATCGATGCGGTGATCGGAACGTCGCAGAAGTCGGCGGCGGGGGCGATTCCGGCGGAGGCGGTGGCGAAGGTGGTTGAGCGGTGCCTGACGGCGGAGAAACCACCGAAGCGGAAACTGGTTGGGAACGACGCGGTGATGGCGGCGATTGCGAGGCGATTTTTGCCGGAGGGGTGGTTTGAGGGGATGCTTCGGAAGGCGATCAAGGTTTAAGTGGTTTTTGCCGGGGATGCGAGCAGAAATACTTTGAATCGTGGGACTGCGGGCGATAAAATGACGGCCGTAGGGCGGTTGCTTAAGGGAGGCTCAAAGTGAAATTTAAATCGGGCTGGTTGCTGGGTCTGACGGTTGCCGCGATGTTGCTGGCGGGCGATCCTATTGCGCGGGCGGACGCCGGGCACTATGGGTTTCAGGTCGGGCAGGATCGGGTTTACAAAATCGTAGTCACGCTGGACCTGCCGGATCACTCGCAGACGCACATCGATTATGTTGCGCTGCATCCCCAGTTGATCGATGCGGCCAGCGGGCAGACTTCTCTGACGTATGACTGGGGCGTGTCGAACAATATCACGAAATATGCGAATACGGGTGTGTCGGGAATGGGGGCGAATCCCGATTGGGTTTTCAATTCTTCCTCAAATGGCGACACCACGGGGAAGCTGATCGTGATCGACGCGCAGGGGAAGCTTGTGCGGACGGACATCAAGGAGGAATCTGCGCAGTTGCCGGGGGAGCAGGGCCCGGCTTGGAGCTTGCCGCTGCAGCCGCTGCCGCCGGCCGGGCAGAGCGCCTGGAGCGAGCAGCGGCCGTTGAGGCTGTACGAAGACGATTCTTCCGGTCCGGGGGGCTTTCCGTTTGGTCCGCCGGGATTCGGGGGGCCGAGATTTCCGCATCTTGTGAATCCGTTTGGACCGCCCCCGACGCGGGTGGAAACGACGGGGACTGAAAACATCAGTTACACCGCTTCGCAGGAGGGAAATCTCCTCACCGTGCAGCGGCATTACGATATGACCGCCCCGGCGGGATCCACGGATATGCCCAACCAGCACGTTCACGGGGAGGGACAATATGTTTATGACCCTTCGCTCGGTTGCGTCAGGAGCTTGCAGTGGAACGTCACGATGGACCTGACTCTGAAAAATGTGAGTGTGTCGGTTCCAATCTCGGTAAACGCGGACCTGGTTTCGGCGGATGATCTGGCGAAATTCAAAGTCATCGCTGACGCCGACAAAGCTGAGCAGGCGGAGTTGGACAAGGAACATGCGGCGTTGATCAACGACGAAATTAATCTCCCGCCGGACATGGAGACGACGCAGGCACTGGGCCGCACCGACGGCGGCGGCCCGTTCTGCGCGGCCAGCATCAACCACAGTCCGGTGATTGGGTTCCGGATCAAGGTGGATTCATGGGGCGATCACTCGGCGTTCCCGGTGCTCGATCCGCTCTATTGGAAACCGGTGCCGCAGCCGAATGATCCAAAGACGGTGATCCTAATGGCGAAGGACGGTTATGCGGTTGCGTCGATGACCATCAACGCGGGGAACGGAGTGAACGCGCTATGCGTGAGGTTTATGCGGATCGCGGGGGACAAGCTCGATCCGACCGACACCTACGTGAGCCACTGGTTTGGACATAAAGTGGGGGAAAAGCAAACCAAGCTGGGAGGGGATGGAAGATTCGTTTATGGTATCTACGGCCGAAAGGGATCGAATTACGATTATCTTGGCCTGGTGATGGCCAGCGGGTCAGATCAGCAGGTGGATGATTCGACGCATTGAATGAACTGAACAGGTCGTGATGGGTGGTGGTCAGTTTGGGCTCCGTGTCGAAATACGAAATTCCCACGGCAGCGCGGTTCGACTGAGCTCACCGAAGTCCGTGGGCGTTCCGGGAGCGAACTGATTCAGTAGCTCGCAATGAGTTATTCAGGAATGGCGGGGCTCTACGCCGAGGAGGTTTCGGACGAGGAAATCCTGGCGGCGGCGGTCGCCGTAGGGGCCGTCCTGGCCGTGGTCGGCGTTGGGGATGACCAGAAAATCGAAATCCTTGTTGGCCTTTTCCAGGGCGTTGACGACCTGCATTGTGGAGGCGGGATCGACGTTGTGATCGAGCTCGGCGACGATGAGCAGGAGCTTGCCTTTCATTTTGTAAGCGTTGGTGACGTTGGATTGCTCGGCATATTGGGGGCCGATGGGCCAGCCCATCCAGAGCTCGTTCCACCAGATTTTGTCCATGCGGTTATCGTGGCAGCCGCAGTCGGCGATGGCGACGGAATAGAAATCGTTGAAGGCTTCGAGTGCGCGGAGGGCGCTTTGTCCGCCGGCGGAGGTGCCGTAGATACCGACTCGGGTGAGGTCCATATACGGGTATTTTTGGGCGGCGGCTTTGATCCAGAGGATGCGGTCGGGAAAGCCGGCGTCGCCGAGGTTTTTCCAGCAGACATCGTGGAAGGCGTGGGAGCGGTTGTTGGTGCCCATGCCGTCGATTTTCACGACGATGAACCCGAGCTCGGCGATGGCCTGCTCTGGATGGAATCGCGAAAAGGCCTTGGGGACGAAGGAATCCTGCGGGCCGGCGTAAATGTCTTCGACGACGGGATACTTGATGGAAGGGTCGAAATTGGTTGGGCGGAAAATCACGCCAAAGATGTCGGTCTTTCCGTCGCGGGCCTTGGCGACGAAGCGCTGCGGAATTTTCCAGCCGGTTTTCAGGAGCTCGGTCCACTGGGCGCGCTCGAGGGGGCAGAGGAGTTTGCCGTCGGAAACGCGGCGCAGTTCGTTGACGGGGGGCATGTCGACGCGGGACCAGGTGTCGATGATGAAACGGTGATCGGGGGAATATTCAATCGAGTGGGTGCCGTCGCCGTCGGTGAGGTTGACCAGGCCGGTGCCGTCGAAGTTGATGCGGCAATATTGAATGTAATAGGGGTCTTGATCGGGAAAGATTCCACCGGCGTGGAACCAGATCTGGCGATTTTTTTCGTCGACGGAATCGACGCCGCGCACGACCCACTGGCCGCGGGTGATCTGGTTTTTGACCTGGCCGGTGTGGGCGTCGTAGAGATAAAGATGGTTCCAGCCGTCGCGTTCTGACATCCAGATCATTTCGCCGGTGGCGGGGAAATAGCGGTAGAAGAGGTGGGAGTCGTAATCGATGAAGGTTTTGCTCTGTTCGTCAATGACGGCGGAGGCGGCGCCGGTGTGGGCGTCGACGGCGATAACGCGGAGGACCTGGTGGCCGCGCTGGTTGTAGACGAAGGTGAAGCGGGAGGAATCGGGGTCCCAATTAAAACCGTCGACGGACCAGGGATTGGGGAAGAGGTCGCCCGTGACGTGGATTTCGCTGTGGGTGGGGATGTCGAAGAGATGCGGCTTTGTAAGGGGGATTTGATCGCCGGGCTTGAGGTATTCGTACCAGAGAAGGCGGGGCTGCAATTGGTCGGGGGGAGAGGATTGGATGAGATAGACCTTGCGATGGTCGCCGTCGTGGGTCCAGAGGGCGAGGAGTTTTGTGGAGTCTGGGGACCAGAGGAAATCACCGGTATAGCCGTCGCCGGGTTTACCGGCCTGAGAGAGGATGATGCGGTCGTGATTTTTCAGGGAGCGGAGGACGACGTTGCCACCCACGATGACGGCCTCCCACTGGCCGTCGGGGGAATCGGGGTTGAAATCGGTCTCCAACTCCGCGGGCATATCTTCGGGTTGCAACTGGCGCTGGGTGGTGGAACGAAGCGATGTGGGAGAGGTGTTGGAAACAGGGGAGAGGGTTTTTGCGGTGCGGTCGTAGCTCCAGAGTTTTCCCTCTGCCATGAAGCGGACGGATCGATCGGAATCGGTGAAGGCGATGGGGTCGGGATCGACGTCAGCGGCGGCGAATTTCATTCCGGTGGCCTGGGAGAGCCGAAGGGCCAAATCGGTAGGGTCGAAGGCGAGCTGGCGCGTGCCGGCAGCGGCATTGACGACATAATATTCGTGCTCGCCGGAGGAGGTGGCGATGCGATACCAAAACTGGTTGTTCTGGTCGAACCAATGAGGCTGAACACGGAAGCGGAAGACCTTGTTGCGGGTGAGGTCGGCGAGATGATCGGCGCGCTGGTAGTCCTGGAGCGAACCGCCGGCGAGGGCGGAGCTGACGAAGAGAAAGAGGATCAGCGCGATCAACTTCACGGAGTGAAGGGTTCGATGGTGCATAGGAGGCAGCCTTGTTTGGAGAGGGCAATCGCGTTTGGACTGATTGCGGATAGTGAATGAGGTTTTGGGGAGGGCATGTCCGAAGATGTCCGAAAGTGCCCGGGATTTGAGCGCGAGTTATTTTTTCCCTGAGCTGGGTTTGGTGAGCCGGGGAAGATTGCAGCGGAATATGTGTCGAAGATAAGGTGCATCTATATACAGGTCCAAAAGGTGTACGTTTTGTACCTATTTTCGGGAAATCGGCGGATTTTTTTGAAAATTTTTTGGGAGCGCATGCAGAGGGGCGGCGAGGGGGATCGCGTGGGGCATGAAATTTTTCTCACTGCCCTCACCCCGCCCTCTCCCGGAGTACCGGGCGAGGGGGTAAGAGGGAAGCGGCGGTGGCGGCGATGCAAGGGGGGTAGGATAGCGACTGCGGTGTGGGCGGGTGGCGGGAAGGACCCAAAAACAAAGCAGTCTACAAAAGATGTGTCGCCTTGTGGAAAGATGCTTTTGGGGGTTGATTGTGGGCGAAGCTAAAGAAACCTGATCTGGCTGGCAGAAGCGGTCTCAGGAGCGTGGTCGCACAATGTTGCGATTTGGGAGATTTTCTATAGTGCAAGGGGGAGAGGCCGAGGCGATCGGCAACGGACTTTTCTGTCGCATTTCATTCCATCGATGTCGCGTCCGTAGAAGCAACAATCTGAAAAAATAGCGCAGATTATCGTTGAACTCGGATGGGGCGGATTTAAATTAACCCTTGTCGCGTCGGGGTTTGCGATCTCCGGCGCGGGTGGACCGTTTGTATCTCCACCAGGAGGCGGAGCGAGTTTCGACCCATCACGGTTGCGATTCGCATGATGTGCCGCTTCTGGGGTTTTTCGAGGGTCCAAACGGGTTTTCGCGGGAGCAATTTGCAGGAGCGAGATCAGAAGGATTTTCGCGCATGTTACAGGAGGGTTTTGCGATGAAGAGAAATCAATTGTTGTGTGGCAGCGTGCTCGCCGGCGTTGCGGCGGTTTTTGTGCCGATGCGGGCGGCTCATGCAGCATTGTACGGAAACTTCGTGGGGCCAAATCTTACGTACACGAACGTGACGGAAAACGATTCGGAGCTATCGGGCAACCCGCCGGTGGAATCGATTCCGGCGCAGGCGCTTTTCGGGCCGCCGGTTCTTTCGCCGTCGAACAGCGACAACCTTTCGTTCAACGATATGTCATTCGCGGCGGAAGCCGCGGATGGGGGGCTTGAATATCAGAATGGCGAGTTGACGTTTGGGGTGGTGCCTTCTTCGCCGGGGAAAGCGCTGACCGCGCTCTCCTTCACAGAAGGGGGTCAGTGGACGATCGAGGGACCCGCGGGCGACGCGGTTTCATTTGATTCGCTGGTTTTCGACAATCTGCTGATTACGGGGGTGAACGGGACGCCGCTGGCGACGCCGATCGTGGTAGCGCCCGACTACGGGGCACCCTCGTTCCAGCAGCTTGACGGCCCGCCTCCACTGGTCACTTTCACGCCCGGTGCTGGTAATCTGACGATTACTTCCGCGGGCGGGACGGGAATCGCGGTGGGTACTTGGAACATTACCGCCAGCTTCGATCTGCAGGCGGCGGTGGGCATTGGGGACGTCGTCACCAGCATTACGGTGGCGCTAGACGATGCTTTGCAGGCTACGACGACGGATGTACCTGGCACCACGACTTTCGCGGAAATCGACAAGAAGGAATTCTACGTGAACGGTGGAACGACGCCGTTTCAGAGCGGTGTTCCGGAGCCGGGAACATTGTCGATTCTCGCGTGCGGTGGGCTGCTGCTGGGCCGCCGGCGGCGGGCATCGCGATAATCTCCGCGAATTTGGGTGGTGGGTCAGTTTGGGCTATGTGTCCAATGCGAAATCCCCACGGCGGCGCCGTGGGCGTTCCCGGGACGGAACTAATCCAATACCGGATTTGTCAGTTTTCATAAAGATTGCAGCCATCGAATTCGATTGGAAAATCGGGGGTTTGCGCTTATCCTGCCGGGCTCATGGGCGCGGCGGACTTTAAGCTGGATGGATTGACGGCGCTGGTTAGCGGATGCAGCAAGGGCATCGGCAGGGAGCTGGCGGTTGGGCTGGCGCAGGCGGGGGCGGATATCGTGGGGGTGAGTTCAACACTTGCGGAATCGGGCAGCGAAGTTGAACGGGAAGTGCGAGCGACGGGGCGGAAATTCAGGGGGTATTCCTGCGATTTCAGCAAGAGGAAATCACTTTACGAATTCATCGAGAAGATTCGTCGCGATGGGCATCGGATTGATATTCTGATCAACAACGCGGGGATCATCCGGCGGAAGCCGGCGGCGGAGTATCCGGATGAGTTCTGGGACGAAGTGATGGAGGTGAACCTGGACTCGCAGTTTGTGCTGAGCCGGGAGATCGGGCGGGAAATGATCGCACGGGGATGGGGACGGATCGTTTTCATGGCATCGGTGCTGACGTTTCAGGGGGGAGTAAACGTGGCGGGTTATGCGGCGAGCAAAGGGGCGATCGGATCGCTGGTGAAGGCGCTGGCGAACGAATGGGCAGGCAAAGGCGTGAACGTGAACGCGATTGCGCCGGGGTATATCGCGACGGACAACACGGCGCCGCTGCGCGGATGAGAATCGCAGCCGGGCAATCCTGGAGCGGATTCCGGCCGGGCGATGGGGCAAGCCGGAGGACCTGGTCGGGCCGGCGGTGTTTTTGTGCAGCCCGGCGGGTGCGTATGTACACGGTACAATTCTGACGGTGGATGGCGGGTGGATGGGTCGATAAACCGCCAAGCGAAGCGAGGAGCAACCAGTGACATCATCGAATACTGCGGAGCTGCCGGCCCAAGAGCGTCATTCGCCTCATGGGCATGCTCGGTGGAAGATCTGCGCCATCCTTTTTGGCGCAATCGTGCTGATCTACATTCACCGCAACGTCGTTTCGGTTTTGAACGGCGACACGTTCGCCCGGGTGTATGGATGGAACAGCATTACCTTCGGAAATATCGGGATGGCGTTCACGGCGGGGTACGCAATCGGCCTGGTGGGGGCGGGCCGATTTCTCGACCGGGTCGGGGTTCGGCGCGGATTTCTGGTTGCAGCCGTCATCTGGACGGTCGTGGCGATGGGTCACGGCCTGGTGTCGAAGCTGCCGGCGGGGTCGGCGCTGTCGGGATTCCTGGTAGCACGATTCGTTTTGGGGATTTTTGAAGGAGCTTTTTTCCCGGCGTCGATCCGCTCGGTGGCGGAATGGTTTCCGAAAAGCGAACGAGCATTTGCCACGGGCGTGTTCAATGCGGGAAGTGCACTGGGCGCACTGCTTTCACCGCTGGTGGTGCCGTATATCGCCGCGGCGTGGGGATGGCCGGCAGCGTTTTACCTGGCGGGCGGGCTGGGAATCATTTGGGTGGTCATCTGGATCGCGTTTTACCGTGCGCCCGAGGAATATCCGAGCCTGACGGGCGAGGAATTGGATTACATCCGCAGCGACCAGGAGCCGCGCGTTAAAGGGCTGCCGTGGAAGAAGATCATCGGATATCGGCAGACGTGGGCGTTTGCGCTGGGAAAATTCGTGACCGATCCGATCTGGTGGTTCTACATTTTCTGGCTGCCGCTGTTTTTGAACAGTCATTTCAAAGTCGACCTGAAGCACTTCGGCCCCCCGCTGGTGATCGTTTACCTGATGGCCGATGGAGGCAGCGTGGCTGGCGGGTGGCTTTCGTCGCACTTTCTGCGGCGCGGGTGGAGTGTGAACGCGGGAAGAAAGACGGCGATGCTGATTTGCGCGGTGTGCGTGGTGCCGGTGCTATTCGTGGCCAGCATTCACAATATGTGGATCGCGATCGTGCTGATCGGCCTGGCGGCGGCGGCGCACCAGGGGTGGTCGGCAAATCTGTTTACGCTGGCCTCCGACATGGCACCGAAGGCGGCTGTCAGCTCGGTGGTGGGACTGGGCGGAATGGCGGGCGCCATTGGGGGAGTGCTCTATCAGCAGTTTGTCGGGCAGGTGGTGAATCGCACGCACGCGTACGTCATTCCGTTTGCGGTTGCGGGGCTGGCGTATGTGTCGGTGCTCATTATCATTCACCTGATGCTGCCTCGATTGGAACCGATGCAGTTGGCTGAGTCGGACCTTTCTTCGGCCGGCACATGAAAGTCGGGGCATTGGTATGAAAACTCGAAATGTCGCCGATCAGGAGCGCTATCAGCGGATGACCACGCAGGAGCTGCGGGAATCGTTCCTGGTGGAGAGCCTGTTTCAGCCGGACGTGGTGGAACTGGTTTATACAGATGTGGATCGGGCGGTGATCGGGTCGGTGGTGCCGACAGAATCGAAAATTGCGCTGGGGACGAGCAAGGCACAGCTCGCGGCGGAATATTTCGCGGAGCGGAGGGAAGTCGGGATCATCAACACGGGGTCGCCGGGGGCGGTTGTCGTGGATGGGAAGACGTTCGCGATGGACAACTGCGACGGGCTTTACATCGGGCGCGGGAGCAAGCGGATCGAATTCGAAAGTGGAAAGGCGCAGGACCCCGCGAAATTTTTTCTGATGAGCTATCCCGCTCACACGAGCTATCCGACGACCCACGCGAAGCGGGCACAGGCGGAGACCGTGAACCTGGGCTCACTGAAAGACGCGAATCAGCGAACGATTTATAAATATATTCATCCGAAGGGAATCGCGAGTTGCCAGCTTGTGATGGGCTTTACGCAATTGAAGGAGGGAAGCATCTGGAACACGATGCCGCCGCATACGCATTCGCGGAGGACGGAGGTTTATCTTTATTTCAACCTGGATGCGTCGGCGCGGGTGTTTCATATGATGGGGACGCCGCACGAAACGCGGCATTTGGTGGTGAAGAGCGGGCAGGCGGTGATCTCGCCGAGCTGGTCCATACATGCAGGGGCGGGGACGCAGAATTACAGTTTCGTATGGGCGATGGGCGGGGAGAATCAGGCGTTTGAGGATATGGATCAGGTGGCGGTCGGGGAGCTGAAATAAGTGAAAAACTCGGCAGGCAGGACTCGAACCTGCAACCAGCCGGTTAACAGGCTCGGTCTGGGCGACGCCGGAAAGCCTGAAAAACCAAGGATTTTCAAGCATTTTACCCTTCTGAAACCCAAATGCAATCGCATTTAAAAATACGCATTCCTACTTAAAAAACGTCAGTATTTCGAACTGGCTTCCGTAAATACGGAGGCCATATCGACCGGCCATCTAAGACGAAGCAACGTTGTTTTGGGTGTAGGTGATCCCTGCGACACAAATGACTTTAATTTCGTTTTTGAACTTCCGCTGCTGATGGACACCGTGTCCGGCCACCCCCTGCTGCGTTTCTCCGCTAAATTTCCGCTCTTTTTGCGCAATGATACTAAAGCGGTTCCGATTGCCATCAGCGGTCGTCACTTTCCTGTTTTTGTCGTTCCATTTTCACCGCCCTACTGGGCAAAGGAGATTCAGCGCGAACGTTGAAGACCTGACTTAGCTATTGGACTCGTAGGGCCCGATCGACCGCCTAACCGTGTCATCGGGCCATTTCTATCTCGCCTCCGCACGTGCGGGGGCGGCTTTGTTTTCACAACAAGGCCGTCCCCCCACGGGGACGGTCCCCACCAAGAAAGGACCCTCCCAATGAGTGCTGTTTTATCCACACCTGCCTCCTGGCAGGCAGGATTTGTTGCTGTGCTGCCGGCAATTGAAAACCATGCCCGAATTCGATTCCGATATCTGCGACCCGAGCGTCGCCAAGAGGCCATTCAGGAGGCGATCGCATCGGCCTGCTGCTCGTATCGCCGGTTGGCGGCCCAAGGGATGTTGCACCGCGCCACGGCCAGCACATTGGCAAAGTTCGCCATTCGGGCAGTTCGCGGAAGTCGCCATGTCGGGGGAACCCAGGAGAAGCTCAATGATGTGCTCTCCCCCGTCGCCCAGCGCCACCACGGCTTCCAGGACGTGACCCATCGAGCCAGATCGTCCAGCACCAAAGGCGAAGGCTGGCTTGCTGAGGCGATTCCCCACCCGATCCGAGAGGAACGGGTGCCGACGGGACCGCATCCGACCAGCCGAAAGTTGAAGCCACGGCAAGCGAACATCGTCTAACCGCTGGGCGTGGCGCTCCTGCTCACGCCGGGGCGCAGCCATCATTCCGCGCAGGGGCGGGCGACCGAGGATATCACGGGTTATTTGAATCGAACGATGAAGATGATTAACCACCTAATTCCGAAGGACCCGATCGTGGCATCAAACACAAACTCTGTTCATCACCGCCAGCAGGAAAGCCTCTATCATGCGCTCGGGCCATTGATCGCCGACGCGCTGGCGCAGCCCGACGTAGTGGAGATCATGGCCAATCCCGACGGCAAAGCGCGCGATCGATTAACGTTGCGAGTCGGGCTCGGTATGATATCTTTTCTGCCATGACGACGAATTCGGAAGTGCCGAAGTCTCTGGAAACGCCAAGGCAGAATGCACGAAGTTTCGTACTGCACGAGGCCAACCTCGCTCAACTTCGCAAATTGCAGCCTAATCTGGCAGTATTGCCTTGGGGCGCAACCGAGGCACACAATTATCATCTTCCTCACGGAACGGACGTGATAGAGGCAACGTGGGTGGCGGAAGTTGCGGCGGAACGCGCCAACGCCAACGGAGCCCGATGCGTATTGCTGCCCTGCGTCCCGTTCGGCAACAACAACGCACAATTGAATCAAGTGTCAACAATCACCATGAAGTCGGCGACACAACAAGCGGTGTTGTTCGATATTGCTGACAGTCTGGCGCGACAGGGCATTGATCGTCTGGCGATCGTGAACTTCCACGGAGGGAATGAATTCAAGTCAATGATTCGCGACGTAATGCTCACTGTGCCAATCTTTATCGCTCAAATCGATGCGTATTCGGTAGCACCAAATGCTCTGCAACTGCTGAATGAACCTGGCGATCATGCGGGAGAATTTGAAACGAGCTTGATGTTGTACCTGGTTCCACATTGGGTGGCGCCGCTTGAAACTGCCGGCAACGGCGAAACCACGCCCAGCAAACTTCCGGCGGTGAGCGGCACACCGGGAGTGTGGGCTCCGCGCTACTGGCCAGAATTGACAAAAGATACCGGCGTTGGAAATCCTAAGGCTGCCACAGCCGAAAAAGGAAGTCACATATTTCAAATGATCGTGGAGGCCATTGTGCCTGTCTTGGTGCAGCTATCCGCCGCAAAGAGAGGCGATTTTCCGTTCGTTATTCCTTCCGACGCCGGATGATCTTTGGGGCGAATCGTCGCCCGCAGATTGAAACGCATTTTGTCAATTGTGGCGCTTCACAATTGTTCTCCGGCACGGAGGACGTTTAACGAAAGCACAAGCGTCACTAGCGCGCCTTCAGCCCAGATTTCGTTTGGGTGAGATTTGCCAATCTCCCTTCTGAGGAATTGGTTCACACTTTCAAGCGTAAGTTTTGGAAGATCATCCGACGACAGGAACTTATCGAACTCGTCTTTATCAAATTTGTCCTTATCGAAGTCGAACTCGCCATGGTGCTCAGCCTTCCGTGCGCCGGCAATTACTTCGTCTGCGCTGCAATCATCAACTGAGACATAAAAGCATAGAGGAACGCTGAGGTTGGGCATATATGCGCAGGGGCCAAGGAACCGGATGGCTTTAATTTGTTTTAAGAGATCTCTTCGACCCTCGGTCGCTTCCGGAAAGACTTCTCTTCGAAGGCCGCGCCGCACCGCCGCATCAAGATCTAAACTATAATGGCCATTTTTCCAAGATAGCGCGTTCTTGTATATTCCTTCGCACGCTGATACATATAATTTTCCTCCATCTCCGAAATTCGCCGCGCTTTTCGAGCGACGTCTAATGATCAGCTTGTCGTCCTTCAGAGTGTGAACGAGAATTAGAGTCGAGATACTGAGATGAATGAACTTCTGAAAGCGAGGGAAATAATCACGGAGCTCGATGCCCCGCAGGAACTTTTTTAATTCGCCGCGTACCTCTCTTGAACAGAGCGCGATAACTCTATACGTAAAGTAATCGGTTAGATGCAGCACCAATCTTATTGACTCGCGTCCGTCAGGTAGCCGATCCCACTCCATGCCCGCTAGTGCGAGCAGAATTCCGTTAAACTTAAAACCGTTCCCACCCGGAAGGTTGAATTGCGTTCGAAGAAACTCCTCAATTGCAAGAAGCCTGCACTTCTCGAAACAGGGATTTCCTTTCAGCCATGTAAAGACCTCAAGACGATCGGCGGAATCTGGCAAAACGTCGCCGCCTTCCGGATCCAAGAACTTGGTCAGATTCGGTTCTTCTTTTACCTCTTTTATTTTGCCTAGGCATGCATTCGGACTTCGGCCAAGTTGTTTACTGATGGCAATTATTTCATCTTCCGGCGGTATGGCCAGGCGAAATAGGCGAATTGGCGGTTCGGCGGCGTATTCGGCGCTTCCGCCCAAGATGGAATCACCGGCCCCATTTGGCTCATCGAT
The DNA here is from genome assembly GCA_963755915.1 of uncultured Phycisphaerales bacterium. Classification (GTDB taxonomy): domain Bacteria; phylum Planctomycetota; class Phycisphaerae; order Tepidisphaerales; family Tepidisphaeraceae; genus PALSA-1353. Next base: position 566,429 of record CAVWLP010000002.1, read on the forward strand.
CGTCACGTTAATCTCGCCGGGGCCTACCGGTCGGTTCAAAGCGTGAAATGAGACTTCCGATAACTGCCTTTTGACCCATTCAAAATCGCCATTGCTGTCGTCTAACGTGGAATCAATCGTTGTGATAGCTATTGGCAGTTTAATCCCAAACTTGTCTGCCAACTTCGAAACTACCTGCTCCGGCCCGACATCGTCCTTACTGCTTACGCTCAGCTTCACGTCGCTCAGCTTTGATGTGATTTCGATCCCCTCTTTTTGCTTCCCCGTATGAAACTTTAACCCTTCATCGAGTGCGCTAAAAATCCTCGCAATCGGTCCACGGCTGTACCGTTTGCGCAAATATATGACCTTCGTCACGATGTTGCTGTGCTCGTTTGTTCGGTAGTCTTTCGCGAGCACCTCATAGCCCACAGCGCCTCCCCCCAAATAGAGCAAGTATACCACTAGCGCGAGGGCGTGAATCCCTTCGACTTCGCAGTCAACCACGGAGACGGGTGTCCTCCCGGTACTTGTGCAGTCGATTGTTATTTCGGTGCATCGATAAGACAACACCCCTTCATTTTCGATTTCCTCAAACCGGAAAGTGGCCGACCAGGATTTGTCCATGCGGTCATTATATCCGCTGCACGAAGCCGTTATAGGGGCCGCGTCGCGCACCAAGAATCTGATTTAGGCGCACCCCGTCCTTTCAAAGCGCGCACCAAATCGCCAGGCAAGCGCAAATTTTCCGCTCGTTGGCTCTAGCGGCGGTGCGCTTCGCAGGATTCAATGGCGCGAAGTTTGCACTGGTTCGCACATACTAAGGACGCCATGGACACGATCACTAAACAATGTTCTGATGGAAATGACACCGACCGAATTTCGACGCTCGACTTACATCTTACGGGTGGATGTCAGTACGTGTGCAAGTATTGCTGGGGGGAAGAGGATACTTCGCCACCAATGACCCGCGCCGTCTTTGATGCTTGCCTCGATTTTGCTGAACGCGTTCGAGCGGTCACAATCGAGTATTGCGGTGGAGAACCAACTCTGTCGCCACACTTTCGGGAATTCGTTATCTCTGCGCGTCGTCGCGGATTCCGGCTCATCCTGCGTACCAACGGACTCAAACTGCCCGCGTATCTAGATCTTGTCGCTGAACATTTCGATTGGGTCGGTGTTTCCCTAGACGGCATGCCGGAGATTAATTCCCAAATGCGGCCAAGCCGCCGCCCCATGTCCGCAGAAGAGAAATTTCAGATTCCGATAGAAAGCATTTGGCGACTACATCACGTCAACCCTCGCGTCAAAATCATGCTCGCCAGCATTGCGACCTCGCAGAACTTTTTTGATCTTCCGAATCTGCAGGCGTATGTTCAGGATACGGGTCTGCCGATCACCAAGTGGAAGGTATATGAGTTCATGCGCGATTATTTCCGATCCGCTCAAAATCATCAAGATTTTGCCATGTTGCCGGCCGATTTTGCTGCTCTCCGTCGTACGCTGCAAGTACAACACAACGGCGACTACCAGCTAATCATGCAGGGCACCGACACCATTGGAGCTGGAAGCAACTGTCTGCTTGTATATCACGATGGAGCAGTAAGGAATGGCGGCTTGCATTTCGGCTATATCGGCCGTGATCCCTCCGCAGACATCGCCGCTCGTTTATTTGCTGGCCATGGCGTTGATTTTATCCAAGGAAACAAAAGCACAACTTACGAATTGACATACAACGGGAAGCAGATCGTATGACAAACCAAAGACTTGTCATCGGCGTTTTAACGTTTGAAAGGCCGGATCTTCTAGCGAAGACATTAGCAGATTTTTATCGATGGCTAGCACCGCAGCTCGGCAAATTGACAATGATGATATATGATAACGGAAGCCGGCCCGAAATAGAGACTGCCAACCGCAATATCGCCAGAAAACATGGCGCTTGGTTCATCACCAGTGGTATTTCCGTTCCAGAGACGGCCGACGCAGCGGAACGTGACCAACGTATTTCCGCTGGGCATTGTTTCTTGACGCAACAGATGATGACCATTCCCGGTGATGCATATATGCTGTTGGAGGACGACTGGGGATGTAGCGGGTCGGCCCCCATTCAGCCGTTACTTGGTTTTCTAGGGCAAAATCTTCAATTCGGTCAAATTCGGTTGCGCAAGTACCGATACGACGGCACGCTGACAGGAGGTTCTCGGCACAACTTTGTGACCGGTGCGCCAATCATGTGGGAAAGAGATCACCCCGTTCAAGGCGCGCTCCTCCGGGCTGGGAATTTGCACTGGACGAATAACCCGTCGCTTTTCTTACGCCATGCTTTGGACATTGTTGCGAAAGGCTATCGCACCGAACTGGACTGCATGCGGGCATTCGCAGCCAAGTTTCCACAGAACCTGCAGCTTGTGCCGGGCATATTTCATCATACAGGCCCATGGCGCAGCAGGCCCGATCTCGTTGAGATTGGAGTGCTGAAAATCTGAGAGTTTTGAGATGAACTGGTTTTTTCACCGACTTGACGATGTGGGACTTGCTGCACGGGGGCCATTGTCGCTGTATAACGAGTTGGCGGCGAATCAGCTGCCATGCATTCTTGCCGTGATTCCCGCCGAGCTAAGTCCAACCCTGGCGGCGCTCATTCGACACTGGCCGAATGCGATTGTTTATCAACATGGAAACGATCATGTAAATCGCGCCAGTTCCGGATGGTGGGATGAATTTCCCGCGAGCGCGCAGCCACAATTGGTGGCCAAGGCCCTAGCAGGCGGCCGAGAACGTTTGGAACATCTCCTAGATCGCCGTATATGCGGATACGTTCCACCCTTCAATCACACTGCGAATTCCACACTATTGATTCTGAAAGACCTGGGATTTACGGTCCTATCTGGCCAGCGTAATCATAAAATGGCCAGCCCACTACGGCAATGGCCAATCGATATTGACATCATGGCTACTTATGGATCGCCACCGAAACTGAAAACTCCTACACAAATCGAGTCGGAGCTCGCTTGTTGTCCGGGCATGTGCGGAATTATGTATCATCTAAACGTGCTTGATCCAGTCCAACAAGCGCAAGTCCGTAACCTTTTGTTGGGACTCTCGACCGTTACTGCTCTGCCTTGGCAAAAAGGATGTACTCCATGATCTATCCTTGGCAAGATTCCGTTCACCTCCAATTCCTCGGACTCCCAACACGGCGCATAAGCCTGGAAGTACTCGACCAGGAACACTACGACGATCAGGATTCCCCGGAGAAACGCTGCTTCAATGGGAGATGGGATAACTGGCAAGGAGTCACTGTAAAGTATCAAGCAAAGTCCGAGAGATGTGCAATTATTGGCTCGCGGGGCAAGACAGTCTGGTACGTTCCTGCACTAACTCCTCGATCGGCGGACAGTTTGGGGATTCCGATCGGGCATGCTCTAAAGATCCTAAAGTATCCGTTATCTGCTCGACCAAAACATGAAGTACAACGATTAAAGTACGAATTGCTGATCCAGCAAACATTAAACAAGTGTGGGCTAGCGCCACGGGTGTACAACGTCCTCGTGATTCGTAACGATGTGGACAACCGTGTGATGTGGTTTGATCACTCGTACGAACATCCTGCAGGTTCGTTATATTTAGCAACCGAAGTTGAGCATGTGTCGGCCGATCGTTTCCCGACCAACCAGATCCACCTCGGTGATAAATGGGACTTCTCTGGAACCCTCGTGGATGGTCTGGTTGCCCGCTGCTGCGCAGTAGGGATTGCGCCTTACGATTTGGTCCTGGGCAACCTCACATACTCCAAAGGGGACGTCAAAGTTCTCGATTTTCATAGGTGGCAATTCATGCGACCTCCCTGGATCGGCGGGCGGCTGTTGCGCGAGGTGAAATAGCATGTTGCTGCGCATTATCTTTATTATCGCTATCGTATTGTGGCTCCTTGCAAGTATGAAACGATGGGCTCAGTTACGAGCCAGCTTTGCGTGGATATGCCGAGGAGCCGACTGGGAGGCGAAATCTCCAGTCTGCGAATACCCGAACATTTTGATTCTAATACCGATGTTAAATGAACAGAGTATCGCTGAAGATACAGTCAAACATTTTGCAAGGCTAAGATATCCCTCGAATCGACTGCGCATTGCATTTGTTACCACGCCGCGCGAACGGAACCATAGAATCCACGGCGAACTAGACACACATGCCGTCGTCAAACGCGCAATTACCAACCTGGGCGAAATTCGACACGCTATAGACGTTATTGATTGCTCAGGTGCCGATTGCTGCAAAGGCGACCAATTGAATGAGGCAATTGCAAAGTTTCGTAATGAGATCGGTCATGGATGGCCCCGAGAATCCACATTCATAGGAATCTACGATGCCGATTCGCGGCCCGACCTTGGCACACTTGAATTCCTTGCTTGGCGATTTAGCGAAGCACGGCGCCAAAAGCACCGAGACCCGGTAGCATTTCAGCAGATGGTATCGTTCTTTGCGAATTATGGAAGTATTCCAGGGGGGATTCGTGGTTGGCTGTTACGTGCGCGCCCTTGGCAGAATTTGGACTTTGCTCTGACCCGCGAAATACCTGGATTTTGGCACCAGCACTCTTCGAACGAGGGGGAATGGTTCTGGCGATCTTGGCTCCACCACTTACTAGGTCACGGCGAGTTCATACGTTGGGACACGCTTGACGAAATAGGTGGGTTTCAGCCGCCAAGTTGTGATACTTCGCTGGGTTACACCCTGGCCTACCTCGGGATTAGCGTAAATACTATTCCGTTGTTCGATTGCGGTCAAACACCTACTAAGTTTTGTGCACTGCTTCAGCAAAATACCACTTGGTACCGTGGTGTGTGTCTATTCTGGCGGGACTGGCGTTTTGCGCGTTCTGTAGGCAGTGTTTCACTAACGAGAGCTGTCGTGATGATTCTCAAGAGAATATACAACAGTTTATCTTGGTCCGTGTTCCCAGCAATAATGACGATTATTCCTATAATCGCATTCCTCACCGAGCAATACGCTGTTTTGTTTTTTTGGTGCGTTGGCCTCTGCTTTTACATCGCACCGGCTGCCCGCGAGATGGTCTTTGCGCCAGAAATGGCCTTGGTGAGGCAGATAAGTGTGTGAGGAGAGAATCAATATGGAGCTGTGCGGGCACGTTATGCGCCTACCCGTTGTTGACGGTTTTGCTTATGTCTGGTCCGTCTCTGCATTACTACCGACTGGCGGCAAGATATCTTGGGATCGACATATCGTATGAGAAAACTGAGCGATAAGCATGAATGGGCCCGCTGTTCGGACTATTCCGCCTCAGGATGGATGGGGCCGAAGTATTCAGTAACCTCCGTCCGCGTCGAAAATCCAAGCGGCTTCCGAAAGGGCATTTTTGCTCGTGAGTTGTCTGAACGAATTCGGGTGTGATACTTCATTGGGGTATCAGCCCAGAGGTTCAGTGTTTTCCTGTACACAAAACTGTACACACTTTTTTGGAAAACATGGCAAACAAGGCTATCATGGGGCATACGGCTCAGGGTCGTAAACCCTGGGGATGTCAGCAATTTCCGATATCGTCAGCACTTGCGGTTTTTGTCAGGCATCACTTAAATCACGCCACGTAACATCACTTCAAATGCCGCCATTTTGGAGAGGCGCAGATTCGGTCCGTAAGCTTCCCGGCTGCTCGCCGGTGGGAGCTTGCGGATGTCGAATCGGCTCACAATGGCGGAACATCAGACAATCTTGGGACTTGCGCGACTGAACTGGTCGTATCGCCGGATCGCCGCGGAACTGGGCATCGACCGGGAGACGGTCTCTCGTCACATTAAATCCGCGGTGATCGAACCACCCGGTGCAGGTCCGCCGGATCCAGATGCCGCCATTCTGATTGCCGGGTCCGAGGTCAGATCGGAGGCAAATGCCACCATTCCGATGACCGGGTCAATGCACGGCGAGGCGGAATCTGTCGGTTCAAATGCCGCCATTTCGATTACCGGGTTTTCCGGCCGTCACAGCCAGTGCGAGCCATGGCGCGCCGTCATCCTTCAGGGTCTTGAGCAAGGCCTGACGGCCAAGCGTATCTGGCAGGACTTGGCTGCCGATCATGGCTTCGACGGTCCTTACCAACCGGTCCAGCGATTTGTCCAGCGGCTCAACCGTGCCGGAACCAACGGATTGCCCTATCGGCGAATGGAATGCGCCCCCGGCGCCGAGGCCCAGGTGGACTTCGGCAAGGGCGCGCCCCTCGTCACACCCGACGGCAAACGAACCCGTCCCCACCTGTTCCGCATCGTGCTGAGCTGCTCGCGCAAAGCCTACAGCGAAGTGACGCCCCGGCAGACCACCGAGCAGTTCATCCGCTGCATCGAAAACGCCTTCATTCACTTCGGCGGTGTTCCCAGAACTCTGGTGATCGACAATCTCAAAGCGGCCGTCACCCATGCCGACTGGTACGATCCCGATCTGAATCCCAAGATTCAGGAGTTCGCGCGTCACTACGGCACCGTCATTTTGCCGACGCGCCCAAGGACGCCACGGCACAAGGGAAAGATCGAACGCGGCGTCGGATACGCCCAGGGGAATGCTCTCAAGGCCCGAACCTTCAAGAGCCTTTCCGAGCAGAACCAATTCCTGGCCGAATGGGAATCGACCATCGCCGACACGCGCATTCATGGCACCACGCGCAAGCAGGTGGCGAGGATGTTCGCGGAAGTGGAGAAGCCGGCGCTATTGCCTCTTCCGCCGGGACGGTTCCCCTGTTTTCAGGAAGCCCAGCGGATCGTCAACCGTGATGGCCACGTGGAGGTGGCCAAGGCGTATTACTCGGCGCCGCCGGAGTTCCTCGGCCGGACCATCTGGGCGCGCTGGGACGGGCACGTCGTCCGGCTCTTTGATTCTCAGCTTCGGCAGGTTGCCATCCACGTTCAGCACGAGCCGGGACGCTTCGCCACCGATGATCGTCACATCGTTCCCGAGAAGCGCGGCGGGATCGAACGCGGCGCGGCCTGGTGGATGAACAAGGCCAGCGCCATCGGTCCCCACGCCGGCCAATGGGCTGAAAATGTCCTGAATTGCCGGGGGATTCACGCCTTGCGCGTGGTGATGGGGCTGGTCAGTCTCACGCATCGCCATCCCGCCAAAATGATCGAACAGGCCTGTCAGGTGGCTCAAGGGCACGGCACCCATCGGCTGCGCGACATCCGCAATCTGCTGAAACGATCGGAATCCGCCGCGCAACAGCAACAGTTCGAGTTCGTCGCCGAGCATCCCCTGATCCGGTCGCTTTCGGATTACTCCCAACTGGTCCATGACGCTTTCGATAACACCCCCGTGGAGGCAAAGCCTCCACTTTTTTGAAAGGAGATTTATGAACGAATCGTTACGAACCGCCCTGACCCGCCTTCGGCTTTCGGGCTTGGCCTCCACCTTGGACGTGCGCTTGCAGGAAGCCGCCGGCCATCAGCTTTCCCACGGCGAGTTTTTGGAACTGGTGCTTCAGGATGAATTGCTCATTCGCAATGAACGCCTGATCGCCCGGCGCGTCAAGATCGCGGGCTTTCGGGAACTCAAGACCCTCGACGAGTTCGACTTTTCCTTCAACTCGTCGGTCAAACGCAAGCAGATCTTCGAGCTGGCAACCGGCCGGTTCATCCGCGAGGCGCGGGATGTCTTGCTGATCGGGCCGCCGGGTCTGGGAAAAAGTCACATCGCCCAGGCACTGGGATACCAAGCCATCAAGAACGGATCGGTCGTGCTTTACCGCTCGATCTTCGACGTGGTGCGCGACTTCCTGCACGATGAGGCCCTCAACCAGCAGGACAAAATCATGGAGCGGTATCTCCGGCCCGATCTGCTCATCATCGACGATATGGGCATGAAGCAATTGCCCAAACGCTCCGGCGAATATCTCTTCGAGATCATCATGCGGCGTTACCAGGTTCGCTCCACCATGATGACCAGCAACCGGCCGCTCGAAGACTGGGGCAAATTGATCGGCGACGTACCGGCCGCCACGGCAATCCTCGATCGCTTCCTGCACAACGCCGAGGTGATCGCGATCACCGGCAGAAGCTATCGGTTGCGAGACCGTGCCGCGGAGGCGAAGCCTACCGCTGAAAGCATCGAATCCACCAAACCGCGAGGACGCCGGAGTACCGGCGGCGATGAAGGGCTTTCCCCTCCGGAAGACACCGATGCCAGAAAGCCATTGTCTTCTGGCGTGGGGGTTCAGCCTGCCGAAGCGGCCTCGCCGGTAGTCAACAACTCGGCGTCAATTTGAAATGGGACGGTCGATTGCGATATATCGGACGTGGTGGCATTTGATCCGATGATCGGTGGTGGCATTTGAAGTGATGACTGACAGGTTTTTGAGCCGATTACGCTCATAACCCGGAGGTCGGAGGTTCGAATCCTCCCCCCGCTATTCCAGATGACAAAGGGACTTGCAGCGATGCGAGTCCCTTTTTCTTTGGCCAAAAATGGGCCTGCTGCCCCATAAACTGCCCCATTCGGCCTGGGAAACATGGTACTCGCCAAGGAGTGTTCAACACTTGTTCCTTGGAGGTGGCCAGTGGCCTATTTGTTCAAGCGCGGAAGCGTCTATTACGTGAAGTTCTACGTCGCCGGAAAGCAGAAGGAGAAATCCCTCGGTACCGGCGTTTTTCAGATCGCAAAGGAAAAGCAGCGGTTGTTCGAGTCGGCGCGGGCCAGGGGCGAAAGCCTTCCGATGCCGACGCGCACGCCCATCGCGGACAAGCAATGGTGGCCACGCTGATCTTCGCCGGTCTGCGGCGCGAGGAGTTGTTGTGGCTCAAGCTGTTCCAGCTTGCGCAGCGACACGCGAAGCGCACCGGCGAGCAGTCGCCGCTCCGAGCGGTTCACCATGTTCAGCGTGTGATACGTTTGCACGTCGCTGAGCGTTTGCAGCGACACGCCGTACAACTCTGCCAGATCCTTCCAGTTTTCCAATCCCACCACTTCCCTGCGATGGTCGAGCCATTGAATAAGCCTCGACATCGTTTTTCCTTGTTGGAGAAATCATTTCGTCAACGTCAGCACTCCTAACAAGCTCGTCGCGCACCGGACGGACCGGCGGCGATTCGTGGGCTTCCGATCGTCCGGCTTTTAGACCCTCCACGGCCTGCAGGCCATGATAGACCGTCGGGGAAATCAACTCGTTTCCGACCGCCCAGCGGAATAGATGCTTGATTCGTCCGATCCGCCGATTGATGCCAGTCCGAGACAATCCCGCATCGATCATATTTTGCCGGACCGCCTTGAGAGCCAGCGGCCCAAAATCCTTCGCCGGCGTATGGCCGTATAGCCGGCGCAGAGGGCGCATTGCATCGCGGTAGTTGCGAATCTCGTTTGTAGGTGAGCCGTCGACGTGCCGGTAATACGTCTGGGCGTAATCCCAGAACGCCGCGATCAGTTCGGTGATGGTATGCCCATCAGTTGAAGTTTGTTGCAGACGGCCGTTGGCGAGCCATTCGGCGATGGCCCGGTCGTAGGCTTTCTTGGCGGTGGCGCTTTGCCATGGACCGAGGTAAACATCACGGCCCATCAGGCGGACGACCGCCTGACCACTGGCCTTGTGGAGAGTCATTCGTGGAATCGACTGCGACATGGTGCGACCTCCGAATCGTCCATTTCCTCAGTACAATACTGAGGAATTTTGGAAGATCAGGCCGCACTTCCGCACGCGGGAAGGTACGCTTAGTGAAGCGTCCGGCGCAACTTATCAACAACTCGGCAGGCAGGACTCGAACCTGCAACCAGCCGGTTAACAGTTCCCTAAAATCCGGGGCCGTAAGCCTCATAAGTCAATTGCTGACAGCATTATATCAATCATCAAGTTTTTCGCAATCTATATTAATTAATCCGCTTTTTTCGCGTGGGATCGCGGTATTTTGAAGTGATCGCCGGTAATTACCGGCATATCAAACAGCCTCATTGTGCTCAACGCCTAACGGCATCGAAGAACTCACACAGCTTTTCTTTTGTCTTCGTGGATAGTCGGTTTGCGCAATGCCTAACGCTGCGCGGCGCTGAGCGCAAGAAGATACGCTATAAGTGGCCGCCTTCGGCAGGCCATCGTCCAATGATCTTTCCAATGCGGACGATGTTCACTGGATCTAACTCATGCCGCTGTCCATCCGGCGTTACGACCACTGCTTCGAGCGATGCCAAGTGGAGGTGCCCGAACCAACCCTGGGTGTCCCATCCATTCCAGCAATAAACGGCCGCTTGACCTCCCCGAAATTCCCATGGTGGAATGTTGTGGAAGACGAGAGATTGCCCTGCGCCTTCAAATTCCAAAGCGTAAATGTCATAGCCCTTGCCAAAGCGCGGGGAGGCGTCGGCCCCACTCCTCCTGCCAATCCTCATCCGCTTCGGCTTTTCCGTTCAGCGTGATGCGGCCCAACAGCGGCGTGCCGCGATCCTCCGGCGGAGTCTCTTTCGGCCGCCAGTACGCGGGATCAATATCCTGCCAAGGAAGCGGTCGCCCGCGAAATCCAGGATCGACGACATGGGCAACCTCGATCCAATCAATGTCTCCCCTGTCCAGACGCTCCAACTTGCCGAGCGACGCGCGGAGCGTTACTGCAAGCACATAGCGTGCAGAACGATTCAGCGGATCCATAGAATTCTGCTCGCGCATGTCTCGAAGGAGCTCTTGCGACAGGCCCGAGTATTCCGATAGGTCCTTCCAGTTTTCAATCCCCATCACGTCCATGCGATGGTCGAGCCATTCAATAAGCCTCGACATCGTTTTCCCTCTTTCGGAACCATCATGTTTTATAGACCGTTACGGCCATGCAATGGGCGATGCGCGTTATGTCCCGCCGGTGAACGGTTCGGTCCGGAAACCGCGCACGATCCGGATTAATCTTTCGCAATACCAGAACGTCACGGTCGTCATCACTTTCAATCACTCGACTGAAATAACATTCGTCGTTGGTGAACCAGACGATGTAATCTTGGCCGTAGAGGAACTGCTGACCCTCGACCGATTTGAAAACAGCCATCGCCCTGTTCGGGTACTCAGGCATCATCGAATCGCCATCAATGCGCACGCAGAAATCGCCGAGATTCGGCGGAACTCTTACGGTGCCTGTTTCGATCCCAAGCCGCTCGCCGCGGATGCCAGCGCTGATACTGTGGAAGCTCGGAATTTCGACAAGCGGATACCCGTCGCCAGCGACACCGCTCACCGAGCCCGCGTCGTTTCTCGCTTCGCCGATCCCAATTTTTCGTTTCAGTTCAGCCGGCGACGTATTAAGTGCCGAGGCCATGCGGCGGAAATTATCCGTGAACATCGCGTGGGCGCCAGGCCGCATTAACCGGAACGTACCGGACCTTTTCAGGCCGATGGCCTGGGCAAACGCCTCTTTGGACATCAGGCTTTCGCGCCAAAGTTCAGCCAAGCGCTCGCCGGAAACCTTCACTGTTCGTGTTGCAACCTGCATCGGAGCAGCAGAATCCTTTCAACATTGCCTCGGCACGACCATTGGGACGACCGCGAGGACGATTGATCCAAAATGACTGCAAAGTGGACGGAATTTTCTTGACCAAGCCATAGTTGTTAGGATAATGTTCGGTCTCAAGATTTGCAAGAAAAAAAAGGAAGGTGGCGTGTGCATCCGAATCGTCTGACCCGGTTTGTTTCCCGATACAAAACCGGCTCTCTGATCGACTGCCTGTGCTTCGGCGACCCGGTCAACCATCACGAAGAACCGAATCGGCGCTCTGTGTATCACTTTCGGGCAGGTCAGGTCTTTGGAGTCGTCTGGTGGCGACGATATTCCGAGGACCGACAACACCGCGCATTAGCAATTGTCGAAACCTTGCCTGTTGGACAGATTGGCCACGTCATGCCGGGTATTGAGCCGAGCGTTGCCGTGCATGCGATTGTGGATCAGCACGGACCCGGAGGACAGGAAGGAGCTGTAGACCAACTTCTCGACGTGATTCATGAGCTAAAGCATCGTGGACAAAATCCGGCAGCGCTTCCGCCGAGCTATTGGACGGAAACTGTCCACCAAATACTGCTTTGCCAAACGCCGTTCGACTCGTTTGCTGATGAAAGCATGGTATGCCCACTTTGACGGCTAATCGCCCTCGAAACTCGATGTCCTTTCGCCGGCACCGCATTTTACTTCGGCTGGGTGCTCTCTTGGCCGTCCTAATAACTCTTCCAAAGCTTACGGGGAATCGAATTCTCGTAATCAACACATCGCCGAGCGTGGCACTGGGCCTGTATATGCGATCTTCGGCTGAGCCAGCCATCGGACAAATCGTAGATTTCCGCATTCCACCGGCGGCGCGGCCGTATGTACAAGCGCGCACCGGGTACGATGGCAAAGATTGGTACATTCTCAAGCCGATCGTGGCGGGACCGGGAGATCGCCTTGATACGACCGGAGCTTGGTTGACTATCAATGGCCATCGAGTTGCACCAATGCCACCCGCCACAGATAGCGTGGGCCGACCGCTTCCCATTTGGCGCGCTTGCCGCGCGCTCCGTCCTGACGAATTCTTTGTGTTCTCAAATCGTATTGCCAATAGCTTCGATAGCCGCTGCTATGGCCCCATTGACTGCCATCAGATTGATTCGGTTCGCATCGCTTTGTTCACTTGGTGATGTAATATATTTTCAGCGAAGACGTTCAAACCTCGATCAGGCGAACCACTGGTTAACAATCGTAATTAAGCCTAGCATTTGAAGACGTTGGGCTTCAGTATGGTTGGTTGAATGATTACAGCATCCAACCCCGGCAACTTTACAATCGCTGCGTGCCAAATCCAAGACCACGCCGTGCTTCATAGCCGCTCAACTCGCCCAGCAAGATACAGTAGCCATCGTTTCGCCAGATATGAATTCGCCCGTAGGCAATTCAGGTAAACCAACAGGAACACTCTCGCGGTATGAAGCGTGACCAGATTCCCACGCCAGCGTTGCAATGTCTTGGAGATTCAGGATGATTGCTCCTCGGTTTTCCCGACCATTTATCTGCGCTACCTTCTGGGAGAATCGCAAATGAGCAAAGCTCAACGGGTTTCGGCTTCGGAAGTCGCGGGAGCGGTGCGTCTGGCTTGGGAAGGCGCCGAGCTGCGAACTGATCCTGTCGCGCAGGGTCGTCGTCTGGTCGACGGCATGGCCAAACTGATTGGCGGGGATATCGGATTCTACAGCGCGGTTGCAGATTTCGTTCCGTCTAAAATACCGAGATGGCTGTTTGCTTCCACAGGAAGCGAAATCCCATTGCCGATTTTACAGTATTTCGCTTGCACCGAAAATTCGATCCTCGATGATCCGGCAATGGATCTCGGGTGCCGCGCAAAACTCTGCTGTATTGCAAATGCGCGAGCTCCTAGCTGGGCGGAACCTCAAACCGTACGCAAAAGTTTTGGAGACAATGCGCAGGCATCAGACATCGCGACGCGCTCATTGGCATTTTTCGGAGAAAAGATAAATCCTCCATCACAGCCTTAAGCGTGCACCGCACAGAGCTAATTCGTGCCCACAATGCACGGGAACGCTCCGTTGTTCACTGGTTTGTGCGGGAAATACAGTATTTATACGAGACGGGCCGGCTTGAGACGGCGACTGCAGGACCCTTTGACGCTCTTTCGCCCCGGCTTCGGCAGGTGGCGGAAATGCTGCTGACCTCCGCCCCTCAAAAGCAGATCGCGCGGTCGCTGTTCTTAAGCGAGTCCACCTTGCGCGATTACGTGAAACAGGTATATCGACAGCTTGGGGTGGAAAGCCGCGCCGAAATTATGTCGCGGTTCTCCACAAACATTCGCTAAGAATTCCGCTTGCGCCATCGTCAGGGGAAATCGCAAATGGGTAAATCTCAAAGAGTCGATGCGTCGCAAGTTGCTACCGCCATACGTCTAGCCTGGGAAGCCACCGAGCTGCGATCCGATCCTTCCGGTCAGGGCCGTCATCTCGTTGACGGTCTTGCGAAACTAATCGGCGGCGACATCGGTTTCTATTGTGCAATAGGCGACTTTGTTCCCAGGAAACTGCCTCGCTGGCTTTTCGCAGCCACCGGCACCGAGGTTCCCACGCCTCTTCTGCAATATTTCGCTCGCCCCGAAAGTTCCATTCTTGAAGACCCGGTAATGGATTTGGGAAGAGCCTCGACTGGCATAACCGTCTTACATATGCGCCAACTCCTAGCCGGCCTCGATCCAACGCCGTATCTCAATGCAATCGACATCATGCGCCGCATTGGACATCACGATGCGCTGATTGGAATGTTCCGCCGAAAGGACGCGGCGGCAGTCACCGCCTTGAGCGTACATCGCACTGATTTGAACCGTCCAAACAGTCCGCGTGAGCGATCGATCGTTGGCTGGCTGACTCGCGAATTGCAATATCTTTACGAAACCGGCCGTATTGAGATCGCTTCCTCGAAGCCATTCGATCATCTTCCGCCTCGGCTTCGGCAAGTGGCGGAAATGCTGCTGACTTCAGCGCCACAGAAACAAATCGCGCGGGCGCTCTTCCTGAGCGAATCCACCTTGCGCGATTACGTGAAGCACATCTATCGCCAATTGGGCGTCGAGAGCCGGGCCGAATTGATGGTGCGGTGCTCTGCCGGCTGTACGAAATAACCCTCCTTCTCACTTGCGTTCTTTCGTCGCTCAATGCGACCCCCCAATTTGTGGGGGATTGAAACACCCGCTGCTGTTGCGATAGAAGCACCTTCCGTGTCAACGACCAGGGTCAATTTTGGCGTCCTGCCCGTTCATGCAGTTATTTTGCGGACGCCGATCCCTCGTTTAACATGGTGTTCAAGCCGGAGCCAAAATTGGCGACGACGACAATTTGAATTGACGCGCGTGCGTCAAGTCGCTGTTTCATCGAAATCCGCCAGCTTTCACGTACAGAAACAGTGCCTTGTGCCCGCGCCCCGCAAGGGGCGTCGGCCAGGGTACGTTCTGTACGCCCCCTGGCGGGGGTTCGATGAGCGTCCTTGGTTCGACGCTCTTTTTCATTTCAGGGGGCCTCTCATGGGCCGTCAACGAAATCCCGTCAGAGACAAAAGTCACAAACTGCCAGTTCTGGATATCGACGAGTGGCATCCGATCATCCGCTCGCTCGGCCTATCGGGACGCCAGGGGCGAATTGTGGAGCTGATCCTTCAGGGCAAGAGGGACAAACAGATAGCCGCCGAGTTGGAACTGAGTGTTCACACGATCCGAACGTATATGAAGAGAATTTTTGACAAGGCAGGAGTTGATGATCGTTTTGAACTGCTTCTACGGATAATGGCAATTCGCAAATCGAACTGCGGGCAATCGAGGTGTCCCTATAAATAATGACACTGGAATAGCGGCTTGTTGGAAAATGCTGCGTTTATAGAATTCCTTGGGCAAACGTGTCGCGAGATTTTTTAACTCCATGCTGTCGCAAATTACGAACAGGAAGTCGCTTTTGGAAAGGGATGGGGGAAAGATGAAATTATCGAGGTTTTTTGGACTGGCGATTGTGGTGGCGGCGTGTATGGGGGAGACGCCGCTACGGGCGTTGGTGGATACACGCTAACAACGCTTACGTCATTCAACAACACCAACGGTGCATATCCCTATGGCGGGCTGACGCTCTCTGGCAACACGCTCTATGGCACAACACTTGAGGGCGGCAACGGCGATGGCAAAGTCTTTTCGGTATCCCTTGCCGGCGGCTCGCCCACCGTATTAGCGTCATTCAATGGCGCAAACGGCGCATTCCCCGCTGCGGGCCTGACGCTCTCCGGCAACACGCTCTATGGTACGACGCAAAACGGCGGCACCAACAACAATGGCGAAGTCTTTTCGGTTCCCCTTGCCGGCGGTTCGCCTACCGTTTTGGGGTCATTCAACTACACCAACGGCGCGACCCCCGTTGCGGGTCTGACGCTCTCCGGCAATACGCTCTTTGGTACCACCGCAAACGGTGGTGCCAACGGCGATGGCACAGTCTTTTCGGTGCCCCTTGCCGGCGGATCGCCTACCGTTTTGGCATCGTTCAACAACAATAACGGCGCGGCCCCCAATGCGGGCTTGACGCTCTCCGGCAACACGCTCTACGGCACGACCGAAAGCGGCGGCGCCAACGGCTATGGCGAAGTCTTTTCGGTGCCCCTTGCCGGCGGATCGCCTACCGTTTTGGGGTCATTCAATAACACCAACGGCGCGAACCCCTATGCTGGCCTGACACTCTCCGGCAATACGCTCTTTGGTACGACCGCAAACGGCGGCCCAACGGCTATGGCGAAGTCTTTTCGCTGCCTCTTGTCGGCGGATCGCCTTCCGTTTTGGCATCATTCAACAACACCAACGGCGCGGGGCCCGTTGCGGGCCTGACGCTATCCGGCAACACGCTCTATGGCACGACGGATCAGGGCGGCGCCAACGGCTATGGCGAAGTCTTTTCCGTGCCCCTTGCCGGCGGATCGCCTACCGTTTTGGCGTCGTTCAATTACACCAACGGCGTGAATCCCCCCTATGGCGGCCTGACGCTCTCCGGCAACACGCTCTATGGTACGACGGTTGGCGGCGGCGCCAACGGATATGGCACCGTCTTCGCCCTTTCGATTAATCCAATCATCTCACTTACTTCCACTGTCCCCGCCGCGTTCGGCAATTCGCTGGGAACGCTGACCATTACCGGCAATAACGGAAATTACACAACCGCGAGCGAGTCAATTTCCGCGTCATCCAGCGGCTATGTTCTAACCTCCGCCTGGAACCCGACGACCGACACGGAGATATACGCCTTGAAAATCTCCGACTCTGTCGCGGGCAATCTCGCTGCCGACTTGGCCGCTTTGGTCTCACAAATCGATGACGGAACCTACAGCGGATTTGCGATCAGCGCTTCCACAACTGATCCGACAATCGGCGACGTTCTCACCAATATCACTCCCGGCGGATTCAATCTGTTCCTGACCATAACGGACCCCACGTTTACGCAAGTTCTGACTACTTCGGTTTCGATCTGAGCCAATTCAATGCCAACTCCGACGTGCTGACGGCATCGGCAATCGCGGTCGTGCCGGAGCCGGCATCGCTATTCATTCTGACTCTCGGCGGCCTCGGCCTGCTGGCCCGTCGGCGACGGCAGATTGTTTGCAATTGAGTCCAGCGTGACGTGACGCTTTCACTCCGGCACTGCCGGAAGCAAGATCAATCATGAAACGGCATTCTTTTCTTTTCGCCTTGCTGGCCGCGGCCTCGGCAACGCCTTCTTTTGCTGGTTCCACGCTTACGACGCTGGCATCGTTTAATGGGGCAAATGGAAACTTTCCGGTATCCGCCCCCATTCTTTCCGGAAACGCTCTTTATGGCACTACGCAGTTTGGTGGCGTTAATGGTAATGGAGCTGTCTACTCAGTCTCCACTACGGGCGGAACACCCGATGTGCTCGCCTCGTTTGGCAACAATAGCAGCGGGGGATGGAATCCGGGCGCAATAATACTATCTGGAAATAATTTGTATGGCACGGCCCCGTATGGTCCAAATGGTGCCGGTGAAGTATTCTCATTGCCCATTGGGGGAGGTACGCCGGCTGTACTCGCGTCCTTTAACGACACGAACGGATATGATCCGGTTGGACAGTTGTCGATTTCTGGCAACGCCCTATACGGCGCGACTGAATATGGAAGTGCGAATGGTTACGGTACGGTATTCTCTGTTCCCATAGCGGGTGGCACACCTAGCGTGCTGGCGACGTTCACGGGAACTAACAATAGGAACGATCCGGTAGGCGTCACGCTTTCAGGAAGCACTCTGTACGGGGCAACTTATTATGGCGGCGCCAACAGTGATGGTTACTTATTTTCGGCGCCCGTTACCGGAGGTACTCCCGTTGTATTGGCGACGTTCGGCGGGACCAATGGGCGCATCCGATGGCCGCGCCGATCGTGGTCGGCAACACACTCTATGGTACCACGTACGGCGGGGTGCAAACGGTGACGGCGAGGTTTACTCGGTTCCTATCTCCGGCGGGACGCCTACCGTGTTGGCCTCGTTCATGCCACCACGGGATTCGATCCATTCGCTGGACTCGTTAGCAGGGGAAACATTTTGTACGGCACAACGGCAACTGGCGGAGCCAACGGATTCGGTACGGCGTTCTCCCTACCTTTAAGCGGAGGAATTCCCAGTACCTTGGCAAGCTTCAATGGCAGCAACGGAAGCTCGCCAGAATCTGCTCTGGTCGTCTCGGGCAACGCCATTTACGGCACTACTGCGTCGGGTGGCGCCAACGGCGACGGCACGGTTTTTTCAATCAGCCTCAATTCGATAATCTCACTATCCGCGTCCGCCCCAACCACGTTCGGCAACAGCTTGGGAACATTGACTATTACTGGCAACAACGGAAATTACACAACCGCCAGCGATTCATTTTCCTCGTCGTCGAGCGGCTATGTTCTGACATCAGCCTGGAACCCGACGACCGATACCGAGATATATGGCTTGAAAATCTCCGACTCGGTGGCGGCCAACCTCAATGCCGACCTGGCCGCGTTGGTCACCCAGATCGATGGTGGAAGCTACAGCGGTTATTCCGTCAGTGCTTCCACTGCTGATCCCGCCTCTGGTGATCTCACGAACATCACCCCCGGCGGATTCAATTTGTTTCTCACGATCACAGCTCCGACGCTCGGGGCCAGTTCGGACTACTTCGGCTTCGATTTAAGCCCGTTCAACGCCAATTCTGACGTGCTGACTGCCTCGGCGATCGCGGTCGTGCCCGAACCGGCGTCGTTATCCGTTCTGACCCTCTGCGGCCTCAGACTACTGGCGCGTCGGCGCCGGCAACCTGTCGGCAACTGCGTCCAAAGATAATGTCATGCTTTTAAGCCGGCGCGGCCGGAAGGCGGAATCAATAATGAAACGGCAAGCTTTTCTTTTTGCGTTATTAGTCGCGGGCGCGGGCACGCCTGTTTTTGCCGGGTACACGCTTACCACGTTGGCGTCGATTAACGGTGGCAGCAATGGCTATGGCGTCGGCTTGACCCTCTCCGATAGCACCCTTTATGGCACAACGAATAGCGGTGGGGCCAACGGTTATGGCCAAGTCTTTTCGGTGCCGATCACCGGAGGCACACCCACAATGCTCGCGTCATTCAGCGGCACCAATGGCGGAGGCCCCTCCGGCAGCCTGACGCTCTCCGGTGGCACCCTGTACGGTACAACGCAGTACGGCATCGGACCCAACGAGAACGAGTATGGCGAAGTATTTTCGGTGCCCGTTACTGGTGGTACGCCCACCGTACTTGCGTCGTTCAACGGCGGCCCCAACGGCTCGAGCCCCGCAGCCGGTGTGACCCTCTCTGGGGGCACCCTATACGGCACAACAGCAAACGGCGGGGCCAACGACAACGGCGAAGTGTTTTCGGTGCCTGTAACAGGTGGTACGCCCACTGTTCTTGCCTCGTTCAATTATGCCACTAACGGCCAAAACCCCCAAGCTGATCTGACGATCTCCGGCAGCACCGTGTATGGCACAACCGAGGGCAACGGACTGAATTCCTATGGCACAGTGTTTTCGGTGCCAGTTACCGGCGGAACACCCAGCGTGCTCACTTCGTTCAACGGGACGAACGGCGCTTACTCCCAAGGCGGCTTACTTCTTTCCGGCAGCACATTGTACGGTACGACGCAATCAGGCGGGGACATTGACTATGGCGAAGTGTTCTCGGTGCCGGTCAACGGTGGCGGCGCCACTGTGCTCGCGTCGTTCAACGACAGCGACGGCGCGGCCCCCGAAGGCAACCTGATCCTCGCCGGCAACACTCTATACGGCACAACGCGGAGAGGCGGGACAAACGACGAGGGGGAGGTGTTTTCAGTGCCCGTCACAGGTGGAACGCCCACAGTCCTTTTGTCGTTCAACGGGACCAACGGCAGCTATCCCCAAGCCGGCCTAACCCTCTCCGGCAGCACCCTATATGGCACAACCACCGGTGGTGGTGCCAACGGCGATGGCACCGTCTTCGAGCTTTCGCCTAGTGCTCCTCCATTTTCCCCGCCACAAACGAACAGCGGGACAATCTCATCTGGCGCCAATCAGAGTGTGACAGTCGGCAATGCCTCGACCCCCGGAACAGTTCAAGCCACCTTCGGCACCACTAGCGGAGGCTCACTCTCCGTAACGAGCGGTGTCGATACCGTGGCCGACCTTGAGAATTCAAACAATTCGTATGGCGGCGTGCCAGTTACATTCGCACTTCCGGCCGACGGCTCAGTTGTCCAGATATGGGATCTCAACTACAGCGGAACCTTCGCTGGCCCGGTCCAGCTTGTCCTAGATTTCGACCCCACGGGCATGACCGCGTCGCAGGAAAACGCTCTCGCAATTTATCATTTCACAGGGGGTCAATGGGTGGACATTGGCGGGGTTCTCGATCTCAATGCCGACACTATCACGGTTGACACAAATAGCCTATCCCCCTTCGTGCTCGGCGTCCAATCCGTTCCTGAGCCGGCCAGTCTCTCACTGCTATCTCTCGGCAGCGGAGCCATGTTGATGTGCCGACGACGGCGGATTACCTCCAAGGTACAATTTATTGACAACCGTCCCACCGGAGTGCCACCGATAGATGGCCATCGGCGACGTTGCCTCGAAAATGCCCTTCCAATTTCGCTGGCCTAACAGATTCATCCTACCGTCGAGGCAAATATGTCCACACTACCGAAGTCGATGCTAGTCGGCTTGTCCCTGATTCTGCTCGTCCTCGTTCTTACGCCAAATTCCAAGGCACAAATGGTCTTAGACGGTGAACAGCTATGCAATCCGACCGTGCCGGAACTGACCGACATTGGACAACGGACTGTCATTTACAAACCCCAGATATTGCAAGGCAATTCAGATCCCGCCGCGGTGCTTTTCTTTACACCGTTCTTTGTATTTGAGAACAATAAGGATGGCTCTCTCAAGGTCGACGTATTTGAGCCCTCTGCTGAAAACAGGCCGTGGCAAGTGCGGCTGACTCTCCTCGTTTCACCCGACGATCTCCTATCAAGAATCGCTGCGAGTGTGCGTGCCGCGGCCGCGACGAGTTTGCCGCTCAAACCTTATCAATTTCTTTTGCCCCAAAACTTGGTTCCGGTCGAATTCACAAGTATCAGCATTGCTGAAGCCAACGGTAATGGCGATCCAGTTTCTACACCGTTATTTGCGAGTTTCACAAGCAATACGATAACTGCTGGGCAGCCCCTTGAACTTTTCGCCGATTGTAAGACGGAGGCACAGGCGCGGGATTTGGCGCTGAAATTGAGGGAGAAAAAAGCACTCGCGCATTTTCGTGTGGACTATAGACTTTTTGCAACAATGACAGTTTCGCAGGCGTCCGTTGATGTTCACTCGATCTCTATAAAGAATACCGACGGCGTGCAAACGCTGTCCGGTGCCGGCCGCGCGTTCAAAGTGTCCGTAGACCCTGCGAATGGTCTCGCAGAAATCGGAAATAATGACATTATTTCCAGAGACCAGCAAATGAGTTTCGATGCGCAGGTTCGAAATCAGATCAGAGCCGATTACAAATTCGAAAGGGAGGAGGATAGACAATTTTTGATGGACCAACTGAACACGTTCATGGGTGAAGCCACTACACAGGCAAACATCAACCTTGAGGATGTGGGCAAAGCGATGAATCAGCTTTCCGCTTACAGTTTTTCTCCGTCCGATTTAAGTCCCGACAAAATCCAAAATCTCGCAATTGAGGCGAAGAATGCCATGCAGACCGAAGATCAAAGCAAGTTTTCATTTGCTGGTTCGGCATCGGCATCGTTCTGCGGCTTTGGCGGATCAGCTTCGGCCGGTTTTTCAAGGGACGATCTTAAAAAGCAGATGACGGACAAGGGTTGGACGTTCGGTGACGGCGGAGAAAAATACGTTCCAAAGTCTCTAAAAGTATATGTCGTCAACAAGAACGCGCTGGAATCCGTAAAGGACATCGATCTGAATGTTAAACAGGTTCAACGAACCCAACCACTCATTCATGCCTTTGTTTCATCGGATCGCGGATTTGCACCTGGACAAGATATGGTCACGCTAAAGTCGGATGATCTAGAAGCCATGAAAGCCCAAATCGACACGCTAACAAATGATGACGACCAATCAACTAAAGAAATGGTCGGCACGTGGGACATATATTTTGCCCAGTATTCAAGACACGACACTGTCAAGTTCTCTCAAGACGGAACATTTCTGATGCAAAAATGCACCGACACGAACAGGATGGTGAATCCATTGCACGGCACCTATACCGTCAAGAATGGACTTCTCAGGATCGAAGGAGGCGAAGACACATACGGTGCGGCATCCTATGTCCTGGACAAGGGCGGCGACCATTTCGCTGGCGTCAATGCGAATGGAACCACAATAGCGGCCGCAAGAACGAGAGCCGGCGATAACTGAAAATCGAGGGCTTATGGCTTTCCTCGTCGCTTTTGTCGACGTTTGTCCGTTCTTGGCTCGCTCGTCACTCCGCGCCAAGGCTCACCGGACAATCGTTGGATCAGCGTCTTGAGCACAACATCCATCGCGCCATTGGCGTCGTAGTCGATGCCCGATGCCAGCAATGGCGCGATATCGTTGAGGAAGGCCGCATCCCTTCGCTTTTGGTGCAGATTCTTCTCAAACTGGGCTCGCGAAACAGTATGTTTCTCGTGCTCCATGTATTGCGCGAAGCATGCCACGAGCCGGTCTGGATTCACCAATTCACGTTCGATGCATAGCCAAAGATCGAAAAGGTCGCGGCCCTTTCGCCGTTGATACAAGGCCCGCAATTTGGTCCCGAGCAGTTCATCAAGTTCGTAGGTAATGACATCGGCACTGCCAGCGAACCATGGATTCTCTGCCGTGAGTCGGCGATGGCTGTAACCCAGGACCGTGAAATGTTCCCGCGTGTTGATTTCGATCTTCAGCCTCAGTGGGCGGACTGGCGGCACTTCGGACTCGAATCGATACATCAATGTTACTCCACCCCCAGCCCGTGACCGCGTGGGTCGCCCGAGCCACGAATCGAGTTTGCCGCGAATCGCGTCCAGAAGCGGGCCGATGGGAGCAGCTTTGGTCTGAACCAGGTCGATGTCTTCTGAATATCGAACGGCCGGCTGAATGAACAATTTGTTCAGCGATGTGCCGCCGCGCAGGGCAATGCTGCCGGCGAGTCCCTCTTCCCCAAATAGCTCAATGACTGCCCGTGTAAGCGCCAGATCCTGCTCAACCTGCGCATCATCGGCCCAAGGCGCAACCGCGCGCCACGCGGTGATACCAGCTTGAGGAATCACGCTTCAACCTCAAGCGGCTCATCAACCAAGACGTGCCATCGTCGATCTTCCTTGACGCCATTCATGATACGGCCAAGTCGTAGCGCCACGGCTCCAGGTGATTGTCGCTCAATCCATCCGTGAAGAATATTGGCGAGCGGTCGCGCCTTGACATGATCGAGCAGATAGCCAAGCCGCTGCGCGCTGGGTACGTGGCCACTCAAACGTATCGCTTCCAAGAGACGCTTCGGATGGATCAGGGGAGCCAGTTCAGCGATGACGGTTGCCACATGATCGAGTTGACCGGCGGCCTTGACGAAGCGTATCAAGTCCACGGCCGTTATCTCAGGCGTTGATACCCGCACCGACCCCGTTGGGGTCTTGATATTGATGGTGGGCGTCTGCGCCACACTTTTGCTTGCAAAGAAACGAATGCGGGCGCGCGCTACCTTTAGGGGTCTGACCGACCTATCCGTGATGACCTGAAACTCCTGGGGCTGCTGATGGGAGGCCCCATGCAGCGCGGCGGCGCTGAGCAAACCGACGTAATACGGGAGTTTCATCGCACCCATCAGATTGTGGATGAACCACGACGGCGGTGGACCATCGGCGTTCCGATACTCCAACGGCACGAGTACATAGAAATAATCTTTAACCTTGAGCACCCGACGCCGCTTCACCAGCCTCTGTAGCGCCTTTTTGACGGCCTCCGCTGACAGCCCGCCGCTGGCAATTGCTTCGGCGCGAAGGAAGGTATAACGGCCGCGGGCCTGCAACGCGTCGATCCAGTTTTCCAGCGTCTTTGCTGCCATTGGTCGTATTCCGATCCGTCTGCATAAAGGGGTAGATAGTGTCCCTTTACGCAGACTCTTCTATCCGGCAATAAAAAATAATCAACTTGCACCACAATTTGTCACTAACTGAAAGTCTTCGCACTTTCGCTATAGCGCGCAGTCGCGCATTTGAAACACTTCGCAAATGCGAATGCAGAGAGGGCCTCTGGGCCGGCCCTCTCCGCACCTCTCCTGGCCATGAAATCCGTTGAGTGTGCTGGCGGAAACAATAAGGATGGCGCCGAGAACATGGACTGGAAGGTAGGCCCGCTGTTGTTAATAGGCCGCAAGCGGCCAGAGGCAGCGGGCCTACGGCATGTCTAGCTCGACTCCGCTATCGAAACGCCACCGGCCGAATACGGCCTTGCCATGCTCGCCTCCTCACCCTGAGTACAGGGCTGCGGGTCTGCGCGTGGCATGGCGTTCGTCCGCTGCGCTCGCGTTCCCGTCGCCAGCCAGAGAGATCTCATGTTTTTGACCTCCCGGCGTGCTTCTTCCGAAGCCGGGAGGTCAAAAATATTGCGTGGGCTTTGGGGCCTACGCCTTCCCGGTTTGGAGTTTTCTTCCTTTTCGGGAGGTGCTTTGTGGCACACGAGATCGACCAGACAACGGGACGAGCGGCAGTATTCGTGACCGGCGAGCCTGCTTGGCATCGCTTGGGCACAGTGATCGAACAGGCGACCACCAGCGCCGAGGCTATCGGCCTCGCCGGGCTGGATTGGCGCGTCGAGCAATGGCCGGTCCGGGCTTTCGACCCGGACAACAACACCAGCAGAGGCGGGAATCCCCGACACGGTGGCGAATGTCCGCACCGACACCAAGGCGGTTTTGGGCGTGGTTGGGCGGCGCTATCGGGTGTTCCAGAACCGCGAAGCATTCGACTTCATGGATGCTTTGGTCGGAGATCGGCTCGCCATGTACGAGACGGCGGGCAGTCTCCATGGCGGAAAGCGGGTTTGGATGCTGGCCGGATTCCCAAGGAATACCGGGCAGGATCGGACGACCTGATTAAGCCTTACGTCCTCTTGACCAACACGCACGATGGCAGCCAGGCGCTTCGGATGATTCCAACGACCGTGCGCGTGGTTTGTCAGAACACGCTCAATCTGGCCATGCGGGAAGCGGGTATGGATGGATTGACCGTTTCCCATCATCCCCGGCTGGAGAGCCGGATTGCCGAGGCCCGCACCAAACTCGGGATCATCGCGGCCCGGTTCGACCAGTTTGATGAAGAACTTCATGCGATGCTCGCCAAAGACCTGAGCGTGACCGAGGCATCGGGTTACTTCCGGGGGTTGGCGAGGACCGATGTTCCCGGCGGATCGGATCGGCAGAAGAGGTCACGCGAGAAGGTTTTAGGCCAGATGCTTGCCAACTTCGATAACGAACGGAACACGCTCCCCGGCATGAAGCATACGGCGTGGGGCGCGTACAACGCGGTCAGCGAATGGGCCGACCATCAGCGGAACTACCGGGGATTGAACCCGACTGAAAAGCTCAATCGACGGCTGGATTCAGTTTGGTTTGGCGCGTCCCACCAATTGAAGCAAGCCGCCTACTACGGCGCGTTGGAACTGGCGACCGGTGGCGAAGCCTCACCCGCGATGGACGAAGGCCCGCGAGGCAGCGGAGGATTTGCTTGGCGTCGTCTAAACCGACCCTTCCCCGAACCTGCCCCGGTTGTGTTTCGCCGGGGTGGGCTGGGGAGCGGTTGTCACGGTGACGCCGCATTCATCAAGCGGAGGCGAAGCCTACCGCGTGGCCATTTCAATCGAAAGGAGATTCATCATGGCCAGCTACAACAAAGTGATCCTCATGGGTCATCTTACCCGCGATCCGCAGATCAAATATCTGCCGAGCGGGACGCCAGTGTGCGATATCGGTCTTGCCGTCAACCGGGCGTGGAAAGACGCCAGCGGGAACGCGCAAGAGGAAGTCCTGTTTGTCGATTGCAGCGCCTTCGGCAAGCTCGGCGAGAACGTCAACGAGCATTTCCAGAAGGGACGCCCGATCCACATTGAGGGACGGCTCAAACTGGACCAGTGGGAACAGGACGGTCAGTACCGCAGCAAAATCCGGGTGATCGTCGAGCAGTTCCGATTCGTGGACCGCAAGACGGAAAGCGCCCGTCCCGCCAAGCGCAACGCGAGGACCAACAAACGCCGCAGCAACGGGAAGAGCGCTGTACCGGCGCAGGTTCCCGTGGTCCAAGGCGAATTGATTGGCGCTGGCGATGAGATTCCCATTTAGCCGAGGTGTCTCATGCGCGAGCAATTGATCCAGACGGATCGGGTCTACTCCATACAGCGCACAGCGCAGGGCGTGGTTTGCACTGTCAATGGCAAACCGCTCCCCCTGCGGCTGGACTTGTGGAATCACAGCCCGACCGGATTTGAGTTCGGCTATGGCGGGTCTGGACCGGCGCAGTTGGCGTTGGCGATTCTCGCCGACTGCTGCGGGGATGAACTGGCGGTGACGTATCACCAAGCGTTCAAGTGGGCGGTCATCGCCCGCATTCCCGGTCCCGGCGGAAGTCTGACCGAAACGTTTGTGCGCGACGTGTTGGCCGAACTCCAAGCTAAGCGGGAATCGCAGCAGTACCGCAACAACTGAAACGGAGGCGCAAATGAGTAGGCCCCGTGTCATCAAGAAGTGTGTCGCCAATCGTTATGCCGCTCCATGCGAGCGGATCGTCGAGTTTGTCGGCAGCGGCGGCAACGGCGGTCTTATCAGTCTGGTCCAACATGAGGACGGACGAATGACCGTGGACGTGTACCGCTATGGCCCTCGCGTTGAGGTCCGAGTCGGCGAGCCTGACGTATCAGCGAAAGGTAAATAAGGCATTTAATTCATCCAACTTTACCGAAAGAGAGCGTTTCTTATGAACCGTATCGTATCCCAATCTCGTGATGTTCAGATTTCCGTTTCCCTGTCCAAGTTGATTCCGAGCAAGCGGAATCCCCGCCGCGTCAAACCGGAGCGGGACGCCCATCGCCGCATGGTGGCGTCCATCCGTGCGCACGGACTGCTGGCCCCGCTGGTAATCCGGGCGGACGAAGGAAATGGCGGCAGCTTTAAGATCATCGCGGGCAACCGCCGTCTGGCGGCGCTGCGCGACGTATACAAGGATTTGTCCCGACCGCCCAAGGTTCCATGCGTCCTACGCTCCGTGGACGACGACACTGCCGACGCTTTGGCGCTGGCGGAAAACTTCATCCGCGAGCCGATGCACCCGCTGGACGAGGCCGAAGCCTTCGCCAAGTTGGCGCGGGAAGAAGCCAAAGGCGTTGAGGCGATTGCCGCCGAGTTCGGCGTCAGTCAGCCCTACGTGCGCCAGCGGATGAAGCTGGCGACTTTGGCCGAGCCGGTGAAGGCGCCGTACCGCCAGGGCGCGATCGACACCGCGACCGCCGAGGCGTTCGCGTCGGTTCCACCGGACCGTCAATTGGAAGTCTGGCAGGAAGTGGGTGGAAATCCCCAACATGCGCAGCATGTCCGTAACGTGATTGCCCATGCGTGGATCGACGCCAAATCCGCCACGTTCGACGTATCGAAGCTGCCGGAAGGAACCGTCAGCCGCGACTTGTTCGCCGAGCGCGTACTGGTCGAGTGCAAGGCGTTCATGGAGGCGCAGGCCGAGGCGTTGCTTGCGCAGCGCCAAGCGCTGATCGAAGAAGGTTGGGCCGACGTGGTGGTCGGGCCGCAAGGCGACGTGCAGGATCGGTTGTTCTCAATGGCCGAAGCGCCGCAGGAGTATGATGACCAGACCAAGGCCAAGCTCAAAAAGCTGGCCGACAAACGCGGCAAGCTGGAATCGAAGATCGAGGAATTGGACGAGTCGGATCAAGGCGCGTTCGAGGCGATCCAGACCAAATTGGAAGCGCTGGACGACGAGGAACAAACCTTGACCAAGGACGCCGAAGTTCACTACGCCGAGGCGACCAAGGCCGTCGGCACGACGTTCCTGCTACTTGATCCCGATGGCCGGGTCCGGCGAGAGTATCGCATCCCGCGTCATCGTCAGAGCGCATCCAGCAACGGCGATGGACGGGCCGGCGACGGCTCGACGGAAGCGCCCAAGCCACCGACTTCGGACGACTTGCGCGAAGGCCAGCTTGCGATCACCTTCACCCATCAGGCGCTTGCGGTGCGCGAAGCGCTGTTGGACGACCACGCCCGCCGCAAGCGAGTCTTGGCGCTGATCCTGCACGAGAAGGTGCGCAGCGAAGCCCTGTCGATTCGGCATGACGCCAACGGCACGACGGTTCATGCCGACAAAGCCGAGGGATTCACGTCGGCGGCGCTGGTCAAGCTTCGGGAAAAGCGGTCGGAACTGGACCCGCTGCATGACAAGCATTACGTCGAGGATGATGCCGCTTACGACGCCATCAAGGGTTTGTCCGACAGGAAGCTGGATACCTTGATCGACCTCTTGACGGTCGAATGCGTGACGGCCCACCTGCAACGCAAGACCGCCTTGGTCTGGCGTCTGGCCGAGGAATTGGGCGTGGAGGTGCGCCGCTACTGGCGTCCCGATGAGTGTTGGTTGTCGGGCTATCAGAAGATTCAGTTGGCCCACCTGATCGGTGAGTTGCGCGGTCCGGTGTATGCCAAAGCCGCCGAGACGAAGAAGAAATCGGAGCTCGTTTCGGAGCTTGCCAAGCTCTTTGACGATGCCGCCAATGGACGCGTGGAGGATGCCAAGCTGGCAGCGAAGTTAAACGAATGGCTGCCGTCCAACCTGCGGGAAGAGCCGCAGACTGACGCCAAGGAACAGGCGTCAGCGGCGTAATCACGCCGTCCAAGGATCGAAAAGAGAAGCCGGATCGGGCATCCCTGATCCGGCTTCTTTGTTTGTTGTCCGGCCTTGACGGTCATTCCCAAGGATGGGGCGTGCGCACCACCGGGTAGCGAACGACCTTTGAGAAACATTCGGCGATGGCCCGCCAATGGTCTCCACGCTGCGCAATCCGCAGCC
Source organism: uncultured Phycisphaerales bacterium (assembly GCA_963755915.1). Classification (GTDB taxonomy): domain Bacteria; phylum Planctomycetota; class Phycisphaerae; order Tepidisphaerales; family Tepidisphaeraceae; genus PALSA-1353. The sequence continues at coordinate 595,484 of CAVWLP010000002.1, forward strand.
ACGTGAATTGCCAGAGGGCGACTTGAACTGCCACGATGAAGCTCGCTCCGACGGGAATCCAGAAGTAGATCGGGCGGTCGTGCAAGAGGAGTTCGGCGAACGCGATGGCCCAAAGCGCGACCACGCCAACGACTTCGGCGATGCAGAACAGCACCACGACCAGACGTGCCAGTTGCAGCACGCCAAGCCAGAGCAGGAATTCCAAGCTGTCACCAATCCACCGCAACATCGCTCCGTCCTTCTCCTTTGCAGAGCCTTTCATCCGTCAGAGCTTCGCTCTTTCAGATGATGAACTACGCATCATTATATCGTTTGTCGTTCTCATCTTCTCGCAATCTCTTTGATCCTCGACACTTTTTCTCAAATGCCTTTGAGTCCAGCCGGACAGTTTCCTGTCTGGCTGAACTCAAATCTGTCTGGCCCAACTTGACGTTCGGTATCTGTTTGGTATAATCGGTATAGTGCAATCGAATGGTTTGCATCATAATTTTGGGATTAAGAAGGGAAGGCAAGATAAAAGCGTTAGCCGCTATGTGTGAGTATTCGCAGAGAGCATCAGGACTTACGGAGCGGCCATGGGCAAGTTACCGCCGCTCCAAAGCGGCGATGAGTTTTGTGGCAATCGTTGCAGTATTGGAGGCATTATGAGTCGGCGTTCAGAACGCAATTCAGCCGGAAAGGTTGAGCCGGATCGCGTCGGCAAGATGCACGCCAGGCGGCGGGAGCTCAGCGTTCGCGCGCAGCTTGCACGGCGGCTGCGGGGGTTCCGGGGCCGCACCGGGCGCGTTGGCTCGCGGCCTTCCTGGTCAGGCGGCCGCCGGCTGCAGCGCGTCATCGTCAAGACGCACGTGGCCCGCCACAAGCCAGGCAAGGCGCGGGGCAGCCTGATGCGCCATGCGAGCTACCTGGGCCGAGACAGCGCCAGCGCCGACGGCAAGCCCGGCGTCTTTTACGACGCTTCTCGCAGCGATGTAAATGGCAAGGAGGAGGTGGCGGTGTGGGGGCCGGACCGGCACCACTTCCGCATCATCATCTCTCCCGAGCGCGGCGCGGACATCCCGGATATGACCGCCTATGTGCGCGAGGTGATGGCACGGGTGGAGAAGGATTTGGCTGTCAGCCGGCGCCATCGAGGCCAGGCACAAAGCTCCAGTGGATCGCGCATCAACCACCACAACACGGACAATCCCGCATGCGCATGTCGTGCTTCGCGGCAAGCTCGACGATGGCCGGGACCTGGTGATTCCGCGCACCTATCTGGCGCACGGAATGCGCGGACGAGCCTCGGAAGTGGCCACGGAACTGCTCGGCGAGCGCACGGTCGAACAGGCCCAGGAAGCGCGCTTGAAGGAGGTTGAAGCCGAGCGATTCACGTCGCTGGACCGGATGATTGAGCGACATTTGGAGCAAGGGGAAGGATCGACCTGTCACCCGCCAAGCCGATTGGGTTTGGCGCGGATGATCGGCAATTGGCGCTGGGCCGGCTGCAATTCCTGGAAGGGATCGGGCTGGCGCAGAAGGACAAGGGAACATGGTGGTCGGTGGACGAGACGTTCGGCCAGTCCTTGCGCGAACTCGGCGCGCGCAACGACATCATCAAGCAGCTTTACAGCCAGCTCGGGAACGAGGCGGGACGCGTGCAGCGCATGACCGGCGGAGCGGAAGTCTCCGAGCCGGTGGCGGGGATCGTCATTGCCAAGGACAGTGCGGATGAGCTGGAAGATGATCGGTTCATCGTGCGTCCGGGACGGCGCCGGACAGGCGCACTATGGGCGGGTCCGGGATACGCCAAGCTATCGGGATTTGCACGTCGGATCGGTTGCCGAACTGGGCGCGGGAACGCAGTGACGCCAGCAAGTGGCCGAGCAGATCGAGGCCGTCGCCGCAGCCAAGGCGCATCTATTCGGCGCAGGCCCATGACGGCATATCTGCGCCAGTCCAACCCGGACTCAACCGAACGGGAGATCGCATCGGGCGGTTCGGTCCGCGGACTCCCGGCTGGCATTCGTCGCCGGGTTCGATGGATCGGGCGTGCGCGCGTTGGAAACCGGGGAGTACGCCATCGACGCCGACTCATTCACGCGGTTCAGCCAGCGCGGAAGCTCGCGCACGGACGTTCGGGTGATCGCCGAGCACACCTTGAACGGCAAATTGAAGCGCACGCGGTGACATGGCTGGACCGCCAGGCGTTCGGCAATCGGCCCGATGCTCGGACGGCGGACCATCCGGCGGTGCAGGAAGCCATCGAACAGCGGCAGGAGTGGCTGGTGCGCAACGGTTACGCCCAGCGCCGGGCAGCGACGCGGGCGCAGTTGAATTGCATCCCGATGCACTTCAGCAACTCGCGGCTGAGGAACGGGCAGACGTGGCCGGAAGGCTGGCAGGCAAGTACGGTCTGCCGGTGGTGGAACTGCCCCAGGGCGGCACGGTCTCCGGCGAATACGGCGGCACCGAGCATCTCCATTCCGGCAAGCTGGCGGTGGTCGTCACGGAAGAAGGCGTATTCGTTTCGCCTGTTTCAAGGACGCCCGAATGTGGATGCTGGCAGTCCGGTTGAACTGCAACGCACGTCAGCCAACGACACCACCATCGAATTGTCGTCCGGCCAATCTATGGGTCTGGACATGGGTCTTTCGCTGGATGGCCCGGGAGGTGATTGATGACCGCTCGAAACATCATCCTCGCGTATTTGATCGTGCTGTTGGGTGGCCTCATCTTTGCCACACAATGGGTCGCCTATCGGCTGAATTATCATCCGGCCTTGGGCGGATTGCACGTGGCGCGCACGTGATCTATCCGCCGTGGGCCATCTTTACCTGGGCCCGCGACTTCGGGCCGGACATCCCGCACACTCTCAACGAGGGGTATTCGTTCATCGGCGGCACCTTCATTCTGGCTACTATATTACTGGTGGCAGGACGCCGGTTTCGCCGCCACATCCCCATCCGCGAGCTCGGCAAGGACCGATGGGCCAGCCAGCGAGACATGAAACGCGCCGGCCTAATGACCGGAAACGGGACCGTGTTGGGATGTGCGCACAACCGCTATCTCACCTATGACGGGCCGGAGCACCAGCTTGTCTCCGGGGCAAGCCGATCCGGCAAGGGCGTCGGTCACGTCATTCCCACACTCTTGAACTGGAACGGAAGCGTACTGGCGTATGACGTGAAGAACGAGTTGTGGGATGTCACCGCGGGCCTGCGCTCCCGGCTCGGTTACTGCGCAGTTCTTCAATCCGACGAGGGCTAACAGCGCTCGATTCAACCCCCTATTTGAAATCCGCAAAGGGGATAACGAGATTCGGGATACGCAGAACATCGTGGAAATGCTGGTCAATCCCACCGGCGCCAAGCACACGATGGATATTTGGGACCAGCAGGCGAGCCAGTTCCTCGTGGCGCTGATCCTGCACGTGCTCTATACCGAGCCAGACCACACAAGAATCTGGCGACGGTCCGATCGCGTCTGTTAGATTTTAAGAATACTGCCAAAACGATGATCCGCACTCCGCACCGCTTCAACCCGCAGACCGGCGCTGCCGAGGTCCATCCCGAAGTCGCCTTGGTGGCCGGAGAGCTGCGCCGCCAGCCTGAAAAGTTCCAAGCCAGCGTGTGCGGCACGGCAGGCGCATACTTGACGCTGTGGGCGGACAACCTCATCGCCCGCAACACCGCGACCAGCGACTTTCGGCTCAGTGATTTGGTCTGCGCGGATCGCCCCATGACGCTCTATCTCCAGCCGCCGCCGTCGGACGCCCCGCGATTACGCCCGCTGGTGCGGTTGATGATTAACCAGACGTGTCGGGCGCTGATGGAGCATTTGGATCGAGACAGCGCAGGGCGACCGAAGCAGCGCCGGCTCCTTCTGTCGCTGGATGAGTTCCCGACCTTGGGACGCCTGGACTTTTTCACCATGAATTTGCGTCAGATGGCCGGCTACGGAATTAAGGCACACCTGATCGTGCAGTCGTTCAACGACATCATCGAGCAGTACGGCGTCAACAACACGATCATGGACAACTGCCACATCCTGACTGCTTTCGCCGCGGCTGATACCGTCACCTGTCAGCGCATCAGCCAGATGACGGGCACGGTGACCGAATACCGCGAGAGCTATTCCCATCCCGCCAGGGGCCTTGGGGCCAGGACCATCAGCCAAAGCGAACAGGTCAGGCCGCTCCTGTCGCCGGGAGACGTGCGGGAATTGCCGGTGGACGATCAGCTTATCTTCGTCACCGGCTTTAAGCCGATGCGTACCAAGAAGGCGCGCTACTACACCGACGCCGCATTCATGAAACGGGTTCTGCCGCCGCCGGATCAATCGCAGCACATCAATCTGTCCGGCCAAGCGCACATCGAGTGGCTGCGCGAGCGGGCCAAGATGCCGGAGTTGCCGTTGCCACAAGAACAAGATGGCAGTGGCGACAATCTGCCTTTTGGGCAATCCCGAACTGAGAACATGGACGAAGACAGCGCCGACAACGAAATCTGGCCGGACGGCCACACGACCGACGTGTGAAATGATCGACAGGGCAAGAACTTTGTGATGCGCATCTATGTCTATGGCAGAGAATAAGATCAAGTTCACCGTCTGGCTCTCACCCGAAATCCTTCGGGCCGCTAAGACGCGTGCCACGCTGGAAGGGACTACCGCCTCGGAAGTGCTAGCCGCTGCGGGCAGGACGGTGCTGATCAATTCCGATCAGGAGCATACCGATGCGAAGGTCTTGGCGGCGGTGGAGCGCGTGTTCGCGTTGATCCAGCGGATTGACCGGCGGCGATCTTTTGACCAGCAAGTCCTCAAGGAAATGGTGGGGTTGATGGTGCAGTCGTTTTTCAACCATACGCCAGGCATCCCGGAAAAGGACAAGAAGGCCGCGCTACACAGCGGCAAGGTGCGATTCAACCGCTTTCTTGACACGCTGGCGGCCAACCTGCGCGCTGGCCAGTCGATTATGAATGATTTGCCCGTTCCGATTGAGCCAGCAACGCCAGAAATGGCAATGCCGACACCGGATTCAACTATGCGCGGCTGCTCCCAGTCCCGGACCGCTTGAAACTCCAGAAGCCGAGCCGCCGCCGACAGCCGCCGACCACAATGCGCCCCATGATGAACGAAAGCGATCAACCGAAACGCGGCAAGAAAAGCCCGCGGCAACCGGCACACGCTCACGATGGAAATTATTCGGATGAGAAGGAATATTAACATGACCAGCCACACAAACGAATCGAAAAACCCGGCAACGTCCGTCCGCCTGCGCCAGACCGAAAGCCTCTATCACGCCTTGGGGCCATTGGTATCGGATGCTCTTGCCCGCCCGGACGTGGTGGAGGTCATGGCCAATCCCGACGGGAGCCTATGGGTGGATCGCGCCGGAGTCGGGCGCGAAAAGGTGGGCCACATCGAACAGTCCGCTGCCGAGACGACGATCCGGCTGCTGGCAAGTCACATGGGGGAGACCGTCACGCCCGATCGGCCGGCGGTCGCCGGCGTGTTGCCGAGAAGCGGCGAGCGATTTCAAGGTCTTCTGCCACCGCTGGCGGAACGGCCCGTCTTTACAATCCGCAAACGCGCTTCAGTTGTATTCACGCTCGGCGAATACGTGGCCAAGGGAATTTTGTCGGCGGCCGGCGCCGAGATCATTCGCGGTGCCGTCGTAGATCGAAAAAATATCCTCGTCGCCGGCGGCACCGGATCGGGCAAGACCACGCTGGTCAACGCGATTCTGGCGGAACCGGCATTTAAGAGCGATCGCATCGTTCTGATTGAGGACACCAAAGAGCTTCAATGTCCAGCCGAGGACAAAGTGGAATTGCTGACCAAAAATACCGAGCCGCGGGTCACGATGACCGACCTGCTCCGCATGACCCTGCGCCTCAGGCCGGATCGGATCATCATCGGCGAGGTCCGAGGTCCTGAAGCGCTGGCGATGCTCAAAGCGTGGAATACGGGCCACCCCGGAGGTCTCGCCACGATTCACGCAAATTCGGCCGCCGATGCCCTGCGGCGCATTGAGGACCTGGTGGGCGAGGCATCGCAGGTAATTCCCAAGCGTTCTATCGCATCCGCCGTAAATCTCCTGGTGTTCATCGAGCGTACCAGCGCCCAGCCCTGCCGAACAGTCCGCAACATTGTCGAAGTCCACGGATTTGATGGCAGTGACTACGTACTCCGCGAAGCCAAATCCGAGGGCTGAGGAGATATTGGTGTCTTATCGTTGACTGCGGGATTCGGCGATCTTTCGATTATCCGCGTGTTGCGGATACACTCTGAAATTGCGCGATAGGAACTCGAATCGATTCGAATTTTGCTCGCCATTGGACTCAAAGATGAGCAAACTGCCAGCCAAGTTTCTGCGCGACTATGTGAACCTGCTCGGCCAGGTGAAGGATCGCATCCGCCAGTGCGCAAACCTGCGCCGTACTCTCGGCCAACGCGGAGATGATTCACCTGTATTGGGATGTCGGCCGCCTGCTCGCTCAACAACAGACCGCCCAAGGCTGGGGTGCGGGTGTTATACGACGCCTTGCGACCGACTTGCGCAACGAACTGCCCGAGGTCAAGGGATTTTCAGAACGGAATCTGAAACTGATGACGCAATTCCACCGCGAATACCCGCTGTTTTCTGAAATTGGGCAACAGCCTGTTGCCCAATTGCTTGTTGGGAAAGTTTCCGAAAGAACTTCACGCGTCGGCGATACGGACATTCAATTGGTGCAACGGCTTGTTGCCCAATTGCCTTGGGGTCACAACGTCGTGCTCATGCAGAAGGTCAAATCGCCCGCTACGCGCCTCTGGTACATCCAGCAGACGCTCCAGAATGGCTGGAGCCGCAGCGTGCTTCATCTGATGATCGAGAGCGAGTACCACCGACGACGAGGCAAAGCGATCACCAACTTTCCCGATCGACTCCCACCGGCTCAATCCGACCTTGCCACGCAAACGCTCAAAGATCCGTACATCTTCGATTTCCTCACGCTCGAAAAACCATTCCATGAGCGCGAGTTGGAGACCGAGCTGTTGAAGCATCTTCAAAAGTTCCTCATCGAGCTGGGCCAGGGTTTCGCGTTTGTCGGCAGGCAATATCATGTTGCGGTGGGCGAGGACGATTTCTACATCGACTTGCTTTTCTACCATCTCAGGCTGCGCCGTTTCGTCGTGATCGAACTCAAGACCGGCCAGTTCAAGGCCGAACATGCCGGAAAGATGAATTTCTACCTCAATGTCGTTGATGATCGGCTTCGGCACACGACCGACCAGCCCTCAATCGGATTGATTCTCTGTCAGTATCGCAACCGCGTTGTCGCCGAGTATGCATTGCATGGCATCAAGAAGCCCATTGGTATCTCGCAGTATGAGATTACCCGCGCCTTGCCGAAAGAGTTGCGATCAAGCCTACCGTCAATTGAAGATATCGAAGCCGAACTAACATCCCCAGCCCCCAGGCAAACTCCAACACAATCGCAAAATAAAAGGAAGCGGGCCAAGCGATGAACAATGCTTGAGCTGAACGCGGTGCGATGGCTAACCCGCGGTCGCCTCCGCGGTTCGCTGCCTCGAAATCCATGTATGCGCCTCATCCGCAGCTTTTGCGAGAAGCAAAAGGTCATCATGGCCAAAGCTGCCGCTCTCTTTCCAATTGTTCTCGCCGTCCTTGTATGAGCGACTGAATGTGACGCAATAGAGCGGCCGGCTCGCGTTGCCATTGTCCACCATGTTGCGCCAGATCGCCGCGCGAACGGCGCCATAACGGATGGTGTGGACGGGACGGTTTGCGGTCTTTTCGGTTTTGGTCACATTGCTGGTTGACTGTGCCATATAGCACCTCCGATGAAAGTGAGTGCGTTCTTAGCTCATTGCGGCAGCGAGAGAATCAAGCTCCTCCGCCGTTCCGCACACGATGTGTTCGGAGACTGGAACGAACTCGGCCACGCCGAATTGTTTAAGGAATCCGATCCGCGGCTCACGCGATAGTCCCCGCTCAGTGGCGATCCGCACGGCTTCGTCGTAGGTCGGTAACGCCGGCGCGATAGCGTCGTGCGGCCGGATATCCGCCAGGTCCGTAAGGATTGTGACCACTTGAATCGTGGTCGGTGAAGATTGCCGCTTGATTACGGCAAAGGTTACGGTGGCGGCGATCATGGTTCTTCCTTTGGCGATGGCAATGGCGCCGGCATCGCTGCGGAGGACTGCCGAGAAGTCCGCGACCGTGGCTTGAGGCCATATTTGGCGACCTGGAACTCGCGGTCGCCGTCCATGAACCGGCGGGCCATTTCGCGGAGCAGATCGGCCTCGGACACATCGGCGCCATACGCCTGTCTGTAAAATGTCTTGTAGCGTTCCAAGTCCTGTGCCAGTTCATGACCGAGTTCGATCGTCAGCTTCCGAGTGGTGGTCAAATGGAATGCGGGGAGTGCGATTTCAGGCATGAGTGTCTCCGTCAACATCAGGGAACATAGGGTTCCAAGATCATGTCCTTGTTCACGAGGACGCGCAGGGGCCAGCCCGGACGAATCGTGATCGTCGGCTGCACGTCGAGCTCGCGGTCGATGATTTTCTCGCCGATCCGGTTGGCTTGCTGAGCCACCGAGTCGCCAATCACGTCCTGGCCATTCGTGGTTGAGCTTTGAGGATTCCGCGAAGGTTTCCGGCGTAGGCGATGGCGGTTGTTAACGCGGTCGATTCCGCTAATTTGTCCAGGTGATAGTCCACCTGATCCTCCAAGCCGGCTTGACCTGATTCGTCCGCGCCGGGCATTCCGTCCAAAACAATCGTGTTTCCGTTGGGATAGATGAGCCGCTGCCAAACGACCAGTGCCCGGTTCTGGCCGTTTGTGACGAGACTCTGGTATTTACCAAGAAGCTTTGATCCTTGAGGGATCAGCAGATAATCGCCGGTGACGGTATCGTAGACGTTCTCCGTCACTTGGCCGATCACTTCACCAGGCAAGTCCGTGTTGATGCCTGTCACCAGAGCGCCTGGAATGACGCTTCCCGCTTTCAACTCATATTTTGAGATCGGATCGAGCAGTGGCTTGGACAGGTAAGGCTCAATTGCTGCGCCCTGAGTCAAAAATGCCTCTTTGTCGGCCTGATGGTTCTGAATCGTTCCACTCGATTCGCGCTGCCAGATCCACCAGCATTTAGATCTCCAATCTCATCGCCCACCATTGCCGCGCGGCGAGCATCCGAACCAACCATCGCCAGTGTCGGCATCGTCGTCGGACCCGCCGTGGTTGCCGTGGATGGCGCCGCGGATTTCGCACCGCCGAACAGAAGGGGCGAGTCCAGAGCCGCTTGCTCTTCCTTCAGTTGCTGTTCAAGCAGCTTTCGGCGCTGTTCGGCGAGCTCGCGCAGCGCCTGGGCAAAGGCTTGCTCCTGGGGCGTAGGTTCCGCCGGCCGAGTCACCGCCGTTTGGCCGGTCAAGGCTTCGTAACTGATCCCCTGGCCAGCGTGATTCACGTCGAACGTATAGTCTTTCGGCAAGTCTTTGACGGATTCGATTGGACCCGAGGGACGGATCGCGATGTCATCGACAGGTCCATCCTTGCGGGGACCACCGCGGTCCCCAAAACTGAGCATCAGGACCACGAGCCCAAATGCATGCGCCGAAGACGCCCGCGAGCAACACCGCGCGGCGACTGACTCGCGTCACTGCCGGCGGAATGCCATGAATATCCAGCCGGGGCGGATCGCTATCCGGCGACTGAGGCGCCTGTCCTATTCCAGAAGTATTAGTGGGATTCATTGCAAGTCTCCTATCATTCCTGAGTCTCGCCACGCGCAATCGCCACAATGGTCTGTGGGGACCGGCCCAGGCGCAATTCCGCCTTGTCGAATAGGCGGTCCACGATGTACCAATCACCTTTGACTCGGTAGTTCACGAGTTGTGCATCACCGTCTCTGCCCATGACGAACAGCGGCGGCGCTTCCGTGGCCGCCACTTTCGGCGGGAATTGGATATAGGTCTTATTGCCGTCATCAAACGCGCGCAAGGGGCACCATGGCGGCGTTGGGGTGTGCTTCTGCTTCAGTATCCAGTAATTGAAGTTTGCCTTGGATAGGTTCAACCCCGTGGCCGCGTTTGCTTGCGAGACCGCTTGCCGCTCGGCCACCTGATTGCGGATCATCACCACATCGCCGAACGGATAATTCCAGGCGATCATGGTGTGGTAGGTGCCCGAATCAACACTGGTCAGGTCGAGCGTATACATGCGCTGGTCGGTGGTAAGGAGCAGATTTGTTTGCAGCCCCGCCTTACGCGGCTTGACCAAGAGCAGCGTCTGTGATGTCTCCCCCGAACCGGATTGCACGCTGTCGACGATCCACCGCACCGTATCACCAGCCGCGGCGGTGAGGAGCTTTTCACCGGGACGCAGAGCGATTGTTGTGACGTAGCCGGGGGAAGTAACGGCCGTGTAAACGACACCAGGCGCATAGTCGTAATACTGGATGGCATTCAGAAAGCCGTCCGCCGTGGGTTGAACGGTCGCTCCCGATTTAGCTGCCGCTACCGCCGCCAAGCCGGAGATAGGCTGCTTGCTTGTGCTGCATGCAGCGATGGACCTGAGCTGCGGAGTTGGCACCGGCACCTTGATCTCGACGACCTTCGGCGCCGCACCGTCAGAATCATCCGGCAACAGCGCCGCCGGTTTTAGCCGCAGGTCCGGCATAACCGGCACCGTCGGTGATTCGCATGAATCGCAACCGGCAAGCGCCAGAAAGGATATTGAAACGTATAACAACAGTGGTCCTCGGTAACTCATGGCCTTTCTCCATTGTCAGAGTCGTTGGGATCGGAAGCTCCGGTATTGGGGGCAACGCGCAGACTGTCGTCCCGCACCACCGCTCCCGAAAACTCCCTGCTCCATGTAAAATTCGTGATATAGACGCCGATGGGGTTCTTGAATGTGTCGGACTCATCGCGCGGGGGCATCAGCTTCACCTGGAATAGCCCCGTGTATTCCTCGCGCGATCGGCGGATGCCGCTGGAATAGGTCGTCTCCACCCAGCGCACCTGATACGAGTCGTTGGATTTCTGGAGGATGCTGCTGATTTCCACGGTCCGGGCGACGGCCCCTTCACCGGGGAGGTTCTTGAAGCCACTGTCACTGGCAGCGTACTCGTTCATCGCCATGACCGCGTGGCCAGCGAGGAATTGGTATGCCTTGGTCCACGCCTGACGTTTCACCACGGGGTCCAAAGGACGTTCCCGAACGAGGCGCACGACTTCACCAATGAAGTAGCCGACCTGCGCGGCCTCCGGCCGATACGGCTCGCTCGCCAGTGTGATCCGTCCGGGCATTCCGGCCTTGTCAACCTCCACGACGTAAGTGGCCACTTGTTTTTTGACGCCCAGAACCACGGCACCGGTGGTGGAGATCAGGGCGAGAACCATCGCGCCAAAGGCGATGTACGCCAGTTGCGAGCCTGCACTCGGGCCGAGCCGATCCGCTCATCCCATGCCGCCGCCGCGCAGCTCGTATGGATTTTGGCTGTCCGCCGACGAGGCATTCCTGCCATAGCTCGTTGAGAAAGTGGGGAAGTTCATGTCAATTACCCTCAGGTAGTTTTGGAATCGCCTGTTTGAGTTGGAGGATTCGCTGAACCCGGTGTCCGACCGGCCGCGCTAGCGACAGTGGTGGTATTGCGGGTTGTGGCGGGAACCATGGATGTACTTGTAGCGCCTCCGGAACCGATCGCGCTGCTGATTCCTCGGACAACCGTCCGCTCCGTGGCCGCCACCGCCCGCGCCCCCGACACCACCAGTGAAGCCCCTTGCGTGGGTACTGCGGCCGCGGCCCTCGCTGCAAGCACCGTGGGACGGGATGTGGCGGCGCTAACGCTGGTGTTGTAGGCCACGGCCATCGTGTTGATGGATGTGCCGACACCGAGGGTCGGTCCGCCGATGATCATGTCGGTCGCCAATCGTGATGCGACCAGCGACAGAACCATCAGGAGTAACGCCGCCAGCGCAATGCAGAAGGCCTGATAGGTCGTGACGGTCTGACCCGCTGGAACCTGTAGCGATTGGAAGATGTTGTTTCCGACGCCCAGCACAAGGGTCAACACCATCAGCCGAACGCCGGATCCCACGACCCAGCCCAGGGGCCGCTCGGCGATGAACGCCGTCTTGGCGAGTACCGCGAATGGCACCAGCACGAACGCCGCTAGACTGCCGAATTTGAACGTCAGCAGCGCCACCACGACTTGAATCGTGATGACACAGAAGGCAGCCATGATCGCGGCTACAGCGATGGCGAGGAATAAAATCTCCGGAAAATTCTTGAAAAACGCCACCGGACCGGTCAGCCGCCCGATCTGGTCCATGAGCGGCTGCGCCGTGGTGTAACCCAGGTAAGCGATGTTTCCCGGCTGGGAGGTGTAGAAGCCGGCGCCGTCGAATCCGCCCGCCTTGAGACCCAGATTCATGAAGGACGACGCGAGTTTGTCGGTCAGCGACTGCCAGTTCTGGATAATCCAGGCGAAGAGCCCGATGTAGACGATCTTTCGGGCAAAGTGCGCGATCACATGGTCATCACTGAAGGCCCAGAGTGCGGCCGACCACATGATGCTCAGGATAATCAGCACGTTGAGCAGCCAGGTGACATCGCCTTGGATGAGGCCAAAACCGCTGTTGATCGCGTTGATGTACTGGTTGGCCACATCGTTGATCAGATCGGGGCCGTAATCCAGGGCCAGAATATTCATCGCCATTGCGCTCACCTCCTTTGAGTCATCCGAAAACAAGTGAATTCAGTTCCTATTGGTTCGCGAGCGGGAAGGCGTTCACGAGTGACGAACTGGGCTGCTGGGGATTAGTCCAGTCACCGCGGACGGCTTGGCGCTGCTGCAGGGCGTAAGCTTCTTCCGCCTGTTCCTCTGCATTTCTCTCGACTTCACCTCGGGCGTCGGTGATTTCCTGGGCCTGAAGTGATTGAAGTTGCCCCACCAGCGTTCCTACTTCCTCATTGCCGGCCTGCACAGCGGCAGTGGCACCGGATGCGGAGTTGGAATGATTCACGTAATCTTGAATTCGCTGGGCGGTGGGTTGCAGGTTCAGGTAGGTTTCGTTTTGGACAGTGCGGTTTTCCACCAAAACGCTTCGCTCTTCCTGATCCCAGCCGGTTTCCATCGACTGATAATTTGCGTCCGTCATGCTCGCGTAGCTGCTCGGATCGTCGGGATACTGGCTGCTCAGCGCCGGTCCCGGATTGGAGGAGGAGTACGTTGTGCCGGCCTGTCCGAACACCTGCTGCCAGATGCCCATACTCTGCAGGATTCCGGGCAATTCGGTGAAGTTCCAGCTTTTCAGCATCGCAAGCTGGTTCTGGACTTCCTCTTTGAATTGCTCGACGAGCCGGATGTCGTCCGTGACCTGGAGGACCGCTTCCACAAAGTTGGCTGGGTCAAAGACGATTTCCGCGCGAGCGAACGAGGGCACCAAGATGGCCGCAGCCACCGCACCGATCAAAAGTTGTTTCTTGAAGCGTGTCATGACAAATCTCCATTTGTTCAGGCTGTTTTCAATTCTGAATTGCTTATTCCGGTTAGTTGGAGAATGGATCGACGACCGTCTCTGTCGGCGGCGCCGGGTTGTCCCAGCCGCGCGGACCCGCTCACGTTCTGCCGCGGCGTACGACAATTCCGACTGCTGCTTGGCCAGACTTTCAGTTTTAAGCCGGGAGCGCACCGTCTTCAGGGCCTCAAGTTTGACCAGTTCCCCCGATGCCACCGCAAGCAAGTCGTTGTGGGCCTGGATCGCGGAGGTTTCGCCGGAGGCTGAGTTGGATGCATCGACGATTCCCTGCACCTGCTGCGCAGTTGTCGTCATATCCTGGTAGTCTTGGTTTTCCAGTTGCCGGTTCTCCACCACGGCTTGGCGCTGGTCATCCGTCCAGGTCGATTCATCCGACTGGTACTGATCCCACGTGACATTGCTCATATCGGCGGGAAACCGAGAATCAAGCTGGCTGGCCGGATCGAGTGTGCTGTAGAGACTGGAGTCCAGTTGCCCTTCCATACCGGAAATGATTCCGGCAATGTTCGGCACGACATTGAGATTCAGGTGTTCCAGTTCCTTGACCTCGTTTTCGACCTGCTGGATAGCCTGGTCGATTTCATCACCCAGGCACAACGTCCAAAATGTGTTCGACGAGCGACAAAGGATCGAGAACAATCGAGGCAAGAAAACCGGCTGACGCGGGACGGACAGGCCCAAGCAACATTGCAGCGCCAACCGCCAGCACGATGAGTGCGATTGCGCTACGCCGTGAGGATTTTGGCTTCGGAGTTGTTGCCGCTGACAATGTTATTTTCAGGTTGCTCATGACTGTTCCTTTCACAATCGAATTTGCTCACACGCTCGGACCAGCGCACCAGACCCCGCTCCTGTAGGTACGCAGCGTCAAACTGCTCTGGCCCGTGCTCCTTGAGGACTTTGGTGATGCGCACTTGATCCTGTGGCGATCCCGCTGCGCAGAATGCCAGCGCGAGCTCGCCTAGACCCAGCTCAAAGAGCCTGTTCCCGTCCCGACTCTGGTAGTAATAATCCCGCTTGGGGACGGCCTGCTGGAGGATTTGCAGTTGCCGTTCGTTGAGGCCGAACGACTCGTAAACCTTTCGTGTACGCTCCTCCATCGCGTTGCCGTTGGGCAGGAAGATGCGCGTGGGGCAGTTCTCGATGATCGCCGGGGCGATAGCGCTTTCGGCGATATCCGAGAGACTCTGCGTGGCGAAGATAACCGCCACGTTCTTCTTTCGGAGAACCTTTAGCCACTCCCGGATCTTGGCGGCAAAGAGGGATTCGGTCAGATACAGCCACGCCTCATCCAGAATCATCAGGGTGGGAGAGCCGTCGAACCGCTTTTCCAAACGCCGGAACAGATACGTCAGCACCGGCAGAAGCGCCGAGCGGCTGTGCATCAGGTGTTCCATCTCAAACGCCTGCCAGCGGGAGATGCGCTGGCCCTCACGCTCCGTCAGTGTGTCCTCGTTCGCGTCCAGTAAACGTCCATGCGGACCGTCGAGGGTGTAGCTGCGCAACGCCTGGCGCACATCCGCATCCTGGATCACGCCCAGCAACGTGCTGAGGGTGCGCTGATATCGGGGCATGGAAGCGAGATTGGTCAGCGCCGTCCAAAGCTCCTGCTTTGTCGCCGGCGTCACCTGGGCTTTTTCGCGGTGCAGCAGGTCCGCCACCCAGTCCTGCGCCCAGACGAGTTCCGATTCATCTTCAATCCCCGCGAGAGGCTGGAAGCAAATCTCTTCCCCTTCCCCGGCCAGATCGTAAAAGTCGCCACCCATCGCCAGAGTCATGGCGCGGCAACTGGCGCCCTTGTCAAAGATGTAAACTCGCGCATTCGGATATCGCAGCCATTGACACGATAGCAGGTTCAAGAGCGTGGATTTTCCAGCGCCGGTGGGACCGGCCACGATCGTGTGGCCGACATCGCCCTGGTGCAGCGAGAGTCGAAACGGCGTTGAACCCTTGGTGCGCGTGACCAGCAGTGGCGGACCTTCCAAATGGGCACATCGCGCCGGCCCCGACCAGACAGCGCTCAGCGGCACCAGGTCGCAAACATTCAGTGAGGAGATCAGCGGGCGTCGCACATCGGCATAGGCATGACCGGGCAGACCTCCCATCCACGCCTGTACCGCGTTGAAGTCTTCGATTTCGGAAATGAGACCCACTCCATCCACGACCTGCTGAACCGCGCGGGCTTTTTCAGTCGCGGTTTGCTCGTTTTCATCCCAAACCGTGAGCGTGAGGGTAAAACCCCCGAATGAGCAGTGATCGCCGCCGAGTTCCTGGAGTGCATCGTCTACATCCTGGGCCTTGTTCAAGCTGTCGGAATCTTCCAGCTTGCTTTCCTGTTTGGTGATCGCCTCCTTGAGCAGAGTCACCATTCCCTTGCGCTTGGAGAACCATTGGCGGCGGAGTTTGTTCAGGTAGCGCGTGGCGTCCGCCTTGTCCATCGGCAGATACCGGCAGACCCAGCGGTACTCGATCGGGAGTTCATTCAGACGGTCGAGCAGGCACGGGAGCGTGCGGTTGACATACGCGCGGATCGAGACGGTCTTGAGAAAGAGACGGCCGAGGCGCGGCGATAGCCCACCGGATAGAGCCCGGTCGGTGATCATTTCATCCAGATAGAACGGAACATCCGGTACCGCGACGCTCAGCCGCCGATCCGAGATGCACGAGTGCAGGTAGGTCAGTATCTCGCCGTCGTCTAAAGGATGGACTTCAGGCATGAACGATGACATCAGATTGACGATTTGTTCGACTTGGCCCAGGAAGTGATCGAAATGGGCGCGATACGAGACCTGTCCGTCCTCATTGCTATTGGGCCGTTCGATGAACAGATCGCCAAGCCGTGTCATGCTTTCGGCCGGCGGCAGATAGGTGAAGGTGATGAAGCACTGGCTTTCAAAGTGCTGGCTATCCGCCGCAAAGGAGTCCCGGCGTTCCCGATCAATCATTGCCGCGATCGCGCTGGGAAACTCGCTTCCCGGATAGACATGGGCCAACCGCCTTGCGGCCTCCATATGCACGCACCAGTGAGAACCCAGGCGACGCAGGACGTTGTTCATCCTCGCCCGCGCGGCAACCAGTTCGTGTGGCGTGGAGCTATCCAGGTCCGGACCGCGGAAGGCGACCGTTTTCTGCAGGCTCCCGTCCTTGTTGAGCACAACGCCGGGCCCGATGAGGGTCGCCCACGGCAGATGGTCAGCGAGGCGCTGAGGATGTTTGCGGTATTCACCAAGGTTCCACATGAGACGTCTCATTCAATTCAGGAGATCCAAATGCGTTGGCTGGCGGACATGGCGGCGGAAGATGTCAAACCAGTGCGGATCGCGCTTGCTCATCAGCACCGCTGTCGCGTGCATCGCCGCACCGGCTGGAAATCCCAGCCACCACAGGTGCAGGCCCATTCCGACGACCAGGGCCAGCGTGCCGTTGAGAATCGCAAAGGTCCGCGGCGCGCCGCCCATTAGGATCGGCTGCGTCAGTGCCACGTGCAGTGGCACCTCATAACCTTGGATTTCCTCTGGTCGCTCAGAAGTCCATAGCCTTACCACCCAGCGCCGCCGTCAAAACCGAAGAACGTCACGCCGAAGCTCGTGGCCGTCACGGCAATGGACACGCCCAGGAGCAAGCCCAGGATGCGCCGCAGTCCTCCGCCTTCACTAAACGCGAAGCCGAAGCCGAGCACCACGATGGCCAGGATGCATAGTGCCTTGGCCACCGGACCCGTGAAGCTCGCCAGGATTTGGTTCAATGGGCCTTCCCACGGTAGTGGCTGGCCACCATTGGCAGCGGCTGCGCGGGCCGTGTTCGGAATCGCCACGGAAATTGCGGTGCCGACGAGGGTCGGCACTAGCAGAGAAGATCGACTCAGAATTCGGCCTTTCATGGGATTACTCCTTTTGTTGTTCACTACTGAATGGCATTGACTAATGCGATGCCTTATTCGGTATGGACAATACCGTACACATGCCGAACATCCGAGTCAAGCAAAATGTTCGCAGTTTGTTTGGGTCAGATTGAATTTCCTGAGTAGGCAGAAATATTTACCTCGCGCGGCGGGGAGAGGAACTTCAATGGGTGGTGGCAATCCAATGCGTCACGCGGGACATGTCGATTAGGATATTGCCGCTCCCATTGGCAGAGATAGTGCTGCTTAAGATTTGGGAATCCCACTACTCGCCGCGTAGCTAAATCGAATCGGAGTCGCGCTTGGGGGAGAGAATCGAAAAAACGTGAGACTTTGAGACTGCTGCGTCTAACCTTTGGGAATTGATGTACTTCTGTCTCGGATTTTAGCCTCAACCGTCCAAAGTGATGGGACTGTTGCCATGGAAGCGATAGGAGAAAGATTGAAAACCACAGACAACTAAAGCCCCGCTGATCGAGACAGCGAACCGACTGAGCCCAGCGCGATCTATTCCTCGTCGTGCGATCCCGCACCGATTCGCTGGCGATGCATTTGGGCCATCGCGGCACGTTCTTCCGCGCCCGCATCTAACCAGTGCAGTATCAGGGCCTCAATTACCCTTTTGGGATTTGACAAGTGCTGCGCGCAGTCGTCTTCAAAAGCAGCGAAGGTTTTGCTATCGAAACGATACGTCCGCTGGATCGTCTTGGGGTGTGGTTCCGGCTTCGACGTGCCGCGAGTCGAACGGGGGCTGGCCATAGTTTAAACATTCTATTGCAAATACGATGGTATGCAAGATACCAAACAAACAATTTGAAGTTATTCGGGAAGAAACGGCTATGCGTATTCACCCGGCTTACAACAGCATCCATGCTGCGCTACAACACGTTTTGCCCACTGTAACCGGGTTTTCACGGCATTTTGTATCGAGCATGTGACCCAATCTATACGAATATCCGCGCCTCACGATGGTCGATCGCCATCAGTAAATGCATGCCAACCGCTGTGGAAGGTGGCATAGCCGGACCGACGGTCCGTTTCTACTATTAAAAATGTCAAAGTATGGTGATCCCAATTGCCTGCTGGTTTCGGAAGGCGCCACCCCCAGAAAATGTTCGTTGTGAATAGATTTGACATTCGGCCATCATCTGGTTGAAATTCATCCACTTTTTGGACGATAATCAACCATGGCTCAACTTTCCCGCCATCTTGCCGGTCCCGTCCTGGCATCCCTCAAGGACAGTCCAGTCGTGTTCATTCAAGGCGCTCGGCAAACGGGTAAGAGCACCCTTGCCCAATCGCTTGCGGCGCTTGGGCATCCAGCTCGTTATCTTACGCTGGATGATGCCGCGACACTTGCCGCAGCCCAGGGCGATCCCCAGGGATTCGTCGCGGGCCTGAACGGTCCCGTGATCCTTGATGAAGTCCAACGAGCCGGCGGCCTTGCGCTGGCAATTAAGTCGGCTGTCGATGCTCATCGAACACCGGGGCAATTCCTGTTAACCGGCTCTGCCAACGTTCTGTTGTTGCCCAAACTATCGGAGTCGTTGGCCGGCCGCATTGAAATTCATACTCTCTGGCCACTGTCGCAAGGTGAAATGGCCAAGGATCAGGACAACTTCATTGATGCCGTTTTCAAGAGCCGCTTTGTCGCTGACGATGTCAAAGGCGAAGGTTGGCAAAAGCTTGTCGAACGACTGGTTCAGGGGGGTTATCCGGAAATGCTCCAGCGCACTGATGCTCAGCGCCGCAGGGCATGGTTTGGCTCATATATCACAACCATCCTCCAAAGAGACGTGCGCGATATCTCGAATATCCGCGACCTTGCCGATCTACCCCGACTCTTGACCTTGGTGGCCTCTCGCACAGCATCGCTACTCGATTACGCGGACCTCTCGCGCAGCCTGGCAATGCCGCAAACCACGCTCAAGCGATACATGGGACTTTTGCAAGCGACGTTTCTCATTCAAATGCTTCCGGCGTGGTTTACCAATATCGGCAAACGGTTGGTCAAATCGCCCAAGTCGCTTTTGAACGACACCGGGTTGTTAGTCCACTTGCTCGGCGCCGACAGTGATCGGCTGCGCAACGATCCAACGCTCGGTGGCAATGTGCTCGAAAACTTCGTAGCGATGGAATTGCTAAAACAGCGCGGCTGGTCCAAGTTGCAACCCAATCTTTTCCACTTCCGAACCCACAACGGCGATGAAGTCGATCTTGTCCTTGAAGATCCGTCTGGCCGTATCGTGGGTATCGAGGTTAAGGCCTCGGCTTCCGTCAATGCCGGGAATTTTAAGGGACTGAAAGCGCTTGCGGATGCGACCGGTGATCGATTCCAGCGCGGCATTGTGCTCTACGCCGGAAACTCGGCGGTGCCATTCGGCAAAAATCTACTGGGCGCTACCGATGCCATCCCTTTGGGAACAATACGAACAAACACACAAATAACCAGTTGAGCTTACTCACTCTGAGCTTCCTGGCTATCAACCTTTTGCAAGTTGTCAAGCACCGTAATCAGCCAACCTTGCCCCAACAACGATTCTTGCGGCGTAACACGGGCCGATAAGACGCGTCGGCGGAGGCAGCCTCCGTTTCCGTAATCCCGAGCTTGTGCATTTGCTCTCTAAGTTCTTGTATCTTTCGCAGGTCTTGTAAAACGGCCCTGTCCTGCGGCGTGGATTGTTGCGCTGTGATGTACCGTGCGAATTCCGCGGCGTTCACTTCTTGCTTCGCGCCGTTTCCACGGAATCTGCCGATAGACGATGCGAGTTCATCCTTGATCTCCTGGGTTCGGCTGCTGCCATCCGCATGGAAGAACACGGGCCGATAGTATCGCTGAAGTGTCAATCTCAATCGGTCCGCGTCGAGCCGGGCGAGGGTGATCGGCCGATTGGTTTGGTCGTGCCGAGTCGGAAGGTCATTGAAAATGACGATTCCATCGAGCCGGTCCTGAAAATCCTGGTCTCTTGTATCCTGTGAATCGACGCCCAATTCCTGCGAATCCTGAGGCTCGGGCAATGACGGCCGAGGCGAAATCACGGGAGGCGGCGCCGACTGAGCCACGAGCGCGATTCCCGAACCGGCCCGTTCGACATGAGATACCGACGGCGCGGGATGGTTAAAGATCGTGTCAGGTCCAAGAATCAGTTCACCAGTGGGATCGAGTGTTTCGTTGCCCAGGAGGTTGAATACGAGGGCCTCCACGAACAGACTCTGGTATCCGCGTAATGTCCCCGCCGGCAACGCAGTTGTCGCCCCATTGAACGTCACATCCCGCGCTTCAAGCTCGACATTGGTGTGCGAAAATTGAGTAATTCCCGGAGCGTTCACTGTTAAGCGATTGAGCGAGACGTTTGCTCCAATATCTCCATTAATCGCCGCATTGCCCGTGGAGACGAGCCTAAGATTTGCGGTGTCCGCAATCTCACCGTTGATCGGTCCGACTGAGAGGATCGCACCCGGGGTCTGTGTCTTAAGGGTAATGCTGACTGCGGGAACGAGTGCAGGACTGTCGATGGTAAGATTGCCGGACGTGTTGATGTTGGCCCCTAGCGTTACTTCGCCAATGCCGTTGACCGTCAGACTTGCCAGCGGAGTTGATCCACCGACGACTCCGTTGAACAGCTTGTTGTCGGCACTGGTAATCGTCAGATTGGAGTTGCCGTCCAGGGTGCTTTGGAACAAAACGCCGCTGCCGCTGAGGGTTTGAGTCGAAGCGCCGAGCGTAACGGCCGTGTCATAATTTTGTGCGCCGCTTGTCGTGACATTTCCATCCAACGCTACAATGCCTGCACCGTTTGTTGTGAGGCTCGCCAGAGGAACCTTTGCGCCGACAGCATGATCAAAAGCCATCGCGCCGCCGGTCTGCACCGTCAGGCCGAACGGCCCATCCACCGTTGACGCGATATCAATTGCTCCAGTGCCGGAAGTCAGTTTCGTATTCGCGCCGAGTGTCACCGCGCCGTCCAACGAAATCGCGCCGGAGCCGTTGGTGGAAAACGCGCCTTCCACCGTCACTGGAGCGGTGACCGACCAGGAAGCGGCCGTCACCGGCGACGTGGTGCCCGCGCTGTTGATCAGCGTAATCTGCTTGTTGATCGACACCGCATCCGAATACGTTCCCGGATCAACATGCAAATCGCCATTGGCGGTCACCAGCATAACGCCGTCGTCGATTCTTGCCGTGCCTTCCACTCGTACTGTCGTATCGGCCGATGTGCCAATCAATGTTCCGATGGAAACCGGAGCATGCAGCACGATCTCCGGCGCACCAACCGTTAACGCTGATGGTCCGGTCACGGTCGAATCAAATGTCATGGTGCCGGCGGATGATGTCAGCGTCTGGGGAGATGCGCCCAGCATTACGGCATCCTGATACGTCTGGTTTCCGCTCGTCGTCATGTTTGCATCAATCGTGACGCCGTCGCCGCTGGTCGTGACGTTCGTCAATGGCGTTATTCCACCGACGGTCTGGGCGAATGTAGTTGATCCGCCGCTGTTAACGGTCAAGCCAAACGGCCCATCCACCGTATTGTGGAAGTCGATCGATCCACCACTGGAGACAAAGGTCATATTCGTTCCCAGCGTCACGGGATCGCCATAGCTCTGGTTCCCGGTGGTATCTATGGACGCGGTCAAAATCTTCGTCGTTTCCCCCGGATGATTCTGATTATCCGTAGTCAGGCTTGCCAGTGGAGTCGATCCGCCCACCGCCGCGTCGAATTCCGTAACGCCTCCCGTATTGATCGTGAGGGCCGATGCGCCGTTCACCGTTGAAGTAAACTGGACGTTTCCATCCCCCGTACTTGTCAGGACCGCATCGTGCGGCAATGTCACGGCATCGCCGTAGCTTTGCGGCCGGTGGTCGTCACGTTGGCCTCAAGCGTTGTTGCGCCGGCTCCGCTCGTTGTGATGCTCGCCATGGCCGAGGTTCCACCGACCGCGCCTTCCAATGTCTTACCGCCCGATGCGCTTAACGTCAGATTCGATCCGCCATTGATCGTTCCCTGAAATGTGACGCTGCCACCACTGAGCGTCTGGGCTGTTCCTCCCAAATCGACGGGTCCGCCAAAATCCTGTGCTCCGGTTGTCGTCACGTTCGCGTCCAGGATCGTCGCACCGGTGCCGGCCGTTGTCAGGCTCGCCAGCGCCGTGGAGCCGCCAACGCTTGCATCGAATGTCTTGTTGCCGTTGCTGTCGATTGTCAGATTTGAACCTCCATCCAGCGTCCCTTGGAACGTGATGTTGCCGCCGCTGATCGTCTGCAATGATCCTCCGAGCGTTACCGCTTCGCCATAGGTTTGCGCTCCCGTCGTCGTCACATTTCCGTCGAGAGCCGTGTCGCCGACTCCGGACGTTGTCAGACTCGCCAGCGCGACAGAACCACCCACATTTTGATCGAATGTCTTGGCTCCGGCGCTGCTGACGGCAAGGTTTGAATTGCCATCCACGGCTCCCTGGAAGACCACACTGCCGCCCGACAATATTTGAGTGGAACCGCCAAGCGTTACCGTGTCGCCGTAGTTTTGCGCTCCGGTCGTCGTTACATTCGCATCCAGCGTTGTACCGCCAGCGCCCGTCGTGGTGAGGCTGGCAAGCGAAGCCGTGTTGCCAACATCGGCGGCGAAAGTCTTGTTTCCGCTGCTGCTAACGGTCAGGTTGGAATTACCATTGAGCGTACTTTGGAAATCAACGCTCGAACCGTTGAGCATTTGTGTGGAACCGCCAAACGTCACCGCATCGCCATAGATCTGAGCGCCGGCGGTCGTTACGTTGGCGTCCAGAACCGTCGCGCCGGCGCCGGCGGTGGTCAGACTCGCCAACGGCGTCGTTGCCCCTACATTGGCGCCAAAGATTTTTACACCTGCGCTGCTGACGGTCAAATTGGAATTGCCATCCACGGCATCCTGAAAGGTCACGCTTCCACCCGTCAAAGTTTGTGCAGTGCCGCCCAGACTCACGGAGTTGCCGTATATTTGCACCCCGGTCGTCGTGACGCCGGCGTCGAGTGTCGTGTTGCCAGCGCCGCTAGTCACAAGACTTGTCAAAGGAACAATTCCGCCGACTTCCGCGTCAAACGCCTTGGTCCCAACACCGGAAACCGTCAAGTTGCTGCCGCCATTAACAGTTCCCTGAAATGTAACGGTGTCGCCACCGAATGTTTGCGCCGCGCCGCCGAGCGTCACCGGTCCACTGTAATTCTGAAGGCCGGTGGTACTGACATTCCCATCGAGCGTTGTCGTGCCAGCACCGGTCGTGCTGAGGCTCGCTAGCGCCGTGGTTCCACCCACCGAGCCGGTGAATGTTTTTCCGCCGGCGCTGTTGACAGTGAGAGCGGAATCGCCGTTGAGCGTTCCATCGAAAGTAATGCTTGTACCGCTGAGCGTCTGTGTTGAACCGCCAAGTGTCGCCGAATTGCCATAAATCTGTGCTCCGCTTGTCGTGACATTGGCATCGAGCGTCGCGATTCCAGCGCCGGATGTTGTCAGACTCGTCAGGGAAGTGGTTCCACCGACGTTACCCATGAATACTTCGTTGCCGGAACTGCTGACTGTCAAATTCGATCCGCCATCCAGTGTTCCATTGAAGCTGATGCCGCTGCCGCTGAGTATCTGGCTCGCTCCGCCCAACGCCGCGGCCTCGCCGTAGGTTTGCGTGCCGCTAGTCGTCACGTTTCCATCGAGCGTCGTCACGCCGGCCCCGGCGGCCGTGAGACTTGCCAGCGGCGTGACGCCGCCGATAGAAGCGTAAAATATCTTGCTTCCCGCGCTACTGACAGTGAGATTGGAATTGCCGTTGAGTGTCCCCTGCATCGTGACGCTGCTGCCACTCAGGGTTTGCGTCGAGCCTCCGAGTGTCACCGCGCCGCTGAATGTTTGTGCTCCCGTCGTGGTGACGCCGCCGTCCAGGACCGTGGTCCCCGATCCCGTCGTCGTCAGGCTGGTGAGTGGCGTCGTTGAACCGACGGCGGCCTCGAATGTTTTATTCCCGCTGCTGTTGACCGTCAGAGCCGAAGCGCCGTCCAATGTACCCTGGAATGTGATGGCTGATCCGCTCAAGGCTTGAGTTAAGCCGCCAAGACTTACTGGATCGCCGTACGTCTGGGCGCCAACGGTTGTCACGCTTGCGTCCAGAGTGGTGACGCCGCCGCTGGCCGTGGTTAGGCTTGCCAATACGGTGGTGCCTCCAACGATGCTGTCGAACACCTTGTTTCCCCCGCCGGCGACTGTCAGATTGGTATTGCCGTCCAGCGTGGACTGAAAGGTCACGTTAGCACCGCTCAGGGTTTGACTACCGCCGCCCAGCGTCACCGCATCTCCATAAACCTGCGATCCGGCGGTCGTCACGTTCGCATCGAGCATCGTCGCGCCTGCGCTGGCAGTCGCCAGGCTCGCCAGCGGCGTGATTGAGCCCACCGCCGCTGCAAAGGTCTTTGTACCCGCACTGGTAACGGTTAGATTCGAATTGCCGTTGAGCGTTCCCTGAAAATCGACGCTCCCACCATTGAGCGCCTGCGTTGTTCCACCCAATGTTACGGCTCCGCCGTAGCTTTGTGCTCCCGTTGTCGTGACACCAGCGTCCAGGATCGTGGCGCTTGAGCCGGTCGTCGTCAAGCTGGTCAGCGGAGTTGTCCCGCCCACGGCGGCTTCGAAGGTTTTGTTGCCTGAACTACTAACCGTGAGATTGGAAGGTCCATTCAATGTTCCTTGGAAATCGACGCTGCTCCCGCCAAGCATTTGAGTGACGCCACCCAACACAACGGCGTTGCCATAGATTTGTCCACCCGTGGTCGTCACGCCGGCATCCAGAATGGTATTGCCGCTGCCAGTGGTGGTGAGGCTGGTCAACGCTGTCGTGCTGCCGACCGCGTCTTCAAACGTCTTGGCACCGCCGCTGGTGAGGGTTAGAGCGGAACCACCGTTCAACGTTCCTTGGAAATCAACGCTGCCGCCATTGAGCGCCTGGGTAACCCCACCCAATGACACGGCCCCACCGTAGGTTTGTCCCGCGGTGGTCGTTACATTTGCATTCAGAGTCGTCGTGCCGGCTCCGCTTGTCGTCAAGCTTGTTAACGCAGTTGCTCCGCCGACCGCTCCGGTAAATATTTTGCTCCCGGAACTGGTCACGGTCAGATCGGAAGCGCCGTTGAGCGTTCCCTGGAACGTCACGCTGCCTCCGTTCAAGATTTCGGACGAGCCGCCCAGCGTCAGGGCCGTGCCGTAGGTTTGCGCTCCGGTTGTCGTTATGGCCGCGTCGAGTATCGTGCCGCCCGCGCCGCTGGTTGTCAGGCCGGTCAGCGGTGTTGAGCCCCCGACAGTCGCGCTGAATGTCTTGATGCCCGCGGTGCTGACGGTCAGATTGGAAGCTCCGTTCAGGATTCCCGCGAAATCAACGCTTCCGCCGCTGAGGGTCTGGGTAGCACCGCCGAGATTGAGAGCGGTGTTGTAGTTCTGCGCGCCGGTTGTCGTGACATTGGCATCCAATGTCGTCGCGCCGGAGCCACTGGTCGTCAGGCTCGTCAGTACCGTCGAGCCGCCCACGGCCGCCTCAAAGGTTTTGCTGCCTGCGCTGCTCACTGTTAAATCGGAGGTGCCGTTGAGCGTTCCCTGAAAATCCAGGCTCCCGCCGCTGAGAGTTTGTGACGTACCGCCCAGAGTCACGGCTCCGCCGTACGTTTGCGCCCCTGTGGTTGCCACACCGCCGTCCAGTACGGTCGTTCCCGACCCAGTCGTCGCCAGGCTGGTCAGCGGCGTAATTGCGCCGACGGATGCGTCAAACGTTTTGCTGCCGCTGCTGCTGAGCGTCAAAGCCGATACGCCATCCACGGCTCCCTGAAACGTGACCGCGCTGCCGCTGAGTGTTTGCGTGGTTCCGCCCAGCGTGACCGCATTGTTGAAGCTCTGCGCCCGGTGGTGGTCACGTTGGCATCCAGCGTCGTCGTGCCGGCACCCGTGGTCGTCAGGCTCGTCAGGGCCGTCGTCGCGCCTATGGCACCGGTGAAGACCTTGTTGCCGGCGCTGGTGACGGTCAGGTTGGAAGCCCCGTTCAGCGTTCCCCCAAAGCTGACGCTGCCGCCGCTGAGCACTTGAGTCGCTCCGCCCAATGTGACGGCTCCACTATAGCTTTGTGCGCCGGTCGTTGTGACACCCGCGTTGAGGACGGTTGTTCCCACGCCACTGGTTGCAAGGCTCGTCAATCCGGAGACTGTGTTCTCGAATGTTTTGGTTCCGCTGCTGCTCACGGTCAGGTTGAAAGGCCCGCTGACTGTTGATTGAAAGTCGATCGCACCGGTTCCGGAAGTCAGTGATGTATCCCCGCCGAGCGTGACCGCGCCGCCGAGCGTAAAAACGCCCGTTCCCGGCGCGGCAAACGCCCCGTTGATCGTCACAGGCGAGGTGGTCGTTAAGGAATTGACTGTTATGGGCGAAGACGTGCCCGAGCTATTGTCCAATGTGATATTCTTGTTGATAGAAACCGCCTCGTTGTACGTGCCCGGCGCGATGCCGAGCGTTCCGCCCGTCGCCAAAAGCGACAGACCCTGGCTGATGCTGCCAGCCGTGCCGACGTTCACCGTCGTATCCGCCGCGTTACCAGTCAGGCTGGCGACGCTGATTGCACCGTTGAGCGTCACGCTGGGAGAGTTGACGGTCAGTCCAAATGCACTCGTTACGGTTGAATTGAACGCAATAGTTCCACCGGTCGACCGGAATGTTTGCGATGCCACGTTAAGTGCGATGGGATCGCCATAGGTCTGGTTTCCGCTGGTCGTGACGCCGGCGAGGAAGATGTCCGCGCCGCCGCCGGTCGTCGTGAAGCTGGCCAGCGGAGTAATACCGCCGACGGCCCCTGTAAACGTCTTGGCCAAGACGCTGCCGACGGTCAGATTGGACGCGCCGTCCAAGGTGCTGGCGAACGTGATGGCTCCGCCACCGCTCAATGTCTGCGTCGAGCCGCCGAGTGTGACGGCGGTTCCGTGGGATTCGCACAACGAGGTTATCACGTTGCCATTGATCGCCACTCCACCGGTTCCGGTGGTCGTGAGGCTGGTCAACGCGGTAGTTCCGCCGACGGAACCGCCGAATGTTTTAGTCCCGGTGCTGGTCACCGTCAGGGCGGAGCTTCCATCCACCGTGCTCTGAAAGTTGACGCTTCCGCCCGTCAGGGTCTGCGCAGTCCCGCCGAGTGTGACGGCGTCGCCGTAACTTTGTGCGCCGGTTGTCGTCACGGCGCCATCCAGTGTTGTGCCGCCACCACCACTGGTCGTCAGGTTCGTCAGTCCAGTCACGGCGTTTTCGAACGTCTTCGCTCCGCCGCTGGTGACGGCCAGAGTGCTTGCGCCCGTGATCGTCGATTGAAAGTCGATGGCTCCGGTCCCGGACGCAAATGTTGAATTACCCAGCAACGTCAGCGCACGGACAGAGTGATTGCGCCCGAACCGCTCGCCGCAAAAGCGCCTTGCATCGTCACTGGCGATGCGATCGACCAGGAAGCGGCCGTTACCGGCGAAGCCGTTCCGCCTGTGTTCACAACGGCAAAGTTGTGCGTGATCGACACCGCGTCGGAATACGTCGCCGGATCAATGTTCAATGTCTGCAAAATGTTCGAGAGAGCGCGGTTCCATTGTTGATGCTGCCGCCCGAATGCACGTTGACGGTCAGGTTCGTCAGGCCCGGCACAAGCTGGCCATTCAGCGTGATCGGCGCTGAAAGATTCACGGTCGGCGCATCTAGCGTGAGATTATGCGAATTAGTGTTTCCGCTGGCATTGACGGCGTTGTTCACGCTGATGCTGACCGTCGCCAGGATGCTTACGTTGGCCAGGTTGAGTGCGGAAACGAGCGAAGCCGGTGTCTGATCGCCGCCGCTGCTCGCGATGGTCCAGGTCAAGGGATCCATCAGCAGCGTGCCGGTTCCGGCCGGCCCGGTCAGATCGGCCGAGCCGTCAAAAAGAAGCTTGCCGCCGCTGGATACCTCCGCCGAACCGCCGGCGCCGCCGCCGCTGCCGCGCGCCGAAATCTGGCCGGCAAAGTCGGTGGACTGGTTCGACCAGACCACGATCGCGCCGCCATTGCCATCGGCCAGTGCATCGGCTTTGAGCGTGGAGTCGGCGGAAAGGGTTGTGTCATTTGCCGCGGGAATTGTGCCCTCGCCATGCGATTCGCCGCCGATATAAATCGTGCCGCCTCCGGCGGAACCCGAAGCATCGACGGACGCGCTGTTCAGAGTGACATCGCCGCCTGTTACCACAACTCGCCCGCCTGTCTGTCTGGCACCGTGCGATGACGCCTCGAGCCGTCCAGAGACCTCAACGTTGCCGCTTCCCCCGTTGAGAATGATTTGCCCGGCAGTGGTTGATCCCGTGTGGTTAATGGCCAGGGAATAGATGTCGCCAACGGCGCTGGAATTGTGATTGATCGTCGCCCCCGGGGCGACTTTGACCAACACATCATCGTTGGCATGGCCGATATACACATCGTTCCCCGCCGCCATCACGACGGCACCCCGGTCGGCATTGATCGTGCCGGTATTGACGACTTGGCCGCCGATCAAGCTGACACCATTGGCGTAAATGCCGCCGGAGTTGGAGACGATGCCGGTGACTCCAGTGAAATGATCGACGCCGCCGAGAAAATCCGCATTGGAAAGATGTCCCCCGGCGGCAACGAGCTGGCCGACATCCACCATCGCTGTGGAACCGAAGTAAACGCCCTGTTGGTTGAGAATATAGACTTGACCATTGCCGCGCAGCACGCCGTCGATTTCCGTCGGCTCCAGGCCCAGCACGCGATTGAGCACACGCGCCGAAGCAAACGGCTGGACAAATGTGACCGTTTCGCCGCGGGCGATGTTGAAACTCTGGTAGTTGATGATGGCATTGTTCCCGGCCGTAATCGTCAATCGTGGGCCGGCTTGAGAAAACGACGCCTGCCCCGATACGACCTGGGCGCCTCTGGGAGAAGCCTGCGCGGCTTCCATCAACAGCGGCAGGAACAATGCCTGACAAGCGGCTGCCACCGGCAGAACCAATTTGGAAATGAGCGGTCTAATTCGTTTCGAACGGTTCATGGCACATCCCTCCGCTAATAGAGAAGCGTGACATCCAGATTGAATCTTCCGTCTCCCGCGCCAGGAGACGCCCGGCACGTTCAGTGAATTGAGCGCCCAGGCATAATCCGTCGTAACGGTCAGATTGTCCTTGAGGCGAAACGTAATTCCGACTCCAGCTCCCGCCAGGCAGGCGGAATTCGGCTCATTGTTGGCGGCGCCGTGGCTGTTGCCGACGATGGCCGCATCGATGAACGCGGTCGGCACAAGGTCCCAATCGGGCTGCGCGTACGCCGCCGGCGGCTGGTATCGAAAATCGTCGCCCAGCACACCCGGCCGATGGCCCAGGAATGTGCCCGGCGTGCCTATTCCCAGCGCTCGCGGCAAGTGAAAGCGGTACTCCAGGCTGGCGATTCCCGCCGAGTCGCCCGCAATCACCGATTCAGGATAGCCGCGTACCGAATAGAGTCCGCCCGCCGCCTGCTGGTATTCCGGAATCAGGCGGTGATCGAAGGCATACTGGCCGCGAAGTGTTCCGACAATCTCATTGGCAAGCTTTGCGTGCGGCGACTGCGGATCATCGAAATCACCTGAAAAAAGTAGAGGTTCCAGATAGAAGGACTCGCCGATGTTGCCGCGTAACAGGACATAATTGCCGTCCGTATTGAGCCGGCCTAGAGCGTCTCGATCAACGGCGCTAGAAATGCGCGTGGCATTTGTCTCACCCGTGACCTGAATGCGGGTGGAATCGGTCTCGGTGTTCCGTTCGACCCGGACGCCCAGGTATGGAACAAAGAATTCGGCTTTGCCTTGCTCGTCCAACGTATTGTCATTCACGCGAAACTCGTCTTCCCTGCCGCCCACGATGGCGTCAGCGAACCATTGCCGATGCTGGAAGAAGTTCCACGACAACTCGCCGCCGGCTGTCCAGCCGCTGCCGTCCAGATTGATCTGGGTCAGTCCAACGTCGCTTGCGGTAAATTGATTCCACGTGCCATAAATTTTGAAGCGAAGGCGGTCGTCAGAGGTCATTGGAAGATCGTAAGAACCGTCGAACTCCTGCGTGGGGCCAAATGATGCCGTGGAATAATTCAAGCTCAGGATGTCATCGTGATGGGTCAACTGGTTGTCGACGAAGCCGAATTTCTCTCGCCATTCGCTGGTGTCCCTTGTGCCGGTATTGGAAAGCTCCGCGTAGACAAACCAGGGCTTGGTTTGTCGGACCAGATAATCCACGGTGACTTCGTCCTCGTTGCCATCGGAGGAGAGGGCCATTTCCACGTGCCGGCCCGGCTGTCGATTTAACAAAGCCAGGTAGTCTTCCAGCTCGTCCTTGTTGAGCAGATCGCGGCGCGTCGTCGGCTGCACGGGCGAATTGCGGCGAATCCGTTCCTCCGACATTCTGTTGATTCCCCCATCCGGATCCTTTTCAGCCCCGTCGCCGGAGACAATGCTCCTGACATCCTTCACCACTCCGACCACGACCACAAACTCGATTGTCCGCGGCATTGCCGCCGCGTCGGCGGGAAGATGATCCAAATCCAGGTCCTTCGGATATACCAACACCCCGACGATTCCGGCACTATTGATGAACTCCTGAATTTGCTTCTCCAAGTCTCTGACCCCATTGGCCGAAACGAGCGGCGCATCTTGCGAAAGTCCCGCCAGAGACAAACGCGTCATCTCGCCCGAACCCTGACGCGACACATATCCGCCGGGGACTTTCTTCAGTTCGATCGGACATTGAAGAATGTTTTGCACCGGCGGCAAGCCCGCGTGTTCCTTGGCGTATTTCACGGAAAACGCCTCCACTCTTAATTGAGGTGTTTCCGTAAGCACCGTCGAAGGCGCGGTAGCGGGGATATTTGACGCGGCGATCGAGAAACTTTGCAGTCCGATGATGACAATGATCGCGCCAATCAACCATGAACAATCCATGACGCTCTTACGTGTTTCGCAAGTTCGAAAAACTGCTCGCATTAGTCGATCCTTCGCGCCGCTTCATCGGAACGCTTGGCGAATTGAGTGCGCTCGATAACCCTGGCCAAATGTGTACCGCAGAATCGAGGAATCACTGCCTCGGCGTTCTGGCGCGTATCCTTCCTCTGCCGACTTCAACTCGGCGAAATCGTTGGAATGAATCACTATAGATTTAAATTTATCTACAATCGTAATTATCGCGCCCAGCGGAATGTTAGATGCGCCACCGTGCGCCGCGCGAATGTAATGCGTTTCACCGTCGGTCCGCTGCTTGAACGGGACGGTGGAGACTTGTCAGGCGTCTTTAAGAGTTTCGTGATCTTCAAGAACGATTGGTTCAAGGAGTTTCATCAAGCGGTCGAACATTTCAAATATGATGGAGGACCTGAGTCGATCGGAAGAACGCCGCATTGCCGCATTGCGGCATCTCAACATACTCGACACCCCTCGGGAGAAAGCATTTGACGATGTGGCGCAGCTGGCCGCGCAACTTCTCGCAGCGCCCATCGCGCTGGTGTCTCTGATCGAACGGGACCGCCAATGGTTCAAAGCGTGTGTGGGTCTGAATGTCAGTGAGACATCCCGCGAAGTATCGTTCTGCTCGCATGCGATTGCGCAAGAGAACCTGGAAGCTGTTTTCGTTATCCCGGATGCGACACAGGATCCAAGATTTTGCAATAATCCCCTTGTGACCGGTCCGCCCCACATCCGCTTGTACGCCGGCACTCCGCTCGTAACAGCTAACGGGCAGCCGGTCGGCTCGCTCTGCGTCATCGATACAAGGCCCGGGCAACCGACGCAGAAACAGCTTGAGGCACTGAGAGTTTTAGCGCACAGCGTCGTGGCGCAGATGGAATTGCGGCAAAGCGCCCAGGACCTGCGCGAGAGCGAAGAACTCAACCGACTGATCGTGAATAACGCGCTGGATGCCGTCATTACCGTCGATGCGGAACGACGTGTAATGGCCTGGAACCCGCGGGCCCAGGCTATCTTCGGTTTGTCGGAAGCCGAAACGCGCGGACAGGCACTCGAACAACTGATCGTTCCAGCGGATTCGCGTGTCGGTGACACCGCTCTCTTTTCCAGTTTATTCGCCATCGACAACGATACTCGTCTTAACCGACATATCGAAACGTCGCTGAGAAGACATGACGGCAAGACATTTCCCGCAGAACTCTGCGTATCGCCGTTGCAGACGCGTGACGGTTGGATGTTTTCAGTCTTTGTGCGCGACATTTCAAAGCGCAAACGGGAAGAATCGGAACGCCTGGAGGCGGAGACGCGCAACGTGGTTATCTTCGCCATGGCGCGGCTCGCCGAATCGCGTGATCCCGAAACCGGCGCGCATATCGAGCGGGTTCAGAGTTATTGCCAGGCCCTGGCCGAACAGCTTGCGAGGACTGGACAACACCAGAGCCTCGTCGATCCCGAATTCATCCATTTGATGTATACGACCAGCCCGCTGCATGATATTGGCAAGGTTGGCATTCCCGATGATGTATTGCTCAAGCCCGGCCGCTTGAGCGACCGTGAATTTGAGATCATGAAGACGCACGCGACCATCGGAGCGGAAACGTTGGAAGCGGCGATGGCGCGATTTCCTAATACCCGGTTCCTGCGGTTGGCGCAACATTGCCGCAACCCATCACGAACGCTTCGATGGAACGGGGTATCCAAATGGCTTGAAGGGAGAGGACATTCCGCTCTGTGGACGAATCGTCGCGCTCGCCGACGTGTACGATGCGCTGACAAGCCGGCGCGTCTACAAGGCCGCGTTTACGCACGATGTTGCCCGAGGGATCATCGTGAGAGAATCAGGCAAGCAGTTTGATCCCGCCATGGTGGCCGCGTTCCTGGTGATCGAGAGCAAATTCGAGGCGATCTACAAGCGGTTTGCCGAAACGAACTCTGTAGCCGCCTGAACGACTCCGTTTTTGTTTCAAGGCATGAGTTTTCCTGGCGAGTGGAGTGCCTGGACTTTTTCACGGATTGACACGATGACAATTCGAAGAAAACTTTACCTCGGCTTCGTTGGCTCAGCGATATCTGTCGTGGTGGTCGGGGCGTTTAGCATTCACAGCTTGTCCGTGAAAGCCGGTTCCCTGCGCGAAACCATCGGTACGACACTCCGCGAAGTGAAGGACACCAGCTTGGCCGCTGAATCGGCAGTCGCCCTAGACGCAAAGATCGACGAGTTCGTAGACGCGATTGACTACAAACAAACCGCCCAAGCTCAGGCCGCAAAAAGCCAGATCGCCAACAATTTCCAAAGCTTGGCTGACGCGACCGGTGGACTACGGGATGAGTCAGACGGAATTTTGAAGGCTGCGGACAGCCAGGATGAGATTCGGTAAGAAAGAGAGCATATGACCCAGGTCGACGAATTGGATGCCGACCGTGCGAAGTTACAGAGAAATTGGGACGCGATTTGTGCCGGCCTGGAGCATCAAGGTCGGGTTGATAATGGCCTTCTGCGCCTCAATGATGTGGAGAATCACCGCTTAGTATCCAAATCGCTTGATCTGCAACAAGGGGCGAGAACCGAAATCTCCGATATGCACCTTCTAACTCGCCGCTCAGGAGTCCGGATGCGCCACCAACGATCAACAATTCAACCGTCTTGCTCGTCGTGAGATATTCTCCCAACGCGATAAGCGCCGATTTGATCGTTCCTGCGTCCAACATCTGTCACCATATACGTCAGTAAAACCGTACTGATAATTACCTAACAAATCCAACGAAAAGTAGATAATCCGTAATTGCTTGTATTGGATATGCTTACAGCTTCACGAATTGGTCGTTCGCCCTCTCTATGGTGGCCGAATCCTCGCTCGGTAACCGCAATTTTGGCCATATCACATGGATAATACCGAGAGATTTTATTATACCATTGACTTATCTAGTACCAAACAATACCCTAACCCGTGTAGAGGCTCGCTCAAGTTGATTTAATTTGGGTCTGTATGGAACACTGTCGTGATTGATATCGGAAATGAGCAACTTGTATCGCTGCGCAACGTCCCGAAGCTTCTGCCGACGCGCGGCAATGGCAAGCGCATCCACATCAGCGCCGTGTATCGTTGGGTCCAGAGGGGCATTCGCGGCAGCCGACTGGAAGTGATCCGCGTGGGCGGTACGACCTATACAAGTCGTGAGGCGCTACAACGATTTGCCTCACCCTCAGACGCATCCCGCGCGACGGTAGGCCATGGTTCAGCGGCGCGCGAGCGGCAAATTGACAAGGCAGTCCGACGGGTTCAAGCTATTCTTTATCCCGGCAGGCGAGTTCCGGAATCGAGTTGCAACGGTCCACGAACTCCAACCGACAGTGCCTGTCCGCCCCGAACGAGTTGATAGCGGGAACGTCGCGCTGAACTGTACTTACACTTCGCTTCAAAAACGGTTCAGCCCCGCTAGCCTTAAAGGGGCCGCGGGGCCGCACGGCGAATGAATTCACCGGTACCGTATCGCTTCATCTTAACCCACTTCGGCCATGATTCGCTGCGCCGCAGCCACATTTTTTTCGGCGTAAACTTGCGTAACGAGCAATGTTTTGTGTCCGAGGATTACTTGGGCCGCCTCAAGCCCGAATTCCTTGCGAAGGTGGGTGGCGGCGCTATGCCTCAGTTGATTGGGGTGCCATCCCGGTACTAGCTTAACCTCCGCCGACACGGTCGGATTGTCCGCGTGTGCCTTGAGATCGGCCTTCTTGCAAGCATATTGGATCGCTCGATGGTACGCCTCCACCGTGTAGGCGTCGCCGGGCTGCCGTTTGGGCTTTCGGCGACGATTGCTTCCCGGTATGTTCCCGCAGGACATGGGCGTTTTTGCGCGGCCGACAACAATGCCCGGCGTTCGGCGACGGCATCAGCAGGCGAGAATAAGCAGCGATCGACGGCGCGATCCACAAAAAAAGGTCGGATAATCGTTTGGGCCTTAGGACCAAGATAGATTGTCCGCACATGGCCATGATGCGCTGTCTTGTGTTGCGCGGCTTGTAAAGCCAGAGGGGTCCACTCGTGTCGATGTCCACGGGTCGCATTCGAATCACTTCGCCCGGCCGCATCCCTGTCAGCAGTTGCAATTCGATCATTGGCGCACTTGGCGCGACAGCATGGGAAGAACGGCCTGCACGATTTCGTCACTCACTGGCGTCACCGGCGCCGTTTCCCTCGCATCAGACCGGCCAGCGCGAATCCCGCCACCGCTTGCAAGGCGTGATATGTCGAAGCGGGGACCATTTCATTCTCGGTTGCAAATCGGAAAACTCGTTTTACCCGCCCCACCTGCTTGTTGATGTAGCTGCGCGCCCAGCCGAGACGAATCATCTCTTGGCGCACGGCCTTGAGTGCCAATGGTCCGAATTCACAGGCGGGCGTGCGGCCATACAATCGCTCTAGCGGCCGAGTCGCATCGCGGAAGTTGTCGAATTCGCTGGTCAGGGTACTATCGGGGCGACGGTAGTAGGACCGGGCATGTTCGTAAAACGCGGCAAGAATTTCGTCGACCGCATAATCGGCGTGATTTGCGCTGGACCGATACGCGCCCGCCGGCCAACCATTCGGCGATCGCACGATCGTACGCATCGCGACTCTCGTTGGACCCGAACTCGCCGAGATAGATATCTCGATCATTGATGGTGACGACCGCTTTGCCGGAAGGTTTGTGATGACGATACGCAGGAACAGCGTTTGAACGACGGGACATTGCAGCCTCCAGTCTGGAATTAGCCGGTAATTACCGGCTAATCGGTGACTTTGAGGCCGCACTGCCCGACGCAGGCAGGTACGCTAAATTAAGCGTTCGGCCAGATTTATAAAGAACTCGGCAGGCAGGACTCGAACCTGCAACCAGCCGGTTAACAGCCGGCTGCTCTACCATTGAGCTACTGCCGAAAATAGGGCAAGCAGATGACTTTATCGGCAGGGAAGGGGGTGTCAAGGAGGAAGGAAAATTCGGCTGCGGCGGGCCGATTTTGACGGAAGATTGTGGCGTGGCGGCGTTCGCGGCTTGAGATTTAACTGAAAAAAAAAGGCTCCTTTGGCAGTATCGTGTTTAATGCTACCCCCTTCCGATGCTAAACTGACCTTACCCGTCCGCGCAGCAAACTACGGGCTGACTTTCTGCTTTTCCTGATGACCGCGATGAACCGTTATGAGGCATTCGGCGCGCTATTCTGCACGCAGTGGCTGGCCATCGCGCTGGCGGTGATGATTCCCCTGAAATCGTGGGGAGGCGATGCGCGATACGACATGGGGGGCCTGATCGACCTGGCGGCGGTTCGTGGCGTGGTGGCGACGGCCAGCGATAATCTGCGCAAGGATCAGCCATGTGCGGCATTTCTTCTGCACCGGGCGGAAGGGGAGATTCGTTTTAACAATAACTACGGGCCCTGCTGGTGGATGATGCAGTTGCCAGGCGAATATGAGGTCTCAGATATTCGGCTGTCGTTTCGGGATGTGATTACGTCGATTGGTCTTCAGATCAGAACGGCGGACGATCCGCCGGCGGACTGGAACAGTGTTCCGATTGTAGCGGCGTTTGATGGGGCGCTTCAGCGGGCAGTGAATGGGCAGCACATTGTCGAATTGCACTTCGACGCCAGGAGGGCGAAATACGTCCGCATCGAATTCCTTGGACAGAACGGTGGGGAGCATGGGGCGGGATCGGGGCACCAGGACCTGGTGGTGAGCGGATTGCAGGTGTGGGGGCCGAATGATCCGCCGGTTGGCAAAGCGATTTCGGTTGCACAATCCGCCTGGGCGGACGGCGCGTGCACATTGCACGACTGCACGACGGACGATCGCGCGGCGGATGGAACGGTTACACCGCGACCGCCAAGAGACTGCGATCAATTGGTGGGCGACAACGATCCGGGGGCGACTGGGGATGCGGTGATTGCGACATTTTTTGCCGCGGGAAGTCCGACGACGGCGATAGAGCAAACCGATCAGCCCGCGAGTTTTGTCGTCACGCTGAAAAACCGGGTGAATGTGACGACGGTGGCCTATTCCGCCACGAGTGACGATAGGGTTGAGCGTCCTCGGGACGTGAGGATTTACACGTCGGCCTTCACGATGGGAGACGCGTGGAGGCTTCAAAAAGAAGTGCGGGATATCCAGAGCGGCAGCTACGAGGAGATCGCGCTGGACAAGCCGGCGGCGGCGCAGCGCGTGCGGTTCGATGTCGAGCGGGTGTGGAATCCCAGGATCGACCTGCAGCGGAAGGCGGCGGAGGGGCACCTGGCGAGCTTTACGTGTACGGCGAAAGCTTGCCGGCGGATATCGCGTATTCAACGCCCGAGGCATGTCAGGCGAGCTGCCAGATTCTGGATGGGCAGGGGAAGATCGTTCGACTGCTGCAGTTGCCGACGCCGGTGCAGCCGGGAAGGCACGGCATCGACTGGGACGGGCTGGATGACCTGGGTAATTTGATGCCGGGGGGGACGTATGACGCACGCGTCATCCTCAATCCGGCGGTGTACAAGAACATGGGCGCGATCGGGAATACCGCGACACCGGCGACGATCGATCAGAATCCTTCGCAGATTGGGTCGGTTGCGACCGATGCCGCGGGGAATGTTTACACCGCGGATGGTTGGGACGAGGCGTCGCAGGATTTTCGAAAATGGGACCGCGATACGGGGGCGCATGTTTTCGACGCTCATGGCGAGATCCGCAGCGGAAATCCCAACGGATTGGCGTATGCGATCGCGGTGGATGACAAATATATCTTCTGCGCGACGACGTCCCACACGGATCACGGGCAGCAGCATATTCGGCGATTCCGGCTGGCGGATGGAGAGCCGGCGCCGTTTCCCGCGGCTGGGGCGACGGGGGGACATATTCTCGTGCACGATCGGCCGGATGATGAGATTCCAGGCGGGACGGACGAAGCGACCGCGAAAGACATGCGCACGCCGCTGCATGCTATGGCGGTGGCGGGAGACAAGCTGTTTGTGAGCGACACGCTGGCGGGAAAGATTCTGAGTTTCGATCGGGAGACGGGATCGCCAGGGGGGTCGCTCGATTCGAACATGCCGCTGGCGCTGGCCGTGGATTCCAAGGGGCGCCTTTGGGTGGGGCATGAGGATGGGTCGATCAGCGTCCGCGAGCAGGATGGGTCACAGTTTCGCGTAGCGTACACGGGTCTGGGCCACATCCAGGCGATGGCGTTTGGGCCGGACGATACGCTTTACGTCGCAGACAGCGCGGCGGGGAGGGTGCTGGTCTATTCGCCCAACGGCGCGAGCCGAATCTTTGGGCAGAAGGCGGCGCCGGGGGATTATGCCCCGGATCATTTTTACACGATTACGGCACTTACTGTGGACCGAATAGGAAATCTTATCGTTGCCCAGGAACTTCCGGTGGACGGCTCACGCCTGACGCGATTTTCGCCGGATGGAAAAGTGATCTGGGACCAGCTTGGGGGGGAATTCTGCAACACGGGGAATTTCTCAGCCGAACATCCGGACGAGATTTTGACCCAGGACCTGCACCGCTACATCGTGGATAAGCGGACGGGGAAATGGGAATTCCGCGGATCGGTGCTCGACGGCGAGGCGCGATATCTGCGCTGGCCCCATGGGCCTATGCGGGTGCTGAAACTGGGGACGGGGGAATTTATCTGCCAGGGATTTGGCGATGGGCTGCAGGTCTATCGGCGTGAGGGGGATGTGTTTCGGCTCTGCTCGATGTTCGGCTGCGTGAATCCGCTGCCGGGGGGAATCTTTCGGGATGCGATGACGATCCCGGACGATCAGCGGCCGCAGAAAAAGCTCTGGTCGTGGCAGGACGCCAACGGCGACGGGAAGGTGGATGACGAGGAGATCGAATGGGAGGAGGATTCCGACGGCGCCGGCCAGTGGAGCCACTTCGGAATCAACGTCGACCAGCACGGCAATGCGCTGCTGTGCGAGTTCAACAATTCGATCATGGAAGTTCCAATGACGGGGTTTGACGACAAGGGGAACCCGGTTTACGAGATGCTGGAAAGGCGGATTGTGATTCCGCCGGATGGGTCGCCCAGCCCGGTTCTGTCGGACCCGATCATGGCCGTGCGGGGCGACGACGGGAGCATTTATGCGTTCAGCCGAAGCAAGGTATTTCCTGCCCCGCCGGAAAGCGGCGGAGGGTGGATGGCGGGATGGATGCTGGCGAGATATGACAGCGACGGTAACCTGCTGTGGTACACGCGGCTGCCAGAGGCCTGCCCGGGGATGGATCATATTCCGGGCGGAGGTGTGATGCTGGTCTCGATGAAATCAGGGAAGAATGGATGCGATATTTATCACTACACGCCGGATGGGGCGTTGATCGGCATCTTTCATCCTTCGCCGCAGTTTCTGGATCCCGGGGGGATTCCGGACAACACGGGCTCGCTGAGCGTGAGCCGCGATCCGCGCGACGGGTTGCTCGATGTGCTGGTGGAGGATTGTTTGGGGAACCGGTTTTACTGGTACCGGGTGGACGATCATCGCAAGCCGACGGAGCTGCATATCGGCGTTCAGCTTATCGCGCCGGGCAGTGCGCTTAAGAGCAATCCGTCTTAATCGGCTTTCGCTTTCAGAAGCGCCCATTCCTGAGGCGAGTTGCGGAGTTCTTCGAGGGCGATGGCGCGGTCGCCGTCAGGCAGGAAGGAAACCAGAGAATATTGGGCCGGATCGCGGGGCTGGGTGCCGGCGAGTTCGAAGCTGTGGGTCGGCTCGAAGCGCAAGCGCAGCGCTTCGGTGACGCCGGGGCGGAAAATTTCGTGAAGCTCGACGAGGATGTCGGCGTTACTCAGGCCGGGAATCGCCAGAGGATCGAGCAGATCGAATTCGAATCCCTCGCAATCGCAGATGATGAGCGTGCGGCCGCGGACGGCACTGGCGAGGGCTTCAATGGTGCATTTGCCGCGGATGGTCACGCGGTCTTCGACGTCGTTGAGGCGGGCCATTTCGGCGCAAAGCTGGCGCGAAAGGGGGTCGAGATCGAACCCGATGACGCTCGCTGCCTCGAGCCGGCGGGCCATGCCGATGACGTAGTATCCCTCGGCGCAGCCGATGTCGATCACGCGTTCGTAGGGCTCTTCACAGAGTTGTTCGATCCACGAATGCAATTCACATTCGTAGGAGCCGACGAGCTTGGGGGCGATGGTGCTGCCGGTGGCGCGGCTGACATATTTCATTCCAGCGAACGGGCCGGCCTGAACGACGTGACCGTGGCGGGCGACGTAGCGGTCGAGCACGCGCGGCAACCCGCGCCGGCGGGCGACGCCGTCGTTGTGCATCCGCCGGCGAAACGAAAACCACCGATCCGCAAGATTTGGGGAAAGCCGGTAGAGGATGGATTTCAGCGCTTGTTTCATACTTGGATGAAACGGCAAACCATTTCGTTTTGAACAAATGCCCCATGGGCGCGATCGGGCGCCCCCCCTACGCGGGCGGGAGTTTCCTTAGACGCTGACGGTCTCCTGCGTCTTGGGCTTGCGCCGGTAGGAGAGGGCGTCGGACGGGACGAAAGTTCCCAGAGATGCCGGTGGAGCCGGGCGGTGAAGGCTGGAGTGTTTATCCATGTTGGGGCCGCCGTGCTCGCGCACGTAAAACGAGCAGTTGTTGCACGGGCTGGGGAAATCTCCCTCGGGAACCGGGCCCTTGCGAAAGAGCTGGCGGGCACGGCGGACGGAGGGATGATTATAAATTTCGCGAACGCTCATTTCCTCGAGGCTCGCGTACTCGGCGACGTTTTGATAGATCAGGCAGCGCGCCATTTTGCCGTTTGAATTGAGCACGAGCGATCGCCACAGGAAATAGCAGGGATAGCGCGAATTGACCTGCCCGATATCGAGCTTGCCGTCCTGGAACGTCGTGCCGTCTTCGGGAAGCCAATAGTCCTGAAGGTGCGTGTGGAATTCCATTCCGCGCAGGGGGGCGAAGCGTATGAATACGCCCAGGTCGTCGGCGATCGACTTCGCCAGTCCCATTTCGTGGACGTTGTATTTATGAACGAGGAACTGCCATTCGATTTCGATGCGGGACCGCTGGCGGCGTTTTTCGTCGACGAAGCGGCGCATTCCCAGCAGGGCGTCATCGACGCTGCCGCCGGTGCGATAGCGCTCGTAGGTTTCCTGGGTGAGTCCGTCGATGGCGCAGACGACATGATCGAGCCCGCTGGCGACGACTTCCTCGGCGATTTTCGGCTTGACCAGCGTGCAGTTGGTCGACATGAGCGTGAAGATTCGGCGGCGATGCGATTTTTCGATGATCTGGCGGGTGCGCGCCCAGTCGAGCAGCGGCTCGCCCTGCCCGTAAATCTGGCACTGGAAGAGATAGTCGCCCGCCTCTTCCAGAAGACGGTCATAGAGTTCCATCGAAAGTTTTCCGGCTTCGGGGCCGTGACGGGCATCGGGGAAAATTTGCCGGTCGCACAATGGGCAATCTAGGTTGCAGTAGTAAAGCGGCTCAAGAAACAGGGTGTAGGGCATTGACCGCACGTAATCGGCGCGGCGGCGATAGGCCAGTTCGGTGCGAATGGCGTTAAGGAATTTCTTCGGCGAGCCATAGCGCAAAACCGACCGACCGTACACACGCCACAACCGCCCCGGATTTCGGTAATTCAAAAGCTTCATAGGTAGAACTACTTAAAAAAAGAGCATGAAAACAGCACAAACGGCCGGTCAGGACAGTGAACGCAAATCAGATACCGGGTAATTTCCAGGATTCATTTTGAGGAAAAAATATTGTTATGTGAATTTCGCGCGATGAGTTTTTGGGGGTTTGGGCGGTTTCGATTCTGCTTTGAGATTCAGGCTCGCTGGGATAAAATTCACCCGGTTCCTGGGTGCTAGCCGAAGCTGCTGAATCCTTCCGATGGCCGGCCTGGAAATTCATGTTCAAACTTATGCTCGAGGCTGAGGGAATCGTTCCCGCGGGGAAGCGTACTGCCGATTTCAATCGCGTTGCGGCGATGCTGCGCGGTCAGTTTCGGATTGATCCTTCCGCATATTTTCTATGTTAACGACCTGAGTCATCCCTTTCAGACAGGGGTGCTGTTTTGTCTTTTCCCGACGGGAGTATTAATCGGCCAGTCGATTTTTCGCGGTCGTGCCGGCGCGCCGCTTATGCAGGCAGTTTTGATGACGCTTACGTATTTTTTAATCGCCATGTCGGCGATTGCGCTGCCCGTCGGAATTGGCGCGCTGCGGATGGCGCAGTTAGCGATTTTTCTCATGGGGTTGTTTGCGGCGGATACGAACGGGCAATCTCGATTTGAACTGCCAATCCTGGGAATTTCTGTCGGGGCACTGGTTAGCGTAATGCTAACCTGGAGTTATGCTCGCAGCGCCGAGCGGTATGACATCTCGGAGTTGATGATGCCCGCACTGGCAGTAGCAATCGTTTCGGCAGCGACGTCGGCTTTGTTATTTTTGGGCGGGGGCTTGTCGATCGCGTCTGAAACGTTTACGGACCGGAAGTCAATTCGCGGGGACCTCTCCAGGGTGGATCGCCATGTGCTTTGTGCAATCGGCATTTCTGCATTGACTGCGCTGGCCGGGGCGATCGTCTGTACGCTCACGCCAATGATGCTGTGGGAATCTTTCGGATTGGGGCCAAGCGCAACGTCGGTTGTATTCGCGATAGCCGGATTGGTCATCGTCTGTGTGAATCTCATCGTTGGGTATGTCCTGCGCAAATCAGATTCCGCATTTCGAACGTACATCATTGGGGGAATCGGGCTGGCGTTTCTCGGCATCGGCGCGGCAGCACTGATGTGGTCTCCGTCCACACAATCGGGCCTCCTCGTTTTCAACGGTGTCGCGGCGTTTTCAATCGGTTGGGGTGTTTGGCGGCCCGCCCGATTTAGGATCACCCGTGCTTTACTTGCAGGACAGCCCGGGGAGGCGATCCTGAAATTGAACGACCTGGCAGTTTTGCTGGCGTGGATTATGGGGCCGATTCTGGCGGCGTCTGTCTTCTATGCCCACGAACGAACGTCATTCGGTTTAGCGGGCCTGGCGATCATCCTGGCTGGGATGTATTTGGGTGCGACGTTGCGAAGAAGTAAGCAGGCATAAATCTTTGAACGATTACGCGGTGGCCGGTTCCGCGACTGCGCTGCGTGGCGGTTTGGCCGGCAGTTGCCGATCTGCAAAGGCGGCAGCCGGAAACCCGGCGGAACTGGAAAGGGTCTTTTTTATTTCGTCCGCGGCCCGCAGCGCCAGGGCCATGAGCGTGAGCGTCGGGTTCGAGAAACCGCCCGTGGGGAAAACGGCGCTGCCGGCAATATAGAGATTCGAATAGCCGTGCACGCGACAGCGGGGATCGACGACGCTGGTGGAAAGATCGGTGCCCATTCGCGTCGTTCCCATGTGATGGCTGGCGTCGGTATAGCCGCCGTGCAGACCCTTCTCGCGGCCTTGGATCGGGACGGTATCGACATCCATGTCGGCGACGCCGAGGCGTTTCCACTGTTTTGCGATCGCGCTGGCGAGCACGGAAATCGAGCGGGCCTCCAGTTCC
The DNA here is from genome assembly GCA_963755915.1 of uncultured Phycisphaerales bacterium. GTDB lineage: Bacteria > Planctomycetota > Phycisphaerae > Tepidisphaerales > Tepidisphaeraceae > PALSA-1353. The sequence goes on from CAVWLP010000002.1 coordinate 639,447, forward strand.
GTCGGTTTCCAGTCGAGCACGGTTCGCCGCATTCCCAGAGAATCGCGCGAATTGCTGAGCGTGACCCGGCTGTGCGGGTTTGGCTGCTGCTCGACGCTGATACCGAAGCAGGGCTGGGACGTGCCGACGGAGGCGACCTGTTTTTTGAGATACCTGCGGTAGACGGTGCGCATCACGCGGTCGGGCCGATTGGCGATTCGCAGCAAGGTGCGCGGCACGTGCGGGCGAAGCTGAGCGTTGCGGATTGAGGAGACGACGAGTTTGGCGGCGTCGATCGGATCATCTTCCTGCGCCGGATAAAAGACTTCGCCGCCGGCGTGGAGAATTCGCTCGGATCTCTGAAGCGATTCGCCGGCCGCGAGCTTGATGCAGTGGCGGATGTCCGAGAGGCGGAAGGAATCAAACCATCGGCTGAACTGCCGGCGATCGGTCGGCCGCAGGGGGAAGACAACGCCGGGGTGGTCCTGGAAATATCGCCCGACGACGTCGCGGCTGTTGCCGATGCCGGTAGGTTCGACGGAGTTGGACGCGAGCAATAAACGGGCGGTTTCGATTCCGCCGCAGCAGACGATGAAGATACGGGCGCGGACGGTGAGGCGTTTTCCGTCGAGCGAGCGCACTTTCACCTCATGCGCGGCCGAGGCGTCGGGAGTGCTTTCGATGGACGTGACATTCGCGTCGGTGAGGACCTGGATATTTTCGGCGGCGCGTATCGCAGCGCCATGCGCGCGCGCGAAGTTCGGCATGGGGGAAAAAGTGGAGTAATACGTTTCGATCTCGCCGGGCAGATATTCGGGCGGCTTGGCAACCGAATCGGGCCAGTCGGCAATATCGTGAGAACCGGGGGCCAATTGCATGACCTCATGGGCGCGGGGATAGAAGGGGGCGAGATCGCTGCGTGAAATCGGCCACCCGCTGTGCTCGACCCAGTCGCGCTTTTGGAAGTCGATGTCGAAAAGCGGCAGGCACTGCCCGGCCCAGAGCGTGGTGGTTCCCCCAAGAGCGCGCACCCGGCCGATGTGGATTCCGTTGTGCCTGAGGCCGACGACTTCGCTGCGGTATGGGTCCTGGTATCGGCTGTCGATGGTGGCGCCGCCGGCTTCAAGGACGATCACCTGGTGGGGCGAGTTGATGAACTCGCGCGCGATTGTAATTCCCGCTGCGCCGCTGCCGATGATGCAGAGGTCGGTGGGCAGGCAATCGACGGATCCGATTTCGCCCAGGGTTTTGATCATAAGATTGTCCCTCTCGCGCTTGCGATCTTCAGCCGTTTTCCAGCGGGGCGCCGGCCAGGTCGTCGAATCGATTTATCGTGCGAGGTTCTTCCGCGCCGTCGAATGCTTTTTCGTAGACGCGGTGGATTTTCCTGACCATTTGATCGATCGTGAAATGGCTGAGAATGCGCTGGCGGCCAAGGCGGCCGGTTTTTTCGCGGAATTCGCGGTCGGCGAGGAACCGTAGGATGGCCTGGGCCATGGCGGTCACGTCGCCCATGGGAACGAGAAGCCCCGTCACCCCGTGCAGCACGATTTCCGGCACCCCCCCGCCGTTGGTGGCGACGATCGGTTTTCCCGCTTCCATTCCTTCGATGATGACCTGCCCGAACGGCTCGCCGGTGATCGAGGCGTGGACGAGCAGATCCATTTTGGCGATGAGGCGCTTGGCATCGGGCACGTGGCCTGTCATTTCCATGACATCTTCAAGTTCACGCAGCGTCACGAGCTGGCGGATTTCGTCCTCGTAGTCCCCTTCGTTGAACAGCGCCCCGCCGATGATCTGGAACCGCACGTTGGCGAATTCGCGGCGCACGATGGCCGCGGCTTCGATAAAAATGTGCTGGCCCTTCCATGGAGTGATGCGGCCGACGAGGCCGACGGTGAGGATTCTGCCTGGCTCGTCAACCGGGGCCGGCGGAAGTTCACGGAGATTAATGCCATCATGTATGACGTGGAAACGGCGCGCCAGGGCGGGAGCATTGGGCGACACGTGCGCATCGCGATACGATTTGAGCCGCAGCGTTTTCAGCGTCGCCATCGAATTTGCGATCACTTGCTGTGGAATGATGTGCGCGAGCCGGCGAAAAACGCGGGCAACGATCGGCGGTAGATAGTCATCGGAAATCCGGTCGCGGAGATGCCAGATGATCGGAACCCGCGCGAACCGCGCGGCGATGCCGCCGATCAGATTGGCCTTGAGGGAATTGGTGTGCACGATGGCGATCTCATGGCGGCGAATGAACCGTCGCAGTTCGAGAATGAAGAGGAAAATCCTGACGAGCCCGAATATCCGCAGCAGGCTCCCGAGCCCCAGCGAATCCTTGCGCGCGTCGGTGACCGACCGGTCGAGCGGAAGAACGTGCGTCTCGATGCCCATCGCCAGGAGCCGATCAACGAGGGGCCCTTCGGAAAACACCGCGACGACCGGTTGATATCTGGGCCCGATGTTGGCGACCATATGGATCAGGGCGAGTTCAGCGCCGCCGAGCTTGGCAGTGTGATCGATGTAGAGGACGCGGCGCTGCGCAGCCGGCGGAAGGACCGGATCGGCAAGAGGCCGATGCATCGGCAGGCGCAAATTGATGCTGGCGACGTTTAACATCATGATGCGAGCGGCCTTGTCTGTTGCAGGATGATGATCAGACGGTTGGCGATGGCCGGCCAGGAATAGAGCCGATTGAACATTTCCAATCCGGCGGCGCCGATCTGGGCGCGAAGCTGCGCATCGGAGGCGAGGCGCAGGACGGCGGCGTCGAAGGCGGCATCGTCGCTCGCGGGGGTCAGGAGCATTGCCTTGCCGTCGGCGGCGATGAGCTGCGGATCGGTGTGATGTCCGCGCGTGCCGACGACGGGGATTCCATGCTGAAGCGCCGCCATCATCGCGCCGCGGCGCGTCGAAACGCCGTCGGAATAGGTGGCCAGGAAAATGTCCAGAGCTGCCAAACGCCGTGAGACTTCGGCGCGGGGAAAGGCCCGTCGGCGATGAGGGGCACATCGCGGATGGCGCTGCGAACGGCCGCGGCGTGCGGGCCGATGTAAATGAGGCGCACGCGGCGTCCGGTCGCGGCGATGGCGCGGCGCTGGATTGCAGCGGCTCAAGAAGCCGGGAAACGTGCGCCGTGCCGAAGACTCCCAGGGCGATCTCATCGTCCTGGAGCCCGAGCTTTGCGCGGGCTTCGGCGCGGCTGATCTGCTCGCGGGGAATATTCGAGCCGACGGGAAGGTGATGCACGGCGCCGCGGCAGAAGCCATTCTGGCGGCGATCCGCCCAGGGCTCGATCGAGAAACAGACGCTGTCGGCGATGCGTCCAAGCTGGAAGAACTGCCAGCGCTGCCAGGGAGTCATCACCAGGAACTTCCAGTTGGACATGGGGACGTAGATTTCGTGCATCATGACGACGATGGGAATCACCGGCGCGTGCTTGCGGATGCATTTGAGCACGCGGGGAAGCTCCAGGTTCAGGCCCCACCGGCCGTAGGCGAAGGGGTTGTATTGAAGCAGCAGGGCATCGGGCAGGTCGCCGATGACCGTGTCGGCGATTTTCCAGACCGAGCGGCGCTGATCGGGATTGAAGGTGGGGAGAACCTGCACGCCGGGAATCGGATCGGCGGTTTCGTGCGAATTACCGACGATGGTGACGTCCAGCGATTTGGAGAGTTCCGTCGCGAGAAGGGCCGTGTAATCACCGATGCCGTCGAGCATCGGCGGCAGTGCCGGGGCGACGATGTAGAGCTTGCGCTTCGTGCGAGTTTTTGCGGGGATCGCGGAATACTCGGTCTTGCGCAATCTGGGTGGCGACTTCGAGGGGAACGTGGAGTGCCGATATTGTGGGTGTATTAGTCAGCATAGGCGGATGTACTCAGTGATGGAGAGCGGACCTGGTTGGTTTCGTTGCTCGCCGTGCGTTTGCGGCGCACGATCGACGTGCCGAGGTTTCCACACACCGCCAAAGTCATCGCGCCAACGGCGCGCCCCGTGGGGCCCATGGCCAGGGAATCGGCCAATGCTCGGCGCGCTTCGGCGCGGCGGCCCAAATGCACGAGGTGTAACCCTTTGTCCGCCAGCGCCCTCCTGCGAAGCGCCCACAGCTTCGGATGGATCGGCTCCAGTGCCGGATCGGCAAGCATCGCCTCCAGGCGGAACAGATGTCCTTCGACCATGTAGAGCGGCGCTTCGGCGCTCATGCCGCCCGCATCGGCGCGATAATTGGCCAGCCGTCGCGGAACATAAAATGCTCCGCGCCCGGTTCGAAGGCATTGATAAAACAGCCACAGATCGTTGCTCCCCGTGGCCTTTTCGGAAACATATTGGGGCGAAAGATCGTGGCTTCGGAAAAGACAGGCGGCAATCGAAATGCTGCAATCGACCAGCGCCGATCGCAGCGGGTCGGGCAGCCGGCCCGGGGGAAGCAGATTTCGCATGAACCGCGCGGACATCTCATTGCTTTCGCCGTTGCAGCGCCGGCCGCCGACATCCATCACCCATTGATCGCAGAAGGAAACGGACAGCGCCGGATCAGACAGCAGCGGAGCCAATAATTCTTCGACGAAGGTCGGCTCCAGGGCATCGTCGTCGTGGAGAATGGCGAGGAATTCCCCGCGCACGGTTTCGAGGCCAAATTTCCAGTTGCCCGGCAGGCCGAGGTTCACGCCGTGGCGAATTAATCGAACGCGCGGATCGCCGGTGAAAGGGGCGGCCGACGCGGCGGTGTCGTCGGGGGAGCAATCGTCCAGGATCAGGATCTCGAGATTCGCATAGGTCTGCCCGACGGCGCTGCGAACGGCCTGCGGCAAGAGCGCGGCTCGCTTAAAGGTGGGGATCAGAATTGTGACCAGCGGGGTGTTCATCTGGAATAATGTGTCAGGCATTGAGCCGATCGCGGTGCAGATAACGGAAGAGCCAATATCCCGGCGACCCGCCGGACAGCAGCACGCGGTCGATGATCGCCTTGGGCGTGAGGCGCACGTGCCCGCAGATTTCCTCGGCGCGGCGCATCAGCTTTTCGCCCTTGTCGCGATCGCCGTTGGTGCTGGCAGTGATTCCGGCGGAGAGGACCCCCTCGGCGGCGACCCTGCGGAGCGTAGGCAATTCGCTTGCGAGTTCGGGCCGGGCACGGGCCCACTGGGCGATGACGTCGGGAAACTCCTGCATTTCGCGGAGCATATCGCCGTCGCGGGCGCTGCGGGTTGTGACGCTCTGTTCGTGGACGCGATAAACCGTGAAGGCCTTGGGAATGGCGCGAACGTAGCGGGCGCTGGCGGCGAGGCGAAGATGGTACTCGATGTCGACATGAACGCGCAGATCGGGACGCGGTTTGCCGACTGTTTTGATCAGCGTCCGGCGGACAAACATCGCCGAGGGAAGCCAGAGGTTTCGGGTGATCTGATGCTTAAAGGCCTGGAGGCCGGTGAAAAGCTCATTAAACACCTGCCGGGCCGGCTTCAGCGGATTGATCTTTTCGCGGGAGACGAGCCAGTTTCCGTAGACCATGTCGATTTCCGAATCGGCCGCGAATTCGTCGCGGGCGGTTTGGAGCGCTTCGGGAAGCCAGTAGTCGTCGGCGTGCAAAATGCCGACGATCGGCGCGGTTCCCAGATCCAGCGCGCTGGCCCAGTTTGCGGCTTGGCCGATGTTGGTCTCGTGGCGGAGATATTTGATGCGGGGATTTTCCCGGTATGGCTCGAGAACGGTTTGCGTGTCATCCGATGACGCGTCATCACAGATGAACAGTTCCCACGAAGAGCAGGTTTGCTGCAAAACGCTGTCGATGGCCTGGCGGAGGTATCGGCCATAGTTGCGTGTGAGGATGATGACGGTGAAAACCGGCGAAGCGGAGGAGCTCATTTTCCACCCTCCGATTCGGTCTTGAAGCCGCGCTTGACGGTTCCGAATCCCCGCCAGGCGAGGCGCAGCGCGGCGGCGACAATCCGCGTGAGGGGGGCGGGCCGGGTTTGAGCTTGCACCACGCCCGCGTTCTTGGCCAGCTCCCAATGCTTGGCCCAGGTGAGATAGTTGTAGTAGGCGAACATCACGGACATGAGCAAACCGAACACGCCTTCGCGATAACTTTCAAGATAGATATATCGATGCAGAAAGTTCTTCAGCATTCCCGGAACCGGATTTCTGGGCGGGAGGGGATTTTTCTTAAATGCTTCCACCGCTTCCAGGGAGGTGTAGCGGTTCATGGTTTCGACATATTGGGCAATCGAGTCCTTGGAGTAATGCTGGAGATATTCGTTCAACTCGCCGACGGCGCCATCGACGCGCAATTGCTCGTGGACGGCCCGCGAACTCCAGCGACCCGCGTCGCGGCGTACCAGACGTGTTTGCCAGGAGGGACCTTGCGTGTAATGCGTGGGGACGCCGAAGAAGTTTTCGCGGCGGCGCATCATGAACGCGGCGGGACTTTCGGGGCCGCTGGCGTTAACTATCGCGCGAATCTCCGCGGCGAGGGCGGGCGTGACGCGCTCATCGGCATCGACATAAAGCACCCAGTCGCCGGTCGTCTTCTCCATCGCGAAGTTGCGCTGGTCGGAATATCCGCCGGGTTTGTTGGGCCCGAGCAGGTCGCTGCGGTAAACCAGCGAGGTGTAGCATTGTGCGACCTGCACCGTGTCGTCGGTGCTGAAGCTGTCGACGACAATCGTTTCGTCGGCCCAGAGAAGACTTTCCAGGCACGGCCCCACCCGCTTGGCTTCGTTAAAGGTGAGGACAATCGCGGAGATGCGCGGGCGGGCGACCTGGGGCACGGATGGGCCGGCGGCGGTTTCGGCGATTTCGGTAACGGCTTGCGAGTTTAAAATGCGCATGATGGTGCGAGCGAGGTTGCTCGGTATCCCGTCAATGAATGAAAAACGTCAAGATGAAGCTGGGTAACGGCGGGCCAGTTATATCGTGTTGACTGAATTTCACGGCCGGCGGCGCCGAGGCGATTGCGCAGGTTTTCGTCCTCAAGAAGCCTGACCAGTGCCGTAGCGATCGCCGAAGGATCCTGCTCGACGCAGAATCCCGTTTCGCCGTCGGCGATCAGCTCGCGAACCGCCGGAGCAAGCCCTCCGACGACGGGCTTCCCATAGCTCCACGCCTCGACGTAAACGATGCCGAAGGCCTCGGTGGTTGAGGGCATGCAGAAAACGTCGCAGGCGGCGAGTGCATCGGCCTTTTCAGATTCGCCGGCGATGCCCAGATCGAGATACGCCCGGGCCGGCACGGGCGGATAAGGCATATCGCATTTGGGTCCAATCGCAATTAAGCATGCGTCTGGGATGGTTTCGAGAACTTTTGTCATCGCCTCGCACAGCGAGTGAAAACCCTTGTGCGCATCCGGCGGCCGACGAACAGGACAACCGGCCGCTTTCCAAGCCCGTGTTTCTGGCGGAACGCGTGGCCATCGCCGCTGGCATCGGCTACAGGCGCAAGCCACACGCGCACGAGGCGATCGCGCGAAACGCCCAGCGATTGCAGATGCTGAATCTCGTGCTGCGACTGGCAAAAGACCGCGTCGGCCTGGCAATATAGATCGACGTCCAGCGGGCTGTCCCCCCAGGTCCGCGGATGCACGGCCGGCAAGATGGTGAAAGCCGCTCCCCGCCTGCGCGGCGTCGAGCGCGGCGAAGCCCAGAAGCTCGCGACCCGCGCCGATAAAGTGAATCACGTCACACTCCGCCGGCAACGCGCGGGCCAGCGAACGCTCAAACGCCCGTGAAAATATCTTCGGCGGCAACATTCGAAGCGCGCGGCGATCGGTCATGTGATGAAGCTGCCGGAGAATCGGCGCCCAGGCGGGCGACGGACCGACGAGGTTCGTTGGAATGCCGTCAATGGGCGCGCCATCGCCCGATGACGGCGCGGCATAATCCATCGGCCCCGCTTCGACACGATCGAAACGGGCCACGGTGGAAACGGTGATTGATTCCGATTGAAGCTCGCGCACGAGCATCCGGGCATAGGCCGAGAGGCCGCCTGCGGTCGAGCGGCTTTCGCCCGAGACGATGCAGACTCGTAGCGGGGGAAGATCATGACCGGGATTTGCGGCGGCAGTCAGAGGCATAGTCGCCTTTGCGATTTCAGTTCACTTGCGGCTCAAGGATCGGATCCCGTGGCATCAACGCAGGCGCCGGCTGCTCGCCGGCCTGGGCGGCCGCGAGAATCTGCTGCATCACGCGGCGTTGCGAAAGGCGCGGACGCCAGTATCGCGCGATATCTTTTGGCGAGCGGCGGCCGTCTTCCCACGCTTCAAGCTCCTCTTCGAGGGCTTCGTGAAGCGATGAGGCGCGATGACTCGCCGAAGCCGTGCCGAATGGGCCTGCCCGGGCGATTTCGAGAAATGCCGGGATCGGCGTCCCCACGACACTGCACCCGGACGCCAGCGCTTCATTGGCCGAGATCGGCGCACCTTCCCACCGCGATGCAAATAGCAGCACGCGGGCGGCCATCAGGTGCCTGGGAATTTCGTTAAGCGGAATCTGCTCGTGACAATCGATTCTCCCCGTTTGGCGGGCCAAATCTCCGCATAGGGCATTTGCCCCCGGACCGATGATCGTGAATCGTGTATCGCTGGACCTCGCGAGTTGCCGCCGGATGATCGCCCGCAAAAGCCGCGGATTTTTCTGGGGCGCTGTCCAACGTCCGATGGCGACGACTGCTTTCGGACGCTCGGTCGGCACATCTGCCTTCAAGAACAGATCATCCACGCAATGCGGCGCGACGACGATCTTCCGGGCCAGATAACCGCGTCCCAGATGCTTCAGCACCCGGCGCAGATTCTTAGCAGCCTCGTGCGTTTCGATCGCGACCGCGTGCGACGCCGCGATCGTGCGAACGAGCGACTGATCTTCCGCTCGATGCCGAATCAGATAGCGATGAACGAAGCTCTTAAATTCAACAAACTTTCGCCCTGCCGGCGCCGCTTCAACCATGCAGCGGAAAAAGCTGCGGGGAAAGGCCCGGATGCTTTGCATGCCGTCGCTATCGGCGCGGGAGACGACGCGGCGCCTGCGGCGCTGAGGGCCTCTGATATCTGCGGATGTTGGAACCACAGAAACGTCACCGCGACATCGATTCCGAGCTGCCGCCAGGTCGATGGATCAGCCATCTGCTCCATGGATTGCTCGACGATCGAAATCTCGGTCGGCCCGCGCAGATATTTGGAGGTCACGAGCAGGCTCTCGTGTCCCATTTCCTCGAAGTGCCGCACATAAGCGGCGATATCGATGGTGCCCGGCACGAGTGGAATTGGATGAACGACGGCGATCTTCATTTTGTCATCGCTGCATGGCCAGGGCGTTATCGCTTTCAGATTGCGGGGCATCGATCGACCACCCAAAGTCGGCAAATACGGTTCCCTTCGCCGTGCCGTCCTCGCCGGCGGAATGTGCGTAGGGCACGACGGGGCTGACAGCGATTTCGCAGGCGTCTTCGAAGGTGTCGATGATCCCGCAGCCGCACAGATACATGTCGACGCGATATTTTCCCGGCCGAAGCCAGGGGGAATTGATTCGGAAGGAGCCGGAGATTTGCGGATCGTCGCCAAGCCAGACACCGACGAGGCGCGAATCGCACTGGCAGACGACGTTTCCCATGTTGTCCACGACATGGGCCGAGACGAACATCCGCCCCACCGCCGAGCGGAACCGCTTGATCTTGAAGGCAATTTCCTTGGTTTCGTCTGAATCGAAGAGCCGCTTGGAGGGACTGACTTCGACGAAGCGGTATTCGCCGGAGCCGGGCCGGGCGCGGGTCGGAAGTGTTGTGATGCGCCGCTGACTGAAGCGCTTCCATATACATCGCCGCGCCGGATGTCACGTTGCCGTCGTAGGCGATTTCGCCGCGATTCATCACCAGCACACGGTTGCAAAGCTGGGTTACCGAAGACATGTTGTGGCTAACGAAAAGAACCGTGCGGCCATTTCGCGCGACTTCACGAATCCGGCCCAAGCATTTTCCTGGAATTCGGCGTCCCCGACGCTAAGCACTTCATCAACAATGAGAATCTCCGGATCGAGATGAGCCGCCACGGCAAACGCCAAACGAACGTACATGCCGCTGCTGTAGCGCTTCACCGGGGTATCGAGGAATGCGTGAACACCGGAGAATTCGACGATTTCGTCGAACCGGTCGCGGATTTCACTGCGCTTCATGCCGAGGATCGTGCCGTTGAGATAAATGTTTTCCCGGCCGGTGAGTTCGGCGCTGAAACCAGTTCCTACTTCGAGCAAGCTGCCGACGCGGCCGAAGAGATCGATCCCCCCCGCCGTCGGCGGGGTGATGCGGCTCAGCAGCTTGAAGAGGGTGCTCTTGCCGGCGCCGTTTCGCCCGATCACACCCACGACATCTCCCCGCTTCACATCGAACGAAACGTCCTTGACCGCCCAGAACGTCTCTTGCTCGACGCGGCGCAGGGGATGGCGCAGCCGGTGTACGACCGCCTCGGCCAGGGTTGTGGCGCGCTGCGATGCATGCGCAATGGTGTATGCCTTGGAGAGCCCGCGCACCGAGATCATCGTTTCAGATGACATCCGCGAACCTCCTTTCCATGCGTTTGAATGCGATAATCGAAAAGACCAGCAACGAAATACATACGACGGCGGAATAGATCAGCCATTTGAGCGGGGGTGGCGCCGTGCCCAGCAGCGACCACCGGCACGCCTCCAGGGGCGCGCTCAGGGGATTCAGGTAATAAATCTTCAGCAGCTTCTTCGGCACGGCCGAGGCGCCATACGGAATCGGGCTGGCCATGAGGAAAAACTGGATGAAAACCGGAAGCACGTATTGAACGTCGCGATAGCTTACCGAGAGCGCCGTCGCCCAGAGCCCCATCCCCAGCCCACCTGCGACGAACATCAACAGCCAGATGGGAAGCAGCAGGAGCGCGTGGGTCGGCGGCGTGCGATAGCAGAGCATGAGCAGCGCCATCATGCCGCAGGAAACTCCGAAATCGACCAGCGACGAGCCGAGGCAGGAAAGCGGCAGAACCAGCCGGGGGAAAAAGATCTTTGAGATCAGGTTGGAATTGGTCACCAGGCACGTTCCGGCGCGGGTGACAATGTTGCTGAACAGATTCCACCCCAACATTCCGGCGAATGAAAAGAGGAAATAGGGAACCCCATCGCTGGGAAGCTTGGCGACGAGGCCGAAGACGAAGGTGAAGATTCCCGCGGCCATCAGCGGCTGCAATACGACCCAGGAAACTCCCAGGGCCGTCTGCTTATAGCGCAGCTTGACGTCGCGCACGGTCAGCGATCCCAGCAGATCGCGGAACTCGACGATTTCACCGAGCCCAAGGCTCGTCCACCGCGAAGGGGGCCGAATGCGCACCAGCGGGGGCGCTGATTCTGCTGCGCAGGCGGGGCCTCCGATGCGATTGACTCTGTCTCAGATGAATCCAGTACGCTGCTCATTCTCATGTTTCGCTGCCTGTCTGAAACGGAAGCGTTTTTCCCGCCGCGCGGACGAGGTCGAGGACATTCTCAACCACCCGCCGGGCGAAGCTTCCGGAACAAAATCGCGCCGCCTTGTTTCGCGCTGCCCGTCCGATGCGGTGCCGCAGGTCCCGGTCTGCCAGAAGCTCGAGCACCGTGAGGCGAAGTGAATCCGCGTTGCCGGCAGTCCATAAAAGTCCGTCAACTCCGGGGCAGATAATCTCGGTCGGGCCGGCGGTGTTGGTCGCGGCAACTGGTTTCCCAAGCGCCATGGCTTCCACGACGACAATCCCAAACGGCTCCTGATTCGATGCGTGAACCACGACGTCCATCGCCTGCATCCAGTGCGGCACATTGTGCTGTAGCCCGGCGAAGCTCACGTGATCCACAAGATTCGCCTCCGCCACGCGGCGTTTGAGAAACGCGGGATAATCCGGCTCCAACGCGTGCTCGCCGCCGACGATGACGCAATGACAATCGGGAAACTCCCGCAGGATTCCCGGCATCGCGTCGATGAGATGATGCATCCCCTTCCATCGCTGAAGGCGTCCGACGATTCCGATGAGCGCCCCGCGCACCGGCAGCCCGAGCTGCCGACGGCATTCCAGCGGCGATGGCAGCCGATCGGGATCGAATCGCTGAAGGCTTACGCCGGGATAGACGGTCCGCACGGCCCGATTCGGCCACAATCTTTGCTGGGCCTGCCGGGCGCTATCGGAACAGGTGAGAATCCCGCACGCGGGCACGACAGTCGCGAGCCGTTCCTGAATGCTCGGCGGATCGGGATACCCAAGCTGATACCAAACGGAAGGTACACCTGCCAACGCGGCGGCGATTCCGCCGTACAGATGGCTCTTGGCGATCCAGTTAATCACGACATCGACATGATGGCTGCGAATCAGCCGGCGGATTTTCAGGATTGCCAGCGCCACGCGATGCGGCTGGCGCAGCCTGCCCGTGTCGATCACGAGGGCTTCGACGCCCCACTTGCGCACGGTCTGCACCATCGGGCCATCCGACATGAAGACGGCCAGCCAATCGATGTTCAGGCCGCGGCCGTGTTCGATGAGATCGAGGAACATCAGCTCCCCCCCGCCGCGCTGTGAGGAGAGGGGCATCAACACCATGATTTTGCATCGCGGCGGCACCGTGGACTCGGCGGGCCGGCCGGGGTCGCGCGAAATCTCGCCCAGGCCGCTCCCGATGCGCGGATTTGGAGGTAGTTCGAACATCGCGTCAAATGAACGTGATTCGAGAAACATCAGCTTAGAGCGGCCTCGTAAACTCCGCGGATCTGGCGGGCGATCACCGGCCAGTGAAATCTGCCGCGGGCGTAGCGTGCGCACGCGTCGCCGGCGGGCAAGACGCTGGGATTGAGGATCGCCTCCGAAATTGCATCCGCCAGCGCCCGCGCGTCGAAGCCGCGGGTCACCAGCCGGGAGTCCAGATCACGAACCACCTCCGGCAGCCCCCCCACCGGGGTTACCAGCACGGGCGTCCCCGCGGCCAGCGATTCGACGGCGGAAAGGCCGAAGCCTTCGAGCGATTGCGAAGGCATCACCGAAAAATCGGCCGCTCGATAAATCAGCGGCAACTTGTCGTCCGGGACGAAACCCAGCAGGCGAACATTCTTCTCAAGATTCAGCCGCGAGATCCGCGCCTGAAGCTGGTCCGCAAGCCTTCCCTTGCCCACCAGCACGCAAAGCGCCTCCGGCGCTGTTTCGTGAACCCGTTGCATGGCGTCGATCAGGCTCTCCAGTCCCATCCGGCTCACCAGCCGGCGAACCGACAGAATGATCGGCCGATCGACCGGCAGATCAAACTCGCGTCGGGCATCGGCGCAGGTATCCGGACCACCGAGTCAAACCGCCCGAAATCCACGCCACCAGGAATCACATGCACGCGTTGCGAATCGATTCCATATTGCTGGCAGAGCAGATTCCGAAACGCCGCGGAAAGCGTGATGAACGCCACCGCGCGGCGGTAGACGCTGCGCTCGACCCAGCGCTTCATCCAGGTTGTCATCCGCGCCTCCCCCTCGCGGCGCGATTCGCCCGCCCACGGCCCATGAAAATGCACCACCATCCGCCGACCCTGCGCCACCAGCGCCTTCATGGCCGGATGGGCATACAGAGAAAAATGCGCCGAGACCAGACAGCGCTGGCCCAGCTCCGCCAGAATCTGCGCCGTGGCGTTTCGGCACGCGAACCAGCGTTTGACCAGGCTGTCTCCGCGGTTGGCGAAGGCACGGACCTGGCCATTCGATTCGGCCGCGACTCGACCCGTTCCGATCACCAGCCCCCGGCAATCGACGTTGACCCCCGGCAGCGCGCGGAGGAGCTCGTAATAATAGCGGTCCAGTCCGCCCGGATTCTCGGGAAACCAACCGGCGCCGATCTGTAATGTACTTAGAGATGTCATCGTGATGCCGCGGATTTCACGCGTTCAAGGTCGTCGGCTCTTTCTCGGCCGAAGTCGTGGGCCCTTCCAACGGGTCCGACGAAACGAGGTCACTCAAGGATTTCTGCGAGGTTGCCCTGTGGAGAAGGCCGATCAGTTCGTCGGCGATTTTTCCGGCGTCGAAGGCCGCCAGCGCCGCGTGGCGAGCCTGTTGGCGAAGCGTGGTCCTGTTTTGCAAAGCACGAGAGACGGCGTCGGCGACCGACTCTGCGCTGTACTGCCCGAATTGAACCCCGCCGTCGCCCATATAGTCGCCCGTTCCATTCGTGGGGCCCAAAACCACCGGTGTCCCGCATGCCAGCGCTTCGGCGATCGTTGACCCGAAATTCTCATCCTCGCTCGGTTGCACGACTACCGAAGCCGATTGAAGCAGCGCAATGACCTGCTCGCGCGGAAGACTCGGAATATGCCGCAGCCGATGCGGGGAGGGGAATTGTTCCAGCAGCTTTGCGTATCCCGGGGTGAAATCGAATCCACCGACGACCAGAACATCGGGATCGACACCGCTCCTTGTCAGCTCGCAGCAGGCATCGAGGAAAAGATCCAGCCGCTTGCGCGGAACCGTGCGGCCAATCCAGAGAATCGTCGGTCGGACGTCCGAGGCGCCTTCCTCCGCTGCCGGTGAAAACTGTTTGAGATCAACCGGATACGCCATCGCGTGGATCAACTGCGAGGGGATTCCATAGCTCGAGAGAATTTTCCGCGACCATTCGCTGCCCACGATGAATAGATCGGTGCAATCGAAACGCGGAAGTCCCAGCGTTCCGCGATAAGCGGCGTATAGCCGCAGGGGCAGATAACTTCGCCATCCACACAACCGCAGAATCTGTTTTCTGTGTCGCACGACCGAGCTGGCATCGGTTTGGGGCGGTCCCTGCACCCAGCTCACGACCGGAATGTCGCCGATGCGTCCCCACGACCAGTCCCCGAGCCAAAGCTGCACGTCGTACGGACTTTCGACATGATGCCGGCGCATCGCGGCCAGGACTTTTGCCGCGAAGATGTGATGGGCGATCTGTCCCAGAAGATGCCGCAGGACCGTCCCGCCGCGCTTGGGGCAGCGGCGGATGATTCGGTCGGACGTCGGCGTTGGGACCTCGACGAACCGGTAATTGGGAAGCGACTCGAATTCGCGCGGGCGTACGAAAGACGTCTTATTGAAAAAATCGATCTGATGCCCGCGTTCCAGGAGCTGGCGGAGGATCAGGAACCCCGCGGTGGAAACGCTGCCGGCGCGCGGATCGGCGAAGCCGTAACAGGCGATGCGAAGCGGCGAATTTCGTCGGTTGGTTGTCATGCGATTAAAGCGATGCCCCGGCCGGTTCAAGCGCCGGCGCCTCGTTTTGTTCCGCCGCGCCGGCGCGCGGGAATTTCATCGGCAAGGCCCAGAATATCTCGAATGAATTCGGTGACGCGCCGGACCTGACGATCGCGATCGAATTCCTGCATCGCCGTGGGAATCGCCCGCTGTTTCTCGGCGATTTGGGTCCGGTCCATTCGGGCCATCAGCCGGGAAAGTTGCTGGATAAACTGCTCTTCCCAGGGCGTGCGTCCGGCCAGCCGCCAGAGCCAGCCGTCGTCCAGGTCGTACGCCATCGGAATCCGTCCGGTGATCACCGGTAATCCGGCGGCCAGGTATTCGCTGAGCTTCGTCGTGTAACGGAAACTGCCGACGCCATCGACGCTTTGCGGGAGGCTTGCGACATCGAACGCCGCCAGATGATCCGCCACCTGAGAGCCCGGCACTTCGCCGAGGAGGAAAATATCTTTTCCGAGGCGATCGGCGGCGATTTCGCGCAACCGATCCAAACCGCACCCGCCGCCAACAACAACGACCGCGACTCGCCGCGAGGGCGATAGTTGCAGAATCGCCCTCACCAGTTCCGAGCCATAGCAGTAAGCAAGGCGGCGATTCCAGACCAGCGATCCCAGAAGCCCGAAGACAATCGTTTCGTCGTCGATGCCCAGACGTCCGCGCAACCTGGCCCGCGCTTCGGCGCGATGCGCCGGATCACTCGGCGGCCCCCAGCCCGCGGCAGTCATCGCGCACGGCGCACCCAGCGTCAGCGCCCGTCCTGCAAGGTACGGCGTCCATCCAATGAATCCGGACGACAACCGGCAGAGCATCCGCTCGTATATCGCAAATGCCGGCCCCAGCACCGGCCGAATCGCGGCCACGAACCGCGCGACCGCATCACCGCTGCTGACCACGAATCGCGTTCCTAGCAGGATTCGCGCCAGCAGAACCGGCACGCCGCCCGCAACCCCGGTCCCTTCCATCACCACCAGGTCGGGCCGCTCACGCCAAAGCGTTTTGAGAAACTCGACGGCGCTCCTGCGTTTATTCGCCTTATCAAATCGCACAAATTCCGCGCCCACCGCGCTCATTAGCGTGCGCAAGCGATCCTCTTCGTTGGTGCCCGTCCCCTTGGTGGCGAGAGCCAGGATTTTTGGACGCCCGCTCAGCATGCCAGCGCCTCGGAATTCGATTCCGCCGGCTCGGCTTGGCCCAGCGGGGAAACTTCGCGCGGGCGATTCTTCGCCGCCGCCGCGAAAAGCTCCAGGTACGCCCGCGACATCGACTCCCACGAATATCGTTCCGCGATCCCCCGTGCGGCGATCCCCGCCGCGCGGCGCTGCTGTGGAGATTGAATCAATTTCCGCAGCGCCGCCGCAAGTGCTCGAAAATCATTCGGGTCTTCCAAGATTTGCGCCGCGGCGGAATCGAGCACCTCGCATCCGCCGGCGCTGCGAGCCGTGATGATCGGTACGCCGGACGCGGCCGCCTCGAGCAGCACGAGCGTTCCGGCCTCATATCGGGATGGAAACACAAACATGTCGCACGCCCGCATGAACTGGGAGACGTTTGTCCGGAACCCCATGAAATGCGCCCGCTCGGCAACCTGTAGCGTTGTCGCCATCGCCGGAAACGGGCTATTTCTCTCGGCCCCCAGAATCGCCAAATGAAGCCCGGGCACGAGAACCAGCGCCTTCAGCACGGTATCCAAATTCTTGCGCGGGGTGCGGATGTCCCCGACGAACAGTGCCAGCGGAACATCCGCCTTTAGCCCCAGTTCACTGCGCAACTGCGAATTCGATTCAATCTGCGGCGTGAATTCGTTGAGGTCTACGCCGTTGTAAATCACGCGTATCCGCTCGCCCGGAACTCCGATCGAAATCAGCTCCTCCCGAATCTTCTCCGACGGGGCTACGACCATTCCCGCGTTGCGATAGGCCCGTTTTTCCCAGCTCGTGTTCAGCCGCGAATAGAGATATTGATACCAGCCATACGGCCCCCTCTCGAACCGCGACGTATGCACCGGCGACTTGATCCACGCTCCATGCACGAACTGGCAGAGATTTACATCATGCGGCACGTCCAGCGTGAAGCCGGCACCGACAATCACATCCGCCTCGTGCCCGCGTTCGGCAATCACACGATTTGCCGACCTTGCGAAAACGCGCACGCCGAGCACGTTTGGCCGGTGTGGATGCTGCGCGACATACGTCCATTTCGCGCCGTCCGAGATCAATTCCGGCGCAACCTGGTCGGCGATCAACTCCACGCTGTGCCCACTGCGTACCGCGTGGCGGACGATCTCGTAATTGATCCGCCCCTGGCCATTCCCGCGGATGAAATTGTGAGCGACAAATTGAATCTTCATCGATGAATCAGTCCGTTTCAGGTTGCCGCCAGTTGGGGACCAGCGTTGTCTTCCCCCTCCGGCTCCTGCTGCTCTTCGGGCTCCTCAATTTCGTCGCTCATTACGCTGGCCGCATGACGCTCGGAATCCGCCGTCAGGCAAACGCCAAACAGGGCCGCGTTGATCAGGAAAACGTCCATCCCCTCCTGATTGGAGAAGATCGGAAAGACGAACGTGGCCGCCGTGGCGGCAAGCGTGTAACCGAAGACCACCCCCGCCCAGCAACCGAGATCTCCATCGCGCTGCCACAGCGCATGCGCCAGCGCCGTTCGCATGAGTACCAGCAGCAATGCAATGTAAAGCAGGATCAGCGGAATGCCGCCGTCATAAAGCAGCGACTGCCACATCATCTCTGCCCAGAGGGGGTCGGTGCCGTTCCCGAAATAGTGGCACATCATTCCCCATCGCCCCAGGCCGGCACCAGGGGGTATTCATGCGTCGCGTCGTGAATCACATCTTCAAGGAACCCGCCGCGGTTGGCGTAAAAAACGGTCGTGGGATCCGAGGCGATGAGGGTGAGAAACCGATCGACCGTCGATTGGCCGCCGATATTGAACGCCGCCGTCGCCCCAACCAGCACCACGCCGAACGCGATCCCAAGAAACAGGCTCGCCCGTCCATAGGACCTTCGAAAGAGCAGCACCATCACCAGCGCCACTGTGGCGATGCCCGCGATGATGAGGTTCGTGCGCATCTGGCAAATGAAGATGCAGAAGAGCCCCGCGACCATGCCGCAAACCGACGCGACGCGGATAAACGTGCTGCGGCTTGTCAGCAGCAGCCCGGTGCCGAGGATGATCGAATAGACGCCGCCCGTTGACGCTCCGCCGGGAACGTCGGTGAGCCCCTTGGGCCGGATGACTTTCGTCCCATCCGCCAGCACGAAAATGTGGGGCATCAGGGATTGATCGTCGTAATTCGCCGACAGGGCTCCGTCGAATTTTCCGGGATACTGCACTTGCAGCACGCCCATCACCGCGCTGGCCGTATAGAAGAGCCACATCACCAGCATGAGCTGTTGAAAAGTTCGCCGGGTAATTTGGAGCTTTCCGACCCAGATCAGCGGCGCAAGGATCGAAAAGTACAGACCAATCTGCGCAACCCGGGCGACCATCGCATTGCCGTTTGGATTGATCAGCGAGATCGCCAGCACCGCAAGGATATATTGAATCAGCTTCGTCGCTGGATGGGCCTCCCCATTGCCGCGGATCAGCATTGCGAAGACCAGGCTGATGAGATACATCCCGACGC
The DNA here is from genome assembly GCA_963755915.1 of uncultured Phycisphaerales bacterium. GTDB lineage: Bacteria > Planctomycetota > Phycisphaerae > Tepidisphaerales > Tepidisphaeraceae > PALSA-1353. Next base: position 658,279 of record CAVWLP010000002.1, read on the forward strand.
GGAGGGGCAGCCGCAGCGCGGTGTCCCCGGCGGTGAACAGTCCCAGCTCAAAGAGAAAGCTGGTGATCACGAAGACCAGCAGCCAGCGATCGCCCAATCTGCCGCCCGACTCGGACGTGCGCGCGGATTGTCCCTCCTCCTGGCGAGCGAGGGTCGGATTGGCCAGACTCATCGTCATTGGATCAGCTCAGGCTGCTCCTTCCGTGCCTTCTGCTTAGCGGCCCCCGACATCTCCATGGTTGCGATCGCCGCTTCGGTCATCTCCCCATCCGACAACCCGAACATGCTGTTGCGGTTGCTCTCCAGCCGCTGGACGAGGAAATCGGTCCACTCTTTGCGGGTGACGCCGGCAAATTTCTCGCGGAAACGAGCGATCGAAAATCGCTCCGCGTTGGCGCGGATCGCCTTGGGATCCCACTGCCGCCCCTCGAAGTCTTCGATTGCCTCCATCAGGGCTTCGGCCGTCTGATCCTTGAACAGAAGCCCCGTGACTCCGTGGATCACGCTTTCCGTCACACCGCCGCGACCGTATGCGATGACCGGCGTTCCGCAGGCCTGTGCCTCCACTGGTGTGATGCCAAAATCTTCTTCGGCCGCAAAAACAAACGCCCGCGCCCGCTGCATATATTGCCGCAGCCGGTCCGGCGTCTGATATCCCAGGAGCCGAACATTCGGTGAGATGTTGGCGCGGTATTTCTCCAACTCTGGCCCTTCGCCGATCACCAGCAGCCGCCGGTTCGGCATCCTCTTGAAGGCCTCGATTGCCAGATCGATCCGCTTATAGGGAACCAGGCGTGAAGCCGTCAGATAAAAATCTTCCTTCTCCTCGCAAAGCGTGAACCGTTCGGTATCCACGGGCGGATAGACCGTTGTCGTAAATCGCCGGTAGAGCTTCCGCACGCGCCTGCCCACAAAATCTGAATTGGTCACAAACACGTCCACCCCGTGGGCCGAGCGGATGTCCCAGTTGCGGATGTAATGCAGCAGCACCCGCGCCAGCGCGGTTTTCACCGTCGAAAGCAATCCGCCTTCGGACTTATTCAGATACTGGTTTTGCAAATCCCATGCGAACCGCACGGGCGTGTGGCAATAGCAGATGTGAAGCTGGTCGGGCCGGGTCAGCACGCCCTTGGCCACCAGATACGAACTGGAAATCACGATGTCGTAGCCGGAAATATCGACCTGCTCGATTGCCAGCGGCATCAGCGGCAAATAAGCGCGGTGGTGCTTGCGCCGCCACGGCATGCGCTGGATGAACGTCGACTGCACCGGCTTGTTGCGGATAAACCCGCGAAGGTGCTCCGGCAGGAAATCAAACAGTGCAAACAAATCGGCATGCGGAAACAGCGCGATGAGCTGCTCGAGCACCCGCTCCGCGCCGGCGTAGGTGTAGAGAAAATCATGCACGATCGCCACGCGCAGCTTCGAGAAGACTTCCCCGATTTCGTCGGGAACCGCAACGTCCGGGGCGTGATGAACGACACTTCCACCGGCACTGACGCTTTCCCGGCCCGGCCCGCTGTCGGGAAGATGCGCCAGACTCGACTCTCCCATCAGCCGCGAAAACAGAGCAATCCGCTGACCGGAAGTCTCCAGGAACTCCCCACCGGAAGCTTCCACATAAATCCGCAGCGTCTCCCCGCTGCGGCGCTGGGGAATGGGAATTTCGGCGGTAATCGAATCCGCCTCGGCGATCTCAGTATCCCCTCTCCGCCAGCGCATGGTCGTTTTCGATGCATCGCGCCTGGTCAGCGGCATGCTCACCTGGGCGAAATCGAGCTCGTCCGCCGCCTTGCAGACGTGCTGCCACCACGAATCGAACGTCATGGCTTCGCGGAATGCCACCTGGAGCGACGCAAAGACTGTCTGATACCGCCTCGCCTCGCGGCGAATCGCATTGTTCCGTCGCACCGCGCTGAGCGTCTGGCGTGCCTGCACGGAACCGGCCACGCGGAACATGATGCACAAAAGCGAGATGTAGCCCAACGACGCCAGAACGGTCGCCCAGGCATTTCCGATCATGCCGAACAGATCCACGCCTGCCGCGGCCAGCGTGACGAGATAAAGCACCAGCACCGCCTGGCGGGGCGCCAGTCCAACATCAAGGAGCCGATGATGAATGTGCCCCTTCTCCGCGGCAAAAATCGATTGCCTCTGAAGAATCGCCCGCCGCACGAAGGTCAGCAGCGTATCCAGCAGGGGCACGGAAAGGGCAAGGGCCGGGAAGATCAGGCTGCGCGTCGTCCCAATGGCGTGGTTCGACATCGCGCACGCCCCGGCCAGCAGGAAGCCGATGAACATGCTTCCGCAGTCCCCCATGAACACCTTGGCCGGATTCGAATTGAAGACCAGGAACCCCAGCAGCGCTCCGACGAGCGAAATGGCCAGCAGCACGGTCACCGGCGCACCGCCCACGGCCGCCCCCAGCGCCAAAACGCCGGCGGCGATCGCCACAATTCCGCTCGCAAGCCCGTCGAGGCCGTCAACAAAATTCACCGCCACGGTGACGCCGACGAGCCAGAGCATCGTCAGGGGCCAGGCAAACGGCCCCAGGTTCAGCACCACCGTTCCGTCGATGACGATCTGCCGCACGGCGCCCCCGCCGCGCAGAAGAGTGCCGAAACCGCCAGCAGGACGCACAGCTTGTATTTCGCCGAAACATTGATGATGTCGTCGACCAGCCCGAGCAGAAAAACGCAGATCGCCGCCGCGATCAGGGTGATGGTGGTGTTGAAGGGGATCACCGCCGGCCGGCTGGAAACGTAGAGGCTGGCGAAAATCACGAACGAAATGATCGAAGCCTGGGCGATCGCGACGCCCCCGATTCGCGGAACCGGGGTGCGGTGCACCTTTCGCACCCCCGGCTCATCCACCAGCCCAAACGCCCCGGCCAGCCGAATGCCAAGCGGGGTCAGGGCCAGCACCAGCGCGAGGGATCCCCCAAAAGTTAAAATGGCATAGGCAAGTAATGGTGACATGAGATCTGTACTCCTTTATCGAAGCTCCAACCGGGATATGAGTTGAAAAGATGACGCAGGCCTGGGACGGCCGAATCTCTGGGCCCTAGGACAGGCTCTCGAGATTTTCAGGGGCGATTTCCAAACTCGCCCCCTGTCCCAGCATGCGAATCTGCAAGACAAGGCGCGTCGAAGCGTCCTTGCGAATGACCACGCCTTCAATGCCCCGCAAGGGGCCCCGGACGACGCGGCAGAACGTGCCTACCGCGATCGATGGATACGGATCCAGTTTCGTGCCAGACTGGATCGTAAATCGAATTGCCTCCAGCTCGACGAGGAACCGCTCCTTCTGCCGAACCGGAAATACGTGTGCCACCCGGTTCGTGCGCAGGGCCGCCTGGCGGTCCTCCGCATCCCCGGCAAAAAAGACATAAGACTGGAAAAGAGGTGAAAGCACTTTGCGCCGGCGGCCCCCCCAGACCATCACGCGCTCGTGCATGGGAAGATAGTAGGCGATTTTCTGCGCCAGCAGCTCCCGCACGAATGACTTTTCCGCGCGCGACCGCGTGTGCGCAACCCACCACTCGCCGGCGATCTCGCTCAGTGAGCCGATCCATTCCGGAATCATGGGTGGATTTTCTTCAAGTAACAGCATGAGTTTTTTCGATTCAGTATCGGGGGGTCGGTTCGGACTTCGTCCCCGTCGGCGCACCGGCCGTTTTTCTAGCGATAGGATTCACTCAATCGCTCCGCGGGAGCCGACGCTGGTCGGCGGACGCATCGCGCTCACCCACGCGGGTTTCCGCGCCCTGGGCGCGAAGCTTTTACATCATCGCCGCTGCATTCGATTCGCCCGATGGATCAAACCTGTGACCCAACGTCTTCCGAACGCGCCGCGACAATAGCGGTGTCGTTGCCCGCATGACTGTTTCCGTTTCCTGCCCCACTGCCATTGCCCCCCCCATTTCCTCCGTTGCCATTCCCCCCATTGCCGTTGCCCGCAAGTGCACCGCCGTGCCGTCACGGCTCGTTGGCGCTGGTGCAAGGCCACATCGTAGAAATTCGTCATATGACTGGGCCGCGACAGATGGCTCGCGGTCACGTCGTTTACCACGTACCCCATCATGTTGGCGTTGACCGATGTCAGGGCCTCGCGTGCCCGCTCGGCGATCCGCCGGATCGATTTGTTGGCCCGAAGCACCAGGATCGTCGCGTCGCACGACGCGGCAAGGATCGCGCATCGGCGAAGGGCATGATCGGCGGTGAGTCGATCAGAACCTGGTCATATTCCGATCCCGCCGCCTGGAGCAGATCAAGAAACGCGTCGCTGTTGAGCAGATCGGCCGGGTTCAGCGGCACGGGCCCGCACGCGAGGACTTCGAGTCCGCTGATTTTCGTCCGTTGGACCGCTTCGCGCAGGGTTGCACTACCGCTGATCACGCTGGTGACCCCGATTTCGTTGCTCAGATCAAAGGTCCGATGGAGATCGGGATGCCGCCAGTTGGCGTCGATCAGGAGCACGCGCCGGTCGCTCTGCGCAACCGCGATGGCCAGGTTGCTCGCCAGCAGCGATTTTCCGTCGCCCGAGGCGGGGGAAGTAATCAGGATGGTCTTGGTATGCTCGCGGGTGCGGAAGCCAAAGTGAATCGCAGTTCGCAATGTGCGGAACGCCTCGGCAGCGTCCGATCGCGGGCGAAGCTGAACTTCCAGCCCGCGCTTTGCCGTCGACGATCGCGACGAAATCCGGGGAACCATTCCAAGTTCCGGCAAGCCCAGCAGGGTGGAGAATTCCTCGAGCGAGCGAACCCGCTGGTCGAGCATTTCACGCACGAACCCCAGGCACAGGCCAAGGATCAAACCTGCGATAACCCCTTCACCCAATGCCTGTGCCCGGCGCGGCCGCACCGGAATCGGGCCGGGCGTCGCGGCCTCGAGAACCGATACCGTGAGCGCACCGACGTTTTCCGTGACGTTCACTTCCTTCATCCGGCTGTCGAGAAGATCCAGCTCCGCTTCGATCCGCCGAACTTCTTCGTTCATCTGGTCGTATTCGATCCCCTTGAGATTGCTGTCGACCGCCAGGTGACTCTCGGTGATTTCCTGCGCTTTCAGTTCCAGGACGCGCCGATTCTCGACCCGAAGCAGATCCGTGAGATCGCCGAAGATTTCCCCCCCAAGCCGCTCAAGGCGGCCCAACTTTTCGATCACCTGGTTGTTTTGAGATCCCAGGCTGTCCGTCAGATCACCCAGGTCCCGCCGCGTCGTTTCATATTCCTGGATTAAAAGAGGATCCAGGAGCCCCGCAAGACTGCTCAACTGAAGTTGATTGAACAAATGCCCGATCCCCACCTGGTTGGTTGGGTTTCCCCGGGCCAGCGAGGTCAGATATTCCAGCTCACTTACGGTCTGCTGAGCCTGCAAAAGGTTCGACCTCACCACGGAAAGATGATCCATGGCCGCGGTGCCCATCCCCGTCTGGAACGACATTTCCGGATTTGCCTTGCGGAAATCCTCGAGACTGCGCTCTACTTTCGCCAGTTCCGCTTCATGCCGGTCCATTTCCTGCTGGAGGATGTTCAGCACTTCTACCGCCGTCGAGCGGTGCTGTTTGCTTTGATACTCGATGTACGATTGAACGACGCCATTGACGATATCCGCCGCATCTTGAGGATCGGTTGATTCCATCGACACCGTGGCAAGATTCGCCTGCTTGCCCGGCTCGGCAGTCACCGTCCCCTTGAGGAATCCCACCGGATCGGTCATTCCCTCCAGCACGTGAGCGTGCGCCACGACAGGCAATTGCGCTGCGCTGCTCAGGTTGGCGGTCGAAGTGATCACCTGGCATTGCGTATACAGGTATCCGCCCGGAACCGAGTCGTCTTCGCTCAACTGGTCGTTGATGGCCTTGGGAACCGACTGCTGGATGTAAACGACGGCACTGCTGCTGTAGATGGGCGTCGCGTGTTCGAGATAAAAGAAGCTTCCGATGATGGAGGCAACCAGACATGCGGCGATCAGCCATCGCTGCCGCCAAACGATCGTGAGAATCCCGACCGAAGTTCGACCGGGATCACCGGCGTGGTTCGACGAAACGACGATCTTCGACGGCCGCTGCGTCGCCAGCGCCAGGCTGGTTTCAAACCGCTGTGAATTTAGCATTTCATTCCCTACTCGAATCGCAAAAGACTACGTCTGTCCAACACTACAGGATGTTTTAAACCGGGAGTCCTTGCGGTCGCAGGCTGTTTGCCCATCCCCGAGCGGTTCTTCGAACACCCACGGCGGTTGTCAAAAGGTCAGACCCAACCTGCCACCTGAATAATCCCGCTGCCGGCCATCGTGCCGTCTTTCGCGCCGATCCACTGAATGAATACCCGCCCCGAAAAGCCAGACCCGGCGCACGGCATGCGAAATGACTTTGTTTCTGCAACGAGAAATCCAGCGGGAAACATATGACCGCTGATTCTGCCCCGAATGTCGGCACGAAATCTCCGAGACTTCGCGCTGGAACATCGGCGCTGCGATAAAGATTCAAGCCCCGAACCGCAGAAAGGTCGAAAAATGATCAACGAAACCGCGACTGTGCGCGGAAATGCATTCCCAGCATGCCGACCTTCACCCTCTTAACATTCTTACCCGACGGTGAAGGGCGTCGCATGATCACCCACTGATTCTTCCACAAACACGGATTCGAAAAGCCCGAACCGCATCACTCCTTGTTTTGATTCAACTGCTTCACCTCCAAAGTTAAACGTGAAATAGAGCCCAACTGCTCCTTTTCCAAAAGGACACCCGACTTGTTCAATCGTTCACAACGATGTGGGCGCTTTTCACTTAAGCACTCAACGCGCCAATGCGTCCATTCACCCAGACTTAAATGCAAATCTCAGACCGTTATAGCACTATTTGTCTCTCCGGCCGCAGATTTTGCGCATTGCAAATACATCGGCCCAGCCCAAAGCCCCCGGGGCACGCCGCTGCAAACGCCAATATCCGCGATAAAAAGCCAAGCAGAAATGAATTGTCAAAAATCGCGCAAGCACCGCTTGAGGAATATGAATTAGAATTCGAATTGCGTGAAAGTGGAGTCTGAGGCGGCGTAAAAGGTACGCTCGAAAACGCCGCGGCTATCGGATTGCAAGCAAAGTAGGCAGACATTTGTCCCTTCCCAAATCAATCAGGCGAAACTATATCGCTCGAAAATCATATGTGTCAAGCAATATATCCCAACGGGACGCATTTGATTTCGAATCAGCTTCGAATTTTTCCGGCGCTGATTCAGTACAAACCCACGCGCGGCATTCTCCCGCGCAACCATTCACTCCTGCTTAAGAGCGCACTGTCGAATTGTTCAGACATACCCGACCGAAGTTCGGGCAATTGCGCAATTTTGGATTCACCAACTTGCCCCAAGTGCATCTGCGCCGGAAATGGCGTGATTGACCGCACATAGAACCCGGAATCATCCTCCCACGAGACCGACCCGCTCGGCTCCGCCTCCGACATCAGTTTGTCCAGGGTCGGTACCACCATTGGTGGGCTCTGCAACCCAAACAAATCCCCATATCCGAGGTACATCCGGCTCAGAAGCAGCCAGGCCTGATATCCCTGCGGCATGTTCCGCGGAAGATCGTTGAACTGGAAGCTGCCGAATTGCGCGGGCGCCCAGTTCCTTCATTACTGTCTGGTATCGCGGATTATCGAGAATCGACTTCCCATCCGGCTGCCGATTGATCGCGGCCACAATGATCTGCGGATAAAGCGCGCCATACCACCGCCCATCCTTGATCGCCCAAGACGGAGAAATGAACGGCGTCGCCAGATAATGCACGGTCACGCCGTTGCTCGTGAACTGGCGAATTTCCAATGTCAGCTTGACGGTCGAATTCGACAGTTGCTGGCGAACCGCGACGTTCGCAATATTCTCCAGTGCCGTGAGCGATGTCTGCAACCGATCCGGATTACGCGGCTGATTGATGATCGTCAACCCCAGCGCGCCGCGCCCGCGGTGGCGGGATCAACGTAATAACCCCACTGCGGCCCGATCGCTCCCAGAAAATCCTTCTGAAGATCAAACCCCAACATCTGACTGACCTGCTGGAGCGCCTGGTGGAATTGATTTGCCGTGTCCGGGCTGATCTGCTGTATGCCATTGTCGATCTGAGTGAAGAGCGCGCTCAGATCAACCGAACAGCCGCCGGCCATCGTCGCGGACATGGGAATGAGCGAGAGAAAATCCTGCCCGAGCGGCACATTCGCCGCGGGCGCGAACAATCCCGTTCGCGTTCCCGGCGCGGAAACAAAGAGGCGTGATCCCCAGTTTTTGCCGTCAAATCCGTCCGTCCCAATCGCATATTTGAGCCCGCCCAATCCCAGCGCATCGCGAATCTGCGGCCACATCGCCGCCGATTGCTGCGGCGCGAACTTCTCGACCAGCCCATCGGTCGTTTTCAAAAGCGCCGCACCATCCACGTACATCGCCACCACCGGGTCACTCAATCCGTGCGACATCGCATCCTGGAACTGGGCGTTTTGCGCCAGCGGGTCGGACGGATGTTCCGGATAATCAAACGTCGCAACCACCAACAGCGTTCCGAATGTCTGAAGGCGCAGCGGCGTGCCTTGCGGGGCTTGCGAAATGATTTGGGACACCTTCTGCGAAAGCGCGGCCGCGTCATCCCCGGCATCGCACAGGATCGCGATCCTGGGGACGGGCTGGCCAGTCGCCGGCAGATCCACGCCCCCAAAATAAATTGCCGTCGGGTGATGCAGGACGGACATCGCCAGGTTCATCACCAGCCGCGCCTGCTGGGCCGCGTCCTCATCGCCGCTGGTGAGCGAATCGACCAGTCTTGGAATCGAATCCGAAAAGAGCTGCGAAAGCTGGGACGCGTCCATCACCGCTTTCAGATGCGAATTCGCATATCCCGCCCCGAGGTCATCCGACCCCTTGCACCCGATAAAAATCTGCGCATCGGCGGGGATTCGATCGGCCAGTGTTTGCGAAAAGGCCGCGACAGGGGTGACGAGGATCGCCAGTAAGGCTACAATGGTTGCCCGCATAGTCTTCTCCAAAAAGGATGGGCACGAATTTTCTTCGAGAGATCTACAAACATCTTGCCGCGCCCTTCCAGCAGCCGCAAGGGGCGGGTATGAGCCGGTCCTCGCCGGCTCGGCGACACGGCGCTCACCAGGAAAATCGCGGCGATTCCAATCGTCAGCCATCCCAGGTCGGGATGCATGCGGTTCACGATGCCGTGGGTCAGCGGCGCGATTTCGACCGGCCCGCGCATGACGCGCACAAAAAACGTAATGCATCCGATCACCGTCAGCACCAGGTGCCAGAGGGACATGCGCACGGAAACGGCGACCATGATCGCGGTCATCGCGGCCGGAAACATCGGATACCGGGCCGACATCTGCGTGAGAATCGCCGGGAAAATCACCCACGGCGAAATAATCGCGATGAGGAAATGCGGATCGCCCCGCCGCAGATGAATCGCCGCCCCAACGCCGCACAGAAATACGCACAAAAAGAAAACCGCCCCCAGGAACTGGCGCATGTCCGGCTCGATCGGACTGGTATTCAGCGGCGTCTGAAGCGAACCGACGGGATCATGCACGCCCCAGTCAAATCGCTCGTGCAAAATCGCCGCCAGGTTGCTCAGCGATTCGTTCCCGATTTCCATCTGCGTGTGCTTGATCGTGCCAAACTCAAATCCCACGTCCCACCAGGAGAATTTTCCTCCCAAGCTAAACGCTGTCAGCCATAGTGAAATCGTAAACACAACCGCGAGCCAAAAGGCAATAAACTGCCGCGGCATGATCCAGGGCAGCACGAGAATCGCCGCGGAAAATAAAATCAGCACGCATCTCGCGCCCCACCCGACTCGCCCAGACGCGCAACACGAGCAAGGCCGCGCAAAGCATCGCGATCCCAACCGCCGCTGAAACGACCCAGCAGAGAACCTCCGGCGCGGCTTCGTCGGATGGCTTGCGCCGAATCCGCCGCATCGTCCATGGCAAAACCTCCCGCAAATATCCCGCGATCGGCTCGTGGAAAAACGAGAGCAGTACCACCATCACCGCCGCAAAAACCGTCGCAAAAATATAGCTTGATGCAAAGGGCGAAGTCACCAGCCACGGCCAGACGCAAATCCCCGCCCCCATCGCCATACCGACGACGATCCGCAAAAACCGCATCGGCCAACCTGCGATGAGCGGCGCAAGCACCAGCACCGGCGCGGCGAACAATATCTGCCCCTTGAACATGCAGCCGATGCCGATCAAAACCCCCGCCGCGAACCACCCATTCACCGAAACCAGGATCGCCGCTCCGAAGAAAGCGGGGAAAATCCACGGATCCCACTGCGGCCACCCGTGGCTGTCGATGATGATCGCCGGATTCAGCCAGAAAAATGTCGCCGCCACGATTCCACACACCGGCCCTCGAAAAGGCGATGGTAGAAACCGTGCCAGCGCGACCACCGACACAAACTTCAGCATAACAAACAGCCACCAGGCAAGGCTCGTAAACCGCTCGTCAATCGGCCCTGTCGCAGGCGCGGGAAGATAAACCGACCAGTTGACGTATCGAGACAGAACCGCACAAATCCCCAGGGCCGCTACGGGCAGCAAAAGCATCGGATCGCCCCACCCGCCGCCGTCGAACTTCGCGCCGCGCTGCACCCAGATCCAAACGAGCAAAACAATTTCCAGCGCCCCAACGGCCGTGCAGGCGGTATTGCTTGTCAGCAGCGGCCGGGCAACCTCGTCGGTCACAAGGCGTGTCTTGCCGGTCGCGGGATCATGAAAGATCTGGGGCCGAAATGGAAATCGCGTCAACCCGGGAAATTCCCCCTGCACGTGCCAGGTCCAGAGCGTCACGGCCAGCAGGCGCAGGGGCGGATAATCCATCGCCTCCACCCGGTCGGGATAGGGATGGTCGTAATCCCCGACCCAGGCCTGAATGATCTGCCCGTACACCGGCCGCAAACGTCGCCAGCGCTCGAGGAGATTGTGCAAATTCAGCGGCGGATCGAGCAGCCCGGGTCCGGGAGTGCCGACCGTCGCAGAACCTGGCGACGATATTTCTTCCGCGCTTCGCAGGAGCGCATCCGAATGCACGAGCGCATTCTGAATGTCATCGACGCGATAGGCCACCCAATAGGCCCAGAAATCTTCTCGCACCTGGACGCCAATCACCGCGACCTGATGGGCGAACCAGATCAGCAGGATTGCCACGACAATGGTTGCGCCAAGCAGGGACAGATTTCCGCGAAGCGGGATGCTCTTGCGGCCCCGCGATGAGCCTGTCGCTTCCAAAACCGTAACCGATAGTTGGTTCCCCTGGCTCATTGGCGTGCCGCCAGTGTACACGCTGTTGGTCCACTGTCGTGCTTCCGCCAATCAATTTCGGCCCGCTCACATTCCTGGCCGGAATCGTCTGCAATTCACGCTACAGCCCGTCGGTCGGCGTTTGCGGGCGAACCCCGATTGAAATCTCCGTTCCATCCGCCCCATGAGCCATGAAGCAAATTCCCGTATCTCCCTTCTGGAAACGGATCGGTCCCACCTCCCCAAAAATTTCCGTCGGGGCCTGCGCCAAATACGCCGGAACCAGATCACCAAGGGAATTGGGCCAGGCGCCCTTATCCTGCGCGATACTGCGCGGCCGCGACCAGCGCGCGCGTCATTTGATCTTCCAGCAACTCGGCGCGGCAACGGTCCTCGCATTTCCAGGTGCTGGGCGATGTGGCACTGATAATCATGTCGGCGATGCGCTGGCTATAGGCGTCCCTGGTTTCCCCGGGCTGCGGCGCGAGGGTGGGCTGGGCAGCGGCGGCGTTTCGCATGGCGCTGATTCCAAGATCGAACAATTGGCGAGCGACCACTTCGTCGCGAACGGAGGGTGATTGCAGAATCTTCCGCATCTGGTCCAGCGTGCCGTTGATCGTCCGCATGACCGAATCCCAGTCCACCGAGCCCCGATCGATTTGCCGAATACGCCTCAGGAACCGGGCATCATTGCCGGTCCAGGACTGGAAAAGATCGGTTCTGCCCAGGGCGATCCATTGCGCAAAGTCGAGCATGCTCCAGCGTTCGCCCGAGTCCTCGGCGTCCCATAGCGGGGTCGGCGGCGGCACGCTGTCTAACGCTGCGGCGAGCTTGGCGCACTGGCGCTGGAAAATATCCCGGTTCCCACGGCAGCACCGATCGCTCGGTCCGCCAGATAATCATTGGCCGCGTCAACCAGGTGGCCGAGGTAGGTGTACCCATCGCAGCGCCGGGTAAGGCGCTTCGCCGCGATCACGTCGGCGAGGAATCCGTCGAAATCGGCCTGGTTGGCCCGCAGAAGGGCGCGGGCACAAAGCGCGTTCGACATTAGCCGAATTTGATTGAGCTCCGGCAGAAGGACCATGGCGAACGTCCCGTTGATGGAGACGGCCGGCGCCACCACTGGGGCTTCGCCGCGGCCTGCTCGGCCAAATCCAGCCAGGGCTTCTGGTTGGTGAGATAATCGGCGTAAGCGGGAAAATCGGCCGCCTTCCACAAATGCTCCTCCGACTGATCAAACGGGCCTGTCCCGCCGAAGTCCTTCCATGTGGAATCATTTTGGGTCAGATTCGCCGCTCCGAGCAGAACGATTGTTTTTGCGAGCCAGCTTCGCGGAAATTCCTTTGGACCGACGGCTCGAATGTAATCGATGAATCCATTTTTATCCGGAGTCACGCGTTGCCCAAAGCGGGCATTGAGGGCGGCCACATAATCGACGCTGCCATCCTGCGCAGCGGCCCGGTGATCGCGGTTGTCTCAGGCGAAACCGTAAACGGAGGGTTGGCAATTGCCGCGGCCGAGGAAACGAGCAGGCAAAAAACTGCCGGGAAAGTAATTTTCATAATCGAATCCTGCCTCACCTCATATGACGTAATCCCTGACAATTCTTGCTGGATTGGATTAGATCAACCCGCCGGGGGGTTATATAGTGATGCAAATGCTCAAGAAACCGTTACTGGCCGGGGGGCTGCTTGCAGGGGTGCTTTCCCTCGCAGCCTGGGGCCAGGCGCCTGCGACCCGCCGCTCTCCTGACGCCATCGTCGCCGATATGGCATCGACCACCGACCAGTTGCAACAGATGTTGCTTGGCGATCCGCTTGAATCGGCCGAATCCCGCCAAAAGGCCGCGCCGCAGATGATGCCGCTGATCAACCACGTTCTGTCGCTGATCGATGAGCTACAGGTATCGCAGCCGGGCGGCAAGGCCGAACTCGATGCATCAAAGATGCAGTTCTACACGCTTGCGGCCATCCTCGACGATCCGACTCAGATCGCGGGTCTGAAAACAATTGCCGCCGGAACGGATCTCGACGCCACCCGCGCCAAGGCCGAGCTGGCGATCGCCGATTTCGACAAGGCCGACAGCGACCCCGAGAGAAACAAAGCCCTCGACCGGTTCGACGCCGCCGTCCTCGCCGCCCCCGGCGACGACCCCATATTGAATCTGCTTACCAGCGCGACTCTGGATTCGTCCGGCTCTGCTTCCATTTATCAGCACCTGCTCAAAATCGTAAAGGACGACGCCTCAGCGGCATCGGCCGACGAGTTGAACATCTTTTACGCCAGTCAATTGCAGCAGCTGCAAATGGTCGGCAAACCTCTCACCGTCGAAGGGCCAACCCTTGGCGGTCAGAACTTCTCGAGCGCCCAGTGGACAGGTAAAGTAATCCTCGTCGATTTCTGGGCTACCTGGTGTCCCCAGTGCATCGCCGAAATGCCCAAGGTCAGGAAACTATTCGCCGACTATCACGACAAGGGCCTGGAAGTCCTCGGGGTCAACAACGACAGCAGCGGCGATGACGTGAAAAAATTTCTCGCCCAGAACCCCAATATGTCCTGGCCCCAGCTTTACGATCAAAAAGGCACGGGCTGGAATCCCATCGCGGTTTCCTACGGTATTCAGCGGTTGCCCGCGATGTACCTGATCGACCGGAAAGGGATTTTGCGCACAGTGGAGGCCGAGGGCCAGTTGGAGCAACTGATTCCAAAGCTCCTTGCGGAGAAATAGGGAATGCGGACCCCATCCCGCGCGATCGCAATTCTGCTGGTTGCAATCTGCGCTTCGGCACGCGCCGGCGACGTTCGAAAGCTGGTCTTCGACGGGGTGATCTGCGAGCGAAAGATCGATCTCAAGGATCTTGGCCCGGATTTCACGCCGGACTGGTCCGGGGATTCCTATTTGGTCATGGAGATGCGCACGAGCAGTCCACATCGGTTCGCCCTGTGGATCTACACGGATGACGGCCCGCGGAAGATCACGTTTCAACCGTTTGGGCAGAACGCGTGGATGCGCGCCTGCATTCCGCTGCAATGGTTCGAGGGGATGGACCACCAGGGGACCGACCTGGCGTCGGCATATAACCGCCGGTCGGCAACCTTCTGGGCGATGGTGGGCGGGCCGTTCGGCGAGCTGAAATCCGTTCGCGGGATCGGATTTCAGATGGACTATCCGATCGACCGCCCTACCCTCGAACTGCGAAACATCCACCTTGCAACGACGGATGAAGGCTCAAAGTTCCTTGAACCTGGGCCGGTGGTTGATGAATTCGGCCAATGGCGCTGGCTGACTGGCCGGAAAAAATCAAAAGCCGCAATCAGCTCGACCTGGAACTGGCGGCCGAGGCGAAGTCATGGGGAAGCGCCGCGGATTTCGGATACGACAAATTTAACGGCTACGCCGATACGCAGGCTCCCGCCACGGGATTTTTCCGGGTGGAGCAGATCGACGGCAAATGGTGGTTCGTCGATCCGCTGGGACACCTTTTTCTCTCCACTGGCATCAATGGCACGGGCGCGGATCGGCGCACGGCCCGCGCGTGCGGCGACGACGCAATCTATCAGCGCCGCGGGCATGGCGTGGATCAATCACCGGCTGGAATCCTGGGGGATGACGACCGGCGGGTTCGGGCGGCCCGTTACGCTTTTCCTCTACTGGCCTCTGGATCGGCAGACGACTTTCCTGGGCATTCCCGATGTTTATTCCGTCAGCTTCGCCGACCGAATCGACGCGGCGGCGAAAGAGCAATGCCTGCCACGGAAAGATGATCCGATGATCCTCGGGTATTTCGTCGGCAACGAACCGCCGTGGGGAGACCGGGAAGATGAGGTGGTGAAGATGATCCTCGCGGGTCCGGACACAGCCACCAAGGCGAAGCTCGAGGAATTTCTTGCCCAGGGAGATACACCGGCGCGGCGGCGGGAATTTGTGTCGGACGCGTTTAAGAAATATCTCGAACTGACCTGCGCGGCGACGAGAAAATATGATCCCAACCACCTGATCCTCGGCATTCGGTTCGGCGGGAATCCGTCGGACGCTATGCTCCGGCTCGGCAGCGCCTTCGACGTTTGCAGCATCAACATCTACGAGTATGAACCCACCCGGCAGATTCACCGCGCTTATCGGCTGACCGGCCGGCCGGTGCTTATCGGGGAATTTCATATCGGCGTTCCGGCCAACGGCCTGGGGGCGGGACTTGTGCAGGCGGTGGACCAGTCGGAGCGGGCGAACGGGTATCGGTATTACGTCGAGCAGTCGGCGTCGTTGGACGAATTTCTCGGGGCTTACTGGTTCGAGTGGCGCGACGAGCCGGTCCTGGGCCGGTTTGACGGGGAGAATTACAACATTGGGTTTATCGACGTGACGGATCGGCCTTATCCTGAGATGGTCGAGGCCGCGAAAGCGACGAACAAGGTTCTCAAGGACGTGCATCTGGGTAATGTCGAGCCGTTCAATCAGCGGCCGATGGCGTCGGAAGTCGGCTCGCCGGCCACGCCATGGGACTGAATTAATCGAGGAGAAAAAAATCATGAGTTGCGATCCGGGATTTGAAGGCGTAGCACAAGTGGCAATTGTTTGCCGGGATATCGAAGCGACGGCGAAGCGCTGGTCGGCACTGTTGGGCATGGAAGTTCCGAAGATTTTTCCGACGAAGCCGGGCTTGGAGACGAAAATGATCTATCGCGGGCGGCCGTCCAATGCCCGGTGCAAGCTGGCGTTCTTCAATCTCAAGAACTGCCAGATCGAGCTGATCCAGCCGCTGGAGCCCGGCAGCAGTTGGCAGGATGGGCTGGACGAAAACGGCGAGTCGGTGCATCACATCGCCTTCCGGGTGAATAGCCTTGAGAAATCGGTGAAGCATTGCGCCGATTTGGGCATGCCGGCGATTCACCAGGGGCGTTATGGCAGCGACGACGGGTCTTACACCTACCTGGACAGCGGCAAGCAGCTTGGCGTGATGGTGGAGCTGCTGCATTCGGACAAGGACGGCAAATAATTTGTTCGGCCTTTGGCGCAAACCGCAGGTTCCCGATGTGAGGAACGTGCGCGAATTTCTCGCCGCCCTGCAGACCAAGGCGACCCGGGCCGAGGGCGGGCATTATGTTTTCGTGGGCGAAGATGGACGGCATGGGTTCGTGCAGTTCATCATCGAATCGCCGACGCGAATCACCATCCACCGGATTTGGGCGCGGGAGCCGGGCAAGGGGGACGGCACGAACATGATGCGAATGCTCTGCGAATTGGCGGATCAATTTGTTGTGGAACTGACGCTCAAAACCATCCCCATTGGTCGAAAGCCTTATCCGATGGACGGCGAGAAATTGGGAAAGTGGTACGAGCGGTTCGGATTTATCCGCAGGGGAAAGTGGATGCGGCGCATGCCGGGGGGCGCCGGGGAAAAAGGTTAATCGAGTCCGCAGGCGACGTGGAAGGTGATTGACTCGGTTCGCCGGGTGTGGGGGATGCGTCCGCGGGCGGCAATCCCCTGGCCGCGGATTACGCGCCACATGGTGGCATCGGTGAATCCCCAGGGGGAGCCGTCGCGGGGAAGGCCCTGGAGATCTTCGTGCCAGGCATCGGCTACGAACTGGGGGAGCTTCTGGTCGATCTCGATGACCCCCCCGCCGCGCGTGCGGCAGCAATATTCCCATTCGGTTTCGCTGAGGAGGCGATAGGCGCGGCCGGAGGCGATGGAAAGCCAGCGAACAAAATGCCCGGCGTCTTCCCAGGAAACATTGACGATCGGCTTGCGACCCCGGCCGCGGCTGTAGGGGCGATGGGCGTCGGAATCGCCGTCGCAATAAGAATCCCATTGTTCGAAGGTGACCGGCGTGCGGGAAACGGCGAATGGATACCTTATATGTACCTGGTGCTGTGCCGCGCCTGGATCCTGCGATCCCATCAGAAATTTGCCACCGGGGACGACCACCATTTCCGGGAGCATCGGCCCGTCGGAAAAGCAGGAGCCTGGGGCGCATTTCCGTGGCGTATTCCATGGCTGGGGCGGATTGGGAGGTTTCTTTCGTCATGAGTTTGACCGGCAGGAGCGGGATTTATGCAACACTGGTGCCAATGAGCGTTTGGACCAGAAAATTCCAATTTTCGTGCATATTGGGTGGGCAATACAGGAGCAAAACCGAGCCGGTTGCGGGGGATTTGCGCAAAACTCCTCGAAACGTCGCGAGGGAATGAATTCTGGGTTAATCTGCTGATATGAGGGCGCTGGTGAATTACGCGACCGCGGTTTGGATTCTGCTCGGATGGGCTCTGACGGCCGGCGCACAAACTCCGATGATGCTTTGGTATACGCAACCGGCGAAGGTTTGCATGAACGATGCGCTGCCGGTCGGCAACGGCCGGCTGGGGGGGATGGTCTTTGGGACGACGGAGACGGAAAGAATCGTCCTTGACGAAGATTCGCTTTGGACGGGCGGCGAAAACCCCTCGGGCGATTACGATCACATGGGGGCGTATCAATATCTGGGGGACCTTCGGATCAACCTGCCGGGGCATGAGAATGCGCTGAATTATCGGCGCGATTTGGATATCAGCGAGGCGATCGCACATGTCAGCTATGACGTGGGGGGTGTGAATTATCAGCGGGAGATTTTTGCGAGCCATGCGGCGCAGGTTTTGGTTGTCCATCTGACGGCCAGCCAGCCGGGAAGATACACGGGATCGATTGAATATCGCGATTCGCACGGAGCGACGACCAACGCTTCGGGGGATCGGTTGGCGGTCGCAAGTTCGCTGAGCAATGGATTGAAATACGAGACGCAGCTCGTCGCGCGGCATGCGGGCGGGACGATGCAAAGCTCGGGCGGCAAACTGCAATTTGCCAACTGCGACAGCGTGACGCTGATCTTTGGAGGCGCGGACGAACTACACGATGGATTATGCGTGCGGCTACCGGGGGCTCGATCCGCATCAGCCCGTGACGGACGACGTGAACGCGGGGGCGGAGAAGCCGCTGGATGCGCTGCGGGTGGAGCATGTGGCGGATTACCGGCTGCTGTTTGACCGGATGGCGGTGGATTTCGGGAAGTCTTCGGCGCAGCAGCGGGCGATGCCGACGGACGTTCGCAAGGTTTCGGCGGCGAAGGTGGTCGATCCGGAGCTGGAAGCGCTGATGTTTCAGTATGGGAGATATTTGCTGATTTCGTGCTCGCGGCCGGGGGCATTGCCGGCGAATTTGCAGGGGCTTTGGAATGACAGCAATTCGCCGCCGTGGCATTCGGATTATCACTCGAACATCAACATTGAGATGAACTACTGGGGGGCGGAAGTGGGGAACCTGAGCGAATGTGCCGAGCCGTTGATTGATCTGGTACGGAGTCAGCTTGAGCCCTGGCGGCGGGCGACGACACGGGCGTCGGAGTTTGATGTCGATGGGAAGCCGGCGACGTGCGGGTTCGCGATCCGGACCTCGCACAACATCATGGGAGGGATGGGGTGGAAGTGGGACAAGACGGCAAACGCCTGGTATTGCCAGCATCTCTGGGCGCATTATGCGTTTGGGATGGACAAGGATTATCTGCGGAACGTCGCGTATCCGATCATGAAGGAGACGTGCGAATTCTGGGACGAGCATTTGAAAAAGCTACCGGATGGGAGGCTGGTGGTGCCGGACGCGTGGTCGCCGGAGCATGGGCCGACGGAGGACGGGGTTAGCTACGCACAGGAGATCGTGTGGGACCTGTTCAACAACTACGTGCAGGCGAGCGATGCGCTGGGCGTGGATCAGGATTATGGCGGCCGGATTGCGAAGCTGCGCGATGAGCTGGCTATGCCGGGGATCGGAAGCTGGGGGCAGTTGCTGGAGTGGATGACGGAGAAGCACGATCCGAAGGAGCCGGAGCTGGATACGCCGAACGATCATCATCGGCATACTTCGCACCTGTTTGGGGTTTATCCGGGAAGCGAGATGAGCCCAGAGAAGACGCCGCGGCTGGCGGCGGCGGCGCGGGTTTCGCTGATAGCGCGGGGGGATGGAGGCGATGCGCGGGAGTGGTCGTTCGCGTGGCGGACGGCGCTGTGGGCGAGGCTGGGAGATCCGGAAGAGGCGTATGGGCAGTTCGTGCAGATTTTTTCGAATCGGAACAGTTGCAAGAATCTTTTCGGGCTGCATCCGCCGATGCAGATCGACGGGAATTTGGGGATGACCGGGGCGGTGGCGGAGATGCTGGTGCAGAGCCAGGATGGGGATGTGCATTTGCTGCCGGCCCTTCCGAAGGAATGGCCGGAAGGGAGCGTAAAGGGGCTGAGGGCGCGCGGGGGATTTGAGGTGGATGTGGCGTGGAAGGAGGGGAAGCTTGTGAAGGCGGAGATACGGTCGGAAGCGGGAAGCCCGTGCATCCTGCGCGGGCCGGCGGGGATGGAGATCAGCAGCGCGAGCAAGCCGGTGGAGGTGAAGATGGATGGGGATGCGATGGAGTTCGCGACGAGTGCCGGGGGGATTTATGAGATCACCGTGGGGAAATGAGGAGGATGGTTTCGGGTTTTGCGACGACATATTTAGTTGGGTGGAATTCAAGGATGTTAGTGGTTGCAAATGCGTTGATTGGGTGGTGTGGCGGGGGGTTTCGTTACCGTTGACAGAATGGAAAAAATTTTTGGGAGGGGTTGGGTAGTTGCGGGGGTTTTCGCGGATTGCGACCGGGGGGGGTTTGGGGGTGGGGATTTGGGGTCGGGGATTTGAGATTTGAAATTTGAGATTTCAGAATTGGGGTGGACATGGGCCCCTTCGGAGGAAAAAACATTACGCCTCTATATACAGGGCCAAAGGTGCACGTTTTGGACGTGTTTTTGAAAAATCGGGGGAGATTTTTTTTGGAATTTAACGGTCGAGTGGGAAAGGGCTGGGACTTACGCACGGGGCGGCATTATTTTCGCGAGCCATTCTTTTCGAACATCCGCCAAATGCTTATCTACTTCCTCGTCGGAGACTTTCTTGCCCGCCCGCATGTCGGCGGAAATCTGATCGAAATGGGCGAGCAGCTCGGGAGTGAAGCGGTGGTCGAAGTTGTCTTCGGAGTCGGGAAAACTCGGTTCAAGCGGGTCCATCGTCCGGTTTCTGTTGTGTCGCTCTATTGTACGAGTTTCGGCTGAGTATTGCTTCGCGATTGTGGGGCGGGGTGTGACGCTGGATGTCGGCCATCGACAAATCAGCCCCCTCCCTAACCCTCCCCCCGGAGTACCTGACCGCCCGACATTTTTTTGAGTTCGGAGACGTAGCGGCCAGCTCTTTTGAGGTAAATGCAATGCAGGGGAGGCGGGAGACAACCCATAAGGCCCCAAGTTTTTTCTCCCGCCTCCCCCGCACCCCCTCCACCCTCTTTCCGTTCCCCTAACCGTCCGAGCCCAAAGGCAAAAAGACTGAGCGGTTTGTCGGGAAGCTCATATCTTATTTGCAGTGGCTGCGGGAGGGGACTTCGGCAAGCTCAGAGCGTGTGAATTTTTGATTTTCGACCCTCGGTATTCGCGTGGATTCGCGGCTTTTCGAGGTGCTTTTGCCAAAAATTCCCAAACTCTCAGTCGAGCCGCGAGGGGGAAACTGTTGTCTTCGACCCAGAGTTCAGACTGAGGGGACCGTATGTGGTTCTCTCTCGCCCCCGCTTCGTATTTGTATTTGGAACATTCGCCGATTTGGATCCAAAATAAAAAAGTGTCGGCGGTCAGCCCGGAGTAGCGGGGGCGGGGACAAAAGAGGCGCGCAGCCAAGATAGAGCGTTAGACCTTGTGGGCGTTTAAGGCTTCTCGCGGGCGTTGATTTTGTGGATTTGGTCGGGGGTGGGGAAGGTTCGAACGCGATATCGGGTCGGGTAGCAGTCGGGTTCGGGGGTGAAGTCGCTGACGGCCTGGACGACTTTGGTCCAATCGGCGAAGAGGGTTCGCTGTTTTTCGGCGGGAGGGGTCTGGATGCAGAAGGCGATGACGTCAGCTTTGGGCATGAGGGTGTCGGTAACGCCTTGCACCCAACTGGTGAGGGAATAGACCTGGCCGTCTTCGCGGCGCATGGTTTTCAGGGAGGCGACGAAAATATCCTTGCCTTCCTTGCGATGGATCTCGTCGAGGAGGCCCTTTTGTTCGTTGTGCCATTGCTGGTTAGAAATGGCGCGGCAGAGGCTCATGGGAACGAAGGCGGGATGGTCGGGTAGGGGGAGGAAGGCGACCCAGTTGCTGTCCTGGAGACGAAAGGCGGCGCCGATCATAGGGCGTTCGTGCTTCTGGAGCGCTTCCTGGGCGACGCCGGCCATGATGGTCAGGGCCTGGGGGTCGTCGCTGCCGGCGACGAGGAGGGTGTTTCGGTTGGGGATCATGACGACGTGATTTCCGCGGACGGGGAGCTGCCAGATCAGATCGTGGAGGAAGATGCGTGAGGCGTCGTGGGTGTCATTGTAGGGGGAGATATATAGCCCACTGGGATGCTTGTTGAAGTCACGGTTGCTGATGCTCCAGAGGTTTTCTTTGGCGATTTTGAGGGCTTGGTCGAAATCGATGTTCCAGCGACTTAGCATGTCGTCGGAGACGATCTGGACGGTGTCGGGCTGGTCGACAACGATTTCCAGAAGCAGATCTGGGGCAAACGGACGGGTGGGCATTCGCACGGGTTTGCCGAGCTTTCCAGGCGCTGGGCGAGCGACAGGGACTCGTGATAAAAGCGTTCGCGCAGCTTGGGAAGTAGCTTTGGGCGGATCTGGGAAAAGGGCTCATCCGCGGCGGATTTGTTGGAACTGAGGCCGGCGGCGACGCGAATGGCATTGGCAAGCTGCGCTTGGCCGCCACGGATGTAGGTGTCGTAGATGTTGTGCAGGAAGATGTTCGATTTGCCGCCGTCGATTTCGAGCCTGAATTGGTCCTTGTGGTATTGGACAGATAGATTGGGGTTGAGTTTGCGGATTTCGGCAGTGACGGAGGCGGCGAAATCGTCGGGGGAGAGAGGAGTCGATTTGGGCTTGAAGGGGTTCCACATGATTGAAACCTTCACGGAGTATATCGGCCCCGGTGCGGCTATGACGGCCCGCGCACCGGAACGTCATAAATGCTTACGCTGAACGGGGGAATGGAGACGGTTTGGGGGGCGGCGTCTTGCGAGGACTGATCTACCTTTACGCCGGGGGGTTGGCCGATGGTGATGGTTGCGTTGACGTCGGAGGGGGCCATGCGCCAGAGGGTGGTGGTTCCTGCAGGAGTGGCGCCGATGTACGAGAGCGTGATCTGTTGCGCAGGATTCGGTGGGGTTGATGATGGCGACGGTGAGGGATTTTTTGTCGTCGGTGAAGGCGGCGGCGACGTCGAGGGGGGACGTGTCGCTGCCGGCGTTGATGGCGGGGTCGTCGCCGCCTGGGGGGTATTTAGGTTTGGGGGGAGGGGAGTTGCCTTCGACATCCACCGGGATGGTGCCGTAGTGGTCGCGGTACATTTGGAAGAGGAGGCCGGTGGGGCTTAATTCGGCCTGGGTGCGGGTGGTGCTGATCATTGATGTCGCGAAGGTGAAGGCGCCTAGCTGGAAGAGATCGGAATGGCGGAACATTTCGTGGAAGGTCCAGGCGTAGGCGGGGACGACTTTATAGTTGTTGGGGGGGAGGCGGGCGTAGGCCCACTCGTCGAGAGCGATGGGGACGGGGTTTTGTTTCAGGCCGGGGATGAGGCGCTCGTAAGTTTCGTAGGCTTCGACAGCGTCGCGGATGTGATTGGCGGGGCGGCGCATCCAATCGATGAGGGGCTCGTGGGGATCGACGGGGACGTTTTTTGCGGAGGCGAGGTCGAAGCGCTCGTTGTTGTAGGAATAGAAGTGCTGGCTGATGAGGTCCATATAGGGGCGGCAGTTGGCGAGGAGTCCGCCGGACCAGTCGCCGGGGCCGAGGGGGTCGGGGATGAGCTTGCCGCTGAGGCGGAGGGACTGTTTGGAGCCGACCATGGAATCGGGCATGGCGCCGCTGGCGACGAGCTTGATGCTCGGGTCGACGCGGCGCATGGCTTTGGCGAAGAGGTTGTTTTTGAGTTCGAATTGGGAGAGGGACATGGCGCCGAACTGCCAGTCGCCCCAGGCTTCGTTGCCGACGCCCCAGAATTTGACGTTATAGGGATGGGGGTGGCCGTTGGCGGCGCGGAGGCGGCCCATGGGGGTGGATTGATTGCCGTTGCAATATTCGACATATTCGGCGGCAGAGCGGGCGTCGCCGAAGCCGGCGTTGACGCAGATGTAAGGCTCGACGTCGAGGAGTCGGCACATGGTGATGAGTTCATCGGTGCCGACGTCGTTGGGCTGGAGGGCGTTCCAGGCGGGGTCCCAGGTGGGTGGGCGGAGGTCGATATCGCCGATGGCGTCGCGCCAGTCGGCGGCGGAGACATAGTTTCCGCCGGGGAAACGGTAGATGCCGGAGTGAAGTTGCTTGAGCTGGTCGATGACTTCAGCGCGGAAGCCGTCGATGTTGTTTGAGGGCATCAGGGAGACGGCGCCGATGGAGAAGGAGCCGGGGCCGGTGGCGGTGATTTCGATTCTGCCGTCTTCGGTATCGACGGGGGAGGCGAAGGCGAGGGGGAATTTGGCGTAATCGGGGGCGAGGGGGCCAACGCGGAGGGATTGGCGATCATCGGGGTTTTTTCCCCAGATGAGGGTGACGGTGACCTGGGGGTTTTGGTCGGCGGCGAGAATGATGCGGCCGGTGTAGGACATTCCTTTGACGAGGGCGAGGCCGCTTTGGCGGATGCCGTGGGGATCGGAGGGGTCGAGGGAGATGCGGGGGGAGTGGTCGCCGACGAAGGGGTGGTCGGCGTCCATGACGACGGCGGCGGCGGGGCCGATGGGATACCAATGGCGGAGGGCGAGGCGACGCCTGGGGCCGGTATTGGAGGGAGACGTGGCGGGGTGGGAGGTGATGGGGTAGTAGAATTTTCGATCGTCGAGCATTTCGGCCCAGAGGTTGGAGTTGATGATGTTGCCGAGGTGTTCGAGGAATTGGCCGTAGATATATTTGGAGATGGGGGCGTGGGTGTTGGCGGCGTTGATGGTGGCGGTGAGGGGTTGGGGCGCGGGGTCGGCGGAGAGGTTTTGGGGTGGGAGGAAGATTATCAGGGAGAGTGCGATGAGGCCGAGGGGAAGGAGGCGGTTCATGCGGGGATAGTACCATGCGCGGAATGGAGGAACTGAAAGGAGGGAGCGGCTTCGAATTGGTGATGTGTATGTGAAGTTGCGCTCGGCAAGGGGCCGATTTTATCAAATTTTTTCTTGACCTTAAGGAACGCGGTCAGTATAAGTCGGCTCTGCGTCAGCAAGTTCGTGAAATGCGTCAACCGCCGGCGCACTCGGTGTGCGTTCCAATACTGTGAATCCAAGGGGTGAGATGGGAAGATGCGATGACGGTAAAACTGCGCAAAGCGGTTCATTTAGGGCTGGGATTTGTTATTTCATTGTTATTCGCGAGCGGTTTGAGGGCGCAGTATATTGGTCCACCCCCAGGGGCACCGACGTATGAGTTGGTCGCGCTCAACGGATCTCAGGCCCCCGGTGAGCCCGCGGGCGTGGATTACAATGGGTTTGGAAATCCGGCCTACTCGGGATCGGGAGTTTATGGGTTTGAGGCGGGGTTGACGGGGACGGGGATCACGTCCAGCGTGAACTCGGCGATTTTCCTTGGGTCTCCCACAAGCCTTTTGCCGGCAGTGCAGAAGGGGGCGTCAGCGGCGGGAACGCCGGGCGACGTCTTTACGTTTTTGTCAGCGCCGGGGGTGGCGGCGAATAATAATTTCGCGTTTTTCGCAGAGATCGGCGGGGGAGATGTGGTGGGGACGACGAATTATTCGGGGCTATGGGGAGGGACGCCGGGGAATTTGAGCCTTCTGTTCCGCAAGGGGAGCCCGGCGGCGGGAACGAGCGGGGCGGCGTATTCGAGTTTTGGGGATCCCGTCATCAGCGACAATGGGCTGGTGGCGGCGGAAGTGAACCTGACGGGTGGGGATGTGAGCGGAAGCACGAACAACGCGGGGATCTATACGGCGACTTCGACGTCGGTAAACCTGATTGCGCGAAAGGGAAGTTCGGTGCCGGGACTGGGCTCCGATTTGTATGGGGGGCTGGGGGATCCAACGATCAGCCCGAATGGGATCGTAGCGTGGGAAGGGGCTTTGAGCGGCGGGGATGTTTCGGGGACGACGAATAACGCGGCGATTTTTACGGCTGTGCCGGCGAATCCAGTTACCGTTGCGGTGCGCAAGGGAGTGACGGTGGCCCCGGGCACGGTGGGTGGGGATGTGTTTTCGTTTCTGGGGGATCCAGATGTAAACGCCAGCGGGCAGATTGCGTTTTACGCGAATGTTACGGGCGGGGATGCGGTGGCGGGCGTGAACGACGAGGGCGTCTGGGCGGGCCCGGCGGGTTCGCTGAGCCTGATCGCGCGGCGCGGCGAATCAGCCCCGGATACGCTCGATACGTTCAACAGTTTTCAGGATCCGATCATCGGTCCCGATGGGTCGACGGCATTCATCTCGACGCTGACCGGTTCGGACGTGGTGACCGGGACGGGCGGAAACGATGTGGGATTGTTTGCGGGGACGGGGGATGATTTGCAACTAATCGTGCGCAAGGGAGAAAGCTTTGCGGTGGACCCTTCCAATCCCAACTCGGCGATTGAAGATGTAGCCGGGATTGATCTGATCAACGACAGCAGCGGCGTGGTGGCGTATTACCTGGACTTCACGGATGGGTCGAGCGGGGAATATCTTTCTACGGTGCCGAGTGTTCCAGAGCCGGTGACGGGTATGGGAATGCTGGTCGGGGGGATGGTGTTGATGGGCCGGCGGAAGCGGGTTGGGGTCTGAGTGGGCGAGCCGTCGGCGTTTGGGAATGCTGTCTGATTCGGGGGATGGAGTGAGATTTTTTGACCGCGAAGATTTTTTAACCGCCAAGAGCCAAGGAAGAGCTGGCATCGTGTATTTTGATGATCAGGGGCGGGGGTTCAGCGTGGGATGCACTTATCCAAGTGATTTGGGGATTTATATTTCTTGGCGCTCTTGGCGTCTTCTATGAGCCGAGCCTTGTCAAGGGGCGTTGATCGCTCATGCGGTCGATTGGGTGAGCCTTCTATTCAGTGCTCTCGCCTGGCGGCGGGCCTATTCAACTGTACAAATGGCCAGCCCTATTCTTAGCGGCAAGCTTTGAAGCTTAAGACGCCAACCGGGGTCTGGCCTTGCTCATTCAACCTGCACGAACGCGTCAATTCCACTTCACTTCAACTCTACTCAATCCCCTGCACAGAAGACAACGGCTTTCTGACACGGTGTCTTCCGGAGGGGAGATACTCCATCGCCTGTACCGACTTGTCGGGACAGTCATCGCCTTTTCGATTTTCAAGTGGCCGCCGTCAGCGATCGCTGGGGTTCTCTCCATCGGGTTCCGTCCCGCAGCATCGCCCACAGCTTCACCAGTAATCTCCTGGCTACCGCAACAATCGCGATCTTCTTGCGCTTCTCGCTGTCACGTAGAACCCTCTCGTACACGTCCTTCATCCACGTATTGCGATGAACCCCCAGCCACGCCACCTCCACCAGCAACTCCCGCAGCAGCGCGTTGCCTGCCTTGCTGATCCGCCCCTGGCGATCGCTGTCGCCGCTCTGCCAGCGCCGCGGCGTCAGACCCACGTAACATCCCACCTGACGTGCATTCTTGAATCGCCTGGGATCATCAATGATCACCGCCACCGCCTCGCTCAGCCGCGGACCAACGCCGGGCACCTCCTGCAATCGTTTCACCGCTTTGTTGGCCTGGCCCAACTCCTGAAGCTTGCTTTCGACAGTTTCGATCTGCTTCTCCAGGTGCTCCAGTTGCGCCACCTCACAACCGATCTGAAACAGCCACAGATCTTCCGCCGATGCGGCCGCTGCTTCCTTCCTCATTTCCTCCAGTCGCGCTTTCGTCCACGCCTTGGTCGCCGAGGGCAAATACAAACCCTGCCGCTCGTAGATTGATCGGATCGAGTTCTTGAGCGCCGTGCGGCGATCCACCAGGCCGTGTCTGTATTCAATCAATGAACGCCACTGCCGAACCGATGCCTTGGGCACGTGCACCGTCGGCAGCGAATCCATCTCCGACATCGCCGCCATCTTCAGCGCGTCTTTACGATCACTCTTCTCCTTCACCGTCTTCCAGCGCCAGCGTTCATCGTTGCCATTGGCCACCTGGACGGGAACATTGTTCCGCTCCGCCAGATCACAAACCCATCCTGCCGCCGGACCGGCCTCGATGACCAGTCGATCCGGACGCACCCGCTCGAGTAGTTTTTGCACCTCGTGGGCATTGGTGCCGATCTTGCCGAACGTTCTTTCTCCACCGCCGGTGACATAATCCACAAAAACGCTCTTGTTCTTTCCCAGGTCCAAAGCGAGAATTCGCATTGCCGAGTCCTTTCTCAAAAAAGACGTTTGAGCGACCTACGCGGTACGCTCGTTCATACTTGGGGCATTTTGACCCCGTTCACGTCCCGAGAAAGGCTCGGCTTCATAGTTTCTTGGCGGTTAGAAGCGTTTAGAGCAGTTTCATTTCTTCGCGTCATAGGCTGGGCTGGCTACATCTTCGATTAGGCCTGGTTGGGTGGGGCGCCAGGCGGTGTGGTGGCGGGTGATGGTGGAGGAGGAGGGATTTGACATGGCGGCGAAATGGGCGAACCAGCCGAAATGGGCCGCGGCCTCATCGGTCGATTTGCTGACCGTCTGGAGATTCAGGCGGCGGGCGATGACGGCGGCGATGTCTCGGAAGGGGATGCCTTCCTCGGCGACGGCGTGAAATCTTTGTCCGGTGGTAAATCCTTTTTCGAGGATGAGGCGGTAGAGTTTCGCGGCGTCGAGGCGATGGACGGCGGGCCAGGGGTTGGTCCCGTCGGCGACATAGGCGGAGAGGCCTTTTTCGCGGGCGAGGGCGATGAGGTGGGGGACGAAGCCATGATCGCCCTGGCCGTGGACGGACGGGGGGAGGCGCAGGACGGAGACGTGGATGCCGCGGGCGGCGAGGGAGGCGGCGGCTTCTTCGGAGGCGACGCGAGGGAGGGCGCTGGGGCCGGAGGGCGGGGCGTCTTCTTCGGTGGCGACTTTGCTGCCGGAGACGAGGCCGGTTCCGGAGGTGACGATCAGGGGACGTTGTGAGCCTTGGAGGGCGGAGCCAAGCGATTCAATTGCGCGGCGGTCGATTTCGCAGTTCTCCTTAAATTTCGTGAAATCGTGGATGAAAGCGGTGTGGACGACGGCTTCGGAGGCGGCGGCGCCTTGGCGCAGGCTTTCGAGATTTTCGACGTCGCCGCGCTGGACTTTGGCGCCGGCGGCGGAGAGGGATTGGGCGGATGAATCGCTGC
Organism: uncultured Phycisphaerales bacterium; assembly: GCA_963755915.1. Lineage (GTDB taxonomy): Bacteria > Planctomycetota > Phycisphaerae > Tepidisphaerales > Tepidisphaeraceae > PALSA-1353. The sequence goes on from CAVWLP010000002.1 coordinate 686,913, forward strand.
GGGCGAGGCCGAGGACCTGGTGGCCGGCGGCGATTAGTTCCTTTACCACGGCTGAGCCGACGAAACCTGTTGCTCCAGTGACAAAAACTCGCATATGGGCCTCCCGGGGTGAAGATGACTTTTTTTGGACTACGAAGTATACTATACCGTACCGTTTACATTGGCAAGTGGGAAATAATTAAGGGAGAATCTAAAGGATGGCTTGATTCAGTAGGGTCGGCCCCCACCCCAACCCTCCCCCGGGGTACCAGGGGAGGGGGAAAGAGGAGGCAAGTCGTAGGAGATTATGGCACGTCGCGGCGGAAAACTTCGGGAGCATATTCTCTGGACGGCGAAGGAAGTCTTTCTGGAGATGGGATTTGAGCGGGCGTCGATGGATGAGGTTGCCGCGCGGCGCAGACTTCGAAGCGGTCGCTTTATGCGCATTTTGAAAACAAGCAGAAGCTGTTTCTGGCGTTCGTGGAGCTGGTGCGCGGGCTGTTTCTGAGCAAATTGAAAATGCCGGGGGATTACAGCGACAAGCCGGCGGAGGCGCTGGCGATATTCTGCGGGCGGTATGTTGAGATGCTGCTTTATGAAGGCACGACCAAGATGTGCCGGGTGTGCATCGCGGAGGCGGGGAGGTTTCCGCAGGGGGCGGCGCAGTATTTTGATGTGATCTTCAGCGAGGTACACGGGCGGTTGAGCGCCTATCTCAAGGCGACATTCGCGCTTTCGGCCCGGGCCAGCGCGGAAGCGGCGAGCAGGTTGTTGGGGCAGGTGCTTTATCCGAGGTTTCCGCGGGCGCTTTTCGGGATGGAAAAATTGGCTAAAAGTTTTGACGACAATGCGCTTTCGCCGGAGTTTGATCTTAAGCCGATTCGGAAGGCGGTGGGGGATTTGATGGAATCTATGGGGAAAGGGTGAAGGGTGTTTGATGTTTTTGGGTTTTTGGGGGACTGGAACGCGCCCCGCAAGCGGGGCCGCTAAACTGGGCGGGTGGGGGGGGCGGTTTAGAACTTGGGGGCGCTATTTGGGTCTGCTTTTTTCTTTCGTGGAACTGTGGGCCTATGCTTTGCGATTGAAAGGAACAAAACCATGAGTAACACGAAACTTGGCGGGAAGTTCACATTTGCGGGGACATCGTTGACGGTTAATCGGATGGGGTATGGGGCGATGCAGCTTGCGGGGCCGGGGGTGTTTGGGCCGCCGAAGGATCCGGAGGGGGCGGTGGCGGTTTTGCGGGAGGCGGTGGCGGCGGGAGTGGATCATATCGACACTTCGGATTTTTATGGGCCGCATGTGACCAACCAGATTATTCGCAAGGCGCTGCATCCTTATCCGCGGGGGCTGGTGATCGTGACCAAGCTGGGGGCGCGGCGGCCGGCGGATAAGTCGTGGCAGCCGGCGATTTCGCGGGAGGAACTTATTTCCGGCGTGCATGATAACCTTCGCAATCTGGGGTTGGAGGTGCTGGACGTTGTTAATTATCGCGCGATGGGGGCGATTCATGGGCCGGCGGAGGGGTCGATTGAGCCGCAGGTGTCGGTGCTGGCGGAACTGAAAAGCAAGGGATTGGTGCGGCATATTGGGCTGAGCAATGTGACGGCGAAACAGCTTGCCGAGGCGCGGGGGATTACTGAAGTCGTCTGCGTGCAGAACAATTACAATCTTGCGCATCGGGAGGATGATGCGTTCATTGATGATTTGGCGCGGCAGGGGATTTCGTATGTGCCGTTTTTCCCGCTGGGGGGGTTTACGCCGTTGCAGTCTTCGGAGCTTTCGGCGGTGGCGCACCGGCTGGAAGCGACGCCGATGCAGGTGGCGCTGGCGTGGCTGCTGCATCGGTCGCCGAATATTCTGCTGATTCCGGGGACTTCGTCGCTGGGGCATTTGCGGGAGAATCTGGCGAGCAGCGAGTTGAAGTTGTCGCGGGAGACGCTGGGGGAATTGGATGGGATTGCGGCGGCGGCGAAGGGAAAGAAGGGGTCGGGGCATTGAAGAAACGAGCACCCGGTCAAATACGCGCACCCCTTTGGGGTTGCGGCTAAACGAGAAGGGTGATGTATCGCAATTAAGAAGAGGTAAAGCGCTGCGCTTAGGCGGTAACGGGCTCCGGCTCTTCAATGGGATTGCGGTGGCGAAGGGCGTGGGAATAGATTTCGAGCATCCGGTTGTGATTGCGATCGGGGTTAAATTTGGCGAGGAATTCTGCGCGGGCTTCTTGGCGCATCTGGGAGAGGGTGGCGGGGTTGTCGAGGAGCCAATGGACGGAGCGGGCGAGGCTTTGGGGGTCATTGGGTGTGAAGAGGGCGCCGGTGCGGCCGTTTGAGATGAGTTCGGTCATGGAGCCGAGGTCGCTGGCGACGACGGGGGTGCCGCGGGCGAAGGATTCTACGATGGTGCGGGGAAAGCCTTCGTACCAGAGTGAGGGGAAGATGAGCATTTTGGCACGGCCCATGAGGTCGACCACTTCTGGGAGGGGGCGGCGGCCCAGCCAGTCTACGCCGGAGTTTTGGACGAGGGGGGCGAGGGGTCCGTCGCCGCAGATTTTGAGGGGGATTTTGTCGCCGATGATTTTCCAGGCGTCGAGCAAGGGGGCGATGCCTTTTTCCTCGGTAAGGCGGCCGACGAAGAGTGCGAAATTGCCGTCGCCTTTGCCGGGGCCGGGATCGGGGTCGAGGAAATTGGGTTTGAAGTGGAGTTGCTCGCGAGGGAAACCGCCCTGGACGAATTTTTCGAGGGCGAAGTGTGTCAAGGCAACGATAAATGCATCGACCTGATCGCGGTAGGTGTGCAAGGCGCGGTGAACCATGAGCATGGTTGCGGTGACGGCGCTGGCGGCGGCGCTGCCGCGATAGCACTTGTGTATCACCGCCGGCGTCGGCAGTCGCCCCAAACATTTCTCGCATGGCTTACCATCGCGGAACATGGTGGCGGAGGGGCAGAGGAGGCGATAGTTGTGGAGGGTCTGGACGACGGCGGCGCCGGTCTGCCTGGCGGCGGAGTAGACCGCCGGCGAAAGGAGGGGAAAGGTATTGTGGAAATGGACGATCTGCGCCGGTGAGCGCGGGCGCGGTCGGCGACTTCCTGGGCGGCCTTGCGGTTCCAGATCGTCGCCGCGGCAAGCTTCAGCGCACCAGGGATTTGACCTGATCGTTGTGGACGGAGAGGGTTTCCACGTCATGGCCGAATCGGCGGAGTAGATTGGCCTCGGCCAGAAAGATCTGGTCTTCACCGCCGGGCTGCTGATAGAAGTTGTGGCAGATCAGGACGCGCATGTTCCCATTCCGAGTGCTCTTGCGGCGCGAGAGGGGGACGCGCTGGGGCTTAGGGGCCGGGGCGTCTTGCATGGTTTCGGGGGCGTTCTGGTAGATCCAGATGGCGCCGATGCCTACGCCGTAGACGCACCAGAACCAAATTCCACCGACGGGTCCTTCGAGGAAGACGTCGAAGCTGGCGTTGATGAGATAGGCCAACCAATAGATGAAGAGAAAGGCGAGGAAGCGGAACCAGTGTGTTTCGCCGCGGCGATGGGCGGAATATGCGGAGGAGATGAGTCCGAAGCCGAGGGTGAGCTGGCAGATAATCCAGAGGCCGAGCATGGGGACGCCTCCGCGGGCGAGCATGGTGAGGTGACCGTTGTGGGGGTTGCGGAGGGAGTGGTCGGCCTCGACCTGGAATCCGTCATCGTCGGCGAGGTTGACGCCGAAGCCTTTGCCTTTCCAGAAGTAGTCTCCGTGGAAGGTGTAGTCAATGATGGTATCCCACCAGCGGAGGCGCCACTGCTTGGAGCCGTCGAGGGTTTCCTCGTTGGTGTCGTAGAAGATGCTGGTGACGTTGGCGACGATCTGGTCGGCGGAGATATCACGGCCGGCTTCGAGGGCGTCGGTTTCGATGCGGATATTCAGGAGCCACATGAGGGTGAGGCCGAGGATCAGAGTGGGGAAGAGCCGCCAGGGGAGGGATGAGCGAGGGCGAAGGAGGGTGGCGAGGAATGCGCAGGAGCAGAAGGTGACCAAGGCGGCGCGGCCTGTAAAGCAGAGGACGAGGTTGAAGATGGTGCAGACGACGACGTACCAGATGTTGATTCCACCGAGGAGTACGACGAAGGCGAAGACGCCGGCGAGATGGACGATGAGATCGCCGCCCTTGACGAGGATGAAGGGGACGTCGCCCCAGGGTGCGTTGGGGAGGTAGGGATCGACGAAGATGGAGATGACGAAGGCGATGGGGCCGAGGATGAGCATGAGCTTTGCGAAGGTTCGGAACTTGGATTCGAGGTAGAGAAGGCGGCGGGGCTGGGCGGCGAGGAGGCTGGCGAGAACGATGGCGAAGGTTCCCCAGAGGAAGACGGCGGCGTCATGGAGGGCATCGGCGCCGTAGAGGGGGATGAAGGGGATGGTGCGAATCATTCCCCAGGCCATGAGGGCCAAGAGCGGCCAGAGCCAGGCGGTGCGAAGGACGCGGCTCCAGTTCTCGGTGGTGAAGAGGGCGAAGACGCCGTAGAGCATGGTGATTTCGCCGATGTAGACTGGGGGCACACCGATGAAGGCGAAGCCCTTGCCCATCACCATGTACCCGAGGAGAAGGATGCAGAGGCATTTGAGGAAACGGTCGCCGTGAGAACTGATTGAGGAATGGGAGCGGAGGTTCATGGATGAAATCCGGCGGTTTGCGCTTCGGGCTCGCGATCGAGAGGCAGAACCTGGGATTCCTCGGCGATTTTGAAGCACGACTCGAGGAAGGAGGTGATTTTTTCGGCGAAAGTAGCGACATCGAATTTGCGGAGGCAGACCTCGCGGGCGGCGGCGCCCATTTGGCGGGCGCGGGGCAGATCGGCGCCGAGATACTGGACGCAGTTGGCGAGGTCATTGGGGTCACCGGGGTTAAAAAGCATTCCGGTCTGTCCGGATTCGATGATCTCGATGAGTGCGCCTTCGCGAGCGCCGGCGAGAGGGAGTCCGGAGAGCATTGCCTCGACGAGGGCGAGGCCGAAGCCTTCCTCGCGGCCGGGGTGAAGATAGATATCGACGACGCCGAGGATTCTGCGGACATCGGAGCGAGCGCCGAGGAAGTGGATTCGCTGGGCGGCAGGCCCGGCGTCGGCGAGGGCGCGGACCTGGGAGACGTTTCTGCCAGCGCCGATGAAGAGGAGATGAGCGTCGATGCCGCGGCGAACCAACTCGTGCATGGCCTCGACGGCGGTGGGATGGTCCTTGCATTCGACGAATTCGGCGACGTAGGCGAGAACCAGGCCGGTGGAGGGGAGGCCGAGGGCCTGGCGGCCTTCGGGGCCGTAGGGGCGGTTATTGGGGTCGCTGGAGACGTCGGCGACGCCGTTGTAGATGACGGCGGAGCGGGCGCTGTGTCCGGGGGGAAGGTGGGCATTACGCACTGCTTCGGAGACGAAGAGCATGGGGTCTTTGTGCCCGAGGGTGCGGACGATCTGTCGGCGTGACCAGCCATTGATGACGCCGCGGACGGCATGAATCCAGAAGACGACGCCGATGTCGCTTCCGCGGAGTGCCCACTTGGCGCAGAGATAGGTTTTGAAGGTGGTGGCCACGACAACGTCGATGTGCTGCTCGCGAGCAAGCTGGCGGAGGCGGCGCATGGGCTGGCGATAACCGAGGTCGCCGAGGCAGTGGGGAAAGATATTGAGTTTCTGGAATTCATCGCGCATGGGCTGGGAAGGCTCGACCAGGCTTGCGACGCGGAGATCGATGCGGGTGCGATCGATGGATTGGGCAAGATAAATCAGACAGCGGGGAATGCCGCCGTGGAACGGGAGGTCTCGATAGAGAAAAAGGACGCGATGAGCGCCCGGCTGGCGGGCATCGCGGCGGCGGCGGATGAGGGGCGTGAACGACGCGACGAAGGTAACGAGCGCCGCAACCCACAGGGACATTTTTATGAAGAATGCGGAGAACATGTGTTAGACCGCCTCCACCTCGACCAGGTTCTCGGGTAATTCCATTTCCGGAGTAATGACGTTTTTGTTAGGGAGCATGACTCTGCTGAAGATCCAGAGGGTGATGTGATGGAGTCCGTAGGTGATGACGATGCTCCAGCAGACGCCGGCCATTCCATAGAGTTTGGTGAAGAGGACGCCGAGGGTGACAGCACCGAGAGCAGCGACGACTCCGCCCCAGAAGACGGCGTTGAGTTTTTCGCGGGCGCGGAGGAGAGCGCCGTAGACGCCGCACATTCCTGCGATGATGGGCTGGAGTCCGAGGATCCAGAGGAGGCTGGAGTATTCGCTGTATTTTCCGCCGTAGACGAGGGCGACGACGCGGTGGTCGAAGATGCCGAGGATGAGCCAGTAGATGAGGGGTGAACCTGCGAGGAGGAGGAGGGAAAGGCGATGGAGGCGTTTGCCCTCGGCGGTGCCCTTGGTGCGTACGAAGGCAGGGAGCAGGAGGTTGGTGAGGGCGGTGCCGGCTTGCAAGAGGGGCATGAAGAGATTGGTGAGGGCGCGGAGGGCGCCGGATTCACCGAGGGTGGCCATGCTGGGGAGGAGAAAGTAGTAGATGTTGCCGGGGATGAAGCCGAGGAGGAGGGTTGCGGTGGCCCAGCGGCCGTAGCGGAGGTGGTCGATGGAGGCGTCGCGAAAGAAAGCGCGGTCGGGGCGAAGATTGACGTGCCCGACGCCAAGTCCAAGGCCTGCGAGGAGGCTGCTGGCGGCGATAATGGTGAGGGCGAGGGGTACGCTGATGACGGTGAACTGATGGACAAGGGCCAGACCGAAGAGCATGAGAAAAAGATACCCGACGCCACCGATGGCGGCGCGGCGGGGATTGAATTCACCGTAGCAGGCGCGGCGCATAAGCCAGAGGAAAAGGATGAAGGGTCCGGCGGCGGCAAAACCATAGAGGGCGTTGCCAACAGAATCCTGGCCGCGGAATTTGAGATACCACCCTGCGGCGACGAGAAGGAGGGATGCGCCGAGGGAAACGACCAGATGCCAATAGACCAGGACGCCGCAATATTCCTTGGCTTTGCCGCGGTATTTATCGGCGGCGAAGATGAGCATGGGCTCGGTGATGAGTGCGGTGTGAATGATGCCGAGGGTGAGGAAAGCGGCGAAGGCGGTGACGAAGGCGCCGTATTCGGTGGGAGAAAGCCAGCGGGCGAGCATCACGTTGATGATGCAGTTGGAGCCGGCGAAGAGGCCCTGGTCCATCACGGCCCAGAATCCATGTTGGATAAAGGAGGTGATGGAACGGCCTTGCGGCTTAGAGTCGGCGGAATGGATGGCCGCGGCGACGGTCATGCCGGTGCTCCGACCAAACCACCGAAGCGGCGACGAGCGAAGCGCTTGATGGCGTTAAGCCCGACCAGCCCGATGAAGATGCTGTTGGTGAAGAGATACCTTTTCCAGAGGCGTTTGGGTTCCTGGGAGAGACGGAAGAGCCATTCGAGGCCGTGGCGCTGCATGAATTCGGGGGCGGTTTTTTTGTTTCCGGCGTGGAAATCGAAGGCGGCGCCGACGCAAAGCTGGACGGCGCGGATTTTTTCGCGATTGAGATCGGCGAAAGCTTCCTGGCGCGGGACACCGAGGCCGACGAAGACGATGGCGGCGCCGCTTTTGTTGATGCGGGCGCAGAGCTCGTCATTTTCGGCGGGGGTCATGGGTCGGAACGGGGGCGATTCGACGCCGGCGAGCTTAAGGTTGGGGAAGAGCTCGCGGAGACGGGAGGCGAGGAGGGCGAGGACGGGGCGGGTGCTGCCGCAGAGGAAGATGCTGAGGCCCTGCTTTTCGCAGCGTTCGCAGACGCGGCGCATGATTTCGGGGCCGTAGACGCGGTCGGCGAGGGCGGCCTGGTGGAAATAGTTGAGTGCCCAGCGGACGGGCTGTCCGTCGGGGGCGACGATGTCGCAGCGGTTGACGCTCTGGCGGAACTCGCGGTTGGTGGCGGCGGAGACGATGCCATGGACAGCAAGGAAGGTGGCGACACCACCGCGCTCGTTGACGGCGGCATCGAAGATTGCATCGACCGCCTGGTCGTAGTTGGTCACGCTGACACCGACACCGAAGAGGTCGCGTTTCCGCGGCCACTGAGATACTAAACTGGTTGTCATTTTCTCACCCGACGTAAAGAACAAAATTTGATCGCAATATAGCCCGTTCAATCATCAGCGTCCGCGGCGCAGGAGCACCGAGGGGACGGTCATGATGATGAGTTTTAAATCCTGGAAGATCGATTGAGCGCGGATGTAACGGCGGTCCATGCGAATCCACTCGGCGAAGGTGACCTTGGAGCGGCCGTGGACCTGCCAGATGCAGGTGAGGCCGGGAGTTACATCGAGGCGGCGGCGATGCCAGGTGGCGCAGCGGTTACTTTCCTCGACGGGGAGAGGGCGTGGTCCGACGAGGGACATGTCGCCGAGGAGGACGTTGAAGAGCTGGGGGAGCTCGTCGATGCTGGTTTCGCGGAGGAATCGGCCGACGCGGGTGATGCGGGGGTCGTGCTTGAGCTTGAAGGCGGGCCCGTCCTGTTCGCTTTTTTCGCGGAGCTTGGATTTTTTAAGGTCGGCGTCGAGGACCATGGTGCGGAACTTGAAGATGGTGAAGGGGCGGCCACCGAGGCCGGCGCGGCGCTGGCGGAAGAAGATGGGGCCGCGGTCGGAGAGCTTGATGGCGACGGCAGCGGCGGCCATGAAGGGGAGTGCCAGCAAAAGGATCGTGCTGCCGAGGACGACGTCGATAAAGCGTTTCCACCAGGGGAGGGGCTTGAGGAGGAGGCTGGAGACGTCGCCGGCGCTGACGGTGCGAAGGGGTGTCAGGGGGCGGAAATCCGGGACGCCAACGTCGTGCCCGGCGTATTCGATTCCACGTGCGATCTGGTCGGCGTCCATGCGTTCGTTATCGCTGTGCATTTGCCCTCGGTAGCCAAGAATGTTGCAGATGGGGGAGATGGCCCGGAAATTGGCGGATTCGGTGATGTCGCGGACGAAAGACATAGCGCCTTCCTCGGCGGTGTCTGGGAGGATGACGCAGAGGCGGCCTTTTTCGAACCAGCCGACTTCGTCGGTGGCGCGGGCGCGGCGGCAGAGGAGGCGAGCGAGCCTGGAAAGGTGCCTGGGGGTGGTATCGCCGGCGGCCCAGACGACGACGAGGCAGAACTCGTGGCCGTTGCGCTCGCAACGGGCGCATTCGCGATGGAGGATTGAGTCGATATTTCGGCGGGAATGGATATCGCGGATGCGATAGAAATGCCTGGGACGGGCGCGAGCGATGAGCTGGCGCTTTTTGGGGCTACGAATTTTGGCCGGTGAGAATTCCCTGGCCGTCAGCGGCGCATCGGTGACACGGTGGACCGCTGTATTCTGGGCGATCATTGCTTCTTCCACTCCTTAACTACTACCGAACCAAACCCGGTCGGTTACCCACTGACCGGAGACATAGTATTCAACATCTGTTGCCCGAAAACCAACGTGTCGCGGAATCACAAGCGAAGGCGATGCCGCGGTTACAAATCCTGCCCCTCGTCGTCCGAAGTTAAAATGGGCTGATACGTTCCTGCGCGTTTGTTGGGCACGATGCCCCTGGGAGCACGCGCACCACCCAATGCCATGGATTTAAGAGGATCGATTTGGCCCGGTTCGTTGATGACCAGGCCAAGGACGTTTGAGCCGACGCTGCGGAGAAGGCGGAGGCCCTGTCCGATCTGGCGGCGGGCGGTTGGCCGTGCCGCGGTGACGAGGATGGCGGCGGCGCAATTGGCGGCGAGGATGCGGGCTTCAACCCCGCGGCCGAGGGCCGGCGAATCGACGATAACGCGATCGTAGCGGTCGGACAGTTCTCCGAGGACGTCGATGAGAGTTTCGTTGTTGAGGAGCTCGACGGCACTGCCGGCGACGGTGCCACAGGGGAGCACGTCGATATTTTCGATGCTGGTGGAATGGATGGCCGGATTGTCGTCGGTGCGACCGGAAAGCACGTCAAAAAGTCCGAATGAATTGCTGAGGGAGAATATGTGATGGATTTTGGGTTGGCGGCTGTTGGCGTCGACGAGGAGGACCTTTTGGCCACTTTGGGCCATGGCGATGGCGAGGTTGGTGGCGAGGGTGGTGCGGCCATCGAGGGGGTTGACGCTGGTGACGAGAAGGGTGCGGCCGGTTTCGTCGTCGAGGCCTGTTTCGGCGAGGGCGCGAACGATGGACCTGGAGGCTTCGGCGACGGCGCCGGCCTGCTCGAGGTGCGTCTGGAGGGCGTGTTCGGCAATTGAACCGCGGGGGTCCATGCTGGGAAGAACGCCGAGGACGGGGGAGCCAAGGTCGGAGGAGAGGCGGCCGGTGTTTCTGGGGCCGATGGGGAGTTTTTCACGGGCGAGCGCGAGGCCGGCGCCGAGGAGCAATCCGACGAGCAGAGCGCCGGCGAGGGTCTTGGATTTGGAGGGGAAGCTAGGCTTGGGTGCGGGGATCGCGGGCTGGGTGATCTGGATGTTGAGATTACCGGCGTCCTGGTTGACGCTGACTTCGCCGATGCGTTTTTCGACGGTGTCGAGATCGTTTTCGATGCGGGTGACGTCGGTTTTGAGGCGGTCGTAGTCGGCGGCGCGATTGGCCTGGGCGAGGACCAACTGATGCTGCTGGTTGAAAGAATCCTGAAGCGCGTCGAGCTGGGCCTTGGCGGTGAGCCAGCGTTCGCGCTCGGCGCGGACGTAGGCGATGGTGAGCTGGTCGAGGCGATGATGGGTCTGGAGAACCACGGGGTGGTCGGGGAGATAGGTTCGCTCGAGGTCCTGGACGTTTTCCTGGAGGCGGAAGATTTCGGATTTGATGAGGGTCAATTGTTCGGGGGAGGCGGCGACGAGATCGCCGGCGGTGTCGGGGGCTTCGATTTGCTTTAGCTTGTCCTGATCGTCGCCGACCATGGCGACGGCCTGGTCGTAGGCGGCCTTGGAGTTGACGGTGTCGAGACGCGCGGTGGTGAGGGCGGTTGAGAGGGCCGCTTCCTGCTGGACGATGGGATCGGCGGTGGCGCTGTCGTAGGCGGTTTCGCCGTACATGTCGCGAAGGGCGGCCAATTGCTGGTTTTTAACGGCGAGGGCGTTTTCGTCGCGTTCGCGCTCGCGCTGAAGGAGATCGAGGGCTTCGGCGGAGGTGCTGTGCTGAATTCTTGTCTGATAAGTAATATAGGCCTGGACGATGGCGTTGACCATGGCGGCGGATTCGACGGGATTGCGGGCTTCGAGAGAGACGGAAATGAGCTCGCTGTGCTTGACGACATCGGCGACGACGTTTTTCTGGAGGTAGTCGATGTGGTCGCCGACGTTTTGGAGGATGCTTAGGTCACCTATGCCGTCTTGCGCGAGTGCGAGGGCGAGAACGGGGGTGGAGGTGATGAGCCGGCACTGGGTGTCGAGGTAGTCGTCGCTGGTGTCGATGTCGGATTGAGATTGCTCGCCGATGACGTGTCCCTGACCCTGGACGATATAGAGCTCCGCGAAGCTGGTATAGCTGCGCGGGGCGACGAGGAGGAAGATGGAGGCGAAGACGAGCGAGGCAAATACGGACCAGCCGATGATGTTTCTGCGCTTCCAGAGGGAGTGGACAATGGGCTGTTCCGCGTGGCGCTCGGCGGGATGGGCGAGTTGGCGTGACGGAATCTTGGCGAGCGAATTGTTCGTAAAATCAGAAATGGTCATTACTCCCGGAGAACGCGATTTGGCGCCGGCCATACAATAGCGGCGTTGGGGATATATAACCCGGCTTCGCCTGCCGCGAGAAAAATTCTCTGGTGTTTTAACCGCACACGCGGTCGGCGGCTGTTAAGCTGGAAGAGCTGTAAGGCTTGCTAGTTCTATAACGATTATGGGAACCAGGCAAATTATTGGACCTTTTTTTCACAGCTTGTATACGCCCGGAAGCTGACTTATATCTATCCCATGATTCACTCCTGGCATGATGTCACCCCTGGCGAGAATATCCCGCAAGAGTTCGCTGCGATCATAGAAATCCCGTTTGGATCGAGCGTTAAATATGAGCTGGATAAGGAGAGCGGGCTGATCAAATTGGATCGGGTGCTGTATTCGGCGGTTTATTACCCGGCGAACTACGGATTTATACCGCAGACGCTTGCGGAGGATGGGGACCCGCTGGACGTGCTAGTGCTGTGCCAGGAGACGGTGGTGCCGCTGACGCTGATTCCGTCGGTGCGGACGATCGGGCTGATGACGATGATCGACGCGGGGAAGAAGGACCACAAGATCATCGGGGTGGCGACGGAGGACCCGGAATTCAATGTGTATCACGAAGCGGGGCAAATGCCGCCGCACCGGCTGACAATGCTGCGGAGATTTTTCCAGGATTACAAGCAGTTGGAGGGAAAGGCGGTGGAGGTGGACGAGATCGAGCCGGCGAAGATGGCGTATCCGATTATTGAGGATGCCCTGCATCGGTATAGCAAGCAGAGGAGGAAGGGGTTTAAGTGATTGCCGAATGCCGATTGCCGATTGCTGAATGAAAGGCGCGGCTGGAAAACGGGGACGCAGCTAGTTGCTAACTAGCTGCGTCCCCGTTTTTTTATGTCTCGATCCGTTTGAATTCCGGGCGTTGGGAGAGGAGGAGCATTCGGCTCCACCAGCGCATAATGATGACGGCGGCGTAGGTGACGGGGAGGAACATGAGGATCATGAGTCCTTCGGGGATTCCGACGAAGCAGATGACGAAGGTGGCGTCGTAGACGATGAGCCACATGAGTCCTGCGAGCATGAGGGATTGTCCGGCGGCGCGGGAGTTGGCGCTGTGCCTGCGGATGTAGAAACCGAGGGCGAAGAATACGGCGGCGGCGAGGGCGGGGCCGATGAGGGCGGGAGAGAGGGTGAGCGTTCCGCCGACGAATGCGGGGGTGGTATTGTGGCGGCGATAGGCGATCAGACCGACGGCGAGAATATCCAACAAAGCCAATCCGGCGACGACGGACCAGAAGTGCCAGCGGCGCAGGGGCGGGCGTTTGTGTTCCCAGAAATAGGCGAGGGTTGAGACGATGGCGACGTGATTCATGAGCAGGAGGGGATGCCAGAGGACGGGGAGGCTGGGGGCGGCGATGGCGGCGTGGAAGAAGCGAATGAGGCCGAGGGAGAGCAGGCCGAGAGGGACGAGATATTTGGCGGCGAAGTCGTAGAAGACGATCAGAGCGATGGTGAAGACGACGAGCCAGATGCTGAGGTTTGCGCCGGTGACGCTAGTGTAGATTTCGCCGGCGAAGAGGGCGAGGAGGAAGAGCATGGCGCAGACGATGTGTGCGGTTCCGACACCGATGCGGCCGCTGGGGAGGGGGCGATGGGGAGACATCTGGCGATCGCGACGGCGGTCGATGATGTCGTTGAGGCTCATGCCGAAGCCATAGAGGCCGATGGAAAGGAATGCGAGGGCGAGGCATTGGCGTGGGTCGAGCTGGTCCCAGAGGAGGCCATGGTTGAGATAGGCGCGTTGTTTGGCCCAGAGCATGAGTTCGCAGCCACTGTCGGCGAGGGCGGTGAAGACGAGTGCCATGCGGGTAAGCTGGAGAACGGGCAACAGTTTTTGGGAGAGGGAGGGCACTGCGAAGGGGATGATATCAAAGGGGGGCAGCAGAGCCATGGGTGCGGCTTGTCGCGAAATATGGATTGGTTGACGTAAACGGGTGTAGATGGGTCAGGGGCTGGCCAAAAAACGGGGCTCTGGAATTGTGGAGTGTAACGGGTTGTCTGGCAGATATTTATCGGCATTTTTTGGTGATTTTGTGGTTCGGAGGAGGGGTATTAACCGCGAAATTGGAGCAAGAATTAAGATAAATTCCAAGGGAGAATTGGTGGATTCTTCTTGCAATTTTAGTGAAGCACGGATAATGTGATTCGTGGATTTAGGGGAGAGGTTCGCCTCTTGAAGGTGTTTTCGTGGCCGTTGGTATGCAACGGCGCGGTTTTAGGGGGCGGTAAAGAGATTGAGACAAAAAAACCTGCCACAGTGGGAGCGCATTGTGCCTGTGTTCCCACGAGAATGACTCAAATTCTGGCAGGAGTTCCCGAGCCCACAGCGTCTTGGCGGCTGTGGGCCTTTTTTTTGCGCGGGGAGTCGTGGCTCATCCTTTGTGGGAAGAGCTCACGGCGGCGCGGTTCGACTGTCTTCGACCCTGAGGCTCGATTCGACTGAGGCTCATCGAAGTCAGACCCGAAGGGAGCTCACCGAAGTCCGTGGGCGTTCCGAGAATTCAATGGGGCGGGAAAAGTGGTCCGGTGTTGATGGATGAGATTGGGGACAACCTGTTGAAAACGCTGGAAAATCCGACGTTTTTTGCAGCGGAGCGTTGAAAACGCCCGATTATTCCGGTAGTTTTGAGGAGATGTCGCTGGAATGGCCCGGCGATTCGCGGAGAAAAGCGAGCGATGTGCTCGCGGACACCGCGTGTGATGGCTCCATATAGATGCTCAGGAAAGGAGATTCTATTTTATGGCCAACAAGAGTTTGACGAAGTCCGAGATCGCCGCCCATCTGGCGGAAAAGGTTGGGATCACCAAGAAGCAGGTGACGCTGCTTCTGGAGGCGCAGGCTGAACTGGCTTACAAGCACGCGAAGAATGTTTTCACGCTGCCGGGGCTGGGGAAGCTGAAGCTGGTGGATCGGCCAGCGCGGAAGATGATCATGCGATTTGGTCCGGATGCGGGCAAAGAGATCCTGGTTCCGAAGAGCAAGAAGGTAAAATTCAGCATCGCGAAGGCGGCGCGGGTTGCGATTCTCGGCACGAAGAAGTAATCGCGTCACAACAGGGACAAAAAGGCACTTGCAGCCGCGGGCGAAAGCCACGCGGCTTTTTTCATTTTGGCGTGAACACGCTGAGCGGGCGGATTTCGGATAATTTGTGGTTGCGGGTACGGAGGTTGCGGCCATGAAATTTGGAAGTCTGTTCAAGGAGCCGACGTGGAACTTCAGGCGCAAGGAAATGGCAGCAGCAATCTCGGCAATGAGGGGCGATGGAGCAATAACCCCCAAGGCGAGGAATTCGTGAGCCAGCTCAATTCAATTTTGCGCGGGGAGATCGCGGCGGCGGAAACGTATGCGATGGCGATCGAGAAGATGATCGAGGAGGGTCGCCAGCCGGCACACGTGGCGCTGCTGCGGGCGCTGCGGCAGGAGCATGTGCAGGCGGCGGAGAACATTCGGCGGCGAATAGCGGCGATCGGAGGAATCGCGGAGGGAAGTTCCGGCGCGTGGGGCGCGTGGGTGAAGTTTGCAATCGGGACGGCGCAGATTTTCGGAGACTCGGCGGTGCTGCGTACGCTGAAGGATGGGGAGACGCATGGACTGAAAGACCTGGAAGAAGCGGCCAAAACGGTCGATGCGGAATCGGCGGCGATGATTGAGAGCGAACTTGTGCCGGCGCAGGGGCGGCATATTCGGCAGCTCGAAGAGATCATCAATCTGCTGAGCAGTTGAATATTTTTCGTTCGGGGCTATTGGGGAATAATTTTGACGAACTTTCTGTTGCCGAGTTGAAGGACGGTGGGTTTTTCGAAGGTGTGTTCCTGGGCGGGGTCGAGAAGTTTCTGGCCATCGATGCGTACGGCGCCTTCGCGGATTTTGCGAATGGCTTCGCTGTTGGAGGCGGCGAGGCCGGCTTTAACGAGAAGGGGCGGGAGTTTCTGGGGGGTGGGATCGATGGTGATTTCGGGCATTTCGTCGGGAACTCCGCCGTGGGTGGTTTTGACGAATTCGGATTCGGCGGCGGAGGCGGCGGATGAATCGTGCAGCCAGGTGATGAGGATTTTGGCGAGGGCGACCTTGGCGTCGCGGGGGTTTTTGGAGATGGCGGGGCGGAAATGGTCGGGGGATTCGTCGGTTAGGAGGGTGAAGTAGTTTTCGAGCAGGGCATCGGGGAGGCTCATGATTTTGCCAAACATTCCATCCGGGCCGGAGGGGGGATCGGTGACGGCGATATGGTTGCCTTTGCTCTTGGACATTTTGGCTTTGCCGTCGAGGCCGATGAGGAGGGGCGTGACCATGACGACCTGGGGGTCTTTGCCTTCCTCCTTCTGGAATTCGCGGCCGACGAGGCTGTTGAAGAGCTGGTCGGAGCCGCCCATTTCAACGTCGGCGTCGATGACGACGCTGTCCCAGCCCTGGAGGAGTGGGTAGAGGAATTCGTGGATGCGGATGTCGCCGCCGGCCTGGTAACGCTCCTTGAAGCTGTCGCGCTCGAGCATTTGAGCGACAGACTTTCGGCTGGCGAGCTTGATGAGGTCGATGAGGTTCATGGCGCCGAGCCATTGGCCGTTGTAGCGGACTTCGAGATGTTCGACATCCGTGAGAAGGATTTTGGCAATTTGGGCGACGTAGGTTTTTGCGTTGGCGTCGATCTGCTGGCCGCTGAGGACGGGTCGGGTGGCGTTTCTGCCGGAGGGATCACCGACGCGGGCGGTGTAGTCGCCGATGATGAGGACGGCTTTGTGTCCGAATTCCTGGAACTGGCGAATGACTTTGAGAGGGACGACGTGGCCGAGGGTGACGTCGGGTGCGGTGGGGTCCATGCCGAACTTGATGCGGAGGGGCTTGGCGGATTTTTCGGCGGCGAGGAGTTTTCGACGGAGGTCGTCTTCGGTGAAGATGCGCTCGCAACGGCGGGAGAGGAGGCGGAGTTGATCGTCGATGGAAGGGGGCATAGGAGGAGGGGATTTTAGGGGTTGGGGATGGGGGGGGCAAACGGGGGAATGCCGGGTAATGGGTTAGTTTGGAATCGATGATGGGAATGCGAGGCATCCCACGGCGGCGCCGTGGGCGTTCCGGGATCAAACTGACTCCCCTACCGATTGCCAAATGCCGAATGGGAAGGCGGGGGAAATGGCGCGGGGTTGTGGCTGGCTTGCGGAGGAGAGTGGATCGCTTATTCTGCGGCGATGGGTCTGGCGCGGGCGGTGATTTTTGATTTGGATGAGACGCTGACGGATCGGGGGCTTTCGATCGAGCGATTTGCGCCCTATTTTGCGGCGAAATTTCGATCGGAGCTGGGGGAGGGGGAATTGGGGGAGATCGTGCGGTGCATTCGGGCGGCGGATGGGAATGGATATGCGTCGAGGGAGGAGTTGTGCGCATATTCAATCGGCGTTGCCGTGGAGGGAGCGGCCGGAAGTGGGGAAGCTTGTGGAATTCTGGCGGGAGAGGTTTCCGCAGTGCAGCGTGGAGAGGGAGGGGGCGACGGCGACTTTGCGTTCGCTGCGCGATCGTGGGGTGAGACGGGGATTGATTACCAATGGGCAACCGACGCAGAGGGTGAAGGTGGATGCGATGGGGATAGGGGAGCTGCTGGAGGTAATGGTGATTTCTGACGAGGTGGGGATGAAGAAGCCGGATCCGCGGATATTTCGGATGGCGCTGGAGCGGCTGGAAGTGGGGGCGGAGGAGGCGGTGTTTGTGGGGGATAATTTGGAGCTGGATATTGCGGGGGCACGAGGGGTGGGGATGCGGGCGGTGTGGTTGAATCCGGATGGGAAAGAGGGGGTGGAGGGGGTGGAGATGGTTGGGTCGTTGGGGGAGATTTTAGCGGTGATTGAGTGAAACGAGGACGCAGCTTGTTAACAACTAATTGCGTCCTCATTTTTTTTTACTCGTTAGGATTCGAAGACGCACCGGGCAAGCCCGGCGGCTACACGGGGAGAGGGGGGAATTCATTCCACCGGCTTGGGGATTGGGGTTTCCATCGGGCGTTTCCAGAGGAGATGCAGACGCCAGTGCTCGTCGTCGCGGTCAGGATAGTCGAGGCGGTAGTGGGCGCCGCGGCTTTCGGTTCTGGTGTAGGCGGCTGTTGTAATTAAAAAGCAGGTGGTGAGCATGTTCTGGAGTTCCCAGCCGGGGATGGCTTCTTCGCCGGTTTCGGCGGGGGTGAAGGTTTTGTCCATGACGTAGCGGGACCAGAAGGCGATGATTTCGCGGGTTTCGGAAAGGGGTTCGCCGCTGCGTTCGATGGCGCAGTTTCGCCACATGATGCTTCTCAGCGAGCTTTTGACGTCGGGCAGATCGAGCTCGGTTTTTGTGGAGCGGGGGATGCGGTGCTCGAGGTGATTGGGGAATTTGATTTCGTGAGAGAGGGACCATTGGGCGGCATCTGTGCCGGCGCGAGCGCCGAAGACGAGGCCTTCGACGAGGGAATTGCTGGCGAGGCGGTTGGCGCCGTGGAGTCCGGAGCAACCGGCTTCGCCGACGGCGTGGAGGCCGGGGAGGGTGGTTTTGCCGAAGAAATCGCAACTGACGCCGCCGATCATGTAGTGGGTGGCGGGCTGGATGGGGATCAGATCCTTCGCCGGGTTGATGTCGAACTGGGCGAGCAATTGGGCGAGTTGTGGGAAGCGCTGCTTGAAAGGCTCGGCGGGTAGATGGCGGACATCCAAGTAGACGTGGGTGAAATTTGTTTTGCGGATCTGATTGACGATGGCGCGGCTGACGACGTCGCGCGGGGCGAGTTCGGCGGAGGGATGGTATTCCTTCATGAAGCGGTGGCCGTTGCGATCGACGAGATAGGCGCCTTCGCCGCGGACGGCTTCGGTGATGAGAGTGCGGCTGGCGCCGGCGACGTAGAGCGTTGTCGGGTGGAACTGGACCATCTCCATATCCTGGAGGGCTGCGCCGGCGCGGTAGGCCATGGCGTGACCGTCGGCGGTGGCGATGCGGGGGTTGGTGGATTCGCGGAAGAGTTGTCCGGCACCGCCGCTGGCGATGATGGTGCGCTTGGCCCAGATGAGGTTTATCTCGCCTTTTATGGTGGCGAGCGCGCCTACGCACTGGCCCTGGTCGGTCAGGAGATCGATGACGAAAGACATTTCTGAGACGCGGATGGTTTCGCGGGTTTTGACGGCGTTGATGAGGGTTTGGGCGAGTTCTTTGCCGGTGGCGTCGCCGTAGGCGTGGACGATGCGGGCGAAGCTGTGACCGCCTTCGAGGCCGAAAGAGAGCTCGTGGGCGTTGCCGGCTTGTTTGTCGAAATGGGCGCCCCACTTGAGGAGTTCGAGAACGCGGTTGGGGCCTTCTTCGACAACGATGTGGACGGCTTTGGGATCGCAGAGGCCGGCGCCGCAGACGAGGGTGTCGTGGACGTGTGATTCGATGCTGTCGGCGGGCTGGAGGACGGCGGCGATGCCGCCCTGGGCGTACCAGGTGTTGGACTGGTGGAGGGTGTCCTTGGTGAGGACGACGACGTCGGCGCCTTCAGCAGCGGCGGCGATGGCGGCGCGGAGGCCGGCGACGCCGCCACCAATGACGAGAACATCGGTCACCTGCTGGGTTAGGCGGGAGGCTTTGAAGGGGATGAGGTAGCGACGTTGGGTGAGGGGCTCGAACATTCGTGCGGCCGATCAGGTGAGGCGGCCATGATACAGTTTCGTGGTGTAGGGCTGCACTACTTTTCCGTTTTCTGCGAAGCGATTGAAGATTTCGCGGAGGCGGGCGAGCATTTTATCGCAGCCGGGTTGGCCGGGGAGGGGGAGATAGGATGAAGAGAGGGCGCGGGCGATGAGGTGGTCGAGATCGAGGGGCTGGGGGTTTTCGAAGGTTTGGAGCTTGAAGGAGCCGGGGGAGAAGAATTCGGTAATGGCTGGAGAATCGGGGCCGGTGTATTGCTCGTGGTGGACTTTGTGCCAGTCGGTTTCGAATTCGCGCACGACAGAATCATAGGCGGCGGAAAAACCGTCGGCAGAATCGACCTTTGCGCGGTCGTTCCAGATGAGGAGGACCTGGCCGGCGGGTTTGAGGATGCGCAGGAATTCGGTGCGGGCGCGGGGGCGGTCGAACCAGTGGAAGGCCTGGCCGGCGAGGATGAAATCGACGGATTGCGCCAACAAAGTCGTGGCTTCGGCGGTGGCGGGGATGCTGTGGAAATTTTTAAATTGGGAGAGGGATTTTTCGGCCTGGCGGCGCATGGGTTCGTTGGGTTCGACGGCGAAAACTGGGTTGCCGTTTTCGAGGAAAAGTTCGGTGAGGATGCCGGTGCCGGAGCCGATGTCGGCGATTTCGTGCTGAGGTTTCAGGTCCAGATTGGTTTTGCAGAAATCGAGGAGGGCGCGCGGATATCGTGGTCTGGATTTGGCGTAGTAGTCGGCGCGGGTGGAGAAACGCTGGGTTGGGTCCTGCGTAGGCACGTCAGGCCCCTTCGCGGGTGACGATCTTAAAGTTTTCGCGTTCACCGACGCCCTGAGCGGGGTAGTCTTTGCGGAGCGGATAACTGCCGAAGCCGCTCCAGGTGAGGATTCTGCGGAGGTCGGGGTGACCGACGAAGATGATGCCGATCATGTCGTAGACTTCGCGTTCCATCCATTCGGCGCCGGGCCAGATGGAGGTGACGCTATCGACTTTGAGGGCGGGGTCGCCTTTTTCCATGATCTCTTCGTCGCGCGGGGCGGTTTTGGGGAGGGTGGAAAGCGTGGGATCGAAGAAGACCTTGAGCCAGAGGCGATTGTTGTGGGGGATGCTGGTGAGGCCGTAGTTGACGGCGAAGCGATGCTGAGCGCCGGGGTAGTTGAGGTAATCGACGCCGTTGACTTCGGCGAGCATGTCGTAGCGGAGGGTGGGCTCGTCGCGGAGGAAGGTGCAGACGGGGAGGATGTGCTCGCGCGGGACGACGAGGGTGACCATGTCGCGGAGCTCGCCGACGAAGAATTTTGTGTCGGGGAATTTTTCCTTGAGGGGGGCAAGGGCGGGGTGGGTGATGGTGCGGTGGTGAGGGGGCATATGTGGGAATGGTAGGGATGGGAGGGGGAGCGTCAAGATTGCCTATTGCCTATTGCCTATTGAATTGCTTTCAGCGGACCAGGTCGGCGATGGCTTTGGCGACGGCTTCGGCGGCGTCGGGGCGGCCGAGGGTTTTGGCGGTTTCGGACATTTTTTGGCGGCGGGGGCCGTCGTAGAGGAGGGATTCGAGGATGGGGCGGAGTTTTTGGGAGTTTTTGGTGGGGTCTTTTTCGTCGTCCATGAGAATCGCCGCGCCGGCGTCTGCCAAGACTTTGGCGTTGGCGCGTTGGTGGAGGTCTTTGTGGAAGGGGTAGGGCATGAGGATGGAGGGGACGCCGCAGGCGGTGAGTTCGGCGCAACTGCTGGCGCCGGAGCGGCTGACGGTGAGGTCGGCGACGGCCCAGACGTCGGCCATGTCGGGGGTGAAGTCGATGACGCGGGCGGGGATATTTTTTTCGCGATAGCCGGCGCGGACTTCTTCGCCGTGCTCGCGGCCGGCGAGGTGGAGGATCTGCCAGCCGTTGAGCTTGATGCTGGCGGCGAGGACGATCATGGCGGCGTTGATGGTGACGGCGCCCTGGCTTGCGCCGGTGACGACGAGGGTGTGGAGCATGGGGTCGATGGCGAGGTGGGCGGCGGCGGCGGCACGCGCGGGAAAGGTGCGGATGTCTTTGCGGATGGGGCAGCCGGTGATTTTTACCTTCGGGCGATCTTTGGAAGGAATGTGCTGGATCGACTGCTCGAACTGGCAGCAGATGAGGCGGCAATGGGGCATGAGGTAGCGATTGGCTTTGCCGGGGATGACGTCGGGGTTGAGGATGGCGGTGGGGATTTTTTTTCGAGCGGCGGATCGGACGGCGGTTCCGGCGGCGTAACCGCCGAGGCCAACGACGACGGCGGGTTTGCGGTCTGCGAGAATTTCGCCGACGAGGGCGCGGGTTTGTCGCCAGGTGACGATGACTTTGAGGACGTCGGCGAAGCGCGGGGGGACGATGGGCTGGGGAATGAATTCGAAACCGGTGGGGGTGAGGATGACGCGATCGATTTCGCGGGTGGTGCAGAGGAAGAGGGGGCGTGCTGTTGGGAGCACGGATCTCAGCGCCTCGGCGACGGCGATGCCGGGGTATAGATGGCCGCCGGTGCCGCCGCCGGCGAGGATGATCGTGATGGGGGAATCGGGCACTTGGAGAGGAGGATATCGGATTCGCGTTCGAGTGCGAACGAATCTAAAGGGCGCGATATGGACGATTTTTCGTTATGGGACGGGAGGGTGGAATTCCGAAACCAGAAACCAGAATGGCGAATCAAATCCGAAACCCGAATGACTGAATTTTGTTTGTCATTCGTCATTCGGGCTTGATTCGGTATTCGGATTTCTGGTTTCGGGATTCCGTTTAGTCGCCGTGTATCTGTCGCAGGCGGGGGCTGAGGCGGAGCATGAGGTGGATGCGCTCGATTTCGGTGAGCCAGTCGGCCAGGGTCGCGTCGATCTCTGCCTGATCGGGCGCGACGATGCCGGTGGGGCACTGGGGATCGAGGTAGCGTTTGGCGAAGATGCGGTAGCGGGAGATGGTGCGCTCGCCGTAGGCGCCGCAGAATTCGAAATCCTCGGCGAGGAAAATCAGGACGGGGATGCGGTCGCCGGCATTGAGGCGGAATTGATCGGCGAGGTCGCGATGCTGGTCGCGGTCGAGAATTCGCAGGGGGAGTTTTTCGGGGTTGGATTCGGAAATGCGCGCGATGAGCGGGCACTGCTGGACGCAGTCGCCGCACCAGATGCCGCTGATGAGCAGGAGGTTTAGCTGGCGGGTGAAGCTTTTGACGAGCGACTGCTGGGCGGAAGTGAGGCGGGCCATGTCGTAGACCTGGGTCCAGCGGCGGCGCTGCTCTTCGGTGCCGGTTTGGAGGTAGTCGGGGTAGGTGAGGGCGGAGGAGAATTTGTCGGAGAAGTATTGGGGGGTCATGGGGAAATTATAGGGAAGCTCGAAACCAGAAATCCGAATTCCGAATCAAATCCGAATGACGAATGACCGAAGGGGCCAAGATAAAATTCGTCATTCGGGTTTCGGGCTTGATTCGGTATTCTGGTTTCGGGCTTCGAATTTCCCATTCACGCGGTTTCGGACGGCGTGGGCGAGTTGCTCTTCCATCGCGGCGTCTCGGCCCATTGCAAACCAGTATCGGTTGGGGACGACGACGCCCTGGTCGGTGGTGCGGTTGGGTTGCTCGCCGAGGTTGACGAAGGCCTGGGTGTACTGATATTGCGCGGTGAGGCGGCGCTCGGGGTGGGAGGACTGTTCGACGAGGACCTTGGGGGAGGCGATGAAGGAGCCGTCGGGCTGGCGGGAGATGTCGAAGCGGATGGTGCGGCGGACGGTTTGGAGAGAATCCAAAAGGATTGCGTCGATGGTGCCGGCGTCGCTGCGCCAGGGTTCGAAGAATTGCTTGGAGATCATGGGGAAGGTTGTGAGGACGCCGAGGCGCTGGTCTTGCTCGTCGATATCGAATTGGTCAAACAGCAGCGTTTGGGTGCAGGCGTTCCAGAGGGCGAAAAAGTTGGGCGAGGTGACGGAAAACTGGGCGGGCTGGGCGAGCCAGTAGTCGGCGGTGCCTTCTTTGGCGGGCATCGCGGTGAGCGCCGGCTGGGTTGTGGGGGCGGTGCTATTGGC
This sequence comes from uncultured Phycisphaerales bacterium, assembly GCA_963755915.1. GTDB lineage: Bacteria > Planctomycetota > Phycisphaerae > Tepidisphaerales > Tepidisphaeraceae > PALSA-1353. The sequence continues at coordinate 710,264 of CAVWLP010000002.1, forward strand.
GCAGGCGAAGAGAGTGGAAAATACAGAGAGAGCGACGAGGAGGGACAGGAATTTCATGGTTGCTGTGCGACGGCCTGTGCGAGTGGCGGGGATTCGACTTCGCCGGTCCAGCGTTCGCCGATGGTGTGGAGGATGATTCCGTTGAGGGTTCCGGGGGTGCCGAGGGCGGCGCCGGCGACGATGATGATGCGGTCGCCGAGGGCGGCGAATTTACGGTCGCGGGCGAGGGAATCGATGGCGTCGACGAGATCGAGCATGGTTTGCGGGGGTGACATTTCGTGGGGGATGACGCCGAAGTGGAGGGACATTTTTCGCAGCACGCGGTGGTCGCTGGAGAGGGCGACGAGGGGGACGGGGAAGCGGCTCTTGGAGAAGATGCGAGCGGTGGCGCCGGTCTGGCTCCAGATGACGACGAGCTTGACCTTGAGGTCGGCGACCATGTCGCGGACGCCGTGGGCGATGGCGGAGGAGAATCGCAGGGTGGATGAGACGGGTTTGCCCCTGGGGAACGGCGCGGCGCCGGAACTGATGAGATATTCCTCGGTGACCTTGGCGACGTGTGACATGGTGTGGACGGAGCCGAGGGGGAATTTTCCGACGGAGGTTTCGCCGCTGAGCATGACGGCGTCGGTGCCGTCGAAGATGGCGTTGGCGACGTCGCTGACCTCGGCGCGGGTGGGGCTGGCCTGCTCGATCATGGACTGGAGCATTTGCGTGGCGACGATGACGGGCTTGCCGGAGGTCTGGCAGCGGCGAACGAGCTCTTTCTGGATGATGGGGACCTGGGCGACGTCCATTTCGACGCCGAGGTCGCCGCGGGCGATCATCAGGCCGTCGGAGGCGTCGAGAATGTCGTCGATCTGATCGAGCGCCTCGGCTTTTTCGATCTTGGCGATGAGATGAATGTCGGCGGCTTTATTTTGCAGATGCTCGCGAAGGAGGAGAATGTCCTGGGCGTATCGGACGAAGGAGAGGGCGAGGTAATCGAGATCATTTTCGATGGCCCAGTCGACGCATTCCCAATCGCGATCGGTGACGGCGGGGACGTTGACGCGGCTGTCGGGAAGGTTGATGCCTTTTGAGGTTCGGAGGATGCCGCCGATGGTGCAGTTGCAGCGGAGCTCGCCGAAATTTTTCTCGGTGCAAATAAATCGGAGCAAGCCGTCTTCGACGAGGAGGCGATGGCCGACCTGGACGTCGTCGATGAGGTTGGCGTAGATGCTGCTGACGCGGCGGTTTTTGCCGAGGATGGGGGCGCGCTGGATGACGAGTTCGTCACCGACGGCGATGGGCATGCCATCGCAGCCGTCGTGGGCGGCGATTTGGCCGAGGCGGATCTTGGGGCCGCAGAGGTCGCCGAGGACGGCGATGGGCTGGCTCCAGCGAACGGCGGCTTCGCGGATGTTGCGGAGCATCTGGAGGTGTGAATCGAGATCGCCGTGGGAGAAATTGAGTCGGCAGACATCGACGCCGGCCTGGAAAAGGGAATAGAGGGTTTCGACATCGCCGCAGGCGGGACCCATGGTGGCGACAATTTTGGTACGGATCATGTGGTTAACTCACGTCTGGTTCTGGGGAGTAAATCATACGCGCGGAGCGAGGGGCCCGCTACGGGGTTGATCGGCGCGAGGGGGGAAATACCGCGAAGAAATTGGCAGAAATGGGGATTTTCTTTGTGCGCTTTGGGTGTTTGGGATTGTTGGGCTTGTGTTAAATGGGGATTTTGGAGTGCGGGGAAATGCGAATTGGCCACAGATTTAAATCAGATGCACTGACCTTCCCCACGTTCGGTGGGCGCGGCCAAATCGTCAGTTCAGGCTGGCCTCGAACGCTTCGGGGCTTTGGTAGCCTATCGCCGAGTGACGTCTCTGGCGATTGTAAAACACTTCAATGTACTCAAAGATCGAACGCCGAGCCTCCGCTTGCGTTGCGTAGTGCTCGTGATAAATGAGCTCCGTCTTCAGCGTGCTGAAAAAGCTCTCCATCACCGCGTTGTCGTAGCAATTGCCGGTGCGGCTCATGCTCCGCTCCATCCCATGCTCCGCCAGCATCTGTCGATAAGTCTCGCAGGCGTATTGGACACCGCGATCGGAGTGGTGCAGCAAACCTCGCTCCGGTCGGCGATGTGTCAGCGCCATCGATATCGCTTCCAGACACAGCTCACTTCGCAGATGATCGGCCATCGACCAGCCGACTATTTTCCGACTGCACAGGTCGATCACGGCCGCCAGGTATAGGAATCCTTCATCCGTCGGAACGTAGGTGATGTCGCAGCACCACTTGCGGTTGGGCGCCTCAGTTGCGAACTGGCGGTCCAGCACATTGGCCGCGACCGGCTCATCGTGATTCGAATCGGTGGTATGGACGACGAATCGCCGGCGAATCCGCGATTGCAATCCGGCCTGTTTCATCAGACGCGCCACCGTGTTCACGCAGACGCTCACCTGCCGATCCGCCAGCTCCGCGTGCACCCGCGGGCTGCCGTAGGTATAGCGACTCTCCTCATGAACCTCGCGGATCTTCTCAGTCAGCTCTTCCCGGCGCTTGTGCCGCGGGCTGGCTGGACGTTTCAGCCAGGCGTAATACCCGCTGCGGCTGACTTCCAGCGCATCGCACAATGCGGCCAGATCGAACGGGTCCCGATGTTCTTTGATCCAGGCGAATCTCATGGGTTCTGGCATGCGAAGTAGGCCGTCGCTTTTTTTAAAATCTCCTTCTCGGTTTCGACCCGCCGCAATTGCTTTTGCAACTCGCGGATGCGGGCCTTGAGCAGCGTCGGATCGTTGGTGTCTGGAAACGCGGGCTCCTCAGCCGCGGGCTTGATCAGTCCACGTTTTTTCATCCAGTGATGCACGATGTGCACCGGAAGGCCCAGTTCCTGGGCCGCTTTCCTTTGTGTGTAGCCTTGATCGGTGACGAGTTTGCAGGCTTCGTCCTGAAACTCCCTGGAATAATGTTTGCGTCCCATGGCAATTCGCTCCTTCAGCCGGATTATCCGGCTTCAGGCCGCGCCCACCGAACGTGGGGAAGGTCACACTCAGATATTTTGATTTTTAGAATCTGATTTCAATCTGATTTTATCTGTGGCTATATTTCTTGGCATTTCCGAGGTTCATTGGTTGGAAGTCAGTTGGTAGCCATCCGATTCGTGGACCTGGTCGATCAGCATGGCGGTGTAATCGGGATTGGCGGCGGCGAATTTGACGATGTGGCGATCGTGGTCGATGACTTTCATGCGATAGGGACGGGAGTATTGGCCGGCGATCAACACGCCGCCGACGAGAGAGCCGAACAATGTGATGAGGATGAAGATCATCCATCGGCCGATGTTATCGATCCCATGGGGGAGAGAGGCGAGGAAGCCACCGATGGCGGCGAAGACGATGGCAACCATGAAGATGGTCACCCACCACTTCAGATGAAGATGCATTTTGCATCGGCGGCAAAGGGGTACGGCGAGATCGCTGTGGTCGTTGAATTTGAGAGGCGGGGAGTATTTTGTCGTTGCCGGCTGGAGACAGACGCAGCAGACGTCCGGGAACTGGACCTGGGCGGGTCGGAAAGTAGCCCACGGCGCGGGGCCGGCCTGTGGGGGCAGGCTGCTTGGGAAGACCGTATGCTGCTTCTCGCCTGTCTGGGGATCAGTTGTTTCCATGAGTGCCGGCGGTGTGCCGGGCGGGAGGTTCGGCAGGGAGGGAAACGTCGCGTTGGGGTTGATTCTCTCGCGAAGCATTCGGCGAACGAACCAGACGATGACGGCCGCGAGGAGAAAGAGGGAAAAGATTGCGATCTGGGTGGGGATCGCGCGGTCGAATCTGAATCCGGGGGAGTTATAGAGCTCGGCGGTGATGACCGGCGTTGCGATTACGCCGGCCACGATAAGCAGGGCGATCAGCATCCACCCGCCGCGATATTGCCTGCGGCGGTACATTTCGATCAGGTCCTGGTTCACCCAATGACATTTCGGACAGGGCACCATTTCCGCCTCGCGGGCGAGGCGTTTGTCGAGGTTTCGGCGGGCGGATTTTTCGGCTCTTTTGCGTGCCCAGCCTTGCGCGAGAAAAAACGGCGACGAAGCCTTGCCGACGCCGACGCGGGTGAGTTCGTAGAAAAAGGAGCTGGCGCATTTCTCGCAGGCGACAGGCTTGAGTCGCTTGCCGGTGACGTTGACCGCGATTTCCTTGCCGACGTACACGTGAATGGCCGATCATTTGGGTGCGGTAGGAATATAATCGACCGGACGGCGGGGGGTAATTCAGTTGGGGGGGAAAGGGGGATATAATCCGAGGAATGATGAGCGGTGAGGAATATCTTCGGCGGATGCGCGATCCGAAGTGGTATGGGGAGCAGGATGAGAACGGGGTGGATTTGTCGCTGATTCGGGAGAATTTGAAATTGACGCCGGAGGAGCGGCTGCGGCAGGGAGATGACGCGCGCGAGTCGGCGCTGGAGTTGCTGGAAATCGGGCGGCGAAATCGTACGGCGCGGCCGACGGTGCGAGTATTTGAATCCGAAAATGCGATCGCGGCGGACGAGGAGATCGACTTGAGTGAAGCCGATTGGAAAGCGATTCGCGAGAATCTCAGGCTTACTCCCGAAAAGCGAATATTAAAGGCAGACTTGGCGAGGGAAGCGGCAGTGGCGAAATCGGATACGAACAGGGAAATTGAAAATGGCTGAGCGCGGTCTACTTGCCATCGCAGAACTGCTGATGCGTTACGGCGTTGAATTTATTGTCATTGGCGGGCAGGCAGAAATACTTATGGGTAGTTCGCGGATGACGTTTGACATCGATCTTTGCTATCGGCGAACTCCCGAAAATCTAAATCGACTCGCGGAAGCTCTAAAGGAACTCAAGCCGGGACTTCGGGGAGCGCCTGCGGGTTTGCCGGTCGTGATCGACGCAAGGGCACTGGCTTTGGGCAACAACTACACTTTCAACACGCGGCTGGGTCCTATCGATTTGCTGGGCTGGGTCGAGCCGCTGGGTGATTACGAGGCTCTAATGAAAAATGCCGAGATCTTCAATACAGGCAAATTCGATCTGAAGGCGATCAGCCTCGACGATTTAATCCGCGTCAAAGAGCACGTCGGACGACAGAAAGATCGCGACTCGCTTGTACAATTGCATGCCATCCGCAAGGAACGGCACAAAGGCCGCGGCGCTCAGCCCGGCTGATTCGGCGTTTGTTTCACCGGCATCATCACGCGGATATTCGCCTCGCGGATCTGCTTCTCATCAATCGGCGCTGGGGCGCCGCACATCAGGTCGGCGCCGCTTTGGGTTTTGGGGAAGGCGATGACGTCGCGGATGTTGGCGATGCCGCGGAGGATCATGATGAGGCGGTCGAGGCCGAGGGCGATCCGCCGTGGGGTGGGGCACCGTATTGGAGGGCGTCGAGGAGGAAGCCGAACTTGGCTTTCTGGGCGGCGTCGTCGATGCCCAATAGCGAGAAGACTTTTTGCTGGGTGTCGATGCGGTGGATACGGATGGAGCCGCCGCCGACTTCGGTGCCGTTGACGACGATGTCGTAGGCCTTGCTCAGGATCGATTCGACGACCTGCGGGTCGCGGGAATCGAGCTTGGAGAGGTCTTCATCCAGCGGCGAAGTAAACGGATGATGGGTGCTGGTAAAGCGTTTTTCGGTTTCGTCGAATTCGAAGGCGGGGAATTTGACGATCCAGACCCAGGCGAATTCGGTGGACGGAGCGATCTTGAGATCGCGGGCCATTTTCAGGCGCAATTCGCCCAGGACCTTGTGGACGATTTTGGGTTTGTCGGCGGCGAAGCAGAGGAGATCGCCGTCTTTAGCGCCGGTAAGCTCGATGAGCTTTGGGGCGATGGGGGCGAGGAATTTGGCGACGCCGGTGTCGAGGCCGGTCGCGGTGACCTTGGTGACGGCGAGGCCTTTGGCGCCGAACCCTTTGGCCCACTCGGCGAGGGCGTCGGTGTCTTTGCGGCTGAGCTTTCCGCCGCCGGGGACGGCGATGGCTTTGACCATGGGGGCGTTTTTGAAGACGCCGAAATCGGTCTGGTGGGCGAGATCGGTGATGTCGTGCGAGTTCGAGCCCGAAGCGCAGGTCGGGGCGGTCGGAGCCGAAGCGGCCCATCGCCTCGTCGTAGTACATGCGCGGAATGGGGCTGGGGATTTCCTTGCCGAGGATTTCCTTCCAGATTTTGCGGAGCAGGCCCTCGATGACGCTCGATGATGTTTTCGCGGTCGATGAAGGACATTTCCACGTCGAGCTGGGTGAACTCCGCCTGGCGGTCGGCGCGCGGGTCTTCGTCGCGGAAGCAGCGGACGATCTGCATGTATTTGTCGCAGCCGCTGACCATCAGAAGCTGCTTGAAAAGCTGCGGCGACTGGGGCAGGGCGTAAAAGCTGCCGGGGACGAGGCGCGAGGGGACGATGAAATCGCGCGCGCCTTCGGGGGTGGATTGGTCAGGAAGGGCGTTTCGATTTCCCAGAAGCCAAGGTCGCCGAGATAGTCGCGCATGATTTTCGTCACGCGGTAGCGGGTGCGAGAGGTTCAGTCTGCATCTCGCTGCGGCGAAGATCGAGATAGCGATAGGTGAGGCGTTTTTCCTCGGAGACGGTCTCGTGCTCATCCGGGGTGAACGGAGGCGTGGGGGAGGTGCTGAGGATTTCCAGGTCCTTGACGCGGATTTCGATTTCGCCGGTGGGGATTTTCTTGTTGACGAGATCGGGGCCGCGGGCGGTGACCTGGCCGGCGATGCTGATGACCCATTCGGAGCGGAACTTGCGGGATTCTTCGTGAAAGGTTTTGCCGCAGGCGTCGGCGTCGAAGACGAGCTGGGTGAGGCCGTCGCGGTCGCGGAGGTCGATGAAGACGAGACCGCCGTGGTCGCGATAGGAATGGACCCAGCCGGCGAGCTTGACGGATTTGCCGACGTCGGGGCTGCGGAGCTGGCCGCAGGTGTGGGTGCGATAGCGCGTCTGGATGGCTTGCATGGGAGGAATCTCCTCGAAATAGAATGGGCTAAATTATTCGGACGGAAGCGGGAGTCAAACGGGAAGGATCAGGCGCGGCCTGGGCAGGACGCGCCTAGCGGTTTATTTCGGCGTGGCTTTCAGGAGTGGCGTGCATTGCGCTCATGAGTATATCTGGATCGGGATTTTTGGGAAGGGGGATGAATTTATTGGCTGGTGAGGCGTTTGAAAAAACCAAACACCTGCCGACTAAAGTCGGAAGGCCGGGTGAAAAATGCGGTGCTTTGCGGGGCCGTTGGGGCCGTTAAGGTGAAGAGCTCTGTTAACGGTTGCGAAATGGAATTGCGCCTGGGCGAATCAGCGGTTTGCCGGGTTCGATTGGCGAATCGGACTCTCGGTAGCCCACCTCTGGCCCCCATTCATTCGCGACATGTGATTGTTCCCGGGGGTTTCTGTGGGTGAGCCGTCTTGCTCGGGAGCGCCGGCGCTGGGCTGAATTCCGCGGACGGTGGATTCGATGAATGCGAGGACTTCGCGAACCGCGGGGACCGAATCGTCCCAGAGCTGGGCGCGAAGCTGTCTCGCCGCCTGGACGGCGCTGGGGGCGGCGTGAATGCGGCGGAAGAGGGCGCGAAGGGCGCGGATGTGGGCGGGGTCGAGGCCGGCCCTGCGGCAGCCGACGGCGTTGTAGCCTTTGTGGCGGTCGCGAAAGACGGCGCCGTAGGGCAAGACGTCTTTGGCCATTGCTTCGCCACCGGCGATGATGGCGAGGCGGCCGACGCGAACAAACTGGTGGACGACTGTTCCGCCGCCGACGAAGGCGCGATCGCCGACGCTGACGTGGCCTCCCAACTGAACGGCGTTGGCGAGGGTGGCGTATTCACCGACCTGGCCGTCGTGGCCGACGTGGGAGCCGATCATCAGCATTGCGCCGCGCCATGCGCGTTGCGTGTTCCATTCCCATCGTCATGGCGCGGTTTACCGTGGCGAATTCGCGGATGACAACGTCGTCCTCGATGACGACGAAGGTTTCGCGGCCGTCATATCCGCGGTGCTGGGGTGGGCCGCCGATTACGGCATTTGGGCCGATCGTGCAGCGCGATCCGATGACGGTATTGCCGCTAATCGTGGAGTTGGCGAGGATTTTTGTGCCGGGGCCAATCCTGACCGACCCTTCGATGGTGCAGAACGGGCCGATGGAGGCGCCTTCGCCGAGCGAGAGGTCTCCCTGGACAAAAGCGGTGGGATGGATCGAGCCCGGTGGATTTGAGTTCAGCTCGAGGTTGACGAAATTCCGCATACAAGATCCTCCCTTTTTCTTCCATCGCCAAGCGATACAACTCAAAAGCGCGGCGAAGACATTATTTCAAAAAAGGTTGAGGAATGAACTGAATTTTCTGTGAGCGGGTCCATTCACAGGCTCGCCAGCGAAAAGCGGCTGAACCACGAAATTTTAAGCGTTGATGCGAGACGGGGGGAAGACGAGATGGTCTAAGGTTTTTCGGAAGGCCGGCAGCCGACTTTAGTCATTTTCGCCGCTACTGGCAGGCTGGCGGGGGAAAGCGAAACGGGGTTTCACGGGGTCTGGCCGATCTTCCAACGCGGCTTGGCGAACCAATCGCGCATGACCTGCTCGGCGGGCTTGCCCTGGGGGGTGTAGCCCTTGCCGTCGCCATCGTCGCCGGGATGCATTTCCCAGAGGACGAATCCGGCTAACTGCGGCTTGTTCCACCAGCTTTCGAAGAAGCCTTCATAAAGCTTTTTTTGCAAATCGTTGTCGGCGGGGAGCTGGTCCTGGGTGTAGTCCCAGGGATCCTTGGCGGCGTTCTGGAGGCTGCACCAGCCGGCTTCCAGGAGGATGACGGGCTTGTGAACCTTTTCCAGGAAGGAGAACATTTTGTCCTGGATGTGCTTCCATACATCGTTGATCTCTTCGACGCTGACGTTGTGATTTGAGCCGAGGGTCCAGTAGCTGTTCATGCCGACGAAGTCGAGATATTTCCAGAAGGGGACCTGCTCGTAGCGGTCCCAGTTGGAAGAGTAGGTGAGCTGGCCGCTGTACATGGAACGGACGTCGCGGATGGTGGTGACCCATTCATCGGGGGCATTTTTTTCGGAGCTGACGAGTTCGGAGCCTACGACGAGGACATCGACGCCGGTGCTTTGGGCGATGCGGGCGTAGTGCTCGATCATCTCGCGGTAGTTGTCGAACCAGTCGTGCCAGTCGGGGGTTTGAGGGTGCCGCGCCATTCGTCGCCGCTCTGGGGGATTATCGAGCAGGACCATGGGCATAAGGATGACGCGCAGGCCCTTGCTCTTGGCGTGGGCGATGATGTCGGTGAGCTGGGGGACGGTCATCGTTTTTCGCATGTCGACGTACATGCAGGTGCTCTCGGCATTTTCCTGGCGGGCGTCGACGACGAGGGAGACGGTGTCGGCGCCGTCGGCGGCGATCTGGTCGATGGTTTTCTTATATTCCTCCACCCAATCGACGCGCTGGAGGCGGATGGCTACGCCGCAGAATGGATGCTGATCGGGGATGTGAACGAGGTTGGCGACTCGGTTTCGGCGCCGGAGGCGAGGTCGTCGGACCCCGTGGTGGGGCCGGTGGAGGACGATTCCTGGACGGACATGACGCAGCCCATCACGGCGGCGTATAAAAGCAGGGCAACAACGATGATTTTGCGTCCAAACATGGCGGCAAAACAATACAGGAGGTTTGGTGGAGTTGCCAATTTCCTGCCGATAATAAGAATTCGATGCCTGTATTACTTGAATCCAACGTTTCCGACACTGCCAGGAGCTCGCCAAGGGTGATAAGTAAGAAGACCGTCCTGAAACTCGGGAAGTTCCTGGTACGGTGGGGAATCGCTGTTATCGGAATATGGTGGGTCATCAGCAAGATGTCGTGGCATGACCACGTGTGGGCGGTTTTGCCGGGCAACACGATGCCGACGAAAGACGTTCGGGTTGCCAACGAGTATGCCACGGACGCATCGAACTATTTCGACGTGATCGATCCACGGACGGGGAAACAGATAACGATTACGAGGGGTGATGTCGTCAATGAGCCGGACCGGGCGAACTATCGTATCTTTGGCGAGGGGCAGGTGAGCTATATCGTGGGGGTGGATCTTTCGCCGGACCTGAAGACGGTGCGGCGGCTGCTGCTGGCGCACCAACCCGGATGGTCCGGCGGCGATGTGGGAGCCGGCTTCGGATTATCCGAACTATGAAATTACGGTGCCACATCCGCGCGTGCAGATGGGCGTATTGCGGATGGTGAAGGAGGCGGATGTCTATTACATCCTGGCGGCGCTGGCGATTTTTCCGCTGACGGTGATCATCACGAGCCTTCGCTGGCACGAGCTGCTGAAGGCGCTGGATATCCGGCTAACGATTGCGCGGACGTTTGTGCTGAACATGGTGGCGATGTTTTATAACACCATCGTGCCGGCGGGATCGACGGGGGGAGATTTTTTGAAGGCGTATTACGTGGCCCGGCAGACGCACCACCGCACGCGGGCGGTGATGTCGGTGGTAGTAGACCGTGCGATCGGGCTGGTGGCGCTGATTATTCTGGGGGGGACGATGGCGGCGCTGCAGAGCCATATCCCGCGCTGTCGGCAGGTGGCGATCGCGTCGGCGGGGATCATCGCTGTGATCGTCGTCTCGATGGTGGTCTTTTATGTGCCGATGCTGCGGCGGCTGACCGGTTTGGAATTTCTGATCAAGCGGCTTCCGTGGCAGAAGCAGGTGAGCAACGCGATCGAAACGATGCACATTTACGGGCAGCGGCCGTTTCTGGCGCTGGGGGCATTGCTGGTGAGTTTCCCGGTTCACATGGTGGTGATCACCTCTGCACAGCTCTGCGGGATCGCGTTTGGGTTGCACATCGCTTCGTTTTACTACTGGATGGCGGTGCCGGTGATCGTGCTGGCGGGGGCAATCCCGATCAGCCCACAGGGGGCGGGGGTTATGGAATATTTCGCGATCAAGCTGCTGGAACCGCAGGGGGCAACCGTGGGGCAGGCGTTTGCGCTGACGATGTCGATTCGGCTCGTGCAGATTTTCTGGAACCTGGTGGGAGTGATTTTTGTCGTCCGCGGCGGATTCCATGTGCCGAGCCAGAGCGAGCAGAAGCAGGCGGAGGAAGAGGACGAGGACCAGAAACCAGAATTCCGAAACCCGAATGCCGAATCAATGTCCGAAACCAGAATGACGGAATGAATCCGAATTCGGGTTTCGTCATTTGGGCTTGATTCGACATTCTGGTTTCGGGTTTCTGGTTTTCCCCGAATGCTTCGCAAAATCGATCGCATTATCCTGCGCGTGCCTGCATTGGCGGGGGCGGTTCACTATTACCGGGATGTTCTGGGGATGAAGCTGCTGCGGGAAGATAAGCAGAGCGCGGGATTTGTGATGGGGGATGGGGCGACGGAGCTGGTGCTGCGCAGCGATGCGGATCAGCCGGCGGAGGAGATTTACTATCTGGTTGATGATGTGCGGGATTTGTATGCGCGGCGGGAGCAGTTGAAGCTCAAATTCGTGCAGCCGCCGAGGCAGGCGACGCGCGGGTATCGGGCGGCGGTGAAGGATCCGTTCGGAAATGTTCTGCTGCTGCTGGATCGGACGACGGCGTCGGCGGGGGCGGCATCGGTGGAAGACGGAGCGGCGCCGACGGCGCTTTTTGCGGGAGTTGAGGCGGCGGTGCCGGCGAAGCGGGAAATTCTCATGCAGATCTACGAGCAGATTGGGCGTACGGCGGATGATTTGCCATATACGCCGGAATTCGAGCGATTGTTCGAGGCGTATGCGGCGCAACATTCCGAGCCGAAGCCGACTCGGCGCGAAGTCTGGCGGCACCTGCTGAACCTGCGGAAAGGGGGCAAGCTGCCGAAACTGGGGGAGGCGCGAAGCCCTTCACCGGAGGTGGGTGCAGAAGGAGAGCAGAAAATTCGCGAGCTTCTGGGGAAACAGATCGGGCGGCGGGATCGGCTGCCGTATACGGAGGAGTTTGAGAAGTTGGTGGATGAATTCAATAAGTCGCAGCCGCGAAGGCTTTCGCCGCATTTGATCTGGCGGGTGGTGGCGAAGCTGGCGAAATGAATTTGTGAGCAATCGCCGCGATGGGAAGATATTGGCCGCGTGTCTGGTTCGGGCCCGCGCGGCATCGCCGCTAATTCTTTTCCGCTGATTTTTTCTTTTTTCGTCGCAACTCGGCATCGATGAATCGATCGAGTTCGCCGCGGTCGAGGACGCTTTCGACGTTGGTGGTTTCGACGTTGGTGCGGTGGTCTTTGACGCGGCGGTCGTCGAGAACGTAGCTGCGGATTTGGTTGCCCCAGGCGATGGAGCCTTTTTCGCCGTAGAGGGCCTTTAGCTCGTCGTCGCGCTTGGCCTGCTCGATTTGTTCAAGCCGGCCCTTGAGTAGTGCGATGGCGAGGCGTTTGTTCTGCTGCTGGCTGCGCTCGACCGAGCAGGTGACCTGGATTCCTGTGGGCTTGTGCGTGATTCGTACGGCGGAGGCGACCTTGTTGACGTTTTGGCCGCCGGGGCCGGAGGCGCGGACGAAGGCGACGATCTCCATGTCCGGCTCGGGGATTTCGATATCGGAATCGTCTTCCTCAAAATCGGGAACGACATCGACGGACGCGAAGCTGGTTTGGCGCTTGTTCTGGGCGTTGAAGGGGCTGGGGCGAACGAGGCGGTGGACGCCCGACTCGGCGCGCATGTAGCCGTAGGCGTATTCGCCTTTTACCAGGAGAGTGACGTTTTTGATGCCGGCCTGCTCGCCCCAGGTGCGGTCGACCTCGGAGACATCCCAGCCGCGGCGTTCGAAATAGTAGAGGTACATGCGGAGGAGCATCTCGGCCCAGTCCTGGGCTTCGGTGCCACCGGCGCCGGCGTGAATCTGGACGAAACAGTTTCGCGAATCGTTCTTGCCGTCGAGCAGGGATTGAAGCTCGACTTTTTCGGCCTTGGTCTCCAGGTCGGTGAGCATGCGGTCGGCCTCGTCCATCGACTCGGCATCGCCGGCCTCCTCGGCGAGCTCGTACATCGCCTTGACGTCATCAATGCCGCGCAGCATGGCCTCCAGGGGATCGATGAGGGCCTTGAGGGCCTTCACCTCGGCGACAACGCCTTTGGCGGAATCCTGGTTGTTCCAGAATCCTTCTTCGCCCATCTTGGTTTCTAATTCTTTTCTGCGAACGAGTTTTGCGGGCAAGTCAAAGAGAGTCCCGAATGGCAAGCATTCGGGATGAGAGGATTTCGATCGATTGGGAGAGGTTGTCGTGTATCATCATCGCAATCATAGGGTCGCGGCGGGGAAATTCAAAGCGGCTCACCGCGGAGACCGCAGAGAGCGCCGAGGAAAAACAAATCTTTTCTATTTCTCAGCGCTCTGCTGCTCTCGGCGGTGAGAGTGTAGTTTTAATCTTCTACGGAATCCTGAAGCACCGGAATGCTCACCCCGCGCGGGGTGGGCGGGGCCTGGTGCATTACGATCATGGGAACGTCGCGCAGGGTGCGGACCATGGCGATTTCGTCGCAGTTGGCGTTTTTGGGGCAGCGGACGCAATCGCTCCAGACTTTCAGCGGCAGGCTTTCCTTTTGCACCACTTCGAAGCCCAACTTTTCGAAAAATTCCTTTTCGTAGGTGAGGGTCATCAATTTCCGGATCTGAAGGCGGGCGGCTTCTTCGGCGCACCATTCGACGAGCCGGCGGCCGATGCCGCGGCCGCGAAATTCCTCATCGACGGCAAGCGACCGGACCTCGGCGAGGTCGGCCCAGAGGACGGAGAGGGCGGTGCAGCCAACCACCTGGCCGGGCGTGACGCGGAAATCGCTGTTCTCGGCCTCGATCTCGTAGACGGCGAAATCGCGCAGGGATTCGTAAAGCTGGGCAAGACTCTTGAAGAGCATCTTCCCCAGCTCGGCATGGCTGTTGATGATCTCCTGGATTCGGGGGATATCGTGGATTGTCGCGGGTCGGATCATGGAGCTATGAGTATAGGATACTTAACTGAAAGAAAGCGCGGTTCCACACGAGTTTGCGCTCCGCTTAGGGGACGCGCGGCTAAACGATTATAGCATAGATCGGAAAAGCTACTGCTGGGCCTCTACGTAGGTCCGGCGGTGCTCTTCGGGGGCGGGGGTGATTTCCATGTCGATGGCGTCGTCGGCCTGGGAAACGAGGATTTTCTTCTGGCGGATCAGTTCCAATAATGCGAGGAATATGCCGATCATTTCCCCGCGGCTTTTGCGGCCGACGAGGAGGGCGCGAAGCGAGAGGCGGCCCTCGCGGTTGACGCGGTCGTCGATGTCGGCGGCGTGGAGGTCGATCGGGGTGTCGTCGTCGATGATTTCATGGATGCGGGGGCCGCGCACGCCGACTTCTCTCATCAGGCGGCTGAAGGCGGTGAGCAGGTCCCATATCTGAACCTCATCGAGATCCAGCGGGGGCGGCTCGTCGGGGGAGCCGGAAGCCGAGGCGGGCACGCGCGGAAGCGCTGCTCGTGCTCTTTCTGGCGCTGCTCGAGGAGGGCGGCGGAGTCTTTGATCTTTTTATATTCGAGAAGCTGCTGGACAAGCTCGTAGCGCGGATCGACCAAATCCGCGGCCGCGTCGGTTGCCCCTTCGGCGGGCGGCGGCTTGGGGAGAAGCATGGCGCTTTTGATTTCCATGAGGGTGGCGGCCATCACCAGGAAATCGCCGGCGACGTTGATGTCCAGCCCGTTTTCGCTGCGCAGGCCCTTGAGCATGCCGACGTAATCCATGTAGCTGTCGAGGATGCGGGTGATGGGGATGTCGTAAATATCAAGCTCGTCGCGCTTGATGAGGTAGAGGAGCAGGTCGAGGGGGCCGTTATAGACGTCCAGTTCTACGCGATATTCCACGCTTCATCCTTGATAGCGACAAGAGGCTGACTCGGAATCTAATGAACCTGCGATGGGCCGGAAATGGCCCAGATGCAAGGCGGAGCGACGAAGCAACCCTGAAGTAGACGGGTTGTTGAGTCGCGACAACGCCGCAGATGGGCCATTTCCGGCCCACCCGGAGGGCGACGCTCTTTTCGGCCGGCCTCGGCGTCGCTCCTCCTCAACGACCATATTGTCATGGTCGCTTCGTCGTCGCTTCTTGATGCCAGCCGAAAATTGCGTCGTCGCAGGTTCATTAGATTCCGAGTCAGCCTCTAAATTGATTTTAGTGTGCGTGAGCCGATAATCCAATGCGTTGACCCGCGAGAATCCGATTCAATTTGCGCGTCAGGTTCTGGAAGCCGAGGCCGCCGCCGTGCGGAGCGTGGCTTTGGCGGTTGACGCCTCGTTTGAGCGTGCGGCAGAGTTGATACTCCAGTGCAAGGGGTCGGTGCTGACCAGCGGGGTGGGGAAGGCCGGGCATGTGGCGAGAAAGCTCTCGGCCACGCTTGCCAGCACGGGCACGCCGAGCCATTTCCTTTCCGCGGCGGATGCCGTGCATGGGGACCTCGGGTCCATTCGCGAGGGGGATATCGTCCTGATCCTCTCCGCCAGCGGGGAAAGCGATGAAATCCTGCGGCTTCTGAGCCTGGTGAAAAAGCTGGGGCATCCGGTGATCGCGATCACCGCCACGACCACCAGCGGGCTGGGAAAATCGGCCGATATCGTTTTGGCGATGGGGAAAATCGAGGAAGCCTGCCCGCTGGGCCTAGCGCCCAGCGCTTCGACCACCGCCATGATGGCACTGGGGGATGCACTGGCGCTGACGGTGATGAAGCTGCGGAACTTCACCTCGGAAGACTTCGCCCTGTTTCATCCGGGCGGAAACCTGGGCGCAAACTCATTCGCGTCGGGGAAGCGATGACGTTTCGCAAAGGGGAAAATTTGGCCCTGGCCCAGGATCAGCTCACCGTCGCGCAGGTGCTGCGCGAGGTCAGCACCATCAAGCGGCGCAGTGGGGCGGTGGTTCTCGTCGACGCATCGGGAAAACTCTCGGGGATTTTTTCGGATGGAGATTTGCGCCGGCTGATCACCGGCAACGATGGATCGGCCCTGAGCAAAAAGATGGCCGATGTCATGACGCGGTCGCCAAAGCGGATTTCCGAAAATGCTCTGGCCAGCGAGGCGATGGCGCTGATGCGGCCATTCCGCATCGACGAGCTGCCGGTGGTGGATGACCAGGACCGTCCGGTGGGCCTGATCGACGTTCAGGACCTTGTGGTGCTGCGCATGCTGGATGTGGGCGAATGAAGCGCCTTCTTCCGATCGTTGCCACTGCCGTCGTGCTGGGGCTGGGGTTTGCCGTCTATTTTCATTTCCAGCCGACGTATCGCGCATCGAATGCCAACGAGACGACGACCGACCAGTTTCCGGATTCGAACTCGCAGGGGACGGGCCTGCTCAGAGCCGGCAGCGGTGCGTGGGTGAAACAGTATGACCGGGAGGGGCAGCTTTATTACCAGTTCAAATCGGCCTACTACGATCCGCAGCCGGACGGGACGGTGAAGGTGACGTTGCCGCTGATCCAATTTTTTCTGAGCAACCACCAGGTGCTGCAGATCGAGGGAAACGACGGCGTGATTCGCTTTGCGCCGGGGGCGGACAAAAGTATCGCGCCCAATTCGCCCGCGGATCCGCCGCGCAACGGAAATCTGCGGAACGTGAAGGTGAAGCTTTTTGCCTCAGCGGACCAGGTGAATTCCGGCGATCCGGACATGACGATGACGATGACGAATGCGGAGTTTGACAACGACACGTATCGCCTCTTCACGCAGGAATACACTGACGCAAATGGAAAGGTGATTCACGCTGACGATGTGCCGGTGACGGTGCGGTCGCGGGATTATTCCTTCAGCGGGTCGGGGCTGGTGATGTACTGGAACGACGTGGACCACCGGCTGAAATCGCTGGAGATCGCCCGGGGGACGGATCTGACGATTACGAACGTGGGCGGAATTGCGGGGGATCGCCCTGCCGGGCCGGCGCCGAGCGAGGAGCCGAATGCGGGGCTCGCGCCCAGGCGGCGGTGACGACCCCCCCACCGACGACATCGGCCTCGCCGCCGGAGGCTCCGGCGCGATATACCGCGTCGTTCTTCGACAATGTTCGCGTGGTGGAGAGCCAGGACGCCATCAAAGCCGATCGGATGGACGTGGATTTTGTGGGCCGGGGGCAGGGGAGTGCGCCGACGGTTGCCGGATCTGCTGCAACGCCGCCGGCGACGCGGCCGGTTGCTGAATCGATCGCCGCTCCGTCGTCTCCGACCAGCCGGCCCGCGCCGGAAATCATTCACGTCTACTGGACCGGGCGAATGCGGATGGTGCCGACCGATCTGGCGACGGCCCCCCCGCTGCCGGATGGGAAGGCGATCATCCATCTCACCGGCTCACCGGTCAGCGTCCACCAGCTTGCGGCCGACGGGAAGCAATCGGTTGATGTTCGCTGCGACGACCTGCAATATCGCACGGCTGATTCGGGAGCGAGGCTGCAGGGCAATGTGGTCATGGAGCAAACCAATGCCCAAGGGGTCGTCTCAACCGTGATGGGAGAGGACCTCGATTTTTCGCATGCCACGCGTCTTGCGACGTTCACCGGCCCCGGACAGACGCGATTTCCCGATCCGAGCGATCCGAAGAATATCCTCAAATCGCAGTGGTCGACCGGCGCAACCGTCCAGCTTTACGACACGGGCCGCGAGCAGATGCAGATCAGCAGCGCCGATCTGGAGGGAGATGTGGATGTGAACGACGAGCCGAGATTTCGTCTGACCGCCCGGCGAAACGTGAGGCTGCAATTTGCCGGGGGTGATTCGGCGCAATCGAGCAGTTCCGGATCCCCCCCACTCACGCAGATTGCCGCCAACGGGAACGTCCGGTGCGTCGTCCACGAGGCGAATCAGAAAGACCGGCTGATCAGCGGCCAGCATCTTGAGCTTCTGCGCGATGCGGGACCGGATGGAAAGTTCTTCGCCAAAACGCTGCTCTGCGATGGGGACGTACACGCAGAGCAGGAGGATCAATCGCTGAGCTGCCAGAATCTGCGGGTGGACCTGTTTCCGACGACCCGAGCCAGCACGAGCAATGACGATCTCTCAAGCGAAGTGGCCCTCGACCGCCTGGTTGCGACGACGGACGTTAACGTAACCGGCAAGGATGGATCATCGGTGAGCGCGGATAATTTGGACGTACAAATGATCGACGATCATCCCCACGTAAAGCTCCAGGGCTCGGCGGATGAGCCGGCGGTGGTGCGGAACAAGACTTCGCGAATGACGGGCAACGTGATCGAGCTTTCGCCGCACGATCAGACGGCGTCGGTGGATGGGCCGGGGACGTTCGACGGGACGGAGCAGCCGACCGATCCCAAACAGACGCCGCGCCCGCTGAAGCTGACGTGGGAGAATGGAGCATCGCTGGACGGCAATGCGAATCATGTCGAAATTCTTGGGGGCGTGAGCGCGATCACGCAGGAGGCGGACGGCACCGAGGATTCGGCGAACTGCGACCGCATTGTCGGCACGCTGGTGGACGTGGCCCCGAGCACCCAGCCGGCAACGCGGAAATCCGACAGCGACGCGCTGGCGGCGGGATCTGATTTCATGCGGAATAAGCAGCTTAAGCTGCTGTCGCTTCAGACGGATCAGGGCTCTACCAAAAAGCGATCGGAAGTGCGGTCGTATCTGGCGGACTCAGGGGGAAACCTGCTGCACCAGTTCGATCTGCTGGCGCAGACGATCGATTATGACGTCGCCACCCGGCGGCTGAGCGTGGCCGGGCCGGGGGATATTCTGGCGGTCGAGAATTCATCCACGACCCGGCCGTCACAGGGCAATGCCTCGGTCATGGGAGGCCAGGGGAGCACGGCGATCGACTGGAAGAAGCGGTTTATCTACGACGACGCGAATCATTCGGCCGTGATTGAGGGGGATATTACCGTCGTCCATCAGGACAACGCGAAATCGCAATCGCTGCGGCTGGACCGGGCGGATATCGTGCAGGCGGAATTTGCCCCGGCGGTGGGGCAGCAGCCCAGCGCGTCGCCAAAACTTCAGCGCGTCACCGCCACCGGCCCGATCCTGATCCGAACGACCGACAAAACCGTCGATTGCGGCGAGTTGGATTTTGACGCGGTGGCGCAGGTGCTGACGTGTCTGGGCGGGGAGATCGGGAAGGTGACGGTCATCGACAACGCCAATCTCTCGCAGGTGGATTGCCAGCAGGCGGTGATCGACATCAAGACCGGGGAACTGGTCAAGATGACGAACGTCACCGCGCATGGGCAATAAGGGGCGATTGACGAAGTGCGGAGCGGCCGATGGGTGACGTGGAAGTTGATCAGAAATTCCGGCTTGCCGCGAGCCATCATCTCGCTGGGCGGCTTGCGGAGGCGGAGCGCTCCTATCGCGAGGTTTTGGCCGCGGAACCAGATCATGCCGGGGCACTTCAATATCTGGGGGCGCTGTGCCTGAGGTTGGGGCGGGTGGATGAAGCGATTGAGCTCATTCAGCGCTCGATTGAACTTAAGCCGGACGATATCGACGCCCATGGAAATCTAGGAAATGCGCTGCGGGCCAAGGGAGATTTCTCCGGAGCCGCTGATTCTTACGAGCGCGCGATCCAATTGAAGCCCGGCGAGGCGCAGATCTATTTCAATCTCGGAAACGTGCGCGTGGACCAGGGCCGGCTCGATCTGGCGATAGAATCCTATCGCCGGGCCATCGAGCTTAAGAAGGATTTCGCGGGGGCTTTTTACAACCTTGGCAAAGCCCTGGCCGACCAGCGGCAGTGGGCAGAGGCCGCGGCGGCGTTTCAGGGGGCCATCGGCGCCCAGCCCAGGTTTCCCGAGGCCCATTTTAACCTTGGGCATTCCCTGCTTGAAGTACGGCAATTTGAAGAGGCGGCCAAGGCGCTGCGGACGGCGATTCAATTTGTGCCGCACAGCGCCGAGGCGCGAAATATGCTCGGCAATGCGCTGTCGCACATGGGGGACAGCGAAGGGGCCGAGCGGGAATTCCGGGAGGCGATCCGGCTTAAGCCGGATTACGACGTTACGTACAGCAACCTGGGGCGCACGCAGGCGGAAAATGGGGAGATGGACGATGCGCTGCAGAACTTCCGGCGGGCCGTTGAGCTTGCACCGAATAATCCGGTTATCCACAGCAACCTGGTTTACGGGCTCTATTTTCGCGCGGGCTCGACGGCGGCGGAAATTCTTTCCGAGCATCGCCAATGGGCGCAGCGTCATGCCCGGGCCTTTGTCTCGCAAATTCGCTCGCATGAGAACGACCGCGATCCGAATCGGCGGCTGCGAATCGGATATGTCTCGCCGGATATCTGGAACCATCCCGTGGGCCGGTTCATGATGCCCCTGCTGGCGGCGCACGATCATGGCCAGTTTGAAATCTTTTGCTATTCGTCGGTGGTGAATCCTGATGCTTTTACCACCCGCGCAGGGATATACGGATGTCTGGCGCGACATCAAAACACTGTCCGACGAATCCGCGGCAGATGTGATCCGCGGCGACCGGATCGACATCCTGGTCGATCTCTCCTTGCACATGGCCGGCAATCGTATGCTTCTTTTCGCCCGGCGGCCGGCGCCCGTGCAGGTGACGTATCTGGCTTATCCCGGGACCTCCGGATTGGACGTGATGGACTACCGCATCAGCGATCCGTTTATTGACCCTCCCGGCAGCGACGACGGCCGGTACAGCGAGAAATCGATTCGGCTGCCGCATTGTTACTGGTGCTACGAAGCGCCCGAGGGATCGCCCGATGTTGCCCCCCTTCCGGCGGCGGGGTGTGGAAAAGTGATGTTTGGGTGCCTGAACAATTTCTCCAAGGTTTCGCCGGCCGCGCTGGAGACATGGGCGGCGATTCTTTCGGCGCTGCCGGGTTCGCGATTGCTGCTCCATGCGCAGGTGGGGAGCCACCGCGATCGCGCCTGCAGATTCTTCGCGCAGCGCGGCGTGAGTTCCGATCGGCTCAGCTTCGTGCAAAGAGCGCCGTTTTTTGAATATTTGAAGACCTACGAGCGCATCGACATCGCCCTCGATCCGTTCCCCTATGTCGGCGGCACAACGTCGTGCGATGCGCTGTGGATGGGCGCGCCGGTCGTGACGCTTGCCGGCGAACTCGCGACGGGCCGGGGCGGGGTAAGCATCATGAACAATATCGCTCACAGGGAATGGATCGCGGGTTCAGCGGACGGATACATCGATATCGCCACAGGTCTCGCGGCCGATTTGCCGCGCCTGGCGGAGATTCGTGCAAGCCTGCGCGATCAAATGCGGAATTCCCCGCTGATGGACGCGAAACGCTTCGCCACCGACATGGAAAATGCCTATCGGCAGATGTGGCAGGCGTGGAGCCGGGCGCAGCGGTGATCAATACAATTCAAGTTCTCGCGTCGATTCGATGAGGCCAGCTTCCCGCGCCAGGCGATGGAACAATCGAACCGCCTCCAGCTCGCGGTCGCCGACCTCGAACTTCAGGTGCTCGCTGAGATATTTCATGGCCAGATCGGCGGGCCAGCCACGCGGAACGGCATCGCGGCGAATGATTGCGGGAAGATTGGCCATCCCCAATTCCCGCGCCTTGCGGAGACGGTCGGGAAGGTCGCCGAGTCTGATCCCCGCTCGTGTAATCCACACCGCGAAAACGAATGGCATTCCCGTGAGCTGCTTCCAGGCTTCGCCGAGATCGAGTTGATGTGCCATGCCCGGCGGCTCGTCGCAGACAACTTTGTCGCCGATCAGAAGAACCGCTCCCGTCCCGGTTTTGCCAGTGTCAGTTAGTTGGGGCGAAAAATCGCGAAATTCCGGGCGGATTCCGTAGCGCCGCGCCAAGACGATTCTCGCCAGGGCGACCGACGTATGGCTCTCGCTGTCGCACGCCAGTTCCTGGATCTGCTCGATGGGTTTGCGGCTGAATATGCGGACGGTAAGGGTCGGCCCGTCGCATCCGATCCCCCCTGCCGGCACGATCCGGGCGTCGTAGAGCCGCTGATAGTCGATCACCGGCAGAAGGGCTACGTCGAACTCGCTGGACTGCAGCCCCGCCAGGAGCTTGGCGGGAACGGCCAGCTTGAGATCTATATCGCGGTCGCTCTCAAGCCCATAGATCAGCGGCTTTGCATTGAGATAGCTGACGCAGCCGACGCGCAGGCGGCGTACCGTGGACGGGGCACTCATTGAGATCGTTTATATCGCAACGACCGCTAACCCGCACCAAAGGGGAATCACTTGACCTCAACCCGGCCACGTGCCGGGTCTTCGACCCGCGTGGCTTGCTTGCGCCATCGCGTGGGGGTGAGCCCGGTCGACTGTTTGAACCGGCTGGTGAAGTGGCTCTGGTGCGCAAAACCACAAACCTTGGAGATTTCGGCCAGCTCCGTGGTGCGGCCGTGGAGCAGCCGCTTGGCATAATAAATCTGGCACTCCAGCAGGAAATGCTTGGGGGTAATTCCAAGCAATTCGGTAAACCGGCGATGGAAATGAAACGGGCTGAGATGGACAAATTTGGCGATTTCGCCCAAAGTCGGCCCGCGCCGGAAATGCTCGTTCATGAACTGGATCGCGGGCACCAGCCGGCTCAGCTCCGTGTCGGCGGCCACGTCAGCGGCCCGGAGGGAGATCCAATTGCAATAGGTGGGCAGCAGGCAATACATCACAATCGGCCCCGCTCCCAAGGCCGGATAGCTGCGGTAGACGACGGATCGGAATATCCAAAGCTGCCCGCGCGAATCGGGAATGCCGACGCGATCGGAGCTGGTCGGCCGGTTTCCGAGCCGCTGGAGCCGGTGCCGGGCGTCCTGGTGCAATTGATCGACGATGCGTTCGTCTAATTCAGAGATGGACTCAGCAAAAATCGGCTTAAGATTTGAATTGTAGATAAAAAGCCGGTTGGTGGTCCGCTGAATCCAGGGGGGAGCGCTGGAACAATCCCCGCTCTGAAGGCGGAGGGTCCGCGCGCTTTCGGCCTCGCGGCTCATCTGCCCAGCGGCGTCGAGGATGGCTTTGACGTCGGCCTCGGGAAACGCGCTGGTTTCGGCGGTCCCGTAAATGTGCAGGGTGCCGTCGTATCCAGGCAACAGCGGCGATTTGACGGGGGCGGCCACCATCGAGCGGGGCTTAGCGCCATTCAAAAATTCGCGGTAATACCGCGAAGCCTCGAAACCACCGGTCCACGCCTCTTCGCCGCGGACGGCGCGGTCCTCGATGATCGCGCGCCAGCTTGCCCAGTCCTCGGTATGGAAATCCGTGGTGTAGGGCTTAACCCAGTTCTCACCCAGGTGCGCGGGTTGAACGATCTGCAACCCCCCACGCGGCATTGTCGAGACGAGCCAGGCTTCTGAAAAACGAACGGTACGAC
This sequence comes from uncultured Phycisphaerales bacterium, assembly GCA_963755915.1. Classification (GTDB taxonomy): domain Bacteria; phylum Planctomycetota; class Phycisphaerae; order Tepidisphaerales; family Tepidisphaeraceae; genus PALSA-1353. The sequence goes on from CAVWLP010000002.1 coordinate 733,571, forward strand.
TCAGAGCATCAAATATTTGTCTATATGACACGATTCCTCACGGCAATAAAGAACTAAAACCTCTTTGCCATTCTAGTACGCATACATGACTAAAAGTCACTCACTGGCACCAAAATTGTCGACACCCTTAAAAAGGGGTATCGACTCTCCTCGTTTTTCTTACACTGACTTGCGCCAGCTTCAAGCCATGCCCTCTAAATAGGCAAGATTTAGAAATTGTGAATACGGCCTGCTTCTAAGATATACAGTACGATACAACGGTCGGTTCTGAGGTTTTGGGCAGGCTGAGCCGTTAAATGACTCTGTTCAGAAATGCGGCAACCTGTTGATTGTCAACGGCATCCGACATGCGAAGCCCCTTACTGTTGACCCTCGGCAACACCCCTCATATTCCGAACCGCGTCAATTTGCCACAGAGGGCCTCCCCGACCCCCTGGCGCGGGAATCAACCAAACTCCTGACCCTGGTATGGAGGTTGTACTATGGAAACCCACAACCGATATGTTCCGCCAAATCACCACATCGAGGTTTTGGGATAAGAAGATCCGGATCGGGATCCTTGTCCTCGCCACCTTCATCGCCATGTGCTAAACCGACCGGCCGCCCGGCTTGCTCGCCCCCTTAGCGGGCTGTGCCTTGGCCTCCGGACTCAATCCGAAGATGTGAAACTGATGTGAGATCGGCTCAAATCCGTGTTCCCGGCAAATCTCATCGCGCAACTTTCGTAGCTTATCGCTGTTAAACTCGATCACCTTCCCCGTTGTTACACAAATGAGATAGTCATACGCCTGCCGGCCGACGATCACATCGTAATACGATTGCTTATTATCGAAGAACACCTGCTTCAATATCCCCGCATCCTGCAAATGGGAGAGGGTGCGATAGACGGTGGCCCGGCTGACGCGATGGCCAAGCTGCCGGAGATCGACGGCAAGCTGCTCGGCCTCGAAAAGTGCGGTTTTTCGCAGGACGGCGTCGAGAATCATCGCCCGCTCGGGCGTGAATTTGAGCTTCTGTCCGCGCAGATATCTGCGGAAGATTGCACAGACCGGCTCATAGGGCAGCGCCTCGGGTTGCGCGGTAATTCGTGGGACATTCGACAGGATGTGCGGGCTGGATGACATTCGCCGGATGAGTCTACGCCCGCGACGGCGCTTTGGCCATAAGCGATTTGCCCGCAGGTTTGCCCCCCGTCGTGCGCATCGCGACAATCGGCGCGGTCGTGCCAGATCACTCGAATAGATCGCGGTTCAAAAGGTTCGCGCTTGGCCAATTCTCGCTGGGCAGCGCAATCCTCGTGCTTATGGTTGTCGCGGGGTTGAGCGGCATGGCCGTCTGGCGTGTCCCGCAGCCCCCGCGGGCCGACCTCGTCGTCTGGTCTTTCGACCAGCGAAACGTGGAAATCTTTCGGCGTCCACCGTCGCTGCCGGATGCGTTTCGGCGGGATACTGGCCTGACTGCCGCGGTGAGCCTCATGGGCCAGATGGGTGAAAACGTGCGCCTCGCCTCCGCTTTCATGTCCGGCGCCAGCGGCTCGGCGGCGCCCGATCTATGCGAGATCGAAATCAATTCCATCGGCCAATTCCTGCGCCCCCGCCGCCGACGTCGGTCTGCTCCCGCTGAACGATTTTCTCGAACAGTCCGGCTGGGAACGCCGAATCGTCCCCAGCCGATTTGCGCCCTGGTCGAAATTCGAAAACGGAAAGCGGATCATTTTCGGCGTGCCGCTGGACGTGCATCCCGTCGCCATCGCGTTTCGCAAGGATCTCTTCGATGCCGCCGGCGTCGACCTCGCCGGTGCGAAGAGCTGGGCCGAATTCCAGCAAGACTGCATTGCCTTCCAGCGCTATTGGTCGGCCCACGGCTTTCCCAATCGCCGCGCCGTCGCGCTCTCCAGCGCGTCCGCGGAGCAGATTCTCGAGATGCTCTTGCAACGCCATGTGAATCTGATCGACCAGCAGGACCAATTGCATTTCGACGATACCCGGACTTTGGACACGCTCGTCTGCTACGCCCGGATGGTGGCCGGCCCGAACCGCGTCAGCGGCGAAGTTTCTCCGGGCGTTCAATGGACGGACGATCTCGCCTCCGGGCGCGTTTGCGCCGCGATGATCCCCGACTGGAAGGCCGACGATCTCCGCCAATATGCCCCGGAGATTTGGACCCAAATCGCCATGATGCCCCTTCCGCGCTTTGAGCCGGACGATTCCCCCACCAGCACCGCCGGCGGGACGATGGTGGGCATTTGCCGAACCTGCACCAATCCCCAGGCTGCGTGGAAGCTGCTGGAATACTTGTATCTGGGAAACGAATCGCAGCAGGCGCGCCTCGCCGCCGGAGATTATGTTCTGCCCGCGATCCCGCAGTATTGGAACGACGCCGCCTATCGCCACGATCTCATGGTATCGCTCGCGCCGCAGGTTCCGGAGCGCATCGTCACCCCCTTTACATTCGCCGCCGAGCTGGCGCTTTCGGAGGTCATGCACCGCGCGATCGAATTTGAGGCCGGGCACGCCGACGATTCCGGCCTGCGGAGCGCCTCGCCGACCGGCTCCACGAAGCGCAACAAGACATTCAGCGGCGAATCGAATTCGGGAACCTGCAATGAGCCGCGACCGCTGGTGGAAATTCCAGGCGCGGGCCGCACCCTATCTCTTCGTCTCGCCGTTCGTGGTCATCTTCTGCGTCTTCATGCTCTATCCGCTGGCGCACAGCCTGGACCTGAGCTTCCACAAAACCTTCGGCGCGGGGCACGCCATTTTCATCGGCGCCGGCAACTACCGCTTCCTTCTTGCCCACGACCTGCTCTTCTGGCTGGCCGTTCTGAACACCACGGCTTACACGCTCGTCTTCCTCGCAATCGAAATCCCGCTCTCGCTCGGCCTGGCGATATTGCTTAACAGCCGCGAAGTCCGCCTGCGTAATCTTTTTCGCTTCGCGTTCTTCTCCAGCTACATCGTGGGACAGGTCTTCGTGGGGGTGATCTTCAATCAGCTCTTCGGCAACGAGGGCCTGGTGAACCGATGCATCGGCGCCGTCGTCGGCCATCGCGTTGAAATCGGCTGGCTGACCAGCGCCAACCTCGCGATGCCGACCGTCGTCATCGCCAGCCTCTGGCTGGGCACGGGTTTGGCGATGGTCTATTTTCTTGCTGCGCTTCAGGCGGTGGATCGCGATCTTTATGAAGCCGCCGAAATCGACGGGGCAGGCCGCTGGGGCAGGCTCGTCCACGTCACGCTGCCGGGAATCCGGCCGGTGATGACGTATCTGATCCTCATCGGCGTGATCGGCGGCTTTCAGCTTTTCGAATTACCATTCGTCTTGCTCCAGGGCGCCGGCTCCGGTGGCCGGGGGCTGACCATCGTGATGTATCTGTTTCTCACAGGATTCGGCGGCGGAGATTTGGGATATGCCGCGGCGATCGGGTGGGTATTGGCTGTTATCCTCGTCCTTGTCACCATCGCGCGTGTGCCAGTTGGATTCCTGCGAAAGCCGAGGCGGGCATGATCTGCCGCAATTCCCTTACCGCCTCCCCTGGTTCTTCTGATGGTGCGACATGTTTTTGCCCTGGGCGCACATTCGCGCACGATAAAAGGCTGAATTCAAATGCAATGCAGGGAGGAGGCGAAAACCCCACGAGATTAGTTGCATGGGCGCCCCAAGCGGTTTTCGCCTCCTCCCCGCACCCCTCCTCCACTTTCCGGCTTCCCCTAACCGTCCAATCCAAAAAAAGGCAAAAGACTGGGGCGTTTGTCGGGGCTGTCGCACTCGCTTTGCGAGCGATCGCGCATGCGCGCTACCCTGCACACGACTCAAAGAAGACGCGCAACCCCGCGCAACTGCTTCGCTATTTTGCCTTTCGGCTTGGACGGTTAGGGGAAGCGGAAAGAGGGTGGAGGGGGTGCGGGGGAGGCGGGAGAAAAACCTTGGGGCCGTATGGGTTTGCTCCCGCCTCCCCTGCATTGCATTTGCATTTGAGGAGATCGCTAAGTTGTATCCAGATTAGAAAAATACCGGGCCGTCGGCCACGTATTCCGAGAGTAGCCTTCGCGGAAGCCCTCCGGAACTTTTCGGCCCACCCGCGCTTGCCCTGGGGGCCCCGATGATCCGCCGTACGGCAATCCATCTCGTGCTTATCCTCCTGGCTTTGGCGGCAATATTCCCATTTTTGTGGGTCCTCTGCGCCGCCTTCAAAACGCCGGCGGATCTCACCGCAAGCACGCTGCTCCCGTGGGGTCACCTGAATCACCTCACCCTCGACAACTTCCGCCGGCTTGGCGAATTTCCGCTCTGGCGGTGGGAAATCAATTCGATTTTTTTGGCGTCCACTCACACCGTTTTCGTCGTCACGCTTGGCAGCCTCGGCGGATTCACGCTTGCCAAATACGAGTTCGCCGGAAAAACATTTCTGACCGCCATCATGCTGGCCACGCTCCTTCTTCCGCCGCAGGTTTTTCTGCCCGGCAGTTACGATCTGATGTATCGCTTCGGCTGGCTCGATTCGTACCTGGCGATCGTCGTCCCCGGCGCCGTCAGCGTCTTCGGCATTTTTCTCTTCCGGCAGGCCATGCTCGGCGTGCCTGACGACCTGGTCCACAGCGCCCGAATCGACGGCTGCAGCGAATTCCGCATCTGGTGGGAAATCGCCCTGCCGATGGTTCGGCCCATGATCGGGGCATATACGTTGATGGCATTCCTCGCCGAGTGGAACAGTTTTCTCTGGCCGCAGGTCGTGCTGCAGAGGGAGGCGAAATACACTCTTACCATGGGCCTGAACAGCCTTTTGGGTTTGCCGGAATATCAGTTCAGCTACGGAATCGTGATGGCGGCGACCCTGATTGCCGTCGCTCCGGTGGCAATTTTATTTTTTGCATTGCAAGGGGAGTTTGTGTCCGGATTGGTCGAAGGGGCGGGGAAGTGAAAGCGAGCGTTCGCTGATGCAGCCGGCTATCGACCAGTGGCGCCTGTTGTGGGCCGCGATCCTGGTCGCGGCGCCGTTGATCGCGGGATATCGAGTGGCCAAACGGCTTGAGCGTCCACCGGCGGCAATCGCGGATGCGATCCTGATTGCATATCTCGTGCAATATGTGACCGTCGGGTTGGCGGGGCTCTTGGGAATTCTCATCCCGCTTTTCCTGACAGTAATTGCGTTGGTGATTTGCGCCGCTCTTTGGATTTCCGCGGGATTCATCGCGCCGCAGGCAAACGCTTCTCCAATCCCGAGTTCGGATCGGCGATGGGTTCTGTTTGCCGGCCTGTTCGCCATCGGCTTCCTGGCCGCGCTGATTTACTGCGAGAAACTTAATCCGCCTATGGCCACGGATGCGCTGGTTTATCATCTTCCCGCCGCGGTGCTCTGGCTGCAAAAGAAACGAATCACTCTTTTTCAAACCTGGTTTTTCAATCCTGCCAACACCTATTCACCTCTGGCCGGCTCGGTTTTTATCGCCTGGCTGCTGGCGCCGCTTGGGAACGACGCTCTGGCGCGGTTCGTGCAGGTGGGGCCTTGGGTTCTGATCCTGATTTCCATCATCGAGATTGCCAGCAGTGCCGGCGCATCGCTTCCAGCCGCTGCGCTGGCCGCTCTGGCGGCAGTGCTGGCGCGGCCCTTCATCGGTGAAGCCGTCATCCCCAAGGACGATCTCTTCGTCGCCGCCTTCTTTCTGGCCGCCGTGGCTGCACTTGCCCGCGATCGCATGGCCTCCAGGTTTGGTTGGCTTCGCCTCGGAATCGCCGTCGGCCTGATGCTGGCCACCAAGTACACCGCCCTGATGACCGCGCCGATTCTGCTTCTCGCCGCCGATGCCCCGCGCCGCGCCGGGTGGCGCTGGCGGCAGTGGGCCGGCGCGATCCTTGCCGTCGCGCTTCTGGTCGGGCCGTGGTATTTGCGAAACCTGCTGGAGTGGGGAAATCCGCTGTTTCCGGTCAAATTCGATTTGGTGGGAATTCGATTGCCGGGATTGATCGCAAGAGTCGAAGTTCCGGAATTGAAATCAGCCGCGGGCATTTGGAACGTGCTGACTGGCGGATATTACGGCCTCCCGGCGATTCTCTTTTCGTTCCTCCTGGTAGCCTGGCTCCTGAGCGTCATCCGCCTCCGCCGCAATCTCCGGCGCGATCCGCTCCAGAGATTGGTGGTCCTGGGCCCAATCCTGGGGCTGCTCGTCTTTGGATTTTGCTCGCCCCAGCCGGAGGTTCGATTCGTGCTCCCTTCGCTGGCACTTTTGTTCGTCCTCTGCGGCATGGCTGCAGGTCGGAAATGGGACATCGCGATCAGCGGCGCCGCTCTGCTAATGGCGATCGCCACGAGTTTCTCATCCGCCAACGCCGGGCAGATCGCCACATTTTCCCTTTGGGCAATCGTGACCGGGCTGATTGGAATTCTCATCTGCTGGCTCGAAGCCGACCCTCTGCGATTGCGGCGTCCGATTCTGAGCAGCATCGCAATCGCGGCCTTTCTGGCAATCGTCGTCAGTGAATGGAACGACTATTTGCATGAATATCGAACCGCCAGGATGGACATCTGGAAATCGGTCTATCCAACTCAGGCCGCGGCGTGGGATTTCGTCGACAAAAATTTGCCTGCGACGGCGAACATCGCCTATTCCAATCAGTTCATGATTTATCCGCTGTATGGTTTTGAAGCCCGGCGAAACGTGATTTACGTACCGGTTCGCGCCGGGGCGTCGGTAAGCAATCTGGCATTCCCCGGGCGGATTTCCGATGCCGAGCTGAATCTCGCCGCCGCCCGCGCAGCCAACGCGCCGTCAAGCGAGTCCGACTGGCTGAATAACCTGCGTGCCAGCGGCGCCGAATTTTTCATTGTCGGCCTGGGAGATGGTGCGCCCGAGGTCCGCTGGGCCGATACAGATTTGGCCGATTTCAGTCGGGTTTTCATCAATTCAGATATCGCGATTTATCGCCTTTACCCCCGCCCCCGGTAATCCGGTCTTCGGCTCTGAGGCTTGTATAGACCGGAGACATGGGTAACAGGTCTCTCAGGACATAGGTAACACATTTCATTTTGGGTATCACGGCCAAAAAGGAGGCCGATGCCCTGGAAGGAATGTGTGACGAACGAAGTTCGCGGTGAGTTTGTGCAACTGGCTATGCGGGCGGATGCTAACCTGGCAGCGCTTTGCCGACGGTTCGGAATCAGCCGGCGCTGTGGTTACAAATGGCTCCGGCGTTATCGTGCCGAGGGTCAGGCGGGATTGTTGGATCGTTCGCGTCGCCCGCACGCCAGTCCCGCACAGGTGGACGGCCGGATGAGGCAGGCGGTTGTGAGGCTTCGCATGAAGCATCCGGTGTGGGGAGGCCGCAAGCTGAGGAAGCTGCTGGAGAATCAGGGTCGGGATCCGGCGACGTTGCCTGCGGTGAGCACGATCGGGCGTATTTTATTTCGCGGTGGACTGATCGATCCGGCTCGATCATCACAGCACCGGGCGTTTCAACGCTTTGAGCACGATCAGCCCAATGACCTTTGGCAGATGGACTTCAAGGGACATTTCGCCTTGGGCAACGGGCGGCGTTGCCATGCCCTGACGGTGCTGGATGATCACTCACGTTATTGTCTTTGCCTGCAGGCATGCACGGGTGAGACCGAGCAGGATGTGAAGCCCGCATTGGTGCGACTATTCCAGCAAAATGGCCTGCCGCTGAGGATTTTGTGCGACAACGGTCCTCCGTGGGGCACCTGGCATGGGCAGGAACGGCAAGGGTACACGCGTTTGGGTCTGTGGCTGTTGCGTCAGAACGTGGGAGTATGTCACGGCCGTCCGCGTCACCCGCAAACACAAGGCAAGGACGAGCGTCTGCATCGAACGCTTAAAGAGGAGCTGCTGATGCGTCAGCCGCTGGCCAATATGGCTGATGCCCAGAAGCATTTCGACCCCTGGCGTGAGCAGTACAATTGCGTGCGTCCCCACGAGGCGTTGGGTCTGGCGGTTCCGGCCAGCCGCTACGGCAAAAGTCCTCGGGCTTACGAGCCTGATCTCAAGGTGGAGTACCTTGCCGGTGACCAGGTGAGAAAGGTGGATCGCAATGGGCTGTTCGCCTTCCGGAGCATCGAGTGGCGTTTGGGCATTGCCTTTGCGGGCGAGACGGTAGCGATTCGGTTGACCGCGGCGGATGGAATAATGGCCGTGGTCTATGCCAGACAAACAGTGGCGGGCGTCAATCTGAAGGAAATCAGCCGAGGCCGTCGGCGAGTTGTGTGCTGTGCCGAGCCTCCGGTCGCTGCGCTCCCTCCGGCTCGGCACAGCACACAAAAAGTGTTACCTATGTCCTGAGAGAGGTGTTATCTATGTCCTGGAACAAAACAAGCCTCAGGGTCGAAGAGGGGAGGGTTGGGGAGGGGGTTTCGCCGTCGGGTAACATTCGCCATTGATTGGACCTGAACCGGATGGATGAAACTGAGGAAAACCATCTCAAAACTCCCTCGCTCCTGCGCGGCCTGATCTGCCTCGCCGCCGCGGGCGCAATCTTCGCTGCAATCTGGGCTCATCGCTTTGGTCTGAACGGAACCGAATATCACCGATGGATCTGGCGCGAAGCCCCAGGCGGGTGGCGATATCTATTGTTCGCGGGCCTGAGTCTCCCCTTCTTCGTGGCCCAGCGCCTGATCCGCCGGCGACCGCAGCGCAGCGCCCCAGCCCTCGCTCTGATGATGCTCGCCAGCGCAAGCCTCATGGGCGCGATGATCATCGTCCAGCGGCAGCCCGCCTCCCTCGGCGGAATTAGCCGCGTCATCGAAAGCCCGATCCATTTTGGATACTTTTATGACGCCCAGCGACTCCTCGAAAGAGGAATCTCACCGGCCCAGACGCTGGCCGACTATCCGCGGCTTTGTGGCGCCTTCAGCCTGCACCCGCGAATCAAGCCGCCCGGGCCGATCCTGCTCAACTCACTGGTGATAAGCCTCTTCGGCCCCGAAAGAACCGGCGAGCTGGCGATTGCAATCCTGATCGGCCTCTGCTCCGCCGCTTCAATTCCAGCCGTTTATTTTTTCGTCAAAGAATTCACAGGCCAGTGCGAATCAGGCCTTGCGGCCGCGAGCTATTTCGCCCTTTGCCCAGCGCTGGTGCTGATGTTCCCGCAGTTTGATCAATGCTATGCCGTGTTCACCGCGGGCTTGGCGATCGTCTGGAGGCGCGCACTGGCAAGAAACTCGGCATACCTCGCCGGGCAGTTTGGATTGATCTTCGCGTTGACCCTGCTCTTCACCTATCTCCCGGCGGTGCTGGTGATATTTTTCGCAGGATACGCGCTGATGCTGCGATCCGAAGGCAAAGCAACCTGCCGTGACATCGCCCGCCTGACCTTCGTCGCGGTTATCTGTTTTGGGGCCTTCTACGCGCTGCTGTGGCTGGCGACGGGCTTCAATCCTATCGGCAGTTTCCGCGCCTGCTGGCTGAATCAGGCCCAGAACATGCGGCTCATGAAATCGCTCGGATACGTTCCGCGCCTATGGCCGGGAACCGTTCCCGGAGATTTCAAGGATTTTGCCCTGGGGTCGGGTTGGATGTCGTACCTGATCGCGGCAATGTTCTTCGTGCCGATAGAACGGGTCCGGCGGAGGGTACGGCTTTGGGGTGAGCTGTGCCTTGGGCAGATCATGATCGTGGGCGTGTTGGGCTTGATCCGCTGCGAGACGGCGCGGGTTTGGATATTTATGTTGCCGCTCCTGATGCTGCCGGTCGGCGTGGAGCTGGCGCGATGGAAGTTTGCCTGGCGGATGGCGGTTTACGCGGCCCTGCTGGCGCTGACCATCGCCAGTTGGCATTCCATGACATTTTTCCGGTGAAAATCGGTGGAAACGTCCGGTTACGACGGGCATCTTGAACAATCCCCGGCGATTCGGGACGATGGGTGAGGATTGAAGTATCTCTCGCGAGCTATTTTCATATTCATGGCGGCGGGGGCGCTGTGGGTTGTCTTTTCCACGCCAAAGACGCCGGTTCCCAAAGACAGAGAAAACGACACCATCGTCCAGTACTGGGAGAAGTGGACCGGCGTTGAAGAAATCTCCATGCAGCAGATCGTGGACGACTTCAACAACACTGTCGGCAAAGAGAAACATATCTACGTGCAGATGCTCTCGATGAGCGACATCGACCAGAAAACGCTGGTGGCCACCGCCGCCGGCGTGCCGCCGGATGTGGCCGGCCTCTGGGACCCCACCATCGTACAACTCGGCACGCTGGGCGCGCTTCAGCCGCTGGAGGACATGGCGAAGCAATATGGGATCACCGAGGGGTATTACAAGCCCATCTACTGGGAGGGGTGCCACAACAATGGGCATCTGTATGCCCTGATCAGCACGCCGGCGGCCGTGGCGCTGATCTATAACACGAAGATGTTTGCCGAGAACGCCGACAAGCTTCGCGCTGCCGGTCTCGATCCGACGCGCCCGCCGCAAACCTTGCAGGAGCTGGATCGTTATGCCGACGCGCTGAACACGTTTCGAGTGGGCAACGACGGAAGGGAACACCTGGATCGGGCCGGATATCTGCCCATGGTGCCGGGCTGGTACGTCGTGAATACGCCCTACTGGTTCGGAGGGGATGAGTGGGACGAGACAACGCAGAAGTTCACGCTCACCTCGCCGCCGGTAATCGCAGCTTTCAAGTGGATTCAGAGCTATTCCCTGAAATACGGCAAAGACGCGGTGACCGAATTCCAGACCGCCCAGGGCTCCTTCAATTCGCCTCAGAATGAATTCATCGCCCAGACCGTGGCGATGGAACAGCAGGGCCCGTGGATGGCGAATTTTATTCACGCCTGGCGGCCATCGATGGACCACGACTGGGCGGCCGCGCCATTCCCATCGGCCGTGGGGCAGCCGATGGTGACGTACACTTCTTTCGACACTCTCTCGATTCCCGTCGGCGCCAAGCACCCGAAAGAGGCGTTCGAATTCATCGCCTACGTCAACCGCCAGGACGTGATGGAGAAGCTCTGCATGATGCACTGCAAGAACTCCCCGCTGACGAAGGTGAGCGATTATTTCCTCACCCACCATCCCAATCCGTATATCAAGGTCTTTGAGGATCTGGCGTCCAGCCCCAACGCGCACCTGACGATGCAATGCCCGATTGCGCCACAAGCCGGCGCCGACCTGTTGGCCGTCGCGCAAGGCGTCTCAACCCTGTCGATCGATCCCGAAACCGCGTTGCGCGATTTACAGGTCAGACTTCAGCGTGAGTACGACGATTTTGCGGCGATCCAGCGGATAAGGCACCAGCAATAATGAACCGGACGGAGTCGAGGAATTTTCTCAAAGGGCTGGCGTTCATTTCGCCATGGATCATCGGCTTCAGCGTTTTCCTGCTGCTGCCCACCTGCCTTTCGCTCTATTACAGCTTTTGCGACTACAACCTGATCCAGCGGCCCGTCTTCGTCGGCCTGGCAAACTACCGCCTGCTGATGCACGACGTGGTCTTTTTCCAGGCCCTGAAGGTGACGCTTTACTACGCCGCCCTCGCCCTGCCGGCCGGATTGTTCGTATCCCTCGGCGTCGCGATCCTGCTGAACCGCAACGTCATCGGCCTGCCGATTTTCCGCACCCTGGTCTTTCTCCCGTCGCTGGTCCCCAACATCGCCGCCGCGATCTTGTGGAAATGGCTTTTCAACCAGAAGCTGGGGCTGATCAACGAGGCGCTCGACCCTCTTTGCCGAATACTGCACATCAGGGCCCCCGCCTGGATTGACGACCCCCACCTGGTGATCCCCTCCCTGGCGCTGATGAGCGTCTGGAGCGTCGGCAACACCGTGGTGATTTACCTCGCCGGCCTGCAGGACGTCCCGCGCGAGCTTTACGAAGCCGCCGAGCTCGACGGCGCCGGCGCCGCCCGCCGCCTCTGGAGCGTGACGATCCCGATGATCTCCCCGGTGATTTTCTTCAACCTCATCATGGCCATCATCGGCGTCCTCCAGATCTTCGATCTCCCCTTCATGATGACCCAGGGCGGCCCAAACCGCGCCAGCTATTTCTACACCTACTACCTCTACGACAACGCCTTCAGCTATCTGAAAATGGGCTACGCCAGCGCCCTCGCCTGGATTCAGCTTCTGCTCGTGCTGGTGTTCACAGCCATCGCCTTCTGGTCGAGCAAACGCTGGGTCTACTACCAGGGAAAATAATGATCGACCGCCGCGAAAGTCTCTGGGGCCAGTTGGCGACGTACGCGGCGCTGCTCGTCATCTGCACCCTGGCCGTGATTCCATTCCTTTGGATGGTCAGCACGAGCCTCAAGCCACCCCAGCAGGTCTTCGAATATCCGCCGCGGTGGATTCCGCATAACGTCGAGTTCACCGCCAGCAAAATCCCCGTGAACTACGCGAATGCGATCTCCAGCGAGCACACCAATTTCCGCCTCTGGACGCGCAACACCCTCATCGTCGCGCTCCTGGCCGTCGTCGGCACCACCCTCTCCAGCTCCCTCGTCGCCTACGGCTTCGCCCGCATCCGCTTCTGGGGCAGCGGATTCCTCTTCGGACTCGTCCTCAGCACCATGATGATCCCCTTCCCCGTCCTCATGGGCCCCCAGTTCGTCATCTTCGAATGGCTCGGCAGGCACACCCCCTTCCAATTCATGGGAACCTTCAAACCCCTCTGGTTCCCCGCATGGTTCGGCTCAGCCTTCAGCATTTTCCTCCTCCGCCAGTTCTTCGTCACCATCCCCGATGAGCTCTCCGAAGCCGCCCGCATCGACGGCTGCAACGAGTTCATGATCTACTGGCGAATCATCCTCCCCCTCTCACGGCCCGCACTCACCGTCGTCGCCCTCTTCACCTTCCTGTGGGCCTGGCGCGATTTCCTCGGCCCCCTGGTTTTTTTGCAGTACCCCGATCAATACACCCTCGCCCTGGGGCTCCAGACGTTTCAATCCCAGCACGGCGCCACGCCGTGGAATCAACTCATGGCCGCCAGCGTGCTGGTCATTCTGCCGGTGGTCGTCCTCTTCTTTATCGCGCAAAGAACCTTCATCGAAGGCATCGCCACCACCGGAATGAAGGGGTAACAGGTTCAGCCGGCGCGGTTCGCCAATTCGCCATTTATCAGACTCGCGCCGGTTTAATCGTTAAAGGCGTTAGGTTCTAACCCCGACCGGGGTGCCAAACCGATGAGGATCGTAGAACGTATCTCTCATAGCGGAGGGCGGTAGTGAAGATTGTATTGTCAGTTAAGGAGCACGGGATGAACGAGCAGTTTGCCTATTCGGTCAATGGCGAACATTATCGCGGCGCCTACGCGACGCGCGAAGAAGCCCTCGCCGAGGCACTTGCCGAGGCCCGCCGCGGCGACGATTCGCCCCCCATGGTCTATGTCGCCCGCCGCGTGCCTGGCGATGCGATGGCCTCCGGCCACGCCCGGGCCGTCATCGGCAACATCTGCTCCCGCGCCCGCGAAGAGTTCGGCGATACCGCCTCGTCATACCTCACCGGCGTTTCCCGGCAACAAGTCGAAAAGCTCGACAAAGCCCTTACTGCCGCGATCGAATCCTGGCTAAGCGCCAATGCCCTCTCACCAACGTTCTTCACTTACGAGGCCATCAGCTCGCATCCGGTTTCGTATGGTTTTGCGCAGCAGACCGTAGGCGCAGAGTCCTGAAAATCCCCTTGATTCTTGCGCCGGAACGCAATCCTGCTGACGACCCCACACTTTTTTAATGCGTTGGCCAAAGGGCGCTCGTTTAAAGACGAAATGCAAATGCAATGCGGGCGGGACGAGGGGGCACCATATAGGGCCCCCCTTCGGTCTGAGCTCAGGGTCGAAGACAAAAGTTTCCCCCTCGCCCCTCCCGCACCCTCCCCACTCCCCTTCCTTTTCCCCTCAACGCTCCCCCTAAAATGCATACACGACAGCATCCACGCAATCGTGTGCCCCAACGCTCTCGTGGACGAAGCGAGACAATTCTTGTCGAGAGGCCTCCGCATTTTGCCTTTGGGGTGGGACGGTTAGGGGAAGTCGGAAAGTGGAAGAGGGGTGCGGGGAGGAGGCGAAAACCGCTTGGGGCCTTATGGGGGTTTCGCCTCCTCCCTGCATTGCATTTGTATTTGTATTTAAAAAAGAGCCAGCCACTTCCTCCACGAACTCATAAAAGGTGTCCAGCCATTAGGGCGGCCGTCTTCCGCATTTTTCCGCCTAAATCCGAATGCCCACCCCGCCGACCTTGCCCCCGACCGTGCGCACCGATATTTTCGTGCCATAGTTGGAGGCTTCAATGGCTTTGCGCGTCACCGTCTGGAGCGAATATCGTCACGAAAAGAAGAATCCCAAGGTAGCTGAGATCTACCCCAACGGCATGCACGAGGTGATCGCCGCCCACCTCCGCAAATCCCCCGATCTGGAAGTCCGCACCGCCACGCTCGATCAGCCGATGCACGGCCTGACCGACGACGTCATCCTCAGCACCGACGTCATGACCTGGTGGGGCCACATGGCCCACGACGACGTCGTCGAAGAGATCGTCAACAAGCTCCACAAGCGCGTCCTGGCTGGCATGGGCCTCGTCGTCCTCCACAGCGGCCACTTCTCCCGAATCTTCAAAAAGCTCATGGGCACCACCTGCGACCTCAAATGGCGCGAGCTCCAGAACGAACGCGAAATCCTCTGGGTCACCCGCCCCGGCCACCCCATCGTCGAAGGAATCGAAGACCATTTCGTTTTGCCGCGCGAAGAAATGTACGGCGAATACTTCGACATCCCCGAACCCGAATGCACCTTCCTCATCAGCAGCTTCGCCGGCGGCGAAGTCTTCCGCAGCGGCTGCACCTGGACCCGCGGCACCGGCAAAATCGTCTATTTCCGCCCCGGCCACGAAACATTCCCAACCTATCACGATCCGAATGTGATGAGGGTCATCGAGAACGCGGTGAGATGGGCCGCCCCCACGCCGATCGCAGGCGCAAAGATGCGGTTTGGGAAGCATGTGGAGGGGTGGATTGATGGGGCTGGGGGGAAATAGACTTTTCGGGTGAGAGGCGACATCGAGATCGGGGCGGGGGAAAGCCCTCACTGAGAACCCTGCGACAGCATTTGGCTGAAAAGTATCAAAAGGATCAGGGGAACAACGAAGATGACCACCAAGACGACGATCAAGAGAAAATAGCTTGGCTTGGGTTTGTTTGGAGGATTTTGATCGGACTGCCCCATGGCGCCCCATTGTACCCTCCGCGCGGGAAAAGGGCCGGTGGGAGGTGGCGAGGCGGTGCGGGGGAAATAGCGATCAGATGCGCTATCGATTGAGCGTCGGCCATGGCCAGGGGTACTCGATATCATCGGGCGACTCGTGGTACCACAGTTTTCCGCCGATGTGGTACCAGCCGGCGGTTGATCGCATTGTCTGCGGATCCGAGTCTGTGTAGGCCATTTGTCTCAGACCGAGGTTGAAAGAGACGCCTGATGGAAAAACGTCCAGGTCTGTGATGGCGTGTATTCCGCATCGGCGCCATTCATGTTTTGCGAGGAGGGGTTCGACTTCGTAAAGCTGGCGCGCTCTGCTTTGGAGCCATGGAGACTCGATGGCGACGCTTATGGTCTGTGGAACTTCGTACCACGTGAGCAGGAGGGCAATTGCAAACCAGCAGCGTGTTTGCCAGATCATCGATTTTTCGGTTTGCCGAATTGGGAGATTGATCGCGTGCCTTTTGGCGATTTTCCGGATCCAGCGAACGCGACACCAATAGGGGAACATGATGGCGCAATATGTAATCAGCAAAACGGGCAAGCCAAATAGTGCGCGAGGAAGCAGGACGGCCTGGAGAAGCAGGAAGAGGGTCATCGAAAACTTGGTTGCCGAAATCGGCCACTTAACCGGGGAGAGGATTGCTTCGATATTTTCGGGGGAGAGCGGGGTGAGAAGGGGGATTTGTGCGCCGCATTCGGGGCAGCAGGTGGAGGGAATTCCGCGGAGGTCGTAGCCACAGTCGGTGCAGCGTCCGCGCGGGGGTGGGTCGCGGTTCGGGGGAGTTGAAATTGCGGGTGTTTTCAGCAGGGAGGGCACTATTTCCATTCATTCGATGGTTGGCGGAAAGTTGCACGTTGGTAGGGAGAAGGGTGAGTCTTTCGATAGGCTCACGGCGAGCAAGCTCGCCGGCTACACGGGGGGGCGGATGGCGGTTGGAAATGTTTTTCTTGCCCCCTCTTAACCCAATCTATACCCTTTATTTCCGGTCCTTTCACAGGAGCGAAACAACATGCCTGCCTACAGCACCGGTGACATCAGGAATGTCCTTTTTGTCGGGCACGGGGGGAGCGGGAAGACGACGCTGGCGGATTCGCTGCTGTTTGCCAGCGGGACGATCAAGCACAAGGCCTCCGTGGCCGACAAATCGAGCGTCAGCGACTTTGAGAAGGAGGAGAAGGACCATGGGCACTCGATCTACTCGACGGTGATGTACTGCGATCATCTGGGGAAGCGGATCAATATCATCGATACGCCGGGCAGCCCGGACCTGATCGGGCATGCCATCGCGGCAATGCCGGCTGTGGAAACCGTTGTCGTCGTCGTCAATGCGCAGGCGGGGATTGAAGTGGTGACCCGGCGGATGATGGAGATAGCGCGGGCGCGGAATTTGCCGCGGGCGATTGTGATCAACAAGATCGATCTGCCGGAGCTGGATCTGGAGAAGCTGGTGCGGCAGCTCCAGGAGGCGTTTGGGCATGAGTGTTTGCCCATCAATCTGCCGACCGGCGGACGCAAAGCCGTCGTGGAGTGCTTGCTCAACAACAGCGGGGAGAGCGATGTTCTTTCGGTGCCGGCGGCTCATACGGCGATTCTGGACCAGATCGTGGAATTGGATGACACGTTGATGGAGAAATATCTGGGTGGGGAGGAGCCGAATTACGAGGTTCTTCATGCGCCGTTTGAGAAGGCAATGGATGAGGCGCACGTGGTGCCGATTTTGTTTACCGATGCGCGGGATGGGGTGGGGATACCGGAATTGCTGGATGCGATCGCGAAGCATTTTCCGTCGCCGGAGGAGGGGAATCCGCGTCCGTTTTTGAGCTTTAGAGGGGTGGCGGCGGGGCAGTCGCAAGAAGAGGTTCCGTATGAGTATCGGAACGACGCGAATAAGCCGCTGCTGGCGCATGTGTTTAAGGTGACGACGGACCCGTATGTGGGGAAGCTGGCGTTTTTCCGGATTCACCAGGGGAAATGCTCGGGGCAGTCGCAGGTTTACATCGGGTACAACAAGAAGGCGATCAAGCTGGGGCATATTTTTCATTTGCAGGGGAAAGAGCATAAGGAGGTTCCGGAGATCATCGCGGGGGATATCGGGGCGGTGGCGAAGATCGAGGAGATTCATACGAATGACGTGCTGCATGATGATCATGCGCTGGACAGCGTGCATCTGCGGCCGCTGACGTTTCCGACGCCGATGTATGGATTGGCGATTACGCCCAAGGTGCGCGGGGATGAGCAGAAGCTGTCGGTGCTGCTGAGCCGGATTGCGGAGGAGGACCCGACGTTTCGATGGATGACCGACCGGCAGACGCATGAAGTGGTGATCAATGGGCTGGGGGAATTGCATCTGAGATTGATCCTGGAAAAGCTGGCGGTGCGGGGGCTGCACGTGGATACGAAGCCGCCGAAGATCGCGTATCGAGAGACGATCGGCGTGAACGCCGAGGGGCATCATCGGCATAAGAAACAGACGGGCGGGGCGGGGCAGTTTGGGGAGGTTTTTTTGCGGATTGAGCCGATGGAGCGGGGGAAGGGGTTTGAGTTTGTGAACGAAGTGTTTGGTGGGGCGATTCCGGGGCAGTTTATCCCGGCCGTCGAGAAGGGAGTGAGAGATTTGCTGGATCAGGGGGTGGTGGCGGGGTATCCGCTGCAGGATGTGCGGGTGATCGTGACGGATGGGAAGCACCATCCGGTGGACAGCAAGGAAGTGGCGTTTCGGACGGCGGGGAAGCTGGCGTTCCGGGAGGCGGTGCAGAAGGCGCGGCCGGTGCTGCTGGAGCCGATCGTGAATATGGAGGTGACGGTGCCGGAGGACAAGATGGGGTCGATTACCGGCGACTTATCCGGCAAGAGGGGGAGGATTCAGGGGACGGACATCATTTCCGGGGGGATGGCGCAGATCAAGGCGAGCGCGCCGCTGGCAGAGGTGATGCAGTATCAGTCGCAGTTGAAAAGCGTGACGGGGGGACAGGGGAGCTTTTCAATGGAGTTTAGTCATTATGAGGCGGTGCCGCCGTTTGTGCAGCAGCAGATCGCGGCTCAATACAAACCCAAGGCGGAGGAAGAGTGATTTGTATTTTGGTTTAGTCGTCGAAGAATTGGAAGAAGAAGATTTTTTTTCGGTTACGGTTTTGGTGACGAGTTGAAGGCGCTGGCTCGTATATGTGAAGGCGGTTCCGCTGCGATAGCACAAGGCTGGCCTGATGACGGTCGGGACGGCTTTGGGGTGTTAGTCGGCATATCCGCGTGAGGTTATCACCGGTTGTGAGCGCCTCTGTCGTTTGAGATAAAGCGTCGGCCCTCACCCCAGCCCACTCCCGGATTACCGGGAGAGGGGGAAAGCACTGTTATGCGAGCATGGTTGATTCATAAATTTGAAGGGTTATCGAATTTGCGCCTGGCGGAGGTGGCGGAGCCGGTGGCGGATCGTGGGGAGGTTGTGGTTGACGTGCAGTATGCGGCGTTGAATCCGGCGGATTATTATTTGGCGCAGGGGCAGTATCCGGCGCAGCCGAAGCTGCCGCATGTGCTGGGGAGGGATGGGATCGGGACGATCAGCAAGGTGGGGGCGGGGGCGGAGCAGTTTCAGATCGGGCAGAGGGTGATGGTTTTGCGCGGGGATACGGGGGTGAACCGATGGGGGACGTTTGCGCAGAAGGTTGCGGTGGCGGTGCAATCGATTGAGATTCCGCCGGTGAAATGGTCGGATGAAGAGGCGGGGTGCGCGGCGCTGACGTATATGACGGCGCATCGGCGCTGACGCAGTGGGGAGAGTTGCCGGCGTCGATGGTGCTGATTTCGGGAGGGTCGGGGGGAGTGGGGATTGCGGCGTTGCACCTGGCGAAGGCGCTGAAGCATACGGTGGTGTCGCTTTCGCGCAGTGGGGAGAAGTGGGAGAGGCTGAAGCAGATTGGGGCGGATTTTGTGGTCGATCCGAACGACGCGCAGTGGCCGGTGAAGTTGAAGCAGACGATTGCGCCGCGTCGGGTGGACCTGGCGGTGGATAATATTGGGGGGGCGGAGTTTGGCCAGGTGGTGGAGACGCTGGGGAAGGGTGGGAAGGTGAGCGTTGTGGGGCAGTTGGCGGGGCCGGTGCCGCAGTTCAGCACGGCGTCGCTGTTTTTCCGAAGGATTCGGATTGGAGGGGTGGCGGTGGGGAGTTTTACGCCGGGGGAGGCGCGGGTGGCGTGGGAGGAATCGGTGGCGATGCTAAATGGGATTAAGGCGCGGCCGATTGTCGATCGGGTGTTTCCGTTTGAGCAGTTGCCGGCGGCGTTTGATCGGCTGAAAGCGGGGCCGTTTGGGAAGGTTTTGGTTAAGATTCCGGGATGAGCAGGAAGGCGCCGAAATATTCGGGGTTGAAGGTGCGCGCGAAGATCGCGGTGATCGCGGCGCGGTTTAACCAGGGGATTGTGGATGAGCTTTTGAAGCGGTGCGAGAAGAGGCTGGGGGAACTGGGAGTGAGGGACGTGGAGATTTTTCGGGTGCCGGGGGCGTTTGAATTGCCGGTGGCGGCGAAGGCGGCGGCGAATGATGGGAGGTTTGGGGCGGTGATTTGTCTGGGGGCGGTAGTTCGGGGGGAGACGCCGCATTTTGATTTTGTGGCGGGGGAGGCGGCGAGGGGGATTCAGGACGTGAGTTTGGAGACGGGGGTGCCGGTGATTTTTGGGGTGCTGACAACCGACAATGAGAAGCAGGCGCGAGATAGATTGGATGTGGGGACGCGGGCAGCGGAGGGGGCGGTGGAGATGATCGGGGTGGTGAGCCAAATTCGAAACTCGAAATTCGAATGACGAATCAAATTCGAAACTCGAATGTTCAAAACTTGAAGCATGTCACAACTTTGCAGCCCGAAGAGATCGGAGTCATTTCAAGGCACTTTGCCTTCCGATATTTCTCTGCGATCTGGGCGATCCGGGCGGTGAAATCTGATTTAGGGATCGGGACATTCCGGTACGGTTATTTTTCCCTATACTTGGGGTGCGATGACGAGCATGCGAAAAATGCGGGAGCTGGCGATGCAGGTGCTCTTTTTGTGGGACGCCAATGCGAACATCGATCTGAAGCTGGGGATGCAGGCGACGGAATTTGGGGATGTGGAGGAGGGTTTGCGCGTGAGGGCGGTGAGCATGGCGGAGAGGACGTGGTCGTCGCGGGAGACGATTGACGCGGAGATGGAGCGGATCGCGCCGCAGTGGCCGCCGCGGCGGCAGCCGGGGGTGGACCGGGCGATATTGAGGCTGGCGATATGGGAGCTGACGAATTCGACGACGCCGCCGAAGGTGGTGATCGATGAGGCGATTGAACTGGCGAAGGAGTTTTCGACGGAGCAGAGCCCGGCGTTTGTGAATGGAGTGCTGGATGCGGTATTGAGGGAGAAGCAGGAGCCGAGCGAAAAACCCGAAACCAGAAATCCGGGCGATAAACCAGAAACCAGAAATCCGAATGACGAATCAAATCCGAAATCCGAATGACGAATAATTTGGGCATTGGTCATTCGGGTTTGATTCGGGATTCTGGTTTCGGATTTCGGAATTAGTACCTATGCGTTTTTTCTCCAAGACTCTCGACAAGCTGAAAGGCGCGCTGCGGAAGACAGCCACCGTTCTCAATACCGACGTGCGGACGCTGTTTATTCCGGGACGGCAGATCGACGAGGCGGCGCTGGGGGAATGGGAGGAGAAGTTTCTGCAGGCGGATATGGGGGTGAAAAATGTGCAGCGGATGATCGGGGAGATCCGGGAAAGCTGGCGGGCGGGGAAAATCAAAAACGCGGCGCAGGCGGAGCAGATCGTGCGGGAGCAGATCCTGGCAATCCTCACGAAGGTGCCGGCGGAACAGCGGGAATTGAAAATGGCCGAGAGCGGGCCGACGGTGATTCTCGTCGCCGGGATCAACGGGGCGGGGAAGACGACGAGCATCGCGAAGCTGGCGTGGATTTTGAAGAACCAGATGAAAAAGAAAGTCATGGTCTGCGCCAGCGATACGTTCCGGGCGGCGGCGGTGGATCAACTCACCATCTGGTCGCAGCGGATCGGGGTGGAGATCGTCAAACATAAGATGGGGGGAGATCCCGCCGCGGTGGCGTATGACGCCTGCGAGGCGGCGAAGGCGCGCGGGTTTGATGCGCTGATCGTGGACACGGCCGGGCGATTGCATACGCAGGATCACCTGATGCGGGAGCTGACGAAGATTCGGGATGTGGTGGCGAAGCGGATTCCGGGGGCGCCGCATGAAGTGCTGCTGGTGCTCGACGCAACGACGGGACAGAATGCGATTCAGCAGGCGAAGCATTTTTCCGCGGCGATCGGGGTGACGGGGATTTTCCTGGCAAAGCTGGATGGGACGGCCAAGGGGGGCGTGGTGGTTTCGATCCACGATCAACTGAGTATTCCGGTAAAGTTTATTGGGCTGGGGGAGACGCCGGAGGATATTGAGACGTTTGATCCGCAGAGGTTTGTGGAGGCGCTGTTTGGGGAGGGGGCGGAGAAGGCTGGGGGGTGATTGGAATCATTGGCCGGGCGTCTGTTTCGGTAAGAGCGAAAAATGTTCGAACCGCACCCACTCTCTTTTGCGGCGATAGAGATGGAAGGTTTTCACATCGTTGAGGAGAAGGCGATATTCACCCATCATGGAGGTGCTTCTCGGCAAGCTCGCGCGGTTGATGAGCAGCATCTGCGCTAACTGGAGATTTTCGGGACCGACTTCCTGGCCGTGGCGTGGGATGGCGGTGATGAAGTCGGCGAAATCTCTGCCGCCGGTCATGTTAAGGTGGGCGTAGAATGCGTCCCCGGTTTGCGGTTGGGGTTCGACGCGGAAGTTTGTGCCGGCGATGGAGATTCTTTTATTGGGCGGGAGGTCGCCGCAGTCGATCCATGGTCCGACGAGGACGCCGACTTCGAGGGTGGAGGCTGGATGTTCAACCTCGACGACCTCGGTTTCGTCGAAAGGAGTGTCACCGTGTGAGTTCCGGCTGCTGAGGGGATCGGCGAGGGATTTTTCAACGGCGTTGCCGGAGAGTTCAACAGCGGCGAAGAGCGTATTTTGGGGGTAGCCAACCAAGCCGATTTGATCGGTTGGACCGACGACGGGCTCGCCGTGAGCGTCCCACCAGCAGCAGGGCCCAGCGGCGCCGTCATCGAGGGCGATCAGGCGGACGAGTTTTCCGTCGGATAACTTCCTTTCGTACTGCGGGGCGACGACGTCGGCGGGATGCGTTGCTTTGGATTGCCAGGCGAGCGCTTGATCGGCCCAGGCTCTGAGCGGGCCCGGACCGTGGAGGCACCACCAGGAGATGCTTTCCTGCTGGAAGAAGGGGATTTGCTGGGGCGTTGCCTTGAATGTTTCCCAGACGATGAGGCGATGATAGGTTTTATTATTGTCGGTGAGATCGGCGATGAATGCGATGGCATCGCCGGCCGTGAGGTTGGCGTCGGCGACGATTGATACCGTGGAAAAGTTGGACCACGTTTCGACGCCGCCGGTGACAACGACGGAAAGCAATTTGAAGTCACGATAGTTGACATCGAAATGGAGGTGGTTGGCGTCGGTCCTGGTGAAGCCGCCGAGGTGGCCGATGCGTCCATTTACGGTTACGCCGTTGGGGTCGTTCATGAAAGATGCATAGAAAAACGAGGAAAAAACATGCGTGCCGTCGGACTGCTCCCTTGCGAATGAGAGCAGGTTTGGCAGATTTGTGGTGTTTCCCTGAAGGCGAAGGGAGTTGACGAGTGTGCGAAGTTTGACGCCATTGGCGGTGCCTGCGCGGAAGACTTTGCTGTCGGTGTTCAGTGGGGTCACGGCGCCGTTCACAGCCTTGGCGCCGGCGTCGTTGAGGACGGCTTCCCAGCGGACGAGTTGGATTTGGCCGGGGATGCTTAATTCGGGGATCTGCGGCATGGGAGCCGCGGGCGCGGGGGCGGAAGATGAAAGCGGTGAAGGAGCGGCGGGAGAATTCGCGGGGGAATTCATCTGGACGAGGGCGAAAACGCCTCCGCCGGCGGCGGCGGCCAGTGCAAATGCGAGGAGCAGAATCGCGGCGAATTTCAATTTGGCGAGGGCGATTGCCGCGGCAGTTTTGGAGGCGATGGCGGCGGGGAGTGTGCCGGCCGGGATCGTCCCGGAAGCGATCGACGCAACCATGCCGGATGGCGCCGGCTGGACCGCGTGTTGGGCGAGGTGCCGGGCGAGAATGGAGGCGGCCGGAACGGTCGTGCTTTCGCGCATCAGGGCGCGGAGGCGGTCGGTGGCGCGGGAGACGCGTTTGCGGGCAGCTTCTTCGCTGATGCCGAGTGTTTGGCCGACGTCCTTCAGGTTCATTCCGCGGAAATAGCGGAGAGCCACAGCGTCGCGATCCTTGCTGGGAAGGCGCATCAGGGCGGCATCAAGGGCCGGAGCGTAGGTTTCCCAATCGGGAGTGTCTTCGGTTTGTGTTTCGAGGCGCATGGCGCCTGCCTGCCTTTCGTGATAGGCGCGCCTGACGGCGAGCTTGCGGGCGTCGCGGCAGGCGTAGTGGGTGGTCCAGAGAAGAAAGCCGGGGACGGTTCGCCGGACGGTTTTGGCCTTGCGCGCAGCAGGAAGAAGACGGCCTGGGTGACGTCCTGGGCGAGGTGTTCGTCGCCATTCAATTGGCGAAGGGCGGAGGAATAGACCATGTCGGCGTTGCGGCGGACTAATTCCGCGAAGGCTTCGCCGGAAGCTGTGGCGACGTAGTTTGAGAGGAGCTCGCGATCGTCCATAGGGCCAAATGCCGGAGTTTAACTGCTCTGGCGGCTATTTGGTCGTTATATGGACGAGGGGCTTGAAAGCGGACAGAGAAATGGGGAAATGGCCGCAGGATGGCCATCCTGCGGCTTTTGGGGTGCTCAGGATTTTCGGCGGCGGTGGAGGAGCCCCAGCACGCCGATGCCAAGCAGGGCGGCGCTGGCAGGTTCGGGGACGGGGACGAAGCTGACTTCCAGGTTGGAGCCGCTCATGAAGAAAGTCGGGACGTAGCTGGGGCCGTTTTGGAAGGCGGCGGTGGTGGGGAGAGCGCCGGATTCGCTGGTGATGCCGGAGATCAGGACGTAGGCGTCGCCGACGGTGGTGTCGAGGGCGCCGGCGAGTTCGTTGAAGGTGAAGTTGACGGTGCCGAGGGTGAGGACGCCGTTGGTGTCGACCAGGTCGCTGGATCCGGAGGAGGAGCCGGCGAGGTCGTAGTCTATGGCGGCGCTGGTGAGGGTCAGGCCGCCGGAGGAGCCATTGCCCAAGGCGAGGGCGCCGGCGGCGCCGAAGTCACCGGAGGTGTTAACGCCGGGGGCGATGATGCCCAGGCCGGTGACGGTGGTAGCGCCTGACGCGGAGCCGGTGCCGGTGAGAGTAGCTCCGTTGCCGACGGAGACGGTGCCTGTTCCGGTGGCAGAGCCGGTGAGATTCAGAAGCGCGAGGGTGCCGCCGGTGACATTCGTGCCGCCGGAGTAGGTGCTTGAACCCGAGAGGGACTGGGATCCGCCCGACTGGAGCGCGACGGCAAGGCCCGTGTTGCCGGAGGTGTTGGAGGAATTCTGGATCGATCCGGAGAAGGCGTAGGCGCCGGAGCCGGCGAGAGTGAGGTTTACGTTGCTGGTCTGGGAGTAGTAGACGACGCCGGGGGTTGCGGGGGAGTTATAGTCCTGGAGTCCGGCGATAGTGGGAGAAAAGGCCCCGCCACCGCCGACGGTGCTGGAGATATCGATGGAAGCGCCGGAGCCGAGTTCGACGGTGTTGTTTGCGCCACGGCGTTGAGGCCGTTGGCGCCGCTGGGCGTGATGATGGCGGCGTCGCCGGCTTCGACGATGAGGTTTCCGGTCCAGGTTGTGGGCGAGGAATTTCCGGTGATGGAGATGGGGTCGCGGGTGGTGAGGGTGGTGAGGGTGTAGTTGGGGTTGTTGATGATGAGGTTGTAGGAGCCGGAGATTCCGCCCTGGCCGATGCGGAGGCGGTCGCCGCCGTTGCCGCCGCCGGCGATTCCGCTGACGGCGGTGAGGATGAGGGGGTTGTCGAGGACGACGGGTCCGCCGATGGTGCCGGCCGTGGTGGTTCCGGTTTCTTCGATGGTGGTCGTGTTTGCGCCGGTGAGGGTTCCGGCGTCGGCGACGGTGCCGACGTCGAGCGTGTTGTTGATGGTATAGCTGCTGGCGTCGGTGAGGATGATGGGGGCAGCGGGGGAGGCGGAGCCGCCGAGCGTGAGGAGGCCTTCGCCGAAGGGTCCGCCGGTGATGGAGCCGGGCGCGCCTGTGGAGCCGAGGTTGAAGGAGACCTGTCCGCTGTCGATGACGACGCCGCCGGTGAAGGTGTTGTTGCCGCGGAAATCGACGCAGCCTTTGTTGGTGGCGGCGACGGTGACGCCAAAGCTTCCGCCGGACTGTTTGATGACGCCGCGGAAGCCGAGGATGTTGTCATTGATGGCGGTCTGGGCGACGAGATTGGTGACGACGAGATTGTTTTCCAGGGTGATGGTGTTGGTCGAGCTGAAGACGGCGGCATTTCCGGCGGTGGGGGTGCCGGAGTTGTTGATGATGGTGTCGGTTCCGCTGCCGCCGACGACGAAGTTTGGCGTGGCGGTGCTGGAGGTGGCGTTGTATTGGAGGGTAACGTTGGCGGCGGAGTTGCCGAAGAAGACGGTGCTGGTGGAGACGCCGAAAGCGCCGTTGGGAGAGTTGGTGGCGCCGGCGAGGATGAGGGTTCCGGCGGCGATGGTGGTATTGCCGGTGTAGGAGGCGTTGTCGGTGCCGGCGGGGGTCTGGCTGTAGACGATGGTGCCGCCGCCGGTGAGGGTGACGGCGGCGGAGCCGATGATTTCGTCGCTGATGGTGAGGGATCCGGCGACGTCGAAATTTCCGGCGTTGGCGAGGTTCAGATACATCTCTTCGGTGCTTTGGCCGGCGGCGACGGCGCCGTTGAGTGCGAGGTTTGCGCCCGCGGGGACATAGATGAGGTCAGAGGAGGAGGCGCCGGGGACGATGTTGCCGCTGCCGCCGCCAAGGGTCATGGTGCTGGTGGCGGTTCCGCTTTGATTGGTGACGGTGAGGGCTTGCGTGGTGTCGAGATCGTCGAGTGAGCCGAAGGCGACGCTGGTGTTGGCGGTAAAGGCGGTCGGGGTGTAGGTGGTATTGGTGAAGGTGACGTCGCTGTTATTGGTTGCGCCCAGCGAGGTGAGGTCGGTGGTACCGCTGGGGACATCGACGATCACGTCGGCGCGGGAGTGGCCGGTGCGCAGAAGCGCCGCGGCGGCGAAGGCGGCCGCGATGGAGAGCGGTTTGAGCCCCCAGCCCCCGCATTTTTGGGGAAGTTTTTTGGAATGAGAGAAAAGGGAAAGGTGATCCGCCTGCGTTCTCGTCCCGTCCATTTGTGGTCTCCTCGTTTACGACCAAAGTAGCCCCGTTTCCGACAGAGAACCACGTGATTTCGCGCAAATTCCTTCCCTCAAATGCGCAGAGATGGATCGGGAGGCGGCATTGGGTCAAGACGAGTTTGGAGGAAATTATTGGATACATACAATTGCGAAATAACAACTTACAAACACGGCAAGATGACGAAATCTATTCGGCGCAAATTCACGAGTTAAGGAAAGCGCCGATGATGGGTTCAAATGAGCAAGACGCGAAGAGACTTTTCCGCGCCGGAAAAGCGGTGGTTTTGAAGCGGCTATGAATTGCCCGGAGCGCGTGGAATCTTCCAGTTGGGGAGGACTTGCTGGCGGAGGGTTTCGAATTTCTGGTGGTATTTTGAGCCGCCGACTTCGTCGCGCCAGATGAGGTAGAGGACTTTGAGCGATTGCTCGACCTGGGCTTCGGTGGTGTTTGGGTCGCCGGATTTGGCGAGGGTATGCATGCAGTCGAGGAGCTTAAAGGCGGCTTCCCAGTATTGGTCGTTGTCTTCGCCAAGCTTTTCGTCCTGGATCAGGCGGCCGAGGGTATCCTTGACGGTGTGGCAATCGCCGAGGTCGTAGGCGATCAGGCCGATGCCGAGGGTGACCTCCGGGTCTGGGTAATCCTTGTCCGCGCCGGCGTCGAGTCCGGCCTGATAGAGGGCGACGTTTTCGGGGGATTGAAGATCTTTATAAAGCGCGATCGCGGCGGCGAGATCTTTTTGCCGCTGGGCGGCATCCGTATCCGACTCGGCGGCGAGGCGCTTGGAGTCGGCGTCGAAGCGGCGATAGATGTAGAGATTCGCGTGGGCGTTGGGATCGGTGCTTTGCGAGGCCCACTTCACGAGAAAGCCGCTGAGCATGGCGCGGTTATCAGAAATCTGCCGGATCTGCGTCTGATCGCCGGCGGTCTTGGCCTGCTGGAGCTGGGCGCTGAGGGTTTCCAGAAGATCGTGAACGGCCTGGGCGCCTTCTTTTGGGGTGGCGGTGTTGAGATATTTCAGCAGCGTCTGCGTGGCGTCGTTGCTCTGGCCGAGCTGCATATAGGCTTCGATGCGGAGGAACATGGCGCCGTTGAGGAGGGACTTTTCGTCGGGAAGTCCCTTCACGGAATCCTCGAAGCCGTTAAGAAGCTGCAGCACACGCCGCGGGTTGTTCTGCTCGCGGCGGGTGATGTCGGCGGCGATGAGGCTCATCCGCGCCAGCGTGGTTTTGGCCCGGGATTTTTCGTCGGCGGCGCCGGAGCCGTTGATGACGTCGTTCGCCAGCGTGGTGACGGATTGGGCGAGCTGCTGGATCTGATCAGTCCACTCCTGCTTCTGCTGATCGGAGAGACTCGAGGTTTCTTCAAGAAGATTTTTGAGGGCGACCATTTCGCCATACTTCGCCACGAGCAATCGCGAAGGGGGCTCGGAGTCGGGGGTCATTTCGTAATACTTGATCGCGTCGGCCCATTTGCCTTCCTCGAATAGAAGGGCGGCGTACTGAAGGGCGAATTCCTTGCGATTAAAGGGCGGATTGACGGCAACGGGGAGAAAGCGGTCTTCGAGCTGCTTGACCTGCGGGTCCTGGGCATTCGTTTGCAGGAGGTTGGCGATGAGGGAGCGGGCGCGCTCCAGCGCGATGTCGGCGTGGGAGCGCGGGTCGCCGGGGAATCGCTCGATGTGATCGAGCAGCGAGGTGATGGCAGCGGCATCGTCGCCCAGATATTCCTGGAAAATGCCGACGAGGAAGGAGGGGTCGATCGCTTCGGCTTTGGGGAAATTTCCCGTGGAGAGGCGATTGAGAATTTCCTGCGCTGCAGCGGCGGCCTGGCGGAGCTTGTCGGGGTCCGGCGAGTGGCCGGTGCCTGAAGTCGCGAGGGTCTGGCGGCCCTGATCGACGAGGGCGAGCAGAAGCATGGGGTCGAGCGTCGGCAGGTCGGGATTCGCCGGAAGCCGCGCGACGAGCTGGCGGAAAATCGCGTCGCGAAGATTGGGGAAATCGCGGACCAGGCCGGCGAGCGCGGTCACCGCGGCGGCGTTGGCGGCGTCTTTGTCCCTGCCGACGGGAAGCTCATCGGCCTGCATCGCCAGAATGCGGAAGGCCAGCAGGCGCAGGGCCGCGGCCTGGTCGCGGTCATCGGGGAAATTCTCCTGCTGATATTTCGAGGCGTTTTCCAGCGCCGTGCGCGCGGAGGCCAGATCGTCCGCGGCCAAATTCGCGATCACGCTGAAGCAGCGGGCTTCGAAGATGGCTTCGGGGGCGGGAGGCGGAGAGATGTCGCCGTTGCGATCGTTGATGATGCTGTCGAGAAGTTTTTGGCCGTCGCTGATTTCGTCCTTGTCGCCGGTGAGGACGTGCAGCTTGGCCATGAGCAGGCGCACCTGCGATTGGATCTGCGAGTCGCCGTTGTCCCACTGCTGGAATGATTTGAGGGCCTGGTCGATGAGGTCCTGGCGGGCGGGATCGCCGGGGTCCATCGCCAGGGCGACGGCATACTGCATGCGCGCTTTCTGATAATCCGCGGCCGCCGCGGTTTCGCTTGCTTTCTTCCACTGATCCGCCAGCTTGTCATCGGGGCTGGTGATGCGATTGGCAAGATCGGTCGCCTGCTGCGAGGCGAGCTGGGAGGCGGTGTCGTAAAGCTTGAGCGCCGCCTGCGCGAGAGGAAGAAGGCGATTTCGCTCGACGGGAGTAGCGCCCCAATATTCGAGCAGCCCGGTCTGCGGGTCGACGCCAAGCTGGGCGACAATCTTCGCCTGCTGAAGGATCAGCTCGGGATCGTTGTGAAGGGTGGCGAGGATTTGGTCGAGCCCCCCCACCACCGTCTGAAGCAGCGCCTGGCGCTGATCGTCGCTGAGATTTGTTTCCGTCTGGAGGCGATGCAGCGCGGAGATGCTGGCGATGGCCGACCGCTGCTGCGGCGCGACGTTGTCCTGGTCCATGACGCGATTGAGCAGGTCGTCGAGCCCGCGGTCGGCAAGCTCGGCGTAGAGGGCGTTTTCGTCGAGGCCGGAGAGGCCCTGCGCCGGGGCGATGTCGGCGCGGGCGTGAGGAAGCGAGAGAAAGAGTGCCATCGCCCCGACGAAAATTCGAAACCCGAAACTCGAATGACGAATCAAATTCGAATGCTTAAAACTCGAAACCGCCTCGTTTCCCCGTTTCGAATTTCGAGCTTGTCCCGCGCGCCGGGATTCGATTTCGAATTTCCGCTTGCGGCTCTCACTTCGTGTTCACCCCAAACCCCACCTTCGCAAATCCCGCGTTCTGCGCCGCTTCAAACGCCGGCACCAGCCCGTCGAGCGTAACGTTCTGCTCGGGATAAATGATGATCTGCACGTCATCCATCTTCACGCCGGCATCTTTAAAATTCTGGTACTGGGCTTTGAGCTGCGCGGTGAGCTGATCGCAGGCGCGATGCGGATCGGTGTCTTTGACGGAGGCGAAGTTGCCCGCTTTCACCGTATACATCGGCCCCTGCTGGGCGACGTTGATGTTGAATTTCGTCGGAAAAACCGTCCCCGCCGGCGGCGGCGCCGACGCCCTTGGCCTGGAGCGGAACGTCGCTGACGAGGTAGTGCTCCATCTGGTTAAAGCTGCCGGCCAGCATCAGGAAGATCAGGATAACCATCACGATGTCGACCAGCGGCGTCATGTTCGGGCCGGAGTCGTAATGGATATTTTTGGCGCTCTGGATCTTCATGTCGGCTGCCTGGTGTTGAACGCAAACGTATGGACATGCGCCAGGTTGCAATCCATCAACACCGGCGCCAGAAATCGGAAGGTGAGCGACTTATCTCCGCGGATGACGACCTTGAAATCCGGGTTGGGAGACATATGCAGCAGGGCGTCGCCCTCGCGATAGAGTTTCAGGGTATTGAGAAGCTGGTCCTGGGTTTTTCCGGCGTAGAAGTCGCGCAGCTTCAGCTCCTGCATCTGGCCGCGCACCAGCGCGGTAACGATCGGCTGCGGATCGGGAACGCCGGTCGGGCCGTTGACGACATTCAGCACCAGGGTGTTGCCCATATCTTTGATGTTGGTGCCGAGGACGCTGGTGGGGATATCGATGTTGCGGTCGGCGCCGGTGTCGACGCCGATCTTGGCGACGAGCATGAAAAAGATGATCAGGCACATCACGATGTCGATCAGGGGAGTGACGTTAACCCCCCCTTCCCGAATCGGCGGCATCCGGCGTTGTCGCATGATCGATCTTTCTTACATCTAGACGTCTTACATCTGGGCGCCAGGGACGGGAATCGGCTGGGCGGGCTTGCGCGGCATGCCCGGCGTCTGCGGCATGGGCGATGGGGCCGGCGCCGGCTGCGGCATGATCCCCGGACGCATCCCCCCCGCCACGGGCGGTCGCGCCTCGGCCGGACGAATCATCAGCAAAAGCTCCTCGGCGATCAGCGAAGCGCGAACCGTATATTTATCCACCATCGTCCGTAGAAACCCAAACGCCGCCAGGCACGGCACGGCCAATAGCAGGCCCAGCATCGTGTGAACCAGCGCCTTGGAGATGCCGAAGGCCAGCGTCGCCGGCGAAGCGTTGCCGCCGGAGGCGTTCAGCGCCAGGAACGCGTCGATCATGCCGATGACCGTGCCGAGGAGGCCCAGCAGCGGGCCGAGGTTGCCGATGATGTTGAGGTATTCGATTTTGCGGAACTGATCGGCCGTCTGCTCGCCGATGGCGGTCTCCATCGCTTCTTTCATGCTGGCGAAGCTGGGGGCGCGCTTCAGGGCGGGGTTGAGCGCCCGGCTTACGAAGCTTGGATCGGTCTCGGTGAAGTCAATCAATTCCTTGAACCGCCGCTGGGCGATCATCTCGCGGATGGTTTCAACCGTCCGCGGCGGCATGATCACGGACGCCCGATTGACCAGAAACCCCTGAATGATCAGCGTCAGCCCCCAGATCGACAACCCCACGATCGTGAAGAAGATCGGGTCGCGGTTGGCCATGACAAGGCTGAAGATCGACGTCGAATTCGTCACCTCATTGCCCCCGCCTCCGGTGGCCTGGGCAAACGTCGGCCCGGCCATCACAAACAGGGCCGCCGCAATGAGCGTCGCCAGCAGCACGAGCCGCAGGCGGGAATTGGCATAACCACGCATGAGTAAGCCTTTCCGGTGGGGTTTACCTCAAGTTCACAAATCCCAAATCTGAAATCTCAAAGTTCGAACTTCAGATTTCAATCACAACTCATCACTGTAATAAGAATGGAAAGTCCCGCCATTGTCATGGGCGATTTTTTCCATGATCGCGTCCAGCTTCTTCCGGTCGGTTTGTTCCCGTTTGCGCTCCCCCAGGAGCAGCACCGTGTTCACCTTGGTTCTCTTCTCGGCATTCAGATCATTGATCCGGTTCAAAACGTCGGCGTTATTCGTCGTATTATATCGGTTATTGAAGTCCCCATGGCTCAGCAGGAAGATCAGTTGCGGCTGCTCCCGAAAAGCCTCCTCGAGCGCCGGAATAGGGTTATTCACGCTCGAAAACGGCAGATTATCGATGAAATCAAACGCCTGCCCCTTGCTGCTGGGGGTGCCCATCAGCATCTTGTCTTCAGACAGGGCCTGATACTGCGACCCCGTTCGGGTCTCATGAAAAATCAGGATATTGAACTGCTGGATTGGCGAGAGGTTGGCAATGTCGCGCTTAAGCTCGGTCTTCAGGGCATCATCCCCCTGCCCGACCATTGAGCCGGAGGCGTCGCAGACATAGATGATGCTGCGGACGTTGGACCCGTGCCCGAAGATTTTGCTTTTCGGTCCGACGCCCTGCCCGCCGCCGCGGGGGCCGAAGCTGCCCATCTGGCCACTGTCGGAGGCGAAGAGGTTAAAGAGATTGCTGTCCTTCCCATCGGTCGGCTTGGTGTTGTTTTCGCTGACGGCGTCGTTGGCGGCCACGGCGCTGCCGGTCAGGGCCTGGGAGAGATCGTCATTTCGGCGGGTCGCCCAGCCCTGGGGGTTGCTGACGCTGGGGTCGTCTTCCTGGGAGGCATCCCGCGTCGGGTCTTTGCCGAGGCCCGGATTGGGGATGCCGCCCAGGTCGCTGTCGTCGGCCAGGGAGGTGTCGGGGATGTTGATCTCCTCCTGGCTGGGTTTGTGAAGGCCTTCAACCAGGGGAGGCAGGATGATGACGGCCGTCACCAGCAGGAGCACGTGAAAGCTGACGGAAGTCGCCCAGGCGAAAGCAGTAGCGGATTTTGGGGTGGCGAGCAAAGTAGCCAGCTTGGAGGCTAGTTTTCCGCGGCGGCGCGGCGGGGGCCGCACCGGCGATTGGGCCGGATCTGATGGGGCCGGATTTAAAGACCCGGGGGGAGCCGGTTGTGTGGTGACCTCGGACATAGTTTGTGCAAAAGAATTGTACGCCGGGTTTGGGCAAGCTCAATTGGGATTGTGGGAATTAATGGGAGGATTTTGGGGGGTCGGTTTAGAGGGGGCCGCCCGGGTTCTTACCCCCCGCCCCCGGTAATCCGGGGGAGCCCTCCCCGTCCTCTTCCGCTAGTTTCGGCACGATGGGTGGGGGCCGAGTTCCTCTACTCCTCCACTTTCCACGGTTCGGCTCTCTCGCAAAGCGCCCTCTCGCGCAGCGTAGGTCACGAGGATGCATCGGTTATAATAAGACCCATGCGACTGACGCGCGAAATATTGCGAGACAAACGCGACGCCATCCTCGAGGTTGCCCGGCGAAACGGCGCTCTCGATGTGCGCATTTTCGGCTCTGTCGCCCGCGGAGATGCCACCGAGTCTTCCGACCTGGATTTAATCGTCCGCTTCGAGCCTGGGCGAAGCCTCATGGATTGGGGCGTGCTTATCGACGAACTACAGGAATTGCTGGGCGTCCAGGTCGATGTCATCGACGAAGACGCCATGCGCGAGCGATTTCGCAGCCACGCCATGCAGGAGGCCGTTCCCCTGTGAAAAACGATAACGGCGTCGCTTCCTCCCGATACTCAATAGCCGTGAGCGGCGTCCCACCGGAGGCGGAATCTGTCGTCAATCACCCCGCAGCCGGCTCTCCGCTGCGGCTTCGGATCTTCCGCGGCCCCGAATTCAACTGCTGCCCCGTTTAACTATGTCCTGAACGTGCCCTCCGCTCTTGGGAACCCATCCGCATTCGGGGCATCGCCCCGGCGTGGCCCGCAAATCGTATCCGCATCTGGGACATTCTCCCTCGTGCGTGTGCCGACCCCGCCGCCAAACTAGCGTGATGAAGTACAGTGTTGGCAGAATCGCCGTGGCTACGGCGATCCAAGTTAAAGGCACCCTTAGCTCGTCGGCCTCGCCCGTCAATTTTTGACCGAAATATTTTAAATAGAAATAGTCGGGATGGTTATTCGGATCCAATACTACCAGCTGCAAATCTTGGTGGAGGAATTCAACACCACAAATAGACCAGCCTCCCTCCCTGACTTCGGTTCCCTCGCTGCTTCTCTCGCTGGCTACGCCCTGAACTTGCCGTTGTCCCGGTTTCAGGCGCAAAACGGGTCCGAAGTCCCGTGCCCAATCAATTGAGAAAAGCCCCCTATTCATCCTGAAGCCAAATCCGGAGGGTCGCGGAAAATGCACACTGCCAAACGAGTACTCCCAATTGAAGTTCCAAACTGCAGTCATCACCGTGAATACAAAAAGAATCGCGGAGACCCCGGCGGCAAATCTGAACAAACCACGGCGAATCTGGTGGCCGGCGGAGGGCACGGCATTGGTTTAGTCGTTTGGCGTGCAACGATCAAATCTGCCGGCACTTGGTTGCGCTTCTATGAGAGGAAACTGAGCCGGGCGCGGTCTCTCGCAGCGCCTCGCCATCAGTTCCCTCTACTGCTCCACTTTCTACCGCCCTACTCTCTCGCGGAGCGCGGTCTTCCGTATTTTTTCACGGCCTCACCCCTTGGCTTGCATCGATTTCACCAACGCGGCGGCGGAGGCACCTTCGACGGAAAGTCCGTAACCAACCTCCCGCACGATACGTTCCTTGAGCGGCTGAATGAAGTGGATGCGCGTGTCGCGGCGCGTTACTTCGGCGCCTTCAAATACAACCTGGCCAATTCCTGCGCCCGGATGAGCGCCTTGCCGTTGGGCACCACCTCGGCAACGACGCCCCACTCGTGTGCGATACGGGCCGTGAGCGGCCGCGGGTTCAACAGGAAAGCTTCCGCCCGTCCCGCGCCCGCGCGATAACTCCAAGCGGTAAAGATTCCATCGCCAGGCACAACACCCGCGGCGAAGTGGCCCACATCCTGGAAGGTCGCGCCCTCGGCCGCCACAATGACGTTGGCCAGCAGCGCGTACTCAGAATGGATATGGGCCCGCCCCTCGATGGCCGCGATGACCGGCACGCGTATATTGGCGATGTTTTCCAAAACCTGAGCCCCTTCGTCATGGATCTGGCTCCAAACGCCGGGATCGGAGACGTTTTTGAAAGACTCCCAATCGACGCCAACCATGAAGTCGCCGCCGGCGCCGGTGAGGATGACGATCTTGTTCGCCCGATCCTGGGAAATCCGGTAGAACGCATCGACGACATCGGTATGGGCCTGTGCGGTGAAAGTAAGCGGTCCGCCGTCGCTATGAAACGCGACGACCAGCACGCCCTCCGCATCCCGGGTCAACTTCAGGTTGTTATAAGCATTGAAGTAGTTGTCTGCAAATGTCTGCATGATGTTCTCCTTCACGGTTTTTGGGTATCGGGCTGAGCATTCACGCCAATGAGTTCGTTACAAAAATAATACCGCTCGCTGTTTTCGTGCTGAAGAATCAATAACCATCGAATGTTTTCGTAAGGTGACAATAGGCCGCGCGTTTGGGAAGTTCAATTGGGATGGGAAATCGCCGTAGGAACCACGCGGTAGACATTGACGCTTTGCCAGCGATCTGCGCGGGAGAACTAAAGGTGAGGCTCCGCCGTCTTGCGAAGCACCCCAATTCTCAAATCTGAAATCCCCCGGCGTCCCGTACAACGTCCCGCAAAAACCAGCGTCAACCCGGGTGCTTTGCGTTGTCGGCCATACTCAGTCACTTGTAAACTATCGCAATGGCAGATCGACGAACATTCGCTTCCGTCACCAACACACCGTGTACGTGTAACTATCTGCAACACGCGGCCGAAGATCCAGATGTGCCCATTGTGTTCGACCCGCGGGGCGGCGAGTTCGAGTTTGATTCGGGGTCGTACAAAATAACGATCTACCACTGCCCCTTCTGCGGCGGCGCCGCACCGGAATCGAAGCGTCACCTGCTTTTCGCGGTCATTCCCTCAGACGAGGAGCAGCGATTGGCGAACTTGCTCGCGCCCGTAAAGAGGGTGCGCAGCGCCCTGAAGCGGCTGGGCAAGCCGCAACGTGACAATCCAGCCGGAGCACTGGCGAAGTCCTTCGAGCTGGACGGCGATCCCCCCACCATCCACCATTTTCGTACGCTGCTTTACGAGCATCTGTCCGAGGTCGCGGACGTTTGGATTGCCGAGCGATCCGACGGCTCCGTTCACTGGTGGTTGCAGGGCAAAAATATTGGTTCGCAATCGTCTGGCAGCCAGAAATAAGAAGGACGCCGTCTGTTTCGCTGTTTCGGCCGGGCGCACGGCAAGCGAAAACGAATCGGGTCTTGCCCCTTCCGTTATTCAACAGGCTGTGAAAAAACCGTGCGAAATCCGGAACCGGCAAAGAGCGCGAAAACCCATTAAACCGTCCGGCGTCGTGCCAGCAGGCCCGAAATTCCCAAAGCGAGCACAGTTAGCGAAGCCGGCTCGGGAACGGAATTGAACGTGAAATCGGTGATGTCCTGCTGCGAATACCCGCCTCCGGTTCCACCGGTGAATCCAACGTACGCGGTTGATCCCCCCACCGCGCCCACGATGTCCGCTGGAAATGAAGTCATATAAACGTCACTCGTCGTCTCATCCGTCAGCGTTTCGCTGAGAGACGAGCCGTCGTAACTGAGTTGCACCAGGATCGGATCGCCGTCGACGAGATCGACCGGATCGGTCGGCGTTGCCGAACCGAAATCCGCGGCGCCGCCAGTGTCGTATTCAATGGCCCCAGTGCCGTTACGCAGATAGAACTCGATCGCCGCGCTGGGCGTGATCGCCTGAAGCGGCGGGCCTGACGGCGGCTCGTTGTGTTTTGCAATCCGTATCCCAAACCAGCGCCACCGCCGCCGATCGCGCTCGTCCCACGCGAATCGTTTTGCAGAACAAACGAGAATCCGTCGGCCGAGCCGAACTGCTGATCCGAGTTCTGGAAAATGAACTGGGCGGTGAATGAACCAATCGATTGCGGCGTGTTGTAAAACGCGGCTCGCGCTTCACCCATACTGGACGTCGTTATCGTCAGATCACCGCTGCTGATCGTCGGCGGATTCGTATCGATGATGTCGCCGACAGGATCCTGTGTGTAGCCAGTCAACGTATAGTCGCTTCCATCACCGAAACCGGAAATCGATGCGAAGGCGGATCGACCCGTCAGGCCGGCGATCGCAATCGCGCCTGGAACACATCCGAGCCGGAGGGCCCTGTATAAATAGTGATGCACGTTTTCCCTTCCCTTAATAAGGCTGAAGTGACTCTGGGAACACTCCGTTTCCCAAACCCAATTCGATACGTCGGCTTGTAAATTGTCGCCCGATGAATTGCAAGAAATTTTCTTGACTTTCCCTCCAACTTTCGAAATTTTCTTTAGGCGAAATGCGACAGACCGCCGACCTATTGCGACATCCGTGAGGCGTTTTTTTTCGGACTGAACGGGCGGAAAACGAGCGAAAATCGACCTCAACGCCCCCTGCCGAGGTGGTTATCTTGAACACAGCGATTTTCGGTCTTTTTTTGGCCCGATGGCAAACTGGGGGATTTGACCGGCAGAAATGCCTTTCATCAACCGGGGAAAAATGATAGGGAGTGAAACCGCACCGGGGGCGATTTTCCCGCATACATCTGCACGAACCAAAAGAACGCGAGCCGCTACCCGTTGCTTTCCTTTTACTCCGCTTCCGTCCACCAGCGCGGCCTCTTGCGGAAAGCAGACTCTTTTGCCAACATCGCGCGAACTGTACCTTTTGGCCCCATCGGAATCGTCGGCTATTAAGGAAGCGATTTGCAAGTAGTTGATTTCATAAGTGATTCGCTTGTAGACAGAATTCTACAATTTTGACGGCAACTCCCGCAAGATCACGGAATCGCCCGACGATCGCCGCACTAGTCAAGCGCCAAAAGAAATCAGAATTGCTCCAGATAAGGCTGCCCGTTGTTTCGCGGTCCAGCCAGAGCAACCCCAAATCGATATCATTGATATCAATGATATCATTGATATCACGAAAAGTGCCTACTTAATCTACCCAGATACCCCATCTTATTGCGGGCTGTAACCTTTTGTACTGATGCCCCCGCGCCCGAAATTCTTTTCTCGCAACTCGCAACTCGTACTTAAAAGTATTCCCGACAAAACGGCACAGGCCCGGCAGCGAAGATGTCGAGCAGCGCGGCCGCAGCGGGGTTGCTCGCCTTCGCCAATCTCAGTCGCACCGCTTCGCTGGCGATGATGTCGCCGGTGGCGATGGCGGCCCAGTGCTTGTCCGGGCATTCGAAATCGGCATCTCCGCCAGCGGGGGACGCGGTGGCGCGGCCGGATTCGATATCTACGCGGAAACGCGACACTGTTCCTTCGCATTCGGCAATCGCGATCGTCACCCGGCCATTGGCGCGATCGGGCAGGTGCAGGGACTCGAGGAACTTGCGGTGATCGAGGATGCGAAGCTGCAACCGTGTGTACGGCCGCACCTCGGCGGCCGGATGATCGACCGGGCGATGGGGGATTTGCGGCTCGCGGAGGAGGCGATTTACCTGCCAGTCAATCGGAGTGGTGATGTTGGCGATGGAGAACTGATCGCGCATGGTGGCCAAGAAGCCGAGCAGCGAGCGGAAATCATCGGGGGAATCGGCGGACCAGGCGGCGATTTTGAGGGAGTTGCGGCCGGCGTGGGGTTCGTGGTTGATCAGGGCGCAAGCGCGGACGGGGCCGCTGGGGTCGGTGCCGGTTTCATTGGGGCGGAGGACGAAGAGCATGCCGTCGTCTTCGACGCGCAGGCGGGCGGTCCAGCGCTGCGCGTCCCACTCGATGTCGCATTGGCCGGATTGGACGCCTCGCTGCCACTGGTCGGCGAGGGGGGGGCGGTCCCCCGGTTCGATGAATTTCCAGCCGGTGGTGTCGGACTCGGGGATTGTGGAGAGGGGGATGGTCCATTCGGCGCGGCGTTCGACGATGCCAAAGCCGAAGTGCTCGTAGAAGGAGACGCGGAAGGGCATGAGGGCGGAGAGGACATACTGGCGGTCGCGGGCGTGGCGGAGGATCTCGTGCATGATCTGGGAGCCGACGCCTTCTTTGTCGCCTTTGTTTGGGCCGGTGCGTCGGCGCGAGGTTTTGGCGGCGCCAACCCAGGCGACGCCCTGGCAGGAGAGAGGGGCGCCGCGGAGCCACATGGTCAGGGGGAGGCTGGTGGCGGTGCCGACGGGATTGCCCGCCTGCTCGGCGAGGAGGTATTGGCCGACGCCGGCCCAGGGGCCGGTTTGAAGATGCTCCTTGAGGCGGGCAAGATCCTTGCCGGTATGGCTGTAGCACATCCAGCGGGTTTGGGCGACCCGATCGAGTTCGTCAGTTCCGACCCAGCGGAGAGTGGTGGGCATTTGCGTACCCTGCACTTTATCATGCCGGGTAAGGCATGGAAGAGTGATGCTTACGAGCGACAGAGCCTCCGGTGGGTCACGGGGATTTTCGGGATTTTGCTGGACAGGGAAGGAACCGGGCGATTAGCATCCGCCTTCCGCGGCGACCGGCGGGTTCGACCGGTCCATGAACATTTCAGCGCTGGTCCGTGCCCTCGATACATTTCAAAAAGGAGAGAAGAAAATGCGAAGACTTCGTCGATCCAGGTCCAGGGTTTTACATTGCGCCATTGCAGGATTCGGCACCGCGGCCGCGGCGGGGGCTTACGGTCAGGTTAATTTGCTGGCGAATGGGGGGTTTGAGAATCCGTCGGTGCCGGGTGCGCCAACTGATCAGGCTACTCATGTACAGCCGATTGGATGGGGGTTGTATGGCAATGCTTATCGGGCGAACTATTACAACAATACACCCAACGGTGGGGAGTGGAGCATCTGGCTTCAGGCGTGGCAGGCACTGGAGGAGTCTATCAGACCTACACGGGAGGCGTCACCGATGGCGCCACCTATACGCTGAGCACTACTGGCTTTTTGAGGCGAATTATCCGGCGACGGGCGCCGAGAGCGATCTGCAGATCTCCTGGCTCAACAACAGCGGGAATGAAGTCGGGACGCCGGCGCAACTGGTGATCGAGCCGGGCCAGGTGACGGCCAACGAGACGTGGTCGCAGTACCAGGTTTCGGGCGTCGCGCCCGCGGGGGCGACGCAGATAATCGCGGAGTTTGACCTTTTGAGCAACGACACTGACGCCTTCGGCGCACAATCCGCGTTTGTCGATGATGCGAGCCTCACGGGGCCGGGCACTCCACCGGCTAACTACTGGGCCGCATCCGGCTCGGGACAATGGCAAGGGGATGTGAACTGGTCAAATGGAACGGTCAACATGGGCGTTGGAGCGGATTCGGAATTCCTGGGCGAGATCACGGCCCCGAGCAATGTTTATACGGACACGGCGATAACGACGGGGACGATTCACTTCAACAGTCCATACGAATATGTGCTGGACGGGGCGGGAAGTTTGACGCTGCAGGTGAGCACAGGCAGCGCGCTGGTGAAGGTGGACCAGGCGACCGATGAGATCAACCTGCCGACGACGATTGCCAGCAATACGGTTTTCAACGTGGCAACGGGAGCGACGCTGGAGATCGGGAACCCGATGACGATCAACTCGGGAACGAGCGTGACGCAGACCGGGGGCGGGAAAGTCGTTTACAACTCGATCATCAATGTGGCAAGCGGCGGAGCCGCGATCGTGATGGGCAATTCGACGCAGGCGAATACGCTGGAAGTGGGGACGGCAAGCACGGCGACGATCAGCGGGAGCGGTAACATCGTGCAGGTGGGTACGCTTTCTAATTCGGGGTTGATCGATATCACGCAGAATGAGCTTTTGATCAGCTACCTGCCGGGAAACGATCCGGATGCAAGCATCGCCGCGGAGATCAAAGGCGGTTATAACAATGGCGGGTGGAACGGGAGCAGCGGGATTTTGTCGAGTTCGGCGCGAACGCTGACGAACGGGTTTCGTTACGGCGTTGGGTGGGCAGACGGGGCCGATCACCAGGCGAGCGGCATCACGTCGGGACAGATTGAGATCAAATACACGCTGCTTGGGGACGCGAACCTGGACGGCGCGGTGAATGGGACTGACTTTTCGATTTTGGCGTCGAACTTTGGGCTGGGATTGACGAACTGGGACCAGGGAAATTTTTTGTTCACGAGCGCGGTTAACGGCGCCGACTTCGCGGCGATGGCGGCGAATTTTGGGCAGGGAGACAGCAACGCAGGGGCGAT
Organism: uncultured Phycisphaerales bacterium; assembly: GCA_963755915.1. Classification (GTDB taxonomy): domain Bacteria; phylum Planctomycetota; class Phycisphaerae; order Tepidisphaerales; family Tepidisphaeraceae; genus PALSA-1353. The sequence goes on from CAVWLP010000002.1 coordinate 774,634, forward strand.
TGTGTCACCGGCGGACATTGCCGCATTGGATGCGTTCGCGGCGGCGAATGGATTGCCTGCGCCGACGATTGGTGCGGTGCCGGAGCCGGCGACGGTTGGGGTGCTGGGGCTGGGCGCGGCAGGGTTGATCGTGCGGCGGCGGCAAAGGAATGTGTGAATGGAATTGTGAATAGTGAATAGTGAATAGTGAATTAAAAATAGTAATCTCCCGATCCGATTTCGTGGACCTGGGGCGCGGCGCCAGCGAAGCCAGGGACGTAGACTGTTGCGGTGGTGTTACACGGGATGGTCACCTGGAGCATGAAGTGATCGGCGGAGATTTGCCAGCGGGATTTGATGGGGCCGTAGGGGGAATCGTAGGAGGCGGAGGCGGAGGTTAATCCACCGCCGGGCTGGGGGCGGATGATGATGTGTTTGAATCCGGGGGAGGCGGGGTCGAGGTTGATGCCGGCGATGGTTTCGTACATCCACTGGCCGCAGGAGCCGAGGGAGTAGTGGTTGAAGGAGTTCATCTCGGGGGTTTGGAAGCCTTTGTCGGGGGTCCAGCCGTCCCAGCGTTCCCAGATGGTGGTGGCGCCCTGCTTGATGGGGAAGAGCCAGGAAGGGAAGGTGTCCTGGAGGATGAGGCGGTAGGCGGTGTCGGTAGCGCCAAATTGGGTGAGGATGGGGAGGATGAAGCTGACGCCGACGAAGCCGGTGGTGATGTGGTCGTGCTTGGCGGCGATGTTTTCGAGGAGATATTGGATGGCGCACTGCTGCATCGGGGGGTCGAGGAGGCCGAATTCGAGGGGGACGACGTAGGCGGTTTGGGTGTTACCTTTGATTTTGCCGTCGGGTGAGACGAATTTTTGGTTGAAGGCGGCGCGGATGTTTTGGAAGAGCTGGTGGTATTTATCGGCGTCGGCGTTGTTGCCGATGGCGCGGGCCATGCGCGACAGGAGATCGGCGCTGTGTGCGAAATAGGCGGTGGCGAGGAGATCCTTGGGGGTTTCCTCGTTGGTGTTGAGCCAGTCGCCATAGCCTTTGTCGGGGCGGATAAAGTTGGTGCTGTGGGCCTGGAGGTAGTCGAGGTAGCGGACCATGGAGGGGTATTGGCGCTGGATGATTCGGGTGTCGGCGTAGACCTGGTAGATGGTCCAGGGGCAGATGATTCCGGCATCGGCCCAGGCGGCGGTTCCTTCGCCGGCCTGTTTGCGCGGGCGGGGGCTGATGTCGGTGTAAGCGCCGTTTTCAGCCTGAGCATCGGCGACTTCGATCAGCCAGTTGTTGAAGAACTCGCGGACGTCGCAGTTCCAGGCGGCAGTGCGGATGAAGACCTGGGCGTCGCCCATCCAGCCGAAGCGCTCGTCGCGCTGGGGGCAATCGGTGGGGATGGAGAGGAAATTTCCGCGCTGGCCCCAGACGATATTGCTGTAGAGGCGGTTGAGGAGCGGGTTGGAGCATTCCCATGAGCCGGCTTGCGGATTGGCGGAGCCGATGACGATGCCGGTGAGCATGGCGGGGCTGGGGGTGGAGGGATATCCGGTCAGTTCGGCGTAGCGGAAGCCGTGGAAGGTGAATTTTGGTTGCCAGGATTCGTCGCCTTCGCCTTTGAAGATATAGGTGTCGGTGGCGGCGGCGGAGCGAAGGTTTTCGGTGTAGACGGTTCCGTCGGGGTTGAGCATTTCGGCGAAGCGGAGGGTGATTTTGGTGCCGCGGGGCGCCGATGCGGCGAGGCGGGCGACGCCGACCATATTCTGGCCGAAATCAAAGACCCAGTGGGCCGGCTTGGGCTGGGAGATCTGAACGGGGTAGATCTCAAGCAGTTTTTTGACCGGCGGGGCGATTTGGGCTTCCATTTGCGGATGGGCATCGCGGAGGGAGGCGGGTTGCCAGGAGGAATCGTCGAATCCGGTGGCGTTCCAGGCGGGAGAGTCCTGGGGGGGTTCCTGAGTGGCGTCGTAGTCTTCGCCGTCCTGGAGGTCGGACTTGAGGATGGGGCCAGTGGCGGTGCGCCAGGTTTTGTCGGTGGCGATGAGATCGTGGGAGCCGTCGGCGTAGTCGATCATGAGCTGCATGCGGAGGGCGGGGCGAGGGCCGTAGGATTGGTTGCCGATCCAACCGATGTTGCCGGAGTACCAGCCGTCGCCGAGGAGTGCGCTGATGACGTTATCGCCGGAGGAAAGCAGCGCGGTGACGTCGTAGGTTTGATAGCGGACGCGATGGAGGTAGTCGGTCCAGTCGGGCGCGAAAAGGGCGTCGCCGACTTTTTGGCCGTTGATCCACGAATCGTATAAGCCCAGTGCGGAGGCGTAGAGGCGGGCGCGAAGGATGGGCTTGTTGACGGTGAAGGTTTTGCGGAATTGACCCGGGCGATTGGCTTTGAAATTGTGGCGTTCCTTGTGGATATCCGACCAGTGGTTGGGAACGTGTGCGGGGCTTTTCTCCTGGGCCTGGGGGAAATCGATCCAACTGGATTTCCAGTCGGAGGGGTTCAGGAGGCCCATTTCCCACTCGTCGGGGGAACTCCAGGCCTCGCGGCCGGTGCTGTCCCAGACTTCGACTTTCCAGAAGCAGGTTTGGGAGGAAGTGAGAGGTGGGCCGGCGTAGGGGACGTTGATGCTCTGGTCGGATTGGATTTTTCCGGAGTCCCATATGTCGGCGCGGTTTTGGGAAAGCAACTGCGGGGTCGAGGCGACGAGGATTTGGTAGGCGGATTGCATGGTGCCCTGCTGGGCGGATTGCAACTGCCAACTGAGGAGGGGCTGGGGGACGTCGATGCCGAGAGGGGAGGTTTTATTTTCGCAGCGGAGGTTGGCGATCTGGAGGTCGGAGCCGCCTGTTGCTGCGTGGGTGATTGTTGAAATCAAAATGCCTCCGATCAGGATCGTCGCGAACCGGGAAAATCCAAGCATGGTTCCTCGTTTTAGTGGGGGGATGAGGGTAACCGAACCTGCGGTGGGATGAAAATGGGATGGAGGGAGAATAGATTATTGAGGGTTGCATGGACAAACTTCGTATAGTTTCGGCGACGCGCGAGCCACTGAGCGGGTTCGTGAATTCGACGCTTCTGGGGCGGTCGATCAAGAACCTGGCCTGGGATTCGCGGATTGAGACGGACATCACCTGCTCGAACACGCTGGGGCTGCCGCATATTTACAATCGGGCGATCGAAGAATCGAAGGACGATCAGACGCTGCTGTTCGTGCACGATGACATCATCATCGATGATTATCATTTGTTCACGCGGCTTGAGGATGCCCTTAAGGCCTTCGATGTGGTGGGAGTGATCGGAAACACGCGGCCCGCGCCCAATCAACTGACCTGGACGCACACGCTCGATGAGAACAAGGGGTTCAAGCCGTGCGAGCGGTCGGTGCTGAGCGGGATCATAGGACAGATCGACAACAACAACCAGCGCGTGTTCGCGTATTACGGGGTTTTTCCGCAGGCTTGCGCTGCTGGACGGGTGCTTTCTGGCGGCGAAGGGGGCGGTGCTGCGGGAGAGGGGAATCCGGTTTGACGTGCAGTTTGATTTCCATTTTTATGATTTGGATTTCTGCCGGACGTGTAGGAAAAACGGCCTGAGTCTGGGAACCTGGCCGATCGCGATCACACATAAAAGCTGGGGGAATTTTGACAACCCGCAGTGGAAAGCGGCGCTAGCGCTGTACGATCGGAAATGGGGGCCGGGCGCGGTCCGATAAAATGGGCCCGGGGGGCGAATCCCTTGGTCGATGCTCTTGGTATGGGGGCGGAAAATGTGGTATTCTGGGTGGCACAAGTCGTCCCATCAGCACCGTGATACGATAACATTTGGAACTGCCGAGTCGTTGAGGATTTTGCGATGCGCCGGATTGTGGTTGTGGGAACAAGCTGCTCAGGCAAGACGATGATGGCGAAGTCCATCGCCCGGGCGCTGGGGCTGGGGCATTATGAGATTGATTCGCTGGTGTGGGGGCCAAAGTGGTCGCTGCCGTCGGAGGAGGCGCTGCTGAGGCAGGTGGATGAATATACATCCGGGGATCGATGGGTGATTGACGGGGTTTTTCCGGAGCATCGGAAGATGGTCTGGTCGCGAGCAGACACGGTGGTGTGGCTGAATTATCCGCTGTCGGTGGTGTTTCCGCGGGCCTTTTGGCGGACGATCAAGCGGTGCATCACGCGGGAGCAGCTGGGGAGCCATAACGTGGAGACCTGGCGGCGGACGTTTTTGTCGCGGAATTCGCAATTGCTGTGGGTGCTGCAGACGTGGCGGAAACGTCGGCGGGATTATCCGAAGATTATGAGGCGGCCTGAGTTTGGTCACGTTCGGTTTATCGAGCTGAAGACGCCGGGGCAGGCAGAGGCGTTTTTGAGCAGATTGCCGGGGGCGGTGGTGAAAACGGGTGGGGGCGTTGGGATGGAAAAACCGATGAAGAGCGCAGCGCCGGCTGCATCGGCCGCTTGGCGGAATCATGGACCAGCGAGCCAAGTCCCGGCCTGAAGTCACACTCCTTTGCTGCGGAGATGAAGGGTATGCCATGCCGCTGACGGTCATGGCGTGCAGTGCTGCGCTGAACCTTTCGCGGGATTGGGATCTGCGGATTTATTTCATGGATGGGGGTGTGTCGGCGGCGTCGCGGGGGCGGATGGAGGAGAAAATTCACGCGCTGCCGAACGTGAAGCTGCATTGGCATACGATCGACCTGGCGCATTTCCGCGAGCTGCCGGTGCTGAGGCGGGTGAACAGCACGATGTATATCCGGCTGCTGATGGATGAGATTTTGCCGACGGATATCGAGCGGCTGGTTTATCTCGACGGGGACATGCTGGTGGAGGGGGATTTATCCGAGCTTTATCGGGAGGATTTTGCGGGGGCGACGTTGATGGCGGTTTGTGATTACGGGTCGTCGATTCTGCGCGATGAGCTGCCGATTCCGGGGGTGGAGGCGGCGCAACGGCGGAATGTGCCGTATTTCAATTCGGGGATGCTGCTGATCAATATGAAGCCGTGGCGAGAGGAGCGCGTGGGGCGAGCGGTGCTGGATTATGTGAGCAAATTTAGGTCGATCGTGAAGTTTCCGGACCAGGATGGGCTTAACGCGGTGCTGTTTGGGAAATGGAAGCAGCTTGATCTGGCGTGGAATGCGCAGGTGGACAACCTGGTGAATACCGCGCAGCTTGCGAATACTGCTGTCGATGAAGAGGTGCGGCGGCGGAGGGAGGAGCTGCTTTATCATCCGAAGATTCAGCATTATGCGGGGAGGAAGAAGCCTTGGGGGCCGGGGAGATTCAAGCCGGTGAGGGGGCGGTTTGTGCATTATCTGCACGCGAGCGGGTGGTTTGATACGGGGGATTTAATTAGGTTTCATGCGGGCTGGGTAGTTTCGACCGGCCGGATGGCAGTGCGAGAGATGCGAAAGAAGCTGTTGAAACAGGACGGCGGGAAACAATGAACATTGTGCAGATTGCCGTCATCACGTTCATTGTCCTGGACGGGGTGGTGTGGATTCGGTTTCATGGGATGCTGCGGCAGATGCGGCGGCGGCGCGTGTGGCAGGCGGCGCTGGGGGCGGGGATGGCGGTGGTGGTTTCGTTCGTGGTGATACTGGGGATTTCGAATCCGACGGTTTTTCGGCATCATCAGGTAATCCCGCAGTGGTTTCCGGCGGCGATTTTTATCTGGCATTTTTTGATTTTGCCGGTGACGGTGGGGGCGATTTTTTTGGAGGGGGTGGGGAGGATTTTTTTTAGAAGGTCTCGCGGTGGGAGCACAAAAAAAGAACCCCCTCCCCTGCCCTCCCCCGGAGTACCGGGGGCGGGGGAAATAAGGGGAAGAGGGGAAAGAGGGGAGGAAAGTGGGATTTCTCGGCGGAGATTTTTGACGGGGGCGGTGATGATGGCGCCGCCGATTGCTACGTTTGGGCTGGCGGGAATGGGGGTGGAGACGCTGGGGGATTTTCGGATCAGGCGGTATGACCTGGCGATTCATGGGTGGCCGAAGGGGCTGGATGGGTTCACGATGGCGCTGGTGGCGGATGTGCACGCGGGGGTTTTTTCTTCGCAGAAGATGCTGGAGACAATCGCGACGGCGACGAATGATCTGCGGGCGGAACTGATCCTGCTGGGGGGAGACCTGATCAATATTTCGCATTCGGATCTTTCGAGCGCACTGGACATGGTTTGCCGGCTCGATTCGCCGAACGGAGTGTACATGATTCAGGGGAATCATGATGTGATCCAGGGGCGCAGAGTTTTAACGATGCGTGCGCGGCGCGGGGGGTGCCGCTGCTGCTGAATGATGGGGTGACGATTTTTCCGCGGGGGATCGCGATTCAATTGCTGGGGATTATCTGGACCACGCGCGGATATGAGCAGCATCAGGCGGTGCTCGATACGCTGGCAAAGCGCGAGGCGGAGCTGTTTCCGATTTTGCTGGCGCATCATCCGCATGCGTGGGACGTGGCGGCGGAGAATGGAGTGCCGCTGGTGCTTTCGGGGCATACGCATGGGGGACAAATCATGCTGACAAAGAGGATTGGGGCCGGGCCGCTGCGGTTTCGGTATTGGTCGGGGTTGTATGAGAAGCCGGGGTCGAGGCTGATCGTGTCGAACGGGGTGGGGGACTGGTTTCCGCTGCGGGTTAACGCGCCGGCGGAAATTGTGCATATCACGATGCATCCCGGGGTTTAAGAAACTTTCGAGAATTAAATATTGCGCCGAGGGGATTGCGCAAATTGTTCGGCACTTAAAACATCGGCCCCCACCCCTGCCCTACCCTCTTCGAGCCACGCCTCAGAGCCAAAGGCCGGAGTACCAGGGGAGGGAAAGAAGAGCGGGGCGTAAAAAGTTGTCCAAATTTACATTTTGCGCCGCGGCAATTTTTGTCGTTTCATTCGTGCTTCATTGTTGTTTCTTTAGATTGTCCGAAGCCAACTCGTGGTCAGTGGGGCTTTGGAGCAACTCATCAGCACGCTTGAAGCGGAAAATCTCGCAGCAGCGTCGCCGGGTACATCAGCGCCCGTGCGGCGAACTTGGCCGATAGTCCTGTACGGCGCGGTGGCGGCTGCGCTTATCGCGGTGGGAATTCTGGTGCGGCTGCGGATTTACCTGGCGGACCTTTCACTCTGGCGCGATGAAGCAGCGCTGACGCTGAACATTATTCAGAAATCGTTTCGCCAACTTTTTGGGCCGCTGGATTATGACCAGGGTGCGCCGGTTGGATTCCTGATGATCCAGAAGCTGGTGGTGACGCTGCGCGGGGATGGGGAGATGGCGCTGCGGTTTTGGCCGGTGACGGCATCGATCCTGGCGATTCCGATTTTCTTCGCGGCGTGCTATCGAATCGTGGAGGCGCGGGCGGCGATTTTCGCGCTGGCGTTTTTCGCGCTGGCGACCGATCGGATGGACTATTGGGCGGACAACAAACAATATTCGACGGATTGCCTGACAACGGTTTTCCTGCTGCTGATGGCGTCGCGGGCGATGACCGCGGGGGATGATTTTCTGTCGATCCGGCGACTGCGGTGGCTGGCGATGGCGGGAGCGATCGCAATTTGGTTTTCGCATCCGTCGATTTTTGTGCTGGCCGGGATTTTTTGTGCACTGGGGATTCGATGGATCGGGCAGCGCCCGCGGCAGAAATTGGGTGGGTTGCTCCTGCTTGCCGGAGCGTGGGGGGTGAGTTTTCTGCTGGATTATTTCCTGTGCCTGAGCAAACTGACGAAGAGCAGTTACCTTCAGCATTACTGGTCGGCGATCGCGGGGGCGTTTGCACCGGCGCCGGATTCGATGGCGGGGCTGATTTGGTATAAGCGGTCTTTCCTGGAACTGTTCAACAATTTCTCGATCGAGTTTGAAGGTTTGGCGGCGGTGATGTTTCTGCTGGGGCTTTATGAGCTTTATCGGCGCGGGCGGCATTGGCCGGTGCTGTTGGGAACGCCGATTATGGCGGCGCTGGCGGCGTCGGCGCTGCACCAATATCCGTTTGACTGGCGGCTGCTGATCTTCGCGTTGCCGTTGACGACGATGATCGTGGCGGCGGGGCTGTGTTTCTTCAAGGGGCAGATGCGGCTGGTGCAGATGATCGCGGTGGCGATGCTGCTGATCTCTCCGGTGAGCAAAACGCTTTCCGCGCTGAAGCGGCCGCAGGCGGATTGCAACATGCGGGGCGCCGTGGCGTTCATCGCCCAGCATAAGCAAAGCGGGGACTTGGTTTACCTGTTTCAGTCGGCCCGGTACGACTACCTGTATTATCAGCCGAAGTATGGGCTGACGGATTTGAAATACGTGGTGAGTCCGGAGCGTTCTTCGAGTGTGAGCGAGTGGGCGAACGAGCTGGCACAATTTAAGACGGGGCGATTGTGGATTTTGGAGGAGGATCCGTTCGTTGCGGATGTGGACCGGGAGAGCGAATTCGCGGCGCAGCAGCCGCTGGTGGCGAACTTCCTGGACGCGACGGGGCGGATGCTGTGGAAGCACCGGACTTTCAACGAATTTGTGGCATGCTACGATTTGACGCCTGAGGCGCGATTGAGCGACGCATTTGAAGCGGCCGATCACAACGCCCCGGGCAAATGAGCAAATCGTCTTTCCTTCGTTTTGTCGGACACCGCTATCGCGAGGCGCTGGTTCATGTTGAGAGGGTTTCGCAGCCCTCGTCGCGGCGGCGCGCGGTTTTTTTCCCCTCGCAGATGCCGGCGGAGGGGGGATCGTCGCTGCTGCGGGCGTTTAACGTTGCCAGGGCGCTGCGGGGGATGGGGTGGCGGACGAGCGTGGTGCCGCCACAGTGCGGGCTGGTGCAGCGGCGGAGGATTTTGCGGATGGAGAAGCCGGACGTGATCGTCTTGCAGATGCAGCGGCATCCGTTGAACCGGCCGAAGTTTTATGAGGGGTATCCGGCCGTTTTTGACATTGACGATGCGGATTTTCTGGATGAGAAATGCGTGGATGCGGTGAGGGAATGCTGCGAAGGAGCGGCGGCGGTGACGGCGGGGAGCCGGTTTGTCGCGGACTGGTGCGGGAAATACAACAAGAATGTCAGCGTGATCTGGACGGCGGCAACGGTGCCGGCAGCTCGACCGGAGCCGCGGCCGCGGGATCGCAAGCCGATCGTTACGTGGCGCAGTCGGTTCCGGACCGGTATCCGGCGGAGAGGGCGCTGGTGATCGAAATCATCACAGCGCTGGCGCGGCAGAATATCCCGTTCGATTTCTGGCTGTATGGGGTGGCGGAGAAATCGGGGATTTCGGATCTGCTTTGGGCGGCGGAGAAGGCGCACGTTCCCGTCAAGACGCATCCGTTTCTCGCGTATCCGCAGTTTATCGAATCGCTGTCGCAGGTGGCGGTGGGCTTGCAGCCGATCGCGATGGAGTCGCCCTTCAGCCGGGGGAAATCGTTTGGGAAGGTTCTGGCGTACCTGGCGGCGGATGTGGCGGTGGTGGCATCGGATGCGCTGGATCATCCGCTGTTTTTCAGGAATGGGGAGAATGGGATGCTGGCGAATACCGCCGAGGATTGGGTGGAGAATACGGCGCGGCTGCTCCAGGATATGGAGTTGCGGCAGCGGCTGACGGATCGGGCGTGGGAGGATTTTGGGAAGGAATTGTCGACGAAGGCGGCGGCGCGAAAGCTGGCTACGGTGCTGGGAGAAATTCGGAGATGAGGGGCGGAAGTCTGTCGGCGTTCGGCCCCCACCCCTACCCTCCCCGCGTGCGCGAGAGAGTAGGACGGTAGAAAGTAGAGCAGTAGAGAAACTTGGCCCCTACCCTAACTCTCCCCCGGCGTACCAGGGGAGGGGGAGTTGGTCGGACGAATTATCGTTTCGCAAAACTTTTCCTGTGTCGTGTCATGATTCCGATTCCAGCGACGGTCAATAGTCCGAGAGATGCGGGTTCGGGGACGGCGGTAACGCTGACGTCGTCGAGGAAGACGCCCGAATTTGCCGTCGTGAAGGAGAGCACGGTGGATGAGCTGGTTGCGCTAAGGTTGTCGTAAGTGGCGGGAACCCAGCCAGCGGTTGAAGTGTCCGAAATCGTTTCGGTGGTGCTGCCGAAGTCGATGGTGGTGGGATCGAGTACCTCGACTTCATAGTAGAAAGAGAGATCGTAATCGGCTCCGGATTGCGTTGTGAGGGTTTGCTGGATGGTTGAAGTGTCACCATCGGGTGCGATTTCAACGTAGTCATTGCCTGAGTGGGCGTCGCCGGGGAGATCAGCGACGTAGGTCGTGCCCTGGGAAACCTGCCAATCACCGCTGGAAAGACTACTCGGCGCGGAGACGAAACCCGATGTATCGGATTCAAACCCGGGATCCTGAACGATATTTTGAGCGCGTGCCGCCGGGACGGAGACGGCGATGACGGTTGCTGCAAGCAGCGAGCCGAGAGGTGTAGAGCTTCGCATTTGATACCTTTCCCTTCTCAGATGAGTCGTTCGCGCCTGCCCGCCCACTGCGTCGCGAAGAACCCGGTCTTCCCTTGGCGACCACCACGTTGGCGTGTCGCAGGTTTCCCTTCCCTTTCTCAAAACAGGAACGGAAATCACGGGTTGGAACGCTACAAAAAATGCGAACTCGCCTTCAAGCGAAATTGCGGGGTTTTTGGCCGGAAAGCAAATAAATTTTGTTGAGCCTTTTCGCGGCAAGAGCTTAGATCGCTCATAGATGAAACTTGCTTTTGAGCGAATGGCAAATGCATTGTCGCGATTGTTTCGGAGCGTGTCGCAAAGAGCCCCTTTCGAATTTGATAAGTTGGATAAGATTTCGCCTTTGGGCTGCGATTTGCGCAGCCACGAATCATCGCGGCAAATCTTCGACGGTTAGAGGAGGGTCGAGGAGCGATCTCTTTCGGTCAGCTCTTTTTCTCGAAATCGCGCAGCTTATCGACGCGGCGGGTGTGGCGGCCTTCGCCGAACGGGGTGGCGAGGAAGATTTCCACGATCCGCTTGATCTGGTCTTCGCTGAGCAGGTCGGTGCCGAGGCACAGGACGTTGCAGTGGTTGTGCTCGCGGGCGCGGTGGGCGGTGATTTCGTCGTGAACGAGTCCGGCGCGGATTTCCCTGACCTTGTTGGCGGCGACGGACATGCCGATGCCGCTTCCGTCGAGGAGGATTCCCATTTCGTGAGTTCCGGCGGCGACGGCCTGGGCGGCGGGGATGGCGAAATCGGGGTAATCGACGGCGGCGGTGCCTTCGCAGCCGAAGTCCTGCACCTCATGCCCCAGCTTTTTGAGCAGGGGGATGAGCTTTTTCTTGGCGTCAAACCCTCGATGATCGCAGGCAATAGCAATGTTCATCCACGTCTCTCCATTCCCACCGAAATTCGAATCACGCGACGACTCCGGATGCGAGGCGCTGCTCGATAAGCGTTTTAATGCGTTGGGCGACTTCTGTGTAGAGGGGCAGATCTCCGCCGATGGGGTCTTCGATGTCGGCGGCGGGGTCGAGGTTGGAGACCTTTGTCGCCGCCGCCGGAACCAGCGAGATGACGGCCTGGGCGTGGTTCTGGCTCATGGTATAGATCGCGTCCGCCTGGTGGATGAGTTCCACGGTGAGGGGGCGGGAGCGATGTTTGGACAGATCGGCGCCCATGGCCCGCATGGCTTCGATAGCGGGCGCCGCGGCGCGGGCGCCGGGCAGGGCGAAGCTTCCGGCGGAAATGACGCTGATGCCTTTTTTCTCGAGATCGTCGGGGGCGATGGACATTTGGTCGGCCAACAGTTTTCGGGCGATCGCTTCCGCCATGGGCGAGCGGCAGGTGTTTCCGCTGCATACAAACAGAATTGTGGTGCGAAGTAGTCTATCGATAATGCGTTCGTCGTAAACGCCGCTGCGGACGATCTGGTAGGAATTTTCCTTAACCCTGACGAGGGTGGAAGGCTTGGAAAAGCGGGTAGGCCCGGCGTCGCAGACCATCTCAACCTGGGCGAGGATTTCCTCCGGCAACTCGGAGATGCGCTGCAGCGCGCCGCCGGTGGAGGTGAGGGCGACGGGGCCGGTTACTTTTGAGACGATGTCAAAGAAGACGGGGTTGTCGGGGCAGCGGAGGGTGATGAGGGAGCCATCGTAAAGATCGTTTTCCTGGAAGCCGATTTTGGCGGCGACATCTTTGCGGCGCTGGGCGGGGACTTCGAAGATGAGGCCGATGGGTCCGGGCCAGAGTTTTCGCATGGCCCGCCTGGCGAAATCGTTTACGGAGCCGAGATAGGCAAAGGCGTCTTCGGCGCGTGCGAGGTGGATGGTGAAGGGTTTGCTGCCGGTGAGGCCGCGGACCTGGGCGAGGCCGGCGCGGGCTTCGGCGCTGGAAAGGAGGCCGGCGACGGCATAGACGGTGTCGGTCGGGAGGACGAGGAGCCTTCCGGCGGCGAGGAGTTCGGCGGCGCGGGCGATTTCCTGTGGATAGTCGGGCGCACCAAGCATTTGCACAATCTGCGCTTGCATCTTCAAGTTTGATTATCTGCCCCAAACCGCCAATCTTCAAGGTGGGGTTAAGAGCGAGAAGCGCACCCCTGCGGGGTTGCGGCTAAACGGGGGCGCGGGGCGTCGCGTGATTGCGGTCGGCTATATTGCGGGGCGGGGGATTATATCCACGGGTTTCCGTCTTAGAAGTGGTAGAATTTATGCAGATGCTTGCCCCCCCCCTGGCGATCGCAGACGTCCGGAGTTTTGTGGATGAGGTGTTTTCCGGCGCCATGCGCGGGCGGGCGTCGGATATTCATGTCGAGCCGGGGCAGGAGGGATATGAAGTCCGGCTGAGGATCGACGGGGTTCTGGAGACGACACAGAGGGTGCCGGTGGAGACGGGGCGGGCGGTCGTGACCCGGTTGATGGTGATGGCCAACCTGCTGACGTATCGGCTCGATGTGCCGCAGGAGGGGCGGATTTCGCTATCGAATGCCGAGGTGCGCCTGGCGGTGATGCCGACGATCCATGGGATGCGGGCGGCGATCCGGATGCCGGCCGACCATGTTCAGCCGGCGGTACTTCAGGATTTGGGGCTGCCGGCAAATGTGCTTGGCGGGCTGGTGAATTTCGCGGCCAGCGAGTGTGGGATGCTGATTCTTACGGGGCCGGCGGGGTCAGGCAAAACCACGACGATCTATGCGCTGCTGCGGCATATCGCCAGCACAAATCCCGGGCTAAGCATTATCGCGCTGGAGGACCCGGTGGAGCGGAATGTTCCGGGAGTTACGCAGATTGAAGTCTCTCCATTTGGACAGCTCACCTATGAGAAAGCGCTGCGGAGCATTTTGCGCCAGGACCCACAGGTTTTAATGCTGGGAGAAGTGCGCGATGCGGCGACGGCGTCGCTGGCGGTGCAGGCGGCACTTTCGGGGCACCGGCTGATTACGGCGCTGCACGCGGCGACGCCGGCGGGGGCGATCGCGCGGCTGCTGGAGATGAACATTGAGCCATATCAACTGACGAGTAGCATTCACAGTATTGTGTCGCAGCGGTTGATTCGGCGGGTGGGTAACTCGAGGGGTGTATACAGCGGGCGGGTTCCGGTTGCCGAGTACGTTTATATGGACAGGGACCTCAGATCGGCGGTTTTGGGGAAGTGCGACGCCGAGCGGCTGGCTCGCGCATATCAGGGCCAAAGCACCTGGCGGGCGATGCGTGACGTTGCCCAATCGCTTGTCACGCAAGGAATTACGGACGAATCGGAATTCCGTCGCACCTTTGCGGCTGCGGCGATGTTTAAGGAGGGATGATATGCCTGCCACGGCTGAAATTTTCCTGCCGTCCTCCGTCAATAGGGTGGAAGACGATATGACCCTCGCGGCAAAAGCAACCATCGCGGATCCCACGGCAGGCAATGAGCAGGCGGTCGATGACTTCACATTGTTGCGGCGATTTGCCGGGTTTGGCGACGCCGATGCCTTTGCGCAGATTGTGCGGCGGTATTCGGGGTTCGTTTATGCGACGTGCCTTCGCGTTATAGGAGACGGGTCGCGGGCGGAGGACCTCTCTCAGGAAACTTTTTTCCGCCTGATGCGCCGGCCGCACGAGGTTCGACAGAACCTTGGCGGCTGGCTGCATCGTACGGCGACGCACTTGGCGCTGGATACGCTGCGGAGCGAAACCTCGCGCCGCAAACGCGAAATTACCTACACCACCGAATGCGATCACGAAGCGTCGACGTGGGCGGAGCTTTCGCCGTGCGTCGACCAGGCGCTGGCGGAGATGCCCGAGGAATCGCGCATGCTGCTGGTCAACCATTTTCTGCTGGGCAAATCGCAGGCGCAGCTTGCGGCGGAGTCGAATCAATCGCCGTCGACGATTTCGCGCCGGATGCACCAGGCGCTGGGAGAGCTTCGCAGCCACCTGCGGCTGAAGGGCGTTTTCGCATTGCCGGCGGCGCTGGCGGGATTGCTGTGCCATATCACGGCAAGACAGGCGCCGGCGAGTTTGGTGCAGGAGCTGGGGAAGATGACGATGCTCAGCGGGGCGACGGCGGCGTCGCGGGCGGCACAGTTTGGGTCGTCGAATCCGTGGCGGAATCCGCCCAAGCCGCAGATTTCGCTGATGCAGGCGGTGTCGCCGCTGGTGCTGGCGTTTGCGGCGATGGTGGCGATGCTGACGCTGCTGCATCTGGCGGGCGCGTGGTTTTCCGCGCGGCCGCCGGTGGATCCCGATAACGCGCCGCACCTGAAAACGACGCACGCCAGCGCGATGATCGTGCCGGGGGCGGCGAGCTTTGGGCAGGTTTCCGCCTTCGTCTGGGGGCACGAGGCAACCTCACCATGACCCAGCGACAGGATCGTCGCGAGTCATTTACCTACCGTGCCCAGGGGCCGGACGGGCAGGAAATATCCGGGACAGTCAACGCGATTAACCAGGAAGATGCCCTGCGCCGGCTGCAGGGGCTGAATCTTGAGAAGATTGAGCTGGGCGAAGAGGCGGCGCTGGGGATGGCGCACTGGGCGGCGCCGCTGAACGGGGAAGATTTTCGGGTTTTCAACCAGCAACTTGCGCAGCTAACCGGGGCGGGGCTACCTGTGGAGCAGGGGCTTCGGCTGCTGGCGGCGGAAATGCGCAAGGGGTCGATGCAGCGGACGCTTGAGACGGTCGCGCAGGAACTGGAAGGGGGAAAGTCGCTGCCGCAGGCGGTTGCCGCCCATCGCGATCAGTTTCCGCCGCTGTATGGGGAATTGATCGACGCGGGCATTCGCGCGGGGAATTTGTCGGGAATTTTGCTGAACCTGGGAAATCATCTGACGCTGGTTCGGCGGCTGCAGGCGATTCTCTGGCAGACGCTGACCTATCCGCTGATCATCGTACTGGGATTTCTGGGGGTGCTTTATTTCATGATGGTTGACCTGGTGCCGAAATGGAAGCCGCTGATGGCCGGTTTTTCGGGCGCGACGTTCTGGATGCCGGTGAGGGGAAATTTCGGTTCCTATCAGGACTTCGAAATCCCCGCTTATACGAAGGTTGTTTTCGCGCTTTCGGATTTGGTATCGGCATGGCCGACGAAGTTAATCCTGGCGGCGATCCTGGGGCTGGCGGTAATCGCCATCATCTTTATGGGTCAGGCGCGGCGGCGCGAATCGTGGGCGGAGGGGGTGCTGCTGCACCTGCCGGTGGTGGGCGGGGTGCTGCGGCAGAACCTGATATCGCGCTGGTGCCACGCGGTGGCGCTGGGCGTGGAGGCGGCGCTGGACCTGCCGGCGGCGATTCGGCTGGCGGACGACGCGACCGATTCGCGGCCGCTGCGCCGGGACGGGGCGGCGATGATCGCGTCGCTGAGCGCGGGGCAGCCGATCGGAGCGGTGCATGGCGGGCAGATTCTCCCGGCGACCGTGATCGCGGCGATGGAGGCCTCATCGGAGCGCGGCGACCTGGCGATCACGCTTCGGGCACTATCGCAGATGTATCAGCAGCAGGCGGAAATACGACTGGGCGCGGTGCAGGCGGTGCTGACGCCGGCGGTTTTGATTCTGATCGGACTGATCGTCGGCGCGCTGATGGTGGCGCTGTTTGCGCCGCTGCTATCGCTGCTGAACATGTTTTGAGATTTAAATGATGCCTGGCGACTTTGGAAAACTTCGCCCTTCCGCCGCGGCGTGGCCGGTGGCGTTTGCCGTGCTGACCGACCTGGGGCTGATCGGGGTGATTGTTTCGGAGATTTTTCTGCTTCAACAGGCGGCGGTCTTTTGCGGACTGGCGGCGATTGTTTTCGCGGCGGCGTTCATGCTTTTTACCTACCGCCTGATCCGCCAGGCGCCCGGCGCGAGGGGCTGTATCTCATCGGGCGGGCGGCGTGGCTGGTGGGCTCGACAATGTTCTGGTCGGTCGCCGCGGGACTGACGATGCTGGCGATCGGATTTGGCGCCGCGATGGTCATGCCGGGAAGTCTGCCGGTTTTCGTTTACGCGATGGCGTTTCTCTCGCTGCTGCTCGGAACGTGGGCGATCGCGCAGCGAACCGTGCGGCGGCGCAGGATGCTGCTGATCCTGGGGAACCTGGAAAAATCCGTCCGGCTGAATCTGCCTTTGCCGCGGATGATTCTGGCGGCGGCGGAAAGCGAAAAGGGCGTGATGCGGCGGCGACTTTTTTCGCTGGCGGATGAGCTGCATCATGGGGAGTCGATCGATCAGGCCCTGATCCGCGCGGTTCCGGAAGTGCCGCTCAACGTGGCCCGGACGGTTGCGACCGGTTTGCGGCTTGGGTGTCTGCAGCACGTGCTGGAGGAGATCATCCGCCGGCGGTACGACGATGACGACTACCGTCCGCGGGCGGGATTTTACTGGGTTTATCCGGTGATTATTTTCATCGTGATCGCGATCCTGATGATCTTCGTGATGCCGAAATATCAGGGAATTTACCGCGATTTTCGCCTGGAGCTGCCGCCGGTGACGAGCCGTCTGATCGAGCTTTCCGCGAACGCGACGAGCGTCGGGGCGATTTTGCTGTTGATTGCGCTGATTCCCGTAGGCCGGGCGATCGCGTCGCTCTTTCCGTCGTTTCGCGAGGCGGCGCCGTTTGACGGAATTTTCTGGGACCAGCTTGTGTGGTGGACGCCAGTGGCCGGCGGGTATGTCCGCGACCGCGGTATGGCGGAGCTGTGCGACATTCTCTCGGCCGGTGTGCGGGCGGGGCATCCGATCACCGATGCGCTGGCGGAAGCGGCGGAGGTGCAGCCGAATTATGTTCTGCGCTACCGGGCCAGCGCCTGGTCGGATGCCGTGGCCCGCGGGCAGAGCCTTTGCGACGGGGCGCGCTATGCGCGAATGCCGCGGCTTTTTATCGCGATGATGGCGACGGTGCGCGGATCGGAATCGCTGCTGGAGGTGCTGGGATTTTTGCGGCGGCATTATGAATACCGCTTCAGCCGGGCGCGGGCGGTAATTCAATCGGCGTTTGTGCCGGTGGTCGTCGTGACCCTCGGCTCGGCGGTGGCGCTGGTGGGCGTGAGCATGATGCAGCCGATCGCGCGGCTCTGCGATTTTCTGTCGACGCATTATCAGGGAGGGTTTTAAGTATGCCGCAGATGCAACGATGCCGGCGCGGCTGGGTGTTTCTCGACGTTTTGTCGGGGCTGGTGATCGTGGCGATTCTCGCTGGAACATTGGGCGCCGCGGTGGCGGCACGCGAGCGGGCGCTGCATCACCTGGCGGACATCCGCGCGGCACAGCGGCTGGCGGAATCGGCGCTGATCTGCCTCCAATCCGGCGAGGTCGCCCCAGCAGAAGGCGTCGCGGTCCGCGATCTGGCGGACGCGCCGGCAAACCCGCAAAACAAATGGGTGGAGGTAACCGCAACAGTTAACGGGCGTCAGGCGCAAATTGTCGGACTTGTGCCGAAGGGGTCGTCATGAATTCACGGCAAAGACATCGCGGCTTCACGCTCATCGAGGTGCTCGCGACCCTGGTGCTTTTGGTTATTTTCTTCGACGCCGCCGGGAAGCTTTTTCGATCCACCATCCTCACCGGCGCGGCGTGCCAGCAGATCAGCAACGAATCGGCACGCACGGATTCGGCGATGTACCAGCTTCGCGGCGATGTCTGGAACGCGCGGCGACTGGATTCGCCCAAGCCGGGAACGATCGGCATCACATCTTCGGACGGCCAAAGTATTACCTGGCGATTTGACGGCGAGGGCGCCATGCGCACGGCGGCGGGCGCCGCGGAACATTGGCCGGATACTTGCCGGAACTGCAGCGTGAGCGCCGGCGGGCGGTGGGTTGAGATTGCCGATGCCAGCGGGTCAGTGCGCTTAACAGGCCCCATACTTTTGAGGGAGCCATGAGACGATCACCGCGCCGTCGCGGCTTGGCGATGCTGACCGCAATTGTCCTGATTGGTCTTACCGCGATGACGGTCACGGAGATCGGGCTCACGGTCGCCGCCGATGCCCGGCGGACAAGCCAGTCGGCGCAGGACACCCAATTGCGGCAACTGCTGCTGGCCGCGGATGAATTTGTCCTCCAACATCCAACAGCGGGGCATTATCAGATGCCGGTTCCGGCACAGGTTCCCGCGAGCGTGACGATTGAAGTTCATGCGGATCACAGCGCCGATCTGGAAGCAAAATTGCCCGATCGCCGGCTGTCTGAGCATCTCTCTCTCACCCAAATGAGTAATACCTGGCAGATTTCGCAGGCCACGCTCAACTGAATTTCTTATTCGCGTGCATCTGATTTATATCTGTGGCAAAATAGCCCTCCCGATGCGCCGCAAGCTCTATCTCGAAACCTTCGGATGCCAGATGAACGTGCTGGACAGCCAGCTCGTGCTCGGGCAGCTTCGTGCGCAGGGATATGAATCGGTCGAAGACCGCGAATCTGCCGACGTGATTCTCTTCAACACCTGCTCGGTCCGCGAGCATGCCGAGCAAAAAGTCTGGTCGCGGCTTGGGGAGCTTCGCGATCACAAATCGCAAAATCCGGAGCTCATCATCGGCGTCATCGGGTGCATGGCGGAGCGCGATGGGAAAAGTATTTTCCGCAAGTTTCCTCACGTCGACATTCTTTGCGGGCCGGGAGAGCTGGATCGGCTGCCGGGCATGGTTCACAACGCCGCTGCGACGGGGCGGGAGCGGCAGGTGGCGCTGATGGGGGCGAACGTCCGCCGATCAAGCACGCTGCAGCAGGCGGAGGATCACCTGGAGATGCTCGATCTGTCGCGGACGATTTCGCCGGCGGATGATGTTTCGCAGTCGTATGTGCGGATCACGCGGGGATGCAACAAATTCTGCACGTATTGCGTCGTGCCTTACACACGCGGGCCCGAGGTGCATCGGCCGCCAACGAACATCATCGAGGAAGTGAAAAAGCTGGTGGCCGCCGGGGCGAGCGAAGTGACGCTGCTGGGGCAGACGATCAACCACTACAACTTTCGCCACGACGACGGCCGGACGACGACCTTCGCCCAGCTTCTTTTTGAGATTCACGAAGCCAATCCCGATCTGCCGCGGCTGCGGTTCGTGACCAGCTTCCCGCGCGATTTTTCGGATGAGGCCCTGCAGGCCATGCGCGATTGCCCGCGGATTTGCCGGTATCTGCACGTGCCGGCTCAGCATGGCTCGGATCGGATTTTGAAGCTGATGAACCGGGGGTACATGTCGGGCGAATATCGCGATTTCATCGCGGGCCCGCGCGTATATGCCTGATGTCTGCATCGCCAGCGATTTCATCGTGGGGTTCCCGACCGAAACCGAGGAGGATTTCGATCTGACGGCCGATCTGCTTCGCGAATGCCGGTTCAAGAACAGCTTCATTTTCAAATATTCGCCGCGGCCGGGGACGGTGGCCATCGAGCGGTTTGAAGATGATGTTCCCGATGACGCCAAGCGCCGGCGTAACAACCAGCTTTTGGCGATTCAGCAGGAGGTATCGGCGGAGCTGAATCGGCAGATGATCGGACGGCGGGTCGAGGTGATGGTCGAGGGGCAGAGCAAATTGATCAGCCGGCGGGAATCCAATGTTGAGGTGGGATGGGAGAAACGCGCGGAGAACGCCGATTGTCAGATGGTCGGGCGAACGCGCGGCGATCAGGTGGTGGTTTTTTCCGGGAACGCAAACCAGAAGGGCAGCCTGATCGACGTCGAAATCGTCGACGCCCAGAGCCTGACGCTATTCGGAAGAATCTCCGCAGCTTCACCAATTTCGGCGGAATCCGCGGCGATTGCGGTACCTTAGAGCCTTAGCCGGCGACCACTGGCCTGCTTCAATCCGCGACTGCGGCTGCGCCAATCCGCGTCGCTATTCGAGATGGCGACGGTATACTCCCGCTGGCGGTTGCATATTTATACCGCCTGTCAGGTTAAGCACTTCTTAGCCCGAACTGGAAGTGATCGCCTGGCGGGATGGGCTGAAGCGCTAATGATTCACAGCCACCTGCGAACGTGCCGGCAGTAGTCGCGATAGGGCTCCCCGAACTTCGATTCGAGGTAGCGCTCTTCGCGAAGTGTGATGCCGTAGTGATTGACGATCAGCAGGATCGGAAAAAGAAACATTGGCCAGAGGCTGTTGATCTGAAACGCCAGCCCCAGGTAGAGCAGGACGAGCGAGACGCTGAGGGGATTGCGCGAAAAGCGAAACGGGCCGGAGGTGACCAGGGCTGAGACCGGGCGAAGCGGATTGATGCGCGTGCCGGCGGAGTGCATGGTCGCCGACGCCCAGAGCGCCAGCGGCCAACTGGTGTTAAGAAGAATTGCGCGGGGCCAGAACGTATTGCGCCATGAAATCGGAATCGGCAGCGGGTGCAGGAGTTGCAGCAGGAATCCCGCGCCGAAAAAGATCGCAAAAAGCAGGGGTGGCGGCGCGATCACGCCGGGCGTATCGGAGCTTGAATCTGGGGCTGTGGGGGCCGACATCTGCGAGAAAGTCCTACCATAGCCGCAGACCGAGGCGGCGGGCAAGCGTGGAAATCGGTTTGTCTTGCATTGCCGCCGTTATGTCGGGATATATATATCGCATGAGATTTCTGGTTTACCTCGCGGTGGCATTGGGACTGGCGGCGCCAGCGGGGGCGGGCACGACGGTGACGGTTTTCGCGGCGGCGTCGCTGACCGAATCGATGCGCGACATTGCCGCCCAATTCGAGTCGGGCAATCCGGGCGTGACGGTCGAATTCAACTTCGCGGGATCGCAGGATCTTGTGGCCGAGATGGAAAACGGTGCTGCCGCCGATCTGTTCGCCTCGGCGAACGAAACGCAGATGGACAAGGCGGCGAAAGAGGGGCTGGTGAACCCCGCAACAATTCACGATTTCGCGGGCAATCACCTGGTAGTCGTCGTGCCGAAGGACAATCCGGCGAAGATCGGGCAGATTGGAGATCTCGCGAAGTCCGGCGTGAAGGTCGTCGTCGCCGACAAGGCGGTGCCCGTCGGCAAATACACGCAGCAGATGCTGGACCAGATGAGCAAGGACCCCGGCTATGGGCCGGACTTTGAAAAAGGGTTTCTGGCCAACGTCGTTTCGCGCGAGGAGAACGTGAAGTCGGTGCTGAGCAAGGTTCGGCTTGGGGAAGCCGACGCGGGGGTGGTGTATGAAACGGATGTGACGAAGGAAGCGGAGCAGGACGTGCAGCGCGTGGAGGTTCCGGAGAAATTCAATCAACTGGCGAGCTATCCGATCGCGGTGGCAGCGAAATCGGCGCAGGCGGAGGCGGCGCAGAAGTTCGAGGATTTTGTGATGTCGGACGCCGGGCAGAAGATTCTGCACGATTACGGATTTCTGCCGCCGGCGGCGAGCAAGCCGTGATGTCCGGGAATCGGATCAATCCCCCCCACCGTTCGCGGTGGCTGCTGGTGCTGCTGTCGGTGCCGCTGCTGGGGTTGCTCGTGGTTCCGCCGGTGGTGCTGATCGCGCGGACGTCGCCGGGGATGCTGGGGAAATATCTGGGGAGCCAGGCGGTTGCGCAGGCGATGGTGCTGAGCCTGTGGACGAGCGCGACGAGTTTGCTGGTGGTGGTTATTTTTGGGACGCCGCTGGCGTATTTGCTGGGGCGGGGGAAATTCAGGGGGCGGGGGTTGCTGGAGGTGCTGATCGAGTGGCCAATTGTCTTGCCGCCCGCGGCGGCGGGGATCGCGCTGCTGATGACGCTGGGGAGACGCGGGGTTGTGGGCCAGTGGCTGGAAAAGGCGGGGGTTTCGATTCCGTTTACGCCGGTGGCGGTGATTTTGGCGCAGACGTTTGTGGCGGCGCCGTATTTTATCAAGGCGGCGTCGGTGGGGTTGTCGAATATCAGTCAAGACATTCTCAATTCGGCGGCGCTGGATGGGGCTTCGGCGTGGCAGAGGTTTCTGGAGATCTCGGCGCCGCTGGCGATACGCAGCCTGATCGTGGGGGCGGCGCTGACCTGGTCGCGGGCGCTGGGGGAGTTTGGGGCGACGATTATTTTTGCGGGGAATTTGCAGGGGAAGACGCAGACGATGCCGCTGGCGGTTTATATGGGGTTTGAGATTGATATCGGACAGGCCGTTGCGCTGGCGGCGGTGCTGCTGGGAATTTCGTTTTTGCTTCTGGTGGGGATACGGATGGCGTGGAAACAATAAGCGATGAGCGCTCCCCTGCAAGAGCTCGCGCTACGCTTTGGGGGTCGCGGCTAAACAATTCGATTAGTGCCCGTATTGTTTGCGGGCGGCGGAGTAGGCGTCGGCGACGGCGGGCCAGTTGACGACGTTCCACCAGGCTTTGACGTAGTCGGCGCGGACGTTGTGATATTTCAAGTAATACGCGTGTTCCCAGACGTCGAGGACCAGGATGGGGATCGACCAGGGGACTTGCTGGAGGTCGTGCTGCTTGACCTGGAGGACGATGAGGCGATCGCCGACGGGTTCGTAGGCGAGGATGGCCCAGCCGCTGCCTTTGACGCCGGCGGCGACGGCGGCGAAGCGGGCGCGGAAGGCTTCGAGGGAGCCGAAATCGTTTTTAAGGGCGTCGGCAAGATCGCCTTGCGGGTCGCCACCCGCGCCGGGGCCCATGATCGTCCAGAAGAGGGTGTGGAGAAAATGCCCGCCGGCGTTGAAGCTGAGGTCTTCCTGCAGTCCGGAAAGGAGGGCGGGCGTTTTGGTGGCTTCTTCTTCGGTTAGAGATTTCAAGGCCTTGTTTAGGCCGGTGACATAGGCCTGGTGATGCTTGTCGTGATGGAGGTGCATCGTGTCTTCGTCGATGTGGGGTTCGAGGGCGTTGTAGGCGTAGGGAAGGGGCGGGAGGACATATTCGCCGTTGGCGAAGCCGATGGAGAGGACGGGGGGAGTTTGGGTTTGGGCGCCGGCGACATCGGCGAGTAGGCCGGCCATCGCAATGGCGGGAAGGGAGCGGAGGACAATGTCGCGGCGGGTGAGGGGATTGGACATGGGGGGCTCCCTGGTAAGAAAGCGTGATCTTCAACGGCGGAGCCGCTTTTGGCAATGGATAATGCGGGGGGCGGGTGCGGTTTTCTCACATTTACCCATTTTTCCCCACTTTTGGGAAAAGGAGCGCGGGGGTGGCGGTTTTAGAGGGCTTTGCATCTGACGCCTCAGGATTTCCCAAAATTTCCCAAGTATGAGGCAAGTCGACAGGTCTTTGTAGGAGCATGTGATGGGAAACAGCGGGCTTCTATATATAGGTCAAAAGGGTGTACGTTTTGTACCTATTTTTGAAAAATCGGCGGATTTTTTCCTGCGGGATTGATCAGAACGCAAAGAATTTGATAGAGGGGCAAACGATGGAGTCGGCGAGCAAGCTCGGCGAGCCGACGTTAATATGTTTGGAGCATGGGAATGCAAATTCAAACGGCGGCGATCATCGGAGGTGGACCGGCGGGGGCGGCGCTGGGGTGTTTGCTGGCTAGGAAGGGGGTGGGGGTGGGGATTTATCATACGGATAAGAGGCCGCCGCTGATTGTGGGGGAGTCGCTGCTGCCGGCGGTGGTGCCGATGCTGCGGGAGCTGGGGGTGGAGGAGGAGGTGAAGAAGTTCAGCGTGCATAAGCCGGGGGCGACGGTTTGTTTGAACCTGGAGGAATCGATCAAGGGCGATTTCCGGTATGCGGATGGAAAGCTGCCGAATTATGCATACAACACGCCGAGGGATTTGTTCGACGAGACGATGCTGAAAGCCGCAGAGGAGGCGGGGGCGCGATTATTTCAGAAGGGGGCGAAGCTCCAGCGCGGCGTCGAGCCGGGAACGGTGCGGCTGAGCGACGAGACGCTGGCCGCGGCGGATGGGTTTTTTGGCGGCAAGCCCGATTTGATCGTGGATGCCAGCGGCCGGGTGGCGCGATCGCGCGAGCGCTGGATGTTGCGGAAAAGCGCGGCGGGCGAAACGACGTGGCGCTCTTCGCCCACCTGGATAAGTCAGTGATGACCGATCCGGGGAATGTCCACATCGACTATCTGACGAAAGGCTGGTCGTGGCGGATTCCGCTGCCGGGGAAATTTTCCGTCGGCGTTGTCATCAATCCGGCACACCTGGGGACATACGGCGATTCAATCGAAAAGCAATTCGATGTATTTATCAGGCAGGAACCTTCGCTGAAGTTTTATACCGAGGGCGCCACGCGACTGACGCCGGTGGTGAAATATCAGAATTATCAGCTTATATCGGACCGGATGTATGGGCCCGGCTGGGCGATGATCGGAGACGCGGCGGGGTTTATCGATCCGATCTTTTCGACCGGACTGTACCTGGGAATGAAAAGCGCGTTTGAGCTTGTGAAGGAACTGGACGGCGGCTCGATGGAAAGATACGAAGCGGGCCGGCATTGGGAACTTAAAATGTGGCAGCGGGTGATCGACAGTTGGTACAACGGAAAGCTCTTCAACCTCTGGCGGGCGGGGAAGAAGCATGAGAACAATTTGCTGGGAAGAAGAATCGCGAAGCGCGTTCGCAGACGACTGATCCGCATCTTCACGGGGCAGGCCGTGGATGAAGTGTTTAATATGAAGGTGTTTGAGTATCTGACACTGGCGGGGACGGTGCTGCGGAATCCGCGGGATTTGGTGGTGGTTTAGGCTTTTTCTGCGTGCCAGCCGTAGGCGAGATATTTGTGCGTGAATGAGCCGTCGGCGTAGAGGTCGATGATGCCGTAGCCTTCAGGGGTCTGGAGGCGTGGTCCTTTCCATTTATCGCCGCAGACGGCGCCGTCGCAGATATAGGTGACGCCGTTGTACTCGGCCCGGTCGAGGACATGGAGGTGGCCGGAGAGACATAATTTGACATTGGGATGGGCGCCGAAGAGAGCATCGAGCGACTTGAAATCGACGTGCATCCGGGTGCGGGGAATGAGGATGTCGGGGTCGATCTCGGTTTCGTGATCGAAATAGTTGGCGACGGAAATAATGGGAACGTGAGTGACGACGACAATGGGCGTGGCGGGCGGCGTGGAGGCGAGATCGAGCTTGAGCCAGTCGAGCTGATCGCCGACGATGCGGGAGGTGTATTCGCTGCCGGTTTTATCGAGATCGAATGAATCGAGCACGATGAAATGCCAGCCGGCGGCATCGAAACTAAAGTAGGTTCGGGGATAGCCGAATTCATCGAGGAACCATTTTTTGCCGAAAAACGATTCATTTCCGGTGGCCTGGCAAGCCTGCTTGTCGCGGCCGAAGATGTCGTGGTTGCCGATGGTGTGGTGGATGGGAAGAGAGGAGGGGACATTGTCGGCGAGGATTTTGCCGTAGAGGGACCAGAGCATGGAGGAGCGAGGCTGTGGGGTTGAGGCGGTGTCCATGGGCATGTCGCCGCCGACGATGAGCATCTGCGGTGGATCCTTGAGGGACATCATGTGCTGAAAGGCAGAGGTCATACCCTTTCCGCCGCGGAGTTCGGGCTGGACGTGGATATCGGTGGGATGAGCGAAGCGGAGGACGCGGGGAGAAGAGCCGTTTGGGACAGGAATTTCCTGGGCCGGGGCATCCAAATCGAAGAGCCAGCCGCCGGCGGTGGCGGCGGCCACTGTGACGGCACAGCGTTTAATCATCGACCGGCGCGAGAGGAGGTGGAGCATAAGAAGCGGATTTGATGCAGGCGTGTTTGGGTCTCAGGAGCATTTGATAAAGAGCGGATTAATTCCGATTTTGGACCGGCGCGGATAGCGATTGCGACAGAATGCGGGGGAAAACGAAGAATTCAGTTTCGTTAAGCGATTGAATCAATGGGGCTTACGCGCCTTAATGAACTATTCACAGTCCACTCTTGGTTCATTAAACAGCATTGAAAGCGCGCTTGCTATATAGCTTGACCAGAGAAACGGAAAGGTAAATGGCGATTACATCAAAAGAACGCCGTGGGGGCGGGTTCACACTCGTGGAACTGTTGGTCGTTATTGGAATTATCGCAATATTGGTGGGTGTTCTCCTCCCGGCACTGAATAAGGCGAGAAAAGCGGCGAACGAAGTGAAGTGCATGAGCAATTTTCGCCAATTCGGCGTGGCGTACCAGAACTACGCCAACATTAACGATGGAGAAATGCCGGACGACGGGACTGGAGACGGCAACACGTCGGCCGCTCCGGTTGGTTCCTGGGATGATCCGCAATTCTGGTGGAACGCGCTTCCTCCGCTGATGTCAGCGAAGCCTTATTGGCAGCTTCAGCAATTGGGGACCCCGATCCTGCCGGGTTATGCGGACAACAGCATTTGGACCTGCCCCGAAGCCGGTCAGGCGGTGGGGGGAACCCAGGATTACCCGGTTACGCAGGATGGATTCTTCCAGATGTGGGGATATCCGAGCGGCAACACAATTCCCGCGCCGCTGGGGACGGCGGCGGTGGTGCAAAAAGTCTATTGGTGCTACGTGATCAACTCAAAATTGAATGACACGCACCCCGCGACGCGGATGTCGCAGCTTCGACCGGCGGCGTGCGTCGTACTCATGGTGGAAAAAATGATGAACCCGGGGGACGTCGTGCAACCCGTGCCGCAGGGGATTTCCGTCACTTCACTGGGCCGTTGCAAAACAAGCTATACGCGCTTCACCGCCCGGCATCGCAAGGGCGGCTTTATTCTCTTCGCGGACGGTCATGTCGAATGGTTTACGCAAGCGCAGATCGCGACGCCTAATAATCCAAGTGCCGCGATCACGGACTACAACCATTATCCGAACATCATTTTCAATCCCTGGGGCCCTGCGAACTAGTTGTATGTTTTGGAGCGGAGAATGAGAAAAGGCAAAAATATTTCGAAACTGGCTGTCGCGACCGCGGCAATCGCTTGCGCAAATCGGGCGATGGCACAGTTCACGGGGTTTCAATCCCCCAATGATCTGGTGGTTGTCGAAGTCACCGACAACGGAATCGCGGGGAACGAAGATGCGGTTTCGCTTCAGGAGTTCACGACCTCGGGGACGGCGGTGGGAAATCCACTGAACTTGCCGACCGCAAACGGTTCGGCATTAACGCTGCCCGATATTTCAGACCATGACGGGCAGCTTGAACTTTCGGCGAACAAGAAATTTCTCGAGTTGGGCGCCTACCTGGCGAATGTTGGTTCGCCCGCGGCAAACGGGGAAACACCGGAAGAGGCGCCGAGGGTGATTTCCGACATTTCCGCCAGCGGCGCGATCAATTCCACAACGCAGTTGTCAGGCCAGGACGATTACAACAGTGTTTCGCTTCGCTCGGTGGCATCTGTGGACGGCCTTGAATTCTGGACGACCGGGAACGATGACAAGCCGTACACTGATCCGGTCAACGGCGACGTCGGCGGACTTCGATATTCAACGCTGGGCGCGACGACTTCGACCGGAATGAACGACGGGAACGGGTTCGATAATCGAACCGCGACGATCTACGACGACACGCTTTATGTGGATACGGGTTCGGACAACAGCCCGGGAGGCGCGCATACGCTGTATCAGGTGGGCTCGGGCGGATATCCGCTGCCGACGAACGGGCCGAGTTTCTCCGCCCTGCCGCTGTCCGGAGGGGGCGATATTCCCGGCAACCAGAGCCAGCAGTTCGTAACGCTGGCCAACGGAACGGAAGTTCTGTACGAGACGAACAGCACCCAGGGGGCGGTTGATAAGCTGGTCTATACCACCTCCGGATGGGTGTACGAAGGGGACGCCCTGATAAGCGGCGTTGAAGATCTCGCGGTCTCAGTCAGCGGTAATACGGTCAACCTTTACTCGAGCACCGATGGTGGCGTCTATGATTTAACGGATTCGGGCGGGAACGGGCCATTTAGCTCAACCGCGTTCAATTCCCTGATCACTCCGGGGGCAAATGCGCAATTCCGGGGAATTTCGTTTGCGCCGCTTAGCACGATCGACAGCGATTGGGGACTTGCCACCGGCGGAACGTGGAGCACCTATGTCGATTGGGACAACGGCGTTCCCTGGAGCCCCGGAGACACGGCGACCTTTGGCGGCGCGCTGAGCTCCTCCGGATCAGTTACCCTAGACGGCAACTGGACCATCGGACATGTCATCTTTAACAATTCCTCTGCAAGCTACACCATCGCGACAGGAAGCCCGACGGGAACGCTCACACTCAACGACGCGGGCGGAACCGGAGCGGCGGACATTACCGTCGACGCGGGCTCGCACACGATTTCGGCGCCGGTGTCGCTGACCAACGGCGGAACGCTGAACACCGCCACCAATACGAGCCTGACTATCAGCGGGGCGATTTCAGGATCGGGCGGATTGATCGCCGCGGGCAGCGGGACCGCGTTCCTGTCGGGAGGCAACTCCTATTCCGGCGGGACGACGGTCAACGCGGGGGCGACGCTTGTGGCCAGCGTCACGGGCGCACTGCCGGGCGATTCGGCGCTGACGAACAACGGGGCGGCACACATCAACGGCAATCAGGTGCTCAGCTCATTGAGCGGCAGCGGGACGATTTATGTCGGCAGCGGGGTCGCCAACACGGTTCAACTCGCGACCGGAAGCGGCAAGGCCACGCAGGGGGGAGTCGTTCTATCCGGAAATTCCACTCTCGACATCACCAATAACCACCTGATCATTTCCTATTCGGGCAGCGACCCGATGGGGACGATTTATGGTTACCTCAAGAGCGGGTTCAACAACGGAAGCTGGACGGGCCTGGGAATCGTTTCGTCAACCGCGGCGACGCAAGACGCAACAACGGGGGCGTTGAAATATGGGGTGGGGTTCGCGGACGGAAACGATGGCACGCATAACGTCGCCGGTCTTTCCAGCGGGCAGATCGAATTGAAATATACGTTGCTGGGGGATGCGAATCTGGACGGCTCGGTAAACGGGAGCGATTTCAGCATCCTGGCGGCGAACTTTGGGCTCGGGGCGACCAACTGGGATCAGGGAAATTTCCTGTTCAGCTCCTCGGTTAATGGAAGCGATTTCAGCGCGCTGGCTGCCAACTTTGGTCAGGGGGACAACGGAGCGGACGCGGTTTTGCCGGCGGATCTGGCGGCGTTGGACGCCTTTGCTGCCGCCAACGGGTTACCGCAGCCGGTGATCGCGGCGGTGCCGGAACCCGCGTCGGTCGGGGTATTGTCGCTGGCCTGCGGGGGATTGCTTCTTCGAAGAAAACGAAATCCTCGAATTTCACACGTTAGAGGCCCTGCAATTCAAGATTTTTCTGAAGGGCCGTTCATGTAACAGGTCCGCCGATGTTCGGCCGGACGAAGCGTTTATTTCTTCCATTTAAGGAGGTTGATCATGCGACCAAAGGTTTCTAAACAACTGGTGTTCCTGGCAGCGGCGGTTGCCGCGGCGGGAATGGGATCGGTGGTTCGAGCGGATTTGACGACGTTCACTCCGGGCGACCTGGTGGTGCTGGATGGCACTTCGCAGGCGGAAGACACGGGAACTGTCCCCGCCGTCCTGCTGGAATATACGCCCACCGGCACCCTGGTGGGGCAGTTGACGGTTCCGTCGTCAGCATCGGGATCAAACAATCCCTTGACGTTGAACAACGCATCGGCCGTGAGCCTCAGCCATGAAGGCGTATTAACGCTTTCGGAAAACGGGCAATGGCTGGCCTTCGCAGGATACGACGCGACCCCTGGCGCCACGACGGCGCCGAATGATACCACCGGCACGGTTGCGGAAGTGAACCTATTCGCCCCGACTCTTTCGGTTAACACTTCGACGACGATCGCAGACGGTGGGACCAACGTGCGAGCGGCGACGACGATCGACGGCAACGAGTTCTGGGTTGCCGAGGCTCACGGCACATCCTCATCCGGTCCGGGTGGGCTGAGCTATATCAGCGGGACAGGCGCCGGCGCGACGGTGACGAACCTGGGCGGCACGCTGGATCCGCGCGCCGTCACCGTCCTTGGCGGAGCCAATCCGAGCACGGGTGTTCTTGTCGCGGGCTCGGGATCGAGCAGCTTCGCCGGCTTCGGCGGGACGGGCCATGGCGTCTACGGCTTGACCGCCAGCGGCGGTGGGCTACCGACGGCTACGCCGATCGCCGGTTCTCAAATCAATGGCGACGCCAGCGATGGGAACGACGAGATTTTCACCAACGAGCCGGGGGATACGAACAGCTACAACGGCTACAACACGCTGTTCATCGCGGCCAATACCAGTGGCGTCGCGGGATTCATCGAGAAATATGAGTACAACGGATCGCTATTTGAGCCGGTCGGATCGATCGTCGATACAGCCGGCACTGTGCTTCCGATTGGACTCACGACACAGTTGGACGCCACAACCGGCAACGTGGATGTGTTCTACACCGAACCAACGGGCATCTACGAGCTGAACACCGCGGACAACGCGACGAGTGGTTTCATTTCCAGCACCTCATCGCTGGTGGCCAGCGCTCCGAGCGACACGGCCTTTTATGGGATTTCCAATGTTCCCGAGCCGGCATCGGCAGGACTGGCTGCGCTGAGCGCTTTTGGGCTGCTTGCCCGGCGGCGCAGCCGCAAGGCGTGATCGCCGGAAAATCGTTCCTGTGTATTGCCCACCGGGAGCGGAGTGGCTCATCCACTCCGCTCCTTTTTTATTGGTGATCTGAAGCGGCCTGGGTTTCGAGCGTTTTGGCGATGGCGCGGAGATGGTCTTCCTCCCATGAGGAGACGCCGCCGTTGTTGGAGAATCTGACCCAGTTGTGGCCAAAGCGGCGCATTTCGTCGATGGCCTGGGAGACGGGCCAGTGCTCGTACTTGATGCGGATGTAGGCGGCGACGATGCCGGTGCGGTCGTGACCGGCGGAGCAGTGGAAGACGACGCCGCCGGTCTGGGCGCGGCGGAGGATGTCGGCGCTCACCAGGTCGAGCCAGGTTTGGACCTGGGCGTCGGTCATATATTCAAGCGAATTGGGCCCGGCGTTGTTCATAGGGTGGTCGATGAAATTGATGCCGTTTGATTCGGCGGTGGATTTTTCCAGGGCGATGCGGGTTTTGAGCTGAAGGGATTTTTGCACGTCGGCGGCGTCGGAGCCGTCGGCGTGGTCGGGGTCTTCAAGGCAAATGATGGTGCGGATGCCAAGGTCATAGAGATGATGGATGCGCACCTGGGCGATGGCGGCCTGGCGATCGGCATCGCTGGGCATGGTGGTGGGCGTGCCAAGATCGCGCACGGGGGAGGCGCAGCGGAAGATGTCGACGCGGCCGTCGATCAGGCCGAGGGAGTGGAAGTCTCTGAGGATGGGGTCCTCGGAGGGAACGCGCTCGCCGACTTTTTGGGGGGAGGGCTGGGTGGTTGGATCGGCCTGGGCGGAGATGGCAGTAAAGAGAGCGACGAAGGCGGCGATGGTGAGAATTGGCGATTTATTCATAAGGGTTTTCCCGGGCGGGATTTTCTTATGGTTTTGTTAGGAATGGTTTAAGATCGGGAAAGTTCAACGGCCGGGTTTTCATTGCGGCTTTGGCCGGCCGCGCGTTGAACGCTCAACCATAAAAGCGGCGCCAGACCAGGTAAAGCAGAACTGCCGACATCGTCAGGCAGGCGGCGACGGCGGCGAGGTTCAGCGCGGTGTCACGCCGGCGCGATGGTGCGAGGCGCGGAAGCTTTCGCAGGATCGCGATGGCGATCAGAAAAAGCGGGGGCGTCAACGGAAAGAGATAGCGGCCCTGCAAGCCTTCGATTTCGGAGAGGCCCACGGGCGTCCAATAGAGGTAGTTGAGCAGCAGGATCAGAAATGTTGAAGCGAGTATCAGCGGCACGATTAGAAAGATCGCTCTCCCCGCGTACGGAATGGATGGGCTACTGGGTGCGGTCCAGCAGGCCAAAAGCAGCAGGAGCAGCCAGGCGATTACCAGGGGCGCGGGAAAAAACCCGTCGATCCAGCCGATGACGGCGACATACGTCTGGCAGACGAACCAGGGGAAATCCCTCGCCGTGTTCCGGAGGAGACCGGGGATTCGGCCCGGATTCTGGCGGAGATAGTCGAGCTGCCGCTGCGGGGAGACGCTGGGGTCATCGGTAATCCTGGTGTTGAGGCTGGAAGTGGCGGAGGTCCAGAGAGACAGGACAAAGAGATTGACGACGATGAGCAGGGCGATCTGAGCGAATTTCCTGGGGCCGCCGCCAAAGTTTCGCGCCGGGATGAGAAACACCATCAGCAGCAGAGGCGCGTAGACGATTTTTGCCACTGAGAGCGGGAGAGAAACAAGGTGGAAAGACAGAAGCGAGCGGCGATTGACGGAATTGGCGCCGGCGACGAAATAACGGCAGACGAGGGACGTGAACAACGCAGCCAGGGCGTTGGTCAGCGTGTCGGCGGAAACGCTGGCCGCCAGCGACAGCATCGTCGGCGTGAGCAGAAGCAGAAACATCGGCCGGGCCATGACCGGGGCGGCGCAGCGAGAGGTATCCAAGCAATGCGAAGACAACAAGATTGGATTCGCG
Organism: uncultured Phycisphaerales bacterium; assembly: GCA_963755915.1. GTDB lineage: Bacteria > Planctomycetota > Phycisphaerae > Tepidisphaerales > Tepidisphaeraceae > PALSA-1353. Next base: position 807,319 of record CAVWLP010000002.1, read on the forward strand.
GCTGAGATAAAAGATGATCGCGACGCGATCGAAAAACAGACGGCCTAATGCGATTCCCAGGCATTGCGGCAAATACGCCAGCGGGAAATAGTGCGCGGTGTTGCCAAACGCGAGAAAACTTTGGTGGTCGGGGTCGAGCGGAATCTTCAGCGAATCGAGGATATAGCGCGCGGAAGTTTTAATGGCGGGCCGGTTGATCATGGGCGCGAATTGCGTGGAAAAGAGCGTCAGTCCTTCGGGGAGATATGCCCCCTGCTCCCCCTGGACGGTAGCCTGGCGTGAAATGAACTCTCCCTGGGTGATCTGCCAGGGCGCCAGAAATGTTCCGGTTCGTCGGCGGATTGAAATGGAGGATTGATGACAACCAGCGCACTGCCGACGAGCAGGGCGATGACAACAAACATCCCGGGAAGCTGAATCAGCAGCGAGCGCGAAAGAGGGCGCCCATCCGGGGGCGTGGTCATGCGGCTATCTTCTCAGCGGATGTTTTTTTCCGCCAGCCAGCGCTCGGCGTCGAGGGCGGCTTTGCAGCCCATGGCGGCGGCAGTGATGGCTTGCTTATAGGTGGGGTCGGCAACGTCGCCGGCGGCGAAAACGCCCTCGACGCTGGTCGTGGTGCGAAAGGGGTCGGCGAGGAAGATGAAGCCCTTGGAGTCGAGCTGCAGTTGGCCGCCGAGAAACGTGGTGTTGGGCGTGTGGCCGATGGCGACGAACATGCCATGGGCCTCGATGGTGCTGGTGTCGTTGCTGATAAGATTTTTCACGCGGATTCCCTTCACACCGCCGGCGGGGTCGCCGAGGACTTCCTCGACGACGGAGTTCCAGACCGGCTTGACGTTGGGGATGGCGAGCAAACGCGCAGCCATGATTTTGAGGCGCGCAATTCCGCCCGGCGGTGGACGAGGTAAACGGTGCTGGCGAACTTGGTGAGATGGATGGCCTCTTCGGCGGCGGAATCCCCCCCACCGACGACCACGACGGGCTGCTTGCGAAAGCGCGGCAGCGCGCCGTCGCAGACAGCGCAGGCGGAAACGCCGTGGTTTTTAAATATCTCTTCCGAGGGCAGGCCGAGGTAATTCGCGCTGGCGCCGGTGGCAATGACCAGAGCCTCCGCGGAAGCGGAATTGCCGGCGGAGTCGGTCATGGTGAAGGGGCGGCGGGAAAGATCGACTTTAACGATGTCCTGGGTAATGACGCTCGTTCCAAAGCGAACGGCCTGCTGCTGCATGGCGTCCATGAGCTCGGGGCCGAGGATGCCCTTGGGGAAGCCGGGATAATTTTCGACATCAGTGGTGGCGTTGAGCTGGCCGAGGGGTAGCGTTCCTTTCAGGCGGTTTTCCTCGCTGATGGCGCCTTCGTACAGAACGGGATTTAAATTGGCCCGGGCGGCGTAAATGGCGCACGTCCAGGCGGCGGGACCGGAACCGATGATGATGATCTTTTCGGGCATATCTGAATTCTAGGCGAGCCGAACGGTTTGGGAAACGGCGCGTGAACGGGGAACGCTTTAGAAGTGATAACCCTTCTTTTCGGAGTCCGTGGGGCCGGCGAAGAGGAAAAACGCGAAACCGATGCCGATGATGCCGAAGCCGATGCCCATCGAAATGAGGGTAAGGTTGTCGAAGTGGTGCATGAGGACGAGCCAGCCGGCGCCGGTCAAAATAATGAAGAGGCAGCCGAACATGCGAAGCCAGTAGAAGAGCCTTTCGGAAAATGTGAGCTTGCGCGGCGGCTCTTGCTTCCTTTGCGGCGCAATTTGCGGCGCAACAGGCTGGGCGGGAACAACCCGGCGATATTCAATGACCTGCGGCGGTGGCTGGACCGGAAGGTTTTGGCTCGGCGGGATGACCAGATCGTATGTGGAATCGGAAGGGTCGGTGGACATGGTAAACGCTCCGAATTCGACGTGACGGAGTCGCGGCTATTATATTGTTGACACCATCGCGCCGCAAAAGATTTCGTCGCGTAGAGGAATGAGTGTGTGCCCAATTTGCGAAAAGGGTCTACCCCCTCTCTCTGAGTACAGGGCGAGGGGAGAAGACGCGAATGCGTCGAAGGTTAAAGGGGTGGCGATAAGAAGATTTGATGCGATCACGCCGTTGGCGGAGCAAAGAATGCCTCCGCCCGATCGGCCAGGGCATGCTTCAAGCGCATCTGGTGATCCTCGCGCAGTGGCGGTAACGCGTCGAGGGGAAAATAGGCGACGTCGAGGGATTCATCGTCGTTGACGTGCGGCTCACCGCTGAGGGGTTTGCAGAGAAAAGAAATCGTGAAGTAGATGCACTGGTCGCCGTTGGGGTAGGTGATTTCCGGGCCGGCGTAGACGCCGGTGACGCGTACGGGTTCCACGCGAACGGCGGTCTCCTCGAAGACTTCGCGGACGACGGCGTCGGCGGGCTCTTCGAGGGGGTCGACGAACCCGCCGATCGTCAGCCAGGTGCCGGTGTCGCAGCTCTTGTGAAGAAGTTGCTCGCGGCGGTCGTTGATGACGATGGCGTTAATCGCGGGAAGGTAAAGCTTGCCGTGGCCGATCTGGCGGCGGATTTCGCGGATGTACGGCGGAATGGGCATTAGCGCCGTTATCCGAGTTTGGCGAGCATCGCCTCAGTTACCTGCGATGTCGTCGCGGTTCCGCCGAGATCGCGGGTGTGATTTTTGGGATCGGCGACGACGGCGCGGCAGGCGTCGTTCACAGCGACCGCGGCCTGCAGCTGATTCAGAAATTCGAGCATCATCGCGATCGAAAGAAACGTGGCGATAGGATTGGCGAAATTCTTGCCGGCAATATCTGGAGCGCTGCCATGCACCGGCTCAAACATGCTGGCGGCCTGGCGCGTGGGGTTGAGGTTGGCGCTGCCGGCCATCCCCATGCCGCCCTGAATCGCGGCGCCAAGGTCGGTGATGATGTCGCCGAACATGTTGGTGGTTACGATCACGTCATAAATTTTCGGCTTGGTCACCATATACATCGTGCAGGCGTCGACGTGGTGATAATCGGTCTGGATCGCCGGATATTCCGCTTTCACCTGCTCGAAAGCGCGGAGCCAGAGGTTGTGGGCGAAGCGCAGGACGTTGGTCTTGGCGACGAGGGTGACTTTCTTGCGGTTAAACTTTTTCGCGTATTCGAATGCATAGCGGATGCAGCGCTCGACGCCGTGCCGGGTGGTGACTTCGATCTGGTTGGCGACTTCGTGGGGGGTGTCTTTGTAGAGGAACCCGCCATTGCCGGCGTAAAGCCCCTCGGTGTTTTCGCGGACGATGACCATGTTGATGTCATCGGGGCCGGCAGCGGATCGGTGTCGGAACGCCGGGCAAAAGGCGAGTGGGGCGGAGGTTGATAAACTGATCCAGCTCAAAGCGCATTTTGAGGAGGATTTCGGTTTCGAGGATTCCCTGGGGGATTTGGGCGGAGCCGCGCGGATCGACGCCAACGGCACCGAAAAGGATGGCATCGTGGGCGGCCAGCTCCTTAAGCGCCGTGTCGGGAAGGGTTTGGCCGGTTTTGAGGTAATGTTCACCGCCGAAGGGGTAGTCGGTGGTGGAATACTTGAAATTGAACTTGCGGGCGACGTGCTGAAGGATGGAAAGACCAGCGGGGACGACTTCTTTTCCGACTCCATCGCCGGGCATGACAGCAATTTTCATGAATGATTCTCCTCGAGCTTCAATCGACGGAGGGTAACGATAGCGGGGCCGGCGGGGAAATAAAGCTACGGATTTTTCTGTGGTGCTCCATTGTTGTCTCGCTGGTAAACTGTTCTTAAATTCCACCTGGGTCGATAAAATGGCTGGGCGTGGGCTTATCCGGGACGAGCCGGCAATACACGTCCGATAAATTCGTTAAGCATGATGCAGATGAGTCAATCGGCAAATACTGCGCTCTTGGCCTAAAGGTTGTAGACGGCAAGTCGATAATGAACGTGACGGCAGTGCGAAGTTCGCCCGCCGTCAACAACCCAAACACCGGCAAAAGGGGCCGGAGTTTCGGCCAGGGAGAAATGCCAATGAACGCCACGACCAAAGTCAAAGATGTTCTGACCACGGGCGAGGTCGCCAAGATCTGCAATGTTGCCCCGCGCACGGTCAGCAAATGGTTCGACAGCGGAGCCCTCCACGGGTATCGCATTCCGGGCAGCAAGGACCGGCGCATTCCGCTCAACCAGCTTATCCGGTTCATGAAGATGCACGGGATGCCGCTCAACGGCCTGATGACCGGCTGCACCCGCGTCCTCATCGTCGATGAGGAGCAGGACATCGTTGAAGTCCTGGAAAAGATCCTCGAAGACGAAGCGAAATACGAAGTGGAAGTCGCCAAGGGCGGCTTCGCCGCGGGGATCACCGCGGAAAAATTCCGTCCGCACGTGATCCTGCTGGACATGAACCTGCGCGACATCGATGGCCGCGAGGTTTGCAAGCACGTGAAATCGAATTCCGATTTGCAGCTTACGAAAGTGATCGCGATGAGCGGCAAGATGACCCCCGAAGACGCCAAGGGCCTGCTTGGAAGCGGATTCGACGGGTTCCTCCGCAAGCCGTTCCACGTTCGGCAGGTGATCGAGGCGATCGAAGACGTGATGGCCGTGGTTTACTAACCGAAGAGCTGAATTTTTATCCTGATGAAGAGACGAGGGCCGGACCCGGAGGGACTGGCCCTTGTCGTTTTTAGACACGCTCGGACGCCGTTAGCACATCTGCCAAAGTAGCCGCCGCAACTCAATTCCATTCGCACACCCTTGCTCCCCCGGTTATGATTCGCGCCCGATCGACCAACAACAGGGCGCTCATGGAACCTCTTCAGCGAATCGTCTGCGACTGGTGCAAGGCTCAGAATCCGCCGGGGGCAACCTCGTGCGAGAAATGCGGGGCTCCGCTGAATGTAAAGAATCTCGTCAGCGATTCCGGCTGGCGCGAAGCGCCGCGGCTGCGGGATATGTCGGAATTGAAATTCGGCTCCAGCGTTTGCCAGGTGGAGGGGGAAATCGTTCCCGTCGCGGAGATCACGCTGGGCGGACGCGACGCGATTTTTTTCGAGCATCACGTGCTGCTCTGGAAAGACGACGCGGTGCGGATGGACGTGATGCCGCTGACCGGCGGGATCAAGCGGGCGCTGGCGGGGATGCCGTTTGTGGTGTCGATCGCCTCGGGGCAGGGGCGGGTGGCCTTTTCGCGATGCGGCCGGGGAGCTGGTCGTCCTGCCGCTTGAGCCGGGCACGGAAATGGACGTGCGCGAGCACGCGTTTCTGCTCTGCTCGCATTCGATCGATTATTCCTACACGCGCATCAAGGGGCTGCGGAATATTCTCTTCGGGGGGCAAGGGATGTTCATGGACCGCTTCGTCGCCAAGAGCGAGCCGGGGCTGCTGATATTGCATGGGTATGGGAATGTGTTCGAGCGGCGGCTGGGGGCGGGGGAGACGGTGATCCTGGAGCCGGGGGCTTATTTGTATAAAGACGCCAGCGTGACGATGGAGATCGAGACGCAGAAATTGACGACCGGATTTTTCGGGGGAGTGGGGATGAACCTGGCGAAGATGACGGGGCCTGGAAGAGTCGGGATTCAATCGATGTATCACCATCATCATACGGATTGAGATGTTAAACGTTGTTGGAAATTTCGGGATCTCTGCGGTCCTGACTATTCGAGATCGCCGCGTGACGACTTACAGCTCTCTTTTTTCGATGGCTGATTCGGCGTTCGTTTTAAATGCAAATGCAGGGGAGGCGGGAGACAACCCATCAGGCCCCACCCTCGACAAGCTCAGGGCCGGCAAGGTTTTTCTCCCGCCTCCCCCGCACCCCCTCCACCCTCTTTCCACTTCCCCTAACCGTCCAGCCCCGAAGACATAAAACTGATGCCGATGGGCGGGTCTTTGCATTTTCTTCCCGCGGACGGTTGAGGGGAAAAGGAGAGGGAGTGGGGAGGGTGCGGGAGGGGCGACGGGGAAACTCTTGGGGCCCTATGTGGTTCCCCCTCGCCCCTCCTGCATTGCATTTGAATTTGCATTTAAAACGAGCGACAAGGAATCGTGGCACGATAAATCCGTCGCGTCGCCAAGCGTGCCCTGCGAACACCAGGCCAAAGACGTCATGACTACACCAACACCGCCGAATACTTCTCGTACCGTCAAGTGTACCTGGTGCGGACACACTGGCGATGCCTCGGCAAGCACAAGCTGCCCGCGGTGCGGCGCCCGATTGATGTGCGGATGGCTGTGGATGATGCGGGGTGGACGGAGCTGCCGGCGATTCGGGATATGGCGCGGATTCAGCTTGGGCAGTCGTCTTGCCAGATCGAGGGGAAGTATGTGCCGGTGGCGGATTTCAAGTTGGCGGGCGGGGACAGCGTTTATTTCACGCATCATCTTTTGCTGTGGAAGGATGAGCAGGTGCAGATTGGGACGATGCCGCTGGCGAAGGGATGGAAGCGGCTGTTCGCGGGGCTGCCGCTGATCATGACTCAGGCGTCCGGGCCGGGACGGGTGGCGTTTTCGAAGGATGCGCCCGGGGAGATGATCGCCCTGCCGCTGGATGCGGGGCAGTCGATCGACGTGCGCGAGCATGTCTTCATGGTGGCCAGCGGGTCGGTGGCTTATGACTGGTTTCAGACCGGGATCTGGTTTACGACGCACGCGGGGAAGGATTCGGAAACGCATTATCCGATCGGGATGTTCATGGACCGATTCACGGCCGGTTCGGGAGATCGGAAGGAGCCGGGCTTGGTTTTGCTGCATGGGCATGGGAATGTGTTTGTGCGGAATCTGGGGCCGGCGCAGACGATCACGATCAAGCCGACGGCGCTGCTGTTCAAGGATCCGACGGTTTTCATGAACCTGCACATCGAGACGCCGGGGGCGAGGTATGGGTCGTTCAGCTCCTGGCGGATGTGGGCGAACCGGTATGTGTGGCTGCACCTTCGCGGGCCGGGACGGGTGGCGATTCAGTCGCACTTTGAGCAGATGGAGGATGGGGGGAATCAGATCACGAGCAGTTCGCCGATGACGACGGGGTGGAGGTGGTGACTGAACAGAACTGAACACTTCTGAACACTTTTTGGATTTCGATTAGTTAGTGCTAGCTTATCGCGATCTTGTATCGTTTGGTGTTTCCTGGGGTTGGGCGGGGGTGACGCGAAATGGGAAGGGGCGTGACGGAGAAAGTGTTCAGTTTTGTTGGGGTTTAACAAATGTGAGTGGGTGAGGTGCATTTAAAGGCGAATGGGGATTTTTCCGGTCGCCGCGGCGACCGCCTCCCTTCGGTCTGACTTCGATGAGCTCCCTTCGGTCTGAGCTCAGGGTCGAAGACAGTCGAATCGAGCTCAGGGTCGAAGACAACCGTCCTTCACGACTCCCTGAGCTCGTCGAAGTCAGCCCCGCTTGTCCGACCTGGGCTGGATTCAAAAGTTTCGCGTTCGCGAAATCGGTGACGTCCCTCGAAGGCCCGGGCTTCATCTGCCGTCCCGATTCTATCTCAATGATTAATCGTCAAGCCTGGGCGTGATCCGGCTAATGCACATCGCCTTTGGTTGCGAGGCTGATATAATCGACAACGCAGCGTTGCGAAAGACGGGCCTCCCGGCGTGACTGTTGGCGGGATCAATGTTTTCGCCGTTGTTGTGGACGCGGTCGAGGGTCGGGAATCAGCGTCAAAGGAGAAGGCGGCAGAAACCAGGATCGTTAAAACGCCTGCAGCTTACGCGCGACACTCTAATGAGGCTATTTCGGCCGAAAATATATGCCATTCGGCAATTCGCCAACTACCGACGAGCGCCTGCGATCCGGTCTCGATGCGAATCAAGCTGTCCGTGAGCAGATGTGCATTGCGTTGCTACCATTGTTGGGAAAATACACATTTGCTAGACCGCGGCGACCGCGCGGCGGTCCAGACGGTGGTCGCGACATTGAGGCGCTTTTTGACGACCGTCTAACCGTTTGGGGCGCCGTAGGATTCCAAAACGGTGCCAATGATTCTGCGGAACAAAAGAAATGGGTCCATAAGAAATTCGGGAACGATCTTTCCGCTGCGATTAAAAATAGTTCTGCGCTAAGGGGTTTTGTGTTCTTCACGAATGTGGATCTTACGCCTGGTGAGCAAAGTAAGCTGCGAAAATTAGCGACTACCCGAAAATTGACACACGTAGAAATTTTTGGCGCGAGCAATTGAGGCATGTATTGGATAGCACTGAGGGATTGGGCTATCGGTTGCGGTACCTTGGCCTATCGATGTCGCCTGAAGAACAGCTTCAGTTCGTTAGCCGATTTGAGCAAACGATCGGTCTGGCTCTTGATAAACATCGGGAGTTTTTCGAAGAGCGGATGAGGCGGCTTGAGTTTTTGCAGATGGCTTCGGAACCCATCCACAGTGTCTCTGCGCTATGCATTCTTAAGGATATAGTACCGGCCATTTCGTTGGGTCATTTTCGCGTATTCCTGCAGTTAAGCGCGATTCGTGATGGATATATAAGCTCGTTAAGTCTTATCGCACGCGACAGGAAGAATTTTGGACAATTGCCTAGTGAAATTAGAGCAAGGTTCAATAACCGGCTCGGAATTGAATCGTGTATTTGGTCGGAGAATGAGAAAAACAGAATAGCTCCCGCACACGACTTCAATCTCATTCGTGGACCGACAGTTACCGATATCGATTTCGGCGTGGATGAGATTGACCAGCCGCACAGTTTTTCGTTGCGACAGCTTAATCGTCGCGCGTTCTCGCTTTATATGACGGAGCCGCTGGCCGAAAGGATCCGAGCCGTAAATATTATCGTCAACTGTCATGGGGCGCGCAAAACCGGCCAATTGAGGGCGCGCCAAAACCGGCCATTTTGAGGCACAGGAGATTGGGTTATCGACCTTGGCTTTCGGCGGTTGCCGCAAGCCAATGGTGGGATGGCCAATCAACTCAAGATGGCGGAAGTACAAGCAATTTTGGCACTTGCGCAGCGGCTGGTCCAATCGGAACATCGCCCGCCAACTCGGCGTTCACCGGGAGACCGTTGGACGCCACATCCGGTTGTCGGGCGGCGATCCTGCGGCGCCCGGATCGGATTCAAAACCGGCCAGCGCGCCCCTCGGCTCGACGGTGCTCGCCGCAGGCGGCTCGACGGTGCTCGCCGCAGGCGGCTCGACGGTGCTCGCCGCAGGCGGCTCGACGGTGCTCGCCGCAGGCGGCTCGACGGTGCTCGCCGCAGGCGGCTCGGAGAGCGCGCCCACCGGGTTATCCGGCGCGCCCATCGGGTCGGTCAGTACGGCATCGCCCTGGCGTGAGGTCATTGTTCAGAAGTTGGAAGCCGGGCTGACGGCCCAGCGGATTTATCAAGACATCTCCAGCGATCACGGCTATGCCGGCAGCTATTACAGCGTGCGCCGGTTCATCAAGAAGCTCTCGGCTGCCGCGCCGGCGCCCTTTCGCCGGATGGAATGCGAGCCGGGAGCCGAGGTGCAGGTGGACTTCGGCCGGGGTGCGCCCTGGTCGGTCCTGACGGCAAACGCAAAGCAACCTGGGTCTTCCGCATTGTGCTGAGCCACAGCCGCAAGGGGTACGCCGAGGCGGTGGAGCGGCAGACGACCGATGATTTTCTGCGTTGTCTGGAAAATGCCTTTACGCACTTCGGCGGGATGCCGTCAGCGCTGGTGATCGACAATCTTCGCGCGGCGGTGACGCGGGCGGACTGGTTCGAGGCGGAGTTGTGTCCCAAGGTCCGGTCGTTCGCCGAACATTATGGAATCGCCATTCTGCCCACCAAGCCGTACACGCCGCGGCACAAGGGGAAGATCGAGCGGGGCATCGGCTATGTGAAGAGCAATGCTCTCAAAGGCCGGCAATTCGCCTCGCTCTCGGATCAGAACGCGCATCTGCTGACGTGGGAGAAGAGCGTGGCCGACACGCGCATCCACGGCACGACGCGGCGGCAGGTGAAGGAAGTCTTCGAGCAGGTAGAGAAGCCGGCACTGTTGGCTCTGCCGCCGGTGCGATTCGATCTTTTCACCGAGGCGTTGCGCAGTGTTCACCGCGACGGGCACGTGGAGATCAAGGGGGCGTACTATTCGGTCCCGCCGGAGTTTTTGGGCCAGCGGGTCTGGGCGCGGTGGGACGGCGCACGGTCCGGCTGTTCGATCAGAAGATGCGTGCGATCGCTCTGCACGCGCAGCGTCCGCCGGGCAGGTTCTCGACGCAAGACGCCCATATCCTGCCGGAGAAGATCAGCGGCATCGAGCGTGGAACGACCTGGCTTCTCCAGCGGATCGAATGCATCGGGCCGCACGCCACGCAGTGGGCGCAGTCAATGCTTCAGCATCGCGGCATCGAAGGCGTGCGCGTGTTGATGGGGCTGCTGTCGCTGGCCAATCAGCAGCCGCGACCGGCCGTGGAACGAGCCTGCGAGATTGCTCTGGGGCATGGCGCGTATCACCTGCGCTCCCTGCGGCAGCTCATCGAACACCAAAACGGTGCGCCGGTTCAACAACACTTCGAGTTTGTTCAGGAACATCCAATCATCCGCGGACTGGCCGATTACGGACAGTTCGTACGCGACGCAATCACCCAAGCGGAGGCTTTGCCTGCCGCACAACCTTTACAGGCCTGCCCTGAGCAGAGCCGAAGGGAGTCCACCCCATGAGACCTTCGTTGATGCAGACGCTCAAGCAACTTCGGCTTTCAGGTCTGGCGAGCAGCCTTGAAGTTCGCCTGAGCGAGGCGGCCGGCAATCGGCTCGACCACAGTGAGTTTTTGGAACTGATCCTTCAGGATGAACTGAACGTCCGATCCAGCCGGCAGATCGGCCGGCGCGTCAAGGCGGCGATGTTCCGCGACACCAAAAACCTCGACGAGTTCGACTTCTCCTTCAACACCTCCATCAAACGCAAACAGATTCACGATCTGGCCGCCGGCCAGTTCATTCGTGACAAACGTGACGTGCTCTTGCTGGGTCCGCCCGGCGTGGGCAAATCGTTTTTGGCCCAGGCCATCGGACACCAGGCGATCAAGAGCGGCTTGGTGGTCCTGTACCGATCCATCTTCGACCTGGCCCGCGACTTTTTAGGCGACGAGGATCTGGGAGCCCAGGACAAGACGCTGGCCCGGTATCTCAAGCCTGATCTGCTTATCATCGACGACATGGGAATGAAGCAGCTTCCGCGGCGCAGCGGCGAATGCCTGCTGGAGATCGTCATGCGCCGGCACGAGAACCGCTCGACGATGATGACCAGCAACCGTCCACTGGAGGACTGGGCCAAGCTGATCGGCGACGTGCCGGCGGCCACGGCCATTCTGGATCGGTTCCTGCAGCACGCCACGATCATCAACATCACCGGCAAGAGCTACCGCCTTCGGCATGGGGGCCATTCGACTTCGCTCACGGCAGGCCAATCCGGGACACCGGAAAAGACAAATCCAAAAGGACGGCGGAGTACCGCCGGCGATGAAGGGTGCTCCCCCCCGGAAGACACCGTGACAGAGCCGCCGTTGTCTTCTGATGTGGGGGTATCCGCCGGCCAGACGGCGTGAACGGGGACCAATAACTCAAGGAACAGTTGCGTCGGATAGAACGGATGCGGTATAGAATACGTCAGCACATTGGCCGGTTTTGAAGCGCCCCGCCCTGGCTGGTTTTGGCGCGCCCCGTGACAGTCAACAGCTACTTGATATTTAGGGCAAGCTCAGAGGAGTTTGTTTTGAACAAGAATATCCTGTCGTTCGAGGAGCCGCCGTGGAAAGGTAAGCTAACAAAAGTCGAGAGAGCAGTTCGTTGGGTTGAATTTCAGTTTCCGCAGTCGGATTCGTTTATTGATTTCGCTTTTCACACACCTCAGCTAATGATTTGAGATGCGGCAACGGCTTGGCTATTCGTCGAGGTAGTGGCGACATGCCGCGTTGCAATGTGGCCATTCGTCTTTTTCGTAGTAGCGATGGCGTTGTCTCTAAGCGCCGTACGGGCGAACCCTTAAATATTACATCCCCGCTCTGTTTACCATCAATCAAACCCAGCGCAACCGCCTCCCTCACATTGACTTAAACAGAAATAAGTTATCATACACTAACCAATCGCCGAAAACGTAACATTTCGTAACATTTTGTCATTGTCGTTCGGTACTTTGTTTGCGGCTAGGGGAAAATCGGCAACCATTCGGCTGGGGGAGCGATGCGGCAGATCATTCTGCTTGAGAACCGATGCGGGGGCGAATGGGGGGTTGAGTAGCGCGAGCATCAACCGCCGGCCAGCGAACTCGAGAACGCAGCCGGAATTAATGGCCTCGTTTTTTGGCGCGGGCCTCCTGCTCCCGCCGCGTTCTTTCAATCTGCCGCTGGACGTCCTGAACATCGGCAAAGCCCAGCAGATACCACATGATCCGTTCCATGACGGCCCTGGCCGGCTTCAACCCGGTGGTCAGATTCAGCAGCATGCACACGATCACCGCGCAGTAGATCTGGATCTCCACGCCGGTCTTGCGCTGGCTCAGTAAATGGCGGCACCCCAGCAGTTGTTTCATGAATTTGAAAAAGGTCTCGATGGTCCAGCGGTAGCGATACAAGATCGAGATCAGCTCCGGCGCCAGTACCAGGTCCGGACACAGGAACCTCATCTGTCCGCTGCTGGGGACGTAACCTTTGCGGGTGCGTTTGGCATGAACCTCGGCCTTCACGACCACCAGCCGCGTCGGGTGATCCAGGCCTTCCAACCGCACCACCGCGTCGCGGATCACGCCCTCCTCAATCGCCTGGGCACTGAGCTTGCGTTCCTCGACCACTTGGTACTTCAGGTCGTCGATGGCGCGAAAGACATAAAGGCTGTGGGCCTGGACGATGCGGTTTATCAGCGGCTTGTCGAAGTAGCCACGGTCGGCGACGTAGAGCCGGCCCGGCTCCAGCATCGCCTCCAGCACGCGTCGTTCGTTGTTCGAGCCGCGCGGGCTTCCACCGGTCAGACGCACCCGTTGCGGAACCATCGTGTCCAGGTCCAGCAGGGTGTGAATGCGCCAGGCGTGATAAGCCCCGGCGTCGGGCGCTTCTTGCCCGGTACAGCGGGCTGGGGTGAGACAACGCCGTTTGGCGTTGTAGAGCGTCTCGATGAGCCTGGGCAATGCCTTGATCAGCGTCCCGTCCACGAGCGTGATGGCGTGGTGGATATCGGCCAGTCGCGGATCGCGAGGCAACCGGTGTAAATCGCCGGTCAGCTCTTCAATCACCCGGATCAACTCCCGCGGCTGGAAGACCACGGGCGCCTTGAGAAACTGGCTTTGGAAAAATCCTTGATGCCCAGTTGTTTGGCCAGTCGCGGCAGTTCCATGGCGCGCTGCAGGCCGCTGATCGATTCGATCATCGGCGTGATGAGGTAGACTAGAACGAGCTTGACGTAGTCGTCGAAGAAGAGTTGTCGATTGCCGGCCGTGTCGCGCTCGGTTCCAACCTCATGGAGCCGATCCAGCAGCGGCAACACGCGAGTGAGCAGCCCAAACGGAACATCCTTGATCTGAAGTTCCAGCACCAACCCCTATGCTGACATACCATAGCGCGTCGCGCAAGCGCAAGAATCGGCAACAAGCGAATCGTGTACCGAACGGCAATGACATTATGTAACATTCCCGCTTTTCTAGCTGATATTTGGGGTTTCGTTTGGGCGTTTGGAGAGAGCGGTCAGGGCGGTTGTGAGCTGATTCGCGTATTCGCGGGCGTCTTCGGAATTCTCCTCTCGCAGGGTTGTGATGGCCGAGTCAAAATCGCGGCGGGCTTGTGGATTCTCTGGGTCGGTGAGGAGATGGGTCAGGAGTAAATATCCGTCGAGCATTTGGGCGAGGAGGGGGTCATCCGTTTTAGCGGCGTGGGATTTGCCGGTGCGGAAGGAATTGGAGGCGGGGACAAACTCGGCGGCGGATAATTGGTGGGCGCCGAGGAGCCAGTGGGCTTTGGCCTTGGCTTTTTCGGGGCGGTTGAGCTCTTCGGCAAGGCGGAGGCTGAGCCGGGCGGCTTCGAGGCCGGCGGCGATAGCGGCGGGGGTGAGGGTGATGCCGGGCTCGGCCCAGCCGGGCCAGGTGAAGGAGCCGAGGTTGAAGGCGAGGGCCTTGGCGTGATTGCCGAAATGGTGGTCGCCGGACGATTGCTGATCGAGTTTCAGGAGGTGGGCGATGCCGGCGCCCGAGAGGGTGACGACGGCGGGGATGTCTTTGTGGGTCCAGTAGAGGTCAAGCTGGACGGTGGAGAGGGCCTCAGCGGCGCGCTGCGGATCGGAGGCGGCGAGGGAGGATTCGATCGCACGCGAATCTGCCTGGCGGGCGAGGGATTTCAGGGTTTCGATGAGTGGGTCGGGAGTTGGATCGGGGGGTGGGTGCATGGTTGATGCGGTGAGTGGATGATATCAAAAGGCGGTTTCGTGTTGCGACCTTTCTCCGTTGCGGCGAGGCGCTAGGTTTGTGCTTCGGCGGACCTGGCTCGCAGCGTGGATTGAAGCAGTTTGGCGCGCTCGACGTCGACGTTGGTTTTCAGGACGGTGCCCCCTTTGCCCTTCAGGCCGGCGAGGGTGGCGTCGAGGTTGCCGACGAGGTCGAGCATGAGGAGGGCGGAAGTGCCGGGTTTCAACATGGACTGGATTTCGTGGATGAATTTGTCGTCGATACCGACGGCCTGCGAGATGGGCGCTCCGGCGAGGCCGAGGATGTCGCCGACGGCGGTGCTGGTGAGCAAGGGGGCGGCGAGGGCGATGCCGACGAGGAAATCGAGGGGGGTGCCGGTGAGGAGGTTGCCGGCGGCGGGGAAGGGCTTGCGATCGAGGGCGCAGGATCCATCGGGGCTTCGGGTGAGAACGGCGAGGTCGAGAAGAAGAATATTCTGCACCGGGGCGGCGAGGGAAGTGATCTCGTTGCGGAGGCGCTCGGCGCCGGCAAGATCGTCGAATCCGATGGCCCAGAGATGTGCGGACGTGGGCATTGGCTTACCTTCAGTGCATTGTAAGGCGCGTCGCGGCGCGTGCGAAGGAAAATCATGGAACCTTGCCGGACTGCGGCGACGCGAGTAGGTAGGGGTTTCATGGAGCGATGTGCTGCGGTGATTCGTTTTGTGCTTGCCGCGATTGGATTGTGGGTGGGGAGCTCGCGGGCGTTGGGGACGATGCCTTACTTTGGGATTCGGGTGGTGGATGATCAGACGGGGCGCGGGGTGCCGCTGGTTTATTTGCGGACGACCTTTAAGGCGGAGTATGTGACGGATAGCGCGGGGTATGTGGCGTTTCTCGAGCCGGGATTGATGGATGGGGGGCAGGTCTGGTTTGAGGTGAGGAGCTGCGGGTATGAATCGCCGAAGGGGCTCTATGGGGTGGAGGGGGTGGGGCTGAAGCCGGAGGCGGGGAAGATGGCGGTGATCCGGATTAAGAGGACGGAGATTGCCCAGCGGCTATATCGGGTGACGGGGTATGGGATTTATCGGGACAGTGTTCTGCTGGGGATTGGGACGCCGATGGAGGAGCCGCTGCTGAATGCGCGGGTGACGGGGCAGGATACGGTGCAGACGGCGGTTTATCGTGGGAAGTATTACTGGATGTGGCAGGATACGAGCCGGGTGGATTTTGGGCTGGGGGGATATTCGATGACGGGGGCGATTGCTTCTGGCCTGCCGGGCCGGATCGATCCGGATCGGGGGATTGGGTTTGGCTACTTCGTCGATAAGGCCGGCGAGTTTGCCCGGCCGATGGCGGAGGTGGACCGGTCGGGGAAGAACCCGATCTGAGTGGATGGATTGATCGTGACGCGGGATGCCCAGGGGCGCGAGCGCTTGCTGGCGCGGTACGTGGCCGTCGATTCGAAGATGAATCCCGTGGAAAGCGGGTTGGTGCTCTTCAATGACGAGAAGCAGGTGTTCCAACAGTTTTTGAAGTTTGAAGGAACCGGCAAAGGCACGCTTGCGCCAGCGGGCATCCGTTTCGGGTGATGGATGGGGGCAAACCCTATGTTTATTTCAATGAGCGGGTAAGAGTGGAAGACAGCTTTGAGGCGGTGAGCGATCCGAGGGCGTATGAGACGTTTACTTGTTTGACGAGCGATGACGGCGAGGAAGTTGATCGGGATTCGTCCGGGAAGGTGAGGTGGGCGTGGAGGAAGGATTGCAAGGAGCTGAATGAGAAGCGGCAGGAGGAGCTCGTGAAAGCGGGGAAGCTGGGGCGGGAGGAGCTGCCGGTGGATTTTGTGAATGTGGAGAATGGGAAGGGGATAAAAAAGGGGCCGGGGTCGATCGCGTGGAATCCGTATCTGGGGAAGTGGACAGAGATTTTTCAGGAATTGGACGGGGCGACCGCGGCGGGGGAGATCTGGTTTGCGACGGCCAATGCGCCGGAGGGGCCGTGGCGGTTTGCGCGGAAAGTGGCGACGCATTTTATGGCGGGGAATTCGAACGATTTTTACAATCCGGTTCAGCATCCGGAGCTGGCGCGGGAGGGGGGAAGGGTGATTTATTTTGAGGGGACGTTTGTGAATACGTTTTCGGGAAATCCGCATCCGACGGGGTATTATGATTACAATAATTTGATGTATCGGGTGGATCTGGGGGATGAGAGGATGAAGCTGCCGGAGCCGGGGGTGGGGTTGACGGGGGTGAAACCGCTGGGTCCTTAAATGGCATGATGATGGGGGACAATAGAAGAAGATTTTTTTCGGTTGCGGTTTGTGTGACGAGGGGAAGGCGGTGTCTCGAATATGCGAACGCGGTTCCGCTGCGAGAGCACGGGGCTGCCCCGGCGACGTTCGGTGCGGCCTTTAGGGGTTGGACGTGATGGCGTGAAGTAACCGGGGCCAGTTGATATCAGCAGCAATGGAGACGAAATCATGAGCGACAAAACGAAAATAGAGGAAGAATTTACGGGGCAGGTGATTGACGAAAGCGCGGCGGCGCCGGCGGTGGTGGATCGGGCGGCGTTTGAGGCCCAACTGGCCCTGCTGCGGGAGCGCGAGAAGGCGCATTCGCGGGCGGGGGATGCGATCGCGGCGGCGCGGCGGCTGCTGCCGATGGTGGAAGTGGATGGCGGCATTACCGTAACCGGGCCGAAGGGGGAAGTGACGCTGATGGATGTGTTTGAGGGGCGGCGGCAGCTCATCGTTTATTACTACATGTGGTTTGAGGGGCGGCCGGCGCGGCAGCAGTGCGAGGGGTGTTCGTTTTATACGTCGCAGGTGAGGGAGTTGTCGTTCATTCATTCGCGGGATGTGACGTATGCGACGTTTTGCCAGGGGCCGTATGAGCAGAGCGAGCGATATCGGAAGTTCATGGGGTTTGAGATGCCGTGGTATTCGGCACAGGGGGATTCGCTGAATAAGCTGCTGATCGGGAGGAAGGTGGGGATGATGCATCTGGTTTGTTATCTGCGAAGGGGATCGAAAGTTTTTGAGACGTATTGGACGACGCGGCGCGGGTGGAGGCGATGGATAACAGTTACCGGCTGCTGGACCTGACGGTGTATGGGAGACAGGAGAAGTGGGAGGATTCACCGGAGGGGTGGCCGAAGTTGCCGAAGGGGGTGCATCCGTATCGAACGGGCGGGCGGCCAATCGTGCAGTGGGCGCGGGTGAGGGCGGGGCACAATGAGGATTTAGGCGCGGGCGCGGCGGGGAGCAGGGTGTAAGGTGATGTCATGGGGAGGTAGAAAATTATTGAGAGGAAAGTAGGAAACGCCCCCCACTCTAACCCTCCCCGCGTGCGCGAGAGAGTAGAACAGTAGAGAGTGGAAAATAGAAAAACAAAATTCCCAAGCCTGTGGGCGGGGGAATGAAGAAGGAGACAGGTTATGCAGCACAAAACAGCCAGTCGAGAGCAGTGGCTTGCCGAGCGGGTCCAATTGCTGAAGGAAGAGAAAGAGCTGACGCGGCGGAGCGACGAAGTGGCGCGCAAACGGCAGGAGTTGCCGTGGGTGCGAGTGGAAAAGCAGTACAGCTTCGAAACGGACAAGGGGAAGGCTTCACTGGCAGATCTTTTTCGCGGGCGCTCGCAGCTGATGGTTTATCATTTCATGTTTGGGCCGGATTATGAGGCGGGGTGCCCGCACTGCACGGCGATTGCGGACTGCTTCAATGGGTTTTGGGTTCACCTGGCGAACCATGACGTGATGCTGTGGGCGGTATCGCGGGCGCCGCTGGAGAAGCTTGCGGGGTACAAAAAGCGGATGGGATGGACGTTTCCGTGGGCATCATCGGCGAGCGGCGACTTCAACTACGACTTCAACGTTTCGTTTACTGAGGAGCAGCAGCGGAAGGGGACCGGCCAGTATAATTATGTGAAAAGTGCGGAGAGCTTTGCGGACTTGAAAAAGCCGCCGTCGGAATTCGCAAAGGAGATCGCGGCCAGCGCGGGAACGGATTGGGGGACGTTTACGCGGGAGGCGCCGGGGATGAGCGCCTTTGCGATGGAAGATGGGGGTGTCTATCACACGTATTCAACTTACGCGCGGGGATTGGACGGGCTTTGGGGGATTTATCAGTGGCTGGACCGCGCTCCGAAGGGGCGCAATGAGAAAGGTTTCTGGATGCGGCGGCATGATGAGTATGGAAGTTGATGGGGGGACTTTTTTAGTTTGGTTAAGAGAAATTAGTTTGTGTTAAGGATGGGCGCGGCAAGGGGCTTGCCGCGGGGGACGATATTTGAAGGCGCGGGCTTTGGTCGGGTTAGGTTTTGGGGTCCGTAATAGGTGATTTCTCCTACGGGCAAATAGTGTCTAAAGATCATGGCGGGCGAGCTTGGCCGGCGGTCCACTGTGGGGGATTTTCGCGAGGCGCGGGATTATCTGCGTCGTGAGTGAGACTTTTGGAGATAAATTTATGAGTCGTTCGACGTCGAAATTGACACCCATTTCGGTCGTTTCTATACTGCCCGGCTCGACTAATGGAAACAAGTTTTCGCCCGGAAAAACCGGGATATTTTGCGGAGATAGTATCATGCCGAAAGTTATGTCTAAACCGTCTAAGAAATCGAAGAGCGCCAAGTCTGTTAAGGCAGTGAAGCGGGTTTATTTTTTTGGGAATGGGAAGGCTGAGGGCGGGGCGCATTTTAAGGATTTGCTGGGGGGCAAAGGGGCGAACCTTGCGGATATGACGCTGGTTCCGCTGCCGGTGCCGGCGGGGTTTACGATTACGACGGAAACTTGCGGGGAGTACAACGATCTGGGGCAGAAGCTGCCGAAGGGGACGATGCAGGAAGTTGAAAGCAACCTGGCGCGGCTGGAGAAGGCGACGGGGAAGAGCTTTGGCGATCCGGAAAATCCGCTGCTGGTGTCGGTGAGGTCGGGGGCGAAGGTTTCGATGCCGGGGATGATGGATACGGTGCTGAACATTGGGCTTAACGACGAAGTCGTCGAGGGGTTGGCGCGTCTCACCGGCAACGAGCGGTTTGCGTATGACAGCTATCGGCGGCTGATCAATATGTTTGGGGATACGGTGATGGGGGTGGACCATCATCATTTCGAGACGGAGCTTTCGGCCGTCAAGAACGCGCGCGGGGCGAAGCTGGATACCGATCTGGACACCGGCGGTCTGAAGGAAGTGGTGGAGAGGTATAAGAGGATTTATGCGCAGATCGTGGGGGATGAGTTTCCGCAGGACCCGCTGGTGCAGCTCGAGCATGCCATCGAAGCGGTGTTCAAGAGTTGGATGGGAGACCGGGCGATCAAGTATCGCGAGCTGAACGACATTCACGGGTTGCGCGGGACGGCGGTGAACGTGCAGTCGATGGTGTATGGGAATATGGGGGATGACTCGGCGACGGGCGTGGCGTTTACGCGGAATCCATCGACCGGGGAGAACCGGTTTTATGGGGAGTTCCTGGTGAATGCGCAGGGGGAGGACGTGGTGGCGGGGATTCGTACGCCGCTGGATTGCCAGACGGAGATGGGGAAGTGGTCGACCAAGAGCTGGAAGGAATTGCTGAAGGTAAAAGAGACGCTGGAGAAGCGATATAAAGACGTGCAGGATTTCGAGTTCACGATTGAGAAGGGGAAGCTGTACATGCTGCAGACGCGCAACGGGAAGCGCACGGCAGCGGCGGCGGTGCAGATCGCCGTGGACATGGTGAAGGAGCGGCTGATCGACGAGAAGACGGGGGTGCTGCGGGTGGATCCGGCGAGTCTGGATCAGCTTCTGCACCCGACGTTTGATCCGAAGGCGGATAAGAAGGTTTTGACGAGGGGTCTGCCGGCGTCGCCGGGGGCGGCGACGGGGAAGATCGCGTTTAGCGCGGAAGAGGCGGAGAATCGGGTGGCGAATGGGGAGAAGATTATTCTGGTTCGGCGCGAGACGGAGCCGGCGGATATCGGGGGGATGCACGTTTCGGAAGGGATTTTGACGAGCACGGGGGGGATGACGTCGCACGCGGCGGTGGTGGCGCGGGGGATGGGAACGCCGTGCGTGGCGGGAGCGGGAGCGGTGGTGATCGACCAGGCGACCCGGCAGGTGAAGATCGGCGACGTGACGCTGGGGCCGGAATAGTTTCATCAGCATCGACGGGGGAACGGGCGAGGTGATGGAAGGCTCGGTGCCGACGGTGGACGCGACGTTGTCGGGGCCGTTTGGGACGATCATGAAATGGGCGGACAAGTATCGGACGCTGAAGATTCGGACCAACGGCGACACACCGACGGATGCGAAGGTGGCGCGCGGGTTTGGTGCACAGGGGATCGGGCTTTGCCGGACGGAGCATATGTTTTTCGATCCGGAGCGGATTCATCACATGCGGGAGATGATCCTGGCGACAAATACGGAAACGCGCAAGCTTGCGCTGGCGAAGCTGCTGCCGTATCAGCGGGATGATTTCGTTCAGATTTATCGGGAGATGGATGGGTTGCCGGTGACAATTCGGCTGCTTGACCCGCCGCTGCATGAATTTTTGCCGCACAGCGAGAAGGACCAGCAGGAGCTGGCGAAGAGTTTGGGGCTTAGCCTGGAGCAGGTGAAGGCCCGGGTGACGCAGCTTCACGAGTCGAACCCGATGCTGGGGCATCGCGGGGATCGGCTGGCGGTCACGTATCCGGAAATTCTGGAGATGCAGGTGCGGGCGATCATCGAGGCGGCGTGCCTGGTGAAGAAGGAAGGGGTGAAGGTTTTGCCGGAGATCATGATCCCGCTGGCGGGAACGAAGAAGGAACTGGATTATCTGAAGAAGTACACGGTCGAGACGGCGCAGAGCGTGATCAAGGAGCAGGGCGTGAAGCTGGACTGGCTGTATGGAACGATGATCGAAGTTCCGCGAGCGGCAGTCACGGCCGATGAGATTGCGCAGACGGCGGAATTTTTCAGCTTTGGGACCAATGACCTGACGCAGATGACGTTTGGGTATAGCCGGGATGATGTGAACAGCTTTTTGCCGGATTATCTGAAGAAGGAAATCCTGGAGCGCGATCCGTTCCAGACGCTGGATGTGGGAGGCGTTGGGCAGCTCATCGAGATGGCGGTTCGGAAGGGGCGGAGCGTGCGGCCGGATTTGAAGTGCGGGATTTGCGGGGAGCATGGCGGGGATCCGAAGAGCGTGCATTTCTGCCATAAGGTGGGACTGGATTATGTGAGCTGCTCGCCGTATCGGGTGCCGATTGCGCGGTTGGCGGCGGCGCATGCGGCGATATTGGGGGAGGGGAAGCCGGGGGCGAGGAATGGGAGGAAGTGATTGCTGGGTGAAGTCGTCTCCAATGGAGAACTCTGTTCCAGGCACATGAGGGCCGGACACTTTTTTTGAGTTCGGAGGCGAAGCGCCTAGCTTTTTTTAAACGCAAATTCAAATGCAATGCAGGAGGGGCGGGAAGAACCATATAGGGCCCCAAAAGTTTCTTCCCGCCCCTCCCGCACCCTCCCCACCCATCTCCTTTTCCCCTCAACCGCCCCTCGAAAATGCGTCTGGAAAATTCGCCTCGCGATCGCTTGCTGCCCGTGCGCAAACGCGCGGGTCGGCCATCTGATGTATTTCGGGGGCGTCTTCAGGTTTTCAAATGCATTGCGAAATCTGATTTGAAGCCGAGGGTTTCGTAGAAGCCAGGCTTGTAGGTGAAGAGTCCGACGAAGGCGCCGGGCGGGGCGGTGGCGCGGATCCAGGTGAGTGCGGTTTCGAGCATTGAGGCGCCGATGTGCTGGTTCTGGTGGGAGGGGTTTACAACGACATCCCAGAGGGTGAAGGCCTGCACGCCGTCGCCCACGATGCGGAGCATGCCGACGGTTTGGGGGTTCTCTGGGTCGGAGATGTCGATGGCGACGATACCGTGGAGGGAGCCTTTCAGGGCGGTGGGGATGGTTGCGGGGTTTCGAGTCCAGTTGACGGAGCGGGTAAGGGCGAGGTGCTCGTCGGGGGTGGGGAGGCGCTGTTGGATCAGGATGTGGGGCGGGAGGGAATCCAGGGCGTTTGGGGGTCGCTCGAATTTTACCGGGCCGGCGAAACGGAGGTGATATCCGTTGAGGTCGCGGATTGTGTATTCGCAGAGGCCCCAGGGTTTGTTTTCGAGGGGGGAAATGATTTCAGCGCCATTGCCTGCGTGCGATTTGTGGAATTCATCGACGGCGGTTACGAAGAAGAAATATTGCGTTCCGGCGGCGCGGCGGGCGAGGTCGGGGTTGAGACCAAACTGGATTTGAGTTTTATCGCGTCGGACGGCGCCGTGGGTGGGCGGGTTCTGCCAGAGAAAGTCGCGCTCGAAACCAAGGACACGGGTGTAATATTGGACCGCGGCCAGGACATCGGGGACGGCGAGGATGGGGGAGAGGGCGTCAATTCTGGGAGGGTTTTTCGGATCGGGCATGGGGGGTTCCGAGATGACGGGTGAAGAAGCGGGTCCAGTTTTCGCTCATGATGTCGATGATGTCTTCGTCAACGAAGCCGGCAGTTGAGAGGGCGTCGCCGACGCGATGGAGGTCGGCACTGGTTTGGATTTCTGTGGGGATTTCGTTTCGGCCGAGGCCGCCGTCCATGTCGGTGCCGAGGCCGACGAAGGCGGCGCTGCCGGTGAGGTCGCAGATGTGTTTGATGTGATTGGTCACGTCTCTGAGATTGGCGGGGCGATTTTTCAGCTCGTCGGGCGGGACGAGAAATTGGTTGAAGAAGTTGATGCCGATCATTCCGCTGCGCTCGGCGATGGCGCGGATCATGTCATCGGAGAGTTGGCGGATTCCGGGGACGATCGCGCGGCAGTTGGAGTGGGAGGCGATGATGGGGGCGTCGCCGGTGATTTCCAGCAGACGCCAGAAGGATTCATCCGCGAGGTGGGAGGCGTCGTGGATGATGCCCAGGGAGTCGAGGGTTTTGACGATTTGCTCGCCGGCGGGAGTAAGGGGACCGGGTTTTGAGTTTCCGCCGGCGTAGCCGGTGCCTTCTTTCCAGGTGAGGCCGACGATGCGGACGCCCTTGTCATAAAACCATTGCGCAGTCTTGGGAATTTCGAATCGGGTCCGCGCCTTCCATGAGGATGATGGCTTGCGTTGCGGGCGGGCCCCCACCCCTACCCTCCCCCGGAGTACCAGGGGAGGGGGAAACGCGCGGATCTCGTCTGGTTGGTGAATGAGATGAATTCTGGCCTCGGCTTGCTGGGATTCGTACCACTGGAGCTGTGCGATGGCGGCGGCGTGGGCTTCGTCCGGGGTTGTGTAGCCGGATTTGTCGTCGTATTTGGGGAGGCAAAAGATCGTTGCGCAGATGAGGTCGACGTGGCCTTCGCGGAGGTCGGGGAGGCCGACGGTTGGGATGCCGCCTTCGTCGGGCTTTTGGTCGCGGGCGGGGAGATGGACTGGTCGGCCGAGGATGGCGTTGTCGGCGAGGTCGAGATGGGCGTCTACGATGGTGAGTTTTTTGTCTGTCATGAGTCACGCAGGGCTTTAAGGTGCCGGACGAGGCTTCGGGAGAGGGCGCCGAGATGGTAGCCCCCTTCCAGGGTGCTGACGATCTGGCCGTGGCAGTGGACGGAGGCGACGTCGCTTAGCATTTTGGTGATGGTTTCGAAGCCGTCGTCGGTGAGGTCGACTTTGGCGAGGGGGTCATCCGTGTGGGCGTCGAAGCCGGCGGAGATGAGGAGGATTTCGGGGCGGAAGGCGTCGAGGGTGGGGACGATTTTGGATTCGAATTCGACGTGGTAGTCGGCGTCGGTGGCGCCGGGGTTCATCGGGATGTTGAGGGTTGATCCGACAGCGCGGCCTTCGCCGGTCTCCCAGGCGAAGCCGGTGCCGGGGTAGCAGGTTTCGGGGTGCTGGTGGATGCTGATGAAGAGGACGGAGGGGTCTTCGAGGAAGGCGGCCTGGGTGCCGTTGCCGTGATGGACGTCGAAATCGACGATGGCGACGCGACCGACGCCGTGGCGTTTCTGGAGATATCGGGCAGCGATGGCGATGTTGGAGAAGAGGCAGAAGCCCATGGGGTTGGTGGGCTCGGCGTGGTGGCCCGGGGGTCGGACGGCGGCGAAGGCGCGGGTGGCGCGGCCGGTGACGACGGCGTCGCAGCAAGTGAGGACGGCGCCGCAGGAGAGGAGGGCTACATCATAGCTGCGCGGGCAGACAGGGGTGTCGCCGAGATCGAGAACCCCCCCACCGCTGTGGCAGAGGTGGCGGATTTTTTCGATGTGGGCGTGATCGTGGACGAGGAGGATGGCTTCGAGGTCGGCGCGGGTGGGGGTGAGCTCGAGGAGTTTGGGGCCGCCGATGGGTTGGATGTTAAAGCTGGGGGAGAAATCGGGGAAGGGGTTGGGGGAATCGATGAGGCCGGCCTGGCGAACGGCGTGGGCGATGGCGCGGATTCGGTCGGGGCGCTCGGGATGGTATTCGCCGGTGATGTGCTGGACGAACGTGGGGCTGGAGCAGAAGGCGAGCATTGTTGGGGTTTTGAAATTCCCCACGGCAGCGCCGTGGGCGTTCCGGGAATATGCGGTTTAGCGGTTAGCGTACATCAAATTACGCATTCCGATCCAGTTATGTGTTGAACAAGTAACCGGCGCTGAGGATGACTTCGCCGCAGAGGATGTAGAGGTAGGTGACGCCGGTGGTGGTTTGGAGGGGGTGGTAGAGCAAGTAGGCGTAAGTGGTGCAGGTGCAGAAGCCGAGGAGGGCGACGGGAAGGAGGTGGGCGGAGTGGTAATAGAGGGCGCGGGAGACGACGGGGAGGGGGAGGCGATAGCCGCGATAGGCGGCTTCCCAGGCGGTGAGGCGGGCGGCGATGCGGATGGTGAGGGATATCGAGACAAATACCAAGATGGGGAGGCCGATGAGGAGCACCGGGCTTAGCCAGACGGGGTGGAGGACGGAATAGTCGAAGGCATGCCAATGGGCAAAAGCAGCGAAGCCGAGGAGCAATGCTGCGATGGCCCAGTGGATTTGTGCAAATCTATGTGCTGAAACGACTTGCCCACGGGAGGTTGTCCCTCGGAAGAAGCGGGTGGGGGTAAAGATGATTTGGGCGGTGGTGAGCAAAAAACGATGCCAAGCGGGGCGGGGATCGCCGATAACTTCCCATAGCGGTGGTCGGCGGATGAGATCTGAAACGCTTAGGTCGATTGCGCTGCCGCATTCCGGGCAATTTCCGGATGGGGGCAGGCCGTTGAGCATGTATCCGCAATTTTCGCAGAGGATGTCAGTTTCTTCTGGAGCGCGGGTGGCCATCTTATATGTGGTATAATAGGCGGGCGGAGAATCAGGCGATGCATTTTTTGCGATTGAGGGCCATCTTTGTATTGAGCATGGCGGGGTTGCTGGGGTGCGCGAAGGCCCAGAGCGATTCGGGGCAGGCGCAAAATGTGCCGACGACCCAGCCGGCGGCGGTGGCGACGGCGGCAACGCCCCAGGCGCCGACGGGTTCGATGCTGAAGATCGGGGAGACGCAGCAGTGGTTTCCGCCGGCGCGGCTGCATCTGGAAACTTCCAAAGGCATCGTGGTCGCACGGCTTTATAGCGACGATCCGAAGGACACGCTTACGGGGAAAGAAGTCGTCAACTCCTACGATATGCGGATGGAGCTGCCGAGCATTTCGGATCCGTCGCAAATCACGCAGACGGTTTGGATCAATCATTCGGATAGCATGGATCGGCAGGATAGTCCGTATGGGATTTTTCTGAACACGCAGGGGGAAGTGCTTCAGCCGATGGATGTGACGGCTTATTTCCAGCAGGTGGATGGGACGACAATTCGAGTGACGTTGAAGGGGACGTTTGCTGAGTTCAAGGCTGGGGACCAGATGCCGCACCCGGTGGCGCCGACGGTGATCGTGGCGGGGTTTTTGGATGCGACGGTGAATTGAGGGGGAAGAACGGCCCGGGGACGGGCCGGCTCATTTTCGGGGCGAGCGTCTGTGGTGGGGTTAGGGGTTTTTAATTCTGCGATTGAACCGGCGTTGATGAAACCGCGGCTGAAGGTGGATCTCCAGCCGGGGAGATATTTTGTGGTGTCTTCCTGGACGCTGGGGCCTATCAACCAAATCGTGTGGAATTTTTCGAGCTGGCGCTGGGCGGATTCGTCGGCGGGATTCTCCAGGAACATCACGGGTCGCTGCGAGCTCGGCGCGTAGTGGGCGATGTCGAGGTAGTAGATGGCGGCGGGACCCCAGAAGGAGCTGGGGTAGAAGACGAGGGGGTCGTGGGGGCCGGCCATGTGGTCGAGGGTTTGGGCCATGCCGCGCCAGTCGCCGTTGTCTTCGGGGGGGCTGGCCTCGAGGCGCTCGATGCCGGCGACGGCGACGCTGATGAGAATCATGCAGGGGAGGGTCCATCGCCACCACTTGGCTGTTGGCAAGGGCGTGGCGCAGAGGGCAAAGACGCCGACGGAGGCGAGGGAGGTGTATTTGTCGAAGGCGAGGAGGCGGGCGTGATTGAATAAATCGTAGATGGCGAGCTGGCCGATCAGGGCGACGACCCAGAGCCACCAAAAGAGGAGGGTTTTTGAGCGGCGGATGAGCAGGAGAGGGAGAAGGTAGACGATGACGCAGGGGGCGAGCCATTCCAATTGGTTGGTCGTGGGGCCGAAGAGATCATCTGCCGGACGGGCGGCGGCGCGAATGAAGGGCGTGAGTGGAGAGCCGGCGGGTTCGAGAGACCAGTCCTGCTGGCGGAAGAATTCGCGGTGCTGCTGCCAGAGGAAGGGGGTCCAGCAAATTAGAAAGAGGGCGGTGCAGATTGCGAAAACGGCGATGACGCGGTTGCGGACATCTGCGCCAGGCGGATCATCGCGTAAGCGAAGATGGCGACCAGGGCGCCGAGGGAGAAATAGTGGGTGAGGGCGGTGGCGAGGACGCCGACGCCGAGGGCGGTTAATCGGGCGGGGGATGTGCCGCGGCGCTCGATGCGGAGGAGCGCATCGGCGGCGAGCAGGGCGACGAGGGACAGGAATGTGTAGGGGCGGGATTGCTGGGCCAGGTCGATCTGCATGGGGGAGAGGGCCATTATCGCCGCGGCGATGAACGCCGTGGAGAAGCCGGCGGTGAAGCGGAGGATGTCGAAGAGGACGAGGATGGCGGCGAGGGAGGCGAAGACGGAAAACGATCGCGTGGAGAAATCAGCCGGGCCGAAGAAGTCCATCCACCAGCGGAGGAAGATGAGGTAGAGAGGCGGGTGGACGATACTGCGGAGGCCGGTCCAGATGTGGGGCCAGGAGGGTGCGCCTTCGAGGAGGGTTTGGGGCGGGGGATCAAATAACACGCCGTGGGGGAGATCGAAAATCGCGGTGCCGCGGCCGGTGGCGAGATGGACCGAGGACCAGTATTCGTCCGGCCAGAGGCCGACTTTTGTCAGATCGTAAAAGCGCACGGCGCCGGCCACGGCGAGGAGGATCAGCAGCAGGAGTAGCTGGAGAATGTTTTTGCGGGAGATCACTTTGTTTGCGTGGAGGATGGGGGTTTGACGAGCCAGATGAAGTTTCTTTCGCCCACGCCGCGCACGACAGCGATGTGCCAGCCGGGGAGGAGGCGATGGGTTTCGAACGTGGCGGAGTGGCCGATCATCCAGACATTGGGAACGGCGGCGAGTTGGGATTTGATTTGATTGCCGGGCGGTCCGATGAGAAAAATCACCGGGCGTTTCCACGGGCCGATGTAGTGGGAGATGACAAAATAATCGAAGGCGGGCTCGTTGGGGTAGTAGCCGATGATGGCGACGAGGTCGCGGGGGCCGGCCATCTGGTCGAGATCCTGGGCGACAGTTTTCCAGGGCTCGGCGGGGTCGGGTCCGGATTGCATTCGCGAGAAGCCATAGACGGCGGAGCAGAGGAGGAGCACGGCGGCGGTGATGACGCCTAGGCGCGAGGGGAGGGCGGTGGCGAGGATCGCGTAGACGGCTGGTGAGGCGAGGTAAACATAGCGGAGGACGCCGACCATCGTTGTGCGATGGATGAGATCGACGGCGACGACGACGCCGATGGTGCAGATGGTCCAGAGCCACCAGAGGAGGAGCTGGGGAAGGCGATCGCCTGGTTTGGGGTCGGGCAGAGAAGACCCCCACCCTCCCCCGGAGTACCAGGGGAGGGGAATTAGCGGAAAGAAATAAACCAGCAGCGCGAGGGGAGCGGCGGTGAACCAGGGCCAGGGGGTGGACGGGTCGAGAAGGAAGCGGATGGGGATGCGGATGAGGGCGCGGAGGGTAAGGGTGAAGCCGGCACCGGTTTCGCGCCAGAAGTTTTCGTAGGCGCCGTAGAGATGGCGGGTGGACCAGAAGACGGGACCCCAGGTGATAGCGACGAAAAGGATGGCGCCGAGCATTGCGGCAAGGGTGCGGCGGCGCGCTCGGCCGCGCGTGCGAATAGCGATGTAGATGCCGGCAGAGACGATCGCGCCGGCAGTGTAGTAGTGCGTGAGGGCCAGCGCGGCGGTTGAGAGGGCAAGCAGCGTCAATCGTGGGATCGTTACGCCGGTGAGGTCGATCGCGATGACGCAATCGAGCAGCACGCAGCCAAGGAAGACCAGCATCGTGTAGGGGCGGGTGGATTGGGAGAATTCGATTCCGGCAGGAGCGAGGGCCGAGATGGCGGCGGCGATGAGGGCGCGCCACGGACCGGCACAGCGGCGGACGGCGTCGAAGAGGATGGGGACGGCCGCGAGGCCGAAGCACCAGGAGAGGCAGCGCGTGGAGAAATCTGATTCGCCGAAGAGATCGACCCAGGCGCGAAGGACGAGGTGATAGAGAGGCGGATGGGTGGTGCTGTCGAGGCCCGTCCAGATGTGCCACCAGGGGGGTGCGTTTTCGTAACCGACATTTGGGGGCGAGAAGATGATCTGCCCGTAGGGAAGGTCGAAGGCCAGGTCGCCGCGGCCGGTGGCGAGGTAGAGGGCCCAGTATTCGTCGAGGGTGAGGCTTTCGCGGTCGATGCGGTCGAGGCGGAACCAGCCGCTGAGGGCCAGAAGAGCGCCGAGGAGTGCAATATGAAACCGGCGCAACCGTGGTACACCCGCGTGATTTGCGGGGAGCGAAGTCATCATGCCATGGCTTTTTCGGTCCGCACGGCGGCCGGTGGCGGGGGATCGGATTTTTTGCCGTATTCGCGGGCGCGCGGGGGGATGAGGCTGATGTCGATCGGGGCGTAGCTGATGCACGGCGTGCCCGTGGTGGGGTCGAAGCGGGCGATCGTCGCCTTGAGGAAATCCTCGTCGTTGCGGTGGGGATAGGCGGGCTTAAAGTGGGCGCCGCGCGATTCGTTGCGCTGGAGGGCGCCCTGGAGGATGGCCTCGGCGAGGATGATCATGTCGCCGGTGGCGCGGGCGAAGCTGAGATTCTGGTTGGTCCACATGCCGGTGTCGGAGAGCTTGACTTTCCTGATAGCGGTCTTTCCACTCGCTGGCATTGTTCCAGGGTCTGCTGGAGGCGTTCGTTGTGGCGGATGACGGTGCAGTTGTCGGTCATCCAGCGGCCCATTTCCTGCCAGAGGAGATAGGGATTCTCGTCGCCGCGGTTGTTCACGAGCCAGTTTTGGCGGTCGGTTTCCTGTTTGACGGCGGCGTTGAAGACGGATTGCGGCAGCGTCGCCGCGGCGGGCGATGTCGCGTGCAATAGTTTTTGACGCATGCGCCCGCCGAAGAGGCCGTCGAAGATGCAGCTTAGAAGCGAATTGGCGCCGAGGCGATTGGCGCCGTGATAGGCGAAGTTGACTTCGCCCATGGCGTAGAGGCCGGGGAGGTTGGTCATCATGTTGGCGGGGTCGCCGAACTTGAGGCCGCCGGTTTTTTCGTCTTTCTTGAAGCCGGTCCAGAGTCCGCCCATGGAATAGTGGACGGCGGGGAAGATTTTCATCGGCTCATCGAGGGGATCGGTGCCGACGAATTTTTCGTAGATTTCGAGAATGCCTTCGAGTTTTTCGAGGACGCGCCTGGCGGCCGATTTTTTTGACGGTGTCGGCCAAATCCAGATAGACCATGTTTTCGCCACCGATGCCGAGCTTCAATTCGGTGCAGACCTGGAAGATTTCGCGGGTGGCGATGTCGCGGGGGACGAGGTTGCCGTATTTGGGGTAGCGTTCTTCGAGGAAATAGAACCGTTCTGATTCGGGGATGGAATTGGGCGGGCGGGTGTCGCCGGGGCGTTTGGGGACCCAGACGCGGCCACCTTCGCCGCGGGCGGATTCGCTGATGAGGCGGCACTTGTCTTCGCCGGGGATGGCGGTGGGATGGACCTGGATGAACTCGGGGTTGCCGTAGTTCGCGCCGGCCTGGTAGCAGCGTGAAGCGGCGCCGCCGGTGCAGATGACGGACATGGTCGATCTTGCCGAAGATCAGCCCGCAGCCGCCGGTGGCCATGACGACGGCATCGGCGCGGAAGGCGTGGATCTGCATCGTGCGCATGTCCTGGGCGACGATGCCGACGCATTGCCCGTCGTGGACGATGGGCGACAGGAACTCCCAGAACTCAAATTTATGTACCAGCCCGTCGGCTTCGTATCGGCGGGTTTGTTCGTCGAGGGCGTAGAGCAACTGCTGGCCGGTGGTGGCGCCGGCGAAGAAGGTTCGCTTGATGAGCGAGCCGCCGAAGAGGCGGAGCTCGCGCTGGCCTTCGGGGGTGCGGTTGAAGGGGACGCCCATGCGGTCGAGCAGGTCGATGATGCGCGGGGCCCAGTTGCACATTTCCAGGACGGGCGGCTGATCGGCGAGGAAATCGCCGCCCAGAACGGTTTCATCGAAGTGAATCCACTCGCTGTAGCCCTGCTGGCGGGCGATGTCGTTGCAGGCGTTGATTCCGCCCTGGGCGCAGACGCTGTGGCTGCGCTTGACGGGAACCATGGAGAAGAGATCGACGTTGAACCCGTCCTCGGCGAGCTTGACGGTGCACGCGAGGCACGCGAGGCCGCCGCCGATCACGATCACTCTTTTCGCCGCCGCGGGCATGTGATCATTCCTTCCAGAGTTTACCGAGCTTGTCGCGTTTTCTGCGGATAAAGCCGACGTGATGGTCGACGTGCTCGACCATCCATTGAAGGCTCTGGCCGAGCGTGATGGGTCCGCGCTCGCTGTGCTGGCCAGTTCGCGAGAAGGCTGACTCCGGCAGCTTTCGCAGGGCGCGGGTGAACTGGCGGCGGTTGAGATCGAAAAGCTGGAGAGCGCTTTGGGCATCGCGCTCGTCGTTGAGCAATCGCTGGGCAAACTTGCCTTCGTCGTAGCCGAGGATTCTGGGATTTTCCTCGGCGATGATCGATTTCATGCGGGCGCACCAGATGAGATCGGAATCGAGCATGTGCATGACGATCTGCTGGATCGACCAGAGGCCGAGGGTGGGGTCCGTCGGTTTCCAGATCATATCCTCGCGCGAAAGGCCGGAGACGGCTCCCTTGAGCTTCTCGCCACCGGCTTCGTAATGGTCGATTACCGCGGAAAACATTGGCTCCTCAACTGGCAGATTTCTCCCCAGATTTCTCCATTGCCATCGGCATGCCGAGCCGGTCGCGCTTCATGGAGATGTAGAGAATATGGTGGTCCAGGTGCTCGTTGGTCCAGACGATGCTTTGGCCGAGGTTGATCAGGCCCAGGTCGTTGTGGCGGCCGGTCCGGGCGAAGGCTTCCTCCGGAAGCTTGCGAAACAACGGGGCGAGGTGCCGACGATTCAGATCCAGAATCTGGGCGGCGAGCTGCGGGTCCTGCTGATCGTAAAAGAGTTTGGTGGCGAATTTGCTTTCGTCGAAGCCGACGATTTCGGGATTATCCTCAGCCAGCATCAGCTTCATGCGCGAGGACCAGATCAGCTCG
This sequence comes from uncultured Phycisphaerales bacterium, assembly GCA_963755915.1. GTDB lineage: Bacteria > Planctomycetota > Phycisphaerae > Tepidisphaerales > Tepidisphaeraceae > PALSA-1353. The sequence continues at coordinate 839,447 of CAVWLP010000002.1, forward strand.
TCATCCATCAGATGCAGGACGACCTGCTGGATCGACCATCGCCCGATGCCCGCACCCGGGGCGGGAACCCAGAGGAATTCCTTGGGGGTAAGGCTGCGAATAGCCGCCTTGAGCTTTTCGCCACCGGTTTCGAAATCGTCGATGACCTTGCGATCCATACTTCTAATATATTAGTGAATCAGGATGGCCTTGTCGTGAATCGCCGCCCCCAGGGCCAGAAAACCGCACAAAAGCGTGAAAAAAAACAGGCCCGTGCAGACATATCCCCAGCGGCGCTGGGAGCCGGAGCTGATGGTCAGGCCCCAGGTGATGGCGGCGGTGAAGAATCCGTTGGCCAGGTGAAAGCAGGAGGCGAGGATGCCGATCGGATAGACCAAGTAGGCGACCCAGACGCTGGAATTGATGTGGCGGACGGTGCTTCGGGTGGCATCCGCCGGGACGAATTCCAGGTTGCCGCCCCAAAGGCCTTTCATGCCCAGCACGTGAAAGGCGAGGAAGAGGACGATGATGACGGCGCTGATCCGCTGGATGAGATAGAGATAATTCTTGGCGTAGGGATAGGCAACAATTCCATCATGCAAGTTGCCGCGACGGATTTGCGTGATCATCGCGCCCGCTGCGCGAGCGACCCTGAAGGTTTCCAACTGCTGATCGACGACACACGTGCGAAAGACGAGATTGTCGCACTGGGACTTGGACCGCTTATCGACCTGCTCGAATCTCGCCACGCGGCCCTGAAGGGCCTTGATAATGCGGCCAAGCGAATCGTTTTCCAGTCAATGGCACGTGAGGCAATCTCTAAAAGCCCAGCCCTGGCGAATTTCTCCGGCGACCGTCACGAGTCTTCGCGCAAAGAATTTCGCGAACTTGATCACAAACTCAAGCGATTGCGACAGAGCGCGATCGCGGCAACTCTAGCCAAGCGAGGTGTTGATTCTGGCTCCAACGTAGGTTCCCGTCGCCAGTGGACGGGTCTATCGCTGATCCAGAACGAGGCAATTAAGCAGAAAGGACACGTTTCCGTCCGCGACCTGATGGACCGTGCTGGTAAAGCCATTCAGCAACTGATGCCGTGTTATATGATGAGTCCACTTTCCGTTGCCCAATTTCTCAAGCCGGGAAAGCTTCAGTTTGACCTATTAGTCATTGACGAAGCATCACAGGTTCGACCAGAGGATGCCGTCGGTGCAATAGCGCGATGCAAGCAAATTGTAGTGGTTGGTGACCCGAAGCAATTACCGCCAACTAACTTCTTTAGAGAATCGAACTCGGTCACTGATGATGAAGAGACGGAATCCGCAGCAGACGAGCAGTCAATTCTGGACCAAGCGTTGGCGATCATGCGACCGGCGAGACGACTAAAATGGCACTACCGCTCGCGACATTCATCACTCATCGCATTCTCGAACAAGGAGTTCTACGACAGCCAGCTAATTGTGTTTCCGTCACCTTACGATGAGCACAACGATTTTGGAGTAAGTTACGAATATGTTCCTAAGGGCGTCTTACAAAACAGAATAAACGTGCCGGAAGCACAAGCCGTTGCCAGAGCGGCGATCGAATATGTCGCGCGCCACCCCGAACGAAGTCTTGGAATCGTGACGCTAAATCAGCCACAGGCGGAGTTACTCGCCCTGGAGATTGACCAACTTGCGACCGAGCACGAAGAGTTCGAGGTGTGGCGTCAAAGGCAGGAACAGACGCTCGAACGATTTTTCGTGAAGAATCTAGAAAACGTGCAAGGAGATGAGCGAGACGCGATCTTTATTTCCACCGTCTATGGACCGCACGAGGTTGGGAAACGAGAATTTCCTCAGCACTTCGGGCCGATCAACAATCCGGGGGGACACCGAAGGCTCAATGTTCTTTTCACTCGAGCCAAATACCAAACCGTAGTGTTTTCCAGCATGAATCCCGCTGATATGCGGACCGACGAGACCTCGCCTTGGGGTGTTCGCGCGTTAAAGGGCTATTTGAAATTTGCCAAGGACGGCGTTCTCGATTTGCCGTCAGAGACGGGTCGCGAACCTGACAGTGATTTCGAAGTTTCCGTGATTAACACGCTTAAAAACGCCGGATATGAGGTTGTCCCACAAGTCGGTGTAGTGGGATATTTCATCGACTTGGCCGTGCGCCACCCGCAAAGGCGAGGCGAATTCGCACTGGGGATTGAATGCGATGGAGCGAGTTATCATTCAAGTAAGAGCGCTCGTGATCGAGACCGATTGCGTCAAGAGATTTTGGAGCGATTGAAATGGCGGATACACCGTATCTGGTCGCTTGACTGGTATCGCAACTCAAAACGTGAGACCGAGCGCCTCATGACCGCCGTCGCCACTGCGATCGCGTCAACGGCGGAAAGAGCCTAGACCGCTCAAAGGGCACGGCCTAAGACGCCTCGCAATTAGTCTTACGCCAAGCCGAACTCCTCTTCACCGAAAACCAGTCCGAGCAGTTTTGATATCATTGATATCATTGATATTACAAAAAACCGTACCCCATCCCACCCAAACCACCCAAACCACCCAAACCACCCAGTTTATTGCGGACTGTAACATTTTGTACTGATACTCCCCGGGGCGCAGTTCGCTTTCACCTTCACACATTCAAACCTTCACACCCCCACTCTTGCACACCTTCGCACTTTCACACTTTTCACACCTCCGCGTTTCCGCTACAAAGCCCCCCTCTCATGAATCCGCTCCAGCGCTCGATGACAGAGCGGGTGATCCTCATCGCGGCGGCTATCTACCTTCTGATCAATGGAATCCTGATGGTGCGGGAGAAATCGTTCCGGTCGGAGTGGGACCAGGTTTTTGTGCGGGCATCGCGGCAGTTGGTGAATGGGGAAGATATCTATGTCTCGCCGCCGTTTGATGCCAACTCTTCGCAGACGATTATTTTTCAGGTGACCCATCCATTTACGTATCCGCCGTTTCAGGCGCTGATTGCGCTGCCGATGGCCTGGCTGCCGCATTTCTTGAGCCGGCTGGCTTGGTTTGGCGTGCAGGTGGTGGCGCTGGTGGTGCTTTGGAAGTTGAGCTGGAGGGTCGCGGGAGGGAAAGAGATTGTTTCGGGGACGGAGATTGCGGTTCTGATCCTGGGGCTGCTGGTGGGGATGCGGTATGTGCAGGGGACGTTTGGGCATGAGCAATCGGATATTGTCATCGATGCGCTGCTTGTTGCGGGCTGCTTCGCGTGGCAGAACGCGCGGGATTTTGCGGCGGCAACGGCGTGGGGCATCGCGGCGGCGTTTAAGGGACCGCCGCTGATTATGGCGGGGTATCTCGCCTGGCGGGGAAGATGGTTAGCCGCGGGGTGGATGGTGGTGCTGGCGGTGGCGCTGAACCTGGCGCCGGATGCGGTTCATCGTGCGCCGCAGGGACTGTGGCTGCAGGAGTGGTACACGCGGATCGTGAAGCCGACCAGCGGGAATATCGGGCAGTGGTATGTGGATGTGACGATCAACCAGTCGATCGCCGGGGCGGCGCACCGGTTTTTCACGACGCACTGGAACATCGCGGATGGAAAATTGAATACGACGTTTGATAAGAACGTGGTGTCGGCAAAGACGCTGAAGCGAATGGTTTATTCGCTGGATCTTGCGCTGCTGGTGGGCGTGGCATGGACGATTGGGCGGCCGCTGCGAAGGCCGAACGATCAGCGAAGGCTGGGAGTGGAATGTGCGCTGATGTTCGTGCTGATGCTGCTGCTTTCGCCGATGTCGCATAAGACGCATTTTGGGATTTTGATGCTGCCGGGGTTTTTCGTGGCGCGAATGTGGATTCAGCAGCGCGACCGATTGGCAGCGGCGATGATGATCGTTTGCGTGATTTCAATCGGGCTGCTCGACCGGGATTTTTTTGGGGCGGCGCTGGGGGATTTGTTTTCGTGGTATGGGAACGTGATGTGGGGGGCGGTGGCGCTGGGGGTGGGGTGTTTTTGTGGGTTGGCGAGTGGCGGCGATTCAATTTCCGCGGCGCTGGACTGAAAGCGCTCCCCTTCGGGTCGCGGCTAAACGGGCGTGCTTTGGTTGTTGAATCGTAGTCCTTTTTATCGAGCATGCGTTAGCTTGGAATTTGCTTCCGCGACGAGGGGCGTTTGAGGGTGAGGCCTAGTGCGCCGAGGAACAGGAGCGGCGTTGTGGGTTCGGGGACAAAGGCGATTCCGAAGTAGTCGGTGTCGTTGCCGGTGTAAGTAGAAGGCATTGCGGAGGGGCATGTCCGAAAATGTCCGGAAGTGCCCGGGATTTGACGATGGATTTTTCTTTCCCCGGGCTGAGTTTGATCTGTGTCGCAAAGAAAGGGAGAGAATATGGATCGATGATATGGTGCATTGGACGATTCCCCAATTTTCCCCAAAATTCCCCACTTTTCTGGGGGGTACCTATTTATACAGCGTGAGACTTTCGGGCTTCGAATTCCGCCGGTGAGGAGACTGTAAGGACGCCGGCGGCACGGTCATGTCCCGGAATGTCTCCTTTTGCTCCGTTTTGACGGAATTTTTCCTGCGGTGATGCGAGGAGCGAAAGCGCGGGGCGGCGAGGCCAAGTTGTGAAGGGTCTGAATCATGGCATTTTCGATTGGGAAACATCACGCCTCTATATACAGGTCCAAAAGGTGTACGTTTTGTACCTATTTTTGGGAAATCGGCGGATTTTTCTGAAAATAAATTTTTAGGGATGGAGCGGCGAAGGGGAGGGTCCTGACTCGCGCCCGGGGGGCGGGTAACAGACTTAGGATATGCGGGGGGCAGGAGATTGCGGTATGATTTGTATGCCGGTTCGGGCGATTAACTCAGCGGCTAGAGTGCCACCCTTACAAGGTGGAAGTCAGGGGTTCGAATCCCTTATCGCCCACTTAACGATTTGTATTTGCGATGGAGGGCGGAGCGATAGCTTTTGAGATCGCGGTCTTTGGCGTCATCCAGGTATGCCATCGCCAATAGCTTCAGGGCCTTGGTTTTTTGGCCCAGGTCGTGGTACGCCAGGGCGAGAAACAGACGTACCACTTTGTCGTTGGGGAATCGGCTCTGGGCGCGGAGAAGTTGGGCGAGGGCCGCACGTGATTTTCCCACGTCGCGAAGGGATGAGGCCAGACAAACGAATGCGTCCCGCAGGGCCAAGCCCTTCAGGCCAAGTCGAAGAGCGCGCTGATAGAGGGGAATCGCCTGGGCTTCGCGGCCGCGACGGTCCAGGGCCAGGGCGGAGTGAAGGCAGACCATGGCATTTTCGGGGTGCAGACGACACAACTGGACCGGTTGGTCTAGACTGGCTTGGCGGGGAATCCGCACGCGCCGGGAAGGCTGTGGTCGGCTTCTTCTGTTGATTTGCGCTAATTTTCGTGGCATGGGCGCGGTGTATCCCTCATAGCATCAAGGTTGCATCGATACAATCACTGGCAAAACCGCGGTATATCTCAATTTTTGAGCCAAATCATCGGGTTCGAGCGGCAAAATTAGCTAGGCCCGCGATGCCAGGGATGATATAGTTTCGCACTTGCAAATCTAACATAAGGGAGCAGATGCGGGTCATAATCACAAGCAGCTCTTCCGGCTGCGAATAGATCGCATCGGATCCTAAAAGGAGGCGAAAATGGTCCGGCAAGAATCGCGTTCTCGTTCCAAACGAAAAGCCACCGCGCGTCTGTCGATGGCGTTGTCGGCAGCGCTAGCGATGTATGCGGTTTCCGCCCAGGGCCAGGCCGTTGGCACTGCAGGCACAAACGGGAGCAATGGCACGAGCCCCGGCGGCAACGGGACCTCCGGCGGACCGGCCACGGAAAACAACAGTTCCTCCTCGACGAGCATCAGCGCCAGCGCCGTCGGCGGCGCGGGGGGCTCCGGCGGCAACGGAGCGAGCGGCACCGCCGGAGGCTCTGGAGGTCAGGGCGGGACCGCGTCCACCGTCGTCGCTACAACCCCGGCGGCAACTTCTTCGATCTCCGATCAAGCCAGCGCCACCGGCGGCGCCGGCGGCACTGGGGGCAACAGCGGCGGCGGAAGCGCCAACGGCGGCAGCGGCGGGGCGGGAAACACCGCCACCGCCGCGATCTCCGGCACCACCTCCAACAGCTCCGACGTTCAGCTTACCGCAATCGCCGGCGGCGGCGCGGGAGGGTCTGGCGGCACCAATGGCGGTGGAACCGGCAGCGGCGGCGCCGGCGGCAACGGGGCAGGAGCGAGCCTGGGAATAGTGACGGGTTCATCAACCGGCGGCGGCTCGGTCTCAGTCCGCGGGGAAGTATTCGGCGGCAACGGCGGCGCTGGAATCAACGGAAGCATGGGCGGCAACGGCGCGAATGTCACCCTCTCCAGTATTCAAATCAGCGGCACCACCAGTGGAAGCTTGACGCTGGAGCAGGATGCCTATGCCGGCGACGCCGGCGGAAGCAACGGCGCACCGGGCGGCACCGCGGGCAATGCAACCTCCGATTTCTCGCTCACTCAAAACAGCGTGGGGACGATGACGGGATTCAGCATCGCCACGGGCGGCTCCGGCGGCGACAGCCAAAACGCGGTTGCCAGCAATGGTGGCACGGCCGCCGCGATAATCACCTTGATGAACAATACCACCAGCGATCTTGCCGGGACCGCGGCGAGCAATTACTTCGGCCAGGGCAGCGGCTACAGCGACGGTGGAGATATCGCCGGGGGAACCTCGGGAACCGGAGGAACGGGCGGAAACGCGACCGCAACCGCGACCGTTTCCGGTTCAGTCGCCTCATCGGTGACGGCAACCGCCTATAGCATTGGCGGAGCGGGGGGATCCCTCGCCGGCGTAACTACCGGCAACGGCGGCGCCGGTGGAACCAGCAGCGCCGGCGCCACCGGCGAAAATGGCGGCGCCAACGGAATAACGGTGCTCGTCCTCGCCCAAGGCGGCGGCGGCGGAGCCGGGCAGGGAAGCAGTTTCAAGGGGGGCGCCGGCGGGTCAGCGAGTTTGGGAACCGTGCTCGGTGTCTCATCCGCAAGCGGCTCGGTCTCCGTTCGCGGCGAAGTTTACGGGGGCAGCGGCGGCGCCGGCCAGGACGGAGCAACGGGAGGGAACGGAGCTGATGTTACTTTGTCCGGCGTTGAGGTGGCCGCCACCACCAGCGGAAGCGTGACCCTGGAGCAGGATGCCTACGCCGGCAACGCCGGGGGATCCAACGGCGCTAACGGTGGCTCGGCCGGCAACGCGACCTCCGACTTCAACCTGACGCAAAACGGCGTGTCCTCGCTGACCGGACTAAGCGTCGCCACCGGTGGATCGGGCGGAGCCAGCGAGAACTTCACTGCCAGCGGAGGCGGCAATGCCAGTACCATGATCAGCCTTACGAGCAACACCACCGGCGACATTACCGCCACCGCGGCGAGCAATTATTTCGGCAACGGCAGCGGCTACGGCGACGGTGGATACATCACCGGCGGAACCGGGGACAACGCCGGCGCTGGTGGCATGGGCACCGCGACCGCATCGGTAACGGGCACCCTGGCCTCCTCAGTCACGGCAACCGCCTATGGCATTAGCGGAATTGGAGGAAACATAATCAACTCCGCCACCGGCAGCGGCGGAGAGGGCGAAGTTGGAATCGCGGGCGCCACCGCCACCGACGGCGGAACCGGCACCGTGACGGTTTTGGCCGAGGCCGTCGGCGGCTCCGGTGGAGGCGGGCAGGGAAGCGGATTCTTCGGCGGCGCCGGCGCGAACGCGAGCCTGGGCACGGTGATGGGTTCTTCCAGCGGCGGTGGCGCGGTCACCGTCCGCGGGGAGGTCTTTGGCGGCAACGGCGGCTTTGGCGGAAACAGCGCCACCGGCGGCAACGGAGCGAATATCACGCTTTCCAGCGTCCAGGTCAGCGGCACCACAAGCGGCAGCCTCTCCCTCGAGCAGGATGCCTACGCCGGCGATGCCGGCGGCGCTAACGGCGCTAGTGGGGGCGTCGCGGGCAACGCAACCTCAGATTTTGTTCTCAGCGAGAATGGAATGTCTTCGCTCACTGGGTTCAGTGTGGCGACGGGTGGATCGGGCGCAAGCAGCGTCAACGCCAACGCCGTGGCCGGCGGCACGGCAACGGCGATGATCAATCTGACCAGCACCCTCAGTACCGGAAGCATCACCGCCAACGCTGGCGCGAACTACTACGGCAACGGCAGCGGTTACAGCGACGGTGGATACATCACGGGGGGAACGGCGGACAACGGCGCCTCTGGAGGAACCGGCTCGGCGACGGCCTCGGCGACCGGAACCGTTGCCTCATCGGTAACGGCCAACGCCTATGGTTATGGCGGAAGCGGCGGCGACGTAATCAATACTGCCACGGGCAATGGCGGAGGGGGCACAGTGGGGACCGCGAGCTCGACGGCCATCAACGGCGGCGCCGGCAGCGTCACGGTGCTCGCCGATGCGGTCGGAGGCAGCGGCGCGGGCGGACAAGGATCAACCTTCACCGGCGGCAGCGGCGCGTCGGGAAGCCTCGGCACGGTCACAGGTTCGTCCAGCGGCAGCGGCTCGGTAACCGTCCGCGGGGAAGTATTCGGCGGCAACGGCGGCGCGGGTGGAGCTGGAGCAACCGGCGGCAGCGGGGGAAATGTCATTCTGACCAGTCTCGAGGTTGGCGGAACCACCACCGGAAGTCTCACGCTCGAGCAGGATGCCTACGCCGGCAACGCCGGCGGCGCCAACGGCGAGGTCGGTGGCGCGGCCGGAAACGCGATTTCCGATTTTGTTCTCAGCCAAAACGGAATGTCGTCGTTCACCGGGATTAGCGCGGCCACCGGCGGCTCCGGCGGCTACAGCCAAAACGCCACCGCGGCCGCAGGCGGTTCGGCAACCGCCATGATCGATCTCACCAGCACCACCTCGGGAACGGTCACGGCTTCCGCTGGAGCGAACTACTTCGGCGGAGGCAGCGGCTACAGCGAGGGCGGCATCGTGGACGGTGGCACCGGCAATGGCGGACCGGGATTTCTGGGCTCCGCCACTTCCACCGCCGATGACACCGGAACCGGACAGGCGACGGCCCAGGCTTACAGCAGCGGCGGCGTCGGTGGAACCGGAGATGGCGGCGGATTTTCCGGCGGCAACGGCGGAAACGCCACCTCAAGCGCAACTGCGATCACCGTTTCGGGAGAGGCGCAGGCGGTCGCGCTGGCAACTGGCGGCAGCGCCGGCACCGCAAATAACGGGGCCAACGCCGGCACCCTGGCTGGCACCGCGACGGCGACGGCCGTCAGCCACGGCATCACTGTCACGGATATCGTTCAACACGGCGCCAATGCCCAGACCGGCGGCGAAGCCGGGGCGTACGTCACCTGGGTCTCCGGCTCCCCTGCCACTGTCGAATTTGGTCCGGCCGGAAACAACATCGGCCAGGGAACCGTCACGGGAACGCTGGCGCTGATGGGCGTCGCCCAAGGCAGTGGGTCAATCACCGTTGGAAACGGAACCAACCCGACGACGCTCAAGCTGACGGCCACGGGCCTGTCGCAAGGCAACATTATCGTGGCGACGAACTCGACATTTGATATCGCCAACAACCATTTTTACATCGACTACGGCAGCAACAGCGATCCAATTTCGACGATCTACGGGTTTTTGAAATCGGGGTTCAATAATGGAGGCTGGAACGGCACGGGAATTATCTCGTCCAATGCACAAACCAAAACCAATGGCTTGTTCTACGGCGTGGGATGGGCCGATGGAAATGATGGCACGCATAATGTGGCTAATCTTTCCAGCGGATCAATTGAATTGAAATACACGCTGCTCGGCGACGCCAACCTGGACGGGTCGGTGAACGGCAGCGACTTCAGCATCCTGGCGGCCAACTTCGGGCTGGGCGTCACCAACTGGGACCAGGGGAATTTCCTCTTCTCCTCATCCGTGAATGGCTCCGATTTCTCGGCGCTGGCGACGAATTTCGGGCAGGGGGACAGCGGCGCGGATGTGAGCGTCTCGCCGGCGGATATTGCGGCGCTGGACGCGTTCGCGGCGGCGAATGGTTTGGCGGCACCGACGATTAGCGCGGTGCCGGAACCGGCGTGCGGGGCGATTGTGATCGTCGCGGCGGGCGGGGCGCTGGCAAGGCGGCGGCGGCGAACTTGAGATGGCCACGGAGTTTCAAGATTTTGTTGCCATTTAGGCCGCCTCAACTTATGTTTCATCCCTCGGTTTGAACGCGTGGGTGTGGTTAGTTCGCTTCCAAGCCGAATCAATTTTTTGGGTCGAGGGGATCGGCGTTCTATGGAGAGGGAGTTATGTCGAAAAATAATGCGAAGCGACGTGCGATTGCGCGGGCGTGCGTGGTGCAATCGGCGGTGGTCGGAGCTGTGGCGCTGCGAACAAATGCTCAGGCATATTATTACCAGCAAGCCGGGGGAGGAGACTGGAACAGCACGGCCGATTCCTATTCCGCATGGTTCGACGAGAGCGATGATACCAGCGTGAAGGTCCCGCCGGATGGGACGAGCACGAGTGCGTATATCGAATCCACTTACATTGGCGTAAGCAATGTGACCGTCACATTCAATCAGACGTATTCCACGGGGCTGGAGTATTTCGAGATCGCTTCGGGGAACACGCTGACACAATCGGGGTCCGGGACGGCGATGGTGGCCCAAAGCGAATCGCTAGGTGGTGAAGAGGCGGATGGCAACGGCACCTACATTCAATCTGCCGGATCGAACAAGATCTCGGGTGCGTTGTATATCGGCAGTGAAGATGGGCCGGGGAATTATGTTTTGAGCGGGACCGGATCGGTTACCACCGGCACGCTGAACATAAATGGATCTTTCAACGGTGAGTGTGAGTTCAGTCAGTCAGGCGGGTCTGTACAGGTGAACAACAGCCTTGGGGTCGGTGAATCGGAAGAGGAAAGCGATGCAGCCTTAAGCCTGTACAACCAGACGGGCGGGACGGATGCGATCACGGGTAGTCTCACGATCGGCGGGGGGAGCACCGGCCTCTACATTCTTGGCGCGACGGCAAGCCTGGGCGTCACCGGCAACGAAACCGTGGGCCAATACTCGTCGGGGGTTTTCTCGCAGACGGGCGGGACGCACACCATCAGCGGCACGCTCACCATCGGGAATGAAGAGGGGTCCGGCACGTATAACCTCAACGGCGGCACGCTCACGACGGGGTATGAGCAGATCGGCGCCGGCGGAGTCGCCCAATTCACCCAAAGCGGCGGGGCGCAAACGATCTCAAACAACCTGCTGATCAGCGGTGGGGATCTGGAAGAATCGACCGTTCCGGCGATGCTGTCGATCGACTCCGGCGCCACGCAGGTGAATGGAAGCGCCTATGTCGGCGGAAGCGCTTCGAGCTCCGGCAATGCCGGCTACGTTTTCATCGCCGGCGGATCGCTGACGGTGAGCGGCACGCTGGACATTTATGCGAGCGAGAACAGCAACGTGGTCTCGCTGTCATCGGGAGCGCTGACTGCGGGGTTTATCAATGTGAATCAATCGCCTGGCGACTTGTCCTGGACCGGGGGGACGTTGACGCTGACCAATCAGCAGGTCGATCTCTCTAACGGCAGCGATCCGACTTTTAACTCTATTTTGTTCGGCAACACCCTGACGCTGAATTCCGGAATGACGCTGGTTGATACGAGCAATACGGCGACCGGCGCGGAATACCTTTACGGGAGTGCCAGCCAGATTACCCAGAACACGGGGAGCAGCAACAGTTCGGTGTATCTATTATTGGGCAACGTCAGCGGCAGCGGGGCCGCGGCTCAATACGCGCTTAACGGCGGCAATTTGGGCGTCGATGAGGCCCTGGTCGGAGATATCGGAACTTATACCGGCGGCAACGGGGCGGGCGTTATCAATCAATCGGGCGGCAACGCAGCCTACGGCTATATCGAGATCGGCTATAACTCGCCGGGATCATATAATCAGACGGGCGGCACGCTTGCAGCGATCTTTGACGAATACGTTGGAGCGTATCTTGGGACGGGAACTCTGACGATCGGCCAGGGCGCCACGAACGACACAAGCACTCTGGTGGTTGGCACCTCGGGTAGCGTCACGATGAACGGGGGTTCGCTGACAAGCAGCGTGACTACCAACAACGGCCCATTCGTGGAAAACGGTGGAACATCGCAACTCGGGGCGCTGAGCGGGATCGGAACGATCACCGTGGGCGGCGCGGGCCAGTCGGCGTCGATGTCGGTGACGCAGTTTACGCAGCAGAAAATCGCCGTCGGCAGCCAGGGGCTTTTCAGCGTTGCGCCGAATTCCGGTTCCGATAATTCGGTGGTCGTTCTGAATGTTACGGGCACGGGGCAATTCGACCTGGCGAACAATCACATGTTCATCGACTACGGCACGGGCTCTGACCCGGCGGCCACGATCGCCGGCTATTTAAAAAGCGGTTACAACGGCGGGCACTGGAACGGGCCGGGAATTATCTCGACAGTGGCGCAGACGGCGACCAACGGCCACCTCTATGGTCTGGGCTGGGCAGACGGCAAGGACGGAGTGGTGAAGAGCCTCTCGTCGGGGGAGCTTGAGATCAAGTACACGCTGCTGGGAGATGCCAATCTCGACGGCTCGGTGAACGGCTCGGACTTCAGCATCCTCGCCGCGAATTTCGGGCTGGGGGTCACCAACTGGGACCAGGGGAATTTCCTCTTCTCCTCATCCGTGAATGGCTCCGATTTCTCGGCGCTGGCGACGAATTTCGGGCAGGGGGACAGCGGCGCGGATGTGAGCGTCTCGCCGGCGGATATTGCGGCGCTGGATGCGTTCGCGGCGGCGAATGGATTGGCCGCGCCGGTGATCGGGGCGGTGCCGGAACCGGCGAGCGTTGGTTTGGCGCTGATGGCGGGTACAGGGTTGCTGGCGCAGGCGAAGACGCCGGTAATTCGGCAATTTTAATTTTCGGTTTTTTGTGGCAAACCTCGGGGGTGAAAGATAGGTTGGCGGGTTGTTTCCAGCGGGGGGAGGCTGGAAAAAAGGGAGGCAGGTGATGCGGATTCGGCCGGCGATGGTGGCTGCCTCGGCGATCGCGTTGCAGTTGGCGCAGTCGCTTTATGGCGCTACGGATTCGTGGACCGCCGATAGCGGGGATTGGGCCACCGCTTCAAACTGGAATAGTGGTGCGGGGCCGGTGCCTGGGGCGGGCGACGCCGCCAAAATCGCCGACTCCGACGACACCGACCGCGTCATTAATTACGACTACACAGGAAGTGCAATCACGCTGGCTTCTGTGCGCGTCGACAACGACGGCGCCACGGGCATCGATACCCTTACCATGACGGGGGTCGGAACTCTGCTCCAGGTTTCCGGCAGCGAGTTCATCGGCGATTCCAACTCCACCACCAGTCTTGGGTACGGCGTCATGGTCCAGTCCGTCGGAACCAACTCGCTGACAACTTCCACCTCGGATCTTTATCTTGGAGATGACGCGGACGACCTTGGTCAGTACAGCCTCAGCGGCTCCGGCATTCTGACCTGCAAGGGGACGGAATTCATCGGCAACGCCGGCGCCGGTGAAGTCTACCAATCCGGCGGAACCAACAATGGCAATGTGATCTATCTGGGCAACGCCTCCGGCGCGAGCGGATATTATTCTCTCGGTGGAAGCGGCATGCTCTCCGCCGGCCTCGAATCGGTCGGGACCAACGACGGCGACGGAACATTCTTCCAATCGGGTGGGACCAACACCCTTAACGACGGCACGTTGTACATCGGAGCCAGCGGCGGAAGCGGCTACTATTCGCTTTCTGCCGGCACGCTGGACTGCACCGGCACATCGGGGACCGAATATATCGGAGATGGCGGCCCGGCGACGTTCGTTCAATCGGGCGGCCTGAGCAGTTGTGCCGTCATGACCCTCATCGGCTACTACTCCCTGTCGGCGGGTACGTTGACGACAACCAATTTTGGAGAAGAAATCGGTTTCAGCGGCGACGGCACATTCGTCCAAGACGGCGGAACCAACAGTTTCACCGGAACCTACGGGCTGCAAATGGGGTATTACTCCGACGGTAACGGCACGTACTCGCTTAGCGCCGGCACGATCACCAGCAGCGTGGAGGAAGACATCGGCTACAACGGCACCGGTACGTTCCTTCAAACCGGGGGAACCAATACCATCGTCAGCGGAAATCTGGTCCTCGGCTACACTGCCGGGGCCACCGGAATATATTCTCTGGGCGGAGCTGACAGCACGCTCTCGGTAGCGGGCAGCGCGTATGTCGGCGGTACCTCCAGCGGCGCGGCCGGCGCCGGAACCTATACCCAATCCAACGGCTCAGCCACCGTCGGCCAGACGTTTGAGATCTACAGCGCCTCCGCCGACAGCGCAACGCTCTCCGGCGGGTCGCTCACCGTCGGATCGCTGGACGTATACGGTAATCCCTCCAAGTTCGACTGGACCGGCGGAACGCTTACCCTCACCAACCAGATCCTGGACATCAACAGCCCCACGGATTCCAACGCCTGCTTCGGCAATTCCCTGACGCTGAATTCCGGCATGACGCTGATGGTGGACGGCACGGAATCGATGGTCGGCGCTACCGCGCTGATCTCTCAAGTCGGCGGCAACAACCAATGCGGAGCGCTGGAACTGGGCAATACCAGCGATTTCGAGGATTGGCCGATCTACTCTCTGACCAGCGGCACCCTGACCGCCGGGCAGGAGTTGATCGGCTACAACGCCACCACCAGCGGTGGTGGGTCGTTCAGCCAATCGGGCGGGGCGAATAACCCCACCGCCATCATCATCGATTACAACTCAAACGGGGCGTACAGCCTTATCAACGGGAGCGTCAGCGCCGATCAGATTTACATCGGCTTCTTCGGCTCCGGCGGCGTGCTGTTTATGAGCGGTGGATCGCTCACCACGTCCGAAACGGTCGACAACGGCTCGATCAATCAGACCGGCGGCACCGCCGCTTACGGCGCGGTTTCGGGAACCGGCTCTCTTTCGGTCGGCACGGCGGGATCGTCCAACCCGATTGCCTATGCCACCGTGACGTCGATTTCTCAAGGCAGCGTGACCGTCGATAACCGCGGCGATCTGACGGTCCTTCATGACACGGCCAAGACCAACAACGTCATTGACTCCCTGACCATCAGCGGCAACGGGGTGATGGACATCACCAACAACCACTTCTTCATCGACTACGGTTCCGGTTCCGATCCCGACAGCACGATCGCCGGCTACATCAAGTCCGGCTACAACGGCGGCAACTGGAACGGGCCGGGAATCATTTCCTCAACCGCGCAGACGCCCACGAACGGTTTCAAATACGGCGTCGGATGGGCGGACGGCGCGGATGGGATTGTTTCGGGAATTACGTCGGGGGAGATCGAAGTCAAATATACACTGTTGGGGGATGCGAATCTCGACGGCAGCGTCAACGGAAGTGACTTCAGCATCCTGGCCGCCAATTTTGGCCTTGGGCATACCAACTGGGACCAGGGGGATTTTCTCTTCACCTCCGCCGTCAACGGCTCCGATTTCTCCGCACTCGCGGCCAACTTCGGCCAGGGAGATTCGGGACCGGGTGTGAGCGTTACGCCTGCGGATATTGCCGCGTTGGACTCTTTCGCTATTGCAAACGGATTACCGCTGCCCATGATTGGAGTTGTGCCGGAGCCGGCATCTTTTGGAACGGGTATTGGCCTTCTCATCGGCCTGGCCGCCCGCCGAAAGCGACGAGCCGAGTGTAGCCGTTTCTGACATTTCTGTTGTATTTGCCGGCATAGGGTACTACCGTACCGAACGTCCATCCTTTCTTGAGGGCTGGGTTTCGGCATTCCTTTTCTGGCCGAAATATTTGCAAAATGTTAGCGGATAAAAGCGTGCCCACTGTTGGGACGTAGAGGGAGAGGGCATCAGCGTTGTGAATTTTATTCAATTGGGTACGCACGGATTTGCTCGGCTGGCAAGCAGACAGCGTCGCAAGCAAAGAGGCCAACATGACGTCGAAAAAACGAAAATTTCGAGACAGAACAATTACGCGGCGAATAGCCTTTCTGTGGTCGGCATCAACATTCGGAATCGCCCAAGTGGCATGGGGCGCTAACACCACCTACGTCGGGCCGAACAACGGCGATTTTCTCACGCGCGGCTATTGGAGCACGGGAAATGCACCCGCCTCCGGTGATGACGTTTATGTCGGGCCGGACGAGGGCTCCGCTACTTCCATGAACGTCAACTTCGATTACACGCCGGCGGATTACAGCAGCGGCGGGTTCAATGATCTGTTTGTTGATTCTCCATCGACCAGCCAGAACATGACCGTCACCGAAAGTCCTAGTACGGAAGCTGGTGTTGCGCTTGAGACGGCTGAACTGAATCTCGGAGTAAACTCCAACAGCACGGGCACATTCATCCAGGGCGGCACAAACATCACTGCGAACACTATTTCCCAGGGCATTAATGTCGGAAGCACCCTGCAATACGCGGACGGACCCACTTTCACGAATTGCTCGGGCGCTTATGAGTTGATGGACCCCTCGGGCTCCATTAACGCCGGATATATCGCCATCGGCGCACAAAGCTCCGAGTTCACACAAACCGCCGGTTCGGTCACCGCCGGCTCTCTTCAGCTCGTCGACACCGATGGTTCCGGGTCTGACGAATACAACATGTCCGGCGGTACCCTGACAACAACTGGCTATATCTCGACTGCTCTGTATTCGCTCATTCCGGGTCAACAGGGAACTTTTTCCCAAACCGGGGGAAACGTCACCATCGCCTCGCCCTCGAGCCCCAGCTCTTTGGCCATTAACACAAATAGCCAATACAGCCTTTCAACGACCAGCGGCCCGGCCAGCCTTCAGGTCTATGGAAATCTCATCTGTCAGAGCACTTCCGGCAGCGATGGATTCACCCAGACCGGCGGAAGCGCCAATATTACCGGCAACGTCGAGCTGCAAAGCGACGGAACGGCGATCAACAACAGTACTTACGCTTACTTTCCAGCTTACCTGTCGTTCGGCGGCACCGCCGATTTCTCCGTCGGCGGCACACTCTCCCTCGGCACGTACTGCACGTATACTCAAAGCGGTGGCTCGGTCACGGTCGCCGGTACATTCTCAATCAGCGCTGCCAACTTGATACAAGGCGCCGCCAGCGCGAGCCTGTCGTCCGGATCCCTCAGCGTCGGAATGCTGGACACAAATGGCGCACCATCGAACTTTACCTGGACCGGCGGCACGCTGACTCTCACGGGCCAGCCTCTCGACTTCGACTCCCCCGCCAGCGACAGCGATGCAAGCCTCGGTAATTCCCTGACGCTCGGTTCGAGCCAAGCTCTCACCGTGGAGGCCTACGAATGGCTCAACGGCAGCGGCGCCTCGGTCTCCCAAGCCAGCGGCAGCACGAACATCTGCACGGACCTCTATCTGGGAAACAGCGATGTCAGCACCTCTTACCAGCTCAATACCGGCGCCACGCTGACCACCACCTACGCCCCCTCCGGTTATCAATACATCGGCTACGAAGGCGGCGACGGCTCGACAGATACATTCCAGCAGTTCGGCGGCTCTAACAATTCCAACGACCTGTACATCGGATATAGCGACAACGCCATCGGCACATACACCCAGACCGGAGGAACCAACGGCGTCACGGGAAACCTTTACCTGGGCTATTCCGGCGGGACGCAGGGGACGTATACGCTTAACGGCGGGAACCTCACCGCTGAGAATGCCTATGTCGGCGGCACCAACGGCAACGAAGCCGGTGGAAAGGGAACGCTAAACATTTCGGGCAGCGGACAAATGACGGTTGACAACACGCTCCTGGTCTACGGCAACGGCAACGGAAACACGGTCAACATCTCAGGCGGCACACTCGATGTGCTGGGCAGCACGATCAATGAAGCGAGCATTACGCAAACCGCCGGCGGCAGCCAACTCGGTCCGGTCAGCGGTATTACGGGCACCATCGTCCTGGGCCAATCCTCAGGCAAACCCACGGGCATGTCGGTGCAGTCCATCGTTCAATCGAGCGTGACCATCAGCAGCACTGGAACCCTGACGATTCTGACTAACGCGGTATCCACCACCAATACCCTCAACTCCCTGAGCGTCACCGGAAACGGGACGCTGAACATTACGAACAATCATCTGTTCATTGATTACGGAAGCGGCTCCGACCCTGTCGCCTCCATCGCCGCCTATATCAAAAGCGGCTACAACGGCGGAAACTGGAACGGTCCGGGCATTAACTCTTCCGCCGCCGCATCCAACCACGCCTATGGCGTCGGCTGGGCCGACGGAAAAGACGGTGTCGTCTCCGGGCTCTCCTCCGGCGAGATTGAAATCAAATACACCCTTCTCGGCGACGCCAACCTCGACGGCACCGTCAATGGAAGTGATTTCAGCATCCTCGCGGCCAACTTCGGCACCGGCCACACCAACTGGGACCAGGGGAATTTCCTTTACGGCAGCTCCGTGAACGGATCCGATTTCTCCGCCCTCGCCGCGAATTTCGGCCAGGGCGACAGCGGCGCGGCTGTCGCCGTATCACAATCCGACATGGCCGCGCTGGATGCGTTCGCGGAGGCGAATGGGTTGCCGATGCCGGCGATTGGGGCCGTGCCGGAGCCGGCGAGCGCCGGGATGGTCATCCTGTCCGGACTTGGCACGCTGGCTCTGCGGCGGCGAAGGCGCGGCTGAGCGCAAAGTGCCGCCGGACTTCGGCGAGCTCAGTCGAGCCGTGTCTTCACCGGCGGGGATTTATGGTTCCCATCCAATCTTGCGCAGGTGAGGAGACGGCTCGACTGAGCTCGCCGAAGTCCGGCGGGACTTGACCGGGATTCATGGCATTTGTGAAGCCGGGGATATTTCAAATCCCCAGCCCATCGATGAATTGCGAATGATTTGCGCCGCGCGCCTTCTCGCGCAGGCGCTTTTCAAGGAATTCGCCGCAGGCGTAGAGAAGCCCGCGGATTTGCGGATCGGCCTGAGGCTGGGAGCGCAGGAAATCTTCGGTGGATTCGAGCACGGCGGCGAGGGCATCGCTGGTGGCGCGGCAGTAGCCCTCATCGTAACCCTGTTCGTGGTAGATATTGACCAGGGTGGGCCAGAGGCCGTCCCCCTCGATCGACTCGGCCGGCGCGGTGGCGAAATCATGAGGATGTAGATCAATCTGTGACATCGTTTTGGTTTTCCCCAGGGGCGAAAAAATTAAAGCTCTATCGCTGGGCGATTTTTTTTGCCTTTGCGGCCTCGGCGGGCGTGGGCTCTCCGGCATCGTCAGGCACGGGGGCCAGCAGATCTCCGAGGATGGCGCCGATTTCGGTTCCGGTTCCCGGCAGGATGGCGGAGAAAATCGCGGCGGCGATGGGGCTCAGCGCCGTCGCGGCGGATTCCTTGACGGCTTTGGCGCCGATGCGGGCGGCGCGAACGCGGTCCTTGAGCATTCCCGTCGAGATATATTGCCGCATGGCGGCGACGTCCCGGGGATCGACCGCGCCGCGTTTGGTTTCAGCGTGGCCGGGCAGGGCCGTCAGGGCGTGGACCTCGGCGACGCCGCACAGGAGCAGAATCGGAGGCAGCCCCAGCGCGGATCCGAGTTCGACGATGGTCGAGAGCCGCGGATCGCTGTAGCCGGTTTCGATCTGGGCAATCGTGGCGCGGGAGATTCCCGAGGCCTCGGCGAGTTCCTGCTGGGTGACTCCCGCGGCGACGCGGGCGACGACGAGGTTCTTGGCAAGAACCGTTTCGGCCGCCTCGCGGATCGGAGAACTGATTGTTTTATGCACCGGAACCATACAGACCGCGTTTTTCGAAGGATGCTTTCATCACCATTCTGCAACGATCAGAGTGGACGCGGCGTACAGCGCGATCGGGCGGCGATCTCACCTGGACGCTTCATCCGTGAAGCACGGGAACGAGGATTCTTCAGGGGGTTACGCATGATCGCATCAGTTCCAATTGGGATCGAAATGCGCCGGCGACGGTACAGACGCCTCTGCAACCAGCACGGCATTGGTGTACGCCCACTGATAGATCGCTTGCGCGAACGGGAATGAGTTGGGGAGCACCAGGCAAGCGGGGCAGGAAACGAACGCGGGTTGAGGCGGCGGCAGAGGACGGTTCTTCGGCGAGCGTCCCAAGAGCAAGTTCCGCATTTGCTGTTTCGTTGTCATCGAAGTTGCCTCGCTGTCTAATCCTACTAAATCGACCGGAGTTATAGATATCATGATAGGATATCGGTAAACAGTCAAGTAAAAAGGCACGATTTTTGCAATTCGTCTAACAAACCGGACATTGACGAGCTAATTATACGAAGTCTAATCGATTGTACATTAACGAATTATGGCTTGAACTTGATGGCTCCGGTGCGGATACTCCCGCCAAGACATTATTCATATAGGATTAGTAGGCAATGGAAAGAAACCGCAAAGCGTTTACCCTCGTGGAACTCCTCGTCGTCATCGGAATCATCGCGGTTCTGGTTGGCATTCTGCTTCCGGCTTTGTCCAAAGCGCGCGAGCAGGCCAACACGGTCAAATGCGCTTTGAATCTGCGCGGCATCGGCCAGGCATTCCAGCAGTATCTGACGGAGAACCAGGACACGTTTCCGCCATCGAATTTTTACACAGCGCTACAGGTGAATATCGGGGCGGGGACGCAATCGCCTTTGACGCCTGGGGCCGGATACACACATTGGTCGGCGCTCATCAATGGATCGGCGAAGTGGGAACCGGCTGAGGATTACCTGACGAACTGCTACCAGACCGGCCAGACTCCGAGCCTCAGCGCTTGGCAACTTGCTCCGTTTCTCAACACGGCGGCGTGGGGTCAATACCAGTGCCCCAGCCTGGTGGATGGGGGTTTGCCACCCGCCAATACATACGCCGCCAATAACGAACTGGGAATCCAAAACGAGGCGGGTCCAACTTGGATCGACATTCAGGCGCCGCGATTGGCATACACTGCGAACGAAGCGCTTTGCCCGCGATCGTATTACATTCACGCTCCTTCGGGGTTTGCGCATCCCGTTCTTCAACCGTACCATTTTGTGCGTTCGGGCAAGGTGGCGCACAGCGGAAGCACGATTCTGGCGGCGGAGCTTTGGGGATTTCAGTATGACGCGATCGCCAAATCGCAAATTGACGGCGCCTCGCAGGTGAGCAACACTCGCCGCCCGGTGTCGGGATTCATCGCGCCGGGCACGCTGGGTCCTGACTATCTGTATACGTCGCTGACGGGAATCTTCCAGCCTGTTTCCCCCACCGTGGACGACATGACGCCGGATCCTGAAACGTCGTTTCAGGCGACGGCGGCGGCTGGTGGTTTTCCGAACCCGACGACAACGCTGGATTTTATAGGCCGAAATCACGGGAGAAAGTCATACGGCCACGTTGCGGGGAGCATCCGCGGCGGATGGGACCTGCGAACCACGAATTTTCTCTATGTGGATGGGCATGTTGAAACCAAGCACGTAGCGGAAACGATCTATCCAAACAATCAGTGGGGCGACGAGATGTACTCGTTGCAGAATTAACAGTCGCCTGTTCCGGAGGGAAAGAAAATGAGTCACGTCTTTCGCTGTTGCCGCAGGGGATAGCCGTTCTGCGCAGATTAGTTGTATCTTGAATAAACACAATAACTTGCATCCATATTTACTGGGAAAGAAACCATGAAAATTTCACGCATTAACCGGGGACTTATTCTTGCGGGGGCCGTGGCCGCGGCCATGAACTCCATTCAGGCTTTTGCCGGAACCTCCACCAACACAAGCGGACCCGTTCAGCAGGGTCAATCGGATGGGGGGACGGGAAACCCGTCGCTGAATAACCCGGCCGTCACGATTTCATTTGCAGGCCAAACCGCCCTGCAGAATTTTGACGAATCGCCGGGCATCACCGAACTGGCGCCGGGCACGTCGATCGTGCTTCATGATGGAACCAACGGTGCGCCGGTAACGTACATCGCGCCCAACAACAACTCCGATTACGTGCAGCTGGCTAATCCGAATTTCGGCACGCCAGATACAAGCCCTGGAACTCCAACCGATCCATCGACCTCGACGGAACAGATCGCCTCGGCCATTCGCCTGGAATGGCACTCGGAGGGTTCGATCGATGGCTTTTACGATCTGATCAATGACGAGATCGGATTCAACCAGACCTCCGGTCCCATCTCCAACGAAGCTTTGCGCACGCCGTCCAGTTCGAATCCGACGTGGATCAACACCAACGAATTCACCGCCGGCGGGACGAGCAACGGATTTACGCTCGACAATTCCGCATCCGACGACCTGGCCAACACCTACAGCACGACCGTTTACAACCAGGCGACGGGCGTGAATCTGCTCGGCGGTCAAAACCGCGTGCAGTTTTCGGTTGGGGAATATCCGACCGAGGCGTTTGCGGTATCCGGCACCCCCAGTCCAACCGCCACGCCAGGATCACCCGGTTACGGGCAGGGCAATCCCGCGCTGAAGACGGGGTCAGTGCTTACGAATCTAGGGACGGCCGGTGGACGGCAGCAGTTTCAATCGTCGTCGATCGCGAACGAATCGACGAGCATCGATGATCCCCAGACGGACGCCGCGTATGCGGCTGGCCCATGGAACACCGCGGGCGCAAACAACATCACCAGCACGCCATTCGCCGTGACAGCGGTAACGTATTCCGCCAATCCCGGAACCGGCCTCGAGCGGCTCAATGAAACCGACGCGCAGTGGCTCCAGACCACCGGCCGCCTGCAAAACGGTGCCCTCTTCAACGTCGTCGCCCGCACCGTCGATACCGGGCAGCGCGTGGTTTTCGCCGCGAATACCGGCGTCGATCCCTCATGGGCAGTGGGAAGCAACGACGACGGCAACACGACCAGTTCGGCCGCCGGAAAGGCCCAGGATTCGATCGGGGCGTCGTACCGGTACGACGGAAAGACCAGCGGTAGTCTTGCCCAGACGACTATCTCGAACGGCCGTATGGCCGTTGGCGCACTGTCCATCCCCGAGGCGCAGAAAGCGACCCAGACCACGCCGATTCGCGCCTTGGACATCGGCTTCAATTACACCAGCAGCAACGACCCGACTCTCTCCAGTTACGGCAGCGACAACAACGACAGCAACCCTGAATTCGTGCGGGCGGATTTCAACACGATCGTCAGCAGCAATTCCACCACGCGCTACCAGGCGGTGCTCATCTCGCACTACAACACGGTGAAAACGCCCAACCAAACCGCACTCGACGCCGAGCTGACGGCAGAGGACATCGACCCCTCGAACGCGACGCCTGCCCAGCAGTCGGCTGCCTGGGCCGCGATCCCCAGCTTCGATCCCTCGACGGCGGAGACGGACGGCACACCGTCTTTCCCCGTCTCGGGGATCAAGGGGGACACCACCGGCGACGTCGCCGCCTTCCTCTCCAACATCGTCAACAGCGTCGGCACGGCCGCCGCGGGGCTCACCCCGACAACCGTCAACAATCCCGCGGACAATCTGTTCCTCAATGGCTATCTGATTCCCGGCTTGCTGGATTACACGCGGCAGACCGATGGCGGTCCCATCACGCCGGTCACGCTGTCCCCTGCCTCCCAGACAGAACAAAACGAGGTGGAGGAAAACTATGGAAGCTTGTTCACAACCGATGGAACCTACGCCTCCAACAATCAGACCATCGGATCGGCGCCTTACTATGGAGCGGGCAATTCGACCAACACCTTCAATGGCAACATCCCAATTACCTCCAAGTCGGTAACCTTCACCGACGGGGTCATCACCTCGTATGCCAACGACACCACCGACGGCGACGTCACTGACGCCGGTGGCAACTATCTCTTCGGGAACTTCAACCAGAACGGCGTGCGCGATCTATCCGCCGTCGAGCAGGCCAACAACGCGGCTCTTTCGCTCACCCAGGTTGACGTCGTGGAGCATGGCGGCACCGACGGCGCCTTCACCACCAGCGGAGGCGTGTCCAACAGCACCGTCATCCCCTCCCTCGACAACACCAATGGAACGCCCGGCTGGGCCGCCACCAATACGGATACCAAGGGCGACCTGATTGTCCTCGGCGATTACGCCGGCCAGGGGACCTTCAACGGCCAGGACCTCTACCTCCTGGACATCGGCGCATCCCTCACCAGCGCCGACAGCACCACAGGACTGAACGCGACGGCCGCCACATTCGCCGATGCCGTCCGAGACCCAACCGACATCCTGCGCAAGAATGCCGCCCTGAATTACACCGAAACCTATCTAACCACGGGTTTTGGCGGCACGAATTACCCAGCGGCTTCCGCCTATCTCCTCAAATCCGCCGCCGCCGTCCTTGAGGCATCCAGCGTCCCATTCGGCGCTACCAGTCTCGGCACCGACCCGGTCAACGGGCTCGATGAATTCACGTATGATCCCAACGGCCAATACGCCTTCAATCCCGCCGACGTTCTCCGCGAAGGAGCCATCGACTTCAACGACGCCGTCGTTGTCGATGCAGACAACGGCGATAGCTACGAAAACCAGACCCAGTCCCTGGCTTCCACGGCGCTAACCCCCGTTACCGGCGTGGTCGAACCCATCAATCTGGCCGTGGCTCAGCAGGTCGACGGCGAATCCGCCATCGGCTCCGCCGACGTCGCCGCCGTGAATACCCAGCTCACGGGCACCGGCAATACCTACTGGTTCGGCTACAACCTCCAAAAGACCGGCCCCGGCACCATCACCTGGGCCCGCACCGGTGGAACCGTCACCGTCTACTCCGGCGCGACGTTCGAAATCTCCAACGGCATCGTCCAGATCGGCGGCACCGAAGACCCCTTCTCCGACAACAACGTCAGTGGACCCACCGCCAGCAGTCATCTGGCCATCACCGTCAACGGCGGCGCGCAGCTTCAGTTCCTCAACTCCAGCGCCAACGTCAACTACACCGTCTCCGGCCTTTCGATCGACACGACCACCAATAGCGTGGTCGATATCGCCAACCATCAGCTCTTCATCGATTACGGCGCTTCCGATCCCATCGCAACGATCCGCGGCTATCTCATCAGCGGATACAACAACGGAAGCTGGAACGGCCCGGGCATTATCTCCTCCACAGCCCAAACGCCGACCAATGGATTGCAATACGGAGTCGGCTGGGCCGACGGCAACGACGGCACCGGCAACGTCGCCGGCCTCACCAGCGGCGAAATCGAGTTGAAGTACACGCTCCTGGGCGATGCCAACCTCGACGGCACCGTCAACGGAACCGATTTCTCCATCCTCGCCGCCAACTTCGGCCTCGGCGTCACCAACTGGGACCAGGGCAACTTCCTCTTTGGCTCCTCCGTCAACGGCTCCGACTTCAGCGCCCTAGCCGCCAACTTCGGCCAGGGCGATAGCGGCGCCGCCAGCACGATCTCGGCCGCGGACATTTCCGCCCTCGATGCCTTCGCGGCAGCCAACGGGCTGCCAGCGCCGGTGATCGGCGCCGCCGCCGTCCCCGAACCCGCGAGCGCCGCCCTGGCAATCACCGCAGGGATTGGCGTTCTGGCCCGGCGTCGGCGTCGGCGGGCGTGATGCCCAAATCCGCTTCGCCGCCGATCGCGACTCGCTTATCTTCTGACCCTGATGCCACCCGTGGGTGGTGGCGACGAAATCCCCTCTGGGCTGCGCCAGGGGGGATTTTGTTGTGGTTGGCCCGTTATTTGTCCAGATTACTGGACATCCCTTCAGCCCAGCCCAGCGTATGATGATTTGCGTCATTTACCCCGGCGGGTTGGTCGATCAATTAGCGTGTCAACCGTGGTTTCATGCCAAAAACAAGGCCTTCCCTGGCTTGTTGCTGAACTCGATCGGCGGCCGGGTAAGCTCGACAAGGCAACCATCTCCCGCCTTCTAACGGAAGCCAACCTGACGATCAACGACGTTGCGCCTTTTGTCGAGCAGCGAACCACTTCCTACGCCCGGCGATGCGTCGCCCGACGAGACAACTATGAGCTGCTCGTGCTTACCTGGCTGCCATCACAGGGAAGCGTGGCGCACGATCATTCCGGATGTCTTTGCGGGCTGAAGGTCGTTCAGGGGTGTCTGACCGAGCAGCTTTTTCAGCAGGGGCCGGATGGACAGGTTCGGCGGATCAGTGATTCACAGCTTCAGGTGGGGGGAATCACGGTTGATCCCGGGGTGGTGATCCATTCGCTGACCAATGACGCGAGTTCGCCGCAGGCGCTGGTAACGGTGCATATTTACGCGCCCCCCCTGCCGGAGGTGAGACGATATGCGGTGACTTCCGAGCCGCCGGCGAAGGTGTTTGTGCGAGCCGCGGCGGCGAACGCGCAAACAGTGGCCATCGTGGGCGGGGGATTCACCGGAACGATGTGCCTCGCGAATCTTCTCCGGCTCGAGAAGGAAAGCCGGTTGCCGATGCATATCGTGCTGATCGATCGGCTGCCGGCGATTGGCGAGGGAGTTGCCTACCGAACCAACGACGGACGGCACTTGCTCAACGTCCCGGCAGGACGAATGAGCGCGTGGGCGGATCGTCCGGATGATTTCCTCCAGTTTATGCGCTCGAAGGGCCCGTCTGTAAACCCCGGCGATTTCGTTTCCCGGAAATTCTTCGGACAATACGTCCGCGAGAATCTGCTGAAGCTCGCGGAAACAGCCGGCGAGCAGGTGAGCGTTGAAATCATTCGCGATGACGCCACTCAATTGAATCCCCAAACCGACGGGGCGTGGCGGATTGAAACAGCCGGGGGCAGAACGATCGATGCGAACCTGGCGATTCTGACGATCGGCCATCGCCCTCCTGACGATCCGTTTGGCTCGCGATGGACGGGGCTGCGGAATCGGTTCGTGGCCGATCCGTGGGCCGCGCTGGTGCTGAGCCAGATCGGGCCCAACGAGCCGGTGCTGCTGCTCGGCAGCGGATTGACGGCCGTGGATGCGATATTGACGCTGGACCGCGCCGACCGCGTCGCGCCGCTGATAACCGTCTCGCGGCGCGGGCTGATGCCGCTGCCGCATACGCGCGAGCCTCGGGCGGCGGCGGATTTGTCGGAGCTGACTGGCCAGTGGCTTGATCCATCGGCGCCGCTGACGATTCGTGAACTGGTTGACACCCTGCGGCGGCATACCGCCCTTGCGGCGCAGAATGGAACCGATTGGCGGCAAATGATCGATGGCCTCCGCCCCGCGATTTCGCAACTGTGGGGCAGGCTTTCCTCGCCACAGCGATCGCGATTTTTGCGGCACGTCCGGCCATTTTGGGAAGTTCACCGTCATCGAATGGCGCCGGATGTCGCGGACACAATCAAAAAGCTTCGAGAGAAACGGACGCTCGAAGTCGTGGCCGGATCGGTTGTTTCCGCCCGGGCGGATGGCGAAGGCGTCGACGTCGCGGTCGCTTGCCGCGGAAATTCCTCGGTCCGCAACCTGCGCGTTTCATGGGTGGTGAACTGCACCGGGCCGGGGGCACATAACCGCCATTCCACCCATCCGCTTTTGCGACCGCTGCTGGAGCGGGGCACCGTCTGCAACGATGAGTTTGATTTGGGATTGCTGACCGATTCGGTTGGGCACGCGAGAGATGCCCAGGGGAATATGCTGCGGACGCTGCTCATCGCTGGGACCCTGCGGAAATCGACGTTGTGGGAGTCGACGGCCGTCCCGGAATTGCGGCTGCAAGCCCAAACAGTTGCCAAAGCTGCGCTCGATAGCCTCACCAACCTCGCCACACGCTGAGCCCGTTCCGTTCTCTCGACAAATTGGTGATCGTCCCGCGTTTCCTCAGGGCGGAACGCGTTCGAATTTCGGTCGTTCATACCCCCGATATTTGTTGACAGCCCCGGCATTTCCATGAACATGCCTACGTCATATGGCGGGAGGAAACATGAGGATTGCCCGGCGGCTGTTGCAAACCCTCTCGGCCCTGTCACTGTTGGTGTTTGTCTCAACCCTGACGCTCTGGGGACGTAGTTTTTTCGTCCGGGACGAATTCATTAGGCAGCATAGCGGCATTCAGCAGATGTGGGATTCTGACTGTGGGAGAATTCACTTCGGGATATTCGGCATCACGCCCGACAATGGCAATAACTGTGACTGGACCTGGGACGATAACGCGGCGCCGGGGAACACCGTTCCGCTGGCCGCATGCTCTTGGGTGCACGCGCACTTCGGAATCGGTTGGGACGTGTGCGGGTCACTCATGTGTCGAACGGCTACAGCTCGATTTCACGTCGTAGGCCGCGAGTGGTGGGTGCCATACTGGTTAGTCGCGCTGCTCGCCCTGCCGTTCGCGATGATTCTCCCGCTTCAGGTCCTTCCGTCCCTCAGACTCGCCCTGGAATGCCGGCGCAATCGAGCCGGTGGATTCCCGTTGTACCCGTTGTAAGAACTGAAGCCCCTGAAAACTCTCTACGACCGCATCCTTCTCACGAATTCCTATAGGATTAGTGTAAATTTAAATATTTGAAAATAAAGGAGTTGCGGTGTTTCGCGGCGCATGATCGCTTAGACAAAGCGATAAAAAGGCTTGTCTCTGGAGAAGGCGCCTTGCTACGGTGGGTCTGTCGAAAATTCGCCGCAGCGTGCGCGAGTTTTACAAGCAAAGGCCGCCGGCAATCGCGACCGGCCAAAACACGAGAGGAAGCCATGAACACAACAATGACCAGCGAGAGAATGATGAGCATGGGAATGGGAAACATGGGCGGCATGATGGGAATGCCCATGATGGGGCGCATGGGCATGAGCTCCGAAGCCGGCAGCATGCCGGGCATGATGATCCCCCGTTGCACGATGAAGATAGAGAAGTGTCCCGGCGGAATGAAAATGACCTGCATGTGCGACGACAAAACCGCCGCGATGATGATGCCCGGCATGACCTGCTGCATGATGATGAACGGAATGCCGGTCTGCTGCTGTGTGTGCTGAACCCATCAATGTAAAATCGGCTGGATAGCCTTAAGAAAAAGCTTGCCGAACGGGCTGCCGGTTTATTAGACTCGTCGCCCCCGAGTAACGTATGAACCGGCAGCCTTCTTTTTTCCACTTGTTTCTGAAATTCGCCGCTTCCTGGGCAGCGTGTTGTTGCTGATCCGACCTGTCCGCGCATCGCGGAGTTGAAGTTCCGTTCAGATTTAATGTCCTATTCCCCGGAGCGGCCAATTCACCTGACGGTTCCTGCTCCGCTTCCGGCGGGGGTACGCGGCACAAGCGTTCCCCCGCAAACGACCATGTGGCCGAGTGGTTCAGGCCCGGGCCTGCAAAGCCCGGTACGTGGGTTCAATTCCCGCCATGGTCTCTAAGATGTCCCCTTTCACACTTTTCACACGTTCACACTTTCCCCCCTCACTCCGCTTTGGACTCCCGCGTCATCAGCGTCGTCAGCGCCCGAATCACATCCATCCCCTCAAACAAAACCGCATGCACCGCCTCGGTGATCGGCATCTCGACCTTGTAACGCACCGAAAGCTCGCGCACGCTGCGCGTGGTCGGCACGCCCTCGGCCACCGAGTCCATCGCACCCAGGACATCCTGCAATTTTCGCCCTTTCCCGATCTGCTCCCCCACCGTCCGGTTGCGCCCTTCGGGGCTTACGCAGGTGGTGATCAGGTCGCCGAGACCGGCGAGGCCTTGAAACGTCGACTCCGCCGCCCCCATCGCCATCCCCAGCCGCGTGATCTCCACGAGCCCGCGCGTGACCAGCGCCGCCTTGGCGTTGTTCCCGGCGGCCAGCCCGTCGAGGATTCCCGCGGCGATGGCGATGATGTTCTTGGTCGCCCCCGCCAGCTCCGTACCGATCACGTCGGAGTTGGTGTAGACGCGGAACCACTGCGTGGAAAAGACGCTCTGGATCCGTTTGGCGAATTCGTCATCCTCCGCGGCCGCGACCGCGGTGGCGGGGAGATACCGCGCCAGCTCGGCGGCGATGTTCGGCCCCGAAAGCGCGGCCAGCTTTCGCCCCCGCCCCACCACATCGGAAATAATCTGCGTCGGCCGAAGCAGCGTCTGATTCTCAATCCCCTTCGCCACCGAAATGATCGACACCCCCGCGGGAACAAAATTCGATAGCCGCTTCCAGACGCTGCGCATGTATTGGGTGGGAACGGCCGAAAGGACCAGCGTTGCGCCGTCGAAGCATTCCGCGTCATTCGCCGTCAGGCGCACATTTTGTGGCAGCTTGACGCCCGGCAGCAGCCGCTGGTTTTCGCGGTTCTGGATCAGCCGGTTGATCGATTCCTCGAATACGCCCCAGAGCGTAACCTCATGCCCCTCCTGCGTGAGCAGCAGGCGCAAACCGTGGCCATCGCGCCGTCGCCGATGATCGTGACGCGTTCGGACATGGGCGGCATCTTATGATTGCCTGTTGCCTATTGCCAATTTGGAAATGCTGTCCTCGAGCCCGCCAGGCCGATTGCGCCAGCCAGCAGCGGCGATGCGATTCAATCATCTCCCCCCCATCGCCCGCGGAATGATCGCAGGCATATTCGAGCATCGCCGCGGCGTTGACGAATTCGACTTTGATCGTTGCGGCGTCGGGTACATTGAGACTGGCTTTGGAAAACCCGCGCATGGCGGATTGAATCGCCGCGCGCGCGGCTTGGAGATTCCCGGGTGTAATGCCTTCCATCGGATCTTTATGGGCGGAGCCCGGCACCAGAATATTGAACAGTGCCGAGCGATTGGGGATCAGCTTGCCGACAGATTTATAGACGTTGCCGAGATCGAGGGCGATTTGGCCGGCGACGGAGGCGGCGTCTTTGAAGGCGTAAAGATCGAGAAGGCGAGCGAGGGGAAGGTTGCGATTGGAATCGAGGCACCAACTGAGAGCCGCGCCGGCGGCGAAGCCGGGGTAGCTGAAGGGGAGATACTGGAGGTGGCCGTGGTCGCCCCAGTCGGTGTTGAGATAGCCGGCGGCGCCGTGGGCGAGGCCGGCGGTCGCGGCGGAGAGCTGATTGGCGAGCATGTTGTCCGTTCGGCCCGCGATGCTGCACCAGGAACTTGAGCCGGGACAGACGTAAAATTCCTTGCCACTTTGAGCGAGGACGCCGCACTGCTCGTCGAATGGGTGGTCGGCTTCGTACCCCCAGAGAAGGGCAATCGCGTCCTTTGGCAATTGCGGCAGCAGCGACGGTTCTTTGATGATGATGTCGCCCCAGAACATCATCCGGCGGTTGTGGGACTGGACGAGGCGGTGGACGGAATTGAGGAAATCGAGATAGACCTGGTGGACGCCGACGCGATCGCACTGCGCGCGGCTGCGGCCCTGGCCGATGTCGAAGGTTTCGTCGCAGCCGACGTTGAAGAGCGGGCTGGAAAAATTGGGGAGGAGCTGGGCGTAGAGATCGGAAAGGAGGTCGAGCGAGCGCGGGTCGGTGGGACAGAGACTGAAGGGGCCTTTCCAGCGGAAGCCCCAGGGGGTTTCGGCGCCGCCCTGGGCTTCAGCGAGAGGGAGATAGCGCGGGTGGCGGAGCCAGCGCTCCATGTGGCCGAAACTGTTTTGATTCGGGACGAAGTCGATAAAGCGCGATTTGCAATATGTGTCAAGGACGAGGAGTTCATCGGCGGTCAGTGGTGACGCGTTTTGCCAGACCTCTTCGTGGCCGCGGTAGGCGAAGGTGTGCTCGAGGTAGAGCTGGAGATGGTTGATTTTCCAGCTTGCCAGGAGATCGATGAGGGAGAAGAGAGTGGACATGGTGGGGACTTTGTCGCGGCTGATGTCGAGCATGACGCCGCGGACGGGGAAGTCGGGTGAGTCCTCGATTTCGAGGCAGGGAATGGCGGCGGGATAGAGGGATCGAAGCTGCGAGAGAGTCTGGCGGGCGTAGAAGATGGCGGCGGGGTCGTGGGCGATCATTTGGGAGGAATTGGGAGTAATTGAGAGGCGGTAGCCCTGGGGGGGGAGGGCGGGAGTCGAGATGTTCGACCACCGGCGCGGTGGAGGAGCCGGGGGTGCGGGTGAGTTTTCGGGGGTGGGGGAGGAGGGGAATCGGGTCCGTCTCATGGAGCATGAGACTGAGTGTAACCGAAGATTTTTTACACGGCCCTCACCCCTGCCCTCTCCCGGATTACCGGGAGAGGGGGAAGAGAGGCGAATCTCGGCTTATTAAGCTGCGCGGCCGCCGTTGTTTTGGTACTCGTAGTAGGTTCGGATGTTTCGGCCATAGTAGCCGCCGCCCTGGGCGCGGACGGCATTGAGGACGATGCCAAGATGCTCCGCTTTGACCTGGCGGAGGGTGTCGCGCATTCGGGTGAGGACGCCGCGAGTGTTGGTGCGGGCGCGGACGATGGTGATGACGCCATCGACGCGCGGGGCGAGGGCGACAGTTTCGGAGACGAAGAGGAGCGGGCCGCTGTCGAAGATGACGTGGTCGAATTCTTCGAGGGCGCGTTCGATGAAATCGACGAGGAGCTGGCTTTCGACCAGTTCGGTGGCGTTGGTGGGCTTGTGACCGCTGGGGAGAACGAAGAGGTTGGGGACCTGCGTTTCCTGTACGGCGTGCTCGAAGATATCAAGGCTGTTGAGGACGTCGGAGAATCCCTGGTCGTTGGCCAAATTGAAGACGCGATGGAGTTCGGGCCTTCGGAAGTTGGCGTCGACGAGGAGGATTCGCCGGCCGTTGAGGGCCAACCCGCTGGCGAGGTTGCAGGCGATGGTGGATTTTCCGTCGCCGGGCGAGGGGCTGGTGACCAGAAGCGTGCGCATGGTGTCGAGGGAAGAGCTGTGCTGAAGCCGGGTGCGGACCTGGCGGAGTTGCTCTGCCATCATGGAATGAGGCGCTTCGAAGATAACGACGGGGAGGCGAGCGCCGGCGGACTGTGGATCGTCATCCTCGTGGGGAACCATACCCAGAAGGTTGAGCGAACCGACACGGGTGATGTCGCGCGGGGAACGGATCGAGGTATCGAGCAGTTCACGCAGGAAGACGACGCCCAGCGCCAAGATCAGACCGGCGGCGATGGCGACGATCATCGTCTGATAGAGCTTGGGGAAACTGGGCATTTCCGGGAGCTCGGGGAACGATTCCCAGGAGACACCGGCGAAATCGTGCTTGGCGTTGTAATTGGCGATTTCCTCAAGCTCATCCTCGGTTTTCTCAAGCTTCTGGTTGTCGCGGTCACGTTCGGCCTGCTTGAGGAGGAGCTGCTGCTCTTTTTCGGAGAGAGTCGCCATCTGCCCGGTGATGGATTTGATGTCGGTCTGGAGGGCGTCGGCCTGGCGCTTGGCGGAGTCGAGTTTTTCACGAAGCGATTCCTCGACTTCGCTGCGATAACGGATGCGTGCCCTTTCCTCCTGCATTTTAAGGGTGTTCTCGACGGTGAGAGTTTCCTTTTGGAGGCGTTCGAGGCCGGGGCTGTCGGCCATCATCGTGCCGCCGGAGGAAGCCGAAAGCGAAGTTTCCAGGTCATTGGCCTGCCTGCGCAAATCCTTGATCGCATCATCGTCGTTGAGCATGGTCTCAACCTGCGGCACGTTGTTGGGATCATTTTGAATATGCACTTCAAGATTCTCGAATTCTTCCTTGGCAGTCTCTTCTGCCAATTGGGCGGTCTGCTCACTCTGGATGAGCTGTTGGAGCTGCATGTCCTTTTCGCTGATTTTGCTCATTCCTTCGGTGACACCGTCGGCGTTGAGGTCGGCGAGGAGGTCGGCGATGTCGCCGTCGTCGAGCTTGACCTTGCCTTCCTCGGTGGTTCGCTCATTTTCCAGGTCAAGGTTGAAGGTGTAGCGGAGGTCGCGGTTGCGATCCTCCTGGTCCTTGATGTACTGATCGACGACGGATTTGACGATGATCTGGGCCGACTGGGGATCGGAGTCGGTAAAGCTGATCGCGATCAGCCGCGAATCAGGTGAAGAGCCGATTTCGAGATTATCCTCAAGATCGGCCTTTGCATCCTGGATGGTGGCGTGGCGGTGGAACCAGGCGGTGCTGCGGATATCGCCGTTGGGGTCCCTGAGCACTTCGGAAATGAGGGGCTTGCTTTTGAGCAAGGTGCTGTGGAGGCGGACCTCGATGGGGACGGCGGAGATGTTGTATTCGTCGTTGTTCTTGTTGAGGGCGTCTTCGTCGCCGGTTTCGACGATCCCGCGGACGACGACGGTTCCCTCGGCGGTGAAATGGGGGTGGTATTTAAGGAGCCAGTAGTTGACCCCGTAACCGACGCCGCCGCTGACGACGAGGATAAGGAGGATAAGCCAGAAGTTTGATCGAATGACTCTCCAGGCGTCGGCGCCGGTCATGGCGGAGCCGGTACCGGGGCCATAGGCGACGGGCCCCATGGAAAGGGAGGCAGGCGCCGGGAGGGCGGAAAAACCTGGGCGTGGCAGTCGAACTGCCGCCGTCTGAGGTAAGGTAGTCATAACGATACATCTCCTGAGGAGCCGGACCGACCGATAAATTTTGCGGGGTTTAAACCGCGGTCAGACTCCAGACCAACGTGCGGGAAGACGCACCCCTGTGGATTCCCGAACTCCATAGATACTCTCATTTTAGATCGAGGCATTCAAGTAATTTCCATATTTCCGGCAATTGGCCCAAGTGCTTATGGGGCCTGTGCCTGCTGCTGACCGGTCCTCAATTTCTCAGATCGGTCGAGCAAATCCTGGAGCTTAGCGCGAAGTACCGGGTCTTGCGCCGCGGGGTCCTGTTTTTTGATCATTTGGAGGCCCAGTTTTGCCTGAAGCTCGGCCTGGGCGGCGTCGGGGGTATCCATCCGGAGATAGCCTTCACCGAGGTGAAGATAGGCGTCGGGGAATGGGGCGAAATTATTGAGGACGTCGTTAAGGGTATGGACGCCGTCGGGGGCCGACCCGCTGAGAATCATGAGCCAGGCCTGGGTATCCAGGAGTCTGGGTTCGGTTCGGCCGAGGAGGGACATTTTAGCGACTGCCTGGTTGGCATATTGGAGCCCTTCCTGGGCGCGCGGGGGGTTGTAGTTGTCGGCGAGGAGGCAGGCGAGGTTGTTCAGCGCCTCCAGGTTGTCAGGTTGAAGGGTGATCCAGCGTTTGTAAGCGGCATAGGCTTTGTCAACCATGGGGGTGGGCTTTGCGATCTGGTACATGACGGCGGCGGTGCCCAGGACGTTGACCTGGTCGGCGAGGCTGAGCTTGTCGAGGTTGCCCATGATGCCGTCCATCGTAGAGACCGCGGAGTTGGAATCGCCGTGGGTCTGATAGAGTTGGGCGACACAGATCTGCCCGATGACGTTGTTTTGGGAGATGGCGGAGACATCGTTGACGGCCTCGTCGAAGCCGAACAGGCTGTAGATGCTTCGGGCGATGGCGTCGAGGTCGATGGAATCGCGATCGTTGGCGGCGGCCTGAAGGGCACGTTTAAAGTCGGGGAGGGCCTGGTCGCTGGAAAGATTTTTTTCCGCCAGGGCGACGTCCCACAGCGCCCAGGACGTGGGTTTGAACTTTGGATCGAGCGCCGTGTAGTGATCGACGACGGCCTGCCAGTTCTGACTATGCCTCAGGAGCTCCATGTTGGTTCGAACGATTGTTTCGTTCTGAGGAGCCAGCGAGAGGGCGATCTCGCTCTTTGCCATGGCGTCCTGAAGGTCGCCGGTTTGGTCGAAAAGGACGGCCTCGCCCTGGAAGACGTCGGGGTCTTTGTTGAAGGGGGGAACGGAATCGACGTCCTGGAAAATTCTCAGCGCCTCGGTAAGGCGGGGATGGGGCCCGGTGCTGTAGAGCCGGGCGAGGCGCATGCGGATGTCCTTGTTGTTTGGATCGATGCGCAGACCGGCTTCGAGTTCCTTCTCGGCGGCGTCCTGCTGGTTGAGAAGCGTATAGGCGTCGGCGAGATAGAACCGTACTTCGAGGCTGGTGGGAGTGGACTGGCGGACGATTTCCAGGTCCTGTAGGGCGCCGCTGGGATCGGGGGGACGGGTGCGAAGGCGCGCCCGGCCGCGACAGAACAGAGCCGTTTGATCGTTGGGGGTGATGGCCAGGGCCTTGGTTGCACGGTCGACGGCGTCGGCAAAATGATTGTGCTCATAGAGGCACAGAGCCCAGATCGTCAGGAGCGTTTCCGCGTTGGGAGGATTGTTGCTGAGATCGGAGCGGAGCTCGGCCTGGGCGGCGTCGAAGCGGTCTGAAACCAGAAGGATCTGGATAATTTTTTCGCGCACCTGCGGCACGTCGGAGTTGACTTCGCGCAGCAGGTGGATGGCGTCGTCGTACTTCTTGTGCAGGGCGAGAAGGCTTGCCATGCGAATCTGAAGGTCGTAGCGATAGCCGGAGCGTGCCATGGCGTCGTGCATTTGTTCTTCGGCCTGGTCGGGCATTCCGACACGCTCGTAAAAGCTGGAGAGCGCGACATAGGGATCCGGCTGGATGCGCCACTGGGGACGAGCGGCCCAGTCGTTGAGGGTCTGAAGGGCGTCATTAGGTTGTTTGGCGGCGAGTTGGCAGTCGGAGAGGGCGATATAGAGCTCCTCTTCGTCGGGCCACTGATCAATTTTTGGTTTGAGGAGAGTGACCGCGGCCTGCGCCTGCTTGGTCGCGTCGTCGGGCTGATTGTTCCTGCGGAGAATATCGCAATAGCGAAGGACGACGTCGGCCATGGCGGCGTAAAGCTCGGGCTGATCGGGGCGCGCGGCCAGTTCCTGCTGAATATCCTTGACGGCGTCGGAAGGCTGGCCATAGGTCAACTCATGGCTGAGGCGCATTTTGCTGAGCGTGGGTTCCTCGGGAAGGCGGCCCAGGCCGTCATTTAGCGTGTGCAGGGCGTCGTCGGGACGGTGCATGGCGTAGTAGCACTTGGCCAGACCGACGTAGGCTTCGACAAGGTTGGATTCCTTCTGAAGAGCGACGAGATACTGGGGCACGGCCTGGTCGAATTGCCCTTCGGCCTGGAGGACGTCTCCAAGCGACAGCCAGGAGCGCGCGAACTGTGCCTTGTCGAGCGTGAGCCGGCGGGCGATCGTTTCCGCGGTGGCGTTGTCCTTGCGGGCCATGGCCAGGCCGAGGCGGTACAGATCGCCGCCGGCGTGATCGGCATCCGCAGCGGCAAGGAGGGGGATGCACGCGGCGGCATCGTCGTAGCGTTCGGTTTTCAGGTAGAGGTTGAAAAGCAAGTCCTGGACGCGGGCGGAATCCGGCGCCAGTTTTGCCGCGGCTTTCAGATGCGCCTCGGTGCCGACGTCGTCGTTGTGTTTGGCGGCCAGACCGGCAAGGATGAGCTGGCCCTGCACCTTGTCCGGATTTTCCTTGGCCATGTCCATCTGCATGCTTTCGATCACCTTGGGATCTTCGCCCTTGATGCCGGGGATCATCAGTCGCAGGCGCACATCCGTGGGATTGGCCGCCAGACCGCGCTGGGCGGCGGCGAGGCATTCATCTTTCCGGCCCAGATGGAAGAGAATCTGGGTGAGAACGACCCAGTCGTCGGCGTCGGTCGGATTTTTATCGACGCTTTCGCGGAAAAGGCGGACCGCATCCTCGTCATCCTGAATGGTCATCGCAACCCGCGCCTTCACGCTGCACTGGCGCGGCGAGTTTTCGGGGAGGACCGTATAGAGCCGCTCAATCTTCTCACGATTTTTGTCCGGCTCGCTGAGGAGCAACTGAATGCGGAAGATCGTGATTTCAGGGTCGTTGGGGGTGAGCTTGACGAGGTTTTCGATCAGAGGCGGCGCCTGGTCGGGCTGCTCGATGATCAGCAGGCGAATCAGATGCTTGATGACCGGAACGTCGTTGGGATATTCGGCGTTGACGTCCTTGAGGATCTGGACCGCGTTGGCGGTCTGATTGGTGTCCTCATATCCCTGGGCGAGGAGGGTTTGGAAAGTGTACCAGTAGGAATCTTTTTTCGAGGGGGCGTTGTCGGCCATCAGCTTGCTGATGTTCTGGATGCCCGTCATTTCATCGTCGCCGCCAGACCCGATCTGGAAGCGGGCTTCGATTTCCTTGATCGGATAGATGACGCGGAAACCGGCCACGCTGTCGAGCTTATCGAGCAGCGAGCGGATTTCGGTGCGCAGCTTCGTTTTCTGGTCGGAGGTCTTCATGGGGAGGTAACGGAAGACGTCGATCTTGGCCAGCTCGATCATGGCGGCAAAACGGACGCCGCCCAGGGCGATATGGTTGGGATCGTCGGAGAGGGAGGCGAGCGTGTTTCGCAGGACATCGACGGCCTGATCCTGCATCTCGGGCGACCGGCCCAGCAGGTCGGCGCTGGAGGCGAACGCGCGGGCTATCGGGCATCTCGTCGTAGATTTTCAGAGCGCCCTTCACGTCGTTGCGTGAAACGGCCATGTCGGCGGCGAACTGGTAGATATCGAGGTATTCCGGCTGGTCCGACTTGGCGAGGGACATGGCCTTGGCGATTTCGTCCTGGGCGCGGTCCTGGTATTTCTTCTTGTTGTCGGGGCTGGATTGATCGGCGCCGGAGAGTCCTTCGAGCACGCGAGCGAAGGCGTAGTGCATCGCGGCGTTACCGGCCTGCGAACCGCCGTTGGCGCCGGTCAGGACGGATTCGAAAATGGCGACGGCATTTTGATAGTGCTGGGTAACTTCCGGGGGCTGTTCGAGCGCGCCGAACTGGGCCGCGAGCAGCTGTCCTTTTTCGGCTTCGGAAGTGGCGATGGCCAGGGCGAGGTCGGCGCTGGCCGGATTCTTCGCCCAGAGGTCCTTCATTTCCTTGATGGCGCCATCGACTTCGGACTGGTCGGCGTCGAGGCCACCGGCCCAGGCCTGCATGACCAGCTTGTCGGCCTGGATTTCCATCGGCTGGCCGTGAGCGGGGTCCGCCTGGTAGGCGCGGCGGCTGTAGTCGATCGCATTGCGGAAGGAAGTTGCATTCGGGACCTGGGAGACTTCCTTGCGATAAACCTCGGCGAGCGACTCGAGGGCGGGTAAGTAATTGGGATTGATTTCCAGGGCCTGGCTGTAGGCGAAAATTTCGGCGGAGAAAGCGGTGGGATCGAACTGGACCAACTGATCGTATGCCTCGCCAAGGCGGATATCGGTGTCGGGGTTGTGGACATCGAGGGCGGCGGCTTTGGTGTAATTGGCGACGGCGTCCTGCCAGTTGTGGTCCTTCATGTCCTCGTCGCCGAGGGCGATGTAATGATCCGGGTGGTCGTGGATAAGGAAGTGTTCCGCGAAGAGCACCGCGGCAACAAGCCCAATGAAACAGAGGAGCAATATCGTTAAAAACCTTGTGTTGAGCCGTCTTGCCATTGGTTTCTCTTCGAACTCCGCCTGAAATTGACCGATAAATCGGCCCGACCGAAGGAATTGGGTATCAGGAATTATGCTTCATGAAGCGTAAAGTTGCATGTAAAACCGCGACCCTGACGCTGTGGAAGCCTCCTACGCATGGGAATGCTTCAGTTTCTGCCAATCTGGGAAGCATAATTCGATTTGGGGTCTGGCGACGGTCAGGAAATCGGTCATAGCCGCGCTGGCGACATCGGTATCCTCACCGAGGGTCATTAGTTCGATTTTGGCGTAATAACCGTAGCGTTCGGCGAGGTTTTCGAGGGTTTGGCGGACGCCGAGGGGGTCGCTTTCATAGTGCCCGTTGGTGTGAAAGACGTAGGCGACGCACTTGGAAACGCGGTTGTTGCCGGTGGAGTCCTGGAAGCTGATGAATCGGACCGCCAGGGGAAGGGATTTGCCCGCCGGGTCGGGGCCAAGCTGCCAGGTCGGCTGGGTATAGGAGTTGGGTTCGTAGCCGTCGGCAATGTAGCAGCGGTCGGGAATGTGGGCGACGGTATCGACCAGCCCGGTGTAATAGGTGAGGCCCAGGTGAATGACGTCGCCGGCGTGTCCGCGCATTTCAACCGAGGTGATGATCCCCTTTCGCTCGGAGGGCGTCTTGTTCTTGAGGCAGTCGTCGATCATCTTGATCTGCTGATCGAAGGTGGCGGCGTTGAATTTCGTTCGGGCGGCTTCGGCGTCGGCCTCGGCGGCCTGATCGCTGGTGGGGTCCTTGGTGGGGGAAGAAGTCACGTCGAGCCTGGCGGCCACGAAGGCGACCAGGTCCGCGCCGGCGCGATCCACCTGAATGTAATCGCGATACATGTAGTTTTCGGTCCCCAGAACGTCTTCCATTTCCTTATCGAGCTTGTCGTCCTGCGAGACCTGGAGCCAGTGGCCCATGAGCGGGGGAATCTGGGTGAACTCGCGGGGCTGCGGTACAGCTTCCTTTTTGAAGTGGAGCTTGAGGTTCCAGACGAAGCCGTTGAACGTGACCGCGGAAAGCAGAAGGATTCCGGCGACGACCAGGAAGGTGGTGTGAGCGATCCCGCGAGGGGATTTTATGGGGGATTTTGTTGCGAATGATTGTGTTGGAGTTGAATTCATGGTTGGTCACCGGGTCCTGGGTTCTGATTGCCGTCGGCCGGACGCTTGCGAGGCGTGGGAGTGCGCGGGGCAAGGCGGACTGAAGGGGGCGGCGGGACGACGGATTTCGGATCGCGCAGCGCGCCGGCGCCGGCGCGGAACTTGGCTTGGGAGGGGTTTGCGGTTTGGTTCGAAGGATTAAAATTGGAGGAGGCGTTTGCGCGGCGGGCCTGGGCGCCGGGGCGGCGCGGCGTTGCCACGGATTTCCGCCAGGCTGCGACGCGCGGGCGGAGCTTTTGCCGGATCGGCCGCGGGCGCAGGCGATGCCGGCGCCGGCCTGGGGGCTACCGGCGGGGGCGGTGTGTCATTGCCGCGAATCTCCGCCAGCGTGCGCGGCGCCGTCGCGGGAATTGCCGCCGGTATCGGGGCCGAATTGCGGGTGATCACCTTCGGGGCGTGGGCGACGAACCGGCGGTCGATCTGCTCGACGAATATCTGATCCAGGACCCATCCCACCAGCAATATCAGCAGGAATGCCGGGATCAACATGATCAGCCCCACGAACTGGTGGGCGAAGTTTTCGGAAAGCGAGTGGCTGACGTAGCGATCGAGAAGCCCCTGCCCGGAGACGCGCATGACGTTACAAAAGATGGCGATGGGCACCGCGAAAAGAACGACGATAATTTTTTGCCACAGGGGCCGGTGAGAGAGGAAGGCGACTGCCGCCGCGACGGAGACGAAGGTCATGAGGGAGCGCATTCCCGCACAGGCTTCGGCGACGTTGAGGGTTCGCCAGTTGCCGTCGCCGCCGATCATCGAGATTTTGGTCCCGCCGACGTTGGCTTCGACGCCGGTGAGCTGAAGCGTCCAGACCGCGACGTTGGCGGCGAGCTGCTGGAGGGGGCCGGCGACTTTGCTGTAGACCAGGCCCGGCCAGGGGATTCCGCAGACCAGGAAGATGATGGGGAACCAGGCGATCTTCATGACTTCCCACCCCGTCAGCGCCAGAACCACGCCGAAGAGGGTGACGACCATCCCGAAATCTTTGAGGAAGTCGTTCTGTCCGGGGAAGATTGCGTATTGGAAAATGGCGATGCCGAAGAGCATGATGAACCCGCCGAACCAGCCGGCGGAATGTTCCTGGGCGCGCTTCATGAGCGAATCAGAGCGGCGGGTGAGGGTCAGGCCGAAAGTTGTCGCGATGATGAATGCGGAAAGCGCGGCGGCGGGGAAGAAGATCGGGGTGATTTCTTCGCGGATCAGAGCAAGGGGAAAAAGGGCAACGAGTGAAATCAGGACCCCAACCCGCAGCGCGGTTTGCGACCGCGAAAGCTCGGCGGGCTCTGAGGGGCTCAGCAATTTGTCGCGGTTGACATAAAGATAGTAGAGCCCGATGAAGGGGATGCAGATGGCGTGGCCCCAGTTGGCGTCGCCGTAGAAGGGGTTGGTCTTGTCCCAGAGCCGGCGAAGATTGGGCCAGAAGAGACGCCAAAGAGAAGGACGATGACCCCGATTTGAATCCAGGCGGACTGGGTAAGGCCGAGAATCAGTGGCTGTGAAGCCGGCTCAGCCCGATCCTGATGGCGATCGGGGGCGAAAGCACCACCGAAGGCAACATCGGCGGCGACCCCCACGTCGTTAATCTGCGTCTGGCTCATGAGAGACTACAACCAGCCGCCCTCCTGGCGATTCAAAAAAAAACAGTTCGTGTCGGACAGATACGCCGGAAACTGGCCACCGGTTCAATGACCTCGCAAAACCGGCGCGATCCAACTACTGCGGCATCGGACCTTTATCTCACAGAAATAACATTCAGATCATATTCGCCGCAAGAATGGACCGATAAAAAACCCTCGCATTAGAAGAAGTTATTAGGCCCATTATAGAAGTTCTGGTCATAAACAAAGCCCGCTCCATAGGAAAATTGGAAGGAATTCCGCACCGCCGCCAAAAAGGGCGCGAAAATGTCGGTGCCCACATAGATGAAGTCGTTGGGCTTGAGATAAAGATCGGGCTCCTGAAGATTTAGAACCTTGTCGAGGTGCACGCGGAGGCCGACCTCACGGTTGCTGCCGACGCGACGGATGATCTCGGTTCGGAAAGGCATGGCGAGGTCATCGGCCCCGCCGGCAGCAATCCATGCCTGTTTGAGGGTCACCTTTTCGCCTGTGAGTCCGAACACACCGGGACGGACGACGTGACCACCCATATAATAGACGCCGTTGGTGGGGTCGGGGACGATGATCATATCGTCGGGACGGATCACGATGTTGTATTTGAGATCGCCGTATTGACGCAGTTGGTCGATCGGTACGCGGATGATGCGTTCATCCGTCGGGGCTTCCAGGTCGTCGAACTTGAAGACCTTGCCGCTGGGCGGAGGCGGAGCGGCGTCGTCAGAGGCAGAATCCGGGGCGGCGATGGAAAGCAGCTTGGGGGCATTAGAAGCCGGGTTGCGCGGCCCTGGGGTCCCGGGGCCGTGGGGGGAGGCGCCAGCAGATCGCCAGGCGCTGTCGTGGGTGTCGGCGCAGGCGTCGTCGGCTGCGGCTCGGGAGTCATGCCCGGTTGCTGAGACGGCGGAGGAGGCGTTGTCTCCGGAGACTCGGGGGCGGGGGGAATGCTTGAAGGGTTCAGCTCATCAGTGCCGGGCTGCGTCACCTTGCGGATGACGTAGGCGTAGGGAACGCCGATTGCCACCGCCGGAGCATGCGCCGTGACCATCGCGTCGAGCATGCGGAAATCAGGCTTGGTGAGCTGGTATTCGCCCGGCGAGCCGACGTTGCCCTGGATGCTGAACGTGCGGGCGCGGGCTTCTTCAACGGTGACCGAGACCCGCGCGTTGCGGATCAGCCGGGCGTCTTCGTAGGCCTTGGAGACCGCGTCTTCAAGTTGGCGCTCGGTGAGGTCGGAGGCTTTCACCGGCTGAATGAACGGGAGGCTGATCATTCCGGTTTCGGTGACGCGGGCGGTTTTCACCTGCTCGCCGGTGCCTTCGCCCAGAAGATCGAAGATCGAAATGCTCACCAGGTCGTTGGGGCCGATCTTGTAGTCGGTGATGTCGGGGACCAGATCGGCGGGCTCGATGTCGCTGGCGCTCGCGAAAGCGGTGTTGGGTTCCTCGATTCCGCTGGCGACCGTGTCGAGGATGGGAACGACGAGGGGGTGTTGCGTGGTGTCCGGATCGACAATGCGCGGTTCGCCGGGGTTGATGAAGTCGTTGATTTCGCAGCCGCTCAGCATCGCGGTGAGGGCAACGAGAACGACGACCTTGAATGCGCCGTTGAGACGGACGATACGCGGGGTATTTGAATACGAAATCAAAAGCCGCTCCTTAGAAGACGTTGGGGCCGGTGTAGAAGTTCTGGTCGTAAAGGAACGCTGCACCATAAGAGATGCGGAACGAATTGCGTACTGCGGCAAGGAAGGGCGCGAAAATGTCGGTTCCGACGTAGATTACGTCGTTGGGCTTGAGATAAATATCGGGCTCCTGGAAATTCAGGATTTTGTCGAGGTGTACGCGGATACCGACTTCGCGGCTGGTACCAATGCGGCGGATGACCTCCGTTCGGAAGGGCATGGCGAAGTCATCGGCGCCACCGGCGGCGACCCAGGCGTCTTTAAGGGTCACCTTCTCGCCCGTGAGTCCGAACACGCCGGGGCGGGCAACGTGACCCCCCATATAATAGACGCCGTTGGTGGGGTCGGGGACGATGATCATGTCGCTGGGGCGGATCACGATGTTGTATTTGAGTTCGCCGTATTGACGCAGTTGATCGATCGGTACGCGGATGATGCGTACATCCGTCGGGGCTTCCAGGTCGTCGAACTTGAAGACCTTGCCGCTGGATGGGGGCGGAGCGGCGGCGTCAGGCGAAGATGTTACGGCTGCGCTGGAAAGAAATTTGACTGAATTGGAACTGGGGATCGCGCGGCCCTGGGGGCCGGGAGCCGTGGGCGGAGGCGCGAGCAGATCGCCAGGCGCTGTCGCGGGAGTCGGCGTTGGAGTCGGCGTGGGGGTCGGCGCGGCGCAGGCGTCGTCGGCTGCTGCGGTTGTGGCTGTGGCTCGGGAGTCATGCCCGGTTGCTGAGACGGCGGAGGAGGCGTTGTCTCCGGAGACTCGGGGGCGGGGGGAATGCTTGAAGGGTTCAGCTCATCAGTGCCGGGCTGCGTCACCTTGCGGATGACGTAGGCGTAGGGAACGCCGATTGCCACCGCCGGAGCATGCGCCGTGACCATCGCGTCGAGCATGCGGAAATCAGGCTTGGTGAGCTGGTATTCGCCCGGCGAGCCGACGTTGCCCTGGATGCTGAACGTGCGGGCGCGGGCTTCTTCAACGGTGACCGAGACCCGCGCGTTGCGGATCAGCCGGGCGTCTTCGTAGGCCTTGGAGACCGCGTCTTCAAGTTGGCGCTCGGTGAGGTCGGAGGCTTTCACCGGCTGAATGAACGGGAGGCTGATCATTCCGGTTTCGGTGACGCGGGCGGTTTTCACCTGCTCGCCGGTGCCTTCGCCCAGAAGATCGAAGATCGAAATGCTCACCAGGTCGTTGGGGCCGATCTTGTAGTCGGTGATGTCGGGGATCAGATCGGCGGGCTCGATGTCGGTGGCGTCGGCATAGGCGGCGTCGGGTTCTTCAACGCCGCTGGCAAGCGTATCGAGGACGGGAACGACCAGAGGATGTTGCGCGGTGTCCGGATCGACGATGCGCGGCTCGCCGGGGTTGATGAAGTCATTGATTTCGCAGCCGCTGACAAGTCCCGCGAGCGCGACGCCCAAAAGGCAAG
Organism: uncultured Phycisphaerales bacterium; assembly: GCA_963755915.1. Lineage (GTDB taxonomy): Bacteria > Planctomycetota > Phycisphaerae > Tepidisphaerales > Tepidisphaeraceae > PALSA-1353. The sequence continues at coordinate 884,421 of CAVWLP010000002.1, forward strand.
TCAGGAATTTCCGAAGCGGGTTGGAAGACGGACGCAAAAGTCGCTCCTTTCAGCGGGCCGAGAAAACAGGGTGTCCGGCAGCCAGACGTAGCCCGGAAAATCCGAATAATCGGTGGGAATCTTGCATGAAAAGAGTTCGGTTGGCAAGCGGGGTGCGATTCCAAGACACGGGAAAAGTCGGGGCCATTTTTGGATTGGCAAACGAAACCTTAATTCAAGCAAGGCGTCGGACTTGTCGTTTGACGGCCGGGTGTATGTTCCTCCGGGTGACTTTCATGGCCGCGGGGGGCAAATGTTTCAGCAAAAATGGGGGGCGGTCGGAGCGGCCGCCACGCTGGTAATCTTCCCAGAGCAACTGGGCAACTTGTGCGGGATTTTGGCCCAATTCCTGTGCAAGGAAGGTGAAGAGCAGCTCGGCGAGGCGGTGCAGGGAGATGGCGTAATTTTTTCCGGTATGGGCGAAAAGCCAGTCGCTGAAGTGCAAAAATTGCGCAAAGGGCGAGGCGTTTTGCCAGATGAGGGGGGCGGAGAGGAGGAAGTTGCCGCTGTTGGCGACGAGGTCCCAGAACCGGGCGAAGCGACGCAGGCGCTGCATGGTGGGGAAGTCGATGGCGCCGGTTTGAAGAATCTCGTAGGGAGGATTGGGGCTATAGATCATCTGGTACTCGGCGTCGTGGCGGACGATGGGGGTGCCGCGGAGGCGTTTGAGGAGGCCGACCTGGATTTCCTGGGGACCGAGCGCGAGCAGGCGATCGAAACCGGCGGCGAAGGATTGGAGGTCTTCGCCGGGGAGGCCGGCGATGAGGTCGGCGTGGACGTGGACGCCGGTTTCGTGGCGGAGGAAATTGAGGTTGTCTTCGATGCGCTGAGGATCCTGGCGGCGGCTGATGCGCTGGCAGACGTCGGGGTTGAAGCTTTGGATGCCGACTTCGAATTGCAACGCGCCGGGGGGGAATTTGCGGATGAGATTGCGCAGGCCTTCGGGGAGGCGGTCGGGGATCATCTCGAAATGGAGGAAGAGGTCGGGCTGGTAGCGCTGCCAGAAGAATTCGAGGATGGATCGGCTGAAGGGGAGGTTGAGGTTGAAGGTTCGGTCGACGAATTTGAATCGGCGCAGGCCGCGGTCGAGGAGGCGCTGCATGGCGGGGAGAAAGTTTTCCAGCGGGACGTTGCGGACGGGGACGTCGAGCGAGGAGAGGCAGAACTCGCAGGAGAAGGGGCAGCCGCGCGAGGCTTCGACGTAGACGACGCGATGGGCGAGGTCGTGATCGGTATAGAAGTCGTAGGGGAGTTTTAGTTGCGAGAAATTGGGGAGATCGGCGGGGAAGATGCGCTGGAGCGGGGTGTAGTTGTTCAAAATCTTTTGGCAGAGATCGGGGAAGGCGAGGTCGGCTTCGCCGGTGATGGTGAAGTCGGCGAGTTGGCAGATTTCCTGGTGGTCGGTTTCGTGGCTGACTTCGGGGCCGCCGAGAATGATTTTGATGTCGGGGCGGAGGCGTTTGAGTTCGGCGACGAGGTGGGTGGTGGGGGCGACGTTCCAGATATAGACGCCGAGGCCGAGGATGCGGGGGTTTTCCGACAAGATCGATTCGAGGACGTCGGTGGGTTTCTGGGTGATTTCGAATTCGAGGATTTTGGATTGGGGCTGGAGGGGGCCGAGGTTGGCGAAGAGATAGCGCAGGGCGAAGCTTGCGTGGGGGTATTTGGCGTTGAGGGTGGTTAAGATGATTTGGGGCAAGGGGTGGGGAGGATGCTACACATTGCTACACAATGCAACACTTTTTACAATATTGTCCGGGACTTCCGCGTCTTAGAGCTGGGATTTTTCGGGTTTTCACTCGAAAGGCTGCGTTGCCTCGATGGGCAACGGCGTGGAAGGTTCAGCGCTGCTCCTGCAGCGCATGCCGCGGCGTTCACCGGCGGCCGGACAACAAAAACCCCCGGTGACTTACTTGACGATTTTTTCAGCCTTCTTCCGTGCCACACGCTGACGCTGCAGCTCGCATTCCCGTTCTCGGCGCTGCAGGATGGGAATAATCTCTTGCAACGTGGCCCCTCCCGCGGCGACCAGGCTCAGCATCGCGTAGGCATATTTGCTCACCGGACGCTGCGTGTGCAGATAGATCAACAGCACCCCGATGACCGCGATGTAGAACCCGGTGGTGACGCCGTTTTTGCTGTGGCTGGTGAGATGGCGGAAGTGGGCGTGCACTTTCAGCCAGCGGAAAAACAGCTCGATCTTCTATCGCCAGCGGTAGAGCAGACCGATGACATGGGCGGGAATGTTAAGAAGATTGGTCAGCAGCCGCAGGGGCCTGTCGGGTTTGTCCGGGTCGAAGATCGTCACTTCCCGAAGCCATTTTCCCGCCGGAGGAGCAAAGCGTGGCCCTTCTGAGCCCAGGTATCCGATCCGGTCGCTGAGAATGCCGGCAGCGCGGTCTTCATCGCTCAGCGGCAGGGACTTGGGGGTCAAGTCATTGTTTTCGATGGGAATGAAATAGTTGTTTGACTTGAGCCGGAGCACAAAATCGCTGCAGGCATGTACGATCCGCTCCAGCAGCTCGAAACAGACGTAGCCGCGGTCCATGACGTAAATCTGTCCCGGCTCCAGGGACTGCATCAGCGCCTGCGCCTCGGAGCATCCCGCGCCGCTGATCGTCACTCCCTCGGGAACCCCCACGCCCGCCGCCCATTGAAGATTCAGGCGAATCGTGTCCATGGGCTTTCCGTTGGGTCGACTTTGATGCAGCGCCCAGGCCACGTCGGCGGCAACGGTGAACAGCGACCCATCCACCACCCGTACCCGCTCGGTCAACTCCGCCAGCTTCGGATCGCCGTGACGCAGGTGCGGCAGCCGCGCCCGCAACTCCTCGATGATCGGCTCCAGCAGCGTCGGATCGAACAGGGCGTTGGCATCGGAAAGCGTGGAACGCGGCAGGCGATCGACCGAAAGCTGCTCCTGCATCTGCTCGGTCTGGCTGAAATCCTCCATCGTCCGCAGGCTGCGAATCGCCGGCGTGAAAAACGCCAGCAGATAGGCAAGGGTCACATCGTCATAAAAAAGCGTGCGATTGGGGTGGGGATGCGCCGCCCGCAGGCGGGCCAGATGATCCTGCAAAATACCGACGTACTTGCCGCCGAACAAATCCTCCCCCCGCACCGCCGGCCGCGGCTTTCGTCCCGGCTTGGCGGGCAATCCAGAAGCTGGGCAAAGGTCCGCGTGCACGTGGCGGCAGTGAACCACAAAACGCTGCTTCGCGCAAGCGCAAGATTGTGTCATTGGTGAGCCCGCGTTCCGGACACTATTGGGGGATTGTTAGTGAATGCTAGTTAGTTGGTTGTGATGTAAGGCTTTGATGGGGTGGGGGTTGGGAGGGATTTGGGATTTGAGATTTCAGATTTGGGTTGAATGGGTGTCCGATTTTTAGGAATGGTGCGGCTGAGTGGTTATAACTTGCTTGGAATCAATGGCTTATGATTCGAGTAGTTTTTCGATTGTTCGGACAACGATGGTGCGGTTTTTGAGTTGGCATTGCCAGAGGGTCAGGACGCGCCAGCTTTGGCGGCGGAGCTGACGGAGGGCGGCGCGGTCACGGGCGCGATTTCGGGGGCGCTTTTGTTGCCAGTAGTGGGCCTTGTTGGGCAACGGAATTCGCCATTTGGGGAGGACGTCGGCAGCTATAAGCGACGAAGGAACGTGTGAGTGAATTGGACTCCCATTGCAGTATGCTTGTTCTTGGGCATCCTCTGGCTCATTGCCATCGCGCGATGGCATAGTTGCTCATCATGAAGCGCATTTTCCAGCTCGAGTATCGAAGTGAACGCCCGCGATCGCCGTCGGTCGCGCTTCCACTCGTGCTATTGATTCTCGTCGGTGGGATAATATGGGGATTGCATGAATTGGCGATCGCGCCGTACAGGCCGCCTTATGACATGAGCACATTACAGGGTGGGGGGGAGGAGGCCTTTGTCGATTTTTTAATTGTTGTGTTGGTCGTTGCATGGGTGGGCATTTTGATGTGGTGCATTGCGAGATTGCGGCGCGTGGTGAAAGCATCTGATCCGTGGGAGCCGTCCAGGTAAAAAAGCGCTTCGAGTGGGGTCGCGACTAGATGAGGGACTAGAATTTGTGGACATCGAAAGACGCGCCCCGCAAGCGGGGCCGGCTACACGGGGAGAAGAATCTCATTCGCGCTGCGGGGTCGGCGGGGTGCGGGGGGAGATTTTTATCGGTTGTGGTTTGGGTGACGAGGTGGACGCGGTTACTCGAATGGAACGCGCGGTTCCGCTGCGATGGCACATGGCTGCGCCGGCGACGTTCGGGACGACGTTGGGGTGGGAGGACAGGAAAGGGGAAGGTTCGCGCGGAGGCGCTGAGGCGCGGAGAAAGGGTTTTTGGGGGATTCTCTGCGGCTCTGCGCGAAGCTGGGTTTTTAGGTTTTCTTTTTTGCGTTGCATTTGGGGCAACGGGTAGGCTTGGGGAATCGGGATTTCAGATTTGAGAATTTGAGATTGGATTGGGGGGAAGGCCCCAAGATGGCAATCGTGGGGCTTTTGCGGGGGGGGAAGTTCCGCGGGTGCAAGCACCCCGCGGCTTTGGTAACGGCGCGGTTGGGGGTGGGGATTTTTTGGGGGGGGTTAGTGGGGTTTGGTGAGGAGGATTTTTAGTCCAATGGGCCCCGGGGTAATCTGCGCTTCGTGGAAGGGGCTGCGGCGGGCGAAATCTTCGAACTGGGCTTGGGTGTAGGCGCGCTTGATGAGGGTGTGGCGGAAAATCAATGTGGTTAGAAAGGCGTCGAGCCTGGAGCGGCCGCTCTGGTGGACGTAGGTTTTGATTTCGTCGAGGGAGACGTCTTTGCGGAGGTCGACGATGGTGGCGGTAGTGCCGGGGCGGAGGACGCGGTGGATTTCGCGCAGGGCCTGGAGGGGGTCGGAGAAATTTTTGAAGGCGGCGGAGCAGTAGGCGGCGTCGAAGGAGTTTGGGGGGAAGGGCATGCCGTGAACGTCGCCGAGACGGAAGTCGATGTGGACGTTGGCATCCTGGGCGTTCTGGCGGGAGATATCGAGAAGCGTTTTGCTGAGGTCGAGGGCGGTGATTTTAAAATCTCCGAGCTTGGCGAGCTCGATGGAGAAGAAGCCTGGGCCGGGGGCGATTTCGAGGACTTCGGCGGCGGGAGAAAGCGTTTGGGAGAAATCTTTGGCCTGGGTGATAAAGTCGGACATGTCACTCTTGCGGGTTTTGGCGTACCAGCGGGCGAGGAAGCCTTCCATGGTGCTGGAGCGGTGTGGGGGGTTGGGGGCGTAGGTCATCGTCATGGGAGAGTCCTTTGAAGATTTCTGAGCGGCGCAGTATTATCTTATTCGTGAAGTATCTTAATAATGCAGGTAATTAAAGTCAAGGAAAATGGGCAAAAAATCGAAGCGGGCGGAGCTGCTCGGTAAATTATGGGACCTGGGGAGAGCCATGAGCACGCAGACGGTGTTTCTGCATGAGGCGATTGCGCGCACGGCGGGACTGAGCGCGACGGATACCAAGTGCATTGACCTGATCCTGCGGGCTCCGGAGGGGGGCGTGACGGCGGGGTATCTTTCGGAGAAGTCGGGACTGACGACGGGGGCGATTACCCATATCCTGGACCGGCTGGAAAGAGGCGGGTTCGTGGAGCGGCTGAGGGATACGCAGGACCGGAGGAAAGTGTTTGTGAAGGTCAGGGAGGAGAGGCTGAAAGATCTGGGGCCGAAGTATGAGGCGATCGGGAAGGCGTTTATGAAGCTGGTGGAGAGATATACTGATGAGGAGCTGGGGGTGATTTGTGATTATATGGAGAGGGCGACGGGGGTTTCGGAGGGGGAGTTGCGGAAAATCCGAATGACGAAACCAGAATTCCGAATCAAATCCGAATGACCGAATGACGAATGGGGGCCTATGCTTCATTCGTCATTTGGGCATTCGGGTTTGATTCGTCATTCTGGTTTCGGGTTTCGGGATTGGAAGAAGCGCTTCCCTTCGGGTCGCGGCTAAACAATATTCGGGGTAGGATCATTGGGTTCAATCGAGGATGCAGGGATGTATCTGAAAAGACGGTGGGACATTGAAGAAGGGCGCGAGGGGGCGGAAGAGCTGGCGCGGGGGCTGAGAGTTTCGCCGATTATTGGGAGAATGCTTTTGAACCGGGGGATAACGTCGGTGGAGGCGGCGCAGGGGTTTTTGAAGCCTTCGCTGCTGGGGCTGGAGGAGCCGGGGAAATTGCCGGGGCTTAATTGCGCGGCGGAGCGGATTGCGCGGGCGGTGAGGGATGGGGAGAAGATTGTTATCTACGGGGATTATGATGTGGATGGGATTACGGCCACCAGCATTTTGTGGCATGCGATCGTGCTGCTGGGGGGGAAAGTTTCCACGTATATTCCGCACCGGATCGATGAGGGGTATGGGCTGAACTCGGAGGCGATTGGGCAGATTTGTGCGGATGGGGCGAAGGTGATTGTGACGGTGGATTGCGGGATCACGGCGGTGGAGCCGGCGCGGGTGGCGAGGGAGCGCGGGGTGGATTTGATTATTACGGATCATCATGATTTTCATGGGGATCCGCCGGTGTTGCCGGAGTGCTTTGGGATTGTGCATCCGAGGCTTTTGGGGGAGTGGGAGGCGTATCCGAATCCATATTTGTGCGGGGCGGGGGTGGCGCTGAAGTTGGCTTGGGGGATCGGGCAGAAGGCGGGAGGGGCGGCGAGAGTGAGTGAATCGTTTCGAGGGTTTCTCGTCGAGGCGACGGCATTGGCGGCGCTGGGGACGATTGCGGATGTGGTGCCGCTGGTGGGGGAGAATCGGCTGCTGGCGCATTTTGGGCTTAGCGGGTTGCGGCAGAGCAAGCTTTCGGGGATTCGGGCGCTGATTGAATCGGCGTCGCTGGGGGGAAAAATCTGGATACGTATGATGTAGGGTTTTTGCTGGCGCCGCGGCTGAATGCGTGCGGGAGGCTGGGGCATGCGGCGCTGGCGGTGGAGATGATGACGACGGCGAGTGAAGCGCGAGCGAAGGAGATTGCGGTCTACCTGGAGGGGCAGAATCGGGAGAGGCAGGCCGTTGAGAAAAAGATTCTCGAGCAGGCGCTGGGGCAGATTGAGAGCAATGGGTGGGGGAAGGATGACCGGGCGCTGGTGCTGGCGGCGGAGGGGTGGCATGCGGGAGTGATCGGGATTGTGGCGTCGCGGATCGTGGAACGGTTTTGCCGGCCTACGGTGATGGTGGCGCTGAACAATGGCGTGGGGCAGGGGAGCGGGAGGTCGATCTCCGGGTTTCATCTGGCGAAAGCACTCGAGGCTTGCGGGGGGCATTTGCTGGCGTGTGGGGGGCATGAGATGGCGGCGGGGTTGAAGATGGAGACGGCGAAACTGGAGGAATTTCGGGCGGCGTTTTGTGAGGTGGCGCGGGGGGTGGTGAGCGAGGAGATGCTGCTGCCGAGGCTGAGGATCGAGTGTGGGGCGGAGTTGACGGAGATCACGGAGGGGCTGGTGAATGATATGAAGAGACTGGGGCCGTTTGGGCATGGAAATCGGAGGCCGGTGATTTGTGTGGAGGGGATTACAGTGGCGGCGGAGCCTCGAAGAGTCGGGAAGACGGGGGAGCATTTGCAGATTCAGGTGAAGGGGGAGAAGGGGGTGATGAAGTGTATTGCGTTTGGGGCAGCAGCGATTGTGGATCGGCTCAAAGCGGGGACGGAGGTGAGGCTGGCGGCGGAGCCGGAGATCAATGAGTTTAATGGGAGGAGGAGTGTGGAGTTGAATGTGAGGGATGTGGAGATTGTTGGGAATGCCGAATGCCGAATGCCAAATGCCGAATGAAAGACGAAATGCCGGCGTTTTATATTTCATTCGGCATTTGGCATTCGGCATTTGTTGTTGGACAATGCGTGGACGATCATGGAGGCTGAATTGAAGAAGAATATCTGGGCGGGTTTGGCAGTGGTGCTGGTGTTGGGCGCGGTTTCGTTTGTGTGCGCGGACGATGTCATCAGTCCGTTTGTGGATTCGCAGACGAATGGGGTGATTTATGTGGATTTCTCGGCGATCGACATGGATCAACTGGATGCGTGGCACGAGAAGATGGTGACGACGATTCCGGATGATGGGCAGCGGGCGCAGCAGGTGAAGGATATGAAGGAGTCGCTGGGGAAGATGAGGAAATGGGCGGGGGATTTTAAGGCGGCGGGCGGGAAGGATTTGTATGTGGTGATCTCGCTGTCGGGGATCATGTCGGGGTCGCCGGGGGGTGTGGTGGTGCCGCTGAATGGATCGGATGGGACGGCGCTGGCGAAGGTTTTTCCGCAGCCGCCTGCGGCGCCGGCGGGGATGCCAGCGGATGGGGCGGCGCAATGGGCGCGGATGCAGCCGGCGACGGCGGTGGTGGGGAATGTGATGGTGTTTTCGACGGGGGCGGGTGTGGACCGGATGAAGACGGCGTCGACGGAGCCGCGGCCGGATTTGACCGATGCGCTGGCGGCGGGGAACGGGGGGGCGATGAGGATCGCGGTCAGTCCGTCGACGCTGAAGAACAATCCGTTTTTTGCGATGATGATGGCGCAGATGAATCGGGCGGCGAGTGCGCAGGGGTTGCCACCGGCGTCGCCGCTGAGTGATCCGGTGTGGGATGGGGTGACGTGGGTTTCGCTGTCGGTGTCGGCACCACCGAAGGAGTCGGGGAGTTTGACGATTCAGTGCAAGGATGCGGACTCGGCGGGGGCGATGTCGAGCTGGATTTCGCAGCAGGTGGCGGAGGGAAAGGCGCAGAACGCGCCCAGCCAGATGGGGGTTTCGGCTGATGATTATGATCGGCTGGCGGCGGTGATGAAGCCGGCCGTGCGGGGGACGCAGGTGGTCATATCGGTGGATCAGGATGCGATAGATAACGTGATTGGGCCAATATTTATAAAAAGCATGGCAAGTACGATGCAGCCGGGGGTGGCGAATACCAATACGCCGGCGACAGAGCCAGTGGGAGGGGGATTGTGAAGATTGCGGTTCGACTGAGCTCACCGAAGTCCGATTGCCAATTGCCGAATGAAGAGAAATCGAATTGCCTATTGCCTATTGCCGATTTCGGTCAAACAATAGGAAATCGGGATTAGGTAATTTCATTGGAAGGAGACTCTCATGTCGCTGAAATCATTGATCGCTACCGGGACGAAACTTTGGCTGGATTCGATTGAGCCTGCGCTGGTGAAGAAGAATTTTGCGCTGGGGGCTTCCGGCGCGACATCCAATCCGATCATCATTTCGGACATCCTTAAAGGGGGGTCGCAGGATGAGGCGATGATGGAGGTCATCGAACAGGGGGGCGATGACCAGGCGGTGGCGTGGGCGATGACGGACAAGCTGGTGTCGGAGGCGCAGGGGGTTTGCGCCGGTGTGGGAGAAGAGCAAGGGAAATAATGGGTATGTGAGCTTTGAGCTGGATCCGCTGCTGGAAGATACGGTGCTGGGGCCCAAAGTGATTGCGGATCGATCCAGGAAATATATCGAGCTGGGGAAGAAGTGGGCGGCGGGGCAGAAGAACCGGATGATCAAGGTGCCGGCGACGGAAGGCGGGCTGGGCGCGCTGGAAGAGCTGGCGGCGGCGGGAGTGACGCTGAACGTGACGCTGATTTTTTCCGAGCGGCAATATGAGATTGCGCGGGAGAATGTTTGGCGCGGGCGCAGCGGAGGAAGAACGGCACATCGGCGTTTAAGAGTGTTTACAGCATTTTCGTGAGCCGGGTGGATGTGTATACGGAGAAGAATGTGCCGACGCTTTCGCCAGCGGCGCAGGGGCTGGTGGGGATCGTGAATGCAAAGAGGTTGTGGCAGCTTAATCAATCGTTCTGGAAGGATAAGAATCTGCCGCTGCAGCAGGAGATTATTTTCGCGAGCACGGGGACGAAGAAGGCAAGCGATCCGGCAGATAAGTATGTGGAAGCGCTGGCGGGGAGCGATATTCAGACGAACCCGCCGGCGACGAACGACGCGGTGGAGAAGCTGAACAAGACGTATAAGCGGCTGGTCGATCAGATGCCGGCCAAGGCGATCCTGGATGAGATCGACGCGAAGGTGGACAAGCGGAAGATGGAAGACAAGCTGATGGAAGAGGGGACGGCAAAGTTTGCCGATCCGTTCAAGGCGCTGCTGAAGCAGATCGCGCAGAAGCGATCGGAACTCGCGGCGGCGAAGTAATGCAATCAAAAATCGGCGTGGTGGCTTCGGCGCTTAATGAGGATTTTCGCGCCGCGGTGAAGGATGCGCGCGTGTGCGGGTTTGGGGGCGTGCAGCTTGAGGCGCGGCAGGGGGAACTCGATCTATTATCGCTGTCGCAGAGCGGCAAACGCGAAGTGCGGGGGATTTTACGCGCGGGGGATATCGAGCTGGTGGGATTACGGGTGGATCTGGGGAGCAAGGGGATGACGGATGTGGATGCGGGGTTGGATTGGATTGAGAAGATGCTCGTGGCGGCGGAGGGATTGGAGTGCGGGTTGGTGTGCGTGGAGATTGGGCCGATGCCGGGGAATGAGGAGGCGTGGGTGGAGTTGGGGAGGCGGGCGGATCGGCATGGAGTGATGGTGGCGCTGCGGAGTGAGTTGGCGGGGTTTGAGATTCTGGAGGGAGTTATCAAAAAGGGCGGGTGTCCGTGGATGGGGATTGATTTTGATCCCGTTGGAATGTTGAAGGACAACTGGAGCGAGGGGGAGATTTTTTCGCGGGTGGGGGGAATGATCCGGCATGTGAGGGGGAGGGATGCGATTCTGGGGACGGAAAAGCGGACGAAGGCAGCGGTGATGGGGCGGGGGTCGATTCAGTGGGAGAGTTTGCTGCGGGATTTGGATCAGGCAGGGTATGGGGGCTGGGTGACGGTTGATCCTGTCGAGCTGGCGAATCGGCGAGCGGCGGCGATTGCGGGCCTAGACCAAATTCGAAATTCGAAATTCGAATGACGAATCAAATTCGAAAATCGAAATTCGAAGTGGGAGTTGTGCGCTAGGGGGAACTGTGGGGCGGGGGATTTTTCAGGAGGGAGATCAGGGCGGGGTTGTGGGATTTGAGAGCGATTGAGAGGGCGGTTTTGTTGGCGAGGCTGGGGGCGTTGGGGTCGGCGCCCCATTGGAGGAGGTAACGGGCGGCGGGAAGGTTTTCGCCGCAGGCGGCGCCGCGCAGGGCGGAATTGAGATGAGAGCGGACATCGGCGATCTGCTCGGGGGTGTTCTGGTGGGAAAACCAGGTTTGCAGCAGGACGGGGATGTTTCCCCTCATCGCGGCCAATTCGAGCTGGCCGTCGAGCGGGGGGAGGTGGGAGACGTTGCGGGTGGCGGCGTTGCCGAAAAGAAAGAAGATACTGCAGATGGCGAGCAGGCCGATCCAGAGGCGGATGGGGCGGTCTTTTTCGATGTTGGGCGATTTAAATTTTGTTTGTAGTAAAAACAACATGAGGGATACATCCTTTGGGTTGGGTCATTCCATCACGTGATTGGCCAGCCAATCGACGCAGTGGATGAGGAATTTTCCGTGGGTGGGGTTCTGGAGATCGTCGGGAATGGGTTCCCAGCTGGTAAACTGGCAGTTGACGATTCGCCCGCTGCCGAGGCGGCTGAGAATCAGCGGATAAAAGGCGTAGTTGGCGGGGATGGGGTCGCGGGAGGTAACGGGATGGATGTCGTCGAGATTGGTGACGGACATGAGCCCGATGGCGCGGTCGGCGAGGGTGCCGCATTCACCGTTGACGGGAAGGGTGAGCCAGTCGTCGGTCTTGAGATTGCCGAGGAGGGGGTGGGGGGTGAGGACCTGGCAATCGGCGCCGACGGAGCAGTATTCCCAGACGCCTTGCTTGAGGCCGTTAAGCTCGTCGACGGGGGGAGTGCCGATGCCGGGGGTTTGAAGGGCGAAGCCGGAGAGAACCAGCAGACCCTTGCCGGCGCGGACGGCGGATTCGATGCCGGCGACGATTTGCGGGCTTTCGTTCCAGACGCGCTGGCAGGCGATGACATCGAGGCTCAGCAGTTGATCTTTTTGGGAAGCGTCCAGTGGAGTGATTCCGCGGAAGCCGGCGTGAAGGGCGGCGGCGAGATCTGTTGCATCCTGCGTCCCCGGCTCGATGACGGGCACGACCTGGATTTCGGGATCGTCGCGAAGAGCGCGGAAGGTGTCGAGGTAGCCGTCTTTGAGGGCATAGGGCTCGTCAGATTCGTGAGGACCGGCGGCCGTGAATTCGCTGAGCAGCAGGCCGACGCGGATCGTGCCCGTGCGCGGGGGAGGGTCGGCGATTGTTGCGACGGAGATTGACGCGGGCGGCGGCGAGAAATGGCGGACGATTTTGACGCCGCCAATGCTGGCGGCGGCGGTAACGACAACCGCGGCGATTGCATAAGCGACAGACGAAGGGATGGCAAAAATCGCTGAAGACGAAAACGCCGACTGGGCCAGCACGTGGGCGGCGTGGGTTGACGAGGCGGTGAGGGTTGAAGCGGCGGCGGGAACCGCGGCCGATACGGTGGGTTGCATGGCGGCGGCAAAAGACTTGGCCGCCAGATCCGAGGGGGTGGGGAGACGGCCGAGGGCAATGATGGTGGCGGCGAGAGATTCCAGAGGGGATTCCAGGGGGAATTCCATCGCGGTTTCCACTCCGCGCGCGGCAAATCGCTTGCGAAGCTTGGCCAGGGCGCGGGTGAGGCGCTTGGTGGCGGCGGATTCGGTGACGCCCATGGCGGCGGCAACCCGTGCGGGGGCATATCCCTGGAGATATCGGAGCGTGATCGCGGTGCGGTCGCGCGGGCCGAGGTAGGAGAGGGCCTCATCGAGAAGCTCGCTGATTCGCGGGCGATTGTCGGGAGAATCGGATTCGGTTTTCATCGAAGCCACCTGGAGTTCGCGAATTTTTCTGCGGATTTCGGCGCGGCGTGCTTCCATGGCGATGAAGCGCGTGGTCTTGATAAGCCAGCCAGGGAGTGTGCTGCCGTTGAGATGGCGCGCCTTGCGGGCAAGAACGATAAAGACGGCCTGAGAGGCGTCTTCGGCCAGGGCGTGGTCGCGCAACTGGCGCATGGCGGCGGAATAGACGAGGTCGACGTACTGCTGAACCAGGGCGAAAGGCGTCCTGGTCGCCGACATGCGCGTAGAGGCGAAGAAGCTCGGCGTCAGAGAGAGAAATAAAGCCTCCGTTCAAGAGAATATTGTCGCTCAGATGTGAAAATGGACGTTTTATTTTTAACGTACGGCAAACGAGCCTATTTGTGCTTGGAGGAGGGCTGGGGGGAATTGCTCAGGAGGAAAATCAGTTTGGCGTCATGGGTCGCCTGGGCAAAACTGAGGGGGGATCGGCCCCTAATGTCGCGGGCGGTGGGATTAGCGCCGTGATTTAACAGGATGAGGGCGGTGGTGGCCGAGTTGGGGGCCCCCGCCGCGCACATGAGGGGGGTGCGTCCGGCGGGGCTGGGGAAGTTGGGGTCGGCGCCCCAGTCGAGAAGCTGGAGAAGGACCGGGAGACTGCCGGAGGCGGCGGCGCAGCGGAGGGGATTGGCCAGGACAGGACGCGGGTCGTCGAGCTCAGGCGAGAATTCATAGGATGCCCAGATGGATTTGAGTCGAGGTAGATCGCTTTTTAGCGCGGCAAGGTCGAGCTGCTCTTCAAGGATGGGAGTTGAGGGGGAAGCGTTTTCGTGCGGGGGTTGGGCGGCGATGAGGGCAATGCAGACCATCCCGATCAGGGCGATCCAGAGCCGAAATGGGCGATCGGTCTGTGGGCGCGGCGAATGATCGCCTCGCGGCGGTGACTGGGGCATCGACTTCCTTCCCTATTACGAATGGAGCCCAGGGTTGAACGGGAAAATGCAGTATAGCGGAAATTTGCCGGTTGCAATGTTAAATTTTCGTGTGTGGAATTGGGAAGGGTGCGAAGGCGTGGGGTGGTACAATCGAGAGTGTGGTGCTTTGGGCAGGGCATGTAGCCGAAAACTCACGTGAATATGCAGGCGGAATCGACGAGCAACGAAGCGTTTGAAGCCGAGGCGCGGCGGCGGGGAAAATTATTTTTCCGGCAGCAGTTTTGGATGGTGTTGCCGGTTCTGGGCATGGTGCTTGTGGGGTTGGCGATTTTTGTGGGGTTAGCAGTGATTTTGGGGCTGACGAATCATCGGCGACTTTCGGACTGGTTGATGCTGGTGGAGGCGATCGTGTTTCTGGTGGTGCTGAATCAATATGCGGCGTATATGGGGAGGCGGGCGGCGCGGCTGGTATCGGTGAATTGTCCGGCGTGCGGGGCGGCGGCGCATTTTGAGACGGCGCCGCTGCCGGACACGCAGATTTATATGGTTTGTCCGAATTGCGATCAGCGGGCGGGAACGGGGTTTAAGGTTCCGCATAGTCGCCAAATGGGAGGGAGATATGCGATGGGATACGATTGGGAGAGGCGGAAGAAGATTGGGGCGCAGGTAATCGTGCGGGTGAGGAGGGGGAAGAGGAAGGGTGAGAAAGTGTGAAGGTGTGAAGGTAAGAAAGTGGGAGGGGAATTAATAGAGTTTGGTTTGGGTGGGGGATTTGGCGGCGGATTTTACGTTTTGCCAGCTTTGGCGGCAGGCGGGGATGTCGGCGGAGGGATAGTCTTTGCCGCTGGTGGGGACGAGGGTTTTGGCGGGGAGTGGGGGCAGCAGGTCGCCGTGAGCGGCGATCAGTTCGTCGCACATTTCCACGATTTTATCGAGGGGCAAAACCGCGGCGGTGAGGGGGTCGAACATGGCGGCCTGGTAGACGTGGTCGCGGCGGTTTTCCAGAGCGGCGCGGATGAATAGCTCGTGCTGGGAGATGTGGGGATTCATATAGGCGACTAGCTGCGGCGGGAGTTCGCCGACGGTGGTGAACTGGGGGCCGTTGCGATCGACGAGGGTGGGGACTTCAGCGATGGCGGTTTTGGGGAGATTGGAGATGGCGCCGTTGTTTGGCATGTTGCCGTAGACGACGGTGGGTGTGCCGGTCGTCATGGAGTGGATGATCGTGCTGCCGTATTCGTGGCTGCGGTGGATGTCCATTTTTTCGGGGCTTTTGCTGAAAGTCTTCATGCGCTCGAACTCGTCGATGATGGCGTCGCAACGGCGGGGGTATTCGTCGAGGGGGATGTGAAAGCGGTCGACCATCTCGTGGCCGTGGGGGATGAAATGGGGGTTGTACTCGGCGTTGTGCTCGGAGCTTTCGGTGACGAAATAGCCGAGGCGTTTCATGAGCTCGAAACGGACGGCGTTGTGGGCGAAGGTTTCGGGGTTCTGCATGGCCTGGAAAAGGCGCGGATACAAGTCCTCGCCATTTTTTTTGAGTTTTAGGTAGAAGGCCATGTGGTTGATGCCGGCGCAGATGAAGGAGACTTTTTTGGGGTCTTCGTTGATGTAACGCATGAGTTGGTCGAAGGTGCCCTGGACGGAGTGGCACAGGCCGATGGCGGGAACGCAGCTCGTGCGCGAGATCGTCTGCATGTTCATCGACATGGGGTTGGAATAATTGAGCAATAGAGCGCGCGGGCAAACGTCGGCCATGTCGCGGCACATGGAGGTGAGCATGGGGAAAGTTCGCAGGGCGCGGAAGAGGCCACCGGGGCCGGTGGTGTCGGCGATGGTGAAACGGAGGCTGTATTTTCGGGGGATTTCGAAATCGACAAGGGTGGAATCGAAGCCGCCGATCTGGACCATGTTGATGACGAAATCTGCTCCGGAGAGGGCCTGGCGGCGGTCGGTGGTGCCTTCGATTTTGGGATTGGCGCCCAGGGCGTGGGCGACTTTTTTGCAGAGATTGACGCCCACATCGAGCCGCTGGCCGTCGATATCCATGTAACTGATGGTGGCGTTCTTGAACTCGGGGTAGGAGAGGATGTCTCCGGTGAGATTTTTGGAGAAAACGACGCTGCCGGCGCCGATCATGGCGATTTTGATCATTGTGGAAACCAGAATGACGAAACCCGAAATTAGAATCAAGGGCGATTAATCAATTCGCTTCTGAATCGCATGGCAATCACACTTGTGCAGGAAGTGCGATAGACAGCACTAGCGGCTAGAAACTCCCCATACTTATGACAGGGCACCGATGGACATTACGAAGAATTTTATTGAGTGCGGGGCCGGACCGGATCGTATTGGTATCCGGACCTGGGGTTAGAAGGGATCGCGCGGTTGAGAGGAGGCAAAATGAAAATTGTTGCGCGGATTCTCGTCATAATCGTGCTCATCATCGTGGGGGGACGTTTCGCGCTAAATCTTCTATTTTTCGGGCGGTTGACGGCGCCGGGGATGAGTGACTTCGCGACAATTGCGAAGCAGAATCAATACATCGTCCAAGCGATTTGCGATTTCCGGGCGGACCATGGAATGCTGCCACAGGCTATGGGCGATCTTGTTCCCAACTATCTCTCCAGGATGCCAGGGGGCATGGTGTTTTTCGACGGCGACTCGCTCGATATCCCTGCGGCGCACCGCACACGGGTGTTTATTATTCATTCCGAGCTGGACAGGAGGGCTGGTTCGTCGGAGGCGATTTTGGCAACGGCCCATTGCCTCTGCCGAAAGTCGCCTCGACGCATCCATCACCCGTCGGCGACGACCTGGCAAAAACACGTGTTGCCGAGTACGACCGGCGCATTGCAGCTGACCCAAAGTCCCATCGAAATTACGTGCAGAAATTGGACTACTTGTACTCGGTGGGCAAGACGGACGAACTTCTGGCGGCATGTAAGCTTGCATCGCAACGATTTCCGCAATGGTGGCGACCTAAGATGGTGGAGGCAGTATTGGCGGATTCTAAGTCGCGACCGCAGGCCGAGGCGAGCTTTCGCGCTTGGGCCGGAGCAAATCCCGGTTTCATCCACTGGTGGTATCTATGTCGATACTACGGTGATATCGGGCGCGACCACGAAGCGGTGGCGGCGTTGGAAAATGCCGTGAAATATCCGCTTCAGAACATCGACGATGACGAGGATTGGGTTCCGGCAGCGTTCGCATTCGATGCGGCGGCCTATGCCTACAATCAAAAGCGATTTCCGCTGGTTTTGGAAATCGCGCGCGTCTGGGCGTCGCCCGTAGGGATTTATAATTATTTCGATAACGATATTTACGCGTTTCGTGCGGCGGCGGAATTATCTTTGGGTAGGTTCGCAGACGCGAAAGCTGATGCGGACAAGGCGGTGCAGGCGAATGCGCAACAGGCGATGTGGGCGGGACATTTGCCTGACCTGCAGGCAGCTGCAAATCGACAAGATCAGGGGTTCGTTTACGATCCAGGCACCCAATGCGGAGATTGGACGCTGTTCCAACCGCCACAATAGTTTCTGGATCGCGATTTTTTATTGGACTTGTTCTAAAGCGGGTCGTGCGTTTTCAGAGAAAGGAGACTGGGCGTACAATTAGGCTTGCCGCGATTGCGCGGTGATGTGACGAGCGCATGGTTTTCACGACCCAGTGTCCACAATGCGGGAAGATTTTGTGGTTTGCCAGCAATTTGACTGGGAAGCTGACGATCTGCCCTGCGTGTGGAGCAGTGATGAAGCTGACCCCCCCGCCGGAGGCGGCTGGCCCGGCGGAGGCGGCGCCGGAGGGGACGATTCCGCTGATGCCTGAAGCGGCGCAGGCGGCGCCACCGCTGCCGCCAGCGGACGAGCAGCCGCCGCCGATGGGATCGGCGGATGGTGAGGTCAACCAGGAGACGGGAACGCCGATCTTGGGGCAGGAGCCGGTCGCGGAGCCGATTCAGGAGCAGATTCCGGCGGCCGTGGAAGAGGCATCGCTGGCGCACCAGGCGGCGCTGGCGGCGGCGGGGGAAGTACACGTCGAGGTGAATGAAGGGGAGATGGTTGAATTCGGTGCCCAGGGCGAGATCAACGCCCAGATGGCGCCGCCTCAGCCGTCGATGGCGCCGCCGGAGTGGTCGCCCGCCCCGCTGTCGGATTATGGGGCCGCGCAACCGCCGGCGAACCAGGAGATGGTTTGGATTCCATCGTCGGCGTCGCGGATCGATTCGCTGATGAGGGGCTCGCCGGCGCGGTCGATCGAGGATGAAGAGAGCCGGCGGCGGACGATTATCTGGGCGCTAGGAGCGACGGGGGTTGTGGGATTGATCATCGGGCTTTTGTGGCTGCTGCGCGGACAGGCGCCGGTGGTGACGTGGGAGCAGCAGAATCGCGACGCGATCCTGACGCTGAAGGATGAGGCGGAGCAGCTTGCCGTCGACGGCGACAACCAGCGGGCGTATGAGAAATACCAGGAGCTGGAGCGGATGGTTTCGGGGCAGACGATCACCGACCCGTATTTGCAGCAGGAATTGGCGCGAAGCTGGGTGCGGAAGGATTCGCTGTATGACCTGCTGACGGCGGCGAAGCGAGCCGCAGGCTGAGAAAGAAGCGGCGGCGACAATGCCATCTCCTGGGCCATCGCTTGGGCCATCGCCGGGTGCGTCGGCATCGGCGCATCCGCCGACCCCCCCGCCGGGGCAGGTGAGCCCCGCGTCAGAGCCCAGCGAGAGCCAGAATTTTTTGTTGCTTCCCCCGCTACCGTTGCCGGTGACGCCGCCTCCGGCGCAGGCGGCGCCAAAGCCGCGGATAGCGGTGAACAAGCATCCGGCGGTGAAGCCGGATCCCGTGCCGCAGACGGGCTTGACGGACGCGCAGGTGGGGGATTCGATCCAGAAGGGGGTGGATTTTCTGTTGGGAAAATTCAGCGGGCCGGAAATCGCCGGGCAATACGAGCATTATGAGGGGCTCGACACGCTGGCGGTCTATGCCCTCATGCAGGCGGGGCTGGCCACGCACGACAAACGGCTTGACATCCACAACCCGTTCATGGTTGACGCCATCGACGCGATGAAGAAGTTTCCGATGGTGACGGATTATGTGACCTACGCCCGGTCCCTTCGTGCGACGGCGCTGGCGCTTTACGATAGGCCGCAGGATCATGCGGCCATCCGCGAAGATGTCGACTGGCTGATCCAGTCGCAGGAGGGAGGGGCGTTCACGTACAACAACGAATTCCCGCGCGGCGGAGGTTTTTCATTCTGGGACAATTCGAATTCGCAGTATGGCTTGCTCGGGGTGTGGTCGGGCGCGGAGGTGGGGATACAGATTCCGATGGATTTCTGGCGCGACGTGCGCGAGCACTGGAATAAATACCAGTTGCCGGACGGCGAGTGGTGCTATCGCGAAGACCAGACCGATCCGAGCCGGTCGATGACGCTGGCGGGGATCGCCTCGCTGCTGGTGGCGCAGGATTATCTGGAATCGGCGGATTACGCGGAGCAGGTGGGACGGGCGCCCTATTCGCCGGCGCTGGCGAAGGCGCTGGGGTGGCTGGCGAGCGAAGACAACAGCGTGATCGCCCTGCCGCACACGGCGGATTTCTATACCTATTATTCGCTGTACGGGCTGGAGCGGACGGGGCTGGCTTCGGGCTACAAATATTACGGTGCGCACGACTGGTATCGCGAGCGGGCGGCGGACATCATCGCGGCGCAAAAGGACGACGGCTCGTGGGGAAACCTCGGCGACGCGTTCGACACGGTGGTGGACACAGCATTCTCGATCCTCTTCCTGCGCGCGGCCGGCACCCGGTGCTGATGAACAAGCTGAATTACGACGGCGACTGGGCCAACCGCCCGAGGGATGTCGCCAACCTGGCGCGCTTCGCCAGCGCGGAGCTGGAGCGGCCGCTGAACTGGCAGATCGTGCCGCTGAACCAGGCGTGGACGGACAGCCCGATTCTTTATCTCTCCGGCGACAAGCCGCCGAAGCTGAGCGACCAGGACAAGTGGAATATCAAGCAGTACATACTCAACGGCGGCATGCTGCTTACGCAGGCGGACGCCGGGAGCGAGGAATTTTCGGCGTTCGTCAGACAACTGGGCAGGGAGCTTTTTCCGCAATATCAGTGGCAGGATTTGCCGGACGATTCGGTGGTTTTTTCGGTTTCCTATCACATCTCGGATCATCCGAAGATCGAGGCGATCAGCAACGGCTCGCGGATTTTGATGATGCACTGGCCGGAGGATGTTTCGAAGTATTGGCAGCTTCGGCAGGACCGGATTCACCGCCCGGCGTTTGAGCTGGGGGTAAACCTGGCGCTGTACGCGGCCGGCAAGAGCGATTTGAAGAACCGCGTGGAGTCGGAGGAAATCGAGATGCCGCCGGACGAGCCGCTGGCGTCGATGAAGATCGCGCGGGTGAAATATCGAGGCAACTGGGACCCGGAGCCAAACGCGTGGGATCGCGGGCGCAGATGGCTGCGGCAGCAGACGAGCCTGGATATCGATCCGGAGGCGACGGAGGCTGGAGATCTGAGCGCCAGCAAAGCGCCGCTGGCGGATCTCGTCGGCACGGGGAAATTGGAGCTGACCGACAAGCAGATCGCGTCGATGAAGAAATATGTGAAGGGCGGGGGGATTTTGCTGGTCGAGCCTTGCGGCCAGCCGGATGCGTTTTTGCAGAGCTTTCACGACGACGTGCTGCTGCGGATGTTTCCGGATGCGAATGCCGAGCCGGTGAGCGATTCGAGCCCATTGATGACCGCCAGCGGCAATGGGATGAGTGATGTCTCCAACCCCGACGTGCGGCAGTTTGTGAGATCGTACACCGACATCACCGACTGGCGGCCGATGATGGCCAAACAAGGCCAGGGGCGGATTTTGATCTTGCCGGTGGATATGACCAGCGGACTTTTGGGAGCGGATGCTTGGGGGATCGCGGGGTATGAGCCGGAGTATGCGTTGCAGCTAATGAAGAATATTGTGCTTTGGAGTTGGGATGGGGGAGGGGATTAGAATCGCGGGTTGGAATCGGAAGCTGCCGACGCAATACTTGTGATAGAATGGAAAAGAGAGAATAAGATGAAATTAACTCAGGAAATGTTGCGACAAAAACGCGATGGGATTCTGAGTATCGCCCGCCGCTACGGCGCCCACGATGTACGGATATTTGGCTCGGTGGCGCGAGGCGATAACAGCGACCAATCGGACCTCGACCTGATTGTTCGTTTTGACGACGGCCGAACATTGCTTGACCAGGGCGGTTTGCTGATGGAACTGCGCGAATTTCTGGGGATGAGAGTCGATGTTGTTGACGAAGGCGCGTAAGCGGAAGATTCGAAAAAATTGTGCGCAAAGAGGCAGTCCCCCTATGACGACCCAGAGGGGCAATCGACTTCGTCTTCAGGATATTCTCGATGCCGTCAACGAGATTCAACGATACCTCCCCACAGAGCGGGCGGGATTTGACGCTAACCCCCTGCTTCAATCCCACATCTTTCGTCATGTAATGATCGTAGGTGAGGCGACATTCCGGCTATCGAAAGACCTGAAACAGAGTCATCCGCAAATTCCATGGGCAAAAATCGAGGGAATGCGACACATTCTGGTGCATGATTATTTTAAGGTCAATTGGGCGCGTGTGTACGACACCGCACGCCTTGATGTGCCTATACTCAAGACTCAGATCGAGCAAATCCTCGCGTCATTGCCCCTAGACCCCTCTGTGCCATAAGCGTCAGGTTTACCGCGTCAGCGCCTGCTGATATAGCGGATCAATCGGCGCTTCTTCAATCGACCCATCCCCGCTCGGGCGAAGCGTAATCGTGTAGACGTGACCAGGCAGAAATTGCCCAAACAGCCCCTGCCCGTCCATGGCGCGAATGCCGCGGGATTCGCGGGCGTCTTTGTCGTTGTAGAGCTGCCAGAAATTATCCCATAGATCTTTTTGTTCTTCCGAGATCTGCGGATCCTGGCCGCGGTAGAAATCGGGGATGGAGTTGGGGGTGTCGATCGCGAAGCCGGAGTTGGGGGACTGGTCGGCGCCGTAGACTCTTGTGAAGAGCATGATGGCTTGGCCGCGCAGCGGGTCGATTTCCGGCTTCTCGACGTACTCGTCCTTGAATTTGATCACCTCGGCGTCGAAGTGGGCTTCGGTGCCGTCGATCGTAAATTGCCGCGCGGGCAGATCGCGGCCGTCGGGCGTTGTCTCCTGGAAGAGGAGGGTTGTCTGGAGTTGTCCGCCGGACATCTTCTGGGCGGTGACCAGAATCCTCGCTACGCGCCGGTCGGCTTCGAGGCGCTGGCGAATCTGCTCCAGCTCCTGGTTCTTGCGCTCGACTTCCTCGATCTGCCGCTGGGCGGCGGTGTGGACGTAGTAGAAAAACAGGCCCGTGGATCCGGCGATCAGCAGGATCGATAGGAAGATGAGCTTGGCAATGGTGCGCAGCATGGGCGTCTCATTTAGATTATCGGTCTTTCTGGGGGCATCGCATTACGGGGAGTGAGGCAAAACCTCATCCGTGTCGGAATTTGCCGGTTGGGAAGGGGCGGAAAGGTCCGGCCGGGTCCAGAGATGGCTCAGCGTTTCGTTGTCCGTCGGAACCACCTCAATCGTGGAGGTTTGGCCGTTGTTTCCGGTGGGGAATGTGCTGGTGCTGCCGAGGAATTTGCCGTCGAGGGTGACGTACCACGTCGTTAGCGTGCCATCGAGGGTGATTCTGTCGGAGATGGGCACGGCGTCGAAATCCTGGCCGCGGAAGGTGACGTGCTGCACAGGCAGGACCTGGAGATAGCGCGGCATAATGTTCCCCACGCCCGCGGTGGAGGTGGCTTCGGGGGGAGTGGGAACGAAAGTGGCAACCATGTACGACTTGGGCTTGGACGGAAGGATTTCGGGGAGGATGAAGTTGAAAGCCTGCGGGATGTAGAAGACGGGGGTTTCCTCATGCAGGGGACTGAGCTGGGTGTTGCGGTGGGTGGAGTTCACCTCGAGCGTACGGCTGGTTTCGACGTCGACGTTTCCCTGGCCGAGGGGGCCGCCGTAGTTCAGGTTTTCCGGCTGGTTGGGAAGGATGGCGCCGTCGGGGTTTTGAACGGGGTGCAGGGCGAAGGCCTTGGTGGCCTCGTCGCTGACGCCGACCTGCGAAAAGCTGTCGACGATCTGCCCGTGGTTGTCGGTGCAGCTGGCAGCGGTTTTCCAGTGTTCGTGCTTTCGGTCGGCGGTGCTGAACATCCAGGTTTCGGTGTCCCACTGGAGAACGGGAGAGGCGGCCATGTGGGAGCGGACGCCGATCTTGACGATCGAGCTTTCAGGAGAGCGGGAATCGGGTTCGTACTGCTCGATGACGTGCTGGTAGCCGATGTCCTGGCCGTCCTTGATGATCCGCAGGTATTGGTCCGGGACGAGGGCGACGCGGATGGGTCCGTAGTCGTCGCCGCCCCACAGGGCGAAGAGCGCGCGGGTGGCCCAGAGGGCCTGGCGCTCGAAATCGACGATTTCGGTGCGGTCGAGGAGGACGACGGAATCGACGAGCTGGCTGAAGGTGTCGAAGGCGAGCTTTTCGGCGGGGTTGACCACATCGTCAGATTCGTATTGCGGTTTGCCGGGGCCGGTGAGATCGAAGAAGTAGTAGAGCTGGTGATTGGCATTAGGGGCTTCGAAGATGGCCTGCTGGGTATAGCGGCGGTCGTGGGTGGCGGCGACGTAGCGCACGGCGATCAAGCCCACACGAACCGGGCCAACATTGATGACTTCATTGCGGAGGACCTGTGCATCGGGCGACTGGCGTTTGATGTTGGCGATGGTGATTTCCATCACGCCGTCCTGGTCGTCGCCGAACTGGTCTTTGTGGATGGTGAGGGGAAGGGATTGCTGGAGGTTCACGCTCCAGCATTTGAGCTGCCAGTTATAGTCGTCGCGATCGAATTCGACGATCGAATCGGGCGCGGAGTTGGCGACTTTTACCGAGCCGGCGGGCGGGCGGAATTGGATGGAGTGGTCGCGGTTGCGGTAGGCGGGGGCAAGGAGATCCGTGGGGGCGGTGGTTTGGGAGAAGACATGTGACGGTGTGAAAAGTATGAAAGGTGCGAAAAGTGTGAAAAAAATAGTCGCGAGTTTTGGAGCACGGGGGGTACGGCTATTTGGCATTCTGTTTATGGTCGGCTAGTGGGGCTGGATGGTCAAGCGGGAATCGCCGGCGAAGGCGGCGTCGATTTCGGATTCGGTGGAGGGATGAAGGTGCAGGTCGCCGGCGAAGTCGGCGTGGTCGAGGGACCGGTCGGGGTGGAAATACCAATGGCTGAGCTGGGCGGAGCCGTTGACCTGGGCTTCAACGATTTGGAGGTTCGGCGGTGAAGGAACGCGATTGGCCAGGAGCAGGACGGGGGTTGGGAACAACTCGGCTTCGACGCCGGGAAAGCGGTCGGTCCAGAAGGCGGTGGGATTCGGGCTGATGGAAGAGAGAAGCCAGGGAAAATTCTGGCTGAGGACGAAGGCGGGCGGGTTGAAGCGGATATTGCCCGTGGTTTCGCGATTGCTTCGGTCGCGGACGGCGGTGGTGATCCAATCGGAGACGGTGGTTTGCTGCTCGAAGAAGGGAAGGAGGGGATCGTCAAGATTGGTCTCGGCGTCGGAGCGTTTCATGCTGGCCCACGGGCCGGCGGCGGAGTTATAGCCCCATTGCTGCAGGATGGCGGTGGCGGCGCCATCCCAATTGCGGCGGACCGTGTATCGAAAGACATATTGCGAATCGCGGTTGGAGAATTGGTGCGTGAAACCGATGGGCGTCACGCCGCGCGTCCAGGTCCACCATGATTCGGCAGGCATGTGGGGCGCCGTGGATTGGATGAGAGAAGCGCCGGCCTTGAGCGCGTCGACGAGCGAGGGGGTTTTGCCGACGTGGATGTTGCCGGAAATTTCGTCCCAGAGGCGGTCGAGATCGGTGGAATCGGCCGGTGGCTCGGCAGAGAGGATGACGACCAGGCCATAGCTGCCCGGCCCGGTGACCAGATGGGCCACCCGGCGCGGAGTGATGACGGCGTCGGGCGAGTCCTGCGGCGTGAGCGTCCAATGATCCGGGTTTTGCGGCGCAACCTGGCAATTGATCCAGGCATCGGCGATCTCAGGGTTGCGGAAATCGAGCCCTTCGCGGGCTTCAAGCCCGGCGAACAGATAGGGCGTGGGCTGATGTTCGGGGACGGCAACGGGAATGAACTCGGCGCTGACCCAGCCGCCGTCGTCGGTGATGGCGGCGGCGTAGCGCTCGTCGCGAAGCGGATCGAGCTGCGGATAGAGCTGGAGATCGGAGGGGACGGAGACAGAGACATTGGTTGAGAGCTGGAGGTTGCCGCCGGCGGTCGGGCGCGTGGTGGAGATCTGGATGCGGTCGAGGACCTGCTTGTAGAGGTTTTCATCGGAAGGATCGAGGGGAGTGTCCTTGCCTTTGTCGAGGCGGATCATGAGGGCCTGGTTATCCGGGAGGATGAGGGCGGAGGTGGAGGAAAATTTCACTTCGCCGGTCGATTGGAGAGAAACGCTTTGTGTGGCCCAGTGGATATTCTGCGCGGGCCAGCCGTCGATGGAGATGGATTTGAAGTCGCCGGGGGAAAGATCTCCGGAGATGGGCAGGGCGCGAAGGATGTACTGCGCCGGGGGCATGAGGCGGGGGACGCGTTGAAGGGAAATGGTGAGGGTGCGATCGATGCCGTTGACGGTTTGCGTGGCGATGTGGGAGACGCCATCCCCCTCGCCCTGGCGTGAGAATGTTTTCCAGCCGTCCGGGAGGGAGAAGGTGATGGGGCCTTCCGTGATGGGGGCAGAGAAGTTGATGATCTGCCCGAGGCGGAGATGGCGATCGAGCAGCGCGGCGAGGGCGACGGTTCCGCCGAGGATCAGCCACATGACCACCTGCATAAGCAGGTGTCGCCAGCGGGGGAAGTAGGGGTCGCGGGGCATCGAGGGGAATTGTAGATGCGGAATGCGGAATGCCAAATGCCGAACCGCAGCCGGACTTCGGTGAGCTCAGTCGAACCGAGGCGAGGAGCGGTACTCCGCATAGGCCGGAGGCCGTCGGGCGGGACGCCCGCTTCTACACACAAAAAGGCCCCGGTAATCCTTACCGGGGCCTTTGGGGGAGATTACAAAGTTCTGTTAGTGCACCAGTTCGATCTGGTACTGGGTGATGGTGGCCTGGTATCCGCCCTGGTTGTTGCTCCACTCGTGGCCGTCCATGGTGCCGAGGAAGAGGGTGGTGGCGTTGGCGGGGACGATGATGGTCTGGGCGACGCCTTGGGAGTTCTGGCCGCTGCCGACGTAGAAGGTCTGGCGGAGCTCGGGGTCGAAGGTGGTGTAGTCGCGGGAGTTGGAGGTGCTGAAGTCCACGCCCTTCGGGACGGTTCCCTGGTCGTCGGGAACGGCGCCGTTGTTGGTGTCGAGGAAGACGCCGACGACGGAATTGATGGGGGTTGCGATGTTGGAGATGCCGTGCTCAGAGCCGCTGGTGGTGACGGTGCCCTGGGCGAGGTTGGGGTTGGCAGCGTCGTCGCTGTAGATGGCGTAGGTACCGTTGTCGGAACCGTCGGCATTGTAGGTGATGGAACCACCGGTGAGGTATCCGGAATTGGTGGCCATGTCGCTGGAATCCTGGGGGATGCTCACCTGGATGACGGAGCCCGGGGTAACGGTGAGGTTGAAGGCGGCGGGAGATTCATCCGGTTCGCCCGCGCTGTAGTCGGTGGATTCGATCTTGGTGGAATTCGTGGGGGCGACATAGTTGCCGTCCGTGCCGGCTTCGTCGTCGGCGGTGGCGACGGCGGCGGGATTGGCAATGTCATATTTCCAGGGGTGCGTGTCGTTGGCCGAGGGCTTGTCGTATCCGGTGTCGGGCACTGAGCCGAGCGTCCCTTTGGGCTCGCCCGCCAGCCAGGGGTTGCCGTGGGCGGAGACGTAGATGTGCTGGGGGGCCTGGACGGAGACCAGAGCCGCGACGGAAGTGGCATTAACGTCGCAGGAGTTGGCGCCGATGAGAGCGCCGAACATGAGAGGGATGGGATTTCCATTGGCCTTGGTGCGACGCCCGATGACCTGCACCGCGAGAAACGTGTTCACGTAGTCGGGCGAACCGTTTTGGCTGAACGTCTGAGTTTGTTTGTTCCAGATGCCAAGGGAGACGTCCAGGGGATTGATGGTGAGATAGGTGGTGTCGACCTTGTTTTTTCCGCCCATGGCGACGGCCGCGTTCTGGACGGCGCTGAGGCCCTGCGGAGCATAAGCCGCGGCGGCGCGAGCGGCGGCGTCGCAAGCGCGGCGAATTTCGGTCTTGGCGGTCTGCACGCGACCCAGATCGACGGCCAGCGAGCAGAAGGCCAGCATGACCGTCAGGGCGGCACAGATGTAAATCAGTACGACACCGCGGCGTCGGCAGTAGGAGCGGCCGGTTGTGAGTGGGCTTCTCATGTGCGGAGTATGCCACGCGTTTGGAAATGAGCGCGGGAAAGTCAATCATTTTCCGGGGCATCCGGAAGCGGCGCGAGTCCGGGCGTGAGGGCGGTGAGGTTTAGAGCGGGAGGATCGGGAGCAGGGAGGGGGTTATGGGGCGTGAGCAACGCTGCTTGTTGGAAGCGCGCAACGAAAATGAAAACGCCCCGGATTTTCAGCCTCCGGGGCGTTTTTGGGCACAGATATTCAGCGGAAATCAGTGAACGATTTCGACATTGAAACTCGTGATGGTGGCGTTGAAGCCGCCCTGGTTGTTGCTCCATTCGTGGCCGTCCATGGTGCCGAGGAACAGCTCGTAGGCGTTGTTGGGCACCACGATGGTCTGCTGCACGCCCGAGGAGGTTTGGCCCGTGCCGACGTAGAAACTCTGGTTGAGCTGGGGTTCGAGTGTGGTGTAGTCGCGTTCGGTTTGGGTGCTAAAGTTCAGGCCGGTGGGGACGGTTTCACCGGAAGTGTTGTCGGCGCCGGCGGAAGACGAGGCCTGGTCAAGGAAGACGCCGTTGAGGGAGTTCAAGGGTGTCTCGATATTGGAGATACCGTGCTCGGAGCCGCTGGTGGTGTCGGTGCCCTGGGCGTCGGTGGGGTTGGCGGCGTCGTCGCTAAAGATGGCGGTGGAGCCGTCGTCGTTGCCGTTGGCCTCGGTGTCGATTCCGCTGCCGGTGTTGTCGAGCAGACCCATGTTGGAGGCGGTGCTGCCGGTACCGGACGTGGGGACGGAGATCTGGATGACCGAGCCGGGCGAGACGGCATAGGCGACCGGGGAGCCGTAAGGTTCACCAGTGGAATAGTCGGTGGATTCGACTTTTTTGGAGTCGGTGGGGGGAGTGTAGCTGCCGCTCGAGCCTGCGGAAGCGACGGCGCTGGCGACGGCGGCGGGATTGGCGATGTCGTATTTCCAGGGGTGGTCGTTGTTGGAGGGCTGGTAGGAGTCATCGGGCTCGCTGCCGAGGGTTCCTTTGGGCTCTCCCGCGAGCCAGAGGTCTCCGTGCGCGGAGACGTAATCCGTAAGCGGCGCACTCGTGGAAATCAGCGCGGCGACGGAAGTCGCGTCGACGTTGCACGTGTTGGCGCCCAGGATCTGCCCGAAGAGCAGGGGAATCGGATTCCCGTTGGCGGCGGTGCGCAGACAGGTGATCTGCACGGCGTTGTAGGTGTTGGTGTTGTTGGCGGTGCCGCTGGTGCTGAACGTGTTGGTGCTGGTGTTCCAGATTCCGACCTGCACGTTGGAGGCAGTGATCGTGACGGCGGAGCCGTCGCACTTATTCTGTGCAGCGATGGCAATGGCGGCGTTCTGCACCGCCGTGGTCCCCAGCGGAATGTTCGCGGCCCCCGCGCGCAGCGGCGTCGGCGGCGCGGCGCAGCTCGGTCTTGGCCGTCTGCACGCGGCCAAGGTCGACCGCGAAAGAGCAGAAACCCAGCATCGCGACCAGCGCGACGATGATGTAAATAAACGCCATACCGCTACGGCGTGAACGAACCCGTGCCTTATTCATAGAGAACCTCATGGCGTTGATATCGAATTGAATCGGCCGGGATGAGACCAGGGTTCATTCATTTTTCAGCCGGAAAATCGACCGACGGTGTGGAGCTGGTGGAACCCTGGGGATTGTGAGGGCTGGGCTGAGACGTTATCGGGCGTGCGGATATTTGTTCTTTGCGGAACCCGCCGAGCGGGTTATTGGGCCAGCGTGACAAACTGGCGATAGAGGTGGGCATATTTGCCGTCAAGCGTCAGGAGGTCGCGGTGATTGCCGCGCTCGACGATCCGGCCACCGTCGATCACCAGAATCTGGTCGGCCCGAAGAATCGTGCTCAGGCGGTGGGCGACGATGAAGGTGGTCCGATTTTCCAGCAGTTTTTCCAGCGAGTGCTGGAGCTGCTGCTCGGTGGCGGTGTCGACGGCGCTGGTGGCTTCGTCGAGCATGAAGATGCGCGGGTCGGCCAGGAAAGCCCGAGTGAAGCAGATGAGCTGCCGCTGCCCGAGCGACATGCTTGCCCCCCGCTCGCCGACGTGTGTCTCGAACCCGCTGGTGAGCGACACGATCGCGTCGTAAGAGCCGATCGCTTTCGCCGCGTCGATGATCTGCTGCTCGGTGGCTTCGGGCTTCGCGTAGCGGACGTTTTCCATGACCGTGCCGGTGAACAGATAATTGGACTGGAGCACGAGGCCCATCTGCTTGTGCAGCGAATCGCCGGTGATGAGGCGGATGTCGTGCCCGTCGACGAGAACTTTTCCCGACTGCGGCTGATAGAAGCGGGCGATAAGCGAGATGATGCTGCTCTTCCCCCCGCCGGTGGGGCCTACGAGAGCGACCATCTGGCCCGGACGCGCTTCAAAAGTGATGTCGTGAAGAACCGGGCGATCGGGGTTGTAACCGAAATTCACGTGGTCGAACGACACGTTCCCCTGCACCCGCGGCAGCGGATGGGAATCGGGAACGTCGCAAACCTCCGGCTTAAGATCAAGCAGTCCGAACACGCGCTCGGCCCCTGCCATGGCCATCATGAGCTGGTTGTAAAACGCCCCCAGCGTAACGACCGGCCCCATGAACCAGTCCCAATACTGGTAGAAGGCGACCACCAGCCCCACGGTTTTTTCCCCCATCGCGACCATGTATCCGCCGTAAAGAAGGATCGTCACGCGACCGGCAAAGCGGATGACCTCCAGCAGCGGCTGGTAGATGCCGTTCACGCGGGCGACGGCCATGTTGTTGGCGGTGTTGATGTCCTGAAGCTGGTTGAAGACGGAAAGGTTGGGGTCCTGGCGATTGAAGGCCGTGACCACGCGCATGCCCGTGATATTTTCGGCGAGATTGGTACTGACCCGCGTGAAACCCTCGCGGGAGATTTGATAGAGCAGCGCCGATTTGCTGTGGTAGACGCGCGAAAGCAAGTAAAGAACCGGCCCTAGCCAGCAGATGGCGAAGAACAGGTGGGCGTCCTTATGAAGCATCTTGATCGCGGCGACGATCATGATCATGCCGTTGGCGACGATCTGCCAGATTCCCCAGACGTTCACTTCGCGCAGGCTGTTCACATCCGTGGTGCACCGGCTGATGATCCGCCCGAGCTTAGTGCGGTCGTAAAAGCTCATCGAGAGCCGCTGAAGCTGGGCGAAAATCCGCCGCCGGAATTCGAACTGCACGCTCTCCCCCGCGCGGGTCATTAACAGGATGGTGAAGCGCTGGAGAATCACCGAGCCGATGAAGACAGCCGTCCACGCGGCAATGATGTGGACGATGTGCCACGACGCGGCGTTCATGGTGACGCCCGGCAGCGCCTTCTGCGCGTAAAGCGCGCCGTAGTCGATGATCCGCTGCAGAAATTCCGGGCTCTGCATGTCGAGCAGAACCTGGCAAAGCCCCAGCGAAATGGCCACCAAATAGAGTTTTTTGAACGGGGCGAGAGAACCCATCAGCCGCCGCACCAGCGGCCACTGGATCGGCCGATAACGGTCCTCGTCTTCCGATTCCACCTGCGCAACCGGCACGGGCGGCTGGGTCAGTGGAGTTCGCCGCGGGTTCCGCGAGGATGTGGGGTTGAACAGCGACATCTCACCCCTCCTTTTCCGCGGCGGCAATGGCGTCGGCAATTTCCGAATCGGACTGCGCCCGCTTCATGTGCGACGGCGCATCGGCAAGGTCCTGGGCAATGTTCTCGTCGCCGCGAAGCTGCGCATCGGCGATTTCGCGGTAGTGCCCATCCTCGGCCATAAGCTGGTCGTGCGTGCCCATCTGGGTGATCTTTCCGTGCTCGACGACCAAAACCAGATCCGCCTGCTTCACCGTGCTGATGCGATGGGCGATGACGAACGTCGTCCGGCCAAGCATCACGAAACGCATGGCGCGGTTGATGAGGTCTTCGGTTTCCGGATCGACCGACGCGGTGGCGTCGTCGAGGATCAGGACGCGGGGATTGGTGACGATCGCCCGGGCAATCGCCAGCCGCTGCCGCTGCCCGCCGGAAAGCGATGCGCCGCGCTCCCCCAGCATCGTCTGATACCCGCGCGGCATCGCTTCGACGAACTCATGCGCCTGCGACAGCCGTGCCGCGGCTTCAATGTCCCCCTCGCTGATGTGCGGCCTGCCGTAGGCGATGTTCCCAGAAACCGTGTCGCTGAAGAGATATGTTTCCTGAAACACCGTGGCCACCTGCGTCCGCAGGCTCGCGAGGGTGAGGTCGCGGATGTCGGCGCCGTCGATGAGAATTCGCCCGTGCTGCACGTCGTAGTAGCGGGCGATGAGGTTGACGATGGTCGATTTCCCCGCCCCCGTCGGCCCGACGATCGCCACCACCGACCCTCCGGGAATCGCGAAGCTGAGGTCGTGAAGCACCGGTTTTTGCGGGTCGTATCCGAAGGTGACATTCTGGAACGTAACGGTTCCCGGCCCGGGCGGCAGCTCGATGCACGTCGGGCTTTCAGGAACGGTGGGCTCGGCCATCAAAACTTCGTACAGCCGCCGCGAAGAGACCATCGCCAGTTGATATTGCTCGTTGATCGTACCGACCTGTTGAAGCCGGCTAAGGATGGTCCCCATCGCCCCGCCGAGCATGAAAATATCTCCGGCGGCCATTTTGCCGTGGATCATCAGGATGCCGGCCAGCAGAAACAGCGACAGGTGCGACGCCATCGCGATCGAACGAATCACCGGCTGAAAATCCGCGAACATCCGGATGCGATTGAGCACCCGCCCTTTAAACGTGTCGCAATTGGCCTGGTATTTATCGATCTCCAGGTTCTCGGTGGCGAACGCCTTCACCACGTGTACGCCCGCGATGTTTTCCGTGATGATGGAGACGTTCCGATCCTCCGCCTCCATCACGCTCTTGGCCACCGGCTGCACCTTCCGGCTGAACCGCAATATGTAATACGTCCAGATCGGCAGCGGCACCAGCGACAGCGCCGCCACCCACTTGTTCACCGTCCAGATCAGGATGATGTTGAAGGCCACCGCCAGAACAATGTCGAGGGTGACGAGAACCGCCGTCTGGATGAACGTCCGGACATTTTGCAGATCGGAGAGCGCCCGGTTGATGAGCTGGCCGGAGCTGTGAACGTCGTGAAAGCCGAAGCCCACGCGCTGAACTTTGTCGTACACCGCTTCGCGGATATAGAAAACCATGTTCATGCTCATCCGCGTGTTCGCCGTCTCCTTGAAATAGCGAACCACGAGCATGACGATGACCAGAACCGCCAGCCATTTGAGCCAGCGAATCAATTCCTGCGTGTGCGCATCCGGCTGAAGAAGCCACCGGCGCAGCGAGAGGGTTTCCGCCTTCTCAACCTTCTGGATTCCCTGGATGGCATTGACCGCTTTTCTGGCGACGGCCAGGGTCAATGTTTCCGTCCCCATCGCCGCCGCCACCCACCAGCACGCCAAAATGAGCAGGACGACAACCGGACGGACAAACCCGAACATCCACCCGAAGAGCATCCGATTGGTCGGGTTAAGGTGCGCGGAATGGGCGGAAAAATGCTGCTGGGGCAAAGCCCCGGCAGCACCAGGAGTTAAATCCGTTTCACCTGTGGTGCGGGCGACCGCTTGATTGGACACTGTTTAACGCCGATTTTTGAACAAAGCCCTACGCTATCGAACTCAATGGATGCGTCAACCCCCTTCCGTTGGACAATTCATCGGCAAATCTTCAGAATAGCCCAGCTTAACAGTTGAGAAACCGGGCAGAATTCGACCAAAGCAGACACGTACTAGGCTGAAGGATTTACTGGACGCAGGCCGATAAAAATCCCTATGGCCACAACAATTGCGCAAAACGGAGTCACGCGATACTTTCTCGAAGCCCTGGGCAAATTCGCCACGGCACGATTACGACAAGTCGGCGCCGCCCGAGTTCACCCCCAGTGGGAAGATCGCGCCGAGGTTTGCGAACGCTGCTCACTGCGCGTGGTGAGCTGCGGCGTTTCCTTTTGCGGAAACCCGTTCTTGAAGCAGTTAGACCGTGACCCGGCCGTCGATGGCTGCGGCTGCCCCTGCCGCGACAAGGCGAAGAGCCCCGGCGAACATTGCCCGGTGGATGCGCATTACCAGGCGGTGGGGGTTACGGAGGGGAAGTGCAATTGCAAATGGTGCCGGGCAAATTCGAAACTCGAATCCCGGCGCCGGGACAAATCGAAATTCGAAGCTCGAAGAAGTCGGGGTGTAGCGCCCCACCGTTTAGCCGCAACCCCCGCAGGGGTGCGCTTTTCTCGCTTTCCCGGAATCCTGCCCCAATTCAAACCGGGTTCTCCCAGGGTATGTCCTTTATTTTGCGCAGTAGTTCGCAAATCTAGCCTGCACAAACAGCCAATCACTAAGCCGGTTCAGATACGTCAGCAGCGTCGGCGGAACCGGCCGATCATGCGAAAAATCCACCAGCACCCGTTCCGCTCGCCGGCAGACCGCCCGGGCAATATGAAGCCGGGCGGCTGATTCGCCGCCGCCGGGCAGAATGAAATTTCTCAGGGGTTCCAACTTTTCCGTTGCCGCGTCGATTTCCATTTCCAGGCGGTCGATACTCGAGGATTCCAGTGAGGGCAGATGGGCCGGGTGCGGCCCATTGGCCGCAAGCTGCGACCCGACAATGAATAGCTCGTTTTGAATGGGCAGAAGCTTGGCGGCAAGCTCGGCCGATTGAACAGCCGCCCAGCCGATGACGGCATTAAGCTCATCGATGGCGCCCATGCAGGCGATGCGAGCGTCGGACTTGGGAACCCGGGAGCCGCCGATCAGCCCGGTGGAACCGTCGTCGCCGGCTTTGGTGTAGATCTTCATTGGGGAGATTGTCTGCGGTTTTTGGGGGTTTGTCATGGGGCGGGGGAGCGCTCCCCTTCTGGTCGCGGCCAAACTAAAATGTAGGGGAATGTCGGATGCATGGATTTTGGCGTGCTTCGTGCCAGCGGCCTATTTGATCGGTTCGGTCCCCTTCGGCCTGCTCGTCGGCAAGGCCAAAGGAATCGATCCCCGCAAGGCAGGCAGCGGCAATATTGGCGCAACCAACGTCGGCAGACTCCTCGGCGGAAAATATTTCTGGCTCGTCTTCAGCCTCGACATGCTCAAAGGCGCACTCCCCGCTTTGGCAGCAGGAACAGTAATTGGCTATCGCATCACTGATTGGGTGACCTGCCTCCTGTGGATGGCCGTCGCCGCCGCCGCGGTGCTGGGGCATATGTGCAGCCTCTTCCTGAAATTCAAAGGCGGCAAGGGCGTCGCCACCAGCGCGGGCATGATGATCGGCATCTTCCCCTTTTACACCCTGGCCCTGATCCCCGGCGCGATCGTCTTTGTGATCGCCTTCCTTTTGACCAAATACATCAGCGTAGGCTCGATCTCGGCGGCGTTTGCGTTTGCCGTTGGGTATATCATCATCGGATTGATCGAGCACTGGCCAATCACCGGCGCCCAGCTTCCCCTGCTCTGTTTTGCCCTGGCGCTGCCGGCACTGATCATCTATAAGCACCGCGGCAACATCGCCCGCCTGCGCCGGAACGGAGCCGCGATTTGCGGCAAAGGCATCATGCGAATCAAAGTGAACGGACAGGATTTTGAGGCTGCCGAGGGGGCGGATATTCATGCGCTGCTGAAGGCGCATAACCTGACGGCGGACAAGGTGGCCGTGGAGGTTAATCGGCGGCTGGTGAGGGGGGATAAGTATGATACGAAATTGAAGGGCGGGGATGAGGTGGAGATTGTGACGTTTGTGGGAGGGGGATAAACGGCAAAAGCCAAATGCCGAATCTTGCTAAATTGGTCGATCAGATTTTCGATTCAGCAAGGCTTGGCTCGCCTACGACAAATTCCGGATCGAGCAGAGTCAAGTCACGTTGAAATCTGTTCTTAAGGGATCTTTGAAATTCTCGACATCTTTCAACGTCATTTCGATCGAAAAGAGATTTTCCTCGATTCTTGGCGATTGTCTCAACAGACCTCTGGTCGAGCAGCTCCAATGCGGCGTTGAGCACACGGTCAATTTTGGTCACGCGGTCTCGCACGGTCTTAGACGGCATCCCTGGTGCCACTCCCCAGAACTGCCCCGCTTCTCGGAAATACTTTGGCTTGGATGGGTCGGACAGCCATGCTTTAAAAACAGGATGCTCCAATATCCCCGATAGAAGCGATTCAAGTTCGCGGTCAGCCTTCTCGCGAGTGACTCCATCGCCCGGTTTAAGCTGCGAAGCCTCGTGAAGTCCTGCGGCGGCGAGCCGATAAATCATTGGCCTAACCCGCTCTATCAGGCCCTGCCCAACGAGGCCGATAGAACCACGCCGATTGAGTTCCTTATTAATCTTTTCGGCGTCCGGAAACTCGTTTTCGAATTTTCGCAGGCCCCATGCCGCTTTGTCTTGGCGCCAAGCTTCCACGAGCAGATCTTCCGCGGAAAAGGTTTTTCCCAGGTCGCCTCCCGTTAGGCGTAAAGCCGCGAGAAGAGCCTGATCACGTAAACCTAAGCCCTTGACATCAACGTCTGGCATATCATTACCTAGCGTACGAACTTCTACGTTAACTCCTGTCCACTCGTGATGTAGGACTGAAGCTTTTCCCACATGGGCTGCATGAGAGACACCTGAAAGTTTTCGAGTGTGCGTTTATGGTTCGCCCAATATTCTAGCTTCTCATTCTCGCCCTTTCTGGTGAATTCTTCCATCATGTGCACCTGAGCTACCATCTCGATGAGCTTTTGAACGTGAAATGAGCGCCAACGAAGTAAATCTTCATGGCGCGACTTGAAAAAATAAGAAGCTTCTGGGCTTCCCAAGTTCAACCACCAAATATTGGCCAACTCGTCACAAACCTCTTGCCAGAGTGTTGGCTGATCCGGGTTTGACGGACGAATTTTCCCAGTATCGGGATCGACGTCCTTGTCGGTGATGAGCAGTCGTGGAAATCCTCCGCCTCGCTGCCTCTCTTTCGGGTTAGGGATCACCGCGACTTCTGCTCGAATACGAGCCCAAATTCCGCCATTAGCCTCTTCCCCCGCGCCTGCGCTAATGGACGTGCGCCCGATCCGATTCCCCGTGACTTGCCCCCACGGGGAAACTCTTACTATCAGCTGATCGGGGGCATCGTGTGCCCAGTTCAATAGAACATTCGTCGCGCGGTTGCCCTCATCGTTCGTCACCTGAGCCGTAATCGGTTTGCGATTGCCAAGTGGGATTTCGAGCGTTCTTGGTGTTAGAAGTACGTGATCAACCAACCACACTTCGATTTCAACGCGAGGAGATTCGATCTTCTGGCCCTTCACGCGGCACCAGATATGGCATCCGCCTTTGCGCGACGCCGTCATTCGGTCACCCGAGTTGAACTCGACGACGTGCCGATCGCTGGAGAACCACTCCAGGTCAACGTGGGGGACAGTCTTGCCGTCTCGGTCGCAGACACGGCTGCCCAGGATGCCGGACATCCCCGACGTAACGCCGGCGCCGATTCTAAGTGGCTGCGCAGCGTCCCAACTAATAAACTCGATCGACTCAGGCGTTTCTCCGTAATCCCGCGCCGGGGGTGTAGGCCGGAAGATAGGCCCCTTGCCATCACCAGAGCCTGTCCCGTCGCCGCCCGGCCCCGCGCTTTCAAGAAATTGGTTCTTAAACCGGTCCAACGCGGCGTTCTCTCGCTGAACCTCATCCAACGTGTGATCGTCGAGTTCTTGGCGACGGTGTTCATTGATCTCTTTGGCCAGTTCTTTGATACAGTCGCAAATGAAGCGGTCTACCGCCGAGACGAGAGGTCCGTCGTTAGGCGCACGCGCCCAAGAGCGACGTAGTCCGGCTCAAACGCGCCGAGCTCAACAACGCCGTAAATGAAATCAGAACCGGGTATACCAGACGCGAAATCGGAAACTGGCTTTGAACCAATGATGTGATTATGGTTAGCTTTGTAAGTGACCTTCCATCGCGGCTTCAAATTCTTATGAGCTGTGCGCATGTTCTGGCGTGAAGTGTAAAGCACGAGCCGCCCGCGACTCCGAGCGCCATTAAGCGTCGTGGACTGATCCACGCCGGCCTCGTCCTTTAACAGTTCGGGGATCTCATACGCCGGGCGAGTTCGAAGCCGGGATACGGCTCGATAGGCTCAAGCTGTAGTGGTTTACCTTCATTTAGAATCGTGCCATTCCGGACAGCGAAGAGCCGAAATTGCTCAATAGCAGCCGTCGCTTGGTCATGCCGCAAGAGTTTCGTCGTGAGGTCTACTGGAATGCGGCCTTTGAAGAAATCTTTTGGATCTAGTCCTTCCACCAACGTGAAAGCTTGCCGCTTTTCTATCGCATCGGTCACCGCGTGAGGCAACTCCTCAGGCTGAATGTCGTACACCTTTAGAGCCTCGCTCAATTCCGATCGCCACGACGCTACTGGCAAATCGCGTGCAGCGGCATCGCTCGGGATGAAGCCTGGGCAACCGCGTTCCAGCGATTGAGGCGGTCCCTCAAAACCCTTGCAATTCAGTTTTCCGTCACGGATGCCGAGGATACGAGCGCGACCGTTGAAGAGCTTGTACATGTAGGCCTTGGCGCCGTTACCCTGGGTTTGTTCTTCCGGAAGCGAGGACCCGCGGCCAGAGGCCGTAAAATCTTGCCAAACGCTCCACCTAGTAACGTCTTCGAGCGTAGCGCCACCAACGTCCAAAACACCCAATGCGGCCGGGCCTTCGTATTCGGCATCCTTCATTAGCAACACCGCAACGCGCAATTCTTCCGGAACGCTGGCGCGGTCGGATTGATAGGCGCGTCTTACATTTTTCAGCCATTCGGCGAGCCCCTCAGCGTGAGTGCTGATCCATCTTGTGAGTGAGCGAAGTGTCCCGAGTTCGTGAAACTCGATGCCGTTCTCATCGCGTTCAATGCTCATAAATCCCACCTATATAACTATTCCCCATTGGGCTGAGCCGGTAAACGTTCCCAGCGTGCTTGAACCTCTGCTCGCCACTCGGATGTTCCGGGAATCGAGTAGCCTTGACGCCCGTGTTGCTCCACTAGACCGCACTCGCGTAACCAGTTCAGGCAGAGATATGGCTGATAGGACGGAATTTCGCTGCCATCGCCCGTCGTCAGAGGCAAAACATCGTTCATCGAAAACTGCCTGCTTTTGCGGCTCGCTTTAACCAATGCCTCCACCAGCGAGAATAACACTGCCTTGGGAGCCTTGTGCTCGTATTCCCCCTCTGATTTGGAATAGCCAACCTTAATCAGCCAGTCTTCTCGCCCATAAAATTTAGGGTACTCAGATCTTCGACCCCTCTTTCGCTTGAATGTTGCCGCGTCGGCTGCGCTAGGTTGGCCCTGCCCAGCCGCAACGCCCACCCCAATCTCTTGTGCGTGCCCTCCGATCGCCCTAGACCATTTGTCCGACAGAGCTCCAATCGCTCGCGCGATGTCCAAGACAGTGGCGGCGCGGTCATAGTTTCTCGACGAGGCATATTCTCCGGACAGCTTCGCGAGCGATTCCTCAGCACCTACTAAGATTTCGTGAACCTTCTGATCCATACAGGGAAGAATAATACAACGAAAATACTAATTGTCAAATAAAAAATACAGATAAAATACAGGCAAAATGCTCTTTGGGGCCGTCGCGGCCTCGAAACGAACAGTTTGGCCAGCGGCCATCTCTTCAACTGTTCGCCAATTTTGGCCCATGCCCCTATTTTGTTCGAGAGTGTCACTTTTTGTAACCTTTTGTCACCTCGTTTCGGCATTTGGCCTTCGGCCTTCGCCGTTCTAAAATCCCCCCATGCACCCCCTCCGCATCGGCAAATTCGAACTCTCCAGCCGCCTGTTCGTCGGAACGGGCAAATACGCTTCGTACGAGATCATGCAGGAAGCCCTGGCCGCCAGCGGCTGCCAGGTGGTGACCGTCGCTGTGCGGCGGGAACGGCTGATCGATAAACAGGGGCGGTTGATCCTGGATTTCCTGGACCTGAGCAAATATGTCATTCTGCCGAACACGGCGGGTTGCTTCAGCGCGGAGGATGCGATCAGGGTGGCGCTGCTGGGGAGGGAACTGCTCGAGAAGCAAAAGAATCCGGGGGCGAACTGGGTGAAGCTAGAAGTGCTGGGGGATAAGAAGACGCTGTTGCCGGATCCGATGGGATCGCTCGAGGCGACCAAGGAGCTGGTAAAGGAAGGGTTCACGGTGTTGTGCTACAGCAGCGACGATCCGATCGCGGCCCGGCGGATCAAAGAAGCCGGTGCGGCGAGCGTAATGCCGGCGGGAAGCCCGATCGGGTCGGGGCAGGGCGTTTTGAATCCGCTGAATATTTCGCTTTGCCTGGAGACGCTGAAGGAGGGGGATAAGAATTATCCGGTGATTGTGGATGCGGGAGTGGGGACCGCGAGCGATGTGGCCGTGGCGATGGAGTTGGGAGCCGACGGTGTGCTGCTGAATACGGGGGTGGCGCACGCCAAGGATCCGGTGAAGATGGCCGGCGCCATGAAGCTGGCGATCGAAGCGGGGAGATTGGCGTTTGAATCGGGGCGAATCGCCAAAAAGCGGTACGCGACGGCGAGCAGCCCGTTTGATGGAGTGATCAGCTATATTCCAGGCGAGTGAGGGCGTGACTGAGGATTCGGGCAACAATTCTACTGACGGCCCCCACCCTAACCCTCTCCCCGGAGGACTGCGTCCCGCGTACCAGGGGAGGGGAGAAGAGTTGTGGCGGAAGTTGGCCGATAAGGCGGGGGTAACTCTTGGGGCTGACCAGATCTCGAAACTTCATCGGTATCTGGATTTGCTGCTCGAAGCCAATCAGCGGATGAATCTCACGCGAATTTCTGATCGCGGGGCGGCGGAGCTTTTGCATGTTGCGGATGCGCTAACGGTTCTTGGGCATCTGCCGGAGGCGGAGCATCGGCTGGCGGACCTGGGAAGCGGCGGCGGGGTGCCGGGGATTGTGCTGGGAATTGCGCGGCGAAATTGCGCGGTGACGCTGATCGAATCGACGCGAAAAAAGGCGGATTTTCTCCGCGAGGCGGTGAAGATATTGGGTTTGGAGAATGTGTCGGTAGCGGCAATCCGCGCCGAGGAGGCGGGGCGAGGGAAGATGCGGGAGGGGTTTGACGTGGTTGTAGCGCGGGCGGTAGGGGTTTTGCCGATCTTAGTCGAGTGGATGCTGCCTCTGGTGAAGGTTGGGGGCCAGGGTTTGGCGATGAAGGGGCCCAAGGGGCGGGAGGAAGTTGAGCAGACGAAGGGGGCGATAACGGCGCTGGGGGGCGGGAAGGTGGAGATCGTTTCAGCCGAACTGGAGGGGGCGGAGGGGCACGTGATTGTGAAAATCGGCAAGATACGGCCAACACCGGCCAGGTTTCCGCGGGATGCATCGATTTCCAAGGGAAAGCCGATATAGCAGTGGGTCAACTGGGCAATGTATGGATATAATTGGCAGACTGCCCACTGGGCAAGCGCCTCAAGGTTGACGTGCGCTTTCGAGCCGCCGCCAGGAAAGGTTTTCTATGCTCGTGCTGACCCGCCAGCGAGATCAGATCATCATGATTGGGGATGACGTGGAGATTACCGTGGTTGATATCCGCGGCGACAAAGTGCGGCTGGGGATCACCGCGCCGATGAGTGTGAAGGTTTATCGGCGTGAGGTTTACGATCAGATTCGCGAGGAGAACCGGGCCGCGGCGCAGATGGTTCCGGCGGATCTGGTGAACATTCCAGCCACGCCCCCCCCGCCGGCGCCGGTGGCGATCGAGCCGCAGCGGGCGACGTTTCCGCGACTGGCGGCCGAGAGCCGCGACCCGTTCATGCAGGCGGCGATTGATGAAGCCTTACTGGGCCTCAGCGAGGGAGGATTGCCGATCGGGTCGGTGCTGGCGCGCGGAAATCAGATTATCGGGCGCGGACACAATCGCCGCGTGCAGCGCGGGGATCCGATGGCCCATGCGGAGATCGATTGCCTGACGAATGCCGGGCGGCAGAAGACATATGCGGACACGGTGCTCTATTCGACGCTGATGCCCTGTTTTCTGTGCAGTGGAGCAGTCGTGCAGTTTGGCGTGCCGAGGGTGGTCGTGGGAGAGAGCGTAAATTTTGGAGGCGGGCCGGAGCTGATGCGCTCGAAGGGAATTGAAGTCGTGGATTTGCACGATCGGGATTGCATTGAAATGATGGGGCAATTCATCCGGCAGCATCCGGAGCTTTGGAATGAGGATATCGGGAAGTAATTAACGTAAGCCGGACCGGCCCGGGGACGGGCCGGCTCATTTTCGGGGCAATACGGGATTGGAGATTCGGGGCCGGCATATGGTGGAGTTGCCCCCACAAAGTCGCATTTCGCTACGCGTGGACCGCGAGGGGATGACCATCGTTATTCCAAAGCCGATGGGGAAATCGAAGGGTAGCTGGGGGCTGGCGGCAATCGCAGCGTTTCTCACCGTTTCGTTTATCGTTCAGGGGCTTCTCAGCGGCAACCAGGCGTGGACAGGCGTGGGCCTGCTCTGCTTCATCGTAACGGCCTGGCAGCTCATGGCGCTGTGCGGACTGGCGGCAAGGGAGGATCAGACAAAATTGCAGGTTACCGGCGAATATCTGGTGAGATTCGCGGGCCCGGCGGATAGCCCGCAGCGGACCGACTGGCAACGGGTGAAGGTATCGGAGCTGAGGGTCGAGAAGGAATCAGAATCCAATCGCACCGGGCTGCGAATGCATTTCAAGGATAAGCAGGCGCCGGCGTGGCTGGTCATGGATGGGGATTCGCAGGAGCTGGACTGGGTGGCGGAGCAGATTCGTAAGAAATGGGGGATGGGAGGGGCGGTTTAATTTAATCCGCGGCAAACAATCTGACCCTACCTTACCATTCGAACACCCAATAGAGGGCATTGGAGGCAATCGTGAACCAAAGGACTTCAATGCGGTTCGTCACTGGCTCGACAAGCCTTTTCAATGAATTCGCTTTAATATTGGGCGGACTCGCGGCAGCAATCCTTCTTCCTGCCTCCGCGCGTGGCCAAATCTTCGCCAGCAACACCGCCCTCGGGACAATTGGTGAATACACCACGTCGGGAGTCCCAATAAATCCCTCACTGATAACGGGGCTTGACGGCGCGGGAGCCATTGTCGCCTCTGGGTCGGACCTGTACTTCGTAACCAATAGCGGCACAACTGTCGACAAATACACGACATCGGGGACCATCGTGCAGACCTTCAATGTTAACGGGTTGTCAGCAATATCCGGAATTGCAGTCTCCGGGTCTGATCTGTTCGTCGCGGAATCCCTCGGCGCCATCCTCGAGTATACCACTTCGGGAGTCCTCCTCAACCCATCGCTGGCCGTTTCGAGCGATCCTTCCAGCATCGCCGTATCCGGATCCGACCTGTATGTGACGAATCTGTTTGCCGGCACGATCAGCGAATACACAACCTCCGGAACCTCAGTAAACCCCTCACTTGTTTCCGGGCTGGACGATCCCTACGACATTGCCGCACCGGGTTCGGATTTGTTTGTTCTCAACGAAGGAAGCGACACGATCAGCGAATTCAATACCTCGGGAGATCCCGTCGATACCGACCTGGTTTCGGGCCTCGATGGATCGGGTGGAATAGCCGTATCCGGATCCGGCCTGTTCTACGCAAGCTTTGCCGGCGGAACGATCAACCAGTACACCACGTCCGGGGATCCCGTCGCGGCGCCTCTGATCTCTGGCCTGCCAGGGGTGCAGGACATCGCGGTTGTGCCCGAGCCAGCGATCGGATCAATCCTCCTGACCAGCGCCGTTGGAATCGTGATGCGCCGAGCGCCACAAGTTGGCCAGGGTTGCGAACGCCGCTTCAGATGATACAGCCGGATGCAATACGGTCTAACTCATTGGGCGGGGCTACTGTAATCCGGACGCATGACGGGGGTCAGGTCCACGCCGGTCGCGGATTGGACTGACTGGATCAAATCCTGCGCCGTTTGCGGAGGGTGATTGCGCCAGGCGGGGAGTACTTTAGCAAGCGCGGAATCGCCGGATTTGGTCAGCAGGGTTTGGATCACCAGGGCCCCTTTGGGCAGGAGCATTTCATCATATTGAGCCAGGTATTCTGGGCGGATTTGCGAAGGGTCGAGGGTGTTGGTCAGGTCGATGGCCAGATAGGGGCGGGGCTCGCCGGGGCGGCCGATGAGCTGCTCCGTCCAGTATTGCCGCGACATCCCGGTGATTTGCGAGCAATATTTGACGGCAAAAAGGTTGCAGGCGCCGAAATCGATCCACTGAAGCTGGGCGGGGAGGTTCAAGGGCGCGAAGACGGTTTTATGGATGAAGATCTCCAAGATGTGCTCGGCCTGGTTTTGGGAGAAGAGTGAGATGTC
The DNA here is from genome assembly GCA_963755915.1 of uncultured Phycisphaerales bacterium. Taxonomy (GTDB): domain Bacteria; phylum Planctomycetota; class Phycisphaerae; order Tepidisphaerales; family Tepidisphaeraceae; genus PALSA-1353. The sequence continues at coordinate 927,975 of CAVWLP010000002.1, forward strand.
GCCGGCGAGGAGGGCTTCGAGGGTTTTGGCCTGTGTTTCGAGCGCATCGCGGCGGGTGGGAGTTGAGTCGCCGCCCTGAAGCGGGACCCACCAGATCAGATCGTCCATCGGCTGCAGCGCGGAAAGGTGGAAGAAGGGGGAATATCCAACATCATTTGCATAGCGGTTATAGTGGAACCGGGGATCGGACCACCCGGCGACCAGCAGCGAGGCGAGATCCTCGTGGGTGATGGGGAAATAATAGACGTTAAGCTTCATCGCCGACATTTTCTGGAGGCCGGTGAGGAGATCGTTGTCGAAGAAGGCATCGACAACTTTGGGATCGGCAAGGGCGAAATCCCCGGTAATCTGCGTGATAAGATCGGCCCGATGCTGATTGGCCGCGGAGACCAGGTCGGAAGGCATGGTGGTGGGACGCGTCGTGGGCGGAACGGAGGCGAGCGCCGATTTCACCCAGTCCTCGTCAGCGGACAAACAGAAGGCGGCGCGATCGCCGGACGTGACGATGTGATAGCCGGGCGGGACGACTGCTTTGTGCGCCGCCGGCTGGGTGGACGGATCGGGCGTTGGATTAGCTTGAGCCAGCGCGGCGAGCAGCAGCAGCGGACAACCAAGGATCGCGATCCAGCGGAACATTCAATCGCCCCCGGATTACTTTGCCCTCGGAGGCAAAGTGAGACTCTTAATCCTGGTGATGTTGGGCCGGCCCTTAAGGCGGCTGAAGAGCGCCTCGGGCGCCGGGCTGTCGGTTTTGATAACCATGATCGCGGTGGCCTTTCCCGCGGAATCAAATTCGCGGCTGATGACCATGTCGGCGATGTTGACCTTGGCGTCGCCGAAACTGGACCCAACGAGCCCGATGACGCCCGGCTCATCCTGATTGATGAGGATGACCATGTTTCCTTCGGGGATAAGGTCCATGCTGTACCCGTCGATGCGGAGAACGCGGGGCCAGCCGTCGGCGTAGACCGTTCCGAGGACGCGGTGGGTTTCGCCGTTGGGGCCTTCAGCGCGGATTCCGACGATGTCGCCGACCAATCCCGCCGGCGGATTGGGCTCGTGGACGGTGGTGAGCGCGATGCCGCGGGCGCGGGCGAGATGCTCCACGTTGATGACATTCACCCCAGTGTCGAGGTGGGGGCGAAGCAGCTCGACGGTCGCGACGCGCAGCAGGGTGTTCATGTGCTTGGGGGCACGCGTGCCGCTGGCGCGGAGGGTGATGGTGCGGTAGCCGCCATCGAAGAGGGAGGCAAGGATCGCGCCAATTCGGCGGGCAAGCTCGACGAAGGGCTTTTCGTCTTCGGGGAGATCGAGCTTCAGGCCGCCGGCGTTAACGGCGCCGCGGATTTCGCCGGTGTTGAGATAAGCGACGATCGCCTTGCACGCCTCGACGGAGACGGCGGTTTGCGCTTCATCCGTGCTGGCGCCGAGGTGCGGCGTGAGGACGGCGTTTTCGATTCCAAGAAGCGGATGATCTTTCGCCGGCGGCTCGGTCGCGTAGACGTCGATGGCGGCGCCGGCGATTTTCTTCGCGGTAAGCGCTTCGGCGAGGGCGATTTCATCGACGACTTCGCCGCGGGCGTCGTTAATGACGAGCAGATTGGGGCGGCACTTGTTCATCAGCCGCTCGCGATTGAGGAGGTGCTTGGTTTCTCCGCCGCCGGGAACGTGGAAGGTGATCACGTCGATCTGGGAGAGGAATTCGTCGAAGTCGCGAATGAGGCGGACTTTTCCTTCGAGGGCCGTGGGGCCGGTGAAGTAGGGGTCGTAGCCCACGACGTTCATTTCCATCGCGAGAGCGCGGGTGGCCACGGTTCGTCCGATGCGGCCAAGGCCGACAACGCCAAGGGTTTTGCCGGCGAGCTGTGTGCCCTGGTACTGGCTGCGCTTTTTCCAGTCGAGCGCCCCGTCTTCAGGCTGTTATTCGCCTGCGGGATTTTTCGGGCCAGGGAGAGCAAAAGGGCCAGCGCATGCTCGGCAGTGGAAAGAGTGCTGGCCTCGGCGGTGTTGAGGACGAGGATGCCCTTGGAAGTGGCGGCTTCAAGGTCGATGTTATCGACGCCGACCCCGGCCCGGGCGATTGCCTTGAGCTTGCCCGGCTTCTCGAGCACGCGGGCGGTGACCTTCGCACCGAGCGGACGATGAGGGCGTCATATTCCCCAACCGCGGCGGCGAGCTCCTCTTCCTTCAGGCCAACCTTCGCGTCGAAGTCGGCCTTTTGTTGCTTGAGAAAATCGAGACCTTCCTGGGCAAGTTTATCGGCGACGAGAATACGCATGGAAACTACCTCCGAACTTTCTATGGTTAAAGGGCCAAGATGGTAAGGACGGGGGGCGGTGGGTTCAAGGGACGGGAAGCAATTGAAGGATGGATTGGCAGCGATCTGACGTTCGCACTAACGGGGCGCAACTATCGGAGCTTGGGAGTCTTAGGGGAATTCCTTTGAGGTATCGGGGGCGTGGGGGGAGCGACCCTATGCCGCGGATCCGGTTCATGAGAATGAACCTACCGAGTTTACGCTCACTTCCCACCCCCTTTCAGCGCCGCAAGCTCCCCTCGCAGTGATTCGATCGAATCAAGGATTTCGTGATGCCGCTTGTCCTCGCTCGTTGGCGTCTTCTGAACGAACGTAATCGTCCCCGTCGGTTCAAGCACGGCGCTCTCGACCTCGGCGAGTGAATCAATTCCCTGCCGATGTGCCGCGGCCACCAATTCGGCGCGAGTAATGAACTGTTTATTGAGGTCCCGCCGGTTAACGCGGCCCTGGCGGATCAGATAGTCGCGCTTCCCTTCAACCAGCGTATCGAGCTTTGGAAACCGGAACAAAATGCGAACGACCAGGTAGTTGATGGCCAGCAACGTCCCCGCGCCGATCATTCCGCCGGTAACGCTGTTGTCATCTCCGATGATCGCGTTTTGCACCGTGTTCGAGAGGGTCAGAAGCACGATCAGATCAAAAGGATTCAACTGCGCCAGCTCGCGCTTGCCGGAGAGGCGAATTCCGACGATCAGGAAGATATAGACGAGGATTGGCCGCAGAATCTTCTCCAGCAGAGGGAGCTGGAGGGTGAACATGTTAACGAGTGTTTCGTGCATGGTGAGTTCCTTATTTCAATCCCATCGGCAGCGACGGCCGCTGATTTGCAATGGAGCATTTTCACGCCTGCCGGGGTGATTGACAATCCGGCGGGTATCCCCCTTTCTTCCCACTGATTAACCCTCTCGCGCAGCGTGTGCCGCCGGTGTCCCCACCGGCGGAATCCTCGCTTAGCGCCGACCCAGCCGCAAGGGATAAGAAGAGGCCGAATTTGGCGTGAGACGGAATGGGACGAAATGGGACGGTTTTGCAGATATCTATTAGTGTATACTAACTAGCAGAATAATGTAGATTTTGGCGTACCGCACAAATATGAGGGGAAGAGGCGCGGTGCCGCCGGACTTCGGCGAGCTCAGTCGAGCCGTGTCCTCACCGGCGGAATCCGGCGGAGATTAAGTTCTCCGCCCCATTTCAGTCATTCCCGTGCCAGAACCTGAGCGCGCTCTGGCAGCCGGTGGCGTTGTAACGGGCGCAGAGGTTTTTGATCGATTCGCCATCGTCGGTCCGAGCGTTTGCATTGGCGCCGTGGTGGAGGAGGAAGACCATCAGCTCCGTATCGCGGTTGGACACGGCGTAGGTGTCATGGGGCGCACAAACCGGCCAATTGAGGGCGCGCCAAAACCGGCCATTTTGAGGCACAGGAGATTGGGTTATCGACCTTGGCTTTCGGCGGTTGCCGCAAGCCAATGGTGGGATGGCCAATCAACTCAAGATGGCGGAAGTACAAGCAATTTTGGCACTTGCGCAGCGGCTGGTCCAATCGGAACATCGCCCGCCAACTCGGCGTTCACCGGGAGACCGTTGGACGCCACATCCGGTTGTCGGGCGGCGATCCTGCGGCGCCCGGATCGGATTCAAAACCGGCCAGCGCGCCCCTCGGCTCGACGGTGCTCGCCGCAGGCGGCTCGACGGTGCTCGCCGCAGGCGGCTCGACGGTGCTCGCCGCAGGCGGCTCGACGGTGCTCGCCGCAGGCGGCTCGACGGTGCTCGCCGCAGGCGGCTCGGAGAGCGCGCCCACCGGGTTATCCGGCGCGCCCATCGGGTCGGTCAGTACGGCATCGCCCTGGCGTGAGGTCATTGTTCAGAAGTTGGAAGCCGGGCTGACGGCCCAGCGGATTTATCAAGACATCTCCAGCGATCACGGCTATGCCGGCAGCTATTACAGCGTGCGCCGGTTCATCAAGAAGCTCTCGGCTGCCGCGCCGGCGCCCTTTCGCCGGATGGAATGCGAGCCGGGAGCCGAGGCGCAGGTGGACTTCGGCCGGGGTGCGCCCTGGTCGGTCCTGACGGCAAACGCAAAGCAACCTGGGTCTTCCGCATTGTGCTGAGCCACAGCCGCAAGGGGTACGCCGAGGCGGTGGAGCGGCAGACGACCGATGATTTTCTGCGTTGTCTGGAAAATGCCTTTACGCACTTCGGCGGGATGCCGTCAGCGCTGGTGATCGACAATCTTCGCGCGGCGGTGACGCGGGCGGACTGGTTCGAGGCGGAGTTGTGTCCCAAGGTCCGGTCGTTCGCCGAACATTATGGAATCGCCATTCTGCCCACCAAGCCGTACACGCCGCGGCACAAGGGGAAGATCGAGCGGGGCATCGGCTATGTGAAGAGCAATGCTCTCAAAGGCCGGCAATTCGCCTCGCTCTCGGATCAGAACGCGCATCTGCTGACGTGGGAGAAGAGCGTGGCCGACACGCGCATCCACGGCACGACGCGGCGGCAGGTGAAGGAAGTCTTCGAGCAGGTAGAGAAGCCGGCACTGTTGGCTCTGCCGCCGGTGCGATTCGATCTTTTCACCGAGGCGTTGCGCAGTGTTCACCGCGACGGGCACGTGGAGATCAAGGGGGCGTACTATTCGGTCCCGCCGGAGTTTTTGGGCCAGCGGGTCTGGGCGCGGTGGGACGGCGCACGGTCCGGCTGTTCGATCAGAAGATGCGTGCGATCGCTCTGCACGCGCAGCGTCCGCCGGGCAGGTTCTCGACGCAAGACGCCCATATCCTGCCGGAGAAGATCAGCGGCATCGAGCGTGGAACGACCTGGCTTCTCCAGCGGATCGAATGCATCGGGCCGCACGCCACGCAGTGGGCGCAGTCAATGCTTCAGCATCGCGGCATCGAAGGCGTGCGCGTGTTGATGGGGCTGCTGTCGCTGGCCAATCAGCAGCCGCGACCGGCCGTGGAACGAGCCTGCGAGATTGCTCTGGGGCATGGCGCGTATCACCTGCGCTCCCTGCGGCAGCTCATCGAACACCAAAACGGTGCGCCGGTTCAACAACACTTCGAGTTTGTTCAGGAACATCCAATCATCCGCGGACTGGCCGATTACGGACAGTTCGTACGCGACGCAATCACCCAAGCGGAGGCTTTGCCTGCCGCACAACCTTTACAGGCCTGCCCTGAGCAGAGCCGAAGGGAGTCCACCCCATGAGACCTTCGTTGATGCAGACGCTCAAGCAACTTCGGCTTTCAGGTCTGGCGAGCAGCCTTGAAGTTCGCCTGAGCGAGGCGGCCGGCAATCGGCTCGACCACAGTGAGTTTTTGGAACTGATCCTTCAGGATGAACTGAACGTCCGATCCAGCCGGCAGATCGGCCGGCGCGTCAAGGCGGCGATGTTCCGCGACACCAAAAACCTCGACGAGTTCGACTTCTCCTTCAACACCTCCATCAAACGCAAACAGATTCACGATCTGGCCGCCGGCCAGTTCATTCGTGACAAACGTGACGTGCTCTTGCTGGGTCCGCCCGGCGTGGGCAAATCGTTTTTGGCCCAGGCCATCGGACACCAGGCGATCAAGAGCGGCTTGGTGGTCCTGTACCGATCCATCTTCGACCTGGCCCGCGACTTTTTAGGCGACGAGGATCTGGGAGCCCAGGACAAGACGCTGGCCCGGTATCTCAAGCCTGATCTGCTTATCATCGACGACATGGGAATGAAGCAGCTTCCGCGGCGCAGCGGCGAATGCCTGCTGGAGATCGTCATGCGCCGGCACGAGAACCGCTCGACGATGATGACCAGCAACCGTCCACTGGAGGACTGGGCCAAGCTGATCGGCGACGTGCCGGCGGCCACGGCCATTCTGGATCGGTTCCTGCAGCACGCCACGATCATCAACATCACCGGCAAGAGCTACCGCCTTCGGCATGGGGGCCATTCGACTTCGCTCACGGCAGGCCAATCCGGGACACCGGAAAAGACAAATCCAAAAGGACGGCGGAGTACCGCCGGCGATGAAGGGTGCTCCCCCCCGGAAGACACCGTGACAGAGCCGCCGTTGTCTTCTGATGTGGGGGTATCCGCCGGCCAGACGGCGTGAACGGGGACCAATAACTCAAGGAACAGTTGCGTCGGATAGAACGGATGCGGTATAGAATACGTCAGCACATTGGCCGGTTTTGAAGCGCCCCGCCCTGGCTGGTTTTGGTGCGCCCCGTGACAATGGGCAAGCGGCGTCCATCCCGCATTATCACGCGCGTTAACATTTGCGCCGCGGAATACCAGGTAAGCGGCAACGTGAACCTGGTCGTAAGACGCCGCAACAAGCAGCGGCGTCATCCTGGCATTGTCCAGCGCTTCGATCTCCGCTCCGTGATCGACCAGCACCTGTGCCGCACTCAGCTGGCCCGAATAGGCGGCCCAGTGCAGGGCGGTATAACCATTGCTGTCCTGGCTGTTGACGTCATACCCGGCCTTAATTTTCTGCAGAATCGTGCTGGTATCAGCCTCGCTTACAGCTTGCTGGGGTGGGATTGGTTGATCGGCGCAGCCGCAGAGCCCCAGGGTGACAAGTAGAAGGCAACCTAAATGCCAATAATTGTGGACTTTTCTCGCATCCATGATTGACTGTATTTCGGCATATTTGGGCCGCGAAAAAACAATGGGAGGAGAAATAAAGGGGGATATGAAGCGGCCACTTCTGGTCAGTTCCCAATTTTACGGGGCTGTTCTTATCTACTGTTCCGCTTTCTACTGCTCCACTTTCTCGCGAAGCGGCCCCTCCCCGTGTAGCCGCCCCGCGAGCGGGGCGAGTCGCCTAACTTCCAACATGCTATTCGCGCGCCTGTTCCTACGAATCTGATCGCAGCCCTACCGGAAACCCCCGCCAGCGGGAATCACGGCGGCGCTTCAAAACTCCCCAAAGCTGGATCGCAGGGATAATTGCGGCTGGAATCCAGATCGCGTGATACATCACCCACCAACGTCGTTCTTCAATTCGAGTGCCACGCACAAACTGGTCCATCCCAAACTGATTGGCAATTCTAAGGTGATAGTAATAACCGCCGACCAGATACCTCCAAATGCCTTTTCCTGGCAGTACACCGCCACTGGGTTGGCCCAATTCCAGTTGCCACCTCCAAGACGCCATTCCCTCCCAATCGGGGAAATTACTTGTCAGAACTCCCCACTCTATGTGCCCGCGGTATGAATCCAAACCCTCCATACGCCCGGGCACCGATTTCCCGAAACCATCTGACGCAAAATAACTGCGCAGCCAGAATCCCGAGATCAGAAGACAGAGGCCCCATGAAAAGTAAACTGCGAACTTCACCGGAAGCCCTTCTCGCACCAGAGTTTTCCTGCGTCAGGTGCGGCTCCAACTGAAGGGGACACGACCGTCCTGAGTTCAGAAATTTAACGCGCTGCTTTTAGGTCTCTGCTCACCGTCGTTCCGCATTCCGGACAGAGATCCGGTGTCGCCCGCATGTCATAGCCGCAGGCAGGACAAAGCCCGTGCCGAATCCGGTGACGCCTGGTTATCTCCACCGAATATCTCCGAATCGACGCTGCGAGCCAGACGATCGGCGCTACCGCAAAAATTTGGCTTAGCGTTTGGAGGTAGCACACCTCTATCGTTTCGGTTCGCAACGGCCGCGAAAAGTCGCGAGGTTCCATCAAATACCCTGGCGCTTCTGAGCTGAGATACCGAACCTTAGGATACGGCCCATCAGCGTCAGCAACGTAGCCCCGGCCGTCCGCCCGAAGGGCGTACTCTGCGTATGCGGTCGCAATTGTGATCCCGTAGACTGGGTGCCTGGTAGACGAAGTAGGATAGCCGCGCCCGGTCCTAATATAGGCGAGGGGGCCTGGCGCCTTCGAACTCCTGGTGTTCCACCACCTCAACGGCTGAGGGCCTGGCCAACCATGGGTAACACTCGCGAGAATCTCAGCGCGATGTAACCGTCAATTGCCATAAGCAATCCGCCGGTCGTGAAAAAGCGAGCCCTCTCATACCGCCGCCGACCATCCCGCGCGACGATTGTCATCGCGCATAAAACAAACGATAGCGCAGCTACGAACGTGCAACCTTTCTGTGCAGCTCGTCGCCACCTTGGATGGTAGTGAAGCATCAGAGTCGGCCCACGAATTCTATGCTCGCCTTCCGTCGTCAAGCCCATTAAAACTGCTTTCAGTTATCTTTATGTGCCACTGCCAGCGATATATGTTAATTGCCACGGCGCGCTTTGGTAATTCGTTGCATAAACCGGCTCACCCGTGGGAGCGGCCCATCCGATTGGGGCTGTGATCGTCGGCGCAGCGCCGACGAATCCCCAACCGCCGGTTGGACCCGCACCATCTTTCGCATCAAACGACGCACTCCACTGAAGGACCCCTAGAGGGATCCATTGACTGTTTGCCCCGACAGGCTGGTACATGATATATAGCGAGTAAAGGTCATTTCTAACTATTTCGTTGGCCGACAAGGTTGTTCCCGGTATCGGCAATGCGTACGACGAGGAGCCATTGTCGGTCCAATCATAAATCGATGCACCCGTCGACAGCATGGCGTTCGCTACCGGAGCGAGGGCGGCGTCATCCCAGATCGGACTAGTCGGCGGCGGATTATAAGGGAAACTACCGCTGGGGCTGTCCAAGACCCATTGCCCGTTAACTGATGATGCCCAGGTCTGGTAGGGATTAAACCCATCAGACCAATGATCCTCTTCGTCATTTGCCTTCACCATCTGCAGGTAGCTCCAGTTCCCAGCCTGCGCAAATACTGACGGCTGTTGCACGGAAACACTCTGAAAAATATCTGAAATAAATGTTGCATGAGGAGTCACATCAACCGCATCAATTTGCGATGTGGGGACGTCGACTTGGAATGCTCCAAAATAGGGCGCGGCGCTCACAATCGACGCGGTAGGGCTGTAAACCTTAAATGTCGTCGACTGTGAAGCGACTGTGCCGTTGCCAAGTGTAACGCGTATGCCTATCTGCTGGTTGGTGGCACTTCCAAAATCCCCTCCCGTTGTAAGCCAAAAAAATTGAATGCTCTGGTCCTGTGTACCGGTATTGTTGGTCGCGAAATTGGCCTGCAACGGCACGTTCGACGCTGTGCTGCCAGATTGGTTCCATTCCATTAGGGTATTCCCCGGCACGCTCCAATTGTATTTGAGATTATTGAGCCAAGCCGCCGGACCCTGTACCTGCGCTTGTAGCTCCACCATCTGCCCCACCATCCAATTATTCGTCTGTCCCGCGATATCGTTCCCTTGAATTCCTGCATTATTTGGATCGTTTTCGGCGATGATCTGCACCTTCACCGCAGTCGCAGGCTGCGTGCTAGCCTGCGTCACTGGCGTCGATGATCCAGGTGCCATGATGGCGAGCGTGAAGACGATATCCCCCAAACTCGCGCTCCCCTGCGTCGCACCAACCCAAAGCGTGCTGGGAATCGTATCCGTGCCAACAGTCCAGGTGACGCTGCTCGTCTGCCCGCTCCCGCCCAGTAGCGGCGTGTCCACGCTCTGTGGGTCGTCGCTGTTCCAGACATCGACCTCATTAGGTGCCGACGTGGAAAGGGTGATCTGAGTACCATCCGGAAGAGTCCCGGAGCCATCAACCGGGCCTCCTGGAACTACGAGATTCAGAGGAACCATGTCCATGGTCCCACTACTACTACCCTGCAAAACCTGATCTTCGGTATCGTTACCCAATGTGATACTCAGCAATTCGGGAGCCCATGTCAGGTTGTCGATAAACGGGACCGGCGTACTGGTATCGGCTCTGATCTCTGTAATGTCCGGATATTGCGAAAGATCGACTTGCTCCCCCGGGACCACACTCAACTCTGTCGAAAATTCCCCGCCCTGATAGATCTCTATTTCCCCACTTACACTTGAGATCGTATCAACCTCGAAACTCATATCGTATGCCGGCGGCGAAAAGTATAAATTTTGGTTGCTGCCAATTCGAGCGACAGTATTCGGGGTGTAATTTCCTTCGGCTACGAACGTCGCAACACCTACAAGGTTACCGCCCCACGCGTAGACATTTTCAATTCCCGGTCCATCGGGATCGGAAAGCTCACCGGACGTGATCGTATTTGGCAAGGCAGTGGTCCAAGTAAATGTCGGCTGTGATAACATTGGATCACCAAACTGATCGTTTTGGACCGCGGAATATTGTAAGAATCCACCAACCGCAATCGTTGCCAACTCGGGGGAAACCGAAACACTCGTCGCCACCTGATTAACGTCCACGCTCACGTCGCTCCCCACCGACAACCCCGTGTCACCATCCGTCGCCGTACACCGGAAATCATAATTCCCCGCCGCCGACAGAATCACATCCGTCGTCTGCTCGCTATTGGTGAATTCCGGCGCTGGCCCGCCGGGGCCGGAGATCAATTGCCATGAATAATCGATCGGATCATTCCCCGAAACCGCCGTCATCGTCAGGCTCAGCGTCGTATTCGTCGGCTGGGAAGAGGTCGCCGCTTGCGTGATCGCGGGCGCCGTCGGCCCTTCCGTGCCGCCGTTCCCATCCGAGGGATCCGTCGCCGCCGAGGTAAATCCGACGGCCGGCATCCCCGTCCCCGCCGGCAGAAGCTCGAAATAATACGCCGTCGACGGCGAAAGATTGGAGGCGACAAAATCGGTGACGCCGGCGGAGAGGTTTTCGGTCGTCACATTCGTCTGAAAATTCGGATCGGTGCTGATCAGCAGCGTTTCGCCGCTATTCAGGATCGGTAGCGCCGGCCACAGGACCTGGATGTCGTAGGCGTCCAGCGGCGTCGCCGTCAGGGCGGCGGGAGAGACGACCGCGGTCGACTCCACCTCCGTCGTCGAATTGGAACTGCTGTCGGTGATCGTCGTCGTCACCTGGTACGTCCCCGTCTGACCGTAAACGTGATTGGCCAGCACGTGAAATGTGCCGTTTCCGTCGCTGACAATAGCCCCCGTAGTCGGCGTGGAAGAATCCCCCCAGTCGATTGATGCCGTCAGATCGCTCAACGGCGTATTTGCCGCATCCGTAAACGTCGCCACATACTGCGGCGGAACGGTGTAACTGCCCGCGGGCCAGACGACCGAGCCCAGCCCGAAGTTGGCCCCCTGGGCGGAAAAATCCGAGCCGTTGAACACCCCGGTGTAATCAAAATCCCCCTCGTCCCAGCCGGTCACGCTCGCTCCGAAATTGCCCGTCATGGCGAAATCCGTCCCATTCACATTGCCGTCCAGGTTGGCGTCTCCCATCAGGGTGTACATGATCTCGATTTGCCCCGAAGCCAGCCCAGAAATCTTGCCGTCCGCCTCATCGGCATAACCGAGCGCATAATAGTGCCCGAACGTCGGCGTCTGCGCGGAAGATGAGATGATCCCCATCCCATTCCACCCGCCGCCGTTACGGCCCGAGATGAGATAGCTTCGGATCGTGGAAACCGAATCGCTCCCGCCCCCATTGCCGCCGTTCCCGTAATCGATGATCAATTTATTGTCCCCGACGTCGAGGACGCCGCTGCCCGATATCGTCAGCGAATCGACGGTACTGGTTCGCGACCGATTCGTCGGCGAATCCGCCGATGAAAGCGTAAGCTGCCCCGCGATATCCAGCGACCCCTCATTCACCTCATCCACCGCCACCGAGACCCCCGCCGGAACGTAGATCGACCCGCTCCCGTCGATGTCCCCGGCGTCCAGAAGCACCCCGGCGATCGCCTGAATGGAAGTCCCGGTCCCCGTCAATCCGCTGAGCAGCACCCGCGGCTCCAGCGCCTCCACAATCGCTTTGATCTGAAGATACCCCGCCCTGCGACGCCCCCCGCCCAAACACCCCTGCCCAAACGCCTGCCACAATCCCACCGCGCGGCCCGGCCGCGATTTCCTTCCCTCATATACCCACCTTTCCTTCCAGAATTGGCCAGCAACAATAACCAAATGTAGCCGGACAACGCAAAAAGGAAGGGCTAAACACACAACCCCAACTAAACCATCACAAACAGGCTCGGAAGCCCTCCCCCGCCCAAAGCTCCCCTAGTGTGTGCCAATGAATACAGCGCGAAAGTGATATCATTGATATCATTGATATCACGAAAAGTGCCTACCCAACCCGCCCAGATACCCCATCTTACTGCGGGCTGTAAACTTTTGCACTCGATGCACCCGCGCCCAAATTTTATCCCCCTTTCACACTTTCAAACCTTCACACCTTCTCACCGCTTTTTCCGCCGCAACCCAGAAGCTCACTTCGACGATTTCGGAGATTTCTGTTTGGGCGTGGGCAATGACTCTATATCGCGGACCTGGTTCATGAGCTCCGGCTTGCCGAGGTGGTCGGCACAGAAGCGGGCGATGGCTTTCAGGCCGTTGGCATACCAGTGCAGCAGCCGGGGGCTGGCGCGGATTTCGGGGGGGACCTTCGACCAGATCAAGCCCTGGTTGAAGATGGAATTCTCGTGCTGCCGGCAGAGCTGGCAGAGCTTCTGGCTGTCGCCGGTGGCGGCGGCGTCGAAGAGCTGTTTGCGGAGGACCTCGGGAGTGAGCGGCGGATCGTTGACCTTGGGGATGCGCAGCTCGATGAGGACGGGGTCGTCGTGGGCGGGCGATTTGCCGGGCGACTTAGTGGGGCCGCGCTGCGGGGTGCGTTTTTTGAGGAAGCCGAATAGTCCCATGATATCGATTGCCATTAACTTGCGATAAACACCGTGGTTTGGGGTTCTATCGGTATCAATGCCGGATCAGGTCCATTGAAGCTCCAATTGCGAAAAAGCGGGCCGTTCGTGGGCCGATAACCATTCGGTGGCCCGGTCCTGCTCGGCGAGAACGAGCCGCTCGGCGATGCGCGGATCGGATGAAAAGAGTTCGCGAACTAAATTCGGGCAATTGCACTGCCGGCTGCGGTGGAGCAGGACAATGTGTTTGGGGAGAATTCTTTTTCGCTGGTGCGAGTGGTCGAGGATTTTCTGGACGATTTCGAGGGCCTGCTGATTGGAGAGATGTCCGCGGCCGCCCATGATGCGGCGTTTGAGGAACCAGGGGCGATCGCTGGCAAGCTGCATGTCGGGGTCGTAATTGCTCTCGATGGCCAGCAGATCGACGCCGCAGAAGGTGCGGATAAGGTGCTCGCTGACGCGGCCAAGATCGGTGGCGTAGCCGACGCGGGAATTCTGGGATTCGATGAGGAAACCGTGGGAGCCCAGCTCGTCGTGATCGAGGGGGATGGGGGTGAGATTGAGGCCTTCGATTGGGGCGAAGGGGTGACCGTTAAAAGTTTTTATGAGGTGCGAAAATTCTGCTCCCTTTCCGCTGAGATTCGCGAGCTCTTGGGCGCGGGACTGGTGGCAATAGACAGCGATGCCGGCTTGAATGATGCGGCGGAGCCAGGATTGGGAGAAATGATCGGAGTCGAGATGGGTGAGGCAGATGGCGGAAATATTTTCGACGGTGAGGTCGAGATTTTTCATGCGGGATGCGGCGGTTCGGGGGCCGATGCCGCAATCGATGAGGATCGCGCCGGAGGGGGAGCGGAGGACGGAGCAGTTTCCAGAGGAGCCGCTGGCGAGAATTGAGAGGGAGAGGGACATCCGTGTCCTGTGTTAGGCGCTTTTTCGCTCGAATCCCCTGATTTCGACTTCCACACCGGAACCAATCGCTTTCTCCGCATCGAGGAGCAAGCGCCGTGTTATCTTCTCGGAAATGTATTGTTCACCGCAGTTGTCACAGACGTCGGCAGGAACGGACTTATAGACAAGCGTTGCGCCCTCTCGCTCCAGCGTTACGGTAACGCGTGCGCGCCTGGTATTGCCGTGTTTGCAGATTGTGCACTTCATCTTCGTTTTCTACGATGCCGAAATGTTTTATCCCATTGTCTCGGGTCCGGCCAGTATACAGTTATGATAACCGTCGCCCGGGCTGAAATATCGTCGGTTGCCACAACGTGTAGCGGGCGGCCGTTTGGAAATCCTAAAACAAGATAGCTTGGCCAAGGCACATCGTCCGGATTCACTTTGATAATCTTACCTTTTTCCAACGCCTGACGCACATGCGCGGTTGAGATTCCGCGTTGAAACATTCGTCGAACAGCATGGGCGCAATAAATGAGTTTCGCATAACGCATGGGCTTGCGCCGGCCAGGGATGGTCTACGCATCTAAACCGCCGCAACGATGGATTTGAACCCGAGCTGGAGGTAATCCAGAACATCCTGCGGCTCGCGGCCGGATTTGGGGATGTTGTGGACGTAGAGGGCTTTCAGTTTTATTGAAGCGCCCACGGCGGCGATTTGCTCGGCGAGCTCGCTGTCGAGGCCGCCGGTGTAGTTGTCTTCGACGGTAATGATTCGTCCGCCGGATTTTGAGGCGATGTCAAGGATGCCGGTGTCTTTGAGGGGCAGGCCATAGGCGTCGATGACACCGGCTTTTTTGCCGGATTTGGCGAGCTCATCGGCGGCTTTGAGACATTCGTGGACCATATAGCCGGCGGAGACAAAGACCAGGTCTTTGCCTTCGCGGAGGACCTTGTAGCCGCCGACCTCGAAGGTGTCCTCGGGCTTGTAGAGGGCCTTGGTGTCGGCGCGGAGGGCGCGCTGGTAGCAGGCGCCGTCGATGTTGGCCATCAGCTCGGTGATGCGGTAGCAACTGACGGCGTCGGCCGGGAAGAAATAGGACATGGCCGGTTTGCCGTTGTAATTCTTGGTATGGCAGAAGCTGCGGAAGAAGGCGACGTCTGGGAGGGACATCTGGCTGGGCCCGTCGGCGGCGAGGGTGACGCCGGCGTGGGTGCCGGTGATCTTGAGGTTGGCGCCGGAGATGATGGCCATTTCAACCTGGTCGTAAGCGCGGACGACGAACTTCGCGAAGGTCGAGCAGAAGGGGATTTTGCCCCCGGCGCTGGCGCCGGCGGCGACGGAGATCATGTTCTGCTCGGCGATTTTGCACTCCAGATATTGGGCGGGGAATTTCTTGGCGAACCATTCGGCGTGCGTTGAATTTTTGACGTCGGCGTCGAGGCCGACAACGCGCTTGTCGGCTTCGCCGAGGGCGACCAGTGCCGCGCCATACGCCTTGCGCGGGGCGATGAGTTTGCCGGCGGCGAGGTCCTTATCCATCCCCACGGCCGCGAGGCCGTCGGCGTAGGATTTGATCTTGATCGGTTTTTTCTCGCGCGGGGGGGCCTTGGTGGTGATGTCGGCGGGCTTAAGCTCGCCGTCGAGTTTGTAGTCAGCGACGCCGAGGTCTTTGGCGGTGCGATCGAGCTCGCCGAAGATCGTGGTGAGCTTGTCCTTTTTCACGGGCGTGCCGTGCTTGCCCATGCCCTGCTCGTCGGGCGCGCCCCAGCCCTTGATGGTTCGGGCGACGATGGCGAGAGGGCGATTGCCGTTTTGGACAACCAAGATTTCGCTGAGCGCCTGGTCGATTCCACCGGGGTCGTGGCCGTTGACCGTGCGGACGATGAAGCCGAAGGCGTGCAGCTTGTCGGCGAGGCCCTGGTAGCTCTGCTGGGGCGATACATAGTCGCTCTGGGCAAGTTCGTTGCAGTTGAAGATGGGGACGACGTTGGTGAGTGCGTGATCGGCGATGAAGTCGGCAGCTTCCCAGTTCTGGCCTTCGCGGGATTCACCGTCGCCGATGATGCAATAGAAATTCCGATCGATCTTGTCCATGCGTGCGGCGGCGGCGAGACCGGCGGCGACGGAAAGCCCCTGGCCGAGGCTGCCGGTGGCGGCGTCGAAGAAGGGGACGCCGAGCATCGGATTGGGGTGGCCGTCGATGGAGCTGTCGATGGCGCGGAGGCTCATGGCGTCTTCGCGGGTCATGGGTCGGGCCGATTCGCGGCCTTTGCCGAGGGGGATGAACATCGCACCCAGGTCGGCCAGGGCGGCGTAGATGATGGGGACGGCATGGCCCTCGGAAAGAACCAGGCGGTCGCTGCCGGGGTTCCACGGGTCCTTGGGGTCCCAGCGCATGCGGTGGTACATCAGGACAGTGACGATGTGGGCAAGGGAGAGGGCGGTCGAGGGATGGCCGCTGCCGGCGGCGGTGGTGATATCAACAGAAAGTTTGCCGATATCGATTGCTTTTCGATTGACTGCCAGATCGAGGGACATAAGAGGCCTCCATGAAAGGAAACGCCGAGAATACTGCGGGGCGGATTGGGACGCAATTCGGACAACCTGCGCAGCGGTTATAGAGGATAAGCGTGGTGGTCAGACATTCGGGGAAAGTGCGGAGAGGATTTTGGGGATATCCAGGGGCCCTTCGATGGAGACGAAGGGGCGCGGGTCGCTCAGGCGGGAGAATTTTAGGGAAATGTGAAGGGCGTCGCTGGCAGGGGAATCGAAGAGGCGGGCGAAATCGGGGGCAAAGGCGGACGGAAGGTTTCGCCTCCACAAATATCATGTGTAGACATTAATTGCTGTCGGCTCTCGATCCGATTGCTGTGCCCCAATTTTCAATCAGGGGAATTCGTCTAATTTTTAAACTTTCTTTATTTTCGACAATTGTATCTCCGTTTGCGACTTTTTGGCCGTTAAAAGCTTGATTCTGCGTTCAGGCAGGTTATTTTCGGGGCATTCAAGATTTGAACGAGGCGGTTCCTTCTTAGGTGGTTTCGCTGCCGTTGTAGGGGATTCGGAACGCCGTGGCACGGAGGGGTCGCCCGCAACTCGGGAGGTGGAATATGCAATCGGTGAAGAATCGCAAGAGAGTATTGCCGGCATTGACGATGGCGGCGGCTTCGGCATTCGCCATTAAGTCGGCTAGCGCCGCTTCGCTGAGCGTCTACTACGGCGACACCGCCGGGACAACCAGCGCAAATTCCGACGGAATCTATGTGAATGCCGGCGGCGAGCCGTCGACCGCAAACACCGCCATTGGCGGTCTGAGTGGCGGGACGACGATAATGATAAAGCCAAATCAGAGCACTCCGACGACAATTTCACTTGCGCCGGGGGGCTACCTCTCGATCTCAATCAATGCGCTGCTCACCGGCGACACAAATCCAGACGGCGGTTTGGCTGAGGCGACCCCTTCAGGCACTGCCGTCGAGCCAAATAATTTGGGCTTGACTGCTTTAGGGATTCGTGTCCCCGTATCCGCCAACGATGCCAATGGCTCTATTCTGCAGCCGGTGGCCAACGGCCCTTCGTACACCACGTTCAACGGTACACCTGGCTATAAAAGCTATGCCGTGGTCAACCAGAGTACCACCGCGCCAGGTGGATCGGAGGTACCGGATTACGATACGAGTTCCCCGGGTGACGTGGAACAAAATAGCGGCAGTGTCGGTGCCAACGTCCAGATCTTCGGCGGTGACAACGATCTTGCTCAAAACCCACGTACAGGGATTTCTGCGATCCAAACGCTCTCGGCGAGCACGGCCACCTACAGCAATTCAACCGAATTCTTCCGAAACCTGATCTATCAGGCGGGTAATCCCGGCATCGTGACCCTTTCACCCTTCGTTGACACAACCGCGACCGGGTACTGG
This sequence comes from uncultured Phycisphaerales bacterium, assembly GCA_963755915.1. Lineage (GTDB taxonomy): Bacteria > Planctomycetota > Phycisphaerae > Tepidisphaerales > Tepidisphaeraceae > PALSA-1353. The sequence continues at coordinate 945,774 of CAVWLP010000002.1, forward strand.
TCAGTATCGACGCCCGCTTCTAATGAGGTAAGGGGTGTTTACCGATCTCCTACGAAATATCAGTTCACCTATTTTGGAGCCAATGACACTGTCGGAACGCTTCCGGTCCTGGTCATCGATGTGGGAGAGGCACAACCCGCACATACAATCGTGACGCTCGGATCCTCTGCCCCTACTCCGGCGTATGGAACATCCTCGGGCACCCTGACAGTGACCGGTGGCAATGGCACATACAACTTCGCTCAGATCAGCGGCTTGAGCGATGTAACCAATTATGTTGAAGCCTCCGGCTGGAACCCGTCGGCAGAGCAAGAGGTTTATGGGTTGGACGTTCTGGTCAACGGAAACCAGGCGAATTCTGCCCAGCTCGCCACGCTGATCAATGCGATCGACGGCGATAATACCGCTCCGAATTCGGCCACGGGTTCGCCTGGCCTGACTGCCAGTCAGACCAACCCGGGCGGATTCCCGAGCCAATACGATTTGTTCCTCACATTCGCCGGCGGCAGTTCCGAGTTGAACAGCACGGACTATCTCGGCATTGACCTGAGCAGTTCCAATGACTCCAACCTGGTTGGGTACAGCTTTTCGGCAGTTGCGATTGTTCCCGAGCCGCTGAGCGTCGGTCTTTTGGCGGTCGGCAGCGTGGGGCTTCTGGCTCGTCGTAACCGACGCAGACGCTACACCTGAAGTGAGAATGCTCTAAACATTTGGAGAAAGTGCGGAGAGGATTTTGGGGATATCCAGGGGCCCTTCGATCGAGACGAAGGGGCGCGGGTCGCTCAGGCGGGAGAATTTTAGGGAAATGTGAAGGCCGGGCTCGAAGTGCAGATCGGCGCAGGCGGGGGAATCGAAGAGGCGGGCGAGGTCGTCGGTGGCAATCTGGCCATTGACCTGGGCGCGGCCGAGACGGGCGAATTGGGCGATGGAGGAGGTGAAGCCGATGCCCTCCCCGTCCTGCCTGAATTCGGCGGAGATCTGCTCGGCAGTGGTGACGAAAGCGCCGGACTGCCAGGTGAGCTTGCCGTTTTCGACGCGGATGGTTTCGGCTGGGAAGCTGCCGGAGGGGGGCGCGGAGGAATTGGGGCGGGGGATTTTCGAATCGAGGAAGAGCTCGGGCGATTCGATCAGCATTTCTTTGATGACGATCTGGCCGCGCAGGGCCCTGGCGATGGCGATTTTCGCGGTGATGCGCTGGATGGTGAGAATCGGTCGGCCGGGGGTGGGACCGGCGACGGTCATGTTTTCGGCAATCAGCGCACCGGCATGGGGAGAGACCTTGAGCTTCCGGAAGCGCACCTCGGAGCCGAGGAGTTCGGAGAGCTTGGCTTCGATTTTGGGGAGAAGAAAGTTCATGCCTCACCGGTTTCGGTTCGGTCGCGGACGACGACGGTGCAGGGAGGCAGCGCCTGGAGGAAGCGTTTGCCATAGCGCTTGGTTTTGATTCGGCTGTCGAGGATGACGACGATTCCGGTGTCGGTCTTGCTTCGGATGAGGCGTCCGAACCCCTGCTTGAGGCGGATGATGGCCTGGGGGACGGAATATTCCATGAAGGGGTTTCCGCCAGCGCGGATGATGGCTTCGAGTCGGGCTTCGATAACGGGTTCATCGGGTACGGAGAAGGGGAGCTTGACGATGATGACATTTCGCAGCGCCTCGCCGCGGACGTCGATGCCCTGCCAGAAGCTGGAGGTGCCGAAGAGGACGGCGTTGGGGGTGGTGCGGAAGCGGTCGAGGAGGACTTTGCGGGTTTCGGCTTCGCCCTGGATGAGCACTGGATAACCCTGTTCTTCGAGCTGGGGTTTAAGGCGTTGGGCGGCGTCGCGCAGGGCGGAGTAGCTGGTGAAGAGGACGAATGCTCCGCCGCGGGTTTTCTGGATGTAGTGGAGAATTTTTTCGGAGGCGGCGGGGGCGAATTTGGCGGATTCGCTGGGGTCGGGGAGGTCGGATTCGATGAAGAGGGTGGCCTGTTTGGCGTAATCGAAGGGGGAGCCGAGCGCCAGCGTTTGGGCCTTGTCGGCGCCGAGGCGAGTGAGCATGTAGGAGAAGGCGGGGTCGGGGTGACTCTCGTGTTCACGGCCCCCTCCCCTGCCCTCCCCCGGAGTACCGGGGGCGGGGGAAAGAGGGGAAATTTCTAGGGAGGATTTGCTGGTGCAGAGTGTGGCCGAGCAGAGGATCACCGAAGGGAGCTTGGAGAAGAGGTGCATTCGCAGGCCTTCGGCGACGTTGATGGGGGCGGCGTGGAGAGAGATGTTGCGGCGGAAGCGGCCGCCGCGCTCGATCCAGTAGACGGCGTCGGGCATTTTCTGGGAGACGATGGCGTCGAGCTCGTAGCCGAGGAGGTCGACTTTGTCGGCCATGGCGGTCAGCTCGGAGATTTCTTCGATGTTTTCGAGGCCGGGGAGGATCGCCTTGATGCGGGTGGAAAGCTGAGAAAGGAGCGGGCTGAGGTTGTTATCGACGATGGCGGGCTCGTGAATTCGGCCGTTTTCGCGGCCTTTTTGCTGTTGCCAATGAGCGCAGCGATCGAAAAAATCGTCCATGCGCTCGTGGATTTCGGTGATGGCGTCGATCGCGTCGTTCACGCGGGCGCCGTGGGTGCTGAGCAGGCCTTTGCCGCGCTTGGGGTCGTAAAGGGTGCGGAGCTGATAGCGGAGGCGATGCTCGGAAATGTTGAGGCCGAAATGATCGGCGGCGACGTCTTCGACGGTGTGGGCTTCGTCGAGGATGGCGACGTCATACTTGGGAAGGTAATTCACGCCGGAGATTCGCAGGGCCAGGTCGGAGAAGAAGAGGGCGTGATTGACGACGAGGATGTTGCCGCTCTGCATCCGTTTTTTGGCGTCCTGCCAGAAGCATTCTTTGTAGTGGAGGCATTTTTTACCGAGGCAGTTTCCGTGCTCGGCGCAGACGCGGTCCCAGACGCCGGCATCGGGGAGGTTGGGGAGATCGGCCAGGGAGCCGTCGGTGGTTTCGTGGGACCATTGCTCGACGGCCAGGAGCGATTCGACCTGCCTGGGTGTTTCGAAGAGGGAATCGCGGCGTTGGAGGGCCTGGTCGAGCCGGCGGCGGCAGAGGTAGTTGGAGCGGCCCTTTACCAGGACCGCCGAGAATTCATCGGGATAGACAGCGCGAAGCAGGGGGATGTCTTTTTCGATGAGCTGTTCCTGGAGGGAGATCGTGTGGGTCGAGATGACCACGCGTTTCTTGGTTTTGACGACATATTCGATCACCGGAAGGAGATAGGCGAAGGATTTTCCGACGCCGGTGCCGGCTTCGACCATCAGGTGGTGGGAATTATGGATGGCTTCCGAGACGGCGTGGGCCATTTCGATCTGCTGGGGGCGGAATTCGTACAGGGGGCCAAGGCGGCGCGCGACGGAGCCATCCTGGCCGAGGATCGCGGAAACGATGTCAACATCAGGCATCGCGAATTAAGGGTATCACCCCGCGAGGTGAAAAGCCTGGCGCTCGAAGAAATTGTCCTTGTAGGGCCGGCGGCCGGTGATCCAGGCCCAGAAGGAGCAGAAGATATAGGCGGGAATGAAGAAGGGCCCCCAGCGCTCGCTCTGGCGGACGTGGACGCGTTCATGTGCGCGAGTGGTGAGGAGCAGATCGGAATCGCGGGCGATGACGACATGGCCGAGGGTCATGGCCGAGGCTCCGCCACGGAGGATGAGACCGACGACGCGGCGGAGGTAAAAATCGGTCGCGCCGCCGGAGACTTCCAGGACGCCGTCGACGACGCGGAGCTGGCCGCCGGTGACCCAGACGATGCCGGCGAGGATGAGTCCCCAGACGGTTGTGGGGAAGACCCAGAGATAGACAATCCAACGCCAGCGCATAGTGATTTAAGCCTTACGTATCCGGGGCCGAATGCGTTTTCGCCAGGGTGGTGCCGATAACCTGTGGAAAAGCTGAGTGATCGCAGCGAAGGAGCAGCGCGAAAACCCCGCAGGAGCCACAGGCGAGCGGAGGCACGACGAAGGCATGTCGTAAATCGGCTGAATTGGCGCGAGGCATCGCACAACCTCCCCGACATTTTATCCACAGTTTACGTCCGATAATATGAGCGCCATCTTTATATATCAAAGCGGGTTACGCGAGGTTTTGAGAATCTGTCCACAATGCGCCAGGCACCATTACTACTACTAATTCCATTTAATGTTCCATTATATAGTGGATAGCGTTACACTCCGTCGCCTCCAAAAACGGAGAGAAGAAAGGCTTGGTCATGAAAGCGATCTGTAATCGCGGAGCGCTCTCCGAGGCGCTGAATCTCACGGGAAACGTAGTGGCGGCACGGACGCCCAAGCCGGTGCTCCAGTGCCTTAAGCTCACCGCCGAAGGCAACGCCCTGACGGTGGCGGCGACCGACCTGGAAGTGGCAATCCGATATCGCGATGAGCAGGTGCAGATCGAGCAGGAGGGCGAGACGCTGGTTCCTGCCGATAAATTGCGGGATATTGTGCGGGAAAGCATCGACGACACGCTGGCGCTGGAAGTGAGCGGGGACATGGCCAACGTGCGGGGGCAGGATTCGCATTTCAAAATTTATACGCAGAAGGCGACCGATTTTCCGCCCATCCCGGATTTTGAGGGGGAGCCCGATATCCAGGTTGCCGGCGGGGCACTGAAGCAGCTCATCGGGCAAACGCTTTTTGCCGCGGCGAAGGAAAGCACGCGATACGCGTTCAACGGCGTGCTGATCGTGGCCAAAGCGAAAAAGATTTCGCTGGTTTCAACCGACGGACGCAGGCTGGCGATGGCCAAGGGGGACCTGGCTTCGGGCGACAAGCTCGACAAGGAGGGGAAGAAGGCGATCGTTCCGACCAAGGCGCTGCAACTGATCGAGAAGCTGATCGAGGATCCGGAAGAGCTGATGGGGATTCAGATTCGCGAGAACCAGGTGATTTTCCACACCAGCAACGCGACGCTGACCAGCAACCTGGTTGAGGGGCAATTTCCGCCGTATGACGATGTGATTCCCAAGGACGTCGACAAAAAGATGTCGGCCTCGACGGCGGATTTTCTGAGCGCGATCAAGCGTGCGGCGCTGCTGACTACGGAAGAGAGCCGCGGGGTGAGATTGGCGTTCAACAAGAAGGGGCTGGTGCTGACGAGCCGCTCGCCGGAAAGCGGCGAGGCGACGATCAATTTTCCGTGCAAGTATGAAGGGGCGGATGTTGAGATCGGATTCAATCCGAATTTCCTCGTCGAGGCGCTGCGCGTGGTGAACACCGATGAAGTGAGCCTGGAGATGACGGCGCCGAATCGGCCGGGGCTTCTGAAGGCGGGGGGAAATTTTCTGTACGTGATCATGCCTGTGAATTTGCAGTAACAATCGAGCATTTGCCGATGGAGCGGAAATCGTGCTGACAGGGAAGGCAGATCAGACGGCGCAGATTCGCAGGATGCAGCGATATAAATCGCAGGGGCAGCCGGCGACCATCGCCCTGGGGCCGGAGATGGTGGAATTCTTCAAACAGTCGGTTGCGAAGCGCCAGACGAAGCTGGAAAAGATCGCCGAGGGGTGGAGCGCGCTGGTGCCGAATCTGCTCAATGAGCACTGCTCGCTGGAGGGTTTTTCCAGGGGAACACTCACAGTGATGGTGGACAGCTCTTCGCACCTGTTTGATCTGAAACACTTGCTCCTGGCCGGGCTGGAAGCACAGCTACAGCTTGCGTGCAAGAGCGCCGGGCTGAGGAAGATTACGCTTCGGCCGGGGAGATGGTATGAGGGCGAATCGTCGGGGGATCGGCGGATGCGATTTGGGCGGTGAAGAGGATTTCGAGAGTATTGGGTGACTCAGTGGTCTGAGGGCAATCACTCATCCAGCCCAAGCCGATCGTCTCCAATGTTTGCCATATCCTGTTCGTCGTTGCCATCGTTTGTTTTATTGCCGCAGCTTACAACTGGTGCTGCTTCGCCCGTAGTGTCGGGAAAAGTCCATTCGTTCGTATTGTTTCAGGGGACCTGCAATACCCACTAAGTCCCGACAGCCGGCGGTTCTTTGCGATTTTTGCAAAATTCATCTTGGGAGCTTTGGCCTGCTTGGCGCTTTCATTCCTCGTCGCTTGGTGGTTTCCTTACTGAACGGCCGTTCGAGCGGCGGCTCCGGAAATCGCATAAGATTTTGGGAATGTGCGGCATCGCCGGCGTCATGGCCTGGGAGGAGCGGTTTGTGGCTTCGCGCGAGGTTCTCGCGCAAATGGGCGAGGCGATTGCGCACCGCGGGCCGGATGGGCGGGAGGTCTGGTCCGACGGCAAATGCGGGCTGGCATTTGCCCGGCTGGCGATCCTCGACCTGGACCGCCGCGCGATGCAGCCGATGACCGATGGGAAACGATGGATCGTCTTTAACGGGGAGATTTATAACTTTCGGGAATTGCGCGGGGAATTGGATCGCGTTTGTCCGGGGTATGCGTGGAAGACGACGGGCGATACCGAGGTAATCCTGCGGGCGTATGACGCGTGGGGGGAGAATTGCGTCCAGAAATTCAACGGTATGTTTGCCTTCGCGATCTGGGAAACCGGGACCGGAGCAATTTTTCTCGCCCGCGATCGGATGGGGCAGAAGCCTTTGTATTTTTCGCTTCGCGCGGGGCAAGCCTTGACCTTTGCGAGCGAACTGGAGGCGCTGCGTTCTGTGTCTTGGATTGGATGGGAGATCGATCGGGATTCTGTGGGGGAATATTTGCAGACAGGGTATATCGCATCCCCGGCGACGATTTATCGGCAGGTCTCGAAACTGCCGCCGGGAAGCTGGATGCGGTGCGGGGCGGATGGGTCGGTAACACTGCGGAAATACTTCGATCCGAATGAGTTCGACGCGAAATCTCCGCGCGGGGCGGAGGACGTAAAAGCGGTCGTGACGACGGCCGTTCGCCGGCAACTCGTTTCCGATGTGCCGGTGGGGTGTTTTTTGTCGGGAGGGATCGACAGCAGCATCATCGCAGCGGCGATGAAGGCAGCGGCAGATCAGCGGGTAATGACGTTTGCGATCGGCTTTGACGATCCGCGCTATGACGAGACGAAATTTGCCGCGGAAGTGGCTAAACACCTTGGTACGGAGCATCGGCAGTTCACGGTCAGGCCCGATGCGGCCCGTGATCTGCCCAAACTGGCCCGGGTTTTCGGCGAGCCGTTCGGCGATTCTTCGGCGCTGCCGACGCATTACCTTTCGCGGGAGACGCGCGGGCATGTGAAAGTTGCGCTGAGCGGAGATGGCGGGGACGAATTATTTGGCGGATATGACCGATATCGCGCCATGCGGCTAGGAGGCAGAGGGGGAAAGATGCCGGCGGTTTTCCGGAAAGTCGCGGCGGCGATGCCGGAAGGGCATCCCAAGTCGGCAATGTCGCGGGCGCGGCGGTTTGTGGCGGGGATGGGATTGGCGGCGGCGCAAAGATATGCCCAGTATGTCGGGCTGTTCGATCGGGAAATGATCGAGGCGATTTTTCCGCAGGCGATCTCGCCCCGGCGGGAGGTCGTCGCCGAGGTTTTTGCAGAGCTTGAAGCAGATCGCGATCTGGTGCGGGCCGCCGCGGCGACCGATCGGGTGACCTATCTGCCGGAGGATCTCCTGACGAAGCTCGATCGGGCCTCGATGCTGCATGCGCTGGAGGTGCGCTCGCCGTTCATGGATCACGAGCTGGTGCGCCTGGCGGCGGGATTAACCACGGAGCAGCTTCTGCGCGGCGGCGCGAAGCGCATGCTGCGAGAAGCTTTTGCCGGAGATTTGCCGCAGTGGGTGTTTGAGCGCAAGAAAATGGGATTTGCCGTGCCCATCGGCGAGTGGTTGCGCGGGCCGTTGCGGGGGATGATGGAGGAATTGCTGTTTGCCAAAGATTCGTTCGCGGCGGCAAATTTTCATCAGGGGGTTTTGCGGGGGATGGTTGAGGCCCACTGTGCGGAAAAAGTGGATCATTCACAGAGGCTCTACGCGCTGGTGATGCTGGAATTGTGGTGGAAATTAGACTGAGGCTTGACCTTCGCCCGTCAGCTCCTTAAACCGATTGTATCTTATGACCGGCTCCAGGCCTTCATTTGACCCCCACTACTTGCCGCTTTCGGCAGGCGCAGCATAGCGCAAGGATCCTTTCTATAAAATTTAGAAACTTCAAGGCCTTCCCTGATTTTCTACTGTCTTTGCGTCACGCGACAATTCTGGTCGGCCCCAATAACTGCGGAAAATCTACCGTTCTTGGCGCATGCCGCATATTGGCAACTGGTCTCCGAAGAGCGGGTGCCAAATCTAGCGAAACCGTTCAGGGACCAGGGGGCTCGCAGCAGGGCTATTACATCAGCGGCGATGATCACCCGGTTTCGCTGGAGAATGTTCATACGAATTATTCGGCTGAAAAATCCACCGTAACTTTTCGTTTGAGCACGGGCAACGACTTGGCGCTGTTCTTTTCAGGAGATGGTGGGGCCTCACTAGTAATGCCAGGTCGAGAAATCGCGAGAACGGCACCTAAGCAATTTCGTACGCTGTATCCACTTACCATTGGGCAAGTACCGGTCCTCGGACCGGTGGAACACGACGAGCAGCTGCTATTGAAGGAAACGATTGATCGGTCACTTGCTACACATAGGGCGTCACGGCACTTCCGAAACTACTGGTACCACTATCCCGAGCGCTTTCACGAATTTCAGGAGGCGATCGAACACACATGGCCGGGAATGAAAATCAAAGCCCCCGAACAAAAATCCACCCCAGATGGCTCATTCCTTTATATGTTCTGCACAGAAAACCGAATCGATCGGGAGCTCTATTGGGTTGGTTTCGGATTTCAGGTGTGGTGCCAATTGCTAACTCACATTCTCAGGTCGAGAACGGATAGTATTCTCATTGCGGACGAGCCTGAGATCTATCTTCACCCGGACATGCAGCGCCAGCTATTGAGCATCTTTCGTAACGCGGGTCCGGACCTTCTATTAGCGACCCATTCGTCCGAGCTGGTTGGCGAAGCGGAAGCCACTGAAATCGTTCTTGTTGACAAGACCTCGTCAAAAGGCAGGCGACTCACCAAACTTGATGCCATTCAAGATGCCCTCGAATATCTTGGCTCGGGTCATAACATAGCATTGACGCAGATAGCGAGGACCCGTCACATCGTCTTTGTCGAGGGCGATGATTTTAAGTTTCTACGCGGCTGGGCGGAAAGGTTGAATCTGAAGGAACTCGGCACTGGCCTTGGCATTGTACCTATTTCAGTGGGCGGTTTTGGTCAATGGGAGCGCGTAAACGCGTTAGGCTGGGGGTTTCGCGCTGCTTTGAACCAACCGATGCAACTCGCCGCAATTTTTGATCGGGATTACTATTGCGACGAAGAAATCCAACTCATCGTTGCTAAGCTTAAGCAGAATGTTTCTTGCGTTCACATCCTCCAGCGCAAGGAGATCGAGAATTACCTGCTCCTGCCAAGCGTATTAGACAGGTGCGTTGCGAAACTTTTGCAGGACCGAAAGCAGCGCGGCCACGAACAGTCGAAGGCGGTCGTACCAATGCTTAAACTCTTGGGGGGAATCTGCGAAAAATTTAAGAACGAAGTATCGGGCAACTTAGTGGGCAAAGCTGTAGAACATTTCAATCGGCAGAGAAGTGGAGACTGCGCGGCAACGATATCGACCCGTGTGTTGGCCGAGTTTGAGCAGAAGTGGAAGAAAATCGATTGGAAACTTGAGCTTGTCCCAGGTAAGCAGGCGCTTAGTGAGGTCAATAAGAGCCTTCAAGCGGATTACGGAATCACGCTTACGCCTGGCGCAATTATCCGGGAAACGCGCCAAGACGAGATTCCTGCCGATTTAATCACATTCCTGCGTAAACTTGAAGCGTTTAGAAAATCTGAACCTCCCAGATTGCGTCATTCGCAACCAGTGGCAGCCGAAGATTAGTCGGCGGAAGACCGCGCAAGGATCATCCACACAGGCTCTACGATCTGATCATGCTGGAACTTTGGTGGCGGGGGCGCAATGGGGCGGCGTAGGTTTGTGCTTTAGCACGCCTGTGCCGAAGAGTTTGTGTCAGGGGTCGTATAATCTTCGGTCTGGGCGCAAGAAAGCGCCCGGGGTGGAAAATTTGTTATTGGCTCAGGTCGATAGAGGGTGTATAGTGCCCCTGACAGCAAATTCTGTGCCCAAAAGGTGCGGGTTTGTCGTAAGGTGAACTGATATATGCAGTTAACGCAATCAGCTTCGATGCGGACGGAGATGCGGCAGCTTCTCACGCCGCGGATGATCCAGAGCATGGAAATCCTCCAGTTGCCACTGATGGCGCTGGAGGAACGGATCGAGCAGGAGCTGGAAAACAACCCGGTTTTGGAGATTCGTGAGCCGGAGAATGAGCCGGGAACATCCAACGGCGAAGGTCAGCCCGAGGAGCATGGCCGCGGCGAGGACATGTCGGAGGACGAGCGGGCGCTGGTCGTTAAAGAGAATTCCGGGCAGTCGGAAGATTTCGATCGGCTGACGAAGCTGAGCGATTACCTGGAGAACGAGGAGTTCGGCACCAACGCCGGAAATTTCCGCCAGGCTGCCACCTACGACGGGGAGCGCGACAAAAAACAGGACGCGATGAACAACACCGCGGCGCGCGGGATCACGCTGACGGAACACCTGATGGACCAGTGGGCCTTTGTGGAGGCCCCGCCGGCGATTAAGAAGGCGGGGGAAATCCTCATCAACAACATCGATGAGGAGGGGTATTTCCGGGTGAAGTTTGAGGACGTGCAGAAGGAATCAAAAACGCCGGTCACGATCCCCGATTTGCAGGAAGCACTGCTGCTGATCCAGACCCTGGAGCCGACGGGCGTGGGAGCGAGGAGTTTGCAGGAATGCCTCGCGCTTCAGCTCGATGCGCTGGAGGATGACGAGGAGCTTGCCGAGGGGCACGATTTGGAGCTGGAGCGCACGCTGGTGACGGATCATCTGAACGACCTGATGATGAACCGTTATCCGCAGATCAGCCGCAAGCTCGGCAAACCTATCGATGAGATTCAGCGGGCGGTGAAGCATCTGGCCAGGCTCAACCCCCATCCGGGAAAACTGATCGGCGACAACAGCGCGCCGCAGATTACGCCGGACGCGATCATTTATTACGATGAGGACGCCGACAAATACGAAATCGAGATGACCAACGATCCGGCGCCGAACCTGTACATCAGCGGGATGTACCGCAAGATGCTGAAGGACCGGTCGCAGGACAAGAAGACACGGGAATTTCTGTCGAATAATGTCCGCAACGCCCGCTGGCTGATCGAAAGCATTGAGCAGCGGCGGAGCACGATCATGCGGGTGATCCGCGCGGTGGTGGACGCCCAGCGTGATTTCTTCGACAAGGGCCCGGAGTTTCTCAAGCCGCTGCCGATGATCCACGTGGCCGACCAGCTTGGGATTCACGTGGCGACGGTGTCGCGTGCGGTGTCGGAGAAATGGATCCAGACGCCCCGCGGGGTCTTCCCGCTGCGGAGATTCTTCTCCGGCGGCACCACCAGCGCCGAAGGCGAGGACATGAGCTGGGACGCGGTTAAGGAGAAATTAAAGACCATCGTCGGCGATGAAGACCCGAAAAACCCGCTGAATGACGATGAGATCGTGGACAAGCTGAAAGTTCAGGGAATCGATCTGGCGCGGCGCACGGTGGCGAAGTATCGGAAGATATTGAACATTCCGACGGCGCGGCAGCGGCGGACTTTTTAGAGCATTTCCCAAATTAAGATAGCGGAAGGCGATATCTGCAGTGCTCAAAGAATCCCTCGGCGTCGCCGGCCGTGATTGCATCCATCGCCTTGAACACCGCCTCCACCAACGCTTCGAATGTTCTGGGCTCGGCGCCGCGGATCAACTGCTTCACCTTGCTCCACATCATCTCGATCGGATTCCAATCCGGAGAATAAGGCGGCAGCAGCCGTAATTCACAGCCCGCCGCTTCGATCATCGCCCGCACCGCCGGCCGCTTGTGAGCCGGCAGATTGTCCATCACCACGATGTCGCCGGGCCGCAGTCCTGGAAGCAGCGCCTCACGCACCCACACGACGAAAACGTCGCCGTCCATCGGTCCTTTCACCACCGCGCCGGCGATGGCGCCGCCGACTCGCACCGCGGCGATCATGGTGGTCGTGCTCCAGTGTCCGGCCGGGACCCTGCACACCAATCGTTCACCCCGGGCGCAGCGGCCACGCAGGCGGGTGAAGTTGGTTTTGGCCCCGGATTCATCCAGAAAAACCAGGCGATTGGGATCGACCTGCTTTACGTTTTGTTCCCATTGCGCACGCGCCTCGGCGACGTCGGGCCGCTCCTGCTCGGCGGCGTGGAGGGACTTTTTTTAAAGGACAAATCCAGCTTCCCGACCCAACGGTCCACCGTGGAGAGCGCCACGTCCAGTTGCAATTGCTCCTTGATTTCAGCGAGCGTGGCGTCGGGATGATCCGCCACGAATTGCCCGAGCTGCGTTTTGATCTGGTCGGTGAGTTTTCCTTTGCGGCCGCGAAGGTGGAGCAGCGGGTCCGCGGTTCCGCGCTCGCGATGATTCTGCCGCACGCGGCGAACGGCTGATTCGCACCGGCCGAAGATGGCGGCGATTTCCTTGGTGCCCTTGCCGGCTTGATAGGCCGAGATGATCCATCGACGGGTGAGGGTGATCTGGGAAGCCATGAAAACCTCCTTGTTGTTTCGGAGGTTAGCACAGGTCGATGCCTGGCGCTAGTTTAGAAAAGGAAATGCTCTAGTTTGGAGTGAGTGAGTCGGGGGTTGCCATCCGAATTGTTTTTCTTGCCGGAGACATTGGTACAAAAGGTAACCTCGACAGGCTGGCGGGGGCTTTTGGATAAAGGCCTTGCGCGTTATGCGTGGGCGGGCATGTTGCCGAACGTTGGCGGGGCTTTTACATCCACAGTAACCCTCGGCGTCTGCCGCAATTCCGATTCGGCTTGGACGCGAACTTCGTCCATCTTGGGATATCTCACTTCGCGGTATCCGGTGACGCGCTCGGGGCAGCGGAGGATTCGCACCGCTTTCTCGTACGCTTCGTCGCTGGCCAGGCTCACGCGATCCAGCAGGCTGAAATACCAGTCGCGGAAGGCGACTTCGCGTTTGTGCCAGCCGGGGAGCTTGCGCCACCATTTCATGTGGCGTGACGATGCGTAGCTGCCAGTCGGTGGTCGTCAGGCGCAGGCGGATGCGCCATTTGCCGATGTTGAATTCGGGGCTGGTGTGGTGGCGATATTTGAGACGGTCGCCGTTGGGGACGTCGACGTTGTACTTGACGATGTCGCGCTGCTTTTTCTCGTAGCGGGTCAGGAGATAAGAGACGTACGGCTCATCCTTGATGAGCATCACCTTGGCCAGGTTCCAGATGACGGCCTGCGTGGCGGCGAAATTCGCGTTCGGCGCGGTCGCGGCGATAGATCTTCCGGACCGCTTCCACGATATCGCTTGGCGAAGGCGAGGTTCTGGTATTGCATCAGGTCGTAGATGCGCAGGGCCAGATCATACTTGCCGGCTTCGGGCAGATCGGGCATCTGCTTGATCGCGGGGTTGACCGAGCTGCTCCAGTTGTTCGGCGAGGATCTGCCCGCGGAAACGCGTCTTGCGGAGGATGCGGACCTTGTTGGTGAGAAGCTGCTCCCAGGTTTCCGGCTCGGGCTTGCGCGGCAAGGCGCGCGGCTCCAGGGCCAGCTTGCGGCCGATGTTGAACGCCTTGAGGTTCCGGCGATGCTCGCGGCGGATGGTGTCCTTGATCGCCCAGGCGATGCTGCGGGCCGATACCGGAATCAGCCCAAGCTGATACGCCACGCCCAGCATCATGATGTTGGCGAACTGCTTGCTTCCCAGCCGCTGCTCGCAGATTTCGGAAAGGTTGGCGGCGAAGCTGCGGTCGGGGTTGCACTGCTCGAAGATCTGCTCGCGAAGCGCTTCGGGATCGAAATCCTCGCTTGCCCAGGAGCGTGTTGACCGTCGGCTGCTTGTGCGTGATTCAGCACGGCGGCCGTGTGCTGGGGCGAGGCGACGCGGAACTGCTCGCGCGGATCGATGGCGCGCGCGGCTTCGAGAATGTCGATGCCCAGCAGCAGATCGGCTTTGCCGTAGGGGATGGAGCCGGTGATGGGGAAAGAATCGGCGGACGATTTCTCAGTGCTTGAGGGTTGACGAAGGTGATCTGCGAAAAGACGCCGCCGTTGCGGATGGCCAGGCCTTTTTTGTCCTGGAAGACGACGTGGTATCCTTCCTTGTGGCCGGCGCGGACGAGGATGGCGCCGACGACGCCGATGCCCATGCCGCCGACGCCGCTCATGTGGACGCGCCAGACGCTGCCGGGCGCGGCCATGTCGTGCACGCGGCGGGCGTCGGGGAGCTTGTCGAGATCCAGATTGCGGCAGCGTATAGCGCCGGCGCTTGCTGCGGATGACGGTCACCTGCTCGAAGCTGGGGCAGGGTTTGACCGAATCGGCAATCGTCGTTGCTGGTGCGGACGCGCTCGCAGGCGCCGTCGTTCACGCACCAGGTGAGATCGGTGTCGATCTTCTTGCCGTAATCGGTGTCGATGGAGGTCAGGCCCGGGCAGGCGGTGGCCTTGGTGCATTCCAGGCAGTTTTCGCACACCTCCGGCGTGATGTTCATGTGCGTCTTGCGCGGGAGATAGCCGAATTTCTTGACGGTCTTCCGCTCTTCCTTGCAGAACGCCGGCGGTGGTAGGTGATGCCGCATTCCTTGTCGGCGATGACGACCTTCACGCCGTCGGTGAGGATGGTGCGTTCCAGGACGGCTTTGTAGCTGCGGCCGGTCGGCGGGTGAGAGCTTGATGACCGTCAGCGGGCTGGTGCCGGCCATGCCGCGGACGATCTCCTCGATGTCCTGGATGTAGGAGCGGTTGCCGAGCACGTCGAATTCGGTGCCGGCGTGTTCCTGGTGGCCGGTCATCGCGGTGGTCTTGTTTTCGAGGATGATGTAGGTGATGTCCTGGCTGGCCTTGATGGAGTTGCTGATGGCGATCTGGCCGGAGTGGAAAAAGGTGCCGTCGCCCATGAAGACGATCTGCTTGTTGGTGATGAACGGGTCGATGCCGGAGCCGGTGCCGCCGCCGAGGCCCATGCCGCTGTAGTTGTGCATGAGTTGCTTGGTGGGGGCGAACATGAGCATGGTGTAGCAGCCGGTGTCGCCGTGGGCGACGAGATCGACCGGGCCCGCTGCCGTGGTGCTCGGGCCATGTAGTTCGGGTCGGCGAGGTTTTGGCGAAGTTCCAGGAGCGTGGCCGAGCTGTCGCGATGCGGGCAGCCGGGGCAGAACGTCGGCGTGCGGGGAACGATCGCGCTGTGAAAGCACCTCCAGCTTCGGCTTGCTGGCGCGGCGGATGCGCTCGATTTCGGCGGTCAGGCGGCCGTTGCGGCGATGGGGGTCGATCTCCGTCGTTGCCTGGATCAGCGGGATAATCCGCTGGGCCAGGACGGAGAAATTCAGCCCGCGGGTTTCGGGGATTCCCTCGAGCTTGCCGGGGAATGTTTTTCCGTAGAGCCGCCCGGCCAGATTGGACGGCCTCCGCCTGGGGCAACGCGTGGAAGAGCGCGTCGCGGATATTTTTCTCCAGGAAACTGCGCCGCTCTTCGATGACGATCATGTTCTTGCACAGCGCCGAGAATTCGCGACGAGGGCGACGTCGGCGGGATAGCTCATGCCCATGTGCAGGATGGGGAACATGTCGGCGAGGCCCAGGTCGTACAGAACGTGCTGGAGATAGGGGCCGCCCATGCCGGTGACGATGAAGCCCAGCGGCGAGGGATTGGCGGCGTCGCGATCGGTGGCGGGAATAATGCGATTGATCCCCAGCTCGCGGGCGGCCGCATGGTCGTGGCGAAGCGCTCGGGGAAGAGCAGCTCTTGTTTCCAGGTGCGCGGCGGGAGCAGGACCTTGTTCAGGTCGATCTGCGCGGTGTCGAGGGCGATCTTCTGGTTGGTGTTGAGGGTGGGGAACTGATTGGGCCGGCAGAGGACGGTGCCGCCGCCGTCGGCGTGGGCGACGGTGACGATATACCCGATGTAAAGCCCCGCCGATTGGCTGAGCTTGAAGGAGAGGTCGATCCAGTCTTTCAGTTCCTGGGGCGAGCCGGGTTCGACGACGGGCATGCGCAGATGTTCGCAGAGGAAACGGCTGTCGGCCGGAACCTGGGTGCTGTCGCACCAGGGGTCGTCTCCCATGATGATGACGGCGCCGCCCTGCGGGTGCGCGCCGGCGAGGTTGCCCAGGGCCAGGGCGTCGGAGGCGACGTGTACGCCGACGCTTTTAAAAGCGGCGATGGCGCGGGTCGGGGCCATCTGCGAGCCATTGACGGCGGCGACGGAGATGGCTTCGTTATTGGCCTGGAAGGCGCGGATGCCCTTGGCGCTGAGGAGGTCGCCGATGTCGCCCATGACGTCGAAGAATCCGGCGACGGGGGAGCCGGGATAGCCGGTGAGCAGGTGGACGCCCCCCTCGGTTTCCAGAGCGCCTTTGATAAGGAGTTCATTCCCGGTGAAGACTTCGCGGCCGGAATCGGCCAGAAAGCGCGGATCGGTAGCCATTTTTCAGTCTGCCTTTTGCGGGCCCCGGATTTTTCCGGGATCGGCGTGGCTTACCCTCGACAAGCTCAAGGGCAGGAGACGCCGGTCAGTCACCGCAAGGAAAAAGACTTTTGGCCCCTCCGGGATTTAATGGCCGGATGGGGCCGGTGTTAGCCCATGGTCCTGTATCGGACGAATGGGGGAAACGAATGGAATTGTATACGAAGGGAGGGGGAAATGCACAAGCGGGGGACAATTTTAGGGAAATTCCCAATGTCAAACGAAAAAAGCCGTTTCCGGGACATAAACGGCCTCTCAGGTTAATTCAATTTTTATCGCGAAATCTCAAGCCTTGCGGCGGCGCCGCAGGCAAAGTGCGCCGGAACTGACGCAGATCAGGGAAACCGTTGCGGGCTCGGGCACGGTATTGGGAACGATAACTGCCACACTGCCATTGCCGCCATCCTGGACAACCGCATTTCCAATCGTGTACGAGGTGGCGTCCGTTTTGACAAACAGAACGTCGGTTGTCTCGCCTTGAGGGACAGCATTTGCCGCGAGGAACTCAAAGCCAACATTATCCCCGCTGGCACTTCGCGTGATAGGAGTGGGAGCAACATTCGGGCCCGTCAGATAGTCCGCGTCGGTGGTAAAGCCGGTGTATCCGCCGACCGTGAGATGCTCGATTGTGTCCAGGCTATTGGCGCTATTTGTGAATTGGTAAAGAAAATCGTAATCACCGGTAGACGAATCGAGGACCGCCTCCGAAGTGATCGTACCGGTAAAGACGGCAACGCTCGAGGCGTTCGTGCCGGTGAACGGTACATTCGAAAGTGTATCTGCCACTGAGCCGCTGACGGTTTCGGTCCCCGTTGGGGTCTCAGTTTGTCCCGGAAGAATAATTACAGCGCACGCCTGTGGCGAAAAGCTTAGCGCCGCGAAAAGTAAGGCGAAGGCCAAACCCACGCCACTGGAGATTCGAGCATTTTTCGTTCCCATGTTTTACTCCACTCCCAAATCCCATTTGTGCCGAACAATCGATCTACCTTTCACTTCCCACGACTGCGACGTCGCGACATCAACATACCGCCCGTCATCAGCAATAAACCTACAGAAGCCGGCTCCGGTACAGGCGGCGAGCTAAAACCATACGCAGGAACCACGGCAAATGCGTCGGCTGGCTCATCGTCCGTTATGGCAGCGTTCCCGTTTGTGTAGCCCGCTGAATTAGTTTCGATAAGTAGTGTGTACGACGTCGTGCCCGGGCCCAGAGTGCTGGCCGGATTGCCCGGGTCGAAATCCCACCCGATGTTCGAGCCGGTTACATCGCTGGTCGCGTCGGTGGGTATAACGCTGCCACTGAAGCCATTAGCGGCATTGCCTGTCGAATACCCTACATACGTAGTGAAAGTGGAAAAGCTGGATAGGGTTAGGTTGGCGATCGAATCGGTGCTGCCGGCATTGTCTGTGATCTGGTATAGAAAATCGTATTGGGGAGATGCTACAGTTCCGACGTTGATCGCTTCACTGAAAAGAGAGCCGCTATAGACAGATGTGCTGAAATTCTGCGTTTCAGCGGCCACCACTGTTCCAAATGTCGGCGTCGGTAGCGTTCCATTGGGCGTTGTACTGGGAACCGGGTTTACGTCCCCTCCCGGATTCAATATCACCACTCCCGGCGTCAGGATTATTCCCGCATGAGCTTTGTCAACCGCCAAACCGGCGGCGGCGATAAGCAGAGCTACGGATTTAAACTTCTTGCACATTTCTCGCTCCTCCCCCTATTCACCGAGGGATATTTAAAACACACATATTTTTTCCGCCAGCTACCATTCGCTTTACTGCGGATAGCATCCGCATTGTTCGCAGGGCTCAGCCATAGTAGAGGGAGGTACGCATTTGCTGTTTACGCCTCCAAGGGATGTAACTCAATGCTGACGCAATAGATTCCCAAAATGTCGCAAATGTGTCAAGAAATAAATGGTGAGCGGCCGCTCAAAATTGGGGCATTTTTGCGGGAATAAAATGGAAACGGCGTTAATTCAGGAAGTCTATAGGAATTGGGGCGCGGTTAATATGAACGTATCTCTTGAATGCTAAAGGTTATGTGGAGGCTGCAAATGCTGAGTTTGCTACGGCTTGCGGGGTTCAGATAACAGGGCAGAAAAAGCGAAAAATCAAAATAATTTTATCTCTGGGCCGAGATCAGAATGACCCATGAGGAACTGATCGACGCCCCGGGCGGCCTGGCGGCCTTCGCTGATGGCCCAGACGATGAGGCTCTGTCCGCGGCGAATGTCGCCGGCGGCAAAGACGCCGGGGATGCTGGTGGCGTAGTTTTCGTCGCAGGCGACATTGCCGCGGGAATCGAGCTTGAGCCCAAGCTGGCCGATGGGGCCGTCGTGCTCGGGGTGGACGAAGCCGAGGGCGAGCAGGCACAGATCGCAATCAAGCTCGAATTCGCGAGCCGGGGACTTCTTTCATCGACAGCCGGCCGCTGTGGTCTTTGGCCCACTCCAGGCGGATGCCCAGGAGTTTTTTAACGACGCCGTTTTCGCCGGTGAATGCCTTGGTGTTGATCGAAAAATCGCGGATTTCGTGCCCGGCGAGTTCGTTGGCTTCCTCGTGGGCACTGCTGGTGCGGAAGATCATCGGCCACTCGGGCCAGGGTTTGAGCTTTCCTTCGGCGACGGATTCGAGCGAGCGGGCATCAAGCGGCCGCGGCAGCAGCTCGAATTGCTTGACCGATTTGCACCCCTGTCGGATGCAGGTGCCCAGGCAGTCGGCGCCGGTGTCGCCGCCGCCGAGGATGATCACGTGCTTGTCCTTCGCGTCGATGAAATCGCTGTCCGGGATCTGATCGCCAAGATTCCTTTTGTTCTGCAGGGGCAGGTAATCCATGGCGAGGTGGATGCCGGCGAGATTTCGGCCCGGGGACGTCGAGATCGCGCGCCTTGGTGCTGCCGCCGCACAGGACGATGGCATCGAAGTCGCGGCGGAGATCGCCGACTTTCACGTTGTGGCCGACGTTGGCATTCGTCACGAACTTAATTCCCTCTTCCTCCATCAGCTTGACGCGGCGATCGACGAAGCGTTTTTCGAGCTTGAAGTTGGGGATGCCGTACATCAGCAACCCGCCGATGCGGTCGGCCCGCTCGAAGACGGTCACGGTATGACCGGCTTTATTGAGCTGCGCCGCGGCGGCAAGGCCCGCCGGGCCGGAGCCGACGACCGCGACCTTCTTGCCCGTGCGTTTTTCCGGCGGCTGCGGCTTGATCCACCCTTCGCTAAACGCGTGCTCGATGATGCTCAGCTCGATATTCTTGATCGTGACCGGTTTGTTGTTGATCCCCAGTACGCACGCTTCTTCGCAGGGGGCGGGGCAGACCCGGCCCGTGAATTCCGGGAAATTGTTGGTCTTAAAGAGCATCTCCAGCGCTTCGCGCCAGCGGTTGCGATAGACCAGGTCGTTCCATTCGGGAATGATGTTTCCCAGCGGGCATCCGCTCCCGCTGTTGCAGAAGGGAACGCCGCAGTCCATGCAGCGGGCCCCCTGCTTGCGCAGCTTGTCTTCGGGGAAGTCGTTGTAAACTTCGTCCCAGTCCAGCAGGCGCAGCTTGACGGCACGCCGGGAGGGCGTTTCGCGGTTGATTTCTTTGAAGCCGGTGGGTTTGCCCATGTGTTAAATCCGAAACCAGAAACCAGCCTTCGACAGGCTCAGGCCCTGAGCGAGCGGAGCGAGTCGCGGGGAAACCAGAATCAAGTCCCGAATGACGAAATCCGAAGGGACCATCATTCGGTCATTCGAGTTTTGGGCTTGATTCGTCATTCGGATTTCTGGTTTCGGGTTTATCAATCACGCTTGTCTTTGCGCCAATTGCCGCGCCCGTTCCTCGACCTCCGCCTTGTGTTCGAGCACCCTCCGATAGTCCGTCGGCATCACTTTCACGAACCACTTCAGTTCCTCGTCGAAGTCGTTGAGAATCGCCTTGGCCACGGGGCTGGCGGTAAATTTGTGGTGGTTTTCGAGCAGTTGGCGGATGGTGTCGCGGTCTTCCGGTTTGTCGGGCTGCTCAAGAGCAACCATCTCTCGGTTGCACAGGTCCTTGAAGAGGCCGGAACTGTCGTAGACGTATGCGATCCCGCCCGACATTCCCGCGGCGAAATTGCGGCCGGTGGGTCCGATGACGACGACGCGTCCGCCGGTCATGTATTCGCAGCCGTGGTCGCCGACAGCCTTCGACGACGGCGGAGGCGCCGCTGTTGCGGACGCAGAAGCGTTCGCCGACGACGCCGCGGAGATAAATTTCGCCTTCGATGGCGCCGTAGCCGATGACGTTGCCGGCGATGATATTTTCCTCGGCCTTGAAGGTGGAATTCTTGGGCGGATAGACGATGACGCGCCCGCCGGAGAGGCCCTTGCCGCAATAGTCGTTGGCGTCGCCTTCCAGTTCGAGGGTTACGCCGCGGGCCAGGAAGCACCCAAAGCTCTGCCCGGCCGAGCCCTGGAATTTGAAGTGGATGGACCCGTCGGGCAGCCCGGCGTGGCCGTGCTTTTTGGCGATTTCGCTGGAGAGGATCGCACCGACGGTGCGGTTGACGTTGATGATGGGCAGCTCCGCCGAGACTTTTTCGCCGCGCTCCAGCGCCGGCTGCGCGAGCTTGAGCAGCCGATTGTCCAGGGCGGCGTCGAGGCCGTGGTCCTGCTTCATGACGTTGCGCACCGCGACGGTTGGCGGAACATCCGGCTTGTGCAGCACGACCGAGAGGTCCAGGCTCTTTGCTTTCCAGTGATTGCTGAGGTCGGCAAATTCAAGCATCTGCGTCTGGCCGACCATCTCATCAAATTTCCGGAAGCCCATCTGCGCCATAAGATGGCGGACTTCTTCGGCAATGAAGAACATGAAGTTGATCACGTGCTCCGGTTTGCCGGTGAATTTCTTGCGCAGTTCCGGGTCCTGCGTGGCGATGCCGACCGGGCAGGTGTTGAGATGGCAGACGCGCATCATGATGCAGCCCGACGCGATGAGCGGCCCAGTGCTGAACCCGAATTCTTCGGCCCCCAGAAGCGCGCCGATGACGACATCGCGCCCGGTCTTAAGCTGCCCATCGGTCTGAAGAACGATACGGCCCCGCAGATCGTTAAGGACCAGCGTCTGCTGGGTTTCGGAGACGCCCAGCTCCCACGGAATGCCGGCATACTTGATGCTCGTGAGCGGGGAAGCGCCGGTCCCGCCGCTGTCGCCGCTGATGAGGATGTGATCGGCCTTCGCCTTGGCCACTCCCGCGGCCACCGTGCCGACGCCCACTTCGCTGACCAGCTTCACGCTGATCCGCGCCTGCGGTTGCTGTTCTTCAAATCGTGGATGAGCTGGGCGAGGTCCTCAATCGAATAAATGTCGTGATGCGGCGGCGGTGAGATAAGCCCGACGCCCGGCGTCGAATGCCGGATCTTCCCGATGTACTCATCGACTTTGTGCCCTGGCAGTTGGCCCCCCTCGCCGGGCTTGGCGCCCTGGGCCATCTTGATCTGCAATTCCTCGGCGTTGATGAGATATTCCGCGGTCACCCCAAATCGCGCCGAGGCCACCTGCTTGATCGCCGAGCGGCGCAGCACCTGCGAACCCGGCAGCGTCTCATGAACAACCTTCAATTGCGAAGAGACGATCGGCTTGCCTGCTTTATCGCGATCCGGCTGGAATCGCTCCGGGTCTTCGCCCCCTTCGCCGGTATTGCTCTTGCCGCCGATGCGGTTCATGGCGATGGCCAGATTTTCGTGTGCTTCCTTGCTGATCGATCCGAAGCTCATCGCCCCGGTCACGAAGCGCTTGACGATCTCGCTGGCCGGCTCCACTTCCGCCAGCGGAATCGGATGGGCCGTTTTGCGGAAGTTCAGCAGCCCGCGAAGCGTGCAGCGATGCCGGGATTCATCATCGCAGAGTTTTGTGTATTCCTGGAATGCCTTGAACCCATCGATGGGCTTGGTGATCCCCAGCCGCACGGCATGCTGGATTTTGCCGATCGACTCAGGGTTCCACATGTGATATTCGCCGTCGCGCCGCCACTGGTAGTTTCCGCCGTTGTCGAGCACTTCGCCGTTGACGCGAATGGGCGGGTAGCCGTGGCGATGCCGCATGAGCGATTCGCGGGCGATAACGTCCAGATCGACGCCGTTGATTCGGCTCGACGTGTTGGTGAAAAATTTTTCGATGACCCGGCCGCTTAGCCCGATCGCCTCGAAAATCTGCGCACCGCGATAGCTCTGCACGGTGCTGATGCCCATCTTGCTGGCGACCTTGAGGATCGCCTTGTTGGCGGCCTTGATGAAATTCTTCGTCGCCTGTTCGAGCGTCACGTTTTCCGGAAGCAGCCCGTCCTTTTGCAGATCGGTAAGCGTTTCGAAGGCGAGATACGGGTTGATCGCCCCGGCCCCATACCCGATCAGCAGGCAGAAATGATGCGATTCGCGCGCTTCACCGGTTTCGATCACCAACCCGCACTGGGTGCGCGTTCCCTCGCGGATGAGATGGTGATGCACCGCTGCGGTCGCCAGCAGGCTGGGGATCGGCACGTGCTGCGCATCGACGCCGCGATCCGATAGAACGATGATCGACGCCCCTTCCCGCACCGCCTTCGCGGCCGCGCCGCACAGCGCATCGACAGCTTTTTCCAGCCCGGCTTCGCCTTCAATCACCGGGAAAAGCATCGGAATCGTGACGGCGCGCAAATCGCCGTGCGAAACCTCGCGAATTTTTTCCAGGTCGCTGTTGGAAAGAATCGGCTGCTTGAGCTTCACCAGATGGCAAGCCTTGGGCTCTTCGCTGATCAGATTCCCCTCGCGGCCGAGATAAGTGTAAAGGCTGGTCACCAATTCCTCGCGAATCGCGTCCAGCGGTGGATTGGTGACTTGCGCAAAGAGCTGCCGGAAATAATTGTAAAGAAGCTGCGGCTTATCGCTGAGGCACGCCAGCGGCGTGTCCGCCCCCATC
The DNA here is from genome assembly GCA_963755915.1 of uncultured Phycisphaerales bacterium. Classification (GTDB taxonomy): domain Bacteria; phylum Planctomycetota; class Phycisphaerae; order Tepidisphaerales; family Tepidisphaeraceae; genus PALSA-1353. Next base: position 969,299 of record CAVWLP010000002.1, read on the forward strand.
GACCCAATGGCTTCCTGCCCCGTGGCCGCCATCGGCATCATGATCATCTTCAGGTCTTCGACCGTATACCCAAAAGCATGCTGCCGCACGCGAAGGGTGTCGTGATCCACTTCCTGAACCGCCCGCGGCGCCGGCAGGTCGTCCAGCGGAATCATGTACAGGTTCAGCCACTCTTTCCACGGCCGCTTTTCGACGAGATCACGCTTGATCTCGTTGTCATCGATGATCCGCCCCTGCTTGAAATCGATCAGGAAAATCTTCCCCGGCTGCAGCCGCCATTTCCGCGCCACGTTCTCCGGCTTCACGTGCAATACGCCCACCTCGCTGGCCATGATGACCATGTCATCCTTGGTGACGTAATACCGGCTGGGCCGAAGCCCGTTACGGTCCAGCACCGCCCCAACCTGCGCCCCGTTGGTAAACACAATGCTTGCCGGGCCGTCCCATGGCTCCATCAGGCAGGCGTGATATTCGTAAAAAGCCTTCAGCTCCTCATCCATCTTGTGATTGTTCTGCCAGGCCTCCGGAATGAGCATCAGCATGCTGTGGGCAAGGCTTCGGCCGTTGAGCGTGAGGAACTGGAGGGCGTTGTCGATGGTGGCCGTATCGGAGCCCGATTCGGTGAGGATCGGAAACATCTTCTGCAAGCTCATCCCCGAAAACTTCAGACTGGAGCGACCCATATCGGGCCCGCATCCAGTTTCGATTTCCCCGCAGCGTATTGATTTCGCCGTTATGAGCCAGATACCGATAAGGATGGGCCCGGTCCCATGAGGGGAAGGTGTTGGTGCTGAATCGGGAATGGATTACCGCCAGCGCCGACTCAAAATCCGGCTCGCCGAGATCGGGGAAAAACTTGCGGACCTGGTGAGCCGTCAGCATCCCCTTGTAGATGATGCGCGAAGCGCTCAGGCGCAGATGTAAAACATGTTGCGGGCGGCTTCGGGAAGATCGCTGAATTCGATCAGGTTTTCAGTTCGCTGGCGGACGAGATAAAGCCGCCGGTCGAAATCCTGCCGGTTATAAAAGCTCGACCCCATCCCCACGAAGATCTGCCGAATCCGCGGCTCGCACTTGCGAGGGGTCGGCCCGATGTGGCGGTTGTCGGTCGGCACATCACGCCACCCAAGCGTCACCATCCCATAATCAGAAACCACTTTTTCGAGGGTTCGCTCGACATTCATTCCGCTGTGCCGCATCCTGCGGCAGAAAGATGTTGCCAACCCCATACTGATTCAGCGGCGGAAGCGTAAACCCCAGCTCAGCACACTTCCTGCGTAAAAAAGCATCAGGCAGCCGCACCAGAATGCCCGCCCCATCCCCGCTATCCGGCTCACACCCACAGGCCCCCCGGTGGTTCATGTTATCAAGCATCTCCAATGCTTGTAACACGATGCGGTTACTGGCTTTACCCTTGATATGGCAAAGAAAGCCGACGCCGCAGGCGTCGTGCTCTTGCTGAGGATCATACAGGCCCTGTGCGGGCGGATAGCCTTTCATAGTGGCAGTACTGGGTTAAAGGCCAGCGCAGAACAAATCGAGCCGTGTTTTATAGCGAAATGGTTAAGCGACCACAAATATATTTGCGCGGCAGCGGTTGCGATGACAGTAAGACGCGGGTTGATAATAGTCAATAAATTTGCTGAATTCGGGGCTACCAGCTCACCAGCACCGCCGTCGCGTCATCCGAAAGTGCTTCGGTCCCTGCAAACTCGTAAACATCCTTGAAAAGATGCGCAATCGCATTTTCCGGCGGGTTGGAAGCCGTCAGCGCGGCCTTCACCCGCTCGACACCAAATTCCTCCCGGCCCTGGGCGGCGTCCAATTGCGGCTGTTCAACCAACCCGTCGCTGATAATCAGCGCCCGGCTGTGAGCGGGAAGGGGTTTGGTGACCACGGAGAAATTGGCGTCCGGCGTGATGCCGATGGGAATGGCGTCCCCTTCGCGGAGAAGTTCGAAGTTATCGCCGGCGGTCTCCAGCAGCGCGTAGCCGTGACCGGCGTCGACATAGCTGACCGTCATTTTGTTCGGATCGAAGATTCCCACCCAGAGGGTCAGGAACTTGGTCTCCGGCCGGCGGGGATGCACGAACGCATTCAGATCGCGCACCGCCCGGGCGAGATCGCCGTGGAGGAAAATGGCCGCGTGCAGAAAGCCCTGGGAAGCGGTCATGAGGACCGAGGCGGCAACGCCATGCCCGGAAACGTCGCCCAGCGCGACGGCCAGCCGCCCGTCCGGCAAAACGATGGCGTCGAAAAAGTCGCCGCCGAGATATTGGCCCGGCCGGCTGACGCCCGAGCAGGTGAAGGGCGCCGCCTTCACGGAATCGCGCGGCAGAATCCATCGCTGTGCCGCCGTGGCGGCCTTCAATTCCGCCTCGATCTGTGCCGAGCGGCGCTCGATGTCGAGCCGCTTGAGATTGGCCATCGCCAAGCCCGCCATCTTCGCCAAAGCCAGGCAAAAGCCCGAGGAATTGGGCGGAAGCTGCCGCGGCGCGCCGGAGCGGCCGCGGGAATCGAGATAGAGATAGGCCGCCACCGTCGAGCCCAGCATCAGCGGGGCACAAATCGCCGCGTCGATGTTCATCTGGATGATGCTCTGCGAGAAATCGTCGCCGCTGGCGGCCGAAAGCTCCGCCAGCACGCCATGCGACGCGGTATTGAGCAGCGACCGGCTGAATCCCATCGCCGCTGATTCCCGGAGGGACGGCCCCACCTTATTTGCCACGATTTCGATGCGCCCGGTTGAATCCAGCGCGCGAATCACCGCGGCATTCGGAAGCCCGGTGCCCCGGCAGGCGGCGTCCATCAATGTTTCCGCGAGCGACTTCTCATCGTCGGCCGCGTGAATCGCCGAGGCCGTTTCCAGCAGCAGGTTGAGCAGGTCGTCGCGAAGCGGCTGGGAGGCGCGGTCGGGGGCGTGGCTCTGAACCATCGTGCCGGCCGTCGCCGTATCGTCGACCGCCCGCAGCCCGCGCTGCGGAACGCCCTGCGTGGAAAAGCTGAACGTCCAGGGAACGATGCGAAGCAGATCGCCGGGCGAAAGCGGCATTTCCCGGTTCGGTGGAATTCGGATGCCGTTGAGAAACGTGCCCCAGCGGCTGTGGAGGTCGGTGATCCGCCAGTTGCCCCCCTGGTGCGTGAAGCGGGCGTGCTGCCGGGAAACCTGGTCCGCATCTACCGGAAGGCGCAAGGCGCAATGCTCGTTGCGGCCCAGCAGAAGGGTATGGGCGGTCTGTTTCAGCTCCAGAGGGGGGATTTCCGGGCCGCCAGGGAGGGGGATCAGCCAGGCGGATTCCGGGGCGGAAGTGGACATGGGAAGGCATTATCATTGCCGATTGCCGATTGCCAAATGCCGAATTGACAATTTAATAAGGGGTATTTAACGCCCAAACCGGGTCTTTCATTGGGCAATTGGCCATCGGCAATTCGGCATTCTCGGTTGAGACCGAGTATCACCCATGCTATGCTTACTTTGCCGATTTTAGACGTAACGAAAGGAAAGACTATGCCCATTACCTTGTCGGAAACCGCGGCCCGTGAGATCAAGACCATCATCAAGCAGCAGGAGTTGCCCGAAGAGCAGACCAAGCTCAGGGTTGGTGTAAAGGGCGGTGGATGCAGCGGATTCAGCTACATGCTGGACCTCACTGAGGAAACCAAGTCCGATGCCGACGAGGAAATGGATTCACAGGGGGTTAAGATCCTTTGCGACATGAAGTCTTATCTGTACCTCAACGGCACGGAGATCGACTTCAAGGATGAAGTGATGGGGCGCGGATTCGTGTTCAAAAACCCCAACGCCACCAGCACCTGCGGGTGCGGGAGCAGCTTCCAGGCCTGATCGCGCCGCCTTCTGCAGGGACGCAAACTTCACCGCGGAGATCGCAGAGACCGCGGAGAAAAATCAAAGCTTAAACCAGTTTCTCTGCGCTCTCCGCGATCTCCGCGGTGAATATGCTCTTTGTTTGTTTACGACCTTGTGAATTGTCGAGGCGACCATGCCCACCGCTGAAACCGAAATCGAAACGCTGGCGAACAAGGAATACAAGTGGGGATTCATCAGCGATATTGAAGCCGATTCCGCGCCGCCGGGGCTCAACGAGGAGATCGTTCGGTTTATCTCGCTGAAGAAAAAAGAGCCGCAGTGGATGCTGGACTGGCGGCTGAAGGCATTCCGGCACTGGCAGACCATGACCGAGCCCCACTGGGCGATGGTCCATCATGCGCCGATCGACTATCAGAAGACGATCTATTTCTCCGCGCCCAAGCCGAAGCTCAAAAGCATGGGCGAAGTCGACCCCGAGCTGCTGAAGATTTACGAGAAGCTGGGCGTCCCAATGAGCGAGCAGGCGGCCCTGGCCGGCGTGGAGACAACGCCGGTCGCCGTCGATGCGGTCTTTGACAGCGTTTCCGTTGCCACCACCTTCAAAAAGACCCTGGCGGGAAAGGGGATCATCTTCTGCTCCTTTGGTGAGGCAGTGCAGGAGCATCCGGAACTGGTGCGCAAGTACATGGGCTCAGTGGTTCCCTATTCCGACAACTATTTTGCGACGCTCAACAGCGCGGTCTTCACGGACGGCAGCTTCTGCTACGTCCCCAAGGGCGTGAAATGCCCGATGGAATTGAGCACCTATTTCCGCATCAATGCAAAAAACACCGGCCAGTTTGAGCGGACGCTGATCATCGCCGATGAGGGTGCATCCGTGAGTTATTTGGAGGGATGCACCGCGCCGATGCGCGACGAGAATCAGCTTCACGCCGCCGTCGTTGAGTTAGTGGCGATGGACAACGCCAGCATCAAGTACAGCACGGTGCAAAACTGGTATCCCGGCGACAAGGAGGGCAAAGGCGGGATTTATAACTTCGTCACCAAGCGCGGCACTGCCGCGGCCGCGCCAGCAAGATAAGCTGGACCCAGGTGGAAACCGGCTCGGCCATCACCTGGAAATATCCAAGCTGCATCCTTCAGGGCGACAACAGCGTCGGTGAATTCTACAGCGTCGCCCTGACCAACCACCGCCAGCAGGCCGATACCGGCACCAAGATGATCCACATCGGCAAAAACACCCGCAGCACCATCGTCAGCAAAGGTATTAGCGCCGGTTTCGGGCAGAATTGCTACCGCGGCCTGGTAAAGATTCTCAAAGGCGCAAGCAACAGCCGCAATTACACCCAGTGCGATTCGCTGCTCCTGGGCGACCGTTGCGGGGCCCACACCGTGCCGTATATCGAGGTTCGCAACACCAGCAGCCGGGCCGAGCACGAAGCCAGCACAAGCAAGATCGGCGAAGACCAGCTATTCTACTGCAAGAGCCGGGGCATCAGCTTGGAAGACGCGATCAACATCATCGTCAGCGGGTTCTGCAAGGAGGTTTTCAAGGAGCTGCCGATGGAGTTCGCCGTGGAGGCGAAGAAGTTGCTGGGAGTAAGTTTGGAGGGGTCCGTTGGCTGAAGATCGCGGATACAGCGTATTGAAGCGCAATGGCAAGCCGGTGGCCTATTTGTTTTCGGCGGAACACTATGACGAGGAAGACATTGGGTACATGAGCGACTCTAAGTTTTGGGAAATGATCCGCGAGCAACGGGAGAGCGATGAAGTCATTCCACTCGAACAAGTGGAAAGAGAAATAGCCGCAAGAGAGAAAGCACAACGGACGCGAAAGACACTCAAAAAAAGGAACGGGAAATTGAGTCGCACAAAAGGATCGAACTGACATGGCGTTACTAGAGATAAAAAACCTTCACGCCCGCGTCGCCGCCCCCGGAGGCCGCGACATCCTCAAAGGCGTGAACCTGACCATCGAAGCCGGCGAAGTTCACGCCATCATGGGCAAGAACGGCTCCGGCAAGAGCACGCTGGCCCAGGTGCTGGCCGGTCGCGAAACGTATGAGGTCACGCAGGGATCGGTCGAATATGACGGCAAGAATCTGCTCGAGCTCTCCGCCGAAGAGCGGGCCCGCGAAGGAATCTTCCTGGCGTTCCAGTATCCGGTGGAAATCCCCGGCGTCGATACGAGCTATTTTCTGAAGGCCGCCGTCAACGCCGTCCGCAAGCATCACGGCGAGCCGGACGTCGATACGATGGAGTTTCTCAAGCTCGTCAGGGAAAAAATGGCCCTGCTGAAAATGGATCAGAGCTTCATGCATCGCGCCGTCAACGAGGGATTCTCCGGCGGGGAGAAAAAGCGCAACGAGATTTTTCAGATGGCCGTCTGCAACCCCAAGCTCGCGCTGATGGATGAAACCGATTCCGGCCTGGACATCGACGCGCTGAAGATCGTCGCCAACGGCGCCAACAGCCTTCGCCGCCGCGATCGGGCGATCTTGCTGGTGACCCACTATCAGCGCCTGCTCAATTACATCGTGCCGGACGCCGTCCACGTGATGATGGACGGCCGCATCGTAAAAACAGGCGACAAAAACCTCGCGCTGCAGCTGGAAGAGCGCGGATATGACTGGGTGAAACCAGACCAGGCAGCGTGAGCGTGAACATGACCAGACTCGCAAGCGGAAAATTATCAGAGCCGGCGCGGACAGAAGATTCGCCCGGCTGGCTCAGCGCGCTGAAGCACAGCGCCACCGAGCGATTTGCCGCGGTGGGGTATCCAACGACCACCGACGAAGAGTGGCGGCTGACAAACGTCGCGCCAATCGCGAAAACCAAGTTCGCATTCGCAAGCGCTCAGGTTGACGCTGAAGCGGCAGAGCTGATTCGGCGAGCCAGCTTCGGTACCGACGCCGTCGCCGAGCTCGTCTTCGTGAACGGAAATTTCGAAGCGTCGCTTTCGCGAATGCCCAAAGCCGCCGGGCTGGGCATTGGAACCATCGAGCACGGCGGCGCTGGAACCACCGCCGTCCTGCAGCGAAACCTCGGCCAAGTCGCGGCGATTTCCGGTAACCCTTTCGTGGCGCAAAACATGGCTTGGTTGCGCGACGCCGCGGTTGTGCACATCGCCAAAGGCGCTGAGATTTCAGGACCGGTTCATCTGCTGTTTGTTTCCACCGCCGGCCCGGAGCCCACCCAATCCTTTCCGCGCGTCCTGCTCGTTGCCGATGACAACAGCCAGGCAGCCCTGGTCGAAAGCTTCGTCGGTGGAGGCGGTGTGCATCTGACCAACGCGGTAACCGAGATCGTCGCCCACAGCGGCAGCCGCATCGACTACAGCCGCATGCAGCGCGGCGGCGAAGAAGGTTTTGCGATAACAACGCTTGCCGCGCGGCTCGGTCGCGACGCACGGCTTGTCAGCCACGCCGCAACGCTCGGCGGCAAATTCACCCGCAATGATCTGAACATCATCCTCGCCGGCGAAGGCGCCGACGCGACGATCAACGGACTGGTGGTCGTGGAAAAGGATCAGCACTGCGACAACCACACCCTGCTCGATCACGCCGCCCCCAATTGCCCCAGCCACGAGCTCTACAAACACGTCCTCAGCGGCAAGGCGACCTGCGTCTTCAAGGGCAAAATCCTCGTCCGCCAGGATTCCCAGAAGACCGACTCCAAGCAGTCGAGCAAATCGCTGCTCCTCTCCGACGACGCGCAGATGAACAGCCAGCCCGCCCTCGAGATCTACGCCGACGACGTGAAGTGCACGCACGGCAGCACTACCGGGCCCGTCGACGAGGAAATGGTCTTCTACCTGCGTTCCCGCGGCGTAGGCCTCGACGCCGCCCGCCACCTGCTCACCTACGCCTTCGCCGCCGACATCACCCGGCGGATCAAGGTCGAGCCCGTGCGCCGCCGCCTGGAAGATTTCCTCTCCGCGCAGCACGGACTTCCGCAGGACCTGCGCATCACCGATCTGGGCGAGCATGATGAAAAGGCGCGATGAGATATCTTCGCCCTCGTTAGCCGTGGCCGAGCCCAACGCCCATTCCCCGAAATTCGACATCGAGCGGATCCGCTCGCAATTCCCCATCCTCCACCGCAAAATCCACGGCAAGCCCTTGATCTATTTCGACAACGGCGCCACCACCCAGAAGCCGCGCGGCGTCATCGAAACCCTCACCCGCTATTACGAATCCGAAAACGCCAACATTCACCGCGGCGTCCATACCCTCAGCCAGGAAGCCACCGCCGCCTATGAAGCCGCCCGCGAGAAAATCGCCCATTTCATCAACGCCGAGCACGCCCGCCAGATCATTTTCACCCGCGGCACCACCGAGTCGATCAACCTCGTCGCCGGCACTTACGGCCGGAAATTCCTGAAAACCGGCGACGAAATCATCCTCTCGGCAATGGAGCACCATTCCAACATCGTCCCCTGGCAGATCCTCGCCGAAGAAATCGGCGCAAAAATCCGCGTCATCCCCATGAACGACCGCGGCGAATTGCTCATGGACGAATTCGAAAAGCTCCTCAGCGATCGCACCAAAATCGTCTCGGTCGTACATCTCTCGAATTCCCTGGGGACGATCAACCCCGTCCGGGAAATCATCGCCAGGGCGCATCAGCGCGGCGCCGTGGTCCTGCTCGACGGCGCCCAGTGGGTCGCCCACGGACCTCTCGACGTGCGCGAGCTCGACGTCGATTTCTACGCCTTCTCAGGCCACAAGCTCTACGGCCCCACCGGAATCGGCGTCCTCTACGGAAAAGAAAAACTGCTCGACGCCATGCCCCCATACCAGGGCGGCGGAGACATGATCAGCTCCGTGACCTTCGAGAAAACAACCTACAACGCACTTCCCCATAAGTTTGAAGCCGGAACGCCCCACATCGCCGGCGGCATCGGCCTAGGCGCGGCAATCGATTTCGTGAACTCCATCGGCCGCGAAAACATCGCCCGCTACGAGCAGGAACTGCTCATCCATGCGACCGGACTGCTGGAAGAGATCCCCGGCGTCCGAATCATCGGCACCGCCCGCGAAAAAGCCGGCGTGATTTCCCTTGTCGTCAACAACCCCCCCATCGCCCCGCTCGACGTCGGAATGCGGCTCGACGCCGACGGAATCGCCGTCCGAACCGGCCACCACTGCTGCCAACCGGTGATGGACCGCCTGATGATCCCCGCCACCGCACGGGCGTCCTTTGCGATCTACAACACAACGCAGGAAGTTGAAGCCCTCGCCTCCGCATTAAAACGCATCGTCGCAGCCGAATCGGGGAAAGTCAGCCAGAAGATCGCGCCGCCCGCCCCGAAGCAGCGCGAGCTTGAGCTCCATTTCCCCCAGGCCGCCGGTGTCTCCCCATCTGCCGTCGCCGAAGAGCTGGTATCGGAATTCGAATTCCTCGGCGATTGGGAAGTAAGGCACCAGTACCTGATCGAAAAGGGCGAAACCCTCCCGCCCATGCCGCCGGTCATCAAAAGCGAATCCAACCGCGTGCGCGGCTGCATGAGCGTGGTCCATCTCTTCGCGCAAACGCCCCGGCTCGGCCGATGCCCTCGAATTCCTCGCCGACAGCGACGCCGCCATCGTCCGCGGCCTCATCTGGCTCCTGGAGCGCGTCTTCTCCGGACAATCCGCAAAAGAAATTCTCTCTTTCGACATCGAATCCCTCCTGGGCCGCCTGGGCCTCGACCGGCAATTAAGCATGGGCCGCAGAAACGGCCTCGCCGGAATGATTCAGCGAATCCTGCGCCGAAGCGGGTAAGCTGGTGAACGATCATGGAACCTGAAAACGACAAACCCCCAGAGAATCAATCCACAGAGAAGCAATCGCTTCCGGTGCTCCCGCATTCCGGCAAGGCCGAGCAAATGAAACAGGAAGCCGCGGTCCATCCCACCCCAATGGATTTCGGCCACGCGATGCACCGCACCGTCGGCGATTTATCGCCTGCCCAGCGCGCCCTCGAATCGAACATCGTCGAGGTCATTCGCACCGTCTACGACCCCGAAATCCCCGTCAACGTCTACGACCTGGGCTTGATTTACGAAATCGCCATCGACCCTGAAAACCGCGTCAACGTAAAGATGACGCTGACCGCTCCCGGATGCCCCGTCGCCGGCTCACTGCCGGTTGAAGTCGAGCGAAAAATCGAAGCGGTCGCCGGCGTAAAAGACGCCGAGGTCGAGCTCGTCTGGGACCCGCCCTGGGACAAGTCACGCATGTCTGAAGCCGCCATGCTCGACCTGGGAATCGCTTAAAACCGCTTCAGCCGCGCAATTATCGGACATCCGTGACAATTGACGGAGGCGTCGATACATTTTCGACGACGTGCAAGCCACTCCCATACGCCTGGGAATTCTGCTCGCCGCGATCGCGGCCGGCCTCTCGATAGCGCCAATCGCCAGGGCAGATGATCTCACCAATCCCACCCCGGGCACGCCCAAAAATTTCACGTCCGCCGTCCAGGCCAGCGACGTCATCCTCGCCTCGGTCGTCGGCAACGAGGCCGAAGATCCCTTCGCCTCCCAGCAGCCCGACGTCCTTCCCGAGTGGGGCGATCAGGAAGTCAACAACGGCAAGGTCCATTTCACCTTCGACTTCGCCTACTCCAACCGCTACCTCTACCGCGGCGTCGACCAGGACGCCGTTGCCTCACACAGCAACTCGCTGAACCTGCTCTTCGACGGAAAGCTGGAATTCGACCTCGACAAATACCCCCATCCCTACGTTGAAGTCTTCACCAACATCTACGATTCCGACCCCGTCTCGCGCTTCCAGGAAGTCAGGCCCATCCTCGGCGTCAACTGGGACCTCAAGCCCTTCGATCTCGATCTCTCCGAGATCAGCTACATTTATCCCGAGCGCGAGTCGTATAACTATCCGGAAATCGACTTTAAGATCACCCTCGACGACAACCTGCTTTTGAATACCGAAAGGCCGGTCCTTTCCCCCTATGTCCTCGGCGCCTTTGAATATCAGAAGAACGAGGGGTGGTACGTGGAAACGGGAGTCAAGCACGATTTTGTCTTTGAGGATTGGGGCCTGGTCGTCACCCCCCAGGCCTGCGTCGCCTGGATTTCCGGAAGGCAGCAGATGTTCGTCTTCATCAACACCATCAAGAGCACCGGCTGGCAGCATTTAGAAGTCGGGCTCAACATCTCCTATTCTCTCAACAAGCTGCTCAACGTCTCCACCAAATACGGCGAGTTCGACGTCAAAGGATACGGCTTCTACGACGACAAGCTCTCCGACCAGGTCACCGCATCGAATGCCTTCTGGGGGGGAATTGGGCTGGGGTTCAGGTATTGAAACCGCATTAATTGTGGGTCATTGCAAAGCCGACTGCCTCAATGGTTAACGTCGCGATCACGCCGTGCTGATATGATATTCGGCTTATGGTGTTGAGCCTTTCAATTTCGAATCAAGCCGAGGCCATTCTCAAGGCAAAAGCCAGCGCCGCCGGCGTCGATTTGCCCACCTATGTTTCGGGGCTTATCGAACAGTCAGCACGCACCGATCTCAATTCAGGAAATTAGCGGCCCCGTCGCGGACGACTTTGCAAAAACCGGCATGACCGAAGATGAACTGAGCAATGTCCTGGAAGATGCAAAGCACCAGATGCGGGCGGAAAAACAAAAACGTCGCGGCGCATGAGCGAAGGTCATCCGACCCGTTCTCTCGCCCGAATTCTATTGGCCCGCCCGCATTTTCCCCCTCCCCTGGTACTCCGGGGGAGGGTTGGGGTGGGGGCCGCTTCGCAAATGAGCGTCACACGCACGGACGGCCACACCGAAGGAGCCCCTTGATTCCCCCCCACCCCCACGGCACGATGCACCCTCATGTCCTTCCCGCCGGCTGACTTTGATCCCCTCACGAAATGGTCGGCGATCATTGTGGCGCTTCTGACCATCCTCTACGCAACCCTCCGGCCGCTCTTCCGCAAAAAGGATCCCCTCGAAAAGCCCCACGCATTCGGCAGCCTCGCCCAGCAGAGAGCCATCGAGCGCCAGATGCAGAACGCCCTCGTGGAAATGGCCGAGATGGCCCGGCAGATCTCCGCGCAAATCGACACTCGTGCCGCCAAGCTCGAAGAGCTCATCCGCCAGGCCGACCAGCGGATCGCCGCCATGAAATCCCAGCCGCCTGAGCGCACCAGCGCGCCGCCGGCCCTTGCTCCCGAGCTCTCCTCACCCCCCGAACCCGCAGTCGCCGACCCGCGCCACGCCCAGATCTACGCCCTTGCCGACCAGGGCCATTCCTCCCGGGACATCGCCCAGCAGCTCAATCGTCCTAGCGGCGAAATCGAACTCATTCTGGCGCTGCGCCGATAGCAGCTCATGGACGTCCTGATCAAAATTCTCGCCACGCTCGCTCTGGTGGCTCTGAACGCATTTTTCGTCGCCGCCGAATACGCCTCGATCGGCGCCCGCACCACCCGGCTGCGGATCAACTCCAAAAATTCCATGGCCGATCGCGCCGCCCTGCTCATCAAATCGCGCCTCGACCTATTCCTTTCCAGTTGTCAGCTTGGCACCAGCCTCGCCGCCCTGGGTCTGGGGGCAATCACCGCCCCCGCCGTCGCGACCCTCCTCTCCCCCATCGCCGCGGGAATGCATCTGTCGCTTTCCGCGCAGCACGCGGTCGCCTTTCTCATGAGCTTTGCCATAGCCCTTTCGCTTCAACTGGTCATCGGCGAGCAAACCCCAAAATACATCGCGCTCGAACATGCCGAGGGGCTCTTGATGATCCTGGGCATTCCCCTGGTCATCTTCACCTATTTCTTTTATCCCGCGACCTGGCTCCTCAATTCCGCCACCCAGCTTGTGCTCCGCGCCCTGGGTGCCAGCGAACGCAAAACGCCCCTGGGCGCAAAATTTGTCCCCCATACCGAAGAAGAGTTGCATACCCTCCTCATGCAGGCCGCCGCCCAGGGCACCATCCCCGCCGGCAACGCCCGCCTCCTCTCCAACGCCTTCGAATTCGGCCGACTCAAGGTCCGCCAGATCATGACCCCGCGCCCGGAGGTCGATTCCCTCCTCATCAATCAGCCCATCGGCGACATCCTCCGCATCGTCCAAAAGAGCGCTTTCACCCGCCTGCCTCTTTGCGACTCAGACCTCGACCACGTCATCGGGCAGATTCACATGAAGGACTTGTTCAACCATCTGAACCTCGTCCCCGGCAAGCTCAAGTTCATCGATGAAACAACCCTCGCCGGAGAGGCCGTCGCCATTCCAACCGGCTTGCCCGGCTCCGCCGTCCACGTCATCGGGTCCGGCCAGATCGATCTGCGCAAAATCAAACGCGATGTCCTCTTCGTTCCCGAATTGATGCCCGTCAGCCGCCTCCTCCGCCAGTTTCAGACCTCGCACCTCCACCTGGCCATCGTCGTCGACGAGTACGGCCTCACCCAGGGGGTCGTCACCATGGAAGACGTCCTCGAAGAGATCGTCGGACAGATCGAGGACGAATTCGACCCCGTCTCCGCCACCGACCTCGTCCGCGACGGCGAAACCGTCCGCATCAATGGCCTTTTTCCCCTCCACGACCTCCACGAACGCCTCCCCATCGGCGACCTCCAGACCGAAGGAGTCGACACCGTCGGTGGTTTTATCGTCAAGCAGCTCAACCGCTGGCCCCGCGTCGGCGACGAGGTCGACATCGGCAAATACCGCGCGAAAGTCCTCACCCTTCAGCAACGCCGCGTCGGACAGGTTTTGCTCAGCCCGGCGCAATCCCAACGACGGCCACCCCCCAATATCCAAAAATTAAGCTTCAATCCCGGAACGCCCACGGACTTCGGTGAGCTCAGTCGAACCGCGCCGCCGTGGGGGATTTGCAGTTCGCTCTCAAATCTCAAATCTCAAATCTCAAATCAAAAATTGACCCCCCCCACGACCGTAAATTAACACAATGCAAATCTGCGCCATTCACCCTTCGCACCACCGCACAAAACCTTTACAATCACCCCTGGCAAGGACCGATAACTGCGCGGTTGATTTATTGGAAGCTTTTTAGGAAGTTCAGCGTAGATCACATGGTAGGATGGCACGATAGATAAGTTGTAGTGATTCGGCGGTTGTACAGGATTTCGGCCGATGGGCTCCAGTCCCCCTTCAAAATCAGTTGATCCGGAGCTGGTCCCGCAGGGTGAATACGCGGGCAAGCCGGGGATGAAGCTGCGCAAGCCCGTCGTCGTCGTCGGCACCGCCGAGCACTGCCACCTCCACCTCGTCTCCTCCAGCGTCAGCCGACATCACGCGCTCATTATCAAGGACCAGGACGGCGTTTACATTCGCGACCTCGGCAGCCGCACCAAGGTTGTCGTCAACGGCCAACCCCAGCGCGAGTCGATGCTCGCCGACGGCGACGTCATCCAGATCGGCCGTTTCTCCTTCAAATTCTCCTACCAGCAGAACGGAAGCACCGTCGCCAAATCCGTTCCCGCCCGGGTCGCGGTCGACGGCGAGCCTCCCCTGCCGCTCGAAAGCCGCACGATGCTGATCGGGCGCGGCGAAGACTGCGAAATTGCCCTCAAAGACCAGGCGGTCTCCTCCCGCCACGCGGTGATCTTCACCGTCCAGGGCAAACGATTCCTGCGCGATCTCGATTCGCGCACCGGCACCTTCGTCGCCGGCAAAGAGATCCACCAGCAGGAGATCAAACCGGGCGACGAATTTCAGGTTGGCACCGCGAAAATCAAGCTAACGGAAGCCGCCCGTGCCAAGGCCGCCGAAGCTGCGACGGCCCGGGCTGCCGAACCCGCGGCGCCAAAGGTCGCAGAAGCGCCGCCAACGAGGATCGAAACGACAAAAATCGAGCCGGCGAAGATCCAATCGCCCAAGGTTGCGCCTCCCCCCGCCGTGGTAGAGGAGCCGATTCCGATCGAACCAGTCGCGGAAGCCGAGCCGCTGGTTCCTTCCATCGACCCGCTGGCCGAATTGCTCGGGCTCGATTCGGAGCCCAAATCGGAACCAGAAGAAGCCCCGCCCACCCCCGCGCCAGTGGCGGCCGAGCCGGAGCATTCAGGCGATACGCATGCCCTCGAAGCCCTCGCCGAACCGGCTGTTCCGGAAGCGACTGAGGAAGCCCCCGCAGAGGAAGAACCGATTCCGGTGGAACCGGTCGCGGAAGCCGAGCCAGAACATTCCGGCGATACACACGCCCTCGAAGCCCTCGCCGAGCCGGCTGCGCCGGAAGCCCCTACTGAAGAAGAACTGATCCCGCTGGCAGACGCTTCACAACAAGACACTACCCAAGAGATTTCTCCAAAAGTTCAAGCGCCGGTGGCCGTTGCACCCCCGCCGCCGCCCCCGGCCACGCCGCGGCTCCCCCGCGACATGTACATCCTGGAGCGCCCCGCCCAGCCCCCCATCACCCCTTCAGCCAAGCAAGACGCTCCCGCCGCGCCAGAGGCGATTCCCCAGGCTCGTGCCGGTGTCCCCACCGGCGGAATCCCAGTCGCTCAAGAGACACAGGAACCGCTGGAGATTGCGGAGATTGCATCGCCAACCCCCCTTCCGATCACGCAAGAGCCGATTGTGACCTCGGAGCCGCAAACCGCCGAAGAGCCGGCAATCCCCCTCGCCGAGGACACCGCTCCAGAGCAAGAAAAAACTGAAGACATTGCCGAGACCTTGGCCCGTTCTATCGGAACTGTTGTCGAGCAACCCACGCCGATCGAGTTCGCCGATGAACCCGAGCCTGCCCAGGCGGCCCCCGTCGCCCAGGAGCCGACGGCCCAGATTCCAGTTGAGCCCGAACCTTCCGCCGAACAAGAAGCCCCCGCGGGAAAAGCAGAAACCCCCGAGATCGGCGTTCCAATCGAACTCGTCAGCGAAGCTCAGGCAGCCGAAGAGCGCCACGACGACGAAATGATCGCCGAGCCGGTGACCGCCGCCGCGCCCCATCCGCCCCCGCCCGAGCCGGCGATCGAAGTACACGCCGCCGAGCATCCGGTTTATCCAACCATCGACCTCTCCGATGCCCCGACATTCCCTTCCGCCCCGGCGGAGCTGGAAATCGCGCCGATCGCGCCGGCGGCAGAGCTGCCCGCCTCTGCCGGCTCCATTGTCGAACCCGAAATCAAATCGCCCGCCCCCATTGAAATCCAGCGCGAACTTGAGCCGGTTTCCCTTCCGTCCGAGCCTCTGGAACTGCCCGAAATTCCAGAGATCGATTTCTCCCAGGCCGTCGATCTGCCCGAAGCCCCGACGGTGGAGGCCATCGCTGGACCGGCCGCGATTCCCATCGAACCGGTGATTTCACCGCCTCTCACCGAAATTTCCCAAAATATTGAATCGCCCCAGTTGCCTGAACCTCTTGAACCGATGGAAGAAGCGCCGGTCGCCGAAGAAATCCCGACTGACACCGCGCCCCAGCCTCTACCTGATTTTCCCGAACCAATTGAGCCAGTCGCGCCTGTTGAGCCGCAGGCCGACCTGCCGGAATTCAGCCTCGCCGCCCCCGAGCCTATCGCAACATTTGAACCGCAGGCGGAAGCGCCACAAGAAGAGTCGCTGTCCGAAGAGCCAATCCCCCTCGAAGCCCCGATTGCCCTCGCGCTGCAGGACGAACCGTCTGACGCGATCGCCCACCCGGAAATCGATCTCTCACCGCCGCCGGAATCTTCAGCGGTTGCCGAAGCCCCAATTCAAAGCGAGGATTTCGCTCCCGCCGAGTCCTCGCCGCTCGCCGACGTCGTCTCCTTCGATTTTTCAACGGAATCAGACTCGGCCGAGCTTCAATTCGACGCCGGCCCCAGGGTCCAGACAATTGAATCTCCTGACGCATCGCTCGCCCCTCCGGAATCGTCCGAAACGCCCACCGAGCTGCAAATCGACTTTTCCCCCAACGAGGAGCAGTCTCTCGACGAGGCGCGGTCCCCCGAACCCGCCGTGATGCCCGAGCTGATTGCCGACGAGTCGGCCTCCCCGGCGATCCCCACCATTGACTTCTCCGCCGTCTCCGAAACGCCCATTGAATCCGACGCCAGCGCACCCCTCAGTTTCGAAACCTCCGTGCCCCCCGAAGACCAGGCCGGACGCGAAGAGATCGTCCTCGAAGGCGGCACGCCTCCAGAGCCCGAGCAAGCCCCGGAGTTCTCAACCGATGAGATCAAGAGCGAATCCCCCGAATTTACCACGGCCGTCGAAACCCTTACCCCCGAAGCTCCTCTCCCCGAAGCCGAAACCGAAGCCCCGAAAAAGCGGGGCCGCGGCCGCCCCCGCAAGACCGAGACGACCCCGCGCACAAAAGTGAAACGCACCGCGCCCAGGAAAGGGGAAGCCGCCGACGAAACCCCCATCGAAATCCCCCCCTCCGAAATCTCCGTCGCCGAAACCCTGTCGCCCCTGGCCCAGCCGCAGCCCGCTCTCCCCGAATCCGGCATGGCGCCACCCGTCGATATCGAGCCGACGATTTCCGTTTCCCAACCCCCCGATTCCCCCAGCGAACCGCAGCCCGAGCAGCTCGCCGCCGAGGCTTCCGCCGCCGCCAGCGAAGCTCCCGAAGAATCCGCCCAGCCGACGGTGTCGATCCCATCCGAATTACAGGCCCCTCAGCCCGAAGCTCCACAGCCCGAAGCTCCACAGCCCCAAGCTCCACAGCCCCAAGCGCTCCCCGCGACGGAGTTGACAGACGTTACCGCCTCCTCCGCCGATTTCGCCGAAACGAGTGTCGAAGAAACGCTCACAGTCTCAGCCGAACCCGAACCGCTTGCACCCTCGGAGCCCGCTTCCGAACCGGTAGGTTCCATGACCGGCGCCACCGCCTCCTCCGCCGACGCCGTCGAGACCTATGCCGAGCAGAACACCCCCGTAATCGGCGAGTCAGATTCCCTCGCCCCGCCGGAAGCAGCACCGGAGCCGGTAAGTTCCATGTCTGGCGCCACCGCATCTTCCGCCGACGCCGTCGAGACCAATATCGAGCAGAACGTCACCGTCATCGGCGAGCCGGAGTCGCTCGCCCCGCCCGAATCAACTCCCCATCCCGTGGGTTCCGTGACTGGCGCAACAGCCTCCTCCTCAGATTTCGTTGAGACCAGCGCCGAGCCCGAACTGGCAATGCCAGAAGAAACCGTGTCACAAAGCGCTGACGAAATCAGCCTGACAACAACCCCCGAGGCAATCGAGCCCGCCATCGACCTGCCGACCGTCACGTCCTCCGCCCCCCCGGAGATCCCCCCAGAGATCCCCCCAGAGATTCCGTCGCAGATTCCCCCGAAGGCAGCACCCGCGCCAGAGGCCGGCGACACAATCGAAATCCCCAACTCCCTGATCGTCCCCGAATCCGAAATCGGTTTCACCTCCACCGATTTGTCTCACGAGCCTTACCCGGCAATTCCCCCTCCCCCGCGCCTCTTCGCGCCGAGCACCGGCCAACCCATCCCCGGTTTCGGCGGCCTGAGTTTCATCGGCGGCGGAACCGTAAACCTCGACCATTTCCTCGGTGGCATGCCCATCAACGCCCCCCCGGGTTCCGACGCCCCAGCCGGCGCCGTCGTCATCACCGGCGGCATGCCCATCCAATTGCCGAAAATCCCCCCGCCCCCAGCCCACTTCGGCAAGGTGGCGCACTGGTTCGGCGAGGTCACCCATCCCTGGGATAAAACCCCCGCGACATCGCCAATCATACCCGAGCCCGAGGCCCCGCTGATCGAAGCCCCGCCCCCCTCACCCCCCCCGGTCTTCCTGGAAACCCCGCCCCCCGCGACACCTGTCGAACCGATCACGGAACTGCCCGAGCTCGAGCCGCTTGCCAAAATCGTCCCGCCCCCGCTCGAAATCGCGCCGCCGCTCGAAATCGCGCCGCCGCCAATACCCGTCGCGGAGCCTTTAGCTCCCCCGCCCGAAGCGCCAGCGCCGCCCAAAACAACGGCCGCCCCCGCTGCCGCGCCCCCGCCGCGGAAACCGCTCTTCTCCAGCGAATCCAAACAATCACGGCCAGCCACTTCAACGCCCCGCGCCCGCCGCGAACCCCCCGCCCCTTCAACCGCATTCGATGGCCTGGCCATGCCCGCGCCCGTCGGCGACGTCTTCTCCCAATTCGATTCCGCCTACGTCCCCATCAACGACGCCGCCTTCGGCGGGGCTCCCATGACCGGGGTGAACGACATCCATATCCCCGACAGCCCCGAATTCGCCAAACGCCGCGCCGAAACCGAGGATCTGGAAAAGGATTTCTCCCTCGACGATTTCTGGAACCAGACCGACGAAGACGAAAAACCCGCCGCCCCCCCACCGCCATCGTTCAAGCCCCCCGCGCCTCCCCGCGCGTCGCCAAGGCGGGGACAAGGGTAATGCCCAAAGCTCCCGCTCCCAAAATTATCCCCCGTCCCCCCGCGGAAGTTAAACCCCCGCCCCAAGAGCCGCCTCCCATCGAGGCAAAAACCCCCGAGCCGATCATCCCGCCGCCTCTACCACAGGAGCCGCCGCCGATTGCTGAAATTCCACCGCCCCCGGTAGAAGAAATTCCCCCAGCTCCCCCAGAGCCAATCGCACAAGAGCCTATCGCATCGCCGCCCGTCGCGGAGGATCCGATCCCCGAGGAGCCCGTAATCTCCCAACCCCCAGCCCTCGCCGAAGAGCAGCAGATTTCCGCCACGATCCCCCCGATCGAAGAAACCGCCGCCCCTCCCCCGCAAGATCCGAGCGCGCAGAATGCGATCGCGCTGGATCCGATCGCACTGGAAGAACCCCCCACTGCCCCCGTCCCCATCGAAGGTACGTCCGAACACCCCGGCCTTCCCACGCTCGAAGACCTCCTCTCCGAGCCCCCCCGGCAACCGAACCCCCCGCCGACGAGCCGGCCCTAAAGCTGGAAGACGAGCCCCCCGCTCCCCCCCTCGCTCCACCGCCCCCCGCAATCGAAAACATCACCGAAGTTCCGCCACCCGCTCCTCCAGCGGAAGAGCCTTCCCTCCCCGCGCTCGACGAAACATTGATCACCGCCGATGCCTCCGCCGAAACTTTCGCCGACGTCCCCGCCCTCTCGGACGATCAGGAGCCCGCACCGGCAGACATCCCCCCGCTCGAATCGACCATCGCCAACGACCAGATTCCCGCAGGAAATAACCCCGCGCAAGCCGATATTGGCAACGAGGATACGCGAATTGACGATTCCCCGCAGCGGCCCGAAACACCGCTCTCCTCGCTGGATGATACGCAAATGCGCAGCGCTGAAATCGAGCAGTTAATCGGGCCCCACGAGGACCCTACCGTAGACGACCCCGTCCACGCTCTGCCGCCCGAGCAAATCCACCACGACCCTCCCTCCGCCGCAACCGCCGTCGCCACAGCTCCGCCAAAACGCCGCCGCTCCCTGGTCCCCGCGCTTATGGCCCTGATCCTCCTCGGCATCGCCGGCGCACTCGTCGCCATCCACTTTTACGTCCCCGTCCAGGAACAGGTCACCGGCCGTCTCACCTTCGACAACTTTAACTTCATCCCCGGCACCCAGGACGCCATCCAATTCGAATCCGCTCAGCGCCGCCTCCTCGCCGCTCCCGACACCCGCCGCCGCGCCGTCGACGCCCTCACCCGAACCAGCCCCAGCGTCCAGGCCGGATTCCTCGCCAGCGAAGACCCCTTCGACCGCGTCATCTCCACCGTCTCCCTCACCTCCCTCGGCCACACCCCCGTCCAGACCGCCCTGGACATCTCCCGCACCGGCGCCGACAAGGACGGCGACCGCGCCCGCATGCTCGCCCTCCTTCAAGCCCTCTACGACGTCAACGCCCCCGCCCTCGACGCCAACCGGCGCGCGCTCGACGCCCTCGACCAGGCCCAGCGCCAGGTCAACGAAGACCAGCAGAAGCTCGACGACACCAAGAACGAGATGGCCGCTCTTCAATCCGTCATCGATGCCCAGCCCCCCGTCGAGCAGTTCAATCAGCTTCTCTCCAAGAAAAACCAGCTCGAGCGCGACCGCCTCGACGCCGAAAACGCCGTCAACCGTGACCGCTCCGATCTCGCCCAGCTCCAGGCTCCCCCCGCAAGCACCTCCACCCAGCCCGACCTCGCCTCCGACGCCCAGCTCGCCCAGATGCGCCAGCAGATCAAAGACCTCACCGCCGAGCTCGACGCCGCCCGATCCGACCAGATGTCCGGCGCCGTCCTTGCACGACAGCAGCTCCAGCGCGCCGAAAGCCAGTTCAACGACCAGATCGCGAGCGCCAATGAAGTCCTCGACGGCGGCTCCAAGCTCCGCCAGTTCGTTGACTCCGCCATGGACTCTCAGGCCAAGGCCCGCGAACTGATCGACATGGTCATCATCGACGGCCAGGACCTCGAAAAGCAGCTCGAAGACACCCAGCGCGACGTCGAAGACCTCATCGAATCCCGCCAGGCCGAAAAATGGGCCGCCGACCCTCAGCTCCAGGAAATCCGCGAAAGCCTCGAAAGCGCCCAGCACCGCTATAACGCCAACGTCGGCCAGGGCGTCACCGACCCCCGCATCCTCGACCCCCTCCAGAAAGAAATCGATTCCGACACCGCCCAGATGCACCAGCGCCAGCAAGACCTCGGCGTCGACCCCAACGAAATCAAAGTCCAGGAAGGCCTCAGCAATCTCGTCCAATCCCTCCGCACCAAGCTCCAGAAGGAAAAAGAGCAAACCGACAGCGTCCTCGACCCGCTCGAAAAACAACTCGCCGACCTCGACCCCGTCGTCACCGCCATGCCCGCCGCCGAGCAGGACCTCGCCAGGCAAATCAAGCAGCGCCTCGCCGACCTCAACGACGCCCGCAAAAAATACGCCCAGAGCGTCGGCGAAGACCAGCCCCCCGCCTCCGCCAAAGTCCTCGATCTCCAGAACCAGATCACCGACCTGAAATCCCGCCTCGTCGCCAGGCAGCAAGTCCTCACCCAGGCCGCCGCCGCGGCCGCCCAGGCCCGTCAAACCACCGACCTCACTTCCGCCCAGCAGCACCTGACGACTGACCAGAAAACCCTCGACGCCGCCACCCAGTCCTACGCCACGGCCCTGGCCGCCTTCCAGGAAGTCGAATCCAAGCGTGACGCCGCCGTCGCTGCTCAGCAGAAAAAGATCAACCTCATGGACGATCAGCGCGCCGCCTTCACCAGTCTCGAATCCGCCAAGCGCGACCGCGACGACAAACAAGCCGCCGCCCAGCAGGCCTTCAACCTCGAGCCCGTCTCCGACGCGAGCGTCACCGTCATCGCCCCCACCGATCCCCGCCTCATCTACTCCGCCATCGTCCTCGGCGCCGGCCTCCTGATAATGGCCATCCTCGCCCTCGTCTCCCACTTCTCCGCCCGCAAAAAACACCCCGCCCACAAACTCATCGTCCCCGACGATTTCGACACCCTGGTCATCCCCCTCGCCGGCCACGATTCCAACGACGACGCCCGCTAAAATAAAACGATTCTCTCACACCGCCGCCGTTTAGCCGCGACCCGAAGGGAAGCGTTTTCCCCGTTTTTCACACAATTTCGCTGAATACTTTCAACCCCTGCTGACCAAGCTCCTTGTTCGCTATCATTACTTCCTTGACCCCCAATTCCCAAATCCACCGCCAACTCGAACTCGCGGTCACCCACCACCGCGCCGGCCGACTCTCCGAAGCCGAAGCCATCTACCGCCGCGTCCTCTCCTCCCAGCCCAAGAACACCGACGCCCTCTACCTCCTCGGCCTCATCACCCAACTCACCGCCCGCTATGCCGAATCCGTCGACCTCTTCGATCGCGCCGTCCGCGTCAACCCAAGGTCTGCCAAATACTGGGTCAACCTCGCCCTCTCCGCCGGCGGCATGGGCCTCGGCCGCACCAAAGACGCCATCGAAGCCCTCCGCAAAGCCGTCGCCATCGATCCCAACATTCCCGAAGCCTGGAGCAACCTTGGCAACGAATACCGCAACGATTCCCAATTCGAAGAAGCGAGGAAATGCTACACCAAAGCCCTCGCCCTCCGCCCAAATTTCGCCGACGCCCAGCTCAACCTCGGCGTTACCCTCCAGGAAACCGAGCAAACCTTCGCCCCCGCCCTCGCCGCCTATGAAAAAGCCATCGCCATGCAACCCGACTTCGCCCTCGCCCACTGGAACCTCGGCTTCGCCCTCCTCCTCCTCGGCGACTACACCCGCGGCCTCGCCGAATACGAATGGCGCTGGCGCACCAATACCGTCTCCACCCCGCGAAACTTCCACCAACCCCAATGGACCGGCGAAATCCTGCAAGGCCAGCGCATCCTCATCCACGCCGAGCAAGGCCTCGGCGACGCTATCCACATGGCCCGCTACATCCCCCAGGTCGCCCAGCGCGGCGGCAAAGTAATCCTCGAATGCCCCGGCCCCCTCGTCCGCCTCTTCCGCCAACTCCCCGGCCTCACCGAAATCGTCCACTTCGGCGACCCCCTCCCTCCCTTCGACATCCACTGCCCTCTCATGACTCTCCCCCTCGTCTTCCACACAACGCTCCGAACCATCCCCGCCCAAATCCCCTACGTGAACGCCGACCCGCAGCTCACCGCCCACTGGCAGCAAAAAATGCCCCCCGATCCCACTCGCCCGCGCATCGGCCTCGTCTGGGCCGGCGCCCCCGCCAACAAAAACGATCGCAACCGCTCGATGTCCCTCGACCACTTAACCCCGCTCGCCGAAATTAAATCGGCCCGCTTCTTTAGCCTGCAAAAAGGCCCCGCCGCCGCCCAAACCGCTCGCCCCTCGAAGGGCTTGACCCTGACCGACTTCACCCAGGAAATCACCGATTTCGCCGACACCGCAGCGATAACCGCCAACCTCGACCTCGTGATTGCCGTAGACACATCGGTAGCCCACCTCGCCGGCGCCATGGGCCGCCCGACCTGGATCATGATCCCCTTCATGCCCGACTGGCGCTGGATGCGCGATCGCTCCGATTCCCTGTGGTATCCCACCCTGAAAATCTTCCGCCAATCGCGCAACAGGACTTGGCGCGAAGTCGTAGAAAAAATCACCGAAGCCCTCAAAGCATTTGCCGCAAGTTCGGCGACATCGTCTCCTCCCGTTTAGCCGCGACCCGCAGGGAAGCGCTTCCCCCCGCCCAACACCCCAAGGCCGCCCCGAACGTAACCAGGACAGCCATGTGCTCCCGCACCGGAACCGCGCCGATATACGAGTGACCGCATTCCATCGTCACACAAACCATAACCGAAAAAAATCTTCCTCTTATTCTTCCGCCCCCAGCGCGATATCCTCCAAAAAAGCTTTCCGCCAGGAGGCATCAAAAAATGACCCCCGACGACAAAAGATCCGCCGCCCGAAACCTCGCCGCGGAATACCAATCCCGTAACGACCCCTTAGGCTGGTTCGACGCCCTCTACAAATCCGCCGCCGGCAAACCGGAATCAATCCCCTGGGCCGAACTCCGCCCCAACCCATATCTCCTCGAATGGCTCGACACCGCAAGCTTTCCCCCCGCAAACGCCCCCGGAAACGCTCTGGTCATCGGCTGCGGCCTGGGCGACGACGCCCAGCTCCTCTCTTCCCGCTCCTGGACCACCACCGCTTTCGACATCTCCCCCGAAGCCATCAATTGGGCCCGCCGCAGATTCCCCAATTCAAACGTGAACTATGAGGTCGCCAGCGTCCTGGACCCCCCACCCGCCTGGCGAGCCAAATTCGATCTCGTCGTAGAAATCTTCACCCTCCAGGCCATCCCCCGCCCGCTTCATTTGCAGGCCATCCCCAAAATCGCCGCCCTCCTCGCCCCCTCCGGCCGTCTCTTCCTTTTCGCGGGCGAGAAACGATTCCGACCCCCCCGGCTCCATGCCCTGGCCCCTCACCGAGAAAGAGGTGCGCGAGTTTGAGAAACTAGGCTTGGAACGCGAATCCTTCGACGATTTCCTCGACGACGAAAATCCCCCCGTCCGCCGCTTCCAGGCAGTATTTCGCCGGCCAAACTGAGCGTCAACCAGCCACGCTCTTTCCCCCGCCCCCGGTACTCCGGGGGAGGGCAGGGGAGGGGGTTGCTCATGCCCCCAGCAAATCCGCCAGCGCCTCCGCGAGCCGCCCAAACCGAAATTCAAATCCCTCCTCACGCAATCGCCGCGACACCACATATCTCCCATAAAGCGCCAATTCCGGATCCGTGCCCATCAGCAGCGGCGCTCCCATCCGCACCATCCATTCAAACGCCGGCAACCCGATCGGCATCCTCATCCCCCTGCGCAGCTCCCGCATAAACTCCCGCTGTGAAACCGGATTGGGCGCCGTCGCGATGTACATCCCCTCCATTCGATCGTCGCTCAACGCCCGTTCGAATAGCCGGTTCATATCGGTTTCGTGGATCCAGCTCATCCCCTGCGTCCCCGAGCCAACGACCCCGCCAAGGCCCAATCGAACCAGTGTCCGCAGCCGCGCCAGCGCTCCCCCTCCCGCGCCGCGATCGTGCCCAATCACGAAACTCGTCCGCAGGATCACCTTTCTCTGTGAGGCCAGCGCGCTGGCATTAAACGCCTCTTCCCACGCCCGCCCCACCGTCGGCGCAAAGCCGATCCCCAATGGCGAATCCTCCGAGCAGACGATTGTCGGCGGATCGCCGTAAATATGCGCAGTGCTCATCTGCACCCAAACCCCCGGCGGAGCTTCAACTTTCCGCATCGCCTCCCCCAGCACCAGCGTCCCTTCAACGCGCGACCTCAAAATCTCATCCTGATGCTCCGGCGTCTTGATGCAGTCAAAGCTCCGTCCCACAAGATTCCCCACTCCCCAGGCCCCATCCAGTGCCGCCGCCCAATCCCCCATCTTTCGTGCATCCCACGAAACATGCGAAACGCCCGGAATCGCCTTCGGCGCTCGCCGCGAAAGAATAACCACCTTCCGATTCGCCCCCACCAGGTGATGGGCCAGTGATACCCCCAAAAACCCACTCCCGCCGGCGATCACGACGCGCTGTGCCGGAAAGGATTCGCCCATTGCGCCCGCGAGTATACCGATTCCGCAAATCCACAGCCCGCGCCCAACGCCTCAATTGCAGCGACCCAACGAATTGCCCCGTACCCACCCCGTTGTCAAAAGCCCGACCATGGCCATGGGGGCCCCTACCAAAGCCGCGCGGTGCTTGCACCCGCGGAAATCCCCTTCTTCTCACCAACCCCCCCTCACCGATAAGCCGCAAAAAATCCAATCGTATAACCGTCGGGCGATCTCACCGTGAAATTACGCAGCGTCACATCATCAAAAAATGCACTCGGCTTCAGACCCTGCGCCGCGATCGCGTCCCGCTGCGCAGTCAATCCCCCGGCGCCTCCCTCAATCCAAAAAAACAACGTCACCCCCGGCGTCGGACGCGTCCCCTCGACCTCGTCGGCTCGCCGAAGCCAGATCCGCGCCGTCTGCCCATCCCGAAGGCTCGCCCTGGGAACCCGCCCCATCGCATCCGGCTGATCGATGAAATGCCGGCGGAAGCCAAGCTTCTCGAAGAAATCCAGGTTCGCTTCAACGTCCGTCACAACAAACTCCGCGCTCCATACCGTGAAATCAGTCGCCTCGGCCTGCTGCATCATGGTCATCGCTCCTTTCGCTAAATCTGCGATCCGATCATTCCCCTTTGCCGACCGCACAATGCCCGGGCACGCCTCGGCCGGTGCCCGGATTTCACCCAGCAGTTCATCCGGAACAACATCCAGCCCGTCGTGTAACATCCATCCTCTCACGCTGCTCAGCGCCCTGCTGATCCTTTTCCGAACCGCATCAGCGCTACATCCCAGCTCCTTCCCGATCGCTTGATAATCCGCGCCCTGGTAGAAACGCCGAACGATTGCCTGCCGATCCTCCCCCGGCAACTGCGCAATCGCATCCTCAAGCATCCCACGCAACTCATCACTCGCCAGATCGCCCGCGATTTCGCGGCACGCCTTCGCTTCCCGGCCTTCCCGCCGCCTCTGCCCGCGCCGCAGCCGGCTGCACGTTAGGTGCATCGCCCGGAACAGCCAGCCCGCTATTGACAATCCATCCGAATCAACCAGCGTCCGCGCTTTCGAAGCCAGCAGCAGAAAAACCGCTTGCCCGGCATCCTCCGCCAGATGTCCGTCCTGAAGTCTTCGTCGCGCCGCAGCGACAAGCCAACCCCCATGCCGTTCCACGAGCTGACCGAACGCACGATCATTCCCCTCCCGCGCATACGCCTCCAACAACTCCGAATCGCTTGCTTCCATCACACTTCACCCGTAACTGCCCGCCAAAACCCAAACCGGACATCATAAAATGAACCGCCCGCCTTTCCCCCCTCCCCAATCTGAAATCTCAAATCTCAAACCCCGCCCCGTTTCCCCCGAAAGCCCCACCATGGCATGGTGGGGCCCCACCCAAACCCGCCCCGCCCCCAATCTCAAATCTGAAATCTCATTGCGCTCACCACAATCAGAGACGCCCATTCGAACATTCGAATTTTGAATTTGACCTGTCCCGGCGCCGGGGTTCGTCATTCGAGTTTCGAATTTCTCTCTCGATCTACTGCTCTACTTTCCATTCTCAACTTTCTCGCGCAGCGAACCCCCTCCCCAAGGATCCACCACCTCCACCCCACACCCCTCCACCCCCCGACCGCCCCCGCGCCCTCTCATGAATCGTCCGATCCGCGGCCCTAGGCGGTTTGCCAGGCAGACGCGGGTCTTTCCACTCCCGGTCATACTCCGCTGTCGCAGCGCGAAGCTGCTCACGCGTCATTTCCGAATAACGTAGACATTCGATGGAATCTTGACTCGTTCCGCAGAAATGAGGCCGGCATATGATCCAGGGCCTAATGTCAGGGGGTCCTTGCTCGTGTTCTCCTCCGCACCACCGCCCGCGACGACGTATCTTGCACCAGCACTCATGTCGTACGAACTCGGAGCTAAATGCGCGGCGCAAAGGGTGCGATTAGCTGGCGTGACTGTGACAACTGCGTCAACTCTGGCCCCAAAAGAATCCTGCTGCCCTCAGGAAGATCGGCGAACATTTTTGCTTGGCTCGAGCGCGTCATTTGGTTTGTCGCCGTCTGAACATTACCCTAACTTGTCTTTATCGAGCGGTCAAGAGAGACCTCGCGCATGCCCCATCTGGACACTATTTCTTGGCTATTCTGAGCGGTTCGGGAGCAAAAGGTTACATCTGCCTCCAAGGGGCTCAATTAGACCCAAGCGCACCCCGCGCAACCAGCCGCGGTCGATTCTGCCCGACGCTCGACAAAACACGGGATAGCCACCAATTTACGCACGCCGGAGCACTGGAGAATGGCCAGCGAGCTGCGGACATTTGGGCGTTGCCTTGGAGGTTACGAAACGCGTTTATATGCCGCCCGTTTGCGCCGCTTTAATTCGGTCACGTTTCGTTCGTCGACCGTTCCGGCGACCCGCCGCGATATCACCACAAATTTCGAACAAAAACGCCTTGTGCTTTTTCGATTTGCCGTCGCGCTTCCTCCAAATCAATCGATGTAGACGAAGCGGAGGTGGGTTGCCACATGACGCCGATTCCATTTCCAGATCCTTCGCCTGTCGAGCAAAAGGCACCTACCGAAACCACGCTCATTTCTTCTTCCCAGCCCCACAATTGCTGATAAGCCGGATTCTCTAGCAGGCGGTTCATCTCATTCGAGAGTGCTTCGTATCCCATGTTTAAAAGATTCAGCGTATCGCGAACCACCTCTCCGCTAACACTCCGCAATTCCTGCCAATGCGACGCATCACCCAGATGCCTTTTCTCGACCTCGGCCCAATCGACGTTGCCTTGACCTGCGAGGTATTCGCTTCGGAGCACGAACAGCGGACCATCGGGCCTGGTTTTTACGGTCATCAGGGATCCTTGGTGAGTTAGATAATCTCGATAGATAATCATTTGACTACGTGATTCATTCCATTTGGGAGAAATCTCCTTCGCTGTTCTGATCGGAGTTTGTAGTCGAGAGGACAAGGTATCTGGCTGATCCCCAGCAATGGTCCTCTCTAGTGCGTTGAATAGCGTCAGAGCTGTGCCCGAGTGCTCTAACGCCGAAACCAACTCACGGGAAGAACAATCTTCAGAAACTGCAAGGCTCTGAACGGCATACAAAATGCGCTGGAATACGGAGTAGCTCCTCTGAGCCATTCTGTTTATGATCCAATCAGCGTTTGGACGGATGCGAATCGACTCCGGACGGCCTGTGGCCGGCGCAACGTGATATCGCCAAAAAGCCTCATATCCCAAAAAGTAATCCGGAAACGGAGACTCATGGAAAGCCTCCTGCTCGTGAACGTCACCATCCCGAGCTAAGCTTAGTCCGTCATAAAAGGATCGCATCTTTTGCCAAGCATCTTTGCCAAGACTCATAGTGCCTCTCAAAAACTGAAGCCAGGGTGATCGAAACAGGTTTCCGATTTCGCGATTCTAGGCGAGCAGTATACGCGTTGCGCTTGGCCAACGGCTAAAATCTTCAGAAGGGGCCTATTGCGGCCTTACGAGGAGGGAAACTTTTCAGGAACTTTTTATAAATGTTCCGGACAAACTGCGAGACAAAACGCGGAAAACGCGATAGCCAACTGAAAACGATGTGAAAACGCAGGACAGGTACCTGTTTTCCCTCCCGACCCGCGCGCCCTCACCTCTCAAATCCCCACGGATCGACCACCTCAATCCCACACCCCTCCACCCCCTCCGCATTCTTCGTCGCCAGCTTCGCCCCGCGCAACCGCGCTATCCCCGCCACCATCGCATCCAATTGCGCAATCCCCTTCCCCGCCGTCCGGCGATCAAAGATAATCTCCGCATACGCCGCCGCGGCGAAACTGTCGAACGGCAGCACCCGCCCCGCAAAATCCTCCCGGAAAATCCCGTCGATAATCCCCATCATCTCCCCCCGCTTCCGCTCAGATAGAAGCAGCGCCGCCTGCCGCAGTTCCGCCTCGCCAATCGTGCTCACAAACACGCTCGCCGCCGGCTGCGCCGCCAGCCACGCCTCCACCTTGGGATCAGGCTTGGCCTTCAGCATTTCAACCAGAACGGAGGTCTCCAGCAGAATCATTAATCAAACTCCGGCGGCGCCTTCATCTTCTGCCGCGATAGCGGCTGCGCCTCAATGATCGGCGCCTTCAACACCCGGCTCCGGATCGCCGCCGCCAGGTTCCCGGCCGGCGATTCCTGGGCATTCAAAACCACCTGCAAAATCTCCTTGGCCTCATCCTCCATCGAGTGCCCATGCCCCGCCGCCCGCACCCGCAGCCGCTCTTTCAGGTCCCCGCCCAATTCCCGCAGTACCAGGCTCGCCATGATATCAATGATATCAATGATATCATTGATATCAAGAAAAGTGCCTACCCATTTTACCAGTCTTTCCTATTTGGTTATGGACTGTCACCTTTTGTACGCGATGCCCCCGGCTCAAAACCTCGCCTAGGATTGCCCATGCAAATCGGCTTCGACAGCTTCGTCTCCACCGCCCCCGACCCCGTCACCGGCAAATCAACCCCCCCGGCGGACCTGGTGAACAACCTCATCGATGAAATCGAACTCGCCGACCAGGTCGGCCTCGACGTCGTCGGACTCGGCGAGCACCACCGCCTGGAGTTCCTGGACTCAGCCCCGGCGGTCATCCTCGCCGCCGCCGCCGCGCGGACCAAGCGGATCCGCCTTACCAGCGCCGTCACCGTCCTCAGCGCCGCCGATCCAGTCCGGGTCTTCCAGCAGTTCGCCACCCTCGACCTCATCTCCCGCGGCCGCGCCGAAATGGTCGTCGGCCGCGGCTCATTCATCGAAGCCTTCCCCCTCTTCGGACTCGAGCTGGAAGACTACGACTCCCTCTTCACCGAGAAGCTGGACCTCCTCCTGAAGATCCGGCAAAGCGAACACATCCACTGGTCCGGACGCCATCGCCCCACCCTCAACGGTGAAGGAATTTATCCCCGGCCACTCCAGCAGCCCCTACCGATCTGGCTCGGCGTGGGCGGCACGCCGGAATCCTTTGAGCGCGCCGGCAGGCTCGGTCTGCCCCTGATGGTCGCGATCATCGGCGGCGAGCCGCGGCGGTTCGCCTCCCTCGTCGACCTGTACCGCGAAGCGGGACGGCAGGCGGGGCACGCGGACGATGCTTTGCAGGTCGGCGTCCACGCGCTGGGACATGTGGCCGACACGGACGAAAAAGCCGCCGAGGAATTCTTCCCGGGATACGCCCGCGAGTTCACCCGCATCGGCCGCGAGCGCGGCTGGCCCCCGGTAACGCGAAAGCAGTTCGAAGCCGTGCGCGGGGAAAACGGTGCCCTGATTGTGAGCGATCCAAAGGGCGTCGTGGAAAAGATCAGACATTACGACGAAGTGCTTGGCGGCATCTCCCGCCTCTCGTTTCAGATGAGCGTCGCCGGGCTTTCGCATGAGAAACTCGTGCGCTCAATTGAGCTAATCGGCAAAGAGGTCATCCCGGCGCTGCGCCAGAGGGTTAAGCGATAGGAAATCTCAATCAAATTCAAACGCATCCCGCGCAATCACCAGCGGCCGGTTCTGCCCGATATTCAGCAGAAATCCCGCCGCGATATAACTCGCCACCAAACTGCTCCCCCCATAACTGACGAACGGCAGCGTCACGCCGGTGACCGGAAAAAGCCGCATCACCACCGAGAGATTCAGGATCGCCTGCGCGGCCAGGATCGCCACGATTCCAATCGCCACCAGGCGCCGAACGGCTCGCGCGTCGAAGCGGCGATTTCGATGCCGGCGATGAAGAGCACGATATATGCCGCGAAGACCACGATCGATCCCACAAACCCGAACTGCTCGCCGATGATCGCGAAGATCATGTCGTTGTGGGCTTCAGGCACGTGGCGTCCGACGGGGATTTCGCCCGGCCCTTTGCCGGTCGCGCCGCCCGAGCCCATGGCGATGAGGGCGCGCATCTGCTGATATCCCGTCTCGCGCACCGTCTTGGGATCTTTGTTGAGAATCCCCGCAAGCCGGTCGCGCTGGTATGGCTGGACCACAGCCGGGAGATCCTGGAATAAGGGAACATTCGGATCGCCGCAGAGCCAAAGCAGCGGAATCAGCACCAATCCCATCCCAACGATGGCCAACAGGTGCTTGATCTTCGCCCCCGCGACAAAAAGCATGGTGAAGAGCGCCGGCACAAACAGCGCCGCCACCCCCAGGTCCGGCTGGCGCAGGATCAGTACCACCGGAATGAGCGTCAGCAGAAATGGCGTAAGCAGGCCCGTCATCGTGCGGTAGTTGTCGCGAAAGCGCAGATATCGCGCCAGCACGAGAATGAAAGAGATTTTCATCAGCTCTGAAGGCTCAAAGCTGACGCCGCCCGGAAACGTGATCCAGCAGCACGCCCCCTTGATGCTGTGTACGCCCGGGATGGTGTGGAAGTGCTTTTCGGCGAGGCCGCCCAGCAGCGTGTAGCCGATAAGGATGATGCTGACGAAAAAGAGCACCCAGGCATATCGCCCCAGGATGACATAGTTGACGCCCTGAATCGCCGCCATCACCGCGACGGCGACGGCCAGAAACACCAATTGCTTGGGCCCATCCGCAGGGGAATCGACCCAGATGCTCATCACGCCCAGCGCCGAAAGCACGGTAACCGCCGCGATGATCGGCCAGTTCGACGCGATCGCGAGTTGTTGCCAAAGCTGGTTCATTTCGCCGCCGTGTTGGCGATAATGATGCCGGCAAAAGTTATGTCAACAACCGGCGGGCGTTTATCAATATCTCTTTGCACGTTTAACGGAGCGCGGTTCCTGCCGGAACAGCTTGCCAGCCTCCTGGCCCAGACGCTCAAGCCTGATGAGCTGGTGGTGTGCGACGATCATTCCACGGATCAGAGCGTGGAAATCATCCGCCAATTCGCGGCCACCGCGCCGTTCGAAGTTCGCCTGCACATTCAGGAAAAAAATCTCGGCTGGGCCGCGAACCGCCAGGACAGTTATTCCCGCTGCCGCGGGGAGTTCGTTGCCGTTTGCGATCAGGATGATGTGTGGGACGCCAATAAGGTGGAGGTGATGATGCAGGCGCTGGAAGCCCCCACCCTAACCCTCCCCCGGAGTACCAGGGGAGGGGATCGCTTGTTGGCGTTTTGCGACAGCCGGGTGGTGAATGAATCGCTGGAGGATCTGGGGTACACCACATTTCAGATCACCGCATTCGACAAATCGAGACAAAAGCTCGTGCAGGAGGGCCGCAGCCTCGAAGCGCTGATGGCGAACATTCCGCTGGCGGATGCGACCATGGTGATTCGATCGTCGCTGCTGAAATGGGTGCTGCCGATTCCTCCGCAGTGGCTGCCGGACGCATGGATGGCGATCGTCGCCGCGGCGACGGGCGGATGCGCCATCGTGCCGCGGGCGCTGCAATCCTATCGGCAGCACCCGCGAAATCTCTCCGGCGGGCAGCGGATGGGATTCGCGCAGCGATACCGCCGGATGCGGCAGCCGGGAGATTATTTTCTCGAGCAGGAAACGCGATTTTCGATTTTGCGGGAAAGGTTGGTTTCGCTGGGGCCGACAGTGGTAAGCGAAAAAACCTTCGAGCTGATCGACCGCAGGATTCGTTTCGCCGCCGCCCGGCGGATGATGCGCCAGCGCCCACTCACCCGGCCGTTTCTCATCTTACGCGAACTGGCGCGGGGAAATTATCATCAATTGGGAACAGGGTTTCGAACCTTGGCAATGGATCTGGTGATCTAAATCACTCAAACGCGATCGCCGGCAAAACGCGGGATCGCTTCCCCTTCAGGCAGTAGACCCACAAAACGTCCCCAGCGGAAGCCTTTTTCGCGAAGGCGGCGGGAAGTATCACCGAATTGAGATCGTTGTCGTTAAACCCATATCGCGTGAACTGCGCCAGCTTCGATCGCGGCGCCAGCGCGGAACTGCGCAGCGAGACGATCTGAATCGGCAGCGAGTCGCCAAGGCGATAAATGCGCAGCACCCGCTGGCGGATCAGATAGCTGACGCCGAGCGTGACTGCCCCGGTCAGCAGCGCCAGCCCGGCGCCCAGCATGCTGTGGATGAGCGGCTCCATATACGTCCGGCTGGTCCACTGGGTTGGGTCATTCGGATCGATGCGGATGGGAATCGTGGTGTTCTCCGTAGCCGATCGTTCCGGCCCTTCAAGCGCGCCGGAGACGTTGTAGGTCTGCCCGTTGTAGTCGAAGGAGAGATCCAGATCGCTTCCGGGCGGCCGCATGTGGTGCAGGCCTCCAATCATTGCCTGGACGACGACGCCATGCTCGACGAGATTCTTATCCGCGATCCAATCCGAGGTTTCGACGGCCGCTTCACAAATGGCGGCGATGAAAAGGCAAAGAGCCACGAGCCACCAGAACCGCGCGTGCGGCTCCATCCACCCGGCCCATTTGGCGGCGCGCGTCATCGGGCGCGGAGGAGGCGGGGTAGGGTCGGGAAGCTTGGAAGCCGCGGGCGCCCCGCCGCCGGCATAGGGAATCACGGGGGGTCTGCGGGTGGACGGGGGTTTACCGAGGGATTCTGCCAATCGTCGCTCCGGAAAATTGCTGTGGGGCTCTACTTCGCAGCCGAAAGGT
The DNA here is from genome assembly GCA_963755915.1 of uncultured Phycisphaerales bacterium. Lineage (GTDB taxonomy): Bacteria > Planctomycetota > Phycisphaerae > Tepidisphaerales > Tepidisphaeraceae > PALSA-1353. The sequence goes on from CAVWLP010000002.1 coordinate 1,003,614, forward strand.
AACCGTGCTTGAAGCAGTCTACAAGCAGGTCGTGAGCGATGGGCCCCGCGACCCGGCCACCCGACGCACCGTACTCCACAAGAACGCAAAACGCGATCTGCGGATGGTCGGCGGGTGCATATCCCATAAACCAGGCATGAGCCAGGTGTTTTTCAGGCGGTGTATTGTCGGGTGAAGTCGGCTTAATGTACCACCCCTCGGTTCCAGGGTCGCCGAAATGGATTTGCTGGAAGCCGATGAACTTGCCGCTGGCGTCGCGCTGCATAATCGACATGAACCCGCCCGTCTGGGCCGAGCCGGTCTTCCCCGCGATCGGAATATTAAGAAGGGGGTCCTGATCGAGCGGCGGATCATCGGGGCCGCGATCTATCCACTCCGGTCGAATCCAGTACCCCGAGCCGTCGGCACTGCACACTTCTTTCATGCCCAGTTGAACGGCATCGAGCGCCTCCCGCGAAAGATGCAGATCGACCCGGTCCGGCGTCGGATCGTCCGATGCGCGCGAGCCAAATCGTCCCACGTCCGCATCTTCCACCAGCCGCGGGCGCATCCAGATTCCGTTGCGGGCAATGGTCGCGGCGACGTTGGCCATCTGGATCGGCGTGGCTTGAATGTGCCCTTCGCCGATTCCCAGCGACCACGTCTGCGTCTGGGCTTCGACAGAGAATTGTCCGTTTTGACCAAACAGCAGCCCGGGGCTCTCCTCAATGCCGATCCCGGTCCGCTGGCCCAGTCCAAAGTTTCTGAACCACTTGCACAAGTCGGCGATGCCCATCCGCAGAGCGACCGTCTCAAAGACAACATTGCAACTGTCCTTGATGCCATCGGAGATGGTGAGCATATCAGAGCTAAGCTCCCTATCGCCCGCCGCATAATGGCTAATGGGACCGCCGCTGTTCTTTAGCGCTGCGTTTATCCAGCAATGCCCATAGGACTGCGGGCGACCGTCGATCATAAGCTCGCCGTGGCACTCGATTCGATCGGTTGCCTTCATCACGTGGTCGGTGATCGACCCGCTGCCGACGATCGGCTTGGCAGTGGAACCGGGAACAACCGCCAGCTCGGTGGCGCGGTCGAGGAGGGGGCGGTCCAACTCATTCGATGCCAGCTCGGCATAGTGTACGTCGAGGTCTTTGGGGTCGTAGCCCGGGTTGGAAACCAGCGCCAGGACTTCCCCGGTGTCGACCTTGATGACGACGGCGGCGCCGTGCTGGTTCCAGCGGGTGTCGACGATCACCCCCTTTTCGCGATGAACGCGCGGCTTCATGAATTCGTTTTCGATGTCGTTCTGCAGCGATTCGTCGATGGTGAGCGAGACGTCCGTGCCGGGAATCGCCTCGATGCGGTCGACGACTTTCTCGGTGCCGGCGACGGTTTCGATTTTGCCGCGGGTGCCGCGCAGGGTGTTTTCGCACAGGGCTTCGATGCCGGCGCGGCCGGAGAGGTCCCCCAGCCAGTATTTGCGAAGCTCCGGCAAATCACAGGTGATTTCGTCCGGGGCAGCGGCTTCTAGATATCCCAGCACGTTGCAGGCGACGCGCCCGAAGGGATAGTCGCGGTATTTGCTCGGCTGCAGGCTCAGGCACCAGAACCGGTCCTCCTCGCGGGCGAGCCGGGCCTGAATTTCCGGGGGAATGTTTTTCAGGATCACGTGCGGCTGCGTCTCGTCGCCTATGGGCGGATCGTATTTGTCGAAATCGGAATCGGCCCCGCTGTCGGCAAGAAATTCGCGATACCACCTCGAGGAATTCTCCTCCTGGTTGTGCGCGGCCGTTTCGTAGTTGTGCCACCACTTGTAACGCTTTCGCATTTCCACGCGCTGGACGATGTCGCGGCGGATTTCGTCGATCTGATCCGGCGTCTTCCCGCCGGCGGCGGCGAGCTCAGTCCACATGTCGGCAATGTCAGCGCGGACGGCGTCGGATTGCGCGTCGAGCGTCTGCTGCCAATCGGATGAATGGGAGGCGGATTTAAACTGGTCGCCGAGTTTTTGTTTCAGAAGCTGGACGGCGCGGGCCTGGACGTAGAGGTCATCCACGTCTTCGGGAATGGCCGGATAATCGACGCAGGCGTCGATGCACGGCGCGTCGATGGCCAGCGTGCTGCCCTTGCGATCCAGGATCGCGCCGCGGGTGGTTTCGATGAACTCTCCCCGCTTCATGATTTCCGTGGCCTGGCTGCTCCAGGTGTTGTGCTGGACAATCTGGATCTGCCCGGCCCGGATCGCCAGGGCGGCCGAGGTCAGCAGAAGGATGACTAGAAGGATTTTGAGGCGGCGTTCGAACATTTGGATTTTTTAGCTGGCGTTTCGGGATGGGAACGTCCGTGTTTTGGGGTTCGGCATCCGTGCCGGGAGGGAGTATATCGCGGCGAATGGGGAATGCCGAACGAAAGACGGGTGCTAATTGAAATTCTGCATGAAAGGGTAGAATTTAACTGATGCCGCCGAGGCAAATCGCGCAACGAATCGCCAAGGTTGTATTGCAGGCCGTTATCTGGTCGGGCATTGCCGGGATTGTTTTTAATTCCGCGATGATTCTGGGACTTTTCGGCCCTGTGCACTGGGCAAATTACGGGCCTGGAGAGGAGACGGAAGCGGTTCAACTGCCGGATGGGCGATATGCAATTCTGCTGCAGCTTGTGATGCGGGTTCAGATTTATTCGCCGAATATGCAATTCCTCTATGGCTGGAACATTGGCCCGTCGGAATCGGAGCAAATCCGGCTTGCCGACGATGGCAATCTCAATCTCTACGCCCAGCTCGTAAGGCATGATCCCCAGGGGTGGGCGCACAAGGTCTACGATCTCAACGGCAATTTTATTTTGAAGGATGTCATTCCCGTCCCCAGCGGACCCGTAAATCCCGCAAAATTACCGGGAAGCGGCCCGCAACCGGTAACCGTACCCGGCGGCTCGCCGTGGTGGTGGACGTTCCCGTTCCGGAACGGAGTGTACGGTTTTGCCACCCTCTTCGGGGGTGCGCTCGTGGGCATAATAGCCAGTTATATCTTCTATACGCCGGAGGAGCGCCAAGCCTACCGCGCTCGCATGCGGAATCGCCGGCGGCAACCGGGATGGAGATAAAGGGGCCGTTTGCGGAAAAGGCGAAAAAGGGGTAGAGCGGGCTTAGGAAATGGATAATGTAATCGATGCCGACTCTGCCCGTCTACTGGCTCGGCATCGTTTTCGATGGCCACATATCATTGCGTTAATTCTTTTGTTCTCTGCCGGCGCCGCAGTCCGGTTTTATCAATTGGGGAAACAAAGTCTCTGGCTTGACGAATATTGGGGCGTCTACAACTCCACCGGGTTTGGGCAGCCGGGCACTTCGGTTTTCCATGCGCCGGCCGGTGCGGTGTTAGACCCGCCTCCCCCGACCGGATTTGCCAATGCGCCGCCCTGGTGGCATATCTGGAACGGGTTGGATAATACGTTTCATCCGCCATTGTTCTACATATTGTTACGATTTTGGATCAAATTGTGGGGCGATTCGGATATTGCGGTTCGCTCGCTGTCAGCAATCTTCGGCCTGGGCGGCGCGCTACTGCTGCTGAAACTGATCCATCGCATTCACGGACCCTGGCGGGGGTTGATAGCCGCAGGGCTAATGCTCTTTTCCTGGGAACAGATCGATCAATGCCGTCAGGCGCGACCCTATACGCTGCTGGTTTTTATTGGCCTGATTTGCATTGATCTCGTGATGCGGATGAATCGTCGCGCTGCCACTCCACGTAAGGTATTACTGTTGTTCCTGTTCGCCGCCGCGATGGAATTGACACATTATTTTGCCGTAGGCTTTTTAGCCGGGCTGGGGATTTATGTGCTGATACATTTTCGCGGGCGTGATCGGGCGTTCATTCTGGGGGCGCTGGTGAGTGCCGCGGTGGTCGTGATCGCAGCATGGGGCTCATTTTTCTTCGGAGACCGTCAGATTTGGCAATACCAAACCGGTTATCCGGCGCCTGGAACAAATTCCCAGATCGCAGAGCAATTGCTTCAATTACCGACACGCATGGTGCTTTCACCCTGGCATTTCACCTGGACCGCGACGATTCCCTTGATGGTTTTGGTTTGTATTCTTCCGATTGTTCAGATGCACCGAAGCTCCGACACATTGTTCTGGTGGTTCTGGATGATGGCTGGTGAATTGCTCATTGCCGCCATTGATGTGTATCACCAAACCCTGACGGTCTTTGTTTTGAAATATGCCCTTCCCGCTTCCGTCGGCATGTTCGCGCTGTTGGCGATCCAGCCGCCGCTCCAGGGACGAGAGGGGCGATTTCGCGCGCCCATTCTCATTTTTTTGTGTTTCGGGGCATTGTGGAGCGTGATTGAAATGATGCATTTCGAGAAACTGCTGCCGCCAGAACAATGGGGGCTGCTTCTGGTTCCGGCGATTTTGCTGGTTTTGATGGTCGGCTTGAGAAATTCATGGTGGCTTTGGACCGTAGCGGGGATGGTTTTGGCGGCATGCTCGAATCTATTTTTATTGTCGGCGAGTGGTTCGCATCCAATGCTTGCGCTGATCCTCGGGCCATTTATATTTATTCTTTTGGCGGGAACGGCTCCGCGCGGACCTGTCAATCAAAAGCTTCCGCTGGCCGCCGCATGGGCTCTGGTTGGTTGGGCGATCGTGATAGACGTTCAGTCTGTAATCTCCAACAGATGGGACGTCAGTAAGGTGGATTGGCGGGCAACTTCGCGTGAGATTGACGAAAAGACCGGACCGCGCGATGTGATCGCCTTTATAGGAGATGGGAAAATCGATTCGGCTTTAATGTATATAGCTTACAAGCGATATTCACCGGATTCGAAGCGTCCGGTAATGATATTGGGCGATCATCCCGTCGATCCCAAGACACTTGGGAATTATCCTGTCGTGTGGGTTGCCGGGCGTGATGCGGACGCGGATACATCGCGATTTTTCCGGGGATTCCGGCATGGTCCAGTGACACAACTTTCGGCTTGCGAGATTTGGCCGGTGTTACAATAGAACCGCGCGCCGAATTAAAAACTCATCGCCGACTTTGAACTTTTCCCATCGCTCGTCGGTCTATTCGCGCGCTTCTGTTTAGTCATCAAAAGAGCACAATCGAATACAACCAATGCCAAAAGCCGGGAATTGGGTACCCCATTTCGCCCATCTTACCCATTTTGTTGCGGACTGTTACCTTTTGTACCTGATAGTCCTGCGTCAAATTTTTTTTCAGCCGCGATCGCATGAAACGCCCGGCCTTCCATCGCGTATTTGCGCTGAAAATTAGTTCCGACATCTCCAGGCGCGTAAGGGATTTCCGTGAGCGGCGATTTGCGGACTACGTCCTGAATCTGCTCAAAATATTCCGCGTGATCGGTGACAATCTGGAGCCGCCCCGCGGAACCAAGCACGCGCTGGATTTCCAGAAGAAACGGCGGCTGGATGAGCCGGCGCTTGTGGTGGCGTTTTTTGGGCCAGGGGTCGGGGAAATAAATGTGCACCACCGCCAGCGAGGCGCTGGGCACAAACTCGCGCAGAAAATACGCCGCCTCGGCCCGGCAGGTGCGGACGTTCGTGCAGTTGTTCCGCCGCAGGCGGTCGCTGGCGTAACGCCAGTACCAGCGGGCGTATTCGATTCCGAAAAAATTGGTCTGCGGCCGGGACTTCGCCTCGGCGGTCAGGAAGGTGCCTTTGCCGATGCCGATTTCGAATTCGACCGGGTTGTCGTTTCCGAAGAGAACGGCCCAGTTGATCGGATGGGGAAGCGATTCCACATCCAGACCGATGGGCTCGACGATCAGGTCGGTGGAAGATTGCATTGAACGTCAGTGTTTGAAATGCCGCCGGCCGGTAAGGATCAGGGCGGCGCCGCGCTGATTGATCAAATCGACGGTTTCGTGGTCTTTCACGGATCCGCCGGGGTGGACGATGGCGGTGACGCCGGCGTCGAGAAGAAGCTGCGGCGCATCGGGGAAGGGAAAAAACGCATCGCTCGCGGCGACAGCCCCGGCGGAGCGAGTGCCTGCTTTGGAGATCGCCAGTCGCGCGGCGCTGGGGCGGTCCATCTGGCCCGCGCCGGCGCCCAGGAGCATCTGGGACTTGCAGATGACGATCGCGTTGCTCTTCACGTGCTTGCAGGCAATCCAGGCGAATTTCAGATCGAGCAGCTCGGCTTCCGTCGGCGGGCGGCGCGAGGCGACGTTCCACGTCGATTCGTCCACGCCGGCCAGATCGCGCTCCTGGAGCAGGTATCCGCCGACGATTTTGTGCATGTGAAGCTCGGTGGAGTCGGGGGTGCCGATGGGACCGACTTTCAGCAGCCGGACGTTTTTCCAGCGGTCGCGGAGGATTTTCAGTGCGTCATCGGTAAAATCCGGCGCGACGACAACTTCCAGCAGCTTGTCGATGGAAACGATCGCCGAGGCGGTGGTTTGATCGACCTGGCGGTTGAGCGCCAGGATTCCCCCGAAGGCGGCGAGGGGATCGCTGTCGAAAGCGCGGTGAAAGGCTTCGGCAGGGGTTTCGGCAACCGAGCAGCCGCAGGGCGTGGCATGTTTGACGATGCAGGCCGCCGGCCGCGCAAATTCCTTGACGACGCCGAGCGCGGCATCGCCGTCCAGAAGATTGATATACGAAAGCTCCTTGCCATGAAGCTGGGTCGCGGTGGTGACGGAAGCTTCCGCCGATTTGCGGCCATCGACATAAAGCGCTGCGCGCTGGTGCGGATTTTCCCCATATCGCAACTGCTGCCGGCGGGTGAGGCTGATCTGCAACTGCTCGGGCAGCGGCTCGGGATCGATCTGCCGGCGAAGGTAATCCGCAATGGCCGCGTCGTAAGCGGCCGTATGCGCGAACGCCCGAGCGGCCTGCTTAAACCGATGCGCCCCGCACGATGACCCGCCATGCTTGCGCAGATCACCGAGGATTTTCTCATACTGTCCCGGATCGACGGCGACGAGGACGAAGCGGTAGTTTTTCGCCGCCGAGCGGATCATCGCTGGCCCGCCGATGTCGATATTCTCGATCGCCTCCTCGAGCGAAACGCCCGGCTTGGCGATGGTCTGCTGGAAGGGATAAAGGTTCACGCACAGCAGGTCGATGGGGGGAATTCCGTGGGTTGCCATCGCCTCGGCATGGCGTGGATTGTCACGCAGGGCCAGCAAACCACCGTGGATTTTCGGATGGAGGGTTTTGACGCGCCCGTCCATCATCTCGGGAAAGCCGGTGACGTCGGAAACTTCGGCAACCTTCAGCCCCGCGTCGCGCAGGGCCTTGGCGGTGCCTCCGGTGCTGACAAGCTCAACCTTGAATTCCCCGGCAAGTGCCGAGGCAAATTCCAAAAGTCCGGTTTTGTCTGACACAGAGAGGAGCGCGCGGCGAACTGGAATCAAATCATCGGGCATGAGGCTGCCATTGGTTGGAGCCGGGACTCTGGCTGTCGACGAGCTGTCCGTAAGAGCCGGGCTGAAGCGTCGGTTTGAATGCGACCAGTAGGCCGCTTCGCGTCGCCCCGTAAATGAGGGCGGCCTTGGGCTGCGATGTCAGGAACTGAATGTCGGTGCGCTGGGTTTGGAAAGCGATCTGGCCCGTCTGTTTATCAACCGCCGCGAGGCCGACGGATCGGCCGCCCGTCGCCAGCGTGACGTAGAGATACGTTTCGTCCTCGCTGAGGACCCGCAGGCCGTTGGAAAGCGTCCACCGGGCAGTCCGCAGCGGGGAAGCGACGCTTTCCTGGTCGCCCAGCGTGAGCTTGTCTGATTTATCGATGGCGACCAGTCCCTGCGTGGGAACGTATTGATAAACCCCGCTGTCGCTCACCTGGGGCCCGGTCATGAGGGGCTGACCTGAGAAAAATTGCCACTGCAGCTTTCCGGTGTTTTTGTCCAGGCACAGGACTTTCCCGGCATCGGTGGAGCAGTAGCAATAGGCGTTATCGACGGCGATGGAGCCGAAGACCTTGCTCTGCGTGTCGAATGCGTCATCGGGGGGAAGCAGGGTCCAGACGGGGGTTCGGTCTTCCAGGCAGGCGCGGACTTTGCCGTCTTCGCTGCCGCAGTAGATCACGCCGTCGGATAGCCCGACCGCGCCGCCAATTTCACCGAACGTTAAGAACGTCCACTGGACTGGAAGGATGTCCTGGGTCACGTCAACCTGGGCGAGACAGCCCTGATTGAAATCGAGGCCCACGTAGACGCTGTCATCGTGATTTGATCCGACGGCCTGGTTGGTGATGTTGTATTTGACGTCGACGGACCGGATGAAGTTTCCGGTGCGGGTGTAATATTCGAGGGTGTGATTGGTGGGGAAGACGATGCCGTCGCGAACGAGGGTCGGAGCCCCGTGGAAGCTGACGTCCGGCGTGCCGACCTGGTTGCGGTAAAGCAGCTCGCCGCTTTCCCCTTTGACGGCCTGGTCGTAATTCTGTGCGCTGAGGACGTGAACGGCTCCGTCAAGGTAATAAATGCCTCGTACGGAATCGCCTGCGTGCATGGGGACGTGCAGGTCCCAGGCCTGTACGAAGGAAGGCTGGGAGATGGTGACGAAGGGACTTTCCGGGTTCTCGTTGGAGGACTGGCAGCCGGCAAACATGCCGCAGAGCGTCGCGACAGCGGCTACCAGAAAGGACGATTTTCGAATCACAGGTTTCTCCTGGACACACAAGCGAAAAAGGCCGTTTTGCCGCCACGGCCTACGGCCCGGTGGGAAGCCCCAAGCATAGCCGATTGAGGCGTTTAGCGTCAATTGAATGCGGGTTCAATAACAATTCCCTGGCAATAATTGCTCAAGCAATGCGTTAGAAATGATGAGATAGAGATAAGATGAGGATGACTATGTTCAAGACAATCGGGCGGGTTCTTTTGCCAATGGTTGCGTGCGCGGTTTTGGCCGCGGCGCCGGGGGTCTTTGCACAGGTGGCGACGCAGCCGTCGGGAACGGTTGGTCAGGGCCGGATGCGGCCGGGGCCGGCGCTCATCATCGCCAGGTATAAACACGCCGTTTCCCAACTCGACCTCACCGACGACCAGCGCATGGAGATCGATGCCTTCTTTAACCAGGTGAATCAGCAGGGGATGGACCTTTCGCAAAAGCTCGCCGATGCCGACCCCTCCGACCGGTATCAGATGCTGGGAGATTTCGTAAAGCAGCTTCACAGCCAACTGGCCAATCTTCTCAGCGATGGACAGCTTGCCCAATTGGATAAAAACATCGGCCCGCTGACCGGCCGGCGAGTTGGGCAGTTTGGCGGCGGAGCAACGACGCAGCCGACCGCGGGGCCGGGTGTGGGGGCGGGCGTAGGTGCGGGGACGGGGCGGAATAATTTTGGGGGTGGCGCGGGGGGAATTATCCTGGCCATGCAGCAGGCGCTGGCGAAGGTGGACCTTTCCGACGATCAGAAACAGGAAGTGCAAGAACTGCTGAAGGATGCCGGCAGTCAGATCGCCGCGCTGCGGCAGAAGGCGCAGGGCGGGGCAAATGTTCAGCAGGACCTCGCCCAGGTTCGCCAGCAGGTGCGCGAGAAATTGCAGACGATTCTCACCGACGACCAAATGCAGCAGTTCGTCCAGCAGATGCAGCAATTGCGGCAAAACCGGGGACCCAGAGGAGGAGGCGGAGGCGATGGCCCGGGAGCGAGCGCGGATGTGAAATCACCCAAGCCCGATGATCTGAATTTCAACGGGCCGGAGGTCGGGTCGGCCGTTCCAGACGTGCAGATTACCGAAGCCAACGGCAGGAGCTTCACGCCGGCGAAATATAAGGGGCACGTCCTGGTGATCGAGTTTGGGTCCATGTCCTGCCCGGTTTTCCGCGAACACGCGGCGGCGATGGAGAAACTGAAAACCGCCGAGCAGGGCCGGGCATTTTTCCTGATCGTTTACACCAGGGAAGCCTTCCCCGCCGGCGATAAAAACGCCGAGCGAAACAAGGAAGAGGGCGTTGCCGTCCCCGATGCGGCTTCCCTTGACGACCGCAAGGCGCAGGCCCTGGAGACCCAGCGCGAGCTGCGGATCACCATCCCCATGGCCGTTGACAACATGGGCGACTCAATCTCCAAGACATTTGGCGGATTCCCCAACGGCGCGGTGGTGATCGGGAAAGATGGCGCCGTGGCGGCATATCAGCAGTGGACGAACCCCGACACGCTTCGCGAGGCGATTGATGATGCGGTCCTGGCGCCTCAAGTCGCGGAGAACCGTTGACGAGAACCGTTGACGGGGGACTGTCTCAACCGAACAATCTGGGGCAATGAGCCAGTTCAACCAGGAGGTGGCGGCATCGCAGGCGTCGCGCCGTACGCTGGGGCCTTTTGCCCGCGCCATCCTCACGGTTACGCCGCAAGGCGTATATGCCGTGCCGGTCGAGGATATGTACGTCGGGGTTTGGCTTCGCCAACGGGGGTGCTACAACCCGGAAGAGCTGAATGTTCTGCGATCGATGTGCGATGCGCAGACGCGGCTGCTGGTCGTCGGCGCCCACATCGGGGCGCTGGCCATTCCGCTGGCGAAAATCTGCCGAAGCGTTGTGGCGGTCGAAGCCAATCCGCAGACGTCCGAGCTATTGCAGCTCAACGTGTCGCTGAACAATCTCACCAACTGCAAAGTGATTCGCTGCGCGGCGTCCAACCAGGCGGGGGAGATCGAATTCGTTATGAACCGCTCCAACAGTGGCGGAAGCAAGCGCAAGCCGGCGGTTCATCTGCAAAATTATTTCTACGACAACCCCGAAGTGGTGAAAGTGGAAGCGGGACGGCTGGACGATCTGCTCGCGGGGGAAGAGTTCGACGTCGTGCTTATGGACATCGAAGGCTCCGAATATTTCGCCCTTCAGGGGATGCAGCGGATTCTCGCCTCGGTGGGGGTACTGCAGGTGGAATTTCTGCCCCATCATCTTCTGTACGTGGCGGCGGTGCCGCTGAACGATTTTGTTTCGGTGATCGCGCCGCATTTTGCGTCGCTGTTTATTCCCACGAAGGGTCTGCTGGTGCCTCAGGATCAGTTCGCGGCGACCCTGGGCGGAATGTACGACCGGGGGGAGGGGGACCAGGGCCTGATATTTCTGAAAGCCGGCCGCGAGCTGCCGTTCATTCGAAAATGACCATGGCATGCCCGTCGATCCGGGGGATGACGGTTTCGGTGCGACCGTTGGCGTATTCGAAATCCAACGGCGATTCATCCGGGGCAAGGTATACGCGGGCGGGTTTGCGGGGGGTTTTCAGCGACAACTTGATGTTAAACAGCGGGACGATGTCCTCGACGATATCCAGCGACGGCGTACGCCGCTGGGGGCTGTAGTGCAGAACGTGGACAATCGAGCGGGCGCCTTGACGGGTGATCGTGGCTTCGGTCATCGCGGGAGCGTCAAGGCGAATCAGCGGCTCAGGGAGTATTCGCGACAGAATCGTATCGACCAGCCAGCGGCAGGCGAGGTTTCCGTTGTTGGCATAGGAATCGAAAACCGGCAGCGGGATATACCCCACGCGGCCTTTTAACACCGCGGCCGCGTATTGGGTGAGCTTTTGCGGCGGGGTTTGCCGATGGCTGCAAAAATGCACCCAGGTGCGCTCGAAATAAGGCTCAACGATTGAGGCGAGCTGTTTTGTTCCCGCTGCGCGCGGACGCGCACGCCGCGGTCGTACATGACGTGGTCGATCGCCGGGATATCGCCGGAAAATTCTTTCGCGAAGCGAACGTACGTGGCTGTAAATGGGGAAAAACCCTCCGGCTCGATGCCAAGTTGCGGAAGCGCCTTTTGGGCATTGTCTGAAAGGCCGGCCGTGCCCGTGGCCAGCATCGCGCCCCCCTGCCGGAGGAACGCGGAGAGCCGTTTGGCCGTGGCGGCGTCGAGTTCGACGGCGTCGGGGAGGATCAGCAGTTCGTAATCCGAGAATTTGTGCGCGGGCGAAATGATGTCGAACTGATGCTTGAGCTGCGTGAGCATCTGCGTCACGCCCTCTTCCGTGCGAACGCCCGCGCCCGACGTCTGGAGAACGCCGATTTGGGTGATCGGAACCGCGCCCCGGAGCCAGGGTTCGCGTTCTTCAACGCGGCCGTAGGCTTTGCCGACGAGATCGTAGGCGGGTTGCTCCAGCTTTCCGCGGGGGTGGAGCTGGTCGCCGATGCTGCACGCCGCGGCGTGGGCCATCATCAGGCTGGTTTCATATTCGAGCGCCGCGTATGGCTTAATTCCGCCGAAATCCGCCCACGATTTGTGGAAGCGAGCCGTCTGTCCGAGATAGGGCCGGCCAAGCGTGCGCACGTGTCGGACGTGACGAGGAAAATAGAGATACCCCCAGCCGCCGGTTGGAAGCGCTTCAATCTCCACATGCGAAAACGTGGAGATTTCCGGGGCAAGTTTGTCCAGGCTCCGGGCGTTGAAAAAGACCGAGGCGCCGGGGCTGGAAGATTGCACCATCCGGTAAAACCGCTTCATGTAATCGCGGGAAACCTGCAGGGCCAGGCGATCACGATCGGCGGATGATTCCGGATCGAGATGGGCGCGGCGCATCGCCTCCATGAAATATCGATTCGTCGACGGTTGGTCCCAGCACATATCGAAAAAGATTCCGTCGACCGGCTTGAAGAGCTTCAGCACCTCACTCGTTTGCTCGGCGAGATATTCCTGGTAGGGGGACGTCATCTCCAGGATTTGCCAGCCGGGGTTGAAGATTCCCGACGGGCGGCGCACCGGGGCTCCCTGCGCGTCGCGGGCGATCCATTCGGGGTGCGTATTTGCCGCGTATTCGTCGCACAGGATGCTGATGTAGATCGGAGCCCGAATGCCGGCGCCGTGCAGCGCGTCAACCTGCTCGGCCAGCAGGTCCAGCGATTTGGGCAATCCCGGATGCCGCTCCGGGCGCGACGTTTTGTAATAAAGATGCCCGTGATGGCACTTGGCAAAGACGGTCACGCTGTCGATATGCGCCGCCTTGAACGTGGCCGCGAATTCTCGCGCGTTGAACTGCGCGCCGACATCAAAAATATCGGGGCCGGTGTGGAAATCGAGGTGGATTTGCCGGCGGGGAAAGTCGCGCAAAGCCATCAGCGAAGCCTCGAGTCGCTGTTCCCAATGCCGCGCAGGGCCAGGTTGAGGGCATCGACGTTGCTCGCAAGCCGTTTGGCCTCGGCCACGTCGATGATCTGCTTCTGGAACAGCTCGGTGAGGTGCTGGTCGAAGCTCTGGCTGCCGCCCTCTTTGTTGCCCACGGTTCCCTTGAGCTTTTCGTATTCGCCTTCAAGGATGTATTTCCGCACCAGCGGCGAGGCCTGCATGATTTCGACCACCGGAACGCGCCCCTTCCCGTCGCGCCGCTTGGCCAGACGCTGACACACAACGGCTATGAGATTAAGGCCCAGCTGCGTCTGCTGAAGCTCTTTTTGATTCGGGTCAAACAGCGAGACCATTCGCTCGATGGTCATCGCCGCGTTGGTGGCGTGAACCGTCGTGAAAACCAGGTGCCCCGTGTCCGCCGCACGCAATGACGTCGACAGCGAGAACGAATCGCGCATCTCGCCGATCAGGATCGTGTCCGGATCCTGCCGCATCATCGAACGCAACGCATATTCATAGCTTTCGCTGTCGGTGCCGACTTCCACCTGGCTCACAAGGCTCTTGGCGTTCTCGTGCTGATATTCGATCGGATCTTCAACCGTGATGATCCGCTCGCGCGCGTGCGATTGATCTTGCCGATGACGGCCGCAAGCGTCGTCGATTTACCGGAACCCGTCGTGCCGGAAACGATGATGATTCCGCGGTGATGTTCGGAAAGCGTTTCGATCTGAGGCGGCAGGTTCAGATCGTCGAAACTCGGGATCTTGGTGACGATCCGCCGCATGACGATCGCAAACTTCTCGCGGCTGTGAAAAATGTTGGTCCTGAACCGGGCCGCGGGCGTGATGTAGGCAACGTCGACCGCGCCTTTGTGGTCGAGCGTGCGCTTCCGTTCCTCCGGCTCCCCCTGCGCGTCGATGATCTGGGTGACGTATTCCTTCATCGCCTCATCCGAAGGCGGCGCGCAGTCGAGAAATCGTGCCCGCCCATCCACGCGGATCATGGGAGTGCTCCCCGCCTGGAGGTGCAGGTCCGACCCCCCGATCTTCACGCACGTTTTCAGAAAATCCTGCAGCGACAACTTGCGCTCTTCAACGTGAATGTTCGGCTGAGGCGTGTCACGATCGATGGCGGCATTTTCAACGATTGGGCCGGTCTGGGAACTTTGAACGGACATGGCTGGGAATTCCTCTCGCGCAACAAATTGGGCAGGCGGTTCATCCTTCGCTGGACGCATCCAATGTTAGGTCGCAAGGGGAGATTTCGCAACGAAAATCGGGTAGAGTTTGGTCATGAAACCCCGGACATTGGTCCTTCGTGCCGCCGGCACTAACTGCGACGTAGAAACGGCTTATGCCTTCGAGCGGGCGGGGGCAAAATCGGATTCCATCCATATCAATCGAATTCTGGAGCAGCCCCGGATCCTCGATGATTATCAGATTCTGGCCTTTCCCGGCGGCTTCAGCTACGGCGACGACATCGCCGCCGGGAAAATCCTCGCCAACCAGATCGTCCATCACCTCGGCGATGCCGTGCGCAAATTCATCGACGCCGGCAAACCGGTGATCGGCATCTGCAACGGATTTCAAGTTTTGGTTAAGACGGATTTATTGCCGGGCCCCCTGGTTGGTAAAACGGGGCAGACAGCGACGCTCACCAACAACGATTCGGGGCGGTTTATCGATCGCTGGGTGCACCTTGCGGGAAAGAGCGAGAAATGCGTTTGGACTCGCGGAGTCGGCGAAATCGATCTCCCGATCGCGCACGGCGAAGGCAAATTCGTGCCGGTGGATGATGCCGTGCGAGCCGCGCTTTGGGAGAGCCAGCAGGTAGCGATGGTCTACAGCGGCCAAAACCCCAACGGCTCGGTGGACGACATCGCCGGTGTTTGCGATTCAACAGGGCTTGTCTTCGGCCTGATGCCCCACCCCGAGCGGCATATCGATCCAACCCAGCATTACGCCTGGACCTCGCGCCCGAAGTTGCCGGCGGAGGGGGATGGGCTGAGGATTTTCCGCAATGCGGTGGCGCATGTGGGGGAAGCGGTGGGGGCGGGGGTGTGAACGCAAAAGCGCCTGCTTGCCAATCGCGAATTTCGTTATATAATTTTATTATTGTTCTTTGCATGGGATGACGCAAACCGCGACCACATCTCGAAACATGGCGTTGCGCCTACGGAGGCTGAGTTCGTGGTCGAGAATGCAACCCAACCGTTTCCGCAGCACATCGGCGATGGCAAGCGGCGCGTTTGGGGAGCAACGGCCGAAGGTCGCATGCTGCAAGTAATCTACGTGCTGAAGAAGCAAGAAGATGTGCAGTTTGAATCCGTTCCCGTTTTGGACTGGATCCAGCTTGAGAGCGATCCACAGACGAGAATTGTGCGCGTAATACACGCGATGGAGCTCACAACTGACATGAAGCGACGATTGCGCAAGCTCAGGAGGTAATCTTGAATATGAAATCAACAACTCGAAATCGCGGGCGAAAAATGAAGCGGACTCCCGATGAAAACGATTTTGCCGCCCTCGACGTCTGGGCCCGGAATCTCAAACTCTCTGATGGCAAGCCTCTTAGTGCTGCTCAACGTCGTGAGGAAAAGCTTGCCCGTAGCGTGGGCCGCCCCCGGATTCCCGAATCCGCCAAGGCCAAGAGGCTGATGATCAGCATGTCTCCCGCACTGATTAAGGCCGCAGACCATTTTGCAAAGCGAACCGGCCGCACCCTCTCCGGACTCATTGCGGAAAGCCTGGCTGAAAAAATAATAAAGAAGGCTTCCTGAGGCGCAGAATTTGTTTCAGGCAATTGAGATCAAATTGCCGCCGCCAGGCAGTGGTCCCACAAGATTTTCCACTCAAGCCGCTGCAACTGCATTACGATTTTGTCCCGCGAGTCCGATTCGTTTTCGCTGACCTCCTCGGCCAGATCGACAAACGCATTAGGATTCCACCCCGTCGCGGTCACGCGAAGAAGCGATTTATCCGCCGGCGCCGGATTCACGACCGCTGGCGCCTGAGCCGCGAGAACTTGCAGTGCCGGGTGGCTCGCACACCGCGCGTACCAATATTTGCTGTTGGAAAAATCCCCCTCCCGGCGGTGCATGATCGCGTGCCAGAAGGCGTAGGTGCTGCCGCTCTTCTCATCCGGCGGATTCTGGACGATCCGGTGGCACTCCTCAAGCCCGTCATTCCAGAGCCATAGCCCGGCCAGAAGCGCGCTGGCGAAGGCAGGGGATTTCACGGGAACAGTCAGCAATTGCTCCGGGCGGGTCGTCTCCAGAATTTCGCGCGCGGCGGGAAAAGCCTCGCCAGTTACCACGAGGGCCTCATAGGCGCGTGGGTTGGCTTCGAGGATTTTAACGGCAATGGATGAGCGGCTATCAGTCATGAACTCCCGCGATTTTAATCAAGCGACCTTGAGCGGCTTAATCCTGATTCGATTTGGGCGGATCTGGGCAAGGTCGTATTGCGCCTGTTGAATCAGCCAACTCTCCGCACTGCCGCCAAACACTTTCGAGAGCCTGACGGCCATTTCCGCTGAAATTCCACGCTTCTTGTTAACGAGTTCGGAGAGCGTGGTGCGCGTCACGCCCAGCGCAGCGGCGGCCTCGGTAATGCTCAAGTTCAGCGGCTCGATGCACTGACGCAAAACGAAACCTCCGGGATGAGGCGGATTTTTCATGGGCATCGCGAAATTCCTCTCTCAATGATAGTCAGTGTAATCGACCTCTAAAACATTCTGGCTCTGATGCGCGGCCTCATCTCAAGACTAGCCATCACCCCTGGCCTCCGCCGGAGTACCGGAGGAGCCAGCAGGGGACTTATCTCGCGGCCCCGTCTGCCGCATCGCCGTCACATGCTCCCGCCCCAGATCCACCTTGCTGATATCGGGCCGGAAAAACAACGCCACCGTCCAGTCGGCGACGATCCGCACGCGCTGCGCCCAGCGCGGCATCACGCTCAGATAGTAAGTCCGCCGCGCCCACCACGCGAAAAACCCGCGAATCCGAATGCCCAGCACCGTCCCCAGCCCCTTGTAATGCCCCAGCGCGGCCATCAATCCGAGCATCTTGAATTCAAACGGCGCCGGCTGCCTCCCGTCCAGCACGGCCACGATGTTGTCCGCCAGCGTCACGGCCTGACGCATCGCGAACTGTGCCAGCTTAGGATACGGCTTGCCCTGTGCGTCAGGAACCGATGCACAGTCGCCCAGCGCCCAGATTTCCGGCCGTTCCTTGCACCGCATGGCGCCGTCCACGATCAGGTGCCCATGCTTGTCCCTGGGCAGCGGCAGATTCGCGACCACAGGGCTCGGCAGGATGCCGGCCGAAAGCAGAATCGTTCCGGCTTCGATCACCCGATCCTTCAGATGCACCCGGTCCGCCTCAATCGATTGAACCGGCGAAGACGTAAGAATCTGCACCCCCACCCGCCGGGTCAGAACCTTCACGGCATATTCCGAAAGAACCTGCGGCACCTCCGGCATGATCCGCTCCGTGGCCTGGATGAGATAAAGCTGCATCTCATCCCGCCGCACGCGCGGATAATAACGCACGATCTCGTCCATGAAGCTGCTCAGCTCCCCAAACGCCTCGGAGCCCACGAAACCCCCGCCGATGACGACCAGCGTCAACAGCCGCTTCCGTTCCCGCGGATCGTTCTCCACATCCGCGCGCTCCAGGCATTCGATGACGTGATTCCGTAGAACGATCACATCCGCCAGCGATTTGAACGGCATCGCATTGTCGGACCCGGGAATCTGCCGTGTATTCGTAACCGCCCCCAGCGCAAGGACGAGCTGATCGTACGCAACCTCATGCTTCGTTCCCGGCCCCCACGCGGCATGAACGATCCGGCGATCGACGTCGATGCTGTCGATGATCCCCTCGATATATCGCGTCCTGCGCAGGAATGAGCGGATCGACACCGAGCAGTGGCGAAGCTCAAGTGTGCCCGTGCACGCCTCAAACATCAGCGGCGTCATCAGCAGAAAATTGTCCCGGCTGATCAGCGTGATTTGAACGTCGGCCCGATGTTTGCACAGCTTCTCCAGCCGCCGCGCCGCCAGAACGCCTGCGAATCCACCGCCGAGGATGAGGATCTTCTTCGGATCAGCCATGTCAGAACTCGACGAATTCGATGATGGAGCCGGCGGGTTGAGCGGGGTGGTTTTCGGGCAAAATCATTAGCGAATTCGCGCGGCTCAGTGTGAAGATGTCGGCGGAGCCTCTCCATTGCAAGGGCGTGAGGCAGCGCCCGTCGAAAATCGCCGGACGATAGAAAGTGCGCGGGCCATTGGCCTCCAACGGTCCGGCCAAGGGTGCCATGCGCGTGGGTTCGTCGGCCGGACCGCCGGCGATCCGGCGGATCAAACGCGAAACCAAGATTCTCGTGCAGACGAAAGCGCTGACCGGGTTTCCGGGGAGACCGAAGACAAATTTGCCGCTGGGCAGTTGGGCGAAGACGAACGGCTTGCCGGGTTTGATACGAAGCTTTGTGATCTTCAGATCCGCGCCGAGTTTTTTCAGGACTCCGGGGACATAGTCCCGTTCCCCCATGCTCATGCCGCCGGTGATGAGGAGGATGTCCCAATGTCCTAAAGTGGGACTGACAACTTTTTGTTCAATGAGAACCGGATCATCCGAAACGATTCCACAACCACGTGCGACACACGGAAGGTCGGTGAGCGCCCCAAATAACACTTCGGTGTTGCAAGCTCGAATTTGCGAGCCCGTTGGAATTTGATCTCGATCGACAAGTTCGTCGCCGGTTTCGATGATCCCGACGGCCACCCCGTCGTAGGTCAATGGATTGTGGCCCCCTGCGCTGTGGGCGACCGCCTGTTGAATTGATTTGAGGCGAGTTCCGGCCTTGAGCACAACAGAACCAGCCGCCGCTTCACTGCCGCGGTGCGCAATTGATTCGCCCGGCTTCACTGCCTGCTGCACGGCAATTCGGTTGGGAGAACCGGCGGGTTTGGTCATCTCAATCGGCACGACCGCATCAGCGTTTTGCGGGAGAGGTGCGCCGGTCATGATGGCCACCGCCTGGCGCTCCCCTACCGCTATTGTCGCCAACCCCCCTGCCGCTACCCGCCCTACCACTTCAAGCTCGCGTGGGACCGTTCGCACGTCTTGCGACCGGACTGCAAACCCGTCCATCAAGCTTTTGTCAAACGGCGGCGAATCACGATCGGCAAGCACATCCTCTGCCAGGTAACGCCCCCAGCATTTTCCCACCCTGTCTTCTCTGCCGGCGCGGATGGACCGAAACTCCGTCAATGATTTCCATCGCCTGCTGCACGGTCATCAACTCCGAGACATCAAGTTCGGCCATGGGAGGATTGTCAGATTTGGCGGCGGTTTTGTCATCCTGTGGAATCATTGGATAATTCGCCGACGGTCGGAATGCCTGATCTCCTCGAGAAACCCCCTCCCCTGCCCTCCCCCGGTGTACCGGGGGCGGGGGTAATAGTTCGAGGGATGCTTCTGCCGATACTAGCGGCTCTCTGCGTGACGGCCATTTACGCCGCGGGATCGTGGTCAAATCAATTCGTCTACGACGACCACGAAGTCATCGAAAACCAGTTCCCCATCCGCCACTTCAGCGACCTTCGCGCGATTTTCACCGAGCCCCACTATTTGAATTTTCCATACTATCGACCCCTGACTCGGCTCAGCTTCGCCGTGCAGGTGAATGCCAATGCCGGCCCGCGCGGGTTTCACTTGCTGAATGCAGTGCTGGCCGGCGCGGTTTTACTCGCCGCCTGCGCGCTGCTGCGGCGCGACGCGCTGGGGCTAGGCACCGGCGCCGCCCTGATCGCCGCCACATGGTTCGCCCTGCATCCGGCAGTCTCCGAATGCGTATATCCCGCCGCCTCCGGCAGGGAAACCCTCCTTCCCGCCCTTCTGATTCTCCTCGCAACCTGGGCCTACCTGGGCCGCGGCGCCGCCTGGTTTTTGGCGGCGATGATTTTCTTTGCCGCCGCCCTCCTCTCCAAAGAACAGGCAGCAGTTTTGCCCGGCATCTTTCTTCTCGCCGATTTTGCAGGTTTGACGCAGCGGCCAAGCAAACCAGCACGCTGGATCATCCGCTATCTCCCCATCGCCGCGATCCTGGGGTGCTATTTCCTCGTCCGGCAATTGGTGATCGGCAGCGGGAGCGTTCACCTGACGTTGTTTGATCATCCCCTCGAACCCCTGAAATCGATCCTCTACGGCATCCAAACCGCCGTCATCCCCTTCATGGCCCTGCGTTACGAGCCGCCGTTTGACGTCTGGTTTGACTGGCGAATGAGCGTCGTCGCATGCCTTGTCGTTGGTCTGCTCATCGCTGGAGTAATCGCCGGAGGCAAACGCGCCCGGCTCATCGGAATTTTCTGGCTCGGATGGTTTCTCCTGCTCCAGTTGCCCACGGCACACATCGTCACCCAGGAGGCCGGCTATTCCGAGCGATACGCCGCCCTGGCGATCCTCGCCCTCCCCGCCCTGGCGGGAATGCTTCTCTCCGCAGCCAACGGCGCGAGGCTGCGGCGCGCCGCCGGAATTGCCGCCTGCACGTGGATCGCCATCGAGGCGTGCGTCACTTTCTATCGCGGTGCCTATTACACTGACGATGCGTCGTTTTCCATCCAGTGGCGAAACACCAATCCCGACGCCGCCGGCCCGCATGACGGGCTGGGTCGTGTCGCCCAGCAGCGCTTGCAGTGGGAGACGGCGATCCAGGAATATCAGGCGGCTCTTTCGATCGAACCCAATGATTCAACCGCGCGAAACAATCTCGCCAATGTCTACTCCATCACCGGAGATTTCGCAGGCGCCACGCAGCAATATGAATGGCTCCTGAACCACAACAGCGTCGGCGCCGACCCCGTGGCCGTGATGACCAATTACGCCCAGCTCCTCGCCCAGCAGGCCTTCGACCGGCACGACGCCGCGATGCGCGACAAAGCCCACGGCCTGCTCAACGCGGCCCTGCAGCTTCGCCCCGATTATGCCCAGGCGCATCTGATTCTGGGCGAATGGAACCTGGCCTTCGGCTCACGCGAAGCCGCGATCCGGCAATTGCAAATTGCCCTGGAATTGAGGCCGGGATGGAAAGAAGCCGAAAGATTGCTGCGGGCGGCGGAGCAGTCAGACAGCTCAAAATAGCGACTCCAGCCAAACACCCCAAGGCAGCCCCGGACGTCACCGGGGCAGCCGTGTGCTCGCGCAGCGGAACCGCGTGTTATATACGAGTGACTGCCTCTTCTCGTCACTAAAACCGTAACCGAAAATACGCTTTCTTCTCTTTCGGCCCCGAATAACGCCGTTCCCTAAATCCAGATGGTCGGTCACACCCACAGCCTGCGAGCGCGACAAGAGAGAGTAATACCTGCGGCTTCCCTACCGCGTATTACTCCCCATCGGCACCACCACATTCTTCGTCCCCCGCTTAATCGTCACCGGAACCGTGCTTTCCGGAATGCATCGCGCCGCAAACTCATCGTAATATTTATTGATGAACGTCCGCGTCACCCACGCCGTCCCGTCCGCCAGGCCGCAGATCGTCGTGCCCGGCATGAGGCCCTGGGTCTTTTCAAGTTCCATCAGCATATCCAGGTCTTTAACCCGCCCGTAACCATCGACGATCCGGTCGAGGATTTTTCGCATCCACGTGCTCCCTTCCCGGCACGGGGTGCACTGGCCGCATGATTCGTGGGCATAAAACCGGACGCAGTTGCGCAGCGCCCGCACCATGTCGGTCTGCTCGTTCATGACGATCATCCCAGCGGTGCCCAGCCCCAGGCACCCGCCGCGAAAGCGCACGTCGTCGAAATCGAGCTTGATGTCGAGTTGCTCCGGCCCAAGCACCCCCATCGAGATTCCCCCGCAAATCGAGCCTTTGTGCTTGCCCCCCTTCATTCCGCCGGCCAACTTGTTGATGGCATAGTCGAGCGTGATCCCGAGTTCATCTTCGTAAACCCCCGGCCGATTAACGTGACCCGACATCCCATAAAGCTTCGGCCCCGGGCTCGACGGTGTCCCCATCGATTTAAACCACCCCGGCCCCCGCTCGATGATCGGCGGAACGCAGCAGAGCGTCTCGACGTTGTTGATCACCGTCGGCCGCGCAAATGCACCCGCAATCGCCGGAAACGGCGGCTTATTCCGCGGCCACCCGCGCTTCCCCTCCAAAGCTTCCAAAAGCCCCGTCTCTTCCCCGCAGATGTACGCCCCCGCGCTGGCATGCACGTAACACTCAAGCTTGTATTTGCTCCCAAAAATTCCGTTCTTCCCGAAAATCCCGTGCGCGTAGGCTTCTTTGAGCGCCTGCTCCGCCACCTTGATCTCACGATGAAATTCCGCCCGGACGTAGATGTAAGCCACGTCCACCTGCGTGGCGATCGAAGCAATCGCGATCCCTTCCAGCAAACTGTGCGGATCGTAATCCATCAGATAGCGATCCTTGAACGTCCCCGGCTCCGACTCATCCGCATTTACGGTCAGATAATGCGGCCCCTTCTTTTCCTTGGGGATGAACGACCACTTCTGCCCCGCCGAGAACCCCGCCCCACCGCGCCCGCGCAGGCCCGATTCCGTGACCGTCTTGATGATGTCGTCCGGCTTCATATCCAGCGCCTTGCGCAGCGCCAAATAGCCCCCCGTCGCGACATAATCGTCATACCAGTGCAGCTTGCGCTTAAAAGGGTCGGGATCGATGCGCTTGATCAGAACGGGTTCGTTGTAAGCCATAAATACTCTCTTTAACTGCCCGTAAATACCGTCTTTTCATCCACTAGACAAATCGGATTGCCGAACGGGTCCTTCGCGTAGAACGAGCGTTCCCCCCACGGCCGGCGTTCGATTTTCGCCTCCAGCCACTGGCACCCCGCCTTTCCCGCTCGCTGATAAGCCCCCTCCAAATCCGAAATTGCGAAATAAACATGATCCGGATTGGGCTTGGCACTATTCGTATCCCCATCAGCTTTAGGATCGTAACATGCCAGGATCGTCCCCCCGCAGTCAAAATAATGCCGACCCGGCGAGACCCGCTTGCCTGCTATCCCCAGGAGCCGCGAATAAAATCGCTCCGCCTCGGCGATATCGGAAACCGGCAAAATGACGCGATAAAGCCGCACCATCGTTAAGACTTATTCCTGGGCGATTTCCCTTTCCGCTCCACCACAACTTCGTCGATCACCGTCCGGCGAAGCTTCACCTTGGGATCCTGCGGCAGCGGCTTCTCTTCGACTTTTTTATCCCGATAGACCGTCGTCGGCCCTCCCACATCCGTTTTGATCGCCTTCCGCACATGCCCCACCTGTCGGCCCAGCCACCCGAGCACCCCTTTTCCAGGCTTCGGATTCTCGCGGTTTGGTTGCGTCATGACGCCCCGTCCGGTTTCAGATCGATCCCAAACTCCTTTTTCACCTGCGAGAGTGCATCCTGCAATGTTCCATGCCACGTATCACCCACAAACCCCCCCGCATCGTCGAACCGATACAAAACCCAGTTGTCGAGCTGCGGTTCGATCACGATCCGATAAACCATCCCCGGCATCGGCCGGGTCCCCGACCCGCGCACGAACCAAGATTCATCGCCGCATGCGGCAGGCAATCGTTGCCGGCAGGCATCGGGCGAGGCAGATTATGGGAAATCTTCCCAGCCATCTTATTCCACCGATTGCGGCAATTGCGAAGTCATTCGCTGCCCCTCTGGATCATAGGTCTCAATGAAACGCTTGATGTCGCCTGTCGTTCGCTCGCTGTGGCCAAATCCCTGAATGGCATCCAGTGCCTGGTCCTTAGAGAGCTTCAGCACGCTCAGTTCGTAGGCCGCCACCATCATCCCGGTTCTCCTTACGCCCTGCGCACAGTGTACCAGCACCGGCTGCCGCGCCGGATCGTTGGCGATCGCCAGAAACTGGCTGATTTGATCATCCCCCGGCCAACCCCCCAGCGGCACCGGAATCCGAACCACGTCAATTCCATGCGACTTACAGTACGCCAGCTCATCCGTAAACGGCTCGTGCCCGATCTCCTGCCCGTCCACCAGCGAAACAATCGTCTTCACGTGCGTCTTCTGCATCGCCAAATCAAACTGGTGCATGGTCCGAACCCCATCCCGATAAAGCACTCCCTCCCGAACCGTCCCCAGGTGATAGGTATCAAACCAGTTCCAATAAATCCACCACCCCAGCGCCGCCAGTATCACCACCGCAAGAATTATCGGACCAATCGCTTTCATGGATTTTCCCCCGCCCCCGGTATTCCGGGGGAGGGTTGGGGAGGGGGCAGTACCGCAGGCAACGGTAATTTCCTACTGAAGATCATATTCCTTGTTCTTCCCGCTGACGTCGTGCAGATCGATAAACCCCGAGTTCCCATCCACGCTCACCGCCGCGCTGCACATCCCCTTGGGGGTCATCTCCGACACCAGGACATTGGCCGAATCCTTATCCGCCATGAGACGGATCACGGTTGGACAGGTGGAAGACGAAAGCGTTATAGCCGCCTTGTCATTCATGCACGAAGCCGTGATAAACGCCCCACCCGCCCGGCTGCGAATCGAGATCGACTGCGCCGAGATATGCCCAAACTGCCCGTCCGGCAGAGCCGCAGGCTGCGCCGCCGCTCCAGTGAACGCAGCCGCAATCAGCAGCAAACATCCCAATTTCCACCGGCGGCACGACCGCTCCAGCCGCTCCACGCGCTGTTCTAACGTGTCCATAGGTTTTTCCCCAATGTGAAAGGTCAGCACTCACCAGGCTTTTAATGCCCGTCGCCTGTCTCCCACGTGACCGTGGGATCATGATAATCCGCCGCCTTCTGCGGCAGCTTGGCGATCAATTGATCGACGCGCTCGACAGTCAGATTTTCATGCAGCACATCATTTACCAGCATCACCGGCGCCGTCCCGCACGCCCCGAGACATTCCAGCTCCACCAGCGTAAATCGCCCATCGGCGGTCGTCTCCCCCTCCTCGACATTCAGCGTCTTCATCAGGTTATCCGTGATCTTCCGCGAATCGCAGATTTCACACGAAAGCGACCGGCAAACCTGGAGCAGGTACTGCCCCTTCGGCCGCAGCCAGTATTCCTCGTAAAACGAAGCGGTGTCCAGCACCTCGGCCGGCGACATTTCCAGAAACGCCGCGAGCTCCTCCATCGCCTGCGCCGGAATCCAATTGTATTCATGCTGAATCGCATGCAGCGCCGGCAGCAGCACCGCCCGCTTGTTGGGATAACGCGGAAAATACTTCGCCGCGAGCTTCTGCTTCAGCTCCTCAGTGAGATAGGGCTCAGCGCGACGCTCGATGGTTTCGGTTCGACGGTTTTCGGAGATCCAGGCCATAGTGCAATTTATGTGCTAAGCCAGCAGCTAATTCAAGTCTTTCGAGTTGGCATACGCCGGCGATCGCGCCGGCCACGCAATTTTTTCATTTCTTCCACCGTCATCAGATTCCTGAACGTGCCGAGCAACGCCCGGGCTCTTTGTATGTCATGTTGGCGGATGAATGAACGCAGCGCGAACAATACAGCCTCTTGTTTTGTCGCTGAGCGCGAATGTTTCACCGTTTGACGGAGCAGATCGGCGGGAATATCAAGCACTATCTTCATCTAACCTGGATCCGATCTATCGATCCAATTCCGCCGCGATCACATTAATGCTCCCCAGCACCGCCACCACATCCGAAATCATGTGCCCCTCGATCAGCTTCGGAAACACTTGGTAGTTGATAAAGCTCGGCGGCCGCGTGCGCACCCGCCAGGGAATATTTTCGCCCGCGGACACAATGTAATAGCCCAGCTCCCCGTTGCCGCTCTCGATGCAGCCATAAACCTCTCCCTTGGGCGCCACGAACCCGCGGTTCGTCATGATCAGTTCAAAATGCTGAATCAGCCCCTCAATGCTGCTGAAAACCTGGTCCTTCGGCGGAAGAACGTCCTTCCCTTCCGGACTCACGTTCACGTGACCCGGCGGAATGTTGTCGATGAGCTGGCGAATAATCGCCATGCTCTGTTTCAACTCTTCCAGCCGAACGAGATATCGCGCATAAACATCCCCTGTCGTCATGACCGGCACTTTGAAATCCACCGCCGGCGCCCCCTGCCCATCCCAATTGTCTACAAAGCAAAGATACGGCTCATCCTTCCGGATATCCCGCCGAACCCCGCTGGCCCGCGCCATCGGCCCCGAGAGACTCCACGCAATCGCTTCCTCCCGGCTGATGATCCCCACGCCTTTCGTCCGGTCGATGAAAATCCGATTCTTATTCAGCAGCGCTTCCACATCCGCCGCCGCCTGTGGCATGTCCTCATCGACGAACTTCCTGACCATCTTCCTGAAAGTCGCCTCGTCCGGCAGATCCATGTTGAGCCCCCCCACCCGCGTCCAGCTCGTGTGGAACCGCTGCCCCGACATATATTCAACGATGTCGTAAATCGTCTCACGCTGATTGAACCCGTAAAGGAACGCGGTGAACGCCCCAAGATCCAGCCCGGCCGCCCCGATGCACAAAAGATGCGACTGAATCCGCCCCAGCTCCCCCGCCAGCGTACGCAAAACCTTGCATCGCGGCGTCAGCTCGATCCCCATCAGCTTTTCAATCGCCCCATGCCAGGCAAGCTCGTTGTAAATCGGAGCCGAGTAATCCATCCGGTCGACGATGGTGACATACTGATTGTAATTAAGATGTTCCCCAAGCTTTTCAAAACCGCTGTGCAGATACCCGATATGCGGCGTGGCTCGGAGGATGCGCTCGCCGTCCAATTCCAGGACCAGGCGAAGGGTCGTATGCGTCGCCGGATGCTGCGGGCCGAAATTCAGCGTCCATCGGTTCTCACCAGAGGCTCCGCCCAAGTCTGGCGGCAAGTTATCGATATTCGGTTGGGTAAGCGTATAAGGCATAAGCCGGGGGATTATAGCCGTACCCATCCAACGCACCAGCAGCAAGCAAACTAGCGTCTGCTAACATATTTAACGCAATCTTGCTATCGCGAGCCTTTGCAGTCGTGCTGGGCGACTGATAGACTTTCTCCCGCACATTGTTCCACGTGGAACGTCGAACCCGCAACCAAGAGGAAAGGAGTCCTAGCCATGTCCCAGGCAGTCAAGACCAAGCCCCGGTTGGGGCGGGGGTTGAGCAGTTTGATCTCCGTTTCAAGTCTCCCGGTCGAAGCCGAAATCAGCAGCCATTCTGTTGAGGCCCCGAGTCGCGGTACCCCTGTTTCAGATGGGACCCCCCTTCTTGTCCCCGTCGATTCGATCCGCCCCAATCCGCATCAACCCCGAAAGACATTCAATGAAGCGAGCCTTTCCGAGCTGGCGGCCAGCCTGAAAACCTCGGGAATCATCCAACCCCTGGTCGTCCGAAAGACCACCGACGGCTACGAGCTGATCGCCGGCCAGCGCCGCTGGCAAGCCGCGAAAAGGGCGGGTCTTACCGAAGTCCCCGTCATCCTCCGCGACGTAGACAGCTACACGCAAGCCCAGATGGCCCTGGTGGAAAACATCCAGCGCGAGGATCTGAACCCCATCGAACGCGCCCAGGGATACCGAGCCCTGATGGAACAGCTTGGCCTGACCCAAGCCGAGCTGGCCACCCGCATGGGCGAAGACCGCAGCAGCATTGCCAATTTCCTCCGCCTTCTCGAACTCCCCGAATCGGTGCGAGCCCTGGTTCGCGACGGAAAGCTCTCCCTCGGCCACGCCAAGATCATCGCCGGGATCAGCGACATCATCGAGCAGCAGCGCCTCGCCGAAATGGTCGTCGCCCAGGAACTCTCGGTCCGGAACCTTGAGCGCGTCATCCAGGACCGCCCCGCTGCCACCCCTGAACGAAAAACTCCCGGCCTCTCGGCCCATTTGGCCGACCTGGAGAAATCAATCTCCGGCCAGCTTGGCATGCGTGTCCAAGTCCGCTCCGGCCCCAAAGGCCGCGGCCGCCTGGTCATCCACTACAGCACCCTCGACCAATTCGATGACCTCCTTCTGAAACTCGGCGTCAAAGCCGACTAAGCCCCGCCGCTCTCTACGACGGAATTCTCACCGCCCGCTTCGCGAGGGATCGCTGAGAAGAACAAGAAGAAGCGAGAAACCGCGGATTACACAGATGACGCGGATAGGACCAATTCTTTATTATCCGCGCAATCCGCGGTTCTCTTTTTCTGCTCAGCGCTCTCTGCGATCTCCAGCGAAGCGGGCGGTGAACTGAGTTCCACGTGGAACAGCGAAGTGTTTAATATTCATAAAACTCGGCCCCAGTAGACGCCAGCCGCGCTGCGCGTAGGATGACATTCATGGGCGAGAATGGGAACAACGGCTCTGTCGTCGACCTGGCCATCATCGGTGGGGGCCCCACGGGCCTCTTCGGGGCCTTCTATGCCGGCCTCCGCGGAATGTCCGTCAAAATCATCGATTCCCTCGATATCCTCGGCGGCCAGCTCACCACCCTCTACCCCGAAAATATATCTACGACGTCGGCGGCTTCCCCCAGATCTTCGCCAAGGACCTGGCCAACAACCTCGCCCAGCAGGCGGGGCAATATAAGCCCGCCATCTGCCTCGGCGAACGCGTCGATTCGGTGGCGAAAGACAGTGACGGCACATTTTGGATACGAACGAAGACAAATTCGCACAATGCCCGCGCCGTCCTGATCGCCGCGGGAGTGGGGGCCTTCGAGCCCAAGACTCTGCCTCTACCAAACGCCACGCAGTTTGTCGGCCGCGGGCTGCATTATTCGTGCACGGATCTCCAGGCCATGCGCAACAAGCGCGTCCTCATCGTCGGTGGGGGGGACAGCGCCGTCGACTGGGCCAATATGATCTCCCCCATCGCCCAGTCCGTCACTCTCATCCATCGCCGGGATCAGTTCCGCGCCCACTTTCAGAGCGTCGAAGCCATGCGCCGCGGCGCCACCAAAATCATGACCTTTTTCGAGCTTAAAAGCATCGCCGGCAGCGAACGCATCGAACAAGCCATCGTCTATGACAATCGTAGCAAAGCCGAGCAGACCCTGGGAATCGACGCCCTGCTGGTAAACATCGGCTTCAATAACTCGCTCGGCCCCATCAAGGACTGGGGCCTGGAAATCGAAGGGGGATCCATCAAGGTCGACCCCATGATGCAGACCAGCATCCCCGGCATCTTCGCCGCCGGCGATATCGCCACCTTTCCCGGCAAGCTGAAACTCATCGCCACCGGCTTCGGCGAAGCCTGCATCGCCGTCAACTTCGCCAAGCACCTTCTCGACCCCAAGGCCAATATCTTCCCCGGCCACAGCTCCAACATGAAGCGGTAGGGGGGTCATCTCCGATCTCGAAACCCGCAATCATCGTTAACCATTCCCTCTCCCGTTTAGCCGCGACCCGCAGGGGAGCGCTTTCCCCTCCGAACCCGCCCCTTCCGCAAATATCCCACGAGGTTTTTATGGGTCGACGCCCCCGGCGAGGTGGCGTATGTTAAGGCTCCATGTCGGTTTGTCGCCGAATTCCGATCTGCTTCTTAACCCTCCTCTTGGGCCTCGCCCCGATATCCCACGCCCAGGCCACCCGCTCCGACCCGCCCGACGAGGTAATGGCCCAGGTCACCCGCAAGGGCCCGCTGCTCCTGCATCTGCCCGGAATCGGCGGCCCACGATGGTGCGATGAGCACCTGATGTCCGGCCTCCGCTTCGGCGGCGTCTTCGCCAACCAGGTCATCTACGACTGGACCGAAAGCCAGCCCGGAATTCACGCCCTCCAGGCCTACGAGCAAAACCATGACGAGGCCGCAAAGGTCGCCGAGATGCTCGCCGCCCACGCCTCCGCCGATCCCGATTCAACGATTTACCTCACCGCCCACAGCGGCGGCTGCGCCATCGCCGTCTGGGCCCTGGAAAAATTGCCCGACAATGTAAAAGTCCACACGGTCCTGCTCCTTGCTCCCGCTCTTTCCCCCGATTACGACCTCACCCCCGCCCTGCGCCACGTCAGCGACAAAATGATCGTCTTCACCAGCACGCTGGACACGGTCGTTCTTTTCACCGGCACGAAACTCTTCGGCACCATGGACGGCCAGCACGTCCCCGCCGCCGGCTTCAGCGGGTTTGTCCAGCCCCCGGGCACCGACTCCGCCGAATATCGCAAGCTGCACCAATATCCCTATCGATATTCGTGGGAACAGTTTGGCGATTACGGAGAACACATCGGCGCTGACAGCGCCGCTCTTCGCCCAGTGGGTCATCGCCCCGCTGATCCTCGACCGCAACACCCCCGCAACGCAGCCTGCGGGGAGGTAAAGGCGACCGCCTGCCGCGTCAGGGCAGAGGGGCGGTCGACGGGTTAACAATTCCCCACTTTTCCCCAAATTTCCCCAAAAATTCGCGAATGTTTGTACCCATTTAAAGCGAGACGCAGGAGAAGCTTTATGCCTCTATAAACAGGTCCAAAAGGTGTACGTTTAGTACCTATTTTCAAAAATCCGGGAATTTTTCAGGTGCGATTAATGAGAATGCAAAGAATCTGACAGGGAGCCCCTCCGGAACTATGCACTTGATAAAACTGGCCACAATTACTGGCGGGTCGGAGGCTTGCGATAGATGACAAAGACACCCAAGACGATTACGGCCACTGCCGAGCAAACTATGAGTTCCCCGAACACTGGCGGCGCGCCAATTTCTCCCAGTTTGGCGCCCACCATATCAACAATGGTCCCAGTGATCCCGACAAGCAAAAAGACCATGAACGCCTTGTAGCTTCGCTCCCGCCTGTTGGTCCCTTTGGCTGATGGCTTGACGCGGTAGTCCAGTGTTGGTGGCTTGTCCACGGCTACGCCTTCTTTCGGCTCCGTTTCGCCTTGTCCGCTTCGGCCTCCAGCTGCTTTACGTCCGCTGGCTTGACGCGCTGCCGCGCAGGGCTTCGTACGGCGATAGGGGGGCGAGGGAGATTGGGCTGCCCTTCTTGCTGTTGGTGTTCCGATTGTGGGCCTGCTTTAACATGCCACCATTGTAGCACGTTCCGCCCTCGGCGTTAAAATGCGGGCGTCGGGAAAGCCGTCTGATCCACGGCTTGACGGTTCGGCGCAACGCGGCTGTTCACCAGTGGCCGCGATGCCCGGACCCACCCGGCAGAACTGGTGAAGCATGGTTGACGGGACTTCGCGCGACGAAGAATCTGAACGACTTTCCTCCGATTGGCAAAGGCACACTGGATGCATAAGTGCGCATCGGGCGGCTCACCACCGCTTTAGTATGATTCATTATCAGCTGTACAGACTTTCTTCAAAATGCCCAAACGATCCCCCGCGAATGCTTTGTTGGAGACTGCGATCAGCAAAACATGTGGTAAGGCTTCGCAAGAGAATATTCGAAACACAAGCGCAATTACGGTCTGCGATCAAAATGCGAATCGAGTTCATGGAATACCTGGGATTGGACCCCTGCTATCTCAAGCTCCTCTTTCAAATGCGCCCGATATCCCTCCACGGTTTTACATCAAGAATTCAGGAGCAAACCGGAATGGCGATTCTTTCCATATTTGAGTGCGAAGAATTTCTCAGCAATCGCGGCAAACAGAAACAAATCACGGAAAACCAATTTTCTGACACTTCGTTAACCACATCTTCCGCCATTCGTGAGATGAAAGACGAGATGGCCAGCACCCAAATTCCATCATATGAGCGCGATGCTTTTCGCAGCTTTGTTGAAGCGGTCAAAGAAAATCCTCTCTGGCGCGGCGCCCTCTCCGCGAGGTCTACCGCTGGATAATAGAAAATGGCGTAACAATTGACGGCGAGAAATATATTCCGCCTCGCGACTTTGGAACGTGGGCGAAATATCGACGCTCCGGACGCGTCACGCCAAATAACCACTACCCCAGCGGAAAAATATTAAACTTCCGCCCCCATTTCCGCCTCCGGAAAAGTAGTTCCGCGCGGCTTTCCGCGCCGTTCCGCACTTCCCCACCCCCAAGAGTCCAAAGCGACGGCTCGGTTTGAAAAAACGCAGGCCCCCAATAAAAGCGGCTTGCGGATGTTGAAGCATCCCAAGCCCGGTAGAGCCGTCGAGGAGATTCTTGTGAAGTACCATTACCTCAACGGGCGCTACGCCCGCAATTCTATCCGTGCGCCACCACAGCCGCCACTCCCGGAGGGGAGCCGTCGCGGCCGTGGCGATGGACGCCAGGTATTGCCCGTTCGAATCGGGTCGGCCGTATTGAATGATTTATTCGCCAGGAGGAGGCGGTAATGCGGGCGGTGAATTTGGGGACATGGGAGGAGGACGGGGCAGAGGATGTGCGATTGACGAGAATGCAAAGAATCTGACAAGCCTCCCTTCCACTGGACGCGGCAGGGTCGGTCGGCTACCCTCGCGTTGCCAAAGCAAAGGAGTAGACGAACATGGCCAAGCCTCGGCGCCGACGGAAGATCGGCAGCAAGAAGCGCAAGGCGCGTCGCGATCGCCGCAAGCGATAACGACGTCGACGGATCGCGAATCGCCCGTATAGTCCCGGCTGGCTTCATTGTCCGGTCCAGACGCTCCATTGTTTATGCATCGCAGTTCAACCGGACAAATTCCACCAGCATCCGGCCCATCGTCGCCTCCGACCACCCCAGCCCCGACCACCCCCGCCGAAAAATATTTCAACCGCGAGTCGAGCTGGCTCAATTTCAACCGCCGGGTTCTGGAACTGGCGGAAGACCCCGAAGTCCCCCTCCTCGAACGCGCCCGATTCCTGGCCATCTTTTCCTCCAACCTCGACGAGTTCTTCATGAAGCGGGTAGGGGGGCTCCAGCGGCAGCAGCATGCCGGCGTCACCGAGCGCTCCATGGACGGCCTCACCGCCGTTCAGCAGCTCGAGCTCATCCGCACCCAGCTTCTCCCCATGCTCGAAGAACAGGTCGCCTGCTGGCTCGACGAGGTGAAACCCGCCCTTGAGCAGCAGGGGATCGTCATCCACGATTATGAATCCCTCACCAAGCTCGACCGCGCCGAGGCCGACCACTTCTTCAGCCGAAACGTCTTCCCCATTCTCACCCCCCTCGCCGTCGATTCCGCCCATCCCTTCCCTTTCATCTCCAATCTAAGCAATTCCATCGGCGTAATCCTCGAGCATCCGACCCGCAAGGAAAAATCGTTCGTCCGCATCAAGGTCCCCGAAAATCTCCAGCGCTGGGTTCCCGTCACCGCCGAAAATCACTTTGTCCCTCTCGAACAGGTGATCGGCGGCAACCTTTCGCTCCTCTTCCCCGGCATGAACGTGCTGGAACATTCCCTCTTCCGCGTTACCCGCAACGCCGACATCGAAATGGACGCCGAAGACGCCGACGATCTGCTCATCCTCGTCGAGCAAGAACTTCGCGCCCGCCGAATGGCCCGCGCCGTCCGCCTTGAGCTGGCGCAGTCCATGTCCCCCGCCTTGCTCCAGTACATCACGCATGGCGTCGACGTCGATCCCCAGGACATTTACCCCACGCGCGGCCCCGTCGATCTCTCCGACCTCGCCGCCCTCGCCAACCTCGATTTCCCGGAACTGAAATATAAACCCTGGCACCCCATCCGCCCCCCGCGGCTCGAAAGCGAAGACGCCGATATTTTCCACGTCATCTCCGAAGGCGACATGCTCGTCCACCATCCCTACGAGGGTTTCGCCGACAGCGTCGAAAAATTCATCGCCATGGCGGTCATGGATCCCAAGGTGCTGGCGATCAAGATGACCCTCTATCGCACCGCCGCGGATTCGCCGTTCCTTCTCTCCCTCATCCACGCGGCGGAGTCGGGAAAACAGGTCGCCGTGCTGATCGAATTGAAAGCCCGCTTCGACGAGCGGCGAAACGTGCAGCTTGCCACCACCCTCGAAAACGCTGGCGTTCACGTCGTCTACGGCCTGATCGGCCTCAAGACGCATTGCAAGATCGCCATGGTCGTCCGCGACGAGCCCGAAGGGTTACGCACCTACTGCCACATCGGCACCGGCAACTATAACTCCCGCACCGCCCAGCTCTACACCGACCTGAGCCTGTTCACCTGCAACACCCAAATCACCGACGACGTGATCGACCTCTTCCACTATCTCACCGGCCGCTCGCTGAAACGCGACTACCGCAAGCTGCTCGTCGCCCCCGTCATCATGCGCGAGCGTTTCATCCTCAAGATCAACCGCGAGATCGAGCACGCCCGCGGCGGCAAAGAGGCCCGCATCGTCGCCAAAATGAACGCCCTCCAGGACCCCGAAATCATCGAGGCCCTCTACGCCGCCTCCCAGGCCGGTGTAAAAATCGAGCTCTTCGTCCGCGGCTTCTGCTGCCTCCGCCCCGGGGTCGAAGGGATGTCCTCCAACATTTCCATCTGCGGAAACCTCGGCGTTTTCCTCGAACACTCCCGAATCTATTATTTCCTTAACGGCGGCGCCGAAGAATTCTACATCGGTTCCGCCGACTGGATGCACCGCAACCTCGACTGGCGCGTGGAAGCCATCACCCCCGTCGAATCCCCGCCGCTGCGCGAACGCCTCCGCGAAATTCTCGACGCCATGCGCACCAGCAAGACCCACTCCTGGAAGCTGGGCGCCGATGGCGCCTGGCGCCCGCGCTGCCCCCCCGACGCCGCCGAAAAATGCGAAGACGTCCAGGCCGTCCTCATGCGGCGAACCCTGAAAAAACTCCGACCCTGACGCGAGATTTCCCCCGGCTCGGTCCATTTCATTCGGCATTTGTCCTTCGGCATTCCCCATTTTCTGCTAACATTCCCCCCGCAATGTCCAAGCGTGACCACGACTTCCCGTTGCTCAAATACACCGACTCCCTCGTCGAGAATCTCCGCGAGCTGATCCCCTCCGCGGTAGGGGGGCAGGACGAGGATGACGTCCACGATGCCCGCGTCATCACCCGCCGCCTCAAAGCCCTCAGCACCCTCGTCCAGCCGGTCGTCTCCAACAAATCGCGCCGCCCCTTCAATCGCGTCGGAAAATGCCTGCGCCGCCAGCTTGGCCCCCTGCGCGACATCGACGTGATGCTCGAACACCTCGAAGAATTCAAGCACCCGAAATTACAACCCGCCATCCAATGGCTCCGCGATCGCCTCGGCGAGCTTCGCCGCCAGGCCATCGACTCCGCCGGCGAAAAAGCTCCGCCGGCGCGAATGCTCGGACGCCTCGGCGCCTGGTGGGGAATGCGCCACGAAATCGAGCAGGCCCGCGATTCCATCGAGCAACTTCTGGCCCAGTCCGTCCATTTGCAGCTCGACGCCTTCATCGAACAAGCCCAGGACCTCGCCGGGGAGAGACGAAACGACCCCCACCAGCTTCGCATCGCCGGCAAATCGCTCCGCTACACCCTGGAAATGGCCCGCGAGCAGGGAAACAAATTACCCGCCGCCGTCCTCTCCCTCTTCAAACGGATGCAAACCGCCCTGGGCCTCTGGCACGATTACGTGGTCTTGGCCGAGCGCATCATGCGCGAATCCGTCGAATGCGACCTCGCCCTGCACGATATGAAATTGCAATCGGATCTTTTGCAGGCGGTCCAGATCTGTTTCCGCCGCTCCGAGGCCCAGCTAAAAAAAATGGCCGCCCTCTGGAAAACCCGCGGCGACTCGCTGACGGAAACGATTCGCCAATCCTTCCCCCTGACACCGCACCCGCCCGAAGCCCCCGAATCACCCGATCCCGCGCCCCCCGAGGCCCCACCCA
This sequence comes from uncultured Phycisphaerales bacterium, assembly GCA_963755915.1. Lineage (GTDB taxonomy): Bacteria > Planctomycetota > Phycisphaerae > Tepidisphaerales > Tepidisphaeraceae > PALSA-1353. Next base: position 1,039,284 of record CAVWLP010000002.1, read on the forward strand.
TTGAAATCGAGCACAACCCGGCGATTTCCGCCTAAATCGCGCATCGGTTCCCCGTTTAGCCGCGACCCGAAGGGGAGCGCGTTTTCTCTTTTACATTGCATAAAAAAAGAACGCAGCCAGTGTCACTAACTCTGGCTGCGTCCCGTCTTGCGTAGTGGCTTGCTTACGGCAGGGTGATCGTCTGCCCCACGCGCAGTTCGCTGGGAGTCAGACCAGGATTCGCGTCCGCGATCTCACGCCACTTCTTCCCATCCCCATAGTGCTGGCTGGCGATCTTCCAAAGCGTGTCGCCCCGCTTAATCGTATAACTCCCGTTCGCCCCCGATGCCGACGCCATTTCCGTCGGCGCCGGCGAAGCCAGAGCCGGATCAGGCGTGCTCGTCTGCACCGGTGCGGGCGCGGAATACGCCACCGGCGTCGGCTGGGCACTCACATCCAGCGTCCCGGAGTCGGTCATAGGCTTGGAACCCTGCTGCTCCTGGCACCCGGCAGCAATCAAAAGCGCAACGGCAATGGCGGGAATCGCAAATTTCACGACTTGCTCCTTATCTATCAGGACTTTATGCGAAAGGCCGTCCTGACCTTTCTTCTCTTCTCTTTTATCGGACCGATGAAGCAGCCCCCTTGAATTGTTGCGTTGCTCCCATCATTCCGGGCCTTATCATCACAGGATGGCCCTGCGCTACTTGATCCTCGCGATCGTGATGATTGGCGTCGGCCTCGCCGCCGCCGCGGGAATGACCGTCATCCTCGCCTTCATGCTCCTACGTCCCAAGCGCATGACTGACGGCCGCGCCCTCGCCGCCCTCCGCCGACTTTCCCCGCGCGACCTCGGAATGGAATTTGAAACCGTTTCCTATCAGGTCATCGACGAATCCACCGGCGGGAAAATCAAAATCGCCGGCTGGTGGATTCCCACGCCCGAATCGCGCGGGAAATCCGCCATCATCCTCCACGGATATTCCGACGCGAAAGTAGGGGGGATCGCCTGGGCGCCGATGCTCCGCTCGCTGGGCTTCAACATTCTCGCCCTCGATCTTCGCGCCCACGGAGAAAGCGGCGGCTCCTTCACCACCGCCGGATTCTGGGAACGCCACGACATCAGCCAGGTCATCGACCAAACCAAATCCGAGCGCCCGCGCAATTTCGAGCAGGTGATTCTTTTCGGCGTCAGCATCGGCGCCGCCGTCGCCGCCGCCACCGCCGCCATCCGCACCGATCTCGCCGCCGTCATCCTCGAAAGCCCCTTCTCCGATTTTCAACACGCCGCCACGCGCCACGGAACCAACCTCGGCACCCCCGGACCCATGTTCCAGGACCCCGCCTATCGTCTGGCCCAATGGATCGCCAAGGCCGATTTCAACGCCGTCCGCCCCGTAGACATCATTCCCAAAATCCCCTCCCCCGTCCTCCTCATCCAATCCGGCGACGACCCCTTCGTCTCCCCCGAAGATCAGGCCGAGCTCAGGCGTGCCATCGCAACCTCCAAATCCAGGCCCCCAGGCCCCATCTGCTGGGACCTCCCCGGCGTCCACCACGTCTTCGGTTTGCAGCTCCTTCCCATCGAATATTCCCGCCAAATACAGGATTTCCTTTCCAGGGCCTTGCATTCAGCCGTGCACATATGCGAAAAGTAAGATTTTCGGAGCAGCTTTGTTGAGGGCACTTCAGGCAATTCAAGCGGATTTCTCCCGCACCACCCGCCTCAAGGGCGAGGACTATTTCCGCCGTGGCGCCGTCCGGATCCTCGAAAACGATTCCGGCCGCGTCGTCGCCCAGGTTCAGGGCGGCGACCTTTACGATGTCAACATCGGCTGGAACGGCAGCGAATACTCCTACTTCTGCACCTGCCCCCACTACTCAGACAACGGCGCCCTCTGCAAGCACATCTGGGCCACGCTCGTCGCTGCCGATGCGCGGAAAATTCTGCCCGGCGCAGACGAAATGCCCCGCCTCCGCGAATCCACTGATGAAACCGAAGACGATTGGGAAGACGACGAAGAAGATTTCGAGCCCGAAATCCGCTCGATGAATTTCGGCAACCGCAAGGTCGATTTCATTCACTACCGCGAAAAGCCCAAGCCCCCGCAGAATAAACCCAAATCCCACGCCGTCTGGCGCCGCCGCCTCTCCGAATTGCGAACCGACTGGAGTTGGGAAAACGATTCTCCCCAAAACCCCTGGCCGCCCGGCAAGCAGATCATCTACGCCCTCTCCCCCGACACCGACGGCGAAAGCCGCGAAATCTCCATCGAGCTCTTTACCCGACCCTCGGAAAAGTCGAAGGGCCTCAAGCAGCTCCGCTTGCCGATGGCGCAGATCAACTCCCTGCCCGATCCCGTCGATCGCCAGCTCATCGGCATGCTCGTGGGAATCGCCGATCAGCAATTTAACGCTCCTTATGGTGTCTCGGTTCCCCACGCGCTGAAGTTCCGCAACGCCCGCGATTCGGTGGCGCTGCTTCGATCGATGTGCCAGACCGGCCGCTGCGTCCTCATGACCGGAAACGCCGACGAGCATATCCCCCTCCAATGGGAAGAAGGCGAACCCTGGCGGATGGAGCTGGCAATCGCCCCCGATGCCAGCGGCAAATCCTACAAGCTCAAGGGCGTGCTAAAGCGCGGCGACCAAAAAATCGACGTCACCCAGCCCCAGTGGATCGCCCGCGGCGGCCTTGTCGCCATCGACGGAAAGATCGCCGAACTCGTCGACGACGGCGCCTTCCAATTCGCCCGCCTCCTGCGCCACGAGCAGAACCTCGAAATCCCCGTCGAGCAGGGCGACCAGCTCCTCGAAGAATTGCTCGATTTCCCCCGCGTTCCATCGCTCGAGCTACCGGAGTCGATGCAGATTTCACAGGCCCGAACGCCGCCGCGCCCGCGCCTGACCGTCTCCCACCCCAAACAGCGCGACCAGGGAGCCGAGGATCGCCTCGTCTGCAAGCTCACCTTCGATTACCAGAACGCCCCCATCGAGCACGGCGACAAGCGCACCGCCGTCTTCGATTCCGCCCAGCGAAAAATCGTCCATCGCGATCTCCACGCCGAGCACCAGGCCCTGGCCCTTCTCAACGAACTCGGCCTGCGCCCCAATCGCAATTGGGACTCCGATCCCACCGAGTTCACCGTCGTTCCCCGCCGGCTCCCTGCCGCCGTCCAGGCACTCACCGCCCGCCAATGGCACGTCGAAGTCAGCGGAAAAATCTATCGCCAGCCCGGAAAAATCCAGGTCCGCGTCTCCTCCGGCATCGACTGGTTCGAACTCGACGGCGAAGCCGACTTCGAAGGCGTCGACATCAAAATCCCCAAGCTCCTCCAGGCCATCCGAAAAGGGGAAACAACCGTCGTCCTCGACGACGGCACCGTGGGCATCCTCCCCGAAGACTGGCTCAAGCGCTACGGCCTTCTCGCCGCGGTAGGGGAGGTCAAGGACGAAGCGATCCAGTTCGGCAAAAACCAGGTCGGCCTCCTCGACGCCTTGCTCGCGGAAGTACCCCTGGCCAGCGTCGACGAAGCCTTCGCCAAGGCCCGCGATCAGCTTCGAAAATTTGACGGCGTCCGCGCCGTCGACCCCGTCGAATCCTTCACCGGCACCCTCCGCCCCTATCAATGCGAAGGCCTCGGCTGGCTCGGCTTTCTTCGCACCTTCGGCCTCAACGGCTGTCTCGCCGACGACATGGGCCTCGGCAAAACCGTCCAGGTCCTCGCCCTACTCGAAGAGCGCCGCACCCTTCGCGCCCGCTCCGGCGTTAACGGAAATTCCAAAATCGGCCCCTCCCTCGTCGTCGTCCCGCGCTCCCTCGTCTTCAACTGGCAGCAGGAGGCCGCCAAATTCACGCCCCAGTTGCGCGTCCTCAATCACGCCACCATCGATCGCCTCAAAACCCCCGACCACTTCCACGAATACGACCTGGTTCTCACCACCTACGGCACCCTCCGCAACGACGTCGCCGATTGGCGCGATATCCGCTTCGATTACGTCATCCTCGACGAAGCCCAGGCGATCAAAAACGCCGCCAGCGAATCCGCCAAGGCCGCCCGCCTTCTCCGCGCCGATTATCGCCTCGCCCTCTCCGGCACCCCCGTCCAAAACCACCTCGGCGAACTTTGGAGCCTCCTCGAATTCCTGAATCCCGGAATGCTCGGCGCCTCCCGTGCCTTTTCCTCGATGGTCGTCGGCGCCGATCGCGCCGCCAGCGCCGAAACACGTCAGTTCCTCGCCAGCGCCCTCCGCCCCTTCATCCTCCGCCGCACCAAGGAGCAGGTCGCCCGCGATCTCCCCGAAAAGTTCGAGCAGACAATTTTCTGCGAGCTCGACAAGCCACAGCGCACCCTTTACGACGAGCTCAAGGAGCATTACCGCCAATCGCTGCTGACCAAAATCGAGCAGGAGGGTCTTGGCAAATCGAAATTGCAGGTCCTCGAAGCCCTTCTCCGTCTGCGCCAGGCCGCCTGCCATCCCGGCCTCCTCAGCAAAACCCGCCTCGACGACGCCAGCGCCAAGCTCGACACCCTCCTCCCGCGTCTCGCGGAAGTCGCCGAGGAGGGCCACAAGTCAATCGTCTTCTCCCAATTCACCAGCTTCCTCGCCATCGTCCGCAAAAAGCTCGACGAGCAGGGCGTCATCTACGAATACCTCGACGGCAAAACCCGCGACCGCCAGCAGCATGTCGAGCGCTTTCAGACCGACCCCAATTGCAAGCTCTTCCTCATCAGCCTGAAGGCCGGCGGATTGGGTCTGAATCTCACCGCCGCCCAATACGTTTTCCTCCTCGACCCCTGGTGGAATCCGGCCGTCGAAGCCCAGGCTATCGACCGCGCCCATCGCATCGGCCAGACCAGTCAGGTCTTCGCCTATCGCCTCATCGCCAAAGACACCGTCGAGGAAAAGGTCATCAAGCTCCAGCAAAGCAAGCGCGATCTGGCAGATGCCATCATCAACGCCGACAACGCACTCATCAGCCGCCTCGGGAAAGAAGATTTGGAACTGCTATTATCGTAGCCGCATGAGAATTCTCGGCATCGATCCGGGGCTGCAAATCACAGGATATGGCGTCGTCGATTTCCGCGCTGCTCAACCCCAGCTCGTCGATGGCGGCGTGATCCGCCTGGCCCCAAAGACCACAATCCCCGAGCGCCTCGTCGAATTGGAATCCGAACTCGATGCCCTGCTCGCCGAATTTAAGCCCGACATCTGCGCCGTCGAACAGCTCTATTCCCATTACAAGCACCCGCGCACCGCCATCCTCATGGCCCATGCCAGGGGCGTGATCCTTCTCACCGCCCAGCGCCGCAACGTCCGCGTCAAGGAATTCTCCGCCAACCGCATCAAGCAATCTCTCGTCGGCTTCGGTCACGCCGGCAAAGCCCAGATCCAGCGCGGCATCCAGCAGATTTTCCGATTGAAGGAGCCCCTTCGCCCTCCCGACGTTTCCGACGCACTCGCCGCCGCTTTGTGTTGCGGCCAAAGCCTCCGTTAAGATGCCCTCCCCATGATTTCCGCCATCACCGGAACTTTGCATCGCGTCGGCCAGGACCGCGTCCACCTCGCCTGCGGGCCGTTGCTCTACGAAATCCTCGTCCCCGCCTCCGACATCGGCCAACTAAAATCCCTCTCCAACACGGAAATCACCCTCCACACCATCTTCGATCTCGAAGGCGATGCCAGCCGCGGCGGCCTCACCCCGCGCCTGATCGGATTTCTCCGCCCCGAAGACAAACAGTTCTTCCAGCTCTTCATCACGGTAAAAGGCATCGGCCCCAAGCGCGCCCTTCGCGCCCTCGTCCAGCCCACCGGCCAGATCGCCGCCGCCATCGAAGCAAAAAACGCCCGCTATCTTGTCGAACTCCCCGAGATCGGCAAACGCATGGCCGAGCTGATCGTCGCCGAGCTCGCCGGCAAAGCCGCCCCCTTCGCCCTCACCGGCCACGCCCCCACGGCCATTTCCGCCCATTCCACCGACGAATCCGAAGCCATCGACGCCGCCGTCCAACTCGGCATCCCCCGCGTCGAAGCCGAACGACTTCTCGAGCGCGCTCGCCAGGTAAGCCCCACCATCAAATCCGCCGAATCCCTCCTCCGCGAAATGCTTAGACTTCGGACGACGCGGGGATAGCGAGCTAAAATACCTCATGCCAAAAAATGGCTTCCGACTTTTTCAGGTCTTCGGAATCACGGTCTTCCTTCACTGGTCCTGGTTCCTCGTCGCCGCCTACGACCTCATGCAGCGCCGCGGCGACTACACCTCCCCGCTCTGGAACGTCGCGGAACTCATCTCGCTTTTCGCCATCGTCACCATGCACGAATTCGGCCACGCCCTCGCCTGCCGCTCGGTAGGGGGGCGGGCCGATCGCATCGTCCTCTGGCCCCTTGGAGGCGTCGCCTACGTAAGCCCGCCTCTTCGCCCGGGCGCAATGCTCTGGAGCATCGTCGCCGGTCCGCTGGTCAATGTCGCTCTTTTACCCCTCACTCTCCCATTCCTTTTTCTCTCAGGAACCTCGGATTTCGATTTCTTTCTCCGCTCAGTCGCCATCATCAACCTCGTCCTTTTGATCTTCAATATGCTCCCCGTCTATCCCCTCGACGGCGGCAAGATTCTCTGGTCCCTCCTGTGGTTCGCGCTGGGAATGGGCCGTTCACTCATGGTCGCCAGCATCATCGGAATCGTCGGCGCCGTTGGCCTCGGCATTTTTGCCCTTTGGGTGAGCGGGCCGTGGCTCGGACTCATGGCCGCCTTCGCCGCATACCAGGCCTGGATGGGATTCCGCAGCGCGCAAATGGTCCTCCGCCGGCAATCCGCCCCCGTTCGCGAAAACGTCGCCTGCCCGGTCTGCCGCGCCCATCCACCCCTCGGCCCCTACTGGATCTGCTCCCAATGCAAAGCGCGCTTCGATGCTTTCGAGCACCAGATTTCCTGCCCCGGCTGCGGACGTCCCCATCTATGGAATACCTGTCTCGCCTGCCGAGCCAAAACCCCTTTCGCCGCCTGGACCCCCCAGCCGCCGGTGGTTCCCTCATGACTCAGCGCCTCAATCACTAATTGCAAATTCCCCCGCCCCTGGTACGCCGGGGGAGGGTAGGGGAGGGGGTCGCATGTTTTTGGAGTCTCGCCTGCCGACTTTGTGATAGCCGTACAAAGGGTTAAAACTGTATTCAATGCCACGCGAACGCATCGTCTCCGCCGAACCCGCTTCCGAAGAAGAAAATCGCTTTAACTTCGCCCTCCGCCCCAAAAATTTCTCCCAGTACATCGGCCAGGAAACCCTCCTCCGCCGGCTCAAGATCGCCGTCGATGCCGCCCGCGGACGCAAGGAGCCCGTCGAGCACATCCTCCTCCACGGCCCCCCCGGCCTCGGCAAAACCACCCTCGCCCACGTCATCGCCAACGAAATGGCCGCTCAGGTCCATGTCACTAACGGCCCCGCCCTCACCAAGGGCGCCGACCTCGTCGGCATCCTCACCAGGCTTAATCAGGGAGACGTCCTTTTTATCGACGAGATTCATCGCTTGCCGGCAATCGTCGAGGAATACCTCTATCCCGCGATGGAGGATTTCAAGGTCGATATCACGGTCGATAAAGGGATGCACGCGCGCACGCTCAACATGGACATCCCTCCCTTCACTCTCATCGGCGCCACCACCCGCATCGGCCTGCTCACCGGCCCCATGCGTAGCCGCTTCGGCATCTCCAACCACATCGAGTTTTACGCACCCGAAGCCCTCCACGAAATTCTCCGCCACAACGCCGAGCTCTTGAAAGTGAAGGCGGATGACAAAGCCCTCTGGGAACTCGCCCGCCGCAGCCGCGGAACCCCCAGGATCGCCAACCGCCTCCTCCGCCGCGTCCGCGATTTCGCCGCCGTCGAGGGGGACGGCCATCTCACCCTCCCCATCACCCAGGAGGCCCTGAAGCTCGAAGGCATCGACGACCGCGGCCTCGACGAGCAGGACCGTGCCTACCTCCGCACTCTCATCCAGGTCTACGACGGCGGACCCGCCGGCGTCGAAGCAATCGCCGCCACCCTCGGCGAGGAAGTCGACACCCTCGTCGACGTCGTCGAGCCCTTCCAATTGCAAACCGGCCTCGTCATGCGCACCCGCCAGGGCCGCCGCGCCGCCAAATCAGCTTACGAACACCTCAAGCTCAAATACGTGCCCCCCGCCCAGCCCCTCGACGAAAGCCAAAACGAGCTCTTCAACGAAGGCGAAAACTCGTAACATTATCGGCCCCAGATTCCTCCCCTCTTATCCCCTCCCCTGGTACTCCGGGGGGTTTTGGAGGCTGAGCGAAGCGAAGTCCCGACTTGTCGGGAGCCAGGGTGGGGGCGGTTTACTTCCGTACGGTCTTATCTATCAACACCGCACATATTTGCTCCGATATAAATATAACGCCGCGCGCATTTGATTCATTTTCAAATGAACGCACCAGGTCCCGAGCGCCTATGCACAGCACGATCAAATCCGACGTGGTCGTCGTTGCCGACGTAGAGGTCTCTCCCGACGGCATGACCGTCACGCTCAAGTGCAGCGAAACCCCCGACCGCGGCGTCGCCCCCGAAGATCTCGCCGCCCAACTCACCGGCATGGGAATCCTCGTCCCCGACCCCCAGCTCATCGCCAGCCACGCCGACCCCGACGGTAAAATTCGCGCCCACGCCGACATCCTCCTTCTCGAGGGCACCCGCCCCATCCACGGCAAGCCATCCTGGTTGGAAATCCTCGTCACACCACCCGACCCCAATCTCAAGCTCAGCCACTACGAGCGCATGGCCTACCTCACCGCCCGCCCCGGACAGGTCATCGCCAAAATCCATCCCGCCCTCAAAGGCACCGACGGCATCGACGTCTTCGGCAAGCCCGCCTCCCACATGAAGGCCCAAAGCCCCGTCTTCGACCTCGGCAAAAACGTCGCCCTCGACCCCGATGGCATGATCATCCGCGCCACCACCCTCGGCAGAATCAATCACGAGGGCTATTCCCTCTGGGTCGAAGACGCTCTCGAAGTGCCGGGCAACGTCGATTTCGCCTCCGGCAACGTCGACGTCTCCGGCGACGTCCACATCCGCCGTGGCGTCCTCGACCTCTTCAAGGTCAAAGGCGCAAACGTCTTCGTCGGGGGCGCCGTCGAAGGCGCTGAAATCGTCGCCAACGGCAACCTCCACGTGAACGGCGGAATCGTCGGCAAGGAAAAAGGACACTGCTCCGCCACCGGCGATATCTCCTGCAAATATTCCACCAACGCCACCCTCATCGCCGGTGGAAACGTCGTCGTCAACGGCACCGTCTCCAACTCCAATATCGCCTGTACCGGACGCCTCGCCGTCGATCGCGGCCCCCTCATGTCCGCCCACGTCACCGCCAACGGTGGTGTCTCCTGCCAGTCCCTCGGAACACCCACCAGCGAAAAAATCTTCGTCGAAGCCGGCATCGACGACGCCCTCCGCCAACTCGCCAAATCAAAGCTCCACATCGTCCTCGCCCGCCGAAAAAAAGCCGCCGACATGCGCACCAACGTCGAGCAGATGCTCAAGCAGATGCGCAACCCCACCCCCACCCAGAAGCAGCAGTCCACCGACATGCTCAATGAAGCCCTCGCCGCCGAAAAAGAAGCCGACGAAATGCTCCGCGCCCTCCGCCAGGCCTACGACGCCAGCCGCGCCAAACGCTGTCCCGAAGTCGTCGTCCAGAACGTCGTCCACGCCGGCGCTTCCATCCGTTTCCCCGGCGTCGAAACCACCATCGAGACCGACTGGCAAGGTCCCCTTCGCCTCATCCCCAGCAAAACCGGCGAAGAATGGGAAATCCTTCTCATCGACCTCACCACCAACAGCAAGCAGGTCCTCCCCTCCCACGCCTGCACCGACCCCATCATGACCGCCCTGGAAAAAGCCATGGAAGAAACCCGCCCCCAGCCCCGCCATTCGTCAGATTAGGTAGAAACACTCAAGAGATTCCCGAGTATTTCCCCCTCGCCCGGTACTCCGGCCTTCGGCTCTGAGCCTTGTTTTGTTCCAGGACATAGATAACACCTCTCTCAGGACATAGGTAACACTTTTTGTGTGCTGTGCCGAGCCGGAGGGAGCGCAGCGACCGGAGGCTCGGCACAGCACACAACTCGCCGACGGCCTCGGCTGATTTCCTTCAGATTGACGCCCGCCACTGTTTGTCTGGCATAGACCACGGCCATTATTCCATCCGCCGCGGTCAACCGAATCGCTACCGTCTCGCCCGCAAAGGCAATGCCCAAACGCCACTCGATGCTCCGGAAGGCGAACAGCCCATTGCGATCCACCTTTCTCACCTGGTCACCGGCAAGGTACTCCACCTTGAGATCAGGCTCGTAAGCCCGAGGACTTTTGCCGTAGCGGCTGGCCGGAACCGCCAGACCCAACGCCTCGTGGGGACGCACGCAATTGTACTGCTCACGCCAGGGGTCGAAATGCTTCTGGGCATCAGCCATATTGGCCAGCGGCTGACGCATCAGCAGCTCCTCTTTAAGCGTTCGATGCAGACGCTCGTCCTTGCCTTGTGTTTGCGGGTGACGCGGACGGCCGTGACATACTCCCACGTTCTGACGCAACAGCCACAGACCCAAACGCGTGTACCCTTGCCGTTCCTGCCCATGCCAGGTGCCCCACGGAGGACCGTTGTCGCACAAAATCCTCAGCGGCAGGCCATTTTGCTGGAATAGTCGCACCAATGCGGGCTTCACATCCTGCTCGGTCTCACCCGTGCATGCCTGCAGGCAAAGACAATAACGTGAGTGATCATCCAGCACCGTCAGGGCATGGCAACGCCGCCCGTTGCCCAAGGCGAAATGTCCCTTGAAGTCCATCTGCCAAAGGTCATTGGGCTGATCGTGCTCAAAGCGTTGAAACGCCCGGTGCTGTGATGATCGAGCCGGATCGATCAGTCCACCGCGAAATAAAATACGCCCGATCGTGCTCACCGCAGGCAACGTCGCCGGATCCCGACCCTGATTCTCCAGCAGCTTCCTCAGCTTGCGGCCTCCCCACACCGGATGCTTCATGCGAAGCCTCACAACCGCCTGCCTCATCCGGCCGTCCACCTGTGCGGGACTGGCGTGCGGGCGACGCGAACGATCCAACAATCCCGCCTGACCCTCGGCACGATAACGCCGGAGCCATTTGTAACCACAGCGCCGGCTGATTCCGAACCGTCGGCAAAGCGCTGCCAGGTTAGCATCCGCCCGCATAGCCAGTTGCACAAACTCACCGCGAACTTCGTTCGTCACACATTCCTTCCAGGGCATCGGCCTCCTTTTTGGCCGTGATACCCAAAATGAAATGTGTTACCTATGTCCTGAGAGACCTGTTACCCATGTCTCCGGTCTATACAAGGCTCAGGCTCGAAGAGGAGAGGGTCGGGGTGAGGGCCTGAAAAAAAACCAGCCCCGCATCGTGCGTCGTTCGGCGAATAGCGCGCCTCACACGATCCGCTCAACCGCCTCCGGTGTACTGTCGCTCTCCATCCCCGAATCCCCACCCTTCCTCACCTCAAGATTCTCCCTCGACCTCCTCCGATACTGCCTAGGACTCAGCCCAAACCTTTCCTGAAACGCCGTGCTAAGCTGCCGCGTCTCCTTAAACCCGCAAGCATCCGCGATCTCCCGCACCGGCCGATCCGTCCCCGCCAGCAGCAGCCGCGCACGCTCAATCTGCACCCGCCGGATTTCCTGGTAAGGCGATCTCCCCAGCGCCTTGCGAAACCGCATCTCCAGCGATCGCCGCGAGAGTGCCGTCCGCGCCAGCAAATCTTCCACGCTGATATCCCTACCTCCCTGGTCCCGGATGAACCGCATGACGGACGCCACCTCCCCATCCCCCAGCGCGATCACATCCGTCGATCGCCTGGTGATCACCTCCCGCGGCGGAATCAAAATCGGTTTTGCCGGCGCCGCTTCCCCCGCGATCAACCGCGCCAGCAGCGCCGCCGCTTCATACCCGATCTGTTCCGTATTCAGCCGAATGCTCGACAGCCTCACCCCCGAAAGCTCGCATTGAATGTCATCGTTATCCACCCCCAGCACCGCCACATCATCCGGCACAATCGCGCCGTTCCGAACCACTTCCCGCACGATCTCCCGCGCAAACGCGTCGTTGTAACAAAAAATCCCCAGCGGCCGCGGCAGCGATCTCAGCACCTCCTCGCGCTGCAGCGCCGAATCCTCCCCCGACATATCCATCGCCTGACACGAATACGGCGCCACCGCCTCGCAAAACGCGTCCCGCCTGATCCGGCAGCACTCCAGCTCAAACGGCCCGCAAAACGCGAAGCTCCGCAAATGCCGCTCTTCCAGAAAATATCGCGCCGCCATCCGACCCGTCGCAACGTCATCGGGAAAAACCCCCGGCAATCCCGCCTCCGGATTCAAAATATTCGCGACATTCACCGCCGGCTTCCCCATCTGGATGAGGAAGTCCGCCTGCCCCCGATCCTTGATCTGGATGATGAACCCGTCGAAATCGTCCTTCGTCAGGCTCCGCGAAAAATCCCAGTCCGACATCGGATTGAAATCAAAGTCCCAGTTCCCATGGATCTTCGCGAAGTCCGCAATCCCGCGCAGAATCCCCCGGCTATACGCGTACGCAATGTTCGCACAAAGTCGGATTCGCAGGTTTTCAGCCATAAACCTCGACGTTGCGTATATTGTGAACATATTAGCAGCTTTTTGCACTGTCGCGAGCATACCCCAACATTTTCTAAGGAATATTCCCCCCAACTTATTGCCGGAAAACACGTTATCGGCTGTTAATCCCCCGAATCCGGGTTACTGCCCGACTCGCGTTCTGATACTTTTGCCGTTCGTGAGGTCTCTACGTTTTTTGCCGCTCGCCTTCCTCGTCGGACGAGAGGGTTTCGTCTTCTTCCTCCCGTTCCTTCTGGCCTGCATTTTCATTCATTTAGTAGTTCGCGCCGCCCGGGGTTGATCGAAACCTCAGCCAAATCAGCAGCCAAAATTCTCGAACTTCTCCCCCGACTTTCTTCCCAACACCTCACAGCCGCCCCGAACGTCACCGGGGCAGCCATGTGTTATCGCGGCGGAACCGCGTTTTATAATCGCATGAAAGGCCATCTCCCTGCCGGAAGTTAACATTCCGGTTTTGGTGTCATTCACACAAGGAGATAGCCATGAAGTTATACGACAAGGTAGTTCAGGTAGGGCTGGACGTCCATCGGAAGTTCTCGTCCGCCAGTCTGCGCGACGCTTCCGGGAAGGTCATTGCTCGCGAACGCCTGGATCACCTGGATCGCCAAAAGCTTCGAGAGCGAATCGCTCAGTGGCCGCGAGGCACGCCGGTGATCCTGGAAGCGACATTTGGCTGGGGATGGCTCAGCGATGAGTTGCAGATTTTGAACATGCAGCCCCACCTGGCCTCGAGCCGCAAAGTGGCGGCATGGCGGGAAGGACGCGGGATCGCCAAGAGCAACAAGGTCGATGCCGACCTGCTCAGTGAACTCTGGAACGAAAAACCGATATTTAAGCGAGGCATCATGAAGCGCTGGTGGGAAGTCTGGCTGGCCCCACGCGAGATTCGTGATCAGCGGGAGCTGCTGCGCCATCGGATGACCCTCGTTCAGGCTCAAACGCAGTTGAAAAATCGCATTCACGCGACGCTGCACCGCCATGGAATCGTCAGCGAGCTCACCGACCTCTTCGGTGTGCAGGGCCGGCGTTTCCTGTCGCTGCTCACCGAGGACAAGACCCTGAGCCTCTCAGGACGCCAGACGCTCAAGGAAGATCTCATGCTGCTGGATTCTCTGCGTCGCCTGATCGCACGGGCCACCCGCCGGTTCCGCGCGACCATGAAACGATCGGAGATCGGCCAGCGCCTGATGACCGTGCCGGGCATCTCCACCGTGCTGGGATATACGCTGGTCGCCGAGATCGGCCGAATCGATCGTTTCTCCTCCAGTCGATGCCTGCTCCAATACAGCCTGCTGGCGCCGCAGGCCGACGACAGCGGAGAAGATCGCGATGCCAAGCCCATCGGCCGCCGACTTGGTCACGCCGGTCGCACTACCCTTCAGTGGGCCTTTATTCAGGCCGCCCACTCGGCAGTGCAAAGGGACGCTTTTTTGCGAGAACTTTTCAATCGCCGTACCAACAACGGCAAACAGGACCGCGGTCGCGGCTACATCACCGTCGCCAACCGCATATGTCGGATCGTCTATTCAATGTGGAACAACAACCAGGATTATCAGGAGGTGCCGCCCCCAAGACCGGGAAGCAAAAGACATAAGGAACTGATCTCGTCCGGAAGTGGGCCAGCCCTGGCTCGAATTGGCCATGAGCCCGAAGCAATTCAGGCTCGAGAGGCCACGTTATAATTGGGCCGCCCGCGCCGGATGAGATCATGTGCCGCTCGGCCAAACGCTGTTGATCGGGCCCGGCCAGCACGAATGGATATATGGACCGCCGAGAGGCCAGTCACCAGCCGGCAGACGGACGAAGAGGTCTCGGAATGAAAAAGAAGTAACCGCTTTTCGCGAGGAGAATTTTTTTGTTGATCGGGGAAGCCTTTCATGGATATTCGAGCCCCCGCCTCTTCTCGTCACCCAGACCGTAACCGAAAATACTCTTCCTTCTTCTCGATCTAAATGTCTGACGATCTCGCCCGCCTATTCATTTACGCAATCTTCTGCCGCGTCTCCCGCCGCTCTTCACCCAGCTTCGGCCCCAAATACTCCCCCGTATAACTCCCTCTCACCTGCGCCACCTCTTCCGGCGTCCCCGCCGCCACCACTCGCCCGCCCCCCTCGCCCCCTTCCGGACCCATATCAATAATCCAATCCGCGCACTTAATCACATCCAAATTATGCTCGATCACCAGCACCGTATTCCCCAAATCCGCCAGCCGATTCAGCACGTTCAAAAGATTATTGAATATCCGCAAAATGCAACCCCGTCGTCGGCTCATCCAGCACATAAAGCGTATGCCCCGTCGCCGATTTCCCCAGCTCCGTCGCCAGCTTCACCCGCTGCGCCTCCCCGCCGGATAAGTTGCGTGCTCGGCTGCCCCAGCTTCACATAACTGAGCCCCACATCATTCAGTGCCTTCAGCAAGCTGCGCAATCCGCGGAAAATTCTCAAAGAAAACCAGCGCCTCCTCCACCGTCATGCTCAGCACATCCGCGATGTTCTTCCCCCGGTAATGAATCTCCAGCGTCTCCGCGTTGTACCGCGTCCCATGGCACACTTCGCAATCCACATAAACATCCGGCAAAAAATGCATCTCGATGCACTTGTTCCCCTGCCCCTGGCAGGCTTCGCACCGCCCACCCTTCACGTTAAAGCTGAACCGCCCCGCTTCATACCCCCGAATCTTCGCTTCCCGCGTCTTCGCAAAAACCTTGCGAATATCGTCGAACACGCCGGTATACGTCGCCGGATTCGATCGCGGCGTCCGCCCGATCGGGCTCTGATCAATCTCAATCACCTTGTCGATCTTATTGACCCCATTCACCGCCTTATGCACCCCCGCCTTCACCTTCGAAGCATAAAGCTTCCGCTTAAGCACCGGCAAAAGCGTCTGATTCACCAGCGTCGATTTCCCCGACCCGCTCACCCCCGTCACGCAAACCAGCCCCCCCAGCGGAATCCGCACGTCGATATCCTTGAGATTGTTCTGCCGGCACCCCCGCAGCTCCAGCGCATTCTTATCCGGATTCACCGGCCGCCGCGCCTGCGGCGTCACGATCGCATATTCCCCCGTCAGATATTTAATCGTCGTACTATGCGTATTCTCCAAAACATCCGGCATCGGCCCCTGCGCACACCACCTGCCCCCCATGCGCCCCGCCGCCGGCCCGATATCGATCAGATAATCCGCCGCCCGGATGCACTCCTCATCATGCTCCACCATCATGACCGTATTCCCGATATCCTGCAGCCGTCTCAGTGTCCGAATCAGCCGCGTGTTATCGCGCTGATGCAGCCCGATCGTCGGCTCATCGAGCACATAACACACCCCACCAGCCCGCTCCCCACCTGCGTCGCCAGCCGGATGCGCTGCGCCTCGCCGCCAGAAAGCGTCGCCGTCTTTCGATCCAGCGTCAGATAGCCCAGCCCCACATCCACCATGAACCCCAGCCGCGACGAAATCTCCCGCACGATCGGCTCCGCGATCGCCGCCCCTTCTTCGCTCAAGCGCAGATTCTCAAAAAACCGCTTCGCCGTCTCGACGGTCAAACTCGAAACATCATGAATGCTATACCCCGGCAGCTTAATCCCCTCCGCCCCCGGCAGCGGCGCCGCCACCGGCCCAGGCGTATCACTGTGCAACCGCACCGCCAGCGCTTCCTTCTTCAGCCTCGTCCCCCCGCAAACCTCGCACGGCTGCTCTGACATATATTGATGCAGCCGCGTCTTCACAAACTCGCTCTCGGTATTATCAAACCGCCTCTGCAAATTCGGCAGCACCCCCTCAAACCACGTCCCCGTCCCTCCATCCCCGCGCTTCTCCGTCCCCTCCATCAAAATCTGCTGAACCTTCTTCGGAATGTCCTTGAACGGCTGCGTATACGAAATCCCAAAATCCCGGCAAAATTGCCGCAGCACCCGGCTGTAAAAAATATTCATCCGCTTGCCGTTTTTCCGCCACGCCTCAATCGCCCCGTTCTCCAGCGACAGCGACTGGATCGGGAACGATCAGCTCCGGATCAAACTCGAACTTCGTCCCCAGCCCATGACACGCCAAACACGCCCCATGCGGACTGTTAAAGCTGAATATCCGCGGCTCCAATTCCGGCAGCGATACATGCGGATGATCCGGACACGCAAATTTCTCGCTGAACGTCTGGTCCGACCACCCCTCCCCCTCCTTCTGCACCGTCACCACAACCAACCCCTGCGAAAGCTTCAGCGCCGTCTCAATGCTGTCCGCCAGCCGCGACCGAACCTCCGGCTTCAGCACGATCCGATCGACAATCGCCTCAATGGTATGAACCTTCGTCTTCGTCAGCGCCGGCGGCTTCATTTCCCGCCAGTTCCAGAATCTCCCCATCCACCCGCGCTCGCACAAACCCCTGCTTGCTTAATCGCCCCAAACGTCTCCTTGTGTTCCCCCTTCTGCCCCTTGATCAGCGGCGACAGGATCATCACCTTCGTCCCGGCCGGATACTTCATGACCGCATCCGACAATCTGCGACGGCGACTGACTCGCGATCTCCCTCCCGCAAATCCAGCAATGCGGCGTCCCCGCCCGCGCCAGCAGCACCCGCAAATAATCATAAATCTCCGTCGTCGTCGCGACGATACTCCGCGGATTCGAAGAAGCCGACCTCTGCTCAATCGCAATCGTCGGCGGCAACCCCTCGATCTCATCAATATCCGGCTTCTGAAGCTGCTCCAGAAACTGCCGCGCATATGCCGACAGCGACTCCACATATTTCCTCTGCCCCTCCGCATAAACCGTATCAAACGCCAGCGTCGATTTCCCCGACCCGCTCAGCCCCGTGACGACCACGAGCTGATCGCGCGGAATCTCCACGTTGATATTCTTAAGATTGTGCTCGCGCGCTCCCTTGATCCGAATGAACTTTTGTTCTGCGTTAGCCAAAGTTAAGCCGGAATTCGAACGGGTCATTGTAGGAGAGCAATCGCAGCCGGGCAAAGCGGGCAGCGGGGTGCTTCAAAGCTCGCGGGTCTGACATTCTTTTGCAGTCGCTCGCCATCTTTTTCCCTCCCCTGGCACTCCGGGGGAGGGCCGGGGTGGGGGCTCCTTTGTTCTGCTGTCTACTTTCTACTGTTCCTCTCTCGCGCAGCGCCGCTTGCCATCCCCTTCCCCATCGCTACAATTCTCCACCCTTGATTTAACTGAACACGGAGCCATTAATGCCCAGAGAAAAGCCCGAACGCCGCGAAAAATCTGAAAAGTTCCAGACCTTTTCCCGCCCCAAGATAAAGATCGCCCGCACCAGCGCCGCCGGAAAGGTTTACATCGACTACAAGGACACCGAATCCCTCCGCAAGATGGTCAGCGGCAACGGCAAAATCCTCGCCCGCAAACGCACCGGCGCCAGCGCCATGGAACAGCGCATGATCGCCCGCGCCGTCAAACGCGCCCGCTACATCGCCCTGTTGCCCTACGTCACCACAAGCTTCTAATCGCATTTATCTCCGAGGGTCGCGAAAAGCCGCGCGAAAGATCCCCGAATCCCCACCACCCTCCCATAACAAAGCCGTGGGTGCTTGCACCCACGGGAACCAAGCCCCCAAAGCCGTCCCGAACGTCACCAGGGGAGCCGTGTGCCCTCGCAGCGGAACCGCGTGTTACATTCGAGCCACCGCCACTTCTCGTCACCAAAACCGTAACCGAAAATACTCTTTATCCTCTTCCCCCCGAAACCCCCTTACCAAAAGAAGATTTAGGCAAGAATGAAAATACCAATCTCCCCGTCCTTTAATCCCCTTGTCCCCATCCCCCCCGACCCGTAGCATCTCGCCAATATGCCCAACGGTCCCTGGAAAATCGCCATCATCGGCACCGGCGTCGTCGGCGAAGTCCATCTCCGTTCCCTCCAGAAAGTCCCCAACTGCCAGGTCGTCGCCGTCTGCGACATCGAAGGCCCAAAGGCCAAAAAAGTCATCACTCAAACCAGCACCGATGTCCCCATCTTCACCAACCTGACGGAGATGCTCAAAACCCAAAAGCTCGACTCCGTCCACGTCTGCACCCCCTCCGGCGAGCACCAAGGCCCCGCCATCGCCGCCATGCAGCACGGCAAAAACGTCCTCGTCGAAAAGCCGATGGAAATCCTCCCCGACCGCGTCGATGAAATGATCGACGCCGCCAAAAAGCACGGCGTCCGCCTCGCCGGCATCTTCCAGAACCGCTGGAACGAAGCCAACATCGTCCTCCGCGACGCCGTCAAACAAAACCGCTTCGGACGCCTCGCCTGGGCCGGAATCTTCACCCCCTGGTATCGCAGCGACGAATACTACGCCACCGCCGGCTGGCGCGGCACCTGGAAGCTCGACGGCGGCGGCGCCGTCATGAACCAGGGCGTTCACCAGGTCGATCTCGCCCAATGGATCATCGGCCCCATCAAAACCGTCACCGCCTTCGCCTCCAGCCGAATCCACCCGCAAATCGAAGTCGAAGACACCCTGACTTGTGCTTTACAATTCGAAAACGGCGCCTACGGAACCTTTGTCTCCACCACCGCCATGTGGCCCGGCGGACCCGTCCGCATCGAAATCGGCGGCGAGTTCGGCTCCGCCATCAGCGAAAACGGCCTCAAACGATTCGAATTCAAAGACCCCCAACCCACCGATCAGGACCTCCTCAACCGTCTCGACCCCACCCGAGCCCAAAACTCCGGCGGCGGCAAAGCCGCCACCGACATCGGCCTCGACCTCCACGGCAAAAACATGCACCACGTCTACGAATCCTGGTCCAAAAACCAGGACGCCGAAACCGCCGGCCCCGAAGCCCGCAAAGCCGTCGCCATCATCCAGGCCATGTATGAAAGCGTCCGCAAAAACGGCGCGCCAGTCGATGTGAAATAATTGTTTAGCCGCGACCCGAAGGGGAGCGCGTTCGCACAACGTCTAAAACGCCTCAACGCGCTTCGTCCACTTCCTCGCCACCGCGATCGTCCCCAGCCCAATCAGCGCAACCAGGATCTGCCCCGCCGCCGCCGGCAGCGGCACCGCCGACCCGCCGATCGGAGTCACCGGTGGTGGAATCACCGCTTGTGAAAACGTCACGTCAAACACATCTCCACCATTAGTCGTATCGCTGAACGGCCCCATCGTATATGCCGCCGCCTGGTTCTCCATCTCATGCTGGAAGTAACTCGAGGGCCCCGTGATCTGCGTTGGACTTTCCGTGCTGTCGAACTGGAATCCCGATATCGATTGCCCTGCGTGCAGCAGGCTCCCGCTCCCGGCCACCCATTGAATCGACGTTCCATCCGTCGAGTTGTCGGCTCCAGTCAGTTTCTCCGTCCAACCCGCCGGCGACGTCACATCCGTCGGCACCGCCTCCATATATTCCTGCCCCGGCGCCCACGAAAACCAGAACGTCCCAACCGTCGTGTCCGCGTTGTCCGCTCCCGATTCATTGAACAGCGTAATCGCATATTGCCATTCGCCTCCACCCAGGTTGGTTGGCTTTAAAATTCCCGCCGCCACTTCCATCGTCGCGCCGCGCGCTAATGAAGAACCCCCCATCAACCCCGCCGCAACAACCACCGCAAAACCCCCCATTCTCCGCAACATACCGATCATAAAACATCCTTTCATTTTGACTTCACCTCTAAGACCACTCCCCTCGCCCCCTTATTCCAAAAAAATCTTAAGGTTCGCCACCACCCCGCGCACGAGCGCTAAATCCCCGTATTGCAGCCGCGCTTAACTTCGGCGAGCTCAGTCGAGCCGCGCCGCGCGTTCCATGCCAATACGTGTAGGGTAAGCATTCACTTACAAAACCTCAAAAAGTGTAACAAAACGTAACATTCTGTAACATGCCCCCCTCCAATGCCCTCCCTCCCCGTCATCGCCATCGTCGGCCGACCCAACGTCGGTAAGAGCTCCCTCCTCAACGCCCTCGCCCAAAAACGCATCAGCATCGTCGAAGACATGCCCGGCGTCACCCGCGACCGCGTCTCCTTCCCCCTCGAAATCGACGGCCGCTTCGTCGACCTCGTCGACACCGGTGGCTACGGCTTCGTCGACCCCAACAAGCTCACTGAACACATCCAGCAGCAAATCGAAATCGCCATGACCCAGGCCTCCCTCGTCCTCTTCATCGTCGATTGCCAGGACGGCCTCACCGGTGGCGACGAAGAAATCGCTGCCATGCTCCGCAAACGCGGCGTCAAAACCCTCCTCGTCGCCAACAAAGCCGACGGCCCCAACGCCGACGTCGCCCTCGGCGATTTCGCCCGCCTCGGACTCGGCACCCCCATCGGTGTCTCCGCCCTCAACGAGCGAAACCTCGACCAGCTCCTCATCGCCATCAAAAAAAATATCGACCTCTCTAATGCCCCGACCGACCTCCCCAAACCCCAGATGATGCTCGCCATCGTCGGCAAGCGCAACGCCGGCAAGAGCACCCTCGTCAACGCCATCGCCCGCCTCTACGAAGGCGACCCCCAGCGCGTCATCGTCTCCGAAATCCCCGGCACCACCCGCGACAGCATCGACGTCCGCTTCGACAAGGACGGCAAAACCCTCATCGTCATCGACACCGCCGGCGTCCGCAAAAAACGCCGCATCGTCGCCAGCGACATCGAGTTCTACAGCTTCCACCGCGCCCAGCGCTCCATCCGCCGCGCCGATGTGCATCGTCATGCTCATCGACGGCACCGAGCCCGTCTCCGAGCCCGACAAAAAGCTCGCCCGGTACATCGCCGACCAGTTCAAGCCCGTCATCCTCGCCATCAACAAGTGGGACCTCACCCGCGAAAAACTCCGCGAAACCCGCAAGGAATTTGCCGACGGCAGAATCGACGAAGACCGCAATCATGCAGGAATTCCGCGAGTACCTCGATGAGGTACTCCAGAACCTCAACTACGCCCCCATCGCCTTCATCACCGCCAAGGACGGCAAAAACATCCAGACGATCCTCGACGAATCCCAGCACCTCTTTAAACAAACCACCACCCGCCTGACCACCGGCCAGCTCAATCGCGTCGTCCGCCAGATCCTCGAGGAAAAAAACCCCAGCACCCCCAGCGGCCGCAAGGCCAGAATCTATTACGCCACCCAAACCGCCGTCGCCCCCCCAACGATTGTCCTTTTCGTCAACAACCCCAAATTCCTCGACGAAGCCTACCGCCGCTTCATGATCAACCGCCTCCGCGAATTGCTCCCCTATCCCGAAGTCCCCATCCGCCTCTTAGTCCGCGGCCGCGAAGCCCGCACCGCAGGCCCCTCCCTCGATGAAGCCTCCGACGAACAAATCGATCAGGAATAAAAACCCCAATCTGAAATCTCAAATCTCAAATCCGATCTCCCCGTGTAGCCGCCGGGCTTGCCCGGCGCAGTCCCCCGTTTAGCAGCGACCCGAAGGGAAGCGCTCTGTATCCGAAATCTGAAATCGGCATTTGTCATTCCTCAATAGTCAACTCCCATCCCCCCCGGTTATGATTCCCCCATGCCCCACTACTCCACCCCCGAACTCATCATCTTCGCCTTCGCCGGCGCAGCCCTCCTCCTGATCGGCTATCGCGTCGGCCGCTGGATCGGCACCCTCTCCGCCCTCAAGCAGCTCGACGTCAAAGACAAGGAACATTTCACCGCCCAGCGCGGCTTCAAGCAGCTCTACGAATCCGAAACCGCCCAGCTCAAAGACCAGAACGCCAACCTCATCGCCGAGGTCGAATCCCTCAAAACCCGCGTCGAAGAATACCGCAAAAAAGCCGCCGGCCTCGGCGGCCTCTTCTCCTCCGGCGGAAAACGCGCCGACGCCATGTACGCCCTCCTCTTAGAAAACGAAGCCCTCGAAGACGCCCTCTATTCCCAAAACGAAAAACTAAAACAGGAGCGCACCGACTTCCTCAAAGAACAGCTCCGCGCCACCGGCTATCGCCGCGTCCTCATGAGTCAATTACTCA
Organism: uncultured Phycisphaerales bacterium; assembly: GCA_963755915.1. GTDB lineage: Bacteria > Planctomycetota > Phycisphaerae > Tepidisphaerales > Tepidisphaeraceae > PALSA-1353. The sequence continues at coordinate 1,061,872 of CAVWLP010000002.1, forward strand.
ACGACGAGCGCATCAAAGGCTACGTCGCCGAAGTCCTCGCCGACGACAAACGCCTCCCGCCCCCCTCGGAAGCGAATCATTCCGAAACAAGCCCCACCCGCTGACCCAATGCGATCACCAAAAACCCCTCCCCGTTTAGCCGCAACCCCGCAGGGGTGCGCGTTCCGCCTCATCGCTCAACCCGATCCAAGCCGCTGATCGATCGCTTCCGGTAATTCCGCCGCAAAAAATGCGCATACCCCACCGGATTCTGCCGCATCACCTCAAACGCCGCCTTCTGCATCTCCCGCATCTCGCGCATGCGCTGCTCCGGCGTCTTCGCCCACGCCAGCTTCCGCCGATAGCTGTCCCTGATCGCGAGTTGTCGCTCGATTTCTTTGTCCATTGATCCACGCTATTCTATCCCCATTCGAGCCCAATTTAAGTGACCCCCACCTCCTACGCGATCAACCTCCAAAACGTAGTAAAAATATACCGCCGCCGCGTGCACGCCCTTCAGGGCGTCGCCATGCAGGTCCATCGCGGTGAAATCTTCGGCCTCCTCGGCCCCAACGGCGCAGGCAAAAGCACCCTCGTCAAAATCATGGTCACCGTCGTCCGCCCGACGCGCGCCGAAGGAATAATCCTCGACCGCCCCATCGGTCACAAAGGCACGCTATCGCGCATCGGCTATCTCCCCGAAAATCATCGCTTCCCGAAATATCTCACCGGCCGCCAGGTCATCGAATTCTTCTCCGCCCTCGCCAAAGTCCCGCGCCAACCACGCCGCGCACCGCGCATCCGAATTACTCCAGCTCGTCGGAATGACCGACTGGGCCGACACAAAAATCTCGCAGTATTCCAAAGGCATGCTCCAGCGCATCGGCCTCGCCCAGGCGCTCGGGGCAAATCCCGATCTAGTTATCCTCGACGAGCCCACCGACGGCGTCGATCCCGCCGGCCGACGCGACATCCGTCAGGCTCTCCTCCACCTCCGCGAAAAAGGCGCCACCATCTTCATCAACAGCCACCTCCTCAGCGAGCTGGAAACCGTCTGCGATCGCGTCGCCATCCTCGTCGGCGGAAAAGTCGCCACCCAGGGCTCCGTCGACGAGCTCACCATCGCCAAGCAGTGCTACCTCTTCGAGCTCGAAAATCCTGCCTGGGACGCCGTCCGCGCCGCCTTGCCGGGCGCTTTCGATTCCCCCACCCCTCCGATGCCCGGCCACCCAACTCCAGCCCACCTCCCCGACCAAACCTGGTGCGAATTCGACGGCTCAAATCTCCGCATCGGCAAAACCGAACCCGCCGAAGTCCAGCACATCCTCGACGCCCTCCGCCGCGCCGGCCTCATCGTCCGCCGCATGCAACTCGTTCGCCCCTCCCTCGAGGATCTCTTCTTCGAAGTCGTCACCGATCCCATCACCGGCCAGCGCGTCCTCCCCGGCGCCATGCCCCCCGCCTTTCCCATCATCCAGAAATGATTCAAACCCTGGCCCTTATCCTCGACGCCTACCGCGACCTGAACTCCAGGCGAATGTTCTGGATCGTCCTGATCATCTCCACCCTCGTCGCCGCCTCCTTCGCCGGCATCGGCCTCACCCCCGCCGGCTTCGAAATCCTCTGGTGGAAAATCCCCTCCGTTTTCTTCAACAGCAACGACATCTCCCCCGCCGACTTCTACAAGACCGTCTTCCTCAACTACGGCATCGGCTTCTGGCTCACCTGGATCGCAACCATCCTCGCCCTCATCTCCACCGCCAGCCTCTTCCCCGACTTCCTCGCCACCGGCGCCGTCGACCTCTATCTCTCCAAGCCCCTCGGCCGCCTCCGACTCTTTCTCACCAAATACTTCTGCGGCCTCCTCTTCGTCGCCCTCCAGATCGCCTGCTTCTGCGCCGCCAGTTTCCTCGTCATCGGCATCCGTGGCGGCGCCTGGGAACCTGGAATCTTCCTCGCCGTCCCCATCGTCGTCCTCTTCTTCAGCTACCTCTATTGCTTCTGCGTCCTCGTCGGTGTCTGGTCTCGCTCCACAATTTCTGCGATCCTGCTGACCCTCCTCTTCTGGCTCTGCATTTTCGGCGTACACACCACTGAGGTAACCCTACTCACCCTGAAAATCGCCGATGACAATTCCGCCGCCAGGCTCGATCGCCAGATCGACGCCACCCAAAACTCCCTTGCCGACGCCAAGCACGCCGCCGCCACCCTCCCCAGCGATCGCAACGCCCGCTACGTAAAAATGTATCAAAAAGAGCTGGATTCGCGCCAGGCCGAGCGAGCCAACGAGCACAACCCCTTCACCCGTCCTCACGAAATGTTCTACGAAGTGAAAACACTCTTACCCAAAACCTCCGAAACCGTCGATCTCCTCCAGCGAATGCTCGTCCAGCGCGCCAACCTCCAGTCCGTCAACGACACCCGCGACGATTCCCCCCAGCAAACCGTAGATTTCAACGGAAATCCCGTCGACCCCCGCGAAGTCCAAAAGCAAATGCGCAAGCGAACCGTCGGCTGGATCGTCGGAACCTCCGTAACCTTCGAGCTCGTCATCCTCACCCTCGCCGCCTGGATCTTCTGCCGCCGCGATTATTAGCCGGTCCCCTCGCTAGTTTAAAATCAGTTCCTATGCTCTTTCAGAAGGAGTTTTCCCATGCCCAAAGTCCGCAAAGCCGTCATCACCGCCGCCGGCCGAGGCACCCGCCAATACCCCGCCTCCACCGCCGTCCAAAAAGAAATGTTCCCCCTCGTCGACCGCGACGGTCTCACCAAACCCATCATTCAAATCATCGGCGAAGAAGCCCTCGACTCCGGCATCGAAGAAATCTGCATCGTCACCCAGCCCGGCGACGAAAAACAGTACCGCGAATATTTCCGCCGGCTCGACGACGACATGGTCAAAGCCTTCCGCGGCAAGGACTGGGCCATCGTCGAATCCGAAAAGCTCGGCCGCTTCGGCGAACGCCTCCGCTTCGCCGAGCAGCACAGCCCCGAAGGCTTCGGACACGCCGTCTACCAGGCCAAACATTTCGTCGGCGACGAACCCTTCCTCCTCCTCCTCGGCGACCACGTCTACATCAGCGACTCCAAAGACCGCTGCGCACGCCAACTTGTCTCCGTCTTCGAAAAAAATTCCCTCGACGCGATCAGCGCCGTCCAACCCACCCTCGAGCGCCTACTCCATTCCTTCGGCGTAATCCGCGGCCTCCCCCTCGAACCCGAAAAAGGAATCTATAAAGCCGACCTGATTCTGGAAAAACCCACGATTGAAACCGCCCGCAAGAGCCTGGTAACCCCCGGCCAGCCCGCCGGAAACTACCTCGCCCATTTCGGCATGCACGTCTTCTCCCCCCAAATATTCGATTCCCTCGAATACCTCATCAAAAACAATCTCAAGGAGAAAAACGAAATCCAGCTCACCTCCGCCCAGGAGCACATGCGCCAAAACAGCGAAAAATACTGGTGCCTCATCTCCTTCGGCCAGCGCTACGACACCGGAATCCCCTACGGCCTCATGGAAACCCAGTTAGCCCTCGCCCTCGGCGGCATCCACCGCTCCGAAATCTGCGAAGCCATCGCCCGAATCCTCGCCACCCAGGCGCGAAACTAACCCGAGCACCACAATTCGACGACGCCCTCTCTCCCCGTTTAGCCGCGACCCGCAGGGGAGCGCGTTTCGTGCACTACAAACATCCCAAACTCACGCAAAACCCCACTCTTACGCCCCCCATTTCTCCCCCCTCGCGTCTTGCCCCCGGAGGGCTATAATCCCCTGTTTCGATTGCGGAGTGCCTTAAATGCCGTCCATGACAATCACAGAAAAAATCCTCGCCCGACACGCAGGTCGATCCTCCGTCTTCCCCGGCGAAAACGTCTGGGTCAACGTCGACATCCTCATGACCCACGACGTCTGCGGCCCCGGCACCATCGGCATCTTCCACGAACAGTTCGGGAAAGACGCCAAAGTCTGGGATCCCGACCGCGTGGTCATCATCCCCGATCACTACATCTTCACCGCCGACCAGAAGTGCCATCGCAACGTGCAAATCCTGCGTGATTTCGTCAAACAGCAGGGCCTGAGATATTTCTACGACGCCGAGTTCGTCAAAAATGAACCGACAATGCCCAACCCCTACCGCGACCCGACCAAGACCAGCTACAAAGGCGTCTGCCACAAGGCCCTCCCCGAAGAGGGCCACGTCCGACCCGGTGAAATCCTCCTCGGCACCGACAGCCACACCTGCACCGCCGGCGCCTTCGGCCAATTCGCCTCCGGCATCGGAAACACCGACGCCGCCTTCGTCCTCGGCACCGGCAAGCTCTGGTTGAAAGTCCCCCCGACCATGCGCTTCACCTTCCACGGCGCCATCCCCCCATACCTCACCGCCAAGGACCTCATCCTCGCCGTCATCGGTGAAATCGGCGTCGACGGCGCCACCTACCGCAGCATGTACTTCGCCGGCGACGGAATCTCCTCCCTCACCCTCGAAGACCGCATGACCCTCACCAACATGGCCATCGAAGCCGGCGGCAAAAATGGCGTCTGCGACGTCGACGAAAAAACCCTCAAATATGTCCGAAATCGCAGCAAAATCCCCACCTGGGAAGTCGTCCGCGACGACCCCGACGCGAAATATTGTTTCGATGCCGAGTGGGATCTGGCAACGCTCGAGCCGCTGGTCGCCAAGCCCCACAGCCCCGACAACCGCGACACCGTCTTCAACTGCCGCGACGTCAAACTCGACCAGGCCTACATCGGAAGCTGCACCGGCGGCAAGATCACCGACATGATCTTCGCCGCCAACATCCTCAAGGGGAATCGCGTTAAAATCCCCACCTTCGTCGTCCCCGGCAGCACCGAAGTCCATGCCGACATGAAACGCCTCAACCTCCGCGGCGTCGAAAAAGGCCCCAACGAAAAAAGCGTCGAAGACGTCCTCCTCGACGCCGGCTGCAACGTCGGCTCCTCCGGTTGCGCCGCCTGCCTCGGTGGCCCCGGTGACACCTTCGGCCGCCTCCAACGCAGCGAAGTCTGCATCAGCACCACCAACCGCAATTTCCCCGGCCGAATGGGCAGCACCAAGAGCGCCGTCTACCTCGCCTCACCCCTCACCGTCGCCGCCAGCGCCCTCACCGGCTATGTCACGGATCCACGCGAGTACGTCAGCCAGCCCATTGAAACCGGCACCGCCGGAGTCGCCTAGGGGAAACAAGATATAAGCCTATTCGGGAAGGGACATGGCATCAGAAAAAGGCACAGATGATCCCGCCCGCATCATCCGGCGCGCTGCTTCCGCCGACCCCGAGATCAAAAACTATCAACCCGTCGACCTGAGCGAAAAACGCAAGGGCCTGGCCGATCTAGTCTATTGCATTGCCGAAGCGGCCGAGGAGCCCGGTCGCGTGTTCGATCGTCTCCGCTGGGGTGGCCAGGCGATCGTCATTTGTCCGTCACATAACGAAGCGGTTCGGCTCAGCGAGGGCTTTGAAAAGTCTGGGTTCGATCTCACCGACCGCCCTTCCCAATTGCGCCGCAAATTTCTGGGCATCCCTTTCCCGCTGTTTTCCAAAATAATCCACTATTTCATCGCGCAAAAATTGAACTCGTTCCACCCGGCGAAACGACGGATCGGTTCACTTATAATGTTCATCTCACGCGCGGCCCCCAAAAAGGCCAATATATTGTCGTAAAAGAGGTCCCCACCCTCGAAATGGTGATGCGGCGGCTACGCAATAAGTGGCCCGATCTTGCCCCCGAAATCATCGAAAAACGCGCCCGCAAATTCTCCGACAAAATCTTCCCGATATTCCTGACCCGCGAGGCGGCAATCCTCAAAATCGTCAACCGCGACCTGCCTCCAGAGTATAGCGATCGCGTCCCCAGCCTCCTCGACATGGAGACGGACGAAAAAGGATTCGCCAAACGCCTCCACCTCAGTTGGCTGCGCAACGGCGGCAAACGCCTCGGTCAGATCGAATTCGCCCGCCAAAGCGCCGATTTACTGCGGGCGCTGCATGATGATGCTGGCGTGATGCACCTTGATTTGCGACTGGACAATTTTGTAATTACCCCCGCTGGCGTCGGCTTTGTTGACTTCGGGTCGGCTGTCCGCGTCGATGAAAATCTCAAGCAAAGCGTCTCTTGTCCAGCCTCTTTGAAGAGTTGATGAAAACCAGCGAAATCCAGCGCATGCTCCTCCGCATGACACGAACTGGAGAAGTGACCAGCGAAGCGATTAGCGGAGGACTCCACAAAGTCGACAAGGCCGTCGACTGCTTTTATCTGGCCATGCAGATCAGCTCGCCGCACGCCAATCCCGACCTGAGCGATCTGATAGAATTTGACAAGAATAGCCCTGAAGCGCAGATGCTGTCTGCACTTACAGACCAAATCCTCCGCCCAAAAGACCCCGCAAAACCCGCCTTCCGCTCCGCCGCCGACATCCTCCGCGGCATTGCTGACTTGAAGCCGGTCCAGATCCCCGATCCCACTCCATCCGCTCCAATGCAAACCTTCGACATGGAAGTGTCGAAAACCCTGCCCCGTCCTTGACCCCAATTGTGAAATAAAGTAAACGGTAGGCTACGGATGAAGTATTAAACGCGGCCAGAAAAACGCCGTTGGGGAAGAGCATCGGCGCACCGCGTTCACAAATGAAAGGGACGCCTATTAACTAAGACTTCTTTTTCCCGTCCGATCCAATCCGCTTCAGGATCATCTCCACGACCTCAGAACGAATGTCGTGCGGATAGAGCCCAAGGATAGCGGCCTGAACAACGTCCGATTGGGTCGTGAACCATTCGATGATCCGGCTTGTCGCCGCGATCTGCGTCATTCCCAACCGATCGCAAAGATCGGCGAGCCCTTTCTTGGACTCGGGGTAAAGTTCGATCCGCATGATCACGCGGCGGGTTTGATTAGCAGCAGCCATTGTAGTTTCCTTACGCTAAAGGACTTAGAAGACAATAGTGGTATATACTAACTAAATTTCACTATGATGGAATAGCCCGGAAACGCTCCGGTCTTCATTCCCTGCCCCTTAAGCCTTCCCTTTAATCCTTACCTCGGGACGCCATCTGCTTCAGCATCTGTTTCGCAAGCTTCCCAAGGGCCGCTTCCGAAAGTGAGGTCATCACCGCCGTTTGAATGACTTCGTCCTGTTTTACAAACCAGCCCACCAGACGCGACATCATCGCGATCTGGGTCATCCCCCTCTTCTCACAAAGCTGGTCCAACGCGTTTTTCGCATGTGCGTCCAGTTGGATACGCATTATTGCTCGCCGGTCTGCCATAAAACTTCGCTCCGTTGTGTTGTGCGCCCCGACCCCATACACCTTCGACGCGCACTTCCTTTTTGGTCTCAAACACATTTAGATTAAAAGTACACCGCTTCAAAATTTACTCTGGCCGAATATATTACTACGTAGATTCCAGGCAAATCATCTCACAAAATTTTAAGATTATTTTTGTAGTACGCCGCAAAATCTGGTGAATCACTTCCGATTCTGCGAACTTTTCCTCTTGGCGCGGCTTGCAATCCTTTCTACCCATACCCAAAAAACTCATTTCCCCAGATTCCGACCCGTCAATGCTCGCGCTATCGTTGTCGGGGAATTCGGCACAGATAACGGACCGTGGTCGTCGATCAATTGCGCGCTCAGCCGCCGATTCCCTTCCACCAGGGGCTTCCCAATCACTTGCGCGATCTGATTTACCTCTTCCTGCTTCTGCGCCAGAAGCTTCTCCAACTCCAGCACCTTCGCGTCGAGCTCCTCGTATTCTTTTAGTGCGTTCTGGTAGAGTTCCTCCCCCTCCCGCATCCATTCTTCAATAGACTTGGCCACTACCCGAACCTCCCACAGGATCTCATCGAGAATCTGTTCACGCTTTACATTCCGCGCCGCCCGTACCGCCTTACTCCACCCAGCATTTCGATCGATGCTATAACGCGCGATCACCCATTCACATTTCATTCAAATTCGAAGCTGCTTCAGTTCAATTCGCGCCATCATTTCCGGCGCTGGTATTGGAAGGGCACCCAATCTAACGCTGCCTTCCATGTTAGCACAAACAACACAAGTTCAGCGAATATTAATTATCGGTTTAGCCCGGCAACGCAAATTTTCCCGAACTTTGCGCAACACAACTCCTCCGCATTGCGCGAAGCCAAAAGCAGTTCAACAATTGAACATTTCTCCTTCATCGTAGAATATTGGTTCGTTTTGGTATAAATTGGGTCCCCTCCCGCCGCCCAAACCCCGCCCCAGACCCGTCTCGCGCACCGCCAATGACGTTCCATCCCCCCGGCGATAAAATGCCCGGCTACTTTTCAAAAGGAACCATGGCCAGCAACCAATCCAGCGACCCCTTTAAAGAAAAATTCCGCCCCGATCTCGACGCCAAACTCGACGCCCAGATCGACGCCGCCATGGACGGAATCTCCATCGACGACCTCTACGGATTCAACAAGTCCAAAGCCACCGAACCCCACACCGAAAAAGGCGTCCGCCGCGGAAAAATCGTCTCCATCGAAAAGGACGACGTCTTCGTCGATTTCGGTGGCAAGAGCCAGGGCGTCGTCCCCGCGCTCCAATTCGAAGAGCCCCCCCAGGTCGGCCAGGAAATGGAGTTCAACGTAGAACGATACGACTCCTCCGAAGGCTTGCTGATCCTCTCCCGAAAAGGCGCCGCCGCCGGAAACGTCACCTGGGAAACCCTCGAAGTCGGCCAAATCGTCGAGGGAACCGTCACCGCCGTCAACAAAGGTGGCCTCGAACTAACAGTCAAAACCATGCGCGCCTTCATGCCCGCCGGTCAGGTCGATCTCTATCACGTCCCCGATCTCTCCCAGTTCATCAATCAGAAAATCACCGCCGAAGTCACCGCCTTCGAGCGCGAAGGCCGCAACATCGTCCTCTCGCGCCGAAACATCCTCGAACGCCAGCGCGAAGAGCAAAAGCAAAAGCTCATGGAAGAACTCGCCGTCGGCCAGATCCGCCGCGGAACCGTCCGCAGCATCATGGACTTCGGCGCCTTCGTCGATCTCGGTGGCGTCGACGGCCTCCTCCACGTCAGCGAAATGAGCTTCCGCCGCGTCCGCAATCCCGGCGAAATCGTCAAAGAGGGCGATGTCCTCGACGTCAAAATCCTCAAGATCGACCGCGAAGCCGGAAAGCTCAGCCTCAGCCTCAAGCAAGCCCGCGGCGTAGACCCCTGGCTCGACGCCCAAACCCGCTACTCCGTCGGCTCCCAAATCACCGGCCGCGTCACGAAGATCGAAACCTTCGGCGCCTTCATCGAAGTCGAGGAAGGCATCGAAGGACTTCTCCCCATCAGCGAAATCAGCCATCGCCGCATCAAATCCCCCAGCGAGGTCGTCAAGGAGGGCGACACCCTCCGCCTCGTCGTCCTCTCCGTCGATCCCATCGCCCGCAGAATGTCCTTCAGTCTCAAACAGGCCATGCTCCCCGAAGAACCACCCCCCGAAAAAGCCGCCGACACAGCCCCCGCCAAACCAAAGAAAAAGCGCCCCCAACTCCGCGGCGGACTGGATTTTTGAAAATCTCCTCTTTCATCGCCGCCATCGCCCTCCTTGCCGCCGTTTGCAACGGCGCCGATGCCCCGCAATCCGTCGAGCCCCAGCTCGCCCCCAATGTCGCCGACCGCTGGGCTCTCACCTTCCCGCGCGACCAGGACGGATTCACCATCTTCCCCCTCGGCGAAGGCTCACGCATCGTCCTCGTCAGCAGCTCCGACGGCAGTGACTTCTACGACGGCATGATCCAGCCCGTCCGAACCCTGAAAAAAGCCCTCACCCTCGTTCGCAACGGATACCCCGATCGCATCCTCTTCAAGCGCGGCGACGTCTTCCGCGAGGCAGGCCTCGACGTCAACATCGAAAAACAGGGCCGCAGCGCCCTCGAGCCCTTCATCATCGGCGCCTACGGCAGTACCCGCCTCCCGCGCCCCATCCTCTATTCCCACATCAGCCTCGGCGCCAAGATCGAGCCCCGATATCTCGTCCTCCAAAGCCTCGACCTCTTCGCCGACACCCGCGATCCCTCCCAGCGCGCCACCTTCAGCGTCAAAAAAATGAGCGACCACCAGACCTTCGGCATCGGCCTGATATGCCCGGGCAGATTCCTCTGGATCGAAGACTGCCGCATCCGCGATTTCGGCATGGGCCTCGTCCTCGAAGCCCCCCTCACCAACTATTTCGATACCCTCATCCTCCGCCGCTGCGAAGTCCTCGATTCCTGGGCCTTCGGCATGTCCTCAGGAATCTACCTGGAGAATTTTGAAAACGTCCTCATCGACGAAAACGTTTTCGACCACAACGGCTGGGCCGACCTCCCCGGCGCCGGCAAAACGATGTTCAACCACGACATGTACCTCCAGCACGGCCACATGGGCGAAGACCGCCACATCACCGTCCGCGGCAACATCATCGCCCGCGCCGCCAGCCACGGCTGCCAGCTCCGCCCCGGCGGATTGCTGGAAGGCAATCTATTTCTAAAAAATCCCCTCGGCGCCTTCATGAGCTTCTCCCCCTCCATCGCCAGAAACAACGTCGTGCTGGACGGCGATTCCATCGCCCCGGGTTTGGAGCGCGGCCAGGGCCTCGAATTTTTGAACTGCTATCAAGCCCTCGCCGAGGGAAACATCATCGCCCACAAGCCCGACAAACGAAACGGCCAGGAAGGCCTCGCCTTCTACCCCGAAGGCCGCCAGGGAATCCCCGCCCCCACTGTCGGCATTTTCCGCCACAACATCGTCTACGACTGGGCCGGCCCCGCCTTCTTCATGGTCTCCGAGCCCGCCGGCCTCGTCGCCACCGACAACTTCTTCGAACAAACCGACAACCCCGACATTTTTCTCCACGACTGGCAGAGCAAATTCGTCTTCCAGAACAACCACTACACGTCCCAGCTCTCCCAACCCTTCCGCATCGGCGAGAAATACCTGGACCTCGCCGGTTGGATCGCTCAGACAGGCGAGAAGCCCAACACCGCCGCCGCGAAGTTTGTCGATCCCTCCCGCGACATCGCCAGTTATGCCAAGTCCATCGGCCTCGAGGATCATTCGCTGGAAGGCTTCCTCACCGCCGCCCGCGAGCAGCGCCGCGGGCACTGGGATAATCGCCTCACCGCCGAGGCGGTGAACCAATACATCCGCGCCGGGTTTGCGATTCGATCGCCGTGAGGGGACGCGGTTTTTGAGCTGAAAACGCGGAAATGTTACATAATTTTAATCCCGTTCGGCACGGGGTTCGCGCAAGCAGCAAGATATTGAGATTGCGCCTTTGATCTTTTTATGGCATGCTGCCGGACGTGCAGGCAAGACTGAAGGAAAAAGAGATCCTGTGCCTCGGACATCTGCGGCGCGTCTTCGCGCTGCTGCCCACGCTGCGGGATGTGGGCTGTGAGCGGGATCGAGCCGGGAACCGCCAGCTTCACTTCGACGATTATTGCAAGCTGGTTTTGCTTTACACCTGGAATCCGCTGATCCAATCCCTGCGGGATCTTCAGGAGGTTGCTGAAATGCCCAAGGTGGCCAAGGCGCTGGGAATTAAGCGTTTTTCCGTGGGCAGTTTCTCTGAATCGGTTCGGGTGTTCGAGCCGGGGCGTTTGACGCCGCTGATTGAGGAATTGGCGGGGGAACTGCCCCAGGCGCCCGATCCGCGTCTTGCGGACTTTGGGCAGGCGATCACGCTGGTCGACGGGACGGTGCTGACGGCGCTGAGTCGGCTGGCCAAATCCGCTTGCGGCATCGATGCGCGCTACAACACCTCCCGGGACGGGAAAGCGGTCTATGGCTGGCGTTTGCACGTTCAATTCGATCTGGAGACGTTCAAAGTCCATCGCCTCGACCGCACTGGCGCTCGCAACGCGGGGGCCAACCGTGAAAACAACGTCCTGCGGCGCAGCCTGGAAGCAGGACGGTGCTATGTAGGAGACGGCGGCTACGCCGACCGGAGCCTCTTTGCGGACATCGCCGCGGCGCAAAGCTCCTTTGTGATGCGGGCCGCGGAAAACTCGGTGTTTGAGCTGTTTGAAGAACGATTGCTTTCACAGGAAGCATTGGACGGCGGCGTGGTGCGAGACGCGCTGGTGAAACTCGACGGCCTGGAGACGGCGGCGGATAGGGTGGTGCGACGGGTGGAAGTGCAGGTGAAACCCCATCCGCGCCGCACGCGCAGCGGCAACAAGCCGACGGACCTGATCATCCTGTACACGAACCTGCTGGACCTGCCGGCGGAATTGATCGCCCTGATTTATCTGTACCGCTACACCGTTGAGTTGTTCTTCCGGATCTTCAAGCAACTGCTGGGCATGCGTCACCTGCTGAGCCAACGCCAGGAGGGGATCGACATCCAAATCCACTGCGCGCTGATCGTCTGCGTGCTGATTCAGCTGATCAGCGGCAGGAAGCCGAACAAGGCGATGCGGAACATGATCGGCTGGTATCTGCTGGGGCTGGCCGAGGAACAGGACGTGCTTCGATTCCTGAACAAGCCGGATAACACCGGGATTAAGCTGAGGGCAAGAGCGGAGGCCTTGAAAAAACTGGGAGTAAACTGAAGGGGAATCCGTCGCCGCGGAGACCTCGCGGTTGATGCTGCGTCTTGCGGACGCCGGCGTGCAGCAGGGGAAAGTAAAAGTATCTAAGCTTCAATTGTTTCGCGTCCTCCACAGCTTTGGAATGCTCCGATGAAGCCTGCGTGCCGAACGGGATTAACATAATTTTACGTTTTGTTACGTTTTTGGCAATAGTGTCCGGAACGCGGGCTCACCAATGACACAATCTTGCGCCTGCGCGAAGCAGCGTTTTGTGGTTCACTGCCGCCACGTGCACGCGGACCTTTGCCCAGCTTCTGGATTGCCCGCCAAGCCGGGACGAAAGCCGCGGCCGGCGGTGCGGGGGGAGGATTTGTTCGGCGGCAAGTACGTCGGTATTTTGCAGGATCATCTGGCCCGCCTGCGGGCGGCGCATCCCCACCCCAATCGCACGCTTTTTTATGACGATGTGACCCTTGCCTATCTGCTGGCGTTTTTCACGCCGGCGATTCGCAGCCTGCGGACGATGGAGGATTTCAGCCAGACCGAGCAGATGCAGGAGCAGCTTTCGGTCGATCGCCTGCCGCGTTCCACGCTTTCCGATGCCAACGCCCTGTTCGATCCGACGCTGCTGGAGCCGATCATCGAGGAGTTGCGGGCGCGGCTGCCGCACCTGCGTCACGGCGATCCGAAGCTGGCGGAGTTGACCGAGCGGGTACGGGTGGTGGATGGGTCGCTGTTCACCGTTGCCGCCGACGTGGCCTGGGCGCTGCATCAAAGTCGACCCAACGGAAAGCCCATGGACACGATTCGCCTGAATCTTCAATGGGCGGCGGGCGTGGGGGTTCCCGAGGGAGTGACGATCAGCGGCGCGGGATGCTCCGAGGCGCAGGCGCTGATGCAGTCCCTGGAGCCGGGACAGATTTACGTCATGGACCGCGGCTACGTCTGTTTCGAGCTGCTGGAGCGGATCGTACATGCCTGCAGCGATTTTGTGCTCCGGCTCAAGTCAAACAACTATTTCATTCCCATCGAAAACAATGACTTGACCCCCAAGTCCCTGCCGCTGAGCGATGAAGACCGCGCTGCCGGCATTCTCAGCGACCGGATCGGATACCTGGGCTCAGAAGGGCCACGCTTTGCTCCTCCGGCGGGAAAATGGCTTCGGGAAGTGACGATCTTCGACCCGGACAAACCCGACAGGCCCCTGCGGCTGCTGACCAATCTTCTTAACATTCCCGCCCATGTCATCGGTCTGCTCTACCGCTGGCGATGGAAGATCGAGCTGTTTTTCCGCTGGCTGAAAGTGCACGCCCACTTCCGCCATCTCACCAGCCACAGCAAAAACGGCGTCACCACCGGGTTCTACATCGCGGTCATCGGGGTGCTGTTGATCTATCTGCACACGCAGCGTCCGGTGAGCAAATATGCCTACGCGATGCTGAGCCTGGTCGCCGCGGGAGGGGCCACGTTGCAAGAGATTATTCCCATCCTGCAGCGCCGAGAACGGGAATGCGAGCTGCAGCGTCAGCGTGTGGCACGGAAGAAGGCTGAAAAAATCGTCAAGTAAGTCACCGGGGGTTTTTGTTGTCCGGCCGCCGGTGAACGCCGCGGCATGCGCTGCAGGAGCAGCGCTGAACCTTCCACGCCGTTGCCCATCGAGGCAACGCAGCCTTTCGAGTGAAAACCCGAAAAATCCCAGCTTTAAGACGCGGAAGTCCCGGACAATATTGCGTTTTTGGCGAATTAGTAAGTATATGCTAACTTATTTTGATTTAAGTCTGTGTGTGGGAGATGGTTGCGCGGGGTTTGGTTAATTTTCAATAAACGAGGGATGTAACAATTGCGGGGCCCTGGGCGAGGTCGATGCAGGCCGAAAAGAAAACGCATTGCCGATTTCGTCAAAACTCAGCCTCGGGGTCGATGAGCGAAAGCGAGCGAATGGTGACCTCGTCCAAAATGCCGCGCGGGCATTTGGCGATCAGGCTCATCGAACGCTCTCGGTAATCGAGTTGACGCAGGGCATCGGAAAGAACTACCGAATCAACCTCACCCACGCCCGCTTTGGGCGGCAAGACGCCCTTCGGCAAAAGCACCTCAAACGGACCGCCTCGAATCCGCGACGTAATCGCGGCACACACGGCAAGCCCAGTCGCCTGGCTGTACGATTTAGAGCTCAGAACCAGCGCGTAATGCGGGCCGGTCAATTCACGGCCAGCGGAGGGGCTCAAATTGACGTGCACTAAATCGCCGCGGTCCGGCACATACGTGAGTCTGGCCATCGCGGATTCCTACCCGATTTTCCTACCAGACTTCCTTACCAACCGCATCACCGATGTCCCATTCTCCGTGCCGATGCTTCGGCCTGAACCGCGCCACGAGCTCAGATAACTTGATACGCTGCCGCCGTGATTTAACCACGCGCACAGGTTCAAGGTCAATCACGCTGCCAACGTCGATATCCCGCATCTTCGCAAACTGGCTGGGAATCAGCACGGCCATGCTGCTTCCCCATTTTTTGACTTTGACGGGCGTCGCCATGTGGCCTCCAAAGAGTGATACAAAATGATATATCGTCATTCTGCGATATTCAATTGATCTGCAACTCCAGCAATGGGGGGGAGAAAGCGGCTGGCAGAATCAGCGGAAATGGTCAGAGGCGACGTTACGCCTACCATGTATACCTAACGGTATAAGTCACCGTCTTCTCCCCATCCTTCGGCACATCCACCGGAAACTCAATCGTCCGAAAATCCTTCTTCTCCCAAGTATCGCTCGAAGCCGTGATCTCCCAGTTCGCCCAGCGATATAGATTCTCCCGCACGATCACATGAACCGCATCCGCCTTATGATTCCGCACCTTGATTTCGAATGATTCCGTCGACTCATGTCCGTTTGAATTGACGTTGAAATCCGTCTGCCGCCGGTCGCCGACGATGTCGAACGCGCTGCCGAGCTTCATCATCACATCCTCATCCTTCGGCGTATGCTGAACCACATCTTCGCCAATGAATTCGCTCGACCCATCCGCCTCATCGCGCTTATACGCCCGAATCCTCCCCGCCGGCAGCGGAATCCCCAACCCGTTTTTCTCGCTGTTCTTGAGGGTAAGATAAACGTCCACCTTCTTATTCGCCTGCGTCCCCAAACCAGAATCCAAATTGGGCGATCCCCCATAATTCCAGTTCCGCATTTCCTCCCCCGCCCCGAAATAAACATAAGTCTTCGTCACCGGCACACCCAGCTTCGGATCAAAGAGTTCAATCTGCTTCGTACTGTTATTCGAAACCGACGTCGTCCTCCCCAGCGTATAAAGGTGATATTCAAAAAACGGCTTTTCCACAAACCCCTGCTCCGTGCGCCGGCCAATCCCGCGACCGACCGCGCCATCTGAAACACCGGCCGCGGCGGCTGGATCCTCTGCACATCCCCCGCCACCAGCTTCAATCGCGCATCCGGATAACTCGCCCCGCTCTCGTTCATGATCGTCACCCACGCCCCCAGATCCGCCGCATCCTCCGCAGCGTCGAGCGTCAGGTTGTAATCCGCCCGCCACGTCAGCGAAGAAGTCTGATACGTCACCTGCGCCAACTGATCCTGCGCCTTATCGCTGTGAATCCTCCACACCAGCGTTGGCTTGGTAATCAGCCCCGTATCCGATTTCGCAAGCTGAATCCCCATCAAATCATTCCCGCGCGGAATCACCTGCACATCCCCGGACGCCTGCTGAATCACCAGGTTCGAATCATCAAACGAAAGCAGGTCTCCCTGAATCGTTTCAGCCCCGGTGGGGTTGCGGCGCATGATCGACACGCCCTGCCCCAGATACTTCCCCAGAATCTTATCCGCACTGACGAGGTCATATTCATAATTCTGCTCCAGCACGCTCGCCGATCCCGGCGAAGTCAGCGCCTGAAACGAAACCGTGGTCGGATCGATCTGCTGCGCCACATCCGTAAACCGCAGCGTATTATCCCCCGCCTCCAGATGAATATTGCGATTCTCCCGCACCACCCCAAACCCCGGCAGCGGATTCTGCAAAAAGTAGTACGCATTCTGCGCCTGCTGCCGCGCATAATCCTGCGGATCGAAACTGGCCGGATCAGCTGTACTATATATCGTCAGCGAAAACCCGCTCTGCGGCGCATCCGCGCCCGCCACCGCCGACACAGCCCCAAACACAAACGCCGCAACAATCGCAAGTCCCGTCTTATTCATGGAGAACGCTCCCAATTGGATGTTTCTGGCCCCGACAATCCTTTTGGATGCGTCAGCAGCCCTGAAGTTTCACCATTCAGAGTAAATCCTTTGTTTCCCCACAGGAAGCAGCTACAGTTAATTTAATGCCCCAGTTCGTCGTTACCGCTGTTGGCCCCGATCGCCCCGGAATCGTCGGCGAGCTCACCTCCCACATCCACGCCGGGGGCGGAAACATCCTCGATTCCCGCATGGTCAACCTCCGCGGCGAATTCGCCATGCTCATCCTCCTGGAAGGGGCCCCGGCCCTGACCGCACAACTCCCACCCCTCGGCGAAAAAATCGGCCTGCGCCTCACCATCTCACACGTCCACGGCGCCAAGCCCGTGCGCGGCACAGCCTATCGCCTCAAAACCTACGCCCTCGATCAACCCGGCATCGTCGCCCGCCTCACCCAGGTCCTGCGCGAATTCGCCGTCAACATCGAAGAGCTCACCGCCCGCCAAGAATCCGCACCCTTCGACGGCTCCCCACTCTTCGTAACCGAGATGCGCCTCACCATCCCCGAAAACGTCCCCATCCCCAAATTACGCTCCGAGCTCCAATCCGTCGCCGCCACCCTCAATTGCGACCTCGATCTGGACCCCGCGTGAAACCGATCCGCTACGAGCCCCTTGCCAAAGACCCCCATACCGCCGCCCGCCTCGGCCGCGTCCACACCCCCCACGGTTCCTTCGACACTCCCGCCTTCATGCCCGTAGGCACCCAAGGCACCATCAAAGGCGTCCTCCCCGACCAAATCCAAAAAACGGGGACGCAGCTAGTTTTGGCCAACACCTACCACCTCATGCTCCGCCCCGGCGAAAAAGCCGTCGCCGCCCTCGGCGATCTCCACAAGTTCATGGCGTGGCCCGGACCCATCCTCACCGACAGCGGTGGATTCCAAATCTTCTCCCTCGCCGATCTCAACGAAATCTCCGACGCCGGTGTCAAATTCAAATCCCACATCGACGGCTCCGAAGTCTTCCTCGACCCGCGGCGCAGCATCCACGTACAGAACGACCTCGGCTCCGACATCATGATGGCCCTCGACGAATTCCCCCCCGGCGACGCCCCCCCCGAAATCCACCGCCGCGCCGTCGACAGAACCCTCCGCTGGGCAGAGCAATCCCTCGCCGCCCACCAGCGCCGCGACCAGCAAGGCCTCTTCGGAATCGTTCAAGGCGGTATCGACGTCCAGCTCCGCCTCGACTGCGCCAAAGCCCTCTCCGCCATGGATTTCGACGGTTACGCCCTCGGCGGCCTCGCCGTCGGTGAAGGCTTCGAGGGCATGTCCCTCATCCTCCGCGAAATCACCCCCTCCCTCCCCGACGATAAACCCCGCTACCTCATGGGCGTAGGATTTCCACGCGATATTGCTATCGCCGTCGCCGCCGGCATCGATATGTTCGATTGCGTCCTCCCCACCCGCAACGGCCGCAACGCCTACGCCTTCACCGCCGACGGCCCACTCCGCCTCCGCAACAGCAAATTCCACCGCGATCCCGCCCCCATCGAGCCCGGCTGCGACTGCTTTGCCTGCCAAAATTTCACCCGCGGCGCCATCCGCCACTTTTTTTTCGCCGCCGAGATGCTTGGCCCCATCCTACTTTCCGTGCATAATATGCGGTTCTACCAGCGGTTGATGGCGGATATGCGCCGCTCGATCGGCGAAGGAACCTTCGCCTCCTTTATTTCGAGCGACATCCGCTGCAAGCTGGGCCCGGCCCCAGAAGCCGATCCTGCGGCCGGGCCTGAAGATTGATCGGCATCGCGGTTTTTCGAAGGAGACCTTCTTGAGCATCCTGCATCTGTTGTCCGACGGCGCCACCACCCAGCCCACCCAGGCCATGCCCTTCTGGGCCAACCCCCAGGACATGTTCCTGATCGTCATCTTCGGCATGCTCATGTTCTTCCTCTTCAGCTCCTCAAGAACCAAGAAGCAGGAACAAAAACAACGCGACGAAATGCTCAAGAACATGAAACGCGGCGACCGCGTAATGACTGCCGGGGGAATCCTCGGCAGCGTCGTCGAAGTCCGCGACACCGAGGTCGTCCTCAAAGTTGACGAAAGCTCCAACACCAAGATCAAATTCACCCGCGACGCCATCAAGCGCGTCCTAACGGAGGACGAGGCCGCCGGCTCGGCCAAGTAAAATAAAAAAAAGACCGCAACCCGCTCCCAGTGTAGCCGGCGAGCTTGCTCGCCGTTTCTGCCCAAAAGGAGCCCCGATAACGTAGAACTATTCCCAGCCGCACAGGAACTCCATGCCAACCAATTATTCCGGAAGAGTCACGCTCACACTCACGGTGCTCATCGTAGCCCTCCTCGCGATTTTCTGGGGCCCCCCCTCGCGCCTCGTCAACCCCCATCTCTCGTTGATCCAAAAAACCGACCTCCGCCCCGGCATCGACATGGTCGGCGGCGTCAGCCTCGTCTACGCCATCCAGGCCCCCAACAATTCCGACCCCGATCTCTCCGAGCACGTCATGGAAGCGCTGAAAAAGCGCGTCGACCCGACGGGCTTGCGTAACCTCGTCTGGCGTCCCCAGGGCGCCAACCGCATCGAAATCGAAATGCCCCTCTCCCCCGAGGCCACCGAAGCCACCCCCATCAAGCAAGCTTATGAGCGGGCCACTCAACTCCTCGATTCCACCAAGATCACCCAGGAAGCCGTCGTCAACGCCGTCGAAAATTCCACCGGCCCCCAGCGCACCAAAGCCCTGCAAGACCTCGCCTCCGACAGCCAAACCCGCGCCGATCTCTTCAAGCAGATGGTCGCCACCTTCGACCAGATCCAAACCCTCCAGAAAAATCCCGACAAGCTCTCCCCCGCCGCCCTCGCCGTAAAGCTTTATCCCCTCAAAACCGCCTACGACGATCTCAAAGCCCAGGTCGAGGACACCAATCTCCCCTCCTCCGATCTCGCCTCCATCCTCGACCAGGTCTATTCCGACGACCCCGACCAGCAAAAAGCCGGCAAGGACAAGCTCGACCAGCTCCACAAAAAATTCGCCGACTTCCCCTCCATCCTCAGCGCGATGCAAAATTTCGAGGCGAAGTATAAGGACTTCGACTCCGTCAAAAACGCCATCACCAGCGCCGACGAACTGAAGCGCCTCCTCCAGGGCTCCGGCGTCCTCGAATTCCACATCCTCGCCGACGAAGTCACCGCCAATCCCGCCGACCTCAAAGCCATGGAAGCCCGCATGCAGCCCGGTGGCCGCGGCCCCATCCCCCAGCCCGGCGACACCATCCAATGGATGGAAGTCGACAAACCCTCCGAATTCGAACGCCCACCCGCCCCCCCCGAATACACCGTCTGGAACGGCAAGGACTACATGCCCGTCCTCGTCACTCCCGACGCCTCCATGACCAAATCCAGCGCCGAAAAATGGGGCCTCGAAAAAGCCGGCCCCGAGCAGACCCAAAGCGGTTCCTACGAAGTCGCATTTAGCTTCGACACCACCGGCGGAAACCTCTTCGGCGACCTCACCTCCGATTGGTATAACCGCGCCAAGCAGCGAACCGACCTTCCCGATCCCCACGCCAAACTCGCCATCGTCCTCGATAACAAGATCATCAGCGCCCCCAATCTCAACAGCCCCATCACCGGCGGCAGCGGTGTCATCGAAGGCGGTGGCGCAGGTGGCTTCACCACCAACGACCTCGATTACCTCATCAACACCCTCAACGCCGGCTCTCTCCCCGCACAGCTTTCCGATGAGCCCCTCAGCGAACAGCAGATTGGACCAACCCTCGGCGCCGACAACCTCCACCGCGGACTCGTCGCCTGCGGATTCGGCCTTCTCGTTGTCGGGGTCTTCCTCATCAGCTACTACTACGTCGGCGGCATGGTCGCCTTCGTCGCCGTCTGCATGAACCTCGTCATCACCCTCGGCGTGATGTCCGCCCTCAACGCAACCTTCACACTCCCCAGCATCGCCGGAATCGTCCTCTCCATCGGCACCGCCGTCGACGCCAACGTCCTTATCTTCGAACGCCTCCGCGAAGAACAGCACAAAGGCCTCCCCCTCCGCATGGCCCTCCGCAACAGCTACGCCCAGGCACAAAGCGCCATCATCGACTCCAACATGACCAGCATCATCACCTCGCTGTGTCTATATGCTTTTGGTTCTGAAGAAGTGAAAGGTTTCGGGCTCACCCTCATCATCGGCATCGGCGCCAGCCTCTTCACCGCCCTCTACGTCACCAAAACCATTTTCGGAATCATGATCGACAAGTACGGCATGACGCGAGCTCGGCAGCCTCCCTCTCACCTTCCCCAAGTGGGACAAGCTCCTCAAGCCCAACATCGACTGGATGGGCCTCGCCTGGATCTTCTACGCCTTCAGCTCCGTCGCGCTCATCATCGGCCTGAGCCTGTTTGTCATAAAGGTGAAAGAGGGCCGCATGATGGACATCGAATTCGCCACCGGCACCTCCCTCCAGCTCCAGCTCAATGAGCCGATGAACCAGGACGACGTGCGCACCCTCATCGAAGCCGAAAGCCAGAAAGACCCCGTCGCCCTCCCCAGCCCCAGCGTCGTCGCCGTCGGCACCGACCGCCTCAGCTACCAGATCGTCTGCCCCAACGACAACCGCGTGCAGGTCCGCAACGCCGTCCTCGACGCCATGAAGGGCAAGCTCCAGATCACCCTCCCCTCTGATTTTGACGGCGCACTCCCAGCCCTACAACGACATCGCAACCAAACTCGCCCTCCCCATCACCGGAAAAGATTTCTCCGTCAACGGATATACCCCTCCCGCCGCCGCCGCCCAGCCCGGTGGCGTCGTCCTCGTCCTCAAAAACATCTCTCCTCCCCTCTCCGTCGAAGAGATCACCAAGCGCCTCGACGACCAGCGCAGCTCCAGCTCTTCCGACACCATCGGAAACCTCCAATACGTCGTCCAGGCCCCCGGCGACCCGACCAAGCCAACCAATTTCGCCGTCATCGTCGGCTGGAACTCCTCCGTCTCCTATCAAGCCGACGCCGGCAAATGGGCCGACGCTCTCGCCTCACCTCTCTGGGGCCTCGCCAAGGATGCCATCAACCACCCCCCGTCATTCGAGCAGGAAACCAATTTCGATCCCCAGGTCGCCGGCGAAATGCAGCGCGACGCCTTCCTCGCCCTCACCTTCTCCGTCATCGCCATCATGATTTACATCTGGGTCCGCTTCGGCAACCTCAAGTACGGCACCGCCACCGTCGTCGCCCTCCTCCACGACACCCTCTTCACCCTCGCCGCACTCGGTTTCGCCCACTACATCACCCAGTACTGGCCCCACAACTTCCTCGAGATCGAACCTTTCCGAATTAACCTCACCGTCGTCGCCGGAATCCTCACCATCATGGGCTACTCCATGATCGACACCATCGTCGTCTTCGACCGCATCCGCGAAAACCGCGGCCGCTACGGCCACCTCGACCGCAAAGTCATCAACGACGCCATCAATCAGACCCTCTCCCGCACCGTCCTCACCTGCGGCACCACCATCATGACCGTCTCTTTCATGTATTTCCTTGGTGGTGCAGGCATCCACGGCTTTACTTTCGTCCTTCTCATTGGCATATTGGTGGGAACATATTCGTCGGTAGCCATTGCCGCCCCCATGCTTCTCTGGGGCAAAGAAAAAAGTTCAGGCACCGGCGTTGTGCGGCCGCCAATGGCGCCAAAGGATTCAGGATCGGGAATCGTTAGACCCGGCCTGGCACCTGCAGCCCGGGCGAGCCTCTGACAATTCGATTGATTTTGGGAAAGGAGTCCCACCTATGCGCAAGGATGTGAAATTCGGATTGACCATCGGGGCAATCCTCGTCGTTACCCTCGTTATCTACGTGATCGTGCTCTCCCGTGGCCCGGCTCTGCCTCCCCACATCAGCACCATCGCCGCCCAGAATCCCGCGGATCAATCCGCCGATTCCGACAACCCCATCCCCCCGGCCAATAATTCCGCCGCCGCCCCCAAGGACGGAACGGATGATCAGCAGGATGTGGCCGCCATCCCCCCGCCCGATGAGTCCACCACGACACCACCCCCGGCCGCTGTAAACCAAAATGCCCCCGCCACCCAGCCAACACCCAATCCCCAGACCTCCGCCGCCGATTGGCAGAAGGTCCTCGATAACGGCCTCGCCCCCGGCGCCTCCTCCCCGCAGCACACCGTCACCCCCACCATCGACCCCAATGCATCGACTGCCATGAATCACCCCGGCATCGCCCCCACCCCCAACACCCCCATGATCGACCCGATTCCGGCAACCCAGCCCTCCCGCTTCCTCATGAGCAATCTCCCCCCCATGTACGCCACCGATCCCGCCCCGGCACCAGCCCCGGCAATAACCACCCCATCCATTCCCGCGCCCACCATCGACCCCTCTCCCACCGCCTCAACCCCGCGCACCCACCGCGTCGCCGCCGGCGAATCCCCATATTCGATCTCCCAGCTCGTCTACGGCAGCGGCCGCTACTACAAAAAAATCCTCGCCGCCAATCCCAACATCGATCCCCACCGCCTGAAGATCGGCCAAATCCTTGTGATCCCCGAGCTTAGCGACACCGACCGCCCGGCCATAGTAAATCGATCCGCCGCCACACCGGTCGATTCCTCAACCTCCTACGTCGTCGTCTCCGGCGACACCCTCGAAACCATCTCCCGCAAGCTCTACGGCGGCCCATCCATGATCGAAGACCTCTACAAGGCCAACAAAACCCTCATCGGCCCCGACGAAAACGTCCTCAAGATCGGCTGGGTCCTCAAACTCCCCGCTCCACCAACCGTTGCCGCACAGCGTTAGCATCCTCGTTTAGCCGCGACCAGAAGGGGAGCGCTTTCCGGCCGCCGTAACTTAGCGGCCCCTATATATGACCGATTTCAGTAAATCCCCCAATTTTCGCCTGTTTTGCGCATTTTTTTGTTGCCAGTATTCCATCTCACCGCTAATCTCTGGACTTGTCGCCTTTCGCCTTCCGCTCGGAGCACGGCAGGCCAATCGCGAGGTCAAATTCGCATCGTCAGCATTTGCTCTGCTTGTCTCTCTCGGCCGAAAAGTAGTCTTTTGAAGGATTGGGCGTCTTCCGGAGTTTCTGGGGCGATCTTTTTCTCGCCGTCAGAATGGAAACCAGGGCGCCGGACGCCAGTGTCCTCCACGGACACCGGCCAAACCGGGCAGCGGCTGATCCGCTCGGGAGGAAATGGAGAGAAGGGAAAGGATAAAGGGCGGGCTGCGGAGCCCGCCCTTTTTGTCTGCGCACTATTTGTGCCCAAAACCCGATGGACAAATCACCGTGTAGACCACGGGATGATTCTCATCCGGAAGGGGCTCCGACTCTGTCCTCTTATCGCCATAGTAAAAGTTCCACTTTCGGGGCGGCATGTACGGTTTGTACAGCGGAACCCCCAGATACTGCGCCCCCAGTTTGAAATGCTCAACCATTAAAACATCCCCGTCCTCCCCCTCAACTGAAAAATTCCCGTCTGCACCCGTTACTCTGTCAACCCGTTTGAAGCACCCCGATCCCCTGTCCTGAATCAATGGAGGGATAAGCGGGTTGAATCTGACCTCAATTTGAACCATCACCCCGGCGACCGGCTCCCCCCGTTCGTCAACCAGCCGGCCATAAAAATCGATCTCCCCGTTTCCCCTCGAATAATCCCACCAGCGATACACCGAATATCCCCCCACGCTCAGGAAGCCAAATGCGAACAGAATCGCCAGCCAGATTGCCCTGTGGACACCCCCCTTGATTGGCGTTGCTTTGACTTCCGTCATCGATCCTCTCGTCATGGAAATATCGGCTCCACATCACGACGGCTCCAGTGAATTGGAAGCACCTGATCACGTCGGTGCGCTTCCGGTAATGCTCTGCGTTTTTCTCAATAAAGCTCCGCCACTGCTCCGGCAAATCCTCCTCCGGAAAAATGGCTTTCACCGGACATTCGTCCTGGCACAAATGGCAGTCGATACACCTCGCCGGGTCGATATAAAGCATCGGGCTCTCCGCAAATCCTGTTTCGTCCTTCGTGGGATGGATACAGTCCACGGGGCAGACCGCCACGCAGGCGGTGTCCTTTACCCCGATGCACGGCTCAGCAATCACGTATGCCATTGAAAACTCCTTTCGGGCGATGAACCGGCGGGAGCATAGTGATTGCAGCGACATAAATAAAATACATAATATCTTAGATAATCATAGATTTTAGTTATATCGATGAACCTCAATCACCTGGCCATTTTCCACGCCGTCGCTCAGGAAAAGAGCGTCACCGCCGCCTCGCGCCGCCTGCTGATCAGCCAGCCCGCGATTTCCAAGCAGCTTCGCCAATTTGAGAAAAGTCTCGGCGTGACGCTGTTCGACCGCCAGCCGCGCGGCGTCCGCGCCACCGAGGCGGGCGACGTCCTCGCCTCCTACGCCGCACGCCTGTTTTCCGTGGCCGACGAAGCCGAGCACGCCATCAGCGAACTGCGCGGCCTGCGCCGCGGCCGCCTGCGCATGGGCGCGAGCACCACCATAGGCGTCTACCTGCTTCCGGAAATCTTTGTCCGCTTCCGCGCCGCCCATCGAGGCGTCCAGCTCGAATTGCAGATCGCCTCCAGCGCGGTTTTGGCCGAGCGATTGACCAATGGATCGCTCGACATCGCTTTCACAGAAGGCGTCCTGGCCAGCGAATTTCTCGAGTCAAAAGTGTTCATGTTCGACCATCTCGTTGCCATCGCCCCGCGAAATCATCCGCTGCGCGCAAGCGATCGGTCAGTGCCGCCGTCCTTTCCCGCCAACCTTTCGTCGTTCGCGAAACCGGCTCCGAGTCACGATCATTGGTCGAGCGTTCCCTGGCGGCGCACGGTCTGAGCCTTCGGCCGGTCATGTCTCTGGGCAGCACCGAGGCAATCAAACATGCCGTTATCTCCGGCGTCGGCATCGCGGTCGTCTCCAGCCTTGCCGTTTCCCTGGAAGTTCAGGCGAAGAAGCTCGCGATCTTGCGCATCAAGGACTTGAACATTCGCCGACCGCTTCATCGCGTCACGCTGGAAGGTTCGCATCGAAGCAATAGTCTCGAAGCATTCATTGAGATGCTGAATTTGGAGGGATCAGGGACGTCTCGACGCCAGCGATGGGATCCACTTTTTCAAAAATAATAAAGAAAAATCCCGCCCCCGATCCAAAATAGGTACAAAACGTACACCTTTCGGACCTATATATAGGGCAATAATATACTTGACAAAACAGAGCAAATTCGCAAGATATATGGCGGCGTGGCGTATGCGAAACCGGCCTTTTCCCGCCGACAGTTCGACGACGCTGGAAGTGCGCTCATTGAACTTGCCAAGGACGATCCGCGACGCAATGAGGCAATCGACCGTATAGGAAACTGGCGAGCATCGCATGCGTTTCTGATGGATATCGCGAACCGGCAGGTCGTGCAGAGCGCAAACGTAATCGACAAGCAAGCGATCACCGCCCAGCGCCTCAAGCGACTGGAATCAATAGAACTGAAATTGAGGCAGACGAAAATGCGCCTCACCCAAATGCAGGACATCGGAGGCTGCCGGGCCGTGGTTCACAGGGCGCAAAGGGCTCGCGACCTTGCACCGCTGATAGCGACCGCACTTCCGGTTGCCGCGCCGGATCAATTCTCTGTTGTGAGGACGACAGATTATTTGACTACTCCCAAGCCGGATGGATACCGGGGCATTCACATTGTTGTGGAGTACGACGGCGTTGATGAGGACTATAAAAAATTAAAAGTCGAAATTCAGGTCAGAAGCAGGCTGCAACACGTCTGGGCAACCTCAGTGGAGATATGCCAATTCTTCACCCAACAACGATTCAAGACGGCCAAAAAAACCGCCGACGAAAAATGGCTGCGATATTTCGCTCTGGCCTCGTCCTATATGGCACTGCTTGAAAGGCTGCCGACGGTTCCGAATACGCCGGAGGTATTCGAGGACATCATGGCAGAGATGAAGGCCATAGATTCCGAGACGGGAATCGTCGCGGCTCTTGGGAATTGGAGTCAGCTTGTGCAACCGGGCTTTACCGTTCCGGACGCGTACTTCTACGTTCTGGACCTGAACGGCAAGGATCGCACGATGCGGCTGGAGTCATTTCGGAAAGACGAGCTGAAGCAAGCCGAGGATAAATATCTGGAACTTGAAAAACACACCGAAGGCAATTTAAGCCGTCAGATTGTTCTTGTTTCCGTTGAATCCATCGACTCTCTGAGGGGCGCGTACCCGAACTATTTTTTCGACGCAATCCAATTCACGTCTGCCGTTTCCGCATTTAAGACCCCGCGCCTTGTTTCTTCGTACTACGCGTAGCCGCTGAGCGTTTCCGCCGCCTTTCGTCCGCAAGGGCTTTATCAATTTTGGCTTTTGGGACCGCCATTATCCGCCGCGTGAAGTCTTCCATTTTGTGAAACGCAGCTTCGGGGTCGGCAACGCGGATATCGGGGATTTCTTGGGGTTTTGGTTTGGGCATTCCTTCATTGTATCACGAAAGGGAACCGGATTTTGAAAAACGCACGCAACACAAATGGCTGTGACCTAAACACCGGCCCGCGCCCCCTTACGCCTCGAATTCAGATGAATCTTCAATGTGAAGTATTCGCTCTGCCAGAAGATTCCCGGAAGGCTCGGTTACGGATACGGGAAATTCTCCGGCACCCGGAAAGCTCACCGATGAGAAAGACGCTACGTACGTCTGGAGCCCCGACGGATAGTGTCCGCCGGGGGTCACCGTAGATTTATAAAAATGGCTTCCGGCTTGCATCGACACTATCAGTTGCATGGGTTCAAAGAGGTTCTCTAGTTCAATTAGAATGTCGATGCGGGGATATGTCGCCGGGAACTTCGGAAAATTGAGGACGCTGAAGACCGCTCGCAGCGAATAGAAGTCGAACCTACCATCCCTTACCGCCTCTTTGCACATGACCATAGCCGCTACGCGAGGTCGATCTTTACTCATTGGTTCACCCTTGCGAATCATTCAATTTGGCAGATTTTCTTTTCCCGCGCCGCTCTCGCCGTTTCCGGTAACGGGAGCACCCTCCAATGCCCCGATGAGGGCCTTGTAGGTCAACCGTTTTCCGTGATAGCGGCTTGCGGCAATCCGGAAACGGTCTGCGTCTTCAACCTCACGATGATTGAAGCGGAATGCTTCGGAATCGACATATGCGGCAAGGTGGAACGGCTCGACGCTAACGTGTGTTCCCTTGATGCAGCGTTTGAACAGCGCCCAGAAGTTTTCCAGCCCGTTGGTGTGGACCACTTTGTCCTTTACGTATGCCTCAGTATGATCCACAAAATCATGGTTGAACGTACCGGCGATACTTACGTCGCGATAGTTTTTCAGGGCGTCGGTATAGAGGGTCGTTCCCGGCTCCACGTTCTTGTGAATGACAGTGAGGAGCGATTCCTTTTTGCGATCCGCCACGACCGCCGTCCGGACGGTGCTATGTTTCTTGCCATCGTGGCGGTTGAGCAAACCCATGACGTTTGTCATATGAGCGCCACCGCGATTTTTTCCGACCTTACGTTCGCGGACCTTCTTGTGCATGTTGGCCGCAAGGCCGCCGACCATCGTTTCGTCGGCCTCGACGATACCTTTCATTTTGGAATCGAACGATCCGACGTGGATGGCATGGCGAACGCGATGGAGCATGAACCACGCGGATTTTTGGGTAATGCCGAGCGCCCGATGAATCTCGTAACTGCTGATTGAGTTCTTGGCGTTTACTTCGAGCCAAAACGCCGCTGCCCATTTGTCCAAGCCAAGTGGAGAGTCTTCCATGACCGATCCTGTTTTCACGGTGAACTGGCGGCTATCGTGGTTTTTGGCACAAGAATACCGGCGATATTTCGGCATGTAGTGGACTTGCGTTGACCCGCATCGCGGACAGACCGGACCACTCGGCCATCGCATCTTGGCGAAGAAATCGTGGGCAACATCCAGATCGGAAAAGTGCTTAATGGCTTCTAAAAGCGTTTCCGGAAAGTGGTTTTCAGTGTTCATGCCGGTATCTTAGGGTCCGGACGTTGTTTTGTCAAGTATATTATTACCATATATAGAGCAACCCTAAAACACCATGAACCAACGACCCAACCACGCCCAATCCGCGCCGCACCGCGCCGCAATACCAGCGGCCGGGCCGCGCCAACCAACCAACAAAACCGCTAAACTCCCCCCGTCGCAATCCCCGAAAAATCACGTACACCCCCACCCCCGATTTTTAAAATTCCTCCAACCCGTCAACGGTAACAAAACCCCCCGCCACAGCGCCCAATCAAAGAGTTCGCCCCCACTAACTTCTTCTGAATTTCACTCCGCTATATACGTTGTCGCAATTAAGGAATCCCCGTGTAGCCGCCCCCGCTTGACTTCGGCGAGCTCAGTCGAGCCGCGGAGCGCGTCTTCGCTCACCCCAAGATCCCCGCTCCTTGTCCAGGCCGCGATACCCTCACACCCGCGCCCGACTATGCTCTTCCAGCCGTTGCAGCAGCTCGCAAGCCTCTTCCTGATGTTCCCCCACGCTGCTCGTCCAGATCAGCGGCTCATTCCGCAGCACCGCCCGTTCGATCCGCCGGCAGGCGCTGATCACCGTGCTGTGATTCCGCTTCCCCATCCGCATCCCGATTTCCGGAAAGCTCAGCTTCGCCGTCTTACGCACCAGGAACATCGCCACGCTCCGCGCCAGGCTGATCGTCCTCTGCCGCCGGCCCGACATCAGGTCCTTGTTTTCCAGCCCGAAATATTCGCAGACCGATTGAAGGATGTTGTCCGGCCGCACCGGCGCGACCATCTGCCGATCCAGGTCCCCCAGCGCCGCCTGAACCAGCGCCACATCCGGCATCTGCCCCGTCACTTTCAAATACGCCGCGATCCGTGTGACCGCCCCTTCCAGCTCCCGAACGTTCTGCGTCACCCGCCGGGCGATCCACCCGATCACTTCTTCCCCCAGCGAGAGTTCGGCCCGATCCGAAAGGCTGCGCAGAATATCGCACCGCATCGCGAAGTTCGGCGGATCGATCCGGACCACCATCCCGCTCACGAACCGGTTGATCAGCGATTCCCCGAACGATTCGATCATCTTCGGATGGTTATCGCTCGCCATCACCACCTGCCGCCCCATCGCCTCGATCGCGTTGAACGTATGCAGGAATTCCTCCTGCGTCGCTTTCTTGCCGCCGAGGAAATGCACGTCGTCGATCACCAGCAGGTCCAGCTCGCGCATCTTCCGCCGGAAAACGTCGATCTTGCTCGTGCGCAGCGCCGTCAGAAATTCGTTGGTGAATTCCTCCCCGGTCAGATACGACCACCGCCGCGTTGGATGATGCGCTACGAACCGCTTGCAAAGCCCCTGCAGCAGATGCGTCTTCCCCAGCCCGCACCCGCCGTGGATGAACAGCGGGTTGTACTGAGCCCCGGGAAATTCCGCCACGTGCGTCGCCGCCGTGAAGGCAAGCTGATTGCTCTGCCCCACGACGAATGTTTCGATGTCATGCCGGAAGCGCGGCCGCCCCGTTTGCGCGGCAATGCCGCTCTCCACCGGCGGCGAAAATCGCTGCGGCGCTATCGCTGCCGCCGCGCCGAACCGCGGCTCGGGCCCCATCTCTCTTGCCACCAGCGCGGGCGACGAATCATCGGCGCCCGGCGCCAGACGCGCGCCCAGCTCCGGCGCCGCAATCGCGCGCACCACCGCTTTGGCGCTCTGATTCTGCTTCCCCCCATTCACCGGTTTCGCGGGGGCGCTGTCGCTGGTTTGAACTTCGAAAAGCTGCGGCACCACGCTGAAGCGAACCGCCAGCGAGCACCCCAGAACTTCATTGGCCGCTTCCTGGATCGGCCGGCTGAAGTGCGACCCGATCCATTCGCTGATGAAATCGTTCGGGACGGCAATCTCCAGCCCGTCCTGTTTCAGATCCAAACGCGTGGAATTATTGAACCAGACATGAAATCGTTGTTGCCCGACTCTTTGTGCGATCGCGCTGGCCAACTTCGCCAGTTGCGGATCATGTGCGCTGATACAGCTCAAACCGACTCCTTCCCGTAAACCCGGCCCAATCGATGCAGCCCGCACAAACGTCATAAAGTGCCCGGCGGGCGCAGCATCACCCATCTCCTTTGCCGGCATCCTGCCTGACAGGGCGAAAACGCAATACTAATCATCCGTGAATTGAACGAGAAAATAAGCTACGCGAACCCTGCTGGCAAGATAATCTTTGCTGGTTTTTCCATGCACAGCGCCGAAACCAGCGGTAGGACCTGTACCGTTTGACGTTAAAAAAACTTCTATCAACTTCCTTTCCACATTTTTATCGGACCGTGAAAAACTTGTGGAAAAAAGCGCCGGGGAAGGAAATTTCGTGCCCCATCGGCCTCCCCCCCTCGACCCGTTTTGTCGGCCCGTTTCAGATGCCGACCCGCAGGTCGCGGATCATCGCCCAGCGGGTCGCGACCTGCTGCATCCCGAAACGATAATACAACCGCAGCGCCGGATTATTGCGCGAATCCACCGCCAGCGACAGCCTCCGCCGCTGATCGTTGTGGATCATGTGCATGGCATGCTGCATCAAGACGATCCCCAGCCCGCGATGCCGCGCCTCTGGGGCGAGCCCAAGGTAAACCAGTTCCATCGCGTCGGATTTTGGAATTCGGCTCAAAAGCACCACGCCCAGCGGCCGCGTTCCATCAGCCAAAACCTGCCAGAAATGCGGCTCAAAATGACCGGTAGCCCGGTGGCCCACAATGACATCCTCGATATCCCGCAATCCGCTCAGCAAGGGGCAATCGAGGCTTTCGATATACGTCTTCTGAATCGCCTGGGCGAAAAGAGCGTGCGTGGATTCCGAATATTCCACCCATCGCATCGATGGCTCAATTTCCGGGGCCTTTGCATTTCGCGGAACCGAGCCCTGCAGATAGATCAACTCCGCGATTTCCTGGAACCCCAATGCCACAAAGAATCGGCGGGCATATTCATGCTGGGGTTCCATCAGAACCTGCGAGAGATGTACCCCCTGCCGCGCGTAATGCGAGCAGATTTCTCCCACCAGACGCGAGGCCGCCGGCTCAGTCGAAGCATCAACCTGCGCGGATGTAAGCAGAAGCAGCGTTCGCCCGGGATTGACGATCGGCAGCACCGCCCAGGCGATCACGCCGGGCCGATGGGCAATCCACGTCGAGGCTACGTCGATATGTCGCTCAGACGCCGAGGTGATGAAATCGGTAACCTGCGCCGGTGGCGCCGGGCGGTGGGGGCCCCCCAGAACCAGCGCGATCGCCGGGCGAAGCTCATGCGACTGGACCGGCCGACAAACCAGCGATTCGTCCCCTTTCAGGGCCGCAAACGTCGAATTTGACATCACCGCCATCGAACGTAAGAATAACCACAGCCGCGTGGAAGGGCCAATCCTCCCCACGCAAAAGCTCGTATCCCGCCCCTGATTTCATCTGGTTGCGAGGATTTCATCATGCATCGTGGTATATTTTTAGCACTGGCTGGTCTTTCGCTCGTCGCCGCGGCAGCCTTGCCGCTGTGCGCCGACTACCCCCAGCCCAGCCCCTACCCAATCTCATGGGAATTGACCAGCGACTTTTCCGCCCCCAAGCGGATCGTCGTCCAGGGTCCCGGCGATGTAAATCCAAACGCCTATTGGTATATCACCTATCACGTTTCCAATAACACCGATCAGGATACCGTCCTCTTCTACCCCAACTTTCAGATGCTGATGGAGGACGGGCAGATCATCCACAGCGACATCGGCGTCGCACCCGCCGTCTTCGATGCCATCAAGAAAAAAGAGGGCCTGAAATTCCTTCAAAGCGACGACCTCATCGGTGGCGACCTCCGGCAGGGCGAAGATCAGTCCAAAGACGGCG
The DNA here is from genome assembly GCA_963755915.1 of uncultured Phycisphaerales bacterium. Lineage (GTDB taxonomy): Bacteria > Planctomycetota > Phycisphaerae > Tepidisphaerales > Tepidisphaeraceae > PALSA-1353. Next base: position 1,094,531 of record CAVWLP010000002.1, read on the forward strand.
TCGCCATCTGGCCCGAGCCCCGGCTGCGAATGGGAACCTTCACCATCTTCATCGCCGGGTACTGGGGCGAAGCCGCCACAGTGACCGTCAATGGCAAAGACATCACCCTTCATAAAACCATGCAGATAACCTATTCGTCAGACTCCGATGAGCAGCACCCGGGCGGCGGAGATCTCGTTGAAAAGAGCCGGCAGTTCGTAATGAGGTAAATTTCATGGCACATAAAAAAGGTCAAGGTTCCACCCGAAACGGACGCGACAGCAATGCCCAGTATCTGGGCGTAAAGGCGTATGGCGGGCAGTTTATCTCCGCCGGGTCGATCATCGTCCGCCAGCGCGGGACGAAGTTCATGCCCGGATTTAACGTGGCGATCGGCACCGACGATACGCTGTTTGCACTCAAGGATGGAAAGGTGGAGTTTCAGGGCAGGAAGGTTCATGTGCGCCAGGCGGAGGGAGCGGCGACGGCGTGAGCAGATTGATGGGCTTGTATGGAAGCGGTTCATCTCAAAATTCAGGGTCATATTGACGCAGATGGGCACCTTCGGCTCGATTTACCAACGGGCCTGCCCACCGGCGAAGCGGAAATTGCAGTGACGATCGCTCCCAGAAATGGAAAAGAGGGGGGCGGGTATGATTTTTCGCAACTCGCGGGCCGGCTGAAGTGGGTGGGAAACGCCGTTGAAGAGCAGCGCGGGATGCGCAATGAGTGGTGATCGGCTGCTGTTCGATACCAACGCAATCGTCGCTCTACTCGGCGGCAATCAACAGGTAGTTCAACTCACACGCAACGCACAGTGGATCGGAATTTCGATTATCAGTGAGATCGAATTCCTTTGTTTTGGCGGTTTGACTCAAGCGGACTGCGACCTGTTCGGGCAGTTTCGCGAAAAAGTGGATGTTGTGGGCCTTAGTCGGGGCGAAGCAGGTTTAATTGATCGTGTGATCGATATTCGCCGGCGATTCGGCGTAAAATTGCCGGATGCGATCATTGCCGCGACGGCGTTGGTCCGTTCAGCGCGATTGGTGACGGCCGATCGACAACTCGCGAATATAAAAGACGTGTCCATCGCGTCGTTTTAGCGGTCATGAAAGGCGACAGGGCCAATGTTCGTCGACGAAGCCATTATCGAAGTACACGCCGGAGACGGGGGCGACGGCTGCGTCGCCTTCCGGCGCGAGAAATACATCCCCAAAGGCGGCCCTGAAGGCGGCGATGGGGGCGATGGCGGCAGCGTCGTTTTCGTCGCCGATCCCAACAAGGACACGCTGCTCGATTTCTCCGGCAAACATCACTGGCGGGCCGATCGCGGGGAGGCAGGGATGGGGAAGAAGATGGCGGGGCTCAGTGGCGAGGATTTGGTAATTCGCGTTCCGCCCGGCACGCTCATATTTGATGCCGAGCACCAGATTCTGCTGGCCGACCTGGATATTCAGGAAAGGCGCGTGGTGATTGCCCGCGGCGGGAAGGGAGGGCGTGGAAATTGGCATTTCAAAAGCTCGACCAACCAAACGCCGCGATATGCCGAAAAGGGCACCGAGGGTCAGCATCGCAAGCTGCGGCTGGAACTGAAGCTGATCGCCGATGTCGGCCTGGTCGGCATGCCCAACGCGGGAAAGAGCACGCTGCTTCGCGCGATTTCCGCGGCACGGCCCAAGGTCGCCGATTATCCGTTTACCACCCTCGATCCGCAGCTTGGGATCGTGGAATTGGACAATCATCGCCGAATCGTGGTCGCTGATATTCCGGGCCTGATCGAAGGCGCCCAGCACGGCGCTGGTCTCGGTCACGCGTTTCTCCGCCACATCGAGCGCACCAAGATCGTCGTTCACATGCTCGATATGTATCCGATGGACGGCTCAGATCCAGCTGAGAATTACCGCAAGATTCGCCGCGAGCTGGAAGCCTTCAGCCCCGCCCTGGCGCAAAAGCGCGAGATCATCGCCGCCAACAAGATGGACCTGGCGATCGACAGCTCGGCCATCGACCGCCTGCGCCAGGAATTGCCGGACAAGACGATCTACGCCATCAGCGGCGTAAGCCGAAAGGGCGTGGAGGACCTGCTGGATGTGCTCTGGAAGATCTTGCAGGAAATAAAAGCGGACAAGCCGCTCTCGCCGGCGGTTGTGGAGGGGTGAGGCCTATGGCGCTGCCCAACGATTTCCCCCGCGATCTTAAGGTTGGGCTCAAGGAGTGGGCGACGCTCTGCTCGGCGCTGGGCGAGGGACGGCAAATCATTCTGCTGCGAAAGGGGGGCATCTACGAATCAGGCGGCGAATTTGAAATTGAGCATCGGCAATTTCTGCTTTTTCCGACCTATCTGCATCAGAATGCGGAAATGCTGAAGGAGCCACATCGTGCCGGGCTGGCTCGCGTAAGCGCCGAGCCGGAAAAAATTCAGATTTCCCTCGCAGGCGAAATCACCGACATCGCCGCGATGAAGAGCCGCGACGTGATGGATCGGCTGAGTGACGAGCATATCTGGTCGCCGAAATTGATCGACATGCGGTTTAATTATCGCCCCGAGAATCCATTGTATCTCCTGCTGGTGCGGGTGTTTCGATTGGGTGAGGCAGTGACGATTGCAAATACGCCCGCCTACGCGGGGTGCAAGAGCTGGGTGCCGCTGGAGGAAAAGATCGGCCTCGGCGATTCGAAAGTCGTGCTGGGGGACGCGCAATATTCGCAGCGGCGCGAGGCGATTTTAACGTGCCTGTAGTGAAGGCAACCAGAATCGGCGCGGTGGTCAGTTTGCCTTCATGAACGCGGTGAGGACTTCTTCATCGACGGGGGTCACCGCGACGTCCTTGATATGGATCGGGTCGCCCGGCTCGTCGGTCGGTTTTGATTCATAAGCGACCTTGCAGACATATACCTCGAGCGTTCCCGCGTTTTTTTCCGTCCGCCGGCGCCAAAATTCGGCTTCGTTATCGATGAGATAACGGCCCAGGGCCTCCGTGCCGCTTCCAGACAGGCCCAGGATGGCAAGGGTGCACCCCTTCTTGATGCGGCGGTGGGTTGAGACGATGACCAGGCCGCACTCCTGCCTTTTGTCGATCCAGGGGACGCAGGCCCATTTTCCGTCCGGCGCGAGATAGTGGATGCCGGGCACGAATTTTCCCTCGTCGCCCGGGGGCTTGGTCAGACCACCGAAGCAACTTTCGACGGGGCGGAGAGGGTTTTGGTAGGCCAGGTAAAATGGGACACATATTCGCTTTCGCTCGTTGACGAAGGGAGTGCAGCCGAAGAGGTCAGCAACGAGCATTTCAACCAGCCGGTTAATTCGCTGCGAGCCGATGAAGACCCGGCTGGATTTTTTCAGTTCATCGCTGCTCTGGGCGTATCTCTCCTGAGCGATTTTGTAATCGCGTTTTAAGCTCTTTTTGATGCTCGACTTATCTTTGGTTCGGGGAGACGACCCCTCGTCCACTTCGAAGGGAAGATAGCGGTTATCGAACGAGAGTTTCTGCGAACCCCTGATACCCGGTGTGGAGAGCCATCGGATCAGGTTGGACGCCACCGAAGCATCCCGGCGCGAGATCCACGGGATGCAGGCGTTGCCCAGCGACTGGCGATATTCACCGAGGTAGATGGTTACCGCCCCGGCTTCCGCCACTTTGTCGCGCAGCCCGCTGGCGCCCGTGCCGAAGAGGCCCTGGGGAAGCGTTTCGGGCGGCACGCTGTTACACACCAGCCAGTCGCAGACGCTGCCCAGCACTTCCAGTGAGGGGTTGCTGTGCTGGTTGTTATATAGCTTGCGTATGGTGTGGCGGTGAAGTTTCAGGTCGGCGGCGATTTTTTGGATGACGCCGTGATCGTCGAGTTTGTAGTGCTCGAGCAACTCCTGGAGCTTGATTTGAATGTGCATTTTCTTTCTCCCGGAAAAATTCTTTTCGTTTTTTTTCGATGGTGTCGAGCCGGTCTCAGTATAGGCCTCGCGCCGATTGGAGCACAATCGCGGGACGATTTTTCCCCATCGGCGGCCTCCTCCGGGGCGCGCATGCCCCCGGAAGTGCAGAAAAGGCCTTTCTTCAAATGTATACGCTTTGCGCCCGCGGATGGTGATTTGTGCCGCTTAAGCTACGTTGCGCCCGGAAAAAAACTTAAAAAACCTATTGACTTCGCACGCCGCTAATATTTATTCTTCCCGGCCCTTTTGCTCCGTAATGGATCACGGTGCAATTTGTAATGCGGTAACCAGGCAGCAACGGAGTGCACGAGCAACTCTTTTGCGTGCTCGGACCCGCCTCGTGTTCACATCCAAAGACACGAGAGGTTCGAAAAGGCGTACGTCCAGGGCACATTATACATGTTTCACGGAATTCCGTGGCGGGAAATGAGGTTTTCGGCGGCAGATTTTTGCCGCCGGCGCATGATCCGCACCCTGGGCACATCCCGTAGACCCGGCGGAGGTATGAAGCGTCCGCTGCGAACACGGAAGGGAGAAAGTGATGTCCACGTCCAGCTTTTCCGACTTCGATTCATCGAACCATCCGCAGGGAGGCCCGCGTAAAAAGGGGGATCTGCGACGCCTGAAAAAGAAAATCGACAAGGCGATCCTGACCCACGAAAAATGGATCGAGGATCTCGAAGACATCGGGTGGAAATTGAAACTGATGGAGGATCAAGGCGCGTCGGAACCGCCCACAAACGGGCCAACCACCGCAGCCTCGGATCATCCGAATGATCCTCGGCCGATCATTTCTCGGATTTCGATAGATTTTCTGGAGAACGGCAAGGCGCGGGTAAAAATCGACGATCATCGGCCTTTTGAAGCCCCCAAGTATGAGGCGCAACTCCTTTGTGAGCTTGTAAAAAACGACAGTCTGGACCCGCAGGATCGCGCCTGAGAGACGGCCTGGTGGATTTGAAGTCGCTGAAAGCACATTTACTCCCTGCGGCGCGAAGCGGCGACCAGGAGTGCAGCGAACGTGCGATGATCCAGAGAATCTGCCGGTTGCGAACGATTCTCTTGAAGGCGGGCTTTGATGGTCGATTGATCGAGCGGCAGGCCCGATCTTACCGGCTGCGGCTTCGCCGCCAGCCACCCATGCTTTTCGCCCAGATCGGCCAGCCGCCGATCGAAGGGGCGCAACCGGCGCTGCCGGGGTCCCAAGCCCGGTTCATTGAAAGCCCGGCAAGCCGGCGCGCCAGGGCCGGGCGCCTGGTCTTTGCGGATTTGGGCATTTTTCTCCGCTTTTTCGTCAGCCGGACATATCCTTTCGGCTGACGAAGTAATGCCTATCGGCGATGACCAGCTTCTGCGGGAGTATGCGCTCACACGCTCGGAAACCGCATTTGCGGAGCTGGCCGCGCGTCATCTCAATTGGGTGCACTCGGCGGCGGCGAGAATGCTCGGCGACTCGCACGAGGCCCAGGACGTCACCCAGGCCGTTTTTCTGCTGCTCGCCCAGCAGCCGCGCAAGGCCATCGATAAGCCGCTGGCAAGCTGGCTGTTTCAGGTCCTGCGCTACAACGTGGCCAACGCCCGCCGCGCCCAGGGACGCCGAAAGAAGCATGAGCAGGAGGCCGCAATCATGGGGCCGTTATCTTTCGATCAGGGGGAGGAGCGGCTTTGGGAACACTTGGCCCCACAGCTCGATGAGCTGATTGCCCGCCTCCGATCGGGGCAGCGAGAGGCACTTCTGATGCGTTTCTATCAAGGCAAGTCGATGGCGGAAATTGGGGAGTCTCTAAAAATTACGGAAGATGCCGCAAGAAAACGCGTTTCCGGCGCGGTGGACCAGCTCCGAAAGATGTTCCGCGTCCAGGGCACTGCGGCACCGGCGGCGGCGCTCAGCGCGGTCCTCCTGGCCCAAACCACCAAAACCGCCCCGGCAGCGCTGGGGGCCGCGGTTGCCCAGCTTAGCACCTCGCCCCCCGCTTCGATCATCAGCCTCGCGAACATGGTGCGGCGGATGATGCTTCTCAGCAAAATAAAAATCACGGGGCTTATCGTGCTCCTGGCCGCCCTGATTCCCGCGGCCGCGACGGTTTCCCTCGATTTGGCCATGAAAACGCCCAGCGAGAGTGCATCGCCCCCGCCCTCAATTCCCGCGTCAATCCCCCCGGTGGCTGCTCCAACAGGTCTGGAAGTTCCATTCCAGCTCGGCTACACGGAGTTTCTTCAGGGCGATGCGATAACCATCACCAGCGTGCGCGGCACCAACAGCGCAATCGCTCCGGGAAATATCTACACCGTTACGGGAACCTATGAGCTGAATTCCCAACCACGGGCGATGGTGGCGATCTATACCTCCTCGTTTCCAGGCCAAAGCCCGGTAAGCTCCGGACCCTTTGGGAATAACAGTGTCACGATCAATGCGGGAAAAGGAACATTCTCGCTGGAATTGCTCATGCGAACCGACGGATATCCGCATGTGAGTTTTTATCCGGCGGGTGGAGGATCATCATTCGGGGGCACGTACTTCGGAACCGGAAAATATCTTTATGCCCCAACGGCTCATTAGCGGAGGTAAACGATGTCACAGCTCAATGTGCGATTCGGAATCTGCCTGGCGCTTCTCATTTTGTGCGCCTCGCTGGCCAGGGCGGATGACGCGGCGTTTCCCTATCTCGTAAATGCCGCCGAAGGCGCAGGCGTCTTCCGCAGCGGCGATCAGATCGCCCTCACCTCGGTGCGCGGCACCTCCGCCCAGTTTGCCGCCGGCAACACGTACGAAATTCAGGGCAAATACCGCCTGCTGTCCAATCAGCAGGCGACCCTGAGCGCCGACGTCGTCGCCCCCAACGGCAATGCTCCGACGCTAACCGCCCAGCAGTCGATCAACCTGAACCAGGGCTCGGGCGATTTCACGCTCGTTCTTCCCTATGCTTTTGACGGCCGGCCCCGAATTCGCCTCACGACCGCCGACGCCGGCTCCGACGCCATCGGCTCTGTCCAGCTCATCGCCGGCAAATTCCCCTACTCCATCGATTTCAAGGGCGATGCGCCCCAGTTCAACCCCGGCGATAATCTCGCCATCTCCGAAATCCGCTGCTCGACCCCGACCATCCGGCCTGGAAGCGTGCTTCAAATCACCGGCATGTTCAATCTCGCTTCCGCCGACCAGGCCCGGCTCGCCCCCGTCCTTTCCGACTTCCCCCCGCAAAACCCGCAGAGTCCCGATCAGTTTGTGAATATCCAGCGGGGCCGGGGCAGCTTCGTCCTGGTTCTGCCTGTCTCCTCCCTCGGCAAACTGCATCTGCTCATTTGGCCCAGCGGCGGCGGCGAAGTGATCGGCAGCCTGACGCTGCGGCTGGGCCGATCCAAGCTCGGGGCACCCGCCCATCCCACGCCCGCGGCGGCGATCGAATCCCCAAGCTCCAATGTCATCAACCTGAACATGGGCACGAACGTCAGTATCGACAGCAACGGATGGGTGCAGGTCCCAAGCGGGCCGCCGCTTCCCAATTTCAATTACAAGGTTCCGTTTCAACTCGGCTGGAGTTATTTCCCCCCGGGCGACGGCATTAAAATCGCCCAGGTATTTGGCACCAAGCCGACGATCCAGATCGGTGGCATGTACCTCATCCGTGGCACTTACACCCTGAAATCCGCTTCGCAGGCCCTGCTCGCTACGTGGGTGACAGTTGATAATTATTCCAAATCATGGGCGCGAGTGCCATTCCCCAGCAGTGCTACACCGTGAACGCGGGTACGGCCAATTACATCCTCGTCCTCCCCGTGAACCAGCCCGGCTGGCCGCATGTCGCCTTTTACCCCGCGCCCGGCGGCGGCGAGGTTTTCGGCACCCAGTATTTCGGCACGGGAGACACCGTGATGCAGTCCCCCGACCCGAACAATCCGCCGGAAGACATCTGCGTGAACAACACGATCTCAATCACGCAAACCATGTCCGCCAGCCCCATACCGCCGGCGCGGCATTAGTCGGAAAGCGCGAACACCCGGAATTCGCGGATCTGCATGTGGTTCTTCGTCGTGCGGAAGGCGAACCAGCCGGAGGTGTAAGGCTGCGAATCGTTGAAATCGAAGATGAGCTTTCCATCGTGGTAATATTGGATGGTTGAGCCGTCCGCGATGAGCTGAATGAGCTGCGTCTTGTTCGGCTGAATCATGTCGGATGGATCGCGCAGGTCAAATCGCGGCAAAAGGGGGCGCTGGACGGGGTCGCCGATGTAGCGGCGAAAACGCGTGGTCGTGTTGCCGTTGCCGCCGAGACCGACGTAGTAGGTGAGGAGCTGGTTGTAATCCGCAAATTTTCCCGATCGATGCACGGCGAAAATGCTTTGCGGGTTTCGCGAATCGCGGGCCATCCAGAAGCAGTTGAGATCGCTGACGCGATCATTGGGCCCGCCGGCGGAGATCACCGTGGCTTCGTACTGAATCATCAGCGGGCCGTGGAGAAGGGACTTGAACCAGACGCTTGCCCCGGCGGGAACGTCGATCTCCATTTTGCCGTTTTGTTCCGTGACGCTGCCGCCGTTTTCCAGTTCGGGGAGCCACTGGCCGGAGGGGCTGTTGAAATCGTCGCTATAGAGAAGATTGCCCCGGTGGAATTGGGCGGAGGGCGCCGCGCAGGTGCAGCCAAGCAGTGCCGTCATCAGAACGAGCCCGAGAATCCGCATCTAACGTCTTTTACTGCCCATCGGAATCTGTTTCCAATTGCTTGAGCACCTGGTCAAACCGCTGCCAACCGCTGGCGCCCAGGCCGCCCTGGGCTTTGTTCCAATAGCCGTTCAGCAACTGCCAGGTCGCGCTGCTGCGGGTGCTGCAAACATGGCCGTCGGGATAGAGCATGTTAAACACCGGCGTACCGGGGTGGCTCGGATCGGTGTGGGCGGTCCACTGGATGCTCTTGAGCTGCTCGACCGCGAGGACAGGCCGGCGGCCGGTGAAATCGGTATATCCGGTTTCGGTGGGGTAAACATTGGTCGGTACGGTCCCGCGAATGTCCACAAGCTTGTGGTAGAGCACATCGGGATACAGAATCGCGGGGTTGGTCAGATCGGTATGGTGCGGATTGAACATGTATGACACGTAGTAATCGTCGTTTGGGTTGGAAAGAAATGGCTGGGGGTAGGCGGTGAAATTGAAGCCGTTGTCGCGCTGGGCGGGGCAATAAAAAACCCTGGGGTCCCGGATGTAACTTTGGGAGTAGAGGAGCCCGATGGCATAGGTGGGATGGACAATGGTGGTCCCGTCTATTGTGGCCACGCCGCCTGGGATGGGGGGGCCACTGTGATCCCAGACATAGAAAGTGTCGCCGTAGTAGCCGTAGTTGGCACTCGCGGAGAGGGGTTGGTCGCCGTCGAGTCGGATGGGAAGATATCCGGCGTAATCGTTGGAATAGTTGATGGTGGCGGTTCCGATTTGCCGCATATTGCTGGCGCACTGGACTAAGATCGCCTGCTGGCGGGCGCGGGTGAGGGCGGGGAGCAAAATTCCGACCAAAACGGCGATAATTCCAATAACGACCAAGAGCTCGACCAATGTGAACCCACGATGGTTTTTCATTTTACGTGACTCCTTCGGAGCAAAGCGGCTTTGGTCCCTGTAAATGGGAACCCGATTGCGTACTGATTGAAGTTTCGAGAACCCCGAAAAACAGCGGCTCAAACCGCGTTTCGTGACAGTCGCCCGCAACAACAAAAGCAGCGATATCTGAAGCGAAAGCTATACATCTCTAATTACGGTAGGATTTGTAGGAATAGCCGTCAATCGGATTTTAAAAGTTGTCCAACCAATTGTGCGCCAGAGGCTTATATATTTATGCGGCGACGCTGACGCCGCTGGGGGTCTCGAACAGATCGAGGGCGGGGCATGGGCCGTTCATACACCATTGGTCGCGACGAATGATCGAATGAACCGGGGAAATGTTGGTGAGAATCGCCGCGTCGAATTGGAGTTCTCGGGCGGCCGAGTCATCAATGACGGGGATACCTTGATACCTTCGTCCGGGTTTGGCCAGATTGGCGTCGGCGACGGCGACGATTTGCAGATTCAAAGCCCGGGCGGCACGCCAGAAGGCATAAATATTTTTGCCGACATCCACAAGGAGAACGCGGTGAAGGTTTCGATCGCGGGCGACGGTCGCCATGCGACATTGGATTTCGTCGATCATCGCAAACTTCTCAAACGCGCCCTGTGAGATCTCGCGGCGCTTGCCGGGGAGGAGGGATTTGGCGATTCCTTCAACGAGCCCTTGCCAGAATGCAAAGCGGTGTGGCCAGGGTTTGGTTTGCGCCATCCAGTGATATCGGCGCATCCAGTCGACGGCATAGGCCCGCCGATATTCGCGCGGAAACCGGCGGGAGACGACCAGGAAATTGTTCCGGGCGTCAAGGCGCGTGGTGCGCGTGGGCTGGCGGGCGCTGGGGGTTTTCAGGTGGGTGACGCGAAGGTCTTCGAACCGCCCGATGTTCCACCCGGCGTCGAGAAGGCGAAGGGAAAGGTCGTATTCCTCGGCCTGCATGAAAAAATCGTCGGGCAGGCCGCCAGTTTGGATAAGCGCCTCGCGGCGGAAGCCCGTCCCGCAGCCGATGAATACGGCCGGAAACGCGCTGCATTCGCGCGAGCCATCCGGGAGATGCACGTTGAAGATGGCGGCGCCCAGCGAAGGATCGCCTCGGAAATGATCGATCATTTTTCCGATCGACGCGGCGTCGGGATAGGAGTCGTCGTCGAGGAAGACGACGTACTGCCCGGTGGTCATCGCGAGGGCAAGATTTTTGCGCACGCGCCGAGATTCTTCGGGAGGCGTTTGAGCGTTACTTCGGGATATTCATGCTGGACGATTTCGGCGGTTCCATCCGTGCTGGCGTTATCGACGACGATCGTTTCGGTCGTGAACTGCTGGCTTTGGATGTTTCGTAGCTTGTCGAGCGTATTGAGCAGCGCGGTTTTCCGATTGTAGCTTGAGATGAGAAACGAGACCTTCGGCGGCTGTAGCCGCAGGCCATTCAGCGTGCAGGGGCGATTGGGTTCGAAATCATTTCGGAGATGGTTTTTTTCGGGAAGATTCCACTTTGCAAAGAGCTTTGCGTTGTCTTCCCGGCCGCGGGCGGTGTCCTCGGCCCGGCGATCGTCTTCGTGCTGGTCGTGATCGATAAAGCACCCGTGGGCAGGCTCGATTCGCAGGCCGGCATTCCAGGCCTTCAGGGAAAGGTCGGGGTCGGCGGCGTAAAAGTAGAATCGCTCGTCGAAATACCCCAGCTTTTCGTAAGTTTCGCGCCGGCCGATCGGGAAATTGGCGTACAGTGTTCCGCGCACGTGGCAGAGGCGAAAGACCCGCCCGTCGTGCGTCGTTTCGCAGGCGACGTTTCGCTCGCCCGCGAAGCGATGGAACATGGCCAGGAATGCCACGTCCGGCGAAACGGAATCGATCTGCCGAACGGCTTCGTCAAGCGTCCCGGGCAGCGGCCGCGCATCGTCGTTCAGCCAGATCATGTTACGCCCGGTGGCGGCGCGGAAGCCTTTGTTCGCGGCGCGAACGAACCCTTCCCGCCGCGTTTCGCGGATGACGATGAGTTGGCCGCCGAAGAGCCTGCCAAATTCATCCAGCACCTGCGGCGTGCCGTCTGTGCTCGCCCCGTCGACGACGATAATTTCCATCTCGCAGCACACGTCCTCATGCAAACGCTGGAGAAGGTCCCGAAGCATTTCGCAGCGGTTGCAGGTGGGGATGACGATGGAGAGGTCTGTCATTTCACGCCGCCTTTTTGGCCGCGAAGCAGCGCACCGCGTAGCCGTAGGCACGGGTAATCGTCTTGAGAAAGTTGTCCGGCGTAAGTTGCCGGACGCGATATCTGCCCCGGCTGACAAGCGTTTGCCGCAGGCGATCGTCCTCCGCCAGATGGCGCATCGCCCGGGCCATCTCCGGAACGCTGGTCGGGTCGAAGAGAAGCCCGGCGTTGCCGACCTGCTCCGCCAGGCTCGTCGCGATGGAGCTCGCAACCGGGCAGTCGCAGGCCATCGCTTCCATGATGGGGATGCTCCAGGCTTCGTATTCGCTCGGGAAAACCAGTGCCGTAGCCAGGTGATACAGGGCGATAAGGTCTTCCGTGCTGACGCGGCCGAGATGGCGCACGCCGGGAGCGAGCTCGAGCGATTCCGAGCCGCCTCCGGTGAGGACCAGCTGCGCCCCGGGAATCCCTGCCAGCGTGAACGCTTCGATCAGCCGGCGATGATTCTTATGCGGCCAAACCGCGGCGGGATAGAGGAAAAAAGTCGGCGGGAGCTCAAATCGCCCACGGATTTCCTCCAAATTATTCGGCCACCCGAAAAAGGCAGACTCGAAAATATCCGGGGTCACAAAAATCTTTGACGCCTCAACGTCGAGCTGTTCGCACAAGTCGTCGCGGATGAAATTGCTGCCGGCGATCAGTGCATCCGCCCGCCGGCCGGACGCAACCCACCATTTTTCCCGGCCGGCAATTTCTTCCGCCGAGAAATATTGCGGGAAGCGGCGATGCTGGAGATCGTGAAGATTCAGCACCACCGGCAGGTCCAGATCGATCGGATTGATCGTGTTACCGGGGAAATGAACCACATCGACGCCGCGGCAATGCAGCGCCTCGGCCTTCCGCCGCTGAAAATCGCCCAGGGCGGTTTGATCGCCGGATGGTGACCACGCGCCAATCGGCCTCTCGATCAGCACCAATTCGGTCTTCGCATCGCCAAATCGCTCGAAAACCGAGCGGTTTTCCGCGCGGACGAGAAGAATCAGCTTCTCCGCCGGAGATTGCGGCAGCTTCAGCGCCTCAACCAACCCCAGTGTGTAATTTTCGATTCCCCCAACCTTGCCGGGCAGAATGCAGTGCGTATCGACGGCGATGATCATGGCAAAGCTCTTAAGCCGCGGAGCGCGCCTGCTGCTGCGCCGCGTCCGCAAGTTCGTCGATCACCCGCTGCTGCTGCGCGGAGGTCATTCCAAAGAAGATCGGCAGGTCCAAAACCTGCGCAAGCCTCTTCGGCGATGGTACACGGGTCCGCGTCGAACTGCTGCATGATCGGCTGCGAATAAAGCGGAATCGGATAGCACACGCGCGTTTCGATCCCGCGCTCTTTCAGCCGGGCCGCGACGTAATCGCGATCATTCAGCAGGATCGGAATCAGAAAATAGCTGCTGACTCCCCCCGGAATGCCCGGGGGCATGGCCAGGCCGATCTGGCGCAGGCTCACTTCATATCGCGCCACCAGTTGGCATCGCTGCTCCAAGATCGAATCAATCTTACGAAGCTGCGCGATTCCGATGGCAGCCTGGAGCTCTGTCATGCGCGAATTATTGCCAAGCTCGATGTGATAATACTTCCGCTTCGGGTCTTCGCCCTGCGAGCGGATCATTCTCATGCGCCGGGCCAGAGCTTCGTCATCCGTGAAAACCATCCCCCCTTCGACGGTCGTCAGGGTTTTCGCAGCGTGAAAGCTGGCGGTGGAAACCTGCCCATAAGAAAGCGACGGCCGCCCGCGGAACTGAGTGCCGAAGCTTTGCGCGCCGTCGAGAATCAAGGGGATTTTGTGCCGCTGTGTGAGGCGTTCCAATTCCGTGAAATCGCACGGAAAACCGCCGTAATCCGTGCAGATGATTCCCGCCGTGCGCGGCGTGATCGCCGCCGCGGCCATCATCGGGTCGAGCCCAAGGTTCCGTCGGTCGATATCGCAGAAAACCGGCGTCGCCCCCTGCATCGCGACCGAAGAGGCCGTGGCAATGTACGAAAACGCCGGGACGATCACCTCGTCTCCCCGCCCAATGCGAAGGCTCTTCAGCGCCACGTCGAGCGCCGAAGTGCCGTTGGTGACGGCGACCGCGAATTTCCTGCCGGCACGGATCGCCATCGCCTCTTCAAACTGGGCGACGCGCGGCCCGCTGCTCAGCCAGCCGCTGGCCATGCAGGCGATCACTTCCTTCATTTCTTCATCGTCGATCGCCGGCCGCGCCCAGGGGATGGGCTCGGGGTTGGTTTCCATCATGCCGCCGCTTTCTGCCGGACGCGTCCGGCCAAATCGTCGGCGATAAACTTCAGCAGTCTTTTGGTCGTTGCCAGATAGGTGAATCGTTCCAGAACGACTTCGCGCATGGATTCGGCGAGGCGCAGTGCAAAGCGCCGTCAGCCAAAAATCGCTGCAATTTCTGCGCAAATTCCCCCGCGCTCTCGAACGAAACCGCGTCGTAATCCCCTCCCCAAACCATCGCAGCCGAGCGGATGTAGCCGCACTGGGCGCTGGATTGCAGCGTCTCCAGCAGCGACGGCTTAAGCGTGAACGGATCGAGCCGAAGCGACTCTGCCGTGTGCGCCAGCTCGGCGGTTATTTCCGGATCCGTGCATTTCCTTAATTGCGAATCGGACGAGATATCGTTGGACACGCACCAGTTCCAGATCATTTCAAAGTGGCGTTCCAGCAGATCGCCCGGGCAACGCCGGATCATAAAGAACCCCCCGCAGGCCAGGCCTTCCATCAGGCGCTGATGCACGGCGCCGTGCGGGCTGGCGTGCAGGGAAACCAGACTGGCGCGATAAATCGCCGAAAGCTGGCTGTTGTTGTCCGCCACGCCGCGGGCATAACGCGCCAGCGTGGGATGGTTCTCCCATCCGCGGCCATAAAGTCGCAAATCTGCCCCCGAATCCGCCACCCACTTGAGGGTTTGATGCCGAAAGAGCGCGTTGTTGATCCGCTGGCTGAAAATGTCCATCAGCTTGGGGATTTCGCTCCCGGGAACCGAGAGCTTCGTATCCACGAGAGCCTGGTCGATCATCTGCCGGATGTCCGTCGGCTCGGTGATGAATTTCCCCGCCTGGTAAACAGCGCGCAACTGCTCGAACACGCGGGAAAGCAGCGGGCCGGCCGCAGCGCAGCGCTCGATCTCGGCCTTGAGAAGCGTCTCCGCGGTCGCCGAGGCATGGCTCACAAAAGAGACATCGCACTTATATTTCGCCAGGTCTTCCGACGAGAGCCGTTCGCGCACGAACCGCCGCTCGTCGCACCCCACGACGGCCGGCATATATCGATCGGCCGGGTAGCCGTATTCATAGAGCATCTTCATCCGCGCGAACCCCAGAACATAATCCAGCGGCCCCTGCGCAGCCCCCGCCTCGGGCCGGAACATATTCGGCAGCGCATCCTGCACCCACATCACGGTCGGCACCTGCGGCGGAATCCCTGACAGTTCCGACCGGTAATGATCGATGACGACAACCAAATCCGGCTGGAATTCCGCACACGCCGCCGCGATTCCAAGCCCATTGCAGATTTCGTGGTCATGGTCCTCGATGAATAGCCGCGTGCGATGCCCCAGCCGCGAAAAAGCGGCCAGCCAGTCGCGCATCGAATGCTGAAGGAAGGTCGTAAACCGCGAAGTCACGCCCAGCACTTTCAGCGGCAGACCGGATGAGAGCATCGCCGAAATCGATTCGGCCGTTGTGCCGGAATAAGAGAGCCGGAATTGCTCCTGGTGCCCGCGGAAGATTTCGTTGGATTGAGCGCCGGCTTCGGTGAGAACCTGGTCGAGCGTTGGCTCGCCGCTCCAGAGCGTTGGATCGACCCGCACGGAGATCTTCGGCCAGGGCGTCCCAGTGTCGGTCACGAGGCTCTGACGGAAATGGTCGAAAGCATCAGGCCCAACGCTGAGCCGAACGCGTCCGTCAGCCAAAAGATCGCGCCAATCGTGAATGTGCAGCATGACCCAGAGCCGCTCGATGTCGCCAATCAGGAAAAACAGCGGGGGCCGATGCCCGGGCGCGGCAGGGGTCTGGCAGGGCAGCCGATAGATCCCGTTCCACAGCCACCCCATGTCCTCGCCGACGATCAGGACCGGCTGACTGCAGACCCCCGCCGGATAAAGTTTTCGGATCACATCCCGCGCGGCCGCCGGGGAAAGTGTGTGTGGCAGGGGGGTGGCGCCCAAACCGTTGCCTGTCCCCAGTTGAATCGATTCCCCGCTGGGCATGATCTGATACGGCTGCCGGGAGTCTAAATCGCTAAGTTGTTGTGCCAACTGTGGATATCGCGATTCCATCGCGTCCAGGTTAGCCGTCAATCGAGATTTGAGGAGCTTGAGAGGGGTCCAGAGACTTGTGGGCGCAGAGCCATCCATGGCGATATGAAACCGTTCATCGGCGGTATCAGTCTCAAAACTTTAATAATTATCGGGCGTGCGAAAAATATTTTCACCCCCTCCCCGATCACCCCCACCCGATCACCCCGGCACGAGCTGCATCTGATCGCGCATCTGGCGGAACTTGGCGAGCAGGCTGGTTCGCCTCGCGTCGAGATCGAGCAGCGCCTGGACGAATCGCCCGCCAGTTGTCCCGCAAAGGGCCGCCGATTGTTCCTCGGCATCGAATTGCCGCAGCGGCGCCGCGCTGGCGACCACCGACATGTCATAAAACGGGAACATCGCCGGGACGAACTCGATATTCCCCACGCCGATATTGCGGAAAAGCGACCGCATCGACGATTTGCTGAACAGATGCAGATGCTCATTACGATCCAGCATCATGCTGAACTTATGCCCCGTTTCGCTGATCTGCTGGAGGGTCATCCCTTCGGGATAAGCCGGGGTTTGAAGGAGCATGATGCCGTCGGATTTGAGTAATTCGAAACATTTTTCAAGGGTTTCTGTCGGGTTTGGCAGGTGCTCCAGGACGTCCATCATTACGATGGCGTCGAGAGATCTCGCCGGCAGGTTCTGGTCCTCCACCGGGCCGGTGAGCACATCGATTCCAAAGGTTTTCTTGGCAAATTTCACGATCGAAGGGCTCAATTCCAGCCCCGTCGCGTCAAAGCCCGCCTGTCGGAGCATCGCCACAAAGCCCCCGTGACCGCAGCCAATCTCCAGAACCTTCGCCGGCGGAAGCTTGAAGGGAAGGATCGAAGCCATCCAGTGGACGCACCGCTCTGAAAGGTCGCTCCGGGACCGCGAAACGATGTCCGGGCACCCCAGGTCGATTGTCTGGTGGCCGAACCAGTAATTTTTGCCGTAATAGTCTGCCGAATCGTCGGTTACGCGCGTGATCGGCTGGGCCGGATCGAACTGGGCGACCAGCGTCTGGCACTGATCGCAGCGCAGATACCCCTGCCCCCATTGCGAAAGGTCGCTATTGCCGCACCAGCAATGCACCGCAGTCATATCGACTCGCCGGCAGGTTCCAATAAACTTTTAACCAGTCCTGTTTTGACAAGCCGATGGGGATTCAGTGGCCAGCGACGTCTTGAGCACGATTTCCTCATCCCACGGATTGCGGCAATACGACCATTCCGCTTTCTATCCCACGGTTCGGGCCGGGGATGTATTTCTGTGCGCCTATCCCAAGTCCGGCACGACCTGGCTGGCGTTTCTGCTCGCGCACATTCTCCAGAAAGACCGCGGCCAAACGATCAATCTGAAATCGGTCGACGGCTACGTTCCGGACGTAAATCTCGCCTATACGAAGCGCGGTTCGCTGGCTCAGTACGACCGGCACGCAGACCCGCGTTTCTTCCGCTGCCATGCGACCTATGATCCGAACCTTCAGTGGGTGATTTACGTGCTGCGCGACCCGCGGGACGTGCTGCTGTCTTATTGGCACTACAAGAAATTCCTGAGCCGCGATTTTTCGCTTTCCCTGACGGATTATTTGCAAAGCGACGATCACTGGCCCTGCCGGTGGGACGAGCATGTAGCGAGCTGGCTGTCTCCCCCGATGCAATCAAATCGCCATCCGAATCTTCTGGTCGTGAAATATGAGCAGTTGCACGCCCAGACCCGCGAAGTGCTGCGCGAAGTCCTCGAATTCGCCGGATCGAAATTCAGCGACGATCAGATCGACTATGCCGTCGCGCAGTGCACCTTCGACCGCATGCAGGCGGCCGAGCGCCGCTTTGGCGTTCATGGCAAAAATGGCGATCAATCCGAATCGTTCGTCCGAAAAGGCAAAACCGGCTCCTGGCGGGAAGAAATGAGCGAGCTGGATGTGCAGATAATCACCGAAAAATATGGGGCGGTGATGGGGCAGGTTGGATATTCGCCGAGCGGCGAGTAAAAAACGAGTCAGAATATAAAAAAAGGGGTCAGGTTCTGCTCGCTAATGAGCTGAACCTGACCCCTTTTTTGCCAGAATTACGCCATTCGGAGCCGCGCAGGGCTTATGGGTATCGTCCAAATAGAAGCCATTGAAGCAAACGCCGGCGTCGGCGCCCAAAAACGCGGGCGCGAGCTTTCGATTTGCTCCTCGTGCTGGCCGTCGGGCTTTTTGTGAATTGCGTCTACCTGGGAAGCGGCCCGCTCGCGGGCACGGAGGCGCATTGCGCGCTTGTCGGACATCAGATGGCAATGGGGGGAAGTTGGCTTCTCCCGAAATTGTACGATCAGGTCTATCTCGCCAAGCCGCCCCTCGATTACTGGATCCTGGCCACGCTCGAAAAACTGACCGGAATGGCCAACGAACGGATCTGGAGGCTGCCCTCGGCGATCGCCGGAAGCCTCATGGCGGTTTTCCTCTGCTGGATCGGCGGTCGTTGGTTCGGACGATTGGGTGGACTCGCCGCCGGAATCAGTTGTTGCGGCCTGGTCACATTGTGGGGGCAAAATCACACCGCCGAAATTGATGCGCTCCATTGCCTCGCCTGCGTTGTCACCACCTGTCTGATCATTGATCTGGGATTCTTCGCCCAGCGCCGCCGCGCCCTCATCGCATTGGCTGCCGGATTGGCATTCGGAGCCGCCCTGCTGATCAAGGGGCCGGTCGGATTGACGGGGATCAGCGCCGCCCTCATCGGACCGGCGATTTTCAATCGCACCGGCAGGGCCCTCAAACAGCCCTGGCCGTGGATTTCGTTTGCGATCGGAGGCGGCTTATTCGGTGTTTATGTCCTGGCCGCCCTGCGGGAGTTTCGTATCCTCGGATTGCCGCTGGAGACGTCGGGCGTGAATGAAGTCATGGTCCACCTCTGGAATGAGCCGGACCGCATCACCTTTCTGATTCCCACGCTGCTTTTGCCGGTGGTCTTGTTCGTCTACGCGATGCCGGTTTCATTTTTCTTTCCCTTGGCATTCTATGGCCCGCTCTGGAATGCCCCCACAAATTCGCAGGACAAATTTTCCGACCGCCGCCGGCAACTGCTGGCGCCGTGGTGGGCACGATGGCGGTCGCCTGCGTGATCTCGATGCTTTGTGGATTCAGCTATCCGCGCTATAGCTTTACCTGGCTGCCGTTGATTTGCCTGGTGACCGGCGCCGTGATTGAGGCTTGGGCGCTGGATATTTATCCCCGCAAAATCACCGATTGGCTCCACGTCATGCTGGTGGCCGCGGGCATTGGGTTCACCGGGATCATGGTGGTGCTGACCGTCCTTTGCATCAAAGAACACGCGGGCGGCACGGCAGTATTGTTCAGTTCCGTCGCCCTGGGATTGATCTTAAATGTCCTGATCATTCGATGGACGCTGCAAAGTCATCCCTCCTGGGTCGTGGGCGGACTGATCGCCCTGCTGCTGCTGACGGGTCCGCTTTTTGGCATAAGGGAAGCCGCCGACCGCTGGCGTCGATCGGCGGCGCAGTTCGCCGCTATCGTCCGCTCCCGCGTTCCCGCCGGCCAAACCGTGACCACCGGGCATCTGCTGCTCGATCAGCCGGAGATTTTTTATTATTCGCACGTCAATGTGGAATCGCACCCCTTGACGATGTGGATCCCGCGCGAATTTCCCACCAGCCGGTGGATGCTGCTGGAAACATTGGAATATGACTACTGGCAAACGAAAATGCCGGGACGGCTGACCGATGTTCAACCCCTGCAGAACCGCGGGATTTCAGCGGTATTGGCGTGGTATGAGGCAAAACCCGATCCTGGCGGGAAGAAATGAGCGAGCTGGATGTGCGGATCTTCACCGAAAAGTATGGGGCCGCGATGGGACGGGTCGGATATTTGCCTAGCGGGGGACTTGAGTACAAAAGATGATACACCCCGGGGCATTACGCGAAAAACACTTTCTGGCCCAAAGGCCGAGATGGCAGCCTGAATCATTCGCCAATAAATCGGCGAGCGTCCTAGTTCGGCGTTTCCCCTTTTTCCGAGTCGATGAGGTCAGACAACATCCTTTCCAGCTCGGCAGTTAGCCTTCCGAACCTTGAAGCGCCGACCGCGAAAGGGTAACGAGGGTCGCGGCAGGACATTGTGACGCCCACTTTCGCCCCTTTCTTGCCTCCCCGGAAAACATAAAACGGCACGAGTAACGACGATTTTCCCACTACAGTGACCCGGTTCTTTGGCAAACGATCACCTTACCTTTTCGTAGAGATTTGCTGCTCCATTTTAACCATCCCGGCTCGGAATGCGTCGGCGTTTGAAGTTCCTAGCAAATCGCTTAACAGACCCGTACTGGACAATCCACTATTCGATGTCGAAAGACATCCTGAGATGAGGCGCATAGTCGAACTATCCGGGAAGTCTAGCGGAATCTCTTGGGTGCGACCCGCATGGCTGGCGTGGTCAATCAGAAAAACGCAATTTATCCCTCCCGTTGAAGACGCGACAAAGCAGAGCGGGTGCTGATCCATTTGATCATTGTCCTTGCGATACAGGTTCAGGAGTGCGTATGTCGTGTCGTTGTCACCAGTCGAGGTCATAAGCAACCCAGCAACGCATTTCTCTCTTAGCCGTCCTGGAATGACTTCTGGCAAGTCACCTTGGCTCAGGAAAACGTAGCCGGGAGATTGCTGGACGCTATTAATCATCCCCACAAGCTGCGCAGCTTGGGTTGACGTTGGCGTCAATGGGTTAATGGTAGGCATGGCCACTAATTAGGGAATAAGTTATATCCCCTTATCCGTTTTCCCTGTTATCCGTTTCGATGATGCATCAGGTTCCTCCCGCACCTCGTCCTTACCCTGCGCTTCCGCTTCGGCCACTTTTTTTATGAATCGTGCCACTCTCTCTGGTGATATCCATCCGCATCGCTCACAAAAAGCTACATAAGGCGGATCGATACCGAGATCGTCCCGATATTCCGTGGAAATGCGGTAAGAACTGCACTTCGGGCATCGATCCGGCGCTCCCGACTCAAATCGTTCGATTGCGTGCCAATACGAGCTAAGCACGCTCTGGACGGCGTCGAGCGCTATTTGTCCATCCTGTCGAACGGCGCCCTTAGCATGAGTTAGCCAATTAACGAGTTGCCATGCCGACTTCGCCAGCATTTTTAGGTGTGCTCTCACCTCGGTAGAGCTTGGGCCTCGTGCAACGTGATTTGCGATGATCTCTGACCAATGAACGACGTCGGCTCTTTTCGGAGTTTCAGTCCCGGCGGGCACCATGTGGGCTGCACCTATTTCTGCGACGAATTCAACTAGGCATTCTCGAAGCCGCATTCCAACGGATTGAATTTCTTCCGCTTCGTCCGCAGCCTCGAGCGCATTGGCGGCGCCTTCCCAACGCGTTAGTGCGGCGATCAATCGCCGCCTTTGGGAATCGTTTCTGGAGGTGGGATCTCGCGAAAGCATTCGCTCCATCAATCCGAGGTGGAAAGTCAACGTGTAATCGAGGCTGGGGAACAACTCTTGTGAATAGAGATTGGTGGGGTTCGTAATAACCCACCAGCGATGTTTATTCGTTCGCACGTCCCAAACGCCTACTTTGCGGCCCATCACGCTTTCTGATTTTATCTTCTCAAGGTGGACGATTTTTTCATCAGGAGCCTCACACTCAACGTACTGCCGCACCGAACGTCGCTCATGCGGCGGCTGCCCGAATGTGAGTTGCGGTAGAAGTGTCTCAGCCACGGGCGGAGGAATGACGCATTCCTCACGATCGATGCCGAGCTTTTTTGGCCTTGGTCGTCGTGATGCCACGATAGTCCTTTGCTTACACCGGTAGAGTGCTCATTGTGACCCATCCTATCCAAGACTGGGATTGGGGACATTCACGTATTTCCGGGAACTCACTAAACGGGATGAACCATCGATGTGCGACCCGAGCCATAACGCGGGTCTCCCCTCCCTCTCGCTCATTTCCCCCACCCCTCCGGCTCCCCGAGATTCATGGCCGTTCGGACGGTGTTTTGCAGTTCCAAAACACATACACAACCGAAGTTCCGAGTGATATCAACGATACCAATGATATCATTGATATCACGAAAACTGGCTACCCATATTACCCAGCCCACCCAGTGCGTTGCGGACTGTAAAGTTTTGTACTCGATGGGCGTAAGGCAGAAAAATTTTAGGCGGGCTTATTCACCTGCTCCGCCAGCACCCACTTCATCACCTTCCCCGTCGGCGATCGCGGCAAATCCGGCGGGAAAATAAATTCCTTGGGAATCTTCCACTGCGCCAACCCCCGATCCCGGCAGAAATCGCGAAGCGCCGCGGCAGAAGCCTCCTGCCCCGGCTTGACGATCACAAAAGCGACCACCATCTCCCCCCGCCCCTCGTCCTTCTTGCCCACCACCGCCGCCTCGGCCACCGAGGGATGCTGCACGAGGATCTCTTCCACCTCGCGGAGCGACCTTTTCCCCGGCGACGATGATCAGATCCTTTTTTCGCCCGGTGATGTAAAGGAATCCATCGGCGTCGACTTTCCCCAGGTCGCCGGTCTTGAAGAATTTGTCAGGCGTGAGCGCGGTCTCGGTCTCTTTGACCAGATTGTGATACCCCTTCATGATCATCGGTCCGCGCAGCCAGATTTCGCCGCTTTGATCGACGGAAAGCGCTTTGCCCTCTTCATCGGCGATTTTCACTTCCACGCCGGGCAAGGGAATCCCCACGCTGCCCTCGCGATGTTTCTGCGGCGTGTTCAGGGAGACCACCGGACTGGTCTCGGTCAATCCGTACCCTTCGTAAAGGGTGACGTTGAACCGTTCCTGAAAGACCTGGCGAACCTGCGCCGGCAGCGGCTCGCCGCCGCTGATCATCGCGTAAATCGTCTTGAAGTCGTCGGCGACCGCGCTCTTCAGATGCGCGATTGCCGCCAGCATGCTCGGCACGCCGAACATGAGCGAGACGCCATGCTCGCGCACCGCATTGAGGGCAGCGACGGCGCTGAAGCGGGCCATGTAGATCACTTCCGCACCGAGCTGGATCGGCGCGAGCATCATCGCGGTCATTCCGAAGGAATGGAACAGCGGAATGACGCCGAGGAATTTGTGCTTCGTATTCCAGTTGCGCATGCTCGATGCAGGCGTCGACATCGCTCTGCAGGTTGCCGAAGGTGAGCATCACGCCCTTGGGCAGTCCGCTGGTGCCGCTGGTGTACATGAGGACGGCGATGTCGTCCGGCTTGGGATTCGGCAGGCGCGATTTGAGATCCGCCATCACTTTTTCCGGCGGCGGGCGCAGCGCGGCGGGGATTTTCGCCAGCTCGGCCAGATCGACGACCTTGATGGCGTCCGTCTTCACTTTTCGGCGCAATTGGGGGATGGTGACGACGGTATCGATCCCGCTGTCGGCGATCACATGGGCGATCTCATTGTCGCTGAGGAGAAAATTGATCGGGACCACGCACTTGCCAGCCAGCAGGGTTCCGTAGAAACTCGCGACAAATCCCGCGCCCGCGGGGAGCATGAGTCCGACGTAGCCGCGCGTTGTGGTCCGGGCGAGATAGCCCGACAGTGCGCCGGCGGCGGCGGCCAGCTCGGAAAACGTGCGGGCGCCGCTTTCGTCACGCAGGGCAATCGTTTGGGGAGAACGGGCGGCGTGGTCCAGAAGCGGCTCGAATAGCATAGAGCAGCTTAATATATCTCGTGGAGGCAAGGATGCGAAACGGTAAACCAGAAACCCGAAACCAGAAATCCGTCTTCGACCCTGAGGCTCAGACCCGAAGGGAATCAATGACGAATGAACAAACCAGAAATGATGCTCGATTCGTCATTCGGGTTTCGGATTTGATTCGGATTTCTGGTTTCGGATTTCTGATTTGTCTCCTCGCCGCCTGCACCGGAAACGCCCAGTCGCGCCAATCGCTGGACGCGGCCAACCAATCGCTGAATGCGAGTCAGTACGACCAGGCGATTCGCGATACCGACTCGGTGCTGAGCAGTTCGGATTCCGCGGCTTATGCCGAGGCATGGTATATCCGCGGGTATGCGATCGAGAAGCGGCCGAAGCCGGACAATCCGGCGGCGCAGCGCGACCTGTCGCTGGCGGCGGATTCGTATAACCGCGGGCTGGCCAGCAACCCGCGCCCTCGCTTGCGGCCCGGCTGCATGCGCAGCTTGGGAACGTGGCGTATTACCAGCAGGATTACTCCACGGCCGTTCGCGAGATGACGGCGGCGTTTGACACGCTGGATAATTCTCAGCCGAAGGACCTGGTTCTCTATCGCATCGGCATCGGCCAGCAGCGGCTGGGACGATTTGAAGATGCCGATCGGACATTCACCCGGCTTCAGCAGATTTATCCCACGAGCCCCTACGCGGCCCGCGCCCGGGATCACCAGGGGGTTCGCGGGTTTTATGTGCAGCTTGGCGAATATTCGCAGCCCGCCGACATCAATCGAGCCGCGGGGGCGATTGGCGCCGCGGGGTCGGTGCCGCTGCAGACGAGCAGAGGCGGGCTGACCGTCATTCGAACTGCGGATGTGCCGTCGTTTGCACAGGCGGAGGAGCTGAGGTCGCGTTTGGCGGGGCAATATCCGGATGCGCGGGTGATGCCGTGAAGCGAGAAGCTGTGATGATTCACTGCTGCGTGGTGGCAGGATGGGCGTTCTTCCACCAGCTCTCCCACCCATTCACATCGTTGCCAAACGGCATTCCCGTGAACTGCTTCAACTGCTGCACAATCTGAATCCCCTGATCCAGATCCGCCTGCGGCAGGGCTTTGACCAGGTAGGGGACGGCATCCGATTTTCCCAAAGCTCCGAGATAAACTGCGGCATTAATCCAGATTTGCGGGTTGTCGTTTTTGACCAGATTCTCGGCCTTATCGACGCCGGCGGGGTCAGAACGGTCTTTGAGAATCATCAGGGCGTAGGAGACGGTGTCGGGGTCGTTGGAGTCGAGGTGGCGGACATATTCGGCGCTTGAGACGTGGATGACTTTTGTCAAAAGAATTGCGATGACGATCGCGGAAACGACGATTGCGATGACAACGATCGGGCCGCGGCGGGAATCATTGGCCATAGTCGCTCGCGGGCGGGCAGGTGCAGATCAGGTGGCGGTCGCCAAAGGGGTTGTCAATGCGGCCGACGGCCGGCCAGAATTTGGATTGTTTCACCCAATCGAGCGGGAAGACGGCCCGCTGCCGGGAATAGGGATGGCGCCAGTCTTCGCGGGAGATTTCGGCGGTGGTATGCGGGGCGTTTTTCAGGGGGTTGTCTTCGCGGCTCATTTTGCCGGATTCGATTTCGGCGATCTCCTGGCGGATTGAAATCATCGCCTCGCAAAAGCGGTCGAGCTCGGGTTTGGATTCGCTTTCGGTGGGCTCGATCATGAGCGTTCCCGGCTCGGGCCAGGACATCGTGGGGGCGTGGAAGCCATAATCCATCAGCCGTTTGGCGATGTCTTCGACTTTCACGCCGCTGGTTGCTTCGAACTGCTTGCAGTCGATGATGAATTCGTGGGCGCATCGGCCGGATTTGCCCTTGAAGACGATCGGATAGTGGGCCTGCAATCGGGAGGCCATGTAATTGGCGTTGAGGATGGCGATTTCCGTCGCGCGTTTAAGGCCGGCGTCGCCCATGAGGGCGATGTAGACAAAGGAGATGGCCAGGATGCTGGCGCTGCCGTAGGGGGCCTGCGAGATCGGGCCGATGGCGTGGCGGCCTTTTTCGGGCAGAAATTCGGCGAGATGCGCGGCGACGGCGATCGGCCCCATGCCGGGTCCTCCGCCGCCGTGGGGGATGCAGAAGGTTTTGTGCAGGTTCAGATGGCAGACATCCGCGCCCATGTCGCCGGGCCGACAGAGGCCGACCAGGGCGTTCATGTTGGCCCCGTCCATGTACACCTGTCCGCCGTTGTCGTGGACGATCCGGCAGATTTCCTTCACGGATTCCTCGAAGACGCCGTGCGTGGAGGGATAGGTGAGCATGATGGCGCCCAGCTGATTCGCGATGTTCCCGCGCTTTGTTCTTCAGATCTTCAAGATCGATGTTTCCGAGTTCATCGCAGGCGACGGGCACGACGTGCATTCCGGCTGCGACGGCGCTGGCCGGGTTGGTGCCGTGGGCGGAGACGGGGATAAGGCAGATCGTTCGATTGCCCTGGGCCCGGCTTTCGTGATAGGCGCGAATCACCAGCAGTCCGGCATATTCGCCTTGCGAGCCGGCGTTGGGCTGAAGCGATACCGCTGAAAAGCCGGTGATTTTCGCCAGCCAGCCTTCGAGGGTGGAGAGCATCTGCGTATAACCCGCCGCCTGGTCGGCGGGGGCGAAGGGATGCATCCGGCCAAACTCGGGCCAGGTGACGGGGATCATTTCGCTGGTGGCGTTGAGCTTCATCGTGCATGAGCCCAGGGGAATCATCGACTGCGCCAGCGAGAGGTCGCGGCTCATCAGGCGGAAAATGTAGCGCAGCATTTCCGTTTCGCTCTTGTGCCGATGAAAGACCGGATGGGCGAGAAACGGGGTGGTGCGCGTCAGATGCGGCTGGAAAGGGCGGGGCTTCGGTGGCCAACTGGTCGATGTTCACGCGGAGCGTCGCGCCGCCGGAGAATGATTCGAGGATGGCCTGCACGTCCTGGCGGGTGGTGGTTTCGTCGAGGGAAATGCCGATGGAGCTGTCGCCGAAATCGCGGAGATTGAACCCGGCGGTTTTGGCGGCTGAAAGAACCGAGGAGATCGGCA
The DNA here is from genome assembly GCA_963755915.1 of uncultured Phycisphaerales bacterium. Taxonomy (GTDB): domain Bacteria; phylum Planctomycetota; class Phycisphaerae; order Tepidisphaerales; family Tepidisphaeraceae; genus PALSA-1353. The sequence goes on from CAVWLP010000002.1 coordinate 1,121,243, forward strand.
AGCCGTTCACGTGAACGCGAAGCGTATCGAAAACGGGATGGTCCATCGGCGAATGTCCGAGCTTTCGCAGCGCCGCGGCCAGGGCCGTCGTCAGTCCGTAAACGCGCCGGGCGATGGCGCGCAGGCCGCCCGGGCCGTGATAGACGGCGTACATCCCCGCGATTACCGCCAGGAGCACCTGGGCGGTGCAGATGTTGCTCGTGGCCTTGTCGCGGCGGATGTGCTGCTCGCGCGTCTGGATGGCAAGTCGCAGGGCGGGATTGCCCGCGGAATCTCTGGAGATTCCCACCATTCTGCCGGGCATTTTGCGGGCGAATTCGTTTTTCGTGGCGAGATAAGCCGCGTGCGGGCCGCCGAAACCCATCGGGACGCCGAAGCGCTGGGTCGAGCCGACGGCGATGTCAGCGCCGAATTCGCCCGGGGGTTTCAGAAGCGTGAGGGCCAGAATATCAGCCGCCATCACGACCAGGGCGCCGCCGGCGTGGGCCGAGGAGATTACCGCGGAATAGTCGATTACCGATCCATCGGTCGTGGGATATTGAAGGAGAATCCCGCAGAACTTTCCGATTGGATAAATCCGTTTTGCCTGCCGGCCCAATCACGCATTCCATCCCGATGGCTTTGGCCCGCGATTTCACGACGGCAATGGTGCGGGGATGGCAATCGTCGGCGACGAAAAACGCCGGCCGGTCTTCCTCCACGATGCGCCGGCACATCACCATCGCCTCGGCGGCGGCGGTTGCTTCATCGAGCAGCGACGCGTTGGCCAGCGGCAGGCCGGTCAGATCGCTTACCATCGTTTGAAAATTCAGCAGCGCCTCCAAACGTCCCTGGGCGATCTCCGCCTGGTAGGGCGTGTACTGCGTATACCAGCCTGGATTTTCCAGGATATTCCGCAGGATCACCGGCGGCGTGATCGTGTCGCTATAACCCATCCCCAGGCAGGTTCGCAGGACGGTATTTTTCGCCGCGACTGTGCGCAGCTCTTCAATCAGCTCAAATTCGCCGCGCCGGGCCCGATGCCCAGCGGCTGGCGAAAACGGATGGATTGCGGAATCGTCTGATCCATCAGCTCATCAAGCGAGGAAACGCCGATGACCTGCAACATCTCGGCCACATCCTCGTCGCCCGGACCGATATGACGGCGGGAAAAGTCGTCGGTCCAAGTAATGTTTTTGTTTGATGTCATCTGCCGCGCGTAGGCTAGGAGCGTTGTGGGGGAGAATCAAGTCCGTCTGTGGCGTGATGACGTAACGACTGGGCGGAGCAGTCACGTATGATTCCAAATCTGCAGTAGGCCCTCATCCCTACCCTCTCCCGGAGTACCGGGCGAGGGGGGAAGAGCGGGTCCACAACTCGTTGTAATGGCAATGAGGGATGCCGTTAAAGTGCCGTTAAACGGCCGTTAAATGAGAAAGCTCATTTCGCCACTTGCTTCAGATAATCATCCGCCGACAGCAGTTTCCCCATTTCCGCAGCCGCATTGGTTGCCTTCACCTTGATCATCCATGCCTTGCCCAGCGGATCGGAATTGACCAGTCCCGGATTCGCATTGAGCTCGTCGTTGACCGCGCGTAACGGTTCCGCTGACGCCGGTATAAAGATCGCTGGTGGCTTTGACGGATTCGATTTCGCCCCACGGCGATCCCGCGGTCACCTTCGTGCCGACGGTTGGGAGCTTTACATAGGTGATGTCCGTCAGCTCATCGGCCGCGTTTTGCGTGATGCCGATCGTCACAACGTCGCCGGCAAGCTGGTGCCATTCGTGCGTTTCCAGATATTTTCGGTCTTGGGGAACAGGCATGGTGAAACCTCACTTTGCTCTTTTGTAAAACGGCAGCGGTACGACCTTCGCCGCCGCGATGCTTCCGCGGAGATCGATCTCCACGGCCTCGCTTTCTCCCGCCTTGGCGGCATCGACGTACGCCATCGCGATGCTGCGGCCCAGCGTTGGCGAGAACGTGCCGCTGGTGACTTCACCGATCGATGCCGGGCCCGACTTTACGATCGATCCCTGGCGGGCGATGCGCGGGGTATTCAGTTCCAGGCCGACCAGTTTCTTCGCCGGTCCGTGCCCGGCAATCACGCGCAGCGGCTCGACGCCGATGAATTGCTTACCCAGATCGACCGCCCAACTCAAGCCCGCGGAGATGGGGTCGGTGCTTTCGGTGAGTTCGTGGCCGTAAAGCGGCATGCCGGCTTCCAGGCGCAGGGTGTCGCGCGCGCCAAGGCCGGCCGGTTTGATTGGCGCATCGGGTTTGCTCATTTCTCCGGACATCGAATTCACCATATTCTGAGCGGTTCCGCCGGACACAATGACCTCAACGCCATCCTCGCCGGTGTATCCGCTGCGGAAAAGCGTGAATCGGCTCATCATGTAGGTGCCGGTTTCAAAGCCGTAGCGCTTGATCGCTTTCACATCGATTTCCAGGGCCTCGCTGATCATGTCGATGACCGCCGGTCCCTGGACGGCAACCATGGCGGTAGATTCCGTTCGATCAGAAATCTCGGCTTCAAATCCTTTTTCATCACGAACCTTGGTGATGTGCCCCAGAATCTTTTCCCGGTTTGCCCCGTTACAGACAACCAGCCAGTTCCGCGGGTGCTTGCTGACGATCACATCATCCAGCACGCCACCGGCCGAATTGCAGACCAGGCTATAACGGCTCTGCCCGACGCGCATCTGGGCGACGTTGCGCGTCAGCACCAGCTCCAGCAGCGCCGCGGCGCCGGCGCCGCTAATCTGAATTCTCCCCATGTGCGAAACGTCGAACAGCGATCCGCTCTGGCGCGTCTGGCGGTGCTCCTCGACGATTCCGCGGTAGAGGATGGGCATCTCCCAGCCGGCGTATTCGACCATCTTGGCCCCGCAGGCGACGTGAAATTCATGAAGCGGCGATCGCTTGAGCATTTGTGCGCGCCGAGCCTATGCACGGGACCAAACAGCGTCAAGAATCTCGGCGCTCTTGTCGCTTATGAAATGGCCGAGGGATGCGGGGTGGCGGCGCTGCGTCGACGTTTTCTCAACTACGAGATACAGCCCGCTTCGAAGTTAGCGCAGAACTGCGCGTAAGTCAGCGTCGCGATGCCCTGGCTGTTTTCCAGGGAGTCGCCCGAAAAGCCCCAGGGATTTCTCACGACGAAATACATCGTCCCATCCGATTCATAAACGCTCACCAGCGAATAAGCGTGATCTCCCACAAGATTAGGCGGAGAGGCGGGAGTGCCCAGCGTGATGGCATCGCCATCCGCGAGGTCCGTCGAGAGCGTGCTATAGAGGATGGCCTGCGAAAGCGCCGTCGGAACGAATTCCTCTGAATTGAGCCCAAAATCGCCATATACTTCTCCCATCCATCCGCTGGCAATCGAAGCGTAAGTGTTGGCGCCTGTTCGGTAAAAACAGAAAGCCTTCTCCATGACCGCCCCCCAGATCGATCCATCGGAACCTGGATGGGCATACAAGAATCCGTCAAACGAACCGGTCGAGAACTGATTCGAGACGCGCACGTAAGTCGGTGTGCCCAGGCTCATGAACTGAACGACGTAAGTTCCGTCACCCATATCAACGGCAGATTGGACCAAAACATTCGGATCCTGTTGTGCGATAGCCGCCAGGGCGGCGATAAAAAAGCAGTCTCCACTTGCCCCTTGGTTTGCATCTGCCGCAACCGGACCAGTCCCGAACAACGATGCGTTTACCGTCATTGTTGCTCCTGCATCGCTGGGATCAGCAAGTGCGGCGCCATACGCCTTGCTGACGCCTCCCGCGAAGCTGGCTACGCTGTGGACGGAGCCGGTTCCGGAAAAGGCATCCGTTGAGTCGATCCATGCGGTTACGTCGGCTCCAGCGCTGTCAATTGTTGTCGGCGCCGCGTCAATTGTTTCCAATGTAGCCGGCGAAACCACGGATGAGGCGACATTTATCGTGTCGGTTCCACCGCGGGTGTAAATGAACAGTCCACCGGCGGTTGCCGCATCCGTGAAATTTTCCCCATCGGCATTGATGGTAAAAATATCCGCATTTTCGGAAACCGTCACGGTATCGTCCGCACCGGTCGCGTTCACGACCAGCTCATCGCCATATCGCGTCGAAAGAGTAACCGTCGATTCATTGATGCTTCGACCGAAATTCGCGGTCATCGCGACGAAATTCGACCCACTTACAACGCCGGAATAATTGAAGTTTCCCTCATCCCAGGCGCTGACCCCCTGACCAAAGTGAGAAGCGACGATCCCAAAATCCGTGCCGTTGACGACTCCGTCCAGGTTGGCGTCTCCCACTAGCGTGTATCTTATTTCGATCTCGCCCGCAGGCAGGCCTGCCGGATTTCCCGTGTCCGCCGAATCGGCATAGCCAACGGCATAACTTTTATTCTCGGAGGCGGCGGATGAGATGATTCCAGCGCCGTTCCAGCTTCCTGCGTTAAATCCGCTTTTTACATAGCCGGCGATGATGGATATGGGATCTGCGCCGCTTCCATAATCGATAAAAATGGAAGAGTAGCCAACATCGAGCGTACCGCCGTTTATCTGGAGTTGGCCGACGGTCTGCGGGGCGGTCACGACAACGTCGGCGCCGCCGCCGATCATCAGGTCGTAATCGGGATATTCGGCGGCAAAATCAGAGCTTAGTGTTACGGTTCCAGTGGTTACATCCAGGGTCGTGGTAGCGCCTGAGGAAGTAATGGTGTATTGAGCACCGGAGTTGGTGTAAAGACCGACTGGATTCGTATTGGATTGGGATGAAGTCGGAAAGTCAGTAGCTACATCACTTGTGTTGGTTAGATGCGCATGCAAAGGAGAGGCATGTGACATCAGCCTTCGAGTTTCCAGTGGTTCGCAATGGCACAGGACGCGTGATTTAAGGTAACCCCGTCTGACGTTATGAGGTGTTGTGGTTTTGATAAAAAAACCTTTCGCTTTAAAAGCCGCAGTGGGGGCCTGAAGCAACTCCAAAGCAATACAACGCGATTTAATTGCGCGATATCGGTGGCGCCCTGGTTCGAAATTCGCGGACCGAAACGACCCGACAGAGGCGGTCGTCATTCAAGATGTTCTAAGAGTCAACTGAGCTTTCCGGTTCGCTCTCCGCAACTTAATGGAGGGGGCTTCCGGTCCTTCCAACGCTGGGATGCGATCATAGCCGAATTGCAGTGCCGGAAAAGTGATTTTTGTGAATGTTTTTGCAATTTGTCCTTTTTTTTGCCTTCGCCAATGGGCGACACACGTTTTCGGCTGCTCGCCTCGTCGGTCCCGGACGGCGGCGGAAGATCGCCTTGCAGCGGGTTCATCAGGTTTTAAAACATCCTTGACCCCACGGCTTCGATTTTTGGTTGAATTTGGCATACAATGCTGGGCTCTCTTATGGCAGAAACAACCCCGCCTTCTCCGCCCGCCGATCGGATCGAAAACCTCCAGATCGAGCAGGAATTACAGGATAGTTACCTCACCTACGCGATGAGTACGATCATGGACCGGGCTTTGCCCGATGTCCGCGACGGGCTCAAGCCCAGCCAGCGCAGAATCCTGGTCGCCATGAACGACCTGAACCTGCGTCCCGGCAGCAAGCATTTGAAATGCGCTAAGATCGCCGGCAATACCAGCGGCGATTACCACCCGCATGGCGAGGCGATCGTCTATCCAACCCTCGTTCGCATGGCCCAGGACTGGAACTTGCGCTACACCCTGATCGACGGCCAGGGCAACTTCGGCAGCACTGACGGCGACCCGCCCGCCGCGATGCGTTACACCGAGGCCAGGCCCACCAGCGCCGAGCAGGAATTGATGGTCGACCTTGAATATGAAACCGTCGATTTCCAGCCCAATTACGACGAGCGGCTTCAGGAGCCGACCGTTCTCCCCGCGCGTTTCCCCAACCTGCTGGTGAACGGATCGACGGGCATTGCCGTGGGAATGGCGTGCAATCTGCTGCCGCACAATCTTCGGGAAATCTGCGATGCAATTGTGCATGTCATAAACAATCCCGAATGCGAACTGCCCGAGCTCTTGGCAATTGTACCGGGGCCTGATTTCCCAACTGCGGGGATCATTCGCGGCCGCGATGGAATCGTCGATGGATATCGCACCGGCCGCGGGCGGGTGACGCTGCAGGCGAAGATTGCGGTGGAGGAGCAGAAAAATGGCAAAAGTCTGGTCGTGATCGAGGAGATTCCCTACGGCGTGATCCGCCGCTCGATCATCGAATCGGTTGCCGAGTGCGTGAAAAAGGACGTGATCACCGACATTTCCGCGATCAACGATGAAAGCGGCCGCCAGCATAAATGCCGGATCGTTGTCGATCTGAAGCGCGACGCCGATCCGAACGTGATCATCAACCAGCTTTATCAGTACACGCCGTGCCAGGTGACGGTGAGCATGATCAACATCGCGCTGGTGAACCGCCAGCCGCGGACGATGGGGCTTAAAGAGCTGATCCAGCATTACCTCGAGCACCGCAAGGAAGTGATCGTCCGCCGGACGAGATTTCTGCTCCGCAAGGCGCAGCAGCGGGGTCACATCCTGGAGGGACTGATCTTCGCGGTGTGCGACATCGACGAAGTGGTCAAGCTGATCCGCAGCAGCAAGACGCGCGAGGAGGCGATCGTCAAATTGCGCGAGCGCGCGTTCCGCATCGCGCCCAACCATCCCTCCGCCTCGCGCATCCCCGCGGCGCTGATGGAGCGCACCGGCGCCGAGCGCGGCATTACGCTGACGCAGGCACAGGCGGAAGCCATCGGGCGCTTGCAGCTCATCCAGCTCGTCGGGCTGGAAATGGAAAAGCTCGTCGAGGAATATCGCAAGGTCGTCGAGGAGATCGAGGGATATGAAGCGATCCTCCGCGACGAGGCGCTGGTGCTGGACATCATTCGGGAAGACATTTTCGAGATCAAGGAAAAATACGGCGACGAGCGGCGCACGAAAATCGAAGGGGGCGTCAGCGAATTCAACATGGAGTCGCTGATCGCGCAGGAAGATGTGGTCGTCACGGTCTCGCACGAGGGATACGTGAAGCGGCTTCCCGTGGACACCTACCGCAGCCAGGGTCGCGGCGGACGCGGGATTCGCGGGTCGGAAGCCAAGGAGGGGGATTTTGTCGAGCATCTCTTCGTCGCCAACACGCACGATTACCTGCTGTTTTTCACCAACCAGGGCCGGGTTTATCAGCGGCGGGTTTATGACGTTCCGGAAATGAGCCGCACGAGCCAGGGCCGGGCGGCGGCGAATCTGATGGATTTCCAGACCGGCGAGAAAATCGCCAATGTGCTGGCGATCAAGGATTTCACCGGCGGCGAGCAATTCCTGATGTTTGCCACCGCCAAGGGCACCGTGAAGAAGACGGCGCTGAGCGCTTATGCGAACATCCGCAACACGGGCATCATCGCCATCGGGCTGGAAGAGGGGGATTCGCTGATCGACGTGGCGGTGACCGGCGGGAAGGATCACGTGATGCTGGGGACCAAGAGCGGTCTGGCGATCCGGTTTGAAGAGACGGATGTTCGCGCCATGGGTCGGCCAGCCGGCGGCGTTACCGGCGCAAGATTCAAGCGCGAGGGGGATGAGGTCGTTTCGATGCTCTGTGTCCCCGGCGGCGAAAACGCCGGGATTCAGGTGCTCACCGCCTGCGTTAATGGTTATGGCAAACGCACGCCCTTGGAAGAATATCCCGTCAAAGGGCGTGGCACGCGCGGTGTCATCAATATCGATGCCACCGAGCGCAACGGCGATGTCGTCGGCATGAAACTCGTCAGTAACGATGATGAGGCGATTCTCATCACCGAGCGGGGAATCCTTATCCGCACCGGGGTTTCCGAAATTCGCGAAACCGGCCGCAATGCCGCGGGCGTGAGGCTCATTAAGCTGGATGAGGGAGACAAGCTGGTCGCGATGGCTAAGGTGGATAAGGAAGAAGCTGCCGGCGAGGAGCCGAAGCCCGAAACCCCAAACCCGCCTTCGACAGGCTCAGGCCCAAATGGGAATGACGAATCAAATCCCAAATCCGAATGACGAAGTGGGGCTGGTTCGATACTTGGTGCTGATTGCGATTTCGTCCCTGGGGATGGGAGCGTGCTGGTGGGCAGCGGGGCCGTCGCTGGGGCTGTTCTTTGGTGGATTGCTTGTCGCGACATTTCTTACGCCTGCGGGAGTGCTTTGCGGGAAAGCCGCAGCGAGCGTTGGCGGATTCATCGCCGTCGTCGCGCCGGTTGTCGGGGTGTGGGTGCTGACTGCGACGAAAACCTCGAACACGCCGGCAGCATTGGGCGAGGCGGCTTGCGTGCTTCTCACTTATTCCATCGCTATCTCCGGGATCGCGCTGATCCTCGCGCGGGTGCGCGTGCCGGCAATTTTCGCGTCTGCCGCGGCGATCGTGCTGGGATTGGCGTGGCTCACCTGGCCGGTCTGGCTTTCGGCCCCTCTGGTTGGCCGCGGATATGATCGCGCCGTGCAGGATCTGGTGATGGCTCATCCGCCGCTCACCATCAATGGAATCCTCATTGGCGAACCCGCCTGGACGGAAAGATCAGTCGCGTATCACCTGACGGATCTCAACCAGGACGTGCCGATTCGGTTGCCCGATAATCCGGCGATTTGCGCAACCGCGCACGGAATCATCGGGATTTCGCTTTGGATTATCGCCTTCGCGTGGAAGGCGAAGAAGAGTGCCGCTGTTTTGAATTCATCGGCCACACCGCATACAGTAGTCCCCAATGTCCGAAACGAGTAATTCCAAGTTTTCAACGCCGATCGTCGGTCTGGCTGCCTGGCTGATTCCCGGCGCGGGATATGTTCTGATCGGTGATCGCAGCCGGGGGATCACGGCAGGGGTGACGATCATCCTGCTCTTTTTCGCGGGGATTGCGGTCGGGGGGATCCGCATCATGGACCCGCCGGGGTGGGGGCAATATGGATATATGACGCAGCTTGTGCTCAAGGGCGGGCTCAGTTCCGCGCAGACGGATGACGACTACACGCGCGTCGATCCGACCAGCAAGGAGGAGGAAAACGACCCGACAACGGTTTCGGCGGGCAAGCCGGCAGGTTCGGCAATTTTTATCGAGCCAATCAACGAGCTGGGAGACAAGCCCTGGTATGTCGGGCAGATCCTGTGCGGCCCGCTGACGATGGCGATGTCGGCGGTTTCGGTAGCCGTGGCCCATCCGCCCGAAGGAGCCACCACGGCCATCGAAAGCGTGCCCTCATCGCATTCCCGCTCGTGGGAGATTGGGGAGCTCTACACCGCGGTGGCAGGAATGCTGAATCTACTGGTCATCATCGATTCCGCGCATCGCGCGAGTTTAAGGTGATAGGCATATGAACATTCTCGCGACCACGGTTTCTTATCGTCCGTTCCTCGATCCACTGCCGATCTGGGTGCGGCCCTGGTGCTGGCCGCTGCTGCTTCTGCCTCTGTGTCTTGCGGTGGCGATCGTTTACAAGTGCGTGCGTTGCCGGCGGACGTCGGAGGTGCCGCGCGAGGCGACGCAACTGTTTATTGAGATCGTTTTGGGAATGATCCTTACGGCGGCGGCGCTGGCGGGGCTTGCGGCGTTGATGGATTAGCCGCGGCGGATTCAGGCATCGGCAGCAGGGGCAAGGTAAAGAAATTAAGATTATTCGCGCGTAGATACTCGATTTTCGCCGGCAGATCGTCTGGCCGCGGATGGGGATAGATCGGTCTTTCGACAGCGCCGTCGGCTTCGTCGAGGCTGGCACTGCGCTGGTAGTGGGCGATCCACATCAGTTTGTTCTGCTTGTTCTCGACCATCGCGGATTTGTCGTCCGGATAGACGATCGCGCCGGCGTAGAGGGCCATGACCATCGCGGCGAGGACCGCGACACCGCGCGGGATTCGCGTGCGGATCATGGGGATGGCGAGATAGGCGCCCACGAAGCCGGGCGTGATCAGCGGAATGTAACGCGAGGTCATCAGGCAATAGACGCTGACGGAGATGCGCCCCTCGACGGTGGCCAAAACGTAGAGGATCGAGAAGCCCAAGAGGCTGGCGATGATGATGGCCTTGGCGTCGGATTTGAGGGCCGCGGGAATCTGGGCGACGAGGACGATGACGATCAGAATCGTCATGCCGCAGCCGAATATCTGGTTGAAGGGGATCGCGATGAAATTGAAGTAGTGCGAGAGGCCTATCGCGATGGCCAGGGGAAACTTGAGAATGTTCGGATCGAGCAACCGGAAAGAGGGGTTCGCGGGGTCGAGTTTGTAGTGGAGGAAAAAGAGAGCCAAAGATGCCAGGCAAACGACGACCGCGCGGAAATTGCGGGTGATCGCGAAGGCGACTGGCGTAACCAGGCCCAGGAAAAAACCGAAGCCGGTGAAGATCGACAGGAAATTGATGCAGAGAATCAGCCCCGTTCTTCCGGCGCCTTTTCGCAGGGTCCAGCCCAGGCAGTAGAGCATTAGCAGGAGCAGGGGGATCGCGGAGTGGGAGCTGTTGACGGTAAGCGACCAGATTTCGTACTGCCGGACGGTGAGGAAGAGGGAAGGCAGAACGATGAGGTCGTACCAGGCGAGGCCGCCGAATGCGCGGGCCTTCATGGCGAGGCAGGCGACCAGCGCGAGGATCAGAATTACGCCGATAGCGAAGGATTCGGCCCGCATGTTCCAGCGGGACAGCGGCGCGATGATGCTGGAGAGGAGCATGCCGACGCCTTCGCGATGGGGGCCGATCTGGGCGGTGAAGCGCTGCCAGTAGTTCCCGGTTCCTTCCAGCGTGAAGTAATAGTTGAAGTTGTCCCACCAGAGGATGTTGACCGAATACCGGTTGATTAGCAGGAAGAGGCGGACGACGAGGAAAATTGTATAGGCGATGCCGACCGCCCAGGCGAGGCAATGGAGAGATCGGGGCGGCGGCTTCATTGTCGGGCGGTAAGTGCTAGTCCATCGTTCGCCAGAGTTTCGTGGCGTGCAGTCCGAGAATCGAGCAGGAGCCAAGATAGGCTGCGCCGCCGACGGTCATCAGGATTGCCAACTGCTCGGCGCTGGCCAAATGGCCATTTCCCTGGGGATAAAAGCCGAGCTGACGCACGCCCCAGCAGGCGGCGGCCATGACGCCGCAAGCGATGAGCATTCGCACCGTGCTCCCGGCGATCCGCCCCAGGCCAAGGCCGCCGACACGGCGGTCGAGGATGAGCAGCATCACGACCGCCTGGATGGCGAAGCTGGCCAGGGTGCCGGCGGCGATGCCGGCTTCGCCGAGCCGGGTGAAGGAGAGGGGAATTTCCACCGCCGTGTTCACCAAGATGGTGATGATCGAGACAACCAGCGGGGTAACCGTATCGTGCAGTGCGTAGTAGGCGCGGTTGAGAATCTGCTGAAGGCTGAATGCCCAGATCGCGGCGGAATAGAAGCAGACGGATGCGGCGACCCAATAGGTGTCGAGCGGCCGAAAGCTGCCGTGCTGGAAGAGGAGGCGCACGGTGGGGTAGCGCACGAGGATCAGCCCGAGGCTGGCCGGGAGGCTTTCGAAGAGGGTGAAAAGGATTCCCTGGCGGAGTACGCGATTGAATTTCTCGGAGTCTTTATCGTGTGCATCGGTGCTGAGGCTGGGGAAGATCGCAGTGGCGACGGCGGTGGCGAAAACGCCCAAGGGAAACTGGTAGAGCATTTGCGCCCAGTTCAGTCGGGCGGCGGCACCGATGACCAGCGGGTAGTTCCAGATATGACCGAAGAGCGAGAGCTTCTGAGCTGAATTGGTTCCCGCAGTGAGGAACAGGGTGATTCCCTTGTCGAGCAGGACGGAGATCTGCAGGACGCTGGCGCTGAGAGCTACCGGAATTGAAAGCGTGATCAGGCGTTTGATCGCGGGGCTGCGGAATCCCGTAATCCAGAGAAACTGGAAGCCGATCTGGCGCAGGGCGGGAAGAAGCATGCTGATCTGCACCGCGCCGGCGATGAGGACGAAGAAGCAGAGCCAGTAAGCGAGGCGGGATTGGAGGTCTTCGCGGAGGTCGCCGGGATGCAGCCCGATCAGGTAAGCCCCGATCACGATGACGGCGATGTGGATCAGGTTCAGCGGAACCTGCGTGAGAGCGGGCAGGCCGAAGCGTTTGTGGGTCTGAAGGATTCCGCTGAGGAAGGCGGTGCCGCAGACGAGGATGACGTACGGCAGCATGATGGCGGTGAACTTGACGACGAGGAGATTGTCCGGCCGGAGATGCACGAATCGGACGGTGAACCACAGGGCAAGTTCGCCCGCGATGGTTAGGGCGACGAGGGTAAGGGCCAGAAGATTCACGGCCGAGGCCGCGAATCGGCGGGCTTCTTTGTCGTCGCCGTTCTTGAGGGCCTGGGCGTAGAGAGGGATGAAGGCTGCGGAAAGTGCACCTTCGCCGAGGAGTTTGCGGAAGAGATTGGGGATTGAAAAGGCGACGCTGAAGGCCTGGGCGACGACGGTCGCTCCGAAATAGTTGGCGACGACGCTTTCGCGGGCCATGCCGAGGATTCGGCTCAGGAGCGTCAGGATGGAGATCAGCTTGGCGTGTGCGACGAAAGCAGCGGCGGATTTTTTGCGCGCCTCGGGCCGCTGGGGGGAAATGGAAAAGCGAATCGCCTGCTGGGACATCCGTGTCCTCGAGTGATCCGCGGGTCAGCGGATCAGTTTAATTTTGATGGCTCTGGCCGCGGCGGCCGGGTCTTGCGAACCGGTGACCGAGGCGGCGACGGCGATGCGGGAAATCCCGGCTGCCAGGACCTTATCGACATTTTCGGGTCCGATTCCCGAGATGGCGAAGGCCGGCAGGTCGATCTCGCGTGCCGCCTGGGCAGCATACTCCAACCCGGCAATAAAGTCGCGGGGTTTGGTGGAGCTTGGAAAAGTCGGACCAACGCCGATGTAGTCGGCGCCGTCGGCGACGGCGCGGCGGGCGTGGTCGAGATTGTGGGTGCTGACGCCGATGATTTTTTCGTGGCCCAGGATTTTGCGGGCGGCAAGGGCGGGCATGTCGTCCTGGCCGAGGTGAACGCCGTCGGCGCCCGCGGCGAGGGCGATGTCGATGCGGTCGTTGATGATGCAGACAACCGATGCCTTGTGGCAGAGGTTAGCGAGCTGAGTGGCGCGGTCGAGGAGCTGGGCGCCGGGCATATCTTTTTCGCGAAGCTGGAGACAATCGGCGCCGCCTTCAATGGCGAGCTCGGCGGTGCGAAGCCAGGGCAGGCGGCAGAAGGATTCGGTGATCAGGACGTATAGCTTTACGGCGGCCATTCGCTCGCGCGGGCGAAGGGTCAGGGCGATGCGCTGTTCGACGGCATACAGGCGGTAACGCAAGGATTCGACCTTCCCGGCATCCGCGGGGTTTTGGGTCTTCAGGTACTCCTCGATCGAGCGCAAGGCTTCGGAGGCGCGCTTTCCGGCGGCGGTCACAACATGCGCGAGGTCTGTTCGCGATTGCTCCTGCGGGGTGGTGATCGTTGTGCCTACGTCGCCGGCGATGTCGCGATGGATGATGGCTTCGGGGAGGGTCGGAGCCAGAACCTCGGCCAGTTCGTGGCGGAGATTTTTTATTTCTCGCGAAAGCGCTTCATCATTGCGGATGAAGCGGGCGAAGTCTTCGAGGGTGCGCAGGGCCTCGCGGGCGCGGTTGGCGCTGGCGTCGAGCAGACGCAGAATCGCGGGGTCAGCGGGCACAATTGCGATTATAGACGCAGGCCGCTCTTCGCTGAAATTTCAGGCGGTCGGAACCAGGTCGCATGCCTCGGGGGGCATCCAGTGGTTGGGCTTGTCCTGCCATTTCACGTTGCAACCGAGCGGGTTGATCTGCTCGATGGGCGGCTTTTTGCCGGCGAGGATCGCGTCGACCGCATCCCGCAGCTCGTGGGTCTTGGCCAGGGCTTCCATCTTTGGGTTGTCGTCCATCCGGCCGGTGTAACGCAGCTTGCGCTGGGCGTCGAAGACGTAAAAGTGCGGGGTGCGAAGAGCGCCGTATTTCAGCGCGACTTCCTGCGACTCATCGCGCAAGTAGGCGAAGGGGAATTTTTTCTCCTTGGCGCGGGTGACCATGTTGTCGAACGAATCGCCGGGGTGCTCCTTGGTTTCGTTGGAGTTGATGGCGACCATCACGAGCCCTTTGGATTTATAATCGTTGGCGAAGCGGATCATGCGTTCTTCGCTGCCGACGACGTAGGGGCAGTGGTTGCAGGAGAAGACGACGACGAGGAGCTTGGCGTCTTTGAAGTTTGCCAGGGTGTAGTTTTTGCCGTCGACGCCGGGGAGATTGAAGTCGGGGGCGGATTGGCCGATTGCGAGTGTGAATGCCATGAGAATGATCCTCCTTTGGGGTTAGGGTCTGGGGAATAATAGCGGGTGTTATGCGATGTCTCAAAATATTTTCAGGCGGTCCCGGCCGGAAATGCCGATTGCCAAATGAAGAATGAAGAGATTCGCGAGTCAGCGGGGCATGAGGATTCTGGCGGGCCATTGCATGGGGAGGTCGGGGACCAGAAACGCGTCTGGCTTTGAGAGAACCGCTTCGGCGGCGAGGTAGCCGCTACGGACGGCGCCTTCCATGGTGGCGGGCCAGCCGGTGCGGGTGAAGTCGCCGGCAAGATATAGGTCTTGGATGCCATCTGCGGGTGGCGATTGGGAGGGGCGATATTGATCTGTGCCGGGGGCGGGGGAGAAGGTGGCGCGTTTTTCGATGATGATGGAGCCGCGGAGGAGGTTGGCGCTTGCGCTTCGGGGAAGGTTTGGCGGATTTGATTGGTGAAGAGATTGAGGAGTTCGTTTGTGTCGCGCTGGAGGTAATCGCGGGCGGCGCTGATGACGCCGTGGACGGCGCGGCCGTCGGAGTTGGGTTTGCGGAAGAGCCATTGGAGCTGGCCTGAGATTAAGGCTGCGTGGGGCGTCGAGATCACGGGGCGGTCGAACCAGAGGTGAGCGCCGAGGATGGGGACACTTTGGAGTTTTTCGAGATTGGCGAATCGGGAATCGCGCGCCGCGAGTTCTGGCGGGATCCATTTTTCCAGGGCGGGGTAATTGATTGCGAGGATGACCGCATCGGCGGGAAGGAATTCGCCGGCGAGTTCGATGCCGACGGCGCGATTGTTTTCGAAGCGGATGGAGGTCATGCGGGCGCCGAGGCGGACGTCTTTGCAGGGGAGCGTGCGATAGAGCTCGCCGAGGGGGCAGGCGGGGGTGCCCATTTTGTATGCGGCGTTGTTGGCGAGCATTCCTTCCTGGAAGACCTGGATGGCGTAAGAGGCGGCGGCGTCGCGGCAGTTTTCGTTCAGGGCGCTGACGAGGACGAGATTGTAAAATTTGTCGATCAGGGAATCGGGCTGGTTGTGCTGGGAGAGCCATTGGCCGAAGGAGATGTCGGACGAGCGCCGCGCGGCCGGCGGAGCCGAGGCGGAGCATGGCGAGCATCGCCTGGGAGAGGGCGATTCTTTCGCCGAAGGTGAGAGCGCCAAAAGATGCGCCGGCGAGGGCGAGATTGAAGGGGGCGGGGAAGGCGTTGAAGCCCCAGAGGCGGTGTTCACGGCCGCGGGGGTCGAAGAAGTGAAGCGTGTCCTGCCAGTGGATGAGATGTTCGACGCCGATGCGGCGGTAGAAGTCGATGAGGTTGGTGCAGCAGCCGAGGAGAACGTGCTGGCAGTTGTCGAGGATTTCGCCGGTTTTGGGGTCTTCGAAGGAGCCGGCGCGTCCGCCGAGGGTTTTGCGGGCTTCGATGAGGGTGACAGAGAGGCCGGCGGATTCGAGGGCAACGGCGGCGGCCATTCCCGCGAGTCCACCGCCGACGATGAGGACGCGGTTCACTTTGGCCTCCGCGAATCGGAATGAATAAATAAAGGATCACCGCGAAGGCGCGAAGAGCGCGAAGGGGGGGAAGCGGAGAGAAGTGTGAAAGGTCAGCAGCGAAGGTGGGGGCTTCATTTTGCCTGATGTTTTCACGGCCCTCACCCCAGCCCTCTCCCGGAGTACCGGGCGAGGGGGAAAGGCAGTGGGTGCGACGGTGCGCCGAATATTCCTTCGCGCTCTTCGCGTCTTCGCGGTAAGTCATTTGGATCGGGCGGCTCGCCAGGCGATGCGGAGTTTCGTAACCGTGGAGAGGGAGACGCGCTCGTGGAGGACGCGTGCGGGGTCGGCGGTCATTTTCAGAAGAATGCCGTGGTAGATCTGGGTCATCGCTCTGAGGGTGGGGCGGCAATCCTGGGTAATCAGCGATTCGAGCGCGGCGGAGCGATCGTAGAAGCCGGCGGCGCGGGAGAGCTGGGACTGCATCATGGCGACGAAGCCTGGGGGCGTTTGGCCGTTGGTGAGGGATTTTGCGGTGATGTCGTGGGACTGGAGCTCGGCGTGCGGCAGATAAACCCGGCCGCGGCCGGTGTCTTCGCGGAGGTCGCGGAGGATGTTGGTGAGCTGAAACGCGATGCCGCGATCGATCGCGAGGGCCTCGGTCGCGGAGCCGCCCTGGAAGCCCCAGATATAGATGCTGGCGAGGCCGACCACGCCGGCCACGCGATAGCAATATTCGCGGAGCTGATCGAAGGTTTCGAAGACGGGGGAATCGAGGTCCTGGCGCTGGCCGGCGATCACGTCGTGAAAGAGATGGTGCGGAACGGTGTAGGTGTGGACCATCTCGGTGAATGCGGGCCAGAGGAGATGGGCGTCGCGGCGTGGTTTGGCCGGCGAGGGCGGATTGGGTGGCTTCGCTCCAGGCATCGAGGGCTTCGGATCGCTGGGCGATGGTGTGGCCATCCTGGCCGTCGGCGATGTCGTCGACGAGGCGCATGTAGGCGTAGAGCGCGAACATGGCGGTGCGTTTTCGCTGGGGGAGAAGTTTTAATCCGTAATAGAAATTCCGGGCTTCGCGCTTGGTGAGGTCGGCGCAATATTCGCGGGATTGGGCGAGCGTGGCGTCGGCGCGGGAAGTGGCGGGAGCGGTAAGGCTCATGGGCGGCCTCCGGTAAAGAGGCGGCCGGCAAGGGCCGTGAGCGTTGAGAAAATCAGCTTGCCCTTTTGCCACCTGGAAAGGGCGGGGCGGCTGGAAAGCGTGTCGTAATTCTGGCGGCGGATGGAGCTGAGCACGGCGCGGCCGCCCTTGCCGAAGAGGGAAATCTGCATTCGCACCGAGGGGCGAAGCAGAGGCAGCAGGGCGATGCCGCGGTCGAAGAGGTCGGCGGTGCGATCAACTTCGAAGCGAAGCAGGGCGCGGAAATTGTCGTCGCACTTACCGTCAACGATTTGCTGCTCGGTGACGTTGAAGCGCGCCATGGAATCGCGCGGGATGTAGATGCGGTCGCGGTCGAGGATATCGCGGCGAACGTCCTGCCAGAAGTTGGCGAGCTGGAGGGCGGTGCAGGTCTGGTCGGAAAGTTCCTGGCGCTGGGGGTCGTTGTAGCCACAGAGATAGAGGACGAGCCGGCCGACGGGATTGGCGCTGCGGCGGCAATAATCGAGGAGCTGGGGATAGTCGTCGTAGCGGGTGATGCGCTGGTCCTGCTGGAAGGCGTCGATGAGGTCGAGGAACGGCTGGGGGGACAGATGATGGCGGTCGATGGTTTGCCGCAGGGCGATGAAGACCGGGGTCTTGGTGGGGGTCTTTGTGGGGCCCGCGAAACAGTCAAGGGTTTGGGCGCGGAAATCGTCGAGGAGGCGGAGGGATTCTTCGCGGTCGCCGACTTCGTCGCCGAGATCGTCGGCGACGCGGCAGAAGGCGTAGACGTTGCTGAAATCCTGGCGGAGATGGCGCGGGAGGAGGAGGGAAACGACGGAAAAGTTTTCGTAATGGGTTTGCGCGAGCTTGCGCGTTTGATCCTGCGCGGCGGAGAGGTTTTCGGCGGCCGCGCCGGCCATGTGGATAGTTGATGCGCTCACGCGAGCGGCATTCTCACTGTTTTTGTCGATTTTGCCAAGAGTTTATCCGCGGGCGACAGTGTTACGAGAGTTGGCCTGTTAACAATAGAGCCTCAATTTTTTGTATAAACGCAGTATGGCGCTCAAAATCCTGTATATCGGCGGCAGCGGCGAAGTTTCTCCCGGATGCATCGAGGCGGGGCTGGAACTGGGGCAGGATATATCGGTCTACAACCGGGGGACGAGCGGCGTGGCGCTGCCGAAGGGGGCTAAGCATATTCGCGGGGATGCCGGCGATGAATCGGCGTATCTGGCGCTGGGGAAGCAGAAATGGGACGTGGTGTGCCAGTTTCGCAGCTTTGGGATGGACCAGTGCGAGCGCGATATCCGGGCGTTCGCGGGGAATGTAGGGCAGTTTGTGTTCATCTCGACGGCGATGGTTTATGAGCGGCCGCCGGGGAAGCTGCCGATTACCGAATCGGCGCTGCGGGGGAATCCTTATTCGCCGGATTATGCACAGAAGAAGATCGCGATCGAGGATCGGCTGATGGAGCTGCACCGCGCGAAAAAGATGGCGGTGACGATCGTGAGGCCGAGCCATACGATCCGCAGCCATTTTCCGGGGACGTTTATCAGCGGGGACGAGATTGCCTGGCGGCTATTGAGCGGCAAGCCGGTGGTGGTCCATGGGGATGGATCGAGCCTGTGGGCGCTGACGCGCTCGGAGGATTTCGGGTGGGCGTTTGCGAGATTGCTCGGAAATGGGAAGGCGCTGGGGGAGGCGTATCACATTACGACGGACGTGGCGGTGCCGTGGGATGCGATCCACCGTGAGATCGCCGTGGCGCTGGGGGCGCCTGAGCCGAAGCTGGTGCATGTGGCCAGCGATGAGCTGGCGAAGTATGAGCCGAAGTGGGCGCAGAGCCTGCATGGGGATAAGACGGCGAGTTGCGTGTTTGATAACAGCAAGGTGAAGGAGGCGGTGGGGGGGTGGGAGTGCCGGTATGGGTTGGGGGAGACGCTGAGGATGTCGGCTGGGTGGGTGAAGAAGAGACTGCTGAATTTTTCGCCTGACGGGGAGTTGGGACGTTTGATCGACAAAATTGTCGAGAGGCATTCGTGAGTTCGGCGCGCTTCCCTTCGGGTCGCGGCTAAACTTGCTTCATTTCAACCTGCTCATTCCGCGACAAATCCGCGAAGACTCTCTTGCTCATCGTCGCATGAACGATCGTGCGATCCGGGGTGAATTTGCGGTCGCGGATCTGGCAGTGACTTTCGATGAACGCCAGTAGTTTCCCGTTGGTGGATTCGATTTCGAGAACGGCGTCAATCTGCTGGGCGCCGACTTCCTTCTGAACGGCCACATGCAGGCGGTCAATTCCTTTTCCGGTTTTCGCGCTTAGTGGAATTGCGTTGGGATGAAGCGTGCGCCATTCGGGAAAATTCTCTTCGCCTTCGGGCGTGTCGATCTTGTTGAGCAGAAGCATTTCCGGTTTTTCCTGCACGCCGATTTCTTCCAGAACCTGGTGGACGGAATCAAATTGCTGCTGCGCGTGGGGATGGCCGACGTCCAGGACGTGCAGGAGAAGATCCGCGTGGACGGCTTCTTCAAGGGTGGCCTTGAAGCTGGCGACGAGGTTGTGGGGCAGATCGCGGACGAAACCGACGGTGTCGCTGAGCAGCACCTGCACGCCGCGGTCGAGCTTCCAGGCGCGGGTTTTGGTGTCGAGCGTGGCGAAGAGCTTGTCATCCGCGTAAGTGCCGGCGGCGGTGAGGGTGTTGAACAGCGTGCTCTTGCCGGCGTTGGTGTAGCCGACGATGCAGATCGTGAAGTGCTCGCGCGTTCGCTCGGCCACCATTCGCGTTTTGCGCTGCTGGATTTTCTGGATGTCACCCTGGAGCCGGGAGATGCGTTTGCGGACGAGCCGGCGGTCGATTTCAAGCTGTTGTTCGCCAGGACCGCGGGTGCCGATGCCCGCCGGCGCGCTGCCGGCGATGCGCTCGAGGTGGCCCCACATGCGGGTCAGGCGCGGGTAGGTGTATTGCATCTGGGCCAATTCGACCTGGAGCTTGGCTTCGCTGGTCTGGGCGCGGGTGGCGAAAATATCGAGGATCAGCTCCGAGCGATCCAGGACCTTGATCCCCTCCATAGGCGGGCTGGCGGCTTCCTCGTTGATGATCTTTTCCAGGCCGCCGATCTGACCGGGGGAAAGATCGTTGTCGAAGACGATGACGTCGGCCTCCTTGGCGATGGCGAGGGCGGCGATTTCTTTGACTTTGCCGGAGCCGACGTAGGTGCCGGCGTCGATTCGCTGCCGGCGCTGGGTGATGGTGCCGACGACGCTTCGCGCCGGCGGTTTTGGCGAGGGACGCCAGCTCGCCGAGCGGATCGCGCGGATCGGCTGTTGAATTGGGCAAAATAACCCCGACCAGGATAGCCTGCTCCTGGCGGACGGAGAGTTTGGTGCGTTTCAGTTCTGCCATAACGGTCGGGCCGGTGGTAAATGCCGATTGCCGAGCGGGACATGCTAACCAAACCTTGACTGGCGTCCATGGGAATGGGCAGCTACAATTTGAGGCTGGATTTGGGCGTTGCGACTTGAGAGATTTTACTGAGGTTATTGACAGCGCATGCAATCAAATTCACCGCCCATCTCGTCGCCGGGAATCGCTTCGGGGGCCTACGCGCTCAACGCCAACGTGCTGGTGCTGAACCGTTTTTACCAGGCGATTCGGGTGATCGAATGTTCGCCGGGCGTTTTCGCTGCTGTGCCGGGAGCTGGCGGAAGTCATCCACATCGAAACCGACAACGCGGGGCAGAGCCGGTGGCAGAATTTCAACTTTGACGATTGGCGCGAGATCAGTCAGCTCAAGGCGGAATTTGAGCCGGAGGAGTACGACTGGATTCACACGGTTCGATTTCAGATCGCGGTGCCGCGGATCATCCGACTGCTGGGGTACGAAAAGCTGCCGCGGCAGGATGTGAAATTCAACCGGCGCAACATCTACGCCCGCGACGGCAACCGCTGCCAGTACTGCGGCAAGCGGATGCCGACAACCGAGCTGTCGCTGGACCACGTGGTCCCCAAGAGCCAGGGCGGGCGGAGCACATGGGAGAACATCGTCTGCTGCTGCGTGAAGATGCAACGTGAAAAAGGGCGGGCGGACGCCGGAGCAGGCGCACATGCATCTGATGGTGAAGCCTGTGAAGCCGAAGCGCAGCCCGGTGATCAACATCCGCCTGGCGGATGCGCGGTATTCGAGCTGGAAGCAGTTCCTGGATACGGCGTATTGGACGGTGGAGCTGAAGTAGCGCTCGCAAGCGGGGAAATGCAATAGTTGAGAGTCGCAATAAAACTTTCCCGTTGAAGAATCTCCAGGTAAAATTCCGCGCCAACCAAAACATGACACGGAGGTCCCATGTCAGACGCGGCGCGGCGTAAAGAGAAAAAGAGATTGAAGCGGGAAAAGAAGCGCGGAGCAACGGCGGGAAGTCCTTACAAACGCATTGCACAAATCGGGGCGGTTCATGCGTGCTATATCACGGAGGGGTGGCAGACGAGCGGCATGGCGTCAATTCATTTCCTGCGCGTCAATCCGCAGGGGGGATTTGCCATGGCGTGCTTTCTGATCGATTTCTGGTGCGCGGGACTGAAGGACGCGTGGGGATTGCTGGATATGCATCAGGAGGACGTCGATTGGCACCTGGAGCAGGCGCAGGAGCGTACGGCGATTGAGCGGATCGATCCGGCGGCCGCACGGCAGCTCGTGGCGGGGGCGATTCGGTATGCCCGCCAAAACGGGTTCCGGCTGCCGGGGCATTACGACCGGTGGGTGAATCTGCTGGGAGAGGTCCCGGCGCCCGCGACGGCGGATTTGCGGCCTTTTGGCAGGGATGGCCGGCCTATGTGGGTGGGCACACGTGAGGATCTGCAAAGCCGGTTGATCGGGTGCTCGGTGGAAGATTTTCTCACCCGCGCGGATGCTGATTTCGTAAGTCCGCCGGGGTTTGAAGATTTCGAGGACTTTGATGAAGAAGATGACGAAGAAATGGATGAGGACGAAATAGAGGATGCGTGGGCGGAGGCGGAAGAAAAGTATCTGGAGGTTGCGGACGAAATTTACGAGGATTCGCTGGCGTTTTGCGCGGTGTGGCGAGACACCGTCGCCGGACCTGTACGATGGAGCGAAATTGATTGCGATGTCGATACTGGCGCTTATCGGGAAAGGTGCAACGCTGCCTGATGAGCCGGATCAGATCATCAATCAGGCCGACATCATGATTGAGGAGATGTATGAGCCTGAGGACTTGGCGCCGTTAAAGGCAGCGGTTCAGCAGATTTTCCGAGTTATGCCAAACTCGATCGATCAGGCGGAACCGGGATTAAAGCCGGCGGGGGATGAATCACCATCCGGCATCGTCCCCATCCGCGGCGTGCCAGAGATACCATGAAGCGATGGTGCGATAGGGCCGCCATTTATCCGCCAGCTTTATGAACTGTTTTGCCTTGGGCATCCCCTTTAATCCATAAGCCTGTTTCGCCGCGCGCTGAAGTCCCAGGTCATCGACCGGCAAAACGTCGGGGCGGTTGAGGACGAAGATCAGGAACATCTCCGCTGTCCACCGGCCGATGCCTTTCACTGCGGTTAATCTTTTGATGATCTCCTCATCATCGAGGCGCGAGAGGCGATGATTTGGGATGGCATTGCTGAGGAAATGTTGGGAGAGATCGATCAGGTAGGCCTTTTTCTGGCGCGAGAGGCCGGTTCCTTTGAGTTGGGCGTCGGCGCCGGTAGTGAGAAGATCGAAAACGCGCTGGGGCGTGGGCCGGCGGCGGGGGAAATGTTCGCGGAACCGCCCGAAGAGAACATTGGCGACGGTGCTGGATATCTGCTGGGAATAAATCGATTTGCAGAGCAGTACGAAGTGGTCGCGGCGGGGGCGCAGGGTGCAGGGGCCGATCGCGCTGATGATCCGGCGCATGGTAGGATCCTGCTGGAGATGGCGGCGGGCGGCGGCCCAGTCGGGGTCGGTCATATTCGGCCGGGTTTCCATTTAATGGACAGGGGC
Organism: uncultured Phycisphaerales bacterium; assembly: GCA_963755915.1. Lineage (GTDB taxonomy): Bacteria > Planctomycetota > Phycisphaerae > Tepidisphaerales > Tepidisphaeraceae > PALSA-1353. The sequence goes on from CAVWLP010000002.1 coordinate 1,144,122, forward strand.
ATGGGCAAACCCTTACAATTGCTTATCTGAACGGAACAATAAGGAGCCGGTATGCGCCCCCCGCTGAAATTGAGTTCGATCGATCAGGAGCATTTGCAGGAGTTATACAACGAGGCGGGGATCGCGCGGGATGAATTGCCCTATTCCCCGGCGTTTGATTCGATTTGTCAGGGATTTCAGGACCGTACCTTCAAAAATGCCCATCCCGAGCAGGTTTTCCTTGCGATCACGAAATATGTGCGCAGCGGGACCAACTCCGCCGGGGAGGCCGCGGCGCATTTGCTAAACGACGAGCAGGTGAAGCAACTGAAGGGTCTGCTGCCCCGGCATACCAAAGGGGGAAAGCTGATCCCCTACAGCGATGAATTCGAGGCGGTGCAGAAGGAATTCAATAAACTCGCAGCGATGGAGTTGGCGGCGGGGGATTTCTGGAGGGCGGTGCTGCAATCGCATGGCCCCAAACGGCGTCCGCCGAAGCGCGCGAAGGTTACAGCGCCGCCGGTTGAAGATGACGACAGCGATATTGAATAGCGTTTTAAGTCTTTCAATTTAAAGCAATTATAATTCGTTCTTGACCGTATTGGTCTATTTATCTATAGATTAGTAGGAATTTTATCTCCCCATGGCATCGCAGAATTGGAAAGAAAAGCTCGGAAGTCGTGTCCCCGCAGGGTGGGGGAAGAGATCGACCTGTTTGAGGCGCAGATCGCGCTTCGGAAGCAGGGGAAAATCGAAGACAAGGTTTTCGCCGAGACGCGCCTGCGGCGCGGGGCGTATGGGCAGCGGTATGACAATGGGCAGCGGCATGATGGGACCAAGACGCAGAAGCTGCCGTACAGCTCGCTGACCAAGGGGCCGGATACGTACTGGGAAGCGCCGGGGATGCAACGGATCAAGATTCCCTATGGGGGAATGAATCCGGAGCAGATGATCGTTCTGGCGGAGCTGGCGGAAGAATATGCCGACGCCATCTGCCATATCACCACCCGGCAGGACATTCAGCTTCATTTTATAAGCATCGACGACACACCGGATATGTTCCGTAGGCTGGCGGCGGTGGGGATCACCACGCGGGAAGCCTGCGGAAATTCGGTGCGGAATGTGACGGCCTGCCCACTGGCGGGGGTTTGCAATACGGAGGCGTTTGACGTTACGCCTTATGCGAAGGCGCTGGCGTTTTATCTGCTGGGGCATCGGGACATCCAGGATTTCGGGCGGAAATTCAAAATCGCCCTTTCGGGTTGCGAGGATGAGGCATGCGCCTGGTTTCGCTGCACGACCTGGGCGGGATCGCGGCGACGAAAATCATTGCCGGCAAGACGGTGCGCGGGTTCAAGCTTTATGTGGGCGGCGGGCTGGGGGCGGTGCCGCACCAGGCGAAATTGTTTGACGAATTCGTGCACGAGGAAGAGTTGCTGCCGCTCTCACGGGCGATTGGGCGCGTGTTTGCCCGGCTGGGGGAGAAGAAGAACCGCAACAAGGCTCGGTTGAAATTCCTGGTGCATAAGCTGGGGATCGACGAATTCCGCCGGCTGGTCATTGAAGAGCGCAAGACGATGCCGGACGATCCGACCTGGCGGGAGCATTTTGATCAGATTCCGAAATTTGAGGAGAAGCCGGCACTGGCGGCGGTGCAATTAAACGGCGCGCGGCGGCCGGAGGGATACGACCGGTGGGCGGCGACGAACCTCTATCAGCAGCGGCAGGCGGGGTATTACGTGGTGACCGTTACCTGCCCGCTGGGGGATTTGACGTCCGACCAGATGCGGGCGCTGGCGGATATCTCGCGAAGATATGCCGGCGGTAACGCGCGGACGACCGTGGAGCAGAACATCGTTCTGCGATGGATTCCACATAACAAGACGATCGATCTGTACAACGAACTGGCTGCGCTCGGCCTCAATGAGCCCGGCGCGGGAACGATCGTGGATGTCGTCGCTTGCCCGGGCACCGATACGTGCAAGCTCGGGATCGCCTCTTCGCGCGGATTGGCGGGAGAGCTGCGGCATCGGCTGGCAGCCAAGAGCGCGACGATGGATCGGGCGATTCAGAGTTTACGGATCAAAGTTTCGGGCTGCTTTAACTCTTGCGGGCAGCACCATGCGGCGGACATTGGGTTTTACGGGAACAGCCGGAATATTAATGGGTATACCGTGCCGCATTTCCAGGTGATGCTTGGGGGGCAGTGGTCGAAGAACGCCGGGAGCTATGCGCTGGCGATGGGATCGGTGCCTTCGCGGCGGGTGCCGGATCTGGTGGATCGATTGACGAGCCGATATATCAGCGAGCGAAATGGGGAGGAATCTTTCCAGGCCTTCTGCCAGCGGATTGGGAAGCAGGCGCTGAAGGGGATCGTGAACGAGTTCACGGCGGTTCCGCTGCACAAGGACGATCCGTCGTTTTACAGCGACTGGGGCGACCCGCGGGAATTCACGATCGGAGACATGGGCGTCGGCGAGTGTGCCGGCGAGATCGTTTCTCTGGCCCAGTTTGGATTCACGCAGGCGGAGGGTGAGGCGTTTGACGCCCAACTCCTGCTGGATGCGGGGAATTATCAGCAGGCGGATGAGAAGGCGTACCAGGCGATGGTGACGGCAGCCAAGACGCTCGTGCAGCTTCAATGGCTCGACGTGCCGAATGAGGCGAACCTGATCGTGGAGGAGTTCCGCAAGCGCTTCGTGGAGCCGAAGATTTTCTGGGATACGTACCATCACGGGCAGTTTGCGAATTACCTGCTGAACCGGCACGAATCGCCGGACACGCGGTATACGAAGGAGACGGCGCACAAACTGGTGGAAGAGGCGAATTTGTTTATCGACGCGGCGTATAAATGCCAGGCGAAGATTGAGGCGAGTGCCGCGAGCGCGGTTCAAGTTCCCACGACCTGATAAACCATGGAAGTCTATAAGATAGCTGTGAAGATTTTCGCGGCCGCGGACGATTTCGCGCCGGATCAGTTCGTGCCGATTTTTCAGCGGTGGATCCAGGAGCAATCTGTCGAGGGGCATCGGCTGATTGACGTGGCGGATTATGGGCATGTGGCCGCGGGGCCGGGGACAGTTCTCGTCAGTTCCGAAGCGAATTTTTACACCGATCGGGGGGAGAATCGGCTGGGGCTTTTGTATTCGCGGAAGCTGCCGATGGCGGGGACGTTTCAGGAGCGGCTGTGCGCGGCGGTGAGGGATACGCTGAAGGCCGCGGCGAAACTGGAAGCGGAGCCGGGGCTGAAGGGGAAGCTGAAATTCAAAACGGACGAGTTGGTGATTCGGCTGAACGATCGATTGCTGGCGCCGCCCAACGAGCAGACGGTGGCCGCGGCCAAGGGGGATATTGAGGCGGTGGCGAAGTCGGTGCTGGGGAACGGTGCGACCGTTGAATCTCGTGTGACGCCGCTGACGATGGTCGAATTTCGGATTCGCTCGAAAGAGAGCCTGCCGATTTCGGGGTTGCTGACGAAGGTTTAATCGGGGGCAAGAGCTCGCTCCACGAGCTGTCTGGCATCGGGGGAAAGAGGTAGCTTCAGGGCGGCCTCATGGGCGAGGGGGGACATTTTCTTCCAGGTGCGGCGAAGGATGGTGATGATTTTTTCCTCGTCGTGCTTGGGGGCAAAATCGGTGAAATAGTTTTCCAGAAAGACCAGGCAGGCGATGTCCTCGAGCATCTGTGTCTGTGGGTCGGTCTTCAGTTTTTCTTTTTTCAATAGCGAGCGGACGCGGGCGATGGTGGGCTCGTCGTAGCCGACGGAGCGGAGGATTTCAGCCGCGGTATCGGCGTGGAAGGTGTAGAGGGCGGTTCGCCACTGGTGGTATCCGGCGCGGGTTATGGGATAGGACGATCTGGGGATGGTCCAGCGGCGGATGTGCTGGGTGCGGGCGGCGAGATGGAGAGTCTCATCGGCATCCGGATAAAGGCGGGTAAGGCAATCGGTCATGCGGCGAGCGTAGAGAAGTTCGGCGGGGTGGCCGTCAGTTTGGTTTGGATCCTGGGCGTTGGCCGCGTCGAAGGCGGCGATGGCGGCGGGGAATTTATCGGATCGATCAGGCATCTGCGACTGGATTATAGGTTTGGGATTTGGCTTTGCGCTCGTGGAGAATGCTGAGGAAGCTAAAGATCGCGCCGAGAGCGCCGCCGACGTATCCGCCGAGGTGGATGCCGTAGACGGCCATGAAGCGGTGGGGACGCCAGAGGTCTGCAGCGGCGAGGTTTTGGAAATCGGGGCTTAGGGAGTTGAGGAGAAATTTGGAGCCGGCGAGGCCGAGGATCAGTGAGGCGACGATGGCGATGACCAGGACGTGCCACAATCTGATGGCGAGGCGAGTATAGGTCAATTGCGGTCCGCGACGGCCGGGGTTGTTGGCGACGAGCATGACGGCGCCGATAACGAGGGCGGCCCACCAACTGGCCTCGGCGCCGATGCGGGCGGCCTGTAGGCCCAGGGCTGCGGGGTCGGGCGGGGTTTGGGGGCCGAGGATGGGGCTGAGTTCTTTGCCGTAGTAGAAATATTCCCAGGAGATTCGGGAAGTGATCTGGTCGTTGAGCATTCCATATGCGCTGGCGACGGCGACGCAGAGGAGGAGGAAGAGGTATTCGCGCCAGCGGGTGGATTGGGGGCCTTTCTGGAGGTAATCCGCGATCGCGAGGGCGATGAGGATGGCGAGGCAGATGGAGATGCGCAGGGGGGAGGAGTTCATTCGTAAACTCTAGGGCGACCGGAAAACACCATCTTCCATGGGCTTTTTTGCGCATTGCGACTTGGTGGGTCCCGTTGATGTCCAAAGTTATGACGGTTGCTCTGCCGATCGGCGTTATTCCTGCGACGATAAAATCGTTCCAGGCAAAGTGCTGGTTCCAGTCGTCCTGGCGGGGATTAAACAGTCTAACAAGCTGTTTGGTTTGGGGATCGATGCCGGCGATATTTGGACCCTTGCGGCGATTACAGTCGCCGCATGACAGTGCCAAGTTTTCCGGTACGTCGGTACCGCCATGTTGCCTGGCGATAATATGATCAATGCTAAATTTAAGTTTGCTCAGGGATTGAGGCAGGCGGCAATACTCGCATCTATCAGAGGTGCGCCGGCGAACTTCCTGTTCGATCGCCAAGTTCATGCGATCTTTATGCAGCGGAGTTGTGCTTCTTGAGCGAAGTGTGCGCCTTGGATTGCAAAACCGAAAGAAAGGCGTTCAGCGTTAAGAAATCGTCGATTTCATGCTCTTCATCTTTGGTCAGCGTGCCTTCCTGAGACTTTGCGGCAAGCTCGTCATAGCGAGCGTGTTCATCCGGAGTAAAATCAATCGAAAGTAAGTACTGAGCAAGTTCCTCCGAAAACCCGCCTTGCTGAGGGTCCATGATACGCTCAAGGATGTTCGCTCTCGTTGCCACGATTTCATTCTACCATACGGCAAACTCTCGGCCAGATTTACAGCGGGAGAAATTCACGCCATGACAATGTGGTCGCGTTTACAGGTGACGGCGCGGGTTGCCCCGCGGGTGTCGATGATCAGCCTGGCACGGTGGGCGATCATCTTCAAGTTGTTGCCGGTGTGCCCGTTGAATGGGGGGCTCTGAAGAGGACGAAACAGCGGCCTCCGTTGTTAACCATGCTGACCTGAAGGATGGTTCCACGGTGGCTGAAAATCACCGGGAAATCGACCAGGCCGTGCTTGCTGTAGAGATCCATATTGTCCGTACCGGCGACGGACTGCATGAGGTTCAGGATGTCGTTGGAGGTGAGTTTTGGGATTTCGAGCTTTCGCATGCGGTCTTCGATGCGCAGGACAGGCGATTGGCCTGCCAGAAGCCATCCCTCGATGGCGTTACTGTTGAGCATCGTTTCGTAGAATCGTTCGATTTGAAAGTCGGGCATAGCAATTATGACGCTTCCAGGACGTGGATCTTCCACAGATCTCGACGCGTTGTCATCACTTTTGATTCTAGCATAGGCCCTCACCCCTACCCTCTCCCAGAGTACTGGGCGAGGGGGAAGGAGGGGAAATATTTCTCATGCCATCACGATGTGGTCGCGTTTGCCGGTGACGGTGCGGGTTGCGCCGCGGGTGTCAATGATCAATTTTGCGTGGTCGGCGATCATTTGCCAATCGTAGGCGGAGTGGTGGGTGGCGATGATGACGCAATCGTATTTCGCCAGAGATTCTGCGGTGAGCGGAACGCTGCGCATCTGGAGGTCGTAGTTGCGCATGCGGTGCGTGGCGGGGACGTGGGGGTCGTTGTATTCCACCGTCGCGCCCAGATGGCTTAGCTTTTCGATCAGCTCGAAGCTGGGGCTTTCGCGGACGTCGTCGATTTCGGGTTTGTAGGCCAGGCCGAGGATGAGAATGTTGGCGCCTTTGACGGATTTGCCGCGGTCGTTGAGGGCGAGGGTGGTGCGCTGGACGACGTAGTCGGGCATCTGGTGGTTTATTTCGCCGGCGAGCTCGATGAAGCGGGTGGGCATGCCGACTTCGTAGGCTTTCCAGGTGAGGTAGAAGGGGTCGATGGGGATGCAGTGGCCGCCGAGGCCGGGGCCGGGGTAGAAGGGCTGGAAGCCGAAGGGCTTGGTGCTGGCGGCGGCGATGACCTGCCAGATGTCGATGTTCATGGCGGTCAGGACCATCTTCATTTCGTTGACGAGTGCGATGTTGACGGCGCGGTAGATGTTTTCCAGGAGCTTGGCGGCTTCGGCGACTTCTGCGGAGGCTACCGATATGACGTGTTTGATTGCGTGCTGGTAGAGGGAAACGGCGAGATCGCAGGAGATTTCGTCGATACCGCCGACGAGCTTGGGGATGGTCTGGGTGGTGGTGTCTTTGCGGCCGGGGTCTTCGCGTTCGGGGGAGAAGGCGAGGAAAAAGTCGGAGCCGCAGTGGAGGCCGCGGGATTCGAGCTTGGGGAGGACGATCTGGCGGGTGGTGCCGGGATAGGTGGTGGATTCGAGGACGACGAGTTGGCCGGGGCGGAGGCGGCGGGCGATTTCGTCGGCGGTTTGTTCGATGTAGGTCAGGTCGGGCTCGCGATGGCTGCCGAGGGGCGTGGGGACGCAGATGATGATGGCATCGGCTTCGGGAAGGCGGGAGAACTCGACGGTGGCGTCGAATCTGCCGGCGAGTTTCATTTCGCGAACTAAGCCTTCGCCGAGGTGCTTGAGGTAGTTTTCGCCGCGCTTGAGGGCGTCGATCTTGGCGGGGTCGATGTCGAAGCCGATGACGTGGAATCCGGCGCGGTGGAAGGCGGAGAGGAGGGGGAGTCCGACGTAGCCGAGTCCGATGATGCCGACGCGGGCGGATTTGGTGGAGATTTTATCGGAGAGGTTCATGGGGGATGTGGGTGGGGAATTATAATGGCTCGTGTTTCTCGGGCATAGGAAGGCGCCTCGCAGAACGCGCCCCGCAAGCGGGGCCGCTAAACTTGGGGATGGGAGCATGATCCGGGGATCCGCGATACTGTTTGGACAGGCGGGAGGGTGTGTTGCGGAGGGGGATGTCCGAAAATGTCCGAAAGTGCCCGGGATTCGTGCGCGGTTATTTTTCTTCCCTGGGCTGGGTTTGATGATTTGGGCAAGGTCGCAGGAGAAAATGGATCGGGGATGAGGTGCATCTATATATAGGTCCAAAAGGTGTACGTTTTGTACCTATTTTGGGAAATCGGAGGATTTTATTGAAAAATTATTTGGGGTGGAGGGGCGAAGGGGATCGTCCTGATTATGCCGGTTTTGAATGTGAATTGACGAATTCATTGTCCGGATCATTCGGCAGTATCTGCTGAATTTTGTTTGGGCGTGCACCGTCCAAATGCTGATCAGATCTGGATTCTCAACCACCTCGCCGGTCGACCGCAACCGGTATACGCCCGGTTTCGCTTTTTTCAGTGCACTAGTATCGGGAGGCAGCGAGAAGGTCTGACCATTGCTTTGCCGGATATGAATACCGTCATCGTCAATGTGCGTGATAGTTCCATGGACCTGGAGTTGCTGGATTACATTGCCGCTGCTATCGAGGTAAGTAACGCCGGCAAGGACGCGCTTGTGGATATATTTGGGGAAGGAGGTTGATTTGTTTTTTCCCATTTTGGCTCGTGTTTGCCACAAACAATACGCTCGACGCCTCGAATGAGGGAACAGTCAACTCTGGTTGCTCGAATCCAAAGATGCGAGAAAGCGCGACCCGCACCGGCGACATATAAAGCGGATGCGGAGGACGGGGTATAGAAGCAGGGCCGAGAGTGTCGTCAGGCACAAGCGCAGCAGGTTTGCGGCGCTAATCTCAACGCGCACGAGATTGCCACTGCATGATGGGCAGTGTGGTCGATGCAATCGGAATGAGCGAATGGAATTTGTGGGCATATGAAAGCGCCGCCTTGCGGCGGCAATTTGGGGGCTACTGCCCGGTGATACCACCAGAGGCGATTTCGACGCTATTGACGCCTGCGGCACGGAATCCACTGCAGATTCGCTGGGCGTCGGAGTAGCTTACGACAACCCCGGCATTCCCGCGAATGATGATCGATTGGGGATGGTATTCCTGCACCAGGTTGGGAATGTCCCTGGAGGTGGCATACCAGCCTTCCCAGTTGAAATTGTCCATGCCGAGGAGATAGACCGTGACCGTCTTTGAGGCACCGGCGTTTGTGGCCGAGGCTGGAGGCGTTCGGTCATTCATGGATGCGCAGGCGGTGGCGAGAAGGACTATGCCGAGGGTAAGGGTGAGTGGGGATTTCATGCGGTGCTCTCAGGTCGAAGATGCGCCGCACGGTTCGACACGGCTCACCGAATTCAAGTGCGGCGGCTACGCGGGGGATTATAGCGAACGGGTGGCTGCGAGGGTTTCTTTGTAAATCTCGATCAGGCGATCGGTTTTCTGCGCCCAGTCGTAGAGATTCGCCTGCACGCGCCGGCGGCCGGCCTGGCCCATTTGTTTTCGCAGCGCGGGGTCGCGGGCGAGGCGGAGCATGGCGTCGGCGAAGGCCTGGACGAAGCCTTCGCGGGTGGTGGGGGGAATCTTGATGCCGGTTTCGTTGGTGACGTGGATGGCGGGGCCGCCCCAGTCGGTGGCGATGACGGGGAGGGCGACGGCCATGGCTTCGAGGAGGACGATTCCGCCGACTTCGCGGAGGCTGGGCATGACGAAGACATCGGATTGACGGAGATGGCGATTGGCCTGGTCGGCGGTGACCCAGCCGTGGAAGATGACGCGGTTCGTCAGGCCCAGGTCTTGGGTCATTTGCTCGAGGAGTTGGCGGCGTTCGCCGTCGCCGAGGAGGTCCAGGACGGCGCTGGACTCCTGTTCGGCGACAATTTTGAAGGCGGGGATCAGGAATTGGATGCCTTTTACGTCCGCGAGGCGGCCTAAGTAGACGAAATGGATTTTGTCATCGGTGCGCGGGGGGAGATCGGGGGCTTTGTCCCAAATGGCGAGATCGACGCCGGCGTCGGGGATCTCGTAGATTTTTCCGGTGATGCCCATGGGAAGGGCGTTTTTGCGCGGTCGTTGGCGACGATGAGTGCGGCGGCTTTTTTCTTGCCGGGCATGAGAGCATTTAGCGGGGCCGAGAGGGCGCGGCCGAAGATTTCGACGGCGGTGGAGCCGCGGGTTTCGAGGTGTTTGAAGGCGGGGGGGTAGGTCATGCCACCGGCGAGGGGGCCGATGACGACGGGGACGCCCAGGCCGTACATCAGGCTTACCTGCTTGGGGGAAACGGGGGTCATCTCGTGGACGAGGTCGATTTTGTGATCGGCGATGAGTTTGCGGACGATTTTTTTCTGGAATCTCTGGTTGAAGAGGTGGCGGACTACGCCAAAGGTTTGGACGTCGATTTTGTCGGGGAACTGGGAGCCGATTTTCCAGAGGAAGCGGTCGATTTTGGTTTCGGGGGAGAAGTGGATGCGGTCCTGGTCGTTTGGGAAGGCGGCGAGGACTTCGGGGCGGGTGCGGGCGTGGACGACGAGGTGGATGTCGATGCCGCGTTGGCGGAGGTATTTGAAGAAGAGCCAGGGGAGGCTGGCCTCGCCGCCGAATTTGAGCGAGGCGTTTTGGGCGACGAGGCAGATTTTCATTTATGTAGGGGAGGGTAGCGGGAGAGATTGTCTATTGCCAATTGCCGATTGCCGAGTTGGGGTGACAAGGTGGCAAGGTGACAAGGTGACAAGGTGGTGGTGTCGCCGAATTGTGGTTCCTGATTTAGAATGAGCGGACATGGACGCGAAGAAGATTGTTGGCGGGGCAGTTAAACTTTGGATTTTGGCGATATTGGCGGGGGCGATATGGTTTTTGTGGGGGGAGAGGGTGAAGCCGCCGCTGGAGAGCGATATTGAGGAGGCGGAGGAGATCAAGCAGACGAATGTGGAGGTGAGGATCGGTCAGATTCGGAAGATGGCGCTGCGGGAGACTGTGGTGGGGTATGGGAATGTTGAGCCGGAGCCGGCGACGGCGAGTGGGCCGGCGGCGGAGGCGCGCGTGGCGGTGGAATGGCCGCCGGCGATTATTGACGCCGTGGAGTGCATTGAGGGGGAACATGTGGAGAAGGGGCAGACGTTGCTGACGGTGCATGGGCAGGGAATTGTTTCGCCGATTTCGGGGACGGTGGTGGGGTTGAACGTACACGGCGGGGAAGTGGGGTTGCCGAATGAAATCGCGGTGGATGTTGTGGACCTCGATCGGCTGGTGATGGCGGTGGGGATTCCGGCGTGGGAAGCGCGGGGAGTTGAGCCGGGGAAAAATGCGATGGTGGAGATTCCCGCGGATCCGGCGGGGGATTTGGGGGGGGAACCGGACGTGAAATTTGCCGGGGATGTGGAGCGGGTGGATCGGGCGGCGAATGCGAAGACGGATTTGGTGAGCGTGGATATTGAAGTGCCGAAGGGGATGCACGTGCGGCCCGGGGAGTTTGGGCGGGCGAGTATTGTCAGGCGGGAACAGGGGGATTGCCTGGTGGTGCCGGCGGATGCGATTGTGCGGGATTCGCTGGATCGGCCTTATATTGCGATGGTAAGCGATGATCAGAAGCAGGCGACGCTGCAAATGATTCAGCCGGGGATGCGGGAGGGGGATTGGGTGCAGGTGATCGGGGAGGGATTGTCGGCTGGGCAGACGATTGTGGTGGGGGGGGCGTATGGGTTGCTGTTTCGGTCGGATATTAAGGTGATGAATCCATGAGTCGGATTCTTCGTCGATCGGCATGCTCTCTTCCCCCTCTCCCTGTATTCAGGGAGAGGGTTGGGGTGAGGGCAGAGAGAAAATTCCGGGCGCACACGGCCCTCACCCGCGCGGACGTCGTCCGCTTGCCCTCTCCCGGCGTACCGGGCGAGGGGGAGAAATGGCCTCGCCATCTCTGATATGCGTGAAAGTCTTCCCCGATTTGCCCTTCGTCACGCAGTTTCGATCAACTTTATCGTCATTGCGCTTTGCGGTGCCGGCGTGTATTCGGCGTTTCATATGCCCTCGGCGCTTTTTCCGCAGACGGAGTTTCCGCGGGTGATCATCATGGTGGAAAACGGGGTGATGCCGGCGGACGAGATGATGGCCAGCGTGACGCGGCCGATCGAAGAGACGATGAAGCAGATTCCCGGGTGCCAGACTGTGCGGTCGTCCACCGGGAGGGGGGTGGCGGAAATCGATCTGTTTTTCTCCTGGGACGTCGACATGCGGCAGAGCGAGCTTTACACGCTGGGCAGGCTGTCGCAGATTCGGCCTGAGCTGCCGGAGACGGTTTCTACGGAAGTTTACCGGATGAACTTTTCGGTTTTTCCGATCATAGGGATCAGCCTGACCGGGTCGGTTCAAAATATGACGCAGGCTTGGGAGCTGGCGCGGTATCAACTGAAGCCGGAGCTTTTGCGGATACCCGGGGTGGCGCGGGTGGATTTGGTGGGGGGGCAGGCACCGGAATATGCGGTGATTCTGGATCCGCTGCGGATGTCGGCGATGGGGATGGATTTTGCCGCGGTGTGCGATGCGCTGGCGAAAAATAACGCGGTGATTCCATCGGGGTTTCACCAGGAGGACCATAGTCTTTATCTGACCGTGGTGGACGGGCGGATGCATGATGCGGGGGAATTGGAGGGGATGGTTTTAAGCTCGCCGGGCGGGAAAATGGGCGGGAAGATTTTTCAATTAAAGGATATCGGGCGGGTCGAGCGCGGGCCTGAACCCGTGTTTGACGTGGTGACGGCCAATGGGTCGGACGCCGTCCTGCTGAATATTTTTTCGCAGCCGGATGGGAGCACGCTGGATATTGCCAACGAATTGCACCGCGAGCTGGATGCGATTCAGCCTACGCTGCCGGCGGGGATGAAGTTGTCGGTGTTTTACGATCAGTCGCTGCTGGTGAAGTCGTCGGTCAAAAGCGTTTGGGATGCGATCATTTTCGGACTCATTTTGGCGGTGGCGATTTTGTATCTGTTCCTCTGGGACGCGGGAATGACGCTGGTGGCAACGGCGGTGATTCCGATTACCGTGCTGATCACCATCCTGGGGATGAAGCTGCTGGGGGAGGGATTTAACCTGATGACGCTGGGGGGAATCGCGGCGGCGATTGGGCTGATTATCGACGATGCGATTGTGGTGGTGGAGGCGATTCATGTGAAGCTGCTGGCGGGAATGGGCCGGCAGGAGGCGGTGGTCGAGGCGATTGGGGATATCCTGGCTCCGCTGGTGGGGTCGACGATTACACCGGTGGTGGTGTTTATCCCGCTGGCATTTTTAACCGGAGTTTCGGGTGTTTTCTTCGCGCCCTGGCGATGACGATGGTGATCGGATTGCTGGCGTCGCTGGTGCTGGCGCTGACGATTACGCCCTCGCTGGCCAACTGGTTCTTGCACGCGCCAAGCTCAAGGGAGAAGCGCGAGAGCGTCGTGTTTGGGTGGATCACGTCAGTTTACGAATATCTCATCAGGCTGGCGCTGCGGCATCGGTGGTTTTTGCTGGGAATGTGCGGATTGGTGTTTGTGGCGGCGTTTGTGCTGTATGGAAAACTCAAAACGGATTTTTTGCCGCCGATGGATGAAGGGGGATTTATCATCGATTACATCACGCCGCCGGGGACGAGTTTGACGGAAAGCGATCGGCAGATGCGGGTGGCGGAGGGGATTCTGGCTTCGGTTCCTGAGGTGGAGAGTTATTCGCGGCGGACGGGGACGGCGCTGGGGGTTTCGATCGTGGAGCCGAATACCGGGGATTTTTTGGTGAAGCTGCGGGATGGTCGAACGCGGACGACCAACCAGGTGATTGCGGAGGTGCGGGAGAAGTTTCGGGAGTCGCTGCCGCGCGTGGACTGGGAATTTCCGGGGATTTTGTCGGATCTGATCGGGGATCTGGAGTGGTCGGATGAACCCGTCGAGATCAAGGTTTATTCGACGGACCTGGACGTGCTGAAGAAGGAGGGGCCGGCGGTTGAGGAGATGCTGGAGAATATTCCGGGAATCGTGGATACGAACAACGGGCTGATTTACACGGGGCCCACGATCAGCCTGCGGGTGAAGGGGGCGGAGGCGAGGCATTTTGGGCTTACGACGGCGGACATTGGGGATGCCGTGAACACGGCGATGCTGGGGAAAACGAGCTCGACGATTTTGGAGGGAGACCGGATTGTGGATATCCGCGTGAAGGCCGATCCAACGTCGATCGAGCATGTGGAGGATTTGCGGCGGCTGCCGATTCGGGCTGCGGATGGAACGGTGATTCGGCTGGACCAGGTTTGCAATGTGGTCATGGAGCCGGGGCAACTGGAGCTGGAGCGGGATAATCTTCGGCAGAATATTTCGGTGACGGCGCGATTGCAGAACCGCGACCTGGGGAGCGCGATGCGGGAGGTGAGGAATATTATCGACAACGATCCCTCGCTGCCGCACGATCTGATTGAATATGGGGGCGTTTATCAGCAGCAGCAGGAGGCGTTCGCGAATCTGCTGGTGGTTTTGGTGACGGCGCTGGCGCTGGTTTTTATTGTGGCGCTCGTTGAGTTTCGCGGGTTCTATGAGCCGATCGCGATTATTTTCGGGGCGGCGCTTTCGGTGTTTGGGATCATTCTGGCGGTGCTGATGACGGGGATGACGGTGAATATTGTCACGCTGCTGGGGGCGATTATCGGGATGGGGATCGTGCATAAAAATGGGCTGCTGATGCTGGATGCGATCAAGGATTTGCGGGAGAAGGGGGTGGAGCTGGAGCAGGCGATCGTGCAGGCGGGGGCGAGAAGATTGCGGCCGGTGCTGATGACGTCGCTGGCGGCGGCGCTGGGGATGCTGCCGCTGGCGCTGGGGTTTGGGGCGGCGAATATGCTGAAGCCGCTGGCGACGGCGGTGATTGGGGCGGTGTGTGTGTCGGTGATTTTGTCGTTGATTGCGACTCCACTGGCGTATGAGGTTTTGTTGAGGAGATTTTCCCCCGCCCCCGGTACTCCGGGGGAGGGGGTCGAACGGTGACGGACGGGCAGCCCCCTCCCTAACCCTCCCCCGGAATACCGGGGGCGGGGATAGAAGGCGCTTTCACCCAAGTAGTCCACATCTGGCGATAGGCGGCTTCGATGGCGCGGGTCCAGGCTTTGGCGTCGCAGATGGGGGAGGCACGCATTTTGGGGCGGAGGGACGATCGGAGCTCGGTGAGGCGGGCGGGATTTTCGGCGAGACTTGCCGCGATGTTGATGAATTCCTCGTCGGTTTTGGCGACGAGATCCCCGAGGTCGAGATTGCACGCCTGGCTCCAGCCGGCGCGGCCGGCGATGGTTTTGCCGATGAGGGTGATGACGGGCACGCCCATCCAGAGGGCGTCGAGGCTGGTGGTGTGGCCGTTGTAGGGGAGGGTGTCGAGGGCGATGTCGATCCGGCGGTAGCCGTCGAGATAATCGCGACGGGTGCCGCGGTCGACGAAGCCGATGCGGGTTGGGTTGATTCCGTGCTGGGAGAGGGTTTGAGCCAGCGCGGCGCGATGAGCGCCGAGCGGTCCGAGGACGAGAAGGCGGGAATTGGAGACGCGATTGAGAACCCCGGCCCAGAGCTTCAGCACGACTGGATTGATTTTTCGGAAGCTGTTGAGGCAGCCGAAGGTGATCTGGCCTGACGCGGCCGCCGGTGGGGCGCCGGGATCGGGCTCAGCGTCAACCTCCATCGCAACGGGGTCGTAGCACCAGAAGGAATGCGGCAGGCGGATGGTTTTTTCGGTGTAGAAGGCTTCGCTTGCGGCATCGGGATCGAGATAGGGATCGGTAAGGCGGTAGTCAATGGCGCTCACGCCGGTGGTGCCGGGGTAGCCCGCGAAGGTGACCTGGACCGGGGCCGGCTTGTGTCCGAAGACCGGCAGGCGGTTGCCGCCGAGGTGAAGGGAGAGATCGACGAGGATGTCGATGCCGTCGGCTCGAATCTGGGCGGCGAGCTTTTCATCGGTCCAGTAGGCGGTGTCGTGCCAGAAATCTGTCAGGTCGCGATATTGGCGGTTAATGCGGTCAAAATCGGTTGCGCCGCTATAGCAAAAGATCTGGAAGTTTTGGGAGTCGCGGTTTTTGAGCAGGGGAAGGATGTTGCGTCCGACGACGTGATCGCGGAAATCGGCGGAGACGTAGCCGATTTTAAGCGCCCGATTGGGATCGCGATTATTCTGGTGCGGCTGAATAGGGCGCGGAGCAGCATGTTGGCATGCCCACTTACTTGATTCTTCCAGGATTCGCGCGGAGTCGTAGTCGGGGTGGAAAAGAATCGAGAAAACCTTGTGATCGTGAGCGGCGAAATTCGCCGGCCTGAGCTGGATGGCTCTGTCGTAGCAGGCGATCGCCTCGGTGAGGCGGCCGGTTTCCATAAAGACGTTGCCCAGGGCGTTGTGGGCCTGATCGGAATTGGGAAAGAGCTCGACGTTTTGCTTGCACTCGGCGAGGGCATTGTCCATCTCGCCGCCCTGCCAGTAGAGGTTTGCCAGCTCGTCGCGAGCGTAGAGATTGTCGGCGGTCATTTTGATCGCCTCGCGAAGGGTGGCGACGGCGTCGTCGATGCGGCCAAGATATTTCAGGGCGATGCCGAGCTTGACGCGGGCATCGGCGGTGAAGCCCGGGGGGCCGGGCTGGAGGCGGTCGAGATCGAGCAGCTTGCGGTAGCACTCGGCCGCCTGGATCCACTGGCCGAGGCCGGCGTGGGCGTCGCCTAAATTGCGCTGGAGGGGCGGATAGTCCTGCCGAATGGCCAGGGCACGCCGGGCCGCGTCGATGGCTTGGGCGAATTCGCTCCTGGCGACCAATGCCGCCGAGAGATTGTTCCACGCGAGGAAATGATCCGGGCGCATCGCCAAAACGCGGCGATACATGGGGATCGCTTCCTCCAGCCTGTTTCCCAGCAGCAGCGTGTTGGCAAGATTGTTCAGCGCGTCGAGATGATTCGGATTGATCTTGAGAACCTGGCGATAAGACTGGGCCGCCTCTTCGTGTTTGCCTGCCGCGGCCAGTGTGTTGCCAAGCTTGAAGTGGGCGTCGACGAAGTCGGGCCTGGCGGCGATGGCGCGGCGATATGCAGCGATCGCCTCGTCGGTCCTGCCGGCCGCCTTGAGCGAGTTGGCGTGATTGAAGTAGGTGTCGGCTTCTTGACCCGGCATATTTTATTTATGGCCCCACGATGGAGTCGATTTTCGCGAGTTCTTCCGGGGAGAAGTCGCTGCGGTTCAGGGAGGCTACGTTTTCCTTGATCTGCTCGGGCCGGCTGGCGCCGATCAGGGCGCTGGTAACCGCCGGCAAGCGCAGCGTCCAGGCGAGGGCCATTTGCGCCAGCGATTGTCCGCGGGATTGGGCGATGTCGTTCAGCCGGCGGATGGTCTCGACTCGCTGGGGCGTGATCTGGTCGGGGCGCAGAAAGCCCGTGGCGGTGCCCGCGCGAATCCTTCGGTATGCCGCTCAAATATTTATTGGTGAGCAGACCTTGAGCCAGAGGGCAGAACGCGATAACGCCCAGCCCGAAGCGCTGGGTAACGCCGAGCAAATCTTTTTCGATCGCACGGTAGAGCATGTGGTACGCCGGCTGATGCAGGATTGGCGGGGTGAGATGCTCGCGCCGGGCGATGGCGACGGCGTCGGCCGTCAGGGCGCCGGGATAGTTGCTGATCGCCGCGTAGATCGCCTTGCCGCTGCGCACGGCCTGGTCGAGTGCCCCCATCGATTCCTCGACCGGCGTGCCTGCGTCTGGGCAGTGGTGATAAAAGATATCGACGTAATCCAACTGGAGGCGCTTCAGGGAAGCGTCGAGGCTGGCCAGAAGATATTTCCGCGAGCCGAAGTTTCCGTACGGCCCGGGCCACATTTCGTAGCCAGCTTTTGTGGAGATGATCAGCTCGTCGCGATAAGACGCAAAATCTTCGCGAAGGATTCTTCCCACGCGCGATTCCGCACTTCCCGGCGGCGGTCCGTAGTTGTTCGCCAGATCGAAGTGGGTGATGCCCAGGTCGAAGGCGGTGAAGAGCATCTTCCGGCAGTTTTCGTGGAGCGAGGTTTCGTCGCTGTGATTTTGTGCGTCGGTGCCGGCGCCGCCGAAATTGTGCCAGCAGCCGAGGCTGATGGCTGGGAGCATCAGGCCTGAATTCCCGCAGCGGCGGGACCAGGACTTGTGCGGGGATTGATAGCGCTTTGGATTGGGTTCGTACATGGGAGAAAAGCGGGTGAAGGGAATCGAAAGATTCAACATTCGGCCTGGAACGCCGAGCCGCAATGTGAGTCACCGGTTTGATTCTAGACGACTTACGTTTTTTGGGAAGGTGGGCAACGGCCCCGATTCCAGAGGGCGGATCGAAAAAACGAACCATCGGACGTATTATGCGTCATATATGTCGCGTATTTTCTTGATATTATGTTATAAACGGCGTATATTTCGCCGATAGAGCAATGGCAATGACACTAAGGCAGCTTTCTTCCCGATTGAACGCCCGGCGGCGTGACCTTGGCATTGGATGCCCGGCCCTGGCCCGGCGCGCCGGTGTGAGCTTGCGCACGGTTCAGCGTGCTTTAGCCGGTGATCCCGCTGCCGATCCATCTTTCACGACTCTATCTAGGATCGCGGAAGCGATGGGTATGGACATCAACTTAAAGGCGAAGAATGCGGAAGCATTTAAGCAGGAGCAGGCCGAGCGAAAGGCGGCGGAGCTTGTCGCACAGGTGCAGGGGACGTCGGGCCTGGAAGCCCAAGGTGTGCCGCTTTCAGAATTGAGGCGGATGAAGAAACAGACTGCCCGCGAGCTTTTGACGGGATCGTCCCGGAAGTTATGGGCAGCCTGAATGGGTGCATGGGAACCGATCCCCGGCGAGACACCGATTGATCCTTCTCAGCTTGTGCCGTCGCTTAGGCGGACAATCCGCCACCGCTCTGAACTCAATATTCTGGAAGCCCGAAGCATCCGGCCGGCGGTTGTGAAGTATCTGGCGGGGAAGCCGACGCGCCGGCAGGCGCCCTTTACCCTGGATTGGATTTACAAGTTGCATCGTGAAATGTTTCGCAAGGTGTGGGTGTTTGCCGGGAAGAGAAGAAATCGGATGCTGAATATTGGGATTGAGGTTTATCAGATTGATCCTCAATTGCGCCAATTGCTGGATGACTTGGCGTACTGGGGGGAACACGAGATCCATGGGATGATCGAACAGGCCGCGCGTCTGCATCATCGTGCAGTGCAAATCCATCCGTTTGAGAACGGCAATGGTCGATGGTCGCGATTGCTGGCAAATATCTGGTTGAAGCAAAACGATGAGCCGATCACGGCATGGCCCGATGAAACCATCGGCGATAAGAGTGTGATTCGCGGGAAGTACATTGATGCGGTGCAGGCTGCCGACAAGGGCGATTACGCCTTGCTGATTGAGTTGCACGAACGGTTTACTCTCAAGGCGTGAATCTACGAGAAAATCGGCCGTCCGGCATGCGGCCAAGTCTCACACGGCAGACCGAAACCAAAGGTCCAAGCCAAGCATTTTTTACCGGGCTTGCGCACCGACCCACCCTGTCACCACTTTTACAGCCGGCCGCTCATAACCGCTGACGTCTTGAACCGGAACGTCAAACGGCTGCTCGTTTTTCGCATGATGGGCGACGAAATCGGCGACCTCTTCGGGCCAATTGAATAGCGGTCCCGCGTTCCACGCCAGCACGGGGTTTGGCGCGGCGCCGATGGTTGGAGGCGGTGTCTGATCGTAGCCGGGCTTGAAGTAATCACCGACCAGATAAACCGCGTGTCCGCTTTGCAGGGTTTCGGCGATCTGCCGCAGGACTGGCTTGGTTGCGTAAGGGTCGTGAACCGGTTTGTCGAGCAGGTCCATTTTGGCATAAGCCAGGAAATCAATTCCCGGCAAAGCGACGAATTTTGCCGGGCCTTTGTCATAGCGCTGAAAGGTGATCCCATAAAAGAAGGGCGAAATCACGACGAGATCGCCCTGGTTTTCGACGCGCGACAGTCGATCGCAGATCAGATCGATGTTGGTCTTGCGCAGGGCGGCATTGTCCCAATTGGCCTCAGCGGTGGCAGCGCAGTAGTAGATTGCCCCCAGACAGAGAATGATCCGCACGACCGGGGTTTGCGTCGAGGACATCAGCCCATCCACGCAGGCCGCAACCAGCGCCAGCAGCGCCACGTAATACCAGGGCTGCATGACATAGGAGAGGGAATACAAAAACGCCCAGTAGCCGACGATCCCGACCAGGAGAACGGTGAGGTGATAGGTCAGCACATCTTTGCGAAAATCGCTCGGGCCGAAGGAGTTGGGAGGATCGGCGGGGGCCGGCACAGTGGACCGACTGCGGCCAATTCGCAGCAGCGTCAAAACTCCAACCACGAGCGCGGCGAAGAACGCCGCTTCCCAGATTCGATCGTTGTGCGTATTTCTCAAAACCGGGTTCATTGAGTCATAGCCGACAGCCTCGACGAATTTGAAAATGAACCACGACAAGCTCGGCGCATGCTGCCAGGTGCTGCGATATCCAGCGGTGCGGGCTAACAACACATGATACGGCACCATGGAAACAGCACAGACCAGCCCGATGCTTCCGATGAGCAGCACCCGCTTCAATTTCCGATGCCGCAGCGCCACGATCGCCGCGCCGCAGCAGATGGCGAACAGGATGACGCTGTTATAAAAAAGGACCTGCACGCCGGCGAGGGCGGTGAGCGAAGCGAGGGCGACGCGCGGCGCAGTCGGGCGAGTGGCCACATCCCACATGAATCCCAGCGTGAGAAGCCCGAGCAATATCCCCAGCCCATAGGCTCGAATGGAATCGCCGTCGTAGACGAAAGCGCTGGTGAAGCCAAGCAGCGCCAGCATGGCGATGGGCGCAGGCAGGCGAAACCGCCGCGCGTTGGCCCAGATCGTGGCCAGTATTCCCAGCCCGATCAGAAGGCCGAAGAGGCGAATCCCGCGATCGCTCGTGCCAATTCCGCTGCGAATCCAGACGCGGAGGATGAGATGCCAGAGCAGGGGGAACGAATCGTATTGAAGATTATTGATGACGTCGGAAATCGTGGGGCTGTTGCAGAGATTGACGCTGGTGATTTCATCGCGCCAGAGTCCTCCGGCGTGGAGAAAAAACCGGAGGTGAAAAACGATCCAGGCCAGCGTTAGCGCCCCCGCCAGGCACCATTCAAAAACCGCGGCAAAGCGCGAGAGCGTGAATTTTCTTCCGTGCGGGTTTGGGGCAAGGGAAACCTGATTCATCGGGGAAATCTTGAAAGCGGGCGAAGGGAGTCGAACCCTCAACATTCGGCTTGGAAAGCCGACACTCTGCCAATTGAGTTACGCCCGCGTTGGGCGGGAAAAGGATACCGGAAGATGGGGGATGAACCAAGAGAGATTGCCGATTGCCGATTGCCAATTGAAATGCAGAAGCTCCTGTCTTTCAATCGGCAATTGATTTGACCCGCCGCCGTCTTCGTGATTCTACTCCCGTAAACCACGCGGCGATCAGGGCCGCAATCGCCCCCTGCCCCGCCACGCCCAGCCATGCGGATTTCAGGGGATGGTCCAAGGCATTGGCGATGGTTCCCAGCGGGGAATAGAGGGAAAAGAGATTCATTTTCGGGTCGAGATCGTTGACCCCGTAATAGATCACATCCGCCACGATCGGCAGGAACCAGAGCACGACAATGATGATGAAAATGAGAATCCCCGCCCGACTGATCGCCGGCGAAAAAATGCGCAGCAGCAGGTAGGTTTCAATCAGATAGATCCCACAGGCCGAGGCGATCATGGCCACGCTTTGGTTCACCGGGACGACGGGGATTCGCACCGAGGGAGGCGCCGGCGCGGCCACCGGGGGCAGAGTGATGGTCCGCGTGTAGACCCGGCCGTTGGAAATGCGGGTCGTCGCATAAACCGTCTGCGGCATATTCTGGAAGGAGAAGGATGTGAGGATGCTTGACTCATAGCTGGAGGTGAGGGGAATCATGACGAATAAAAGTGAGACGGGCAGGCAGAGCCAGAGATTGCCGGGACGGGGAAGATTTTTGTCGCCCTCGTTCTGCCGCTGGGCGCGTGCGGCGTTGACGTGGGCGACGGCCCCCAGCGGCAGGATAGCCACGAGCATCGAGGTCGCCATCGCCCCCACGACCAGCACGCGCCATGCGATCGACTGATATTCCAGCATGACGGGCCGGAGGTCATGGAAGTCGTAGATTCCAAACCAGGAGAGCCCGGCCCAGATTCCCAGCGCCGCCAGCGCCGGGGCGAGGGTGAGCCCGATGGCGGCGGCATCGGCATATTTTCTCGCGGCCCCGCGGATACAAAGGATCGCCACCAGCCCCTGCGCAGCGAGCGCGACGAGGGTGCCCGGGGTAAGCTGTGGCGGGACGCCGAAATCAAAAATCGTGTGGCCGTGCATGGGCGAGCAGAAGACCAGCAGTCCCGGCGCGATGACGAAAATAAACCCTCCCGAAAACGCGATGCCCATGACCAGCGCGATCATCAACCCAACCACGGCGCGCGAAACGAACGCCGATGCCGCCATCGCCGTCCAGATCGACAGCGAGAATCCCAGCAGCATCGCGTTGGAGATGAGCCACGGCTGAACCGGAATTCCGCGAGCCTCGAAGAGAATGGCGCCGATCGCGAAATTGATCAGGCAGAGCGTCAGAATCTGCACGGTGGTCCCGGCGAGATATCCAACGATCGCCTGCACCGGGGAAAGGGGCATGAGGCGGTGCGATTCGATCAGATGATTGGTGATGTCGCGGCGCAGTGCCCCGGCCACGATGTTGCCGCCCAGGATCACCAGGAAGACGCACTGGACGATCAGGTCCATGAATGAGGCGCCCTCGAGCACCTGCATTTTTTCGCCCGGACGGTCGGCGAGCTGGTAGAAGAGCTCGATGAAGAAGGCGGCGCCAAGCGTGTATGCGATCGAAGTAAGCAGCAGGTTCCTTAATCCGCCGCGGAGGCGGAACTGCGCCCAGGAGATCGCGTTGTCGACGTACAGAGCCATTATTCCACCTGGCGGATTTGAGAGCGGAGATACGTTTCTTCAAGATTGCCGGCATTGGCGCTGAAGCCGGCGACGGGGATGCCCAGGCTCATCAGCGACGCCAGCAGAGAGGCCGCCTCGTCGCGGGTGATGCCGAATTCGAGCACGACGCGATCGGAATCGGCCTCGACATGCGAGGCGCCGGGGATTTTTGCGACCGCGGCCGCAAGCTGCGGAAAAGGGTGGGCGAGCAAAACGGTGTATCGGCAGCGATCGCCATGGGCCGCCTGGGAAACTTCCGTCACGGTGCCGCACCGGGTCATCCGGCCTCCGGACATAATGCCGATGTGCGTGCAGTATTCATCCATGTCCGAAAGGATGTGGCTGGAGACGATCAGGGCCTTCCCCTGGTCGCGAAGATTGGCCAGAAGCTGGCGGAACTGCGCCCGCCCGGCGGGATCAAGGCCGGCGGCCGGTTCGTCGAGGAGGATCACCGAAGGATTAGGCAGCAGTGTCCGCGCAATGCCGACGCGCTGGCGCATGCCGCGGGAGAGCTGCTTGATTTTCTGGTCGGCCTTCTCGCTGAGCCAGACTTTTTCCAGCCAGAAACCGATTCGCTCGTTGATTTCGGAGGTGGAAAGATCGTAGCCCATGCCGACGAAGTGCAGAAACTGGCGCACCGTGAGGTTGTCGTACATGGGCGGCGTGTCGGGCGTGAACCCGACGTGGCGGAGCACGTCTCGCGCTCCGTTCAGCGGTGAGCCCAGGATCTGAATCGCGCCGCAGCGAATGGGCTGAAGCCCGACGGCGGCGCGCATCAGGGTGGTTTTGCCGGCGCCGTTGGGACCGATCAGGCCCAGGAGGTTTCCGCCGTGAAGTCGCAGTGAGACGTCGGAAACCGCGCGAAGCGGGCCGAAGGAGACGGAAATGTTTTCCAGCGAAAGTAGGGGTTGGGCGGGGGCGGTCATTGAGTGGGAGGGTATTGTAGTAAAGACGGAGCGGGGGAAGAAAGATTGCCGATTGCCGATTGCCAATTGCCGAATGAAAAGGCGCCGATCCGTTTTGCATTCGGCAATTGGCAATCGGCAATCGGCATTTCGTTTCGCGTTTCTTCCCCTTACACTCCCGCCGTGCCGATCGATTTCTCGCCTTATCAAGCGGTCTTGCTGGACCTTGACGGAACGGTTTACCACGAAAGCCAGGCGTTGCCGGGGGCGATGCCGCTGATTCGGCGGCTGCAGGAGCAGCGCAAGAATTACGCCTGCCTTTCCAACAGCACGTCGAGCCCCATGCGGGTGACGATGCGGCTGGCGGAGATGGGCGTGGAGGTGGATCTCGACCGCGTCTATACCGCGGCGGCAGCGGCAGCGGATTACGTCATCACGCACATCAGGCCGCCCGACCATCCCCGGCCGCGGGTGTTTAACCT
This sequence comes from uncultured Phycisphaerales bacterium, assembly GCA_963755915.1. Classification (GTDB taxonomy): domain Bacteria; phylum Planctomycetota; class Phycisphaerae; order Tepidisphaerales; family Tepidisphaeraceae; genus PALSA-1353. The sequence goes on from CAVWLP010000002.1 coordinate 1,167,939, forward strand.
GGCGACCGAGGGCTTGCAGGAAATGCTGGAGGGGATGGTCGACTGGGTGCAGTCGGAGCACCAGCCGTGCGACGCGGTGGTGATCGGCGCCCCGGCCAATTCGCATGCCACGTTCGAGCGGCAGTTCTCGGCGCTACAACTTCTGAGGAAGGGGGCGGTGGCGGTGGGGATTTGCTCCGACCGGGTCTATCCAAGCGAGCGCGGGATCGAATTCGGCAGCGGCGCGCTCACCTGGCAGCTCGCCTATGCGGCCAACGTCGATCCGGTTTTCTGCGGCAAGCCGCAGTCGATTTTTTTCACGGAGCTTTGCCGGCGGCTGAACGTGCAGCCGGATTGGTGCATCCTGATTGGAGATAACCTGGAATCGGACATCGAAGGGGCGAAAGCAGTGGGGATGCGGACGGTGCTGACGCTGACGGGCGTGGCGCGGAGTGCCGACCTGGTGAATCTTCCGGCGCAGTGGCAGCCGGATTTGGTGGTGCAGGATTTGACGGAGCTGCTGTGATTTTTTTTGCGCCGTCCCATCGATTACAAAACTTGACACTCCGCAACAAAATGGGGGTTTTGGGCAATCTGGGAAGAATTTGGATAAGAAAGCCGAATTCTGACGATTTTTGCAACTCTGATGGGGATAGCCGCATTTCAGATGTGTATCCCGGCGTAATGATTTGTGGTCGAATCATGCGCTAACCAAATCTTTAAATTTCTGTGGACATTTCAGAGGAGGGTTTGCCATGGCAAAGCAACGCCGCCCTGTTTTTGCGGAGACGCTCGAAGCGCGCATTTTGATGTCGAGTTATGTGCTGAGCGATCCACTGCTGGCCAATGTTTCGGGGCAGATTGGTATCGGCGATGTGATCGCGGATTCGGCCGGGAATGTGTACGGGACTGTGACCACGGCAAACGGCGCGACGGATATTTTCGAGGTTGCCGCCGGCACACACACCATGACCACGCTGGCTTCGATCGACGAAACCTACGTTGGCGATTTGATGGTGGATTCGCAGGGGAATATTTACGGCGCCACCGGGTCGAACAACTACACTGTCAGCAGCGTCTCCAGCGTCTTTGAAATCGCCGCGGGTTCGCATCAGTTCCAAACCCTGGCGACGATTCCCAGCGAAGATGGCATCGGACCGGCCGGGCTTGTCTTAGACTCCTCCGGCAATATTTACGGCATTACTTATGAGAGCAGCCTATTGGGTAATGCCACCTTGTTTAAAATCGCCGAGGGGACGCATCAATTCTCGGTGGTGGTGAACTTCGAATTTGTGTTCGATGGGATACAGGCGCCCTACCCGTGCCTGGCGGTCGATGGCGCCGGGAATATCTATGGGCTGGCCAGTCAGACCGGGGATACGAACAACCTGATGGTTTACGAGGTGCCGGCGGGGTCGAATACGCCCGACGTGCTGCAGACCATCCCCGCCTCCGAGGCGAGTTGGCCGAATGCGGGGCTGGTCGTCGATGCCCAGGGGAATCTTTATGGAACGACGCAAAACGGCGGGTACGGCTGGACGGGAAATCAACTCTCGGGAGATGCGCCCAGCGAGCCGACGGGCGATGGGACGATTTTTGAAATTGCCGCCGGAACGCATCAATTTTCGGTGCTCGCTCAATTTGACGGAACCAATGGCAGCGAGCCGTACGGCGGATTGGCCATCGATTCCAACGGAGATCTCTTCGGGACCACGCAATTTTCAGGCTCGATTGCAACGGATGGCTCGGTATTTGAATTGCCGGCGGGAAGCCAGACGATCACGACGATCGCGTGGTTTAACAGCACAGATGAGCCGGCGGGCGACTTTTCCGTTGATTCAAATGGGAACCTCTATGGCTCATCGGGGGCGGGGGTATTTGAATTGAGTCCCCAGGCGACAGCAGCGAACAAACTGGTCTTCATCGATCAGCCCGCGGGCGGCTTCGACAGCATTTCCAGGTATCAGGCGATGCCGCCCATCACGGTGGCGATCGAGGATGCCAACGGCAACGTGGATACGGACTTCAATGGCCTTGTGACTTTGGGAATCGAAAGCGGGCCGTCGGGAGCGGTACTTGGCGGAACGCTGACGGTGGCGGCCGTGAATGGCCTCGCGACGTTTACCTTTATCGCCGAGGCAACCCCAGGGAAGTATACGCTCGATGCGTCCAGTGCCGGGTTCGTCGCCAACAGCGGAGTGTCGGCAAGCTTCAGCGTCACCGGCATCAGTTCGATCGACGAAGCAAACATGAATGTCATCAGCGGGTGGGTGTTTGATCCGAACAACCCCAGCGCTGAACTCAATATTGAGATCGATATCCTTGGCGGACTGTCGCAAACGATCAGTGCGGACCTGGACCGTCCCGACATCACGTCGGTGACGGCGGGTTATGCGGATCACGGCTTCACCTATACGACCCCGATGCTCAGCACGGGGGACCACACGGCGTATGTTTATGCGATCCTGAGCGACGGATCGAAGGTGCTGATCGGAACCGAGACGCTGGTGAGCCAGAACTCGCTGTTCGACGAGCACTATTACCTGGAAAAGTATCCGAACGTCGCGGCAGCGGTGGCGGCCGGGCAGTACGCCACGGGGTACGACCAATATGTGAAATATGGGCAGTATGAGGGGTACAGCCCATCGCCCTTCTGGAACGAAACGTGGTATTTGCTCGAAAACCCCGACGTGTCGCTGGCGGTGGTAACGGGGAAAGTCAGTTCGGGCTTCATGCAATATTATCTGTACGGCCAGTACGAAAACCGCGGCGGGCTGCTTTATTTCAATTCGGGTTACTACTTGTCGCTCTATTCCAACATTGGGGCTGCGATCTCGGCAGGGACCGTAACCTCGGCTTATGAGCATTACGTGGATTTCGGGCAGTATGAGGGGTACAGCCCGATGATCTATTTTTTGCCGGCGGTTTACGATGCGGATAATCAGGACATCGCCCCTTACGTGAGCGGGGAGCCGTTCACGTCGGACTTCGAGCAGTTCCTGGAGTATGGACAATTCGAAGGCCGGGTGGCGTCATATTATTACAACGAGCAGACGTACCTGGCGAACAATGCGGATGTGGCCGCGGCAGTGGAGGCAGGGGTTTTTGCGGATGGGTTTATTCAGTGGCTGGAGTATGGGCAGTATGAGGGAAGGATATCGGTGTGATGGGCGGGGGCATTTGCATCCGAAGTCACCGGATCAAAATTAAGTGCTAGGCGCGAATTCGAATTCCAGCTTCATCGACAATCCACAGCGTGCCGGAGAGGGTTTCGCTTGCGAGACGATTAACTGCCGATCGCAATAGCTTCAGAACATGGGATTTTGCCTGGATATTTGGACGCAGAACAACGAGGCCGCTGTATTCGGCCGGTGGATATCTCCAGATGTTAGCGAAGTCCAAATCGAGCGTAACCAAAGCTCGTCCTTCCAACTTGCAGACCTGCGCCAACTTGGAATCGGGTCCACCGCCCATCGCCTGATCGATTACCGTCAGCGCGTCATGGCTTGCCTGGATGAAGATTTCTGCCGATTCCTGCGGCAGATTCTCATCAATCTTGAATCGCATCACGCCACCTTTGGATCGGGCGGCACTATTCGTTCTCGTGCCAGCTCCGCGGCGTAGGCGATCGCCGCCAGCACGTCGTCGTGTCCAAGCGAAGGGTAGCTCTTCAAAATCGACTCCTCGCTTTCGCCGTCCGCCAGATTATCCAGCACAACGGAAACCATTACGCGAGTCCCCTTGATGCATGCTTTGCCGTGGCAAACCAAAGGATCCACAGAAATGCGATTTCGCCAGTTCACCGCACAGCTCCTTCATCGAATGCAAAAAATTGTAAGACCAGGGGCGGAGTGTCAATCGCGTTTGAGTTTCGCCCGGTGCTCCAGCCGTTGGAACACATTTTCGATTTTCGTGAGTGTTCGCACGCTTGGGATAGTCACAGCCCGCTCGGCGCGGTTGAGGACTTCAGCCCGGATCCCAGCAAGTTTTGCCAATCCGGCCTGCGAAAGCCCCAGGCGCTTGCGGCGCTGAACGATATTTCGGGCGATGGCGGCATCGGCAAACGCCAGCGCGGGGCGATTGCCTTTCGAGTCGGCGGGGGGTAGCGGGGGCAGTCAGTCGTGTCCGCCGTTCGTTTTCTCTGCTTTCAAGCGAGCCAGTGGAACTTTTGTAGAAGCGATTTTGAGCCAATCGGATTCCGGAACCAGCACGAAGTTTCGATGGTTGAGAACGATTTTGGTTGCCGTCATATCTACTCCTGATCAGTCATAAACGTCGCGGCGGTTGCCGATTTTCCATACGGTCACGACATCGCCGCTTACACGGAAGACAATCCGGTAATCACCCGTGGCGAACCCGAAAATGTCCGGCCAACTCGCCCCGCATCGGCTTGGCGCCGCTGACATCGGGCCAATTAACCAGTCGCTCAAATACGGAACGCACTCTTCTCTGGATCGGCAAGGGCAATCGCTCAAACCGAGCCTGTGCTTCAGCCGTAATGATGAGCTGGGCCATCGCATAATGGATAATAGGAGCATTGACTTTCGAGTCAATGGCAAGTGGTCGATCCAAATTTCCGAGACGCCGTCTCGGGAATCCGGCCAGGCGTCAGTCGGACGGCGTTCGCAGTGGAATCCGCAGTGAAACCGAAACCACTCTTGGTTGGGGAGTGTTCCCTCTTGTACCCGACCCGCAACTAATTCTGATCCTGCTGCCAGTTCGGATCCCATTCGTACTGCGGCTTCATCATGATGTAGCGCTTGCCGTCTTTCTGGAAGATGATGGCCTGGGGGGTGTCGATGACGAAGGTGCCCTTGTTGACGGTGCTGGGAAGGATTTTGCCGGTGGCCTGCAACTGGGCGGAAGTTTGCGTGGCGGCGGCTTCGAGCTGGTCGATGGCCTGGGTGGTGGCCATCTCCGCCTGGGTGGCGGCGATTGCGGCAGCTTGCTCGGCGGCCTGGGCAGCCAGGGCGGAGGCCACAGCGCCGCCGGTTTCAGCGCAGGCGGCCAGCACCAGTGCCAGCGCTGCGACGAATACGACAACAAACATTCGGAGGAGCATGCGGGTAGGGGGTATTGTGCCGGATTGGGGGCGGGGACACAAATATATTTCCGATTGCCGATTTCCAATTGCCGATTGAAATGCCGAGATGCGTCTTTCATTCGGCAATTGGCAATTGGCAATTGGCAATTGGCAATTGGCAATCGGCAATTCCGTCAATTTCCCCCATTCATTCCCGGTCCCGGATTGTATTTATTGGACGGAATGGCCTGGGCCGGTTGGGTTGCCGCTGTTGCCCCTCCGGGCTCGATAATCATGGTTACCGGCGTGCCGGGGGGTGGGACCAGGTCGGGGTTGAATTCCCATTCGAGGGTCTCGTTGGCGTTGCTGGCCAATTCGGGAACGTCGATCATCGTCAGGTCGAAATTCACGATGCTGACGACGTAGCCGGTCAGGTCCGCAGCGTAGCGGCCGTCGGGGAGAAGGCGGGAGCCGTCGAAGACCCAGGTCATTTCGGGCATTTCTTGTTTGGTTTTAACCGAGCGCATCATTCGGCAAGCGCTCACGGTGATGGGGGAGCCGTGGAGGACGTAGCTGCAGGAGATTTTCAGCGGCGGGCCGGTGGGGGCGTACCAGAGGGATTGGTCGGGGCTGAGATGGGCGGGCTCGCCGGGCGTGAGGCCGAGGGCGAGCAGGCCGAAGTGGATGTTGGAGGGGCGGGCGTCGGTGCGGAGGACGGTCTCGTGTTCCTGTCCGCCGCGGACGACGCAGAAAAATTCCAGGGGCATGTGGGCGTTGATCGCTTCGCATTTGACGCGGATCTGGCGGTGCTTGAGGTCGATCTGGACGTTGCGAAGAGGGGGGAGGGATTGATCTGTGGGTTGGGTGGCGGGCGGAGGCGGATTGTCGTCTGCGCGAAGGGCGGGTGCGAAGGTCAGAAACAACAGGAGAACGGCGGTGGTTCGAAGCATACCTCATTAGTGTATGCCGAGAGACGCGCGGCGAGCAAAATAGTTGGGTCGATCGGATAACGGTTTTGCCCTTACCCCAACCCTCTCCCGGCTCACCGGGAGAGGGGCAGGACGAGCGGTGGTGTGGTCGAGATTCAGCGGTCTTGAGTTTCGTTGGTTTTGTCGACGAAGAATTCCATCTGGTCGCGATTGAAATGGAGCGCGCCTTCGTACCAGCCAGGGGCGGCAACGCGGCAGCGGTAGAGGGTGCAGGGAATCGCCAGGGTTTTGTTTGAGCTGGGAGCCTGCATGCGGACGATGCCGCCGTAGCCGAGGGGGAGACGCTCGCGGGTGACGAAGCCGATCCCCCGGTGGTTGGCATCGCGGGTGTAGAGAACGCGAGCGGGACCGCCCGGGGAATCGGCGAAAAGCCAGAGGAGGGCTTTGACGCGAAACGCGGCTCTCGCGTGTTCGCGGCGCTCGTCGTTCCATGAGCCCGCTTCCAGGGCGGTCATGACCATCCCCGCTTCCAGGGGCCACGCAGCGTTTTCTCCGTGCAGTTCCGTACTTTCTGTTGGCGCGATCATCAGACTTCTCCTTGAACCTGAAACTACGATACATTTGCCGGGGAAAACAAATGGGGGTGGGGAATTGTGGGGGTCCGATAAAAACCAGAAATCCGAAACCAGAAACCAGAAACCAGAATGAAATCCGAATGACCGAATGACGAATGGGCGACTGCCATTCGGGTTTCGTCATTCGGACATTGATTCGGAATTCTGGTTTCTGGTTTCGACAATAGGCTCTTTTGACAGTGTGTTAAGGGGGTTCTACATTTCGACGATGCGAATCCTTGGGCGTGTGCTGGCGGTTCTGGCGCTTCCTCTCGTGTCGGCATGTTCACTGAATCCCGCGCCGGCGCCGCGGACGGCGGAGGAGAGCCAGCTCTTTGGTCCGGTTTCGATGAAGCTGGACACGTTTTCGAAAGTGAAGGACTGGACGGGGAGCGGAACGCCAAGCGGCGTCGAGGCGCTGATCGAATTTGACGACCGCTTTGGCGACCGAACCAAGGCTGCGGGAACTGTGGTTTTCGAGCTTTACGATTATCGGCCCTACTGGCCGGACCCGCGCGGGGACCGGCTGGCCAGTCCGTGGACGGGGGCACTGCTCACTTACGAGCAGCAGAAGGCGCACTGGGAGACGGCCAGCGGGGCGTATCTGTTTCGGCTGGTGTTCGACCATGCGATGTGGAATCACAGTTATGTTTTAGACGCGACATTTCAATCGGGCGGCGGGACGCGTTTTTTTTCACAGATCGTCCTCCCACCGCAACTGCCGGAGAATCGGGAGTCAAGCACCAGTGCCAGCGTCCCCTAGCGTGAACCTTTGCGAGATGGAGCCTGTGGCGACGCTGCTGAAGCGGCTGCGGGCGGAGCTGTCGCACGACTTTGCGCGGGGCAAACAGATTCGCGTGAGCCGGGCGCCCGGGCGGCTGGACGTGATGGGGGGGATCGCGGATTACACGGGGTCGCTGGTTTGCGAGGCGACGCTGGACCGCGCGGCGGCGGTGGCCGTGCAGGGACGCGACGACCGGCAGGTGCAGGTTTTCTCGTTCAATCTGTTTGACGATCATCAGGCATTTACGTTTCGGATTCCGCTGGAAGCGCTGGCGGAGACGCCGATCGAAACGCTGCGCACAGAACTGGGACAGCCGGGGCGGAGGTGGGCGGGTTATCTCGTCGGGTGCCTGGCGATTTTGCATCAGCGCAAGCTTTTGGATTTGAAGAATCCGGCGATTGGGGGAATCAATTTGGCGCTGCTGAGCAATGTGCCGCTGGGGGCGGGGGTGAGCAGCTCGGCGGCGATCGAAGTGGCGGCGATGATGAATTTCATGGATCACCTGGGGATCAGGCGGGACGACCCGATGCTGCTGGCGTCGATGTGCCAGGAGGTGGAGAATCGGGTGGTGGGGGCGCCCTGCGGGATCATGGACCAGGTGAGCAGTTGCCTGGGTGCGGAAAATTCGCTGCTGAGGATGATCTGCCAGCCGCACGAGCTTCAGCCGACGCTGCGCCTGCCGGAGGGGATCAGGGTCGTCGGCATCAACAGCGCGGTGAAACACAGCATCGGCGGCGGGATGTACGGCAAAACGCGCTGTGCGGCGTTCATGGGGCACAAGATCATGCTGGAAAAAATGCGCGAGATGGGGAAGACGAATGGAGCGGTTTTAGTGTCGGACCCGATGCGCGGCTACCTGGCGAACCTCGACCCGGAGGATTACAAGAAATTTTTCCGGCCCCATCTTCCAAATCAGGTTGAAGGGAAGGTTTTCCTGGCGCAGTACGGCGGAACACACGACACCGCGACGAAGGTGGAGGTGGAGCATACTTATCACGTGCTGCAGGCGAGCGACCATCACGTGCTGGAGGCGATGCGGGTGCGGAATTTCGTGCATCACCTCGAGACGGCCGCAGAGATGCCGGCGGGATCGGCGCAGCGGAAATTGCCGCTCGATAAGGCGGGACATTTAATGTACGGCTCGCATGTTTCGTATACGAACGACGCGCTGCTGGGGGCGGATGAATGTGACATGCTGGTGCAGGCGGTTCGACAGCGCGAGCACGCGGGGCTTTATGGCGCGAAAATCACCGGCGGAGGGAGCGGGGGGACGGTGGCGGTGCTGGCGGATATTTCGCCCCGCGCCGATGATGCGATCGCGCAGATTCTCAAGGAATATGAGAAGGAGTCGGGCGCAGGCCGGAGGCGTTTACGGGGACGAGTCCGGGGGCTTGGGAAGTGGGGACGAAAGAGATTGTGATTTGAATGCCGATTGCCGATTGCCAAATGCCGAATGAGAATGTGGGGAGCGCGTGAACATCAAGGATTCCAAAGCGATTCTGGATCGGCTGCTGGCGTTTCAGCGCAACGTGCAGGATTTGATTCTCAAATTGCGCGGCGCTTCCGGGCATAACGAGATCGGGCGATCGAGCGCGGCGGATACCATTTACAAAATTGATGCGGAGGTCGATCCGATCCTGGAATCGTTTTGCGAGGAATGGGGACGGCAGACGCCGATTGTCGTGATCGCGGAGGGGCTGGTGGGCGAGGATGGAGAGGAAGTCGACCGGCGAGTGTTCCCGGCGTCGGCGTCGGAATCGCAGGCGACCCTGCGGGTGATTTTCGATCCGATCGACGGGACCCGCGGGATCATGTACGACAAGCGGCCGGCGTGGTCGCTGGCGGGGGTGGCGCCGAACAAGGGGCCGGGGACGAGCTTGCGGGATATTGAGATTGCGGTGATGACGGAATTGCCAACGAGCAAATCCGGGTTTGCGGATTGCCTTTGGGCGGTGAAAGGAGGGGGGACGAAGGCGACGCGCACTGATTTGCGCAGCGGCGATTCGCAGCCGCTGGCATTGCGGCCTTCGGGTGCGACGACCATCAATCATGGGTTCGCCACGATCACGAATTTTTTCCCGGGGACGAAAGTGCTGGCGGGGGAACTGACGGAATATCTGGCTGCGAACCTGATCGGCCCGGCGGATGTGACGCGGGCGACGGTGTTTGAGGATCAATATATTTCGACCGGCGGGCAGCTTTATGAGGTGATCGTGGGTCACGACCGGTTTATTGCCGATCTGCGGCCGCTGTTTTACCGGATTCAGAATCAGCCGGAGGGGTTGTCTTGCCATCCGTACGACTGCGCGACCTGGCTGGTGGCGGAGGAGGCGGGGGTGATTCTGACGGATGGATTGGGCAAGCCGCTGGATGGGCCGCTGGATGTGACGACGGGGATTTCCTGGGCGGCGTATGCGAATCCCGCGCTACGGGCGGCGATTGAGCCGATTCTCACGAAGTTTCTGGGCGAAAGGCTCGCCGGACGATAGGTTAAAAAAGTTTGCGTCTCGATCCAAAATGGCTGCTGAGTCGCGCCCCATCAGTTTTTCCCATGATCGGCACGATCGGCATTCGGCAGGCCATTAGCCGCCGGCGCCGCCGCGAGCCGGCGAAATCTCATACCCGCCGATTTCCAAATTGGGATACTGGTCGCCGATTTCCCTCTTCAGGTCTCGAACTAAGCCTTCGTAAGCTTCTACGGGAATCGAGGACGCAGAGAGGCAATTGAGGCCCTTTGGAAAGGGTGCCGTGGTGAAAAAGAGTGTCACACTATTTGAAAAACCCTTGAAAGCACCGAAGCGAACGATCCGTGACCACGGCACAAATTTCTGCGTCCATGGAATGAGCGGTCGATTCATTAATATTCCACTGGCTTCGATTTTGACCAACACCTCCTGATCCAGAATGACGCCTACGAGAGCCGTCAAAAAAACGTACAAGAACCCCAGTCCCACGGTGATCGGAATAAATGGCCACGGACAATGGTAACGCAGAAAGAAGACCGTTACTCCCACGGCGAGCGCCGTGAGGACAAGACAAGCCACGCCTCGCGCGGATCGGTAGCGCATGCCCAGCACGTAAATAGGCCGAGAATAGTCCAGCGTCGTTGCCAATTGTGCCTGCGCTTTCGGCGATATTGTAAATAGCCTGTCTTGATACAGAAAGTGGCCCGGTCGGTGCCAAATTCGTCGATTTGCAATCAGGGCGCGGCTAGTGCATGTGGTTGAAGATCGCCAGCAGGATCATCAATGCCGCCACGATTCCAGCGACTAACATCGCGATCTTGATGGCGCTATACGGCCGCTCACCCTGCACGGCGCCGGTCCGGGCATTTACCAGAAATCGAAACGTCCGCTCGTTGTAGTGATAGGCGCTGATCCACAGCGGCAGAAGAATGTGGCGGAAGAAGATGTCGAAATAGCGGCTCTCCATGCCGGCGATCTGCTGGTGGTCGCCGCCGATGTCGCGGCAGATGGTTCGCTGGATTTCGGGAGCCATGATTTGCTTGGCGGATTCGAATCCCTGGCCGAGATCGATCTGGTAGCTCTGGCAGGCCATGCCGCTGATAAACTCGTCGGCGTAGGGGACGATGTGGCCAAGGTCCCAGGGCTGGAGATGGTCGGCCTGTTTGGCTGGCAGCGATTGCGTGGCGAGGACGAGCAGATCGCGGAAGCGGTTGTCGACGGCGCCGCTGACGTGCGTCCAGCGCGTGCGTGTGACGGGGCGCTCGCGGGTTTCGGGGTGGCCGTTGACAATTTCGGTGTAGGTTTCCATGACCGTGTAGTCGTCGCCGCGCTGGCCGGTGTAGGCGGTTTGGGCGGCGGCGTCGTAGGTCCAGCAGGGAATGTAAGCGCCGTCGATGCCGGCCTGATCGGATCGCTTCGACAGGTCGCTCGGGGCGAACCAGAGGCTGGAGATCCACTGCCGGAAAAGGGTATTTGCCTGGGCCTTGTTGACGAGGAAGGGGAGCAGGCCGCCGGGCTTGATCAGTTTTTTCGATTGGCCTTGGGCGACGACGGGAGCGCCGCAGAAGGCGCATCGGCCGGCGGTGACGTCCTGGGCCAGATGCGTTTCAGCGCCGCAGTTGTCGCAGCGAACCACGACGGCGTCGTGGATTTCCGTCGCGCCGGCGAGCTCCTGCTGATAGACGTTGAAATCGAGGAGGGGGACGAATCCTTTGGGGGCGGTGATGGTGTTGGTCGTTCCGCAGTAGGGGCAGACGAGGGAATCGGTGCCGGGCTGGAACTGGAGTTTCGCGCCGCACTTGGTGCAGGGAAACTGTCGCGCAGCTTCGGCGGTGGCGATGGAGTCAGCCATGTGGGAGCGCGGGGCTTATGCTTTTGGCAGCGGCGGCGGGACCGATCCAAAAACGCTCGACAATTCCGGCACCGATTCAGCCGGGCTCCAGGAGGACATTCCCTGCCGCCAGACCAGCGTCTGTCGCGTGAACTGTCCAGAAGCGGCCTGCGAGGAGAGATCGGCGACCGAATGCGGACCCGACTGCTGGCCGTTAATCGCGGTATAGAACGCAGCCGGCTGCGGAACCGGCGGCGGTGAATTTGCGGCAGCGCCGAAGGCCTGGCCCATCTGGCCCGCCATCTGGAATCCCGCGGCAAGGCCCGCCCCCGCGCCGGCAAGCCCGCCGGGATTCTTGGCGGCGTCGCGGATCGCGCTGGCGCTTTCATACTGCGTGTACTGCTGCATGTTCCCGATCACACCCATGCTGCTCCGCTTGTCGATGGCCGCTTCCACTTCCGGCGGCAGCGAAATGTTTTCGATCAAAAAGTTGCAGATCTGAAGCCCGAAGACGTCGAAGTCCGGCTGGATGGAAGCCGAGGCCCAGCGGCTCACCTTGTCGTAATTTCCCGCCAGGTCGAGCACGGGCATCTTGTTGTTCCCCAGCGCATCGGCGAATCGCGAGACGACCATGTCGCGCAACTGCTGCTCGATTTCATCGACGGTGAACCGTGCCTCGGTGTCGGCGATATTCTTGATGAACGCGCCGGCGTCTTTGACCTTGATGGCAAACGACCCGAAGGCGCGGATGCGCACCGGGCCGAATTCCGGATCGCGCATCATGATGGGGTTCTGCGTTCCCCATTTTTTGTCGGTGAAGGTGCGCGTGGAGACGAAATAGACCTCGGCCTTGAAGGGGCTGTTGAACCCGTATTTCCAGCCGGCGAGGGTGGAGAGAATCGGCAGGTTCTGGGTCTGGAGCGTGAAGGTGCCCGGCTGGAAGACGTCGGCAAGCTGCCCCTGAAGCACGAACGCCGCGACCTGCGATTCGCGGACGATGAGCTGCGCGCCGTTCTTGATCTCGTTTTCGTAGCGGGGGAATCGCCAGACCATCGTATCGCGGGAATCGTCCGTCCACTCGACGATGTCGATCAACTGGCTGCGGAGTTTGTCGAAAATGCCCATGTCTTTCTCCTGGTGGAAATTACTGTGGGATAATACCAGAGCCGACGGGGCTGGACAAAAACCGCAGTTGTTATAAATGCGTGGAAATTCTCAACCATCGAGATTTTGAGTTGGCCACGAAACGGCCCACAAGTGGGCCGGCTACACGGTTTTTTCGTCTACACCACCTTCACCTCAATCGCCCCCGGCCTATATCCCACGCCGCGCTCAAGCGCCATGTCGTGGGCTTCGTTGTAGTACTCAACCAGCTTCGACCAGTCGAAGGCTTCGCTGAGCCGCTCGACTTTGTTTCGCATTTCGATGCGCTGCCGGCGCTGGAGCTTGAGGAAGTTCAACAGGTGCTCGACGAGTTCGTTAACCGTGGCGTCAAAACCGCGGGTGCGGCGGTTAAGGACATAGATCCCCTGCTCATTATGATCGGGAATGTGCCGCTGCACGTAGGCGCCGAAGCCGCTTAGGTCGGTGGTGACGTTGGGGACGCCAAGGGCGGCGCATTCCATCGGCGTGTAGCCCCACGGCTCATAGTAGCTCGGGAAAATCCCCATGTGGCAGCCGCGGACGAACTGGTCGTAGTCGAGGCTGATCAGCGGGCTGGTTGCGGTGACGAATTGCGGATGAAAGATGATTTTGACCGGGTCATCCGGCGCGTTGAAGAGGCCGCGGTTGCGGAGGTGCTGGAGGATCGGATCGTTGGCGTCGTCGACGAGATCGTGGGTGACGATCGGCGGCTGCCGGCCCGTGCGCCAGGCGAAAATCGCCTGCTTAAGGCGGACGGCGTCGTCGTCGGTCACCAGGTCGTCGGTGACGATCCGGCCGTTGACGGCGCCGCGGAAGAGGCGCTGGCCCATCTCCTCTTCGATCTGCTCGCAGGTTTTGTGCAGCTCGTCGAACATCGACTGGCTCTGGAGAGTCCCGACGTTGATGTTGCGCGTCGCGGCCTTGGTGACGATGAAGGCGACGACCGTCGGCCCGTCGTTTGAGCCGCGAAGCCGCTGGTCGCAGGCGAGCGAGAGCTTCGATGAACAGGTCCATCCCCTTGTTGCGATATTCGTAGCGCCCGCTGGTGAAGAGGTAGATGGTTTTGTCGAGGTCGAAGCTGTAGGCGGGGAAGAAATGCCCCATCACGAATTCGTGGATGGCTTCCTTGTACTGCCGGTGAAGGTTCTGGAATTCGTGCAGCGCGGCGAAGCGCTGGATGTTCAGGCCGTTGGGGAGAATCAGGTCGGGCTGGCGGCCGAGGAGTTTTTCGGCCTCGAAACTGGTGACCTGGCTGACGGTGGTGAAAACCGTCGCCGCGTGCGAGGCGGCTTTTTCGATCGCGAAGCGCGGATAAATATCGCGCTTGGCCGCTTCTTCGTCCGGGTTCAGGTAGGGGAGATGGTCGTAGAAGTAGGGATTATCGCTGGCGAGATATCGCCCCAGCAGCGTGGCATGGGTGGTGAAGACGGTGGCCACGGGAAGCTTCAGATGCGCGATGCGCGGGACGGCGACGCCGGCCATCCATTCGTGGAAATGGGCGATGATCGGCGTCTTGCCGCCGAGCTCGGCGCACAGGGCCGCGAAGAATTCCGCGACGGTGAAACCGAACGCGACGACTTCGTTGACTTCCCCGTCGCCCGCGACGGTGGCGATGAAATTGTCTTTCCAGAGGAGGTATTTGTCGGAATCAAGCTGCGAGAATCGGCCGCGATAGTCGAGCAGGATCACCCGCGGCCGACCGGGGATGAGCCAGCGGCCGTAATGGCAGCCGATGCCCATGTTGCGCAGGCGATCCAGCGTTTTGCGGATGACGCCCTCGGTGGGCTGTTCTTCAAATTCCAGGGCGGCGGTGTGGGGGTTGTAGGGACCGATGAGGCAGTAGCGTTCGCCCCAGCGCTGGAGCATCGCCGGGACCTTTGAGCGCAGGACGGTGTAGATTCCACCAAGCTGCCAGCAGACTTCCCAGCCGATTTCGAAGAGAAGGGGATCAGGGGTGGGCTGAGGCGAAGAGTCCGTATGCGGAGGCGAGGGAGCGGGCGTCGGCGTCGGAGTCGGGCTGGGGGTTGGCACGGTGCGTCGCTCCACGGTTCGCTGGCCGGTCCTTCCGCGTCGTCGGGTGGGCATCGGGGGGTATTATGCCGAAACTTGGCCGCAGGCCAAACGGACTAAAAAGCTGGCGAGTCATTATGTCCACAACGGCCCCCATTTGCCTTTCCCCCCTCCCGGTGATACCGTTCTTCGCCCAAATTCATCCGGCTGACGTTGGGTCTTTTGACCCGACGCACGATCGGATGCAAGGAGTTAACACGTGAAAGCCAAGATTCATCCCCGGTATCAGAAGTGCACCGCTCACTGTGCGTGTGGAAATACGTTCGTAACGCGGAGCACCATGTCGAAGATCAACGTCGATATCTGCAACGTCTGCCACCCCTTTTTCACGGGGAAGCAGAAGTTTGTGGATACCGCCGGCCGCGTGGAGCGGTTCAGCAAGAAGTTCGGCGGGACCTACAGCTTCCAGAAGACCGCGGCGCCCGCGACGGCGAAAAAATGAGCGGCCTTTTGCGACCGCTGGGGCGATTTGTTGCCATAGTTTCGGTGGTTTGTCTCTGTGCGTGCGCGGCTCGCCCACAGCCGCGCATGGTCCAACCGGTCTGGACCGTGACGCGATCCGGGCCTCTTAGCGGGCTGGCATTTGATCCCAATGTAAATGCGGTTTGCGCAGCGCCGGCGGGATGGAAGAGCCAGCCGCTGGTCAGCGACGCCGACCATAACGACCAGGTATGGCTGAGCCCGACGGGGGCGACGGCCTATGGGGTTATTCATTTCGTCATGCCGTTTCCAGTTGGCGTGGACTTCGCGCTGTCGGCGTTTCTGGATCACATGCGAAAAGACAAGGGGGAGGCGACGCTGCTTTCGCGCAGCCACGATCCGACTTTGCCGGGAATTCGGTTTGTGGCGGAGGACCAGACGCACGTGATTCATGCGAATTTGTTTGTGGCGGGATGGGAAGGGTGGGCCGTTTATGCGGGGACGCTGCGCAACGCGCCGATCAACCAGGAAGAACTTGACATCGCCCAGGTCGCGCGGGAAAATACGCGTGTCGGGCAACCGGAAAAGGTGGAAAATTAGTGCGTTCCGCCGTCTGGGTTTGAAGCGACAGTTTGGGCCAACCAACTCGAATTTGAAGTGAAGTAAGTTCCGCACGAAATCGCTCCGTGTGCCATTGCCGTTAGGCGTATGGAGAGCTTATGCACGCCGGGTGTGGTCGTTGGATTCAATTGGGCATTTGGGTGGCCATCGCGGCGTTGTCGGGGTGCCAGATTCACACCGTCTCCCTGACCGCGCTGGAGGAGCATCAGTCCCTGATGAACCACAGCGGCCTTGCCCCGGTGCATGTGAATGACATATTGAAGGTGAGCTGCACGCCGCCGGAATTTTGGGAACCGCTGGCGCTGACACAGAATGTTTTGTATGCGCATCAGCAGTGGCGCTCGCCTGACCATCACGTGGGGATGGGCGTGGCGTATATGCACACGCCTTTTACGTTCTCGCCGGAGATGATGATCTGGTTCGCGAAAATGCAGTACACCGCCTGCTCGGATGGTTCGGGGCGTCTGATCGCGCAATGGACTGATGGGCTCGGTCGATGCTGGTTTGAAGCCCAGAACAATACCTATCACGTGCTGGGTTACGCGATGACCCGCGGGCTGGATGCATGGATGGTGTACAGCGGCTATCAAGTGAAGAAGAATCCGCCGCCGGGGGAGATTCGGCTGGCGGCGCGCGGCGCGGATACTGTGACGCCGCTGGGGGGCGAATGATTTTTTGTGCGCGGGGCATTGGGTACAAAAGGTTAATCCCGTTCGGCACGGGGTTCGCGCAAGCAGCAAGATATTGAGATTGCGCCTTTGATCTTTTTATGGCATGCTGCCGGACGTGCAGGCAAGACTGAAGGAAAAAGAGATCCTGTGCCTCGGACATCTGCGGCGCGTCTTCGCGCTGCTGCCCACGCTGCGGGATGTGGGCTGTGAGCGGGATCGAGCCGGGAACCGCCAGCTTCACTTCGACGATTATTGCAAGCTGGTTTTGCTTTACACCTGGAATCCGCTGATCCAATCCCTGCGGGATCTTCAGGAGGTTGCTGAACTGCCCAAGGTGGCCAAGGCGCTGGGAATTAAGCGTTTTTCCGTGGGCAGTTTCTCTGAATCGGTTCGGGTGTTCGAGCCGGGGCGTTTGACGCCGCTGATTGAGGAATTGGCGGGGGAACTGCCCCAGGCGCCCGATCCGCGTCTTGCGGACTTTGGGCAGGCGATCACGCTGGTCGACGGGACGGTGCTGACGGCGCTGAGTCGGCTGGCCAAATCCGCTTGCGGCATCGATGCGCACTACAACACCTCCCGGGACGGGAAAGCGGTCTATGGCTGGCGTTTGCACGTTCAATTCGATCTGGAGACGTTCAAAGTCCATCGCCTCGACCGCACTGGCGCTCGCAACGCGGGGGCCAACCGTGAAAACAACGTCCTGCGGCGCAGCCTGGAAGCAGGACGGTGCTATGTAGGAGACGGCGGCTACGCCGACCGGAGCCTCTTTGCGGACATCGCCGCGGCGCAAAGCTCCTTTGTGATGCGGGCCGCGGAAAACTCGGTGTTTGAGCTGTTTGAAGAACGATTGCTTTCACAGGAAGCATTGGACGGCGGCGTGGTGCGAGACGCGCTGGTGAAACTCGACGGCCTGGAGACGGCGGCGGATAGGGTGGTGCGACGGGTGGAAGTGCAGGTGAAACCCCATCCGCGCCGCACGCGCAGCGGCAACAAGCCGACGGACCTGATCATCCTGTACACGAACCTGCTGGACCTGCCGGCGGAATTGATCGCCCTGATTTATCTGTACCGCTACACCGTTGAGTTGTTCTTCCGGATCTTCAAGCAACTGCTGGGCATGCGTCACCTGCTGAGCCAACGCCAGGAGGGGATCGACATCCAAATCCACTGCGCTGATCGTCTGCGTGCTGATTCAGCTGATCAGCGGCAGGAAGCCGAACAAGGCGATGCGGAACATGATCGGCTGGTATCTGCTGGGGCTGGCCGAGGAACAGGACGTGCTTCGATTCCTGAACAAGCCGGATAACACCGGGATTAAGCTGAGGGCAAGAGCGGAGGCCTTGAAAAAACTGGGAGTAAACTGAAGGGGAATCCGTCGCCGCGGAGACCTCGCGGTTGATGCTGCGCTCTTGCGGACGCCGGCGTGCAGCAGGGGAAAGTAAAAGTATCTAAGCTTCAATTGTTTCGCGTCCTCCACAGCTTTGGAATGCTCCGATGAAGCCTGCGTGCCGAACGGGATTAACAAAAGGTAACAGTCCGCGATAATCTGGGTTGTTTGAGGGATTTAGGAAGGTTTTTCTCAATTATTGTCATAATTCGTCCTGGTTTGGTTGTTTTATAGAATCTCAGTTGCAGCAACCCGGCGCGGACGACCAAGCGAGTGGGGCTGTGACACTTGAAGCGGCCGGAATTATTCCCCCCCCTTCCCGGATACTTCGATTTTATTTGGCGCATGCTTCGCTTGAGTTGTGCCGATGTATTGGATACATTTTGTATCCATGCGGCTGATTAAACCGCTGACGATCAAGGAGTACTACACCAAGCATAGAGACGCGGAGGAATGGCTGAAGGCGTGGATTGTCACTGCCAAGGCAGCAAAATGGGAAAACGTCAACGACGTTCGCAAGGCGTACCCGAAGACGACAACGGCACTGGGCGACAGCGGCAGCACCGTGACGATCTTCAAAGTCAAAGGCAACAACTATAGGTTCATGGTGGCAATCCACTACAACACGCAACGGATTTACGTGCGCGACTTCATGACCCACGAGCAGTACAACAGCCAGACATGGAAGAAAAGACATTGAAGGCTTAAGACTGGGAGACCGTCATGGCAGTCAAGATAAGCAACAAGATCATTCGGAATCAATTCCTGGAACTGGTCCAGAAGTTTCCCCTGAAGCCGATCCGCACGAAACAGCAGTTGGAAGCCGCGCACGAAGTCATCGACGAACTGACCCGCATCCCTGAGGACAAGTTGTCCAGCGACCAGTCCGATTATCTGGAAGTGCTTGGAGATTTGACGCTTGCGTACGAGCAGAAGCAGATGGAGCAGGAGACGGCCGAGGTCGACGGTCATAAGCTGCTTCTGCACCTGATGGAAGAGCACGATATGAACGCCTCGGCGCTGGGCAAGCTGCTCGGTCATCGCGAGTTGGGGTCGAAGATCGTGCGCGGCGAACGCGAGATTAGCAAGGCCAATGCAAAGCTGCTTGGAGAACATTTCGGGCTGCCGGCCGAGATTTTCTTGCGCTCGGCATCCTGATGGCGAACTTATTTTTGCGACCTGCTTTCGCCTGCCGACTTTGCGCCTTCCTTTCGTTCGTCAACTCTTGCCGTGCGAATTAAGATGCAGTGACCAGATGCGCAGGCTTTTGCTTATTGCGATGCCGCTTGGACTCTGGCTCAATTGCGTTTCAGCTCAGACGACTCAGCCTGGGGAGAACGCGGCGGTGATCTACGTGCAAGCGGCTGGCATCGTTGAGAAAAACAACGACGCGGGGATCTATCCACCGTCCTCATCCAATCTCGTTTATGCCGGCTATCCCCCGTATCCCGGGGAATGGCATCGACTGGAAGAGGTGGACTTTCGGGCAAGCGCTGCGCGCGCAAACTGACGCATCAGGCCGCACTGATCGGGCAAGCGGATTGGCAGGCGATCACTTCGCAAGCCAGGGCAAAGTGGTCAACGAGTCCGCTGCGGGGTTTGGCCGTCGACGGGGAGCTACTGAATCCACTGCGGGGCTTGGCCAACGTACTGGCCGACGCGATGCTTTGGCAGCATGAGCAGAAAGATGACGTCGCGGCCATCGAAACCATGCAGGATTTATGGCGATTGGCCGCAGCCGTCCAAAGGATCGAGAATACGGGTTCATGCCTCCTGACCGGCCTTGCCATTCAAGACCTGGATCTCGAGCGACTTGAGGTTGTTACATCGAGCCTCGCTTTGACCAAAGATCAGCATGACGCAAAATCGGTCCAGGCCACGACCGCCCGCGAACTGATTGGCGAATTGATGGATCACCCCGATCCGAAGACCGAGGGGGCGAATTTTAATCATGTTTATGGAGCTGCCATGAAAGGCGCGCCGGCGAGCCTGCCTGGTACCATCGTCGAAATCATTAACAGCGTCGATGCCGAGCGCGATTTAGCCGCGATGTCTTTAGCATGCCATCTTTACCGGTTCGAGACTGGCCAATGGCCGCGTTCTGCCGACGATATCGGAAAATATTTGCCACACATGCCGATCGACCCGTTCGGCGACGGAACGCAACCTTTGGGATATGTGCTGATCAAAGGAGGCTTGCCCGACGGTTCGGATCGACCGCTGGTTTACTCTCGCCACCGGATGAAGGGCGGACGCGCTTTCCGAGTCGATCGACC
Source organism: uncultured Phycisphaerales bacterium (assembly GCA_963755915.1). GTDB lineage: Bacteria > Planctomycetota > Phycisphaerae > Tepidisphaerales > Tepidisphaeraceae > PALSA-1353. The sequence continues at coordinate 1,188,152 of CAVWLP010000002.1, forward strand.
CGAGTATTCCGATTACGTCGGGGACGGCGGCCAATTTCGAGATGTTGCAAGTTGGTCGCCCCCAGAAACAAGTCATCTCTCCGCAACCACTCGACCGTTGAACTGATTCGAAGTTGTTTCGTCTAATTGATGGTCCGAACGGTTCCGAAGCGTCGCATGGATTTACGCGCCCCTCACCCCCGCCCTCTCCCAGATTACTGGGAGAGGGGGTGGAAAGCAGGAAGCCAAGAACTAATTCGCCTCGGGGTTTGGAGCTCCAATCGTCGGCCGCTCCTCCGGCGTAATCAGCAGCGCCAGCTTATCCCGTCCGCGCAGGACCACGATCTCTTCCGGTTTGCCGGTGCGCTCTTCCGTCAACAGCTTGTACAGCTCATCCATACGCTCGACGGGCGTCTGCGCGAATTCGACGATGATATCGCCGTCGCGCAGTCCCGCGCGGGCGGCGGGGCTGCCGGGCTCGACCTGGATGACCATCACGCCTCCGTCGGTGGCGAGGTGGTGGAAGCGGACGACCCGCCGCTGCAGGGGGATGTCCTGCCCGCCGAGGCCGACGTAGCTGCGTTTGACGCGGCCGAAGCGGAGAAGCTGGGCGGCGACGAAGACGGCGGTGTTACTGGGGATGGCGAAACAGAGGCCCTGTGCGGGGCGGACGATGGCGGTGTTGACGCCGACGACTTCGCCGCGGCCGTTGACCAGCGGTCCGCCGCTGTTGCCGGGGTTCAGGGCGGCATCCGTCTGGATGACGTTGTCGACGAGGCGTCCGCCTGCCGAGCGGAAGCTTCGCGGTGGCGCTGACGACGCCGGCGGTGACGGTGTATTGGAAGCCGTACGGGTTCCCGATGGCGATGACAAGTTGCCCGACGCGCAGGGCGGAGGAATCGCCGAGCGTGGCGGTGGGGAGGTTCGGGCCGTCGACGCGGATGATGGCCAGGTCGGTATCCGGGTCTTCCCCAACAAGCTGGGCGGAGAACCGCCGGCCGTCCGGCAGGGCGGCCTCGATCTCGCTGGCGCCATGGACGACGTGGCTGTTGGTGAGGACGAAGCCGTCGGGGGTGAAGACGAATCCCGACCCGCTGCCGCCGGCGTGGGGCCCGCGCTGGGAGGGGTGGTGGACCTCGATATTGACCACCGCCGGGCTGGCCAGGCGGGCGGCTTCCATCACAGTGCGGGAATAGGCGTCAAGAGCGGACTCCTCCGCGGCCGGATCGTCCCGGGTTTCGGCTGCTGAATCATTTGGGGTTGTTTCAGTCATGTTCGATCCTAGGAAGTTGATTTAAAAAAGTAAAATACGGTCGATTTGAATACCAGGTATCTTTTATATATCATTACGGTGATGTCCAAACCTTTGTTCCAATGCCCCGCCCAGCGAACGCTGGTGGTGATCGGGGGAAGGTGGAAAATTCCGATCCTATATTACCTGAGGGCGAGAACGTGCCGTTTTTCGGAGCTTCGGCGGCTTTTATCGCCGGTGACGCCGAAGATGCTGGCCCAGCAGCTTCGGGAGCTGGAGGGGGATGGGATGGTGAAGAGGAAGGTGTTTGCCGAGATTCCGCCGAAGGTGGAGTATTCGCTGACGGCAATGGGGCGGAGCGTGGGGCCGATCATCGGGGAGATGTGCAGGTGGAGCGGGAAGTGCGGCAGGGGGAGATGAGATTGCCAAATGCCAAATGCCAAATCGATATGTAGGGGAAAAACTTATGGGGAGCGGGTGCCGAGTTTTCCCTTGAAATTGTTTCAGGCCCTCACCCCTGCCCTCTCCCTGGGTACAGGGAGAGGGGGAAATGCGGGGAAAAAATGGATCTAAATTTGCCGCGCCGCGCCGTTGGCGGCTAGGGCCGCCTCGCGGAGGGCTTCGGGCATGGTGGGGTGGGCGTGGAACGCGTGACCGATGTCTGAAACGCAGGCGGCGAATTCCATGGCGATCACCGCTTCGGCGATCATGTCGCTTGCCCCGGCGCCAAGAATATGAACGCCCAGGAGCCGATCGGTTTTCGCGTCGCCGATCACTTTTACGAACCCGTCGGTTTCGTCCATGCCCCGGGCGCGGCCGTTGGCGGTGAAGGGGAATTTTCCGATCTTGATCGGCCCCTTGGCGGAGGCTTCTTCCTGCGTGAGTCCCACGGCCGCGAGCTCGGGATGCGTGTAAACGATTGCGGGGCAGGCGCGATAGTTCACGTGACCCGGTTTGCCGGCCATAATTTCAACAGCCCCGACGCCTTCTTCCTCGGCCTTGTGGGCCAGCATGATGCCGCCGATGACATCGCCGATGGCGTATATCCCGGGGACGCTGGTCGCAAATTTGGCGTCGACAACCACAAACCCCCGCTTGTCGATGGCCACGCCGGCTTCGGTTAAACCCAATCCATTGGTCACCGGCCGGCGGCCGATGCAGACCAGAACTTTATCGACTTCTTCTTCGCCGGTTTCGGTGCCGCTGTGAAAGCCCACGTGCAGCCGTGCCCCGGAAATCTTGACGGAATCTGCCGAGGTGTTGAAGCGGAATTTGATCCCCTGTTTTTCCAGAAGTCTTTGCAGCGCCGTCGCCATTTCGCGGTCCGACGTTGGGAGGATGCCGGGCAGAAATTCGAGCATGATCACTTCCGAGCCGAGCCGGCTCCAGACGCTGCCCATTTCAACGCCGATGTATCCGGCGCCGACGATGATCATTTTCTCGGGAACTTCGGGGAGGGAGAGTGCCTCGGTGGAGGAGAGGATATTTTTCCCGCCGAAGGGGAGGGCGGGGAGTTCAATCGGCGCGCTGCCGGTGGCGATGAGGATATTTTTGGTTTTGTAGGTGGCGGTCGCGTCGGCGGATTTCACTTCGACGACCCCGGGTCCTAGGATTTTTCCCTGGCCGACGAGATGATCGATCTTGTTTTTGCGGAAGAGATATCCGACGCCGGTCGTCATTTTTTTCACGACGTCGTCTTTAAAGGCCATTAAGGTTGGCAGCTCCACCTTGGTATCCGGCGCGAGGATCCCCCGGCGGGGGAGGTGATGCTTGATGTCGTAATATTTGTGCGAGGCGTCGAGCAGTGCCTTGGAGGGAATGCAGCCGATGTTCAGGCACGTTCCGCCAAGGAACTCGCGTTCGACGCAGGCGGTTTTCAGTCCGAGTTGTGCGGCACGGATGGCGGCGGTGTATCCGCCGGGGCCGGCGCCGATGACGATGAGATCGTAATTTTCCTGGGCCATAGTCGGGGAATCTTAGGTTCTGTTTTGGTGCGCCGCCACTTGCGGGGAGTGTGATGCCTACATAGTTTGTTATGCTAAAGGGCGGGCATGAGCACAACACCATCGATTCGATTTAAACGTGGCGGCAGGTTCACACCAGGGCGGATCATCATTTTTATCCTGATAGTAGGAGGTCTGCTGGCCTGGCAGGGGAGCGAGAAATTTCCCACGCCGCCGGCCTCGGGGACGACGCTAAACGGGGCGGTTCCAACCAGCAGGCCTTCGGGGGATATTCTTCGCGTCGCGACGTTCAACATCAACGGCAGTTCGGACGACGGCATTGCCGACACGTTGCGCGGGCCCGATGGGAAGGGGTTCGATCTCATCGGCCTTCAGGAAGTGCATGGGGACATGCCGTTTTCAAGCGCGAATGGGGCGCAGATTCTGGGGCAGAAGCTGAATATGCCCTGGCTCTTCGCGCCGGTCGAGAGGCAATGGTGGCACGATGCGTTCGGCGACGGCGTGTTGACGACGCTGGCGGTGGACCACTGGCAAAGATTTCCGCTGGCCAATGAATCGTCTGACAGTAACCGCGAAGTAACAATTCTTCATCTTGAATTCGACGGCAAGCCGCTGAACTTCATGAACAACCACCTGGCGACGCACGGCGACCGGGAAGATGAATTGGCAACGGTGGCGTCGCTGTTTCTGTCGATGGAGGAGCCGGTGGTGATGATCGGGGATTTCAATTCGAAGAACGATTCGCCGACGATCCAGATACTGCGGAGTACGCCGGGGGTGATTGACCCGATCGGGGATAACGTGATCGCCAAGGGGGGGAGAGCTGGGACCGGATTTTGCGCGGGGGATGAAGGCGGTGGACAGCGGGTTTATTGATAAGGGGGCGTCGGATCATCCGATGGCGTGGGCGTATTTGGAGTTGGGGACGGAAAAGTGACCTTTGTCATGTTATAATACCGTGGCAATGACTGCGAATGCTCCAATGTTGAATGGCGCTATCGCCGAGAACTTAGCTGCCGAGCCGGCTTGGGATATCGCCACGCTCTTCCCGAATCAAGGCGACTTGGGTGAGGGGGATTATTTGTCTCTAACTCAACATACGAATCGGCTGGCAGAATTCACAGATGGCCGAATCGAGGTGCTGAAAATGCCAACAGTTGAGCACCAGAAGATTGTGTTGTACCTGATCAAACTGCTTGAATCGTTCGTTTTGTCGCGGGGCCTTGGCGATGCGATCATGGCGCCTGTACGAGTCAGGTTGCGGGAGCGGAAATTCCGCGAGCCGGACGTGATGTTCATGCTACAGCAGAATCTTGCACGAGCCGGGAACGAGTTTTGGGATGGAGCAGACCTGGTGATGGAAGTGGTGAGCGAAGACGATCCAAAACGGGATTTGGAAGTCAAGCGTGTGGATTATGCGGAGGCGGGTATTCCCGAATATTGGATCGTCGATCCCAGGAGCAAGACAATCACGGTTTTAAGGCTTGAGGGGAAGCAATACGTCACGCATGCGCAGGTGGTCAACGCCGGCAGCCTGGAATCGGCGCTGCTGCCGGGATTGACGGTCGACGTTGCCAGCGTTTTCGCGGCTGGGCAGCGACGGCAATAGCAGGCTCGGTTCATCTCGAGCCACGCGCCTCACAAATTTCTCTCCCGGCTCGTCGAAGTTCACCCATTGGCCAGAGCTTTTTAAACCCGGCCCGATGATATTCGCTTCGCGGATTCTGTCGGCAGGAAGATCTTGCGGCAGCCATTTCATCTCGCGATCCCGATTTTTCTTGACAGATCAGACGCCACGTCTTACCCTTAGTTCAGACAAGATGTCTGAGGCTGCCCATGGCGCGAATTGAAAATGACGTAACCGATGCCGAGCTGGGAATCATGCAACGGCTCTGGGAACGCCCGGATGCGGCGATTCGGGAGCTGGCGGACGCCCTCTATCCTGGTTGGAAGACTTCGGAATATTCAACCGTCCAGAAACTGCTGGAACGCCTCGAACGCAAGGGATTCGTGCGGCGCAAGGCCGATGCCATGCCCCACCGGTTCCGGGCGGTTGTGGGGCGGGAAGAATTGATGGGCCGACGGCTGAAGGCGGTGGCCGACAAATTATGCGGCGGCTCGCTGACGCCCCTGCTGACGCATCTCATTCAACGTCAAAGGCTCTCGGCCAAAGAAATCGAATCGCTGCGGGAGTTGATCGGTCGCGGCGGAAAGCCTCCTGCAAAGCGCAAGGGGTGAGAAAAGGAGCCGGGCATGCAACCGATTGTGGTGGCTCTGATAAGCAACAGCATTGTGGCGTCATTTTCGTGCGCCGTGGGCGAATTGGCCTGGCGGCTGCGCCGGCCGGCGCTGGGACATGCGATCTTCGTTTTGGCGCTTGTGAAGTTGATGACCCCGGCCATCTGGCATGTGCCGCTGCCGAATCTCCCGGTCTCGGCGCGGACGATTTCGACGACGCCGGTCCGCGCAATTCCTTCAATGGCGCAAGCCCATCGATCGAGATTGCGTTAGCGAGGCCCGCGATTCGGATGGATTTCGCGGCCGCCATCCCCATCGCAAAGCCGCGGACGCCGCAGAAATTCGATTTCGCCCGCGCCTTCGTTGCGGCGTGGGTGTGCGGTTCGACTGCAATCGTGGCAATCGCCTGTGTCCGGATGCAGCGGTTTCGGCGCATGGTGAAGGAGGCGCAGCCGGCGGGCGAATGGTTCGAGCGGGAGATTGACGAGGTGGCGCAAAACTCGGAATTCGCCGCCCGGTCGGCGCGAGGATCATGCCGGTGAACATTTCCCCGATGGTCTGGTTTCTCGGCCGCCGGCCTCTCTTGCTCTTTGGCCCGGAAATCATCGAGGCGGATTCAAATTCCCGCAGGGCGGTTGTGGCGCATGAGCTGGCGCATATTCGTCGTGGCGACCACTGGGTGCGGCTGCTGGAGATGCTCGCAACGGTGGTCCTCTGGTGGCACCCGCTGGTCTGGCTGGCGCGGCATCGGTTGCGCGAGGCGGAGGAAGAGGCTTGCGATGCGTGGGTCGTCTGGGCAATGCCACAAAATAAAACCGCATACGCGGATGTACTGGTGGAAATGGTGCGCGAGCTGGTGGGGATTGTTCCCGCCTGTGCGAGCGGATTGGGCGGATTTGGAAGCTTGCAAAGGAGACTGGTCATGATCCTGGAAAAAACGCCGAAAAAATCGCTGGGCCCGAGTGGATGGATGGTCCTGTGCGCCCTGGCGGTTTCGCTGCCGCTGGCGGTAACCCGTCCAAACCGCGTCTCGGCGGCGACGCCCGCCCAATCGGCAACCAATCCAAACGCGCCCGACGACGTGACCAACACCGCGGTCAAGGCCCTGCTGAATGCGACGCAGGATACCGACCAGCAGGTTGCCCAGGCGGCCCAGACCTCGATCGAGACTTTCGGACCCAAAGCGGTCCCCGTACTGATCGACGGGATGAAAGACCCGGTGACAGGCGATGCGTCCCGCGCTTCTGGTGAATATCGGAATCGACGCGGTCGATCCGCTGATCGCGGTCTTAAGTGCCGGCGAGCGCACGCAGCGATTGAACGCGCTCTCCGCGCTGACGGCGATCTCATCAAAACTGGACGGCTATACAATACAGCCGATGGGTTCCCCTGTTTTCGCCCCGGCAAATTTCCAGCCGCCGGGCGCGCCTGCCACGGTTGGCGATGTATATGCGCCGTCGCCGGGTTTCGCGCCACCCAGACCCGCGCAGCCGTCATACGGCTCGCCGTGGGTCGCGATGCTTCGCTGGCAGCAGCCTCAGGACCCAAAGGCGCGAGGCGCGATAGCGCGGATTGCCTCCGCGGCCGGCACGGCCACCGCCGACCCCGACCGCGACATCCGGCTTCGCGCGACCAGCTTGCTGGCCATCATCGCCGATCACAGCATGGGTGCCGAAGTGATCGACAGGCTGATCAAATTGGTTGGCGACAGCGACGCCCAGGTGCGCGAAGCGGCCGAGCGCGCCCTGATTTCGCTTGGTCCCAAAGCGGTCAAGGCAGTGCCGGCGCTGACCGCGGCGGCATCGGATCCCCAGATCGACGTCCGCGCCGCCTCCATCGCAGCGCTTGGCGCGATCGGCCCGGCAGCGAAGGATGCCACGCCCACGCTCGTCGATGCCCTCAAGGACAGCGATCCCCAGATCAGAATGCTGGCCGCCCAGGCATTGGGCAAATTGAACGGCAGTGGAAGTTGACCGGCCGATTTGGAGTCTATCAGCCGCCGGTCACCCGTTTCACAAATTCCTCGCCTCGCTGCTCGAAATTCACGTATTGGTCGAAGCTCTTGAAGCCCGGGCTGAGGAGCACGATGTCTCCTTTGGAGGCGATTTGTCGCGCGATGCTCACCGCCGTGGCAAGATCGCCGCAGCGGTAGCTCGCGGCGGCGTTTTGCAGGGAGGATTGCTCCAGCATCTCGGCAATCGCCGGGCCCGTCTGCCCGATGCAGAGGACCGCCTTAGCACGGGCGACGATCTGGGCACACATCGCCGTGATGGGGATATCCGCCCCGTAGCCGCCGACGATTTGGATCACTTTTTTGGGCGGGAACGATTCCAGCGCCGCCATCGCGGCATCGGGGATGGTGGCGATCGAATCGTTGTAATAGGCCACACCCGCGATTTCGGCGACGCGCTGAAGCCGATGCGGGAGACCAGGGAAATCGGACAGTGCGGCTTGAGCCATCGTGAAATCCGCGCCGAAAATTGTGGCGGCGGCGAATGCGGCCTGCGCGTTGAGCTGGTTGTGCTCGCCGGGGACCAGCAGATCAAATTTCCGGCGATTTTTCAGGCCGAAATAGATGATCCGCCCCGGCGCCTCGGCCGCGAACCCGGCGGCGGGGGGATTCTCCTCGTTCAGCACCGCCACATCATCGGGTCCCTGAAAGCGGATAATATTATGCTTGGCGTCGATGTACGCCTTCAGCGAGCCGTGCCAGGCGAGATGGTCGCTGGCAATCATCGTCACGACCGCCACGTGCGGCGAAAAACGCATCTCGCGCAGATGCTCGAGCATGTAGCTGGAGAGTTCAAGCACCACCAGATCGCTTGCGTTAATCGATTTCAGATCGGCGAGAAGGGATTTGCCGATGTTTCCGCCCACCCATGTTTTCGTGATTCTGGAAAGGATCCGCCCGAGCATGGCGGTGGTGGTGGATTTCCCCTTGGTTCCAGTCACACCGATGATTTTTGCGGGGCAGCGTTCGATGAAGAGGCGGATTTCCGTGGTGATCTGTTTCCCCGCCGCGCGGGCGGCCTGGAGATAGCGGTTGTGCGGCGGAAGCGCGGGCGAAGCGACGACCAGATCAGCCCCGGCGAAGTCGTCCTCGCGATGTTCGTCCAGCCGGAGCTCAATCGGCAACCCTTCAAGCTGGCGCAACGCATCGGCCAATTTTTCGGCGGGCAACAGATCGGTGACAAGCACTTTCGCGCCCTGCGCACAAAGCCATTGCGTGACGCCAATGCCGCCGCCGAAGTGGCCGAGTCCCGCGACGGTGACTCGTTTCCCCGCGAGCGTGTCGGGATTCTGGGTCATTTGCGGCCGATTATATGACGCGGCTCACCCGATGACCCGCTGAATGTCGCGCTTCATATCCCCTATGGCCGCTTCGATGCATTTACGCCAGTCTTTCCCGAATTGCGACGAATATTTCGGCTCGGCATGCGCGTAAAGGATGCTCCGGCTTGCCGAGACGAACGCCCCCCGGCCATCTTTGAAGGCGGCACGCGTCATCTCCGCCGTCGCCCCCTGCACGCCATAACCGGGCAGCAGGAATATCGATTGGGGCAGCAGCCGGCGGAGGCTTTCGATCGTATGCGGATGGGTCGCCCCGACGACCGCGCCAATGCTGCTGAACCCGCGCGTGCCAACCAGCGCGCGATCCGCAGCCAGTAAGGCGAGCTTTTGGGCAAGCATTTCCGACCAGGTCTGGCCGGTTTCCAGTTTCACATCCTGAAGCTCGGCCGAGCCGGGATTGCTGGTGCGGACCAGCACGAAGATGCCGCGCGAAAAATCTTTGGCCGCCTGAATAAACGGCTGAAGCGTGTCCAGGCCGAGCATGGGATTGACGGTGATCGCATCCGGCGTGGCGATTTCGTCGTCGCCCGTCTGCTCGGCGAGATGTCCCGCTGCGTACGCCGTCGCGGTCGAGCCGATGTCCCCCCGCTTCACGTCCCCGATCACCAGCAGGCCCAGCGCCTTGGCCTCCTGGATCAGGCTGTAATACGCCTCCACCCCCTCCCAGAGATACTTTTCGAAATAGGCCGATTGGAATTTGACGATCGGGACGTGCGCGGCAACGACTTTCAGCACACTGGTCGTAAAGTCGAAAATAGCATCCACCGCCGCCTGCGGCTCATCGTCGCGGGAAATAAATTTCGCGCGGATTTCTTCGGGAATTGATTCAAGAACCGGGTCGATGCCCACACAAATCGGCGCCTGCTTTTGGTCGATCGCATCCAGCAGGCGGTCGCAGAAAAGTTCAGACATAGTTGTCTATTTCTCGGGGCTTTCCGCGGGACGCGAAAGCATTCCGCGAAGTTCGTCCAGGTCGGCGCCGCTGCGCTGGAGAATTTCCACGACGGCGGTTTCGCCTTCCTCAAGCAGCGTCAGCAGGAGGAACCGCGTGGAAACAACCGCCGCCCCCGTGGCCTGCGCCTCGGAGATCGCCGTGTTGATCGCCCGCTGCGCCTTGGGCGACAGCGGCAGCCGCCCCGTCACAACCACCTGCTGCGCCTCCCTCGGCAATGCCCCGCTCAGACGGGAGAGCAACTGGTCGATGTTCGTTTCGGCTTGAAGGGCCTTAAACGCATCCCCCGATTTTCCCGTGATGATACCCAGCAGCAGATGTTCCGTTCCGACAAAATCCTTGCCCAGCCGGCGCGCCTGCTCGTCGGCGTGAAGAAGCGCGGCGGAAAGCGTTTCGGTGAATCCCGGTCGCATGGCAGGGATCATAACGACCGGCGGCGGTTAAGACGAATGGCGGGGTTGGATTCAACGGGTGGATTGAGTCGAGGCTTGTTGGATCGTCCCGCATTCCGGGCATTTCTCCGGCGTCGCCCGCAAATCGTAACCGCAGACAGGGCAATGGCCTTCTTTCGGTTTTTTCGAAAGGCGGCGACGAAGGGCAAGGACAATCCAAACCGCCGGCAGCAACGCCAGAATTGGGCTGGCCGTAGATAACGGTATATAAACGATGGAAATCGAGAGGGGGCTTCCTGGCCACGGCGGAAACCCGCTGGCGATGTGAATCGGCATGTCCCAGGTCTGCGGCGATTTGCCGGAATTCGATCCGAAGGGAGCCAAACTAACCGCGCCCGAAAGCAACTCAACTCCGGCACGCGTTGAGCTGGTAAAACTATTTACCCAAACGGCGGATGGCGGCATCGCAACGAAGGCGGGGCTGAACTCGTGAATTCGGATCCCCAGGGCCGGATGAGGCGCATTGAGCCACGGACGCATCCAGGCGAAACTCATCACAGGATTGCGGATCATGACCCGCCAGACGTTGGACCCGGGCGTGAGAATCGACATCATTGCGATATCGCCGGGAAACAGGTTGGGCAGCAGGCTCGCGGCACACAGAAGGGCCGATAAACCAGCGGAAACCCCGAAGATCAATCGGCAAACGCGTTTCACGCCCCAATTGTAACGGGCCGCGATGCGTCCAAGACGCTGACACCCCCTCTGTCGCACCAAAACCCATTTGACATCCCGCCATCGGTCAAGATACTCATCGGGCCGCCGGCGGATGTGTTCAGCGTGAAAACTGCCTTACTGCCTATTTTTCTGGGATTGCTGCTGCTTTCCGGATGTCACTCCGAAAGCCCCTCCGCGGCCCAACCGGACATTGCGCCGGTCGTTGAAAATCCGGACAACGAGATCGTCGCCTCCGTGCATGGCGCCGTGGTTACTCGCGGCGAGCTCATGCCCGTCCTGGTTGATGGCTACGGACTGAACGTATTGCTGGCCCTGGTGCAGCTCGATCTGGCCCGCCAGGCCGCGGCCGAGCAACATCTGCGCGTCACCGACGACGACATCCAGAAGGAACGGGCCATTACCATGGACAGCCTGCGCAAGGCCACCCAGCAGATGGAAAACAACGGCCAGCCGACGACGGAGCCGGAAAATCTGACCGACCTTCAGGAAGACCAGCTTCTGGATCAACTGCTGTTGCAGCAGCGGGTAAGCCGGGCGGAGTTCAACGTGATTCTCGAGGTCAACGCCAACTTGCGCAAGATTGCCGAGCCGATCGTCGAGGCCAGCCTCACCGACGACCGCGTGCGCCAGCAGTTCAATGCCATGTACGGCGAAAAAGTGCTCGTGCGATACATACAATGCAACAACATGATGGAGATCGCTGATATTCGCCGTCAGCTCGCCTCAGGCAAAAGCTTCGAGGACGTGATCCGCATCTGGAACACCACCCATCCCGGCACGCCCGCGGGGGGAGAACTCGGGCCGTTTTCCTTCCAGGATTTGAATTACCCCTCTGAGATCAAGCAGGTCGCCTTCGAACTGAAGCCGGGAGAGATTTCCGACCCCGTGCAGTACAAGCAGTACCTCTTTCTTTTTCAGTTGATCAATCGAATTCCTCCCGCACACGCCCGGTTTGAAGATTATCGCGATTCGGTGCGCAAGGAGCTCTTCTTCAGTCTGGTGCAGGCGAAGATCGGCTCGCTGCGCAACGATTTAGCCGGCGAAGCGATGTCCTCGCTTCAGATTCGCGACCCCGTTTTGGCGCGACAATGGGCCAATCGCCTGGCGAGCAATGGTGGGAATATTCAGAACCAGGCGCAGATACGCCAGGAACTGGACAAACTGCACGCGCCGGCGACCATGCCGGCCGCAGCGCCATAAGATGCTGCGTCACCGGCAGTTATATCAAATCTGTAAATCGTAAGCTCTACGCATATTCCCGTCGTTTTTCGTTACAATTGAGGCGTTCTATGAACAACCAACCATTTAAAGTGGACGTGTCACCGCGAATTCTGCGGCTCCCGCCTTATCTGTTCGGGCGGATCAACCGGATGAAGTATGAGAAGCGGGTCGCCAATATCGACATCATCGATCTGGGCATGGGCAACCCCACCGATCCGACTCCGGATTCGGTCGTCAAAAAGCTCGCCGAGGCCGCGCACGATCCGCGCAACCATCGCTACAGCGTCAGCAACGGCGTCGCCGGTTTGCGCAAAGAGGTCGCAAAAAAATATCGAGGCCAAATACGGCGTCCACCTCGATCCGGAAACGGAAGTGATCGCCACCATCGGCAGCAAAGAGGGCTTCAGCCACCTCTGCCTCGCCCTGCTTGGTCCGGGCGACACCGCCATCGTTCCCGATCCCGCCTTTCCGATTCACATCTACGCCGTCGCCATGGCCGGGGCGAATGTGATTCGCGTTCCCCTTGGCAACGATCAGGCATTTCCTCGCCCGCATCGAGAAAATGATCGAAGGCCTCTACCCGACGCCCAAGCTGCTGATTCTAAATTACCCGCACAACCCCACGGCCATGACCATCGACCCCGATTTCTGGGACCGCGCCATCGCCATGTGCCGGCGGCATGGGATCATGATCATCAGCGATTTCGCCTACGGCGAAGTCTGCTTCGACGGCTACAAAGCCCCCAGCTTCCTCGCCGCCGCCGGGGCAAAAGACCTTGGCGTCGAATTCACCACCATGTCCAAGAGCTACAACATGGCCGGCTGGCGAATCGGATTCTGCGCCGGAAATTCCGAGATGGTCAAGGCCCTCGCCACCATCAAGGGATATTACGACTACGGCATTTTCGCCCCCATCCAGATCGCCAGCATCATCGCCATGCGCGAGCATGCCGACGTGCCCGCGCAAGCAGAGCAAGATCTACGAGAAGCGCCGCAACGTGGTCTGCCGCGGCCTCGACAAACTCGGCTGGACCTACGAAAAGCCGCGGGCCAGCATGTTCGTCTGGGCGAAGATCAAGCACGAGCACCTGAAGGGGCAGGGGACGATCGATTTCTGCCTCCGCATGATGGACGAGGCCCAGCGTCGCCCTCGCCCCCGGCCGGGCGTTCGGCGAAAACGGCGAGAATTATGTCCGCATCGCCCTGGTAGAAAACGAGCAGCGCCTGAAGCAGGCCATGCAGAACCTGGAGACCGCCCTGGTCCCCCGCGTCCCCAAGGCCAAGCGCCAAAAAGTTTAGCCACGACCCGAAGGGGAGCGCTTGGTTGGAATCCCGCGATAAGGACTTTGCCATGAAGGCGAAAGAATTTTTCCTCGCCGGCGTGCGATTGATAGGCTTCTGGACCATCGTCGAAGGCGTTCAGGAACTCTCGTATTATGTCGAAACGCACTTGGGATACCTTCACAGCAATGCAACCGAATACGGCTACCTGGTGCACGCCACGGTTGCGATTGTTACCGGCGCGGGCCTCATCATCTGCTCCCGCGAGCTAGCCAATATGTTCTCCTGGTTCGACCCCGAGCAACTCGCGCGAATGCCAGAAATGCGGCTACGATCTTCGCGGCGGCCAGGAAATCTGCCCGGAGTGTGGAACCCCGGCGACGGCCGAATCGGCGAAAAAATAGCCGCCCGAAATAAAATCGTACTTCGAGCGTTTGTGATTGTTAACGCGGGGTACGATCCAGGCCGGGCGGCGGTGCTGGATCCGCGCGGGAATTTATTTCGAGGGTACACCCGATGCGTAAGCTACTGATTCTGGCGGCACTTGCATTCTTTGGAGTTTCGACCCTGGCGGCGACGCCTTCGATGGCGTGCAGCGGCCACCATCATCACCATCACAAGCATCATTCCTCAACGCAGTCCTAAATGGATTGCATAAGAGCCCCCGCCCTCGCCCCTCCCCCGGAGTACCAGGGGAGGGGGTGGTTTCGTGCGCGCCGCTCTTCCCGTTTAGCCGCGACCCGAAGGGAAGCGCTTTCCAGCCTCCTCCCGAATCGCAGGCGCCCATTCAGACCCTAATTCCAATTGCCCCTCCCCCAAATTGCGAGTAATGTCCTTCCGCTTCGCGGAGGCGGTCGGTTTCCGACTGGTGCAATGAAAAATTACCATTGGCTCGCGGCGGCGATAACCTTCATTTCATGCTGGGGGTGTTTACGGCCGCAGGGACAGGCTTCCATGCAGACGCCCAGCGCCGGGCCCATCGCGACCCAACCCACGACCCGCCGCATCGAAAACCACGATGAGGGGCGAGCCTGGTATTGGGTCCTCCCCGATCCGTTCAAGCTCAACGACGGCGAAATCGTCAAGGATTCGCAAATCTGGTTTTCACGGCGCAGGCCGGAAATTCTCGGCGCGTTTGAGCACGAGATTTATGGCCGCGCCCCGGGCCGCCCTGAGGGGGAATCGTTCGAAGTCGTCGAGACCGGCCACGCGTTTGGCGGCACCGCAATTCGCAAACAGATCGTCGTGCACTTGGGACCGTCGGCGGAAAATAAACACTTTAATGCGGTGCTCTACCTCCCCGCCGGCGCGACCAAACCTTTGCCGGTGATTCTTTGCTTCAGCTTCTATCCCCTTCAGTGGGCCACGCAGGACCCGGCCGTGAAAATGCAATATGACTGGGACCTGAGCACGCATCGGGTTCCCGCGAAAAATAATCCCGACATCGCCAAGTCGTTTCACATCGACTGGGTCCTGGCCCACGGCTATGGCATCGCGATCATCTATTACCAGCAGATCGATCCCGACTCCGCCGGCGGCCTGCCATACGGCATTCGCGCGGCCTATCTCGCGCCGGGCGAAACCAAGCCGCACCCCGACGAGTGGGGCACCATTTCCGCCTGGGCCTGGGGTGCCAGCCGGACGCTCGATTATCTCCAGACCGACCCGCAGGTGGACGGCAGCCGGGTGGCGATCATGGGCCATTCGCGCCTCGGCAAAACGGCGCTCTGGACCGGCGCCATCGACCCGCGCTTCGCGATGGTCATCGCATGTAGCTCCGGCCGCGGCGGCGCGTCGCTGGCCAGGCGCAATTACGGGGAATCCATCGGCGACCTCGCCCAAAGATTCTCCTGGCAGTTTTGCGGCAACTTCCAGAAATTTGCCCATCACGAAACGGACATGCCGGTGGATTCACACGAGCTGATCGGATTGATCGCCCCGCGGCCGATTTTCCTCGCCACCGCGAGCCTCGATCTCCATTCCGACCCCATGGGCGAATGGGACGCCGCCGTCGCCGCCGGCCCCATTTACGAAATGCTCGGCAAGCGCGGGCTCGAAGCCGTGTCGCCGCCGCCGCTTGATGTGGCGATCATGCACGACATTGGCTATCACTGTCACACCGGAAAACACGAGGTGACACCCCTGGATTGGCAGCACATCCTCCAATTCGCCGACCTGCATTTCGGTTCGCCAAAGGGATAACTATGACGCGCGCGACGGGTTTATTGTTGAGGGTAACCTCGGTGGTGTTTGTATTGGCGGCGGGGATTTTCGTCGAGGCGGCCCAACCATCGACAATCCCATCCACGCGCCCGTCCACGTGCGCCACCAACACCCAACCCGATTATCCCGTTCCCTACGTCATCCCCAAAATCCAGCAGATCGAGATGAAGCTGGAGGCGGTGAAGGGGCAGATCGAACTGCGGGCGATGACCACGCTGACGACCCGCCCCAGCACCGAGCGCTCCGACCCGGACTCGCCGCAGAGATTCGCCCTCATCACCTACCCCATGGGCGTGATCTACAGCGGCATGCTTTCCGCCGCCGATGCCACCGGCGACAAATCGTTCGCCGATTTCGATGCCAGGCGCTTTAAGATGTTCGCCGGCGCCATCGCCAGGGCGGATATGTCGCGCCTCGCGCCGGCGCAGCGGAGACATCGTTTCTCTGCTCAGCCCGCGCAGTCTCGACGATTGCGGCGCGATCGGCGCCGCCCTCGTCCGCGCCCGCCGCGCCGGCGTCGGGCCGGACCTGATGGTTGCGATCGATCACATCGACAATTTCATCAGCCACCGCCAGCTTCGCCTCGCCGACGGCACGCTCGCGCGCCCCCGCCCGGAGCGCGATTCGGTCTGGGCCGATGATGCCTACATGAGCGTCCCATTCCTCGCCGAGATGGGAACGCTCACCGGAGACCAATCTTATTTCACCGATGCCGCGTCCCAGATCCTCCACTTCAAGAAATATCTGTTCGTCGATTCGGTCGGGCTCTTCACCCATCACTGGAACCTCGACAATCCCGACGATCAGCCGGTTTATTACTGGGGAAGGGCCAATGGCTGGATCATGGTTTCGATGTCCGATCTGCTGGACGTCATGCCCGCCGACCATCCCATGCGCGCACCAATTCTCCGGCTCTTCCGGGCCCAGGCGAAGTCGCTGGCCAGCCTCCAGGCCGGCGACGGAATGTGGCGCCAGATGCTCGACCGCCCCAATACCTACACCGAAACGAGCTGTACCGCGATGTTCACCTACTGCTTCGCCCACGGCGTCAACAAAGGCTGGCTCGACGTCGCCGCATACGGCCCCGTCGCGCAGGCCGGATGGAATGGGCTGAGCACACGCATCGACGCCGAAGGCCGCATCACCGGCACCTGCGTCGGGACCGGATATGCGGATGATTACGTCTATTACTACCACCGCCCCCACATCGACGACATCCACGGTTATGGCGCGACTCTGCTCGCGGGATCCGAAATGATCCGCATGCTCGAAAACCGCCATATCTGGAAGACACAGTCGCCGGGCGGTCCAATGATGTACCGCAACGGAAATGGCGATGACTCGGATTTCTATGGGATGCCGTAGGGAATCGCCAGCCGCTGGTCCCGTTTTCCCGGCGCTACTTCGGATCCTGGGCGTGCGCAAGTGAGATCGGGCGAAGATGCGCCGCGACGCCGTCCCCAATAAGGCGCTCGATCGTGACGGCATCGGAAACGTCAAACGATCCGATGCGCGTCCGCCGCAGGGCGGTCAGATATCCCCCGGTTTTCAGTTCCTCGCCCAGGTCGCGGGCCAGGGCGCGGATGTAAGTTCCACGGCCGCAATCGACCCGCAGCTTCAGGTCGGGCCAGGTGTATCCCAGAATTTCAATCGAATCGATACGAATGGGCCGAGGAGCCAGATCGAGCGGCTTTCCTCGCCGCGCCGATTTGTAGGCCGGCTGGCCGGAGATTTTCAGGGCGCTGAACGCGGGCGGACGCTGGGAAATCTCGCCCACGAATTTTCTCAGCGCGCACTGAACCTCATCCAGCGAACGCGGCGAAGCACTCGGAACCGCCGTTGAGGCCGAATCCGCGTCATCCGTGGGGGTTGTCGCCCCCAGCCGAATCGTGGCCTCATAACCCTTGGCGTGGTTCATCATTGTTTCACACCTCTTGGTGGCCCCTCCGACCAAAAGCAAAAGAACCCCCGTAGCCATCGGATCGAGCGTCCCGGCATGTCCGATCTTTTGCCCGCGCGGCAACAGCCGCTTGACCCGGTTCGCCGCCCCGGCTGAGGTCAAACCCCCCGGTTTATCCAGAATCAGAATCCCATCCATAGATTCACTCCGGCGCGTCTCCCATTAAAATGCGATGCCCCAAAACACGTTTGCAGGCAAATGAGTGGGGGTGTTGCGAAAATCCGACCATCACCTTAAGAATTATCATTTCCAACCTGTTGAATCATACCGCATGATTCTTGTTTTTTTGCAACAGATAAGGATAGTGGCCAAGACAAAAGGGGCTGATTGATGGTTTGGACAAAAAACGAGATTCTGCGGGAGCTGCGCCGTCTCCACAAAAACGGAACCGACCTCTCCTACAACGGCCTCTCGGCGCGGATGCAATCCCTTGTATCGGCGTCGGCGTACCACTTCGGGTCCTACCGCCGCGCAGTCGAATCGGCAGGGATTGACTACGCAGACGTTTTGCGCCGCCCGCGCTGGAGCAAGGCGAGGATTATCGTCCTGATCAAGGCCGCTCGCCGCCGCGGCGAAGAGCTCCACTGGTCCGCCGTCACCCATCGCCGCGACGAGCTGGGCAAGGCCGCGTTCGCGGCGCTTCAGCCGCGGCTCTTTGGCAAATGGCACCGGGCGCTCCAGGCCGCCGGCCTCGATGCCGACGACATCGCCTGCTACCGCCATTGGGACCGCCAATCCATTGCCTACGAGCTGAAATCCCGCGCCCGCGACGGACAGCCCCTCGGCAGCGGCGCCCTGCAGGAAGAAGACCCCGGCTTGCACGCCGCGGCGGTACGACATTTCGGCGCCTACGACGACGCCCTCCGCGCCGCTCGCCTCGACCCCCTCAAATTCCGCAAACGCCGAAGTTGGGACAAACCCGAAGTGCTCAAGGCGATCAAGACCGTCTCCCGCAACGGCGCAAGCCTCGCCGACAGCAGCGTCCGCCGCCAGCACCCGGCGCTCTACGGCGCCGCCATCCGCCTCTTCGGAAAGTTCACCGCCGCCCGAAAAGCCGCCGGTGTCAAATTCAAATCCCGAAAACGACGCTAGAGCATAAAAGGGGCTGAATCCGCGACCGAAAATCGACCCCCTTTTGCCCCGTTTAGCCGCAACCCCGCAGGGTGCGCGTTCCGTCCCCTGCTCACCTCGGTCCGCAGTTCACGCTGAAATCGGAATATGCAAACGAAAATCCGATGATCACCCCGTCCATTCGCTTTTGCACGTCGGCCGCGCTGGTGATGTTCCCCTCCTCGATGTCCTGCGCGATCGCCTTGAATCCGTCCTCAAACGACTTGACGTACGCGAGATCGCGTTGCTCGACGGTTTCGTTGGGAACGGGTACGTGCCGAACAACGCGGAAGGTGATTCTAAAGGTTCGTCCGACGTCGAGTTTCCACTGCCCCGCGATTTTCCTGAAATAAATCGGCGCCCGCGGCCAGGCGACGGAATGGGTTGCGAAGGGCGCCGGCGGTTTGATCACCAGCGTGTCGCCGCTCAGTCGATAATCGTGCGCACCCAGACGCGCCAGAAGCTCGTCAAACATCGCGGCGGTCGTGGTGTCGTAGAAGCTGAGCGATAGCGCATGAGCCCCGAATTTCGCCAGGGCGTCGCGCTGAACCCGGTACACCTCCATGTCCATTTCCAGCAGCGGAGGCGTGAAAAGAACCAGATTCGGATCGGCGTCGGGCCCGAAATAGAGCTGGGCCTGTGCCGCCGAGGGGTCTTCGTTGTCGTAGGCGTCGATGACCGCCTGCAGCACCTGCTGACAGGCCTGATAATCGCCGTCGCCGGGTAGCGTGGCAGGGGCAGCGGGGGCCGCGACGTCGGCGAAAATCACCGGAGGCGCCTTTGCGACCGCGACGCTTGCGCTGGCCAAGATGAGCTTGACGCTGAGGACCCAGAAGTTTGGTTGGAGCAGGGCAAAGTGCATAACGCGATCTAAAGATGATTGCCGGCGATCGGCATTCGTTTTGGCCGAAAATCAATGCCGAACTGCGAATATTGCTTGAAAAATTCGACGATGACGCCGTCGAGGCGTTTCTGGAGTTCAGGGGCGCTGGGAATGTTGTCTTGTTCGATGTCGTCGGCGACCCTGTTGTAAGCGGCGGTAAACGCTTTCAGGTAATTCATCGCTGTCTGTTCGCGCGATTCGCCGGGGTTGGGGATGCGCGGATCGGCGGTCACGATGATTTTGAACGTGCGTCCGGCGTCGAGTTTCCAATCGTTGCCAATCTTGCGGAAATAGAACGGCGCTTTCGGCCACGCGCCGATATGCGAAAGGAACGGCGCGGGAGGGTTGATGACCAGCGTGTCGCCGGTCCCCTGATAATCGTTGGGACCGATGCGGGCCAGGAGTTCCTCGAGCTGCACAGCCACCGTATAGCCGTACGTATTGAGGGATACCGCATGGACGCCGAATTTCGCGATCGCATCTTTCTGCACGCGAAACTGGGCAATATCGATTTCAAAAAGATCGGGTGCGAACCGAACGAGCTGCGGATCGGCATCGGGGCTCATATAAAGCTGTGCATCAGCAGCTGATGGGTCTTCGTTGTCGTAGGCATCAATGATCGCTTGGAGAACCTGCTGGCAGGCCTGGTAATCGGCGCCGGCGGGCTGGGTCGCCGGAGCCGCGGTGGGAGTAGCGTCGGCAAGAATCACGTGCGACTGCGGCGGCGAAGGGCGCGATTTTCGACGACGACGGTTGCCGCCGCGGCCGCGCATGCCGCGGCCAAAACGAATTTCGCCGCCACGATGCAGGCTTTCCCCCGCAACATCGATCGCGAGGCGGTTTTTGCCAGTGTACCCGCCAAACCGCCATGGGCGGCGGCTTTTGTGCCCATTTCCGATGCGGCGTTGATCAAATGCGCGGGCGCTTTTTCCAGCAGGACCATTCCCGGAACACCCGCCATGACATCTCCGGCGACTTCGATGCCGCGGCGGCCGAGAATCTGCGCAGCCGCCTCAGCGCCCTGGAAATCCGCTTCGCGGCCGCTTGTGGCGAAACGCCCATCGCCTGCCCGACCGCGAGCATCGGCGCCTCGTCGAAGTAGCGCATCAGCAGCGCGTTGCGATCATTTGTGCCCAGGTCTCCCAGTGCCTCATGGAGCTGGCGCGAAACGAGTGGCTGATCCTGCTCGGGTGCGATTTCGCAGCGCATGGTGGCGGCCTCCCGTTCACGAAGTTTCAACCGAACCTCGGTCCGGTGCGCGTTGCGGCTGATAAAACGCGTGACGTTGAAGAGCCAGCCTTTGACATAGGTTCCCGGTTTTATTTTTTTGGCTTTCTGAGCCAGCAGGAGGAAGACGGCTTGGGCAACGTCTTCGGCGAATTGGCGATCGCCCGCCTGCCGGATCGCCGACGTGTAAACAAAGTCGATATGCCGCTCAACCAGACGCCGGAACGCCTGCCCATCGCCGGTCGATGCATATGCAGACAGTAGCTCGGAGTCCTGATCTACCACGGCTCTATTGTCCATCAATCATGCATGTCCGCCAAAAAAGCGGTTTGACAAAAAGTGCCGGGAATTCGAAGATTCGGCCCGTGGACGAGCGACGCGCAAGCTTCGGACGGGGCGGTATTTAGCTACAAGCCGCCGCCCGAAGGCGCGGTTTGTCTTGGCATTTGGTTGATGGTGATCTGCCGATATTTCATCGTCAAACCGATGAAGGTCTTGTCGAGGCGTTTCTGAAGGTCGGCGGCGCTGGTGATGTTGTTTTGCTCTACGTCCGCAGCTATCGCACCGTATGCGTCGGTAACTTCCTTGATCAGGGCAGCCGCGGTCTGCTCGGGGGTTTCGTCCGCGATCGGGATCATCCGGCGGACATCAACGACGAGTTTGTAGGTGCGCCCGGCGTCCAGCTTCCAATCTGACCCCACCTTTTTGAAATACATCGGCGCCTTTGGCCACGCTTGCGTATGAGAAAGAAATGGGGCCGGTGGGTTTATTGCCAGCGTATCGCCCACGAGGCTGTAATCCCTCGGACCGATGCGGTTCAGAAGCTCTTCAATGTCTGCAACGCCGTCATCGATATAGTAATTGACTCCGATCGCATGGGTCGCGAACTTGGCGACGGCATCTTTTTTCAGGCGATACACCGCAATCCCGAGGTTGCCCAGCGATGGCTCCAGACCCACGAACAGCGGATCTGCATCGGGACCCAGGTAAACCTGCGCCAGGGCGGCCGATGGATCTTCGTTCTCGAAGGCGTCAGCGATCGACTGCAGAACCTGCTGGCACGCCTCATAGTCCGCGTCGCCGGGCGAGGTCGCCGGTGCGGGCGGGGAAACATCAGCGCGAACCATCGTAGCCGCGCCGCCTGCCAGAGCCCCAGCCAAAACCAATCCCAAGCTCCATCGACGTAGAGATTTCATTTAAACGTGGCCTCCTCGACCGGCGGGTTGTTTCGGCTCGATGTCAACGCCGAATTGCGAGTATTTGAAGTGGAAGCCGATCACCACCCCGTCGAGTCGTTTCTGCACGTCGGCCGCGCTCGTGATGTTGTTCTGCTCGATCTCTGCCGCCACCGTGTTGTATCCGTCCGTAAACTCCTTCACGTAAGCAGCCTCGAGTTGCTCCTGCGTTTCGTTGGCTACGGGAACCCTTCGGCGGATCGTGATAACCTCTTTAAATGTTCGTCCCGCGTCCAGCTTCCAGTCGGCCCCGATCTTTTTGAAATATACCGGCGCTCTCGGCCAGACACCGTTGTGGGAGAAGAACGGCGCCGGGGGGTTTATTACCAGAGCATCGCCATTGATCCTATAGTCGCTCGGGCCAATCCGATCCAAAAGCTCGTCGATCATCAGCGCGACGGTATTTTGGTAGTAGTTGAGCGACAAGGCGCGCGCACCGAACTTAGCAACCGCATCCTTCTCTACGCCATAAGCCGCAACATCCAGATCCACCAGCGACGGTTCCAGACGCACAAACTGTGGATCCGCGTCGGGACCGACATAAAGCTGGGCATCGACCGCGGATGGGTCCACGCTGTCGTAGCCATCGACGATCGATTGAAGCACCTGCTGGCAGGCCTGGTATTCGGCATCGGGAGTTGGGGCCACCGGCGCGGGAACATCGGCGAGAATCACCGGAATATCGCGAGTCGGCGGGCGAGTTTTCTCCACCGCAACGGTTGCGGCCGCGCCGACACAGGCGGCGGCGAGCGTGAATTTGACGGTGATAAGAGACAGCTTGCCGCGCAGGATTCCACGGGAGGTGCTCTTTACGAGCGTGCCGGCCACACCGCCGTGGGCCACCGCGGCCTTTGTTCCCATTTCGCACGCCGCGGCGATTAAATGCGCGGGAGCTTTTTCAATCAGGCCCATGCCCAGGACGCCGCTCATCGCGTCGTCGGCAACCTCAATCCCTCGTCTCGCGAGAATCGACCGAAGCCGCCCAACCGCCCGCGAAACCCGCTTGACGGCCGCCGATTCCGAAATCCCCATCGCCTTCCCCACCGCCAGCATCGGCATATCCTCAAAAAATCGCATCAGGATCGCCGTCCGGTCCTTCGTCCCCAGCCTCTCCAATGGCTCGTCGAGCACGGGCCGGATTCTTTCCCACTGCCGGTTTACGGCGGCTTCGGATCGCATCACGGCAGCCTCCCGTTCTCGATTCTTTCGCCGCGCCTCCGCCCGCCACGCATTGCTCGCGGCATAGCGCGTGGCAGTAAAAAGCCACCCCTTGATAAACGTCCCGGCTTTAATTTTCGCCCCCTTCTGCGACAGCAGCAGGAAGACCGCCTGCACGACATCCTCCGCCAGATCGCGATTCCCGACCTGCCGCACGGCGCACGCGTAGACAAAATCAATATGCCGCTCCACCAGCCGCCGAAATGCGACGGCATCGCCGCTGCTGGCGTAGACCCTCAATAAATCGGCGTCGCTTTCGTCCACGGTGGTGGCGATATTCTCCATCAACGAAGGATGTGCGCCAAAAGAAGAATGGGACAGAATCTGATTAGGTCGTGCAAGTCGGGCCGATTTCGAAGGTTAAGTAGTGGGATTCCACTCACACCGGCGCAAAATCGTCATCGCAAACCCCGTCACCACCGACGCCACCAGCACCACCCACCCGATAAGTTCGGAAGCCTTCATTCGCTCATTCGGATTTCTGGTTTGATTCGTCATTCGAATTTCTGGTTTCGGATTTCATGCCCCATACCCCTTCGGATGCTTGCTGAACCAGTTCCACGCCGAGCCGATGATCGCCTCCGGATCTTTGTGTTTCGCCTCCCACCCCAGAAGCTGTTTCGCCCGCGACGGATCGGCCCACAGCGCAATCGCATCCCCCGCGCGCCGGGGGCCGTAGGTAACGGGCGCTTTTTTCCCCGCCACTTTCTCCGACGTAGCAATAATCTCCTTCACCGAAAATCCCCGCCCCGTCCCCAGGTTGCAGTAGATCGGCGAATGCCCATCGAGCTTCTCCATCGCCTTGATGTGTGCGTCCGCCAAATCGTCCACATGGATATAATCGCGAATATTGGTCCCGTCCGGCGTAGCGTAGTCCGTCCCAAACAGCGTGAGGCCGGGCGCCACTCCAAGGATCGACTGCAAAATCAGCGGAATCAAATGCGATTCCGGCCGATGGTCTTCCCCAAGGCTCCCGTCCATCGCGCACCCGCTCGCATTGAAATACCGCAGCGCCGCGAATTTAAACTTCGGGTTGGCAACCGCGTTGTCCGCCAAAATTTCCTCCACCATCAGCTTGCTTCTCCCATAAGGAGAAACCGGTGCCTTCTTCTCTTCCTCGGTAATCGGCAGCCGATCGGGATTCCCATACGTCGCGCAGGTGCTCGAAAAAACAAACCGATTAACCCCCGCCTCCTTCATCGCCTCCAGCACGTTCACCGTGATCGCCACATTGTTGCGATAATACATCAGCGGATCCTGCACGCTTTCCCCCACATACGCATACGCCGCGAAATGCATCACCGTATCGATCTGCTCTTTCCGCAGCGCCGCGATGAGCTGCCCCCGATCCCCAAGATCAGCAAAGATCGCCGGCACCCTCAAAATATCCACCACTTCCCGGTGCCCGCGCGAAAGATTGTCAAAGATAACCGGACGATGCCCAGCCTCTTTGAGCCGTTTAACCGTATGCGATCCGATATATCCCGCCCCGCCGGCTACGAGAACATTCATTGTCAGACTCCTTCATCAGCGAGTATAGAAGAGGTTGCTGGATGGGAAAAGGATAATTAACGGGAGACAATGGTGGATTCCCTTGGCCAGGCGATCGCATGCAAAACCTGCGGGCAGATGCAATTGGTCATCCCGCTGAAACCCGGAACCGCCGCGCACTGCGTCCGCTGCGGCTCCCGAATCGCCAAACGCACCGCCGGCGGATTGCACATCACCGGCGCCCTCGCCCTCGCCGCCATCATCCTCTATATCCCCGCCAACATTTTCCCCATCCTTCTCCTTAACTTCTACGGCGCCACCTCCGAAAACACCGTCTGGGAAGGCTGCGTCCGTCTCTACCAGGACGGCGACATTGTCATCGCCGTCATCGTATTCCTCGCCAGCATCCTCATCCCCGCTTTGAAGCTCATCGGCCTTCTCTTCCTCGTCGCCTGCACCAAGCTCAAATTCGATCGCTGGAAAATCCCCCGCACCTGGGTTTACAGATTCATCGATGTCATCGGCCGCTGGGCCATGCTCGATGTCTTCGTCCTCGCCATCCTCGTCTCCCTTGTGAAGCTCCAGGGATTGGCCAGCGTCATTCCCGGCAAAGGCCTGTTTGCCTTTTCCCTGGTGGTGATTTGTACCATTCTCGCCTCTGCCGCCTTTGATCCGCAGTTGATCTGGGAGGAGCCGGAGGAAGAAGAATCATGAGCCGACCCGCAGAAAAACCGGATCACCATGTGACACACAGGGCCGTCGTCAAAAAAATGCGCTGGCCCTACCCGCTCATCTGGATCGTCCCCATGGCCGCCGCCGCGATCGCCGGCTGGTACTACCACGACCGCTTCGAGCAAAACGGAGCCCAGATCACCATCACCTTCGACGACGCCGAAGGCTTAAAACCCGGCGCAACGCCCGTCTCCCATTTGGGCGTCGCCATCGGAAAAGTCAAAGACATCGATCTCAGCGACGACAAAAAACACGTCCTCGTTCACGTGGTGCTGATCCGGTCGCAAATGGCCTTCGCACAACAAGGGGCAATCTTCTGGATCGTCCGTCCCCAGATATCAATGCAGGCAATCTCCGGCCTCGGCACCGTCCTTAGCGGCCCATATATCGATTCCCTTCCCGGCAACGGGGACGTGCAAAGCGAATTCGTCGGACTCAGCGCCCCGCCGGTCACCACCGAACCCGGCCTGCGAATCGTCCTCCGCGCCGCCAAGGTCGATCGCCTCCCCGCCGATGCACCCGTCTACTACAAGGGCGTGCAAGTCGGCTCCGTCGAGACGGTCGACTTAGGCTCCGAGGGCGATGCCGTCGATGTGCATCTCTTTATCCAGAAACGATATAGCCCCCTCGTGACCAGCAACACCCAGTTCTGGATTATCAGCGGCGTCGACGTGAAGGGCGGCATCTTCTCCGGCCTCCAGATGAAGGTCGAATCCCTCCGCTCCCTCCTCTCCGGCGGCATCGGCTTCGCCACCCCCGACAAAGACATGGGCGATCCCGCCCAGGACGGCTCCACCTTCATCCTCCACGAAGACGAAAAGAAAGATTGGGACCAGTGGTCCCCCAAGATTCCCCTCGAGCCTGCCAATTCAACCCAGCCGTCACCGACTTCATTGCCGCAGCTCCCGCAGTAGATTCAATCGGCAATCTCCCCCCTCTTTCCCCACCGGCCGTCATTGCTAATACCTCCGCTTGCCTGTAATTTAACGCCGTCCGGGCAGTTCGTGGGTCAGTTTAATGGGAAATCGACCCACCCGTCTGGAAACCCGATGGAGCGGGCATTTGATCAGGAAAGTGTCTCACACTTTCTCTACGGCGCACGGCTGCATGGCCGAAGCTTTACGCCGCCGCGCTAGACAGAGCCTAAGCCCCTCAAAATTCACCGTTCCTCCGCACGGTCAGGAGACGACAGCGTGATCTTTGATTCGCTAATGGGCATGTTCAGCATCGACATGGGCATCGACCTCGGCACCTGCAACACCCTCGTCTGCGTCAAGGGCGAAGGCATCGTCCTCAACGAGCCCAGCGTCGTCGCCGTAAAAAAAGGCACCAACCGCGTCCTCCAAAACGGCAACGCCGTCGGACTCGTCGCCAAGGAAATGCTCGGTAAAACCCCCGTCACCATCGAGGCCATCCGCCCCATGAAAGACGGCGTCATCAGCGATTTTGAAATCACCCAGGCCATGCTCTCCTACTTCATCCGCCGCGTCCACGGCCGAAAACATTTCATCGGCCCCCGCGTCGTCATCGCAATTCCCTCCGGCATCACCGCCGTCGAACGCCGCGCCGTCTACGACAGCGCCGAACGCGCCGGCGCCCGCCGCGTCTACCTCGTCGAAGAACCCATGGCCGCCGCCATCGGCGCCGGACTCCCCGTCATCGAGCCCACCGCCAGCATGATCGTCGACATCGGCGGCGGAACCACAGAAGTCGCCATCATCTCTCTCGCCGACATCAGCGCCTGCGAATCCGTCCGCGTCGCCGGCGACGATTTCGACGCCGCCATCGTCGGCCATATGAAAAAAACCTACAACATGGCCATCGGCGAACAAATGGCCGAAAAAATCAAAATCGAAATCGGCTCCGCCTCCCCCTCCGGCAACGGCGAGCCCACCATGGAAGTCCGCGGCCGCGACCTCATCAGCGGCCTCCCACGCAAAACCGTCGTCACCAGCGAAGAAATCCGCGAGGCCCTCCAGGATCCCATCAATCAGATTATCGATTCCGTAAAGCGCACCCTGGAAAAAGCCGAGCCCGAACTAGCCGCCGACCTCGTCGAAAACGGCATCACCATGGCCGGCGGCTCTTCCCTCCTCCGCGGCCTCACCACCGTCCTCTCCAACGCCACCGGCTTAGACGTAAAACTCGCCGAAGACCCCCTCACCTGCGTCGCCCGCGGCACCAGCGTCTACCTCGAAAACCTGGAACTCTGGAAAGAAACCATGGAATCCGACGGGGACGAATCGTGATTATGCAATTGTCCCCCCTCCCCCGACGTAGGGTGGGTGTACTCGCCCACCATCCCCGCCCAAGTCCAACACCCCAAGGCCGCCCCGAACGTCACCAGACCAGCCATGTGTCCCCGCGGCGGAACCGCATTCACCTATTCGAGCCAGCGCCTCCTCTCGTCACCCAGACCGTAACCGATAAAAATCTTCCTTCTATGTTTTCGGAAAACGCAACGGCGTCCCCTTGATATATGTGAATGACAAGTGGTACCGACAGAGAATCTCCAACCGAATACAGTTCCTCACAGCGACGAATAAGCCAATAATTCTTTTTCCCGGAAACCCCCACACTTGTCCCGCGTTCAATTCAACCAGGTCTTCATCGTCCTCCTCCTCCTGAGTTTCCTCAGCGCCTTCGTATTACCCCGCCGCATGACCGACCTCGGCCGAATGCCCCTGCAAACCCTCCTGATCCCCATCTCCCATCCCACCTATACCCTGGCCAACGCCATCCGAAATCATTTCCAGCCGCACACGGCCGAGGACACCCGCCCGCTTGAAACCATCGAGCAGGAAAACCTCGGCCTGAAACAGCAGATCCAGGAAATGTCCGCACAGATCGAAGACCTCAAACAGCGCGCCGGCGAGCGTGAAAGCCTCGGCGGATTCGAAACCTACTGCACCCGCTTCGAAGTTACCGGCGCCGACAGTGACGACCGCGAGGGCCTGACCATCGCTGGCACCGGCTTCGGCGGTCTCAACGTCGATCAGCCCGTCCCCGTCCTCTCCTCCGGCGCAGTAATTGACCTGATCGGCCGAATCACCGCCGTAGGCGCGCTCTCGGCTCGCGTTCGTCTCATCACCGACGCCGGCTTCACCGTCACCGCCCATTTCAAAAGCTATTCCCCCTCCGCTGGATTCCAGGAAAACCCCAATCTCCTCGCCATCGTCAAGGGTCGCGGCACCGGCGAAATGTCCATCCAGAATCTCTTCATCAAGGATGTCCGCGACGCAAAGCTTGCCCCCGGCGATTGGGTCGTCCTCTCCGATGACACCTGGCCGCACGCGCTTCAGGGAATTCGTATCGGCCGCATCTCCTCCATCGAGCCCCTGCCCCAGCAGTCTCTCTTCGCCGACATCCGTCTCGCCCCCGAGCAGGATTTGATGCATCTCAACGACGTATGGGTCATGCTTCGCCAGCCATAAAAAGGTATTCAATGCGCTGGCTCAGCTTTTTCATTCTCGCGTACATCACCCTCGGCCTTCAAACCGGCCTCGCCCGCGCCATCCAGTGGGATTCCGCCACCCCCAATTTCGTCCTGATCGCGGTGATTTTCATCGCCATCAACGCCCCGCGCGACGCCGCCCTGCTCGGCGCCTTCATCCTCGGCGCCCTCGATGACATGACCTCGCAAGGCATTCTCGGCCTCCTCGCCTTCTCCTACGCCCTCTCCGCAGCCATGATCCTTCCCATCGCCCGCGGCATGCAACGCAAGCACCCCGCGACCCATTTCGGACTCGTCCTGGCGGCAGGGCTTTTAACGGCGATCATTGTCGCCTTTCACGGAATGATCCGCCCGGTCACCGGCAGCATCCGCCCGCCCACAGGGCCCCTGTTCTATTCAGCGATCTATTCGGCCGTCCTTGCCCCCTTTGTTCTCGCCGGTTTACAGCGCATGTCAAAGCTCTTCCGCTTCCAAAGAACTTCCCGAGTGTAAACCACCAACCACCATTCCCGGGCACCTCCTCTCCCCGTGTAGCCGCCCCCGCTTGCGGGGCGCTTCTTGGGGGGTCGCCTCTTGCGATCGTCGGGAATTGCAGAACCGCCCGCATGTCAGATTCTTTGCATTCTCACCAATCGCACCCAAAAAATTCCCGGATTTTCGAAAAATAGGTACAAAACGTTAATCCCGTTCGGCACGGGGTTCGCGCAAGCAGCAAGATATTGAGATTGCGCCTTTGATCTTTTTATGGCATGCTGCCGGACGTGCAGGCAAGACTGAAGGAAAAAGAGATCCTGTGCCTCGGACATCTGCGGCGCGTCTTCGCGCTGCTGCCCACGCTGCGGGATGTGGGCTGTGAGCGGGATCGAGCCGGGAACCGCCAGCTTCACTTCGACGATTATTGCAAGCTGGTTTTGCTTTACACCTGGAATCCGCTGATCCAATCCCTGCGGGATCTTCAGGAGGTTGCTGAACTGCCCAAGGTGGCCAAGGCGCTGGGAATTAAGCGTTTTTCCGTGGGCAGTTTCTCTGAATCGGTTCGGGTGTTCGAGCCGGGGCGTTTGACGCCGCTGATTGAGGAATTGGCGGGGGAACTGCCCCAGGCGCCCGATCCGCGTCTTGCGGACTTTGGGCAGGCGATCACGCTGGTCGACGGGACGGTGCTGACGGCGCTGAGTCGGCTGGCCAAATCCGCTTGCGGCATCGATGCGCACTACAACACCTCCCGGGACGGGAAAGCGGTCTATGGCTGGCGTTTGCACGTTCAATTCGATCTGGAGACGTTCAAAGTCCATCGCCTCGACCGCACTGGCGCTCGCAACGCGGGGGCCAACCGTGAAAACAACGTCCTGCGGCGCAGCCTGGAAGCAGGACGGTGCTATGTAGGAGACGGCGGCTACGCCGACCGGAGCCTCTTTGCGGACATCGCCGCGGCGCAAAGCTCCTTTGTGATGCGGGCCGCGGAAAACTCGGTGTTTGAGCTGTTTGAAGAACGATTGCTTTCACAGGAAGCATTGGACGGCGGCGTGGTGCGAGACGCGCTGGTGAAACTCGACGGCCTGGAGACGGCGGCGGATAGGGTGGTGCGACGGGTGGAAGTGCAGGTGAAACCCCATCCGCGCCGCACGCGCAGCGGCAACAAGCCGACGGACCTGATCATCCTGTACACGAACCTGCTGGACCTGCCGGCGGAATTGATCGCCCTGATTTATCTGTACCGCTACACCGTTGAGTTGTTCTTCCGGATCTTCAAGCAACTGCTGGGCATGCGTCACCTGCTGAGCCAACGCCAGGAGGGGATCGACATCCAAATCCACTGCGCGCTGATCGTCTGCGTGCTGATTCAGCTGATCAGCGGCAGGAAGCCGAACAAGGCGATGCGGAACATGATCGGCTGGTATCTGCTGGGGCTGGCCGAGGAACAGGACGTGCTTCGATTCCTGAACAAGCCGGATAACACCGGGATTAAGCTGAGGGCAAGAGCGGAGGCCTTGAAAAAACTGGGAGTAAACTGAAGGGGAATCCGTCGCCGCGGAGACCTCGCGGTTGATGCTGCGCTCTTGCGGACGCCGGCGTGCAGCAGGGGAAAGTAAAAGTATCTAAGCTTCAATTGTTTCGCGTCCTCCACAGCTTTGGAATGCTCCGATGAAGCCTGCGTGCCGAACGGGATTAACAAAACGTACACCTTTTGGACCTGTATATAGACGCGTGCGTTTTTCTTACCCCGAGCATATTCGCGCAGCGTGCGTCGACGGATTTTTTTCCCATGAATGTCGCTTCTCACTCAGCGATCTCCGCGCTCTCCAGCGAAGCGGGCGGTGATACGAATTGTCCGGGCTCCAAACAGAGCACCCCAAACGAAGTTACCCGAAATTGTGGGAAATTTTGGGGAAAAGCGAGAAATTTTGCAGAATCATGCTTGAACGCCCACGGTACTGCCGTGGGTTTTTGAAGAACCCCAGGTTCCGATAATACCCGCCCCATTTATTCAAGCCCCCACGCCTCTCCGTCCGATAACCCAAAAATCAATCTAAGGAAAGGCGACCTATGAAAGCATACACCCTGTCGATCTGTGGCGGATTCCTGGCTCTGGCCGTTCTACTTCCCCTCAGCGGGTGCGCGGTGGAAGACGGCCGTCCATCCCTCCTCCCCAATGCCGACCCGCTCCTGCGCAAGACTTCCACGGAACTCGCCGCCGACGCCGCCAAACGCTCCTATCCGATGGACGCTCCCCGCGGCTCCGACACCATCGCCCGCGCCCAGTACAACCTCATGGAGAAGCAGTTCGAAGTCGCCAACCTCAGCGGCTCCGACATGCAGAACGTCGAGGTCTGGCTCAATCAGAAGTATGTCGTCAGCGTTCCCGATTTTGATCATAACAAAGGCAAAACCCTCGACTTCGGTCTCTTCTACGACAGCGAAGGCCACCATTTCGACACCGACTTTGGCGGCAACCCCGTCAAGACCCTGCAAATCTACCAGGGCGGAAAACTCTACGACGTAGTCGCCGTGCTCGAATAGTCGCGGTCATTCCGACGCGGTTGAGACGCCCGGCCTATAGCCTTATAGTTATCGCCCCATGCTGTTTACCGACCCGTGTTTCCTTTTCCTCTACCTCCCGGTAGTCCTGACGATCTACTATCTCACCCCCCGGGCAGGCAAAAATTACGTCCTCCTCGGCGGCAGCATCCTCTTCTACGCCCTCGGTGAAGGCTGGTCGACCGCCGTCGTCCTCGCATCGATCATCATCAATTTCATCCTCGGCAAGTTCATCGCCGCCGCCCCCGATGAAACTGAAGCACGCAACCGGGCAGCCATCGGCATCGTCGTCAACCTCTTCATTCTCTGCGTCTTCAAATACGCCGCCTTCTTCGTCATGAACCTTAATTTCCCCTTGGCGATGCTGGGGATCAAGACGATTCCGCTCCCCAAAATCCACCTCCCCCTCGGCATCTCCTTCTTCACCTTCCACGCACTCTCCTACCTGATCGATATCTTCCGCAAGGAAGTGAAGCCGATGGAGCGCTCCAGCACCTTCGGCCTCTACATCATGCTCTTCCCCCAGCTCATCGCCGGCCCCATCATTCGTTACAAAACCATCTGCGATCAGTTCACCATCGGCGGCCCGCGCGGACGCAAGCATTCCTGGGACAATTTCTCCGAAGGCGTTCGCCGCTTCATCATCGGCCTGGGCAAGAAAATGCTCATCGCCAACACCGTCGCCAAAACCGCCGACCTCATCTTCACCATCAAGCCCAACCTCATCACCCCCTCGGTCGCCTGGCTCGGCGTCATCTGCTACACCCTCCAGATCTACTTCGATTTCTCCGGCTACTCCGACATGGCCATCGGCTTGGGCAAAATGTTCGGATTCACCTTCCCCGAAAACTTCAACTACCCCTACATCGCCACCAGCATCACCGACTTCTGGCACCGCTGGCACATCACCCTCTCAAGCTGGTTCCGCGACTACCTCTACATCCCCCTCGGCGGCAACCGCGTCTCCAAGCCCCGTCTCTATTTCAACCTGCTCACCGTCTTCTTCCTCTGCGGCATGTGGCACGGCCCAACCTGGACCTTCATCGCCTGGGGACTCTTCCACGGCCTGTTCCTCATCATCGAACGCGTCGGCCTCCGCGAATGGCTCCAGCGCCGAATCATCCTCCGGCACATCTATGTCCTCGTCGTCGTCATGATCGGTTGGGTCTTCTTCCGCGCCGATGATTTCAACCTGGCCTGGCAATATCTCGGAAGAATGACTTTCCTGACGAACAACACCAACGCCTTCTTCGGCCTCCGCCAGTGCCACGGCTTGGCCCTTGAGCTGTCCCTGGCCGCCGGAATTCTCGGCAGCCTGCCGATCGTCCCCATGCTCGGCAGCCTGGTCGACCGGCTTTATGCAACATTGGAAGGCGCCGGAATGTGGATCGTGGATCTCCTCGCCGGCATGGGCGAATTCGCCGCCCTGGGCGCAATTTTCTTCGCCTCCGTTGCCCTTTCCGCCGCCGGAACCTACAACCCCTTCATCTACTTCCGCTTCTAAATTGAAAACCACGATTCAACGACATCTTCTCTCCCCGTTTAGCCGCGACCCGCAGGGGAGCGCTTTCCGTGCGTCCCAAAACTTGCGGTCCACGATCTGAACGCCATGCACATGCAGTCGAAATCCTCAATCTTGGAATTCCAATCGGGGACAACTCAAGCCCCGCCCCCGCAGCGCATTCGCCCCCTCAGCCGAAGGCTCATCGCAATCCTTTTCGTCCTCGGAATGTTCGTCCCCTTCATCGGCACCATCATGAAATGGGATCCGGTCCAGTCCCAGGAAAACCGCCTGATGGCCAAGTACCCCGGCATCCCCAAAACTTTCGTAGATGTCAAACACTGGTCCGAACTCATGATGATCGCCTACCGCGATCATTTCGGCTTCCGCAACACCCTCATCCGCGCCCTCGCCGTCCATGGCGGCCTCGCCGTCGACCAGAACACGCAAATCATCATCGGCAAGAACGGCTGGCTCTACTATCCGCCCGGCCACAACAACATGCTGGCCGATCGCAACCTCGACCCCTTCAGCAGCGAAGACCTCGACATTTGGCAAGCCGTCCTCGAGCGCCGCCGCCAGTGGTGCCTCGACCACGGCATGCAGTTCATCGTCGTCGTCCCCCCCGACAAGCAGAGCATCTACCGCGAATTCATGCCCGATTCCTTCGCGCCGTTAGGCCCCACGACCCGCCTCGATCAGCTCATCCAGCGACTGAAGGAAACCCATTCCAAGGTCAATCTCATCGACCTTCGCGCCACCCTCCTCGCCGCCAAGACCAAACAAACCATCCCCATCTATTTCAAAACCGACACCCATTGGAACGATTACGGCTCCTGGTATTCCTATCCCGTTCTGATGGACGAGGTTAACCGCGTGCTCGGCACCCACATCGTCCCCCAGCCCGCCAGCAATTTCTATCCCATCCAAACCTGCGCTCCGGCGACCTCGCCCGCTTCATGGACATGTATTACGAATACGGCGAAATGTGGCCCCAATTCGTCCTCAAGGCCAAAGCCCAGCCCACCTTCCTCCTCGAAAACGCCTTCACCCCCGTCGTAACCCACGGCGATCCCAATGGCCCCCGCGCCTACATCATCCACGATTCCTTCGGCAACTATTTCGGCCCCTTCATCGAGCCCCACTTCAGTGTCATCCAGTGGCAATGGACCAACGTCCTCGAAGGCTATCGCGTCCTCAGCGTCAAACCCAATCTGGTCATCGACGAATTCCTCGAAAGAATGCTCTACTTGCAGCAGCCAACCGACACTTCCGATATCATGGCCACCCAGTATCACATCGGCCAGTGACGCCTATGTCGACAACGCCCGCAAGACTAACCCCCGCCCCCGGTACTCCGGGGGAGGGCAGGGGAGGGGGTGCCCCGCAAACGCAAAAACCTCCAATCCCGAAACATCCCTCGCCGCTCCTTCGCAAGCTCTCAATCCATTTCCTCGCCGCAATCTTTCTCCTCAGCCTCTTCATCCCACTTCTCGGCCTCTGCTTTCACTGGGACCCCTCCCACGAATCCAACGAAAACCGCCGCCTCGCCGAATTGCCCAGCCTGCCGCACACGATGAAAGATCTCAACGCCTTCGGCGACAACCTGCTCGACTATTACCGCGACCATTTCGGCTTGCGCAACACCCTCATCCGCGCCGTTGCTCTAACCCGCGTCCGCGGCTTTAGCGACGACACCGACGGCTCCGTCCTCATGGGCCAAAACGGCTGGCTCTTCCTCCGCCCCGACGGCGACACCAACCTCATCGCCACCCGCGGCCTAAACCCCCTCACCGACGCCCAGCTAGACGCCTGGCAATCCGTCCTCGAAAAACGCCGCGCCTGGCTCGCCGCCCAGGGCATCCCCTATCTCCTCGTAATTCCCCCCGACAAACCTACGATCTATCCCGAATACCTCCCGCCGCAGTACGCCCCCCTCCGCCCAATCTCCCGCCTCGATCAGCTCTTGGATCGCCTGCGCGATTCCCATTCCCCGATCGATTTCGTGGATGTTCGCCCCGCCCTATTGGCCGCAAAATCCTCCGGCCAGCTCTATTACCGCACCGACACCCATTGGAACGACTGGGGCGCCTTCATCGCCTACCAGCAGATCATCGCCGCCATCCAGAACCTCCTGCCCCAGTGGCACATCGTCCCCCAGACCCGCGAAGATTTTGCCCCCGGAAAACTCGCCCCCTGGCCCGGCGACCTGGCACGCATGATGGACATGCCCGATAAATTTCAGGATTCCACGATCCCCCTCCTGCGTAAGAAGCCCTACCCCATTCCCGATTCCCTGAGCATTCGCAACAGCGTGGTAACAATCGACAACCACAATCCCTCCCTGCCGCGAATCGTCCTTTATCGCGATTCCTTCGCAATCGCCCTGGTCCCGATGCTCGGCCCGAATTTCGGACGAATCGTCTACGCCTTTCACTACACGATCGACCCCGATTTAATTTCCCGCGAAAAGCCGGATTTGGTGATCGATGAATTCCTGGAGCGGAATCTTTTTCTAGACCCTCCCAAAGATCCCCTTCCGATCAGTGGATTTAAACTGAGATAAGTCCCTCACGGTTCTTGTTTAGCCGCGACCCGAAGGGAAGCGCTTTCATACGATGTCCCCGATTTGCCGGATTCCGTGCCTGAGCCATTGCCGCAAGTCGTTAGCCTGTTCTGACGTGCAACGGATTTCGGCGTCGACGGGATAGTCGGTGAAAATCCACCATTTTCGGTCAAATCGTAAGCGGAAGACGTTCGCCCTTTCCTCGCCAAGCATGAAGTCGGAGATTTTCTTCCACGGCGTGATGCTGTAGCGGGCGGCGTTGCGATCGGCGATGGCACTGTCCGGAATCTGGGCCATCGTTAGCCGAAATCGACGGCATCGGCGCCAAAGTACAACCGAGGTGATGGCCGACAAATAGAACCACACCCAGAATTGCAGCGCGTCCATCCAACCGCTGAGGTACATCCAGATGAGAACCGGCGCCGCCAGAACTGCAATGACCCAGGCGTGTCCCCACACCAATTCCGCCAAAAAACTGGGACCGCCGACATTATCGTATTGCACGCATCCGTAATCGTTCAATCGAATCTGGATCAGGCCGGGATGATCGGAGCTTTTTCGGCGCAGCAGGGTTATGCCAATCACCACAATCGTGATCCCGCCGAACAGCGCAAGCCAGGTCCGGCGTCTCAGGTTGGTGCCAGAAAAGGGGCTCATCATGGTGACATAAAAAAGCCAGAATACGGAAACAGCGACACGCCCGGCGATTTTGGATCGCGAGGCGTTGCCCAGGTTTGCATGCTGCCCCATCGCCCAGCCATAAAGGACGATTTCATTGACTTGCGGCGCCCGGCCGCATTCAGGACACGGCGATGATTCAGCCAACCCAGCGAGTGAATACCCACAGTTCGGGCAGATTTCGCTGCACAGGGAGCGAGGAACCGAGGATGGGGCTAGTATTGCAACCATCCATCTATTTTAACTTTTTGTTGTGGGGCGACACCAACTGATTCTTGGTGGGAACGGGGACGATCCGGCTCTGGCGCGGATGAAAACATAACTCTCGAATCGGCCACCAAAACACGCTATGCTGTGGCAATTGCAAGGGAAGAGGTCGCTGTGAGTTCAACCCAATCGATGCCCCTCACCGAGGTCGACGCTGCTGAGCTGCTTGAAACCAGCGCCCGCCTGGTCACCGCGTATTTCCAAGGCTTCGGCAAACGCTTCTCCGACGCTCCGCCTCGATTGATCGAGGCGATTCAATATAGCCTCATGGCCGGCGGAAAACGCCTCCGCCCCGCCCTCGTCTTCGAATCCGCCCGCGCCTGCCAGAAAAAAGCGACCCCCTCGAATCCCTCCCCATCCGTCCTCGCCGCCGCCGCCGCCATGGAGCTGATCCACACCTTCAGTTTGGTTCACGACGATCTCCCCGCCATGGACGACGACGACCTTCGCCGCGGCCGTCCCACGAATCACAAGGTCTTTGGCGAAGCGATGGCCATCCTTGCCGGCGACGCCATGACCACCATCGCCTTCGAAATCCTCGCTGCCGATGCCGACCCAAAGCTCGTCGCCCCCCTCGTCGGTGAGCTCGCCCGCGCCTCCGGCCCCTCCGGAATGATCGGCGGCCAGGTCATCGACATGGACAACGCCCACCCCGCCAAAAATCTCACCGAGCTTCAGCATCTTCACCGCATGAAGACCGGCGCCCTGCTCACCGCCTCCTGCCGCATGGGCGGCATCGCCGCCGCCGCCGAGCCCCATGAACTCTCCGCCCTCGAAGCCTTCGGCCGACACATGGGCCTCGCTTTCCAGATCGTCGACGACATCCTCGACGAAACTTCCACTGCCGAGCAGCTTGGCAAAGCCACGAAAAAGGACGCAGCAAAAGGAAAAGTGACCTACCCGATGCTTCTGGGCCTGGAAAAAAGTCGGTCCGCCGCAAAAGAGCAATTATCCGCTGCTCTGGCCGCGATTAAACCGCTCGGCGATCGCGCCCGAGGACTCCGGTCACTTGCGGAATTTGTCGTCGAACGCAACAAATAATCAATATCTGACAATATCATCCGAAAGTTCTGACATGGACGGTTATGCCCTCCTAAGCTAAAAAGGTACCCCTGAGGGCTGGAAATGCGGTTGGAAATCGCAATAGTTGTTGTGCGATGTTGCATGGGTTCGGTTGTCTGTGTCTCTCGGCCCATTGGCGCATTGCCCGGGCAAGGACGTCCGGCTAGTAGGAGATCGAAATATGGGATTGTTGGAATCGATTCGTATTCCGACGGACATTCGTCGCCTCACCATGGAAGAGTTGACGACGCTTGCCTCGGAAATCCGTGACCGTATCGTTCAATCCGTCAGTCAAAATGGGGGTCATCTCGCCAGTAACCTCGGCGTAGCCGAGCTTACGATCGCCCTCCACTACGTTTACGACCTCGGTCCCTATCCCACCGGCCCAGACTGGCTCCTCTGGGACGTCGGCCACCAGTGCTACGCCCACAAAATGCTCAGCGGCCGCCTCGCGAAGTTCCCAACCCTTCGCAAAAAGGGCTCCGTCAGCGGCTTCCCTAACCCCGACGAATCCCCCTACGACCTCTTCTCCGTCGGTCATGCGGGCACCGCCATCAGCACCGCCGTCGGAATGGCCCGCGGCTGCGACCTCATGCGCCGCACCGGCAACGTCATCGCCGTCGTCGGCGATGCCTCTATCGTAAATGGTTTGGCCTTCGAGGGTTTAAACAACGCCGGAACCTTAAAACGGCAAATGCTGGTCATCCTGAACGACAACGGCATGAGCATCAGCCAGCCCCAGGGCGCCTTCAGCCAATACCTCGAGCGCATCCGCGTCAGCACCACCTACGGCGAAGCCAAACGCCTCGCCGAAAAATTCGTCGGCCGCCTTCCGCCCACCGTCGGGCACACCGTCGAGCAGGTCTGGCGCCATGTCACCGATGGCGTAAAAAGCGCCATCTGGCCCGGCCAGATCTTCGAAACCCTCGGCCTCAAATATTTTGGCCCCCTCGATGGTCACGACATTCCCGGAATGATCGACCTCCTCGCCGAAATCAAGCACGTTCAGGCCCCCGTCCTCCTTCACGTGAAGACGGTCAAAGGCAACGGCTACGAAATCGCCAGCGCCGAGCCGACCCGCTTCCACAGCCCCTCGGCATTCCAGGTCAACGGCTGCCGGGTCGAAATTATAAAAGGCCCCGGCAAAACCTGGACCTCCGCCTACGCCGACGCCATGATCGCCCTCGCCAAAAAAGACCAGCGTGTCGTCGCATTAACGGCTGCCATGCCCGACGGCACCGGCCTCTCCAAATTCGAAAAGGAGATCCCCAACCGCTATTACGACACCGGAATCTGCGAAAGCCATCTCACCGCCATGGCCGCCGGAATGGCCAAAGCCGGAATGCGCCCCTTCGCCGCCATCTATTCCACCTTCCTCCAGAGGGCCTTCGACCAGGTCTGGCAGGAAGTCGCCCTCAATCATTTGCCCGTCTGCTTCTGCATGGACCGCGCCGGTTTCGTCGGCGACGACGGCGCCGTCCATCACGGATTCATGGACCAGGCCTTCCTGCGGCCCCTTCCCGGAATCGTCCTCATGGCTCCCAGCGACGAAGCCGAGCTCAATCGCTGCTTGCGCCTGGCGCTCACCCTCGAAACTCCCAGTGCCGTGCGCTATCCGCGCGACAACGTCCCGGCCAAAAATCTCGATGAAATCATCGACTCCGCCCTTCATGCCGCCGCCATCGAGGAATGGACCGTCGGCAAGAGCCGCACCCTCCGCACCGGCCCCGACGCCACGCTGATCGCCTACGGCGCCTTCGCCGAAAGCGCGATGGAAGTCGCCGCTTTGCTCGCCCAGGATGAAATCGAAATCGAAGTCATCGACGCCCGCTTCTGCAAGCCCCTCGATGGCGCGATGCTCTCGCGCGTCCTCCGCCCCGCCCATGCGGTGCTCACGCTCGAAGACCATTCCCTCCAAAACGGTTTCGGCTCCGCCGTCGCAGAACACGCCGTCGGCCACTCCTTGCCCACCGCGCATCTCACCGCCCTAGGCATGCCCGACCGCCTCATCGCCCACGCCACCCGCAAGCAGCAGCTTGCCGACGTCGGCCTCGACGTCACCGGCATCGCGCAAACCGTGCGCGACGCCATTCACGCCGCGCAAAACTTGCCCGCCGAAGCCCCGGCCGTCGAAGTCTCCGTCCGCGCCCCCAAAAATCGCAAGGCAATGGCTAATCAGGAATGATAATCGACCCGCCTTTTCCCCCGCCACCGGTACTCCGGCCTTCGGCTCTGAGGCTCAGGCTCGAAGAGGGGAGGGCAGGGGAGGGGGTTTTCCCCGACGGGGAGATCTTGCGAAGGTGTTGCTGGTAAAATCGCTTTCGGCTAAACCAGTTGTTGTTCGCCAGGAGTTCATTATGCGCTGGGCGGGTCTCCTTTTAGTCTTCTTCATCGCCGGCTGTACCACGACGCGGGAAATTACGATCACCGCCAGGCCCCCCGACACCATGATTACCGTCGACAACGGCCTTCAGAAGGGCATGGGCCAGATCACCGCCACCATTAAGTTCAAGAACGACACCGATGTCCATCTCGTCACCGCCCAGCGCCGCGGCTACCAGGACAAAACCATCGCCCTGCATCGTGACGATCCCTCCAACAGCGTTGAAGTCGATCTCAGCCCCTATCAGAAGCACCTGAGCTTCTCCATCGTGCCGATCCCGGCAAACGTCTATGTCGATGGCACGCCGATCACCAGCGGGCCCGTTTCCCAGGCCGGCTCAGTCCAGGATTTCACCATTGACGAGCAGGACAACTGGACGCATCACGACATCGTCGCCTCGCGCGAGGGTTGGGAGCCCGCTCGTCTCACCGTCAACTGGACCGACGCCTCCGCCGATTACGTCCTCCAGCTCCAGCCCAAACGCAAGGACGTAACCATCACCACCAATCCCCCCGGCGCAACGGTCAATCTCGACGGCACCGACATCGGCACCGGCCCCGTCGTCGCCAAACAGCTCGCCTTTCCCTTCGACAACAGCAGCGGCCAATTCCCCAGCAAACGAATCATCATCTCTAAGGCCGGCTACGATCCCGTCGAGCGCGACATCTCCTGGGACAACGGCAAGGGCGATTACCAGATCGACCTCGTCCCCCACCAGAAAATCGTCCGCATCGTCACCGATCCCGCCGGCGCAGTCGTTAGCATCAACGGCCAACAAGCCGTCCCCGGCCCTGACGGCGTGCCCACGATTCAGCTCAGCTACGTGCCCGACAACGACGGCAATCTGCCGGTCTTTACGGCCAACGCCAGCAAACAAACCCAGCAGACCGAGTGGTATCCCGCCAACATCCCCATCGGCTGGGACGACGGCCGCAGCGAGTATTCCGTCACCCTCAAGGAAATCATGACCCGCTTCGTCCAGCAGACGACGGTCGATCTGCAGCGCGATTCCGACGGCGTCTGGCAGATCGTCCCCAAAGTTCAGCCCGATACCGTTGCGATGAAAGACATCAGCGAAGGCCCCGGCAAAGATCCCCCCACGCAGATCTTCCAGGCCCCGCACGGCTCCACGATCGGCACGCTGGCCGTCAGCCCCGACGGCACCAAAATCGTCTTCACCCTCATCTCCGGCTCCACCCGGCAGGAACTCCGCTCGCAAATCCTCGCCGTCGATACCAGCGGCCCCGGAAACGTCCAGGAAGTCACGGACGGCAAATCGCTCGACCTCATGCCCTCCTTCACGCCCGATGGCAGCCAGATCGTCTACTCCTCCAACCGCGCCGGCAAATACCTCAACGTCTGGCGCAAGAGCCTCGACGGCGCGACCGGCATTGACCAGCTCACCTACGGCGACGAGCAGGATATGTGGCCCATGATCGACGCGATGCCTAAGCCGCGGCTATTTTACGAAGTCCTCTCCGACAGCCAGCCCGACCCGCAGCTTTACGTGGCGCCGGTGGACAGCAACCTGCGGACGGACCTGGCGACGATCCCGGTGAGTCAGCCGCGCGTGAGCCCGCGGGCGGATTCGCTGCTCTTCACCAGCGTCAACCAGCGGACTGGAAATAGAGAAATCTACCGCATCTCCGACCGCGGCGGCTCGCCGATCGAGATCACCAACGATCCCGATTCCGAGTGCTACGACCCCGCCTGGTCCAAGGACGGCAGCATGATGGCGTTCGTCTCCGACCGCTCGTTCGCGATTTTCCCCGAGCTGCACGACAACCGCGTCATCGACGTCCGCCGGCGGAATCCGGATATCTGGGTGGTGGAATTGGCCCATTCGGATAAGCCAGAGCAGGTGACGACAAACGGCAGCATCGACGACTGCCCGGCGTGGGACCCCAGCGGAAATGCCGTCTACTTCCGGAGTAACCGCGGCGGGGAGTGGGGGATTTGGAAGATACCCGTCCGTTAGGACGGGATTGCCGATTGCCGAATGGCGGATTGAAAAAGGTGCGAGCGAGATCGCTTTCTGGAGTCAGGACTTCGGTACAAAACTTTACAGTCCGCAGACCTTGCACACCGGAAAGTTTTTAAGCCTTTTTGTTGTGCAGGGTTGCGTTCTGTTGTGCAGGAGCCCGACCACAAAGTTCAAAAAAAGAATGCCCGACCTATCAAATCGGGCACTCAAAGCCATTATGGGGAGGGGTTTTTCAACCTTCTCCGCCTTAGCGGGCAATCGTAATTATCGACCAAATTAGCATAAAAGTCAAGTAAAGTACGGTGGGCGGGAGTCGAACCCGCACGCCCGCTAAAGCTGGGCTGGATGGGGGATTTGGGTGGCCGGTTTTCGTGATATCAATGATATCAATGATATCGGTGATATCGTGTTGAAACTCTAACCTGAAATTCGTCTTCCACCCTGACTTCGGCAAGCTCAGTCGAGTCGAGGCTAAGACCCGAAGAGAATCAAATTCGAATTCTGAAGTTCGAAATGGGGAAGGGATTCTAATCGGGTTGGGGCGGGTGAGCTGGGCGCCCGAGGGGGCGACTGGATTCATTTCCGCAGCAACCGCACAGGGGAGTGGGGGATTCAGAAGATTCCGGTGAGGTGATGAGGGCAATTTGGGAAGCAACCCTTGTATGATGCCCTTATGACAGCTCTTTACTACGCGTGCGTCGTCCCGAATCAGGGGGCCCCGTTCCTGAGGAGCCAATATTTGGATGGCGAATGAAAAATCCGCAGAATAAGGAAAATGGCATTATCGCAATTCTTGACGCTCTCGGGGCTGCCAACTACGGCGAGACGGAAATCGCGCGCTTTGTGGATTCGCGCCAACAGGTTCTTGAACTTCTCGATGAGAAAGCATCCAATGTTTTCGGCAAAATCGACGCAGGAATGGTAACGACTTTCACTTTCAACGACACGATATTGATCGTGCTACGCACGGGACTGACCCCACCGAAGCTTCAGGAAATTGGCAAATTCTTCTCAATAATGCGCAAATTTTTTGTTGATTCGCTCGAACACGGGATACTTTTCCGCGGATCAATCGCGGTCGGAGACTTCTATGTCAATGACAAGACCAACACCGTGCTCGGAAAGGCCATTACCGATGCAGCTGCGTGGTATGACAAGGCAGACTGGATCGGTATTCACGCCACTCCACGAACCTCAATGGTGATACAGCGCTGGATCGAGAATTCACTTAGTATTAAAAAGGAGAATGTTCTTATCGACTACGATGTCCC
Organism: uncultured Phycisphaerales bacterium; assembly: GCA_963755915.1. Lineage (GTDB taxonomy): Bacteria > Planctomycetota > Phycisphaerae > Tepidisphaerales > Tepidisphaeraceae > PALSA-1353. Next base: position 1,231,801 of record CAVWLP010000002.1, read on the forward strand.
GATGAAACACGGAGGCGCGGTTCGATTAAAGGCCGTAAATTGGCCGAAGATGTTCTTCAATAATTCCTATTCGCCCTGCAAAAACGATGAAGAACCAAGAGAAAAGCTCCTCCAGTTCTTGACGATTCATCAGGTTCCGGCCGGAACGGAATCTAAGTTTTTCAACACCGTCTCGTTCTTTGACCACGCGGCGAAACAATTTTCCGGTTCACGGAAGCCAAAGAAAGCTAACTAGCCGAGGACAAGGGACGGGGACGGACAAGGAACTGGGACACAGTTAGTTTGAAACTAGCTGCGTTCCTAATGCCACGAAGTTAAGCTGCAACACAGTGTTTCTCCCATAGTTGCGATTTTACCTGGGCGCGAGGCTCGGTCAGATACGGAAACTGCTTCTTGGCACGCTTCAGCACGCGCGGCTCCAGCCGACCCGGACGAAGCGGGGTCGAACTCGAACTGAATTGGACAGGACCCTTAATATTAAGGGTCCTGTCCAATTCAGTGATCTCAAAATACCGAGAATTGAGTTTTGCCGGTGATTCACGGCATAGGTCGGTCGAATTTGACAGCCCCATTCACGACCCCGAGACTATTTGGACATTTTTCCGCATTGCACAACCCAACTGCTAGAGGGCCACCGCCCTAGGAAATGGGATGCAATGGATTACCTGAAAGCAATCCTTCCAGTTCTAACCTTCATCGCCGGTTATTTCTTGAGTAACCTCGACCGTCACCGAGATTTGCGGCGCAAGCTTCGCAATTTGAAGATGATTCTCTTCATGGAAATGTCGGCCAACTACGAATTTCTAAACTCGGTCCTTCCGCTAAACGTGGAAGAGAAACCAATCGCCGAGCTTGTAGAAAGTGTGGCGTGGCGGTTGTCGTCTGACGTATATGACCGTTATCTGGACCGACTTGACCAACTGCAAATTCAAGACCTAAGTAAGATCTACCAGGGCTGTGCAATGTTGAAGCGGCTTCAGGCTGACGTCAAAAAATTTCGAGCCCTCAAGGATCGCATCAACGCCGGCCCCGAAATTACGATCGAGCTGAACATGCAGGCCATGGTCCTTTCCGACGACGTCCAGATTTGCCACGAGCCCTTGGCCAAAGCCCTCGGCGTCTTTCAAAATGGGCCGTCATTTCTGCAGGGACAAAAGGCCAAACAGGGCAAACTATATGAACTCTACAAAGAAAGCTGCGAGAAATCGCGAGACTAACGGGATCAGGTTCCGATCTGGGATAAATAATTCACCGCTCTCTCGCCTCGGCGAATCGACTGCTTCGCGAACCCACTGTCGCCGGGAAGGTCTGCTAGACTTAGGGCACTATGTGGTGCGCCCCCGCGACGTCAGACGTGTACTGTCATGGGAAAAATGAACCCGCTCGGATTTGCCCTTTTCGGTCTGTCGTTCGGATTCATCGCGGCCCTGGCCGCGAGCGCCTTTGCTGCCGACACCCAGCCGTCCCCGCCCGAGCCGGTAGAAGTCCGCTATTCGCCGCCCATGCATCCGGCAGTGCTGGGGACGACGTTTGTGGACTGGGATTCGCTGGTGCCGCGGTATACGCCGGTGGGGCGGGCGGTGTCGGTTTTCGATAATCCCACGGCTGCGCTCCTCAAATTCGAAGTTCACATCACCACGCTGCGGCCGGGGATGCTTTCGCACGCGGTTCACCATCATGCCTGGGAGGAAATGCTGCTGATCAAGGAGGGAAAAGTAGAAGTCTCGATCAACGGGAAGAAACATCCGGCCGGGCCGGGGTTTCTGATCTTTTTCGCTTCGCATGATCCGCACAACCTGAAAAACGTGGGGACGACGGATGCCACTTATTATGTCATCAATTTTGTGACCGATGTCGTTCACAGCGCTGAGGATCGGCCGGCGAGCGAGCAGGCCGTGCCCGGCAAACTGGCGTCCAGCGTGATTGACTGCGATGGCATTACGCCAACCGCAACGCCGACGGGGTCGCGAGTCGCCATCCTCGATTCGCCCACGCTCACGTTTCAGCGTCTGGTGATCCACATCACCACGCTGAATCCGGGTGAGAGCACTCGCTCTGACATGATCGACCCCGGCGATGAGCTGTTCATCGTCCGCTCGGGATTTCTGGAAGCGACAGTCAACGGCGTTACCTCCCGCATGAAGGAAGGCTCGCTCTTCTATTGCGCCCGAACGACAAGCGGGCGTTCAAGAACATCGGGGCTGCACCGGCGAGTTATCAGGTCTTCAAAGTCGTCTCGGACAAGTCGCCGCGTTAAGACGGATCACTCACCGCGGAGCACGCCAAGAGACTTCGGTGAACTCAGTCGAACCGTGCCAAGAAAATACAAAACCGGAATTTCCTCCGCGATCTTTGCGCTCTCCGCGGTGACGTGCAAAACATTCAGCGCGATTCCGCGAAATCGGCGTAGGGGGAGACGCTTGCTTCCTTGACGGCGGGGGCGTTTGTCGTCGGCCGCATGCAGATCGCGACCACGTTTTGCGCGGTCGGGCCGAAGTTGAGCCAGCATTCGGGGAGGAAGAAATCCTTCTGCGGGCCGATTTCCCACCACCGGCCGAGCTGGTGGCCGTTGAGGTAGATAAACCCGTTTCCGTCGGCTTCGATGTGGAGCTTCCAGGGGACCCAGACGTGCGGATTAGCGGCCGGCAAGGGGAATTTCAGGCGGTACCAGACGAGGTTGATGGGCGTGTTTGCGGGGGGATCGACAGCGGCGTGGGAATCGAGTTTGACGTCGGTCCAGTTGGAGTCGTCGAGATCGGCGGCCTGCCAGTTGTTGGCCAAGCCGGTGGTTTGGGTGGAGATTTGCCACTGGATGGGCAGGGCGCTGGGGGAGTTGACCGGGTCGAGTTCGGCGCTGCCGCCAATGCCGGCATGCGGGTGCTTGCGACGACGATGACGGAAATGGTGTTGCGGCCGGGGTGGAGAAGGTTCGTCAGGTCGTAGCGCGGCGGGCCGGCTTTGCCGAGGATGATGGAGCCGTTCACGTAAACATGGCGCTGGCCGGAGAGGGCGCCGAAGACAAGCTGGCGCTGGCCGGCGGCGATGTCGGCCTGAGTCAGGTCAAAATGTGTGCGGAAGACGGAGGTTTGCTGGGGGCGAACTTGATTGGGGCGGTTGTCGATGTTGGTGGAGGCCCAGGTGGAATCATCGACATCGGTGGCGACGTCGGGGGTGGGATCGCCGGTCTCGGGTTTGCGAACCCACTCGGGCAGGTCCATGGGCAAAAGTCCGCCTGACGAGACGGCGAGATTTTTGAGGCCGCAGCGGGCGTCGATTCCGCCGCCGTTATCGCGGCCGCCGTTTTCGTAGAGCAGCTCAAGTTGGTTGGAGCCGGTGGAGAGGTTGGAGAGGATAGCGCCGACGGTGCCGCGGCCGTGGTGTTTGGTCTCCATGCGATTGCCGTTGAGCGAGCCGATAAAGTCATCCTGCCAGGAGAGATCGGCGGAGATCATGGCGGGGACGGAAGTGGAGAGGGTGAATGGGGCGGATTTAAAGAAGACGTATCCGCGGTTAAAGACGCCGACGTCTTCGATGGAGTCGCCGGTGGGGAGATCGCGCCAGGAGCCATCGATGGGGCCGGGGTCGACCTGGGTGCGCACGTCGGCGATGGTCACGGGAGCGGGGAGATTCGTTGGGCGCGCGGGGGGAGTGACGGCTTGGGGATACCACTGGCCCTTGGAGGCATCGGTTACGCCGGGCGGGAGATAGAGGATTTTCGCGTCGTAGGGAGTTAAGTCGTACTGGACGTTTCCGGTAATGGTGTTGGCGACCGGAAAGGAGCCGGAGGCGGGGCTGTTTTGCTGGTCGTTGAAGACGAAGAGGAAAAGGCTGCCGTCGCGGCCTTTGCGAAGCTGGCCGGAGATTCCATCGGGGGCGTTGGTGCCGGAGATATCGACATCCTGGGAGCGGGCGAGCTGTGCGCCGTGATCCTTGAGGAAATTGGCCATTGACTGGACGGCGAAATAGCGTGGTCCGACGCCGCCCCATTCGCGGATGGGGGCGGCGTAGTCATAGCTGGTGGTTTTGTTGGCGGAGCCCCAGTCCCAGAGGTTGGTGCCGCCGAACATCATGTAATAGTTGGAGCCGGTATATCCGTTTGCCCAGGCGAGGAGGGTGACGTGGGTGATCTGCTGGGCGGTGAATCCCTGGTCGCCGCTGAGACGATTGCCGTTTTCGGAAAACCATCCGCCCTGCAGCTCGGTGATCATGCGGGGTTTTTCCGGCTGGTAGGTTTTCAGGACGTTGATGTCGCGCAGCTCGTTGTCGGGATTGAAGCCGGGATACGTGTTGCGGCACTCGATGACGTTGGCGAGGAGATAGGGATCCTGCCGGTAGAGGGGCGATTCGCTGGTCATGCAGGTGATCAGCGGCACGTCGATGCCGAGATCTCGTGAGTCGTGGGCGAGGGCCTGTAGCTGGTGGAGTTTTACCTCGGCGGGGAATTGGGCGTAGTTATATTCATTTTCGATCTGCCAGAGGATGACGCCGGGCTTTCCGGTGGGCATGTGAGTGATCTGGAAGGGGACGGCGACCTTGGCAACCTCGGTGTACCAGTGCCTGCACCATTGGAGATAGACCGGATCGTCACTGCGGTACCAATGCTCGGGGGCCGTCGCGGGGCGCTTGGTGACGAGCCACTGGGGATATCCGCCGCCGTCCCACTCGGCGCAGATGTAGGGGCCGGGGCGAAGGATGACGTAGAGACCGAACTGGTTGATAGCCATGTTGAGCCAGTCGGTGAGATCGGTCATGTCGACCTTCGAATAATCATCGGGAGAGGACGGCATCTGCTGCTCGTGCCAGTTCCAGGCGACGTAGGTTTCGACGCAGTTCATGCCGGCGTCTTTCATTTTCTGGAAGCGGTCGGCCCAGAGGGCCTTGGGGCAGCGGAAGTAGTGGAAGGAGCCGCTGTAGAGGAAGGTGTCCTTGCCGTCGATGATGAAGCACTGGTTGTCGTAACTAATTCGGGGAGATGTGGTGGCTTGGGCAGATGCGTCGGGGGCCGATGCGAAAGTCGCGAAGGCGCTCGCGGCGGCGAGCACGGCGACAAGAGCGTGTCTGATCATTGATGTTCCTCGTCCGATCCCTTGAAGACTTCGTCGACGGTCGTGGTGACGGTGTCGAATGTACTGGCCGAGACTTTCGGCTGCTCGATTGTGCCCTTTATGTGGACGCGAAGCAATTCCTGATTGGCGCCGCTGATGAGGGGACCAAGGATGGGGAGGGCGACGAGGGTGGGGTTGGTGGTGGCGAGCCAGAGGCTGACCGTGCGCTTGGAGAAGTCCATTTCACCGCTGCCGGTCATGGAAACGTCGTTGCTCTTGAGGTCGATGTCTTCGAATTCAACTTTTTGGCCTTGAAGGGCATAGCGTGTGGTGATCTGGTTGAAAGGGCTGGTGGTGGGGAGGGCGAGGTTGGTAATTTGCATAAGGCCGAGCATGACGGGGATGTTGTACATTTTTTCACCGACGACGGAGACATCGCCGTGCCCGCGGCGGGAAGAGGGGTCGTCCCAGGTTCCGCCCATCTGGAGGGAAGCGGTGACGCGGCCGTGAATGTCCTGGCCGGCGGGGTTGGTGATCTGCCTTACGTCCGCGTCGCGGAGGACGAGGTTGATGTCGTAACGGCTGGCGCCAGAATCGGGGTAGATGTAATCGCCCTGTCCGGCGAGATCGCCGGACGCGAAGGTGCCTTCAACGTGGGAGATATCGATTTCGGGATCGTCAGTGATTTTGGCGAGGGTGAGTTTGAGGTTGGACCCCTGCCGTCCGGCGAGCATGACGGAATCGACCTGGCATTGCCCTTCGAGGCGATGGAGGCGGCCGGAGCGGATCAGGCCGGCGAGGTCCATCGTGCCGTGAACGTCGGTGGCGGGGAGGCCGACTTCCAGGTTGGTTCCCTTCATGGTGATTTTTGCGGCGAAGTCGACATCCGGGCCGGCGGGTTGAGTCGCGGATTGGCCGGTGGGCCAGTATTCGAGCTTGGAGAGATCGAGGCCGATGTTTCCGCGAACTTTCAGGCCATTGAGGATCTGGAAGACGGAGGCGGGGAGGGCGTTGAGGAGCTCGTCATCGACGTTCATCGTGTCGGCGGAGATATGGAGGACCCAATCCGGGCGCCCGGAGAGATTGCCGGCGCCGGAGATCGTGAGCTGTGATTTGCCGTGGTGAGCGGTGAGATTGCTGAGGGTGACCTGCTGGGGGGCGACGGAGATATCTCCCTGCACATTATCGAGGCGATAGGGGAGCGCGATGGGGGTGACGGAAAGATTTTTCGGGATGATGTGGAGCTGGAGCTTGTCGGGGGCCGCGCCGAGCGTTTCGGAAAGCTGGAGGGTGGCGTCGATCGTTCCCTGCGGCTGGACGGTGTTCCATGCGTCGCGGGCGGCTGGGGGAGCATTTTGAATAGCGAGGGGCTGAGCTCCAGGTCTTTCGCGGCGCCGGAGAGGGCGATGTGCGGGCGCGAGGACCAGTCGAGGACCGCGTTGGCCGTGACGGCGCTGGGGCCGCGACGGCCGGTGAGATCGTCGATCAGGAGTCGCGTCGGCGTGAGATGGAGCTGGGCGGTGAGGCCGGACATGGCCGATTCACTGCCGTCGGGGGTTTGGATAGCGCCGCCCTTGAGCGTGGCGTTGAAGGCGTAGGCGATCGGTTTGTGATTCCCGGTGGAGAAGACGCGGCCGGCGAAATCGAGATTGCCGGTCAGGCCGGCGTTCTGGACCCATTGGCGCTGCATCGGGGGAAGAGCGCCGGAGAGATCGTTGTCAATGGGGAGGTTTGTGCCGGTGATCTCGATGTTGGGTCCGTCCGGTTCGTTGGTGGGTGGCGAGAGGTTGGTTTTCCAGCGGACGATTCCGCTGACGCCGATGGTCCCCGCGCCGTGGGGCATCTGGCCGTTGATGACGTGGAGGATCCCCTCGCCGATGTCGAGCTGGCAGGAGAAATCGCGCAGCGGGTAGGGGAAGGCGGCCATTTTTCCCTCGGCGTCTTTCACATCGACAACGCTTTCGATGTTAAACGGTTTTCCGGGCCCGGGCTGGCGGATGACGTTGGTGGAGAAGTCGCAGTGGAATTTGGGGAAGAGGCCGTGGGCGTCGGCATCGAAAATGGCCAGTGCGCTCTGCGGCGCCGGGAGACAGGATCGCATGAGGGGATCGCCCGTGAAATTGTTTCCGCTGATGTGGAGCCAGGCGCCGGCGACGCCCTGGAGCGGGCCGACGAAACCATCGACGGAAAGCGTCGCGTTTTCATTTACGTTTCCGACCGGGCCATGGCCAACGATGTTGAGCAGGCGGACGCCGTCCATTTTGGCGATGGGGTCATAGCCGATGACCAGTTTCCCAGTGACCTGGGAGACGGGGTAGGGGAGATCCGCGAAATGGAACTGGCCGTCTTTGACGTCGATCTCGCCGGAGACGGTGGGGTCGCTATCGGGCTCGTTGCGGCGAATGTCGAGGGTGAGGGAGCAGGTGCCGTGGGGGTGGAGATGCTCGATGAGGTCCTGCGCCTGCGCGGGAGGGTGCCGAGATAGTCCGGCGGCATGTCGGGGATTTCCAGGTCGTGCCCGGAAACGGAGGAGATGGTCAGATGTGCGGGGGCATCGGGGGAATATCCGGACATCTGTCCGTCGATGTTGAACCAGTTGTTTTCGATTTTTCCGCTGATTCCTTTGAGCTCGATTCCGGCCTGGGTGAAGACGAGGTCGCCGGAGACCTGCGTGAAGCTGACCGGAGCCGGGGTGCTGAGGCGGCGCATGGTCTGGGCGAAGTCGGGGGTGATCCATTTTTTCTTTTCCGCCGAGTCGAGGAAATCATGCATGAACTGCACACGCTGGTTTTGCTCGCGGCTCATCCATTCCTGGGGGTGGACGACCATCTGCACGTCGCTGAGAACCAACTCGGCGCGGAAGATGGGGCCGCCACCGCCGGGGTTGGGGTTGTAGACCATCTCGGGGACTTCGATGTGTCCTTCGAGCTGATGCCATTCGCACCATTGCCGGGGCTCGGCGAGGAGCATGGTCTTGATGTCGGGTCCGAAAGTGAAGTTCTGCATGTGGGCGACGGAAACACCGCCTTCGGTGCGGATGGTGCCGTCCACGCTGGGGCCCATGGCTTCGCGTCCGCGGCTCTGGAGCTGGAAGTCATAGCGGTCGGGCTCTTCGTCGGAGGGGTTGAGGCTGCCTTCGATGCTGTACCAGCCGAGCGGGTAGGTTTTGCCGTCGCGCATTTCCATGTAGGCGACCTGCGCGTCGCGGAGGATGATCTGGGGGAGCTGTGCGGGGCCGGGGAGGCCGTTGGAGTTTTTGCGCTTCGGCGGGTGGCCGACGCCGTGCCACATGCGCTGGTAATTCCAGCGGTGGGTGTCGGGGTTTTCCACGAGCATCACCACCGGGGCGATGGCGACGATCTGCGTCGCGGAGAGCTTGCCTTCGAGCAGCTCGGCGGGGTGATAGCGGATGAGGAAGGTGCGGGCGTGGAAGATGATGGAGTCGGGCTGGTTGGAGTTATCGACGCGGAGGGTGACATCGTCGAGGCGGAGGCCTTCAAAGACGGTGAGGTTGGCGCTGCCGATGGTGACTTCTCCGCCGAGGAGGTCGGAGAGATAGGCGCTGGCCATGGAGCGGACGCGCTGGGCGTCGGTGAGATAGATGTACCCGAAGATGATGATGCAGAGGAACAGGAGGACACCAGCCATGCACCGTCGGCGCGCGGCGCAGTGCTGCCGCCGCAGGGGATGGCGCGGCCGCCAGCTTTTTTCGAAAAGGCGCTCCGGGTTAACAAGCATTTTCATCAGATCCGCCCCCGATGAGCCGACTTGGGACGCGGCAGCAGGCTGAGGCGGCTAAAATAGCCATCGGTCCTTCACCTGGGACGCGATAACGCAGCGACCCGACCGATAACGCGGCGGCGATGGTAAAATAGACCGCCGGCAACAATAACAGCCGCTTGACCGCTCCAGGCAGTACGGTCTTCCATAGTCCGGCGAGCAGCAGCAGGTCGAACCCAACCCCATAAACGAGCCCCACCATCCTATACGATAATCGGCTTCCATACTGCGCACTAAGTGGGATTGGACTCCAGGTCCGAGCGATTTTGATAGCGGCCAGATGCAGGCAGTCCCATGGATGGTCTTTGATCCATTCGTTGGCAAGACCGGTGAAATAGCGGGAGCGGGCGACCTCCGTCATGTCCCGCGTCCAGGGCATGAACTGGACGAAGGATTGATTGCTGTCTCCGACGGCGTCGGGGCTGAAGCCGTCGTAGCGGGTGATACCGGCGTCGGTGGCGGTCCAGATCCATGAACCCAGGACAAAGCGGTTTCGCGCCGCCCAGGGGAAGATCGCCAGGACGGAGACGAGCAGCATGGTCGCGGCGACGGGGAGGGGAAAATTCCCCACGGCAGCGCCGTGGGCGTTTCGGGAGCGATTCACAATATCAGTACGATTGGCGAGGGCCGCCCCGCAACCAAGCACAACGGGCATGAGGATTGCGCCGGGCCGAACCAGCGCGGCAAAGGCCAGCAGCACCGCACCTCCGATCCAGGCCAGGAGCTTCGATCCATCCGGCCACGGCCCGCGACTGAGGACCAGCAGCGCCAATCCCCAGCAGAGCATCGAGGTGAAAAGGGTCTCGGAGAGGATGAGTCCCGTAAAAAAGATCATAAAGGGGTTGATCGCGACGATGGCGGAGGCGGCCAGCGCGCCGCGCATGGTGAGCCAGCGGCGCGCGAGCAGAAAGATGGCGAGGATGGTGCTGGTGTCCATAAAAGCCTGCACGATGCGCACCATCATCGGCTTAGCGCCGCAGAGTGCGACAAGCAGGGGATAGCCCGGCGTCCGATAGGCATAGACCGCCTGGTCGAAGCGCGGATCGATCATCCAAAGACTGGAGGAGCTTTTGAGGTTCTGGGCGAGCTGGAGGTATTCGCGCTGATCGGGAAGCTGGTCGATTGCGGCGTCGTCCGAAGGCTGGTGCAATGCCCAGGCAAGGCGAAGGGCAAGGGCGACGAGCAATATGACGGCCAGGGCGATCCAGCCGGTGCGGTTGGGGGAATCGGACACGTGAGGGAACGTACCGCGCGGGGAATGTGAAACCAACAATCCCAAGCCGCTACAATCTGGCCCGATGTCTACCGAGACAATCGAACGCGATCTTGTCTGCCGGGGGTGCGGGTATAACCTGCGGAGCCTGCCGGCGAATGGCATCTGCCCTGAATGCGCGGTCCCGGTGGGTTTTTCGCTGCTGCCGGATTCGCTTTCGCTGAATGAGCCGGGGCATTTTCAAACCGCCCGGCTGGGGGTTTTGCTGATTATCGGGGTCGCCTGCTGGGAGGTGCTCGATAAATCGCTTCTGATCCTGCCGGCGGCGAACCTTCCAAATTATTTCGTGCAGTGGGTAAGGCCGTACTATGCGCATTCGGGGATCCTGTACTGGTTGGCTTTCATCGGGCAGGCCTTCGCTTTGTACACGTTCACGGCGATTCATCGCACGACATTTCGGCGCACATCGCTGGTTATATGCCTGGTCGCGGGATTTTTTTTGTTGCGCTTCTGTGTTGGCTGGGCGGGCAGATCGTACGTGTGTCCTTTGAACCAGCTTGCATTCGATCCGATCTTCAACTCGCTTTGGCTGGGATACGGCGCAAAGTTCGCGAGGGAATACGCAACGCCATCGCTGGCGAAACAGATCAACCTTCTGCGGTGGATGCTGCCCGCGGCGATGGTGATTTGTTTGGTAGTGATATTCAGCCAAGTACCGGAACTGTTTCCGGTGTTTGACGCGGCGGCCGTGGTGGTTATCTGCCTGAATGTCTATCTGATTATTCTTTTTGTCAGGCTTCGCACGGCGCTGGTTTGGCAGATGCCTGCCGAGGGGGGTATCGCCGCGCACGTTTTGGAGGCCGAGGCGGGGATAGCAACAGGAGATAGCCAGTGGCGTCAGCGGGTGCGATGGGGGCTTACGCTGGAGGGAATTTATGCCGGCGTGATCTTGCTGGTTCATGTGGTTTCTTTCGTCGGTTCTCGATTGCAGAGATTCGGCGCGAGTGTGCCGATGACCGGCACGCGCATCCCCGATCAATTCGTCGACGGGGGCGTGCTCCTGCTTTCGATGATTACGGGCGCCCTGCAATTGCTTGGGATTTGGTGGATATCTATGCCAACGGCAGAACAGCTATCGGCCGAAACCACCGCTGGCGAATGGATGCCCCGGCAACTGCTGCGTTTTTTTTCGGGCTGTGCAGTTGCTATCTCGCTGATCAATCCGATTTGCGACGTGGCGGCTTTGCGGGAGCCGGCGATCGTCTATTGGTTGCCCCTGCTCACGAGGGCAGTGATGCTTTTCTGCCTTTTTCACTATTTCGAGCGCGAAGCTGGCGCGGCGGGCGGGATCGGAATTGATTCGCAGAGAGGCGGAGATCGTGAAATGGGGATTGCCGCTGCTGGCTGCGATCTTGCCGGCGATTCTGCAGGTAGCGGAGGGATTTGGATTTTCGGGTGGGGCTGCCACGGCCGTGTTTCACCTGCAACGGGTCTATCTTCTGGTGGCGGAAATCTGGGGGATATGGATTTTCTATCAGCTCTGGCGCTGCTTCGCCCCGGCGGGTGCGAAGTGATATAACATTGTTTCGCTGATGGGCATCAAATCCCTCGAAAAATCCCTTGAGGCGCTGGACGGGAAAGTGGGATCGCTGCGCGGCGGCTTGCCGGCGATTGCGCTGGCGCGGGGATGCGGCGGCGGCGCTGTTTCATATCCGGCAGAAGAACGACGGGCGAATCATTGTTTGTATTCTGGGGGGGACCGGCACGGGCAAAAGCACGCTGGTGAACCGGCTGCTGGGGGCGAATCTTTCGGCGGCGAGTTTTCGGCGGACGTTTACGGCTGGGCCGGTGGCGATTGCTTCGGGCGGCGTGCCGGAGAACTGGCTGGGGATTCAGCATGCGGCGGTGAATCCGGCGGAGCTCCCGGCGCGGGGGCAGAACGATTCGCTGCTGGTGGTGGAGGCGAAGAACGAATTGCTCGAGAAAGTCGTTCTGGTCGACACGCCGGATTTGGACGGGGATCAGCCGGTGCATCATGCGCAGGCGGAGCGGGTTTTTCGGTGGGCGGAGGGGATTATTTTTCTGGTTTCGCCGGAGAAATATCAGATGACGGAGCTGCTGCCGTATTACCGGCTGGCGGGCCGGTATGGGCTGCCGGCGATTTATGTGATGAACAAATGCGAGACGGCGGAGATGCTGGAGGACTATCGGCAGATGGTGCAGAGCGACGTTTTTGCGATCGCTCGGGATGACGCGGCGTATGAGCCGCCGGTGGAGCGGAATCTGGCGGCGCTGCGGCGGCAATTGCGGGGATGAAATTGCCGGAGGAATCGGCGCGAGAAGGGGCTGGGGATGCGGATGAGCGATCTGCTGGGGAGATTGCGCGATCAGATTACTTCGCCCCTGCGCGAGCAGCGGCGGGAGATTGACGCGATTGGTTTGGCGCTGCGGGCGATGGAAACGCCGGCGCCGGGGATCGACGTGAATCCGATCACGGAACAATTGCAGCGGCGGCTTCAGCATAAAAGCGTGCTGTACCTCATCGGCCCGGGGCGGATTCGGGATCGGATCCGGCAGATGCCGGGGCTGCTGGTGCGTTTTCCGCGCGGCGTGTGGGATTTGCTGGTGCATGGGAAGACCGATCAGAAATTTTCGCTGGCGGTGGATGAAAGTTCGCAAGCGGGCGAGGGGCCGGATTTTCGGGCGGATCTGGTGGATCAATTCACGGTGATCCAGAGCCGGATCGATGACTGTTTGCGCTCCACCGCATGGGGCAGGAAATGGGTCGAGGATCCGGCTTCGGGTTATGCTGCGAGCAAATTCGATCCCCAGGATGCGGGGAAGATCGCGGATGAGGAGCTGGCGCAGCTCAAGGAGTGGCTGCAGAAGCGCTGGAACGCGACGCCGCGCGATACGGCTATTTTGCTGAAGGTGCTGAAGCATATTCCTGGTGGTGAAAAGCTGACGCAATGGACCGAGGCCGCGCCTTACCTGCTGGCGATTATTGTCGCGGCGCATCACGCGATTTTCGGGCATATCGACCTGATGGTTTTGGGGGGATATTCGCTGGCGACCTGGCTGACGGAGCGGCTGAGCAACGAAGTCGCCTCGCGGACGCGGCTGGCGAACCGGACGATCGGGGCGCGGTTTGAACGGCTGGCGCATCAGCAGCTTCGGCAGACGCTGGGGTGGATCGAAGCGCGGCGCCGAAGTTTTCGGAGATCGAATCGATCGAAACGATGGCGGATCAGTTGCAGGAGTCGATCCATGAATCGAAGTGAAGCGGAAACACTGGTGCGCGAGACGATGGAGCTGACCGGGGCGAGTGGGCCGGAGCTGCTGGAGGACGATTCGCCGACGTTGGCGGGAGATCCCGCAGGGGGGATTTATCTGGTGGGGCTGATCGGGGGGAAGGAAGTGGGGAAGAGCGCGCTGGTGAATGCGCTGGCGGGGGCGGCGATTACTGCCGAGACCTCGCATGGGCCGGGTACGCAGATGGCCATCGCGTATGTGCATCGGTCGCGGCAGGGTGAGGCGGCGGAGTTGCTGGAGCGGGCCATTCCGGGGAAGTTCCGCATCGTGCCGCATGATGAAGCGAAATTGGGGGGGCAGGTTTTGGTGGATCTGCCGGATATCGACAGCCGGTTCGCATCGCATCTGCAGATTACGCGCGGTGTGCTGCGGCACATGCTTTTTCCGGTGTGGATTCAGAGCGTGGAGAAATATGCGGATATTCAGCCGCTGAATCTGCTGGCGAAGGTGGCGGCGGGGAATGATCCGGGGAATTTTTTGTTCTGTCTGAACAAGATGGACCAGGTTTCCGCGGAGGAGGCGGAGGAGCTGCGCGAGGATTTTCGGGGCGGATTCAGCGGGCGGTTTCGCTGGCCCAACGGCCGCGGATTTTTATGATCTCGGCGAAGAAGCAGAAGGAATTCGATCTGCCGGAGCTGGTGAAATTGCTTTCGCGGGAGAAATCGGCGGATACGCTGGAGCAATCGCGGGAGCTGGCGGCGCGGCGCCGGAGCCGGTCGCTGCTGGATTGGCTGGGGAGGCAGGATCTGCCGGGGCGGGCGGCGCAACTGCGACGGCTGGATGAGTTGGCATCCGATATTCTGGACGAGCGGGTGGGCGTGCCGCTGGTGGAGGGGATTATTCCGGGGATGATCGACGATCCGGTTTACCGGATGGTGATGACGGACGGGGTCTTTGCGCGGCGGGTTTCGCGCTGGCCGATCGTGAACGTGCTGCATGCGCTGCTTTCGCCGCTGCGGTTTGTACTGCGGGAGAACGCGAGTGCCGGGTCGTTCTTTGGGGGAGAAGAGGCGCTGATCGAAGCGCATGTGAAGATCGGGGGCGGGTCGATTGCAACGCCGGTGCAGTCGGCGTTTGCGCAGCTCAATCAGTCGGATCCGGCGGTGGCGGGGCTTTATGCGGGGAAGAAACTGTGGGAGCCGATGGAGGCTTCGATGGCGGAGGGGCGGCTGCGGCAATCGCTGGTGGAGACTGTGCGGGCGCAGCGCGGGGTGGCGCTGGAAAAGCTGTCGGGGCGGAATGGAATCATCGCGCCGGTCGTGCGAGTGGTTTTGACGATCGGGGCGCTGCTGTGGTTTCCGCTGGTGCAGCCGCTGCTGGAGGCGATGCTTTCGGGGCAGTCGGTGTTTGCCAGTTCGCGGGAGGCGGCGGTGGTGTTCGTGGAGATATTCGGGGCGGCGTATCTGCTGCGGAGCGCGGTGTTTCTGCTGATCTGGTATCTGGTGATCTGGGGGTTGCTTCGCTGGAGCACTCGGCGGCGGGTGGATCGGCTGCTGGGGAGATGGAAATCGGCGGATGACCGCGAGGATTCGCTGAACCTTACGACGCGGGCACTGGGGTGGATCGGGGAGATGCTGGAGCCGATCCAGAAGCGGCGGGAGAGGATGGAGGAGCTGGCCAAGCGAGTGGGGGAACTGCGCGAGGAGCTCGGAGTCGAGTCGCGGAATGCGGCGTGAAGGAGGGGAGGATTTCGTGGATTGCGACTTCATATATAGCGGGGTGGAATCATAGGGAAGTTAGTGGTTGCAAATCGTTAATACTGCGATGTGGCGGGGGGTTTCGTTACCGTTGACGGATTGGAGATTTTTTGAAGAGGGGGGTGGGCGGATCCGGGGGTTTTTCGCGAATTGCGACGGGGGGAAAGGTTGTAGGTTTTGAGCTTCATGATCATCTTCATGGGAAAGTGTGCGCCTCTATAAGTAGGGCGAAAGGTGCACGTTTTGGACGTATTTTGGACGTATCGTGAAATTTTTTTTTCGGAATTCTGATATTGTTTTAACTGACGGGGAGGAGAGATGGTTTTATGCGCGGAATGACGAGGAAAAGACACACGCACCCCTGCGGGGTTGCGGCTAAACGGGGGCGGGGAGGGGGTCGGAATTGCGAGTGCTTGGTTAGGTTCCGGGGATGACCTGGAAACCGCGCGGCTCGGCGGGTTCGGGCATGTACTGGGCATCGCCGAAGCCGAGGATCGGATAGAAAATAAATCCGAGGAACAAAAGGCCGAATCCGAAGGCGGTTCCCTGGCCGAATTTTTTGGCGATGTCGAAGGGGAGGACCAGGAGGATGAGGTTGATGAAGGGGATGAAGCCGAGGATCAGCCACCAGCCCGGTCGGCCGGCGATCTTGAGCAATATATAAAAGTTGTAGATCGGAACGATCGCGGCCCAGCCGGGTTGGCCTGCCTTGGCGTATACCTTCCACAGCGCGGCGATCATGAGGATGACAATGCCTAATTCGATAATCGCGAAAACCATCATGGCAACGGGGGATCCGGATTGGGTAACCACCGGTCCGTTGGTCTGGGCCAACCAGAAAAGGTTTGACATTCGTTTCTCCTTCGCGCGTGAGACAGAAATGGCTGAACTGTTAACCCTGTACGGCAGACGTATGTGCTGCTGAGCGGAAGGGGAGTATACCGCTGCACAAAGGGAATAGGCAAAAACATGTAACTAAACGCGCGACGCAACTGAGGGCCCTCACCCGCGCGGGTCGGGGCTCGCTTGCCCTCTCGCGGATTACCGGGCGAGGGGGAAGACGGGGGGTCAATTCGAGGTTCGAACCGATCCGCTGGTTGTGGGGAGGATGGGAAGAAGCAAATGATTTCCGGGCCTCTGGCGTCGGCGTCTGCGAAATAGGCTGGACGCGGCGATCAGTGTGATCGCGGCTGTCGAAGGTTCGGGAACCGTCGCCGCGATGCTGAAGCTGTTTATCCCCTGTTCCAATGTGTCGTCGTTGTTCGTCTGCGACGAAGTTGCCGCCAACGTATAAGAAACTCCCGGCATAAGCAGCAACGAAAAAGAGACGGGAGCGGAGCCGTAGTCGGCGAGGGTTCCATTGACACTTGCCTGATAAAGCACATCCGCCCCCTGACTGAACGTGACATCGTCGCTTCCAAGGGATTGTCCAAGGCTGCCGGTGAGGGTGAATTCCTCCGGCGTTGAAACTTGAAAGGTCGAGGAGAAGCTGGTCATGCCGGTTGAAGTGGCGGTTCCACCATCGGGCGCAGACGCATAGCCGAGGTCGCCACCACCTGCAGTAATGGTATACGTGTCCAACACGTCATTCTGGCTGGCTTCAACGGATGTTGCGGTGGCATACTCGGCTCCGGGCGACGATCCGGAGGCGGCGTTCGCGGACTGATCATTGGTGAGCACATTTTGATTGCTGAAGCTTTGGCTTGCGGGGGTGCCATCGGTTGCGGATGAGGTGGCGGATTCACTATATTGCTCACTGGTAAATTCGAATTGTGCTTCGACGCGCTGTGCGCAGAGGGCGATGAGCGTGCCGGCCAAGGGCACGAATTTGTGCTTTGGTGGGCGGATCAATTTTGGGGTGATTTCACAATAAGCCGCTGGCTGCCTCCGGGCACGCATACTCGTTTCCCCTTCTGCCTGTCACGGGGCGCACCAAAACCAGCCAGGGCGGGGCGCTTCAAAACCGGCCAATGTGCTGACGTATTCTATACCGCATCCGTTCTATCCGACGCAACTGTTCCTTGAGTTATTGGTCCCCGTTCACGCCGTCTGGCCGGCGGATACCCCCACATCAGAAGACAACGGCGGCTCTGTCACGGTGTCTTCCGGGGGGGAGCACCCTTCATCGCCGGCGGTACTCCGCCGTCCTTTTGGATTTGTCTTTTCCGGTGTCCCGGATTGGCCTGCCGTGAGCGAAGTCGAATGGCCCCCATGCCGAAGGCGGTAGCTCTTGCCGGTGATGTTGATGATCGTGGCGTGCTGCAGGAACCGATCCAGAATGGCCGTGGCCGCCGGCACGTCGCCGATCAGCTTGGCCCAGTCCTCCAGTGGACGGTTGCTGGTCATCATCGTCGAGCGGTTCTCGTGCCGGCGCATGACGATCTCCAGCAGGCATTCGCCGCTGCGCCGCGGAAGCTGCTTCATTCCCATGTCGTCGATGATAAGCAGATCAGGCTTGAGATACCGGGCCAGCGTCTTGTCCTGGGCTCCCAGATCCTCGTCGCCTAAAAAGTCGCGGGCCAGGTCGAAGATGGATCGGTACAGGACCACCAAGCCGCTCTTGATCGCCTGGTGTCCGATGGCCTGGGCCAAAAACGATTTGCCCACGCCGGGCGGACCCAGCAAGAGCACGTCACGTTTGTCACGAATGAACTGGCCGGCGGCCAGATCGTGAATCTGTTTGCGTTTGATGGAGGTGTTGAAGGAGAAGTCGAACTCGTCGAGGTTTTTGGTGTCGCGGAACATCGCCGCCTTGACGCGCCGGCCGATCTGCCGGCTGGATCGGACGTTCAGTTCATCCTGAAGGATCAGTTCCAAAAACTCACTGTGGTCGAGCCGATTGCCGGCCGCCTCGCTCAGGCGAACTTCAAGGCTGCTCGCCAGACCTGAAAGCCGAAGTTGCTTGAGCGTCTGCATCAACGAAGGTCTCATGGGGTGGACTCCCTTCGGCTCTGCTCAGGGCAGGCCTGTAAAGGTTGTGCGGCAGGCAAAGCCTCCGCTTGGGTGATTGCGTCGCGTACGAACTGTCCGTAATCGGCCAGTCCGCGGATGATTGGATGTTCCTGAACAAACTCGAAGTGTTGTTGAACCGGCGCGCCGTTTTGGTGTTCGATGAGCTGCCGCAGGGAGCGCAGGTGATACGCGCCATGCCCCAGAGCAATCTCGCAGGCTCGTTCCACGGCCGGTCGCGGCTGCTGATTGGCCAGCGACAGCAGCCCCATCAACACGCGCACGCCTTCGATGCCGCGATGCTGAAGCATTGACTGCGCCCACTGCGTGGCGTGCGGCCCGATGCATTCGATCCGCTGGAGAAGCCAGGTCGTTCCACGCTCGATGCCGCTGATCTTCTCCGGCAGGATATGGGCGTCTTGCGTCGAGAACCTGCCCGGCGGACGCTGCGCGTGCAGAGCGATCGCACGCATCTTCTGATCGAACAGCCGGACCGTGCGCCCGTCCCACCGCGCCCAGACCCGCTGGCCCAAAAACTCCGGCGGGACCGAATAGTACGCCCCCTTGATCTCCACGTGCCCGTCGCGGTGAACACTGCGCAACGCCTCGGTGAAAAGATCGAATCGCACCGGCGGCAGAGCCAACAGTGCCGGCTTCTCTACCTGCTCGAAGACTTCCTTCACCTGCCGCCGCGTCGTGCCGTGGATGCGCGTGTCGGCCACGCTCTTCTCCCACGTCAGCAGATGCGCGTTCTGATCCGAGAGCGAGGCGAATTGCCGGCCTTTGAGAGCATTGCTCTTCACATAGCCGATGCCCCGCTCGATCTTCCCCTTGTGCCGCGGCGTGTACGGCTTGGTGGGCAGAATGGCGATTCCATAATGTTCGGCGAACGACCGGACCTTGGGACACAACTCCGCCTCGAACCAGTCCGCCCGCGTCACCGCCGCGCGAAGATTGTCGATCACCAGCGCTGACGGCATCCCGCCGAAGTGCGTAAAGGCATTTTCCAGACAACGCAGAAAATCATCGGTCGTCTGCCGCTCCACCGCCTCGGCGTACCCCTTGCGGCTGTGGCTCAGCACAATGCGGAAGACCCAGGTTGCTTTGCGTTTGCCGTCAGGACCGACCAGGGCGCACCCCGGCCGAAGTCCACCTGCACCTCGGCTCCCGGCTCGCATTCCATCCGGCGAAAGGGCGCCGGCGCGGCAGCCGAGAGCTTCTTGATGAACCGGCGCACGCTGTAATAGCTGCCGGCATAGCCGTGATCGCTGGAGATGTCTTGATAAATCCGCTGGGCCGTCAGCCCGGCTTCCAACTTCTGAACAATGACCTCACGCCAGGGCGATGCCGTACTGACCGACCCGATGGGCGCACCGGATAACCCGGTGGGCGCGCTCTCCGAGCCGCCTGCGGCGAGCACCGTCGAGCCGCCTGCGGCGAGCACCGTCGAGCCGCCTGCGGCGAGCACCGTCGAGCCGCCTGCGGCGAGCACCGTCGAGCCGCCTGCGGCGAGCACCGTCGAGCCGCCTGCGGCGAGCACCGTCGAGCCGAGGGGCGCGCTGGCCGGTTTTGAATCCGATCCGGGCGCCGCAGGATCGCCGCCCGACAACCGGATGTGGCGTCCAACGGTCTCCCGGTGAACGCCGAGTTGGCGGGCGATGTTCCGATTGGACCAGCCGCTGCGCACAAGTGCCAAAATTGCTTGTACTTCCGCCATCTTGAGTTGATTGGCCATCCCACCATTGGCTTGCGGCAACCGCCGAAAGCCAAGGTCGATAACCCAATCTCCTGTGCCTCAAAATGGCCGGTTTTGGCGCGCCCTCAATTGGCCGGTTTTGCGCCCCATGACATCTGCCGTTGGAATGGCATTATCAATATAACGACTACGGGTGGAGCGCGAAGAGTGAAAATTTGTTTTGGTGGGGTTTTGTCAATTTTTTAGTAAATGTGGCGGCGAGTTTTTAGGGTTTGGGGGGTAGTGGTATACTCTCGCAATAACAGTTTTCGGTCATTATAGCCTTGCACACACAATCACCACGAAGACAGCCAGGAATACGGCGCTGAGTCCAAATCCGATCCATCCTGGAACCGATCTGCTTCGGCATATTACGACTGAATCAATCCCGCAAAACAGGGATATAACGAGAAACGGAAGCGCGAGAATCGACATCCCCGATGCGAATAGCATAAAAAAGGTAAGGGATACGAGCGAGAGCCATCCTGTCCACTTGCCGCGTCGTTTAACGGGTGGCTCGGGGCTTCGATAATCTAAAGTCTGGTTGCTCATCACCCAGCGTATTCTACCGGGCTCTCTGTGCTGGTTATAATCCCCTCATGAAAAAGGCCAAGAATCCCGATCCGGCCCAGGTCGCCCACCGCGTCGTTTCCGAGATAATTTCCCGCCACGAAAAGCCGCTGCCATCGGATTTTGAGGCAGCGTGGACAGAGTGGTCAAGGGCAATCCAGAACATTGACGGGAGGACTATGGCGCTGCTGCGGGCGGCGTTTGAGGCGGGAGCGCAGGTGGCGAGGACACAGAAACCCGGACATCGTGATAATGGTTGAACTTTTCTACATCCGGTTGCACGCGATTACCAGCGTCCATTATCGCCACAAGGTGGCCCATCATCTTTTTGTAGCCAGCCGCACTGTAATAGTTTTTTCTTTTGCGAATTATTTTTTGCCCGCCGATTAGATCAAGCGAATTGTCGATTAACTTTGCGCTCGCGACCCTGGCGTTGTCCCATTGCACTTTTATATCTTCTGCCGACTTTTGCTGGACCTTCCCGTAAACGTGCACGTTTGCCCAGATGCCCCTTAGCGGCGCGGGCGGATGGGATGCCTTGTGGATTGATCTCATCGTAATCGGGACATCAAACAGCCAAAACATAAAAACGATTGCAAACACCCAATCGGACATTAGCAATTGATCCCGATTTACAAGGTCCTTTCCCCGCTCTATGAGCGCGCGGGCAGTCTTTTGTGAATCGCTCATATTTCTCAACCGCTTTAGCCACGACCAGAGCGATGCGTGAGCATCCGCGACCACCTCAAAGTATTGCTTAACAAGCGGGTGAAGATTTAGTCGGCCAGTTTGAAGTTCAAACAAAAGAGGACTCTTGGCTTTGGCGTTCTTGTATTCAGAATGTCCGGCTGCCAGATGCGCCAACTCATGAATGATTGCGAACTCAAAGGCTATGAGCGATAGGCTCTCCGCGTGCGTTTTGCGGACCTCATCAATCGGGAACACTTCCGCCAATCTTCCGCCCAGATGATTTCCTAGCACGGAAAGTTTTGAAAAGTCGTTAACGATGCCTTCCGAACAGTAGGGTCGGCGAAGTCTCTCCGCGCGAGAGTTTCCGAGATTGGGAAGCACATCGGGACGAGAAAGCAGCCGGTAAAACAGGTCATAGATCAGACAAATAGTTCCGGTGTGGACCGCTATAAAGCCGCATCCCGATTTTTCCTCGTGGAACGCAAATGCGTTCAGGCGACTGTTGTCCACGAAACCAAAATGAACCTTCGGCAATTTGGGGCAGACTTGGTGCCGGTATTCCTCGATTAGATCATTTCCAAAACCGTGAAGATGGCGCAGCGTTTTTGATTCAACCAACTCCGGATCGGCGGCGAGTGGATCATAAACCGTGTATCCATAGTAGTTGCAAACATCATTGAATGTTTGTTCTAAAGCTGTCATAAGCCATCCCAATAGGAGATTTCTTCATGAATTCAGTTAGTTCGATGCCGGATATAGAACTGCGTGAGGCCATTGCTTCCGAGTTGGCTCCCCGCAGATGGGAAGATATTCGCATCAATGACGCTGGCCGACTGGTGGCCGACATGGTTGGCATACTCTCCGAATTTCCGGTTGAGATTCCTAACTGGACATCGAATCGGAAAGACGCCATTTGGCTTGAGGGGCAGATTAGAAAAGGCGGACTAGGAAATGCGTACAAGGTCGCCCTCAATAAGATTGTCTCTCGCGGGCAATCGCCAAGCCCCCGGCAGATTAGCGAAGCCGGGCTTATGGCTTTGCGGATGAACGCTTGCGTGGCGTAGCGCGTTTAATAAGTTTTTCCTCCGCAAACCCCAAGAGGATCGGCCTAGCCCACGTAGCAACGTCCGCGTGGTCGTCGGCGGCCGCCTCTAGGACGAGCTTTTTCTGGTCCTCGGTCATGGGGATACGGATATCAACACTTTTTCGTTCCGACGGGTCTTTTTTTGGTCTAGCCATATAGCGTTATTATGGCCAAATAAATCTATTCTGTCAAGCGGAAATCTCTTGACGGCCGTGGATTACTTTGGCTATAATAACCCACATGAAGAAATTAAACATCGGCACGCGGGCGGCGATTCTTACGGCTCTAGTCGAGGGGAACAGCATCGCCTCAACGTGCCGGATGTACGGGGTGAACAAAATCACCGTCCTTCGCTTGCTGGCGGACGCCGGAACGCTCGCCGCTCAATACCACGATTTGACGGTCTGCAACATTCGAAGCCGTCGCGTCCAATGCGACGAAGTTTGGGCATTCATCGGCGCAAAGCAAAAGAACGTCCCCGCCGACCTTGAAGGCGTTTTTGGCATCGGCGACGTGTGGACGTGGGTAGCAATCGACGCGGACACAAAGCTCATTATCGGCTACACCGTCGGCCAGCGCAACGGATGGTTCGCCCACAAATTTATGACCGATGTTGCCGACAGGCTGGCAAATCGCGTTCAGCTAACTTCCGATGGCTTGCGGGCGTACCTAGACGCGGTGGATAGCGCCTTCGGTAATGACATAGACTTCGCGCAGCTCGTCAAGATTTACGGTCCGGATAAATCTGGGCCGGGCCGATACAGTCCTCCGCAAGTAATCGGCGCAAAAGAACGCGATATGTGGAAATCCTAAATCAAAACACGTTTCGACCAGTTACGTCGAACGCCAGAATTTAACCGTCCGAATGGGCAATCGACGATTCACTCGACTCACAAATGGATTCTCGAAAAAGCTGGCGAATCACGAGCACATGGTTGCGTTGCAGTATTTTCACTACAACTTCGTTCGAAAACACACGACGATCAAAACGACACCAGCAATGGCGGCGGGGCTTGCCGATAAGCAGTGGACGATGCGTGATTTTGTCGAATTGCTGGAGCGGGAAGAGCGATTGCTTGGCGGGCGTTTGACTAATTACAAGCCCGCGAGAAAGAAGATTTCGCCGGTTATTTGAGAGTATACCACTACCGTTTGGGGGAAAGTGGGGCACTTTCTTTTGACTGGGGTTTGGTGCAGGCCCTCACCCGCGCTGGAGCGGGAAAGCGCACCCCTACGGGGTTGCGGCTAAACGGGAGGGGTGATTTCGGTTGGCGCGGGAATTGATTTATTCCTTCTGAGGCTTGCGGCGGCGCGAGTAGATTGCGAATCCCGCGAGGATGCCAACCGCCGGGGTCCAGATGGCGTAGCGGTTGAAGAGGTGGAGGCCGACATCCTGCGGCAGGCGCGTGGTGGGGGCGGTGAAGGGGGCGAAGAGGGGGGTTGAGGGGTCGCGGAGAGTGTTGCAGTAGTTTTCGGTTTCCTGGGCGGATTGTTCGACGAAGCGGTCGATGTCCATGAGGCGGGTGCCGCCGATGAGGCTGAGGAGGGCGAGAGCGCCGAGGGGGAACCAGAAGCTGGTGCGTTCGCGGGCGCGTTCGAAGAAGGGGTAGTTTCGAGGGAGGCCAAAGAAGATGAGCATCCAGCAGCGGGTGAGGTAGAGGGCGGTGAGGATGGAGACGAGGGAGGGGAGGGCGAAGAAGATCCAGAAGAATCCGCCGCGGGTGGCGGCCAAAGCGCCGGAGTGTTGGAAGATGAGCTGGGAGCTGTAGTAGCCAGCGGTGAAGGGGGCGGGGGCCATGGCGAGGAGGGGGATGGCGAAGAAGATGGAGAGGACGGGGAGTTTTCGGGCGAGGCCACCGAGTTCGGCGAGGCGTTGCTGGCCGCCGGTGGTTTGGACGACGGCGCCGGCGGCGAGGAGGAGCGCGGATTTGAAGAAGGCGTGGGAGAGGAGTTGGAAGAGGGCGCCGGCCCAGGAGCCGATGCCGATGGCCATGTACATGAGGCCGAGTTGGGAGAGGGTGCTGAAGCCGAGGAGGGGGGCGATGTCCTGCTGCATCAGGGCGAGGATGGCGCCGGCGATGAGCATCAATAGTCCAATCGCGGCGATGGCGATTTGGATTTGGGGTGTGAGGAGGGGGAAGATGCGGGCGAGGAAGTAGACGGCGGCGGCGCTGGCGGTGACGGTCTGGAGAATGGCGGCGGCGACGAGGCGCGGGCGGAAGATCAACTGGATGGATTTGATGAGGGAGGCGAGGGCCAGCGCGGACCCGGCAATCGCAAGGGTTTTGGCGGGGATCATGTTGGCGGCGACGAGGCGGTCGAGTTGCAGGAATGTGGAATTGCCGGTGGAACGCCAGAGGGTGATTGCGCCGAGGAGAAGTGCGGCGTCGCCGAGGCGGAAGAGGATGAAGGCGCGCATGGAGGTTGGCGGGGGGGAAAGGAGATAGCCGGCGAGGGCGATGAGTTCCCAGAAGATGACGGCCATCAAGAGATTGCCGCTGAGGACGAGGGCGAGGGTTGAGAAGAGTAGGAGCTGGAAATATTTGAAGAATTGAACGAAGCGGACGTCGTCGCGGAGGATTCGGACGGCGAAGAGGCAGACGAGTGCGGCGACGGGGGTGATGGTGTTGAACATCGCGACGGTGAGGGTGTCGATATAGAGGTTCAGATTGCCGAAGGGGGTGGGGAGGATTTTGAAGGCGAGTTCGATGGGTTTGTCGCCAAAGCCCCAGGTGAGTCCGGCGAGCTCACCGCCGCCGATCCAGGCGATGGTGGCGGCCATGGAGAGGGCGAAGCATGCGGCGGAGATGGCGCAGGCGATCCAGCCGGAGAGGGGCTGTCCCATGCGGCGGCCGATGGAGAGGAGGAGCGTGAACGACGCGAGGGGGAGGAGGGTCGCTACGATGAGGAATAGCGCGGGCGTCGGCATAATGTGGATTCGAACTGCGGCGTCATGCCAGCAGGTCGTTCACCTTCGCGGCGCAGATAAAGTCATTCTCCGAGAGTCCTTTCACAGAGTGGGTGCTAAAGTGGACTTCGCAGCGGTTATAGCCGACCTTGAGGTCGGGGTGATGGTCCTGGCGGTGGGCGACCCAGGCAACGGCGTTTACGAAGGCCATGGTGTGGTGGTAGTCCTTGAAGTCGAAGGATCGGCAGAGAGCGCCGTCGTGGATTTTCCAGCCGGGGACGTCGGGGAGGAGGTTGTCGATCTGCTTCTGGGAGAGGGCGGGGGTGCCGGGGGCGCAGGGTTGGCAGCGTTTTTCGGAAAGGGTTGTGGGTTTTTCGGAATTCATGGTCAGCCTTTTGCAAAGCCGGGGATTGTACCCGAATGGAGTTGGCGGAGCGCCTCAAATAATCCGACGGCGGCGGCGACGGAAAGGTTCAAACAGCGCTGGTCGGGGGCTTGGGGGATGCGTAGGACGCGGCCGGGGTGGGTGGAGAGGATGGAATCGGGGATACCGGCGGTTTCGCTGCCGAAGATGAGCCAGTCGGAGTCGGAGAATTTTACGTCCCATAACGAGAGAGAGCCTTTGGTGGAGAAGAGCCAGAGGTTGCCGCCGGCGCGGTTGGCGAAATCGAAGAAGGCTGGTGAATCGTCATGGACGGTGAGGCGGAGTTTGGGCCAGTAGTCCATGGCGCTGCGGCGGAGGTTTTTGTCGGAGAGGACGAAGCCGAGGGGGCGGACGAGATGGAGCTCGGAGGAGGTGGCGACGCAGGCGCGGGCGATGTTGCCGGTGTTGGGGGCGATCTGCGGCTGGAGGAGCGCGAGCTTGAGGTGGTGGGGGCGAAGGTGGGGGAGATCGGTTTGGGGCGGCATAGGGAAATCCCCCACGGCGGCGCGGTTCGACTGCGCTCACCGAAGTCCGTGGCGTTCACAGATCAGAGTGACCTACGATTATGGCATTAAGTGTTGTCAACGGGTTTTCCCTGGCGATCGACCTGGATGTAGCTGCGGTTGTCGGGGGAGAAGGCGGTGAGGCGGCCGACGGGGCTGAGGGCGGCGGCGGTGTCTAAGAGGACCATTTTTTCGCCGATGATGGGGACGAGCTTTCCACCGCCCTGGGGGTTGAAGCCGCCGCGGACGCCGTAGAAGTCGACGGGAGTGTGTCCGAAGAAGCCGGTGCGACGCCAGGTTTTGGGCTGATCTACTTCTTCGATGGTGAAGCGTCCCCAGGTGGCGGTTTTGCGGAGGTTGGTGTCGACGTCGAGATAGGTTGTGGGGCTGGGGTCTTCATCGGGGGTGGCGGGGTCCCAGCGGGCGTGGACAATGAAGATATCTTTTTCTTCGATGACGGGAAGAAGGTTGCGGATGAAGCTGCGGTGCGATTGCGGGATGCCGGAGATGAGATCGTCGAGGCCGGCGGTGGTGGGGTGCGTGAGCATTCCCCGCATCGTGGAATCTCTGGCGCCGTAGCTGGCGAGGGTTTCGCGGAGGCCGTGCTCCATGAACCATTTGAAAGCGCCAGCGCGGTTGTTGTTGGTGAGCTGCTCGACGTAGCTTTGGCCGTTGATGAGGACGTCGAAGATGTCGTCGTGATTGCCGCGTCCGAAGCGGGCGTTGGGGAGCTTGAGCAAGAGATCGATGACACCGCGGGAATCTGGGCCGCGGTTGACGTAGTCGCCGACGAAGATCCAGGAGGGAGAGGGATCGCGTTTGGAGACGGCGTCGAGCAGTCCCTTAAGGGGGAGCGACATTCCGTGAATATCGCCGACGATCCAGCGCATGCCGATAACTTACCTCTCTTGAGGCGGGTGGGACAGGGCCATTATCGGTCTGTCCAGTTATTCGGAGTGGATGACCGAAGAGAGGCTACAGTCGCCGGTATTTGAAACGGAGTTTCTCATGCGACGAGAAAGGTTTGAAGTGGGAAAGGTAAGAGCGATGATAACGGCAAGGAAAGTAGCCTTTGGGGCGGTGGCGCTTGGGGCGGTGGCGGTTGCGCACGGGACGTCGGTTCCGATTTCGTACGCACTTCAGAATAGATCGGTGTCGGCGAGTGCGGTGGTATCGGGGCGCGCGCGGAGGGACGGGGACGGTTGCGCATACGATCCAGGAGAATCAGTCGCAGCAGGCGGGGGGATTGGGGGATTTTCTGGGGAATGCGTCGGCGTCGGCGAGTTTGGGGGCGGAGAGCGCGAATTCTTCGGCGTCGGCGCTGCAGAATTCGGCGCTGGGAGGGACGGGGTTTGCGGACAGCGGGTTCGTGCAGAGTAGCTCGATATTGGGGACGGGGATTTCGGACAGTGGATCGAGCACGTCGGTGTTTGAGGTGACGTTCAAGGTTTCGGAGGCGGAAGGGTATACGTTAACGGCGAACCTGAGCGGGGAAGGGTCGGCGATGGGGCATATCAGCCTGACCAATGGCGAGGGGGCGAATGTGTTTACGCCGATCGCGACGGATAACCTCGATGGGTTCAAGGTGCAGGGCGTTCTGGGGGCTGGGACGTATTCGATGGTGGTGGATGCGAATGCGCTGACGATCGGGGATGAAAGCGGGAAGCTGAATTTCAGCGCGGCGCTGGCGGATGGAGCGGTGGCGTCGCCGAGCGTGGCGCCGGTTTCGCAGGCGGTTCCGGCGCCACCGGCGTGGATGAACTCCAGCGTGATGCTGGGGGTGCTGGGATTGGTGGCGGTGGGGCGGAGGAGACTGGTGAGGGTGAGATAGGGGGTTACATGGTCGAATGGGGCATCTATTATGTAGCCTCCGGGATTTTTTCTCCGGGGGCTTTTTTTATGGGTGGTTTTTCCGCAAATGAGGGTTATTTGGAGCTTCAAGAGAATAAAGAGTATTTTCGGTTACGGTTTTGGTGACGAGAAGAATCGCTGGCTCGTATATCACACGCGGTTCCGCTGCGATAACACTTGGCTGCCTTGGTAACGTTCGGTACGGCCTTGAGGTGTTGGGCAAGAAGGGGGGGGCGTTTGTTTCGGGGGGAAAAAGGGGTAGCCTTTGGGGATGGAAGTTCCGGGAAGACCGTCGAAGGGGTTGCAGGCGGTGATGCGGTTTGCTTTGGTGGAAGGGGGTTATATCGTCGCGCCTAATTGCACGATTGTGGGGGATGTGAAGATTGGGGGTGAGAGTAGTGTTTGGTTTGGGGCGGTGATTCGAGGGGATGTGGCGCCGGTGATCATCGGGCGGCAGGTGAATGTGCAGGATAATGCAGTCATTCACTGCGATTCGGGGGTGGAGAATGAGATCGGGGATCAGGTGACGATCGGGCATGGGGCGATTGTGCATGGGAAGTATGTGGGGGAGGGGTCGCTGATTGGGATGGGGGCGACAGTGCTGAGCCGGACGGTGATTGGGAGGGAGTGTTTAATCGCGGCGGGGGCGGTGGTGCCGCCGGATTTGGTGGTGCCGGACCGGATGGTGGTGATGGGGGTGCCGGGGAAGGTTGTTAGGGCGATTAAGGCGGAGGAGTTGGAGTATATGCGGTGGTTGACGGGGCATTATCTGGAGTTGGCGCGGGGGTATGTGGAGGGGAAGTTTGGGGTGGGGGGGAAGACGAGTTGAATGGCGCGCAACATGAGCGTGGGACGCGCTCCCCTGCGGGTCGCGGCTAAACGGGAAATCCGATTTCAGATTTAGAGCATTAGGCTGACGCGGGTGATCTGGAAGCCTGCCTGGCGCAGGGCGTCGACGGTGGATTGGACGGTTTGGGTGAGCTTGTCGAGGCTGATGTCGCCGGGGACGTCGTCGATGTTGATCTGGGTGGAACCGGAGCCGGTGAGGGGGCTGCTGCCGGGGACCTGGAAGGTCTGGGTGAACTGGACGAGGAAAGTGACTTTACGCTTTTTGTTAGAAGCTTCGGTGGCCATGGGGGGAGTATAGCGATAAGGGGCGTTTGGGGGAAAAAATGTGGGGGAAATGAACGGGGGGAGAGAATGCCGATTGCCAAATGCCGAACTGGAAGACTGGGATTCGGTATTCGTTCTCAGGGGGTTTGGGGGGTGGTGTATTGTTTTAGGGATTCCATCAAATGGGGGACGTTGACGGGTTTGCTCATGAAGATGGTTGCGCCGGCGTCGGGGAGGGAGCGGAGGGTGTCGATGGAGCTGTCGCCGGAGAAGATGATGATGGGGAGGCTATTGCCGTGGATTTTGCGGAGTTGGCGGGAGAGTTCGAGGCCGGAGATGTCGGGGAGGTGGATGTCGAGGAGGGCGATGTCGGGGCAATGGTCACGGATGTAATCAAGTGCTGGCCGGCCGGCCTGGAAGGTTTTTGGCTCGAAACCCTCGGTTCGAAGCAAAGACATTAGAGAGCGGGTGACGACCTGGTTGTCGTCGACGACAAGGACGGTGCGGGTGGCTTGCTGCGGGGTGGACATGGAATTGACTATATGGGGGGAATTCCTATGGGAGAACTGCAATAATTTTTTAAGGTAGGGCGAAAAATTTATTGCAAATTTGCCCGGAACTGTTAACCTTAAAGACGTCTTAATTTGTGACCACGTCGCAATCGGTTGGAATAATTGCATGTCGGCCCGAGAAGTATGGTTGGGCAGTACAAAAAGGTCACTTCGTATGCGCTGGCGTCTTGCCAATTGGGGCAGGAGCTATCGCAATTTCATTTCTTTGGTTGTCGGCGGGATTTTGGGCTCACATCAAACCGCCCGTTGAATCTTGCCGTTTTTTCTGTGGGAGAACGGTTATGGCCACAGGAACCGTCAAATGGTTTGATTCGAAAAAGGGTTTCGGATTCATTCTGAATCCCGAAGGAATGGACGTTTTCGTTCATTTCAGCAGTATCCACGGAGATGGATTCCGTTCGTTGAAGGACGGGGAGAAGGTCGAGTACGACCAGGTCTCCGGCGCCAAGGGACTGAGTGCACAGGCGGTGAAGCGGATAGCCGAACGGGCCAAGGTAGTTAGAGTTTAGCGTCGGCGAGGTTAAATTAGCCTCCCGCCCATGAACCACTTTTTGCCAGGACTGCTGATCGGTTTGCTCGGCAGTCTGCTGGTGTGCGGGGGAATTGCCGTCGTGATTGGGCGGCGAGTTGGGGCGGCGCTGGGCGCGGCCGGCGAACTCTGCGGCGCATCCGGGCGGCTTCGAATCGGCGCATCGCGCGGCTGAGGTCGCGCATCGCGAACGTGGAGCGACTGGCAGAGGTTGGTACGTTTACGGGGGGCTGGCGCATGAGATCAAGAATCCCCTGTCTACGGTATTGCTGAATCTGCAACTGCTTCAGGAAGATTTGGATCCGAATGATCCGGCGCACAGCCGGCTGATCGCACGGCTGGGGACGGTGACGCGGGAGGCGTCGCGGCTGCGGGAAATCCTGGACGATTTTTTGCGGTTTGCGGGGAAGATCGAGCTTCGGCGGCAGCGGGTGGATTTGAATGTGCTGCTGGAGGAGCTGACGGATTTTTATGTGCCGCAGGCGCAGCTCAATCGGGTGCAATTGAGGTTTAAGCCGAATCCGGGGCCGCTGATGGCGGAGGTGGATCCGCGGCTGATCAAACAGACGATATTGAACCTGATGATCAATGCGATGCAGGCGATGCCGGCGGGAGGGGAATTGATTCTATCGGCGGCCAGCAGCGGGGGGGATGCGGTGATCGATGTGATCGATACGGGGATGGGGATTCCGGCGGAGGATCTGGACAAGATTTTTCGGGCGTATTACTCGACGAAAAAGGGGGGACGGGGCTGGGGCTGGCGATGGCGCAGCGGATTGTAAGTGAGCATGGGGGGAAGATTGAGGTTACCACCGAGGCGGGGAAGGGGACGGATTTTAGGATCAGGCTGCCATTGAATGGGTAGGCACGGCTTAAATCAGGGCGCCGGGGTTTATGCGAAAATGGTCGGCGAGGGTGCGGATATGTTCTTTGCTGAGCTGGCGCTGGCCGCTGAGGATGCGTGAGCCGAGGCTTCGGTCTCCGAGCAGGCGACCGAGGTCTGAAGCGTTCATGTGATGCTCTGCCATGAGGGACTGAATCAGCCCTAATGGTTTCATCTTTATGTTGCTGATGGAGTGGTGTTCTGCTTCGTATTTTTCAACGAAGGTGGCGATTGCGTCGAAGTAGTCATCCTGGTCAGAATTCAATTTGAAACCGGCCATGGAATCCAGGACTTCGATGGCGTTGTGATAGTCTACTTCGTCGTGGAGCGGGCGAGGCATGAAGTTCTCGACAAGCTTTGCATAGGTTCGAGGGATTGGATTTCGATTAGTCGTTTTGCTTTTCATAGCTGTTTTTTCCAGTCGTTCCGATCGTAGTCTTTGTGGGTGAGAAGCCTCAGTGTAAATACAATCTGGGTATTGAAATGCACGGCCGCGATAAGACGGTAACGATTGTGAGCAATGTTGAAGATTACCACCTGGCGCCCGCTGGAGACGGTCGCAAGGTCGGCGCTGGGTATCGTCTTGCGTATATCGGCGAAGTTCCTCCAATCAGCGGCTTTTATCTGTCCGATCCAGTTTCGCAGCGAGGCTTCGGTTTCGGGATGCGACTGCCAGAACGCACGCAAGGTGCTGATCTTAATGATTCGCATCTGATCGATTTAGTGTATGGCTTGATGACAAAATGTCAACATATCCCGGGCACCACCGGAATATCGGCTGTTTCCTGCCAAAAAATTCCATACGGCGAAGCGGTTCTTTGCGGGCTGCCCTGGCTGTAATATGTCGGCCACAATATGTCCGAGACCGACACCCCAAAATCCGACATTCTCGTGATCGATGACGAGAAGGACCATGCGCAGGTGATGTGCGAGGCGCTTACGCGGCAGGGGCATCGGTGTGATGTTTCTTACAACCTGGCGGAGGGGGAGGCGCGGTTGAAGCAGAAAACGTATGACGTGATCGTGACGGATTTGATGATGGAGGGGAAGCGGGAGGGGTTGGAGGTTTTGAAGAAGGCGAAGACGCTGACGCCGCAGCCGCAGGTGATTCTGGTTTCGGCGCATGGGGATATTCCGATCGCGGTGCAGGCGATGAATGATGGGGCGTATGGGTTTATCGAGAAGCCGCTGGATCTGAATCATTTCCGGGCGCAGGTGAACCGTGCGGCGGAGAGGGCGGCGCTGCAGAAGCAGAACCAGGTTTTGCAGGCGGAATTGCTGGAGCAGAGCGGGTTTGAAGGGATCATCGGGAAGAGCGGGGCGATGCAGAAGATTCTGACGACGGCGCGGCAGGTGGCGTCGAGCGATATTCCGGTGCTGATCATGGGGGAAAGCGGGACGGGGAAGGAATTGATCGCGCGGGCGATTCATTACAACAGCCGGCGGAGGAAGAGCCGGCTGGTGACGCTGAACTGCGCGGGGCTTAGCGAGAGTATTTTGGAGGACGAGCTGTTTGGGCACGTGCGCGGTGCGTTTACGGGTGCGCAGAGCGATCGGGAAGGGCGATTTGAACATGCGGACAGGGGGACGCTGTTCATGGATGAGATCGGGGACATGCCGGCCGTCATGCAGGCGAAATTGCTGCGGGTGCTCGAGAACGGGGAGGTGGTTCGGCTGGGGAGCAATGAGCCTTTGAAGGTGGACGTGCGGCTGATCAGCGCGACGAACCGGAAGCTGGATGAGATGGTGGCGGAGAAGCAGTTTCGGGAGGACCTGTTTTTCCGGATCAAGGGGGTGACGTTTACGCTGCCACCGCTGAGGGAGAGGCGGGAGGACATTCCGCTGCTGATGCATTATTTTTTGAATGAATTCGGTGAGAAATATCACAAGGAGGTGGAGGGGATATCACCGGCGGCGCAGCAGCTTTTGATGAGCTATAGCTGGCCCGGGAATGTGCGGCAACTGCGGACGGCAGTTGAGAATATGGTGGTTTTGAGCCCCGGCAAGATTCTGGGTCCGGAGTCGCTGCCGGTGGAGATTCAACCGGCGACGGGGGCGGAGCAGATCGCGGGGATGACCAACTTAGTGGGCATTAGTATAGAAGAGGCGGAGAAGGAATTAATCCGAAATACATTGAAGATGGTCGATGGTAATCGGGAGCAGGCGGCGCGGATATTGCGGATCGGGGAGCGGACGCTGTATCGCAAAATCAGGGAATATGGTTTGTGAATAAATTTTCACCGGATGATTTGCGGATCGGACATGGATACGATATCCACCGCCTGCGGGAGGGCGGGAAATTGCTATTGGCCGGCGTGGAAGTCGCCGGCGACATGTCGCCCATCGCCCATTCGGACGGCGATGTCGTATTGCATGCGGTGGTGGATGCGTTGCTGGGCGCGATCGGCGCGGGCGACATCGGCGAGATGTTTCCCAATTCGGACCCGCGCTGGAAGGGCGCATCGAGCCGGGTGTTTGTAGAAGCGGCGATGAAAGAGGTTGCTGCGAAAGGATTTGCATTGGCGAACGTGGACATAACGATTCTGGCGGAGAGGCCGAAGTTGAAGGGATTCAAGGCGAAGATGGCCGCGTCGCTGGGTGAGATGGTGAATTGCGCGGTGAGCATCAAGGCGGGGACGAACGAGAATTGTGATGCGATCGGTCGTGGCGAGGCGATTGCGGCACATGCGGTGGCGCTGCTGGTCCGGAAAGGTTCGCTATGAGCCTACGCGTTTACGATACGCTGTCGCGAGAGAAGCAGTTGTTTGTGCCGGTTCGGCCTGGGAAGGTGGGGATGTACCTGTGCGGTCCGACGGTTTACAAGCCGCCGCACATCGGGCACATGGTGGGGCCGGTGATTTTTGACGCGATCAAGCGCTACCTGAAATTCAAGGGGTTCGACGTTTTGTGGGTGGTGAACATCACCGATGTGGACGACAAGCTGATCGAGGCGGCGGCGAAGCAGGGGACGACGGTGCAGGAACTGGCGACGAAATACACCGGGGAATACATGGATTGCCTGGTGCGGTTTGGGATTGAATCGGTGGATAAATTTCCGAAGGCGTCGGAGCACATGGGGGAGATCATCGCGATGTGCGAGAAGCTGGTCGAGCTGGGATTCGCGTATGCGGCGGCGGGGAATCTTTGGTTTGACGTGACGAAAGACGCGGATTACGGGAAGCTGTCGAACCGGAAGGTGGAAGAACAGGAGAGCGGGACGCGGGCGCTGGAAGGGCAGGGGAAGCGGAACCCAGCGGACTTTGCGCTGTGGAAATCGGCGAAGCCGGGCGAGCCGGCGTGGGATTCGCCTTGGGGGAAGGGGAGGCCGGGCTGGCATATCGAGTGCTCGGCGATGAGCAGCAAATATCTTGGGGAGACGTTTGATCTTCATGGCGGCGGGATGGACCTGATGTTTCCGCACCATGAGAACGAATTGGCGCAATCGGAGTCGGCGTCGGGGAAGCAGTTCGTGAAATACTGGCTGCACAACGGGCTGACGCGGATCAAAACGAAAGCCGCGGGCGGGGAATGGTCGACCGAGAAGATGAGCGGGAGCATCGGGAACGTGATCTCGGCGCGGGAGCTGCTGGATACGTGGGGTGCGGAATTGCTGCGGTATATGCTGCTGTCGACGCACTATCGGCGGCCGATCGAATTCACGGAGGACGTGCTGACGAATTCGAAGAAGGGGCTGGGGGTGTTCAGCCGGCTGAATGAGCGGCTGGAAAGACTGACGGGCAAGGGGCTGACGGACAGTTCGCCGGACATGGATTCGCTGGCGAATCGGCTGCTGGAGTCGGAGGTGGGGAATTTCGTGAGGCAGGTGATCGGGGACAAGATGCGGTTCCTGGAGATGATGGACGACGATTTCAACACGGCGGGGGCGATCGCGGTGCTGCATGAGATGGCGGGATCGATCAACGCGTTTCTGGAGCAGAACCGGACGGAGACGGAGCGGCAGCCGGACGTGATGCAGGCGGCGGCGGCGGGGCGCAGACGCTGAGGAAGCTGGGGCTGATTCTGGGGCTATTTCGTGCGGAGGTTGCGGGTGTGCGTGGCAAGGAGCCGGGGACGGTGGATCAGCTTATGGAGCTGCTGATTCAGTTGCGGAATGAGGCACGGAAGAACAAGCAGTTTGCGATCGCGGATGCGGTGAGGGATGGGTTGAAGAAGATCGGGATTACGCTGGAGGATCGGCCGGATGGGACGGGGTGGAGGAAAGAGTAGTCGGTTCATTCACTGGCGGGGCGTTGTTGGTCACGTTGTCCGTTTTAGCTCCACGTTTATCCGTTGGACCCCGTATGGCTTTCAGCGAAAAAAGCAGAAGAATTTTTATCGGTTACGGTTTTGGTGACGAGAAGATTCGGGGGCTCGAATATAAAACGCGGTTCCGCTGCGAGGACACATGGCTGGCCTGGTGACGTTCGGTGCGGCCTTGGGGTGTTGGGCGGAAAGCGCCGTGCGGTTCGATGCAGCTCACCGAAATCAAGCACGGCGGCTACACGGGGTGGTCGATGGCGATTCAGTTTTGGACGTTTGTTTTGCGGTAATTAAATTCCTTGTCGACGGCGGTTGGGATTATGTCGAGCAGGGTAAAATGGGGTTGTGATACAGGCGCAAGGCATTCATGGCCGCGGGGCGGGGGAGAATCCGCGAAATCGTTTTTTGCCGCTGGAGGTTTTGCGGGATGAGGAGTTGGGTGGGGAAGAGGGGCCGGGGGTTGCGACTTCGTTTTTTAACGATACCACGCGGAAAATTATCGCGACGAATGACAGCCCGGATGTGGGGTTTGAGGCGAGCGTTAATCCTTACCGGGGGTGCGAACATGGGTGCGTTTATTGTTTTGCGCGGCCGGGGCATGAATACCTGGGTTTGTCGGCGGGGCTGGATTTTGAGACGAAGATCATGGTGAAGCCGGAGGCGGCGCGGCTTTGTGCGCGGAGCTTTGCAGCGAGCGGTGGAAGCCGAAGGTGGTTCAGCTTTCGGGGGTGACGGATTGCTATCAGCCGGTGGAGCGGCGATTGAAGATCACGCGGGCGTGCCTGGAGGTGCTGGCGGAGTTTCGCAATCCGGTGACGATCGTGACGAAGAATCATTTGGTGACGCGAGATATCGATCTGCTGGGGGAATTGGCGCGGCACCATTGCACGGCGGTGATGGTTTCGATAACGACGCTGGATAAGTCGCTGACGATGAAGATGGAGCCGCGGACGAGCGTGCCGGCGCGGCGGCTGGATGCGATTCGGGAGCTATCGGCGGCGGGGGTTCCGGTGGGGGTGATGGCGGCGCCGATGATTCCGGGGCTGAACGATCAGGAGTTGCCGGCGATCCTGGAGGCGGCGGCGCGGGCGGGGGCGAAGTTCGCGGGGTATACGATGGTGCGATTGCCATTTGCGGTGAAGGAGTTGTTCGCGAGCTGGCTGGAGCGGCATTTTCCGGAGAGGAAAGAGAAGACTTTGAATCGCATTCGGGAGATTCGAGGGGGGAAATTGAATGACGCGAATTTCGGGTCGCGGATGTCGGGGGAGGGGATTTGGGCGGAGCAGCTCAGGGGGATGTTTGAGATGGGGAAGAAGAGGGCGGGGATGACGGGGACATTTCCGGGGCTTTCGACAGAGGGGTTTCGGAGGGGGCAGATGGAGCTGTGGTGATTTCCTATTTCCCATTGCCTATTTAAATGCGGGGATGGAGCGTCTCTGCTGCAATAGGAAATAGGAAATAGGAAATAGGCAATCAATCACTTGGGGTGACAAAACCATCGTGATGGATCAAAATCAAATCGACTCATGGTGATGCCGCAGCATGTTTCGCTGGATCCTCGGACGCTGCTGAGTGCGTATGCGCAGGGGTTGTTTCCGATGGCGAATCGATCGGGGCGGATTCAGTGGTATACGGCGGAGCCGCGGGGGATTATTCCGCTGGATCGGTTTCATGTGCCGGGGACGCTGAAGTCGCTGGTGAAGAAATTGCCGCATGAGGGGGGGTTTGAGGTGAGGGTTAATTTTGATTTTGAGACGACGATGCGGTCTTGTCAGCTTGAACATCCGGATGGGACGTGGATCAACGATGAGCTGATCGCGGCGTATGTGCGGCTGCATAAGCTGGGGAGCGCGCACAGCGTGGAGACTTGGAAGGATGGGGAGCTGGCGGGGGGGTTGTATGGGGTGAGTTTGGGGGGGGCGTTTTTTGGGGAGAGTATGTTTCACAGGGTAAGGGATGCGAGCAAGGTGGCATTGGTTCATTTGGTGAATCGGCTGAGGGAGAGGGGGTTTGAGCTTTTGGATACGCAGGCGACGACCCCGCATTTGAGAAGGTTTGGGTGCGTGGATATTCCATCCGAGGAGTATCTGAAGCTTTTGACGAGGGCGATTAAGAGGGAGTGTGAGTTTGCGTGAGGGTTAAGCGGCGCGGCGTTTGACAGGGTGAAGCGGCGAGCAAGCTCGCCGGCTACACGAAGAGTTGGGGGCGTGGGGGGAAGTTAGGCTTCGGGCTCGATGGTGACGGTGAGGCCCTTGGACTGGAACTGCTCCTGGTAGAGCTCTGCGCGTTCTTTGTGGGTGGTGAGGAGTAGGGCGAGTCCGCGATCGTGGGCTTCGAGCATGCGGTTCATGGCGTCCTGGCGATTGAGGGGGGTGAGCTCGACAATCGACTGGATGACGAAGAGCATTTCGTTCTTATCATCATTGTGGAGCAGGACTTTCCACTTGGGGAGCTGGGCCGGGGGGGACTTGGCCGGGGTGGTCTGAGGCCGGGGCGCGGCGACAGCGGTAGAGGCCGTCCCTTCGGATGGCGGCGAATCGAGTTGTTTCCCCTGCTCAGGCATGTGGTACTAATCGGTCAAAATACGACATCGGGCCAAACAACCCCATCGAATCATAATACACTTCAAATGTTCGACAGGAAAGCGGATTTTTCGGTAATGTTACGGTGATTTAGCGCCGCGGTAGTTCAAAATAGAGAATTTATGGGGCGATAAAGGACGGAACTCGGGCTACGGTTGTAATTTTCATGGATGGAAACCAGCGAATAATTGCCGGAGCGATGAGCGGGACCAGCGCGGATGGGGTGGACGTGGCGCTGGTGAGGATTACCGGATGCGGTCTGGAAATGAGGGCGGAGCTGATGCGGTGGCATGCGAGGGCTTTTCCGCGGGAGCTTCGAGAAGCCATCTGCTGGATCAGGATGGGGGAGAAGATAGCCATTGGGGAATTGGCGCGGGTGGGGAGGGAGATTTCGATTTGTTATGCGGCGGGGATCAATGAGGCGCTGCTGATGTCGGGAGTTGGGTCGGATGAGCTTGCCGCGGTGGCGGCGCATGGGCAGACGCTTTACCACGATCCGCCTTGCACGGTTCAATGGTTTGATCCGGCACTGGTGGCGGCGGAAGTGGGGTGCGCGGTGATCAGCGATTTTCGGCGGGCGGATTGCGCGGCGGGAGGGCAGGGGCGCCGCTGGTGCCGTTCGCGGATTTTGTGCTGTTTCGAGATCCAAAGAAGAACCGGGTGCTGCTGAATATTGGGGGGATTGCGAATATTACTTATCTTCCGCGCGGCGGGGGGATTGAGGATGTGGTGGCGTTCGATACGGGGCCGGGGAATTGTATCAGTGATTATCTGGTGCGGCAGGCGGATGGGGGCGGGGCGGGACATGATGCTGGGGGAAAGATGGCGGCGAGCGGGAGGGTGATCGAGGAGATCGTGGAGGGGGTGATGGGGGATGAGTATTTTGCGAAAGGGCCGCCGAAATCTACGGATGGGAAGGGGATGATTGAAATATTCTTGAAGCACGCGGCCCCCACCCTGGCCCTCCCCCGGAGTACCAGGGGAGGGGAAGAGGGGAAAAATCGCTGGCGGATCTTTTGAGCACGGCGTGCGCGATTACCGTAAGATCGATCATGGAATCGATGCGGCGATTTTTGAAGGCGTTTCCGGAGGAGATTTTCGTCAGCGGCGGGGGAGTGCATAATGCGACGATGATGGGAATGCTGCGAAGCGCCGCGCGTGAGTCGGTGGTGAAGACGGCGGAGGATCTGGGGATTGCGGCGGAGGCGAAGGAGGCGATGGCGTTTGCGCTGCTGGGGGCGGCGACGCTGGATGGAGTGGGGGGGAATGTGCCGAGCGCGACGGGGGCGAGGAAGAGGGTGGTGTTGGGGTCGGTGACGCCCAGGCCGTGAGGGGAAATCTTAAATCCGAAATCCGAAGTCCGAATGACGAATCAAACTCGAAATCCGAATGACGAAAGGGGGGCGGTGGTGGATCGATCGCATTTGCTCACGGAGCGGCGACTCGCGGAGTCGGTGAATCTGGATCGGCTTCCGGTTGCGGAGGCGCTGGCGATTTTTAATGAGCAGGATGCGATCGCGGTGAGGGCGGTGGGTTCGCAACAGGAGCAGATTGCGCGGGCGATTGAAATCGTGGCGGGGGCGCTGGGGGCGGGGGGAAGGCTGATTTATGTGGGGGCGGGGACGAGCGGAAGGCTGGGAGTGCTGGATGCGGCGGAATGTCCGCCGACGTTTGGGGTCGATCCGAATATGGTGCAGGGGATTATCGCGGGGGGGCCGTCGGCGGTTTTCCGGTCGGTCGAAGGGGCGGAGGATCGGGGGGAGTATGGGGCGGCGGCGATGGATGAGGCGAAGGTGGGGAAATTGGATGTGGTGATGGGGATCGCGGCGGGGGGGACTACGCCGTTTGTGCGCGGGGCGGTGGAGAGGGCGCGGGAGGTGGGGGCGAAGACGATTTTTTTGTGCTGCGTGGGTCAGACGCCGGGGGAGCCGGCGGTTGACGTGGTGATCCGGCCGCTGACGGGGGCGGAGATTTTGACGGGATCGACGCGGCTGAAAGCGGGGACGGCGACGAAGCTGGTGCTGAATCAGATTACGACACTGAGCATGGTGCGGCTGGGGAAGGTTTATGAGAATTTGATGGTGGATTTGAAGGCGACGAATGCGAAATTGCGGGATCGGGCGGTGAGGATTGTGGCGACGTTGTGCGGGTTGTCGCGAGAGGAGGCGATGGGAGTGCTGGAATTGGCGGGGGGGGAAGTGAAGATGGCGATTGTGATGAAGAGACGTTCGGTTGATAAAAGGGAAGCGGCGGAGCTGCTGCGAAAGACCGCGGGGAATTTAAGGGAGGCGCTTTCGGGTCAGCGCTGATCGATCGGCACGGTTTTGAGTCCCATCGGGCCGTGATAATCGTCCTGGGGGCGGATGATGCGGTTGTTGCTGTGCTGCTCCATGATGTGGGCGGTCCAGCCGGCGATTCTTGCGATGGCGAAGATAGGGGTGTAGAGGTCGATGGGGATGCCCATGGTGTAGTAGGCGCTGGCGCTGAAGAAATCGACGTTGGGGTCTTTGTTCTTCATTTCCTTGACGACGGGGATGAGCCGCTCGGACATTTCATACCACTTGGAGTTTCCGGCGGCTTCGCCGAGCTGTTTGCTCATTTTGCGGAGGAAGGCGGCGCGTGGATCGAAGGTTTTGTAGACGCGGTGACCGAAGCCGGGGACTTTTTCGCCGCTGGAGAGCATGGCGCGGACTTTTTTGACGGCGGTTTCGGCGCTGCCGCAATCGAGGAGGAGCTGCATGACTTCCTGGTTGGCGCCGCCATGGAGGGGACCCTTGAGCGCGGCGATGGCCGCGGTGACGGCGGCGTGCATGTCGGCGAGGGTGGCGGCGGTGACTCGGGCGGCGAAGGTGCTGGCGTTAAAGCCGTGCTCGGCGTGGAGGACCAGGGCGGCGTCGAGGACGCGCACGAGGGTGTCGTGCGGGTGGGAGCCGGTGAGCATGTGCAGAAAGTTGGCGGCGATGGAAATGCCGGGGTCGGGCTCGATCAGTTTCTGGTTGTTGCGCAGGCGGTGGAAGGCGGCGACGATTGTCGGAAATTGAGCGGTGAGGCGGATGGCTTTTCGAAGGTTGGCGGCGGGTTCGTTGCTTTGAAGATCGGGGTCGGTGCTGCTGAGGGAGCTGACGGCGGTGCGAAGGGCGTCCATCGGCTCGGTGGAGGCGGGGAGGGCGCGGAGGATGGCCAGCGTGTGGCCGGGGAGGGTGGCGTGGGCGCCGAGATCGGATTTAAGTTTTGAAAGCTCGGAGCGGTTGGGGAGCTTGTTGGACCAGAGGAGGTAGGCGGTTTCCTCGAAGGAGGGGTTTTCGACGAGGTCGCCGATGTCGTAGCCGCGGTAGACCAATTTGCCGGCGGAGCCGTCGATGAAACAGATTTCGCTGGGTGCTGCGACGACGCCTTCAAGTCCGCCCGGATTTTTTGCTGGAGACGAAACCACCTGAGTCATGCAAACTCCGATCAACCAAAATCGCGAGGTTCCACCGCAAATGCGAGGGTTCCGGCGGACTATAGCGGTGGGGGGGAGGGGTCGTCAATTCAAAAGTGGGGGTTGCGGCAAAGTGTTTGGGGGCGGATATTTGGGGCCTGAAAACGGGGCGAAAGCAAGTCAATGGTGAGGGTTGCAAGGGGTGTGAGGGAGGCGGGTTCGGGGAGGTAAACGGCGAAGATTACGCTGTCGGAATTCTGTCTGCTGGAGGCGGCGACGGGGCGGGCGGATTAGGCTTGACGAAGTCGGGGTCGATTGGGCAACCTAGCTGGCCATGGAACCCACACTATTTTCAAAGATCATCGATCGGAAGATTCCGGCGAAGGTGGCGTATGAGGATGAGCGATATATTGCGATCTATGACATCAGCCCTCAGGCGCCGGTGCATTTTCTGGTGATTACCAAGAAGGTGATTCCGACGCTGAATGATCTGAAGCCGGGGGATGCGGAGCTGGTGGGGGGGATGTTTCTGGTGGCGGCGCAATTGATGAAGCAGATGGGGCATAGCGATTATCGAACGGTCTTTAACTGCGGGCCGGGGGCGAATCAGACGGTTTTTCATCTGCATTTGCATGTGCTGGCGGGGAGGGAGTTTGGGTGGCCACCGGGGTGACCCTGGATACGGAATCGCGACTCTTGGGGGGTGCGAAACGCACCCCTGCGGGGTTGCGACTAAACGGGGAGGGGTATTTCTCACGAGTGTGGTCATCGAATCAGCCGGCGCCGCCGATGAGGATGCCGGCGAGAAAGACAAGCACGCCGCCGACGATGACCTGGAAGGCGGCGGAGAGGAAGGGGGTGTCCATGTAATGGTTGCGGATATAGCTGATGACCAGCAGCTCGATGGCGACGACGATGACGGCGACGGCGGTGGCGGTGTGGAAGCTGGGGATGAGAAAGGGCATGGTGTGGCCGATGCCGCCGGCGGTGGTCATCAGGCCGCAGACGATGCCGCGGAGGAGGGGTTTTCCGCGGCCGGTGAGTGAGCCATCGTCGCTGGCGGATTCCGCGAAGCCCATGGAGATTCCCGCGCCGACGCTGGCGGCGAGGCCGACGCGGAAGGCGTCGTGGGAACTTTGGGTGGCGAAGGCGGCGGCAAAGAGGGGGGCGAGGGTGGAGACGGAGCCGTCCATCAAGCCGGCCAATCCCGGCTGGACGACCTGGAGGACGAAGAGCCGGCGGGTGGCTTCGTCCTCGGCATTT
The DNA here is from genome assembly GCA_963755915.1 of uncultured Phycisphaerales bacterium. Taxonomy (GTDB): domain Bacteria; phylum Planctomycetota; class Phycisphaerae; order Tepidisphaerales; family Tepidisphaeraceae; genus PALSA-1353. The sequence continues at coordinate 1,274,185 of CAVWLP010000002.1, forward strand.
TCGGCGGCCGGAGTCAGGTTTTTTTCGGTCAGGGATTCAGCGAGCTGCTCGTGGCCGCGCTCGGCCTGGGCGAGGTCGAGCAGCAACTGGCGGGTGGAGACATCCGACACTTTCTCGGCGGATTTTTCGTAAAAGAGGCGGGTTTCCAATTCCATCGATTCGGCGAGCTTGCGGACGGATTTGATGGGAAGCACGCGCGTTGTCCAGACGGGGCGGCGGTTGACGAAGCCTTTGACGTCGCCGCGGCGGAGGAGGGGAATGTGCTCGCCGAAACGCTGGCGGTAGATTTCGGTGAGGCGGCGGTGGTGCTCGACTTCCTCGGCGCGCATGCCGTCGAAAACTTTGGCGGTGGAGGGGTTGTCGGTGCTGAGGCGCGTGGCGATGTCGGCGTAGATTCTGGCGTCTTCTTCTTCAGAGGAGATGGCGACGGCGAGGATTTCCTGTTCGGTGAGGTCGATGAAGCGTTTGGGCATTGGGGCTCCGAGAAGGTGGAAGGGGCGGGGGATTTTATCAAATTGTGAGGGACGAAGGGATTTTTGAAAGGGCGGAGCGGCGAGCCGTTCGGCGGGCTCACGGCGAGCAAGCTCGCCGGCTACACGGGATACAAGGGGGTATACGGGGGTTACTTTACCGCGGGCTGCTGCTGGAGGGCTTTTCTTACTTCGCTGAGGAGTTGCTCTACGCGGAAGGGTTTGAAGAGGACGGCCTGGAGGCCCTCCTGGCTGGCGCGGACGATGCTGTGGTTGGGGTCGTAGCCGAAGCCGGTCATGAGGATGACGGGGGTGATGGTGTTTTTCTTGTGCGCGGCGGCGAAGACGTCGTAGCCGTTTTTGTCGGGCATTTTGATGTCGCTGATGACCAAATCGAACGTGGTTTGTTCGACGAGGGTGATGGCTTCGCAGCCGCAGGCGGCGATGGTGACGCGGGCGTGATATTTGCGGAGGACGTCGCTGATGGTGTTGCGGATGTTGGGCTCGTCGTCGGCGACGAGGATGCTCATGTTGCTGATGATCGGGTCATCGGCGCCTTTGACGTCGCCGGTGCCGAGGATGGTTTTGGGGCCTTCGGCGGCCTGGCGGAGGCTTTTGCGGATGGTGCCGACGTTGTCGAGGATCTGCTGGAGGCGGAGGCGGAGGTCTTCCTGGCCGATGTATTCGTCGATCAGGGCGTTGGCATCGGAGGCGATGTCGTTCAGGGGTCCGGCGACTTCGCTGCAGACGTCGTCGGCGACTTTGTGGCTGGTGCTGACGCGCTCGACGACCATGAGGTCGAGAATGTTGAGGGCAATGGCGACGTAGCGGCCGAAGATTTCGGCGAACTGGCGGTCGTCTTCGTTGAAGGCGGCGCGCTGGCGGCTTTCGATATTGAAGATGCCGATGACCTTGTCGTGCAGGCGAAGGGGAACGGTGAGGCTGCTCTTGGCGCTGTCGAGGCCGACGACGTAGCGCGGATCGCGGTCGACGTCGGGGCAGATGTAGCTTCGGCCGGTGGCGGCGACGTAGCCGCTGATTCCGTTGCCCTCGGTTTCGGCGAGAAGGTCGATGGCGCAGCGCTTCGGGGGCAAGGCCGGCGCTGATGACCAGCTCTAGCTTGTTGTTCTTGCGGTCGAGCAGGCGGATGGCGAAATGATCGAAATGCATCAGCTCGCGCGTGAAGCTGATGATTTTTTCCTCGAGGAGCTTGAGGCGCTGGCCGACGTTGAGCTTGCTCATGGCGTCGCCTTCGAGGCGGACGAGCTCGCGGCCGGCCTTGTCGATGGCGTCGATTTTCTGCTGTAGGCGGCGGGTGCCGGTGGCGTCCCAGACGACGGCGACGACCTGCACGACCTGCCCGCGCGGATTGATCACCGGGCTGGCGATCAGTTCCATGTATTGCTGGTCTTCGATATTCAGAGCGTAACGTTTTGATCGGCTGAAGGCGGGGGCGTCGGGGGTTTGCGGGGAGACTTGCTTGCTGAAGAGGTCGAAGGCTTCCTGACACGTGCGGCGGATTTTTTCGTGGATCCTCGCGGGCCAGGCCTGCATCTTTTTGTTCATCCAGTTGGAGCGGCCTTCGCGATCGACGATGCAGACGCCTTCGCCGATGGTGTTGAGGATAAGGTTTGCCTGCTGGCTGATGAGGGCGCGTTCGAGGGGGAGGAAATCGGAGGCTTCGGAGAAGATGGCGGAGAACTGATCGGTTTTGATCAGTTCGATGGCTTTGTCGATGGAGTCGACCTGCTCGACCTCGCAACGCGATTTGAGACCCTCGATAGCGGCAGCGTTAGCTGCTCGAGGGACCGCCTAAGACCAAAACTTTATTCCGCGGAAGTTCCAAACCTAAATTCCCGCTTCTAGAGGCCGTTGTATTGTAGGCTGTATTGTAGATTGTGAAACATTTCTCAGTCAATTTAAAACTGGCGTGGCGACGGGGTTATCGGGCTATTTTTTTGGGTGATGGGGCAGGGTGCGGGATTTGACGATGATGAGGGATGAGTTGCGGGTTGCGAGTCGCCAGTTGCGAGTGAAATACGCGGTATTTGCTCGCAACTCGCAACTTGTAGCCCGCAACCTGGTTCTATAACCAGTTCTTGTCCCGGTTCCGAATGCGGTTACACTGAAATGAGGGGAAATGGTTGTTGCAGCAGGAGATAATTAAATGTGTGGAATAGTTGCTTACGTTGGTCGGAAAATTGCCCAGCCGGTGCTGATTGAAGGGCTAAAGCGACTGGAGTATCGGGGGTATGACTCGGCGGGCATCGCCGTGATTGACAACAAACAGAAGCTGCACATCCGCCGGGCGGTGGGGCGGATCAGCGTTCTGGAGAATAGTCTGAGCCATGGAGAGGCGTTGCCAAGTGCGCATCTTGGGAATGGCGCATACCCGCTGGGCGACCCACGGCGCGCCGACGGAATGCAACGCCCATCCGCACACGGACGACAACGGGCTGATCGCACTGGTTCACAATGGAGTCATCGAAAACTACGTCGCCCTCAAGCAATTTCTGACGGAAAAGGGGCACAATTTTCAAGCCAGACCGACACGGAGGTTCTGGCGGTTCTGATCGGCGATCTTTACACCGAATTGAAGGCGAAGAATCATCAGCCGACCGGTACATCGCTTCTGCAAAACGCGGTGCAGGCGGCGCTGCATGAAGTCCAGGGGACCTACGGCATTGCCGTCATCTGCAAGGATGAGCCGGATACGCTGGTTGTGGCCCGCAAGGGAAGCCCGCTGATCATCGGGGTGGGAAGGACGAATATCATCGTCGCGTCGGATTCCAGCGCGATCGTCGAGCACACCGCCAGCGTGATTTATCTGAACGACAACGAGATGGCCGTTCTGCGGCCGGATGGGTTTCGCACGTCAACCATCGACGACGTGGAATTGAACCCCGTCATCAGCCAGCTTGAGAACAAGATCGAGGCGTATGAGCTTGGGAACTTATGAGCATTACATGCTCAAGGAGATTTTCGAGCAGCCGACGGCGGTGAAGCAATTGCCTGCGCGGGCGAGCCGAGTCGAAGGAGGGGCGGATCGTCCTGGGTGGATTGACGAACCACAGCCGCGAGCTGCTGCAGGCGCGGCGGATTATCCTCACCGCGCAGGGAACCGCGTGGCATGCCGGTTTGCTGGGAGATTATCTTCTGGAAGACCTGGCGAAGGTCGTTTCCGAATGCACCTACGCGTCCGAGTTCCGCTATCGGAATCCGATTGTCGAAGACGGAACCGTGCTGGTCGCCATCAGCCAGTCGGGTGAAACAGCCGACACGCTGGCGGCGCTGCGCGAAGGGAAGGAAAAGGGCGCGCTGTGCCTGGGGATCGTGAACTCGGTCGGCAGCACGATCGCCCGGGAGACGGACGGCGGGATTTATCTGCACGCGGGGCCGGAGATCGGCGTGGCGAGCACCAAGGCGTTTACCTGCCAGGTGCGTGGTGCTGACGATGCTTTCGCTGTTCCTGGGCCGGCGGAGATTCATGGGGCAGGCGCAGTGCCAGGAGATCATCGACGGGCTGTGCGCGATTCCGGATCAGATGGAGAAGGTTCTCTCGCTGAGCGACGAGATCAAGCAGATCGCGGTGAAGTTCAGCGACCGGGAGAACTGGCTGTTCCTGGGGCGGGGATACAACTATCCGGTGGCGCTGGAAGGGTGCGCTGAAGCTGAAGGAAATCAGCTACATTCATGCGGAGGGAATGCCGGCGGCGGAGATGAAGCACGGGCCGATCGCGCTGATTACGCCGGACATGCCGGTGGTTTTCGTGGCGACGCGCGGCTTGCAGTATGAGAAGGTCATCAGCAATATCGAAGAGGTTCGCGCGCGGGGCGGGAAGGTGATCGCGGTCGCGACCGAAGGGGACACGCAGATGAAGCGGTATAGCGATCACGTGATTTATGTGCCGCACGTGATGGAATGCCTTCAGCCGCTGCTGACGGTGGTTCCGCTGCAACTGCTGGCGTATCACGCGGCGGTGGCGCGCGGGTTTGACGTGGATAAGCCGCGGAATCTGGCGAAGAGTGTGACGGTGGAATGAAATCCTGATTGCCGGGTTTGGGTGAGGGTCTGGTTAGAAATCTGACGCACCGGCGGCCCTCACCCGCGCGGGCTTTGGCCCGCTTGCCCTCTTCCGGGGTACCGGGAGAGGGGAAACGCGCGGAATTTGCAGCATGGGATGCGGGCGGGGTATTTTTTCCTGCGTTCCATGAATATCGGGTGGGCTCCAATTCGCCGAGTTTCGCAATTTGTGCGGCAGCGTCCGGGTGTCGCATTTACGCTTCTTCTGATTCTGGGGATTGCGCTTGGCGGGGTGCTGGCGGTCAAACCTGCGGTGTGGCTGGCGCTGGCGACGGGGTTTTTGATTTTGACGATTGTGAGCCGGCGGGTTTTTGTGGTTGGGGCGGCGATTGTTTTTGTGGGGATATCCGCGGCGCAGATCGCGCGGTTTCAGTTTCCATCCGATTCGATTGGTAATTTTGCGACGGATTCGGAGCGTTTGGCACAGATCGAGGCGCGGATCGACGATCCGCCGCGATTGCTCCTCTCTTCGGCGGCGGGGCTTCGACTGGCGCCGCCGAAACAGACGGCGACTGCGTCGGTGCGGGCGGTGCGGACGACAAGCGGGTGGGAAGAGGCGTCGGGGAAGATTGCGATCACGATTGAGGAGCCGAATATTCTTCTGCGGGCCGGGCAGACGGTGCGGATGATCGGGATGCTGCAGCGGCCCGGTGGGGCGATGAATCCGGGGGAGTTTGATTACGCGGCGTGGTGCAGGCAGCAGCGGATTTTGGCGACGGTTCGGGTGAGCCATGCGGAGGGAGTACAGATTCTGGCGGAGCCCTGGCCGCAGCCGATGCTGTGGCTGCGGCGGAAGACGCGGCGATCTGCTGGCGGAGGGGTTTGACGAACGACAGACGTATGACCAGTCGCTGCTGCGGGCGTTTGTGCTGGGGGATAGCGATCCGGAGCTTGCGGACCTGGACGACAAATTCGTCCGCACGGGTATGGTTCATTATCTCGTCGTCAGCGGATTGCACGTGGCGATCGTGGGAGAATTCGCGCTGCTGATTTGCCGGCTTCTGCGGCGTTCGCCGCGGACTTCGGCGATGATCGCGCTGGGGGTGGTGGTGTTTTATGCGATGGTGGCAAATCCAACCTGGCCGGGGTGGCGGTCGATCATTCTGTGCGCCTCGGCGACGGCGGGGCTGCTTTTTCGCCGGGCGGTGGATGCGCTGCACAATTTCGCGCTGGGCGTGGCGGCGGTGCTGCTGATTCATCCGGCCGACCTGGGGGAGGGAGGGTTTCAGGTGAGTTGCGCGGCGGTGCTGGGATTCATTCTTTTCGCGGGGATGGTGGAGAAACGGTTCTGGAGCTGGTGGCAGGGGCCCGATCCGGGGCCGATGAATATTCGGCGCAGCGCGATTCGGACTGTCGCTCGCGCGGCGTTTCGATGGATGATGCTGATCCTGATCGGCGGATGCGTGGCGTGGGCGATGTGCTTTCCGCTGATTGCGTATCACTTCAACCAACTGAATTTCTGGTCGGTGCTGGCGGGGGTGGTGATTCTTCCGCTGACGATCGTCGCGATGGCAGGGGGGATCGCGAAAATCGTGCTGACGCTGCTGTGGCCAAGCGGGGCGCATCTGTGGGCCACGATGGCGTGTGGGCCCGTGTCGCTCATGCATCATGCGATTGAATTTCTGGATCGGCTGCCCGGGGCGTCGATGACGGTGGCGCCGCCAGGGATTGGGCTGATCGTGGCGTATTACTGTTTGATCGCGTTATTTTTCGTTCCAATCAGCGGGGTTGTTTTTCGATGGAGCGCGCGGGCGGTGTGCGCAATTGCGTGCGTCCTGTTTTTCTTCGCGCCGGGTCTGGCCGGGGGAGCGCCGCTGGCGGCGGGTGGTGGCGGGCTTCACATTGCGCTGCTTTCTGTCGGCGAAGGGCAGGCGGCCATCATTGAGCCGCGGGCGGGACACGCGGTGTTTGTGGATGATGGGTCGGAGACGATTTCCGATGTGGGGCGGGGGGTGATTTTGCCGTATTTGCGATTCGAGGATGATGGGCATGTCGACAAAATATTTCTGAGCGAGTGCGATTTCGATCGCATCAGCGGGACGGGGCAGATACTGGGCGAATATGGGTCGCCGGCGGTTTTTACCGGCCGGCAGTTCGCGCAGTTGGCGGAGGGGAATTTCGCGGCGCAGTCGCTGGCGAGATTTCTGGAGAGGAGCAATCATCCGGCGGCGAATATTTCGCGGGGGGATCATGTGGATTTGGGAAACGGGGCGACGGTGGAGGTTCTCTGGCCGCCGGCGGATTGCGACATGACTTCGGCGAATTGCGGGTTGGTATTGAAATTGAAATTCGCCGCGACTTCGGTGCTGTTTACGGCGGATATCGAAGAGCCGGCGCAGCGGGCGCTGCTGAGGCATCCCGAAGAACTTAGCGCGGATGTGCTGATCGCGCCGCACTATGGGAGCGCCGAGGCGTCAACGGCGGCGTTTCTGCTGGCCGTGCATCCGCGGTTTATCCTGGCTTCCAGCGGGGAAAAGCTGACGCGCAAGCAGCGGCTGTTCGATATCCTGGCAAAGAATTATTCCTTTTACCGAACCGGGGAGTGCGGCGCGATTGATCTGACGATCGGCAACGATGGGCAGATTTCCGTGCGAACGTTTCTCACGAAAGCTGGCGGACAATCCGGGAAATAATTTCGGCTAAGTTGGCGGCATCGCCGCTGGCCTGGGCGCGCTTGATCGGCAATTGCCCATCCGGGCCGCCGAGAATGGCGCGGATTTCGATTTGATTGTCGAGGACGCTTGCGTAAACGCCGATGGGGGAATGACAATCGCAGCGCATGGCGGCGACGATGGCGCGCTCGGCTTCGACGGCGGCACGCTCGCGCGGCTCATCGCAGTCTTCGAGAATCCTTCGCGTTTTGGTGTCGTTTTTTCGGCACTGAAGCGCCAGGCCGCCCTGCCCCGGCGCCGGCAGCATAACCTCGGGGGGAATCGAAAACATGATGCCTGGATCGAATAGCCCCGCGCGGCGCAGACCCGCGAGGGCGAGGATCGTCGCGTCGAATTCGCCGGCGCGGAGTTTTTTGATTCGGGTGTCGATATTTCCGCGCAGGGGGGCGAAGCGCAGATCGCTCCTGCGGGCGAGGAGCTGGCATTTCCGGCGGAGACTGCCGACAGCCACGGTTGCGCGGGGGGGCAGTTCGTCAATGGTGGCGGCTTTTTCACAGATCAATGCATCGCGCGCTTCCTCGCGCATGGTGATGGCTGCGATGACCAACTCCGATTCATCCACAAGGGGCATGGTCACCGGCATGTCCTTGCAACTGTGGACGGCGAAGTCGATGCGGTCCTCCAGCAGGGCCAGTTCCAGTTCCTTGATGAACAGCCCCTTGCCCCCTTCTTCGTAGAGGGGGCGATCGATGATCTGGTCACCGGTCGTTTTTATGATGACCGATTCGAATTCGAGATACGGGTGACGGATGTTGATGAGCCTCTGCACGAGCATGGCCTGCATGCGGGCGAGCAAACTTCCGCGGGTTCCAAGACGAAGGCGAGGCATCCGCGTATCTTATAGCCAATGGGCGAAAGAGTATTCGTTACCGGCGGCAGCGGTTTCGTCGGCTCGGCAGTTTTGCAGGAGCTTTCGCGGCGGAATATTCCGGCAACGGCGCTGGTGAATCGGCGGAATCTCCCGGCCGCCGGCGGGGATGTTGTCAGCTTCAAGGGGGATATATTTGATCCCGGGTCGCTCGGCAGGGGGATGAAAGATTGCAGCGCGTTGATTCACCTGGTGGGGATCATCTTTGAGAAACCGGGGGAGGGGATCACCTCTGAGCGGATGCATGTCGAGTCGACGCGAAGGGTCGTCGAGGCGGCGAAGAAGGCCGGGATCCGGCGGTTTATGCACATGTCGGCCCTGGGCGTCCGGCCGGAGGCGGTGAGCGACTATCACAAAACCAAGTGGCGTGGCGAGGAGATCGTCCGGACCAGCGGGTTGGATTGGACGATCTTTCGGCCCTCGATGATTCATGGACCCGCCGGCGAATTTATGAAGATGGAGGCCAGGTGGGCCAGGAAGCAGGCGCCGCCTTTTTTGTTCATGCCTTATTTCGGGGCGGGGATTTTTGGGACGGGAGGGGCGGGATTGATCCAGCCGGTTTATGTGCGCGATGTCGCCAGGGCGTTTGTGGAGGCGGTGGGGAACGGCAAGAGCGTTTCAAAAGCGTATCCGCTGGCCGGCAAGGCACGGCTGAGTTGGCCGCAGATGCATCGGCTGGCGAGTGGGGCGATCGTCGGTAAACCCCGGCTGGCGCTGGGGATTCCGGCGTGGTACGGCAGGGTTTTGACGTCGGTGGTTCCGCGGGCGCTGCTGCCGTTCAATCGCGATCAAATTGTGATGAGTCAGGAGGATAACACCGCGAATATGGCGGAGTTTATATCTGATTTCGGTTGGGAACCGGCGGATTTTGCCGGCACGTTGCGTGAATATGTGGATAAGTTGTGATCGCCCTGTCGCGCCGATTGGCCGTTTTTTGTGGTTAATAAATTTTTCCAAATACTGAGGATTTCCCGCTGGCGAACACCTTAAGCTTGGTTATGTTGCCACTCTGGCTGCAGGGAATGGGAACAGGGAAGCAGAGCAACGAATGTCCATTGCAGTTGGCGAAGATCCGGTGACAACCGATGCGGTTGCCCCCCACGGCGGTTCAGTTGGCGATCCAATTGGCGATCCAATTGATCGGGCCGTGGCCCGCGACAATTCGACGGCGTCGCCGCACTTTGAGTGGATCGACGCTTTGCGCGGCTGGGCGTTTCTGGGGGTGCTGGTTTGTCATGTTAGCCAGAAAGTCGGCGGCAGCCTGCCGGGGTGGCTGGGGTTTTGGGCGTCGAGCGGGCGCTTTGGGGTGCAGCTTTTTTATATCGTCTCGTGCCTGACGCTCTTTATGTCGCTGGATTCGCGCATGCATCGGGAGGCGCGGCCGATCGCGGCGTTTTTTATCCGCCGGTTCTTCCGAATCGCTCCGCTCTTCTGGCTGGCGATCATCTTTTACAACGGCGTGCTATGGCATGAATCCGCCGCTTGGGCGCCGCATGGGGTCTCGGCCGCCGACATCGCTTCAAATGTCATTTTCATGCACGGGTGGCATCCGAGTTCGATCGACTCGGTCGTGCCCGGCGGGTGGTCGATCGCGGTGGAGATGAATTTCTATCTGCTTTTGCCGATCCTGTTTTTATGGGTGACCAATCTGCGCCGGGCGGTCTGGTGCGCGGCGGTTTTTCTGCTGCTGAGTGTCGGGGCGGACCGGTTTCTGACGCACGTCATCCAGCCGCACGTGGCGGCGGGGAATCTGGGCGATTTTTATAGCTTCCGGCAATTCTGGCTCCCCAGCCAGCTTCCGATCTTTGCCCTCGGCGCGGTGCTTTTCCATATCCTGCGGCAGTCGAGGTTGACGCGGGAAAACGGCAGATCGCTGGCGATTCTCCTGGCGATCATCGCGCTCTTTCTGGTTGCCAGCGGCCCTTCGCGATTCGTCCGGCACGATATGACTTTCGCCCTGGCGCTTTTCCTGGGCGCATGGGCCATCGCCCTGCAGCCGGCGCGGCTGCTGGTCAATCGCGTTACCCGCTACCTGGGAAAGATCAGCTTTAGCGGATATCTGACGCACACGGCGGTGATTCTGCTGGCGATGCGGCTTCTGTATCACGGCTCGCCGCAGGTGGCGGGGATGGGGAATTTTGCAATCCTGCTGGTCGCGAGCCTGATTCTTACGGTGATCTTCTCGACGGTGACGTATCAACTGGTGGAAGCGCCGGGGCAGGCGATTGGCAAATGGTTGATCGCCCGCACGGTGAATCGCACGGCGCCCGCAGTGGCGGGAGAGGGGCCACTTACTCTCCCGCAGCTTTCCGCAGCGTCGTAATCGCCTCGCGCACCAATTCCAATCGCTGTCGGCCTGTTTCCTGCTCGATGACCAGCGGCCCGCTGTATCCGGCCTCGCGAAGCGCCCCGAGAAATTCCCCCCAGTCCACCTCCCCCTGCCCGACGGGAACCTGCTTTCCCCACTGCACGCCCGGCTCATCGGAGGCGATCGCGTCCTTCACATGCACGTGCCGGATGTGGCGGTCGAGGACGCGAATGGCCTCGATGGGGTTTCCACTGCCGTAGAGAATCATGTTGGCGGGATCAAAATTCACGCCGGCTTTCCGGCCAGGGAATTCATTGGGTAGGTCATTTAGAAACTGGAGTAGCTCGGAAGCGGTTTCCTGGCCGGTTTCCATTGCCAGGGTGACGCCCAACTCGCCCAGCGCCGCGGAAACCTGGGCGACGCGATCGAGCAGTTTGGGATAGTCCTCGTGATTCGACTGCGGAATGAAGCCGACGTGCGTCGTGAGGACCGAAATTCCCAGCTCGCGGGCGAGCTTGGCCGCCTGGAGGGTTAGCTGCCGGCGAAGGGTCCAGGCGTCGTCGGGCACGAACCCGCCGGTGGCGCGTATTCTGGCGATGGTGGAATAGTCCTCGCCGGGGAAGGAGATCATGCCGGCGGTGATGGTCAGGCCGCTGCCGCGCAGGAATCCCAGCTCGCGATGTTTCTGCTTGTCGTCGAGAAACAGGAGGGGGGCGAGGGCGAGCTGGAGGTGAGAAAGCCCCAGTTCCTTCACGGCGGCAGTAAGGTCAGCCGTTCCTGCGGCATTCAGCGACCAGCTACAGACGCCCAGGTCGTGCGAGTCGATTTGCATGGGTGAATTTTAGCGGGGAAGGGGGGAAATGCGGAGGGGGCGGCGAAGCTTTATAACTCGCTTTGATAGTCTTAGGATGAAATTGGTTCAGCCGAGATTTCCCCGTATTTTTCTGTGCCGAGTGAATAAAAATCAATTGAGATCCCGCTGAGTTGATAACTCTTGCGAAATCTCATCCCGATTTTTTCGATGACGCGTTTAGAGGCGGCGTTGCGCGTTGGCGATGGCAACGATATGGGGAAGATGCATCGTCTCGAAGCCAAATCTCAGAAGCGTCGCGGCCGCTTCGGTCGCGTAGCCCTTGCCCCAGAATGGCTTGGCGAGGCGATAGCCGACTTCGATCACGGGGGCCGGCGGACAAAATTCGGGGCCGATGGCGGCGATGTGGGCGGGAGGCAGCACCGAGAGCACCGCCAGCCCAGCGAAGGCGCCGCTTTGGCGCTCGATCACGACCAGCCAGCCCGGAATTCCCGGCGGATGCGGAAGCGGAATTCCGTGGCGAGCATCGGAGAGGATCGCCTCCAGCCACGCTGCCGCCTGCGATGGAGATTGCGTGTTGCCGTGGCCGATGAATTGCATGACTTCAGCGTTGGCGCCGAGGGCGATGAAATCTTCCAGATCGCCGGGGGACGCTGGCCGCAGGATTAGGCGGGGGGTGGCGAAAGTTGGGATTTTGGGCATCGAAGCCGCGGATTATACCGTGGGGCCAGGTGCTCAGCCTTATGTTCCTGCCGCGCGATTACGAAAGGGTGTGGCGCTCATTTGTGGTCCGGCCCCCCGACTCTCCCCTCTTCGAGCCTGAGCCTCAGAGCCGAAGGCCGGAGTACGACTTGTCATTACCCACATTTATTGGCGCGAAACGGCCGAAGTTATATCGAAAAAAGAAGGAAGTGTATTTTCGGTTATGGTTTGCGTGACGAGAAGGTTCGTTGGCTCGAATATAAAACGCGGTTCCGCCGCGATGGCACATGGCTCTCCCGGTGACGTTCGGTGCGGCCTTGAGGTGTTGGGCAAGGAGTCGCCGCAGGCCCCATCCGCCTGGAAATATCACCCCATTTAGATACGGAGCGAGAGTTTCGGATTTATCGGGCTTGGTCCGTAAATCGGGCTAATAATTTGCCGGAATTCACCTTCCGTTCACCGAATTCATAAACTGAACCAGTCGACTACCGATCAATACGATAGTTTGCCACACCCGTGGCCGAATCTCGCCGATTCATTGCTTATGGAAACCTGGGAACCCATCGGCACCAATGTAAAGCGGCCGCGGGGGGTCTGAAAACTCGAACCCGGATGATTGTGGGAGCTATGACTCAGGTTACAGAAGTAAAAGACGCGGCGGATATTTTCCTGGATCAGCATGGCACCATTCAGGCGCTGCCGGAGACGGCGATCCAGCTCATTCAACTATTCCGCGATCCCAATTGCAGTGCCGGCCAGCTTCTGAAAGTCATTCAGAAGGACGCGGCGCTTTCCGCCAAAGTGATCAAGACGGTCAACAGCGCCTTTTACGGGCTGGAGACCAAGATCACCAACCTGCAGTGCGCGATGGCCTACATGGGCGTGAAGACGGTGAAGGAAGTGACGCTGGCTTCGTCGATGACCCAGGGGCGAAAGCCAACCGTCATCGGGCAATTTTCCACCACCGACCTTTGGGATCACAGCCTGGCGGTTGCGGTTTTTGTGCGCGAGCTTGCGGTGCGAACAAATGGGGCGGATCCGGAGGACGCCTTTCTGGCCGGGATGCTTCACGACGTTGGGTTGCTGTTCGAAGCGCAGCTCGAGCCCAAGATATGCGAGGGGATTTTCGCCGGCGCCGCGGCCGGGCAAAACTCGCTGGTCGATCTGGAAGAAGCGACGTTTAAGTTCAACCACTGCCATCTCGGCGAAAAAATCAGCATTCGCTGGAGATTTCCCGAGGACGTGATATGCGTCACCCGCTGGCACCACGTGCCCGAGCTGTCGCCCGAGGAACACCAGGCGATCTGCCGGCTGGTCTACGTCGCGGATCACGCCTGCTGCACAGCCGGCGTCGGTTTCGCGCTGACGTGCGCAAAGGATCCGCTGCCCGACGATGTCCTCGTGGCGGTGAATGTGACGCGAGAATCGCTGGACGAGCTGATCGCCAAGCTGCCGGTGCTGCTGCGATTGCATCGGAATTAAAAGTTCCATCGCCCCTGGCCAACCCCCTCCGCTTGACGCTCACTTCGCCCCCTCTAGAATGGATGCGATAATCCGGGGCGATGGTCTAACGGGATGACGGCTGAATCGCATTCAGCAAATCGGGGTTCGATTCCCCGTCGCTCCACTCTGTTGCAGTCAGGTGAGTTTTACCACAAGACGCCGCGCGTGAAATTTCACGCGCGGCGTTGACGTGGGCAAAGGAACCTTGATCTACAACAAGTTTCCACGCTCCGCGTGGTTCCCACTGTAAGCGACGGTCGTTCAATTGAAGGTTCGAACCGACTTTTTCGAGCATATCTCTCAATTCTTGCGGATTACGTCGCTTGGCGACGTATTTCATTTGTTTAGAGCCATTTACGAACCGAGTGATCGGTTCGAACCGCAAAACGTCATCGCGGTCAAGAGCGATGAGCCCGTCTTGTAGTTTGCGTTTGGCGTCGATCGCCTCCGCCTTCCGTTTTCGGAACTCGGCCGCCGAAAAATGCCCGCATCGAGGTATGCCGCCGTGAGGCGATCCAGTTTTCGGTCAAGGGTTGCGATCTCCGCTTCCGCTTTGCGTCGAGCGTCTTGGATGTTCAACTATGTTTCGCTTTGCCGGAAAATCGCCGAAATCGGACACCCCGACTTCATGGTCGGGATTCCCGTCTATTCCGACCTCGCCGAGCGACACGATTTCGTCGTACAGGCCAAGGGAGCATTCGACCAAACAGTTCGGGGTATCATCAACCTCAAGCGATTTGGTATCAGAGTGGAGGTTCGCGTGGTGCTTCACCGTCAGACGGTGGATCGGTTGCCCCAATTGGCCCGATTTCTCGCCCGTAACCTTCCGTTTGTCGATCATATTGCCCTGATGGGGCTAGAGCCGATGGGTTATGTGAAGATGAATTGGGATATGCTTTGGATCGATCCATTCGATTACCAGCCGCAGCTTGTCGCAGCGATTCGGCACCTCGCCGGCGCAAGAATGAAAGTATCGATTTACAACCACCAGCTTTGCGTCCTTGATCGAGAGCTTTGGCCATTCGCAAGAAAGAGCATTTCAGACTGGAAAAATGAGTATTTTGAGCCTTGTCAAAACTGCTTGGTGAAGGAGAAATGCGGTGGATTCTTTGCTTCGGCTAAGACGAGATTCAGCGATCACATATCTACGATATCTTGGTAGCTCAATAACAACGGCGCCGGTTTAGTACAAGAAAGCCAGTGAGGACGGGAAAAAACGCAACCGCCGCGTATTCGCCGAAGTCAGATCCGTAATTCTTGGACTTCCCTAGCAACCTTCGGTAGAATTTTGTCGTTTTCGAGGGAGAAAAGTGGCCAAACCTTTCGTGATTGTGCTTGTGATTTTGCTGGTCGCTGATTTCGCGGCCTGCGCTGCGCCAAATACAATCAGCACGGGGTACGATAAATTCAAAGACCAGACGACCGTTTCAACTCCACTGGTTAATCAGCGGGCCAAGCCGGGCGGTGACCCATGGCTTATCCGCGTTTCGGCGGCCTATAGCTATCCCGGTCAATCGCTCACGTCGCCGCCAGACGGAGCGACAATCACTGTCGTTACATGGAGTAAGAACGGATTATGCTTCGATGGTCAAAAGGATTCACTTGTTGCCAATATTGATTGTGATAGAGATAGGTCAACGGCCGCCATTCAAAGTTACGACGGGAAACTGTCTCAGGGGCTCGTATCGAGGGCGGGGGCCCAGGGAATGGAAACAGTAGAAGATGATAACTACATCGAGACGCTTACCTTTCAGATACCCGCCGAAGTCTTCGCGAAAATGGCGTACAGCAGTCAAGCCGGAATGGAGATCGGCGATTGCCAAATCGAATTCAATGTCGACCTATTGGATTTTATGAAGCAACTGGCCGTGTTGGGTCGATTCGGGAGACGCATACCTTCTCTGTCGTCAGCAGCCGCACTTCCAACAACAATGCCTACAAGTCAACCTTCCACCGCAAACGGTCCGGTGCTCGCTGCCTACCGGCAGGCGATGGAGAAATGTATTGAGAAGTTGTCCAACACCGATGAATACAAGTCCGCAAAAGCGGCGGTTGATCAGGCAACACAAGCGCGAAATTCGGCATCAGATGAGGACATCCCAGCCGCCGCCCAAAAACTACTTGAGGCGAGGACAAGGCTGCATCAGCTTGAACGGGATGCTTGCGACGCCGATCCCGACGTTCAAAAAGCTAAATCTTCCATATCTCAAGCACCACAAAATTAACGTCGCTTTATTGTGCGGGCGCATTGCGCGATTCGGTTGATCGGCGTCGCTGATCACTGCCTTCCGATCATGAAGTGGGTGGAGTTAAGACGGGATTGTACCGAAAATCTCGCGAGAACGACAGGCGGCGATGAACAAGTTATCGGCCCTCTGCAATCAGCCTCCCAATTGACAGACCGCCGCAGGGGTGTAGCTTTTTCTTATGGAAAGCGAATTAGCCAATTCTTCCGAGCCACGACCGGAACTGACTGACGACCCGCACAATCAGCTTGATCGAGCGATCGGCGCCGGGAAAAGCAGCCGTTGGATTCGAATTGTGATTCAATCGGTGGCGGGCGCTATTTCGGCCGCCACCGGCGGCTTTTCGTCACTTATGGCGGGGGCTGCCGCGGGCGGGGTTTCGGGCTTGACGGGAGCTTGGTCGGAACATGAACAGCAGCGAATCAATCAATTGCTGGCCGAATGCGTTCGTCTGGAAAAGAAACAAATTGAAGATGTGAAGGACAATGTCCTGCAGATCATGACGCGGCTTAATCTTGACGACGACGCCATCGCCACCCGGGTCGAAAGTCCCGAGTACCAGAATATGCTGCGACGTGCGTTTCGGCTCTGGACATTCGTTGAAAGCGAAGAACGGCGGGAGTACCTACGCCGGCTATTGACACACGCCGGCGATCCGCGAATCAAAGAAGACGACTTCATTCGCCTCTTTATCGACTGGATCGGAAGATACAGTGAATTGCACTTCCACGTGATTCGCGAACTCCATCAGCACCCCGGCTCAACGCGGGCGGAAATGTGGCAGGCGATCCACGGCGCGGATGTGCGAGAAGATTCAAAAGAGGCAGATATATTCAAATGTTTGATCAGCGACCTGAGCATCGGGCACGTCATTCGCCAGGAGCGGCAAACAGACCATCAGGGGAATTTCCTGAAACAGCCGCGTCAGAAGACGCCGCGAGGTTACGCTTCGCCCTACATGACATCCGCCTTTGAGGACTCAAAGTCATACTATTTGACGGCGATCGGCACTGAGTTCGTGCACTTCACGATGACCGAACTCGTTCCTAAGATCGAAGATTCAGCACCCAATACGTGACGCGATCAGCCTCGCACTACTCGCTTGACAGTCGCAATACTCGGCTTAATCGGCTCGGCAGGAGTAAGCGTCGCCAGATCGAAAGCCTCCTGTATTTTGTTAGCGCCGGCGAACCACACACAGAGGGCGGCGTCATCGCGACCGCTATGGGCGTAGTCGCCGATATCTTGAATCGTCATAACAGGCCCGCCGCTTTTCAGTCGAACGGTATCACCTTTCTTGAACTCCGACATAGAATTCTCCCGATTTGGATTCCTTTGATGATTCGACAATCAGCATTCGTGGTGAGATTTTAGGATGCAGGTTGGGTATATTTCCGCAGAATAAAACCGGAGGCACTCAAATGGCTAAAAGAGTCACGAGAATCGAGACGCCGCGGCCTCAGCAATTGCCGCCAGGAATGTCGGAGCAGGAAGCGATCGCGGCAGGTTGGAAAAGAGCACACACTACGGATGGGATAAAGTGGCTGGCACCAGACGGGGTAAAAAAGGCAACCAAAACAGCCCGAAAGATGAAAGCCGAGGATTTGCGAGAGCAACGAAAGAAAAAATCAATATAACCCCCGGGGGAGGCACTCCGGCGGGGGTGACGCGAAGCGTCGGGGGTGGGGACGCCCCAGCAGCCAAACAAAAACAGCCCGCGTTAGCGGGCTGTCTCGTGCAGTAGCTTCTACTGCTCCTTTTTGACCGGCCTGACACCGCGGATTGCGATGAGGTGCATCTCAATCCTGCCGAGGCGTTTCCGGATGTCGGTCAACTTCTCCTCCACCGTCACCGGTTCCGGCTTCGGCGGTTGCTGTTGCGTGTTCATGTTCGTGAATGTTGGCTGATAATTCGACCTTTTCGCCGCCTGCTAATACTCCTTCGGGAGCATGACCGTCGTGAATTTCCGGTCGGCGTCGGTGATGACCCAAAATTCCATCCCATCGTCGGTGCGGTAGGCGGAGTTGAGGGCATACCGTGGCAAGCTGTAGATGAGGCCAGACCCCCTTCAAGCTGTTCGGGGTCTGGTTTCGTTTTGGCTATGGACGGTTAAGAATTAAAAAAGCCCGCAGAGATGCGAGCTTGGCGGGCAGGAATTAGGCCTTGATGACGCCGATGGCGATTCGGCCCCCGTCCATCGGCGAAAGAATGAGGCGGGTGTTCCCTGGGCCACCTTCGTGAGACGAGGATCTGACGAGAACCATGTTCGGGACTTGGTGGCCCAGATCGATATGAATGCGGCCTAATTCCGTCACGATGTCGATCGCATCGAGATCGTTCGGTAATTCGATCCCCACCCCGTCCCTGGCGCCTTCGATACGTAAAGGTTTCGGCATGTGTTCCTTTCGATGAGTCTGCGGTCATGATACGGCAGTTGCGAGTCCTGCGCCAGAGATGCCCATGGACGAGCATCCCCTATTTGGTGTCCCCCTCGTCCTCCTTAACCCGTTCGGTGAGGGCGAAGCCCTCTGTCGGTTGGTTCCTCTCCCCTCCCAGAGATCGTGTCGAGAAACCCGTTGCGGTGCTGTGAAGCACCAACCGAGTCCCCCGTGAGGGGGACGAGGAGCCGGACTTTTTCTCCGAGCGTGAGCGAGAGGAACCGATGAACGTGAGTGAGGCGGTTCCGACAGAGAAAAAGGACGGCTGTCGGGGGGTGCGAGAGACAATAAATCAGCCGGAAACCTTTGTAGCGCAAGGCTCAAATGAAAACAGGGGGTATCCCCAGGCGGGGATACCTGTGGGGATACCCAAAAAACGATACAGGACTAGTCATTCCCAGGCAGGGTTGTCCTTGAAAAACTCTCTGACTGCTGTGAGTAACTCGTCACGAGTTCGAATCCCGTCTACTCCGCTCCAATTTCGAGCCCCTGTCTTATGCGATAGACAGGATCTTCCTCTCCTACCGGGCATTCGATATCCCCCCGTAATATCTCTACAATCGCCCGATCAAATGTTCCGCCAGGTCCCAAACGCCCTCACTGGCTCGCGCCTTCTGCTTGCCGGTGTCTTCTTCGCGATGCTCGCCTACTACCAGAACCAGAGCACCGTCGCCCGCCACGGCGACGTGGTCTGGCTCAACATCGCCCTGGCAATTTACGTCGTCGCCCTGGTCACCGATTTCCTCGACGGCTATCTGGCCCGCAAATGGAAAGTCGAAGGCGCCTTCGGCCGGGTGGTCGACCCGTTCGTTGATAAGGTTCTGGTCCTCGGCAGCTTCATTTTCTTTGCCGGGAAAAATTTCACGGAAGTCACGAGCGCCCAGAACGTCACCACGATCACCGGCGTTGCCCCGTGGATGGTGGTCGTCATCCTCGCCCGCGAGCTGCTCGTGACCAGCCTGCGCGGCAGCATGGAAAGCACCGGCCACGCATTCGGGGCGCAGCTCAGCGGCAAGCTGAAAATGGGGTTCCAATCCGCCGCCATTTTGGTGATCCTCCTCTACGTCAACTACCGCACCCGTCTTGATTCCCAGACGCTGCTGGTCGCCCAGATCCTGCGCAACATCAGCATCTGGGGAACGCTGCTCATCACCGTCACCAGTGGGTTGATGTATGTTCAAAAGGCTGTGAAGCTTTTCTGCGAGCACGGCAACGCACTTTAAAGCCCCGTATGAAGAAATTCTCAGGGCCTATCTGATGAATCCTGGCGCGGCCAGACGAAGTGGATTTCGCTCGCGTGCAAGAAGCGACGACGAGCAGTATTGTAAGGAAATACGGCGAGAAGGAGCGACGCCGCACGTGAGCGAAAGACACGAGTATGGACCGCGAGGATTCATCAGACAGGCCCTCATCACCATGGGCGGCGTCGGATTCCTGCCCGCCTCCGGCACCTTCGCCAGCCTGCTGACTTGTCTGATCCTCCTTCCCATCCTCGCGTTTCTGCCCTACCTCTGGCAAAACATCGCCGCCGCCGCGGGTCTGTTGATCTTTTCCGCGATGAACATCGCCCTGGCCCCCTGGGCCATCGCCAAATTCGGCGACAAAGACCCCGGCCAATTCGTCCTCGACGAAGCCGCCGGAATTTGCCTGACGATGCTGTTCCTACCCCCGCGCACCGGCTGGGAAATCTGGATCAACCTCGCCGCCGCGTTCGTTGCCTTCCGCATCTTTGACATCACCAAGCCTCCGCCGGCACGGCAGCTTGAGCGTTTGCCCATGGGCTGGGGAATCCTCATGGACGACCTCGCCGCTGCGGTCTACGCGAATCTGCTTTGCCAGGTAATTTTGCGATTTGTGTTTTGACCCTATTTCCCCCGCCCCCGGTAATCCGGGGGAGGGCAAGGGAGGGGGTTCGCGCACTCGGCCCCCGAGAGAAATCCATCCCCGCTCCTTCACACTTTCTCACTTTCACACCACTCCCCCCACATCTCGCGATACGCCCCCTCCACCCCCCGCGCAAACCGCGCCCGATTCATGATCGGCGACCCCCGCATCCTCTCCCGCATCGACATCCGCACTTCCGCCAGCCGCGGCAGATCCTTCGCCAGATCGCTGGCGGTTTGAACATACTGCTCCACCGATTCCGCGATCAATTCCGGCAGCTCCAGATTCCGCAGGATGCTCACGCCGCTTCTTCCTACCCCCGTTCTCCCACTTAGCGTCACCGTGGGCACACCCATCCACGCGGCATCGCACGTGGTTGTCCCGCCGGTGTATGGAAATGGTTCCAGGGCAATATCGATCTCACCATGCATCCCCAGAAATTCCACGAAGGGAACTCTTCCAACAAACATAACTCGCTGCGGATCGATTCCCGCACTCTTAAACATCTCGCCTACGCGCTGGCGATGTCCTCCCTCCGGCGCATGCAAAATAAGCTGCGACCCCGGCACCGCCTGCAGCAACCGAATCCACGCATCCAGCGCCCCCGGCGAAACCTTGCAGAAATTGTTCAAGCTCCCAAACGTCACGAATCCATTCGCCTGCGCCGGACACGGGGTCACCTCCGGCGCCTGCGCATCCAGCTCGTAGCACCAGTACGTCTCCGGCAATCGCACCGTCTTTTCCGAGTAAATCCCCTCGTCCATCCCCGGCGGATCGAGATGCGGATCCGTGAGCCGGTAATCGATCGTGCTCACCCCTGTCGTCGAGCAGTACGCCAGATAGGTCGCCTGCACCGGCGCCGGCTTCTGGGCGAAGACCAGCATCCGGTTCCCCGCCATGTGCATGGTCAGGTCGACCAGGATGTCGATCTGATCCACCCGGATCATCGCGGCCACGGCGTCGTTGGAAAGCCCCATGGTGCTTTTCCACTGCCCCGCACAGGCGCGAATCTTTTCCGTCAGCCCGTCGGGCCGGGCGACATCCGCGTAGCAAAATATCTCGAATTCTTTCCGATCATGCGCCGCCAGCAGCGGCAAAATAAATCGCCCCACCGGATGGTAGCAAAAGTCCGGCGACACGTAGCCGATTCTCAATGGCCGATCGGCGCTGGCCTCGTTCCTGTGCGGCCGGACCAATTTCCTCAGCGGCTCGGCATGGTGCGCATTCCATCGGCGATGCTCCTCAAAAATCATCTTCGCGTCGTAGGCCGGATCGAAGTGCAGCGCGTAAAGCAGATTGCTGTGCGCTGAGCTGTCATTGGGACGCAGCGAAACCGCCCGCCGGTACGATGCGATCGCGCGGTCCATCTGTCCCATGTCCTTCAGCACGTTGCCAAGCTGGTTATACGTTTCGGAAAACTGCGGATTAAGCTGTGCCGCCCGGCGAAGGGGGGTCATCGCCTCATCCAGCTTCCCCCGGTCCTTCCAGAGCACGCCAAGATTTACCAAGGCCTCCAGATAATTCGGGTTGATCTCAATCGCCCGCTGATAAGCGGCAATCGCCTCCTCAAATTCCCGCCGGCGCGCGAGCGCGTTTCCCAGGTTGTTATATGCCTCCGCCGAATTGGGATTGATCTCGATCGCCCGCCCGGCTGCTTCAATCGCCCCATCGAGCTTTCCCAGGTCTTTCAGCGCCGCCGACAGATTGCAGAGCGAAATAGCATCCTTCGGATTCAGCTCCAGGGCTCGCTTATAGGCCGTCACCGCTTCCTCCAGCCTTCCCCTGCGACAAAGCGAATTCCCCAAATTTATATGCGCCTCCCGATACTCCGGCTTGATCGCAACGGCCCGCCCGATCAATTCAATCGCCTTCTCATCATCCCCAAGCTGCCCGGCAACGAGCCCAAGCAAATTCAACGCCCCCGCATGATTCGCATCCCGCTCCAGCACCTTTCGATAGACTTCCTGTGCATCCGCCAGCCTACCGGCCCGATGATGCGCTACGCCGGTCTCAAATTGCTTTTGGAGGTCCATGTGCCCACGTATTGTAAATTGTAGATGCGATTCGTGCTTCTGGCCCACCCGGGGTGTCCACCCCCAAACGCTTAGTTGCACACGGGAATCTGAAACATTCGTCCCATTTACTGGAAAGGAACGGCTTATATGCCCACCATCACCACCAAAGACTCAGTGGAAATCTATTTCAAGGACTGGGGCACCGGACAGCCCATCGTATTCAGTCACGGCTGGCCCCTCAGCGCCGACGACTGGGACACGCAAATGATGTTCTTCCTGGCTCACGGCTATCGCGTCATCGCCCATGACCGCCGGGGTCACGGCCGCTCCACCCAAACCAGCGACGGACACGACATGGACCACTACGCCGACGACCTCGCCGCGGTCACGGCGCACCTCAACTTAAAAAATGCCGTCCACGTCGGCCACTCCACCGGCGGTGGCGAGGTCACTCGCTACATCGGCCGCCACGGCCCAAGCCGCGTGGCCAAGGCAGTCCTCATCAGCTCGGTACCCCCGCTGATGGTCAAGACCCCCGCCAACCCCGGCGGTCTGCCCAAGGAAGTCTTCGACAACCTTCAATCCCAACTGGCCGAAAACCGCAGCCAGTTCTACCTCGATATCCCCACCGGACCCTTCTACGGCTTCAACCGCCCGGGCGCAAAAACGTCCCAGGCGATGATTCAAAATTGGTGGCGCCAGGGCATGATGGGCGGAGCCAAGGCCCACTACGACGGAATCGTCGCCTTCTCCCAAACCGACTTCACCGAGGACTTGAAGAAGTTCACCGTGCCCACTCTGGTAATGCACGGAGATGACGATCAGATCGTCCCCTATGCCGACTCCGGGCCCAAGAGTGCCAAGCTGGTGAAGGGCGCGATCCTGAAAACGTACAAGGGCTTCCCGCATGGCATGCCCACGACGAATGCAGAGCAGATCAATGCCGATCTGCTTGCGTTCATCAAAAGCTGACGGGCATTCCGTGTAGTTGCGGCGAACCAAGGGTGAACGCAGATTTGCGATCGAGCGCTCCGCGCATTTCTCTCTCTCCCGGTAATCCGGGAGAGGGCAAGCGGGCGTAAGCTCGCGCGGGTGAGGGCCTTGAGCGCGTTAGTTTTTTCCATTGCCGTCATTCCATGCCTCTCCTCTTCGAGCCCGAGGTTCAGAGCCGTAGGTAGTCGAGCGGCGCTGCCATGCGGTCCGAATTTCTGGAATTTCTCCCGCTGCAAAAAATGAAGAGGTTTCGCGCAGAGGCGCGGAGAATGAAATAGGTATTTGTCGCCTCTCTCAGCGCCTCTGGTGCGTCAGTGAAACCGGTTTTGTCTTGTGAACTGAAAGGAGTTCACCATGGAATGACCCGTTAGCCGTGTAGCCGCCCGGGCGTGACGACGGAGCAATCGGTCGCGCGAAGCCCCGGAAGGCGAAGGCGCGAGCCGTAGCGTTAAGCGAACCCAAACCAGCCTCGTTACGCCAATGGGAGTGGCCAACCCGTCAGAGAGGGCCAAGCCGGCGCGGACGATGAAGCAGCGGGTGCGAGCAATCGTCCGGCTCCTCGGGGTCGATGGGGACGGCGCGTGCCGACAGACAAGATCGGGAACTGAGAGACCCCACGCATCGTTGTGCGGCTCGTTGGAAAGACATAACCAAGGGACGGGAAGCGTGGGGAGTCGGATGGGCTCATAGTAGCTGAGAAGCGGGGTAATGCCCGTGAGCGGAGGCGAAGCCTGCCGCGAGCCAAGGAGCCCTGACGGTATCGAGCGGAAGTAAGAAGAAGAGAGGCCCGCTTGCAGGGACAACCTGACAGTACGGATGATCCGACAGACTTGCCGGAGCACCTGAGGGTGAACTCCAGGGGTCTGCCGGGGAAAGTCTTTCTTCTGAGACAGAAGCTATACCTCAAAGCCAAGCGGGAACCGGGGTTTCGGTTTTACACCTTGTACGACCGGATCTGCCGGCGCGATGTTCTGGAAGCGGCGTGGGACCGGGTGTCCGCCAACGGCGGGGCGCCCGGCTTGGACGGGGTGAGCATCGAGAAGGTGCAAAACTCCGAGCACGGCGTCAGTGGATTCCTGAGCGAGATCGAAGAATCGCTCAAGACCCGCACCTACCGCCCGCAGCCGGTGAAGCGCGTGTACATTCCCAAAGCCAACGGCAAGCGGCGTCCATTGGGCATCCCCACGATCCGAGATCGCGTGGTGCAGATGGCGGTGCTGCTGCTCATCGAGCCGATCTTCGAGGCGGATTTCCTGGACTGTTCGTATGGATTCCGTCCCGGTCGCTCGGCTCACGATGCGCTGGAGGCGATCAAGCAAAACCTCCAGCAGGGCCGAAGGGAAGTGTATGACGCGGATTTGCAGTCGTACTTCGACACGATTCCCCATGAGAAACTGATGGCGTGTGTCCAGAAGCGGATCACGGACGGAAGCGTGCTGAAGCTGATCCGGATGTGGCTGAAGGCGGTGATCGTCGAAGAAGGCGAGAAGCCCGGCGATCCACCGAAAGTCACCCGGAGCAAACAGGGAACGCCGCAGGGCGGAGTGATCTCGCCGCTGCTGGCCAACCTATATCTGCACTGGTTTGATAAATTGTTCCACCGATCCGATGGCCCGCATCGCTGGGCGAACGCCCGGCTGATCCGGTACGCCGACGACTTTGTCATCATGGCAAGGTATATAGGCCCTCAGATCAAGCAGTTCGTGGAACGCACGCTGCAAGGCCGGTTTGATCTGACGATCAACACCGACAAGACCCGCACGGTGAAGTTGAAAGAGCCGGGCGAAAGTCTGAACTTTCTCGGGTACAGGTTCCGGTACGACCGGAGCCTGCAAGGCGGGCCGGGGCGTTATCTGAACCTCTGTCCTTCGAGCAAGTCGATGCAGCGTGAGCGGGACAAATTGCGGGAGATGACCGGACCCGAAGCAGGCTTTGTGCCCATCCCGGCGTTGATCGTACAGATCAACGAGCACCTGAGAGGATGGGCCAACTACTTCGGCAAAGGCTATCCGCGCAAGGCGTTCCGTCAGATCAACCGATTTGTGCAGGAGCGACTGGAACGACACCTTAAACGTCGCAGCCAGCGTCCGTTCCGTGTGCGCGGAGCGAGGAGCTGGTACGAACAGTTGCAGCGTCTGGGCCTCATCAGCCTGCGACCTGTTCCGACCGTGAATGCTTGAGAAGAACAATACCGTGAGAGCCGGATGCGGGAAACCCGCTCGTCCGGTTCGAAGAGGGAGAGCTGAGCGGCAATCGGGTCGTTCAGTTCTCTACTCTACCGTGAGATTCTTCTGAAGATGCCCCAACCCATTACAGATTCTTTCGAATTTCAAAAATCTCAACCCAAAAATTCCCAGATTTCCCCAAAATAGGTACAAAACGTACACCCTTTGGACCTGTATATAGAGCTGCAATGTTTTTTCTCGCAGCCCCTATGTCAACCCTGTCCAACGAATCCCCATTGATCCCGGAACGCCCACCGCGCCGCGGTGGGGAAATCTCGCGATCCGATCATCAACCCCCCTTTCCTCCAAAAGTGGGAAATTTTGGGAAAATGTGAGTAATCCCCGTTCTTCCAACCTCACCGAACCCCAACTGCGCGCCCAGCGAAGGGGCTCCCCAGTTCAACCCTGTGGCGTCAACATTTATCTGAATGGTATATTACCCCCGGAATTTGATTCACAGGGTTTCCCAGCGGAGGGCACGAGAATGACCCTGCACCGCGCCTCCTTGCTACTGCTGGCGGCAATCGGACTCCAGATCGGCGGATGCGGAAAAGAGTCCGCATCCCCGGCAACGCCAACACCAACGTCATCAACCGCCAACGTCCCCGCCGATCCCGCGCCAACCGCGCGGCAAAGCGTCTCAATCCCCGGCGTCCCCCTCGTCCTCTCCATTCCCGCCGACTGGAACGTCGTCGCCCCGGTCACCGAGGCCTACCTGGTCGGACCCGGCATAAGGATCGCCGTCACCACGCTCGATTACATGGACGACACCCGCCGCCGCCTTTTTGTGAGCGAGATTCTCGACCAGGGCCGCGAACATCCCTATCGCATTCACGCCCGCGAGCTAAAAGATGCCGATGGAATGCAGGTGATCGAAAAGGTCGCCTACCTCGACATGCCCGCCGTTTCCCCCTCAAAGCCCCCGCCGGCGACCGAGCCCTCCCAGCGCCTCTTCTGGACCGCCACCATCTTCGTCCCCGATCAGAACCGCTTCATTCCCTGCAGCCTGGAGCTGGCGAACATCACCGAAGCGGAGTATGAAGCCGACGAGGCCTCCGTCGAAACCATCGTCAAAACCGCCCACCAGGGCCAGCTCCCCAACCTGCAATGAACATCCGCAAAACCCGCCTCGCCCCCTCGCCCACCGGCGCACTGCACCTCGGCAACGCCAGGACGTTTCTGGCCAACTGGCTCCTCGCCCGCCAGAAAGGCTGGCAAATCCTCCTGCGAATCGAAGACCTCGACGGCCCGAGAATCAAAACCAGCGCCGATCGCCTGCTCATCGAAGATTTGCAATTTCTCGGCCTCGACTGGGACGAAGGCCCGATCTATCAGTCCTCGCGAACCGCCGATTATCGGGCCGCCATCGATTTACTGATCGCCCGCGGCCTCGCCTATCCCTGCATATGCAGTCGGCGCGAAGTCGAGCTGGCCGCCAGCGCTCCCCACGCCGAAGACGGCGCCAGCATCTATCCCGGCACCTGCCGGGGAAAGTTCGATTCGATCGAATCCGCCGAAAAGGCCTCAGGCCGCAAACCGGCGATCCGGTTCGCCGCACCCGACCGCGACGTGCAGTTCAATGACGGCTTTGCCGGCCCGCAGAGCATCAACGTCGCCCGGCGTCTGGGCGATTTCGTCATCGCCAAATCGGACGGCACCGCCGCCTATCAATTGGCCGTCGTCGTGGACGATCTCGCCGCCGGCATCACCGATATCGTTCGCGGCAACGACCTCCTCGAATCCACCTTCCGCCAAATCCTCATTTACGATTCCCTCCGTCTTCCCCCCGCCCCCGGTAATCCGGGGGAGGGTAGGGGAGGGGGTTTTCTGCCCAGCTACATCCACCTTCCCCTCGTTGTCGGCCAAGACGGCCGCCGCCTCGCCAAACGCCACGGCGACACCCGGGTCGAAACCTATCGCCGCCAGGGCGTCGCCCGCAGCCGGATCCTGTCGCTTCTCGCCAAATGGTGCGGGGTCCAGGATTGGGAAAACCTCGTCGATGATCCCCGCCATTTGATCCCGCGATTCGAACTGACGAGAATCCCGCCGTCGCCGATCGTTTTCACGTCGGCGGACGACGCCTGGCTGCGGCAAACCGGATGAATCAATCCAGGGAATCGCGATTTCGGCAGATCATGGACGGTTCAGATCGAACCGCATCCGCACAACTCCTGCGCACGGCCGCGGCCATCGCCGAGCCCTTCTATTCCCTCGCCATGCAGTGGCGAAACCACTTTTACGACTGGGGAATTCTGCCCAGCCATCCCCTCGGCCGCCCCACGGTCAGCGTCGGAAACCTCACCACCGGCGGCACCGGCAAAACGCCGATCGTCCAGTGGCTCACCCGCCGATTTCTTGCCGAGGGACAGCACCCCGCCGTCCTGATGCGCGGATTTAAACCCACTTCCAGGGTCGGCAGCGACGAGGAAAAACTGCTGGCGACCGATCAGATTCCGGTCATCGCCGATCCCGACCGCATCCGCGGCGCCGCCAGCGCGCTTCAGAAATATCCTCAGACCACGGTCTTCGTGCTCGACGATGGCATGCAGCATCGCCGCGCTCGGCGTGATTTCGAGCTGGTGCTGCTGCACGCCGCACACCCATACGGATATGGGCACATCTTTCCGCGCGGGCTGCTTCGCGAATCGATCTACGGCCTGGCCCGCGCGGATGTGGTCCTGCTGACCCACTCCAGCGAGTCCAATGAGCGGGGTTTGCAGGACACGATCACTGGCCTCCACGAGCGCCATCCGCAGACCCCGGTTTTCCAGTGCGATCACGTGATCCAGGCGCTTCACCCTGCCGAAGGATCGCCGATCCCCATCGAGCAACTCTCCGGCCGCCGATACTACGCCTTCTGCGGCATCGGCAGCCCGCAGAGTTTTTTCGATGGCCTGAGCAAGCATGGCGGCATCTGTGCCGTGGTGCGCGAGTTTGACGATCATCATGATTACACCAAGGCGGATATTGCCGGCCTCATGGCCGAAGCGAAGGCCGCCGGGGCGGAGATGGTGATTACGACCCAGAAGGATTGGGTGAAGGTTGAGCGCTTTGCGGATAAGTTTTCGATTCCGATGTTTTGGGCCGAACTTTCCATTCGCTTCCACGCCGATCACGAGGAAAAGCTTTGGCAGTTGATAACGGCAAGACTGGCTCGCGCAGAGCGCCGAGAGATTAGGATCGGATGGCTCAACACAATGGAGAAATGACGTGATGAATCCAGCAAAAAACACGATTTGCCTCTGGTTTAATCGCGACGCCGAGGAGGCGGCGCGGTTTTACGCCAGGACCTTTCCCGATTCGTCCGTCCTGGCCATGCATCGCGCGCCGGGAGACTATCCATCTGGAAAGAAAGGGGACGTATTGACCGTCGAATTCACCGTGCTGGGAATTCCCTGCCTCGGACTCAACGGCGGACCCGCGATCAAGCACAACGAAGCGTTCTCGTTTCAGGTCGCAACGGCTGACCAGGCCGAAACTGATCGCTACTGGAACGCGATCGTCGCCAACGGCGGCCAGGAGAGCGAGTGCGGCTGGTGCAAGGACAAATGGGGCTTGTCCTGGCAGATTACCCCGATCGCACTGACGAAAGCCGTCTTCGGTCCCGATCCTGCGGCCGCCAAGCGCGCGTTCGATGCGATGATGAAGATGAAAAAGATCGACATCGCTGCAATTGAGTCGGCGTGCCGCGGGTGAGATCGCATCTTCGTCGCGTGCATTTTTGGGTGCACCAGGGGCAGACGGCGAGCGGTTATTGGGACTTTTTCCAGACGGTTTCTATGTAGGCCAGGCGGAGGCCCGCGCTGCTGGTTGCGGAAGCTGGGAGATCCGAAATCGGCGCCGCCGATGACGAGTTCGTATCCTTGTGCGAAGGCGACGTGGAGGCGGTGGCGGAGCATGGCGGTGTGGATGCCGCGCCGGCGGAGAGTTGGGATGACGGCGGCGTTGCGGAGAGAGCACCAGGTGTCGGAGGCGGTGGCTCTGGAGAGTTCGCAGATTCCAGCTGGCTCGTTCCGGTGACGGGCGAGGAAGAGTTGGAGATGTTCTTTGTGGATTGATTTTCGGACGCCGTTCTTGGCGTCGTCGCGCCACTGCGGGGGCCATTCGTTGGCCTGGGTGGCGATTTCGGCGGCGAGTTCGATGGTTTGAGGGGTGACTAATTCGATCGTGATTTCGGGGGGCAAAGTGGGAGGCTGGGGGGTGGGTGGGCCGTAGAGGATGGTTTGTTTCCAGTCGTGGAGGTAGTAGCCGGCGGCATTCAGGGCCTGGCCGACTTGGGGGGTGAAGTGGGCGTGGACGAGATAGAAGATTGGGGAGGTGTTGCCGAAGAAGGCGAGGATTTCGGGGAGGCGGGGGACGTCGTCGTGATTGAAGCCAAAAACTCGGCTGGGGGGCCAGGGGCCGTTTTGTTTGCAGGCGGTTGTATTGCCGAACCGGAGGACCTTGGGGCCGTGGGGGTCAGTGGGAAGAGTTTCTTTGGGGGTGACGCAGAGTTCGAGTTGGCGGGTGAATTCGGTGGTGAGGATGGGGAGCTGAGGCATTTTTGCGTCTCGCGGTGGTGGGATCATACAGAAGATGAGGTGATAGGGCCGATGTTGAGATGTGTTCTCAATTGATCGTTGATACTGAGTCTCAGTCGATGTATTATGGGTTCCGCTTAAGGATTTGGCGGTGTCGCCGGTAGAAGGTGGTTGCAGATGAGTTCGGATCGACAAGTGTTTGTGCCTGGGACAGTTACGCCGGTGCAACTGAATTATGCGCCGGTGCGGGCGGACGTACTGCGGCTTAAGCGGCTGGGGTGGGCGGGGGTTTTGGTGGCTGCGGCAATTGTGATCGCGATTTTGTTCTGGCAGGGGGTGACTTCGGCAGGGAATCCGGATCCTACCGTCAAGGGAATCAGCCCGGCGGCGGCAATCGTGGATACCGGGGTTTTGGTTTTCCGGGAAGGGCTGGAGGCGATCCTGGTCCTGGCGGCACTGACGGCGAGCTTGGCGCGGACGGAAGAAGGATATTGGAAGCCGGTGGCGGTGGGGGCGGGAGTTTCGTTCCTGGCCACGATCATGACCTGGTTTGTGGTGGTGGGAGTCATCGCTGATCTGGCGATCAATAACGCGCGGGCGCTGGATGTGCAGGCGGCGACTGGGCTGTTGGCGATCGTGGTGCTGCTGGTCATCATGAATTGGTTCTTTCACCGGATCTACTGGACGGGATGGATCACCCATCACAATCGAAAAAAGCAGAGCTTGATTCGCGATGGGGAGCGGACGCGGCTGGCAATGTGGCGGGGGCTGGCGATTATCGGGTTCACGTCGGTTTATCGGGAAGGGTTTGAAGTCGTACTGTTTTTGCAGTCGATGCGGCTGCAGGTAGGGTCGCATGTGATTCTGCTGGGGGTCTGCTGCGGGGTGGCACTTACGCTGACGGTCGCGATGCTGACGTTCGTGGCGCATTACCGGCTGCCCTATAAGCGGATGCTGGTGCTGACGGGGTTCATGATCGGGATCGTGCTGCTGGTGATGGTGGGGGAGCAAGTTCAGGAGATGCAGCAGGCGAACTGGATTTCGACGACGAATATCAATGTTCATATCCCGGACTGGATGGGGGTTTGGTTCAGCATTTTCCCGAACTGGGAGACCGTGGGGGCACAGGTTGTGGCGGCGACGTTTGTGATTGGGTCTTATATTCTGGCGCGGCGGGTTTGCCGAAAGAAAGTGCCGAAGGGGGTGGAGGTGGAGTGTATTGTTCCGGATTGCGGGAATTGTACGCGAGATTCGAAATGAGAGACTGGAAACTAAATCGGGGACCACGATTCTAAGACGGCGGGAAACGCCGCAGCCTAAACTTAAGTTGGCGCTGGGTTTGGGGGATGTCAGGTAAACAGACGTCGTTATGCCGGTGATGGGGGGCGAATGTTGGGAGCGGGGGGTAGTTGTGGACTTGGAAGGGCAGGGGAGATAGGGTTTGGGGCGGTAAATTTGACGAGTGAGGTATGGACGAGGCCTGAATTCTCAGTTCCCGTTACTAGCTCTATCGCCCTTATACCATCGGGCTACGATTGGCCCGCTTTCGAAGGTACCCCGAAAGTGAAGACACAGGGTGCACGTAAGCCCAATATCAGGAGTCAGCAATGGGCAATAAGCTTTATGTCGGGAACTTGAGCTACGAGGCGACGAGTTCGGATTTGGAACAATTGTTTGGCCAGCACGGGACGGTGCAATCGGCGCAGGTGATCGCGGATCGTGATACCGGTCGAAGCAAGGGCTTCGGATTCGTCGAGATGGGATCCGAGCAGGAGGCGCAGGCGGCAATCGCGGCGCTGAATGGCAAGGAACATGATGGTCGCGCGCTCACCGTCAACGAGGCGAAGCCGCGTGAAGACCGTCCTCGCGGCGGTGGTGGTGGCGGCCGGGGCGGATATGGCGGCGGCGGAGGTGGTGGCCGCGGCGGCTACGGCGGTGGTGGCGGCGGCGGTGGCCGCGGGGGTTACGGCGGCGGCGGTGGGGGAGGCGGTGGCCGCGGCAGGTATTGATGGGCCGTAATGGGTCCGTTTTAATGAAGAGTGAGATGGGCCGCGCTTTCGGCGCGGCCCTTTTCTTTGCGCGTCACGATAATTCGGATCTGTTCCGTTAAAGTTGGCTGGCGGAAGAAGACGAGCCGGAAGAATAGAGGAGATTGCGATGGAGACAAAAGCCATTGTGGTGAAGCGGCATTTTGAAGCGTCGGCGGAGCGGGTGTTTGATGCGTGGGTGGATCCGCAGCGCGCTGGGCGGTGGCTGTTCGCGTCGCCGACGGGGGAGATCGTCCGGGTGGAGATCGATGCGCGGGTGGGTGGGGGGTTTTTGATCACTCGGCGCGATGGGGACGTTGATATTGAGCATGTGGGGAAATATTTGGAGATGGAAAGGCCGGGGAAACTGGTCTTTGAGTTTTCGGTGCCGCGGTTTTCTAAAGAGATTACGGTGGTGTGCGTGGAGATTGTTTCAGGCGGAAAAGGGTGTGATTTGACGCTGACGCATACAGGGGTGTTGCCGGAGTGGGTGGAGAGGACGACGGAGGGGTGGGGGAAGATTTTGGAGGGGCTGAATGAGAAAATAGAGAGTTGAAAGTAGAGAGTAGAACGGGGGAGGAGAGGAGATCAGTTTCCGGCGCCCAGGCGTCCCAGATATATTCCCAGGAAGAAGACGACGGCGCCGCCGAGGATGACCTGGATGATGGTTTTGGCGAGGGGAGTTTTCATGTAATGGAAACGGATGCAGGCAATCGACAGTAGCTCGATGATGACGACCACATAGGCAAATTGCAGGGCGAGGTTGAGGTTTTTGATCAGGAAGGGGAGGGTGTGGAGCATTCCACCGATCATGGTGGCGAGGCCGGTGATGAGTCCGCGGGCGAGGGGGTGGCCGCGGCCGGTGACTTTGCCGTCGTCGGAGAGGGCTTCAGCAAGAGCCATGCTGATGGCAGCGCCGACGGAGGCGGCGAGGCCGACGAAAAAGGCGGTGAGGGGTTTTTGGGTCAATATCGCGGTGGCGAAGAGAGGGGCAAGGGTGGAAACGGAGCCGTCCATAAGGCCGAGCAGCGCGGCTGGACTTTCTGGAGGACGAATTGGTGTTTGTGGTGAGTGTCCGCGGGGGCTTGGAAAATCGCCGCGGGGAAGATGGGGGATTCGACGGACATTTTTTGTTTTTTACCTTCTCTATGTCTATCGAATAGTTTAGTGGGGTGGAGGTGGAAATGCCTAGATTTTCAGGGGATTTTTGCAGATTGGACTGAGTCTCAATCCAAATGTGAGGGGGTGTGGCAGAAAATTTTGTTTGATCCAGAAGAGGAGGATTGTTTTCGGTTTCGGTTTGTGTGACGAAAAGATGCGCTGGCTCGTATGTAATACGCGGTTCCGCTGCGGGAGCACGTGGCTGCTCTGGTGACGTTCGGGGCGGCCTAGTGGTGGGGGGCGGGGGAATTGGCGGTGGCGTTGTAGATTTCGGCGATTTGGCGGACTTTGCCGTCCCAGCTTAGTTCCTGGGCGCGATGGAGGGCGGCGGCGGAGAGGGATTGGATTTGGGTGGGATTTGAGATGAGCGAGCGGATGGCGGTGGCGAAATCGGTGATGCTTTTCTCGCGGGAAATCATGCGGATTTTGATGCCGGAGGTCTCGGTGACGGCGACGGACATGCCGCAGGCGTCGTGACAGATGACCGGGAGGCCGAGGGAGAGGGCTTCCATCACGACTGTGGAGGTGCCTTCCTGGAGGCTGGTGAAGAGGAAAACGTCCGATTCGCGCATTTGAGAGAGGGCTTGGTCGCGGGGGAGGTGGCCGATCCAGGTCAGACGATCGGTAACGCCAAGTTGCTGGGCGAGGGATTTCCAGGATTGGGTTTCGCGGCCGGCGCCGAGGATTTTCAGGGTCCAGCGATTTCGGGTCGCGGGGTCGTTGAGCCGGGCGAGGGCGTGCAGGGCGAGGGGGAGAGCTTTGCGGCCGACGTGAAGGCCGCTCCAGATGAGTTGTAGCGGGCGCTGGGCGTCGTATTTGCGAAGGGCGCCTTGAAGGTCGGGGCGCCGGTGTCGAGCATCAAATCGGAATCGGCGTGCCAGTGGGTTTGGGCCATGCGGCGGTCTTCCTCGGAGGTGGCGAGGATTTTTTGGGCGGCGTGGGCGGCTTTGCGCGGGCGGGGTTTCAGGCGCTTGTGGAGTTCGTTGACGATATTTTTCAGCGTATAGAACATGCGATCGTGGAGGGAGAAGGTTTTGAAAAAGGGCCAGGGGATGTTGGAGGCGCCGGCGATGGGACCCCAGATAAAAGGGATCGGCAGTTTCCAAAGATAGCCAGGCTCGCGGAAGCCGGTGATGGTGAGGTGGTGGGCGATGTCGAAGGGTTTTTGGGCGTGGAGGCGGCGGGCCTCGGCGAGGGCTTTGCGTTGCCAGGCGGCGTAGCCAAGGAAGAAGAGAGGGGCGGCGAAAGAAATTAACGGGCGCTGGAAGAGACGGGAGAGAAGCGGGGGGTTGACGTAATGGACGGTGATGCCTGGAATCGGGCCGTGGGATTGGAGGTGTTGTTCGATTTCGGCGCGGTAGTTTTCATCTGCGAGTTGTGGGGAGCAGAGGATGGTGATGTCGTGGTATTGGCCCAGACGGGAGGCGATGTTCCAGCCGATGCCGGGTTCGGAGCCTCGGGCCGGGGAGCAGGCGAAGGCGGAGAGGAGGACGCGTTTGCGGGGCAAGCGTCACCGCCTGCGGCGATGCCGCCGATTGATGGGGATCTTGCTGCCGATGTTTCTCGGCGGGAGGGGAGTGGGGGTGCCGGTGTTGGGGGACGCGTTTGCGCTGGCGGCGTAAGGGCGATCGAAGCGGGAGACGACGGGTTTCGAGGGGCCCGACGACTCGGAGGGTTTTTCTTCGGTCCAGTCGGAGGGGGTGGGGGAGGGCTCGAAGCCTTCGAGGGTGGCCTGGGTGATGACCATGTTGATGAGGTTTTCGATGCGGGTGAGCTCGTCGCCCTGGTCACGCGAGACGAGGGTGAATGCTTTTCCGGCGGCGCCCATGCGGGCGGTTCGGCCGACGCGGTGGACGTAGACTTCGGGGTCCTCGGGGACGTCGTAGTTGATGATGTGGCTGATATCGGCGACGTCGATGCCCCGGCTGGCGAGGTCGGTGGCGATGAGGACGTCGAACTTTCCAGTGCGGAAATTCTTCATGACGCGTTCGCGTTTGTTCTGGGCGAGGTTGCCGTGGATTTCACGGCACTCGATGCCGTCTGCGTGGAGGCGCTTGGCGATTTTTTCAGCGCCGCGCTTGGTTCGGCAGAAGACGATGGCGAGGTCGGGGTTTTCGCGGACGAGGAGCATGCGGAGGAGGCGGTATTTGTCCCAGGGCTGGACGGCGAGGTAGTACTGCTCAACATTTTCGACGGTGGGTTTGTCGTCAGCGCCGGGGGCGATGAGCTTTTCGACGGGCTCGCGCATGTACTGGCGGGCGAGCTTTTCGATTTCGGGGGAAATCGTCGCGGAGACGAACATTGTTTGGTGATGGGCTTCCTGGCCCATGCCTTTGACGCGGGAGAGGATGTTGCGGATGTCGTCGCGGAAGCCGATGTCGAGCATGCGGTCGACTTCGTCAAGGACGACGAAGCGGATGTTGTCGAGGGCGATGATTCGGCGGTCGAGGAGGTCGATGACCCGGCCCGGAGTGCCGACGATGACTTCCGGGCCGTGCTTGAGGAATTTCATCTGGGCGGCGATTTTCTGGCCGCCGTAGACGGGGACGGTGCGGATCGGGGTGTGCTTGGCAAGGCGTTTGACTTCGGCGTCTACTTGCATGGCAAGTTCGCGGGTGGGAACGAGGATGATGGCGGAGACGGCGACGCCGCGGACCGAGTTCTGGAGAATGGGGATGGCGAAGGCGGCGGTTTTTCCGGTTCCGGTGCGGGCCTGGCCGAGGATATCTACGCCGGCGAGGGCACGGGGGATGAGGAGGGTTTGGATCTCGGAGGGGGTGAGGAAGCTCTCCTCGGCGAGGGCGCGGAGGATGGAGGGTCGCACGCCGAGGGCGGCGAAGGCTTCGGGCAGGGGGGGGTGTTCGGCTTTGTCGCTCATATTTGTGTGGGGAGAAGTTATGGTCGCGGGGGTGGATTTGCAATTTTGTGGGGGAGGGGATTGGCTATTGCCTATTTCCTATTGCCTATTTCCAATTTGAAAATCGGCAATAGGCAATTGGCAATTGGAAATCGATTTTTATGCGTTACAAAATAGTGCTGGCATATCGGGGGACGCGCTATCACGGGTGGCAGCAGCAGCCGGTCCTGGAGACTTACAAGGGGGAGATGCCGGCGGAGGGGGCGGGGATCCCAACGATTCAGGAGACGTTGGGGGCGGTGGTAGGGGCGGTGGTGGGGCATCCGGTGGCGGTGGTGGGGGCATCACGGACCGATGCGGGGGTGCATGCCAAGGGGCAAGTCGCCCATTTCGACACCTCCCAGACGCAGATACCGGCGGAAAGCTTGCGGAGGGCCGTGAATCATCGGCTGCCGGGGGATATTTTGATCCGGGAGATCGAGGCAGTCGCGGAATCGTTTGATTCGATCACCGCGGCAAAAAATAAACGGTATCAATATTTTATCTGGAACCATGCGGATCGAAATCCATTTTTTCCCGATCTGTGCTGGCATCGGTGGCAAAAGCTGGACGTGGAAGCGATGAGAGAGGCGGCGGGGCATTTTGTGGGGGAGAAGGATTTTGCCAGCTTCGCGCGGCCGGGGCATGGGAGACAGACCACGGTGCGGACGGTTTATGATTGCCGGGTT
This sequence comes from uncultured Phycisphaerales bacterium, assembly GCA_963755915.1. Taxonomy (GTDB): domain Bacteria; phylum Planctomycetota; class Phycisphaerae; order Tepidisphaerales; family Tepidisphaeraceae; genus PALSA-1353. The sequence continues at coordinate 1,310,697 of CAVWLP010000002.1, forward strand.
TCGAGGCGCGGGGGGATGGTGGTGATCGGGGTGGAGGGGTCGGGGTTTTTGTGGAATATGGTGAGGATCATGGTGGGGACGATTGTGGAAGTAGGGTTGGGGAGATATCGCGCGGAAGAGATCGTAGGAATGCTGGAGGCGAAGGATCGGGAGGCGGCGGGGAGTACCGCGCCTCCGGAGGGGCTTTTCTTGCAATGGATTCGGTTGGGGGAAGGTGTGAAAAGTGTGAAAGTGGGAGGGGGTTAGTGGGGGATCGCGTACCACTGGATTTTGATGTCGGGGAGTTCCTCGGAGCCGGTGAGGGGGTAGCGTTGGGCGACAAAGCTCTCGGTGATGCGATGGCGGTCGGCCCAAAAGTTGTCGTGGGAGAGGACGAGGACGATTTGTTGATAATGGTGGGCGGCGAGTTTTTGTTTCAGGGGGTCGAGGTCCTTTTCGGTGAAGACTTGGCGCATGGTGCGCGGGGGGTTTAGATCGAAGAAACCGGCGGGGGCGCCGGTGTGGTCGTCGGTGGGGAGGTAACGGTAGTAGTAATCGAAGGGGAGTTCGTCGTCATTGGCTACGAAGATGATGAGGCGATTTTGTGGCGCGAGGGTGGAGACGATCTGCGCGGCGGCGCGCCAGTTTTCCTTGGGGTCTTCGAGGTTGTGGCTGAAGAGCGTGAGGGCGGACAGGGCGATTAAGAATATTGCGCACGTCCAGGTAATGCGCTGCATCATTTTGGAGAGGGGCATGCCCAGGGGTAGGAGGATGAAGATGGACATGAGGGTGGTGGAGGGTTGGAAGAGCTTGGCGGTGAAGAGGGGGGTGCGGATGACACTGTAGAGAGCGACGAAGAGAAGGGGGAAGAGAGCCATCGTGAGGAGGCCGAGCGCTTCGCGGCGGCGATTGCCCCGCTGATGGAAGATGGAGAGCCAGGCCGAGCCGATCATGAGGACGCCGGCGATGAAGATGGGGCGGGTGTTTTCCCCGAGGGGGAGATGGATGCGGTCGAGGAGGTGGGTCCAGGTCCAGTAGTGTTTAACCCCGACGAGATTGACGATGGCGTCAAGGAAGATGCCGTGCTTGAGGGGATCGACCCAGAAGGCGTGGCGGATCATGGCGAGCTGGGCGGGCAGGCCGATGAGAGCCCAGGGGAGATAGAGAACGAAAGAGGCGGAAGTAACTAGGGTGATGTCGATGAGGCGGTGCTTGAAGGAATGGGTGGAGGGGAGAATGAGCCAGGTGAGCATGGTGGCCAGAGCGTAGGGGGCCATCATGTTGTGGGTATACATCGCCGCGGCGATGAGGAGGGTTTGGACGATGAGCCAGCGGCGATGATGGGAGGCGAGGTGGCGCTGCAGGACGTCGAAGGAGGCGACGCCGAGCAGGCCCATGAGCGCGTAGGCGCGGGCTTCGCGGGCGTACCAGGTTTGCAGGAAGGAGAGAGCCATGAGCCAGGCGGCGGCGGCGACCGCGGGGGGATTTTTCAGCGTGCGTTTGGCGATGGAAAGGGCCAGGAGGAAGGTTAACAGGCTGAAGAGAGCGGAGAGGGAGCGGAGTGCGGCTTCGGAGTTGCCGAAGATTTCGGTCCAGAAATGGGTGAGGAGGTAGTAGAGAGGAGGAGCGGTGTCGGCCAGGATGAGGCGGATGATTTCCCGGGGGGAATGGGAGACCATCCAGGCGGTGTAGCCTTCGTCGAACCAGAGGCTCTCGCGGCCGATGTGGACGGTGCGGAGGAGGATGGCGGTGAGGAGGGCGAGGAGGGTGAGGAGGAAGGCAATGCACGCGCAGGTTTTGGTTGGGTGCGCGATGGTTGCGGGGGCTTGGGTCCGGGACATTGGGTTGAGAATAGTATCGGCAAAATCGACAAATCCCCACCTCGGCGCGGTTCGACCAAGCTCACCGAAGTCGGTGGGCGTTCCCAGCGATTAATGGGGCGGCTTAGTTGGAGGGTTGCGTTGTGGGAGCGGTTGGATCAATGACGTCGATTTCGGAGATGGCGTGGATGGAGCGGGCGGGGATGGTGTCCCCCGGGACGATGAGGCGGGCGGGGGCGTCGCGCGGGGAAAGGGGTTGGTTGTCCTGGTCGAGCGCCAGCCAGGCTTCGCGGTTGCCGATCTGGGGGAGGAGCTCGGCGAGGCTGAAGGAGACGGTGTAGCCATCCGAGGCGGTGATGACCACGACCAGGCGCAGGGCCAAATTTTTAATGCGGGGGTCGACGGCGGGACCCATCTTGAGATCGGTGTGGGCGCCGGCCGCTTTGAGAAGGGAGACGAGGGGGACGCAGTTATAGGAATGCTTTTGGCCGTGGGTGGTGAAGTCGATGGATTTTATTTCGGAGGAGAGGGCGGATTTGATCTGGTCGATCGTCCATTTGGCGGGGTGATCGACGCTGCCGGCGAGCTGGATGGATTGGGTGTCGGCCAGGGAGGTGGAAGTGAACAAAATAAGGCAGAGGGCTGTGAGTCGCATATTGGTTCCTGTTTCAGGGGAGAAAATTTTTGGGGAGTAAATCTTTGTCGAGCAGATGTTCGAGTTGGATTTGCATGTCGCGATAGGCGGCGAGGACCTCGTGACCGAGTTCGGTGATTTTGGTTCCACCGCCGCGCTTTCCGCCGACCGCGGTATTGACGAGGGGGCGTGGCCAGAGGCGGTTCATCGCGTCGATGAGCATCCAGGCGCGGCGGTAGCTGAAGCGCAGGCGTCGAGCGGCTTCGGAAAGAGAGCCGTGGATTTCGATTTGCTCGAGGAGATCTGCGCCGGCTTCGGTGAAGGCGGGGAGGCCGGAGATCTGGACCCAGAGTTTGCCGCGCAGTTGAATCGGGCGGGGATGCGGAGGTTTTTTGGGGTGGCGAGGCACAGGTGGGCCTTGAGGCAGTGAGTTACAGTACGTCGGGGTCGGCGGAGATGATGACCTCCGTTGCTTTGATGACGGCGACGGCGGATTTCCCTTTTTTGAGCTTGAGGCGCTTGGCGGAAGAGACGGAGATGAGGGAGACGATCTCGTGACCCGCGCCGATGTCGATGACGACTTCGGCCATGACGGCGCCCATTTTTATGGAAGTTATTTTTCCCGGGAATTGATTGCGTGCGCTGAGGGCCATGAGGGCTCCTTAATGATTGCCGAATGCCGATTGCCAAATGCCGAATGAAAAGGCGGGTGCGAAAGGTGTGAAAAGTTTGAAAAGTGTGAAACGCAAGAACGAGTACGCTTTTCGCACCTTTCGCACTTTTCGCACCTTTTACACTCCATCTAATACGCGGCGTCGGGGTAATAATACTGAGACGCGTTGTCGGGTGTTACCAGGTCGACGTCGATCATCATGTGCCGGGGGATGAATTGCGAGAGCTTTTGCTGGGTGCCGTCGCGGAGGGCGCTGGCGGCGAGGTGGATGCCTTCGGCGATCATGCTGGGGGGATAGGTGATGGTGGCGGGGATGATGGGGTTTTTGTCCTGGATCATTTTGATGACTTCTTTCATGCCGCCGCCGCCCACGACCCACATTTCGTTATCGCGGCTGGCTTCGTGGATGGCTTGGATGGCGCCGAGGGCTGTGTCGTCGTCGCCGGCCCAGACGGCGTCGATGTGGGGGAACTGGATGAGGCAGTTTTGCATCACCGTCAGGGCTTTTTCGCGGTTCCACATGGCGGGCTGGGAGGCGAGGATTTTGATGTTGGGATAATTGGCGAAGACTGCAAGCGCGGCGTTGACGCGGTCGGTGTTAACGGTGGAGGGAACGCCTTCAAGGATGACGAGGTTGCCTTTGCCGTTGAGTTTGTCGGCGATGAACTGGGCGGATTTCTTGCCGAAGGATTTGTTGTCGCCCTCAAGGAAGACGTCGGCGACGGGTTGGAGAAAGCCGCGGTCGACGTTGACGATGTATATGCCGCGCTGGTGGGCCTCGGCAGCGATGGGGGTGAGCGGGGCGCTTTCGGTGGCGAGGACGACCAGACCGTCAACGCCTTTGGCCATCATGTCCTGGAGGTCGGCGATCTGTTTTTCAGGGGTGTCTGCGGCGGCGAATTGCCAGGAGATTTCGGGATGGAGGGCCATGGCACGCTGGGCCCACCAGGCGACGCCGGCGGTCCAGCCGTGATCGGCGGCGGGGATGGAGACGCCGATGCGCATCTGGGGGGCGGTGGGTTGCGGGGCGATGGAGATTTGGGGCTGGGGTTGTTTCGATGCGAAGTAGATGGCGGAGAGGACGCCGACGACTATGAGGATAGTGATTCGTATGACGAGATTTTTCATTCCTGTTTCCTCTATCCCGCTTGTTGTACCACAGCGGCGGCGACGATGATGGCGCCTTTGACGAGTCCTTGAAGATATATCGAAACATTGAGGAAGTTGAGCATATTTCCGATGACGCCGAGGATAAGGACGCCGATGACGGTGCCGAAGATGGTTCCGGAGCCGCCTGTCATGCGGGTTCCGCCGACGACGACGGCGGCGATGACGTCGAGCTCGTAGAGCTGGCCGGTGGAGGAGCTGGAGACGCTGTTGGTGTGGGAGGAGACGAGAAAGGCAGCGAGGCCGGTGAGGGCGCCGAGGAGGGCGTAGGCGCGGATTTTTACGCGGGCTATGTTGATGCCGGAATATCTGGCGGCGGGCTCAGACGCGCCGATGGCGAAGAGGTAGCGGCCGAGGCGGGTGTGGTTTAACAGGATCGCCATCAGGATCGCGATGAGGAAGAAGATCAGGACGGGCCAGGGGATGATGAGTGGGATGTTGTTCGTCAGGTGGATGAAGGGGAGGGGGATTCCGGATTCGGCGAATTTGGGGAAGAGGTTTGGGGAGGAGGATTCGATCGTTCCGCCGTCGGTCATGGCCATGGCGAGGGAGCGGTAGGCGGCGAGTCCGCCAAGGGTGGCGATGAAGGGGGTGACGCGGAACCGGGCGATGAGCAGGCCGTTGATGTAACCGGCGAGAAGGCCGATGGAGAGGGTGGTAACGATGGCGAGAAGGACGCCGAGGAGTTCGCTGTTGTTGAGGTGGAGGGTGATAAAAAAGTGGGCAAGCGCGGAGCGGAATCCGGAGTAGGGGGCGGGGATGTTGATCGAAGTCGCGGAGGAGATTTCGTCGAGGATTTTTTTAGCGTCGATGGCGGTGTTCATGACCCATAGTCCGCAGGCCCCGGCGAGGGCGACGAGGGAGCCTACCGAGAGGTCGATTCCGCCGGAGATGATGACGAGGGTCATGCCCAGGGCAATGATGCCGACGAAGGACCATTCCTGGAGGATGTTGCGGAAGTTTTCGAGGGAGAGGAAGGAGACGGAGCCGGCGGTGAGTTTCTGGCAGACGGCGGTGGCGGCGATCAGGACGAGGAGCGTGATGGGGGGGAGGAATCTTTCGAAAGCGTTGGAAGCAGAGCGGGAGGGCTCGCTCATTTTTCGCTCTTGTTGAAATAGGCCTGAAGGGGTTTTACGCCCCACCCACCGGACTGGAGGGCCTTAATGGCGCGTGCGGCGGCGCTGCCGGCGGTGATAGTGGTGAGGATGGGAATCCGGCTGGCCACGGCCATGGCGCGGATTTTTCCTTCATCGGTCGTCGGGCCTTTTTTGGTGGGGGTGTTGATGATGAGTTGAACCTGGCCGTTTTTGATGAAGTCGTTGATGTTGGGGCGTCCCTCCGCCAGTTTGCTGATGCGGGTGGCGGGGATTTCTTCTTTCGAGAGGACATCGATGAGTGCCGGCCGTGGCAAGGATTTTGAACCCCATCTCGGCGAAGGCTTTGGCAATAGGGACGGCCGACTTTTTGTCTTCGTTGCGAACGGAGATAAAGACGTTGCCGGTGGTCGGCAAAATCGTTCCGGCGGCGATCTGGCTTTTGGCGAAGGCGTGGGGGAAGTCGGCGTCGATGCCCATGACTTCGCCGGTAGAGCGCATTTCGGGTCCGAGAATGATGTCCACGCCGGGGAATTTGCTGAAGGGGAAGACGACTTCTTTCACCGACGTGTGTTTGGGAGGCGTCGGCTCGGTGACGCCCAGCTCGGCGAGGGATTTTCCGGCCATCACTTTCGCGGCGATCTTGGCAAAGGGCTGGCCCTGGGCCTTGGAGACGAAAGGTACCGTGCGGCTGGCGCGGGGGTTGACCTCGATGATAAAGATTTCGCCGTCCTTGATGGCGTACTGGACGTTCATCAGGCCGCGCACGCGCAGGGCTTTGGCGAGGGCGCGGGTCTGTTCTTTCATCTTTTCGATAATTTCTTTCGAGAGCGAGTAAGGGGGCAGGGCGCAGGCGCTGTCGCCGCTGTGGATGCCGGCTTCTTCGATGTGCTCCATGACGCCGATGACGATGGCCTGGCCGGCTTCGGATTTGCCGGCAGGGTCGAAATCGGCGAGGCAGTCGACGTCGCATTCGGTGGCGGCGTCGAGGAATTTGTCGACGAGGATCGGGGCGTTGGCGATGGTCGAGGCGTCGACGGCATTGGCCATGTAGTAGTTGAGCTGCTCCTCATCGGAGACGATTTCCATGGCTCGTCCGCCGAGGACGAAGCTGGGGCGGACGAGGACCGGGTAGCCGATCCGGCGGGCGATTTCGCGGGCTTCGGAAAGGGAGCGGGCGATGCCGTTTGCGGGTTGGCGGAGGTTTAGCTTTTGGACGAGAGAGCGGAACTGTTCGCGGTCGCCGGCGGCGTCGAGAGAGTCGACGGTGGTGCCGAGGATGGGGACGCCGGCTTCTTTTAGGCCGCGGGCCAGATTTAGGGGCGTCTGTCCGCCGAACTGGACGATTACTCCTTTAACCAGGTTTTGTCGGCCCTCACCCCGACCCTCTCCTCTTCGAGCCTGAGCCTCAGAGCCGAAGGCCGGAGTACCGGGCGAGGGGGAGAATTCGGAGAAGGGGCGTCCGTTGAGGCGCTCGCAGACGTTTAAAATGTCTTCGTGAGTCAGGGGTTCGAAGAAGAGGAGGTTGCTGGTGTCGTAGTCGGTGCTGACGGTTTCGGGGTTGGAGTTGATCATCACCGATTCGAGGCCGAGTTCTTTCATGGCAAAGGCGGCTTGCACGCAGCAGTAATCGAATTCGATTCCCTGGCCGATGCGGTTCGGGCCGCCGCCGATGATGATGACTTTGGGTTTATCGGTGAGGCGGATTTCGTCTTCGCAACTTACCGATTGCCGATTGCCGATTGCCGATTTAAACGGTGTTTCATAGGTTGAATAGTAATAAGGTGTCGAGGCTTCGAATTCGGCGGCGCAGGTATCGACGAGTTTGTAGACGGGGCGAATTTGTTGGACATAAAGAGTGCTACTGATCTCGATGGGGTGAGAGTTTGAGATCTGAGCAAGTTGGAAATTGCTGTATCCAAGCTGTTTGGCTTTTCTCAGGAACTCGCACATTTCCTTTTCGGAAATGTCGGATGCACAAGCGTCGCCGGTGACGTGCAGGTGGATTCGATGGTTGTTGTTCCATAGTTCTTTTTCGAAATCCACTAGCTCCTTCATCTGGGCAAGAAACCACTTGTCGATTTTGGTGAGGTCGTAGATTCGATCGATGCTCCACCCCATCTTCATCGCATAGCGGATGTAATAGAGCCGGCCCTGGCTGGGGACGGCGAGCTTGCGGCGGAGTTTTTCCTCAGGCACCGGCCATTCAGCGGGTTTGCCGCGCTGGGCGTTTAGCCAATTGTCGTTGGCATCCAAGCCGAAGCCGAAGCGTTTGACCTCCATGGAGCGAATCCCTTTTTGCAGGGCTTCCTTAAACGTGCGGCCGATGGCCATGGCTTCGCCGACACTTTTCATCTGCGTGGTGAGGGTTTCATCCGCATCCGGGAATTTTTCGAAGGTCCACCGCGGAATCTTAATCACGCAATAATCGATCGTGGGCTCGAAGCAAGCGGAGGTGTAATAGTCCCACTTGCCATCTTTGTTTTTCTTGCTGGTGATGTAGTTGGGGAGCTCATCTAGCGTGTAGCCTACGGCCAGTTTCGCGGCCAGTTTGGCAATGGGGTAGCCGGTTGCTTTAGAGGCGAGGGCGGAAGAGCGCGAGACGCGGGGGTTCATCTCCACGACGATCATGTCGCCGTCGTCGGGGTTGATGGCGAATTGGATGTTGCTGCCGCCGGTTTCGACGCCGACAGCGCGAATCACCGCAATGCTGGCGTCGCGCATCCGTTGGTATTCTTTATCTGTGAGCGTTTGGATGGGGGCGACGGTGATGCTGTCGCCGGTGTGGACGCCCATCGGGTCGACGTTTTCGATGGAGCAGATGATGACAGCGTTGTCGTTCTTGTCGCGCATCACCTCCATCTCGAATTCTTTCCAGCCGAGGACGGATTGCTCGATGAGGACCTCGTTGACGGGGCTGGCGTCGATGCCGCGCTGGACGATCTGATCGAATTCCTCGATGTTGTAGGCGATTCCGCCCCCGGTGCCGCCGAGGGTGAAGGCCGGGCGGATGATGAGGGGAAGCCCGATGTCGGCGAGGACTTTTTTGCCTTCTTCCAGCGTGTGGACCACGCCGCTGCGGGGGACTTTGAGGCCGATCTGGATCATGAGGTCTTTGAAGACCTGTCGGTCTTCGCCGCGGAAGATGGCCTGGCGGTTGGCGCCGATCATTTCTACGCCGTATTTCGTGAAGATTCCCTTGTCAAAGCAGGCCATTGCGGTGTTGAGGCCGGTCTGTCCGCCGAGGGTGGGGAGGACGGCGTCGACCGGCGTGGGCCCCTTGGATTCGAGCTCGAGGATTTTTTCGACTGCTTCGGGGGTGATGGGCTCGATGTAGGTGGCGTCCGCGAATTCCGGGTCGGTCATGATCGTGGCGGGGTTGCTGTTGATCAGGACGATTCGGTAGCCCTCTTCCTTGAGAGCACGGCAGGCCTGGACGCCGGAATAGTCGAATTCGCACCCCTGGCCGATGACGATGGGGCCGGAGCCGATGATGAGAATGCAGCGGATGTCGGTGCGTTTGGGCATTGGAAAATCGGGGCGTAATTTACGGGGGGGAGGGGGAATGACAATCCCGAATGCCGATTGCCAAATGCCGAATGAAATACGCGACTTTTGTCTATTCATTCGGCATTCGGCATTCGACTTTCTATACTTTCCGTCATGCTTCACTTCGCAATTGTAGGCTGCGGGAAAATGGGGCACTTGCATGCCCAGGAACTTGGGCGGACTCCCGGCGTCCAAGTGGTGGCGGTGGTCGATCCGGTGACGAGCCGGACGGCGGAATTTCGGGAAAAATATTTTCCCAGGGCGAAGGAGTTCGCCGCCATCGAGGCCATGCTGGCCGATCGGAGCGTGAAGGTCGATGCGGTTTGCCTCGTGACGCCGCATTCATTGCATTACCCGCACGCGAAGATGGCGCTGGAGCATGGGGTGCATGTGCTGGTCGAAAAGCCGATGGTGACGAATTCCAACGCGGCTTACGATCTTTGGAGAACGGTGAAATCCACGGGGAAGCTGCTGGCGATTGCCTATCAGTCCCCCTATACGGATGAATTCGCACATCTGGCGAAGATGCGCGAGCGCGGGGAGTGGGGCAAGGTGCAGACGATCAGCGGGTGGCTGAGCCAGAACTGGCGGAAGGGAACCTCCGGAACCTGGCGGCAGGATCCGGAAATTTCCGGGGGCGGGCAGATGTATGACAGCGGGGCGCACCTCTTTAACGCGGTGATGTGGCTGATGAACGATCCCGTAGTGGAGGCGGCATGTTTTTACGATCGCTGCGGGACGCCGGTGGATATCAATGGGGTGGCGATCGCGAAGTTCAGCAATGGGGCGCTGGGGAGTTTTTGCGTGGGGGGGAATTGTCCGCCGTTCCGGACGGATATTCAGATCCAGACAGATCGGATGATGATTTGTGTGGATCAGTATGGGAAGACGCTGGAGATTTTTGGGGCGGATGGAAAACGGGTGGAGACGCATGTGAAAAGTCAAAGTGGGGTGCCGGGAACGCCGCATTTGAATTTGGTGAACGCGATATTGGGCAAGGAGAAATTGCGGGCGGGGGCGCGGTTTGGGGTTTTGCTGAGTGCGCTGATGGATGCGATGTATCAGTCGGCGGATGCGCGGCAGATGATTCGCGTGGAGCCGGTGCCGGGGGAGATTTAAGGGGTACAATGCCGGCGGGAGATGAGATGGGACTGAGCCGGATTGTAGTTGTGATTTTGCTGGTGCTTGCCGGCGCCGCGTGGGCCGATTCGGCGGCGACGCAACCGGCTTCGCCCGAAGTTGTGGCGCTCGTGCGGGATCTCACCAGCGATCAATTTTCTGTGCGGGAATCGGCGCAGAAGGAGTTGGAGGGGATGGGGGATGCGGTGGTGCCTCAGCTTCAGGGGCTGGTTGGGGGAAATCTTTCGGGGGAGGCGCGGCGCGGATTGGGGTGATCATCGGCAGGATTCACGAGGAGCGGGAGTTTGGGGGGTCGATTATCACGATTCATTGTCATGACGCGCCTCTGGAAAATGTCCTGCGGGATTTTGCCCAGCAGGCGGGTGGGGCGGATCTGGGGCTCGATCGGCCGCAGATTCAGGATTATGTGAATTCGCATAAAATTTCTCTGGATCTGGATCATGTGGATTTCTGGACGGCCCTTCAGGCAATCGAGGATGGGAGCGGCCTGCACATCCGGCAGGATACGAATGGACAGATGATCCTCGACAACATCGGGTTCTGGTTTGGGCAGATGGGGGATCGGGCCCATTCGTGCATCGCCGGGCCGTGTATGGTTTGCTGGCAATCGAATGACTGGCATATGCAAGCTTCGCCCAAGGGCGTGACGAGTTTTTTGAATGTGCAATTGATGGCGATGGTGGAGCCGAAGATCCGACTCAGCGGGGGGCAGCAGGGGGAGTGGATCAAGCAGTGCGTGGACGAGAATGGGCATTCGCTGGTGGCGGAGGGAGTTTCGGGGTTTATGGGGGGAAGACAGTGGTGGGTGCCGCTGTCGGTGAATCTGCGGGTGTTTCCGGGGATGGGAACGAAGATCGCCCGGATGACGGGGGAGCTATCGTTTAACGTTCAGGTGAAATCGGAGAGGATTGAGGTGGACAATCTGCTGACCGCGCACAATGAGACGAGGGCCGTCGCCGGGGGAACGCTGATCGTGGAGGATTGCAAGAATACGAATGGGCAATATCAGTTGAGATTGCAGGTGATGGGGCCGCCGAATTCATCGTTTGCGGCGATGGCGCAGAACTTCATGGCCACTTCGATGCAGGTGCAGGACGTGCTGGGGCAGCCGCTTCAACTGATCACCGGAGGGAGGACGAACGATGTGAATGGAATGTGGTCGATATTTTTGGGATATCCGGCCAACCCCCCGGCGCGTCCACCGCAGCGGCTGGTGTGGGATATCACGACGGAGAGCAAGCGGATTACGGTGCCGTTTGAGCTGAAGGACCTGGACCTGCTGCCGACGGAAGTGATTAACGGGCAGGGGCCCAAATCGAAATAGACGGGGTTATGAAGAGATTTCTGGCGGGCATTTTCGCGGTGTTTGTGTGCACGGGGATTTGCGCGGGGCAGGATGCCTCGACACAGTCGGACCAAGCGCCGCCGGCCGAATCAATTTCCAGATTGATTTCCCAGCTCAGCGATCCGGCGTTTGCGGTTCGGGAGGAGGCGGAAAAGGCGCTGACGGCCATGGGTCCCGGGATCGAGGGCCAGCTTCGGGACGCCGAGCGGCAAAATCTGCCCGATGAGACGCGGGCAAGGCTCGAGGAAATCATCGGGCGATTCGAGGAGGCGACTTCGCTGCACGCCACGATCACGATGCATTACAAGAATGCGCCGGTGTCGCAGGTGGTCGAGGATTTTGCCAATCAGGCGGGGTCGCGAATGGGGATCGATGATCCAATGGTCGTGAAGTTCATGAGTAAAGGGACGACCAGTATCGACATTGACGATGCGGATTTCTGGAAAGCGCTGCGGCAGGTTTGCAGGATGACGCACCTGGGGGCTGCGGTAGGGGCGAGCGGGGTCGAGCTGACGGCCTTTGGGCGAGGTGGAATGCAAATCGATATTTTTAACCGTCACACGGTCGATACGGGAGGGCTATTGATCGTGCCGCAGGGGCTGCAGGAATTGAAGCGGATCGATTGGTCGTCGGACAAAACATCCAGGATGATGCCGCTCACGATGATGGTTTTTGCCGAGCCGAAGATGCATGTGATCGGGATGGTCGACCAGAACTGGATGAAGGAATGCGTGGACGACAAGGGGAACTCGCTGATGACGACTCAGGCGCAGCGGCGATTTTTTCCTGGGTTCATGCTGCAGAGGGGATTTCAGCAGTGGGGGTGGAATTTGGGGGGGATGCTGAACATGACCGCGGACATGGGCAGCGAGATCGCCCGGCTGCGGGGGGAGCTGAGGTTTTCGGCCCAGACGAAGGGGGCGACGCTGGAGATCGACGACATCTTGAGCCAGCAGCCGGCCTCGACACGCGACGGAACGGGATTGATCACGCTTTTGAACTGCACGAAGATCGGGATTAATTACCGGCTAACGGTGCGTTTTGAGGGGGTTACGATGAACTCGCCCGAATTTTTAGACTTCGCGAACTCGGCGAAGTTGGTGGACGATGCGGGGGGCAGCGCGATGCGGCAGAACTATCTTCCGCCCCGGCCGTTTCCGCGTGGGTTTGACGTGGACATTGTCTTTCAGCCGTCGGATATCACGCCAACGAAATTGAAGTGGGAGAGGGTTTTGGAGCAGCAGAAGTTTGTCGTTCCGTTTGAGATGGATAAGTTGCCGTTGCCGGGATGGTAGGTTCAGGGATTTGGAGCAAGCTGGCGCAGGGCGGCGGCAACGGCGTCGATAACGGGGGCCCACTGTGAAAGAGCGGGTTGGCGGAAAAGGCGCATGGTCGGGTACCAGGGGGAATCAGAGCGATCGAGGAGCCAGCGCCAGTCGGGGACATAGGCAAGCAGAAGCCACGTGGGTTTGCCCAGGGCGCCGGCGAGGTGGGCGATGGAAGTGTCCACCGCGATTACCAGGTCGAGGTTTTGGATGAGGGCGGCCGTTTCGTCGAAATCTGTCAGTTGGCTGGTATGGTCGATGAGTGTCAGAGTCTCGGGAGGATTGGAAGCGCGATTTTTCTGAAGTGAGTAGAAATCGACGGCGGGGATTTGGGCGAGTGGGGCAAGTAAGGCGAGGTCGAGCGAGCGGAGGCGGTCGTTGGGGTGGTTGGGATTGCCGGCCCAGGTGAGGCCGACGCGCCTGCGACTGGTGCGCGGGCCGAGGGTGTGTGCCCATTTTTCCACAAGGATAGGGTCGGCGGTCAGGTAGGGGATGCCGGCGGGGATTGTTGTCAGGCCGGTGCGGAAGAGGAGAGGGAGATCAAGCAGTGAGCAGTTGCTGTTGAAGGGCGGGTTGGGGCTGCCGACGGTGGCGACGGTGGTTTGAGGGAAGGATCGCTGCAAGAGGCGTGCGAGTTCGGGGGCGCTGCCGAGGATAATGCCCGCGGCACGAGGCGCGAGATGCGGAACATAACGGACGAACTGGATCGCGTCCCCCATTCCCTGCTCGGGATACAAGAGGATGGTTTTGTCGCGCGGGTCGTCGCCGGTCCAGGCGGGCTGGGGGATAACCGGCAGCGGGGGATTCAGGACGCGTTTTTTTCGCCAGAGATATTCGCGCATGCCGCGAGGAAAATCGCCGCGGGTGAGCAGGACCAGCGAAAGGTTCCAGTGGGCGTCGATGAAATCGGGTTTGAGCTGGATCGCTTTTTCGAAACATTTCTCGGCCGCGTCGAGCTGGAGGAGCTCTTTGTAAGAGATGCCGAGGTTGTTGTGGGCGTCTGGGATGTTGGGATTCAGTTGGATGGTGCGCTGGAAGTGGGGGATCGATTCGGTGGGAGGTGCGCCGCCGAGGCGCAGGGCGAAACCGAGGTTGTGGTGGATCTGGGCGGAATTGGGTTGAAGGTGCAGGGCCTGGCGGAGGGCGGTGACGGATTCTGTGGTTTTACCAAGGCGGCCGAGGACGATGCCGAGGAGGTGGAGGGCATCCGGGTGATTCGGGTTTTGCGACAGAATCTGGCGACAGAGGGACTCGGCTTCGGCGAATTTGCCGGATTGGGTGAGGGAGGAGGCGGATTGGAGGAGATTTTGGGGATTGGGAGGAGGAGTCATTATAAAACTTTTACGCGTTTTCCGGTTTGGGAGGATTCGATGGCGGCGAACACCATGGCCAGACTTTTGATGTTGTCGTGACATTCGCCCTGGGGAGTTGCGCCGGTCTGCAGGGCGTGGAGGAATTCGCGCAGGGAACCGGCGATTCCCTGCGGGATTGAGTTGTCGGCGGGGAGGGTGAATTGTTCGGTGGGGTGGACGAAGCCCTCGCTTTTTACGACGCGCTGGGCGATGGGGTCGTGATCGCCGTCCCAGGTGGCGGCGCCGTGGGGGCCGAAGGCGCGCCAATGGGAATTCCAACTGGTGTTCAGGCCCTGCGCGCACCAGCTTCCCGTGTAGGTAAATTGAAGGTTGCCGGTCATTTCGAAAACGGCCGTGGCGCTGGAGGCGCCGCTATACCAGCTCCAGGCGGGGTTGAATTCGTGGCAGTAGACGGACACGGGGTCCTGGCCGGAGATCTGGCGGGCGTTGTCGAAAGTGTGGATGGCCATGTCGAGGATGAGGGGGCTCGGCATCTGTTCGCGGAACCCGCCGAAGTGGGGTGCGAGGAAAAAATCGCTGGTGAGGATTCCAAGATCGCCGGCGTATTTTCGGATCCCTGCGCGGAATGCGAGCAAGCGCGGGTCGTAGCGGCGGGATTGGCTGACCATAAAGAGCTTGCCGGTTTTCTCGCTAGCGCGGACCATTTCACGGGCGTCGGACATGGAGACGGACATCGGTTTCTCGCCGAGCACGGGAACGCCCGTGGCGAGGGATTGGAGGGTCACCTCCCGATGGGCCTGGGGGATGGTGACGTCAACCACGAAATCCGGGCGGGATTCCTCGAGTGCTTTTCCCAGGTCGTCGTACGGTTTCACGGCGGCGAGCTGAAGACTTTCCCTCGCTTCGGCGGCAGCGCCGGCGCGGATGTCCATCCAGGCAGAGAGCTCGACATCGGGGCAATCGCGGAGATTCTTCGCCCAGGCTTTACCCATTGCACCGGCGCCGACGAGTAGTGCTTTGAACGTCGGCATGGTCAAGGCCTCGTCGCCGGGACGCTTACCGGCTGGGTGGCAAGGGCGCGAATGGCTTGTTCGGACGGACGCGTCGTCGAGCGCAGCGAATCGTAGGTCAATTCCCCGGCGGTTCTGAGCAGATTGAAGTACGCGGTCTTCTGCGTGAATTGCTCGGTGGTGAGGGCGAGCTGCGCGGAGAGAAGGGTCGCCTGGGCCTGAAGCACGTCGAGATAGGTTCCATTGCCGTTTTTGTAGGTCATCTGCGCGAAATAAAACTCGCTGCGGGCCGCGACAACCTGGGTTTCCAGCTCATCCAGCTCGGCGCGGGCGAGGCCGAGATTGATATACGCGGTTTGCACGTTCTGGTCGATCTGGCGCTTGAGCTGGGACTCGGTGAGGCAGGCAGAGCGATATTGCGACCAGGCGGTGCGAACATTAGCGTTGATCAGGCCGCCAGTGTAGATCGGGACGTTGAGGTCGAGCAGCGTGCTCCACATGGTGAAGGGTTGGAAGGGGGTTTCGTAGAGGGTCCAGCCGGTGTTCAGGCCGAAGGTGGGATAGTATTGGCCGAAGGCGACCTCGACGTTAAATCGAGCCGCGCGAACCGCGGCGTGCGCCGCCTGGAGGTCCTGCCGATTGGCCTCCGCCTGCTCGACCCAATACCCTTCGTAGGTGACCGATTGCGGGGCCTGGAAATCATCCCGCAGCGGATTTTCACGGATCGGGGCGTCGACCAGATACGCGAGCATGGCGCGGCCGGTCAGCACATCCGCCTGCGACTGAAGGAGCGTCACACGCGTCTGCGACGCCTGCGAAAAGGCCTGGTCGACGTCGAGCTTGGCGGCCGAGCCGACCTTGAATTCCTCCTCCAGGGTCTGGACGTTTTTGTCCTGGGCTTGCAGGGAGTTCGCCAGGACTTCGACGGATTGCTCGCTGGTGAGGATGGCGTAGTACGTTTGCACCACGTCGAGAAGAACGGTTTGCTTCAGATCGAAGACAAGCTGCTTCTGCTGCTCGATGGTCTGGTCGGCGGATTTGACGGAGTAGTAATCGCGAAAGCCGTTGAAGAGGTTCCACTCGCCGGGGGCGCTGGCGGTGAAGTCTTGCGAGTGTGCGGGGAGGACCCCGCCGTTGCTGGCGTAATTCCACCCGGCGGAGAGGGAAAGATTGGGCAGGAAATTGGCGAAGGCTCTGTCCTTGGCGATGAGGGCCTGGAGATAGTTTTCGCCCTGGAGGGAAAGCTGCTCTTCGTTCTGGACGGCAAGTTTAACGGCTTCGGTGAGGGTGATGACTTTGTCAGGGGCAATGCGAACGCCGGCGGGCTGGTTGTTGTCGATGAGAGAGCGGTAGGCGGCGATTTCCTGCTTCTGGTCGGTTGCGCATTGAGCGAGAGCGAGAAGCAGGACCAGTGCCGCGAGGCGCATTTTATTCATAACGGAGCGCCTCGATGGGGTCGAGCTTGGAAGCCCTGAAAGCGGGATAGGAGCCGAAGAAAACTCCGACGATGCCGGAGAAGACCAGCGCCAGGACAATGGAATAGATTCGCACCACGGTTGCGAAGGGGGTGTAGTCGCCGACGAGCTTGGCGACCCCCACGCCCAGGCCCATGCCGGTGATTCCACCGACGCCGCTCATCAGCATGGCTTCGATGAGGAACTGGCTGAGGATGTCGAACTCGCGGGCGCCCAGGGCTTTTCGGATGCCGATCTCGCGGGTGCGCTCGGTAACGGTGACCAGCATGATGTTCATGATCCCGATTCCACCCACGAGCAGCGAGATTCCCCCCACGGTGCCGAGCAGGAAAGTGAACATGGTTGCCGTGTCGGTGAAGGCCTGGACGAACTCGGCCTGGTTCTGGATGAGCACATCATCGGGGGCGTGGGGCTGGATTTTGTGGCGCTGCCGCATGACGGAATAGATGTCACTCTGAACGGCGTCGAGATCGGAGTCGGGCTCAGCCTGGATATCGACTTCGCGGAGATAGTCGACGCCCATGAGGACGTGCATGGCGACGGTATAGGGGACGATAACCTGATCGTCGGGGTTGAACCATCCCTGGTCGCCCTTGGCCTTGAGGACGCCGAGGACCGTGAAATTGATGCCGTTGATTTTGATGGTTTGGCCGATGGGGTCGGAGAAGCCGAAGAGGTTCGTCGCAGTGACGGGCCCCAGAACGGCCACGCGGTTCCAGTGCTCGACATCGAAATCGGTGAAGACTCTTCCCGAGTCGATCTCGAAATCGCGGATGGGCAGGTAGGTGGGCGAACAGCCAGTGATCTGCGTGAGGGTATTCTGGTTCAGATATTTCACCTGGAACTGCCGGCCGACGACGGGGGCGATGGCCTTGATGTTGTCGACTTTCTCAAGCACGGCGCGGGCGTCTTCATCGGTGAGATTGAGCTGGGTTCCGGAGATGACGCCGGCGCTGCCTTTGGGGGAAGGGCGGATGATGAGCAGGTTGGTGCCCATGGAGCTGATGCGATCCAGGACCTGCTGCTTGGCCCCGGTTCCAATGGCCAGCATGGCGATGACCGCGCCCACGCCGATGATGATCCCCAGCATGGCCAGGACGGAGCGCAGTTTGTTCGCCATGAGGCTTTTGATGGCGACTTTGATGATCATCCAGAAGAGCATGGGAATTCAATGCCGAATGCCGATTGCCAAATGCCGAATGGAAGAGTGCCTTTTCATTCGGCATTTGGCAATCGGCATTCGGCATTCGATGATTTCCATGGGGGGTTCCTCACACCGGCTCCGTTGTGGCTTCCGCCATATCGTTGTGTTGTTCCGCCGGGTCTTCGCGCGGCGGCTGGGCGATTTTGCCGTCGTGCAGATAGATTTCGCGCTGGCAGTAGCCCGCGACGTGGGCGTCGTGGGTGACGACCAATATCGTGCGGCCCTGGGTGTTCAGCTCTTTGAAGAGCCCGAGGATTTCTTCACCGGTCCGGCTGTCGAGGGCGCCGGTCGGTTCGTCCGCGAGGAGGATGGCGGGGTTGGTCACCAGCGCGCGGGCGATGGCGACGCGCTGGCGCTGCCCGCCGGAAAGCTGGTTCGGCTCGTGATGGGATCGGTCGGATAGGCCGACGATGGCCAGGGCTTCTTTCGCCTTGTGGGCGGCGTCGCGCCGGCCGGCGTAGTGCAGCGGCAGCTCCACGTTTTCCAACGCCGACATGCGCGGCAAAAGATTGAAGTTCTGAAAGATGAAACCGATCCGCCGGTTGCGGATTTCCGCCAGGGCATTCTTCCCCAGGCCCGATACGTCTTCCCCGGCCAGAAAATAGCGGCCGGAGTCGGGCCGGTCGAGGCACCCCATGATGTTCATCAGCGTCGATTTCCCGCTGCCGGAGGGGCCGCGGATGGCCACCATTTCCCCTTCAACAATGGTCAGGCTCACGTCGTCCAGGGCGTGCACTTCCTGCCCGCCGAGCACGTAGGTTTTAAACAGTCGCTCGGCGCGGATCATCAGCGCCTCCCCGGCATTCCTGCGGCGGGGATTCGCCTGACGATCGCCGCCGCGGACCAGACGCTGGTGGAATCGTTCTTGTGCACCAGGACCTGCTCCCCCTCGGAAAGTCCCGAGAGAATTTCCTCGTCGTTGCCGTCGTTGATGCCCACGCGCACCTGCCGCTGCTCGGTCGAGCCGTCCGGCTTGACGACCGTCACATAAAACCCCCCCAGCTTGCGCCGATGGCCAGCACGGGAACCGTGAGAACGTCTTTGCGGCTCGCTTCGATGATATCGACGTTGGCGGTCATCTCCGGCTTGAGAAGCTGCTTGTTGGGGCTGGTGACTTCGATTTTCACTTCGAAGGTGACCACGTTGCTGGTGTTCACGCCCGTCGTTGCGATGCGGACGACCTTGCCGGCGAAATGTTTGCCCGGATAAGCATCGGCGGTGATGTCGACGTCCTGATCCTTCGTGACGCCGCCGATGTCGCTTTCATCCACGCTGGCCATGACGAAAATGTGGGAGAGGTCGGAGACGGTTAAGACGCTGGTTCCTCCGCCCACATTGCTGATCGCGGATGAGATGATGGTTCCCATCTGGATTTCCAGGTCGGAGACGACGCCGTCGAGGGGCGAGGTGACGGTGCAGTATTCAAGTTGCTGCTGAGAGTTTTCGAGGGCGATGGTATCGAGCTGCACCTGCTCCTTTGCCAGCTCCACGTCCTCTTTTTTCGTCTCCAGGGCAACCTCCTGGCTCTTGAGCTCTTCCTTGGCGATCTTGGCGTTCTGGAGATCGTCCTCCGCCTGGGCGGCGTCGGTTTCGTCCGATTCGAATTCTTCCTCGGACGCCAGGTTCTGGGCCAGGAGCTGCTTCTGCCGGTCGGCTTTTTTCTCCAGGTTCTGGGCCTTGGTGATGGCGGAGACGATATTGGCATCCGCCTGCTCGGTCGCGGTCCGGAGGTCCTGCTCGGCAATCCGCTCGTTTTCAACCGCTTCCTTCAGCTTCGAGTTGGATTGCTGGAGAGTCACCTTGGCCTGGTCGAGGACGACCTCTTCGTCCTTGGTGTCAAGCTGCACCAGCAGATCCCCCTTTTTGACGTTGTCGCTGATGTCGTAGGGGAGCTGGATGACTTCACCGTAGGCGCGGCACTTGATGGCGACGTCGAGGTTGGAAGCGACCGGGCCAGTCGCGGAGACGATCTGGGAAAGGTCTTTGCGGATCGAAGGGGTGACGAAGGCGTCGTCGGGGAGGGTGGTGGCGGCCGCCCTGGCGGCGCGGCTATGGACAAAGAGCCCAACCCCCGCCGCGGAGGCGACGACCGCAACGCATAGGACTAAAACGACAGCCCGTTTCATATTGGGAGGCTCGTGCTTACCTGCCTATTGAATCACTACTCTACTGACTTAGCGGGCGGTCACACCGTGCAGCAGAAAATTTGCCATGTGGTCGATCAATTCACCGCGGTCTTCGACCTTGGGCCCGTAGAGCATAATCGCTCGCATCATGGCCATCAGATAAATTCCCACGCGCTCCGGACGGGCGTCGCGGAATTCACCGGCGGCGATTCCATCGCGAATCACCTGCTCGATCAGGGCGGCACACTCGCGCCGCTTGGCGTCCCAGTTTGTGTCCGGGTCGGGAATGGCGACCGTCCGGAGCACCTCAAAAAACTGCGGATGCTCCACGGCATGGTCGACCATGCGGGTCACCACCAATCGCAGTTTAGTCGCATGGTTCGGCGCCGGGGTGTTCACCTGGGCCTGAACTTTCTCGACCAGCTCGATGAACCCGTCGAAGACCAGGCTGTAGTACAGCTCTTCCTTATTTTTGAAATAGATGTATACGGTTCCTTTCCCGACTCCAGCCGCGTCTGCAACATCATCCAGCCGCACTTTGTGAAAAGGTTGCTCGGAGAAGAGCCGTGTGGCTGTCTGAACGATCAGCCTTCGCTTGTTTTCGTCTCGTAGTCTCATAGATTCCCGGATAGAAAGTTGCGAGGGTCAGCCAAATTGACCCGTAGTCGCTTAATATTAGAGAATTCTTAGGGGAGTGCAAACACAATCAAAACGGTGCGGCTCAGATTCTTCTAGCAAATCAGGGAGCATTAAAATTAAAAAGATTGCCGCTTTGAAGGAATGTTGCTTGTAAATTATTGTTGGCAATAGATTTGCCGCTGGCATCGGCGAAGTTGCAAAAGCCCCCATTCGGCCGGTCGGGACCGTCAGGGCCGGCAGACACAAGAATGTAAGGACCGGCATATTTGATCGTTTGTCCGGCTGGGATTGCGTCTTGAAATTGTCCACCAGACTCGGCATCGCCAAGCATCCACTGGATTGCAAGCTCGGGGTGAAACGCAGTCGCGGCGGCGGTTGGGTCGGGCCAGGGCTGCGCGTAATCGGTTGCTTTGGTGACTGGATTCGGATCATTCCATCCGGCATCGGATGCGCTGGTGCTGAAGAAGACCGTGCCGTCGCGCCAATCGTAAAAACAATTCTGACCAGATTCACTATCGACGGATTTAGGTTGGCAATATCCGAACAAAGGACCGGTTGCGATTGGTTGGGACTTCGAGAATTGCCCGGCAAGGGTGGAGTCTGGCAAGCGGTTGCTGACCGGCCCATAGCGCGGGAAATATTGAATCACCTGCCCCCAGCGATCGAGGATCACCGGCCGGCCAGCCGCGGGGAGCTGCGCGCCTCCGCCCCCCGCGGGGATCGCCGAGGAGATGAAGACGCATTTGAAATTTACAGGCGAAACGTACGGCCCCCACACTTTTCCGCCCGGCGTCGTGCAGAACCCCGGGCCGTCGTGCCCGTCCCCAAACTCCTGAAAGTCGGCGTCGCCGCCGCGGGCATTGGTTGTCGTCGCCGGGCCGGGGCCGATGAGTGCGGTGGCAAGTGATGGATAGAACGGCGCAGGCTGGACGCCGCCGTGGGTATTCCAGGTGGTTAGCGCGGGGTTTCGCGGGTAGTCGCCAAAATCGGCTTTATAGGCCTCCAGCCCCGCCGCGATGGATTGAAAATCGGCGCGCTGCTCGTCAATCTGCGAGGTGCGGTGGCGCAGCCGGTAAATACGATCGTGAGGAACAGGCTGAGGAAGAGGATAGGCAGGGCGATGAGAAGGTCGGTGCGGGTGAAGGCGCGGCGAAGGGGTAAGGGCATTGCGCGGTCGGGATGGGAAGATCGTTTATGGGTGATCGAAGTTGTAGACGTTTTCGCTGTTGGTGAAAATCTTCAGCACCTGCGCGGCCTGAACAGGATTCCCGCTCCCGTCCACAAGATTGCAGAAACCGCCCAGGTTGTTGTTCCCGAATCCATTTGTGGTTCCATCGGGCCCATTGGGGCCGGCGGAAACCAAAATGTAGGGGCCGTCATAGTTGAGTTTGGCGCCTCCCGTAATCGCGTTTTGGAACGAGCCTGAGGCATCAGTGTCGCCAAGCATCCATTGGAGGGCGTACTGGGGGCAAAAGGTATTGCCCGTGGTTGTTGGATCCGGCCACGTTTGTTCGTAGAGCGTGGGGCTGTTCGCGGCGATGGGATTAGACCAGGCAATAGATGTGTTGGCAGATGGAGAGAAACACGGCGCAGCGTCGCGGAAGTCGTAAATGGCGTATTGGCCTTTGCTGTTTGCATCCACGGATTTTGGCTCGGTGTAGCCATAGAGCGGGCCGGCGGCTACCGAAGTGTTGGGGCTGGCGTAGGCGGAGGAGTCGGCGGTGCGATTACTCACGGGGCCATAGCGTGGGAAGTACTGGATGACCTGGCCCCAGCGGTCAAGGATGACGGGTTCGCCAGCGGGGCCGAGGACACTACTGATAGGCCCTCCGGTAGAACTCCCTGGAATAAAGGCGACTTTAAAGTTGTCAGAGGACAGATAATTCGGAGTGACCTTACCGGTCGGGAGCTTAACCAGATATTTGTCGGTTGCGAAATGAAGTGTTGGGCCGAAGACGGGCTGGGCCTTAAGGACCAATTGATCGGGATAAAGGGTTTGGTTCACATAGAATCCAACGGTCTCTTCATATGGGGTTCCCACGGAAAGCGTGACCGAGCCGGTTTGGTTTAAGGTCATATTTGCGACCTGCGGTGGGAATCCAGACACCGTTATTGTGTACGGGGCGTCGTGAAGTTCACACTGCTCACGGCATATGCAGGGTTGCCGGTGTTGAAGCCAATATTCACGGATTGAGCGGCGAAGCCGAGGCCGTCGGCACCGTCACCGAGTTCATAGACTTCAACGTTTGGGGAGATCTGGATGGTCTGCGTTGACAGGGGGCCAGGCCCGATGAGGGCGGACGCAAGGGTGAGGTAGATTGGAGCGGGCGTATTCGTGGGACCATTTGGCCCGGTTTGATAAACATTCCAAGTGGGCAGGACCGTATTGCGCGGATAGTCCCCAAAATCCGCTTTGTATTGCTCCAGCGCGGCCGAAATGGTCTGGAAATCAGCCTTCTGCCCAGTGATCTGGGCGGCGACGCGCATATGGTTGACGGCCGGAAGAAGAAGCCCCGCAAGGATCGCGATAATGCCGACGACCACGATCAGCTCGATCATGGTGAAGGCGGTGATTCGCGCAGTCGTGGTCCCATCGGAAACCGGCCCCCTCCCCAACCCTCCCCCGGAGTACCAGGGGCGGGGGAATTTAATGAAGGCGTAGGATCTAACTTTTACGCGCGTGTTATTCGGCATTCAGAAATTCCGGTAGGCCCTCACCCCTGCCCTCTCCATGGGGACAGGGAGAGGGGGGAAAACGAGGGAACTCACACTATAAAGATTCGCCTTGTCCGGGGGTTTCGTCAATGGATCATTCGATATTGCTCGACTGTCAGGTTTGCCGCCGCCGTGGCGGCGGTTTTGAACGGCTCCGGCTCATTCTCCAGGTTTTGCAGAAATCGGGGGGCGGCAAGCTGGTCGGCCCGGCGGGCCGCATTGAAACGATATCTCCCCAGCTTCAGAATCGCCTCCACCCGCAACATCCGCTCCTGCGATTTGAGGGCAAACCGAAAAACGTCCCCCGCGTTGGTCGCGATCTTTTGCAGGTCCACGCTGGCCAGAACGTCGTAGATCGGCCGAACCGTGTTCTGATCGAAATTCGCCAGCGCCGTTTCCTGGTCCTGAAGCGTTTGCGACGCGGCCGCGTCTTTCGACTCTAGCTCAGCCAGCCCCGCCAGCGACCCGTCCATCAGCTTCAGCCCGGCGGAATATTCGTCATAGTCCACCCGCTCGCCAAGTAGATTCAGCCCCATTGCGTAAGCGGCCAGGAGAAACTGCTTGGCGTCGTCCGGTTTGCCGGCCCGGGCCAGGAGAATCGCGGCGCCTTGCATCTGCTGCCCGATGAGCACGAGGTTGTCGAGGTCGGGATGATCGGACTGGTAGTCGATGATCTTGCCCGGATCCCTGGCAAACAGATTCATCTGCGAAAGATGGGCGGCGTCGAGAATATCCTGGATGGGAGCCGGCGGCGGTCCCACCGGGTTGCGCGCGTAGTCGTCGCAGGCGTCGGAGTTGTCCTCGTACCCGGCCAAGGCCGCGGCATATTTATCCCCCGCGTTGCCCGGCTGATCTTGCGCGACGATCGCCGGCGCGGGCGGAGAGAGTGGCGCGAGATTTTTTTCCTCCAGCGACAGCGCCGTCGGGTCGGTGATCTGCATCTCGTTGTGCAGCCCCACCGCAACCAGAACCGCGACGAGAAGCATCGCAACGGAGATTCGCAGGCCCAGGGCGTTGCCGAACATGATGATTAGTGTAGCAAATAAACAGGCGCGAGCCGCCAGCTAAATGCTGCCCTGCTTTTTCCCCCGCCCCCGGTATTCCGGCCTTCGGCTCTGAGGCTTGCTCGAAGAGGGGAGGGAAGGGGAGGGGGGGCTTTCCAACTGGCGACTTGCAACTCATTCACTTCGTCAATACCACGATACGGGTGTCGCCGGGCCAGGAGGATTGCGGTTGGACAATGAGGGATTTCGCGGCCGCGGGATTTGGGGACGAAGACGTGAGCTCCTGAAGAACTTGCAGGGCGAGGGGATGACGCTGCCATTGCGGGACTGTGACCTTAAGCGGCGTGTTTGGCCCATACTGGGCGATCTGCCGGACCGCGGCGAGCTGGTTAGAGAGCGTGAGGCCGTATTCGTCGGATGGCGTTCCGCCATTTTTGGCGATTGTGGCGGCGACAATGAACGTACAGATCACCAGGAGTGACGCCTGGAAGCCGAATAAGGCGGTCGCGAAACTTCGCGTGAGAACCTGAAGGCGTTGAATTGCGATCCACGCAAAGAAAATGTAGACGACCCAGGTGGGGTTGAAATAGTCCGGAGCGAAGGAGATGCGTGAAAGGCCGTCCAGAAAAACCTGCGCGACAAAGACACCCCACCCGATGAGACAGACATGGTCCACTGGCTGGGCAAGATTGGAAGCAAGTGCCCGACGCGCGTGCGGCAGGCCCAAAATCATGCCGATCCACACGGCCGGAAGCGCGATGAAGAGCGTGATAAACCGGGCGATGGTTATGAAACCAATGAACAGGCTGGGGGCAGCCTCCTGCCACCCGTCCCCCGGCATGATCCTTCCCAGGCCCAGGGTGAGTTCCTGACCCCCGTAAAGCGGATAGACCCAGCCGATCCACGCGGGGTTGGGCGAGACGTGCCCCAGGTGCGTGTAATTCCATAGATAATACCAGTACGGCCAGGAGATGATCGCAAGGAGGAGCGTGAGGAGGATGATCGCGATCGCGGCAGCGTCTAGTTTCTTGATGTACCGTCGCCCGAAAATCAGCAGGTGTACAGCAAGAGGGACAATCAGCGCCAGGCTCATGAAATGGATCAGCAGCATCATGAACCCGCAGAGAATCGACAGCGCCGCCGGCCACGCCCGGCGCGTCAGGAGAAAATCAGCGTAAGCGGCCAGCGTCATCGCGCACAGCGGGACGCACAGATCGTTGTCCCACAGTTGTCGCGCATAGATCCAGAGCCAGGGCGAAGTCATGGTGAGAACGGCCAGCCACGGCGTGCAGCCAAGGGTCCGGCAGAGCCACAGCAGCGCGACGGCGCTCACCGCAGCGCACAGAAATGCCCGGATCGCCAGCATGGTGATCGGATCGCGCGTGAAGCGGAGGAAGATCTGGTCCGTCCACGCCGGCAGGGGCCCGTAGCGAGCGCCCACCGTGCCCACCAGCCCATAAGGGCAGGGCGTAAACGGGAGATGCAAGCCGTAGAGGTTGCCGGCCGCATGGTTGTATCGGAGGGCATATTCCATCAGGATGGCTTCGTCATTGACGAACGGCCCATCGCCCGGACGAATGACCGTGAGGATTACCAGGACCGCGATCGCGGCAATGGGCCAGGGGCGAAGAGACGAGTTCATCCGGCCATAGATGATACCGGCACGCCTAATGAATTCGCCTCCCGCAGATTTTCCCCATTCGCGTCCGAAAACCGCCAGACATTCGCGATCTTTGGCAATATGGTTATCGATATGGAACTCGACCCCATGGAACTCGATCCCGCCATTTGCTATCGCGCCGTCCTCGCCCGCGATGCCCGCTACGACGGCCGGTTCTTCACCTGCGTGAAGACCACCGGCATCTATTGCCGGCCCATCTGCCCCGCCCGCCCGCCGAAGCTTTCCAACTGCATCTTCGTCCCCACCGCCGCCGCCGCTCAGGCCGCCGGCTTCAGGCCCTGTCTCCGCTGCCGGCCGGAAAGTTCCCCAACCCTCGACGCCTGGCGGGGCACGGAGGCCACCGTCTCCCGGGCCCTGCGAATGATCGAAACCGGCGCCATGGACGATGCCGATGTCGAGGCCCTCGCTGAGCGCCTCGAGATCGGCCCGCGCCAGCTTCGGCGGCTTTTCCAAAAACACATCGGCGCCGCGCCCGTCACCGTCGCACAAACCCGCCGAGTCCTCCTCGCCAAGCAGCTCATTCACCAGACCAGGCTCTCCATGATCGAAATCGCCATGGCCAGCGGCTTCGGCAGCGTGCGACGATTCAACGAAACCTTTCAGCAAATGTACGGCCGCCCCCCGCGCGACCTCCGCCGCGGCGCCGGCGCTTCCCCCGCGCCCGAGATTTCCCTCCTCCTGCCCTATCGAGCCCCCTACGACTGGGACGCCATGATCCGCTTCCTTTCCGCCCGAGCGATCGAAGGCCTGGAACTGGTAAAAGATGACGCCTATAGCCGCGTCGTGGAAACCGCTTCATCCGCCGGCTCCCTCACCGTCACTCATGAGCCCCGCGCGTTTGCCTTGCGTGTCGTCGTCCGCCTCGCCGACCTTCGCGCCCTGCGGACGATCATCGCCCGGGTCAGGCGTCTGTTTGACCTCGGTGCCGATCCAGGCGCGATCGCCGCCGTCTTATCGCGCGACCCAATGCTCCAGCCGCTGGTCGCCGCCAGGCCCGGCCTGCGCGTGCCGGGCGGCTGGGACGGATTCGAAACCGCCGTTCGCGCCGTGCTGGGCCAGCAGATCACCGTGAAAGCCGCCACCCAACTCGCCGGAAAACTCGTCGCTTCCCTCGGTCCCCAGATCAGCGATCGCGCTGGACTGCCCGGATTGACTCATGGTTTCCCGCCCCCGGAGAAATTTGATGCGACCAGCCTCGCATCGCTGGGTATTCCTCGCGCCCGGGCCGCCGCCCTCGCCGGATTGGCCCAGGCCGTCAGGCGTGATCCCAACCTCTTTGAGCCGCGGCGCGATCTCGCCGACGCCGTCTCGCGCCTGACCGAGCTCCCCGGCATCGGCCCCTGGAGCGCACAGTACATTGCCATGCGCGTGCTCGGCGAATGCGACGCCTTCCCAGCCGCGGACATCGGATTACGACGGCACTTTGAAGCCTGCGGCTTGCCCTCCTCGGATACAGACCTCATCCGCCGCGCCCAGCGCCGGCGCCCTGGCGCGCCTACGCCACCCTGCATCTTTGGATGGCCGATCACCAGCCCCAGCGAATTGCCAAACAGCTTCCAAATAGACGACCACCATTCTCGAATTCCCCCCGCCCCCGGTACTCCGGGGGAGGGCAGGGGAGGGGGTCCGAAGGTTCGAGAATCGCGCCCGCCAATTCAGCAAAGGAGACCCATCATGCAATTTCGGCTTGAAAAATCTGCGCCCCCGTTTGTGAATTGACGCTAATCACCGACGACGACGGAATTCTCCGGGCCCTTGATTTCGACGGCCACGAGCCGCGAATGCGCCGGCTCCTCCGCGACCACTACGGCCACTGCGATCTCTCCCGCGGCCCCGCCCCCAAATCCCTCCTGCGCGCTCTCGACGCCTATTTCGCCGGCGAGATCCATGCACTCGACGACGTGCCCGCCCAAACCGCCGGAACGGAATTCCAACGCCGCGTCTGGCGCGCACTTCGAGAAATCCCCGCCGGCCAGACGCGAAGTTACGGCCAGATCGCCGAGAAGATCGGCTCCCCCGGCGCCAGCCGCGCCGTCGGCGCCGCCAACGGCGCCAATCCCGTCGCCATCGTCGTCCCCTGCCACCGCGTCATCGGCGCCGACGGCACCCTCACCGGCTTCGGCGGCGGCCTCCCCCGCAAACGCTGGCTCCTCGACCACGAACGCCGCCACGCCAGGGCCGATCTCTTCAGCGCGGCCGCGACCTAGGCAACGCTGCGACCCTGTTGAACATTCCCCGCCGATGGATACCATTTCCTCTCCGCTGTTTTCGATCGAAATCGGCGCGGTTCGGGCAGATAGCTCAGTTGGTAGAGCAATGGACTGAAAATCCATGTGTCGCCGGTTCAATTCCGGCTCTGCCCAATTTTGCCGCAAGGCAAAATTAGAGCAGTAGAGCAGTAGAACAGTAGAGGGGAAGAAAAATCAAGAAATTGGGGGGCGCCTGGACGGCAAGAACGCCGCTCCACTGCGGTCTACTGATCTACTGTTCTACTGCTCTTCTTCGCATTTCATCCGGGATGCCCGAAGGACCCCTCATTGCCCTTCAACATCGTCCATGTCCAGCCCCCGGGAATCGACGCCACGATGGGCCACCACGACATCGCCCGCCTGCTCTTTTTCTCCTTCGAATCACTCGGCCACGAAGTAACTCTGCGAATCAACAAAATCGACCCCAAAGCCATCAACATCATCGTCGGCTACGAACGCCTCGCCTCGATCCCGCCCGCTTCCGTCGCCTCCTGCATCCCCTATCAGCTCGAGCAACTTGGAACCCGCGAAGAATCCATCCCCGAAAATATCCGCGAAATTTACCGCGGAGCGAAGGAAGTCTGGGATTACGACCCGCACAACATCGAGGTGCTTAAAAGCATCGGCATCACCAACGTCAAATTCCTCCCGCTGGCCTATCACCAGAAGCTCGCCACGATTTGCCGCACCCTTGAGGACATCGACGTTCTCTTTTACGGCATCATGACCGATCGCCGCCGAGCGATCATCGAGGAGCTGCGCCCCAAAGTCCGCACGCTGGCCCTCGAATACGTCTACGGCCCTGAGCGCGACAAGTGGATCGCCCGATCCAAAATCGTCCTCAACATCCATCAATACGAAACCCAATTGGCCGAGCAGGTTCGGGTAAGTTACCTGCTGAACAACGCCAAATGCGTGGTGAGCGAAAATTCGCAGTGGGATCCGCTGGGACAATGGTGCGCCCTGACGCCGTATGAGGGATTGGTGGACACCTGTCTGACGCTGGTCGCGGATAATTCCCAGCGGGAGGGGATCATAAGCGCAGTGCGCGAAGGCTATGGCCAAACGTCGATGGTGGAGAATCTACGAAAAGTGCTGGAGACCGAACGCCCAACGTCATCGC
This sequence comes from uncultured Phycisphaerales bacterium, assembly GCA_963755915.1. Classification (GTDB taxonomy): domain Bacteria; phylum Planctomycetota; class Phycisphaerae; order Tepidisphaerales; family Tepidisphaeraceae; genus PALSA-1353. The sequence continues at coordinate 1,339,962 of CAVWLP010000002.1, forward strand.
AAGCGCCCCCATTTAGAGCATTTTCATTTATCATGTAGCGTATACCCTGTGTGCCTGAAGAAACCTTCGCAGTCGGAGGCGGTGACCGCGGCCAGTGCTTCCTCCACCGCTTGGCCCAATGTCTCCACCGTCCGGGCCGCCAGTGAACGAAGCTTCTGCTTCACCTTGGACCACATCGGTTCGATGGGGCTGAAGTCGGGACTGTACGGCGGCAGATACAGCAGACGGGCCCCCGTGGCCTCGATCGCCTGGCGAATCCCGCTGACTTTGTGGGATTGCAGATTATCCATGATCACCACCTGCCCGGGCCGCAGCGTGAGGACCAGGGCGTCCTGGACAAAGTTGCGGAAGATCTCGCCATCGCAAGGAGCGTCGACGGTCACGGCGGTTTGAACGCCGCGAAGCGTCATGGCCGCGATGATGGTCAGCACCTTCCAATGCCCATGCGGCACGGCGCTGACCAGACGATCGGACCTGAGGCATCGTCCACGCGTCCGCATCATGTTGGTCACGGCGCAGCTTTCATCGATCACCACAAGGTTTTTCAGCGGTATGTCCTTCAACTGCTCGAACCAGACTGCCCGCTGCGCCTGGACGTCGGGCCGCTCCTGTTCGGCGGCGTGGACCGACTTTTTTTAAAAGAGAACTTCTGCTTCCGCAGCGCCATCCACAACGCGCCGATGCTGATGCCGATTCCCAATTCCGTTTTGAGCCGGTGTCTCAGTTCCTCCAACGTCGCATCGGGCTGACGACGCACCTTCTCCAGCAGCCAATCACGAGCGGCCTGATCCAGCTTGGGTTTGGCGCCGGAATGGGCCGCGGCTCGATGCTGCCGTCTTCCCGGCGACGTTGTTTTAAACGTCGCACCCATGCCGGCGACACTTCGAATTGCTCCGCGACTTTTTTGGTGGGCTGGCCCCCATCGCACGCGGCCAGAACTCGCTTACGAAGATCCAAAGAATACGCTTCCATGCCGACGATCTCCTGTCGGCATTTAACTTATCGCATCCTTGCCGCTGGCGCTAGAGGCTACGTGAAAATGCTCTAGCGGCAACTCCCATAGGGTAGCGCCCGCCTTGGGTGCCGCCGGTGTCCTCACCGGCGGAATTCAAAGCCCGAAACTCATACCATGGATCCAGCCACCGCAATGATCATGACCCAAAACCCAGCGCCTGCTGCTCCGACTTTTTCGCATTCTGGGGCCACGGCTTCGCCACCGAAGCCGCGACGGCAGTGCGGGACTACGGGTTCAAGACGCAGAACCTATCCAGAATGATCGCGATCATCGACTCCCCCGCTGGCATTATTTTCCCCTTTCACACTTTCAAACCTTCACACCTTCGCACCATTCCCTCCACATCTGCCGATAGACAGCCTCAATATTCCTCGCGAACCGCGCCCCATCCATCAGCGCCGACCCTCGCATGCGCGGCCGAATCGTCCGCCGGATCTCCGCAAGTCGTGGCAGATCGTCGGCCAGCTCGACCGCAATCTTCACAAACTCCTTCGGCGTACGCGCGATCAGCTCCGTCATCCCAAGATTCGTCAGTTGCGACACCCCCGCCCGCCCGGTCGCCATTTGCCCCGCAAGCGTAATCACCGGAACCCCCATCCAGCACGAGTCGAGACTGGTCGTGTGGCCGTTATACGGAAACGCGTCCAGCCCAAGGTCGATCTTGTGATATTGCTCCAGATATTTCCCGCGCGGCACGAAGGTGGCGAACTCAATCCGCCCCGCATCGACTCCCTGCGACCCAAAAACGCTCAGCAGAGATTGCCGGTGAGCCCCCTCCGGACAAAGGATTATCAACCGCGAGCGAGGCACGTCTGCCAACACGTGCGCCCACAGTCGCAGAACCTGATCATTTATCTTGATGAAATCATTGAGGCACCCGAAGGTCACGCACCCGCCCGTTTGCGCCGGCAGCGTCGAAATGGGAAGATCGCCGTCCAGCGGATCGTAACACCAGAAGGTTTCCGGCAGTCGAATAGTCTTCTCCGCATAGAACTCGTCCCCCACACCCGGCGGATCGAGATGCGGATCCGAAAGCCGATAATCCATCGCCGAAAGTCCCGTCGTCCCCGGATACGCCAGCCACGCAACCTGCACCGGCGCCGGCTTTGCGCAAAGATCAGCAGCCGTCCGCCCGCCATATGCATCGTCAGATCGACGAGAATATCGATCCGGTCCTCGCGGATCCGCCGCGCGGCATCCGCGTCGCTGAGCGCGGTGATCTCCCGCCACTGGTCGGCATAACCGCGAATCTGCTCAGTGAACGGTCCAGGATGCGTGACGGATGAATAGCAGAATATCTCGAAGTTCCCGTGATCGTGATTGGAAAAGAGTGGAATCGTAAAAAGCGTCTGGCAATGCTCCCGGAAATTTGGCGAGACGTACCCGATGCGCAGCCGTCGATCGGGATTGCGATCGTTAAGGTGTGGCTCGATGAATTTCGCCAGCGGCGCCGCAAACTGCCGCTCCCATTTGCGCGTTTCCCCGAGCACCATCGCGGCATTTGCCGAAGGATGAAACGGCAGAGCGAAGATCAGATTTTCATACGCGTACAACAGATTCGGATTGAGTCGGATCGCCTCGCGGAAACAAGGGATGGCTTCGTCGAGCCGCCCAGCGTTTCGCAGAGCTTTGCCCAGGTTTGCGTGGGCCTCCGCATAGTCGGGCTTGAGGCGGATCGCCTGGCGATACGCGGCCATCGCGTCGTCAAGCTTGTCCATCCCCTGAAGCGAGATACCCAGGTTGTACCAGCCTTCGGGAAAGGGCCGCGCATCGAGGGCGCGGCGGATGAGATCAATCGATTCACTCGTTCGCCCCGCCTGCGCCGCGAGCACGCCAAGAAGATTCAATGCGTCGGAATTATTAGGCTCGCGCCAGAACCTCCCGGTAGATCCGTTCCGCCTCACCGAGCCGCCCCGCCTGGTGATGTGCGACTGCGGCGGCCAATTGCTGCTGAATCTCCATCGAATCTTTCGCGTCAGTTGGTGATCTGGAACGTCTGGGATATCGGTTCGGCGGATTGAACGCGCGGGTCGATCGTGCGCCCCCATTGCCAGGCGACGACAGTAACCGCAATGGGAAATTTCGAGCGCGGCGGAATTGGCGTAAACGTCAGCTCGCCCGCATCGTCAACCTCGGCAGGACCTTCGCGGACGTAGTAATAAACGGGAAGATTCGCCGATGATGTTGCCTGCAGTTTGATCGATGGCATGGATGGCGAGGCGTGCTGGTCGGGGATTTGGGGAAAGGTGATTTCCTGGGGCGTGCCGACGGTGTTGGTGAGGGGAAAGCGCAGCTCGGCTTGCTGAACCATTTTCTTATATTTGCCGTCACCGGGGTAGGTCATGATGAGCCAGATGTCGTTCGCGCGTTTGGGGTTGTCGAAGCCGACGCGGTCGAAACGGATTTTGAAGGTGTCGGGGGCGCTCTGGATGACGGGGCCTTCGATTCGCGCGATGCTGAGCAGATTATCTTCGCCCTGTGGGTGCGGGATGGGATCGTCCTGGGAAAATGTGGCGACGCCTTCGCCCAGCCAGCCGTCCCATTCCGAGCGCTTGCCGTCTTTGGTTGGGGGAACATTGTCCCAGAAGCTGCCGGTGAGTTTGAAGGTCATGCCGTCATCCTGCGGCTCAAACTTAAGATGGACCATCGCGTGGTCAGCGGTGGGGGGCGTAAGCCCGGCGCTTTGGCGATACCCGATAAGGACATTGGTCTGGCCACGATATCTGGACTGGAAATTCTCGATGGCTTTGGCCATTTCGCCGTCGAACGCCCAAAAGGCGGTGTCGGGTTTTCCCGTGAAATCTGCGACGGGAGCGCTGGCGGCGGATGGAGGAGCGGCGGCGTGCCAGACTTCATAGAGCCAGCCCTGCTTCGCCGCGTCAATGGGGATGAGCGTGGGGGCATGGCCGGGCGCGGAATCGGCGGGAAGGCGATATTGAACGGCTTTGCGAAGGAAGAGGCCGATCAGATCGATTTTTTCGGGGCAGGCGGCGAAGTGGCCGTCACCTGGATCGACGACCTGCGTGAACGCGGCGTGCGGGTGCTTCGTGTAAAAGTCGCCTTTAAGGCCGGCGTACCAGCCTCTTTCAAGGTTGCCCTGGATTTCGAATTCGCCCTTGGTGGTCAGGCCGGGAACCTGGTCGACGCTGCGGTCGCCCCAGTAGGCGGAGTCGAAGTAGGGCCAGGTGCCGCTGAGGGAGAGGACGGCCAGGACGCGGCCGGGGTTCCAGGCGGCGACGCCCCACCCCCAGCTTGCGGTCGCGGAGTGACCCGTGGGAACGAGCGGGGCATAGGCGATTTCCTGGTAGCCGGAAACGTCCGCGAGATTCTTGAGGATTTTTTCGAGCAGCTCGCCGTCGCCCTGGTCGAAGCGGAAGCTGGCGGTGCCCATGGGCGGGGCCATCCAGACGATGGCGAAATTCAGGTCGGAGCAAATCTTGCGGAACTGGTCGGATTCGAAAATCTGCTGCTCTTCCATGTTCTGATCGCCGACCACGACGGCGCGGACTTGCCGGCAATTATCAGGGATCCACAGGAAAGCGCGGGGATAGTGCTTGCTTTCGCGCGAAGTGACGTCGTCGACGGAGACGGACCATTGATAGACTGCCGCGTGAGCGGGGCAAACCACGAAAACAAGTACCAATAAATGGATCGCAATTGAGGAGCAAACCATCCGCCCGTGCTTTGATTCTTCCATGCAATGAATCTTTCTTGGCGGAACGGGCCGCGTCAACCTCGGCGTGCCAGGTCACTGATTTTAACCGCGAATGACACGGATTTCGCGCAGAGGATGGCGGGTGATTGAATTTGTTTTAATCCGTGCCCATCCGTGAAATCCGTGGTTGTTCAAATTTCTTCGCATTCCTTCGCGCCATCGAGGTAAAATCCCCATGCCCAGATGCTCTACCACGTGAGCGAGGAACCCGGCATCCCCCGCTTCGACCCGCGCCCGGCCGCCGGGCTCGATTACCCGATCGTCTGGGCGGTGCATGAAAACCGACTCAGGAATTACCTCCTTCCGCGCGATTGCCCGCGCGTCACCTTTTTCGCCGGCCTAAAAACTTCCCCGGACGACGCTGCACAGTTCCTCGGAACCGCCCCCTGCGTCGTCGCCATCGAATCCGCCTGGCTCGATCGCGTCCGGAACGCCCGCCTCTATTGCTACCGCCTGCCCGAGCAAACATTTTTCCAGGTCGACAAATGCGCCGGCTATTTTCACAGCCGCGAGCCGGTCATCCCCGCAGGCGTCGACGTCCTCAACGATCTCCTCGCCCAGATCGCCAAACGTGGCGCCGAGGTCCGTGTCCTGCCCTCTCTCTGGGAGCTGCACGACGCCGTCGCCGCCTCGACCCTGAGCTATTCCATGATCCGGATGAGGAACGCCGGACCGAGACAGTAGAAGCGCAGGGCGATTGCATGTTCCCTCTTACCCCCTCGCCCGGTACGCGGGACGCAGTCCTCCGGGAGAGGGTTGGGGTGAGGGCAGTGAAAGAATTTCGGACCATATGCGATCGCCCTGAGTAGAAGCGGAGTCCCCCGCGATCCGTTTGCCGCTATCCCCAAATCCGGTTAAACTTCCCGCCCCAAACCGTATTCCGCCGAAGTAGCTCAACGGCAGAGCACCGCTTTCGTAAAGCGGGGGTTAAGGGTTCAAATCCCTTCTTCGGCTTTGATGCAAACGATCGCTGTACATCGGCGGTCGGCAGCGCCGCCTTCGTCATTCGGTATTCGGATTTGATTCCGATTTCTGGTCTCGGATTTCAGACTCAACCCGCGATCTCCAGCGCCGCCGGCAGATACGCCTCAATCCCCTTCGCCAACTGCTTGAACACCGGCACATTCTTTTCCATGTCCCGCGTCGCCGGCGTTCGATTGGCGTCGTAGAGCACGACGCGCCCGTCCACGATGCTGTAGTCGAACTTGCCGTAATCAAACCCCATCTCCCGCCGCATGTTCCGCAGCTCATCGGGAACCGGCGCGGGCTCAATCTTCACCGCCACAGCGGATTTGATGATCGGCTGCTTCGCGTACATGATCACGCTGTCGTCCGCGTCCCCCAGGAAGCACCACATTCGCATGCAGTAGAATTCCCCCTGCTTCTCGGGCAGAAACCGCTCCACGATCAGGTCGCGGTTGTGCCAGACCATCGTGGGAACTTCGCCCACGGTATCGAAGATCGGGTATTGCCAGGTATCGATCTCCGCCCGCATGCTCCACGGCAGGCGACGGCGAATCGCGCGGGTGTATTTGCTGAAGGCGGATTTCTGCTGCGCCATTTCACCCTCGCGCCCGCCGCCAAAATTGCAATTCGTCTTGACGATCACGGGGCCTTCATAGCCGTCGCCGCGGGTCACGATATTTTTGCTGATCGCCCGCTTGGAAATATCCTTCACCGAGGCGTTGAGAGCGATCGGATAGCGCTTCACGAAATCCAGATACTCATCGGGAATGACGGTTAGATCGACGTGCAGAATCGCCAGGTCGGCGTCAACGAACTTGTCCGGCCCCCGCAGGACAATCACTTCAATTCCCTCTTCCTTCCAGACTCTGCTCACCCCGTTGAGCATGTGCGTCATCTGGTCGAAGTAGTCGAGTTCATGGGTAACGATCGCGATCCGATGCATGGGCGGCGCCCTCCGCCCCATGCATCGGCTGACCTTAAGAGCGCCTGAATCTGCAAATCAGGGATCAGTTCGCGCATCGCGAAACTATCGGACCAAGACAATCACCACTCAAGCGTCTCCAGATGCCGCTGAATGTCCCCCGCGCTGGAAAATCGCTCCAGGATCAATGAATCCTTCCCTCCGCGGATGATCTCCTTCACCACCTTCGGCTGCCGCGCGTACGCCGCCCGTCCCCCCACCAGCACCAGGAAAACCTCCAGCAGGTTCAGCACATCCTTCTCGATCTTCGATCGGCTCGGCTTGCCCAGGTCGAAAAAATCCAGCAGCCTCACATCGAATCCGATCCCCTGCCGGCGGATCATGATGTTGTCGTCGTGAATGTCGCCGTGATATTCCCCCCGCTCGTGGATCGGCGCGATCCCCTTCGCCAGAACGTACAAAACATGCAACGCCTCAAATGCGCTGAGGCGATGCCCGGATTGCTGGTGCAAAAATTCGCTGAGCTTTTTCCCTTCGACGAGCTCGCTGATCACCACGATCACCTTCCGCCGGTGAACATAGGCCGTTTCCTGATGGTGATATTGCAGCAGAATCGGGCAGTGCCGCAGGGCGTCGAGCTTGCGGCATAGGCGATGGCCGCCTTGCCGGTTGGATCGCGATGCGGGTAATAAAACTTAGCCGCCCGGCGGATTCCCGTGCTTCGCTCGACGATCCTGTAAACTTCGCCCTCCCAGCCACTTCCGAGCATTTCCTCGATCTGGTATTTGCCGGCGATATACCGGCCCGAGGGAAAATCGAATCGCTTGTTTTTACGGCTCCCGCGGTACATCCCCAACATGATGCGGCCTGCCAAACACCCGGTCAATCGCGCCTCCTCACCCCCCGCCCCCGGTACTACGGGGGAGGGCAGGGGAGGGGGTTCGGCCCTCCGAGCAATCGCCTCCAACTCGTTCCGATAGCTAGGCTTATTGGAATCGCAATACTTTCTAACCCGCAATAAGCCCCCTTCGGATACTATTTAAGTGGGATGGAATTCCTGAAAAGCGTTACCGGTCGAATTGTCTCCGGAATGGTCGCCCTGGCGGTCATTGCCGCCGGGATTTCATGGTGGCAGATGGACCCCTCCACCCGCCAGATGCTCGTCACCGGCACCGGGCACATCCTGGCCTGGTTTGGGGTCGTCCTTTTCGTCCCCTGGGCCGCTTTTGCCGTCATTGGTTGGGTCGCCCGCATGGAAAGTAACCTGGCAGGGGGGTTTCTCGTCGCCTTTTTCACGCTTGCCGAAACGACCCTCCTCGCCTGGCTCTTTCAATGGCACATTGCCACCCCGACCGCCTGGACATTCCTTCTATTCGGCGGGCTGGTTTCCGGCGTATATAATCTCCTCGTCTGCGACTGGATCGCGGAGAAAGTGTAAACATGCCCCAAGCTGGCCAACGTGTCGGTGAATATGTTCTGGACGCCAGGATCGGCGGCGGGACCTTCGGCGAGGTCTGGCGCGCACGCCATCACGTCTGGACCGACCAGCTCGTCGCCATCAAAATCCCCACCGATCCCCAGTACATCCGCAACCTCAAGGGCGAAGGCGTTGCCATCCACGGCCTCGTTCACCCCAACATCGTCCGCGCCATCGGGTTCGATCCCTATGCCGAGGTCCCCTACCTCACGATGGAATATGTCCCCGGCTCCAGCCTGCGGCCACTGATCGAAAAGAAAACCCTCACCGTCCCCCAGGTCATCTGGATCATGCGGCAAGCGCTGGCGGGCCTGAAATACGCCCACGATCACAACGTCATTCACCGCGACATCAAGCCGGAAAATATTCTCGTTCACGAACGCGCCCTCACCGACGGTTTCGATGTCGAAGGGGTCATCAAAATTACCGACTTCGGCCTGGGCAAAGCCGCCAACAGCACGATGGGATCGATCGCCTATTCGGCATCACTGAACACGCCCGCCGCCAAAGAAATCGCCGGCACGCTCGATTACATGGCCCCCGAGCAGCGCGGCGGCGCTGACCCGCAGGCAAAATCCGATCTCTACGCCTGCGGCGTCATCCTCTACGAAATGCTCACCGGCGAACGCCCCGCCGGCACCGATGTGCCCAGCGATCTGAATCGCTCGGTCCCGAAATATCTCGACGACGTTTTCCGCCGCAGCTACGCCCGGCTCGACAAGCGTTACGCCTCGGCGGACGAATTTCTCGCGGCGCTGCCACCGCCGCCAACCGCCTCGCGACCGACGCCGCCGCCGCTGCCCCGCGCGGCGATTCCCCTTCCATCCGCCCGCTGCCCACAGTGCCAGAAACCGGTCGATGCCACCGACCAGTTCTGCATGTACTGCGGCGTGCAGCTTGTCGCCCAGGTTCGCCGCTGCCCCAAGTGCGGCGCCTTCCCCGATCAATCCGACCGCTACTGCATCTTCTGCGGCGAGGCGCTTTCACCCCAGCCGATTTCCGCATAAACCGTCATGATTCATCTGGCCGTCAACCTCTTCCTCTTCGTGGTCTTCACCTTCGTGGCGCTGGGGCTGTTTATCACGGTTGTCATCACGCGCGTCATCCAGGGAATCTTTTACGCCTTCGGGCAACTCACGCGCGTCATTGGCCTCGGTCACCGCTATCAGATGCCGCCGGTCTTCACCAGGCGTTGTAGCCGGTTCCGCTGCGGCGCGAGAAACCCGATCGAAGCCAACTACTGCCGCCGCTGCGGCTCCCCGCTGCCGCGCGCGTATGCGCGTGCCCAGGCCGATCCGTCCGCCGCCCGCAGTAAATGGGTCTCTTCATCCGTCTCCTTATGAGCACGTTTACTCCAACCGCGCAGACGCTCCATCCGCCGGACCGGCCCGACAATCTCTCCGCCGCCGTCCTGCACAGCCTGAGCCGGCCCATCGCCGGCCATGTTTATTCCGGCGCAATCTCCGGCTTCATCTGCGCGGCGATCACGTTCGGCCTGCTGCCGCTGATCTCCTGGCCAAAAAAATTCAGCCGATTCGTCATCGCCGAGCAGCAGCAGTTCTGGCATTTCGTGGAATGGCTGCGGATCCGCACCGGCGACGAAGACGCCGCCAGGCTCCGCGATTCCGTCCGCCAGACCGGCGCGCCGCCCACTTTGTCGATCGTCCCCATCGCCATGCTCGTCATCGTCGCCTTCGTTTTTGTCCCCTTCGTGCAGGGCGGCGGATTGGCCCACGGCCACGCCTACTGGAATCACGGCGTTTGGATTGATAATTCGTTTCGGCCCGAGTTCCTGACCATCTATTCCAACCCCCTGCTTCACGTTTACAAAATCTGGGTCATTTGCCTTTGCATCGCCTACGCTTCGCATTGGCTCCACGTCCACCAGCACCTTTCAGAAGTCAACGCGTTCCTCCGCAATCTCAACCCTATCCTCATGCGCAAAATCTCCCCCCGATGCAGGGCTATGTGCTGGGCCTGGGCCTCTCGCCGCTTTGGATGATCGCCGGTCTGATTGGCCTTGCCTGCGGCGCATGGTGGGCCATTCCCGCCGCGCTCGCCGGCGCGGTCCATCAACGCTACTGCAAGCGCACCAGCACCCGCCTGCGCGGCGAGCTCGCCTTGCGCGCAGCACGCTCCTCCAGCGCCAGCGCCCTCCGATCAACGTCCCAACGCCCGCCGGATTCCGCGTATTCTGCATCAACGAACTGTGCGGCAAATCGCTGCCGGTCTCGGCGACTTTCTGCCCGCGATGTGGAACGCGGTTGCCAAGGACCGATGCGGTGGCGTGAATTCACATCATGAACGTCGTTTACGCTATCATCTCGATCACCGGCTGGGCCTGGTGCATCGTCGCGATGATCTTTCTATTTCTTAAACTTCGCCGAAACGCATGAGCGATAGCTCCGATCCAACCCGCCACCAGCAGCTCGAGGCCCAGTTCCTCGCCCACGTCCAGCGTCTGCTGGCAGATGACCGTCTCCGCCTCCCCACCGCCGCGGGACGCAAATCGGTCGTCACCCTCCAGCGCGACATCCGCTTTTCCGATCGCGGCGTCGAGCTCAAACGCCTCATGCAGCAACTCGGAAAACCCGACCGCAAGCTCGAAGCCCAGATGCCCCTCGGTAAATCGATGGACATCGGCTTATCCCGCAAAAAATTCTGGATCTTCAAATCCGGCGTCGGCCGCGTCAGAGCAATCTGCTATTCCCCCTGGCAATCGCTGATCTCCGGCCAATCGCCGCAGCCGATGTCGGCGGCCGATCTTTCGCAAACCCTCTCCTCCACGCCCCCGCCCCTGCCGGGAATCCCCGTCACGCTGGCGATCATGTCCACCTCCGGCTTCACCCCCGAAGCCCGCAAGGCCGCGTCAGAAATTAAAGACCGCACAATTATCCTGGTTTCCCCCAACGACGCCGGCGGATGGTCGATCTCCGCCAACCCCGACGCCAAAGACATCGCTCCCCTCTTCGATCCCGAACTCGACCGCGAAAAACGCGCCCGAATCCGCTCCGAAATCGACGCCAACCGGGCCTCCCTGCTTTCTTCCGGCATTGCCGCCGATAAACTGGCGGCCAAGTTGCAACTTTCGCCCCAGCTCGTCGAATCTGAGTTAAAATCGTATGCTCGGGAAAGCCCCGGCCTGTCAGGTCAAACGCCTCGACGGCCGAACGGTCTTGTTCCGTGAAGGCTCCGCGCCACTGCCGGCTGACGCCGCTGGAGGTCTCCATATGCCGTTCATCGACAAAATGAAAACCCTCTTCGCCCGCAAAGGGGAGGTCGAAAAGAAAATCACCTTCCTCTCCGAGCGGCGAACCGCCCTCAGTCAGCAGCTCGACCGCGGCTACGAAGACATGGGCGTCATGGAAGCCCGCGAGGCCGAGCTTCGCCAGCAGTTCAAGGACGCCACCGGCGACCTGCCCCGCCGCCGCATCACCAGCCAGCTCCTCCAGCTTCGCAAAGACATCGAGCGCCGCCAGCAATTGCTCTCCGTCCTCAACCAGCAGATCAACGTCGTCAGCACGCATCTGCACAACCTCGAGCTTCAGCGCCAGGGCCAAAGCGCCAAGCTTCCCGACAGCGAAGAAATGGCCGCCGACGCCGCAGCCGCGGAAGAAGTCCTCGCCGAGCTCCAGGCCGGCAGCGAATTGGCCGAATCCGTCGGCGCGGGCGTTCACGGCGGAATGAGCGACGAAGAGCAGGCCCTCTACGAGGAACTGATGAACGATTCCAAAACCGCCGCCCCCGCGCCCGCGACGACAGATTCGACCCCGGCCGCGAAGGCGCTCCCGCGCCGCAAGCAGTTAAACCCCCGCCCATGCCCCAGCGACAGCGCAGCGAACCCGAGGCCGGCTGATAATTATGGCACTCATCGACAAAATCTTCGGCCACAAGAAAACCCTCAGCGAGCTCAATCGCCAGGAGCTCCGCAAGGAGGAAATCCTTCTGACCAAGCAGCGCGACCGCCTCTTCAAGCGCATCGAGCAGATCAGCACCAACAAGCAGAAAATCTTCCAGCAGGGCGCCACCCAGAAATCCCCCGAGCTGCGAAAATCCCTCGCCCAGCAGTTCGAGATGGAAACGCAGGAGCAGCTCATGGCCGCCCGCGAGCTGACCCTCCGCAGCAAGGAGCTGATGACGGTCAGCCGCCTGCGCATGGTCAAGGAAAACACCGAGCGCGGCAAAGGCGCCGGCCGATTGAATCTCACCGACAAAGACGTCGCCAAGATCACCCAGTGGATCGAAGACGATGCCGTCTCCCAGGACGTCTATCGCGACCGTCTCGACAGCTTATTGGAACTCGGCAACCAGTCTGATAAAGACGCCCTCGAATCCGCCGGCCTCACCAGCGCCGGCCAGGAACTGATGAACATCTGGAACGACATGGACCGCGGCGCGGTGAAGCCGGAGCAGGCTTTCGACGCCGCCGACAAGGCCGTGCGGAAACACAACGCTCCCGACAAGGAAATGTGATGGAACTCCCAAAAAACAAAATCTATTTCGCAGAGAGCGCAGAGATCGCAGAGGAAAACGCGGAAATCAGACTTCGAATTTCCCTCCGCGCCCTGCGCCTCAGCGCGAAACCTCTTCTTTTAAGGTGCGACGCCATGGGCCTGTTTAAATCCAAAGACGAACGCCGCATCGAACGCGAAATGAAAATCCGCTCCGGAATGCGCTCCATCGAACGCTCCATCCGTCAGCAGGAAAAATTCGCAGAAGACTTCATCAAAAACGCCCAGCACGCCAGGCGCATCGGCGACAACGGCCAATACCTCTTCATCCGCAGCGCCCTGAAAAAAACCGCCGCGGTGAAGAAAATGCTCGAGCGGCAATTGCTTTCGATCAAAAACGCCATGCTCATCCAGCAGCAGGCCCGCTCCAGCCAGCAGTTTGCAGAATCAATGTCCCTCATGGCCCGCGAGATCGGCCAGGTCTTCGGCGAGCTCGACCTCACCAAAACCCAGGCCGACTGGGAAAAAGCCGTCACCCAGGCCGGCAGCATCGAGGAGCGCATGGACGTCTTCCTCGATTCCATGGAGCAATCCGCCGGCACCGCCGCCTCCCCCACCAGCTCCCGCGAAGACCTTGTCACCGATGAAGAAATCGACCGCATGATCGACGCGGACGTCCTCGCCTCCGAAAAAACCGAGCTGGGAAAACTCGACGAACTGGAATCAGAGATCGCCAAGGAATTGGGGACGAACAAGCAGAAGGATTGAGCATCTGAAGCTGGGGTTATCGGTTTCTCGCGGCCCTTGGCCACTCAATTATGAATTGGATATGATTCCCCCATGCGGCAAGTCGAATCAGTTATTAAAGTCGATCCCGAAATTCAGGGCGGAACCCCCTGTTTCTCGGGCACGCGCGTGCCCATCAAGTCATTGTTCGACTACCTCGCCCGAAGCCGGTCCTTGGACTATTTCCTCGAGCAGTTCCCTTCAGTCAAACGCTCCCAGGCAGTCCGGCTCCTCGAAAAGGCGGGCAAAATGGTCGCTCGCGCTCCGCGAGCAGCATGAAAGTGCTTCTGGACGAAAACCTTCCTCACGCTTTGCGGCATGAGCTTTTCGATCACCAGGTTTTCACCGTTCAATTCTTAAAATGGACGGGCACTAAAAATGGCGCCCTTCTGGCCAAGGCGGCAAGGGCAGGCTTTCATGTCATGGTCACAATGGATGACGGCGTCGAATATCAACAGAATCTCAAAGGACTCTCCATCGGAATAGTCATCCTCATGGCCGCTTCCAATGATATGGATGATTTGTTGCCCTTGCTTCCAAAATTGCGCCGTGCCTTGAAGCAGCCGAAGCCCGGCGCGGTTATCCGAATCCGCTAAGCCCCTGCGGACAATAGGAGCGAACGCCCGCCCTCAAAAGTCCTCCCTCCCCACCACATCCAAATGCTGATCCGGAATATCCGCGACGTGAACCGTAGTAATATTCTTCACATCATAAAGATTCATCATCGCCGCCGGCGGCCAATACGGCGCCATCACGTGCTCGAAATAAACATTCTGCACATCGCGCAGCCAAAACGGCGCCCGCACGTCTTTCGTCAGGCACCCGATGTCGACATTCGTCATCTCCAGCCCATTCACATGCCGCACGTAAAACGCATACGCCGGCTCCCCCCAAACCGCCCCGGATCCGGATACCCCTTCACCTGCTCCCAAGGCTCCTTCCGCGTCCACGATCCCTTCCCGCCCCCCGGGAAAATCATCCGGATATCGTGCAGATGCAAATCCTCCACCTCATGCCCCGGAATCCCGCTGATGATGCACGCAAATCTGACGGATTTACATTGCGCCACCACATTGCTGATATTCACATGCCTGATCGCCCCCACCGGCGTCCCCTTCGGCCCGCGCATGCCGCCCCCAGCCGAATATAAATCGGCGAACTCACAATATCGCGCATCGCCAGGTTGGTAACGGTCACGTTATCGATCACTCCTCCATCCACGCTTTCGATCGCCAGCCCCTGGCAATCGTCGAACAGACAATTCGTGATCGCGATATTCTTGAATCCCCCGTTCGATTCCGTCCCCATCTTGATCCGCCCCGTGCGCGAGGTATGGCGCGGATGTCCATGCTCATCCGGGTTATAGTTCCCGGAGATTTTCTGGAACGTCCCATCCAGCAGCGTCCCTTCCCTGTATCCGCCGCTCACCATGCAACTATCGATCGTCACGTTCTCCGTATCGCGCACATACCCCAGCCCATAGGAGCTCTTCAGCACGATGGCATCATCGTTCGGCGAATTCACCGCGCAATTCGAAACCCGCACGTTCCGGCAGCAGTCGATATCCATCCCATCCCGATTCGTATCGATCTTCACGTTATCGATTGTCAGCCCATCCACCGCCGTCGCCAGGATTCCGAAGTGCCCTCCCTCATAAATCGAAAAATCGCGCAGGATGCACCCGCGCACGTTCTTCAACGAAATCGCCTTGTTCCCAATCCCCGCCGCCAGCTCCTCCTTCGGATCGGGATATTCCGGCTTCGTCGCCGGCTTGGTCGTCGGATCCGACGGCTGCGTCGCCACATACATCGCCGTGTAATCCTGCGAGTTCATGTCCGCGGGAATCCGATTCAGCGCCCACCGCCACGGCCGCGTCGAAGCCCCCGACTCATCCACCGGCCCCACCCGGACATCCGTCCTCCCCATCTGCACCTCCCAAGGCTCCTGCGTATCCGCCGACGGCTGCGTCGTATCCTGCCACGGCTCCGTCGTCGGCCACGTTGTCGGCTTTTTATTATCCGGCTTCGGCGACCCCCGATTCAGCGCATCCTTCCCGTCAATCATCCCCGGCCCCAATATCGCCACGTTCTGAATATTCTCCCCCCAGATCAAGCTGTTATGCCAATGCGTATGCCCGAAATCCTGAAACTGATCCTTGAACGGCCACGCCTCCGGCGGATCGTATTCCCCTTTATAAATCGTTCCCGCCGCCCGAATCGTCGCCCCTTCATCCAGATAGATCGCCACATTGCTCTTCAGATGAATCGAATAGCAAAGATAAGTCCCCGCCGCAAAATGCACCGTCCCCCCGCCCGCCTTGTTGGCAGCCGATATCGCATCATTCACCGCCGGCGTATCCAGGTGCAACCCATCCCCCCGCGCCCAAAATTGCGAACCTCAAACACCCCATTTGCTGCCTGACATCCGCCGAGCATCCCGAATATCAGCAGCAGGCCAATCCGAACAATTTTGATGTGATTCATAGTTGGTTGGACGGAAGTATAAATGCCGAGGGGCGCGTTTGCGAATCTAAGCCACGCTCGCACCCCGGACGGCTGCGCCCAGAATTCCGGCAGTTCTTCTCCCCTCTTCTCCCCTCTCCCGGTACGCCGGGAGAGGGCAAGCGGCGCGAGCCCGCGCGGGTGAGGGCCGACAGGACCGCGCCGACCAATCAGGAACATTTTTTGCCGCGTGCTTTCGACCTGCCGCAGTGCTAATGTCAAAGACCCGAGCACCAGGCTCGGCGCAATGAAACCGCTCCAAAAGGAAGGCCCAAATGGAATCACAACTAACCGGCTCCCACGAAAAAGTTTACCAGCGCCTCTTCCAGCACCCCATGCCCCACAACCTCCAGTGGCGGGAAGTCCGGGCAATGCTCGAAGCAATCGGCGACATAAACACCGTCGAGGACGACAAGGGAAATCTAAAGCTCGCCCGCGGCAGCCAAACCCTGGTCCTCCATCGCCCGCGCGGCAAGGACCTCGCCGACAAACAGGAATTGATGCAGGTTCGTCACTTCCTGGAGAGATCGGTTTCCGCCCCTCCACCTCCTCCCCCCGCCGGCACCCATCTGCTCGTCGTAATCGATCACCGCGAAGCCCGCATCTACAGCGCCGAATTGCGCGGCACCGTTCCCCAGCGCATCATGCCCTACGACCCCTTCGGCTTCGGCCGCGATCTGCGCTATAACCAGGACGACTCCAACGGCCAGCGAAAACCCGAACAAAGAAGCTTCTACGAATCAATCGCCAAAACCCTCTCCGCCGGCCAGCAGATTCTCCTCTTCGGCGAAGGCACCGGCGCCAGCAGCGCCATGGAGCAATTGACCCTGAACCTGAAACAGCATCACCCCGATATTGCCAAAAAAGTCGTCGGCTCCAAAGTCGTGGACATGCACCATCTCACCGAAGCCCAGTTACTGGCCGAAGCGCGGGAATTGTTTGCCGGGGGGTGACGCCTTCTTCCGAGCAATCTAAAAGCCAAGAACTGGCCAATCCGAACGATTTTGATGTGATTCGTATTTGGTTGACCGCAGGTATAAATGCCACGGCGTTTGCGAATTCTCGGCCGGTTGCTGGAAACCTCGAGGTCGCCGATAATGCACGACAAATGACCGTCACGCGGCAAACCCTCCAGCGCAACCGCCAGGCGATCCTTGAGATCGCCCAGCGCCACGGGCGCACGACCTCCGCCTCTTCGGATCGGTCGCCCGCGGCGAAAGCACCGAAAGCTCCGATGTAGATATCCTCGTCCGTTTCGACCTCGACCGATCCCTCTTCGATCACGGCGGACTGATCGCCGACTTGGAGGAACTCCTCGGCGCGAAAGTCGATGTCGTCAGCGAGGCCGGCATGCGCGAACGGTTCCGGGCGCACGTTTTGGGCGAAGCAGTCCCGTTATGAGAAGCGACGCCCTTCGTTTGCAGGACATCCTCGACGCCATTGCGGCTATCGAGCGGCACACGCCTGCAACGCGCGAAGCCTTCAACAATTCCGAACCGATCCGAAGCCATATTCTTCTCCACGTGCAGATCATCGGCGAGGCCGCATCAAGGCTCTCCCCGCAAATCAGAATTGACAATTCGCAAGTGCCGTGGAAATCAATCATGGCCATGCGAAATATCATCGCGCACGTTTATTTCGGCATCGATTGGAACGAAGTCTGGCAGGTCGCGGTTCGAGACGCCCCGGTTCTCAAACTCCAAGTCGAAAAAATTCTCGCGTCGCTTCCCCGCGGCACCCCGTGACTAAGTCCCCTATTCCGCAAGCCCCTTCATCTCCCGATTTAAATCGGCTTTCCCCTCAAACCCAATCCCCACCAACTCCGGCATCGTGACAAACCCGTTCTCCACCCCCACCCCATCCGCAAATCCCCCATACGGCTGAAACAAATCCGGATAAGATTCATTCCCCCCCAGCCCCAGCCCCGCCGCGATATTCAGCGACATCTGGTGCCCCCCATGTGGAATGCACCGCGTGCGCGACCACCCATGCTCATTCAGCATCTCCAGTATTCGCAAATACTCCACCAAACCGTAACTGAGCGCACAATCAAACTGCAGCCAGTCCCGTTCCGGCCGCATCCCGCCATAGCGGATCAGGTTTCTCGCATCCTGCATGGAAAAAAGATTTTCCCCCGTCGCCAGGCTCCCCGAATAATGCCGCCCCAACTCCGCCTGAAGCTGAAAATCCAGCGGATCGCCCGCCTCTTCGTACCAGAACAGATCAAATTTCGACAGCGCCTTCCCATATTCCAGGGCCGTCTTCAGATCGAACCGCCCATTGGCATCCACCGCCAGCTTCTGCCCCGGCCCCAGAATCCCCAGCACCGCCTCGATCCGCCGCAGATCATCCGCCAGCGGCTCGCCCCCAATTTTCATTTTCACAACCGTATACCCGCGATCCAGATACCCCCGCATCTCACCAACCAGCGACTTCAAATCTTTCCCCGGATAGTAATATCCACCTGCCGCATAAACGAAGACGCGCGGATTGGCCTGCCCGTTCCCATATCGCTCCGCCAATAGCCGAAAGAGCGGCTTGCCCGCGATCTTCGCCACCGCGTCCCACACCGCCATATCGATTGCCCCCACCGCCACCGACCGCTCCCCATGCCCCCCCGGCTTTTCGTTCGTCATCATTCGCGCCCAGATTTTATGCGGATCGAAATTCTCCCCCGTCTGATCCAGCAAATCCGGCGGCCGCGCTTCCAGCACCCGCGGCGCAAACCGCTCGCGGATCATCGCCCCCTGCCCATACCTCCCGTTGGAATTAAACCCATACCCCACCACCCGCCGCCCGTCGCGCTCGACATCCGTCACCACCGCGACAAGGCTCAGCGTCATCCTGCTGAAATCAATGAACGCATTGCGAATCGGCGAGGAAATCGGCTTGGTCGCTTCGCGGATTTCAAGAATCTTCACGCCTTCATTTTACAAAAATTTGAATTCTTGGCGCTCCTGGTGTCCTGGCGGTTACCTCTTTGTTGCCGTATAGCCCGGATAGACGCTTGTAAATTGACGAAAAAGATAGCCATTGCTAACTTTGTTTGCGTGGCTGGATCGGACCGGGAGATTCTTCAGTATGCTTCGCCGGGGGCGGTCAGAGATCGGTCGCGGTTGGCGGGGGGGATTGGAGCGGCGATTTCCGCGGCGGGGGTTGCGGCGATTTTTTTGAAGTTCGATTCGGGAGTTTCGCCGTGGGATGCCATCGTGACGTTTTTTTCCGCAGAGCCGTTATTTGCTTCCCCCAGCGACGACCTGATATGGGTCGCTGCTCCGTTTCTTCTGGCCTTGCCGCTGGGGTGGCTGGGAATCAGATCGATCTTTTCCCGCCGCCTTCGGACGGCTGAGATTGTCGCCGTCTGGAGTTGCGGCGGGCTCTCGGCGTGCGGAACTGTTCACGTCTTGTGGGCCATAGGCGCTGATTTCGTCAATGGTTATTCCGCGGGGGCGGTTGCCACAGTCGTGGCGACCGGCGGCACTCTTCTTGCCGGTGGCACGGCGGCCTTTGCCCGCAGAGGCAGCGTGTCGGCTTGCCTCATTGCCCTTTATGCGCCTTTCCTGGCGAACGCGCTCTTCTGCCTCGTGGACTTCGGTCCCCCCAATGTTGGGCCGGGATGGTACGTGACACTTTTCATCGCGATTGTGATGTTTCTGGAGACGCTACGGATTTTGTTGGCAGGGCCGTTTCGCGTCTGCCGGGAGTAAGTCTATTGCGAAATCATCTTGCATGCATCGCCCGCGCTTGTGGAGATCAGGGCCTGTGCCCTCCAGCCTGGGAGAAGCCAGGGCCCGTCATCCTGCGGCTGTTTGCCGATGATCCAGACACCGCGGTAATGCGAAATTTGCAAAAGCATTTTGGGATCGGCGGGGTGATTGAGGATGAGCCAGGGCCGGTGCGAATTGGGGGAGTAATATTTCAGGCACATATAATAAAGACCAGGCGTGACCCAGGGATCGGGGCTGTAGTAAATCAGCAGATCGCCAGGGCCGGCTGAGGTGTTCAGCTCGGCGGCGAACTGTCGCCAGTCTTCGAGAGGTTGCGGAGGCGATGCAAGGTAATCGGCAGCGCTGATGGTAAGGGCGGCGACGCTCGCGATGGGGAGGAGGTCGCGGATGACGCCGAGACGCGGCCACTGGAAGCTCGCGATCAGCGCGAAAATCGCCGGGCTGGTAAGCAGGGTGTAACGCGGATAGCCGGCCATCGTGGTGCCGTGCAAGAGATCGACGAGGACCACGGAACACATGTTGCCTGCCATCCAGAGAACCCAGATCAGAAGATCGCGGCGACGGGGCAGCCGGAGGATGGGCAGGATCATCGTCAGGAGGAAAATGATCAGGACGACATTGGTGCTCGGCGGGCAAGGGCTTCGCCGCGGGGTTCACCGAAAAGAAATTCGGCGGGCAGGCCAATCACGCGGTACAGGGTCAGCTTGCCGTGCTTTTCCATGTGGGCCTCGCGGAGAAACGTGGCGGCGAGAGAGGGAAGCGTGTGGGTTTGCGTTCCCAGGAGGGGAACCCATACAAGAAGCGTAACGATCGCCCCGGCCGCCAGCGAGATGAGCGTGGGCCAGCGCGATTTTGAAGGAAGTCGCAGCGCCGCGAAGGCGCCCAGGCCGAGCAGGGGGCCGGCGACGATATAGTGCGTCAACGTGGCCGCCGCGCAGCACAGGCACAGGGCGACGAGGAAAAATTTCGTCGGGCCGAAGAATTCGATTCGCAGCACCAGGTTGATGCAGCCGAGTCCCAGGAGCACGAGCAGTGCATACGCGCGGGCGTCGAAGGCATATTCGATCTGTCCCAGCGACAGAGCCATTATCGCAGCCGCGAGGAGGGCGACCCTTGGGCCCTGAAGGAATCGGCAGATGTCGAAGAGAAGCAGGATCGATGCGAGCGAAGCGAGCGCCGAGAGGCTCCGAATCGCCGCCGCGCCGGTGCCGAAGATATCCATCCACCAGCGCATGAGCAGGAAGTAGAGTGGCGGATGCGTGATGTCGCCGACATGCGTGAGAATGCTCCGCGATGGAGCCGCGGACGAGAGCGAGGTGAGATCGGGCTGGTCCGTCCGGATGAGATTGGCGGGGAGCCGGTCGTTTACCGAGCCGCGGCCCATGGAGGTTTCGACCGACCAGATTTCGTCCTTCCAGAGGCTGGGGTCGCCGAGGCGGTAGAAGCGCAGCAAAGCGCCGGCAATTAAAATCGCCGACAGAACCATGATATGGAAGACCGAGAGAGGGGTGCGAAGAGGAGAGCGGGTGGTAGGCCGCGGTGCCTTGGTCATCGGTCAGGGAATTGTACTGACCGATCGCCTGGTCGCCGTATCAGTGGAGCTGCTACCCCCTTCCCCGGAGGACTGCGTCCCGCATACCGGGGGCGGGAAAAGAGGGAATGATCGCTCGCCTGAAAAATCCGTTCAGGCTGGCAGTTGATGAACCATCCGATCGTGCAAATAAGCCGTCAGCGTCCGAACCAGCTTTCTGGCTGCATCGTGCCAGTGGGTCTGCCGGTCGCGGAAGACGACCGTGCCTTTCTGGTCCGAAATACCGGCACGCATCTCGACATTTCGTCCCACACGGTGCATCGTGATGGAAATCACCAGATTTCCCATCCGGTCGCCAAAACGCATGGCCCGTTTCAGCCAAGACATTAACTGACGGCGATGTGATGGTTTGAGCAGCACATTCCCGACATCTAGCTTAAGCATTGTGCAACCTCATTAATAATATCCCCAAGCAGTTGGCGGTTGCAGGAGAAACAGCAATAATCGTGCCGCAATTCTGGGAGTGTTGAATGACCGCGAGTCTGCGAACATTATCTGACGGCCGCCTTCTGGCCGATTGCCGGCTGGAGGCGTTTCGGGGTTCAGGGCCCGGGGGCCAGAAGCGCAACAAGACGAGCTCCGCAGTGCGGCTTACCCATAGTCCCAGCGGGCTTTCCGTCATTGCCTCCGAATCGCGGTCCCAGCAGCGGAATCGCCAGGTGGCCCTGGATCGGCTACGCCACAAGATTGCCCTGTCGGTCCGGGAAAAGATCGATCTGTCGGGGCTGCCTGACCCGGATGTGATTCACGTCTCCTGCCGGTCGGATAAATATCCCGCAGCGATGGGCAAGACGCTAGATGTTCTGACCCATTCGCGCTGGAAGGTCTCCGAGGCGGCGAAAATGCTCGGTGTTTCGACGGGGCAGTTGGTCGATTTTCTGCGCACCGATGCCCAGCTCTGGATGGAAGTAAACCGAAAGCGGCAGTTGGCGGGATTTCGGAGTTTGAACGCGTGAGGGGGACCGCGAAGAACCATCCGCTTGCACTGCTCGAGCGGAAAATCGTGGCTTGCCGGCAGTGCCCTCGGCTGCGGAAGTATTGCGAAACAGTTGCCCGCGAAAAGCGGCGGGCGTTTTTGGATTGGACCTATTGGGGCAAGCCCGTGCCGGGGTTTGGGTATGCAGAGGCGCCGATCTGGATCGTGGGTTTGGCGCCGGCGGCGCATGGAGCGAATCGCACGGGACGTGTTTTCACGGGGGATCGTTCGAGCGATTTTTTATTTGCGGCGCTGTACCGCGCCGGTCTGGCGAATCAGCCGCTGTCGATTCGCGCGGGAGATGGTCTGGCGCTCCGCGGCGTTTTTATCAGTGCGGCAGTGCGATGCGCGCCGCCGGGGAACAAGCCGCTGCCGGATGAAGCGGCCAACTGCGCCGCCTTTCTGGATCGGGAGTGGGAGGCGCTGAAAAATGTCCGGTCGATTCTGGCGCTGGGGAAAATTGCCTGGGATGCGGTGCTGGCCATGGCGCGGAGGAATGGGTGTGAACTGCCGGACGCGCGGCCGGCGTTTGGCCATGGGGCGGAGCTGCGGCTGAGCGAAACCCGTTGGCTCATCGGGTCTTATCACGTTAGCCAGCAAAACACATTTACCGGAAAGCTGACCCCCAAAATGTTCGATAATATCCTCAGGCAAACGGCCTTACGCTGCGGAATACCGCTTGTTTCTTGACATTCACCGCAATTTACTCAATACTCTAAGGACAATTGAATAAGTGTTCTTATCGAGAGTGGTTGAGGGTTAGGGCCCGATGAAACCACAGCAAAAGTTTTAAGCTCCGGCTTGAAATGAGTGCTAACTCCCTCCTGGGAAACCGGGAAAGATAAGAAGAGCCTACACGTCCTTCGTCGCTGCCTCTTCTTATCGTTAGAAGAGGAAACAATCCCATGAGCTACGTTGTTGGTTTGAAGTGTAAGGAATGCGGTCATCGGCGCCCGTCTCGGCGGTGCATGTGTGCGAGGCCTGTTTTGGACCGTATGAAGTTGAATATGACTACGCCGCGATGAAGGGAAACGTGACGCGGCAATCTATCCTCGCCGGGCCTAGAAGCCTGTGGCGATATAAGGACCTGCTTCCCGTTTCCGAGCCGAAAAGCGGCTTCAACTCGGGATTCACACCGCTGCGAAAGGCGCAGCGCTTGGGCAAGGAGCTGGGGTGCGATGAACTTTGGATCAAAGATGATTCGTGCAACTACCCGACCTATTCGTACAAGGAGCGCGTCGTTTCCGTCGCCATCTCCAAGGCGATTGAATTTGGCTTCGACACCGTGGGCTGCGCAAGCACCGGCAACCTTGCCAACAGCACGGCGGCTCATGCGGCCATTGCGGGACTTCGATGCTTTGTGATGATCCCGTTCGATCTGGAGCAGGGGAAGGTCCTCGGCAGTTTGATTTTCGGCCCGACAATGGTGCGCATCCGCGGGACGTACGATGACGTCAATCGGCTCTGTACGGAGATTGCCGACAAGTATGGCTGGGCAATTGTGAACGTGAATCTACGGCCCTATTACACTGAAGGAGCCAAGACGTACGGGTTCGAAATCGCCGAGCAGCTTGGATGGCGGCTGCCGCAGCACACGATTGTTCCCACGGCGGGGGGGACGATTTTGCCGAAGGTTTACAAGGCCTATCGCGAATTTATCGAGCTGGGAATCGTCGAGGACAATCAACCGAAGATTTATTCGGCCCAGGCGGCGGGTTGTAATCCCGTCGTCAAGGCGATTCACAAGGGGATCGATATCATCGAGCCGCAGAAGCCCAACACAATGGCCAAGAGCATCGCAATCGGCAACCCTGCGGATGGATATTACGTCTGGCATGCCGTCAAGGATTCCGGCGGGTGGGGCGAAAGCGCTTCGGATCGGGAAATCGTCGACGCAATCAAGCTGCTGGCCAAGACCGAAGGAATCTGGACGGAGCCCGCCGGCGGAACGACCCTTGCCGTGACGATGAAACTGATCGCAGCAGGGGCGGATTCCGAAAAACGAATCGATTTGCGTGAGCATTACCGGCAATGGTCTGAAAACCCTGGAAGCGGTGCAGGGCGATTTGGTTTATCCCGAAGTAATCGAGGCGAAACTGTCGGAATTCGACGCGCTTCTGGATCGCCAGAAGGCCGCCGCCAAGCCACAGCCCCGTCCACAGCATTCTGAAGTTTCAGTGGTATAATCCGATAAAGGAAAAAGATGAGCATCAAAGTAAGAATTCCCTCTCCTCTGCGAAATTACACCCAGGGCGCCGATGTCGTGGAAACCGAAGGCGCGAACATCGGCGAGGTTCTCAATGGCTTGAAAGCCAAGGCCGCGGGCATCGAAACCCGGCTGTTTAAGGGGCCGAATCAGCTCAACCGGTTCGTGAACATCTATCTCAATGAAGAGGATATTCGCTTTTTGAAGAACCTGGAGACACCCGTGAAGCCGGGGGACGAAGTGAGCATCGTGCCGGCGATTGCAGGGGGCTGATGATGAACAAGGCTGCATTCTCACGCCGCTGCTGGTTTACCTTCCCCACCCGAAGCGAGGTGGAGCAGCCGATCATCTGGCAGATGAGCCGAAAATTCCCGGAGGTGATTTTCGATATCCGCCAGGCGAGCGTGCAGAACGAAATCGGGATCATGGCGGTGCTGCTCACGGGGCCGGAGAACGACGTGAAGACGGCGATCGAGTTCGTCCGTTCAAAAGGGGTTACAGTTGAGCCGATCGAAAAGAGCGTCGTTGAGGGGTAGCCGTCTGGACGAAGTTCGCGGGGGAGCGATTCGCGTCCGAAATCCGCATTTATACTTTTGCTGTTTATTTAACAATTCAAACTATTTTTTACGCGGGCTCTTTCGCTCGCACTTACAGAAAGACAATATTTAACTAATGTCCGAAAACTTACATTCACAGATACTTTCACATTTGAAATCCGAAACCTATCGCCCGCAGAAGGAGCGGCGACTGGCGCGCGAGCTGAACCTCGAGCGGGATGAGACTTATCCTGCATTTCGCGAAGCCATTCGCGAGCTTCGACACGCCGGGCGAATCGTCTTCGGCGCCGGCGGATGCGTCATGCTTCCGACGCAGAACCTGGTTCCCGAGGGAATCGTCGGCACTTACCGGCAGAACCCGCGCGGGTTCGGGTTTGTCATGCCCAGCGATCCCGATGGCCATGAAGACCTCTTCATCGCCGAGGGCGAAAACGGCGGCGCCATCACCGGCGACGTCGTCCGGGCGCAAATCACCAACCGCCAGCAGCGCGAAGGGAAGGTGATGTATCGCGGCCGCGTGATCGAGATCATCACCCGCTCGCAGAAGCGATTCGTGGGCACGCTGGCCCGCCAGCACGGGAAATGGCTCGTCCTTCCCGACGGCAACGTGCTCACGGCGCCGATTCTTACGCCTGACGCCGCGGCGCGGCATATCAAGCTGGGGACCAAGGTCGTCGTCGAACTCACCGCCTATCCCGTCGACGGCGTCGGCGCCGCGGGCGTTATCACCCGCGTGCTCGGTGAGGCCGGCGAGAAAGACGTCGATCTTCGCTCCGTCATCGTGCAGTTCAATCTTCCGGAGGAGTTTCCGGATGCCTGCCTCGATCAGGCGCGCCAGGCGGTTGATCGGTTTAATGTCAGCCGGCAATGGCCGGATCGACTGGATCTTTCTGATCGCATGATCTGCACCATCGATCCGGACGACGCGAAGGACTATGACGACGCGATCAGCCTCCGGAAGCTCGACAACGGGCAGTGGGAGCTGGGGGTACACATTGCCGATGTTTCGCACTTCGTTCAGGATGGCTCGCCGCTGGATGTTGAAGCAAAGGAGCGGGGAAATAGCTGCTATTTCCCGGGCTTCGTGATTCCGATGCTTCCGGAGATTCTCTCCAACGGCGTCTGCAGCTTGCAGGAGGGCGTCCCGAGGTTGTGCAAGAGCGCGTTCATTACGTTCGACGACAGCGCACAGCCGATTCGGGCGAGTTTTGCGAATACTGTGATCCGCAGCGCGAATCGGCTGCGATATCGCGAAGCGCAGGCGATCATCGACCACGCGGATATGGTTCCCCATCCGGAGGGCCCGAGGAAAATTGACGCGTACAATCCGGAGGTTGTCGAACTGCTGCACCAGATGAACGCGCTCGCGAAGCGGATTCAGAAGCGGCGACATGCGGCGGGGCAGATCGTGCTTGAACTGCCGGAGGTGGAGCTGGTGCTGGATGACAGCGGCAAAGTCGTTGACGCCAAGCCGGAGGATCAGAGCTTCACGCATACGCTGATTGAGATGTTCATGGTCGAGGCGAATGAGGCGGTTGCGCGGGCGCTGGATTCGACGCATACGCCGTTTCTCAGGCGAATTCACCCGACCCCCGAGCCGGAAAGCGGGGAGCGGCTGAAGCATTTCGTGGAGGTCGCGGGGTTCAGGCTTCCCAAGGACCTGGACCGCAAGGCGATTCAAAGTCTGCTGGCATCCGTGCGCGGCAAGCCGCAATCGTTCACCATCAACCTCGCGGTTCTCAAGAGCCTCACCCGGGCGGAATATTCGCCCAAGGTGGTCGGGCATTACGCGCTGGCGAGCGAGCATTATTGTCACTTTACGAGCCCGATCCGCCGGTATGCGGATTTGACGATTCATCGATTGCTCGATCAATTTATCGCGGCTGGGGCAAAGGGGGGGCGGCGCTTGAAGCTGGATGGGGCGCCCTCGGAGCAGAACCTTGTCGATCTTGGCAAGCAGCTCAGCTTTACCGAAAGGCGGGCAGATGATGCCGAGCGGGAATTACGTAAAGTCAAGCTCCTGGAGCTGCTGCAAGGCCACGTCGGTGAAGATTTCGACGGCGTGGTGACGGGCATCGCCAACTTCGGCATCTTCGTGCAGCTCAGTACCTGGCTGATCGACGGATTGATTCGCTATGAAGACCTGCTGGATGACTGGTGGGATGTCGACGAGCGCAGCGGCGTGATCCGCGGCCAGCGGACCGGGCGGCGAATCAAGATCGGCGATACCGCGAAGGTGCGGATCGTGCGGGTGGATCCGCCGAGGCGGGAATTGAGTTTGGCGATTGCCGAGCTTCAGTCGCGGCCGGAGAAGAAGGGGCAACAGGAACCGAAGAAGAAACAGCACCGGAAGGGGAAATCTTTGCCGCGGCGGCATAAGAGGAGGTAGGCGGGGATAACGAATTTTGGGTTCGGGGCATTGAATACAAAACTTTACAGTCGGTAGTCTTTCCTGTTCCAAGATTTCAAGAGCTGCGACCGACGCGTTGGAGCTCAACGCCGACCCCAAAGCTGGATACGAAAAAGCTCCTTTGGTGGGCCAACCAAGATTACCGGTTTGCGGTTCACGCGGCTGCATTTGCGACAGTTTTTTGGCGTCGCTCGCGCCTAACTAATGGCAAATGCGGGGATAATGCAGATATGGCGCACCCTTGCCTTAGTCGGTTATCGCGTGATTTTAGCTCAGATTTTTTGACTCCCAGGCGCTGCGCATTTAAGCTCCCCAAACGCATTCGGGAGGGCCAGTGGGAAGTTTCCGCCTAATCGTTTGGGTAGCACTCTTCTCGATTGCTTTGTTTATTGGAGGCGCCATTGCGGCTCCGCTCTATTCGATAACGGATTTGGGCAGCCTCGCTGGGGAGGGAGGCGCTGCGTCGGGGATCAACGAGACTGGTCAGATTGTCGGGTACTCCTACGCTTCCGTCGGCAACGGGAATTACGCAGCGCACGCCGTCCGTTACCAGAATGGTGTCGTCACCGATTTGGGCACCCTGGGCGGCTATAGCGATGCGGATGCGATCAACGACAATGGTGAAATCGTCGGCAGCTCCTCCACGAATACAGTCGACTCACCGTTTTACGCCTTCTCCTACCAGAATGGCAGCATGAACAACTTGGGGACCCTCGGCGGCGGCGGCAGCAACGCCTACGGCATTAACGACAATGGCCAGATCGCGGGTAATTCCGGCACCGCGGCTGGTCCTGTTCACGCCTTCCTTTATCAAAACGGGACCATGAAAGACTTGGGTACGTTTGGTGGCCTAAACAGCGATGCCCATGCCATCAACGCCAGCGGTGAAATTGTTGGCGACTCCCAGAATTCCCTGAATGTGGATTATGCCTTCCTGTATCAAAACGGAAGCATGATGAATCTCGGCCTGCCGGCCAACGCGATCCAATCCTCTGCCAATGCGATCAACAACAACGGCCAAATCGCTGGCTATGCCCAATATCCCAGTACAACTTCCAGTTTTCTCGAGCACGCGGCCCTATACGACAACGGAACCTGGACCGACTTGGGCGTTCTCCCCGGCGCTACTACGAGCGACGGATTTGGAATCAATGATGATCTCACCATCGTCGGTGATTCTTACTGTACATCAGGCCCTCGCGCGTTCGTCTACAGCAGCGGAACAATGTACGACCTGAACACGCTGATCCCCGCGAACAGCGGCTGGACGCTCAAGGACGCATTCGCCATCAATGACTCCGGATGGATCGTCGGGGACGGAATCAACCCCGAGGGAATCGACGAGCCATACCTATTGACCCCCGTACCCGAACCGGCCACGATTTCACTTCTACTAATCACTGGGGTCGGCACCCTGATTCGCCGCCCAAAGCAATTGGCGTGATGCTTCGCGGTTTCAGGTTCAATGCCCGCGCCGGAATCGCGCTTCTAAACAAATCTTAACCGTTTGCGCAGGCGCGATCTGGCCAGGCCACCGTTCTTAACGTCTCACTCTCTTAAATTCGCGCCCAAGCGGCCACATGTGACCGGAGAATTCTTTTCAGACCCTCACCCTAACCCTCTCCCAGAGTACTGGGAGACGGGAAATACGGCGGTAATGGATTTTCGGCCCCGGCGCGTATTCCAAGTAAAGCCCACCCCCCATTTGGTCCGATAATCACCCAATAGACCCATGCACGAAGAACTCGTAGAAGTCCTGGTATCGAGTAAAAACGAGGCGGCGGATGACCTCCTCGTCGAAGGCCTCCGCCTCGGCGCGGAGCCGGAGCAATCTGTCATTCTCAACGCCATACTCCAGCGGAAATCGATTCGCTCGCTTTCGGGGGTCGTAGAGCAATACGAGACGCTTTCGCCTCGGCTTCAGCATTCGATCCTGGCGAATATCAAAACGCTGCATCATGCCTTGCGGGAATGCGGCCGGAGCGATCGGATGGAGTTGCGGCAGGCGGCCATGCGGCTGATCGCCCTCAGCCGGGAGTGCAAGCTGGCGTATGTCATTACCGAAAACCTGCACGACACGGATGAAGCGCTAAGCAAATCGGCAGCCGAGGCGATCGTGGCGCTGGCCCGGTGGGTTTCGACGAGCACCCGGCTGCTCCAGCGCAAATATAGGCCGCCGGCGGATGCATTTTCTGAGCCGCAGGCCGACGTCACGCAGGCGCCTTCGACCGCCAACAGCCTTGAAGAGCCGCCGGAAGATTTTCAGGCGTTGTATCAGACTCTCATGGAGCAGCGGCCGGAGATTGAGACCGTCGTTGCCCGGGCGATCGACGTTCACCGCGGGCGGCATGGGCAGGACCTGCTTCGCGCCGCGCTGCTCCTGTGCGACTGGCCCGGCAGCAAGACGCTGGCCATTCTGCAAACGACCAAGCATGGGGGGCAGAGCGCGATGGTTCGGCGCCTCCAGCAGCCGCCGGAGGCGGAGCATATTGAAGCGTTTCTGCTGGGGGCGACGCATGGGCAGCTTCGGCTTCATTTCGGGTCGGTGTTTTCGCATATTGAAGAGCCGACGGTTCTTGACGCCATTTTGCGGAAGACGCACTGGCTGAAGGATCATCAGCTACAACTCTGCATGCACCAGGTGAATCGGGGGGTCTGGTGGCAGGAGGGGGAGCTGCTTAGGGACGCGAGCCGGCGCGAGCCGAAGGAGGCGGCCAGGATCGGGGATTGGGTGGCAAGCTCGGGGATGCACGATCTGATGCAGGACGAGCGGCTGACGTTTCTGGCGCAGCATGGGCGCACGATCTGGACGCGCGGCTGCGGCTGCTTAGCGTCGCGATGCGGCGAAAGAAATGCGAGAGCGTGCAGTTTCTCCGGTTCATGCTGGCGGACGCGGATGAGCGATTGGTGCGGATGGCGGCACGGGAAATTGTCCGGCGCAGGCCGCCCGATTTTGAGAATATGCTGCTGCAACTAATGACCAATGCTCCGCTGTCGGTGCGGCGGGTGGTGAGCCGCTCGATCGGGCATGCGGGGTTTGAGCAATATTGGGACCGCTTCGATCATCTGGATCGTCCGACGCGAAAGCAGGCGGGAAAGGCGATGCTGAAGCTGATGCCGGATTCGCCGCAGCGGCTCGCGCGGCGACTGGCTTCGGGGCCGATAGAGCAGCGGCTCAAGGCCCTGCAGATCACGCAGGAGCTGGGGCTTGTGGAACCGCTTCGCGAGCAGGTGATGGCGCTGGCCAACCACGCCCACCCGAAGGTGCGCAGCAAGGCGGTGATGGTTTTGGGCGAAACGCCAGGGGCTTCGGTGGAATTGCTGATGGAGAGGATCGTTCGCGACACCGATTCGCGGGTGCGGGCGAATGCGATCGAGGTGCTGGAGAATCACCAGACGCCGGAATTTATCGCGCTGCTGGCGGAGCGATCGCGGACGACCAACAACCGGGAGCGGGCCAATGCGATTAAGGCGCTGCACCGGATGCGCGTGGGGAACGTGGGGCCGGCGCTGATGCTCATGCTCCAGGACCAGCGGCCGGAGCATCGAATCTCGGCCATGTGGGCATTGAAGCAAATCGGGTGGTGGAAGCTGCTGCACGAGGTGGGGCGGATCGCCAAGGTCGATCCGAATCTGCGCGTGCGGCGGTATGCGGTTACCGTGCTGAAGGGCGTGGCCGAACTGGTTCAAACCCAGAAGGGAGTGGGCTGATGATTCACCTGGTCACACTTTGCACGTTGCCGCTGGCGAACCCTACTCAGGAAGAGGTTTTTCAGAGCATCAACAACCAGATGACGACGCCGGTCGATCTGAGCAAGGCCGTTCCCTACCTGCTGGTGGCCATCGCGACTGCGATCATGGTGGGGTTGTATAACTATCATCGAAAGCGCCGGGCGAATCCGGGGCGATTGAACAACCCGGCGAAGCTTTCCCGCGAGATCTGCCGGCGCGTCAGCTTGCGGTCGGCGGAGCTGAAGCAACTCAAACTGCTGGCTGATGAGCAGGAAGTGGAATATCCGTTCACGCTGATTTTGTGTCCGTCGCTACTGGGCAAGGCGATTCGCTCGCAAAGCCCGCGCGTGGATCGGGCGGTGGTGCGGGCGATTGTGGAGAAGCTGAAGCAGAGCCTGGCGGAGCGGGGGCAATAAGTAGAAGCGGCGTCCTCGCCGCTTGCACGTCTGACTAAAGCGGCGGGACGCCGCTTCTACTATAATCCCCGCGATGGCTGGAAAGATTATTGACGGGGCCGCCCTTGCGGAGCAGATCAAGCGCGACGTCCGCGGCCGGGCTTCTGAGCTGGCGGCGGCCGGGCGCAGGCCGGCGCTGGTGGCGATTCTGATTGGCTCTTCGCCGGCGGGGGAGCTTTATGCGAGCCGGCAGGCGCAGGCGTGCGAAAACGTGGGGATCGGCTATCGCCTCCATAAATTAGCCGCCGAGACGACGCAGAAAACCGCCGAGGAGGCGATCAGATCGCTCAGCGCGGATCCGTCCGTCACCGGGATCATGCTTCATCTGCCCGTGCCGGGGCATCTGAATGCGACGGATCTTCAATACAAGATCGATCCGGTGAAGGACGTGGAGGGGGTAAACCCGGCAAACATTGGGTACGTCGTTTATGGGCACACGCTGATCGCCCCATGCACAGCGCAGGCCGTGCTGGAATTGATCGACGCGACCGGGGCGGAGCTTCGCGGGACCGAGGCGGTGGTTGTGGGGGCGAGCGAAATTGCGGGCAAGCCGATCGCGCTGCTGCTGACGCAGCGATTGGCGACGGTGACCTTGTGCCATATCGCAACGCGCGATCTGAAATCGCACACCCGGCGCGCGGATATCCTGGTCGTCGCGGCGGGGAAGGCGGGGCTCATTGGCGCGGACCACGTGAAAGAAGGGGCGATTGTAATTGACGTGGGAATCAACCGGATTGCGGCCGCGGATGGAAGCAAGAAAACGGTGGGGGATGTGGATTTTGAGGCGGTCAGTCCGAAGGTTTCGCACATTACGCCGGTGCCCGGGGGCGTGGGGCCGATGACTGTGGCGATGCTGCTGAAGAATACGATTCGGAGTTCGAATCTTGCCGATTCGATTTCATGAAATTCGGACAAGTCGACAATCCGGGAAAAGTCGATTTCAAGATCGTGTCAGACAATCCGGGCACTGCGAAGGTGTTGAAAAAGACTTTGAAATCGAAGGTGTTTGAGGCCTGCGTCGGATGTGCAAAGTGGAATAAAAAAGACCTTAAACATTTCTATCCGAGGGAAGTAAAAGATGAACTCGCATATTATTCGACGCAGTTCAATTGCATCGAGTTGAATGCAACATTTTACCGCCTGTTTCCTGCGGCGACATTCGACAACTGGTATAAGGCGGTGCCAGAGAATTTCGAGTTCTTTCCCAAACTCGAGCAATCAATCTCCCACTTCCGGCGGTTGAAGGACGTGAAAGAGATCGTCAAACGAAACGTCAAAAACATGTCGCGTCTGCGTGAAAAACTGGGAATGCCGTTTCTGCAGATGCACAATAATTTTCGGCCGAAGGATTTTGAGCGTGTTGCGGCGTTTGCCGAAAACTGGAAATATGAGGTGCCGTTGGCGATGGAGTTTCGCCACACAGATTGGTTTAACGACGCCTCGGTTTCGGGCAAACTCTACGATTTACTTGAAAAATACGGTATCACGAATGTCCTTGTCGACACCGCGGGTCGTCGCGACCTGATGCACATGCGTTTGACGACCTCGACAGCGTTCATACGCTGGGTAGGGTCAAATGAACCCAAATCGGATCGCTCGCGCCTGGATGAATGGGTTGGGCGAATCGCCAAATGGAAAAAGGCCGGTCTGCGGAAACTCATATTCATCGTCCACCAGAATGAAGAACAGGAGTCGCCGGCACTGGCAGCGCATTTTATCGAGCGGCTCAACAAGCGGATCGGCACGACGTTGCCAATTCCCAGGATATTCGCTGCTTTACATGCTGGGCGATCCCGGCATCGATGACGGGAACGTCCTGGGGCTCTCAGCGACGGCGCACGCGGGTGGCGAGTTCGGCGGCTACGGTTTCGATCACGCTTTTCCAATCGCCGCGCGAAGTTTGTCGGAAGAGGCGCATGGTCGGATACCACGGGGTGTCTTCGCGGGCGGTCATCCATCGCCAGTCGGTGGCGAATTGGAGCATGAGCCAGATCTCCGCGCCAGTGCGCCGGCGAGGTGGGGGATGGAAGTGTCTGATGAGATCACCAGGTCCATGAGGGAAATCACGGCGGCGGAGTCGGCGAAATCTTCGATCTGTGAACCGATGTCGATCAGGCGCATGCCGTTCGGCGCGATGGCAATTTGTGATGCGGCGGCGCCTTTCTGGAGGCTGAAGAACGTGACGCCGGGGATTGCAAGCGGGGCCAGTTGGCTGAGCGAAAGGGAGCGGGTTCGGTCGCGGGCGAAGCCTGCGTTGCCGGACCAGTTTAACGCTACGCGCAGGGTGCCGGCGGGTGGGCCGAGTTTCTGCGACCAATTTGTTTTCAGCGCGTCATTGGCGGCGAGATAAGGGACATTCGCGGGGATCGTTTCGACGCGCGTTCCCAGGGCCAGGGGAAGACTCATCATTGGGCAATGGAGATCGAACGGGGGAAGGGGGTCGCCCGTCTTGATTACCTGTGCGATTCCAGCGAGTCCCTGCATCAGCCGAAGCAGCGGCGGCTGGCATTCCAGGACAATTTTCGCGCCTCTCTCGCGTAGAGAGGGGATAAAGCGGGCGAACTGGATGGTATCCCCCATGCCCTGTTCGGCATGGAGCAGGATGGTCTTGCCGGCAGGCGGCTCGCCGCGCCACATCGGCTGGGAAAAATCGCGCCGGCGGGAGGGGAAATCGCGGCATTGCCAGCGCCATTCAAATTCCTTCCAACCCTCGGGAAAAAGGCCTTTCATCAGGAGAAGAAGCGAGAGATTGTGATGGGCTTCGGGAAGATCGGGGCGCAATTCAATCGCCCGGCGGTATTCGTGGATCGCATCATCGACTCGCCCGGCGGCGCTGAGAGCTGCTCCCAGGTTGAGGTGTGCTTCGGCATACGCCGGATTGATCTTCAGGCAGCGGCGATAAGCCTCGATGGCTTCTTCGAGCCGGCCGCATTCGCGCAGGGCGATTCCGAGGTTTAGAAGCGCGGACGCGTCGTTGGGATTGGGGGTAAGATATTTTTGATAGACTTCTGCCGCCTCTTGCGGGCGGTTTGTTCCGAGCAGGGCTTTGGCGAGTTGATCGACCGCGCTGGGAAAATTCGGGCGCAATTCCACGGCCTGCCGGAAGGCTGTGATGCCTTCCCCTGTTTTTCCCAGGGCCATGAGGACGATTCCGCGATTGAAATGGTAATCTGCGGCTTGCGGTTTGATCGCCAATGCCCGATCGATCAAATCCAACCCTTCAGCGTGGCGCCCGCGCTGGGAGGCGACCACGCCGAGCATTTCCATGGCATCGGAATTCCCAGGCTCGGCCACGAGCACGCGGCGGTAGACCTCTTCGGCTTCCGCCAGCCGCCCGGCGGAGTGATGGGCGAGGGCCAATTGCATAGCCTGATGGACGGTGAGCTCCATGGGAATATCGTATCAGGAAGAGCAGCGCGGACGCGAAAATGGAATTTCGATTAGCTGCTCTCCATGGCAGAATGCGCCGATAAAACAACGATGCCTCCACTTTCACTTATTGTCACCGCCGACGACTTCGGCATCGGCCGCCGCACCAGCGAAGGGATCATCCATGCGCATCTGCACGGCCCGGTGACGGCGACCAGCCTGATGGTCGTCACCGGGGATCACCTTCAGGCTTCCTTGCCGTTGCTGGCAGAGGCGCCAAACCTGGACGTAGGGCTGCATATCGTTCTGACAAAATGCGGGCATCGGCCACTGGTGGCGGGGAAATCTTCGGGATTGTGTGATGAGGAAGGGTTTGTCACCAACGGGCGGCTCTGGCTGAAAGCGTTTGCCGGGCGGCTGGATCGAAAAGCCGTGACGGACGAAATCGCCGCACAGGCACAGGCTTTTCGGAAGATCGTCGGGCGGGCGCCGGCATATGTGGATGCGCATCACCATTCCCATCAGCTTCCGACGATTCGGGACGCGTTGCTGGAAGTGATTGGGTCGGGGCTGCTGCCGGCGATCAGCCGAAAAACCGTTGAGCCGCCGGGAATGCTCGGGCGGGCGCCGGCGCGAAGCGGAATCGGCGGGCGGCTCATCTGCTGGGCAAGCGCGCTGGGAAGAAATTCTCCGCAGGGAAAGTCTGGTCTAACGATTTTTACTTTGGGATGCTGGATGCCGCCGCGTTGCAACAGGAATTTCCCTGGCAACATTTTCTCCGGCATCTGCCCGCCGGCGGCGTCGTCGAATGGGTTGTCCATCCCGGCTGCGAGGATGCAACACTAATCCCCCGCGATACCTACGTGGCCGAGCGGGCGGTTGAGCTGCACGCGCTCACCGACCCCTCGATGATGAAATATTGGGAACATCTGCGTCCCAGCCTTGCACGGAAATCTATTCTGGCCGGCGGTAAGTGACGGGTAAAAAAACAAAGCCCGCCGGGATCGACGGGCTTTGCTGGCATTTTCTTTGGATGCGATTTTAGGTAGCAACCGTGGGGGTTGCGACGCGGCGCACCAGGGTGGCCTTGATGCCTTTGGGGCCGTCCTCGGCCTCATATTCCACTGCCTCCCCATCCTGGAGGGTTCGAAACCCCTCTGCCTGGATGACGGTGTGATGAACGAAGATGTCCTTTCCGCCCTGGTCCGAAGAAATGAATCCGAACCCTTTTTGGTCGTTGAACCACTTGACCTTGCCCGTGGCCATACAGCCACTCCTTTCAGACGTGTAAGACGCGGAAAGCGCCCTTGGTTTGCGGGACAATTGAACTGAGTTCCGACGAGCCCTTCCCGATCGGAAAAGCGCCGCTCCGTGCCCGCGATATGTGCGACGCCGGGGCGGGAACATACCACGTGCTTTCTGACGCTCCAAAAATACCCCTTGTTTTCCCCATTCGTGACGCGAGTTATCCACAATTTTTGGGCCTCTCGCGCCGATTTTGCCCAGTATTCCAAGGGTTTTTGAGCGCGGAGCCTCATTTCGCCCCGAAAATCCGGCAAGTTTTAAGGTTGTGTTTTTCCTTGTTTATCTAACTCAATTAGATATAAAGATTTATGATTATGAATCGTCGCAATCCAGCATGAGGCTCATTTTCAGCTTTTGTTAGGAAATCCTCATTTTCAATTCGTAATCCTTTGATCTGCCGCGAGCAGTGCGCACGAGGTGGCGGTTATCCACGAGTTATCCACCGTTTTGCAGTGGCCTTGATTTTCAGGACTTCTGGGAGAGACTAATCGCCCCGTTTTGGGGCTTTTTTCAGGCAAAGATGAACCTTCTCGAAGTGACCAAGCTTATCAAATCCTACAACGGCCGCGTTGTCGTCAACGATGTCAGCTTCCTCCTCCGGCAGCAGGAGGTCGTCGGACTCCTCGGCCGCAACGGCGCCGGAAAAACCACCACCTTCCGCATGATCCTGGGGATGGTCCAGCCAGACAGCGGCGTGGTCGCCTTCGATGCCATGAACATCACCGACCTCCCCATGTACAAGCGTGCCCGCCTGGGGATCGGCTACCTGTCGCAGGAACGGAGCGATTTCCGCCGGCTTTCCGTGCTCCACAACCTCCTGGCGATCCTGGAAACCCTGAACCTCAGCCGCAGGGAACGCATGCAGAAGGCCAACGCCCTGCTCGCACAATACGGCCTGACCAAGCAGCGAAACCAGAAGGCCGACACCCTCAGCGGCGGAGAACGCCGAAAGCTGGAAATCGCCCGCGCTCTCGTGACCGACCCCAAGCTGATCCTGTTGGATGAACCCTTCAGCGGCGTCGATCCGATCGCCGTCGAAGACCTTCAGAGAGAGGTCCGCCGGCTCAAGGACGAATTCGGTAAGAGCGTACTGATCACCGATCACAACGTCGCCCAGACCCTGCGCGTGTGCGACCGGGCTCTGATTATCACGGATGGGCAGGTCTTCAAGGATGGAACCCCGCGCAAATCATCAACGATATGGAAGTTCGCGCC
This sequence comes from uncultured Phycisphaerales bacterium, assembly GCA_963755915.1. Classification (GTDB taxonomy): domain Bacteria; phylum Planctomycetota; class Phycisphaerae; order Tepidisphaerales; family Tepidisphaeraceae; genus PALSA-1353. Next base: position 1,377,339 of record CAVWLP010000002.1, read on the forward strand.
GCCTACCTTGGGAACACGTTCCGAGGCGACGAATTCGATGACTGATCCATTGAGCCCGATGCGGCCCCGGTCCTACAATGCCCTTTCGGGAGCTTCTATGCCGCGGAAAATTGCCGTCGGTTTGATGGTGCTGGCGACCCTGGCCGTTGGGGCTTACACCTATTCACTGTCGCGAGCGCAAGTGGCGGCTCCTGTCGCGGCCTCGCCGCAGACCGTGACTGTTTCTCCCGAGGCAAAGGACCTGCTCAATAAAATTCACGACGCCTACGCCTCTCTCAAATCGCTGGCCCTCACCGGTTCCATCAACGGTCATTTCAATATCGACGGCGTGGAATTAAACCCCTCCGGCACCTTCACCGGCCTGTTTACCTCCTCCGGCCTCTTCCGCAGTGAGATGAAGGAGACGACGAGTACCAATTCTCCCACAACCCAGCCCACCGGCGATGCCCTCGTCGGGAACTCCGGCGACAAGGTCTACCTCTACTTCCCGCAGCAAAACCGCTATCTGATGGAGGACACCCCCAGGGGCAAGATAGACCTGACCGCCCTGGGCAGCGACATTGCCGACCTTCTGCGAAACCAGGATCTCTCCCTGACGCTTGCCCTCTCGGATGACGCCGCCGCCCAGCTTTCGCAGGACGCGACTGCCATCTCGCGCGTGGATGACGTGAAAATCGACAATCAATCCTATCCCGCGCTCCTCTTCACCTACCCGCGTTTCGACATGACCGTGGCCGTCGATCCGCAGACGCATTTGCTGCGGCGGGTGGTGTCGGATGTCTCCAGGAATTCGCGGCTGGAGGGGGCGAAGGATGTGAAATCGGCCCTGCTGACGACCGACTACGCCTCGCAACTGAACGCCCCGACCGACCCGTCTCAATTCACCTGGACGCCGCCGCCCGGCGCTCAGCTTCTTGCCAGCAACGACTCCAACGGCGCCAACCTGGTCGGCAAGCCCGTCCCCTCGTTTTCGCTCGCCGGCCTTGATGGCAAAACCGTTTCCACCGACGACCTGAAAGGTACGGTTTACGTCCTCGATTTCTGGGCGACGTGGTGTGGCCCGTGCGTCGCTTCGTTGCCGCAGATTGACGCCATCTATCAGGATTTTAAGTCGCAGGGTGTGAAATTCTTCGCCGTCAATACGGCCGAGGACAAAGACACCGTCCAGAAATTCCTGGCCGCCAACAAGCTCTCGATCCCCGTCCTGCTGGACCTGGATGGAAAGGCTACCGATAAATTCGTCGGCGACGGGGGCATCCCGCTGACCGTCGTGGTGGGAAAAGATGGCGTCGTCGTGAACGCCGGGTTCTTCGGCGGTGACGAAAGCCAGCTTCGTCCCATCATTGATGCGGCGTTGAAGAAGTAAGCGCGACACGTCCACATAAAACTATTCCCGACTCCACGTCAATTCGACGCCCCAAATCGCGGGGGTCCGAAAGTTTACGCGACAATTTGCCGATGCCATTAGCGTAAGACCGGGCTTTTCCCACAAGTGAGATAATGAATAGCGATTTGATGAAAAAGATTCAGCAGTGCCCGAATCTGCCGACACTGCCGACGGTTGCCGTGCAGATTCTCGACCTTGCCGGCAAACCAAACATCGACATCGCCGAAATCGCCCGCGTCATTTCCAAGGACCCCGCCCTCTCCAGCAAAATTCTCCGCACGGTGAACAGCAGCTTTTACGGCCGCAGCCACAACATCGGAACCATCAGCCACTCCCTGGTGATTCTTGGCCTCCAATCCGTCAAAACGCTCGTGCTCGGGTTCTCCCTGGTTACCACGCTGAGCAAAAATAAAACCACCGGCTTCAACCATCTGAAATACTGGCGGCGAAGTTTCTATTCCGCCACCGCCGCGCACACCATCGCCGCCAAGATGAATCTCGTTCAGCAGGAAGAGGCGTTTCTAGCCTCCCTGCTTCAGGACATCGGCATGCTGGTGCTCCACCAGGTTCTCAGCGCCCAGTACAACGAAATCTGCACCAAGGTGAAAACCCACAACGATCTGCTCGCCGCCGAGCAGGAAGCGTTTCAGATGACCCACTGCGAAGTGGGCGCCTATCTGGCGCAGCAGTGGAAGCTTCCGCCGATCCTCTCGACGACCATTGGCGCCAGCCACGATGCTTCGACGGTGACGGATCCGACCCTGAAAAAAATCGCCCAGCTCGTGCAGATTGCCGGGCAGTGCGCGGATGTTTTCGTGGACGCCGAGCCGGCCCCGGCCATCGTGCAGGTCCGCGCCACTTCGCCGCCGCTTTCAAGATGACCGATGCCGACTGCGACCAGCTTCTCGCCGAGATCGGCGTCAAGACCAAGGAGGTCATTCCCCTCTTTGAGGTGAACGTCGGCGACTACGCCAGCTACGAGGCCATTCTCAAAAAAGCCAACGAAGCCCTGGTGGAACTGACCCTCGAATCGCAAATGCAGGCGACCAAGCTCCAGGAACAAAACCAGGTCCTCCAGCAGAAGGCGACCACCGACGCCCTCACCAACCTGAGCAATCGCGCATCCTTCGACGAAACCCTCAAGCAGCTCTTCGCTGCCGCCCGGACCGGCGGAAGCGCCCTGACCCTTCTCATGCTCGACGTCGACAAGTTCAAGTCGATCAACGATCAGCACGGACATCCGGCCGGCGATCGCGTTCTTGCCACCCTCGGCAAACTCCTCAAGAGCGCCACCCGCGATAAAGACCTTGCCGCCCGGTATGGCGGAGAGGAAATGGTCCTGCTTCTGCCGGAAACGTCCCGCGCCATCGGCGCCGCCATCGCCGAGACCATTCGCCTCGCGGTCTCCAAGCAGCCCATCAACTGCGGCAAGCAGGCCGTCCCGGTCACCGTAAGCATCGGCGTCGCAACGCTCGAGCCCAACAGCCGGATGACCGAACCCGCCCACCTCCTCAAAGCCGCCGACATGGCCGTTTACGCGGCGAAAAACTCCGGACGCAATTGCGTCAAGATATTCTCCCTCGCCGCCGCGGCGTAGTCGGTCAATCCCTCAGATAACCTGATTCTAAATCGGCGACCGCAACGGCAACAAATCTCCCTTCGCGTTTAGCCGCAACCCCGCAGGGGTGCGCGTTTCGGATCGTCGCAAAATCGTGGTCCCCCATTCAGAACAACGACAATTGCCCGTTCACTACCGGCCTCCGGAAATGCGCCGTCGATAGCGGCCGGATATCCCGGTTGAGGCCGTACTTGCGGGTGAAAACGTCAAACGTCTGCGAGAGCTGCTCAACAATCACTCCCCGCCCCCGGCGCCGATTGGCATACGACGATTCGTAAAGCTTTCCGCCGCGCGACTGCCGGATCAACGATTCAACTTTTTTAGCCCGGTCCGGGTGAACACTTCTCTTTAGCCAGTCGAGAAACAGATCTTTGAGCTGATACGGCAGTCGCAGCAGCACCCACGCCGCCCGCCGCGCACCCGCATCTGCCACGGCGCTCATAATCTGCGGCAGCTCGGTATCGGTCAGCCCGGGGATCACCGGAGCGATGTTAACAGTGACCGGGATTCCCGCCGCCGTCAGCTCGCGGATGATCCGCAGGCGAGCCATCGGCGAAGAGGCGCGCGGCTCAAGCTTCTGTGCCAGGTCGCTGTCGAGCGTAACGAGCGTGACCGTAACCCTCCCGGCGTTCATCTCCGCAAGCCGCGCCCGAAAGATCCGTGTCGCGCAGCACCAGTGCGCTCTTGGTCATCGTCGTCACCGGCTGCCCGCACTCCGCCAGAACCTCCAGGCAGCCTCGCGAGATCCGCAGCTTATGCTCGATCGGCTGATAGATATCCGTAATCGCCGACATGACAATCGGCTCAGGCTTCCAGTTCGGCGATGCCAGCTCGCGCCGAAGCAGCTCTGCCGCATCCGGCTTGGCCATGAGCTTGGTCTCAAAATCCATCCCGCAACTGAACCCAAGGTATTCATGATACGGCCTTGCAAAGCAGTAAATGCACCCATGCTCGCACCCGCGGTAGGGGTTGATGGTGAAATCGAAAGGCACATCCGCCGTCGGCGCGACGCGATTGATGATGCGCTGCGTCCGGTCGAAGAAAACTTGCCGCTGGACGCGGGCGGTTTTGCCGTCCTCGCCCTGCACTTCAATCATCTGGCGATCCAGCTCTTCGCCCAGCACGTGCAGGCGGACGGTTTCGAACCGGTTTCCCGGATTGAGCCCAGCGCCGCGCCGATGTGCCGGACCGCTCGGCAGCGCATCGCGAAAAGCAAAATCCTCGTCGCTCATGCCCGCACAATAGGCGAGCGCGGCGTGCGGGCTCAATGGGAATCTTCACCGAATCGTTTGTTGCAAAAGCGACAAACTTTCTCAGAAATCAATTCTTCGGAAGTTTCGACAGCGCCTCGCACATTCCCATCGCTCTGCGCCAGGCGGAGAGCTGTCCCAGGTGCGTCGCTTCATGGCTCATCATCACGAAGGTCAGGAACATTCCCAGGCTGCTGAAGCGCGGCGGAATGCCGGGCACACCCGGCGGCTTGGCAAGCTCTTCTGCGCCGAGTCGCGAGAAGAGCCGCACAAACTCCCCCCGCCGCTCGTCGATGATGCCCAGAAGATCGGCCCGGGTCGGATGGCCGGCGCCGGCCGACGCGGGCGTCGAACCGCGGCCAAAGCGTTTTTCCCAATCCGGATCGAGCCTGGATTTCCCGCCAAGAATCTGCACCAGCCGATCCTGCACGACGGCCAGGTGCGCCAGTTGCCAGGCCGGATGATTCACGATCCCCGGCGGCTGAGACGTCATTCTCTCTTCGGGAATATCTTCCACGAGGAGGGTGAGATACTGCCGCTGAAACTGATACGCGGAAAGAATGCAATTGTTATCCATGACTCTTCCTCAGGTAGTAAAAAAGTTTATCGCTGCGCGCGGGCTTTGATCTCGCTCAGCATCTTGCCCCATCCCTTGGTGACGCCTTCGCGGTGTTCGCTGGCGATCTCGCCAAAGCCACGGTGCGTCAGTGTCAAAAGCGTTCCCGATCCTTTTTCGGTCAGGCGATACTGAATGTGGTTGATGGCCGGGTAGGACATGAACATCGGGCCATAAATTTCTAGAAGCGAGGGCGGCTTGATGACCTGCACGTTGCCCCACCAGTGGCCGGTGCTGTTGCCCAGGTCGCGGAACCATCGCCCACCGGGCCACGGCTCCAGGCGGGCGTTCATCGACTTGCCCTCCATCCCCGAGAAACCAGGGCCGACCTGGTGCAGGACCGAATCAAAGACGACCGCAGGCGGGGCCGAAATCTCGACCTCCTGGTGAATGTGCAGAACAAAATTCGGCAGATTGTCCAATGACTTATCCATGTGACTCTCCTTTATCGTGAGAAGGTGGTTGTGTTGCGCCGGTTTGAACTTTCGCTTCGGCGTGTGCTTTGATGCGCTGGAGATGATCGCTCCAGAATCGCTCAAAATGTTTGGTCCAGTCGTGAATCGGTTTCAGTTCCATGGCATTGATCGCATAAAGATGAGTGCGACCCTCCGTTCGCATTTTGACCAGCCCCACCTCCAGCAAAACCCGCAGATGCTTGGAAACCTGCGGCTGCGGCCAGCCGAGGTTGGTGACGATGCCGCCAACCGAAAGCTCGGGGCCTTTGGCGAGCAGGTCGAGCAGGTCCCGCCGCTTTGGCTCGGCGACGGCGTTGAAGGGGTCGAGGGTTGTGGGGGCTCTGGCCATTTGCGGAGAATTATATTCCCATATAGGAATATGTCAAGGAAAAAAATAGGGGATGGTTTCGGAATGGTTTTTCATTTCGCGTCTATTGCGGCGTATCGAGGGATTTGACCGCGGCTTGCTGGAAATATCTGCGGAAATCGGACGCGTCGGAATTCTCAAGGTCCGCGCGCTGAATCAGCAGAATGTAAATCCGTCGTTTGACGGGGTCGATCCACGCCTGCGTGCCATACATGCCGCCGTGGCCGAAGGTTCCGGGTGAAAGACCCTCGGTGATGCCGCTGGGTTGGCGGACGATTCCGAAACCTAAACCCCAGGCGCTGCCGGGAACGAAGCCGGCCTTCAGCGTCCCCGTTTGAACGCTGGTCATTTCATGGATGCTCTGGGCGGAGAGATATCGTCGCCCATCCAGCGTGCCGCCATCAAGAAGCATCTTGGTGAAGCGGTAGTAATCCGGCGCCGTCGAGAAAAGCCCGCCATTGGCGGCCGCGTAATGGTTGCGATCGCCAGGGGGGCCGGGAATGCGCGAGATTTTGGTCGGGATCAGCTTCCCGTTTTTCAAACTGTACGAAACCGCCAGCCGCTTCACCTGCGCCGCATCGGGATAAAACGTCGTGTCCTTCAGCTCCATCGGATCGAAGAGCCGCTCCTGCATGAACTCGGCAAAGCTTTCCCCCGAGACAATTTCGATGATCCGCCCCAGCGTGTTGATCCCGGATTGGCAATAATCCCACTTGGTCCCCGGCTCAAACTTCGTCGGCCGATTGAGATAAGAGGGAATCAGCTCGGCAAGTGTGCGGGCCCTGTGCATCAATTCATCCGGCGCTTCCTGGAGTCCGCTGGTGTGCGTGATCAGTTGGCGCAGGGTGAGGTTTGCAGGCTTGCCGGACGGCGTTTTCAGCCCCGCGAATTCGGGAATAAATTTGGATACAGGATCGTCCAGCGAAATCTTCCCCTGCTCCTGCAGCATCATGACCGCCGTCGAAGTCATCAGCTTGGTCATCGAGGCGATCCAGAACACCGTGTCAGTGCGCATCGGCAGATGATGGTGCAGATCGCGCTGACCGACAGCCGAGAGATAGATAATGTGTGTATCATCGCCGACGAGCGTGACCGCCCCGGAGAGCTGCCCTTTATCGACAAAGGCCTGCATGGTCTGGTCGATCTTTGGATTTTTGGGGTACTGAAGGATTTCAGGAGGTTCTTGCATGGTATGGGTGCAGGAGGCCAAAGTTAGAACGAAAAGTCCGATGATCGATATCGATTTCATTGCTGATAATACTTTAATCAGAAACTCCCGTGTAGCCGCCGCAAGAGCCGGAGGCGCTTGGGCGGTACTCCGCGAGCTTAGGCCGGAGGCCGTTCATGCGGCGCTTTCCCGCCCAACACCTCGAGGCCGTCCCGAACGTCGCCAGGGCAGCCTTGTGCCATCGCCGCGGAACCGCCTGTTATATACGAGCCGGCGAGTATTCTCGTCACACCAACCGTAACCGAAAATACTCTGAATGCTTTTTCCCTTTCCACACCTTTTGCCACATAGCAATGTGGGTAAAAACGAGCCCAGTGCATTGCAAGGAGTGAAAACGCACGGATGGCCTTAAGCCGACAAGATGGAAGATAAGTTCGATCTAAAGAGGGCCGATGCCTAAAATACCAACAGGGACGCAAAATGCCTCCGCTCCAAATCCTCAACGACGATCAGGCCCGCCTCAAATCCCTCAAGGACATGCTCCATCAACACGTCGCCCCCGCCGCCGACGAGCTGATCCAGCACGAAGCCGACGGCGCCGTCCGCTGCTTTGCCTGCGGCCATCGCTGCCTCGTCAAGCCCGGCCGCGACGGCGTCTGCCGCGTGCGCTTCAACGAGGGCGGCACTCTGAAAGTCCCCTTCGGCTACGTAGGCGTCCTCGCCTGCGACCCCATCGAGAAAAAACCCTTCTTCCATTGCCTCCCCGGCAGCGACGCCCTCACCTTCGGCATGCTCGGCTGCGATTTCCACTGCGGCTATTGCCAGAACTGGGTCACCAGCCAGATGCTCCGCGACCCCAAGGCCGCTGCCCCGCCCAAATTGACGAACCCCAAGCAGCTCGTAGACCTGGCCATCCAGCACGGAGCCCCGGTCATCGCCTCCAGCTACAACGAGCCGCTCATCACCAGCGAATGGGCCGTCGCCGTTTTCCGCGAAGCGCGCACCCGCGGCCTCAAGTGTGCCTATATCTCCAACGGCAACGGCACGCCGCAGGTCCTCGATTTCCTCCGTCCTCACGTCGACGCCTACAAAGTCGATCTCAAAACCTTCAATCCAAAACACTACCGCGAGCTGGGCGGCGTAATGGAAAACGTCACCACCACCATCAAAATGCTCAAGCAACGCAACTTCTGGGTCGAAATCGTCACCCTCGTAGTCCCCGGCTTCAGCGACGACCCCGATGAGCTCAAACAAATGGCCGATTTTCTGGCCTCGGTTGATCCCCTCATGCCCTGGCACGTAACCGCCTTCCATCCCGACTACAAAATGCGCGAGGGCTTCCGCAACACCACCGCCGACGACCTGATGCGAATCGTCGAGTACGGCCAGAAAGCCGGCCTGAAATATATCTACCCAGGCAACCTCCCCGGCCAGGTCGGCGATTGGGAAAACACCCGCTGCCACTACTGCCGCGCCATGCTAATCCGGCGATACGGTTTTCTGGTCCAGGAAATCCGCGTGACCTCAGAGGGCAAATGCCCCGACTGCGGCACCGCCATCCCCGGCATCTGGGGCAAGCGCAGCGGCCACGGGGATGGAAAGGTGCGCCCCTTGGCCTAATCGGGTGTAATGCTTGCTTATGGCTCACCGGTATTTCCCCTCCCCTGGTACTCCTGACCGCCCGCCACTTTTTTCTGTCGAGTCAGATTTCCCCCCGCCGGAATGATGCGCTCGGCTTCTTTCCTTTGTCGCAGGACGTGAACCAGCAAAACCGCCAATACCGTCCGGCTGGCCCCACGATCTTCACCTGCCCGATGGTCCAAGCACAAATAGGCCTGAAAATCCGCAGCAATGCGTCTGTTCGTTGCCTTTGGCCTTGGACGGTTAGATGGCATGTTGGTTGTCGGGCTAGCCACCGTCGACTAAACCCGACAACCATGAAACACAATTCTTCTAAAGGTAGCCGCAAGGCCTCCCAAGTTCGAGGGGAGAGAGTCTCGAAGCCCAATCAGTCGCACGAGGTGATCAAACTCGGCGTGGATACCCACAGCCAGCAATATACCTTCGCACGGATGGTCGATCATCAGGGGATTCAACCGGCCCAAAAACTCTCGCCGGCCGTCTTCATCGAGTTTCTCAAAAAGCAGCTGACGCTGGCCAAACGCGTGGTGATGGTCTACGAAGCCGGTCCCTACGGCTTCGCGTTGCACCGCGAAGCCACCGCCCTGGGCGTAGAGTGCCTGGTCTGTGCCCCCGAACGTCTGTCCCGCGGCCGCAAGAGAGTCAACGACAAGATCGACGCCACCGAACTGCTCTCGCGTCTGGACCGGCATCTCGCCGGCAACACGACGGCGCTGCGTCTGGTGCGTGTCCCCACGGTGGCCCAGGAGATCCACCGCCGCCTGGGGCGCGAGCGCAACACCTACCGAAAGGAACGGCAGCGCTGGATCGCCCGTGGACGAAGCCTGCTGCACAGCCTCGGCATCCATCGCCCGGGAAAATGGTGGGAGCCGCTGGCGTGTGAGCCGCTGCTGAAAAAGCTGGAAGAACTCTACGGCTCAGAACTGATCGAACCGATCCGCAAGGAGCTTGCCCGCGACCTGGAGATGGTAGAGATGATGGACCAGAAGCGAGATGAACTGACCCGCCAGCTCTGCGCGGAGGCCAAGTCCCGCGAATCGGCCCGGATCAAGGGAATCGGACACCTCAGCTATGAGCTGCTGGATCGTGAGATCGTCGACTGGAATCGCTTCCAGAACCGCCGGCAGATCGCCAGCTACACCGGGCTTTGCCCTGGAGAATCCTCCTCAGGCCAGAGCCGGATGAATCTGTCGATCGACAAACATGGCAACCGCCGACTGCGCACGGTGCTGGTGGAACTGGCGTGGCTGCTGCCCAAGTTCCAGCCGGAGTATTTTCGTCTGAAGCGCTGGAAGCAGGTCTTCGAGAACCCCGGAGCCAGAGCCATGCGCAAGAAAGCCGCGGTGGCCTTGGCGCGGCAACTGGCGGTGGACCTGTGGCGGATCAAAACCGGCCGGGTCAAAGCGCAGGATCTGGGCTTGAAACTGGCAGCGTAAAAAGCCGGCCAAGGTTGTCCCCGAACTTCTGGAGCCTGGATGGACGACGGATAAAGAGCTTGGAATAAAAGTGAAAGAGACGAGCCACGGTGTAACGCGCCCGTTTTCCCCTATGAGCGCCCTTGAGCGTTCGGCGGTTAGATTGGGTCAGCGTGAACCGCCTGCAACGGACGTATTAGACCATGGTGTACTGGCAAACCGCCAGGTACGGATAGCAGGAAGAGCGTTGCCGCAATGATGGCAACAGCCCATGCAGAGCGGACACTGACAGGCCGAGCAACAGCTTAAAAAGACAAAAGAATAAAGGCGGCGAATGCGGCCCACACTTGACAACCAACATAGCAGGGGAAAAGGAGAGGGAGTGGGGGTGCGGGGGCGGAGCCGCGGACGGCTCCGGGCCGTACTCGGCGATTACGCCCCGGAGGCCTCCGCGCCTCCGAAGAACCTCTTGGGGCCCTATGTGGCTCTCCCTCGCCCCCGCATTGCATTTGCGTTTTGTATTCAAAAAAAGCAGCCATATGGCTCACGAAAACAAAAAGTGTCGGGCGGTCAGCCTGGTACTCCGGGGGAACCCTCCCTGTCCTCTTCCGCTAGTTTCGGCACGATGGGTGGGGGGTCGGACCACAAATGAGCGCCACAACCGCTCAACCAGTTCGCCAACATTTTTCGTGCAGCGCCCCGTTCGTGTGTTAAATTTATTGATCACGGAGAAACCAATGACGATTTCCCTCAGCGCAGAAACTCAAAAACTTCTCGCAGAAAAGCTCCAAAGCGGCGAGTTCAGTTCCGCTGACGAGGTCGTCCACGCCGCATTAGAAGCGCTGAACACTCTTCAATCACATTCCCTGGATCCGGCCACACTGGACGCAATTCATCGGGCCGAAGCTCAAATCGAGCACACCCGCGTCCACAATTGGAAGAACGTGCGCGAACAGGTACACGACCGATTCCTCGGCAAGTGACAAGCTCACTCTCGCCCACACACACTCTGACCATCCGCCGTGGCGTCCGGCGACCGCCTCGTCAGATTGATTAGAGCATTTTCACTTCAGATGTAGCGTCTGCGTTGATTTGGCCGGGGCTGGCCGCAAGGAAGAGCGACGAAGCGGGTTCGCATGGACCCGTTGAGGAGCGATGACGCCGCGGACGGCCCCGGCCAAATCAACCCGAAGGGTCGCCGAAGGCGACGCAGACGCTACACCTGAAGTGAAACTGCTCTAAGTCTTCCCCTTGCCGCGTTCCCGCTCAGGAGCCCCAAGAATTCAAAAGCGGAAAAAGTCAAATCCTTTAAATCTCGGGTAGTGGGTCAGTTTGAAAAATAATGGTTGGAAATGAGTTTTCTGGTTATTCTCACTTAAATGCCCAATGGTCACGACAAGAACTGGGTCCGCCTCGTCGGTGTCATTGATGGTTTTCGAGCAAGATGCGATGCTTGGCCCACTCGCGTCAGAATGTTTCCTGCCGCCTTACGAGACATTCAGGATCATTTGTTTTCACCAGAATTGTTCGCGAAATTAACTCAAAAACTTCAACTTGTCGCGGATGAAGCTCCATTCATTGCCGAAGACGATCACGGCAACAGTTACTCGTATGGAAAAGATGGATTTCCAGTCAATCGGCCTAATCCAGGTGCTCGGGAATGGCTTGGAATAGAGCCGGATAGGGGCGGATAACCGATACCCGTATCGTGTCGGTTTTTATCTCAGTCGATCAAAGCTACCAATTCCTCAAGCTCCCAAACATGATCGGCCAGCCCGGCTTGCATGGCTGGAGTCACGCGAAGCGTCTGGTGAATCCGGCAATAGTTGTAGTGCATGAAGTGCAAGGCAACTTGCGCCGCGTGGTTCTCAACCTTTTTGCTGAACGCGTTTGTGAGTCGCGTGAATCGACGCATCGACATCCGCATCGTGAGATTCTGCCGTTCAACGTAGGACGTTGAAATGTGGCTGGCATCGGGCGTTCCGCAGACTTCCTCTTGCCGAATGTCAACCACTTCCGGCGGCGAGTAGTGGGTCAGTTTGAAATTAAATAGTACTTTCGACCAGCTTTCCGCATTCCGGGCAACGATCAGGCGTGGCGCGGAGGTCATAGCCGCAGACCTCGCAGAGGCCTCTTGCACTTCGGCGGCGGTTGCGGCGCCGATTCATTTCCTGAATCAGAATTAGCATCGGGCAAAAGGCCATTAACGCCCAATGGGGGATTCGTGCCTCTAAACATGGGATATACGCTCCTGATCCAAGCTCGTTGATTCCGAACTCAAATCCGCACTTGCTGAAATAGGCGCCGTAAAATACGTCGCCTAACCACTCACCGTGGGGAAGGGGAAACGATTTGAACTCGATTTCCAAAGGAAGGCTGTGGATAAAGTTGGCGTGAGTCACGTAAATATATCGCGCCCATATTTGGCCATCGCGCGACCCGATCTCGAATGCGCCCCTATATTGGCCAATTGCACTCAATTGGACAGCTATCCATTCATCGTGGTGAATGCTCCGTATCTACAGTAGCAGCGTACCCACGAACATCAGCACCATCGAAGCGGCGATTACTCTCGACAGCCATCGGCGGAAGCGTTTCATCGGTTGCAATTCTACCGCGATTCAGTCAATCAACTTCACCAATTCCTCAAGCTCCCAAACATGGTCCGACAGCCCCGCCAGCATTGCCGGTGATAGCTTCGATGAACAAAAATCCCTCTCATCCGAAAAATCCAAAACTCTTTTCTTTCTTGGCGCTCTTCGCGTCTTGAGCGAAGCGGGCGGTTAAAACGGAGCCGCGGACGGCGACGGGCGGTACACCGCGAAAGGTAGGCCGGAGGCCGGTCAATTTTATTAACCGCCAAGCCACCAAGAGCGCCAAGAAAGGCAAATCAATATCAAATCTCCGCGGTGAAATGATTTGTTTAATGGTAAACAGAACGATTGTTACCGATCACTATCAAAATCCGCGAAAAATGTAAAAAAACGTAACAAAACGTTAATCCCGTTCGGCACGGGGTTCGCGCAAGCAGCAAGATATTGAGATTGCGCCTTTGATCTTTTTATGGCATGCTGCCGGACGTGCAGGCAAGACTGAAGGAAAAAGAGATCCTGTGCCTCGGACATCTGCGGCGCGTCTTCGCGCTGCTGCCCACGCTGCGGGATGTGGGCTGTGAGCGGGATCGAGCCGGGAACCGCCAGCTTCACTTCGACGATTATTGCAAGCTGGTTTTGCTTTACACCTGGAATCCGCTGATCCAATCCCTGCGGGATCTTCAGGAGGTTGCTGAACTGCCCAAGGTGGCCAAGGCGCTGGGAATTAAGCGTTTTTCCGTGGGCAGTTTCTCTGAATCGGTTCGGGTGTTCGAGCCGGGGCGTTTGACGCCGCTGATTGAGGAATTGGCGGGGGAACTGCCCCAGGCGCCCGATCCGCGTCTTGCGGACTTTGGGCAGGCGATCACGCTGGTCGACGGGACGGTGCTGACGGCGCTGAGTCGGCTGGCCAAATCCGCTTGCGGCATCGATGCGCGCTACAACACCTCCCGGGACGGGAAAGCGGTCTATGGCTGGCGTTTGCACGTTCAATTCGATCTGGAGACGTTCAAAGTCCATCGCCTCGACCGCACTGGCGCTCGCAACGCGGGGGCCAACCGTGAAAACAACGTCCTGCGGCGCAGCCTGGAAGCAGGACGGTGCTATGTAGGAGACGGCGGCTACGCCGACCGGAGCCTCTTTGCGGACATCGCCGCGGCGCAAAGCTCCTTTGTGATGCGGGCCGCGGAAAACTCGGTGTTTGAGCTGTTTGAAGAACGATTGCTTTCACAGGAAGCATTGGACGGCGGCGTGGTGCGAGACGCGCTGGTGAAACTCGACGGCCTGGAGACGGCGGCGGATAGGGTGGTGCGACGGGTGGAAGTGCAGGTGAAACCCCATCCGCGCCGCACGCGCAGCGGCAACAAGCCGACGGACCTGATCATCCTGTACACGAACCTGCTGGACCTGCCGGCGGAATTGATCGCCCTGATTTATCTGTACCGCTACACCGTTGAGTTGTTCTTCCGGATCTTCAAGCAACTGCTGGGCATGCGTCACCTGCTGAGCCAACGCCAGGAGGGGATCGACATCCAAATCCACTGCGCGCTGATCGTCTGCGTGCTGATTCAGCTGATCAGCGGCAGGAAGCCGAACAAGGCGATGCGGAACATGATCGGCTGGTATCTGCTGGGGCTGGCCGAGGAACAGGACGTGCTTCGATTCCTGAACAAGCCGGATAACACCGGGATTAAGCTGAGGGCAAGAGCGGAGGCCTTGAAAAAACTGGGAGTAAACTGAAGGGGAATCCGTCGCCGCGGAGACCTCGCGGTTGATGCTGCGCTCTTGCGGACGCCGGCGTGCAGCAGGGGAAAGTAAAAGTATCTAAGCTTCAATTGTTTCGCGTCCTCCACAGCTTTGGAATGCTCCGATGAAGCCTGCGTGCCGAACGGGATTAACAAAACGTAAAATCCCCCTCCCCTAACCCCAAACTTGCCATCACTCCGCCAATCCCGAAAATGCCTCGGTGACAGCATTTACAAGACTCACCTGGAGGATCATGGCAATATCAACGACGATCCTGGCGGGATGCACCTGCAGCGGCAACAAGCCCGCGGAATTGCCCGAATCAACGCCCCTCTGGAACGGCACACCCCCAGGCCCCCAGGGTTTGGGCGGCCCGGAAAAGACCAGCCTTCGCACCGATCAGGGAGTTACCTTTGAGATCCTCGAAAATGTAAACGATCCATCGATCACGCCCTTCTTGCCAGCGAAGGACAAGGCAACCGGCGTAGCCGTCATCGTCGCCCCCGGCGGCGGACATCAGTTCCTCGCCATCGAGCACGAAGGATGGAACGTCGGCCGAGTCCTGGCCGACAGTGGCATCGCCGCCTTCGTCCTGAAATACCGCCTCTCCAAAGAGAAGAATTCCCCCTACAAAATGGACGATGAGCTGATGGACCTCCAGCGGGCCATCCGCCTCGTGCGTTCCCGATCCGGCGATTGGGGCGTCGATCCCAACAAGGTCGGTGTCATGGGATTCTCGGCCGGCGGCCAACTGGCTCTCATGGCTTCGACGCAATATGCCCAGCCCGTGAAAGGTTCGGATGACCCGGTCGATCAGATCAATTGTCGCCCGGATTTCCAGGCCCTGATTTATCCTGGAGGGTTAAATGAGCCGGATAAAATCGTCGTCGACAAGAACACCCCGCCCGCGTTTCTCGCTTGCTCCTATAACGATCGAATCACCATCTCCGAGAACCTCGCCAAGCTTTATCTCAAACTGAAAGAGGCCGGCGTCCCCGCCGAACTGCACATTTTCGAAAGCGGCGGCCACGGCTGGGGAATCCGCCCGACAACCCGCCCGGACGGAGCATGGCCCGATTTGTTTGTGGCATGGGTTAGAGATCGCGGACTCATCAAATAGTTACCCGCAGCCGGAGGCGAGGAGCGGTACTCCGCATAGGCGGGATGCCGTTGACCCGGAGGCGAGGAGCGGTAATCCGCATAGGCGGGATGCCGTTGAGCCGGAGGCGGATATAGCTGACTCGCAACTCGCAACTTCTGCCATTACAATCGCACACTTGTTTCGCCTGAGGTGACACTCGTATGTTCCGATGGTGGTGGCTGGGCGGAGTGGTGGCGATTCTGGCTGGGGTATCCGTTTTGCTCGCGCAGAGGGAATCGTCAATACAACCGACGGGCGAACGCTTCGCGGCGATATCCAGCAGAATCCCGATGGAACAACCAACGTAAGCTTTCGCGGCGGGACCCTCACGCTGGATGCGGGCAACGTCGCTTCGATCGTCTATGCGGACGATGCACGGGCGGACTTTGACGATCGGCTCAAGAAGCTCGACCCCAACGACATCACCGGCCGCATCGAGCTTGGCCGGATGGAACTGAGCGCCGGGCAGTACGAACTGGCGACGTCGGCCGCGGAAGAGGCGCAGCGGCTCGATCCCCATAACCCGGACGCGGCGATTTTGCTCGACACGATCCAGGCCGAGCAGACGCTGAACGTGCGCATGGCCGTCGAGGCGGCGTATCCGACGCCGGTGGCGACGAAGCCATCGGAAGGACCGTGTCTGACCCAGGCCGACGTCTATGCGATCCGGCGGGCGGAGCTGACGCCCGATGACAATGTTCGCCTCACTTTTCACAACGACGTCCGCAGCCGATATGCAAGCCTCCAGTCGGATGCGGGGGGATTCGATCGCGAAACCGAAACGCAGCAGGCCATAGATATCATCCAGAGCGGTGACCCGAATCTTGCCAAGGACGTACACATCGAATCCGATCCAGCGGTGATTCGCGAATATCGCGCAGAAATTCAGCCCAAAATTTTGGAAGGGTGCGCCGCGGCCGGTTGCCACAGCGGAGATGCGCAAGGCGGCTTCAGGCTGATGACCGACGCGAGCGATACGCTTCCGGCCTATACGAACTATTTTATCTTGCAGATGAGCGGCGAGAAGCTGGAAGGCGGCAGCACCTTTGGCCACGGGCCCGTCTTCCGGCCGATGATCGACCCGCGCGGGTCGATGAGTCGCTGCTCCTTCAGTTTGGCTTGCCGCAGAATGTCGCGGTCACGCCGCATCCCAATGCGCAGGGTTTCAGGCCGATGTTCCGCGGGACGGATGATCCGCTCTATCAGTTTGTATTTCGCTGGATTTCCTCGCTACGGGCGATTACGCCGGATTATGGCATTCAATTTAAGCCGTCGGTGGGCAGCGGCGCGACAACGCAGGGATCATAGAGGAAATTCGAAACTCGAAACTCGAAATTCGAAGTAAATTCGCGTGACTGAAATTCGAAAGCGTCGTTTCGAACATTCGAATTTCGAATTTGATTCGTCATTCGAGTTTCGGATTTCGAATTTGGCCCGCGAGCCCGCCGCATAATTGTGGGATCAGATTATTTTTGCATTTTTGCTCTAAATCGGCACACTTCCCCATATGGGCTCGGAATACATCGTTACGCAGATCGACAAGGCGATCGTGGTGGAGTTTCGGATTCCGTCGCTGATGGAGCCGGCACAACTGGAGAAAATTCAACAGGAACTTTTCAAGCTCGTGGACGAGCAGGACAAGCGGCTGGTGATCCTCGATTTCTCTCGCGTGGAGTTCATTTCCAGCCAGGCGATCGGCATCGTCATCGGCCTCAATCGCCGCCTCGCGGCCCTGCCCCACAGCAAGCTGCTGCTTTGCGGGGTGAACTCGAAATTGACCGAGCTGCTGCGCATCACCCGCCTGGACCGGGTGCTGAAGATCAAGCCGACGCAGAAAGAGGCGATTAATTCGCTGGCGATGCTGTAACCCCACCGCGCCGGCGAATCAGAAGTGCCAGCGGTGCGATACAGAGAATTCCCATCGACGCCGGTTCGGGGACCACAAGCGAGAGCAGATAAGCGCTGCTGCCGATGGACGAGTTATTCATTAATTCCTGGCCATTCAATAATCCGAGGCCGACAACGAATTGTGGATATCCATTCACATCGTCGCCCGAGGTGCTAATAACGCTTTGGATCGCATCCCAGCCGTTTGCGGTAAGTCCGCCGTTGACAAGCGTGCCAAGGTGTCATGGGGCGCGCAAAACCGGCCAATTGAGGGCGCGCCAAAACCGGCCATTTTGAGGCACAGGAGATTGGGTTATCGACCTTGGCTTTCGGCGGTTGCCGCAAGCCAATGGTGGGATGGCCAATCAACTCAAGATGGCGGAAGTACAAGCAATTTTGGCACTTGCGCAGCGGCTGGTCCAATCGGAACATCGCCCGCCAACTCGGCGTTCACCGGGAGACCGTTGGACGCCACATCCGGTTGTCGGGCGGCGATCCTGCGGCGCCCGGATCGGATTCAAAACCGGCCAGCGCGCCCTCGGCTCGACGGTGCTCGCCGCAGGCGGCTCGACGGTGCTCGCCGCAGGCGGCTCGACGGTGCTCGCCGCAGGCGGCTCGGAGAGCGCGCCCACCGGGTTATCCGGCGCGCCCATCGGGTCGGTCAGTACGGCATCGCCCTGGCGTGAGGTCATTGTTCAGAAGTTGGAAGCCGGGCTGACGGCCCAGCGGATTTATCAAGACATCTCCAGCGATCACGGCTATGCCGGCAGCTATTACAGCGTGCGCCGGTTCATCAAGAAGCTCTCGGCTGCCGCGCCGGCGCCCTTTCGCCGGATGGAATGCGAGCCGGGAGCCGAGGCGCAGGTGGACTTCGGCCGGGGTGCGCCCTGGTCGGTCCTGACGGCAAACGCAAAGCAACCTGGGTCTTCCGCATTGTGCTGAGCCACAGCCGCAAGGGGTACGCCGAGGCGGTGGAGCGGCAGACGACCGATGATTTTCTGCGTTGTCTGGAAAATGCCTTTACGCACTTCGGCGGGATGCCGTCAGCGCTGGTGATCGACAATCTTCGCGCGGCGGTGACGCGGGCGGACTGGTTCGAGGCGGAGTTGTGTCCCAAGGTCCGGTCGTTCGCCGAACATTATGGAATCGCCATTCTGCCCACCAAGCCGTACACGCCGCGGCACAAGGGGAAGATCGAGCGGGGCATCGGCTATGTGAAGAGCAATGCTCTCAAAGGCCGGCAATTCGCCTCGCTCTCGGATCAGAACGCGCATCTGCTGACGTGGGAGAAGAGCGTGGCCGACACGCGCATCCACGGCACGACGCGGCGGCAGGTGAAGGAAGTCTTCGAGCAGGTAGAGAAGCCGGCACTGTTGGCTCTGCCGCCGGTGCGATTCGATCTTTTCACCGAGGCGTTGCGCAGTGTTCACCGCGACGGGCACGTGGAGATCAAGGGGGCGTACTATTCGGTCCCGCCGGAGTTTTTGGGCCAGCGGGTCTGGGCGCGGTGGGACGGCGCACGGTCCGGCTGTTCGATCAGAAGATGCGTGCGATCGCTCTGCACGCGCAGCGTCCGCCGGGCAGGTTCTCGACGCAAGACGCCCATATCCTGCCGGAGAAGATCAGCGGCATCGAGCGTGGAACGACCTGGCTTCTCCAGCGGATCGAATGCATCGGGCCGCACGCCACGCAGTGGGCGCAGTCAATGCTTCAGCATCGCGGCATCGAAGGCGTGCGCGTGTTGATGGGGCTGCTGTCGCTGGCCAATCAGCAGCCGCGACCGGCCGTGGAACGAGCCTGCGAGATTGCTCTGGGGCATGGCGCGTATCACCTGCGCTCCCTGCGGCAGCTCATCGAACACCAAAACGGCGCGCCGGTTCAACAACACTTCGAGTTTGTTCAGGAACATCCAATCATCCGCGGACTGGCCGATTACGGACAGTTCGTACGCGACGCAATCACCCAAGCGGAGGCTTTGCCTGCCGCACAACCTTTACAGGCCTGCCCTGAGCAGAGCCGAAGGGAGTCCACCCCATGAGACCTTCGTTGATGCAGACGCTCAAGCAACTTCGGCTTTCAGGTCTGGCGAGCAGCCTTGAAGTTCGCCTGAGCGAGGCGGCCGGCAATCGGCTCGACCACAGTGAGTTTTTGGAACTGATCCTTCAGGATGAACTGAACGTCCGATCCAGCCGGCAGATCGGCCGGCGCGTCAAGGCGGCGATGTTCCGCGACACCAAAAACCTCGACGAGTTCGACTTCTCCTTCAACACCTCCATCAAACGCAAACAGATTCACGATCTGGCCGCCGGCCAGTTCATTCGTGACAAACGTGACGTGCTCTTGCTGGGTCCGCCCGGCGTGGGCAAATCGTTTTTGGCCCAGGCCATCGGACACCAGGCGATCAAGAGCGGCTTGGTGGTCCTGTACCGATCCATCTTCGACCTGGCCCGCGACTTTTTAGGCGACGAGGATCTGGGAGCCCAGGACAAGACGCTGGCCCGGTATCTCAAGCCTGATCTGCTTATCATCGACGACATGGGAATGAAGCAGCTTCCGCGGCGCAGCGGCGAATGCCTGCTGGAGATCGTCATGCGCCGGCACGAGAACCGCTCGACGATGATGACCAGCAACCGTCCACTGGAGGACTGGGCCAAGCTGATCGGCGACGTGCCGGCGGCCACGGCCATTCTGGATCGGTTCCTGCAGCACGCCACGATCATCAACATCACCGGCAAGAGCTACCGCCTTCGGCATGGGGGCCATTCGACTTCGCTCACGGCAGGCCAATCCGGGACACCGGAAAAGACAAATCCAAAAGGACGGCGGAGTACCGCCGGCGATGAAGGGTGCTCCCCCCCGGAAGACACCGTGACAGAGCCGCCGTTGTCTTCTGATGTGGGGGTATCCGCCGGCCAGACGGCGTGAACGGGGACCAATAACTCAAGGAACAGTTGCGTCGGATAGAACGGATGCGGTATAGAATACGTCAGCACATTGGCCGGTTTTGAAGCGCCCCGCCCTGGCTGGTTTTGGCGCGCCCCGTGACACCAAGGTCATGGAAACCGTTGGACTCGCTCCAGTAGAAGGCGTCTATCCCTTCAAGGGTGGAACCATTGTATAGGTCGTAATAGCCAAGGACTGCGCCCGAGTCGGTCAGAACCTCAGGGTATGTGTCGCTGTCGCCATTGGCGCTATCGACGCTGAACTGAAGCAGGTCCGTGGAATCCGTGGCGCTGTCGAAAAACCAAGCGTCCTGGCCCAGAGAATTGCCAGTCGAGTTGTAACGATCGGAGTTTCCAATGACATCACCTGCAGCGTTCATCTGAGATATATAACTGGTTTCGTAGGTTCCGCCGGAGGTGATATAGCTGTCGCCGGCCCCGTTCACGACGATTTGCTCAGTGGTGGAACCGTTGTAATACCACGCGTCCTGTCCGAGAGGAGCCCCGCTCGAACTAAATCGCTGTGAATAACCAAGCACATCACCCGCGTTATTAATCAATGCTGGGGAACTGTTTTGATAAGTTCCCCCCGAGGCGGGATAGCTGTAGTTCGTCCCCGTCAGGCCGATTTGCTGGGTGGTGGACCCGTTGTAATACCAGGTGTCATAGCCGAGAGAGGCTCCGCTCGAACTAAATCGCTGTGAATAACCAACCACATTCCCCGCGGAATTGATATCGTATGGGAAACTGTATTGATATGTTCCTCCCGAAGTGGCATAGCTGTAATTTGCCCCGGTCAATCCGATTTGCTGAGTTGAGGAACCGTTAAAATACCAGGCGTCGCTCCCGAGTGAGCCCCCACTGGAGTTATAGCGAAGCGATTGTCCAAGGACTTCTCCTGTCGCGTTGATCGCAAAGTCGTTACTGGATTCGTAGGTTCCTCCAGTTGTGGCGTAACTGTAGTTCGTGCCAGTCAAGCCGATTTGCTGCGTGGAGGAGCCATTGGAATACCATGAGTCATATCCAAGAAAATTTCCGGCGGAGCTATAGCGTTTGGAGTATCCGTCGATATCTCCCGCGTCGTCCATGGTGCTGTCGGCCGCCCATTCATATGTTCCACCAGTGGTGGAATAGCTGTAGTTAGGCCCGGTCAGTCCGATTTGCTGAGTCGTGGAACCGTTAAAATACCACGAGTCTATACCGAGATTATTTCCGCTGGTGCCATAGCGATACGAACTTCCGCTGACATCCCCGGCGGTACTGACCTGCCATGGCATGCTGTCTTCGTAGCTGCCGCCCGAAGCCGCGTAGCTATAATTTGTCCCAATCAGACCGATCTGCTGGGTGGAGGTGCCGTTGAAATACCACGAGTCATCGCCGAGCGCGGTTCCGGTGGTGCTATAGCGATTGGAAGTTCCGATGACATCATTCGTGCTGTTAATCTTGTCGGGAGTGCTGAATTCGTAGGTTCCGCCTGAGGCTGCGTAGCCATAGTTCGTCCCTATCAATCCGATTTGCTGCGTCGAGGAGCCATTAAAAAACCAGGCGTCCTGTCCGAGAGAACTGCCACTGGAGCTGTAACGCGCGGAATCGCCGATTAAATCCCCCACCGGATTGAAGTTGGAAACTACCTCAATGGATTGATTGCCATCGTAGGAATAAATTGTTCCGGTAAGCCCGAGTTCCTGAATCGAATAAACTGCGGAAGCAAGGGCCAGCGGGGCGGTAGACGCGAGCGCACTGAGGAAGACCACCAGAACGCGCACGACTGCCTGCAAAGAAAATGGCTTTCGCGTGCTCTTCGGAGATGTTTTTAGACTTAATGCCTGGTGCATTTTCCTCCCATTTCAACAGCTTTGAATTGCGGGATTTCGCCCGATTTCGTGCCAATCCTCCAGGATCTTGGACCAGTATATATTGAACGACCAATGTCCACCAAGAAAATCCCCTCAAACAAGCATAAGCCGCTGCTAGATTTGCAGATACGCTACGCACCCCGGACATTCATGGACCTGTTTTGTTCAGCGGGGATCGGCTAATCGCTTGAGAATTAAGTATTTCGAAAATACGCGAGATAGGCGGTTCGCCGCTCAATCCACGCAAAGGTAGAATCACAGTTGAGATCGGATTTCTCTAGCGGAGGATAGCCATGTCAGACGTTCGCAACGCGGTGCAGTTCAGCGTTTTTCTGGTGAACAAACCGGGGATCTTGGCCCAGGTTTGCCGGGCGCTGGCGGATGAGAAAATCAATGTCGTCGCGATGACCCTGGTGGATTCGCAGGAGCACGGCGTTCTACGGCTTGTGGCCGAGAATCTGAAGGCGACACGAGATGTGCTCGCGGGGTTGAATCTGCCGATGACGGAGACGGAAGTTTTGTGCGTCGATCTGCCCAACGAATCCGGTGCGCTGGCGGATATCGCGACGATCCTGGGGCAGAACCACATCAACATCAATTACGCGTATTGTACCAGCGGGGCGCCAGGCGGCAGAACCACAGGGGTTTTTAAGACGGGGGATCAGGCGAAGGCGACGCATCTGCTGCAAAAGGGCGGGAAGGCGCACAAGGAGCCGGATTTGCATCGGGCGCGGGGGAGAAGATAGTGTTGGGCTAGACTAGAATTGGTTGCGTCATGACAGCAATAGTCGGTCCATTTTCGTTGGAGCGAATGGTGAGTGCCGTGGAAAAAGTCCGGCAGCGGCTTCTCAAAGCGGCGGGGGCTTTGCGCGGCGCGAGCGTGCCTTATGCAGTTGCCGGGGGTAACGCGGTTGCGCTCTGGGTTTCGCGCGTGGATGAAGCCGCGGTGAGAAATACGCAGGATGTAGATGTTTTGCTTCGCCGTCAGGACTTTGATGCGGCGAAGGTTGCTCTGGAATCGGCGGGGTTTGTCCATCGAGTCGCTGGGGGGCTGGAAATGTTTCTGGATTCACCGACGGGCAAAGCCCGTGATGCCGTCCATATCGTTTTTGCCAACGAGAAAGTTCGGCCTGAGGAGGCACTGGCGAATCCGGATGTCAGTGAATCGGAAGATGCGGGCCTGTTTCAAGTCATCGGGCTGGAAGCTCTCGTGCGGATCAAGCTGACCGCTTGGCGCGACAAGGATCGAACCCATTTGCGTGATTTGATCGACGTCGGGCTGATCGATGCCACTTGGCGGAATAATCTTCCGCCAGTTCTCGCGGATCGATTGCGGCAGCTCTTGGCCAACCCACAGGGGTGACGTTCAAGGCAACGCCGTGCAGATGATCGTCCGTCTCCGCGGACGTGTATCGAATTCCATCAATACGATCTGCTGATATTCGCCCGTGAGCAGTTTGCCGTCGGCGAAGGGGATGGAGAGGCTCGGGCCAACCAGGGCGGCGCGGACGTGGCTGTGGCCGTTGTCGTCGTTCCACGTAGCTTCGTGGAAATAATGCGCGTTGTCGGGGACGAGGCGTTGAAGCACGTCGGACATATCGTGCTTCACGAGGCCCGACTCATATTCCATGGTGGTCAGCGCCGCGGTGCTGCCCACGAGGAACAGGTGAAGCAACCCTTCCCCCTTGAGCTTACGCAGGTGGTCGCGCAAGGGGATATGCAGGTTGATAATGTCGCTGTTGCCGTCGGTTTCTACTTCCAGATTAAAGCGCATCATGGTTGGTTCCGGAGAGTACTATAGCACGCGATTTTGATCGGCAAAGCCGCGATGGGAATGTGCATGTTTGCAAAAATCCGTGCAAATAATCCTGGGAAATGGTGATTATCGGACATTGCTCTTGTATGCGGATATATTTGGAGTTTATTTGACCCTCTGGAAAAGCGGTGATATATTCACCGGGAGCGCCTGCTGGAGGCGTTCACATTACGCTTGTTGCGCAAAGGGTTTAGGGGATTTTTGCAGGGCGGAAGTCCAGATTTCCGCATCAGGGTGGCTGGGAAATGCGTGCCGAAGCGTTCAGCACTTTTGAAGATGTAAAGACCCGCGTTTTGCAAGCCACCGATATTGTCGCTCTGGTCGGGCAAAGCGTCCGATTGAAGCGCCGCGGAAAGGATTTTGTCGGGCTCTGCCCGTTTCACCAGGAAAAGACCCCGTCGTTTTCGGTCAGCCCTTCCAAGCAGCGATTCTATTGCTACGGCTGCGAGAAGGGTGGCAATGCGATCGACTTCGTGATGTTCAGCGATCGGGTCGAATTTAAAGACGCCCTGCGAAAGTTGGCCGAGTCGGCGGGAATCGATATGCCGCACCTGCGGCAGACGAAGGAAACAGTCAGCGAGCGGCAGGTTCTGCTGGAAGCACAGTCGAGTGCCGCGATGTTCTTTGAAAAGTTGCTCTCCCACCCGGAGAGAGGTGCTGCCGCCCGGAAGTACCTGGTGGAACGCGGGTTCGACGCGGAGTCGATCAAGCGGTTCCGCATCGGACTGGCGGCAGATAGCTGGGACGCGCTGCTTACGAGCGTGGCGATGAAGAAATTCACACCGCCGCAAATGGCGCTGGCCGGGCTGGCTAAAGCCCGCGAGCGTCAGGACGGCGCCAGTGGCGGATTTTACGACACGTTTCGAAATCGGCTCATGTTTCCGATTCGCGATGAAGGCGGCCGCGTGATCGCCTTCGGCGGGCGCGTCATGCCGGGGTCGGAAGATCCCGCGAAATATCTCAATAGCCCCGAGACGCCCCTGTTTTCGAAGAGCCGGTGCATTTTTGGGATTGATCTGGCCCGGCCGAAGATCGTCGAAACGCGGACGGCGGCAGTTGTTGAAGGGTACACCGATGTGGTGATGGCGCATCAGTTCGGCGTCAGCAACGTCGTATCGGTGCTCGGCACAGCCCTGACGGAACATCACGTGGCGATCCTCCGGCGATTTGCCGATCGGATCGTCCTGGTCTTCGACGGCGACCTCGCGGGTGACAACGCCGCCAACCGGGCCATGGAGCTCTTTTTGAGCCAGCCGGTGGAAATTGCCATTGCCTCGCTGCCGGATGGGATGGACCCGGATGAATTTCTGCTGAAAAACGGTGCCGAGGCGTTCAATAAATTTTTGGCCGATGCAACGGATGCGCTGACATATAAATGGAGACAGTTGGTTCAGCGGTTGAAAGAAAATAGCGGCCTAACGTCTCGGCAGGAGGCGGTTCAGCAATATCTGGAGACGCTTGCCGCCGCACGAGGTTCAGCAGCGGTCGATCCGATTCGCTGGGGCGCGGCCCTGGCACGAGTCAGCCGCCTTACCGAAACCCCCATGGAGGAGTTAAACCAGAGGTTTCGGATAAAGACGGCAAGGAAGCGACCGGCGGCAACCGGAGCAGCCAATGGAGTAGCTGGGACCGCTCAAGTTGGCGAGGCCGATCAGCCGAAAAGCAATGTCTCAGCCACACGGTTGACCGCACGCCAGCGGGCAGAGGGTTTTATTCTGGGACTGTTGCTGTCCGAACCGCAACGCTGGCATAAAATTCAGCAAGAGCTTAAGCCAGGCGACTTTACGGATGATTCGCTGCGCCGCCTCGCCGAGATGTTCTGGCAGCATTCGCAGGATGAGGGAGAGCCGGTTTTCAACGAGTTTTTGAATTTGATATCGGACGTTGAATTGAAAAGCGCCGCTGTAAAATGGGCCAATGAATCCGGAGATGCAATTGAGAAAGATCGATACCTCGCGGACTCTTTAGGGCATATAATGAGACAGAGGGAAATCGAGGAAAGGAAACGGCTGGTCGTTGGACTGCGTCAAACGGCCGGGCCCTCAGGAGTCAACGGGCCGGAAGTTAAGCAGGGTGATGTGTCGGCAGACATTGAAACCCTGCGTAAATTGCAGGAAAAAGCTCGTCATCCGGACCTGATGCGTGTTACTCTGTAAGCAGGTGAACCCTCGCCGGTGGCTCACATGGGCTGCCATGCGGGTTCGTGCGAGCGGGTTCATGGGCGGGACGGGCTTGGTTTGAAAAACTAAATATCGGGAATGAATGTTGGGTTCGCGTTGCAACGATCAGGAATAGCCCTGAAATCGTTGGCCCGGCTCCGCGTCATTATCAGCGGATTTGGCCGCCAGCCAAAGAACGCTGTGGCAACTGGAAAGTGGTCGTTAAGGACATGGCTAGGATTGAATCACCCCTGATCGGATCTGGATCACAGGAAGAAGTAGACCTTCGCGTGCAGGCGCTTTTGGATTTGGGCACCTCGCGCGGATACCTCACCTACGAAGAGCTGAACGAGCGCCTGCCGGATGAAGTCGTTTCTCCGGACAAGCTCGATTCGCTGCTGATGATGATCGACGAAATGGGCATCAGGCTCGTCGATGAAAGCGACGTACCGGAGCTCCACCAGAAGACGACGCTGAAGATCAAGATCGAGAAGATCGAAAAGGTCACGATCAAGGTCGACAAGCTCACCAAGGCGGAAAAGTCCAAGGCAGCCAAGACGGCCGCGGCGGGAGAAGAAGAGCCGGCAGCCGATGAAGAAGACGATGACGAAGCGCTGGACCTGACCCTCGAGGCGGAGCTTGCCGAAGCTTCCACCAAGAGAATCGACGACCCGGTGCGGATGTATCTCACCCAGATGGGCGAGATTCCCCTGCTCACGCGCGAACAGGAAATCGCCCTGGCCAAAAAAATCGAAATTACCCGCAAAATTTTCCGCTCGAAGGTGCTGGAGAGCGACTACTGCCTTCAATCGGCAGTCGAAATCCTCCAGCAGGTCGATGACGGTGACCTTCCCTTCGACCGGACGATGAAAATCAGCACCGATGAGGGAATGGCCGACAAGGGAACCATCGGTCAGCGCATCCCCATGAACCTGGCCTCGGTCCGGCAGATGCTGGGGCGCAACCGGGAAAACTGGGAATCGCTTCGCGGCGCCAAGACCAAGAAAGAGCAGGAAGAACTTCGGCTGGCGGTACGCCGCCGCCGCCGCCGCAGCGTGAAGCTGCTGGAAGAACTCGCCCTGCGGACCAGCAAGGTTACCCCGTTGATGAAAAAGCTCTCCTCCATCAGCACCAAGATGGTCGAGCTCGAGCAGCGGATCGAAGAGCTGAAAAAAGTAAAGGATCCCGGCGAAGACCTTGAGGTCTGCCAGGAAGAGCTGCACGGCCTGGAAGACCTGGTCCTGGAAGACGCGCAGAACCTGCACCGCCGCGTCGTCGCCGTTCGGAAGATTTACAACAAATATGAGGACGCGAAACGGAAGCTGTCGGGCGGTAACCTGCGCCTGGTCGTTTCCATCGCCAAGAAATACCGCAACCGCGGGCTTTCGTTTCTGGACATCATCCAGGAAGGAAACACCGGCCTGATGCGCGCGGTCGATAAATACGAATACCGCCGCGGATTCAAGTTCAGCACCTATGCGACGTGGTGGATCCGCCAGGCGATCACGCGGGCGATCGCCGATCACGCGCGGACCATCCGCATTCCCGTCCACATGATCGAGACGATGAGCAAGCTGCGGAACATCAGCAAGGCGCTGATGCAGGAGCTTGGCCGCGAGCCCACCATCGAAGAAATCGCCCGCCGGGCGAAGATGACGGTGGCGGAGACGCGTCGCGTGCTGAAGATCAGCCGCCATCCCATCTCGCTCGACCGCCCCGTCGGCGAAAGCGAAGACAGCTATTTCGGCGATTTCATCGAGGACGAGAAGGCCGACAATCCTGTCGAATCCGCCACACAGGAAATGCTCAAGGACAAAATCGAGCAGGTCCTCAAGACGCTGACGTACCGCGAGCGCGAAATCATCAAGCTCCGCTACGGCATCGGCGACGGCTACACCTACACGCTGGAAGAAGTCGGCCGCATCTTCAAGGTGACGCGCGAGCGCGTCAGGCAGGTCGAGGCGAAGGCCATTCGCAAGCTTCAGCACCCGGTCAGGGCGGCAAGCTGGAAGGCTTCCTGCCCGGCGGGCTGTCCAAATAGGTTGTCATTATATTTTGAAGATTAAGGAACAGGGCGGCGCGCACAGCGCCGCCCTTTCTTTTGTGCTCTATCTTGTCGCGGAAAGCTCATGCGGAATCGCCCCGACGAGCACGGATGAATCAGCCGGCGTCAACTGGAGCTGCCGCGTAACCTGGTCCATCCGGCTTATGAAGTGAGTCTGGAACGTATCGCCCAGCAGATCATCGATGTGGCCGCTCAAACCGTCGGGCAGCACGATGCACGTCACGTTGCGAACGGTGAATCCGCCGAGCCGAATCGATTTGAGCGTTGCCTGGTGGACCTTGACGGTGTCCGTACCAGCCGTACCCACTTCGAAAGTGGGGTCCTGATCGGTGAAGTGGATGCCCAGTTGTTTAGCGGTATTGGCGCTGATCGCCATCTGGTCGGCGCCGGAATCCCACATCATTTCATCGGTCACGCTGCCGTTGATAACGGCCTGGACATAGAGTTCGTCGTTGCTGGGGTCGCGGCGCACCGGGACCGGCGAATCGACCACATCCTTCACCGCCTTGCGCAGGAAATCCAGGTCGGCGGCGAAGTCCGGCGTAGGACCCAGCTTCAGGGGCGGCTGAGTGTTCAGGTTGGCGGTGGTGATCGCCTGTGTCAACGATCGATCCTGCGCCAGTGTCGCATAGGCCCTGGCAATGGATTCCCCCTGCCCGGCGACGTCCATCACGAGATTTGTATAAGCCGCCCGTGAATCCGGCACCTGCCCGAGCTTGGCCGTGGCGTCGTCCAGGTCCTTCTGCTGGCTGTCGATGTTGGCGGTGAGCGAGTTGTGCAACTCCGCGGCGGCGTTATACAGGTCGATCACCTGCGAATAAGCGGGATCGTCCTTGCTCAGGCTCCGCGACTGCGTGATGTATTGGTTGAGTTGATTGTCGTCGACAAGCAGCTTGTCTGTCAGTCCATCGAGATTTCGCCGGTCGCCCTGGATCTCAAAACGCAGGTCGCGGCGCGAGATCGTCTCGGCATGAACCGCGTCGGCGCTGTGCTTCACCTGCCCAACGCGGTCATGGAATCCTGACTCGTAGGGAAGCACAAGCCAGGAGTCGGACACCGACAGCCCGCAGTTTTCAAATACCGTTTGCGGGGGCAGAGAGTCATCCTGCGCAGCCCAAGCGCGAAGGCGAGAATTAAAGCCGCAACTAATCGGGCTCGTTTCATAATTCCCATTACTGGAACAAGCATATCTCCGCGAAGCCCGGGTGCTGCGTGCCGGCGCCGACGGAGAAGATATCGAAACGAATCCACTTGACAGTATGCGAGGTGAAGTGCAAAGCGAGGGGTGTTCCGTCCGTCGGCAGCTCGCCGAAAGGCACGGTGCTCCCGTCGTTGAAAACCATCTGGCCGCTGACGATGTGGTCGGATCCATCGGGGCGGTCCCACATTTTGGCTGAGCTGATGGATACGGGCTGATCCCAGGTGAGGGTGATGGATCCGGTTGGCTGGTCGCAGGCCCATTCGTTGCGCGGATTGTCGGGCGCGCCGGCGACGATGCCGTCGATGGCGCCGCGGGGTGGATCCGTCCATTGTCGAGCTGGCGGTCGCAGTGGCGAGGCGGCCCAGATCAAAGTCTTTGGGCCGGGAGGGCGGGCGGTAGGCCGGCGACTGGGAATTTGGCTGCGAATTCTGCTGAGAAGCGAAGACGGGTTCGCCGATCGCCCCGATGTCAACCGAGGAATCGATCGGCGTCAACTGAAGTTTGCCGCTTTGCTGATCCAGCCGGCTCAGGAAATGGCTCTGGAAACTGTTGCCCAGAAGGTCCGAGCCTTCCATCACCACGCACTCGACGCTGTGCAGCGTGAAAGGACCGAGCTGAACGGAATCGAGCACAGCCTTTTTTGCCTTGATGGTCGCTCCATTAGCGATCGTGATTTCAATCGAGGGACTTTTATCGTTCAGGTCCAGGCCAAGCGCCGCGGCGGTATCACGACTCAACTGCGTATCTGAACAACCGGAATCCCAGGTCATCGAAACCGTCAATTTTCCGTTGATGATCGGCAGGACGTGAAGCCCGCCAATCGTGTTGGCTTTTTGCACGGCCACCCAGGCGCTGACAAT
The DNA here is from genome assembly GCA_963755915.1 of uncultured Phycisphaerales bacterium. Taxonomy (GTDB): domain Bacteria; phylum Planctomycetota; class Phycisphaerae; order Tepidisphaerales; family Tepidisphaeraceae; genus PALSA-1353. Next base: position 1,407,520 of record CAVWLP010000002.1, read on the forward strand.
CCTTTGTGCCGAATCGTGCAGAAATTGCTGATCTTCGGTGAACTGAGGCGAAGGCCCCAGCGTCAGCGCCTGGTCGGCATTGGCGTTCGCCTGGGCGATGGCGGCGCTCAGCACGTCATTCTGCGCCAAATGCGAATAGGTCTGGACAATCGCGTCGGCCTTGGCCTGCGCGTCCATGATCCCGCCGATGAACCGCGCCCGCGCTTCCTCGACCTGGCTCTCGCGCTGTGAGAGGCCGTCGAGCATTTCCTGCTCCCTGACCAGTTTCGACCATAACTGATCGGATTGCGTTATCGTGCGGTTCATGGCGTCGATCGAATCGTTGTCGGTCTTGCCCTTGAAACCGTTGATCGTCTTCAGCAGCGACGCGCGCTGGTCGGCAATCGCCTCTATCGTATTTTGTCCCTGGATCAATTCGGGCTGCAGGCTTCGATGCGTGCTGGTCGCGCTCCGTACCGCTTCGTCAGATTGCTGAAGCGCCCAAACGCGGTTATGCACATCGCTTTCGGCCTGGAGCACCAGCCACTTGCCGTCGCGCACCAGGCCGTCGGTCCGGAAAATGTCGTCAGGGGTTATGCTGGTGGTGTCCGCGCGGATTGCCGCTGCCGCTGTTGCGACCAGGCGCAAATCGCGACGCGAAAGAACCCCGATTTCCCTTTTGTAAGCATTGGACGCTGAAACGATACCACACCGTGGCGAAGTATGTCTATTGGATTCAGCGATCTACTGATCCAGGGTATGAAACGTCTGAAACGCCGAATCGGGAATGCATTCCACATCGACGTTGAGTGCTTCGCCCGAGCGGGGGAGGGTCATGAACAGGCACCATCGTTTGCCGTTAATGAGGGTGGAGTCGTACACGATGATGCATTTGTCGCCGGTTTGCGGCGGCCAGAGGCCCGGGGCGACGAAACCGAATGCCTGCCCGGTAGAGGCTGAGTTAAACCGGAGATCCTCGCCGCCGGGGAGGTTGCGGAGCTCATCGAGCGATGCCGGCATGTGGTCGTTCTCGCGGTAGTAGAGGAGGACGTACCCGCCGATGTCCTGCAGGCGACTGGCGGTTGGATCGGTGGAGACGATGTCATCCGGTGTGAGGACCTGATTGGTGGGGGAGAGCGATTCCGGCGCCCGGCTGAAATCGACGCGCGTCGGGCCGGAGGGAACCACCGTCGCCGGCGGAGGCTGCTGCTGGCAACCGAACAGCGCGAGGAGGCCGACGATTGCGAGCGAGCAGCGAAGATTCAATCGGGCAAACATCGGGAGTACTCCATTGCCTCCATCTTATCTTAATGGCCGGGCTGCGGCGGTTCCATCCAGTCGCGCTGCACGGTCGGGGGGGGAATATACATCGGAGAGGGCTGGGTTGACGCATTCCCGCGCTGCATGCCGCGCAGCTGTTCCTGGAATATTCCGGGCTCGACGGCGTTGGGCGTGAGGCGCAGGCCCCTCATTTCATCGTTGGTCATGGGCCGCAGGGTGTCCGGCTCGGCCGCGACGTGCGGGGTGAGGAAGATCAGCAGCTCGGTCTTCTGCTTGGAAATTGTATTGTAGGAGAAAAGGAGCTTACCAATGACAGGGATGTCGCCCAGAAGCGGGATCTTGTTAAAATTCTCAGTTTTTTCGTCCTGCATGAGCCCGCCAATGACAACGGTCTGGCCGTCTCGCACGGTGAGGTAACTGTCGGCGGAACGAACATCGAACACTGGCAAACTCACGCCCTGCTGGATGGTAACCGTCTGGTCGGTGAGCGAGGAAATCTGTGGCGAGACCAGCATCGTCACGAGTCCTTCAGGGTTGATGTGGGGAGTGACGGTGAGAATGATGCCGATGTCCTGGTATTGCGCGCTGTTGGTGATTCCGCCGTTCTCATTGACGAAGGTGTTGGTGATGAAGGGGACTTCGCTGCCGACGGTGATGTCGGCTTCCTGGTTGTCGCTGGTGAGAATGTAGGGGCGAGAGAGGACGTCGAGGCGATTTTCCTGGGCGAGGGCCTGCAATTTTAGATAGACGTCGTTTTCGAGGAGCGAGACGACCATACCACCTGGAGTGGACGTTGAGGCCGCGGCCGCGGCGGCGCCGAGGGTGCTGTTGATGGTTCCTTCCTTGCCGGTGCGGCTGATGTCGACGAGGGAGAAGTCGGTGCCGAAGTCGAGATTGTTGGCGTGGGTGACTTCGGCGATGAGGACCTTAATCAGGACCTGCTGCACGCGGCTATCGAGCTGGTCGATCACGTCGCGCACCTGCTTTTCATATTTGGCCGCCGTCGCGACGAGCAGCGAGTTGGTGTCCTGATCGGCGACGACGTAAACCTGTCCGATGAGCTGGGCAACGCCGGTGAGGTTGGACGCGTTGACGGACGCGGAGGCGCCTCCGCCGAATCCGGTGGTGAGTCCGCCGCTGGTGCTACCGAGGGTTCGATTGGCGGCGTTGAGGGTGCTGTTTGAGCCGAAGCTGCTGCCGCCGAGGGAGCCTCCGCCACCGCCGCCGCCAAATGCACCGCCGCCTCCTCCGCCGCCCCCGCCCCCGCCGAAGCCGCTGCTGCCGGAGACGCGGTTACCGGTTCCGCTGGAGAATTGTGAGCGGTTTGCGGTGCTGCTGCTGGCGGTGGTGCCGCTGAACAGGCCGTTGAGGGTGGAGGCCATATCTACTGCCTGGCCGTTTTTGACGCGATATATGAAGAAGTCCTGCTCGGCGGCGGGGTTTGAGTCGAGCTGGGTGAGAACGCCGTCGATGATGGCGAGCGTATCGGGAGGTCCGGAAACGACGATGGTGTTGGTGCGTTCGTCTGCGGAGGCTTCAACGTGGCCGGTATTGCCGGATTCCTGCTGCGCCGCCGCGGCCGCGCCGCCGCCGGGTCCACCGCCGAAGCCGCCGCCTCCAAAACCGCCCCCTCCAAATCCCCCGCCTCCTCCAAATCGGCCTCCGCCGCCTCCTGCACCGCCGCCACCGGCTCCGCCGCCGCCGCCCAAACGGAAGAACGGGTTGTTGCCGAATGGGCTGGCCTGCTGCGTCGTCTCCTGCGGGCTGAAAATATCCATGATGAGCTTCGCCGCCGCGGTGGCATCGGCATATTTCAACTGCTTCACGCGGATGTCACTGGCGGCCGATTCGTGCTTGTCCATTCCCGCGATGATCGACACAACGCGCCGCACGTTGGTTGACGTGTCGGTGATGATCAGCGTGTTGCTGGCCGCGTTGGCGGTGAGGTCGGCATCCGTGCTCACCATCGGTGCGAGGTCGGTCTTCAGTTTCACGGCGTCAACGTTGCGGACGGGGATCACCTGCGTGATGAGCTGATCGGTGTCCTCGATCTGGTCCGGGTCTTCGCCGAAACGGACGGGGATGTTGGCCTTCTTGGCGTTGGCCAGGGTGTCGATCTTCAGCTCGTTGCCCATCTGGATGGCGATGAACCCGTCCGCCTTCAGGGCGCTGTTCAGATAGACGACGGCTTGTTCCGGCGTGATCGGCGTCGGGCTGAGCATCGTCACGCGACCGGTGACGGGAACGATCGGCACGACGACGAACTTGGCGTTGGTGGCGAGATAATCGAGCACGGCAGAGATGTCGGCGTCCTTGAAGTTGAAGCTGATGAGGCGCGATTCGGGCTGGGTGGTGGGAAGGGCGACCGGATTGCTCGAGACAATGACCCCCCCATCCGGCTGCGTCGTGGCGGCATCCTGCGCGGCGCAGAGGCTTGAAAAGGTCGCCACCAGCGCGACGGAGCCGACAAAAGATGCCAAACCGCCAAAATGCCGATTCATGATTGCCCTTTCATTCCCAATTTATCGGACGTGTGAGTCGAGATTCTGCAATGCCAGACCGGTGTTCGGCCGGCGCGCCCGACGGGATTTTCTCTCGATTCCTGAATCATCGTTTCCCAATTAGTTCCAATCAGTGGCCCGTTTCTTCCAGCCGCCGGCGCTTCAAATAATCTTCCATCGATTCCCCCGGAGCCCGTGGGCCGGTGCGTGAAGGCATCGTTGTGGACGAGGACGACGACGAGGTCGATCCGCCGGATTGGTTGCCCGAGACTCCCCAGACATCTCCGCCGGCGAGGTTAAAGCCGACGTTGACGCGGATCGTCCGCCCGGCGGCGTCCTGATAGTCCAGCGAATCAAGCGTGATACTGACGACCTTGCCCGCGGCGATTTTCTGGCCAATCGCCACCTGCGTGACGCTGTTGGCCCCCTGATCTTCCAGGAACGCGACCCGGCCATAGTCCGACAGCGAAACGCCGGTCAGCACAAGGTCGTTGGCCGTCGGCGTGTAGTTGTAGGGCAGCGGCTGCGACGGAGCCACCGGCTGCGGCGGCAGGCTGCGCTGATTGCCGCGGATGAAGATATTGCGGCTGCCGACTTCCTCGGTGATCGCGGGGAGATTCGTCGAGATTTGCTGCTGGCTGTTCTGATCGCGCCCAAAGCGCCGTGAATATCGTCGGTTTCGGTATTCGCCGTTGCCGCCGTTATTGCCATTGCCGTCATTTTCAAAATTCGATCGGCGTGTCGTCGGCTGCTCCTGGACGGATAGGTCCGGACGCGTGGAGACATCAGCCGCCATCGCGGCGGTGGCGCACAGAAAAATCAAAAGCGCGGCCCGTTTCATTGGAATCCTTCCAGGTCGTTGAACATATCGCCACCAGTATTGTTGCCGGAAGAATTGGGCCCCGTTGGCGGCATGTACAGAGCCGAGACCAGCAGCTTCACGTTCAGTTGATCGGTTCCCTCCCGGGACGATTGGAAATGGACGTCGCTCAGACGGATCGGAATCGCGGCGCTTTCGATCGAATAAAGGAAGCGGGCGATGTGGCGCATCCCCTGGTCGCCTTCGGCGTTGAACTCCAAGTTGAAATTGATGCTCTGGAACGGCGACCCCTTTTGTGCAGGCACAGGGTCGGACCGAACATTTTCGATGTTAATCTGCGCGTCGCGGGCCCAGTTCTGGAGCATCTGCTGCGTGCGGCTCTGGGCCGTCGAATAGTCGGCCTGAAGGCCGTTTTGCATCATCACGTTCCAGTCGGGCACTTTCTTGGCTTGCAGGAGGAGCAAATCGGAGTTGTCGCCGATGGTTTTTCGGGCTGTATTCTCTTCGGTCTTGAGCTCATTGGACCTGTCAAAATAGGGACCGATCACGATGTAATAGATCACCAGGGCCGCGATCAGCCCGACGGCTCCCATTACCAGATATCTTTCACGCTTCGATAAAACCACGTCTGCTCCAGTTCGATTGACTCAATTCATTTCGCCGGTTTCGTTGGGGTTGGCTCGGGGGCGCTGGGCGGCTCGTAACCGTAGGCAATCGAGAAGGTGTATTCGTCGCTCCGTGGCACCTTGGCTTCGCCCCCCGGGCGGATGTCCTTGAACACCGTCGGACTGCGCCGCATGCGATCTTCCAGCGCCGTCACGCTTTCGATCGCCCCCGTGTGGCCCTGCAGCGAAACGTAAAGCGTCTGGTGATCTTCCGCATTGGGAACCGGGCCGGGCTGATTCGTGCCGTTGCTCGTCGGCGGCGGCTCAGCCTTGATTTCCAGGCTCGTGGCGTAGGTCTGCCCGTCCTCGGGGATGAGCGAATTCAGATCGCGCATGCAATCGAGATAACGCGGCGTGGCGTTGTGCCAGTATTGCGCCAGCGTTGCCTTGTAGACGAAATCCTTGGCCTGCCCGACTTTCGCGGATTGCCCATCGATCTGAGATTGAAGGCCGGCCAGCACCTGCTCTTCCTTCGAGAGATCGAGATAAGCGTAGATACCGAAGGCAATCAGCAGCGCCGCGGCAGCGCTCGCAAAATACGCCCAGCGCGGGATGTGATGCTCCTTTGGCGGAGCCAGCCGCGAATGCAGGAAGTCGATGGAGGACGCACCGGCGTCCATCCCCGAAAGCGCCAGCGCGACCGCCGAGGCAAATTTCGGACCCTGCCCGTTGATGCCTGCGCCGCCGGATTCGACGCCGAGCGTGTCCAGATCGCCCCGGCGGATGCTGAGTCCGATCTGCTCGCCGAGGCTCGCCGCATCCAGTTCCGTCGCATCCCACAGGATCATTTCGCTGTGCCCGTTGGACGTTCCCAGCGTGGAGACCGCCCGGCGAAGCTCACTCACAAACGGCGGCTGCGGATTGGAGGGGCGGAGATTTCGGACCGAAGTCGCAGTCGCCTGCCGCTGCGACGAAAGCTCCGATGCGCCGGCGCCTGACGCAAGGACCAAAACATCCCGCTTTAGTGCCGAGCCGGTGATCGAGCCCAGCGCCATCGCCGAAGGCATGATTGCCAGTGGTTGAAGCCGGGCCCCGTCGCATAGCGTTTCGATGGCGTCGATATATTTCTTAGGCGTTGCCGCGAGGAGAACGGTTCGGCTCGCGCTGCCCTGAGCCGGCTCGCCGGCGAAGTCGTAAACCAGGTCCTTCAGCTCGGTCGAGAATTCCGATTCCGCTTCGAGCCGCAGAAGCTGGGCGACCGTGGCGTCATCCGCGGGCGGCACTTCCTTCGGTTTGACCACCAGCCATTTCAGCGGAATGCCGATGACCGCTGCACGCGTCGCGAATTCATTATCCTTCAAAAAATGCGAAAGTGCCTTGGCCAACTCCGCGGGCTGTTCGAGGGAAATCCCCTCGGGATAGATCATCTCCGCAAGCCGGTGTACCTGCGGGCGTCCCTCGGCCGCGACAACTTCGGCGGCCAGGAGCGACCGCTCACCCAGTGCCAGGCCAAGGATTTTTTTGTTCCGTGTTGGTTTCAAGGACTTCCTCATTTGGTGTTCTGCCCAACCGTTGCCGCCGAGGCCAACTGCGTTCCCAGCCATCCCAGCGGTAGCTGCTGCTTCTCGACGAGCTGCTGGAATTGCGTCTGGGAAATCATCGGCGCCAAGGGCCAGCCGTAGGCCGTTAAATCTTTTCGATAGATGATCACCGACGGCGGCGTGGTGCTGCCGGTCGAGGAGGCCAGCGGGTTGTACTGGCTCGCATCGACGACGATGCGCACGCGCTTGAAAGCCCGCCCGTCGCTGCTCACCGCGACGATGTCGGCGGAGTAGCGCGTCGATGAGCCGGTGAGATAATTCCCCAGTCCCGGCGCCATGGACGCTGCCCAGTTGGCGCTGCTGCCGCTGCTGCTGGAATTCGCCTCCCGGTTTTCAATGATGTTTTCCGCCTGCGATTCCGTCATGCCCAGCGCCTCTAGCACCGGCTCGGTGGCGGTGAAGGCGTTGATCTGGTACTGGGCCGGCTGTGGGGGCCGCGCCCTCGTGTTAGCGGCCCCTTTCAGCGAATAGACCGTCAGGTAGCTGGATATCCCCGGATTGCTGTTGTTCAGCAGCGAGCTCCCGGAGGACATCGATGTCTGCCCCATCTGCCCGTTGGCATATTCCCACATCAGCGTATTCCGGTGCGTGTCGCTTCCCCAGAGCAGTTGCGGCATCAGCATCTCCTGAACTTCCGAAGGGAAGCCGATCAACTGAAGCTCCTCGAGCGTCTCCAGCGGGGCTTCCTTGACCTGGTACGGCTCGGGCATCTGCGAATAGTCGGTGCTGGTGGCGCCGTCGCCGCCGGAGGTCGATGTGCCGTTTCTCCAGGCCGATATCGAAGCGGGAATATCGCTGATGTCGTAGGTTTCGTTGATGTTCAGCGCCTGCACTAGCGTCGGAATGTCGTTGTCGAGCGTGGTGGAGTTGACGTTGAGCTTGCCGAATTCATCCGTGATGCCGCACACGGGGCCGCCGCTGATCTGGCTCAGGTCGGCGGGAAGGATCCAGAAATATCCCGGCTTTTCGCTGCCGTCCGAAGGGAGCGGAATCGTGTCGGTCTGCACTTCGGTGCAAATCGTGTACGCGTCCGGGCGGTAGGCGTCGATCTGGGCGAGCACGAACTGCTCGGCCCCCAGCTCGATGGCCTCTGCCTGCGCCTGGCCGCGCCGATTGGCCGACTGAAGCGCCTCGGTGCGCATGCTGTTGGCGAAGACCAGTGCCAGCCCGGTGAGAATCACAATGATTCCCAGGGCCATGACGAAGATCATTCCGTGCCGGCGCCTCATTCGGTCGTGCCCCCGTTCACGTTGCTGTCCAGCGCCGCAGAAGAGCAGGGGAGCATGACCACGCGCGAATAAATCGTTCCCGGCACGGCCCGGCTATTGGTCGTTGTCTGATTCAGCGAAAGCGTGATCCTCACCGCGGCAGGAATGACCGGATCGGTTTCCTGCGACGAATCCCAGGTCTGGTCGCTGCTGAGATCGTTGCCGGCCGGCATCGTGCCATTCACCGAATACTGCACGACAAACTGTGAGACATTGCGGCAAACCACCTCTTCGTCCACCGAGCCAAGTTGTCCCGTCGCCGGCAGAAGATTTCTAGTCACCCGGCGAACCAGAACCTGCTCATTGGTGCCGATCGGCTGCACGACCTTGTATTCCACGCATTTCACCTCGCCGTTGGCCGAGGTGTGAACCGGGCTGTCGGACGTGGTGAAGAAGACCACGTCATCCGCCGGCTCGCCGCCGGAGCCGGTCGTCTGGGTGCCCAGGAAAGCGGTGGTCTCGTTGTTGTTCGCCGGATTCGCCATGCCGATCAGCGTCAGCGTGTTGCCGGTGTTCTGTCCCTTGTTCGTCGTCGCCGGCGCCTGCTGAAGGGCGTTGGAAAGATCATCCGCGATCCGGTCCAGCGCCGTGCAGGCCTGATCGACCGGCGGAAGATTGGCGTCCGCCTGATGGACGGCATGATAGGCCGTCCACAGCGTCGATGTCAGCGACGCCGCGATAATCACCACCATCGCCAGGGCGATGAGCATCTCGATCAGCGTAAACCCGCGGATGCTGCGCGATGCATGAGAATGTTTTGTTGCCGTCATCATTGCTGCGAAGTCTGCGTCAGATGGTTATACGCGAGGCTGGAAAGCATCATCGACTCCCGGTGCGAACGCGCCGGCCAGGTGACCGTCAGATGCACTTCCTGCACGTTCATTCCGCTGGTGTCGAGGGAAAACGGGGTAATGGACGATTGCCACCGGAAATTGGGAAATCCCTGCTGCGAGAAATCGCCGGCGGAATCTCCGGCGCTCTGGCCCTGAGACATTTCCAGGATGATTTGTGCGAGCTGCGAGCGGGCCAGTTCCGCCGCCTGGTTGCGGGTGATGGAGGCGCTGCCGGCGGCAAGTGAAATGGTGATCGCGTGCATGATCGCCGGCAGCACCAGGCCGATGAGCAGCAGCGTGACCAGCGCTTCGATCAGCGTAAAGCCTCCGCGCGAGCGATGAAGAATACGACGATTCATCGCGCGTTCTCCACAACATGGAAGTTTTCGGTCGGTGAATCACAGGCAATTTCGACGGAATGTCCCGAGTTGTCGCTGACGTGGATGGTCATCGGATCGGTGATGCCGGTGGGGCCGAATTGGATGTAGCTCGTATCCGGAGCCAGCGTCCAGAGCGTTTCGCTGCCGCCGCTGGTGCCGTCGAGCAATTGCAACTCGCGCTGAAGCGGCTGCGGCTGCGGATTCAGATTGGGGTCCCAAGGCAAAAGCGTAATCATGCGCGGCACCGGCTGCCCGCCCATCGCAGCGGAATAGCCCGCCGAAACATTTAGCCCCTGCGGAACCGACACTTCAGTTGGCGGCGGGGCCGCGGACTGGGATGGATTCTGATTCGCAGCCGGCGCCTGTTCGCCGGGCGCAACCGTTGTAAGCGTGATCTGCTTTGCGCTGAAGACAATATAGTAAGCCTGCGCCTCGTTGGTTGATTTCATCCGCGCAAGCTGGCAGAGCCCGACCATCTGCCGGCCGAAATTGTCCACAATCCGGCCCTCCGTGAAACGGAATAGCGCCGGGGCGAGGATCCCCGCGATGAGCGCGATCACAAACATCACGAGCACCAGCTCGATCAGCGTGAATCCGGGATGTCTGGAGCGATTCGTCATGCTTCACTGCGGTTTTATGTTGTCCGGATTACCTTCCTGACCGCTCGGCCCCGTGCACAGAAGATCGAAGTCATCCCCCGGCGTATTGCTAGGGCAGCGATAGACATATGGCCGGCCCCACGGATCAACTGGAACACTGTCGGTATCCAGCGTCTTCTCCCATTTGGGCAGATCCCCCGGATTGTGAATCAAAGCCGCAAGTCCGTCGGAGCTCGACGGGAATTGTCCATTGTCGATGTAGAACGTGTTCAGCGCGCCCTTCAACGTTGTGAGATCGGCCTGCGCCTTGGTCGTCTTGGCCTGGGCGAGGTGGCCAATGACCTTGGGAACCAGGATCGTCGCCAGGATGGCGATGATGACCATGACCACCAGAATCTCAATCAGCGTGAATGCGTTTCTGCGTCGATTTTGTCTGGAATGCAAAACAAGCGAGTTCATAGGTGCTCCTTAGTGCACTAAATCTCCGAGATTGAAGACGGGCAACAACATGCTGATGACGATCGTGCCGATGAACGCTGCCATCGACAGGAGCATCAGCGGCTCGGCAATGGCAACCAGCAGCCGAAGCGTGCGATCGAGTTCGGCCTCGTAAGTTGAGGCCATGCGCAAAAGCTCCTTGTCCAAACGGGCGGTTTCCTCTGCTACAGCGATCATCTCAACGACGGATGCGGGAAACAGCGTGTTATTGCCGCCCAGGCTCTTGGAAAGCGGCTCGCCGCGCTGAACCTGCTCGATGGCCTTGGAGACCGAGTCGGAAAGAATCTGGTTGCCGATGGCTTCACGCGCGACTTTCAGCGACGCCACCAGCGGCACGCCGGCGCCGATCAGCGTTCCGAGCATTCGCGAAAAACGCACCAGCGCGAACTGCGCAATCGTCTTACCCAGATAGGGCGTGGAAAGCATGGCCATTTCGATCCGCCGCCGTCCGCCTGGGGTGGCCGAAGCCCTTTTCCATGCGACGACCCCCGCGATGACGAGCCCCAGCACGATCAGCGAATAATGCCGAAGAACATTGCTGCACAAAATGACGAACTGGGTCAGCGCCGGAAGATTGGCGCCGAAGCTGGAGAAAATATTGCTGAACTGCGGGATGAAGAACGTCATCAGAAAGATCACCACCCCGACGGCCAGGCAGCCGAGGATGATCGGATAAACCATCGCCGCTTTAACCTTGCCCTTCAGCTCGTTTTCGCGGGCGCGGAAATCGGCGATCTGGCCCAGCACCGTGTCCAGGAACCCGCCCGCCTCGCCGGCGCGAACCATGGCGATGTAGATCGGCGAAAAGTTCTGCGGTTGCTTGGAGAGCGCCTCGGCCAGCGACGAACCGCCGACAACGTCGTCGTGAATCACACCCCAGTGATGCCGTGCCGCCGGATGCGAGGCCTCGCGCCGAAGCAGCGCCAGGGCCCGCGCCAGCGAAACTCCCCCCGCCAGCAGATTCGCCAGCTCTCGCGTGAACGATTCCACGACCTTCGCAGGCACCTTTTTGGGCTTCGCGACCTGGGTCCGCGCCTGGGCCTTTTTCGCCGCGGCGTCCAGGTCGCGCGCCTCTTCCAGCGTCACCGGCCTCAGGCCCTTGCGGCTCATTTCCGCCAGCGCCGTCGCGCGAGTCGCTCGTCAGCGTCCCGCTGGTACGCTGACCGTCTTTGCTCAATGCTGTGTAGGCGAATACCGACATTTTTTTACTTCTTTGTGCGTGCTTCCGATGGAGTCGCGGCTAAATAAATTCTCGCTTCATCCTTTCGAGCCGACGGCGATCTCCTCGTTCTTGGTCAGTCGCAAAACTTCTTCCGCGGTCGTGCGCCCCTCGCGCACCAGCCGCCAGCCGTCGTCACGCAAACTCGACATCCCCTCTTCCAGCGCCGTCTTGCGGATGTCGCGCGAGCTGGCGCGATCCAGGAGCAGCGCGCGAATTTTGTCGCTGACGGGCATCATCTCGAAAACGCCCTGGCGGCCGCGGTATCCGGTCCCCAGGCAGTTCCGGCAGCCGGCGCCGCGGAAAAGCGTCGCCGGAACCTGATCGCCGTAATCCGCCCGCAGTTTATCCGTGTCGGACTGCGGCACTTCCGTCTTGCACTTGGAGCAGATAAGCCGGACCAGCCGCTGGGCGGCCACAAGCTCCAGCGTCGACGCCACCAGGTACGGCTCGATGCCCATGTCCACCAGGCGCGTGGTCGCGCCCGGCGCATCGTTTGTATGCAAGGTGCTGAAAACCAGGTGCCCGGTCAGCGACGCCTGCACCGCGATCTCCGCCGTCTCCCGGTCGCGGATTTCCCCGATCAGCACCACGTCCGGATCATGACGCAAAATCGAGCGAAGCCCCGATCCGAACGTCAGCCCCGATTTCGCGTTCACCTGGATCTGGTTGATCCCCCGAAGCTGGTACTCAACCGGGTCTTCGATCGTGATGATCTTCAGATCGACGTTGTTGATCTTTGAAAGCGCCGCGTAAAGCGTCGTCGTTTTGCCCGAGCCGGTCGGGCCGGTCACGAGCACAATTCCGTGCGGCAAATCCAGCACCTGCTGCCACACCTTCACCTCGCGCTGGCCCATTCCCAGGTGTTCCATTCCCAGCAGCGCGTCGCCGCGGTCCAGAATTCGCAGCACCACCGCCTCGCCGTGAATCATCGGGATCACGCTGACGCGCAGGTCGATTTCCCGCCCGGCGACCTTGAGCCGGATGCGCCCGTCCTGCGGCAGCCGCTTTTCCGCAATGTCCAGATGGCTCAGAATCTTGATGCGCGAAACGATCGCCGCGTGATATTTCTTCACCTGCGCGGGGATATTCGCCTCCTGCAGCACGCCGTCGATGCGATAGCGCACCCGAAGCTGCTGCTCGAACGGCTCCACGTGAACGTCCGTCGCCCGCAGCTCCAGCGCCTCGGCCATCACCTGATTCACGAACTTGATGATCGAAGCGTCGTGGGCGGCCGTGGAAAGATCGATATCTTCGTCCGAGGTGTCTTCCAGGACGGTGACGTTTTCATCCTCGCCCATCGACTGAAGCGTGTCCGCGCCGACGCCGAGATATTTCTTGATATACCGGTCGATATCCGCCGCCGGCGCCACGACCGGATGTAGATCGAGGCCGGTGGCCAGCCGCAGCTCATCGAGCCCGGCGTTATCGAAGATGCGCGAGGTGAGGATATGAATCCCCTCGCCGTTTCCGTTTTCCCCGTTGCCGTTCTCCCCCAGCGGCATAAGCTGCCGATCGAGCAGAATCCGCGCCGGGAATTTCGAAAGAAATTCGCGCAACGGCGCCAGCTTCGCCCCATCCTTTTCAAGGTCGATGTAGGGCACGTCGTAGTAGTCCGCGAGGAATCGAAGGATCTTGTCCTCCGGCACCCCGTTGACGGCCCGCAGCGCATCGTCAAGCGGCTTGCCCGCGGCGGTGGCATCGCTCACCTGCTGTGCCTTCTCGGCATCCAGCACGCCTTCGGAAACCATCTTGGACAGAACGTTTTTCACTTCAAAATCCTTCGTCCCGAAAATCCTTCGCTCCGGTGAGCAGGGGCCTGCCAGCAGTTTCCGGCAGGCCCCTCAATTCACCGTTTCAAACCCTTTGTCGCGTACCTTAGTCGAGGTAACCCATCAGCACCATTACAGCTTCCTGACGCTGAGTGAGCACCGACTTGAGGTCCTGCTGTGCAACGACAAGATCCTGCCGCGCCTTCGAACGCGCATCGCGAAGAATCTGTAGCTTCCCCTTGATGTCGTCCGGCGAGGCGTTCTGATCGTCCAGCGTTGTCTGAAGGTCCGTCATCGCGGCTTGCACGGCTGAAGGCTGAGTGGTCGCGCCACCGCCGCCGAATCCACCACCACCACCACCGCCGCCGCGACCGCCAAACATGCGGCCCCTGCCCGGATTGGCGTCGCGCTGATCCTGCATGACGGCAACGATCTTCGGCTGAATCGCCGCGAATTCATCGTCGCTGGCGCCCAATTGCAGCTGGATGCGCTGCAGCATGCGCTGCTGGAACTGGGCGGGGTCGAAGTTTCCGCCGCGCCGGCCGAAGCCGCCGTTTCCACCACCACCGCCGCCCCCTCCTCCGCCCCCACCGCCGCCATTACCACCGGCCGCGCCACCGCCTCCGCCGCCGTTGTCTCCGCCATTGGCCTGGCCCAAAACGGGCAACGTCAGAAGGCACACCAGCAGTGCCGACATCAAAAATCCGAATTTCTTCGGTACCGACATAGGGAATCTCCTTTCATTGAATATTGTCTCTCCCCCGGAAAACGTTTCCGATGGGCGATCTTTTTCTTTCGTTCGAACTCTCATCCGTTTCTTTTGTCCTGTCTTAATTCGAGGGCACCGTGCTCGCACTTGGCTGCGTGCCCATGCCCATCGATCCCGATCCGGGTCCATGTCTGTGCCGATTTTGAAACTGCTTCGTGAGAATGTCCCAGTTTGGTTGCTGGGCCGGCGTTAAAAGCGCCCGGCTGCGTTTGTTGGCGTCCGCAAGGATCGCTTCACGCTGCTTGTCCAGCCCTTCTCGCTGGGACCGAAAACTCTGGTCGATCTCGTTGTACTTCTCCCGCTGCGCCGGATCGAGCAGGGCCAAAATCGCGTCCTCACGCTTCTTTTCCATCTCCCACCGCTGTTGCGAGAGCTTTTGCATCTGCTGCCGAGTGTCGCCCCAGATTTTGTCCATCTGCGTCTTCTGGTCGGCGCTGAGGTCGAGCTGGTCGAACCACGGACGCGGGCCGCTGGGCATGCCGGGCGCGGGCGATTCCACCTTTTGCAGCGGAGTCCACACCCACCCCAGCACCACACCGGCGCCAAGCGTGAGGACGACCGTAATTAAAAGAAGAAACGCTTTTCTTCGTCCCATATTTCCGCCGTTCAAACAATCCGGACGATCCGGCCAATTAAGGCCAACGAATCAGGGGTTGTTATCCCCGCCCCGGCTCGAATCATCCGTCAGATACCACATCGCGGCCGGCGTGGTGGACGCCCCCGTGGAGGAGTCGGATGCTTCCGCAACATCCACACCCACCCACGGGGGCGCCGCCGGCGTCGTATTCTCAACCGTTCGGTCCTGCCGCGACCTCATCACCAAAAACGCTGATCCCGCAATCAGCACGCAGGCGGCGACCGTGTTAAGCACCCGAACAAACCGCATGAGGCCTTCTTCCATCGCCTGCTCGACACGCCGATGCAGACGATGCAGCCCGATCTGAGACAGCTTTGCCGCCGGATACTCGGCCACAAGCGTCGATAGCGCGCCCAGGCGGGCGAGCTCGGTGCTGCAGGCTGGGCAGACGGGCAGGTGGCGCTGAATTTCCAGCCGGAGAGCTTCATCAAGCTCGCCGTCGTGGTAAGCGCTCAACTGCTGACTCGTCGGACAGGAGGCCATATTCATTCCATTCACTTCAGGGCAAATACGATTTCAATTTCTCTTTCAATTCGGCCCGGGCCCTGTGCAGTCGGGATTCAACCGTTCCGCGCGGGACATCGAGCACATCGGCGATCTCTTCATACGTCATCCTCTCAAACTCTCGCAGCAAAAGGACCTGCTGATGGTCCGCCGAAAGCTGCCGGATGGCGGCCCGAACATCGATCGCCGACTCGGCGCCGCCCGATGGGGCAGCCACGGTATCCGGCATCGTCTCGGCCGATCGTCGCGAACGATCTCTTCGCCAGCGGGCCGCCTGGTTCACCAGAATCCGGGTGAGCCAGGTCTTCACCGACGCGCGGCCCTCAAACGATTTGAGGCCGCGGAACGCGCCGACGAACGTCTCCTGGAGCACGTCCTCGGCGTCGGTGGCGTTGCCGATCAGACTGACGGCCAGCCGAAACAGGCGCTGGGCGTGGCGATCGACCAGAGCATGGAATGCCGCTGAATCGCCGTCCTCGGCGCGTCGCAAGAGTTTGATGTCATCCGCCTCCGGGCTAATGTCTGCCACCTGCGGCGTCTCCCTCGAAGGCTTACCCATTGCCGACGGTCAGAATGAAATTCACGCATTCCGAATGCATAGTTCCGGGTAGAATCGGAATTCTTCCATGGGGAGCGGGATTTTCTGCGAGCCGAAATGTTTTTGGCGCGAACAATACATTACAAAACTTTACAGTCCGCGACAATATGGGTTGTGTGGGTAGACTGGGCAGTATTTATGGTTATTGGACGTTTTCGTAGAGCCTGCTCCGAAATTCGAAACTCGATGTTCGAAAGGGGGAAGCATGGGGCATTGGCTCCGTCTAAAAAATAACGGCGAGATATCATTCCATGTCCATGGTTATGGACAATCATCGGCGATCGTGGTTGCCTGAGCAGTCGCTTTACATTCCGATTCCGCGCGGCCCGTTCTACCTCCTGAGCGTCGCGATCGGATTGGCCGTTACGGTGGCATTTCTTGGGTTCTTCTGCGCTGGCGGTGAAAAATCTGCTTGATTTCCGCGGCTCGTCGATTCTGGCAGACGTCGCCTCGGCGCTGTGGATCCTGCTCGTATCGGTCGTGACCGGCGGCATGCTCTACGCCAATGGGCCGAAGCAGGCGGTCGTAAATTTTCTGGGACATTTTTCGCGGAAACATTTTGCGGCATTGGTCCCCACCGGCGAGGGGCAGGGGCGGGTTGGATTTGGGTTTCAGCTTTTCGGATTGAAGTTTTATCGCCTTCTCGCCGACCTCGCGATGGTCGATTGGTCCAGCGGTCAGGGGAGCCACTTCGCCCGCAAGGATATCGGCGACTGGGACGTCGCGGTATGGGTGAGCCGGGAGTCCATTCGCGGCACCCGGCCGCCGGGCCTCGGTCATGACGCGATGGTCGTCTATCTCGCGGGATTCTGCCATCCGCGATCGATCGTTGAAAGCTTTGGGCGGGAGCTGGTGGAGTTTCTTCAGCGGGCGGGGGTGGATTTGCGGGCGGAGGGGGAATCGGGACACAGGTTTACGATCGGGCGATCGCCTGCCGAAAAAGTCTGATCCTAAGATCATTTTCAGGAGTCAAGGTCATGGCTGAACACACGGCAGTAATCCGCTGGGAATTTCGCGGCGGGGATTTTTTGAAGGGGAAGTATTCGCGCGAGCATACCTGGACGTTTGACGGCGGACTGACGGTCCCGGCAGCGCCGGCGCCGGCAAACGTGCCGGTGGCGTTTGGGAACCCGGCCAACGTGGATCCGGAAGAGGCGTTCGTGGCGGCGCTTTCAAGCTGCCATATGCTCACCTTTCTGTTCGTGGCCTTTCGCGCGGGATTTAGCGTGGAGCGCTACGAGGATTCCGCAGTGGGAGTGACGAGCAAAAATGAGCGCGGGGCAAGCTGGGTCAGCGAAGTGACGCTGCGGCCGAAGATCGTGTATGGAGCGGAAAAATCGCCGTCGCCGGCTGAGGAGGAGGCGTTGCATCACGCGGCGCACGAACAGTGCATCATCGCGAACTCGGTGAGGACAGAGGTAAAGGTAATGAAAGGGTAAAAACGGCGGAATCCTTTCGGGTTTCCGGGATCTTTTATTCTATTTGATGTATGCGGGAATCAAATCGCTCTTTACTAGAAGATATGGGAAGAAGATTTTTTTCGGTTGCGGTTTGAGTGACGAGTTGGACGCATGGGCTCGTATATCACGGGCGGCTCCGCTGCGGGGGCACATGGCTTGCCCTGGTTACGGTCGGGGCGTCGTTCAGGTGTTGGGCAGGAGCTTTTCACATCGTCGGGCGCTAAGTTCAGGACGGCGTTTCAGGTAAGCCGACAGTCGGGAGTTGACGAATCGCGGTGATAACCGCATGTGCGCGGTGAAAAAGACGGGACAGGGCATGGCGATTATGTCCGAGGTCCTGGTCGGGGCCCTCGGCGGTCCAGACGCCCATCGTTGTGAGGAGATAAAATCTGCTGTGTTGAGGATGAGGCAAAGGGTAGCTTTCCGTGAATTGCATTAGTGAAAGGCTTGCAATTGCGGAATTGACAAACTCGGTTGTCACAGCAGTGACGGACTTGTGGTCGCCCGCGCCGATTACACCGCCGCCCGTACTGAGATAGAGGCTAGTGGTTCCGTCGAGCAATGCGACGAGCGTTGCCACTGCGCCTTTGTATCCGGATTCCATAAGAGCGCCGATGTTGCCCTCGAATCCGGAAGCTGCTCGTTCGGTTGGGAGACGAAGTACCCCGTCGCGTAAGCCGCAATAGACGGGCGCGGGCGAATAGTCGTCGGATGGATGTGTTAGTGAAGGCTGCAAGACTGTTCCATGTAGATATTCGACCGGGACGACGGAGCTCAGCTCGTTTGCCGGGCGGACGTTTTGGCAACACTTGAGTGAAACGATCGCCATCTGGGCGGTGGCTCAAAGGAGTTTCCCAGAAGCGCCAAAAATTGGAAAGGGCGGCTTGCCCCTGTGCCGGAGGTGAGGGGATTTCGCTAAGGGTGATTGGCGGAATCAACCGCAGCATGACCATGCTGTGGCTTTTGGGGTCAGGGCAGTGAGATCCGATCGATCACCACGCCCGGATCGACCGCGCTGATTTTCAACGTGTGTTTGCCGGGACTCAGGCCCATGAGCGGGATTTGCAGGAGCGACTCGTTGTCCTGGACGGTGTTTCTGCGTACCGGGCCATTCTCGTCTTCGGCGCCGGCGGAGCCGGGGACTTCCATCGTTTGCGGAGGTTGCGTGTCAATGGTTATCGCGACGCGGAGCTTTGTTCCGGGGTAGATGCGGAAAGTGGGGAGGAAGGCGATCTGGGCTTGCAGGTTGGATTCATTTGTGATTTGGAAACCACACACCAATGCCGGAGCAGCGGTGTCGGAGCTGGCGAAAGGGGTTTGGAGATTTGATGGTTCAAGTGCGACTGCGCGGCCGGATTGGCCCAGGCCTTCGATGACTTGCCAGCTGACTTTCGAGGGACCAGAAATAGAAAGCGCGTCGGCGGCATCGCGCCAGGGCAGGGATCGCGGTGGTGGTGAAGGGTGAGATGGCGTTGGCGGTTCGCCCCACGGCCAGCGGACCTGACTTGACCATTTGGTCAGGTCTTTGTTGGTTTCCAGGCCGGGCATCATAAAGTGCCATTTACCGCCGGCGAGCTGGGTGTTGTAGTTTTCGACCTGCGATTCGAGATCAGTGCGAAGGACATTAATTGCGGATTGGAAAGGTTCCGGGCCGTTGCCGTACTGGATCTGGCGATCGGCCATGAAGATTAAACCGGTCTCGGCGAGCACCTGTGCGGGGAAGCCGATGGTTTCGGTATACGCGTCGCGCTGGGCAGGGGAGATTGAGGCGGCGAGATTCTTCTCGAGGGTGAGGAGGGCCATGTAGTCATGTTCGAGTTTCATGACTTCGTAATTGGGGAGCGAAAGGGCCCAGGCGCGGTTCATCAGCTCGGGTTTGCGGATGGTGCCGAGGCGATAAAAGTCCATGAGAAGATCGGCGATGGGCTGGGCGGAATTTTCACCGAAGGTTTTGGCGGCGAAATCTTTGAGGAAGATGGGCTGCGAGTCGGGGCCGAGATTTTGCGGGCTCCAGGCCAGGGCCGCGTAGTAGCTGATGCCGATCTCGGCTGGCTTGATGTCGCCGACGTTGACGACCCACAGATTTCCCGCGCCATTTTCCCACGCTTTGTGCAACTCTTCCCACATCAAGGCGGGGGCTGTGGTGTTGATCCAGGTGTAGGAGTGGGGGGAGCCGTAGTAGGAGATGTGATAGTAGACGCCTGCGCCGCCGGGGCGGGTCCGCTCTTGGGGCGTGCTGAGCCGGCGGATATAGCCGAAGTTGTCATCCGCCCAGACGAGCGTGACGTCGGGCGGGACCTGGAGGCCCGCGTCATAGATCGGCTGCACTTCTTTATAGGGCACGAAGCACTGGGCGACGGGGCCGAATTGTTTGGAGGCATATTCGTCGAGCAATTGCCGTTGGTCGGCGATGACCTGGGTGACGGTTTTGACTCGCGTGGAGATATTTTTGGGGCCTTCCATCGGAGCATCGTGGATGCCGCGGATGCCCAGGGTCCAGACGGCTTCGTAGGGCCCGCGCGCTTGGGCGGCAGTTTCCCAATAGGTGTGGATGGCGTCGCGATTTTTGGTGTAGTCCCATGGGCCCTGCGTTTTTTCCTTCCAATGTACGTTGTTGCAGAGCATCGGCTCACAATGCGATGAGCCGGCGACGATCCCGTAATCGTCGGCGAGCTGAAAGTTTTCGGGGATCGAGCCGAACTCAGTCGTGCACCCGTGCATGGCGGGCCAGATGTAATTGAGGCGCAGGCGAAGGAGAAGCTCAAAGACTTTCGCGTAGGTTTTGGGGCCGATGTTTCCGAGGGTGGGGTCGAAGGTTTTGCTGGCCCAGGGGTTGATGCCCCAGTCTTCGTCGTTGATGAAGATGCCGCGGTATTTGACGGTGGGTGCGTCGGTGTACGGGGTGGGGAGGGAGAGGTAGAGGGCGGATTTTGAGCCGGGGCGACGTCGGCCCACCAGTACCACGGCGAGACGCCGATGGCCTGGGAGAGGGTGAAGACGCCGAAGGCCGTGCCGCGGCGGTCGCTGCCGGCGATGACCAGGGCGGAGGGGATGTTGGGGGCGGGGTTGGGAATCACGGCGATGGTGAAGGCTTCCCATTTGTTTTTGATTTTTGAGACGTCGAGTTTGTTGGATCGCGCGAGGGAGTCGATAACAGAGTTATTGCCCAGGGTGCCGATGAGGATTTCGGGGGATTCCGCCGGTGAGGACACGGCTCGACTGAGCTCGCCGAAGTCCGGCGGCACTTGTGACACGATCGGCTTGCGGCCGGTGACGCGCTGAATGTCCTCCGAGAATAAGTTGGCGGCGATCTGGACGACTTTGGCGTCGTGGGGGTCGGTACGGATGGTGGCGAGTTGGGAGGGGGTGACGAGGGGGAAGGACGTGGGGGATTCGGAAATTGATAGGTCGGCGGCGCGGGCGAGTGTTGCAATGAGGAGAAGAAGGGCGGGAAGGAGAGTGCGAATCATGGAGTTTCCGTTGGTTGAACGAGCGCTGGAGTTTAACCGGAAGTGAATTTTTGGTCTGCGCGGAGTGATGTCAGGCCCTCACCCCTGCCCTCTCCCAGAGTACTGGGAGAGGGAGGAATTCGCCGCGAAAAGACGGCGATATTGGTTGAGCGTTTTTTGGGAGGAGTAGATGTTTTCGACGGTGTCGCGGGCGGCGGTGGCGATGGCATTGAATTTGTCCCACGGCGTCATCGTAAGTTCTTCTAGGCGCTGGGCGAGATGGGTCGGGTCATTGGGCCGGAATTTGAAGCCATTCATATTGTCCTGCACGATGGCGCCAGGCCCGGCGGAATCGGGCACCAAAACGGCGAGATTGGCGGCCATCGCCTCAAGGATTACCAGGCCGAAGGGTTCTTCAGGGCAGGTGTGGAGGAAAAGGTCGGCGTGGGTCATGTGATTGGGGATGTCGGAACTGTAGCCGGCGAATTGGACGTTGGGATGAGCGGTTGCGGCGCGGGCCTTGAGGGCGTCGAACTCGCCGCCGGTGCCGTAGATCGTGAAGGTGATTTCGCGGAGCTTCGGCGAGCCGCGGTCGAGGGCGTCAAGGACCAGGCCGACGCGTTTCATGGGGTCGATCCGGCAGACGATAATTACGTTGCGAATTCCCAGCACGCCATACGGCGGCCGCTTCGGGGCGGCGGCGATGCGCTCGGCGGGTAGGGCGTTGGGGATGACTTCGATCAGGTCGGCGCGGGTGCCAAAGTCGATCAATTTTTGTTTGGTCCAATCGGAGACGGCGATGAATTTAACGCCGGTGTGGTTGAGCCATTTTTTTCGGCCGTAAGAGTGCAGGTCGCTCGAGCCGCCGTGGACGATCTGGAAATGGTTGATTCGCCGGCGGTAGAGGAGGTTGAGGGCAAGGCAAACGCCGGAATGCATCACGCCGGTGGCAACGAAGACCATCGAATCATATTTTTTCAGCATCGGCCGGAGTGATTTGGCGAATGCTTTGGCGCCGCGAAATCGGCACGCTTCGAAGCTGAGCTTTTCGGCTTCATCCATCGCCGGGCCGGGAGGACCGAAGAGGATCGGTTCGAATTCGTCCTTGAGGCCTACGGAAGTGTCGAGGGCGACGCGCTCGGTGCCGTGAAGCTTGCTGCTGTGCAGGATGTAGAGAAGGGGTGTGCGTGCGGTAGGGGGCATCGAATGAAAGGCAGATGATAACGATCAATCAGGCGTGAACAATCGGCGGTATTGATTGATCGAGACTTCGCCGGAGAATCGCTCGTCGCACGACTGCCGCGCGGCCAGGGCAATGCGATTGAGGAGGCTGGCGGGAGCGTTTTTCAGTTCAATCAGCCGCTGGGCAAGATGGGCCGCATCATTGGCGTGAAAGGTGAAACCGGTTTGATTTTCGGTGACGAGGGTGGCGGTGCCGCCCTGGTCGGGGACGAGGCAAACGAGGTTGAGCTCCATCGCTTCGAGGACGGCCAGGCCGAAGGCTTCGACCGGGCACGTGTGCAGCAGCAGGTCGGATTTGGATAAGTGCGCCGAAACATTGTCGACATAGCCCGCGAAATGGACGTTGGGATGGGTCTGGGCGGCGCGGTCGCGGAGGCGGTCCAGGTCGGGGCCCCAGCCGTAAACGGTGAAATCCAGATCATTCAGCTCGGGGCCGCGGAGATCCAGGGCATCCAGCAGAAGATCGACGCGCTTGGGCGGATCGACGCGGGAGACTATGGCTACCGATCGGACGCCGTCGCCGTCATAGCGCGGGCGACGGATCATGGCGTCGAGCTGCGCGGGTCAGGAAATTGCCCACCACGGCGATCCGATCCGGGCGCACGCCGTGGTGGATCATTCGGTCCCTCGCATACTCGGAGACAGTGATGAAGGTCGTGTCGAAATTGTTGAATCGGTGCAGGGTGGCGAGGTCTTTCTGCTCGTTGCCGCCGCCGTGGATCATCTGGATGTTTTGGACCCGCCGGCGATAGAAGACGTTGATCGCGATGCAGATGGCCGAATAGCGCGGCAGGGTGGAGACGAAAGTGAACGATTCAAATTGCCGCAGGAGCTGGATCAGTAGCTTGATGAGCTGGGGAATCGTTTGAAATGAGCGGGTTTCGAATCCGAGTTGCCGGGCGGCGTCCAAGGCGGGGCCGCTGGGGCCGATGAAGATGAAATCGAAATCCTTTGCGAGTCCCACGGCCGTCGCCAAAGCCATGCGCTCGGTGCCATACATTTCACTGCTGTGCAGGGCGTAGACGAGAGTGGGGCGGAGCCGGAGGGATTCTCGCGCCGCATCAGACCGGGGCGTAGAGCTTGCGATATCGCCGGAGTGCGGCGTCGGCAGAGTAGTCGGATTGGACCTTAGCAACTGCATTGGCAACCATTCGATTCAGCAGCTCGGCCGGCGCGTCTTTCAGTTCGACGAGTCGTCGGGCGAGGTCGGCGGCGTCGTCTGCCCGGTACGTGAAGCCGCTGACACCATCCTGCACGAGCGTGGCGGTGCCGCCCTTGTCCGGGACCAGCGTCGCCAGGTTCGCACCCATCGCTTCCAGAACGGCCAGCCCGAAAGTCTCGTACGCGCAGGTGTGTACGAGCAGATCGGCCTTGGCCATTTCACCGGCGACGTCGTTTGTGAAGCCGGCGAACGTGACGTTTGGATGGGTGCGAGAAGCCCGCTCCTTTAACTTTTCAAACTCGGGACCGACACCGAATATCCGGAACGACGTGTCGGACAATTCCCGCTGCCGGATATCGAGTGCATCGAGCAGCAGGTCCACCCGCTTTAGATGATCGATACGTGAAACCAGGATGAAATTTCGCGTACCGTTGGAAGTATACCCGCGCCGGCGCGGCGTGTGCAGAATCTGATCGGGCGTCAGGAAGTCGCCAACGACTTCGACGCTATTCGTAACTCGATTATCTATAAGCTTTTGCTTTGACCATTCGGAGACGACGACGAAGGTAATATTCCAAAAATTGAGGACCTTTTTCCGGGCGTAGTCCTTGTCAATTCCAGACCCTCCGTGCAAAAGCTGAATTTGCCGAATATTGCGTCGAAAAAAGACGTTCAGAGCGATGCAGACTAGGTTGTAGCGAGGGCCGGTGCCGACGAAAGTGAGGGAGGGATAGTGGCGGAGCAGCGGAATCAGCACCTTAGCCAGGTCGATGCTGCTGCGATACTCGCGGGTCTGGAAGCCAAGCCGCCGGGCTTCCTCCAGCGCCGGCCCCGGTGGTCCGATAAAAATCGTTTCGAATTCGTCGTTCAATCCCAGCGCCGTGGCCAGCGCCATCCGCTCGGTCCCATAAAGATT
Organism: uncultured Phycisphaerales bacterium; assembly: GCA_963755915.1. Lineage (GTDB taxonomy): Bacteria > Planctomycetota > Phycisphaerae > Tepidisphaerales > Tepidisphaeraceae > PALSA-1353. The sequence goes on from CAVWLP010000002.1 coordinate 1,431,613, forward strand.
GCTGCTGTGGAGGACGAGGAGGATGGGATGGCGGGGGGCCGTTGCCATATCTATGGAGAGTCTATCGGCGCAAAGGCCTTGCGATACTCTTCCAGAGATGTTGCGGCGGAAAGGGTGGTCTCCAGTGTCCCCGCAGCGGCGTCGACGACGCGGTTGAGCACTGCCGGGTCGGCAGAACGAAGCTCGATCAATTTTTTCGCCAGGTCGGCGGCGTCTCCGGCGCGGTATTTGAATCCGGTGACCCCCTCCTCGATGAACGATGCCGGCCCCCCCTGGTCCGGAACCAGCACGGGAATGTGGGCGGCCATCGCTTCGATGACAACCAGGCCAAAGGCCTCCGTCGGGCAGGTATGCACCAGCAGGTCCGACTGGGCAAATCGCTCCTGAAGGTCATGCGTGAATCCCAGCACGTTGATGTGGGGATTCCTGGTTTGCGCCCGGTGGCAAAGAGCTTCGAGCGCAGGTCCGTCCCCGACAATATCGATGGGAAAATCGCGCAGCTCGGGGGCCCCTTCGGCTGCGTCGAAAAGAAGATCGAACCGTTTGACCGGAACCAGCCGGCCGGCCGAAATCGCCTTGGTCACGCCGCCGGTAAAAAGCCCCCGCCGCGGCCGGGCCGCGATTTCCGCCGGCAGCAGAAAATTCGCCGCCACCTCCACCCGGTCGGCCCGAAACCCATGCTCGATCAGCCGCTGTTTCACATACTGCGACACCGCCACGATGCGCACGTCCAACGGATTCAGATAGCGGATCCCGCCGAAGTCCTTTTCCTCCTGGCAGCTTCCATGCAACACGTACACGTGGCGGATTTGCCGGCGGTACATCACGTTCAGCGCCTTGCACATGATTGTGTAGCGCGGCAGCGTCGAGGCGACCGTCAGCGACGAATACGTCTGCAGCAGAAGCCGCAGCGCCTGGAGCAGCGCCTTGGTGGTCTGGAAGTAATGCGTTTCATATCCCTGCCGCTCGGCTTCCCACATTGCCGGCCCGCGCGGACCCAGGAAAATCGTTTTGAATTCGGGGGGAAGCCCCGCCGCCGTGGCGAGGGCCATGCGCTCGGTGCCGTACATTTCGCTGCTGTGCAATATGTACAAAACGGGGTGAGGCTGATTCACCGATGGGTTGTACAAATTTTCAACCTCTTGTATTCATTTGTGGTCGTCAATTGTTTCGCGTCTCCATTCTCGTGCGGGCGGAGTTATACGGGGGCGGAGAGACGATACAAGCGCGAAAACAACGATACTTCAAAAATAAAAATGGTGAATGAAGCGTAGATGAAACCGTTCAGAATGGGAGCGACTGATCCATCCAGTCGTCATTCCGGAGCACTTGCTTCCGGTTGAACCTCGCCAGCCGCTCCGCGCGGGCCTGCGCGATGGCGATCAGCCGGGCCGCGTCGATGGCGCGCCAACTGTTTCGAAGTCTTGGGACATGGCGGACGAACACATCGTCCTGCGCAGGCGAACATCTGGCGCACCCGGGGTCTCCCTGCCGGGCCGCGCGCCGAAAAGCTGCCGATCGACGCGCCCGGAGCCGTGCGGCTCGGTTGCAATCACATGAAGCCCGCCAAGTTCCGCCACCCCTCGGCCAAGCTTAATGTCGGTCCCGCGGCCCGCCATGTTGGTGGCCACGGTGATTTTCCCCTGCTGCCCCGCCTCCATCACAATCGACGCCTCCTGCGCCGTTTGCGTTGCGTTAAGAACCCGATGCAGCTTCCCCTTGTCCGCGAATCGCCGGCTCAGCTCCTCCGACGCGATCACGCTGCGCGTTCCCACCAGCACCGGAGCGCCGGTTTCGTTGATCTCGCACACCCGCTCCACCACCGCGTCGTATTTCTGCTCCAGCGTGTCGAACATCCGCAAAGGCAGATGCTTGCGAATGCACGGCTTGTTGGTGGGGATGCGCACCATCGGCCGGCGGTAAATCTGCCACGTCTCGTTGCGGGCCTCCCATGCCGTGCCGGTCATGCCCGCCATGATGGGATATTGCCGGAAAAATCGCTGAAAGCTCAGGCGGGCGAGGTTTTCCTTGTCGGCGGTCACCGGAACGGTCTCCTTCACCTCGATCGCCTGGTGCAGCCCGTGACGCCAGGAACGGTCCGCCAGCACGCGGCCGGTGAACTCGTCGATGATCTGAACCTTATGGTCAGCCGTTACAAGATAATGCTCCCCCCGCGTGAAGCAGTGATGCGCCGAAAGGGCCTGCACGACAAGCTCCTCGCGGCGCCGTTTCCCCTGCCAGAAGCCGTCGTCCCCTTCGCAGAGAACGTCAAGCTGCTCCTCGCCGCGCGGGGTGAGATCGACCTGGCGAAGCGTCCAGTCGATCTTGAAATCCCGCCCCGCTTTAAGCTGGATCGCCAGCGAGTCGGCACGCTCGTAAAGCGAGGCGTTGCCCTCTTCTTCCGGCGCGTTTGAAATAATCAACGGCGTAACCCCTTCGTCGATCAGCAGGCTGTCCGCTTCGTCCACGATCACCTTCCAAAGCCCCGGCACCATCAGCGGGCTTCGCTGGCTGCCCGCCATCAACATCCCCACCACGGTTTGCGTCGAGGAACGCAGATTCCCCAATGCGATCTGATCGCGAAGAAAATCCGCGACCAGCTCCTTGCTGGTAACGTAAACGACATTACGGCGATAGTGATCGTAACGCTCGCTGGGGTTGGTCTCATGAATGACATGCCCGACCGTCAATCCCAGCATCCGGTAAACCGGCCCCATTTCCTCCGCGTCGCGGCCGACGAGATAGTCGTTCACCGTGATGATGTGCACAGGCTTCCCGTGCCAGGCCCACACGGCCGCGGCCAGGGACGCGGTCAGGGTTTTGCCCTCACCCGTCGCCATTTCGGCGATGAGGCCTTCCATCATCGCCAGCGCGCCGGCGAGCTGCACCGGAAACGGCCGCAAGCCGATCGCCCGCAGCGCCGCTTCCCGCGCGACCGCCATCGCCCGGTCCAGCGCCTCCCCCTGAAGTTGCCCAAGCCTGGCCAGATCACGGGCCGCGGAAACTTCATCGCCAAATTTCTGCGCCCCCAGGTTGTGAATCTCCGGCTCAAGCTTTTCGATGCGATTGGCCTGCTCCATCAGTCGCGCCAGAACCCGGCGCTTGTTAACCGCCCATCCCACGATTCCGCTGAAGAACTGATCGAGCCCGCGAAGTTCGGGGTGCTTCACCCGTCGGGCGTCGAATATGGACCAGAGATCATCGGAGGCGACAGACATGATATCTAAGCGATTAGAGCCACTTTCCCGTGTCGTGTGCCTGGAAGAGCTGGAGGAATTTGTTCCGCCACTGCCAGAAGAGCGTCTCGCGGTCGAGCGTCAGCCGGACGTACGCCCTCTGGCCGGGCAGGATTTGCTGATCTTGATTGTCGAGCTTCACCCACGCTTCGAAGGTCGGCATCTGGGTGCGCACGCCGTTGGGATCGTGCGGATCGACCTGGATATCCTCACCCCCCGTGGAACCCAGCGAGGGGTGAACCAGTTCGGTGACGGCGGCAGGGGGGAGCGTGAGCGCGCCGCCGGAGATCGTCTGATCGAGCATCCCCGCCAGCCGCACTTCAACCTTCACGCGGTCGAAGGGAACGGGCCGGATCAATTCAAAATCCTTCTGATCGATATCCCCCTTGATGACCAGCTTATCGAGCACCGCCACCCGGCCGATCTCCTGCCCGCGCTGGACAAAGGTGTTCGGCAATTCATGAAGGTTTGGCGCGATCAGCCGGCCCGCGAACGGGGCCGTGATCGTCAGGTCCGCGCTTCGCCGCTGATCGTCTTTGAACTTGGTGGCCCACGCCTTCAGGTCGTCCGTGTCCTTGATATATTCGATCTGGTCCTCGACGCTGTCCTGACGCATCTTGATGGTGATCTCACGGATCATCGCATCGTCGGTGGCCAGGTCTTTCTTCACGTCGAGGTCTTCAAGCTTGAGGATAACGTCGCCGGCGTTTATCGCCTGTCCGTCCTCCGCCAGGACAGCGACAACGTGCCCGGAGGCGGCCGCCCGCAAATCGCCGCTCTGTGCGACGCCTTGCGAATTCACCGGATCATCCGGCTGCACCATCCCCGCAAATTCAACGTGAACCGGCAACCGAAGCTGGAAAATCAGCAGCGCCACGATGGCCGCCACCGCCACGCTAAAGCCAATCGCCCGCTTGCGCTTGCGATGCAGCTCCGGATCCAGGGCAAGGTATTTCACGAGCTGGAACAGCGGGACGCATCCCCAGGTGACGATGCCGCCGATCGCCATCAGCACGCCCACCACCGGCACCTTGTCGAACACCACAACCACGATCATGATGCCGATGAAGACGCGATAAATGCTGCTCGCGATGGAGTAGGTCAACAGCCAGATCCGCTGCCCAAAAGGCGGTAGCGGCTGCGAAAGCTTCATCCGGAAAATATGCCGCTTGATCAGGCCCAGGGCGTATTCCGTGCTCTTCTGGCGCAGGTTGGGGATTTCCAGAAGGTCAGACAAAATGTAGTAGCCGTCGTAGCGCAGCAGGGGGTTGGCGTTGAAGATAACCGTCGAAACGCTGGCGACGAACATCGCGTTATACGCAAGCTGCTTGACGAGCGGATACGCCGCCGCGTTCGTTCCCGCCCAGACAAATGCGAACAGTGACGCCACGAACAGTTCGACGATCATCCCCGCGGCGCCGACGAATACGCGCTCCCATTTGCTCGGGAACGACCAGGCCGTCGACGCATCGACAAACGGCGTGGGCACCAGAACCAGCAGCATCAGCCCCAGCTCATGCACCTCTCCGCCAAATCGCCGGCACGCGAACGCGTGACCCAATTCGTGGATCAGCTTGATGACGACGAACGTGCCATAAAGAAGAAACAGGTTTTCAAAATTGTGCTGAAAATCGAGGGCCGAGCCGGCTTCGGCCTTGAGCTGGTCCCACTGCGGCAGGACCGTCATCAGGGCCAGCCCGACAACGATCAGCCAGATGATGGCTCCGACCCTGCCGAAGATCATGCGGGCCAGGGGCATCCACCGGCACAGGAAATTGTCCGGGTCCCACAGCCGGATGCGCGGGAACAGCACGTTCATCAGCCGGTTCTGCATCTTCTGCTGCACCAGCTTCTTATGCCGCCGCAAAAGCACCATCGCATCGGGCGTGATGTTGGTTTCCAGCAGATTGGCCGCGTAGAGCTGGCTGAGAACGTGGATCACTTCCGGCTGCGTCGGCGCGTCGTCGGCAAGCTGACCGCCAACCAGGTCCCACGCCTGCTGCACGCTCTTTCGCCCGTCAAGCAGGCCGACGAACCGATACGCGGCGTCGCTGAGCCGGTGGAACTGGTTCCCCGCCGGATCGCGCACGACATACCACCGGTCGCCGCGATAATACTGGCGCGAAACCTGCGCCCCGGCCCGAAGCCGCGGTTTAAGGTCCGCGACGCGGTACCATGATTCCGAAAATGTGGGTCTGAGCTGAAGCATCTAAAATTGCCCCGCGACCTGATCGCGAAATTACATCCAAAGCTTGAACTGCAGATACTCGACAAACTTGTGCGTCCAGATCCACAGCAGGGAACGATGCGCGATATCGACGTGCGCGTACCCCGCCATGCCGGGGTTCCACGTCGGCGAGGACTGCTTCATCGTCCCATAGACCGTGAACTTGTTGTCCCCGTCCTTGGTTTCCCCCAGCGGGACAACACGGTCGATGATGAAACCATATTTTTCCGTCGGCAGTGCGGTGGTGGCCAGCTCGCCGGGCTGGCCGGGTTTCAGATATTGTGCGTCCCCTTCGCTGACCGTGATCTTGGCGCGAAGCCCGGTGTCGGCGGCGATGGTGAAGAGGTCGTCCCCCTCCTTCTTCATCGCGTTGCGCTGATCGACGAGATCGCCCGACAGAATCACCCCGTTAAACGGCGCCCGGACCGTCCCGCGGTCGATCTTCTCCTGGTCTTCCTGCGCCTCGGCGTTTGCCCTTTCGATTTCCTGTTCGGCCGCGTCGGCCTCCGACTGCTTGCCCTGGGCGGTGTAGCTCATCCATTCGGCTTTGGCCTTGCGCATGTCGTCTTCATGGGCGTTGAGATCGAGCTGGAGGTCGAACGTCTTCATCGTCAGCAGCACCTGCCCCTTGGTGACGTAATCGCCCGGCAGAACCTTAACGTCGTCGATCTGCCCGTCGAAGGGAACCTGAAGTTTTCGCTTATCGACCGCGTCAAATTCGAACGGCGCGATCACGTGATACATCGGGCGATAAACGCTGATGAAAAGCAGCAGCAGCACGCCGAGCACCACCAGCACCTTCGCCAGCGTGTGCTGCGGGCCGACGACTTTCTTGCCAAGCTCCTCCAGGCTCAGGCCGGCTTTGGTGATGAGCCAGCGGTCGTTCTGATAGCGGTCAAAAAGCTGCGGAGCCAAAAGATCCACGGCCACCGACAGCCCGGTCGAGGCCTGCTGCGAAAGCTTGTGCGTCGAGGGGAATTCCAGCGTCACCGCGCCGACGACATCCGCCCGCCGGCGAAGCGGCAGCGTCAGTACGACGTTTCCGCCTTCAGCGCGGGACAGATCCTGCGCCGCCCGGCTCACATTCTGCGTCCCGCCACCCTGTGGCTCAAAATGCACCGGCTCTTCCTGGTCGATGCATTCTTCCATCGCTTTTTCCAGCGTCTTGACCAGCTCCTGCCGCTTGTCGAATTGCTCGGTGTGCGAAAGAGCCTTCACTTCCACGTCCTGACTCTTCTTCATCCACCCCAGCGCCACCCGCGTCGCCCCGGTGCGGGTGGCCAATTCATTGCACAGATTCATCGCCGCCGACTGGAACCCCTCAGCCGTGGCGACCGCCGTCGCGAGCTGCAACACGTGCTGGTGCGACTGCGCCACGATCTGCGACTGCTCGTTCTGCCGGCGAAGCGTGAACAGATCGAAATATCCGGCAACAAGGTTCATCGACATCAGCCGCTGCTGGGCGCGCCTCAAATCCAGCAGCTCGCGTGATGACCGCCGTAACCGCCACCACCTGCGCCGGCACGCTCCGCAGCGTCGTGATCAGGCAAAACAGCGGCTCGATTCCCGTGCCCCCTTCCCCCGTATTCAACTCGATAATCGCCCCTTCTTTCCCCTGGCTCAGCGTCTGCTTGATCAGCCGCTGAAACTCCGCCGCCGCCGCGGCTCGCTTCTCGGGGGGGCTGTTGTCGGTGCGAATGTGCTCGATCAGCTTCAGCGTCGGCTCTTTGGGGTCCTGCGAGGGCTCGACCAGAAATGCCGCGGCCTCAGTCGCCGGCCACCATCACCATCTGCGCCTTGAGAATCCCCTTGATGAACTCCGGCAGACTGTCGCCCGCCATCAGCAGGTGCTGAACCAGGCCCGAAAGGGAAGACCCCTGCGCCTGCAACGACTTTTCCGAGCCTTGTGATTCAACAATTCCTTGTGCCACACGTCACCTGCAAGGGTCTGAACATTTCAGATCAATTCGGCCCCAAGGCTCCCGATTCATCGAGAATTTGGAAGTCCGATATCCAGCAAAAGACAAATTTATTTCCGGCCAGCAATAGTCCCGCTACCTGTCAAAATCTCCCAGCAGAGCTCACTGTGCCGACGGAAAACGGACCTGCACCCACAAACCCGACGGAGTATTGTTGGGATTGGACAATTCCAGCCGCACCGTCTGTTTGTCGCTGCCGGCATCAACCTCTGGATCAAGGAAGATCACTTTCGCATCGAGCCATGTACCTTGTTCAGTTTGATACTCCACCTGTGCCGGATCGCCAATTTTCAGCTTCAGCGATTCCGATGATGGGACCTTTATCTCAACCCATAGCGGGTCGTTGGTCACGATCGTGAGCGCACCGTCCGGTTTATTGGGATCGACGACTTCCCCCTCCTGAATGCTAATCTGCTGTACGATTCCATCGACCGGGCTGAAAAGCTGCATCTTGTCGACGGTGCGTGCCTGCACGTCGACGTCCGCCAAGGACTTTTCCCGGTCCGCCAGCGACTTGCGGAGCAGCGCCTCCCGCTCCTCATAATCGAGCTTGGCTTCATCGACTTCCGATTGGCTTACCGCCTGCTCGGCGAACCCCTTTTCCTTGTTTTCGTATTCGATCTTCCGCGCATCCCGGTCGGCGGTCGCAGCCTCGACCGCCGCGGTGGAATTCGCCTGAATTTGCAGCGACCGCAGCTTCAGCGTCTCAAGGTCGGTATCTTCCTTCCCCAGAAGCTCGCCCTTCTTCACCACGTCGTCGGGCTTTACGAACCACTTGCGAACGATCCCGATCTCCATGAACGATGGCTTGGCCGTGTGCGATGGAATCGTCCGGGCGATCAGCATCTCATCCGGCGGATTGGCGGCGTCCGCCCCCGCAAACGGCAGCAACCCGAACATCGCCAGCGCCAAAACGCTCCGCCCTAGCCATTTTCTGGAAATCATGGGGTTCCAACTTCCTTCTCGCGACTTCTAATATACAAATAGTCGCCCAATAACTGGTCCGACGCCCCTCGGAGGCGAACGCTTGAAAATACGCGCCCCAGCCGCCGATGTCCACAATAAACCACCGGCCGATCACACCTTTGAGCATCGGCAATACTGGGTTGTACGACGGAATATCGGGCCGGGTTGTGGCAAATTCCCCGCCACCGACGACTCATTTAACAGCCGATAGCCCGCGCAATCCCGGCAAACCGAACGATAACTTCTTTCCGAATAAATGATTATCGATAGCCGAGCCGGGTAAGGTCGTCCTCCCCCAGCCCGAAATGGTGCCCGATCTCATGAAGAACCGTTACCCGGACCTGCCGCAGGAGCTGCTCCCGCGAGTTACAAACGGTCTGGATCGGTTCTTGAAAAATATAAATGACGTCCGGCATCGCCCCCGAATCCTCCACGCTCCGCATCGTGCGCGGCCGACCTACATAAAGCCCCAGCAGAAGCCCGCCCGGACCGACATGCGCGCCGCGAAGATGCGACTCATCCGGATTGTCCCGCACTTCAATCGGTACTTCCTCCAGAAATTGCGCAAACTCCTCCGGAAGTTCCGCGATCGCCTCTTCGACGAGTGCCCCGAATTGCGCTTTGCTCACGCGATATGCCACCGCTAGAATCTCCAGCCGTTATCGTAGCGAATTTGATTCAGGACGGTATTCCACTCTCCCCCCATGGAGGATTTTAGATGCGGCTGACGTTCGCCCTTTGCCTGATGTTGTGCCTGGCGGGCTGCGGCACGCCGAGTTTCCTGGTTACCCCGGTCACCGCCGACTACGGACTGGAAAAAATCGCCGTCGTTCCCGGCCCCAAAGCCGACAAGGTCGTCATCGTCCCCGTGGAAGGGACGCTCATGGATGAGCGAAGCGACGGCCTCATCTCCGAAGGGGAAAACCCCGTCAGCCTCTTCGTCCAGCAGATGGACGAGGCAGCCAATGACGATTCCGTCAAAGCCGTTGTCCTGCGTGTCAATTCCCCCGGCGGATCCGTCACTGCCTCCGACACGATGTACGACTACCTGGTCAAATTCCGCGAAAAAACCCATAAACCCGTCGTAGTCGAGGCGATGGAGCTCGACGCCAGCGGCGCCTATTACGTCTCCTGCGGCGCCGATCGCATCGTCGCCAGCCCCACCTCCATCGTCGGCAGCATCGGCGTGATTTTCGAGGCGGTCAACCTCGCCGACACCCTCGACAAGCTCGGAATCGAGGTCAATTCCATCAAGAGCGCCCCGCTGAAAGACATGGCTTCCCCCTACAAGCACCTGACGCCAGAGGCCCGCGAAATCATGCAGGGAATGGTGGATGAATATTTCGCCCGCTTTCGCGATGTAGTTACCAAGAGCCGGGGCATCAAGGACCCGGCCACCATCGCCCTGGTCACTGATGGCCGCGTCTTCAGCGGCGACCGTGCTGTAACGCTGGGCCTGGCCGACCAGACCGGCCGCCTCGACGACGCAATCGCCCTGGCCCGCCAACTGGCCGGCGTGGGGGATGGAGAGGTGATGATGTACCGCCGGCCCTATGGATATACCGGCTCCATCTACGCCGATTTCCCAGGGCCCACTCCCAAGGCCAGCAACGAGATGACGCTGAAACTTCCCATGACCGATTGGTTGCCCAGCGGGTTCTATTATCTGTGGCAGCCGTAATTTCGATCTCCCCCAGCCAGGGTCCAGCCGGAAATGATTCAAATCACCTGCACAAGCTGCAAAAGGGTGCTGAGCATCGACGATGCCTTCGCCGGCGGTGTCTGCAGGTGCCAGCACTGCGGCACGATCCAGACCGTCCCCGCCAAAGGCTCCGCGCAAAAGGCCGCCAGCGGCGCCCTCAAGGGCTCCAAAACCCTGTTCGAGAACAAAGCCCGCAGCGCCGGCGTCGGCAGCGGAAGCGGATTGGAAGACCTCGCGGATGTCCTCCAAAGCAGCGGCCTTTCCAATTCCGATCTCCGCAAGTCCCCGCGCAAGCCTCCCGCGCCGCCTGCGAAAAATCTGACGCCGGTGCTGGGAATCGCCGTCGCCGTCATCCTGATTCTTCTCGTCGTGGTCCTCTTTTTAGTTTTCCGCGGTTCCTCCACTTCCGCCGCCAATTCCCCTCCGCCCGGCCAAAGCATCGTCGGAAATAATCCTCTGCCAAACGTCCAGAATCCCCCACCCGCCGCACCCGTTGCCGCCTCCTTCTGCGGGATACCGATCGATCAATCCGTCGTCGTCTACGTCATCGACAACGGCTCCAGCTCCGCCGATGTGCTGGATGAAATCAAATCGGCCCTATTTAAATCCATCGATTCGCTGGGCTCCGACCGGCAGTTCCAGATCGTTTTCTGGAACCCGGACAGTCCGGCCTATCCCAACGATCACGCGACGTTTGCGGTCAAGGACAACATTGACGCCGCCAAAAACAAATTGCAGGACGTCGGGGCCGAGGGAAGCACCGACGCGGTGGCGGCTCTGAGAGTCGCCTTCGCGAGCAATCCCGGCCAGATCTTTCTGGTAACCGCCAAGGCGGGAGACCTGGATGATTCCCTGGTGGTCGCGGCTTCGCAGCTTCGGGGATCATCCAAGGCGAAGATCGACTGCATCGCGATCAATGGCAATGTCGGGGACAAGGTGCTGGCGAATGTGGCATCCGACAGCGGCGGGGTCTTCCTTCCCTTGCAGGAAGGGCAGCTTAAGGGGTTTGCGTTTTGAATCTTTGCGGGTCTGACAGAATCGGGCGCTTTTCGCAATAGTGTCCGGAACGCGGGCTCACCAATGACACAATCTTGCGCTTGCGCGAAGCAGCGTTTTGTGGTTCACTGCCGCCACGTGCACGCGGACCTTTGCCCAGCTTCTGGATTGCCCGCCAAGCCGGGACGAAAGCCGCGGCCGGCGGTGCGGGGGGAGGATTTGTTCGGCGGCAAGTACGTCGGTATTTTGCAGGATCATCTGGCCCGCCTGCGGGCGGCGCATCCCCACCCCAATCGCACGCTTTTTTATGACGATGTGACCCTTGCCTATCTGCTGGCGTTTTTCACGCCGGCGATTCGCAGCCTGCGGACGATGGAGGATTTCAGCCAGACCGAGCAGATGCAGGAGCAGCTTTCGGTCGATCGCCTGCCGCGTTCCACGCTTTCCGATGCCAACGCCCTGTTCGATCCGACGCTGCTGGAGCCGATCATCGAGGAGTTGCGGGCGCGGCTGCCGCACCTGCGTCACGGCGATCCGAAGCTGGCGGAGTTGACCGAGCGGGTACGGGTGGTGGATGGGTCGCTGTTCACCGTTGCCGCCGACGTGGCCTGGGCGCTGCATCAAAGTCGACCCAACGGAAAGCCCATGGACACGATTCGCCTGAATCTTCAATGGGCGGCGGGCGTGGGGGTTCCCGAGGGAGTGACGATCAGCGGCGCGGGATGCTCCGAGGCGCAGGCGCTGATGCAGTCCCTGGAGCCGGGACAGATTTACGTCATGGACCGCGGCTACGTCTGTTTCGAGCTGCTGGAGCGGATCGTACATGCCTGCAGCGATTTTGTGCTCCGGCTCAAGTCAAACAACTATTTCATTCCCATCGAAAACAATGACTTGACCCCCAAGTCCCTGCCGCTGAGCGATGAAGACCGCGCTGCCGGCATTCTCAGCGACCGGATCGGATACCTGGGCTCAGAAGGGCCACGCTTTGCTCCTCCGGCGGGAAAATGGCTTCGGGAAGTGACGATCTTCGACCCGGACAAACCCGACAGGCCCCTGCGGCTGCTGACCAATCTTCTTAACATTCCCGCCCATGTCATCGGTCTGCTCTACCGCTGGCGATAGAAGATCGAGCTGTTTTTCCGCTGGCTGAAAGTGCACGCCCACTTCCGCCATCTCACCAGCCACAGCAAAAACGGCGTCACCACCGGGTTCTACATCGCGGTCATCGGGGTGCTGTTGATCTATCTGCACACGCAGCGTCCGGTGAGCAAATATGCCTACGCGATGCTGAGCCTGGTCGCCGCGGGAGGGGCCACGTTGCAAGAGATTATTCCCATCCTGCAGCGCGAGAACGGGAATGCGAGCTGCAGCGTCAGCGTGTGGCACGGAAGAAGGCTGAAAAAATCGTCAAGTAAGTCACCGGGGGTTTTTGTTGTCCGGCCGCCGGTGAACGCCGCGGCATGCGCTGCAGGAGCAGCGCTGAACCTTCCACGCCGTTGCCCATCGAGGCAACGCAGCCTTTCGAGTGAAAACCCGAAAAATCCCAGCTCTAAGACGCGGAAGTCCCGGACAATATTGCGCTTTTCGGAGTTTTGTTAGTGAGTGATAATATTCTGGCTGGATGTAAGGGGTTTGGGGGCTTGGGGTTAGAGGCGGGATAGGGGCTTGGGATTCAAAAACAGCCGAAAAAGCGCCCGATTTTATCGATTCTTGTTGGGCCGCGGAGGGGTGGCGGGGTACTGGTTGTATTTCAGAGTGACCGCTTGTTTTCCGCTTCTGACGCGGACACTTGCGCTGGTTAAGCGTTAGTTTGATCTACGTCAGGGGTAAATACTCGCCACCTGTTCTGCGCGTCTGTATAGTTTGCGGTATGGCCAACTTTGCGACCCGGGCGACGAATGCAGTTTCTATTCCAGTGGGCCTGCCGAGCACGCCCGCAATAGCTGCTGCCGAAACGGGGAGCGGGAAACTCAGCGAGAAAAGTCTGGAGCTTACCTTTTGTTCGCAGTTTTCTGCCGAGGTTGCATTTCGTCACTTCGTGCCGTGGCCGAACAGGATCGTGTGGTTTGGACTCACGCAACTTCAGGAAAGCCAACTTGGTTTTGATGCGGTTACAAGTCTCGGCGGCTTCGCGATCATCTTCCAATTTAAGGCTTCGCAGGCTTTGACGCGGAGGCGCGGACGACGCTTCAGGGTCGAGCATGGCCAGATGCAAACCTTGCAAGCCGCGTTTGGCCAACACCCTCACAGTTGTTTTTATGTGTTTCCAGACGTTGGGAGTATAGATGAACTTGTGCAAGCCGGTTCAGATGTCATCGGGCACTCTTGGCTGGTGGACGTGGCAGATCTTCCCGATCCATTGCCGGCTCCGCTCAAGAGGCATAGCACGGCGCCTCGCAAGGATAATTGTCATTTCGCGTATTTGGGAAACCCCCCGGGCAACGGTGTCGAATTTCACTCTGAACCATTTGGGGTGAATGCGAAAAAGGCGAAGGAAATCGCCAGAAGGATTGAGTTTCCCGAACGGCTTACGCGAACTGAGGATTTAATTCCTATCCTGAAGTCGTTGAATGAGCGGTTTTTGAAAAAGAGCAGGCGATTCTTTCGAAACACCGTCTTGGCAGTGCTTCCGGGACATTTCCTCTAGGCTGAACGTGACACGACCCTTAATGTTAAGGGTCGTGTCCCCTTCATTTGGGAAAACGATGGACTCACTTCCCATTCCGACCATTCCCGAAAACGCCAAACTTCGAAATGTCAATCAATAACCACAATAATCTTCTAGTTAGCAAACACTAATGTAAATCTTCAAAACCGTCTCATTTTGTCTCATTCGTCCCACAGCCCGGAATCGATCGGGAGGAGGGGCGCTGCGCGAGAAAGTTGAGCAATAGAAAGTAGAACAGTAGAGAAAAGACGGCCCTCACCCCGCGCTTCGCGAGAGAGTTGAGCATTAGAAAGTAGAGCAGTAGAGAGGAAGACGCCCTCACCCCATCCCTCTCCCGGCGTACCGGGCGAGGGGGTAAGAGGGGGGGTTAAGAGGGGTGATGCGATTGCGCTGGTAAACTCGTTGGATGAGTGGCGGTTTAGAACAAGGACTGTGATGAAGGTTGCGGAGCGCATGCGTTTCTATTGGGTTGGCGTAATCGTGCTTGGCCTTGTCGTTGACGCGAGCGCTTTCGGCGCGGGGGCGGCGGCGACGCAGCCGGCATCGACGGGCTCGGTTGTCCGGATCCGCGTCGATACGTCGCAGGCTCCCGATCTGGATCCGTGGGCCCGGCAAACGCTGGTTCCGGTGCTTCAAACCTGGTACCCGAAGATCGTTGCCGAGCTTCCGGTGCCGCATTACACGCCGCCGGATCATTTCGCGATTCTCTTTGACGCCAAATACAAAGGGGTTGCGCAAACCGAGGGGACGTTCATCGTGGCTAATCCGGACTGGTTTCGATCCCAGCTTCACCGCGAAGCGGTGGGGGCGTTCGTGCATGAGGAAGTGCACGTCGTGCAGCAGCCGTTCCATGTTTTCCATGGGCGGCATATGCCAACCTGGCTGCTGGAGGGTAGCGCGGACTATATTCGATGGTTTGAGTTTGAGCCGGCGAAATTGCGGCCGCATCCTACCGGAGATGAGGCGCAGTATGATGCGAGCTACCGCGTTTCGGCGGCCTTCCTTCAATGGGTTATTAACAATTACGACAAGGACATCGTTGCCCAAATGAACGTGGCCAATTACCAGGGGGTCTATTCGGATGAATTGTGGGTGAAATACACCGGCAAAACCGCTGCCCAGCTCGGCGCCCAGTGGAAGGCTCAGTTGGCCAGGCAATAGACCGGGGCAATAAACCGAGGGAATGAACCGGGCGAACAAACCCGATAGGGCGACCAGGCGGCCGCTAACGTCCACATTCAAATTTTCAAAAAAATACGCAACGGATTCGCAAGCATCTGCCGATGAATTTGCAGAAGCGCTCACTGGGTTTTTATCGGACGGTTGCCGATGCGATCAAACCGCAAAATTGTTGTGCTGACGAGTCTTATGGCCATGCTCTCACTGGCCAGCGCTTTGCTGCTCTTTCTGGCTCCGCCGCCCCTCTCGGCCGAGGGGTTCAGCAGCCTTTCCGCCTCCGATCACGGCCCCTTCCTTGACGAAATCTTCAAAACCTCGATTCCCGCCCGCGCCCAGCGCTGGAACTATATCTTCATCCACCATTCCGGCACCTCCGGCGGCGACGCCCAGAGCCTCATCCGCCCAACCACCGGATTGTGCGATCATTTCGTCATCGGCAACGGTGACGGCTGCCAGGATGGGCAGATCGAGATGGGCCCCCGCTGGAACAAGCAGCAGGCTGCCGCCCCCTCCCCAGGCGTCGATTCCATCCAGCCCGATTGCATCAGCATCTGCCTGATCGGCGACTTTGACCACGCCATGCCCACCCCGACTCAAATCCGCCGCCTGTCCCAGCTCGTGACCACACTCCAGACCCAGTTCCGCATCAGCGCCGACAAGATCATCATGCTCAACGACACCGCCTCCCCCTCCAGCGTCGGCCGGTATTTCCCGGTGACGGCCTTCAGGGACCAATTGCTCCCTTAATGCCGATCGGCGGGTGCCAATTGCCCAATTCGAACACTATCACAATCGAGAGCTAACTAGTTTCCCCGTAAGCAATTCGGCATTTGGCATTCGGCAATCGGCATTGCCCTCCCGCCCCATTATTCTTCTTGCTATTTATTCTGCCATTGC
This sequence comes from uncultured Phycisphaerales bacterium, assembly GCA_963755915.1. Classification (GTDB taxonomy): domain Bacteria; phylum Planctomycetota; class Phycisphaerae; order Tepidisphaerales; family Tepidisphaeraceae; genus PALSA-1353. The sequence goes on from CAVWLP010000002.1 coordinate 1,447,463, forward strand.
TTAGCCTACGATTAAGTTAATAATCAAAGCGGGTAACGTCTCGCTCCAAGGCGGTTGCTTTCATAATCCCTTGTTATCCCCAACCTTGGACTGTCTGCCGCGGCTGCACTCCCTCCTTCAGGCGCGGAAAATGACGTTATTCGGGATGGAACTGTAGTACATGGGTCAAAAGCTCCTCCAGTATGAGGTGTTGGAGCGCTTGGGCGAAGGTGCGCGGAGCGTAATCTACGCTGTCAGCGATCCCCGGACGCGGCAGGTTTACGCGCTGAAGCACGTCTGTGCGCCGAGAAAAAGGACGCCCGTTTCATCGAGCAGGTGGAAACCGAATACGAGGTTTCCCACCAATTTACCCACCCCAACCTCCGCAAAAGCTACGAACTTAAGATCGTCCGCAACATCCTGATGCAGGCCAAGGAGGCCTTCCTGGTGATGGAGCTGGTGGATGGCCGGCCGCTCGATGTTCGCCCCCGCGCGACATGGTGGAAGTCGTCGACACGTTCATCCGCGCCGCCCAGGGCCTCAAGGCCATGCACGCCCTCGGCTACGCCCACTGCGACATCAAGCCAAACAACATTCTCCGTGCCGAGTCCGGAATGGTGAAGGTGATTGACTTCGGTCAGGCATGCAAAATCGGCACGGTGAAAGAGCGCATCCAGGGCACCCCCGACTACATCGCCCCCGAGCAGGTCGCCCGCCGGCCGATCAGCGTCCAGACCGACGTCTTTAACCTCGGGGCAACCATCTACTGGACCGTCACCGGCACCAACATCCCCACCCTCTACACCGTCAACAAAAAAGGGGACAACAGCTTTTTGCTGGACCAGACGATTCAGACACCGGCGGAATTGAATCCCAATGTGCCGGCGGGGTTGTCGAACCTGGTGATGGAATGCGTCTCGACGCGGCCCGCGAAGAGGCCCGCGGACATGGATCAGATCACCATGCGTCTGGAGCTCATCAAGCATATCCTGACGGCCAAGCCCACGACGCCAAGCTCGGATGATTCGACCCTTGGGCAGACCGCATAGAGCATTTTCATTTCAGTCGTAGCGTCTGCGTTGCTTTGGGCGAGGTCGGCCGCAAGGAAGAGCGACGAAGCGGGTTTGAATAGACCCGTTGAGGAGCGATGACGCCGCGGACAACCTCGCCCAAAGCAACCCCGAAGGGGTCGCCGAAGGCGACGCGGACGCTACGAATGAAATGAAACTGCTCTAGACTCGGGCATTTCAGAACGGGCTAAAAAGAATGGATCCACCGCCTCTTCCGGCTTTATCGCCGCCTCCGTTTCCACTTCCCAGTGCGCCGCCGGCGGAGTTTGTGATTGAAGACACTCCGTGTCGGAAGTGTTCTTATAATTTGCGTACGCAGCCGGTGGCCGGAAAGTGCCCGGAGTGTGGAACGCCGGTGGCCATGTCCGTCCACGGCGATCTGCTCCGATATTCTGAGCCTCCGTGGGTGAAAAATCTGGGGGTCGGGGCAAAGCTTTTGCTGATCGGCATTTTTCTGGCGATCGGCTTGACCATCCTGGGCGTCGTGCTCGGGGCGATGCGAATGTTCAGCCCCGCCGGCGCCCGGGCGGTCTTCCGTTTGATCGCGCTTGGGGCGAGCGTGGTTGGGTGGGCGGGATCGTGGCTGCTGACCGAGCGCGATCCCAGCGGCGTGGGGGAGGATCAATACGGAAACGTCCGAAAATTCATTCGCATTACGCTGCTCTTCGGGGTGGCCAGTGCGTTCGTGGAGTCTGTCTTCAGATTTACGACGATGGCGCCCGCGCTGAGCGCCGCGTTTGGCGTCGTCACCGGAGTGCTGGCCCTGATCGGCGTCGCCGGCGACTGGGCGCTGCTTCAATATCTGGCGAAGCTGGCGCTGCGGATTCCCGATCAGTCGCTTTCGCTGCAGGCGGAAACCCTGAAGGTCTGGCTGTGCGGCTCCTATGCGATTTACCTCGTTTTCGGAATCATCCAAAGCATTATCTTCGCAACCCGCGGCGCTGCCGGCTTCGGCGGGGGAGGCATCATGGCGGTGACCTGTGGCGGGGCGATTGTGGGACTGGTGCTTTTTATACAGGTGATCAGGTTTATCGTCATGATTGACCGGTTTCGAACCGCGTTCAAGGAGCAGGCGCAAATGGCGCAGGAGATTTGGGGTAACTAAAGGGGTCAGGTTCCGTTTCTGAGGAAACGGAACCTGACCCCTTTTCTCTGACGATTTTGCCGGTCGGTTAATTCAACCGCGCGGCACGTTCATCCCGCGTCTTGTTCGCCGCCCGACTGATCTGGTCGGCGGCATTGTTTGCAAGATTCGCCGCCTCATCCGCGGCCCGGTTGGCTGCATTTGCGCGTTCATCCGCGGCCCGGTTGGCTGCTTTGGTCCGTTCATCCGCGGCCTTGTTGGCGGCGTTGGTCCGTTCGTCCGCTGCCTTGTTGGCCGCATGTTTCGCGGCCTGATCTTCTGCGGGGTTCATTGTTTCACCTTTTCGTAATCGATGCCGCCATCGCCGGCGATGCGTCGAACGACAAGCCGGTTTACTATCGCGCTCGCCTGAAAGCCCAAAACATTCGATCCACCGCTTCGCTGTTTTCGCGATTCAGGCGGTCTTCAGGCTGTTGGGAGAATTGCACGTCGCGGCGCCAGTCATCGAATTCCCCTCGCCGTCCGTCCGCGCACACCACGCTGTCCAGGTGCCGCGAGCGCGTCTTATCGGTGAATATCACCAATTTCCAGCCCTCAACCAAAAACTCAACGGTCTCATCCGTCCAATATTGGTACGGATTCTTGAGCTTCGGAACCGACCGGCCGGTTGCCACGTTACGCAGAAGCCCCAGCGCTTCATCCGACGTCACGGTCGTCAATTTCACTTTTTGGTTTGATATCGACATCAGCGTCCTTTCCGCGTCCACCAGATGACGATGCCCGCGCCGATCGCCGCGCCGAGGAGCACCGCGGTTTTGGGATGGTCGCGCACGCTGCGCTCGAAACTCTTCTCCACCGAGCGAGCCTTGGCGCGGGTGCGGTTGAAGGAATGGCGCGCGTATTGCCCAACGTCTTCCAAACTGTTCCGCACAGCTCCGGCCGCCTGCCCGGCCGCTTCGTGCACCGCGTGAGCCGTGCTTCGAACGCTTCCGCCCACACTTTGGGCTGCAGATCGGATGCCGTCCGCGACACTGTCCACGACATCTGCCGTTTGGTGCGCGATTGTTTGATCGTCATCTGGTTTCATGATTCATTCCAAAAAAAAGCAAACTGGTTTACCGTGCAGCGACCTGCGACCGCGCCACAGTGTGCCGATGTTCTGGTGTTCGCATATCTCCTCCGGAAGACACGTCGCGGAATACCAACAGCAATCCCGACACCAACCCACACCCGGCACAAAGGGCACGTTCGCTAAAAATAAAGGGCGTTAGGCGTTTTTCGCACCCGCGCCGAATACGACCATGAGCAGCCCGACCAGTCCGGCCGCGCCGCCGCCGAAGATGTACCACGCCGTCGCCTGGGTAAATTTCCCGGTGAACGTATTGCTGATCTGGTCCGCCGCCGAGTGGGACGCGTTCATCCCGACGATCAGCAAGGCGATTCCCGCCACCAGCAGGACGATTCCGAAAACACGTTGCATACTCATAACTGCCTCCAATTTCTAAAAAAGAGTTCCAAATTTCGTGGACGGTCTCACGTTGTATCTGCTACCGCCAGCGATAAATGCAATTCCGGACCGTCGCCGGCGCGTTGATCGGCGCTTATGAGCAGGCTTCGTGGAAATGCGAATCGCTCCCACGAACAACTGTTGCATTTTTCGCAACGCTCCCCCCGCGGAATTCGTGCAGCCATCGGCTCAAAGCCGCATGCCCGGCACTGCAACCGATAGGGAAAGACCGCGCTTCGCCATCCGTCCGAGACCGGTAATTCCGGCCCCTGTTCATCTGATCCAAATGGCTCCATCGCAATCGACATAGGGACCTCCATTCCCCCAGGGGGTAACTCAGTGGGCGACCGATGGCGCCGTGCTGTGCATTCGCTGCCATACTTCCCAGCGGTTGATGTGAATGCCGGCAGTTGCCTCAAAGCCCAGGCGCACCGTTGTCTTCTTAATCTCAATCACGGTGACTTTGAGCGCCGACTCAATGGGGCCGATGGGATCTCCCACGACGACCGATTCGCTGTTCCTTCTCGATAGAACCAACATGACGATACTCCTTTTCTTCGGCCGATCGCTCGGCTTAACGGAAGATGGCTCGAAGCGTCAGCAACGTCGCGGTAAGAAGCCCGGCCGGCCGGCCGCTACGACGGGCTGTCTTGCGCGGACACAAAATAAACCCGGTGCTGCGCGCCTTGCACGAGCGTGTCCGAGACAACGCGGCCGTTGATTGTGACCGTGTTGGTCTTCGGATCCACGGTAACCGCTTCATTCGCTCGCAGCGGACCGGAATAATCGATGCGATCGTTTGTCACGTCATACACCCAGATCCTGCCATACGTCGGCGCGGCTCCTTGATAAATGAAACACTCAGTCCGTTGTTCAAAACGATGCTCTGAAAAACAAAAAAACCGACGCAATCCGAATCCCGGAGTTTCGGGATCCAATTGCGTCGGCTTACTTGTTAACGGGTCTTCCAGCTTTTGGCAGGAATACCCTTCATTGAGTCATCCGAAGATATCGCGCTCCGAAGTGAGGCGACGTTTTTTAGGAATCACTAACAAAATCATCATACGCCTGCAAAATCGCATAGCAAGAAGATTCCCGTTTATTCGCTATACTATTCTTCTAAATGCAGACTCAAGGCGAAATTGAGAGCGCTATTTCCAGGGGCATGGTGCAGTTCGAGCAGGAATACCTGGGCCGCGGCCCCAAAGACGTTCGCGTTCACTTGATCGATGAGCTGGTAGTCGTGCGGCTCAAGGGGGTTCTGACCGCCGCCGAGCAGCACCTGGTCAAGACCCTGCCCGCCGAAAAGGGCCGCGATTTGCTCAAGCAAGTGCGCACCCACCTCATTGAAACCGCCCGGCCGATGATGGAGGCCATGGTGCAGGAAATCACCGGCGTCAAGGTACTAAGCCTCCATCACGACATCAGCACAGTGACCGGAGAAGAGGTTGTACTCTTCACGCTTGCCGAATCACCTCTGTTCCGCGATAAAAAAAAATAGATTCGTCGCGGATGGATCAGATGCGCGATTCAGAGCGAAATCCAAACATTTGTTCATTGCAATTACCAGGCCAGCGTCCTACGCTGTAGAGCGATGTAGGAGTAAATGCCCCCTCCATCATGCAGTGAATACAATTCCTCGGATGACTAAATAGCTGGCACCCCGCTCTCCCGGGGGGCCGGTTGCAGAGTATGCCGACGTGATTGAATCCCGTATCTCGGGATTGGATTACGTCGGTTTTTTTCTTTGTGTAGTCGGATTCCGAATAGCCGAGAAAGGGCGACATGCTAAGCACAGATGAACTAGCCAACGGCAAAACCTTCGTCCTGAAATTGAAGGACGCAAGCGGAACGTCGTTCCAATGGGTCCAGGTTCTGCGCGGCGCCATCGCCCGGCGATGGTACGACATTTACCGGGCCTCCGATTGGGTTGCCTTAAGGCTCGAAGCCGCCGCCGTCTTTCTCAAACCTGTAACCGAGGCCCAGGCCGATCGAAACTGCAAGACCGGCCAGTGCATCGTGATCAAAACCGAAGCCGTAAAGGAAAACGAATTGGTGCGCCCACCTGAAAATCTGAAAACGCAATAAGTTTCGCAGATCTTCCGGTTGTTCAGCCACCAGAAAGTAAAAGGATGGACCATTCCACTGATCGATCGATGGCAGAGCAAATCGCCGAGGCGGCGACCGCCTTCCAGCAGGAACGGACCGGCCACCCCCCCAAATCCGTCAGCGTCGTCCTCAGTGGAGACACCCTCGTTGTCACGCTGCACGGCGCACTTTCCCCCGCTGAGCAGGCACTGGCACTCAGCTCCGAAGGCGCGGCCAAGGTGCGCGAGTTTCACCAACAGTTGTTTCTGAATGCTTCCGACACCCTCCGCCAGGAGATCACCCGCATTACCGGAATGGATGTGCGCGAGGCCACCGCAGAAGTGGAGCCCACGTCCGGATCCGTCGTCCACGTCTTCACCAGCGGCACGATGGTGCAGGTGTTTCAGCTCGCCGGCAATGTGCCGACTGGAAGTTTCAACACCACAACCAAGACATGAAAAGCATCACCTCACTTTCGTCACGGAGACAGCGATGATTCGATTCCTTGGCAGTCTCGTTGTGCTCTTCGCGATCGTCGCCGGCATCGGATATTACCGCGGCTGGTTCCATTCGGAATCAATAGGTACTCCTGGCCACGATGCCGTCACCGTCACAGTGGACAAAGACAAGATCAGCCAGGACAAGGCCAGCGCGGAGCAACAGGTTCAGGATCTGACGCACAAATAATCAAAAGCATTTCGGTCGTGTGCTTTTCGTCGGAGATAATGATCAACATGGTTGAAACGATTCGCGACACAGGACTGCATTTCACCGAATTCGGTTATGCGCTGATAGCGCTAAGCGAGGAGACCGCAACAGCGATTGAAATATCCATGAAGCAGCAGGGGTTCGACTGCGAAGCCTTTGAACGGGAAGGTGCGATTACCCGCGCTAATGACGCCGTTCCCAAACAGTGGTGCGTACGCTTTTCAAAAGCGACCGATTTGCAATCCGCCCAGGACGCCATCGATTGCTGGAACAGATCACTTACCCCCGGCGCGTAGGTCCACAAATCCCGGCCCCATATTCAGACACGCCCCGTTTGAACCATTCCCGCCGGCACACTGCCATTCGACAATTCGTCGACCTTCGCCTTCGCATCCGATATGGAGTCTGCGAACCCGTAACTTCGATCCATGCCGGATTCCCTTCGCGTGATATACCACCGGGAATCCGCGGCATTCGGCTGGTGAAGCTGGGTCAAAACAAAACCTCGATATGATGTCCGCTTGATAATGTCTTCGATTTCCATGTGACCTTTCCTTCATCCGATCACGGACGACGCTCGAATAAAAAAAAGCCGACGCGACCAAATCCCGAGGCGTCGGGATTCAATTGCGTCGGCTTACTCGCTGACGGGTCCTCCGGCTGTTCGCCGAATTACCCGTCATTTAGTCATCCGAAGACTTCAATATTATCCTGCAAGAGCGGAACTCTTGCCGCTTTAACAACAAATCACCCTACGTTTATCAGCCCGTTAATCAAGACAATTCCCGCAATAATTGACCTTGGACCGTTTGGGGTGGTTTTTTCAGGGCTGGATTGCCATCTTCAGATTCCCCATTGCTGAAATCGGTTGCCGTCAGGGTAGCGGCGCGAAATCTGCTTGGCTCACAATCGCAGCTCACGCAAAATGTCAATTGGCCAATATCTATGCGTCAGAAACCGATCGATCACCAATTGCTCTGTGCGGTTACCTCCCCAAATCTGGCACTGCATTTTTCCCCTTCAGTCTACTAAATTTGCTCCCTCCTAAGGATCGACCCGCGACCAACTTAAGCCTGCCAGTCCTCGATCAACGCTCATAGCTTTGGGAGTGCACACATGCTCATTCAAAGCAGGCGACCGTGCCGAAATCGTCTCCTCGGAGCACCTGAAGAAACACCAGTAGCCGAATAGCCGTATTTTTTCGAACGTGCGAAGGGATACCGCATCATGGAAAGCACTAAATCCGCGGCAAGTGACAATCAACACGAGCCCCATCCCGGACCGACCAGAGCCGCGTCAGGCGCAGAAACCGATGTTGCCCCGGCCCAGCGAATCCCTCCACCGCAGCCGCCATCCGCTTCCGCGCCGCTTAACGGTCCGCCCAAGCCCGACGCACCCCCGCAACCCACCCCCACTCCGCGCCGGCCAACCCGGCGAAAATGGTTCCTTTTGGCCCTGCTTTGTCACGGGGCGCGCCAAAACCAGCCAGGGCGGGGCGCTTCAAAACCGGCCAATGTGCTGACGTATTCTATACCGCATCCGTTCTATCCGACGCAACTGTTCCTTGAGTTATTGGTCCCCGTTCACGCCGTCTGGCCGGCGGATACCCCCACATCAGAAGACAACGGCGGCTCTGTCACGGTGTCTTCCGGGGGGGAGCACCCTTCATCGCCGGCGGTACTCCGCCGTCCTTTTGGATTTGTCTTTTCCGGTGTCCCGGATTGGCCTGCCGTGAGCGAAGTCGAATGGCCCCCATGCCGAAGGCGGTAGCTCTTGCCGGTGATGTTGATGATCGTGGCGTGCTGCAGGAACCGATCCAGAATGGCCGTGGCCGCCGGCACGTCGCCGATCAGCTTGGCCCAGTCCTCCAGTGGACGGTTGCTGGTCATCATCGTCGAGCGGTTCTCGTGCCGGCGCATGACGATCTCCAGCAGGCATTCGCCGCTGCGCCGCGGAAGCTGCTTCATTCCCATGTCGTCGATGATAAGCAGATCAGGCTTGAGATACCGGGCCAGCGTCTTGTCCTGGGCTCCCAGATCCTCGTCGCCTAAAAAGTCGCGGGCCAGGTCGAAGATGGATCGGTACAGGACCACCAAGCCGCTCTTGATCGCCTGGTGTCCGATGGCCTGGGCCAAAAACGATTTGCCCACGCCGGGCGGACCCAGCAAGAGCACGTCACGTTTGTCACGAATGAACTGGCCGGCGGCCAGATCGTGAATCTGTTTGCGTTTGATGGAGGTGTTGAAGGAGAAGTCGAACTCGTCGAGGTTTTTGGTGTCGCGGAACATCGCCGCCTTGACGCGCCGGCCGATCTGCCGGCTGGATCGGACGTTCAGTTCATCCTGAAGGATCAGTTCCAAAAACTCACTGTGGTCGAGCCGATTGCCGGCCGCCTCGCTCAGGCGAACTTCAAGGCTGCTCGCCAGACCTGAAAGCCGAAGTTGCTTGAGCGTCTGCATCAACGAAGGTCTCATGGGGTGGACTCCCTTCGGCTCTGCTCAGGGCAGGCCTGTAAAGGTTGTGCGGCAGGCAAAGCCTCCGCTTGGGTGATTGCGTCGCGTACGAACTGTCCGTAATCGGCCAGTCCGCGGATGATTGGATGTTCCTGAACAAACTCGAAGTGTTGTTGAACCGGTGCGCCGTTTTGGTGTTCGATGAGCTGCCGCAGGGAGGCGCAGGTGATACGCGCCATGCCCCAGAGCAATCTCGCAGGCTCGTTCCACGGCCGGTCGCGGCTGCTGATTGGCCAGCGACAGCAGCCCCATCAACACGCGCACGCCTTCGATGCCGCGATGCTGAAGCATTGACTGCGCCCACTGCGTGGCGTGCGGCCCGATGCATTCGATCCGCTGGAGAAGCCAGGTCGTTCCACGCTCGATGCCGCTGATCTTCTCCGGCAGGATATGGGCGTCTTGCGTCGAGAACCTGCCCGGCGGACGCTGCGCGTGCAGAGCGATCGCACGCATCTTCTGATCGAACAGCCGGACCGTGCGCCGTCCCACCGCGCCCAGACCCGCTGGCCCAAAAACTCCGGCGGGACCGAATAGTACGCCCCCTTGATCTCCACGTGCCCGTCGCGGTGAACACTGCGCAACGCCTCGGTGAAAAGATCGAATCGCACCGGCGGCAGAGCCAACAGTGCCGGCTTCTCTACCTGCTCGAAGACTTCCTTCACCTGCCGCCGCGTCGTGCCGTGGATGCGCGTGTCGGCCACGCTCTTCTCCCACGTCAGCAGATGCGCGTTCTGATCCGAGAGCGAGGCGAATTGCCGGCCTTTGAGAGCATTGCTCTTCACATAGCCGATGCCCCGCTCGATCTTCCCCTTGTGCCGCGGCGTGTACGGCTTGGTGGGCAGAATGGCGATTCCATAATGTTCGGCGAACGACCGGACCTTGGGACACAACTCCGCCTCGAACCAGTCCGCCCGCGTCACCGCCGCGCGAAGATTGTCGATCACCAGCGCCGACGGCATCCCGCCGAAGTGCGTAAAGGCATTTTCCAGACAACGCAGAAAATCATCGGTCGTCTGCCGCTCCACCGCCTCGGCGTACCCCTTGCGGCTGTGGCTCAGCACAATGCGGAAGACCCAGGTTGCTTTGCGTTTGCCGTCAGGACCGACCAGGGCGCACCCCGGCCGAAGTCCACCTGCGCCTCGGCTCCCGGCTCGCATTCCATCCGGCGAAAGGGCGCCGGCGCGGCAGCCGAGAGCTTCTTGATGAACCGGCGCACGCTGTAATAGCTGCCGGCATAGCCGTGATCGCTGGAGATGTCTTGATAAATCCGCTGGGCCGTCAGCCCGGCTTCCAACTTCTGAACAATGACCTCACGCCAGGGCGATGCCGTACTGACCGACCCGATGGTGCGCCGGATAACCCGGTGGCGCGCTTTCCGAGCCGCCTGCGGCGAGCACCGTCGAGCCGCCTGCGGCGAGCACCGTCGAGCCGCCTGCGGCGAGCACCGTCGAGCCGCCTGCGGCGAGCACCGTCGAGCCGCCTGCGGCGAGCACCGTCGAGCCGCCTGCGGCGAGCACCGTCGAGCCGCCTGCGGCGAGCACCGTCGAGCCGAGGGGCGCGCTGGCCGGTTTTGAATCCGATCCGGCGCCGCAGGATCGCCGCCCGACAACCGGATGTGGCGTCCAACGGTCTCCCGGTGAACGCCGAGTTGGCGGGCGATGTTCCGATTGGACCAGCCGCTGCGCAAGTGCCAAAATTGCTTGTACTTCCGCCATCTTGAGTTGATTGGCCATCCCACCATTGGCTTGCGGCAACCGCCGAAAGCCAAGGTCGATAACCCAATCTCCTGTGCCTCAAAATGGCCGGTTTTGGTGCGCCCTCAATTGGCCGGTTTTGCGCGCCCCATGACACTGCTTATCGTGGTTCTGGCCCTCGCGGCCTACTTCTTCACCCCCGACATAATTACCGCCTTCAACACCGTCAGCACCGACGACGCCTACGTCAACGGCCACGTAACCTTCGTAGCCGCCAGAGTCCCCGGGCAAGTCGTCAGCGTCCTTGTCGACGACAACTACCGCGTAAAAAAGGGCGACCTTCTCGTCCAGCTCGACAAGACCCCCTATGAGGTTCAGGTGGAGATCAAGAAGGCCGCCCTGGTACGTGCCCAGGCTGACCTCGACGCGGCAAATGCCCAGGCACGTGCCCAGGTCGGCGCCGCACGAGCCGCCCGGTTTGCCCTCCAGCATGCCATCGAATCCGTCGATACCCAGATCGCAAATCTCCGCGCCGCCGTCGCCACCTACTACAGCAGCCAGGCGGCCCTCGACCTCGCCAAAGCAAACTTCAATCGCGCCGCGGCCCTGGAGCCTAACGGGGCTGTCAGCAAGGAAGAGCTCGACGTCCGGCGGGAAGAACTCAAGGTGGAAGCTGCCGCCGTCGACCAGTCCCTTCAACAGGTCTACGCAATCCGCGCCGGTCTTGGTCTTACTACCCAGCCGGCCCCGGGCAAGCCGTTGGATGACGTCCCACCCAACCTCGACCAGGATTTCTCCACCGTCAGACAGGACCTCGCGGCATTGGAACAGGCCGCAAGCCAATTAGGCTATCGCTTTGTTCAGTGGAACGGCACGCCCCAGGAGGTCATTGCGCAGTTCCTCAAGCTGGACGCACATGGCAATATAGACAACATCATAAGCTATCTCCTCGCCCACGCCCCGGTGATTGCACAGGCCCAGGGCAATCTCCTCCAGGCAAAAAGTGACCTCGATCAGGCCCAGTTGAACCTCAGCTATTGCGACGTCGTCAGCGACATCGACGGCGTCGTCACCGGTCGCAATGTGAACCCCGGCGACAACGTCCAGCCGGCACAAGACCTCATGGCCGTCAGATCCCTCACCGAAATCTGGATCGACGCAAATTTTAAGGAAACCCAATTGGCAGATCTGCGCATCGGCCAGCGCGCTCGCTGCGACGTCGATATGTATGGCAGCCGCGAATCATTCGAGGGCCGAATCACCGGCTTCACCATGGGCACCGGCGAAACCCTTTCCCTCCTGCCCCCTCAGAACGCAACGGGAAACTACGTAAAGATCGTCCAGCGCCTTCCCGTCCGCATCGAACTTACCAACTATGACCCCGACAAGTCTCCCCTCTTCGTCGGTTTGTCGGTGACTCCATACGTCTATTACAAGGAAGCGCCGAGCGGCCCCCACTCCGGTGACGTCTTGCAGCCGCTGACCAATCTTCCCACGGCCCCGACCGACCCCCAACCATAAAGAGAATCAAAATCTCCCAGGTCCATGAAAGCCTCATGAGCACTATCACACTCCAGCTTCCATCGGCCACGGTCGGCCGGCGAACCATCAACCCCTGGTTCATCGCGGTCGCGGTCGTCATCCCCACCTTTATGGAGATATTGGACACCACGATTGCCAACGTCGCCCTTCGCTACATCGCCGGCGGGCTTTCCGCCGCTGTCATCGATAGCGACTGGGTCATCACCAGCTACCTCGCTGCAAATGCCTTCATACTTCCCATCACCGGCTGGCTTTCCGCGCGCTTCGGACGCAAAAATTACTTTTTGCTCTCCATCTTTGTCTTCACCGCCGCCTCCGCGATGTGCGGCTTCGCAACCAGCCTGAATCAGTTGATCCTCTTTCGAATCCTCCAGGGCATGGCCGGCGGCGGTCTCCAGCCCTCCAGTCAGTCCATCCTCCTCGACACCTTTCCCCCGGAAAAGCAGGGCGCGGCTCAGACCATGTTCGGCGTCGCCGCTCTTCTGGCGCCCATCGTTGGTCCAACCCTCGGCGGCTGGCTGGTCGTCAACTATGATTGGCGATGGATCTTCTACGTAAACGTACCCATGGGGATCATCGGCCTGCTCGCCTGCTACGCCCTGCTTGAGGATCCCGAGTATCTCAAAACAGAACGTGCCGAACTCAAGAAAAAACCACTTAACCTCGACGGCATTGGTCTCGGGCTGCTTGCTCTGATGATGGCCTCCTGGGAAATCCTTCTCAGCAAGGGGCAGGAGTGGGATTGGCTTGGCGATCCGTTCTGGCGGATACAGACGCTCCTCATTGTCTTCGTGCTGGCCCTGGGCTTCCTCCTCTTGCGGGAATTGACCTTTGCCCACCCCGTCGTCAACTTTCGTGTCCTGAAGGACCGAAACTTCGCCGCCTGCTGCATCATTATCTTTTGCGTCTACGTCGTGCTTTACCAGTCGAGCGTGGCGTTACCTTCACTGCTCCAGTCTCTGTTTGGCTATGACGCCTATATTTCCGGACTGGTCATGTCGCCGGCCGGATTTTTCGCCATCATCATGATGGTCGTCATCGGCGCCCTCCTCGGCCACCGCTTCGATGCGCGCTGGCTCATCGCCATAGGCTTGCTTTCGGTCGCAACGGCAAGTTACTGGATGTCGATCATGAACCTGCAAATCAGCCCCTGGCAGGTGGTCTGGCCACGGGTGCTTCTGGTCCTGGGCCTTTCAATGATCTTCGCCCCGCTCAATGTCGCCGCTTATATTTACATCCCCAAACAACTTCGCGGGGCCGCCGTCGGGCTGATGGCCCTTCTCCGCAACGAAGGCGGCAGCTTCGGGACCTCCATGTCCCAGACCATCCAGGAACGCAGTCTCCAATTCCACCTCTCTCGCCTGGGCGAATGGCTTGGCCCGCTTAACTATCACGTCAACTCCTTCCTCCAGCAGGGACAATTGGTCTTCGCACATCAAACCAGCGACGCGGTCGGCGCCGCCCACCTCGCCCTCCAGTCACTCGACAACCTCCGCCAGCAGCAGGCGTCCTCACTCGCGTACTTCGACGTTTTCTGGTCCGCTGCCGTATTGGCCTCGGCGCTCGTATTGCTCGTCCTGATCATGAGGCGCTCCGTCGCCGAAAAGGGAGCGCATGTAGGCGGGGAGTGAATCTCTCCGAACGCCCACGGACTTCGGCGAGCTCAGTCGAGCCGCGCTGCCGTGGGGTATTTCCAAATTCGCCCTGAGCGGCCCTGCCTGAATTCCGCAACGGACATGATTCCCCAAGCCTTGCAACACTCTTGCTTGAAAAATAAACAATAAAGAAAGAAGAGGCCGCGTATGCCGCAGCCTCTTCAAACGCATATTAAATGATTTTCGCGTCAGCTCAGTCAGCTTCAGCGCAATGCGCGCCGACGCCGCGCCAGTAGCGCGATCCCGCCGATCGCCAGCCCTGAAAGGCTCGCCGGTTCCGGCACCGAAATCGTCACGTCGCTCAGAGTCGCATACTCGCCGTTGGCGTACGTCGTCCCCGTCCCGCCCGTTTGAATCGACCCATTGAACGCATCCGGGAAATTCAAATCGAAGTTCAAGCCCGGCTGATTGAAGATATAATTCGTCGGGTTCGTATTGGCCACCGGCCCCGTATTGATCGTCTCACCCCCCACAAACGCGAACGGATCGGTCCCCGACGTCGTGGTAACCGTAACCGGCCCGACCACGGTCAGAAAGTCCACGTTCTGGTCGTAGGTGCCGTTCACCTCAAAGCTGAACGTTCCCGAACCGGTCGGCTGAGTCAGCGTGATGTCGTAATCACCACTCACCGTGTAAATAGACGCATAAGCCCCCGAAACCAGAGATCCGACCACCACACCGGCGGCCAATGCAAGCGTACGAATAGACACTTTCAACATGTTTCTTCCCTTCAAAAATAAAAAAGTAACTACGAATCAACGGGAGGTGAACATCACTACCCCGGCTGAGAATTTGAACCTATCAAAGTAAGCACCCCGCCACAACTCAATAAATCTCGTAATCATAGCTTTTACAAAAATTTATGCTTTCCTGATGAAGACAAAATGACGCAGAGAAGGAAGGCCATTGTCGTCTTTCACCCAAGAAAATGACCCCACGCAAATTACGGGTGCCAGGAACCGACTGACAATAAAAGTCTTCATAGGCAGGCCACGAATCTCGTCAGAAAACGGGCCGGCCCACCTGAATCGCAAAATCCCAACAAATCGAACACATTTTCGCCCCTTCGCGGCTCCGGCCACCCAATCATCCCCAACCCCTTACCTCATCAACACATACGGCAACCAGATAAGCTAGCATCCACTAATAAAAATCCAAAAAGTGCAATAGTGTCCGGAACGCAGGCTCACAAATAACACAATCTTGCGCCTTGCGCGAAGCAGCGTTTTGTGGTTCACTGCCGCCACGTGCACGCGGACCTTTGCCCAGCTTCTGGATTGCCCGCCAAGCCGGGACGAAAGCCGCGGCCGGCGGTGCGGGGGGAGGATTTGTTCGGCGGCAAGTACGTCGGTATTTTGCAGGATCATCTGGCCCGCCTGCGGGCGGCGCATCCCCACCCCAATCGCACGCTTTTTTATGACGATGTGACCCTTGCCTATCTGCTGGCGTTTTTCACGCCGGCGATTCGCAGCCTGCGGACGATGGAGGATTTCAGCCAGACCGAGCAGATGCAGGAGCAGCTTTCGGTCGATCGCCTGCCGCGTTCCACGCTTTCCGATGCCAACGCCCTGTTCGATCCGACGCTGCTGGAGCCGATCATCGAGGAGTTGCGGGCGCGGCTGCCGCACCTGCGTCACGGCGATCCGAAGCTGGCGGAGTTGACCGAGCGGGTACGGGTGGTGGATGGGTCGCTGTTCACCGTTGCCGCCGACGTGGCCTGGGCGCTGCATCAAAGTCGACCCAACGGAAAGCCCATGGACACGATTCGCCTGAATCTTCAATGGGCGGCGGGCGTGGGGGTTCCCGAGGGAGTGACGATCAGCGGCGCGGGATGCTCCGAGGCGCAGGCGCTGATGCAGTCCCTGGAGCCGGGACAGATTTACGTCATGGACCGCGGCTACGTCTGTTTCGAGCTGCTGGAGCGGATCGTACATGCCTGCAGCGATTTTGTGCTCCGGCTCAAGTCAAACAACTATTTCATTCCCATCGAAAACAATGACTTGACCCCCAAGTCCCTGCCGCTGAGCGATGAAGACCGCGCTGCCGGCATTCTCAGCGACCGGATCGGATACCTGGGCTCAGAAGGGCCACGCTTTGCTCCTCCGGCGGGAAAATGGCTTCGGGAAGTGACGATCTTCGACCCGGACAAACCCGACAGGCCCCTGCGGCTGCTGACCAATCTTCTTAACATTCCCGCCCATGTCATCGGTCTGCTCTACCGCTGGCGATAGAAGATCGAGCTGTTTTTCCGCTGGCTGAAAGTGCACGCCCACTTCCGCCATCTCACCAGCCACAGCAAAAACGGCGTCACCACCGGGTTCTACATCGCGGTCATCGGGGTGCTGTTGATCTATCTGCACACGCAGCGTCCGGTGAGCAAATATGCCTACGCGATGCTGAGCCTGGTCGCCGCGGGAGGGGCCACGTTGCAAGAGATTATTCCCATCCTGCAGCGCCGAGAACGGGAATGCGAGCTGCAGCGTCAGCGTGTGGCACGGAAGAAGGCTGAAAAAATCGTCAAGTAAGTCACCGGGGGTTTTTGTTGTCCGGCCGCCGGTGAACGCCGCGGCATGCGCTGCAGGAGCAGCGCTGAACCTTCCACGCCGTTGCCCATCGAGGCAACGCAGCCTTTCGAGTGAAAACCCGAAAAATCCCAGCTCTAAGACGCGGAAGTCCCGGACAATATTGCAAAAAGTGTTCAATTCTGTTCAATTCTGTCCAATCCCCCATATACTCCCCCCCTTTTATGGAGAAAAAATGGCAAACACCGACCCCAAAAAAATTGTTCTCGCCTACAGCGGCGGCCTCGATACTTCCGTCATCCTCCCCTGGCTCAAAGACCGCTATCCCGGCGTAAAACTGGTCGCCTTCGCCGCCGAGCTCGGACAGGGCGACGAACTCAAAGATATCGAAGACAAAGCCCGCAAAAGCGGAGCCGATGAGGTCATCATCAAAGACCTCCGCAGAGAGTTCGCCGAGGAATTCTGCTTTCCCATGCTCCGCGCCCACGCCATCTACGAAAACGATTATCTCCTCGGCACCAGCATCGCCCGCCCGATCATCGCCCAGCACCAGGTCGAAGCCGCCCGCCAAACCGGGGCGGATGCCGTGGCCCACGGCGCCACCTCCAAGGGCAACGACCAGGTCCGCTTCGAGCTGACCTACATGTCCCTCGCCCCCGACCTGAAAATCATCGCCCCCTGGAAAGACCCCAACTTCGGCCTGCGCGACCGCGAAAGCGCCATCGACTACGCGAACAAAAAGGGCGTCCCCGTCGATCAGAGCAAGAAGAAAATCTACAGCCGGGACCGAAATCTCTGGCACATCAGCCACGAAGGCGCCGACCTTGAATCCCCCGCCAACGAGCCGAAGGACGACCTCTGGCTCATCTCCGTCCCCGTCTCCAAAGCCCCCAACGAACCCGCGTATGTCACCATCGACTTCGAGCGCGGAAACCCAATCGCCCTCAACGGCAAAAAAATGCCCGGCCACGAGCTGATCGCCGCCCTGAACGAAGCCGGCGGAAAACACGCCGTCGGCCAGACCCAGCTCGCCGAAAACCGCCTGGTCGGAATGAAATCCCGCGGCGCCTACGAAACCCCCGGCGGCACAATCCTCTACGAAGCTCACAAAGCCCTCGAGCAAATCTGCATCGAGCGCGACACCTTCCATTTCAAGCAGCAGGTCGCGTTGCGATATGCCGAGCTGGTCTATTACGGCCAGTGGTTCCACCCGCTGCGCGAAGCGCTTGCAGTCGTTCGTCGATCACACGCAGGGCTCCGTAAGCGGGCAGGCAAAGGTAAAGCTCTTCAAAGGCCGCGCGACCGCCGCCGGAGTAACCAGCCCGCACAGCTTGTACGATCCCCAGCTAGCAAGCTTCAGCATGGAAGGCTACGACGTGACCGCGGCCCGCGGATTCATCGATCTCTTCGGCCTCCCGATGAAGGTGGCCCAGCAGGCGAAGAGATGGTGAGAAGAGATTGCCGAATACCGATTGCCAAATGCCGAATAATTTTGAGCTAAAGCGTTGAGGCCCGAGTTTTTTTGGGGAGTGATCAGTTAATCGCTGGTATCATTCCTCCATGGATTTGTTCGCCGATTCCCGCAAAAAGAACCTCGCCCGCGTCGCCCCCCTCGCCGTGCGCATGCGGCCGCGAATCCTCGACGAATTCGTCGGCCAGCACCATTTCCTCGGCGAAGGAAAGCTCCTGCGGCGGATGCTGGAAGCGGATCGCCTGACGAGCGTCATCTTCTACGGACCTCCAGGAACCGGCAAAACGACGCTGGCCCAGCTCATCGCCATCTACACCAAAAGCGAATTCGTCGAAGTCAACGCGGCAGGCGTCGGGGTAAAAGAAGTCCGCACAATCCTGGAATCGGCTAAGGAAAGACTCGGGGCCGGCGGAAAACGAACCGTCCTATTTCTCGACGAAATTCATCGCTTCAATCGCGCCCAGCAGGATATTCTCCTCTCCGATGTCGAGGCGGGCTTGATTCTGCTCGTCGGGGCGACCACCGAGAATCCGTTCTTTGCGGTGAATTCGCCGCTGGTCTGCCGCAGCCAGATTTTCCAATTCTGCGCCGCTGGGGGAAGCAGAGATATCCGCTTTGATCGAGCGAGCAATCGGGGACAAGGAGCGGGGGTATGGGAAGCTTTCCATCGACATCGTCCCCGAAGCGATCGCCCTATGGGCCACAAAATCCGACGGCGATGCCCGCCGGGCGCTGATGGCGCTGGAAGTGGCGGTCCTCTCCCAGCAGAAGGAGGGAAAAAACAATCAAACGATCGAGATCGATCTGGACGTCGCAGAGCAATCCATCCAGCAGAAGGCGATCGTTTACGACGGCACCGGCGACGAGCATTACGATGCGGCCAGCGCCCTGATCAAAAGCATGCGTGGCTCCGATCCGGACGCGGCGGTTTACTGGCTGGCGCGAATGCTGGAGGCGGGCGAAGACCCGCGGTTCATTGCCCGGCGGGTGGCCATTTTGGCCTCCGAAGACATCGGCAATGCCGATCCCCATGCCATCACCGTCGCGGCGGCGGCGTTTGATATCGTGGAAAAAATCGGGATGCCGGAGGCACAGCTCACCCTTTCCCAGGCGGTAATTTACATGGCGACCGCGCCTAAATCGAACGCGTCCGCTTTGGCAATCTGGGAAGCCGCCAAAGATGTGAAAGAGGGGCGAACCCTGCCCGTCCCAAAACATCTGCGGGATTCACATTACTACGGGGCCAAACGCCTCGGTCACGGCGAGGGGTATCAATACGCCCATAATTTTCCCGGCGGAATTGTCGAACAGGACTATCTCGGCGTCGATAGAATATACTATAATCCGACGAATCGGGGCTACGAAGCGGAGATCGGGAAACGCCTGCAGCGCCAAACCGAGACGGGCGCCGCGGAGGCAGAGGCCGGTAAGCCGGCCGAAGACGACCCCGAGGATCAGGTGGCCGAGAAGTAGTTTTTTTTGAGGGCACGATGGGAGAGTCGGTCGAAAAATCGACCATACGCCACCAGCTTCGCGAGAAGGTGGCGGCGATGCACCGAAGAGCAGCGGCACGCCAAGAGTATCACCGCGACGTCGTTTCTCACCGCCAGTCCGGAGTTTGCCGCCGCCCGCATCGTCATGCTCTATCTCACCGCCGGGCACGAGCTCGACACGGCGACTCTGGCGCTGAAATGCTGGCAATCGGGAAAAACCGTGGTCGTCCCCAAGGTAAGCTGGGATCAGCGGCGAATGCTCCCCGTGGAAATCTCCAGCTTGCAGACGCACATGACGGAAACCGGCCCGGGCGTGCGCGAGCCGGTTAGCGGGCAGCCGATGCCCGTCAACATGATCGACCTGGTCATCGTTCCGGGGATTGGTTTCTCGGCAGATGGCCATCGCATCGGTCGGGGGATGGGGTTCTACGACCGGTTCCTGGCATTGCCGGAGTTCATCGGTGTTTCGTGCGGGATGGGGTTTGAGGAACAGGTTGTGCCGCAGCTTCCGGTGCTTGACCATGACATGTCGCTGAGTATGCTGTGTACGGATCGCGGGATTCGGCGTTTCGCCACCAACTGCATCAGCCAGTGAGCCCCGCGCTTTAGATCGAAGAAAAATTTGAGAACATGGAGGTTCTCATGTCCCGTCAGTCACGTCGTCTCAGTCGTCTTTTAGTAGTTGTATTACTTTTAAGCTTTTCCGCCGCGGCGTTGTCGTTCATCTACAAGATGAATCGCCAGCCCAGTGAGCCCGCCGCGCCGGTTCCGCCAACGCTGACGGCCTCGGTGTCGCCTCTGCCCGCGCCGGCAACGCAGCCGGCGGCGCAGATCTCCGGCGCCGGCCTGGCGCCGATGATCGACCAGTCCCCAGCTATGCCGGCTGCGGCGCAAACGCCACCGGTTTCACCCGCCGCGCCGGCCACGCAGCCCGCCGCTTTTAGCGCGCCGCCGGATGTGACCGTCGCCACGCAGTCGGTCTCATCGCTTCTGGCCAATGCCCAGTCGGAGATCGACAACGGCCAGTTCCTCCAGGCCCGCGGCGAATTAAACGACGCGCTGCAGAGCGGCACGCTCGATCCGAGCGCAGTGCGATTCCGTGAAAAAGCTCCTCAGCCAGATCAGCCAGGTGGTCGTCTTCAGCCCCCGGCGGTTTCCGGATGATCTGTACGGCGGCGTCTACGTCGTCCAGCCCGGCGACAGCCTCGCCAAAATCGCCAACGCGCACGACTGCACGTGGGAGCTGCTGAGCCGGATCAACGGCATCGAGCCGAAGCATCTTCGCGCCGGTGCCTCGATCAAGGTCGTCGAAGGCCCCTTCTTCGCGGTGGTTGAAAAGCAGAAGTTCACCATCAATCTCTATCTCGGCGGATTGCCTGGCGAAAAAAGCTGCATGTTCGTCACCAGCTATCCTGTCGGGCTGGGGCAGGATGATTCGACGCCGGTTGGCACCTGGATGATCGAACCGCACCGCAAACTCAAGCATCCCACCTACTACAGCCCGCGCGGCGAAGGCGTTATCGCCGCCGACGATCCGAAAAATCCGCTGGGTGGATATTGGATCGGACTCACCGGCACCGAGGGACAGGCGGTGGGAAAAATGTCCTACGGCATCCACGGCACCATCGACCCCAACAGCATCGGCAAACAATCGAGCATGGGGTGCATCCGGCTGCGGGCGGATGACATCGCGATGGTTTACGACATGATGGTCGAGGGGAAGAGTACGGTGGTGGTGAAAGAGTAGATTGACCAACGAAAGCCAGGGTTAACCGGCCTTGGGGAGCACCTGAACTTGTGCTCGCGCTTGGCGTTTGGGGCGAATCGTTACATCGATGTCCTGCCCGAGTCGGTTGAGAAATCGAAACAGCCGGTCGATTGAGAATTCCGAAAGCCGCCCCCTCATGAGATTGGAAACGCGCGCGCGATCGGTATGCAGGAGTTTCGCGGCCTGGGTTTGCGACAGGCCGAGCTGCTGAATGAGATTGTGAATCTGATAGGCCAGTTCAACCTTCGCAAATGCCTCATCGGCGTCGCCTCGGCGGAGATCCGCGAAGATATTGGTGGAGCCAACAAATACCTCGGTATTGGCCTTCGCTCGATGTCTTTTGTTGGTTGGAGTATCGCTCATTTTCATCTTTGCCTACTATGGGTTTCGGCCTGCGCAGCCGCCGTTTGATCAGCTCAATGTCGCTCTTGGGCGTCGTTATTCCTTTTTTGGATTTCTTCTGAAAAACGTGCAAAACGTAAACTGCTCCCGCAATTTTCACGGTATAGACACCTCGATAAGTTCCGCTGCTATCGTCCACAACGATTTCCAGTATCCCTGCCCCACCGAATCCTTTGAGGACTTTTGCAGACTGGTGGCGCTGGTTTCTCTGCGAAATATAACGCATAGCCGATTTCATCTTGCACCGAACTTGGCATCCGACGTAGATCATCGCGCGACGAGCCGATCCACACCACCGGCTTAAGACCGGGTTCGGACATTGTGCTAATACTAGCACAAGCGGGCATCCATTCAAGAGCGGCAGTTGATTCCGCGGCGCACTATACAGATTATGGAGCGCGGCAATCGAGATTCCCCTCTCGCGGTAACCTGCCGGCGGGGGAAATCCCGATAATGCTCCCATAACGAGATTCCGCCTTGTCCCCGCAAACCTACCTTTTCCTCCTGCTCATCATTTTGCTCGGGATGCTCCTGGCAGGGGGTCTCGCCCAATTTCGGCGCCGGCGGAAGCTCCGTGCCTGCGCAAAGCGATGGAACATGCACTTCGCCGCTGGCGATCGGCTTCGCCTGGCCCGGCGGATCGTTTCGCAATTTCCTGTTCCCGGCGCAGCCAACATCGGTGTGCGCGATCTGCTCTTCCGCACCGGCGATAACCAGCACCACTATGTCTTCACGGTCGATTACACCGTGGGGGTCATCCGCGGAAAAATCGGTAAATCTCGCGTGGCCGGGTTTACCGAGCCGGTTGTCGCCGGGGGCGGGCCGATACCCAGCAGCCGACGCTCGTCCTGGCCCCGGCAAATCTCTCCGGAGCCGCCGCCTACGAGCATCTCCTCAAAAGCCTGCATTTCTCGCAGGCTTAGCGACCGCAAGACGCAGGCCACGGCGCCGCTCTGGTGCAAAACCGCTTTATCCTTTTTCCCGGCCGCAGTTTGATTTACACTCCACCCGCAGCCATGGCCTCGGAGCGATCCCAGAACCTAACTTCCGGCACGGGGCAGAACCGAGTTCCCGGGCTTCGCGAGCAGTTCTCGGCCGAGGAATTGGCCATCATCCTTTCGCATTTCGACGTCGGCGTCATCGATTCGATCGTCGAATTCCCCCGCGGATCGCGCAAGGCCCCCAAGCTGCTGATCGTCAGCGAGCAGGGAAAGTTTCTGCTCAAGCGCCGCGCGCGAGGTAAGGATGACCCCTTCAAGGTCGCCTTCACCCACGCCCTCCAGCTTCATCTGGCCAGCAAGCAATTTCCCCTCCCGCACCTGATCGGCACGCGCAAAGAAAACAATTCGATGCTGCAATGGCGCAACGGCGTCTATGAGCTGTTCGAATATATCCCCGGCCAATCCTATCCGCAGACGCTGGAATCGACGTTCGATTCGGGCCGGATCCTGGCGCTCTACCACAAGCTTCTTGAAGAATTCAAATCGGAATGGCAGCCACCCAGCGGGAGCTATCACGCCGCCTCGGCGGTCGATTCGGGGCTGCGCGCCATCGCCGCGGGAGTGGCCGACACCGAGGAAAATCGCGATGTGACCCAATTGCTGAAATTTCTGCTGGAGTCTTACCGCCGCGCCGCGGAAAAAGTGCAATCGCTGGGGATCGACAACTGGCCCAAGCAGATCGTTCACGCCGACTGGCATCCTGGCAACATGCTCTTCCGCGACAATCGAGTCGTCGCGGTGATCGATTACGACAGCGCCCGCCTCCTCCCGCGCATCATCGACGTCGCCAACGGTGCACTCCAGTTCTCGATCATCGGCGGCGACGACGACGTCTCCAAGTGGCCCGACTACCTCGACACCAATCGCTTCAAACGGTTCCTTCGCGGCTACGACGAGGTGATGCTCATTTCCCAGGCCGAGATTCGCGTCATCCCCATGCTCATGATCGAAGCCCTCATCGCCGAAGCAGTTTTCCCCATCGCGCAGACCGGGTCTTTCGGTAAGGTGGAGGGTATGCCGTTCCTCCAAATGGTGCAGCGGAAAATTAGCTGGATTCAGAAAAGCTATGACCAACTGGTCGAACTGGCGGATGGTTGATCCAAGTGAAGCGCACGTTCTCATCGCCGCTGCGTTGGTCTTATGGGCTGGCGCTGATTTTGTGCGCGGCGGCCAACCTCACCGCCGCGCCAGACTCATCGCTGCTGAAGAACCTGATCGCCCAGCTCGGCAGCGACAATCCCCAGCTTCGCAACGAAGCGCGCGTGCAATTGATGGGCCTGCAAAAGGCCGAGCTTCCTGCGCTTCGGACGGCGGCGCTGGCGCAGAGCCCGCTTCTGCCCGGCCAGATCGCGCAGCTTCGCGAAGTCGTCGCCCAGGTCTTCCTCTCCGCCGACGACTATCACAAAGATCCCGCCGACCCGCGCGGATTTGCCGGACTCAGTTGGGGAACGGACGTTCTGGACGAATCTTTCGCCAGCGGCATCCCCGTCCAGGAGCGGATCCCCGGATTCCCCGCGTTCCGGGTCCTCCAGAGCGGGGACATCATCACCGGGGTTCTCGAACAGCCGCAGACGCCCCTGCACAAGATCAGCGACTTTATAAATGTCGTCCTCCTCATGCGGCACGGCAGCGTGGTGCACTTGAGCATTCTGCGGTCCGGCCATCCGGTTTCGGTGGCCCTCACACTCGATGATTTCCCCGTCGATCTCGACAAACACAGGAACACGGTGTGGGTCGACAACTGGATCCTGGCGCAACCAGCGGGCCGAGGATTATTGGAACAACGAATTCTGGGCAATCGATCCCAATGTCGCGACGACCCAGCAGACGACAGCAGTTCAGCCCTGACGGAATCGGCACATGGACGAAACTCTTAAACGCTTTCTGGACACCCTCTCTTCCTGCCGGCGCGTGCTGATTACGACGCACGTCCGCCCCGACGGCGATGCCCTGGGCACGGCGGCGGCGATGGCGCTGGGGCTGCGCGAAAAAGATCGACAGCCGGGTGCTGCTGCTCAGCAAGCTGCCGGCTAAATACGCATTTGTGCTGAAGGAAAACCAGATCGCGTTCGATCAGACCGAGCCCGACTGGCCGGGCGATTTTTCGCTGGAGCCGTTTGATGCGCTACTGGTCGTGGACACGGGCACGTGGTCGCAGCTCCCGGGTTTGAAGGATCGCATCGATGGCTGGAAAAAGCCCCGGCTGATTCTGGACCACCATCTCACGCAGGAAAACTGGGCGGATGTGAAGCTGGTGCAGACGCGCGCCGCGGCGGCGGGGGAGATCGCTGCGGATGTTTTGAAGCAGTGGGGGGTGCCGTTTGATCTGCCACTCGCGACCGCCCTTTTCCTGGCGATCGCCAGCGACACCGGGTGGTTTCAGTTCAGCAACACGCGGCCGGCCACGCTTCGCCTGGCCGCCGACCTGATGGAAGTCGGCATCGACACCGATCAGATGTATCAGCATCTCTACCAGAACGAACGGGCGGAAAGGGTGGCTCTGCAAACGAGGGCGCAGGATTCGCTTGAGCTGCTGGTGGATGGGCGGTTGGCGGTGATGACCATTGCAAAAGCGGATTTTGCCGAGACGGGGGCGAAACCTTCGGATACGGAGAACCTGATTAATATTCCGCTGCAGATTCGGACGGTGGAAGTTTCGATCCTGATCATGGAGCCGGCGGATAGTTCGGCGGTGCGGGTGAGCCTTCGCAGTAAAGGCGGGGTGGATGTGGCGCGATTTGCCGAACAATTCGGCGGCGGTGGGCACGCCCGGGCGGCGGGCCTGAAGCTTCAGCAGCCGGTGCAGGAGGTGCGCGATGGGGTGGTGGGGGCGATGGAGAAAATGCTGGCGACGAAAGCGGAAAGCACGGAGCACTCGAATCAGAACGACGAATGAAATTTCGATTTGGTCGGAGGGGCGCGATTTTTGTTGCGGGGGTGTTGGGTACAAAAGGTAACAGTCCGCAACAAGCTGGGCAAGATGGGTAATCTTGGGTAGAAATCTTCGCCCCCTTGTGTCATTATTTGTAATCTATCGTGTTCTTTATTTGTCCATCGGCGTGACGCAAGTTCGAAACTCGGATGTTTCGCCCTAATGGATTGATGTGAGAGGAGCAATATGAATTGGTATCACTACGTCGCCTGCTTCTTCGCCGGGCTTTTCCTCACCAACGTCGTCCCCCATTTCGTGAAGGGGATCTGCGGCGACCGCTTCCCGACGCCGTTCGCGAAGCCGCCGGGCAGGGGGCTGTCGTCGCCGCTGGTGAATGTGCTCTGGTCGCTGCTGAATTTGCTCATCGGCTTTGTCCTGGCCCGGGTGGGCCGGCTGGCGAGCGGGGGGGACCTGGCGATGGCGGCATGCTTCGCCGGCGTTGCCGCACTGAGCACGATGTGCAGCGTGAACTTCTCCAGGAAGCATGCCGGGTAAGAATTTGCGCCCAACGGTGATCAATGGTTTCCCGTTTCCGTCTCTAATCGGAAAAATCTCACGCAGAGGCGCAGAGGCGCGAAGAAGGCAAAGCGTTGCCCATCTTGCTCAAATCATCATTGGTCCATGCCGGTTTCTGTAATTTCAACACAGCACAATCCATGTGCATACCCACCCGGCACACCAAAGTAGAATCGTGCCTCTTCTGACATTCAAATCTTGATTTAGCTTTGCGGAGAGATTCCAGATTGGTTGTCAGCATGATGAGAACATACCGCCGAACCAACGCCCATGGACAAGCTCGGGAAGACAGAAATCCGAAATGACGAGACACCATTTGAACTTTTCCGACGTTTCTTGCATGGAAATGAGCCTACGGGAGTTGATTGGCAGTACCCGTGAAATTTTTAAATCGGAATATCACAAGCCGTTGACCGTCGGTCTCAGAAAAGTGTTCCTCGAATTTGCCGCTTGTATACCTGCGTAAAACCCTGCGCCAAAACGCCTGCGCCCGAAGATTCATAGGCAACACACCAGCTTCCCATCGACCAGGAAAACGATCAAATATGCCGGATGCGGCGTGCTCTCCGATGCCAGCGCCGCGAAATGCATGCAAAAGGAAAATTCCTGCATGATATAATCGACATCGGTAGAGGCATGCGGTGGCCCGGCGACGAGGGCAAAACCCGCCGCTCTGCCATTAGCCAGGATCGTGAATGGGAACAATTTGCCGGGTCTTTCCCACCAGATACTTTGGACATCGCCTTGTTCGGCGAGCGTCCGAACGGCGCTTGGTTCTACGATTCCGTGCTCGTTGGGTCCCTCACCACTGAACTCCGATAGATCGTGCAAGTAAAGTGGATACATGTTTTTGATGATGTAGGCATCGTCTGCCGTGGACAGAGTAGTTGTGACGTTCATCGGCTGGCTCCGTGCGTCCGTCAAAATAGTGGCATAGATGATAATGACCGCAGGGTTAATCAAGTTCAATTCTGTCCCGTCAACTCGGAGTGACAAGATTCGAACTTGCGACCTCGAGGTCGCGAAAACCGATAACAAGCGGCCGACCTGGCTACATCCCGTCCACCAAGCGCTGGACGCGCGGTGCTCGCTACATATGCCGCCGTCGACCCCGACGGAAAGTGGTCCGAAGACCGGGCAAACGTCTGGCTGGAGAACCGGCGCACGTGGACGGGCAAGGTACTGGCAAACCCTTTCGAATGAATCGCAGGCGCACGGCGCGAAGCGGGGAATCCATTAATCTTCTCTTGTGGTCAGAAAATGTCAAAAATCCGAATTTCGTGTTACCCATTTTATCCAAACATCCCATTTTGTTGCGGACTGTCCAGTTTTGTCTTGAATGCCCCGGCGCTGCGAGAAAGTGGAGGCAGTGGAAAGTAGAGCAGTAGAGAAAGACGGGGGATGGGGGATGCCGACGCCGACTCTGTGCCGTCGCGGGGTATGACAAATTGCATAACACGCTCCAAGAAAATGGTCAGGCTAACCTGCCCCCTTTCGCAATCTTTGGACACGACCGATGCGGACGGTCGAGTATGATCGCCCGCGAGAAGGCTAAGCAATTACATCGGGAGCACGGCGTGATGGACTGCCAATCGGATTTGAGCCCGGTCGGGGACCGCAGGGGCGATCGCCCTTCGGCGGCCGCCTGGGTTGTCATTTCTTTGGTGGTTCTAGTCGCCCTGATTCCTCTTGTCCGCGCAGCCCGGTTTGCCCTCAAGGACCCTGATTCTGATGTTCACCGCCAATGGGTTACGTCGCAATATGTTCTTGCGGGCGTCAATCCATATCCGGTGGCGCTGAGCGCATTGGAGGCGCGCTATGGGCGTCTGGCTCCCGCCGGGCCGGTTCACTTGCGAAGCGTTAGGATTGATTTTGTTCCGAAACATGGTCCGCACCCGCAAACGGATCGCCGGCTTGGTCCACCGGAGGCAACCTACCCCCCAACGAGCGCCGTGCTGTTTGCCTTTACGATCGGCCGTTTTCCGTCGATCTGGGTTGTGTGTGTATGGACGGGTTTCAATTTTGTCCTTGTCGCTTTGATCGCGGGAGAACTGACGGCGTTGGCTGCCGCGCGGATGAGCCGTCCGTGGGCATGGGGCCTGATCGTTCCGCTCCTGCTTCTTTGGCCGCCAACTGCAGAAAGCATTGAGCGCGGACAATTTTCCCTTCTGGTCTTTTGGTCGGTGCTGCGTGCCCACCGGGTTGAATCCCGTCGTCCTTTGGTCGCGGGGCTGCTGTATTGCCTTGCGCTGATCAAGCCGTCGCTGGGGCTGCCGCTGGTGGTATTGCCGGCGCTAGGCGGGCGTTGGAGAGTACTCTTCTGGACTGTTGTGGCCCAGTTCATGCTGCTGGGGGCTGCCGGCGTGAAGCTGCACGAATCGCCGCAGGGCCTGATTGGCGGTTGGCTCCACGTGTCGCGCTATTTTAGACAAGGGTTGTACACGATTCAGGAGCTGATCAATGTGTTTCACCTGGATGGCACGTCATTCGACATACTCATTCCGGTCCTGGTGGTGGCCATCGCTGCATGGATTGCTCGCCGGTACGACCAGGAGCGCCGATTGGCGTTCTTCTCCTTCATCGCGGTGGGCTGGATGTACCATTACACTTACGATTTCATCGTGCTCATGGCGGCGATTGGTACTGGTTCAGTTTGAATTATTATTTTGTATTTCTATGTTTTGTTCGCAAAAACACGCCCAAAACTTTCACCTGCTGGACCCAATTATAGTGAGACAGTTGTTTTGCAGGATATTGAATTGAGAAATTGGGACCGTCAGTCGATCAGTTTCAGCAAGTCCTCAATCTCCCAAACCGATTTTGATAGACCAGCGGCCATTGCGGGTGTCTCTCGTAAGGTGGTGTGAATCTTGCAGTAGTTGTAGTGCATGAAGTAGAGCGCAATCGCGTGGCCGTGATTTTCAATCTTCTTTGAGTGGGCGTTCGTGAGGCGGGTAAAACGGCGCATTCCCATTCGCATCGACAAATTTTGCCGCTCAACAAAACTCGTACTGACAAGGCGCGGTTCGGGCGTTCCGCAGATTTCTTCTTTCCGAGTGCCGATGATGTTGGCCGGACTGTAGCGGGCCTCGCCGGGCCGCTCCGCACCGTAGAGCTTCACCAGCATGGCGTAATCAATGTCACCGCCGAAGGCATCGTCTACGGCGTCCAGATATGCTTTGTGGCCGTCGGTGGTGAGTTGCACTTTGCGGGCGAGACGCTTCGCAACGTCGTACATGAATTCGTGTGCATAGCCGCCGTCGCGAAGTCCGAGCGTATAGGAAATGATGAGCTTTGAATCGGCGTCCAGTGCAGTCCATGTCCAGCAATCGCCGTAACCCCACTGGCCGCGTTTTTCTTCTGGGACGTTGGCGGCTTTCGCGTAGCAGAATGACCAGATTTCATCGCACTGCACGCGTTTTGTGAGCAAGTGGCAAACATGCTCATCGTGATATTTTGCGCACGCTTCGCCAAGCTGGGCCAAGAGCTTTAGAACCGTGTTCTTTGCAGCGCCAGTCACCCGGCAAGTGGCGTTAACGCCGACGCCATCGACAAGGCATTGGACTATCTGCACCCGCGTCTTGTCTTCAATCTTGTTCATAATGAACATTATGCTTGCTCGTGCATGAAAAGTCAATAGGAACTTTGTATATTATTCAAAGTTTTAGTGGTTGACAACCGATGTAGATTGTATATTATGTAAAGCGTGGCATGGAAGTACCAAGCAATGGCGAAGGAGGAAAAGGAGTATCGACAATGCAGGAAGAACAAGCCTCCGCCGCTCTCTGGAAAAATGCCGGCGTCGGTGATCCCGCAACAGTTTGGCCTGTTAAATATTGGCCATGCGTTGTCGCGGAAACAAAATTTCTGACCGCCCAGCAATATTGGCATGTTGCAGGACAGATTGATGAAATTGCCTGTGAGGTTGAACCTTGCAGGTGTCCTACAGCGGACATCGCAAAGATTAAGGATTTTTGGGAACTAAAAGATAAAGGCGGTCCGCTGGGAAAGATCAACCTGCGTGTCTTCTTTTTTGTGAACACCGATCGCCACGAAATTGTTGTTTTGGGTGTTCACAAAAAAGAAGACGAAGATCAGCTTAGGAACTCCGTGATCATTCGAATAGCGCGGCGTTTGCGGCTTTATTTGCAGAGCGTATCGCCCAAGAAACAGTAGACAGCAGACAGGAGCACTGACATGATAGCCATCAAAAAATCGCCGGAGGTCGAAAAACAGGTTCCCCACGTCGAAAAGCTGTCCATTGAACAGCAGTTGCAACTCGCGTCGGCCAATATCAACGGTACTCTTGAATCGTCGCTCACGGCCGCAGCGGTTGCCACGGTGGTTGCCAGAATGGTGCAACTAGACCCGGCTGACCAGAGCGACCTATTCGAGTGCATGAAGGACTTGTCAACGATCAAGTCCCGCGAAGACGCCGAAGAGACAATGAAGACGATCCTCGAAATTCTGGAGCCAAGGGGCCACGAGTCGTCTCGGTTGAAGGATTCATTGGTCGAGGAAATTCCTTCGCGTCAGAACCACGAAAGCTGGCTGATATGGATCAGCCAAAAGCTCAAATCATTGCGCGAAGAACGCAGCCTAACGCAAGCGGAGTTAGCTCGGCGCACGGTTTGCTCCAGAGCCATATCAGCCGTCTAGAAGCTGGAAGGCACAGTCCGTCCATGAAAACCCTACAGAAGCTCGCCGACGCTTTGAAGATTGACGTTAATTCTCTCAGCTTATTGTCCGCCTAACTTACGAGGGGCGGCGAGGCCATCTGGCTCTCGCCGCCTTCTTCGCGATTTCGCTTCGAGATTTGGCAGACAGTTTTTTTGCCCGCGCCTTCCCACCCTTGCTCGCCCCCAGCTTGCTCAATGCAACCGCATGAGGATTACGTGTGTCATTCGGGGGTGGACTCCCCGGTGGCAGGATAGGTGGACCATTCCCCGTGGCGGCATCGACGACGGCCTTAGCTGTTTGGGTAAAATCTCGGCGATTGCTTGCTCGTGCTGGCATTCCCCGACTCTGCCACGAATTGGGATCGGCGTCAAATTTTCAAAGATTCAAACTGAACCAGTACCCGGCGATTGCATGGCTTGTGCCCGGCTTCGTCAAGGCCGATGAGCGTGACCGCTGGTGGCTGGTAAGCGTCATCTCGCTGCTAATCCTGGGGCTTGCGCTGCCATTGGGGTATACCAGTTTCCACATGCTTATCTGGCGAGCGATGCGCTGGGGCGGACGCCTTGCCCTTCTGGCCGCCGTGTGGGGTGTCACACAGACCGGCCGGCGGCGCGAAGTGCAAGCGCAAAGAACTTGGTCCTCCCATTTCGCCGGCGTCACTTGATTCCAATGAAATTCCGGATTTAAATATCGTGGGTGCCTCAGATATTGCCTGACCGGGAGGATTCATGCTCCGCTGGCTTTCTTGTGGTTTGGTGGCCCTGATCACTTTCCCCCTGATTTCCGCCGATCGTGAGCCGACGACGCAGCCGCAACCGCTCGAGCTTAACGAGATGCACGATCTGCAGCAGAAGCTTGATCAGGTGCAGGCCGACCTGGACGCGGCAAAGGCCAACCTCGGTGAGCTTTCAAAGCTCCCGCCCATTCAGCCGTGGCAATTTGTGCCTGTTGAGCCGAGTCAGCCGATTCGGAACGGGCGGTTCGATATCAAGCCGTATGGGCCTTCGTTTAAGTTCAATGGGTTGACGGTGTATGTGGAGCCGGTTTCGCTAAATGCAAAGCGACGGTGATTGGGGACAAAAAAGGGAATTCCCTCCAAAATTGACCAATTCTGCAAAATCCGTATAATTCCCACACTTTTCTCCAGTTCTCGGCGGAATGCGGATTTATGGCTCGTGTTGATCTCGAAAAAGTCAGCAAAATCTATCCCGGCGGCGTAAAGGCCGTCGATGCCATCGACCTGCATATCGCAGATCGGGAATTCATCGTCCTCGTCGGACCCTCCGGCTGCGGCAAAACCACCACGCTGCGCATGATCGCCGGCCTGGAGGAGATTACAGACGGAATCATCCGCATCGGCGAACGTGTGGTGAACGATGTTCCGCCCAAGAGCCGGGATATCGCCATGGTTTTTCAGAACTATGCGCTTTATCCGCACATGACCGTTTACAAGAACATGGCATTCGGGCTGAAGCTGCGGGGGATGCCGCGGGCGGAGATCAATCGGCGGGTGGGGGAGGCGGCGAAGATTCTGGAAATCGAGCATTTGCTGGATCGCAAGCCCAAACAGCTTTCGGGCGGTCAGAGGCAGCGCGTGGCGGTGGGGCGGGCGATTGTGCGCGAGCCGGCGGCGTTTTTGTTTGATGAGCCGCTTTCTAATCTGGATGCGAAATTGCGGGTTACGACACGTGCCGAGCTGAAGCGGCTTCATCAGCGGCTGCGGACGACCACGATTTACGTCACGCACGATCAGGAAGAGGCGATGACGCTGGGGGATCGGATCGTGGTGATGAAAGATGGGCTGATCCAGCAGTCGGATACGCCGCTGGTGACCTATAATCGTCCGGTCAATCGGTTCGTGGCGGGGTTTATCGGCATGCCACCGATGAATTTCTTCAATGGCGCGATCCGGAATGTCGAGCGGGAAAATGACGTTTGAGGAAGGGCAACTGGCTGGCCAACAGAAGGCATCGGTGGGCATTGGGGCCAATGGAGTGGGGGCATCGGGCAACGGTGGTGAGTTGACCTTCCCGCCGAACGGGTTTACCCTTCCGCTGGATTTATTGTCGCAGGCGGTGAAAGATCGACTGGCGACGCGTGCCGGTGGCCATGTGGTGCTCGGCATCCGGCCGGAGCATATTCATCTCCAGCCGGTCGGTGGTTCGGTGGCGCCTGTGAAGGTGCGACTGAACGTGATCGAGCCGCTGGGCAATAACATGGACGTTTACATGAACACCGCCTTGCACGAGCATGTGGTGGGCCGACTGGAGGCCCAGGCAGGTTTGCAGATGGGAAAGGAAACGACGGTGTACGTCGATTTGCGCAAGGCTCACTTTTTCGAGCCCGGAGAGACGGGAATGAATTTGAGTTTGGAGACATTGTCTCCCACAAACGAGCCGGCCCATGCACTTGCTTGAGCAAATGCATCAGCCGATTCGCGGTTTGGCCCCGGCGGTAATTTTACCGCCGATCCGGTTTTTTGCCGGGTAGGTGATTGGGTGCCCAGCACCCGAACTCGCCGTCGCAGAAGCGGGCCGCCGAATTTGGCTGGCCTTTTTTATTTGATAGGTTTTTGGCATTTAGAGGAAACATGAATTCGCAGGAACTGATCCGAATCGTGGATGGAATCGCCCGTGACAAGAACATCGAGCGCGACCAGATCTACAACGACATCGAGCAAGCGGTCGCTTCCGGTCTGCGCAAGCAGTTCAACACCGAAGACACGAGCGAATTCACGGTGAAGCTGGATCGCACGAACGGGCAGATTTCGGCGCTGCGGCAGGGCGTTGAAGTGCCGCTGTCGGTCGTCGGGCGCATCGGCGCACAGACCGTCAAGCAGGTGATGATCCAGCTTATCCGCCAGGACGAGCGCGGTAGCATTTACGAGGAATACAAGGACCGCGTCGGCACGATTATCACCGGAACCGTCGCCCGGTTCGAAAAAGACACGATGATCGTGACGCTGCTGCGGAACGTCGAGGGGATCATGCCGCGCAGCGAGCAGATTCCCGGCGAGGTTCACCAGGTGGCAGAGCGCGTGCAGGCTCTGATCCTGGAAGTTCGCGACACGCCCAGCGCGGTGAAGATCATTCTTAGCCGCAGCCATCCGGAACTAATCCGGCGATTGTTCGAGCGCGAGGTTCCGGAAGTCGGCGAGCGGACGATTGAAATCAAGGCGCTGGCGCGCGAGCCGGGGCATCGGACGAAGATCGCGGTCAGCTCCATCGACAGCAAGGTGGATGCGGTGGGGGCGTGCGTGGGCGTGCGCGGCAGCCGGATCAAGAATATCGTCGATGAACTGGGGGGTGAAAAGATCGACATCGTTCGCTGGAACGAATCGAGCCAGGTTCTGATCAGCAACGCGCTAAAGCCCGCCGAGGTGGCGGAAGTTGCGCTTTGCTTTGAGCTGGGGCGGGCGACGGTCGTGGTTAACGAAGATCAGTTGTCGCTGGCGATCGGCAAGCGCGGGCAGAACGTGCGGCTGGCGGCGCGTCTGACCGGGTGGGACATCGACATCCTGACGCCGACCGAATTCCAGAAGGGCGTGACGCGGCTCGACGCGACATTCAAGAGCATCGAGGGCATCACCAAGGAGATGATCGACAAGGTGATCGTGCTGGGCCTGATCGACGTGCGCGACCTGGAAGAAGTGGGCACCGGCCCGCTGATGGAAGAGCTGGGCCTGGACGAGGAGACGGCCCAGAAGGTGGTCGACCGGTGCGCCGAAGAGGCGAAGATCGTGGCGGTCGAGCAGGAGGCGAAGAAGGTTGCCGATGCGTCTGCCAAGGCGAAGCAGGCGGCGACGGTGGCGGCCGACAAGGCGGCGCTGCTGGCGCTGGGCGAGCCTTCCGCGGCCGAGCAGTCTGCCGAGCGAGCGGGGGGGACAAGATGCCGGACGCCATGGAGGCGGTCAGCGGGGCAGCGCCGGAAATCACCGTCCATGCCGAGTCGGCGGTGGCTGGGGAAGAGCTTAGCGTTGAGGAGCAGGCCGTCCAGGGAACCGCCGAGCCGGACACCAATGGGATTGCGAAGAAGCCGATCGAGGAAGAAGACGACACGGCGCGTCTCGCCGAAGGAAGCGAGACGGCGCCGGTGGACGATGCGAACAAGTTGTAACTGGCAAGCTGTAACAGGATTTTTCAGGAGTCGTTTTGGCAAAAGGTACGCGAGTCAACATTCTGGCCAAGGAATTGGGCGTCGAGAGCAAGGTCATTCTTCAGAAATTGAAGGATGAAGGGCTCGGCGACAAGGCGCCCAATCACATGAGCACCCTGCCGCTGGGACTGGCGGAGTCGGTACGCGAATGGTTCAGCACCGCCGGGGGCGGGACGGCGGTGGAGACCGCGCCGCACGTGGAAGTTTCCACCAAGCAAAAGGCGGCTCGAAGCCGGAAGAAAAAAGAAGAGTCGGAGTCGGAGGCTCCCGATTCGGAAACCGCTGCGCCGCCAGCGGCTCCGGCGCTCGCGCCAGTTGCTCCGGCGCCGCGCCAGCGGCCGAAGTACCGGTGGTTGCGCCGCCGGCGCCAGCGCCCGCGGTGGTAGCGCCAGTCGCGCCGTTGCGCCGCCGCCCGCGCCTGCGAAAAAGCCGGCGCCGCCGGCGCCCGCGCCAGCGAGTGTTCCTGCAGCTGCGCCGGCTCCGGTTGTCCAAGCGGCGCCGCCAGCGCCACAGGCTCCGCGGCCTGCTCCGGCAGCGCCCGCTGCGTCGCCGCCGGTGATGAAGCCCGCCGCGGCGGCGCCCTCCGCGCCGGCGGCCGCATCACCAGCGCCAGTGCCGGGAACGGAGCATCTTCGCCCGATGCGACCGACGGTGACGCTTGCCAGTCGCGCCGCGTCCCAGCAGCCGCCAGTGCGGAAGCCGGTCGTGCAGGCGCCGCAGCTTACGTCGCTGGAGCCGGCGAAAATCCAGGGTCCGCGCGTGGTTCGCATCGAAAAGCAGGAAGTCCAGGAGCCGCGTGCCCCGCGGCCACCGAGGCAGACCGAGCCGCCGGAATTCAACCCGGCGGTGCAGCGTGCCGGCCGGGGCGTTAAGGCCACCGATGAAGAGGACGAAGATGCCAAGAAGAAAGCCGCGGGGAAAAAGAGCGGCAGTCTCTCCAGCCGCCGGCGCGGCGGCAACGACGGCCGTCGCGGGGAGGCGATGGAGAAGATCAAGGAATTTACCGACGCCGACCTGATCGCGCGCCGGGACGCGCTGAACGCCGCCGCCAGCTCGCGAAATGTCTTCGACAGCCACCTCCGCCAGATCGAAAAGCGCGGTACGCATGCCATCGCCAAGCCGATCACCGAGCGTGGAGAGCCGGTCACGATCGAAGAGCCGATCACGGTCCGGTCTCTGTCCACCGCGCTGGGGGTCAAGAGCAACGACATCATCTCGAAGCTGATGAAAGGGGGCGTCTTCGCTACGGTTAACCAGGCCCTGGATTCGGGGACCGCCCAGTCGATGGCGCTGGAACTGGGGGTCGAGCTGCGGATCGCGCAGAAGGCGACGCTTGAAGAAACGCTGCTGAGGGATCTGGACGCCCAGGCGCCCGACCCGGAGAAGCTGAAGCCGCGGCCTCCGGTGGTGACGATTCTGGGTCACGTCGACCACGGCAAGACTTCGCTGCTGGACAAGATTCGCAACGCCAACGTCGCCGCCGGCGAGGCGGGCGGCATCACCCAGCACACGGCCGCCTGGATGGTCCAGCTTGGCGAAAAGCGGGTGACGTTCATCGATACGCCGGGCCACCAGGCGTTTACCGCCATGCGCGCCGCGGGGCGAATATGACGGACGTTGTGGTGCTGGTCGTCTCCGCCGCCGAGGGCGTTCAGCCACAGACCATCGAATCGATCAATCACGCCCGGGCGGCGGAAGTGCCCATCGTTGTGGCGATGAACAAGATCGACCGGGCCGATGCCGAGCCAAACAAGGTCCTGGGCCAGCTTGCTGCCGAGGGGCTGAACCCCGTTGAATACGGTGGCGACACGGAAGTGGTCCGCACCAGCGCCACCACGGGCCAGGGTGTTCCGGAACTGATCGAAATCCTGGACTTGCAGAGCCAGATCATGGAACTGAAGGCCGACCCGACGGCGCCAGCGCGGGAGCGTCATCGAAAGCCGCATGGATGAGGGGCTTGGGCCGGTGGCCACCGTGCTCGTGCAGGACGGCACGTTGAAGGTCGGGGACATCGGGCTGGCGGGCGCCGCCTTCGGGAGGATCCGCAGCCTGTTCAACGACCGCGGCGAAAACGTGACCGAGGCCGGCCCCAGCACGCCGGTTATTATCAGCGGGTTGAACGAACTCCCCGCGAGCGGCGACAAGTTTTACGCCCTCGACGACTTCGAGCGTGCCCGCTCGATTGCCGAGGAACGCCAATCGCAGCGCCGCCAGAGCGATCTCGCCGGCGCCAACCGCGTCACGCTCGACACCCTCTTCGATTCGATGAAGGCCGAGGAGATCAAGACGATCAACCTCATCATCAAAGGCGACGTGCAGGGCTCGGTCGAAACGCTGGCCAAGACCGTTACCGAAGCCAACACCAGCGAAGTGCGCGTTCGCGTGATCCACAGCGCCGTGGGCGGGATCAACGAAAGCGACGTGGAACTGGCGGATGCGTCCAACGCAGTGATCATCGGGTTCCACGTCGTGCCGGACGAAGCCGCCCGGCAGATGGCGGAGCAGCGGCGGGTGGAAATCCGCCTGTACCGCATCATTTACGAGATTCTCGACGACCTGAAGAAAGCGCTCTCGGGCCTGCTGGAGCCGGAAATCCGCGAGAAGCTCCACGGCCACGCGGAAATCCGCAGGGTGTACAAGGTTTCCAAGATCGGCAGCGTCGCCGGGTGCTTCGTTACCGACGGGCACATCCAGCGCGGAAGCAAGATTCGCCTGACGCGGGAAGGGATCATCGTGGTCGAAGACCTGGCGATGGAATCGCTCAAGCGGCTGAAGGACGACGTGAAGGAAGTGAAGGCCGGGCTGGAGTGCGGCATCAAGCTGGCCGGCTATGACGACATCAAAACGGGTGACATCCTGGAAGCCTACGCCCGCGAAACTTTCCAGCGGACATTGTAATCACCAGTGAAAATCGGCGTGCTGCAAATTGAAATATTGGTGACCGACGCCATGTCGCTCAAAGACAAACGCCGGGTGGTCAAGAGCATCAAGGACCGGATCGCCAACGGGCACAACGTCTCCATCGCGGAGATCGGCGCCCTCGACGAGCACCGGCGCTCGATCCTGGGAATGGCCATGGTCGGGAACGACGGGCGATATGTCGAAGGCGCATTGAGCAAGCTGGTCGATTTCATCCGGGCGGTGCCGCAGGTGTCGCTGCTCGATTATCAGATTGAGATGTTGTAGATCCCATGTCCCGAAGAACCGAACGCGTCGCCAGCACGATCCAGCAGGAGCTGGGAATGATGATCCTGCGCGAGCTGAACGACCCGCGGCTGACGGGCATGCCCAGCATCACGCGAGTGAAGGTCAGCCCCGACCTAAGCAGCGCCGACATTTATGTGACCGTGATGGGCACGCCGGGCCAGCAGGAAGCGGCGCTCAACGCCCTGCGCCACTCGGCCGGGCTGATGCGAACCCGCCTTACGAAGGAATTGACGCTGCGGGTGGCCCCGTTCCTGAAATTTCACCTCGACGAAGACCTGAAGAAGGAAATTGAACTCCTGGACGTCCTGCGGAAAGTCTCCGAAGAAAACGCGGAACTGGACCGCAGGCGCGCGGCAATGGAGAGGCTCAAAAAGGAAAGGCACAAGACGAACCCGCATGAAAAATTCCGCCAAACACGCTGATGGATTGAAGCAACTGCACCGCCGGCTGCTGCGCGACGGCAAGCCCGAGCCGCGCCAGACGCTGGAACCACTCGATGCCTTCGTGCGCGGCGCGATGAGCTACGACATTAGCGACAGCCGCGCCGAGGACGTGATGAAGGCCATTGGCCGGGAGTTCGTCGACCTCAACGAACTGCGCGTCTCCACCGACCTGGAGATCCAGGAGCTTCTCGGCGTCCGCTATCCCGCCATGGAGGATCGCGTGGCGCTGATCACGCAGTGCCTGAACGACATGTTCGAGCGCGAGCACACCATGAGCCTCGACCGCCTGAAGACGATCAGCAAGCGCGATGCGCGGCAGTTCCTGCGCGAGTTGCCGGGGATGGTGCCCTTCGTCGAGGCGTACGTGATGATGTTCGCCTTCGAAGGCAACGCCTTTCCCATCGACAAGGAGATGCTGGATTATTTGCGCGAGGAAGGGGTCGTCGACGAAGAGACGACGGTCGAGGAAGCGCAGAAATTTGTGGAGAACCACATCAAGGGCGAGGAGATTTACGACTTTTACTGGGTCCTGCGCCGGGCGGCACTGAGCGGCAGAAGGGCCAGGTCATGACCGACCGCCTCCCTGCCGACACGCTGCGCCTGGGGCTTCCCAGCGGAAGCCTGCAGCAATCGACGATCGACCTGTTCGGCCGCGCCGGTTACCGGATCAACATCGCCGAGCGCAGCGTATTCCCGCGCATCGACGACGACAAGCTGTCGGCGGTTCTCTTCCGCGCCCAGGAGATCAGCCGCTACGTCGCCGACAACATCGTCGATTGCGGCCTGACGGGTTACGACTGGATCGTCGAAAACGGCAACGACCAAGACGTCGTGGAAATTTGCGAGTTGGTCTATTCCCGCGCCAGCACCAACCCGATCCGCTGGGTCCTGGCGGTTCCGGATGAGAGCCCGGTGCGAAAGCCCGAGGAGCTGGACGGAAAAATCATCGCGACGGAGCTGGTAAACACCACGCGCCGCTATTTTGCCGAGCGCAAGGTGAAGGTGACGGTTGAGTTTTCGTGGGGAACTACGGAGATCAAGGCCCGCCTGCTCGACGGCATCGTCGAGTGCACCGAGACCGGCTCCTCGCTTCGCGCCAACAACCTGCGCGTCATCGACACGCTGCTCACGAGCACGACCCGGTTTGTCGCGAACAAGTCGGCGTGGAGCATCCCGTGGAAGCGTGAAAAGATGGAGAACATCGCGATGCTGCTGAGAGGCGCGATCGAGGCGAAGGCCAAGATCGGGCTGAAGATGAACGTACCGGAGGATCGCCTAAGCGAAGTGGTTTCATTTCTGCCTGCCGAGAAAAGCCCTACCGTCAGCCGCCTGGCGGATTCCGCGTGGGTTGCTGTTGAGGTAATCCTCGAAGAGCGGCAGGAGCGCGAGCTTATCCCGCGCCTCAAGCGCGCCGGGGCGACGGGTATCATCACCTACCCTTTGAATAAGGTCATACCGTAAAAGGCAAAACCATGGCCGGACATAGTCACTGGGCAAAGATCAAGCGGGCCAAAGGATCCAACGACGCGAAGCGGGGGAAAATCTGGAGCAAGATCGCGCGGAAGATCATCATTGCCGCCAAGAACGGCGGCGACCCGCGCGACAACCTTTCGCTGCGCTACACGATCGACGAAGCCAAGGCCGCCAATATGCCGAAGGACACGATCGAGAAAGCGATCCTGAAGGGCACGGGCGAACTGGGCGCGGAAAACTACGAATCATTCGTCTACGAAGCCTACGCCCCCGGCGGCGTCGCGCTGATGATCGACGCCCTCACCAATAACCGCTCCCGCACGGCGCCCGAGCTGCGATCGATCCTGGAAAAACACGGCGCGAACCTGGCCACCTCCGGGGCCGTCGCTTTTCAGTTCATCAAGCAGGGGATCATCACTATCAAATCATCCGCCGTCAGCGAGGACAAGCTGCTCGATCTGGGCCTGGAGGCCGGCGCCGACGACGTGAAAAACGAGGGAGAGGTTTTCGAGGTGATCACTTCGCCCGCGAGTTTTCTGAAAGTAAAGGACGCCATCGCGGCGGCCAGCATCGCGATCGAAGCCTCGGAGATCACCAATGTTCCCACCAGCACGGTCCCGATCGACGCAGAACGGGCCCAAAAACTGCTGAAGCTGATTGACGTGCTGGAGGATAACGACGATGTGCAGACGGTGAGCCATAATGCGGAGATACCGGAAGGGGTGGGGGTATGAGCGCTCTCTCGAATTGGCACGGGCGCCATTGGGATTATGCTAATCTGCGAACACCGGTAACGGGGTCGCATAGTTCCGGGGATCCATTTGCTTATCAAGGGGGTTGGGAAAATGCAGGTCAAAGAAGCACCAGACCATGCCAAGGACGAAAATTACAAAGAGCCAGAACGTCCACCGCCGAGCCGGTTTTTTCCCCTTGTCGGCTTCAGCAGTCCGATGACGTTTGAGCTCGTGAAAATCTGCCAGTGCAAGAATAATTTCGCTTTCAGACATGCCTGCGACCGAGGGTTTTTCCGGGGGATCAGGGAAGTAAGCCGAGACCAGGTCTTTCAGCGCACGAAACAGAAGAACAAGCGCGATGAGCGAGGCATCGGCGACAAGAACATTCTCCGGGCTGATGCCGGGGACACAGTACTTGGCTGCGATATAAGATAGCGCGAGGCAAAAGAAAGTTACAACGGTTCTCCACACCCGATTTTTGAGCGGAACCTTTTCCTTTCGTTCCTCTATGACGAACTTCGCCAGGAAATCCCAGATGACATATATTACGAATATCTTCCACAGCCAGCCGGCGTCGGCGCTGGCATCGGGCACGTATTTAAATGCGTTGTTTCCCTCTCCCGCTTTTTCAAAATCGACCGAGCGGACGAGGAGGAAATAAATGATAACCAGCGCCATATCGAGCAAGAGGAGGACGAACTCCCATTCGAGGACTTTTCTGACGTTGCGCTGAGCCCCCGGCGAGGGACTTTTGCTCCAGCCCACAAAGCTCGCCGCGATAAGGAACGTAGCCAGAACCAAATGAGCGTATCCCGGCAGGAAGTGGACGAAATTTCTGAGCTTGAAGAGGGACGCGAGTTCAATTCCAACTTCGCCGACGGCGACCGCGAACACCATCGCGATGAATTCGTGACGCAGCTCGGGTTTCGACGATTCGCTCGCCATGAGAGCTTACAACGAATCAGTAGTAATCTGTTTCAACGTGATGTTCTATAAGCTTTGGTTCCCGCCCTGCACTCTGGCACACGGCCGAGAAGGGGCATCGCCGCCGGCCGTCGGGATGGATGGCAAGCGGCACATATCGGGCCGGCAGGGTGCATGAAGGCGGACACGCCAGGCAATGTGGATCTGTTCGCGTACAACAGCTTCGGAAAACATTCCAAAAGAGATAATGGAGACGGCTCGGATCGCGGAGACCGCTTAACTCCGAAATCCGCATGATCGCGTCGTGGACGGCCGTTCGGATCGCAATGTCTTCTTCGGCGGAGATTTCGGTGCCCTGGAGCAATTTGGATCGAAGCTGATCGTCGAGAATCCTCGCCGTGCCGATGCGAAGGTGGCCGCGGATTTCATGGTAGTCCACCGGGGGACCAAGATTCTGGGGGTCGGTGTAGTGCCACTTTGCGGTGTTTCGCATCAATGCGAGGAAGAAATACGATTTTTTTCTTACTGGGTCGTCATAGGCACGGAACTGGGCCAGGAGGCCCAGGAGATTGGGATCACCAACGGCGATGCGTCCCTGGCTTAAACGAAAGAAATCATCGGCATATTCCCAGCGGCGGCCCAGCATGACCTGACCGAGATTCCTGATCAGTGAGGCCCTTCCGGCCGGGTCGGATATTCGATCACCGTTTTGTGAATCCCTGAAGATTTGCAGCACGTCGTCGGCACTTGCCTGAGCCCATCTCGAAGGCAGAAGGAACTCTCTTCGCGTGCGGCACGCATCTTCGAGCTTTGCCGAGAGATAATCCCATCCTCGCAAATGGCGTCCAGCCACATCGCCCTCGAGGGGGGGCCTGCCGAGGGGGGAGGTTTGATGGCAAATGGCGACGAGCAAGAGATAAAAATTTCCGATTTCCTTTCCGGCGAAACCGGCCAGGTTCGTGTCTTCCCGATCCGATGGAATGGCCTTTCCGCTTAAAAGCCCGGCTACCGCCGAGCACATGGCTTCGTCAACGACGACTTGCACAAGATTGGGCCGGAAAGATGGCTTATGCTGGACGATCATTTCCAATTTGGCGAATGGCGCCTACGATCGCGAGACTTTGAGTTCGGACAACTGCGAATTGTAGCATTACAATCGCTCGCCGCAAAAAAGCCGCTCGAAGATTAATTCCGCCGTTCTACGAATGATTTCAGCCTCCCCAGCGCATCCTCCCACTGCCGCGCGATGGTATCGAGCCTGCGACAAGCAATATCCAAGGCCTACACCCTCACGCCTTCACCAAAAAATCCCTGCTCCCAATCAGCCCGCGCTTCTCCCCATCCTCCGAGCCGTTGAAATCCCGGTCCTCCAGCTCCACGCTGACGGCCCCCGCATACCCGGCACTCTTCAGCGCCGCCAGCATTTCGCGCCACGGCGCGCTTCCCCGGCCGGGAATGCAATATCGCCAGCAGTGCCCGCCGAACGGAATCACATCCGCCAGCGTCGCCGGCTGGAGATTGCCGAATTCGTACAGTTTTTCCGGCAGAATCTCGGTGTCCTTCGCATGCACATGGCCGACTCGCTTTCCAAAGTCGGCGAGAAATTGCCGGGGGTCGATCCCCATGCGGATCAGGTGCGACGGGTCAAAATTGATGGCCAGGGCGTCGCTTTTTGTTTCGCGAAAGAATGCGCGAAGACTTTCGGGCGTGGCGCAGAAGGCCGGGTAATAGGGATAGCTGCCGGGATATCCTTCGATGACAATCCGCGCCCCGGCGCCGCTGATCGACTGGGCAAGGGAGGCATACCCATCGACAGCAAATTTGAAACTTTCCTTGCGATCGCATGCATCCTCTTCCGGAAAAACGACGGTGAAAAAATTCAGCACACCAAGCTTGGCGACCGATTTGATATGTTCCGCAGCCGCCGCCACGGCCGCCTTGCGCTTCCCGCCATCGGCGCTGGCCAGGGTAGACCAGGGCTTTTTCACATCCACCGATCCTATCCCCAGCCCGGCCGACAGCACTGTCTTGACCTGATCGGCCGAAGCGTCCCCCAGGTCAATGGCCTCAAACCCATTCGCCTTGGCGAAGGCGACGACATTTTCAAGATTTTTCTGCCAGTCGCTCCACCCCTGTCGAAATCCGATCGGAAACGAGCCGGTCAATGTCTTTGCCATAATTCACGGTTTATAACACGGCAAACAGAATTGGCCATTGCCGATTCGATTCATACCCGGACCTTCGCGCATCCTTCCCCCTTTGCTACACTGCGCCGCTCAGCTATG
This sequence comes from uncultured Phycisphaerales bacterium, assembly GCA_963755915.1. Classification (GTDB taxonomy): domain Bacteria; phylum Planctomycetota; class Phycisphaerae; order Tepidisphaerales; family Tepidisphaeraceae; genus PALSA-1353. The sequence continues at coordinate 1,491,309 of CAVWLP010000002.1, forward strand.
TCCTACACCGTCCTGGCAAGAAAATATCGCTCGGCCAATTTCGATGAGCTCGTCGGGCAGGAGCACATCGCCAAAACGCTGAAGCGGGCCATCGAGACCGACCGCATCGCCCACGCCTATCTCTTCTGCGGCACGCGGGGCACCGGAAAAACCAGCACGGCCAGAATCCTGGCCAAGGCTCTGAACTGCCACAAATTCGACGCCCCCACGCCGACGCCCTGCGGGAAGTGCGATTCGTGCGTGGCCATCGCCCGCGGCGACGACATCGACGTCATCGAAATCGACGCCGCCAGCAACACCGGCGTGGATAACGTGCGCGAAATCATCGAAAACGCGCAGTACCGCCCGTGCGCAGCCGATTCAAGGTCTACATCATCGACGAAGTCCACATGCTCAGTAAGTCGGCGTTCAACGCGCTGCTGAAAATTCTGGAAGAGCCGCCGGGGCATGTGAAATTCATTCTCGCCACCACCGAGCCGGAAAAAGTTCTGCCGACAATCCTGTCTCGCTGCCAGCGATATGATTTCCGGAATATTCCCTCCAAGGAAATCGCGGCCCATCTGAAAGAGATCTGCAAGAAGGAAAAGATTTCCGCGGCCGAGGATGCGCTGGCACTTGTCGCCAAAGCCGGCGCGGGATCGATGCGGGATGCACTCTCCCTCCTCGACCGCCTACTGAGCCTCGGCGACAAATCGCTGTCTGCCAAGGACGTCGAGCAAATCCTTGGCCTGCCGCGCGCCCAGGCAGTTTTCGAGCTGGTCGATTCCCTCGGCTCCGGCGACGTGAAACAGACGCTGGAGCGCGCCGGCTCGCTCATCTCCGCCGGGCTTTCCCCCGACGCCCTCATCGCCGCGCTGTCGGACCACCTGCGGAACCTGCTCATCGCCCTGACCTGCGGCCAGGACAGTGGGCTGATCGACATCCCCGGCTTGGGCGAAGCCGACCTTGCCGCCCAGGCGTCCCGTTTCGAGGCCGCTTCCCTCGCCCAGGACATTGCCATCCTCGAAGAGCTTCGCCGCACCATGCGCCAGAACCAGACGGGCCGGGCCATGCTCGACGCCACTTTGGTGCGAATCGCGCTGGCGGAGCAATTTTCACCCATTAACCAGGCGCTGAGCGGCGGTGGGGCGGCGCCCGAAAAAAAAAAGCCTGAAGCGATAAGCCCCCGTCCTGCGGAAGTACCAATCCCCTCCCCTGGTACTCCCGCCTTGCGCTCTGAGTCTGAGGTTCGAGGAGGGGAGGATGAGGGGGAAGACCAGGAAGTCTTCGACACTCCGGCGAACCCTTCTTCCGACGCCCTCACCGCGCCTCATACGCCCGCAACCGGCGACCTCTGGTCCCACTACCTTGCCTCGCTCAACAACATCGGCTTTGCGAGCATCGTTCGCATGGCCAAGCTTACGGCCATTGAATCCGACGTCGCGATCATCAGCTTCCCGCGCACGGCCGAGAGCTTCGTCCGCCAGTGGTCTGCCAATGGCAAAAAGGATCAGATTGCCCGTGGCCTCACCGCTCTACGCGGGCAGCCGACCGGCGTCCGTTTGGAAATCGACGACGCCTCGCCGGCCCCCGTGCCGGTCGTCTCCACAAAGCCGGTTGAAGCAATCTCCGAAGCCGAAGCCGGCCCGATCGTACAATTCGTCCTTAAGGAATTTGGCGGCAGACTTGCCAAGGTGGAATGATGTTCGACGCCCTGAAAAACCTCGGAAATATCGGCGAAATGCTCAAACAGGCCCGGGAAATGCAGGGCAAGATGGCCGCCCTCCAGGAAGAGCTGGCCCGCAAACAGGTCTCCGCCGACGCCGGCGCCGGAATGGTCGAGGCGACGGTCAATGGCAAGCAGGAGTTAGTGAAGCTGAAGATCGACCGCCAGAAGATTGACGTTTACGACACCGAGATGCTCGAAGCGGTCATCGTCTCGGCGGTTTCCGCAGCTCAAGCTAAAGCTTCCGAAATGATGAAGCAGGAGATGCAAAAGATGGTCGGCGACATGGGAATCCCGCCGGGGCTGCTGCCCTAGGCGGAAATTCGATTTTTCCCGGCTACAATTCCGGCCATGGCTTCATTCCTCATCATCGGCCCCCATCCCGACGACCAGGAGCTCGGTATGGGCGGTACGATCGCCCGCCTCGTCGAGCAGGGCCATCGCGTTCATATCATCGACATGACGACCGGCGAGCCTACGCCCCTGGGTTCCCCCGAAATCCGCCAGCGCGAATCCGCCGCTGCCGCGAAAATCCTCGGCGTCCAGCGAACTCAGCTTGGCCTCGTCAATCGCCAGGTCGTGCACGACATCGCCAGTCGCCACAAATTGGCCGCGGCCATCCGAGTGCACAAGCCGGACGCCTTATTCCTGCCGTATCCCCTCGACGCCCACCCCGATCACGTTGCCGTGACGCGCATCGGCGAAGACGCGCGCTTCGACGCCAAGCTTACGAAAACCGACATCCCCGGCGAGCCCTGGTATCCCAAACGTATCATCTACTATTTCTGTACGCACCTGCGAATTTCCTTCCAGCCGACGTTCTGCCTCGACATCACGGCTCAGATCGAGAAAAAAATGTCGGCCGTCATGGCCTACGAATCGCAATTCGTGCTCAATCGCAGCCCCGTCCCCGAAATGGTCAAAACCATCGCCGGCTATTTCGGCAGCCGGATCGGAGTCCCCTACGCGGAGCCGTTTTACACGCACGAAGTGCTCGGATTCAGCGGACTAACTGAACTGGTCTAAGAACTCATCCTGTCCGCCGCCAATTCCGCCGGCTCGGGCAAAACAATCGGCGTCAAATCTGAAATCCTGCGGATGACGAAATCCGCAAGCGCATGCGTCCGCGCGAGCGACATCGGCTGCTTCAGCGCCGTCCGCATCCCCACCCGCCGCGCTCCCATGACATCGTTCCTAACGACATCCCCCACAAACAGTGTCTCGCCGGCCGGCGTCCCGATCTCCGCCAGTGCCCGGCGGAAAATCGCCGGGTGCGGCTTGCGCTTTCCAAACTCACTGGAATAAATCCGCACTGGAAAAAACTCCAGCAGACCCAGCTCCCGCAAATGCCGATCCAGCAGCGGCGACGTGAACCAGGTGTTGGAGACGATCCCCATGCGAATCCCCGCCTCGCGAAAGCTCCTTAGTGTCGCGATCAAATCCCCTTCGATCGAACCATATTCCACGATCGGCCGATACCAGAGCCACGCCATTTCGTCCATAAATTCATCGGTATCCGGTGCTCCCAACCGGGCGGTTCGCCTTCGCATTAGTTGAACGATGTTGAATTCCCTGCCGGAAAGCCGGGAAAGAATCAGCCCCGCCCTCACCGCGGCGACATTCCGCCGCCGATATCGCTCCAGCGCCGGCACCGCATATCCCGCCTCGGTCAGCTGCCGATGCGTATCCCTTGCGCCAATCTCGACGATCACTTTCACATCCAGCGGACGAAAATCCACCAGGGTGTCCCCCAGATCGAAAATCACAGCCCGCAGCGCCATCTGATCGCATAATCTACCGACCTTCCCCGCACCGGCAAACGTGCAATCCGTCCGCGACATGGCCGCCGGGTTGCATCAAGTAATCCCCAAGCCGTATGCTCCCCGCCATGCCCGTTCTGGTCATTCTATCGCGCTGGCTGCATGTGATTTCCGCGTGCCTGGCGATCGGCGGGCTCTTTTTCTTCCGCTTCATCCTCCCCCGCGCCCTCCAGGGCCTCGACGAAGCCGGCTCTGGTCAGGCATTCCTCGCCTGCCGTCGCACCTTCAAAATGCTGATCCACACGGTCATCCTGCTCCTGATTCTCACCGGCATTTACAACACCTGTCTCGCGTGGGACAAATACAAGCTCGATGAGGCCGTGCTTCACTCCCTCTGGGGCACGCACCTGCTCCTGGCTGCCCTGGCGTTCGTGATTCTGCTTTACGTCCTGTCCGGCAAACAGCCGCCGCCGTCTCATCGCAAGCTGATGGGCGTTGGCTTCCTGATCCTCCTGTTGACGGTCGCCGCCTCTTCCTCGCTGAAATGGGCCCGCGAGCGTGCGGTTGCCCAGCATTCGCTCGAACCCCCCCCAATTGAAAATCCTCTGGCGCCGTAATGACCTACCTGCTCCACATCCTCCTCTTTCTGATCGCCCGTTACCTGCACATCGTCTGCGCCACGGTCCTCGTCGGCGGAACGCTTTTCTACGAAATGGTGGTCCCCCCCGCAATCGACGACCTCAAGCCCGAACAGCAGCTCCTCATCTTCGCTCGCGCCAGGCTCTTCTTTAAATGGCTCGTCTGGCTCGCCTGCCTCCTGCTCCTCTTCAGCGGCGTGATCTGCACCTATGGCCACTGGGGCGAGTACAACCGCATGGAAGGCGTCTCCGCCAGCCCCTTCGCCCGCCCCGGCTGGTGGTGGGCCGCCCACGCAAGCTGCGGGACGCTCTCCGTCTTCATCGCCATCAGCCTCACCATCGGCAAGGCGCCCCCCAGCCAGCCCATCCGCTGGATGCGCCTGAACCTCATGATCCTGCTCCTGGTAATGTTCCTTGCCACGGTCACCCGCCAGACGCGACTGGAATCCTCCGCGCAGACGTTTTACGGTCCAACCGAATCCACCGAAATAATTTCGCCGTGAGCCCCGATTCCGACCCATTTCACTCGCCTGCGCCCGAGCCCGATCGCACCATTGCCCCGGGCGTAACCGTCGCCCCCGGCGGCATGACCATCGCCTTCTCCCGCGGCAGCGGCCCAGGCGGCCAAAACGTCAACAAGCTCAACACCAAAGCCGAGCTGTGGGTCTCCCTCTCGCAAATCGTCGGATTGTCCCCCACCGCCCTCGATCGCCTCCGCGGCCTCGCCGGCCGGCGGCTCACCGCCGCCGATGAGGTTCATCTTGTCAGCGATCTTCATCGAACCCAGGAAGGCAATCGTCGCGAGATACTGGAGCGATTGCGCGAGCTTATCGTCCAGGCCATGCGCCAGCCCAGGCGCCGCCGCAAAACCCGTCCAACCGCCGCCTCGCGCCGTCGGCGCCTCGATTCCAAGCGGCGTCAATCTCAAACCAAGCGAACCCGCTCGGGCCGCGATTGGGAATAAACCCGCGTCAGTGGTATTTCCGATTTGCCCCCGCCCGCCGGACCTAATAACTACTCTTCTTCCCCGAATTCCTCTTCATCGTCTTCGTAATCGTCGTCATCGTCGGGATTGTCGAAGTCGTCCTCCTCATCCTCGTCTTCGTCGTCGTCCTCCTCTTCTTCATCCTCATCTTCCTCTTCATCGTCGAACTCGTCGTCCTCGACCTCCTCGTCGATGTCTTCGTCCTCTTCTTCCTCTTCTTCGTCCTCGGCTTCGGCTTCCTCTTCCTCCTCTTCTTCGTCTTCCTCTTCGTCCTCCTCCTCTTCGGATTCCGCCTCGTCCTCTTCATCCTCCTCGTCTTCGTCCGCCGGTTCCTCGGCCGGCTTGCGCTTCGCTGCCTCGGGGAGAGGCCCGAGCGAATCCAGCCACCACAAATCGCCCGTTTCCAGACCCGGCGCGGCCAGACCCATCTTTGCCAGTGCCGTCAAAACCATTGCTCCCTCACCGCCTGAATATTGTTCGCGAATCATAATTCCAATCCCAGTTTCACGTGCATGCAACTTCTGTAATCGACCGGCCAAACTGGCCAAAGTGGCGGCATTTAAACGAGACGCATAGGGCGCGTCAAGGGAGAATTGCCCCCTATTTGCTAATGGTTTTCTCCCCCTACCTAACCCCATGCCGCCGCAGCCGTAGCGCGTTGCCAATCACCGTCGTATCTGATAGCGCCATAGCCCCCGCCGCGATGAGCGGATTGAGCAATCCAAATGCCGCCAGCGGAATGGCCAGCACGTTATACGCGAAGGCCAGAAAGAAGTTCTGCCGTATGACCCGCATGGTCGCCCGGGACAGCCGAATTGCGGCCGCCACCCCCGAAACATTCCCTCCCACCAGGACGATTCCCCCCGTCTCCTTGGCGACATCCGACCCCGACCCGATGGCAATTCCCAGGTCCGCCGCCGCCAGGGCCGGCGCATCGTTGATCCCATCTCCCACCATCGCCACCGCCGACTTCCCCCCGTTCTGCAATTGCCGGATCACCTCCGCTTTCCCCCCCGGCTTCACCTCGGCGCGAAAATCCTCGATCCCCACCTCCCGCGCCACCTTCTCCGCCGCCGCGACTGTGTCCCCCGTCAGCAGTACGACGCGGAGATTCATTGCCCGAAGCTGCGCGATCGCCGATTTCGCCTCCGCCTTCACCGTATCCGAAAGCTCGATCGTCCCCAGCAGCGTGACCGAGCCGTTGTTCACCTCCCCGATATGCACTGCCGTTCCTCCGTCCGCTTCCGCGCGGCTTCAGTCAACCCGTGTTCTTTCAGCAGCGCCCGACTCCCGACCAGATATTTTTCGCGTCCAGCTCCACCGAAACCCCCAGCCCGGTGAAATTGCTGAACGACTCCGGCTCCCGAATCGTCGCTCCATCCGCTCGGGCCTTGGCCACGATGGCCTTCGCCAGGGGATGGGCGCTGAATTGCTCTGCCGATGCCGCCAGCCCAAGCAGCTCTCGCGGCGCCATCCCATTCGCCGGCGAAATCGACTCCACGGCCGGCCGTCCCTGCGTGATCGTCCCCGTCTTATCCAGCACGACGGTCTCAACCCTCTCCGCCCTTTGAAGCACGTCGATGTCTCGGATGAGGATTCCCCGCCTGCGCTCCGGTCCCCGTCCCCACCATCAGCGCCGCCGGCAGCGCCAGCCCCAACGCGCACGGGCAGGCGATGATCAAAACGCTGCAGGTCGCATTCGCCATCTCGGCCAGGGTGATCCCCGCCGGCCAATGTCGCAACGCCCCATACGCAAACCATCCCACCGCCGTCACCAGTGCAATCCCCAGAACCGCCGGCACAAAAACCGCCGCGATCTGGTCCGCCAGCTGCTGCACCGGCGGCTTGGCCGATTGTGCGCTTTCCACCATCTTCACGATCTGCGCCAGCGCCGTCTCCTGCCCGACGCGCGTCGCCTTGATCGTCAGCCGCCCATCAGTATTGATTGTTCCCCCCACAACCTCATCCCCCACGCCGCGCAAACCGGCAGCGACTCGCCGGTAATCATCGACTCATCCACAGCCGATCGCCCCGCGACAATCACCCCATCCACCGGCACGCGATCCCCCGGCCGGACCAGCAGGCGATCCCCTTTGCGCACCTCCTCCAGCGGCACCTCCCGCGGCATCTCCGCATCGTCCAGCCGCAGCGCCGTCGGCGGCGCCAGCGTCATCAGCTCCGCAATCGCATGACCTGCCGAATCCCGCGCCCGCGCCTCCAGCCAATGCCCGAGGCTGATCAGCGCCAGCAACCCCGTCGATTCCATCAGGTAAACCGCCACCGGCTGGGCCCACAATCCCATCCAATGCCCAGCAAGCGCAACCAGGCTATACCCATACGCCACCGACGCCCCCATCGCGATGAGCGTATCCATATTGCTCGTCCCATGCCGAAGTGCCCGAAACGCACTGCTGTAAAACCCGCGCCCGACATAGACAATTGCCACGGTGCTCGTGACCAGCGAAACCCACAACAGCCAACCACCCTGATGCTCGTGCCCCATCGCCAGCCGCATGATCCAGTGCGTGAGTTCCACCGGAAACCAGAGCACGAGCCCGACAATCGCCCGGCGACGCCACAGCTCCGCGTGATTCGCTGCCGGACCGTCATGGTGATGCGAATGTCCGCCATCATCCCCGCGAACCGTCGCTTCATACCCCGTCGCGCTGATCGCCGCCGCCACCGCATCGGGCGTCGTTTTGCCGGAATCCATCGCCACGGTCGCCCGCCCGCTGGCCAGGTTCACCCGGCAATCCGTGACCCCGGCGACTTTGCTGGCGGTGCGCTGCACCGTGCTCACGCACCCCGCGCACGACATCCCCTCGACGTCAAAGGTAATTTCGTCGACAGCCATCGCCGCATTATAGGCGCAGCGATTTGTGCGCAAACATTATGGCTGCGTGCTCGGCGCCGCCGGCGGTGGGGGGGGCATCCAGTGATCTAATACGTCGTCGTAAATATAATCCCACTTGTCGCGCTGATCCTCCGTTAAAACCCCCGAAATCTCATCGTGGAGCTTCGACAGTTCCAGCTGAACCCGCGGCCGGTTCTCCTCGCGGATCGCCCGCAAATTTCCCTGCGTCTGCGCGATCATCGGCTCAATCTGCGAAGCCTGCTGTGGCGTCAGATCGAGCCGGCGTGTGAGATATTTCGTTATCCTCGGCGGTACATCCTCCGGATGCCGGATAAAATGCTGGATATTCCGCACCGCCACGACGATCGTCCCACCGCTCCCGCACACCATCCCCGCAAAAAAAATCACCAGCGCGGCGACGAACCGCACCCATCGCCGTGGTCGCGGCGGGATGCTCACCATCGGCAGGGGGGGTGGGTTGCTCATTGGAACGTGGTCCAGACCGGCGTAATCAAATCCCCAAACGGATTTTGCATACCCGTAAACGTTTGAACTGCGATAAACACCACCACAACCGCCGCCAACCCGCTCAAAATCGCCGCCCCCCACATTGGCCGGGGCTCGGCAGGCGCGCTCTGCTCCACCCGGATCCGCCGGATCACGTCATCCGCGACATTCACCGCGCCACCGGGTCCCACTGCCACATCCAGCTTCTTGATAAATTCAATTTCGTTCACAAGTTCTTCTCCATCAGCTTGCGAAGTTTCGATCGCGCCCGAAACGCCTGCACTTTCACCATCGCCCGGCTCCATCCCGTCAACTCGGCAGTCTCCGCCACGCTGCGGTCTTCCAGGTACATCAGTGTAATCACCAGCCGGTCGCGCGGCGAAAGCCGCTCCATCACCCGATGCAGCCGGTCGACCGCTTCCTGTGCCGACGGGTCCTCCTCCGCAGCCGCAATATCCTCCAATTTGCCCCTATCATCGGCCCTGCCGCTTTTGTGCACCTGTTTGACATATCCATATCCCACATGCGTGGCAATGCGATTGAGCCAGTGCTCCACCGGCGCCCGTCCGGCATATCCGCCCAGGCTGAAAAACGCCTGCACGAAAACGTCCTGCACCAGCTCTTCGACCGAACGCCGATCGCGGGCGAATCGCCGCATTCGCCGGGCGATCGCCTGCTGATGCCGCTCGACGAGCCGACGATAGGCCTCGGCATTTCCCAAAAGGGTGGCGGCAACGTCCGCCCGATCGGCCTGGTCGTCCATGTCGGCATCATCCACCAGTTGGCCCAAAGGGGACAGCCCAGGCGAAACCGCCGGGCGGGCCTCCCTCATTGCTCAGCCGCCACTTTCGCAAAGAAATCATCCACCGCCTGGTCGGATTGCGAGCGGAAATCCTTGATCTCCTGCCGCTGCTGATCCGTGAGAATCGGCGCGATCTGCCCGCGAATCTTGCTCGCCAGCACCGCGGCATTTCCGATCGCATTCCCCAAATCGTCGGCGGCGGCGCGAATCGCCTTCTCATCCGGATTCGCCGATATCACCGCCTCGCGCAGCGCCCGATGCTTCTGCACCACCGGCTCGACCGCCGCGACAATCTCCGCCCGGTGCGATTCCAGAATGGTTCCAATCTGCTGCTTCTGATCGTCGCTCAGATCCAGCTCCGACCGAAGCACCATCCACCGCCCGATCTGCCCGCGAATCAGCCGCGCCAGCGGGCGATCCGCCCATTGCGTGGTCGGCCCGGCCAGATCCCCGGCCGTATCCGCCGCCTTCACCCCCATCGAATAGCTCCCCACCCCCAAGAGCCCCGCGGCCGCTAGTCCCAGAAACCATTTGCCAGCTTTCATATGCTGTCTCCTTTGAAAAAGGTCTGTTCAAAGGGATAGTGCTACCACCGCACCGTTTGGTTACAGGGTGATTCTTCTTACCCCCTCTCCCAGTAATCTGGGAGAGGGTAGGGGTGAGGGCCGGATAAAAAATGCCCGCAATAGGAGTGACTATAGGAAACCAGAATACCTGGCATCGCTCGAACCGGCCTATTTCTTATAGTAAGCCGTATTCTTCTCAATAAACGCCGCCCATTCCGCCGGCAGATCTTCCTGCGGAAATATCGCCGTCACCGGGCATTCATCCACGCATAATCCGCAGTCGATGCACGTGTCCGGATCGATGAAAAGCTGCTGGGCCGTGGCAAACGCCTCTTCGTCCTTCGTGGGGTGAATGCAGTCCACCGGGCAAACCGCCACGCAGGCGGTGTCCTTAACGCCGATGCACGGCTCGGCAATGATGTGCGCCATGTAAAAGACTCCTTACTTCAGCCGCCGATTATATGAAGAATTCCTCCCCCCGCAATCATCCCCTTTTCACCCCGGAATCAGGCTTTTCCCGCTCATTTCCGCGGGTTGCGGCAGGCCCATCATCTTCAGTGCCGTGGGGGCCACATCCGCAAGCCTTCCACCGTCCACCAGCTTCCGGCCCTTAAATCGGTCGTCCACTACAATCACCTCCACATCATAAGTCGTATGCGCGGTGTGCGGGCCGCCCGTCGTCGGGTCGATCATCTGCTCGCAATTGCCATGGTCCGCCAGAATGATCAGCGTTCCACCCTGTTTCTTCACCGCCTCCACGATCTTCCCGACGCATTCGTCCACGACTTCAACCGCCTTGATTGCCGCCGCCAGCACCCCCGTATGCCCCACCATGTCTCCGTTCGCGAAGTTCACCACGATCAGGTCATACATCCCGCTCTCCACGCGTTTCAGCACTTCCGCACAAACCCCCGGCGCGCTCATCTCCGGCTTCTGGTCATACGTCGTCACCTCCTTCGGCGATGGAATAATCTGCCGATCCTCCCCCGCGAAGGGCTCTTCACGATAATCATTGAAAAAAAATGTTACGTGCGGAAATTTCTCCGTCTCCGCGCAGCGGAACTGCTTCAGCCCCAATCCGCTCACATATTCCCCCAGAATATTTATCATCTTCGGCGGCTTCGGATACGCCACGTGCACCGGCAATCCTTCCTCGTATGCCGTCATCGTGCAGTAATAAATATCGAGCCTCTTCCCCCGATCAAATCCCTTGAAGTCCGGCATCACAAAGGCCTTGGTAATCTCCCGCGGACGATCGCCCCGATAATTATAAAAAATAATCGTGTCCTCATCCTTCACCACCGCGCGCGGCGTCTGCCCGTCATCGCATATCACCGACGGTGTCACGAATTCATCCCCGGACATGTTCGGCTCCGAGGGATGCTCGTAATAGTTCTGCACCGCCTCCTGCGCCGACTTGAATTTTGGCCCCGCCCCCTTCACCAGCGCCGCATACGCCTTCTCCACCCGGTTCCACCGGTTGTCGCGGTCCATCGCCCAATATCTGCCGCTTACGCTGGCGATCTTCCCCACCCCCAGCTCCTTCATTTTCGCCTCAATTTGCCCGATAAATCCGATCCCGCTGTTGGGCGGCGTGTCGCGCCCGTCCATGAACGCATGCACAAAAACCGCCTTCGCTCCCTTCCGCTTGCACAGCTCCAAACACGCATATAAATGCTCCAGCCGCGCATGTACGCCGGCATCGCTCGCCAGACCCAGCATGTGTACCGCCCCCTTCTTCTGGACCGCGCTCTCCACGGCCGCATTCAGGTCCCGGTTCTGGAAAAATTCCCCCGTGCGAATCTGCTTGGTGATCGCCACCGATTCCTGGTCGACGATTCTCCCCGCCCCGATGTTCTGGTGCCCCACTTCGCTGTTGCCCATCGTCCCCTCCGGCAGCCCCACGTCGAACCCGCTGGTGTGGATCAGCGTCGTCGGATATTCCGCCATCAATCGGTCCGCCACCGGATGCTTCGCGAGATACACCGCGTTCGCGTTGTTCCATTTCGGATACGGATTTTTTCCCCAACCATCGCGCACAATGATCACACACGGACGTTTTTCAATTCGCATTTTTGAAGCCTCTCAAAAAATTTCGACGGTGATCTTACTCGACATTCTTTAAAAAAAGCGTTGACGCGAAATTTTTAGCAGCGTACATTTGTCATTTGATGAAAGGAGGTGATTCCGTATATGGCAAAGAAGAAGCCCGCTAAGAAGGCGAAAAAGAAGACGACCAAGAAGAAGTAACGCGATCTAATATCGCGACCCGGGCGCGTGGCTCCCTACGTTCCGCCCGGCAGTACTTGGTCTCGTGTCTCGTAGTTCATAACCTTAAACCTCTGCGGCCTTGGCTCCAATCTTAGGCCACGGAACATCGAAGAAAGCTTCCCTGCCACGGCGGAAGCTTTCTTCTTTTTGGCCCGCCGCTATTTCCGTCCCCACCTCTTGTAAAGAGCCGACATCGTCCGATAATTACCCCACCAACGCATGAGGACAATTGCGTTCATGAATCAGAAGGGAGGCGTCGGCAAGACCACCACCGCGGTCAACCTCGCCGCCGCCCTTGCCGAATCCGGAAAAAAAAATCTGCATGGTCGATCTCGACCCGCAGGCGCACCTCACCATCAATTGCGGCCTCAACCCCTCGCCCGACCTCATCAGCCTCTACCAGGTCCTCGTCGACGGCCATCCTCTCCTCAGCGCCCTTCAAAACGTCGGCAAGAACCTGGCCGTTCTCCCCGGCAGCATTGATCTCGCCGCCGCCGAAGTTGAGCTCGTCAACGTCCCCGGCCGCCAGACCCTGCTCAAGGACCGCATCCAGGCCGCCCAGCTCGAATTCGATTTCCTCATCATGGACTGCCCCCCCAGCCTCGGCCTGCTGACGCTCAACGCCCTTGCCGTCGCCGGCGAAGTCATCATCCCCATGCAGCCCCACTTCCTGGCGCTTCAGGGCGTCGGCAAGCTTCTCGAAACCGTCGCCCTGGTCAGCCAGCGCGTAAACCCCGCGCTTAAAGTCTCCGGCATCGTCCTGACAATGTTCGATTCCCAGACCCGGCTCTCATCCGAAGTCGTCGCCGACCTCGCCGGCTTCATCAGCGACGCAGCCGGCAAAAACCTCCCCTGGTCCTCTGCAAAAATCTTCGCCAGCCGTATCCGCCGAAACATCAAACTCGCCGAAAGCCCCAGCTTCGGCCAGACGATTCTCCAATACGATTCCGCCAGCCACGGCGCCACCGACTACCGCGCCTTGGCTCGCGAGGTCCTGGAAATGAACAAGCCGGCCGTAGCAGTGACTGTGACGCCGCCCGCAAAAGCTCCTCCGAGCCGGAAACTCGAAACTCGAAATTCGAATGACGAATCAAATTCAAAACTCGAAATTCGAATGACCGGGAGCTGAGCTTGTTTCGAATTTTGAATTTCGAATTTGATTCGTCGGAGGCGCGGACGCCTCCGGGCCGTAATCGGCGAGTACGCCCCGGAGGCGTCCGCGCCTCCGAATTTCGAGTTTCGAATTTCCCCCTATGACCTCTCCTCCTCTCTTTGCTCCCTGGCGACTCCCCTACATCAAGGCCCTGGGCAAATCCGACGCCTGTTTCCTCTGCACCGCCGGCGTAGCCACCGATCCCGAACTAAAACGCGACCTCCTCGTCCTCTGGACCACGCCCCAATCGATCGTCCTCATCAACCGTTTCCCCTACGCCAACGGCCACTTGCTGGTCGCCCCGCGTGCCCACAAAGCCGAGCTCGGCGAACTCACCGAGCCTGAGCAACTCGACCTCACCGCCCAAACCATCGCCTCGGTAAACCTCCTGAAGCGTGCCGTCTCCGCCCAGGGGTTTAACATCGGCATCAACCTCGGCCCTGTCGCCGGCGCCGGCCTCCCCGGCCACGTCCACCAGCACGTCGTCCCCCGCTGGGGCGGCGACACCAACTTCATGACCGTCGTCGCCGAAACCCGCGTCGTCCCCCAGGCCCTCTCCCAGTTGCATACAGAACTGATCAGAGTCGCCACCGAAATGGGCTATATAAAGTAGAAGCGGCGTCCCGCCGCTTTCCGCCCAAGCGGCGAGACGCCGCTTCTACTTGGAGCTTCTTCCAATACAGCAATTGGCAATCGGCATTTCCCCACCCCCTTGCCCCCACTCCACCCGCCCCTTACCCTTTCCCCCATGGACGAATCCATCCGCAAGCAGCTTGTCCCCGGCGCCTCCGTCAAGATCATCCAGCAAATCGCCGCCCGCGATTATTCCTGGAACAGCGAAACCGCCGGCACCATCGTCAACTACAAACAGGAGCCCACCGGAAGCTGGTACGCCCACAGCAAGGACGACAAGCTCTGGCTCGACCGCCTCACCCTCAGAAAAACGGACGGCGAGATCACCACCCTCAATCTCGACGAGTTCAGCGTCGTCAAGATCGTCCAGACGGCACGCCCCGCCTCCACCACCATAAAATGACCGCGAAGAAGCTCTTCCCACGCCAACTCACCATCCTCGGCGTTGGCCTCCTCGGCGGCTCCATCGGGCTCGCCCTCCGCGCCGTCCGCCCCAACTGCCACATCATCGGCTTCGGCCACCGAAAACCCTCCCTCCAGACCGCTGCTGAAATCGGCGCCATCGACGCGTTTGATCTCGACCCCTCCTCCGCCGTCGCCGGCTCCGATCTGGTCATCCTCTGCACCCCTGTCGGCACCTTCGAGCCCCTTCTCCGCCAAATCGCCCCCGCCCTTGCCCCCGGCGCCATCGTCACCGACGTCGGCAGCACCAAGCGATCCGTCGTCCGCTCCGCCGCCAAGCTTCTCCCCAAATCGGCATATTTCGTCGCCAGCCACCCCATCGCCGGCAGCGAAAAGCGCGGCGTGGAATTCTCCCGCGCCGACCTCTTCCACAATCGCCTCTGCATCCTCACGCCGGAGAAGAAGACAAACCCCGCCGCCGTGAAACAGGTCGAAAAGTTCTGGCAACTCCTCGGCATGCGCACGCAGCGCCTGACCCCCCAAGATCACGACCGCCTCCTCGCCGACATCAGCCACCTGCCCCATCTGGTCGCCGCCGCCCTCGTCGCCATGCAACCGGATGCCGCCCTGGCCATCTGCGGCAAAGGCTTCCTCGACACAACAAGAATCGCCGGCGGCGACGGCGCCCTCTGGCGCGACATCTTTCTCGACAACGCCGACAACCTCAAATCCGCCATCCGCCGCCTCAAATCCCAGCTCCAGGCCACCGAAAAAATGCTCACAAGTTCGCGCGCCTCTTCGCTGCGCAACTGGCTTGACTCCGCCGCCCAGCGGCGCCAGAAAGTCCTCGAAGAAAAACTCTCCGAATTAAACCCCGACTGATCAACTACACTCGACTCCACCTTTTTCCCCCGCCCCCGGTACTCCGGGGGAGGGTTGGGGAGGGGGTCGTAGTCAAAGTTGATTCAATTACTTGTCATTGTGGCGAAACGCTTCCAAGCCGATAATCCCCCAAATGCCGGTGGATCAAACCAGCCCACAGCAACCAGAACCAGCTTCCCTCACCATCGGATACGCAAGTCCATCCTCTCCCCCGACAACGATCGTCGTCTGGTGCCGTCTTTTCGCCCTGTGGTTGCTCGTCAACGGAGCCATTGGCGTAACCGAAATCCTTGAAATCACCATAGGAGCGATGTTCGGAATGCGCCCCTTGAATTCCAGTTTGATCGTGGAAGCAATTGAAGTGGGCTTACCGATGATGGTTTGGCTGTTGGCGGGTTGGTACTGCTGGTATCGTGCACCCTCCCTGGCAGCGAGAATCGCCGGTTCACCGAATCAAGCTCTCCCCGAGCAATCCCTGAATCCCAACGACCTGCTGCAAATAGCCCTCATCGCCCTCGGCGTCTATTTTTTCGGCGAGGGAATTCCGGGTTTTGCTCGCGTCCTCAGCGATGCCATCGCAGGCGTACGACAGGGAAGTTTCGCAAGCGTGAACGAACCTGACGTAGTAATGACGGTTGCCCGGTGCCTCCTCGGTCTCTGGCTCATCCTCGGAACCCCAGGCGTGGCACGACTCATCCGCAAACACAGCGGCAGATGGCACGACGCACCCACCGATTCAAATCAGGACCCAGGCAAAACCCCCGATTGACAGCTCCAATTCGAATTTCGAGTTTCGAATTTGATTCGTCATTCGAATTTCGAATTTCGAATTTCCTCATACACCTTCTCCAACCCAGCCACCATCACCCCCGCATCAAACCTCCCCATCGCGAACTTCCGCCCCGCCACACCCATCCTCTGTCTCAGCTCCCCATCCTCCGCCAATTTCAAAATCGCCCCCGACAGCCTCGAAACATCAAACGCCGGCAGCACAAACCCCGTCTCCCCGTCCACCACCCCCTCCCGATTCCCATCCACGTCATACGCAATCGCCGGCACCCGCGCAAGCTGTGCCTGCGGCAGCGCCCGCGCCAGCCCCTCTCGCCGCGAAGGATGCACCAGAATATCCATCGCCCCCGTCAACTCCGGCACCCGCTCCGGCGGCACCATGCCCGTCAAAATAAACCGATCCCGCAACCCCATCCGCTGCATTTGCTCTTCAAACCTTCCGCGCAAGAGCCCATCCCCCACCCACAAAAATCGCAATTTCGGCAGTCGCCGACACAAATCCGGCGCAAGCCCCAGCAAATCATCATGCCCCTTCAGATCAAACAGCCGTGCGATCGTCCCGACAACCAGATGCTCATCCGTCAGTCCCAGTGACTGTCTTACCATCTCCCGAGGAACTGGCGGATTCAAAAACGGCTCCGTCTCCATCCCACTGTAAATCGTCACATACTGCTCCCGTTTCCCGATCCCTGCCGCCAGCGATTGCTCCCGCATCGCATCCGCCACGCACACAATCCGCGCCGTCAGCGGCGCTGCCTTTTTCTCCAGCAGCTTATATGCCCCATTTACCGCCGCGCTCGTCGAAGCCGTAAACGCCAGCCCGTGAATCGTGTGGACCACCCCGCGCATCCCCGCCTTCCGCGCCGCCCACCTCCCGATAATCCCCGCCTTGCTCGAATGCGTGTGCACGATATCCGGCTTGATTTCCCGTAGCAGCCGAACCAGCTCCCAATAAACCCGCAAATCCCTGACCGGATGAATCGCCCGCCGCATTTCATCCACCACGATCACGCGATACCCCTGCGATTGCGCCTTCTCCATCAACGACCCCTCCGGCCCAATCGCCGGCCCGGTGATCAGCGTCACGTCGTGCCCGGATTGATGCTGCCCCGCGCACGACAGCACCGTATTCTCCTGCGCCCCGCCAATGATGAGGCGAGTGATGATGTGGACGATTTTCATTCGCTTCGATCAGATTCGCCGGTGATCTTTTTACGCGGTGAGGTATTGTTTCATTCCACAATCAACTTTTCCGCGATCTGCACCGCATTTGTCGCTGCGCCTTGCGCACCTGGTCGCCGCTTACGAAAAGATCGATCCCCCGCCCATCCTCGCGGCTAATGTCCTGGCGTATCCGGCCGACCAGCACCAAATCCTGTCCGCTGGCTTCCAGCGGCATCGGGAAATGGTTTTTTTCGCGGTCGTCCACCAGCTTTACGCCGGGTGCTTTCGACAGAATCCGCCGGGCTTCATCGGGACTCATGGGGCGCTCGAACTCGAGGTTGATTGACTCGCTGTGTGCGCGGGGGATCGGGACACGGATGCAGGTCGCGGTGATCATGATCCGATCGTCGCCGAAGATCTTGCGGGTTTCGTTGATCGTCTTGTTTTCTTCCTCGTTGTACCCGTTGGCGGCGATCGCGGTGTCATGGCTGAAGAGGTTGTGCACGATCTGGTGCTGAAAGAGCGTCCGCTCGATCTTGCCGCCGGCGGCTTGGGATTTGATCTGCTGCTCCAGCTCAACGACTCCCGCCGCGCCGGCGCCGCTGACGGCCTGGTAGGTGCTCATCACGATCCGCTTCACGCGGTTGGCCTTGTGCAGCGGCCAGACCGGGACGTTCATGATGATCGTGCTGCAATTGGGGCTGGCGATGATGCCGATATGCTTGTGAATCTGCTCGCCGTTGACTTCGGGAACGACGAGCGGGATTCCCTGCTTCATTCTGAACGCCGAGCTTTTGTCGATGACCACCGCCCCGGCCGCCACGGCCGCGGGGGCGAACTCCTTGCTGATTCCTCCGCCGGCGGCGAAGAAGGCGATCTTCACATCCTTGAAGCTCTCCTTGGAGAGTTCCTGGACCGTGAAGCTTTTGCCTGCGAACTCGACTTTCTTTCCCGCGCTGCGGCGCTGGCGAGCAGGACCAGATTTTTGATGGGGAATTTCCGTTCGGCCAGGATATTCAAGAGTTCCTGGCCGACAGCCCCGGTTGCGCCGACAATCGCCACGTTCACTGCCATAAGACCTCTTAATCAAACATCGTCAGACGGTTGAAATCTTACGCGAAGGGCGATTGATTTTCCGCGCGGGGGTATTGAATACAAAATTGGACACTCCGCAACAATCTGGGTGGTCTGGGGGGGATGGCGAAGCCAAAATTCGAAATTCGAAACTCGACTAGTCCCAGTTGGTGGCTCCATGGCCGAAGTTAAGTTTGTACTTTCGGCAGGTTGGATCGATTCGTTGGAAAGCGCAGGGATTGATAGAGGAAGACGGCCGCGCACAGTAATAATGCCCAGCCAAAATCAGGGCTCATTCCTTCAATCAATCGCTTCAGTGGAGGTCCGAGCGCGCCGCTGGCGGTGGGGAGGAAATTCTGGCCGCCGCGACCCCCGAGCAACACGCCGAGCGTCATGAGCCCGCTGGCGGTGGAGATCAGCAGCAGAAGAAGCGTCATTCCGAACGAATCGCCGACCACAATTGCGCCGACTCCGGCAGCCCAGACCAAATATCGCTCGTGCATGTGAGGCGCGAGCGTGAAAAACAGCAGCCAGGGAGTCGTCGCCGCTACAAGCCATCGAGAACTTCCCCAACGCAACTGAAGGACCAGGCCGACGGTCGCGGCCACCAAGGCAGAGGCATATACAACGACAAGCAGGTCGGAGATCGTTACGTGAACGGCTGATGAACTCCAACTCCCAACGTGAGGAGTAAAGGTAAAACAGACGTCCTTCGAGTCGAAGCCGTAGCGATGTTCCAGAATGCCGGCCAAACAGTCGGTGCTGCCCATTTCAAGGTTCGGATATTTCTCTACGCCGTATTTGAACCCGACGCGATACCAGTCCAGCGCAGTGGCCGAGAAAAAAGCTCCGGAAAAAATGGCGCCGGCCGCGAAAACGGCGACAGCGCCTTCAAGCCATGCGCACGGCAGACGGCGGCGCAGTAAAATGGCCAGCAAGACGATGCCGGCGACAAAGAGAAGAGGGGGCCAATTCAAGGTCCGCCGGTCATCCGAGAATTGAGTCAATAGCCATGGAGAGACAATGACGGCGGTGGCCAGCAGAAATCCTCCGAGCCACCGCAAGGCGGCTAAAAGATCTGCACGGAAGACGGGCCAGAGAACAAACAGTGGTACTACGACCAGCAACTGGCCTTTAAACATGCACCCAATCCCCATGATAACGCCGCTGATCATCCATCGGCGCCGAAAGGCTGCCAAAATCCCCCATAGATAAAACGGCAGGATCCACCCATCCCAGCTGGGACGCATCCACGAGTCGATCCAAACGCCGGGATTGAGCCACAGGCATGTTGCCGCGATGAGCGCCAACCACTGGCGACGGACGGTTTGCCACACCAGCAATCCCGCCGCGAGCGACGCGGCAAGTTCCACAGCGGCATTAAACATCAACAAGGGTCGATTGACACGATATTCGCTTCGCCAGTGCCTCCCTTCCAGACCTAAGAGAAAATTTGGAATCTTCAACTCATTGACAGGAATCGCCGGCACCATTTCTGGAGCCGCGTGATCGAGCCATTTCGCCCAGAGCGTAAAGACCGTCAGCCGAAGCGGGGGATAATCCAGTCCAAGATCGTCTTGGTCACGGCTTTGGATCACCAACGAATAGAGATTGAGATACCCCAGCTTGTCGGCGCGATTCCCCCAGCGGAGAGCGTTTTGCATGTCCCCGGAAAAATGGATGTGCGCGCTGGCCCGCCACGCCCACCAGCGCAGATGGAATCCTGCGTCAACCAGAATCGCACAAGCGATCCCCAGCGCCAATCGGTGCAGCCATCTCGACGGGAAATCTCGGCCGGCTATTTTCAAGTCGGGGCTATTCTATCGCGGGGAATTTTTTACATGCCTTTCGTAAGCGATAGATTTATTCAGAGGGCCGGGAAATTCGCAACTTCCACTGGCTGGGCAGCCTGCTCGTCGAGGTCAGTTACTGATTTGAAACCATTCCGAATGACGAAACGGCCTTCGGCCGCACCAATGTTTTCCGCCTGCGAGCTAGGCAGCAAATAGTAGACAGTACAACCAATCCGGCGGCCGCAGGCTCAGGGACGGAGCCGATGGTTGGGAGGGGCAAGCCATTGGCGACTGCGAAGGCATCAAGGGCCACGATGTCGGACTGAGAGACGGATGCATCCGCGCCGCTGTCCCCCTGCCCGAAATTCGCCGCCAGGGCGCTGAAGTCGCTGCCGTTCACCGACGAGCCGTACAGAAAATTTCCCTGGTCCCAATTGGTGGCGCCCAGCCCGAAGTTGGCGGCGAGGATGCTGAAGTCGGACCCGTTGACGGTGCCGTCGAGATTCGCATCTCCCAGCAGCGTGTACTTGATTTCGATCTGGCCGGAGGAAAGTCCGGAGACGACGCCGTCGGCGCTGTCGGCCCAGCCGACGCCGTAGCGGAGGCCATTGGTGAGAGATTGGGCGGTTGAGGAGATGATTCCCGGTCCATTCCAAGCGCCGCCGTTATAGCCACTCTCGATCCACGCCTCCACCGAGGCAATCGGGTCGGCGACCTGACCCAGACCGTAGTTGATCAGTAGCGTGTTGTTGGTGATATCCAGGGTGCCGTTGGATCCTATGGACAGGATCTCAAGCGAATTGGTAACAGGGCTGGAATTGGAGCCGATCTGCACGAAAGCATTGCCGCCCGCGCCCGCGGAGATCGACAGGGATGCCTGCGCGATGGAGCTGACCGTCATGGTCGCGGTCGATCCCGCGGTGGCATTGAGAATGATCGTCCCGTTGCCTGTGACCGGGCCCAGGCTGGCGCTGCCGCCGCTTTGCTGGATGGCGCCCCCGTTGCTTGTCGACGCCGATACCCACAGCGTGCCGCCGGACACGCTCAAATCACCGCCGTTGACGAGCGTGGTAATATTAAACGTTCCGGCGGAGAGGGTAGCGGTGCCGTCCGTTTGAAGGGCGCCGGTGACGGTCATGGTGCCGCCGGAGATGCCGAGGGTGCCATCGCCGTCAGGACCGGAGCCGTTTTCTGCGATAAACATGGTGCCCACGGTGCAGGTTCCATCACTGAGAGAATAGGAGCCGGACGAGCTGCCAAGGCCCTTAAAATCGGTTCCGAGAAACATCGTCGCCGTGGTGTTGGTTCCGCCGCTCTGGTTGAATGTCCCGGTTCCGCCTCCATAACCGATCACCTCCATGCTGTAGGCGCCGCCGGTGCTTAGAGACCCGTCGGAGAGGTTGTACGTTCCCGCCCGATCGGAGCCGATGTCGAGACCGTAATCGTTGAATTCATCCATCACCAGATGGGTTCCGCCGCTCTGGTTGAAAGTAGCCCCTACTCCCGGATCGGTAGAGTTTTGGCCGATAATTTCGCCGTCGATCACAACCAGGCTGGCGGCGCCGCTGAGCGAATAGCTGCCATTGTAAACAGCAAGCTGTGAGAAAGTGGCTGTTCCCCCCGTTTGTATGAATGTCCCCGGCCCGACATACCCAATTCCCAGGCCCCCCTCCGGGGACGATGGGCTTATGGAGCCAACCTGCAGGGATCCCGATTCAAGCGTGTACGTGCCGGTTCCGACCGGATTGGAGGAGGTGGGGCTGTTCAATGATCCCATGAGCAGAACGGACGACACCGAAACGCTGCCGCCGTCCTGCAGGAACGTTCCGGTTCCGGACGCATCGCCGTTTAAGTTGCATCCCACTTCCAGGTCGACCACATTCAGGCTCGCCGCGCCGGAAATCTGGTAGCCGCCGCTGCTGCCGGATCCCAAGCCGATACCGAGGGTCCCGACGTTGTTGGTCCCGCCACTCTGTGTGTATTCGCCCGAATAGCTGTAGGCGACTTCCTCCGAATTGGCGGAGAGAGTGTAGCTCGACTGGTCGACGTTTTCGCCGAACAGGCCGTCGATGAGAAGGTCGTTGAGCGGGTCCGAGGTTGAGTATCCGCCGTCAAAGGTGACGATGGAGCCACCGACCAGAAACTTTCCCTCGCTGAAGATACCCGTGACCTGGGCATCATCGCCGGCGGCGGGGATTCCGCCCATGCTGCCGTTAGTCCAGTTGGGGGAAGTGCCCCAGTCGCCGGAGCGCACATCGTACGTCCAGGTGGTGTTGGCGCCGGCGCGGCGCCAGGGAAACACCCGACAGGGCAGCGGCGAAGACTATGGAACGGCGACGGCGATAGGTCAAATGCGATCTCATTGGCATCACTCCTTCATGCATTTTTTTGGCACAATAGATCTCTGCTTCTCCGCCGCCGCGCCATCGCTCCGATTCCGGCCGTTGCGGTCAGTCCCAAGCAGGCTGGCTCCGGCACGGCGGCAATGGTGGGGATTGGGAGATTGTTGGCGATGGCGAAGGCGTCCAGCGCGGCGATGTCGCTCTCAGAGACACTTGCATCCGCGCCGTTATCCCCCTGCCCGAAATTCGCGGCCAGCGCGCTGAAATCGCTGCCGTTCACGGACGAGCCGTAGAGAAAATTCCCCTGGTCCCAGTTGGTATGCCCCGTTCCAAAATTCGCGGCCAGGATGCTGAAGTCGGAACCATTGACGGTCCCGTCGAGATTCGCGTCGCCGAGCAACGTATATTTCAATTCGATCTGGCCGGAGGAGAGACCAGCGACGATGCCGTCCCTGCCGTCGGCGAAGCCGACGCCATAGTGGCCGCCCGAAGCCGCCGCGGTGAAGCTGGTGATGCCGGTGCTTCCGGCCCAGGTTCCGCCCGCGCAACCGGCTTCCAGATAACTGTAAATGGTCGAGATCGGATCGCTGGAACCGTAGGAGAGGAAGAGGTGCTCATTGGAGATATCGAGAATTCCGCCGGTGATGGTCAATCCCGCCCAGTGCTGGGGGCTGGCGAGGGTTACGTTGCCGCCGCTGATGTTTACGGCGAGGGTGGATGATGAGGGGGAGCCCGCGTCGGTTTGGAATGCGGCGGCGCCGGCGGTGTTGAAGAATGTCGCGCCATGTGCCCAGTTCTGTGTTCCGCCGAAGATCGCGGTGCCGGAATTGGTGAGGGATCCTGTCACGGCCAGGATACCCTCCGACATGAACGTTCCGACGTTCACGACATTGGCCGCCGAGACCTGGGACGTATTGGTGAACGAGACGTTGTCGAAGAGCGTGGCGGTGACGCCGAGGATTTTTCCCGGGGTGATCGAAGCGTAGGCGCCGAGCAAATCGTCGGTATCGATGGTTAGTCCAGCGGCGCCGGTTATGTTGAGGGTGCCGGTGGTCCAGGTGAATGTTCCGCCGCTCATTTGGACGGAGGCGGTGTTGATGGTGCCGCCGCCGAGGGACAATGTTCCGCGGGTTTCGAGGTTGATGCCGAGGGGATCGGTGAAGGTTCCGTTACCAGTGACGGCGAGCGTTCCCCTCGCTGTGGAGCCGGTGATCGGGGTGCCGATCTGGGTGCCGTTGGCGCTTGCGCTGCCACCGCTGAGGGAATAGTTTGCCGATCCGGTTTCGGAAGGTTCGGGTATTGCCAGGTTGCCATTATCGGTGTTGGTGCCTCCGGTTTGGGTGAAGCCTCCGGACCCGTCGCCGGCGATCGCCTCGAAGCCGGTGACAATGAGCGCGCCGGTGCCGCTGAGGTAGTATTGCCCGTCGCCGGGAATGCCGGCGTCGATTCCGGCGGCTCCCAGAGTGAGCGAGTTGGCGATATGGGTTCCGCCGGAGTGGTTAAAAACTCCTGGTCCGACCGCGCCAACATTCACGGCGCCAGAGTTAAGCGTGCCGGCTTCGAGATTAAAAGTTCCTGATCCCGCGTATTGGTTGTCTCCAACGCTAAGGTTGGTGGCAACGGTGGCGCCGCCGATCTGGGTATAAACTCCGGTTCCCTGGAATCCGACGGCGATGCCGCCGGTGGAATTCACGCCTCCGATTTGAAGGAAGGTGGCCCCGCCGATTCCGGAGCCATTTTCACCGATGGTCTCGCCGGTGGCATTGATGACGCCGTTGCCGCTGAGATTGTAGGTGCCGGTGCCGTAACTTTGGTTGACGACCAACTGCCCGTAGTTGCCTGTGCCGCCGGTCTGGGTGAAGGTCGCATTCCCGTTATAGCCGACGACAAGGTTGGTTGCCGTGAGGGTTGCGCTGCCGCTGAGATTGTAGACTCCGGAGTCAGATTGGTTGTAAGCGAGATAGAGCGTTGAGTTGGACAGTCCGGAAATGGAGTTGGTTCCTCCGCTCTGATCGATCTCGCCCTGCCCATTGGTGGAAGAGCCGGAATCGCCGACGTATTCATCGTTGGCGGAGAGATTGTTGGCGGAAATTTCCAGGTAAGAGACGGGCGTAGTGCGGCCCGACGGACTGGCGCTGATGTTCACCGTGTTCAGCGTGACCGCGGGGCCGGTGTAATCGTAAAGCACGTAACCACCGAACAACCCATCCCCCGGGACGAAGGCGCTGTCGCCCGCGCCGGGAACGCCCGAGGGATCCCAATTGGTGGCAGTAGACCAGTCGTCATTGCCGGATCCGCCAAACAACGCGGTTATCCATGTGTACGAGGTAGCCGAGTAACCGGCCGCCGCCGGGGACGTTGCGAGGGCGAGCGCAAAGAATTGCACTTTGCGATTGTTGCATTTCCTCATTGATCTCCGCTGATTTCTCCGTTGCCCCCAAGGCCATTCGTGCACGTCGCGCGAGATGGCGTTCATCAAGAAATTGCGAGCGCAATGCTAGCTGGCGAGTCTATTCGAAGCAACGAAAAACTAATGCGGATCGCGGTTCGGGCACCGTCGCCGGCGAATCAGCGCACCGCCCAGAACCAAACCCGCCAAGCACGCATCGCACGGCTCGGGCACGTCAGCAAGCAATCCATTGGCGGCCGCGAAAGCGCGGAGCGCCGCGATGTCGCCCGGTGAGACGCTTGCATCCGCCCCGCTGTCGCCCTGCCCAAAATTCGCGGCCAGGGCGCTGAAGTTGGAGCCGTTCACCGATGAGGTATAGAGGAAATTTCCCTGGTCCCAGTTGGTATGCCCGAGGTTGAAATTGGCGGCCAGGATGCTGAAGTCGGAGCCGTTGACGGTGCCGTCGAGGTTCGCATCGCCGAGTAATGTGTACTTGATTTCGATCTGGCCCGAAGAGAGGCCGGAGACGATGTTGTCGGCGCCGTCGGCGTAGCCGATGCCGTAACGAAAGCCGTTGGTCGGAGTCTGCGCTTGTCGAAATGATTCCCGGGCCGTTCCAGTGGCCGTTGTTAAAGCCGCTACGGATATACCCGACGATCGCGGAGATCGGATCCGAGGCGGAGCCGAAATCGATGAACATGTGATTGTTGGTCAGATCGAGAACGCCATTGCCGGAGATTACCAGCGAGCCCTGTGAGCTTGCGCCGGAGCCGGCGGCGAGTTGCAGCGTCGCGCTGCCGCCGATGGCAAGGCTTCCCGCGTTTCCCTGATTTGTGATGCCGGGCATGGAGACAAATCCCGAGCCGGTGATGGCAAGCGATTCGGTGTTGAGAGTTGGCGTGGTCTGACTAAGCGAGAGGGTAAGTCCGGTGATGTTGACGTAAAGATTCGAGCCATCGGACGCGTCCTGCTCGACGTTCAGCGCGTTGTCGTGAAGGATGGCGCTGGCGGCGCCGGCGATTCCATAGGGGGGGTTAAAAGTTGAGTTATAAAAGTCGTAGTAATCGCCAGGTGCGCCGGGAAAAGCCTCGGCGGTGAGCGTGGGCTGCACCGTGGTTGAGGTTGCCGAAGCGGTGGCGGTGGCGGTGCCGCCGTTGCCGGGGACGTAGTTGGAGTAAGTGACGGAGCCGCCCGCGCCGGCGGTTGCGATGGCGACCGCGGTGACCGGATCGGAGCCGGAGCCTGTCGCGGAAGCGGAGGCGCCGGCGTTTGCGCCGTTGCCGGCGTTGCCGGGGCCGTTGGTCCATCCTCCGACGTTGCCGGTGGCATTGGAGGTGACGCTGACGGCGCTGCTTCCGGGTGCGGTGCCGCTGGTGGTTCCAGCAGCGGTTGAGGTCGCGCTGCCACCAGTTCCGTTCTCGCTGAAATCTTCCATGGGTTGCACGGTGCCGCCGGTGGCGATCGCGTTGATCGTGACGTTGGCGGTGGCCGAGAGATTGACGTTGGTCGTCGCGGCGCCGCCGACGACATTGGTATTGCCGGCGAGAGTAAAACCGGCAGCGCCGCCGTAGGATTCGTAGTCGGCGCTGACGAGCGATTCACCGCTGGTGGCGGCTGAGACGGTACTGGTGGCTGAGCCACCGTTGCCGGGATAAATGCTGTCCGATTCTCCACCTGCGCCGCCGGTTGCGATCTGCCGCAGATCGAGCTCACCACCGGTTGAACCGGAGAGTACGTTGCTGAGGTTTTCATTGGCGCCGGGGAAAGCGATAGCGCCTGATAATCCTGCGCCGCCTGCGCCGCCGGTCACCTCGGCATCGAGGGAGACTTTGCCGGTTTTGGAGTAAGCGTCATCGGAGGAGATTGAAGCGCCGCCGCCGTTGCCGCCGTAATTGCCGATGCCCTGGCCGCTGCCTCCCGCGCCACCGGTGGCGATGGCGGTGGCCGACACATTTCCCGCATAGGTGATCCCGTAAGAGGTGGCGGTTGCCCCGCCGCCGCCGCCCCCCGTGCCCGACGAGCTGTTGCCGCCAGCTCCGCCGACGGCGGTGGAGACAGAGGCGGCCGTGAAAGAGTTGAAGACGGTGCCGCTGGTGCTTGCCGTTGCGGTGGCGGTGGCGCCACCGCCGGCGCCGCCGGTTCCGCCGGTTACATTCCCGCCTGCGCCGTCGGAGGAAGTTGGATTCTGGTAGTTGGCATCTGCCGTGGCGCTGACATTGCACAACCTTTGGATGCTGATGGTGGCGGTTGAGGTTGCGCCCGGATCGCCGAGGCTGGTGGAACCTCCTCCGTTTCCGCCGTAGGCGCTGACAGCCCCCGTGACCGGCGCTCCGTTGAGGTTGTCAGTGTTGGTCATCGTATAGGTGGACGAAGCATTGCCGGCGTTTCCGGGCGTGCCGGTGTCGGAGTTTCCGCCGGATCCACCGACGGCGCCCTGATCGAAATTGAACGACACACCGGGTTGGGGTATGGAGTTACTGAGGCTAACGCCATATCCGTTTCCGCCCCGAGCGCCGTTAACCCCCGCGCCACCGCTGCCGCCGGCTTCGAGCAATAGAATGTTGGCGCTGTTGGCGGTGATGGAGAGTCCGCCAAGGCTCGGTGCGCCGCCCGCGCCGCCGCTGTAGGATGCGCCGCTTCCGGTTCCGCCGTTGCCGCCGTAAAGGCTGATATCCATCAGGATCCCGGTCGCGGAGTTGTCGTCGGTGCCGGTAAAGCTTGCCGATCCCCCGGCTCCGCCGTTGCCGCTGGCGGAGCTGGAGACGGAGCCGCCGTAGCCGGCGCTCACAACGCCCGTGAAGTAGGCGTAGGCGCTCATCGAAAAAGTGGCGGTCATCGAAGCATTGCCGCCGATTCCCGCGTTCCCGGTGCCGGAGGAGATTGCACCCCCGACGCCATTTGCCGATCCATTGGCGGCTTTGGCCGTCAAGTTGAGGTCGGCCGACCCGGTGGTGTTGATGGTCACCGTGGCCGTGCCTCCCGGCGCCGCGTTGGCGTTGGAATCAGCGCCGCCGTTGCCGCCCGAGGCGGCGTCGTATACGCCCAAACCGGTGGGGGCGATGGTGGAGTCGTATTCACCGCTGAAATTGGCGGAGGCGTTTCCGGCCGCGCCGGCGGTTCCACCGTTGCTGCTGCCGCCGTTGCCGCCGATGGCGGCCTGGCTGAGCTGGAGATTACCCCTCGATGAGCCCCCGGGAATGTTGCTGATCGATTCGGAAGCGCCGGCGCCGCCGTTGCTCACGGTATAGTCGTTGCCGCCATTTCCGCCGGTGACGGTGGCGCTGGCGTTGACGTTATCCTCGTCTCCGTTGGAGTTGGTCTCCTGGGCGTAGACCTGGCTAATGGAGGCGACGCCGCCATCGCCGCCGCCGCCGATGGGGCCGAAGCCGGCGCCGGAGTCGCCGCCGTTGCCTCCGGTCGCGGTGGCGGTGGCGTTGGTGATGCTTTGGGTTGAAATAGCGCCGGCGTAGGAGTCGGCGGTCCCGCCGTCGCCGCCTGCGCCGCCTTCGCCTTGGGAGCCCTTGGAGGGGAATCCGCCGTCCCCGCCGTCGCCGCCGTTTCCCCCGCCGCTGACGGCGGATGCGCTCTCCACGCCGGCGTAGGTGCTCGTTTCCGTCGAGGCGGACGCCGTGCCGCTGCCGCCCGCGCCTCCTGCGCCGCCGGTTCCCCCCCTGGAGCCGCTCCCCGTGGTTCCCGATCCGCCGCCGCCGCCCGGTCCGCCCGTGGCGGTGGCGGAATTGGAGGTGTCCGCATTGCCGGAGAGGTTGGCGATGGCCCCGCCGCCCTCGCTCCCGGACTCTCCGGTGCCGTCGGTTCCGTAAGTTCCATAGGTGCCCATCTTGGTTTGCGTATCGGCGATCAGAAGGCGCGGAGCGACCCCCACCGTCGCGGCCGCAACGGCAAGGGCGATCCGGGCCGGCGCGGAGTCTTCCCTGCATTTCTGTCTCCTCTCAAACGGATGCGCAGTGCAACCGGTGAGTGAAATGTCGGCCCCTTTTCTAGACTGGATTGGCGGGCATGATAGCAAAGTATTGCATAAATTCAATGTAAATGTTGAAGAAAAAACTAAACCCGCCGGCCGCATCGAACTTCGCAGAAACCCCCTAAAATCGCCCGTGATCCTGCTTTTCTCGTAGCGGGGGAAATGGGCAATCCCCGCGGGCGCGGGTTTTGCCGGGCGACGCGGCGAAATTTGCGGCGATTCGCGGCGAAACTTAGTCCGACTCAAATTTAATTCGGGATAAGCGCGCTAGCCGATTGACCAATCAAAGCGGCGTCGCCGAACGCGAATTTCACTCCCCGAGGCATGGATGCTAAACCAGAATCGTCATCCCGTTCTTTACGTTCTTCACAGCAGCAACCTTTACGGCACCGAGCGGATGGCATTTGCGACCGCCCAGAGCCTGGAGGACGAATTTGAGACGATCTTCATCGGCCCGCCGGGGATCGGGCTGCTCGAGGCGCGGCGGCTTGGGTATGAGACCCATTCCTATCGCACGAGCCGTCAACTGGCAGCCGTTTTGGCGCCGCTGCTTCGCAAATACCCCTCGCTGACGTTCGTCGGCACGGGGCCGCGGTATAACCTGGTTTGCATCGCCCTCAATTTTTATTTCCGCTGTCGAATCCGGCAGCTTCAGATGGTGCATGGTGGCGGGGGGGAGTGGAACGATTACGGGCGCAAGAAAATCCTCAATCCGTTTAACGTCACGCTGGTCGGCGTTTCGGATTACGTACGGGACAAACTGATCGAATACGGCGTGCGGCCCGACCGGATTCAAGTCGTCAACAATTTCCTCCTGCCCGAGCAGGCACGCAGCGCGCCCCGGCGGGGGAAATTCATCACCGGCGTCCAGCGCGCGATCGTCGTGTCGCGCACCGTTCAGCTCAAACGGCTCGATTTGATCTTCGCGGCGATGGCCTGCCTGCCGGAGCTTGGACAATTGCCGATTGAGATCATCGGCGACGGACCCGAGCTGGCCACACTGAGCCGGCAGGCGATCCAGTGGCATCCGAACGTCACATTTACCGGCTTTCGCGACGACGTGGCCCGGCGATACGCGCAATCCGATCTGCTGATTCACACGTGTCCGACCGAGCCGTTCGGGCTGGTGATTCTGGAAGCAATGGCCGCGCGGGTGCCGGTGCTCGTTCCCGATACCGGCGGGGCGGCTTCGCTGGTGAAGGACGGGGTGAGCGGGTTCACGTTCAAAGCGAACGATCCGGTTGACCTGGCTCGCCGCCTCGCGGAATTGCGCGCCGCCGATCCGGATCTGCTTAACCGGATCGTGGAAAACGCGGCCGCCCAGCTCGCCACGCGGTTTTCCGCGGAATTGGCCACAGACCGATATCGCACGCTGTTTGCTCCGGAAGAGCGTGTTTCGCCGTGGAGAATTATGCCCGCGAAGAAGCCGGCGGTGTTGAAGGCGGCGTAGAGCGCGGCGACTCCATTTAAGCGCGGCATCCCTCAGAAAAATCGATGCGGCATATCTCGATGAGGAAACCTCCACCTTTTTCCGCACTCGTGTCCCCCTTTTTCCCCCTCTCCCGGTACGCCGGGAGAGGGCTGGGGTGAGGGCCTGAATGCATCCCGCAAGATCGTGGCCGCCATGCCTCAACGCCGGCCTTCCTCAACGAGTTTGCGAGTCGTCAAATTCCTCGCAAGAGAAGTTCGGGGGAAATTGATCAGTCCGCGAACAGCCTTTTTTGTCCCCGCTCGCCGCGCCGGTGAAATTGGTTTAATCCTTGTTGCCGGTTTATCCGCGCATGTTGTTGAAGTCTTTTTCATGATGTCGGTTTATAGTCCGTTCAAGAATCAGCGTTTGGGATTGCCCCATCGGCGGAAGAGTTCCTATCCGCCTACGGATTAGCTGTCGCGTTACCAGCGGTGTGCACAGCCTTGCGCCGGCGGCGATGGTCTTTATAATGTGTTCGTCGCTGTGCGCACATCCCACAAACATCGCCTCAAACTGGCTCGGCGCAAGCATTACGCCTTCTTCCAGCATCGCGTGGAAAAATCGCCCATACGCCGCCGTATCGCAAGCCGTCGCCTCTTTATAATTCGAAACCGCTTTCCCCTTCTTCACAAAAAACGGCGTAAGCATCGACCCGACTCGATTGACCACCATCGGCACGCCCGCCTCATTGGCCGCGTCGATCAATCCCGCCTCCAGCGCCGCCGATCGCTGCTCCAACGTGTCATACGATCCCGGCTCCTTCATGATTTCCAGCGTCGCCAGCCCGGCGCTCATCGCCACCGGATTTCCGCTCAGCGTCCCCGCCTGGTAGACGCTTCCCGCGGGGCTGACCTGCTCCATCAGATTCCGCGACCCCGCATACGCCCCCACCGGCAATCCGCCGCCGATGATTTTTCCCAGGCAGGTCAGATCGGCGCTTACGCCATAAATCGCCTGCGCCCCGCCAAATGCAACGCGAAAGCCCGTCATCACCTCGTCAAAAATCAGCAGCGACCCATGCTTTGAGCAGAGCTGCCGCAGTCCCGGCAGATATTCGGGATCGGGCGGCACCACGCCCATGTTTCCCGCGATTGGCTCCACGATGAAGCAGGCGATTTCCTTCCCATGCTGCGAGAATAATTTCTGCGCCGCTGCCAGGTCGTTATAAGGCGCCAGCAGCGTGCAGCTTGTGATCGGCTTGGGCACGCCCGGACTTGAAGGCGTCCCCAGTGTCAGCGCACCGCTTCCCGCCTGCACCAGCAGGGCGTCGGAATGCCCGTGATAGCATCCGATACATTTGACAATTTTATCGCGTCCGGTTGCCGCCCGGGCCAGGCGGATGGCGCTCATCACCGCTTCGGTTCCGCTGTTCACGAACCGCACCATCTCCAGGTGCGGCATGGCCGCGATGATCTCCTCCGCCAGATCGGTCTCCGCCTCGGTAGGGGCCCCAAAGCTCGTGCCGCGCCCGATCGCCTTGGCGATCGCCGCCACCACGCGCTCATTCGCGTGCCCCGCGATCAGCGGACCGTAGCTGGCAACGTAATCGATATAGGAATTCCCATCGACATCCTTGACCACGCACCCTCTTCCCTCGCCAATAAACACCGGCGTCCCGCCCACGGCCTTGAACGCCCGCACCGGCGAAGAAACGCCGCCGGGCATCACCCGCGAGGCGCGGGAATAAGCGGCGATCGACTTGGTGAAATCCAAACCCATGGTTCTGAATCTTACGAACGTGGAATATTCCCAACAATGCTCTTGACCACCGCCGCCAGATTCTTCAGCGCCAGCTTCGAATTGCTCTGCAATCGCATCATGACCGGGACCAGGCCCGGATGGAACATCAAATCCGTCGACACCTTCGCCATCTTCGGCTCGCCGACCTCATCGACCCACGTTGCGATCCGGTCTGGCAGCGCCTCATCGGCGCGATCGCTGATCGCCCGAATATGAATGAATTCCTTCCCCGCCTCCTCGCAATACCGGCGGACGACCAGGCTTTCCATATCAACCGCAATGCATCCGCTCTCGCGAAATATCCGTTGCTTCTCTGTGACCGAACTGATGAGCTGCGGCGAAGGGTAGATTTTCCCGCGGCGAACTCCCCCTCCCTTTTCCTCGCCAGGGGCGGTGAAAGCAGGGGGGGCATCGAGAACGACATCACCAATACTTAGCCCCGGATCCAGCCCTCCCCCCAACCCCGCAAGAATGATCCGATCGAATCGGGCCAACACCCCAGGGTCAAGAATTTTCGCCCCGATTCCGATAATTTCGAGCGGAATATCGTCCGCGGCCGGCGCGATGGCCCCGGCTTCCATCTTCATCGCCGCAAGGATTATGCAATTTTCACTCGCCATTGTGCGACCATTGTAACTACCGCCCCCCAGCGGGTATGCTCCCGATTCTATGCCAGTCCCGGTCTCACAGATGTGGACGGTTGCGACCTACGTGCTACGCCAGAAGCTGGCCGGCCGCAAACGCTATCCGCTCGTCCTGATGCTCGAGCCCCTCTTCCGCTGCAACCTCGCCTGCGCCGGCTGCGGCAAGATCCAGTATCCCGCCCACGTCCTGAAAAAGAATCTCACCCCCGAGCAATGCTTCAAGGCCGTCGAGGAATGCGGCGCGCCCATGGTCAGCATCCCCGGCGGCGAGCCGCTGCTCCACCCGCAGATCGACGAAATCGTCGCCGGCCTCGTCGCCCGCAAAAAATACGTCTACCTCTGCACCAACGCCCTGCTCCTGAAGGAAAAGCTCGACCTCTTCAAGCCGAGCAAATATCTCACCTTCAGCGTCCACATGGACGGCCAGCGCGACCACCACGATTTTTCCGTCTGCCGCGAGGGCGGCTACGACATCGCCGTCGAGGGAATCCGCGAAGCCGTCAAGCGCGGCTTCCGCGTCACCACCAACACCACCCTCTTCGACGGCACCGACCCCAACAGCGTCCGCGCCTTCTTCGACGAAATGATGGACCTCGGCGTCGAGGGAATGATGCTCTCGCCCGGCTACAGCTACGATAAAGCCCCCGATCAGCAGCATTTCCTCGGCCGCGCCCGCACCCGCCGACTCTTCGGCGCCATCCTCAGCAACCGCAAGAAACGCTGGAAATTCAACCAGAGCCCCCTCTTCCTCGAATTCCTCATGGGCCGCCGAAATATCGCTGCACCCCCTGGGGCATGCCCACGTTCAACGTCTTCGGCTGGCAGAAGCCCTGCTATCTCCTCCAGGACGGCTACTGCGAAACCTTCGCCGAGCTGATCGAAACCACCGAGTGGGAGCGCTACGGCACCGAAAGCGGCAACCGCAAGTGCGCCAACTGCATGGTCCACAGCGGCTATGAAGCCAGCGCCGTCGACGACACCTTCGGATCGATCGCCGGAATCATCCGCACCGCCAAGGCGACTCTGTTTGGCCGAGACTACGCCGACGAGAAGGCGCTGCAGACCTTGAAGGAGCCGTTCCCGGCGGCGCAAGAGCAACGGGTGGAGCTGACGATTCATAAAACCGGGAAGGAAATGGAAACGGTCTAGTAGAAAACCAGAATCCCGAAACCAGAATGACGAATCAAACCAGAAATCAGAATGACGAATGAGTTTTCGTCATTTGGTAATTCGGATTTGATTCGGGTTTCGGATTTCTGGTTTCGGGTTTAACCCTTATGCCTCAGGAAACCAAATCCCGTCCCTTCGACGCCGAGCACGCGGAAACCGTCCCCGGCTTCGAGCACGAAAACTTTGAGGGCCTCATCCCCTCACTGGCCACCGACGACGAAATCCGCGCCGCCCTCGAAAAAGCCTTCGACTACCGCGGCGACGTCACCATCACCCGCAAAGACGGCACCTCCATCGAGGGCTACATCTTCGACCGCCGCACCGGCAAAACCCTCGCCGACTCATCCGTTCGCCTTTTCCCCAAGGACCGCGACGAGAAAATCTCCATCTCCTTCGCCGACATCGCGAAACTCGCCTTCACCGGCCGCGACACGGCCGCGGGGAAGAGCTTCGAAACGTGGGTGAAGAAATACCGCGAGAAAAAAGCCGCTGGCGAGAAAAACATCCGGTTGGAGCCGGAAAAACTGGATTGACCGGCTTCTCCTCTCTCACCACGCCGAAGCGTTTTCTCTGTCCTTCAATCTTCCAGCAACGTCCGGCGAAACGTAAATGCGGATTCCCTTCCCGTAAGCGTTCAGCCACTGCGCCACCGGCATACCCACGTCCGTCGGCATAATCCCTTGAAAGTCGTCGCAGATCAGCACGCCCCCCGTCCGTTTAAACTCCGCCGAAACGTCCTTGACGCCAAACACGACCGATTCGGAAAAAGTGCGAATGTCATAGCGGGGATCGGGAATGAACGGCCGGCTGCCGAGAATAAACCATTCCCGGCGAAGGCCCTTTTCGATGACCATGTTCTCTTCAGAAAACGCCCGGGGATAATCGGCCGTGGAGACGTGAAACCGCTGCATTCCCGATTCCAGTTTTCGCATCCAGGCGTCGCCGTCGTTCACTTCCGCCCACAGCGCGTTGGAAGCATCCACCGTCGGAAGCGGGTCGTGAATTTCGGGGGAAAGATAAATGCGCGTACCCGGTGGAACGTGCCGTTCAACCCATTCGGTCGCGTGGTCGGATACAAATGTTCGCCGATCGATCACAATATTCGCGATCACATCAATCGCCGGCGGCGCCAGGGCAAACGCAAGCGCGGCCAGCGCCACCTTCGGCCAGCGCCGCGCAACCCCCCCATTCCAACGCCCGCGAAAGTGACCAGTGCCACGATCGGCCCCCCCTGGTGCTTCAGCCCAAACCCCGTGTCCTTCAGCACGCTCATCACCAGCAGAATCGCATAAAGCGCCGAGGCCCACCGCACCCGCATTCGATCGGCCGCCGCGAGAAATAACCCGCACACCATCAGCACAACGCTCACCCCCAATCCCTGGTAGACCGCCACGTCCAGCGCCATTTGCAGTTTCGAGCTCTGCATCCCCGCGGTCGGTTCGGCCAGCCGCACCGTCGCGATCGTCCGCAAATTGCCGATCAGGTTCGTCAAAATCCACGGCGAGACCAAAAGCGCCGTGACCGCCGTCCAAAAGGTAAAGAAGAAGATCCTCCGGACCCTGGGCCACAGGTTCGCGTCAAGATCGATCAGGTCCGCCCACGCCAGGGGCAGAAGCATCAGCATGTCGATCCGCGACGCGATGGCCAAACCCATGAAAAACGCCGACCATCCTCCGGCGCGGACGATCCGGAGCGACGGCCGCATAATAAAGGGCGATGATCCCGAACCCCCACCCCATCATGAACGGCCGCGCCTGATCCCCCATCTGCACGAAGACCGGCAGGACGGCGACCAGCCCGCCAACCAGCGCCGCCGGCATCCAGCAACCTCGTTTCCATCCCAGCCCGAATGCCGCCCCCGCCGCCGCCACGCCAACCAGCGCGCTCGCCATCGCCTCCACCAGCCGTGGCGTGCTCCAATCCCGGTAAAGATCGAACAAGGCGTGGTTCCCTGCCACGAACGGCCGCAACACCAGCGGCACGCCCCGCTCTTCAGCGCTGGGATGAATCAGATACGCACCGAA
Source organism: uncultured Phycisphaerales bacterium (assembly GCA_963755915.1). GTDB lineage: Bacteria > Planctomycetota > Phycisphaerae > Tepidisphaerales > Tepidisphaeraceae > PALSA-1353. Next base: position 1,527,049 of record CAVWLP010000002.1, read on the forward strand.
TCCACCGCCGCAAACGCCCAGCTTATCCAGATCTGCGGCCCAGCCGGAGAATATTTGTACGTGGGTGTGATCCCCTCCCAAAGCGCAAAGCCGCTGATCACATACGGCCGCTCATCGTAATCGCGCCTTTCGTAGCGTCCCGGAAAATCACCCCATCGCAGGACGGTGGCGACAAGAATCACCACGATCAACCCCAGGCGGCGATGCAAGGAAGTCCCCTCCATCTCGCGCCATCGTCCCGGTTCCCGGCATTTTTTTCAATATGCCAAAACCAATTCCACCAGCGGGTCCACCTGGGGCCATCTTCGCCGGCAAATAATTCGAACCAAAGCCTATCAGCGATGCCTCGCCCGGTGCTATACTTTGGCTGCTGAGGGGGGACGGCAACAGTGGCCTGATTCGTGGATTTATAGGCGGGATGTTTCGAGTTCACTTTCCTTTTCTTGACACCTCACGCGACGCTTTGAGCCTGACCTGCGCTCTTCGCGCCGGTGGTTTGAGCGGCGCCACCGGTTCGCGCCGGACCGGAATACGAGAAGTATGCGGCGTTAAACGCCCAGGCCGCCAACCATTTCCAGGTCGTCGGCCTCGAAGATGCGCAAGTGCTGATCTACCCGCATATGGTCTATCCGCAAAACGGCCTGCTCGAACCCCAGGTCCAGACGACCGCCGACGAGGCCCGGAAGCGAAAGATCGGCTGCATTTTCTTCTCATCCGGCGACGCCGGCGAGCAAATCAATGTCCCCTATGGAACCGTCTATCGCCAATCCCTCTTTACCGACCACCGCCTTCCCAACGAACAAGCTGCGCCCGCGGAAGTTGCCGACCCCCAGGTGGAGCTGAACACCACCCTTTCCCCCCGCGATTTCGCGGCAGCGCCATCCGTGGGCTTCTGCGGTTATGTCAGCAATCCCCTGATGCGCTGGGTCTATCGTCGTGCGGGCAGGATCAGAAAAGCCGAAGGTTTGCAACTCCGCGCCCGGCGCTTCGGGCGTTGCAGCGCACGCGCGGCCTGCGCACGAATTTCCTCGTCCGCCAGATGTATCGCGCAGGGATGCGCGGGCGGTTTCACCATTTCGCCAAGGGCGAATTTAAGCCCCGCGCCCAGTTCTGGGACAACATTTTCAGCAACGATTACACCCTCTGTCTCCGCGGCGCCGGGAATTTCTCTTATCGCTTGTACGAGGTTCTCGCCTCAGCGAGGATCCCCCTGTTCATCAACACCAACTGCGTGCTCCCTTTGCAGGACGAAATTGATTGGAAGCGCCACTGCGTTTGGGTCGAAGAGGATCAAATCGATTCCGCCGGAAAAATCCTGCAGGATTTCCATTCCCGCCTCACGCCCGAGGAGTTTCGAAATCTCCAGCTCGCCAACCGGCGGCTGTGGGAGGAAAAACTCAGTCCCCTCGGTTTTTGGAAGGCAATCGTCAGCCGCGAAATCACCGCGCCAGCACCAGCTCCAGAAGCGCCCCATTATTATTATAGTTCTTCGCAAAATCCCCCGCATAATTGAACGTCAGCCGCGCATGCGGTCCAAACGCAAACCCAATCCCCAGCGTCGGCGACCAGTAATCCGGCACCGCCGCACGGTTCAGGAAATTGTTGTACGTGATGCTCCCCTCCACCAAAATCGGCGTCCCCGGAAATCGAAACCGCGCATCCAGCCCATTGCTCAAAATCCACTGGTCGATGTCCGTGTCAAACGAATATCCATCCACCGCCACATCGATGTTCCCCGTGTAATTAATCTGATCCCCCAATGTCAGCGTCAGCGTCCCCAGGTGCAGCGCCAAACTGCTCGTCCCACCCCCGCCGATCAGAAGGCCCCCCGACGCCTGATCGTAGCTCGCCGAAAGCCCCGCATAAGCCCACGGCGAAACCTGCCAGCTCAGCCCATTGCCGCTGTTGTTGAGAATCGTGATCGGCAGCGCCACTTCCTCGGCAATCGTATACGCCTCGCTGCTCCCCACTTCGCGATAAACCAGCGTCGTTCCGAAATTGATCGCCACATTGCTTCCAAATCTCCCGCCCGAAGCCAGCGAAAGATTCGCCCAGTTTCCGTCCAGTCCGCCCGCCCGGTTCCATCCTCCCTGCGCGTCAATTCCCCAATAACTTCCCCCGCTGTCGAAGACTGTTTCTGTCTGCTGCTGATTACGAATACCCAGCCGGTTGAACACGTCCGTCGCCACCAGCGCCGTCGAAGCCTGCGGATTCCCATCCAGCGACGCCACCGGCGAAAGCTGGTCCATCGACTTCAAAAACTGCGCATACGCCCGTTCCCCGTCCCCCTTGATGAAGTTCTGAATCTGGCTTTGCAGGTCCGATGCGTTGCTCCCCACAAACGTCCGCTCAAACCCCGTCGTCGGAAACGAAATCGTCGCCTGCGTCTGCGTAATATTCTCCGTCAGGATCACCGCGTTCGGCACCCCTCCCCAATTCAGCGACGCCGTCACGTTCTGCCCCGCCAGCGGAAAGAAATTGTCGTTGAACGTGATCAGATTATTCGTGAGATTGATGATGTTCCCGCTGGAATCGCTAACCGAAGTCCCCCCCGACCCATTCGCGTTCATCGTGAAAAAATCTTGCGCCCGCCCGACGATCGGCAACGCAAAAAGCGCCACCAGACCGACGACAACAAACCGTCCGCCGAACGATTTCATGAGCTTCTCCGACTGTAAATTGCTTTTACGCTTTAGCGAGCAACCGTCGATAGCGCGAAAGCGCCGTCAACGGAAAATACAATCGGTAGAGGTGATACTTCAGGTAAAAAACTTTCGGGAACCCCGTCCCCGTAAAAAACGGCTCTTCCCAGCTCCCATCCGCCCCCTGATGTTCGATGAGCCACTCAATAGCCCTATGGACCGCCGGATTATCGGCGCCTAAAACCGCCATCAATCCCATCGCTCCCCAGGCCGTTTGTGAAGCCGTGCTTTCCCCCTGCCCCTTCAGCGAAGAATCATGATAGCTCTGGCACGTCTCCCCAAAACTCCCATCCGCCTTCTGCACGCTCAGCAGCCAATCCGCCGCCCGGCGCACATACGGCTGCGTCATATCCTCACCCACCGAGCGCAACCCGGTAAGCACCTGCCAGCTTCCGTAAACATAATTCACTCCCCACCTTCCCCACCACGCCCCGGATGGATCCTGATGCTTCTTGAGAAACGCGATCGCCCGTGGAATCGCCGGATGATCCGTGCGAATTCCGCAGTGCCCCAGCCCCTCCATCGCCCGCCCGACGATGTCCGGGCAGCTCGGGTCCTGCATCGCGTTATGATCTGCGAACGGAATTTTTTCCAGGATCGGCCTGCTCCGCGTCCGGTCAAACGCCGCCCATCCGCCGTCCTCGTTCTGCATGTTCAGCAGCCACTTCACGCCGCGCTCAATTGCCGGCTTGGCGCGTTCTCCGCCCAGCCGGCTTAGCGACGCCAGCACGATCGCCGTGTCATCTACATCCGGATAATTTGGATTGTGGAACTCAAAAAACCACCCCGACGGCTCCACGGGATCGCAATTCATTTGCCAATCCGCCGCCACCCGGCACTCCTTATTCAGCAGCCAGCTCACCCCGCTCTGCGCCTCCGCCGACTCCGGACTAATCTCCGCCTCCGCCAGCGCATGCATCGCCAGCCCCGTATCCCACACCGGCGAAACGCAAGGCTGAAGCCGGATCGTCTCCCCCTCCTCGATATAAAAATCCCGCAGATCCTTATGCGCTTTGACCACCGTCGGATCATCATCCGGATATCCCAGCGCCCGCAGCACGATCAGTATGTAAACCATCGGCGGAAAAATCGCCCCCAGCCCCTCCGAATTTTCCATCCGCTCCAGCAGCCATTTCTCCGCCGCATTCATCGCCCCGCGCCGCAAAAGCCCGATCGGGCTCTGGTCATACGCCTTCAGCAATTCATCCAATCTGAGGAACAGATCATTCCAATTCCTCGGTATTCCCCGCCCCGGTGTCCCCACGCGATTCGCCGCCGCGCGGTCGATGTACAGCTCATCCATCCCCATCTCCGCCGGCAGCTTCCGCGTATATCGCAGCGTCGTCACAAACGACAGCGGCAAAATCATCGTCCGCGTCCACGCCGACACGTGATACATATTGAAATAAAACCACTTCGGAAGGAAAACAATCTCCGGCGGAATGCTCGGACACGCGTCATAGCTGATCTGCCCCAGCGCCGCGAAATAAAACTTGGTAAAGCTGTTGCACTTCTCCGCGCCACCCAGCGAAAGCACAATTTCCCTTGCCCTTCCCATATGCGGCGACCCCGGATCATCCCCCATCAGCTTCAGCGCGAAATACGCCTTCACCGTCCCCGATAAATCCGACGGCCCCCCCGGAAACAAGCTCCATCCCCCCTCCGGATTCTGCAGCCCCCGCAGAAAATTCGCGATCTTCGGCAAATCCCGGTCATCCTCCTGCTCCAGGATCCATTTCATCAGAATATATTCCGACTCCAGGATGCTGTCCCCCTGAAGCTCCCCCACCCAATACCCCTGCGGATTCTGCACCCGCAGAAGCGCATCCGCGCTCGTTGCCAGGTAACTTCCACCCGATTCAGCTCCCGCATCACCGCCCGCAGTGGTGTCTTCGCGCTTTCCGTCGATGTCATCGCTGAATTCACGGTCGGGAAATTACTCGCCTTCTCCCCGCGCACAAGCCCCGCTCCCGACTGGAGTTCTGAATGCGAATCTGGGTAAAGACCGATAATCAACAGACCCTATACCAAGGAATTGGCCGATAGATATCTTTTTGTCTTGCATATATGATCCGGCAATTCGTCGGAAGGACGTCCTTTTCTCATGGACAACGATTTCGCCGCCTGGCTTGAGCAATTTCAGGGACAGGGCTTCGATCTTCATCAGGAGCACCTTAATCCAGCCTTCGTCAAAATGCTCCGCGCCATCGGTTTCGACAAGCACTACGTCCGCGGCGAAGGGTGCTACCTCTGGGACGAAGAGGGAAACAAATATCTCGATCTCCTCACCGGCTGGGGCGTCTTCGCACTCGGCCGCAACCACCCCAAAATCAAATCGATCCTCAAACAACTGATCGACATGGACCGCCCCAATCTGGTCCGCATGGATTGCAGCCTCCTCTCCGGACTCGCCGCACAGGCCCTCGTCCGCCACGTTCCCGACAGCCTCTCCCGCGTCTTCTTCACCAACAGCGGCACCGAAACCGTCGAAGCCGCGCTCAAATTCGCCCGCTGCGCAACCGAGCGCCAGGAAATCATCTACTGCGATCACGCCTTCCACGGCCTCACCCTCGGCTCCCTTTCCGTCAACGGCGATCAATTCTTCCGCGAACGCTTCGGTGAGCTAATCCCCGGCGGCCGCAAAATCCCCTTCAACGATCTCATCGCCCTCGAACAGCCAGCTCAGCAAGCGCGAAGCCGCCGCCTTCATCGTCGAGCCCGTCCAGGGAAAAAGCTGCGAAGTCGTCTCCGATGATTTCCTCGTCGAGGCCCAGCGCCTCTGCCACAAATATGGCACTCTCCTCATCGCCGACGAAGTGCAGTGCGGTCTCGGCCGAACCGGAAAATGGTTCGCCTTCCAGCACTGGCCCGACGTCGAGCCCGACATCGTCTGCTGCGCCAAGGCCCTCTCCGGCGGATTCGTCCCCGTCGGCGCCGTCATCACCACCCCGCGCATCATGGACTCCGTCTTCAACTCCATGGAACGCTGCGTCGTTCATTCCAACACCTTCGGCCAGAACGATATGGCCATGGCCTCCGCGCTCGCCAGCATCTACGTCATCGAGGAAGAAAGCCTCGTCGAAAATGCCGCCGCCATGGGCGAATACGTCATGCGAAAGCTCCGCCCCATCGCCGATGTCTGCCCCTTCGTCTCCGACCTCCGCGGCAAAGGCCTCATGTTCGGCCTCGATTTCGCCCGGCCCGAATCGTCACTCAAACTCAAGATGGCCTGGGACATGCTCCACCGCCTCAACTTCGGCGTCTTCGGGCAGATGATCATCATCCCCCTCCTCGAACGCCACCGCATCCTCACGCAAGTCGCCGGCTATCACACGGAAGTCATCAAATTCCTCCCACCCATGGTTGCCACGCAGGAAGACATGGATTGGTTCCTGACTGCCATCGAAGACGTCCTCGAAGACGTCCAGCGCATCCCCGGCTCCGCCTGGGCGACGGTCTCCGGCCTGGCCAAACGCGCAATGCTCGCCTGACATGGGTTTCCTCCAGCGCCGGATTCTCATCGCCGTCCTCGCGATCGTCTCCCATCCCTGGATCACGCTCGCCATCGTCGCCCTCTCCGTAGCCGCCTGCACCGGCGCTGCCCTCAACTGGCTCACCATCTCCAGCAGCCAGAACGAGCTCTTCTCCACCAAGCCCTGGTTCTTCCACGACTATCTCGAGTACATCAATCGCTTCAAGGAAAACGAAGCCCTCTACATCGTCATCGAGCCCACCGATCCGCACGGCCAGCCTCCCGTCTCGCAATGGACCGCCGTCGCCGACGCCGTCACCAATCGCCTCCGCTCCCTCACCGACCACGTCCTCGACGCCTACTGCAAAATTCCACTCGAGCAGCTAGGCGACCAGGCCCTCCTCTTCCAGGACCCCGCCAAGCTCCCCGCCAGTTTTTCCTCCGTCCAGCAACTCGCCCAGCTCACCGCCATCTGGGGCGCTAAGCCGACCTTCTTCATCTCCGCCCTCGGCAAAAACCCCATCGAGCGCTCCCTCGCCGGCGCCGCCGCCCGGCCCGACGCCAACACCGCAAATTTCATCGCTCAATTGGGCCAATCCTGGGACGACGCCATCCGCAATCCCACAAAACAACTCGCCGTCGGCGACGGCGTCACCGATTTCCGCGCCATCGGCGCAACCTCTCCCACCGACCTCGGCTACTTCTACGTCCCCGACCAGACCGACCGCTCCCGCTTCCGCATCATCGTCACCGTCTACCCCCGCCTCGAGCACGAATCACTCACCAGCGTCACCACCACCGTCAACGCCATCCGCGACAACGCCGTCTCCGCCGGCGCACCGTTCCCCCAATTTCAGATCGGCGTCACCGGCCGTCCCGCCCTCGAAGCCGACCAGATGGAAACCACCGACGTCGACTCCCACAGAGCCGAAATCGTCGCCCTCGCCGTCGTCTTCATCGGCATGGCTTTCATGCTCCAATCCCTCTGGCTCGCCCTCGCCGCCGAAATCTCCCTCTGCGTCGGCATCGGCTGGTCCTTCGGCTGGGCCACCCTCGCCATCGGCAGGCTCAACCTCCTCTCCCTCGTCTTCCTCATCGCCCTCATCGGCATCGGCATGGATTACCTGGTCCAGATCCTCTCCCGCTATCGCCGCGAAGCGCGCCGCTACCAGCGCCCAAAAGCCATCTGGACCAGCGTCTTTAAATTTGTCGGCCCCCCAATCAACACCGCCTGCCTCGGCGCTGCCGGCGCTTTCCTCGTCGCCGTCTTCACCGATTTCCGCGGCGCCGGCGAGCTCGGCATCATTGCCGGCGGCGGCCTCCTCCTCTGCCTCACCGCCGGCTACATCGTCCTCCCTGCGCTGCTGACGATCTTTCCCCCCAAGCTCAAGCACCTCGACGTCTCTCTGCGCTTTACCCCCGTCAAACCCGTCAGCCGCGGAATCCTCGCCCTACCCGTCGTCTGGGCAGCCCTCCTCCTCGCTGGCTCACACTTTATGCCGGATGCGCATTTCGATCCAAACCTCATCAAGCTCCAGGTCCCCGATCTCCCTTCCGTCCAGCTCATTCGCACTCTTCAAACCTGGGTCGGCGTCGTCATGTCCAAAGACCTCGACCAGCTCCGCCAAATCCGCTCCGCCGTCTCCGGCCTCTCCGTCGTCACCTCCACCGACAGCGTCCTCAACGCCCAGGACAATCTCGCCTGGCTGAAAGCCCACGCCTCCGAAGTCCCAAATATCCAGTGGACCGACCCCGAGCCCGTGACACCGTCCGACCTCCTCTCCATCTCCCAAAAATCCCGCAATCTCTCCGCCGTCCTCAAAAACTTCCCCACCGCCAGTCAGGTCCTCTCTCAATTCGCCGACGATATCGATCACCTCTCGCCCGATTCCACCGCCGCCGCCGCCAAACAGCTTTCCACCTGGCAGCGCATCTTCGTCGCCGAGATCAAAAACCTCATGGCCCAGTTTACCCCCTCGAAGCTCGACATCGCCGCACTCCCCCATCAGCTCCGCAATCACTATTTCAACGACGGCTACTACGCCCTCTTCATCTACCCCGCCAAAGATCTTTGGGACGACGCCAGCCTCAACCAATTCGAATCCACGGTAGAAGCCGCCGTCGCCAAAATCCCCGGCGCACCGCACGTCACCGGAATCGCCTCCAACGTCTATCACACAACGGGTGCCATCCACACCGCCTTCTTCGATTCAACGGTCTACGCCCTGGCTCTGATTTTTATCCTGGTCTTCCTCGATTTCCGCAAAATCGTCCCCACCCTCGCCGCGATAAGCGTCCTCGCGTTGGGCCTCCCCATGCTCGTCGCCCTGATGGGCCTCTTCAACGTAAGCTGGAACTTCGCCAACTTCTTCGGCCTCCCGATCCTGATCGGCGCCGGCCACGAATATGGCGTCTTCATGGTCCACCGTTTCGAGGAAGCCAAAAATAATCCCCGCCGCGCCTGGCGACGCTGGGACGTCTCCGACCGCGCCCTCCTCCTCTGCGCCTACATCACTTCGAGCAGCTTCGGCTTCTTCTGGCTCCTCGCCCACCACGAGGGATTGAAAAGTCTGGGCCTGGTCATGGCCCTCGGCACCGCCTGCATCTACCTCGCCACCCTCCTGGCCCTCCGCCCGCTATTGAAGTGGCGCCTCCGCCAACTCAACGGCGGCTGACGAGGAAACCTGATTTGTATCCGGTCCCCCATTGCCATCTGATAGACTCGAATCACCTCTGGTGTCTGGATTTGATGTCGTATTGCGCTAGCAGGAGCCAACAATGGATGAAACTGAACGCAAAGACACAAGCGAGCAACCTGTAGATCCCAAGCCCCAGCCCTCCTCCGAAACAGACCCCTCCCCCCTCCGCAGCGTCCACACCGACACTTTCGCCCGCTTGCTCACACGCTTTAACATTTCCCTCGCAGTCACCACCTATCAGGCCGGCAAGCTCGTCCTCCTCCGTCCGCAGGTCGTCGATGGCAAAGCCCTCGTCAACACCCACTTTCGCAATTTCCAGAAACCGATGGGTTTCGCCTGGGAACGCGGCCACTTCGCCGTCGGCACAAACAGCGAAATATGGGAGTTTCACGACATCCCCGCCGTCGCCCCAAAATTGCAACAATTCCCTTCCCTGCCCCCATTCGATTCCGTATTCCTTCCCCGCCTCTGCAACATGACCGGCGACATGCAAATCCACGAGATGGTCTGGCTTCCAAGCTCATCCGCCCACCAATTAACCAAAAAAAACATTTCTCTGAACTCTGGTTCATCAACACCAGGTTCTCCTGCCTCGCAACCCGAAGCGAAACCTATAGTTTCGTCCCCCGCTGGCGTCCCTCTTTTATCACCGCCCTCGCCCCCGAAGACCGCTGTCATCTCAACGGCATGGCCCTTCGCGACGGAACCATACGATACGTCACCGCTTTAGGCGCCACCGACGAGGCCGGTGGCTGGCGAAACGACAAACGCGCCGGTGGCGTCCTCATCGACTTGCACAGCAACGAAATCATCGTACGCGGATTATCCATGCCCCATTCGCCACGCTGGCACAACGGAAAACTATGGCTCCTCGAAAGCGGCAACGGCGGCATCGGCTACGTCGATGAACAAACCGGAAAATACCGCCAGATCTGCCGCGTCCCCGGCTTCACCCGCGGACTCGATTTCGTCGGCCCCTACGCCTTCGTCGGACTCTCCCAGGTCCGCGAAAGCGCCGTCTTCAGCGGTATTGCGATTGCAGAAATCCCAGAGAAAGACCGCTTCTGCGGCGTATGGGTCATCGACACAAACACCGGCGCCATCGTCGGTTTCGTAAAATTCACCGACGCCGTCCAGGAAATATTCGCCGTCCAGGTCCTGCACGGTTTGACGTGGCCGGAAATTCTCAACGAGGGCGAAAAATTCATCGCCGAAACCTACGAACTGCCCGACGACGCACTTCGAAATGTTCCCCCCAATCTGAGACAGCTCGCAGGCGCGCGTTCGCTTCCCCGACAGTGACGGCCAATTGGAAGTGCTGCAATTTTCCGTCGCGTCTCTCGCGAGTGACGATCAGAAAAGTTCTGCGGATGTTGTCCATCTGTGCGCAGTTTCAATATCCTGTTAAAAAGATTTTTCCCGTTGCACTCCCACAGAGCATTGTTAGACTTCATTCGTTGTTAATCGGTTCATTCTATTTTTAAGGATTCGCACTTTTCGTGTGGCGGTGGATTCTCTATGCGTTAAATCCCGGCAATTCCAGGGTTAGGAGGCTGCCATGACTCGTTCTCGCATCGGCGATGGATTGGTTCGTTGGGATACGTATCGCTTGCGCCGAGACAGGTATCGTCGCCGCACCAAGGCGGTCGCCAACGCCGTCATTGAGGCGCTTGAGCTGCGGGTATTGCTATCGACTTTCTACGTTACCAGCACTGCCGACAACGGCTATTCGAATACCCTGCCGGTGGGGCTGGCGGAAGCCAGCGGAAACACGACGATCGATTTTTATCTTCCAGGGTATTCCACCATCTTATTGACCTCGGGTGTGCCGTTGACGGTAGATGACCCGACGGGGACGGTGACGATCAACGGTCCGGGGAGCAGTTTGCTGACGATAAGCGGGGATAATCTCTGCCAGGACTTCATTGTCGACACGCCGCTGGTGATCGATGGGGTCACAATCAGCGGAGGGAAAGGGGGAAGCAGCAAAGGAGGCGCGTTCGATGACCCCTCATCATCGCTCACGGTAAGTGGGTGTGTTATCAGTGGAAATACCGCGACTTCCGGTGGAGCAATCTATGCCGGCGGAGCCACAAATATCAGCAACACCACGATTAATGACAATTCCGCCACCCTGGGCGGCGCAATCGCAAGCTACGGCTCTCTCTCTCTCAAATGTGACGATCAGCAGTTCTTCAGCGAGTTCCAATGGTGGCGGCATCTACAGCAATGGTGCGGGGTTGACGGTCAGCGGATCCACCATCTCTCACAATTCCTCCACTCAGAACGGCGGCGGAATCTATCTGCACGATGCAACGGCGACGATCTCGTCATCCATGATCGTTTCCAATTCCATCGGCACCAACACCTTGTTTGGCGGGGGGGCCGGGGTTTGCATAAACGGCGGATCACTCAGCATTTCCAACAGTACTGTTACTGAAAACACCGGCGCGTTTGGCGGCGGTGGAATTGACTTGAACGGCGCAAGCGTGAGTGTTGTCGATTCCCAGATCACAGATAATACCGCAGTAGATGGCGGTGGAATCTACGCCGACGGCCCAATAACCGTGACCGGCTCAACCGTCAGCGGAAACCAGGCCAGCCGCGCGGCGCGGGAATTTACTTGAACTACATCGTCGGCCAGGGAACGTGCATCATCAGTGAGTGCACAATCAGCGGCAATATTGCTACAGGACGCGGTGGCGGTATCTACAATTACTATTCCACCACCGACATTTCGTATTCGACGCTATATGACAATTCGGCAAGTTCTGGCGCAGGTCTTTTCAATTTCTACGGTACCGCCAATGTGACCAATTCGACGATCAGCGGCAATTCCGCATCCGGCGACGGGGGCGGAATATACAACGATAATTCCCTGACAGTCACCGATTGCACCATCAGCGGCAACTCCGGATCGACGGGGGGCGGCCTCGGCGGGGGCGGAACGCTCCAGGGCACTATCGTTGCCAACAGCAGTACCCATGGCGGCGACCTGTCAGGAAGCTTCACGGGCTCATACAACTTGATCGACCAGACAACCAGTGACCTCAGCGGATCTAGCAACATTATCAATAGCCCCGCGGATCTCGCATCGCTCAATAATTACGGCGGCCCCACAGAGACAATGGCGCTTCTTCCGGACAGCCCGGCCATCGGACATGGGTCCGATTTTAATGGACCGGGCGACATACCGATTACCACCGATCAGCGCGGTTTCCCCCTCGATTCTCCAACGCCCGACATTGGAGCTTTTCAGACGCAACCAACAGCAACACTTGGCTACTACACCTTTACCGTTAACACTTCCACCGATGGTCCAGTCCAGGCAGGACAGCTTTCGCTGCGCGACGCGATCCGCCTCGCCGATGCGTACGCAAATTCCACCTCCGACACCGAAACAATCGCGTTCTCCTCGGTATCCGGCAGCATTAACCTCACCCTAGGCGCGTTGGCGATCGACAACACCGCCGGCGAAGTCACCATCCAGGGCCCCGGTTCCAATGTGCTGACAATCAACGGCGGTAACGACAGCGCCGATTTCACCGTCGCTGCCGGCTCCAAGGCATCCATCAGCGGCCTAACCATCACCGGCGGAAAAAATCTTTACACCGACAGTTTCGTTTACGGCTACGGCGGCGGAATCGAAAACAACGGAAATCTAACCATCAGTAACTCCATTATCACTGGAAATACCGCCATATGGGGCGGCGGAATTCATTCGGCAGGATCCGGCAGTTACCTGAACATCTCCTCTTCAACGATCAGCGACAATTCCGGCGGCGGAATCTTAACCTATGGAACCGCAATTGTTTCCGATTGCACCATCACCGGAAACAGTTACGACGGTTGGGGAGGCGGGATCTATAATGGCGGAACGCTAACCGTCACCGGAACGACCCTTAGCGGCAACTCCGCAAAATTCGGGGGGGGGATCTGCAATTTTGGATCCGCCTCCGTCACCAACTCCACTCTCTACAACAACTATGCGACCTCTACCTTGCATGACGGCGGTGGCGAGATTCTTAACAGTTCCACCATCACAATCACCGACTGCACAATAAGCACCACATCCACTTCAAACCGCGCGTCAGGAATTACCAACGACGGGACCGCCTCACTGGAGGGGACCATTGTCGCCGTCAACAATGACGCCACCGATATTTACGGCTCCTCTGTTAACGGAACTTACGATCTCGTCACCGATGGAACCGGTGGCCTGTCAAATGACGTAGAAGACCACAATATCCTGGGATCAACTTCCGTTCCGATTGCTGCTGATCTCGCTCCCCTCACCTACAACCTCAGTCAACAAGGTAACACCGAAACAATGGCGCTCTTGTCCGACAGCCCGGCCATTGGCGCCGGAACGGTAATCAGCGGCGTCCTGTACGACCAACGCGATCTCCCCCGCCCCACAGGCAGTCCAAATCCCGACATCGGCGCTTATCAAACCCTCCCCGCCACCCTCATGATCAACGGCGCCGGCGATGCCACCACCAACTCAACCTACGATCTCACCCTATCCGCACAGATGCCTTACGCTCAGCCCTGGCAGATCACAAGCTGGCAAATCAACTGGGGCGATGGGGATACCCAAACCCTTACCGTGGGTTCAACCCTCAATCCTGGCTTCAATCCAGCTTTCGACATTGTCCCTCACACCTATTCCCTCACCTCCGGCGTAGTCGAAATAACCGCAACCGCATTTGTCGGTCTCGGCTCATTCAGCTACGCCGCCCCGGAAACCCTCACCGTCGCAATGAACTTCGCCGCCTCCGGTGTTGGAACGATTCAACCTACCCAGAGTTCTCCCTACAGTGGCACGCTCGCAACTTTCCAGGGCAACACTAGCGGAACCACCAGCGACTATTCCGCAACCATCAACTGGGGCGACAATACCAGCTCCACCACTGGCACAATCACCTACGACGGAAACGGCAACTACGACATCACCGGCAACCACACCTTCGACCTCGAGGGAACCTTCGGTGTCCAGGTCCAGATTTCCGAGACGGACGACACCGTACAAGTCAATGACACCGCCGAAATTGCCGTCATGCCTCCGTCCACGACTCCGACGATCACAATTCCCACAAACCTCCCGGAATTCCCCGAAAACCCCGACATTCCCCGTGCCAGCTTGCCCAGTGGCATGAACTACTGGAGCCCCGACCTTTCAGGCACCGCAGGTTCAACGTCCCCCATCATCGCCGCCTCAGACCCCACCGCAGGCCCCGATCAGACCATCACCGTCACGGGCGCGCAGTTCACTGCAGACCCAAACAGCCCCTACGATGACACCCAGTTCATCGTCTATGGCCAGACGACCTCTTCTAACGCCGTCTATACAGACGCCCAAATACAGGATCCCACAACCAACGGGGCGCTGGTTACCCTCAGTTCATCGTTGCCCAACAATTCGATGTACCTTGTCTGGGCGCTCAACGCCAATGGTGCAAGCACGCCCATTGCCATCAATAACACCACGCCATGGTGGGTCGAGGCACCAAATGAGCCCATTGGTGATACCCAGAATGCACAAACGGTTGATGCCGATACGGGTCAGGAGCTGGCGATCTACGGCGAAAACCTCTCCAACCTGGCAACTTCGCCTCAATCGTGGGTCTATTTGCAGACGTCAGCCTACGAAGGCGCGTGGGCAACGAATGTCCATGTCGTAAGCCCCAACGAGGTGACGTTTGACGTTCCCGACGACCTCGAGCCGGGAACTTATGAGGTGTGGATCAACAATGGCCTGGGTGGGGTATACAGTTGGGCCCAGGCTCCGACTACCGTCGATGTCGCATCGTATTCCTCTCCCTTAACTTCAACCGTTACTGCAACCATCGGCGGTACTATTACCGGCAGCACTTACACTTTAACCGGAAACGGCAGCACGAATGACTACAACGCACTGAACGCCCTCTTGACCTCCATGGTCAGCGGCGAAACTCTGATACTCCCAGCCGGCACATTTCTCGTGGCCGACGGCTCGGACCAGACGTCCCAATTGGCTATTCCCACCGATATCAAGGATATCCAGATTGAAGGCGCCGGCCAGGGCCAGACCACGATCCTCTTTACCGGCCCCGTTGCTGACGTCGGTGGAAATCAATTTGCGTTTGGTCAGTTAGATAGAGGCGATGGAAATATCGAAATCGATAACCTGACCTTTGAGTATGACGGAGACTCTGCCTTCGGCTCGGGCCATGCATTGATTTATTTCGAGTTCAGCACCAATGTTGCGATGAATGATGTAACCGTCATTAGCAACCAGATTGATGCTTTGTGGCCCGCGGGTTCCGTCAATTTCTCCCTGACGAATTCAACCATCATAGGAAACAGCAGCTACATGTCCGGTATCACAGATCTTTACATGAACAATGACAACTTTTTCATGGGATATACAGCCGAGGAAGCTGCGATAACAGGCCAGGAGTTGGGATTCAGCATCACCAATTGCAACATCTACGACTACGACGACTCCGTATTCAACGACTCCACATTCAACATTGGCGAAAAGATCGGCAATTATTCGGGCATTTCACAGGGCAGGTTCCTCGATTTCGGAGCAACCGGGGACATGTATGCCGGCGACAACACCACCGTCAACCTCGAGGCGAATTGGCCCAATGCCGGAGAACAGCTCAACGCCGAAGGAAACCCATACGCCTACTTTGGTTCTTATGAGAGCTCTACCGTTGAGGGCAACGGCACCCAGGAGGTGGAGATCAACACAACCAACTCCCTCCCCAACATGGTCGGTGACTGTATGATTGTCGTCGCCGGAGACGGCTTGGGAGAGATGGAAGTCGTTACTGGGGTCAGTCTCTCAGGCAGCACCTACACCTTCACCCTCTCGGCGCCCTGGAATGAACCGCTCGACTCCTCAAGCCAGATCGAAATTATCAGCGACAATTACAACAACGCCTTCTACGGAAATTCCCTCTCCGACGCCGTAGGCGGCAACGGCAACTCCGGACTCGAACTCTATTCCGGCGGCTACAACATCGCCTTCACCAACAATACCGTTCAAAACACAACCACCGGGGTCGCAATCGTCGCAGTCGGCAACGGATATCAATCCGACTACTTCGTTCAGGTCATGAACAACCAAATTTACAACACCGACGTCGGCGTCGGCATCCAGCCCACCATCCAGGGCGATTCATCCAGCATGCTCAACGGCGTCGGAGTCCTCGTGAGCGACAACAGCGCAATCGGTGTCATTAATGGATTGAGTCTCATCTCGGCCGATCTTAGTTACAACCAGACGTTGCTGAGTGTCTTCCCTGTAACTCTCGCGTCTTTTAGCCACAATTTTATTGCACCCATCATTGAAACAGCCCCCGTTTTCGCCCCCAACTATGATGTCGTTCCTATCCAGCCCGGTGGGATCGTGATCCAGGGCAATAACCCCGACGTGCTCTTCTACGACAATACTATAATTGAGCCGAACGCCACCGGTGATCTCACCCCTCCCTCCGGAGTTTACTATCAAGACTATGAACTCTCTGACGGCAACTGGAATGGGACCCTCGCCATTTCCGGAGCCTGTCACGGGGCGCGCCAAAACCAGCCAGGGCGGGGCGCTTCAAAACCGGCCAATGTGCTGACGTATTCTATACCGCATCCGTTCTATCCGACGCAACTGTTCCTTGAGTTATTGGTCCCCGTTCACGCCGTCTGGCCGGCGGATACCCCCACATCAGAAGACAACGGCGGCTCTGTCACGGTGTCTTCCGGGGGGGAGCACCCTTCATCGCCGGCGGTACTCCGCCGTCCTTTTGGATTTGTCTTTTCCGGTGTCCCGGATTGGCCTGCCGTGAGCGAAGTCGAATGGCCCCCATGCCGAAGGCGGTAGCTCTTGCCGGTGATGTTGATGATCGTGGCGTGCTGCAGGAACCGATCCAGAATGGCCGTGGCCGCCGGCACGTCGCCGATCAGCTTGGCCCAGTCCTCCAGTGGACGGTTGCTGGTCATCATCGTCGAGCGGTTCTCGTGCCGGCGCATGACGATCTCCAGCAGGCATTCGCCGCTGCGCCGCGGAAGCTGCTTCATTCCCATGTCGTCGATGATAAGCAGATCAGGCTTGAGATACCGGGCCAGCGTCTTGTCCTGGGCTCCCAGATCCTCGTCGCCTAAAAAGTCGCGGGCCAGGTCGAAGATGGATCGGTACAGGACCACCAAGCCGCTCTTGATCGCCTGGTGTCCGATGGCCTGGGCCAAAAACGATTTGCCCACGCCGGGCGGACCCAGCAAGAGCACGTCACGTTTGTCACGAATGAACTGGCCGGCGGCCAGATCGTGAATCTGTTTGCGTTTGATGGAGGTGTTGAAGGAGAAGTCGAACTCGTCGAGGTTTTTGGTGTCGCGGAACATCGCCGCCTTGACGCGCCGGCCGATCTGCCGGCTGGATCGGACGTTCAGTTCATCCTGAAGGATCAGTTCCAAAAACTCACTGTGGTCGAGCCGATTGCCGGCCGCCTCGCTCAGGCGAACTTCAAGGCTGCTCGCCAGACCTGAAAGCCGAAGTTGCTTGAGCGTCTGCATCAACGAAGGTCTCATGGGGTGGACTCCCTTCGGCTCTGCTCAGGGCAGGCCTGTAAAGGTTGTGCGGCAGGCAAAGCCTCCGCTTGGGTGATTGCGTCGCGTACGAACTGTCCGTAATCGGCCAGTCCGCGGATGATTGGATGTTCCTGAACAAACTCGAAGTGTTGTTGAACCGGCGCGCCGTTTTGGTGTTCGATGAGCTGCCGCAGGGAGCGCAGGTGATACGCGCCATGCCCCAGAGCAATCTCGCAGGCTCGTTCCACGGCCGGTCGCGGCTGCTGATTGGCCAGCGACAGCAGCCCCATCAACACGCGCACGCCTTCGATGCCGCGATGCTGAAGCATTGACTGCGCCCACTGCGTGGCGTGCGGCCCGATGCATTCGATCCGCTGGAGAAGCCAGGTCGTTCCACGCTCGATGCCGCTGATCTTTGTCAGGCATCACTTAAATCACGCCACGTAACATCACTTCAAATGCCGCCATTTTGGAGAGGCGCAGATTCGGTCCGTAAGCTTCCCGGCTGCTCGCCGGTGGGAGCTTGCGGATGTCGAATCGGCTCACAATGGCGGAACATCAGACAATCTTGGGACTTGCGCGACTGAACTGGTCGTATCGCCGGATCGCCGCGGAACTGGGCATCGACCGGGAGACGGTCTCTCGTCACATTAAATCCGCGGTGATCGAACCACCCGGTGCAGGTCCGCCGGATCCAGATGCCGCCATTCTGATTGCCGGGTCCGAGGTCAGATCGGAGGCAAATGCCACCATTCCGATGACCGGGTCAATGCACGGCGAGGCGGAATCTGTCGGTTCAAATGCCGCCATTTCGATTACCGGGTTTTCCGGCCGTCACAGCCAGTGCGAGCCATGGCGCGCCGTCATCCTTCAGGGTCTTGAGCAAGGCCTGACGGCCAAGCGTATCTGGCAGGACTTGGCTGCCGATCATGGCTTCGACGGTCCTTACCAACCGGTCCAGCGATTTGTCCAGCGGCTCAACCGTGCCGGAACCAACGGATTGCCCTATCGGCGAATGGAATGCGCCCCCGGCGCCGAGGCCCAGGTGGACTTCGGCAAGGGCGCACCCTCGTCACACCCGACGGCAAACGAACCCGTCCCCACCTGTTCCGCATCGTGCTGAGCTGCTCGCGCAAAGCCTACAGCGAAGTGACGCCCCGGCAGACCACCGAGCAGTTCATCCGCTGCATCGAAAACGCCTTCATTCACTTCGGCGGTGTTCCCAGAACTCTGGTGATCGACAATCTCAAAGCGGCCGTCACCCATGCCGACTGGTACGATCCCGATCTGAATCCCAAGATTCAGGAGTTCGCGCGTCACTACGGCACCGTCATTTTGCCGACGCGCCCAAGGACGCCACGGCACAAGGGAAAGATCGAACGCGGCGTCGGATACGCCCAGGGGAATGCTCTCAAGGCCCGAACCTTCAAGAGCCTTTCCGAGCAGAACCAATTCCTGGCCGAATGGGAATCGACCATCGCCGACACGCGCATTCATGGCACCACGCGCAAGCAGGTGGCGAGGATGTTCGCGGAAGTGGAGAAGCCGGCGCTATTGCCTCTTCCGCCGGGACGGTTCCCCTGTTTTCAGGAAGCCCAGCGGATCGTCAACCGTGATGGCCACGTGGAGGTGGCCAAGGCGTATTACTCGGCGCCGCCGGAGTTCCTCGGCCGGACCATCTGGGCGCGCTGGGACGGGCACGTCGTCCGGCTCTTTGATTCTCAGCTTCGGCAGGTTGCCATCCACGTTCAGCACGAGCCGGGACGCTTCGCCACCGATGATCGTCACATCGTTCCCGAGAAGCGCGGCGGGATCGAACGCGGCGCGGCCTGGTGGATGAACAAGGCCAGCGCCATCGGTCCCCACGCCGGCCAATGGGCTGAAAATGTCCTGAATTGCCGGGGGATTCACGCCTTGCGCGTGGTGATGGGGCTGGTCAGTCTCACGCATCGCCATCCCGCCAAAATGATCGAACAGGCCTGTCAGGTGGCTCAAGGGCACGGCACCCATCGGCTGCGCGACATCCGCAATCTGCTGAAACGATCGGAATCCGCCGCGCAACAGCAACAGTTCGAGTTCGTCGCCGAGCATCCCCTGATCCGGTCGCTTTCGGATTACTCCCAACTGGTCCATGACGCTTTCGATAACACCCCCGTGGAGGCAAAGCCTCCACTTTTTTGAAAGGAGATTTATGAACGAATCGTTACGAACCGCCCTGACCCGCCTTCGGCTTTCGGGCTTGGCCTCCACCTTGGACGTGCGCTTGCAGGAAGCCGCCGGCCATCAGCTTTCCCACGGCGAGTTTTTGGAACTGGTGCTTCAGGATGAATTGCTCATTCGCAATGAACGCCTGATCGCCCGGCACGTCAAGATCGCGGGCTTTCGGGAACTCAAGACCCTCGACGAGTTCGACTTTTCCTTCAACTCGTCGGTCAAACGCAAGCAGATCTTCGAGCTGGCAACCGGCCGGTTCATCCGCGAGGCGCGGGATGTCTTGCTGATCGGGCCGCCGGGTCTGGGAAAAAGTCACATCGCCCAGGCACTGGGATACCAAGCCATCAAGAACGGATCGGTCGTGCTTTACCGCTCGATCTTCGACGTGGTGCGCGACTTCCTGCACGATGAGGCCCTCAACCAGCAGGACAAAATCATGGAGCGGTATCTCCGGCCCGATCTGCTCATCATCGACGATATGGGCATGAAGCAATTGCCCAAACGCTCCGGCGAATATCTCTTCGAGATCATCATGCGGCGTTACCAGGTTCGCTCCACCATGATGACCAGCAACCGGCCGCTCGAAGACTGGGGCAAATTGATCGGCGACGTACCGGCCGCCACGGCAATCCTCGATCGCTTCCTGCACAACGCCGAGGTGATCGCGATCACCGGCAGAAGCTATCGGTTGCGAGACCGTGCCGCGGAGGCGAAGCCTACCGCTGAAAGCATCGAATCCACCAAACCGCGAGGACGCCGGAGTACCGGCGGCGATGAAGGGCTTTCCCCTCCGGAAGACACCGATGCCAGAAAGCCATTGTCTTCTGGCGTGGGGGTTCAGCCTGCCGAAGCGGCCTCGCCGGTAGTCAACAACTCGGCGTCAATTTGAAATGGGACGGTCGATTGCGATATATCGGACGTGGTGGCATTTGATCCGATGATCGGTGGTGGCATTTGAAGTGATGACTGACATCTTCTCCGGCAGGATATGGGCGTCTTGCGTCGAGAACCTGCCCGGCGGACGCTGCGCGTGCAGAGCGATCGCACGCATCTTCTGATCGAACAGCCGGACCGTGCGCCCGTCCCACCGCGCCCAGACCCGCTGGCCCAAAAACTCCGGCGGGACCGAATAGTACGCCCCCTTGATCTCCACGTGCCCGTCGCGGTGAACACTGCGCAACGCCTCGGTGAAAAGATCGAATCGCACCGGCGGCAGAGCCAACAGTGCCGGCTTCTCTACCTGCTCGAAGACTTCCTTCACCTGCCGCCGCGTCGTGCCGTGGATGCGCGTGTCGGCCACGCTCTTCTCCCACGTCAGCAGATGCGCGTTCTGATCCGAGAGCGAGGCGAATTGCCGGCCTTTGAGAGCATTGCTCTTCACATAGCCGATGCCCCGCTCGATCTTCCCCTTGTGCCGCGGCGTGTACGGCTTGGTGGGCAGAATGGCGATTCCATAATGTTCGGCGAACGACCGGACCTTGGGACACAACTCCGCCTCGAACCAGTCCGCCCGCGTCACCGCCGCGCGAAGATTGTCGATCACCAGCGCTGACGGCATCCCGCCGAAGTGCGTAAAGGCATTTTCCAGACAACGCAGAAAATCATCGGTCGTCTGCCGCTCCACCGCCTCGGCGTACCCCTTGCGGCTGTGGCTCAGCACAATGCGGAAGACCCAGGTTGCTTTGCGTTTGCCGTCAGGACCGACCAGGGCGCACCCCGGCCGAAGTCCACCTGCACCTCGGCTCCCGGCTCGCATTCCATCCGGCGAAAGGGCGCCGGCGCGGCAGCCGAGAGCTTCTTGATGAACCGGCGCACGCTGTAATAGCTGCCGGCATAGCCGTGATCGCTGGAGATGTCTTGATAAATCCGCTGGGCCGTCAGCCCGGCTTCCAACTTCTGAACAATGACCTCACGCCAGGGCGATGCCGTACTGACCGACCCGATGGGCGCACCGGATAACCCGGTGGGCGCGCTCTCCGAGCCGCCTGCGGCGAGCACCGTCGAGCCGCCTGCGGCGAGCACCGTCGAGCCGCCTGCGGCGAGCACCGTCGAGCCGCCTGCGGCGAGCACCGTCGAGCCGAGGGGCGCGCTGGCCGGTTTTGAATCCGATCCGGGCGCCGCAGGATCGCCGCCCGACAACCGGATGTGGCGTCCAACGGTCTCCCGGTGAACGCCGAGTTGGCGGGCGATGTTCCGATTGGACCAGCCGCTGCGCAAGTGCCAAAATTGCTTGTACTTCCGCCATCTTGAGTTGATTGGCCATCCCACCATTGGCTTGCGGCAACCGCCGAAAGCCAAGGTCGATAACCCAATCTCCTGTGCCTCAAAATGGCCGGTTTTGGCGCGCCCTCAATTGGCCGGTTTTGCGCGCCCATGACACCGGAGCCCTTCTGCGCGGCAACGACTACATGAGTTTCGGCTCCAACCCACTCTATTCCCAGTCGCCTGACCATGATGGCGACCCCACCGTTGCCACCTTCTCGGCGCTTGAAGTACCCACCTACGTCTATTACTCCACCGCAGCTGCCGGAAGCACGAGTTCGAATTTCCCCATTCAACTCTGGGATGACGGCCCGTCGTCGCTGTCCTGGAGTGTGAATGTATCAAGCATCGTATACCCGTCGGGCCCCAGCGGCTGGCTTTCCATATACACCGGCGACAGCTACACCGACTCCGGCACCATTGGTGGTGAAGACGACAACACCCAAAGTACCGACAACACCTTCCAACTTGTCGCCGACGCCAGTGATCTATCCGCCGGAACCTATTGGGCCATTGTGACGATTACAGCCGGAAGTCAGACCAAGGCAATCACGGTTTGGTTCACCGTCACTTGAGGTTCAAGCGGCGCTGCCAGTACTTTTCCCAACTTCTCAACAAAGAGAATGTCCGTGCGCAAGCAAGTTCATGAAAAATTGAACACTCTCACCCCAATTTTACACTAGCCGACCCTAAACGCGCACATAAATAACTATCAACGCTGGACCTATACAGCACATATAAACTATCAAAGACTAACAAAACTCAAAAAAGTGTTCAGTTTTGTTCAGTTCTGTTCAGTCCCAATCCCCACTTTTTGATTGGCCAATCCCCAAAACACGTAGAATAATCCTCTCATGCGGAGGAGCGAGATGTTCGAATCCCCCCAACTCTTTGAGCCTCTCGAACCCCGCCGCCTCTTCTCCAACTTCTCCCCCGCCCAGATCGAAACCGCCTACGGCTTCAGTGGCATCACCTTCGACAATGGCGCCATCACCGCCAACGGCGCCGGCCAGACCATCGCTCTCATCGAAACCGACAACGACACCTCCATCAGCTCCGACCTCGCCACATTCGATACCATCTTCCAAATCCCCGCCCCCCCAACCCTCACCATCGAAGGCGAATCCGGCCCCACCCTCCCCTCCACCACCGCGGCCGGCTCCTCTCTCTACGAAACCGCCCTCGACGTCGAATGGGCACACGCTCTTGCCCCCGCTGCCAATATCCTTGTCGTCGAAGCCAACTCCGGCTCCGACGCCGACCTCGGCGCCGCCGTCCAGCAAGCCACCTCTAACCTTTCCACCACCGTCGTCTCTACCAGCTACACGCGCCCCGAGCTCTCCTACGACTATTATTCAGCACCAGCCACTTATTCCACCCCCGAGGGCCACACCGGCATCACCTTCGTCGCCGCCGCCGGCGACGCCGCCGAAACCATGCACCCCGCCGCCTATCCCGGCGTCGTCGGCGTCGGTGGAACCTCCCTCACCCTCAACTCCAACAACACCTACAACAGCGAAACCGTCTGGAGCGACACCGGTGGCGGACCCAGCACCGTCTTCTCCGAACCCGCCTATCAGGAAGGCGTCCAACAGTCCGGTTGGCGCGAAACCCCCGACGTCGCCTTCGACGCCGACCCCAACACAGGCCTCGACGTCGTCGCCGGTGGCAGCGGCTATATCGTCGGTGGCACCAGCGCCGGCGCTCCCGCCTGGGCCGCTCTCTTCGCCCTCGCCGACCAGGGGCGCGAGCTCAACCAACTCGGCACCCTCGATAGCCTCTCCCAAACCCTCCCCATGCTCTACGCCCTCGCCAATACGCCCTTCTACAACCAGGCCTTTAACGACATCACCACCGGCTCCAACGGCGTCTATTCCGCCGGCCCCGGATACGACCAGGTCACCGGCCTCGGCTCCCCACAGGCCGGCTTCCTCGTCCAATACCTCGCCGGAAACATCTCCCTCCCCGAACCCGCCACCGCTGCCATCATTCTCGGCGCCGGTGTTCTGCTCTTGAAACGCCCTCGCAACAAACGTGAAAATTCCAGCCAATCCCCGCGATTCCTATAATCCCCCCGCATGTCCGACCGTCTCGGCGATCTCCTTAAATCAGCGGCCGCCCTTCGAGCTAAGGGTGACCTCGCCGCCGCCCAGGACGCCTACCGTTCGATCGTGCGCGAGTTCCCACAGAACTCCGAAGCCCTCTTTATGCTCGGCCTCGTGACCGCCCTGCGAAAGCAGTTTCACGCTGCCGCCGGTTTCTTGCAGCACGCGATAGACCTTAACCCCGCCAACTCCAATTATTTCCTCTGCCTCGCCCGCGTCTGGTCCGCTCTGCAATGCGACCGCCTCGCCGCCGATATGCTCGCCCGCGCCGAAAATCTCGACCGCGCAAACCCAGGCCTCGCCCTGGAAGTGGCCCTTGCCCACTGGAAGGCGGGCGACCCCGATGCCGCCGCCCATTACGCGCGCATCGCCTCACGCCTGAATCCGCGCTCCGATGTCCCCCAGGCCCTGCTTGGCCTCGCGCTGGCCGAGCAGGGCGATCCTCAGGCGCATGTGCCGCCTACCGCGAGGCGCTACGCATCAACCCCACCCGGCTCGACATGGATGAAAACCTCATCTACTCGATGCAGCTCAACGACGTTGAAGATCACCGGGCCATCAATGCCGCCCTTCGCGAATGGAACCGCCGCTGGGTCGCCCCGCTCAAGAGCCGCATCAAGCCCCTGCCTCCGCGCGATTCCGATCGCAAAAAACTGCGCATCGGCTGGGTTTCCCCCGATTTCCGCAACCATAGCGTCGGCCGCTGCATGCTCCCAGTGCTCCAGGCTTTCGATCGCGACCGTTTCGAAAACTATCTCTACTCCGTTGTCGAAGTACGGGACAAGACGACCGACGCCTTTGAGAAAACTGCCGACGCCTGGCGCGACATTTCACAGACCAACGATGAGCCGGCCGCCGAGTTGATCCGCTCGGACCGGCTCGATGTTCTCGTCGATCTCGCCGTCCATACCTATCGCAATCGCCTGCTTGTCTTCGCCCTCAAGCCCGCGCCCGTGCAGGTGACCTATCTCGGTTACGCCGGCAGCACCGGTCTGGACGCCATCGACTACCGAATCTCCAACCCCCGACTCGACCCACCCGGCGCCGATCTTTCTGATTATTCCGAAAAAACCCTCATGCTCCCGGGCAGCTATCTCTGTTATCGCCCGCACTCCACAGGCGCTCCAATCGCCGAGCCACCCGCGCTGAAAAATGGCTTCATTACCTTTGGCTGCCTCAACGGCCCTTCCAAGCTCACCCCGGGTTCTCTGCGCCTCTGGGAACAACTCCTGGCCTGCGTCCCCGGCTCGCGACTCATCCTTCACGTTCAGTCGCGGATCTATCAGGAAAAAATCCGCGCTCAATTTGCGGATGCCAATATCGCGCCCGACCGCCTCGAAATCGTCCCGCGCCAGGAATGGGACGGCTACATCCAAACCTTCAACCGCATCGACATCGCCCTCAACACCCTCGGCCACGGCGCCGGCATTACCGCCTGCGACGCGCTCTGGATGGGCGTCCCCATCGTCACCACCATCGGCGACACCGCCGTCCGGCGCATGTGCTTCAGCATGGTCCATGACGCCGGCCACCCTGAGTGGGCCGCCAAAACCCGCGAGGATTACCTCCGCGTCGCCCAATCTCTTGCTGCCGATCTTCCCCGCCTCACTCAAATTCGCGCCAGCCTTCGGCAAGAAATCGAATCTTCCCCTCTAATGGACGCGACTGCCCTCGCGCGAAATCTTGAAAAAATCTTAACAGAAGTGTCGCTCGCCGCGCGATAGTTCTGCCGCCAACCTGCGTCTACATATAATCGTTCCCCGACCCATGTCCCAGGCAGTCGGCGACCAACTTCTCTCCGCCGCTTCCCTTCACCAGAAGGGAGAGATCGACAGCGCCGAAGCCATCTACCGCTCCATCCACGAAGAATTTCCCACCAACGCCGAGGCGCTGCACATGCTCGGCATCGTTGCCTATCAGCGCCAGAATCACCACGACGCCCTGGGTCTCATCCAGCACGCAATCTACCTCAACCCCGCGAATGTCGAATACCACGCCAATCTCGCGCGGGTCTGGCTGGCGCTGGGCCGTCCTCATGCCGCTGCCGAGGCCCTGAAAGGCGCCCTCCGCGCCGATCCCAAAAATGCCGCCATTGCGCTCGACATCGCTCGCATTCTCTGGGAGCCGCGCGATGTTGACGCCACCGAACACTACGCCCGCCTCGCCATCTCCCTCGATCCCAAGCGTCCTTACGCCCACGTGATCCTCGCCGGCGCCTCGGCCACCAGGGTCAGCACGACGCCTCCGTCGCCTCCTTTCGCCAGGCCCTCCGCCTGCGCCCCGACTGGCCCACCATCCGCTCGCGCCTCATTTACTCTCTCGAGCGCCAGGAAGTCCCCGACCGGCTCGCCATCAGCGTTGAAATGTGGGAATTCAACCGCCTGCACGTCCTGCCCCTCAAACGCCTCATCAAGCCGCAGGTCCCACAAAATCTCAATCGCGATCTCAACCGCGATCCCTGCCGCAAAAAACTCCGCATTGGCTGGGTCTCCCCCGATTTCCGCAGCCACGTCGTCGGTCGTTGTATCCTCCCTGTCTTTCAGGCCTTCAACCGCGACAAATTCGAGAATTACTGCTACGCCTCCGCCTCCCAATCCGACGACCTGACCACCCAGATCCGCCAGTCCGTCGACGCCTGGCGCGACATCGCCGATCTCGACGACGATGCCGCCGCGCGAACCGTCCGCGAAGATGCTCCCGACATCCTCGTCGATCTCGCCCTCCACAGCAGTTGGGGACGCCCTCTCCTCTTCGCACGCAAGCCCGCACCCATCCAGGTCGCCTACCTCGGCTACCCAGGCAGCACCGGCATCGAGACCGTCGACTACCGAATCTCCAACCCCCGACTCGACCCGCCAGGCGCGGACCTCATGGTCTACTGCGAAAAAACCGTCATGCTCACCGGCTCCTACCTCTGCTATCGCCCCGAACAAAACCTCGGCGACGTCAATCCCCTTCCCGCCCTCACCACCGGCCGCTTCACCTTCGGCTGCCTCTCCAACCCAACCAAGATCTCCAACCGCGCCCTCCGCCTCTGGGCCCAAATCCTGCGGGCAATCCCCGCTTCACGCATGATCCTCTTCGTCACCTCCGAAGTCTTCCGCAATCGAATCCTCCAGCAATTCGACCACGACGGAATCACCCCCGATCGCATCCGTTTCCTCACCCTCCGAGGCTGGCCCAAATACATCGAAACCTACAACCACATCGACCTGGTCCTCGATTCTTTCCCCAACTGCTCCGGCGTCACGGCTTGCGATGCCATGTGGATGGGCGTCCCTATCGTCACCCTCAAGGGCGACTTCGCCATCCAGCGAATGTGCTCCAGCATCCTCCACGACGTCGGCCTCCCCGACCTCGCCGCCGATTCTCCCGAACAGTATCTCCAGATCGCCTCTTCCCTCGCCGCCGATCTCCCCCGCCTTTCAAATTTGCGCTCCACGCTGCGCGCCCGCCTCGAATCCTCCCGCGTCATGGACGCCCCCGCCCTCGCCCGCGATCTCGAAAGAATCTTCCTGCAAATCTCCCCCCAAGTCTCCCCCGTTTCAATCTGAAATCTGAAATCGGCTGCTCGATTTAACAAAGATTTGCCTAAGATCGGCAACTCCCCTCCGCGACCGCCTCCCACCCCCCATTCCCCCAAAAGTCGCACCAGTGTCGATAAAATTTTTCCCTATCCCCACCATGGAAATTCACCCCATGTGAAGATAGGGAATTTATCGTAACGCCATTAAGCATAATAACTAACGCATGCCGGTTCGATCTGGGGGCGATTCCATCCTCCGGTTAGCGCAACTTTTACATCGACTACCCTGGATTCCTCCCTTTTTTTTGTTGCGTTTCACCAGCCTCGATGTAAACTTCCCCCTGAATTGTCTCCACCACTACTGTAGTGGTGTAGCCGCTTGAGGGTTTTTAGGAAGGTTGAAAAGGCATAACTCGACCATCCTAAAATCATCCCCCCAGGAGGCGGGAGAAATAAGTAAAGTGGGAGCTCAATAAGGTTCCCAGGGCACACCTAATTCGCGAGGTAGAGATATGCAATCAGCCAAGAATCGCATGAAGGTTTTGTCTGCTCTGTCGATGGCTGCGGCCGCGGCATTCGCAGCCAAATCGGCTAACGCGGCATCGCTTAGCTTGTATTACGGAGACACGGCCGGGACGCTTCCTGGGTCGAGTAACAGCAACGCGACCGGCGACGGAATCTGGGTGGGGAACTCCACTGGATCCACGTCAACCCACCCCACCCAATTTAAGACCGCCAAGGGCAATCTGCAGGGCTTTCCAGTTCAAATCATCCCGAATCAGACGGGCCCGACGACAATTGCTGTGCCAGAAGGCGAATACCTTTCGATCTCGATCAACGCCCTGCTCACGGGCGACACCAACGGCGACGGCGGTCTTAAAGAGGTGACCACCAAGGGAGGCACCATCACTGAGCCTAGCAACCTCGGTCTATCATCCCTCGGAATTCGAATCCCGGTTTCGGCCAACGATGCGAACGGCAAGATCCTCCAGCCCGTCAACCTTGGTCCTTCCTACACGACCTTCAATAGCGTGCCTGGCTTTAACAGCTACGCGATCGTGAACACCGTTACGTCGACCCCGGGCGGGCCGGCCGCACCTGTGTGGGCTGGCGGAATCACTCCGGGTGACGTTGAGGCGAGTAGCGGCAGCGTCGGTGCCAATAACCAGATCTTCGGCGGAAATAAGACGCCGGCGTCGACCGCCACCGAGGGATCCGAACTCCAACAGTTTGCGGCGAGCAGTGCCGCATATGGCAATTCGACTGAATTCTTCCAAGGCTTGGTTTATCAGGCCGGCACTACCTCGGGAGTGGTAACATTGTCGCCATTTGCCGACTCAACCGCGACCCAATACTGGACGGTTCTGACCCCGGCTTCGGGTGCAAAGAAGGGTGTTGATCAGACCCCCACCACCTACCAGCCATCGTATTTCGGCACCGCTGATACGATTGGGACGTTGCCGGTCCTCGTCATCGACGTGGTTGGTACTAGTACCGGGACTGGGTCCTCGTCCCACGCAATTCTGTCCCTGACCTCCGCCGCTCCAACGGCCTATGGAACCTCTTCCGGGACGCTGGCCGTGAACGGCAGCAACGGCAAGTACACCCTCTCCCAGATCACCGGCCTCTCCGACGTTACCAACTACGTCGAAGCGACCGGTTGGAACCCGGCGACCGACGAAGAAATTTACGGCTTGGATGTTCTGGTCAATGGCCAGCAGGCCAACGGCACCCAGCTCGCCGCCCTCATCAACGCTATCAATGGCGATAGCTCGGGTGATGGGGCTTCGGCCGGTGTCACGGCCAGCACCACGCCAGATGTTGGTGGCTTCCCCAGCACTTACAATCTGTTCCTGACGTATGCTGGTGGCGCTCCGCTCGCGCTTTCGCCGGATTACCTCGGTGTTGACCTCAGTTCGACCAACGACTCGAACCTGGTCGGCTACAGCTTCTCCGAAGTTGCCGCCGTCCCCGAGCCGATGACCATCGGCCTCCTGGCCGTCGGTGGCGTGGGCCTCATGGCCCGACGCAACCGTCGCAAAGCCTGAATCTTCGCGAATTAGGTATCCCTAGCAGCTTCACCGGCTGGACCCCAAGTCCAGCCGGTTTTTTATTGCGCATCGCGACCCCTAATGGTCCCCGCGAATTTGCCTCCATCGATTCAAAAACTTGCCGCCCAGATAAGCCCCAAGATGCCACGTCGCGCTACCCTCCCCTCATCCACCCAAAAATCCACCGGAGACCGAACCATAGCGAACAAAACCCCTTCAAGATCACCAACCACGGCGCCGGCCATTCTATTGCCCGCGTGATTCTGCCCCATAGAATGAACAACATGGCGAATAATGAAATTGAACAAGCTCTTCAGACGGCTCTCGTCGAGCACCAGCGGGGGAATTTCAAGAAAGCCGAGGGCGGCTACAATGCGGTTCTGGCCCTCGATCCGAACAATGCCAGCGCCCTGCACCTGTCTGGTGTCCTGGCTATCCAAATAGGCAAGCCGGGGGAGGCGTTGCATTTGATTCAACAAGCGATCGCCATCAAGCCGGACGCGGCGGAATTCCATGGTAGCCTTGGCGGCGCTCTGCTAGACCTCGGAAAGCAGGATGAAGCGATCGGTGCCTGGCGGACCGCGATCTCGCTGAATCCGAAGCTTATCGACGCTCATCTGAATCTCGCGAATACACTCTGGGAAACGGGGAAATACGAAGAAGCGATAGCGGCGAACCATAAAGCTTTGGAGCTCGACCCACGCTCCATGGCAGGGCTTAACAATCTCGGCAACGCCCTGAGGGCTCAGGGGAAAATCGACGACGCAATCATCGCCTACCGCCGAGCGATCCTCGCAGCGGGCGGGTTGGACCTCATGCAGGACCAAAGCCTGAGGCCCGGGCAGCGCGGCGCACCCCAGCCCAAACAAGACGTGGGAACAGCCAAGGTGCCGCTTCATCTGGCGGGGGATTTCGCGACGGCGTGCTACAATTTAGGCGAATGTCACTGCTCGGCATCGCGATACGAAGAGTCGCTGGCTTGTTATCGCACGGCGATTCAGGCAAACCCAAAATTTCTCAAAGCCTATACCGCCCTGGCGATCGCGCACGCACAGTTGCAGCAATTTGACCAGGCCATGGCCAGCTACGCCAAAGCGGCAGCCCTGGACCCAAACTCCGCGCTAACACATGAGTGCCTTGGCGAGATTAAGCTGCATAATCAGAAGGCGGAAGAAGCCACAGAGAGCTTCCGTCGGGCCGTGGAGGCAGACCCCAATAGCCCCACCGCGTGGGGGCGCCTGGGCCGCGCCCTAGAATCTCTCGGAAGGTTTGAAGAGGCGGACGGGTGCCTCCGAAAGGAAATCGAGATTCGGCCGGTGGTGGCTCGCGCTCCGCAGGTGGCGGCCGGTTCCGACGCGCCCGAAACCGACAAAGACGAGTTGGATCGCCTCATGCAGTTTAGCGCGATCGAACCTCACCTTGGAGGAACGAATTTGGGTGGAATTCGGCCTTGGGAGAATTCACGACGAGTCCGAGAGCTATGAGGAGGCCTTCCGTCACTACGCGGAGGGAAAGGCCCTCGTGAAACGGCAACGGGAATTGGCGGGGGAGTGGTATGACCACGATAGGTTTCGGGCGGGGGTCGATCGAATGATCGATACCTTCACACTCGAGTTTTTCGCGGCCCGCCGAGACTGGGGTGACCCGTCGGAGCGGCCCGTGTTTGTGGTCGGAATGCCGCGCTCGGGCACCACCCTGGTACACCAAATAGCCGCCAGCCATTCACAGGTGCACGGCGCCGGGGAATTAAACCTATTGCAGCAAATCGAGGGGCAGTTCGGTGGAGACCAGGAGAAACTGACCGTGGCGCGATGGGGCCAGGCAACAGTAAAACAGGCGGCACGAGCTTACCTCACGCATCTTGGCGGGATAAACACCACCGCCCTGCGCGTCGTTGATAAGATGCCGGGCAATGCGGTTCGACTGGCGCAAATTGGCGTATTACTTCCGCACGCTCGCGTGATCATCTGCCGCCGGGACCCCCGCGACACCTGTCTCTCCTGTTTTTTTCAGTGGTTCACCCAGGGGCTGAATTGGTCACTGGACCTCGCGGATTGTGGGCGCTACCACGTCGAGATCGATCGATTGATAGCGCACTGGATCAAGGTGCAGCCCGTCGCGATCATGGAAATGCAGTATGAAGCGTTGGTAAACGATCTGGAAGGCCAAAGCCGCCGGCTGATCGAGTTTCTCGGTTTGCCTTGGGAGCCCGCCTGCCTGGAATTCTACCGCGCCAGACCGCGGTCCTCACCGCCAGCATCCGGCAGGTCCGCAAACCGATCTACCAGAAATCAGTCGGCCGCTGGAAACATTACGAAAAGCATTTGGGGCCGCTCTTTGAAGCATCGGCGGCCAATACGCCAAGGCGAAATAAGCCCGGCTGCAATCACATTTTCTGCCGGCCCGAAATCGCATCCGCAAGGATATTCTTATTGGCGTATTCGATGTTGCTCCCGGCCGGCAGGCCCCGCGCCAATCGCGTTACCTGGACTTGCGGGAATCGCTCGGCAATCAGGTTCTGGATGTAAAGTGCCGTTCCATCGCCGTCGACGGTGGGGTTTGTGCCCATGATCACCTCGCGGATCTGGCCTGATTCCAATCGCTTGATCAGCGAGCCGATCGTTAGATCGTCGGGATGCGATTCCTCCAGCGGGGCGATGCGCCCGAGCAGCACGTGATAAACTCCGTTGTACAGCCCCGTGGATTCCAGCGCCAGCAGGTCCTTGGGCTGCTCGACGACGCAGACAAGCCCCTGATCGCGCGTCGGGCTGGCGCAGATAATGCAGGGATCCTGCTCGGTGAGGTTGAAGCATGTGCTGCAGTAGCGGATGCGGGTTTTGACGTCGCGGATCGCGTCCGCGAGCTTCATCGCCTCTTCGGGGGTCTGCTTCAGAAGGTGAAAGGCGATTCGCTCAGCCGAGCGCGCACCGATGCCGGGCAGGCTGGCAAGCTGGTTCATCAGGCTTTGGATGCTCTGGGTGTAATTGGCCATCGCACGGATTATAGAGCGGTTCTACTTTTCCTATAGCATCTGCGTCGCCGCCATTTGGGCCTCAGGCTAGACGCGACGACGAAGCGTATTCTAAACGGATACGTTGAGGAGGAGCAACGACGCATGAGGCCCAAATGGCGGCGACCCGAAGGGTTGCGTCCAGACGGGCGGCCCGCGGCGTCATCGCTCCTCAACGATCCTGCGGAAGCTGCCTGTAGGAGGTTCGTCGCTCTTCCTTGCGTTCGGCCCGTCTGGACGCAACGCAGACGCTATAGGAAAAGTAGAACCGCTCTGGCTCAACCGGCGGCCTTGGATTGCTTGCGGGCTTTTTCCAAAACGATCCCCATCGAGCGGAACTTTTCGTAGCGGCGTTCGAGTAGGTTTTCGGTCTTTTGCCGCTTCAATTCGCGGATGGCTCGAGCGACATATTGCTCGAGGTTGTGAGCGGCGGTATGTGGATCGCGGTGAGCGCCGCCCAGCGGTTCGCTGATAACCGAGTCGACGATTCCAAGCTGCTTGAGATGCGAGCTGGTGAGGCGAAGACTATCGGCAAGCTGCGCCGCGCCGTCGCTTCCCTTGAACAGAATGGCGGAACAGGCTTCGGGGCTGATGACCGAATACCAGGCGAATTCCATCATGGCCACGCGATCGGCGACACCGATGCCCAGCGCGCCGCCGCTGCCCCCTTCGCCAATCACGACGGAAACAACCGGGGTTTTAAGCCGGCTCATCTCCATCAGATTTCGCGCAATGCTCTCGGCCTGTCCGCGTTCCTCAGCGCCGACACCTGGATAAGCGCCGGGGTATCGATGAACGTGACGACCGGGAGACCAAACTTTTCAGCAAGCTGCATCGCCCGAAGCGCCTTACGATATCCCTCCGGGTGGGCGAGGCCGAAAAAGCACTTGATCTTCTCCTTGGTGTCGCGGCCCTTGTGATGGCCGATGAGCACGACCTTTTGCCCGCTAAGGCGGGCCAGGCCCGTAACGACCGCGGGGTCGTCCCCAAACCGGCGATCGCCGTGAAGCTCGCGAAACTCCGGGCAGATCATTTCGAGATAGTCGCGAAGCTGAGGGCGCTGCGGATGACGCGCGACTTGAACCGTTTCCCAGGCCGACAGATTGTCATAGATTTTGCGGAGAAGGGCGGTGTAGTTGGAGCGTAGCTGGCGAAGCTCCTTGGCATAATCAACCTGTTTTTGCTGCTGGAGGGCTTCAAGTTCCTGAACCTGAAGCTCGATCTGAGCCAGCGGCTTTTCGAATTCGAGGACATGCCTGGGCCCGCCGCGGGCCAAGCCGTTGGTCGAGGTGCTCTCCTGCGGGAGGTCCTGATTCTTGCCGAAAGAGGGGGAATCGCTCATAGCGTAGAAGTTTCGAGCAGGGAGGCAGTAGGCTATCCGAGCGGGTGACGGTTTTCAATGCGGGAGAGGGCAGGATCGGAGCGGTTGACAAAGGGCGGAAGATGGATATTTTGATCGTTCAAAATAAGGACTGCGTAGCTTCGAAATAGGGCGGATCGGGAGGTCGTGGGTTTTTGGGAAGGAATGGGCATGAGAAATCCTCTACTCGGCGTTGCACTCGCGTTAATTTTGATTTCCATGGGGCTCGGCAGGGCGATGGCGGATGAAATGCCAGACGTTGCGGCTAGTGAGCCCTCTACCGCGGCATCGACTGAAGCGTCAACGACGCCGGGCAATACAGAGCAATTATGGAATTTTCACTTTCAGACGACGGCGGTCGTGCAGGGCGATCCCGCGTTTTCGGCGCAGTATTCCGGGCCCAACAGCCTAACCAACACGGGGGAAGTCAAGGACGCCCTCTCTTTGGATTTGTTCGGCGGTCTACGGCTATGGGACGGCGCCGAAATGCACGTTGACGGCTTTCTCTGGCAGGGATTCGGATTAACTAACAGTCTTGGTGTGGAAGACTTTCCAAACGCGGCCGCAGCCAAGGCCGGCACCTACACGCCGGCATTTAGCTTCACTCGTTTGTTTATTCGCCAGACCATCGGCCTGGGCGGGGATCAGGAAGATGTCGCCGATGACCAGCTAACCCTGGCCGGCAAACAGGACATCTCCAGAATCACAATTACCCTCGGCCGATTTACGCCCGCCGACATGTTCGACACAAATACCTACGCCAACAATGCGGCAACGCAGTTCCTCAACTGGGCATTCGTCAACAATGTCGCCTGGGATTACCCGGCTGACGCCATCGGATTCACCACCGGCGTCAGCGTGGAATTGAACCAACCCAATTGGACGTTACGCTACGGTTTTTTCCAGATGCCCAGCGACTCAAATTTTTGGACGGCCGAGGATGGCGGCATTTTGACCTATCCGGCCATGAGCCCGGCCGGCGACGGCAAGTTCTGGAAATCCTGGGGGATGCCGACAGAGCTCGAGACGCGATACAAGATCAAGTCGCATCCGGGCGCCCTTCGCCTCGACGCGTGGGTGAATCAGGCTGATATGGGCAGCTACTCGCAGGCGCTATTCGAGCCCGGCGCCAACATTCTCCTGACTCGCTCCTACCGCTATAAATACGGCTTCGGCATCAATTGGGAACAGGAAGTCGCGGACAATGTTGGAATATTTTCTCGCCTGGGCTGGAACGACGGTAAGGAGGAAGCCTGGGCCTACACGGATGTCAATTATTCGTTGTCTGCCGGTCTGAGCGTCAATGGGACCGTCTGGAACCGTCCCAACGATACCTTTGGCTTTGCCGGCGTAATCAGCGGCGCCTCGACGGAGAATCAGCGATTCCTCGAGGCCGGAGGCACCGGAATTCTCGATGGCGACGGTGCGCTGACCTATGGCTGGGAAAAAGTCATCGAAACCTATTACGACATCGCGTTCTGGCAAAACATACACTTCGCGCTCGATTACCAGTATGTGGACAATCCCGCCTTCAACCGCGACCGCGGGCCGGTATCGATTTTCGCCGCCAGGATTCACTGGCAGATATGAGCCGATTTGGGGGAGCCCTATTGCTCGCTGGAATAATTGGCGTTGCTCAGGGCCCGGGCGATGCTGATCAGGCCGGAGATTTCCGCGTTGGTGTCCTGCTGAGAGTGGACCCAATCGGCCGCGTGGGAAGGGCCGCCGCATTTGGTCCAGGCTTCGGCGATTCGCCCGCACGCGTCGGCGGCGATGGTAGTGTCAGTAATCGTTGAAAGGGCCTCCCGCGCGGCATTGAGCGCCTGGGCGGCGCCGGGAAGATCGTCGGATTTGGCCAGTGCCTCGGCAATGCTCGAGTCGGCACTCACCTGATCGAATTGATCGGTGACTTCGCCGGCCGTCGCCCTCGCGGTGCTAACGTCACCCATCTGCGCCTGGGCAATGGCGATCTGGCTGGCGATAAAGGAGGGGTCAATTTTTCGCAAATCATCGGCCGCGGCCTGGTTTCCCGCTTTCACCTCCGCCCGCGCAATTGCGCCGTAGACGCTGCGCGAAAGATAGCCGGGGACCTGGTCAGCGGCGGCGCGGGCTTGCTCGAGCGTGCTGCGCGGCGGAAGAATCGCCGGCTTTGATCTGGGCTTCGGCGACGGCGATATAGGTCAGCGCCTGTTCGCTTGAGTCCTCCAGATTTCCCGCGGTCTTGGCGGCCGCGGCGATGTTGCCCTGGGCGGCCTGGGCCCTGGCGATCGCGGCGTAGCTGCGGGTGCGGTAGATCTGGCTGGTTTGCGAGCAGTAGCCGATCGCGCCATTGATGTCGCCTCGCGCGGCCAGGGCCTCGACGATATGCTCAAAGGCCATGCTTTTCGCGCTGGAGTCGTCGATCGCGTTGGCGGCGGAAACGGCGCTGGGAATGTCTCCCGCGGCGGCGCGAGCGCCGGCGATGGCAGCGTAGGCGTCCATTCGCCAGCCGTTTTCGGTTTCGGTGGTTTGCGAATTGGCGGAAACGTCGATCGTAATCGCGTCGGCGGTTTGGAGGGCGGAAGTGAAGTCGCCGGTCTGGGCTTGCGCAGTGGCGATCACATCCAGGGTCTGTGCTTTTAACTGACCATCGTCGATCCGGTTCGCGTTTGCCAGGGCATCGGCAAGAAGGCTTTGGCTGGTGACCTTGTCGGCAAAGACATTCGGAGAAGCCAGGGTCAGCAGCGCGATTGCGATCGCCGGAGTCAATCGAGCAAGAGTGTGTTTGGTATGCATAGAGTTATTGGGGGTGAACCCCTTTAGGCGAAATCGGCGACGGTGCGGGGGGGCTTGAGAAGAGAGGAAGACGTTGGTGATTTTGCGGGCAGTTAACGCGAACGAATCGGGATATCGGACGGTGAACGACTGGAATGGATTGAAGGAGATGCAAACGATGGTCTGGCGAGTGAAAGGCGGTTGATGTAGGATCGCGCGGCTATTTTTAGGAGAGGTGGCAGAGTGGTTGAATGCGCCGGTTTCGAAAACCGGTCTGCCCGCAAGGGTAGCGGGAGTTCGAATCTCCCCCTCTCCGTTTGCCAAGCCGCCCGCGAATCATAAAGACTTGATTCGCGGGCGATTGTATTTCTGGGACGTTCTCAGGTTCACCCGTTTGTGGCGGTTTTGTGGCGTTTTGTGGCGGGAGAATTCTCTGAGGATGTCGTGGCTACAACTCGCTCTTCGTTTCGAATTGGCAAGGTTCGAGGGTATTTACGCGGCAAGGTTTGGTACCTGTGCTATCACGAGAATGGCCGACGTCGCCGGCCCCGCGTCGGTGCAGATTTTCACGTCGCCAAACAGTTTGCGGCGCAGATCAACGCTCAGCTGGAAAGCGATCATCCGACGCTGCACAGTTTTGAGCCGATTTCGATCCCAGAGCTGAGAGCTCGCTGGTTGGAGCACCACGAGCATGTTCTGCGCTCCTCGGTCCACACCATCAGCCGCTATCGCACGGCCACGGAGCACCTGCTCAAATTCCTTGAGCACCACCCCGTCAAGCTTACGTCGCTCTTCAACAGCCGCACTGCCGAAGCGTTCGTTCGCTATCTCCGCACGATCGAAGTGGCGCCCAACGGACATGAGAATTCGGCGAAGCGAAGGCTTTTGGATAAGGGCGTGAAGTACATTCTTGAATGCTGCCGCGCCCTGTTCAGCTACGCCGCCAAACGGCGGCACCTGTCCGCCTATGCGGAAAATCCTTTTATTGTGATCGAAGTGGACCGTATGCCCGTAGAAGATGCCAAGCCGATCGTGCTGCTCACACCAGAACAGGAGAGGCGGTTCCTGGAGGAATGCGATGACTGGCAGTGTCCAATCTTCCTCACCCTGATGTTGACGGGTCTGCGACCTGGCGAATTGTGCCATCTGCTGGTCAGTGATGTGGATTTGAAGGCAGGGATCCTGCGGATCAGGAACAAACCGCAGCTGGGGTGGCAAATTAAGACTCGGTCGGAGCGAGACTTGCCGCTGGTGCAAGTGCTGGTCGACGTTCTCAGGCAACAGATCGGCACACGTAGCACCGGCTGCTTGTTTCGCCGGCGACGGTTTGACGGCGAGGTTGAGATCCCGGTTCTGCATACTTTAAATGCGCACGGGCTGATTGCGGAAGGTCCCGTGCGATTAGCCGAAGCCACCCTCGGCGGAACCTTGACGCGGATCAGGCGCCTGGCGGTGTTGCGAACGATTTGGCGGGATATGGGGGCGTTGAAGGAGGACCGAGTGCGCACGGAGTTCATTCGGATTTGCCGTAGGATCGGACTGCGGCAGCTCTCGGCGCCAAAACTGCTGCGGCATGGCTTTGCCACGGCGCTGCAGGATGCCAACATCGATCCGCTGGTGCGGAACCTATTGATGGGCCACGCCCCCGCTGACGGCCGAGTGTCCGGAGGCGGGCTGGGTATGACCGCCGTCTACACACACACGCGGCCCGAGACGATTCGAAAACAATTGGAGACGGCGATGTCTGCCCGGCCCCTCTTGTTTGCCGCGGCGCGGCGATGGTCCGATGGAAGATCCCAAGATGCTGCCGCGTGAGCATCGATGCCACGTCATGAGACTAGATTCGCGGGTAAAAATCCTTCGATCCGGACGAAGTGAACTAGGTTCAAATCCTAGTTCCCCACCAGTTTCCACCCGCCATCCGCTAAAGGTTCCGAATCGGAGTCCGGTATTTGTGCCTCGCCATCCGGGCCCTCCAAAGCCGCCTATAGTGTGGCATCAAATTAGATCTGGCGGCAACACGGTCATATTTGAGGCTCTCTCCACAAGCTCGAAGCGGGCAGGCTCATGTTTATTGAGTGCAATTACTAAATTTACATTGGAAGTGCGTCATAATAAATGAGCTGGTAAATCATTATTGATGGTGACATTTTCGTTGATTGCTGACTAGTCTGGAGACCATCCTGCACTTAGCCTCATACTGGTTCAGCTCGGCCTACAGACAATCGAAGGTGCTGAATCGGCCATTCGGGGGGACCTGGGCCCCGGTTGGACGTTCGATAGACTGATAACCTCTCCCTTTCGACTGATTGGATCTGCTAAATATTCCCTGAAAACGTGTCATAATATTTGACCGCGGATATAGCCTTCAGCGGACGCGTCGTCCGGCCTTCCAACCCCATCTTTTTCTGCCCTCTACCGACTATCCGCAAGTCCATTTCACTTTACGCCCGGCCGAATCGGCCGGGAAGGAGATCCTATGCTACTCAGTTCTGATTCCCGCATGTGCCAAGCCGGAGATGATCCCGGCAGTGTTGCGGGCTTCACCTATCGGTTCGAATCTCGGCCGGTCAATCGCTTGCTAGGACGGGGTGGCCGCATGGCCGATACCCCTGACCCGTCGCGTTATGCAACCTTGTTCCGGCGTCTAAGAAGTGAATACGGCGGCCAATTGCGCTATGGTTTCATGCTGCCGGTCAATCTTTTGCTCAGCGGAGTGGTTGCCCATCCGATCTATCACGAACGGCGGGTGCCGCAGATGGCCCCGATGGCGCTGTTTGTGCGTCAGGGCCGATTTTGGAGTGTTCGCGCAGTGATTTTGGTCATGTCCGGGGGCGATCCGGCGATGGCGGATAAGCTCGCGCAGCTCTACGCGGATTTTGGGGTGAAGTTGCTCGTGCTGAGCCGGGCCACAGTTGATTCTGGTCACCTTAATGGAGATGAGTTCGACCGCCAGCTGAAGTTGGCGCTGTTCCCATCTCTCCATGCCCCATCCCAGCGGCCCGCTTCCGCCGAGAACATTGCTGTTGCCTGAATAACGCCCTGCTCTTTGCAGGTCGCCCGCCTCCTTATCTCGCCTTCGCGCGTGCGAGGGCGGTTGTGTTTCG
The DNA here is from genome assembly GCA_963755915.1 of uncultured Phycisphaerales bacterium. GTDB lineage: Bacteria > Planctomycetota > Phycisphaerae > Tepidisphaerales > Tepidisphaeraceae > PALSA-1353. Next base: position 1,566,882 of record CAVWLP010000002.1, read on the forward strand.
TAAAAACACGACCGTCCCCGCACGGGGACGGTCTCCATCCAGAAGGGAACGTCCCATGAGTGCTGTTCTTTCCACGTCTGCCTCCTGGCAGGCAGGGTTTCTTGCTGTCGTTCCAGTCATTAAAAACTATGCACAATTTCAGTTCCGAACGCTTGCGAATGAGCGCCGCCAAGACGCCATTCAGGAGGCCATTACCTCCGCTTGCATTTCCTACCAAAGTCTGGCGGCAAAAGGAAAATTGCAAGTCGCGACCGCGGCAACGCTGGCCACTTTCGCCGTGAAACAGGTTCGTGCGGGTCGGCGAGTCGGGGGTGTGCAAGACCGCGCCAAAGATGTCCTGTCATCCGTAGCGCGTCGCAAACATGGCATACGGGTGCTGAGTTATCAAGGTACTCCATCAGGCCGCTATGCCGAGGATTCGCTGTGCGCCGTAATCGCCGATCGAAAGGCGTCGATTCCAGACGTCGCGGCATTCAGGGTTGATTTCAGTGAATGGCTTAAAACTTTGACCCATCGCGATCGCCGAATCATTGCAGCTTTGGCCAGTCGCGAGCGTACCAGCAGGGTGGCAGAAAGATTCAGCCTCACGGCCGGACGCATATCACAATTGAGACGCCGATACGAATGGAGCTGGCAAAGATTCCAGCGCCAGGCCGTCGATTTATCGGCGTAGCCCCCAAGCCCTTCCCCCTTACCTCCGGAGTCCATTGTTCGTGCAAAAAGCATTGTCGGCTGCACTTCGGAAATTGGCCGCGATCACCGTGGCGCTGGCGACAGGTTCGGTGCTGGGCGCGATCGCGACAGCGAAGTGGGGATTGTCAACCCCAGGCGCAATAATCCCTATACTTCTCACGCCGCGGCATCGCGGGTCATTCGTGATTCCAACACTTTTAGTGCCGGCGCCATGGTTCTGCGGACGGCCGCTTGGTACTGCTCGGCCAACCGGTTGATATGTGTGTAAACATGGATCGCGGCACGTCCGGAGCTGTGGCCGAGCAGGTACTGGCGCGTGGGCTCCGGCATCCCCGCGTTGGCCATTGTTGTCGCAAACAGATGTCTAAGATCTTTCAACGTCGATTGCTTCGGCCAGCCCAGGGCACGAGCGATCCGCACGAACTCACCGCGGATCTCATCATAGCTGACGGCTCCGGCGTCACGGAGAAGGCCATCGCGAACGGTCCGCCGGCCGGCGGCAGCCACGACCCGCTGATCTTGGCAGCGACGGCGGAACTCTTCGGCCAATTCCGCCAACGATCTTCCCAGCAGCGGGGGGGTCTCCTTGCCTTCGGCGACCCGACGGCGGTGGAATAGCAGGCCAAAACGGTTAGTTCGGCCGATCAACCCGCGCAAAGCGGGAAGGAGTGGTAGCCGCTTATCTCGTTTACCCTTGGTCTTGTACGCCAATTCCGGAAGATTGAGCACCTTCAGCCATCCATCATCCATGTGTTCTGCGAATAGGAACACAGGTTCGGCGGCGCAGAGCCGAGAAAAAGGATTGGGGCTAGCAGCCGCAGCTGGTGCGCATCGGCGTATTTCAGCATCTTGACCGCCATGTCGATCGATATATCCGGCTCGCCGAACGGATCGACTGACAAAACCCGATTTGAACCCGCTTGCCGGAATGGATAGCGGAAACCTTCGGGAAGTTGTGCGCCTCGATCGGGATCGGCCGCCCATGCGTACATCGCCCGTGCCGCGCCCATTACGTTGCTGGGGTCCTTTAGTGGATACTGTGTAGAAGATGTGGCGGCGCAATTTTGGGACGGAGTCACCAGGAACGCCCGCAGCTGCTGCGCAAAGACGCGATCAACACCGACAACGAAACGATAGCCATGGGCGATCCGACGCTGGGCTGCAAATTTTCGGTAGTGCGAAAGGGCGGAAGCGATTCTTCGGACGCTTGAGGGTTCAATCTCACCGGCATTAGCCCGCAAGTCCAAGTCGGCCAGAAAGCGGTTCACCAGTTGGTCATGTCCGATTTTTCCGCTCCTGTGGCCGGACGCGCTGAAGTGCTCGAGGCGCCGTTCAATCTCCCGGGCGCGGGCGATCGCCGAGATCAGATCCCCGACGATCGACTCGGCGACGTTTTTCCTCTGCTTCGGTTCCCACCACTGCAAAAGCCAGTGATCGCGCCGCCAGTAGATTCTTACCCGCCTCGGTGGGTCGATACCCGGCGGCCAATTTGTGATCCGCCGCATCCGATGGCGCTCCCCATATCGGTTGGTCCAGGTCCTTAGAGATCCGTCGCCACCAGGTGAGGATTTAGGTACCGGAATAATCTCGTTCACGCTACACCTTGGATCAGACCGGATTCCGCTGTTGGCGATGCTTCCAATGGCATACCATTGGCTCTGACGACGAGATCGTTCATCGCAGCTTGCCCTGACAAATGAGGTGGGTATGGTTCCCCTTTTCGGGAACGCAAAGCCCTTCCATCAACCGTGTAGGCAATTGCGCAAAGGTTTTTCGTGGTATTCATCCTTGGTCGTGCTGGAGCGACGCGAAGTTGAGGCGACTGTAAGACTTTGCTATGAAAGGAATTGTCTGTGTCAGAGCTATCCGCGGTGGAGTTACGGGTCGACGATCAAACTTTTCAGTTTGAGATCAACACGAAATACGTGCAGATGGGCTCGGTGCCGATAAAGCAGGTTTGGATGGACACCCGGACCCTCTACAATCCGCGGCCGGGAACATCCGGAAACTCGATGGCGATCGTCGACTGCTTCTGGGCTTTGTGCCGGCAAGGCGGCACAACCGGCGATCCGAGCGTCCAGGAAAGCTACCTTCTGGCGCGGCTGCTGCCGTACAGTCGCCAGTACGGCGCTCGGCGGATTGTGCCTGACAGCCGCTTCGGGCATGGGGGCAAAGGTTTATACGATCCAACGCCGAAGGGGGCGGTGGGGAAATTGGAGGCGATGCTTGTCGAAGAGCGGACAAACGTCTGCGATGCGGAAACGTTTCGACAAAAGACCGCTGATATTCTTGGGGTTCCGAGACTCGACGAGTCGACACAGCGATTTTACGCCGAGTTTTGCGAGAATCTTTTTGAATTGCCTCGCCGCCTGCTGGCGAGCGGCGATACGAAGGGTGCGGTAAGCTCGCTCCTGCAAAAGTGGGAATCGGCGATGCGGGTCTGGGGGCGCGGCGCGGTAAAGCCGAGGAGAAGCGGGTGCTTGACGTCCTCAGCTACGAGTGCCGGGCAGCATTTCATCGTTGCTACTCGGCAGTCTGGTTGGAGTTGCTGCGAGAGAACGGGCCGCTGCAATCTGGCCACGGCCTGGGTGTTCCGGACATGTGCTTCCTATGCCTGTGGCACCTGGACCACAACTGGTCCTCCGGTAGATCTGACGCGAACTGTCACCTTTTCCACGGGCATATTCCGAGCTTGCACCCCGCGTTCAGCTTGCTGGTTCAGACGCAGGCCGGAAGGGAACTCATAGGCAATTACATCTCATGCGAGCCCGAAGCAAAACGGCTCGAAGCGTTCGCAAAGTTGCTGCACGCCGCACTATTGGCAGTTTATATATATATGGACAAGAGAGAGCTGCTTGCAGAAGAGCGGCGATCTGCGCTTCCGATGGATCCCGAGCAGTTGGAGCGCTTGAAAGAAGAGCGGGTTGATCGGCATAAAGGAAAGACGCGGCACGGGCGAAAATAGTTGATGTAGTTGTAACGGACGTTGCTCATTTCGCATCGGATAACTGATATCTGAAAAAACAGAAACCCGTCAAGTGCGCGGACCAACTCGGTTCACTTGGCTGTATAACCGCCATCAACCGCGATATTCGTCCCCGTGATATACGCCGACGCGTCCGATGCAAGGAAAACCACAGCCCCCGCCAGATCCGTATCATTAGCCATACGGCCCAGAAAAGTCCTGCGGGAATACCGCTCCACAAAAACCGGATCCTGCCCAGCCAGAAAACCGCCCGGGCTGATCGCATTGACCCGCACTCCCCGCGGCCCGAGCTTGGCCGCCGCAAACCGCGTCAGTTGCAACAGCCCCCCCTTATGAAAGAAGTAATCGGGCGGCGTCTCCCAGCCCAATTCCTCATAAAGCGTGAAGTCGGGCCCTACCGAGCCCTGAATCGAGCTGACATTGATGATGCTCCCCCGCCCGCGCTGCGCCATGTGATCGCCGAAGATTCGCGTCATCATGAACAGCCCCGTCGCGTTGACCGCCATACTTTTTGCGAAATCCGCGCTCGGCGAAGCCCAATCTTTCATCGTTCTCAGAACCGCATTGTTCACCAGTACGTCAACCCCTCCCGCCTGGCGCACGATAAAGTCCAGCGTTTCCTGAATTGATGCTTCCTCCGCCTGGTCCAACCGGAGCGCTTCGGCGCGGAGTCCTTCTTTTGCGAACTGATCGGCAAGCTGCCGCAAGCCGTGCACGTTTCGGCTGGCCATATAAAGTGTCGCCGCCGCCTGCCCCAATGCCCGCGCGATTTGCCTGCCGAACAGTCCCGCCGCGCCGGTCACCAGAGCAACTTTTCCATCGAGCCGAAAGGAGTCCATCACTGTCATTGCAACTCCTCAAAAGGAAACAGCGGGCGTCGCCGTTGCTTAAATGGTAGCCGCGCCATGTTCGCCGTCGTCACACCGGGCGTGTCCACGCGGATAAACGTCCGGCACACTGGCGAATACGCCGCGATTGGCGCATTAACGCCTTTTGCAACCAGAACCGAAAATTTCTCCGGCTCAATCCCGCACGATGTCAATTGATTCAAGCTAAAAGGCGGCGTGCGCTGTGAGTGCACCAGCAAAGTTAACGACTCCCATTCAATCACCGCGGTCTTACCCATATCAAAGCGCCCCTGCCCACCGTGGCGAATCTGGTTTTCGTGAAATACTCCATCGTGAAGACTTCGAACGCGTCCTTTGACCGGTAACGGCTCGCCGTGCATTTTGTTGTTCTTTCCCCCGACAAACCCTTCAAACATCGCGCCCGTGCCCAGAGAGATCGCCGCCTTGGCCGCGTCCGCATCGCAAATCGCAACAAAGCTATGTTCAAACCTGCGCCGTTGCAGAGCGTGCGCTATGATCGTCCCATCCCCTGGTGAGCCGCCGCCGACGTTGTCTCCCAAATCCAGAAGGCATACGGGCTTTTCAGATCGCGTTGCAATGTCGATTGCTTCTTCGACGTTCGGCAAATGGGCGACGAAATCCTGTCGATATGAGACGAGATAATCGCCTAACTGATCTGCCAAGCGGCCTGCCTGCTCGTGATCGTTGTTCGTCACGGCGACAAAACTTGAACCCATTTCTTGCACGTCGGCATACGGAAATACCCAGCGACGGGAAGCCGATCATGCTATCGCCTCCAGTGTGCGGACTAGATCCATCAGCAGATCGGGGTCAAATCCACGCCGCACCAGCAGGCGACGCTCGCCATTGAGGCGAATCTCGATAGCTTCAGACGCCGAGGTTTTCGGAGGCTTCACCTCGACGAACACAGGCGTCAGCGAACGATTCGGCTTCGCCGGCGAGCGCAATCGCCGTTTCCAGGCATAGAAGGCGCTGTCTTTGATTCCGCGATCGCGACAATAGGCTGTCACGGTCAGCCCGCTGGGCCGCTGCCCGTCGATGATCTGCCGCCATTCTTCGGGACCAGGGCGATGTGATTTGTTCATGCCGCGTCAGTGTGCCGGCGGTACGCCGAAGAAAAAAGATGTGGTTGGTGTATCGCACACCTGGTGTCCAACGCCTGCATTACGTCGGTAATGGACGACTCAAAATTAAGACTCGATCCGTTACGGCTTATTAGCTAAAGCGCGGCGCCATATTTTGCTCCGGTCTGCTCTACGTTTGTCCAGGTTTTCTCAACATCGGCGTCGGTGAGGATGCGAGCCTTTCCTTCGTCGGGTTCACCTTCGATATAGTTTTCCAGTCTTTGGAGGAGCCCTCGGTAAACGTATCCGGTAACTCGCGATAGGCTGCGCCGACCTCGCGCCATGCCCGCATGTGTTCTCGGTACGCCACTCGGAAATCGGCCGGGCAATCTGACATGTTGAGTTTCTCCAAGTCGTCACAGTATTGATCAACGGCCTGGGCCATGACTGATGGGGGAGGGTTCTTTGCAAAAGCGAGCTGTGGATTTGCTCATACAGTTCCGAATCAGCACGCATAATCCGAATTATGTCTTCTTTAGTGCGATCGGATGCGAAAGTCCGACAGAATAATTCGATGACGCCAACAAGGAGCAGGATCGCCACGCTGGCGAGGCCATAACGCGCTCCGCGGTTTTGGATCCAGTTTGGAGAACCGAACTAAACCGGACGGTTAGGACAAAAACCTGTCGCGCGGCTAAAGACCGCGGGCACCGATGTCGATCTGGATTTGGAATGGAGGACGGCGGAGCGCGTTAGGATGGTTGAAGGGCTCCCCCCAGGGACCCCCGTGCGAGAAAAAAGTTGTCTTCCATTGAGAAGATACTTATCAAACTCACATGGGGCTAGTTCTTTCCAAGGAATATTGCCAGTTCGAGTCGATTTTGCCCAGCTTGTCAAATAATACATTTGCAATGATTATCCGTACATTTATCGAGGCGATATTTAAAAGACGATCTTTTATTAAGGAATTGCGATTAACAAGAGAGATATATCGGACAAAAATCTGTAAATAATCGATTACAAGCCTAGAACCCGGTATGAACCAGTTCGATCCCGATCAAGAATAATTGCGCCATCGACCAAACAATTGAACCATCATTGACTTTTTGTGCGTATTGTTTTGGATTTTTCTTGACGGGCAATGAGCAAAAGGTATGGTTGTGCGGATAAATCGCTCCGGTGAATTGGTAACCAACTGTCGCAGAAAACTGGCTTGCTTTCTAGTGGTGTGAAACCTGAGATTGCCAATTGATTTGGTGATTGGCCCCACATTTAAGAAGGTGGAAAATGCGATCTCGCTTGGTGCGAATTAGTTTACCTCTATTTACTGGTACATGTTGCTCGGTGGCGGGTGCTTCCCAAGTCTGGCAGTATAATTTCAGCTCGGGGACCAATGGAGTAACACAATATCAAACGGGCCCCAATCAGATGGTTGGACCGGCCGGCCCTGCCAACAACAACCAGTTGCAGATTACCACGATTGATAACGGTTCGGAATCGCCGTACGTGCCCAGCCGGGCGGGTGAACCGCTGGGCTCCACTGTCTTGTCATCCAGCGATTCGTACAGCGGACTCGTAGATTTTACGTGGGCAAGCACGAACAACGTGACCGGAACCAGCGATACCGAATTCGATTGGTTCGGGTTCATGGGATCCAACGCTCCGGCCACCACGTACCAGACTCGGCAGATTTCCGGCGTGGCACTGGAGCATTGGTATGACAACGGAGATTACTACGTTTCGATGCTTCCCGAATTCGCATCTGTTGGAATCACCGACGTCGCGGAAATCCGCGGGCTGGCTTCAGTTGATCTTGGTCCGACGATTCCGTCGGATATGCAGATTGTGGTGAGTTGGAACGCGGCGACGGAGACGGTGGACGACGCGTTTTATGTCGGTGGAACCGTGATGATTCAGGGAAGCGCTAACATTGACAACATGTACGGTGCGCATCCTCCGTCCTATGATCAGCCTCCATACCCGCAGGACGAGATCAATAATCAAAACCTGACCTACCTCGGCTGGCAGGATTACACAGGCAACGGCAACGATCTGGAAACCGTTTGGGAAGTGAACTCCCTGGCCTACTGGAACGATCCCAACGGAGCGTTTAACGCCCTCGCCGGCAGCAGCGCGTTGACGTGGAACAATTCCGGTGGAACCGGTGATGGAATGACCTGGGACACAACAAATCAGAATTGGAACAACGGAACCGCTGCCACAACGTATTCTGATGGCTCCAGCGTGGTCTTCAACGACAGCAACAGCGGGAATTATGCGGTAACGCTCAACACGACGGTCAGCCCCGCATCCGTCACCTTCGACAACAGCTCCGGCAATTACACCGTTACCGGCAGCGGCAAAATCGCCGACGCCGGCGCCTTCGTCATGGCCGGCAACGATACCGTCACCCTCGGCGTCGCCCTCTCCGCTCCCAGCGTCACCATCAGCAGCGGAACCGTCAAGCTCGCCTCCGGCGTCTCCGGCGGCACCGGGCCTTCCGTTAACAGCGCCATTGATCTCGGCTCCCTCACCATCAGCGGCAATGGCACGCTCGATATCAATAACGACCACATCATCATCTCTTACGGCGCCAGCGATCCGATGTCGACTATCATTGGATACCTCCAATCCGGCTACAACAACGGAAACTGGAACGGGCCGGGCATCATCTCCTCCGAAGCCCGAACGCCCACCAACGGCCATGCCTACGGCATCGGATTCGCCGATGGCGCTGACAACGTTGTTAAGGGATTGTCCTCCGGACAAATTGAAGTCGCCTACACCCTGCTGGGCGATGCCAATCTTGACGGAGCGGTCAACGGCAGCGATTTCAGCATCCTTGCCGCCAACTTCGGTCTGGGCCACACCAACTGGGACCAGGGCAACTTCCTCTTCGGAAGCTCGGTCAACGGCAGTGACTTCAGCGCCCTGGCGGCCAATTTCGGACAGGGCGACAACGGCGCCGCCGTCACCGTCACTCCGGCCGACTATGCCGCACTCGACGCCTTCGCCGCTGCTAACGGGCTGCTCGCCGATGTGCCGGAACCGGGATCCATTGGACTTGGTATCCTGGGTGTGACGGGCATTTTAGCGCGGCGACGGCAGCGATCGAGCAAATGAATATCAAATAAAATTATTCAACCGCGGCTCGAACCCCAGCGCCAAGGCTGGGGTTTTTTTGTACGCAAATCTGAATCGAACCAATCGATGCGCAGGGGCACATGGGAAACGAAGAGACAAAAGAAATTCTAACGCCAACGGCGATTCACTGGTCGCCCGCCACGTCGCCGGTATTTGTGTCTCCGATTCTCTTTGTACTCATTGGCAAACAATTTGATTCGCCTATGTCGCTTCGTTGGAAACGGATGGCACAAACTGCCGCTACTATTTCGTCAATTTACGGCGTGTTTGTAAGAAAATGACCGGAATTCAGTTGAACTAAAAAAACAATGTATTATTATCAGTACAATCTTGCGCTCGGCAGAATATTTTTGATCAACCGCCGCCTGAATTTGTTAGCTCGACTCAAGGATTTAATCGGAGAGGGATCCTGATGTCAAAAAATTTGGCTGGGCGCCAAAGTAAGCTTGCGGGATTTCGGGGGCTTCGCAGAACGCGCGTGCTCTCTGCGGCGATTGCTGCACTGGCGCTACCGATGCTGAGCCATCGGGCGCTGGGCCAGATGACGTGGGGCGGTCAGACATGGGACGGAGGCTTCGATGGCATCAACAGCGCCGCGGATGACGTTCCCAATTATCTTCGCTGGGACAGTGCAATCGATGACGACTGGGACGAACCCAACGATACATTCCAGCTCAATACCCCGACGGTCGGTTACATGACCGTGGATCGCGTAGCGAACGCGGAGGAGGGGGTAACAGATCTGAACGGCAACATCTGGATTCGCGATCCAATTCTGTCGCACGCCGACGGTTTCACGATGGAGGTGACCGTCAAGATAAATCCGGATAGCGATGCGAATGCGTTTTCGATGACGTATTTGGATCAGGACGGTTCCTTCGGAGTCCAACTATCGCCTGATGCAATCAAGGTTGGAGGTTTGGCGCCAACGGATCCGGGAACCACGGTCACCTATAACACGACGGATGATTTTAACACCTATTGGATGGAGCAGCTTCCCAACAGCCATACGGTTCTTCTGTATGTCAATGGGGTGCTCGTGGATCAAGGACAGGGCACCTCCGCTTATGCAGTGGGATCGAACGTCGATCTGCAATATCCGCGCGTTCTGATCGGCGACAATTCGGTGCCTCGACGACGAATGCGGATTACGTGCTGGAGAACGTGTATTACCGGCGTGGGGCCACGGCGCCGGGAAAGCCGCAGGAGAGTTTTCCGGCGCGCGTCCTGCCGGCGGCACCTACGCCGGCGGTCAACGAAACCTGGAACACGGGCTTTCTGGGATCGAGCGGAAATCCCGCCAATTCGGGCTGGGAAGTGGCCGGCGGCGGAAGCTATACACTGGAGCCCAACGGCTCGACGCGGCTTCAGGGCGATACCAATGCGATGATCAACAGTCCAACCGACTGGACCAACATGACCGCGCTCACGCTGGAGATCAGTTGCAAGGTCATGCCGGACAGTCAGGAGAACGGTTTTCAATTGGTCGCCAACGACACCTTCGGAGACATGGCCCTGGTGCTGTCGCCGGATAAAGTCACCCTGGAAGAGGCCTATTCATTTGTCGGCCAGGCTTCGGTGGAGATGAACACGACGAACGAGTTCCATACGTATCGATTGACCCGCGGCGCGGACGGTTTGTATTGGGACCTTTACGTCGACAACAATCCAAATCCGGTCATCGTCGATCAAAAATCGGGCGGAGAGGAGATCAGCACCAGCCGCATCTGGTTCGGCGATATCGATTTTCCTGACCCGGGAAACACCCCCGATGTGGAGATTAACTACATTCGCTGGCATGAAGGGGCCAATGCCCCTGCGGAAGCCGCAGTAGGCCCCGTTTTCTGGGACGACTCCGGCGGTTCCGGCGATGGCCAGACGTGGGATGTAAATAACAATCTTAACTGGGATAACGGGACGAACGCCACCACCTATCTTGATGGCGATGCGGTGACTTTCAACGATACCAACAATGGAAGTTACGCGGTCACACTAAACACGACCGTGACTCCCGCATCGGTGACGGTCAACAACAGCCTAGGCGATTACACGATCAGCGGCAGTGGAAGCATAACCGGCAGCGGCAGCTTTACGAAATCGGGAACCCGCAGCCTGACGCTTTCAACGGTCAACATCTATACTGGAGGGACGAGGGTCAGCGGTGGCACGCTGCTGGAGGCGATAAGCGGCGCCTTGCCCGCCAACTCCGCGGTGACAGTGAACGGCACCGGCGATCTGGTGCTGGGTTCGAACACGGGCGTGCAGCTTCTGTCATCGCTGGGCGTCTCGGGAAATGGGCAGTTCGACATCAACAGCAATGAAGTCATCATCAGCTATGGTTCGTCCGACCCGATCGCCACGATCGCCGGTTACATCGCATCGGGCTACAACAACGGCCACTGGACCGGTCCCGGGATTATTTCGTCCGCGGCGCAGCAGCGGTACAACGGGCTCTATTATGGCGTAGGGTATGCCGACGGAGCGGATGGCGTGGTTGCGGGACTTTCTTCCGGACAGATCGAACTGAAATTTACGCTGTACGGCGATGCGAACCTTGACGGCGTTGTCAACGGCACTGATTTCAGCATCCTGGCCTCAAACTTCGGCCAAGGTGATAATGGCTGGGACCAGGGCGATTTTGACTACGGGGGCGTGGTTAACGGCAGCGATTTTGCCTTGCTAGCGGCCAACTTCGGTCAAGGCGACGACATTGCCGCCGGGGTAACCGCCGCCGACTGGACCGCTTTAGATGCCTTCGCGGCGGCCAATGGATTGATCGCCGATGTTCCGGAACCTTCCTCTGCTGGATTGTTGACCCTGAGCGTAATCGGAATATTGGCCAAACGGCGACGAAACTTGGCGACGTCTGCCCCGCGGACTGTGGAAAGGCACCATGTGCAGCAAAGGTAAAGCCCGCCAAGCCAGGGTCACTTTGCGGCGACGCGACGCTGTGAAAAGCGCCGTCTTTGTGGCCGCAGGTTCGTTGTTTGTTCCCTTCGCGGCGCATGCACAGATTTTTGTCGCCAATTCGCTTAGCGGAACGATTAGTGAATATAGCACGTCCGGAAGCTTAACCAGCGCGTCGCTGGTCTCCGGTTTGAGCAACCCGTCAAATATCGCGGTCTCCGGGTCGGATTTGTTCGTCACCAACTTTGCCACGGGAACGATCGGCGAATACACCACCTCGGGAGGGACTGTCAGCACTTCGCTGATTTCAAGTTTGAATGAACCGGTTGGAATCGCGCTGTCCGGATCGGACCTTTTCGTGGCGAATTACGGCTCGGGCACCATCGGCGAATACACAACGTCGGGAAGCCCTCTGAGTACTTCGTTGATTACCGGTCTGAGCGACGTCACCGCCCTTGTCGTATCGGGATCAGACCTGTTCGTCCTGAACAATAACGCGGTAAGTGAATACACGACTTCCGGCACCCAGGTGAGTTCCTCCCTGGCCTCCGGCTTCGCACACGCGGCGGGGCTCGCCGTATCGGGGTCGGACATATTTGTCACCGACATGTACATGAGCACCGTGGGCGAATTCACCACATCGGGAACGACGGTAACCACGTCGCTCATCAACGGCATATATCAACCCTTTGCCATCGCCGCGTCGGGATCGGACTTGTATGTTGTCAGTAACGGCGGCGATACGATCGGCGAGTACACGACGTCCGGCTCCGTCGTGCAGGCGCCTCTGGTGTCTGGATTGACCGCGCCGGCGGGCATCGCGGTGGTGGCGTCTGACCCTGATGTGGTGTGGGATCCTGCATCCGACAATCCAGTCTGGAACACAACCAGCCAGGATTGGAGCGATGGGGCCGGAGACCTTTACAGCAACGGCTCGAGCGTCGTCTTCAACGACAGCAACAGCGGGAATTATGCGGTAACGCTCAACACGACGGTCAGCCCCGCATCCGTCACCTTCGACAACAGCTCCGGCAATTACACCGTTACCGGCAGCGGCAAAATCGCCGACGCCGGCGCCTTCGTCATGGCCGGCAACGATACCGTCACCCTCGGCGTCGCCCTCTCCGCTCCCAGCGTCACCATCAGCAGCGGAACCGTCAAGCTCGCCTCCGGCGTCTCCGGCGGCACCGGGCCTTCCGTTAACAGCGCCATTGATCTCGGCTCCCTCACCATCAGCGGCAATGGCACGCTCGATATCAATAACGACCACATCATCATCTCTTACGGCGCCAGCGATCCGATGTCGACTATCATTGGATACCTCCAATCCGGCTACAACAACGGAAACTGGAACGGGCCGGGCATCATCTCCTCCGAAGCCCGAACGCCCACCAACGGCCATGCCTACGGCATCGGATTCGCCGATGGCGCTGACAACGTTGTTAAGGGATTGTCCTCCGGACAAATTGAAGTCGCCTACACCCTGCTGGGCGATGCCAATCTTGACGGAGCGGTCAACGGCAGCGATTTCAGCATCCTTGCCGCCAACTTCGGTCTGGGCCACACCAACTGGGACCAGGGCAACTTCCTCTTCGGAAGCTCGGTCAACGGCAGTGACTTCAGCGCCCTGGCGGCCAATTTCGGACAGGGCGACAACGGCGCCGCCGTCACCGTCACTCCGGCCGACTATGCCGCACTCGACGCCTTCGCCGCTGCTAACGGGCTGCTCGCTGATGTCCCCGAACCGGGATCCATCGCAATGCTTCTGATGACAGGGTTGGGTTTGTTCCGCCGGATCCGCCGATCCCGAGATTAATCATTCAATTCGCGAAATAGACTTCAGTATCCAGCCTTCTTGTCGACCAGACCGAGAAGCGCCTCGTGGTTTCGGTAGCGTTGCAGGTTCTCCGCAAATAATTCGTTGCAGCGGCGGCCTTCCTCTTCCGAGTTGGCAGACCATTGCGACATGATGAGGTTTTCCATTGACCAGGCCGGGGAATCGGCCGGCGGCGCGGTGGGGAACTGCAAATCCGCACCGGCGATTGTGCCATTCATCAGCGCAGCGATGACTGCCGCTTCGTCCACAAGGGCGGGCCGGCCCGAAATGTCGATGAACCACGCCGACGGTTTCATCATCTCGAGCTGCGGCGCCCCGATCAGCCCGCGCGTCCGTGGGGTCAACGGAAGCGCCAGCACGACAAAATCGGAACGCCCGAGCAGTTGGGGAAGCTGTTCCATCGAAAGCAATTCATCAGCGGGCGCGGGATTTGGGCGGGGGTTTCGCGCCAGCGCGATAATGCGCATTCCAAGCGGTCTGGCCAGTTTGGCGAGGGTCGCTCCGATGTTGCCGAACCCGATGATGCCGAGCGTTTTTCCCTGGAGCTCTCGAGGCAAGCGCCAGTCGTGGGTTTTCCGGGATCGCTGCCACCAGTAGTCGATAAGCCGCGAGTTGACGGCAAGCATCGAAGCCAGCGCGTGCTGCGCTCCAGGCATGGCGAAGCACTCTTTAACGCAGGTCAGGGGGATCGGGCTTTCGATGAATTCGGGAAAGAGAATATTCTCGACGCCGCCCATCATCGCATGCACCCAGCGGATGTTTCGCGCCGCTTGGAAAAGCTCGGCGTCGAATCGCGCAACGCAAAGGACTTCGGCTTCAGGTGCGCGGCGCAGCGCCGATTCGCGATCGTATGCCTTGATGATCTCGAATCCGGGAACGGCCTGCGCCAGCTCGGCCAGGCCCTCAAGGTCCGTAACGATTACAACTGGGATTGTTTTTCCACTCATCGCTCAAATCCTTCAGCGGCCAATGCTTCAACTCGCGCGATCGCGTCATGATTCAACTGTCCCACTCCCAGACCCGCCTGCTGCGGAAGCGAAACGTATCCACCATTCAGCACAAGCGGGCTGGAAATGATCTGCTGGTTGTTGATTCGAACCAGTTCGCCATGCCGGCGTGTGTCACGAAATAGGCTCGGAGCTGGATACTCCATCATGATTCCGCACGCCACGGTGGCCAGCACATGAACGTGTGCCGCCAGCGCTAATGCCGACCAGGGGCTGTGGGGCACGCAGAAGATGCCAAGCTCATTGGCGCGCCTCGCCACCCGCAATAGTTGCGAGACCCCGATTCGATAAGCATCGGGCTGGATAACATCAACGGCATGGCGATCCAAAAAGCGATCGAACTCATAGCCATGGCAAAGCATTTCACCGCTGGCCATCAGCGTGCGGGAATTTCGCGTCAGCTCGGCATGGCCCTCGTAATCGTGTGGAGGCAACGGTTCTTCGAGAAAGTAGACGTCGTATTTTTCCAGGAGCGCGGCGATTTTCGCGGCACTCTTCGAGGATACGCCGGGGCCGAAAAATGCCGGGCAGCCGAAATCGACCATCAGGCGGACCCTAGGGCCGATTGCCTCGCGGATTGCCGCCAATCGCTCTTCATCTTCCGCCGCGAAGTGATTGCCCCAGCCAAATTTTATTGCGTGGAACCCGGCGGCAACGCATTCGCGGCTCTCGGAGGCAAGACGCTGCGGAGATTTCAGCGGCGGTTCGATGCCGGGTTTGTAATCGGTGAGGTCAAACGCGGTTCCGCTGGCGTAGACCATCACGTTCTCCTGAACAGCTCCGCCAAACAGCTTGTAAAGCGGTACGCCGCGCACTTTACCCAGGAGATCCCAGATCGCCATATCCAGAGCACCGGCAGCATATACAACCAGGCCGCCCTGCCACTGCGTCGCCTCGACCAGATCGGCCCAGATGCGGGCGACATCTTCGGGTGATCGGTGCGCGACGATGTCAGCCAGCCGCCATGGATAATTCTCGATGATCGGCCGGATCACTGAAACGGGCGCCTCGCAACCCCCGATGCCGACATGGCCGTCGTCGGATTTGACCTCGACGAGCGTCATTGGAAGTTTCTGACCCAGGATTCTGATGCTGCTGATCTTCATCGATTATGCTATGAAAAAGGAAATAGTGAGGCCCTAGCGCAATGAGATTTCACTGATACGATTGGTGCGATTTTCGTTGGAATCGGGCTCCCCACCGATCAGCCACCAGGTGTCGTTGGAAACCTTGATCAGCGGCGCGCAACTGGCCTGGATAACCGTTCGGCCGATGAGCGATGCGCCAAGCGTACGGAGGTCGAGCAGCCAGACTTCATCGTGTATATGGCCGTCGGCGCGTCCTGTAAGCAAAATGTGATGGGTGTCGATTGGATCGGCGCTCCAGCAATAGCCGTCGATGGGAAGGGTACCCAAAACAGACCAATGACCTGTTTTGGGGTCATAGCGGAGGGCATCACTGAGAGTCCGGTCGTGGACGCTTCCGGTTCCATCAGCCAATCCACCGAGGACGTAGATAGAGCCGCCGCACACGACGACGCCCGGATAGGCGCGGCCAGCGCCAGGGAGCGGCGTTGATTCAGTCCACTTCGAATCTTTGGAGGATAGATCGAGGGACCAGACTCGGTTCGTTGCCGTCCGACCGTCGAGCTGGCCGCAGATCACGTAGAACTTTCCGTCGGCGATGGCTCCATCACAGGCACTGATCGCGACGGGAAAATCGGGCAATCTGCGAACTTCCAGATTTCCATCGACGGATGTGAGATAGCAGGCGACCTTGGTGGCGGTGTCCGGAGCGCTCAGACCACCCGCAAGATACAGGCCGGTATCGTCCTGGGCGAAGGCGCCTTCGGCCAAGCCCGTGGGAAGATCCGGACCGTTTGACCACGCATCTTTTTCGAAAACCTCCGTGCCTTTTAGGAAGCTTTTTATAGTGCGCTGCGCGTTCCAGGAAGTCCCCCCTGCTACGATGACTTTTCCAGCCACCAAGCCACCGGCGTGACTGCCGCGGCCGATTTGAATCGGCGGACCTTCGACTACCTGGGCCGTCCACTCGGAATTCTGCAAGTCGATCTGAACGGCCTTTATTGATTTGCTGTTCAACTCGTTGAATAGTAACCCCATAGCAACTCCTACCGCCAGTGTCGAAACCGAACACCGCTCAACGGCCCGAACTATGAAACTATTTCGAATCATTGGGTGTTCCTCCCAATCAGACCCTTTCCGGAGAATGAGGAAGCTCGATTTTTTCCCGTGCGAATGATCAGAACGAGGCGCGACAAAAGCGCGACAAAACACGTTCAATGTCACCCGTCTTCGCGCGACGCCGGCCCGGTTAAATGCATGAAAGCTTCCTCCAGATTTGCTTCGAGCTCGGCAAACCTGGCAACCCTGATGCCGGCCTCGATTAAAAGACGCAGCGCGGTTTCCAATTGAGCGTCGTCGGCATCCACCTCGTATCGGAGCGTCTTGGCGCCACTGGCGGCAGTGTCATTGGCGCGCATGGGCCTCCAATTGCCGGGTGCATCGCGAAGAACGCGCTGCGCGCCGGCGCAATCTCCGGCCACCTTGATTTCCATCAACCGTGTCGGCCGAACCTGGCGCAGAACGTCGCGCACGGTTCCGGACGCGACCATCTTTCCGCCAACAAGGATTCCAATTCCGTCGCAGACATCCGCGAGCTCGGGAAGAATATGGCTGCTGACCAGAACGGCCTTACCGACCTTGGCCAGTTCTCTCAGTAGCTGGCGCATCTGCACGCGCGCCCTGGGATCGATCGTCGCGGCGGGTTCGTCGAGAATTAAAATGGCCGGGTCGTGAAGCAGCGTTTTTGCGATTCCCACGCGCTGCTTCATCCCGCGCGACAATCCACCCATGTCTTTATCGCGGAATTCCGCAGCGTTGGCGATGCTCAGACAATAACCAATCCGGTCAATGCGGGCCTTTCGCGGGATACGATACGCCGCGGCAAAAAAATCCAGATATTCCTGAACGGTGAGCTGGGGATAAATGCCAAAATTGTCCGGTAGATAGCCAACGAGCCGCTTGATTCGATCTCGATTGCCGGTGACGTCCTTCCCGTCGATCATGGCGACGCCACTGGTCGGCTGGAGGAGCCCGGAAAGTATCCGAAAGGTAGTGGTCTTTCCGGCGCCGTTGGGACCGATATATCCGAAGACCTCGCCCGCTTTGACCGTCAGATTCAAGTCGCGAAGAGCATAGTGTTCGCCATATTTCTTGGTCAGACCGCGCGTGATGAGGATTGGCTGCGGCGCGGGCGCCGATGCGTCGACTTCCGGCTTGGGTTCAGTTCGCGGCGGTTGTCCGGGCTTTGGCATGGACAAGTCCCTGCCAGCCTCAATTGCCAATGGATTCCGTTGCATGGCTTCCCTTTGGACGCTGTTCATTTGGTGGCGTGAAGCTTTCGCGCTTTGGGTGACTTTCGATAAGTGTCTCCATCACCCGAATCCTGCAGCAACTCGCGCACGACCGGCTCGTCCAAAACTTGAGCGATTTGCGCTTCGGTCAGACTTGCGAACGGAGCGGGCATAAAATTTCCCGGGATCTCCCGAGCATTGGCAAGCAGCGTAAAGGTCGGAAAGACTCCATATTTATGCAGGACGGCCAAAAGCGCGGACAACCGTTTTTGCGCGGCAGCCGCCGCAACCCAATCCTCAGCCTCGGCCGCCGTCTTGATCGCTTTGACCCACGACGGGGCGAGTGAAAATACTCCATCCAAATGTTCGCGAATCCCATGCCGAAGGAGCAAGTCGACCAGGTGAGCCTGGGCAACCACCACCCTGAAATCCGACGGTACGGAATCAATCAGTTGCCGAGTGAGCGAAGAATCTCCCGAGCACTTGATCCCACCAATCTTGGGATGCGTGGCGAGTTCGCGGACGGTATCGAGTTCGAGCCCGGTTTTCGTAAGCACGGGCAGGTCGTAAAGGAAAACGGGATTTCGCGAACGGTCGGCGAGGGATTTAAAATAGGCGATCAGTTCCGCCTGGCTGAAGCGAAAGAAGTAAGGAGTAAGCACGACAACAGCGTCGACTTTACGCTCGTTGAGAAACTGAATTCGCTCGAGGGTTCGGCTTTGGCCGGTGTCACCGACGCCGACCATCACCTCGCCTCGCCCGCGGGAAAACTCGATGCAATGGT
Organism: uncultured Phycisphaerales bacterium; assembly: GCA_963755915.1. Classification (GTDB taxonomy): domain Bacteria; phylum Planctomycetota; class Phycisphaerae; order Tepidisphaerales; family Tepidisphaeraceae; genus PALSA-1353. Next base: position 1,585,549 of record CAVWLP010000002.1, read on the forward strand.
CTACCAGCGAACGATAGGTGGCGTCGGTCAGCATTTGCATGGCGCCCATCGTTCCGCCGACCAGAACGCCGGTCATTCCGCCAGTCCATTGGTCTGCCAAATGTGCTTCGAGGCCTTCAATGTGCAGGGATTCCCCGTCAGTAAGCGGAGTCCCTATTGCGGCAATTAGTGATATTTCATCCATTTATGCCATTATCCCAGAAGGCAGACCATTGTACCAACCCTTTGTCAAATTCAGTCAAAAAAGGTGCTTGAAGTTTGTCTGAATGTCTTTGAATGATTACGTTGACAATTCTTTCATTAATTGTCAAGATAAATCCGTTGTTTCGGGTACGGGTCGGCATAGGTGACCCCGATTGTTGTGAGTCGGGTCTATTTTTCTGCGGTGAGGTGGCACATGCCGGGCATCACACACAAGCGACCGATGTCAGCGGGGTTTACGTTGGTTGAGCTGTTGGTTGTTATCGGGATCATTGCCATCCTGATCGGAGTGCTGCTTCCCGTGATCAGCCGGGCGCGAGACGCCGCGCTGACGACACAGTGCGCAAGCAATCTGCGCCAGGACGGTATCGCTGTGAATCAATACCTGAGCGACTACCACGGATTTTTGCCGCCCTACATGCAAGCCGGCACTTTTCCGCTTCCCCAGCCGCCTTATATTTTCCAATATCTCCCGGCGCTTTACCAGACACCGAATGCGAATACCTGGGTGTGTCCTTCGGATAACTTTCAATTGGCGCTCGGTACCTCCGGAGAAGTGGGCCCCGAACGCGGGCCCTATCCCGAGGTGAACGATCAGGCGACAGATATTTATTACAGCTATGCACAGAATGGGTGCGAGCCGATGGGACACGGATATGTCTATCCAGGAATGAATTCATATCTCAATCCGGGGCTCGGTATGAAAGTGCGTCAGTCGGGAGATTTTATGTTCCTGTTTGAGACCGGCCAGGACGGACTTCAGGTGTACTCTCAGCCGACGAATTACTTTCGCTTTAATCACCTGCACAACACCGCAATGAATGTCCTGTTCATGGATGGACATGTTGACACAAGAACTGCCAACCAGATGCTTCCCAGCGCCACAAATCCATGGACGGCAGACCTGCGGGCCCTGTGGTTCGGACAGGCTGATGCAATTTCGCAATTGACGTTCTAGATGGGTTCTAGAGCATTTTCACGTGGCCTCTAGCGCCAGCGGCAAGGATGCGATAAGTTGAATGCCGACAGGAGGTCGTCGGCATGGAAGCGTATTCTTTGGATCTTCGTAAGCGAGTTCTGGCCGCGTGCGATGCGGGCCAGCCCACCAAAAAAGTCGCGGAGCAATTCGAGGTGTCGCCGGCCTGGGTGCGACGTTTAAAACAACGTCGCCGGGAAGACGGCAGCATCGAGCCGCGGCCCATCCCGGGCGCCAAACCCAAGCTGGATCAGGCCGCTCGCGATTGGCTGCTGGAGAAGGTGCGTTGTCAGCCCGATGCGACGTTGGAGGAACTGAGACACCGGCTCAAAACGGAATTGGGGATCGGCATCAGCATCGGCGCGTTGTGGATGGCGCTGCGGAAGCAGAAGTTCTCTTTTAAAAAAAGTCGGTCCACGCCGCCGAACAGGAGCGGCCCGACGTCCAGGCGCAGCGGGCAGTCTGGTTCGAGCAGTTGAAGGACATACCGCTGAAAAACCTTGTGGTGATCGATGAAAGCTGCGCCGTGACCAACATGATGCGGACGCGTGGACGATGCCTCAGGTCCGATCGTCTGGTCAGCGCCGTGCCGCATGGGCATTGGAAGGTGCTGACCATCATCGCGGCCATGACGCTTCGCGGCGTTCAAACCGCCGTGACCGTCGACGCTCCTTGCGATGGCGAGATCTTCCGCAACTTTGTCCAGGACGCCCTGGTCCTCACGCTGCGGCCCGGGCAGGTGGTGATCATGGATAATCTGCAATCCCACAAAGTCAGCGGGATTCGCCAGGCGATCGAGGCCACGGGGGCCCGTCTGCTGTATCTGCCGCCGTACAGTCCCGACTTCAGCCCCATCGAACCGATGTGGTCCAAGGTGAAGCAGAAGCTTCGTTCACTGGCGGCCCGGACGGTGGAGACATTGGGCCAAGCGGTGGAGGAAGCACTGGCCGCGGTCACCGCCTCCGACTGCGAAGGTTTCTTCAGGCACACAGGGTATACGCTACATGATAAATGAAAATGCTCTAATCGCGCGGACTGGACTTTGTCGGCAGAGTGCGAACGGATTCTCCTTCGACGAGCTTTCCCTGAATAAACAGAGGCTCGGCGGGCACGATCTGATTGTCCACAAATTCCGTGATAATACGTGCCAACGCCTGCCCGATGCCGTCCGCATCAGGCACATAGCTGGTGATCGATACCGAGCCGGATAAATGCTGCACGTTCTGACCATAGCCAACGAGGGACAGATCTTCGGGGATCTTCAGACCGAGTTGGTTGGCGGCGCCCATCGTTGCCTGACAGACCCGCCAGTTCTCTGCAAAGATCACAGTCGGGCGCGTACGGCTGGACAGAATCTCGGTGATCATTTGCGGCAAAGATTCTCCAGCATAGGCGTGGAAGAATAGGTGGCGGTTGATTGGCAGGCCGAGCGAGGCAAAAGCTTCTCGATACCCGGCGGCAAAAATGCCGATCGCTTCCTGATCGATGGCGGCGCTGCACACCATCGCAATTTCCCGGTGTCCTCGATCCAGCAGATATCTCACCGATTCGCGGCTTACCGCTTTCACATCCTGTCCCACCCACGGCGCTTTGAGCGGCGAGAATGTGCACGAGCTGACAACAAGAAAATCGGGAGGAACGATCTGGCGATAAGCCTCGAAACAGTTCCCAATGGCGCAAATGCCTCTGATGCGCACCTGGTGGATGATTCGCCGCAGACGTGCCTGGTCCTCCTGAGGATTTTCGCCCAGACTCAGAATCTGCACGCCGAAGCTCTGTTTCGCCAGTGAGCGTTCGATGAATCGCAGCATTGTCGCGAAAGCATAGTCTTCATCGAGGTGAGTGGTTTGGGCGTTGGAGCAGACGACGAGAATTGTTCCGCGGGACAATCGCGATTCTGCCATCGAATCGACGATGCGATTAACAAACGTGCCGCGAGCGCGCTTGCGAGAGATATACCCGTCGCGTTCCAGGACGGCCAAAGCCTGACGGACCGTCGAACGGCTCAGATGATGCAGATCGACAAGCTCCGTTTCGGTTCCCAGGAGGTCGCCCGGCTTAAGACCGCGTTCAGCGATATCGCTCAGGAGCTTTTGAGCCAATTCCAGGTATTTTGGCGCAAAATTGCGCTGATCAATCCGCAGGAGCGACTGACCGTCATCTATGCTCAATTGATCTACCATGACTCCCTATTGATACGCTTAGTCACGCCTTTGATATCAAATCATCCGCTTCGGCCATACTATACCATCGGTCAGGAATATATGAATCTGGTCTTGCCACCAAATTTGTCTGATCGAAACACCTTTTACCAATCGGTGCAACGGGTGGATATGGAACCGGTCTTATTTTGCTTGAATCCTATTATATCTATTAGTATCATGATTAGTACAAATAGGCCGATCTCGATCTTTTGAACAAAACTCGCTTTCAGTCAAATATACCCATTTTACCGGAGAGTTCAGTCCCATGGCGGCACACAATGAGAAGGCTGGTTTGAGTCAGGCCCGGGATGATTTCCAACGTGACGGCTTCGTCATCCTCCGTCAGTTCCTTGCCCCAAAAGAGCTGTCCGAACTGAAGTCCAACCTCGATCGCTATGTGCGGGAGGTGGTCCCGGAAATCCCCGCCACGGACGTGATGTACGAAGACAAGCAGGATCCCAATACGCTCAAGCAATTGGCGCACATTCGAATGCACGATGCCTTTTTCAGGGATCTGATTGAGAGCCCGAAATGGCTGGGGCTGGCAGAATCGCTTTTGAAGGACAATGCGTTGCCGCAAGAGTTGGAATGGTTCAATAAACCGCCCAAGGTGGGGAAGGCCACTCCTCCGCATCAGGATGGCTACTACTTCATGCTCGAGCCAAATGAAGCAGTCACTATGTGGCTCGCCCTGGACGATGTGGACGAGTCCAACGGCTGCATGAGATACATTGCCGGCTCCAATCGCACCGGAATGCGGCCCCACGGGCGCACTGGCGTGCTCGGATTTTCGCAGGGAATCTCCGACTACGGCGACACCGACCGCGCCGCCGAGATTCCAATATCAGCCAAACCTGGCGATCTGCTCGTCCATCATTCTCTAACCATCCATCGCGCCGATGCCAATCCCAGTTCGCGGCATCGCAGATCCCTTGGCTTTGTCTACTACGCCGCCAAGGCGCGCCAGGATAAACAGAAGCTCGCAAGCTATCAGGATGGGCTCTACAAAGAGCTTGCCGCAGCTAAGAAAATCTAATCTGACGCCCAAAATAAAAGTCACTGCCCGGCCAACTGCACCTTGGTTCTGATCTGCGTTGACGCCATTCAACTTCCGCGCACCGAAAGCAGGTTCCACATCGGTTGATCTCTTTGGCCTCAATTTCCCGGGCTAATATAAGTGCCGCCGCTTGCCGCCGAACCGACTGCGTCGCCGGGAAAATGATCGGGGCCGCCGGAGACTTGGATCACGGAGTTTGATTGAACGATGTACCGGGTTCCAGTGACGGGTGTTCCGGGAAATTTGTTGCCATAAGAAGAAATCAGCGCGAGGTTTTCCGCAACGGCGAAAGCGGCCGTAAAGCGCAGGGCGCCGGAGATGGTAACAACCTTGTTGTCGATATCGATTCTCGATCCGGGCGTGTTTGAAAGCATGTGATAGCCGGCGCCGCCGGTGATCTGGTAGTCGCTAAAGGCCTTGATGATCCCCCCATAGGCGGAGAGATGGATGCCGGTCCCCATCGGTCCGAAGCTGACGTGGTAGAACGTTATTCGGCTGCCGAAATAGGAGAGCATTCCGACGGTTGAACCGGTGCCGGTGAGGGTCATTCCGTCGATATTCACCCTCGTGTTCATGATCTCGAAGATATTGTTCGACCTGCCGGTGATCACGACATTTTCGGGATGATCAGGATTTCCGACGAACCGGACATCGGAGACCTGGCCGACGATGTATCCGTCACAAACAACGGTGTTATCCTTCCCTTTGACGGGGCCATACGTTCCATCGGCAAGCTTGATAACTACGACGTTACCGGCAAGATCGTAATTGTTTTTGATGGTGTCATAAGCGTGCTGCAATGTTTGCCAGGGGGTGCTGGCCGTGAGCCCGTCGGCCTGGTCACTTCCCGAGGGGCTCACGTAGAATTCGGCGTCGCTCGTGAGCCGAATTCGCGCCCCGCTTTGGACGGCGGCCGGTGTGCCGCCCGCAATCGGCGCGGACTCACCGTTTTGAGTGGCGGCACAACCGCAAAGGAGAAGAGCAGTAAGAAATACCCCGGCTATGCCGGCTGGTCCCCAGATTCGATTAGCCACAAAATTAATGCTCCTTCCACCGGTCCGGCTGTATGCCGTCGGCGCAAATATAAAAAAGATGGAGTTGTTGAAACGGCCACGAATCGATTGCTTCAGAATGCCGATGAACATTGAAACCGCACAATACGCGACGATTCAGCCGCATTGAGTTCCCAATGCAGCCTGATCGCCAAAAGAAAAAGCGAAGCCAGAGTCTTTCGGGTCTTCGCTTCAGTACAAATGATATTGACGATGAATGCACTTACCCGGCGTGCGCCCTGCAGCGTCGCCTCAAACCGAGTAAGCAGGCACCGGCAACGAGTGCAATAGATGCAGGTTCGGGCACCGCGGTAAGAGCACCGCCCGAATCACTGAAATAGGCCATCGAATTCACTTCCCATACCGTCTGGAGATTGTTCGCATTGCCGGTGTAATCCTGCCAGCCAAGATACGAAAGCGACTGATTGTTCACCTCATCCTGCGGATAAGGCGGCTGGTCGTAGCTCGGCGGATGGGCTCCATACATGTTGTTGATGTTTGCACTGGCCGACTGAGCCAGTACACCGCCGATGAGAAAGTCGTCGCTGACCGTTTCCGTTGGCTGGTCCCAACCGATGACAAACTGCATGTCCGAGGGGATTGTGGAGCCAAGATTGATAGCCGGCAGCCCCTTGATTTCCGCGACGTCGGTAATGCCTACCGATGCAAACTCGGGAATCATCTGGAGATAGTAATCCCCGCCGGTGTACCAGTGCACCAGCGCGATGCCTGATATCTGGCGTGTTTGGGGCGTGACGGCTCCCATGAAGCCGACCCAGTCGTATTCCGCGTCAGAGTTCGCGGTCGTGTTATCGGTGCTGGCCCAGGTGAAATCGACAAGCCCGCTGTAGGATTCCGTGGCCGCCGTCACCGTCGAACCGAGCGGTTCGCCCGCTTTGCTTGGGACGTACGCGTCCGTACCGTTATCCATCGTCGTGATCTGCATCTGATTGTTGTTCGACGGGCCGGCGGGACCAATCATACTGTTCGGACCCGTTTCGAATTGGGTCGTACCATTTGTGCCGGAACTGAAATTATAGTCCCAGACTTCCGAGGCGCTGGCGGAAGCTGCCAGGCTGCATAGCAGCACGGGAATAGAACGTTTGATGCGGCGAGACATTTTCTACCTCCTAAAGGTGTATTGCCACTGCGTGGCGCGAGAAGTTCCAAAGTGTTGGTCAATGAATTGAAGCGTTGGCCCACTTATCGAACGACCATGGGAGGCGGTTGCAGGTTGGCATGTACTATTAGTATGCATGTCGTAATTTGTCAACTACAAAGTCGCATAAGACCACCCAAAAATCACCTTTGTCGGGACAATAGTACCAATTGTCCCCCAAAGATCAATAAAAAAGCGCTAATTATGCAACAACTTATAAAATATATACTTATAAACACCGTGAGGTCATAAGGACGATTCGCGGCGGAAGTATCCCGCTATCCTGAAATCGGTTCCCGTATAAAAAACGCACCCAGAGACCAAAATCGCTGAATTAATGTCATGCTTAATATAAACACTTCTATGTGGAGGGCGGGAATCTGGAAAATGTCGGTTTGATGCCCCTTCGCGAACACGTTGCGCCGTACGCCTTTAACCAAGGTTGTCTTGTGGATGGCGCGGCCCTATGGCAGCACTGGCTGCGCCGGGGCGCCGCCCGGACCTGTGATTTGTCGTATTGATTTGGCCCGCGGATCGGCAACGTTTATCCAGTCGTTACCGCCCGGCTTTTTCACTTCAACTCCTGATCTGGAAATTGATTCGTTCACTCCCGCCGGTGGAGGACCGCTTGCCGCCATCTGCTGTGCCCACAGCAGCATTTGCAGGGCATGTGGCGTATAGCGCCTTAGGTAGCCAACGAAACACGTTTTGCCCCCGTCGGTGGTGAAGACATAGGCGCGATAGGCGGTTTTCCCATCGTGATTGAATGGTGGCCTTGTCATTCGAAAGTCCTGCGAGAACCAGGTCTGTCCTTCGTCGTCGCTGTACCACGCCAGCGTCCTTGACTCGATCTCTCTGCGCTCGACTGCCTTATCGTGCCAGAGCGAACCGATTGCGATCGCGGGCCCCAAAATCGCGATCGCGAAGCCGATCCATCGGTGCTGGTTGATCATATCTCTTACTGCCATGTCAAACTCCTGTGCATCATCGCAAGTTTGGTGATTTGAAGATTACCCCTGGCTTCGGTGCAGATGGCGTGATAGCTCATTTCAAGCCGCCGAAAGAACCACGGTGAAGGCGATGCTGACGTCGCTTCAATTCGAAGCATCAGCCAGACGTGACCTTCAGAATCATAGTCATCAGACCTGCAATCAAACTCAAAACTCTGCGGCGTGATCACCCGTGTCCAGTTTGCGGCCTCATCCCCCTGTGGATTTATAGCTGCAATTCCCGCCCGGCACTGATCGCGAAAAAACGCAATCGTCTGGGTGGGCGCCGACAGGTCTGCATCGATTTGGACGTGAACGGGGCGCAGCCGGCCGATTTTCTCAGGCACTGCAAAACCAATGAGCCACTGTCCCGGTTGATTGGTTGGTACCCAGCGCCGCTGCGAAGGATCGTAAGGCAACCCTCGCGCCGCCCCCTGGATGATGCGACTGAAAGCGCCGTCGATGAAAATATCGGAACCGATCTCCGAACTCTGGATTAGAACGGGGGCTTCCAACAACGTCTGAGACTCCATCGCAATGGGATAATTCGTATCGACAATCGTCGGTGGGTTGTCCAACCATGCCAGCAATTTCGGCGGGCCCGATTCTGCCGAATCCATCGATCCGGCCGACATGACGGACGAAGCGATAATGTCGGCCCGAAGGTCATCGGTTTGGGTGCGAATCGCGCCGGTGCTGGTGAAATCGTTGTCCGCGTTACGGTGAAGAATGATCGGCGTCGATTGGCCGACGGGTATCTCCCCGAGCGCAAATACTCCGCTCCAAGCCAGAAGCGGGGAGTGGAGAGCCTGCCCTGCACCATTTTCCACGCTCAATTCCAGGCCTTCCGGGCCGAAACGTCCCGTCGCTTTCAATTGAAGATCCGACCCGACCGGCCTCTGCGCGCTCCATATTCGGCGGACTTGCTTGGCATAGACGTCGGCGTCTTTTACGGCGAAAGGAAATTCCTCGATCTCGGCCGGCATCGATTCCGAAGATTCGACCGGCACAATAGTCGCCCCACCCGTAGCACTGAGCGTAAGCGACGATTCATCGCGCCCAACGAACGTCAGAAGCTGCTTTTCAATCCCCCCGCCGCCGGAACCGATCCGGATGGTCGTTATCTGTCCCCCGCGCACGATGCTGCTGGACTCGCCGCGCGCGCTGGCGACCATCAGTCCCACAAACCCAAGCAGCGCCACGGCAACCAGACACAGATAAACCCTTGGCCGCAGCCGCGCGGGACTTAGTAAATGACCCAGAAATGCAACGACAATATAAAGTCCGACAATGACGGCAGCGATACTGAATGGCACAGTGGGCACGCCCACCATATGCTCGAGCGGGCGAGTGAGCGACACCGATTCGGCCCGCGGCGAAACGTCCCACTGCAGAATCCGATGCCACGTTTGAACGAAATGAGGATCTGCGGGATCCAGCGCGTAGATCGGGAAACTCGTGAAAATGACATGCCCAAGACCAATCTGCTTTTGTGCTGCAAAAATTAACCCCTGACTTTGACCTGCTACTTCGACGTCTGCACCGGTGACGTCGCTGGCTTCGACAAGGCTTACGGGATGCGATAGCTGGATCTCATCATTTTCCGTCGCGAGGGCACTGATCTGGCGACTGCCGATTTGAACGACCGGCAAATATCCTGCGAGCCAGCAGCTTTGTTCAATTGGATGCCCGCACAATAGCAGCGTTCCACCGACGCTTAAATAATCGAGCAGCGCCCGCCGCTGCGCCATGTCGAGTTCCTGTGGGTTTGTGGAAAACAGGATAAATTTGTAGCCGTCATAACCGTCAGCTCTTCGCGGAGCATCGGCTGCATCGATTGATTGGACGCCCAGCGCAAATCCAGAATGTTTCAGCAATTGGCCTGCAAAACCGGCGGGATTGTCGCCTGCGGAATCTGCAATTTCGGAATGGCCGATTTGCAGTAGCATTGCCGTCGGACGAATCCTTTTGCCGCCGATTGCCGCCGCGGCGCCCGGCACTTCACTTCGCCCGATGCGCTGCGCGTTGCCGGCATACCACTCGACGACACAAGCCTGGTTGGGCGCTCCGCCGGCGCCGCTGCCAAAATATGCCAGCTCATCGAGATCAATCACACAGTGCGCCGGTATGAGGCACGGAACATGCAGAAGCGCCGGGCCGGCCGCGTTATTCATTTCGACGGACGCGTAACCGGCAACGTCCTTACCAGAGCCGTTTTGGAATTTGAGCCTCAGCGGCGTCCAACAGTCCGGCAGATATGAGGGGCCGAGACTAAGCATTCCCGCAATCGTCTGCTGGTCGGCCATGCCTGGCGCATCGGCGATGCACACCTGCTGGGCAGACGAAATCGTCGGAATTTGCAGCGGTGTCTGCTGCCCGGCAATCCGGTCATACGCCCAGTTCGCCAGCCAGCGAAGCTGCAGGTTGAGTTCCGATTCCGAAATCGCCTTTAACTCCGCCAATCTTGATTCAACGCGAAGATTCCCCAGGGCCTTTATTGCCTCCGCCTTCACATCGGGTGCCTCATATTGATCATATATGATCCCCAAAAGCTCCTCGGAGGTTTGGTCGTCCGTGCGGTCTCCCAACAAGCCGTATGCATAGATGCTTGCCCTGCGAATCTCGTCAGGCGCCTGGCCCTGCGGGATCAGCGGGAGCGTTGCCTTCACAATCGGGGAGTAACCGACCAATCCCGCCGCAACGATCGCATTGGCAACGGCGTGGATTTCCAATTCGGCCTGCGCCTTATCATTGTCCGCAAGCATCTGCGGGAGCTTTTTGACGACGCCGAGCAGCGCGTTGCCAGCATGTCCCTGACCGATGCGACCTAAAGAATCCGCGGCCTGCGCCACGACCGACCAGTTCGAATCCGACAAAAGCGCGAGATGATCGGAAAGCGAATCGGAATTGCGCAATTGACCAAGAATATACGATCCATCGACGCGTCGATCGGCGTCGGCATCATGCAGCAAATCGATTGCCGCCGGCAGGGCCGTTTGCCCGATAGCAACAAGCGCATTGCGCGCCGCGAATCGAAGGGCCTGATCGAATTTTAACTGGTCCTGCAGAAGGTGTATTGCCGTCGGAGTTGGCGAATTTCGAAGCACATCCGCCGCGGCGCAGCGCACCGTTGTGTCGGGGTCTTGCAGCGCATCCATCGCCGCGCGTGAGCCCTGGCCGTTGGCAGAATGCGGCCAAGGGCAGTTACTGCGTTCCTGCGCACCACCGAATTCGAATCCTGGAGCAACGGGAGAACCGACGACGCGGAATCTGCAGCGCCCATCGCAGCCAACGCCTGCAGCGCCGCAGATTTTTCCGAAGCCGAGCCTCTCAAGCAATCCACCGCAACACGCCAGTCGTCACGATTTCCAGCCCGGGCCAGTGTTTCCAGTGCGCACAACCGGCACGGCGGAACCATCGAATGCAGAGCGTCGGCAACCGCCTTGATCTCCGCTGGCTTTGAAGCCGCGGAACATGCCGCCATCTGAACGCTTGCGCTGGAATCGCGCAGCCCCAGAAAAACGGCCTGTGAATCGCCGAGGCCGGCGCATGCGCTAACCGCCTCTCGGCGCACGGCGTCGTCAACATCGCCCAGCCGTCCCTGAAGCGCGGGAAGGATCGATCGTCCCCCAATCGCCGCCAGTGATATCACAGACTGGGCCCGAAGATCCGCGGATGGGTCAGCAAGCAGCGACTCCAATTTTGGTATTGACGCCGGGCTGCGGCATTTCCCCAAATCGTGGACCAATTGCACTCGGCGTACGTCGTCGCCGCGATCGATGGCATCGATCAGCAGTTGCACAGTGCGCGGCGAGGTCGCGTCAATCTGGTTTGGCTGGGGCGATGGAACCTGGTCGAGGCCGAAATCCAGCGGAGGGAGCGCAGTCGTTGCCGCCAACGCGGTCTTACTCCCCGCAATGAGGATCAGCGTCAACGCAAAATGGATGAAAGAGCAACGCATTTCAATCAAGCGCATCAATCGCGGCGCAGCAAATAACCTACACGAAAACGAGCCAACACCAGCATGAGGACAATAATCCCGGCCATCGTCCACAGGTGTGCCGACCAGATCCACGGGCTGGCGGCCGGGGTCATGCTGCGATTCATGAGACCCAATGAGACCGCCAGGGGACTGGGCATGGATAGCCAGGCGACGAGCGACGGCGCCAATTGGCGCTGCGCGATCCACGCGACCAGAACCGGGGCCAACACTGTCGTGCCGCTGACGAGATAGCTCGCCACCGTCGCCCGAGCGGTGTGGGCCGCAAAGGCCGAGCACATCAGCCCAACCGTGCACCCAAAAATGGCCGCCAGAACCAATACGGGCACCAACTGAAGGAACGACGGCCAATATCCAGGGTCGAGAAAACAAATCGCCGCGTAGAGCGGGAGCAGCGCGACAATCGGCAGCATCGTACAACCGAGCGCGGGGACCAGTTTTCCGAAAAATATCTGTCCCGGCCCCAGCGGTGTAACCCGCAGCAGTTCAAACGTATCCATTTCAATTTCGCTGCTGATCGTCGCGCTGGTTATTCCCGGCGCCACCAGCGCTATCACGGCGATCTGCAGACCGACGACGATCCGCGTCACATAATTCAAAAGTCCCGCATCTTCGGTTCCGCCGTAAAGCGAAATCAGCATCAGCGCCAAGGCCATTACCAGGCAGCCGTAAAATATCCGCGTGGTCCAGCGCCCGAGCGCAGGAGATTGATCCGTGACTCATTGGCCAGAAGCGGATTGAAAACCGCGATCGGTTTGCGGTGCTTATGTTTCCGGGCTCCGAGCAGCAGCCTCCGCCAGATCGACGGTCGTGATTGCGCTCCACTGTCCTGCCCTCGGTTTCGGACATCGGGCGCGTCAGCTTGCTGGCGAGCAGCGCAGCGCAAAATAACGTAAGTGCCGACCCCGCCACCAGGAACAGCGGACCGAGCGAGATAAACCCGTGGACGTGCCCGTCGAAATCTCCCGGGGAAGGGCGCAGGATCGCGAAAATCGCCGACGCCGGGCTGAGCGCGAGCGTAATGCAGCGCTGCCGCAACCTGACCCGCCGAACTGTCCAGGAGTATCGCCGCTGGAACGAGCGATACGCCGCAGAGCGCTGTCACAAGGGAATAGGAGATTACCAGCGCGGTTGAAGCCCGCTGGCAAAATGCCGAAACGCTCAGACCGAGGGTTGCGAGCATTATTCCCGTCTCCAGCAGCACCGCATAGGAAAGAATCAGGCGATCGAAGCTGATTGCGCCGCGTAAGAGAAGCAGGCCCGCGAAGGGTAAACCCGAAATCAGCAGCAACAAGGGAAAAAACAGCGCCCCGATCGCCTTACCGAATAAGATTTGCCATTTCGAAAGCAGCGACGCCGAGAGCATTTCCAGCGTGTTGGCTTCGCGCTCGCTCGCGATGGCCACGGCCGCGATGCCGGGCACAAACAATATGAGCAGAATGACCTGGCCAAGAATCAGGCTGAAGAGAAGCCCGTCATCGGCACTGTCAGCGATACTGACGAAACCGCGCTGGGGCCAATATTCCAGAACCGCCGCCCCTAGAACGATCAGCCAGAGAAGTTGAACCACCGCCACGCGCTTCAAACGCAGCGTTTGCCGAAGATCTTTCATCAGGACCGCGTTCACGGGGTATTCCAATCCGACCACAAGCCAGGGTTGAGGCCGAGCGATCGCTCACCGAGACAGCTCGCCAAATCGCGGCGCAACCGCCATGGCGGCGTCATGCGTTTGTTCCGATTCTGTCAGCCGATGGACAACTCGACTGAGATTCATCACCTTACGACGCTGATTGAGTCTCCACGGAAACGGTTCGATCCAGTTGGGCGGCGGCTGCTCTTGAATCACTCATCAATTGCTGAACGACAGGCTCAGAGGATAACCCCGTGCGCTCCACATCGGATAACCTGCGCATCGGCGCCGGTGCATAGTTGCCGGATATGTGTCGCATATTTAGAAGATATGTGAAAGACTGAAAGACACCGTAACGTTTTACGACGCGAAGCAGTTCCGACAACTGTTGCTGGCGCTTCGCCGCCAGTTCCCACTTCTTTTCCCCCGCGGCCTTGGCAATGCCACTCACCCAGAATGGCGCCAGTGAAAAGATGCCGTCGAGATGTTCGCGTATTCCGTGCTTGAGCAGCGCGTCAATTAGATCAGCCTGGGCGAAGACGACTCGGAAATGACCAGGGGCCGCGTCTTGCAATTGCCGCGCCGATGCGAGATCGCCCACGCATTTGATTCCGCGGATATTCGGATGCCGGGAAAGGCGAAGAACAGTGGCATTCTCCAGCCTGTTTCCCGTAAGCCCTGGAGAATCGTATAGATATAGCGGATTGCGTGACAAGTCAGCCAGGGTCGCAAAGTAAAATTCCAGCTCGGACTGATTGAATGACAGGAAATAAGGAGTCAAAACCACGGCGCCAGCGGCTTGAAATTCGTTTAGAAAATTGATGCGTTCTCTCGTCCGGGCGACACTCGTATCCGAGGCCCCCACCAGCACCTCACCTTTGCCCTTGCTCACCAGAATGGCCCGTTCGACGAGCTGGTGATAAGTCCCATCCCGCAGCATTGGCATCAGCCCCATGGTCCCGGCAACGAGCACGCCCGCCATGCCATTCCGCCATTGGTCCGCCATGTGCTTGTCAAACGCTTCGATATCAAGAGTTTCACGAAGTGTCAGAGGAGTTCCAACCGCAGAGATCAACGAAACCTTGTTCATTTGCTTCCTAAGCGTGTTTATTGACCCTGAGACACTTTTGAATCATTTCGGAAAGATTTAGTTTGACAAGTCATCCAAACATTGTCAACATAAAAGCGTGAACATTACCTCGGCCAAAGGCTCAAAACTTGGGCACCTCGCCAGGCAGATTGAAGGCGATATTCGAGCCCGCGGTCTCCGGCCGGGCGATCGATACCATAGCTGCGCAAATGTCGGCATGCTTCTGGGCGTCAGCGCGGCCACGGCCCACCGGGCGATGAATGTCCTCGTCCAGGAACAGGTTCTCACCCGCGAGCATGGCAGAGGAACCTTCGTTGGACACGGAGTCGAACCAGCCCCATCCGTTGCCGTTCGCACCGTCTATATTCTGATCGAAGAACAACAGCGCGATCTGACCAGCGTTCCGCTTGATGTCCTTGTCTCTTCCGTCCGTGCGGAGCTTCCGCAAACCAATGTCCAGTTCAGCTTTATCTCAGGCCGATCGAGCCTGGAATTTCTGAGACAATTGGTCGAGGTTGCCCAGCTTGCGGGGCAGTTCGCCGGCGCTATTCCGATCAGTTGCTCGCGAGAGGTCTACAAGTATTTGTCGGAGACCGGGGAACCGGTCGTGGTGCTCGGCTCCCTTTATCCCGATCAGTGGCAACTGCCGTCCGTCGATCTCGACTACCAGCAGTCGGGATACCTGATGAGTAATTTCCTGGCCTCGCGCGGGCATCGCAAGCTCGCGCTGCTGACCACCGGTGGCGGCCGGCCGGGCGACAACGCATTTTACGACGGCGTCGTTGAGGCAATCACCGCAGCCCATCTGCCTCCCAATTCCCTGTTGCTGCGCATTTTCCCCCAGGATTTTGACGGATTTCACAGCCAGATCCGCGAAATGCTCCAGCGCGACGACAGGCCGACAGGCATCATGTGTGCCAGCGATCGCCTGGTAAGCGCCGTGGCGTTTGCCGCCCGCGAAATGGGATTGAAGATTCCGGGCGATCTCGAACTGGTGTTTGAAAGCCAATCAGCTCCAAGCGAGGCCCTGGGCAAATATCCGTACGTCAAACCCAGACTCTCTTTTTATGAGATTGCCAGGACCGTCGCCCGGATGCTGAACCAGGTCTCTAACCGGATTCCGCTCGAGAACAAACGGGTGGTGATTCCGGTGGAGTTGCATTCCGAGACTAAAACAGCCGGCGTTTTTTGAACCGAAACGACCGCTGTAATGGGTGGCACATTTCCGCCCCGACTGCTGAAAGCCGCGTCTTGCATGTTTGTTGTTTCTTGAGTTGTCGTCAGTATCGCTCCTGCGACCGTAGCGCGTTTTCGTTGAAAGGGCGCTGAGCCGAAACCGAGCCGTAGGGCTCGCTAAATGCAGAGGTGAGCTATGCTGTGCACTTCGTCCACTTCTTTCAAAAAAATGCGGGATCGCAGGACCTCGAATTACCGGGGATTTACGCTGGTGGAATTGCTGGTGGTTATTGGGATTATTGCACTATTAATTTCCATGCTGCTGCCGGCGCTGAACAAGGCAAGAGACGCCGCGGTAACCACCCAATGCATGAGCAACATGCGCCAGGATGGCCTGGCGATGGCGATGTATGCCTCAGACAATCCTTGCTGCTTCCCTCCCTATCGTACCGCCCTCAAATTCGGCGCTGTGAGTTACCCCTATTTCTTTGAATACCTGCCGGGATTGTACCAGGCTCCGAACTCACAGACGTTTCGATGCCCCGCAGACCAGATGCTTGAGGATGATCCTTCGTATCCCACCGGCTCGATGCGCGGCACGTATGACGAGTTAAATCTCAGCCCGACCGGTCAGCCGATTTCAGATTTGTACTTTAGCTATTGCCTCAATGCAGACGGCCCGCAACTGGGGTATCCCCTATATCCCATAAGTTTATTTCCACTAACTTCGCCGGCCAGAATCGATGACTTGGGTCTACCCAATCGGTACAATCCGATTATGACAACGTACGTGACTGATTCCACCCATTTTGCGGTAATGCTCGAAACTCAGGACGCCGCGCAGCAAGGTTACGATACCAATTGGACGTCCTACCGGTTCGATCACCGCAAAGGGACGTCGCAAAACGTCTTATTTCTAGACGGCCATGTGGAGACCCTGGTCTTGAAACAATTCCTGCCACCCTCGGCCAATCTTGCTGACCTTGAGCAATACCGTCCCCCTGGATTCCACAGTTTCTGGTTCGGGCGGGCTGACGCGCTCGACATTTATTTCATTGACGAGCCGTAGACATCGCCCTGACATCCCATTTGCCCTCGGTATCGCTTTTTCATGTTGGTTTGCGAGAAATGCTTCGGATTCCCTCCGGCCGCCGTACGCGAAGGAACCGCGTCGTGAGACGCAAGCAGTATTGCCTGATATTTGCATTAGTATCGATCATCTTTAGAAGCGCAACTGCGCAATCGAATACCACCACCTCATCTGCTCCCGTCCTGTTGTCGCGCTCGGTCATCTTTAATTATCCTGAAACCGATCCATACGACCCGACTAATCGTTACGGCTACAACCATGCGCCCAGCATCGTGACTTTGGCAAACGGCGATCTACTCTGCGCCTGGTTTTCTGGGCCCTACGAGGCGGCAGTAAATCAGGTGATCCTCGCTTCCCGCTCGCGCGATCACGGCCTGACGTGGGAAAAAGCATACGTGCTGAACAGAACTGTACATCAGTCTGATTTCGATCCCGCCTTCATCGCCGACGCCGATCGCACCTGGATTTTTTTCACCAACGGACGTTGGGACAAGTACCCGCTTCTCAAGCACGAACTTGAGGGCGCCGTCGGAATCGCATCGTATCACACCAATTGCATGTTGACGTTCGACAGTGGACTGACATGGACCGATCCCTTTCAGTTTCCCGACACTTTTTTCTGCCGAAGCAACGGCATCAGACTCAGCTCCGGCGAACTGCTGCTCCCGGTATACAAGGTGAGGCCCACGGGCAAAGACGGCGAAGCTTACGCCTTTCGCTCCATTGACGGCGGCAAGCATTGGGCCATGGGAAACGGCATTTGGTCGTCAGCTGGCGCCGACGAACCCAGCATCGCGGAAGTTTCCGGTGGAAGGGTCATCATGATCCTTCGCACGGTGGACGGGCTCCTGTGGCGGTGTTATTCCTCCGACAAAGGACAAACATGGTCGCAGCCGATCAAATCGGACATACCCGCCGCCTGGTCATCGCATAACATTTTTCGGCTTCGCGACGGACGCCTTGCACTCACCCACAGCCCGTGCCCGGCGAAATTCAGGACGCCGTTGACCATTCGGATTTCCGATGACGACGGCCAGACCTGGGGGCACCCGTTGCTACTTGCCCAGGTGTCGCCGCCGCCACTGGCCCGCGAGCACCAGGTGACGTATCCATCCGTAACGCAACTGTCAGACGACACGCTGGTCGTTGTGTGGGCTGAAATCGTACTCAACGACAACCAGCAATATGGAAATATCTGGTCCGCCCGTGTAAGCGTTCCGCCGATCGGCCGTTCTTAAGTCTGGATTCACTGAATCACTTTCAAAACACCGTCAGCGATGATCCGGTGCCCTGCGGCATTGGGATGCATGCCGTCCATAAGTAGATCGGCGAGCTGATGCCCGGGCGCCGCAGCATAAGCGCGAAACATCTTATCAACGTCCACCAGCGACACCCCCTCCCCCGCCGCCACTCGCCGAACCGCCTCCGCATATCGCTTCAGGTAAACATTCCACCCATCCGGATCGTCCGGCCGATAAGGAGCACGACCATAGAGCTTGAGAATCTCCGGCGTCCACGCGACAGGATTTGGCGTCAGCAAAGTCGGCCTCCCCCCGGCCGCGCGAACCCGCTCCACAATCGTCCGCAAGTTCGATTCATATTCTGCCAGCGGAACCCGCGGCTCCGTCGCGCCCTTCCATACATCCACCGCGGAATCGTTAATCCCAAAAAAGATCGTGACGATGTCCGGATGCCGAGAGATCACATCGCGATCGAGCCGCGCCAGCGCGCTTCGTGTCGTGTTTCCCGGCACGCCGGCGTTGATAATTGCCACCGAAGGCATCCGATCGTGAAGGATGGTCGCAAATACACGAATATTTCCCCGAGGCGCACTCGTTGAATCGCCAAAAATCACAATGACGCGCGGCAAAGGCGGTGGCCCCGGATGAGAAGCACTGCTGCACGAGGGTGCAAACATCAGAAAGCCCAGTGGCAGCGACCAGATTACCCCCGGGATTCGAAAAACCGCTTGAACGCGAGACAAAGCTTCGATGCGCTTCAAAATGAACCTTCAATCGCCATGCACTTTCGGCTGAATCGCGATGTCCACCGCCGTGCGTCGGCCGCTTTCGGAGCTGCTTTCGGCCGCCGCCAGCGTGGCCGTCGCCCATGCCGAGGCCTGATAAGCTTGCGGCCACTGGGCGCCGCGTTGAATTGCATCAATAAATAAACTGATCTCCCGACGATAGCTTTCTTCCAGAACGTCTTTCATCGCACCCAGGTTTCTCACATCGCGCGCACCCTTGCGATATTCCCGGCGAATTTCCCCGGAAAACAAATCGAAAAACACCTGCCCCGCATCCCCGAAGCACCACCCTTGCCGCAGCGAGCCGGGACATCCCATGAGCACCATGAGCTGTCCGGCCCCGCCATTTTCGAGACGCATTTCCAGCGACCACGTGTCCTCGACCACCCCCGGCAGGCTCCCGCCGCAGGTCACAACTCCCATGACGTCACGCGGCATGCCAAATACAAAATCGAGCCACAGCAATTCGAACGGAACCATCTCGCGCCCCGCCGCCGTGTTGCGGTGCCGCGCATAAAACTCCGGACCTTCGCTCGGGTGCCAGTCCGGCATAAAGGTGTTCAACACCATCTGATATCCCTGCATACGGCCAAGTTCTTCCCGCACGATGCGCGACAACTCCTGAACAGCTGGAAGAAAATAGAGCGACGATGAAGGCGCACTGATCAGCGATTTAGCTTCGGAAACCTGCCGAACGAGCTGCGGATCGATCGTCCAGATATTCGCTTCGCAAAAATGGTGAAGTCCCGTTTCCAGGGCCAGATGGACGTACTGGTCATGCGACTGGGGCGGCGTGGATATCGACAAGGCCTGTGGCGCCCACCGCAGCGCTTCGTTCAAATCGCCGAACGTCGTGAGCCTGGAATTGAGCGAAGCCGCCTGCTGCCGGCGATCCTGCCGAGTTTCGAAAAGTGCCAACTCGACATCATCGCGATCCTTCAGGTTGCGCAGCCGGCGCTTGCCCATCGATCCGGCTCCTATCTGCAGCACCCGTATTTTTTCGCCCGTCATGAAATCTTCCCGTCACATCAGGTCAATCGGCTGAAGCCGCTGTGGGCGACAGGCCCGCGCAGCCGGGTGGTCACATCCCCTTTTGCCGCAGCGTCGGCGAGAACCGCAAAGGTTTCATCCAGCGCGGCGATATAACTATCGAGAATCGGTCTTTCGTGCGCGACGGTCGGATAGAACACCACGTTGGCCAGGAAACCGCGATCCAGCATCTCCTGCGTCAGCAGCGTGCGCAGCGCCGGATTTTTCGCCGTAATTGAGCGAGAACGTGCACAGCGCGGACCAGCCCGATACCGTCAAATCCAATCCATGCCGGCTTGCCAGGGATTTCCACGCCGCCTGAACAGTTGCCCCCGCTTCCTGCACCAGCCCGCTGGCGTTGATCCGCTGCATTTTCGAGAGCGTCGCCAGCGCCGCCGCCGGCCCGATTGCTTCGGTCCAGAAGCTGCTGCTGATGAACGAATCCTGAGCGGCCTGCATGACCTCGGCGGTGCCCAGAACTGCTGCCATTGGCAATCCATTGCTGAACGACTTGGCGAATACAGCAATATCAGGATTAACCCTCAATCGCAGGTGAACGCCGCCCAGGCAATGCCGCCACCCCGCTGTGATCTCGTCGAAAATGAGCACCGCCCCGGTCCGGTCGGCGACTTCGCGAACGCGCTGGAGAAAATTGTCGCTCGGCTCAGAAAATCGCATCGGCTCCATGACAATGGCCGCCAACGACGATCCCGCACGCGAAGCAATCGCTTCAAGCTCCTCAATATGGTTGTAGCGGAAGGTCAGCGCGGTGCCGGTCAATTCGCGCGGAACTCCGCTCGGTTGAAGACCCGGCAGCAGATGCCCGTCGAGGGCACGATCCGTCGAAAGATTCGCGGCGATATACCAGTCGGCCCACCCGTGATACCCGCAGCACGCGATAACCGAACGCTCCGTAAACGCGCGGGCGATGCGCACCGCGACGGCCATGGCCTCGCCGCCAGTCCGCGTAAACCGAGCCATCGCCGCCCAGGGATGCAAATCGCACAGCCGCTGCGCGAGCTCCACCTCATCCGGCGGGTTCAGCGTGGTCATGTTCCCGCAATCGATTGCGCGCTTTCGCAGCAGCATTCACATCGTCGTCCGCATAACCCAGCAGGCACGCGCCGATGCCCGTCGTTGTCATGTCGATGAAGCGGCGGCCCTCCAGGTCCCAGATCTCACACCCTTTGGCACGCGTGTAGTAAACCGGCCATCCGTCCGGAAGAAACAGTTCCGGCCGCTTGCTCAGCAATTGCGTACCGCCGGGAATCAGCTCTTTGGCCTGCTCATAGCGCTTCCATCCCTTGTTGCGCTGCTCCTCGGCAGCCTCAGGCGTTATTGAATGAGTTGGCATAAAACTTTCCTTGATTCGCAACGAAATAGAGCCGGCGTAAAATATTCACCATCACTTTTGAACGGTCTTAACGGACTCCCTCTCAACAAGCCGGCCGGGAACAAAGACCGGCTCCGTTGGCACCGAGCGGCGCTCGGCAAAGCTGGTAAGAATGTTTGCGACCTGTTCGCCGATCAATTCTGCTTGCGGGACATAGCTTGTTATAGCGACCGGCGCCGAAAGATGCTGAACATTCTGGCCGTAACCGACCAACGAGATGTCTTCAGGAATTCTCAGACGCAACTGATTCGCCGCGGCCAGCATCGCCTGGCAGACTCGCCAGCTTTCGGCAAATATCGCCGTGGGCCTTGACGGCCCGCTCAGCAACTCTGCAAACAATTGCATCAGCGGTTCCCCCGTGTACGCCTGACAGAGCAGTTGTCGATTGAGTGGCACCGACGCCTCCGCAAACGCATCGCGATACCCGCTGGCAAACAGTGCATACGCCGCCTGATCGATGGTTGATCCACAAACCATTGCGATTCGCCGATGACCGCGGTCGATCAGATGCTTAACGCATTCCCTGCTCACAGCTCGAATGTCGGGACCCACCCACGGCGCCGCCAGCGGTGAGAACGAGCACGAAGAGACCACCGGCAATTCTTCCTTCACAAGCGAGCGATACGGTTCAAAGCAGGTTCCGATGGCGCAAATGCCTTCGAGATGTCCGCGTTCCAGTAATCGCCGCAAGCGAGCCTCGTCGTCCGGCCGGTTTTCACCGACCCCAAGGATCTGAACAGCAAATTCCTTGTTTGCCAGCGATCTTTCGATCAAACGCAAAACGGTCGCGAAGGCAAAATCTTCGTTCAACTGGGCGGTTTGTTCGTTCGAGCAAATGACCAGAACCGTTCCGCGAAGCAGATGGCTCCTGGAAATCGACCCCGTCACATTCCCCACAAACGTTCCGCGCGCCTGCTTGCGCGATACGTACCCATCCTGCTCCAGCACCGCCAGAGCCTGACGCACTGTGGCCCGGCTAAGGCGGTGTCGCGCAATCAATTCCGTTTCAGTCCCGATTAAGTCTCCGGGTTTCAGCCCGCGAGTTGTGATGTCCAGCAAAACTTTTTGAGCGAGATGGAGGTACTTCGGCGTGAAATGAAAATCACCCCGGTGAAGTAGTGATGATTTGCCGTCTCCACTCGACGAACCCATAGACAAACCCGCCGCTAATACCTGTACTCTTGCCGCGACCTCGTCAGATTATACCAATTATGTATCGAATTTCGACTTATTTGTCCGTATTTTTGGCCAAATCGGAAATCCATCGAATTATTTCCTCTATTCAACCGAAATTCCTCCGAGAGATGCCCGCCAACCGCCAAATCAACACGTACATATCTTTTTACTATATCAGCAACTACGAAACAATCTCCGCGACTCTGTTGCGGACAGACTTTTTTCTTGACTTCGAATCGCGCAAAAGTAGCATCGTACGGACAAATGGTATCTATTGCGCGGGAGAACCCCTGTTTGAGGCGACATAGGTTGACGAAAGGTATGTCAGTTATCGCGGGTCTGCTGTTAGCCCTGGCAGCTCTTGGATTGCCCGTGGCTCGGGCCGCCGAGCCCTCCTGGCCAGCGGACCGCAAGTACCGGATTTTCGTACGCGTAGATCCAATCGATATGGGAAATCACCCGCGGGAGGCCATGGTTGCCTCTATTCATGTCGATTTCAGCAAATACCTCTCCGGCAAGTGCGATCTATCCAGTCTCCTGATTCAGCAGTATGACCCCGACACCGGTCAAATCATCGATACGCACGACAATGCCCTCGCGACTGTTCCCGGTGAACTTCCCCTTCGCTTTTATGACGATCAGGTTCCCTGGATGTACCCCGATTACCAGGGATATTCTGATCCCAAGACCGGTATGGCACTGCCGATCCGCATCATTCCCGGCGGTGGCCGATTCTTTAACACAATCGGCGACGGGCGCACCGGAAAAATCGCCTGGGCTCACATACAGACCGGAAACAACCCGAGCTACTACGAAATATCATTCAGCGAGCTTCCGCCTGGCGCCGGCGATCGCCCGCCACCGGCCGGAATGCTCGGCGATGGTGTAAATCGCTGCCTTCCCATGGGCGGTGACACCTCCGTTCCCGTCATCCACGCCCGCGTTGCCGTGGGCGATCTCAGCGGAACCGGAATGTTCGACATGGTCGTCGGCAACGGTACCGGCACGCTTCTCTGGTACCAGAACCATGGAACCCCAGGACATCCGGTTTTTGACACGGCACGCCTGCTTTGCACCGAAGACGGTACGCCGATCGATGTCGGCTGGAGTTCGGCGCCCGATCTTGTCGACTGGTACCATCATGGCCTGCTCGACCTCATCGTTGGGGCCGAAAAAGAATCGGTGATCCTTTTTAAGAATGTCGGGGATAAACATCATCCGGTGTTCCGGTTGATCGGACCGCTGCAGGCCGACGGCAAGCCGCTTCGCGTGCCTCACAATTATTGTGACACGGATCCACAGAACAAAATTTATCCGGTCGACTACGAGCCCGTGCCCCAGGCCGTTGACTGGACCGGCAACGGCAAACTCGATCTTCTGGTCGGCGGCTATATCACCGGCAGAGTCTTCTATTACGAGAACACAGCCGATTCACCGGATGATCCTCCGAAGCTGTCCTATCGCGGCCCCCTCCAGGCAGATGGCAAAGACGTCGATGTAACCTGGTGCCGCCCCCTGCGCCGCCGATTTCCGTCACTGCGGAAAGCTCGATCTCATCAGCGGCGCAATGCAGGTCACGGCCGGCGGCGCGGACTGGGCCGATCCAGCCAGGGCCATGTGGTACTACGAAAACGTCGGCACCCGCCAGAACCCCGTGCTGCACCACGTTCCTTTCCCCTCCTCCGGGCAATTTCCCTTTGGAGCTTTGGCTACCCCGCGCGGTCGACATCACCGGCAATGGCATGCTCGACCTGGTTACCAGCGTCGATCAGGAAATTTACCTTATTCGCAATATCGGCACACCAACCAATCCCTTATTCGATGCCAGCTCCAAGCCGATCAAGATGCCCTGGGGTGCAGCAAACCTGATGTTCGACCCCCAGTTCATCGATTTCAGGCACAGCGGATGGCCCGATATCTTCTACAGGGATGAAATACAGCTCAACAGCCAGCGCGGCACTCCGGGTTTCTTTGATCAGATCGTCCCGCTGCCTGGTGCCGAGTCAATTCACCATCCCGCGCCTCGCGGCGATCCATGGGACACGCGCGTATTGGCTGACGTCGACGGCGACGGCAAGCCCGACATCCTCGTCACCGACAACGACGGGTGCATTTGGTTTCACAAGAACATCGGAACCGCCGATCAACCCCGATTCGATTCCGAAGGCGTGCGATTGAAGCTCACCGACGGCAACTTCGTACAGGTCGGCATTCCAGCCAAAGGCGCCGCTGCATTCGATGTGCTGCAAGGCGCGCGCCCCTGGGCGGCAGTGATCGACATGAACCACACCGGCTTCGGCGATCTGGCAATTTCCGACGAGTATGGGCAAGTTCATTTGTTCCTTCACGATCCCAGTGACAAACCCGGCGAAACCCCGAGATTTCTACCCGGAATCGCCCTCCCCAGCATGGAGCCGGTTCGTTTGGTCGTGCGAAAAATCGATTGGAATCACGACGGCTGGGACGACCTGATCTTCGCCTACGCCGACGATCACTATTACATTCTCTTGAACGAGCCCGGCCCCAATGGCACGCGCCAATTTTCTGCCCCGCAGAAAATAGACGTCCCCGGCTGCTATGGCGATCCATTCATTTCCGTCGTCGATTGGAACCGTGACGGTGACGCCGATCTGATGATAAACCAATACGGCTACATACGTTTCGTCGAACAATCGTTTATCCAGCACGGTTACATCAACGGGGAGCCGCTGACCGCAGAATCCCGTTAACGCGTCGCGCGGCGCAAGATGTTTTCATCGTCCCGGCAGGTCGTTCCAGCCAAACGCCGGCGCTGCGATATACTGATCGCCAGCGCTTTCGACTTTCTCGAACCACATGCACTTTGCGCATCCCATCTTTCTACCACTCGCCAGCCTGGCATACGGCAACTCGTTGGGAAGGCTCGACTACGCCGTGCTGCTGGCCTACCTGGCCGCGAGCATTTTCGTCGCTACGTACGCCTCACGTGGCAAAAAAAAATCGTTTGACGACTACTGTGTTGCCGACCGCGCAATTCCCTGGTGGGCCGCATGCGTCTCCATCGTAGCAACCGATCTGAGCGGAGTGAGCTACATTGGGGTGCCCGCCTGGATTTACCAGCACGATCTGAAATACAACTTCGGCACCATTCTGATGCCGCTGGTCATGCTCGCGGTGGTGCTGATTTTCGTGCCGGTTCTCTGCCGCCTGGGGGTTTACACCATTTACCAATACCTCGAGCAGCGCTTCCACAGTGCGCTCGAACAGTGACAGCCTGCCTGTTTCTCATGAAGGGGCTCATCCACCTCGGCGGCGCGATCTATACCCCGTCGCTTGCCCTCACCGCCGCCACAGGCATTCCCCTGTGGACCTGCATCCTCATCATCGGTCTCTCCACAACACTCTACACGATGAAAGGCGGCATGCGCGCCGTCATCTGGACCGACCTCACCCAATTCATCGTCCTCGTCGGTGGGCTGGTCCTGATGATCTGCGTCGCCATGGCCGGCCTCGGCTGGGACTGGGCCGGAATGTGGCACACCGCCTCCCAGCTCCGCGCCCCCGCCACCGGAACGCCCTACACAACTCTGCTTGACTGGCATCTGAGTTTGAAGACCGAGGCCACCGTCTGGTCGCTCCTCGCCTTCTATTTCGTTTTCAATCTCGGAACCTATGGCACCGACCAAATCGCCGTTCAGCGCTACTTCACAGTCAAAAATTTCCGCGAGATTTTCAAATCGGTTATCGGATCGGGATTCGTCAACGTCGCCGCCGTTGCCATGATGGCCGGCCTTGGCTTGGTCCTGGTCGTTTACTATCACGCACATCCAAGTCTCGCCGGCACATTGACGCGAGCCGACGACGTTCTGCCCCATTTTGTGATGAACGTACTCCCCCCCGGCGCCCGCGGCATCATTTTCGCCGCGATTTTCGCGGCCACCATGTCGTGCGTCAGCGCCGGGCTCAACTCCTTTTCCACCGTCGGCGCCGTGGACCTCTACCGCGAACTCGTCAAGCCCGACGCCACCGACAACCACTACCTTTTCGTCGCCAAGGTCCTGACCGCCGTGAGCGGAATCATCACCACGTGCCTCGGCTTGCTAGTGAGTTTATCCCACACCACGATTTTACAGACGATCAATTCGCTTCTTTCGATTTTCATCGGCCCGATTACCGCGATGTTCTTCCTCGGCGTTCTGACGCGCCGGGCAAATATCGTGGGATTAATGATTGGTGTCGTCGCCGGACTGCTTTGTGGAGGACTGCTCCAGTGGACATCGCTCGGCAACGACGTCAATTGGCTATGGCTCGCCCCCTTCGGTTGCGCGATCACCTTTGTTGTGGGCTATGTCACAAGCCTTCCTTTTGCAGCGAGAATCCCGCCGCGCCAGGATGAACTTCCCAGCTCCGTGGCGATCCGGGCGCTTTCGGATAACTGATATCTGAAAAAACAGAAACCCGTCAAGTGCGCGGACCAACTCGGTTCACTTGGCTGTATAACCGCCATCAACCGCGATATTCGTCCCCGTGATATACGCCGACGCGTCCGATGCAAGGAAAACCACAGCCCCCGCCAGATCCGTATCATTAGCCATACGGCCCAGAAAAGTCCTGCGGGAATACCGCTCCACAAAAACCGGATCCTGCCCAGCCAGAAAACCGCCCGGGCTGATCGCATTGACCCGCACTCCCCGCGGCCCGAGCTTGGCCGCCGCAAACCGCGTCAGTTGCAACAGCCCCCCCTTATGAAAGAAGTAATCGGGCGGCGTCTCCCAGCCCAATTCCTCATAAAGCGTGAAGTCGGGCCCTACCGAGCCCTGAATCGAGCTGACATTGATGATGCTCCCCCGCCCGCGCTGCGCCATGTGATCGCCGAAGATTCGCGTCATCATGAACAGCCCCGTCGCGTTGACCGCCATACTTTTTGCGAAATCCGCGCTCGGCGAAGCCCAATCTTTCATCGTTCTCAGAACCGCATTGTTCACCAGTACGTCAACCCCTCCCGCCTGGCGCACGATAAAGTCCAGCGTTTCCTGAATTGATGCTTCCTCCGCCTGGTCCAACCGGAGCGCTTTGCGCGGAGTCCTTCTTTTGCGAACTGATCGGCAAGCTGCCGCAAGCCGTGCACGTTTCGGCTGGCCATATAAAGTGTCGCCGCCGCCTGCCCCAATGCCCGCGCGATTTGCCTGCCGAACAGTCCCGCCGCGCCGGTCACCAGAGCAACTTTTCCATCGAGCCGAAAGGAGTCCATCACTGTCATTGCAACTCCTCAAAAGGAAACAGCGGGCGTCGCCGTTGCTTAAATGGTAGCCGCGCCATGTTCGCCGTCGTCACACCGGGCGTGTCCACGCGGATAAACGTCCGGCACACTGGCGAATACGCCGCGATTGGCGCATTAACGCCTTTTGCAACCAGAACCGAAAATTTCTCCGGCTCAATCCCGCACGATGTCAATTGATTCAAGCTAAAAGGCGGCGTGCGCTGTGAGTGCACCAGCAAAGTTAACGACTCCCATTCAATCACCGCGGTCTTACCCATATCAAAGCGCCCCTGCCCACCGTGGCGAATCTGGTTTTCGTGAAATACTCCATCGTGAAGACTTCGAACGCGTCCTTTGACCGGTAACGGCTCGCCGTGCATTTTGTTGTTCTTTCCCCCGACAAACCCTTCAAACATCGCGCCCGTGCCCAGAGAGATCGCCGCCTTGGCCGCGTCCGCATCGCAAATCGCAACAAAGCTATGTTCAAACCTGCGCCGTTGCAGAGCGTGCGCGATGATCGTCCCATCCCCTGGTGAGCCGCCGCCGACGTTGTCTCCCAAATCCAGAAGGCATACGGGCTTTTCAGATCGCGTTGCAATGTCGATTGCTTCTTCGACGTTCGGCAAATGGGCGACGAAATCCTGTCGATATGAGACGAGATAATCGCCTAACTGATCTGCCAAGCGGCCTGCCTGCTCGTGATCGTTGTTCGTCACGGCGACAAAACTTGAACCCATTTCTTGCACGTCGGCATATGGAAATCCCAGAACCACTCCGTTGGCCAACACGCCCGGCAATTTCAATTGGGCATCCGCCAATCGCACCAGCTCCAGACAAGGCGGTGCTTCGGTATGTTGTGCGGCAATATTGATCGCGACGCGTGGAAAAGCCGCGGCCATTGTCGGCCGCACTTCGCCCCGAAGCGTCCGTACCATCAGCGCCGCCGCTTCAAGGCCCCGAGCGTGCTGATCGACGTGAGGATTCGTGCGATATGGAATAATCGCCTGGCAGGCACTGACCATTGCCGCCGATAAATTCGCATGTGGATCAATCGTAGCAATGATCGGCTTGGCCTGGCCCAGGCGCTGGCGAACCAGCCCCAACCAATGCCCATCCATATCCGGAATCTTTTCGCTCACTCCGGCCCCATGGGGCGCCGCCAGTATTCCCGCCAGCGGACCAGCGCCATCGAGGCAATCCAGCATCTCCGTCAGAAGATGCCCAAATGCATCGTCGGTGACGACTCCGCCTGGCGTGGCGATCGCCGCAAACAGCGGAACCGCCTCCATCCCTGCCGACCAAAGCCCGTTGAAAAATCCCCCCACTTCATGATGGCTGTTTCGGAAATGCTCTCGTACTGCTTCTCCGGTTAACAGCACGTTTCGCCGGAAGTCTTCCAGGCTCGTCGCTTGCGGAAGGAACGTATTCGACTCGTGCTGGAGAGCTATGATTCCGACGCGCATGCGATTTTGCCGCGATCTGTCACCGATCTTGTATTCCACGATACGAAACGATATATTCACAATAATGGAATCGACTTCGATTGTCAAAGCCTTTTCCCTGCTTGAATTATTGGCCGAATTGAAAGGTTCCGGCTCGCTCAACCAGCTCGCCCTCGGTACCGGCACCACAAAGCCAAGCGCTCATCGCATCTTGCGCTGCCTCGTCGGGCTCGGATATGTTCAGCATGATTCGGGGGGTATATACCGCCTCACCCCGAAGCTTCACTGGGTCGCCCTTGGACGAAGCGATCGCCGGTTGGCATCGATCGCCGATTCGCTCCTCCGCCGGCTTCATCAGCAAACCGCAGAAACCGTCAACCTCGGCGTCCTTCGCCGCAATCGCATCGTTTACATCACAGTACTGGAGTCCTCTCATCCGTTGCGGCGCGTCGTCGAAACCCATGAGAGCGATCCCGTCTTCTCCACCGCTCTCGGCCGCGCAATCGCCGCCTTTCTGCCCGAGACAAAGATCGACAACTTGCTCTCTACCGCCGCGATTGAGGTCAGAACTCCTCGAACGACCAGAAACGAGGAAGAGTTGCGGCGAGTTCTCGCCAAGGTCCGCCGCGTTGGGTACGCCATCGAGCGCGATGAAACTGATCTGGGTGTAACCTGCATTGCCGCACCGGTGATGTCCGACGGACAGCCGATCGCGGCGATCAGCCTGAGTGTTCCCTCGGCCCGCGTCGATGCAAATTCAGAAAAACGCTGGACTTCCGACGTGCAGTCGACCGCGCAGTCCCTCAGCCGTGAGCTTGCCGCTTCCGAGCGAGCAACCGCCTAGGCACAGGGTTCGATTATGGCCAAGACAACTGAAATCACGCTCGGCATGATGAGAGAAAAGCTCTACAGCGCCGTCGTCTGCGATGCCTTGGACGCCATCGGTCGCCGCAACCAATCCCCTTGTCTCCCCCTGCAACCAATGACCGGAATCTCCCGACTTGTCGGCCGGTGCCGCACCACCCTCTGGGCCGATATGGCCCACGAAGATCCCCGCCCTTACGAACTGGAACTTCAAGCGGTGGATGGCTGCCGGCCCGACGAAGTATTGATCTGCGCAGCCGCGGGATCCATGCGGTCTGGAATCTGGGGCGAACTACTTTCCACCGCCGCGCACAACAGCGGCTGTGTTGGCGCGATTGTTGACGGCGCCGTCCGCGATCTCCAGAAAATGACGACGATGGGCTTTCCCGTCTTCGCGCGTGGAACCTGCGTTTACGATAGCCTTCACCGCCAGCGCGTGATCGATCTTGACGTACCCGTCGAAATCGATGGCGTAGCCTTTCGAAGCGGAGATCTTGTTATTGCAGATACCGACGGCGTTGTCGTCATCCCGCGAGAAGTTGAGACCGAAGCAATCCAGCGAGCCTGGGAAAAGGTCCACGCTGAAGACCACATGCGCAATGAGATTCGCGCCGGGATGAAAGCCACCGCGGCTTTTTCCAAGTACGGAATCCTCTGATGTCCGAGCAATACACTGAGCCAAGCGTCACCCGAGACGGTTGTCAGGCGCGTCAAATGCGCTTTGCCGACTTGCTCGCCGAAAGTGGATATGACGGCGCCATCCTGACCCACCCGGGACAAATCTTCTCCCTCAGCGGCCATTGGACGCGCGGCGTCTTCCAATCGCTCCTCTTTGTATGCAGCGAAGGAAAAACCACCCTTGCCACTCCAATTTCCCCAAGGCTGCCCGTGTTCGTCACCGACACAATAATTTTCCCCGGCGCCAAGCTCGGAACCCTGATCGACGATCAATTGGCAGCAGGACTGGAAGCACTTTCCCCCCGGACTTCCGCCCTGAAACGAATCGGCTCCGACATGCCGATGGACGCGCTCACCAGCGGACAAATCTCTCCCTACGACATCGCCCCCCTGCTGCGTAAACTTCGACGCACAAAACTCCCCGACGAGATTGAACTAATCCGCCGCGGCATCGCCGGCTGTGAGACCGCCTATGAGGTTGCAAAGGAAAGCGTCCGTCCCGGGTACTGCGAATGGGAAATGTATTTAGCGCTTCATGCCGCCGCCGTGGCCGCCGTCGGCGAACCCATCGGTGAATTCGGCAACGATTTTCAGGCCGGCACGCCCGGTGGCCCGCCCCGACGGCGCCCAATGGCCGATGGCGAACTGATGCCCCTCGATTTATCCGTAGTCGTCCGCGGCTATACGTCCGACATGTGCCGAACGTTTTGCGTCGACAAAGATCCGACTGCCGCGCAAGCCGACGCCCATCAGTGGGTCGCCGACGCTCTCGCTTTCGTCGAACAAACCGTCAGGCCCGGCGTCAGTTGCCGCCGTCTCTATCTCGACGTCGCCGAAATGCTCCGCAAATCCCCTTGGGACTTCCCCCACCATCTCGGCCATGGAATCGGCCTGTCGGCCCACGAAGCTCCGCGGCTGAATCCGAATTGGGACGACACCTTTCAGGAAGGCGATGTCTTCACCGCCGAGCCCGGCCTCTACGGCGAAGATCTGCGCGGCGGCGTTCGATTGGAAAATGACTACGTCGTCACCGCCGATGGTGTCCGTTCTTTGTGCCGTTTTCCCCTTGATTTTTAACTTTCCAGGTGTGATCCGGTGTCACAAGACCAGCTCATTTCGACCATCTATTACGGAGCCGACGGCCCCACCCTTTTGATTACCGCTGGTGTCCACGGTGACGAATACGAGCCCATGCTGGCGATCCGGAGCCTCTTTCCCATCCTGGAATCGACGAATTTGCGCGGCAAGGTAATTCTTGTGCCCGTCGTAAACGCCTCCGCCTACGCGCACGGCGCACGCACCGCCGAAGATGGCCTCGATCTGGCGCGGGTCTGCCCCGGGCAAATCGATGGCTCGATCACCCGGCGCATCGCTCACCATCTGAGCGAGCTGATTCGCGTCTCCGACTTTTATATCGATCTTCACACCGGCGGCGCCGCTCTGTCGCTGATTCCACTCGCCGGATATCTTTTGCATGCTGATCCGGCAATTCTTGAAACCCAGCGTCAAATGGCGCGGGCATTCAACTTGCCCTTTATCTGGGGAACCACTCCCACCCTCAACGGCCGTTCTCTCTCGGTTGCCCGCGATGCCGGCGTCCCTGCCATCTACGTCGAATACGGCGGCGGCACCGGATTCAACGCAGCCGCCGTCGCCGATCTTGCTTCGGGCTGCCTGAACGTCATGGCCGAACTCAAGATGATCGATCGGCCCCTGCCCCCGCGACAAAAGCAGCAAATCATCGAAGATCCCAGCCCCCAGAGCGGCCATCTTCAAATCAACTATCCTTCGCCGTTAAATGGGACCTTCGAACCTGCCGCGACACTGAGCCAATGCATTGAGCCTGGCGAAGTCATCGGCCGCATCACCGATCCTAACACCGGTGCTTCTGCCGCAATTCGCGCCGAGAAAGCCGGCTTGCTCGTGATGCTCCGCGCAATGCCGCGCGTTCAAGTCGGCGACGCCCTCGCCACGATCGTCCCCCGGCAATCGCCGGCAACTGGAGGAACCCATGCCTGAAAAACGCGTCGCACTTATCACCGGCGCCCCGACGGGAATCGGTCGGGCCACCGCATTCGAATTTGCCGCCAATGGATACGATCTCGGTATCACCGCATTCGAAGCTGAATCGCTCAATAATGTCGCTGAGCAACTTCGTGCCAAAGGCGCCACCGTGCTGGCCCGCCCAGGCGATCTGGCGGATTTGCGCTTCGCACAGTCTTTTGTTGAGGCTGCTGCTGCCGAGCTGGGCGCGCCGCACGTCCTCGTCAACAATGCCGCGTGGCGCGAGCTCGTCACCATGCGCGAAATCTCCACCGATTCCTGGGAACGAACCCTCCGCGTCTGCGTCACCGCCCCCGCCTTTATGGCTCGCTGGGCCGCCGAGCAAATGGAACCGCTGCGCCGCGGCGTGATCATCAACGTCTCCAGCATCATGTCCGGCCAGGCCCATGGATTTGCCCCCGCCTATGTCGCGTCAAAAGGTGCAATCGATTCCCTCACCTACGACCTCGCCGCCCTCTACGGCCCCTCGGGCATCCGCGTCTTGTCCGTGCAACCCGGCGCGGTGGACACCGCCATGAGCGCCGACATCGCCCCCCAGGATTCCCAGCCCGCCGCCGATCTGCGCCAGTGGACCGAGCAAATGATCA
Source organism: uncultured Phycisphaerales bacterium (assembly GCA_963755915.1). GTDB lineage: Bacteria > Planctomycetota > Phycisphaerae > Tepidisphaerales > Tepidisphaeraceae > PALSA-1353. The sequence goes on from CAVWLP010000002.1 coordinate 1,618,671, forward strand.
GCCTCCGCCGTTGGGCCCAGCCTCAGGAAATCGCCCGCGCCATCGTCTGGCTCGCCGGCGATGAAGCTTCGTACATCACCGGAACCTCCATCGCTCTCGACGGCGGTTGGAGCCGCCAGTTGTATCCCTACGGCCTCAAAACTGCCCTCCGCCCCGGGCAATTTCCCAATGGATGATCAAATGTCCAATTCGCACTCTCCCAAACTCGCCCCAAAAATGAGGCCGAATCTCAAATCAGCCTCGGCGAGGGCGAAACTCCCCTGCTTCTGTCGCGCTGCATAGGTCCCTCCATCGGCCTGCCCAATCTCTATTTCAAACTCGAAACCGTCAATCCTTCAGGATCCTACAAAGATCGCTTCGCCGCCGCCGCCATCTCCCAGATGCTGAAAGATGGCAAAAAACGCTGCCTCGCAACTTCCAGCGGAAACACCGGCTCTGCTCTGGCCGCCTATTGCGCAGCGGCTGGAATATCCTGCGAAATCGTCACCGTCGAAACCGCCCCCAGCGAAAAGCTCCGCCAAATGGCCGCCTATGGCGCTCGAATCTTCAAGGTCCACGGCTTCGGCCCCGATCCCGATACCACTCGTCGCGTTTTCGCCTGGGTTCAGCAGACAGGAAATCGCAACGATTCCTCGCTGCAAATCAGCGCCTACTGCTTCTCTCCAGTCGGAATGGCCGGTGTCGAAACAATCAGCCATGAATTAACCGCCCAATTGCCCACGGGCATCGATCACGTTTTCGTTCCTGCCGGTGGTGGTGGACTAACGCTCGCCGTAGCCCGTGGATTCGATCGCGCGCCCTCGAACTTTTCCCGCCCGCGCATTCATTGCGTCCAGCCCGAAGGAAACGACACCATCGCAACCCCCCTTCGATCCGGCGCACCAAAGGCTCGCTCAGTCACCTGCACGACAAAAATCAGCGGACTGCAGGTCGCCAGCGTCCTCGACGGCGACGCCGTCATTTCCGCCTGCCGAAACTCTGGTGGAACCGGCCATCTGGTCTCAGATAACGCCGTTTGGGAAACACAGCGGCGACTGGCCCGCGAGGAGGGAATATTCTGCGAACCCGCTGCGGCCGTCGCGCTCGTGGGGGCCCTGAACGCATTTTCCGCCCGTGAAATTCCCCCTGACGATCGCGTTGTTTGCATCGTCACCGGTATCGGATTCAAGGATCTTCAGTCCATCGACCGAATGGTCGCCGACAACGACTGGCCTGTTTTCGATCTCTCACAACTCGAGCAAATGTTAGGACAACAATAGGGAAGGAGCTCCTTCAAGTATGTTCGATCTCAGCGGAAAATTTGCAGTGGTAACCGGCGCGGGCTCCGGGATTGGAGAGGCGATTGCCCGCGTTTTCGCCCATGCCGGCGCACTAGTCTTTTTGTTTGATCGCGACGCCTCGGCCGCGCAACGCGCCGCCGAAAAGCTCCCCAATGCCAAGACGATTCTCGCCGATGTATCGGATGAAAACTCCGTCAATGAAGCCGTTAACCAGGTTCTTGAGCAAACCAGTCGCCGAATCGACGTGCTGGTCAACAACGCCGGTATCGGCCACGTCGGTACCGTCCTCACCACCACCCCGGCAGATCTCGACCGCCTCTATCGCGTCAACGTCCAGGGAATTCTGATGATGACCCGCGCCGTCCTACCTTCGATGATCGCCCGAAGCGCGGGCTCGGTCATCAACCTCGCCTCCATCGGCGGCATCGTCGGCATCCGCGACAGGCTCGCCTACTGCACAACCAAATTTGCCGTCGTCGGAATGACCAAGTGCATGGCGCTCGACCATGCGACAACCGGCGTCCGATTCAACGCCATTTGTCCCGGCCGGGTCGAAACGCCTTTCGTCACCGCACGCCTTGCCGAATACCCCGACCCGCAAAAAGCCCGCCAGGAAATGGCCGCGTCCCAGGCCATCGGCCGAATGGGCCAACCTGACGAAATTGCCGCCGCCGCGCTCTATCTTGGTTCCGATGAATCCCGGTTCGTCACCGGCAGTTCATTCATCATCGATGGGGGATTCTCCGCAGGGAAATAGGAGGTATCGTTATGACATACAGCATCAAGCACCGCATTAGTACCACTTTTGTCGTCCTGACATTTTTGTCGGCAAGTCGCATCTTCGCACAGGATGCCTCGGATAAAATCCCCGCCGCTTCGCCCACGATCGTCTCCACATTCACAGCCGCCCCAGGAGCGAAATATCCCTTCCGGGAAAACATGTACGAGCCCCTGCTCCTCCCCGACGGCCGCATCCTCGCGCTTTCGGTAGCGCGCACCAACGGCCAGCAAACCATGCAAGGCCGGTATTCCAATGATGAAGGTCGCACCTGGACCTCACCCGTCGATCTCTTCCAGTTTCCCCGCGAGGCGGGCGGTTTTGCAATCTTCAATCGGCTCATCGACCGCAATGGAGACATTCATATTTTCATTCTTGGCGACGCCAACTCCGGCACACTCTATCCCGCCTCCCAGGAAGCCCCCGCAACTCGCCCCGGAACAATTCTTGAAACCTGGTATGTGAAGTCCTCCGATCACATGCAGCATTGGAGCACCCCGCGCCGCATCTCCGAGCACGGCGACGACCTCCTTTCCGTCATCCAATTGCGCAGCGGCCGAATCGTCCTCCCCCTTTCCTTCCAGCGCATCGCCGACTACAACGCCAAGCGCTCCGGCCTCGAGGGATTCACCTACTACGGCAGCTACGGCGTCACCAGTCTCTACTCCGACGATGACGGAGACACCTGGAATCAATCACCCGACGTCCTCACCGCCGAAGCCCCCGATCTCAGCACCTATGGCCTCAACGAACCGGTCGCCATTCAACTGAACGACGGGCGCGTCTGGATGTTGATGCGCTCACAGTACGGCCGATTTTTCGATTCGTATTCTCCCGACGGTGCCCATTGGTCGCCCGCCGAGCCAACCGATCTCATTTCCTCCGACTCCCCCGCGGCCCTGCTTCGCCTCAAAGACGGAAGCATTCTCCTCTTTTCCAACGCCTGCCTGCGCTACCCCTACGCCTACGGCGGGCGCGAGGTTTTGCACGGCGCCATCTCAACCGACGAAGGCAAAACCTGGCGCGGATTTCGCGAAATACTTCGCGATCCGCTCCGCGCCCAGCCCAGGGACTTCCACGGCGACTATGGATATTCCTACACCTTCCCCGTGCTCACCGCGCAGGGAAACGTCCTCTTCACAAATTGGGTCGAACCCGACTGCGGCCAAACGCGCACTTTCAAACTGCTCGACCCAAACTGGCTACTCCAAACCCATCAGGAAACAGATTTCTCCAACGGACTCGACGACTGGTCGACCTTCGGCACCAAGGGCGTCGAATGGCGGCAGAACCCGGACAACAAGGACGCTCACGTGCTTTCCGTCCAAAGGGCCGACACCGCCTGGCCGGCCGCCGCCATCTTCAATTTCCCCATGGGATCCAAAGGCACGCTGAAAATCCGCCTCCAAATAAGGAGCGGATTCCAGGGCGCTCAACTGGGTCTCACCGATCACTTTTCCGTCCCGTGGGATAACCAGGACAAGTTCTTTAACGCCTTCAATCTTCAAATCGACCCATCCGGCAGGCTTAGCACCGGCCAATCTCTTTCAACCGATCAGTGGCACGATCTCCAGTTCAGTTGGGATAGCAACACCGGCGAATGCCAGATCACCGTCGATGGAAACCAGGCCGGATTCGTGCAGGAAAACCGTCGTCCCCTTGGAATAAACTATCTCCGGATTCGATCGACTAGCGACGAGCCCGATGCGGGTCTTCTGGTCTCGCATGTCACCGCCGACGTCTCCAACTGACCGAGCCCGCAATAACGTCATTCTGCATCGGCAGGCAGCCCCAACGCCTCAAATAGCGGCCCCAGATGCCGCCGGTAATGTCGCCAGCGCCCCACAGATCCGCTGTAAATCGGCTGGCGAACCTGCCAGGAACTGATCGTCTGCACCGTCCTCTCCGTTCGATGGAACTCCAGGCATTTGGGATCCCACGCCAAATCCAAAAAGCTGATAATCCGCCGGCTCTGCCCCTCCAGATCCCCCACGAGTTGCTCGTATTGCACCTGGAGCATCCGCAGCGGAAGCACCTTCAGCCAGTGCTCGATCAGTCGATCCGTCTGCACGTGATGCCGCCCGCAATCCCGCAGATCCAGCGAAAAAAGACTCCCCGCAATAAATTCCTGAAAAAAACATGAGAGACACGTGTCGCGAGCATCACGCCGGCAGAAAATAATCCGCGCCGTTGGAAAAAGTGTGGCTATCAATCCCAGCCGCTCCACGTTAGAGGGCATCTTGTCGATCACACGCTTCGCCGCTCTGCCCAAATTCCGCAACCGATCCAACTGCTTACCGGCCGCCGCCCTGATCGGACCCGGTCGCCCCTTCGTCGCGCTCAGCGCCACCGCAATATTGCCGATATCCCGCAGCTCCCCAGCTCCGAAAACCTCCGGATGACTCGACGCAATCTGCTCAACCAGGCTTGTCCCCGAACGCGGCATCCCCACGATGAACACCGGCAATTCCGAACTCTCCCCCCAACCCCGCGTGAGCTCGAAAAATTTCGCGGTAAACATCTCAATGGCCCCGTCCACCTGTCGCGCAAACTCGCTGCTGCTGTACCGTGCCCCCGCCGCCTGCCGCATCTTCAGCACAATCGAATTAGCCCGCGAGAATTGCGCGAAGGCCTCATCATATCGATCTGTCTTGTCCAGCATCTTTCCCAGCGCGTAACTCAGTTTCGATCGATCGCGCAGCGAAATTCTCGGATCCTCCACCAGCGCAAGCAGCTCCTTCAGTTCCGTCTGATTGATGGCTGCCCCCACGCTGGCCATCAACGCATACGCCTGCACGGCTCCCGGCTCCCGGATAAGGATCTGCCGACAACATTCAGCCGCCTCCTTAAACTGCCCGATCTGCCGCAAGGCATACGCAAGATTGATCCACGCAGAGCTTAACTCCGGCGCGATTTCCACCGCCCGGCGAAAGTTAGTCACCGCCTCGCTTCCTCGACCCTGACGCGACAGGATCATTCCCCGCGCCGCATGGGTCAGCGGAGAATTCGGCTCCATCGCCGCTCCCCGATTTAAGGTGGTCAGCGCCTCGTCGAATCGATGCAAATCCGCCAGTGCCGTGGCCACAAAACTGACCGCATCGACGTTTTGCGGCTCGATCCGCATCGCTCGCTGAAAAGCCGAAAGGGCTTCCTCCGCTCGCCCTTGCTCGCGGAATAGCTGCCCCAAATTAAGTTGCGGCGTCGCCCAATCAGGCTTGTGCCTGCTGGCATCGGTAAAGGCGATTATCGCTTCTTCGAGTTGTCCCAGATCCTTTAGCGAAAGCCCCAGATTGTTGTGTGCTTCCGAAAAGTTGGATCTGATTAGAATCGCCTCTCGATATGCCTCCACCGCCCCCTCAAGTTCCCTCTTTTTCATGAACACATTTCCAAGGCTGTTGTGGGCTTCCGCGTAGTCCGGCAGGAAACGGATAGCCCTTCGAATTAATTCCAGGGCCGCGTCCAACTGCCCCGTATGGCCCATGACAACTCCCAGGAGATGCAGCGCGTCAGGATTATTCGGCTCCTCTGCCAGAGCCTTGCGGTAGATTCTCTCCGCCTCGTTCAGCTGTCCTGCCTGCTGTCGTGACATGCCGGATTTAAGCTGCTGTTCCAACGTCATATGCGCTCCTTGGGACCAGAACGGAGCCATGGAGTTTAACGGGAATGACGGAATTTAATCTAGACGGTCTCACCCGCGGGGTCATTCCAATATCCGATGAGGAGAGGATCAAAGTCAAAACGATCCGCGACGTCTGTGCGAGATCGGACATATCCAGAGATTTAACGAGAAATCCAGACATGAGCTCCTGGAGCGGGAGATCCTTTACAGTTTGAAGGAGCTGAAAGTGCTGATCGAGATGTGGCGGAAGCATTGGTTGACTCCGTCCAGTGTAAAGGCGAAATCAACCCCGCTCCAATGAGCAGGCCATATATCGGTCATCCCTCGTAATTTGGGCGATCATGCCTCCGGCTTCGGCGTGGTAGAATCTTCCTCCGTGAACCACCGCCGGCCACTCTTCGTGATGCTCGCCGCGCTTTCACTATCGGTGTCGGTATTGGTCGGGGCTCTGACGCTGCGGAGCTTCTCCATCTCAGACGGCATCTCGCATTCAATCGGATCCCGCTTCGCGATCGTTTCCTCCCGCGGAGCCATAAACTTCACATCGTTTAGATTTGGACGAGAAAGCCTGCATGAGTCCACCAAGGGTATTATTACCTATTCGTTCGTCGAGGTGTACGCACCGCATCCACGCACAATCGAATACAGCCGCACAATCGCAAAACCGCCTGCCCATGCGCTGGTTCATTTTGAACGACTGAAACACACGCCGCTGGCCCTGCCATCGTGGCAGCCAGGTAGAACCGCCGATGTCGGTTCCTTTCAAACTTTGATGGGCTGGACGGTCTGTGTCCCGTACTGGATAATTTTTGTCGCTGGCGCCGGGTCGACCTGGTTCTTCTGGACGCGGCGTGCTCCTGTGGACGCGCCGGGCCGCTGCCAAGCCTGCGGATATGATTTGCGAGCAACGCCAGACCGATGCGCGGAGTGTGGCACATTCCCGCCGCCTCAAAAGGAGATTGCCGCGACCTGAACCACGCGGCGCAAGTTGCCCTGCACTTCATGTACTACAACGACTGCCGCGTTCACCAAACGCTTCGCGTGACGCCAGCCATGCAAGCCGGGCTGGCCGATCATGTTTTGGAGATTGGCGAATTGGTGGGGATGATCGACTGAGACGCGGTACAATTCTCGGCAATGAAACGCTTCGCGCGACCGGTGTTCAATGCAACTGCAATGATCTCACTGGTGCTCTGTTTGGCCACGATGGCGCTGTGGGCGCAGAGCTATTGGCGATTCCTTGATTTCGGAAGGATTAGCACGTCGCGCGACGCGGTGGCTTATACGCAGCACCTTATACGTATCGGCTCTAACGACGGTCGATATCTCTTTACGTGGCGTGACATCATTTGGGCTTGGTCCAATCCGTCAACAGCCTACACAAGCAAAACATGGGACGCGTCCAACGGCGTTTATCTGACGCAAAAAAAACCTTTTGATCTTTTCCACAAGTTTCCGAAGCAGCCGGACTCCGTCGATCGATCTTGGGAACTGGCTTTTGGGGGCTGGCACTACACACGTCTTATCCAGGATTCAATTATCCCCCCTCTGCACATGAGCCCGGGTCCCGGTACGAGGGGGATGCTAATTATCGTGCCACACGCCTACATATGCGCCGCTCTGGCAATTCCTCCCATTGTTTTCATGTTGAAGTGGCGACGGAAGCGCATGGCTGCTCGATTTGGCCTGTGCTCAAATTGCGGCTACGACCTCCGCTCCACACCTGACCGATGCCCGGAATGCGGAACGATCCCCCCAACAAAAGAAATCATTTCAAACTGACTCACTACCGAATCTTCGGCAAACTCGACAAGGAGGGCATACCCTGTTTGCCCTTGCCCTGCCTCGTTGCCAGCGGAAGCCGGGCATGTCGTATTCGATTGTCAAAGATCAAATAGTCTATGCAGGAATCGAACACACTGCCTTTCCATTCAACCGTGCGCGTTTCCTCCGAAGCGCGGCGCACTTTGGGTCGCCCTCAGGCAGAAACCGAATACGGACCGAACCTCCCAATGATCATTTCAACCTAACTTCAGTGATGAAAGTACGATACGCGTCCTCGTCTCAGCCATTGTCTGTAATATAGACCTATTGCGAACAAATCTATAGATTCATTTCATAAATGCAATGAGGAGTTTAGCAATGCGGCAATCGTGTATTTTGATTTGTCTTCTTTTTATCTGTCATTTTGCCTTTGCTGATTCGCTGCCGCTGGAATTGCGGATCAGTGTCGATAACACAGGTTTGGGGCCGACTGGCGCGAAAATGCCCGCGCGAGTGAGAATAGATTTCCGTGAAATCCTGCACGACCCCACCGCTCGAATTCGGCCCGAAACGCTGAAGCTTTGGCATTTGAAAAAAGATGGCGTAACCGCGGAGAGCGATCCCGTTCCCGTCCGTTTCGATGATCCCGATCCCAAGCCTGAGAGCTTCTTTTGGGATTTCGTTGGCGGCGGGGGACAGAGCGGGGATCTGGTCTTTCAGCACCGTGTCGATTCCAGCCCTGTGAGCCATTACCGCCTCGAATTCGAGCAATGGCATCCGCAGGATGGCCCGGTGTTGCCCTCTCCCACGCCTCAGATCGGCGACTATGACATTCTTCGATACGAAACCGGCGGTCCGATGAGCGGAATATTCCAGACGAAGATCGCCATCGCCGACTGGTATGGAGACGGCAATTTGGACATCCTCGCCGGCGACGGCCTGGGACATATCACTATTTATCGCCGGCTCGGCAAGGACTCCTTTGCCTTTGGGGTGCCGGAACTTCTCAAGGTCAATGGAAAGCCGATCAAGTTCGATTACATGACCGATCTCGACGTCGTCGATTGGAAGGACTCAGGAAAGCTCGACCTCATCGTGGCGGATGAAACATCGAATCTGTGGTATGTCGAAAATATCGGCACGAGAACGAACCCGGAATTGGCTCCGCCCGTGCCCCTGCTGGACGCAACAGGGCAACAAATCAAGTCCCCCAAAGATCCTTGCAAGGAATTGGACTTCTTCAAAAAAGATTATGCCCCGCTTCCGACCGTTTATGACTATTTCGGTCACGGCAAACACGACCTGATATTGGGCGGATACATCACAGGTCAGATGTTCCTATATGAAAACGTAGCAAAAACCGCGCATGAAGCGCCGGTACTCGTATCCCGAGGCCCTATTCCGGGCGCCGATGGTAATCCGATCGACGTCACATGGTGCGCGTCTCCATCCTTTGGAGATTTGGAAGGCAATGGATTGCCCGTAATGGTCAGTGGCCATATCGCAGAAAATAAGGCCGCCTTTCATTGGACGAACGAGCCATCACTCTATTTCTTCAGAAACACGGGCACTCGGGATCATCCCGTCTGGACCCCCGCGGAAATGGGTTTTCCGAAGCACTGGACTGATTTTCCGCCTGACGTCACAACGCCGCGTTTTGTGGATTGGACCGGCGATGGCCGGCTCGACATCATCATGAGCGGACGTTCGGAAATCTTCTTCTTTAAGAATGTGGGCACGCGCACAAAGCCGAAGTTCGAATACCGCGGCCGCTTTCAAATGGCGCACGGGCCGATGCTGCTTTGCTACAACTACAACGCCATCGCTCCATGCTTCGGCGATCTCGATGGAGATGGCCTGCCCGATTTGATCAGGGGCGGATCCGGAAATGATCCCTGGGCCCACATGGTCAGCTTCGACAATGCTCCGCGTTTTGAAGATCGTGGATTGCTCACTGCCGATGGGAAACCCATCTACCACGAATTTCCTCCCGGCGACGATACCTCGTTTCCCTACCTCTACGATTGGACAAACCACGGATTGCTTGACCTGATTCTGGGGGACGGCGATGGATACGTCTGGTATTACAAAAACATCGGGACGCGAGCGTCCCCACAATTTGCGGCGGGTACAAAGTTGCTGATGACGGACGGACAACCCCTCTGCGTGGGTCCACCCACTTCAAACGTCATCAACACGTTCGAAGCGCACAGCGGCAATCGCGCAGTGCCCGCGCCGGCAGACTACGGAAACGGAAAGACCGATCTCATATGCTCCAACGCCAATGGAGATATTTTCTATTACCGCAATGCGGGGAACGGACGCTTTGAGCCGGGTGTCAAACTCGCCTCCGGCAATAACCGCGCCTTCGTCTGCCCGGTGGATTGGAATCATGACGGCAGGATGGGGTTTGTTGCCGTTTGGAGCTCGGGACCCAAGGCAAAATTGTTCCTGAATCGTGGTATTGGGCCCAACGGAATCCCTGATTTTGACGTCAAAGACATCACCATGCCCTGGATTCCCACGCCACGGCCGCTGGCGATGGATTGGAATCACGATGGGCAGGTCGATCTTCTTTTCGCATCGTCTTACGCGCTTCTACATTTCGCGGAACATCATTTCGTCGAACATGGGTATGTTGAAGCAACGCTGGAGCGATGAGCTGACCTTCCCCACGTTCGGTGGGCGCGGCCAAATCGTCAGTTCAGGCTGGCCTCGAACGCTTCGGGGCTTTGGTAGCCTATCGCCGAGTGACGTCTCTGGCGATTGTAAAACACTTCAATGTACTCAAAGATCGAACGCCGAGCCTCCGCTTGCGTTGCGTAGTGCTCGTGATAAATGAGCTCCGTCTTCAGCGTGCTGAAAAAGCTCTCCATCACCGCGTTGTCGTAGCAATTGCCGGTGCGGCTCATGCTCCGCTCCATCCCATGCTCCGCCAGCATCTGTCGATAAGTCTCGCAGGCGTATTGGACACCGCGATCGGAGTGGTGCAGCAAACCTCGCTCCGGTCGGCGATGTGTCAGCGCCATCGATATCGCTTCCAGACACAGCTCACTTCGCAGATGATCGGCCATCGACCAGCCGACTATTTTCCGACTGCACAGGTCGATCACGGCCGCCAGGTATAGGAATCCTTCATCCGTCGGAACGTAGGTGATGTCGCAGCACCACTTGCGGTTGGGCGCCTCAGTTGCGAACTGGCGGTCCAGCACATTGGCCGCGACCGGCTCATCGTGATTCGAATCGGTGGTATGGACGACGAATCGCCGGCGAATCCGCGATTGCAATCCGGCCTGTTTCATCAGACGCGCCACCGTGTTCACGCAGACGCTCACCTGCCGATCCGCCAGCTCCGCGTGCACCCGCGGGCTGCCGTAGGTATAGCGACTCTCCTCATGAACCTCGCGGATCTTCTCAGTCAGCTCTTCCCGGCGCTTGTGCCGCGGGCTGGCTGGACGTTTCAGCCAGGCGTAATACCCGCTGCGGCTGACTTCCAGCGCATCGCACAATGCGGCCAGATCGAACGGGTCCCAATGTTCTTTGATCCAGGCGAATCTCATGGGTTCTGGCTGGCGAAGTAGGCCGTCGCTTTTTTTAAAATCTCCTTCTCGGTTTCGACCCGCCGCAATTGCTTTTGCAACTCGCGGATGCGGGCCTTGAGCAGCGTCGGATCGTTGGTGTCTGGAAACGCGGGCTCCTCAGCCGCGGGCTTGATCAGTCCACGTTTTTTCATCCAGTGATGCACGATGTGCACCGGAAGGCCCAGTTCCTGGGCCGCTTTCCTTTGTGTGTAGCCTTGATCGGTGACGAGTTTGCAGGCTTCGTCCTGAAACTCCCTGGAATAATGTTTGCGTCCCATGGCAATTCGCTCCTTCAGCCGGATTATCCGGCTTCAGGCCGCGCCCACCAAACGTGGGGAAGGTCAGAGCTAGCCTCTTGAGAAATCAAAATGGATCACGGATCGCCTTTCAGATATCTCTGCGCCCAATCCCAGGTCATGTCGTAAAAGTTTTCGGTGCTCACTGAGTCTGAGCCGGACGGATGATCCATATTCGGATAAACGGCTAGGGCCTTGATTCCCGGAAGCTGGTCAAACACCGCCTGGATGGTTTGCGGCGGGCAAGTTGTGTCTTTACCGCCGGCACAAAGGAGCGTGGCGGCATGGTTGCGATGGGCAAGGTTGAGCTGGTCGAAATAATCGAGCGTTGAAAGATTCTGCGGCGTGAGCGCGTGATATCGGTTCAGCAGCGTCTTGGCGAGAGACTCGTGGGCAACGGCGGCAAGACGCATGTCGCACAAAAAAGGTATTCTGGCAACGACCGCCTTGATGCGCGGGTCCAGCGCCGCCACAGCCAGTGCAAGCCCACCGCCCTGGCTTATACCAATCGCGCCGATGCGGTTCGGATCGACATCGGGCCGTGAGCAGAGATAGTCAACGCCTCGAACCATATCCATGTACGCGCCTTGGTAAAAATATCCTTCCGGGCGAGAGATGTGCCACGTCAGGAAATCAGGACCGTCGATTTTCCAAAGCTCAGCCGATTCCCCCTGAGACCGCGGGCATACATGCAGAATGACATACCCGCGCAGCGATTCGCTCAATTCCAGTCCCCATCCGTCGCCGCGATATCCGGGCCCCGTGATAATTGCCGGAAATCTCCGAGGCACTTTGCTTCCGGTGTCGTAAGGTTTGGCGAGATAGGCGCGAATTTTGACGCCGTCGAGACTTTCATAGGTCACCCTGATTTTCACGTACTGCACCGGCTCATTAACCAGTTCCTCCTGGGCGTTCAGCGACTTGCTTTCCGTACGCTTTAATGTTCGGCTCCAGAAGTCATCGATTTTGTCACTGCTCGGCCGGTTATCGTTGGCCGGTGGAGTGGATTCAGCGTGACCAATTTGAGCGACAATTTCTAATAGGGACAGAACGAGCAAGATTGTTCTAATTCGCTCGTTATTTATGAAGCTTCGCATTCGTGGAATTCTACTTTGAGTTTAGTCCGGTGCGAAAAGCCGCATCTCAACTTCTCTTTCCGCAGCGCAAAAAAGAGATGCTGTTCACATATCGGACACGCAAAACTTACAGATTGACTGACGGCCTTAATCCATCACACATGAAAAAAAGAGGCTGTGACCAACACGTGCAAGCGACACAGGATCAATCCCCAGCGATACCTTGCGCAAATGCTCTTGAATCTACCGGTGACCCTAATCAGTCAGATTGAGCGGTGGCTGCTGGACAGGTCGAAGTTGCGAAATACCTCGCCGTCAGAATAGATTTATCGCTCACCAAGATTCCGAAGGCATCCGCCGACGCATGCCGATCTTTGATTTCTCAGATGGTGTCAGCAAATTCCGCAACAAGGTCGGTGACTTAATAATCACCGAAGAAGCTGTTGTGTCATGGGGCGCGCAAAACCGGCCAATTGAGGGCGCACCAAAACCGGCCATTTTGAGGCACAGGAGATTGGGTTATCGACCTTGGCTTTCGGCGGTTGCCGCAAGCCAATGGTGGGATGGCCAATCAACTCAAGATGGCGGAAGTACAAGCAATTTTGGCACTTGCGCAGCGGCTGGTCCAATCGGAACATCGCCCGCCAACTCGGCGTTCACCGGGAGACCGTTGGACGCCACATCCGGTTGTCGGGCGGCGATCCTGCGGCGCCCGGATCGGATTCAAAACCGGCCAGCGCGCCCCTCGGCTCGACGGTGCTCGCCGCAGGCGGCTCGACGGTGCTCGCCGCAGGCGGCTCGACGGTGCTCGCCGCAGGCGGCTCGACGGTGCTCGCCGCAGGCGGCTCGACGGTGCTCGCCGCAGGCGGCTCGACGGTGCTCGCCGCAGGCGGCTCGACGGTGCTCGCCGCAGGCGGCTCGACGGTGCTCGCCGCAGGCGGCTCGACGGTGCTCGCCGCAGGCGGCTCGACGGTGCTCGCCGCAGGCGGCTCGGAGAGCGCGCCCACCGGGTTATCCGGCGCGCCCATCGGGTCGGTCAGTACGGCATCGCCCTGGCGTGAGGTCATTGTTCAGAAGTTGGAAGCCGGGCTGACGGCCCAGCGGATTTATCAAGACATCTCCAGCGATCACGGCTATGCCGGCAGCTATTACAGCGTGCGCCGGTTCATCAAGAAGCTCTCGGCTGCCGCGCCGGCGCCCTTTCGCCGGATGGAATGCGAGCCGGGAGCCGAGGCGCAGGTGGACTTCGGCCGGGGTGCGCCCTGGTCGGTCCTGACGGCAAACGCAAAGCAACCTGGGTCTTCCGCATTGTGCTGAGCCACAGCCGCAAGGGGTACGCCGAGGCGGTGGAGCGGCAGACGACCGATGATTTTCTGCGTTGTCTGGAAAATGCCTTTACGCACTTCGGCGGGATGCCGTCAGCGCTGGTGATCGACAATCTTCGCGCGGCGGTGACGCGGGCGGACTGGTTCGAGGCGGAGTTGTGTCCCAAGGTCCGGTCGTTCGCCGAACATTATGGAATCGCCATTCTGCCCACCAAGCCGTACACGCCGCGGCACAAGGGGAAGATCGAGCGGGGCATCGGCTATGTGAAGAGCAATGCTCTCAAAGGCCGGCAATTCGCCTCGCTCTCGGATCAGAACGCGCATCTGCTGACGTGGGAGAAGAGCGTGGCCGACACGCGCATCCACGGCACGACGCGGCGGCAGGTGAAGGAAGTCTTCGAGCAGGTAGAGAAGCCGGCACTGTTGGCTCTGCCGCCGGTGCGATTCGATCTTTTCACCGAGGCGTTGCGCAGTGTTCACCGCGACGGGCACGTGGAGATCAAGGGGGCGTACTATTCGGTCCCGCCGGAGTTTTTGGGCCAGCGGGTCTGGGCGCGGTGGGACGGGCGCACGGTCCGGCTGTTCGATCAGAAGATGCGTGCGATCGCTCTGCACGCGCAGCGTCCGCCGGGCAGGTTCTCGACGCAAGACGCCCATATCCTGCCGGAGAAGATCAGCGGCATCGAGCGTGGAACGACCTGGCTTCTCCAGCGGATCGAATGCATCGGGCCGCACGCCACGCAGTGGGCGCAGTCAATGCTTCAGCATCGCGGCATCGAAGGCGTGCGCGTGTTGATGGGGCTGCTGTCGCTGGCCAATCAGCAGCCGCGACCGGCCGTGGAACGAGCCTGCGAGATTGCTCTGGGGCATGGCGCGTATCACCTGCGCCTCCCTGCGGCAGCTCATCGAACACCAAAACGGCGCGCCGGTTCAACAACACTTCGAGTTTGTTCAGGAACATCCAATCATCCGCGGACTGGCCGATTACGGACAGTTCGTACGCGACGCAATCACCCAAGCGGAGGCTTTGCCTGCCGCACAACCTTTACAGGCCTGCCCTGAGCAGAGCCGAAGGGAGTCCACCCCATGAGACCTTCGTTGATGCAGACGCTCAAGCAACTTCGGCTTTCAGGTCTGGCGAGCAGCCTTGAAGTTCGCCTGAGCGAGGCGGCCGGCAATCGGCTCGACCACAGTGAGTTTTTGGAACTGATCCTTCAGGATGAACTGAACGTCCGATCCAGCCGGCAGATCGGCCGGCACGTCAAGGCGGCGATGTTCCGCGACACCAAAAACCTCGACGAGTTCGACTTCTCCTTCAACACCTCCATCAAACGCAAACAGATTCACGATCTGGCCGCCGGCCAGTTCATTCGTGACAAACGTGACGTGCTCTTGCTGGGTCCGCCCGGCGTGGGCAAATCGTTTTTGGCCCAGGCCATCGGACACCAGGCGATCAAGAGCGGCTTGGTGGTCCTGTACCGATCCATCTTCGACCTGGCCCGCGACTTTTTAGGCGACGAGGATCTGGGAGCCCAGGACAAGACGCTGGCCCGGTATCTCAAGCCTGATCTGCTTATCATCGACGACATGGGAATGAAGCAGCTTCCGCGGCGCAGCGGCGAATGCCTGCTGGAGATCGTCATGCGCCGGCACGAGAACCGCTCGACGATGATGACCAGCAACCGTCCACTGGAGGACTGGGCCAAGCTGATCGGCGACGTGCCGGCGGCCACGGCCATTCTGGATCGGTTCCTGCAGCACGCCACGATCATCAACATCACCGGCAAGAGCTACCGCCTTCGGCATGGGGGCCATTCGACTTCGCTCACGGCAGGCCAATCCGGGACACCGGAAAAGACAAATCCAAAAGGACGGCGGAGTACCGCCGGCGATGAAGGGTGCTCCCCCCCGGAAGACACCGTGACAGAGCCGCCGTTGTCTTCTGATGTGGGGGTATCCGCCGGCCAGACGGCGTGAACGGGGACCAATAACTCAAGGAACAGTTGCGTCGGATAGAACGGATGCGGTATAGAATACGTCAGCACATTGGCCGGTTTTGAAGCGCTCCGCCCTGGCTGGTTTTGGCGCGCCCCGTGACACTGTTGACGAGTCAATCGCAGTCGCTGCGTCTCGCGCGATGGCCCGCCCTATGGTATTCGGTACTGACTTCCTATGACTCTGAACAAGCGAAATCGTGTTCTAATTCTTTAGAAAAGGCGATTGCAATCTTCTGTGGAGATTGTTCTAATGAATTAGAATAAATATGGAGGATCTAATGCCGCGACCCGCTTCAAGTCGCCCGACCGACCTTGAATTGGAAATCCTCAAGGTTCTTTGGGAATCCGCTCCCGCCACCGTGCGGCAGGTCCAGGCGCGCCTGGCTCCGCGGCGCCCGCTGGCGGTTACAAGCGTTACCACCGTTCTTAACATTATGACGCGCAAAAGGTATCTGAAGCGCTCCACGGCCGGGGGCGTATACGTCTACCGCCCGCTTGTCAGCGAGACTTCCACCGCCAACGGAATGATCCGCGATCTGATCAACCGACTCTTCGGTGGATCGGCAGGTTCGCTCATGCTCAATCTTCTAAGCGAACAGGACCTGGATGAAAAAACCCTGAAGGAAATCCGAGCGGTTCTTGATCGTAAGAAAGCAAGCGAGGACCAGTTATGAATAACCTCATCAACTCAGAGTTGGCGATCCGACTGGCATTGACTCTGATGCACTCGCTTTGGCAGGGCACGGCCATTTCGCTCCTTGCCGTGGCTGTAGCCAGCGAGTTTAGTCGTTCGGCCGCCGCACTGCGATACCAAATCTTCTTTTTAGCACTTGTCCTATGCGCTTTGGCCGCCGTTGTGACGTTCGCGTGCCTTTCGACTGGACGGGATGTGCTGCGCGGCGCGATGGCGCCATCGATTCCCGGGCGCACCGTGGCGGCAGTGGAAATAAATCAGACAATTTCCGCCGCTTCATCCGCGGGTGTTGTGTCGAACCCTGTTGTCAGCGTCGCACCGCATTCGATGTACTCTCCGATCGGGCCGGCGACCCCCGGATCTCCTACGGTGAAATCGAGATTCGACTGGACACGCTGTGCGACGCCGGTCGTCCAGGTCTATGCCGCTGGCGTTACCCTGATGCTCTTTCGTCTGGGAATCGCGATCCGCGGGGACCGCCGGCTTCGCATAGCCGCCTGCCCTCTGGCCGACCAGCGGATTCACGCGGCTTTGCATCGACAGGCCGCGCGGCTTGGTCTGCGTTTCGTGCCGGCCGTCTTCCAAAGCGCTCGGGTGCTGGTTCCAACTGTGGTTGGCATCCTCCGTCCCGCGATTCTGCTTCCTGTTTCGGTCTCGACGGGTCTTTCCCTGGATGCCATCGAAGCGATTCTCGCCCACGAACTCGGCCACATTCGGCGGTATGACCATCTGCTTCAGTTTGTCCAGCGCCTTATAGAAGCAGCATTTTTCTTTCATCCCGCGGTCTGGTATCTCTCGCGTCGTATCCATGTCGAGCGCGAAAACGCCTGCGACGACCTCGCCGTCCGGGTCTTCCACAAACCCGGCGAGTATGCCGATGCACTACTGCGGGCTGCCGAGTTGTTCGCGTTTGCCCGTCGGCCCGCCATTGCCAGTCTCGCAATTGCCAACCGCTCGCACGGACTGCGGGAGCGCGTCGCCCGTCTGGTGGAACCCGTTGCCGAGTCGCGCTTCCGATTGCCAGGCGTTTGCAGTGCGATGGTCCTGCTGAGTCTCGCTGTGGTGCTGGCCCTCGGGCTCCATCATCGTGCGGATGCCGCCGACCCGACCGCGCCAACAGCCCGGCCTGGCAATGCCCCGAGCGGCGCCGTGAGCCCGGAGAGTTACGGTGAGACAATGCATGCGTTACCGACCTACTGCGGCGCAGTCGACAAGGCGGTTGCCCCCCAGAATCTGGAAGCCCTGGCCTCCAAGACGAGCGATCCCCAAGTCCTGCTTGGTTTGGTGTACCTCGCTCCGACGGGAAGTCCGGTCCGGCGGGAGATTTCGGAATCCGCGGTGAACGCCCGACCCGAGTACGCCCCAATTGTTGCGGTGCTGACGGTTGCGATGGAAGGTGCAGATGAGCATTCCGTCGACGAACTTATCAAGAGTGATCCGGACAACGCGCTGGGGTACTACCTGAAGGCAAATCTGTTGTATCAGGCTGACTACGAGAAGGAATCGCTCGCGTTATTCCAGAAGGCGGCAACCTGCCCCGACCTGCGCCTTTACGGGACCCTGACCGCCAATGCGCTCTTCAAGACGCTTGATGCCTTGAACCTCCGTGGGCGCGATCGGCTGGCAGCCCTGAGTTGGACGGCAACCCGTATGAGCAACTTTTATACCTCGGACTTGCAAACCGTGCGTACGGACCTGAGCGAAATGAGCTTGAAGTCCGACTTCACCACCCGAAAAGAGATCTCCGATCTACTGTTGGTCCTGGGTGGCCACCTCTTCTCGACAAACTTCACGAACCGTCGTTTGGCAGAGTGGACGATCCAAGATGCCTTCCAGCTCAAAGCAACCGTCGCGGCCGCCGAGAAATCCCGTGACACAAACGCCTACTGTGCCGTCAGCCAGACGATCCAGCGATTCAGTTGGCCCGACACCGGCAAAGAAACAGACATACCTATTGAAGCGGAGCAGTATCTTCCCAGTAGAATCTGGGGGGCATTTGCAAGGGTTGATCAATCCCGAAGGACCGCCACAAGCCCGATGGGAACGAAATTGAACCTTTCGGGTAGTGACAAGGCCGCCTATGAAAAGGCGCAAGACGATTATATTAAGGCCGGCAATGCGCTCATCGAAGTATCGCTTACCGATGCTGATGGAATAATCGGCGCCTATCTTAAAGATCTTCCTCAACCGGACGGGTCGGGACCATCTCCGTGGATAACGAGTTACAGCGATGTCGAGAAACTGATAGCGAACCGGCCCGACGTTTTTGAGGCGGCCACCGCGAACGAACGGGCGATGCGTGCATGGGACCAGGCCGTCAGTAATGATCCTGTTGACCGGAATGTCAGGAGGTTGATGCATGTCGGCTTCGCGATTTGGTCATACGCGTCTGACCACGATCAAACTTTACCGAGCAGTCTGGAGGTTCTATATAAGGACGGAAGATATCTCAAAGACGCGGGCGAGACGAAGTCGCTTTTAACCGGCAAGTCTTACATTATCGCCGCCGCCGGCACGAAATTTCCTGAAAAAGCTGCTCGACGGGACAGTTTCATCGTGGTCTATGATGATGATGTAGTCGATGGTCGCTATCAGTGCGCGCTCGGTAACGGTGGTGGCACAAGCCTGCCGGCGAATGAGTTCAGGGAGTGGCTCGGAAAGCAAGGCAAATAGAAAGTTGGTACGATTTCCACACCGACGTCAACCGTGCCAATAGTATACATGTTGCACTCGGCCTGAGATTGGCCGTTTCCGTTTTTTTGAGCGGGCGGAAGGATGTGCGGATGTATTCCACCCAACGGATGATTTGGACTAATGCGCCTCCGATCATTCTGTGTATTCGGCGATCAAACTAGATCTAGCCGTAGTATGGTGACGTTTGAGGCGTTCCCTGCAAGCTCGAAGTGGGTAACCTCGTTTTTATTCACTAAATTCGCATTGTAAATGCGTCATAATAAGTGAACTGGAAAATCACCATTGATGGTGACATTTTCGTCGATTGCTGGTTGGTCTGGAACCCGCCCTGCACTTGGACATATCCTGGTCCAGCCCGAATAACGGACAATCGCAGGTGCCGAACCTGCCGTACAGGCGGACCGAACCACGCGGCACATTCGATAGATGAATAAGCCATCCGTTCGATTGATTGGATCTGCTAAATATACCCTGAAAACGTGTCATAATATTTTACCGCGGATATAGCCTTCAGCGGACGCGTCGTCCGGCCACCTAGTCCCATCTTTTCCTGCTCTCTACCTTGTATCCACGGGTCCATTTCACTTTACACCCGGCCAGATATGGCCGGGAAGGAGATCCTATGCTGCTTTGTTCTGATTCATGGACCCCGCAACCTGGCGATGATCCTGCCGGAATTGCGGGCTTCGCCTATCGGTTCGAATCTCGACCGCTCAATCGCTTGCTCGGACGGGGTGGCCGAATGGCCGATACCCCCGACCCGTCGCGTTATGCGGCCTTGTTCCGACGTCTAAGGAGCGAATACGGCGGCCAATTGCGCTATGGCTTCATGCTGCCGATCAATCTTTTGCTCGACGGGGTGGTCGCTCACCCGATCTATCACGAAAGGCGCGTGCCGCAGATGGCGCCAATTGTCACGGGGCGCGCCAAAACCAGCCAGGGCGGAGCGCTTCAAAACCGGCCAATGTGCTGACGTATTCTATACCGCATCCGTTCTATCCGACGCAACTGTTCCTTGAGTTATTGGTCCCCGTTCACGCCGTCTGGCCGGCGGATACCCCCACATCAGAAGACAACGGCGGCTCTGTCACGGTGTCTTCCGGGGGGGAGCACCCTTCATCGCCGGCGGTACTCCGCCGTCCTTTTGGATTTGTCTTTTCCGGTGTCCCGGATTGGCCTGCCGTGAGCGAAGTCGAATGGCCCCCATGCCGAAGGCGGTAGCTCTTGCCGGTGATGTTGATGATCGTGGCGTGCTGCAGGAACCGATCCAGAATGGCCGTGGCCGCCGGCACGTCGCCGATCAGCTTGGCCCAGTCCTCCAGTGGACGGTTGCTGGTCATCATCGTCGAGCGGTTCTCGTGCCGGCGCATGACGATCTCCAGCAGGCATTCGCCGCTGCGCCGCGGAAGCTGCTTCATTCCCATGTCGTCGATGATAAGCAGATCAGGCTTGAGATACCGGGCCAGCGTCTTGTCCTGGGCTCCCAGATCCTCGTCGCCTAAAAAGTCGCGGGCCAGGTCGAAGATGGATCGGTACAGGACCACCAAGCCGCTCTTGATCGCCTGGTGTCCGATGGCCTGGGCCAAAAACGATTTGCCCACGCCGGGCGGACCCAGCAAGAGCACGTCACGTTTGTCACGAATGAACTGGCCGGCGGCCAGATCGTGAATCTGTTTGCGTTTGATGGAGGTGTTGAAGGAGAAGTCGAACTCGTCGAGGTTTTTGGTGTCGCGGAACATCGCCGCCTTGACGCGCCGGCCGATCTGCCGGCTGGATCGGACGTTCAGTTCATCCTGAAGGATCAGTTCCAAAAACTCACTGTGGTCGAGCCGATTGCCGGCCGCCTCGCTCAGGCGAACTTCAAGGCTGCTCGCCAGACCTGAAAGCCGAAGTTGCTTGAGCGTCTGCATCAACGAAGGTCTCATGGGGTGGACTCCCTTCGGCTCTGCTCAGGGCAGGCCTGTAAAGGTTGTGCGGCAGGCAAAGCCTCCGCTTGGGTGATTGCGTCGCGTACGAACTGTCCGTAATCGGCCAGTCCGCGGATGATTGGATGTTCCTGAACAAACTCGAAGTGTTGTTGAACCGGCGCGCCGTTTTGGTGTTCGATGAGCTGCCGCAGGGAGCGCAGGTGATACGCGCCATGCCCCAGAGCAATCTCGCAGGCTCGTTCCACGGCCGGTCGCGGCTGCTGATTGGCCAGCGACAGCAGCCCCATCAACACGCGCACGCCTTCGATGCCGCGATGCTGAAGCATTGACTGCGCCCACTGCGTGGCGTGCGGCCCGATGCATTCGATCCGCTGGAGAAGCCAGGTCGTTCCACGCTCGATGCCGCTGATCTTCTCCGGCAGGATATGGGCGTCTTGCGTCGAGAACCTGCCCGGCGGACGCTGCGCGTGCAGAGCGATCGCACGCATCTTCTGATCGAACAGCCGGACCGTGCGCCCGTCCCACCGCGCCCAGACCCGCTGGCCCAAAAACTCCGGCGGGACCGAATAGTACGCCCCCTTGATCTCCACGTGCCCGTCGCGGTGAACACTGCGCAACGCCTCGGTGAAAAGATCGAATCGCACCGGCGGCAGAGCCAACAGTGCCGGCTTCTCTACCTGCTCGAAGACTTCCTTTCACCTGCCGCCGCGTCGTGCCGTGGATGCGCGTGTCGGCCACGCTCTTCTCCCACGTCAGCAGATGCGCGTTCTGATCCGAGAGCGAGGCGAATTGCCGGCCTTTGAGAGCATTGCTCTTCACATAGCCGATGCCCCGCTCGATCTTCCCCTTGTGCCGCGGCGTGTACGGCTTGGTGGGCAGAATGGCGATTCCATAATGTTCGGCGAACGACCGGACCTTGGGACACAACTCCGCCTCGAACCAGTCCGCCCGCGTCACCGCCGCGCGAAGATTGTCGATCACCAGCGCTGACGGCATCCCGCCGAAGTGCGTAAAGGCATTTTCCAGACAACGCAGAAAATCATCGGTCGTCTGCCGCTCCACCGCCTCGGCGTACCCCTTGCGGCTGTGGCTCAGCACAATGCGGAAGACCCAGGTTGCTTTGCGTTTGCCGTCAGGACCGACCAGGGCGCACCCCGGCCGAAGTCCACCTGCACCTCGGCTCCCGGCTCGCATTCCATCCGGCGAAAGGGCGCCGGCGCGGCAGCCGAGAGCTTCTTGATGAACCGGCGCACGCTGTAATAGCTGCCGGCATAGCCGTGATCGCTGGAGATGTCTTGATAAATCCGCTGGGCCGTCAGCCCGGCTTCCAACTTCTGAACAATGACCTCACGCCAGGGCGATGCCGTACTGACCGACCCGATCGGCGCGCCGGATAACCCGGTGGGCGCGCTCTCCGAGCCGCCTGCGGCGAGCACCGTCGAGCCGCCTGCGGCGAGCACCGTCGAGCCGCCTGCGGCGAGCACCGTCGAGCCGCCTGCGGCGAGCACCGTCGAGCCGCCTGCGGCGAGCACCGTCGAGCCGCCTGCGGCGAGCACCGTCGAGCCGAGGGCGCGCGCTGGCCGGTTTTGAATCCGATCCGGGCGCCGCAGGATCGCCGCCCGACAACCGGATGTGGCGTCCAACGGTCTCCCGGTGAACGCCGAGTTGGCGGGCGATGTTCCGATTGGACCAGCCGCTGCGCAAGTGCCAAAATTGCTTGTACTTCCGCCATCTTGAGTTGATTGGCCATCCCACCATTGGCTTGCGGCAACCGCCGAAAGCCAAGGTCGATAACCCAATCTCCTGTGCCTCAAAATGGCCGGTTTTGGCGCCGCCTCAATTGGCCGGTTTTGCGCGCCCCATGACAGCCAATGGCGCTGTTTGTCCGTTAAGGCCGTTTTTGGAGTGTTCGCGCAGTGATTTCGGTGATGTCCGCGGGCGATCCGGCGATGGTGGATAAGCTCGTGCAGCTCTACGCAGATTTCGCGGTGAAGCTGCTCGTACTTACACCGGATCTGGTCGATTCCGGCTACCTCAATGGAGAGGAATTCGGCCGCCAGGTGAAGGAGGCTCTCTTCCCCGCCTGCGATACCCAGCCCTTGGCTCCCGCCCAGTCCGTCGCCTGAATCCCGGCAGTCTCTTCAGGCGATTCCCAACTTTATGAAGGAGGTGCAATCCCCCAGGCTCGTCGTACGTGCTGATTTCGTTCACCTTTCATCCATTCTCTTTAGGAGCAAGCTTTTATGAAGGTCTTTTACATCAACAATGTCGGTTCAGGTTTCGCGGAACAGATCGAAGTGGACTCAGGCACCACCCTGGCTGCGCTGTTCAGCCAGAAGATGCCGGGATCCGATCCCCGGGATTACTTGATCCGCGTCAATCGCCAGCCGGTTGCCGCGGATGAGGTACTTACCGAAGGATCCCGAGTCTCCATAACACCCACCAAGATCGAGGGGGCCAAAGTCGCCTGATCCTGGTCCGATCCAGATGTTTCATACAAGCCCGCCGGGTGCAATAGAGCCCCGGCGGGCTTTTTTGTTTCCCCTATTTCCTGGAGGTGATCCACCCATGACCAGCAAAGATCCGCCTATCCGGACAGCCGTGCGGCTGCTTCGATCCTCGGAGCAGCGGCAAACCCGATCCAACCGGCAATATGACAATGCCCTGGAGATGGTCCTGTATCACGCCAAGCTGCTGGCGCAGTACCTGAGCGCCAGCCATAAAGCCCACTGCCGCGGTTGGAATGCGGCCGTGGACCAGATGCAGATCCGCGTCTCTGAGACCCTGCGCCAATTGCAATCCGCCGCATCCGAAGCCGCCATCCACTCCCAGCGTCCACCGATTCTTCGCCCCACCCTCCGCGATCTGCATCAGGATTTGCTCCAGCTCCATCAGGAGTTTGAAGAAGTATCCCTGGACCTGAAGGGTGGGGTAGTGACAGCGGTTACCGATGCCATCCAACTGAAGGAGGTGTATTTGGGCCCATTCAGCCTTGAACTGCATCTTGATCGCCTGGCAGAAAGGGCGGAGGTCTCGGTATTCGATGTCGTCGCCCTCGATCCCCATCCACCGGCCAGTTCTGAGGATGTCACTCACCCGCATGTCCGGGATGACCAAATCTGTGCCGGGGATGCCACAGCCCCGATAGCCCATGCCCTGAAAGAGGGACGGATCTGTGATGCCTTCCTGGCAGTTAATTCCGTCCTGCATACCTACAACGGCCACTCCCCCTACGTCAGTTTGAGCGACTGGGAGGGGGTGCCCTGTGCCGATTGCGGCTGTGCGACCAGTGAGGACCAGCGCTATTACTGCGAGGACTGCGGCCAGGACTTCTGCGAGGAATGCTACTCAACCTGCGATATCTGCCAAACCTCCTGCTGCCGGGGTTGCCTGGAGAAGGATCAGGAATCGGACCAGCTCTGTTGCAAAGGGTGCCGGCGGTACTGCGGGCGCTGTAATCGCATGGTCGATGCCGACAGTTTTGACGGCGAGACCGAACTCTGTCCCGGTTGTCATGAACAGCTCCTCCAAGAGGAGGAGGAAACTAAACCCAATGAGGAGAACCAAAATGAACAACAAGATCCAAATTCGAGCCCAGAGAAGTCCCTTGTGCCGGACCGGGCATGAGGAGGAGAAGCAAGTTTTGACGTTCTCACCTATGGCGTGGTTGAAGCTACGCCTGTTCCTTCACGCCGATGATGTGGAAGTCGCCGGCTTCGGAATCAGCAGCGATTACAACCTCTTATACATCAAGGATTTTGTAACCGTTAAGCAGCTTGTCAGCTCCGTCACGGTTGAATTCGACGATGGCGCTGTTGCCGATCACTTCGACACCTGCGCCGATGCGGATGTCCCGCCAGCGCACTGTGGCCGGATCTGGGTCCATACCCATCCCGGCACGTCGCCCATTCCCAGCTACACGGATGAGCAGACTTTTAGGCGGGTCTTCGGAACCTGCGACTGGGCGGTGATGGCCATCGTTGCCCGGGGCGGGGCATCCTATGCCCGGCTACGCTTCAGCGCCGGACCCGGTGGGGATGCGGTTATCCCGATTGTGGTCGATTGGGAGAGGTTCCCCCAGGATCTGCTCGACCAGGAGGGGAAGATAAACGAGGTATTCACCCAATGGTTGGATGAATACGGCCTAAACGTGCATCACAAGCCCCTGTTTGATCCGATCCCAAAGCCGGTGGCCAAGGCGCTGGCCTACCAGGATCCATTTGATGAGCTGGATGAGCTTTATGACCAGCAGATCCTCATGGACGACTTCCCGCAATTCTTTGAAGCTCCCGTACCAGAAGCGTTCGCCTGGGAGGATCGCCCATGAACATAGACATCCAGGATCGTGATCTTCGTCAGCGGGATCTGGTGCCACCAGACAAACTCGCCAATTGCCGTGCCCTGGTGATTGGCGTTGGGGCCATCGGCCGGCAGGTGGCGTTGCAACTGGCCGCCATGGGAGTTCTTGATTTGACGCTGGTGGATTTTGACGTCGTGGATGTGGTGAACCTGGCTCCGCAGGGTTATGCCCCAGAAGACCTGGGAAAGACCAAGGTGGAAACGACGGCACAGATGTGTCGGCGGCTGAATCCGGATTTGGTGGTGCACACCGCCGCCGAGCGATTCCGCCGCTCTTCCCCGAAAGCACTGGCGTGCTTCAGACCGACGCTGTCGGCGCGGCAATTGGTCGTATTCTGCTGCGTCGATTCGATCACGGCGCGGGGGATTTGCTGGGATGCGGTGAAGGATTTTGCGGGCTTCTTCGCCGATGCCCGAATGTCGGCCGAGGTGATTCGGATCTTGGCGTCGGATCGGCCGGCAACCGACGTGCATTATCCAACCACCTTGTTCGCCCAGGATCAGGCGTTTGCCGGTGCCTGCACCGCAAAGAGCACTATCTATACTGCCGCCGTCGCCGCAGGATTCATGCTCGCTCAATGCACTCGCTGGCTGCGGGGAATATCTGTTGATCGCGATCTGCTGCTGAATCTCCTAGCGAGCGAGTTGATCGCGGCATAACCGACTTTATCCTGCCCAACCCAGAACGTGACGGGCCGGAGTGCCAACTCCGGCCCGTCTTTCTTTTCCTAAACAACATTAATTTTTTGGAGGTATTTGATGTCCCTACAACCGTCTGGCGACCAGCTCGTCGATGCCAAATCAATCTTGGAGGCGATCGCGGAGTTGAAACGACGTGGCAACAGCGCCATCTTGCAGGAACTGGAATCCATCGAGCGAGAGCTCGCCGGTCACCTCATGGAGGAACTCGGCTTGATCCATCAGGGTCTACTCAAGACTGGAGCGAGAAACAAGCTCGTTCGCCAGTTGAACGAGCAGATCGAAGCCCTGGCACTGGTGAGCATCCTGTCCCTGCGAAAAGCCTATTGCCGGCTTATGGAGGAGAGCGCCGATGAAACACCGCCAGCCAGGATAGATGCTCCCGGATCGCAAGGTACTCCGCACCCAAATGGCGGCGAGTCCCCGGCACAGTGATCCAAAGTGCGCGAGCAGTGTATCCAACTACTAACTTTTCTAAGTTTCGATCGGAGGATCATCATGAATGACAAATTACCCCCAGGCGCCGGGTCCAGCGCCGCTACGACGTCCGACTATCAATCTTCCCCTAGGACGGCTGCTTTCCACGCCGGGGGCCATCGAGGCCATGGCCAAGGCCGGCCAGGATCCACTGGAACTAATCAGCCGTCACCGCACTGGTGACTAGGGAGAGGTGGATGAGGGGGATTCAGTCGCTAACGACCAGGCCGTCATCCATGGCGAGCGTATTCTCTCGGCTTATACCGTGAGAGACGGCGTGCGGCTTTGGATCATCACCGAGGCTGATCGCTCGGCAACAACCCTTCTGCTTCCAGATGAGTATTAATTCGCCACTTCTTTTTCCATCTCCAATCTACGGAGGAACATTTGGATCTTCGCTTCATTATTGTGCTGATTGTCATTGTCTACCTCTTTCTGGCCTTCGGGAGTTGTCTGGATCAACAGGCTCACCTCCGATCGTCCATGAAGCCTTTACCCACAACCCAGGAAAATTTATCGCATGCACAGATTCACTCGCACAGTGATCGTTCTATTAATCGGATCAGCATTGGGCTGGACCGGAGCTATGGCGCTTCGACCGTCGCTCCCAGCTAATGGAATCCATGACGAGCCTTCCATCGAACGGATGTCGGCGCTGTCGCAACTGCTGACCCTCCGGATCGATGTCGCCGACGTGCTGGTCACACGGATCGATGGGGCAACGGGCGGCGTGCAGGTGGCTATGCTGGTCAAGGGGGATGTCGCGATGGGAATCGATCTCTCCCAGGGGCGGTTCGACCAGGTCGATCACGAGCGCTGCACAGCGGTCCTGATCCTGCCCCCGCCCCAAGCTTCATGTGCACGGGTGGACCAGGATCGCTCCAGGCTGTTCGCCCTTACGTCTGACGGACTATGGATGATTACGCCTGGAAGCCGCGATTACATTGCTGTGGTGGACAAGGCCATGAGCCAGGCGCAGGATCTGGTTGCCTCGGCAGCCCACAACATCGATGCCGACGAGCGCGCCCGCGGCCATGCGGAAATATTGCTGGGTACATTTTTCCATTCGATTGGATGGGAGGTGCAAATCTGCTGGTCCGATCGATCACGCTAGGATCGGCGTCCAAATCGCGTTATTTTTTGCGCGGGCTTGTAGCGCTTTTGTAGCGATGACAAAGGAAATATCTGCAAGATATGCGCCATGGTTTTTCTTGACAGTGCGAAAAGGGGCGGTATTTTGGGGAAATCACAGATCGGCGCTTTGCGACACGATCATCGGCAGAGAATCTCCCCCTCTCCGTGTAATCCTTCTAACCCTCGCATTGTGCGGGGGTTATTTTTGCGCCGGCCGTTGAGGTGGAAATTCTTCCGCCGTAGATCCGGAGCCGGGAACCAGCGGTATTTGAAATCGGAAGATCGTTCCGCCGCTGGGGAGGCAGTCGAAATCGATCTGGCCGCTGTGGGCTTCGATGATATTTTTCGCGATGGAGAGTCCGAGGCCGGCGCCGGAGGGGGCGCTGGGGCTGGGGACGCGGAAGAATTTTTGGAAGATCTGGGTGCGGAATTCGGCGGGGATACCGGGGCCGGTGTCTTTGACGTTGAAGGAGATGGTTTGACCGTTTTTTTCAGACCAGACGGTTACCTTGCCGCCGGATGGGGTGAATTTCAGGGCGTTGGAGAGGAGGTTGGTCATGACGGATTGGATCGATACCGGATCGGCATTGACCGGCGGCAGGTCATCGACGGGTTCGATGGTCAGTTCGATCTCCTTGTCGGCGAAAAGCTGCCGCAGCGGTTCGACGGCGGAGCCGATGATTTGCGCGGGGACATCGCGCGGAAGCGGAACTGGGCGCGGCCGGATTCCATTCGGCTCAGGCTGAGCAGCTCGTCGATCGTCTGGTAAAGGCGATCGCTGTCGCGCTTGGCGGTTTGGAGCATTTTCATTTTGCTGGGGGGGAGAATTTGGCCGAGGCTTGTGATCAGCAGACCCAGAAGCAACTGCTGAGATGTGAGGGGGGTGCGCAGTTCGTGCGAAACCGTGGAGACCAGGCTGCTCTTGGCTTCGTCGACTTTGCGAAGCTGGGTGACGTCGACCAGGATCGCGGTGACGCCGATCTGTCTTTTGTCGGGGCTGCGCATCGGCACGGCGCGCGGCAGCAAAAAGCGCTCTTGGCCGTCGACGAAAAGCTGGATGGCGGATTTGTATCCCTGCGGCTCGACCGGCTGCTGGCGGCTTTTTACTTCTTCGTAGAGCGGCCCGAGCCAGTTGAGGCCGAGGCTCTGCACGGTGCGGCCGGGCTCGACGCCGAAGTAGGAGCGGGCCGCTTCATTCGCGATTGCGATTTTGTCATCGGGGCCGATGACGAAGACGGCATCGGGCAAACTGTCGATGGCCAGTTGGGTGGTCTGTTCGCTGCGGTGGATTCGGTCGTGGTCGATGCGCTTGAATTCGCGGAGTTGGGAGATCATGCAGTTGAATGCTTCGGTGAGCTTGCCGATTTCGTCGGTGGAGTTGTTGGAGAGGTAGACGTCGAGATTTCCCTCGCCGATTTCGCGTGCCGATCGGGTGAAATCGCGGAGGGGGCGGAGGATGCTCCCGCCGGCGGTCCACACGACGATGGTGGCGAGGAGGGTGCCGGTGATGACGAGGATCAGCAGGCTGTTGCGGACGGTGACGAGGGTGCGCTTCACCTGCCCGTCGACGGAAATCATGTTGGACATGTTCATGTCGGCGACGTGCTGAGCCACCTGCTTGAGCTCGTCGTAACGGGGGAGCAGGTCGTTTTCGTAGAGGTCGGTGCGACCGACAGAAGTGGAATTAAATTGGTCGTAGTGGGCGCGATAGTCTACCCAAAGCTGGGCGATGTTGCGGGTCGCGTCTAATTCACCGGGCAAGGTGCAGTTGTTGAGTTGCGAGCCGAGGTTGTCATCGAAGCGGGACTCAGGCCCGGTGAAATCGGTCGCCTGCACCGCCGGGCCTTTCCAGAGCATTCGCTGGGCGCGGGTGTTGAGCTGATCGAGCGACTCCTTCATCGCGTCGCAATAGATGGCGCTGTCGTAATTCTCGCGGAAGACGCGCTCCAGGGCGCGGCTGTAGCGCGTAAAGACAATCATGCTGAGGGCGCTGACCACCAGGAGGATCAGGAGCAGGCTTCCGAACCCCAGCCAGAGTCTATTCCTTAAGCTCGTCATCCTGTTCCTCGTTCAATTTCCGCTTGAATCGTCTGCAGAGCGTACTGGCATTGACCCCCAGCACGGCCGCGGCGCGGCGAATTGTCTTTGCCGACGCCATCACCTTCTGGATGTGCGCCTCCTCGATCAATTCCAGCGGCACAAGATCGCCAATCTTATAGCCGTTTAATGTGGAACCGTCCCTGGAGGCAGAATGAACCAGGTCGGCGGGGAGATGATCGAGCTCGATCCGGTCCGAATTGCATGCCAGCACGGCCCGCTCGACCACGTTGCGCAGCTCGCGCGAGTTTCCCGGCCAGCGATGGGAATTGAGCAGAAACGTCGCGTCGGATGAAAAGCCGGTGATCGATTTATGGTGATCGCGGCTGAAGAATGAGAGATATCGCATCGCGAGCATGAGGACATCCTCCGGCCGCTGCCGGAGAGGAGGAATATCGATCTGCGCGACGTTGAGGGCAAGCAGTAGGTCGGGGCGGAATTTTCCGAGATCGACGGCCTTGCGGAGGTCCGCGCCGGTGGTGGCGATGACGCGAACATTGATTGGACGGGCCGATGCCTCGTCCTGCCGCTCAAATTCCTTGTTGCGGATGACGTTGAGCAGCTTGTGCTGGAGGCGCATGGGCATATTGCCCACCTCATCGAGGAGGAGGGTGCCGCCGTGGCATTTGGCGATGGCGCCGACGGGTCCGGCCGTTCCGGCGCCTGCGCCGAAGAGCTCGGCTTCCAGGGCGTCTACACCGTCGCCGTCGCAGGGGATGGAGATACAGGGGTTGTCGCGGCGCTGGCTCCAGAGGTGGATCGCGCGTGCCAGGCGGCCGCGTCCGGTTCCCGGTTCGCCCTGGATCAGGACGGCAGGGCTCGCCGTCGCGACGCGGCGCGCGAAATCGATTCGTTCGCGGTATATCGCGTTGCCCGTGGGAAAATCCGCCTCGGGGTCGAGCGAGCCAAGAGCCGTCTGCATGGCATCAACGGTTCGCTCCAGCATCCGCCGCTCGGCGACTTTTTGCGTGCGCAAGAGAAGTTGGGTCGGCTCGAATGGCTTGGAGAGGAAATCGGTTGCGCCGAGCTTCATCGCCTCGACGGCGGTTTCGATCGAGCCGTAGGCGGTGATAACGATGATCCGCGCCCAGGGATTTTCTTCGCGAAGCGAGGTGAGGTAATCGAGTCCGTTTTTCGTGCCCAGGCGGACATCGAGGAAGATCAGGTCGAACGCCTGGCGGGCGGTCTGATCGAAGGCGTCTTCAATCGTGCCGACGGCGACGATCTCATGTCCCTCGGTTTCGAGGCAGAGGGACATTGCATAGCGGATGTGCTCGTCGTCGTCGATGACGAGGATTCGCAAGGCTCGCGGGTCGATTTTCGATTCTGACATTGTGGGTCCCTGCCTCTTCTCCACCGCCCGAGGAGAAGAATGTTGTATAACGCAGTCTGCAAATCGAATGCCGCTTGAAACGCCTGCGCAACCGCGATCAAGGGCATTCTTTTCGACAAATGGCAGTAGCCTGCCCAATAATCGCGCGAATGATTCATTTGATCGAAAATTCAGCTCGAAACTGCGCAGGCAGGCTATCTCATTCAGTCGTTACTCTCGTTCTTGAAGGGTGTTGCGAAACGCCTAATCGGGTGCGGCCGTCATCCTTACAATTAAGCAGCAGTGATTAAACAATAGGCGGACGGGCTTGGGCACGCGAGATGGCGGAACTTTTTACGGGCGTTTACAGAGCTTTTGATCGCGCACTTTACCCCGAGCCGTTCGCGCCGGAAGTGCTGGCGAGGAAGAGTTCCCATCGTGATTCACTTGCCTTCAGCGGCGCGGAAGCTGACATCGATATGCCAAAGCACTTCGACGCGCGCAGTGCATGAGCGCGCAACGCGCGCTGCGGACTTCAAAGCGCGCACTCTGCGGCAACTCAATCAACCCCGGGTTGCTTCGATTCATCCTCGCGCACTGGCATCGGCTTTGTTGAATAGCTCGCTTAAGCGATTGCGAGCCGGCCGGCGGCCGGGCTTGTCCACAGTTCGCGAGTTGTGTGCTCCACGCAGCGGGCCGAGAGTTCGGCCCGGGCAATCTTGGTCTTTTTTGGCAAAGGGTGAATGTATGAAGCATTTCTTCTGGCCGGGACAATGGCGTCTGCGGTTCTTAGCGTGTTCAGCGGCATTTATAATGTTCCTATTGATCGGAGCGCTCAATGCTCGTGGTCAATCGACGCAGCCTGTTGACGCGCCGCATGCCGACTCCTCAGGCGCAACCGGTGGCGACAATTCGCTGATCACTCCCAACGTAGGATTGCCTGGCTGGACCGGGGGCGGGACAGACAGCAAGGGCGTTTGGCACCCGTACAACGACGACAAAGGCAATCCCACCGACACCCCCAACGCCACCAGCCTCGCTCCCAACGTCTCTAAGGCGCTTTACTCCGTCAACATCGTCTGGACGCTCGTCTGCGGCTACCTAGTCATGTTCATGCAGGCCGGGTTCGCATTGGTTGAAACCGGCTTGATTCGCGGCAAGAACGCCGCCCATACGATGTCGATGAACTTCATGATCTATGCCATCGGCATGTTCGGCTTCTTCATTTGCGGATTTGCCTTCATGTGCGGCGGCGCAAACGGCACCGGAGCGCTGGGCGGCCCGGGCCAGTTGGGCGGGATTCCGTCACTGAACCAAATGTGGGGCTTCACCACTGGTACAGGCGCCAACGCCCACTTCTGGGGTTTGTGCGGGCATACCGGCTTCTGCTTGACTGGGCAAGGTTATGACGCGGCCGCGGCGGTTTGGTTCCTGTTTGAGATGGTGTTCATGGATACCACCGCTACCATCGTCACAGGCGCTGCGCCGAACGATGGAGTTTCAAGAGCTTCTTTGTCTTCAGTTTGTTCATCGGCGCAGTCACGTATCCAATCTTCGGCTGCTGGGTCTGGGGCGGCGGGTGGCTGGCGCAGATGGGACAAAACTGGGGCCTGGGCAACGGCGCGTGCGATTACGCCGGCTCTGGCGTCGTCCACCTCCAGGGTGGGGCCTTGGCGTTCATCACCTCACTCCTGCTTGGGAAGCGCCTTGGTAAGTGGGACAAGAATGGAAAGCTCGTTAATCCGATTTCGCCCCACAATATTCCAATGGTGCAGCTTGGAACGTTCATCCTCGCGTTCGGCTGGTTTGGGTTCAATCCTGGCAGCTCGTTGGCTTCCAGCGACAACCGCATCGGGATCGTCGCTGTCAACACGATGCTCGCAGGCATGAGCGCGACAATGTCGGCCGTTCTGTACATGTGGTGGTTCGGCCCGACCAAGAAACCCGATCCGGCGATGATGTGCAATGGGCTACTAGCAGGCTTGGTGGCGATTACCGCTCCGTCCGGTTTTGTGACCCCCTGCGGCGCGTTCTGGATCGGCGCCGTTGCTGGCGTGCTAGTCGTACTGAGCGTCTTCTTCTTCGATAAGATCGGCATTGACGATCCTGTCGGTGCGATCAGCGTCCACGGAACTTGCGGCGCCTGGGGCGTGTTGTCGGTAGGCCTCTTCGCTGACGGCCACTACGCCGGGTACAACGGCGTCGCCACTGGAGTCTGGGGTCTGTTCTACGGTGACCATCAGATGAAACAGTTCGCGTCGCAGTTCATTGAAGTGTGCGTGAACATTGGCTGGAACTGCGGTGCCGGCGGGCTCTTTTTCCTGCTGACCGGCTTGCTGGTCGGCGGCAACCGCGTGCCCGCCAAGACCGAAATCGCCGGACTGGACATGCCGGAGATGGGCCTCATGGGCTATCCGGAGACGACGCCGTTGGTCTTGCCCGAAAACATCAGCGACGAGCAGGTCGAGGCGATCAAGGCCGGCAAAATGCTGGAGGTCGAGCCGCTCAGGTTCCCCAAAGTGCCGGCGGAAGCCGTGATGGTCTAGCTCGATTCGTCTCTCAACAACACCAGCCCGCCGACCCCTAACCGGGCCGGCGGGCTTTGCCTCATCAAGAGCATAAGTTTAAAGGCTTTTCATGCCCAAGGCGGTGAAATTCTTCGGCCTGCTTGGCGGCACCGTTTTGCTGCTGATGATTCTGCGGTGGACGGGCCTTCTGGTTTTCAATCCGCGCCAAATCTTGAGCATCGGCATTTTTTCAATGTTTATTTTCGGCACGCTGCTCTACGGCGAATTCCGGCTGGCTTTTGCCTTCGGAGGGATCGCTCTGCTTATGGCGTGCAGCCTGCTGACGGTCGATCGCTTTACCCAGGCCGCCAGCCTCGATGTGCTGGTATTTCTCATCGGAACATTCCTCGTTATCGGCTTTCTCGAGGAAAGCCGATTTTTCGAGCACGTGGTCGGCGCCATCGTCAGCACCGTTGGCCCGCGCCCGCAATTGCTGCTGATCACCATGATGATCTTGGCCTCCCTGGCTTCGGCGCTGGTCGGCGAAGTGACGGCCATTCTGTTCATGGCCGGCGCCATGCTGCACCTGACGAATAAATACAAGCTGACGCCCGCGCCGTTCGTTATCATGCTGGTCTTCGCCTGCAACAACGGGTCGGCGATGAGCTCGGTGGGTAATCCGATCGGTGTGCTGATCGCGTTAAAGACGGGTTTGAGCTTCACGGATTTCCTGAAAGACGCGGCGCCGATTGCGCTGGTCGTTGACGTGGTGACGTTCGCGATTTGCCGATGGTGGTTCGCAGATGCCTTCGCCGAATTCGCCGCGGCGGTTCGGAAGGAATTCGCGCTGGCGACGGCGAGCAGAGAACCGGCGATGGCGATCGCGGGGAACGGCGGGGGAGAATTGGCGGAATCGGCCGAAGTTGCCGCTGAATCGTCGGCGCTTCCGCGATCCCGATCCCCTCTTTACGCCGGACAATCCCGGCGATCCCGAGGCCAAACGGGCCTTCATTCTGTCCTGGGCTATTTTGCTTGGGCTGATATTTCTGCTGGTGACGCACCGCCAAAGCGAATCTTTGCTGGGCGAGATTTTCCGCTCGCCGCTTACCGCGCCGGACGGCTCCATCGTCCGCGGTCCCAATGGCGAGGTTGTTTACGGGCTTCGCGAAGGAACCATGATGGTTGCCGCCGCTTTGATCATGGGCTCCATCGTGCTGCTTCTGCGGCGGGAAAAAGCGAGGGAAATGGTCGAGCGCAGGGTCGATTGGTGGACGCTGGCTTTTTTCATGATGCTGTTCGCGTCGGTGGGGACGCTTCAGGACACGGGCGTCACCGAGGTCATCGCGGCGAGACTCAGTGGCGTGCATGGCGGCCACACCGGGGTGATCCAGGTCATCGGGTGGTCAACGGGTTGGCTGAGCGCTTTTCTCGATAACGTCCTGGCCGTCGCCACGTTCATGCCCGTCGTGCATGACATCCGCATGAAAGCGGGAGTTCCATACTCATCGGCGATCTACTGGTTCATGCTCTTCGGCGGGACGTTCATGGGGAACATGACGATCATCGGCTCGACCGCGAACATCGTGGCGTGCGGGCTGCTGGAGCGGCGCGGGCACGGAACCATCAGGTTCGGTTATTGGATGAAGATCGGATTTATCGTGAGTATCGCGTCGATGATCGTGGCCACGGTATTGCTGCAGATGCAATCCCATTGGCTCCCCCTCATGGCGCCGCCGCGGGCTGGATCATAACCGGAGGTTTCTATGCAGATGATTATGGCCGTTATAAAACCGAACAAGATCGAGGCCGTGAAGACGGCGCTGATTAAACTCGGCATCCTCGGAATGACGGCGGTTGAAAGCAAGGGTTTTGCGCGGCAGCTCGGACACAACGAACGGTATCGGGGGCCAAAGCTGGACGCGGGCTTCGTGCCGAAGGTGTGCCTGCTGATTTGCGTAAATGATTCCGACAAGGATAAAGCGGTCGCTGCAATCGTGGAGTCGGCGCGGACAGGTCAGGTTGGCGATGGTAAGATTTTCGTCTGGCCCCTTCCGGAGGTCATTCGAATTCGAACTGGCGAACGGGACGAATCGGCGATTTAACGGGCCCCAGCAACCTCGAGCCAACATGGCTGAAAAGGAGAAGTCACCGTTCGTGAATCCCGGCGTCGATGTGGTGGAATCCCTGCGCCACATCATGGGCGATACCGGCGACCTGCAGGAGTCGATGGGGGGTTTTCGCATCAGGGTGTACCACGTTCGCGCCTTCCCCTGGGGTGAGGTTTGCAAGGCGCTTTTATACCGAGATTTCAAGGTCTACGTTACCCGGCACAAAGCCGACTTGTTCATAGAGGCCGCGCCCTAAGCAGGCGCCTACAATGAGGAGCTTCGATGTCCCTAACTTGGAAACAGCGCTATCGGAAGAACTTCTGGATCAACCAGACATTGATCCTGGTCTTCTGCGGATATCTTTCCCTTTTCAGACACATGCCCCTCGCGGGCGTCGCACTTTTCCTGCTGGTCATGGAACTTGGCGCCTTCGTGGGCGCGATGTGGACAACCCGCCTGGTCGGGAAATTCGACCGCGCGAAACGCGACAAATTCGACCTCAAAGTCATCTAAGTGCCTCACATTGTCGTTGACCGGTGGCGGCCTAATGAAAAGGAACTCCCGTGCAGATGGATGTCAATCCATCGACCGGCATAGACGTCGCGCGGCTTCCCGACGCGAGCCATCGGCGCAAAGTAAATGTTCTGGTGGTGAGCAGCGTCGCCCTGGCGTTTATGAGCTTCTGGCGCGCCGCGGCGATCGTCTTGTGCGATCTCGCTAGCACCGCCTACTACATTGGCGGCATCAGCGAGCAGGCCGTCGGAAAGGCGGCGCCGTGGTTTATCCTTGCGGTGATGCTTTTTGTGTACCCGGTGACGTCCGTGTACATGGAAAGCTGCACGCTTTTCACGCGCGGCGGGGTTTACAAGGTCGTGAAAGGCGCCGTGGGCGGAGGGCTGGCGAAGCTCTCCGTCAGCGCGCTGATGTTCGATTACATTCTCACCGGGCCGATCAGCTCCGTGGCCGCGGGGCAGTATCTCGTGGGGCTTTTCGGCGACATGCTGAAGCTGGCGACTTGGCATACGAATCACCCGATTGTTTTTGACGCGACGACTTATCCCGGCTGGATCAACTTCCTCACGATGCTGATCGCGATCGGGATCACGTTCTACTTCTGGCGGACCAACATCATCGGAATTCATGAGTCCAGCGAACGGGCGCTGCGGATCATGCAGGTTACGACGATCATGGGCCTGGTGATTGTCGCCTGGAGCGCGATGACGATCTGGGCGATGCCGCACGGCACGATCCATCTTCCCCCATTCCATCCGATCTTCACGCAAACGAGCCTCGACCCGGCCAAGCAGGCATCGTCCGGCTGGCTGGAGCATTTTCCGAGGCTTCTCGGGGCGATCGGGGTATTGATCGCCTTCGGGCATTCGCTGCTGGCGATGAGCGGCGAAGAATCGCTCGCGCAGGTGAATCGCGAGATCGAAGCGCCGAAGCTCAAGAACCTGCTTCGGGCTGGAAGAGTGATCGCGCTTTACGCGATTTGCCTGACGGGGACCATCAGCTTCCTGGCGGTGCTGATCATTCCCGATGGGAAACGGGTTATCACCCAGATCGTAAACAACGGCACTGCTCACGACTCCGCAGGCACTGGGGAAATCCTGGTGGGAGGTGGATTATCTGCGCCCCGCGGATCAGCAGCACGCGGCCGACTGGGGATACCTCATGCTGCGAACCGAAGACGCGCACGGGCATGAAATGCTGGCCCGGACCAACCACCCAATTGTGATCGATCCGCGATGGCAGCACGTCGAACGCGACAACGGCGGATATCGCGACAACCTGATCAACGGGCTCGTTCACTACCTCGTGGGACCGGCGTGGATCAAGATCGTCATGGAATGCTTCGTGGTGATCGTTGGGTTCCTCATCCTTGCCGGGGCTGTGAACACCAGCCTGGTGGGGTCCAATGGCGTCCTGAATCGCCTCGCGGAGGATGGCGTCCTCACGCCCTGGTTTCAGCGGCCGCATAAACGATACGGCACGACGAATCGAATCATCAACCTTATTGGCGTTGCACAAATTGTCGTCATCATCGCCAGCCTTGGCGATGTCAACACGCTTGGCGAAGCGTATGCGTTTGGAGTCGTCTGGTCGTTTGTGTTCATGTCGCTGGCGATGGCGGTGCTTCGGTTCCGAATTCGCTCGCCGCGGCAATACAATGTTCCGCTGAACATCAACAAACAAACGCAGCATGGGATCGTGCGATTTCCGGTCGGAATTGTCGCGGTTTTCCTGGTGCTTTTCACCACGGCCTGCGTCAATCTGGTCACGAAGAAGACGGCGACGATCTGGGGGATCAGTTTTACCGCGTTCTTTCTGCTGGCGTTTGTGATTGTGGAGCGGATCACGCATCGCCGGCATGGCGGCAACCATGAACACCTGGAACAATTCAACGAAAAGAGCAGCGACGCGGTTTCGGTGGAGGCGCTGGGTCTGACGCACGAGGAGCCGATTCTGGTCGCGGCCCGCGGGCCGCGGAGTCTTCCGATGCTGGACAAGATTCTTCATGAGGCCGATACCAGCGAGCGCGACGTGGTGGTCGTGACCTGCAAGGTGCTTCCCCCGCGGACGCTTGGGGTCACGGAAAAAGAGACGGCCATCGACGATACCGATCGGGAGCTTTTGACGAAGGTCGTGTCGGTGGCGGAGCATGTGGGGAAGCAAGTTTATCCCGTGGTTTTGCCGACCAATAATCCGCTGTTTGCGATTGCGACGACGGCGCGGGACCTTGGGGCGACGGAGGTGGTGCTGGGCGTCAGCGAGCAGATGCATGCGGAGATGCAGTTGGAACAATTCGCGATTGCCTGGGGAAGCGCGACGGCGGAGCAGCGGTATTCGGAGATTGCCTCGCGGCTTGTAGTGCGGATCATCGGGCCGCAGATGGAGATGAAATATCAGATGGAATGAGGCTTGATGCAGGGTTTGGGGGGTGGGTGTTTCCGCGATCGCGACCACATATTGAGCGGGGTGGATTTCAAAGAAAGTTAGTGGCGGCAAACGCGTTGATTCCGCTGCGGGGCGGGGGGTTTCGTTACCGTTGACACTTTCGATATTTTTAAAATCGGGGGCGGAGGGTGTACGTGTTTTTTCGCGGAATGCGACAGGGGGGATTTTTCGGGTTGGTCGGGTTGTGAGATACATGTGCTCCGAAAATAAGGGTCAAATTGCCGGTTCGAGGCCACCCGGCAAACGGGTTTTCATCCGCTTGGGGTGTCTCAAAAATCATGCTCGTCTATATATAGGTCCAAAGGGTGTACGTTTTGGACCTATTTTGGAGCGGGGTGGGAAGATTTGTTTGGGGGTGAACAGAAATTCGAAACTCGAAAATCGAATGTTATAATGAGAAGAGTTCGCGGAGGCGTGGAGAATTTTGTTGAGGTTGGGGGGAAGAGAGGTATAAGGGAGGGGCGGGCCGGAATGTGGAAATCTCGGCGGTGAGATTGGGAATGTGAGATCAAATTTGGGGTGGGTTGAGATTGTTTTGGGGGCGTAAGATTTTTTAGCGGCGGATGTGGGCGGAATCAGGGGATTCAAAAGAAATTAGATGAGATTGAGGCCGTGTTCAAAGCGCACGGTGATCGCGCGTTAGTAATACGCTTCGCGTCTTTTCGGGAGCTTGTGCTTTTTGCGGGTTTTCGATGGGGCGTTTTTAGAGGCGTTTATGGCTGTTTTGTGGAAAAAACTTCGGCCGGGGGAGTGGGGGGGCGAGTGGGAGGCGGAGGAGCTGAATGGGGCGGCCGCGGAGGTGGGGGATGGGGTGGTAATTACGAAGGCGGGGGGGGAGAGGGTTTTGATCGCGGCGGTGGGGGCGGAGGTTTGGGTGAATGGGGAGCGGGTGGGGCTGGGAATTCGGGTTCTGCGGGATCGGGATGCGATTGGCGTGGGGCCGGGGGGAATTTTTTCTATTCGAGCGAGAGCCTGGCGCGGGTGGAGCGTTTTTCGGAGGCGCGGGGGGTGGTCTGCGCGGTGTAAGGGTGAGATTTGCGGAGGGGATGTGGTGCGGTGCCCGAAGTGCGGGGCGATTCATCATCAGACGGGGGAGTTTTCTTGCTGGACGTATGCGGAGAAGTGCGCCTGTGCGACCAGGGGACGGGGCTGGATGGGGTTTATCAGTGGATCCCGGAGGGGTTGGAATGAGCGGGCAAAATTCCAAATTGAAGGGTGTGGGCGTGATCGGGAACGGGAATGTTGGATCGCAGCTGGCGGTGCAAATTGCGCGGAGGGATGACGTTGGGGAGATCGTGCTGTGCGACGATCAGGTTTATACGAACGAGAATGTGCGTTGCCAGGAGATTGATCGGGAGGATGTGGGGTTGGCGAAGGCGGAGGCATTGGCGCGGCGGCTGAGGAAGATTCGGGAGAACCTGAAAGTTACGGCGATTGTGGATCGGGTGGAGAATGTGCCGGCGGGGAGGTTCAAAGAGCATTTGATTGTCGGATGCGTGGACATGAAGCTTTCGAGGGCGGAAATCAATCGGATCAGGTGCCGGCTTGGATTGGCCTGCCTGGATGTGGCGATTCGGGCGGATGGGTTGCTGGCGCGGGTGGATGTGTATGGAGCGGGGGCTGGGGATGCGTGCATCGAGTGCGCGTTTACGGAGCGGGATTATCAGCAGATTTCGCGGAGTTATGCGTGCGATGGGGGAGTGAAAGACGCGCCGGCGACGGGGGCGAGCGCGGCGCTGGGGGGACTGGCGGCGTCGCTGGCGGTGCTGGAGTGCGGGAAAATTCTGGAGCGGGGGATGAGCAGCGATCTGGTGGGGAAGCAGATCGTGATCGAGGCGGAGAGACATCACGTTTATGTGAATTCGCTGCGGAGGAATCCTGGGTGCCGGTTTGACCATCGGGTTTGGGAGATTGGGCGGAAGCGGGTGGGAACGCTGGGGGAGATTGTGGTGGGCGGGCCAAAGAAGGGGATTGCGGTGGAGGGGAAATCGTGGATTACGCGGGTGGTTTGCCGGGGGTGTGGGGATCAGCGGAGGGTGGTGATGTTGCAGGGGAGGGAGAAGGGAATGGGGAAGTGTGAGAAGTGCGGCGGGGATGTGCAGCCGCTGGGGTTTGGCATGGTGCCGCGGCTGGAAATCTGTGGGGAACTGGCGGAGAGGGGGATTGGGGATGTGGGGCTGTTGAGCGGAGATGTTGTGAGCGTGGGGGATGGGGAGGGCGAGGAATTCATCGAACTGGTGGGGGCGGGGGTGGAAGGGTGAGGATGCAATGGATCGGATCTTTGCGAAATTTCTGGAGAAGCAGTGGGCAGCGGGAATGGAGCTGGCGGCGAGCAGCGATCTGCTGCGGCTCAAGGCGCTGCGGACTACGGATGGGCCGGCGCAGCATTTCATTGCGCGGTTTTATTGCAAGGGGTTGGTGAAGAATGCGAACGGGGAGGTGGCGACGCGGGAGCGCTGGGATATCGGGATTTTTTTCCCAGACGATTATCTCAGGCGAGCGAATACTTTTGAGATTTTATCGTGGCTGTATCCGCGGAATGTTTTCCATCCAAATATTCTGGTGCCGGCGATCTGTTTGGGGGAGAAGTTTTTCCGGCCGGGGTTGCCGCTGGTGGAGATTTTGTTCCAGGTGCATGGGTTGATCACGTATCGGAGGTGGGCGTCTCAGGTGAGTTTGAACGCGGAAGCCGGGCTCTGGGCGGTGAATAACCAAAATCGGTTTCCGGTGGACGATCGGCCACTGAAGAGGCGGAAGGTGGAGATTCAGGTGGAGGCTTCGGAGCCGAAAGGGGGAAGCCGTGAGATTGTGTGAGCAGAGTGAGATTCGGGCGCGGGTGAACAAGGTTCTCGAAGAGTGGGTTGGGCGCGGGCGTGAAGCTGCCGACGGCCCCCTCCCCTGCCCTCCCCCGGGATACCGGGGGCGGGGGAAAGAGAGGGGTGTGACGGCAGTGGTGGGAGAGAAGTGGGTGGAGCTGTGCGCGCAGGTTGCGCGGGGGCGGATTCATGGGCTGGCGATCTCGCGGTGTGCGTGGGAACTAGCGCGGGTGAATGGGGCGCTGAACGGCGCGGCGAAGATCGGGGTGAGGGGAGGGGATGGGTGTGCGGAGATTTTTCGGGAGATTTGGATTGATTCGGAGGAGGGGCTGGGGCAACGGGTGCGCGAGGGGATGGGGGATATCGAGGAGGTTCAGGGGCGATTGCGGGGGGGTGGGGAGAATGGTTTGTCCGCGCAGGAAGGCGCGAGCGAGGGGGAAGATTTGGGTGAGATCATTCGGATGGCGGGTTGGAGGTGTAACCTGAGGAGCGAGGGTCGTGTGGCGGTGGAACTGGAGGTGCCGGGGATTTTTGTGCAGGCGATGGTGCGGGGGGGCAAAAGGATTTACGCGGCGGTGGAGGTGGGGCGGGGGGATTCCGCCGGTGGGGAGACGGCTCGACTGGGCTCGCCGAAGTCCGGCGGCACTGTTCTTTTGTCGGGGGCGTCGCGAGAGGCGATTGGGGTGGTGCTGCTGCAGGTGTCGGGGAGGGTGCGGTGGGTGCGCGGGGGAGTTCGGGAGGGGAAGGTCGTGCTGGAAGGGAGTGCCGGGTCGGCAGAGGCGGGGCATCTGTTGTCGGCGCTTTCGGTGGCGGCGGGGATGTCGGTGCGGGAAGTGGGGGCGCTGGGGGATGAGGAGACGGCAAAACGA
Organism: uncultured Phycisphaerales bacterium; assembly: GCA_963755915.1. GTDB lineage: Bacteria > Planctomycetota > Phycisphaerae > Tepidisphaerales > Tepidisphaeraceae > PALSA-1353. Next base: position 1,661,039 of record CAVWLP010000002.1, read on the forward strand.
TTTCTTGCGATGCGAGGATGGTCTTCGCAATCGGCAGAAAGTGTTTCAAGACCAGAGGAGTATGCAGATGAGTCAAGTGCAAACGATTTCGTTTGAGGTGCGCGATGTGAGCGGGCAGAAGTCGGCTCGGGTGAAGGCGTGTCCGGTGGATGCATCGGTGGGGGAGGTGGTGCCTTCGCTGCTGGAGATGATGCAGCTTCCGCCGAACGATCCGGAAGGGAATCCGGTGAGTCATACGCTGCGGCGGAACCGGGATGGGCAGGTGCTGCTGGAGTCGGATGTGGTGGGGAGGGTGATCGAGCAGGGGGAGGAGTGTGTGTTGCAGCCCTCGATTGATGCGGGGTGAAAATCCGGGGGAACCCACGGCGGCGCCGTGGGCGTTCCGGGAAGGGGTGTCTGGCGGGCGTGGGTGATCGCGCCCGGCAGGCACTTTTCAGAGGTTTTTGCGCGAGTGATTGGTATGCAGGATGAGCGACTTGAATTTGGGCTGGAGCTTTCGCGTCGGGCGACGGGGGAACTTGTCGGGCGTGCGGCGGTGAAGGTGGATTGGGCGCCGGTGGAAGAGCATTTGATACTCAAGCTGGTGCGCGGGGGGAGCTGGAGGATTTTGATGCGGCGGTGGGGGTGACGCTGGAGCCGGTGTGGTCGAAGGAATTGCCGGTGGTGCGGGGGGTGAAGGCTACGGCAATGGCGCAAGGTGCGGGGTCGGCGTCGATGTTGGTGACGCTGGATTACTTTCGGCCGCTAGCGCAGCGGGCGGCGAATCGGCTGGTGGAGGTGGGGAAATTGCGGTCGGGGGAATTGTTTGAGTATCGCGTGGTGGCGAAGGAATTTTCGGCGAAAGGGAATGGGAAGCAGGGGCGGATTGTAATGGAGGCGGGGGCGAAGCCGGTGAATATTCTGCCGGGGCGGATGGATGAAATGATGGGGCGGGCGATTGGGTTTGGGGCGGGGGAGGAGCGGGATGTGCCGGTGTTTGTGGACTGGGGGGCGCTGGAGGAGGCTTCGGTTTTGACGCGGCAGGCGGGGGAATTGGAGACGGGGGGGATTCTGGTGGGGCATGTGCGGAGGGATGTGGAGACGGGGGAGATTTTTCTGGAGGTGACGGCGCAGGTTGCGGCGCGGGCGAAGTCGCAGCTTACGCGGCTAACGTTCAGTCCGCAGACTTGGACGGAGCTGGAGGAGGGGGTGAAGGCGCGGGGGAAGAATGAGGTTTGGCTGGGGTGGTGGCATTCGCATAGTTTTTTCAAGAATGCGATTGAGACCGGGGGCGCGGCAGGGGCGGAAGAAGAATATGAATCGCGCGGGTCGCGGGTGGCGCGGGCGTTTTTGAGTGAAGAGGATGTGTTGTTGCACCGGAGCGTTTTTCCGCGGGCGTACAGCGTGGCGCTGCTATTGACGGATTCGCCGCGGTGGGGGCTTTCGTGGACACTTTTTGGATGGCGGGGGGATGGTGGCGCAGCGGGGATTTCATGTGGTGAATGTGCCGATGCCGGAGACATTTTTTTCATTGCGAGGTGGGAGTCATGCGAAGGTCTGAATCGAATCAAATCATGGAGATTCTTGGGAAGCTGACGGCGACGGGAGAAGGATCGCTGGCGGCAGGGCAGAAGACGCAGCTTTTGCTGGAGCTGCATGCGCGGTCGCCGGAGGTGGGGGTGATGGTGATGGGGGAAGTGTTTGGGCGATTGGAGCGGATGGATGCGGGGTTGAAGGAGGCGCGGGGGGCGGTGCAGGAGATGCGGGGGAAGTTTAACGAGCTGCTGGAGAAGACTTGGTATGTGGCGACGTTCGTCGAGTTGATTGGGAAGCCGGAGGAGAGGAATGCGCTGGTTTTTCAGGGGAGCAATAGCCGGGTGGTGGGGGTGTGCGGGGAGGTGAAGGTGGAGGAGCTGAGGAAGGGGTGCGAGGTTTTGCTGAACAAGGAGATGACGGCGATCGTGAAGTGCAGCCCGCGGAGGCGGAGTACCGGGGAGATCGCGACGGTGGTGGAGAAGACTTCGCGGGGGACGGTGATTTTGAAGAGCCGTGAGGAGGATGTGGAGGCGGAGCTTTCGGAGGAGCTGCGGGAAGTGGAATTGAAGGCGGGGGAGCGGGTGAGGTGGGAGCCGGCGGCGCGGATTGCGCTGGATCGCGTGGAGGAATCGGAGGCGGGGAGATTCTTGATGGGGGAGGTTCCCAAAACTTCGCTGGCGGCGGTCGGGGGGCAGGATGAGAACGTGATGAAGCTGATGGGGATTCTGACGGCGATGCTGGTGGATGCGAAGAGAGCGAAGGAGTATGGGTTGAATGGGAGAGCGAGCATTTTGTTGGTGGGGCCGCCGGGGTGCGGGAAGACGCTGATGGTGCGGGCGGCCGCGGGGGAGATATCGCGGATGACGGGGAAGGCGGTGCGGTTTTTCATCGTGAAGCCGAGCGAGTGGGAGAGCTGCCTGGTGGGGAATACGGAGAAGAATATCCGGACGCTGTTCGCGAATTTGCGGGAGGCGACGAAGGATGGGTCGCAGGCGGTTTTGTTTCTGGATGAGGTGGACAGCATCGGGCGGGTTCGGGGGCATACGCAGGGGTATTACTCGGACAAGGCGCTGAACGCGCTGCTGACGGAGCTGGATGGGTTTGCGGAGAGGGATGGGGTTGCGGTGGTGGCGACGACGAATCGGAAGGATTTGATCGACAGCGCAGCTGCAGCAGAGGTTGTCGGATCATGAGATTCATGTGGGGCCGCCGGACATGAAGGGGGCGAAGGAGATTTTCGGGATTCATCTGCGGGCGACGCTGCCGTTTGACCCCAATGGGCAGATGGCGGAGGCGACGCGGCGGGAGATGATCGAGACGGCGGTATCGCGGATTTATCACCCCAATTCGCCGGTTGCGCAGATTTGCCGGTTGAAGTTCAATGACGGGAAGACGCGGATGGTGATGGCGAAAGACCTGGCGTGCGGGAGGTTGATTCAGCAGATCTGCGGGGCGGCGCAGCTTGCGGCGTATCAGCGGGAAATGCGCGGCGGGGAGGCGGGGATGACGGTGGGGGATATTGAGGAGGCGATTGCGGCGACGATCGAGCGGCTGGCGACGAATATCACGGTGCATAATGCGCGGAACCAGCTTGCGGATTTGCCTACGGATTTAACGGTGATTTCTGTGGAACCGATTGTGCGGAGGGTGGGGCGGCGGGGGGAGTATTTGGTGGAGGGGGCGTAGATGGGGATGACACGGGAAGCGCTCCCCTTCGGGTCGCGGCTAAACAAGAAGGGGGTGTGCGAATGGAGATTTTTATGTCGGGAGAATTGGAAAGGGAGATTGCGAGCGATGGGGTGGTGCCGAAGCTTTGCGGGTCGGATGTGGAGCTGGGGAACTTTATCATTGAAAGCGGGGGGCGTGGGGGGAATGAAACTGCTCCGGAAGCGGCGGCGGCGCTGCTGGCGCAGGTCAGGGGGCATGCACGGACGGTGGTGCGGAAGGAGGGTTATTTTGCGGTGGGGAGGGATTGGTATGAGGATGGATATGCGTCAACGTCGCCAGGCGGGGGGTATCGGCAGTATGCGCAGGATTTTGGGAGGAAGTTTCTGCCGAAAAATGGGGGGTGTGTTTATATCGATTTGAATCACCTGGAGATTTGTACGGCGGAGTGTTTTAGTGCGCTTCAGCATCTGGCGGCGTCGCGGGGGATGCTGCTGGTGGCGCGGGATGCGATGGTGCGGGCGAATGAATTGATGGGGGATCGGGCCGTCATCAAGGTGCTGGCGAACAATTCGGATGGACAGGGGCACAGCTATGGGTCGCACGTGAATTACCTGGTGACGCGGCGGTGCTTCAACAACATTTTGTTTCGGAAAATGCACTACCTTCAGTTTTTGGCGTCGATGCAGGCTTCGGCGATTGTGCTCACCGGGGCGGGGAAGGTGGGGGCGGAGAATGGGGAGGGGGGGGTGAAGTATCAGATATCGGCGCGGGCGGATTTTATCGAGACGACGATTTCGGAGGCGACGACGTATCGGAGGCCGCTGGTGAATGCGCGGGATGAATCGCTTTCCGGGCCGCGGGACGAGCGGGAGGGGGGATTGGCGCGGCTGCATGTGATTATGTTTGACAATGTGCTGTGTCATCACGCGGCGCTGATGCGGGACACGATGATGCAGGTGGTGCTGGCGATGATCGAGCAGGGGCAGGTGCCGACGAAATTTTTACTGGATGAGCCGGTGACGGCGGTGCACGCGTGGAGCCGGGATCCGGGGCTGAAGGCGCGGGCGCGGCTGGTGGGGGGACGGGAGTTTACGGCGGTGGAATTTCTGGGGGCGATTTATGAGAAGGCGCGGAGGTTTGTGGATGCGGGGAGAGCGGCGGGGCTGGTGGCGGATGTGGAGCAGAATATGCGGGTGTGGGGAGAGTGCATGGAGAAGCTGCGCACGGGGGATATGGATTATTTGGCGGAGCGGATTGACTGGGTGGCGAAGATGCGGCTGCTGGAGCGGGCGCCGGCGAAGCATGGGTGGGAGGAGAGGCGGATGAAATATCTGGACAATTTGTGGTCGAGCCTGGATCCGGGGGAGGGGCTTTACTGGGGGCTGGAGAAGGCGGGGGGGGTGAAGCGAGTTGTGGAGGATGCGGCGGTGGAGCGGCTGGTGAATGAGCCGCCGGAGGAGACGCGGGCGTGGCTGCGGGCGTGGGTGCTGCGGAATGCGGCGTCAATGGTGGACGACGTGGACTGGGACATGGTGCGGCTGAGGTCGAGCCGGTTTGGGGATCGGGGGTGGCCGACGTATCAGACGCTGCGGATGAACAATCCGTTTGGGTTTACGCGGGCGCGGTGCGAGGGGATTTTGCAATCGGCGGCGTCGCCAATGGAGGGGCTGAGGAGGTTGTTCAAAGAGATTGGGGAAGTGAATTCGGAAGAAAAATTGGATCGAGAAAGCTGGTCGGCCGGGGTGGTCCCGGATCGATCGGGCGAGTCGGAAAATTTTTCGTAAAGGAGTTGTGTCATGGATACGGAGATGATGGTTCGGGAAATTCATCGTGAGGCGAATGTGGTGCAGGGCGGGCCGGAGGGTGGGGATTCGCAGACGGCGGAACAGTGTCAGCGGATGCTGAACGAGGCGGATGCGATGATCGATCAGGCGCTTTCGGGGGATGCGGAGGCGTTTTTGAACGCGAACCGGCAGCAGGGAGGAGAGTAACCATGCGGCGCCTGATGGGAAATGAGAATGAGTATGCGTTTAATGCGACGGGCCCGAGGGGAGGCGCGGCAGACCGCACGCGCGCACTGCATGAGCTGAATGCGATTGCGGCGAAAGAGCATGCGTGTCTGCCTAGCCTGGGGGGGAGCGGGATTTTTATGGGGAATGGGAGCCGGTCTTACGTGGATGCGGGGGAGCACCAGGAGATGTGTACGCCGGAGGTGGATAATCCGTGGGACCTGGTGCGGTATCTGCTGGCGGGGGAGAAGATTCTGTTTGACCTGGCGAAGAAGCTGGTGGATCGCCGGAAGGTGGGGAGCGCGAAGTTTTATAAGGTGAACGTGGATTATTCGGGGATGGGGACGACGTGGGGGGCGCATGAGAATTACATGCACCGGGCGGATGTTTCGAAGCTGCCGAAGGATATGATTCCGTTTTTGATTTCGCGGGTGATTATCACGGGGGCGGGGGGATTCGATCCGACGTCGGCTGGGAGCTGCCGGTTTACGCTTTCGCCGCGGTCGTTTCACATCAACGCGAGCGTATCGAGCTGTTCGACGGGGGGGCGGGGGATTTATCACACCAAGAGCGAGTCGCTGTGCAACGGGGGATATCAGCGGTTGCACGTGCTGGTGGGGGAGAGCAACTGCTCGCAGCGGGTGACCTGGCTGAAGGGGGCGACGACGTCGATGGTGGTGGCGATGGCGGAGGCGGGGTTGAATCCGGGGGAGGGGATGGGGCTGCGATCGCCGGTGGATGCGTACCGGATTTTCGCGTCGGATCCGACATGTAAAGAGACGGCGGCGACGGCGGGGGGCGGGCGGGTGAGCGCACTGCAGATTCAGCGGCATTATTGTGAGATGGCGCGGCGGGTGGCGGGGGAACCGTTTATGCCGGCGTGGGCGCCGGTGGCGGTGGCGGAGTGGGAGGCGATGCTGACGCGATTGGAGAATGCGCCGCAGAGCGTGGCGACTTGCCTGGACTGGGCCATTAAGCACAGCATCTTCGAGTCGCGGATTCAGCGGCGGGGATTTTCGTGGTGGCTGGTGAAGCAGTGGAACAATTTGATGGGGCTGCTGCGGGTGTGCGGCGATCTTACGGCGCAGACGGAGCCGAGGCCGCAACTGAACGCGAAATTTGTGCTCGATCCGCAGGGTCCGCTGAAGAACGTGGTGAAGGAGATGACGCCGATTCTGGCGGCGCGGGGGATGAGCTGGGAGCAGATGGAGGCATTTTTGCAATTGAGGCTGGAGCTTTTTGAGCTGGACATGCGGTTTGGGGAGCTGGGGCCGGGGGGGATTTTCAATGGGCTGGATGCGGCGGGGGTTTTGAACCATCGGGTGGCGGGGGTGGAGGAGATCGAGCGGGCGACGAGGGAGCCACCGGCGACGGGGCGGGCGAAAGTGCGCGGGGAGGCGATCCGGCGGCTGCATGGCGAAGCGCGGCGGTATGGGTGCGACTGGGCGTATATCGTGGATACGCAGACGCGGGCGGCGCTGGATATGCGCAATCCGTTCACCGACAGCGAAAAGTGGGTGGCGCACCTCAGCGCACGGCGGAGTTCGCGGCGCTGGGGCTGGGCTGGCTGCATGATTTGCGGACGAATATTGCTGAGAGGTGCTCGACATGATCGTGTTACCAAAATCACTTTTGAAGGAATTGCAGCAGCGGAAGGTGGGGGTGAGGGTTCTGGATGCCGACACGCTGATGCTGCGGCAGGTGCCGATCAGGGAGGATATGTTCAGCAAGGGGACGACGAATCTGCTGGTGAAGCGTCCGTCGCCGGGGAAGCCGTATTTGGCGCTGGTGGATGAGGGGCTGAACTATATCGGGGCGGACCGGGATAAGCGGACGGTGCTGCCGGGCGATTGCGTGCGGCAGGGGTGGCGGGCGCTTTCGCTGGATACGGCGGCGGATCGGGATATGGCTAGCGTGGTGCAGAATGCGCTCAAGATTCTGGGGTTTGATGGGGGGGAATTTTCGGGATTACTGGAGAGGTTTGGGAAGAGGATTGAGGGGGAGGTTCGAGAGGTGGTGGGGAGGGAAGAGCAGATCAATGAGGTGATGGCGTGTTTGTGCCGACGCGAGGCGTGTATGGGGCTGATTGGGGGGGGAGCGGGGGCGGGGAAGAGTTGTTTGTTACGGGGGGTGGCGAAGAAGGTAAATGAGAGTCCGAATTTGGTGAGGATTTTTTCGAGGCCCTCACCCCTGCCCTCTCCCGGAGTACCGGGAGAGGGGGTAAGAGCGGGGATGATCGAAGTGAATCTTCTGGAGCTGCTTTCATCCACCAGCGATGAGGCGGCGATCCGGTGTTTGATGGAATTGATGGAGGAGGCGGTCCAGAGGCGCCGGTTTTGGCGATTGAGCAGATTGAAATTCTGCTGAACCAGGTTGCCAATGGGCACCTGGTTTTGAAGCAGGGGATCGACCGGGGGGCGAAGATCGTGGGGACGGCGATGCCGGAGGGGGTGAAGCTGGTGGGGATCGGGGATCTTTTGCGGCGGGTGCAGGTGGTTTCGCTTCCCGAGCTTGGGCGCGGCGCGGTGATGCAGATTCTCGCTAAGGCGCAGGAGGGATATGGGGTGGAGATTCATGAAACGGTTGCGGCGGCGTGCATCAAGGCGGCGAGGGAATTGCCGGGGTGTTTTCCGGGGAAGGCGCTAAGCTTGCTCGATGCGGCGGTAAGTTTGGCGGTCGTCGGCGGGGCGAAGGTCGTGGCTGCGGATGATATCTATGCGGCGGCGGCGCGGTTCTGGCCGGCGCAACGGGAGAAAGAATGACGGATTCGAAATGCGGCGGCAGACCAGAGTGTATCCTGGATGTGTGGGATCAATCGGCGCACGATGATGAAATTTGCGCGAACGCGATCGGGACGCTGATCGTGTCGCGGACGGAATTGCTGAAGGAATTTGATTCGCTGGCGGCGGTGGAGGTGTGTTTGCTGGAGAAGATTCAGGTGATGCCGGATTGCGTGGAAGCGCTGCCGTGGCTGCTGGCGCTGTCGCAGATCATGGTGAAGACGGGGCGGGCGGAGGCGGGCGAAATGTTTCGCAATCAGGCCATCGAAGTGATTGCGAAAAGCGGGTGGAACTCGGAACAGATCTCGGAGCACGCGGAGAACCTGCGGGAAATGATCCAGAGCGCGGGGTCGGAGGCGGCCGCGAACAGCGTCCGCCGGCGATTGCGGACTCGGGCGCTGATGGGGGACGAGGATGAGGTGGCGTATTTTGAGCTTCGCGAGCTGGCGTTTGAGGCATATAGCGATGGGGCGTTTGCAGATGCGGAGGAGATCTATCGGCATCTGCTTTCAAAGGATTACGAGAAGCCGGCGACGTTGTGCCACCTGGCGCGGGTGCTGGTGGGATTGGGAAGGGATGGCGAGGCGATAGAGGCTGTGGAGCGGGCATATTCACTGCGCTCGGAGGCGGAGGGGTATGTGATTGCGAGGATTTATTATCTGCGGGCGCTGCTGGCAACGCTGGGTGGGAGAGAGGCCCAGGGGCATGTGTCGGATTTGAAGCTGGCGCTGCGGATTGCGGAGAATCGGACGGAGTGGCTGCTGGGGCCGATGCTGGATGCGGTGCGGGGGAGGATGGAGGGGGGCGCATATGCGCGGTTTGTGGAGTTGGGGGAGATGTTTCGGGATGCGGAGGAGTGAGTGTGAGCCCCCAGCTTTTCGCTCATCCGGATTACCTGACGGCCCGATTTGTTTGCAATGACTCGACGCTTCAAATCCTAAACGATACAAATCTCCATGAGCTGAAATCGGGTGCAGGCTATGGATGTCAGACAGGCGATGCTGGTGGCAGCAGCGATGGAGCGAGCGGGAAATTTTGCCGAAGCCGAGAGATTTTACCGCCAAGTGCTGAGTCACCAACCTGCTCATCCACAGGCGCTTCACCGGCTCGGAGTATTGGCCTCGTGTGCCGGGCGGCTGGATGCGGGAATCGATTACCTTCAACAGGCGATTGCGATTGAACCAGAAAACGCCTATTTCCACAGTGATCTCGGGAATGCGCTCTGCGACAAGGATCGAATGGATGACGCGATTTCCGAATTCCGTTGCGCACTCAGGCTTAATCCGAATTATGCCGAGGCGCACAACAATCTTGGAGTGGCCTTAAGGGCGAAAGGATTGCTGAGCGAAGCTATCGGCGAAATTCGTCAGGCGATTGGCCTTAACGAAAAATACCCAGACGCGCTAAATAACCTGGGAATCGCTCTTCGTGACGCAGGTCGCGTCGATGAAGCCATAGCCGCGTATCGCAACGCACTGCAAATCCGACCTGCCTTTCCCGAGGCACACAACAATCTTGGTGTCGCGCTTCGCGATCGAGGCATAATCAATGAGTCGATCGCGGCCTTTCGAACGGCTATTCGCCTGCAGCCACGTTTCGCCGAGCCGTACGCAAATTTAGGCAACGCGTTGTGCGACTTGCGATCATTCGATGAGGCGATTGATGCCTATAACAAGTTTCTTCGACTTCAACCTCAAAACGCCGCCGGCTACAGCAATTTGGGAAACGCCCTGCGCGGCAAAGGTGTGCCTGACGAAGCGATAGCCGCCTACCTGCAAGCGTTGAAATTAAATCCGCGTTTTGCGGAGGCGCATAGCAATCTTGGCAACGCGCTGCGTCAAAACGGATCGCTCCAGGAAGCTGTCGCCGCTCACCGTCGCGCGATCGAATTGAAGCCGGCCTATGCGGATGGCTACTCGAATCTGGCTGACGCTTTGCACGATCTGGGTCAAATTGACGAAGCCGTTTCGGCTTACCGCCAGGCAATTCAACTCAATTCGAACCTGGTCGAGGCCCACTATGGGCTGGCGAATTGCCTGTTGCTCCGCGGAGAATTCAACGAGGGGTGGATCGAGTACGAATGGCGCTGGCGATGGAAGGACTTTCCGTCACAGGCTCGTCAGTTTGCACGGCCGCGTTGGGACGGATCACCTTTAAACGGACGGAAGATTCTGCTGCACAGTGAACAGGGATTGGGCGATACGATCCAATTCGTGCGATATGCGCTGCTGATTGTTCAGCGAGGAGGGAAAATCGTCATTGAGTGCCAGCCGGAACTCCACCGGCTTCTTGAATCTCTACCGCTGCCATGCGAGATCGCCACCTTCGGTCAAACCCTCCCGTCATTCGACGTTTATTGTCCGTTACTCAGCCTACCCGCAATCATGGGAACCAGCTTGTCCACAATTCCCGCAGTGGTGCCGTACCTGAGCTGCAATCCGCGATTGGTTGAGTTTTGGAAATCCACCATCGAATGTGCGGATGCCAGTATCAAAGTTGGTTTGGCGTGGGCAGGTAATCCTCGGTTCAAGGGGGACCGATCGCGGTCGATGAAATTGGCCTCATTGGCTCCGCTGGCGAATGTAAGGGGTGTGAAGTTTTATAGCCTTCAGAAGGGAGAGGCCGGTAAACAAGCCAACGACCCGCCCGCCGGCCTGCACCTCGTGGACCTGGGCGCTCGACTAACTGACTTTGCTGATACTGCGGCAGCAATCTCCTTGATGGATTTGGTGATCACCACGGATACCTCGGTCGCTCATTTGGCCGGGGCAATGGGCAAGCCGGTGTGGGTGATGCTCGAACTTGTGCCGAATTTTCGATGGCTCCTTGAGCGGACGGATAGCCCGTGGTATCCGACAATGCGATTGTTTCGGCAAAATATCGCGGGCGGTTGGAATGAGGTTATCGATCGTGTTAGCTCTGAATTAAGTATTTTCCGATCCGTGATTGGCGACGCTTCTGGACGTTGAAAGGCCATTGGACGTGGTCTGCCGATGCTGCACTCGCCTAAGAACAGGAGAGAAAGACCTCGCCCTTGCCCTCACCCCAACCCTCTGCCTGAGGGCTGCGCCCCGCGTACTGGGAGAGGGGGTAAGAGGCGAATAGCTGGGAGCTACATCGCGACAGTGACGGTTTTTACTTCGGTGTAATTTCGCAGGGCGTATTCGCCCAGTTCGCGGCCGATGCCGCTCATTTTGAAACCGCCGAAGGGGGCGGCGGCGTCGAAGACGTCGTAGCAGTTGATCCAGACGGTGCCGGCGCGGAGTTCGGCGGCCATGCGATGGGCTTTGGAGATGTCGCGGGTCCAGACGGCGGCGGCCAGGCCGTAGAAGGATTTGTTGCCACGCTGGATGACTTCGTCGATGTCTTTGAAGGGGATGATGGACATCACCGGGCCGAAGATTTCCTCCTGGGCGATGGGCATTTCGTCTTTGACTTTGGTGAAGATGGTGGGCTCGATGAAATAGCCGAGTTTGCCGTGGCGCTGGCCACCGGTGACGCACTGGGCGCCGCCGGAGCGGCCGGAGTCGATATAGCCCATGACCTTGTCGAATTGTTCCTGGCTGACCTGGGGGCCCTGCTCGGTGTGGGGGTCGAAGGGGTCGCCGACTTTTACCTGCTTGACCTTTTTGAGCATGCGCTGGACGAATTCGTCGTGGATTTTGGATTCGACGAAGAGTCGGCTGCCGGCGCAGCAGCACTGGCCTTGGTTGAAGAAGAGTGCCAAGTGGGAGCCTTCGACGGCGGCGTCGAGATCAGAATCGGCGAAGACGACGTTGGGGCTCTTGCCGCCGAGTTCGAGGGTGACGCGTTTGAGGTTGGAGCGAGCGGCGGCTTGCATGATGAGCTTGCCGACTTCGGTGCTGCCAGTGAAGGCGACTTTGTCGACGTCGGGATGTTCGGCGATGGCGGCGCCGGCAGTTTCACCGAAACCGGGGACGACGTTGATGACGCCGTTGGGAAAGCCGGCTTCCATGGCCAGGTCGGCGACGCGAAGTGCGGAGAGGGGCGTTTGCTCGGCGGGCTTGAGGATGATGGTGCAGCCGGTGGCGAGGGCGGGGCCCCATTTCCAGGCTTGCATGAGGAGGGGGAAATTCCAGGGGATGATCTGGCCGACGACGCCGACGGGCTCGTGGCGGGTGTAGCAGAAATAGGGACCGTTGATGGGGATGGTTTTGCCTTCGATTTTGTCGGCCCAGCCGGCGTAGTAGCGGTAGCAGTCGATGACCAGCGGGAGGTCGGCGGCGCGGCTGTCGCGGATGGGCTTGCCGTTGTCGAGGGTTTCGAGGAGGGCGAGCTCTTCGAGATTGTCTTCGATGAGGTCGGCGAGCTTGTTGATGAGGCGTCCGCGCTGGCGGGCGTTCATCTTGCGCCAGGGGCCGGAGTCGAAAGCCTTGCGGGCGGCGCGGACGGCGAGATCGATATCGGCTTTTTCGCCCTCGGCGACGTTGGCGATGACTTTGCCGGTGGCGGGGTTGATGGTTTCGAAGGTTCGCCCGCTGACGGAGCCGACCCATTTGCCGTCGATCAGCATTTTGGTCTGGCGGATTTTGACGGGGGAGCCGTTCTTCTTGGAATCGTGGGCGTGGGACGATTTGAGCGTGGCTGTGGACATGGAGACCTCCGCGAAAAGGTTGGATGAGACGGGGATGGTGTCGCGGGGAGCGACATTGTTATCTCTATTGTATGCGCGGGAGGGGAGGGGGAGAAAGGCGGAGATGCGATTTCCCGACAAAAATCGGAAGCGACCTCGGGTACGGCAAGCGCCGTTTGCCAGCCCTATTCGCGACCGAGCTTCAGGGCAACGGGAAGACCCGGGGCCAGACATGAGCGACATGCTTAGAACTCGCAACTGCATTTTTGAATGCCCTTCGTGGATTGCCGTTCAAAATGGCCGAAGGCTTGGTATTGTTATGCTGTGAGGGCTGCCAGATTCCAGGCGATAATGCAGATGGCGGAAGCATGACCACGACACGTCTCGGTTGGGTTTTTATCGCCGGGTTTCTGACATGCATCGCGCTCGGTTTACCCGCAGCATCACAGGGTGCGCCCGAAAATACGTCCAACGGTAACTTCACCGTCGGCCAATGGGGCATGTACGAAATCGCCCTCCACGGCCCCGCCGGCGGCAACCCGTTCGACGATGTCTCCCTCTTCGCTTCATTCACCTCCGGCTCCAAGACGATCGACGCAAACGGCTTTTACGACGGCGACGGCACCTACCGCATCCGCTTCATGCCGATGACACAGGGATCATGGTCGTACGAAACTCACAGCAACATCCCCGCCCTGGCCGGAAAAACCGGCCATTTCTCCTGCGGCCCGCCCGATCCGGCAAACCATGGCCCCGTTGGCGTCACCAACCATTTTCATTTTGTCTATGCCGACGGCACCCCCTATTTCGAATGCGGCACTACCGCCTACGAGTGGACCAGCCAGCCCACCACGCGCGAATCCCAAACGCTGCAAACCCTGCGGAACTCTCCCTTCAACAAAGTGCGCATGTGCGTCTTCCCGTCGGAATTTAAGCCGGACAATATTCCGGCCCGCTGGCCCTTTGAGCCGGCCGATCCAAAATCGGATTACACAAAATTCAGCACCGACAAGAAGCAGTGGAATTTTGCGCATATCAATCCCGCCTATTTTCGGAACTTTGAGCGGCAGGTTCAGAGCCTTGCCGACGAAGGAATTGAAGCCGATGTGATTCTTTTTCACCCCTATGCCAAGACGCTCGGCTTCGCGACGATGCCCGCCGATGCCGACGACCGATACCTACATTATGTCATCGCGAGACTGGCCGCATATCACAATGTCTGGTGGTCGGCGGCTAACGAATATGACCATCTCCACGCGAAGACAACGGCGGATTGGGATCGTTTCTTTCAGATCATCGTCAAAGATGATCCCTACGGACACCTGCGCAGCATTCAACAGGACCGCATCGTTTACAACAAACCCTGGATGACGCACGCCTCCATTCAGGGAACCCCGCAGCAAAGCGCGGCGAAGAATCGCCGACTATACAACATGCCGATCGTGTTCGATGAGATCAAGTACGAAGGGGACATTCCCCCAGCCTGGGGCCACCTGCCGGCGGAAGACATGGTGGATCGATTCTGGACCGCCACGGTCCTCGGCGTCTATGCCGGCCACGGCGAGACATTCATGAAAAATGGGTGGACCGGCGTCGGGGGCGTGCTCATCGGGAAAAGCCCGGCACGACTCGCGTTCTATCGCCAGATCATGCAGAGCAGCCCGCCGGAGGGAATCGAACCGATCGATGAGAGCGACGAAGCCACCGTCGGCGGTAAAATCGGCGCGTTTTATTTCGTCTACTTCGGGCGCCATCAACCCCCGAAAAATTGGGTCCTCAAGTTACCCGCCAGGGGCCTGACGCCCGGCACACAATTGCACGTCGATGTCATCGATACCTGGAACATGACGATAGCGCCGGTGAATCAGGTCTTCACCATGAGCAGCTTAATGGGCAATGATCTCACGGCAGAAAATAACACGATCGTTTCGATGCCGAATCAACCTGCGATTTTGCTCCGCGTAACAAAAGTTTCATCGAAGTAATGGTTTAGTATGCCTAGAGTTTTCTGAAAGAATTGCTTATTTATCGTCCGTGGGTCAATGCGGCGGTCAAAACGGCTACGGCAATATCTCGGCCAGTCTTTCCTAGCTCTTTGAGCGATGCGACGGTTATCTTTCGAGCAATCCCAGGTTGAGCTTCAAGCTCCCGCATAAAATTCTCTCCCTTGCCGGTCAGCCAGACGCCAATGATTCGATGCTTTTGTCCCGTCTGCATCGTCGAAACATCTATCGTCTTAATCCCAGCTAGATCGTGTTCAACGAGATAGCTGATGTGCTTTACGAAATTTGGATCGTCCAATTTAAGGGCTTGCATAATCTCCTTTGGCTCAAATCGGCCGTGTTCGCCAAATGCTTTCGCGCACTCGTGGAGATAAGCGAGGATACTCAATTCATCGTCATTGATGTTGGCGTTCATTTGAAACCGTAAAACAATTTGATGCTCTTTAAGACGATTGCGATCGGGGCGCGAAACATGCTGGAGACCATGTTCAGCCAAAATTCATGGCCATCAAATCTCGTCGGATTCGTCAAATGCAGGCTTGCCGCCTCAAGGGCTATAAAAATTATTGAGCCGTGTTCTCGTTTACGAGCTAGATTTGAAAGAGCAATCTCAGCCAAATCTGCGTTCTCAAAACAAAGTTCGATCAAGGCTCCGCGAGTATTACGAGCGGCAATTTGAAGCTTACCCTTGTCCCTTAGCCCGCGCGAATAATCTCGGTATTTGTTCCCCGTCTTGTCTCTTGGAAAAAGTAAATGTTTGAGTTCACGGACACGTTCGCCGCATTCCGTTGCGGTATACACCGAAGTGACCTTCCCCACGTTCGGTGGCGCGGCCAAATCGTCAGTTCAGGCTGGCCTCGAACGCTTCGGGGCTTTGGTAGCCTATCGCCGAGTGACGTCTCTGGCGATTGTAAAACACTTCAATGTACTCAAAGATCGAACGCCGAGCCTCCGCTTGCGTTGCGTAGTGCTCGTGATAAATGAGCTCCGTCTTCAGCGTGCTGAAAAAGCTCTCCATCACCGCGTTGTCGTAGCAATTGCCGGTGCGGCTCATGCTCCGCTCCATCCCATGCTCCGCCAGCATCTGTCGATAAGTCTCGCAGGCGTATTGGACACCGCGATCGGAGTGGTGCAGCAAACCTCGCTCCGGTCGGCGATGTGTCAGCGCCATCGATATCGCTTCCAGACACAGCTCACTTCGCAGATGATCGGCCATCGACCAGCCGACTATTTTCCGACTGCACAGGTCGATCACGGCCGCCAGGTATAGGAATCCTTCATCCGTCGGAACGTAGGTGATGTCGCAGCACCACTTGCGGTTGGGCGCCTCAGTTGCGAACTGGCGGTCCAGCACATTGGCCGCGACCGGCTCATCGTGATTCGAATCGGTGGTATGGACGACGAATCGCCGGCGAATCCGCGATTGCAATCCGGCCTGTTTCATCAGACGCGCCACCGTGTTCACGCAGACGCTCACCTGCCGATCCGCCAGCTCCGCGTGCACCCGCGGGCTGCCGTAGGTATAGCGACTCTCCTCATGAACCTCGCGGATCTTCTCAGTCAGCTCTTCCCGGCGCTTGTGCCGCGGGCTGGCTGGACGTTTCAGCCAGGCGTAATACCCGCTGCGGCTGACTTCCAGCGCATCGCACAATGCGGCCAGATCGAACGGGTCCCAATGTTCTTTGATCCAGGCGAATCTCATGGGTTCTGGCTGGCGAAGTAGGCCGTCGCTTTTTTTAAAATCTCCTTCTCGGTTTCGACCCGCCGCAATTGCTTTTGCAACTCGCGGATGCGGGCCTTGAGCAGCGTCGGATCGTTGGTGTCTGGAAACGCGGGCTCCTCAGCCGCGGGCTTGATCAGTCCACGTTTTTTCATCCAGTGATGCACGATGTGCACCGGAAGGCCCAGTTCCTGGGCCGCTTTCCTTTGTGTGTAGCCTTGATCGGTGACGAGTTTGCAGGCTTCGTCCTGAAACTCCCTGGAATAATGTTTGCGTCCCATGGCAATTCGCTCCTTCAGCCGGATTATCCGGCTTCAGGCCGCGCCCACCAAACGTGGGGAAGGTCAAAGCAATGGCTGACATTGAACCTCCCTATTCTATGGGATGTTACCAGAATAGCTGGTACGAAAAAAAATGTACGGGATTTTCTCCGAGGCGCGTTCCGTTTGAGGGATATCCAGGCTAGAAAAGGAACTAAGCGCTGACTAACGCGCCGATTTTGAACAGGGCGTTACGAGACAACCGGTTAATTTCCCAAATTCTTTAATAAAGCTATCGGTAAACTGGCTCATCACGGGAACCCAAACGAGTTGTGGTACTCTATTCGAGGTCGGAGCTGCGAGCCGTTGAAGCTGGGTAATTACTCCGATCAGATATCCATTGGAAGTAAATACCGGGCTGCCGCTAAAACCTTCCTCGGCGAATCCTGCCGAGAGCGCCCAGTGATATTTCTTCGTTGTAAATGAGATACTCGCGTTGGCAAAGAATGACCGACTGCTGTTCTGTTCGAGAAATATAGTACCAAAGTAACCAATGTTTAGACCCCAACTAACTCTTGAACCTCCAAGGTTCGGGAACTGTATCGCCGCTTCCGCGTTCGCAACATCATCAATTTGTTCGCTGAATTTCAGTACCGAAATATCGAGCTCATTGGAGCTGTAAATCTCCTCGCAAATCCAGCGCCCTCGATCATTGACAACCGCTGGTATAGCAACGCTGGCAACATGCTTCGCGGTAATCACTAGATCATGCCCAATCTGACATCCGATTCCCGCGGTAAGGATTTTGTCGTTCGCTCGTTTGTCGCCTATCACACAAATATAAGGGTGAATTGCATCACAGGCGTCTTGAAACATGCATTGATTATCGGCATACCGGCAAAACTGGCATAAGCCGATATCCATCTAAAAGCCCAGGTTAAGCTGCATCAAACCATCAACCGGATTGTCTTGCCGATCTAAACTTTCCAGAAGTCAGCCCATCTTTTTTGACGTAGTCTTATGAATTCCAAAACTCCAGGTGGTTCAGATATTAAGCATGGAAATGCCTTGCGATTGATATCTGGAGTCGAATCGAGCCAGCGGGATTTCAAGGTCAATCCCCCGGCTCAGCGAGAATCCCTGATCGCCCGCGCCACGGATCGGCGTTTTCTGCAAGGCTACAATCGCATACACGATATGTCAATCGCCCCCAAAAAGAGCGATTTTGGCTTACCTGGATCACCCAAACCATCCAGTTTGTTGCGGAGTGTCAAGTTTTGTATTGGAGTCCCCGCCGGCGAATCATCAGCAAACTCCCGGCGCATGCGAGCGCTGCCAGAGAAGTCGGCTCCGGCACATCCGCCATCAAACCGTTCACCGCCGCAAATGCGTCCAGGGCGACAAAATCGGCGGGGGTGACGTCAACCGCGGCGCCGCTGTCGCCCTGGCCGAAGTTCGCGGCGAGGGCGCTGAAATCAGAGCCATTGACGGAGGAGCCAAAGAGGAAATTTCCCTGGTCCCAGTTGGTGGCGCCGGTGCCGAAGTTGGCGGCGAGGATGCTGAAGTCACTGCCGTTGACAGTGCCGTCGAGATTGGCGTCACCAAGCAATGTGTATTTCAGTTCGATTTGGCCGGAGGAGAGATTGCTGACAACGCCGTCGTTTCCGTCGGCGAAGCCGACGCCGTAATTGAGGCCGTTGGTGGGAGACTGCGCCGTGGAGGAGATGATGCCGGGGCCATTCCATGAGCCGTTGTTGAAGCCAGATTTTAAATAACCGTAGATCGTGCTCATCGGATCGCTGGCGGCGTAGGTGATGAAGATGTGGTTGTTTGTGATGTCGAAGACGCCGTTGCCGGTGATGGAGAGGGGGCCTTCCGCGAAAGCGGTGGGGGATTTGATTTGGAGCAGGCCGGCAGTGACGGTGGTTCCACCAGTGTAGGAATTTGCGCCGCCGAGGATGAGGGTTCCGGGTCCGGATTTTGTGAGGGATCCGCCCAGGCCGCCGGCGATGCCGCCATCGACGAGATCGCCGTTGAATGTGGTGGCGCCGGAGATGTTTACGGTGAGGGTGTTTGCGCCGAGGTGGACGGTGCCGGTCGTATCGCCGCTGAGGGAGGCAATGGTTTGGTTGCCGGATTGGGAGATGTCGAGATTGGGGGAGCCGACGGTGACGAAGTTGGTGTTGGAGGAGCTGTATGGGGCGGCGACCAGCGCGGAGCGGGCGGAACTCGTGAGGGTTTGAAGGGTGACGCCGGAGGAAGAGGCGAGGGATGCGCCCGAGGCGAGGGCGAGGGTTCCACCGTCGATCGTGGTTGCGCCTGTGTAGGAGATATTGGGGCCGAGGGTGGTGGTGTCGGCGCCGGTTTGGATGAGTTGTCCTGAGCCGCTGAGATTGGAGAGGAGCGTGGGTTTGACGTTGTCGACGATGATGGTGCCGTTGTTGACGGTCTGGCAGGCGGTGGTGCCGGTGGAAGTGGAGGAGTGGCCCAATTCACCGGTGGTGTCGGTGACGGAGACGGTTTGGCCGGACTGCATGATGTCGCCATCGCCGGCGGAGGTTTGGTAGGAGATTTCACCGGAGGTGGTTTGGGTGTCGCCGGTGGTTCCGTCGCCAAGCTGGAGGGTTGCGGCGGAGTCGATCTGGGTGACGCCGTCGTAATACTGCTGCTGGGTGACGACGATGTGTCCCTGGTGAAATAGGACCGTGCCCGTTCCGGCAGAGGCGAGCGATTCCTGCGTATCGGAGTTCCCACTCGGTCCGCCGGCGATGATGGTGTTGACGTAGGTGGGGCCGGAGTTGCTGTAGTCGAGTGAGAGGATGCTGTCTTGTTCGAGGGAGATGTAGGTGGTGAGGGGGTTGCCGGGGAGGAAGAAGTTGGTGGAGGTTCCGTTGCCGAGCTGGAGGACTGCGCCGGCGGGATTGGAGCTGCCGGTTCCGGCGCTGATGCCGATGTTGAGCCCGCGGCGGTTGTCGATGACGCCGAGCTCGTTGGTAAAATTGTCCTGGGGATTGGAGAGGGTGGGGTCCATCTGGGCGGCGGGGTCGTTGCCGTTGTTAGAGTTGTCGGTGTAGGTGTTGACGCCGGCGAGGACGACGAGGCCTCCGAAGCCGTCGATGTTGATGTCGTTGCCGAAATGGTTTTCGTAGATGTTCTGGGTGATGGTCATCGTTTCGTTGGCGGGCGTGTTGTAAGGCGTGTCGAGGATGAAGGTGCCGTTGTTGAAGATGGTGCTGGCGTCGGGGACGGAGCCGATGATGTGATCGGAGCCGAGGATGCCGGTCATGTTGTTTTCGATGAGGAGGGGTCCGGAGAAGGTGTTGGCGTTGTAGAGCTGGAGGATGCCGGCCTGGATGACGACAGCACCGCTGCCGGAGATTTGCCCATCGACCTGGGTGGTGGCGAAGGAGTTGCTGCCCTGGTAGGTGAGGGTTCCGTTGTCCTCGATGTTGTCGAGGTTCATGCCGGAGGAGTTGGGGTTGGTGACGTTTCCGAGGGTGACGGTTCCGCTGCCGGTGTGGAGGTTGGTGTTGGTTCCGAGCTGGACGTCGACGCCGGAGTCGATGATGAGGGCGGGCGCGTCGGGCTGTCCGGAGGTGCCGTCGTTGAGGGTGTAGATCGGGCCGTTGAATCCGCCGGTGTCGGTACCGTCGGGCGGGGAGATTAGCGTGGTGTATCCCTCGTAACTGTAGAATTGCTTGTTATTACTATTGACGAAAAATTCGCTGACGGTTTCGGTGACGGTGGGGAGGGTATAGGTGTTGATGTTGTTGAGGGTGAGGGTGCCGTTGCCTTCGGCTTCGAGGGTTCCGTCGCCGGACATGACGCCGGTATAGGTGATGGGGGAGCTGGAGGCGGTGGTGACGGTGTAGCTGCCGCCGGTCATGGAGTAGTTGGAGTTGGCCTGGAGGGTGGCGGTGATGTTTTGGGCGAAGGCAGCGGCGGGGCAGGCGGCAAGCAGGAGAATCGACCTGGGGACTCGGCGATTACGGATGGTGCCGATTCGACGTCGCGATTTCATCCCGTCCTCCTCAGTCTCCGCCGACTGAAACAAATATTACGTCGCAGCAATGACCCGCCTCGCCTGCTTCGCCGCCGGCCCGGTGGTAACTGTGATCGGCCGGTGGCAGGAGTATTGAGCCAATTCAGGGGTTACCGCCCAGCGTAGCGGTTCATTTCGCACAAATCGCTCGAGCTCTTCGACCATAAACCGCCCCATGCGGCGGCATTCGTCGCCCACGGACCCGGCAATGTGCGGCGTTAGTACGACGTTGGGAAGCTCGAAGAGCGGCGAGCGCGGATCGATCGGCTCGGCTTCGGTGACGTCCAGAACCGCCTGGAGATCGGGCCGCGCTTCGAGCGCTTCGTACATCTCCTTCTCACGAACGACGGCGCCGCGCGCCGTGTTGATGAAGGTCGCGCCGCCCTTCAAGCGGCTAAAGTGGGGCGCTCCGATCATCCCGATGGTTTCGGAAAGCTGTGGTGTGTGGAGGGAGACGACGTCGGCGCGGTCGAAGATTTCGTCGAGGGAAACAAGTTTCACACCCAGCATTCGCGCCGTTTCGGGCGAGACGTAAGGGTCATACGCCAGAATGTTCAGGTCGAATGATCGAAGCAATTCCGCCAGGGTTCGGGCGATGACGCCCAGCGAGATCAGTCCGACGGTGCTTCGATAGCACCCGAAGGCGGTGTTTCGGTCTGGGGCGTGGGGGAAATTGCGCAGCTCGCGCATCATCCGCCAGCCGTGCTTGAGGGAGAAGAGGATCATGGCAAGCGTGTACTCGGCGACGGGGATGGCGTTGGCCGCGTAGGCGCTGGTGACGATCACGCCGCGGTTCCACGCCGCGTCGGTCACAAAATTTCCGGTAGAGCCGGCCGCATAGAAGACGACCCGAAGCTGCGGCGCCGCGGCGAGGAACCGCTCGTCCAGCACCGGGGCCTTCCAGCCGGAGAAGATGACCTGAACGCTGGAAAGCAGGTCCATCCGCTGCGCGATGGAGTGAACGGTCTGTGGCGGGGCGACGAAGTCGACGTAGCGGGCGATTGTGTGCCGCTCGTCGGGTCCGTACGCCATCTCATAGGCCTCTTCGTCGAGGATGAAGAGGCCGCGCAGCTTTTCCATAACTACCTCAGTCGGGCCAGGCGGCGGACGGGGTGTACGACGCCTGTCCTTGAACAGCAGTATGTTTCCAAATCCTTCTGGAAGTTACCCCCTTTTGCGTTATATTCTTGTCGCTTTGCGAAGTGATGGAATTCCCGCAATAACGCTGAATCGGCCAAGGGTCGGGCTGCTGATCGACGGGTTCAGCGCCTATGGGCGGACGATCCTGCGGGGGATCTCCCGATACGCCAATTTGCAGCGCCGGTGGCTGCTTTTTAAGGAATTGCAGCGGTTCATGAACGACCGCAGCGCCTGGCCGCAATTTGACGGCATTATCGTCGCCGGCGCCCCGCCGGATGTCTTTCTATTTGCCCGGGAACATTGTAGTAACGTGGTAATGTGTTCGGGGGGCGGGGATCCAAAAGTGACTCCAGTCGTCGCGTTGGATGAAGACGCCGGGGCGGAAATGGCCGCAAAACACCTCATTGAGTGCCGCCTGGAGCGGTTTGCTTTCTATGGCAACAAGAGCCACGTGGTTTATCCGGTGCGCTTCGGCGGGTTTCAGAAGGCCCTGGAGGCCGCCGGATATACCTGCCTCGAATGCCCCGTCAGTGCCCCCGGCCCCGACGACTGGATGATGCACGCCGGCCGCCCGGCCCTTATGCGCTGGCTCCTGGAGATCCCCAAACCCATCGGCATTATGGCCCTGGATGATTCTTGCTCCCACGATTTGGCCGAAGCTTGCCTCGAGGCCGACATCGCCGTGCCCGAGCAGGTGGCGATCATCGGGTTGAACAATGACGAACTCATGTGCGAATGCGCATGGCCGCCGCTTTCAAGCGTTGACCCGGATTATTCGCGGATCGGATATGCCGCCGCCAAGATTCTCGATCGCCTTCTGGCCGGCGAGAAGCTGGGAGAAGACGAACGGATGACCCGTTTCCCCCCCATCGGCGTGGTGGCGCGGCAGAGCACGAATGTGCTGGCGATCAGCAATCCAAACCTGGCGCTGGCGATGCGTTTCATCCGCGAACACGCCTGTCAGCGCTGCACGGTCAGGGATATTTTGCAGGTGGTTCCGGTGGGTCGGCGGTGGCTGGAGCAGCAGTTTACCCGGCACCTGGGGCGTTCGCCGCATGATGAAATTACCCGCATGCGGATTGAGACGGCCGAGCGGCTGCTCATGGAGCCCGATCTGACGGTTGACGAGGTGGCCGGCCGGTGCGGTTACGCGGAGATCAAAAGCTTCTACACCGCCTTTCGCAAAGTCACCAAAACGACGCCCGCCGCCTATCGCCGGGCCAGGATTACACAGGCGAAATAAACGCCGGCCTGGGGATGGAGCGATTCATCCGGCCCACCGGATCTGGGGCGTTATCGGACCTCAAACACCTGATTTTTGGTGACGATGGGTCTGGTAACTCAAGGAATTGCCGCCAAAGGGGATGCCGGAAAAATAGGGTATAAAGTAATACAGGCGGGTACGCGCAGGCCGTGCGCATTTGCACCAAGAAAGCGGCGCTATATGACGTGGAAATTGCCGGGCTGGACACGCATACTCTGAGACTGGCGAGACGGCGTGTTGGAGGCTGAGACGCTCAATGGGCGGGCCAAATCACACCGCTGGAAACGAGCCCCAGCTCTTTCAACCCGCCAGACATTTCGCAGCGGAGAAACAAATTGGAGGAGAGTATGGCGATGTCACCTGCCCGGACGGAAAAGATGCGACGAGGTTCCCGGAAAAATCGCGGTCGGCTTGCAGTGGCGGGCACGCTGGCGGTGGCAGCACTGACCTCGGCCGGCATCAGAAACGCCTCTGCCCAGGAAGCCCCGGCCGATGTTCCCAACGGAACCACCGACCTCACGACCGTCGGCAATTCGACCAGCGATGCGACGTTTACCAACATCACCTACTCCCCCACCGCCTTCACGATCGACACCCCCATCACCTGGGACACGCTGAACGATCTCGACTCCACGCAGTCGCTGTCGATCACCAACCAGAACGCATCGGCGACCAGCACGCTGACCCTCAGCGGCGGCAGCAACACGGTTGCACCGAATCCCGCCGATCTGATTTACGTCGCCGCCGGCGGGAGCCTGGCCATCGACGGAGCGCCGGTCGCCGGCCAGAGCACCATGCAGTTGGTCCTCAACCTCGCGAATACCAGCACCGACAATTTCGACGTGGCCGGGTCGCTGACCATCAGTTCCCAGATCGTCGGCTCCGGCTCCATTGAGATTAAAAGCGGCGGGACCGTGACATTTGCTCCCTCCCCCGCGGCGGATAACAACGCTTCCTACACCGGGACCGTGACCATCGAAAACGGAACCGTCGATCTCACCGGCGCCACCAATGCCGCCAACGCCGACCTCGGCGCCACCGGGGGCACAGTGTTCTTTGGCGTGGATTCGAACAATGTCAATCTGAATGTCACGGCCACCAGCAGTGGAATATCCCCGAACTTTGTGGTCGGCGGCACCGGCGTCGACACCATCACCAGCAGCGCCGCGCCCTCGGGCGTGAATGCGGCGATTTTTCAGTCGACCAACACGTTTACGCTTTCCAACAACCTGGTGGTGTCGAATCTTTATCCGGAGGCTTCGGCTGGCGCGGACGTGCTGGGATTCCGCGGTGCGATCGGCGCTACCAATTCGAGTTACGGCATCACGGTGGCCGCTAATAACGCCGGAGATGTCGATCTGCGCGGCGCCAATACGTTTGGCGGGGGCGTGACCATCGACGGCGGTATCCTTTCCTTCAACGCCAGCTCCTCCCCCTCATCGGCCGGATCGTCGGTGACCTCCGGCCCATTCGGCACCGGCACGGTGACGCTCGGCGGAATCGCCGCCGACTCGGCGACGCTGGCCGGCGGGGGCGCGTTCAGCGTCGCCAATCCCATTGTGGTCGCGGCCGAAACCGGGTCCGGCACCCGCACCATCGAGGAAATCGGAACCGGCACCGCCAGCTCGATCAACGGCCCCGTGACCCTCGACGCGCCGCTGATCCTCACCGCGCTTAACAACATCAACAGCGGCGCCGGCAACGGCGGCGACCGCCTGCGCATCGGCGCCGGCGGAATCACCGGCAGCTTCAACATTATCATCAACAACCCCTACACCTCCACCGTACTTGCCTCGCGCGATGTGATCCTCCTCACCGGAAGCGGAACCGCTACCGGCTGGACGGGAAATCTGATCATCGAGGCCGGCGACGGTGCGCTTGGGCTGTCCACCGGAAATACGGCCACCGGCGCCGGCAACATCGTGGAGATCGGGTCGGGGGCATCCTTCGATTTCTCCAGCAACGTTTCCGGGATTGCCGGATTTTCACCGACGGTCGCGGGGCTGGAGGATTACTCGACCATCAGCTCGCCCAGCACCGTCTATGAATCGGTGACCAACAACGAAACGCTGACCCTCGCCGGCAGCGGCGCCTACTCCTTCTCGGGCTCGATCCAGAATTCCAGCAATACCAGCGGCAACGTCGCCCTGACGGTGGCGCTGACCGCCGGCGGAACGCAGACCCTCACCGGCTCAAGCACCTATACAGGTCCAACGACCCTCACCTCTGGCACGCTGGTTGTCGGCGGCTCGGGCTCCGCCACCGGGACCAGCACCGTCACCCTCAACGGCGGCACGTTTGCCAGCCTTGCCGGCGCAAATGTGACCCTGACCAGCACCCTCCTTGCCGGTTCGGGCGCTCACACCATCGTCCCCGGTGGAGTCGATGGCGTCGGAACCCTTGGCGTCGCGGGCATCTCCACCAGCAGCCTCACCACCCTCGAATTCCAGCTCGGAACCGGCTCGGGAACCATCACCAACGGCAGCCAGTTGATCCTCACGGGATCGCCCGGCAGTGCGACCATCGGGTTCGGCACAAACCTCGCCTTCACCGGCACAACCGCCGCCGGCAACGATTACGAATTGATCGGCGACACCAGCAGCGGCAGCGTGGTCTCCGGAATCACCCTGGCCGATTTCTCCCTCCCCGCGGTGCCGGCTGGGCAGACCTATTCGCTGGGCCTCGTCGGCGGTTTCATCGACCTGGTCGTCGGTTCGACCGGACCAGCTTCGCTTTACTGGGATAATGGCGCTAATACCGGGCTTTGGAATACGACCGACAGCAATTGGAACAGCGGATCCGGCAATACAAAGTATTCCGATGGCTCGAACGTGACATTCAATGACTCGAACGGTGGAAATTATGCCGTTACTCTGAACACCACCGTCAGCCCCGGATCCGTGACCGTCAATAGTTCGGGGAATTATTCGATCACAGGCGGCGGAACGATCGTCGACACTGGCGCGTTCACCAAGACCGGCACGAGCACACTCACCCTGGGCGTCGGCCTGACGGCCAGCAGCCTGGCGATCAGCGGTGGGAATGTTGTGCTCGCGAGCAGCACCACCGCCGGCACCGGCTCCGCCGGTCATCCCGCCAGCAACATCAACGTCACCTCGCTGACGATCGCCACCAACAGCGTCCTGGATATCACCAACAATCACATCATCATTGACTACACCTCCAGCGACCCGATCTCCACGATCTACGGCTATCTCAAGACCGGCTTCAACAACGGCGCCTGGAACGGAACCTCCGGCATCATCTCCAGCACTGCGCAAAGCGCCACCAACGGCTTGCACTATGGCGTCGGCTGGGCCGATGGGGCGGATGGCACGAAGAATGTCTCGGGACTCAGCAGCGGGCAGATCCTGCTCAAGTACACCCTGCTGGGGGATGCGAATCTCGACGGCACCGTCAATGGCTCCGACTTCTCGATCCTGGCCGCCAACTTCGGCCTCGGCGTCACCAACTGGGACCAGGGGAACTTCCTCTTTGGAAGTTCCGTAAATGGTTCAGACTTCAGCGCCTTGGCCGCCAACTTCGGTCAGGGCGACAGCGGGGCTGCGACGGTAACCCCGGCGGATATCGCCGCACTGGATGCTTTCGCGGCAGCGAATGGCCTGCCGCAGCCGACGATCGATGCGGTGCCCGAGCCGGCGGCAATTGGGCTGGCAGTGTGCGCGGGGATGGGGGTTTTGGGTCGGCGACGGCGAAAGGCCCTTGCGCTTCTCCCCGCCCCCGGTACCCCGGGGGAGGGATAGGGAGGGGGCCGATCTCTCCAGTGGACGGGAAAATGCGCTGCGAGGATGCAATATGAATTGCAAACCACTTAATTACTCTAAAGTCTCTTTTCCGCCCTCACCCCTGCCCTCTCCCAGAGTACTGGGAGAGGGGGAAAAGGCGTTTACCCTGGTCGAGTTGCTGGTGGTGATTGGGATTATCGCTCTACTGATCTCAATACTCCTCCCCGCCCTCAACAAAGCGCGCGAGCAGGCGAAGCTGACGCAATGTGCTTCGAATATGCGTCAGCTTGCGGCGGCCGTTTTCATTTACGAGGCGGAGAACAATGGGTCTTTCCCACCAGCGTGGTCCGCGTGCCCGGCGACGTCGCCGACCGCGACAAACCTGAGCCAGGTAGTACCGCCGTGCCTCTACACTTTGCTCCTGGGGCTGCCGCAAAGCGCTCCACAGTTCAATAATGTGCGGGTGTGTCCGGCCGTGCTGGATGTCTTCGGCGGGATTCCCTCAGGCTTTGTGAATAACAACCCAGCGGCCGGTCAGGCGGTTTACTCTTACAAATACAATTTCATTCTTGCCGGGTGTGACACGACCAGTCTTAGCAGCACGTCCGGGCCAGCGTCGAATGTTGGACATCCGGTTTACAATCCCGCTAACACCACGTTTTACCCCAGGCCATTGCGCCGGGTTCCCAGTTCCACGGACACCGCAATGTTCATCGATTACCCGCAACTTCAGGTCTGCGCACTTTCGACGGAGACAACGGGCTCTGGGCCCGACAACCGCGGGTTCAAAGAGGGTACCGGGGTGTTCCGTATCTTCCCGGGCACGCCGGCTCCCGGATTCCTGGAGAAGATCCCCGGGGATCCGGACTATCACCAGACCATCGGCGACATCAACCCAGTGCATTTCGTCAGGAACGCGACCAACGTTCTGAGCCCGCAGATAGGTTCATTCCCGGCGCTCACCGGTGTTATTAATGTTGCCTATTGCGATGGGTCGGTTCGACCCGCGACGGTTACCCAGGGACAAACACCCGTCAGCAATTCAAACAATATAAAAAATGCGTTCGTTGAAGACCCGAGCAGCGGCGGAAATGGATTCGTTCTTCAGGGAGTCGATGGAATTATTCCTGCGACGAGGTTTGATCCTACGCAACCTCCTTGACGATTGAGGCCTTGGTCACGACAAACATCAATCAAGGCAGGTACTCATGGGTCTTCGTGAAACCTTGGAAAAGCGCAGGGGCGTGGCGTCGGCCTTTGGATTCGCGGCGATCGCACTGGCCGTCTTCCTCATCGTCATCGAAAGCCGCTCGAGCCGTCTGACCAAAATAGACCGGGCTTTTTATAGCGATGATGATGGACAAACGTATTTCGTTGATTCCGTGGACAAGCTTTTTCCGTTTGACCATAACGGAAGACAGGCATATCGGGCCTATGTATTTAGATGCAGCGATGGGACCGAATTCGTGGGATACCTCGCTCGGTACACTGATAGCACTAAAGCAAGACTCGCCGAGCTGATGGCACAACCTTACAATCAGGTGGCGCAGCAAATCGCGGATGCGGAATCTGCCGGAACCGAGATAAAGAAACCCGGTGATTCGCGGTGGTATCCCCAGGCTTCACCTCAAGCGGCCGCCATGCTCATGCCGACATGCCCCAACGGCGGTACATTGGTGGGCGGCGTCATGCCCTAAATCCCCCAGACTACCCATTTTGTTGCGGAGTGTTACCTTTTGTACCGCGTGCCCCAAGCCAAAAAATTCATCACCCCACGGAGGATAATAATCTCCCGCAGCGAATGAGCTGAGGCGAAGTCGAAGATGGTCACTCGCTACGACAAATTCATCATCGCCTTCTACGTCGTCTTCATGTTGGCCATCGGCCTGCTCCTGCGCCGGCTGAGCCGAAATACTTCGGATTATTTCCGCTGCGGCGGGGCGATGCCGTGGTGGATCACCGGCACCTCGGCGTGGCTCGCCACCTTCAGCGCCTGGACCTTTACCGGCGCCGCCGGCGCGATCTATAGCTCCGGCTCCCTGGTCCTCTGCCTGTACTACAGCAACGCCCTGGGCGCGGTGGTGCTGATCCTCTACACCGGCCTGCGCTTCCGCCGGATGCGGACCGTGACCTGGATGGAAGCCGTCCGCGGCAGGTATGGCCCGTTTACCGAGCAGTTCTATACCTGGCTGAAGATTCCAATCCTCCTCTTCATCGCCGGCGTGGCGCTGAACTCCATCGGCGTCTTCATGGCGGCGGTGTTTCACACCAACGTCACCGTCGTCATGGTGATCCTCGGAACGCTGGTAACCATCGTCTCCTTCGCCGGCGGCGCCTGGGCGGTTCTGGCGAGCGATTTCGTGCAGTTGTGCCTGATCATGACGATCAGCGTGGTGACGGCTTTCCTCGCGGTGCATCAACCCGCGATCGGCGGGCTGGCCCAACTCTGGCAGCGGATTCCGGCGAGCTATTTCCACTGGTCGGATCATGCCCATTTGGCGGTCGTCTTTCCGTGGATTGCGGTGATGCTCTGGTTCGGCTTCTCCGCCGCGAACAACATGGAAAACTCAACGATGTTCCTGATGGCCCGCAGCGACCGCGATGCGCGGGGGATGGCGATCATTCCGCTGCTCGGCTGCCTGATCGGGCCGCTGATTTTCTTCATCCCGCCCACGGTGGCGATCCTCACCCACCCGCATCTTGGCTCAGAATTTCCGCAGCTCAAGAACCCGCAGGAGGCGGCGTTCGTGGCCGTCGCCGGCGACGTGATGCCGCAGGGATTGATGGGGCTGCTGCTGTGCGCGATGCTTGGGGCAACGCTGACGAATATGGACGCGGCGGTGAATAAGGGGGTGGGCATCTTCGTGCGCAGTTTCTGGAAGCCGATGATCTCGCCGCAGGCATCTGAAAAATATCTTCTGCTGCTGGGCAAGGCGTGTACGCTGATCTTCGGGGCGATCATCGTGGCGCTGGGCGTGATCATCGGAATGTATCGCAAGGTGGAGCTGTTCGACCTGACCAACCAGGTAGCGGCGAGCTTGCTGGGTCCGATGCTGGTGCCGCTGGTGTGGGGGATGTTCGTGAAGAAGACACCGAGGTGGACGGCATGGAGCACGGCGGTGCTGGGGTTTGCGATTGCGCTGGGAATTCAGTTTGGATTTCGGCCCCAGTATTTCCAGCATTGGATGGGGTGGAAGGGGCCGCTGAACAGTTTGGAGACGGCGGACATCAACCTCGCGGCATCCGGGCTGGGGATCGTGGTGATCTGCAGCGCGTGGTACTTCGCGTCGATGCTGTTTTACGATGAGAGGAAAGACCCGGAAAACGCGCGGCGGAACGAGGAATTTTTCCGCAGCCTGCGGACGCCGATCGACGCGAAACGGGATGGGGTGGCGGATTACGGGCAGCTCGTTTACCGCCTGATCGGAGGGCTGTGCCTGTTTTATGGCGGGTTCATTCTGCTGCTGATGATGATACCGAATACGGGGACGGGGCGATTGTGTTTCCTATTCTGCGGCGGGGTGATCTTTGCACTTGGGGCGTCGCTGTTCTTGAAGGCGGTGGTTTCTTCGCACCGCGGCAAGGCGCTGGAGATTGAAGCGGTGGCGGTAGTAGCTTCGGAGAAGTGAGCGATCGATGCGGATGAGATTTTGCTTTGTGGTTTGCGTGGTGATTTTTGGCGTTTGTGCGCGAGGATGGGCTGACGCGGCATGGATGGAGCTCGGGGGCGATGCGACGCTGGCGATTCCTGGAAGAACGGAGTTTCGATATCCGGATGGGCCACGGGGATTTTTTAATCATGGGTTTCGGCTCGAGAACGATGGGACGGTGGATTGGAGCGAATTTTATGGGGTGCAGTTTCAGGCTGGGTTGGCGGACGATCGGGATGTGGAGCTGACGGTAACGCTGATGGCGGCGCGGCCGGGGGGCGGGGATACGCGGGTGGGCGCGACGGTGGGGGTGAGCGGGAAGGGGTGGCATTTGGTGACGCTGCCGTGGTCGGCGTTTGGATTTGATCAGGCGGGGAATTCTTTTTTGCGGTTTGGGAAGGGGGTTACGATTGATGTGCAGGGAAAGGGGGCGGGGGCGATTCAGTTGCGCAAGCGCGGATCGTGCGCGGGGCGGCGGTGGCGCTGCAGTGCGAGGTGCGGGGGAAATCGGCTCCGCGCGGCGGGGAAGTGGAATATGACGTTCGGGTGAGCAATTGCACGGATGAGCCGGAGGCGGTGTCGCTTTCGTTTGTGCGGTATGGGTGGGAAGTGATGGAGGCGAAAGTTGAGCCGGCGGAGGTGTTGCTGGCAGGGGGTGCGTCAGCGGATGTGATCGTGCGAGTGAACGTGAGCGATCGGGTGCCGCCGGGTGGGCACGAGGGGCAGGTGCTGCTGGCGATTGCGAATGGGAATGCGGCGGCGGGGGAGCAGATTTCGTTTATCACGACCAGCAAGCTGGCGCATCCGTATATCCTTCATACCGCGGCTAGATGGGACGAGGTGCGGCAGAAGGTGAAGAACTATGCGTGGGCGAAGTCGGCGGCAGAAGTTTATATCGATAGGGCAGATCGGTGGCGGGTGCCGGAAGTCGCGCAGGCGCCGGGGAATGATCCGAACGATAATTACGGGCCGTTTGTTTTCCGTACGACGGAAGAAACCAACGTGCTCGCGAGCGCGTTTTCCTGGGAACTGACGGGGCAGAAGCGGTATGCGCAGAAAGTGGCGACGTTTCTGCTGCGATTGTCCGATCCGCGGATTGGGTATCCCCAGACGTTGCGGGCGTGCAACCAGAGCCTGGTGCAGGAAGGGCATTTTTTCCAGCAGATGGCGATGGCGTATGACATTGTTCTCGACTCGGGAGTATTGAGCGATTCGGATCGGCAGCAGATTGAGACGACGTTTCGGATGCTGCTGGGGACGATCGAGCGGTCGAGCGAAGGGGGATCGATCAACAACTGGAATCTGGCCGAGGACTGTGGGGCGTTTTACTGCGCGCTGTCGATGCAGGACCTGGTCTGGGCGGAGCGGTTTTTCGCGGGGCCGTCGGGAATTGAGGACCAGCTTGCCAAGGGGACGATGGATGACGGGTGGTGGTACGAATGCTCGATCAGTTACAACATGTGGTGCGCGAGCGAATTCACGCAGGCGGCGATTGCGTATGAGCCGTTTGGGTTTAATTTTCGGACGGCGTGGGTGCCGGCGAGTTATTCTTCGAACGCGCTGCTCAGTGCGCAGTTGAACGGGGGGAATGGGGTGGAGAGTGCGCAGCCGTGGATGAAGGGGAAACCGTTTGGGATGGATCCGACGTTGTATGGCCCGATCCGGCGGCCGTATCGGACGATCACGAATTTGTGGAACAGCATGCTGCCGTTTGTGGATTATCGGGGGGTGATGTTTGGGCTGAATGATTCGACGGAATCGCGAGTGGCGGGGAGTCGCATTGAGGTGAGCGCGGCGCCGTTTGAGATTGCGTATTGGGCTTATCGCGATCCGCGGTATGCGGAGATGATCAAATTGGGGGGCGGGCAGAGGGATTTGCTGTATGGGGTTGTGGATTTGCCGGCGAAGACGCCGGAGGAATTTCGCGGCAGTGCATATGCGGACAACGTGGGGCTGGCGATGCTGCGTTCGCAGACACTGGGGCGGCCGATGCGCGAGCAGATTCAGGCGGCGCTGCACTATGGCACGCATGGGTGGGCGCATGGGCATTTTGATCGGACGGATTTAGTTTCCCTGATGCGGTATGGGAGGAGTTTCTGGAATCCGGAATCGGTTTTTTACGTGTATGAGCCGTTCATGTACAAGTTTTTCACGCAGACGAGCGTTAACCACAACATGGTGGTGGTTGACCAGAAGATGCAGCAGGCGACGCCCGGGGAGCGGCTGCTGTTTTATACGGGCTCGCTGATGCAGGCGACGGCGGTGCAGACGGTGGCGCGGTGGTCGAATCCGCCGTATGGGGGGATGGTTTATGACTATGTGCCGGTAAAGACGTTTGAAGAGAAGACGTGGCGGGAGGGGAGGTATGTGCCGATTCCGAAGAATCCGCCGGCGTATGGGACGCTGACGGATTTCACGGAGCCGATTTTGCAACGGCGGCTGATGATCGTGACGGACGATTACGTGCTGCTGGCAGATTATCTGAAAGCCGATCGGGCGCATACGTTCGACAACCTGCTTCAACTGCGCGGGTTTCTGGGGCTGAGCGGAGGGGACCAGAAATTTCTCCGGCACGATGCGCAGTGGAATCCCGATCCGCTGGGGAGCGGCCAGTTTGTTACGGATTGCAACTGGTATAGCGTGAGTGCGCCGGCACTGGCCCAGTTTTCCGAGCGGTTTGGGGCGAATCCGGATAAGGAGGAGGGGTCGCGATCAATTGGGAATGAGCCGGGGATGCTGAATCTGAATGTATTTTCACTTTGGCCCCCGAGACAGGAGATCATGATCGCGACGGCGCCGGAGCAGCATGATGTGGAGAAGCGTTTGTTTTATACGGTGAGCGGGGATGGAAAGGTTCTGGCGCAGGGGAAATTCGGAGCGTGGATTCTGGGCGAGGGGGATGTTGATGTGCCGGTGGAGGGCGTGAAAGAGTTGCGGCTGGAGACGCGGACGGAGCTTTCCAAGCGGCCTACGCTTTTCTGGGCGGGGGCGCGGATTACGACAGCCGGCGGGAAGCAGATTCCGCTTGCGGATTTGCCGATGAAGTTCAGCAATGTGACGCCGGCGCCGGGGAAGGATACGGATTATCTGGGTGGGCCGGTGAAGATCGCGGGGAATGCGTACACGGATGACGTGGCGGCGGAGCCTGCGGATTCGGCGGAAGCGGGGGTGGTGACGGTGGATTTGACGGGGGTGGACGCGAAGCGGTTTACGGCCGTGGTGGGGAGCGATTATCCGCTGGGGGACGAGTTTCAGCGGCGCAAGACGTATGCGGTGCGCAGCGAAGGGACGGAAGCGAATTTTCTGACGGTGATTGAGCCGTTTGAAAAATCGCCGATGGTGAAATCGGCATCGGCGACGGGGCCGGGGGAATTTGAAGCGGACCTGGCGGATGGGAGGGTGCAGAGGATCGAGATTCAGAATTTCCAGGGAGACGGTAAGAATATCGGGATAACGCTGACGCAGAGCGAAGGGGGAAAAACGGTGACCGAGAGTTGTAATTCGGCGACTTCGAATCCGTGAATTGGAGTATTGAGATGAAGCTGGTCATTTTTCTGATTCCGGTGCTGATGGCGGGTTGTGCGGCGGCGGCAGAACATCCGGAGGTGCTGGTGAACCCGGGGGATCGCGAGGCGATCGTCGCGAAGATTCAGGATGACGACTGGGCGAAGCAGAAGTATGAGAAGATCAAGGCAAACGTGGATGAGCTGATGCGCGAAAGCGGGGGCGATCAGCAGTGGCTAACGTCGCGGCTGGCGATGAACTGGCAGACGCATTTTACCACGGCGGATTGCGTGATGGCGCGGTTTGCGGGGGGCGAAGGGCATGCACCGATTCCCACGCCGCGGTTTGCGGGAGCGAGGGATTGGGCGACAATTTACACGGCGCCGGTAAGAATCGGGGATTTTCGGCCTTGGAATGATGATGCGAAGGGTCAGATTTTTCTGCACGATCGGGAATCGAACCGGGATGTGTGGGTGCAGCCGGGTTTGACGGGGCGGACGATTGAATCGATCAACCAGCGGGTGATGGAGGCTGCGGAAGATTCGGCGTTTGTTTACTGGATTACCGGCGACAAGAGGTATGCGCATTTCGCGGCGGGGGCGTTGATGACGTATATGCAGGGGTTTGCTTACGTGACCCCGCCGAAGGTGCCGGCGGGGGATCGGACGATTCCGCCGATCATCGGGATGACGTCGTTTGAGGTGATTCACGAGGATATCGTGACGCCGCTGGCGCTGACGTATGACTTTCTTTACGAATATCTGAAGGGCGACGGGCAGGATGTGACGGTGGTGCAGAGCGGGTTGAAGCGGATGATTCAGCGGGTGATCGACGGGGGAATGCGCGAGGGGAACTGGAATCTGAACAAGGCGCGGATCATTGCCTATGGGGCGCTGGCGCTGGAGGACGATAGGGCGTATGCGGATCGGCGCGGGCGGGAGTATTTCGTGAACATCGTGCTGAATGCGCAGTTGCCGCATCAGTATGGGATCACCCATGTGATTCATCATGCGTTCGACGAGGCGACAGCGATGTGGCCGGAGGCGTGCGGGTATGGGTTTGGCGCGGCAAAGGACATCACGCTGATCGCGTCGCTGACGGGAAATACCGCGGAGGGAAAGGCGGTTTTGAGTGATCCGATCCTGCAGCGGAACGTGCTGGCGCAGGCGAACCTGACTTTTCCGAACGGGATCGCGGCGGGGCTGGGGGATACGACCGACACGCGGGTGAATGCGGAGCAACTGGAGCTGCTGATCGCGGCAGCGCGGGCGCGCGGGGATGCGGAGATGGAGGGGCGGTTTACTTCGATCCTGCGCGGTGAGATCGATTCGGGCAATGATGTGCGGGCGAATTCGCCGGACGATCTGGTGGCGCTGACGAAGTTTGTGGGGGAGCTGAAGTCGGCGCCGGCGGGGCAATTGCCGCTCGTGAGAGCGTTCTTTGGAAGGCCGCTGAATGTGCTGATGCTGCGGAATCTGACGGGGGATGTGCAGACATCGCTGGCGGCGGCGATGTATGGGACGGCGGGGGGGCATGTTCATGCCAATGGGCTGGCGATTGAGCTGTTTGGCGCGGGATTGAAAATGGGGTGCGATCCGGGGCGGGGGGAGAGCTACTGGACGAGGGACCATGCGGAGTATTACAGCCAGCCGCCGGCGCATAACACGGTGATCGTGGATGGGGTTTCGGATTATCGCGTGACGCCGCAGGAGCAAATCGGGATGACGGTGGAGCATTCGGAGCCGGCGTATTCGCTGACGGCTGAATCGTCGCCGGGGTTGTGCGCGAATATCGGGTTTGCGCAGTGCGGGTTTGAATATGACTCGCCCCCGGCGACGCAGCAGCGGACTTTGGCGCTGGTGCGGCCGATGGAGGGAACGGGCGGGTTTTATTTCGACGTGTTTCGGTCGCGGGCTCAGCGGGGCGGGGCGCAATTTCATGATTATCTTTATCACGATATCGGGGAGCTTGAGTCGCTGACGGATTCGGGAGGAAATCCGCTGCGCGTGGAGGCGACGAATCAGCTTCAGCATGACGGGAATCTGTTGCGGGGCTACAACTATTTTTCGAGGGAAAGGTCGATCAGGACGGAGGCGGGTTGGCGGGCGCGGTTTGGCATAGATGTCGGCGGCGTTGAGCGGCGGATGGATTTGTGGATGCCGGGGCAGGAGGGGCGGACAATTTTTTCGGTGGATGGGCCGGCGAACCATGAGATGCGGGACAATCAGAATGTCATGACCGCGCCGATGCCGACGATGATCGTTCGGCAGGAGGGGAGCGCGTGGGATCGGCCGTTTATCGCGGTGTATGAGCCTTCGACGGAGGAGCATCCGGCGAGCATCGGGGCGGTGGAGCTGGCAAAGATTTCGCCGCAGGATGGGGGGCTGGCGGCGTGTGTGGTGCGGGGGAAATCGTCAGCCTATAGAGCGGTTTTGTTGCAGGATGATCGCGCAGAGAGAAAACATGAAAACGTGGAGGGGGTTTCGTTTGCGGGAAGTTTTGGGGCGGTGATTCGGATCGCCGGGCAGGCGCCGGAGGTTTATCTGGGGAGTGGGACGATGATTTCTGATACAGGTGTCGCGGTGGAGGCGGCGGATCCAAAGGGAGGTGCGATTGGGGCGGCAGTTTGGCACGATGGCGACGGGTGGAGGTATTCGGCGACGGGGCGGGTTCGGGTGACGTTGGGTGTGGCGACGGTGATTTTGCCCGCGGCGGTGGATGGGAAGATTTCGGGGCCATAGATGAGAAATCGGAATTTGTGGGGATCCGAAAACGCGCCCCGCAAGCGGGGCGGCTACACAGGGAGATGGACGAGCTTTGCATCTTGGGATGTCATCTGGAATGCGGGACGCGGATTTTGATTTCGTAGTCGGAGCCGCCGTTGGTGTCGCAGAAATAAATGTTCAGGGCGTTGTCGGCTTTTTCCATGACGAGGGTGTCGCGGCCGGTCTGGGATTCGATTTGGGCGGAGGTGAAATCGAGGTTGGTGAAATCGATTTCATTGAAGGTGTGGGTTGCGTTGATGTCCCAGGGGTGATTGTTGATCTGGATGTTGGATGGCCAGTTTTCGGCGACGTGATTCCAGGTTGCGCCGGTGGGGGAGATGGTGAGAATGTCGCTGCCGTTGCCGATGGAGGCCTTGATGTCGAGGAGGGTGGAATCCGCGGGAAGGGTTGCGGGGGATGACGGGTTGGCTGCTGTGATTTGGGGAGGAAGATGAGGGCGATTCGATAGGGTGCAGCGCCGCTCTGGGGGTCGGCGAAGTGAATGGCGATGCCGGTGGAGGTTTTTTCGAGGGCGACGGTGCCGCGGCCGTGGCGGCTTACGACGGTTGCGGTGGAGAGATCGGCATCGGAGAGGCCGACTTGGGCAAGCGTGCGGTGTGAGTCGGGATAAAAGCGTTTGTCATTGAGGGTCATAAATGGGGGAGGCTGCCAGGAGATGTGCCTGAGGGTGACGCCGCTGGGGGTGATGTTCAGGACGTCGCTGCCGTCGATCATGGCTTGAATTTCCAGGGGAATGAGCTGGTTTTCGGGGGTGACGGTTGCCTGGGCGGGGGACGGGGGCGCGGAGGGGTTTGAATTTTCGCCGAGGAAGAACCAGGCGATCAGAACGACGCAGAGTGCGCAGGCGAGGATCAAGGCGCTGATGGCGGCGGCGAGGAGGAGCTTTCTTTGGGAGGACATGGAGCGGTCGATGGCGGTTTTTAGTTTACGACTCTTTCATCAGTAACAAAATTCTTGCGCTGAAAGGTTGGGGGGAATTCCAGGTGAGGGTTTCGTGGTCGAGAGAGATGGTTCCGTCTGTGCCGAAATTTTCTGCCATGCGCCAGTTTGCGGCGGGCAGGGGGACGTGAAGGGGTGAGGATGGAGGGGAGGCGAATGTGTGCATCACCACTAGTGCGGATTGGTTGGCCGCGGATATTCGGCGGATCGCCTGCCAGCCGGTGGGGTGACGCCAGCTTTGGCCGATTTCGCCGAAGCGGTGGGAGATGCCGTCGCGGATGATCGTGGCGGCGCGGCGATAGATGTTCATCGCTTCCTGGACGCGTTGCCATTGGGCGGGCGTGAGGCGATCGATTTCGCCGCTGAGGCACATTCGGCCGAGGAAGGCAGCGGCGAGGCTGAAGTCGAGCCGGCGCGGGGAGTCGGCGGCGTGGAGGACGGCCCAGATCTGGCTTTGGCGCGGGAGCATCAGACGGTGCAGGTTGGCGGCGATGAGGGGGATTTCGGGAAGCTCATGGGCGTCGGAAAAACTGCTCATCGCGGTGCGCACCATCATGCCGGGCTCGAGGCGGTGGCCGCCGCTGGAGCAGTTTTCGATGACCAGGTCGGGAAGCTCGGCGCGGATGCGCTCGAAGAATTTATAGACGGCGTCGATCTGTCGGCGGAGGGCTTCGCCGGGGCTTTCAGCGCCGTCGCAACCGAAGCCGATGGTTTCGTTGTAATCGACTTTCAGATAGCCGAAGTTGCAGTCGCGCAGGAGGGCGATGACGTGCTGGGAGAGGTAATCGACGGCGGCGGGGTTTTGCAGGTTCCAGAATCGGCGGTTGCGGACGGTGATGGGAATGCCGTCGCGGTGAAGGAGCATGTCGACGAGTGAGAAGGCGGCGGAGCAGTCGCCGACGGTTTCCATTTCGAACCAGAGGCCGGGGATGAGCCCGCGCTGGCGGATGGCGGCGGCGGTGGTGGCGAGGCCTTCGGGGAAAAGTTTGGGGCTGGGGATCCAGTCGCCATGGCCGGTGGACCAGTCGCTGCCTTCGGTTTTGTACCAGCCGGCGTCGATGACGAGATATTTGATCGGCGAGCCCGCGAGGCGATCCGCGATGGCGACGAGTCGCTGGTGGCTTGGGTCGCCCCAGGTGGTGCACCATTCGTTGAAGACGATCGGCAGGTCGTGCTCGACCGCCGGCTGAGATTTGAGATGGCGGGCCTGGGCGGCGGTAAGGCGGTCGCAGAGGTCGTCGAGCGTGCCGGCGACGCAGGCGACGGTTGCGGGGGGAGTGGTGAAGGATTCGCCGGGGGAGAGGGTTTTCGTCCAGTGGCCGTATTCGCGATCGGCGATTCCGCCGCTGATGGAGAGGTCGTCATTCTGACGGGAGATTTCGAGTTGCCAGGAGCCTGCCCAGGAAAGCTGCGCCCCAGAGGACGCCGGCGGCGAGGTCTTCGACGGCGACGAAGGGAAACCAGCCGCGGACGGGCATGGAGCCGATCTGTCCGAAGCGTTCGCTGAAGAGGCCGGAGCCGCTCCAGCTTCGTTCGAGGTGGAGCTGTTCGATCGTTTGCGAATCGAGCCGCCCTTCGGCCTCCAGACGCTGCGGAAGCGGTGGACGCGGAGGCGGTTTGGGGCGTCGGCCGGATCGAACGGCGTGATTCCGCCGAGGGAGAAGGTGGTGAGCATTTCGAGGGTGACGGGCTTGGGGGACGCGTTGGAAATCGTCGTGTTGATTTGGGCGGCGGATTCGTTTTCGTGCCAGGTGAGGCGATGTTGAAGCGTCACAGCTTCGGGGGATCGTAATTCGGTGAGGATTGTGGTGACGCCATCTTTTTCGATGCGCTGCTGGTTGGCGAATTTGAAGCGATCGTTGGAGGGCGCGCTGCGCATGGTTCGGCCCTGGGCGAAAGCGCCGGGGTAGGGGTCGCCGACGATTTTTAGATGGACGAGTGGATCTACGGCGATGGCCGGAGGCGGATTGGGATCGGGCAGGGCGTCGATGAACGGTTCACCGCGAAGGGTCTGCCGGCGCGAGGCGAGCTGATTGGCTTTGAATTTTGGGAAGAGGGTCAGGCCGACGCGGCCATGGGAGTCGGTGAGATACTGCGCCACGGTGTCGGCGAAGGGGAAGGAGGAGAGGGTTTGCATTCGTCGGGTGCATTCTAATGGATTCGCGGCCACAGTCTGTGCCGGGCCTGGTCTCCATTTATGTTGTATAGTGGTTCGTCTCTGATTGCGGCATAAAGGGCGGGGATTGCGTCAAAGGTTTCCGGCTACTTTCACTATTTGCCACATGGTAAATACGCGGTAGTTCTATGACGCATGCGACAGGTTTCTTTATATAAGTTGTTTATTTAAAGAGTATTATAATTTTAACATCGTCTTTATCTATTAATTACCTCACATATCCCATAGATTATTGTTCAGATCAGGGCAGAATTTATTTGCAATTTGTAAAAGGCTGTGAGATAATCGTTTTAAGCATATAGGTCTCATCTAATTGGAGGGCAAAATGTCGAATACTGGGCGCGTTGTCGCGTGCAATTCCGGGAAGAAATCGAATCGGTTCAGTTCATCGGGCAAGTGGCTTGCGGCTGCTGCCGGCGCGGCGTGGGTGCAGATTTTGCCTTCGTCGCATGGATGGCAGACAGCTCGGGCCGATGTGGTCGTTTGGACGGCCGCGAGCAGCACTAGCTGGGACGGTACGAGTTCGAACTGGAACGATCTTACAAATCCGCCCACGACAACTTACGCGGATGGTGATGCGGTGCAGTTTTCAGGGTCGTCGCCTGGGGGAAATGTTGTCATCGGCAACGTAACGGGATCAACCCCCAATGGCGTTTCGCCGGCTTCAGTTGAGTTCACCTCCGGAAGTGACAGCTACACCTTCACCAACGCCAGCGGGGATACAAATGGTATCCAGGGCGCCGCGACCGTGACTCTCGATTCGGGGTACAGCGGAACGGCGTTCTTCAACAATACAAACACTTATACCGGTCAAACCACGATCGATGGCGGCTCACTTGAGATAAACGGTAGCATGACGGCGCCTTATGGCGTCGGCAATAGCCCTATCGTGCTTGGCGGCGGAACACTGGCGCTTCATCAATCGGGCACCCTCAACTCAAACAATTCGATTACGGTCACTTCCGGAACCACCACGAGCGCAATTGCCGCGGGATCGACCGGGTATAACTGGGTCTATTCGGGCGCAGTGTCGAGTTCCGCCGGCGCGACCGCAACCAATACCGTTCTGAATTTTCTAGGTGGCAATACCAATACCCTTTCGACTCTGTCCGGCTTTACCGGCACGGTCGAACTTGGCGGCGATGGCGGTGGTTCCGTCCGCCTGAATGACGGCGCGGCGACTGCTGCCGCGGGCGGCAGCGCCACGGCGATCTTCGATCTCGGCACCAGCACCGCGACCCTCGCATCCTATAACGGCGGAGGCGCCGCTCTGGCCGACGCGATTCCGCTTGGTGCTATCGAGGGAAGCGGCGCTAGCTTCCTCAGAGGCGCCGGACACTCCGGCAGCACGGTTTTTGCCATCGGCGGTTTGGGGCTGACCACCAGCTTCTCCGGCACGATTGAAAACGGTAGTGGCAGTGGCTCGCCTCCCCTAGGTCTCGAAATCGTCGGCGGTGCTTTGACGCTGACCGGCAATAACACCTACGGCGGGCTTTCGGGTCTCGTGGGCACCAGCATCGAGAACGGGGCACTCTACGCCAACAACACCACCAGCTCGACAGGAACCGGCGGCGTCCTCGTCGCCGGCAAAACCGGCATCGGCGCCGGCTACGGCATCCTTGGCGGCAACGGAACCGTACTCGACGGCACCACCGTTAACAGCCCCACCGCAGGCGTCTCTTCATTCGCAGAAGGTGGCCTCATTGCTCCAGGCGTTTCGGGCGTCTCAGGACCGGTCGGAACGCTCACGCTCACCGGCGGCCTGACCCTCAACGACTGGACGAATCTGGCCTACACCCTCAATGACACGAACGCTTCCGGAAACGATCTGATTTCAACCCTCAACACCAACCTGACTCTTTCCGGCAACAGCCTGACGCAGGTCGCCTTCGCCTTTGATAACGGCGACCCGGCACTTGGTGTTCCCTACGATCTCATCAACTACGGTACGGGCACTCTCGGCTATGTCGCCGGGGGCAGCAATGCAAGTGTTTCCGGCTGGACTGCCACGGGCGTGCCAGGCGGCGATACCGCCACATTCAGCACCCCGGGCAACGGACAGGTGGACGTTACCTTCACTCCGGTGCCGGAACCGGCGACAATCGGAATGCTGGGCATCGCTTCACTTGGCCTGATGCGTCGCCGCAAAGCCCGGGCATGATTTGAAGTGCCTGAGACTCCTCCGATTAGACAAATTTCTGCCCGGCTTGCTTCGGTAAGCCGGGCAGTTTTGTTTTTTGGGGTACCGCGCCATTTGCAGGCCGTCCGCATTCAGACAAAGGTCAACGGACCATCGGAGATGAGACGCTGATTGGTTGGGATTGCTGCGGCGGCTAAGATTCTATCGGGAATGCCCGGTACGCGAATCGAAAATTTGTTTGATCTGGCGCTTCAGCACCAGCGAGCCGGCCGGCTGAAAGAGGCGGAGGCGGCCTATCGGCAGGTTCTTGCCGCAGCGCCCCAGCACGTCGATGCCCTTCAAAACCTGGGGCTGATCGTGCAGCAGACGGGACGGATGCAGCTTGCGGTGGATTTGATCGGCAAAGCCGTGCAGTTGCGGCCGGGGTATGCCCGTGCGGTGAGCAATCTGGCCCGGGCGCTACAGGACAATGGACAGATTGATGAAGCGGTTGCGACGGCGCGGCGTGCGATTGGGCTCAAGCCGGCGCTCGGCGAGGCGTTTAATAACCTGGCGAGCGCGCTGATTGCAAAAGGAGAATTCGATGAGGCGATTTCAGCCTGCCGGCAGGCGATTGCCATCAATCCGAAATTGTTTCAGGCGTATGGAAATCTTGGCACGGCGCTTACCGCCAGGGAACAATTTGCAGAGGCGATTGGGGCCTATCGGCAGTTGATCGCGCTGAAGCCTGACGTTGCCCAGGCGCATTTTAATTTAGGGGATGCGCTAACAAAAACCGGTCGGCTTGATGACGCGATCGCGGAATATCGCCGGGCGGTTGAATTGAAGCCGGATTACGTCGAGTGCCTGACCGAACTTGGATGTGCTTTGCAAACCAAGGGATTTGTGGGTCTGGCCATCGAGGCTTACCGCAAGGCGCTGGCGCTGAATCCGGAGCTCGGCGAGGCGCATGGCAATTTGGGCAACGCGCTGCGGGATAAGGGTGAACTGGACGAAGCCATCGCGCATCATCAGCGGGCGATTGTTCTTATGCCCAATTCTGCCCTGGCGCAAAACAATCTGGGAAGCGCGTTGCTGGGCGCGCAGAGCTTGATGACGCGATTGCCGCCTACAAGCGGGCCCTGGAGCTGAAGCCCGGTTATGCGGATGCGGACAGCAATCTGATTTTGGCGCTGCTTTATCGAAGCGGAGATGACGATGCGCTGATTGCTTCGCAGTGCCGCGCGTGGTCGGACGCGCATGTTCAGCCGCATCGATTTGAGATGGTTGGACATGCGAACGAGCGATTGCCGGAGCGGCGGCTGCGGATTGGATATGTTTCGGGGGATTTGCGAAGGCATCCAGTCGGATATTTTTTGCAGCCGTTGCTGGAGCATCATGACCGCGGAAATTTTGAGGTTTACGGTTACTCGAACTCGAGAATTTCGGATGAGCATACGAAATGCCTAAGGGCATTTTGCGATGTGTGGCGCGATGTTGTGGACTTGCCGGATGAACAGGCGGCTTCGCAGATAAGGGAGGATGCTATAGATGTTCTGATCGACCTGGGTGCGCATATGCGCGACAACCGCCTGATGGTGCTGGCGCGGAAGCCCGCACCGGTGCAGGTTGCGCATCTGGCGTACCCGGCGAGAATCGGGCTGGAAAGCATCGACTATCGGTTTACCGATCCGTATCTGGATCCTCCCGGCGAGGAGCCGGCGGGGGAACGAATCTTTCGCCTGCCGCATACTTACTGGTGCTATGTGCCGCCAATGGAGGCGGGGGAGATCGCTGAGCCGCCGATGTTGCGCGCGGGATTTGTCACCTTCGGGTGCCTGAATAATTTTGCCAAGGTTTCGCCGGCGGCGCTGGAGGTGTGGAGGAAAATCCTTGTCGCTGTTCCGGAATCCCGTCTGCTGCTGCACGCGCTGGAGGGAAGTCATCGTGATCGAGTGTGGGAAATGTTTTTACAAGCGGGAATCGATCGTGGACGAGTGAGTTTCGTGGGGTGGATGAGTTCGAAGGAGCACATGGATCAATACCAGCGGATCGATATCGCGCTGGATCCGTTTCCCTTTGCCGGAGGGACGACGACGTGCAACGCACTTTGGATGGGCGTCCCGGTGGTGACTCTTGCCGGGCGAACCTCCATCGGACGAGGGGGAGTAAGTATTCTGAGCAATGTGGGGCTTACGGAATTGATCGCGGG
The DNA here is from genome assembly GCA_963755915.1 of uncultured Phycisphaerales bacterium. GTDB lineage: Bacteria > Planctomycetota > Phycisphaerae > Tepidisphaerales > Tepidisphaeraceae > PALSA-1353. Next base: position 1,705,166 of record CAVWLP010000002.1, read on the forward strand.
GAACCGGGAAGAATATGTACGGATCGCCGCGGAGCTGGCGGGCGATGCGCGCCGGTTGAATGAATACCGTGTGACGATGCGGGAGAAAATGCGGCAATCGCCGCTGATGGATGGGGAGGCGTATGCCCGGGGAATTGAGGGGGCGTATCGGGAATTGTGGCGGAGATGGTGCTGCCGGCAGCCATGATTTGGAGCACTCGCCGTTGGGCGAGCGGGTATCTACAATAACGTCGTGAAATCAACGCCTGAGGAAATCCGCGCCGGTTCGATCGGGAAGTCGAGCGTTTTTCGGTGCTGGAGACGGGGCAGACCGCGACCATGGATGCGCCGCTGGTTCTGGAAATGATGACTGCGGCCGCGGCATCGGTGTCTCCGGCTGCGAAGCGCCTGCTCGATGTCGGTTGCGGGGCGGGAAATTATTCGCTTAAGATGCTTGGGCGCCTGCCGAAGCTTGACGTTACGCTGGTTGACCTCAGCAAGCCGATGCTGGACCGGGCACGGGAGCGAATCTCGGCCGCGGGGGCCGAAAAAGTTGAGACGATCCAGGGCGATGTGCGCGAAATCGAGCTGGGGGAGAAGCGCTTCGACATCATTCTCGCGGCGGCCGTGCTGCACCATCTGCGCGAGGAAGCGGAGTGGCGATCCGTCTTCGCAAAATTTTATCGCGCTCGCGCCGGGGGGATCGATCTGGATTTCGGACATGGTCCAGCACACGTTTGCGCCGGTGGAGGCGGAGATGAAAAGGCGCTATGGGGAATACCTGGTGAACCTCAAAGGGGAGCAGCATCGCGACGCGGTTTTCGCATATGTTGAGAAGGAGGATTCGCCGCGCAGCCTGGTTTTTCAGATCGATCTGCTTCGCGAGGTGGGGTTTAAGAAGGTGGAAGTGCTGCACAAAAACGCCATCTTCGCGGCGTTTGGGGCGCTCAAGGAATAGATTGGTTATTGCTGCTCGCTGGCGGATTGGGTGAGGATGGTGAGCTTGTTGTCCTTCATCTGGGCGACGCCGCCGCTGATCTGAAACATTTTCCGCTGCCCGGAGGCGAGATCGAGGCGCAGCGGGCCTTTGCCAAGCTTGGCAAGGAGGGGGGCGCGGTTGGTTAGGATGCCCAGCAGGCCGTCGACGGCGGGGATGATCGCCTGGGTGAGGGACTTATCCAGCAGTTGTTGTTCGGGGGTAACCAGGACACAGGAAAAGGCCATAAATCGCTCCAATACGAGGCACAACAGCGGGAAAAGAGTTTAGAGGTAGGGAGTCTTTAGGTCAATTTGGCGGCGGAAAAGGCGTTGCCAAAGCCATCGGTTGATATATGATTATGCCTACAGGATTTGACCACCGCGCGGCATTACGCGGTGGTCCGTGTTTTTTTGGCAGGCATCGGACAGGAGCCGGCATCATGCAGTTCGTCAGTGCGCAGGAAAAACAGGCCATGGAGCAAAAGCGCGAGGAGCTTTACAAGGCTCAGATCGACGTTCAGGATCGGATTCGCAAAGCGGCCAGCCTGGGGGACCTGTCGGAAAATGCCGAGTATCACTTCGCCAAGGAGGAGAATCGCAACATCCAGCGGCAGCTTGCCGAGCTGGAGGCGAAGATCAAGAACATTTCGGTGGTCTCGAACGACGCGGTTCCGGACAACATGGTTTTCATCGGGCACATTGTGAAGCTGATGGACCTGGACGATGAGAGCCAAATGATGGTGCGGATTGTGGGCGAAGCGCAGCCGGCCGCCGGTGCAGATATTACCAACGTGAGCGCGAACAGCCCGATGGGGGAGGCGCTGATCAAGGCGAGGGTTGGCGACACAGTGAAGGTGAGGGCGCCGCGCGGGACGATGGAATTCAAGATCCTCGAAATTGCGGGATAGTTGGGCTGGCGCTAGTTGTCGCGGGCTTTCATCGCCACCTTAGCTCAGTTGGTAGAGCAGCAGTTTTGTAAACTGCGGGTCCCCAGTTCGAATCTGGGAGGTGGCTTTTGGCTGTACCGATTCCGCCGTGTCGGTTCCCACAAATAATGTGTCGGACCATCCCTTCCCGTCACGGTAAAAGTGTTACTCACGTTCGAATTTATGGATTCGTATTTCAATGTTCTATGATCTCCTAGCCCACTAACATCCCAATGAGCAAGCCCACGACCTACATATCGCTTGGCCTGGCAATCCTTGCTTGGGTAAATTTCATCATCACCCAGTTCCTCTACCGCCCGGCCGACCCCATGCTCTTTATTTTGACTTTGGGCTGGCCGTGCTATTACGCCGTTCTTTTTGGCATCACGCGTGTTATCGCATGGCAAGCTACGCAGGCAAATTCCCCTGCTTGGTACCCCGCCCCGGTGGAGCGCGCATTTCCCTGGACCATCCGCCGCCGATTTCACGCCGCGATCGCGCCCGTTGCATTGATTAGCTTTTCTGTGATTGCTTTTTCAATTTCGATCGTTGCCGTCACCACCACGCTTCTCCATCACCGGTGACCGCTCTCCAAAAAAGTTACAAATCGGAGGTGAATTTTACCTTCAAGGTGGCTTGCATACTTGGGCAAAACGGTCGATGCGCTGGTACAATCGTCTACGCCGGCCGGCAGATTGCGATGAAACTCAAGAACATGGAAATCCCCGCGGATCAAATCGAAGCCTTCTGCCGCAAGTGGAAGCTGAAGGAGCTTTCGCTCTTTGGTTCGGTGCTTCGGGACGATTTCGGCCCGGAGAGCGATGTAGATGTTCTGGTCAGTTTCGTGCCCGGCGCCGAAATGACCTTCGAGGGTTTTATCGAAATGCGCGAGGAGCTTTCCGGGCTGTTTGGCGGGCGGCCCGTCGATCTCGTGGAAAAGCGGCTGGTGCGCAATCCGTTCAGGCGATATGAGATTCTGACCACGCGAGAGGTTGTGTATGCCGCGTGACCGCAGTGACGCGGCGCTGTTGCTGGACATGTTGAACGCCGCCGAAGTGCCATTCCTTGTAATCGAGGGTGAAATTGATGATACAAAGGATTCTCGTTCTGTTTGTTGCAGCGGTGAGTCTCGCCGTTTGTGATGGCGCGTTGTCCCAGACTAGCCCGTCGAATGTCGCCGGGTCCGCTGCCACGACGGCTCCGACGACGCTGCCGTCGGTCATCACCGTGGCTGCGGATGGTTCGGGGATGTTTAAGACCGTGCAGGCGGCGGTCGATGCGATTCCGGCATATCCGCGTCAGGTCTATGAGATCCACATTCTGCCCGGAACTTATTTCGAGCACATCACGGTTCCGCGGATCAAGCCGTTCATTCGTTTCCAGGGCGACGACCCGGCGAAAACGATATTGACGTTTAACCTTGGCGCACCGATGCGCGGGCCGGATGGGAAGCCGATCGGCACATTCGCCACTCCCAGCGTCAGCATTCTTGCCGACGATTTCACGGCGCAAAACATCACGTTTCAGAATACGTTTGGCCCGCATGGACAGGCATTGGCGATCGAGGTGGCGGGGGACCGCGTGGCGTTCGACAATTGCCGGTTTCTGGGGTGGCAGGACACGATGTTTGCCGACAGCAGCGGGCGGAATTATTTCCATAAGTGCTACATCGAAGGGCATGTGGATTTTATTTTTGGGAAGTCGACGGCCGTTTTCGATTCGTGTGAGATTCGCAGCAAGCAGAAGGGATATCTGACCGCCGCTTCGACTGAGCAGGGGAAGCTGTATGGGTATGTTTTTCTGCATTGCAAGCTGACGGCCGATCCCGACGTGAAAGCCGGGACGGTTTATCTTGGCCGGCCGTGGCGGTCGCATGGGGCGACGGCGTTTATCGAATGCCAGATGGGGCCGCAGATCCGGCCCGAGGGATGGTTTAACTGGAAAAATCCGGCGAATGAAAAGACGGCGCGGTATGCGGAGTTCGGGAACACGGGCCCCGGGGCGGAGACGAGCCAGCGCGTGAATTGGGCGCATCAGCTTAGCGCCCAGGAAGCCTCGCAATACCTGGTGACGAATATTCTTTGTGGAACGGACGGATGGATTCCGCCGTTTTTCATGGGGGAGACGCCGCCGGGTAAGTAGTGGCGGATCAACATGGGTTCGATGGCTGCGATGATTCTGGCCGCGGGCGGCAGCACGCGGATGGGGCGGGCAAAGCAGCTTCTGCGGATTGGGGGGGAATCGCTGGTTCATCGAACGGCGCGGGCGGCGGTGGAGGCGGGGTGCGGGCCGATTTTTGTGGTGATGGGGGCGGGCGCGGACGCCATTGCGTCGGAAGTTTCGGATTTGCCGGTGAAGTGTGCCTTGAATGCGGATTGGGAGAAGGGGATGGGGGGAAGTATTCGGGTGGGGTTGCGAGCGATATTGGCGAATGATCCGAGGGCCGAGGCGGCGGCGATTTTGCTTTGCGATCAGCCGGGGGTTGAATCGGGGGTTCTTCGCGAATTGTTCGCGGCGTTTTCGGACGGTGGAAAGCCGATGGCGGCGTGTCGGTATGGGGGGACGCTGGGGCCGCCGTGTTGTTTTGCGGAATCGATGTTTGAAGAGTTGCTGCAACTTGGGGACGGCGAGGGGGCGAAGCGGTTGCTGGTGAAAGATTCGTCGCGGGTGACGGTGATGGAATGGGCGGGAGGGGAGAGTGATTTGGATACGCCGGGGGATTGGGAGCGGTTTCGATAGGGTTCGACTGGCAGTCGTGAACGGCCCCCTCCCTAACCCTCCTCCGGATTACCGGGGGCGGGGAGAAGAGGGATTGGGAGCGGTTTTGCAAAACTTGTCTGCTTCGCGAGAATCGGCGCGATGAGGATATTCCTCGCGGTGGTGCTGGGCGCTTTGATTGGCACGAGTTCAATTTCACGTGGTTCGGACACCGATGATTCCCGCATCGAGAAACTCATTTCGCAGATGACGCTGGCGGAGAAGATCGCGATGGTGCACGCGGACACGCGATTTTCCGCGGGGGGCGTGCCGCGGCTGGGGATTCCCCGGCTCTGGATGAGCGATGGACCCAACGGCGTGCGCGAGGATATCCAGGCCAATAGCTGGAATCCGGCCGGGAGCACGCAGGATTATTCAACCTGCCTGCCGCCCGAGCTTTGCCTCGCGGCGACCTTCGACACCAGCATCGCCAAAGACTACGGCGCTGTCATCGGTCAGGAGGCGAAGGAGCGGGGGAAGAATATCATGCTGGGGCCGAGCCTCAATATTCAGCGCACGCCGCTTTGCGGGCGGAATTTTGAATACCTGGGTGAAGACCCGTTTCTCACCGGGCAGATGGCCGTTGCCTATATCCACGGAGTGCAGGGCGAGGGGATCGCCTCTTGCGCGAAGCATTTTGCGGCGAATAACCAGGAGACGAACCGCGACTCGATCGACGTGGAGATGGACGAGCGCACGCTGCGGGAGATTTATCTGCCGGCGTTTAAAGCCGCGGTGCAGCAGGGGGGCGTCTGGTGCGTGATGGGGGCGTACAACCAGTTTCGCGGCCAGCATTGCTGTCATAACGATTATCTGCTTAATAAAATCCTCAAGGAGGAGTGGGGATTCAAAGGGATGGTGATTACCGACTGGGGCGGCGCCCACGACACCCGGCAGGCCGCGTTCAATGGGCTGGACCTGGAGATGGGAACCAGGGGAGCGTACGACACCTATTTCATGGCAACCGCGCTGATGCAGATGGTCGAATCGGGGCAGGTGCCGGTCGCCCTGCTCGATGACAAAGTCCGCCGGCATCTTCGCGTGATGGAAGCGATCGGGCTGCTGGACAACAAATTCGCCGGGGGCTCGCTGAACACGCACGAGCACCAGATGACGGCGCGGCGCGTGGCCGAGGAGGGGATCGTCCTGCTCAAAAACGACGCGAACGTGCTGCCGCTGGATTCGAGCAAAATTCATTCGATCGCCGTGATCGGCGAAAACGCGGTTCGGCTGATGGCGCACGCGGGCGGAAGTGCCCAGATCAAATCGCTGTACGAAATCACGCCCCTGGCCGGGATTATTCAGCGGGCCGGGCCGAATCAGAACGTCACTTTTTCGATGGGGTACTCGCAGAAGGGTGGGAGCGACGACATGGCCGCCCGCGCCGTGCAGGCGGCGCGACAGGCGGATGTGGCGATTTTCGTCGCGGGGTTGCCGCATACGCGGTTTTATGACAGCGAAGGGACCGACCGGAAGGACCTGAAACTTCCGTTTGGGCAGGATGAATTGATCGAGAAAGTCGTCGCGGCGAATCCGCGAACGATCGTGGTGCTGATCGACGGCGGGGCAGTGGAGATGCCGTGGGTGGACCAGGTTCCGGCCATCGTGCAGGCGTGGTATCCGGGAATGGAAGGGGGGAATGCGATCGCGGGGGTTTTGTTTGGCGATGTGAATCCGTCGGGGAGGCTGCCTTGCACGTTTCCGAAGAAGCTGGGCGATTCGCCGGCGCATGCGCTCAATGCGTTTCCCGGGGAAAAGGGCGTGGTGCGGTATACCGAGGGGATTTTTGTGGGGTATCGCTGGTTTGATGAGAAGAATATCGAGCCGCTGTTTCCGTTTGGGTATGGGTTGTCGTATACGACGTTTGGATATTCGAATTTGAAGCTGACAGGGCAGGGGGGCTCGAAGGATTCAGTCAGCGTGCAGTGCGATGTCACCAACACCGGCTCGCGTGCGGGGGCGGAAGTGGTGCAGGTTTATGTGGGGCAGGCGCATCCGAAGTTGCCTCGTCCGCCGAGGGAATTGAAGGGTTTTGCGCGGATCTATCTGAAGCCCGGGGAGACGGGGAGCGTTTCGATACCGCTGAATTTCAGCTCATTTGCTTATTACGACTCGGATCAATCGAAATGGGTGGCGGATGAGGACGATTTCAATATCGAAGTGGGGAGCTCGTCGCGGGATATTCGACTCACGGATGTCTGGAAGCGCTGAGATGAGGGACGGAAGACGCGCCCCACAAGTGGGGCGGCTACACGGGGAGTTTTAGGCCGATAATACGTCGAGGAGTTGCTTGAGATCTGTGCGCTGTGGATCGTCGGGATTATCGCGGAGATAGGCGTCGAGCCAGAGGCTTGCCGGACGCGACATTCCGATCCGCGCCAGCACCAGGGCCAGGTCGCGCTGGAGGTGGCCCTGATCGGGCCAGAGGATCATTTCCATTTCCAGGGTGGCGGCGACGTCGGCGTATTGGCCGTTGGTTCCGAAAATGTGCAGCAGGTTCTGAAGGATTCGCGTCAGCCAGTGGCGGTGCGAGGCGGGGCGGAGCATGTCGTCCGACCAGTGCATATCCGGGCCAAAGAGTTCCTGGAGCCGCTCGTTGGCTTCTTCGCGGGTCATGACCCGGCCGGCGGAGAAGGGGTCGACCAAAAGGATCGTCTCCGGACGCTCCTCGACGGCCACCAGGAAATGGCCCGGCAGGCCCACGCCCCAGCAGCGAAGACCCAGCCGCTCGGCGACGATTTTGTAGATGAGGCTCAGCGTGATGGGCAAGCCGCGCTTGGAGGACAAAACCGCTGGGAGATAGCTGTTGGCGGGGTTGTAATAATCTTCAGTGTTTCCGGTCAGGCCACCGGTGTCGAAAAGGACGTCGTGGAGATGGGCGAGGATCGCCTGGGGCTGGTCGCCCCGCACGCGTTTGCGGACGGCGGCGACGTAGCTCTGGATCTGGCGGTCGACGCGGCGGGGGTCGGCCGTCGGCATGAAGTTCATCGCAACGGCCACGGCGCCGTTGAGGAGGGCATCGCTGGACTGTAGCGACGACACCTGCCGGGCGAGCACTTTAAATGCCTCTGGGGAGCAGCATTGGGGCAGTTGCGGTTCGGACATCACGGCCTCCCGTATTCGACCGAGGCTTATATCGGTCAAAGCTATGTTTCCTCTATGCAGAATATGTGCCACATCGCCTTAGAGTGCGGTCTGAATGCCGCAGGGCGTCAAGTTGGCGGGCTGGGGCGGTTTTGAGGTATCGTTTGGCTCGACTTGCTGGGAATATGGTGAAAATGGCCCGAAAAGTTAATGGATTTCCCCGCCAACACCGCCTGGGCGGGCGGGGCGTCTTCGCGGCGATTTATGCCCGGGGTTCACGGCAATCGGCGGGTCCGCTGCTGGTTTACAGCGTGCCGAATTCCCAGCCTTTTAACCGCTGGGGACTGAGTGCCGGGCGACGGATTGGTATAGCAGTGCGACGTAATCGTCTTAAGAGACTGATCCGTGAAAGTATTCGCTTACTTAAATGTGAGGTTGCTGGAGGATACGATGTGGTGATCGTGATCCGTCCCCATGAGCCGCTGACGGTTGGCCAATACAGACTGCGATTGAAAACGGCCATGACCCACGCGCATGAGCACTGGTCGAAGGTCGGGCCTAAAATCCCCTAGCAAAAATGCGCTGGCTCCTGGTTCAACTTGTGATTCTCTATCGCGGAACGCTGGGGCAGTTTCTCGGCGGGCAGTGCCGGTTTACGCCCTCGTGCAGCCAGTATGCGATTGATGCAATCAACAAATATGGCGCCCTGCGCGGATCGTGGAAAGCGCTGCGGCGGATGCTGCGGTGCCATCCCTGGGGGGGACGGGGGTATGACCCGGCGTGACGTAAAAATCCCTCTTTCCCCCTCTCCCGGTACCCCGGGAGATCAGAGGCTGAGCGAAGCGAAGTCCCGACTTGTCGGGAGTCGGGGCGGGCCTAAAAAAAATCTGATGCGCCAGCGAGTCTCGAGAACATTACTCCGCCAAAAATCTCTGAAGCTTTTTGAACCTCTTGAGCACCCTCGCCCGCAGCGCCGCATGACCCGGTTTGAACTGGTGCCCATGCTCGGCGAGCCGCACAAATAGCTTCACCATGTTTTGCCAATCGGAGCGGTCGATATATTCGGGGCCGATTTTTTTGCGCTTTACATCCATGTTGTGATAGTTGCCCTGCGCGACGCAGAGTGAAGCGGCGGTGTACCCATAGACGTCGTAGACGGTTGCCTCGCACACGCCCCCGGGCATAAGGGCGCGCTGGTGGCGGAAGGCGCGGTCGTTTTTTTTCAATTCGTCGGCCTGCTGCCCGAGAAAATAGGTGAGTGCGGAGTTGAAGATGCTGGCGCGGTCGCCGACGCGGATGATGACGCCGTCTCCCTGCCGGGCCACCGGCTGCTCGCTGCTGCACTCGATGGCGATGACGCGGTCGGTTCCTCGCAGCAGCGTCCGATGCTCGCACGCGGCAATGCAGCCGATGAAACCCTCCTCTTCGGCACGCGTGAGAAGGACGGCGACAGGGGATTTCAGTTTTCGCCCTTTCAGGCGGTCGAGCATCGCCAGGCAGGCGGAGGCGCCGCCGAGATCGTCGCACCCCCGGCAGAAGAATTTCCCGCCGACGTAGCGGCCGACGCCCTGGTCGAACATTCCGGGAGATCCGGGGGCCACGGGGCGGGAGATTCGAACCGTCACCTCGTGCGGGACAGCGCGCTGGTCGTAATCGGCGACGGTGGCCTGGGTGACGACCCCGGCGGCTTCGCCGGCATCGTCGAAAAATCGCACGCGGGTGCCCTGGACGAAGTCGACCTTCACCCACCCACGGAAGTCGGCCCTGAGCGTCCGATCGTCGAGCATTTTCCGCGCGATAAAGCCGGGATGATCCATATGGGCGGTGAAAACCCACCGCGGCAGGCGGGATCGCGATTTCAATTCGATGAGCAGATTCCCAAAGCGATCCTGCCTCATCGCCAGGTATTTCCGTGCCGCGACGAACCGGCGCCGAAATCGATCACGCGATGTTCGGCAAATGGAGCGGTCGGAACGGAGCAAAGCGTTTTGAGCAGGTCGGACATTGATGAGGCTCTATCTTCTTTCAGTCATTGTCCCGGCAAAGGGTCTCGCGGTCGAGATCGGGGTCTTTGGCGATCTGGGACGATCGAGTAGTTCCCACATTTTCCCAAAATTTCTCACTTTTGGGGTGTGTTACCTTGTCTTGCCCGCGATTCGTTGGGGCGGTGAAGATTGCTGATTGAGGAGGCACAGGGAAAAATAGTGGGCGTCTATATACAGGTCCAAAAGGTGTACGTTTCGTACCTATTTTCGGGAATCCGGAGATTTTTGGGGTGAGATTGTTGAAGTTCGAAAGAATCTGCAAGTGGGGGACGCGCCCCGCAAGCGGGGCCGCTAAACGTGGGGATTGGGGCTGCGTTGATATTCGCAGCACTTTCAGGACGCCTGGGCCTGGGCTTCGTCGCCGATGGCCAGTTCGCGGAGCTTGGGCAGGAGGGTTTTGAGCGTCTCCGCCTGCGGGGAACTGGGGAAGCGCTGGAGAAGGTCCTGGGCTAGGTCGATGGCTTCGAAGAATTGGCGGCCGCGGATCAGCTCCTGGATGCGGCGTTCCTGCTCCTGTCGCTCTTCGATTTCCGCGTTTTCGCGGATGGTTTTGAGCTGGCTGCGGATGGCGACGCTGCGCTTATGGCCGGGGGCGCATTCGAGAAGCTTGACGGCGTTTTCCATGGCCCGCCGCCAGAGGCGACGATCGATGTCGAGGCGGATCTCCTCGTAAAGCCGATTGGCGGTGTTTTCGACGTAGTTCTCGCGCTCGGCCATCACCCGCTGGAGCAATTGCCTGCCTTCTGCGTGGTTGGGGTAATTCTCGACGAAGCGCGCCGTCTCGCTGTAAGCCTGGTCCCACGCCCAGACCGCCATGAGATTCTCGACGCGCTCCCGCAACTGCTCCATCGCCCCGACCTCGGCTTCCTTTTTGCCGGCCTCAAGCTGGGCCTTGAGCTGGGGAAGATCGGGATGATTGGGAAATTCGGTTTCCAATGAGACCAGCGCGTTTTCAACTGCGGCCCATTCCTTGAGTTCGAGCAGCCGGCGCGTTTCGGTGAGATAGAAATTCTGTTTGTGCTTTTGCGACTCCGCGAAGCGCTGCTGCCGCTGGCTCTCATTCATCAGCGCCAGCTCGCGGATTTCGTGCAGGAGCGTCATCACCTGGTGAACGGTTTCCGGCATCGTCGCGCCGTGCATGGTGTCGGCCGGCGCCATGTCGGCGAGATTGGCCGGGCCATGGGCGGCCGCATCGCGCTGGCGATCGAGCAGGTCTTCGATTCCCGATTGCAGCCGCTGCATCGACTGGCGAAGCTCGGCAAGCGATTGGTTGGTCTCTTTTGTGGCTTCGTCGGAGGGCCGGGCGGACATCAGCTCGGCAATTCCATACATCAGGACGCCGATGCCGATGAGGCCGAGGACGATCGCGACGGCTTCCATGAGCGCTGGAAGCCGGGCGGCGAGGGATTCATCGGGCCCGACCGGCATTCTGGCGACGCCATAGGCATCGAGAATCCCCAGGATCACCCCGCCGATCAGTGAAAAAATCGCAAGCAACCGGAGAATGCCGGGTAGTTCTGGCTTCATGGGAACTTCCTTTCGGAAGGGGATTATAGCGGTTGGCGGGAAATTGTTTCAGGTCTAAATTTTGGCGAAGGGATTTAAGCTTATTTCAAATCGGGTCTACCCCGTATTGCGGGAGTGCACTGATTTTCGGCGCATCAGCGCCTTTTCCCCTCGCCCTGTACTCAGGGAGAGGGCAAGCGGGCGCAAGCCCGCGCGGGTGAGGGCCATGTGTACATCAGATTTCTTCCAAGGCCCTCACCCCGACCCTCTCCCGGAGTACCGGGCGAGGGGGTAAGAGGGAACATGCGATCTCCCTGCTATTGGAACGGATCCACCGCCCGGCTCAGGTTCTCAAACCTCGTGGTTTTGCTCGAGAACGTCAGCTTGATCGTCCCCGTCGGCCCATTGCGCTGCTTGGCGACGATGACCTCCGCGATGTTATCCGGCTGGAAATCCGGCTCGCTCATGCGGTAATAATCCTCGCGATGCAGCAGCAGGACCACGTCCGCGTCCTGCTCGATGCTGCCCGATTCGCGCAGGTCGCTCATGCGCGGCCGATGGCCGTCGCGGCCTTCGGTGGCGCGGTTAAGCTGCGAGAGGCAAATCACCGGCACGTTCAGCTCGCGGGCAATCGATTTCATGGCGCGGGAGATTTCGCTGATCTGCTGCTGGCGGCTCTCGGAGCCGGGGTTGTGCATGAGCTGCATGTAATCGACCATGATGCACTTCACGTCGTGCTTGAGCTTCAGCCGGCGGGCCTTGGCGCGAAGTTCCAGGGGCGTCATGCCGGCCGAGTCGTCGACCCAGATCGGGGCTTTGGAGAGTCCCTCGACCGTCTGGGCGAGCTGATGATATTCCGGCGCGCTCAGCATCCCCCGCCGGACCTTCTGCGCGTCGATGTTCGCCCGCGAGCACATCAAGCGCTGGGCCAACTGCTGCTTGCTCATTTCCAGCGAGAAAACGCCGCAGCAAATCTGCGTGTTGGCGGCGATGTGCTCGACGATGTTCATCGCGAAGGCGGTTTTTCCCATGGAGGGGCGGGCAGCGACGATAATCAGCTCGCCGTTTTGCAGGCCGTTGAGCATGTCGTCCAGCTCGAAGAATCCGCATTCGACTCCGCGGCGGCCCTTATCTTCGAGCATTTCATAAACTTCGTGGGCGATTTGCCCCAGGCTGCTGATCGATCCGGAGGCTTTTTTTTCGGCGATCTGGAAGATCCGCCGCTCGGCCTTGTCGAGGACCAGGTCGGCTTCCTCATGCGGGGCGTAGGCGTCGCGAAGGATTTCGTTGCTGGCTTCGATCAGTTGCCGGAGCACCGACTTTTCGCGGACGATTCCGGCGTAGTGCATCCCATGGGCGGCGGAGGGAACGCTGTTGAGAATCTGCGCGATGTATTCGGCTCCGCCGACTTCTTCCAGCAGGTGGCGCTTGACCAGCTCCTCGAAGAGGATCACCGAATCGATCGGGCGATTGGCTTCATAAAGCTTGAGCAGCACGTCGAAAATGATCTGATGATCCGGCTGGCAGAACGAATCCCGCGTGATAACCGCGAGCGCCTGCCCGATCATGTCCTTGTCCAGCATCATGGACGCCAGGACGCACATTTCGGCTTCGATGGAATGGGGAGGCAGGCGATCGAACTGACGTGCTACCGAAGGATCAATTAACTGGCTCATTGCAGGATTCCCTTCCCGTTGCGAAATCCGTTCAAATTTTTACAACCTGAAAATATGGTAACCGTCGATGGGCGGTTTACAAGATTTTTGAACAGCCAATAAAGAGTGAGAACCGCGGATTACGCGGATGGGCGCGGATTTAAAAGGCGTTTTCCGTTATCCGTGCCCATCCGTGTAATCCGCGGTTTTATTCTTTTCGCAGCCCATTCAGCCGGCACCATAAAACAAAAATGCCGGCGGAAGCAGAAGTTGCTTCGCAACCGGCAAGTTTTGCACCGGCGATTAACAATCCGGCCTTGAAACAATTCAACAGATCTATCGCCGCACGTTCTCGAAATTGCTCGGCGCCGGCGGTTCCGCTGCCTTTGCCTTGGCTGACGCGTCGATGGCGGCCTTGCTCTCCGCATCGGGGGCGACCCAGACTTTCAGGTCGCTCTCCAGCCCCTCCGCCAGATGAATCTTCACGACGTATTTTTCGATCCGATCGAGCTTGCCGGGCAGATAGACGTCGTCGGGATTGATATTGAATCCCTGGCCCTGCAGCGCCTTGGAAATATCGGTGGCGGTGACGGAGCCGAACAGATGCCCCTGCTCGTTGGCCTTGCGTTCCAGCGTCACCTCGACGCCGACGAGCTGCTTGATGAGGGATTCCTGCTGATCGCGGCGTTCGCGCTCCTGCCGCTCGATCTCTTTTCGCCGGGCCTCGATCCGCTTCATGTTGGCCGGTGTCGGTTCGACCGCCAGGCCCTTGGGCAGCAGGCAATTCCTGGCATAGCCGGGCGAGACTTCGACCACGTCGCCGACTTTGCCGACGTTCTTAATGCTTTCGTTGAGCAACAATTTTACGTTTGGCATGGTTAGATCCTTTAAAACGGGATATCGCTATCGTTGAAATGCTTTTCGTCCCCCATGGGCGGCTCTTGGGGCGCCGACTCTTCCGCCGGGGGCGGCGCCGGCCGCTGACCGCGCTGGGGAGGCCTGCCGGCCGGGCGGCTTTGATCGTCCCCCGAATCGGGGCCACCGCCACTTGCGCCGCCACCTCCACCGCCGCCTTCGCGTCCGCCGAGAAATTGAAAATTCTCGACGACGACCCTCAATTTGCTGCGCTTTCCGCCGCCCTGCTTGTCTTCCCATTCATCCAGCTTCAGCCGGCCCTCGACGTAGAGCAGCTTTCCCTTCTGGCAATACTGATTGATGACTTCCGCGGTTCGGCCGAAGGCGTTGCAATCGACGAAGCAGACCTCTTCGCGGTCCTCGCCGCTGGCGGCCTTGAACTTGCGATTCATCGCCAGCCCGAATTCCACGACCGCCGTCTGGCTCGGCAGATATTTAAGCTGCGGATCGCGGGTGAGGTTTCCGACGAGGATGACTTTATTAACACTGGCCATAGATCACCTGATTGTGTGAATTTTATTCCTTGCCGACGGCTTCGGGCGATTCCTCGCCCCGGCCGCTGCGCGGCGGCCGATCCCGGTCGCGGCGCGGGCCCGACGGGCGGTCTTCCCATTGCGGGCGGTCCCAGGGATTCCGCTCTTCGCGCGGAATGATGGGCTGCGGTTCGACGGCCGCCATCTCATCGGCGTTGAGATGATCGGCTTTGGTGACCATCACGCGAAGGATGTCGTCGCTGAGGTTCACGTCGCGCTCGATTGCGGCGATGGCCGGCGGCGGCGCCGTGAAAAACGCGATGATGTAGAGCCCGCGCTTTTCCCCGCGGATCTCATACGCCAGCTTGCGCTCGTCCCATTTCTTGAGGACGATGACCTTGCCCTCGTGCCGCTCGACGATGCCGCGGACGACTTTCGTCGCCGCATCGATGTCGGTCGCGTGCGCCGAGCCGAGCAGGAACATCGCCTCGTAGGTACCCGCGGCTTTTTCTTCTGTCTTCTTCGCTTTCGCCATAAAATCACGACTCCTTATTGTCGCCTGAATCAGCGTTAAATAAACTCATGACCGTTTCAATATCTTTTTCAATCCATGTCAAAATTGCCGAAGCCGCCCGTGGCAGCGCCGCATCGACGGCCTTCCGCTGCTCGGGGCTGAACCTTCCCAGGACATAATCGCGTCCCGGAATCCGCGGGGGCGCCGGATCAATCCCGATCCGCAACCGCGGGTAGGCATCCGTGCCGACGGCCCGCTCGATGTCCTTCAATCCGTTGTGCCCGCCGCTGCTGCCGCCGGAACGAATCCGAATCTTCCCGGCCGGCAGGGCCAGATCGTCGAGCACTACCATCATTTCCTTCGGCGCGAGCTGATAAAACTGCCATCGCCGCCTGCACCGATCGGCCGCTGTCGTTCATATAGGTCGTCGGCTTCAGCAGCAGCAGTTTCTCATATCCGCCGCTGTGAACCGGCGCCGATCCATCCAGCGCCAGTCCGTT
This sequence comes from uncultured Phycisphaerales bacterium, assembly GCA_963755915.1. Classification (GTDB taxonomy): domain Bacteria; phylum Planctomycetota; class Phycisphaerae; order Tepidisphaerales; family Tepidisphaeraceae; genus PALSA-1353. The sequence goes on from CAVWLP010000002.1 coordinate 1,720,498, forward strand.
GAAATTACTTTTTCCCAGTCGGTTAAATTCCTCTTTCTTCGAAATCCATCCGAGCCGAACGGCCAGTTCATCCACGGCTTCCCAGCCAATGTTATGCCGGGTGCCGTTAAACTCACTGCCCGGATTACCAAGACCGACGACCAGGCGCATCGCTTACTTCTTTTCCTTGCGGCTTCCGCGGCCGGCGCTTCGCCCGCGGCCGCCTCACCTTCCTCGCCTTCAGCCGGCTTGCGGCCGATGACTTCAGGCTCCGCCGCCCCTTCCTCAGGCGCCGCCACAACCACTTCCAGGATCTCCTTCACCGTGGCGACGATCAGATCGCCATCCTGAAGCACGCGCACGCCCTCGGGAAGCTTCAGATCCTGAATGTGAACGACGTCGTTCAGCGCCATCTCCGAAACAATGTGGCGGATCACCTCGGGGATTTCCGTGACCAGGCATTCCACTTCCAGCGAATTGATGATCTGTTGAAGCACCCCGCCGTCGGCTTCGCCCTTGGGCGTCCCCTTGAGCTCCACCGGAACAGTCACCTTCACCTTTTCGTCAAGGCTCACGCGCGCGAAATCGACGTGGATCACCTCGATGCCCAGGTGATCGAACTGCACTTCCTTCACCAGCACCTTTTCGCTTTTGCCGTCGAGAGCCAGATCGAACAGGTGCGCCCCGTGATTCAGATGATCGACGACTTCCTTTCGCGGAAGACGTCACGGGAACGATGGCTTCCTTGTGCCCATAAATCACGCCGGGAAGAACGCCCGACTCCCGCAAACGTCGGTTGGCCCGGCTTCCCAGCTCGCTGCGGGGCTTGGCGGTCACTTGTGCGCTTTTTACTGCCATTGCTGTCTCCTCGAAAAAACTCGCTTAAAATCCGTTGGAATCCTTCTTGAACAGTTCGCTGATGCTCTGGTTGTGGTGAATACGCTGGATCGCCTCGCCGACCAAACCGGCAACGCTCAGCTCCACGAGCCGGTCCTTGATCGTGTCCGCCCGGCTTCCCAGCGGGATGGTGTCGGTGACCGCCAGCTTGGTGAACTGGCAATCCGCCAGCCGCTCCATCGCCGGCGGGGCGAAAACCGCGTGCGTCGCCGCGATGTAGATGTCCTTCGCGCCGTTCTGGCGGAGCACCTGGCACGCGGTCGTGACGGTGCCGCCGGTGGTGATCATGTCGTCGACGATGAGTACGTTTTTGCCCTGCAACATCGCCGATGACGTGCTTGGCTTCGGTGACGGTGCCGCTCTTGCGGCGTTTATCGATGAAGCAAAGTTCGCCGTTGAGAAGCTCGGCATAAACCTGCGCCCGCTTCACGTTGCCCACGTCCGGGCTGACGAACACGCGATTGGCGAGCTTCAAGCTCCTGAACCATTTTCCCAGCACCGGCCCGGCGTTGAGATGATCGACGGGAATATCAAAAAATCCCTGCACCTGCGCCGCATGCAGATCGACCGCCACCACGCGATCGGCCCCGGCGCGCTCGACAAGATTGGCCACCAGCTTGGCGGTGATCGGCGTGCGGCCGGCATGCTTCTGGTCCTGCCGGGCATATCCGAAATACGGAATCACCGCCGTCACCCGCTGGCGCTGGCCCGGCGAAGCGTGTCGATCCAGATGAACAGCTCCATCAGGTGCGCATTAATCGGATGACACGTCGGCTGGACGATGAAGCAGTCGCGGCCGCGCACGTCTTCCTCCACGCGAACGATCAGCTCCCCGTCCGGAAACAGTTCCGTCCCCCCTCGGCCAAGCGGAATCTGCAGATAGTCGCAGATCTTCTGCGCCAACTGCGGATTGGCCCGGCCGGTGAAAACTTTAAGACTGGTCTGGATCGGCTTTTGTTCCCATGGTCGTTTCCGCGTCAAATGCTTCCAGTGACCCTGGTTCCCTCCGGCACGATGCTCCCGCGCGGCAAATTGGCGAACGGGCCGATCACGCAATCGGCGCCGATCGTGCTGTCGCGGCCGATGAACGAGAACGGCGCGAATCACCGTATCCGGGCCGACGCTGACGCCCGCCTCGACATACGTATTGAAGCTGCTGACAATCGTCACGCCGCTTTCGCGAATGGCCCGCTGAATGCGTTCCTGCATGGCGGCGTCCGCCTCCGCAAGCTGCTGCCGCGTATTGGGTGCGATCACATCTTCCGCCGTGACGGCCTGCACCGCAATCACTTTTTTCCCCGCCTTGCGCAGGATGGCGTAAATATCCGTCAGGTAATATTCGCCTTTCTTATTCGTGGTTTGTCAGCTTCGACAGCGCCAGCAGCAGGTCCTCGGTGCGGACGCAGTAATAGCTGGGGAAAACCTCGCGGATTTCGCGCTGCTGGTCGGTGCAGTCGATCTGCTCGACGATTTCGATGAATTCCCCTTTCTCGTCGCGGATGATCCGGCCATAGCCGGTGGGGTCGTCGAGGATCGCCGTCGCCATGCTGGCCGCGGCCCGGTCGTCATGATGGGCGGCGACCAGCGTCCGCAGGATTTCCGCTCGGATCAGCGGCGTATCGCCGGCCAGCAGCAAAACGTCCCCACTGTGGCCGCGAAGCAGCGGCTCGCACATCCGGGCGGCGTGCCCGGTGCCAAGCTGCTCAGTCTGCTCGACGAAATGAATCCGCTTGTCCTTGCCAAATTGCTCGATAATTTCGTCCTTGCCATGCCCGACCACGACCAGAGCGCGACTGACATCCGCCGCGAAGCACGCGTCGAGGATCCACCCCAGCATCGGCTTGCCGCACACTTCATGCAGCGGCTTGGGCCGCGCGATTTCATCCGCGTGGATTTGCCCGCGGCGAGGATGATGGCTGTTAGACTCATAAAGCGAAAATCCGAAATCCGAAACCAGAATTCCGAATCAAATCCGAATGACGAAACCCGAATTGGTGGCATTCATTCGGTTATTCGGGTTTCGGGTTTGATTCGTCATTCGAGTTTCGGGCTTCTGGTTTCCCGGCCCGGTCGGCCGGTCTCTACCCGGCCTGGATTCGAACCAGGACAAAGAGAACCAAAATCTCTTGTGCTACCGTTACACCACCGGGTAATAAGCGAATGGCGACAACCGGACCGGGGGATCGGACGCTAAAATGGCCCAACCTCGGGATTCGACGTGACCGTTCGCGGAAAATCGCAGACTTCTCCCAGGAGCACCCGCCGGTTTAAACCGCGAATTCCGGCCGGTTACGTCTACCCATCCGGCAACGCGCCGGACCTCTCAACGAACGCCCCATCGTGGGGGAGAAACCGGAATGGTACGGGTAGCCCTTCCCGTGTCAAGGTTGGCTAATTACCCAAAAAATGCCATCCCCCCGTTTGACTCCTCGTCAAATCAATGCCGATATGCTAGTTAAATAGCCATGAAAGGCATCGCATTAACGCTATTGGCCGCGCTGCTTCTCGCCCCCGGCGGGGTGGTGCGGGGGGATGACGATTCGTCGGTTACCTTTAAGAGCTCCAATGGGCAGGTCCAGCTCACCATGCCCGAGGGATGGGTCCAGCAGCAGTCGAGCAATTCCACCGCGGCCATCGAAGCCCGCAACGACGATTACGACGCCTTCGTGATGGTCCTCATCGAGGACCGCGACGATCCCTACGCGGCACTGGAGGATTACGCCAACAGCCGGCGCGATGAGGTGCTCTCGCACCTGGTCAAGTCGAAATGCTCAGACGCCGAGTCGCTTGACATGAATGGCAACAAGGCCATCCGCTTCGAAATCCACGGCACTTCCGCCAAATCGCAGGAAGACTTCGGGTATTTCCTGTGCATCGTTCAGATGCGGCATCATTACGTGGAAGTGGTTTCCTGGTCGCCGGAGAGAAGCTTCCCGGCCAATGCCCCGGTGCTGAGGTCGGCGGTGAAGAATGTGGGGTATAACGAGCAGTAGGGGTGGGGTATACTATAGATCATGTCGTCAACGATCAGACAGACTGTGACGGTTCAGCCGGGCGGTTTGGTCGAGATCCGTTCTCCCGAACTTCGCGAGGGGGACCAGGCCGAAGCCCAGTAGGGTGGGCGTACTCGCCCATCGTCTCAGTGCGCATTGCGCCCGAAATGCCGTCCGACGAAATTGCAAAGTCCGCGGCCGAGTAATCCAAACGGCCGTTACTCCCACCCTACATGACCGGCTTGATCGCGAAAACGTACACGAATATCGCGTGCCCGCCATAGCTAGCGGAAACAAAGACGGCTTATATCTTCAGATAAGCCGCTTGCTCCTTATCCGGAACCATCCCACATTCCGGACACCGACCCGGCGAACCGCGCAAATCATATCCACAGCCCACGCACTGCCCCGCGTAAAACCGCCGCCAAATTCGCCGCCGCTGAATCCCCTTCATCGTGCCCACGATGATCAAGGCTGAGATCACCACCCAGATCAGGGCAAAGCCCGCACCGAGTGTCAGGCGCGATCGGAACCTCTGCGCCACAATCGCAACCGCGATTACCGGCAAATAGACCAGCAGCCATCGAAACGGATATTGCGACCGAGTCCTCATCCCCGGCGATTATACCAGCGGGCGATTACCGGGGGCCGAGAAGAGCGGGCAGCCCAGTACGGTGGGCGTACTCGCCCACCATCTCAGGGCACGCTCTGCGGCCGAAATGCCGTTCGGCGAGATTGCAAAGTCCGCGGGCGAGCAATCCAAACGATGGGCGATTACGCCCCCCTACGGGGCTTACCACTAAGAGAAATTTTTCTACGCACGCACAAATACCGGATCAGCGCCGCGGCCCATGTTCCGAACCTACGAACATCGAGGTTCGTTCATGCGGTCATATACCCGGCCATTCATGTTGCTGGAGCCCCTGGAAAGACGGCTCCTTTTATCGTCGGGCGGTCCCGCTTTCGCTCACATTGTCGTCCTGCTGGAAGAGAACCACGCCGCCGCGGAAATCTACCCCATTACCGACGCCCCCTATATAAACTCCCTCGCTGCCGGCGGCGCGGAATTCACCCAATCTTACGCCATAACCCATCCCTCCGAGCCAAACTACCTCGCACTCTTCTCCGGCTCCACGCAAGGCGTCACCGACGACGGAAACTACTCATTCAACGGCCCAAACCTCGCCACCGAACTCCAGGCCGCCGGCCTCGGCTTCACTGGCTATGCCGAATCCCCCAGCGTCCAAAAACACGACCCCTGGCAAAGTTTTCCAAGCTCCGCCAACGACGGCGAAGACTTTTCCGATTTCCCCTCAGACTACTCGCAGCTCCCCGCTTTAAGCTTTGTCGTCCCGGATCTGAATGACGATATGCACGATGGCAGCGTCGCCCAGGGCGATGCCTGGGCCCAGGCCAACATCAACGGCTACGCCCAGTGGGCCAAGACCCACAACAGTCTGCTCATTGTCTACTGGGATGAAGACGACTACGAACATAACAACAATATCCCCACCATATTTTATGGCGCCGACGTGGTCCCCGGCGTCTATTCAGAAACATTCAACGACTACGGCGTTCTGCGTACGATTGAAGCTGCTTTTAACCTGCCGCTACTCGGCAACTCAGCCAACGCGACCCCGATAACCGACGTATTCCAAACCGCGCAACCGACACCCACGCCTACGCCCACTCCAACACCAACGCCAACTCCGATCCCTACTCCAACACCGACTCCAGCGCCAACACCGACGCCGACTCCAACGCCGACTCCAACACCTGCTCCAACGCCCGCGCCCACTCCAACACCGACGCCGAGTCCAACACCGGCGCCCGCGCCTACTCCGCCGCCGCCTGCTCCGGCGCCAAATCCCACTCCGACCCCGGTATCCACGCCGACGCCGACGCCAACGCCAACGCCCGCGCCGCGTCCAACGCCGATATCGACTCCGACCCCGCCATCCCCTCCCGCGCCCAAGACGAAATCGGGGCATAAATCCGCTGCCCCAACTCGCCCGGTTCCAGTGGCTGCCCCATTCAAAAACGTCGGCAATCCGCAAGGTTCCAGCACATCGCCCTGGGCGCCTCTTAATCAGAATCCGCCGCTGAATTACATCCTCCAGACCGGCACCCCATGGACGCCCGTGCCGTTCAATTTCGGTCCCGCTGGCGGCAACACAACCTGGCTGCTGGCGTACGGAAATCCGCCGACGAGCGGAAACTCCTCCACGCAAGGGCTGTACACCATTCCGGCCCTATTTCTGAACGGTTCGGAGCAGAGCAATATGTGGGGAACCGGCAACTAGAAACCGGAGCGCAAAACCGGGACGAACGCGAAACGGGGACGCAGCTAGTTAAAAACTAGCTGCGTCTCCGTTTGCCGTTCCGCATCAGCGCAGCGGTGCGGCGAGAGTGTCGCTTGCGGAATTATATAAGACCAATTTTGCGTCCCGAACCGCGCAGGATTCGCTGCGCATCGGCTGTACAATACCCCTGTCAGGGATGATGAGGCTTCTTAGACATGGATTTTCCCTTCTCCTCGCGTTGGCGTCCTTCGTCAGCGCCTCACTGGCGATCTATTCCCATAGCACCCCAACGTACATTGCTCTCGCAACCGATATTCATGGCTCCTTCAACCAGCAGCCCGTCATCCTGGGCGAGGCATATGCCGGCCTCTACGCCGGGGCTGGGGCCATCGGGTTCATACATCATTCCGAAGTAATCAACGACCCCGAAAATGCATCCAGCGCCGCTCTCCCGCCGCGTTCGCCGCATCTGATATGGGACCACTCCGCAAACCCGGCCGCCACCCTTCAGGGCAGCGCCAGCCTCGACGAACTATCCTACGCCAAAACTTACTGCAGCTTCGGCATGACTCTATATGACGGAGACGACGACTGGCTTGGCGGATCCCAAAATAATCGTGGCTGGCTCATAAATGTCTGGATGTTTATCCTCGTTCCGCCCCTTCTCATTTTTCTTCTCTTTGCAATCCCGAGCCTTCCTTTTCGTCGCACTCGTGTTCCTGGCCTCTGTCCAAATTGCCGATACGACCTTCGCGTTCAACTCGAAGGCCGCGCCGGCGCCAATTGCCCGGAATGCGGTCGAGCCGTGCGGTCCGCGTAACTGACACGACCAAGTGACGGACACCGGCGAAAAGGAGGCATTCGCTTGAATAGAAAATCTACGTATGATTACCAAAGGCACCAGCTCCACGAAATATAATACCCCAAAACCCCCAGACTACCCATTTTATAGCGGCCTGTAAAGTTTTGTAAACCCTGCCCCCAGGACAAAAATCCATCGATCGCCCCCGGCTCAACACTGGAGACTAGAAACTCGAAGGTTCGTCGGTATATTCTACGCCAGCGTCGGCAGGATGCCGGCGGGTTCAACCAAGGATGGTGCTCCATGCTCGGGCGGAAATCCCTTTTAGCTTTGGTATCGGGTTTTGCACTCATGGCCGGATGCTCCCAGTCGCATCCGCCGGTCGAGGGTACGGCTGCGCAGATTCCGCAGCGGCATTATTTGCCGCGCGAGGACGCTTCGCAGAAGCAAGCGCAGACGGCTGCGCCCACCGACACCGATTCCCAGGCCGATGATGCGGCGCTGCTGGCGCAGAAGACCTCGGAATATGCCCACAGCGTTTCCCCGCTGCTGGGGCAGGGCGGAGCGGCGCCGGCGACGCAGCCGTCGGTGGTGCAGTGGAATTCACCGGCGGTGAAGCCGCCGGGGGACACGCTTCCGCCGGCGTCGGTGCGGCCCACATCGAACCAGGGTGCGGCGCTGGCGGCAGCACAGTTTAAGCAGGACGACAGTCTTCCGCAGATTCTTCCGGAGAGCGCGGACTTTGCCGACACCGCCCATCCGTCCGCGGCGGGAACAGTCTCGGCGGGAACGCCGACTGCGGACGATGAAACGGAGCGGAAGATGCTGAAGATGGTCGAGGATTATCCGCAGGACCTGGGGTATCAGTTTGATTATGAGCTGCTTCGGCTGGTGCGGGACGAACCGACGCCGGAGCTTTCGACGGTAGCGCAGCTTACGCCGGAGGATCGGGACCTGCTGCTGGCGTTGATGGATGGGCTGAGCAATTTCCGCAACGCGGCCAAGGATGAGGGGAACATCATGCTGAACCGCAAGATTCAGCCGCTGCTGGAGATGGCCGACCGATTGCGTTCCGAAGCGCAGCTTTCGATTCCGACGGTTGCGTTTTGCTCGCAGGTGCAGAGCTACGGCGTCTATACGCCGATGGCGACGTCGCAGTTCCCGGCGGGGCGCAACAACGACTTGATCGTCTACAACGATGTCGCGAATTTCACGTCGATCGAAGGCAGCGACGGGATCTGGCGGACCCGGCTTCAGCAGCAGATGGTGCTCTACACCGACAACGGCCTGGCGGTTTGGCCGGAGCGGAGCAACGCCGACACGTTCATCGATCAGTCGCGGAACCGGCGGCATGATTTTTTCATCTCCCGGCTGGTGAGATTGCCGTCGTCCCTGGCGGCGGGGAAATATGTGCTGAAGGTGACGCTGACGGACGAGCAGTCGAACCGGGTAGTGGAGGCGAGTTCGCCGCTGGAGATCGTGGGGGATACTCAGGCGCCGCAGGCCCAGCCGGCGAGCGATCAGACGATAGGTGGGCAGGGGGGTGGCGATCAAACCGGCGCGACGCCGGATGTGCTTTCGCCCTGATCCGTGGTGGGGAAAGCTGCAAAATCTTTCGTTTTTTTGATAAGTTGAACCAGGCGGCCTCATGAGAGACTTCCCGGCTAACAGAATCTAATGAAATAATTCGCGTCTAAATCGAAACCGTCGGTTTTCGCCGGCCGATGGATTCGTTGCTGCGATTGAAGCTAAGCGTGCGCTTTGGACCGGCAGTATGGAAACAAAACCCACAATATTGGTCATTGAAGACGACAAGCCGATAAGCGTCTTAACCTGTGGCCTGCTGGAAGATGCCGGATTTGCAACGAGGCCCGCATATTACGGGGGCGTTGGCATGCGTCTGGCACAGGAGAGTGTTCCGGATCTGATATTACTTGACCTGATGCTGCCGGATATTACGGGGTTTGAGGTGTGCGAGCAGCTCAAGCAGAATCCGCTGACGAATCGGATTCCGGTGGTGATTTGCACGGCGATGGCGGATGACGAGAGCCGCCGGCGGGGGATCGAGTGCGGGGCGCATGCGTATCTGATAAAGCCTTATAACCCCGAAACACTGGTGGAAATGGTCAGGAAATTGGCGGCGTAGCGAGCGCGATCAGACGGGGGCGACGCCGGATGTGCTTTCGCGGTGAAGGCGGGGGGAAGTGTTTGCGTCGGGATTAAAGTTTATATTTGATGGCGTGCACGATCCTCGACGAGTCGAGGAACCCCCCACCTTGGGGTACCAGGGGAGGGGGGACGAGGAGGTACTGGGATAGGGGATAGAAGACGCCGCCATGAAATTCAAAAAACCCCCGCTTCGAATCCAGCCCACCACGCTTTGGGATTATCCGTCGCAGGATTATGGGGACGACGAGCAGGGGGTTTCGGGGTTTAAGGGGGCGACGCCGAGCTACATCATCTGGAATCTGCTGATGCGGTATACCAGGCCGAAGGATCTGGTGATCGATCCGTGCGCGGGGAGCGGGACGACGCTGGACGTGGCCCGGGACCTGGGGCGGAGGGCGCTGGGGTATGACGTGGCGCCGACGCGGAAGGATATTTTCCGGGTGGATGCCCGGAAGCTGCCGCTGGAGGATGAGAAGGCGGATTTTGTGTTTATCGATCCGCCTTATTCGACGCATATTGAATATTCGAACGATCCGCGGTGCATCGGGAAGCTGGATGCTGCGGGGGCGGAATATTATCGCGCGATGGAGCAGGTGATTTCCGAGATTCATCGGGTGCTGCGGCCGGGGAAGCATATGGCGCTGTACGTGAGCGATTCGATGGTGAAGGGGAAGGGGTTTTATCCGATCGGGTTTGAACTGTTTGAGAGATTGCGACGGAAATTTGAGCCCGTCGATGTCGTTGCCGTCGTCCGCCACAACAAGACGCTGAAGATGGGGAACTATCGGGCGGCGGCGGAGGAGGGGAATTTTTTTCTCAGGGGGTTTAATTATTTGTTCATTATGAGGAAGGCGCAGGGGCTACAGAAGAAGTAGAAGCGCACTGCGGCGTGGGATGGCGGGGAATCGCCAGCGTGTTCCAGCCGCATTTTGGCCAGGGAGTCTGGCCGGAGATGGGGAGCTTGGGATCGAATAAATCGTAGTCGGCACAGTGGAGGTGGTCGGTGACCGGGGCGCAGGTTTGTTCGGCGACTTCGATGTAGATGATTGGCCGTACCTGGCTGAGAAGGCGTTTGGCGCCCTGGAAGATGGCGACCTCGGCCCCTTCGACGTCGATTTTGACGAAAGCCGGCGAGGGGGAGATTTCCAGGAGATCGTCGAGGGACATCATGGGGACGAGCTGGCGTTCGCGAATGCCGCCCATTTGATTGGAGGGGCGCATGAACTGGGCGAGGGTGTTGGAGGCGCGCCGCGCTGGGCAATAAGGAACTCGGCGGCGCGGTGGCAATCGCCGACGGCAATTGGAAGCGTGTCGATTTTGGCGCAGTTTTGGGGAAGATTTGCGGCGGTGCGACGAATTAACTGGGCGAGCATAAGATCGGGTTCGACGCAGAGGACGCGACCGGCGGGCCCGCATTTGGCGGAAGCGGCCGCTCCGAAAACACCTACGTTAGCGCCAATATCCCAGACGATCTCACCGGGCTTGATGTGGGAAGAAGCCATCTGGATTAATTCGACATCGCACCAGTTTTCTCCGGGCTTGAGGAGGGCGAGGGCGGCGTCGGGGGTGACAAGGACGCGCACGTGAGAGAAGGGTCGGGGCAGGTGACGCCAGATGGTTTTGCCCCTGGACAGACGCTCAACGCAGGTACGGAGAAATCCCATTTGGTCACCGGGATCAGAAAAAGGATAGATTTGCAAGCTTATTATGCACACGGGGGAGGCGTCAATGCGAAAATGAGAAGGGTATAGCCAGCAAACCAGGCAGAATTCGATGGAGTCAAAGCCCGCCGCGCAGGGGGGTGATGATATGCAGGCGATCTTCGACGAGCTTCATGAGGAAGCTGAGGCGATTTTGGTGGAAGGCGCGGATGGGGGCCTGGGGGTCGGGGAAGTTTTGGGGGAGGGGCCAGTCGGGGGGGAGCAAATCTTTTTGGGGGATGTCGCGGGATTGGCGAAGGTCGCCGATTTCCATGTCGGTGAGGATTCGGGATTGGCACCAAGGGAGGATATCGCGGGCGTGGAGGGAGATGGGTTGTTCTGGCGCGGGGTCGGGCCAGGGGCCGATGCTGGTCCGGCGAAGTTGGCTGAGGTGAGCGCCGCAGCCTGCAAGACGTCCAAGGTCGCGGGCGAGGGCGCGGACGTAGTAGCCGCCGCGGACGGTCATTTTGAGGGTGCTTTCGTGGGGGAGATTGTGATTCAGGAAGGCGGCTTCGTGGAGGTAGACGCGGGAGGAGGGCATGACGACGTCTTCGCCGCGGTGGGCTTTAAGATAGGCGCGTTCGCCGGCGACGCGTTTGTTGCTGGTGGGGTGGGGGGTTTGGTCGTGCCAGCCTTGGAATTGTTTCAGGAGATCGTCGAGGTGTTGGGGCGTGAGGGTGGAGGGATCGCCTTGGGAGATGATGTGGCCGTGGGGGTCGCCGTTGTCGGTTTCAGTGCCCCAGCGGATGGTGGCCTCGTAGGTTTTGGGGATGGGGTGGAGGTAGTCGAAGAGGCGGGTGGCGGGTTCGACGAGGATGATCAGGAGCCCGGAGGCGAAGGGATCGAGAGCGCCGCCGTGACAGATTCGGGGTGGGCGGCGGCCGGGGGCGGGCTGGAGGGATTTCATGCACGTTTGCACGACGGAAAAGCTGGTGGGGCCTGGGGGTTTGTGGAGGAGGTGGATGCCGGGGGTCATAGAAAAAACACAAACGGGGACGCAGCTAGTTGAAAACTAGCTGCGTCCCCGTTTCCTTATGGAGACGACGCAGGCGGCGAGGACGCTGATCCAGAGGATGGCGGCGACGGCAAAGATGGCGATGTGCGGGTTGCCGGGATTGAGCGTGGCGGCGAGTGCGCCGCAACTGGGGCCGAGGACGGCGCCGACGCCGATGAGGGCTTCGTGGTAGGCGTTCTGGGCGGTGCTGCCGTCGCTGAGGACCATTCCGAAATAGAGGCTGGCGGCGTAGATGAGGCCCATGACGGCGCCGAGGGCGATTTGCCAGAGGATCATGGAGAGGGCGGAGGGGATGAGGGTGGTGCCGAGGAAAGCGGCGAGGAGGATGATGGCGGCGATGAGAAGGGCGCGGGGACGGGTGTGCCACCAGTTGGCCATGCCCAGGGCGAGGAATGTGAACCAGCGGGCGATCATCCAGACGCTGGCGAGGAGGGTACCGACCTGGGGGTCGGCGGCGCGGATTACCGGGAGGGTGGGCATGATGGCGCCCAAGGCGTAGACCACGGCGAAAGTTGAAGGAAGGGCGATGCGCGAGAGGCGCTTGGCAAGGGTGCGGAGGGGGATCAGCTCGGGATTGGGGCGAAGCTGGGCGTGTGGATGGGGCGTTTGGCGCTGGATGCGCAGGAGCATTGCGCAACTGATGATGTGGCCGGTGGCGGCGATGAGGAAGATTGCCTGGGGCCAATGGGCGAGGATCAAACCGCAGGAAGCGACGGTGGCAGCGCCGACGCCGGACCAAACGAGGTTGTAGGTGGAAATCCGTCGGGACATTTGCGCGGGGGTTGCGCCGATGGAGATGAGGCTTTCGAGCAGGGGCCATTGGGCGGCGCTGACGCCGGCGTAGGCGAGCAGGAAGATTGAGAGGATGGCGGCGGATGGAGCGTAGAAGGCGGCGACGGAGATGACGATGAGGGCGATCTCGAGATTTCGCAGGAGTATCTGGCGGCCGAAACGGGTGGAGAGGGGGTTGGCGGCGAGAGCGCCGAGGGTGTAGGTGAAGCCCTGGCCGGCGGAAAGTATCAGGCTGCTTTTGGCGTCCCAGAGGAACTGCTTCTTCATGTAGAAGAAGATGGCGTACATGAGGAGGTTGGCGGAGACGGAAACGAGGCCCTGGATGGTGAAGAATTTCACCAGGAAACCGCGTGGGATGAAGCGGGCGGGGGGTTTGGCGGGAAAGAGGTCGGCGGCGAGCGTTTCCATTGGAATTCTGTTCGGCAGTTTAGGAGCGGTGGCGGAAAAAATCCTGTGAGGCGCGATCCTGCTGCGGCCGGTTGGCGTAGTGGTTGATGCAGATCGAATCGACGAATGGGCGGCAGCTTCAATTTGTATCGTCGAAAAGCGGAGATGCGGAGCGATTTTCGGGTGTCTCCGGAGGCGGGAAATTGCCAAGATCGGAGGCACACGTTTGTGCCCGCTGCCATTGCAACATGGTGGCGCGTGTGCCGGGACGTTTTGTTTTGTCCCGGCCTTTTTTGCGCGGGAAGGGGAAAAGATTTGAAATTTGAGATTTGAGATTTGAGATTTCAGATTTGAGGATTTGGGGGCGATAACTTTTTGGGTTTGGTGAAAAAAGGGTTGCAAGCGCGGGGGTGTGGGCGTGTAATGTTTGGCGCGTTCGTCCGGCAATATCGCCAACGGCAATGCTGGGGCGGCGGTGGGTGTATATGTTGTCAGTCGGTGCCGTTCTTGGCCGATAACGACCGTGCGGATCGAGTATTAGGCCCGAAATTGGGAGAGGACTGATATTTTATGCAGACCGTTGTTCACGTCACCCACGAAGCGATTCAAAAAATTGGCGGAATTGGCGCGGTATTACACGGACTGCTCACCAGCCGCACCTATCTCGACAAGGTCCCGCGCAACATCCTGGTGGGCCCGTTCTGGCCCAGCGATGACATTGCCGAGCATCGGCTCGGTCCGCAGGGGGAAGTGCTTTATAGCAGCCTGGATCATCTCTATCGCTCGCCGCTGACGAGCCGGTTTCGGCAGATCGAGCAGGAGTTCGACGTTGGGATCGTCTACGGCCGGCGTAAATTTTCCGACAAGGAGACGGGGGTCACCAGCACGCCCGAAACGCTGCTGATCGACGTGACGCGGTATGACGCCCAGAAGATCAACCAGTTCAAGTTTGAGATGTGGAAGACCTTCGGGATCGAAAGCTCGAAGTACGAATCGATCTGGGATTTCGAGCAGTACATGCGCCTGGCCCGGCCGGCGATCGCGGCGCTGCACGCCCTGGGATGCGGCAGCGAGCTCGAGCCTTGCGTGATCCTCAGCCATGAATACATGGGCATGCCGACGGCGCTGGCGGCGGTTCTGGAGGGAGAGCGCAGCAATTTCCGCACGATTTTCTATGCGCACGAAGTTGCCCCGATGCGGCGGGTGGTCGAGCACCATCCCGGCCACGACACCATGTTTTACAACGTCATGCGCTCCGCGGTCAGCCAGGGGCATTACCTGGAAGACGTCTTCGGCGACCAGAGCGAATATTACAAGTATTCTCTGGTGAAGGCGTCGCGCTTCTGCGACGGGATTTTTGCCGTCGGCGATTACGTGCTGAAGGAAATTCGGTTTTTGGGGCCGGACTTTGTGCACGTCGACAGCCAGATTGCCTACAACGGGGTTCCGTGCTGGAAGATCAGCGTTGAGGAGAAGATGTCGAGCCGGCAGAAGCTGCGCGCGTATTGCAATACGCTGCTCGGGTATGAGCCGGATTATGTTTTCTCGCACGTGACGCGATTGGTGCCGAGCAAGGGCTTGTGGCGCGATCTGCGCGTGCTGGAGCACGTGGAGCGGATCTTGCGCGAGCGCAACGAGACGGCCGTGCTCTTTACGCTGAGCACGGAGGTGCCGGGGCGGCGCGGCGATGATATCAGGAAGATGGAGCAGCATTATCACTGGCCGGTGGTGCATCGCGAGGGGCTGCCGGATATGTCCAACGGGGAGGCGGCCTATTACCAGGGCGTGCAGGAATTCAATGCCCGCTCGCGGAATGTGAAGGTGGTCTTCGTCAACCAGTTTGGGTTTGACCAGAAGGTTTGCGGGCTGAGGATGCCGGCGGATATGGAGTTCATGGATATCCGCAAGGGCTCGGACGCGGAGTTTGGGCAAAGCATTTATGAGCCGTTTGGGATTGCGCAGGTGGAGCCGATCAGTTTCGGCGGCATTTGCGTTTTCTCGAATGTGTGCGGATGCGCCGGTTTCGCGGACAAGGCGGCGGGGGGCAAGCCGACGCCGAACGTGCTGGTGGCGGATTACACGGATCTGCCGAACAAGACACTGCGCCGGATCAGCTCATGGCGATCGGTCAGCCGCAGCGGGATGAGATTGAGCATGCGGTTTCGGGCGTGGTTGCCCAAGAGCTTGTGCAACGGCTGCCGCGAACGCCGGCAGAGTTTGAGCAGTTCCTCGAGCGCGGGCACGCGCTGGCGAGCCAGATGAGCTGGGACGTAGTGGCGCGCGATTATGTGCTGCCGGGAATCCAGCGGGCGAGCCGGGCGAAGCGGTTGCAGCAGATCGCTTGAGGAAGTTTCGAGTTGCTGGTTGCGAGATAAGAGCACCCTTTAACCACATCGTGTGACGCGCGGTATCATCTCTGGGCATGAGACGCTTAGGGCGATCGGTGTTTAATGCGCTGGCGGTGGGATCGCTGGTGCTCTGCATCGCCATTGGGGCCGCCTGGGCGCTCGGTTTTCCCTTGTCCGCAAAGAGAATGCATTCACTCGGCGCCCGATGGGAATTCGGGTGGTTTCTCGTGCGCCAGCCTCCCGTGCGAACAGAATGCCAAGCTGTACTCTGTCATTATTTACGCGACCTCGTGCCGGGCCCTCCAGCCCCTCCGGCCGGGTCCAATATACTAACCCCGCAGATCGTGGCTTGGAGCAAACAGTTTGGAAACACGCGAAATTGGGGCACGGCTGGGGGATTTTTTATAGCTGCGTGGCCGATTATTGGGGACATTCATTCAAAGCGGGTGGCGATGATGGGGTATGGGTACACCGTCGGTGCGCCGCCGTGGATCTGGATGGGACTTCTGGCGATTCTGCCGGCGATTGCCGCGATTCGCTGGCGCGGGCGGACTCGCAGACGACGACTGTGCGAAGGATTGTGCCCGGTTTGCGGGTACGATCTTCGCGCCACGCCCCAGCGATGTCCGGAGTGTGGGACGGCTGTTTCGATTGCGGTAGCAAGTCACAATGTCTAGGAGCGACGGATTCAGCGGGTACCCTCAAGCGCGGTATCATCTCCGGGCATGAGGCGCTTAGGGCGATGGGTATTTAATGCGCTGGCAGTGGGGTCGCTGCTGCTTTGCATTTTCACGGGGGTTGTTTGGGGGCTGCATTTCAATTCCACAGCCATTGTAGCGATTAAACTGCCGTTCCGGTGGGAAACGGGGTGGTACCTTGGTAGGGGGATTGACGGGATTCATCGAGCTCAACTATCGGTGGCGTTTATGTATTCGCCGCCGACGCGAATCTTGAGTCCGCCGTTCTCGGGATTCGCCTTCACTCCGCAGGATCGAAAATGGATGAATCAGTTTGGCGCAGGATCGCGATCGGGTCGCGGAGCATTTCAATTCAGCGAAGGGCCGGTGATCGTCTACGACCGGACGCTGGGGCGCCTTGTGATGTTTGGGTACACACATGAAATCGGCCTTCCCGTGTGGTTCGTCATGGTGCTTTTGGGGATTCTCCCCGCGCTGGCAGGGTGGAGATGGCGGCGGATTCGGATCGAGCGGGCTCGGAAGGGATTGTGCCCGGTTTGCGGGTATGATCTTCGCGCGACGCCCCAGCGATGTCCGGAATGTGGGACCGTTGCTGCTCCGAAGGGACCGTTGGAGATCAAGGCAGGTTTGTTCGGTCGGTGAGTTGTATCAGGCCCTCACCCCAGCCCTCTCCCTGAGTACAGGGAGAGGGGGTCGGAGGGGAAGAGCACATGTATTCGATTGTCATTTGCTCGAAGGATGATGCGAAGTTCTCCGCCGTGTCGGCGAACCTGAGAGACCGGTTCGGCGGGCGGGAATTTGAGATCGTGCGGATTGCTGATGCGCAATCGATGGCCGAGGGGTATAACCGCGGGGTGGCGCAGGCGCGCGGCGAGCGGGTGGTTTTTTGTCACGATGATATTGAGATTCTCAATCCCGAGGCGGTCGAGCGGCTGGAGGAGCACCTGGGAAAATTCGACATCGTGGGGATCGCAGGGGCGGATCGCCTGATCGTGGCCTCCTGGGTGGGCGCGGGACCGCTGCATACGTTTGGGCAGGTGGCCCAGTTTCAGGAGGACGGGAGCCTGGCGGTTTTTCTGTTTGGGACATCCCAGCGCGTGACCGGGGGGATGCAGGCGCTGGATGGGGTCTTTTTGGCCGTGAACCGCCGGGTGTTTGCGAAGATTTCGTTTGACGCGAAAACGTTTGATGGGTTTCACCATTACGATCTGGATTTTACGTTTGCGGCATACCTGGCGGGATTTCAAATCGGGGCGGCGAGCGATGTGCATTTGCTGCACGCGTCGATGGGGACCTGGGACGAGGCATGGAGGCGGTATGCGGGGATTTTTACGGCGAAATATCGGAAGCAGCTTTATCCAGAGCCGCTGAGGAAGCATTTTTCGGCGCGGATATTCGCGAAGAGCAAGGAGGAGTGTGCGGAAATTATGCGCGAGGCGACGCCGAAATAAGTTTTTTGTCCGTTTTGAGGGGCGAGCGGCCATATATATCGGTGACACCCGAGCAGTTTCTGGGGCAGTTTCTGCGCCATCGGGGAGCTCGATCTGCAACAAAGGTCGAGGATCGTCGTCTTAATAGGTTGATGGACGGAATGCC
Organism: uncultured Phycisphaerales bacterium; assembly: GCA_963755915.1. Classification (GTDB taxonomy): domain Bacteria; phylum Planctomycetota; class Phycisphaerae; order Tepidisphaerales; family Tepidisphaeraceae; genus PALSA-1353. The sequence goes on from CAVWLP010000002.1 coordinate 1,738,177, forward strand.
GTGGCCGGTCAACCTTGCTGCGCGGGGGGGAGGTTTATTCTGGTCTGGTGACCACTTCTATAAACCGGAGCTGTGAATGATCGGCGGAGGGAAGGAGCAACTGATGCGAATCGGGGGGAGAAGAATCTTCGATTGGCGGGGTGGGTGATGGTCGTGGGGGTGCTGGTTTGCTATTCGATTCATATCGCGAGACTGGGGCTCGACTGGCGGCAGGATTTCTGGGTCTTCTGGGCCCCGGAACATGCCCAGGGAGATATCGATAATGCGATGAAGAATGGGGACATGGTGCTGCGCCATGCGGATGACATCGCCCAGGCGGATTCGAAGAATAGCCGGGGGCCGCTAGAGGTGAATGCGGCAACCATCGAGCATCCCGGGCCAGGCCTGTTTGATTCGCCGTTTACGGTCGGCAATTTTTTCCAGCGCTGGCATCGGCTCCGGCCCGTTTATGGGCAGATTATTCGCGGGTGGGTTGCGACCTATGAGGATCTTTTTCACAGCAATCCCGACCAGGATTACGATCTGGATTATCCACCGATGCGGCTGCTGACGATGACGCTTTGGACGTGGAAGGTGCAGAGCGAGTATCCGGGGCTGACGCAGTTTCCGCATCAGCCGCAGCGGGTGTTCGACCCGTATCGGAACCAGTCGGTGCTGGCGACGATGGACGTGGCCCAGCCGGTGCTGAGGATCAACGAAATTGCCGAGGGAACGACGGCGATCTCCGTTTTCCTGCTGGTGTGGCTCTGGATGGAGCGGCGGCCGAAATCGCTGGGGCTGGCGCCGTTGGGGTGTGCGCCGGAATCCTGGCGGGCGCGGTGGGGGGATCCGATGCTGCTGGCGCCGGTGGTGATCCTGGGGATTTGCGCACTGTTCCGGTCGAACGTGACCTGGACGTGGGCGCTCTCCGCGCCGGATAGTCTCAGTACATCGCTCATCGATCCGCGGGTGGTCAGCGTGAGCTGGTGGGTGATGCTGCTGCTGAGATTTTTGTCGGCCGTCTCCCTGGCGCGATTTTTGCCCCGGCCATATCGAGCGCCGATGTGCGCGCTCGTGGCCGGCACGTTTGCCTGGCTGAATCCCGCCTCGATTTTGGATTCGTTCGGCTGGCCGCAGTGGGACACCTGGCTGCCGCCATTTTTCCTGGTGGCGGCCGTGCTGGCGACGCTCGACTGCTGGGTGATCGCGGGGCTGGTGCTGGGGGTGGGGTGCATGTTCAAGGGGCAGTTGATTTTCGTTTCGCCGGTGCTGTGGCTTTGCCCGCTGCTGGCGGGGTGGCCCGGGAAATTCATGCGGATCGTCACCGGGACCGCGGCCGGGGCGGGATTGATCGTCTGGCCCTGGCTGGTGACCAATGAGATGGCGCTGAAATGGGTCTTCTTCGCGGTGGCGACGGCGGTGTTTTTCTGCGCGCTTTCGGTGCTGCGGGGATTTTTGTGGGAAGAAGGGAAGGAGGCGTGGCGACAGTTATCCGGGAAATGGACGCCCCGCGTGAACCAGGGAATCCTGGCCGGCGGAGGGATCGGAATCGTAGCCGTGCTCTGGCTGACGGGGGCGCTGATGATTCGCCACGGAACGTCGATCGCGCCGGTGCTGCTGGGGATCGCCATCGTCGCGGTGCCCTGGGTGCTGCGCCGAAAACTGACGGGGGCATGGATTTTGTTCGTCTTCGCGGCGTCGCTTTGGCTGGTTTATGTCTACGCGGGAGGCAGTACGTCGTGGTGGGACGTGGGATTTGTGTATGGCACGCAGAAGCATTCCGTCATGCAGCTTGGGGCGGAGAGCCTGAGCAATCTCTCGTCGCTGCTGCATGAGCGATATCAATGGGAGCTACACGATCACGTGACGACGCTGAATTTGCTGGGGCATCCAATCGATCTGGACGTGCAGGGGTTTTGCGGGGCGATTTATTTCGTATGCGCGTTTTTGTGCGCCGGCGCGGCCGCGATGCACATGCGGCGCAATGACGCCCGGTTTCTCATCGTATTGGTAGCCCCGTGGGTCCTGTTTACCATGCTCCTGACGCAGATGACGGCGCGGTATACGGTGCTGCCGGCGGTGGTTGCCTCCAGCCTGGTGGGGGTTTCGGTGGAGATGAGCTTGTTCCCGTTTTTGCAGACGGTGCTGGCGTGTCTGATGCTGGGGAACCAGACCATGGGAAGCCAGAGCGCCACTGCGCCGATCACATTTTCGATCACCTCGCCGACGTATCCCGATCTGGGCTGGCTAACGGTTCTGCTGGCAGCGGTCTTCCTGGTGAGCGCGCTGATGCCGACGATTCGGTGGCGGCGGCGGGTCGAGGTGCTCTGACGTGACCACGCCAACCACCCAGGCTTACGATTTGAAGGATTCAGCGCCGGCGCTGCCGGCGGCGGTGGCAGCGCCGCCTCCGCCGGTGATGATGGTCCGTCGCGACCGGCGGCTTCAGTGGTGGGGCAAATTCCTCACCTGGGCAATGGTGGTGGTCTTCCTCGCCGGCGGCACGCGCTGGGCCCTTCGCGCGGGCTTGGCCCAGCGCGATGAAATGTGGCAGTACACCCATTCGATCCGCTTCAAGGAGGACATCAGCCGGGGGTATCAGTTCGGAAACGCGACGCTGCGCTACGCCGAAACCCAGGCGGGGCTCGATCCCTTGGCGGATGCCTATGCCGCACAAACCGCTGACTTTCTGCGCAAGCACGACCGCCCGGATTTAATCGGCAAGCAAAGCCCGACGTTTCGCCGGCTCACGATTCGCGAGGTGGCGGGCGGAATCGTCGGGTATATCGATTCGGTTGTGGAGCAGGGAGGCGATTACGACCTCGATTATCCGCCGCTTCGGCTCGGGGTGATGACGCTTTGGGTGCGGCACATTCAGCGCACGCATCCCGAGCTCGACACGTTTCCGCAGGAGCGAGCCGACGACACCGACCTGGTGCAGGAGGAGGACATCGCCGGACCGGTGCTGAATTTCAACAGCTTCTGCGAAGGCGCGGCCGCGGTGGGGATGTTTCTGCTGGTGTGGCTGTGGGTGCATCGGAGTTTCAAGCCGGTTGCGCCGCTGGCGATTGGGAGATGGATCCGGAAATTGCGCAGCGCGCCGAAGCCGCTGCTGACCCTGCGCCGCGCCCGTCGGGCCGCTGGGGTTGGACGGTCCCGCACGGGATTTTCGCCTTCATGGCGGCGACGACGGCGTTCTGGTGCGCGTACTCGGCGCTGGTGAAGTTTCCACCGCGACCGACGCCGGCGGTTTCGGTGGTGCAGATTCAGCCGGGGGACAATGGGGCGACGGTCGTGGTGAATGTTGACGCGCAGGGACAGGAGAGACGCGCAGTGGCATTTGCAGTGGGGGCCGACGGGGAGTTATGGGGAGAATTCCGCGGCGCAGTCGCTGGATTCATCGGTGGGGGACCAGCAGGTGAGCGCGCAATTGAGCCCGGTGCAGCCAGGCGAGACGATTCATTTTCGGGTATGCGCCAGCAGCCCCGGAGGGTGGACGAGCAGCGACGATTTTTCGTTCGTGAACCGCGGGGGAGCGATCGACGTCAACAGCGACCCGGTGGGGGGGATCGATTGGCCGAGCGCGACGGTTTGGCTGCGAATGCTGGTGCTGTTTGTCGCCATGGTCCTCAGGCGCAACTCCTGCCGCAGATGCACAAGGGGTGGGCGTGCGGAGCCGTGGCGGCCATGCTCGTCTGGTTTGATCCGATTATCCTCATCGATTCGCACGCCTGGCCGCAGTGGGACGTCTGGATCCTGCCGATCTTCATTTTCGCGGTGCTGGCGGCTTCGCTGGACTGGTGGATGCTCGCCGGGGCGATGATCGGAATCGGGTGCATGTTCAAGGGGCAGATGCTGCTGGGGGGGCCGGTGCTGCTTCTCTGGCCCCTGATCGGTGGGCGATTGAAAATGTTTGGCCGGGCCGTGACCGGATTTGTGATTGCGGCGGAGCTGATCGTCTGGCCGTGGATCGTGAATTCATCAGCGGGATTGCACTGGATTGAATGCGCGATCATCGCGGCGCTGCTGCTGATGGGCGTTTCGCTGATGCGCCGGCAATTGTGGACGGCGATCCGCCAATGGCTGATCGACCCGCTCATCGGCCCGCGGAAGGGTTCGCGCGATCTGCTGGCAGATGGCGGTGGAGACAATGCGGCGACGGCGCTGGTAACCGCGTCGTCCGTGCTGGCCGCGGTCATCGTGGCGATGGTGCTGATCTTCGCCGGGATGATGCACAAGCAGTCGGCGCTGCCGCCGGGGACGATGACACTGTTTCTTCTGTTCGTGCTGGTTCCGCCGTGGCTGCTGCCGCGCAGGTCGCTCTTTTACTGGATGGCCGCCGTAGCCGCGGCCGCGATCTGGATTTCCTCCTCGGCATTCAACGGAAGCTATTCGTGGGCCGAGCTGGGCTTTGCCTATGGCGCGGTCAAGCACGACCAGATGCAGATGGGGCTGCGGAATTATTCGAATCTCACGTCGATCCTGGCCCAGAATTACCAGTGGGACATTCACGACACCATGGGCACGCTGCGCTTCGCCTTTTCCACGCCGGGACCGTGGCGGATTGGAAGTTGGGCCATCCCCTCCGTGAAATGGAGCTGGTCAAGCGACCTGGACACGAAAACAACAATGGCCACGGTTTACGGCATTTGCCTCCTCATCTCCGCGGCCGCGGCGGCGCTGCACAGCCGCCGCAACGACCGGCGGTTCCTCGTGGCCATCATGGTGCCCTGGGTGGTCTTCCCGATCGTCATGTGCCAGATGGGCGGAAGATATCCGATCTGGGCATCGGCCCTCTCGGCAGCGATGGTCGCTGTGTCGCTGGAACTATCATTGTTGCATGTTTTGCTGGCAGTGGTCGGGTTTGCGACGATTGCGCATCAGCTTTTGAATTTTGACAATTCGCGGTGGCCGCAGTTGTTTGAGTTTATGACGCCGACGTTTCCCGGGGCGGGGTGGCTGATGGTGTTTGTGATGGGAATCTTCTTTTTCGCGGGGTTGGTGCCGAGTCGGACGTGCTCGGAGTGAAGATATTGCCTATTTCCAATTTCCTATTGATGGATCGCGATTTTTTTCTTCAATAGGCAATAGGAAATCGGCAATAGGAAATCATCCTCGCGTTGGAAATTAACGCCAATCCCCCTTAATCTGCATCCCATGAACGTAAAGCTTTTGGATTTACAGGCGCAGTACGCGCCGATCCGCGAGGAGATTCGCGCCGCGCTGGATGAAGTTTTCGATCACCAGGCCCTGGTGCTCGGGCCGCATGTTGAGAAGTTTGAGAAAAACCTGGCCGCCTATTGCGGCGTAAAGCATGCCATCGGCGTCAGCAGCGGCAGCGATGCGCTGCTGTGCTCGCTGATGGCCCTGGGGCTGAAGCCTGGCGATGAAGTCATCTGCCCGACGGTTACGTTTTTCGCGACCGCCGGAGCGATCGCCCGGCTGGGGGCCAAAATCGTCTTCGCGGATATCGAGCCGGCGACGTTCAACATCGATGTCTCCACGCTTGAGAAAAAGGTCACCCCCAAAACGCGGGCGATTATCCCCGTCGATCTCTTCGGTCAACTGGCGAATCTGGAGGCCGTGAACGAAATCGCCGCAAGGCACGATCTGAAGGTAATCGAGGATGCGGCCCAGTCGATTGGCGCCAAGCGCCATGGAAAGCGCGCCTGCTCGGCGGTCTTCGCCGGATGTTTGAGCTTTTATCCCACCAAAAATCTGGGCTCCTTCGGCGACGCCGGCGCCATCTGCACCAACGACGACAGTTTCGCGGAAATCTGCCGGCTCATGCGCGTGCACGGCTCCGGCCATCAATATTTCCACAAATACGTCGGCGGGATGTTCCGCATGGCGGCCGTGCAGGCCGCGGTCCTGAACGTGAAACTAAAATATCTCGAGCAGTGGCACGAAGCCCGCCGGCGCAACGCGGCGATCTATGACACCATGCTGGCCGGAAGCAAGGTGGTGACGCCGAAGATCGATGCCGGCAATTGGAGTATTTACAACCAGTACGTGGTCCGCGTGCCGAACCGCGACCGGGTAAAGCAGGTCTTGCAGGAAAAGGGCATCGGCTCGGCGATCTATTATCCACTGCCCCTGCATATGCAGGAGTGTTTCGCCTACCTGGGGTACAAGGCCGGGGATTTTCCGCAGAGCGAGCGGGCGTGCGCGGAGGTGCTGGCGCTGCCGGTTTATCCGGAATTGCCGGAAGAACAGGTGAGATACGTGGTAAAAGAGTTATTGGCCGCGGTCGGGTAAGAATTCCGCGAAGATTGAGCGTACTCAGCCGGAACAGCGGGCGCTGAAGATCGGGGTGAATGCACGACCCTAATTCCTGGCAGAACAAATTCCACCCCTACACGCTAACCCATCTATGCGTCGTGCTGGTGTTTCTGGCGTTCGTGGTGGCGATGGTGCTGATGCGGCGGAGCGATGTCGTCGCCGACGATCCGCCGCTCCGGCGGAGGATGGATCGCATCATCGGGTGGATCTGCCTCGCCGGGGCCTGTTTCGTCCAGCTTGTCACGCTCTGGCCCTCGCGGTTTGATTATCGCGCCTCGCTGCCGCTGCATATCTGCGACATTGTGATGTTTGTGGCGCCGCTGGCGCTTTTGCTGCACTGGCGGTCGCTGCGGTCGATCGCCTATTTCTGGGGGCTGGGGCTATCGTCGATCAGCTTTATTTATCCCGATCTGTGGTTTGGCCCAGGGCATTTTCAGTTCTGGGTCTTCTGGACGGGGCATGCCTGCATCGTCGGTGCGGCGCTCTATGACATCACCGGCTGCGGGTTCAGGCCGAAATGGCACGACTACCGCTTCATCGCCTGGTTTTCGATCCTGTACGTCGCCATCCTGCTTCCGATCGACGCCCGGTTTCACCTGAATTACGGCTATATCGGGAAGACCTATGGCGGCCAGCGCTCGCCCACGGATTTTCTGGGCGTCTGGCCCTGGCGGGTCCCCTTAATGCTCCTGATGGCGCTGGGGATAATGTTTGCTCTGCTGCTGCCCTGGGTGATCCGCCACAAGATCGCCGCGAAGAACCTGGAAGAGAAGCAGGAAAGCGGGGGACCGGCGCCGCAAGGGTTGCAGAGCGGGGTCCGATAACCCGCGACGGTTGTAATAGAAGCTTAACTCGCGCCCGGACCGATAGATGAATGGACGGCGTGAGCGACGTGCAACCCCCTACTGCCGGAATCGAGCAATCCCTGCTGGGCCAGCTTGGCCAGACCCAGCGGCAGCTTGACGAGCTGCGCCAGCAGCTAACCGAATCCCAGCGCCTCGCCACCATCGGCACCATCTCCGCCGTCATCGCCCACGAGTTCAACAATCTCCTCACGCCGATGGTGAGCTATTCCCAGTTTGCGCTTCAGAGCGCCAAAAGCGATAAGCCCGACATGGAGCTGATCATCAAGGCCCTGGGCAAGGCCTTCGCCGGGGCCGAGAAGGCCGGGAAGATCTGCGCGGCGATGCTGGCCCTGGCGCGGGGGGAGACGTCGTTTAACAAGGTGCCGGTGCAGACGCTGATCGACCAGGTGCTGGCAGTGCTGGCGCGATCCGCAGAAGGACGGCATCGCGCTGCGCGTCCAGGTGCAGGGGGATCTGTGCGTGCAGGGGGAAGACGTGCAGCTTGAGCAGGTGCTGCTCAACCTGCTGATCAACGCGCGGCAGGCGATGCTCGGCAGGGGCGGCTCGCTGACGATCAAGGCAACCGCGACGGGGGAGAGCGAAGTAAAAATCCAGGTCATCGACACCGGCCCGGGGATTCCGGAGAACCTGCTGCCGAAAATTTTTCAGCCATTTTTCACCACCAAGGGGACGACGAAAAAAGACGAGGCGCGGGGCACAGGATTGGGCCTGGCGATCTGCAAAGACATCATCGAGCATCACAAGGGGCGGATCACGGTCGAGAGCAAGGTTGGGGAGGGGACGACGTTTAACGTCTTTCTGCCGGCCGCGACAAACTAACAAACCACTCCCACCCGGAATCCGCCTCTCATCAACTACTATTATTTTTCCCCGTGTAGCCGCCGGGCTTGACCTCGGTGAGCTGTGTCGAACCGCCCGGCGCGTCCCCTGACACCTCAAGGCCCCCCCGAACGTAACCAGGGCAAATAAAATTATGCCGCTTTCCATCGCGACGGTAGACTGAGGCCTATGTCCGAAATCGAAACACTCGAAGCGGAAATTCAAAAGAAGATCGCCCGGCTGAATGAGCTGCGCAAGAAGGTCAAACCCGCGGCCGTGAAGAATTATCAGTTCAAAACGCTCGACGGCGGCGTCTCTCTGCTTGAGCTCTTTGGCGACAAATCCAAACTCTTCGCCATTCACAACATGGGCCAGGGCTGCCGCTATTGCACGCTCTGGGCGGATGGACTCAACCCGTTTGTGCCGCATCTGGAGAGCAAATTTGCCGTGGTCCTGCTTTCAAAGGATCCGCCCGATGTCCAGCGGGCGTTTGCCAATTCGCGCGGATGGCGGTTCCGCACGGCCTCCCACGGCGGTGGGAAATATATCCAGGAGCAGACGACCCATAAGGGCCAGGACAATTTTCCCGGCCTCGTCTGCTATCAGCGGAAGGGGAACAAAATTTTCAAATTGAACTCCGTGGAATTCGATCCCGGCGATCTCTATTGCCCCATCTGGCATATCCTGAGCCTCGGCGGAATGGGCGAGGAATCCTGGACGCCGCAATACTCTTACTGGAAACGCCCGCAGAAGCTGGATGATGGAGGACAGAATATTCTCGAGTGAGCTACGGGGATCAGGGCTTCATCCGCTGAAAAATCCACATTTTTATCGGACTATCTCACGTTTTCGCGCGGGCCGAGCCGATAGGAGGGTCGGGAGTCTATCTATGCCCGTCACCGTCGATCATTCGCCCCTGTCCGCCGAGGAACTGGGTCTCAAGACCGTCGGACAGGTCCTCGCCCACCTCCAGAGGAAAAAGCGCCTGGTCGTCCACGTCCTGATCGACGGCTTGGTGCCCGACCTCCGCCACCTCGGCGACATGCGGCAATCGCCGGTCGAGAAGCATCACGTCTTCATCGAAACCGCCGACCCCCGCGAAATGGCGATGGAAGTCCTCAAGCAGGTCGAAGCCCAGATCGGCGAGGCGGACCGCATCAAAAATGAAGCGGCCAGGCTGCTCCAGACCAATCAAAATGTCCGCGCGATGGAGAAACTCTCAGGATGCCTCACCACCTGGCATCACGCCCAGGAATCACTCCTGAAAACCGCCCGGCTCATGAAGATCGATCTGGACAAGATCACCGCCGGCGGTCGCCCCATGAAGGAATCGATCCTCCTTTTCGCCGAACAGCTCAAGCAAATCCGCACCGCCCTGGAAAACCGCGATTTCGTGACCCTCAGCGACGTGCTGATCTACGAAACCGAGCAAACCGGGCCCCGGTGGCGCGACATGCTCGATGCGCTGCGCCGCGCAATCGGCGCGGACGCGCCCGCGTAGAAAGCATCACAGTTCCTTCGTGAGTTCCGGCGGCTTATTGACGCCGGCCTTGCCCCTGAAATCCCGGCATCCCGGTCCAGCACCCAGCCGCTCAAAATCGATTTCGCTGTTGATCTCAGCGCCCACCAGCAGCACCAGCCCGTCGATATAGAAAAAAAGCAGAAGAATCGCCGCGCCGCCCACCGTCCCGTAGGTCTGGTCGTAGCGGGCAAAGCGATTGACATAAAACCGAAAAACAAAATTCGTGAGCAGCCAGACGAGGGCCGTGAAAATCGCCCCGGGGCTGAGAAGGTTGAACCGCTGGCGGATGTTGGGGCCGAATTGGTAAATCACGCCCGTAACGGCCAGCGCGAAAAAGATGGACAGAACATATCGCGCCGCGTCGAAAGCGAAATAGATGCGCCCGGTGATGACGCCGTGTGACGCGGCCCACGCCCCCACGGCTTCACCGATGGGCAGTAGAACAATCAGGAACAGCACACCAATCGTCACCCCGATCGTCAGCACAATGGCGACCGCCCGCTGGTGGATATACGACCGGGTCTGCTTCACGTCGTAGCACCGGTCCAGCGCCGACATCGTCATCGACATTCCCCCGCTGGCGACCCACACGCTCACCACCAGCCCGATTCCCAGCCAACCCGTCCGCGGCTTGTCCACGACCTGCTTGATGTTGTCGTTGAGCGTCGAGGCTTCCTTTCCCAGAATCTGGCTGATGAACCCCGCCACGGCGCTGCTGGCATTTGCCCTGGTTTTGTCCGGGAGATACGGCACGAGGCTCAGCAGCAGGATCAAAAACGGAAAAATCGAAAAGAGCCACGAATACGCCAGTGCCGATGCCCACACGTAAATCCCATCTTCGTTCATCTGCTGGCGGACGCAGCGCAGGAACGCCCAGGCTCCATGAGATTTCAGCACCGGGCGAACGTCACGCAGAGAGGCCATGGGCCAATTGTTGGTCCGCCCATTCAGAATTGCAATGGAGTTTCCTGATTCAATGACCCGTCGTCGCAGCGGTTTTTCGCACCAGGCGGTAAAGCAGCAGGATCGCAATGATCGCGATGAACGCGGTCTGCTTGAGGTGATACCCGTCGATGAGCGCCTGCCACCCCACCAGCTTGCCGAACATCGCATAGTGCATCCCGGCACAAATGACCGAGATATACACAAGCTCATGCAGCCGCTTCCATCGCGCCGCCCCGAGCCTCTTGATGCTGGCGTTGGTGGACGTAAGGGCCAGCGGAACCATCAGCAGCAGCGCGATCATTCCAAAGAGGATGAAGTTGTTCTGAATGACGTCCAGCACGACGGCGCTCACACTGAGCTGCCGCTCAACGCAGAAATAAATCGAGAAATGCGCGCAGCGCGTAGAAGAAAGCAAACAGCCCCAGCATCCTGCGGAAATGGCTCAGCCAGTTCCACCCCGAAATCTTTCGCAGCGGCGTTACCGTCAGGGTAAGAACCAGGAAGGTAAGCGCCGTCAGTCCGGTCACGTGGATCGCGCGGTCGACGGGATTAGCGCCGAGCTGATGCCAATAGTTGTCCCACATCAACATCGCCCCCGGCACCAGGCCGTTGACGAGCAGCGCGAATTTTGCGAAGCCGGGATCTTTCATCTGAATCTAAAAATTCTTCCGCAAATCCATCCCCGCATACAGATACCCGACTTCATCAGCGTAGCCGTTAAACATCAGCGTCGGCCGCTCGCCAACGCCGATGCGCCGTTCCGTCGCCTGGCTCCAGCGCGGGTGATCCACGTTCGGATTGACGTTGGCGTAAAAGCCGTATTCGTCGGGCGCGACAATGTTCCACGTCGTGGACGGCATATCCGCCTGAAGCGTGATCTTTACGATCGACTTAATCCCCTTGAACCCATACTTCCACGGCACCACCAGCCGAACAGGCGCCCCGTCCTGAGGCGGAAGCTGCTTGCCATATATTCCGCTGGCAAGAATCGTCAGCGGATGCATCGCCTCGTCCATGCGCAGCCCTTCGACGTAAGGCCACGGAAGCCCGTCGCCGGATTGATTGGGAAACCGCCCGGGGTCGAGTAGCGATTGAAACCCGACATATTTTGCCGAGCTGAGCGGCTGCACGTGCTCGAGAACCTTCGACAGCGAAAACCCGTCCCATGGAATCACCATCGACCATGCCTCGACACACCGCATGCGATAAACCCGCTCCTCGATCCGGGCGATCTTCAGCAAATCATCGATGTCGAAAGTCGCCGGCTTCGAGCAAAGCCCGCCCACGGCCACCTGCCACGGCCGGCTGACGAATCCAGCAGCAGCGTCCGCCACCGCTTCCTTCTCAAATGAAAACTCATAGAAATTGTTGTAATGCGTGATGTCTTGGAAGCTGGTAAGGGCTTCGCTCGTCGCAAACCCCGCGGTGTTCAGGCCGCCCGGCGCGTGGTGGCGGCGGGGATGGCGATGTCACCGATCGGCGCGAAAGCCCCCGCTTTGGGCGCAATTGGATTGAGCTTGCGATAAACCCACCCCGTCGCCGATACCGACGCCGCCAGCACGCCGGCGCGGAGAAAGTTCCGGCGGTTGAGATACAGACGCTCGTCGGTAATCTCGTCGGTAGCCGCCATATTGGAATTCTACGCGTGAATTCGCCAAATAGATGCTAAAATACCCTGGCCCTAAGCCGCTTCCAGACGATTGCGTTGCGTTCCCCCGGAGTCAGGCAAAAATTTCGACAGCACCACAATCAAAACCCCCGGCACCATAAAAACCATCTTCTCATCCGCAAATCCCAGCCAATACATCGGCGCCGCCACCACGATCGCCGTCACCACCCGCAGCATCGACCTTCTGGGCGGCACGATCCTCAGCCAGACGATGGCTGGAAACACCAGTCCGTAAAACCCCAGGAATCCCCGGTAAATGAGTTCCCCGAGCTCGATTCCGTTGTAAGAAAACTGTCCCCACTGCCAAACCCCCAGTCCCACCGCGATCAGCAGTATGAGCCCAAAGACCAGAAAATGTCCAAACGACGGCCGCCGATCCCCCGGCGAAATCTGCCGGACATGCAGCGCCACCGTCAGGCAGCTCTGCACGATGAGGTGGACCGCCAGGATCATCGCCACCTGCGGATTGCGCCGGATCGAACGCGATAAACCAGCCGCTGTATCCCACCGTGATCGCAAGCATCAGCGTGAAGAGGATTCCAAATCCAAACGCAAACGCCGCCCGGGCCTCGGTGCGCGGCATCGCCTGTCGTGCCGCGTGAAATGTCATGTCCAGAAATGGGCAGCAGAGAAAACCAAAGATCCAGACCGGCGCCAGCCAGAGATTGTTGATGGGATCGAGCCGCATTGCTCCGACCGGATGTGCCAGATACGGGAGATCTTTGCGCCAGATTCCCCAGGCCATCACGACAATCGAAATCAGCAGCGCCATCGCGGGCGCCAGAAAATTCCCGCCCTTTTTCCAGTGCAGCATCACCCAGAAACAAAAAAACACCGCGGCCATCGCCGGCCCGGCACTGGGGCCGATAAGCCATCGAATCATCCACGCCGCGAAAAACGCGTGATAGGCGATCGTGATCAGCGAAAACCACACAAACGACGCCCGATTTTCCTCGATCATCCGCCGGCTCTCATCCGCCCCGCGGATGATCCATCCCATCGCGGCCGCGCCGACAATATTGGGCACCGCAAAGAAAATGACCCCGGTAATCCCCAGCTCGCGCATCAGCAGCACCGGCAAAAACATGCCGATGCACCACGTCCACGACATCGCAAGATAAACCGCCCATCCCCCAGTTCGCGCGACCGTTTGCGCGACCGTTCCCCCCACCGACTTCAGTCCGCCGTTTGTCGAAATATCGCTCACGAATTTACAGGCTCTGGCTCAACTCGGCCGCCGCCCGCTGCCGCGCCTTCTTCAGCTTATGCTGAATCTTCGGCGTGACGTGAAACGTCGCCTCGCATCGCCCCACGCGCTTGTCCTTCTCCCCGATCGTCGATACCTGCTGCAGAATCTCCAGGTCCAGCGTCACATTAAATTCCTGCCCGGTCTCCAGCATCTGCCGAATATTCTCCCGCGGCGTCATCCGATAAACCGCCGGCCCAAAACACGGCCGCATGAACGTATATTCCAAATGCTTGCAAACCACCGTGTAATCCCCCCCGCAAATCCCAAACACATACATCCCCCCGGCAATCTCGCTGTTCGCCAAAAGCGCCCCGCCGGCCATCGCCCGGTACCAGTTCCGGTTAAACCTTCTGAACGGCAACACCGCCGCGTAAGTGTCGGCCGACATGGCGGTGATCTTGATGCCGCTGAAGAATGCGTAAGGCAGCCAGATCAGCGAACAGATCCGATGCCAGAAGTTGTCGCGAACCGACAATCGGCTGACAAACGCTTCGATCCGGTCGTACAAGCGCGAAAGTCGCCCGCTGGGAATCCGCGACGCAATCGGCCGCGCCTCTTCCGTGGCCTCCGTTGCCTTAACATTGCTTGTTGGTATCGGTAGTGTACTCATTCAAAACAGCGGCAAATGGCTGGCTGAATCATAGGGAGGGCCAATGTCTCACGCAACCGCGAGGGCCACCCTAAGCCTTCATGCCCAGGGCAATCGCATCTTCCCTCTTACCCCCTCGCCCGGTACTCCGGGAGAGGGTTGGGGTGAGGGCAGTGAAAGAATTTTGGGCCATACGCGACTGCCTGCCTTCACGCCGGATGATATGCCTGCTCGATCAGGTCAGCGGTCTGCCCAATCGGATTGCCCGCCCGTAACTTTTCGCGAATCGACACACACGCCTCCCCCCGCGACCCATCAATGATTTCTCCCAGCGCCCGCGCCGCCCGCTCCCCCGAAAATCGCCTCGCGGCAACGATTTCCCCCACCCCCAACCGCTTCAATCTCTCCGCATTATCAAACTGATCATGCGCCATCGGCACCGCCAGATGCGGCACACCCGCCGCCAAACCCTGCGCCGATGTCCCAATCCCTCCATGATGCACCACCGCCGCGCATTTCGGAAACACCCGGCTGAACGGCGCATACTCCACATACCGAATCCCTGCCGGCAGATTCCCCGGCACATTCTCCGCATGCCGCGAAAGCAGCAATCCCCGCCGCCCCAGCATCACGCACGTCTTCACCGCCTCCTCAAAAAATCGGTCCCCATGCTTCATCGCGCTCCCCGCCGTAAACGCGATCGCCGCCTCCCCCTCATTCAAAAATCTCTCCAGCCCCTCATCCACCGGCGCGATATCCGCCTCGTCATAAAGCGGAAACCCCGTCAGCACCGTCTGCTTCGGCCAATCGGCCGCGGGCGCCGCAAACCACTCCGGAAAGAGTCCAATCACCCGATCCGGCGAATGAATCCACCCCCCCATGATCCGCGTCACCGGCTTCAGCCCCACCTTCGCCCGAAACGCATTCACCGGCGTCGCTATTGCCGGATCGATTGCCAGCCGATCCGCGAGCCAATAGGTGAGCCGATTTCCCCATTCCGGCACCCAATCCGCAACGGGAAGGGGGGGTGTCTTGGCCGGACGAATCGCACTCCGAAACACCGCCGGCTGCAAATGCACCGACACCGCCGGGATCCCCATCACCTCCTGCGCCACCCGTCCCGCCACCGCCAGCGTCGACAAAACCAACACCGTCCTCCCTGGCACATAATTCTTCAGGATCGCCTCATAACACGGCCCCATCATTTCCCCCACACCTTCCGCCACCACCTGAAACCCCCGCACCGGCCGCCACAATTCCGGTCGCGCCGACATCTTTTCAAACTGCTCAATAGTTCCGATCGCTGCAAACTCCAATCCCACCGCCCGCGCCAGCTCCTCAAACATCGCCGGCAAAATCACGCACACCTCATTGCCCCGCCGCTTCAGTTCCCTCCCGATTGCCAGAAACGGATGGACATCGCCATGACTCCCGAGGGCGACGATGAGAATTCGAAGGGACATTGGAGTGAATCATAATGCCGAATGCCGATTGCCAAATGCCGAATGAAAAATGCGGCGGTTTTCGTTCGGCATTTGGCAATCGGCATTCCCCCCTCCCCTTGCATCCCATCTCCCCCATTCATAGACTTTGCGCCCTCCCCGGCTCTAAAAACCGGTGAGATGTTTTAAATGCTTGCAATCGCTTCAACATTGGCTGCCGCTCCTGACGCCGGCGCGACGAACTTCTACCTCATCGAGCCGATGATCATCCTCCTGCTTTGCGTGGTAGGGGGGGTCGCGACGATGTTTTTCCTCCCCGGACCCAGGCAAGCCCCCAAGCTCGGCGGGTTTATGCTTACCGTCGCCGGCATCGCCTTTGCCCTGATACTCCTCCGCGTCGCGGCAGGGCCTGCCAATTCGACCGTCGGACCCTATTTCTGGATTTTCTCCGCCATCGCCCTCGTTGGCGCCGTTCGCGTGATTACCCATCCCCGGCCGGTTTATTCCGCCCTCTATTTCGTCCTCACTATATTTGCCAGCGCCGGCCTGTTCATTCTCCTACACGCCGAATTCATGGCGGCCGCACTCGTGCTCATCTACGCCGGGGCGATTCTAATCACCTATGTTTTCGTGATTATGCTTGCCGCCTCCGCCCAAACCACGGGCCACGGCTCCCTCGCGGGCTTAGCTGAGTGCGACACCGTCTCCCGCGACCCCTTCGCCGCCTCCTGCGTCGGCTTCGCCCTCATGGGCGTCCTGCTCTTCGTCATTTTCGATAAATCCGATCCGGCTCCTCCCCTAAGCCCAACCCCGCCGGACATTGCCATCATGCCCGAGGAGCTGGTTCACGGCTCCACCCAATCCATCGGGCAATATCTCTTTCAGGACCAGACGGTTAATCTCGAGCTTGCCGGGCTTATTCTCACCATCAGCATGGTCGGCGCGATCGTGATCGCCCGCCGGCGCGTCACCGACGTCGACCAGGCCTACGAGCCCAGCTCAGAGGCCATCACCGCGACAGCGACGCCGGTCAACGACGATCCGCACAGCATCCCGGTTTACGGAACCACCAACCCCAAGCAAAAGGCCTTTCCGGAGCGATGAGCCCTATCGAGCTTCAACATTATCTGGCCGTCGGGGCAATCATGTTCGTGATCGGCCTCATCGGCTTCATCACCCGCCGAAACCTCATCGTCATCTTCCTCTGCACAGAACTCATGTTCCAGGGCGTGCTGATTAATCTTATTGCCTTCAGCAGATACTCCGGCAACCTGGCGGGCCAGGCATTTGTGATTTTCGTCCTCGTCATCGCCGCCTCGGAGGCCTCTTTGGCGCTCGGCCTCGTCGTCCTCCTCTTCCGTCAGAAAAATACTCTCGACGCCGACGCCTGGCGGGAATTGAAGTGGTGATACAGCTCATTTTGGTAAGGGAATGGAAGCACTCTTCGCAGCAAAATTTTCATACCTGATCCCCCTCCTGCCCCTCATCGGCGCGGCCATCGCGGGATTCTCGGCGCACAAATGGCTCCATGGCCAATCCCACTGGCCGATCTGGATCGGCGTCGGCCTCAGTGCCGTAATCTCGCTTTCGCTCCTCTTCGGAATGCTCGGCCTCTGGCACGACGGCAAACCCCTCTCCATCGTCATCGACTGGTACACTTGGATCGAAGCCGGCTCCTTCAAAGCCACCGCGGGCTGCTTCTTCGATCCCCTCACTGCCGTCATGCTCAGCGTCGTCACCGGCATCGGCTTCCTTATCACCGTCTACGCCGCCGGGTACATGAAAGGCGAGGAAGGCTATTTCCGCTTCTTCGCCTATCTGGGCATTTTCATCTTCTCCATGACCTGCCTGGTCATGGGCAACAACTTCATCATGCTCTATCTCGGCTGGGAGGGCGTCGGACTCTGCTCCTACCTCCTCATCGGCTACTACTACGACAAACCCAGCGCCCGCGAAGCCGCCAAGAAAGCCTTCATCACCACCCGCGTCGGCGATTTCGGCTTCGGCCTTGGCATCATGCTCATCTGGTTCGCCTTCGGCACCGTCAGCTACTTCGGAACCGGCGTCGGCACCCACACCGGCGTCCTCGAACTCGCGACCCTGCCGCTAGACCAGCTCGCCAACATCCCCGGCGTCAACGCCTCCCTCGTCCCCTCCGCCATGAAGTGGATCCCCTTCCTCCTCATGCTCGGCGCCTTCGGTAAATCCGCACAATTCCCCCTCTACGTCTGGCTCCCCGACGCCATGGAAGGCCCCACCCCCGTCTCCGCCCTCATCCACGCCGCCACCATGGTCACCGCCGGCGTCTACATGATCGCCCGCTGCGGCACGCTCTTCGTCACCAATGGCAACGCGATGACCACCATCGCCTGCATCGGCGCGTTCACCAGCCTCCTCGCCGCCACCATCGCCTTCGCCAGTTCGACATTAAAAAGGTCTTCGCCTACAGCACCATCAGCCAGCTCGGGTTCATGTTCGTCGCCGTCGGCTGCTTTTCCCCCGTTGCCGGCGTCTTCCACCTCGTCACCCACGCCTTCTTCAAGGCCCTCCTCTTCCTCTGCTGCGGCGTCGTCATGCACGCCATGCTCGGTGAACTCGATATGCGAAAAATGTCCGGCCTCAAGGCCGTCCTTCCCAAAACCCGCTGGCTCATCCTCATCGGCTGCTTCGCCCTCTCCGGCTTCCCATTCTTCAGCGGCTTCTTCTCTAAGGACCAGATCGTCGACGCCGCCTTCGCCCGAAACAATTTCCTCGGCCTCTTCATGCTCGGCGTCGCCTTCATGACCGCCTACTACACCTTCCGCCTCTATTTCCGCGTCTTCGAAGGCCCCCTCGTCCTCCCCCCTCCTCCAGAGCCGGCCCCGCACGCCCCCGATCCCCACGGCCATTCAGACGAACATGCCCACGATTCCCATGGTCATGACGCCCACGAGCACGAACATCACAATCACGAGCCCATGCTCATGATCGCTCCCCTCTTCTTCCTCGCCATCGGCGCACTCTTTGCCGGCTACATCAATTTCCCCGCAACCCCCTTCGGCCAGTTCCTCGGCAAGAGCCCCTCCCTGATTAACGCATACAACATGGTCCAGGGCGCCGCCGGCATTCCCGAAGGCATTGCCAATTCCATGGGCCAGAGCGATGAATCTGAAAAAGTTCACTTGCTCATGATCCTGAGCGGAGTTATTTCCGCTTTTGGAATCGCACTCGCCTGGTACCTTCACCTCGCAAACCGCACCCTCGGCGACGAAATCCCCCAGCGCTTCGCGCCCCTTTCCCGTCTCATCGAAAATAAGTTCTACGTCGACGAAATCTACCAGGCCTGCATCATCGAGCCTCTCCGAACCCTCGGAAACATCCTCTACAACTTCGACCGCTGGGTCATCGACATGCTCGTCAACGCCGCCGGCTGGATTTGCCAGCTCGTCGGCTATTTCCTCAAGTTCACCACCCAGCGCGGCTACCTCCAGGGATACGCCGGCGCAATGATCCTCTGCCTCGCGGCAATCCTTCTCCTGATCTTCATGCACTGATATGAGCCCAACCCTGATCATCCTCCTGCTCCTCCCAGCCGCCGGCGCTCTCATCGGCGCCTTCATCCCCGTCGCCGCCGCCAAAACCTGGGCGTTGCTCGTCAGCCTGGCCACGCTTCTTGTCGCCTTCATCGCCCTCTGCTCGTTCCATTTCGACGCGCCCGGCTTTCAGCTTGCTTTCGATAACGCCGCCCTCGCCCTGCCTGTCCACGCCTCCTTCTCCCTCGGCATCGACGGCATCAGCCTTTGGCTCGTTCTCCTCACAGCTTTGCTGATGCCCTGCGCCATCGCCGCCAGCTTCGAGAGCATCAAGGACCGCCCCCGCGAATATTACGCCTGGATGCTCCTGCTCCAGTGCGCCATGCTCGGCGTCTTCGTCGCCCGCGACATCCTCGTCTTCTACATCTTCTTCGAACTCACCCTCGTCCCCATGTTCTTCATCATCGGCATCTGGGGCGGACCCTCGCGCCGCGACGCTGCCGGTAAATTCTTCCTCTTCACCTTCACCGGCTCCCTCTTCACCCTCGCCGGAGCGGTCTATCTCGGCTACCACGCCGGAACCTTCGACATCCAGGCAATCGTCGAATACGCCCGCACCTCGCTCACTCCCACCGAGCGCTATTGGGTCCTCCTCTCCCTCATCGCCGGCTTCGCCGTCAAGGTGCCCCTTTTCCCCGTCCACACCTGGCTCCCCCTCGCCCACACCGAAGCCCCCACGGCCGGCAGCGTTATCCTTGCCGGCGTCCTCCTGAAGCTCGGCACCTATGGCCTCATCCGCCTCGCCGTACCCATTGGCCTCCTCGCCGCCGACTCTTCCGTCACTTTCCCCGGCGTCATTCATTTCCTCGGCGTCCTCTCCGTCATCGGCGTCATCTACGGCGCCCTCGTCGCCTGGGTCCAGCAGGACATCAAAAAACTCGTCGCCTACAGCTCCGTCTCCCACCTCGGCTTCTGCGTGCTGGGAATGATGGCCCTCAATCTCCACGGCCTCGAAGGCTCCGTCCTCTACATGCTTAACCACGGCCTCAGCACCGGCGCAATGTTCCTCGTCATCGGCATGATCTACGAGCGCTACCACACCCGCGACATCAACCAGCTCTCCGGACTCGCCCGCCGAATGCCCATCATGGCCTTCTTCTTCGTCTTCTTCACCCTCGCCAGCATCGGCCTCCCCGGCCTCAACGGCTTCGTCAGCGAGTTCCTCACGATATTCGGCGCCTTCACCAGCCCCCACCTGGGCGTCGTCTACGGCTCCTTCGCCGCCCTCGGCATCATCCTTGGCGCCGTCTACATGCTCCACATGACCGCCCGCGTCATCTTCGGCCCCCTCAAAACACCCGAACTCCACGGCGAACACGCCCACGAAACCCCAGGCGACATCGGCCCCCGCGAAATCGCCATCCTCATCCCCCTCGCCATCGCCGTCGCCTACCTCGGCGTCTACCCCTCCGGCGTCCTCCGCTCCATGAATAACCCCCTGAACTACATGACCCAGCCGATCACAACTTCCGAAGCCAGAAATCAGATACACCAACCAATCCCGAAAACTCAATTGACGAATTCCCCCTCTTCCCCCTCCCCTTGTACTCCGGGGGAGGGCAGGGGTGGGGGCCGTCTTCAAGCGTGGCAACGCTCTCGAAGCCGACTCGAATGAATCCAATTTTGATGGCGGGGGCCAGTCAATGAGCGAACTCCTCACCGCCATGTTCCCCGAGATCCTCCTCTGCGCAGTCGCCTGCGTCCTCATCCTCATGGGCGTCTCCTTCAAGCCCGCCGTTCGCCGCGCCGCCCCGATTCTCTCCATCATCGCTCTCTTCATCGCCGCCGTCTCCCAGCTTTCCCCCATCGCCGGCAACGCCCCGCGCTTCGACCTCCACTGGTACACCGTCCACGTCTATGAATTCGCCCGCTACGTCAAAATCCTCTCCTCCGGCATGGGCATTCTCCTCGTCCTGCTCGTCTGGCCCTCCAACCGCGACGCCACCGGCGGCCCAGCCCACAACTTCGCCTCCGAAGCCTCCGAATTCTTCGCCCTCATGCTCCTCTCCATCGCCGGCATCTTCATCATCGCCAGCGCCAACGACATCATGCTCCTCTTCCTCGGCTTCGAACTGGCCAGCATCCCCACCTACATCATGGTCAGCATCTCCCGCCCCCAAACCACCGCCCATGAAGCCGGCGTCAAATATTTCTTCCTCGGCGCGATGGCCTCCGCGCTGCTTCTCTTCGGCCTAAGCTATCTCTACGGAATGACCGGCACCACCCGGCTCGACCTCATCACCGACAATGCCGTCCCGGCCGCCGGCCTCTCCCCCTGGCTCATGCTCGCCGTCGTCATGATCATCGCCGGCCTCGCCTTCAAAATGGCCATCGTCCCCATGCACTTCTACGCCGGCGACGTCTACCAGGGCGCCGCAACCCCCGTCACCGCCTTCCTCAGCTTCGTCCCCAAGATCAGCGGTTTCGCGGCCCTCCTGAAAATCCTCTTCGCCGTCACCGGCGGCACCTGGCATATCGACCACCAGATCGTGAAGCTGATGTGGGTTCTCGCCGCCCTCACCATGACCGTCGGCAACGTCCTGGGCCTCGTCCAGATCAACGTCAAACGCGTCCTCGCCTACAGCTCCATTGCCCACAGCGGCTACATGCTCGTCGGCGTCACCGCCCTCCTCAGTTCCAGCAGCTACGACGTCCAGACCTCCGCCCTCCAGGGCATCCTCTTCTATCTCGCCGCCTACGGCCTGACCAACGTAGCCGCCTTCGGCGTGCTGATCCTCCTCCCCGCACGGTCCCCCCAGACCGCCGCCAGCGCCGAAACCTTTGACGACCTCGCCGGCCTCGGACGCGAGCACACCCTCCTCGGCCTCGCCATGGCCGTCGCCTGCTTCAGCCTCATCGGCATCCCCCTCACCATCGGCTTCATCGGAAAACTCTTCCTGATCCTGCCCGCGTGGAAGGCCAACCTCACCTGGCTCGTCGTGATCCTCGTCATCAACGCCGCCATCAGCGCCGGCTACTATCTGCGAATCATCGGCGCCCTCTTCCTGGCCTCCGAATCCTCCGGCCCGCGCTTCCAGCAGCCCCCGCGCCAGGAGGATCATCCCATCCACCACCCCATGCCCGTGCTGATAGCGGTCGGCGTGGCGATGGTCGCCGTCCTCTGGCTCGGAACTATCTGGCCGAGCACCACCCGCCTGGCCAACCGCGCCGCCGAAGGCGCCCAGATCGAACCCCCCGCCAAGCCCGCCGTCGCCGCGGCAGCACAAAATTAAAAACCCACCGTCGGCATCAGTCGAACCGCGCCAAGAATTAAAGCGGGAATAAAAAAGCGTTACTTCAACCGAAAAATCACCCACTGATCCTGCTGATCAAATCTAAGCTGCCCCGGCGGTATATCCGCCCAATTCGCATCTGACAATCCCGTCGCCCCCGCATCCTCCACCCACCCCGCCTGCTTAATTCTCTGAATAGTTGCCACCAGTTTCGGATCCGAATTCCGAGTGCAAAACTCCCTGTCCCAAAGCAGCAGCACGCCGGTCTGCGGACGCTCAATATCCTCCATCGACCACGGCGCCACAAACCTCCGGTCCCAAGGGCTCACATTCAAATAAAAATAAACCCCCGGATGGTTCGTCATAATCCTCGGATATTCCCCGCGCAGCTTGCTCCCCTCATACCACCGCACGATCTTCTCCGCCTGGCTCCAGCTCGCCGACTGCCTGATCGGCAAAAACGGATAGACCCAGTTCACCACCCCCGGTACAACCACCGCCAGCGCCCCCACGAAACCGCGCGCTTCCAGTTGAGCCGCTCAAACACCCACTCCCACCCCCGCGCCGCCAAACATCCCCACAGCGGCGCCGCGATCAGCAGATATCGCGCCGACCCGCTGCTGGAAAATTTCCCCAGCCAGAACAGCAGGCTATGCCCAACAAGAATCCCCAGCGGCAACCCCGCAATTACCCAATCCACCCGCCCCGCATGCTCGCGCAATTTCCCGCGCGAAAAACAAAGCCACATCCCAATCCACACCGCCGGCAGCGCAAACGGCCCCACAACCATCGGCAACACCGCCAGAAAATAAACGAGCGGCCCCCTCGGATACTCGCTCCCCGACTCATAAGGCCAATGATCCGCCAGCCACATCCACCAGGGCCGATCCGCCGGCCCCACCATCACATGCCCCGCAACACTCCACGCCAAAACCCCCATCGGCAGCACCACCAGCGGCCGCCATTGCCGATTCAAAATCAGCACCACCGCCGCGAGACCAAGCAGCCCAAACCCCTCCGGCCTACCCAGCGGCGCCATCGCCATGAAAATCGCCATCCCCCCCCACGCCTGCCTCTGATAACACAGCACCGCCACCGCGAGCACCAGCGCGAAGGGGAGCTCCGTCAATTCGGAAAAAGAATGCAGAAAAACCAGCGGCGACCCCAGCGTAAAAATCATCGCCAGCACCGGCCATCTCATCCCCTCCCCCCGCGCAATCTCCCCGGCCACGATCCCGCACCCGATGGCAATCACCATGCTCGCCAGCCGCGCCCCCACCAGCCCCCCGATCCACGCCGGGATCGCCAGCACCGCCGTACACAACGGCCTTCCCCAGATATCCACAAAAAAAATCGGCTGCTCAAACGCATGCCGCGCAAAGATGAAATGGGTCGCCCCGTCCGATTCGAGAAAGCCCCGGGAAAGAAAACCCGCAGACGCCGAGCAGACCGCAAACCCGAGAATCGCCCAGGCCGCGGAAACCCGAAACCCGAAATTCGAATGACGAATCAAATTCGAATGACCAAAATTCGAAACCCCATGGGCCGTTTCGTCATTCGAATTTCGAATTTGATTCGTCATTCGAGTTTCGAATTTCGAATTTCGCGGCCGCCCCTACTCAATCTCAACTTCTACCCCCGCCTCCGCCGCGCGATACACCCCATCCAAAATCTTCTGCACCGCCAGCCCCGCCTCCCCCGGCGCAGCCAGCGGCTCATCCTTCAGGCAGGCGTCCACGAAATTCCTCAGCTTCCGCGAAAACAGGTACGAAAAATCCGTCTTGCTCCCCACAAACGCCGCCGATTCGTTCACCATCGTCCCCGCCCGGTCCGTGAAAATCGTCGGCGGGTCCCACCGGCATCCCCCCTTGTCTCCCACCACCTCGAAATTCCACACGTCCTTCTCGATATGCCCCGCAAACATCGCCTCGATCTGCAAAATCGCCCCGTTCTCAAACCGTATCTGCCCAATCGCCAGATCTTCAACGGTGTAGGTCTTAAAATCCCACCCCGGCCACTGCGACACCACATCCGACTTCTTATTCCCCATATACGTCCACGTATTCCCGGCGGCTGCGACGGGCTTGGGCGAGCCGATCAGGTAGTGCGCCATCTCAATCACGTGCACCCCGATATCGATCATCGGCCCGCCCCCCTGCAAATCCTTCTGCCCGAACACGCCCCAGTTGGGAATCCCCCTTCGCCGCAGCGCCTGGCACTTTACGAACATGATCTTCCCAAACGTCCCCTCGTCCCGCGCCCGCGTCAGAAATTCAGTATTTGGATGAAATCGATATTGGAATCCCACGCACAATTTCTTCTTCGCCTTCTTTGCCGCGTCGATCATCTTCTGGCACTGGGCCGGATTCATCGCCATCGGCTTCTCAACAATCACATGACACCCCGCCTCCGATGCATCAATGCTCGGCTGCGCGTGAATCCCATTGGGCGTGCAAACATTCACCGCGTCCGGCTCCTCCTTCTTCAGCATCTCCTTCCAGTCGGTGTAAAGCCCCTTGATCCCAAACTTCTGCTCCATGAGCGACAGCCGCTCCTTCTTCAAATCGACTCCCGCGACAATCTCCACATCCGGAAAATCCTTCAGCGCGCGGATATGCGTCTCGCTGATCCCCCCGCACCCAACGACCGCCATGCGCAGCTTCTTGCCGGTATATTCCTCTTTAGCTTCCGTCGCAAACGATTCGGTTGACACGCTTTTTTCAGCCATTGTTGATTCCTTAAAAATAAATCTATACGAGAACTATTTATCCCAGCTTCGCCAACTCCGCCTCCACTTCCGCAAGCTGGTCCTTCGTCTGCTGAACCAGCTTCGCCGGCGCCTTGGAAATATACGCTTCATTCGCCAGCCGCGCATCCAGCGTCTGTTTCTGTTTCGCCAGCTCCTCCTTGCGCTTGCTCGTCCGCTCCCGCTCCACGTCTTCATTAACCAAATTCTCCACCACCACGGTGCAATCCCCGGTAGACGCATGCGCAATTCCCTCGCCGACCGCGACGCGTGCATCAACGCGAATAGTACATTTTGCCAGTAATTCGATCATCTCGCGACTCGCCTCGATCTCCGCCCGCACCTTCGGATTCTCCGACGCGATGATCGCGCTGACAACCGCATTGTCTTTCGCCTCGAAGTCCGTCCGCAGCCGCCGAATCTCCTGGATCACTTTCTTAACGCGCGGAAACAGCTCATTCTCCGCCTCATCATCCACCGCCCCCCGCCGCGGCCACCGCGCATGCACCAGCCGCTTGCTCCCCTCATTCTCAATCCACCCAGGCAAGTTCCGCTCCCCGCGCACTTCATTCAATTTCCACCAGATCGTTTCAGTAATGAACGGCACCATCGGATGCATCAGCCGCAGCACCCCATCCAGCACCGCCGCCAGCACATTCCCCGTCTGCCCCGCCCGCTGCGAATCCTTCATCGCCGGCTTCGAGGCCTCCACATACCACGAACAAAAATCCTCCCAGAAAAAGTCGTAACAGATTTTCGCATACTGATCGAACCGATAAGCCTCCAGCGCCGAATCCGCCTCGCCAACCGTCCGATTAAACCGCGACACAATCCACCGATCCGCCAGCGACCATTTCGACTCGTCCAGCACCACAGGCTTCACGCTCGCCAGGTTCGCGATCACGAAATGATTCGCCACGTTCCAGATCTTGTTGCAGAAAAATCGCCCAATATCGAACTTGTCGGACGTATTCCTCCCTTGCGCATCCTTCTTCACCGGCATCCGCACATCCTGCGTTTCGGTTGCCATCAGCGTCAACGTAAACCGCATCGCATCCGCCCCATGCGTCTGGATGATGTCCAGCGGATCAACCCCATTCCCCTTCGATTTGCTCATCCGCTCCCCCTTGCCGTCGAGGATCGTCGGGTGGATGTAGACGTGATGAAAAGGAATGCCCAGCTTTTTCCCGTCTCTTCCCTCTTTTCCCTCTTGTCCCTCTTTTCCCCGCCCCCGGTACTCCGGGGGAGGGTGAGGGAGGGGGTTCCCACTATGTGCTCTATTTTTTTCAAGGCCCTGACCCCGACCCTCTCCCGGAGTACTGGGCGAGGGGGAGGAGTCATGCTCGCCCATATTATACATCCCCAGCATCACCATCCTCGCCACCCAAAGCGTGATGATATCCCTCCCGGTCGCCAGCACATTCGTCGGATACCACTTCCGCAATTCCGCCGTCTCCTCCGGCCAACCCAGAGTGCTATGCGGCCAAAGCCCGGAGGAAAACCAGGTGTCGAGGACATCGGGGTCCTGCAAATATCCGCATTCTTCCAGCGCAGCGATGATCTCGGTGTCCGCGGGATCGCGCACGCATATATCAAACAATTCGCTGTCTGGATCCACTGGGCCAAGAGGGCCAAAATCCGCCAATAATCGGCCGCGCCGACAAAGGCGACCTGCTGTTTCCCATTTTTGAATCCGATTCAATATCGTGGCACTAGATGCGGAAGCTGGACCACCCATCGCCCCAGGCTCCCTCCACACCGGAATCCGATGCCCCCACCAAAGCTGCCTCGAAATCGGCCAATCCCTCTTCTCCCCCAGCCAGCTCAAATACTGCTGCGCATGCCTCTCCGGAAAAAACTCAACAATCCCCTCCCTCACAACTTGAAGCGCCGGCTCCGCCAGCGGCGCCATCGTCACAAACCACTGATCGCTCAAATACGGCTCCACCGGCGTCTTGCTCCGGTCGCTATGCCCCACCTGCGTCTCATACGGCTCCTCCTTCACCATCAGCCCCAGCCCCTCCAAATCCTCCACCACCTTCTTCCTTGCCGCCTCCCGCTTCATCCCGGCATACTTCCCCCCATTCTCGTTGATGGTCCCATCCGGATTCAGAATATTCACAATCTCAATCGCATCCGCCTTCCCCAAATGCCGCTGCCACACCGCATAGTCATTCGGATCATGCGCCGGCGTCACCTTCACCACGCCCGACCCAAACTTCGGATCCACCAGAATATCATCCGCGATAATCGGAATTCTCTTATTCACCAGCGGCAAATCCACGCTCTTCCCAATCGCCCAGTTCCACCGCTCATCTTCCGAATGCACCGCCACCGCCGTATCCCCCAGCATCGTCTCCGGCCGCGTCGTCGCCACGATCATCGCCTTATCCGTCCCAGTTATCGGATACCGGATATGCCACAACGATGTCTTCACCGTCTCATGAAAAATCTCGTCGTCGGAGATGGAAGTCTGCAAGTGAATATCCCAATTCACCATCCGCTTCCCCCGATAAATCAGCCCATCCCTGAACAGCTTGAAGAAAGTCTCCCTTACCGCCCGCGCACACTGTTCATCCAGCGTGAATCGCAGCCGGTCCCAATCGCACGAGCACCCCATCCGCTTGATCTGCTCGAGGATCCGGTCCCCATACTCCTGCTTCCACTCCCAAATCCGGCGGACGAGTTCTTCGCGCCCCAAATCATGCCGCGTCTTGTTCTCCTTCTCCTTGAGCTGTTTCTCCACCACCGCCTGCGTCGCAATCCCCGCATGATCGATCCCCAGCACCCAAAGCGCATTAAACCCCCGCATCCGGTGATTCCGGATCATCACATCCTGCAAAGTATTATTAATCGCATGCCCCAGATGCAGCGCCCCGGTAACATTCGGCGGCGGAATCACAATACAATACGCCTCCCCGGGCCCCGAAGGATCCGCCGCAAAACACTTCTCCTCCAGCCAAACCCGATTGGCCTGCGCCTCAATCGTCGCCGGATCATAATTTTTCGCCGTTTCACCGCTCATATTCAAGCGAAAATCTTAAACGCTCGGACCGTCTTTGTCATATCGCCAATCGAATTTCACCGCCCGCTTCTCTGGAGATCGCGGAGAGCACGGAGAAAACAAAAAGACCACGGATTACACGGATGGGCACGGATAAGATGACCTTCCCCACGTTTGGTGGGCGCGGCCTGAAGCCGGATAATCCGGCTGAAGGAGCGAATTGCCATGGGACGCAAACATTATTCCAGGGAGTTTCAGGACGAAGCCTGCAAACTCGTCACCGATCAAGGCTACACACAAAGGAAAGCGGCCCAGGAACTGGGCCTTCCGGTGCACATCGTGCATCACTGGATGAAAAAACGTGGACTGATCAAGCCCGCGGCTGAGGAGCCCGCGTTTCCAGACACCAACGATCCGACGCTGCTCAAGGCCCGCATCCGCGAGTTGCAAAAGCAATTGCGGCGGGTCGAAACCGAGAAGGAGATTTTAAAAAAAGCGACGGCCTACTTCGCCAGCCAGAACCCATGAGATTCGCCTGGATCAAAGAACATTGGGACCCGTTCGATCTGGCCGCATTGTGCGATGCGCTGGAAGTCAGCCGCAGCGGGTATTACGCCTGGCTGAAACGTCCAGCCAGCCCGCGGCACAAGCGCCGGGAAGAGCTGACTGAGAAGATCCGCGAGGTTCATGAGGAGAGTCGCTATACCTACGGCAGCCCGCGGGTGCACGCGGAGCTGGCGGATCGGCAGGTGAGCGTCTGCGTGAACACGGTGGCGCGTCTGATGAAACAGGCCGGATTGCAATCGCGGATTCGCCGGCGATTCGTCGTCCATACCACCGATTCGAATCACGATGAGCCGGTCGCGGCCAATGTGCTGGACCGCCAGTTCGCAACTGAGGCGCCCAACCGCAAGTGGTGCTGCGACATCACCTACGTTCCGACGGATGAAGGATTCCTATACCTGGCGGCCGTGATCGACCTGTGCAGTCGGAAAATAGTCGGCTGGTCGATGGCCGATCATCTGCGAAGTGAGCTGTGTCTGGAAGCGATATCGATGGCGCTGACACATCGCCGACCGGAGCGAGGTTTGCTGCACCACTCCGATCGCGGTGTCCAATACGCCTGCGAGACTTATCGACAGATGCTGGCGGAGCATGGGATGGAGCGGAGCATGAGCCGCACCGGCAATTGCTACGACAACGCGGTGATGGAGAGCTTTTTCAGCACGCTGAAGACGGAGCTCATTTATCACGAGCACTACGCAACGCAAGCGGAGGCTCGGCGTTCGATCTTTGAGTACATTGAAGTGTTTTACAATCGCCAGAGACGTCACTCGGCGATAGGCTACCAAAGCCCCGAAGCGTTCGAGGCCAGCCTGAACTGACGATTTGGCCGCGCCCACCGAACGTGGGGAAGGTCAAGAAATCTCTTTTTTATCTGTGAAATCCGTGTAATCCGTGGTTCTCTTTCTTCCTCAGCGCTCTCCGCGATCTCCAGCGAAGCGGGCGGTGAGACGCATTTTCCTAACTGTTCGGCCCAAACAGCGCCCGATCATACGCCGAGTAAATGCAATCCTGCGTATACAAATCGACATGCAGAAGATTCATCGCCCCCTTCAGCGCCCGAACATAAACTCCCCCCCATCCCGCGACCCCAGGATAAAAAACAGCACGATCAAAATCCCAAACGATATCTGCGGATCCCTCGCCTTCGCCGCAAAATCCCCCGGCAAATACGGCCGAATCACATTAAACCCATCCAGCGGCGGCAGCGGGATCAGATTGATCAGCGCCGCAAAAAATTGGATCACCCCCATCGCCCCGCAAAAAATCTGCCCCGGCGTCCAATCCGCCGCCGACGCCGCCGGATTCACCCACCCAAACCACGGACACAGCGGCGCCACGCAAACCCCAAACAAAATCAAATTCACCATCGGCCCCGCCGCCGCAACCAGCGACCGCCACCCCTTGTTCCGCAGCAGTTGCGTATTCACATACGTCGCCGCCCCCACCATTGGAATTCCCCCCATCGCCACAAACAGCAGCGGCAACACGATCGTCATCATCGGATTCGCATACTTCAACGGATTCAGCGTCAGCAACCCCCGCTGCTTGATCGTGTAATCCCCCCCAATAAATGCCACCAACCCATGCGCAAACTCATGCAACGTCACCGAAATAATCCACCCAATCATAATCGCCCAGAAAATCGGGCTCGACCAGTTGACCGCTGCGAGAGGAAGCATCGACGAGAATATAGGCGAAAGCCCCGCGCTTTCCTCATCCCCCTCGCTCGCTGGCCCATTTGACTTTTAGCCTAACACCTCAAGGACGCACCGAACGTCACCAGGCCAGCCATGTGCTCTCGCGGCGGAAACGTGTTGGCATATACGAGCTAGCGAGTCTCCTCGTCATGAAAACCGTAACCGAAAATACTCTTTCTCCTCCGCGACGAACAGTTAATCCCGTTCGGCACGCAGGCTTCATCGGAGCATTCCAAAGCTGTGGAGGACGCGAAACAATTGAAGCTTAGATACTTTTACTTTCCCCTGCTGCACGCCGGCGTCCGCAAGAGCGCAGCATCAACCGCGAGGTCTCCGCGGCGACGGATTCCCCTTCAGTTTACTCCCAGTTTTTTCAAGGCCTCCGCTCTTGCCCTCAGCTTAATCCCGGTGTTATCCGGCTTGTTCAGGAATCGAAGCACGTCCTGTTCCTCGGCCAGCCCCAGCAGATACCAGCCGATCATGTTCCGCATCGCCTTGTTCGGCTTCCTGCCGCTGATCAGCTGAATCAGCACGCAGACGATCAGCGCCAGTGGATTTGGATGTCGATCCCCTCCTGGCGTTGGCTCAGCAGGTGACGCATGCCCAGCAGTTGCTTGAAGATCCGGAAGAACAACTCAACGGTGTAGCGGTACAGATAAATCAGGGCGATCAATTCCGCCGGCAGGTCCAGCAGGTTCGTGTACAGGATGATCAGGTCCGTCGGCTTGTTGCCGCTGCGCGTGCGGCGCGGATGGGGTTTCACCTGCACTTCCACCCGTCGCACCACCCTATCCGCCGCCGTCTCCAGGCCGTCGAGTTTCACCAGCGCGTCTCGCACCACGCCGCCGTCCAATGCTTCCTGTGAAAGCAATCGTTCTTCAAACAGCTCAAACACCGAGTTTTCCGCGGCCCGCATCACAAAGGAGCTTTGCGCCGCGGCGATGTCCGCAAAGAGGCTCCGGTCGGCGTAGCCGCCGTCTCCTACATAGCACCGTCCTGCTTCCAGGCTGCGCCGCAGGACGTTGTTTTCACGGTTGGCCCCCGCGTTGCGAGCGCCAGTGCGGTCGAGGCGATGGACTTTGAACGTCTCCAGATCGAATTGAACGTGCAAACGCCAGCCATAGACCGCTTTCCCGTCCCGGGAGGTGTTGTAGCGCGCATCGATGCCGCAAGCGGATTTGGCCAGCCGACTCAGCGCCGTCAGCACCGTCCCGTCGACCAGCGTGATCGCCTGCCCAAAGTCCGCAAGACGCGGATCGGGCGCCGGGGCAGTTCCCCCGCCAATTCCTCAATCAGCGGCGTCAAACGCCCCGGCTCGAACACCCGAACCGATTCAGAGAAACTGCCCACGGAAAAACGCTTAATTCCCAGCGCCTTGGCCACCTTGGGCAGTTCAGCAACCTCCTGAAGATCCCGCAGGGATTGGATCAGCGGATTCCAGGTGTAAAGCAAAACCAGCTTGCAATAATCGTCGAAGTGAAGCTGGCGGTTCCCGGCTCGATCCCGCTCACAGCCCACATCCCGCAGCGTGGGCAGCAGCGCGAAGACGCGCCGCAGATGTCCGAGGCACAGGATCTCTTTTTCCTTCAGTCTTGCCTGCACGTCCGGCAGCATGCCATAAAAAGATCAAAGGCGCAATCTCAATATCTTGCTGCTTGCGCGAACCCCGTGCCGAACGGGATTAACGAACAGTCACACGTTATTCTCCCCCACGCTATAATCCCCCAATGCTCGTGCTTATCGATAACTACGACTCCTTCACCTACAACCTCGTCCAAAAACTTGGCGAAGTAGACCCCTCCCGCGAAATCCGCGTCTTCCGAAACGACAAGGTCACCCTCCCCGAAATCGAGGCCCTCAAACCCACCCACATCGTCATCTCCCCCGGCCCCTGCACCCCCAAAGAAGGCGGCATCAGCAACGACATCATCCGCCACTTCGGTCCAAAGCTCCCCCTCCTCGGCGTCTGCCTCGGCCACCAGTGCATAGGCTTCGTCAGCGGCGCCATCGTCGAACGCGCCCCCCGTCTCATGCACGGCAAAACCGACAAAATCCACCACGACGGCAAAAGCATTTACGAAGGAATGCCCAACCCCTTCACCGCCACCCGCTACCACAGCCTCATCATCCGCGCCGGCACCCTCCCGCCGGATTACATCGTGACAAGCTGGACCGACCAGGACGAAATCATGGGCGTCCGCCACACCTCCTGGCCCCTCGAAGGCGTCCAATTCCACCCCGAAAGCTTCCTCACCGAGCAGGGCGAGCGATTACTCGCGAATTTTTTGAAGAAATAAGTCCAATCCGTTACTTTGTTGGATTATTATTTCCGGAAAGGAGTCCATGCAACTCGATCGGCTCAACAACCAAGACTGCATTGAAGGAATGTCCCAGATTAAGGAAGGCTCCATCGACCTCGCCTTCGCCGATCCCCCTTTCAACATCGGTTACAAATACGACATCTACGAAGACCGCCGCAAGGCTGACGACTATCTCGACTGGACAAAGCAGTGGGGCCAAGCCCTCGTCCGCACCCTCAAACCGACCGGCACTTTTTGGCTCGCCATCGGCGACGACTTTGCGGCGGAGCTCAAATTGATCTTTCAGAAGGATCTTGGGCTTTTCTGCCGAAGTTGGGTCATTTGGTATTACACCTTTGGAGTAAACTGCAAGCAAAAATTCAGTCGCAGCCATACCCATCTTTTTCATTTTGTAAAGGATCCCAAAAATTTCACCTTCAATCGGAATTCCATTTTGGTTCCGTCGGCCCGCCAACTGGTATATTCGGACAAACGGGCAAATGAAAACGGGCGACTGCCAGATGACACTTGGATTCTTCGACCCCAAGAAGCTACTGGAAGCTTCAAACCGACAGAGGATACCTGGTACATTTCGCGGGTCTGCGGAACCTTCAAGGAGCGGGCTGGCTGGCACGGGTGCCAAATGCCGGAGCAATTGCTTGGCCGAATCATAAAGGCGTCCTCGAACGAAGGCGAAACTGTTCTCGATCCGTTTGGCGGGAGCGGAACAACCCTTGCAGTCGCCAAAAAGCTGGGACGCCGTTTTATTGGATTTGAAGTTTCAAAAAACTACGCGAAGCAGATAGAGTCGCGTTTGAATTCAGCACAATTCGGAAGTCCGCTTTTAGGTGTATTGCCTCAAAGCGACAATCGCCCCGATCATGCCACCAAACGCGTGCAAAGAATTGCCCCGGCCTCCTCCTCCTCGCCCTCTCGTCAAGTGCCCAGAAAGTCGGACCTGCAATTTTCTGACGCTGGAATTGTTGAAGCTTTTCGCGTAGTTAGGGATGGCTTTCCGGTGGATCGCGTCATCGCAGACCCCGAGTTGAATCAGCGGTTTGCCGAGAAGTGCGCAGCTTGGGCTCTCGGGTAACCTCTGCAAATGGAACAACCGGTTGATGTACCTTCGTAAAGCGGGCAAGCTCAAGGGCTTTTCTCGATCAAGAATCACTACATTTGAATACGAAGAAAGGGAATACGACCGATATCGATTCGCCTGCGAGATCGCAATTCAGCATTTCGAACAGGATGATTTGACGCTTGATAGTGTATTATGTGATCCAAATCTTGCTTCAAAGTTTGACGAATTCGTCTTAACGATGATTCCTGATAAGCCAAGCTCTCTAAAAATTCGTTGGTTTGCGCTGCGAATTCGCAAGAGTGCAACGCCAGATTTCAGAAAATCGGCAGCTCAAACTGAGCGCATACCTATGCCAAAGCCGCGCCAGAATCCTTTTGAGTTGACGCTTTCTGAGTTGCCAGCCCAGCCTGGCCTCTATTGGCTCTCAGGCAACAAGAAGAACCTATACGTTGGGGAAACTGATAATCTGCGTGAGCGCGTTAAAACCCAATTTGGCCATCGCAAATTTGATTTTTGGAAGGTGCCACCGGATCATTTGGAGATATCAATTCGTGCTATCGATGCCCCCGCGACAACTCTTCTGCAGAGATATCAATCTCGGTGGATTTCCGAGTGGCAACCGATCGGAAACTATTCGAAATTAGCAGCGGCGGAATGAATGATACGCCCGTAAAACAAGCCTTCAAATTGGTCCGGGAAAGCCGCTCGCCTGAATATGTCATTTGTGACCCTGTCCTAAACGAGAAATTCCTTACTCAGGCCCGACGTCTCGGTTTCGATCGAACTGACGCCGAAATCAATACGGAGCTAATCAATCTACGAAAGGCAAATAAGCTCAAGGATTGCCCTACGAGCAATCGGGAAAAGCCCGACCCCAATCGGAGACGTTATCTGAACGCGGTGTTGAACGGCGCCCGAATGCTCGAGCGGCAATTTGGAAAGAACGTGGATAATATCATCTGCGATCCGGTGGCTCGTGCGCAATTCGACGCTTTGATCCAATTTTTGAGTCCTGGAGCATCGAAATTTGAGACCCAATACGCGGCTTTAAGCCTGCGCAAGTCGAGACGATTACGCCCAGAGCCTATTGGGCAAATCGTTCGTGCTGTTGCGAGTAACTTCGTCAATCTCGTGGAACTGGAACGGCGTATCAATCAGGTACCGGATCACCCCGGAGTCTACATGTTCTTTGACGACCAAGTAACTTTGTATGTCGGGAAAGCAGATAGCCTTCGAAAAAGAATAAAGAAACACGTCTCGACCTGGTCATACCGCGATATCATCAGTCGGATTCGTGACGGTCTGCAAGCAAACGCGTTCGTCGCCTATCACGAATTGCCCGTTACAATATCGAATTTGGAGCTTGCCGCTTACGAAACCGAGCTTATTCGCTCAAGAAAACCCGAACATAACCGCGCTGGTCGGATGACGTGACAATGAGCAAGAGCATTGCCAAGAAGTCACTTGAAATGACAAGCCTTTTCGAGGCGGAGGTGCTCGTCCAACTAATGCTCAAAAATTGGGGACATCCAAGCGCTGCTGAGCCTGACTACGCTAACAATGTACTCGAAAATGCCGCCGAGGCCCTTCGCGAGGCCATAAGCGGTGCCACCCTCATCGAGGGTGTCCCCCCAGCACAGATGAATCTGATCGCCGCCGTCTGGTATGTTGAAGATTCCGCGGCAAGCCACGAAGGTTTCGGTGCCGAGGAAATGACCGCAAGACGCAATTGGCTCTCCGCCGTACGCCGCGCCTTACCCTCATGTTTTTGCGACCAGTCCGATCTTCAGGAACCCTGACACCATGCCCCCACCCACCGTCCAGCAAACCCGCGACCTCTGGGATCGCATCGCCCCATGGTGGGACCAGCAGCTCGCCGAAGGAAATGACTTCCAGAAAACCCTCATCATGCCCGCCACCGATCGCCTCCTCGCCCCCAAACCCGGCCAATCCATCCTCGACATCGCCTGCGGCAACGGAAACTATTCCCGCACCCTCGCCCGCAAAGGCGTCAACGTCGTCGCCTCCGACTACTCCCAGAAATTCCTCGACTGCGCCCGCGCCCGCACCACCCCCCAGGACGGCCAAATCGAATACCTCAACATCGACGCCACCAACATGGCCCAGCTCCTCGCCCTCGGCGTCGATCGCTTCGACGCCGCCGTCTGCAGCATGGCCATGATGGACATGGTCGCCATCGACCCCATGATGGACGCCCTCCGCGAAATCCTCAAACCGACAGCCCGCTTCGTCTTCTCGCTCCCCCACCCCTGCTTCAGCTCCAACGACATGAACTTCACCGCCGACCTCGAAATCCGCGGCGAAAAAATCGAGCAAACCTACGGCATAGAAATCCGCAAATACCTCACCCAGGAATCCGGCCGCAGTGTCGGCCTCCTCAACCAGCCCGAGCCCCACTATTTCTTCCACCGCCCCCTAAGCGCCATTTTCGCCGCCTGCTTCTCCGCCGGCTTCGTCATCGACGGCGTAGAAGAACCCGCCTTCCCCAAATCTTCCTTCGCCAAAAACGCCTTCAGTTGGCCCAAGCGCCCCGAAATTCCTCCCGCCATCGTCCTCCGCGCCGTCCCCAAACCCGAATGCGACTGACCCTCCCCGTGTAGCCGCCCCGCTTGCGGGGCGCTTTATTCTCTTCAACTGCGCACCAATCCCTAATTCCCCCTCGCCGCCGCATCCCCCATCGTCTTCCGAATCCTCTGCAGCAAATCCGTAAACCCAAACGTCGCCTTCGGAATCACATCCTTCACCCCCAGCTCCCGCGCCTGCGCCACAAGCTTGTTCTCATCCGTGAGCCCCGTCAGCACGATCACCGGAATCGTCTCCCACTGCGGATGATTCCGCAGCATCCGCAAAAGCGTGATCCCATCCAGCTCCGGCATCATTAAATCGAGCAGCACCAGGTCAGGCTTCTGCGTATACAGCGTCGCATACGCCTCCTTCCCATTGGCCGCTCGCACTGTTTGAAACCCCTCAAACTCCAGAAGCCGCGCCACCGCCTCACGCGCCAGCGCGACATCATCAACGACGAGGATTAGAGGCATAAGTCACCTTCCCTGGCTTCTTCATCGCGAATTTTCATTGAAAACCGTCCGCAGTCAAGAAAAAAGGTAAGAAAGTTGCGAGTTACGAGTTCCGAGTTGCGAGTAAAATCCCCTGCATTTCTCTCGCAACTCGCAACTCGAAACGCGCAACTTCTTCATTCACCACCCCAACTTGCCACGCCCCCCCCAATCTGTACAATCCCAAGCCTTTCATTAAGGAACGACTCAATGCCAGCGACCGGAAAAATCACCCAGGTGATCGGCTCAACCTTCGATGCCTCCTTCCCCGAAGACCAGCTCCCCGAAATCTATAACGCCCTCAACGTCGACCGCGCCGAAAACGGCGCCAACATCCGCCTCGTCGGCGAGGTCCAGCAGCACCTCGGCGGTGGCCGCGTTCGCGCCGTCGCGCTCGGTTCCACCGACGGACTCCGCCGCGGAATGGACTGCGTCGATACCGGCGCCTCCCTCACCGTCCCCGTCGGCAAAGAAACCCTTGGCCGCGTCTTCAATCTCCTTGGCGAACCCATCGACAACCGCGGCCCCGTCAACGTCACCGATCGCCGCCCGATCCACCGCGAACCTCCCGATTTCGCCGACCTCACCCCCAAGGCCGAGGTCTTCGAAACCGGCATCAAGGTCATCGACCTCCTCACCCCATTCCTCCGCGGCGGCAAAGCAGGCCTCTTCGGTGGCGCTGGCCTCGGAAAAACCGTCGTCATCCAGGAACTCATCGCCCGAATCGCCCAGCAGCACGGCGGATACTCCGTCTTCGCCGGCGTCGGTGAACGAACCCGCGAAGGCACCGACCTCTGGCTCGAAATGCAGGAAGCACAGATCGGAACCACCGGCAAGCACGTCATCGACCAGACCGTCATGGTCTTCGGCCAGATGAACGAACCCCCGGGCGCCCGCCTCCGCGTCGCTCTCAGCGCCCTCACCATGGCCGAATATTTCCGCGACGAATCCGGCGCCGACACCCTCCTCTTCATCGACAACATCTTCCGTTTCACCCAGGCCGGCTCAGAAGTCTCCGCGCTCCTCGGCCGAATGCCCAGCGCCGTCGGATACCAGCCCACCCTCGCCACCGAAATGGGCGAGCTCCAGGAACGCATCACCAGCACCAAAAAGGGCGCCATCACTTCCGTGCAGGCGGTCTATGTCCCCGCCGACGACCCAACCGACCCCGCCCCGGCCAACGCCTTCGCCCACCTCGACGCCTTCATCTACCTCGAGCGCTCCATCGCCTCCAAGGGAATCTACCCCGCCGTCGATCCCCTCGCCTCCGCCAGCCGCGCCCTCGATCCGCAAATCGTCGGCGAAGAGCACTACCGCGTCGCCCGAAAAGTCCAGAACATGCTCCAGCGCTACCGCGACCTCCAGGACATCATCGCCATCCTCGGCGTAGACGAACTCAGCGAAGAAGACAAACTGACGGTCGGCCGCGCCAGAAAAATCGAGCGTTTCTTCAGCCAACCCTTCTTCGTCGCCGAAGCCTTCACCGGCAAAAAAGGCATCTACACCAAGATCGCCGACACCCTGAAAAGCTTCGACGAAATCTGCAGCGGAAAAGCCGACGACCTCCCCGAACAGGCCTTCCTCTACACCGGCACCATCGAAGACGTCCGCGCCGCGCAAAGGAAATATCCAAGTAAACGCACTTTCCCGAAACGCCCACGGACTTCGGTGAGCTCCCTTCGGGTCTGAGCCTCAGGGTCGAAGACAGTCGAACCGCGCCGCCGTGGAGATTTCCATTGAGCCCCGCGCGCTGCGCCTTATTCTTCTTTGTATTTCCCCCTATTTCCCCCTCGCCCGGTACTCCGGGAGAGGGTCGGGGTGAGGGCTAAAAAAAAATTCAAATAGCCAACTTAAACTAATCCCTCTCAAAAAAATCCCTCACCAAATCCGCATCTTCATCCGGCACCCTCCCCACAGAAGAGATCGTCTTCTGCGAATCCCCCGCCCAACTGCCCGAATTCCAACCCGCAACCTCCGTCTTCCCCGAAATCCCCATCGCCAAAGTCGATCCATTCTCCCCCCTCAGTGTCGCATGCAAATCCGATTCCCCCATTCCCGCCCCCGCGCCTCCCGCATGTGCCGATTGTTCACCGATACCCCGAATCTCCTGTCGCGCCCCCAAACCACCCTTCGTCTCCGCCTTCCCGCCTCCCACAGAAGCATTCATGCCCCCCGCATGCGAAGCCTCATCTCCCGCCAATCCCAACCCCGCATCCGACTCCTCTTCCCGATCCTGCTCAGCCCCCCGATTCGATGAATCCACACCCCCCGCCCCCGGCGGCCGCGCCTCCCCCAAATCACTTATTCCTTGCCCCACCGAAGCCCCAAACTCCCGCACGGTTCCCGCCAGCGCCAAACGTGCCCCGGCGTTCCCCGCATTATCCCCTCGACCTCCAAACATCCCCAGCGTGATCAGCAACCCCGCCAGAACGCCCACCCCAGCCCAGCCCCGCGCGCCCACCCGCTTCACCTTCACATCCGACGCCCGGGCCCACTTGCACCGCTGCTCCGCATAGTTCAGCAGCGCATCGCCCCACCCCGATTTCCCGCCAACTCCCAGTGATTCGATGGTCCCCAGAAGATCATCCAGCCCAAGCTGCCGATCCGCCTCCACGGCCGCCTCCAGCCGCGTCGGCAGCCGGGTCACTCCCCAGACAATTCCGCACACCAACCCAATCGCCGGCATTCCCCACGCAAGCTGCATCCCCGATTCCCCGCACCACCACGCGATCGGCATCAGCACCACACCCAACCCCGCGCCAGCTCCAAGTCGCAATTGCCAATGATTCCAATCCTCGCGCAACCGCGATGCGCCGTCTCACCGCCCCCACAAATTTTCCTGCAGACCAATCCACCAGGCTCTCTCCTGAATTTCCCTATCCCCGCCTCCTCAATTCCAACACCGATTCCCTTACGCATTCCAAATGTGGATTGATCTGCAGCGCCTTCTCATAACACTCAATTGCCGCGCTCACTTCGTTGAGATGTGCATGACAATGCCCCATCCCCGCCCAAGCTCCAAAATGGCACGGCATCCTTTTTGTCGTCCGCTTGCAGTCCGCAACGCTCCTCTGATAATCCTCGGATAAATAATAAGCGATCGCCCTCTGGTTATACGCTTCGGCGAAATCCGGATCGCTCTGTATCGCCCCGCTGAAAAGTTCGATCGCCCTCTTCAAATCCCGCCGGTCCATCGCCTCCGCCCCCCGGCACACAAGCTGATTCGCCTCCATCGTCTTCCCGCTCCGAAACCAGATCGCCCACAGCGCATGTTCCGCAAGCTCGTTTATCACCTTGTCCGGATCCTTCAGATGAAACGAAAGCTCCTGCGTACAACACTGCGGCCCCACCAGCGCTAACGCCAGCAGGGCCACTTTCCTCGCATCCGTATGCGGCGATCGAAGCAAATCCCTGATCTGCTCCGGATCCCACCTCGTCTTCAGCAGCTCCATCAACCCCGGCAAATCCTTCCGCGCCAAAAGCGGCTCGACCAGTTCGACGAATTGGCAAGGATCTATTGCGGTCACGGTTGTCTACCCACCATTGGGTTATGTTATGCCCGTCAGACAGGTGGCTTCCAGTTATATCCCGGCAGCCTCTAACTCTTTTAACAGCCTATGGATGGCCCGGCTTCTCAAAAACGCTTCCCGTATCCGAGCTCTTTTCCTGCTGGGCCTGGATCGCCTGGGCGCTATAGGGGTCGGCATACAAGGCCTCCCGTTGCGAAAGAGGCATATCCAGAGGCTTGGGAGTGTAGCCCGTATCCAGTGCCGATGTCCCACATCCCAGTAGGAAAAGCGGAAGAATTATCCACAAGCCGTGCCGCATATTCCACTTCAAATTCCCACCATATGCCGACGCCCACTTGATGTAAAGCCGACCGTAACCGGATAAAATCCTCCTCCTTCGGCGGAGACACCCCATGCCCCAAAACACCCAATTCCCTTCCCGCAAAACCAACGCCCCCGCCCCCGGCGACCTCATGGGCTCCGGCTCCGGAATCCCCTGGGAAGACCGCGGCTCCTTGGGCTTCTTCGGCGCCTTCTTCGGCACCGCCTTCGGCATCATGTTCAAACCCCTCGCCACCCTCGCCAAAATGCGCCGTCCCGAAACTTCCACCGACGCGAAAATCTACGCCTATGCCATCGGCGTCATCTGGTTCTTTGCCGCCCTCATCCAGTCCGCCTTTGCCTACTACATCTTTTACGTCAATGACCACACCCTCGAAA
Source organism: uncultured Phycisphaerales bacterium (assembly GCA_963755915.1). Lineage (GTDB taxonomy): Bacteria > Planctomycetota > Phycisphaerae > Tepidisphaerales > Tepidisphaeraceae > PALSA-1353. The sequence goes on from CAVWLP010000002.1 coordinate 1,779,045, forward strand.
TTGACGGCCAGCAATACCTCATCAACTCCCTCCTCGAAGCCGCCCTTGCCGGCGTCGCCGGCGCCCTCCTTCCCCGCCTGATCGCCTGGATGTTCTTCCGCCTCACCTCCTTCGACATGACCAGCAACACGCCCCCCGTCCTCATATACAACACCATCGCTTATCTCATGAGCCCCAGCCTCCTCGCCCTCATCCCCGGCGGCATCAGACCCTGGCTCGACATCGCCCCCTGCGTCGCCGGCATCTGGATGTTCATCCTCCTCCTCATCGCCGCCATCGGCCGCCTCCGCATTCGCGTCGGAGCCGCCATCATCGGCTCCATCCTCACTTTCCTCGCTTCCGCCGGCCTGGTCATCGGCGGTATCTTCCTCATCCAGGTCCTATGGTGCACTCTCCTCAACAAATCCTCCCTCAACCCGATCGCCCCCGTCCCCAACGGCCGAAACCAGATGCAGTAGCCCAGACTCGAACTCGCCTGCTGGCGCGAATCCACCGCCACTTCCAGACCATCACCGAGCCGATCGCCGTCGGCAGCATTTCGATTCCCTTCACGCGCATCGCCAACCCCAATCGCGTGCTCGATGAAATCTGCGCCGAAGAAGACCGCCGCGAAAAACAAACCGGCGTACGCCTCGAAAATCCGCCGCATCTCCCGTACTGGGCCGAGCTCTGGGAAAGCTCCCGCGCCCTCGCCTCTGCCCTCTCCCAAATGGACCTGAAAAATTCCCGCGTCCTCGACCTGGGCTGTGGCATGGGCCTAGCCGGCGCCGCCGCCGCCTCGATGGGCGCCGATGTCACCCTCGTCGATCTCGAATCCCCCGCCCTCCTCTTCGCCCGTCTCAACACCCTCCCCCAAGCCTGCAAAGTCCGCCGCGTCAATTGGCAAACCGACGACCTAAACCAGCGCTTCGACTTCATCCTCGGCGCCGACATCGTCTACGAAAAAGCCCAGTGGCTCTTCCTCGAAGAATTCTGGAAACGCCACCTCACCCCCTCCGGCTCCATCCTCCTCGCCGAACCCCACCGCCAATCCGGAGACCATTTCATCGATTGGATCCAAACCAGGCACTGGAAAATCGACCAAACCGCCCAGATCGCCAAAGTCCGCATCCTCCGCATCGCATCCTCTCCCTCCGTTTAGGAGCGTTCCCCTCTACTTTCTACGCTCCACCCTCAACTCTCTCGCGCAGCCTCCCTCACCCACGCCTCCGTCTGCTTCGGAGAACAAAGCCTCACCCTCCGCGCATGCCCGCAAGCTTCAGATCGCATAATTTTCGGATACTCCCGTCGATATTTCCTCCACGACTCCAGCGACCAGAGCAAAATCGACTCCTTGGAACAGAACGTCAGCCACCAGCTCTCCGTATTCCCCGCCCAAAGCGCTTTGCGCGTGTGGGCCCGTCGAATGCTTCGCTCCAGCACGCGCCACATCACCACGCCGAGCGGATAATCAAGCCAGACAATCGTGTCTGCCCGTGGCCAGATGGTTTGACGAAGCGGAGAATAATTCCCGTCCACGATCCACCTCTCTCCAGAAACCGCCTCCCTCACCCGCCCCAGCCGCACATCCCTCGGCACCTCCGTCCAGTTCGCCCCCCAGTGCAGCGCATCCAGCTCCACATGCGGTATCCCCAGCTTCCCCGAAAGCGCCCGCGCCAGCGTCGTTTTCCCGCACCCGCTCGCCCCGAGAATAACAATGCGCTGCATGGCGCGGATTATGATACATTCGCCCCCACAAACTCACCCCATTTTCCCCCTCCCCGTGTAGCCGCCGTGCTTGCACGGCGCTTTCCCGCCCAACACCTCAAGACCTACCCACCAACCCAAAAATTATTTCAAAAAAATCCGCGCCCCCATTCCAAAATAGGTCCAAAACGTACACCTCTGGCGCATATATATAGAGAGACCCTCAAACACGATGAATCAACCTGCCAAACATCCCGCCCACCCCTCGCAATTCCCTCTGACGCCCGATCCCGGCGCCCCCAAAACCCCAACCGAAAACCCTTCCCCCTCTCCTTTCCCAGGCAAAAACCCCCCGTCGCAATTCCCGAAAAAACACGTACACCCCCTGGCCCTGCCCCTAAAATTCTCCACTTCTGTCAACGGTAACGAAACCCCCCGCCACGACCCGGAATCGAAGTGTTCGCCCTCACTAACTTCGATTCAATTCCGCATCACTCCATATGATGTCGCAATCACGGAAGCAGCCCACACCCGGGCTCTACCCCCTCGCCTTAAGCTCCAGCACCGCCGTAGCCGCCGCGACTCGCACATTCGGATCCGGATCATCCAGCATCGGCCGCAGATATTTCTGCAAATCCGGCCGCCCGATCGCCCCCATGGCCAATGCCGCCATGCAGCGATGCCGCGGGTTTTTGCTCTCGCGGGCCGGGACCGCCACGTTCCAACCCTCGTCCGATCCGAGCATCCCAACCCCCCGCGCCGCCGCAAGCCGCACTTCCAGGTAATCGCCCGTCAGTTGTGCCCGAACGTGCTGGATCACCCGCTGGTCCCCTGTTTCCGCAAGTGCCCGCAAAGCGATGATCTGTTCGTCGGGATACATGCTGATGGAGTAGGCGACCAGGTGTTCCAACCCCTGCTCGTTCCCCAGCCGCCACAGCGCCTCGGCCGCCTGCACGCGAACCGAAGGCGCCGGATCGACCAGCAGCATCAACAGCATCTGCGTCGCGCTCGGCTCGCCAAGCTGGCCGAGCACCAATGCGGTTGTTCCACGTAGCGATGGGTCGGAACTCTGCGCGAATTGCTCAAGCTGCTTGGTCAGCCGCGTGTCCCCGAGCATGTGCAGCCCATACCTGACCCCCGCCTGCACCCGCAGGTCGGGATCATACGCAATCTTCCGCAGCGGCTTGTAGGCGTCCACCAGCTTCAGCTTTCCGGCCGCCATCGCAGCCGCAAATCGTACCGGCGGCTGCGGATCGGACAGGCCCGCGAGGATCGGGCCGGCGGCGTCCGACGGGTCGACGTCGCTCAAAGCTTCAATCGCGTTGGAGCGCAAAAATGTTTCGGGGGAATGCGTTTCAGAAATCAATTCCTCGCGTGCCCGATCGCGTAAAGCCGGGTCAATCGGCTCCGGCACATACACCGGCGCGGACGGCACCGGCGGCGGCGGCAGAGGAATTTTCGGATCGTTTTTCGGGCTGGAGTTGCACCCTATAAGTGCCACACTCAGAAACAGGATGATCGCTTTGGTCTTCATGATACTTTTGCCTCAATCGCAGTGGTCTTTTTCTTTTTGGCTTTTGCAAACATCGCCCAGCCGGCCATCGCCGCCGTGGCACCTACGCAGACAAACGCAAACAGATCGCCGAACTGCGTGTAAAAGCTCAGCCGGCTGTCGATCATGATCTGCCCGGTCGTTGTTCCCTCGGTTCTCACCGGAAGCAGATCGCTCACGTGCCCGACGGAATCGATAAACCCGCTGATGCCGGTATTCACCGACCGCGCCATCCATGCCCGGTTCTCGATGCTTCGCAGGATGGCGGCCTGAAAGTGCTGCGGGTTTTCATTGGCCCTGAACCATCCGTCGTTGGTCAGGTTCACCAGGAAATCGGCGCGCTTCCCGCCCCCGTCCGTGGGCCGGAACATCGCGCAGCAGATTCGCGCGTCGATATCCTCGAAACAGATCGGCGTCACAAAACGCCAGTCGTGATCGTCGTCCTTCAAGTGAAACACGGTAAAAACGTCTCCCGGTTGCATAATATAATCGGAGTAATAGTTCGGCCCCAGTTCCACCGACAGGCGATAGAGCCAGGGCATCGACTCTTTGCCGGGAATGAACTCGCCCCAGGGGACGAGGTGAATCTTGTCGTACCGAAACCCCAGGGCGTCGTTCATGTGGCCGGTCTTGTCGAAGAGATACGCGGAATTGCGCCGGTCTTCGGGAACGCGATAGGTCTCCGTGCCGCGCACTTCGTCCCGCCAGTTGCCCCAGTAATCGCCGCCGGTGAGGACCGCCACATGATATCTCGCGGCCAGGGCGCTGATGATGTCATAGACGTCGCGGAATCGATCGTCTTCCATCCGCGCCTGCACGTTGAGGGCTTCCATCATGGTTTCGGACCAGACGATCAGGTCGATCTTCCCCTGCGTTTTCTGCAGCGCCGCGATCGATTGATCGACATGAAACTGAAGCCGCTGGTCAATTTCCGCGCCCTTTTCGCCGCTGTTGCTCTGGGGATAGTTGGACTGGACCAGGGCAAGCGTTGGGCCGGTCGTGAGATAGTGCGGCGTCTGCTGGATGCGGAAGAAGCCGTACGCCAGGATCATGATGGTCAGGACCGCCGTGGTGATCGCCGCGGGAAGGATGGTGCGGAGTCGTTCCCGATGCATCCACGCCATCGCCACCAGCGAGTTCACCATCACCACCCAAAAGGTGATGCCATACGATCCCGTGAGGTCCGCGATCTGGCACACGGGCAGAAAAGGAGTTTGTGTGTATCCGAGAAAGAGCCAGGGCAGGCCGGTGAAGATGATTCCCCGCGCCACTCGAAGGCCGTCCAGACCGCCGCGATTCCCAGGATGCCGGCAAGAACATTGATGCGCAGCAGCCCCGCGCCGCGGATGATTAGGGCCGCATATCCCCAGAATGAGCCGCAGAAAATCAGCAGGGCGAACATCCCGGGCCAACTGATGTTGGCCATCCACCACATGTTGGCGACGAAAAAAGCCGTCCCGGCGATCCAACTGATGAAAAACACCCGCTTCTGCGATTTGGTTTCGCCCAGAAATATGAGCCACGGCGCAAGCCCGATCCACGCGAAATAAAACTGCGAGGTCGGCGCGAAGGCCAGCGTGAGCATCCCCACGCTCAGCCCCAGCAAAACGATGATGCGAACAATGCGCCCCGTTCGGTTGACCGCCATTGCACCCAATGCTGCAAGCCGCGAAGGGCCGCGTCAAGCGCGCCGGTGCAAGCGCAAAAAAACCGCGGGAACTTTTCGCTCCCGCGGGCAATTTTTTCGCATGGGGGATCGCGTTTAAGCCGTCTGCTTGCGCATCCGGCGAACCGCGGCGATTCCGCCCAGGCCCAGCAGCACCGCCATGCTGCTATACGCCGAACTCGGCAGCGGCACCGCGGGCGGCGACCCGCCCGACGTCGCGCCGGTCACCGATTCGGGAATGCTCACCTGGTACGAGCCGCCCGCATCGATCGAGCCGTCCCATTCGAAGGTGAATCCCACGTTGGCGACAAACGGCCCAGTCGAAGAGTTGCTCTCGGAACCGACCGTCCCGGCGGTGAAGGAATTGGGCGTCGTATCGGGAGTGATCATCACCGTCGTGCCCAGTGAATTCGTGTAGGTCGCCGTGTTCGGCGAAACCGACGGACTCAGGGTCAAGGTGTTCGTGTCGAGGGAATCGAGCGTGACGTTGCTGACTTCCACGAGCCGGAATGTGAGCGGGCTGATGGGAACGATATTCGAAGTGACGACTGCCGGAATTTCCTCGGTGTTGTTGATGGTGATCTGATCGACCAGTGCGGACGTGCCGCTGCCGGGCGTCCCGCCGGTGAGCGTGGTGTCGACCGTGAGCGTGAATCCATCGCCTTCGTAAACCGTAGTCGCCAGGCCGCCGACGGCGAAGGGCGTGCCCGAAACAGTCAGCGTGTTTATCGACTGGAGCGCACCCCCGTCGATCGAGATCTGGAGATCCTCACTGCCGGCGGGCGTTCCGCCGTACTGATCGACCCCATCGACTGTCCAGCTTGTGATGAACGGATTCGGTCCGCTGGTGTTAATCGTCAGGTTGGAATTTCCGCTGGAAAGAGTTTCTGCATGGGCCGCGGGCGAAATGTTCAATCCCGCTGCCAGCACCGCGGCTGCCGCGATGGACAGTCCGCAATATCCCCTGCTCTTTTTACGACGAAACATTTTCTTCTCCTTATTGACCCGAAATGTTAGCCTTCGCAATCGGCTACCCGTCCCACCCTGGCGATGGTGGTTCAATGCTACCCCATGCCCCCTCCGAAGCAATGCGATTTTTAAGCCCTCGACAGGCCTTGGGCATGCAGGGGCGTGAAGATGGGTAGCCTGAGTGGTTTATGGGTCTATCTAAGGGATTTTCGGAAGGTTATGGATGCAAGCCCGGTGAGCTTAAATCCTGCAAATACAGGAGCCCCATGAGGCTCTCATCCTGATCGAAATCGATGGGCCCGGCCCAGCTTGCAGACTCGCCGGTTTCGTTGCGGTGCTGGATAAAGTTGAACTTCATGATCCGCGGATGCCCAGGCGAATCGTTGAGCAGCAGCTTCCAGGGGATGGCGACTTCACCCGTCCAGGCAGTTTGCTGCGGGTCGGCGGCGTAACGCACGGTTGTGCCATCCGTTTCCCGCCAGGGGTCGGCGTTGGTGCGCGGGTCGAGCCGCCGCCGTACCACGCACACGCCGTTGGGTTTGCACGCGAGGTAGGTCAGCGGGCCGGGGGTGTTGTCGTCAAAGATCGGCTGAATGAGCATCTCGCACAAATCCTCGCCCCAGGCCCGGCGGAATTCGTAGTTGACGAAATTCTGGTGCAGCTGCTGCTCGGGCGAAACGCCGTTGACTGCGAAGGCGACGTAAAAATTGTCCTCGCTCCAGGCGGTGAAGATCTGGGAAGTGGTTGCCGCCGGCGTGATGCGCCAGTGCTGGATCGAGGTGCGATCGACCATTTTGGTCAGGGGAGCGTCGTTGATGAGGTCATCCGCCGACCAGTCTTCGAGCTTGCCGTCGATGTGAAGGTTTCCCTCCCGGCGGGCGCTGGCCGCCACAGGGGTCATCACCTGCGCGGAGAAGGAATCGTGCGTGTACCCATCGAGGAAAGTGATCTCCAGCGGCTTGCGCGTTTGAGCATCGATGCGGTTGAGGTTGACGCGGGCGTTCATCTCGAAACGCTGGACGGCGTACGTGTGGAGCGCCCCGATGATCTGCGGCTCGGGCCGGAATTCCCAGCCATCGCCTGCAGCGGTCCATTGCAGCTGGTTGTCCTCCGGGCGGTTGTCGCCGGCGTTGTAGATATCCACGCCGAGGCGGAGGAAGGCCCATTTATCGCCGTTGGACCGGTTGGGATCGTCCCACATCCATTGGGCGGTTCGCGGGAGAATGTAGGGCCGCTCCTTGGGGGCCTGCCAGCGGATCATGTCGAGGTTGAGGCGCTGCTCTGATTTTTCGACGGAGGGGTCGTCCGGGAGAGATTCAGGCGGCCGCGCCAGGATCGACCGCGCGAGAAGCTGCCGGGCGTCGTCCCAGGTTGCCTGATCGATGGTTCCGCTGAGCAGGCCGTATTCCGCATCGGGGGACTGCGTGGGCTGCAACTCGACCTGGCGGGTGAGGAGGCGGGCGAGGAGAAATCCGTTCGTGCGCATGCCACGCTCTTCGGCGAGAAGGAGATATTCGAAATCTTCCTCGGCTCGGCGCAACCATTTGAGCTGGATGCTGGGGACCGGACCATCGACGCCGAACCAGCTTCCCGGATAAAACCAGGTGAGCTTTCCGGGATTTGCGGGCTGCGATGGATCGTCCTGATCGGGAAGCGCGCCGGCCCAGTAAACCAGGTCGGCGCGGCGGAGATAGGCGAGCCACGCCCAGAGCCGGACGTCGCGCTGGTCCATTCCCGCGCCAATGTAGGGGACGAGCCCCTGGGCTTCGGTGTCGAGCCAATATTCCGGCGGCCGCACGTCGCTGGGCCAGCTTTGCGCCGCAGGTCCAAAGACTAAACCGGGTGCGAGCGCCGCGATTCGGCTTGCCATTTCGGGAGCGAGGGCCATTGGAAAAGATGAGGAGGCGAATTGAACCTGGCTGTCCTCCAGGGGCAAAATCGCCCGCAGCAGCGGATGGGCTTCGAGGATCGATCTTGCCAGCATCGAATATTGGATGCTTTCCATCGCGCCTGGCGCGAGCGGAATTGCGCTTAAAGAGGGTCACCGCGGAATGCTCCAGCCAGTCCTGGCCGTTGAAATGCGTCGCGGCGTTGGACCAGTATTCGCGCTGGCTGGCCGGATCGTAATTATCGATAAAATCGGCGCGGGGCAGCGGCCAGAAACCGAGCGGAGTCTTGTCGGCGAAGCCATCGCCATTGAGCCAGGGCGAAACGACCGTGTCGAAATCCGACCAATCCACCGCGGGGCGATCGGCGGCGAGCCATTTCACCGTCGGCTGAAGCCGGGGAACCACGACCTCCACGCGATTCGCCTGGGCGAGCCCGACCAGTTGATCGAGCACCGAGATCGCCGCGGTATATTTATCTTCGCCGCGATTCATCAGCCGCGGCGTGATCGCCTCAAACGCGTCGGGATAAAGCGACTCGAGCCGGTCCCAATCCAGCTCGCTGACCATCAGCAGGTGCGGATTTTCGGGAATCGCGAAGTCGTAGACATGCAGCGTGCCCACCAGTGTTGCCGCCGGCGCGGCCAGGCCGTCGGCCGTGACCTGGCACTGAACCGCGTAATCCCCCGCTTTCGTATTCTCAGGCACGTGCAGGTCGATCCAGATGATCGGGTAGCCGGGCGAGTGACTCGTACGCAGCGATCTCAGGTCGATCTCACCGTTATCGCAGCGCATCGGCAGAAGCGCACGCGGCAGTTCGCGCTCGCTGGCGGGCAAGCCGGTTTGTCTAAGATAGCCGGCGCGGTTGGTATCGACCGGCATCGGTAGCGCCTGGTAGGCGCTGACGCTCTCCGCGGAAATCGCCGGCAAGAAATTAACGCGAAGTTTCCATTGCAGGCCCTGCGGCAAATCGCCCACCTGCAGCGCGAGGCTCGTCCACTCATTTTTCGCGGCGGAAATTCCGATTTGCTGATCGGCTGCAATCGGCAGCATCGAATCGTTTACATCGATGAGGTTCAGGGTGATGGGCGTTGTGATCGTTAGATTTTGCCGCGGCAAATTCTGCCGGCATCCTGACTCGACGCCCATGAAAATTACCACGGCGCAAAGGAATGTCGTTTTTGCAAACAGAGACATAATAAGGTGCGTAGTTGGTGTGCACTTCCGGGAGCTTTGCCACATCTTTCGCCGATTACGCATGTAAGCGGGTTGATCCGTGCCGGGGCCGAAAAGCTGCAAAATCGGCCCTGCGGTCCCAAAAACTCGGCGAACGGGAATGATTCTCTCCAAAATCGAAGTGTGGCACAACATTTGTTCTACTAGTCCACCGAAGGAACGGAGATATGAAGTATTACAGGGATGTCAGGACGGTTGACAATACAACGGCGAGGTCTGGGGAGACCTGAGACCTCGCCACTTAAGCCTCGTTTCCTCCTCCGCCAGGCCGCACGGCTCTAACCCTCCGCCGTGCGGCCTATTTTATTTTTCACTCCAGTTATTCACGGTGCACTCGATAACTGCATCGGGACAGGACCAGACCAGGAAGAACATCGCCTCGCGCGCGAGCGCTGGGCGGGATGGTCGAGCAGAAGCCCGGAGCCTTTGTAGAGCGCAACCGCCGATTGCGTCATTCGCACGGCCAGGTCGTGGCAGGAGGCGCGAAGCCGCGGGGCGTTTTCCGCGGCTTCGGAATCGCGATTATTTTGGCACAGTTCCAGGACCTCGCCGCGAATCTGCGATAGCTGCCGGGCAAATTTCTCGGCGAGCGAACAAGCGCGATCGGATTTTTCGTCTTGAATTAATTCGAGCGCCCCTTTGCAAAGCCCAAACGCCAGAAATATCTGCCCCAGTGGCAGGCCCTTGGAAGAGCCGCTCATCACCTTTTCTACGGGCCCGCGCAAAAGCCATCGCCGATCGAGCCGTGCGTTGGTGATTTCAATCTGCGAGGTCCAGCTCGATCGCAGGGCCACCAGCTCCAGCGGCGGACGAACGGAAACGCCGCTCAAATCCGTGGGCAGGACGAAAAGAATCTGTTGGCCATCCTCCGTGACGGCTCCAGCCACGATATATTTCGCGATGGCCGCCCCCGTGCTCCAGGGAATCATTCCCTCAAGACGATATCCATCGCCCTCGGCAATCGCCTGCAGGCCGCGCTGGCGGCTGGTGGTGAGCTGGGCGATCCCGATCGTCGCAAAGAATTCTCCCCGCGCCATTTGCGGCAAAAGCTCATCGCGCAGGGGGGAATTTTCGCTGCCATCGATCAGGCCGACGGCCGAGTCGCGCTGGGAGACGACCAGGGCCGTCGAAACCGAAGCCGAGGCGATCGCCTCGTAGCGCAGGTGCAATTCCAGCGGCTCGATTCCGTCTCCGCCAAATCGCTGCGGTACGAACCACTTGGGCCAGCCGATTTTCGAGAGTTCGCGTAAATCTTCTTCGGGCCAGCGGCCCCCGCAGTCCAGCTCCGTCGCGCGGCCGCGAATCTGTGCCAGCGTTTGGTCCAGTTGCAGCATCATCAATTTCCGTTTCGCAAGCGGCCCAGCGGATCGCGCAAATATCGCCGCTGGCAGTTTGGGCAGATGCGATATTCAAATCGCCGGTGAACCTGGTCCTGAAGCTCCTGGGCCGTCATGTTCTCCATTTCCTTCAGCAGATCGTCGATCTCGGCGTCAAAATCGGTGGCTTTCAATTCCGCTTCGCTCATCTCCGGCACGGCCGGGTCGGCAAATACGTCGATGCGCACAACGTAATGCCCGGCAGGGGAGAGTTCGCGGCCGCAGAGTTCACAGGTCGGGGGGGCCATCGGGTGCGATTATACGCATTGCACGCACTACCGGGGGCGGGGGAAAAGAGGGGTCACTTGATTCCCGATAAATTCCTGCCGATAATCCCTACGACTATGACGAACCACCGTTTGTTTCGATTGATGGCCATGCGATTGGGATAGCCCGCTGGGGCCTTGGCGCCGAGCAGCCTATCCCCGTATGTATCCGTCCGTCGAATCAAACGGTGGTTCTTTTTTTGTCGAATGAGATATTCCAATGAATAAGACTTTTTACATCACGACTCCGATTTACTACCCCAATGGGGAGCCGCACCTGGGGCATGCGTACACGACCATCGCGGCCGATGTGCTGTCGCGATATCACCGCCTCGCGGGGGATGAGACGTTTTTCCTTACCGGGACGGACGAGCACGGAATCAAAATGGTTAAGACAGCGGCGGCGCAGAACATTGAGCCGCGCGTTCTGGCCGACCGGATGGTGGCCGCCTTCCAGGATTTCTGGAAGGAAATCCATATCACCAACGACGATTTCATCCGCACTACGCAGGATCGGCACAAGCTTTCCGTGCAGGAGATCGTCCGCCGGCTTGTGAAGAACGAAGACATCTACCTCGGCAGCTATGAGGGGTGGTACGACGAGGGGCAGGAAGAATTCGTCACGGAGACCGAGGCGAAGTCTCATGACTATAAGTCGGTGATCAGCGGTCGCCCGCTGACGCGGTATTCGGAGAAGAGTTATTTCTTCCGGCTGAAGAAATACGTTCCGCGGGTGCGGAAATATATTCAGGACTATCCCGAGTTCATCCAGCCGGAGGCCCGGCGGAATGAGGTGCTGAGCAAGCTGACGGATGATGTGGAGGATCTGTCGATCAGCCGGGCGACGTTGAAGTGGGGGATTGAGCTGCCGCACGATCCAGATCACGTGGTTTATGTCTGGATCGATGCGCTGAGCAACTACATCACCGCGCTGGGATATGCGTCTGCCGACGAATCGCTGTTCAAGAAATTCTGGCCGGCGGATGTGCATGTGATCGGGAAGGAAATCCTCTGGTTTCACACGGTCTACTGGCCGGCGATGCTTTTTTCGCTGGACCTGCCGCTGCCGAAAAAGGTTTTTGCCCACGGGTGGTGGACGAGCGGCGGCAGGAAAATGAGCAAATCGCTGGGTAATTTCATCGACCTCACGAAATTGCGCGAGGTGATCCAGACCTATTCGCTGGATGCGCTGCGATATTATCTCCTGCGCGCCGCGCCTTTCGGGAGCGATCTGGACTGGACGGATGCGGATTTTCTCAAGGCGTTTAACGAGTTGAAGAACGTCGTGGGGAATTGCCTGAACCGTACGATCAAGATGATCGACCGCTACCGCGCCGGCGTGCTGCCTGCGCCGGGCGATCTAGAGCAGATCGACCGCGACCTGCTTTCGCACGGGGACGATCTTCCCGCGCGGCTCGCGGCGGCGTATGACGGGGTTGATCTCCAGCAGTGTGCCGAGCTTCCCGTGCAGCTTGCCAGGCTTACCAACGGTTATATTGATGCCACCGAGCCGTTCAAGCTGGCCAAGGATTCCGCAAGCCAGGCGGCTGGACACGGTGCTGAATACGGCGGCGAAGTCGATTTATCGATGCTTGGTGGGATTGCTTCCGATCCTGCCGGAAAAGGCGGCCGAGGGATTGGGGCAGTTGAAAATTCCAATTGAGGGGAAGCCATTTGGGTGGCTCTACAACAATCCACCTGCCTCTGGCTCAAAGCTTGGCGAAGCCGTACCACTGTTTCCAAATGTCGTCCCGGGGCAGAAGGCCGGTGGATAATTTTTGCGCGGTCTGTCGCATCCAAACTGAACTCAACCACGTTCACAGCCTCCGCCATGAGGCGGAACGGGAATTGCATCTCCCGATGGCAAAGGCGAGGTGCGATGATGATCAACCTGGTGACCTCCGACGCGATTCGCCACGGAGTGCGAGGGCGTCGCTCAGTAATCGAGGAAAAAATCGTTCCAAGCGTGGGAACGGATTTATCCGTGCCCGCCCCATCCTTTTGGGGCTCGATCGCGGCCGGAACGATGGTGGTGCTGGGGATCGTCGCCCTGTCTGATATTCTGATGTTTTGCTCGCATGTGGGCGTCTACCGCGATGGGGCGGCGATGTGGATGATCATCACCGCTTGTGTTGCGTATTACGCTGGCGGTTTGGTTGCCAGTCGATTGAGCTTGAATGGCACCTGGTTGCAGGGTGTTGTGCTGTGGGGGTTGAGCATTCCGCTGTCTCTGCTGATCATCGCGGGCGTTACCGAGGCGGCGAAGATCGCGTTTGCCAATACCACCGAGATGACGGCGCAGATCATCCATAGCAGCGGGATCGCCGGGGGGTGGGTGGCGTTTATCTCTGTGGCGCTGGGACTGGCGTTCGCAGTGCTCGGATCAACCGCGGGGGCGTGCGTGTGTGGCCAGTTAAGGAGGACCAAAAAAACTGATACGCCTACAAGGGCTTAGCATCATGTCTGGCAGTGAATGCACTTATGGCATTCAGTGTCGGCAAAAAATCCCTCTCCTGATTAGCAGCAGGAGAGGGATTTTTCGTTCTTACGAGAGGCATCCTGCGATGAAGTTGCTGCAGAACTCGGCGTAGGTCAGCGTGGCGATGCCCTGGCTGTTTTCCAGCGAGTCGCCGGAGAAGCCCCAGGGGTTGCGAACCGTGAAGGTCATGTTGCCGCCCACGTCGGAAACGCTGAGCAGCGTATACGCGTGATCCCCCACCAGGTTCGGCGGTGAGTCGCTGGTGCCGAGGGTGATCGAATCGCCGGCGGCGAGGTCGCTGGACATCTCGCTGTAAAGGATGCTCTGCGAGAGGGCTGACGGCACAAACTCTTCGGAAGAGAGTCCGAAGTCACCGTAGACCTCGCCCATCCACCCGCTGGCGATGGAGGCGTAGGTGTTGGCATCCGTGCGGTAGTAGGCGAACGCCTTCTCGATCACGGCGGCCCAGATGGTTCCGTTGGCGCCGGGGTGGGCGTATTCATATCCGTCAAATCCGCCGGTGGAGAACTGGTTGGAGACGCGGACGTAGGTCGGCGTGCTGCCGTTCATGAACTGCACGACGTAGGTTCCGTCACCCATATCGACGGCTGATTGGACGAGCAGATTGGGATCCTGCTGGGCAAAGGCGGCGAGGCTGGCGATGAGATAGCAGTCGCCGCTCTCACCCTGGTTGGCGTCGGCGGCCACTGGTCCGGTTCCGAAGAGGGAGGCGCTGAATGCGGCGGTCGCGCCGGCGTCGCTCGGGTTGGCCAGTGCGGCCCCATAGGCCTTGCTTACGCCGCCGGCGAAGCTTGCCACGCGGTGGACGTTGCCGCTGCCCGTGTAGCTGTCGGTTGAGTCGATCCAGGCCGTCACGTCGGTGCCGGCGCTGTCGATCGTCGTTAATGCGCCGTCGATGGTTTCCAGCGTGACGAAGGAGGTGACGGTTGAAGCGATATCGATCGTGTCCGTTCCGCCGCGGGTGTAGATGAACAGCCCACCGGGCGTGGAGGCGTCGGTGAAATTCTCGCCGTCGGCGTCGATGGTGAAGGTGCCGGCGGATTCGGAGACGGAAATCGTGTCGTCCGTGCCGGTGGAGTTGACGACCAGCTCATCGTCGCTGTAGCGCGAGGTGATGGTCACCGTATCTTCCTGCGTTTCCGGGACAACCTGGCTGGCGGCAACCGACGGCGTTGAAGTCGTCGCCGCGTCGAACGCCTCGATTTCGTAGTAATACGTGGTGCCCGAGGTTACGGTTGGGTCGGTGTAGCTGTTGCTGGATACGCCGTTGACTGTTCCGATGCTGGTGAACGTTGAATCGTTCGTCGAGCGCAGGACGTAGTAGCCTGTGGCGGAGGGATCTTCGTCGGTCCAGTTGAGGACGATCGAGCTTCCCGAAACGGTGGCCCCAAGCGCGCCGGGGCGCTGAGGGGCGTGGTGGCGGTTGCGGAGGCGCAAGCCGCCGAGGTCGTCGAGCCGTTGCTGGCCTCGATCTGGTAGTAATAGAGCGTTCCGGACGTGGTGGAATTGTCGGTGTAGGCTGTAACCGCGCCCAGCGTGGCGATCTGGGTGAAATTGACGTTGTTGGTGGAGCGGAGGACGTAATATCCGGTTGCGCCGGCTGCCGCGGTCCAGTTGAGCTGCACGGAATTTCCGGAAGCTTGCGCGGTCAAGCCGCTTGGCGTGCCAAGCTGCGCCTGGGCGGGGAGGGAGGCGCTGGCGGTATTGGAGACGCCGGAGGCGGTGACCATATTCACGGCGACGATGTCGTAGTAATAGGTCGTGCCGGCGGCGCCGGTGTTGTCGACATACGTATTGGCTGTCGCGCCGCTGATGGTGGCGATCTGCGAGAAATTCACATCATCCGTCGAGCGGTAGAGATAGAACCCCAGCGCGGTCGGATCGTTGGCCGTCCAGCTCAGATCCACGGAAGATCCGGAAGGCGTCGCCGCCAGATTCGTCGGCGTCGCCAGGGGCGTGACCACGTTTGCGACGTTGGAAACGCCCGATGCGGCGACCGTATTCACGGCGACAAGCAGGTAATAATAGCTCGTTCCCGCCGCTGCCGTTGCGTCGGTGTAAGAATTAGCCGTCGCGCCGCTGACGGTGGCGATCTGCGAGAAATTCACGCCGTTGGTCGAGCGATAGACGTAGAAACCCAAGGCGTTTGAATCGTTGGGCGTCCAGTTCAGCGAAACCGAAGAACCCGACACGCTGGCGCTCAGCCCCGTCGCTGCGACCAGCGGCTTAACCGCCGTCACCACGTTCGACGCCGCAGAGCCGGCGACAGTGTTGACGGCCATGACCGTGTAGTAATACGCCGTCCCGGTCATCCCCGTGCCATCGGTGTAGGTATGTGCGGAGGCCCCGGCGACGGTGGCGATCTGGGAGAAATTGACGCCGTTTGTCGAGCGGAAAATATAAAACCCCAGCGCATCCGGATCGTTCGGCGTCCAGTTCAGGGTGACCGCGGTTGTGCTGGCACTGGCCGTCAGGCCCGTGGCCGCTTTCAGCGGCGTCGTCGTGCCGGCGAAGTTTGAGTCCGAAGCGGTGGACCCGTTTACCGCCTGGACCGTGTACTGGTAGGTCTGCCCCGAGGCGACCGTCGTGTCGGTGAAGCTATTTGCGGTTTTAGCGGTCAGCGTTCCCACTTCGGTGAACCCGCCGCCGTTGGCGGAACGCCAGATTCCATAGCTGGTGACGGCCGTTGTGTTGTCCGTCCAGTTGAGCTGCACCGCCGACGGCGAACTCGCCGCGGCCGTGAGGCCGGTGGGGGCGGGAACGGTGCTGGACATGAGGAGCCGGTCTTCCAGCCGCTCGAAATTGCAGGCGTTTTGCAACGCCCGGCGGGTGCGCGGCTTTACCGGGATGCCAATTGAGAGGCCGTGGGCGAGGTTGTGTTGGCGTGCTATGCGGTTCATTTCTCGGCTCCTCCAAGATGGGTAATCCAATTCGATTGCACCGGAGTCAAATCCCCATCCCCGGGGCAATCGAATCAGTACCCAGCGCCTTCATCGGCCGGGAAATAGCGAGAATATTCGAATGTTGATATGTAGCGTTTAAGGAGGCGGGGCAGTCTTATCGGAGCCTAATATTCCAATTCTTCCACCGGCAAACTCATTGCGGGAGTCTCATCCGGAATTTCCGCTACTTCCGATCCGGGGAAGAGCGGCTGCTGCTGGGCCTTGGTTCTTCGTGTTCCGTCGCCTGCCAGTTCAACCCGCCCATGGCCATTTAGAGCGAACTCCAGCTCTTCCTTCAGCGCGGGCGTGGCGCGGATCCACCACTGTTTGTCGAGGGCGATCAGGGCCCGCTTTTCGCCGGTCGCGGGGACGCTGAGATATGTCTGGCAGTTTCCCTGGTGCTTGCTGAGAATGCCCTTGAGCTCGCGAAGGGTTTCGATTGCGCCGTCAATCCTGTCGATTTCGACTTTCACGCCGCGCGTGAAGCGCGCCATTGCCTGCGAAATCGGAATAAGTTCGTTGACGATAATTCCCGGCGTTTCCCGGCGCCGATCTACTTTTCCTTTTACGAAGACGATCTGCTCGAGCGCGACGATGCCGGGCTGGGCTTCGTTGATCTTCTCAAGGCTCTCGGCAAAAATCGTGGCTTCGATCTGGCCGTCGAGATCTTCCAGCGTGATGATGCACATCGGCTGGCCGGCGGAACGGCCGGTCTTGGTGACGGCGCGCTTTACGCGGTTGATCAGGCCGCCGATCGTCACTTCCGTGCCCTCGGGCATGGCTTTGATTTCGCGGGTGTTGGCCGTCGAATAATTCAGCAGCGCCGCCTCGTGCTCGGTGAGCGGATGATTCGTGATGTAGAAGCCAAGCAATTCCTTCTCGAATTTCAATAACTCGGCCCCGGCAAATTCGGGAATGTCCGGCAGTACATCGACCGGCCTGGAGGCGGTTTTGTTTTCGCCGCCGCCGAACATATTCAACTGCCCCATGCGCTTGTCCTGCTGCGACTGTTGGCCCATTTCCACGGCACGCTCGAGGATGGCGACAAGCTGGGAGCGCTTGGCCTTTAGCGAGGAAAACGCTCCGCATCTTACGAATGCCTCGACGGTGCTGCGCGTGACCTGCCGCTGGTCTACGCGTTCGCAGAAATCGTAGAGGCTGGTGAAGGCGCCAGTTTTCTTTCGCTCGGCGATGACCGCTTCGACCGCTTTTTCACCGACGCCGCGGACGGCCATCAGGCCAAAGCGAATGGCTGCCGATCCCTTTGCATAGACCGGCGTGAAATCTTTGTCGGAGACGTTGATGTCCGGCGGCCTGCACGGTGATTCCGCGCGTGCCGCTGGGCTGTGTGATCCGGCGGCATTCCTCGATGTATTCGACCACCTTGTCGGTCGAGCCCATTTCGAACGTCAGCAGGGCGGCCATGTATTCGACGGGATGATAGGTCTTCATATAGCGCCGTCTGAAACGCGATGATGGCGTAGCGCGTGGAGTGGCTCTTGTTGAAGCCGTAGCCGCCGAATTTCAGGATCAGCTCAAAAATATCCTCGGCCTTCGACTTGCTGACGCCGTTTGCCTCGGCGCCTTTGAGGAAGTCGGGCTTGTATTTGGCGATGACGTCGGATTGTCTTTTTGCTGATGGCCTTGATCAGTTTGTAGGCGGCGCTCAGCTCGATGCCGCCGAGCTGGTTGAAAATCTGCATCACCTGTTCCTGGTAGACCATGATGCCGTAGGTTTCGGCGAGGATGCGGTCCATGATCGGATGGACCTGCGGCACGGGCTCTTTGCCGTGCTTGCGATTGCAGTAGAGCGGAATCAGCTCCATCGGCCCGGGGCGATAGAGGGCGTTGGCGGCGATCAGATCTTCCAGCCGGTCCGGCTGCATCTTCATCAGCAGGTCCTGCATTCCGCCGGATTCAAACTGGAAAATGCCTTTGGTTTCGCCGCGGCAAAAGAGGTCGAGGACTTTTTGTCGGTGAAATCGACCTTCTCGATGTCGATGTCGATTCCCTTGGTCTGCTTTACAAGCTCGATGGCGCGCTGAAGCGAGCGTGAGCGTGCGCAGGCCGAGAAAATCCATTTTCAGCAGGCCGACTTTTTCGACGATTGGGCCTTCGAATTGGGTGAGAAGATCGTCGCCGCTTTTGTAGAGCGGGACAAATTCATCCAGCGGCTGATCGGCAATCACCACGCCGGCGGCGTGCATCCCCGCGTTGCGGCAAAGGCCTTCCAGCCTTTTGCCGATCTCGATGATCTGCTGAACCTGCGAATCCTCTTTAAAGAGCTTGGCTAAATCCGGCGACTGGGAGAGGGCCTTGTCGAGATTCATCCCGGGGACGCCGGGAATCAGCTTGGTGATTTTGTCGGTGACCGCCAGGGGCACGCCGAGGACGCGGCCGACATCTTTGCAGACCGCGCGGGCGGCGAGCGTGCCGAAGGTGATGATCTGGGCGACGTGCCCATATTTGTTGCGCACGTATTCGATGATCTTCCCGCGGCCCTCCTGGCAGATATCGATATCGATATCAGGCATTTCATTTCGGCTCGGATCCATGAACCGCTCGAAGAGCAGGCCGTATTTGATCGGATCGACATTGCACAGGCCGAGCAGATATCCGACCATCGTGCCGACGCCGGAGCCTCTGGCGCCGACGGGAATTCCCTCTTTGCGGGCGAAGTTGCAGAAATCCCAGACGATCAGGAAGTAGGAGCAGAAATTCTTGCTGGTGATGATCTTCAGTTCGTAGTCCAGCCGCTTGCGGATTTCCTCGGAAACCTCGCGCGTGCCGTATCGCCACTGGAGGCCCTCCTCGCAAAGCTGGCGAAGATATCGAGCGTCTTCGGGCGCATCGGCGGACGATTCGTCCTTGATTGCGCCTTTGGGCACGCGATAGACCGGGGCATGGCGCTTGCTGAAATCGAGCGTGACATCGCACATGGCGGCGATTCGCGAGGTGTTTTCGATCGCCTGGTCGAAGCTGCCCCAGTGCCTCGGCCATTTCCTGCGGGCTTTTGAGATAGAGCTCCGTGGGGTATTTCAGGCGGCTCTCGTCCGTAATCAGCTTCCCCATGCTGATGCAGCAGAGAATATCGTGGGCGTGGTGGTCCTCTTTTTTCAGAAAATGGACGTCGTTGGTCGCCACCAGCCCAACGCCGAGCTTTTTCGCCAGCTCGGCAAGCTCGGGATTGACGCGTTCTTGTTCCTCGACGTGTTTCTGCACTTCGATGAAGAATCGATCCGGTCCGAAAATGTCCAGATAGGTTTCGGCGATTTTTTTCGCGGCCTTCGCGTCGCGCCGGGTGAGGCATGAGGGAATCTCGCCGCCGAGGCAGGCGCTGGTGGCGATCAATCCCTCCCGGTATTCCCGAAGAATTTCCTTATCGATCCGCGGCTTGTAATAGAAACCCTCCCGATACGCGAGGCTCGAAAGCTTGATGAGGTTCTGATACCCCTTCAGATTCTGGCATAAAAGGATGAGGTGATAAGCGGCGTCGCTGCCGGTTCCGCTGGCGCTGCTGCGGTCGCGGCGATCGCCCGGCGCCATGTAGGCTTCCATTCCCAGGATCGGCTTGATCCCGGCCTTGTTGCATTCGTTGAAGAACTCGACGACCCCGAACATGCACCCGTGATCGGTGATCGCCAGGCTGTCCATCCCCAGTTCCTTGGCGCGTCCGACCAGCTCGGGGATTTTGCTGGCGCCGTCCAGCAGGGAGTAATGCGTGTGGCAATGCAGATGAACAAAGCTTCCTCGATCCATGGAGCGATTGTTAAGCGCTCCACCCCGCAAGTAAAGCCCCGGAATTCGATCCTTCGAAATCCCGCTTTTTCGGCTATATTCTTAAGTCCGCCATGGCAAAAGCTGATAAACCTTCAAAGCCGGCCCAGCGCGAAACCGGAAGAAAGCATGGCTTCAAAAATTCAACTCGCCGGAAGGATGCGGGGGGCTTTGCGTTCGCTCGTCCCCGTAGCGCTCAACATTGCTTCAGCCGGCGGCGATTTCGAACCCCTCGAACACCAAGGTCTTCGCGCCGCTGCCTGCGCGACTGGCCTGACGATCCGCAATTTATTCCTGGCTGGAATTCGCTGCTCAAGCAGAATCCCTGGGCCACGGTTTTTCGCTCGCCCGCCTGGCAGTCCGCGGTGGTTAACGAATTCGTTCCCGCCGGGCTCTTCCGTTTGATCACCGTTTCCCGAAACGACGAGCTGCTGGCGGTTTTGCCGCTGGCGCTTAACACCGCCTCCATGCTCGAAACGCCTGGCCGATGGGTTACCGACTATCTCGATTCTCTCGTTGATGCCCAATCTGCCGAGGCGTGCTGGGAAATCATCCTCGGTCTGCTCGGTAACCTGTGGGACTGGTCCGTGGGCGCGGTGGTCTTTCATCACGTCCGGGCGGATTCGAACATGCGTCAGATTCTCCCGGTACTGGGGCCCAAGTTCGGATTCCAATACCAGGAATCCCTTACCACCAGCGCCCTTATCTGGAGCTACCCAAAACCTGGGACGAATATCTTGCCTCCATCGATTCCCACGAGCGCAAGGAGATGAAGCGTAAGGTGCGAAACGCCCAGACCAAGGCCAATCTCCAGTGGCGGACGTTCCGCACGGAAGAGGAATTGCTCCCGGCGCTGGAGCGCGCTCTTTCGGCCATGCGGCAATCCGAGGCCCCAAAGGCCGATTTCACGGATGAGGTTCTCGTGGGCTTCCTCAACCGGCTCTGTCCGGTGCTCTGCCGGCAGGGGGATTTCTTTCTACAGGAACTGGTTTTGGAAGATAAGCCCTCCGCGTGGCTGCTTGGGCTGCCCAGCGAACGCGGGCCGATGATTTACAACACCGCCTACGATTTCACGCAGAAGCAGTGGAGCCCTGGAATCGTGGCGTTTGCAATGTCGATCCAGGAGGCCATCACGGCCGGCGCGCCGGTTTACAATTTTCTCCGCGGCGCTGAGGAGTATAAAGACCGGCTCGGTGCTAAAGACCTCCAACTGCTCAAGATTCAGCTCATTCCGACCTGAGTTCAGCCACCCCGTCAGCAACCCGCCTCGGCGTTAAGACATCCCTTCCGAAGGGCTTAATTTAGGTATATGATCGCCTTATCGGACGATTGAGCCCCTGAAATTGGCCTGATCGGGCGATGTGGTGTATATCCATGATTGAGCGGAATACGCTGCGGTGAATCATCGAGGATTCGCCGTTTTGATCATCATCTGCAATTCGCGGCCGCCTTCCCACGGAAGGATCACGCAGCCGCAGCGAAGGGCCAGAAGAGTGCGTAGCACGTTGGGGCCGTCGCGGGATTGAAGGATTTGAACAACTTGTTGTTGGGAGACGAATGGACCGCCATGACTGAGCGGACGCTTCACATTTCGCCGGACCACTCCTCACGCGAGGATCGGTTCGATCGCTTTCGCCTGATCGGGTGGTGGGACCAGTCCCGCCTGGCCGCGGCGAAGGTGCTCGTTGTCGGGGCGGGTGCGCTCGGCAACGAAATCATCAAGAACCTGGCGCTGCTGGGCGTGGGGAATATTCTCGTCGCCGATCTCGACCGGATTGAGAATTCCAATCTTTCGCGCTCCGTGCTTTACCGCGAATCGGACAATGGGCGTTTCAAGGCTGAAGTTGCCGTCGAAACGGCCCGGTCCATTTATCCCGACATCCGGGCGCACGCGTTTAACGGGAATATCGTTCACGACCTGGGCATGGGCGTTTTCCGCTGGGCGGACGTTGTGATCGCGGGGCTGGATAATCGCGAAGCGCGGCTCACGATCAATCGCTATTGCCACAAAGTCAATCGCCCGTGGATCGACGGGGCGATCGAAGCCATTGCCGGCACGGCCCGGGTTTTCCTGCCGGGCGACGGGCCCTGCTATGAATGCACGATGTCGCAGACGGATTGGCAGCTTCTCCAGGCCCGCCGGTCGTGCAATCTGCTGACGCGCTCGGAGATGGAGCAGGGGAAGACGCCGACGACGCCGACCATCGCGTCGATTATTGCGGCGGTTCAGTGCCAGGAGGCGGTGAAGCTGATTCACGGGCTGCCGACGATCGCCGGCCGGGGGTGGGTATTTGAGGGTCTTTCCGCGGATTCGTACCTGGTCGATTACCAGCGGAAGGAAGATTGCCTGAGCCACGAAACACTTGACGAAATTCATTCGCTCGACGCCGGCGTGGAAGAGATGCCGATCGGCGATTTGCTGAACGAAGCGCGGCGGCTGGTGCCTGGCGCTCAACTGGAACTCGGCCGCGAAGTGCTTCAGTCGCTGGACTGTCCGCGCTGCGGCCAATCGGAAGAACTGTTTGTTTCGCTCGGAAAAGTCCGTGCGGAGAAGGCGTTTTGCCCGAACTGTTCCGGCGTCCGCCGGAGCGTCAAAAGCTTTTTCCAGATCGGAAGCGAAAGGGGATTGCTGAACCGGACGCTTGCCCAGATCGGCGTGCCGCCGCTGGACATCGTCATCGCCCGAAACGGCGCCCAAGCCGTCGGGCTAGAACTGGCCGCGGACCAGAAACGCGTCCTCGGCCCGCTTGTTTTAGAAACGGAGGCTCTGTCATGGGAGTAACGCAATCCACTGCCACGGAAACCGAAAATAGCGGCGGACTCGACTTCGCCCACCTGCCGCGCCGCGAGCTGATCAAGCTCAACGGCCTGCGCAGCGTCTCTTTCCAGGTCGTTGCCCGCCAGTCGGCGCTCAACCGCATTCACGTTCACGGCGATTCGTCGCCGCGCGGAAGTCTGCGGCGTGCTCGTCGGGGATGTTTATCACGACGAAACCGGTCCCTTCCTGCTTATCGAGCACATCATCGAAGGACAGGCCGCCACCGGCAGCGCCGGGCAGGTGACCTTCACCGCCGACACCTGGCAGCACATTCAGCTCCTGATGGATCGGCAGTATCCGGACCTCCGCATCGTTGGGTGGTATCACACGCATCCGGGGCATGGGATCTTCCTCTCCGAGATGGACGTTTTCCTGCACGAGAGCTTCTTTGGTCTTCCCTGGCAGGCGGCGTTGGTTTATGACCCGCGCAGCGGCGATGAGGGGATCTTCAGCGCCCATGAGGGACAGGCGCACCGCCTTGAATATGTGGTCGAATCGGACGAGCCTTCGGTCAGTGGGCCACCTTCGCCGGTGCTTTCGCCGGAGGCAGCGGCGCCTCTTTCAACAATTGAGCCGGTGCAGACGAAGGCCAATGCTCCGCTGGCTTACAAGCGGAAACGGCCGGTCTGGGTGCCGATGGGCAAAATGGTGCTGGCTTTTATCGGACTAGTCCTGTTTGTGGCCATGGGCGGGCTGCTGGGCCTGCTTATCCGAATGCAGCATTTACAGCTTCCCTATTGGATTCAGCAGATGGCTCATGGATAATCTATGGGCGTGGTAATGGGTTAACTGCGTGTAGCCCCAGGTTGGCGAGGCTCGATGTTGAGCCTGCTCAGGCTTCTGGGGGTTAACCCATTGCCTCCTGCCCCAATGGATTGGCGCAACGATTTTTGAGCCCTGATCCGGCCCGCTGGGATTGTCGGCCGTGCATGGCGTTTTGTTTGCGGCAGTTCGCATGGCCAGCGTCGTTATCCATTCAGAAGAGCCCATCCAGGCTGCGTCTTTTTCCAGCGCGTCCTGATCGGGCGCAAGCCTTTCAACGGGATCCAGTTTGGGCAGCGAATCGTTTCCAGGATCCACGCCTGGATCGACAAGGACGGCGACGACTTTTATATCCGCGACGCCCGCAGCCGCGGGGGGACCTTCGTCAACGGGAAGCGCACCAACGGAAAGATCATTCTGCACGACGGGGATGAGATTCGCATCGGCACGTCGAAGATGACGTTTCACGACAGCGACGAAATTCCCGAGCACGCAGTAACCTTCCAGATTGCCGAGGACGGGACCAATCCGGGATTTGAGGATCCGGGAATTCTCATTGCCTGCGAGGCGTGCAGCGCACCGATGTGGGTGCCGGCGAGCATGGCGGGGGCCTTTGGGCGATGCGGGATTTGCAGCGGGGAGATCAATGTTCCGGGGGAGCCGGCATCGGGCATCCGCCGGCCGCTGACGCCGAACGATTCGATTGTCGATATGCCGGCAATCAAGCAGCCGGTCGATCTGGGGGAATCGGCACGGCCGTTTGATCCGCTGGCGGTGGATATGCCGCAGCCCAAGCCGGAGGCCGCCGCGAGAACCTGCGGCGTGTGCCAGAGCCCGATTCTTCCCGGAGAGGCGACCATCCCCTGCACGAGCTGCTCGCAGGTTTATCATGCCGAGTGCTGGTATGAAAATCGGGGATGCGCCGCGTATGGGTGCGCGCAGGTTGGGGCGCTGGATACGAAAACAGAGGAGCCGGAGCCGGCGCTTGCGGCCAGGACTGCCGCACCGGTCGCCGCGGCTCCCCAGCCGGCGTCGCGGCCATTTCCCTGGGATTTTGCCCTGCTGGGAGGGAGCGTTCTGGGCAGCGTCTTCGGTGCGTTCACGTTTGGGCTGCCGGCGCTTTTGGTGGGGGCTCTGTCGATTATCTATGCACGGCGGCAGCGAAATGGGAGTCATCGCCTTGCAACGATCGCTACGGTTATCTGTGTGGTGGGTGTGGCCGGTGGGGTTATCACCAGCAGCATCATCTTCAATGTTCCACTGTGGAGAGGCCGATGATCCGCTTCTCCTGCCCGGGGTGTGGGCGGAAATTCACCGTCCCAAATCTCTACGCCGGCAAAAAAGCCAAGTGCAAGACCTGCGATCACGATATCGTGGTTCCGCAATCGACGGATGCGCCGCCGGTTCCGCAGCCGGTGAAATCGAATGAAAAACTTCCCGTTCGCACGCGCCGGCTGATTGCCGAGCAGCAGCAGATGCGGCAGGCGTTCAGCAGGGGGGCGCTGATCCGGCTCATGCACGTCATCGGCAGCCCGGCTGAGGTGTACAAGGTGGAGTTCAAAATCCGCGGGGTTGAATCGCTTGAATCCGACCAACCGGTCTTTCGCGGCAATCACGTCGCGGAGATCCGGCTGACGCGCGACTACCCGCGGCTGGCGCCGGCTTGCCGGATGCTTACGCCGATTTTTCACCCCAATATCGATGAATCGACGATCTGCGTCGGCGATCACTGGGTGGCGGGGGAGCGGCTGACCGACCTGGTTATCCGGATCGGGCAGATGATCGCCTATCAGCAGTACAACATTAAAAGCCCGCTCAATGGTGAAGCGGCGATGTGGGCCGATCTCAATCCTGATTTGCTTCCGATCGATGCCCGCGATCTTTATCCGCCGGAACGGCCCAAGGAGCCGCAGCCGATTGCCGCTCCCGCTGGTGGATCTTCAATTGCTCCAAGTCCCGGCGACCAGAGTCCACGCACCGAAGGCGAGCAGGCATAAAACCAGGGCGAGGTAGAGCCGGCGCATAAAGCGGTCGAAGTCGGCAGTTCGGTGCGAATCGCGGCTGAGGAATTCCAGGAAATGCATCCGCTTGGCGATGCTGCCGTGGCACCAGCTTCGGGCGGCTACGGGGATATTGTTTACCGCGGCGACGCGCTCGAGGGCGGAACAGAAGACGGCCGCCCCGCGGCGTCCGACGTAATCCGCCTGGGTGTCCTCTTCCAACAGGGCCGTTTGCGTTGTCGGCCCATCCATCATTGCTTCGACGGTCGCGAAGGTTTCCTGCGGCTGATCGCGAGAAATCTCCTGGATCGCGCGGGCTGCGAAGACATCCGCCTGGCGCTCAAACTTGCGGCTGACAAATCCAAACGCCAGGGCGAAGAGCCCCATAGAGCCGGCCAGAAGCAGGGCGATCTGAACCGGCTCGACGAGCCAGTCGTAGCGGGCGTGGAGCGATGTCATCGCGTTGACGAGAATCTGGCCCGGCCCGGCGAAGGCGAGCATGAGGGCCATGATCGCGGCCATGAGCCAAATCAGGTGGCGGTGCATGACGTGACCGATTTCGTGGGCGAAGATGGCCTCGATTTGCTCGTCGTGCATCGTCTCCAGCAGCAGGTCGCTGAGCAGCACGTAGCGGAAGCGCGGGACGAATCCCATGACGGCGGCGTTGCCCATCTGGTTTTCGGTTTTCCAGAGAAGCACGTCGCGATAGCGCACGCCATGCCGGCGGGCGATTTCGGCCAGCTTGTCTTTCAGGGGGCAATCGGGAAGGGGCTCGGTTCGCAGGACACGGCGGAGAATTTCGGGGCCGAAGATGATCAGCATGCCGACGGCCGGGAGGGTTACCAGCGCATCGACCATGTCCTCGCGCTGAGCCATCGCCGGAACGAACTGCATAATCAGGGTGAGGCTATCGTGGACGGTCACCAGCAGAATTGCGGGGGCGAGCGTGAAAAGAAGCTGCAATCGGAGGTTTACCAGGAAATAGGTGCGGAAGGATGGTGGCCTCTGAACCGGGAGATTTTCGTTGAGCTGAATGAGAATGTTCTGTTCCCGGAGGGCTCGGTCGGCGGGGAACTGGGCCCACCAGATTCCCATCCAGGAGAGAAATGAGGGCAAACAGCCGAGAAGCAGGCCTGGCGCATCGAGGGGCAATCGCCCAAAGGCCGTGCGGTCGAGCACGGCGTCGATGAGCGCCCGCCAGCCCAATGCAAAGACTCCGACGCCAAGCCACACGGGGATCAGAATCCTGCTGGCGTAGATGACGAAATTGAAAATCCGCAGGCGGCGCTGAACGTGATTGAAATGCGCCGCCCGGGCGACGTGGCGGCTCCAGAGCCCGAGGACCAGAATCACAGCGGCATATCCGCCGAGAAAATCGCGCATCCAGCGGCGGACGAGAGTGCGCCGACCGGGGCGAGCTGCGGGCCGGTCAGCCAGATCACCAGGATAATGAGGGGCAGAAAGCGGGACATCTTTGGTGCCGTTCAACCCTATCGGAGATAGCAAAAATTGTCGAGAAAATTTCACGGTTCGGAAGCTGAAGGGACGGGGCGGAACCTGGCAATTTCGCGGTTTATTCGCCCATCTGCTGGGACGACGATTGGGCGTTGTGCAGATAGCCGGTAATCGTGACGGCACAGACCACACCCACGGCAATCACAACAGGAATTGCCCGGATTGCCAGCCTCACCCATCCGGATCGTTTTTTGATTGCGGGCAGATCGCCGACCAGCGCCAGCAGCGGCGTGGCAAGCAATATCGCGATCCATCCCTGCTGTGCGCCGGTGAGAGTATCGTCCGTATAAAAATAGGCGTGCACGAGCAAGAGCTGGAGCATGAGGACGATGGCCTCGGAGAGGCCGTGCGAAAAGGTGATGCGCCTGCCTATCGCTTCGAGGATCACGACGATCAGGCAGACGAATGCCAGGGAACCGGCCATCGCGCCGGAGCTGAGAATGTGCCAGCCGAGGGCCATGACGATGGCGGCAGCCGCGGAGATGCCGCCGAGGATCAGCGGTGCGGTCATCGCGGGCTCGGTCTGGGCAAGCGATTCGAATGCAAACCACCAGAGCAGGGTCGCCAGGGTGGAGACGTCGATCCACATTTCGGCGTCGTTGGGTGAGATTGATCTGGGAATCTGCGGCGCGAGCAGCAGACGAACCGCGAGGCGCCAGAAGATAATCAGCACGACAGTCCGGACCCAGATGGGGGGCCGGAAAAGGCTGTCGGCGAAGCTCAAAACGCCGGCCGTTACGCCGAAATAGAAGAGGAGATAGAGGACATTGGCCGAGGGCGGCCAGCCGGGTTTGGTCTCGAGGTTCCAGAAGGCGATTCCAAACCCGGCTGCCGCCGCCAGTCCCAGGACGCACCGGGCGGTGGGATGCAGCTTCCACAGCAGCAGGGCGATGACGGCGACCAACAGCGCCGGCACGACCAGGCCACCGACGATTTGCGTTCCGGTGAACGGCATAGACCGATGGGGTTATTGCTTGACCGCTTCAATCGCGACGATGATGTGAATCTCATCGGCGATCATGGGCGCGGATCCTTCACCATGCCGAAATCTGAGCGATTGATGGTGAAATCGGCGCGGAATCCGGCGCGGGTCTGGCCCATCATCGAGCCGGTGCCGGTGTATTCCATCGGCACGGTGATCGACTTGGTCACGCCCTTGAGCGTCAGATCGCCGGTGACGGACATTGTCTTGTCACCCGTCTTGGTCACGCTCGTGCTTTTGAACGTCATCGCGGGGAACTGCTTGACGTCGAAGAAATCCGGGCCTTTCAGATCGTTGTCGCGCCTGTCATTGCGGGTGCTGAGCGTGTCGGTGTCGACGCTCAGATTGAAACTCGTTTGCGTCAGGTCGTCGGGGGAAAATGTGACGTCGCCTGTCGGCCCGGCAAATGATCCATATACGTATCCCGCGCCGAGGTGATGGACGTCAAAGACCACGAACGAATGCACGGGATCCGCCTGGTAAGCATCCGCTCGCGCGGTGGCGGCCAGCGCCATCAGCATTCCAAGAACTAGTGCTCCGAGAGAAAACAGTTTCCGGTTCATACGGTCTCCTTGTGTAAGAAATCCTTGTGACACCATTGTACGTTCAACATTTGGTTTCCTCGTCCTGGCCGCGGGCTTCTTCCAATAGCTCCAGCAGCGACGAGAGCTTTTCCTTTGACATATGACCCAGGGCGCGCTGGTTCAATTCCGTCATGATCGGGTCCAGATCCGCGAGGAGCGTCTGGCCTGCCGGTGTGATGGTTGTGTGAACCACTCGCCGGTCGGCGGTCTGACGTTGGCGCTGGACCAGACCTCGCGATTCAAGGCGATCGAGCAGGCGGGTCAGGTCGGCATCGCGGGTGATCATCCGGCGGGCGATTTCCTGGCAGGCGATGCCCAGCGGCGACATTCCCCGCAAGATTCTCAGGACGTTGTACTGAGTTGGGGTTAACCCGGCAGTCTTCAGCCCGGCCTCGGCCTTGCCCATGAGGCGATCAGCCGTTCGCAGCAGGTTCAGCACCACCTCCTGCTCCAGCGAGGTGAAGGGGTCGCGTTTTCCAATCTCCTTCTGGAGTTTGCCGGACATATCGAGTGATTATAGTTGTTTAAACAAATGTCGTCAATACATATAATTTAAATAGTGGTTTAGGTAACTGCCGATGGGGCAGAAAATTATTATCCCTTTTAAATAAAATACCCAAATTAACAAAGTCAGGGTTTGATATGGCCGATTCCTGATTTTGCCGGGCATTCCTACAACGAGGAGCGCGTATGAGCCGAGTGATGTCGATGGTCAAAGAGGGTTCTGAAACGAGCAGCGAAAAGTCCTCCGGCGCCGATCGCCGGGAGCATCGCCGACACGATATCGAAAATCAGGATATTCCGATCGACCGCTGCGAATCGGGGAAGCATTCTGGGCAGACGTTCGGCAAGCTGGTGGATATTTCGGCGGGCGGGGTGCGCATCCGCACGTGCGAAAGCAACGTGAAGGCCGACCATCAGATCCGGGTTCGCCTGGAGCTTCCCAACTATGCGGGGATCAGCCCGTTCATTGCCGCCAACGGCAAAAACCTTTCGCCCAAGAGCGAGTGGGTTGGGTGGATGACGGTGAGCCGGGTGGCGAAGATCAGCAAGGAACAATACGACGTTGCGGGGCGGCTCGTGGACATGGACGAGATCGACCGCGGCATGCTGGGGCTGTACCTCTCGACGCAGCCTCTCGCGGCGTAAACCGCGCTTTTAAGACAAATTGAACAACCCCACCGGCCCCCGGGTTCTTATACCTTTCCGACCCGAGGGCCGGCCCCTATTTTTGGGGCCGACTGATTTTTACTGCTTACCGACGACGATGATTTCGAAGGTGCCGGGGATAATCCGCGGTCGGTTGCGGCGCGGCCTTTCGCTTTGTTGCGTTGCGGCCGGCTGAGTGGCGGGGGCTTCGAACTGGGCGGTCACCAAGTAAATGTTGTGAGTCTTGGCGTCCAGGCGCAGGTCCTTGCGTTGCGGGCGGTCTGGACGTTCTGCTCGACTTCAAAGCTGCTGGGGCTGTTTTCTTTTACGACCGTCAGGGTGCCGTCGCCGTTGGAGGCGAATGCCTCGAGGGTGTCGGGATCAAATGTGCCGGCGTCGGTTCCGTCTCCGGTGGGTAAAGTCGCGAGGACTTTTCCGCTGTCGGCGTCGAGGACTTCCATGGTTGAATTTCCGCGGCAGGAGAAAATGCGGCGGTTTTTGGCATCGAGGCCCATTCCGGAGGGTCCTTCGCCATCGCCGCCGAGGGCGTAGCGCGCTGTTACTTTCATCGCGGTGGGATCAACGACGACCACTTCGCTGGTGCTTTCGAGGTTGACGTAGACGTGGCCGGCCCCGTCGCTGGCTCCCTGCTCGGGCTCACCGCCGAGATCGATGGTGCCCAGGACGGCGCCGTCGTTTGCGTCGATGACGGTTTCGTTGGGATCGCGATGGCTTTCGCAGAAAATGCGCTTCGTGAAGGGGTCGAAGAATATCCCGTCCGGTCTTCCGGTGACCGTTATTTTCTTGATGGTTTTTAGCGTCTTGATGTCAAACATGGTCACGGAGGTATCGCCGCGGTTGGTGGTGAAGCCGTGCCCCGATGACGGGTCGATTGCAACGCCATGACAGCCCGGCGTATCGTCGAGCTCCCCGACTTTCTGCAGGGTGTCGGCGTCGTAGACATCAAAGCGGGTTGCCCGGGAGATATAAAGCTTTCGGTTGTCGGGATCGACGGTGAGGTAATCCCAACTTCCATCGCCGCCGACGGTGACTGTTTTCAGGACTTTGTAGGGCCCGCCGGTATCATCGGCGCGAACCATGGGGGACAACGCGAGCAGGACCCCAACCACCGCCAACCAGATTTTCATGCTAGACTCCCTCTAAAATGGGCGGGTTTTATACACTGAGGCTGTGAAAGATGCATGAAAACCATTGAGAAATCAATCGTATGAAAATCGCGCTGGCGCAAATCAATCCGACGGTCGGCGATATCAGTGCGAATTGTCGCAAGGCCGTCGAGTTTATCGAGCGGGCCAAGAATGCGCGGCGCAGCTGGTGGTTTTTCCGGAGCTGTCGATCATTGGGTATCCGCCGAAGGATTTGTTGCTGAAGCCGCAGTTCATTGAGGACAATCTTCGCGGGGTTCAATCGGTGGCGGGTTCGGTTCATGGGATTGACGCCGTCGTGGGGTATGCGGAGAGAAATACTGCGCCTGTGGGGCGGCCGCTGCACAATGCGGTGGCACTGATTCGGGAAGGGAAGATTGTCAGCCGGCATTTTAAGACGCTGCTGCCGACGTATGACGTGTTTGACGAGAGCCGGTATTTCGAGCCTGGGCCGGCGGGGGAAAAACAGAATCTGGTGCAGCTTGGGGCGGTGGTGGTGGGGCTTTCGATCTGCGAAGACCTGTGGAACGACGAGCGATTGATCGCCCGGCGGCTGTATCACCAGAATCCGATTGCGGACCTGCATTACGCGGGGGCGCAGATCATGATCAATACCAGCGCGAGCCCGTTCGTGGTCGGCAAGCATGAGTTCCGGGTGAAACTTTTTTCGTCGCAGGTGCGGCAGTTTGGGCAGCCGCTGGTTTATGTGAACCAGGTGGGGGGGAATGATGAGCTGATCTTCGACGGGAACAGCCTGGTGCTGGATTCGGGGGGAATCTGATTGCGCAGGCGAAGGATTTCGAGGAGGATTTGCTGGTTGTGGATGTTCCGGTGGGGCAGGCGGGCAGTGCAACTCCGGGGCCGATTCATCGGGCCAGCGAAGGGATTGAATCTATCTACAAGGCGCTGCTTCTGGGACTTCGTGATTATGCGGGCAAGTGCGGGTTTTCCAGTGTTGTTGTAGGGCTTTCGGGGGGGATCGACTCGGCAGTCACGGCGGCGCTGGCGGTGGCGGCGCTGGGGAAAGATAAAGTCGTCGGCGTGGCGATGCCGAGCCGATTCAGCTCGGATGGTTCGCTGAGTGATGCTAAATCGCTGGCGGAATCGCTGGGGATTGAGTTTCATGTGGTTCCGATCGAGGAAGTTCATGCTGCGTATGAACGGACGCTGGCGCCGGCGTTCGCGGGGCGGGGGCCGGATGTCACTGAAGAGAATCTCCAGGCGAGGATTCGCGGGGCGCTGCTGATGGCGTTCAGCAACAAGTTCAACCACCTTCTGCTGACGACGGGCAACAAGAGCGAAATTGCCGTGGGGTACTGCACGCTTTATGGAGATATGGCTGGCGGGCTGGCGATTATCTCCGACGTTCCGAAAACTACGATCTGGGAACTGGCGCGGTGGATGAACCGGAATTCGCCTTCGCCGGTGATCCCGCAGAGCAGCATTGACAAGGTGCCGAGTGCGGAGCTTCGGCCGAATCAGACCGATCAGGATTCGCTGCCACCGTACGATATTCTCGATGCGATTTTAAATCGGTACGTCGAGGAAGAAAAAGGGGCGGGGGAGATCATTGCCGAGGGATTCGATCGCGAGACGGTGATGCGGGTGATTCGGCTGATCGACCGGAGCGAATATAAGCGTCGGCAGGCGGCGCCGGGGTTGAAGGTAACGAGCCGGGCGTTTGGTTTTGGGCGGCGGATGCCGATTGCGCAGAATTATCGGCAGGGTTTGCCGTGAATGAGTGGGATTCACGAAGGTTTATGGACGCGCTCCCCTGCGGGTCGCGGCTAAACGAGAGGCGGGACGTCGCATATGGAATCGCCGAAGAATTCTCCGAGCAAACCTTCCGGCATCTGGTTCCCGGCCAAGCGGTACGGCTGGGGCTGGGGGGCGCCGGTGGCGTGGCAGGGATGGGTGGTCATGATTGTGTGGATCGCGTTTCTGATTTTGGGGGCACCTGTGCTTGCGGAGCGGAACTGGATCGCATTTGCGGCATTTTTGATTGTCATGATTGGGGTACTCGTGGGCATTTGTTACGCGAAGGGGGAGTCGCCGCGGTGGCGGTGGGGGAAATGAGCACGTCATCTCACTCGAGCATTGTCGGGGTTGGATGGCTGGGTGGGCGGGGTGATCGATTCCCCATATTTCCCCAAAATTCCCCACTTTTTAGGGGCGTCGACGGTGTGGAGTTGGGTCTGACGATTGTGCCGGCGACAGATGACCCCGAATGCCCCATTTTTCCCCGATTTCGAGAAATTTTTTCCTGGGACTCCATCCGGGGGAGTTGACCGCCCGACACTTTTTGTTTTCGTGGGCAAAATGGCCGCTTTTTTTAATACAAAACGCAAATGCAATGCGGGGGCAAGGGAGAACCAGATAAGGCCCCAACAGTTTCTCCCTCGCCCCCGCACCCCCTCCACCCTCTTTCCCTTCCCCTGCTATGTTGGTTGTCAAGTGTGGGCCGCATTCGCCGCCTTTATTCTTTTGTCTTTTTAAGCTGTTGCTCGGCCTGTCAGTGTCCGCTCTGCATGGGCTGTTGCCATCATTGCGGCAACGCTCTTCCTGCTATCCGTACCTGGCGGTTTGCCAGTACACCATGGTCTAATACGTCCGTTGCAGGCGGTTCACGCTGACCCAATCTAACCGCCGAACGCTCAAGGGCGCTCATAGGGGAAAACGGGCGCGTTACACCGTGGCTCGTCTCTTTCACTTTTATTCCAAGCTCTTTATCCGTCGTCCATCCAGGCTCCAGAAGTTCGGGGACAACCTTGGCCGGCTTTTTACGCTGCCAGTTTCAAGCCCAGATCCTGCGCTTTGACCCGGCCGGTTTTGATCCGCCACAGGTCCACCGCCAGTTGCCGCGCCAAGGCCACCGCGGCTTTCTTGCGCATGGCTCTGGCTCCGGGGTTCTCGAAGACCTGCTTCCAGCGCTTCAGACGAAAATACTCCGGCTGGAACTTGGGCAGCAGCCACGCCAGTTCCACCAGCACCGTGCGCAGTCGGCGGTTGCCATGTTTGTCGATCGACAGATTCATCCGGCTCTGGCCTGAGGAGGATTCTCCAGGGCAAAGCCCGGTGTAGCTGGCGATCTGCCGGCGGTTCTGGAAGCGATTCCAGTCGACGATCTCACGATCCAGCAGCTCATAGCTGAGGTGTCCGATTCCCTTGATCCGGGCCGATTCGCGGGACTTGGCCTCCGCGCAGAGCTGGCGGGTCAGTTCATCTCGCTTCTGGTCCATCATCTCTACCATCTCCAGGTCGCGGGCAAGCTCCTTGCGGATCGGTTCGATCAGTTCTGAGCCGTAGAGTTCTTCCAGCTTTTTCAGCAGCGGCTCACACGCCAGCGGCTCCCACCATTTTCCCGGGCGATGGATGCCGAGGCTGTGCAGCAGGCTTCGTCCACGGGCGATCCAGCGCTGCCGTTCCTTTCGGTAGGTGTTGCGCTCGCGCCCCAGGCGGCGGTGGATCTCCTGGGCCACCGTGGGGACACGCACCAGACGCAGCGCCGTCGTGTTGCCGGCGAGATGCCGGTCCAGACGCGAGAGCAGTTCGGTGGCGTCGATCTTGTCGTTGACTCTCTTGCGGCCGCGGGACAGACGTTCGGGGGCACAGACCAGGCACTCTACGCCCAGGGCGGTGGCTTCGCGGTGCAACGCGAAGCCGTAGGGACCGGCTTCGTAGACCATCACCACGCGTTTGGCCAGCGTCAGCTGCTTTTTGAGAAACTCGATGAAGACGGCCGGCGAGAGTTTTTGGGCCGGTTGAATCCCCTGATGATCGACCATCCGTGCGAAGGTATATTGCTGGCTGTGGGTATCCACGCCGAGTTTGATCACCTCGTGCGACTGATTGGGCTTCGAGACTCTCTCCCCTCGAACTTGGGAGGCCTTGCGGCTACCTTTAGAAGAATTGTGTTTCATGGTTGTCGGGTTTAGTCGACGGTGGCTAGCCCGACAACCAACATGCCATCTAACCGTCCAAGGCCAAAGGCAACGAACAGACGCATTGCTGCGGATTTTCAGGCCTATTTGTGCTTGGACCATCGGGCAGGTGAAGATCGTGGGGCCAGCCGGACGGTATTGGCGGTTTTACTGGTTCACGTCCTGCGACAAAGGAAAGAAGCCGAGCGCATCATTGAGGTGGGGTGAAATCTGACTCGACCGAAAAAAGTGTCGGGCGGTCAACCCGGGGTGAGAGGGAGGGGGTTGGGAAGCGACGGATTGGAAAAATAGCACCCATCTATATATGGGTCCAAAGGGTGTACGTTTTGTACCTATTTTTGAGAAATCGGGGAATTTTTTTTGTGCGATCGATGAAAATGGAAATAATCTGACAGAGGAGGGATCGGGTCGATTCCGTATTTTTGGGGATGGGGTAAGATCGGGTCCGGCGGCGACGAGGTTTTTCCGGGGTGTTGCTTTGGCGAGGAGGCATAGATGGAAGAATCGATTCCCCCGCAGCGCCCGGGGCACGCTCGGGTTATTGCATGGACGGTTGTGCTGATGCTCTGCTCGTTTGTGCTGGGGGTTTTCGTGGGGCTGCATCCGAACTGGATTCCGATTACGGTTCCGCTGCCGGCAGGGGAAAACGGGGTGATGCCGGACAATTCGGCGCCCGGGGTGGGGGGAATCGCAACGACGATGCCTGCGACCCGGGAAGCGGAGACACAACCCTGATCGGGGTTAATCGACGTCCAAGTCGTCTGACTTCTGAAGGTAGGCGAAGAAGCACATTTGCTCGATGCCGTCGCCTTGGACTCCGCGTAGAGAAAAGAGCTTGAAGAACCAGGCCAGGTCGCTTTCCGCGGGTTCGGGGCCGGGGGCTGACCTGGGTCCGACGATCTCTTCGGCTGATACGCTCATGATGTAATCGGAAAGATAGGCGATGTTGATTTCGTCCGCGGACTGGGTGGAAAGGACGAAGCATT
Organism: uncultured Phycisphaerales bacterium; assembly: GCA_963755915.1. Lineage (GTDB taxonomy): Bacteria > Planctomycetota > Phycisphaerae > Tepidisphaerales > Tepidisphaeraceae > PALSA-1353. The sequence continues at coordinate 1,814,804 of CAVWLP010000002.1, forward strand.
TGAATTGCCGGATGGGGTCGCGGAGGTAACGCTCGGCCATCTTCACCTCGACTTCGTCGAGGGCGGCGAGATAGGCCTCTGTCTGCGGACCCTGTTTCCACTGGAGAGATTGGCGCTCGTCTTCGCGGAAGCCTTCGAGGGCGGCGTCGAAATGGGCCTGGAGGCGCTCGTAGAAGGCCTGGACTTCGTCGCCGGTGAGCCAGCGGAAAATCATTACCTCGCCGGGGCGGCGATGGATGTGGTAGTCGTTCGTCGAAATCTCTCGCGTTTTGGGAAGGTTCAGGAGTTCGGCGGCCTGCTGTGCGGAGGCGGGGGGGAGGATGGGACTTTCGGGGGTTTTGGATTTTTCGAGGATGGCCATGGTGCGCTGGGTTTGGCGGGCGAGTTCGGGGTCGAAGCCGGGGATGAGACGGGCGTCGAACTTGCGGGAGCCTTCGAATACCGCGGCGAGCTCGGTGTGCATGCGGAATTCTTCGGCTTTTTCGCGGGCGCGGAGTTTGGGGTCGGTGGAGTCTTCGGAGGGGGTTTCGGAGGGTTCGTCGAACATGTCGGCTCGTGGGGCTTTCGATAATCTAGCGAACTTGAGCGGGGCTGCAATTGCAATTCGAGGCTAAGCGCACCCCTGCGGGGTTGCGGCTAAACGGGAGCGGGAGTGTCGCGATTGTGGCGGTCGATTTAGAATGAAGTTTGATTCAGCGGGTGTTACGTCGCCAGGCGGGAATGATAGAGCATGAAGTAGATGATGACCCCGGTTACCGAAACGTAGAGCCAGATCCAAAATGTGGGGCGGGCGATGCGCATGTGGTTGGCCCAGTCTCTTCGATAGGCGCGTAACAGCGTGAGATAAATCATCGGCAGCATGACGACCGCCAGAAGCAGGTGGGGGAAGAGAATTGCCAGGTAGGTGTAGCGCAGCCAGTGCGGGGCGTGGGTGGCTCGGGTAGAGCGCTCGCCGTACATGTAGTGGTACGTCAGGTAGCAGGCGAGGAAGGCGGTGGAGACGATTGCGGCGCTGACCATGGTGTAGGCGTGGGCGCGCCAGCGGCCGGTTTTGATGAAGAAAAATCCGAGGCAAAGGAGAAGGCAACTGATGCTGTTCAACGTGGCGTTGACAGCGGGGAGAGCGCTCATTTGGCAGCTCCATCGGGATGAGCGAGGAGCCAGTTGGCGTCGTGAATGAGGGCATCCATGCGGTCGGGGTTTTCTGAGTCGTAGAAATCGCGGATGCGGCCCTGGGCGTCGACGAGGACGAAGTGCCAATCATGCTGGATGGGATTGCCGCCCTGGGCGGGGATTAAGCCGAGCTTCATGGCGCGGATGATGTTTTCCTGTGTCTTTTCGTCGCCGGTGAGGAAAATCCAGCGGCCGGGTTGGGCGTGATATTTTTCGCCGTAGGCTTTCAGGACCGCGGGGGTGTCGTGAGTGGGATCGACGGAGAAGGAGACGAGCTTTATGTCGGCGGGCAACTGGGACTGAAGATCGGCCAGGTGAGAGGACATCATGGGGCAGACGGTGGCGCAGGAGGTGAAGAAGAAATCGGCGATCCAGGGATGGCCGAGGAGCTGGGAATTGGAGAATTGTTTTGCGTCCTGATCGGTGAGGGTGAAGGAGGGGGCGGCGAATTCGCCGGGCGGGGGGGCGTCGTCGGCGGATGTATCAGTGCCGTCGGAGGCGAGCTGGGCTGCGGTTGCGGATGGGGCGGCGGAAGCTGGGGAGCTGGCATCGGCATTGGAATTGTTGGGCATGGTTTTCATGGCGACGACGCCGACCATGCCGCCGACCGCGAGGATCCACAAAACGATGGTGAGGATTTTCTGCGGTTTACTCATAGGCGATTATTGCAAATCCGCGGCGACGCGCTGGCCGGCCATGAGGCTGGAGATGAAAAACATCGCCAGGGCGAAGGCGAGGCTGATTCCGAGGCAGATGGACCATGATGGCAGGCGAAGGTTTGCATCGCTGCTCCAGTATAGGGCCTTGCGGAGGGAGGAGACGCCGTAGGTGAGGGGATTGAGGCTCATGAGGAGGCGCATGGTTCCGTGGGCGCCGTCGGCGGGGAACATGGCTCCGGAGAGGAACCACATGGGGATCAAGAAGAGATTCATGATGACGTGAAAGCCCTGGGTGGAACTCATGCGCCAGGCGATGCAGAATCCCAGGCCGGAGAGGGCGAAGCTGACGATGAGCGTGACGCCGACGGCGGCGGCGAAGGAAGCGGGATCGAGATGGATGCCTACGAGTGGGGCCAGCAGCAGAAACAAAATTCCCTGGGCGGTTGCCAGGAGGGTTCCGCCGAGCACTTTTCCGAGCACGATGGCCATTCGCGAGACGGGGGCCACGAGGACCGATTGCAAAAATCCTTCGCGGCGGTCTTCGATGACGGAGATTTCGGAAAAGATGGCGGTGAAGAGGAGGATCATCACCAGGGTTCCGGGGAAGAAATATTCGATGAAGTTGCCGCCGCCGGGCATATCGGCGCGGAAGGATTTTCCCATTCCGGCCCCGATGACGATCCAGAAGAGGACGGGCGTGGCGAGGGCCCCGATGATTCGACTGCGCTGGCGGACGAAGCGAATCAGCTCGCGCCAGCAGAGTGAGACGGCGGGCAGCCACAATCGGGTCCAGAGTGAGGGGGGAATTTCATCCATGATTAATCTGGGAATAATGTGGGCAGGGGTATTCTATAGGGAATTGTCTTTGTCACCAATGGCCCGAAATGCCGCGGCCACTCTGTCGGAGTCGGGCGGGATTTTGAGCAAAATCGGTTTTGCAGTGCGGGGATGGTCGAATCCAAGCTCAACTGCGGCAAGCATTAGCCCCATTTCGCACGGCGTTCCGCCATATTGGCGATCTCCGAGGACGGGAAATCCAGCTTCGGAGAGATGGGCGCGAATCTGATGCTTTCGGCCGGTTTCGAGTCGAATCTGTAGCAGGGCAAATTTTCCATGGCGTTTTTCGACGCGGAAATGGGTCACGGCTTTTTGGCCACGTCCGGGAATGTTGGTGGAGTGGACGGAGCCATCGGCGCGTTCGACGAGAAATGAATCGATTCTGCGGTGATCGCGCGGAGGGGGGAAGCAATCGCGTGATAGACCCGCGTGACGGAGTGCTGGACGAATTGGGCTTTCAGGGAGCTTAGGGCGCGGCTGTTTTTCGCGAAGACCAGGAGGCCGGAGGCATCGCGGTCGAGGCGATGGACCAGACCCGCGCGCGCCGCCGGGTCTGTTTGCTGCACGTACTCGCGTACGGCGGCGAAAGCGGTGGGGCGGGTTTCGCGGGCGTTGGTGCTGGTGAGGATTCCGGCGGGCTTGTCGATGACCAGGAGGTCGCGATCTTCAAAGGCGATCGGAAATGGCAGCCGGGCGGAAAGTTTTTCGGGCGGGCGAACGAGCACCCGGTCGTCGTCGGCGATATTTTGGTCGGCTCTTGTGGCGCGGGTTCCGTTCACGAGGACGCGGCCGTCCTGGACCATTCGCCGCAGGGTTTGCTGTTTGGCGGTGGGAAATTCTTTTCGAAGGCGATCGAGGAGTTTCATAGCATGGGCGTGGCGCGGTCGAGAAATCGCCTTACCTGGTTGGCGACGGCGGAATCGTCGGCGGCCTGCTCGTCGGTTTCGGCGGTGCGGCGATCGAGCCAGAGAAAGCTCTTGGGGGCGCTGGCGGCTTCGTAAAGGTCTTGACCTGAGTCGAAGGTGATGACGGGATCATCGCGGCAGTGGATGAAAAGGATGGGGCGGGGGGCGACGTCGGCGGCATCGTGGGCGGGGGAAAAGTCGTAGAGATCGCAGCCGGTTTGGAGGCAGACCAGGCCCAGGGCGATGGGGACGAGGGGATATTCGAGAGGCGGGCGAAAGGAGAAGCTGACGGCAGATGCGGCGAGGCGGCTGAAGCGGTCGTAGCAGCCGAAGACCGCGAGGGCATCGAGTGCGCGGCCTTCGCGGGAGTGATCGGCGGCGGCGGCGAGGAGGGCTGCGCCGCCGGTGTCGACGCCGACGGCAACGATGCGGCGCGATTCCTGGGGATGATTTTGGCGCAGCCAGCGGACGGCGCCGAGTACGTCACAGCGTTCGCGGTCGCCGAAGGAATCGATCTGGCCTTCGCTGTCGCCCTGGCCGCGGAAATCGAAGCTGAGGACGTTGTATCCGCGGCCGAGGAATTGTCCGGCGAGGGAGATGTAGCTTCCCTTTCCGCCGCGTGCTCCGGGGCAGATGAGGAGCGTTTGCTTTCCCCAGGTGGCGCCGGTGCTGTCGTCGGGCTCCGGGGCGGGGGTCCAGAGGGCGGCGAGGCGGAGGCCGTCGGTGGAATTGAAGAAGACGGTTCGGGCACCGGCGTCGAACCAGGGGGACTCGTTTCTCTGGATGGCCCGGGGGCGATAGGTGGCCGCGGCGACCATCATGTAGGGCAAACCGATCAGAAACAGGAGAACGACGCGGAGGGTTTGGGCGGCGGATCGGCGCTGGCGGCGTCGCCAGGATCCTTTTCCGGCGGCGAATATGAGGCGGCCGAGGCGTTCGCAGGCCATGTCGAGGAGTTTCAGGATGCAGATCAGTCCAGCGGCCCAGTAGCAGAGGATCAGGGTTTGCAGGGGTGGGACGATTCCATCGAGCCAGAGGTCGTAGACGATGGAGGCGGCGATTCCGAGCATGAGGGAGCCGGCGATGGCGACGGTGGCGCTGGGCCAGACGCGGGCGGCGGGGATGCCTTTGTGCCAGGCGGAAGCGAAGAGGGCGAGGAGCATCAGCGGCGGCAGGAGGAAGTATGCCGTCATGAGGAGGATGTGGGCGAATTGGAGCATGGGTGAGGTGGGGGCATTGTATCAATAGATGCGCGGGGGGGCGCGCCCCGCAAGCGGGGCCGCTAAACGGGGGAGGGGTTTGGGGGCGGGAGGATTCGTTTGCAACGGCGGTAGAAGAGGATCAGGACGACGGGGCCCAGGGCGATGAACATCACCGAGACGCCGATGCAGATGGCGGTTCCGGTGGCGATGGTGGCGCAGCATTCGTTTCGGCGGCGGACGATGATGTGGGAGGGGACGGCGACGAGAAGCTCGAGGAGGCTTCCGGCGAGAACCCGGCGGTGCAGGGTTGCGGCAAGAGGGCCGGGGTCGCGGCGAAAAGCGATCAGCCCGAAGAGGATTGACCATCCGGCCCAGACGGCGAGGGAGGCAATCAGGACCGGCCACTGCATCCAATTCCCAAATTTGAATAGTTCCCAGAGAGCTAGCCCGGCGCCGAAAACCAGGACACCGAGCAGAAATCCAGAGCCAATGATGGGAATCCAAATCGAACGGCGCGAAATAGGCCGGCGGCGATTGGCTTTCACCGGCACGATCACCAGCGTCAGTCCGCTGACGATGAGTGCGCTGACGTAGATGGCGACGAAGCACCAGGTGTTGTCGTTGGGATCGGACTTGTTTTCCCAGTAGACGAAGGCGGGGAAGAGGAGCAATCCAATGAGTAAAAGGAGGTAGACGCCGACTAGGGCGAGGACCCAGGCGGGGCGTCGAAACGGTTGGGAGAATTCCGGGGGTTCGTATCGGAGAGGTGGAGAGGCGCCTGCGGGGTCGGGCGAGCGCATGGGATCAGGATACTTCGCGGAGTCTTGTTTGTCTTGCGCGGGGAAGATTGGGACGCGCTTAGGGTGCAATGCAGAATGCTAAGCACAGAGAAATAAACCCCCTCCCTAGCCCTCCCCCGGAGTACCGGGGGCGGGGAAAAGAAGGGTGCGCGGGCTTTAAAGAGTGTTGAACGCGGCGTTCAGGCAACCGCGGGTTCGTGGGATTCTTCGGTGTCGCGGGCGAGGGTTTGCGGAAATTCGCAGGTGACGGTGGTGCCCGACCCGACGACCGATTGGAGTTGGATGGTTCCGCCGAGGGCGTGGACGGCGTGTTTGACGATGGCGAGTCCGAGGCCGGTGCCGCGGCCGGCGCTGCCGCTGCGGGCGGAATCGACCTGGTAGAAGCGTTCGAAGACGCGTTCGACGTGTTCGGGGGCGATGCCGATGCCGGTGTCGGCGACTGTGACCGTCACGTTTCCCGACGGCGCCTGGCTGACGGAGACGGTGACTCGTCCCCCCGCCTGGGTGAATTTTATGCTGTTTTCGACGAGATTTTTGAGGATGAGGTAGACGAGGCGGGTGTCGGTGCTGAACTCGGCGGGGGTGCCGGAGTCGGCGTCGCCGAGGCGAAGCTCGACGCCCTTCTGGCGGGCGACGGTGCCCATGGTGGAGCGAACGCCGGCGAAGAGCTCGGAGGTTTTGATGGACATAATGCGGGGTTTGAGGTCGGCGGATTCGACGCGGGAAAGATCGAGGAGGTCGCGAAGCATTTCCTCGAGGCGGCGGAGGTGGCCGTCGATCACGGCGATGCAGCGGTCGGATTGGACGGGATCTTCGCGGTAGACATCCCGGAGGGTTTCGAAGGCGATTTTGATGGCGGCGATGGGGGTGCGTAATTCGTGGCTGGCATTGGCGACGAAATCGGTTTTCATCTGGACGGCGCCGGCGAGGCTGCTGACGTCGCGAAGGACCAGCAGGGCTCCGCCGCCTGGGGCGCGGGTGGCGACGGCCTGGTAAATGAATCGCTGGGCGTTGCGGGCCAGGCGGATTTCGCGGTTGAGGATGGTGGGGGGGCCGGTGGCCTTGGCGCCGCCTGCGGTGACGAGCGCTTCGTAAAGCTCAACAATGTGCTCATCGCTGACGACGTTAACGAGCTGCTGGCCGAGCGCCTGCTGCGGCTGGAGGGAAAGGAGGCGTGCCGCGGGAAGATTGATGAGGGTGATACGTCCACGCGAGTCGGCGGCGAGGATGGGGTCGGGAAGTGTATCGACGAGGGCCTGCAATCCACCGCGCTGGGTTTTGAGATCGGAGAGTTGCTTATAGGCGTGGATCGCGAGTTGGTTGAGGTTTTCGGCCATGCGTTGGACGCCGGGGGTTCCGCTGGGCTGTACGCGGACTTCCCAGTCGCCGCGGGCCATCCGCTCGGCGGCACTCTCCATGTGACGGATGGGCAAAAGCCAACCGTAGCGGTGGCTGAGCGCGCTGATGGACAAAAGGATGAACGCGGCGGCGGCGGCATAGAAAACGATCATGGAGGTGGAGGGACGGTTTTGCGAAGCCGCGACGATGGCCGCCGCGATCAGGGCGGTCGTACCAGCGAAAACCAGTGCGAGGCGCAGGAGACGGGTGCTCCACATGAATGGGGAATTATCAGACGTCCTGAGGCGGTTGCAAGGGTAAAAGAGGGGAGTTGGGGCGGGAGGGTGGCGGTTAATGGCTTACTATCAATGCCTTAGCCTGCCGCAAATTCTCAAATCAAAAACTCATTCGTGAAATGGTTCGTGATAGGCAATTTTTGACGGCGCGGTAAAAACGACACAGAGGTTGGAAAATGCGACCGAAAACGCTTTGGGCGTCAAATCGGGCATAGGGTGCAACTCAAATCAGGTCTTACGGAGGCGAATTATGCGGCGGAAAATCGGCAGAAATCTGGCCCTGGTTGTCGGCACGGCTGTCGGAATGGGTGCGACGGCGCTGGCGTCGCCGATCGAGACGTTTGTCTCGCTGAATGGGAACACGAATGCGACGGCGGATTCGATCAAGACGTATGCCCCGCCGGCGGGGTATGCGTACAGCGCGGCGGCCCCGATCGCTGTCACTGGGTCGGGGCAGGGCGATACGTGGAACAATATTCGGCCGACGTCAACGCTGGCCGCGGGGGCGACTTCGGCGACGATACCCGGCGATGGAAGCATCACACTGGATGATGCGTTTGGGAATATGCTGACCGGGGTGGTTTTGAGCCTGAGCGTTACGGATACGGCGGTGGGGGGAACGACACATGCTTATCCGGCTACGGCGGCGGGCGATAACCTTGCCCAGCCGGGCGGGGTGATGTCGACGGCCTGGCGCGATTACAACAACGGGGGTGGATCGGGAGCGGCAATATCAGCGACGGCTTATTACACGGCCTCGATCACGGGTCTGGCCGATTCAACGGTTTACGATATCTATTTTTACATGGGGACGACGACGAGCGGTCAGGGAGGCGTGGCCCAATTGGCGGCTGTAAATCAGGATGGATCGAACCCCACACTACTGCAACTGAACGATACGCAAACAGCGACGGTCTATAACACTTCCTTGTCGGCGAACGTGACGGAAACGGGAAGCATTTTCGACGATGGGGGGACAAACAATGGGACCGACTATTCGCTGGTGTCCGGCGGACCTGGAACCGCGGCGGACAATGCGAACTCGGACTGGGGCGTGCTGGTTGCCGAAACGGACGGCTCGGGCAACCTGACGTTTAATTTTGGAGGAACGGGTCCGAACGCGTATTTCAACGGGTTCCAGATTGTGGATGCGACGCTGGTTCCTGAGCCGGCGACCGGGGCACTGGTGGTGCTGGCGGGCATGGGCATCGGCAACATTCGATTTCGACGCAGGGGGATGAAAGTGTAGAGCGAGGTTCTGAGCAAGCGCCTCACGCATCTCCTTCTTTCGAAAATAAAAAACCCATGGCAATGCCATGGGTTTTTTACTGAGTCAGGCTGTGGGTCTTACTCCTTTACTTCGTACTCCGCGTCAATCACATCCTCATCCTTCTTGGCTCCGTCCGTGGTTGTTCCGCGGTTGGTGCTGGCTTCGGGAGCGGGGCCTGCGCCCGGCGCGCCTGGGCGGCGGTGGCCTTGTAGACCTCTTCGCCGAGCTTGAGGCTTGCCTGCTGAAGGGTTTCCATGGTCTTTTTGATGCGTTCGCCGTCGTCGCTCTTGATGGCGTCCTTGAGGTTATTGAGGCCGCTTTCGATGTTTCCGCGAATGTCGGCGGAAACCTTGTCGCCGTGCTCGCGGAGCGATTTTTCGGTCTCGTAGGCGAAGGCCTCGGCGCGGTTTTTCACGTCGATGACCTCGCGGCGTTTTTTGTCCTCGGCGGCGTGCTGCTCGGCGTCGCGCTTCATCTTTTCGATTTCTTCCTTGCTCAGGCCGCCGGCGTTCTGGACGGTGATCTTGTTTTCCTTGCTGGTGGCCTTGTCCTTGGCGGAGACGGAAAGGATGCCGTTCACGTCGATGTTGAAGGTCACTTCGATCTGCGGCACGCCGCGCGGGGCGGGGGCAATGCCTTCGAGGTTGAACGTTCCGAGCAGGCGGTTGTCGCGGGCGAACTCGCGCTCGCCCTGGAGGACGTTGATCGTGACGGCGTTCTGGTTGTCGGCGGCGGTGGAGAAGACTTCCGCCTTGCTGGTCGGAATCGTGGTGTTGCGCGGGATGAGGACGGTCATCACGCCGCCGAGCGTTTCCACGCCGAGTGACAAGGGCGTGGCGTCGAGGACGAGGATGTCCTTCACCTCGCCGGTGGCGATGGCGCCCTGGATGGCGGCGCCGACGGCCACCACTTCGTCGGGATTGACGCTCTTGTTGGGCTCCTTGCCGTTGAACAGCTCCTTGACCAGCCGCTGCACCATCGGCACGCGCGTCGAACCGCCGACGAGGACGACTTCGTCGATCTGCTCGGGCGTGAGCTTCGCGTCGTTCAGTGCATCCAGCACCGGCTTGCGGCATTTTTCGACCAGCGGGGTAATCAGCTGCTCGAACTTTGACCGCGTTAGGGTGATCTGCAGGTGCTTGGGCCCGTTCTGATCGGCCGTGATGAACGGCAGATTGACGGTGGTTTCCATCGCGCTGGAGAGCTCGATCTTGGCCTTCTCGGCCGCTTCCTTGAGGCGCTGCAGGGCCATCGGGTCTTTGCGGAGATCGATTCCTTCGGTGCGCTTGAATTCATCGGCCAGGAAATTGATCAGCACCTGGTCGAAGTCGTCGCCGCCGAGGTGGGTGTCGCCGTTGATGCTGAGCACTTCGAAGACGCCGTCGCCGACATCGAGGACGGAGACGTCGAACGTTCCGCCGCCGAGGTCGAAGACGCAGATTTTTTCGTTCTTTTTCTTGTCGAGCCCATACGCCAGCGCCGCCGCGGTCGGCTCGGGCAGAACGCGGAGGACTTTGAGCCCGGCGATTTCGCCGGCGTCCTTGGTGGCCTTGCGCTGGGCGTCGTTGAAGTAGGCCGGGACGGTGATGACCGCTTCGGTGACCTTCTCGCCGAGATAATCCTCGGCGGTCTTTTTCAGATCGCCGAGGATGATGGCGCTGATGGCTTCGGGCGTGTATTTCTTGCCGCGGATCTCGACCTGCACGAGTTCTTCGGGCGCCGCCGACGACTTGTAGGGGACCATCTTTTCTTCCCGGCCACTTCGCTGTGCCGGCGGCCCATGAAACGCTTGATGCTGAAGACGGTGTTTTTGGGGTTGGTGACCTGCTGATGCTTGGCGTTCTGGCCGACGATGCGTTCGCCCTTATCGGTGAAGGCGACGACCGACGGCGTCAGCCGGCTGCCCTGGGCGTTGATCAGCACTTTGGGCTGATCGCCTTCCATGATGGCGACGACGCTGTTGGTGGTTCCAAGATCGATGCCAATGATTTTTGCCATGTAGAATTGCTCCTTAAAGATTTCGCAAACTGACTGAGTCCAAAGGCAAAGCTCGTGCCAGGGACGCCGGGGCGTGGGCCTGTTGCAGATGATTGTCCTGTAATGGTTTAGGTGGTCCCACGGCCGAGTGGGCGGAGGAGGGGATGGGGATTTGGATGCCAAATCGACAGGTGGCGAGAGAGTTGGTTGCCGTTTTCGGCAAGGAAATCGATAAAGGGTTCAGGCTCGGCGTCGGCGTCGCATGAGGCCAAACGCCCCGATGCCCAGGAGGGCAATCGACCCAGGCTCGGGGACGGAGGTAATAATCACCGCATTGCCGGAATCTCCGACGTTGGGACCTCCGATAAACGTGTAATCCACATCCACGGCGAGATAGTCGTCGCTAAGCGAGCTCTTCAAATAGTCGTTGTTGCTGCCCAGAGGATTCCAAATGAAGTCGTTGACCACCGCTGGTTCACCGTCAATGTTGACAGTGTCGCTGTCGTCGGGAGTGCTGCTGGCAGAGGTGGAGAGAACCAGTTGCGGACTGGTGTCGCCCGGCTGCCAGAGGAGTATCGCCTCGGTGGCATCGGCGGCCGACGTTCCCTGCGGCCCGAGCAATGCCGGAAACGCGACCGCGCCGTTTGAATTCACATCGGGATACCAGTCATCGGCGCTTTCCTGAAGAGAGATGATTGGCAGGCTCGGCTCCGACGGGTCTACCGCCAAGGCGGTGTTTGGGATCGGACCCGATGCCGGCGCTTCGGAGGCGATTGTCGCCGCCACCGTGCTGGGAACCGCGAGGTTTCCATATTGAATCGTATCGGTGGGCGTATTGGGTAATCCCGGAATCATCGCGGCGAACTGTCCGTTGGGGGTTAACTGTCCGTAAAACGGATTGCTCCCCGACACCTGTGAAAACTCGTTGGCGATGATCGATCTGGGGGCTCCGCCTCCGACGCTCAGTACCACGTTTTCTTTGTTCGTGGTGGTGTCGTGGACCTCGATGACCACTGCCTGATTCAAGCCATTGACACCGCTGGTGTATCCGACGATGGGCTGGGGTATCTGGTTGATGGGGAGGGTATAGTTCGCTCCGAGAGAAATTGGCGTCGCCGATCCCCCACCTGTTGGGATCAGATAGACATTGGGCGTGCTTCCCGAGAATAAAACGGCGGCGCTGGAACCATCGGCGCCCTCGCCCATGCGGTAATCGTCGTCGATGTTCTGAGTGACGCCGGCGGTGGGGCTGGTAAAGACGGTGGTGGGCGGCGGGGTCGATTGCCCGTACTGAATTACATTCTGAGACGACTTTGTGACCGCGGGGAACAACACATTGCTTGACGTGTTGACCTGATACTGGAAGTTTCCGGAGGAGTCGTCCGCCACCTGCTGATAACCCGCAATGTCGTTCTGGAAGGCGACATCGCTGGTGTTGCCGGATAAGGTGTCATATTGCAGGACACCCTGGTCGCTGGTCGCGTCCTGCAATTCGCCATAGAAAGTCAAAACCGGGTCGAGGGAGTTTCCGGAAATGGCAATGTTCGCAAATTCACTGAACTGATTTCCCCCCGAAGATTGTTGCGACGGCGTGAATCCCGTGACCGTATAATTTTGCCCATCGAGGGCGACGGAGGTTGAATAACCCAAAAGTCCCGGCGTCGAATAGAGCACGGCCGGGTCCTCGCCGTTGACGTTAAAGATCGCGCCGAGATGCCAACGTCCCCCTGGTTGTTAACGGCGATCTGCCCAACACCGAGGAGGGTGTCGCCGCCGATGTCGACGGTGTCGCCTACATTGGTGACGGTGGTGAAGGTGAAAGGGGGAGCCGCCAGTGCGACGCCGGCAATTCCCACAACACCGGCAACCACAAGACGAGTAACCGCGTCACAAGCCCCACCGCCGACAATCCATCGCCTTTTCATGATTCTGCCCTCCGGTTCCGAGTGATCCGTTCCTTGACTTGACTGGCAACCGCCATTTTATGCAGCCGATCGGCGATTTCCACCTAAAAACATAATAATTTTCGCAAACGGAGATACGATTGTCGCAAAAGCAGGAAATCGACACGCAAATTTTGCCTTCCCGGCCTCGGGGGCTTGAATGGCCACAACTGTAATATTATTTTTTTCTAAGCCGGAGTCGGTATATACGGTTGCGCATTTCGTAGAATTGAGGCGCGTTTACCTTCGGGAACGCCGATCGCCGGACTTGTTGGCGGCGAGGTGTGCTCGAATCACGGGCTGGTGAACGCCCGCTTTCCATTACGTTTGTCCCCCCAGACAAGACTTCATGGGCAAGACTTCATGGGCAGGACTTCATGGGCAGGACTTGATGTTCCAGGCCAATCAGCGCGTCGGTGAATACGTGCTCGATAGTCTCGTAGCGCAGACCCCCTATGCGGAGGAGTGGCGCGCGCACCACCATGCCTGGTCAGACCAGCTTGCGCTGGTGAAAATTCCCACGGATGCGCAGTACGTAAGCAATTTGCAGCAAGAGGGGGTGCGGCTACATCGGCTGGTCCATCCGAACATCCTCTGCCCGCTGGGGTTCGATCCGAAGGGGCAGCCGCCGTATCTGATCACCGAATTTATCCCCGGGGAAACGCTGCGGCAGTGGATCGCCGGCAAAAAACTCAGCGTCGATAAATCGGTGAACATTTTGCGCCAGGTGCTGGAAGCGCTGCGTTTCGGACATGAGCGGCAGATCGTTCACGGGGATGTGCGGCCGGAGAACATTCTGCTGGAGACCAGCGCGGCCGCGGGCGACTTCGCCGCCAGCGGCTCGGTCAAGCTGACCGATTTTGGCGTCGGTCAGGCTGCGACGGCGACGGTCACGCGCGACGCGGCCGCCAAGGCGCAGCCGCAGCGCGGGTCGCTCGCCTATGTGGCGCCCGAGCAGCGGGACGGGGCTGCGCCGGACGTGAAATCGGATATCTATTCCGTTGGCGTCGTGCTTTTTGAAATGCTCACCGGCGAACCGCCGAGCGGCGCCGAGCTTCCCAGCGAATTGAATTCCGATGTTCCTGCATCGCTGGATGACACCTTTAAGAAGGCCTATGCCCGCCGCGACCGCCGATTTGAATCGGCGAAGGCGTTCCTCGATGCACTGGCGCCGGGGGTGCGTCACAGCCGGTTTTCCAGGCGCCGTCGCCGGCGGCTGCGCCGGTTGAAACCGAGCTGAAATTTCGCGAAGCCGATATTCCTGTCGCCCCAGTGGCAGAGACAGTAGAGCCTGAATCCGAGGCCGGGGGTGAGCTGAGCCTGAAATCTGACGACGATTATTCACCGCCGGCCTTCGCGTCTGAGGACGAAGCCGCCGCCGAGGCTGCGGAACCCCTCGCCGACGAACCAGCGCCGGCCACTGACGAGCAGCTTGAGGAGCAACAGGAAGCCGGCGCCGACACGGCGGTTACGCCCGAAGAACAAACGGGGGGCGAGCCGGTCATCCCGCCGATTCCGCGCGTTACCTCCCGCGCCGATCGCGATGCGCTCTTCGACGAAATCAGCAAAAAGCAGGTCCGCAGCGTGGAGGAATTGCGAAACGCTCTCAAGGGCTACTTCGAAATCCGCGACATGGACCAGGGCGAATCCGCGAACATCCGCCTCCGGCTGATCCGCTGGGCGAACGCCTTGGCCGGCGGGAGCGCCGAGGTCGAAAACGGGATTTCGCTCATCAACGCGGCGGCAAGGCCCCTGTACATCGTCAAGCTGCTGATTCGCAGCACCCGCGGCGACGAACCGGAGCGATCGCAAACCCTGGAACATCTGATTGCCCCACAGGCGGGGTCGATGCTGCGCTCGGCCGATTACCGTCTCCTCGCCCATTTTTCCTCCGGCGCGCTCAATGAAAAGCTTCTGGAAACGATCGCCAGCGCGCCGCTGCGGGCCGCCGTCATCAACCTTACGCGCGACAGCCGGCGGGAATTTTTCGGGAGAATTCAGCGCGAAGACCTGCTGATCTACCGCGCCAACGTCATCACGGCGGCGTACCGATTTGATAAGAAGAAATATCGGGCGTTCCTGGTGGGCAATGGGTTGAGCATCGTGTCGGCGGGGGAGCCGTTCACGAAGATTCGGCAGGAGCCGACGAAGCGGGCGGCGACGCTTCTCAATGGGGAGCAGATTCACCAGGGGATGAAAGAGCTTCGCCGGGCCCTCGACGACTCGCAATGGGAAAGCAAGGCCAACGGAATCCTGGGCGCATGGCGCGGCAAGCTTGCGGCGGCGTATGTCGCGGAGGCGAAGGCGCAGTTCAAATCGTTCGGGTGGCTGGAAAGCCTGGAATATTCCGCGAAGGCGGGGCAGCTTGTTCCGGGGCAGGAAGACGCGATTCAACACGCCCTGCTGGTGCGAAAGCGGATTGGAAATCTTCAGGTTCTGCCTGGAACCTTTATCGCGGTGGTGCTGGTCGGGCTGGCGGTTCTGGTCGGGCTTTTGTTTCCCGACCAGATCAACCAGGCGACGACGATGAAGGCCAAGTGGATCCAGATCGCGCAAAATCCGCTCCTGGCGGCGGGCGTGGCGGCGTGGATTGCGACGCTCTGGTCGGCGTCGGTGCTGAAATCGCGCCTGGCGCGCACGGATTTCGCGTTTTACCAGGCGGCGGTTTTTCCGCTGCTGGTGGCGCTGGCGATCGCGTTTGTGAATTACAAGAGCCCGGTGCGCGCGTCGATTTGCGGGGCGCTGCTTGTCGCCGTTGTCGTGGCGGACGTGGTGGTGTTTAAGAAGTTTCGGCGATATCTGATCCGGCCTATCGACGAGGGGAGCTTTCCCGGCGATGGGCTGACGGTGCTGAATCGCATTGAGTCGATGCTCAACGAAGACTGGGAGAGGATAAAGCCGCACTACATGGAGCTGGGGCCGCTGTACAGCTATACGTCGGTTCATGCGGCGGAGGGGGCGATGGGGGAGTTGATGCAGGAGCCGGAAACTTCCGGCGGGTCGAGCGACGATACTGCCGGGGGCACGGTTACCGGTAGTTGGCATGCGGCGCCGGCGCCGGCCTCGTCGGAGCCGATTGAGACGGGCAATCCGGAAATCGACCGGCTGGCGGCGCAGATGAATGCGCGGATTTCGGCGAACCTTCGCGTTCTCGCGCCGGCGGCGCGAGTGCTCATGACGCTGTTCGGGGAATACACGAAGGCGGTGAACAATCACCAGATCGGGATGGCGCAGTCGAACGCGGCGAAGATCGAGCAGAAGGGGAAGGACCTGGCGGCGAAGCTGGCGGATTTTGACCGGCTGTGCCGGTCGCCGTTGACATTGAATGCGGGGGATGCCGCGGACCTGGCGAAAGAGGCTGGGGAGCGGCTGGCGGCGCGCAGCGAGGATCCGGACGTGCAGCTTTTGAAATCGCTGGCGGATCGGGCGAAGGATTTTCGAAACGACCAGGTTGGGGCGGCTTCGGACATCGCGGCGATTGCTTCGGAAGTGGATGCTGCGGTGGAGCGGCTGAAGAAGGGGTGAGGGGCGAAAAAAAGTCCTCGCGGCTGATTGAGTTTGGTTGGGGCTTCTAACGATCGAGGATCCGCGTGTGGCCACTTCATATGCGATTGAAGCGATCCGGGTGTTCGACCATCTGCATTTCAGATCCAATATGGAAGAGGCTTCGACCACGAAGGACAACAACATCCTGACCCTGCAAAAGCCAACGGCGATCAGCGGCAAGCCGGCGTGGTTTGAAGATTATTATATTGCGGGGAGCCAGAAGGAAAAGGATAGGCTGTTGTTTTCGCATTGAGTGGGGGCAGGTGATTCGGGGGCGCGACGCGCTCGCCTTTTGGGTTGGGGGGAAATGGTAGCAGGCGCGATGCCGAGTCGCGACCTGATATGGGGGACTCAAGTTACAGCCGGTCGGTGCATGGCGCATGGCCATGTCAGCCAAGGTTTGAAGCTCGCCGCGCGTCGTTCCGCTGGCGGCCTGAATGGATAAGCCGTGGACCAGCGCGGTAATGAACCGGGCCAAATCCGCGGCGCTGACGGTGCGGGCAAGATCGCCCTGGGCCTGGGCCCGCTGCAATCGATTGCGGATGGCGGTTTCTGTGGCCAGGCGGCGGGCGACGATCTCGCGGCGGACGGGGTCGGTTGCGTCGCCGCAGGGCGGAACGCCCTGCATCAGCAGGCAACCGCGCGGGTGATTCCTGTCCGACAGGAATTGGACGGCCCCGCGGAAAATGTGCCGGATGACCTGCGTGGCAGTGGGCTTGCGGAGGGCGACGGCGATGAAAGTGGCCTCGCCGCGGGCGTAGCGATCGAGAACGCGGCGAAAAAGCTGCTCCTTATTTCCAAACGCGGCGTAGAGGCTGGGGCGATTGATGCCCATGGCCCGGGTCAAATCGGGCAGCGACGCGGATTCATAGCCTTTGCGCCAAAAGACTTCCATGGCCCGCTGAAGGGCGCGCTCGGGGTCGAACTGGCGCGGACGGCCTATTTGTTTTGGCGAGGCCCGTCTGAGTTTCATACCAGTTAGTACAATAATCCACTTGACAAAGTTCGTCCACCGGAAATAGTGTTGGGGGTATATTTTTTACCGATCGGTACATAACTCATTCAAGGAGATCGATATGGCCGGGAAACTGGAAGGAAAAGTGGCGGTGGTGACGGGGGCATCGAAGGGGATCGGCGCGGCGATCGCGGTGCAACTGGCGCGGGAGGGGGCGGCGGTCGTCGTGAATTACAGCTCGAGCAAAGAGGCTGCCGATGGCGTGGTGGCTGAGATCAAGGGTCTGGACCGGAAGGCGATCGCGGTGCAGGCGAGCATCGCCAATGAGAGCGACGTGAAGAGGCTGTTTGCGGAGACGAAGAAGGCGTTTGGGAGGCTCGATATCCTGGTGAACAATGCTGGGATTTACGAGTTTGTGCCGCTGGAAAATGTCACGGCCGAGCATTTCCACAAGCTGTTTGATCTCAACGTGCTGGGGCTGTTGCTGGCGTCGCGGGAGGCTTGCAAACTGATCGGCCCTGAGGGCGGGAGCATCGTGAACATTTCCTCGGTGGTCTCGACGCTGGGCGTGCCGAGCGGCAGCGTGTACAGCGCGACGAAGGCGGCAGTGGACGCGGTGACGCGCTCGCTGGCGAAGGAATTCGGTCCGCGCAAAATCCGGGTGAACTCGATTAATCCCGGCATGGTTGAAACCGACGGGCTCAAAGCGGCGGGGATGCAGGAAAGCGACTTCCGCAAGATGGTGGAAGCGCAGACGCCGCTGGGGAGAATCGGGCAGCCGCGGGATGTTGCGCCGGCGGTGGTGTTTCTGGCGTCGCCGGATGCGGATTGGATTACGGGGGAGACGCTGTTTATCAGCGGGGGGTATCGGTAAACGGGACGCGCACCCCTGCGGGGTTGCGGCTAAACGGGAGTGCGGATCATAAAGTTCGCTTCGTTTGAATCCGATTCTTTATGAGCATACGCTTAGTTGATGAGTACCGTTGCGCCACCGCCGACGAATCTGACTGCTGCCGCCGCGGCGGTGCTGGCGCCGGCGAAGGTTAATGAATACAACCGGCTGCACCTGGATTATCGGCAGCCGATGCCGCGGCCGAAAGTTCGCGGGGCGGTGATTGATTATCACACACATCTGATTGCGGCCCGGCATGCGAAAGTTTGGTTTGAAACGGCGGATCATTACGGCATTGACGCGTTTGTGACGATGGCGCCGCTTGAAGAGGCGCTGGTGCTTCAGCGGGAGTGGCCGGGGAAGATTCAGTTCATTGCGGTGCCCTCGTGGCAGAATCCGTCGATCGACGACTGGCTGCGCCGGCTGGAGATGTTTTACAACATGGGGGCGCGGATCATTAAGTTTCACATGGCGCCGGGGACGATCGCGATGCGGAAAATCCGATTGGATTCGCCGGCGCTGCGGCCGGTGATCAAGGAGGCGGCCGATCGGGGGATGATCCTGATGAGCCATGTGGGGGATCCGGATACCTGGTACAACGGGAAGTATGCGGATGCCGCCAAGTATGGCACGCGCGAGGATCATTACGCGATGTGGGAGTGGGCGCTGGAGGAATATCGCGATCGGCCGTGGGTGGGGGCGCACATGGGGGGAAATCCGGAGAATCTGCCGCGGCTTCAGAGATTGCTGGACAAGTTTCCGAATCTTTATTTGGACAACAGCGCTACCCGCTGGATGGTGCGGGAGCTGAGCGCGCGGCGGGATGCGGCGCGGGATTTCGTTATCCGTAACAGCGATCGGATTCTGTTTGGCACGGACCAGGTGAGCGGGGATGACCGGGGGTTTGATTTTCTGGCGAGCAGGTTTTGGGCGCACCGGAAGTTGTGGGAGACGGCTTATAATGGGCGGAGCCCGATTTTTGATCCGGATTTATCGGAGGAGAATCAACCGATGCTGCGGGGGATGGCGCTGCCGGATGATGTACTGCAGAAGATTTATCATGATAACGTGGTGAAATTACTGGGGAGGGTGGGGATTGGAGTTGGGGATAGAGGGTTTGAGCAGTAGAAAACTTTTCCGGTTTCGACCCCCTCCAACCCTCCCCCCGGAGTACCGGGGGTGGGGGCAAGTGGCAAGTGGGGGTAAGACTCACTCTTCGGGCTCTTCCATCGGTTGCGACTGGATGGCGCCGTCTTCGGCTTTTGAAAGCAGGTCGATCTGTTTTTCGGCTGCGCCGAGGACTGCGCGGCAATGCTGGATCAGAAATGTTCCGCGCTCGTAGCGGGAGAGGCTTTCTTCAAGCCCCACCTGGCCGCCTTCGAGGTCGGCGAGGATTTTTTCCAGTTCGGCGATGGCTTCTTCAAACGATTTGGGCAGTGGCTGATTCTTCTTTCCCATCGGGTAAGATTATAGCGGATGGAGGTGCGGGCTTATTGTTCGGCGTTGGAATGAGGGAAATGGATGGGCGAGGCGCCCTGGAGAGGCCCGTAGGAGGGGGTGGCGGGGCTTTGGGCCATGGCCAGAAGCTTGGCATAGGCGGCCAGACCAAAGAGAATGGCCATCGCAATGACAAAGGTCAATCGCATGTTCGCCTCCTGGCGATTTGAGCCCTGCACCCTGACCAAATTCTCAAACGCGGCTGGAGGTCTATTATTTCATGAGTGCCTGGGTTTCGGAAACATTATTTTCGGATGGCATTAAAAATATAAAGTCATATGCCTAAAGTGCTTGCAGTAGATTCGCCCCAGGTTAACGAAGTGAAACGGGGCAATATTTGGCTCCGATCTGCGTTAAACAAGTGACGATCGGAGTTGTGGATGGACGCGCGCGTGCCACCAGAAGATACAACTCCGGTCAGCGATGAGTCGCTCGTGAGGCGGTTGCTCACCGGCGATGAATGGGCAGGCGAAGACCTCGCCAGGCGGCATTGCTCGTCGCTTTTGCGGTATCTTCAGCGGCTGGTTCGATCGGAACAGCTTGCCGAGGAATTGCATCAGCAGACGTGGACCAGCGTGCTGGAGAGCCTGGATAAGTTTGATCTGACCTCCGGCGCGGGTGGGTTTAAAGCCTGGCTGTATCGCATCGCGACGAACAAGGCGCACGACCATTGGCGGTCGCAGGGCAGGGAAAAAAAGGTCAAGGAAGGGCTTCGACTTATCACGGACGAGTTGGCTCCGGACGCCGCCCATCGAATCGAAGGCGTCGAGGCCGAGGCAAAGCTGCGGGCGGCAATCGAATTGCTGCCTGACAATCAGAAGGAGATACTTCTTCTGAGATATTACGCGAACCTGAGGTTCGTGGAGATCGCCCAGATGCTGGGTTGCCCGCTGAACACGGCGCTGGGAAGAATGCACAAGGCAATGATCCGTCTGCGGCAGCTTCTGGCCGAGCCGATGGAGACAAAAAGCTGAGAATGAATTGAAGCCCCAATGAATTGAAGTCATGAAGAGCTATCTGCAACAACTCGAAAACAACGAAGCGATCCTGCTGATGTACCTGGCGGATGAGCTTCCTCCGGACGATCGGCAGGAAGTGGAGCAGATGCTGGCGTCGGATCCGAGCCTGCGGGCGGAGCTGGAGATTTTGCGGCAGACGCAGGAGCTGGCGTTCGACGCGCTGCGATCACTGGATGGGATGACGCGGCCGGTGATGATGCCGATGGCGGCGCAGCGGCGGGTGGGGGATCTGATCCGGCGATGGATCAATATCCACTACAAGCCGGCGGACGAGCTGGTAAGCAGCAGCCGGCAGTTGCCGTGGCGGCGCATCGGGGTTGCTATCGCGGCTTCGCTGATGATCGGGTTCTATATCTATACGGTCTATAACCAGAAACTAGGGCCCGAGGGCGGTGGTTCGAACCAGCCCGCGTTTAACGGGCCGAATGATCCGTTCGCGGACAATGAGCTGCCGACTTTGCCGCAGCATCGGGATCTGACTTCGGAGGAAAAACTGGCGCTGCTTTCGATTCCGCTGGATGATTCCGCGACTGACGAGTCGAATCTTCACGTGGCCGAAGTGGCATCGGTGACGCCCGCGGACGCTGATTTCTCCAGTGACGGCAGCCGCGTCATCGATAATCATGCGGGCGATAATCATGCGGGCGATTCAAACAACAGCAATGTGGGGCAGCCATGAAGGCGAAATTGAGGGGTAGCATTCTTGCAGTAGGCATGGCGGTGATGGCTTGCGCCGGGGTGTGGGCGGATGTGCCGGCGACGCAGCCGACGGCGTCGGTTTCGACGACGCGTCCCTCGCCGCTGAATATGGGACAGTGGCGGCGTGCGTGGGCGCTTACTGCCGGGCGAACCGCGGGGATCCGTCCTTACACGCAGGAAGAGTGGAACGACATGATGGCCTTCATGCGGGTCAACTCTCCGGCGCTGGCGGGTTCTGTCGAGCCTGCAGCTTCGGCCGAACGCTCCGATTCGCCTCGACGCGATCCGGCGGTGGCGGAATTTCACTTTCACGAAGGACCATTTTCCGGACGTTGCCGACCAGCTCGTGAAGCGGGTCCGTCTGGAGGATGATCTTTTTGCTTTGACGATGGACGCGCAGTCGAGCGGGGAGGCCGACAGCGCTTCGATCCGCGAAAAAATCCGCGATAAGATCGCCGAGATCGTCAACCTGGATTTCTCGGAGCGGCAGACGCGCATCGAGAAGCTGGAAAAGATGCTGGACGACGAAAAGACCCGGCTGGCGGCGGATCAGTCGTCGGTGGATAAGATCATCGATCGCCGAACCGATCAGATCATGAATCGTTTGGACGGTCTGAATCGCGAACTCTCTTCGCCCACCACGCGGCCGACGCTGACAGAAGAGGCGAACGAAAACGAGGCCGCGCCGAACAGTGCCGCGCCGGCGAATGCCGCGGAGGTGGACGTCGACAGCGCCGCCACCTCGACACCGCCTCAGAAATAGGCCAATCCGGCCGTAAATTCGCTACCTAAATGATGTTTCGTGTTTCTGGGCCAGGGGGACGCGCCCCGCAAGCGGGGCTGCTAAACTTGGCGATCGATGCCTGGTCCAGACATCCCGCAACACTATTTAGTCTTTCAATCTCCACCTCTTTGATTTATCGCCTCTGACTGATTACAGGGAGAGGGGACCCAATGATCGACCCCTCTATTAGCGGCCACGACCCTGTTCTCCTCGCGGAGGTGCTGGAATATCTCGATCCGTCCGCCGGGCAAACCGTGGTTGATTGCACGCTTGGGCGCGGGGGACATGCACTGGCCGTCGGGCAGCGTCTTGGAGCCGGGGGGCTGCTCATCGGACTGGATGCGGACCCGCGGAATCTGGAATTCGCGGCGGGGCGGCTGGAGTCGCTCCAGTGCCGCCGGCGGCTTTTTCATGCGAACTTCTCGCGGGTTTCCACGGTTTTGTCGGAAGCCGGGAATCCGCCGGTGAACGCCATCCTTGCGGACCTGGGTATTAGTACCAATCAGCTCTTCGACGCCCATTACGGATTGAGCTTCGACCGGCCCATGCCGCTGGACATGCGGCTGGACCCCGAACTGCCTGAAAATGCGGCAGACCTTGTGAATCGATTGCCCGAAGAATCGCTGGCCAACGTCCTATATGATCTGGCCCAAGAGCGTTATTCCCGCCAAATTGCCAGAAAGATTGTCGAAAGCCGGCGAAGTCGTCCGATTAAAGATACGGAAGCACTTGCCGAGCTGGTTCGCTCGGCAATTCCGCGTCGGGGCAAAGGCCCGTCGCGGATTGATCCGGCCACGCGAACGTTTCTCACGCTTCGCATGGCGGTCAACCGGGAAATGGAGAATCTGGCCGAGCTGCTGAAAGAGGCGCCGGCGGGATTGGTTTCCGGTGGACGGCTGGCCGTGATCAGCTTTCAGTCGATGGAAGATCGAGCGGTGAAACTGGCGTTTCGGTCGTTGGAGCAGACCGGGGTCTTTAAGGTGATCACCTCGAAGCCCCTCACACCCACCTCCGAAGAAATCGCCCGAAACCCCCGATCGCGGTCGGCAAAGATGCGTGTGATTGAGAAATCATGAAGTTGCGAGTGACGAGTTGCGAGTTGCGAGTAAATGCATTTGCGTTTCACTCGCAACCCGCAACTCGCGGCTCGACTGAGCTCGCCGAAGTCAACTCGCAACTGCCTTTGGGAGGCAGACATGACTCGTGAAACCAAAATCAGCCTGCTGGTGGGGCTGGCGTTCATCATCGTGATCGGGATTCTCCTGTCGGATCATTTCCGGGCGACGCAGGAGTTGCCGGCGGCGGTGCTGACGAATATCGGGGACGCGGTGCGCCGAGCAACGGATTCACCGGGCGGGGCGAGTCCGCCGATCAATTTTGTGACGCCGTCGGAGACTTCACCGAACCAGCAGGTTGCGACGCATGATGAGCTGGAGAAGTCACCGCCACCGGTGGTGGCTTCGCATGATTATTCGGCCCAGGCGAACAGCACACCGGAGGCGTCGAACCTGGTTCCGCCACCGGCGCCCGAAGATCACGGCGCGGATGCGCCGTCGCCAGACAAGGCGCTGAGCGACGTGGCGGCTCAAAACGGGGAGCCGATCGTTCCGGCGCAGGTGGATGGAAGAAACGCTCCGAATACCGAATCTTCTCAGGCCTCGGTGCCTGCGGGTCCGAAGGAATATCGTGCCGAGTCGGGCGATACTGTTTCGCGCATGGCGGCGAAATTCATGGGTTCGAACACGCCGGAAAACCGCCAGGCGATCATCAATGCCAACCCATCGCTTCAAGATGATCCGGACATGGTGATCGTCGGCAAAGCGTACGTGATTCCCGGCACTGGGGACAACAACGGCTCGAGCGAAGTTGCGGTGGTAAATCCCTCAAATTCGACGACCGGGCGATATTTCTACACGGTGAAAGAAGGGGACAGCCTGTGGAGAATCGCGAACGATCAGCTTGGCGATCCTTCGGATGTTGACGCAATTAAATCGCTGAACGAATCGGTGCTGAAAGGGGACGATCACGACGTGGTTATTCCCGGGATGAAACTGCAACTTCCCGCCAAACCGGTGGCTGCCAGTAACAACTGAGACCCATGCTCAAAATGCTTCTATGCCTGCTCTGTGGTGCCGCAATCGCGGTCGCCCTGCTGGAACTCCGCGAACAGCGGCTGAACCTGACGTTCGAAACCAACAAGCTGCATAACGAAATCGAAGCGAGCCAGCTTCAGCTCTGGAACCAGCAGATGGCGATAGCCGTGGCGACGGCGCCGAATGCACTGGCGGCGTCGACGAAGGATAAGGATCTGAAGCTTTCGGCGGGGAATGCGGCGATCAAGCGATCGTGGGTGGATGATCCGGATGCGGGAAATCAGTAGCTCTGCGAAATCCAGTTGACTTCCGATCACTTCGGGTACAAAATGTACACGGATGCGGGTGATCAGCAAGCGGCGGCTGCGTGAGTTCTGGGAAATGTACGCTGACGCTCACAACCCGCTTGAAGCGTGGTTCAAGGCGGCGGAAAAGGCCGATTGGGCCAATTTCGCCGATGTGCGGGCAACCTTTGCCAATGCCTCGGGAGTCCCGCTTCAATGTGGAATCACGGCGATTGTCTTCAATATCGGCGGCAATAAATATCGCTTAATTACGCGCATTGAGTACCGATTCCACGTGGTTTACGTAAAGATGGTTCTAACTCATCGCCAATATGACACGGGCGGATGGAAGGATGAACTATGCGGCGGTTGAAAACACGTCTCGAGAAGCTACCGGCGAATTTCGCCGATCTAGTCCGTTTGTATCCCCCCCAGGCAATTCATGATGAGGTTGGCTACGCCAATACACAGGAAATGATCGACCGTCTGACTTCCCTTCCGAAGCTTACGGCGGGCCAATCCGAGTATCTTGAAACGCTGACAATTCTATTTGAAGCTTATGAAAATGAGCATGAACGCATCGACACAAGCCGTCTTTCTCCGCTGGAAATGCTGCGCTTTCTGCTCGATTCCAATGGAATGACGGGTTCTGACCTGGGCCGGCTTCTGGGAAATCGGGAGCTGGGCCCCAAGATCCTGAATGGTTCTCGCCAATTGAGTAAAGCACACATCCGCGTGCTCGCCGACCGCTTTAAGGTCGATGCCGGGTTGTTCTTATAGTCTGCGGTCGCTGGCGGCTTACAGCTCTCCTGCATCCGCCATTTTTATCGTAATCCCCCCGATTTGCCGATCTATTATCGGACCATTCCATGCCCACGTTTTCTACCATTCTGCGCGGATCGTTGTCCTGCTGATCGTCGGCTTGTTCGCGGCGCTCATCGGACGGGTGGGATACCTGCAAACTTACGGGCGCGATGCGACCATCTCCCGGGCGGATCGTCAGCAGCACCTGGTGATGAATCTGCCGGCCCGGCGCGGGAACATCGACGATCGCAACGGGCTGATCATGGCGGGATCGGTTGAGACGCGGAATCTCTTCATCGACCCGAAGTTCATGCAGGATGCCTTTCAGGAAGATGGGCGCAGCCTGAATGACATGGACGATGCGCTCGGGAAGCTGGCCAAGATCATCGACAAGGATCCGTTTGAACTGGCCAAGCTGCTGGGGGATCGCGCTACCAGCCGGTTCGTCAAGGTCGCGGAAGACCTTGATGATGGGACCGTGCAGCAGATTCAGGCGATGAACCTTCCCGGCGTTGGCATCGATACGGGCAGCGCACGGTGCTACCCGATGGGGGCGCTGGCCGCTCATGTGCTTGGGGGCGTTGGGTCGGACGATTCGGGGCTCGATGGGCTGGAACTGGAGTACAACTCGCTTCTGACGGGCAAGCCGGGCTTTGCGCGGGAGATGAAAGATGCGCAGCGGCGGCCGATTGGGGTTGATGCGCAGGACTACGTGCCGCCGCGCCATGGGCAACATATTGTTCTCACGATTGACGCGAATCTGCAGATGATCGCGGAGGAGGAACTTCGGGATGCCGTGGAGCATGTGCATGGGAAGCGCGGGGAATTCATTGCGATGGATCCGTGGACGGGGGAGATCCTGGCGCTGGCGAATTATCCCACGTTCAATCCGGGCACGCTCAGTGATTCGACTCCCGATGAGAGGCGGGATAGTGCGCTGATCGCTCCTTACGAGCCGGGCTCGACGTTCAAGCCCTTTATTGCAGGGCCGGCGTTTATGTGGAATGTCACCACGCCGTGGGAAGTGTGGGATATTCCGGGGATCACCTGGTTTACGCCATATGGGCGGGCGATCACGGATGTGGAGCATTACGGGAATTTGTGTACGTGGGATGGGCTGGTGAAATCGAGCAATATTCTCATGTCGCAGCTTGCGGAGCGGATGGGCAATGCACGGCTGCACGATGCAATTACCCGGTTCGGGTTTGGGAAGAGGACGGGGATCGATTTGCCGCGCGAGGATTCAGGGGTCGTTTACAATTTGCGGAAGTGGACGCGGAAGAGCACGGAATCGGTGGCGCAGGGGTATGAGGTGATGGTTACGCCGCTGCAGCTTGCGCGGGCGTTTAGCGTTTATGCGAATGGGGGGAAGCTGGTGACGCCGCACCTGCTGCTGGGGACGGTGGATCCGGATGGGAACATCATGTCTCGGCGGCGATCGGCGAGTTTTGATTCGTTGCCGGAGGTGATGGACCCGCAGATCACGGCAGAGATGCGGCGAATTCTGTGCGATGTGGTGATCCGCGGGACGGCGGAGGGGATGCGGAGCAAGACGTGGAATATTTCGGGCAAGACGGGAACGGCGCACATTGCCGAGGGGCATGGGTATAGCCCGACGCGGTTCAACAGCAGCTTCATGTGCATGGCGCCGTATGAGAATCCGCGAATCGTTGTCGTGTGCGTGATTCATGATCCCGACCGGGCGATCGCGCACTACGGCGGTAAAGTGGCGGCGCCGGCGGCGGTGAAGTTTATCGAGCGGGCGTTTACGTATATGGAAGTGCCGGCTTCGCCGGATTTGCCGCTGCCGGATCCTAAGGTTGCGAGCGTGCTGTGGGATTATTCGGATAAGGCTTATACGGATCGGAATGTGGGGGCGATGAAGGAGGGGGATGATACGGAGACTGCGCAGGTGGATGGGAATCAGTGATGGATTCAGCAGTTCTATGAACGTCCCAAGGGCGTTTGGATTTACCTTCTACCTGGCTATTCGCCTTTTGAGGATTTTTGGGAGGATCCCAGCCAATACCCAACTAAGCCGGGCCAAACCAAAGTCGCTACGACCGCGTGCAAAAGCAAGGTAAGCACGTACCCTAGCCGGTACAACAACCCGCGCGGTGCGGACGAAATCTGTGGCAAGTGCATAGCCCGTTCGTCAATTTGGTGCTGACCGGGCGGGGCCGTCTCGTTTTTACGCCGCGCGTCACGCCATGCGAGCAGAAAAAGGGCAAGCCACAAGCACGGCACGAAGCAGAGGAGCCCAAGCAGTACATTTGCTAGAAAATGCACGATGAGATTATACTTGGTGGGTGCAACAAGGAACCCATCGGCATGATGGCATTCCCGGAGATAGGGGACGCGTGCTAACGTTCAATCGCTTTCTGATAGATCGGTCGCGACATCACTGCGATTATGGTTTACGGGCTCAATTCGATCGGCATCGGATCAAGACATTAAGGCTGGACAGGTTTATGAATTCGTAGACGAAGCGACCAGCTTTTTAAAAGCAAATGCGAATGCAATGCAGGAGGGGCGAGGGGGGAATCAGGCGAGATTTAGATGCATGGGGCCTCAATGGTTTCCCCCCCTCGCCCCTCCCGTACCCTGCCCACTCCTCCCGCCTTTTGCGCTCAACTTGGATCGTGGGACGGAGGGAAACCCCCTCCCCCCACCCTCCCCCGGCGTACCGGGGGCGGGGGAAAAAAGCGGCATGCCGAGGCAAGGTCCGGCTGCGCCTATTCCATCATCATTGCATCCCCGTAACTGAAAAAGCGATACCGCTCTGCTATCGCCTCCTGGTAAATCCGCCGCTGCTCTTCCAGTCCCGTCATCGCGGCTACCAGGGCGATCAGTGTGCTGCGGGGCAGGTGGAAATTTGTGATGAGGGCGCCGACGTACTTCCAGCGGTAGGGGGGGTAGATGAAGATATTTGTGCTCCCGGCACCGGCGGCGATTGGGCGATCGTCCGGCTGGCTTTCCAGAACGCGGGCTGAAGTTGTCCCGACGGCGATGAGGCGGCGGTTTTCTTTTTTTGCGCGGTTGAGGGTATGGGCGGCCTGGTCGCTGATCGCGTAACTTTCGCTGTGCATCGCGTGAGCGGCGAGCGTGTCGGATGTGATCGGCTTAAATGTTCCTGCCCCAACGTGCAGGGTCACCATCACCCGCTCGATTCCCATCCCTTCCAGACGCTGCAAAATCTCCGGTGTAAAATGTAAGCCCGCCGTTGGCGCGGCGACGGCGCCCGGCTGGTGGGCATAAACCGTCTGATACCGCTGCCGATCCATCTCATCCCGCTCATCGCTCTGTTTTTGCCTGCGAATATAGGGCGGGAGGGGCATTCGGCCGATTTGCATGAGCAACTGCACTGCTGGAATTGCCTGCGAAAGTCCGATCACAAATTCGCCGGCTCCGCGACGCTCCAAAACCCGGACGGGCAGCCCTCCCTCTTCATCTGCCTTGGTACTTCCGGGGAGGGGGAGGGTGAGGATGGGGTCGGAATTTCCGAGGTCCTTTAAAAGAACGAGCCATTTTCTCGGTTCTATTTGTTGAAGAAACAACGCCTCGACCTTTCCCCCTGTCTGCTTGCGCAAATAAAAGCGGGCGGGAATTACCTTCGAGTCGTTGAAGACCATCACGTCGCCGGGGCGCAGGATCGAGGGAAGGTCCGAGAACTTGCGATGGTGAATCTCGCGCGTTGGGCGAGCGTAATGAAGGAGGCGTGATTCGCCGCGGTTTGGTGGGGGCGTTTGCGCGATCAGCTCTGGCGGAAGTTGAAAATCCAAATGCTCGGTTCGCATCGGGGCATGTTGCTTTGGGGCATCATCCGGCATAAACGGACCAGTTTGACATCGCGCACATTGATCGCATAAAAATTTGTTTGCCGCAATATTCAAGGCGTTTTTTATCGCTGGCGCAGATTTGGCACGGGCATCCATGGCCTTTGCTCACTGCTGCGCGTGGCGGCGGTTTCGAACGTCAATCTTCTGGTCGCGACGCTTCAGCTTCAACTGACGCAGTCGATCATTGCGGCGATTCGGACGGCCGACCTTACGACGGCGGCCCATAGAGGTTCGCCAGGTTGCCCGGTCGATACGTTCTGCTGCGGCGGGAGGGGGACGATAACACCGGAGCCTCGCTATTTACCCAGGCGGGTGCTTCATCCGACGCCGCGGTATCTACCGAGGCCGGTGCTGCATCCGCGGGCGCGGATTGAGCCGCGTCCGGCGCCGCCGCCGGCTCCTTCGGCGAAGACACCGACGATAACGGCGGGGCCGCAGCCACCGTGGAAAACGGTGCCATGGAAGGAACCGTTGCCGGCGGCGGACGTAATAAAGGTAGTCGTGCGTCAACCCGATACGGTGACTAAGGGAACTTTGATCGATTTGTTCCTTTAGGCTTCGGGAGAAATTGATATGCTTCAGTCCGATCAAGTCGAAGAGCTGATCACGCTGGTTTCAAGTTTGGACAAGCCTGCCCTGGTTCGACAATTCAGCGAATATCCTTCCAAGTTTCCGGTGGATTTCACGAGCGATTTTCTGGATCGCCAGCCGCTGGATCGGCTTCGGCATCTATTCCTTGCCTTGTGCCTTCAGACGCAGCGCATGCCGCCTGCGGCGTGCGAGACGGCGGAAGTTGCCTGAGGGCATCAGTCCTATAAATCCTACTGCTCACGTGGTGCGCGCTTGATCGCCGATCTTGGTTCGGCTGGATGGCGTTGCGCTGATCCTGGCCAGATTGAGCTTCGGCCCCCACCCTGACCCTCCCCCGGATTACCAGGGGAGGGGAAAAAGACGGCGCGTGGTGGGGAATTGGCGTCAGGCATTGATCGCCCGGAAAGGCAAAATGTCCAAACCGATTCCGCATTGCCCGTTTCTGGATGGGGGGGACCATCGGTGTTCTAATTGTTTTCGGCTGGAAGATCTGAAGCACGCGTTCAAGTTTTGTTTTGGGAGGTATCGGGCGTGCCCGACGTATCTGGATCTTCAAGTGGAGGGGCGGATGCGAATGATGGGTTGTAAACTGCCGGAGGCTGTGCGCGATGGCGAACATGGTATCACGGAAGATTCCGTCGCGGACGCGGGTGAGCGAGCCGCGGTTGCCGCTGCTGCTCACGTTTCTTGCGACTGAGCGCGGGCTGGCGGAAAATTCGATTCACGCATATCGGCGAGACCTGGAAGACCTTTCTGAATTCCTCACCATTCGCAAGCGCGATTTCCAGTCGGCGGAAGCGCGCGACTACCGGGAATATCTGCACGATCAATCGCGCGGGGGGAAGTCGACGCGGACGGTGGCGCGGCGGCTGGCGGCGATTCGGGTGATGCTGCGATTCTTCGCTTCGGAGGATGGGAAATCCGCGGGGATTCTTCAGCAACTTGACCGGCCTAAGCCGGAGCAGTCTTTGCCGAAGATTTTGAGCCGGGCGCAGGTGAATCAGCTTATTGGGGCGCCGAATCCGAAGTCGTCGCTTTATTTGCGGGATGTGGCGATTCTGGAATTGCTGTATGCGAGCGGATTGCGGGCTACGGAATTGTGCACGCTGAAGCTGCGCGATCTGAATACCAGCGTGGGGGTGATTCGGGTTTTTGGGAAGGGGTCGAAGGAGCGGGTCGTGCCGGTGGGGAGGGCGGCGATTGTCGCGATTGAGCGGTATCTGGCGGAATGCCGGCCGGGGCTTTTGCGGGGGGAAAGTGAGTACCTGATGGTTTCGCGGAGCGGGAAGCCGCTGGATCGGATTGCGCTTTGGATGCTGGTGGAGAAGTATGGGCGCAGGAGCGGGATTCTGCGGCAGGTTTCGCCGCATACGCTGCGGCACTGTTTTGCGACGCATCTGATTGGGGGCGGGGCGGATCTGCGTGTCGTGCAGGAATTACTGGGGCATAGCGATATCAGCACGACGCAGATTTATACGCATGTGGATCAGGATCGGTTGAAGGCGATTCATAAGAAGTTTCATCCGAGGAAATAGGTTTCAGCGCGACCTTTGACGTCGGCCGTTGGTGATTACTTCAAGTGCGGTGACCAACAGCAAGTCAACTATCTCGAAAGAGCCATTATTGAGGTGAACTGTGGCGATCCGACTCCGCGGAGCATAGGCCAGCATCTCGGGATGCATTACGGGCAGGCCTGGCCATCACCCAAGCGCAGATAAAAAGGTCTGAACGGTCGGGCAATATGCACTCGATGCAATTCATCGGTGGTCATGACTAAATTATAACTAATCCCAAAAGACTTTCACATCGCCTGCAATTCTTTGAGGACCCCCTCGGATTCGGATTCTTCCGGCTGTTCCGCGCGGATTGCGGTTCGGTAGGCTTTGGTGAGGGCTTTCCCGGAGAGGTCGGCGAGCTCGGCGAGGGGGATGAAGACACCCTTCGACTGGCTTGGCCAGAAGAGATGATGGGCGACGATGCCGATCCGCTCTACGCCGGGTTTGTCGAGGGGGGATTCTGTCCGCGCCTCGGCGGCTGTGAAGACGGCGCGGAGGATTTCGGAGCCCTGGGCGGGTTCGGCGATCAGGTCGGCGATTTCTTCGATCGAGCCGGGGAGGATTAAGAATAGTTTTGCCTTGTTGGCCGCGGGGCCCGGTTGGACGGTGACGTAGGCGAAATCCTGGATGGGGCGGGCGTGGCGGTAGGGGCCTTTGCCGATTTTATTTAGCTGGTCGATGAAGGTTTTGATCTTGCCGGCGGTTTCGAAGCGGAGTTCGGCGGCGGCCTGCTTCATGCGGTCGTTTTGCTGGCGGATCATTTCGCGCGGGTCGGCCAAAGTTTGGGCGCTCCAGCGGATCATGAGACGGTATTGGTCCATCGAAATCGACCCATCGCAGGGGGCGGGGCATTTTCCCATTTCCTTGTAGGCGCAGGCGCGGGCGTTGGGGGCTTCGACGAGAATGTTGTAGTAGCGGCAGAGGTCGAAGGCGTCTTCGATGAGCTCCATCAGGCGGGCGGCGGCGTGCTTATCTTCGACGGGGCCGACGAGGATTCCGGGTTTGCCGGTGAGCTGAATGGTTTTCGTGTAGCGCGGGAAATTGGTTTCGGGGTCGACGTGGATGAACCAGGCGGGGCGGAAGCCGACCATGCCCTGGTAGCTGTCGGGGAAGGCCTGGCGGGCGACGTCGTGATAGATCCAGTCGGCTTCGAAGGCGCTGTCGACGCGACGCCAATAAATTTTTCGGACGATTTCGCGGTAGTCGATGCGCTTGGTGAGGGAAATCGTTTCGCCGGTGAGGCGGCGCTTGAGGCTGTAGCGGAGGTTTTTGACGCAGAGAAGTTGGAGAGGGTGGTCTTCGGCATCCGCGAATAGGTAGACGACCCATTTGGCGGGGACGGTGCGGAGGAATTCGTCGAAATTTTGCGCGGGGTCGAAATCGACGTGGCGATCGAGGATGCCCATAATTTGGGTCATGCGTTAATCCATGTTAGGATCGGAAGAGAGGAAAATAAAAAAACATTATGAGCCAAAACGAATCGCCGCTGGTCATTATCGTGATGGGGAGCAAGTCGGACTGGGAAACGATGCAGCATGCGTCGCAGACGCTGAAGGATTTTGAGGTGGCGCACGAGTGCCGGGTTTTGTCGGCGCATCGGACGCCGAAGGCGACGGCGGAGTATATTACTGCGGCGGAATCGCGCGGGGTTGCGGTGGTGATTGCGGCGGCGGGAGGGGCGGCGCATCTGGCGGGGGTTGCGGCGGCGCATACGACGCTGCCGGTTTTGGGGGTTCCGATGCAGAGTGCGGCGTTGCAGGGGCTGGATTCGCTTTTGTCGACGGTGCAGATGCCGGCGGGGATTCCGGTGGCGACGTTTGCGATTGGGAAGCCGGGGGCAGTGAATGCGGCGCTGTTTGCGGTGGCGGTGCTGGCGGGTTCGCGGGCGGGGTTGCGGGATCGGCTGGTGAAATTCAGGGAGAATCAGGCGCAGAAGATTTTGGGGAAAAATTACCGGTTTGAGGGGAGACGAAGACACGGGCCGAGGACGGCCCGGCTCACTCTGGGAGCAGAGGGTTGGTCTGATTTGGGGGTTTGTTATTTTTGGGCGTTGTCGAGAAGTTCCACCAGGGGTTTCAAACGTGCGTCGAAGCGTTGTTGGAAGAGTAGCTGCGCGGCGCGGTAGAGGTTGAAGGCGTCGTTGGGGCTCATGTCGAATCTTGTGGAGATGGTGTTGACGGAGCTGCCGAAGGTGAGGGTGCTGAGTTCGCCGACCTGGGAGAGACTGAGGTGGGCGATGCGGACGAGGCGGCCGCCCTGGTCTTTGATTTCGAGGTAGTGTTGGCGCTGGAGGGTGTCGATGAAGGCGCGGAGTTCGGAGGTGGTGTAGGTTCCCAACGCGTTGTTTACGACGGCTTCGGAAAGGGTTGCAGAACCGGTGCGGTTGAGGAGGACGGAGCTGGAGACGCTGAAGCCTTCGAGGAGGTTTTCGATGCCGCCGAGCTGGGCCTTGGCGTTGATTTTGGCGTTGCTGGGGGTGCCGGCGTCGATGACGACGATGATGGCGCCGTTGGGATAGGGGTCGATGGGCTGCTCGGATTCGGCCAGGTAGGAATTGATGAGCGTCTGGACGCCGAGGTTATCGACTACGCCGCCGTCGACGAGGTGGAGGTATTGGTTGAAGCTGGTGGAATAGTCGCGCAGGGTTGTGGGATCGAGGAGTGCGGGGACGGCGGAACTGGCGACGACGGCGCTGGCGAGGGGGTAGGTGTCGAGCTTCGAATTGATCATGTCGAAGTAGGCGTTGTCGAAGAGAAAGGGACGGCCGCTTTGCATGTCGGTGGAGTTGATGAGGAGGCGGGGGCGATCGGTGCGCAGGTCGGCGAAGGTGAGCCATTTTCCGTTGCGGGTGAACATGGTGTTGGCGAATTCATCCGCGAGCATGTCGCTGCGGTTGACGGTGCCCATGAGAAGGCCGAAGAGGTTCCAGGGGAGGAAGAAGACGCGGTCGAAGAGGGTGGTTTCGAATTGATTGGTGAGCTTGTCCTGGACGTTGGGAGGGTTCCACTGATAGTCCTTGCAGGAGCAGTAATAGGCGGCGGCGAGGGAGCCACCGCTGACGGAGGAGATGCACTGCACTTTCTGGAGGAAACCGATGCGCTGAAGCTCGAACATGCAGGCGGCGGCGAAGTTTGCGGAGCGGGAGCCTCCGCCGCTGATGGCGAGGCCGACGAAATAACCGTTGGGGCTGAGGCGACGTCCGCCGATCGGTTTGGCCTTGGGGCGTTCGTCGAGGGAGGGCATGAGAATGGGCTGGAGAAAGCTTTCGGTTTGGGGGTTGGTGTTGGTGGTTCGGTTTTCGAGGGGGAGGCGGAGGTCGTTTTCCTGCTGGTTGCGATAGTCGGGGCTGCAGGCGGCGAGGATGAGGAGAAAGACGCAGGCGGTCAGGATCGCCCGGTTAGCATTTTCGGGTGAATATTCCTGTTGCGGTCGCATGCTGGGGCCGAATATAACGCAGCCGTGGGATCGGGTGTAGGTGGTGGGCTTGTGGGCCTGTATCCGCCTAAACTCATATGTATGGAGGAGTTTGATGAGCACGATGCGTACGGATCGATCCGAGAATGAGAAAACGCGACGGCCGCCTGTGGGGCGGCCGAGCGTGGCGCAGCCGGCGATCAACTCTTACGTGCGGCAATGGATCGATCAGTGCATCGACATGTGCCAGCCGCAAAATGTTTATTGGTGCGACGGCTCGCCGGAGGAGCGGCAAACGCTTCTGAAGCGGGCGGTGAAGGAGGGGGTCCTCATCGAGCTGAACCAGGAAAAGCTGCCGAACTGCTATCTGCACCGGAGCAATCCGAACGACGTTGCGCGTAGCGAGCAGGCGACGTTCATTTGCACGCCGAGCCAGGATATGGCGGGGCCGACGAACAACTGGATGGAGACGCGGGCGGCGTATACGCGTTTGCGGGGGCTCTTCAGCGGGTGCATGAAGGGGCGGACGATGTATGTGGTTCCATTCGTGATGGGGCCGATCGGGTCGCCGCTGGCGAAGGTGGGGGTGGAGCTGACGGATTCGATCTACGTCGCGATCAGCATGGGGGTCATGACGCGGATGGGGACGATCGCGTGGAGAGAGCTGGATTCAAGGGGATTTGATCCGAATATTGAGCCGGAGTTCACGCGGTGTCTGCATAGTGTTGGAGATTGCAGCCCGGAGCGGCGGTATATCTGCCATTTTCCGATCGACAATACGGTGTGGAGCTTTGGTTCGGGGTATGGGGGCAATGCGCTGCTGGGGAAAAAATGTCTGGCGCTGCGGATCGCGAGCTTTCTGGGATCGCAGCAGGATTGGATGGCGGAGCACATGCTGCTGATGGGAGCGACCAGCCCGGAGGGGGAAAAGACGTATGTGGCGGCGGCGTTTCCCAGCTCGTGCGGGAAGACGAATTTCGCGATGCTGATCCCGCCGGCAAAGTATCGGGATGCGGGATGGAAGATTACCACGGTGGGGGACGACATCGTGTGGATGTGGGTGGATGAAAAGACGGGGAAATTGCGGGCGATTAATCCGGAGGCGGGATATTTTGGCGTGGTGCCGGGGACGAATGAGCAGACGAATCCGAACGCGATGGCGATCATGCGGAAGGACACGATTTTTACGAATGTTGCGCTGCTGCCGGATGGGGATGTGTGGTGGGACGGGAAGACGGCGACGGCGCCGGAGAAATGTGTTGACTGGATGGGGGAGGAGTGGACGCCATCGTGCGGGCGGAAGGCGGCGCATGCGAACAGCCGGTTTACGGCGCCGATGGTGAATAATCCGGCGCTGGATTCAGCGGCGGATGATCCGGCGGGGGTGCCGGTTTCGGCGATCGTGTTTGGGGGTCGGCGGTCGCGGGTGGTGCCGCTGGTGTTTCAGGCGTTTAACTGGATGCATGGGGTTTACCTGGGGGCGACACTGGGTTCGGAAACGACAGCGGCGGCGGCGGGGCAGGTGGGGGTAGTGCGGCGGGATCCGATGGCCATGCTGCCGTTCATTGGCTACAACATTCGCGATTATCTGGTTCACTGGTTCCGGATGCGCAAGAAGATGTCGGATTGTCCGCGGATTTTTCACGTCAACTGGTTCCGGAAGGATGACCAGGGGAGATTTTTGTGGCCGGGGTATGGGGAGAATATGCGGGTGCTGAAGTGGATCATCGACCGGTCGCGCGGCCGGGCATATGCGCGGGAGACGCTGATTGGGTGGATGCCGCGGAGTTCGGATATCGATCTGGATGGGCTGAGCATCTCGCGGGAACAATTTGAGCAGCTGCAGTCGATTTCGGTGGAGGATGTGAAGGCGGAGCTGGTGAGCCAGGAGGAATTGTTTTTGAAGCTGGCGGGGGATTTGCCGAAGGAGATGATTTTTCAGAGGGAGTTGTTGATCAGTCGGTTATAAAGTTTTCGCGGTCCGAGCGCGTTTCGCACAGCTCACACTAAAAAACGCTCGGCACGGATGTTCAAATAAGCGCTGAGCGAGCGGATTGCGCCCTTGCTCCATCCACGTCGACCGCTGAGCATTTCGGACAGATTCGACTGGGGCACACCTATTGATCGGGCGAGCGCGTTGATCGAGATTCCGCGCTGTTCGATGCGATGGCGCACCAGCTCGGCGGCGGAGAGTTTTGCGGCACCGGCGTCCTGAGCGCTCTTCTGTTCGTATTCGGCGACGAGATCCACGAGCACGTCAAGATATTCCGATGCGCCGCGGTCGTGCGTCTGTTTTGACAGGCGAAGGATCATTTTTTTGGCCCTCGCGTGATCGGCCGCGCTGCGAATCTTGCGCAGCGGCAACTCTTTGATGAGCTGCATGTAGGAATCCGATGCAGAGGTCTTCAACGTAGCGCGCATCTCAATACCGTCCTTTCCAAAGATTTTTGTCGTACTCCGCGTGGGCCAGCAGATCCAAGGCGACCACGACCTGATTATGGTAGTTCACGTTTGAGAGCAGCCGATATTCGTTTCCCTTGACGTTGAACACGGTGATTACAATGTCGCTTTTGAGTCTGACACCGTCGGCGGATGGGTAGTCGCCTCGAAGCTCGTCGAGACTGTGCCACTCGGCGTCCTCGACGGTGGCTATCCATGCTTGAAGCCATTTTCTTGCGTCCGGGTGCTTGCGCATGGCTTTGGTCAGCGCGTCATAGCCCAGAAGCCGCATTATCTCATTTTGGTATAGGGTGGGCGAAAAGTCAATTCGGCGACGGAAAGATAAACGGGGACGCCGCTAGTTAAAAAACTAGCTGCGTCCCCGTCTTCAGGTCCGTGGACCACAAATAACTACTATAATCTACTAATTAGTGTACACTAATGGAAATCCCGAAAACCGTCTCTTTTCGTCCCATTTCGTCCCACCACCAATTCAACGCCAATTGTGCCACATCCGGCGGAATGCCGCTTCAATGCTTCGGGCGAATTTTGGGGCGTCCATCAGCGGCGAGCGCTGCATTCGTTCTCGCAATCCGGCTCTGAGGTCCGCGAGCCGGGGTTGATCCTTTGCCAGACCCACGGCGATCGTTATGAATTGCTCTTTGCTTTCCGCGGCGAGCTCCGGCAGGCCGAGGTTTGAGAGTTGAGACCAGCCGGCGCGGCCTACCGGGGTGTTTCCTATCAGCGTTGCGACCGGCACTCCCATCCAGAGGGAATCGAGGGTCGTCGTGTGGCCGTTGTACGGCATCGTGTCGAGGCCCAGGTCGATGCGGTGGTAGGCTTCCAGATATTCACGTCGGGATCGGCGGGAGAGGAATTCGATTCTGGTTCGGTCGATTCCCTCGGATTCAAATTGCTGGAGGGTGCGCTCTCGGAGGGAGCCTTCGGCGGCGAGGAGCAAAAGCCGGGAGTCTTTCACCTGGCGCATGATCCGGGCCCAGAGGGCGAAGAGGGGGTCGTTGGTTTTGCAGAAATTGTTGAGGCAGCCGAGGGTGACATAACCGTTGCGCTGGGCGGGCAGCGGGCTGACGGGAATGTCGGCTTCGTCCAGGGGCTCGTAGCACCAGAATGTTTCGGGGAGGCGGATGGTTTTTTCGGAGTAGAGGGATTCGTCCGTTGCGGGCGGATCGAGATAGGGGTCGCTGAGGCGATATTCGATGGCGGTTAGGCCTGCGCCGCCGGGATAGCCCAGCCAGGAGACCTGCACGGGGGCGGGCTTACGGGCGAAGATGAGAAGGCGGTGTTCGGCGGTGTGGAGTTTGAGGTCGACGAGGATGTCGATCTGGTCGCGGCGGATCTGGTCGGCGGCCTGATCGTCGGACAATTGAGTGATGTTTCGCCAGGCGTCGGCCTGGTGCTCGAACCTGGTCGTCATCGCATCGAGGCGAACGACATTGGCGTAGCAGAACAATTCGACTTGAACGCGATCGTGCTCGCGGAGAAGGGGCCAGAGGAAATTGGCGGAGGCGTGGGTTCGGAAGTCGGCGGTGAGGTAGCCGATGCGGAGGCGGCGATTGGGGTCGCGGTCGTTTGTCCAGGGGAGGATGGATTTTTCAAGCGGCTGGGCGAATTTCTGGTTCCAGAGGCGGCACTGTTCGGCGATGGCATGGGTGTCGCAATCCAGATCGTAGTGCATCGCGAGAATGAGGTTGCTGGAGGCTTCGAGGTAGTTAGGATTCAGCTCGATGGCGCGGCGATATTCGGCGATGGCCTGGTCGATCCGGCCAATCTCTTTTTTCACGCTGCCGAGGTTGCAGTGGACCTGCGGATAGTCGGTTTTTAGCTCGATGGCTTTTTGCAGAATCTCATCCGCTTCGTCGAGCCGGTCCATGAGTTTCAGGGCGATGCCAAGATTGCTGTAGGCTTCGACGAGGCGGGGTTGAAAGGAGATGGCTTTGCGGTAGGCGGCGATTGCTTCGTTTAGCTGCCCGAATTCGGTGAGGACGTTTCCCAGATTGCACCAGGCGTTGGCATATTGCGGCTTGAGTGTGATTGCCTGGCGGCAGGCGGCGATGGCTTCTTCGAGGCGCTTGGATTCCCAGAGGATGTTTCCGAGATTGCTGAAGGCCTCGGCGAGGCGCGGGTCGAGGGCGATCGCCTGGCGGTAGGAGGCGATGGCCTGGTCGCGCTTTCCCAATGCCCGCAGCACATTGCCGAGATTGGAGTGGGCGCCGGCGAGGGTTGACTTGAGGCGGATGGCCTGGCGGCAATGGGCTTCGGATTCTTCCCACTGCCGGTGTTTGTAGAGCACGTTGCCAAGGCTGCTGTGGGCCTCGGCGAGATGGGGTTTGAGTGCGATGGCCCGGCGGAAGGAGGCGACGGCTTCGTCGGTGCGGCCCATCTCGGCAAGGATGGTTCCGAGGTTTAAGTGGGCTTCGGCATAATCGGGGCGCATGGCGATGGTGCGGCGGATCAGTTCGACGGCGGCGTCGTTGCGTCCGACCTGGTGGGCGATGAGGCCGAGGTTGTGCAGGACTTCGAAATGATCGGGCTGGCGAGCGAGGATTCCGCGGTAGAGTTGTTCGGCTTCGCGCAGTTTTCCGGCCTCGTGGTATTTGAAGGCGAGGTCGAGGGCTTGCTGGATGGAGATTTCGGGCATCAGGCCCAAATCTTAGCGATGGGAAACTTCCCGGTCACGAATCCGTCTGAAGTTGTTGCCGCAGCGTTGCTCGTGGGTGTTATATGGATTTAAATATTGGTTGTTGAGGCGATTTGTGATGGGCTGGCGAATTTTTTTGTCATGATCGGGTCGCAGCGGACACTATCAGTGGATGGCGTGATATGTCGATTGCTGAGGACGAGGCTGGGGTTGTGAACAGCGCGCTCCCGGCGGGAGCGGCAGCGCCGCGCGCATCCAAGGGGCGCGGCGAAGGGTGGATTGTTTTTGCTTTGACGGCCTTTTCGGCGGTGCTTTGTTTCAACCGGCTGAATCATCCGCCGATGCTGATCGATGAATCGCTGACCTACTGGCGGATTTGCGGGACGATGGGGGAGATGCTGGACACGCTGCGGCACGACGCGTTTACGCCGCTGCATTATGAGCTGCTGAACTGGATTCGGAATGGGATGCCGCTGGGGTTTGGGATTCGGATCGTTCGCGGGGGGATTATTATGACCCCCGCGGTGATGCGATTTGTGCCGGCGCTGTCGGGGACGCTGATGACGCCGGTGATGTATTTCCTGGCGCGGCAGCTTTTCAACCGGCGGACGGCGGTCATCGCGGCGGCGTTTATCGCTTGTTCGGCTTATGGGCTGTTTTTTTCGCGCTATGCGAAGATGTACGCGTCGGCGTGGATGCTGGAGACGCTGAGCATCGCGTGCTTCGCGTGGTGGATGAACAGTGAAAAGCGGCTGGCGTGGCTGTGTTGGATCGCAACGGGGATCGCGGCGGGAGGGTTTCATGGGGTTACGTTTCTGGTGATTATTCCGCTGCCGATTCTTTATTTTGTGTCGATGTTCCGGTTTGGCGGGTGGCGGGTGCCGATGTTGATTGGCGGGGTTGTTCTCATCGGGGTGGGGCCGGCGATTTATTACGAGGTTTTCAATCAATGGATGCGGAATACCGGAGGGCTTGTGCCGGGGGTTGTGGGCAAGTCGAGCGCGGATGCGAACTGGGATGCGAGCGGGCTTGCGTGGCTGGATGCGATTGACAATTCGTTCGAGGCGCCGTTTCGGGCGCTCAATGCGTACCTGAGCGGATTTGAATGGAGTTCGCTGGACGATCTGGCGGAGCCGGCGCCGTTCGTGCAGAAGTTTGGGGCGGCGATGGTGGGGCTGGCGGTTGCGACGTATGGGCTGTTTATTTTTGGGGCGCTGCCGTGGCCGCATTTGCGAAATCCGGCCTTGAACGAGCGGACCGTGCAACCGTGGTGGAGGTCGGCGCTGTGGCTGATGATCTGGATTGTGATGCCGGTTTATGGATTTTTCTATTGCCGGTCGGTGCCGGATTTCTGCTCGCCGATGGTTTGGATTACCGCGGCTTGGGAGGTGGTGCGGCCGGTTTGGTGGGAGGCGGTGATCGGGGCGACGCTCATTGCGGCGGCGCTGAATTTTCTGCCCAAGGCGGGGAAATTTCTGGCGATTCCGGTGCTGCTGGTGGCGGTCGCGGCGGTGGTGCAGACGGGGCGGAACAAACTTGAATGGATGGATTATCTGAGCCGGCCGACGATTTTGGTGGATGTGCTGGCGATTCCGTCAGCGCTTATTTTTCATTTCAGCGGCTCAAAGCTTTCGCAGCGATGCGTGCAGCTTTTGCGATTTGTGGGGATCAACGTGATTGTGCTGGGGATGTGCGAGATCATGTTTTTCGCGTGGACGTGGATGCAGAAAATTTCGATGCGGAACAGCCCTGATCTTGCGTGGCAAACGGTGTGGCACATTCGGTATGTGGCGATCGTGTGGCCGGCGGTGTGGCTGGCGGCGGCGGCGCTGATCGCGCGGCTGCCGACGGCGGGGCTGCGGATCGCGGCGGTGGTGATGATCTGCTCGTTTAATCTCGTGAATGGGTTGGCGCGGCAGGTTGAAACCACGGAGGTTCCGCTGGATCGGGTGATGGGGGATGTTTTCAGCTCGCAGCCGAATTCGGCGACGCGGACCTATTTTGACCTGGACCCGCTGTTGCACAGCACGTTTTTTGCGCCGATGGCGATGTATTACGCGAGCATCGCGGCGCGGCTGCAGCCGACGCCGGAGGAGTTTCGCGTGGATGAGTCCTGGCCGTTTGAATACGGCGATGCGGCGCGGCAGTTTAAGAGCGAGTGTATTTACAATGATTCGATCTCGTCGGATCAGATTCGCGGAGATATCGCGGGCGATCGACGGATTTCGCGGGTGATCGTCTGGGAAGTCACCCAGTCGGGGGGCGACTGGCTGTTCGATCCGACGGACGGGTCGGGGCTGAATGGGCCGTGGAAGCTGGCGTCGGATGAGCAGATTGATGTGTATTGGAATTGGGATTGGACCTCGCGGTGGTCGCTGCGGCGGCGGGAGTTTGACAGGCAGTAGGCGCGGCGCAAAATCCGAATTCCGAAACCAGAAATCCGAATCAAACCCCGAACGACCGAATCACGAAACCATAACGGGAATTTTATTGGTCGATTGGAATTGCGATTTACGATTCTCAGCCGTTTCCGGGCGTCAAGATCCAAGTGGGTAGCCGGCGTTTCTCAGCGGTCAATTGTATTCCCAGTTGCGAGGCGATCTGGTCGAGAAGCATCTGGGTTTTCTGCTCGGCCTCGAGCGGTGAAAGGTTTCGGGTGCTGAGTTTGGGGGTGGTGAATTCCAGTCGGACATATTTGCACCCGGTCCACTCGTTGATAACGGGGCGATGCAGCGCCTCGCCGAGGCGGCGGAAATAGTAGTAGACATCGCCGGCCTGGCGGGTTCGGCCTTTGTCGGTATCGAGCGCAATCGAAATTAAATCGTTGGGCGCGTCGCCCTTGTGGTAAACGCCTTGAGCGACGACCACATCGCGATCGATCGTTGCCTGCACGGCGATGAAGGCCGCGGGGGTGCCCCGGCAAATCGCTTCAAATGCCGGGAGTTTCTGGTCCGGTGTGGCCCCTTTGCGGATGACCCAGTCGCCTGGAACCTTTAACGCGGCGAGCGCGTCGGGGATCATCGTCTGGTCAGGAGTGAGGCCGACGAGATTTACCATCAGGCTGTCCACCTGCCAGTAACGATCGTTGGACCGTGTCCAATGTTCGACGCGATGGGTCGAGGGATTCCACTGGAGGAAAAATGCCGCGACGGGTTTCTGATCTTCGACCTTCAGGTCGGCGATGGTTCCGTTGCCGTGGTTCGGATCGTCGACTTGGTCAAGGTCGTAAACGTCGTGAACAAAACCGTCGCGCTGGGGGATGTAGGGGGGAAGGATGTTGCGCAGGACCTCGCCGGGCCTGAGGGTGTAGATCGCGTCGAAGCCTTCGCGCCAGGCAGGCTGGGTGGAGGGGGGAGGAGTAGAAGGCTGATCGGCGGATTGTGGAGCGGCAGGAGCGGTGGCGGTGGGGCTGGAGACAGCAGATTTTCTGGTTGATGAAAGCAACACCACCGTTGCGGTGGCGGCGATGGCGAGAAAAAGGGCGATGATGGCGGCAAGTGCCTTGGCCTGAGCAAGAAGCATCAGGCGCGCGGCGCCGCGGGCGATGGCGCTGGCGGCGGGGCTTTGCGGCGCGGCGGCGACGGCCGAGCGCAGGTGGGCCGGGGCCGGGTTGATGGCGTTGGCCGTCAGGGCTTCGCTCAGTGCCGAACCCGTGCCGGCGCTGCCAGCGCCGAGCATGGCCCGCAATTTCTCGAGCGCGCGGTTCGATCGCTTGGTGGCGGCGGCGAGGGAGATGCCCATCTCGGCAGCGACCTGGGCGTGGCCTTTGCCGTGGAAGAATCGCAGGATGATGACTTTCCGCTCTGCGTCCGGCAGACGATTCACGGCTTCGTCAAGCGTCGCGGAAATCGTTTCCCAGTCGGCGGAGGTGGCGTCTGGTTTCATTTCGGCGGCCCTTCTTTCG
Organism: uncultured Phycisphaerales bacterium; assembly: GCA_963755915.1. Lineage (GTDB taxonomy): Bacteria > Planctomycetota > Phycisphaerae > Tepidisphaerales > Tepidisphaeraceae > PALSA-1353. The sequence continues at coordinate 1,858,179 of CAVWLP010000002.1, forward strand.
TGGCGGAGTCGGTTGGCCTGGGTGCGCAGGGCGTTGGCGGCGCAGTAACGAGTGGCACGGTGAAGCCAGGCGGGGATGACGACGCCGGATCTCAGCGATCGCGCCTTGCGGGCGAGGATGAGGAATACGGCCTGGGTGACGTCTTCGGCGAGGTGCGGATCGCGGACCTGGCGGCGGGCGGCGGAATAGACGGCGTCGATGTTGCGGGCGACCAGGGCGGTGAAGGCGGAGTCGGAGCCGGCGACGTATTGGCGGAGAAGGTCGTGGTCCGAAATCCCGGTGTCCGTGGTCATTCCATCAGAATATGTAACCTGACGGCGAAATCAGACAACGGAACGTCGAAATCCAAAAGCTCAAATGATGTTGGAGGCCCGGCGCTGCGGCGCATTGTCAGGGCAACCGCACCGACGCCCAGCAGGCCCAGCGATGCCGGTTCCGGCAGGGCGTAGACGTAGAGGTCGGAGCCGTCGTAGAGGAAGAGGTAGTTGCCGTTGCCGCTAACGGTCATCCCATTGTTTGGGACATCGTAGGGATAGAAGTCCGCTCCATCCGGATTGATCGTCCCGACCTGGGAATAGTTGGTGGTGTTTATTTCAAGGATTTCGTCGGAATTGAAAGAGGCGTCGTAGAGGATGGGGCGCGTCGGGTCATAGGCAATCCCCCCGCCAGCATCGGTGAGGGATTGGATGACGGAAAGAGTGGAAGCGTTGCGGGCGGCGAGGTTGACGTTGAATCCGCCCAATGTGATGACGGAATCGTTGGGGGAAATCGCGACGCGCAGCCCGTTGAGGGGCGTGTTAAATTGCGTCTGTATGAGATTGCTGTCGCTGGTCGCGGAGAAAACACCGACGCCACCTGAGGAAAGTTCCGTGTCATTTTCGAATAACGTGGTGTAGTCGTAACTGCGGGTAAGCTGGTACTGGGGGTCGACGGTCTGCACCTGGCCACCGACGGTGAAATCGCCGATTGCCCAGGTGGTGAGGTTGATGGAGCGCAGGTTGGAGGCATTGCCGGTGTAGTTGGAATAGGAGGAGAAGATCGCCTGGTTGTCACTGAGGGCGACGATCTGATCGGCGCCGGCGTCGAGGTTTTCGATGGGATAGGTGAGATCGGTGACCGCATTGGTGCTGAGGTTCACGCGCTCGATGGTGCCCATCCCGTTGCTGACGGCCGTATCGGCCGCGAGGAGATATTGCCCGCCGGGTGTGATGTCGATCGACTGGATATCCGTGCCGACGTTGATGGGGGAAAGAAACGTATTTGTCGCCGGGTTGTAACGCTCGACAACGCCGGTGCTCAGCGAGATGTAAAGTATGTTATTGTTGTTGTCGTAAACCTGGCTCGTCCAGTCGGAAATCGCGACTTTGTTTGCAGCCAGCGCGGAAGAGGCAAAAGATGCGGCCGCAAAAATTGTGATGAGATAGCGCATAGTCTCCAACCCTCTGTAAATTAGACCTTGATGCCGTTTCGTCGATTGCGAGCCGTCTGACGTGACAGGCCCGAGCCCTCTGGCCCCAAGCAGAATCTAATATAGCAGATTTGGCTTCAAATACCCAACGAAATCTACATCTGATCCGGGTGCTCAATTCCCAGAAGATCAAGCCCAAGTTCCAAAGTCCGAGCGGTTAAATCACACAGGGAAAGGCGGCTGGCGCGGGTTGGGGGCTCGCTCTGAATCACCGGGCAATTTTCGAAGAAGCCGCTGAAGCGGGTTGCGAGTTCGTAGAGGTAGGTACAAAGGTGGTGGGGCTTGAGTTCGCGGCCGACGACTTCGATAACTTCGCCCAATCGCAAAATGTGTTTGCCGAGGGCGAGCTCGAAAGGGGATTCCAATCGAATTGCGCCGGGTTTTGCGTCGCCGGCCTTGCGGAAGATCGAGCGGACGCGGGCGTGGGCGTACTGGAGGTAGGGAGCGGTGTTGCCGTCGAGGGCGAGCATCTTGTCAAACGAAAAGACGTAATCGCTGACGCGGTCCTTGGAGAAGTCGCCGTACTTTACAGCGCCGATGCCGACGGCGTGGGCGATGGCGCGGCGGCGGGTTTCATCGAGATCCGGCTGTTTGTCGGTGACGACGCGAAGGGCGCGCTCCTCGGCTTCGTCGAGGAGTGCCTTGAGTTTCACGGTATCGCCGCTTCGCGTGCGGAAGGGGCGGCCATCATCGCCGAGGATAGTGCCGAAGGGGGCGTATTCGAGGGCGACGTCCTTTGCCCAGCCGATCTTTTGCGCCGTCCAGAAGACCTTTTTAAAATGTTCGTATTGCCGGCTGTCGTGGGTGTAAACGATCCGCTGGGCGTCCAGCGTCTTGATGCGATAGCGAATGGCGGCGAGGTCGGTGGTTCCGTAAAGGAATCCGCCATCGGATTTGCGGATGATCAGCGGGGCTGCGTAGCCGGGGACGGGGACGACGATTGCGCCTTCGGATTCGACGGCGACGCCTGCGGACATGAGTTCATTGACGACACCGGGAAGGTCGTCCTGGTATGCGGATTCGCCGCGCACGTCGGAAGGCTTGAGTTTTACGTCAAGCTGGGCGTAGATGCGGCTGACCGTTTCAAGCGTCACATCACGGGCTTTTTGCCATGCGAGGCGCTCCTGCTGGTTGCGGGGGTCATTGGGGTTTTGGATAAACGTCGTGAGTCGCCGCGGGATTTCTGCCAAGGAATACCCCTCAATGATCTCCTTCTCTGCCGCTGGGTTCTCCGTCGCGGCGGAGACGAACTGATACATTCGTTCAAGTATTAGAAGCTCAATCTCCCAATCTCTTAGCGCCGGCTCAAATATCTTTGTTCCGTCCGGATCAGCTGCAAGCATTTGACGGTGCATATCCGCCAACTCGTGCACTATTTCTGCTTTGGCACCCTCGGTCTTGGCTTCTGTCATCCTGCGCATCAGGTCGTGCCGTTCAGTGGCTCGTCCCAATGGCTTGGCCATAGCGTGATACCAGATCGCCAGCACCACGCGGCCGAACTGTGTTCCCCAGTCGCCTATGTGGTTCTGGCGGGTGATGCGGTTCTTCTGAAATTTCAGGACCCGGCTCATGGCATCGCCGATGATCGTGCTGCGCAGGTTTCCGACATGCATCTCCTTGGCGATGTTGGGGCCGGAGTAGTCGACGACGATGTTCTGAGGAATCGCGGCGGGTTCGATTCCGAGGCGGGGGTCGGGCAGGATTGCGTTCAGTTGTCCGGCCACCCAGGCGGGGGAAAGGCGGACGTTGATGAAGCCGGGGCCGGCGATTGTTACTTCGGAGGCCATTTCGCCCAGGTCGAGCTTTGCCTTGATCTGCTCGGCGACGGCGCGGGGGTTGCTCTTGGCGCCGGTTTTTTCCATGACGGGCTTGGCGAGGGTCATGGCGGCGTTGGACTGGTAGTCGCCGAACTTCTCGTTCTGGCTTACGCCGACCAGGGCATCGCATTCGAGGCCAAATGCATCGGCAACTCCTTTGCGGACAATTCCATCGAGTTGTGCCAAAACGGTCTTCATTCTGGGTTCCATATGCCCGGATTATGCGCCGGGGCTTCTTTTATCGGCCGAAACTATTCGGCTCGGCTTGTATGCTACATTGGAGAGATGCGCCGAGCCATGTTGGCCCGGAGCGGCTATGCAAAGATGGCGCTAATTGCCGATAACGCCAGTGCTAAGGAGTCGGGATTGGCTCCCTGGCTGTCGGAAATCCCTGTGGGAAAATAGGTTTGATTCTGAAGATTAACCAAGCTAATGTTTTTGGTTCGGGGCGCATGGATGCAACATAGGAGGCGGTCTCCGTCGTTGGGGATAGCCGTTTCAATGCGCGATAAGCCAATCTCGTCTAAGGTGAATCAATGAAATTGAAGCTGAGCCGGGTACTGCTGGGCGTAGGGTGTGGTGTCTGCCTGACGCTCGGCATGTCGTGCAAAACGTCGCCCAGCGCGGTTGCGGCTGATTCTCCTGATGCGGCGGGGCAAACGCCAACGGCGGTTGCACCGACGACACTGCCCTCGCTGGCGACGCCGTACGGGCTGGAGACGGCGGCCGTTCAGTCTGCTCGGGAGGGGGAATTTGATCAGACGAACAATTACCTGATGCGGGCGGTGAGCCTGAACCACGATTCTGAAGCCCAGCAGATGGAGAAGTGGGTCGCGGATTTTGAGAGTCAGAGGCAGGTTTTCGACGGGCAGCGGCACGACCAGTTCGTCAAGACGGAGGCAGACGCGAAGCTCCTGCTTTCCAAGAAGATGGACACCTTCGCGACCGACCAGATTTCGCAGGCATATCTGCTGGCGGACAACAAGGATACTTTCGTTCATGAGAAATGGGTCAGCGACCTGATTCAGGAATCGATTAACTCGGCGGATACGGATGAAGCCAACGGGCTGTGGCTCAAGGCCTGGAAGATGTACCAGGACCTGAGCGTTATCCAGCCGCTTAATCCTGAGTGGAAAAATAAGCTGAAAGTCGTGGCGCTGCGCCTGCGGCTGCTGATGGTGTACGCGCCGGACCGGATGAAGAAACTTGAAGAGGCCGAGCGGAAGGAACGCGATGCGGCCGATGCGCTGCTGCTCGGTCCGACGACGCAGCCCGCGGTCACGGCGGCGGACGAGGGGGATGCCATTCCCACGGATTGGCATCAGGTGGTTAAGGGCGTGCAGTTTGAAATGCTCTACAGCTCGCTGGCGCTGGCGGCGCAGGAATATTACCGCGACGTGACCCTCCAGGGGCTGTTGGAAGGGGGGCTCAATGGGCTGGAAACGGTTGTGACGACCGACGGGCTGGATGAAGCGTTTCCGGGGCTGGACGATCGGGATGCGCAAGCGGTTTCTGGATGATCTGGAAGACTGGAAAGACAAAGCGGCCGCGGTGAGCAATGACGATGCGGACCGGGTTGTGGCGGAGGCGCTGACGGATCTGCGGGACATGAACTCGCGGACGATCAAGCTGCCGGAAGAGGTGTTCGTCAGTGAATTTGCGGATGGGGCGTTTTCGAAGCTGGATATGTTTACCACGGTGATCTGGCCGTACGATGCGCCGGAGCTTGAGAAGACGACCGAAGGGGAGTTTGGGGGCGTGGGAATTCAGATCAAGGGTGATGAGAGCACGGGGGACATTGTTGTTGTGCAGCCGCTGCCGGATACCCCGGCTTTTGCGCGGGCATTCGGCCGGGTGATGTGATTGCGAAGGTGGATGGCAAATCGACGATCGGGCTGACGCCGGACGGGGCGGTTAAGATTATTACGGGCGAGATTGGGACGCCGGTCACGCTTACCATGCGGTCGCTCAACGGCAACGTGAAGGATTACGTGCTGAAACGGGAGTTGATCAAGGTCGAAAGCGTGAAGGGATGGACGCCCAAGGATGACGGCGACTGGAATTACATGCTCGATCCGGACCAGAAGATCGGGTACGTGCGGCTGACGGGATTCAGCAAGACAACCGGCGACGATCTGAGCCGGGCGCTGGATGAGCTTAAGTCGGAGCAGGCACGGGCGATTATTCTTGATCTGCGGGACAATCCTGGCGGGTTGCTGGATACGGCCCGCAAGGTCGTCAACGAATTCATCGATCATGGGGTGATCGTTTCCACCCATGCGGATCGGCCGACGAGCAATCCGCCGTCGGAGCTGGATGCAGATCCGCGGGACCTGGAGACGACGCTGCCGCTGATCGTGCTGGTGAACCAGTATTCGGCGAGCGCGAGCGAAATCGTGTCGGGTGCGTTGAAGGACTGGCATCGGGGGCTGATCGTGGGGCAGCGGACGTTTGGCAAGGGGAGCGTGCAGATGCTCTTCCCGCTGGACTCCAAGCGCGACGCGTACCTGAAGCTGACCACGAGCCACTATTATCTGCCCAGCGGGCGATGCATTCACCGCGAGGAGAACAGCACGACGTGGGGCGTCGATCCGGATGTGACGGTCGAGATGACGCCGCGGCAGAAATATGACCGCGACAGCGCGCGGCTGGAACTGGACGTGCCGGACAAATGGGCGAACGTGGGCAACAAGCCGACGACGCGGCCGACGGCGCAGGATCTGCTGAAAGTGGATCCGCAGCTTTCGGCGGCGCTGCTGATCATGCGGCTGCAATTGGCGGCCAGCGAGACGCCGCTGGCGAATCAGTCGGCGATGAGATAAATTGTGTGCAGCCGCCGGGCCTGCGGGGCGCGGGGCATCCTCGTATGCGACGGCTGCACCAATACGCCGCTTTCACCCTTGTCGAGCTGCTCGTCGTTGTGGGCATCATCGCGATTCTGATCGCGATTCTGCTGCCGGCGCTCAACGGCGCTCACCAGCAGGCGACGCGGATCAAATGCCTTTCGAACCTTCGGCAGATTTCGATCGCATTCATTGATTACAGTGCGGAAAACCTGGGGAGTGTCGTGCCATCTTTCAATCTGTCGGGGACGGCGGGGTCGGCCACGAATTATATTGCCACACCCGATTCCACGATTATGGACGGCTGGCCGGCTATTCTGGATCGTGATGGTTTTTTGCCTCCGATGCATTGAGCACGTCGACGGCGTTCTATTGCCCGGAGACGGTTGATATCGACGGGATGGCCACCGGACAGACGGGAACGTATGCGGCGAATCCGCGCGGGTGGATTGAGTGGCCGATGGAGTTCGCGGGACCGACGGGCGGAGACAGCGACCCGCAGATTCCGGTGGCGTGGCCGGCGCAGGCGTTCAATAAGATCATTCGGTGCAGTTACTGGGTCAATGCGTACAACCCGATCGGGGGTTCGATCTCTACGCCGCTTTCGCAAAACGATCTGTATTACACGGCCTGCATCGGTTTCGGGCCGGATCCGAACGGAGCTTATATCAAGATCCACAAAACGACCGGGATCAAACACTCGAGCTTCCTGATCGTCGTAGCGGATGGCCTGTACATGGGGCGGCAGTCCGTGGATCAGCTGAATATGAAAAATTCTCGTATCGGGTTCCGGCATTCGGGGCCGAAGGGTTCCTACACGCTGGCGAATGTGGGCTTCGCCGACGGGCACGTGGAGTCGCTCAATTCAGCGGAATTTCCCTGTTCGTATGCGAAATCATCGAGCTATGCTTCGAATCTTGGCACAACGACGCTGGCGCAGCAGGAGGCGCTCAACCTTGCTGGGCCGACAGTGTATGCGGATCCGGAATCGGCACTGCAAATCTTTTCCAATGCCAACCCCGGGGCAAACTGAAACGCGAAAGAAACTGGTTATTTGCGGCCAATATCGCGCCGGGTTACTTCTTGTTTTAGCATAGCCACCACGTCGTTAATAACGGCTTCCCAATCCCCCTCCCTGGGCTGCCGAAAGAGGCGCATGGTCGGATACCACGGCGAATCGTGCCGATCGAGCAGCCAGCGCCAATCGGGGTAATGGAGCAGAAGGGTCCAGACGGGGCGTCCAAGGGCGCCGGCGAGGTGCGCCGCGGCCGTGTCGATTGAAATCACAAGATCCAGATTCGCGGTCAGCGCGGCGGTTTGGGCGAAGTCGCGCAGATCTGCGCCAGTCGACGAGTGGCACCTGGGGCGGCGCCTCAGTGTCGGGATCGTGGGGCTGCACGCAGAAGAAGACCACGTTATCAACCTCCGCAAACGGGGCCAGGAGGGGGCTTGGAATTGATCGATTTCCGCCGTCGGCAAGCATGCGCCGGCCGGACCAGGCGAGCCCTACCTTTAATTTGCCGCCATACGGCGCCATTTTTCCTCGCCAGTGCTCGACCAGCGCTGGGTCGGTGTGCAGATAGGGGTTGTCTTTGGGGATGTGGTGCAGATCGGGACAGAAAATCTGTCCGAGGCTCAGCAGGGGGCAATGCAGATCGAACGATGGAATTGGCCGGCCTGTGGGGACGATCTGTTCGATCCCGCGCAAGCCGGCGAAAAGTCCTGCCAATTCGGGCAACGACTGAAGCAGGACGCGGCCGCCGCGATCGGCAACGAGCGGGGCAAAACGCGCAAATTGGATCATGTCTCCGAAGGCCTGCTCGATATGCAGATATACCCGCTGGCCGGTTAGAGGTTGTCCCATCCACTGCGGCTGCGCGAAATTCCGAGGCGGGCATAGCGAGGCAATGCGCCTGCGCCATTCGTATTCCGCCCAGCCTCTTTTCAAATCCCCATGTTGAAGGAGCAGGAGGGAATAATTCCAATGTGCTTCGGCAAATTGGGGTCGTGCCGCGATCGCCCGCTCAAAGGCCCTGCTTGAGTCGGCAAAACGCCGCAGGCGGCGCATTTCATTCCCGATCCGAATATGCGCTTCGGCCAGATTGCTGTCCAGCGCAACGGCGCACTGGAATTGCGTTATCGCCTCGTCGGTTTTTGACTGATCTGCCAGGACGATTCCAAGGTTGTAATGTGCCGCGGCGTGATCGGACTGGAGGGCAATCGCATGCTCCAGGCTGGCCACGGCCCGGTCCAGTTGGCCCATTCTTCGGTGGAATTCGCCAAGATTTACGTAGTAGTCCGCGGCGAGCGGCTTGATCGAAATTGCGCGATTGATCAGGGCTACTGCCGAATCAAGACGATCCGATCCGGCTTCCACGAGGCTTTGAAGCTGGAGCGCGTCGACGTTGTTCGGATCCTGGGCCAGCACCTGCGTGCAAAGCGACCGAGCCTCGGCCAATCGACCGCGGTTAAAATGATTTAGCGCGAGGATGACCGCGTTTTCGAGAGTCACGATAGGGATAGTACCGCGATGTGCGGGATCGAAAAACAAACGGGCGCTGCCGGCGATCATGGCATTGTTACCGGCCAAATTCCGCAATTGGCTCTTCCGAGGATTTTGGCGAGGACGGTTCCATCATCAAATTCCACGTGTCCATCGCCAAAGAGAATGTTTGCTCCGCCGTTGGGCTGGGCCGGGAGTTCGTAGGCGATGATGTCGTCCGGCCTCACCGTCATGGTGGTGAATCCGCGGCCCAGATAAACGTAAGAGACATGAGCCGAATCGGCCAGTTGATCTGCCGCGGCCTGAGTTGTCGGTCCACTCGCCGGCGTCTCGGATCGCGAGGGTGAGACAAAGACGGGGCTGGTGATGTCCTCATTCAGAAGGATTGTGCCGAAGGAATCCGGGTATTGGCCGTTAAAGTCTTGGGTGTAGAGCAGGATCGCCTGGCCGATCTGGCGAAGATTCGACATGGATTTGACGCGCGGCGACGTGTTCGGCTCTTTGTTCTGGCTTGGCAGCAGGAATAGACTCGCGGCGCCGATCGCCAAGACGACCAATATTCCGCCTATCCAGAATGAGCGTTTGGCGGTCATCAACACTGCTCATTGGGGATAATGCGCCAAGTTGCGATTCGGATTTCGAATTCGATTCGAAATCCCCCCGGATTTCTGTTGTCACCATCACACTGGCCGGTTAAAATTTATTCGGCCGGTCAGGCGGCCGACGGTCCGCGTGAAGGGAATGTCCCACCTGCTTAAACAATTCAACAGGCGGTCTTGCGACCCCTTCGGCCCTAAAGTGCGGACTAACGGGCAAAACAGAAGGAGTCGTCATGTTGACGCCCAATTCTTCCGTTCGTTCGATTCCCCCGCGGCCTGATCTGGAGCGCGATCGAAAGCAGGCCAAGTCGCTTCTCGATGCTGCGAAGCGCGGTGATCCTGCGGCGCTGGGGCAGTTTAAATCGTTTCATCCTCGATTTGCGGAACTTGCCGGTGGCGAAGAATTCGCTCTTCACAACGCGCAGCTCGTGATTGCCCGTCAGTACGGGTTTGCAAGCTGGCCGCGGTGGAAGCAGTTTGTCGAAACACGGCGGCTCGATCGCGCCGGCACGCGGCAGAGCTGATCAAAGCGGCCTCCTCGAACGACGTTCGCAAGGCCCGCGTGATGCTGGAAGCCGAGGCGGATCTCGCGAGATTTGATCTGGCGACCGCCTGCGCGTGCGGCGAAGTTGAAACGGCTGGCCAAATCCTTGGTCGCGATCCGGGGCTCGCGAAACATAAATTCGGGCCCCTCAACATCGAGCCGATTCTTTACGCGTGCTTCAGCCGATTCCTGCGGGCCGATCCGGCCCGTGCGCGTGGAATCGTCCAGTGTGTGAGATTACTCCTGGACAACGGTGCCGATCCCAACTCGCACTACTGGACCGATTGGGGAAAGGAATCCTGGCTGCAATCGACGCTCTATGGGGCGGCGGGGATCGCCAACAACATTGAGCTGACCACCATGCTTCTCGACGCCGGCGCTACGGTCGATCCGCACGACGAAGAAGAGGTTCTCTATCATTCGACGGAATTTCCGGACCCGACGTGCCTGCGATTGGTGCTTCAGCGCGGCAAGCCGCCGGCAAAGCAGGTCAATTACTGCATCGGCCGGGCGACGGATTTTGAATATCCGGAGCACGTTCGGCTGTTTCTGGAGGCCGGCGCGGACCCGAATTTCCGGGTGAAGTGGGACGGCCTTCGCACGCAGCTTCACAAGGCGGTTTATTTGTCGCGATCCGCGGGCATTGTGAAGATGCTCATCGACGCCGGGGGTGATGCGAACGCGGTTGATGAGGGCGGCGTCAGCGTCCTTCGCTCCGCGGTGCGCAATGGGGATCGGGAAGTCATCGAACTCCTGCAATCGCGCGGAGCGCGCGATGAAAGCATCACCGAAGACGACAATCTAAAGGGCGATCCGATTACGCTCTGCCTGGCGGCGAGTCGAAACGATTTAAGCACGATCCGCCGGCTGCTGGACGGTGGCGCCGATCCGAACCGTCCGGCTGCGCCGGATCAAACGCCGCCGTTACACTGGGCGGCCTGGCGGGGACGGCTGGCGGCCCTGCAGCTTCTGGTTGATCGCGGGGCCGACATTCATTGGCTTAACTCCTACGGCGGCAATGCGATTGGGATGGCGATCCATGGCTCATGCCACTGCTTCGACCCCGAAGGCGGGGGAGGCATGAAACTGCCCGAGGAGGCCCTTGCGGGCGAATATCCGCAGATTGTTGAATTTCTGATTTCGCGGGGGGCAAAACTGCCTGAAAAAATCCAGGGCGGCAGCGAAGCGGTACAGGAAGTTCTGCGTCGTCAGGGAATACCGGATGCGGAATAATCTCGCTTCGACCGCTTTTTGCGCGTCGTCGTGAATGCGTTGATCAGGCGTCTAAGACGCCCTTCGCTGCGACCCGTCTCTTCCAAGCGGAATGGGTTGTTCAACGCCGGCAACAAGTAGGAGATCCAGTGTGGCTGCATAAAGCTGCATCGCCACAACGATGATTCTCCCGTTCCTGGTCATCGCGAGATTCTCGCGACGGTGCACGTCATATCGGCTGCCATCTGCGGTGACGATACGAAAGGGCTCAAAGGGCTGCTTTTGCCTTAATCTTTGAATTTGCTGAATCGTCATAACTGGATTGTAATATGAATGTTGATTTCGCTCGTCGCATTCCTATGGATGCAAATTCGGATTTTCCACCTGCAATCCTTCGGCGATAGCGGCAGCATTTAATTCATCGTCGGCGGAAACAAGATAGAAACTTGCGGATGCAGGCGGTTCCGGACTAGAAAGCAAAGCACACGCAAGTTGAAGCGCATCTGCCGCGCCAGTGCGTGCGCCGCGGCCAATGCCACGGCGCGGGCGATTACCGGGCCTTGCAGCTCGATAATCTCAAAGATTTCTTGCATCTCCCGATCAAGCGTCGTCAGCGCGTTGTAACCTGTTCCGGTGTTATGCCACGCTCCCGGCCGCGGCGCACGATGGCAGAAGTTACCTCAATATGTGCCAGTCTTGCCACGACAATACGCTCTGATACCCCAGGCAAATTCAGCATCCACTGACTTCCCGCCTCACGCCGATAGCGCTTTAACAACGCCGATGAATCCAGGAAATACTGGGGCATGAAAATTAGCGTCGATCGCGAATCAACTCATCGGAGAGCGAGCCGCCAGGCATTTCAATCGGTCTCCACGCCATGAAACGCGCCAGGACTTCCGGACTTGGTTTTGGAGGAACTGTTCGTACCACGCCGCGCTGCCGGAGCAAGTGATCCAACTGCTGCTCGCTTTGTGGTTGAGCCTGCAGGACAGCACGCTCATTAAGCAGACGCACAAGCTGCTCGCGCTCCGCGTCATTTAGCGCTTGCGCCGCTTGGAAGAGCTTATTCACGTTTTGGCTGACCATGTTTCGCTCTTATTTTGAGATTGTACCATCGGAACAGGCAACGCGCAAGAAAAACAAAAAAGCCCGGAGTCTTTGGACTCCGGGCTTGGGCTTGTTCTTCAACAAATGAATAGTCGGAAAACCATTCACCGATGTTGCCACCGGCGTTTTCACGGTTCTGCACCGCGAACGAGATTGTGCTGACGATAGGCTTTTACAGATTGCTCTGCAAAAGATTCTAAGTAATCCCTTAGAAAGGAGGTGATCCAGCCGCAGGTTCCCCTACGGCTACCTTGTTACGACTTAGTCCCAGTCACCGAACCTAGCGTAGACACTTCTGAAACGAAGCGGCTTCGGCTATTTCCGGCTCCCATGACTTGACGGGCGGTGTGTACAAGGCTCAGGAACACATTCACCGCGGCGTAGCTGATCCGCGATTACTAGCGATTCCAACTTCACGGAGGCGAGTTGCAGCCTCCGATCTGAACTGAGGAGTGATTTTTGCGATTTCCATGAGCTTGCGCTTTAGGTTCGCTTTATGCACCCCATTGTAGCACGTGTGTAGCCCTGGGCATAAAGGCCATGAGGACTTGACGTCATCTCCACCTTCCTCCGGTTTGACACCGGCAGTCCCCTTAGAGTCCCCGACTTTACTCGATGGTAACTAAGGGCAAAGGTTTCGCTCGTTAAGGGACTTAACCCGACATCTCACGACACGAGCTGACGACAGCCATGCAGCACCTGTACCAGTTGTACCCCGAAGGGCCTACTCTACTTTCATAGAGATAATCCTGGCATGTCAAACCCAGGTAAGGTTCTGCGCGTTGCTTCGAATTAAACCACATGCTCCACCGCTTGTGTGAGCCCCCGTCAATTCCTTTGAGTTTTAGCCTTGCGACCGTACTTCCCAGGCGGTCCACTTAGCACTTTTGCTTCGACCGCAATGGCGTCAGAGCCACTGCGATCTAGTGGACATCGTTTATGGCCAGGACTACCGGGGTATCTAATCCCGTTTGCTCCCCTGGCTTTCGTGTCTCAGTGTCAGCAAACCCCCAGCGAGCTGTTTTCACCATTGGCGTTCCAAATGATATCTACGCATTTCACCGCTCCACCATTTGTTCCGCTCGCCCCTAGGTTGCTCAAGACCAGCAGTATACCAAGCAGTTCCACGGTTAAGCCGTGGGATTTCACAAGGTACTTACCAGTCCACCTACACACGCTTTAAGCCCAGTGATTCCGCCTAACGCTTGGCACCTCTGTCTTACCGCGGCTGCTGGCACAGAGTTAGCCGTGCCTTCCTCTGGGGTTGATCAGAACTTTCTAACCCCTGACAGGAGTTTACATCCCGAAGGACTTCGTCCTCCACGCGGCGTCGCTCCGTCACACTTTCGTGCATTGCGGAAGATTCGTTACTGCAGCCCCCCGTAGGAGTCTGGGCAGTGTCTCAGTCCCAATGTGGCCGGCCAACCTCTCAGTCCGGCTACGCGTCGTCGCCTTGGTGAGCCGTTACCTCACCAACTAGCTGATACGATATCGCCCGCTCCCAGACCGGATTACTCCTTTGGGATCCCGACCATGCGGTCAGGATACTTCATCTGGTATTACCCAGCCTTTCGGCTGGCTATCCCAGATTCCAGGGCACGTTAGCGATACATTACTCACCCGTCCGCCACTGATGTATTGCTACATCCGTGCGACTTGCATGTCTTAGCCACGCCGCCAGCGTTCAGGCTGAGCCAGGATCAAACTCTTCAATTGTATTTCTTGGACCCGATCGCTCCTCCAGCACGGCGTGACGCGGTGAAGCGCTGGCCGTGACTAACGGTTTCGCAATCGGGGTTATCCTCGAAACGAGTTTGCCCACCGATCGATTTAAGACAAATCAATCGGATGTTTCTGCCCCTTTGCCGGCTTGGGCAAAAGGGTCAGTCCCGATCCACCGATCCAAACAACAGACCGGCTTCTCGAGAGCAAGGCTCAAACATCTTCGATGGCTTACTTACTCAAACTAATGATCAAGGAAGATCACTTGGCAGAACCGGACGTTTGACGGTCCAATCCTGCCGTTTGCGTGTAACCACAAGGATGCTTGAGAAAAAAACTTCAAACCCGATTGTCACCGGCCTAAAGGTCGTGAAACCTGAAAACCGGCACGTTCGGATTCGTCCACGGCGAAATGTACACCAATTCGCCTGGACACACATCCTCGCGGTTATCCGACTATTCACTTGTCAAAGAACAGAGAAACAATCATAAACCACCGCGGCAAAACAGGTTGCCGCCGTGATTGCTCCCACAAAAAGCTTTTTGAACTTCAGCGGGGGAGGCAGATGTTATCCTTTGTTTAGCGGTTGTCAATCCAAAGCGGAAAAATCAACAGCTAAACCGTCCCATCAGTCAAAACGGAAACCTCTTATCGGCTCAAAGGGCCGATGAAGGCCAGTTCCATCCTGATTTTCAGGTGTTGCCTAGCGCAACGGACAGCAAAGGCCTTTTAAGTTTGCCGCAGTTCAATCACCGCAGCCGGGCCGTTGCCGGAGGAAAGGTTAAACCAACAGCATTATTCGCATGTGGAGGGGCGGCGTCAAGTTTTTTTTGGGAATCGTCGGTCAGTGGGTGTGACGCAGAATGTTGGCCGCCGACGAAGAGCTCCGTAAAAAAGGGCGCACGGCGAAGAGAAAATGTTAGACGCGATAGGCTTTGTTCATCGCGGATGGATTGCTCTAAAACCCCCAAGCTCATACAATAATTTGTTCGCCCCAATTGCGGTGGACGTTCCGCCTCAGGGCAATATTAACATTGTGCGATCGGCAGCGCGTGGATGCCGGCCGTGGATTTTTGGTCACGCAAAACAGAGGCATGGGCAGGAACTTAGAACTGCCGCATTTGGTTTTATGGTCGATTACAATCTGATTAATTCGCTGGGAAATCTGGACGCTGATGTGGATGCCGCGGTTGCGACCGCGCTGGGGGACGCAGCCAACGATCTTTCGAAACTAGTGGCAGGAGACGAGGTTCAGGATTTCACGCCGGGGGCGATTCTTAAAGGGAAAGTTTCCAGTACTGCCGGGGATGATTTTGTCGTGGAGCTGGGGCTCAAGAGCGAGGGGATTCTTGAGCGATCGGAATTCGATGAGCCGGACAACGTGAAGGTGGGGGATGAAGTTCGCGTGCTGCTGGAAGATGTGGAGGGAGACACGGGGCTGGTCAAGATCAGCAAGCGCAAGGCGGACCGCATCATCAATTGGGAAACGATCATGCAGTCCAAGAAAGAGGGGAATCCGGTTTCGGGGAAAGTTACCAAGAAGATCAAGGGTGGGCTGCTGGTGGATATCGGCGTGCCGGTATTTCTTCCGGCCAGCCAGGTGGATATCCGCCGGCCGGGCGAAATTTCCGATTGGATCGGGCGCACGATCGACGCGGTCATTCTCAAGATCGACGAAGAGCGGCGAAACATCGTCATCTCGCGCCGGAAGATGATCGAACAGCAGCGCGAGGAGCTGAAGCGCAAGACGCTGGACGGGCTGCAGGTCGGGGAGGTGCGCAAGGGTATCGTCAAGAACATCGCCGACTTCGGGGCGTTCATCGACCTCGGCGGCATCGACGGCTTGCTGCATATCACCGACATGAGCTGGGGGCGGATCAATCATCCCAGCGAAGTGCTGAAGATCGACCAGGAAATCGAAGTGAAGGTTCTGTCGATCGACAAGGAAAAGGAAAAGATCGCCCTGGGGCTGAAGCAGAAGGAAGCGAGCCCGTGGGAGAATATCGAGCAGCGGTATCCGGTCGGCAGCGTGCACGAGGCGGAAGTCGTCAACATCATGTCGTACGGCGCGTTCTGCAAGTTGCAGGAAGGCGTCGAGGGGCTGGTGCATATCAGCGAAATGTCGTGGACGAAGCGCATCAACCATCCGAGCGAGGTGGTTACCCAGGGCCAGCACGTGAAGGTGAAGGTGCTGGAGATCAACAAGGACAAGCAGGAAATTTCGCTGGGGATGAAGCAGGTGGAGGAGAATCCGTGGGAGCGCGTGGCGGAGAAGTATCCGCCGGGATCGGTGGTCGAGGGCAAGGTTCGGAATATTGCCAACTACGGGGCGTTCGTTGAGATCGAAGAAGGGATCGACGGCTTGCTGCACGTTTCGGATCTTTCGTGGACGAAGAAGATCGGGCATCCGAGCGAGGTGCTCAAGAAGAGCGAATCGATCAAGGCCGTGGTCCTTTCAGTAGATCAGGAAAAGCAGCGGATCGCGCTGGGGCTGAAGCAGATGCAGGAGGATCCGTGGAAGACGGTGATTCCGGCGAACTATCAGCCGGGTATGGTCGTGAAAGGACACGTTACCAAGATCGCCAACTTCGGCGTGTTCGTGGAGCTTGAGCCTGGGCTTGAGGGGCTGCTGCATATCTCCGAGATTTCGGACCAGAAGGTGGAGAAGCCGGAGGATTTGCTGAAGGTGGGGCAGGAGCTGGAAGTGAAGATCCTGCGCGTGGACAGCGAAGAGAGGAAGATTGGGCTGTCGCTGAAGCGTGCGCAGTGGGCGCAGGAAGAGGAGGCGCGGGAAAGCGCGCGTGCGCAGCGGGCCGAGAAGCGCGGGTTGCGCGGCGGGCTGGAAGGCGGGGAGCAAACCCGCGGGCTGGGCGATATCGACATCACCGACGAGTAACACCAAATTGGAGACTGGGGTTTTGGAGTAGGGCGCAAAAGCGCACCCCTGCGGGGTTGCGGCTAAACGGGGAGGGCAGTGTCTCTTGAACGCGCGCCAACTTAGGGATTCGGGTTATTCTGTTTATCCGATTTGCCGCGCCGATCCTGCGGACAAGCGAAAGTACGCGCTATGTTAAACCGATGACTAGTAAGGCACTGTCGCGTCTCGGCTTTTGGAATCTGGCTCGAACCGGGCCGGTCCGATAAGCGTAGTGAACAGTGCCCATCCTATGTCAACCACCGCCGTACAGTCGGGATTGCAGCTTTATCTACGCCAGATCAATGGCAATCCGCTCCTCACTGCCGAGCAGGAGAAGGAGCTGGGTCGCCGGATCGTTCGCGACAACGACCCCGTTGCGCGCGAGCAGATGGTGAGGTCGAACCTGCGTCTGGTAGTCAACATCGCGAAGCATTACGTGAATCGGGGGCTTTCGCTGCCGGACCTGATCGAGGAAGGAAACATCGGGCTGCTGAAGGCGGTTGAAGGGTTCGATCCGGAGAACGGGGCGCGGTTCAGCACTTACGCGAGCTGGTGGATCAAGCAGGCGATCAAGCGGGCGCTGATCAACAGCGTTCAGCCGATCCACATTCCGGCTTACATGATCGAGATGATGTCGAAGCTGAAGGCGGCGGTGCGCGATCTGGAAGAGCAGCTTGGGCGGATTCCGAATACGGAAGAATTGTCGAAGCACTTGAACGTTCCGGCGAAGAAGCTGAAGATCATACGGAAGGCCGTGAAGGCGTATCATTCACCGACGCAGTCGGGCAGCGCCGACGGAGAAGTCACGATCAACGAGCTGGTCGCGGACACGCACAATCCCGGGCCTGACGAGGTGGTGCGCGACAGCGACGAGCTTCGGCAGCTTGAAGAGCTGATGACCGACATGGACCCGCGAGCGGCGAAGATCCTCAAGCTCCGCTACGGGCTGGAAGGGGACGACCCGCTGACGCTGAAGGAGATCGGGCAGCGCGTGGGCCTGACGCGGGAGCGCGTGCGGCAGATCGAGCATGAGACGCTGGCGCGGTTGCGCGATGCGATGCTGGTCGGCGCGTAATATGGCGGCGTCGCGTGATCCGAACTTAGAAAAGCAAAGCGCTTCCCTGGATGAGCTGGCGCTCCGCTTGGGGGGTCGCGGCTAAACAATACAGATGCGATGAAACAATTCATCAAGGGAATGGTGAAGTCGGCTTGGCGGACTGTGTTGCCGGCGAGTGGCGCAGCTCGCTTCGGCTTTGGGTTCTGCTGGACACACCTGATTTTTCTCCGCGACTTATCAAGGAATTTACGTCTGAGCCTGTCGTCGTTCTGGCCCCGCATATGGATGACGAGGTGATCGGGCCCGGTGGAGCAGTTCTGCGGCATCTGCAGGCGGGGGCGCCGGTGAGCTTTGTGTTCATGACCGATGGGGCGGCGGGCGGGGCGAGTCCTGATCCGGGTCTGCCGGAGGTTCGGAAGGCGGAGAGCCGGAAGGCGGCGGAGATCCTGGGGGTTAAGCAATTGATATTCCTTGACGGGCCGGATGGATCGCTGGACGATTCGCCGAAGATTGTGTCGGCGCTGCTGGGGATTTTGAAAGAGCGCAATCCGGGCGTCATTTACGCTCCGGCGCTGTCGGATCATCATCCGGATCATTGGGCTACGAACCGGATTCTTCGGAAAGCGGTTGACGAGTTGCCGGGCGAAATCGCGGACAAGCTTTTGATTCGCGGGTACGAAGTCTGGAGCACGGCGCCCGTCAATCGGATGATCGATATCACCTCGGTGGCGGATACCAAGCGGGCGGCAATCGACGCGTTTGTCTCGCAGACCAGCATGGTCGATTACTCGCGGGCGATCCTGGGATTGAATCAGTACCGCTCGATGCGCCACATGGCGGGGCATGGGTTCGCGGAGGCGTTTCTGGAGACGACGCCTTGTGAGTACAGGCGGCTGTTTGATCAGATCAAGATAAAGAGCTCGTTTGAGGAAAAGTGAGTGACGCCGCGGCGCGAGCGGTTGATATCCCAGAATATCTCACTTTATCACACATTTCAGGGATATAGCCGGGGGGATTGGATTGTGACAAGGATTTCCCACTATTCCCCAAAATTCCCCATAATTCAGGAAGATGGGCGGCTATCCGCGGCGCTTTGTGATGGGAAACAGCGTTCATCTATATACAGGTCCAAAAGGTGTACGTTTTGTTAATCCCGTTCGGCACGCAGGCTTCATCGGAGCATTCCAAAGCTGTGGAGGACGCGAAACAATTGAAGCTTAGATACTTTTACTTTCCCCTGCTGCACGCCGGCGTCCGCAAGAGCGCAGCATCAACCGCGAGGTCTCCGCGGCGACGGATTCCCCTTCAGTTTACTCCCAGTTTTTTCAAGGCCTCCGCTCTTGCCCTCAGCTTAATCCCGGTGTTATCCGGCTTGTTCAGGAATCGAAGCACGTCCTGTTCCTCGGCCAGCCCCAGCAGATACCAGCCGATCATGTTCCGCATCGCCTTGTTCGGCTTCCTGCCGCTGATCAGCTGAATCAGCACGCAGACGATCAGCGCGCAGTGGATTTGGATGTCGATCCCCTCCTGGCGTTGGCTCAGCAGGTGACGCATGCCCAGCAGTTGCTTGAAGATCCGGAAGAACAACTCAACGGTGTAGCGGTACAGATAAATCAGGGCGATCAATTCCGCCGGCAGGTCCAGCAGGTTCGTGTACAGGATGATCAGGTCCGTCGGCTTGTTGCCGCTGCGCGTGCGGCGCGGATGGGGTTTCACCTGCACTTCCACCCGTCGCACCACCCTATCCGCCGCCGTCTCCAGGCCGTCGAGTTTCACCAGCGCGTCTCGCACCACGCCGCCGTCCAATGCTTCCTGTGAAAGCAATCGTTCTTCAAACAGCTCAAACACCGAGTTTTCCGCGGCCCGCATCACAAAGGAGCTTTGCGCCGCGGCGATGTCCGCAAAGAGGCTCCGGTCGGCGTAGCCGCCGTCTCCTACATAGCACCGTCCTGCTTCCAGGCTGCGCCGCAGGACGTTGTTTTCACGGTTGGCCCCCGCGTTGCGAGCGCCAGTGCGGTCGAGGCGATGGACTTTGAACGTCTCCAGATCGAATTGAACGTGCAAACGCCAGCCATAGACCGCTTTCCCGTCCCGGGAGGTGTTGTAGGCGCATCGATGCCGCAAGCGGATTTGGCCAGCCGACTCAGCGCCGTCAGCACCGTCCCGTCGACCAGCGTGATCGCCTGCCCAAAGTCCGCAAGACGCGGATCGGCGCCTGGGGCAGTTCCCCCGCCAATTCCTCAATCAGCGGCGTCAAACGCCCCGGCTCGAACACCCGAACCGATTCAGAGAAACTGCCCACGGAAAAACGCTTAATTCCCAGCGCCTTGGCCACCTTGGGCAGTTCAGCAACCTCCTGAAGATCCCGCAGGGATTGGATCAGCGGATTCCAGGTGTAAAGCAAAACCAGCTTGCAATAATCGTCGAAGTGAAGCTGGCGGTTCCCGGCTCGATCCCGCTCACAGCCCACATCCCGCAGCGTGGGCAGCAGCGCGAAGACGCGCCGCAGATGTCCGAGGCACAGGATCTCTTTTTCCTTCAGTCTTGCCTGCACGTCCGGCAGCATGCCATAAAAAGATCAAAGGCGCAATCTCAATATCTTGCTGCTTGCGCGAACCCCGTGCCGAACGGGATTAACGTTTTGTACCTATTTTTCAAAATGTTGGAATTTTTTTTGTGCGATGGGTGAGAATGCAAAGAATCTGATAGGCGTGGCCAGGAGTTTTTAAGGTCGAGCAAACCCCCTCCCCAGCCCTCCCCCGGAGTACCGGGGGCGGGGGAAATGGGAGACGCGCGTGAACTGATCAAGTTAATTGGAACCGTGAGCGCCCAAGCTGGGCACGGGGGGTTGGGGAGGGGGTGATTCGTCGGTTTCGCGGATCAAAAGGGGCTGGGCCATCTGATGAATTTGGCGCAGGGCTTCGTCAAACTGCGTCGCAAGCTCGGCGTTGGCTTCGCTGGTCAGGCGATGGCGAAGCTTGTCGGTAATTCCCTGCACATGCCAAAGGCCGATGACCAGGCGAATCTCCGGTAGCTTGGCGCGGACGCGTTTGCAGACGTATCGGGCGTGGGCGGCGGCGCCGGGGGGCATGGCGGAGATGACGACGACGTCGACCTTTTCGCTCGAAAGAACCTCCACGCGCTCGCTGGCGAGGGAACTGGCCGAGATTGGGGTGACGGTGTATCCCAGCCCCTGGAGGAGGCTGGCGAGCATCAGGCCGGCGATTTCCTCGACGCGGTTGTGTGCGGGGAGCAGGGCGATTCGAATCGTGGCATCCCGGGGCACTTTTACGGTGTCGTCCTTCTTTTCCGCGACCTGGGCGGATTTTTCGTCGGGCTGACCAGCATCTTCAATCTCATCGCTCATGACCTGCAGGATGAAATCCAAACGGCCCTCGTCGAGAATTCCGGCGCGGAAGTCGCGCTGGGCCATGACCAGGGCGGGGAGCATGATCTGGCTGAAAAGCTGCTCGCGATTACGGTCTTTCTCGAATTCATCGAGCAGGTCCTCGGCTTCCTCGGCGTCTTCGGCAAGCAGGCGCTGGTAATAGCGCTCGGGAGGACTGAGCACCGGCTGGTCGCCCAGCAGAATATCGAGAAAGGCGAGCTGGGGGACGTATTTTCCGGCGACGGCGAGAAGGACGGTGAGCGGCGTAGAGAGGAGCAAGCCGATGCCGCCCCAGAGCCAGGTCCAGAAGACAGCGGCGACGAGAATCGCCAGCGGGGAGAGGCCGGTTCGGGCGCCGAAGAGGAGAGGCTCGACGGCGTTTGCGGCGACAATCTCGAGTAGGGCGAAGAGTCCGAGGGTGAGAAATGGGCGGGCGGTGTAATACCCCTCCGGCAACACGGCGGAGAGGATGATGGGAAAAAGTGCGCCGATCCAGATTCCAACGTAGGGAACGAATCGGAGCAGGGCACAGAGCAAACCCCACAGTGGGGCGTTGGGGATGTGAATGAGATAGAGGCCGAGTGCGACCAGAATTCCGTAGATGCCGTTGACGGCGGATTGTGCGGCGAGATAGCGGCTGATGCGGGTGGCGGCTTCGTCGAGGGCGCGGGTAGTGACGGTCAGTTGTCCGTGGCCGACCAGGCGGATCACGCGGTCGCGGATGTCTTCGCGCTGGATGAGCATGAAGACCACAAAGACGATGACAACCAGGAACTGGGCCATGGGCGCGATGATGTCCAGGGCGGAGCGGACGGTTCCCAGAGCTGATGGCGTTTCCGGCGACGAGGTAATTTCGACGGCGACGGGATTTTCTTTGGTTCCGCGGTTTGCCCAGGTTTGCCCAACGCCGTCCGGCTGGGTGGTAACCACTTCCTTGGCCATGGTGGCGATTTCACTCGACGCCTTGGCCCAGACGCCGCCTCCCAGATAGTGATGGACGCCGGCGATCTTGTGCTCGATGTCGGCCTGATAATCACCGAGTTTAACGGCCAGTTCGGTGGCCTGATCTGAAATGACCCATCCGATGCCGCCGAGGAGGGCGAAGGAAAGGGCGACGACGATGAGGACGCTGGGGGTGCGGCGGAGGCGGAGGCGTTCGAGACGATGGACCAGGGGGGCGAGGAGAAAGGTCAGGAGGAGGGCGACGGCGAGGGGAATGAGGACGGCCCGGGCGAAATAGAGACCGGCGACCACGCCGCAGATGGCCGCCAGGGCGAGAAATCGCCCTGACTTGCTGCTTGCGGATGGTTCGCCCATGGAGGCGATTGTAAGCGACCTTACTCATTGGCGGAGCGGGGAAATTATCCGGACCGCGTTGGGGGCTGATAATCCATACCCGCAACGAAAATCAGGGCGAGATGGCCGATAGAGTTAGTCATGAGATTGGGTAGGTGCGGGATCAGGCGTTGGTTGGATAGGCCCCAGGATGGCGGCTCGACTGTCTTCGACCCTGAGGCTCAGACCCGAAGGGAGCTCGCCGAAGTCCATCCTGGGGCTTTGGGCGCGGTGACTGGGGTTGTTCTGACTCTTGTCGTGCTGCTGGGTGTGGGGGAGGCTTCGGGGCAGGCCACGCGGCCCGATTCGGATGCTTCGCCGACGTGGGCGAAGGCCGTGAGCTCTATTGCGGCGGCGGCGGCGGGGCACGATGCGCAAACATTGCAGTCGCTGATCGATCCAAATTGCCAGATCAAGCGTTTCAACGCCGAGGGGGCGGGCGATGTTTCCGACTTCACGGATTTCGCGACCGGGACGTCAATCATCGGGGATCACGCGTATGTATTTCCGGATGTCAGCGCGATCGCCGACATCGCGCGCGATATCGATTTATCGCCGCTGGTGAGCGACTACCAGCGGAAGGAGCTTTCGATGGGGGACGCGAATCAGAAGTCGGGGGTGATGCGGTGGATCGCGCAGTCGCTGGATGCGCAGGATGGGGAGCTGATCGGGGTGATCGTTTTGTGGGATTCGCGTGCGGATACCGACGACATGCACCGACCGAATTTTATTTTGATCAAGGCGGAGAAATCGGATGGGGGATTCAAGCCTACGCAGATTGTTTATGGGGATCCGCTGCAGTAAGTAGGGACGCAAAATGACTGGGGATGTCTTTCCCGTCGCTCGGTACGCGGGACGCAGTCATCAAGGAGAGGGCAAGCGCAGCGCGGGTGAGGGAAGTTTTCTGCGTAATTCGCTCAAGGCCCTCACCCCAACCCTCTCCCGGAGTACCGGGGGAGGGGGTAAAGAAATTAGGGGAATCATTTTGCGTTCGAAGTTAGCAGCTATTTCACTTCAAGCACGATGATGGAAAGATCGTCCTTCGGGGCGAGGCTTCCCGTCTCGCGATCGATATTTTCGGCAAGCTCCTGAAGCAATTGCTCTGTCGGCATATCGCGGCGGTTTTGGAGCTCTTTACGCCATTGCTGGGTATCGAGGAGCTGGTCGTCGGCAAAGGCCACTTCGATGCCGTCGGTGTAGATGAAGAGGCGGTCTCCCGAGCGCAGTTGTACCTGGGCGTGGCAATATTTTTCTTCGCGGAAGATTCCGAGGAGGGGGCCTTCGCCGTGGAGGTTCATGACGCTTCCGTCGTGCGCATGAGCAGCGGGGGGGGGTGTCCAGCGCCGGCGTAGCGGCAGACCAGGGTGCTGGCGTTGACGGTGCCGTAAACGGCGGTTGCGAAGGTTGCGTGGGTGAGGTTCTGGTCGACGAGGGAGGCGTTGAGGCGTTCCAGGGTTTCGCCGGGATCGAGAAGGCGATAGCCGCCGGGGGTGATTTGTTTGGTGACCAGGGCGTTTTTGATGAACATGGTGAGGAGGGCCGCGGGCATTCCGTGGCCGACGGCATCGGCCATGTAAAAGCAGACGTGGGTTTCGTCGAGGCGGGCGACATCGTAGAGGTCTCCGCTGACGTAACCGGCGGGGCGATAGAGGGTGTGGAAATGGATGGGGCCGATCTGGGGAAGGGTCTTGGGCAAAAAGTCCTGCTGGAGGCGGGCGGCAAGGCGGAGCTCCTCGTCGAGGCGGTGCATGTAAAAGTTGAGGGTTTCATCGCGGCGGCTCATCAAATTGATTTCTTTGCGCAGGGCTTCGAGCTCTGCGCAGGGTTTCAACCTGGGCCAAGGCCGCGTCTTCGATTTTGGGCTCGGAAGTTTGCTCGGTTGTCGTGCCCGCCACGGAATCCTCTCTCATCGGATTTCGGTCAGGGGCGATAAAAACTTGAATGAGGCGGGGCTATTTTTGCGGGGGGAGGGTTATATGGTCGCCGACGTGCAGATTGAGCCGGGCGGCGGTGCCGGCGTTGAGCTCGATGACATATTGGGCGGGGACGTCGCTGGAGATGCCTTTATCGCTGAATGCGTCCATGTGCTTGATACTTACAATCGTGCCATCGGGCGAAAGAAAGAGGTTATCGAGCCCGAAATGGACATCGTGATTCCAGAAATTCTGGACGAACGGGTGATCGTTAATAAAGATCATTCCATGGTCGGAGTCGAGGTGATCGCGGTGCATCAGGCCCACCTCCTGGTCGTGGAATGATTGGGCGATCTCGATGTTGAAGGTTTGGCCGCCGATGGTGATTTGCTCAACGGGGAGGGAAGAATCGCTTTCCCTGGAGCTGCAGGACGTAGCCAGGAGCAGGATCAGGAAAGTGGGTGCGAGGCGGATTTTCATGGTTTGTGGGTACGTTCGCGTTTGAGCTTCATGGTCAGATGAATATCGATCGCCACGAGAATGATGATAAGCATTAGCAATAAAATCGCACTGGTCCAGACGGCGAGGTAAGCGCCGGGATTTCGCTGGTCATTGACGGTATTGAATCCGGCGAAACAGGCGACGGCCAGCAGAAAAAGCGACGCCCCGCAAATGCGGCGGAGGACGATGCGGAGGGAATTGCGTCCCTGGGGCTCGAGACCGGCGAGGCGTTTGGCGGCGTTGGAGGAGAAGAGGTAGAACCATCCAGCGGCGGCACAGGCGAGTGCGAAGATGTCCGCGATGGCCGCCTCGTTCATGACGGTCAATTTACCTGATTCGCGGTTGGGCATGAACCCCTGCTGATTTGAGCATTTCGGCGGTGGTCGTCATCGGCAGGCCCATGATGTTGGTATAGCATCCTGCGGTGCGGCGGACGAAGGGATCGCGATCCTGAATTCCGTAGGCGCCGGCTTTTCCCTGCCAGTCGCCGGAGGCGATATAGGCGTCGATTTCGGCGGGGTGCAGTGGTTTCATTTCGACCGTAGAAATAACGACGCGGGAAAGAAACAGGTTGTCGCTGTGCCGAACAAGTGTGACGGCGGTGATGACCTGGTGGGTTGTGCCGGAAAGAGAGGCGAGAATTCTTCGGGCGTCTCGAGCGTCGCTGGGTTTGCCGAGAATTTCTTGGCCGAGGGAGACGACGGTATCGGCGCCGAGGACGAGCGAATCGGGGAAATTTTCCGCGACCTTTTCGGCCTTTAGGCGGGCCAGCTCGGCTGCGAGATCCTGGGCTGGCCATTTTCGCTGGCTGGTAATTGCCTCTTCATCGACATCGGCGGGATGAACTTCGAATTCGTAGCCGGCCTCGCGTAGAAGGGACTGGCGGCGCGGGAGGCGCTGGCGAGAATTAATTCTGCCGAGTTGGATTGATTGGCCATTACCTAATGAATGAGCCGCACGGCGACGTCACCGATGGCGGGCTCGCGCCCGCCCTTGCCGGGGGGATCATATTTGACAGTCAGAGAATTCTCGGTGACGGCCTCGACTTTTCCCATGGTCAGGACTTTTCCATTGGAATCCAGGAAGGTAATGATGTCTCCCTCGGTGAAATCCTTGACGGGAACATCGGAGACGGAAGCGAGGTTAGAGCTGGAGAGAACGGCGGTCACTTCCCCGACGCGGGCATCGGGACGCTGGTTGCGATAGGTTTGCTGCAATTGAGTCAATTGCTCGGGGGTTACCGGGGGGGCGGGGGGTGGGCTTGCCGTTGAGCAGCCGCTTAATGCCAAAACTAGCCCGGCCAGCGTGGCCACCGTCAATCCATGAATGCAGACCTTGTTCATGTCGCCTAGTTTAACCAAGTTTATGGAAATCGGAAATTGGCAATGTCGCGAAGGGGCAGCCGTTATAGTGCAATCGCATATGGATTGAAAAATGCCGAAGGCCCCCCACCCTAACCCTCCCCTCTTCGAGCCTGAGCCTTGTATAGACCGGAGACATGGGTAACAGGTCTCTCAGGACATAGGTAACACATTTCATTTTGGGTATCACGGCCAAAAAGGAGGCCGATGCCCTGGAAGGAATGTGTGACGAACGAAGTTCGCGGTGAGTTTGTGCAACTGGCTATGCGGGCGGATGCTAACCTGGCAGCGCTTTGCCGACGGTTCGGAATCAGCCGGCGCTGTGGTTACAAATGGCTCCGGCGTTATCGTGCCGAGGGTCAGGCGGGATTGTTGGATCGTTCGCGTCGCCCGCACGCCAGTCCCGCACAGGTGGACGGCCGGATGAGGCAGGCGGTTGTGAGGCTTCGCATGAAGCATCCGGTGTGGGGAGGCCGCAAGCTGAGGAAGCTGCTGGAGAATCAGGGTCGGGATCCGGCGACGTTGCCTGCGGTGAGCACGATCGGGCGTATTTTATTTCGCGGTGGACTGATCGATCCGGCTCGATCATCACAGCACCGGGCGTTTCAACGCTTTGAGCACGATCAGCCCAATGACCTTTGGCAGATGGACTTCAAGGGACATTTCGCCTTGGGCAACGGGCGGCGTTGCCATGCCCTGACGGTGCTGGATGATCACTCACGTTATTGTCTTTGCCTGCAGGCATGCACGGGTGAGACCGAGCAGGATGTGAAGCCCGCATTGGTGCGACTATTCCAGCAAAATGGCCTGCCGCTGAGGATTTTGTGCGACAACGGTCCTCCGTGGGGCACCTGGCATGGGCAGGAACGGCAAGGGTACACGCGTTTGGGTCTGTGGCTGTTGCGTCAGAACGTGGGAGTATGTCACGGCCGTCCGCGTCACCCGCAAACACAAGGCAAGGACGAGCGTCTGCATCGAACGCTTAAAGAGGAGCTGCTGATGCGTCAGCCGCTGGCCAATATGGCTGATGCCCAGAAGCATTTCGACCCCTGGCGTGAGCAGTACAATTGCGTGCGTCCCCACGAGGCGTTGGGTCTGGCGGTTCCGGCCAGCCGCTACGGCAAAAGTCCTCGGGCTTACGAGCCTGATCTCAAGGTGGAGTACCTTGCCGGTGACCAGGTGAGAAAGGTGGATCGCAATGGGCTGTTCGCCTTCCGGAGCATCGAGTGGCGTTTGGGCATTGCCTTTGCGGGCGAGACGGTAGCGATTCGGTTGACCGCGGCGGATGGAATAATGGCCGTGGTCTATGCCAGACAAACAGTGGCGGGCGTCAATCTGAAGGAAATCAGCCGAGGCCGTCGGCGAGTTGTGTGCTGTGCCGAGCCTCCGGTCGCTGCGCTCCCTCCGGCTCGGCACAGCACACAAAAAGTGTTACCTATGTCCTGAGAGAGGTGTTATCTATGTCCTGGAACAAAACAAGCCTCAGAGCCGAAGGCCGGAGTACCAGGGGAGGGGTGATAGGGGCAGATGCGATTGCCCTGGCAGCCGTTATGGCGCGTGGCGGCAAAAGCTTGAATCTTCCGATGGAAATTCGATTGGTTTATTGAACCGTTGAACTTAGAATTCGGCTCCCATGACGAATGTTACACTCGATCCCGTCGGCATCGACGGCGCAAAACTGACGAAACTTACGGTTTGGGAAGATGAACGCGGGTCATTTTTCGAGGCCTTCCGCGCCTCCTGGTTTGCTGAGCAGCGGCAACGCTGGATGCAGTGGAATGTTTCGCGCTCCACGGGCAGCGTGGTGCGCGGGCTTCATTTTCATAAGCTTCAGACGGATTACTGGCACGTGGTCGCCGGCAGGGTGCTGGTCGGGCTGGTCGATCTGCGGCCGAAATCGCTGACGTATAAGGTTGCCAAGTGCATTACGCTCGACGCGGCGGATCCCCAAGGGCTTTATATTCCGCCGGGGGTTTTGCATGGATACAAGATTGAGAAAGACGCGACGATCATGTATCTGGTTGACGTCGAATATACGGGGAAGGACGAGTATGGCGTCCGCTGGAACGATCCGGCGCTGGGGCTGCCGAAGGAATGGTATGAGGGGCCGGAGCCGGCGGTGTCGAAGCGGGATTCGACGGCGCCGATGCTGAAGGATTTGAAAGCGAAGGCGGAGTGATTGCGAACGCTATTTCGCCTTGCCGGAGGCAATATTTGGGCTATAGGGATTCACGTCTGCCAGGCGCTGTTTGGGGATAACGACGAGGTCCATGTCCTCCATGGGAATTGCTCCCAGCAGGACTTCATCCCCCATTACGATCGCGCCGACGTAGGCGATTCGATTCTTGAATCGGGTCTCGACCGGTCCAACGTAAGGAATCATCCGATGGCTTCCATCGGCAAGCGTGATCTCTTTTTTGCTCTGCTCCTCGAGGGCGAGTTGAAGCTGGACATGCTCGGGAATGATCAGATAGACGGAGCCGGTGTCGACAAGGGCCTCGGTTTGAATGGCTTGAATGTCCGGCCGTTTTGGATTCGATAAATTCAGCATTACGTTCGTTAGACCCATCCGAGAGAATTATAGACAACCCAGGTCCGACATCCAATCGGGAGCGGATTGACTCCTTGTGCGGGCCTCTCGATGATTCACAGCGGCATGGCGGAAATTTCTATTCGATTCATCCGCAAGTCTGACTTACCGGCATTCAAGGCGCTGCGGCTGGAAGCGCTCCGCGGGCATCCCGACGCGTTTGGGTCGGATCATGAGGAAAATCTCGACCGGCCGGAATCTTTCTGGATCGAGCGCGTGGAGAAGCTCGTCGACAACCCGCATGGCTGCGCCGTGGTGGCGGAATCCGGAGAGGAATTGGCCGGGATGGTCGGTGTCTGGCGGGAAGAGGGGCGGAAGTGCCTGCATAACGCGCATATCTGGGGCGTCTATATTCGCCCCGCTCATCGCGGAAAAAAGCTGATGGATCGGATGATTGATCGCGCGATCGAGTGGTGCCGTGGCAATGGAATTCGGATCGTCAGGCTGACGGTCGCCACGCATAACGCGAGTGCGATCCGCTGCTACCTTCGCTGCGGGTTTGCGGTGTATGGGGTCAGCCCGGCGGAGTTGCTCGTTGATGGGCGATTTATCGACGAGCTACTTTTGTTTCGAAGGATCTGAAGATTCGGCTGCGCTGGGGCCTGGGGCCGATTTTCTTTGGGATTCGAATTGGCGAACGAGGCGGTGTGCCTGCTCGAGCCACTCGAGCTTCTGTGCGAGGGAAAGCTTTGCCATTCGGAGCAGTTGCAATCGCTCGTGTTCGTCCCATCTCCGTTCCCAGACGCGCTGCTGATCGTCGGCGTTATCGGCGTCGCTCATTGGCGGCTCCAACCCATTTGGTAATCATTTCTGGGTCGTCGCCCCAGGCAGGGCGGCTGGCCCGGCCTTATACGCCGCCGCGATGTCATCGCCGGCGAGGGCATTGTCATAAACGCGGAATTCGCTGATCGTGGCGCTGAGGCCCGGGTCGTTGTCATAGGCCGATCGGCCGATCCACGCGTGCTTGGTGCTTACCTTGTCGAGCGTGTTGTCGCCCAGATCGGCCGGGGTTCCGTCTTCCTTGCCGTCGACGAAAACATGCAGCTTTTTGGCGGCGCCGTCTACGACGATGGCGACCATATGCTGCTTGCCGTCGTCGAGGCGGTCGTTGTCGATGTTGGTCTTCGACCCGGCGTCGGTTGCAGTAATGGCTGCGCGGGACTGGTCGTCGCTGTCGCGGGGGGTGAAGTAAATGAAGGCCTGGCCTTCGGAATTATTCTGGTCGCCGAGGTCGAGGACTCGCGAGAAGGCCGGTGCATCGCTGGCGGTGAACCAGACCACGAGGCTCACGCTGCCGGTCTTGGGAAGGATCGGCTTAGTGAAGGCGACGTATTGAACGTCATCGTCGTCGCTGTTTTTGCCGTCGTTTTTCAGCGTCAATGCGCCGTTGGCAATCGAGGCGCCTTTCAGGTTGCCGTCGGCGGTTCCGACCGAATCCTTCACCGTGCCGGCTTGCTGAAAGCTGTAGCGGTGAATCAAGTCCGCCTGGGCGTGGCAGGCAAAAAACCCGATTGCGGCGACGACAATCGCCACCAACCGGGAAAGGAGTTTCTGCGGAAGTGTTTGCGGAATCATCGATTTTCCTCCGGCGAATAACGCACGATCTTAGTTCGCGGCGGGATGAGTTCAAGCTGAAGGAGCTGCTTCGGGCTTGCGGGCGGTGGCGAGGAGAAGCTCGGGGTGCGATTCCATCACCGATTGGGGGGTGAGCCACTGTTCGAGGCCCATTCGAAGATTGAAGAAGAGATAGATAATCGGCCGGAGCCAGCCGGTGAGCGGCACGCGCCGGGTGAGGCCGCCGAGCGCAATCGAGCGGAGATGCGTGGAGTTGGCGACGATTCCGATGCGCGGTTCGATGGTCTCCACGCGAAATCCGGCCTGCTCGAGCTCGTATTTCAGCCCGTCGATGGTCCAGCGTCGAAAATCGGTGGGATGACGGTGAAGGATAAAGGCGCCGTGGGTGGAGAGATAAAGGAGACCGCCGGGCCGGAGGAGGCGGAAGGCCTCGCGCAAATAGGCCTGGACATCGGCGACGTGCTCGAGCACCTGGGTGCTGAGAACGGCATGAAGGCCGCCGTCGTCCAGTGGAACGCGTCCATCGGGGCCGATCGCTAGAACTTCGGAATTTTGGGGCTCGATATCGGCGCGAAGGAGGGTGATTCCCGCGTCCTGGAAAATCGCCGCATAAGGGGAAACGCCTGCCCCCAGGTCCAGGGTCTTGCCGCCGGCGAGTTCGTTGCGATGGCGCTGGAGAAATTGTGCAGCCCCTGCAAGGAGATGGCGGAGGGTCCAGTAGTCGCGATGAAAGAGATGTGGCCGGCTGCGATCGACATAATGCGCCTGCCCGAGCCGCTGTTCCCACATTCAAACGATTGTATCAGCCCCAAGTAATTTGCCGACTAAATTGGGGACCACGATTCGGGGACATCGAATGACGCGCCCCGCAAGCGAGGGCGGCTACACGTGGAGAGAGATTATCGTTGAATCGCGGTCTGCTATTTAGACTGACGCCGCGCTGGCCGGGCGACTCGATGTGAGGGTCGATCCATCGCTTTCATATCCCAGGGCCCGCAGGCTTCGCTGGAGCAAATGGGTCAGTTTCTCCCCCTGTTTGGGCGTTAATTCCCTCTTCCATCGGCCCACTTCGCCGGTACCGATGTGGTTGTCATGCAGCAGGGTTGTGCGGTCGCGGCGATGAGAATCGAGGATCACGTCCACGTCTTTGTCGGTGCGTGCGCCCAATCCCTCGCAGACCTTGCGGCTGGCGCGGATGTTGGTTTGAGCGTCGATTGCCTCGGCGTCCTTCTGGTCGAGCGAGATCTTCAAATAAGCGGCGATGCGCTTGATCTGCCACATGCGGTCTTCCATCATTTCTTCGTAACGGATGAAGAGGGTGCGGCCGAAGTCCTGGTAATCGGCGAGATATTTGATGCTGGAAACGACGCGACTGATGGAGGCGTCAAACCCGGCGCCCCAGAAGACGATGTCGGAGGCAATGCAATGCGCGGGTCGCGGATGGTGCAGACGGCCTTGGCGCGGCCGGTGTGAATCCAGTCCAGGGCGACCGGGCCAAGCTCGTGCCCCTTGACGATTGCCGGGCCCTCGCGGACGTAGGCCTGGGTGACGAGAAATTGGTCGAGAGTGTTTCGGTCGAGATAGGCGCTGCCGTGGGCCTGGCCGCGCCGCTTGGCGAGAAGGTCTCCCATCAACCGGCAGACGTTGAAGGACCAGGTCGATCCTGAGCGGATCATCCCATCACAAATAACGATCGGCGATACCATTGACTGTAACTACGATTGAGTTCCCCGCTCAACGCGCCCGGCAAACGGACGGGCATGCCTTTTCATGAAGATTATATTATCATCCAAGTCGCGCTCAAAAAAGGGAAAAGGGGCAGTATTCGCCGGAAACGAATAATGTGCTGCTCCGGAATTTTGGGAAGCTGAGGAAGATTGGATGAACGGTTGGAGAATCTCGTGGGCTCTCGGCATCGTCGTTTTAACCTTAAGCGTCAAATCATTTGGGCAAGGCGGACCACCACTTATCGGCGATGATCCCGGCACTCCCGGTAACAAACACTGGGAAATCAACGTCAGCTATCAGTATTTCCAGTCGCCGGGGATCTCCAGCATGGATGTGCCGCTGCTGGACCTGAACTACGGCTTGGGGGACCACATCGAGCTTTCCTATTTAGGCGGCTGGTTGTTCGGAGAAAACAACGGCACCTGGCAAAATGGATATGACGACTCGCAGCTTGGCGTGAAGTGGCGCTTCCTCGACCAGGATAAAACCGGCGTGGATATGTCCGTCTACCCGCAATGGACTTTTAACACGACCAAATCCCTGACCACCACAGGTTTCGTTGAGTCCGGGAACGGCGTTTACGTTCCGTTCGAAATCGCCAAAACCATCGGCAAGCTCGAACTCGACGGGGAGGCCGGGTTCCAATGGTGGGAATATGATCGCGACCAATGGGCCGGGGGGCCGATCATCGGGTATCTCTTAAACGATCGGATCGAGCTGCTTGGCGAAGCCCGGTTCACGTTCGATGAAAGTTTTCGCACCTACGATCTGATCTTGGACGGGGGCGGGCGCTTCACGATCAACGATCACATGCAAATCCTTTTCTCAGCCGGGCGGAGCGTGCGCAGCGGCGACAGCAGCGTGCGGCTGTATCTATTTTCCGGCCTGGGATTCACATTCTGAGTATCCCAATGCGCGAGCGGGCTGGGCGCACAGGGCCCGAATGGCCAGGAGATCGTCGCGTCCCAGAAGTTCGCGCCGGCGCCGAATCAGCGAGGGCTCAATTGAGGCCGCCTCTCTGCCGGCGGGCAAACCATCCAATATTTTTGCCAGCGCCTGCCGCGGATTAGTGACGAGGTCTTCGTAGCGAATCAAAATCAAACGATCCGACGATTCGAGAATGAGATTGGCCAGGAACCGCCACCAGGCGGCCCGGCGAGAAGCCGGATCGATGATCGCGGCGATGGCCCGCAATTCCTGCTGCTGGCGAACCGTCAGCCAGGGATCGATCGGGTTTCCAATCGGCTGGCGTACGACTTCGGCGATATTCAGATGCCCAAAACTTCCCTTCCACGAGGCAATCGTATCGAGGGGATTTCGCACGCAGGCGACGAAGCGGGCGCTCGGGAATATCTGCCGAAGCATCGGCAGGCGGGTTAAAAATGGGAGCGTTTCCTTGATCCCCAGGACGAAATTCGGCGAGTCAACCTGCGGCGTGTACGTTTCGAATTTGTCGAGCTTGGCGGTGTCCTGAATGATTTGCCCGCCTTCGACTTTGTTGGCGATGGGAACGCCCAGGAGCACGTCGCGACGGCGGTCGCGCAAGAAATTGGCCAGTGCGAGGGGCGATTTTGTATTTCGCAAAAGCGGAATTGCTTCGGGCGGCTCATTGAGCGCGACGCAGTTGCTCATGCAGTGAAGCAGGTGGCAAAGATAACTGGTGCCGCTGCGGGGGATGCCGCTGATGATGATCTCGGGAGTCAAAACGTGGCCGGGGCTGATTTCTTTCGACGAAGGGACGGCCAGGGTGATTACCCGCTGCCACGACGCGTCGCCGGCGGTGAGGTCGCGCAGCTCGGGATAATCACCCAGCAGCTTGGCAAGCAGGAGCAGCAGGCTGGGCTCGCGGGCGATATTTTCCGGGTTGTCGTAGCGCGCGAAGATCGGCGGGTTGCGCTCGTCGATCGGCCGCAGCCAGATTGGCTGCCCATAGCGTTCGTCAAGGACATCGACGTCCAACTGCGATTTTGCAGCGGCAACCGCGAGCGCGACGTTGCGGATGTCCGAGGCGGATTTCTTGGATTGAGTCTGGCGAATGGTTTGGAAACTGTGCCGCCAGACGTCGCCGAATCCGGCGTTCGCGGGGACGGCGACAAAGCCGGGATCGAAACAGAGCGGGAAAAATTGGCCGGTGTGCTCGGAGAATCCGCGTGTTCCGGGCAGATGCGATCCGCACAATTGGAAGATCGTGCGCCAGGCCGATTCGTCGCCGATGTCCGGCGGCTGAATGGCGGGGCAGGCGTTGAAGGCAATCGAAAACCGCGGCGCGTCCTGGAAATCTCCCAGCAGGAGTTGGGCGGGGTTCAGCAGCACCAGTTTTTCGCAAACGGTGTTTACCCGCAGGCATTCAACGTCAATTTCTTCGGCATCGCCGGCGAGAATTCTCCGCACACCCAGGCGGTCAAACAATGCCAGTGTCGAGGATTTGCAAGCCAATCCCTCTGAGGATTGCGCGACCACGGCGATAAGCTCACAGTGGCTCCGCACCGAACGCGCCAGCGATGCCGCCAGAAATGCCGATCGGATTTCAATGTCCCCCGGCACGCATGCAAACGCGAATGCGAACGACCGACTCAAACGCCTCCCGACAGAGCTTTCAGGGGCACGCCGCCAGACGTACGGAGGGTGCGATCCATCCGGCAGTGAAATCGAACTTTAATATCAGCCGCGGCCATTAAGATTCCCGTGATGCGGCATTCTACGGGTAGCGCTGTCGAAAAACATCGCTTCGTCCGGTAACCCGCACTTTTTCGCCCTCATTCACGCGCTATTTTCTCTATCTTCCTAAGCGCCGGCAAAATCCACGACGATAGTTCACAAGGCAGCGCAGCCGGTTTTTGCGCAATAATCGGAACGATTATGAATCAGACCAACCCATCGATGGATTATCTCTCCCAGGACATAACCGAACGCTCGCGCGAGCAGCGCGATGCAATGCGCACCGGCGGCCCCGCTGCCGCCAAACCGCCCAAGAGCGGAATGACGCGCACGGTTGCGCGGCGGCTGATCCCCGCGTGCATCGTGACGCCGGCCTTGCTGTGGTGGATTCTCATCTTCGGTGTCCACCGCAACTTGTATGCCCTGGAAACCTGCTTCATTCTATTCGTCTATTCGGTGACGGTGGTTTTCGGCGTGATCGTCTGCCTGAACCTGAGGAAGCTGGCGAAAATGGACGCCGAGCAGGTCAAATCGCAGGAGCAGCTGCGGCAGTCGAAGGAAGCTGCCGAGGCGGCGAATCGGTTTAAGTCGGCCTTTTTCGCGAACATCAGCCACGAAATTCGCACTCCACTCACGGCGATCAACGGCTTCGCGGAGCTGCTCATGAGCGACGGGCGAAGCGAAGAGGAACGGCGCTCCGACGCTCGGGTGATTCGCCGCAACGGCGAGCACCTGCTTACGCTCATCAACGACATTCTCGACCAGTCGAAGATCGAGGCCGGGAAGATGTCGGTCGAGCCGATTCTGTGCTGCCCGGCGGCAATTGTCGGTGAAGTTTGCTCGATGCTCACCCCGCGGGCGGCGGAAAAGGGCCTGTCGCTGAGCATGAAATTCGAGGGATCGATTCCGAAAAAGATCCGCACCGATCCCACGCGTTTGCGGCAGGTGCTGATCAACCTCGTCGCCAATGCGATTAAGTTCACCAAAGAGGGCGGCGTCGTGCTGACGACGTCGATCAAGCCGGCGATTACCGCTGCGAATCCGATGCTGGAGGTCAAAATCACGGACACGGGCATCGGCATCTCCGCTGAGCAGCAGGCGTTGCTCTTCAAGCCGTTCATGCAGGCCGACGCCTCCATCAGCCGCCACTACGGCGGATCGGGGCTGGGCCTGGCGATTTCAAAACATTTTGCCCAGGCGCTGGGCGGCGACATCAGCGTCTCCAGCGAGGCCGGCAAGGGGAGCACGTTCACCGTCGCTATCACGACCGGGCCCCTGATTGGAGTGGAGATTCACGATCGCCCGCAGGAGGCGACGCAGCCGCAGGAAGATTTCAGCGGGCCGAAAGTGCGCATCACCGGCAGCGTTCTGGTCGCCGAGGACGGCATCGACAACCAGGCGCTGATCGCGGCCAAACTGCGCGAAACCGGGTTGAAGGTCGAGGTGGCCGAAAACGGCAAACTGGCCTGCGAAAAGGCGCTTTCGGGTTCGGCGTCTTTCGACCTGATCCTGATGGACGTGCAGATGCCGGAAATGGACGGCTACGCCGCCACGCTGCACCTGCGCAGCAAGGGGTATCGCGGGCCGATCATCGCTCTTACGGCCAACGCGGGCGAGCGCGACCGGAGCAAGTGCCTCAACGCCGGCTGCAACGATTTCGTGACCAAGCCGATCAGCATGGAAAAGCTGATCAAGGCGATTGGTCGTCACCTTGCGATGGTGAGGGTTGCCAAGCCGGCGCCGCGAGGTGAAGGCGCCGCGGCTGGAGCCGAGGCCCTGGCGCAGAAGTTTTACCAGGAGCTTCCGGAAGAGGTGGAGCAGATCGAGCAGGCTGTGGAGCGGGAAGATCGGGTTCAGCTGAAGGAAGCGGCGCAGCTACTGTTGGGGAAATCTTCGGCCGCGGGGCTTAAGGACGTTGCGGCAAAGGCGGCGCGGCTGCTGCATGCCGCGGAGAATGAGCTGTCGTGGGAAGCGCTTCGTGAGACCGCGGGGGAATTCATTCGCGAATGCCAGCCGGATTCAACGCGGCAGGCGGCGTAAGAATCTCATTTTAAAAATAAGTACCCGGATTATCTCGCGATGATCGGGGTTCCTGATTAACGCTGGCAGTGACCTGCTTTCCCGCTGAAGCAGTATCTTTGACCCGTTTGCTCCTGGCTTCCAAAGCGGCTTCAACTCCGCGGAAGAACCCATCGCCCAATTCTGATCCGGCATTGCGAAAGAGGGTAATCAGGTCTTTGGTTGAGATCGGCTTGGGGATGACGCGTTTGATGGTTTGGCTGAACGATTCGTTTTCGTGCTGCACGGTTTTCAGGCGGCCGTACGCTTCCATGTCGATCGTGATGGTTTTGGTTGCCATCAAAAATCTCCGTGTATGTGTGTGTACACATACCTCGCTGTGGGCGCCGGAGCAAGCAAAAAAAGAACCCCGATCATCTCACGACGATCGGGGTTCCTGATTAACGCTGGCAGTGACCTACTTTCCCGCTGAAGCAGTATCATCGGCCCGGCAGGCTTAACGACCGTGTTCGGAATGGGAACGGGTGTGACCCTACCGGTGTAGCCACCAACGAAGTCCCGAAAGGAGGGTTAGCCCCGATCGGGATGTTATTTCGAAGGAATATGAGGTTCTTCCGCGTTATCGAACACTCTTTTTGGAAACGTCTATTTTGAGATAGACAGTTCTCGATAAAAGTGGTCAAGCAATCGACCGTTAGTACCGGTAACCTAAGCGCCTTTCGGCGTGTACAGCTCCGGCCTATCAAACCGAGTGGTCTACTCGGGGTCTCTCGGGAGCAAGCTCCCATGGAATCCTTGTCTTGGCATAGACTTCACGCTTAGATGCTTTCAGCGTTTATTCGTTCCGGACATAGCTACCCAGCCGTGCCGCTAGCGCGACAACTGGTACACCAGGGGTCCGTCCTTCCAAATCCTCTCGTACTATGGAAGAGGTGCCTTCAAGATTCCTACGCCCACAGCAGATAGGGACCGACCTGGCTCACGCCGGTCTGAACCCAGCTCGCGTACCGCTTTAATTGGCGAACAGCCAAACCCTTGGGACCGCCTTCAGCCCCAGGATGCGATGGGCCGACATCGAGGTGCCAAACCGCCTCGCCGCTATGGACGCTCGGAGGCGATCAGCCTGTTATCCCCGGGGTACCTTTTATCCGTTGAGCTATGGCGCTTCCACACGCAACCACAGGATCACTAAGGCCGCCTTTCAGCTCTGCTCGTGCTGTAGCACTCGCAGTCAAGCAGGCTTCTACCTTTACGCTCATCGACCGATTGCCAACCGGCCTGAGCCTGCCTTTGCACTCCTCCGTTACTCTTTTGGAGGAGACCGCCCCAGTCAAACTGCCCATCTAGCACGGTTCCCTGCCCGGATTCACGGGTCAGGGTGAGATGACGAATGCAAACAGGGTGGTATTTCACCGTTGTCTCCCCCTCAGCCAGAACCGAGGGATCAACGACTCCCACCTATCCTACGCAGTTCACAACCGGCATCAGTACCAGATTGCAGTAAAGGTCCACGGGGTCTTTCCGTCTTGCTGCGGGTAGACGGTATCTTCACCGCCACTTCAATTTCACCGAGTCTGCGGTCGAGACAGCGACCAAGTCGTTACGCCGTTCATGCACGTCGGAACTTACCCGACAAGGAACTTCGCTACCTTAGGACCGTCATAGTTACGGCCGCCGTTTACCGGTGCTTCGGTTGCCAGCTTTGGGACGAATCCCTGACCGACTTCCTTAACATTCCGGCACCGAGCAGGCGTCACTCTGTATACATCCTCTTGCGAGTTAGCACAGAGCTGTGTTTTTGATAAACAGTCGCCCAGTCCGTTTTCTGAGCCCTCTCTTGCGAGTAGGGACCCCTTATCCCGAAGTTACGGGGTTAGATTGCCTAGTTCCTTAACCGCAGTTCTCTCGAGCGCCTTAGGATACTCTCCTCGCCTACCTGTGTCAGTTTTAGTACGGGTGGTTGTATTGTCCCCCATGAGCTTTTCTCGGTTCTTCCTCCACAGACTTCGGCAACAAAGCGGCCTCGATCTTGCGATACCCCCACGTCTAGTCGGGGGATCTGCCTTGGAAAAACACACTCATGGGTTCAACCTTTACAGCCAGTGCGGGAATATTAACCCGCTGTGCATCGACTACGCCTTTCGGCCTCGTCTTAGCTTCCGACTAACCCTGGGCGGATTTACCTTCCCCAGGAAACCTTAGGCTTTCGGCGTGCAGGATTTTCACCTGCATTATCGTTACTCATACCGGCATTCTCACTTGCATGCGCTCCAGCACTCCTTACGGTATGCCTTCGACGCTGCATGCAACGCTCTTCTACCGTTCCATTGCTGGAACTCGCTGTTTCGGTATCCCGCTTATTCCCGATCATTTACGGCGCTACTGTGCTCGACCAGTAAGCTATTACGCACTTTTTAAATGGTGGCTGCTTCTAAGCCAACATCCTGGCTGTCTCAGCACAATAACTTCCTAACGAACTAAGCTGGATTTTGGGACCTTAACAGACGATCTGGGTTGTTTCCCTCTTGACCGCGAAGATTATCCCTCGCGGACTCACTCCAAAGATTAGCCCATGAGTATTCGGAGTTTGATAGGAGCGTGTAGGCGGGTAGCCCCACGTCTCCTTTCAGTAGCTCTACCCCTCATGGGTATTTGGCTTCAGGCTGCCCCTAAAGGCATTTCGAAGAGAACCAGATATCTCCCAGTTTGATTAGACTTTCACTCCTCCCCGCAGTTCATGCCAGAACTTTTCAACGTTCACGGCTTCGCGCCTCCTGTCCCTTTTACGGGACATTCACGCTGACCACGGGTAGATCACTAGGTTTCGGGCCGCAGTCCTGCGACTAAACGCCATCTTAAGACTCGCTTTCGCTTCGGCTCCGGTGCTTGACACCTTAGCCTTGCCGCAGAAATGCACTCGCCGGTCCATTATGCAAAAGGTACGCCGTCACACATTGCCCTTGCGGGCCATAGTGCTCCGACCGCTTGTAAGTGTATGGTTTCAGGTACTTTTAACTCAGCTAGTAGCTGTGCTTTTCACCGTTCAATCGCCCTACTTGTTCACTATCGGTCATCGAGGAGTATTTAGCCTTGCCCGGTGGGCCGGGCGGTTTCACACTAGATTCCACGAGTCTGGTGCTACTCTGGAGAGCACATATTAACGGGGACCTGTCGATGTCGCATACGGGGCTTTCACCCTCTGTGGCCGGACTTTCCAGACCGTTCCGCTATCGACGGTTTTGTAACCCCTCAGTGCTTCCGCAACCCCGGGCCAGAATTTGAGATTCCCGATCCGAAATCTCAAATTTGAGATTTCAGAAGGAACGTCAAATTCTGGCCCGGTTTGGGCTATTTCCGCTTTCGCTCGCCGCTACTGACGGAATCGATGTCTCTTTCTTTTCCTCCAGGTACTTAGATGTTTCAGTTCCCTGGGTTCGCTTCGCTACGCCTATGAATTCAGCGCAGGATGATCTTGATTACTCAAGAACGCGTTTCCGCATTCAGAAATCTCCGGATCGACGCTTGTTTGCCAGCTTCCCGGAGCTTATCGCAGGCTACCACGTCTTTCGTCGCCTCTCGATGCCAAGGCATCCACCATACACCCTTAGTAGCTTGACCACATTTATCGATCACTGTCTAAGAGACTTCACTGCCAGGTCCTATAAAATAGGCCCCAACAGCTCTATCTCCCGGGCGGGCGTGCCCAAAAACAGAACAAACGACCGATAAAGATCAAATTCGCCAAAAAGGTGCTCGACGACTCCTGCCCGAAACGGGCCAACATGCACCCATTCCCAGACGGAAAAACCAAAAACCAATGGGCAGAAGTCGCGGAGGTTTAATTGCTTTAAAC
Organism: uncultured Phycisphaerales bacterium; assembly: GCA_963755915.1. Taxonomy (GTDB): domain Bacteria; phylum Planctomycetota; class Phycisphaerae; order Tepidisphaerales; family Tepidisphaeraceae; genus PALSA-1353. Next base: position 1,898,893 of record CAVWLP010000002.1, read on the forward strand.
CTTGAACCTCATATTCACTTCTCAAAGAGCAAATTCACCGGCCAAACAGCACCGGAAAACTTCCCGCCGAACGCGGGTCAACTGGTCCAGCTTGCTTCGGGGCCAATTGATCCAAATTCGGCAAAAAACTGAGCCTCAGCCGTCTGGCTGATTTTCAATTTCCATCGCCACCTCGTGGCGACCTCAATTTTTGATGGGAATCGCTACGAAGGACGGCGTGAAATTACGGGTTGAATTACGATCAAACCTGCTTTCCTTAAAGACTGTCCTCGTTTCCAATGCCTTGGCGGCGAACCAAGGGTGCGGAAGTATACGCGTCTATTTCGACCCGTCAAGGCCCTGTGCTGAAATTTTTAGCCTCTCGCTAAGAACGAATCGTAAATCCATTCCCCATATGGCTCAAAGACTTACGTCGCGACCTGTTGAATGTTCAGAGGCTTTTCACCGCCGCCTCAAGCTTGGCGGCGATCTCGTCCCATCCCTGGCGCTTGTCCTCAATCCCGTCAAAACTCAGGCTGGGGCCGATTCTCATCCGAATCTTCTTCGGCCGCGGAACACGCTTCCCCGGCGGCAGGGAATCAAAAGTCCCCTCCAGCCGGCAGGGCACCACCGGAACCGCCGTCCCCGCGACGATCATCTCCAGGCCCGACTTGAACTTCCCCATCTCCCCGGTTCGGCTCCGCGTCCCTTCCGGGAAGACAATGTAAATGCAGGCCCGCCCAACCAGCCGCTGACGCAAATCCGCAAGCTCGTGCGCGATTCCCCGCCGTTTTCGCCACATCGGCAGGGCGTTGATGACCACCGCCGAAGCGACGGCCACAATCGGCGTCTCAAAAAAAGTATCCCCCGCGGCAATCGGAAACGCATTGCATCGCAGCCGCCAGTTCAGGGCGCTCGCCAGGACGGCCACGTCGAGATGGCTGGAATGATTCGAGGCCAGAACAAACGGCCCGTTTTTCGGCAGGTGCTCCCGCCCGATGATTTCCATCCGGTGATACAGCCGCAGGATCACCTTTACCCAGACCGAGCAAATCAGATGTACGAGATATGGGATCAGCCCCTGCTCGCGTTCAACGCTCCGCAGCCGGGCGCCCAGCGGGAGGCCCAAATCCTGCGCCGGTTCCAACTTCCAAGAATCCATTCCAGGTTCCGATCATCCCCCGAAAAATCCCCCAAAGAATCCATTGCTGAAAATCCGCACCTCGCCCCCCAGCCCAACGCCAATATGATACCCCACATAATGAAACACTGCCGGGCAAACGAGTAGCAGGCTGTTGAACCGATCCAAAACGCCCCCATGCCCAGGCAACGTCGCGGCCATGTCCTTGATCCCCAGGTCGCGCTTCACGCTCGACATCAGGAGATCGCCCAATTGCCCCAGAACGCTGATCATGATGCCGAGCATCAGCGCGTGCTGCCACTCGGCGATGATCGTCCCCGCGAATACGAAATGCGCCAAGATGGCACCGAGAATCGTCGTTAGCAGCAGCGCCCCCAGCGCACCGCCAACGGTTTTATTCGGGCTGGTATTTCGCGCCAGCTTGATATGCCCGAACGATTTTCCGCAGATAAAAGCGAAGACGTCGTTCAGTTCCACGCAAAGCAGCAGCCAGCAGAGAATCGCGCGGTAGCGAAGGTCATTGCAGAAAAAGCAGAGATGCCCCAGGCAGATTCCAAAGAGCATGAAGGCCAGAACGCCCAGGCCCACGCGCTGGATAAAGCCTTTTGGCTGATCGTAAAAAATCGTGATGACCGCGATGACCCCGACCGTCAGCGGCGAAAGCGCCGCGAAAAATCCATACCAGTCGTCGAGGCACGCATACGTAACCATCAGGATCCCCACGACCACCACAAAGCTGATGGTCCGCTCGCGAAACAGCCCCGTCGCCCGGGCAAATTCGCGGTAGCAGAGGAGGCTCAAGGCGCAGACGGCGATCATGGCCGCAAACGCCCCCAGCAGAATCGGCCCGATGATCAGCGGCGCGAGAATGAGCCAGGAGATATATCTTTCCCACAGCTCGCGCCGCAGCTTGTCGTTGAGTTTTCCGGCCCGGTCGAGGAGGCGAAAGACGATCGGCGTGGCAATCAGAATCGAGACGACCCCGATCGTCAGGCCCAAAACCAGGCCTGAATCGAAGGCGTTTCGCACGCCAAAGAGCCGCTCGTGCGTTGCTTCGGTCATGCGTTTGCCCTCAGGGTTTTGGCGATATGTGAGAGTCTTCGCCACCCGGTGACGGCACTGCCGATGCAAATGATCGCCAGTGCTACATTCACCGGCTGCCAGGCCAGCCAACTAACCGGCAAAAGCGCGCACAGGGCGCACAGCACGGTTACCACAAACATCCGATGCTGTTTTCCCATTGGCCCGCCGAAATCCGAACCCGCCCCGGCTGATTTTCCCAGCACCCGCACATAGGCCGTCAGCACCGCCAGCAGCGCCGCCAGCCAACCGAGCCAGGGGATCGCCCCGGCGGCATATCCCAGGCCGATGAAAATCGCCGGATCGGAAATCCGGTCCGGGACTTCGTTATACAGTTCTCCAACCGCCGAGGCCTTTCCGCCCGCGATTGCGACCATTCCATCGAGCAGATTCGCCTGAAGCCGAAGCTGTGCCCCCAGCGCGCCGCAAATCCATAGCAGCCGAGCCCAGGGATTGGGCGTGACTCGCGTTAACGCCAGCGCCGCGCCCGCCACAATCGCGCACACGACTCCTCCAACCGAAATCGCATTCGCCGATGCCCCTTTCTCTGCCAGTTTCCGCGCGAGATTCTGAAAAAAAGGCATCTCCCGCGCCTTGATCGGCCGCCGATCGGTGACTTGATATCCGCTTTCGCCCATTCAGCGTCCCATCAGATACATCCCCATGACTAGGGCTGCCATTCCAAGAACATTTACCGCCTTGATCGGCGTTCCAAAGGCGAACCACGCGATGATGGCCGCCCAGATAAACGTGCTGGCGTAAATCGGGTAAAGGGCGGCCAACGATCCGCCGCGCTTGAACGCCGCCACGAAAAGGACCATGACGGCCACATAACAAACCACTCCGCCCACGAGCGGCACGTTCAGGAGATATCCGGCCACCGAATTGCCGGCGCGATCGGCTCCGATTTTATATAGGTATTGCCCAACCGCACCAAAAAGCGCCGCGGCGGCGAACAAGGCGATTGATGTGACAGGTGTTTTCATGGTATTGCCCGAAAATGGAAATCGCCTGGGGGATGAAGCCCAGGCGATACCATGATACCACGTGACCCCGACGGGATTCGAACCCGTGTCGCGGCCTTGAAAGGGCCGTGTCCTAGGCCTCTAGACGACGGGGCCAAATTCTTGTCGAATCGAATTTCAACTGCCTAGGAGCGGGCACAATATGCAGATGTTGTTGGAAAGGTCAATTGAGCTCGCAACCAGGAGCTTAGTGGGGCATCCTGCCCCCGGCGTCCTGCCGATGCGGAGTACCGCTCCTCGCCTCCGGCTGAAGAGATTGGGCCTCCGGCCCCACGGCCCCACGGCCCTCCGGGCCTATGCGGAGTACCGCTCCTCGCCTCCGGCTGCGGGGATTTGGCAATCGGCAATCGGCATTTCATAATCCCCCCATGCTCCATTTCCACAAATTCCGCCAGGAACTTTTTGCCCCTCAGCCCGCCAAGGACGTTTACATCAAGCGTCCTGCCGGCCGGGGCTGGCCGGAGGAATGCCCGCCGATCCGGGCCGCCAACGCTTTCGGCTTCGATATCCTCGCCAACTTCGACATCACCTTCATCCAGAAGCGCGGGAAGTGGAGCGTGCAGAAAGACATCGTCCTGCAAAGCGACTTCGATTACGCCACGGCAGAGGATTCCCCCGGCAAACCGCTCGCCCAGCAATACGCCTGGTTCTGGGAGAAAGGGCAGAAGCTTCCGCACGTGATCAGCGACAATGTCTACGCCCAGATCAGCAACCAGGTGAAGGTCAGCTCATTTCTCTTTCTCAAGACCGATCCCAATGAGCTGCTGCTGATGACGGATTCGCCGAATCAATCGCGCCCGTTTCGGGCGATGTCGGCGATCATCGAAACCGACTGGTACCCCGCCAGCTATCCCTGGCACGTGGTGCTGGAACTGGACCGCCGGGAAAAGCGGATTCGTATACGCAAGGGAGAACCGATCTGCCGGATTATTCCGCTTAAGCGCGAAGCTTATTTTGCCGGCGAGATGTCGCAGAGCGATTTCGACGATTTTTTCTACCGCGGCCAGAAATGGCTCGCGACCCACGGCAAATTCGAGCATGAGGGCCGCATGGACATCACCCGCACCTACGTCCGCCAGCAGATTCGGCCGAAGTTTGTGGTGATGTAACGGCCGGGCATCGACGACCGATTTCTAAATCTATTCGTTATGCGATTCGATTACGGTAACCTTGGGCAAATTCTGGTCCGCGAGGTTTTGCGTAAGTGTGTTGATTAGCGGAACCACATCCTGAAGCTGTGAATCGATTCGATCGAAACTCGCGCGAAGCGATTCCTCCGATGGAAACCGCTGCATCTGATCCAAAACCCGGCTGAAGCGCTGGAGGCGGGCTCCCACCGCGTCCGACCGCGCGTGTAACTCGGCCAGATCGATGGAAAGAGATAAAAGCTCCTGGTTCCACTGGCTCAGCAGGTCGGCGCCGGCGGCTTTCGCCGCCGCGTCCTGGCGCTCCAGCAGCGCTGCCTTTGCCTGGGCCAAATCGGCGGTGGCTTCATCGAGCTGCTGGGGTGTCGCCGTGCCCTGGCTCATCAGGGATTTGATCCGATCCATTTCCTTTTGCCGTGCATCGACGACGTCCTGCAACTGCTGGGCGATGGGATCAGCCTGGATCTTGGCGGAGATTTGCAAGTTCAATCTTGCCATGGCATCGGTGAGTGCGCCCCGGCGCGCCGTTTTACCGGCGATGTCGAGCTGAGCGGTCTCGTCCTCGGAATCGAGCGCTCGACCCAGCGTGCGAATCCCGTCTTCCGATGAATCCGCTAAATTACCTGCTGAACCGCGTATCTCGTTCAGTTCCGCCAACTTGTCCGCGACTTCCCCCCGTAAATCAAGCAGATGCCGATCCGTCGCCCTGGCCTGGCTCAACTGGTTTCGCCAGTCTTCGCGCATGGCTTCGGTCTGATCCGCCAGTTTCTGATCGATTGTCTGGACATACTGATCCGCTTCCGCAGGCGCATCCTGGAAAAAAGAACCCGGACCAACCATCAGCGGAGGGCGCTCTTCGACGGTTACTCTGACGACCACCCCATTGGGCACGGCCTTTTGCTTAACATCAACGGTGCCGTAGGGAACGCCGCCAATTCGGCCAAAATTGAACGACACGACTGCGTCCGCATACTCCGGCGGAGAATAAATGTGCAAGACGCGGATGGCTTTGACAAAGGGCGTCGGTTTCGTGGTGGGAGAATCGCCCATTGCAGCGGCCGCGCTAAGCCAAATTCCCAGTGCGATTATTTTTGCGATTTTCATGATTCGTTTCCTTTGTGTTCGATGGTTCCGATGTGCGCCTGGGCAATCGCGGCCGCCGGTGAGTGCGGAAACTTTTTGATCGCGGCCTCATAGTCGCCCAAAGCCGCCGCCCGATCGTGAAAGCGCGCGTTCATCACATCGCCGCTGTGGACCAGAATGAGCGCGGCCCGATTTGTCTGCTGGGAAAGGTTCCAGAGGTATTCATCCGCCGCCATCGTGCTGGCCGGCTGCGATTCCCGCTCGTGCTTTTCAAGCAAATCCGCGATCATCTGGTGCAATTTCGCATCCGCTTCGATTGCGCGAATATCTTCGATAGGGGCGCGGAGATGACTGCGAGCGTGGGGTGTGGCCTGCTTTGCATAAGCGAAGTGGCGGTGAGCGCCAGTGTAATTACGGTCACTATCGCCGCGCCCGTCCGCAGCATGCGCCGGCGCCGATGCACCCGGCGAACGCGCCCGGCCATATCCGCGGCAACGCCCGGCGCTTCCGACATCGCGTCCGTCCTTCTGAGGATTTCCGCCAGCGGATCATTCATGGAGCACCTTCCGCAACTTCTCCCTCGCTCGGTGCAGTCGCACGTCGATCGCCCCGGCCGATGTTTTCGTCCGCCGGCTTATCTCGGCTACCGTCCACTCTTCCAGGTAGTACAGCACGACAACTTCTCGATCCCGATCCGGAAGAGCGGCAACCGCATCCCGGACTTTCTGAACCGTCTCATCCCGCTCCATCGCGAGATTCAGCCCGGCCGAACCGTCGGCCTTGGCGCGCGTGAGCCATCTGAATTCCAGCAATCTCCTCCGCCGATGCGACCGGCAGCGATTGATGGCGATGGCGGCCAGCCAGGTCCACTCAGACGACTCGCCGCGGAACTGATCGAATCGGCGCAGCGCCATGAGAAAGACGTCCTGCACGATATCGTCCACCTCGCCGCGCCAGCCGAGCAGTCGGTAGACGAGCCGGGCCACGCGCTGCTGATGCCGGGCGACGAAACGGTCGAACGGATCTTCCGCCCTTGGCGCGGATTGCCTCGCTTCCATTGCCGCGGATGAGCCGGATGGCAGCCAGTGCACGGGTCTTTGCTGGATTAGACGCGCCACGGAGTCGAACCTTACATGAATGGATTATTTATGCCCCTTCGGCCGCTTTTTCCCTAGATATTTCCGGCCGATCGCGGCTGAAAGATCCACGTCATTGATATTCGCCAGGGTGCAGAGCCACGCGATCACATCCGCGAATTCCTCCTCCAGGTTCGCGCGATCGTCGCCGTTCAGCGCCGTCGCCAGTTCGCCGATTTCCTCGATGAGCCAGAGAAACGTCTTGGGCGTTCCGCGCTTGCGATCGACTTTTTCGTATTTGTCGGAGATCTGTTTTTGGAATTGGGAGATGGTGAGCTTGCTGAAGTCCATCCCCGCATGATAACCGCCGCAAATCAATTCGGCTGCGTGGCAGCCGCCGCGTCCATCTTCGGCGCCAGTCGGCTAGCTCGCCAATGACCCGCTTCTCGCGGGCTACGCCATCGGCGTCCCCAAGCTTCTCGTCAACTTCCTCCAGGATCTTGTGCGCGTCCGGATCATAAAGATCCGTATACATCGCCCGCCGCGCCCAGGGCAGCGCTTCCTGGGGCTTGCCGCAATTGAGGTATGCCCGCGCCGCGGCTTTCCCATAAACATTGCTCTGAATCTCCACCGCCGCCAGAATCGCCAGTTGGTCCGCCGACTTTTCGGGCTCGTTGCACACTTTATACAACCCTGCCAGGCGCTTATGCGGCAGCAGGTCCATCGGCCGCAGCCGCTCGATTTCCTCCCACACCGGCAGCGCCTGCGGATACTGGTCCTGTTTGATCAACGCCTCCCCCTCGTCCTTCAGCATCTCGCATTTCTCCGTCGTCTTCTGGTCATATCCCCACCCCGCGATCTGCGATTCGCACCAGGCCTGAAATTCATCCGAGAACTGGGCTTCACTTTCATGCAGGACGTTCTGGAAAACTTCATCCTCGGTGTGCCCGAGCCGATATTCGTTCATCATCCCCAGGATCGCCTGGTGGCCGTAGGTCTGCTCGATGAACTGGCAAATCCAGCTCGACTGGGCATAAGCCAATTGCCGATCGATCGGCTGCCTTGGCCTCACGAATGCCCACGTCAGCTCGTCGATCGCAAACAGATGGTGCTTGCTGACAGCGTCGTACAGCATCGGCACCCATTCCCACCGCAGCGGCGAGTGTTCCTGCTGCACCGCCAGGCCCTCTGTAAACCAGTGGGAAATGCGGTTGTCGGTCGCGCCCAGCGTTACGGTGTGCGTGAATTCATGCCGCGTCACCTGGCTGAAATTAAACGGCCCCGTCGTGCGCTCCCCAGCGCGCGGGCGCACAGCGCGATGATCCGCCCCGTGCTCGCCCCCACGGTCGGCAGCCATGGGCCGCCGGTGGTCCGAACCGCGAATTCATCCTGCGTCGGAAAAACCTCGATCAGCGTTTTCACTTTCGGCTCAAACTGATACGCCCGGCAAACCGCCGGATAAACGCTCTCCAGGTAATCGTTGAAATATTCGGGAACGATCGGGTCCTGCACCGGGTCATACATCACGATGAAATGGGCCGATTCCCGGCGGGCGAAGTTGTCCATGACGTCGAGCAGGCGAAGGTAATTCGTTGTGCTGTAGTTGAACGGATCGAGCATGTGCGCCGCGCCCAATACCCGACGGGCCGAAGCCTCATCGCCGCTTTGCGTGTAGAGCAATCCGAGCCCGTTGCGGGCCGATGTCCACCACGGCGCCCGCGCGACGGCCACCTGGTACATCGCCTCCGCCCGCGGATATTGCCGCATGGTGGCGAGCTGCTCGGCCACCTCGAAATAGGCGACCGCGCTCTGCGGCGCGATCGCATCTGCCTGCTTCAGCACCGCCAGGCACTGGTCATCCTGCACAAGCATCGCATCGGCCGCTGCCAGGAGGCCGAGGGCTTCCAGGTTTTTCGGCTGATGAAACAGCGCATCCCGCAGCGGCGGCAGGGCCAGCTTCGGCATCTGCTGGGCCAAAAGGTTCCGGCCCTCCAGCACGTCCGCATCCACCGACTGCGGATTGACATCCCGAATCGCGCTCACCGCCTTGTCCACGCCGTCAAAATTGAACTGCCCAAGCTGCATGCGCCCAAAGAGCACCCAGCTCCCGACGTTGTGCGGGTTGGCGCTGAGCGCGGCCGTCAATTCGTCCGCGGCCGAGGGGGGATCATCATGCGAGAAAAACATTTCCGCGGCGGCAAGATGCGCCGGCCAATAGCCCTGGTCGATCTGGTCATACGCCCGCACGAAGATATTCAGCACCACGTCGTGCAACTGCTTTTCGCGCTGATAGGCCATCGTCAGCGTCGCCCACCGATCGATCGCACGGCCCATGAGGGTCACTTCTTCCGGATCGTCAAACGATTCCGGATGCTCGATCCACTCCTGGAGGTAATTCCGCGGCCCATCGATGAACCAGTCATACTCCGCCGTCGCCCCGGCGACGTCCCCCAGCTTCTCGCGGTAATCCCCCAGATAATAATGAATCGCGACGAGATCCGTGTCTCGGCGAAGCTGCCTCTGGAGGATGCCGATGGCCGCCATGTATGCCCCCTGCGCCGCCATCACCCGGGCGCGAAGAACCTGGATCGGTACGCTCTCCTGAAACTGCGGCGCGTCCAGGGTTCTGAGCGCATCGGCAAACCGCCCCAGCTCAAGCTGGCACTGGCCGCGAAGCAGCGCCACCTTTTCCGGCCTCTTGCTCTTGACCGATTCCAGCACGACCAGGGCCCGCCGATATTGCCCCGCCCAAAAAAGGTCCTGCGCCTGGGCCAGGGAACTGCCCTGGTCGTAATCCGGAATGCTTAGCTGTTCGCCCTGCTCTGGAAGCAGCGGCTTGATCCATTTGCCGGGAATCGTCTGATCGTCGTAAGCCCCGGCAAAGACTGCCGGCGCCGCACCACAAAGAAGCAAAAGAAAAAGAGTTAACCGCCAGGGCGCCAAGATCGCCAAGAAATTCCGCCCGTAACTCGCAACTCGCAACGCGCAACTCACTTCCTGATATTATAAGTCACCAGACCATGAACGCGATCAACGATTTCATCGGCAATCCCGAGCAGTTCCCGGTCCTGCGGCAATGGGCGTTTTTCAACCATGCCGGGGTGGCGCCGCTGCCGCGCGCGGCCGGCGACGCTTTGCGGGCCTTTGCAGACCAGGCCGAATCGGCCGCCTATCTCGAATCGGGATGGTATCAGGACGTCGAAAAGCTGCGGCAGGAAACGGCCGCCTTCATCGGCTGCCATCGCGACGAAATCGCCTTCATTAAGAACACCAGCGAGGGGATTAACATCGTCGCCAAGGGAATCGATTGGCAGTTTGGCGACCGCATCATCACGACAAACGTCGAATACCCCGCCAACATCTACCCCTGGATGGCCCTCACCCGCGAGCGCGGGGTGAAGCTGGTGATGGTGGAGGAAGAAGCCGGTCCCGATGGTTCGCGATATGTCCCGGTTGAAAAAATCCTCCAGGCCGCCGCCGAACCGAAAACCCGGCTGGTCACCCTTTCCCACGTCGAATTCGCCAGCGGGCAGCGCCACGACCTGGCCCGCATCGGCCAATTCTGTGCCGAGCGCGACGTCCTCTTCTGCGTCGACGCGATCCAATCCCTCGGCGTTTTGCCGCTGGATGTCTCGAGCATGTTCATCGACTTCCTCTCCGCCGACGGGCACAAATGGCTCCTTGGCCCCGAGGGCGCGGGAATTTTCTATTGCCGGCGGGGACTCATCGAGCACACCCGCCCGATGATGATCGGGTGGATGAACGTCGTCGATGCCCAGAACTTCGGCAATTACGATTCGACCCTCCGCCCCGACGCCGGCCGATTCGAATGCGGCAGTTACAACGTCCCCGGCCTCATGTCGCTGCGCGCTTCGCTCCAACTGATCCAGTCGATCGGCATCCCCGCCATCTCCAACCGCGTGAAAGCACTGGGCGACCTGCTCATCGGCGGGCTAAAAGACAAGGGATACAAAATCATCAGCCCCCGCCTGGGGGAATCGTGGAGCGGTATCGTCAGCTTCGCACATCCGACGCACAGCCATGAAAAGATATTTCAGGATTTGCGTGCGAAGCGGATCGAGATCGCGCTGAGGGTCAACCGCCTGCGCTGCTCGGCGCACTTCTATAATACCGAGGCGCAGATTCAGCAGCTTCTCGCGGCCCTGCCGGCGTGATAGGCAATTTATTCCGCCCGCGCGGGAATGGATCGGTGCTCAAGCTCAAAATCCGCCGACGGCATCTTCGCGTAAAACGCCTTGCTCCTGGGATTCAGGTATTCCGTCAATTCATCCCCGTCGAGCATCAGTTTTCCCGTGCTGGGATATTTGATCGCCACCGCGGCCGGCGCCTTGGGGGCGTCGATCCGCTGCGGGGAGCGAAAAATCCACACCCGGTCGGCCAGATTCTGCTTCAAAAAACTGTCGGCCAGCTTTCGCCCCGGTTCCACCAGCAGATGGACCAGCCCGCGCTTCCCGAGCTCATCCAGCAGATATTCCAGCGACAGCCCGCCATGCTCGTCGGCCGGGATCGGCAGGACTTCAACCTCGCGGGTGTTCAGCTCGGAGACCAGGTCCGCGTTCTGATTCATCGTCGCCTGCGAGCAGCAGATGACCGTGGGAATCTTCTTGGCAGTGCGAATGATCTGGCTGTCGAACCCGAGCCGAAGGCGCGAATCCAGCACGATTCGCAGAGGGGTCGTACGCGGATTGGAGACGCGCGCCGTCAATAGCGGGTCGTCAGTCAGCGCCGTTCCGATGCCCACAAGAATCGCATCGCAGCGTGACCGAAGCTGATGCACCAGTTCCTGCGAGGCTTCGTTGCCGATCGCAACCCGCTTGCCGCCGGGCCCGGCGATCTTGCCATCCGCGCTGTGCGCCCATTTCAGGATCACGTAGGGCCGGCGCTGTGTCCGGGCTTTGAAATAGGCGGCGTTGAGCTGCCTGGCCTCTTCATCCCGCAATCCTTCTTCAACGGTAATCCCCGCCTCACTGAGCATGTTCAGCCCCTTGCCGCAGACCAGGGGATTGGGATCAAGGCACGCCGCCACCACGCGCGAAACCTTCGCCGCGATCAGCGCCGTGCGCACGCCGGGGTCTTCTTATGTTCGTGCGGGCAGCAGGGTTCCAGCGTCACATACGCGGTCGCGCCGGCGGGATCGGCGCACGCCGCCAGGGCGTTGGCCTCCGCGTGCGGGCTGCCGAAACGCTGGTGATATCCCTCTGCGATGATCTGCCCATCGCGCACCAGCACGCACCCGACCATCGGGTTGGGCTCCACGTTTCCGCGGCCCCGCATGGCGATCTCAATCGCACGCATCATGGGATCAGATTCAGACATGGCCTTGCTGTCCCTCACTCTTGCGAACATGGTCCGAAATCAGGGTGTAAATCACCATCAGCGAAACACCCACACATAAAAAACTATCGGCCACATTGAACACCCATGGGAACAAATTCTGCCACGCGGGAAAGATATGAATCATATCCCGCACATAACCCCTGGTGATTCTGTCATAAAGATTACCGACGACACCGGCCAGAAGCAGCCCCAGCAATATCTGGTATCCCCACCGATTTTTACTCGCAGCAAAAAGATAAGTGAGAAAAATGATCGCCCCGAAGGAAACGATCACAAAGATCACCCGTCCACCCTGCCCCAGCCCGAAAACCGCCCCGTGATTTCTCACCACGTCAAACTGGAGCCACCCCGGAATAACCTGATAAGGCTCCCCCGGCGTCAGGTTGGCAAACGCCAGCACCTTGGTCCAGAGGTCCAGGGTAACGCCGATTCCAGCGACAAGAAAAAACCGGCACAGCGCGGCGGGGGAGCGAAAGGGTTCTGGCATGCACGCGGATTCTAGGGAGAACTAGGGGAAAATTCGAATGACGAAACTCGAATGACGAATCAAACTCGAAATTCGAAACCGAAGAATTCGGACATTCGAATTTCGAATTTGATTCGTCGGAGCCGCGGACGGCTCCGGGCCGTAATCGGCGAGTACGCCCCGGAGGCGTCCGCACCTCCGAGTTTCGAATTTCGGATTTCCCCTTCGGGGCTATATTACTCCGTGCCGCTCGATCTTCCTGGCGTACTCGATCGAGTATCGCGCCCACGGCTGCGCCTCCAGCCGCGCCCGGCTGATCGGCTTCCCCGTCCCTTCGCAGATTCCGTACGTTCCGTTCTGGATCTTGGCCAGCGCGTCGTTCAAATCGCGAAGCAGCTTGCGGTCTTTTTCCATCAGCCCCAGCGTGAATTCCTGCTCGTAATTGTCGGTGCCCATGTCGGCCATGTGCAGCGGCAGATTGGAAAGGTTCGTCCCGCTGCTGCGCAGGGCCTCGCGTTCCATGGAGCTCATGTCGCCGACGATTTCCCGCCGCTTGGCCAGGATCGCGTCGCGAAAGCCTTCCAGTTCCTTGGGGGTGATGCCCGCGAGGTTCTTTCGTGGCCGCCCGTTGGTGGGAACGGCATCGGCCTGGGGAATCTCAACCGGCGGCTCTTCCGGCGGGGCAATCCGCGGAGGGGCAATCGCCGAACGCGCCTTTCCTTTGCCTGGGACGCGATCGCCCAGTTTTGGCGCAGATTTTTCTTCGCTTGTATGCGCCCTGTTCGCGCTGACTTTCGCCTGCGTCAGTTTAAGTTTTGGTTGACCGGCGACCTTCGACGCCTTCGGTGGCGACGCCTTTTTTTTCACTGACTTTGCCACAACACCCTCGTGCTTCCAAAGCTCCCCGTTGTCAAAAAAACCAAAGAACAGCGATCTTAACACGTTATCGGCATTTTGTCAAAAGCGGTGGAGGTTTGACTTACGCATCGACGGCATTAAAACCATTGCCCGCAGCGCAAGGAAAAGTGCATGAAAATCAGCCTCCACTGGCTCAAGGACTTTCTCCCCACCGGCCTGCCTGACGCGCCGGCGGTCGCCGACGCCCTCACTGCGGCCGGATTTCCCATCGAATCCATCGAGACGCATGGCGACGACACGGTCATCGACGTCGAGGTCACCAGCAACCGCGGCGACTGCCTGAGCCACGCCGGCGTAGCGCGGGAACTCTCGGCCATCCTGCAAATCCCCCTCCACCTCGATCCGCACTCCGCCCCGGAAGGCTCCGACGCCGCGAGCGCCGCCGTCAGCGTTCGCATCGACGCCCCACAGCTTTGCCCCCATTACACCGCCCGCCTGATCCGCGGCGTAAAAATCGGACCCTCTCCCGCGTGGATGGCCCAGCGCCTCGAAGCCGTCGGGGTGCGCCCGATCAACAACGTCGTCGACGTCACCAACTACGTTATGCTGGAAATGGGCCAGCCCCTGCACGCCTTCGACTTCGCCAAAATCGCCGGCGGGCAGATCGTCGTCCGCAGCGCCGCGCGGGGCGAATCCATCACCAGCATCGACGGCCGTAAGCGCGAGCTGGCCGGTTCGATGCTCGTCATCGCCGACGCCCAGAAACCGGTCGCTCTCGCCGGCGTGATGGGCGGTCTGGAAAGCGAGGTCACCGAAAAAACAACGGATGTGCTTCTCGAATCCGCCCGCTTCGACGCTCTCTGCGTCCGCCGCACCGCTCGCGCCCTGGCGATGAAAAGCGAAAGCTCCTATCGCTTCGAGCGCGGCATCGATCCGTCGCTCCCGGCTCGCGCCAGCCTGCGCGCGCGCAGCTCATCCTGCAAACCGCTGGCGGACAACTCGCCAAAGGGATGGTCCAGGCCGGGTCCGATCGGGCCGAAGCGCGAAAAATCTCCCTGCGCCTTTCGCAGCTCAAACGAATCCTCGGCGTCGAGCTTCCCACCGATTCCGTCATTGCCGCCTTCAATCGCCTCGGTTTTGCGCCGGTGCTGGCAAACGATCGCATCGAGACAATAGTTCCCACCCATCGCCTCGACGTGAACACCGAAATCGACCTCGTCGAAGAAGCCGCCCGGCTGATTGGCTACGACAAAATCCCCCTGCGCGATGAGATTTCCATCCGCCTCTCCCCGCCGGACCGGGACTGGACCACGCGCGAATCAATCTGCGAACTTTTGGTCAGCGGCGGATATTTCGAAGCCGTCACCTTCAGCTTTATCAGCGATTCCCTGCGCGGCGACTTCGGCGCCGCCCCCTTGCGCGCCGATGCCAGCGTGCGCAAGACCGACGCCGCCCTGCGCCCGAGCCTGATTCCCGGATTGCTCGAAGCCGTGCGCTTCAACGAAAACAGCGGCAACGCCGACGCGCGGCTTTTCGAAGTGGGCGCGGTCTTCACCGCCGGCAGCGAGCGCGCCGCGGTCGCCTGGGTTGGGGGCGACGCGCGCGAAGTCCGCGGCATGGCCGAAACGCTCCTCTCCCGCCTCGATGCGGAAAAGGAATTCGCCGTCGTCCCCGATTCCCGCCCCGGCTTCGCCGCCGGCGCCGGCGGGAAAATCGTCTGGGACGGCCAGGAGATCGGATTCCTTGGCCAGATCGATTCCGCCGTCGCCGGCAAACTTTCCCTGCGCGAAACTCCCGCCGCCGCCGAGCTCGATCTCGCCCCGCTCCTCGCTGGGACACGAACGACCCCCAGGCTCAAACCCCTGCCGCGCTTCCCCGCCGTCCGCCGCGACGTTTCCCTGATCGTCGCCGAGAACGTGCGATTCGAAAAAATCGAATCTCTGATCCGCGGGCTGAGCCTTGAGTCGCTCGAATCCGTCGATTTCGTCACCACCTACCGCGGCAAGCCGCTGGAGAAGGGGCAAAAGAGCGTCACGATCACCCTGGTTTTCCGCTCGCCGACCACGACGCTCACCAGCGAACAGGTGGAAGCGTCCGTGCAGAAGGCAATCGAAACCGCAAAGCGCGATCTGGGAGCCAGTTTGCGAAGCTGAGCGGCTTCCCCCTCTCCCCCCGCTGCGAGCTCTGCGCCTCTGCGTGAGATTAATCCTCATTGAATTGAAAAATCCGTGACCTTGGATTCAGTCGTGTGAAGCTGAAAGAAATGCTTCCCGCTCCCGGTCTGAAGGTCGCCGCGGATGGTCGCCATCGTCGTGCCGTTGTTTGAATCGGTAGTGACGTAAAGGACGGTGACTGATTTAAGTCCGCCCCAGCTTTGAATCTGCGCCGCCGCCGAATCCAGCCGGTCGGCGGCGACGCCGAGGCAATCCTGCCGGGCCTGATCGACCGCGGAATTCAGATCGAAGAAAAATCGGTGCGCCGCCGCGCGTCCGGCGCGCTCAAATCAGCGATGATCCAGAAGAAAATCGTCCAGCCGACGATATTCAGCAGTCCCAGCACGATCGCTCCCCACGCCAGCCGTCGCCCGCGATATTCCCCGCCGACTGTCTGGCGAAGGCCGATGACCGCCAGGGCGATGGCGCACAGGCCGGAAATATAAGGAACGATCAGAAATATTCCGCACGCCAGGCCGGCGATGGAGGGCAGGCTCCATGTCGTCTGCCTCGGCGGGGGCGGTGGCGAGTTGGCCGGCGTCAGAGCTTATGGAAGCCATTGGTAGGAATCGACCTTTCTGCTTCCCCCGGTTTCCGAGAGGGTCATCGTGAATCGATGTTGTCCGCCGCCCGAATAGACGCAGGCCCCGCTGAGTTTCACCGTCCCGTTCCCGTTCATATAGTTCCAGGATTGCGGAACCACGAAACTTCCCTGAAACGTTCCCCAGCTTTGCATCTGTTTATAGTCGGAGTCCAACTGGTCCTTGGCGACGTTGGACGTCGAGTTCTGGACGCACTTGTCGATCCGGCCATGGGCCAGATCGGTGATGTAGCTCTGCGCAAAGATCCGCTGCGGCGTGGAACGCTGGAGGACCGTGTACCCCTCGTAAAACGCCCCGCTCCAGCAGACCAATGAGAGGAGCCCCAGCACCAGCCCGACAATGGCCAACCCACGGCCGCGAACCGTGGGGTTGCCGGTGACGGCCAAGGCAATCAATCCCGTGACCAGCGCCACAAATCCGGTGGCAAAGGGGATACAGATCAGCATCCCGCAGACGAGGCTGGTCACCGCCAGCCCGCTCAACCGGCTCTGGGGCGGCAGCGAATACCCCGGTGGCCCAAACGGTGGCGTGCCGGGTGGAAAATTGGGGGGCGGATACCCCGGCCCCTGCGGTGGTGGAGGATATTGCGACATGTGGTTGGCTCCGAGGTTTGGAACGTCTATATGGTAACAGCGGTGAAGAGAATTGCCGAATGCCCATTGCCAATTGCCGAATGAAATGGCGAGTGAGGGCGCGAGAAGCATGGTACCGTCGCACTGCTCGCCCTTTTTGTCTTCAAATCGGCAATTGGAAATCGGCAATCGGCAATCGCATTTTGCCCCGGAGTTTGACGCCTCCGCCGTACCCGGAATACATTGGATGTTGATGCGGATTTTTCTGGCCGGGCTTATGATTTTGGGTTTGCCCGCGGCTGCCCTCGCGCAGGCCCGCGGCCAGGTCCTCTCCCTGGGCTTCAACAACCATTACCGCCCCGATTGCTGGGTCCCCATGCTCATCCAGCTCACCAGCCAGAGCGCCGATTCCCAGGATTTCCAGATCCAGGTCGTTCAGAAAGACATCGACCGCGACCGCGTCGTCTATACGCAGATGGTCACCCTCGGCGGCAACGTCGAAGGCCGCCCCGCGACCACGGAAAATTTCTGGGTCTATTTCAAGCCCACGCCCGTCGATCAGGGATTGCCCGATGCCACCGACATGTCCAAAAATCTGCAATCCCTCAACGACGAGTTGAAAGTTTTTCTCTGCGACAAAGATGGCAAGCAGATCTGCACGCTGCCGATGACGGCGACGATTTTAAACGTCGACCCAACCCGATCGTTGGGCGACGCCGCCCGCAGCACCAAGCTGATTCTTTTTGTAACCGACGGCGCCGACAAACCCGAGATTTCCGATTACACCATGCAGAAGGGTGTCTTGCAGGATGTCGACGCCATCGTGGTCGCCCCGCGCGATCTGCCCTCCAAGGTCATCGGATACGAAGCCGTCGATGACATTGTCTGGCTGGACGCGGATGCGAATTTCCTGGTCAGCGGCACCCGTACACCCTCCCTCGAGGCGCTGCTTCAGTGGGTCAAGCAGGGGGGCGACCTGGTCGTCTGCGAGCCTGCCGAAGCGGTGAAACTCAAGCCCTTCGAGCAGATTCTTCCGGTGGGGGGGCAGATCAACGGCGAATGGACCATTCCCACCGTCGATCGCGACGACATGGACGTGCTTTCGCGGATTGCTCACCCGGTAAGCAACCGTTTTGTTCCCGATTGGCCCAAAAACCTTGGGACATTCAAGGTCGGCCGCGTGCCGGCGCTGCAAGGGTCCAAAGTCGATGAATGGATGGAGTGGAATGACGCCGGCGTGAAATCGTTCACGCCATGGCTCGCCCGGCGCGGGTATGGACTCGGCGCGGTCACGTGGGTCGCCCAGGACCTGGGCAACGCCGCCCTGACCGAGAAAGCCAAGGGGGGCTGGCGCTATGTCTGGGACCGCGTCTTCGACTGGAACAATCCCTCCGACGTTGCCGAGGACGCCACCCAGATGGGCGGCTTCGACCCCTTTCCCGCCGCCGACGGCGCGCTGGACCTTGGTTCGCAGGTCATCCGCAACGGGCTCGACGAGTCGAGCACGGCCGCGGCATTCCTGGCTATCGCCGGATTTTTCTTCGCACTCTACTGGGGCATCGCAGGCCCGGGGCTTTATCTCGTCCTGGTCCTGAAAAAGAAGGCGAATCTGAGTTGGACGTTATTTGGCGCTACGGCGGTGGCGGCGACATTGCTTACCGCCTTGCTCGTGAAAATCGTTTTGCGCGGACCCCCGAAGTTGCAGCATGTGAGCATCGTGCAATACGCGTTTGGCGAAGATGACGGAATCATTCACAGCCGATTCGGACTTTATATTCCGCAGGATGGGCTGAAGGAGATTGCCCTTCCGGACACCGATCCCCACCAGATCAGCTACCTGACGCCCCTCAGTTTGCATCCGCAGTACGTGAACTCAACGGAGCTGCCGTCGTTTTCCACCTATGATATCTCGGTGCCCGATACCTCCGATCCGACGGAGGTCTCCGCTCAGATTCCCTATCGCAGCACGTCGAAAAAGCTGGAAGCCCAGTGGGTGGGAGACGTCAAGGCTTCGATCGTTCCCGCCGCCGACAGGCAGATGGTCAAGGTTTATCCCGGCGACAAGATCGAGGGCACCCTCATCAATCACACCGGCGTGGACCTGTGGCACATCTACTTCGGATTCAAGCAGCCGAGCTATGACCAGGTGGATGCGGACAACCACGATGTTGATAGAATCATCTACGTTCAGTCCTGGCCGAAAGAATACGCGTTGAAATTGGGCGACCTCATGAAACATGACCCCACGCATTCCACCCTGATGGACCTCGACAACCCCGACAAACAGAAGTACATGATGGGCGAGCAGCCGATGTATGGCAAAATCGGCGCCGCCAACGATAAGGGCAGCACCGACTCTGGCGATTCCTGGAGCCGCTACTGGCAGCAGCAGGGGGGTCACATGGAGGACACCTTCGATTTCGCCCTGCCCATGCTGACCTTTTTCGAACGGCTGCCCCCGATGGAAGTCACCACCGATGAGAAAGGCGCCCGCTACGAATTTCGCCGTCGCGGCGGACGGGTTTTGGATCTCTCCCCCGCCATGAGCGCAGGCAATTTAGTCATCTGCGCCTTGGCGAACAAGAATGGCGCCCCGGGTCCGCTGCCGATGCCCCTGACCGTTTCCGATGAGCCGGTGGCCGGAAACGGGACCACGATCTATCAGTTCGTTCTGCCCCTGGACCGCTCGGCGGTTTCGGGGCCGCCCAGCACGCAACCGAGTTCGGAGTGAAATGTGCGGATGGGTCCAGTTTCCAATAGGCTTTACCCCCTCTCCCGGTAATCCGGGAGAGGGTTGGGGTGAGGGCCTTGGAAAATCTGACGTACTTAAGGCCCTCACCCGCGGGCCAAGGCCCGCTTGCCCTCTCCCTGGGTACAGGGAGAGGGAAGAAGATTCGATATGGCTGCCGTAATAAAAACCGTTAACCTCACGAAGCGCTACGGCACACTCGTCGCGCTTTCCAACCTCAACCTCGAAATCAACGAGGGCGATTGCTTCGGCTTCATCGGCCCCAACGGCGCCGGCAAAACCACCACCATCAAAATCCTCGCCACCCTCCTTCAGCCGACGTGGGGTGAGGCGCGTGTCTGCGATTACGTCGTCGGCTATCAATCCCGCTCCATCCGTCCCCTCATCGGTTTCGTCCCCGACTACTTCGGCGCTTACGAAGACATGGTCGTCCAGGAATATCTCGAATTCTTCGCCGCCGCCTACAACATCAACGGCTCCCAGCGCACCAAGATCGTCAACGATGTCCTCGATCTCACCGACCTGGGCTACAAGCGCGACGCCCTCGTCGACGGCCTTTCCCGCGGCATGAAGCAGCGCCTCTCCATCGCCCGCGTTCTCGTCCACGACCCCAAAGTTCTTCTCCTCGACGAACCCGCCGGAAACCTCGACCCCCGCGCCGCATCGAAATGCGCGAGCTGCTTAAAGAGCTCCGCCGCATGGGCAAAACCATCCTGATCTCTTCGCACATCCTGCCCGAATTGGCGGATTTGTGTAACACTGTCGGAATCATCGAGCAGGGCGAGCTTCTCTACAGCGGCCCCGTCGCCGACATCGTCCGCCGCGCCAAGGCCGGCACCGTCGTTCACGTTGGCGTCACCCGCGCCCCCGAGCAGGCGGCCGCCCTTCTTGCCCAGCATCCCAGCGTCGAAGCCGCCGCGCCCAACAACGGGTTCATCGAAGTCTCCCTCAAAACCGGCGTGCAGGATTTCAGCTTCATTCCCACGCAGCTTCTGGCCGCTGGTTTTCAAATCAACCTCCTGCGCGAAGAGGAAGTGAACCTCGAAACCGCCTTCATGCGCCTCACGAAGGGGATGGTGCAGTAGCGTGCTGGGGATCGCAGATTATTTCTGGCGGCTGGTGCCGGGGAATCCGATCCTTCGCCGCGTCGTCGGCAACGCCGGGAAAAAAAAGCGAGATTTGGTCATCCGCTGCGCCTACCTCGGCGCGCTCGTTGTCGTCGTGCTTTGGCAGCTCTGGTTCGGCAACGCCGATCCCACCAATCTCGCCGATCTTTCCAAGACATCCATTCAGCTTTTTCAGTACATGTCCTATCTCCAGCTCGGCCTGGTGGCCCTGCTGTCGCCGATTTTTACCGCCGGCGCCATCACCCAGGAGAAGGACAGCCAGACCTATGACATTCTTCTCTCCACGCCGCTGACCAACGGCCAGATCGTCATGGGCTCGCTGCTGAGCCGCGAATTCTTCGTCATCGCGCTGCTCGTCAGCGGCATTCCCATCTTCGCGGTCACGCAAATCTTCGGCGGCGTGGCCATCTCCAGCATCGTCTACAGCTTCCTCATCGCCGCCAGCACTGCGATGGTTACCGGCGCCATGGCGATGGCCATCGCGACCTTCAAGATCGGCACCCGCCGGACGATTTTCAGCTTTTACCTCTTCATCGTCGTCTATCTCGTTGGTGGATATCTGCTGGACCGCGTCGACTATTTTCATCTGGGATATTTCGACAGTTCGGGAGCCTACACGCTCACATCCACGAGCGTGTTCACCGGGTTCAATCCGTTTCTGGCGCTGCGGGTCATTTTTCAGGCTAACGACTATCTTCCGCCAAACCTCGCGGACCTGCCGGCGAATTACCAATCGTGGCCCGTCGGTTGGTTCTGGACCAGTCCCGCGTCGTTCTATATCTGCTTCATGCTTTCCCTGAGTCTGGCGATGACGATTCCGTCGGTGCTGCTGCTGCGGCGATTGGCGCAATCGACGACCTCGCTGCGGAGCTGGTTTTTGCAGCTCATTCACGTCAGCAAGGGCGACCGCTCGCGCAAGCCGCGGCCGGTGTGGCATAACCCCATCGCCTGGCGGGAAGCGAAAACCAAAGCCTCCGCGGCTCGCGCCACCGTTTTGCGCTATGGGTTCATCATTGCGGGGATGATCGGGGCGGTGGTGCTGGTGGTGATGCACAGCACGGAAGAGAAGCCGCCGATGTATATCGATCACAGCAGCTTCGACAACACCAAGAACACGCTCTATATCGACGGGAGCAACAAGCCGGAGATGGTGGTGTCAAGCAACGTGGAGGTGAAGATCAACCAGAACGACGCGAGCCAGGATGCGCTCTATGGCAAATACCAGGTGACGAACTATACGCAGGACGGCACCGGCGCGATTGCCACGATTGATTTAGCGCCCTATCCGCGCGAGCTGAGCGAAGAGCAGGCGCGGAACTGGCTGCTGGGGCTGAGCATCGTGGAGTTTTCGGTGATCCTGCTGATCATCTCCAACGCCGCCGCCAGCACGGTGACGCGCGAGAAGGAGGACGGTACGCTGGACCTGCTGCTTTCGACGCCGATCACCAGCCGGTACTACATCTGGGGCAAGCTGCGCGGCTTGGTGGCGTTTGTGCTGCCGCTGATCGCGGTGCCGTTCGCGAGCTGCCTGATTTTCATCTTTCACGACCTGACCCGCTGGCTCGCCGAGCACGACAGCAGCTTTCAGTGGATCGTCTTCCCCGAAGCGATCCTGATGATGCCGGCCATGCTGATCATCGTCTGCGCCTTCGCGGCGATTCTGGGGATGCAGATGTCCCTGCGCTGCCGGACGACGGTGCGGGCGGTGATGAGCAGCATCGGCATCATCGTTGGGGCATGTGCCGGATTGGGATGGTGCGGCTACACAGTCCTGAATTCCCAGGTGCCGCCGGCGATGGCCGTGGCCATCGGGGCGCTGAGTCCCTTCACGGTCCTGACGATCCTGATCAACCCCTACCAGTTCGGCGGCGACGGGTTTAACGTGAACGGCGGAACCAACTACGACCCGGTAACCGCCCGGCTCGTGGCGTTTATCTTCTGCATCCTGGCCATCGCGGGATATGCGGCGATTATCTGGTCGATGTATAAGTCGATGGTGAAGAATTTTGATATGACGATTCGGAAGCAGTCGAGATAGATATTTTCGGGGCCCGCCTTCATTTCGCGCTCGGGGGCATCGGGTACAAAAGGTAACAGTCCGCAACAAGCTGGGGAAGATGGGTAAAATAGGGGAGCTATTTCGGGGAATTTGGTCATTGTTTATATTCTATTGTGTCCGTTCAATGATGTGGGGTCGCGGGGAAATTCGAAACTCGAAAGGGGTGCGGTGCTCGTCGGGGCATCCGAAGAAGATAACCGCAAAGGCGCCAAGGACTCAGAGTAGAAATGGCGGCAGGTTTCGCGAGGCGGCGGAGGTCCGGACGTTTGTCCATCTCGCTTTTTCATCAGCATCGGCCGCGCGGTCGGGGCGGGAATTGATGCCGTTTTGGCCCCGCATTGGCATCATACCTTCGCTATTCATTGATCCGAGGCGACTTGAATCGCGCGATACGTTCGCGTCGGCGTTGTGTCGTCGAAACGGAGCACTGGATGACCGTCTGGCATGATCCTAACCCAAGGATCGGAAAGCTCTGAATCTGTAAAGGTCCACGGAGTACACACATCCCCGTTTGGTGGTGAGAAATGGAGCGAGGCGCGATCTTGGCTTAGGATTAGATAGCCGTTGGCGAATATTCGGAGGCTGGTAATGCGTTCAGCGACACTTGCGTTTACAAAGACTGCGACCCAGGCTTCATCCAAATCTTTGAGCGTCAGCTGATCGGGATCGTTGGCGAATTCACTGAAGCCGCCGCTCGCGCCAATCGACTCGATACGATCTGGCTTTATTCTTGCCGCCGTTGAGATCGTGCGTCTCTGCGATGCGACGGCAGGCTCGGTCGCTTTAGCCTCACTTTCACTGATCTGTTCCGACCAGAACGCGCTGAGGATACAATTACGCGCTCCTCCCGAGAATGTGGTTTCACGAATTTTCGTCTCATTGCACGTAGCTAGCATCAATGCTTGGTGAGCACTCAAAATTCCTGGTCGTTCAATACAGAGCAACGCTCGAAAATGGGCGTCCACCTCGATCGGCCCACTCAGCCTTAGGCGAAAGAAAAGACTTCGTAGGGGTCGGCTCTGTTCCAGCAAAAACTCAATTCGCGCTAAACGGTCCTCAACTTTATTGATGGTGCTTTCGATTGCCGACTGAATTCTGACGCCCCAACGATTGAAAAAGGTGGCCTGTTCAGCGTCGCTCAGTGCGATTCCTAGGAATTGGAATCGGATAGCCAGTCCATCCGTTCCATCGAGTAATAGACGAATACGTTCACGGTCGAAAAGTTCACAGTCATTGAAACCCAGTTTTTTTACTTCTCTTATGACGGCATCTCGTTTTTGGACCGAGAAATTGACATTGGTCATGAACCCAAAGCAGCAATTTTCGGGTTTATTCACAGCCGCCTTCTCAGCATCATCAACCATTTTCCCAAATGCCCACCGCCGGTCTGCGGGCGAATCGGACACCGAATTTCGGAAGCCCACTCCAATTCGCCAAGGACGCCGCTGCGCGTCTAGGCACTCCATATCCCAACCGCCGTCTGCGCCGCCTCTGGGTTGGCGTTCCTCAACTTTCTGAAAACGACCGTCAACGCCCAGCACGCCCGCGCACATCCGTTCTCTGCTGAGTTGATTACTGTCAAGCCAAGACCGAAGTCGCTCGTCTGTCATCATCGACGTCTACCTTACGTTCTGATGTCGCCGGACTCGATTGATATTGAAGATTGTTTCGCCCAAACTAACCTCGCCGGGCAGCCCAAGGGACAGGCGTAGGTCGTCGAGGATATCAACGAAGAGCCGGTGCCATTCATTCAACGATAGCTTAGCCGGCGGCACCAATATCTCTTTTACTGATTCCTCCAACAAATTAGCTCGCGCGGATTTGATTCGAAGGCACACGACTTTATCGAATTCTATTCTTTTAGTCGGGTCAGTCAGTCGCCATTCAAAAGCAAGCTCTAAATATCGTAGCAGTCCAATTAGGATTCGACCGTCCCCAAACTCCTGTAGACCAATGTACGCCTGCCGGATAACGCCGTCGCGAACGAAATCTGGACAATTACGTTCCGCGTGATCAATTTGCGCTGCCACGCATTGTGATGGTGCACGGAAATCTCTTCGGCGGCATTTTTCACTAGCTGTCGCGACACTCGGCCAGACTGGATTGCCTTTAGACGTGCGGCCAATTTGCAGTTGAATTCGCGCGGCAGGGGTTCAATCGAAGTGTCAGTGCCTTTTAAAATGCCGCTGACAACCAAAAATGTAAAAGGGGCACCGCGCCAATCCCTGCAAAGGCGAAAACCATAAGGATCGATTCCGGCTATCCACCAGACGGCATCGATGGTTTTTGTAGCTTGGTTAGCGGACGCAACCATCAAATGCTCAAAGGCGGTAATTGGCTTTGTCGAGGCATCCCGTACTTGCTGCAATTCCGCGATTTTGTCGTATTGGATTCCCATCACAATCTCTTCGTAGGAATCGTCATCCAGCTTTCGGTGCAAGACAAAGTCTTTTACCAAATCTCGTGCGATCGAGAGATCGGCTGCGCGGGTGAAGCGATTTGGGCTGTCAAAAAGGAGATGATCGAAAGTCAGCAAAATCGATTTAAGAGCTGCAATCTCCACGTCTAAATCAAACAGCGGAACCTCGATGGTTGCGATCCCGAGTTTCGGGGGCGGAATGACCTCAATTTTCATCGGCCGATCAAACTGGCGAGCAATCCTTTTGGGGTCGCGTCCAACAACGGAGGTTACCTTGTGGGTAAGTGGATCGCGCTCCTCAATGTCTCGTTTTCGACTGAACCTGCCCTGTTTGTCGAATTCGTACTGGCCCTTATCGCCGCGGACAGACGCCGGAACGGTCGGGGGTTTATGAGAACTCGGTGTGCTTAAGCCAAGCCGATTAAATGCCGGCGCGAATACTTGCGCAAGTTTCAAATCGACGCTATCTCCTGCCGCCTCGTTAAAGCGATTTGAAGACATACGCTTGCTTTTTATTCTGCCTCCGACCGATTGGGGAATCGTGTGCTCGTACTTCGTTTTCAGAGAGAGTACGTCGCCAGTAAATAGACATGTCGCAGTAGAGCACGATTTCATGGTCTGCAATCATCACTCCCACTGTTTCGCGTGTGGCATAGTGATCGGCCTTGGTGTTGCAAGGCGGCTCGACGATATTCTATTAGGACTATATGGCTTCGTCGCTACCGCCACCGGTCGGGCGAGCGGGGCCAAGACGTGATCGCATGTCGAAAGGCCCACGTCGTCGGTCCACCGCCCCACTTGCAGGATGGCCAATGGAGGGGCGCGCTGTCGCAATTCTGAACTCAATTTGACGTACTCAAATAGTTGTTTAGCTTGTTCCAGGCATGGCCGATCCGAAATATAGAACCCATGAAACGCCAGTTTCCACCTTATCTGGGTTTATTGAGTGCGTTGACGAGCAGAGATGGAACGCATTTCTCGCAGGAAAGAAAAGCGATTTTTTCTTTCGGGGTCTGCAGGAGGATTTGCCGTTACAGCCGAAGGTCGGGTGGATGGAGTGGCACGGCGACAGATTTAAATTAGAGCGCCTTGTGCTCGAAGAATTCGAGCGTACGACGCCGCGGATTGCGCGGCTGACGATGAGCAGCGATTGGGATCTTATGGCCGTCGCTCAGCATCACGGATTGCCGACCAGGTTGCTGGACTGGAGCCAGAGCGCGGTTGCGGCGCTTTGGTTCGCTGTCAAAGACGGCGCGAAAAGAAACAAATCAAATAACAAAAAGAAATGTGGCGTTGTTTGGATTCTGAAGCCTGACGTCGGCGATTTTCTGAATGGAGATGACTTAAGAAGGCAATCACCGTTCAAAATAACTCGAAGTAGGATTTTCCGGCCGCGAGTCATTGCGGATCGAATTCATGCGCAGTCTGGCGTGTTTACAGTTCACGCGAGCGCTCACTCTAGCGGTGGCGAGCGCCTAATTCCTTTGGAGGTAAATTCAATTTTCACCAAGAAACTGTACAAGATTCCAATTTCGCCCGACGGATTCGAGCGGATCCGCGAGCAGCTATAAGTCTGTGGCATAAACGAGGCTACTCTTTTTCCTGATTTAGATGGATTTTGCAGGCACCTCAGATGGAGATATACGCGGGAGACGAAAGATAGCGGCGATATACCAGATGCACGAATTCTTGCCATTCTAAATGAATTTCACTTGAAAGCGAAAGCCGGTAATTGCACCGCTCGAGGGCGTGTGCGCGCTTACTTGGGCGTCCTTGGGCATCGCGGCGGTCTAGGGAATACGGACATAATGTGAGGCCTAGCTTTCAGGGGGTGTTGCCGACAATTGACAGGTGATTTTCGGTAAAGTGTCGGGCGCACCCATTCATGATTCATAAAGTTCCTAAGAGACGGCCACCGCACCTTAAGAAACAGGAAGAATGCCATTGCCCAAATCCCCCATCTCGCCCAGTTTGATGCGGACTGTCCAATTTTGTATTTGAGTGTTCGGCGGCAAATCGTTGACTCCGCCGCTCACGCTCGCGTCGTGAGGCACATTAACTCTCGCCAATGAAACCAGCGCATGAGCGCTTATCGATGTCAGTCATCACTTCAAATGCCACCACCGATCATCGGATCAAATGCCACCACGTCCGATATATCGCAATCGACCGTCCCATTTCAAATTGACGCCGAGTTGTTGACTACCGGCGAGGCCGCTTCGGCAGGCTGAACCCCCACGCCAGAAGACAATGGCTTTCTGGCATCGGTGTCTTCCGGAGGGGAAAGCCCTTCATCGCCGCCGGTACTCCGGCGTCCTCGCGGTTTGGTGGATTCGATGCTTTCAGCGGTAGGCTTCGCCTCCGCGGCACGGTCTCGCAACCGATAGCTTCTGCCGGTGATCGCGATCACCTCGGCGTTGTGCAGGAAGCGATCGAGGATTGCCGTGGCGGCCGGTACGTCGCCGATCAATTTGCCCCAGTCTTCGAGCGGCCGGTTGCTGGTCATCATGGTGGAGCGAACCTGGTAACGCCGCATGATGATCTCGAAGAGATATTCGCCGGAGCGTTTGGGCAATTGCTTCATGCCCATATCGTCGATGATGAGCAGATCGGGCCGGAGATACCGCTCCATGATTTTGTCCTGCTGGTTGAGGGCCTCATCGTGCAGGAAGTCGCGCACCACGTCGAAGATCGAGCGGTAAAGCACGACCGATCCGTTCTTGATGGCTTGGTATCCCAGTGCCTGGGCGATGTGACTTTTTCCCAGACCCGGCGGCCCGATCAGCAAGACATCCCGCGCCTCGCGGATGAACCGGCCGGTTGCCAGCTCGAAGATCTGCTTGCGTTTGACCGACGAGTTGAAGGAAAAGTCGAACTCGTCGAGGGTCTTGAGTTCCCGAAAGCCCGCGATCTTGACGCGCCGGGCGATCAGGCGTTCATTGCGAATGAGCAATTCATCCTGAAGCACCAGTTCCAAAAACTCGCCGTGGGAAAGCTGATGGCCGGCGGCTTCCTGCAAGCGCACGTCCAAGGTGGAGGCCAAGCCCGAAAGCCGAAGGCGGGTCAGGGCGGTTCGTAACGATTCGTTCATAAATCTCCTTTCAAAAAAGTGGAGGCTTTGCCTCCACGGGGGTGTTATCGAAAGCGTCATGGACCAGTTGGGAGTAATCCGAAAGCGACCGGATCAGGGGATGCTCGGCGACGAACTCGAACTGTTGCTGTTGCGCGGCGGATTCCGATCGTTTCAGCAGATTGCGGATGTCGCGCAGCCGATGGGTGCCGTGCCCTTGAGCCACCTGACAGGCCTGTTCGATCATTTTGGCGGGATGGCGATGCGTGAGACTGACCAGCCCCATCACCACGCGCAAGGCGTGAATCCCCCGGCAATTCAGGACATTTTCAGCCCATTGGCCGGCGTGGGGACCGATGGCGCTGGCCTTGTTCATCCACCAGGCCGCGCCGCGTTCGATCCCGCCGCGCTTCTCGGGAACGATGTGACGATCATCGGTGGCGAAGCGTCCCGGCTCGTGCTGAACGTGGATGGCAACCTGCCGAAGCTGAGAATCAAAGAGCCGGACGACGTGCCCGTCCCAGCGCGCCCAGATGGTCCGGCCGAGGAACTCCGGCGGCGCCGAGTAATACGCCTTGGCCACCTCCACGTGGCCATCACGGTTGACGATCCGCTGGGCTTCCTGAAAACAGGGGAACCGTCCCGGCGGAAGAGGCAATAGCGCCGGCTTCTCCACTTCCGCGAACATCCTCGCCACCTGCTTGCGCGTGGTGCCATGAATGCGCGTGTCGGCGATGGTCGATTCCCATTCGGCCAGGAATTGGTTCTGCTCGGAAAGGCTCTTGAAGGTTCGGGCCTTGAGAGCATTCCCCTGGGCGTATCCGACGCCGCGTTCGATCTTTCCCTTGTGCCGTGGCGTCCTTGGGCGCGTCGGCAAAATGACGGTGCCGTAGTGACGCGCGAACTCCTGAATCTTGGGATTCAGATCGGGATCGTACCAGTCGGCATGGGTGACGGCCGCTTTGAGATTGTCGATCACCAGAGTTCTGGGAACACCGCCGAAGTGAATGAAGGCGTTTTCGATGCAGCGGATGAACTGCTCGGTGGTCTGCCGGGGCGTCACTTCGCTGTAGGCTTTGCGCGAGCAGCTCAGCACGATGCGGAACAGGTGGGGACGGGTTCGTTTGCCGTCGGGTGTGACGAGGGGCGCGCCCTTGCCGAAGTCCACCTGGGCCTCGGCGCCGGGGCGCATTCCATTCGCCGATAGGGCAATCCGTTGGTTCCGGCACGGTTGAGCCGCTGGACAAATCGCTGGACCGGTTGGTAAGGACCGTCGAAGCCATGATCGGCAGCCAAGTCCTGCCAGATACGCTTGGCCGTCAGGCCTTGCTCAAGACCCTGAAGGATGACGGCGCGCCATGGCTCGCACTGGCTGTGACGGCCGGAAAACCCGGTAATCGAAATGGCGGCATTTGAACCGACAGATTCCGCCTCGCCGTGCATTGACCCGGTCATCGGAATGGTGGCATTTGCCTCCGATCTGACCTCGGACCCGGCAATCAGAATGGCGGCATCTGGATCCGGCGGACCTGCACCGGGTGGTTCGATCACCGCGGATTTAATGTGACGAGAGACCGTCTCCCGGTCGATGCCCAGTTCCGCGGCGATCCGGCGATACGACCAGTTCAGTCGCGCAAGTCCCAAGATTGTCTGATGTTCCGCCATTGTGAGCCGATTCGACATCCGCAAGCTCCCACCGGCGAGCAGCCGGGAAGCTTACGGACCGAATCTGCGCCTCTCCAAAATGGCGGCATTTGAAGTGATGTTACGTGGCGTGATTTAAGTGATGCCTGACATCGAAGGGCTCACATCCGGGTTGGTTCCCCGCGCGATTTCTCTGGAAGATCTTCACGCCCCGGTGCCGCGGCGGCGCCGGCGGAGCAGGCTGGCCGATGTGGCTGCGGCAAGCAATGCGACAACCGTGGGCTCGGGCACTTGGGTATCGAATACGCCGGATTGGGACGTAAAGGTTATTCCCGCCGGCAGGTTGAAGCTCAGCGAATCGGCGAGGTTAAAACTGGCGCCAAGTCCAGCGCCGCCATTGGCGTAAAATCCAAAATTCACCTGGGGCGAGGCGCCGGTCACGGCATAGTCAGCGGTGAAGATCGCTGATCCGGGGCCGGTGTCGGTCAGGCTTTGGGAAGAAAAGCCGGAGACAGTGTCGCCGGGATTGAGGCCGGTGTAGGTGGCGCCCTGCAGGAAAGTGGCGTTGCCGCCATTGATAGTGAGGTAGGCGGTCCCGCTGCCATATCCGTTGCCAGCGGCGCCATTGCTTGAGATGGTGAATGTGAGCGGGATTTGTGTGACCGTGCTTGGGGTCGCTCCGGGAATGTTGAACGTCAAACCATCGCTGTCTTGAGCGTAACCACCGGCGGTCGCCCCGACCGTACCGTTTCCAGTGCCCGACAATTGTATCGAAACAGTTCCCGTCGGAAGGCTGGAAGAGACGAGCGAACTGGAGGTATATCCTGCAGGCACGCCGTTAGCTTGCGATTGCACAGTCTCGGAAGTGGCGTTGCCGACGTTGTCGGTGGCGGTCGCAGATCCACTGATTGCCGCCCCGGGATCATTGTCATTGACTTCCACTTCGTAACCAAGCCCAGCCTGGGGGGGGTCGTTCGGTGCACTGAGATTAATGTTGTAAGCGTATATCCCGCTGTCGTCGCCGTACCCGACATTCGAGTTATCGAACACCTGGGCATGCGCCGCGACGGCCGGCAGAAGGCCAAGCGCCGCCCCAAGTACCAGAAGTCTGGCCCGGCTTGGAATCCGAGGGGTTTTCAGTGAGACATTTTGAGATGGTTTGGCCAGTTGAGATGATTTGACTGGCCGAACGATTGCATTTCCCATTTCCACTCCTCCAGGGGCCTTGAAGGCCGCGCGAGCCGAAGAACGATTCCGACTCGAGGCATTTCAATTCCCTTTTTGCGACAAGCTATGTGCGGTTCCCGACTAACGTGAGGCGGCAATATAGTGTATGGCAACAGCGAATTGCAATCCCTTAAATCAGGGGTATTGCGGATTTTCTGTCTTTTTTTGCTTCGATGCCGCAGGGGTGGTTAGACGACCGGCACGGCTGGCTGGGAAGATAGGGAAGCGGGACGTGGGCGATTATCGAAGGGCTCACGTCCCCAAGCCAGCCCCCTCCCCAGCTCCCGACAAGTCGGGACTTCGCTTCGCAC
Organism: uncultured Phycisphaerales bacterium; assembly: GCA_963755915.1. Taxonomy (GTDB): domain Bacteria; phylum Planctomycetota; class Phycisphaerae; order Tepidisphaerales; family Tepidisphaeraceae; genus PALSA-1353. The sequence continues at coordinate 1,930,097 of CAVWLP010000002.1, forward strand.
AGCCTCCAATCCCCGGGGGGTGCCGGGGGCGGGGGAAATGCATGTGCGCGAGCATTGATGCGCCTCAGAGCTGCGCGGGTCCTGGGGCAAAATCTTGTCGCTCATTTCTTCGGTTTGATTTTTCCGAGGCGTGGATTGCGCCGTTTCTAATTTTCGCCGCGCTCTCTCCCCCGCCCCCGGTACTCCGGGGGAGGGTTGGGGAGGGGGTTCTCGGTGAGGGCCTGGTAGATCGTCTCCTGCACAGCCTCCGGGAATTTAAGAATCTCGTAGTCTGAAAAGCGAAGAAGTCTGATTCCCTTCGTTGCCAGCGCCTCACTTCGCCGACGGTCGTATTCAATATTTGGCTTATCCAGATGTTGGCCGCCGTCGGCTTCTACGCCGACTCCGGCCTGCAGGCAGAGGAAGTCAATGATGTAACCTGCGACGGGGACTTGCTGGCGGAAGTGGAAACCGTCGATTTGGCCTCGCCGCAGAAGGGACCAGAGTTTTTTCTCGGCGTCGGTGGGCTGTTTTCGCATGCGGCGGGCGTAGGTGATCAGCTTGCGGGAATGATCGCGTTTGCCGGGCATGCGGGAAATGTTGTTGCAGACAAATGTCAACCGTCAAGTCGGCCCCCTCCCCATCCCTCCCCCGGATTACCGGGGGCGGGGGTAAGAGGGGAGGTGCCGGTTTTGTATTTGAGATTACCGCGCATCAAATCTCCTCAAATCCTCCGGCAAAATCTTATCGTTCATCTCTTCGGGGATCTGCCCAGTCGGAAACATAATCGCCAGGCGGTAGTCCTCGTAGGCGAGATCGATTCGCCCGGCCGGATCACACCACACCCGGCGGATGTCGGCGAAGGGGGGAAGGTGATTGGAGAATGTTGCATCAATGGAAAGAGGAGGGTCCTCCGAGAGGGCAAGTCGAAGCCGGGTGATCCGGCCGGTGCAGTTGAAGAGAAAGAGATGGCCATGATTGTCGGAGACGAGCTGCGCGTCTTCGCCAGGCGCGCCGGCGGCTTCATCCGGGAGATTCCAGACGATGTTTTTGCCCGGCGAGGTTTTAGTGGCAGGCGTCTGGATGGTGATGGTGATGTGCCCGTCGAAATACTGGTTGCCGGCGGCATCCGTGCAGAGGGGGGCGGGCTGGGTGGTCGGCGGTGGGAGATCGGTGACGACGGTTTGGGATTTTTCCAGGGGTTGCCAGTCGTGGTCGTTGACGAGCCAGCGGGAGTTGCCGCGGGTGAGGGCGGGCCAATCGGTTTTGGTCCAGCCGGAGCTATTGGCGGTGTCGATGAACCAGACGGCCAAGCCCGGAGCCGGGTCGGGGACGGTGGGGTCGAGGATGAGGGTGCGGTTGGTGGAGTCATCCGTGAAGAGCCAGCGTCCGCGGCTATCGATGGCCCGCAGGCGGGTGAAATCGCGCTCGGAGAGGCGAAGCAAGGGGTCGAGAGAATCCGGCGGCAGATATCGGCAGGGGCCGTAATCGGGGTTGCTGACGACCAGCTCGTCCGCCCAGGCGCTGATGATTCCCGATGCGTTGGCGAGACGATCGACGATGACCGGGGCAAGTTCCTCCGGCGGTTTGCCGGGCTGGAGGATGAGATAATCGGGGGTGACGACGCGTGGCGTAGCGCCTTCTTCGGGGATGGTGACACCCTGCGGGGCGGTGAAGATCATGCCGCCGTCTTTCAGGCGGGTGTTGAGGGTGAGCTGGTTGCCGTTGATGGTCATGCCGCCCAAGGTGGTGCCCTGGAGAAGCTCGTGGATTCTGGCCTGGGCTTCGGGTGGGGCGTCGGAGACGAGCTTCTGGAGGATGGGATTTATTTTCGGGCCGAACTGAGAGAGTTGCTTGTAGGCGGCGGCGCGTTTGTCGGGGTCGTCGTCGCCGAGCTGGTCGACGAGATCGGAGACGGCTTTTTCGTCGATGTCGGGGGTGTCGAGGGTGACAAAGGAGAGGGCATCGGGGCCGTCAGTCCGGCGGATTTCCAGGACGCTGCCGTCGAGATGGGGGACGAGGTAGATGATGTCGCCGGGCCAGGAGGCGGGGTCGAGCTGTGTCCAGGCGCCGTTGAGGTATCGGGCGACGCGCGTGGAGGAGAATTTATCGTCGGCAGGAATCCAGGCGAGGATGCCGCGGGTGTCGAAGAGAACGTCTGGGGGTTGGGAGGGGCGCGTGGTGGAGGTGGGGTCTACGAGGGGGAAATAGTCTTCGGTGATTGGCGAACTTCTCGTGGTCGCGCCGTTGGCGCGGAGGAATGGGTCCTGCCTGGCAGGGGCGGGGGAAAGAGCGGAAGAGGCGATGGTGAGGATACTGACGCCGTTGTCGGTGGGGACGATGAGGCGGAGGTTGGTGCCATCCTGCCAGGTTTGGGCGAGGTCCCAATGGTAGTTGCGATGCCAGGGGATGGGAGTGGTGGATTGGGCGGAGACGATTTCAAAGCCGGAGGAATTTTTGCAGACGGCGGAGGGTTGCCAGGCGCCGTGGGAATCGAGGGACCAGATGACGTAGAAGATGGGGCGATCGACGAGGTGCTCGCTTTCGCCGCCGGCGCGGGCGAGAACGGTGGGAAGGGGGTCGGCTTTTTTGGAGGCTATCCAGAGATCGCCGCGGGTGCAGACAAAGAGGGGTTCGGTGAGGAGGATGTGGGCGGCGTCGTTGAGATCGACGGGCGTGCCCCACGGGCGCGTGTCGGGATAGTTATGGAAGTCGGCGTGGAGAAGCTGGCCGTAGGTTTGGAGATTGGGGGCGGGAGCGGTGGTGGCGATGGATTGGGTGGTGGCCGGGAGGGTTTGGGCGACCGCGGGTTTGGGGGGTGGCGGCGGTGGGGCTTGTTGGGTGCCGAAGAAATAGAGGACGGCGCCGCCGACGATGATGGCGAGGAGGAGGGTGATGAGGAGGCGCGGGGGGGTCATGGCAGATTATGGTAAATGGCGATTGCCGATTGCCAAATGCCAATTGCCGAATGAAATCCCAGTCTGTCGGCGTCTTCTGTCTTCATTCGGCATTTGGCAATCGGCATTCGGCATTAGTCATGACGGAATGGAAGGCTCTCGATTGAACAAGAATTGTCACCAATCCCAACCGATTCTCCTATTGAATTGCCGGTGCGGGGGCAGGATATTGTCCTTTCCGGAGAAATCATGAGCAATCAATCTATCCCACGGCAGAAATTGGCGGAAACGGTGTCGGCGGCCCTGAGCAGCCAGAGCATCGTGGACATGCATACGCATCTTTATCCCCCGACGTTTGGCACACCGGTGCCGAATGCGACGGGGAAGACCGACCCGGCAGGGCTGATGCTCTGGGGCGTGGATGAGTTGGTGACGTATCACTATCTGGTGGCCGAGGTCTATCGCGTGGTGCCGGCGACGAAGCTGCCGTACGAGCAGTTCTGGAAGATGAGCAAGCAGCAGCAGGCGGACCATATCTGGAAGCACCTGTTTGTGGAGAACACGCCGGTGAGCGAGGCTTGCCGGGGGGTGCTGACGACGCTCCAGCTTCTGGGGCTGGATCCGAACGAAAAATCGCTGGATGCCTATCGCCCGTTTTTCGCAAAGCAGGATCCGGGCAAATATATCGATAAGGTGATGGAGCTTTCGAATGTCTCGTCGATCACCATGACCAATCCGGTCTTTGACGACAACGAGCGCGAGCGCTGGCTGAAGGGAATCCCGGCGGATTCGCGGTTCAAGGGCGTGCTGCGGATCGACCCGCTGCTTCGCGCCTGGCCGACGGCGGCGAAGAAGATGGCGGGGTGGGGATATAAGGTTTCGGAGGAGATTTCATCTTTGACCATCGAGGAGATTCAGCGGCTGCTGCGGGAGTGGATCGATCGTCAGAAGGCGATTTACCTGGCGGTGAGCCTGCCGCCGGATTTCAGATATCCGGCCGGCAATGATCCGGTTGAGAAGGCCGGCCAGACGGTTCTGGAGAAGGCGGTGCTGCCGGTGTGCGCAGAGCGCGGGTTGCCGTTTGCGATGATGATTGGGTCGAGGATGCGTGTGAATCCAGGGCTGCGGGATGCGGGAGATATGTGCGGGAAATCGGATATTCTTTCCGTGGTGAATCTGTGCCGGGAATTTCCCAAGAATAAATTCTTCCTGACGATGCTGGCCCGCGAGAACCAGCATGAGGTGTGCGTCGCGGCCAGAAAGTTCGGCAACCTGATGGTTTTCGGATGCTGGTGGTTCGTCAATAATCCGAGCCTGATCGAGGAAATCGAGCGGATGCGGATGGAGCTTCTGGGGACCAGCTTTATTCCGCAGCATTCCGATGCGCGGGTGCTGGATCAGTTGGTTTATAAATGGACCCACAGCCGGCGGATTTTGGCGAAGGTTTTGACGGATAAATATAGCGATCTTTCGGAGACCGGCCGGCGGGTGACGGCGGAGGACATCCAGCGCGACGTTCGGCTCATGCTCAAGGACAATTTCGTAAATTTTCTGAGCCGCTGAGGCGGGGCTTTTGACGTTTGCCCGCTGGTGTTCTACCCTTCGGGCATGACGAAATTCAAAGATGTAAAAGTCCCGTCTGAGGGTCAAACGATTTCGATTTCCGGGGGCAAGCTCCAGGTGCCGGACCGGCCCGTTATCCCGTTTATTGAGGGGGATGGCACGGGCCCGGACATCTGGCGGGCGAGCCAGCGCGTCTTCGATGCGGCGGTGGAAAAATCGTACGGCGGGAAGAAGAAGATCGCGTGGATGGAAGTCTTTGCCGGGGAGAAAAGTTTCAAGCAGTTCAACAACTGGCTGCCGGACGACACGGTGGCGGCGTTCAGGGAATTTCTGGTGGGGATCAAGGGGCCGCTGACGACGCCGGTGGGCGGGGGGATTCGGTCGCTGAACGTGGCGCTGCGGCAGATGCTGGATCTTTATGTATGTCTGCGTCCGGTGCGGTATTTTAAGGGCGTCCCTTCGCCGGTGAAGAAGCCGGAGAAGGTGGATATGGTGATCTTCCGCGAGAATACGGAAGACATTTACGCGGGAATCGAATACCAGGCGGGATCGCCCGAGGCGAAGAAGATCCTCGATTTTTTTGAGAAGGAATTTCCGAAGGAATTTAAGAAGATTCGCTTCGGCATGCAGGCGGCGCTGAACGATTGGCAGGCGGCGCTGGAAAAGATCGGGGCTCCGAAGCGCGAGCTGCCGATCCAGATGGGCCTTGGACTGAAGCCGGTTTCGTATGCTGGAACGGAGCGGTTGGTGTACACGGCTATTGGGTACGCGATTAAGCACAAGCGCAAGTCGGTGACGCTGGTCCACAAGGGGAACATCATGAAGTTCACCGAGGGGGCTTTTCGGGACTGGGGGTACAAGGTCGCCAAGGATTTTTACGGGGCGGTGGAAATCGACGGCGGGCCGTGGTGCAAGATTCCTGATGGGAAGCCGGGGGCGGGGCTGGTGATCAAGGACGCGATTGCGGATATCACGCTTCAGCAGGTGCTGACCCGGCCGGAGGATTTTGATGTCATCGCCACGCTGAACCTGAACGGCGATTATCTTTCGGATGCTTTAGCGGCACAGGTTGGCGGGATCGGGATCGCTCCGGGCGGAAATATCAATTACGTCACTGGTCACGCGGTCTTCGAGGCGACACATGGAACCGCCCCAAAATATGCCAACCAGGACGTCGTAAACCCCGGCAGCGTCGTTCTCTCCGGCGTGATGATGCTGGAATACATGGGTTGGCAGGAGGCGGCGGACCGGATCCTTCGCGGGCTGGAGAAAGCGATTGCCGCCAAGACCGTGACGTATGATTTCGCCCGGCAGATGGAGGGGGCGAAGCAGATTAAGTGCGGCGAGTTTGGGTCGGCGATTATTGCTAACATGGATTGAACAATTTTTGGCTTCCAAAGACGGGGCAAGCGGACGACTCGATGAGCCTTAAAGGGTGGTCCAATAAACGTGCCCGACCGAAGTCTTGATAGCCCGTCACCCTTTATCCGTTGCGGCCGCTTAGTTCGTCCGAAAAATCTGGCGGCCAGGGGCATTCAATACCCGAATAAACCTTGACACCCCGTGAAAATCGGCCTAATTTTTAGGGTGACCGGGGGTTTGGTGCGTCCGGCACGCGGGGTGAGCGGCCTCGACGTGTGGTATTCTGTAAAGTTGGCTATGTCACGCGTGCCAAATCCAAACCCGGGCTCCGGTGACAAAGGCGCTTTAGCTTCGTCCAGCTTCGATACCGAAATCGGCAAGTTCGCCGTCGACATGGGCCTCGTCACCCGCGGCGAAGTCGACTTCTGCCGGGAACAGCAGAAGCAGGCCTCCGATCCCAACCACCGCAGCCTTAGCGATCTCCTCGTAGAAAACAGTTTTCTCACCAACAACCAGGCCAAGCGTCTCCGCCAGGTGGTGGTCGACGGGAAGTCGAGCCGAATCCCGGGATATGAACTGATGAAACAGGTGGGCAAAGGCGCCATGGCCACCGTCTATCGCGCCCGCCAAAACTCCCTCGACCGCATCGTCGCGATCAAAATCCTGCCCAAGAAAATGGGGGACAACCGGGATTTCGTGGAGCGATTCTATAAGGAAGGAAAAGCCGCCGCCCGGCTCAGTCATAACAACATCGTGCAGGCGATCGACGTGGGTGAGTCTCCCGACGGGGTTCACTATTTCGTCATGGAATTTGTGGAAGGCAAGACGCTGTACGACCTGATGGCCGCGCCGCCCGCCGGCGAGGGGAAGAGTTTTTCGGAGGCGGAGGTGCTCGACGTTGGGATCCAGATGGCCGATGCGCTGGCCCACGCCCATCAGCGCGGGCTCATTCACCGCGACGTGAAGCCGAAGAATATCATTCTTACGCCCAAGGGCGTGGCGAAGCTGACCGATCTGGGTCTGGCGCGCCAGGTGGACGACAAGCAAGCCGCCGAGATGGAAGCCGGCAAAGCGTACGGCACGCCGTATTACATCAGCCCGGAGCAGATTCGCGGCGACGTGGACATCGATTTCCGGGCGGATATTTATTCTCTGGGGGCGACGCTTTACCACCTGGCCACGGGCCGGCCGCCGTTTGAGGGGGATACGCCATCGAACGTGATGCACCAGCATCTCAAGCAGCCGCTAGTGCCGGCGGATCATATCAACACGGCGCTTTCCGCCGGGGTGGGAGAGATTATCGACGTCGCCATGGCCAAGCGCCGCGAGGACCGGTATCAATCGACGGAGCAGATGCTGGAAGACCTGCGGCTGGTGGCCAAGAACGAAGCCGCCGAGATATGCCCGCCGCGCCGTCGATCTGGAATCGCTGGCGAAGATTGAAGAGACGGGCAAGACCGTCGATCTGGTTCCCTCTCCGGGGCCGACGCCGGAAGGCGGTTGGCGCTCGCCGTCGGGAATGATGCTCGCCTGGGCCGCGGGGGCGGAATTATTTGTCATCCTCATCCTTGTTATTTTGCTGATTCTATTGCACAAATAGCCCATGCCTGATCGGCTTGGCTTTATTGGGATGGGGATCATGGGCGGCGCTATGGCGTCGCGCCTGCTCGAAGCGCAGCTATCCGCTGACCATTCATTCGCGCACGAAGGCGAAGGCGTCGCGCCTTATTGCCCGCGGGGCGAAGTTCGTCGAATCTCCTGCGCTGGTGGCATCTGATAGCGATATCGTTTTCATCTGCGTGACGGATACGCCGGACGTGGAAGCCGTCGTGTGCGGCAGCGATGGGCTTGCCTCGCGGGCGCGCGGCGGACTGATCGTGGTCGATCACTCCACGATTTCCCCAAGCTGCACGCGCGAGCTGGCGGAAGAACTCTCGAAGCAGGGGGTGAAAATGCTCGACGCCCCGGTCAGCGGCGGCGACGTGGGGGCGAAAAACGGCACGCTGTCGATCATGGTGGGCGGGGAGATGGAAGCGTTCAACCGCGTCGAGCCGCTGCTGCGGATCATGGGGACCACCATCACCTACTGCGGCCCCAGCGGTTGCGGGCAACTCACCAAGCTGGTGAACCAGATCCTTGTGAGCGTGACCAACATGGCGGTCTGCGAAGCGCTGGTCTTTGCCCGCAAGAATGGGCTGGACGTGGAGAAGACGATCGCCGCCCTCTCCGCCGGTGCGGCGGGATCGTGGCAACTCTCAAACCTGGGCCCGCGCATGGCGGCGGGAGATATGCGGCCGGGGTTCATGATCAATCTTCAGCAGAAGGATTTGCGACTGGTGCTGCGATGTGCGGAGGAGTCGAACACCTCACTGCCGGCGGCGAGCCTGGTACACCAGCTCTTTACGGCCGCCCAGGCCGCGGGGCATGGCAGGGATGGGACGCAGGCGCTGTTTACGGTTGTGGAGAAGCTGGCGAGCGTGCATTAGAAGCGGTGCAAAGGACGCGCGGGTGAGCGATGTTGACCCGATGCACGGGGATGACGATAATGTACATGATGGCTATCATAGGCATCATGGAAATATGACCGTCAACATCGTAAAAATTCGATCTTATCTTGCGGACACGATCAATCGGGTCGCCTATCAGGGGGAACGGGTTGTCCTTGAGCGGCGGGGCAAGGGCGTGGCGGCGCTGGTTTCCATGGAAGATCTGGCCTTGCTCGAGAAGATCGAGGAGGAAGCCGATGCCAAGGCGGCCCGGAGAGCGTTGGCGCGGATGAAGGCGAAGAAGGAAAAGCCGATCCCCTGGGTGAAAGTTAAAGCGGAACTGGGCCTTTGAACGGGCGATGGACTGTATCCGTCCTGCCGCAGGCGGCGGCGCAGCTCAAAAAACTGGACAAGCCCATAGCCCGTCGCATCGGCGAAGCGATCACCGCTCTGGGCGAAAATCCGCGTCCGCCTGGCAGCAAAAAGCTCGTGGGAGTCGATGCCTGGCGAATTCGCATCGGTGATTGGCGGGTCATATATCAAATTCACGACGACCGGCTGGTAGTGCTTGTCGTCCGAGTCGGCCATCGCCGCGATGTGTACGATTGAGTCTATGCCGCCGCGAGGACCACAAGTTTCTGGCTCGGCATATCCACTTCGGCAATCCGCTCTTTCGAGAAATTCAGCACCGCCAGTTCCACGTCGCTGAGGAATTTAGTGAAGAATTGGCGAAGCTGGTCATTCATTTGCAGTGAGCAAATCTGATTGATGCCCGTGCGGACGGCGTTGAATTGGGCGCGAACTCCGCCGTCCGGCCCGTCGAGGCCCATCGGGTCGTTGCTGAAAATGCCGGAGGCGCGGATGGTTGCGATCCGCAGGCCGACGGCCGCGGCGGCGCTCTCGAATTCGTAGCGGCTGCGCACCAGCATCCAGTTGGTTCGCATGCTCGTGCGCGGCATATATTCCGTGGTCACGATCCGCCCGCCGGGGGCGAGGTGATTGGCCAGATTCTTCATCGCCACCGAAAACCGGTCGGGCTCGGGGATGTGGAACAGGACGTTCATCACGTTGATCAGGTCAAACTTGTGCCCGAGGTTGAGCGCCGGATCGGTGAGGTCGGCAACGCGGAATTCGGTCGTCGTTTTCGCGTGATTGGCGTAACGTCTTTTGAGCAGTTCGATGGAAGCCGAAGTGAAGTCAATGCCGGCGAGAAGGGCGGGGGAGAAATGGTTGAGGAAGAAACGCGTCCAGCGTCCGGAGCCGCAGCCGACGTCGAGAACCTTGCCGCCGGTGACGGTGATTTTCAGATCGTTCAAAAGCTGCTGGTAGAGGGGGTAAAGAACGGCATCCTCAACCGCGCTGGAGTAGGCCAGGGCGGCATCGTCGGCGGCTTTTTCGTCGAGCTGCCTCCACGCCTGCTCGTAGTGGTTGCGAATGTCTTCCTGCATCATGGGCATGGCCGCCGCCTTTGTTATTGGACCTTGGGTGTTTTCGGCGTTTTAGGAGGGATTGGGTGAGTTTTTTGTCGGGTGGCGGCGGCGGAAACCAGAAATCGGAAACCAGAATGACGAATCAATTCAGAATGACGAATATCCGAATGAAGTGAGCCTCTCCATTCAGTCATTCTGGTTTCGGGCTTGATTCCCTTCGGGTCTGAGCCTCAGGGTCGAAGACGGGATTCTGGTTTCTGGTTTCGGACTTCCTCACCGCGTGTGCCCATCTCCGGCGACGACCCACTTATACGTCGTCAGGTCCGCCGCCCCCATCGGCCCTCGGGCGTGCAGTTTGTCCGTGCTGATGCCGATCTCGGCGCCGAGGCCGTATTCGCCGCCGTCGGCGAAGCGGGTGCTGGCGTTGACCATGATGCTGGCGGAATCGACGTTGGTGATGAAATGGTCGATGGCGGTTTGCGAGTTCGTCAAAATCGCATCCGTATGATGGCTGCCAAATTCGTTGATGTGAGCGACGGCGGATTCGATGGAATCGACGACTTTGATGGCGATGGTGAGGCTCAGATATTCCAGCGGCCAATCGGATTCTGTCGCGAGTTTTGCTGAGGGAAAGAGCGCGGGTTTGCTCGTCGCCGCGGATTTCCACACCGGCGGCGGCGAGATCCTGGCAGACTTTGGGCAAAAGCGCGGCAGCGGCGTCTTTGTGGAAGAGGATTTTCTCGACGGCGTTGCAGACGGCGCCGCCGGGGTAGCTGGTCTTGGCGTTGACGCAGATTTTGCGGACTTGGTCCGCCATTTGTCCGCCGTCGGCGTGGATGTAAATGTGGCAGTTGCCCGTGAAATGCTTGAGAACCGGGATGGTCGAATCCGCGACGACAGCGCGGATCAGGCTTTCGCCGCCGCGGGGGATGACCAGGTCGATATATTTGTCGAGCTTCAGCAGCGGGGGAATCAATGCGCGGTCGGTCGATTCGATCAGTTGGACGGCGGCGGGGTCGATGCCGCTCGATTCGAGAGACTGGGAAATAATTTTCCCGATGGCCAGGTTGGAATGGATCGCTTCCTTGCCCGCCGCGGAGGATGATGGCGTTGCCGCTTTTGATGCAGAGGGCGGCGGCGTCGCTGGTGACGTTGGGGCGGCTCTCGTAGAAGAATAGCACGACGCCGAGCGGCACGCGGATTTTGGAGATTCGCAGGCCGTTGGGGCGGACAAAGCCTTCGATGATCTGGCCGATGGGGTCGGTCTGTGCGGCGATCTGCTCAACGCCCTCGGCCATGGAGGCGAGGCGTTTCTCGTTGAGCTTGAGCCGCTCCACGAGGGCGCTTTGCATCTGCGCCTTCTGCGCCGCCTCGATATCCTTCGCATTGGCGGCCAGAAGGGTTTCCTTCGAGGCCCGAAGCGCGGCGGCGATTTTTTTCAGCGCGGCCGATTTAACGCCGTCGCGCAGCGTGGCAAGCTGCGCGGAGGCTTTTCTGGCGGATTTGCCGAGGGTTTGGATGTATTCGGTCGTGTCCTGCATTTCTCCTGCATTTTAGCCTCAATGATCGCTCAGAAGAAGTTGAACCCCCAAGACGCTAAGAGCACAAGAAAATGGGCAATCCTTGCGATTTCTTTGTATTCCTTGGCGCTCTTGGCGCCTTGGCGGTAAATCTGAATTTGAATGTCGGACGTATAATGTGGGGAAATGAACGGGAAGCGACTTATCTGGTTTGTGCTCGCGGTTCTGATGCTGCCGGGAATTTGTGCCGCGGCGATGCAGACGGCGACGTATACGGCGATGCTGAATGCGTCGTCGCTCCAGGCGGGGCAGACGGCGGTGGCGGCGGTGGTGGTGGATATCAAGCCGGGGTTGCATGCGCAGTCGCATACGCCGCTGACGGGGACGGGGGTGAATTACATTAAATTTGAGGTGACGCCGGATTCGAATCCGAATATCGATTTTCTGGATCCGGTTTATCCGGAGGGGAAGATTGAGGCGTTCGCGGCTCTGGGGCCGCAGAGCGTTTATATGGGAGAGGTGATTGTTTATCTGCCGATGCGGGTGAAGACAACGGCGGAGGTCGGGCCGGCGACGATTTCCGGGAAGCTGACGTGGCAGGCGTGCAACGATCACGTCTGCTTTGCACCGGCGCGGAATCAAGTCTTTACGATTGACACGTCGATCGTGCCGGCGTCGGCGCCGGTGACGCCGGTGAATCAATCGAAATTCTTGGGGTTTGATCCGCGCGTATTTGCGGCGGAGGCACCGGCGGTGGGGCAGGTGGCGCCGACGGAGTCTGTGCAACCGTCGGGGACGACGATCGATTTTTTCGGGCGGACGTTTGTGCTGGGGGCGTCGAGTCATGGGCTGGCGCTGCTGATTGCGCTGGCGGTGGGCGTGCTCTTTAATCTCATGCCGTGCGTGTTGCCGGTGCTGCCGCTGAAGGTGATCGGGTTTGTGCAGGCGTCGCAGAAGAGCCGGGCGCGGTGTTTTCTGCTGGGGTGCGTGTTCAGCCTGGGGGTGATCTGTTTTTTTGGGATTCTGGCGCAGCTTGTGGTCGTCTCGCGATTTTTGCAGTGGGGGCAGCTCTTCAGTTATGGGTGGTTTATCTGGGGCGTGGTCGTCGTGCTGCTGGCGATGGCAGCGGGGATGTTCGGACTTTTTGACGTCATTCTGCCGGCGGGGGTTTATAACGTGGCGCTGACGCACGAGACGATCCTGGGCAATTTTGTGTTTGGGATTTTCACGGCGGTGCTTTCTTCGCCATGCGTAGCGCCGATGTTTGCGGGGATCCTGGCGTGGGCGCTGGCCCAGCCGACGGCAGTGGGGGTGTCGGCTTTCCTGATGGTGGGCGTGGGGATGGCGCTGCCGTATCTGATCCTCAGCGCGTTTCCGAACCTGGTGAAGTGGATTCCGCGCAGCGGGCCGTGGTCGGGCGTGCTGAAGCAGACGATGGCGTTTTTTGTGCTGGCGGTGGCGGTTTATTTCGCGGGCGGGAGATTTCTAGGGCGGGACCAGATTTTCTTCGCGATCTTTGTCGTGATTGCCATCGGGATGTGTTTCATGGTGGGGCGGATTGCGCTGCTTACGAAACGCGTGCGGCCGATTGCGATTTCGCTTCTGGCCGCGGCGGCCATGGTGCTGGTCTCCTACGACATAACCATGCGGTTTGTTGGGGGGCTGCTGTGGCAGCCATACACCGACCAGGCCTTTGCCGCGGCGCGGGCGAGCGGACGTCCGGTGCTGGTGGAATTCACCGCCAACTGGTGCCCGAATTGTCTGTCCATCGAGGCATCCGTTTTTCGCGATCCGCGCACGGCGGCAGCGCTGAAGCATTATGATGTCGTGCTGATGCGAGCCGATCTGACCAGCGAAGATGCGCCCGGCTGGCCGAAGGTGAATGAGCTGAACCCCGGCGGCGGGATTCCGCTGACGGCGATTTATGCTCCGCATGGCAGCGAGCCGGATAAGCTGACCAGTTTGTATACGACGCAGAATCTGCTCGACGCGCTGAAGGGGGCGGCGGGAGCGTGAAGCGGGGGATTGCCAATTGCCTATTTCCTATTGCCTATTTTCAAATTCCCTTTTTGTTTTGCGTGTTTGCTGAAGGGTTCATTTCCTGCGTGGCGTTCTCATCGTCATTTCTCGCATTGGGCCGCTGAATCATTTAGAATCGCGCGGCGAAGATAGTTCGGGCGGGGACAAGCGAGGAGACGCTCAATGAACAAGGGAGTCTGGGTCATTTTCATCGTCATTGTTGTCGCCGCGGTGGCGCTGATCGCGTTTCGCAAGGAGCAGTCTGAGACGGCTGTACCGACGACGCAGCAAGCCGCGCAGCTTACGCTGGCGGTTATCCCCAAGGGGACGACGCATGCCTATTGGAAATCGGTGGAGGCCGGAGCCGAGCAGGCGGGGAAGGAACTCGGCGTCAATATCATCTATAAGGGGCCGATGCTGGAGGACGATCGGGCGGGGCAGATTTCGCTCGTCGAGCAGTTTGCGTCCGGCAACGTGAATGGGATCGTGCTGGCTCCGCTGGATGACACGGCTCTGCTGCCGCCGGTGCAGACCGCGATGCAGAAAAATATCCCGGTGGTGATCATCGATTCGTCCCTCAAGGGAGACGCGGGGAAGGATTTTGTCTGCTACGTCGGCACCAACAACACGGCCGCCGGAAAGCTCGGCGGCGAAGAGCTGGCGAAACTTCTGCGCGGAAAGGGGAAGTATGTGCTTCTGCGATACGCCGTGGGCTCGGCCAGCACGATTCAGCGCGAAGACGGGTTTCTTAGCGCGATGGACGAGAATCCTGCAATGACCGCGCTGGTGAAGGATCGCTATGCCGGCGCCACGGTCGATCAGGCGCAGACGGCTTCGATGAATCTCCTCTCCGAGATCAAGCAGGCAGATGGCATTTTCTGCCCGAACGAATCGACGACCCTGGGCATGCTCAACACCCTCGAGCAGAACAACCTGGCTGGGAAAATTCATTTCGTGGGATTCGACGCCACGCCGGAGCTGGTCGATGCGCTCAAGAAAGGCGAGATCGATGCCCTGGTTTCGCAGGATCCAACGAAGATGGGATATGAAGGGGTGAAGGCGTGCGTCGATTCGATTCATGGAATCGCTCAGCCGCCGGTGACGGACAGCGGGGTTCAACTGATCACGCGCGACAATCTGGATACGCCGGAGGTTCAGAAGCTTCTTTCGGGGAGCTAATGCCCGCCACATGACTCACCTGGCTCAGACAACACAATTTGCAGGTCCCCGGCTTCGGATGCAGGGCGTGCGGAAACGATTCGGCGCCACCGTTGCACTCGACGGGGTCGATCTACAGGTCAGCGGCGGAGAGGTGCTGGCGCTCGTGGGAGAAAACGGAGCGGGCAAGAGCACGCTCATGAAGGTGATCTCCGGAGCGCACGCGCCCGATGAGGGTGAGATGTGGCTCGATGGAGAGTCCTATGCCCCGCGCGATCCACTGGAAGCGCGCCGTCGCGGCGTGGCGATGATTTATCAGGAGCTGTCGGTTGCGAAAGATCTGACAGTGATGGAGAACATGCTTCTGGGGATGGAGCCGACCAATGGCCCATTCGTTCGCTGGGCGGAAATGAAGCGACAGGCGGCGGGGGCGATGGCGCAGCTTGGCAGGCCCGACATCGATCCGGCCGCGCCGCTGAGCAAGCTCTCCCTGGCCGAGAGGCAGCTCGTCGAGATCGGGCGGGCGATCTGCGTGGGGTGCCGGGTGCTGGTGCTCGATGAACCGACGAGCAGCCTGACGCAATCGGATATCCGGCACTTGTTCGATCTCGTCCGCCGGCTGCGCGCTTCGGGGATGGCGATCATTTACATCTCCCATTTCCTCGAAGAGGTTCGCGAAATTTCCGATCGCTTCGAGGTTCTGCGAGATGGAAAAAGCGTTGGCGGTGGGGCGACGGCGCAGAGCGATACGGCCCGAATCATTTCGATGATGGTGGGACGCTCGGTGGATGATCTTTATCCCCGGTCAGCACGCAAGCAGGGAGAGGCGGTTCTGGAGATCACCGATCTTGCCGGCCAGACCAAGCCGGTCGATGCCAGCCTCACGCTGCATCGCGGCGAAATCGTGGGAATCGCGGGCTTGGTCGGGGCAGGCCGAACGGAATTTCTCCGGGCGATCTTCGGGCTCGCCCCCGTGAAGAGCGGCGAGATTCGGCTCGGCGCCTACGTCGGCCCGGCGTCGCCGGCGCACCGCTGGGCCGAGGGGATGGGCCTGCTCAGCGAAGATCGGAAAGAAGAAGGCCTCGCCGTCGATCTAAGCCTCGCGGATAACGTGACGATGACCCGTTTGGGCTGGCTCGTCAGCCCCAGCCGCCAGGCCCAGGAGACGCGCGAGTGGATTCGCCGCCTGGCGATTCGCTGCCGGTCCCCCAGGCAGGCGGTGAGCGATCTGTCCGGCGGAAATCAGCAGAAGATCGCCATCGCGCGCCTCCTTCGCCATGACGTGGATGTCTTTCTGCTCGATGAGCCAACGCGCGGCATCGACGTGGGCTCCAAGGCGCAGATTTATCAGCTCATCGACGAACTTGCCTGCAAGGGAAAGGCGATCCTGATGGTGAGCAGTTATCTGCCGGAGCTTTTGGGCGTGTGCGACCGCATTGCGGTGATGTGCAAGGGCCGCATGGCCCGGACCACCCCGGTCGAAAAGACCAACGAACATCAGATTATGTTGGAAGCGACCGGCGCTGCGGAGGCGAGATGACAGCCACAAGTTCGCCGCCGGATGCGCCGGCAAAAGGTTCGGCCGGACAAACTTTCAGCGCTATTGGCGCAATCGGTCCGATCGTCGGGCTGTTCTTCGTTTTTGCCCTCTTCGCGATCCTTTCGCCGCGGAATTTTCTCAGCACCGAGAATTTTGAGATCATCATGCTCACCACCGCCGTCGTCGGGACCGCGGCGCTCGGGTCGACGATCATCATCATTTCCGGCGGCATCGATCTTTCCGTGGGATCAAATATCGCCATGTGCACCGTCGTGATCGCCCTGTGCCGGCGAAGCGATTGGCCGCCGATCGCCGCCGTAATGTGTGGAATCCTCGCCGGCGCGGCGGTAGGGCTGGTGATCGGGGTACTGGTAACCCAGCTTCGGCTCCCCTCGTTTATTGTCACCCTGGGGCTTTGGGGCGGTGTGCGCGGTTTTGCCAAGTGGCTCGCCTCCGGCACCACCATCTATGAACCCTCCGGCTGGGTCGGGCATCTTTTGCACATGCTCGGGCCCCAGGAAAGATGGATGATCGTCCCGCCCGGCGTCTGGCTCCTGATCTTTCTCACCTTGTTTGTGGCTGCCGTTTTGAAATTCACCCGCTTCGGCCGTCATATATTTGCGATTGGTTCCAACGAGCAGACCGCAAGACTTTGTGGCGTCCCGATCGCCCGCACCAAAATACTCATCTTTATCTTTGCTACCTTCTTTGCCGGGATCGCCGGGGTTCTCCAGTTTTCTTTTTTGAACAACCTGGGCGACCCCACCACCGCCAATGGCTACGAACTAAGCGCCATCGCCGCCGTGGTTATCGGCGGCGCAAGCCTTTCCGGGGGTAAGGGAAGCGTTTTCGGAACTTTGGTCGGCGCCGTCCTCATGAGCATGGTCACCAACGGGTGCAGCCAACTTCAGATCAGCAATGCGGTTCAGGACATGGTGACCGGCGGCATCATCATCGCCGCCGCCGCCTTCGATCAATTCCGCCAGCCCCACGCCAATGTTAAGTAAAAATATTCACCGATGACGCGCTGTTGAACCGCGCTGTAATTTGCAAAAAGCTTGACCGCCCGTGCTATACTTAAACGTGCCGGGAAATGGACTGCCCGGCGGCGTTCGCAACGCATGGAGCAACCCTATCATGAGCCGTTCTGAAAACCGGTCCCGCGATGAAGGCAAAATGTCCAGCGCGGATATTACGCCCGTCCTCAAGGGCTGGGATTACGAGCCGGGCACCATCAACGTCCGAAAAATCAGCGGCAACGACGGCCAGCCCAAACTCCAGATGCGCGTCGACCTCGGCGTCCTGCAAATGGAAATGACCGGCCGCCCCGACGGCGCCAAGCCCCACGGCTGCGAATCCCTCCTCGAATTCCACGAACGCGAGCTTAACGAATACCGCCTCCGCCACGGCAGCGAAATGGGCTTCCAGATCGACCGCAACGATTGCCAGGCCCTGCGCGATGAAGCGGTGATGTATTACCAGCGCTACCTCGGCCTGTTTGTGCTCGAGGATTTCGTGGCCGTCATGCGCGACACCGCCCGCAACCTGCGCGTGCTGGACCTCTGCTTCAAATTCGCCAGCGACGAGCACGACCGGATTATTCTGGAGCAATATCGCCCCTACATCATCATGATGAACAGCCGGGCAGAGGCGTCGATCCATTTCAACAACAAGGAATACAAGCCCGCGCTGGTGGTGGTTGAGCGCGGCCTGGAAAACATCCGCACGTTCTTCACCAAGTTCGAGCAGGACGATGCCTTTGCCAAATCGAATGAGGTGCGGATACTGAAAAAATTCGCCCACGAAATCCGCCGCAAGATTCCCCTCGACCCGATGGAGAAACTCCAGCAGCAGCTCGACAAGGCGGTGAAAACCGAGCGCTACGAAGAGGCCGCCAAGCTGCGCGACCAGATCCGCAGGCTGCAGGCGTCGGCCTGATGAGTTGGGTCCGTTCTCCGCGCCTATTCTGCAACTGGAATCCATCAACCGATTGATGTAACTTCTTGTTCCCGGCTTCGTGCATGTTGATGCCTGGAGCGCGTTTGGGGAATGGTGTAACGGTAGCACAGCAGACTCTGGATCTGCTTGTCTAGGTTCGAATCCTAGTTCCCCAGTTGCTTTCCTCCCTCCAAAGTAGTAGAAATTCCTAGGGAAAATTGAAATTCGGAATTTGCCCCCAAAGCTTCTCAAGCGGTTTGGGGGCAATTTGGGGGCAGCATTGCGGGTGCGTTGCATCTGCGTTGGGAGAAGCTATGGCATGGCTTGAAAAACGTGGTGGCAGCTTCCGCGTCTGCTTTCGCTACGCCGGGCGAAAGTACCGGCACGAGTTAAAGACAGAAAATGAACGCGAAGCAAACGGGCTGCTCGGCCGATTGGAGGACAACCTGATTCTCTTGGAGCGTGGCAAGCTCGATCCGCCGGCGGATGGCGAATTGGCTCTGTTCCTGCTCTCGGATGGAAAGATCAGCGAAAAGCCCAAGGTAGAGGTTTCCGTGCGGTTGGCAGCCTTTTTTGACCGATACAGGAAGGAATTTCCGGCGGGAGCGAAAGAAACAAATACCCGCTATACCGAGGAAGTTCACATGCGGAATCTGGAACGGTTGATCGGCGCCAAATTCGGCGTTCGCTCCATCTCGACGGAGACGCTTCAGCAGTACGTCAACGAACGATCTAAAGAGACTGGTAGAAACGGCGAGCCGCTCAGTCACAAGACGATCCAGAAGGAAATCGGCAGCTTCGCAAGCATCTGGAACAAATGGGGGATAAAAGCGGGGCTTGTCGCCGGACGAGCACCCACGAGAGGGCTTATCTACAACAAGACGAAGGCCGCCCATCCGTTCCAGACGTGGCAGCAAATCGAGCAACGCATCAAGCGCGGCGGCCTCTCGACCGCCCAGAAAGATGAGTTGTGGGATAGCCTCTTTCTCTCGGTCGAGCAAACTGAGGAGCTGTTGGCGGATGTGAAGAAGATCGGCCGCTTCGAGTTCGTCTATCCGATGTTTGCCTTTGCGGCGTACACCGGCGCCCGCCGATCCGAAATTCTGCGGGCGGAAATCGATGACCTGGATTTCGACGGCGGGATGGTTCGCATCCGTGAAAAGAAGAAGGATAAGACGAGAGCTTTTACCTTCCGTTTTGTGCCGCTTTCGGCGTCCCTTCAGGCAGTAGTGAAGTCCTGGATGGAGCATCACCCTGTCGGGCAATTCGTCATCTGCGATGAGACCGGAAGCCCTCTGACGCCCCAAATGGCCGCTCATCATTTCAGGTGGGCTGTCGAGGGGACAAAATGGGATGTACTTCGGGGCTGGCACGTTCTCCGGCACTCGTTCATTTCCAATTGTGCCGCGAAAGGCATCGATCAGCGAATGATTGACGCCTGGGTAGGACACACAACCGCGGAAATGGCGGCTCGATACCGCCATCTCTTTCCAGAGCCGCAGCGGGAAGCGATGAAACTTGTCTTCGGGAAGTAGGGAACTACAGCAGCACTGGAAGTGCTGCTTTTTCGTGTGGCGCGACGATTAGGTATCATGCTGGCCGTGGCACCAGCCGAATCATGTCGGGATTGTGGAAAAGTCATCACCGGCCGAGCAAGGGCAGATGTCTGGCAAGGGGAATTGATCCTTTGCTCCGGCTGTTACCGCGACCGGAAAAACCACCAGAAATTTCTGAAACGCATTCCCGAACTAACGGCCGCATTGACGGGTTGGCCGGACAAATTGTGGCTCGTCCGTAACGGGCGAGAAGAATTGGGACCATTCACGACCAGTCAACTGACCGATCTGTTAAAAAAGCGGCGCGTGGATTGGAACTGGAACATTTGGCGGGAGGGAATGAAAGCTTGGACGCCGGCGGCGAGACTGTTCACGATGCCAGAATTGGACCGTGGCCGGGAGATTCAGCTTCGAGAATTTATTTCGCCACGTCCCTACTTTCCCCGCTCGAAAATCCAGAAACGCAGATGGTGGCTGACATTATTCGAGAAGTTTTTTTTGGCAAAAAGACGGCATCGGGGATGACTTTTGCGACAGGCCGCCTATCGACCCTTCGCTCGCAAAAGTTCCGGAGGATGCACCCTAAGCGCCTTTGCCAGCTTGCCTAAGGTGCGAAGGGTAAGGTTTTCTTCTGCCCGCTCAATGGCGCCGACATAGGTACGATGAAGATTACATTTGGCCGCGAACTCTTCCTGTGACCAGCCGCGCTCTTTTCGTAGCTTTCTGACGACTTTTGCTACAATCTTGATCGAATCATCTTGCACGGCAGCAAAATGCCGTTAGGATGGGTATAGCTCTACAGGGTATACCTAGCATTTCGGATTAGTTTGCAGTTCGACAACAGGAGGTGGAAATGCGGCGGATTATTGGGGCTGTGCTTGGCGTCGTCCTCTTTTCGCAATGGGGATTTGGCCAAGTTGAATATTCCATCACTGATCTTGGCGCAGGCCAGGCAAATGCGATCAATTCGGGCGGACAAGTGACGGGGCAGACGGGGAACGGCGACATTCTGTTTTATTCGGATGGAACATCACAGGATCTAGGTGAGGGAGACGGGCTCGGAATCAACGATGCTGGCGAAATTGTCGGCTATTACGATTTTGTCAATCAAAGCTCCTACAACGCCTTCTCCTATGACAACGGTTCATTCACGAAAATAGGTGGCAACGAATACGAAGCCGTCGGAATTAATGACAGTGGTCAAATCGTCGGAACAGTTAATCATGGCGCAAGTGCCTGGATCGATACGAATGGCTCCATTAATAATTTTAGCTCTGGTGCCGCCGCAGAGGCCGTCAACAATAGTGGTCAAGTTGTAGGCGGGTTGAACCTTGGACCTCCCTTTTTATATAGCAACGGATCAATACAAGATTTAGACCCCTCCCTTCTCTCGCACAGCGGACATAGTAGCGGCGCGAACGCCATCAACGACAACGGCGAGATCGTTGGCGCGGATGGAATTGGAAATGCCTTCACGTATTCAAATGGATCGGCGCAGCTCATTGGGCCGGGGACAGCTTACGGTGTCAATTCAAGCGGTGAAGTGGTGGGCACGAGTGGCGGGCATGGCTTCGTGTCTACATCAAGCGGTACTCCTCAAGATTTGAACACGCTAATTGCTCCAGGTTCTGGCTGGACAATTTCTTCTGCCAATGCGATAAATGGTTCCGGTCAGATCGCGGGCACAGCAACGAATACTGGTGGCCAAGCGCACGCGGTTCTTTTGACACCAACTTCAATTGTTAGCCAGGAGACAAATAAGACGCCAGCATCCCCGCTAACGACGCTTCCAGCTCCGGGAAGTTTGGAGGTGCTCGACAAGGCAACTGGGGAGTTCGTACCTTACAGCAGTACTTCGGGAACAATAGGTTATATCGATCCCAAACAGACAACTGTGGTTTTAACTCATGGATTTTCTAGCAGTCCCTCTATATGGGCCGGAAGTGACGGCTTCGCGGAAAATCTCGCCGATGCCGAGCCCATGGCAAACATTATCGCTTGGAACTGGAGCGCTACTGCCGGTTCAATTTCTGATCCTTTGACCACCCTGCCGGCGGCAACCTACAATACGCAGCAAGAAGGACTTACCCTTGGCACGGACCTTGCGCTCGTCTTAGGTACAGATTATTCAAACTCGATTCACTTCTACGGCCACAGTTTGGGAACCCTGGTAAATGCCCAAGCAATTGATACTTTTTGGAATAAAGACAATCTACACGCACCAATACAAGACACCTTGTTTGATGAGGCTGAAATCACAAATACCGCTTCTGGCTTAATCTTATGCCAGCCGAGCAACTTCAGCGCTCTTCCTTCGCAAAGCACAGGGGCGGTTGTTGACAACTACATTTCAGCTACTGGTGAGGTCCACGCAGGCGCGGTCAACGTCATCCTACAGCAAGGCCCGACCGAACTTGATCCGTTGGATTTTCATGGATACCCGATAACGTGGTATCAAAGCACCATCGAAAATACTTCTGCCGCCCTAACGGGCATGGGCTTTCAATTCAACGGAACTCAGGCACAACCGGGCGTTGATCCGTACAATTTTTACCAGAGCCCGTATCCATTTAGTACTTTGCAACTTAATTCAATAACTTATTCTCAAGCTCAAAATATGCTCGCTGTCCGGGATGCAGTTGAACTGACCTCGGCTTCCGTAAGGGAAGTCGGGTCACTGACCGTGGGTGAGCTCACGGGCGCGCTCCAGTACTCCGGTGGAGTCGCGGCGAATATCGTTTCGTCGGCACCGCAGATAACCCTGCAAAAATTATTGGGTTTTTCAGCCGACGAAAGAAGTGGCGTTGCGGCAACAAGCGACAGCTTCGCTACGGAAGCGGAGTCTGCAACTCCGTCATATGCGTGGTTGCCGATTTCAATCCCGACCGATACCGAATTTATGACACTGGATTTTCAGATGAATGGCCTTAGCCCTGAAGACTTTTTGAGCGTGGGAATCAACGACAGCCTGTTATTCGAAATCCAGAGCCAATTTGTTACCGACGGTATGATCAACAACAGCGGGCTCCTGGATGTCTCACAATGGGCCGGCCAAGATGTCCAACTATTTTTAGGGTTAAATGTTGCAGATAGCAACAATGTGGGCGGGTCGATCGTGGTCGACGACATCACGTTCGATACTGTGCCCGAGCCTTCTTCGAGTGCTTTGATCATGATTGCAATCGCGCCGATGATTTCGCTTCGATACTGGCGAATTAAAAGGAGAACTCTTCAGCGATGTCTGACTCTTTGAATTATTCCCCAGCCGTATAGTCTTTATAATGAAGGCGGCAGTAGTCGATCGCATCGGTCGAGTTTAACGCGTCGCAAGTGGCTAAATCGTCATACTGACCAGCAATTCGCGTGACGCAATCGAGAATGTCGGATGGCTGAGTCAATGACAAACAGGCGATTGGTTTATTAGCAGCGATCGCGTAGTCTGTCACACAGGACTCATCGCTCTGCGGACAAACATCAACTGACGGATGGGCGAGAATATATTCTTGAAAACACAATTCCTGACTACTGCTTGTTGTAATTCCGTCGATGCTCCAAGGAACATATAGCGCCTTACAGATCTGTGGATTCGTGGTTTGAATGGCAGTCTCGATCAAAGCGTCGAGGTCTTTGCCATTGGTTACTGAATATCTTCCAGCGTTACGATCATTGAGAAGCAGTCCTACAGTTACAATGAGAATGACCGCTGTCGCCAATGTCAGCACAATGAATTTATTGTTCTTCCCTGTAATCATGATATGATGGTTTCCGAAGCGGGTGGGGGCAGTGGCGTCGGACGAGCGCATTTGAGGATATAGAAAAGCAGCTCAATCAAGAACGACGAGATTCAGCGCTAGCGTTGCAAGCAAAATTGCTTTTGTTCCCCCAAACTATTTTATCAAACTGGCAGGGAAATGAACATCAATAAATAACCACGTTAGTATATAACCTTGAACGTCGGCGAATCTTCCGGCCGCTTGTGCCGGCGATCATACAACCGCGTCGTGCTGATATTTGCATGACCGCTCCACTCCTGAACGCGGGCGATATCCGAGCCGTTCTCTAAAGCGTTAGTAATCGCTGTCGCTCTGGTCGAGTGAACGCAAAAGCCGGCTACATCAATGCCGGCCAGTTCAGCGTTACTCTTCACGACTTCATACGCCCCGCGATAGGTGAGGGATTTTTCGAGGGTGCCCGTCACATTATTTTTCACCGGGCGGAAGAGCGCTCCGTCAACATCATCAACGTGGCTGGCTAGCTCAAGATACTCAGTAATTCGTTCCAATGCCGCCGGATGAAGCGGAATGAAGCGAATCTTGCTGCCTTTGCCGTGAATCCGCAAATGTTTTAATCCTCGCCGATCGTGAACGTCTTTAACTTTGAGCTTCACCAGCTCCTCGGCTCGGATCGCGTGATAAAGCAGCGTCGCCAGGATCGCCCGGTCTCTCTTTCCTTTGAGCGTATCGGCCGGCGGTGCGTTCAATAAGGCTCGCACCTGCGCATCGCCCAACGCCGGCGTCTTGCCTTCGTTGGCATCCGCCTTGGGCCGCTCAACGCCGTCCACCGGATTGACGTAGACTGCATTCGCCTCCGACAGCGAATCATAAAGGCTCGACAACGCGGCGAGCTTGCGGCGGATGGTCGCCGGCTGGAGCTCGCGAGCCTCAAGGCTCTTCCGGTACGCGATGACGTGAGCCCGTGTCACTTTCCTTAACTCGTCGGGCTGCTTGATTCCGGTGAACGAAATGAAGTCCTCCACGTCGATACGGTACGCCTTCCGAGTGTTTTTATTTTCGATGTTGGCGAACCACTCCGCCTCCGGCGGCATGTCGGCGAGCTTCCAGAAGTCGAGAGGGGAGAGCGGCGCCCGATGTCGCCGGACAACCCCATGATCGCGCCGGGCGGGAAGATTCAAACCTTCATCGCTGTTTTGCCCCAAATTCACCCATCCAGTTTACTACAGATAAAATATGTTATCAACAATAAATCTGGCCTGTGGATGTCACGCTATTCGCGGCGCTGTGTTGCCCAGGCTGGGGGCTGTCGCAAGCCTTTAAACTTTCCTGAGCGCTTGGGGAATTTGCTGGCGAGGGCAAGCACAAGACTACGGTACTTTGTCTCTCCCAGTTCTTGCCCTTCAGGCAACAGAGTGACGAGGCCAGGGCCATCTCGTGCAGCAAGAGGACAGCAGCGCATCAGCGATAGGAAGTCGGGATGACGGTTGTCGTGGTTCTTCAAGTCGTGAACCGCGCTGAAAACAATCGCGGCTGCTATGTCCGCAATCTGTACACCTGGCTCTTTCGCAGAGTCCACCCAACGTATCCCATCGCCCACCAATCGGCGCATGTCGATGCCGTCGCCCGTGTCAAAGTTTTGCACGAACGGATGGTCTGACGTGTGAACTTCGTTGATTAGCATTAGCGGACGTTTGGCGCTCCAGGCCGCAAGCCATGATGGGAGCATTTTTTGGAAGATTTGTTTTTCGCGGCTACCCGGATTCTTGGTAAGGCGGTCGATGACGATATCAACTTTATGCCAGCAGTCTCGGTACGGTGGCTCGGACAAATAAGCGACCGCATGATGGACACACTCCTGGATGCACTCAGCATATAGCACCAATTTCAAGAGTTCGGTAACGCTAAGATTTTCTACCTGACGTGACAGCAACGTCAATTCATCACGCATCGACTGGTGAATACAGACGCCCGCGAAAGCTAGAAGAGGCTTCGAAAGGCGCGAGGGTAACTTGTCCGCATGTCCGGCCAAGTCGGACAAATCAACCGTTGTCGGGATGAACATCACGCCAGGTGTGCCCACGAGAACATCCGCAAAACGGGAACGACTCTCGCGCGAAATCCGAGAACCTTTCGGCTCACCGTGTTCGCGCTCGGACTTGCCAAGCGATGCCGTGAACTCGGCGTACCGATCGAAAAGCGCTTGCTCGCAAACTTCCGGCACGATGACACCGACGACCACGCCGGCCGCATGTTCATCGCGCGTTTTTGGAATCTGGAAAGCGCCGGACTCGTCAATGAAGATTCGCATCGATGATTAGAGGTGCCAGATCGCGAGTTTTCTTGAGACCGAATAAAATCGGCCAGTCATTCTCAGTATCCCCAATTGTCCACCCTTACTTTCAAGCCCTCTGCAATCACCGGCAAAATCTCGTTACGCTGAACGGCCGCCATAATCATCTGGCGCCCGTGGTGTTGAGCCAGTTCAAGAGTGTTGCGATTGCCGTAGTGGTACTCAAAAATCGTATTCTGCATCTTCTCCAGATTTTTTCTGAGCCTCCGTTCGGCCTTCATCCTTGCGTCAAATGATGCGTTTGTCATGTCGTTCTCCAGAAACCGGCGACCGAGAATTTATCCGATTTTGCCAGGCAGAAAAAGAAAAAAGCCGGCGGATGCCGGCAAGTTCGGTGTAGGGTCAGAATTCAACCAAAAAGCGATTGCTGAAAGACCAGGACGGGGCGAGGTTCACCTTGCCGATCGATTTCTTCCGGCGTCTCTGTCAGGGCGCCGGACGCACCCTTGACGTACTGCGAAGATCGAAGAAACGTTTCGTATAGTGCTGCGATGTGGAACATGTCGCGAGCGATCATGCACTTCAAAGCCAGTCGCTCTCGGTCGGGGAGTCGTCCGAAAGCAGCCCTTAGTCCATCCTCTGCCGCAGCCACCTTCCCATGAATCTCGGATAATCTTTCTCTTAACTCGTTCGTCGAGCAAAGCAATTTGTCTTCCATCTCCCTCTTAACCCATTTGCACTCCGCCTCGACCATCGATTGATTGACGCCGTACCTCGGCTCAAACCGCCGAGCAAGATTCCTTCGTGGCATGATGTTCTCCAGTAAATGGACACGAAAAACCTATCTCACGCTGAGACAGGCTTTGCCGCGGCCACTGCCGGAATTTCCTTGATCAGATAAGCACAGTAGCGAATTGGATGTCAACGCTTGCGCGTTTCGGGCAGGCATGGCAGTGTGATGGCAGAACCGACTTGACCCCCTACAAGGAGTTCTCAAATGCCTGCACAACGATCAGCGTCCACATCGAACCGCCAGGACAACCGGCCGATTCACACGATTCGCCACCGGAGCATTAAGGCATCGATCTGGCGAAATCTCACTGCCAAGGGTCCCATGTATAACGTCACGATAGCTCGCGGGTAGCTCAAGCTGACGTTCCGGCGCCGGTGACCCCACTTATTTTGGAAGCCTACGGAGAAGCGAATGATTGAACCGACAACCTTCAATACAGCCAAGGGCTCGTTCGGCACAACCTCATCGAAAAATTGGTTGGGGATATAGGTACGGTTACCTTCGCCGGCGAAGAAACCGCGAAATTGATCCGGGTCCTTGCTGTATTCGGCTCGTTCATCCCATTTCAGTTCGTAAAGCCCGGAAACGGCAGATTGGCCAGCACGTTTGGACTGCGGCTCGCGAACACATCGAATGAAATTGTATCGAATGGCCTCCGCGAGAGAGCTCTTTATCATATCGCGGTTGATGCCTGCCGCTTCAAAGTCGCGCCACGACACGGCGTGCCGTTCTGCCTGGGGATTCCCGTTTTCGTCACACCAACCGAGAGTTTTGCGGATGAGCATCGCCACCAGTCGGACAACCCCACGAGAGGAGTAGGGGAGGCAGACATCGAAAAACTGGTTGGGGGTATATACCGCGTTTGAAGTCAGCGGCTTAAAACCCGGAAACGGCTGGCGATTTATTCGAGTTTTTTCCTTTTTGTGTTGAAGGTCTGGCATGAACTGAGGCTATGTCGATTTGCTTTTCTTTTCGGCTGACGTTTTTCGAGGGGCGGAGAGCACGATGTAGTCACCTTTACGTTGGACATAATCGCGGACGATAAAATTGAGCGTGATGCTTCGACTCCAACCCATTCTATGTGCCATGTCGTCGACGTAGGCCGTGACCTCACGATCAAGGGCGACGCCGGTGTAATATTTTCCCCGCTTTGATGCTACGAATGCCATGAGATGCGAATTGCTTACACTACCATTATAACATGAACTGACAGTGGGGCTGTGGATAACGGGTTCATTGCCAGCAGAGTGATGGCACGTAACATTGCGAAAGCTGCACTTTTGGTGTTGACCCATTGGGTGATAACGGCTACGTTTTTTTTATGAGGGCGGGAATACAGTTTTTACGGTGTTGCGTGGTGCCGGCGGTCGTTGGAGGCGCGTTATTGGGGACTCGCCCCACCCTGGCCAACAACACGGCCGCATATCAGGTCCTGTATTCATTTACTGGAATAAACGGCGAGGGAGCGTTCCCTCGTGCACCGCTTTTGCAGGCGGGACCCATGCTCTACGGCACGGCCCAGCTTGGCGGGATCGGAAACCAATATGGAACAATTTTCTCTTTTGACCCCGTCACAAATGCCGAAAGCACGTTGTACGACTTCAGCGGGGGAAGTGTCGATGGCCAACGGCCTTCAGGGGCACTGATTCAGTCTGGTTCCGAGTTCTACGGGACTGCCTTAGGGGGAGGCACATCCGGGGGCGGGACGATTTTCAGTTTCGATCCGGCTACAAAGGTTGAATCGACCTTGTACTCCTTTGGGGGGTACGCGGGGGATGGTTATTCACCATCAGGGTCGCTTGTTCAATCGGGAACCGTTGCCTACGGCGTTACAAATGAGGGCGGTGCAAGCTTCGGTACCATCTATAAATTCGATATCGCAACGGCTGTCGAGACGGTTTTGTATTCCTTCAAGAACGACTCTACTGACGGAATCATGCCAGTGGGTTCTTTGGTTTTATCAAATTCGACCCTCTACGGCGTAACGAGCTATGGCATGGCCGGGCAAGCTCTGTATCAATTTGATCTCAATACAAATCAAGAAAAGGTTCTCCATTTCTTTGGCGGCACCGGTGACGGCAACAGCCCTACCGGCTCGCTGTTGCTTTCGGGTTCAAAGTTGTATGGCCTCACGGATAGTGGCGGCGAATTCGGAGATGGCTCGCTATTTCAATATAACCTTAGCACCGGTACGGAAAGCATCCTTTACTCTTTCGCCGGTGGAAACGCTGATGGGAAGTGGCCTGAAGGAGGATTAGCTCAAGTGGGGCCATTGCTTTATGGCATGACTGAATCAGGCGGTGCCTTCGCCGACGGTACTATTTTCGCATTTGACACCGAAACAAATACTGAATCAATCGTGGAATCACTTGATGGCAGCCTCGGAGATCTTGCCAACGGCTCGTTCACTGTTGCGGGCAATATGCTCTATGGGACTACCCAATCCGGCGGCGCTGATAATAGCGGTACCATCGTAAGCCTTTCGGTTCCCGAGCCCTCGTCTTTTTTTGTTTTGCTTGGTTCAGCATTTCTGTTGCTTTATCGTACGCCGAAATGCCAAATTCTAGCTCCACAATTGTAATATTAAGTGACACTGAGGATGTGGTAAGTCGCTCGGCCAACCAATCAGGAAAGCAATCAAGTTGGTTTTCTCAACTCACCGCCACACGGTTCGCGTAAAGCTCGTATTGTGTCTGGATCGCGACAAAGCAATTGGTGCCCTATTTTGAATTTCTCAGCCAGATCAGCCACCCGATGATAGCGCAAAGAATCAGCGCCACCACGAACGTCGCCCATGACGTTGCACCTGAGTAATAGTAAAACCATGCCACAACCTGCATCCCCCCATTCTACCCTCCGCGCATGAAAAGGGGCGGGATTTTCACCCACTCCGTTACCGCGTTGCAACTGGCGATCCCATAAAAAGCCATCGCGAGGATAATACGCGACAACAGCTAGCCCCGGCGCCTTCTCTCCGTTAGGGCCCGGAGAGTCTTAGACATTTCTGTAGCCGATTCTCCAACCACGGCGTCCAAAGCTTGAAGGGCATTGTCTCGTATTGCTGCATTGATCCACAGTAAAAAGCAGCAATTGTGTCGCGGGGTGCGCCAAAACCAGCCAAAGTGGGGCGCTCAAAACCGGCCAGTGCTGTGACGCATATACCTCATCCGTTCGAGTCCGTGCAACTTTCCGTAGAGTTATTGGTTCCGCATCAAGACGCCTGATCAGCCAGGACTCCAGCATCAGAAGATACTGGCGGGTCTGCCACGGTGTCTTCCGGAGGGGAAAGCCCTTCATCGCCGACGGTACTCCGGCGTCCTCGATTTGAATTGGCTTTCAGTTCCGCTCCGCCATGAGCGGAGGCTGCGCCTCCCGCGCAGTCGATAGCTTTTGCCGGTGATGTTGATGAGGGTGGCGTGCTGGAGGAATCGGTCGAGGATGGCGGTGGCTGCCGGCACGTCGCCGATCAACTTGGCCCAATCTTCCAGCGGCCGGTTGCTGGTCATCATCGTCGAACGGTTCTCATGGCGGCGCATGATGATCTCCAACAGGCATTCGCCAGACCGACGCGGCAATTGGCGCATTCCCATGTCGTCAATGATGAGCAGGTCGGGCTTGAGGTAACGATTCAGCGTTTTATCCTGCTGGCCGAGTTCGTCGTCGCCGAGAAAGTCACGGGCCAGGTCGAAGATGGAGCGGTACAGGACCAGGTAGCCGGCTTTGATCGCCTGATGCCCGATCGCCTGGACCAGGAATGTCTTGCCGACGCCGGGTGGGCCCAACAGAAGCACGTCGGCTTTTTCGCGGATGAACTGACAGCCGGCCAGATCGTGGATCTGTTTGCGTTTGATCGACGGATTGAAGGAGAAGTCGAACTCATCGAGGTTTTTGACTTCGCCAAACAGGGCGGCTTTAACGCGGCGGCCAATCTGCCGACTGGACCGCACGTTCAGCTCGTCCTGGAGAATCAGCTCCAGGAACTCGGCGTGATCGAGCCGGTTGCCGCTCGCCTCGCTCAGGCGGACTTCAAGGCTCTGGGCCAGGCCCGAAAGCCGAAGCTGTTTGAGCGTCTGCAACAATGAAGGTCTCATGGGGTGGACTCCAATGCGGAGGCTTTGCCTTCCGCTTGTAAAGGT
Organism: uncultured Phycisphaerales bacterium; assembly: GCA_963755915.1. Lineage (GTDB taxonomy): Bacteria > Planctomycetota > Phycisphaerae > Tepidisphaerales > Tepidisphaeraceae > PALSA-1353. The sequence goes on from CAVWLP010000002.1 coordinate 1,960,498, forward strand.
TGTTGAGTAATGGCCTGGCGCACGAACCGGCCGTAGTCGCCCAGGTCGCGGATGATCGGATGCTGCTGGATGAACTCGAAGCTCTGTTGCACTGCGGGCGGATTCTGTTGTTCGATCAGTTGCCGCAGTGAACGCAGGTGATACGCCCCATGACTCTGCGCGGCCTGGCAGGCGTGTTCGATCTGATCGCGGCGGTGCTTGTTCGTCAGCGACAACAAGCCCAGCAGCACGCGACAGCCTTCGATGCCGCGATTCTGGAGCATGGATTGCGCCCATTGCGTGGCGTACGGGCCGATATATTCGACCCGGCGCAGGAGCCAGGTTGTTCCGCGTTCGATGCCGCTGATCTTCTCGGGCACGATGTGGACCGGGAGCGTGGAGAATGTTCCCGGCGGGCGCTGCGCGTGCATGGCGATCGGATGCATCTTCTGGTCCAGCAATCGAACCGTTCGGCCATCCCAGCGCGCCCACACCCTCTGACCCAAAAACTCCGGTGGCACGGAGTAGTAAGCACCTTTGATCTCCACATGCCCATCCCGATGCACGCTCCGTAGCGCCTCCTGGAACAAATCGAACCGGGAAGCGGACATCGGCAGCAGCGCCGGCTTCTCCGCCTGCTCGAAGACTTCTTTTACCTGCCGGCGGGTCGTGCCATGGATGCGCGTGTCGGCGACGGCCGCTTCCCAGGTTTGCAGGTGCCGGTTCTGATCGGCCAGTGAAGCGAAGGTCCGTCCCTTGAGGGCATTGCTCTTGACGTAGCCAATGCCGCGCTCGATCTTCCCTTTGTGCCGCGGCGTGTACGGCTTGGTGGGCAGGATGGCGATCCCGTAATGCTCGGCAAAGGATCGCACCTTGGGGCAAAGTTCCGGGTCGAACCAGTCCGCCCGACTCACCGCCGCGCGGAGATTGTCAATCACCAGCGTCTGCGGCAACCCGCCGAAGTGGGCGAAGGCGTTCTCCAGGGATCGCAGAAAGTCATCGGTCGTTTGACGGGACACCGCTTCGGCGTATCCCTTGCGGCTGTGGGACAGCACGATGCGGAAGACCCAGGTGCCACGCCGCTTCCCATCCGGCATGATGAGGGGCGCGCCCCGGCCGAAGTCCACCTGCGCCTCGGCGGCCGGCTCGCACTCCATCCGGCGAAACGGCGCCGGCAACGCCGCGGTTAACTTCTTGACCAGTCGACGCACGCTCCAATAGCTGCCGGGATAACCATGGTCGGAGCACAGGTCCTGATAAATCCGCTGGGCGGTCAGGCCCATCTCCAACTTCTGAAGAATCACCTCGCGCCAGGGTGATGCCGCACTGGCAAACTCCCGACCTGTCGGGACGAGCGCCGTCGAGCCGATCGGCGCGCCCTCGGAGCCGATGGGCGCGCTGGCCGGTTTTGAATTATCTGGGGATGACGGCGGTAGGCTTTGCCTCCGCAGACGAACATGGCGGCCAACGGTCTCCCGATGGACGCCAAGTTGCCGGGCGATGTGCCGGTTGGACCAGCCGCCTCGCGCAAGTGCCAGAATTGCTTGTACTTCGGCCATCTTGAGTTGATTCGCCATCCCATCGTCCACTTCCGGCGAGAGCCAGAAGCGAACGATAAGGGACAAATCTCCAGTTCCTCAAAATGGCCGGTTTTGGCGCGCCCATCACTGGCCGGTTATGCGCGCCCGCTGACACAATTGGGCTCCCCCGATCAGCAAGCTATTTCGGATCAGACTCCATATCAGTGAATTTCTGATCACACTGGGATCGTGTGCCGCAACAAACTTATCGCCCATGCAGCCGCATGGCAGAGGCCGATCGCGTTGGAGGTCCGCGACGATTAACCCGCTAAAGACCGAGAGCAGCAGAATTACCACGATGGCCGCGCCACGTGTCCACCTGTGGGTAAGCAACCAAAGTCCTATCGCGGTCTCGCAAGCGATAGCCGTATAATGAGCGGGAGGGGTCTGAGACCATTGCCCATAAAGGGTGTCAGGGATCCCGGCAGCCTTGCCAGCGAGAAGTTTAGAGAACGCAGCAAAAAGGAAAACGCATGCAATAACAATTCGCGCGAGAAATCGTGTCGTTGGCATCAATTCTGCGAAGAAAGAACGGCGGTTATCAAATGTGAATCGAAAAATGGATTTCCTCAGGCGCCAATTCGCAAATGTCGATGTCAATGCGGGGCTCCGTTTTGCCGGGTCCGGAGGAAGAGGGTATAGAAAACAATCCCAATGACTGCCGCCGCAACTCCGACACTCGTTGGTAAGATAGGCATTCCAGCCTTTTGGGTGTTCGATGCGGGAGTCGCCGAAGACGAAGGGCCGAGTGCCCCTGGCCCAGACGATCCAGCCGGGCCCGGTGCCGGGATGGATTGTGCCGGCGCCGTTTGCCGCAGACCAGAGCGAGGCCGCTCCAAATCAAAAGCCTCCAAGGTAAAATCTTTCGCAGTGGCCTCGGATCGCTCGGGCTTCTGAAAATCGTGAATAGTCTGTTTTATGATAATGCCCAGCGCATTGAACTCCTGATCGATGATATGCTTGGGAAATGCAACATCCGCGACGCCGTCCTGGTATTCCACGGTTCGCCTGGCTATCCCGGTTCCAAAATTTAATTCATATGAGATGATTGCCCAGTGGAAATTGGGATCTACAATCGCCCAACATGGATACGGCTTATGGCTATGGGAGAACATCCGATCAAAATCAAGGCGCACGAGTGGCTTTCCACGCCAGAGAATGGGCGTCGCCGTCTTCAAGGATAGTTGCCCATTATCAATAAGTTTCGGGAGTCTGAAGGCACGAAAGTCCTCGGCTACCAGTGCCAGGCAGGACCCATCGACCTCGTCTGCCCATCTATCTTTTTCGGGACGGTTCGCGTTAATGGGCGAATATTTCGTTATGCGGAATCGTTGGGATGCGTTTTTCCCTACGACGAAAATATATTCATTGTTAAAAACATAGGAGGTTGCCCAGGCATCGACCGAATCGCCCATGTAATCAACCCTCGCTCCGCCAATTTGAGCATCAAACAGCAAGCGGACAGGCGGTTCCTTGGCGTCAATGGGCTCGGCCGGGATTTTATTCTTTGTCGGTAGAAATGATGTGAATTTTGCGTCGTCGAACACTTGCCAGCCACCCACAGCTGTTTCCAGCTTTTTCCATTCGGGCGGAGCCTCAGTCAAGAATTTTGCTTTCCAGTCCGGTTCGGTTGAGGGCTGAGCCGCATGTGAGACGTTTTGCTGCCCAATCATGAACAAGAGCACGGCAATGGCCAAGAGGCTCCGGCAGGAGAGAAACACCGCGATCGATTGGGTAGTCGGTTTAAGCTGCATGATTACACCGAAAAGTTTCAATAAATAATAGACAAAGCGCATTGGCTGCCACAGGCCATACCGACATTCCCGACACAACGCGCAATGATGAATTTATGATCATTCACCATGATTCCCCTCCGCTGCACGGCTGGGGCGGGCCTTTGGTGGGTTGACACTGGCAACAATTCGGGGTGTCACTGGAAATGCCGCAAATGTTACCTTTGCTCTCGTTACAAGAGTTACCCGGGTCTTGACATGCGCCCCCGACGACACCACCGCTATCGAAGTAGCAGCTATTAGTGTTATCGGCATATATCGCTCTCGTGCCCAAGCTCAGGAACGCCAGGACAAAGAAGAGAGTGGCTAAAGCAAAACATACGCGATTGAACATAAAATCTCCTTAACCTATGGGTTATTTGAGGCTTGAAACATCGTGGCCTCTACGATCAGCGGCGGGACCACCCCGTCGCGGTTTGTTAGCAATTGAGCAGATGTGGAAAATTTTCCGGTGCCGTCGAACATTTTCACCCTAACTTTTAGAGAAATCTTTCCCGACTTGCCCGGGTCGAGTTGCAATGGAAGTCCGTCGGCGATCGTGCATGAACATGACGTAGTTGCGCCAAGTAGTGTGATCGGACTGCTCTGCACATTTTTGACTGTGAACACCGCGTTTATAATGTCGCCTCTTTGGGCGTAGCAGGTAAATTTCGGTGAGGGATCAACAGAAACGAGGCTTGTGATTCGTGATGAATAGACCCATCGCACGGCGCCCGCAGTCGCTCCGGCGACCAGAAACGGCGAAAGGATCGTCAGCCAAACCCTAATTAATTTCTTCATACGCCTACCCTCACCTTCGCCATCAAAATCTCATTGATCGATGTCTCTACCGGCATGTGACTTCTCCCATTGTTCGTTGTATTCCGCATCGCCAACTATCGCTGAGATCGTGGCGATTGCCAAAGGTTGAAGGTGATAACGTTGCCTATACTCGACGAACGCCGACTCCGCGTCGGAGCCGCGATGGAGCCTACACAATTCGGTGATCAAAAGTGGCCACGCCTGCTCCTGGTGAGGACCGGCATGGGTTGCAACAATTCGAAGCTGTATTGCGGCCTGTGCATGACGACCGAGCTCGCTTAGTGGCAACGCCCTCGCCCAGGCAAGACCAATCTGCTGGTCTTCGGGAAGTGATTGGCTTTGCGTTAATTGCAGAATGCTCAGAGAGGATTCGGGATCATGTTTTAGGTACGAACATTCAGCTATGCCGATCTTCGCCCAGGGCACGGCCCATCCAAGTGTCGAATCGTCGGAATGCACATGCTTCTCTATGTCACAATTCAATATGTAAATACTATCCACGTATTGTGAATCGCCGGTATTCACCCGGTCCCACAACAACGGCTCGCAATTCTTCATCACTACCAGTATGCGCGTGGTCTGGTGATCGAATCCATCGGAGCTGTCGAGCTCCTGATGACCGCGACTGATGGCGGCTGCATAAGCCACGGCGGTGTCTTGTGGATCGTTGATAATCGTGTTCAACAGACCGCCGAATTCATACAGCGATTCGCAGGACAGTGGGCTTTTTGCCAAGATTGTGGCCAAATCCAATTGACTCCCCGCGTGCGACGAGTTTTGATCGAGCGACTCGCGCTCGGAATTTTCGAGCCAACTCGCTAGTCGAGGATCGGCTTCTTGAATGCACGTTGTCATCCAAAGGAATGCAACGTTGACATTGCCTCCACTGGCCTGGAACGCGTTGGCCATATGTAAAAGCGCTGGCAAGGGAAGTGTCGATCGGCTTAGTATTTCGGTAAGTTCCGTTTGCTGCATTTGGTCTATAGCTCTGCCGAATGATAAATCGCTTTGCCAACGATCAAGCCAGCTTCGCAGCCGCGGATCACTTTGTGGAGCGAGGCGGGCGAGCAAAATCGGGTCGTTTAGTGGAAGACTAAATTCAGATTGCGATGAAGCGGGTGGTAGTTGAACTGAGCTAAACGCCTCGGTCTGAGGCGGCGGAAGATCGGCTCGCGAGGGTGCAGTAATATTGATTTCACGAGCAGCATCGCGCAATCGCCCTATGTCGAGCGAAGCTGGCAGGGAAATTTGCGAGGGCTTTGTAGATCTCTCGGCCTTTAGAGAGTTTACCCATGTCGTGGCTCGGTACGTAGCGCAATCCTGATCTCGCATAGTCCTGGCAATCCCCTTGAGGGCCTCCACCACATCCCAATTGCTCTGAACGTAACCGCACGCTTTAGTAAAGGATTCCTGCGCTTCGGCCGGCCGGTCCGCCAACAGCAGGAGATTTCCGCGCGAGATTTGGTTTTGGAACGGGTACCTGCTGCCGTTCGCTGTCCGATCGATCGCTTGGGCGAATCGCGAAGTATTGACATCGATTGATTTCAGGAGACACGTATTGGTCGCTGCTCTTTCCCCCGAAGAGGTCATGCCCGCCGATTGTTGTTTTCTGAATTGTTGGGCGACGTCGAAACCTTTCGTTTTGGCAAGAGCATCTGCCAGAAGATTGATCGCGGTTGTAGATTGGGACAGGGGGGCGATGTTATAGAACACCTTGGCCTCTGGAAGAGCCTGGGTGTAGTCTCCGTCGGCGAGCATCGCCCGGACGTGCGCCTCCTGGCAGGTCGAAACCAAAGCAGTGTCCGAGGGTTTGGTGACCATGGCGATCAGACTCAAACCTTCGACATCCGAGAATCTCTGGGCTCGCATCAGGGGCGCGAGCCAAGCCGGAAGATGCTCGGCCATCTTTTCCGGATTGGATGCTGCAAGGCGCCAGATACCGTCAATCATGTCTTTGTTCACATCGCTTGAGAGCCAGGCATTCAATGTGGCTGGGTCGCCGCCCACAGCCTGGAACGCATCGGCGATCTGAAGGAGCATTGGCAAAGGAAGCGTCGATCGACCAAGGATTTGCACGAGCTGTTCTCTGAATTGTTCGGCGGCAGTTGGACCACTGGTTTTGGCCAGCGCTTGGGCCAGCAGATCGATGGCGGTCGGGCATGCTGACCTTGCGGCAATGACGGCGACGCAGTCGCCTGAATTGCGTCAGCGGCTTATGGAGACGCTCGGCAATGCATTGAGAATAAGCCAAGGTGATGGACCCATCCGTACGCTTTTGGACGCGGAGCCGTTTGACGCGGTACACCTGCTTAGCAACTATCCCTCTTGGATTGGAAAGCTCTTCGGTAAGTGGATAGGCAAAACTGCAACAATTCACCAGGTGGAACTGCGTGATCCGACAGATTACGGCCAAATCTTTCGGGTCGTGGACGGCATCTCTCGTCAATTTTTGGTGGCGACGCAATCGGAGATTTGTGCATTCACCTCAGTCCGGGTACCCCGGCAATGGCTGCAATTTGGGTGTTACTTGGAAAAAGCAAATTTCCGGCCACCTTCTATCAAACGCACGGCGGCCGAGCATGGAAGACCGATATTCCGTTTGATCTCATCGTAGACTTTCTACCGGGCCTTTTGCGGGGGGCAGACGCCAACCTTGTTGGACTCGCAGCACGATCCCCCGCCGAAGTTAAAGGGTTTGAGTGTCAGGCATCACTTAAATCACGCCACGTAACATCACTTCAAATGCCGCCATTTTGGAGAGGCGCAGATTCGGTCCGTAAGCTTCCCGGCTGCTCGCCGGTGGGAGCTTGCGGATGTCGAATCGGCTCACAATGGCGGAACATCAGACAATCTTGGGACTTGCGCGACTGAACTGGTCGTATCGCCGGATCGCCGCGGAACTGGGCATCGACCGGGAGACGGTCTCTCGTCACATTAAATCCGCGGTGATCGAACCACCCGGTGCAGGTCCGCCGGATCCAGATGCCGCCATTCTGATTGCCGGGTCCGAGGTCAGATCGGAGGCAAATGCCACCATTCCGATGACCGGGTCAATGCACGGCGAGGCGGAATCTGTCGGTTCAAATGCCGCCATTTCGATTACCGGGTTTTCCGGCCGTCACAGCCAGTGCGAGCCATGGCGCGCCGTCATCCTTCAGGGTCTTGAGCAAGGCCTGACGGCCAAGCGTATCTGGCAGGACTTGGCTGCCGATCATGGCTTCGACGGTCCTTACCAACCGGTCCAGCGATTTGTCCAGCGGCTCAACCGTGCCGGAACCAACGGATTGCCCTATCGGCGAATGGAATGCGCCCCCGGCGCCGAGGCCCAGGTGGACTTCGGCAAGGGCGCGCCCCTCGTCACACCCGACGGCAAACGAACCCGTCCCCACCTGTTCCGCATCGTGCTGAGCTGCTCGCGCAAAGCCTACAGCGAAGTGACGCCCCGGCAGACCACCGAGCAGTTCATCCGCTGCATCGAAAACGCCTTCATTCACTTCGGCGGTGTTCCCAGAACTCTGGTGATCGACAATCTCAAAGCGGCCGTCACCCATGCCGACTGGTACGATCCCGATCTGAATCCCAAGATTCAGGAGTTCGCGCGTCACTACGGCACCGTCATTTTGCCGACGCGCCCAAGGACGCCACGGCACAAGGGAAAGATCGAACGCGGCGTCGGATACGCCCAGGGGAATGCTCTCAAGGCCCGAACCTTCAAGAGCCTTTCCGAGCAGAACCAATTCCTGGCCGAATGGGAATCGACCATCGCCGACACGCGCATTCATGGCACCACGCGCAAGCAGGTGGCGAGGATGTTCGCGGAAGTGGAGAAGCCGGCGCTATTGCCTCTTCCGCCGGGACGGTTCCCCTGTTTTCAGGAAGCCCAGCGGATCGTCAACCGTGATGGCCACGTGGAGGTGGCCAAGGCGTATTACTCGGCGCCGCCGGAGTTCCTCGGCCGGACCATCTGGTGGCGCTGGGACGGGCACGTCGTCCGGCTCTTTGATTCTCAGCTTCGGCAGGTTGCCATCCACGTTCAGCACGAGCCGGGACGCTTCGCCACCGATGATCGTCACATCGTTCCCGAGAAGCGCGGCGGGATCGAACGCGGCGCGGCCTGGTGGATGAACAAGGCCAGCGCCATCGGTCCCCACGCCGGCCAATGGGCTGAAAATGTCCTGAATTGCCGGGGGATTCACGCCTTGCGCGTGGTGATGGGGCTGGTCAGTCTCACGCATCGCCATCCCGCCAAAATGATCGAACAGGCCTGTCAGGTGGCTCAAGGGCACGGCACCCATCGGCTGCGCGACATCCGCAATCTGCTGAAACGATCGGAATCCGCCGCGCAACAGCAACAGTTCGAGTTCGTCGCCGAGCATCCCCTGATCCGGTCGCTTTCGGATTACTCCCAACTGGTCCATGACGCTTTCGATAACACCCCCGTGGAGGCAAAGCCTCCACTTTTTTGAAAGGAGATTTATGAACGAATCGTTACGAACCGCCCTGACCCGCCTTCGGCTTTCGGGCTTGGCCTCCACCTTGGACGTGCGCTTGCAGGAAGCCGCCGGCCATCAGCTTTCCCACGGCGAGTTTTTGGAACTGGTGCTTCAGGATGAATTGCTCATTCGCAATGAACGCCTGATCGCCCGGCGCGTCAAGATCGCGGGCTTTCGGGAACTCAAGACCCTCGACGAGTTCGACTTTTCCTTCAACTCGTCGGTCAAACGCAAGCAGATCTTCGAGCTGGCAACCGGCCGGTTCATCCGCGAGGCGCGGGATGTCTTGCTGATCGGGCCGCCGGGTCTGGGAAAAAGTCACATCGCCCAGGCACTGGGATACCAAGCCATCAAGAACGGATCGGTCGTGCTTTACCGCTCGATCTTCGACGTGGTGCGCGACTTCCTGCACGATGAGGCCCTCAACCAGCAGGACAAAATCATGGAGCGGTATCTCCGGCCCGATCTGCTCATCATCGACGATATGGGCATGAAGCAATTGCCCAAACGCTCCGGCGAATATCTCTTCGAGATCATCATGCGGCGTTACCAGGTTCGCTCCACCATGATGACCAGCAACCGGCCGCTCGAAGACTGGGGCAAATTGATCGGCGACGTACCGGCCGCCACGGCAATCCTCGATCGCTTCCTGCACAACGCCGAGGTGATCGCGATCACCGGCAGAAGCTATCGGTTGCGAGACCGTGCCGCGGAGGCGAAGCCTACCGCTGAAAGCATCGAATCCACCAAACCGCGAGGACGCCGGAGTACCGGCGGCGATGAAGGGCTTTCCCCTCCGGAAGACACCGATGCCAGAAAGCCATTGTCTTCTGGCGTGGGGGTTCAGCCTGCCGAAGCGGCCTCGCCGGTAGTCAACAACTCGGCGTCAATTTGAAATGGGACGGTCGATTGCGATATATCGGACGTGGTGGCATTTGATCCGATGATCGGTGGTGGCATTTGAAGTGATGACTGACATTTGAGGCGATCGTCGGTAACAGTCGGGCGATTCGAGTAGCGGTTGGGCGGGCTCAACGAGCTGCTATCCGCGATGTTCCCGTTCTAATTATCGGTGAAAGCGGTACGGGCAAGGAAATGTTTGCCCGTGCTATGCACGCCGCAAGCCCGCGTCGAGAGGGTCCATTTGTCGCAGTCAACTGCGCCGCAGTTCCGAGGGAACTGCTAGAATCGGAATTATTTGGCCATAAACGCGGTTCGTTTACTGGCGCCTCGGCTGACCGTGTTGGAGCTTTCGAAGAAGCCACCTCCGGTAACCAGGCGCTCTTTCCATTTTCGCATAAGCCACAAGTTTTAAGCGATTCCATTCTGCATCGCGTCGATGATAGTAATCGCATGATTTCCAACCCACAAATAGCCCAACCCCACCGCCCAGTAGCAGGAGCGCTAACGTAGATACTCGTCATGGCTAATGGGCTAGGTCGTCGCCGACCCGGATTGCGTTATCGACTTCTCAGCGTTGATCCCACCAGCTGGCACCAGCCGCGACAGGTGCCCGGCAGCTTGGAAAACTGCAATTGGACGTGATTGTCATGGGCGCGCAAAACCGGCCAATTGAGGGCGCGCCAAAACCGGCCATTTTGAGGCACAGGAGATTGGGTTATCGACCTTGGCTTTCGGCGGTTGCCGCAAGCCAATGGTGGGATGGCCAATCAACTCAAGATGGCGGAAGTACAAGCAATTTTGGCACTTGCGCCAGCGGCTGGTCCAATCGGAACATCGCCCGCCAACTCGGCGTTCACCGGGAGACCGTTGGACGCCACATCCGGTTGTCGGGCGGCGATCCTGCGGCGCCCGGATCGGATTCAAAACCGGCCAGCGCGCCCCTCGGCTCGACGGTGCTCGCCGCAGGCGGCTCGGAGAGCAGAGCCGAAGGGAGTCCACCCCATGAGACCTTCGTTGATGCAGACGCTCAAGCAACTTCGGCTTTCAGGTCTGGCGAGCAGCCTTGAAGTTCGCCTGAGCGAGGCGGCCGGCAATCGGCTCGACCACAGTGAGTTTTTGGAACTGATCCTTCAGGATGAACTGAACGTCCGATCCAGCCGGCAGATCGGCCGGCGCGTCAAGGCGGCGATGTTCCGCGACACCAAAAACCTCGACGAGTTCGACTTCTCCTTCAACACCTCCATCAAACGCAAACAGATTCACGATCTGGCCGCCGGCCAGTTCATTCGTGACAAACGTGACGTGCTCTTGCTGGGTCCGCCCGGCGTGGGCAAATCGTTTTTGGCCCAGGCCATCGGACACCAGGCGATCAAGAGCGGCTTGGTGGTCCTGTACCGATCCATCTTCGACCTGGCCCGCGACTTTTTAGGCGACGAGGATCTGGGAGCCCAGGACAAGACGCTGGCCCGGTATCTCAAGCCTGATCTGCTTATCATCGACGACATGGGAATGAAGCAGCTTCCGCGGCGCAGCGGCGAATGCCTGCTGGAGATCGTCATGCGCCGGCACGAGAACCGCTCGACGATGATGACCAGCAACCGTCCACTGGAGGACTGGGCCAAGCTGATCGGCGACGTGCCGGCGGCCACGGCCATTCTGGATCGGTTCCTGCAGCACGCCACGATCATCAACATCACCGGCAAGAGCTACCGCCTTCGGCATGGGGGCCATTCGACTTCGCTCACGGCAGGCCAATCCGGGACACCGGAAAAGACAAATCCAAAAGGACGGCGGAGTACCGCCGGCGATGAAGGGTGCTCCCCCCCGGAAGACACCGTGACAGAGCCGCCGTTGTCTTCTGATGTGGGGGTATCCGCCGGCCAGACGGCGTGAACGGGGACCAATAACTCAAGGAACAGTTGCGTCGGATAGAACGGATGCGGTATAGAATACGTCAGCACATTGGCCGGTTTTGAAGCGCCCCGCCCTGGCTGGTTTTGGCGCGCCCCGTGACACGTGATCTTTGGGCCAGTCGCAAACCACAATTATCCACATCCCCAGCTCATTCATCCCACCATCACGCCAGCCCTGTTCTGAAAGCAGATTCCCAACAAACTGAACACTTTTTCCCGCCCCAACAGCCCTCCCCAGCTAAATCAACCCCAACCCCTTTCCCCACCAGCACATACGCCAACCCGATAAGCTATGATTCACTAACAAATTTCTCGAAAGTGTCCAATTCTGTCCACTCACACCCTCCCCTGCTATCATCCCCCCCAGCAGACGTGACTCCCCGCAGGCCCGGAACCGCCCGGCGGGCACCTCTGCCGGACGTCGCATGGCCATTCTCGTTTCCCTGAACCATAAGACAATCTACCATTACGACCGGCCGGTAAATCTCGGCCCCCAGGTCATTCGCCTCCGGCCCGCGCCCCATTCCCGCACCCCGATCCGGTCTTATTCCCTCAAGATCAACCCCGCCAAACACTTCCTCAATTGGCAGCAGGACCCGCAGAGCAATTACCTCGCCCGCGTGGTGATTCCTGAGAAAACAAAAGAGTTCAGCGTCGAGGTCGATCTCATCGCCGACATGACGGTCATCAATCCCTTCGACTTCTTCCTCGAACCCTCGGCCGAGAATTTCCCCTTCGAATATGACCCCTGGCTCGCGAACGAGCTGGAGCCGTTTCTCATAAAAATGCCGGCCCAGCCACATTTTCGGGATTGGATCGCCAGTGTCCCCCGGACCAAAATGCAGACGACGTCCTTCCTGGTTTCGCTGAACCAGCGGCTTTCGCGCGAGACGCGATATCTGATCCGCATGGAGCCCGGCGTCCAGACGCCGGAGGAGACGCTGACGAAAAAATCCGGCTCCTGCCGGGACAGCGCCTGGCTGCTCTGCCAGATTCTGCGGAATCTGGGCATCGCCTCCCGTTTTTGCAGCGGCTATCTGATTCAGCTCAAGCCCGATGAGAAGCCGCTGGAAGGTCCGTCCGGCGCGGCGATGGATTTCACCGATCTGCACGCCTGGACCGAGGCCTATCTTCCCGGCGCGGGTTGGGTCGGCCTGGATCCGACCAGCGGCCTGCTGACGGGCGAAGGGCACGTTCCCGTCGCGGCGACGCCCGATCCGCAGAGTGCCGCGCCGATCAGCGGGGCCGTCGATGCGTCGAAAGTCGAATTCTCTCATTCGATGACCATCACGCGGATTCACGAAGATCCGCGCGTGACCAAGCCCTACACCGATGGGCAGTGGAAACAGATCGAGGCGCTGGGGCACGAGCTGGACCGCGAATTGGCCGCCAACGACGTCAGATTAACGATCGGCGGCGAGCCAACATTCGTCAGTATCGACGATATGGACGGCGCAGAGTGGAACACCGCGGCCGTGGGGCCCAACAAACGTAAACTCTCGGAAATTCTGGTCCGCCGGCTGCAAAAAGAATTTGCGCCCGGCGGTCTGCTGCACTTTGGGCAAGGGAAGTGGTATCCGGGCGAGTCGCTGCCGCGCTGGGCGTTGGGATGTTACTGGCGGAAAGACGGAGCGCCGATCTGGCAGGATCATTCGCTCATCGCCGATGAATCGAAAGACTACGGCTTCACGCACGACCACGCGGTGCGTTTCGCACGGCATCTGGCGCAAGAGCTTGCGGTGGACGAGACGTACGTCGTTCCGGCATTCGAGGACGCGGGATATTACCTGCACAAGGAAGGCCGGCTGCCGATCAATGTCGAGCCGGACGATTCGAAGCTCGAGGACAAAGAGGAGCGCGAGCGCCTGCGGCGAATCTTCGATCGCGGTCTCAACGTGCCGTCGGGATTTGTCCTGCCGATCCAACGGACATACACAAAAGACGGCCCCACGTGGCAAAGTGGAATCTGGCTCTTGCGCGGAAGGCACCTCACGCTGATCCCGGGGGATTCTCCGATTGGTTTGCGGTTGCCCCTGCCTTCCCTGCCGTGGGTGACGCGGGGCAGTATCCGTACGTTCACCCTGCAGACCCGCTGGCAGATCGGGGCCCGCTGCCGTTCTTTGAAGCCCGGCGGCAGACGCATCGGTTTACGCCGCATGCCGAGGGGAGCGATCGCCCGGAAGTAAACGTCCAAACACTCGCGCCGGAGAATCCCGCCGATGCGGTTCCGGAGCCGGGCCAATCGTCCTATTGGACGGTTCGCACGGCCATGACGGTTGAGCCGCGGCAGGGCCGGCTGTTTGTCTTCATGCCGCCCCTCGCATCCGTGGAGGATTATTTCGAGCTGATCCATCACATCGAATCGACTGCCGCTGCGCTTAAGATGCCGGTGATTATCGAAGGCACGCCGCCGCCTTTCGATCCCCGGGTGGATTCGATCAAGGTCACGCCCGATCCCGGGGTAATCGAGGTGAACACCCAGCCGGCCAAATCATGGGACGAGCTGGTGGATATCACCAATCGGCTCTATGAAGAGGCCCGGCAGTCGCGACTGGGCACCGAAAAGTTCATGCTTGACGGACGCCACACCGGCACCGGCGGCGGCAACCACATCGTCGTCGGCGGCGCAACGCCCGCCGATTCTCCTTTCCTCCGCCGGCCCGATTTGCTCCGAAGTTTGCTGGGTTTCTGGCTCAACCATCCGTCGCTTTCCTACCTTTTCAGCGGCACGTTCATCGGCCCGACCTCACAGGCGCCCCGCGTCGATGAGGCGCGCAACGACAGCGTTTACGAGCTGGAGATCGCCTTTAAAGAGCTGGACCGCCAGGCCCAATTGCTCGGCAATGTGCCGCCGTGGATGGTCGATCGGCTCTTTCGCAATCTCCTGATCGACAGCACCGGGAACACCCATCGTGCGGAATTCTGCATCGACAAGCTCTACGCACCGGAGAGTTCAACCGGCCGCCTTGGTCTGGTCGAATTTCGCGGGTTTGAAATGCCCCCGCACGCGCGGATGAGCCTCACCCAGCAATTGCTTTTGCGGACGCTGATCGCCTGGTTCTGGAAGAAGCCTTACACGGCGAAGCTCGTCCGCTGGGGAACGCAATTGCACGATCAGTGGCTGCTGCCGCACTTCATCGAAAAGGATTTTGACGATGTGTGCGGCGAGCTGACCGGCGCGGGATATGCATTCGAGCGCTCCTGGTTCGCGCCGCACGTGGAGTTCAGGTTTCCGGTGGCGGGGAGGGTGAATCACATGGGGGCGGAGATCGAGCTTCGCAACGCGATTGAGCCCTGGCTCACGCTGGGGGAAATCCCGGGGATTGGGGGAACGGTAAGGCAAGTCGACTCCTCGCTGGAGCGTTTGCAGGTGAAGGTGGAGGGGTTGACGGGCGACCGGTTTGTACTGGCGGTGAATGGCCGGCGTGTGCCGCTGCGGACGACGGGAGTGCATGGGCAATACGTCGCGGGGGTGCGCTATCGCGCCTGGCAGCCGCCGCATTGTTTGCATCCTACAATTGGGGTGGATACGCCGTTGATTTTCGATCTGATCGACACCTGGAACGGTCGGAGCCTTGGCGGGTGTACGTATCATGTGTCGCATCCGGGCGGCCGCAATTACGCAACTTTCCCGGTGAACGCCTTTGAGGCGGAGGCTCGACGCATTGCCCGGTTTTTTACCTTTGGGCACACGCCGGGGCCGGTGGATGTGCCGAACCTGGAGGCGAATCCGGAGTATCCATATACATTGGACATGCGTCATCGATAGGGCGACAGATTTCCGGGGTTCGCATGGACTCGCGTCCCCCGCTACATAGGATACGAAGATGATCGCCAATTCGCCTTCGGATCAGCGCCAGAAGTGGTCTTACCCGCCGATCGAGGGACATTTCGACGAAATGCTAGCCGCCGGCGGCGCAACCCGGCCACACTGGCAGGGGTTGATGTCGCAACTGACCGAGTTGGGGGCCGAGGAAATCGACCGCCGCTGGGCCCGGGCCCGCAAGGCCATCGAGGAAAACGGGGTCACCTACACGGTCTATGGCGAAGAAGCCGGCGATCGCGACTGGCAGCTCGATACTCTCCCGCTGGTCATCTCCGCCGATGAATGGAAGCTCATCGAGCAGGCGGTCATTCAGCGGGCGTCGCTGCTGAACCGTGTCTTGGGCGATGTCTACGGAAAGCAGGAGCTGCTGATCAGCGGTCTGCTTCCCGGCGCGGCGGTATTCATCCAGCAATCCTTCCTTCGGCCGATGATCGGCCTGCCGATCCCCGGCGGAATATTCAATCACATTCACGCGTTTGATCTGGCTCGCGCGCCGGACGGGCAGTGGTGGGTCATTGGCGACCGAACTCAGGCGCCCAGCGGCATGGGATATGCCCTGGAAAACCGCTCGATTTTGTCGCAGACGCTGCCGGAGCCATTTCATGCCTGCAACGTCACCCGCCTCGCGGAATTCTTCGGGAATCTGAATGACATCATCCTCTCGCTGGCGCCGGCGCATCGAGAAAATCCGCGGGTGGCGCTGCTGACGCCGGGGCCGTACAACGAAACTTATTTTGAGCATTCATATCTCGCCAGATTTTTTGGCTACGCCCTGACCGAAGGGCGCGATCTGCTGGTGCGCGATTCCCGGGTCTATCTGAAAACGCTGAGCGGCCTGCTGCCGATCGACGTGATCCTGCGGCGGACGGACGATCTTTACTGCGATCCGCTCGAGCTACGCGAAGATTCGGTCCTGGGCGTGCCGGGGCTTTTGATGGCGATGCGCGCCGGGCACGTAGCCGTCGCCAATGCGCCCGGCAGCGGGCTGGCGCAGGCGCCGACGCTGCTGCCGTTTGTTCCAGAGCTTTGCCGGAAATTAACCGGGGAGGAATTGAAGCTGCCGCAGGTGGCCACCTGGTGGTGCGGGCAGAAGCAGCCGATGGAATTCGTGATCGCGAATCTGCCGAACCTGGTGATCAAGTCGGCGATTGCGTGGGGCTCGATGAAGCCGATTTTCGGAGCTTCACTGAATCCGCAGCAGTTGGAAGAACTGGTGAAGCGCATCCGGCGAACCCCGCGGCAGTTTATCGCCCAGGAGCGCGTCCGGCTCTCGACCACGCCCGTCTGGCAATCGGGACAGATCGTCCCCCGCCACGCGATGATTCGCGTTTTCGCCGCCGCGAGGCTCGATGGCACCTACGTGGTCATGCCCGGCGGCCTCGGGCGCGCATCAGCGCTTCGACCGACTCCACGGTCGTCTCAATGCAGGCCGGCGGCGGGAGCAAGGATGTCTGGGTGCTGTCGGAGGGTCCGGTCAACCGGGCCAATCCGCTGCGGCCGCCGGGAGCGCCCGTGAAAATCACCCGCGCCGGAATCGTTTTGCCCAGCCGCGTCGCCGACGACATGTTTTGGCTCGGGCGATACATGGAGCGGGTCGATTACGGCATTCGCATCGCCCGCGCCCTGATCCGCAGGCTGGCCAACGACTCGGAGGCTTCGCCCGATTTGCTTCTGCTGCTGGGCGGCCGGAATTCCGAAGTGGATCTCCAGGGCTCGGCCCTGAAGTCGTATATCGCCGATTGCCTCTTTGGTTCGCCGGGGCCGCCGTCGACGTCGCGCAGCGTCCGCAGGGACGTCGATCATCTCCATCGCATCGCGGGGAATTTGCGCGACAGATTATTCAACGACGCCTGGCGCGTGCTGGCCAAGCTGAACGAGGAATTCGTCCGCCCCGGCCAGATCCGAATGTTTTATAACCAGGCGAATGATCTTCTGGACCGGGCCAATATTCTTCTCGCCGGCTTCACGGGTTATGCGACCGAAGGAATGGTTCACGACAAGGGCTGGCGATTCCTGGATATCGGCCAGCGGATGGAGCGGTCGCTGCATATCGCCGAGCTGCTGCGCTGGGGCTTCCTCAGCGCCGGCGGCGACACCGATCGGCTCGAGGCCGTGCTCGAGGTCGCCAAGAGCACGCGCATTTATCGCAGCCGCTACGTGACGACGCTGCAGAAGGCGCCGGTGCTCGATCTGCTCCTGCTCGATGAGACCAATCCGCAGTCGCTTGCGTTTCAGTTGGCGCGGGCGCTGGAGCATGCCGAGCAGTTTCCCATCGAGCCCAACCCCGCCGAGGTTCCCGAAGACCGCCGATTGCTTTTGCGCATGCAGACCAACGTTCGCCTGTTCAACCCCGAGGCCATTTTCCTGGCCGACGAGGTCGATCCCGATTATCAGCTTGCCGACCTGCTGGCCGAGCTGAATGTGGAATTGCCGCAGCTTTCCGATGCCCTCACGCAACTCTATTTCAGTCACGTTCGCGTTAGCCAGCAGTCGCGCGGAGGCGGCTCGTGAAATACCGCATCCACCACATCACCAGCTATCACTACGGCGAACCGTTCGCCAATTGCCATAACCAGGTCCGGCTCACCCCGCGCGAATTGCCGACCCAGCACCGGATTTCATCCGAGATCAGCGTCGAGCCTCGGCTTGAAACGTTTGAGCGCCACGTCGATTCCTTCGGCAACATCGTCGAATCCTTCAGCCTCGACTCGCCCAGCGACACGATCAACATCCAGGCAATCAGCGAGGTCGAAGTTTCCCGCCGTCGTCCGGCCGCCAAAGGCGAATCCATGCCCTGGGAGCGCATGCGCGACCTTTTCATGGGCGATTGCGGCCCGGGCGAACTTGATCCGCTCCAGTACGTCTTCGATTCCCCGATGATCGAGCAAACCGACCAGGCCGGCGCCTACGTTTTGGAAAGCTTCAAGCCCGGCACACCGATCCTCACCGGCGCCGACGACCTGATGCGGCGAATCAACACCGATTTCAAGTTCGACAAGACGGCCACCACTGTCGGCACCAGCGTTTCAGAAGTCTTTAAGGAGCGGCGGGGAGTGTGCCAGGATTTCGCCCACCTCATGATCGTCTGCCTGCGCGCCCTCGGCCTTCCCGGCCGATACGTCAGCGGCTATCTCCAGACCGAGCCCGTGCCCGGCCGCCCCCGCCTGATCGGCGCCGACGCCTCCCACGCCTGGTGCTCGACCTGGTGCCCAAAATTCGGCTGGCGCGATTTCGATCCCACCAACAACTGCTGCCCCAACGAACGCCACATCACCCTCGCCTGGGGGCGGGATTATGGCGACGTGAGCCCGGTCCGCGGCGTGGTGCTGGGCGGGGCGGGGCATCATATCGTGGTGTCGGTGGATATGGCGGCGGTGTGAGAAGGTTCGAATACGCTGCGCGGGCGTAAAATTTTCAAAACGGGGGTAGGAAAGTCCGAAATTGGTTATAACTTCGCAATCCCAAACGCCGAAGATTATCCCGACTACGCGCCTGACGTCTCCAACTTTCCCGCATCAATTGCCTCGACTTCCGCCAATCGCTTGTCCCGAATAATCACCAGGCTCGCAACCAGCCTTTCCATATCAATAAGCGATCGTTGACTGTCGAGCATTTCCAGCAGCGAAACGCTGCCACTTTGATATGCCGCCCGCGCCAAAGTTACCGCCCCCCTCGCGCGAGGCAGAATCGTGTGCTCCAGCAGATCGAGCTGGCGATCGGCGTCTCTAAGGGTCGAGAGGTCGTCTACGAGTTGTGCAGAAAGATCGTTACTTGTCTGTTCCCGCATGGCCTCGATCGCACGCAGATTAGCTTCCGCTTGCAATACACCGGCATGTAGTGCCTCGTACCGCAGAATTGGAACGGTGAATTCGCCCAAAAGACTTTGCGTGATGCCCTTCAGATCCGTCGACGCCGCCACGTCAAAATCAGGGTAATATTGCAACTTTGCCAACTCGATATCCTCGCGTTTGCCCCGTATTTCATCAGCCAGGGCAACCAATTCCGGGTTCACCCGCGCCGCCCGATCCAGCACCTCTTGATCCGATCCGGCAATCGGCCGCATTGCCGGCAATGAATCGGGCACTGCAATTGCAGCCGTCGCCGGCCGATCCAGCAGGGCATTAAGTGCAGCCCGTTCCGCCGGAAGTTCGGACCTCATATTCGCCACGTCGTTCTTTGCCAGATCAAGATCATTGTGCGCATTGAGCACATCCTGCTCGCCTCCCTGGCCGGATCGGTTACGGGCTTCCGTGATTGTGGCCGTCATCTCAAGCAGTTGGATGTTTTCCTCCCCGAGCCGAATCAACTCGGCATTTAGCGCGTAATCGTCGTAGGCGCTCACCACTTTTCGCCGCAGTTCGTATTCCGCTTTGCGGAATCGCACTCCCGCGGCTCGCGCATTTTCCAATGAACGTCGAGCGGCAGCGGACAATTTGCCGGGGAAGGAAATATCCGTCATCGGATCATTGGCCGCGGTGACAACGGTGCGATCCAAAGCCAAGGCGCCGTTGTTTAGAGTCGTACCGAACGAAATCGCCAGATTGGTCGGCTGTGTTCCATCGATCGTCACCTGCTCGATGGCAGCCCGCCATTGCCAATACTGCTCCTCCAAATCAGCATTCGTCAGCAGCGCATAATGCACGAGATCATCCACCGACGGATTCTCAGGCAGCGAGGGCCCGGTCCGCTTATCAGCCGGACTTTCATACGGTTTCCCGGCATCGAGCGCCGCTTGACGTTCGCTTTGCTCGCCCGCCGGATGAACGGTGCAGCCGGTCAAAAACGCCGGGAGCATCGTTGCGGCGACAATCAATAGGTTGCGTCCATTCATATTGAACCTCCACGTCGCATCAAAAAGTTTTTCGCGACAAAGAAAATGATGGGATAGATGAGCAATTCCATGAGGAAGCTGGTGAATAATCCTCCGAGCATGGGAGCAGCCAATCGGCGCATGACGTCTGCTCCCGCCCCCGTGGCCCACAGCAGCGGGACCAAACCGATAAACGCCGCGGCCACGGTCATTGTTTTGGGCCGGATGCGCTTGACCGCGCCGTCATGGACGGCGTGCCAGAGATCGTCTCTGCTCCGCATGCGGCCTTCCCCCTTGAATCGCTCATAGCTGTTGTCCAGATAGAGCAGCATGACCAGGCCCGTTTCGGCGTCGAGGCCGGCGAGCGCGATCATGCCCACCCAGACCGCAAGCGAGAGGTGATAATCCAGCAGCCATAGAAGCCAGACAGCGCCGACAAGGCTGAACGGCACGGCCAATAGCACGACAGATACACGGAACCAGCTTCGCGTGGCCGCGTAGAGCAACATGACGATGATGATGAGCGTGAGAGGAATCGCCCATTCCAGCCGTTCGTTGGCTTCCTGAATCTGCTCGAATTGGCCGGACCAGACGAGCGTATATCCGGCTGGGAGTTGGAGTTTTTGTTCGATGGCTGTCTGAGCGTCGGCGATGAAGCCGCCGATATCACGTCCCGCAATATCGACGTACACCCACGCGGTTCGCCGACTGTTTTCGCTCTTGATCATCGGCGGGCCGGGATTGATTTTGATGTCGGCCAGCTCTCCAAGCGGAATTTGTGCGCCGTCTGGCGTCGGAACGAGGACTTGCCGAATGGTTTGCGGATCATCCCGCAGGTCGCGGGCATAGCGGATATTGATCGGATATCTCTCAAGTCCTTCGACGGCCGTCGTGACTTTCATTCCGCCCATTGCGGTGCTGATGACGTCCTGAACATCGCCGACGGTCAGACCGTAGCGGGCCGCCTGCAGGCGATTCACATTGATATCAAGGTAATAACCGCCGAAGGAACGTTCCGGATAGGCGCTGATCGTGCCGGGAACGGTCAGCATGATCGTGGATGCTTGCTGGGCCAGATCGCTGAGCACTTGAAGGTCCGGCCCCATGATCTTGATGCCCACCGGCGTTTTGATTCCGGTGGAGAGCATATTCGTGCGGTTCTCAATCGGCATGGGCCATGCGTTGGCCACCCCCGGCATCGTGACAACAGCATTGAGGCCGGGATGGTCCATGCCGTCTGGATCAGTCCAGCCGTAGACGAGTTCTTCCATGGTGATGCGGCGCTGGGCTGGCCAGAACGTATGATGCAAAACCCACTTCAGCGGCGCGGTTCGCGCGGCCAGTTGTCGAAGGCGTATGTCCTTTTGCGCAAGCGCCATTTGTCGGGGTCGGTTTGCAATCGCGTGACGCTCTCGATCATGTCGAGCGGGGCGGGATCGGTAGCCGTGTCGGCCCGGCCAATCTTTCCATAAACACTGATCACTTCCGGAAAGCTCATGATGAGTTTGTCTGTTTGCTGCAAAACCTGGCGGGCCTTGGTGACGCTGATGCTTGGATCGGTCGTTGGCATGTAGAGCAGGTCGCCTTCGTCGAGAGGGGGCATGAATTCGCTGCCGAGACGTTCGAACGGCCAATACGCGGATGCCACGAACACCACGGCCAAAAGCAAAACGACCCACCGAAACCGGATCGCACCGGTAAAGAGCGGGTTATAGACTTTTTGCAACACAAAACTGATCGGGCTGCGTTCTTCGTGAATGATCTTCTGCGGAACAAGCAGCATCGCGGCGAAAATTGCCCAGCCGATGGCCAGCCAGAGCCGGTACGGTCCGAACACATCATCGTTGAACGTGAACCAGATGATCATGGCCGGAACGAGAATCGCCACGAGCACGATCAACAGATTCGGCCAAAAGCCCCATCGTTTGGGAATCGCGCGGTCGCTGATGAAGTAGACCATAAGCACGGGAATGATGGTGATCGACAGGACCGAAGCCGCCGCCATTGCGAATGTTTTCGTAAACGCCAGTGGCTTGAAGAGCCGGCCGCTCTCCCCACCGAGCACAAAAACGGGAAGGAAACTGACCGTGATGATGAGAAGGCTGAAAAACAGGCTTGGCCCGACCTCTTTGGCGGCTTCGAGGATGACCTCGCCGCGCGGGCGGGGATTGCCTTCGCGTTGGACGCGCTCTTCTTCGTGATTCAGATGCTTGTGCGCGTTCTCCACCATGATGATCGCGCTATCCACCACCACGCCGACGGCAATTGCGATTCCCCCCAGGCTCATGATGTTCGCGTTGATCCCCAGGACGTGCATGATGAGCAGACTAATGAGCATGCTGCTGGGGATGACGAAAATCGCGACCAGCGCGCTTCTCCCGTGCAGCAGAAAGACGATGCACACGAGCGCGACGACGATCATTTCTTCGATCAGCGTGTGACGAAGCGTGTGAATCGAGCGTTCGATTAAATCGGAGCGGTCGTAGGCGGTTTTGATCGATACGCCCGGCGGCAGGCCATCCTCCAACTCGGCGAGCCTGGCTTTGGCGTCATGAATGACTTGATAAGCGTTGGCGCCGAATCGGGCGATCACCACGCCGCCAACGGCTTCCCCCTGGCCATTCCATTCGCCCACGCCGCGGCGTTCTTCGCCCGCAATTTGCAAGGTTGCGACGTTGCTCAGCAGAATTGGCGTGCCGTCCTTCCCCATGCCGACCGGCACTTGCGACAGATCCTTCAAGCCTTGCAGATAGCCGCGACTGCGGACCATGTATTCGTTTTCGCTCATCTCGACGACGGAGCCGCCGACATCGTCGTTGGAGCGCTGGATCGCCGTCATGATCGTGCCGATGGGCAGGTGAAAGGCGAGCAATTTTTCCGGCTTCAAGACGATCTGATATTCCTTCACGAAACCGCCGATGGGCGCGACTTCCGCTACGTTGGGCACGGCGGTGAGCTGATAGCGGAGGTACCAGTCTTGAAGACTTCGCAAACTGGCGAGGTTCTGGTTTGATGAGACCAGCGCGGCTCCAGTGAGTGGATCGGTGCCCGGCTGATCGAACGCGCGCACCTTCGTCAGCTTCGCCTGGCGATCGGCCGGCGCTTCGTCCGGGCTGGCGTACCATTTGTCCGCCTGCTCATCGTGCCAAATTCCCTTGGGATGGTCGGGCGAGTAATAGCCGGGATACAGCACGTACTGATAAACCCATCCAACGCCCGTTGCGTCGGGGCCGAGTTTCGGTTCAACGCCGGCCGGTAGGCGGTCTTTGACGAAGTTGAGATATTCCAGCACCCGGCTTCTTGCCCAATAGAGGTCGGTCGAATCATCAAAAATAATATAGATGAACGACTGCTCAAACATGCTGATGCCGCGAACCACTTTCGCGTGCGGAATCCCCATCATGGCCGTCGTCAGCGGATACGTGACCTGGTCTTCCACGACGTTCGGCGCCTGGCCGGGATAGTCGGTGGTGACGATCACCTGCACGTCCGACAGATCGGGAATCGCGTCGAGGCTGATATGGATCGCGGACCAGATACCGGCGCCGACCAGCATGGCCGTCAGCAGCAGCACCATGAAGCAATTGCGAATTGAGATTTCGATGATTCGGGTAATCATGGCTGCGCGCCGCCTTGAGGAATGGGATGCATCAGTTCCGTGCCGGGGGTTGGCATTGTGGTGGCGGTGTTGGAGCCGCGGAGCTTTTCAATCGCTTCGGTCGTGCGGCTTTCAACGTCCATCAGGAACTGGCCGCTGGTGACCACCTGATCGCCTGGGGCGAGCCCCTCGACAATCTGCACTTTGTCATCGTCTCCCAAGATCCCCATCCGCACATTGCGAGGCTGGAAATGTCCGGCGGATGCCGGGTCCATGACGAAAGCAATTTGCTGCGTACCCGTGTCGATGATCGCTTCGCGAGGCGACACCACCGCATCGCGAATCGGTCGCGTCACGATCTCGGCGGTTGCGTACATGCCGGGCTTTAGCTCATGGCCCGGATTGTCCAGCACCGTGCGGATGATTTCCGTTCGCGCCATATGGTCGAGGTGCGGATAGATGAAGCTGACTTTGCCCGTGAATGTTTTTCCTGGCACGCCGTCCACCGTGGCGCGGACTTCCTGTCCGACCTGGATCATCGAGAGCTGGTCTTCATACACTTGTGCGTTGAGCCACAGCTTTGAGTGGTCCTCAATGCGCATCACCTTCATCCCCGCCTGCACGGCTGATCCTTCGACGACCATCTTGTCCACAATGTGGCCGCCGGCAGGGCTGCGAAATGGAACGGTCTGGGGCGGCTGATCCGCGGCGGCAATGGCTTCAATATCCCTATCCGCAATATCCCAGAAACGAAGCTTCTGCTTCGCGGAATCCACCAGATTTCGCGCGTCATTCCGAACGGCATCACCGGCATCGCTGCCCAAAGCCTTCAGGTTTTGCTCGGCCGCGATCAACTCCTGCTCGGCCAGTTGCAAATCGGGGCTATAAAGATCAAAAAGCACCTCGCCTTTGGCAACGCTCATTCCCTCCGTGTCCGCATAGAGCTTCTGGATAAAGCCGTTGATCTTAAGCGTGACATCGTGCATGCCCGGTTCGGGCACTTCCAACATCCCCACCGCTCGCACCGTCACCGACAGCGGCCCGCGCACAACCGGCGCGGTCGTCACGCCCATGTTCTGCACCACGGCCGGATCGATCCGCACCGACGGCCCGGCCGAAACATCGCCTTTGTAGACCGGAACCAGGTCCATCCCCATCGCGCTTTTGCCGGGATGATCGGAGATGCTCGACGGCCCAAGCATCGGGTCCCACCAGTAGGCGATTTTCTTTATGTCATTAGATGAAGTCTGATCGTCCAGGTTCAGCGGAACCAGTTTCATGTGACAGATTGGACAAAAGCCGGGGTGGTCCTGGATGACCTGTGGGTGCATGCCGCAGGTCCAGAGCTGTTTGGGTTGATCGCTGGAAGCGGCGGTAGCTGTTTCGACCGTTGGTGGCGACGATGAATATTCGAGCTTTGCAACGACGAGTGCAGAGGCGATCAGCACGCCAATGCACGTAACGATGACGAGGATTTTCATAGAGACTCGCGCAACGAAGAGCCGATCGAAAAATGAACGTGCAGCACCAATCACCGGGCGAGGTGAAACTCGCGGTGAATGGAAGTCAGGTTCCGGAGTGGATCAAACGGTGAGCGCGCAGCCCAGGCTGAGAAGAGTGCGCGGAGGCGGGCCCTCTGTCTGCTTTGACGCACGAACCGAGGTCCTCGGCGCCGCAGCAAGGGTCAAAAAGCAGGGCAGATGCGAAATGAACAGATGAAGCGGTGCGATTTGCGCCGAGGCGGTCGTTGTTACGACCACACCGGATCCGACCATCGGGCAATTCTGCGGCATCATCGGGCGTGGTTGCTGAGATTTATTCGAACCACACGGCATTTTGCCGGCGTTAATTCCGCAGCAACAGCAGCATTTGCAATGGGCCGCCGCGCACTCCGGGATGGATGCGCATTCAATCGGCGAGCAGGCCGTTACTGGCGACCCGCCTGCCAGAAATATCCCGGCAATCAGACACGAAATAATCTGTTGGAATCTCAAGGCTACCATGATCAAACTACGCCCCAAACGCCATATCGTCAAGAAATCAAAGGCAATGCAATATAATTGCTTCCCCAACGAACGCCACATCACCCTCGCCTGGGGCCGCGATTACGGCGACGTAAGCCCGGTCCGCGGCGTCGTGCTGGGCGGCGCGGGGCATCATATCGTGGTGTCGGTGGATATGGCGGCGGTTTAAAAAGGATCGATCGCGCCCTCTTATCCCCTCCCCTGGTATTCCGGGGGATTGGGGGCTGAGCGAAGCGAAGTCCCGACCTGTCGGGAGCAAGGGTGGGGGCGTCTGCCGCTCTACTTTCCACTCTCTCGCACAGCGCGGGGTGGGGGCTCTCCTGCTCTACTTTCTACTGTTTACATACTCGGAGGAAACAAAGGGGTCAGGACCCTTAAACCATAAAATTATTCACATGTAGCCCATCGGGAAACTTTAAGGTGTCAGGAGCCCCCCATAATCAATTGAAACTGGCCGTTTCTGGCACCAGCGAAAACCAACGCTCAATCCCCTCCCAACATCCGCACAATCATTCCCCGCCGTCCCCGCGTCCTCTCCATCTCGACCCGTCCCGCAAGCTCAAGAAGTCGCAACGCTCCGTTCGTCGCCAGCCGGCTCGCACCAATCCGACGTGAAATCTCCATCGCCCCGTCGACCTCGCCCCCTTCAGGCCATTCCGCCACAACCGACGTTGCAATATCCCCAAGTGTTGACCGACCAGCCAGCGCGGGGTTGTGCCGGGCGACCCAGAAGACAGGGCGAATCGCATCGTCCTTTATCCGCATCGTCTCGTCGGACAACCACTGCCCCCACTTTTTTGAAAGCGCGCTTGCACTCTGCTCCGCCTGACGCCGCAGCACCGCCATGCCGTTCTCGGCATCAGAAAGGGGCCGGTCAACTTGCGATATCGACCCGCGGCACACGTCGATCGCGTATTTGAGGTTAATTCCCCCGGCCCACTCCAGCATCAGCCCAAGCACGGGCCGAGTTTCGACCTCCAGCTCATCATGCACCAGCCGCGCCAACCGGTGCCCGGCCACGTACGAACTGAACCGATGCAGCCAGCTCGCCGCCAGCAGGAACAGGCGCACGTTCCCAGGCGCGAGTCGAGCGGTATCCAACAACAACCGCTCAACGTCGGGCGTCTGCCTGGCCGCTGCGACGTTAAACATCACGCCCAGCCGCGCCCAAGCGGCGGCGACCTGCGCCTCCGTCGCGCTCCTCGTCTTCTTGGTGCTTGTCGTCATCGCAGTCATCGTCCACCTTACAATCTTCATCGTTAGCGCAATCGCCTGCGCTACTGCTCCCATTCGTCGATTCGTTCCAGCGTTCGCAAGACTCGTCCGTCGTCGCCTATTGCCGCGATGTGTTCGCGCACGACTTTGCGTTCCTCAGGCGTCGGAGAAATATCAAGCAGATCCTCAATATCCTGAGGGCGGCCTGCATAGAACTTCATCGAGATCAGGTCGAGCCGACTGGCGGCATATACCGTCAATCTCCCGAAATGGCCCACCTCAACGCGTCGGTCCTTCCATGTCGGCAGCAACGTCTCCCGATAAAGGCCCGCATCGCCATTCAGCCAGTCGTTGGGAAGACCCATTTCCCGACCGACAAGGGAAGCCGCCTCATACAGTGCTTCGTCCTCCCGGCTGGGAACAATGTTGAGCACATCAACATCCGCCGTCGTCCGCTCAGGACGGAGGAGGTCGCTAAGCACCGCCGCTGCTCCTCCGACCACAAGCACCTCCATTTCCGGACCGTCGCCCAGCCGCCGGCCGGTAGCCTCTAGCGCCGCTCGGATTTGCTTGCCGCCCAGTCCCATTAGAAAAAGCTCCACATTTGTGTACTATATTACTATACGTATCGTCTATTAACAACGTCTCACTAAACATGCGATGCCGTGAAGCAAACCTCAAATCCCAAAGCCTCCCTCAAAGCAAATTCGCGACAAACGGGGCGCTTTTTCCCGCGCGAACCGCTTCTCGCCGGACAAATCACCCCCAACCCCTTCACCCACCAGCACATACACCACGCCAATAAGCTAGCACTCACTAATCAAATTCAAAAAAGCGCTCCGTTTTGTTAATCCCGTTCGGCACGCAGGCTTCATCGGAGCATTCCAAAGCTGTGGAGGACGCGAAACAATTGAAGCTTAGATACTTTTACTTTCCCCTGCTGCACGCCGGCGTCCGCAAGAGCGCAGCATCAACCGCGAGGTCTCCGCGGCGACGGATTCCCCTTCAGTTTACTCCCAGTTTTTTCAAGGCCTCCGCTCTTGCCCTCAGCTTAATCCCGGTGTTATCCGGCTTGTTCAGGAATCGAAGCACGTCCTGTTCCTCGGCCAGCCCCAGCAGATACCAGCCGATCATGTTCCGCATCGCCTTGTTCGGCTTCCTGCCGCTGATCAGCTGAATCAGCACGCAGACGATCAGCGCGCAGTGGATTTGGATGTCGATCCCCTCCTGGCGTTGGCTCAGCAGGTGACGCATGCCCAGCAGTTGCTTGAAGATCCGGAAGAACAACTCAACGGTGTAGCGGTACAGATAAATCAGGGCGATCAATTCCGCCGGCAGGTCCAGCAGGTTCGTGTACAGGATGATCAGGTCCGTCGGCTTGTTGCCGCTGCGCGTGCGGCGCGGATGGGGTTTCACCTGCACTTCCACCCGTCGCACCACCCTATCCGCCGCCGTCTCCAGGCCGTCGAGTTTCACCAGCGCGTCTCGCACCACGCCGCCGTCCAATGCTTCCTGTGAAAGCAATCGTTCTTCAAACAGCTCAAACACCGAGTTTTCCGCGGCCCGCATCACAAAGGAGCTTTGCGCCGCGGCGATGTCCGCAAAGAGGCTCCGGTCGGCGTAGCCGCCGTCTCCTACATAGCACCGTCCTGCTTCCAGGCTGCGCCGCAGGACGTTGTTTTCACGGTTGGCCCCCGCGTTGCGAGCGCCAGTGCGGTCGAGGCGATGGACTTTGAACGTCTCCAGATCGAATTGAACGTGCAAACGCCAGCCATAGACCGCTTTCCCGTCCCGGGAGGTGTTGTAGTGCGCATCGATGCCGCAAGCGGATTTGGCCAGCCGACTCAGCGCCGTCAGCACCGTCCCGTCGACCAGCGTGATCGCCTGCCCAAAGTCCGCAAGACGCGGATCGGGCGCCTGGGGCAGTTCCCCCGCCAATTCCTCAATCAGCGGCGTCAAACGCCCCGGCTCGAACACCCGAACCGATTCAGAGAAACTGCCCACGGAAAAACGCTTAATTCCCAGCGCCTTGGCCACCTTGGGCAGTTCAGCAACCTCCTGAAGATCCCGCAGGGATTGGATCAGCGGATTCCAGGTGTAAAGCAAAACCAGCTTGCAATAATCGTCGAAGTGAAGCTGGCGGTTCCCGGCTCGATCCCGCTCACAGCCCACATCCCGCAGCGTGGGCAGCAGCGCGAAGACGCGCCGCAGATGTCCGAGGCACAGGATCTCTTTTTCCTTCAGTCTTGCCTGCACGTCCGGCAGCATGCCATAAAAAGATCAAAGGCGCAATCTCAATATCTTGCTGCTTGCGCGAACCCCGTGCCGAACGGGATTAACGTTTTGTTACGTTCTGTTCAGTCCGCTCAAACCCCATAAATCTCCCCCGCCCTGTGTCTCAAATGCTCCAGCAGCGGCCCAGCCGACAAACTTTCCCCCGTCACTCTGCGGACCAGCTCCCCCGCCGAATACCTCCGCCCATGCACATGAATATTCTTCCTCAGCCACCCCAGCAGCGGCTCGAACTCGCCGCTGGCGAATTGGCCATCCACATCCCCCAAATCCTTTCGTGCCTGCGCGAAGAATTGGGCAGCATAAAGATTCCCGAGCGTGTACGTCGGAAAATACCCAATCCCCCCGCAAGACCAGTGAACATCCTGCAGCACGCCCCGGGCGTCATCCGGCGGCGCCATGCCCAGATACTCCTTCATCTTCCCGTTCCAAGCCTCCGGCAGATCGCTCACGCCGACCTCGCCGGTCATCATCGCCTGCTCCAGCTCGAATCGCAGAAGGATGTGCAGGTTGTACGTCGTCTCGTCCGACTCGGTCCGGATGAAGCTCGGCCGGACGTCGTTGATCGCCTCGTACCAGTCCTCCTCGCCGACCCCCGCCGTCGCGGTCGCGAACGCCGACTGAACCTTCGGCCAGAAAAATCGCCAGAACGCTCGGCTGCGGCCGACGAAATTTTCCCACAGCCGCGACTGGCTCTCATGGATTCCCAGCGAAACCGCCCGCCCGCACGGCAAGCCGAAATGCTCGGCCGGCAGGCCCTGCTCGTAGAGCCCGTGCCCGGTCTCATGCATCACGCCAAAGAAAGCGTCGCCGAAATATTTGGGATCGTACCGCGTCGTCAGCCGGACATCCCCCGGTCCGATGTCGGTGCAAAACGGATGCACGGTGACATCAAGCCGCCCGGCCTGGAAATCAAAACCGACAAACGCCGCCGCCTCGCGGGCAAGCTTCTCCTGCGCGGCCGCCGGATAATCCCGCTCCAGAATTTCGGCTGCGGTGCGCCGCCCGCTTTCGGCGATCTTCCGGATCAGCTCGACCAGCGGCCCCCGCAGCTCCTCGAACACCCGGCGAAGCTCCGCGGTCGTGCAGCCCGGCTCGTAATCCTCCAGCAGCGCGTCGTAAATATGCTCGCGATACCCGAGACAGTTGGCCTCCTGCTTTTTCAGAACGAGGGTTTTTTCAAGCCAGGGAGCGAACGCCGCGAAATCGGATTTCCGCCTCGCCTCCGCCCAGGCGTGCTGGGCGAGAACTTCTAGCTTGGCCTGCTCCTCGACCAGTGAAGCCGGCAGCTTTCGTTTGCGATCGTACCCGCGCCGCGTTTCCCGGACATTGGTGGCGACATCGCTATCGGCCTGGCCCATGAGATCGGAATTCTCGACAGCGCCGAGCCAATCGCCGATCTTCGGCGCCGTCGCTCGCTCATGGATCATTCGCGCCAGCAGCGCCGACTGATTGCCGCGATGTTCCGCCCCCTTGGTTGGAAGCTGCGTCCGCTCGTCCCACCCGAGCAGCGCGGAGACCGATCCGAGCAACCCGATTTCCCGCAGCTCGACGATCAAGGCATCGTAAGATTGTTTGGCGTTCATATCACCGGATAGGATACGTTGCCGCGACTCGCGATGTTAGCGTTCGATTGAGGATCTGACGCAAAAAATGCTCGATTCGGGCCGGAAATTCGTTTTTCTTTTCGTCGATGCGCAAAACCCCGAAACGAATCGGCTCTACCCAGAAATCGCGCTGGCCAATTGGCGTCGCTTTTGATAGGCATTAGCACTTCCAGCCGCTTGAAAAAATGGGAAGCTACAGCGCCAAAGTCGGGTCAACGCATTATTCATTCCGTGATTTGAAGGAGCTGATGGGCAAGGCCTCGCCGCTGCGGTCGGGGGATTGCCTGGCGAATGTGGCGGCGGGGAGTGAAAAAGAGCGCGTTGCCGCGCAGACGATGCTGGCGGATGTGCCACTGGCGCGGTTTCTTGAAGAGCCGCTGATTGATTATGACGCGGATGAAGTGACCCGCCTGATTCTGGATGGGCACGATCGGGCGGCGTTTGCGCCGGTTGCCGATCTGACCGTCGGGCAGTTCCGCGAATATCTTTTGAATTACGAAACAACCGGCGAAATGTTGGCGGCCCTGGCGGGGGGGCTGACGCCGGAGATGGTGGCGGCGGTTTCGAAAATCTGCCGGAACCAGGACCTGATCCTCATCGCGGCAAAGTGCAAAGTGGTCACGAAGTTTCGCGATACGCTGGGCCTGCCGCGGAGGCTTTCGGTTCGTCTTCAGCCGAACCATCCGACCGATGATCTGAAGGGGATCGCGGCCGGCATTATCGACGGGCTGCTCTACGGCTGTGGGGACGCTGTGATTGGGATCAACCCGGCCACAGACAATGTCTCCACCACATGCGAACTATTGAAGATGACCGGGGATCTAATTGAGCGATATGAAATCCCGACCCAATCCTGCGTGCTGGCGCATGTGACAACTTCACTGCGGGCCATCGAGCGCAGCGCGCCTCTGGATTTGGTTTTCCAGTCGATCGCGGGAACGGAGGCCGCGAACAAAAGCTTTGGGATCGACCTGGCGATTCTCAAACAGGCGCACGAAGCGGCGCTCTCCCTGAAGCGCGGCACCGTGGGAAGCGACTGCATGTATTTCGAAACCGGGCAGGGGAGCTGTCTCTCCGCCGGTGCTCATCATGGCGTTGATCAGCAGACGCTGGAAGTGCGCGCCTACGCCGTGGCGAGGCAGTTTCAGCCCCTGCTGGTCAATACCGTTGTCGGTTTCATCGGTCCCGAATATCTCTACGACGGCAAGCAAATCGTGCGCGCGGGGCTGGAAGATCATTGCTGTGGGAAGCTGATGGGATTGCCGATGGGAGTTGATGTCTGCTACACCAACCACGCCGAGGCGGATCAGAATGATATGGACAACCTGTTGACGCTGCTGGGCGCGGCCGGCGTGAACTTTATCATGGGCGTACCTGGCGCCGATGACATCATGCTCAACTACCAGTCGACAAGCTTTCATGACGCCGGCTATTTGCGGGAGGTTTTGGGCCTGCGCCCGGCGCCGGAATTTGAATCGTGGCTGCGGCGGATGAAGGTGATGGATTCATCGGCACGATTGCTGCCGATCGCGCGAAAACCGGCTGCTGGGAAATGAGGGAGGGTTGTGATGAGCAGACCGACGGCACATCCCGATCCCTGGTCCGCGCTTGGCCGGCATACGGCCGTGCGCATTGCCCTGGGTCGGGCCGGCGGTTCGCTACCGACGGGGGAATTGCTCAGATTCGCTTACGATCATGCGGAGGCGCGCGACGCGGTGCATGCGCCGTTCGATCTGGGCCGGCTTGAGGCGGATTTGGCGAAGGTGGGGAGTCCGATTGTTCGGGTTGCTTCACGGGTGACGGATCGGCTGGTTTATCTTCAACGACCCGATCTGGGGAGCCAGTTGGATGAAGCGGGCACCGCGGAGCTTTCGCGCGTTGCCGCGTCGCATCCGGATGGATTCGATCTTGCGCTGATTGTCGCTGATGGTCTTTCCGCGACCGCCGGCCAAAGCCATGCGGCGGCGGTGGTAAGCGATTTGGTTGATCTTCTGCGGCAGGATCGCATTCGTCTTGCGCCGCTGATTTTGGCTCGATTCGCCCGGGTGGCGCTTGAGGATGAAATCGGACATCTACTGCGCGCTCGTGCGAGCCTCATTCTCCTCGGGGAACGCCCGGGGCTTGGAACGGCTGACAGCCTGGGGGCGTACCTGGTTTTCGATCCCAAGCCCGGGCGAAGCAATGCCGATCGGAACTGCGTCTCCAACATCCGCCCCGGCGGGCTTCGTCCCGAATTCGCGGCGCACACCCTGCATTACCTGGTCGCCCAGTGCCTGCAGCGGCAAATCAGCGGTATCCATCTCAAGGATGAACGGGAAGGCAGGATGAAACAGATGACTCACCGTGCCGCCGAAGGCTGACGATTTGAAATCTGCCGCCGAAACATTCGCATCCATAATCGCCAATCCGCCACCAAATCTCACCGCTCTTACCCCCTTTACCGCCATTCGGATGCAATGTCCGCCAGTCGCCCCACAGGGGCTGGCGCACAACCCCCTTCAAGCTGTTACAATCCAGGTAAGCGGCTGCCGCTAAATTTAACAGGAGCTTTTCATGGGCGATCTTATAAGCAAGGCAATCCTTTCCGGGTTGGGGCTCGCCAGCCTCACCAAGGACGCAATCAAAAAAACGGCCGAAGACCTCGTCAGTCAATCCAAGCTTTCCGAGGCAGAGGGCCGGCGGCTCGTTCGCGACTTCCAGCGACGAACTTCCAAGGCTCATAAGGCCATCGAAACCAAAGTCGAAACCGCGATCCACAACGCCCTCGAGAGCCTCGACCCTGCCGCTCTCCAGGCGCGCGTGAAAAACCTCAAATCGGGCAAGCCCGCCACAAAACGCAAACGCTCAGGAGGCGCGAGCAAAACCGCCGACTGAAACGAATAACCTCGATGCAACTTCAATCCGTCACTCATATCCCAGGGGATGTCGCCCGCGCCTCGGAAGTCGTCCGCGTGCTCGTCAAGCACGGGCTGGCGGCCTGGCTTGAAGGCACCGAATGGGCCCCCGCCCGCCGCCTTCTCACCAGCCACACCGGCGAAATCCTCACCGACCAACCCTTCCCCGTCCGTCTGCGAATGGCCCTTTCCGACCTGGGCACCACCTTCATCAAGCTAGGCCAGGTTCTGGGGACACGTCCAGACCTTGTCGGTCTCGACATCGCCGCCGAGCTTGCCAAGCTTCAAAGTGGCACACCCGCCGACCCTCCCGAAGTTGTCGTCGCCACCGTCGAAAAAGAGCTGGGCCGGCCCATCGCCGAATGCTTCCTCGAATTCGACCGCGAGGCGTTGGCCTCCGCCTCCGTCGGGCAGGTCCATCGCGCCAAGCTCCTTAGCGGCCGGCCCGTCGTCGTGAAAGTCCAGCACCCCGGCATCGAAGGGACCATCCATCGCGATCTCAATATTCTCGGCAACCTCGCCTCGCTCGCCGAGCGCCAGCAGGACTTGAAACGCTATCAGCCCGCCGCCGTCGTTCGCGAGTTCAGCGAAACACTGATGCGCGAGCTCGATTTCCGCCGCGAGATGCGCAGCCTCCAGCAGTTCCGCCGAAACTTCGCGGATGATAAAACCGTCGTTTTCCCCAAGCCCTACCCCGAGCTGTGCAACGGGCGGGTGCTGACGATGCAGATGCTCAAGGGCATCAGCGTCGGCAACGCCAAGAAGCTGAAGAAACGCAACATCGATCCCGAAGCCCTCGCCAAGCAGGGCGCCGGTGTTTTCGTGCAGATGATTTTCCGCGACGGCTTCTATCACGCCGACCCGCACCCGGGAAACATCATCGTCATGACCCGGGGCCGCATCGGCATCCTCGACGCCGGCATGGTCGGGCGCATCGACGACGAGCTGCGCCAGCGGATCATCGAGATTCTTCTTGCCGCCGCCGACCGGGATGCGCCGCGGCTCGCCGATGTCATCGCTGAACTCACAAAAGCGCCCGCCGACCTCGATCGCGGCGGTCTCAGCGCCGATCTTATGGAAGTCTTCGGCCAGTACGGCACCCAATCCGTCGGCCAATTCGACATCGGCGGCGCGCTCACCTCCGTCACCCGCATCATGCATGAATACAACCTCTTCATGCCCAGCCGGCTCTCGATGCTGATCAAGTGCCTGATCGTCCTGGAGGGAACCGCCAAGGGGATGAGCGCCAATTTCAACCTCGCCGACCTTCTTCAGCCCTTTCAGCGCCAGTTTGTGCTTCAGCAGCTTTCCCCCGAAGCGTGGATGCGCAAGCTCCGGCGTCTGCGGCGCGACTGGGAGGTGCTGGCCGAGACCATCCCCCGCAGTTTCAACAAGCTCCTCGAGCAGCTTCAAACCGGAAACCTCGCCATTCGCATCAAGCACCGCCCGCTGGAGCGCTCGGCGAGCCGCCTGGTTTACGGATTGTGCACCAGCGCGTTTCTGCTCGCCTCGGCGATGCTGTGGGTGAACCATGTGCCGCCAACGATTCGCGGCGTTTCCATCCTCGGCGCTGCCGGCTATTTCGTCGCGGTCTTCCTGGGCTTTCGCATTCTTTGGTCCATCACGTGGGATCGGCGAAAAGACGATTGAGTGGCGCTATAACCGCGGAAAAAAAGTAGCAGGGGGATTGCGGTACAAAAGGTAACACTCCGCAACAAGCTGGGCAGGATGGGTAAGATGGGCAACCTTCCTTGTCGCGGGAGTGCAGCGTTCGCGGAGAAATACCATAAATATCTTGATGAGTAGATTTTCTGTGGTGAATCGATGTGATTGGCAGAGGATCGAGCCAATCTTGTCTTTCGGGACTTTTGCGCCTTCGCGTTTGGCTTGCAATATGGTCATTGGCGGTCACGGCAGGGATGCATCGGATACAATAATGTCAAATGGAGGCTTCAATGGTTGAAGAAACACGAAAATCGATCCGGAAGTTTCAACCGGAGGAAGACCACCCGCACGTTGCGGATCGAGCCCACGTTGTGTCCCCGCGAGCCCCAGAAGTCCGAGGAAAACGGCCGGAAAAACAGCAGAAATCGATATAATGGGTTCACGTCACTCTTCGTTGTCCGCGTCACTTTTAGTCGTTCCGCGTCACTCTTAGTTGTCCTGGTTATTTGGAATCAGAGATCATGAGCCAAAACGAACCTGTAATCGGGAACGATCCATGTCCCTGCGGCAGCGGGCGCGGATATAAAGAGTGTTGTCGGCCTCGCGTCACGGGAAACGTCGTCCCGTCTCCGGAAATTCTGATACGGCACCAACAACACATACTGGACGAACAGAACCGGGTTGCCCAATTCGGTCATGTTCGCCCGATCATTCATGCGGATTGGAAGAGCAAAACATGGGTTGCGGTGGGCGACACACTGCACGCTTCGGATCAATGGAAGACGTTTCTCGATTTCTTGTGGGACCACATTATTTTCGTATTGGGACCTGATTGGGGTCAGATGGAACTCCAAAAAGATCCCGCCGCGCGGCATCCGATTTTAGATTGGTACGTGCGGACCTGTAATTTGCAGGCTCAGGCAGGTCAATCAAAGGGCCCAAGCGGGATCTATGCGTTGAAGCCGAACGGTGTCGCCGCGGCCTATTTCAACCTAGCGTATGACTTATACGTGCTTCGCCACCACCAATCGCTTTTGGATAGCGTGGTGCGCCGGTTGAAACGCCACGACCAGTTTCAAGGCGCTCGGTATGAGCTCTTTGTCACTGCTACCTGCATTCGTGCCGGTTTCGATATCAAGCACGAGGACGAGTCGGACACAAGCCGTAAACATCCGGAATTTGGAGCAGCCCATCGCGCAAGCGGACAACATCTGTGGGTCGAGGCTAAAAGTAAGCACAGGGCCGGCGTACTTGGTTATGCGGGTGAGCGTGAGGCTTCTGAGCCTCGCGCGAATGTGAAATGGCTATTGCAGGACGCCGCGGCCATAGCGCCAGAGGGTCCTTACGTGGTGTTTGTTGACGTCAATATTTCTCCATCGAAGGTATCCGTTTTTGACACAGTTTGGTGCAAAGCATGCTTGGATAGCTTTTGCGACTTGGCCGACGGCTCGGCCAGCCCAGCAGAACCGTTCAATATGGCGATCTTCACGAACCATCCGTATCATTACGGTGCCGACAGCGACGCTACTCCTGGCTTTAGCTATGTAGCTATTTTGCGCAACAACCCAAACACTCAATTGCGCATCCACAGGCCCTTATGGGCCTCATCGCCGCGGTTCAATCCTATGGCCAAATTCCACAGGCATTTCCTAGTGAATAGAATTCAGCATTGAAATGTAGCGAAATGAATAAAAGGTACGTCCCATTTATTCAATCCCGTCCCATTTATTCAATCCGGCTCGATACAGAATAGAAACCGATCCCGTTTGTATCTCCGGACAGGATGGGAAGTGACCCCTCCTCTTTATGTCCCTCGTGGCGAGCCAAATAACGCGGATCGCCGGGGATTTCGGTATGGCAGCCGGTAATCCAGGCCCCTCGACTGTGAGATTTTTATGTCCGGTTGGGCTCCAGCAGCGGGCATAATGGAGGTGGAGATCGCGAGCATGACCGATTTGGAGCTTTTGAAGCGTTACGTGGGGGGCGACCACGATGCGTTCGGGCAGCTCTTTCGCAGGCATGCGAATTGGGTTTACTCAGTCGCCAGCCGGCGGGTAAGCGATCCGTCACTGGCGGAGGACGTGACCCAGGCGACGTTTATCCTCTTGGTGCGCCAGGCCAGAACAATGGGGGATGGAGTGATTTTGCCGGCATGGCTGCTGAGAACGGTCATCTTCATGGTGGGACAAGCGATGAGGTCCGAGACTCGGCGAAAAGAACGCGAGAGGCGGGCGGCGATGATGCGAACAGATCAAAAAAAGCCAATGTCGGATTGGGAATGGAAGCTCGATGAATGCGTCCATGCCTGCGCCAAAAGGACCGGCAGGCGGTAGTGTTGCGGTTCTATGCAGAGAAATCCCTGGCCGAAGTCGGAATGGAGATGGGAACTTCGGAAGACGCCGCGCGAAAGAGAATTTCGCGGGCGATGGAAAGTCTCAAGCGAATGATGGAGTCAAAGGCGCAGGCGCGGGGATCGGTCTGGCCGTCATGACGGATTGCCTGGCCAATCGGTGGGTGCAGGCAGCACCGGCGCGATTGTTGGAAACGCGATGGGAGGCGGCAATGTCAACCGGCTCAAACGCTTGGTCAATCGTGAAGACGGCCAATCATGCGGTGATCATGGGCAAAGTGAAACTGACGGCGGCGATCGTGTTGCTGGCAATTGTGCCAGCCGTGGTTTGGATAGGAGCGATCTTGCGCGGGCCGACGGCGTTGCGGGGACGCCGCGAACCGACGGCTCCACCGCGACCGCGCGAGCCGACAGCGCGGCGGGGACGGGGCGGGCGGGGCTGGAGTTTCACATTTTTGCCGACCGAGTCACCGCGACGCCGGCGCAGTTGGCGGCGATGGATGCGCGGCTCGTGCCCGGAGGCGCCGGTCCTGCCGTTCAGGCGGGGGATGCCATCGCCTGGTTCGAGGTGGAGCACCCGGAGCAATATGATCGTGCCGGCGAGCCGCCACAAACACGGCAATGGGGCGGCAAGCATTACCTCCCGTTGCTCGTGACAGCGGATGCGTCAATGAATTCCGCCGACAGGATATGGAGACTCCAGAATGTCCGCGAGCAGATCGAGCCCGAAGGGACGCGCTGCATCGTGTTCCAGTTTGATAACTCTGGGGCGAAGTTGTTTGGTGATTTCACGACACGATGGTTGAATCTGGCCAAAAGACATACGGAAATACGAGACGCGCATGCCCGATTGGCTGTTGTGGTGGACGGTCGGATCATCAGCGTCCCAAACATCAACGCGGCCATCACGGGCGGGTCGGGAATCATCACAGGCGGAGGCAACGGTGGATTTAACGCAGACGAGATTGCGCAGTTGCTTGGCGAAATGCGCGACGGTGGCACGACCGCTGAAGTCTCGCGCCTGGCACGACACAGCCGTAAGACGCGTTCCTCCGCGGGTACGGCAGCAGTCCGTTAGGTTTGCCACTTCGCTATGTAAACGCGGACGCAAAAAAAGATCATGGGTCGAATGCCATTCGCTTAGCTCGTAACTCCGCGCCGGCACTGCATTTACTGGATTTGCGCAAGACGTAGCCTCCTGTCAGAATGGTGGTGTCTAGATCACCAACCAACAGGAGGCCACGGATGGCTATCATCGCTTCAACCCTCGCTCGAATCAAATCCGATCCGCTCAACTGCATCGGAGGCAAACAACGCGTCAACGAGCACTTTGCCCAGGCCGGTCACGTCTGGCGGCAACGGTTGCTCGATCCGGCGACGACACTGACGCTGTTCATCCTCCAGGTACTGCACGGCAATACCGCCATCACTCACCTGCGGCAACTGAGTCGCATCACCGTGGCCGCGGCCAGTTATTGCCAGGCCCGGGCTCGCTTGCCGCTGGAGGCGCTGGCGCAACTGGTTGAGAATGTCTCTCGCAACGCCATTGTCTCCATTCAATCGCAGGCGGAGGATGGCGCGAAACCCTCGCCGGGTCCGGCCTCCTGGCTGGGACGACGCGTGATCCTCTGTGACGGCACCTCCGTTACGACGCCGGACGCGGCGCCCCTGCAGCAGCGCTGGCCACAGCCCTCCACGCAGAAACCGGGATGCGGGCTTCCAATGATTAAGCTGCTGGGAATGCTGGACCTGGCCACCGGCATGATTCTGCATCTGACGATGATGTCCATGAATTGCCATGAGATGGGCCAACTCGTCGGACTGCACGCGGCGCTGCAGCCGCAAGACGTGCTACTGGCGGATCGGGGGTTCTGCTCGTTCGTTCACCTGGCTTTGCTCTCGGTTTTTCCGATGGATGCGGTGTTCCGGATGCATCAGAACATGATCGTGGATTTCACAACCGGCCGGCGTCATGCCCCCCGGCGCGGCAAGAAAAGCAAACGCGGCAAGCCCAAGTCCAAATTCATCCGGAAGCTGGGCCAGGAAGATCAGATTGTCCAATGGCTCAGGCCGCGGGTGGCTCCCAAATGGATCGGCGCATCGCTCTTCGCCGGCCTGGCCCCGACACTGCTGGTGCGGGAGCTTCGCTACCGCATTACCGTGCGCGGCCGGCGCACCCGTGTCGTGACCATCGCCACCACGTTGCTGGACCCGCTGCGATATCCCAAGCGACGCATCGCCGAACTCTATGGACTGCGCTGGGAGGTCGAGACCAACTTCCGCCATCTCAAGATCACGATGGGAATGCACCGGCTCAAGTGCAAAAGCGCCCAGGGCGTGCTCAAGGAACTCATGATCTTCGTGCTGGTCTACAACCTGGTCCGCGCGGCGATGGTGCTGGTGGCGCTTCGGCAACGCGCCAACGATCCCAATCGCATCAGCTTCATCGATGCGCTACGGTGGCTGCAGGAGAGAATCGATCACCTCTGTCTCACAGGTGTCCCCGAATTGCCCGGCGCCGGCCGTCGATCTGATCGTCAACCGACTGCGTGCGGAGCGTTGGTGTCCGCGCGTCACAAAGCGGCGGAAAAAGCAATGCGATCTGATGACCAAATCGCGGCGCGAGTACGCAGAACCGCCAATGGAGACACAACTTGCGGGCTAAGCGAATGGCATTCGATCATGGGTCCTTTTTGCGCCTCGGCTTTTCCGGACCTTCATGCCGATGTCCAATCACCGCTTCTGTCGCGTTTCGCGATTCGCCTGACGCAATCTCTTGCGCACATAAGTCCCATTTTTACCGGATAATGTCTACAACTATTCTCTTTGCCTGCCCTCAAATCCTGAGTTAAAATCGGGGATATGGGGATGGGATGGCGGGATTTGAAAATGTTTCGCGGAATAATCGCAACGAAATTCTATAAATCTCCGCTTCGCGAAGTGTTAAATTTGTCCCAAGTGAAGATCGATTTGTGACGGTTTCGCGATTTCCGGCATACGGACCGCAGGAGGGTAATTTGTTTCCCACAGGGGCGATTCGCTCGCGCATCAAGCGCTCTCTATTGACGCTTTTCTCCATCGGCCTGCTGACAGTTGGCTGTGCCCAGCTCGCATCGGCGCAGCTCGTTTCATTCCCCGGCGCCGTCGGCTTCGGCGACATCGCCACCGGCGGACGCGGCGGAAGCGTCTACGTCGTCACCAACCTCAACTCCTCCGGAACAGGATCCTTCGAAGCCGCCGTCAGCGAGCCAAACCGAATCGTTGTCTTCGACGTCGGCGGCTACATCAACCTCGACGGCGAAGTCGCCGTCGCCAACGATGTCACCATTGAAGGCCAGACCGCGCCGGGCCAGGGCATCGGGCTGATGGACGGCGAGATCTCGTTTTCCAGCGCCACCAACGACATCGTCAACGACATTCGCGTCCGCCAGGGAAATGGCAGCGGTACCGACAGCGGCAAAGCCGGCGTCGAAATGGACGGGGGCACCAACATCATTCTCAACCACGTCTCCGTGCAATTCGGTGAATTCGACAGTTTGGATCTCACCAACTCCACCAACGTGACCGTGCAAAATTCGATCATCTCCGACGCCATCGGGCAGCAGTTCGGAATTCATGGTCAGAGCGACACCGGCATGACCTACGCATACAACGTCTTTGCCAACGATCACAATCGCAATCCAGACGTGGAAAACGACGGCTCGGCGCAGGTCATCGACAACATTGTTTACAACGTCCAGGCAGGCATGACCTCCGGCAATACCGGCGGCACACGCATGGAGGACGTCGTCAACAACTATTTCATCACCGGGCCATCTACCACCAGCAACGGCGATGCGGGGTTTTATCAGGTGGACAGCGGCGATGAGATGTATGCCTCGGGGAACTTGGAGGACGACAACAAGAACGGCGTGCTCGACGGCTCATCGGTTTCCCCCGGCGGCGCGACAATCGAAAGCTCGCCGTGGTTCGCGTCGACAACAACGATGCCCTTATTCAGCGCCGCCGGCGCATTTACCTACGACACCACCTACGCCGGCGATTCCGTCAGTCGCGACCAACTCGACTCCCTCGACATCAGCCAGGTGGAATCCTTGGGCACTACCGGAGGAACTTCCGCCAGCGGGGACCATCTCTACGGCTCCCCCGGCGATTCGGGCCTGGGCAACGGCGGCTACGGCACCATCACCGGCGGAACCGCCCCCACCAGCAGCGCCAACAACGGAATCCCCGACACCTGGGCCGAAACGCACGGCGTTCTCGCCTGGGCAGCCGCTAACAGCACCAACATTGCCAACGCCGCCTTCGCAACCGTCACCGACCCAATTGGCTACGACGAAGTCGAGGACTACGCCAACCAACTCGCCAACCAGTTCCCGGCCATCACCTGGACATCCTCTTCCGGAAATTGGTCCACGACCGGCAACTGGAGTTCCAGCGCCGTCCCCGGCCTCTTCCAGCAGGCATTCATTCGCGGCAACGGAACGACCAACGGGGCGGTTACGATTACCACCTCCGGCAACACTGCCGAATATCTCTCCATCGGCGGCAACGGACCTGCCGCCGGCGAGCAGCTTCCCATTACCTCCGGCTCGCTCAATATCGAAGACACCATCCTTGTTGGTGATCAGAACAACGGCTCGCTGAACATCAACGGGGGAACGATCACCGCCCCCAACGTCGAGCTTGGCGATACGGTGTATAACGCGACGGGGACTTCCTCGACCACATACACCGGCACACTCAACCTCACCGCCGGCATCCTGGCCCTCCAGCAGCTCGTTCTCGGCGCTGGAACGCCGGGCGACTGGAACACCGGCGGCGTTTGGGACTGGTCCGGTGGAACCCTCCAGG
Organism: uncultured Phycisphaerales bacterium; assembly: GCA_963755915.1. GTDB lineage: Bacteria > Planctomycetota > Phycisphaerae > Tepidisphaerales > Tepidisphaeraceae > PALSA-1353. The sequence continues at coordinate 2,003,095 of CAVWLP010000002.1, forward strand.
CGACTGGTCCGCTCAAGGTCAACGTCCCGGCAACCATCGGCCCCGGCGGCGCATTCGTAAACACCAGCGGATTCTCCGGAACCATCTCCTCCATCCTCAGCGGAATCGGTGGGTTCACCAAAAACGGCGCAGGAACCCTCATCCTCAGCGCCGCCAACCAGTACAACGGGATGACCACCGTCAACGTCGGCGGCGTTCTCGATGTCACCGGCAGCCTCTTCAACAACAGTTCTGCGTTTGTCGATATTGCCGCCGACTCCACCGGCGCCACCAAACTGATCCGCTCCACTCCTCTCAACCAGAGCTACGACAACTTCGGCTCCTCCATCACCTCCGACCTTTTCAGCAATGCCAACATCCTCAGCGGATATAGCAAAACCAACAATCCCAGCGTCGGCAAAACCATTACCATGTCCTGGTCTCAGCGAACCACTTCCGAGCAGCCCGACATCATCAGCGACATCTTCACCCTTAGCGGGATGGCCAACGCCGGAACCGCCGGCACCGGCCAGACCGACCCCTTTGCCCTGCAGATGAACTTCTCCACCAGCGAATTCGCTCTGACCGGCCCGGCGAGCGAAACCGGTGCAGCCGCGGCAGGCGGCGCTGGAGCTTGATTGGCTCGACCCCAACGGCGGCGGCAGCGGCATCTCTGGCTGGGTTAACGCCACCATCGGTGACTTCGGCGTTGGCCTTTCCGGCGATATCTTTACCGACGTCCAATCCTCCTGGACTACTTTTGCCACCCTCCACGGCATCACCGATTCCAACCTTGGCAATTACCTCGGAAGCTGGGGTGTCGATAGCACCGACAACCAGGTCTGGGCCGTGCTCAATTACAATTCCTCCTCCTACGCCAGCTATTTCGGGATCGCCAGCGTTCCCGAGCCCTGCTCAATGGCCGCCCTGGCGGCGCTCCTCTCGGTTCTGGCCCTGCGCCGCATGCACCAAGGCACGCCCTGGCGCCGATTTCATAACGCCATCATCGCAACCGTCCGATAATCTTAAGGTTAGAACAACCCGACCAACCGATCTGCTCGCTGCGCTTTTTACTATTCCATTGCCCGATTCTCCAAAGCTTTACAATTGTAGTACCCCGAAAATTGGTCTATCTTTCGACTCGAACGAAGAAGCGTTTGACGCAATCGGCGAAATGGAGCGGAAGTACTACGAGAGGAGTGGATACGAATGGGGTATGTGTGTTCCGTATCGGCGGTCCGTGACGTCATCAACTTCACTTTCCGGGGAATCAAACCAACAAGCATCGGAGCTGCGATCTTGATCGCGTTCTGCGCCGAGTCGCGCAGGCGCAAGACTACGTCGTCCCAACGCTGCCTACCATCGGCTCAACGGTCTACAACCTCACCCTTCCGGACGGCGGCGTGGGCGGCGCAAACTTCGACGGCGGGGCAATCCTCATCAGCGGTGTGTCGACCAGTAAAACCACCGCCTCCACCGACGCTGCCGACAACACCACCCTTATCAACGACGCCATCGCCTACGCCTCCGCCAACGGCGGCGGCACCATCGAACTGCCCGGCGTCAGCGGCGGCGTCACCTACCTCTCCAACGAAGTCCTCATGGGCAACAACGTCAATCTCGACGTCGCCACCAACGCAACCCTCCAGAACGAAGCCACCACCGACACTTTCATCAGCACCGCGCCCTCCGCCACCGGCAACATCCAAATCAGCGGCGGCGGAATCATCAACAGCAACGCCACCAGCACCTCCAACAACAAAATGGTCGAGCTTGAGGGCCTCAACAACGTCGAAGTCAACAACGTCACCATTGAAAACGCCCCCAACGAGCACCTCGTCACCGAGGCCGATTCAAACGTGACCATCAACAACGTCACCATCCAGGATTCTAAAGTTCAGGCCAACACCGATGGCATCGACTTCTCCGGCACCAACGTCCTCATCGAAAACTCCAGCATCGCCGACGGCGATGACGACATTGTCGCCAAGCCCGATACCACCGTCGTCAACGGCATCACCGCCTACACTGCCAACGTCATTATCCAAAACATCAACATCACCGCCGGCCACGGAATCTCCATCGGCGGGCAGACCAACGCCGGCCTCAACGGCATGTACGTCAACAACGTCACCGAAACCGGCTCGGGTACCGGGTCGGACGAGGTCATCGAAAACGGAATCCACCTCAAGGCCGGCGACGGAACCACCACCGCCACCCAGAACGGCGGACTCGTTCAGAACGTCACGTTCAACAACATCACGATGACCGACGTCGATGACGCCATCGTCATTAACAGCTTCTATAACAACGGGTCGGACAATTTCCCCAGTAACAGCGACTATCCCGTCTCTCCCACCGACTCCACCGAACCCCTCTGGAAAAACATCACCCTCGAAAACATCACCGTCAACAGCGCCACCGGCAGCGCCGCGGAAATCTACGGCCTCGACAGCTCTCCGCCTAACACCGACGGGCTCAATTTCGAGAACATCGACGTTCTGGAAAACGACAGCCCTTGGAAAATGTACTACGCCGACGGCGTTTATATGGACGGCGTCACCATCGACGGCGCCCAGATCCTCGACGCCGAGGGCGATTACAAAACCCCCGACGGCAAAACCACCGAATCCGATGAAACCAACGACACCTTCGTGACTGCCGCCAATGCCAGCCAGATCTACACGCCCCAGGTGGTCCCCGAACCGGGCTCGCTGGCGTTGATTTGCGCATCGGCCGCTGCGTGTCTGCTTCGCCCCCTCCGCCGCCGGATCGCGTGATTATATTCTTACCCGCGGTCAGTAATTGCTATTGCAATTGCGATTAAGTAATTTTCCCGCCTTTGCTTCCGTCATAGAGTAAAGCCCGGTACGATTGCGCACCGGCCAATTACAGGAACAAGCTCATGATGATGAAAAAACCGCGATCCATCGTTCTCCTCGCTCTCGCCTGCGTCTTTGCCACTATTTCCAGTGCCTTCGCGCAGGTGATGCAGCAGGTTCCCTCCAGCGCCCTGGTCGTTTTAAAGGTCAACAATCTCGATGCGACGAACAAGAAGGTCGCCAATCTCGCCGCGCTTCTGGGCCTCCAGCAGATGCTGCCGGACGCCGCCGACCCTCTCTCCGCGCTTCTGAAGCACATCGGCGTCACCGACGGCGTCAACCGCGACGGCGACCTCGCCTTCGCCTTTATCGACCCCGACGCCTCTCAGGTCGATAAGCAGCAGTCGATGCTCCTGCTGATCCCCGTTTCCGACTACCAGAAATTTGTCGGCAACTTCCCCGACGCCAAGCCGGACGGCGATCTGACGCAGGTTCATTTCCAACAGTCCAGCGAAACGACCTACCTTGCCCACTGGGGCAACTATGTGGCTGCGAGCCCGGCTCGCGCCGTCGTCGCGACGGCACCGGCTGACATCATTCAGGTCGACGGCCTCGCGGCCAAGGAGCTCGACTCCAAGGACGTGATCGCCCTGGTCAACTTCAAGGCTCTCCGCAGCAAGATGCTTGCCGGGATCGAGCAAGGCCGCCAATCGGCCGCCCCGGCAATCGACCAGCTCATTCAGCAGATCGCCCACATGCAGAATTTCGACGCCACCAAATTCGCCCCCGTCGCCAAGGTGATCGCCAACCAGTGCCTCGACGTCGCCCAGAAATTCGCCCAGAGCGCCGATGACGCCTGCCTGAGTTTCAACCTCTCCGGCGACGGCGTCGCCACTACCCTCTCCTGCCAGTTTACGCCCGACAGCTCCGGCGCGCAGTTCTTCGCCAACATCAAGAATTCGCAGGATTCCTTCCTCACCGGCCTGGCCGGCGGCAAATACCTTTTCTTCGGCGGTGGGGCGGGTCCCACTCCCGAAGCCAACAAGGGCCTGACCGATTTTCTGACCCCCGTTCAGAATTCCATCAACGAACTCGGCCCCGATTACTCTTCGCTCAACGATTGGATCATCGGCCTCGAAAAGCTCTCCGCCGCTTCCGGTGAATCCACCATGGGCCTTCTGTGCCCCAGCGCCCAGCCTGGCGCGGGGCCGCTCGTGCAGTTCGTCAACGTCCGCCAGGGCGACGCCAAGACCATGCTCGACGCCTTCCGCCAGATGGCCGACGACCAGCAGGCAGCGATGAAGGCTCTCGGTCTCGGCCAGGCCGCCAGCACCCAGACTTTCACCCGCGATTCCAAGACCGTCGATGGCGTCAGTTTCGACGAAATGAAAAGCCAGATCCCCCTCAACGGCAACAACCCCGGCCAGATGCAGGCCATGCAGCTCATCAGCATGATCTATGGCCCGCAGGGCCCCGACGCCTTCACCGGCGTGGTCAATGACCAGAACATGCTCACGGTGATGGGCCTCGACGACGCCGGCATCAGCGCCGCCATCGCCGCCGTCAAGGCCGGCGACGATCCGATGGCCAAGCTCCCCTCCGTTAAAGCCGTCTCCTCGCAGCTTCCCACCGATCGTTTCGCGGCGGTCTATATCCCCCTGGATCTGTGGGCCACCACCGGTTTCGGATATGCCAAGATGTTCGGCATCGACATGGGCGTCACCATGCCGGAAAACCTTCCGCCCCTTGGCATAACCCTCTCCACCGACGGCCCGGCGGTACGGGTGGACAGCTTCATGCCCTCGCAGCTCCTTCAGGCCATCGCCGCCGCGGGAATGCAGGTTTATCTCAAAACGCAGACTCCCCAGCAGCCCCCGCCAGGCGGTGGGCCGGCGCCGGGCGGGCTGTAAACGCTTCCTTTCCGGCAGCGCAAATTGAATTTGCATCAAAGCCCCAGGATTGCGATCCTGGGGCTTTCTTTTTTCGTAAGTGTACAACCCCCACGAATGCTGATTGAGGGGGCCCTGGACATCCACGACACCATTCGCACCGCTCGGAAACCCGCTTCGCACACCCTGTAAACCCGCCGGCCCGGTTCAGCAAAAAATTTTCGAAAAATAATTCCGCGATTTTTCCAAAATAGGTCCAAAACGTACACCTTTTGGACCCATATATAGCGGGGCGCTGTTTTCGCTATCGCGCAAGACGCTGGTCCCCGTAATCCCCAATCACCCAGGAGCTTGCCATGACGACGCAGCACCGGTCCGCGCAATTCGTGTCACCTCGCTTCGCACGCCCTCCTCGAAGGAAGCGCGCGCACGCCGCAGAGCGGCTCCCGCGCCGTCAGTCCGGTCAATCCGCATGCAATCATCGACCTCACGCTCAAGCTCCGCCGCCGGCGCCCGCTTCCCGAACTGACCACCCGTCCCGCTGCCCACATGACGCACGACCAGCTCGCCGCCGACTTTGGCGCCTCTGCCGCCGACCTGCAAACCGTCGCCGATTCACTTAAAAACCGCGGCCTGCAAATCACCGCGGCCAATCCGCTCACGCGCACCGTCCGAGTCTGCGGCCCCGCCGCCGCCGTCGAAAGGGTCTTCCTGGTCAAACTCTTCAACTACGTCCACGCCTCCGGCAATTACCGCGGCCGCGTCGGCCACATCCATGTTCCCGCCGAGCTTCACGGCATCGTCCAGGCTGTCTTCGGCCTCGACACGCGCCGGGTCGCCCGCCGCGCGCGACGCCCCGCGCAAAATTCGGCTCACCATCGCCGAGTCGCTTCATCCTGCTATCTCCCCGCCCAGCTCGCCGCCCACTACAACTTTCCTCCCGGCGACGGCGCCGGCCAGTGCGCCGCCATCCTCGAATTCGGCGGCGGATATTTCCCCAGCGACTTGCAGCAATTCTGCCAACTCGCGGGAATCTTGACGCCCGAAGTTACCCCCATCAGCGTCGACGGCTCCTCCACCTCCGCCCGCGACGGCGCTGAAGGCGAAGTCATGCTCGACATTGAAGTCGTCGCCGGCGTTTGCCCGAAATCTTCCATCGCCGTCTATTTCGCACAGTGGACGGAGCAAGGCTGGATCACCGCGCTCGACGCCGCCGTTCACGACGCCGCCAATTCCCCCGGCGTCATCTCCATCAGTTGGGGCGCGCCCGAAGACACTGACATCTGGACGCCACAAGCCATGAGCCAGATCAACGAAACGCTGATGGAAGCCGCGCATCTCGGCATCACCGTCTGCGTCGCCGCTGGCGACGATGGCTCCAGCGACGCCGACCCCGACGGCCGCGCCCACCTCGACTTCCCCGCCTCCAGCCCTTACGTCCTTTCCATCGGCGGAACCACCATCACCCAGATCGCCCAGCTCCAGCCCGACATCGGCTGGTTCGAAGGCGACGGACTGCGCGAAAACGACGGCGGCAGCGGCGGTGGGGGGGTCAGCGCCGTCTTCCCCCGTCCCCAGTGGCAATCCGCCGTCACCATCCCCTCCGTCAATCCCGGCGCAATAGCCGGCCGTGTGATTCCCGATCTTTCCGCCAACGCCGACTGGAACGCCTCCCCGTATCTTCTCGTCGTCGATGGCCAGCCCCAGCCCAACGGCGGCACCAGCGCCGCAACTCCACTCGTCGCCGCGCTGATTACTCTCATCAACGCCGGGCGGCGCCCGGCCAGCGCGTCGGCTATCTCACGCCGCTGCTCTACCAATCCCAATTTGGTGACGGCCGAGTGCTCGGCATCGTCGCCTGCACCGATGTCGTCACCGGCAACAACAAAACCGCCTATGCCGGCGGATACTCCGCGCAGATAGGCTACGACGCCGACTCGGGATGGGGAACCCCAAACGGTGCCAGCCTCCTGGCCGCGCTCGAGCAAATCACCTGACCCATCCCGTCGAATTACCTCATTGGCTCGCTTGCACCCCTGGGATCGACGTCTCCTTGAACACAGAACTGGCCGGCAGCGCACCCGTTCCACGCAGAAAATCCAGCGCAAGCTTCATCAGAAATCGATCGGTGATCTCCTCCCCTTGAACGAATAATGCACCGAATCCATATAGTCCGCGTCAGGGACCGACCGGCTGTAGTCCAGCAGCGGAATCTGTCGCTGCGCATAGATCCGCCGCATCTCATCCGAAAACGCTTCCGCGGGCGCGCCTTCGGTCCAGCTTCCTCGCGGCAGCAATATGCCGATCACTTTCACACCCCGCGCCTTCAGATCGTCCAGCAGCCCCTGCCAGCTCGGACGCAGTCTGTCCTTCATCGGGTGACGGAACATTCTCAGATTCACCTTCGCATCGGCGCAAACCGGATCCCAAACCGCTTCTCAATCGCGATCATGAGATTGATCGTCATCATCGAATCCCACCCATCGATATCCGCCGCCGTCGTCTCCCGGGCCAGAGTGATTTCGTCATCGCCAAACACCCGGCAGAAAACCTCCTGAAGCTGTCCGAGAGTATCACTCATGCCGTTCGCTCCACGCGAATAAACGTCTCTGCCGGGTTAAAACCCGCCAAATCCACAGCCGGTAAAGCTTCTCGCCGCTTTCCAGCCCAAATTGCGCCCCGCCCCGCGATATAATGCCGACCATCGCCACCGACGAAACCTTCAAATGCCCCGCGTAACCTGCTGGCTCGACCGCGACCACATCTTCTATCACACCGCCCGGTGGCTCTCCGGCTTCTGGCTCCTCCATCAATCCGGAGAAATCTCTCTCCGCTTCCTCATTCGCCCCAATCGCGCTCCCGCCGACGAACCGACCGATTCCATCCTCTCCTTCGAGATCGACTCCGCCGGCAAAACCCGCCGCGTCGTCACCGATTTCCGCGACCGTTCCGACCTGTTTTCTCTGGACGCCCTCGGCAACTGTGACGTCTATTTCAAGCGCAGCTACTACGCCTCCGACCTCCCCTCTTCCCAGGCTCCCAAGATTCTCCCCCTCGGGCTCAACTTTACCTGCCGCGCCCCCGGCCTGACCACCGCCTTATGCCGTGCGCAAATCCCCCATCTCATCTCTTCGCCGCCGACGTTCTTCTCCTGGCTCCGCCGCCAATTCCGCTGTCTCTCCGTTGTCCCGCCCCAGCGCGCCCTCGAACGCGCTCCCACACAACCCGCTATCCCCGCGGTTATCTTCCAAACCCGCCTCTGGGAAGAATCCGACGTCGGCCCAACCGCCGCCGAAATCAATCAATCCCGCGTCTCCATCCTCCGCGCCCTCCGCGAATCCCTCGGCCCCCAATTCCATGGCGGACTCGTCCCCACGCCCCTCGCCAAACGAAATTTCCCCGACCTCCTCGCCCCTGCCGGCGGACAAAAATCCAAATACCTCAAAACCGCCCAATCCCGCCTCGTTGGCGTCTACACCGAAGGCCTCCACCATTCCACCGCCTGGAAACTCGGCGAATACATCGCCGCTTCCCAATGCATTGCCGCCGAAAAACCGCGCAACGCCCTCCCAAAAAAACTCATCGAAGGAACACATTACCTCCCTTTCTCCACCCCTGAAGAGTGCGTTGCCGCTTGCCGCCGACTGCTCAATGACGAATCCCTCGCACAATCGATGCGCCGGGAAAATCACACATATTACGTCGAAGAACTCGCCCCCGATGCCTGGGTGCGCAACCGCATCAAAGAAGCTCTCTCCGTCTAGCCGCAAATTTGCTCAACGCCCGCCCGCCCCGTTACCTCTCCTCCACAATCTCCCCCCGCGTCGATTCCACAATCGCCAGCAGCTCTTTCTGTTCTGTATTCGCAACCTGCATTTTATCCAGCGTCGCCTTCAAATCTCCCACGCTCGCGTCAAATTCATCGTTGCTAATATGCATGTCCGTATGCGCCGACTTGATCTCCTGTCCCTGGTATTGCGCCGGCCCTCCGCTCGCCAGCGCGAGAAACTGTGCGAAATGCAGCTTCAACGTCTTTACATTATCCTGATTCGCGTCCCACTGCATCGACCGATCGTGATGAATGCTCAGCCCGCCCTGCACCACGCCCTGACGCGTGAAATTCACCCGCGGATCCGCCAGCATTCGCGACACCCAGTCATCCGTTATCGCCTGCACCCCCTGCATCCCTCCCAGCCGGTCAAACAGCGACTTCTTCGTCCCCGACAGCGCCGATCCCGAATCCCCTCCACCCGTTAATTGCTGCGCCTGCGCCATCCGCTGATCCGCACGCTCGTCCGCCTCCTTGTTTCCCGAGGTATAGAAATTCTTGTTGGGCGTCTCATCGCTCCCGCACCCCCCGGCCAATTGCAACGCCGGCAGCAGCAGCAAGAACAGAACGCTTATCTTCATCACACCGCTCATGGCTGATCTCCGACAGAATCCGGTCCCGTGATCGACCCCGGCTCAAACTCCATCCCGTCATACGAGTTCGATCCGTCTTCCAGCCGCGGCAAATACGCTCGTATAAACGCATTCCTCAGCACGTTTCCCACCATCGCCAGAATATCCCCCTTCGGCTTGCTCAAATCCCCCGTAAACGGAACGTACGTTCCAAATTGATTCCGCTGCTGGTTCTTAAACACGCCTGTCGTCACCCCCAGCAGCGCCTGCCAGAAAAATTGCAACGGATCCTTGTCCCCCTTCACGTCCTCCACCAGATCAAAAACCGTCAAATCCCGAAACAGCGGCTTCACATACCCCTGGATTTCCCCCGCATGCGCCTGCGCCTCCACCACCAAATCAAACCACCCGTGCTTAAAATCAAACCGCCCATAAGTCATCGTCAGCGCGTTCAGCGTCGTCACGTCCAGCCCGATCAGCCGTGCCGCCATCTCAAAATGCGGGTTGTACGAAAACGGATCCAGCTTCATATTGAATTCAAACTCCGCCTGATCCATCGCCATTCCCTTCGCGTGAATCGTCGTCAGCAGCTCCGCCGTCCGGCCTCGGATATTCGTCAAATCGTCAACTGTCCCTTCAAGCTGGTCCAGATAGATATCCACCGGCGTAGCTCGCCGGTAACTGTGAAAATGAATCGACCCGTCATGCATCTCCAACCGGTTCAGATCAAACGGAAATAGCGCCCGCAGCATCGCCAGCCACGGACCCCCAGCGCCCGTCTGCCCCTCCGAATCATCGGATGAGTCGACAAAATTCACCTCCGGCTCCTGCATCGTTACCTCCCCCACGATCTTTCCATCCAGCACCGCGTTCCACTGCACCGCCAACTCCAGCCGCTTGCACTTAAACAGCGGCTCCGGCACCTCGCCGTTGGTCTTGAAGATCCGCACGTCATCGATCGAATACGCCCCCCGCCAGAGATCCAAGGTCACATCCCCAATCCGCCCCTCATACAAAACGCTCTGGCTCAGCGTCTTGTTGACATACCACCTGACTGCCCAAGGCAGCATCGGCCTTATGCAAACAATCACCCCCACCATCCCCAGCCCCAAATACAGAATCGCGCGAACCCACCTCCGTCGCTTGCGCGGAACACGCTTCTGATCGCTTCCCGCCGCGGCTTCCACCTCGCTTTTGTCAATCGACTTGAACATGAGCAACGTCTTTGAAGCACCATATTGTTTCCGCTTCAAACCGGTCAACGCCCAATATTTCAGCCAAATTTCCGGTATCTGGTCATTGCCGACCCCATCCTATAAAATCGCGCCCCAGCAAAGCCCCCGGGAGGAGTGGCAGAGTGGTCGAATGCGCCGGTCTTGAAAACCGGTGGGCCCGCAAGGGTCCCGTGAGTTCGAATCTCACCTCCTCCGTTTTTTGGCCCCGCCAAAAAACAGAGTCCCGATCTATCGGGACGGTCTACTGCTCCACTGTTCTACTGCTCAAATTCGCGCACCAGGTCCTCCATTGCAACAAATCCCCATCCGCCTGAGCCCCGATTGCGATCCCAGCCAAATCGCTGATTCCGTCGACCGCGCGATTACCGACCTCGGCCTAACCACCACTCTGCGCACGACGCTCAAATCTTATCCCGGCTGCATCCACTGGCACGTCAAGCGCAACCGCGAACCCGGAACCCTCGAGATCACTTTATGGCCACAGGAAAACCGCGCATGGTTCACCATCCAGTCCGGCCGGAAAGGCCCCTGGATTAAGCAGTGTCTCGATCCGCTTCAATCCGCAATCCGCCGCCGATCCCGCGGCGTCTAGATCAAGCCACCGAGCATCCCCACTCCCCATATCACCGCCAAAACTCCAGCTCCCCTCACCACATACTTCGGCTCCGGCAACAATTTCTCCATCGCAATAAGAACGGTAATCATCCCAATCACCACCGGATTCATCATCCCCAGCGCCAGAAGAATCAGCGTGGGCCCAAAGCAGCTCGTGACGCAGCACAACCCGCATTCAATCCCGCGCGTCCACGCAGATTTCGATTCTCCACACTTTTCGCCGCACCGGCAACGCGAAAGCGCCCTTGCCTTCCACGGCATAAACTGCATCGCCCCCGCAATCACCAGCGTTAGACCCATTACATCCGGCACCGCCCGGCTCACCGATTCCCACCTCATCGCCGCCATCCCCAGGATCACGCCCGGCAAATAAACCGCCACTCCCGCTGCGCTCCACACAAAAAAATACCCCGCCGCAACCAGCCCCGTCGCTGCCCACGTCCCACGATGCCGCCGCAGCATCGGCACCGCCGACGGCAGCATCATCGCCACCATCATCGCCACCCACATCCCCATGAACATCGCCCCCGCGCCTGCCCAGCTCTGCCCCGGCATACGCATCCACATCATCGACATCGTCCAGCCCCCGCTCATCTCCATCCCCCCCGACATCGAGTGGCAAAAATAGAGGGTGATCCCCGCGCATACCGCGAAGACCGCAGTTACCACCGCGTAAAGCCGAGAATCGCCCGTTTCATCCGCCATCAGATGCCGGCCCTTAAATACCCCCCGTCGCCATTCCCTTTGCAATCCTATAATATGTTTCAAGGAGCATCTAATTTTGCTGCTCAAGATCGCAGAAATTCCCTCCACCATCTTCACCCCGCTTGCCGCGGGCCCGGCCGATATCTCCTCGGTCAAGGTTCTCCGCATCAGCATTACCGACCGCTGCAACTATCGCTGCCTTTACTGCATGCCCGAAGAGGGCGTCCCCTGGCTGCCCCGATTTGAAATCCTCACCTTCGAGGAAATCGCCCAGGTTGTCCGCGCCGCCGTTCACGTTCACGGCATCCGCCGCTTCAAGCTCACCGGTGGCGAGCCTACCGTCCGCAACGGCCTGGTTGATCTCGTCAAAATGCTCCGCCGGATCAACGGCGTCGAAGACCTCTCCCTCACCACCAACGGCCAGCTCCTCGCCAATCTGGCAGAGCCCCTCCGCTCCGCTGGTCTCGACAGAATCACCGTCAGCATCGACAGCCTCGATCCCAATCGCTTTAAAAAGATAACCCGCACCGGCGATCTCTCCGCCGTCCTCCGCGGCCTCGACCGCGCCGAAGAAGTCGGCCTTTCCCCCATCAAAATCAATTGCGTCACCATGCGCGGCATCAACGACGCCGAACTCCCCGATTTCGCCCGCCTGACTCTCAACCGCCGCGTCACCGTCCGCTTCATCGAATACATGCCCCTCGGCGATTCGGCCATAGGTCCAGCCGCCGGCTGCGAGGGCCAGGAGCGCGGACGCGACACCCTCATCCCCGAATCCGAAACCCGCGAAATCATCGAGCGCGAATTGGGCCCGCTCGAACCCGTCGATCGCCGATCCGAACCCGGCGTAGGCCCCGCCACCGTCTGGCGTCTCTCCCGCGGAAATCCCATCGGCCGCATCGGCTTTATCAGCGCCATGTCCGCCCCATTCTGCTCCACCTGCAACCGCCTCCGCCTCACCGCCGACGGCCTTCTCCGCTCCTGCCTCTTCGACGGCGGCGAAGTCGATGTCAAATCCATTCTCCGCGATCCCGCCGTCGGGTCTCCCCTCGCCGCGCTGGGCGATGCCATGACCCGCTGCGTCCGCCTAAAGCCACAGGTCCATTCCTATCACGGTAACAAGCAGATGAGCCGCATCGGCGGATAGAATCCCTTCACTCGATGCCCAAGCAACGCAACGATCTGATCGACCGCCTCCAGTATTTCGCCCTGCGCTTCGTCGCCATGGTCATGCACTGGTTTCCCGTCAATCTCAACCTCAACACCGCCCGGTTCTTCGGCGCCCTCTGGGATTATTTCGACAAAAAGCACCACCATCGCGCCATGGCCAACCTCGAGCGCTCCTTCCCCGCCATGACGGATGACCAGCGCCATCGCCTTGCCCGCCAGAGTGTCCAGCACATGTTTATGCTCGCCGTCGAGGTCCTCCACACCACCCACCTCGTCCGCATCGACACCTGGCGAAAATTTGTCGACATCGACAACTTCCAACAAACTCTCAGCCTCCTCATGAACAACGAAAAAGGTCTCATCATGCTCACCGGCCACTACGGAAACTGGGAGATCCTCGGCTACGTCATGGCCACCCTCGGCTTCGAAAGCACCGCCGTCGCCCGTCCACTCGACAACAAATACGTCAGCGACTGGCTCCTTGGCGTCCGCGAACGACAGGGCCAGAAAATCGTCGGAAAAAAAGGCGCCACCACCGAAATCACCACCCTCCTCGCCGGTGGGGGGGTCGTCGGTTTCGTCGCCGACCAGAACGCTGGCTCCAAAGGCGTCTTCGTCGATTTCTTCGGCCGAAAAGCCAGCACCTACAAATCCATCGGCCTGCTCGCCATGCAATACGAGGTCCCCGTCATCGTCGGCTATGCCCGGCGCTTAAACGACCGCTTCCATTTCCGCCTCGCCACCCAGGACATCATTTTCCCCGCCGACTGGAAAGACCAACCCGACCCCCTCCACTACATCACCCAGCGCTACACCAAAGCGATCGAAGATTTCGTCCGCGCCGACCCCAGCCAATACCTCTGGCTCCACCGCCGCTGGCGATCCCGCCCCAAAGGCGAAATGCCCTTGAAATACGATTAAATCTCACGCAGAGGCGCAAGAGGCGCAGAGTAGAATAAGCCCTTCTCTCTGCGCCTTGCGCTCTGCGTGAGATCTTCATTCTTTTTTTAGCAATAGCCCTCGATACTGCGGATAAACAATCCCCCACGTAAATCGCTCCTCCACGGTCTTCACTCCCCCCGCGACAAGTTTCTCCCTCAGCCCCGAATCCGTCAAAATCTTCGCGATCGCATCCGCCAGCGCCGGCGGATTGCGCCGGAACCAGCAGCCCGTTCATCCCATTCTCAATCACATCCCGAATCCCCGGCACATTCGTCCCGATCACCGGCACGCCCGCCGCCATCGCTTCGATCAGCACCAGCCCAAACCCCTCCGCATCCGACGGCAGCACCAGCACGTCAATGCTCGCCAAGGCTCCCACCGGCCCGGCGACCGCCCCATGCAAAATCACCCGGTTCTTCAAATCCAGCGATTCAATCGCCGCCGAAATATTCTTCCGCTCTTCCCCCTCCCCAAAAATATCCAAAATCACCGGCGGAAACAGCATCGACACCGCCGTCACCAAATCCGGCACACGCTTGATCGCATCCAGCCTCCCGATAAACCCCACGTGCGACTCCTCATCCTCTTCCGTCCCCGCCGCCTCCTCCGGCAAATCCACCGCGTTTGGAATCACCAGAATCTTCCGCCGATCCACCCCCGCAAAGTTCTCCGCCGCCTCCGCCGCCGAGGGCGACGGCACGACGATCACTTCCGCCGCTCCCTGAATCGCATTCTGCACCGCCCAGTGCCACGCCGGCTTCGCCTGCGTCGTCTGGATCGACTGAATAAATCGAACCCCCGGCATAAATCGCGCCGCCACTGCCGCCACCGCATTGGCATGAATCAGAAAACTGAAAACAGTGTCGATGCGTTTCTCGCGAATCAGCCCCAGCAGCCGAAAATAACCCGCGCATCCCACTTCCCCGCGGCCTCCAGCGCCGTTACCGACACGCCATGCTCCTGCAATTGCTCTGCCACCGGTCCCCACCCATCCAGACAAGCGACCTCCACCTCAAAATCCTCATCCGCATTCAGCCGCAGCGCCAGCTCGCGCACGACGGTCGGCGTCCCGCCGATTTTCAGATCCGTGATGAGCAATAAAATTCGCGTCGCCATTTCAAAAGGGGAGTTTACACGAATCCGTGCGGCGCGCCCCTTGCTTCATCTTCCACCCATCGAGCCGAAGCCATCGACCGCGACACCGTGTCGCTCGTGCTTTTGCTCGAAACGTCCACAGCGCCGCCGTGGGTGATTTCGCACGCACTTGTGTTTGGACAACTGCCGGATTAAACCACCCCCGCAGATGTCCAACCCCGAAGACTTCTCCAGCCCCGTCACCCCGCGCCTCCTCTTAAAATTCCTATCTCGCGGCAACTTCCGCGCCCTCCTCCGCGAATTCCATTCCCCCCGCCCATCCGACTACCAGCGCTGGCGTCAACTCCACCCGCCCCCCAGAAAAAACCATCTCCATTCCGGCCCCAAATTCTCAATCATCTCCAGCGGCAGCCCGTCGCTCCAAAACCAACTCTACAAAAACTACGAACTCCTCCCCCCAACCAAATCCCGTCTAGATTCCGCCACCGGCCAATACCTCTGCTTCCTCGATGAAGGCGACCGCCTCGCCCCCCACGCGCTGCTCCGCCTCGCCGAGCAGATCACTGCCAACCCATCCATAGACATCCTCTACTCCGACGAAGACCGCATCACCTCCACAGGCGACCACCACACCCCCTTCTTCAAGCCCGATTGGTCCCCCGACTATTTTCTCGAATTCCCTTATATTGGCCGCCTCACCGCCTTTCGCACCAACCTGGTCCGCGACGCCGGCGGCCTCCGCCCCGATCTCCAATCCGCCACCGAATTAGACCTCCTCCTCCGCCTCCTCCCCCGCAATCCGACAATTGCTCACATCCCCGACATCCTCTACCACCGCCAGGCTAAAAATCCCCTCGCCCCCTCCCCCGACGCCACCCAACGTCTGCTCGAAGAATTCGTAGAAGCGGCGTCCCCGCCGCTTCCCTCCTCAAGCGGCGAGGACGCCGCTTCTACAACACCCGGACTCTCCCCCGAAACCCACCGCATCCGCTACACCATCACCGGCAATCCCCTCATCTCCATCGTCATCCCCAGCGCCTGCCGAACCATCACAAAAAACGGCCGCCAAACCTGGTTCCTCCTCGAATGCATCTCCAGCATCCGCCGGCTCAGCACCTACAAAAATTTCGAGATCATCGCCCTCGACAACAACGACATGCCCCCCGATCTCGCGGCCGCCCTCAAACCCTTCGACGTCCGCATCGTCCCATACACCGAACCCTTCAACCTCACCCGAAAAATCAATCTCGGCGTTTCCCACGCCCGCGGCCAGCACCTCCTTCTCCTCAATGACGACATCGAAGTCCTCACCCCCGATTGGATCGAATCGATGCTCGAATATTCACAGCAGCCCCACATCGGCGCTGTCGGCGCAAAACTCCTCTTCCCAAACAACACCCAGCAACACACCGGCGTGATTCTTCTCAACGGCAACCCCCGCCACCCCTTCTACGGCCAGCCCGCCGACCACCCCGGATATTTCCACAGCTCCCAGGTCGTCAGAAACTGGTCCGCCGTCACCGGCGCCTGTATGATGACCCGCGCCGAAAACTACCTGAAAGTCGCCGGCTTCTCCGAAGAATTCCCCCTCAACTACAACGACATCGACTATTGCCTCAAGCTCCTCGAACTCGGCAAGCGAATCGTCTGCACCCCCTACGCGATCCTCCACCACTACGAATCCGTCAGCAAAACCGGCACCTACCGCGCCGAGTTCCAAGCCTTCCACCGCAAATGGCAAACCCGCTTCCCTCGCGACCCCTACTACAACCCAAATTTGACACGCCATTTCCGCGTCAAATTATAAGAGCGTTGACAACCCCTCTCGCAAGCCATATTTCGGCCTGAACCCAATCGACCGCAGCTTCCCCACATCCGCCGTCAAAACCTTTGGATTCTCCGCCGTCGCCCCAGCATCCTGGATCTCAAGCAATGATTCCCCACCTGTCAATTCCGCAATCGTTTTTCCAATCTCCCCCAGCGACTTCGCCTCCCCCGACGCCACATTCACAACTCCCGTCAGCTCCGATTCCAAAATCGCCACAAACGCCCCCGCCACATCCTCAACGTGCATGAAGTCCCTCATGTGCCCCCTAAATTTCACCGCCGCGCACTCCCTATTCTGTAGCGGATTCAAGATCGATGGCACAAACCTCCGCGGATCTTCCCCCGGCCCATAGGTAAAAAAAATTCTCCCCCACGCCACGGAAACATTTCCCTCTTTCGCCACCGCTTCCACATTCACGCGAGTCGAATTCTTGCAAACGCCATAAGGCGTCCCCGGCTTACTCGGCGTCTTCTCTTCAGTCAGATGCGAATACGACCAGTCATATTCCCGCACGTCCCCGCAAACACCGCCCGCCTCCCGCCTCCCGCCACAAAACTCTTAAACAGCTCTTCCGACGCCTTCTTCCACTCGACATTGGCCCGCGAATCCCAAAACTTGCCATGCTCCGCGTACCATGCCAGATGCACCAGATGCGTCGCCCTCACCCGCGCAGCCATCTCCCGCATTTTCCGCGTGTCCAGCAAATCCACTCGATGCGATATCACCCCCGGCAGGGGGGCACTATGCAGATGCACCCCATGCACCTCATACCCCCTCCCCAAAAGCTGCGCCACCACCCGCCTCCCCAAAAACCCGCCAGACCCTGTCACCAATACGCGGTTCACTTGGAAATTCCCCCAGGCCCACCCGTCCAACACCCCAAGGCCGCACCGAACGTCACCAGGCCAGCCATATGCTCCCGCGGCGGAACCGCCCATGCATATACGAGCCCCCGAGTTCCGTTCGTCAAGCAAACCGTAACCGATAAAAGTCTTTTGCTTCTTATTCCGTCAATTGATGTCCGGCGCATTCCCATTCAACCCCCATAATCCGGATACGTCCGATCCCTCTCCGAAATCACCGAAACCTTCTCAGGCCATTTGATGCCAAACGCCGAATCATCATACCTCACCCCGCGCCGTCTCCGCGGCATACCACTCAAACATATCGTAGAGCACCTCCGCCCCATCCGTCAGAGTCTGAAACCCATGCGCAAATCCCACCGGAATAAAAATCCCCCGATGACTCTCCGCCGAAAGTTCCACCCCAAACCACTTCCGATGCGTCCCCGATTCCTTCCGCAGATCAATGATCACATCATAAATCGCCCCGCTCGTGCACCGCACCAGCTTCGGCTGCGCCATCGGCTCAACCTGAAAATGCATCCCCCGCAACGTCCCCTTCTTCGCATTAAAAGAAATATTCGACTGCACGATCCCCGTCGGCAACCCCAATTTCTCAAACTTCCCCCGGTCAAACGAATAGCAAAAGAACCCCCGCTCGTCCCGGAATTTCTCCGGCTCGATTACAAACGCTCCCGCCAATTCCGTCGCTTCAAATTTCATTCTTTTCCTTCAAAAATCACGCACCACTGGAATCGCCACCACAAATTTTCCACCCCATTCCCGGATAAACTCCATCTGCCACATAACCTCCACCCGAATATTCCACGGCAAAATCAGCAGATAATCCGGCTTCGTCTCCCTCACCTTCTCCGGCGCTTCTATCGGAATATGACTCCCGGGCAGAAACTTCCCCTGCTTATACGGCGACTGATCCACCACATACTCAATCGAATCCCCCTTCACCCCGCAAAAATTCAGCAGCGTGTTCCCCTTCGCCGCCGCCCCATATCCCACGATCTTTTTATTCTCCGATTTCGCCTCACGCAGAAACCCCAAAAACTCCTCCCTGGTCTTCCTGATCCGCTCGCCGAAATTCCGATACGTCGAGATCTCCCCCAACCCATGCCGCCTCTCCATCTCCAGCATCTCCCCCACGCGCCCCCCAATCTTAACCGCTGATTCCGCATGCACCCCAAATATTCGGACCGACCCCCCATGCGTGGGCAACTCTTCCACATCAAAAAGCTTCATCCCATGCGCCCCAAACAGCCGCTGTGCGAACGAAAAACTCAAATACGAAAAATGCTCGTGATAAATCGTATCAAACTGGTTCTCCTCGATCAGCCGCAGCAGATGCGGAAACTCCATCGTAAAAATCCCGCTAGGCGACAGCAGAATCTTCATCCCCTCCACAAAATCGTTGATATCCGGCACATGCGCCAGCACATTATTCCCCAGCACCAGCGCCGGCTTCACCCCCTCCCCCTTCAATTTCCGCGCACACGCCTCCCCGAAAAATTCCACCCGCGTCGGAATTCCCCGCTCCTCCCGCGCCACCTTCGCCACATTTGCCGCCGGCTCAATCCCCAGCACGTCGGCGCCAATTCGCTTAAAATACTGAAGCAGATATCCATCATTGCTCGCGATCTCCACCACACTCGCCCCCGCCCCAATCCCAAACCGCCGGCGCATCATCTCCACGTATTCTTCCGCATGTTTCAGCCAGCTCACCGAATACGCCGAGAAATAGGCGTAATCGCTAAAAATCTGCTCCGGCGTCTCAAACTCCTCAAGCTGCACCAGCTTGCACTCCCCGCAGACCCATGCATGCAGCGGATAAACCGCCTCCTTCTTCGATAACAGCTCTCTTGTCAGATAAGAATTGCTCGGCGGAGACATCCCCAAATCGGCAAACGTCACCGTTAATTCCGCTCCACAAAATCGGCACCGCGCAGATGGCATCACACTCACCCGCCATCCGACGCGTCGATAAACCCCTCGATCTGCTCCGCCGAAATCCGCCGCACATCCTCCCCGCGCACCCACGCCTTATACCACTGCGCCGTCAATTTCAGCCCCGCCGCCAGGTTCGTCCGCGGCCGCCACCCCAGCCGCTCGATTGCCTTGCCCGCGTCCAGCTTCAAACACTCCGTCTCATGCGGCTGCCGGGCCGGCGACCGCGCCCACGCCGCCCCATCCCCCCAGTGCCTCACCATCTCATCCACGATCCACTTCACAGCCACCGCATCCGCGTCCGGTGGCCCAAAATTCCAAGCCTCCGCAAACGAAATCCCCTCCTCCACCAATCTCCGCGCCAATCTCAAATATCCCTCCAGCGGATCCAGCACAAACTGCCACGGCCTCACCGAATCCGGATTCCGAATCACCGCCTCCTTTCCCGCCACGAACGCCCTCACCAAATCCGGCACCAGCCGATCCTTCGCCCAATCCCCGCCCCCGAGCACGTTCCCCGCCCGCGCCGAAGCGATTGCCGTCGTGCTCCCCCCGAAAAACGAAGCCCGATACGCCGCCACCGCCAATTCCGCGCAGGCCTTCGAGCTCGAATACGGATCGTGCCCCCCCAGCGGTTCATTCTCCCGATATCCCCGCGGCGATTCATGATTCTCGTAACACTTATCCGTCGTCACCACCACCACCGCCCGAATCCCCTCTCCCACCTGCCTGACGGCCTCCAGCAGATTCACCGTCCCCATCAAATTCGTCGCATACGTCCCCACCGGATCGTGATAGCTCTCCCTCACCAGCGGCTGCGCCGCCAGGTGCATCACCACCTGCGCTTCCGATTGCCTTAGCACCTCCGTCAGCCCCGCCAAATCCCTCACATCCCCAATATGCGACGCGGCCAATTCATGCACCCTGGCCAAATCAAACAGATTCGGCTCCGTGGGCGGCTTCAGCGAATATCCATAAACCCGCGCCCCCAGCCGCTCCAGCAGCACGCACAGCCACGCACCCTTAAACCCGGTGTGCCCGGTCACGAAAACCCGCCGATCGCGCCACCAGTTCGATTGCCCCGTCATTTCCAAACCCTCCAGGGCGCTTCGCCGCGGTTCCACAAATCTTCCAGATAATTCTTGTCGCGCAGCGTATCCATCGGATGCCAGAAATCCCCATGCTGATACGCCGCCAACTGCCCCTCCCGCGTCAATTTCTGCAGCGGCTGCCTCTCCCAAACTGTTCCCGCCCCCTCGATATAATCCATCACCTTCGGCGACAGCACAAAAAAGCCCCCATTGATCCAAGCCCCATCCCCGTGCGGCTTCTCCACAAATTTCCCCACCAGTTCACCCGCCAGCTCCACGCTCCCAAACCTCCCCGGCGGCTGCACCGCCGTCAATGTCGCCAGCTTCCCTTGCGATTCATGAAATTCCAACAGCTTCCTGATATCGATATTCCCCACCCCATCCCCATACGTAAAGCAAAACGCCTTCTCCTTCTCCACAAACTCCCGCACCTGCTTGAGCCTCCCGCCCGTCTGCGTCTGCTCCCCCGTATCCACCAGCGTCACCTTCCAGGGCTCCGCATGACGATGGTGCACTTCCATCCGATTCGCCGAAATATCAAACGTCACATCGGATGTATGCAAAAAATAATTCGCGAAATATTCTTTGATGATATACCCCTTATACCCCAGGCAAATCACAAACTCATTCACGCCGTAGGCGCTATAAAGCTTCATGATATGCCACAGAATCGGCTTCCCCCCGATCTCCACCATCGGCTTTGGTTTGACGGCGGTCTCCTCCGAAATCCTCGACCCCACACCGCCGGCCAGAATCACCGCTTTCATCCCACGTTTTCATACCACATTTCCCCCCCCAAGGCGATAAAATGCCGCCGCCCGTGCCCCGGCCCCCAGACCTCTCCATCCTCATCGTCAACTGGAACGGCGGAGACATGCTCCGCAACCTCCTCGCCTCCATCGAAAAAACCCGCGGTAACCTCGCCGTAGAAACAATCGTAGTCGACAACGCCTCCACAGACTCCTCCCTCAACGCCGCGGCTGACTTTCCCAACACCACCCTCCTCCGCAACCCCCAAAACCAGGGTTTCGCCCGCGGCAACAACCAGGCCGCCCGCGCCGCCAACGCCGAATTCCTCCTCCTCCTCAACAACGACACCCTCGTCCGCGAAAACGCCCTGCAGTTCCTCACCCAATTCCTCCGCGACCACCCCCAGGTCGTCGCCGTCGGTCCCAAGCTCATCGGCGCCGACGGCAAACCCCAGCGCTCCGGCCGAAACCTCCCCATCTTCCCCGCGCTACTGAATTCGATCACCCTATTAAAATGGACCGGCCTCTTCGCCCCCGCCTACCGCCGCTACCGACGCCAGGGCTTCGACCCCGAAAATCCGCCCGCGCCCCCCAACTCGCCGCAGCCGCCCTGATGATCCGGAGAAACACCTTCGAAAAAATCGCCGGCTTCGACGAAGGCTTCGCTTTCGGCGTCGAAGACGTAGACCTCTGCCTCCGCCTCCACGAATTTGGCGAAATCCATTACCTCTCCGAAGCCCAGATCGACCACCTCGGCCGCGTCACCTCTCGCGCCAACCGCCCCTTCGTCTACCGCTCCTACGAATGCGGCTGGGCCAGATACCTCAACAAACACCACGGCTACTCTGCCGCTCTTCTCTACAAATTCCTGGTAACGATAGACATGCCCCCGCGCCTGCTCATCCTCGCGATTCAATCCGCCATCCACTCCCTCACCGGCAAACCGGAAAAAGCCCAGCGCTCCGCCGACCTCTTCAAAGCCGCCCTCTCTTTCGCGCTTACCGGCCTCCCCACCTTCTGGACGAGCTGAATCAACAATTTCCCGAAACGCCCACGGCGCCGCCGTGGGGGGAATTCCTAACCCACACCAAACATCTCCCCAATCCTCCCCCCCACATCCCCGCTCCTCATCAGTTCCTCCCCAATCAGCACCGCCGCCACCCCCGCATCCTTCAGCTTCCGGATATCCTCCCTCGACCGAATCCCGCTCTCGCTCACCAGCACGCGCCGGTCTTCCACCAGCTCGCACATCCGCAGCGTCGTCCCCAAATCCGTCTTGAACGTCCGCAAATCCCGATTATTGATCCCCAGCAAACTATAGCTCCGGTGCGGAAACCCAATCACCCGGTCCCTCACCCGCATCAGATTGTCCAGATCATGCACCTCAATCAGACACGTCATATTCAATTCCGTCGCCAGGATCTGAAGATCAATCAGAACACTCGTCTCCAGGCACTCCGCGATGAGCAGCACCGCATCCGCCCCCGCCACCCGCGACTCATAAACCTGGTACGGATCGACCACAAAATCCTTTCGCAGCACCGGCAACCCCACCGCTCCCCTCACCGCGCAGATCATCCAGCTTCCCCTGAAAATATTTCTCATCCGTCAAAACGCTCAGCGCGTCCGCCCCTCCCGCCTCATACTGTTTCGCGATAGCCACCGGATCAAAATCCGCCCGAATCACCCCCGCGCTCGGCGAAGCCTTCTTCACCTCCGCGATCAGATTCAGCGCCTTTTTCCCCGGCGTAGTCACCGCCTGAAAAAAATTCCGCGGCCGCTCCAAATCCCGTACTTTCCCCTTCAGCTCCTCCAGCGAAACCCGCCCCTTCGCCGCCGCGATCTCCTGCCGCTTGGTATCGATGATTTGATCGAGGATACTCATTTTGCCTTTTCACCCTTTGTCTCCCGCCCCCGGTACGCCGGGGGGAGGGCAGGGGAGGGGGTCTTCTTCGTGGGCTTTGGACTGCCCCGGCCGAACTCTAAATCGGATCGCCTGAATGTCAAACCCCCTCCTTATTCCCCTCTGGTCCGCCGCCTCAATCCTCATTGCCGCCGCCCTCGGCGTCTTCAAACGCTCCTCCATCCTTGGCCCCCGTCGCCTCGACGCCGATGAATCTCCTCAAATCCTTCTCGTCTCCATCGGCTTCGCCCTCTCCGCCTGGGCCCTGACCGTCCTGCTCCTCGGCCAGGCCCATCAACTGGTCCTCAAACATCAGAAGCTCCCACCAACGAACAATCTTTCCGACTCCGAAACCGTCGTCTATAGCGCCGGGATGGACGTCGCCGTCTTCTGCGCCAGTCTCTTTGCCTCCCGCGCCACCCGCCGCGACGCGCTCGGCCGCCTCGGCCTTTCGCCCCGTCGATTCCCCTTCGGCATCCTCTCCGGCGCCTTCTTCCTCCTGCTCATTCTCTCCCTCATGCTCTGGCTCAACGAGCTGACCGAATGGGCCCTCGACCGCCTCGGCAAATCCCCGCCGCCCCACGAGCTTCTGGAAATCCTCACCTCCAATCCCCCTCCCTGGCTGCGCTTCGCTGACATCCTCGCCGCCGGACTCTTCGCCCCGCTGGCCGAAGAGCTCTTCTTCCGCGGGCTGCTGCAAACCTTCCTCCGCTACACCCTCAAACTCCCCTGGCTCGCGGTCATCCTCGCCTCCATCGCCTTTGCCCTTTTGCACCCATGGTGGACCTGGCCGCAGATCTTTTTCCTGGGCCTCTGCCTCGGCTACGTCTACGAACGCACGGGCAACCTCTGGACCACCATCGCCATCCACTCCCTCTTCAACCTCACCTCCATCTGGGCTTTTACCCACCTGGGGTCCTGATCTGATATAAATTATTCCATGCCTCCCACCCCCAAACGCTTCCTCGTCACCGGCGGCGCGGGATTTATCGGCTCACACCTGGCCGAGCTTCTCCTTTCCCGCGGCAATGCGATTACCATCCTCGACGACTTCTCCACAGGGCACCCCGAAAACCTCTTGAGCATCAAAGCCAACCCGAACGTCCAAATCATCCACGACTCCGTCGAAAACGACCGTGCCGTCAACATCGCCATCTCTTCCTGCGACGCGGTCTTCCACCTCGCCGCCGCCGTGGGCGTGCAGCTCATCGTCGACCAGCCCGTCCGCACCATCCGCTCCATCATCCACGGCACGGAGGTCGTCCTCGAAGCCGCCCAGCGCTTCGGACGGCCTGTGCTCATCACCAGCTCCTCCGAAGTCTACGGCCGCGGCGCCCGCGTCCCTTTCGGCGAGGACGACGACGTCGTCGTGGGCCCCACTCGATCTTCTCGATGGTGCTACGCATACAGCAAAGGCATCGACGAGTTCCTCGGCCTGGCGTATCACAAGGAGCACGGCCTGCCCGTCATCATCACCCGGCTGTTCAACACGGTGGGGCCGCGGCAGGTGGGGATGTATGGGATGGTGCTGCCTCGCTTTGTGTCGGCCGCCCTGAAAGGCGAAGCGCTACAGGTCTACGGCGACGGCAAACAGACGCGCTGCTTCTGCCATGTCGCGGATATCACGGCTGCGCTGGCCTCCCTCATGGAAAAGCCGCAGGCCGTGGGCCAGGTCTTCAACCTCGGCAGCGACGATGAAATCCAGATCGGCGAGCTGGCCCGGCGAGTGATCGCGATCTGCAAGTCGTCCAGCAGAATCGAATTTATCAGCTACGCCCAGGCGTTTGGGCAGAGCTTTGACGACACGCAGAGACGCGTGCCGAAGCTCGAGAAGATCCGCTCGGTGATCGATTTCCGGCCGCGTTTCAGCGTGGAGCAGATCATTGAATCCGTGAGGGATAGCCTGCAAAAAAATCGGTAGCGGGGAGTGCGGTACATAAGGTAACAGTCCAGAACAAGCTGGGGGATTTGGGCGAAATGGGCGGGCGCTTTTTTGCGATTTGATTACTATCAAGTCCGCCCGGGACTTGTCGTTCCGGGGGTCCTCGGGCCGGCGGTCAAAATCCGCTTATCGTCACTTTGCCGATTGCTTTGCCGCTTTCGGACAATGCGTGCGCTTTCTTCAGGTTCTCGGCGCTGATGGGGCTGAAAGTCTGCGTCTGCGTGGAGCGCAGTTCACCTCGATCGACGAGGCCTGAAACCCGGTTGAGCAATTGTCCCTGCTCGGCCATGTCCGCCGTTTTCCACATCGAGCGGGCGAACATGAATTCCCAGTGGAGCGACGCGGACTTTCGCTTGAGAGGCACCACATCCAGCGACTCCGGGTCGTCGATGAGGCCAAGCTTTCCCTGCGGAGCCAGGATCGCCACCAATTGCGGAAAGTTTCGAGCGGTCGCGGTGAGGCTGGCGATAAATTTCACCGGCGGCGCCGGCAATGCGTTGACCTGCTCAGCCAGCGGTTTGGTGTGATCGACCACGTGGTGGGCGCCCATTTCCAGCACCCATTGCACGGTCTGCGGCCGCGACGCGGTGGCAATGACGGTCAGGCCGGTAAGGTGCCGGGCAATTTGTACGAGGACGGAGCCGACGCCCCCCGGGGCGCCGCTGACCAGCAGCGACGCGCCACTCTCGCCCTCGCGCACGCCAAACCGATCGAACAGCAATTCCCAGGCGGTAATGCTCGTCAAGGGAAGAGCGGCCGCCTCGGCAAAGCCGATCGTTTTCGGCTTGCGTCCGACGAGGCGTTCGTCGACGGCCTGAAATTCCGCGTTTGAGCCGGGGCGGTCCAGTTCACCGGCGTAGTAGACTTCGTCTCCGACAGCAAACGCGCTGACGGCGTCGCCTTTGCCGACAACGACCCCCGCCGCATCCCAACCGAGGATGCGGGGTTTTCCGGACGTATCCGACGCCGAGCCCTGATGCCGCGCGCCCCGCACTTTCGTATCCACGGGGTTGACCGAAACGGCCTGCACCCTGACGAGTAAATCCCGCGGCCCGGGCTGTGGCTGCGGCAGATCCAATTCCACCAGCGAGTCCGGCGCGTCGATCGGCAGAGGCCGGGTAAATGCGATCGCTTTCATGGTTTCTCCTGCGCCAAGTGTACAGGTTAGAAACGGAAAGGGAAAAGACACTTTACATCGCCGGACTAAAGGATTGTGTCACATTCGTTGTCGCGGTTGCTTCCGCATAACGCCGTTCGGCCAAATCATTTCCCCGGCGGAGGCAGCACCTCCAACTCATACTTCTTCGCAATCTCCAGCACTCGCGAAATCTCCTTCTGCTGCGTCGCCGACAGTGCGCCGATATCTTCAAAGAACCCCTCGAACCCCGCTGGCGTGATAACGCACATCAGCCGGCCCGGCGCCGTCCCAAGGTAGCGATAGGTATGAGCCACTCCTCTGGGCCCGAAAACCGTGTCCCCTTTTTTCGCGACGAATGTCTTTCCGCCGACCGTCCATTCGTACTCGCCTTCGATAATCTGAAAGGTCTCATCTTCGCGGTGGTGAACATGCGGCGGCGGGCCGCCGCCGGGCACATCGTGCGACTCAACCACACTCAAAATTCCGCCCGTCTCGCGACCGTGAACGCGTATTACCATCGGAATTCCAAGAACCTGAAGTTTTTTGCCGCCGGCAGAAGGAATGTGAATCGGTTGCATGGTGGCCGTGCTTGTATCAGGCGGTGAAACGCCGGTAAAGGTCATCAGGCCCGAGCCGCCGAGGCGCGGTACAATGTCGACTGATGAAACGCATCCGCCGACAGGTTTTCAACGTGCTTGCGGCCATTTCGCTGTTGCTCTTTGCGGGTCTTGTCGGCGATAGGGTTTATATCTTCAGACGCCCTGTCGCTTTGCCTCCGCCACCTCCTCCCACCATGACAACGACCAATGTGAACGGTGTCTGAGTATTCAACTATCAAGAGACATCACTCGTCGCCGTTCGGCCATTCTTCCACGTATTGGGATGGCGCATTCAGGTGGGCATAGCATTCATTTCGACCATAGCGCTCCCCCTCTGCTGGATCGTGGTGCGATACCGTGAAGCGCGAGCCATTCGTAATCTTCCGGGCTCATGTCGAAACTGTGGCTACGATCTCCGTGCCACGCCGGATCGTTGCCCGGAGTGCGGCGCGGTCCCGCCGAAAAGAGAAAGTGATTTCGAACTGACCCGCTAGGACGTCGCGAAACGTGCACCCCTGCGGGGCCGGGGTTTTGAAGGAAGAGGGATTCCAAGGCCGGCAGGACCCTTAAAATTGTGGCTCGTATCCCCGGCGGTTCACTCGAGTCATCGAGATTGACAAGTGACAATAATCACTTTACAGAGTATCATGGATGATCAGAAGCTTTAAGCATCGCGGTCTCAGGAAGCTGTTTGAGCGCGACGAGAAGCGGGGAATCCGGCAGGATTTGCTGGAAACTGTCGAGGACATTCTCACTCGCCTGGATGCCGCCACGGGACCGCAAGGCTTGAATCTTCCCGGCTATCGCCTGCATCCGCTCAAGGGCGATCTAAAAGGTTTCTGGTCGGTGACAGTTCGGGCGAACTGGCGGATCATTTTCCGATTCGAAGGAGAAGACGCCTTTGACGTTGAATTGACGGACTATCATTGAAAGGAGAATCCCCATGCCGATGAAAAACCCACCCCATCCGGGTCGAAGCATCCGAAACACCTGCCTTGAGCCTTTGGGGTTGTCCGTTACTGAGGGGGCCAAGGCGCTTGGGGTGACGCGGCAGGCGCTCAACAATGTCATCAATGGCAAGTCTGGAATCAGCCCGGAAATGGCCATTCGACTCACCAAAGCGTTCGGCAGCACGGCGGAGACCTGGTTGCAAATGCAGCTTGCGTATGACCTGGCGCAGGCCAGGAAGCGTGAGGATAAAATTAAGGTACGCCGTCACCGGACGGATGAAGTTCGCGCCGCTTAGAAAATGTTTCATAAGCTCGCGCGGCCACTGCTCGCGGCTGGCGATATCACTCATGGGTCGCTTGAGCCGGCATGGCCGATTATGTTTGGGAGATTGAGGAATTGATCGGGCTTCTGGATTAACACCCTGTTGGAATGTCAGTGTGAAACGCCGCTTATTCAATGTGATGGCGGGACTGTCGCTGGTGCTTGCGTTCGTTGTATGCATTCAGTGGTATCGCGGCTACCAAGAACAGGATCAATTGTCGATCCGGCGTTATGTCGGCGTGCGCGAACATCCGACCCAAGAGCAATTCGGTGTTGTTTGCTGCCAAGGGGCGTTCTGGCTCGAAGCAAGCTGGCAGCGGTCCGACACAATAAACGCTGCGCCTTCATTGCTTCTGAATTGGCAGCAGCAGTTGGGCCTTGGCTGGCGCGTGCGCATCGGAACCTACTCCAACCCCTTCTATCCTTCGTTGTTTCGCACCGGCTGGATTCACAGATTTGGCTTTCACGCTTCCCACGACAACCGTGCCGTCGATGTCGTGATACCCATGTGGTTTTGTGCATGTTGCACACTCGCGTTGCCCATAGCGTGGATACTCTTTGCTCGAAGCCGTGTCCTTCGAGTGCATTACCCTGGTGCAAAGCCCTGCCCGCAGTGTGGGTATGATCTTCGCGCCACGCCCGATCGCTGTCCGGAGTGTGGAAAATCCGTCGAAAAAACTATTTGATTTCAAACTGACCCACTACCGAAATTTCGGGAGACATGACCAGTCGTTGGCCCCTAAGTCGGGGACCACGGTTCTTGGACGGCACGAAACGCGCACCGCAGCGTGGGTAGGCGATACGCTTTGGGGGGTTGCGGCTAAAACGGGGAGGGGGATGTATCGTCGTTGTGGTCGCCGATTTGGAACGCCTATGCGTGAGAGTCGCTTCGCAAGTTTTTCGGCTATTTTTAGAAACCCTCACTTTTTCCACGCTCCCGACTTCGTTATACTACGCGAACTTACTCACGTCATTCATGGCCAAAGTTCCATTTAGGATTAATCAAGCGGGGCTGACACCAAAGTTCACGGAGGATATGTGTTCAACCGCCTCGTCTCGTATGTGAGAAAAAAAATATACCTGCACCGGGCGCGCTGGACGGCCCGCCATCTGGCCCCATTCATCGGGCCCAACGATCGCGTCCTGGACATCGGCGCCGGCGACTGCCGATTGGATGAGCTGCTTCAGCGAAGAATCGGCTGCGAAATCGTCCCGGTCGATGTCGAGGACTTCAACGAAACCAATCTGCCGATGACCCTGTTCGACGGCAAGCGGCTTCCCTTCGACGACAACAGCTTCGACGTTGTCCTGCTGATTTTCGTCCTGCATCATGCCCAGGACGTGAAGGCCTGCCTTGAGGAAGCGCAGAGTCGCCAGGGGAAGCGTCCTGGTTTTCGAGGACGTGACGACAAATCTCTGGGACCGATTCCTCTTCCGGATTTTTCATCGCTGGCTGGATTGGTGGGAAGGCATTTCCTATCCCTATCGCGAATGGTCGCAATCGCAGTGGACGGAACTGGCCGGCAGCCTCGATCTGGGCGTGGCCGCGTGCGTTCCGCTGAGCAGCCAGCTCTGGAAATTTTCCTGCCGGCACGTGGCGTTTGAGTGGAGAAAGCTGAAAGGGGCGGGAGCGGTTCCATCGGCGGGCTGAAGTGACTGTGTATCGTCTGCGTTTGCGAACACATCGGATTTTTAACCGCCAAGACGCCATCAATGCGAAGAAATGCGTTCAAACCACGGATTTCACGGATGACGCGGATTTCAAATTCAATCCGTGAAATCCGTGTAATCCGTGGTTCTCTTTTTCTTCGCGCTTGGCGGTTAAAGGCTTTCGGTCATCAGGTGAGGCTGACCGACTAAGGCGGTACAATTTGCGCCGATGAAACGCTTCTGCCGATGGGTGTTTAATCTTTTGACCCTTCTGTCGCTGCTGCTTTGTCTGGCGATGGGGGCGGTTTGGATCCGGAGTTACTTCGCTTTTTCCCAACTTGTTGAAGGCCACCATTACAGGATGATTGACGAAAAAACATTGCGCTGTTCGATTTTCCAGCTCTATCTGTCGAAAGGGGCGTTTCAATACGGAAACGCCTGGTACGACTACAAGGATAAATTTCTCATCCAGGCGATGTTGCCGGCCGGGAAATCATCCTGGCAATTTTCCCACTCCAATGTCGGCGGAGTTTTGTATATCCCTCCGCCGAAGGGATCGATCGCTGGAGTTGCGATTTCATTTACACTTCCCGTGCCGGCGAGGGGGCAAGTCGCACAGGTCGACGCGCGGCTGCCGTATTGGGTGTTGGTGATTGCCTTTGCATTTTTGCCATTCGTTTGGATCGCGCGATTCGCTCGTCAAAGGGGGCGAGATCGGCTGAAAGCCGGAGGCTGCTGCGTCCGTTGCGGGTATGACCTACGCGCCACGGCCGACCGATGCCCGGAGTGCGGGAATATTCCGGCGAAAACGAAAGTAATTTCAGTCTAACCCACTGCTCCGTTGGTAGGTCGATCCCACCGACGAGATCAAAAACCCCCCAAACAGGATGAAAATCGCCCACAGCGGAAGAAGATAACGATCGGCAATGCTTGTCACGAGATAGGGCGCCACCGAAAGGAATCCCGCCAGCGCCAGCCAAAGTGCCTTGCTACCGCGCCTCCAGGCAAGGACCAATCCGCCGATACCGAGCACTGAGGTGAGCGCCGCCAATGCGACCTTGTCGATCATGATGCCGTCGCGCACCACGCCCGTTAGAAACGGCGGAACTCCCCCGCGAAGAGGAAGCGGTTCGCCAATCAATGCGTAGAGCGCGCGCTTCGAACACAACCGAAAAAAGCCGAGCGGGTCGGATCGCACTCGCTGCACAAAGGCCACCCGGCATTCGCGGAAATATTCCATTTCACCGGCGCGGATCAGCAATTCCCTCTGTGCCGGAT
Organism: uncultured Phycisphaerales bacterium; assembly: GCA_963755915.1. GTDB lineage: Bacteria > Planctomycetota > Phycisphaerae > Tepidisphaerales > Tepidisphaeraceae > PALSA-1353. Next base: position 2,034,196 of record CAVWLP010000002.1, read on the forward strand.
TGACGAACGGGTGCTGGGCCAGGGTGGCGTCATCGATCAATCCCGATGCGCCGTTTCGATTGCCGAGCCAGAGTTCAAATTCGGCTCCTCCGCGCACGTACATGAGCCGCCGAAACTCGATCGCGTTGCGCACGGTCCACGGCGCCAGCACCAGACAGAAGACGCCGACCGACAAAGCAGTCGCATTGAAGCGTCGAGAGATCGGCTGGATCCGGACGGTGCGCCAGAGGATCAGCGGGTACGCGAAAACATAGCCGGCATTGATCAAAGACAGCACCCCCAAGCCGGCGGCTATGGTGGCGACGGAAGCCGGCCGGGTCGAGCGCTGAACCGCGACCAGAATCCAGATGAAAAGCGCCAGCGCTGGATAGGCGTCCCAGTATTGTGACATATAATATAAAAATGTGGGATGAATGATGAGCAATCCCGCGGCGATCCATCCGGCCGCGGGAGAAAAACAAGCGGCTCCCAAAACCCGTATGCCCGCCACCACTGCGGCAAAACAGCCGGCGTTAAGGAGCATAAGCGAGGTCGTCGCGGCTGGCGTGCGGATGCCGGATGCGCGGTAGATAACTGCCATCAGCCAGGGATAAATCGGCGGGCTCCAGCTCGTGGGCGCGGGATGGTTGGAGGGATCCATTGGGCTGCCGAAACCTTCGCCCCGCGCCAAATGAATCGCGATATTATTTTCTTCGGCGAACGGAGGAAACCGCTGATAATCGCGGCCCACCTGCACACCGGCGCCCCAGCAACCGGCGATCAGAAAAACCCAAATGTCCCGAATTCCGAGCCGCGATTTGATGCGGCCGGGCGAATTTAGTGCTGGTGAATCCAGATCGCCCATTTTTGCTCACTGGCGGGCGATGTCAACCGTGGAACTTGCCGCGGGGGTGAAATCTGTTATATTCACGCCCCCTAAATCCGATTTGGAGTTGCAATGTCTCTAGACCTGAAAACCGGCTCTTCCGTCCGCGTCACCGTCTCCCGGGCCATCACCCGGGCGGCCGCCCGCAAAACCATCGAGCGCCTCTTCATGCGCGATAAAGCCGTCCGCCGGCCCATCGACGTCCGCAGCCGGAATTTCAAGGAACTCCCCAAGCGCCGCGGCGGATGCATCTGGACCAAGCGCCCCAACAAGGTTCATCCTTCGCTGGACAAAGGAACTTTCGCGACCGTGAAAGTAACCCCGCAGTCAATCCGCGACCTGAACAGCGTCGCGGAATTCGTCGAAGTGAAGTAACCCAGGAATCCGCCCCGATAAAAAAGCCACACGATGGACATCGTGTGGACTGTTATCAAAGCTGTCGGGTGCTTGCACCCACAGAACCCCGACCCGAAAAAAATCTAATTCGGCTTCCCCGCGATCATGTCCAGCAGCGCCTTCAAATTGAAGGGCTTGGGCAAAAACTGGACGGGTTGCCCGTGCAAAACGCTGGCCTCATATTCCCCGCTGATCGCGATGACCCGCGCCGGGCGATGGCTCTCCGGCAGCTTGGCGCAGTGCTGAAGCAGCTCAAACCCGTCCATGATGGGCATTCGCAGGTCCGTCAGCAAAACGTCGAAGTGCTGGGTAAGGAGATAATTCAGCCCTTCTTCGCCATCGCGTGCCGTTACCACTTCGGCTCCCGCCTGGCGAATCAGCTTGCCCATCGCGAGCCGCGTGGGCGTGTGGTCTTCGATGACGAGAATCCGCTGCCGTTTCCCGGCCGGTTCTGAACTTACGTCTGGCATCGCAGTCAACAGATTAACTCCACCCTCTGCGGGTATTCAATACCTCTAGGATATCGCAAATAAGGACTTGTAGTCTAGTCTCCTAATTCCCGCCAGCAACCATCCGTGCAAAGCACCTGGCAGGGCCGGAAATCCGCCTTATACCGCATCTTTCGGCAACCCTCCACCCAAAACCCAAGGTAATAATGTTCCATTCCCAGCCCATTTGCATAGTCGATCTCACACAAGGCCCCAAACGTGCCCAGTCCACGCTCCCGCTCGGCCGGGTCAAAATAGAAATAAACACTGCTGAGCGATTCCGGAGATAGATCGCAAACCCCGACGGCCAGCAGACGCCCCCCTTCATCGCGGTAACAAAACTCCACGGTCTTCACGGGTGAGCGATAAAGAAAATGCTCGAACGCCGGCCGGTCGTCGGCTTCCGAAAGGCCATGCCACTGCGTCTGATAACGGCGGTAAAGCTGGTATTTCTCGTCCGTCGGCTGCGGCTTTCCGGAGGCAATCTTAAGATCCGAATTCCGACGCCGGCATCGCCGCTGCGATTTGCTGGCGCGAAACGTCCCCACCGGCACCCGCAGCGGCCGGCACTCCCGGCACCCGCGGCAGACCGGCTGATAGATCACCGCGCCGCTCCGCCGGAATCCCGCTTCCAGAAATCCCTGATAAATCTCCGGCGTCATCCGCTGCGCGTAAATCGCGCGAAAGGTCGCCTCCCGGCCCGGAAGATAGGGGCAGTCGTGCGGGGGAATTGTCGTCAGTTCCACCCCGATCGGCGCGGGGGCGCCGGATAAATCGATGAGACCGCCTCAACCATTCTCAAAAGTATATCCCGCCGATTTCAATATGCCTGCGCGAATAACACCCGGCTGGTGGTCGGTTCGCCGGAAAAAATGCATTTCCCGCTCTGCCCGGCCTCGTCCGGCAGAATGCAGCGCACGGTGGCCTTGGTCTGCTCCTTGATCTTTGCCTCGGTCGCCCGGTCGGGCTTGAACCACGCCCGCACGAATCCGCCCTGCTCGGCGATTATCTTTTTCAGCTCGTCATAACTGCCGGCATCGCGGATGTTTTCGTCCCGGAATTTCCGCGCTTTCTCAAACATGATCGTCTGAATCTGCGACAGCCTCTCCTTTAGCCAGGCTGCGGAAATGTCTCCCAGTGCGACGGTCGTTTTTTCGCGGTCGAGCCGGCGCTTCACCACCATTACGCCCCCGGCGACATCGCGCGGGCCGATCTCGATGCGCAGGGGAACGCCGCGCTGTTCCCAGTGATATTGCTTGTCTCCAGGCCGCGCGTCCCGCCAGTCGACCAGGATCTTCTGCCCCTTCACCTTGTCGAAGAAGTAGCTGGAAATCCCATCGGCGGAAAGCCGCCCGGAAGCGGCCGCAAACTCTTCCGCCCCGGCCAGCGAGGTCACCACTTTTTCCGCGAATTCCGCGACCAGCTTGCGCTCCTCTTCGCTCTTGAAGATCGGGACGATCGCGACCACCGTCGGCGCGGCGGCGGGGGGGATGACCAGCCCCTCGTCATCGCTGTGCATCATGATCATCGCACCGATAATCCGCGTGCTCATCCCCCAGCTTGTCGTAAAGGCAAACTGCGTTTTCTGATCCCGGCCCAAAAATTTGATGTCGAACGCCTTCGAGAAATTCTGCGCCATGAAATGGCTCGTGCCCGACTGAAGGGCCTTCCCATCCTGCATCAGGGCCTCGATCGTGTAGGTCGATTCCGCGCCGGGGAATTTTTCCGCATCCGTCTTCTTCCCCTTCACTACCGGTATCGCCAGGAATTGCTCGGCAAAGTCTGCGTAAACATCCAGCATCCTCAGCGTTTCTTTCTGTGCCTCCTCGGCGGTTTCGTGCGCCGTGTGCCCCTCCTGCCACAAAAATTCCGCCGTCCGCAGGAACAGCCGCGTGCGCATCTCCCACCGCATCACGTTGCACCACTGGTTGATCAGCAGCGGCAGATCGCGATAGCTCTGCACCCACTGCGAGTACATATATCCGATCATCGTCTCGCTCGTCGGCCGGATGATCAGCGGCTCCTCGAGCTTCCCGCCCGGCTGAAGCCCCTTCTCCCCCTTCTCCAGCTTCGAATGCGTAACCACCGCGCATTCCATGGCAAACCCCTCCACGTGCTCCGCTTCCCTGGTGAGAAAACTCTGCGGAATCAGCAGCGGGAAATAGGCGTTCACGTGGCCCGTTTCCCGGAACCGCCGGTCGAGATCGCGCTGAATCGCCTCCCAGATGGCATATCCCTCCGGCCGGATCACCATCATCCCGCGAACCGGGCTGTAATCCGCCATCTGGGCCGCTTTGATCACGTCGAGATACCACTGAGCGTAGTCTTCACTGCGAGGTTTGATGTTTTTGGCCATGTCGTTTGAGAATAGCGGTTTTGCAGGTCGGAGTGGAATCTATCCCGCTTTGCGAGTCCGCTTGGGCAATGGCTCCTCGTCGCTGCCAAGGTTCCATTCGTCGGGAGTAAAGGCAAGGAGCATTCCGACCATGGATTTGGCTTTATCGCCGAATTCGGCTTCGAGTGCGTCCCAGATCATTACCTGGCGCTTGAGATCGCGTTTGCCCTTGAAGGTTGCGGAGATTACATCGCCGATAATCCAACTGCCGGATTTCTCCAGCACAAACTGGGGATCGCGCAGTTTGAGTCGGCGCTTCAATACCTCCGTCAGCCGTTTGGTCGTCAGTTTTGTTGCCATATTGCCTCACATCGTCGAACAATTGTCCAGCTCGCGTTGCAAAAATCGGCCGCGGCTTTTTTCATCGTGCGCCGCTTGCCGTCGATTTCTCTGAGATTGTACCAGATCGATTCGATTTTCGAGTCAGACAGAAAACGCATATTGTTATTCCAAAGTCTGGCGACGATCTGGACTCTTCCCGCAATCGCCTCCCGAAGCTCCGACCCTCGCAAAATGCGTACGTCTCTCACGAGTTGAAGCATTTCGCGCAAATCATGGCCGGTGTCGAGCGTCTTTTTTCCTGTCTTGTATTCGGGATCGCCATGCCAGATCACCGCTCGCAGCATTCCCTCGACGGCCCGGCCCGCAAGATAAATCGCGCCTCCAAAGCGCTGCTGGCTCAAGAGTGCCAACGCATCATTGAGTCGATCGTATGCGCCTCTCCGGTAATCTTCGCCGCCGATTCCCGCCATTGCCTCGCCTCAATGCGGCATCGGAAATGCCTTGCAGAATTCCGCAACCTCGGTGCGGATTTTGGCGAGGGCGGAGGCGTCGTCCTTCCCCAAAAGCGCCCGGTCGATGAATGAGGCCACCGCAATTAAATCGTTTTCCTTCAACCCGCGCGTTGTTACGGCCGGCGTGCCCAGCCGGATTCCGCTGGTCACCTTAGCCGGTCGCGTATCGTTGGGAACCCCGTTGAAATTCGCGATGATTCCGGCTTTCTCCAATGCCAGGGCCGCATCGACTCCGGTAAGACTTTCGCTCCGGGCACGCAGATCCACCAGCATCAGATGGTTGTCGGTGCCTCCGCTGACAATTCGATACCCATGCTTCTGAAGCGCGGCCGCCAGCGACTTCGCATTCTTCACGATCTGCTGCGCGTAAGTCTTAAACGCCGGCTGAAGATCCTCCCCAAACGCCACTGCCTTTGCCGCGATGATGTGCATCAGCGGCCCCCCCTGCATCCCGGGGAAAACCGCCTTGTCGATTTTCTGCGCAATCTCCGCATCGTTGGTCATGATCATCCCCCGCGCGGCCCACGGAGCGTCTTGTGCGTCGTCGTCGTCACGATCTGGGCATGCGGAAACGGCGATGGATGCACGCCCGCCGCCACCAATCCGGCGATGTGGGCGATGTCCGCCATCACTACGGCCCCGCATTCATCCGCAATCGCACGGAATTTCGCGAAGTCGATGATCCGCGAATAAGCCGAATACCCGCACAAAAGCAGCCTGGGCTTGTGCTCGAGGCAGACTTTCCGCACCGCGTCATAGTCGATGCACTCAAAATCTTTGCGACTCGAATCGTAAACCAAAGGATAGTGAACCGGGTTAAACCATTTCCCGCTCATGTTCACCTTGCGCCCGTGAGAAAGGTGCCCGCCATCCGCCAGAACCAGGCTGGCAAACGTATCCCCTGGATTCATCATGGCCAGAAAAACCGAGCCATTCGCCTGCGCGCCGCTGTGCGGCTGCACGTTGGCAAACTGGCACCCGAAGAGTTTCTTGGCCCGCTCAATGGCGATCATTTCGATCTGATCGTAGTTGCCGCACCCCTGGTAATAACGGGCGTTGGGGTATCCCTCAGCATATTTGTTGGTCAGCACGCTGCCGGCCGCTTCCATCACGGCCTTGGAAACGTGGTTCTCGCTGGCGATCAGCTCCAGCGTCGATTCCTGCCGGGCGGCTTCCTTGCGGATCAATTCGGCAATCTGCGGGTCGGTTTCAACGAGGTTCATGGTCAAACGCCTTTCGTCGGAAAGCGACCAATTCTAGCGTTTCGCCGCCGATTTGACACGGCCCTTGCCGGCCACTCACAAATCGCTATAATTAGTGTCCACTTACTTATCGGGAGGCCTTGATGACGCGATACCGGACGCTTTTTGCCCTCGCCCTTGTCGCCGCCGGCCTGCTTTTTTTCGCCGGCTGCTACAACACCCAATATCCCCTGGGGTCCGCCGACAAGGCCTCCATCGATCCGGCCTACGTCGGCGATTACGCCCTGACCGAAAACAACCAGAACGAAACCATCGTCATCCGAAACCTGGACAACCACTCCTACTACGTCGAATACGACGAACCCGGCAAAGCCCCCCTCCGCATGGTCGGTTATACGGCCGAAGTGAACGGCGACACCTTTGCCAACCTGCGTTCGCTCACCGATGACGGATCCATCGACAACACTTACCTGATCATGCGAATCGCGTTGTCCCCCGATCGCGGCAGGCTCTCCGTCCGAAACCTCAAGGACGACTTTTTCAAGGGTAAGACGATCAATTCATCCGACGATCTTCAGCAAATCATCGCGGCCAACCTGGATAACGACCTGATGTACGACGGCGCCGCCACCGACGCGATGCGCGTAACGCCACCCGCGAATCCCACCACCGCGGGGTCTCATTTCTAGACGGAACAACGATTCAACGACACAAGAACTGCTGTTTAGCCGCGACCCAAAGGGGAGCGCTTTTGCAGCACCTGACGAATCGGGTTGTGTCATCCGTTATACGCGGTGCTTCAGCCGCAGAGAATTCTCCACCGGCGGACGCCCGATCGGGTAATACTGAAACCCCGTCTCGCGCATCACATCCCGATGCAGGCAGTTGCGCCCGTCGAAAATGATCGGGCTGTTCATCGTCGCCGCGATCTTCCGGAACGGCAGCGTGGTGTACTGCGGCCAGTCGGTCAGCAGCGCCACCGCATCCGTCCCGCTGGCGCAGGCCACCGGATCCGGGCTCCACTCCACTTCATCCTTGAAGATCTGCTTCATGTTCTCCATCCCCTTGGGGTCCGTGGCTTTCACGTGTGCCCCCTTGTCCAGCAGATATCGGATCACGTCCAGCGCCGCGGATTCGCGGATATCGTCGGTATCGGCCTTGAACGCCAATCCCCACACCGCGATCGTCGATCCCGCTATCGGCCTCCCCAGCTTGGCCTCGATCTTGTCGACGAAGCGCTTCTTCTGATTCTTGTTGACCGTCTGGACTGCATTAACGAACAGGCTTTCATGCCCGGCGGTTCGGGAAATGTGCTCCATCGCCGCCACGTCCTTGGGGAAGCATGACCCGCCGTAGCCGCACCCCGCCCGCAGGAACGCGGGGCCGATGCGGGCGTCGGACCCGATCCCCTTGCGGATGTCTTCGATGTCCGCGCCGTAGTGTTCGCAGAGGATGGTCATCTCGTTCATGAACGAGATGCGCGCCGCCAGCATGCTGTTGGCCGCATATTTGGTCAGCTCTGCAGACTCCCAGTTCATCGTGAAGAAGTTTTCCTCGGGCTTCACGAGCGGATCGTAAAGCCGCCGCATCTGGCGAAACGCCTCTGGCGAATCCCCGCCGATGACGATCCGGTCGGGCTTCAGGCAGTCCTGCACGGCTGTCCCTTCCTTCAGGAACTCAGGATTGGAGACCACCTGCACGTACGCCTTGGTCTGCTGCTTGAGGAAATTGTAGAGCTTGCGGTTGGTTCCCGCGGGGACGGTGGATTTCACCACAATCGTCACCATGTATTCGTTCTTGGTTTCCGCCAGGGCGTCGCAGACTTCCTTGCCGGCCTGTTCCAGGTAGCTCATATCGACGGTCCCGTCCGGCTTGGACGGCGTGCCGACCGCAAGGAACACCACCTCCGCGTCCTTCACAGCCGCCTTCACGCTGTCCGTGAATTGGAGCTGCCCCGATGCGAAGTTCTCCTGCATCAGTTCCTGAAGGCCCGGCTCGAAGATCGGACAATGTCCATCCAGAAGCGTCTTCAGCTTCTTCTTGTCCTTTTCGACCCCGCGAACATTATGACCGATGCTGGCCAGGCATGTGCCGGTGACCAGACCAACATATCCGCACCCGATAACTGTTACGTCCATGGGAAACTACCTCATCTTATGAAGCGCTGGGGGCTGTGAAGCCTTGCTCAATTATAGACCGCTACACATTACACCACTTTGGCGTCGTGACGTTACAAGAAATCGGACAGATGGCAAAGCATCTTATTTCCATTTCTATCGAATTTTGGCGCGACCATTTGTCGCAACGGCTTTTGGGACGGGGCGTTATGGGACGGGTTGATTTTCGTCGGCAGGATTTGGCTGAGCCTCTGGCTGGGGCGAGGCTTGCGCGACGGGCGGCTGAATCTCCAGCACATCGCGCGATTGCAGGCTGCTCGGGGCGGCAGGCGCCATCGCATCGGTGGAGCTCAATGATTTGGGCGTCACCACCCGTGGTTTCTCGTCAACCAGTCCCATTTTGTAGGCGGCAACGATCATCGAACCGAAGATCACCAGGTAAAACGCCACCGCATAGCGAACCCGCATATAGGCGATCATGATCCCCAGCAGGCAGAATCCGAACGCCAGCGCGTAGCTGATCAGCACCGTTTGCCGGATTGTGAAACCCCGCTCCACAAGCTGGTGGTGAAAATGGTGCCGATCGGCGCTGAAAAGCGGACGCTTGTTCACCCATCTGCGCACAAACGCCAGCGCCGTATCCATGATCGGCAGGGCAAACATCACCAACGCCGAGAGCAGCCACTTGGAGTTCTCCCCTGCCAGAACAATGATCAGTGTGGCGCAGGAGTAACCCAGGAACATACTGCCGGTGTCGCCCATGAAAATGGAAGCGGGGTTGAAGTTGTAGGGGACAAAACCCAGGATCGCTCCCAGCAGGGACAGGGCCAGGACGATGCGGACCGGGTCCCAGTTGGAATCCAGTTCATCCACGGCAAGCCGCACCGCCAGAAACAAAAATCCGCTGGCGATCACCGCCGTCACGCCGCCGGCGAGCCCGTCGAGGCCGTCCAGTAGATTCGTGGCATTGCAGCACCCAACGACCAGGATCACCACGAACCCCGAGCTTGAAACGGCCGTCACCCAGTGCGGAATGGCGAAGCTCGCGCCCAGGGCATTTTGCATGCGAATGCTCAGCGGATCGATGAGCGGCCCCAGGCACGCCGTTCCCACCCCGCCCTGAAGCAAAATAATCGCCGCGAAGAGCTGGCCCACGATCTTGTCTCGAGGTTTGATGTGTTTCACGTCGTCGAGCAGCCCCAGGGCAACGATCAGCATCGCCCCGATCACGATGTTGAGCTTTACCTGCAGATTGGGCGATCCGATTTCGTCCGCCGGGAGGTGCAACTGGCTCATCGCCAGGCCGGCCAGCCAGCCGATGAAAACCGCCACGCCCCCGAGATATGCCACCGGCGCCGAATGCAGTTTTCGCACCCGGTCCGGCTGATCGATGATGCCGTAGTAAATCGCGACCTGCCGCATGATCGGTGTGAAAATAAAACTGACAATGAACGCGGCGTAAAAAACGTAGATGTGCGGCGAGAGGACCGTGTCCCAGCCTAGCGCCGGCGCCGTTGTCGCGGAGGGAATCGTCGTTGTAAGCTGCGCGAGGCTAAACATTTGGTCGTTGCCGATCCTCCGATTTGCCCGCGTACATTATCGTCGGCAGGGGGGAGGAGGCAACACGGACGGACCAGGAGCAATATTTCGTCCCGTCCCAATAATCAATCGCGAAAATCACCGGGTCGGCAGGACGCCAAAATAATGCCGGCCGCGGTTATCCGCGGCCGGCATCGCCAGAAAGTGGGAAGGGGAGCGTCGCGTCAGGCCCGGCAAACCGCCTGTTGGTGGGCGTTGTTTGCCGTTGCGTGTTGCCTGACAACCATCATGTACGATTCAATATTCCAGCGAGCAAATCCACGCCTCGTTTTTTTCGGTTCCAAATCCAATGGCCGATAATTGACGTGCACGGGGCGACGCAGTCCGCATAACACTTTCCAAATGAGACACCACGACTCAAAGCCATCCCCTCTCCCCGTGTAGCCGCCCCCGCTTGCGGGGCGCGTCTTTCGATCTCCACAAACCGTCTTCCCCACTTTACGTCTTCACCCGCGACATCAGATAAACCGAAAGCGGCCCGAAAATGAAAATCGGCACCCACGCCATCAGCGCCGGCCAAAGGTTCAATAACTCAGGCGATGGCGGACTCGCCGCCATCTGATAAGTCACGAACACGCTCCCCAAACACGCCCCCGACAGAAGCAGGCATTTGAACGTCGCCGCCTTCAGCCGGCCCGGTTCGCGCGTCAGCACCGTCGAGATCGCCAGCAGCAGCAGAAAAACATTCAGCAGCCACTGTGCCACGCGCAAATGCTTGGCCCGAAGCAGGTCCAGCGTTCCATATCGATTGAGGCTCAGGAGCTGATTGATCTTCGCCAGCGGCAAAAGCTGAATGTAATCCTTCCCCAGGTTCAGCGTGATTTCATCGGGCGTCATCGGGCTCGCATACCACGCGATCGGCGTCGCCTGGGCCAGCGTCACCTGCTCCTGCGGCGGTGCGATCGGCACCGAAAAACCGTTCCTCAAATCCCAGCGTCTTTCCCGCCCGTCCCAAAACGCTTCATCCGCGTAAACGTGCAACGTCGGACGCAGATTCGCATCCCGCTCGATCACATCAAAATATTCAATGTGCGCGGGATTGCCCGGCGTGGGCGGCGCATACCGGGCCGCGTTAAATAGCCCCCCGTGCGGGTCCTCTGTCAGGTCCACCGGAAACATCTTCAGCGTCGAGCGGTGTACGTCGCCGTGGTCGCGCATCAGCTTGGGGATCATGTCGGGAATCACGACTTCCTGATCGAGCGGCAGGAGAATCACATTCAGCACCACCCCCGCGAGAATCACCGGCATCGCCACGCGGACCAGCGGCGTCCCCGCCGCCAGCAGCGCCGTCATCTCGTTAAATCGGCTCAGACGCATAATCGTGAACGCCGCCGCCACCACCGCGATCATTCCCGAAAGCTGCACAAAGAAAAAAAACGCCTTGTAAAAATAAAAGTCCATGATGTCGCGCATGATCTTCCACTCCGACATCGGCTGCATCGTCGGCAACTGCTGCGTCAGGTTCCCGAAGTTGAAGACCATATCCAGCGCGACGTACATCCCCACCAGCACCATCAGGCTGATCAGATAGTTCTTGACGAAAATGCCCAGCACATAGCGGTCGATGATCTTCATTTGACTTGCGCGACTTCGATCAGGCTCCGGCGAATCAGCCGGGAATCCTTGTATTGAATGCAGTCCGTGAAATCGGAGTAGATATATCCCTCGCCGAAAACGTGCCACGTCGGCGGGGGATCAAAATTCTTGGGAAGACGGTGAACCAGAACCAGCCGATCGGGAGTCCTCGTCCACGGTGGCGAGATGAAATCAAACTCCGTCATCCGCGACGAATCCGGCAGAATGCGCACATCCGCATCCCCCGGCAGATAAAACGAAAGCTCCGAGGCGTATTCATAATCCGTCGTCACGACCATGCAATTCCGCCGCAAGGGTTCCACCTGCTGCTGGGCCAGCTCGCGCCAGCCGTAGAGATTGTCCCACTGCGGGCTGCCGGCGCTTGGAGAGACTCTCCAGACAATCTGGGCGCGTGCATGACAACGGTAAAGATCGCCGCCGTGGTGACCGCAGCCCCTGCCCACACAAATCGCCCCGGCCCCGGTTTCTCCCCGAGATATCTTGCGAAAAGCATGACCGCCGGAAAGTAGGCGAACATCGGCCAGTTTCCTTCCGGCCGATGCCGGATCGCCGTCACCGCGAAGAAAACCAGCGGCGTAATGGCCGCGAAGAGCAGCACGCGGACCCCCATCGGATTATCTTTTCGCCGCCAGTAAATCATGATCGCCGCGATGCACAGCACGAAGAGCACGGGCGTGCAAACCAGAAGCTGACTTCCCGCGTATTCGAGCAGATTTTTCCAAACCGGCGACGCCAGCGCCACCGTGCCGTGGTGAAGCTGAAACCGAAACGAAACCCAATCGCGCTGCCTGTTCCAGATGAGCACCGGCGAAAAGACCGCCACCGCCGCCGCGGCCGCGAGCCAAGGCCCCGGCGACAAAAACATCCGCCGGCCTTGGGCAGACGAAATCATCGCCAGCGCCACCGCCAGCCCCAGAAGCACGCTCGTATATTTCGAATCCAGCGCCAACCCCATGAACGCGCCAAACAGCAGCCAGTGCCACATTCGCCCGCGCGGCTCCAGCGCCTTCATCGCCGCCACCATCGCCGCCGCCTGAAAAAAGCAGGCCGGAGCATCCGGCGTCATGATCGACCCCGTCACCGCCACCATCGGGCTAAGCAGCAGCGCCACCGGCACAAAAGCCAGTGCCCGCGCATCCGCGACAACCTGCCTGGAAGCCAGCGTCACAATCAACACCGTCCCCGCGGTAACGATCCCCGCCGGCCAGCGCACCCCCAGCTCCGTATTTCCCATCAGCGCGGTTCCGAGCCGAATCAGATACGCCACCATCGGCGGATGATCGAGATAGCTCAACGCCAAATGCTGCGACCAGACCCAGTAATATGCCTCATCCGGCACGAGGTTCCAAAGCGAATCAAACGCCCACCGGCTCAGCAGCCAGACGAGGAAAAGCGCCGCCATCCCGCGCGGCGAAAACGCGATCCACGAACGCTGCTGTGGCGCCGTATTCAGCTCGATCGAGCTTGAGGGCGAACTTGCCGGCGTCGAAGCGCTCATCGTCTCTGCAGCCTGTAGGTGAGATAAATCGCCGCCAGCAGCACCGCGGCATTGCCACCCCAGATGAAAATCAGCGAGGTCGCAAGCGGATCCTTGAAATCCGCCCCGGTCGTATACGGAACGTGCGTCGCCGTCTGCTGTCCGCTCACGATCAGCGTCATGCACAGCAGCGCCGGCACAAAACTCGCCGCAAACGCGTCCAGAAAATTCCCGCTGCGAAATCGTACGCCTAGCGCACACCCCACCATCACCAGGCTCAAACAGCTCAGCGCATAGCTGGCCCGCCCGTGCAATTCGCTCCGGGCGGCGTTATTCGTGCGAATCTGCTCATAGTGCAGGCAAAACGCCCCGCTGAACGGAACCCGCCACGTCCGGATGTCTTTGTTCAGCTCAGTTGCCGAATCCGCCGGGTCATTCACGAAATCCTTGAGCTGCTTCTCTCCGATCTCCAGAACCTCCCGCGACATCGGCACCGAAAACGTTCGCGGAAAACTCCCGCGCGGCGTATCCAATCCATCCTGCGTCCGCAATTCCACGTTGAACAACTCCACGCTCACGTTCATCCGCCGTGCCGGCGGACCCGTGATCGCCCGAATGTCGTCGTTCGGCTGCACCCGAATGTCGATCTCCCGCGCGTCCGCGAAAAGCGTCTGCTGCGACCCGTGCGTCTCCCGCATCCAAACTTTCCGCGCGTTATCCCCACTGCTGGATGTAATGTGCAGATCCGCCCCCGTCCAGTTGCACACCGCATCCTGTGCCCCGATCTCATATTCATCGCTGTCCGGAGAATCGCTGGCAAACTGGTAGCTGGAGGTTCCATCAGCCGTCCAGTGGTCCAGCCCCGCCGCCACCTCGGCAAGAAACGCCTGACGCTGCTGCGTCCGCCGCAGCCCGCGCACCACCGTCTGCACGTCTTCGCTCTTGCCCGGATCGGTCGCCAATTCCGCCAGCCGCGAGATGTTCATGAACTTCACGTTCTCGCTGATGATCGAGGGAATCTCGAACGGCCCAAACCCGCTGCTCCCCACTCCCACCTGCACATTCCCGAAGAAAACCCGCGGAAACTTAATCCCCCCGCTCAGCGAGATATTAACCATCGACGGCTCCGCCGGGTTCGGCCGGTCGATCGACACCAGCGCCCGCCGCGCCATCCAGAATTCCTTGGGGATGGCAACATTCAAATCCGTAGGCGAATAGTCATATTTCATCCACGCCGGCCCGATCAGCTCCACCCGCTGCAGCGTCGGACGGCTAGGATCCCCCGGCACCATCCGGGCGTCGTCCGCGTAAACATTGAACGATTGCCCGTCCGAATTCTCAAAGTCCAGCGCGTGCGCCTGCACGATCTTCGTCGCGATCACTTTCGCGATATTCTGATAGATAACCTCTTCCGCCTTCAGCAAATAAGCCGGCACCACAAAGCACAGCAGAATCAAGCTGCTCACCGCCACCACCAGCCCCAGCACCACCGCCGGCAGGGCGATCGAAAACCGCCGCGGCGAAATATAGCTGATCCCCGACGCCCGCATCGCCGTCAGCTCATTGTCCGCCGCGAACCGTCCATAAATCATCGTCGTCGCAAAGAGCGCCGAAACGGGTAGCGAATACGCGCAAACCGCCGGCATCGAATAAAGCAGCAGCCGCATCACCTGCCCGAAATCCAGCCCATTTTCCGTCAGCGGGCGCAGCAGCACCGCAAAGCTCATCATTGCCGCAAGCCCGCCCGTGGTCATGAGAAACGATTTGAGAAGGTTCCCGAAGATGTACCAGAACAGGGTTTTACTCATGCGCCCGAACTTATCGCCTCAAGTCAATCCATCATCGGTGCAGAGCGCTCAAATGCAACAATCCGCACCTCTTCGTGTAGCCGGCCCGCTTGCGGGCCGTGTTTTCCCCTCAAACCCCTTGGAAATCATGCCTTCTCGGATCCGCGATCGCCACCGCAATCGCTCGAATCGACACCGGCCCCGCCTGCTTAATTGCCCTTGCCGCCGCCTTCACGGTAGACCCCGTCGTAATCACATCATCCACCAGCGCGACGCGTTTGCCCTTTATCGATTTCCCATCCACCAGCCCAAACGCCAACCGCAAATTCGCCGCCCGATCCGCCGCCGCATAAACGCTTGTCTGCGCCGAAGTATTTTTCAGCCGCACGATCGGATACTTCACCGCAATTCCCGGGCGCCTTCGAGCCAGCCGCCGCGCCAACGCATCCGCCTGATTGTACCCCCTTCCAATCTGCCGCGACCAGTACAGCGGCACCGGCACGAGAACATCAATCTCATCCAGCGCCCGCCGAATCCGCGGCTGCTCCCACATCGCATCCGCCAGAATCTCCGCCACCGGCCACCGATGCCGATATTTCATCTCATGCACCATCTTCCTCAATGGCTCCCGAAACGCCCCCAGCGCCACGATCGACTCAAACGGCGCCACTCCAGCCCCATTACAAAACGCACAAGCACTCCCCTCCGGCACTGGCGCCCCACAAAGCCCGCACGCAGGCGATGCAGCCAGCCCCAAAACCGCCGCTTTGCATTCCGAACAAAACCGCTCCCGATCCTCCCCAATCGCCACCCCGCATACCGCGCAACTCGGCGGATAAATAAAATTCGCAAGATCGCGCGCAATACCCGTCAACACTCCTCCATTTTATCCTAAACCCCGCAACAATAGGCGATTCCCCCTTCGTCATTCGGACTTCATTCGTCATTCAGATTTCTGGTTTCGAGTTTCTCCCCACCCCCTATTTTCTTGACACCCGCCCCCACCCCATCGTATTCTCGCCCCGCAGTTTGGAGTTGACCCTGACCATGCTGTTTGAGGATCGGCTTTGGCTGCGATTGGCGTAATCCCTGCCCGTTTCTCCTCCACTCGTTTTCCCGGCAAAATCGTCGCCTCTGAAACCGGCAAACCCCTCGTCCAGCACGTCGTCGAACGCGCCAAAAGGGCCCAAACTCTCGCCGACGTAATCGTCGCCACCGATGACGCCCGCGTTATCGACGCCCTCCGCCCCTTCGAAACCCGCTGCGTGCTGACCTCCCCAAATCACCCCAGCGGCACCGACCGCATCGCCGAAGTCGCCAAAACCCTTTCAGAATCAATCATCGTGAATATCCAGGGCGACGAGCCGGAAATCGAGCCGGAGACGATTGATGCGCTCGTCCACCGCCTCGAAAGCGGTAGGGGGGACATGGCGACTGCCGCCAGCCGAATTCATCCCCTCCGACGATCCGCTCAAATCCCAACCTGGTCAAAGTCGTCATAAGTCTCGACGGCAAAGCAATATATTTCTCGCGCTCCATCATCCCCTTCGAGCGCGATTCGGCCGGAACCTCCCGGCCGGCGTATTATTTACATCAGGGAATTTACGCCTACCGGCGTGAGTTTCTTCTGCAATTGGCTTCGTGGAAGCCTACGCCGCTGGAATCAGCGGAAAAGCTCGAACAGCTTCGCGTTCTCGAGCACGGGCGGTCGATCGACGTGATTATCACCCGGCGCGCGGTGCACGGCATCGACACGCCGGAACAATACGCGGATTTTGTTAAACGATTCAGGAATTTCTAAATGAGCAACGAAGAACTTTTGTACAAGATCGGACAGTCAACGGAAGAGACGGAGTTTTACACTCCCATGCCCCCCGGCTACGCACGGGCCACCATAAATTCGTCGTCGTCGTCGGCACCGTCATGAGCGGCCTTGGCAAAGGGATATTCTCCTCCTCCCTGGCCAAGCTCCTGCAGGACAAGGGCCTGCGCGTCGCCCCCATCAAGATGGAAGGCTATTACAACATCGACAGCGGTACCCTCAACCCCTACCGCCACGGCGAAGTCTTCGTCCTCGACGACGGCATGGAAACCGACATGGACCTGGGCACCTACGAACGCCTCCTCGACCAGGATCTCACCGCCGCCAATTTCACCACCAACGGGCAGATCCTCTCCTCCGTACTGAAGAAAGAGCGCGAGGGCGGATATCTCGGCCGCGACGTGCAGTTCATTCCCCACGTCACCGGCGAAGTTAAGCTCCGCCTCCGCGAGCTGGCCGCCAAAACCAACGCCGACGTCGTCTTCGTCGAAGTCGGCGGCACCGTGGGCGACTTCGAAAACCAGGCCTACCTCGAAGCCTGCCGCCAGCTTGCCTACGAGGAGGGCGAAAACTCCGTCGTCGTTCGTCGTGCTGACATACGTCATGGAGCCCGGCGCCCTCGGCGAGCAGAAATCCAAGGCCGCCCAGCTTGGCATCAAGCGCCTCATGGAAGCCGGCATCATGCCGCACATCATCGCCTGCCGGGCTTCCAATCCCGTCAAGGAAAAAGTCCGCGAAAAGATTTCCATGTACACCAACGTCCCGATGCGGCGAGTGATCTCGATGCACGATGTCGAGAGCATCTACACCATTCCCGACGCCCTCCGCGCCGCCGGCATCGACCGCGAAGTCCTGACCCTGCTGACCCTTCACGACCGCGTCGATCAGCGGCAAGCGAAGACCAGGCCCGCCTCAAATGGCGCCAGTTCGTCGACCGCATCGGCAAGCCGCGCAAAGACGTCACCGTCGCCGTCACCGGCAAATACACCGCCCTGCGCGATTCCTACGCCTCCATCATCAAGGCCGCCGAACATTGCGGCGTCCAGCTCGGCGTCAACGTCAACTTCAAGTGGATCGACACCACCAGCATCGACGCCAACAACGTCGCCAAACGCCTCGCCGACATGCCACGGCATCATCGTCCCCGGCGGGTTCGGCGTCCGCGGCACCGAAGGAAAAATCGAGTGCATCCGCTTCGCCCGCGAAAACAAAATGCCCTACCTCGGCCTCTGCCTCGGCTTCCAGATGGCGGTCATCGAATTCGCCCGCAACGTCTGCGGCATCGCCGGCGCCAACAGCACCGAATTCGAAAAGAACTGTAAAAACGCCGTCATCGACATCCTCCCCGAACAAAAGAAAATCGAAGGCCTCGGCGGAAACATGCGCCTCGGCGGCAAAGACGTCGAGCTCAAACCCGGCACCCTCGCCGCCAAGCTCTTCGACAACGCCCGCACCATCCGCCTCCGTTTCCGCCACCGCTACGAAGTCGACCCCAAATATATCCCCACCCTGGAAGAACACGGCATGATCTTCAGCGGCAAGCATCCCACCCAGCCGATCATGCAAATCCTGGAGTTGCCCCAGGACGTCCATCCCTATTTCGTAGGAACCCAGGCCCACCCGGAGCTGACGAGCCGCCCCCTCCGCCCCCAGCCGCTTTTCCTCGGATTCTGCAAAGCGGTGATGGAATTTGCCGACCGAAAAGTGCGCGAGCCGCAGGCGGTGTGAGGCATCTCATGGGTGAATCGACGGATAACTCGTCGAGCCCCTCGCAGACCACACAGGATCCAAACCAAATCTTGGATTATCGAACGCCGGGTGCCCAGCCCGCAGCCGTCGAAGAAGGCTTCTCAGTACCTCGAGTCCTTGGCCAGTTTGCAATTGGAGCGATGTTGCCGTTCGTTTTCCTGGCGCTGCGGGACCGCGATCTTTCGGCGATTTGGGCGGGCGCCTTTATGACGTGGGGCTTGTGCGCGATCTTACTAATTGCAATTAAGATTCGCGGCGCCGTTGTCCCCCTGGATCCCAACGGCAGGCCATGGTGGATCCACACGAGCGCCGGAGCCTTAATGGCGACGGTGTTCCTCTTGATTTTGGTCAACACCACGGATCGCGATAGATATTGGACGATTCTTGGCGACGGCGGCACCATTTTACTGGCTCTTTGCCTGACCTCGATTGCCGCGGGAATGCTGGCGATCCTGCTCGCGCCGAAGAAGCGGACAAATTAAAGGAAATTTTCCGCGCCTCGGTATGCTAAATTTCGCGCGAGCCCCCACCCCCTCGCCCTGTACTCAGGGAGAGGGTTGGGGTGAGGGCCCTCGAAGAATCTGGCTTCCTAAGGGCCAACATCCGCGATTACTCGACATCGTGGTTTTCCCCACGGGGCGGGTTCGGGATATAATCGTCGGTGATGAGCACCGCCCAATTACGCCGCGAATTGAAAAAAGCCATCGATCGGCTTCCGCCGAAGCAACTGGAGTCAGTCGACGATTTTGTGCGATTCCTTAGTCGCCCGTCGATAGCTGAGCGTCTGGCTGCGGCGGAAAAGTCGATCGCCGCCGGAAAAGGGATCAACTGGCGCAAGGTCCGGTCGGATGTTTGAGGTAATCCTCTCCTCAGAGGCTAGGGGATTCTACGACGCCGCGGATCGTCCCCTCGCGCGAAGCTTGCGCGTTGTTTTGCCGTTTTGGAAGAGAATCCCCGTCAACACAACAATGCCAAGCGACTCACCGGTCAGAAGGCAGGTCAGTGGCGATTCAGAGTCGGTGATTGGCGCGTGGTCTATCGCATCGACGGCGACGCCCAGCGAGTTTTTGTCCTAATCATCGCGCATCGGCGCGAAGTCTACGACTGATTCCCTGGCATCCTCAATTTGTGGACTTCGGAATCAGCGCACGAAGCACTTCCCGCCCCAGCGCCGGCGCCGAAGGATTCCGACCCGCCATCTTCCCACTCAGCACCTCCCGAATCCTCCGCACCAATCCCTCGCGCGACAGCGTCCCTACGCAAACCGTCCCCAGCGGCAGCACCGGCAAACACTCTTCCCATCCGCAAACGCCTCCAGCGTCGCCCGGCACTGATAAACCGCGCTCGTCAAATCCCCCACGCTTTCAATCGCCCCACCCCAAACCGATTTCAGATCGGCAATCTCCCCCCAACCTCTCCCAAACACCGCCAGCGGCACGCCGCTATTCGCCAGCATTCGAACCAGCCCTCTTTTGTAAGCCGGAAAAATCAGCCTCTCAAAAAACATCCCCCGGTCCATCCCCTCATCCGCCGAGCCCAGTTTGCTCATCCGCGATTGCAGATATCGCTCCGGATTATCCCCCAGCGCCAACGGATCGCGCAAAAGCTCCGCCTCGATCGACTCCCAAAGCAGCAGTTGGCTCGAAAAATCCTTCACCCGCTGCGGAATTTCAATCGCCGAAACATCGCAAAAAATCCCCAGCCGCCGGGGCGGATCCTCCGGCGTCGGCACTACGCCCGGCCATCCCGCAATCGCAATCCGTTCCGCCCGCCAGCCCATGTTGATCGCCGCTTCGCGCCAGCTCGCATCGGCAAGAATCACCCCATCCCCCGCGCAATTCGCCATCGGCGTGACAATCCGTCCCGTCGTCACCCAGGTAATCCAGGCTGTCCGCGGCCCGACAACGCCGGCCAAATCCGCCCGGAAAAAATCTCCCGCCACGACCGCCCCCGCATCCGCCGCAGCCTCCGCCAGCGCCAGCGGCGAAGCGCTCAACGGATGATCCGTATCAATGCCGCAGAATCCATCCGTCTCCCCATCCTTCAGCAGCGCCGTTCGCAGCGCCACATTCGAAAGGTCCGCCAGGTTAAACCGCGATCCCGCCAGCACGATGATCTTTCCCGTACGCGATTTCTTATCGCCCGCCCCCAAAATCTCCGGCAATCGCTCCGCCCGCCGATTCGTCTCCCGCGAAATCACCTCCTGCGCCCCCTTCGTTAGCTGCGCCATCTCATTCTCATCCAGCAGCGGCGTTCGAATAAACTGCTGCGGCAGCGAAAGCCCGGGAAATCTCTCAAAAAGCTCCCCAAGCCGCCCCGGCCACTCCTCTCCCGAAACAAAAAGCAACCTCGCCCCCCTGATTTCCTCAACAAAATCATCGCAATGCAGCAGAATTTTCAAGCTCCCAACGTCTGGCACCACCGCCAAAACCGCCTGCGTCGCTCCAATCTTCTCAAAACACGCCCTGATCTGCCCCGCATGCGAAGGACTCAGAAAGCACCCCAAACTCCCCACCAGCTCCAGTTTTTTGAGCATCTCCCGCGCCGCCGCCAGCGGCACAGAGCACCCGCTCCACCATCCCCCCTCCGTCCGCAGCGTCAAATATCCATCCCGTCCAAAAACCCATTCCCCGGAGACTTCATGCCCAGACAATAATGCAGCGATTCCCAATTGCAGCCCCTCCATGGCCGCAACATTGCCGCGAAAGTTTTCCGCCGCCGCCAACTCGGCAGACAAAGCCTGGGGAATTTGCGTCTCGGCAATCATCCGATTGAGAGATTATCGGACATACCGACCGCAGAGGATTAGCCTATGCAATCCGCCCCCACCCACAAAGCCAATCCGAAAAATGCATCTCACCGCCGCAATCATCGATTCTTTGTCTTTCCTGGCGATCTTCGCGTCTTGGCGGTTATAAGATTTTTAACCGCCAAGACGCGAAGAGCGCCAATAATTGTGAATCTATTGAACACATGCATTGCCTCCGGACTCCCCGCTTTGCCAAAACCATGACTGAAAGAAGAACCTCACGCAGAGGCGCAAGGCGCAGAGGAAAAAAAATCCGAATCTCCATCTTCCTCCGCGCCTTGCGCCTCTGCGTGAGATATTAATTCGGTCGAACTGCCGGCCAATTCCGCCCCAATATCTCCGCGGTGAATAGCCCGGTTTAACCCCAAAATAGTCTTCCCCCCAATCTTCGACTAAAATCCCCCATTAGCCCATATGCGATTCACCAAAATGCACGGCATCGGCAACGATTACGTCTACGTCAACGGTTTCACCGAAACCGTCCCCGACCCCGCGCGCCTCGCCATCCAAATATCCAATCGCCATTTCGGCGTAGGCTCCGACGGCCTGATCTTGATTCTCCCATCGAATAAAGCCGACGTCCGCATGCGCATGTTCAACGCCGACGGCTCCGAAGCCGAAATGTGCGGCAACGGCATCCGCTGCGTCGCCAAATTCGCCTACGAGCACGCCCTCGCAAAAACCAACCCCATGCGCATCGAAACCGGCAGCGGGGTCCTCTCCCTCCAACTCCACCTCGACGGCCCAAAAGTCGATCGCGTCACCGTCGATATGGGCAAACCCATCCTCGATCTGCCCAAAATTCCCGTGACGGCGCAATTCCTGACCCCGCTCAAATCGCCGCATCAATTTGAATTCCGCATCGGCGACACTCGAATATCCAACGCCACATTCGTCTCCATGGGAAATCCCCACGTGGTCATCTTCGAGCCGAACGTCGCCGATATCGACGTGCGGCAACTGGGCCCGCTCATCGAGCACTTCAAAGCCTTCCCCAATCGCATCAACGCCCATTGGGTCCAGGTCATCTCGCGAGGCGAAGTCATCATGCGCACTTGGGAACGCGGCAGCGGCATCACCCAGGCCTGCGGCACCGGCGCCTGCGCCGTCTGCGTCGCCGGCGCTCTCACCAACCGCACCGACCGCAAAATCCTCGCCCATTTGCCCGGCGGCGACCTCAATCTCGATTGGCGCACCACCGACGACACCGTCCACATGACCGGCCCCGCCACCGAAGTCTTCTCCGGCGATTGGCCGCTATAATCTCCACATACTCTATGAAAGCCACGGACCAAGCCGTGGACAACCCCTAATGCCCCTCACACGCGACCAGGTCATCAAGGCTCTCCAAACCGTTCAAGACCCCGAACTGTTTAAGGACATCGTCTCCCTCAACATGGTCAAGGAAATCCGCCTCGACGGCGACAACGTCTGGGTCAACGTCGAGCTGACGACTCCCGCCTGCCCCCTCAAAGAGCGCATTGAAAAAGATGTAACGACCGCCCTGAAAGCCGCCGGCGCCAGCGAAGTCTCCCTCCAGCTCACCGCCAACACCCGCGGCCCAGCCAACCCGCGCAAGGACGTCCTCCCCCAGGTCAAAAATGTCGTTGCCGTCGGCGCCGGCAAAGGCGGCGTCGGAAAATCCACCATCGCCCTCAATCTCGCCGTCGGCCTCCAACGCGCCGGCGCCCAGGTCGGCCTCATGGACGGCGACATCTACGGCCCCTCCATGCCCACCATGCTCGGCATCAAGGGCCAAACCCCACGCCTCAGCGGCAACAAAATCATCCCCCACTTCGTACACGGCATTCACGCCATCACCATGGGCTCCCTCGTCGAGCCCGAAAAACCCCTCATCTGGCGCGGCCCCATGGCCCACGGCGCCTTCCGCCAACTCCTCCTCGACAACACCCTCTGGCCCGAACTCGATTACCTCATCGTCGATCTCCCCCCCGGCACCGGCGACGTCCCCCTCACCCTCTGCCAGCTTCTCCCCCTCACCGGCGCCGTCATCGTCGCCACTCCCCAGCAGGTCGCCCTCGACGACGCCGTCCGCGCCGTAAAAATGTTCGAGCAGCTCCAAACCTCGATTCTGGGCCTCGTAGAAAACATGAGCTATTTCGCCGCCCCCGACGGCTCCGAGCACGACCTCTTCGGCCGCGGAGGCGCCGAAACCGCCGCCAAACAAATGGGCCTCCCCTTCCTCGGCGCAATCCCCCTCTACACCGAACTCCGCGCCAACAGCGACGCAGGCACTCCCGAGAAAAACTTTGAAGGAAACCCCACCCTCGCCGCCGCCCTCTCCCACATCGTCGAAAACCTCGCCGGCCAGATCAGCAAACACAACCTTGCCGGCGACGCCCCGCAGCTCAACATCACCTAAGCGCAACGCCTAAATACGCGCCCTCAAACAAAAACCATCCCACACCCGTTTAGCCGCAACTCCGAAGGAGTGCGTTTTTTCCGCTGTCGCACAATCAAGCCGCCCCACTTAGGATGGCGCCAAATGCCCAATCGCCTCGCACAAGAATCCTCCCCCTACCTCCTCCAGCACGCCCACAACCCGGTCGACTGGTATCCCTGGGGCCCCGAAGCCCTCCGAAAATCCGCTCGCGAAAACAAACCCATCTTCCTCTCCGTAGGCTACAGCACCTGCTACTGGTGCCACGTCATGGAACGCGAATGCTTCGAGAGCAACGAAATCGCCGCCCAAATGAACGCCCACTTCGTCAACATCAAGGTCGATCGCGAGCAGCGCCCCGACATCGACCAGCTCTACATGACCGCCGTCCAAATCATCACCCACCAGGGCGGCTGGCCCATGAGCCTCTTCCTCACCCCCGACCTCAAACCCTTCTACGGCGGCACCTATTTCCCCCCATCCGACCGCTACGGCCGCCCCGGCTTCCCCAAAATCCTCTCCGCCGTCGCCGAAGCCTTTGCCAACCGCCGCCCCGACATCGAAGCCTCCGCCGACAATATCGTCGGCATCCTCCGCCGCCTCTCCCGTCCGCGCCGATCCCCCGACGAAATCCGCCTCGACGCAAATTCAATCCGCGACCTCATCCACCGCTCCCTCTCCGATTACGACCAGACCAACGGCGGCTTCGGCTCCGCCCCCAAATTCCCCCGCGAAACCCTCCTGGAACTCCTCCTCACCTATCTCCGCGCCGACCCCGACCCCGCCCTCACACAAATCCTGATCCACTCCCTGAAATCCATGGCCCACGGCGGAATCCGCGACCATCTCGGCGGTGGCTTCCATCGCTACAGCACCGACGCCCGCTGGCTCATCCCCCACTTCGAAATCATGCTCTACGACAACGCCATGCTCCTCTGGACCTACGCCGAGGCCCACGAGCAAACGCGCGACCCCGAGTTCGCCCTCATCGCCCGCGGCATCGCCGATTTCATCCTCCGCGAAATGACCTCCGAATCCGGCGGTTTCTTTACAGCCTTAGACGCCGAGGTCGACGGCCAGGAAGGCCAAAACTATCTCTGGACCCGCGATGAGATTTCCCACGCCCTCACCGGCAAAACCAACGTCGAAAAATTCCTCCGCGCCTACGGCCTCGATCAAGGCCCCAATTTCGCCGACCCCCACCACGGCGATGGCCTCCCCGACCGCAACGTCCTCTTCCTCGCCGAAGACTCCTCCGCCCTCACCGATCCCGACCTGGAGAATTCCCGAAAAATCCTCCACGAACTCCGCCGCGCCCGAAAACAACCCCGCCTCGACAACAAAATTCTCATCAGTTGGAACGCCCTGATGATCCGCGCCCTCGCCCACGCCGGCGAAATCCTCCACGAGCCGAAATACTCACAAGCCGCCGAAAATGCGCCGATTTCCTCTTAAGCAGCAGTAGGGGGGCGCCCATCCCAAACTCCTCGACGACTTTGCCTTCCTCATCCACGCACTTCTCTCCCTCCCCAATCGCCGCGATCGTGCCGCTGAACTCGCCAAAACCATGCTCGATCTTTTCGAAGACCCGCGCGGCGGCCTCTATTTCACCCCCGAAAACGCCACCGACCTGATCGTCCGCCAGATGATCGGCACCGACAGCCCCCTCCCCAGCGGCAACGCCGTCGCCGCCATGGCCCTGATCGACCTCGGCAATTTCCCCGCCGCCGCAAACATCATCTCCGCCTTCGCCGCGCAATTAACCGACGCCGCCGAAAGCATGAGCGCCCTCATCCAAGCGGCCCTCCTCTATATCCGCGCCCACGGCCCCCTCACCGCCCCCGGCGACAACGAAATCGCCGGCCCCAAACCCCCCTCGCAACTCTCATCCGAGCTCGTCGATTTACACCCCACCTGGGACGGCCCCATCCTTCGCATCCGCTGCCACGTCCACAACGACTACCACCTGAATCCCCACGACGCCCCCATCGAACCCACACGGCTGACGATCTCCGGCCCCCAGCCGGAAAAAATCGAATATCCCCCCGGCCAACTCTCCAACGATTTCGAAATCCTCGTAAAATTCCCCTCCCCCGTCACCACCCCGATCCAACTCCACCTCCGCTACCAACCTTGCGATTCCACCTCCTGCCTCCCCCCCGCAACGCACACCGCGGACGTCCCCAATCCGCCAACGCGCATTACCCCCTCGTCCAGTACTCTGGGAGAGGGTCGGGGTGAGGGCCCCAAAAAAATCTGAACCACCAACACCGTCCCCCGCGCCACACTCCCCGCCTCTTCCCGCTCCCCACCTCAAAGCCGCCCCGACCGTCACCAGGCCAGCCATGTGCCCTCCCAGCGGAACCGCTCGTGATATACGAGTAAGCGCCTCTCCTCGTCACCAACACCATAACCGATAAAAATCTTCCTCTTCTTCCCCCTCTTAATCACGCGCCCATCGCAGAATTGAACCCTTCCCCGCTTTTGACTAATGTCCCCCCTCTATGATCCCAACTTCCGCCGAAATCGAAATCTCAGTAACCGACCGCCTCCCCCCCAACCTCCCGGCAATCGTGATCTTCCTCCCCCAAGACGAAAAATCCGCTCCCCCCTCCGCCAAGCGCACCTCCCCCGAAATCGCCGCCGCCGTCAATCGTCTCATCTCCGCCCAAGCCGCCACCGGCAAGCCCCGCGAAATCGTCTTCGACCTGAAAGGCGAAGGAAAAAAATCACAGCGCATCTACGTCGCCGGCCTGGGCAAACCCGCCGACATCACCCCGGAGATTATCCGCCAATCCGCCGGCGCAATATTCGCGCCTTACGCAAACACCGCATCCCCCGCGCCGCCGTCTGCCTCCCCGAGGTCAAAGGAATCTCCGCGGATGTCATCGCCGACGCCGTCGCCACCGGCCTCTCCCTCGCCGCCTTCGACTATCGCGAATTCAAAGGCACCGCCTCAAAAGAAAAGGAAAAAGACCCCCCAAAAAAATTCACCATCACTCTCTTCACCGACAAACTTTCCGATGCCCGTCCCGCCGTCGACCGCTCAAAAATCGTCTCCACCGCCCAGAATTTCGCCCGCACCATCGCCTCCCGTCCCGGCAACAACATCAACCCCCCATCCCTCGCCAAAGTTGCCCAGGCCATGTCCCGCGAAGCCGGTCTCCGCTGCACCATCATGGACGAAAAACAGCTCGCCCGCCTCGGCATGGGCGGCATCCTCGCGGTAGGGGGGGAAGCATCCAAACCCCTCCAAGAATGATTGTGTTGGAACATGCCCCGCGCAATCGCCGCGGAAAAACTCTCATGGCCGTCGGAAAAGCCATCACCTTCGACGCCGGTGGAATCTCCATCAAGCCCGCCGACAAAATGGGAAAAATGATCTTCGACAAATGCGGCGCCATGGCCGTCCTCGGCTTCATGTATGCCGCCGCCAAACTAAAACTCCCCATCCACATCGTCGGCATCCTCGCCAGCGCCGAAAACATCCTCAGCTCCCGCGCCTATCGCCCCGGCGACATCCTCAAAATGCATAACGGCGTCACCGTCGAAGTCACCAACACCGACGCCGAAGGCCGCCTCGTCCTCGGCGACGCTCTCTCCTGGGGCATCCAAACCTATAAACCCGCCGCCGTCGTCGACCTCGCCACCCTCACCGGCGGCGTCATCGTCGCCCTCGGCCGCTCCATCGCCGGCGTCATGAGCAACAACGACGCCCTCGTAAAAGACCTGACCGAAGCCGGAAAAACCGAAGGCGAAAAAATCTGGCGCCTCCCCCTCGAGCAGGAGCACAAAGATTTCATCAAGTCCGACACCGCCGACATCGTCAACGCCGGTGGCCGCGAGGCCCACACCATCCAGGGCGGCGCTTTCCTCAGTTATTTTGTCCCCTCCGACGACTCCGTCCCCTGGGCCCACCTCGACATCGCCGGCGTCGCCGACACCGACAAAGAGCTCCCCTATTACGCCTCCGGCGCCACCGGCTGGGGCGTCCGCACCCTCATCCGCTGGGCCGAGTCCCACTCCCGCTAATTCGTCGACCGCACTCCCGAAACATCCCCTTTCTTGTTTAGCCGCAACCCCGCAGGGGTGCGCTTTCCGCCCCAACGAATCCTCCCGTGCGACTATTCCCCCAAGCCGCGCATGGTTATCCTTTACCCCTCTTACCCCCTCGCCCGGTACTCCGGGAGAGGGTTGGGGTGAGGGCCTTGAAAAAATTTCAAAATGAACGCGATCGCCGATTTTTCAATCAACCGGAGAACCTAAATGACCTCATCCGCTGTGACCCTATTGTCGATCCTCTTTTCCGTCCTGGTCCCCCAGAAAATGTGGTACGCCCCAGTCCAGCCCCTCACCATCTCCAACAAATCCGACAAACCAATCGCCCTCGAGCTAACTGATTTCACCGGCAAAGTCGTCTCCCCCAAATCCGCCGCCGACGTCGCCGCAGGCGCATCCGTAGATCTCAAATCCCTCTATCCCGACACCGCCAACCCCGACACCTGGCTCCTCTACGCCCTCCCCGCCGGCGGCAACACGACCCAAGCCCCCGCCCCCAAAGACTTCCTTGGCACCCCCCTGGTCATCGAATCCCGCCCCCAACAGCAAAACCCCACCTCCGTAGTGGTAACCCACATCCTCCCCCTCCAATACGCGATCATGACCACCGATTCCGGCCCCCTCACCGAGGTCTTCTATTACGACGTCGCCCCCAACACGGTGGAAAATTTCCTCTCCCTGGCCGGCGGCGGATACTACGACGGCCTCGTCTTCCACCGCGTTGTCCCCGGTTTCGTCATCCAGGGCGGCGACCCCCTCGGCGCCGACCCCGACCCCCAAAAACGCGGCACCGGTGGCCCCGGCTACACCATCGTCTCCGAGTTCAACGACCATCCCCACCTCGAAGGCGTCCTCTCCATGGCCCGAGCCCAGGACCCCAACAGCGCCGGCAGCCAGTTCTTCGTCTGCCTCAACTACGCCCAGACCCAGCAGCTCGACCACCAGTACACCGCCTTCGGAAAAGTCGTCGAAGGAATGGACGCCGTAAAATCCATCGCCGCCGCCAAAGTAGACGGCGAAACCCCCGAGCACCCCGTCGCCATCCAAAAGGTCGAAATCTTCCCCGTCACCGCAGCAAAGGATCCCTACACCTCCATCATGTCGCAATAGAAATTCAAACCCCCATCTGCCCCCTCTCCCAGTACCCTGGGAGAGGGCAAGCGGCGCCAGCCCGCGCGGGTGAGGGCCCCCAGTGGCGTCCGACTCTTCGCAGAACTCCTCCCCTATCAATTTCTTTGCATTCTCACCCCTCAAAAAATAATTCCCGCCGGATTTATCAAAAAATAGGTACTAAACGTGCACCTCCGGACCCGTATATAGAGGCGTGATGTTTTTTCCACCTCTACTCTCAACTTTCTACTCTCTACCCACTAACCCGGAGGGTCCCATGTCCGTCCTTTGCAAATCCCCAATCTCAAAATTCAGCGCCCAGCTCCCCGCTCCTCCCCAATCTGAAATCTCAAATTTCAAATCTGAAATCCCCTCCCCTCCCTCCACACTTTCCCCCAAAAGTGGGAAATTTTGGGAAAATGTGAGTAATCTGCGTTCTTTTAAGCTTACCGAACTCCAGTTACTCGCCCTCGACCACACCCTCCGCGGCGTCAACGATTCCCGCATCGCCGAAATCCTCGGTATCACCCGTAGAACCCTCTGGAATTGGAAAACCTTCAACGAAGACTACCGCCGCGCCCTCGCCGAGGGTCGCGCCGCCCTTCACGCCGCCGTCGTCGATCGGCTCCAGGCCGCCTCCGCCAAAAGCCTCGACGCCCTCGACGATCTGCTCGATGATTGTGACCCAAAGACCCGCCTCCACGCCGCCCAAACCACTCTGCGCCGCCGCCGCCCTCAAACCCAAACTTCCCGAACATCAATACCACACCCCTCAATCCCTCCACGTCGGAATCGTCACCGCGCCCCCCGGTAACCCCGGGGAGTGTTAGGGAGGGGGTCGATTTATCGCCGGTTCACACGCTCGCGTGACCGATCCCTCATGATCGGATATAAAGTAGCGCTCCTCCTCTTTATCCCCTCCCCTGGTACTCCGGGGGAGGGTTAGGGTGGGGGCTCGAATACCAATCGACGAGGATCTCAGCAGACCGATTTCATTCGTCATTCGAATTTCGCTAATGCGGCCGCCCCGCGGGGCGGCCGGGTCCGATGCAAGGGTTGGCCGCGAACCGGGTCAGGTCCGAGAGGAAGCAGCCCTAAGTGTCTCCAGCTTTGTGCCGTCGTGTCCCCGGCCGCTCCGCCGGGCGTCCTTTTGCCCACAAATAAGCGGACCACCCGGAATTGTCTGATCGGGTGGTCCGCTCGGCACAGTCTAACTTGCAAAGCCTGATTCGCTCACGCCTCCTTCCCGTTTAGCCGCGACCCGAAGGGGAGCGCTTAGCACGTTGCTCCTGAATCGCGGTCCCACATTGAAAACATCAAGCCCGCCGCCGCCGCCGCATCAGCAGCACCGCCCCGACGCCGATCAGCGAGAATGACGCCGGCTCGGGAACGGCATTGGGTTCGAAATCGTACGTGGTGTTAACGCCGCCTACGCCGATCGTGAAGGCATCCACGTAGCCCTGAAAGTTATCGCTGGGACTTGTAAAGCCCACCTGCAGCGCAATTCCACCTAGGCCCGCATAGCCGCCGTTTTCGATGGTTGCGTCCGGATAGTCCGCGATGAATGTGGAAAGGGGCTGCACGCCAGGCAAGCCGGGTCCTTCGGGAGCGCCCGGAGAGGAAATTGCAGGGCCCGTACCGCCGTTACCGGAGCCGGGGCTGTTATTATCCCACCAGGCCCCATCTTCGGCATCCCACAACTGCCACTGGCCTAGCGCCGGCGGCCCCTGATTATTAGTGATCATTGTGGGATTGCCGGTACTCGGTTGCTGGTAAGGCGGCTCGAAGAACAGTGTATCGACCGTATTCGCCGACGCGCCGCCGTCGCCCGTGTTATCGATCAAACCGGTGTTAATCGAAATCCCCAGATACGGGAATTGCTGACCGTTGTTGGTCACGTCGTATGCGTAATAGCTCAGTGCAGTGACGGAGCTGAGCAGCGTTCCATCGAATTGTTCGGTGGCGATGGCCGCAGCGCCGTCGCCGGCCCCGGGAGCTGTCGCCAGTTCGGCGCTGCCGACGCCAAGCGGCGGGGTCGCCGGGCCGTAGACCATCGCAGCCGTGCCATAATATGGACTGCTGGGGTCTGTGACGATGTTTCCATTACCGTCAAATGAATTGAGAGTCCACCCCTGCATATTCGCCGGACTGACGACAACTTCCGCGCCGGCGGTTTTCGTAAGCGCGGAAACCGCAGCCAGTGCCATTCCGCCCAAAATTCGTTGATAGAGTTTGCTTGTTTTCATAAGTGTTCTCCTTGTTTGCTTTCCATGTATTTAAAATTCGCTCTCCTGAAGTCGTGGTGACTCGCAGAGAAGAGCGTTCGAATTTTCCCTGCGTCGCTCCGCGCCCTCCAACATGGAGGACGATTTCATCTTTTAACTTTTGATCGTCCCCCTTCGCCGCCGCATCAACGCCAGCGCACCCAGTCCCAGAACGCTGAAGCTCGCCGGCTCGGGTACGGCGCTTACCGCGCCGAAGGTCGCGTTATAAGTGTCGTTGAAGTTGTAAGTTTCCAGATACACCGCATTCAGATCCGGATTTGAAATTGCCGTGTCCGGCTCCGTATAGACCGTCGACCCGTTGATGCCGTACACGAAATCGCTCCCGTTGAACGTAATGCTCAAGCTGTTCCAGCCCGCACTCACCGGTGCGCTTAGATCGACCCAGTTGTCGTTGTTCGGATCGTTGATATTGTCGTTCCATACCTGCCACCGCACGCTTCGGTCCGTCGCGCTCGCGTCGTGACTGTCCGCGTAGGTGTCGCTGACATTGGTAATGTCGATAATCGGGTAATAATTCTGATCGACCGTCGATGTCCATATCCCTTCCCGCTCCTGCGGGCTTCCCGCCGTCGTGGTCATCATGTCCGGCGTTACGTAGATGCTCCCGAAAACCGTCCACTCCGGATCCGCCGTCGGATCGGCCCGCGTGATCCCCTGAGTGTCGTAAAAATTATACATCGGAGGCCCAATATCCTCCGACGTTTCCGGCTGGTAAGTGGCGGGCGTAACGCCCAGCGTCACCGTGTTGCTCGCCACCGTGATCGATGACGGCGACGCCCGGTCCACCGTCCACGCCGGGTTCAGCGTGTTTCCCGGAAAGTTGTCCGTGAAACCCGCAAGCCCCAGCGTCGGCAAAAACCCCATCACGCCGACAGGCGCCAAAACCAGAATTGCCAAATCCATCTTTTTCCGCGACATTCGATCTCTCCTTTAACGGGCAAACCGGCCCGCGCGGCTTCGAGTTGCTCGAAGAAAATTTGTCTTGTCCGCGGCGGAAATCCCACCAGAGATTCCGCGCCGATCTTTACAGAGTCTTCCCGGTTGCTCCGATGAAGGCCCAGAGGCTCGCAGAGAAACGGCGTTTTTATATTTTTCTCTGCGTCGCTCTGCGCCCTCCACGATGGAGGATGACCATGGTTTCTTCTTTAACTGCCATCAAACCCAGCAAGCTTTCATCCCAAACCTTCACACCGCCTTCGCAAAAATCGTCTCAACCCGATCGATGCGCCACGCCGGCGACGCCACGGGTACATTCGCCCTCGCCGCTTCGCGCTCCACCGCGCTGCGATAAAATCCCAGTGGGCTCAGCTTTGTTTCCCAAAGTTCCCGGTTCGCCAGTTGCCGCTCCCGGAATTGGCCCGGGGTCAGCCGGGAGTGAAATTGTTTCAGAATCTCCCCGGCAAATTCGATCTCGTTCTCTTCCACCCAGACGCAGTGTTTCCGCCAGTCGATTTCGTCTTCAAACGGCAAAACACAGCGCGTGTTGATGAACAAGGGAATCCGCCCGGCAGCCAGCACTTCGTAAAACCGATACGAAAAGTTCCCGGCCCCGCGCATGCACAGCGTGTAATCAGAGTCGATCACATTGGTCCAGAAATCGTCGCGCGGACCATATTCAGCCCGGTAATTCCGATGAAAACGCCCTCGCGCCCCCGCCCAATAGGCTTGCCGCACGATAAATTTCGTTCGAACCCCGCGGTGTCTTCGCAACGCCCCCAAAACTTTCGCGCAAGCTCAGCCCCTCGGCTTTGCCCTTCCGCCCCATCAGGCGATACACCGTCCGCACAATCGGATTGCTCACGAAGCCGCAGAATCCGACCGACGGTCTTATTACTTTCTCGCGCGGAAAAATCGTCCGGCTCAATTCTTCCTGTGGATCGCAAACCTCTGCCGGCATCGCCTCTTCGTGCGCACGTCTCGTCTCCGCAAACAGCGAGTGCCGGTAAACCGTCCCATGCGAAACTTCAACCGGTTCGTCCGCGTCTCCCCAGGAAATGAACACGCACCCGATGCCGCGCTTCCTGGCTTCAGTGGCCACTCGTTCGATGTCCGGCCCGGCATCGGCGCGATAGGGGTATATCACCACCTCAGCATCGTCGATGTCCGCCGCCTCGAAGAATTCGCAGGCTTCAGCGTTAAGCCCGTCATACTTGCACGATTCAGGCCCCACTCCGCCCGCAGCGCCAATCAGCCCACCGGCTCGAAGCGCGGCGGCCAGGCTGATGCTCGGCTCCCGTCCTCCCGCCAGAGGAAAATGCACCCGGATCGGGCAAGCGCCCAACTGAACTGGTGATTTGCAAAGGAACATGGCACGCTCCAAACATCATCGCGATCAGGCTGCCTGGCTCCGGATCAGTTTCGGTTCGCTCGCCATCAGCGCCAGTCGCCGATATCCCGACGACCGCTCTCGATCGTCCATCTTCTGCAGGTCAAAACGGATTCTGTGAATCAGCGTCAGGTTTCCCGTTAGTTCCGCCGCGCCCAAAAGGGTCTCCAAAATGGCTTGTTGCTTGCTCATGGTCTCTCTCCAGAAAAATATGTGATTATGAAACTGTGTAACTTCCATTCGTCCGCGTCCGCGGCCCCCTAAGGAGGCGCCGTGCACGCTCCCCCCCATCGAATTCGCCGGAAACGAATCGCCCCGCTCGTGGCGTCGATCGCACGATCGCCGCGTACAGCGACTCATCGCATGGCGAAAAAATCGCCGCCCCGGCCGCACGCACACGCTGCTCCTCTTCCAGCGTCACCCGGTCGTCCACCAGTGCGCATTGCAGCCGCGCCTGGGCACGCCGGGCTCGCTCAAACAGAACCCACGGCCGCATGTCCGGCAGGTCCATCGTCGTCAGCAGCCAGTTGAATCGCATCAGTTTCAGCGCCGCCAGCGCATTGCGCCCGGACCCAGAAACGCTCAGCAATTCCGCTCCCAGCGAATTCACGCACGCCGGCGGAATTCCCACCGACAAGACCAACGGGCTTAATTTGCTTTCATCCGTGGTCGGCTTGAAATGTTTAAGCGGATGACTCATGCCCCACCTAAGGCGAACGCGGTGCCGCCGAGCGCAGGGACAAAAAGATTGATCACAACCAAACCCACTCAAACGAATTGCGCCCAATCCCCGCGCCCCACTGCAAAGTCCTCTCCACCGACCATTCTGGTCGCCCTCACCTCATCTCAATTCCGCTAAGTCCCTTCGGGAAAAAACCTTCGAAGCCCACCGACCATTTTGTGCGCGACCGACCATCTTGGTTCATGAGTTCGCCACGAAATGTGCGCGAAAATGCCGACTCGGGCTCGTTACTTTTCGAGCACGATCCGTCCGTTACGATTTCACCGAATTGACGCGAATCAGTCCCCGGCTCGGTGGATCGGTATCTTGAATTTCGTCACATACCGGTTCAGCCGCCGCCGATCGATCCCCAGCAGCGCCGCCGCATACGTCCGCCGGAATCCGCAGCGGATCAGCGCTTCGGTCACCTGCCGCCGAATCGTGTCGTTCAAATTCATGTCCGATGCCCGCGGACGCTCGATGGGCACGCGGATCTGGGCCGGCAGATCGTCGATCCCGATCTCATCCCCCTCCGCCAAAACGCTCGCCTGCTCTAGCGCATTTCCAAGCTCTCGCACGTTTCCCGGCCAGGGATAAGTCTCCAGCGCCGCCATCCCCGCCTCAGACAGCGCTCGCATCCTCTCCCCGTTCGTAATCGCCTGACGCTGCAAGAAGTTTTCCGCCAGCAGCCGAATATCCCGCCCGCGCTGTCGCAGCGGTGGCACCGTCACCGTAATCACCTGAATCCGAAAAAGAAGATCCTGCCGAAACCGCCCCGCGGCCACCATCGCCTCCAGGTTCCGATGCGTCGCGCTGATCACCCGCACATCCACCGAATGCGGGCGGCTCGATCCCACCGGAACCACTCGCCGATCCTGAAGCACGCGCAGCAGCTTCGCCTGAAGCGGCAGCGCCAGCTCGCCAATCTCATCAAGAAACAGCGTCCCTCCATCCGCCGCCCGAACAAACCCCAAAGTATCGCGCACGGCTCCCGTAAACGCCCCGCGGACATGCCCGAAAAGCTGGCTCTCAAACAGCGTCTCCGAAAATGCCGTGCAATCCACAGGCACAAAAGCCTTCTCGGCGCGCGGAGAATTCTGGTGCATAAACCGCGCCAGCATCTCCTTTCCAGACCCCGTTTCCCCCAGGATCATCACCGTCGAAGGCCGCTTCGCCGCCCGCAGCGCCACGGTCTTCAGGCACTGCATCGCCGCCGATTCTCCAATCAGCCGCTCCGCTGGTGGTTCAATCAACGTCTCGGTTTCCTTACAAATTCTGGACATCTTCCCCGAGCTATCCTTTCATTTTGTTAAATTCACGTGCAGCGCCCGTCGCGAGCGCCGATCAAAATCAGTTGGTTTGCAGGTTGCAGTTATCGAAACT
Organism: uncultured Phycisphaerales bacterium; assembly: GCA_963755915.1. Taxonomy (GTDB): domain Bacteria; phylum Planctomycetota; class Phycisphaerae; order Tepidisphaerales; family Tepidisphaeraceae; genus PALSA-1353. Next base: position 2,069,577 of record CAVWLP010000002.1, read on the forward strand.
GATTAGCCCTGGGACTTGCCTTAAGCCTGCCCTGGCTTTCGCAATCTAACTCTCGAGCAATGCGGACGTTGCCACCCCATTGCCCCAATCTACCTGAATCGAACCGTGCCGGAGCGTCCGATAATTGGTACGCGCAATCTAGAAATCTTGGCAATCAAAAGCAACAATAAAAGTGATAAATTGTCGTAAACGCCGAATATATTTTCGCAAACGGCGAAAATTTGTAGTTCCCCGTTTTCGCTCTTTAGGTCAGCGCCTACCCGCCTTCAGCTTTCGCGGATCGAGGCATTTTCGCCCCCTCACGGTACGATGCCCGCCTGAATGAAAGTGCTGATCGTTGCCAACAAGGAAAAGCCCGCCGTCGTCGCGGCCCTCGACCGCATCGCTGCCGCCATCGACAAGCGTGCCATGCTGCTCGGCATCAACACCGAAACCGACACCGGGCCCATCGGTGAAGACGCCACCGCCGTCCTCGTCCTCGGCGGCGACGGCACCCTCCTCTGGGCCGCTCGACGTTTGCGCGGACGCCAGATCCCCCTCCTCGGCGTCAACTACGGCCGACTCGGATTCCTCGCCAGCTTCACCCCCAAACAATTCGACGACCACTTCGACGATTTCCTCGCCGGACGTCTTCCCACCACCCATCGCCTCGTCCTGGAAACTTCCGTCGTTCCCCCGGGAGAAAAATCACCCGTGGCTCACTGGGCCGACGTCGTGAAAAATCGCCGGTTCGTCTCCACTGCCCTCAACGATGCCGTCATTACCGCCGGCCCCCCGTTTCACATGATCGAGCTCGAAATCGCTGCCGACGGCGCAACCTTCGGCGAAACCGGATCCGCCGGTGTCCGCTACTTCGGCGACGGCATTATCGTCGCCACCGCCAGCGGCAGCACCGCCTACAACGTCTCCGCCGGTGGTCCCATCATCAGCCCAAACGTCGAAGCCATCTGCGTCACGCCCCTCTGCCCCCACAGCCTCAGCTTCCGCCCCGTCGTCATCTCTTCCAACTCCACCGTCCTCATCACCACCATTCGCGTCAACGATGGAACCACCATCTTCTGCGACGGCCAGGAAAGCACCCAACTCGTCTCCGGCGAGCGAATCGTCATCCGCAAAAACCCCGATCCCGTCCTCCTCGTCGAAAACCCCCAGAGCCAGGAATGGCACACCCTCGCCGCCAAGCTTAATTGGGCCGCCAGTCCGGGGTATAATCTCCACAAGTGACAATTTGATCGCCCCGAAAGAGATTTTCCGCCGATAACGTCCAATAAATGCGGATATTCCCCATCGGGCGCACTATATTTATCCTCTTCGGTTGGTGCCCCAGTTTCATTGCGCCGATAGTTGAGTCGGTAATGTGGATTTAGGAGACTTCGGGATGCGTCTTCTTGCAATTGGGACGTTGATTTCGTTACTGCTCTGCGCCGCGGGCTACGGGCAAACCATGCCCTCATCCGCCGAGCAGATGCTCAACGAAATGCTGCGCCCCGGACCCACTGTCGCCCACCCCGCCACCCGTCCCGACGATCTGTCCGTCGTTCAGCCCGATGGCTACAAGCCCCCGCCCCCTGCTCCTCAGCTCCTTCGCGAGGGTTCCTCTGTCATCTCCAGGGCCGGGCATCTCCAGAAAAACACCGACAGCCCATATCCCGTCTTCGTCTTCGATTCCAAGCCCGACGAAACCCGCATTGCCCCGATGTACGTGCTGCCCAATCTCCAGCGTATGGAAATGGAAGACGCCGCTTCAGCAACCCAGGCCGATCTCCGCTTCACCGTCTCGGGAACCGTCACCGAATACAAAGGCAAAAATTACATCCTCCTCGAACCCGGCCCCGACGAAGTCCGCGGCCAATCAACTTCGCCCAATTCCAAACTCGCCCGCGGGCCCATGCCTGCCGAGCAGATGCTCAACGACATGCTCAACATCGACGGCCCTCCCGATCTTTCCCCGCCCCCCAGCCCCAAATCCCAAAACGACATCACCTCCGGCGACGGCGCCGTCGCGCCCAAGGCGCCCGTTCTGACCGTCTTGCCCGAAGCCTCGCAGATATTCGATCGCGTCTGCCGGCTCAACCCCAATTCCGACGGCGAAGCCGAGCAGTTAACCCTCGATTCCGACGGCGCCGCCCTTCAGGACCCGCCCATTCTCGCCCTTCCCAATCTCAAGCTCATGGATATGGAGCGCGCCGCCGGCGACCATCACGACACCCGCTTTCGCGTCACCGGCGTCATCACCGAATATCGCGGCCGAAACTACATCCTCCTTCAGAAAGTCGTAGTCATGGCCGACGCAGATCGCCAGTTTTAGCCCGATATCCGCTCCGTCCCCGCACGCTGCGCCGCACCGGGACTCATTCTGAATGTTCCTCGCTTCCCCCATCTGGCTCCTCCTTCTGATCCCCTGGGCAGCATTGCTTATCTGGCTCCTTCAAGGCCGGCTCCAGCATTACCGTGTCCCCTTTCTGCAACTGTGGCCGCGTAAAACCCCGCAAGCCCGCCCGCCTCAGCGCGCTCTCGACAAACCCCCCATTGCCCTTATCTCCCTCCTGCTGGCCCTGCTGATCGTCATCTTCGTTTCCGCCCAGCCGATGATTCACACCGGCCCGACGACATCCGCCCAAACTGCCGACGACGTAAAAATCCAGCGTCTGGCCGTCCGCGCCGGCCCAACCACGCAGGCGATGATCACTCTCACCAACCAAAGCGATCTTTCCCACGCCAAAATCATGGCCACCGCCGACGGCAACCCTCTGCCTCCCGATGAAATCGCCCTCCCGCATCGAACCGAATCCCAGGATTATTTCCTCGACATCCCCACCCCCGCCGCCCAGATTCAGATCGCCGTCCAGAACGAAGACGGCAGCTCCATCGGCGATCCCGCCCGCGCCGCGCTCCGCGGCGCCTGGCCGATCCTCGAACCCGCCAGCCCACTCTCCCCCGCGCTACAGCGAATGATCCAGGTCTACACCCGCCGCCGTCCCCCCGGCGAAGGTTCGCGCCGTATCGAAATCATCGCCTCTTCCATCCAGCCCCCGCCCGCCCAACCCTGCGCCCTGGTTCTAAACGGCCAGGACGCCGACGCCTCCCTTTCCGCCGCTCCCGTTTTCACCGTCTATCAAAGTCCTCTCACCCGCTCCGTCGATTGGCAAAGAGTCCTGGGTCGCGCGAAAATCTCCTCCCCTCCCCGTGGGGATTGGCAGCCCCTCGTCGTCGTCGGCAACGCCGCCATCCTCGCCCAATGCCAGCAGCCCGTCCGTCGCGTCTGGGTCGGTTTCGATTCCGATAACTTTCCACGCTACCCCGATTTCGTCGTCTTCTGGACGAGCGTCTTCGATTGGCTCGGCCAGGGCGGCCGCCTCTATGAATCCCAACTTCCCCCGGCCCCCGCGGTGCCGCAAGCTTCCTCAAACGCCTCCGCCTCACTCTCCGCACCCCTGCTTTTGGCGGCGCTTGGCCTCATTTGTTTCTCCGCAATGGCCTGGAAAGTGCCCCGGCCGACCGGCGCCAATTCCCCTCAATCTTGACAGCATTTTCGCGGCGGCGTAATTTTTCCCCATGGCCGAGTCTATTCCGCCGGTCTCTGTGACCTCCCAGAAAGATATTCGCGTCGTTGAATTCACGAATAACAAGATTCTTGACGAAGGAAACATTACCAGTATCGGAGCTACCCTCGCCGCTCTGATCGATGAATCCGGTCAGCCCAAGCTCCTGCTTGATTTCGCCAACGTCGATCACCTCTCCTCCGCGGCGCTGGGGATGCTGATTAACGTCAATAACAAGATCAAGCAAAAGAACGGTCAGTTGCGGCTGACTAATATCAAGCCGCAGATATTTGAGGTCTTTGTCATTACCAAGCTGAATAAGCTGTTCCGCATCCTGCCGACCCGATCCGATGCCTTAACCAGTTTCGCGCAGTAAAATGCCAGCTGCAAAATGTCTGTTGCAAAATGACTGCTTTAAAATGTTTCCTGGGTGATGGGTCCGGGCAGGAAAGATTTGATATGAACGAGGCGGGGTCGAAAGATCGAGGCCGCGGCGGACGGTCGGGATCGACACGTCCGGACAGGAACGGCGATTCTTCGTTTCGTTTTACCATCGCCTCCCGCGACAGCGAGTCGCGCGACGTCCAGAACAAAATCCTCAATGACGTCACCCGCCGAGGGTTCGAGAGCGACGCCTTCTTCGCCATCAAGCTCGCACTCGAAGAGGCGATGCGAAACGCCATCAAGCACGGCAACCGTTTCGACCCCCATAAAAAAGTCCGCATCGAAGCCATCATCACCCCCAGGCAGGCCGAAATCGTCATCGAAGACGAAGGCCCCGGCTTCACCCGCTCCAAAGTCCCCGATCCCACCCTCCCCGAAAACCTCGAAAAATGCGGCGGCCGCGGCATCCATCTCATCGAAGCCTACATGAACAAAGTCGAATGGAGCCAGGATGGCCGCAGAATCCGCATGATCAAACGCAACGAGCCCGGCGTTTTTCCCCGCGGGTAGAACCGCTACAATTCCCCGCCGGACATGCTGATCCCTCTTCACACCGATTGCCCGCTCAAGCGAATCCCCTGGGTCAACTGGGCCCTGATCGCGATCAACATCGGCATCTACATTCTCACCAGCGTCTCCGCCGACGGTACCGCCCAGGGCCCATTTGCCGTCTATCACGGTCAGCCCGTCCGCGATTTCTTCGCCCTCAACCCTCAGAATCCCCAGCTCTACCAATATTTCACCTATCAATTCCTCCATGAAAGCTGGCTCCACGTCCTGGGCAACATGCTCTTCCTCTACATCTTCGGCAACAACATCAACGACCGCCTCGGGCATCTCGGCTATCTCGCCTTCTATCTCGCCGGCGGTGTGGCGGCCGGCATCGGCTACGCCGCCCTCGATCCTGCTCCCGTCATCGGCGCCAGCGGCTGCGTCGCCGCCGTCACCGGCGCCTACCTCATCCTCCTCCCGCGTTCCAACATCACCCTCCTCTTCTTCTTCATCTATATCGGCCCCATCGAAATCTCCAGCCTCTGGTTCGTTCTCTTCACCTTCCTCCAGGACGTCCTCGGCGAAGTTCGCCCCGGCCTGCTCGGTGGCCCAGAATCCGAATCGGTCGCCCACATGGCCCACATCACCGGCACAATATTTGGCGCAATCGTCTGCCTGATCCTTCTCGGCTTGCGCCTGGTCCCGCGCGATCAATTCGATCTGCTCTCACTCCTCGCCCGCTGGAACCGCCGCCGCCAATATCGCAGCATGGTCAGCCAGGGGTACGACCCATTCGGCTACGTCCCGCCCCAGCCCGTCGACGTTCGCCCCCAGGAACTCGACCCCCGCACCCTCCGCATGCTCGAAATGCGCGCCGAGATCAGCGAAGCCATCGCCCACCACAATCTCCCCCACGCCGGCTATCTCTACATGGAATTGAAAAAACTCGACCCCACGCAGGTCCTCTCCCGCCAGGCCCAGCTCGACATCGCCAACCAGCTCGCCAGCCAGCAATATTTCCAGGAAGCCGCCGACGCCTACGAGCAATTTCTCACCCATTACCCCAACTTCGAGCAGATCGAGCAGGTGGAGCTGATGCTAGGCGTCATTTACGCCCGCTATCTCCAGCGCTACGAACGCGCCCGCCAGCTATTGCTAAGAGCCCTCGCCCGCCTACACACCGAGCGCGAAATCCAATGGGCGCGATCCGAGTTGACAAGAATCGAACCCCTCATCGCCCCCCAGCAAGGCCCGAAGTAATACCGCCCTCCGGGCGGCCGGCATCCAGCCGATGCGGAGTACCGCTCCTCGCCTCCGGCTGCGGGTTGGCAATCGGCAATCGGCAATATTATTCAAGTCCCTGGCCGCGACGCCGCACTATGTTTCGCCTGCATCGCCTGCCGTCGATTCTGCAATTCATCCGCATAGTCCGCCGGCAGCGGTGGATTCATCTTCTGCACCGCGTCCATCATCGCCATCGCATCCGAAAAAGCATTCGGGTCGGAAGATTCATCCAGCGTATTGGCCGTACTCATAAATTCCTCGGCCACCGTCTGCGTCGCCACGTTGTTGCCATATTGCTTGATGATCCCCGCCGCGAAATTCGCCGCCTCATCCCACTGCTTCGCCGCCAGCCGGCAATCGACGATCTGACGGCACAGCAGCTTAATGACGTCCGGGCTTCCGTTGTTGGCCCTCCAGTAATCCAGCGCCGCCGTGTACTGATCCGCCGCGCCGGTTGGGTTGTCGATCGTCGGGCCCGACATCAAATCTCCCATGTCCTGCTGCTGTTCCGCCAGGTCTTTCGGCTTGTTGCCATCTTGTTTCAGCCTCACGCAAATCTGCCGGCGGATCGCAAGCTCCTTAGTCGGATCCCCGTTCAGTCCATTCGCCAGCGTAATCATTTCCGCCTCATCGGCATCCGGCATTTGCGCCCAGGCTTGCAGATCCGCCCACGCCTCCCGCTTCACCTCATCGCTCGGGTCTTCGTTCATCAACCTCAGCAATGAGTCGATATTCGGCGGTGAATTCCGCAGCGCCCGCAGCGCCGCCAGCCGCATCTCCGGCTCAGGGTCCTGGAGATGTTCCGCGATCTCATGCGCAAACATCGTCGAGCCCGGCAGATTTCCCAGCCCCTCCAGCGCTTTGGCCCGAACCTTCACATCCTCGGTTGGCGTCAGCAATTTGTGGAACGTATCCGAAAGGGAGTCGTCTTTAATCACCGCCAGCGCTCCCACGATCGCCGCCCGCAGGTTTTGTTCTCCCGGCAATTCCGTTCCGTCAAGCGCCGCCTTCAGGGTTGTCGTCGCTTCTTTTTTCAACTGCGGGTCCTTGTTGATCACGTCCCCGCCCTGGCTAAGCCCCTGCGCAGCCGCGATCCGCACCGCGCTCGACGACTCGCTTCCCACCAGCTTCAGCATTTCCCTGATCGCGTCCGGATCGTCAAACGGCCCCAATGTCGTGATCAATTGCACCCGCACTTCATCGTCCGTCTCACGCGCCAATTGCGCCACCAGTTGCGGCGTCGAGTCCGCGTCGCCGTCCAATGCCCGGGCTGTCGCGGCGCGAACATCGGGCGAAGGATCCGAAATCAGCAGCCGAGCCTCCTCGATTGTGCCCGGGGGGGCGCCGATCGAAGTTCGGATCTCATACACCAGCTCCGCCCCCAACTCCCGGATTTCCGGCGCCGGCGATCGCAAATACGAAAGCAATATTCCCCCCCGTTTCTCCGCCGGCGCGTTCCAGAGGTCATTCCGCAAAAAATCGCTCGCCGCCCCCTGAAATGTTTTCTGGTCCGCCAACTGGCTCTCGAACGCTTCTCCCCGCTCGCGGATGATCTCCGCGGCAAACTGCGCGTCCGACAGATTCTGGTTCTGGAGCTTCGCATACCACTGCTTCCATTTGTCCGCGTTATGATCCAGGTCTGTCTGCCCGGTCATCTCGATCAGCGCATCGATCGCCGTGCTCCCGATCGGGTCCGGCTCATCCACCATTTCGATCAGCTTCTCCGCCGCATACGGCTTCGCGAACGCACCCAGCGCCGGAATCACCACCGGACGAATGTCGCTGCGCTCGGTCCTCGCTTGGTTGGCCAGTTCCTGGAGCACCTGCGGATTGTCGTGATATTGACTCAGCGCCTGCGCCGCCGCACCCGCCGAGGCGACGTCGTGGCTGCTCAGCAGCGCCATCAGCGGATCGATGAAACTATCATCCGCCCACCGCACCTCCGATAAACCCCGTGCCATGCCAACCTTAGCGCTCGCCGAGCCGTTTCTTAAGATATTAATAACCGCTGCCTTGGTGGTATCGTCTCTCTGGCTCAGAAGCCGAATCGCAGCAGTCTCCGCCGCGGCTTGCGTCGTGCCGGGGTCCTCCAGAATCGTCTTGGGATCGTACCCACCCGCGTCCGGCGATGTTGTCGCGCTTGTCCCCGCTTCAGTGCCGGCCTCCTGTGCAATACCAGCGCAGGGCAAGAGCGCTGTGATTGCTGCCGACAGCCAAACCGCCCTTATCCATCGAGGATGTATCACTCTCTAGCCCTTATCGTCGATCCTCGCGAACTTACCGTATTTACCGAACATCGAAAAGCGGCCTCCCTTGCCCGCTCGCCCAACTTCTTTCCTTTGAGGTGCCTCCCCTTAAATTTAGGCAAAAAATAGCGCCCGCACCTTGCCTTTAAAGCGATTCCCCTGCTAAATTAGCGCCCATAGTCTGGCTTAACAGCCTTACAGGCGGGTTATGAACGACTGGAGCGACGCCGAGCGACGGGTCGAAAAGGCCCAGCAGTTCTTCGAGCAGCGCAAATGGTCTGAAGCGCTGCGCGAAATTCGCCTTGCTACAAACATAAATCCCTACAACTCTTCCTGGTTCTTCAACATGGGCCTCATCCTCGATGAGATGGGCCGTTTCGAAGAAGCACTCGAAGCCTACCGCCAGGCCGACCAGATCGACCCCGACGACGTTCAAACCCTCAACCACCTCGGCTTCGACCTCTTCCGCACCGGACGCCTCGACAAGGCCATCGAGACCTTCGACCGAATTCAGGAAATCGACGCCTCCTTTGAGCCCGCCTATTGCAACCGCATCATCGCTTACGCCCAGCGCGGAGACCACGACCTTGCCGAGGAAATGTTCTACACCGCCCGCCTTTACAAAGAGAACTGCCCCCATTGCTACTACTACATGGGTTGCAGCCTCGACCTCCGCGGGCTTTACGACAAGGCAATCTACTGCTGGATGCGCTCCCTCGACCTCCAGGGCGCCCACAGCGACGTCCACGTCCGCATCGGTCACGCCTACCGCAAAAAGGGCGACCTCGAACAAGCCCGCCTGCATCTCCTCGACGATCTCCGCATGAACCCCGGCCGCACCCAGACCCTGCTCGATCTGGGCGACCTGCTGATCTCCATGGACCGGCTCAACGATGCCGATGCAAAATTCAAGGGCGCCATCGAACTCGCCCCCAGCGAGCCCGGTGGCTATTACCACCGCGGCCGGCTCCTCCTCCGCATGAACCGCGACGATGAAGCCGCCAAGGCCTTCTCCATGGCCCTCCATCTCGATCCCACCTTCCCCGGCGCACACATGGGCCTCGGCCGCATCAGCTTCCGCCGTGGCGAGCTTGGCGCCGCCCGCAGCCGCTTCCGCGCCGAACTTCAGCTTCGACCCGACGATCCCCGCCTCCTCCTCGAACTGGCAAACTTACTCATGGACACCGGCGAAAGCCGCACCGCGCTCGCCTGCCTCAAATGGCTCGTCGCCATGAACCCCCGCGAAGTCAGCGGCTGGCTGAACCTCGCCGTCGCCCAGTTCTCCCGCGGCCACTACAGCGAAGGCATCACCAGTTGCATGACCGCACTCGCCAAAGAGCCCGGCAACGTCACCGCCATGTACAACCTCGGCCTCGCCCACGAACGCCTCGGCCAGCACGACGCCGCGATGCAATGGGTCCGCGAAGCCCGCGCCAAGGACTCCCGCGACATCGCCCTCCAACGCCTCGAATTCCGCCTCCGCGTCCTCAACCTCAAACGCCGCGTCGAGGTTTCCATCCAGCAATACACCCGCTGGCTCCGCGTGTGGTGAAACCCCTACTCCACCTTCGCCACGATCATCGTCACGTCATCCGTCGGCTTCGCCAGCCCGGTAAATTTCCGCATCGACCATAAAATCGAATCGATGATCGCCTCCGCCGTCGGGCCGCCCTGTGAAAAAACTTCCACGATCCGCTGCCGCCCGAATCGCTCCTGCTCGAAATTCATCGCGTCCATCAGCCCGTCCGTGTAGAGCAACAGCGTGTCCCCGCTGCGCATGTCCACCAGCGACTGCGTGTAGAGCTCATTGGGATCGACGCCCAAAACCATGTTGTCGCTTCCCAGCTCGATGATCTTCCCCTCGCGCAAAATCAGTCCCGGCGGATGCCCGGCGTTGCAATACGTCAGCCGCCGGTTCCGACCGTCCAGCACGCCATAAAACAGCGTCACAAATTCCCCAGGCGTGCTGTCCCGTAACATCATCAGGTTAATCCGCCGCAGCACCTCGTACAGGTAATACACGTTGTCCACCTGCGCCCGCAGCGCCGCCCGCACCGCCGCCATCGTCAAGCTCGCCGGCACACCCTTGCCGCTTACGTCCGCGATCACCATCCCCAGGTTGTTGTACGGCAGCTCGATAAAATCATAAAAATCCCCCCCCAGCTCATAGCACGGCACATAAACCGCCGCCAGGTCGATCCCCGGAATCGCCGGCGGTTTCGCCGGGATCATCCGATGTTGCACCTCCGCCGCCATCTGCACCTGCCGCTCCAGCGCCTCCGACTGCAGCGTTTCCTGCACGAGCCGCGCGTTTTCAATCGCCGCCGCCGCCTGTGCCGCCACCGCCTTCAGCAGGTCGATCTGAAACTGCGTGAAGGTCTGTTCCTGCGCCGTATAAACTCGCAAAACGCCAATGTCTTTCCCCTTATATCGCAACCCCACCGACAGCACCGAAACGATCCCCTCGCGCTTCGCCTCCTGTGGATAGAGCACCCGCTCATCGGTCGCCATGTTGCGCACATACGAATATCCCTTCGACGTCAGCGCCTGGTGATCGATCTTCGCCGAACTCAATCGGATCGGGCCTTTTCCGATATACTCCGGCGAAAGGTTGTAAACAGCCTTGATGACCAGCTCGTCCCGTTCGTAATCAATCAACCGCAGCGATGCCGCTTTGGTCTCCATCACTTCGCAAACCACCCGCACGGTTCGCTGGAGCACCATCTCCAGGTCCCGCGCATCGGCGAGCATGGTGGTCACGTTATAAACCGCCGTCAGTTCGTTGATCCGCTGCCGAAGCTGGAATTCCTGGTAGCAAAGCCGCGCGATCGCATTGGCCAGCAGAAACAGGAACTGAATCGCCGCCGGTTTCGCGGCGCGGTTACGCGTCAGTTGCGACACCGCCTGCTTCAATTGCTTCAGTTCCACGTTCAGTTTTTCGCTCAGCGCCGCCAGCCGCGCCTCATCCACTGGCGCCGCCGCGCTGCCCGCCGCCATGCGGATCGTCCCCAATCGCTGGTTGTTCACGATGATCGGCGCCACATATTCCGTCCCCTCACGCTGCGGGCCGTCCTTTTGCGCCTCCGCGATCGCGCTCTGCCGCTTCAGAAAATCACTGGTCGGCGTCTGCTGCGTCAGCAGCTTTCCCTCCGCGTCCGTGATCGTCGTTTTCACGTTCGCCACGGCTGCAAAGCTGTCCTGGATCTCCTGCAACGTCGGCAGATCCATGAAATCCGTTAGTTTGAGGTGGTCCGGATCAAAGGCAGGCATCAACACTCCAAGGGCCTCCCGTCCCTGGGAAGCAGGACCAGCATTGTAGGCGACCCAACATCCCAATCAACGCCCGCGCGAATTCTGCGCACGTCTATTCAATAGACAATAGGAAATAGGAAATAGGCGATTGAATTACCCTAACTTTGAGCGACAATGACTTTCCCAGGAGACCGCATGCCCCATCTCAACGTCAACGGCTCTAGCCTCTTCTACCAGGAATCCGGCCACGGAGTTCCTCTCGTCCTTCTCCACGGATTCCCCCTCGATCACCGCGTCTGGCACCATCAGGCCCACGATCTTTCCGGAGTCTGCCGCGTCATCACTCCCGATTTCCGCGGCTTCGGCCACTCTCACGACAACACCGCCTTCACCATCCAGAGCCTTGCCGAAGATATCTACGTCCTGCTCGCCCAACTGCGCGCCCTCCCCTGCGTCCTCGGTGGCCTCTCCATGGGCGGCTACGTCTCCCTCGCCTACGAACGCGCCTACGCGTCCACCCTTCGCGGCCTCATGCTCATCGACTCTCGCGCCTCCGCCGATTCCCCCGAAGGAAAAGCTGGCCGCAATACCATGATCGATCTCGCCAAAACCTCCGGTTCTTCCGCTATCGCCCAGGCCATGATGCCCAAGCTCCTCGCCCCCGGCAGCATCGAATCCCACCCCGATCTCGTCGCCGAGCTGAAAACCATCATGGAAAACTGCCCCTCCCAAACCATCCAGCACGCCCTCGCCGCCATGCGCGATCGCTCCGACATGCGCTCCACGCTCAGCCGCATCGCCGCTCCCACCATGATCCTCGTTGGCGAATCCGACGCACTTGTCTCCAAAGCCGAAGCTGAGGAAATGCATAAATCCATCCCCGGCTCCACGCTGAACATCATTCCCGCCTCCGGCCACATGACCCCCATAGAACAGCCCCAGCAGGTCAGCCGCGCCATCCGAAATTTCCTCGCCAATCTCGGCTCCTGATCTGCATCGCCTGATTTCATCTTGTCAAACCCGCCCCCGACTCCTACACTTTTCCCATTCGCTAGGGGTGATCCCAACAAAACCCGGGATCTGAGACCAAACCCTTAGGACCTGATCCGGATGATGCCGGCGTAGGGAAGCGAATGGACAAATCCCATCTGCCCGTCCTCGCTTCCCGCTTATAAAGGAGAATCCCAATGCCAGAGGCCCAATCCACGACGGATCGTTCCTACGTCCTCCCGCCCCTTGGCGATAACCCTTCCACCGACCAACAGGGCACCACCCCCGGATCTTTCTCTCGCATCGGCAAAGTCGGCACTCCCTTTACCTTCAGCTCCCCCGACACCCCCGGCATGCCCGGCGTCTCCGATCTCACCGCCATGGATTTCGCCCGTCCCGAAGATCGCGAAGCCCGCACCCAGCTCGAAGAAGCCCGCACCGGCGCCGTCTCCCCCGAAATGAAACGCGTCGCCCTGCGCGAGCCGCACCTTTCTCCCGAGCAGATTAGGACTGAAATCGCCGCCGGCCGCATGATCATTCCCGCCAACAAGGTCCACCTGAAATTCAAGCTCGAGCCCATGTGCATCGGCCGCGCTTCCCTCACCAAAATCAACGCCAACATGGGCGCCTCCCCCGTCTCCAGCGGCACCGACGAAGAAGTCGAAAAACTCCAGTGGGCCGAGCGGTGGGGGGCCGACACCGTCATGGACCTCTCTACCGGCGGCGATCTCAACGCCTGCCGACAGGCCATCATCCAAAACAGCACCGTCCCCATCGGCACGGTTCCCATCTACTCCATGATCATCGGCCGCCGCATCGAAGACCTCAGCTACGATCTCATCCTCAAGGAACTCGAAAACCAGGCTAAACAGGGCGTCGATTATTTCACCATCCACGCCGGCGTCCTCCGCGAGCATCTCCCCTTTGTCCGAAAGCGTCTCATCGGCATCGTCAGCCGCGGCGGAAGCCTCCTCGCCAAGTGGATGATCCATCACAACAGGCAAAACCCGATGTACGAAATCTTCGAAGACATCTGCGACATCATGCGCGCCTACGACGTAAGCTTCAGCCTCGGCGACGGCCTCCGCCCCGGCGGCCTCGCCGACGCCACCGACGAAGCCCAGCTCCGCGAGCTCGCCACCCTCGGCGAGCTCACCGAACGCGCCTGGGCCAAGGGCGTCCAGGTCATGGTCGAAGGCCCCGGCCACGTCCCCTTCGACCAGATCGAATTCAACATGAAGCTCCAGCGCAAGCTCTGCCACGGCGCGCCCTTCTATGTCCTGGGGCCCCTCGTCACCGACATCTTCCCCGGCTACGACCACATCACCAGCTGCATCGGCGCCACCTCCGCCGCCTACCACGGCGCCGCCATGCTCTGCTACGTCACCCCCAAGGAACACCTCGGCCTCCCCAAGAAGGACGACGTAAAACAAGGCTGCGTCGCCTACAAAATCGCCGCCCACGCCGCCGACGTGGCCCTGGGAATCCCCGGCTCACGCGACCGCGACGACGAGCTCACCAAGGCCCGCGCCGCACTCAACTGGCAGCGCCATTTCGACCTCAGCTTCGATCCCGACCTCGCCCGCGCCTACCACGACGAAGACCTCGAAGTCGACACCGATTTCTGCGCCATGTGCGGCCACGACTGGTGCTCCGTCCGCATCAGCAAGGAAATCTCCGACTTCTACTCCGGAAAAGATGAAGTCGCCCAACCCCAAAAGAAATCCGTAGCCAGCCCCGGCGTAACCCCTACCGGCGCCGAAATCCTAAAAAATCGCGGAAACCTCACACAGGAACAGATCATGCACCTCGCCCACAAGGGTAAAAAAGCCGCCTGCCACAGCGACAACGTCGAGGACGCCGACCGGGCGAAACTCGTGCAGGTGAACGTCTTGAAGAGCGTCCGGGGCGAGGACGCCCCGGCTCATACCTAAAATGGCGCGCCCAATTGAAGGTCATCGCTTTTCACATTACGTGGGGTACGTATGGGACGCGATTGCACGGGGATCCGCGCAAAACTGTCGACCGTCAACACAACCAACCAGGAACGCCTGTTCTCGGTTTCGATGAACATCGTTGGGAGCAGTAAAAGGTCCGATTGAAATTTCAACCCATCGTTTTTACTCGCGAGCAAATGATTCTTGCCGAGTCACTTGTCCCCAAAGTTTGCGAGCGGGGCTATTGGAAATTTCACACCTGCGCCGCCGGACCGGATCATGTTCATGTGATTCTCTCATCCCAGCACGATCCCGAAGGAATTCGTCGGATGATGAAGCGCTGGGTGGGGCAAGAATTATCACAACGATTTTCGCTGCCTCAAGGCGCCACCTGGTGGGCCGAGTGCGGGAGCATCCGCTGGATCATGGATGAACAATATTTCGATCGTGCCCTCAACTACGTCACCCGACAGCGCGCCGCAAGTGACCCGGGGCCCCCGACCCGTCTCTAATTACACTCCCTCTCCGTTCCAAATCTGAGCCGGGGCGTCCCCGCCCCGTCCCCCCGGTCCCCGACCCAATTCACTGATCGCTAGTATCCGGAAATACAATCTTCAACGGCACCCCATTCAACTCCGCCTCCGGCGACCCATCCGTCTTCTCCCTCCCCGTAATATGAACCTGCCCCGTCGCCTTCGCCAGCGCCACCGCGCCCCCAAACGTCATTCCCCCATACTGAACATCCGCATCGATCTCCCCAGTCGCCGGATGGTAATGCCCTTGAAACTTCCCCTGACTGCTCGCCCCAAAAAACGTAATACTCTCCGGCATCCTCATCACCAGCGTCGGCCGGAAAAAATGCACGTCATCCGAATCCACCGCGGGCCCGTGCGAATCTTTCGCAGGGTTGTACATCCCCTGCTGCGAAAGATACGCCTTCATCGCAAACTCGATCACGTCCGCGATCTGCTGCTGCGCCTTGGGCCCCACGTCTTCCCACTGATTCCACACCCTCACCGGCCCAAAGTAAAACATCGCCCCCAGCACCACCACCAGCAGCAGCGATCCCGCCGCGATGATCTTCCCCGTCGAAATATAAATCTTCGGCGAAGCCGCCGGCTTCCCTCTCGCCGCCGCTTTTCCTCCTCCCGCCCGGCTCGCCCCTCCCGAACCCGGCACCGAAATCGCCCTCCCGCACGCTGGGCACTTCGCCGTCTTTCCCGCCAGCGCATCGCTCAAACCCATCCGCTTCCCGCATTCACATTGCACCACAATTGCCATTGTTTCGCTCCAGAAATGTGGCTCAAATTATACGCGCCCATCGCCCCATTGCGAAAAACCCTCAACATGATCTAACTTATGCAAATCAAAGGAGCCCCCATGGCCGAAGAGAAACCATCCCTTCACATTGACACCGACTGGAAACGCCAGGCCCAGGAAGAGAAAAAGCGTCTCGCCGAGGAAGAATCGAAAAAAGCCGCCACCGCAACACCCGTCGCCGCGCCCACAGCCCCCGGCGCCGCCCCCACACCCGGCGCCCGCCCCGGCTCACGCCCGCGCGGTGAGCTTCCCCCCGCCAACTTCGCCACCCTCGTCCAATCGATGCTCACCCAGATTCTCTTTTATCTCGGCGACCTCACCACCCGTGGCTCCGAGCCCACCGTCAACCTCGATCTCGCCAAACACCAGATTGACATCCTCGGCACCCTCGAAGAAAAAACCCAGAACAACCTCACCCCCGAAGAAAAGCAGCTCCTCGACACCGCCCTCTACGAATCCCGCATGCGCTACGTCAGCGTGGCTTCGCAATACACTTGATTCCAAATAGGAACGCCCACGGCGCCGCCGTGGGTTGCTTTTAACGACTACGAATCAACTCCTCATCCGCAATCCCCAACTTCCGCCTCTCCGGTTCAATATCGCGAAGGAATCTCTCCCCATCATTGTAATACCCCGCCGTAGGCACAACCTCCGGCCGATGCCGCGCCCAGAACGCATTAAACCGCCGCATCATCGCCTCGCGAAGATACTTGCTCATCATCGACGCCAGCGCCACTGCCATACACTGCATCTCCGCCTTCTCCCGGAAAATAACCCGTACGGTATTGCCGTTGCGGCTCAGTCGATAATCACAAAACCCATCCAACTCCTGCCGCACTTCGAGCGACCACTCCTCGAACATCAGCCGCAGGAGCGAACCATAATGCTCCCTTCCCCCTTGCCGGTCGCAGAAGATCGTCATCGGCCGCGACCCATAGGTCTTCAGCAGATAATCCAAGTGCATCGCACTGGTCGAAAACAAAACCGACGCCTTATTCCGCGTCGCATTAAACTGTTGATTCAGCCGCCGCTCCAAGACCACCTGCGCCGCCAGATGCACGCATCGCGTCCGGCTCCGCTGCATCTCCGTCCGCAGCGCGTTGGCGAAAATCTCAATCGGCAGCCCCTGCTGCTCGATCGGAAACGTCTCCCCCTCCCCCGGCTGATACCACGAATACCCCGGCAGATCCCCCAGCACCTCCGCCGCCGTCCGCGCCAGCAGCGCATTCAAGTCCCCCGGCAAATCCCCGCACGCGCATACCATCGCCAGCACCGACCTCTCCAGCTCCTTCAGCCCAATGCTCGGCGAGTAAACCACCTTGCTGTCATTGACATGAATCTTCCGCCCCGACGCCACCCGGCTTTTGCTCACCAGCTTCCTCAGCCGCTTCCAGAGGCACGGCAGCGACTCCAGCGAATCCGCGTCCTCCAGATCAAACGCGCAGCAACCCACCACCAGCGGCCCAAGCAGCGGGCCATACCCCGCCTCATCAATCCCTGCCACGATCATTGGCCGCGGATTATACCGACTTGACTTCCGATCCAACCTACTTAGATTTAGAAAAATCGCGGCAAACAAAAAAGGCCACGAAGTCATGGGCGCGTAGCTCAATTGGTTAGAGTACCGGACTGTCGATCCGGTGGTTGCGGGTTCGAGCCCCGTCGCGCTCGCATTTGATAAAATGTGCCGGACGCAGTGAATAGCGTACCCCCCTTCGTTGGGGAGCGCGGCCTGAAATGACCTGGTTCCTCCGTAGTCTACGGAGGAACTAATATTTCGAGGTCGCGATATGGTTGCTTCTTCTGTGCCAAAACTTTCCCATCACAAGGCAAGTGATCAAGGGGTCGTCCGTCTGGACGGCAAGGACTTTTATCTCGGCCGCTGGAGCGACGAGCAAACCCAGCACAATTACGAGCGGTTAATGGCCGAATGGCTGGCCGGCGGCCGCAAGTTGCCGACCGAAAAAGGCGATTCAACAACCATGACCGTAACCGAAGTCATTGCTTCCTTCTGGGACAGGGCAAATACCTACTACCGTTTTCCCGACGGGACACTCTCCAAAGAGATTTCGCAAAATCCCCCGGTTCCGATGACCTCAGGCTGGAGATACTCGATACAGCGGAACGCTGGTCCCTTTGCCGCCAGTTGCATGAGGAAATTACCGAACGGAGATATAAGCCAGGACCGAGCAGGATCGTAAAGACACAAAAACCCGGAAAGACCGGCTGCCGAGAATTGACAATCCAAAACGTGCGTGACCGAATTGTTGGCCGAGCGACTGTTCGAATTCTTCAGCCCGTTATCGATCCGAAATTCTCCCCGTTTAGTTTCGGCGGCCGCCGCGATCGCAGTGCTGCGATGGCCCTGGCAACGGCTTTGGGTATCGCGCTAAGCGAGAATAAATGGGTCTGGCTTGCCGATGACGTTCAGAAAGCATTCGACCACATCCCGTTCGAACGCTTTTTGGCCGCCTGCCGGGCGCACTTTCCAGAAGCTGTGGTGGATTTCTTGCGGCTGATTGCCGACAAAGGCACCCGCCGCGGCATTCGTCAGGGTAATCCGTTCTCGCCGCTGGCAGCGAACATTTTTTTTGACTGGTATATGGATCGTTGTTGGCATCGGGACCACCCGGATCTGCCGATTGTCCGCTACATCGACGATATGCTGCTGGTTTGTGACAGTGTCGAGCAGGCGACACTGATGTATACCGCCTTGGCTTCGCGTGCGACGGCGATGGTAACCCCGCTCAAGGGTTCCGTCGCAACGGGCGTTTTGGATCTTTCTGCCGGGGCGACGACCGACTGGCTGGGGTACCGTATCGGCCTTGAGGATGGAACGCCGGTGGTTCGGATAAGTGAAAGAGCCTGGCAGAAATTGAGCGATCGATTGAGCGCGGCCTACCTAACGCCACTTCCACCAATAAGGGCTGAGCAGATCATACGCGGCTGGTTGGGATATCTCGGCCCGTGCTACGCGTACGAAAATCGAGCAATTGCGATCGACCGCGTCCGGGATATCGCCTCACAGCTTGTGTTCGATGAAATTCCCTGTGCCGGTGAACTCGAGAGATTTTGGAGCGCCGCCCACGCCCGACGGCAACGGCAAAACTGGCGCCCATGCGCCGCAAAGTGATATAGATGCTCACAAACAGCAGGTAGTCCCCGATGCCGTTTTCTGTGAATGTCGACCCAATAACGCGCCGTCGGGACGCAAAAATTTTGATCGCGTTCTCGGCTGCATTGTTGTTCCATGACACCCCATTGTGCGACAAAAACGTGAACAGCCTGGTCTCGCCGATCATCCGACGCGACTGATCCGGGCGACCTTTATGCCGCATCGCAAGCGGGGCGAGGGAAAAAGCCGGTGCTACCAGCCGTCAATACCACGCCGCCACGTTGGTCGGGCGGCGGTAGACGTGGGGTTCGACGATCTTTCGGGCCAACGGGTTGAGTCGCGCCTGCAATTCGGCCGACGCGTGGTAACCCCAGCGAGAATTTCCCCACGACGGGCCGTACCGGAAAACGCCAATTCGCCGCAGCCCTGGATTCCCGCGCTTCGCCGAGCCGTGGGCAGTCGCATCCACGAATACGATGGCGTCGCCGGCTTTCAGCTGCACTTCAATCGCACCGCGAATTCCCTCCATCGATCCGCCTCCCTTTTCGTCCCAGACAGTTGCCTGTTCAGAATTCAGGAACGCGGGATGGATGATGTTCGACTTATGCGAGCCTGGGATGACCATCGTCGCGCCATCGCCCGGGCCGATGTCGTTGAAGGCAATCAGAACATTGACCTGCCCGCAGGCGAATCGTCCATCGTGATAACGGTATTGCGTGCGTTTGCAGATGTCGTGCCCTCCGGAATGCAGCGGAATCGCTTCACCCGGCCCGCGGAGGTTGTAGAAGTTCTCGTCAATATACAGAGGACCACGGTCGTAATCGAACGTCGCCTGGCCTCCGACGAATCTGGCGACATAATTAATATAATTGCGATGATCGATCAAGCGTGAGAAGGCCGGCATCTCATACACCTGCTGATAGCTCACCCCGCGATGTTCCGGGTGGTCTTCGCGTTGAACGTGGCCGTGCCAGCCCAGGCGTGGCAGTGAGCTCGGAATCTCAGTCACGGCCGCGTTGCAGTCGGCGACCTCCTGCGCCGACAGCGCCCCCTTGAGAACCAGGAAACCGTTTAGATCAAACAAATACTCCTCCATCAGTGACGGAACGGGAGCATCTGGAACAAGGGGCGCCGGTGGCGGCGGGATATGTTGGCTTGTTGTCATACGGGGTATTTTGCATGGGGATTAAACGCCATTCATCGCTTTATTGCCGCCGTTTTCTCCTGTAAAGTAAGATTATGAGGAAGCGGGCGTCATTTGGTCAGCCGACGGTCCACGAAGCGGGGCTCAATTTCCGCGTCTGGCGTCACAATGTGACCCGGCCCATGCGGGTGGCCCACACCCATCCGGATGTGGAGATGAACTGGATATCCGCTGGGCGGCTCGAATACCTCATTGGCGGTGTGCGCAGAAGTATCGAAACGGACCAGTTGGGCATCTTCTGGGGTGGCATGCCACATCAGGTGGTAACCGACCACGCGGTCGGCGGCATCTGGTTGACGCTGCCACTGGCGTGGTTGCTCAGCGCCAAGCTATCGAACAATTTTGCCGCGCGCTTGATGAGCGGCCAACTGGTATGTCTCTCCTTCGAGCCTCATCGTGCAGAGCAGTGGCTCAGCGACTTCCGCGCCGGTCCCCAATTTTCACGACTGATCCTGCTTGAAATTGAGGCGATCCTGGAACGCATCGCTTTGGGTTCGCCTTCGTTTACCCGTGCGACGGTCAAGCTCGGCCCGCGCTCACGCCTGCAATTCAACAGCGTTGAGCGCGTCATTCAGCATCTGACAGCCCATTACCAGGAGCCGGTATCGATCGAATCGATCGCCGCGAACGTGGGACTACACGCAAAGTATTTGATGACGCTGTTCAAACGCGCTGTTGGCATCACGATCAATCAGTACCTGAATCAACTTCGCATCGCCCATTCGCAGCGTCTGCTCGCCACCACACAGATGGGGATAATTGACGTGTCATTGCACAGCGGCTTTGGATCGCCCAGTCGTTTCCATGTGGCGTTTCGCGAACAAGTCGGCATTACTCCCTCAAGGTATCGCCGAGGCATAAAAGAAGACATTCACGCCCTGTAGAGATCCGACCCCGAAGGAACAGGGGCTCTCTGTAAACGGAGGAGGAGCGACACCGAGCGCGGTCAAAAGACGCGAGTACGGCCCTTGAGGATTCATGAGACGAGCCTAATGCGGAGCCATAACCGCGTCTTGCAAAGTTCCGCAAGGCCCTCCACCGCTCGCACCCTTGAAATAAACGAGCTCGCCTTCGAACGACATTGGTGACTCGTACCATCGCGCAAGTTCCGTGGAGCTGCGCGGTATGTAATGGCAAATGAAGGAGCGGCGGAACCGCGTTTTGCTGCGGTTGGGATAACTGCCGTGAATGAGACTCCCGTTGAAGAACAGCACATCCCCCGCCTTGAGATTCGTCTGCGCTTCGCGCATTCCCGCCGGCACGGGGATATGTTCGCTTGTAAAGAACTGGGTGCTGTCGGCCTTTTCCGGACAGACAATATCCATCCGGCCCGTGCCCGGCACGATCACCATTCCGCCGTTTTCTTCGTCGGCATCGTCGATGGCGAACCACGCCGCCATACACGTTTTCGGAGCGACGCGAAGATAAAAATTGTCCTGATGAAGAGCCTGCCCACGTGCCCCCGGAGGCTTGAAGTAGAACATACTTTGTACGGCAACGGGTTCCTCGCCCAGCAGATCTCGCAGTATCGGAAACAAGCGGATGTCGAGCATGTATTTCAATGAGACAAGCCCAACCGGCAACTCGCGATGGCGATGCGGATGGAGCATTCGCGGGTAAAACCGAAGAGGATCGCTTTCGCTGTAGCCGATCTTGTCCCCGTTTTGTTTGATTTCCGAAAGTCCTGGCACCGGGCCGTCGACGTTGGCCGCCATGAACGTATCCCGGATCTCCGCCACTTCGCCTGGCGAAAACAGTCCCCGCGCAACGTGAAAGCCGTTTTCGTTCGCCGCGTTCAATTCGTCGGCCGATAATCCTGTGTTTGTGGTCACAATCATGACGCTCCTAAGGTGAATATTTTGAGGGGAATATGACATTACCTGGGGAGCAATGCCATTGAATATGCAGTCAAATACCTATAATAATCTGCTATGGTTCGGACTTCTCGGGAAACGCCATTTCGGCACACGGTGACTCTCGTGACGGGCCACTTCCGCCGCGGCGCAGGATACGCCGCGTTTCGATCCCGCGGAACCACCGATTGGCTGCTCATCTACACCATTACCGGCAAGGGGCGATTCGGTTATGGAGATGAGCAGGTAATCCGCGGAGAAATCTGCACGCAACCTGGTGATATCGTGCTATTGCGCCCGGGGACCTTGCATTCGTACGGCGTAGAAGCATCGCTTCGGCGATGGGAACTGGTATGGTCGCACTTTCATCCCAAACCGTCCTGGCATGATCTTCTCTGCTGGCCCGCGGCCGTCGTGGGCTGGCCGGGATTGATGCGTTTGCACCTCACGCGGTTTAGGGGCCTCGTGCATCGGCGATTCATGGAAGTAAATCGTCTCGCCAACGGTGCGCAGCGCCGACGCATCGAGCTTGCTCAGAACGCGCTTGAGGAAGTCCTGCTGTGGTGCGATGCTTCAAACCCAGGTGCGGGCTCGACCGATCCGCGCATCCAGACGGCAATGGATATGATCTGCGCCGATTTGCAAAGGCCGCTTACTGTGGGTGCGGCCGCGGAAGTCGCGGGCCTGTCGCTTTCGCGTTTCAGTCATCTGTTCAGCCGGACCGTTGGAATGCCACCGCAGCGATGGATTGAACTTCAGCGCCTTAATCGCGCCCGTCAATTGCTCGGTTTGACAAACCTGTCGATCAAAGAAATCGCCGCAGAGGTGGGTTTCGACGATCCGTTTTACTTTTCGGCGCGATTCCGGCGACGGCTGGGTCGGAGTCCCAGGGCGTTCCGGGCCGCGCGCAATAGTATTTTCGCCTGATTCGAACTGGATTTATGCTCCGCACAACCGTGGAAGTACAATTGGGAAGCGCGACGCCCAGAAGTTCCTGAATTTTCAACGGATTCGGCGCTGGAAAAACTGGATCAATATGCCATGACCCTCGAGCAGCAAATTCTTTCCGGACTTTCGCATCACCAGGCGGGACGATTATCGGAAGCCGAGAAGATCTATCGGCAGGCGTTGGAGCGGGAACCCAATCACGCCGAGGCGTTGCATTTGCTCGGCATGGTCGCGGCGCAATCCGGACAACTGGAGGCGGCGGCAGAGTTAATCCAGCGGGCGATCGCCCAGTGCCCGGGCAATCCCGTCTATCACGGAAACCTCGGAAAAGTTCTGGAGGGAATGGGCCGGCTGAATGAGGCAATCGCGTCCTACAGGCAGGGCATAGCGTTGCGGTCCGACCTTGCCGAACTGCATAACAATCTCGGAAATGCGCTGACGATGATCGGTGATTACCAGGCAGCCGCCGCGGCTTGTGGGGAGGCGATCCGGCTAAGGCCAACCTTCGCTGGGGCGCATTATAACCTCGGAATCGCCCTGAAAAATATGGGACGAATTGACGAAGCCGTTTCGGCTTACCGACAGGCGATTCGGCTTCAACCTACTTACGCAGAGGCGTACAACAACCTGGGAAATGTGCTCAAGGAGAATGGACAATTGGAAGATGCCATCGCCTCTTACCGGCAGGCTATCCGGTTGAAACCTGCGCATGCGATCGCCCACAGCAACCTCGGTACGGCGCTGATGGATTTAGGATCGGTTACGGAGGCGGCCGAAGCGTTCCGGCAGGCAATTCGGATCGAGCCGGATTATTCGGCTGCGCATTTCAACCTCGGTGTTGCGCTCCAATTCGAAAAGCAAACTGGCGACGCGATCAAAGCATACCGCCAAGCCATTCGGTGCGACAAAGATTTCGCTACCGCCTATAACAATCTCGGTAACATGCTGGTGCGGTGTGGGCGGATCGTCGAGGCGATCGATTCGTATCGGGAGACGATACGGATCAATCCCAAATTTATCGAGTCCCACAGCAACCTGATCTTCGCCTGCCATTATCATCCCGACTATGACGCCACAAGGATCGGCGAAGAACTTCGGTTCTGGAATCAGCGGCATGCCGAGCCGGTGAAGAAATTTATCCGGCCTCACAGCAATGACCGAAATCCCGATCGCCGATTGAGGATTGGGTACGTTTCGCCGGATTTTCGCGATAATGTGGTAGGACGGCTTTTGCTACCGCTGTTGCGCGAGCATAACCCTGAGGAGGTTGAGCTCTTCTGTTATTCCAATTCCAACAAAATGGATTCGCTGACTGAGCGACTTCGAAATCATTCCGATCATTGGCACGTTGTCGCCAGGCTTTCCGATGCTGACGCCGCCGATCTGATCCGGCGGGATGAGATCGACATACTGGTGGACCTTGCGCTTCACACGTCCGGCAACCGGCTGAGAGTGTTTGCATACAAGCCGGCGCCAGTGCAAGTGAGTTATCTCGCGTATTGCTCCAGCACGGGTTTGGAGACGATGGATTATCGTTTCACCGATCCATATCTCGATCCACCTGGAATCGATGACAGCTATTACTCCGAACAATCGATCTGCTTACCGGAGACATACTGGTGCTACCCCGCGCGCGGAAAGTCCGGAAGTGGCTCCGCCGCCATGCCTACGGGCGGGGGTTATTACGTTTGGTTGTCTGAACAATTTTGCGAAAGTTTCGCAGCCCGCGCTGGATTTGTTTGCCGAGATTCTGCAGAAAGTGGATCGGTCGCGGCTGATTCTCCACTGTTATCCCGGCGCGCACCTGGATGGGATTAGAGAGTGGTTCGAGCAGAACTGCATTTCCCGCGATCGGTTAGAGTTTGTGGGGGAAAGGCCGTGGTTTGAATACGCGCGAACATACGAACGGATCGATATCGCGCTGGATCCATTTCCCTGGGCCGGCGGAATTACGACCTGTGATGCCCTTTGGATGGGAGTGCCGGTGGTGACCCTTGCGGGCAGGATGGCGGTGGGACGCGGTGGCGTAAGTATATTGTCCAACATCGGCCTCACCGATTTCATCGCGCCGGATGCGCGGCGATATCTTGAGATCGCTGTTGATTTAGCCGCGGATTTGCCGCGGCTGGCCGAGCTGCGCGGCTCGATGCGGGCTCGTATGCTCAAATCACCCTTGATGGACGCGCCGCGATTCGCTCGCAATGTCGAAGCCGCCTACCGGCAGATATGGCGAAACCACTGCGCGGGTTGACAAAATGAATCTTCAGCAGCAGTTGGCTTCGGGAATCTCGCACCATGGCGCGGGCGCCTCGGCGAGGCCGAAAAAATATATCGACAAATCCTCACGCAGCAGCCGGACCACGCGGAGGCGCTGCATATGCTGGGCGTGCTCAAGGGACAAACGGGACAATTCAAACATTCGGCGGAGCTGATTCGCCGAGCGATTGCTATTTGCAGCACAAATCCAGCGTATTACAGCAATCTAAGCATAGCGCTGCAAAGCATGGGACGAATCGAGGAGGCCATTTCATCTTATCGGGAGGCTATCCGGCTGAAGCCGGATTACGCCGAAGCACATAGCAATATTGGCAGCGCATTGGCGGCGCTCGGGCGATTCGACGAAGCCATCGCTTCTTTCCATAGCGCAATCAAGTGCGGACCTGATCTTCCCGAGACCCGCAACAATCTCGGAAACGTGTTGGCCGCCACGGGCAGGATTGACGAAGCGATTGCCTGCTTTCGCCATGCGATCCGGCTCAAACCTCAGTACGGTGACGCACATTTTAATCTGGCCAACTCATTGCTTTCCAAAGGTCAACTGGACGAGGCTGCAGTGGCATATCGAAGCGCGATTTCCTGCAATCCCCGTCATGCCGAAGCATACAGCAACCTCGCGAATGTGTTGGCCGCCTCAGGCCAATTGGATCAAGCCATTGCGCTTTACAAGGACGCCATACGGCTTAAGCCCGATTTCGCCGATGCTCACTACAATCTCGCAAACGCACTGAATAACAAGGGGGGACTTGACGCAGCGATCCTGGCTTACCGTGCCGCAATTCGGATACAACCAAATTTGGCCGAAGCCCACGGAAACTTGGGCAATGTACTGAGAGATTTGAACCATCTCGATGAGGCGATTGATTGTTATCGCCGGGCGATTCAAATCAGGCCGCATTTCCCCGAGGCTTATTACAATCTGGGTCCGGCGCTACAGGACCGGGAGGAGCTTGACGAGGCAATAACCGCCTATCGAGAAGCGATCCGTCTGAAGCCTGATTACGCCGAGGTGTACAGCAATCTGGGACGGGCGCTGCGAGGTATCGGGCAACTTGACGAGGCAATCACGTGTTTCCGCAAGGCCGTCCAAATCGACCTCAATCTCACTGTGGCCTACGACAATCTGCTTTTCGCAATACAATTCCATCCCGCGTTCGATGCGGAAAAAATTCTTGAGGAAAACCAGCGGTGGGACCGTCAATACGCCGAACCTTTGGCAAAGACCATCCAGCCGCACGCGAATAGGCGCGATCCAAACAGGCGGCTGAGGATAGGCTATGTGTCGCCCGATTTTCGAGAGCACTGTCAATCCTTTTTCACAATCCCGCTTCTATCGCATCACGATCGCCAAGCGTTTGAGATCGTCTGCTATTCGGATGTGAAGCGGGCCGGCGCACTGACGGAGCGCATCCGCGGATATACCGACCGCTGGCACTCGATCGTCGGAATGACCGATGCGGATGTGGCCGAGAAAATCCGTCAAGACGGCATCGATATTCTCGTGGATTTGACCATGCACATGGCCGGCGGTCGGCTGCTAGTCTTCGCGCGAAACCGGCGCCGGTGCAATTGACGTGGTTGGCCTATCCGGGGACTACCGGCTTAACTGCGGTGGATTATCGCTTGACCGATCCCTATCTCGATCCACCTGGGCTCACGGATCAATTTTATTCTGAAACTTCAGTGCGCCTTCCCGAAACCTTCTGGTGCTACGATCCGCTGATCGAGGACCTGACGGTCAGCCCATTGCCCGCGCTTGCGCGGACATATCACTTTCGGATGTTTGAATAACTTCTGCAAAGTCAATGAGCTGGCGCTTGGGCTTTGGGTGCGGATTCTCAGCAATATCCCCCAGTCACGCATGAAGATTCTGTGCCCCAAAAGAAAACATCGGCAATCATTTTTGGAGATGCTGCCGAATCACGGAATTGATCCAAATCGCGTTGAACTCATCGATTTCCAGCCGCGGTTGAACTACATGCGACTCTATCAGGGGATAGATGTGGGGCTGGACACATTCCCATACAACGGCCACACGACAAGCCTCGATTCATTCTGGATGGGAGTTCCGGTCGTGACGCTGGTCGGACGGACGGTCGTGGGCCGTGCGGGAGTGTCGCAATTGACTAACCTGGGCATCCCCGAACTGATCGCCCATACACCAGAGCAATATGTTTTGATCGCCACCGACCTTGCCGGCGATCTCCCGCGCCTGGCCGAGCTTCGTCGAACACTACGCGCGCGGATGGAAGCCTCGCCGCTGATGAATGGGGAGCGTTTTGCACACAACGTCGAGGCGGTTTACCGGAAGATCTGGCGGACTTGGTGCGAGCGGAGTGAGTAATGCGCGACCCGGCGGTCGCCGGGTTCTTATGTTTCGCGAGCTGCAACGATAAAACTCTGCGGATCGCTGCCGGCAATATTGGAATGGGGATCCGTTGGGGCCGGATTGCCCCGATTTTCGATGACGACGCCGTCATCGTTTGGATTGATTTTTTCGCTGCGCAGGCGTCGGAAGAAGATCGCCATGTCGCTGAATCCGCCAATGGTGAACCATACGGTGGTGAAAGCGGCGAAAATCAACGGCAAAATGATCCAGGCGATGAACCAATAATCCACCCAGGCGCCGCGCGACCAGGGATGGACAAAATAGATTGCCGAACCGATGACGAAGACGGTGAGCATCAGCATTCCCCAGCCGAAGATTCCGAACGTTGCCAGGCGATCAGTAAAAGTGAAATTCTCGTCGATTCCCATGATACGATATTTCCAGGGGACGGGGCGTCGCTCGAGTTTCTGCGGCGTAAGCGGACCTTCGGATTCGACGGCGTACTTGCCACGATGCAGGAGACGATCCATGTCATGGGGCGTTCGGCAGGTGAGATAGGAAATGACGATGTAAGCGATCATCGAAAGGAGACAGATATAAAACGCAATCTGCTGTCCATTCAGCGGGAATTCGTGTCCGAGCCAGTCTTGATAGTAGAGCCGAAGGCCCATGCCAATGAGCGTAAGGGTGGCCCCGAGGATCATGCTGACCCATGCGGCGCTGGCGGTTCCACGGGACCAGTATAATCCGCCGATGATGGCAGCGCCGGCGCCGCGCAGAATATGGCCTGAGTTACCGTCCACCAGATCGTCACGTATTCGGTCTGGGGAAAAATGCTGCCGAAGATAAAGGCGAAAACCGCCACGCCCACAATCGCGAGCCGTAAAAGCATCAAATGGTGTTTCGTGGACAAGTGCCGGCGGCGCAAAGGGAGGATGACGTCCTGAACGAGAATGGAACCCCAGGAGTGCAGATGGATGCCGTCGCCGGCGATCATGCCCATCAGGCACACGGATGCCAGGGCGCCCCGGATACCGATGGGGGTGATGTGCAGGAGAACGACGGCGATCCGCATCTGGCTTGCCGTGTTGGGATTGGAAGTGCGGGCCAGCGCGTGGCGAACGACGTCGCTGCCTTGCGGCGTTCGAAGGTACATGAGTCCACAAACCCCGAGCAGGGAAAGCATGATTAGCGGGGCAAAGTTGCGCCAGCGGCCCAAAACAGAGCCCATTCGGACTTCATGGGGAGAGGAGCCCGAGGAATTGGAGGCGTGGCCATATTGCCACGCCATTGTAGAATAAATGTACATGAACCAGCCCATGAACGCGAAGGAAAGATTGAAATCCTTGGTCGAGGACGAATCGAACGGATTGACGAGCGATTGCCCCGGCGGAGCATCGAGCAGTGCCGCTTTGGCCGCCTGCCAATGAAAGTATGTGAAGAGAAGCCCGACAGAAATAATCACGAACAAGAGCTGGCTGAACATGCCGGCGGCACAATCGGCGATCAAGGCGGTTATCTGTCCGCCGGCGGTCGTCATTACCACGCAAATTGTAAGGAACAGTCCCATCAGCAATTGATAGGTCGGGATCGGCAGACCGAACAGATGGACCTGCTGAGGCAGTTCGCAGAAAAAGACCATGAATCGCGCGCCAATGGCGGGCGTGATTCCGAAATTGATGATGCCCGCCACGAATGCTATCGCTCCCGCAAAGAGACGAAAGCGGCGGCTGTACCGAATTTCAAAAAACTGCGCGACGGTAAGCGCGCGTGTTTGGCGATAGCGATAGAGGACAAATCCG
This sequence comes from uncultured Phycisphaerales bacterium, assembly GCA_963755915.1. Lineage (GTDB taxonomy): Bacteria > Planctomycetota > Phycisphaerae > Tepidisphaerales > Tepidisphaeraceae > PALSA-1353. Next base: position 2,098,612 of record CAVWLP010000002.1, read on the forward strand.
CTAATCGCGACGACGGAATAGACCACCCCCGCGAACTGCGCCCACCAGCTCAGGGTAAATCCCGAAGCGAAGAAAATCTGCAGGGTGGCAACGAAGACCACGGTGCCGGTACCTTGCTCGGCGCGAGGTCGAGATGAGATACCTGCCGGCGTGGCGGCCGCCGGCCATGAAATCGGCGACGCTGCGCACGTATCGTCGCGTGTAGATTGCGATCCAGCCACAGATGAAGATTGGAAGCGTGAAGACCAGCCAGTCGATTAGCGTCATACGCCTGGTCTCCAACGCTCCTGGGCCCGTTGCCCTCGGAACCGAAAATGCTTCGGTAGCTTGAGTATACCATGCAAAAAAATCCCAAAACGGCCGATGCGCGAAACCTAATGGTAATTGCGCGAAATCGAATTGGCCCATTTGGGGTTCCCACTATTTTGATTGGCTGGTGAAGTACCTCCAGATGATGGCCCCCGCAGAGAATGAGGTGCGATGAAATCTATTTGGCTGATGGTCGTGGCGCTGATGATTTTGGGTTTTGGCAGGAGTGTGCGCGCAGACGTGAAATTGCCGGCGATCATCGGCGACAACATGGTCCTGCAGCGAAGCGTCAGCGTGCCAATCTGGGGTTGGGCCAAATCCGGCGAGCATGTGCGCGTCCAATTCGATCAGCAGGTTGCGCAGGCTGTTGCCGGAGATGACGGAGCATGGCATGTGTCGCTTGACTTGTCCAAGGAGCCTCGCGGTCCGCTGGATATGACCGTTGAGGGCGACAATACGCTGACGGTCAAGAACATATTGGTGGGCGAAGTCTGGATTTGCTCCGGTCAATCAAACATGGAGTTTGGAATTAAGGGCGCATTCAACGCGGCCCACGAAGTCGCCGACGCCAATCATCCCAACATCCGCCTATTCAACGTAAAGCCGCATCTCTCGGATTCCATTGTCAATGATGTGACAGGCAAATGGGATGTTTGCACGCCGCGGTCCGTGGTCCTGGGGCGCTGGACAGGATTTTCGGCCGTTGGCTACTTCTTCGGCCGGGAGCTGAATCAGCACCTTGATGATACGCCCGTTGGAATGATCGACTGCTCCTGGGGCGGAACGGTTGCAGAGGCATGGATGAGCCGAGACGCTCTGGCGGCCAATCCAGCTCTCGCATCTCTGCTGGGGCGCTATGACACTGATGTGAAGAACTATCCGACCGCGATGCAGAAATATGAGCGGGACCTGGCGGACTGGCAGAAGGAGGCCGACGCGGACAACGCCGCCGGACGGCAACCGCGAATGCGCCCTGCTAAGCCTTACGAGCCGACCACGCAGCCGAATTATGGCGCCCGAATCTATGACGGCATGCTCGCCCCCATAATTCCTTATGCCATCGCCGGCGTCGTTTGGTATCAGGGCGAGTCCGATACCTTCCACGCCTACCGATACCGAACGATTTTTCCCGCCCTCATTACCGACTGGCGCACGAAGTGGGGGCGCGGAGATTTCCCCTTCCTTTTCGTGCAGCTCGCCAATTACTACCTTCCCACCTCCGGGCCGGCAGATGACGCGTGCGCCGAGCTTCGCGAGGCACAGGCCATGACGCTTTCCGTCCCGAATACCGCCATGGCCGTCACGATCGACATCGGCGAAACACTCACCATACATCCCAGGGACAAGCAGGATGTTGGTTACCGCCTGGCTCTGGCGGCTTTGGCCACTGTTTACGGAAAAAACGTCGAGTACCAGGGGCCAACGTATTCGTCGATGTCGGTTGAAGGAAACAGCATCCGAGTGAAATTTGCCCACGCCCAGGGCCTGGTATTCAGGGACCACAAGCCCGTCAATTTCGCTATTGCGGGAAAAGATCGCAAATTTGTCTGGGCGGATGCCGTTATCGACAAAGACACGATCGTCGTTCATAGCGATCGCATATCGGCGCCGGTCGCCGTGCGCTACGCCTGGGCGCAGAATCCTCCCAACGTATGCGACATGTACAACCAGGCTGGGCTCCCCATGGTGCCGTTCCGGACTGACGACTGGCCCGGGATCACTGAGGGCAAGGAGTAGGACATCAAGCCGCCCCCGCTTCCGACCGCAAAGGAGTATGAATGTTCAAGTGTCTGAACCCTTCGTTATTTGGAGTAAACGCAGGGCCGTTCGATACGGCGCGGATGGCTACTCGACATGGTTACGAAGGTATCGACGTGAATTTCGCCGCCGCAAGCGAAGTGATCGCCGCCCGTGGGGGAGCGACAGCGCTGCGTGATACGCTGGAGGCGGCCGGGCTGTGGGCAGGGGCGGCGGGCCTGCTTCCAGGTACCATGAGCGCGACGGATCAGGAGTGGAACGCAGGGGTGAAATCACTCCCGGCGCTGGCCCGCATGGCCTGCGACTCGGGTTTCACTCGTTCCACAATTGTTGTGCTGCCCTTCGACGAAAAGCTGGACTTCAAGAAGAACTTCCGCTTCCATATCGATCACCTGGGGCAAGTGGCGCCGGTGCTGGCCGATTATGGCATCCGCCTCGGGCTGGAATACGTTTCACCCGAAACGCGCCGCGCGGCACATCGGTTTGAATTCGTGCATGATCTCGCCGGGATGCTCGAATTGATTGAAGCCGGCGGCCAGACAAATGTTGGCCTGCTGCTCGACAGCTTTCATTGGTACTGCGCCGGGGAGACACCCGCCGACATCGCGGAACTGCAAAATCGCCAGATTGTGGCTGTTCACGTGAATGACGCACCGCTGGGACGAACGCTTCGTGAGCAGAGTGCATTTGAACGGGAACTGCCCGGCGCCACGGGGCAGATCGATCTCAGTGGATTTCTTCGCGCCTTGGCCGATCTCGGCTACGACGGCCCTGTCACCTGCGAGCCGATGAATAAGGAACTGAACGCCAAACCTCCCGAGGAGGCGATTGCCGCGGTTAGTCAGGCATTCGAGAAGGTCTGGTAATGACTTCCTCCGCGCACGATGGCCTTACGTCTCCATGCCGCTGGCAAGACGGGGTTCAACGATAGCCCGGCAGAAATTCCTTTTCAGCTTCAAAAAGCTCGTTTGCCATCGCGCGAATTTCTCTGGGAGACAGAATCGCCGCCGTCAGGGGGTCCAGCATCATCGCGTGAATCGCCGCCTCCTTGCTCCGCTCGATGCATGCCGTTGCCGCCAAATCGAAATAGTTCATGTTCGTGCGGCAGATGGCCGCCATTTGCGATGGAAGCGCACCATACCGCGTTGGATGAATTCCATTGCGGTCAATCATGCAGGCCACTTCAACCGCACCGTCTCCTGGTAGGTTCGTGATGAGCTTGCCGCCCTCTCCGGAACCTCGGCGGCCGGGTTGCTCTGCATTATTCATGACGTTCCCGTGAATCCGCACCGGGGCGTCCTTTTCGATTGCTTCGATGATCCAGCTCGCATATTCCCAGCTGCGCTTGAGCTCCATGGTGGTTTCCCCGCTAAGGAGCTTCAGCCGATTTGAATCCGCATTCGCGCACCATTTGGGCCAGCAGGTCACGTAAAAACGGCTGCCCCCGTCATAACCCTGTCGCAGCAATTTTCTACCGGCGTCGTTCTTGCGATAGTAGGGCAGATATTCGCTGAGATGCCCGCTGCTTTCCGTTATGAACGCTCCAAATTGGATGCACATGTCCTTGCGCACCAGATCCGTGTGTGTCCAGGTCTTGTCCGGAAGTTCATCGCCCGGTGAATTTGTCGCCCGTTTCATATGAAGCGGCGCCAGACCCGCGTCCGCCTCTTTGATGCCCAGCTCAATTTCCTCCTTGAATTTCTCGCAAAGAACCGTGGTGTAGAGATCCTGGCCACGATGGCGCAGCTTCGTGAACCACGAAAGGTGATTAATGCCGGCGCACTCCCATTCCATTTCCTCGTACGGTATGCCCGCATATTTTGCCAGGAGATGACTGGTCCCCTGAACGCTGTGGCAGAGCCCCACGATGGGAACCTCCGGAACCGCACGCCCCGCGGCAAGTATCAGCATGCTCATGGGGTTGGTGTAATTGAGCATGATAGCCTGCGGCGCCAGTTCGCGCAGACTTCGAAGTATGTCAAGAAATACCGGGATCGTGCGCATTCCCTTGAGCAATCCTCCGGGGCCGAGCGTGTCGCCGATGCACTGATCGATGCCGTATTTCAGCGGAATATCATTATCGAAATGCACGCAGGCCAGGCCCGATACCTCAACGCAGCAAATGGCATAATCGGTGCCCGGAATCATTTCGCGGTGATCGGTGCCGGCGCGAACGGTCCATCCATTGGAGCGGCCGCTATCGCTGATCAATTCGGTGACGACGTCGCGCATGGTGGAGAGTCGCTCCGGGTCGATATCGACAAGCCGAAATTCGCCGCGATCGGCGCCGGGCATCGCCAGCACGTCACGGCAAAGCGTCGGGCAGAACCCGGAACCTGCGCAAAAAAGTAATATGGATCGGTCTCGTGATCTTGCCCGAAAGGCCTTCCTGCGGCTTTACTTCGAGTGAGCGCATGATCTGGCCAATTTGCTGCTTAGCGCGTGTGGTTGCTGTTGACATTTATAACTCCTGATCCGCGATCATCCTTATCATTGTTTAGACGAAACCGATTTTGCCCGTTGTATTAGAGCTCGCGTTCCAGATTCCATCAGGCCTCATCAATTGTGCGGCCATGATCCGCAAACAGCATTTGATCAGGCCCTGACCCCCCTGACTCCGGAAATTGCCTAAATACAAGCCCATGCGTAGTAAAACTGGTTGCACGACCGACAGACAAACAATAGCATGCTCGCCCATCGGACCAATTCGATTTTGCGCAATTGTTTATGGGTTTCGCGCAATGGCGAATCCGGGTCACACGGGCGCCTCAAATTGCTGGCGCGGAGAGTAGCGCATGTCGCTGGTACGGAATGTTGCGTTGCTTATCGAGACCTCCCGTTCTTACGGCCGAAAAATGCTCGGCGGCATTGCCAATTATGCGCGCGCACGGCCGCTGGGCCTTCCATCTTGTTCCCGGCGACCTCGTTCAAACTTTGCCTCCGCGCCACGTATGGGATGGTGACGGCATTATCGCCCGTGTCGAGACCGCCGCGCTGTTGCGGCAACTTGCACGCCGAAATCTGCCCACGGTCGTCCTCAACCGACGCTTCGCCAGCGACAAATTCCCCGGCGTTGGCGGCAACCAGCACATCTCTTGCCGCATGATCGCCGAGCATTTTTTAACCCGCGGGTTCAGACGTCTGGCTTACTGCGGAATGGCAAATGTTGATTATTGTGTATCCCGAGAGCAGCAGTTCCGCGAATTCCTGAATCAAAACGGGATCGAGCCCGAGGTGTTCTGGTACGCACACGAGGATAAGCAGAGTTTTCGTGAACAGGTGCGTTTAGTGGAATGGCTCAAACGGCTCGCCAAACCCTTGGGTTTATTTGCGTGCGACGATCTGCAGGCGCCGGGTAATCGACGCCTGCAACGCCGGTGATGTCGCTGTGCCGGAGGAAATCGCGGTCGTAGGCTTTGACAACGATGAGCCGCTTTGCGAGCTGGCTGAGCCCCCGCTGTCGAGCATGGCCAGCAATTCGGCCCGGATCGGCTATGAGGCCGCGGCGCTGCTCGATCGCCTCATGAGCGGCAAATCGGTAAGGGAGCCCTGGCTCGAGGTCGATCCGCTCGGCGTCGTCACCCGCAAAAGCTCGGACCGCTGGGCTATCGAAGATCCCGACGTGGCCGCCGCCGTTCGCTACATTCGTGAAAATGCATCTAATCCTATTGGTGTCAGCGATATCGTCTCAGCGCTGTCCCTGTCCCGCCGGTCTCTGGAACTGCGCTTCAAGCGAGCACTGCGGCGATCTCCGCTGGATGAAATCAATTCCGTTCGCGTCGAGAGAGCCAAGGAACTCTTAATTAAAAGCGACTTTAAACTGAGTCGCATTGCCCTGGCCTGTGGATTTCACTCAGTGATCCACTTTCATACGGTATTCCGACGGCATGCTGAAATGACGCCGCTGGCATACCGTCATCGCACACGCGGCACGGCCCCATCGCGCCACGCCCGATCCGCGTCGCCTCGAACGATTGCCTGAAGCCAGGTGCCGGAGCGCTGGAAATACCGTCTGAAACGGCGATGCCGACTAATCCGTGCGCCCCGCACGATGCCCCGAATCCGCGAACCGCTCTCTTGCGCAAAACCTATGTGCAATTGCGCGATATCGAATTGTTCCACTTCGTTACCGTTGTATTATCTCAGCCGGCGGTGATGGGACGGGCATTTCGGGCCACTTGGAATCGGCGGTCCCTGGTTAGACGGGCGGCCAAGCGCTTGCGGAGGAATCATGAAGTTGCAAACCACCAAAGAACAAAGCCGCGACGCCGCGAGCCACAGCGACCATCGCCGAAGCCAGGCATCGCGTCACTCGATGGCGGTTCGATCGGCGTTCACCTTGGTGGAACTCCTGGTGGTGATTGGAATCATCGCCGTCCTGGTTGGCATCCTGCTGCCGGCGCTCACCAAGGCACGCGTGCAGGCCAAGCGGGCGGTGGACCTTTCATCTCTTCGCCAGCTTTGCGCGGCCACCATCATGTATGCCGGGGAGAATCAGGGCTACCTGCCTGTGGGCCGGCGAAAATGGTTTAACGGGCAAGGATATACTTCCGATACGGCTTGGCCGCCGGGCGGCGTCTATCCCGACGAATACAGCAGAATGGCCGGTGACGCTTGGGTGCTTCTGCGCGATCACTACGGATTAGGCAAGGGAACTGAAAATTCAAGCGTCCTTACGTGCTCCAGCATTGCCGATACCCAGACTGCCATTGATAGCTACGTCAGCAGCAGTGAACCTATGTACCAGGGAGACAGCTATCTCCAGTACCTTCGGAGCTTCCAGTTCAATCCGACAAATCTTACCCCGGCCAGCGTCACAGCGACAGCGGCCGATTCCGGCGATCTGGACCTTTCATTCGCCGGATGGACCTACTGGGGAGGGCGCGACAACTTTGGATGGAATCCCACCGGTGGTCCAACCGACGTTGGAGACATCACACAGTGGCCGTATCAGGCAAACGCTACGTATAACAGTCCGCATAAGATTGGAGACCGCTGCACGGCGGCAAATCATAGCTCGACGACGCTGTGGACGTGTCCCATACGATATGTCTTCACCGCTTCGGGCGAGTCGTTTTCGGTTTTTCCACACGTGTATTCCAACGACACAACGATTACGCCCGCCGTGACGAGACCACCGCCGCCCGGGCAGACCCCAGTCCCCCCCGCCATTCCCAATGGCATCGGAGTCGGACGCATCGACGGCTCAGCTGAGTTTGTTCCGTTCAAATCACTGATATCAATCAACGTCGGTGATTCATCATACTTCTACTACTACGCGCCAAATCCGTAATTTCAGAGCTTTGTGAGGCGGTCTTTTACCAGGAGGTTCGAGATGAGCGTTGGAGCTAGGAAACGTCGTGGGTCAATGGCCCTTGCGGTTGCTTCGGGTGTTACGGTCTGGTCCAACTGGGGTTTCGCCCAGCAGGTCACACCGATTGTCGATCAGACATTTAACGAAGCGGGCTATGCATTCCATGATTTGGCGGCCGGCAGCACTACTTCCGGGGCGTATCTAGCAGCGCCGGCGGCAAATAGCGAATTGCTCAACTGGTATCAGGGGGGCGGAACGAGCGACCTCAGCTTTCAGACCGATTCGGCGCTCTATTCAGGAAACGCCCTCGATAACGCCGGCACCAACGACCACACCGTCAGCGGCCAATTTCCAACCCCGGCCGTACTCGGAAACCAGGTTGGCGATGAGGTCACTTTCAGCTTCCAGTTTGTTATTCCCAACCCCGGTACAGTCAATTCCGGCAACGATTTCCGCTTCGGTATTTTCAACGACAATGGAACCCCCGTCACGGCTCCTTTCAGCTCGGGATATACCGCCACGAACGACGATTTCGGCTATTCAGGCTATCTCGGAGTTGGGACGAATTTTACGACGGTTTTCTCCGAAACCAACGAGGGATCTGGCATCCTGGTTTACGATCAGAACTACGACTATCGGCTCGACAGCACCTCGACGAACGCGCCCGACATAAGCGATGGCTTGGTGCATTCGGTGTTGATGACCATGACCAATGCCGGGTCCGGGCAGGTCAACGTTGCTTTGGCCGTTGACGGGACGACACTTTACAGCGGACTTGACACCAACCCAGACCCCACAACGACGTTTAACGAGATCGATATCTGGGAGCATAGTCAGACTCTCGATTACCGCATCCTTAATGTTCAGGTGGACGAAGTTTCCCCGTCGGTGAACCTTACCTGGAACAACATGGGTGCAAGTGCACCTGACGACGGACAGACCTGGGATACCACGAGCAACAATTGGAACAACGGCTCGATTGTGACGACATACGCGGATGGCGATCAGGTCACGTTCAGCGACACCAACAACAGCAACTACGCCGTAACGCTGAATACCACCGTTTCGCCTGGCGCCGTGTTCTTCAACAACAGCACCGGCAACTACACCATCAGCGGCGCGGGCAAAATCGACACGGCATCTTTGGCGATGTCCGGCGCCGGCACATCGACGATCGGGACGGCACTGACTGCCAGCAGTGTGACCATATCGAGTGGAACGCTGCGTTTGGGAGCCGGTGCGTCAGGCGGCACAGGGCCATCGGCCACGAGCGCAGTCAACATCAGCTCCCTGTCGATCACGGGTAACGGCAATCTCGACATCAACAACAATCACGTCATCGTTACCTATGGCTCAAGCGATCCGATCGCCGCGATCGCTGCTTATGTCGCGTCCGGCTACAACGGTGGGGCTTGGAATGGCCCCGGTATCGTATCCTCGGCCGCCAGGTACCCAACGAATGGCTACCTCTATGGTGTGGGCTTTGCCGATGGAGCTGATAACATAGTTTCTGGGTTATCGTCCGGCGAGATTGAATTGGCATACACCCTGTTGGGGGACGCCAACCTCGACGGCTCCGTCAACGGCTCCGACTTCTCCATCCTCGCCGCCAACTTCGGCCTGGGAGTAACCAACTGGGATCAGGGCAACTTCCTATACGGTTCCTCCGTCAACGGCTCCGACTTCAGCGCCTTGGCCGCCAACTTCGGCCAGGGCGACAGCGGCGGCGCCGTGGCGGTGACCCCCGCCGACGTAGCCGCCCTTGACGCCTTCGCGGCGGCCAATGGACTGTCGTCCCCGACGTTTGCCAGCGTTCCCGAGCCGGCCTCGGTCGCGCTGTTGACGATCGCCGGCGCAACGATTCTCGGCAGACGCCGACGATCCATGGGGCGATGATCCGCGGCATCTATCAGAGGGCTGCACGCCAAGATGGCCTCGGATGCTGTTCGCCGAGGCCTTTTTATTGCCCCTCTTTCGTATTGCGCAAAACGGATGCAGTATTGCGCGATATCGAATTGCCGTGCGGAAAATAGCGGGGTATGAGTGAATCGAGGAAACTTGCGGTGCCTAAGGTTAGTCTCATTAAAAAATCGTAACCCTGGTGAAGCGATGAGGCAGTCCAAGGCTTTTGGTGTGCGCGGGCCGATTGGGGATGACTCTCATCTGCGCCGCGCGCAATAAGTTTCAGAGGTTCTTCCGCACTGGCGATCGCCGCAATGGCCGCTCTTGCCCCCGTCGCCAAGGCACAGAACTGGCAGCTTACCTTTGACGACGAATTCAATGGCAATAATGTCAATACTGCCCTATGGAGCTACGGGATGCCGTGGGGGAACGACGTTGATCCGAGCGAGGAAGAAGAGGCGTACAACGAAACCGACCCCGGCGTGAACAATGCCAACGTGTCGGAATCGGGCGGATATCTCTATCTCACCGCGACCCACACCCCCTACCCCGCGCAACGCGTCGAACAATGACGCGCCCATCACCCAGCCGTACACGTCCGGCGCCCTGACTACTGTCAACAAATTCACGCAGACCTATGGCATGTTCGAAATGAGCGCCGAGCTGCCGGCCGGCCAGGGTTTGTGGCCGGCATTCTGGCTGTTGAACGAAACCCATGGGCCCCCGGAGCTCGACGTCATGGAGAATCTGGGGAACAACCCCAGCGAAATCTACATGACGGATCACTACGATCCGAACAACACCGACAATGCTTATGGGCAGTCTTACACTGGTCCGAACTTCTCAACGAGTTTCAATCTTTTCTCGCTGGTTTGGACGCCAACGACCGTAAGCTGGTATGTAAACAACAACCTCGAATATTCAGTATCCGATACAACCCAAAATCCAATTGTATCCCCCAACGAGCCAATGAATATTTTGCTCGACCTGGCGGTCGGTGGTCCCGATGGCTGGCCCGGCGCTCCCAACGCGCAGACTCAATTCCCTGCCACGATGACCGTCGATTACGTGCGTGCCTATACGGCGGTCGCGGTGGGCGGCACCGTGAGCTGGGATAGTGCCGGCGGCGATGGCAACGGCACCGCCTGGGACACAACCTCATTCAACTGGAACAACGGGGCTCTCACTCCCACCGTTTACACCGACGGAGATCTGGTTACGTTTGATGACACCAACAACGGCGACTACTCCGTGACCCTGAGCAGCACGGTGAGTCCCGGCGATATCACCGTCAACAACAGCGCGGGGAATTATCTCATCACCGGCTCCGGCACCATCGCCGGCTCCGGCTCCCTGACCAAAACCGGCACCCGCACATTGACGCTCGATACCGTCAACACCTACAGCGGCGGCACCACCGTCGGCGGTGGGAATCTGATCGTCGGCGTTCACGGCGCTTTGCCCGATGGGACGCTGGCCATCACCGGCGGCACGTTGCAGCTTGGAACCAACACCGGCCTCACCCAGGTCACCTCCCTGGCCATCATCAACAGCGGTGTACTGGATGTGACAAACAATGAACTGATTATCACCTACGGCTCCAGCGATCCCATGGGGACCATCCAGGGATACCTTGCCTCGGGTTACAACAATGGGACGTGGAACGGCCCAGGCATCATCTCTTCAGCGGCGTACGGCTATAAATACGGCCTGGGATATGCCGACGGCGCTGACGGAGTCGTTCCCGGTCTTTCTTCCGGCCAGATCGAAGTGAAGTATACGTTGTATGGCGACGCCAATCTGGACGGGGTGGTGAACGGCTCGGACTTCAGCATCCTGGCGGCAAACTTCGGGACGGGGGTGACCAACTGGGACCAGGGGAACTTCCTATTCACCAGTTCGGTGAACGGCGCTGACTTCAGCGCGTTGGCGGGAAACTTCGGACAGGGCGCCAATGGCGCGGACGCGTCGGTATCGGCGAGCGATTTGGCAGCGTTGGATGCCTTCGCCGCCGCCAACGGCATCAGCCTGGCCAATGTTCCCGAACCCGCCAGCACCTCATTGGTGATTGCCGGCCTCGCAGCGGGTCTGGCTAAACGCCACCGTACCCGAGCCAATTCATTCGCGCCGCACAACGGCTGCGGATGACTTTCGGAGGCGATGTAAGTCGGAAGCAAAGATACTAGTAGGGGTTAACCGCCGGGCTTAGAGCTGGCCTGACTAATAACATGCAGAGGGCATAGGTGAATCCATGAAGTGCTTGGAAGCGATTCGTGCCGGTGATCCAATCACAAAACTCACGTTTTTGGGTCAAAGCGTGCGGCGTACCCGAAGGCAATGCTCGGCGCTGGCGATGGCGGCGATGGCCGCGATGACCGGTGTGGCCAAGGCCCAGAACTGGCAAATGACCTTCGACGACGAATTCAACGGCAATAACGTCAACACCGCGCTCTGGAGTTACGGGTATCCCTGGGGCAACGATATCGACGCCAACGAAGAACAGATGGCGTTTAACCTAACCGACCCCGGCGTGAACAATGCCAACGTGTCGGAATCGGGCGGATATCTCTATCTCAGCGCGACCCATACCCCCTATCCTGCGCAATACGGCGAACAATGATGCGCCGATCACAATGCCCTACACGTCTGGTTGTATCACCACCGTCAATAAATTCAGCCAAACCTACGGCATGTTCACGATGAGGGCCGAACTCCCCGCCGGCCAGGGTCTGCACACGGGCGCGTTCTGGCTCCTCAGTGCCAACGGACCGCCGGAACTCGATATGGCCGAGCAAGCCGGCGGAGATCCAACCAGCACGATCATGACGGATCATTACGATCCCAACAATACCGACAATGTTCTTCAAGGGACGTTGAACGGTACGAATCTCACCACGGGATTTCACATTTATACAATGATTTGGACCCCGACGACCGTAAGCTGGTACATCGACAACAATCTCGACTTCTCGGTGTCGGATACTTCCCAAAACCCAATCGCTTCACCCGACGAGCCGATGAACATATTGATCAGCCTTCAGGTCGGCACGGCCAATTCATGGGTGGGCGCTCCCAACGCACAGACTCAGTTTCCCGCCACGATGACCGTCGACTACATGCGTGCCTATACGGCGGTCGCGGTGGGCGGCACCGTGAGCTGGGATAGTGCCGGCGGCGATGGCAACGGCACCGCCTGGGACACAACCTCATTCAACTGGAACAACGGGGCTCTCACTCCCACCGTTTACACCGACGGAGATCTGGTTACGTTTGATGACACCAACAACGGCGACTACTCCGTGACCCTGAGCAGCACGGTGAGTCCCGGCGATATCACCGTCAACAACAGCGCGGGGAATTATCTCATCACCGGCTCCGGCACCATCGCCGGCTCCGGCTCCCTGACCAAAACCGGCACCCGCACATTGACGCTCGATACCGTCAACACCTACAGCGGCGGCACCACCGTCGGCGGTGGGAATCTGATCGTCGGCGTTCACGGCGCTTTGCCCGATGGGACGCTGGCCATCACCGGCGGCACGTTGCAGCTTGGAACCAACACCGGCCTCACCCAGGTCACCTCCCTGGCCATCATCAACAGCGGTGTACTGGATGTGACAAACAATGAACTGATTATCACCTACGGCTCCAGCGATCCCATGGGGACCATCCAGGGATACCTTGCCTCGGGTTACAACAATGGGACGTGGAACGGCCCAGGCATCATCTCTTCAGCGGCGTACGGCTATAAATACGGCCTGGGATATGCCGACGGCGCTGACGGAGTCGTTCCCGGTCTTTCTTCCGGCCAGATCGAAGTGAAGTATACGTTGTATGGCGACGCCAATCTGGACGGGGTGGTGAACGGCTCGGACTTCAGCATCCTGGCGGCAAACTTCGGGACGGGGGTGACCAACTGGGACCAGGGGAACTTCCTATTCACCAGTTCGGTGAACGGCGCTGACTTCAGCGCGTTGGCGGGAAACTTCGGACAGGGCGCCAATGGCGCGGACGCGTCGGTATCGGCGAGCGATTTGGCAGCGTTGGATGCCTTCGCCGCCGCCAACGGCATCAGCCTGGCCAATGTTCCCGAACCCGCCAGCACCTCATTGGTGATTGCCGGCCTCGCAGCGGGTCTGGCTAAACGCCGGCGCCCCAGTGACGACCGCCATTCAGAATGACGCAAGCTTCGTCGGATAATTATCTCTTGTAGACATATGGGCGGGGAAAAATAGTGGTGACCCATGGAACGGTGGCAGACGACTCCGCCGAATCGAACCCCCAAGCTCAGAAATCGGCGACAATGCCCGACATTAGCGATCGCCGTGGTGGCAGGGTTGGCTGCAACTGCGAGGGCCCAGAACTGGCAAATGACCTTCGATGATGAATTCAATGGAAACAATGTAAATACCTCTCTTTGGAGTTACGGCCTGCCATGGGGTAACGATATCGATGCTACCACGGAACAGGAGGCGTACAACTTAAACGATCCCGGTGTGAACAATGCCAATGTGTCGGAATCGGGCGGCTATCTCTATTTGACAGCGACGCAGACGCCCTATCCCGCGCACAACACGGCGAACGATGAAGCGCCGATCACCCAGCCGTACACCTCCGGTTGCATTACCACCGTCAATAAATTCACGCAGACCTATGGCATGTTCGAAATGAGCGCCGAGCTGCCGGCCGGCGCGGGAACGTTTCCGGCATTCTGGCTGTTGAACGAGACCCATGGTCCGCCCGAGCTCGACGTCATGTTGTATCTGGGCCGGACTCCAGACACGGTTTATACGGGCGACGCCTATGATCCCAACAACACCGCGAATGTCATTGGTGGACAGTATACCGGTTCGAATTTCTCGACGAGTTTCAACCTTTTCTCACTGGTCTGGACGCCGACCACCGTCAGTTGGTACCTGAACAACAATCTCGAATTCTCACTGACGGATTCATCGCAGTACCCGATGGTGTCCCCCGACGAGCCGATGAATATTTTGCTCAACCTGGCCGTCGGAAATACGAATAGCTGGGCCGGCACTCCCAACGCTCAGACTCAGTTTCCTGCCACGATGACCGTCGATTATGTGCGCGCCTACACGGCAGTCGCGGTGGGCGGTACCGTGAGCTGGAATAATGCCGGCAGCGGCGACGGCGGCGGGGACGGCTCGACGTGGAACACTAATCAATTCAATTGGAACAACGGCGGCTACACGCCCACCGTCTACAGTGATGGCGATCTCGTCACCTTCAACGATACCAACAACGGAAATTATTCCGTCATCCTCAACAGCACCGTGAGTCCGGGCGATATCACCGTGAACAACAGCGCGGGGAACTACCTCATCACCGGCTCTGGCAGCATCGCCGGCTCCGGCTCCCTGACCAAAACCGGCACCCGCACATTGACGCTCGATACCGTCAACACCTACAGCGGCGGGACGATGGTTAGCGCTGGGGAGTTGATTGCCGGCGTTCTCGGCGCGATTCCCGATGGGACGCTTGCCATCACCGGCGGCACGTTGCAGCTTGGAACCAACACCGGCCTCACCCAGGTCACCTCCCTGGCCATCATCAACGCCGGTCTACTGGATGTAGCGAACAATGAACTGATTATTACCTACGGCTCCAGCGATCCCATGGTGGCGATCCAGGGATACATTGCCTCGGGTTACAACAATGGGACGTGGAACGGCCCAGGCATCATCTCTTCCGCCGCGTTCGGTTATAAATACGGCCTGGGATATGCCGACGGCGCTGACGGCGTAGTCTCTGGACTCTCCTCCGGCCAGATCGAAGTGAAGTACACATTGTATGGGGATGCGAATCTGGACGGGGTGGTGAACGGCTCGGACTTCAGCATCCTGGCGGCAAACTTCGGGACGGGGGTGACCAACTGGGACCAGGGGAACTTCCTATTCACCAGTTCGGTGAACGGCGCTGACTTCAGCGCGATGGCGGGAAACTTCGGACAGGCGCCAGCGGCGCGGACGTTACCTCCTCCGATTTCGCTGCGCTGTACGCCTTCGCTGCCGCCAACCGCATCAGCCTGGCCAACGTTCCCGAACCAGCATCGATCGGCCTTTTGGCGAGCATTGCCTTTTTCGCTCGGCGACGGCCCGTGAGAAGCAGGTAAGCTAAGAACTGTGTTGCTTGCGCGAAGCCTCGGGGTTTCTCTACAAGTTTTATTATTGGACTTTGAGAGGGGTATTGCGCCGACAAAGTCTATGCAGTCTGGTTTGCGCAAAACCTATTAACTATTGCGCGATATCGAATTGTTCCGTTTGCGACATCGTCGTATCGTTTCGCGACGTAGAGACTCGAGGCCGGCAGTTACAAGGTTTTTACCTGTTCGTTTTGAACCGGAAATCCAATCAACGTTCAGTGGGTGTGGAATACCAATTGTTCTCTTATTCGGAGGTGTGAGATGGGCAACTCTATTCTGAAGCGCCATGGGTTAATGGCACTCGCGGCAGCCTCGGGGCTGGCCGCGCTTACCACAACTTCGCGCCGAGCGTCATTTACAGTCAGACATTCAGCGAGGGTACCTATACAGGAGGTGGCACCTCCGACAAGCTTTCTCCGCCGTCAAGCCCGGCCGGGCTCTTGACCTACTACACGGGCGGCACCCCCACCAGTTATACGGTCCTCAACGATGCGGATATGGGCAACGCCCTCGATTTCAGTGATGCCGGCCAAAGGATTTACAGCGGCAGCCTCAGCGCCATCACGCTTGGAAATGCCGTCGGCGACACCCTCTCCTATTCGTTCCAGTTCCGCATTCCTACCGTGTCCGGCTCCGACAATGTCGGATTCCGGTTCGGGATTTTCAACGATAACGGAACACCGGTAACGGCACCATTCTCCTCCGGCCTGACAGCCGGCAATGATGACTATGGTTACTCAGCCTATCTCGGCGTCGGAACAAACTATTTGACGGTTTATCATGAAACCAACATCGGCTCCGGCACGCTGGCCAACGACGTCACCAACGATACCCGCCTGGCCAGCACCGCGACGGCTCCCAACATCAGCGATGGCAACGCGCATACCGCAATGTTCACGCTGACCGAGGAAGCCGCAGGGAAGGTGAACGTCGCATTTTCTGTTGACGGAACCACGTATTTCAGCGGACTCGACACCAACGCGACGCCCGTAACCAGCTTCAATGACCTCCAATTCTGGGAGCATGACAATCTGGATCTCCGCATAAACGATATCCAGATTTCGACGACCGTGCCGGAGCCAGTTACTTTGGGCGCCATGTCTTTAGGAGTAGCCGGATTGCTCGTCAGACGCAGACGATAGGACCGGAAGTATCAATGGCTGGCAAATATTCTCCGATCAACGTCGGAATTTTAGGTTTAGGACGCAGCGGCTGGGGAATCCATGTAGATGCGATCACCCACCTGCCCGAGATGTTTAAACTCGTTGCGGTCACGGATCAATTGCCCGGTCGTGCCAGTGAGTCCGCGGCGTCCACCAGGGCGCAACTTCATCAATCTTTTGAACAACTTCTCGCGGATCGCGAAGTAGAGTTGGTGGTCGTTGCGACTTACAACTCATTTCACGCCCGGCACGCGGCCGCTGCATTGAGGGCCGAAAAGCATGTGCTTTGCGAAAAGCCTTTCGGGCTTACAACTGCCGATGTGGACATGATGATTTCCACGTCGCGCGCAGCCGGAAAAGTTCTCCAGCCATTCCACCAGCGCAGATTCGAAGCAGATTTCCAGAAAGTATATGAAGTGGTCAAAAGCGGGATTCTTGGCCAGATTCTGTTCATCCGGATCTGCTGGCATGGGTTCAAACGTCGGTGGGATTGGCAAACCGATAAGAGCATGGGCGGGGGAACGATGAATAATAACGGGTCGCATCCCATCGACCACGCCCTCGAACTTTACGGAGAGGGCGAGCCGAGCATCTGGTCCCAAATGCGCCGGTGCCTTTGCTCCGGTGATGCTGAAGACCACATGAAGATTATTCTCACCGGAGACAAAAAGCCCACCGTTGAAGTCGAGCTTACCGATGTCTTTGCCTATCCCCAGGACCGTTGGTTTGTCTGCGGTACGGCGGGTGGATTGCGAGGTACCGCTAATGCACTGGAATGGAAATGGGTGGACTGGTCGCAAATGCCGCCTCGCCCGCTCGAACTTCAGTCCACGCCCGACCGCGGTTACAACAGCGAGTCGCTAAAGTGGCAGAGCGCCTCATGGCAACCAGCCGGCAGCGCAGACGCCGCGCCGGGGCGGCACCGCGCGACAGCCGGTCATCGATCTGTACACGAGTCTTTTCCAAACGATTCGTCTCGGAGAGCCCCAGAAAATTACCCCAGAGAGCGCTCGACGTCGCGTTGCGGTGATGGAAAAGGCTCGACAATGCGGCGGATTCTATTGACACATCGGTATCTCCAGAGAGACCTTTATTCGTAATTTCACCTCAAACAAGACTCCATCATGCATAGACTACCGGACATTTTCGTTGCCATTCGTCCCGGTCTTTATTCGAGGCTCTTTTCTGCGCGGAGCGATGCAATTTTACGTGGCGCCGCAAGAGTTCACGCCCACGATGCCGAAACTGATCTGACCCGCGAGCAACTCTTTTCACAGTTGCCAAACTTCGACGCTGTCATCACCGGTTGGGGCACGCCTTCCTTCGACGATTCCGCCATCTTGGCGGCTGAAAGGTTGAAATTGATTGCCCACTCCGCCGGCACAATCAAACATCTGATTCCAAAAGCCGTTTGGGAACGAGGTATTGCCGTTACGCATGCCGCAAGCGCAATGGCCTCCGCCGTTGCCGAAGCTTCGCTTCTGATGACCATGCTGATGCTCCGGCCATTCCACCAGTTTGATGCCGCCTTGCGCCGGCGGAAATTGGGACCCGCTCAGGGCAGTTCCCGGTCAGGAACTTGCCACTACAAGGATCGGCGTGATCGGCGCCGGATATACCGGACGCCGCTTCATTAATCTGTTGAAAGCTCTCGAAGCCGAGGTGTGGGTTTATGATCCATATCTGACCGAGCCCGTTGCCTCTGAAATGGGCGTTCGCAAGGTAAGCCTGCCAGATTTAATGCGTGATTGCCCCGTGGTATCCATCCAAGCGCCCTCGACGAAGGAAACCTATCACATGATCGGGCGGCAGCAACTGGCGCTGCTCCAGGACGGCGCGATTCTCGTCAATACCGCCCGCTCCGCGTTGGTGGATGAGTCCGCGCTTTTGGTCGAACTCCAATCGGGACGAATTCACGCGGCGCTCGATGTCTTCGACAAGGAGCCCCTCCCGCCGGACAGTCCGTTTCGCAAATTGCCCAACGTACTCCTGACGCCTCACATTGCGGGAATCACGCCCCAGGCGTCGCTGCGCCAGGGGCAGACGATCGCCGAGGAAGTCCGCAGATTTTTCGCCGGCGAGCCGCTGAAATATGCAGTCACCGCTCCCATGATCGAAACCATGGCCTAGAAGATTACGACGATGCGCGACTCAGACATCCGAGTCATCGAAATCCACCCGCTTTTCAGCATCGAGCGCACGCGCGAGCCGTACAAATTTGGTAATGTCGTGCAGGATCAAGTGACCCTATGCCATGTCAAGGCCCGTACCGAAACCCGCGGCGGCAAAATTTCCATCGGATGGGGCGCCATCTCGCTCAGCCACTTCTGGGCGTTTCAATCCAATACGCTGTCCATCGAGCAGAAGGATCACGCCATGCGGGCGCTCGTTTCGGGATTCTGCCAGGTGTTGGCGTCGAATCGCGAGTTTGGCCATCCGATCGATCTCTTTCTCGCCGCCAAAAAAGAGCTGTCACGCCTCTGCCGCGAAATTTCCGAGGCCGGCTCACTTACAGACGAAATTCCAATGCTCGCCGCTTTGGTCTGTGCGTCACCCGCTGACGCCGCCTTGCACGACGCCTTCGGAATCGCTAGCGGAATCAGTAGCTACGATGGGTACTCATCCGACTTCATGACGCACGACCTCAGCCGCTATCTTGGCAAGCACTTCCGAGGGATCTATTTGTCGGAATTCATCCAACCCGCTCAGGGAGTAACGGTTCCGATTTTCCATTCCATCGGCGGCCTCGACAAACTGACGGAATCCGAGGTAAGCCACAATGCTCCAAAAGACGGCCTGCCGAATTCGCTCGAACAGTGGATCCAGCACGACCAGTTGTTCTGCCTGAAATTGAAGCTCCGCGGTGTCGATCTGAAATGGGACTTGGACCGCTGCCTCGCCGTTTGGAAAATAGTTGAATCGGCGATTTCCCGCCGCCGGCAAAAGACAATGCACCTCTCGATCGATCCGAACGAGCAATGTCGCGATCCCCAGTACGTGATCGAATTGCTTCAGCGGCTACGGGAATGCTCCCCCGCTGCCTTTGATGCCGTCCTCTTCGTTGAGCAGCCAACGGACAGAGACCTGCGACGCAAGTCTTACGACATGCGACCATTGGCCGCGCTGAAGCCGGTGATGATCGATGAAAGTTTGAACAGCCTCGAAGATGTCGAGGTTGCCAAAGAATCAGGCTGGTCGGGGGTGGCAATTAAGACGTGCAAATGCCACACGATGGCGCTTCTAACAGTCGCAAAAGCTGTGGGGCTCGGTCTGCCATACTGCGTTCAGGATTTGAGCAACATCGGTTTGGCGCTGCTGCACTCGATCGGCATGACAGCCCGCCTCAACCCCATCATGGGCGTCGAAGCCAATGGCCGGCAATTTTTCCCCTTCAGTTCCCGGCCGGAACAGGCCGTACATCCCGATATTTTTCGGGTCCGCGGCGGTGTCGCCCAGACGGATTCACTGCGCGGAACAGGCCTCGGGTATCAGATCAATAGAATCGACCGCCCGATATTTCACGAGGAAACACTCCGATGAAATGGATGATGTTTTCCAAACATCTTCAGGGCCTGCCCCTGGCGGAAGCGGCGCGGAACATGCGCGATCTCGGATTCGAGGGAATGGATCTCACCGTCCGTCCCGGCGGTTTCGTCGATCCCGCTCGGGTCAAAACCGAACTGCACACGGCCGTTCACACTGTGGCAGATCAGGGACTCTCCGTCCCCCTGATTACGACCTCCATTACCTCAATTTACGATCCTTTTGCCCAATCCACGTTTATCGCGGCGGCGGAAGAAAAAATCGGCGAGATCAAACTCGGTTATGTCCACAACGGCCCCTTCGGAACGCTGGCGGAAATGGTGGACAAGATGAATGGATGGCTCGATGGCCTCGAAAAACTTGCCGTCCGCACGGGCGTCCGCGCTAATCTTCACGTCCACAGCGGCACTCATACCACGGCGCTGCCGGCGCTGATCTGGTACTGGCTCAAGGATCGCAATCCCGCCGCCATCGGCGCTTATGTGGATCCCGCTCACATGGCCGTCGAAGGGGGCGACTGTGGTTGGAAAATGGGGCTCGATCTTTTGGCGGGCCGTATTTCCCTCGTCGCAGCAAAGGATTTCAAATGGGTTAAACTGAATGCCGCCGCCCCCGGCAATGCCGTCTATACTCCCGAGATCGCCCCACTAGGAGAAGGTATCACCCCTTGGCCGCATGTCTTCGCCTGCTTGCGCGTTGCCAAATTCGATGGCTGGATTTCCGTTCATAGCGAATACGAGCACATGCCGGCTGCCCAGTTGCTGCGGCAGACACGGCTCGATTTGGATTTTCTCCAGTGTGCGCTGGAAGCGTCAAAATCAATCGCGCCCTAGGAGTTCAAACCGCCAGGAGAATCGTTGCAAAAAGCTTCCGCCGATTTTCGAGCTATCCTGCAACCGTACGTCGATCGCGGCCTACTTGCCGGCGCCGTTATCGCCGTCGCCGACGCCCAGCGGCTGCTCCATATCGACGCCCTCGGCTTCGCCGACATCGCCCAGCACCGACCCATGACTCCCGACGCCTTGTTCTGGGTCGCATCCCAGACCAAGCCCGTGACCGCAACGGCAATAATGATGCTCGTCGATGATGGCAAGCTGATGCTGGACGATCCCGTTGAGAAATATCTGCCCCAGTTCAAAGACCTTTGGTTGGCCGCGGAGAAAGACGAGAATCATGTACTGCTGAAGCGGCCGCACCCGCCGATCACGTTCCGGAATCTGCTGAGTAATACGTCCGGAATGCCGTTTCAGTCCGCGATCGAAACACCGACGCTCGACGGTTTGCCATTGTCAGTCGCCGCCGCCAGTTATGCCATTACGCCGCTTGAGTCACAGCCCGGCACGAAATACTTCTATTCGAATATGGGCTTTAACACCGCGGCGCGCGCTCGAAGTGATCACCGGCCAGACCTATGCCGATTTTCTGCAAGAGCGCGTATTCGATCCCCTTGGTATGCGCGATACAACCTTCTGGCCCAGTTCCGAGCAGCTTTTCCGACTCGCCACTTCGTATAAGCCCGATCCGGCCACAAACGAACTGCGGATGACACGTACAACCCAGCTTCGCTATCCCCTCGACGATCGTTCCCGTTACCCGATGCCGGCCGGAGGTTTATTTTCCACCGCGGCCGACATGGTTCAATTCTGCCGCATCTTCATCAACGGCGGACGGGTTGATGGCCGGCAATATATTTCCCAAACATCCATTGCCGAAATGACACGTAAACAAACGGGCGATGCGGTCAGCGAAAATTATGGCCTGGGTTGGCGCATTGATGATCAAGGCTTCGGCCACGGCGGTGCATATTCCACGAACATGACAATCGTCCCCTCCCAGAAACTCATTACCACGTTTCTCGTCCAGCACGCAGGCTTCGCAGCCGACGGCGCTCAAAGCGCCACCGATTTTCACAGCGCGGCGCGACAACGATTTCGTGGGTAGTGAAGCGGGTGAGGGACCTGAAAAGGAAAGGCCGGTTTTTCGGAATGACCAAGCTATTTGTGATTGTGTTGGCGTTGCTCTGTTCAATCGTTCCATCGCGGGCAGACGATGTCACTCCCTCACGCGCCGCCCTGCACGAAGGAACCTTTCAAGTCCAGCCCAGTTTGCGTGGAGTACATCCGCGGCTCTATTTCACTCCCGCGGAAGTCCGCGCCGCGATCGATCACTACGCCAGGGATCCCGAATTCTTTAAGGCCTACCTGCCTGACAGCAACGACATTAACGCCGAGCTGGCCGACTTTACGGTCGGCGAACAGGGCGCTGCTGATTCCAAGCACATTCTGCGACTGGCCGCCGGCTATGTACTTACCTCTAATCCCGCCTACCTGCAATCGCTCCAGCGGTGGATCCCGATGTTGAAGCAGTATAAGCCGATGACCTTCAAGGTAACCGAAATTAACAATAACAATCTGGTCGCGGGTGAATTGCTCTACGGCCTGTCCACGACTTACGATCTTTTGAAGGGCAGCTCAGCCGACCCGCGGCTGACGGCGGAAGTACGCAACGCGCTGATCATCCAGGCGGCGCAACCTATGCCGACACCATGGCGCTTCCCGCGTTACCCTACGAACAGAACCATTTCACAATTCCAGTCAGCGGGCTGGCTGACGCCGCCTGCGTCCTCGCCGACGAGCTTCCCGAAGCCCAGCTTTGGGGGGTCTATAGCCGAAATATTCTCATACGCAGCTTGAGCATCCTCGCGCCCGATGGCTGGTATTACGAAGGCTTCGGCTACTGGGAATATGCCATGCATTACATCGTGTCGGGCGCCGCGGCGCTGCAAACGACAACGGGCGAAGATTTCTTTTCCAAACCGCCACTTTGCAACTCGCCGCTGTTTTTGGCCCATATGTATCTGCCTGTCCCAACCTTCGCATTCGACTTCTGTGATTTCGGTCCGCGTGTCGAACGCGACGGCATCCACGCGCAAAAAGGGTACTACTTGCCCTGGCACACGCTGCATGTTTATCTGCCATTCGGCACCGCGTCCTTGATGCAGCGCATGCGGCCCACTCCGCTGCTGCAAAGCGTGATTGACGCGCACGCTCTGCCATCGTCCATCCCTTCGACAACTGATTTCTTCAATATGTTCTGGCAGATGCCGGCGCCCCAGGAAGGCACAACCATGACCAGCGCCGCATGCGGCCCCCCTTACCACTATTTTACCGACATGGAGGTGGTTCATTGGCGCTCGAATTGGGAGGATCCGAATGCCACCGCGCTGGCGTTTAAGTCGGGCCCGCCGGAGGGACACAACGCGGCCCAAATGGTGGCGCGGTTCCCCGAGTGGAAAATGGCCGCCGGGCATGCCCACCCCGATGCCGGAAGCTTCGAGATCTTTTCCAAAGGCGTTTTCCTCGCCAACGCCGGCGACGCCTATGTCGGAAAAAAAGACAGCGCCAACACCGATACCATCCTCGTCGACGGCACCGGTCAGGCCCGGACCGGCACCGCATGGGCCACCTTCGACGATCGCCCCTATCAAGTCTACGACCAGATCCACATGGCCAACGTCTGGCTCGGGCCCACTATCGCCGCTTCCACTGCGGTATTCGCCACCGCCTATCCGGACGCGCTCCAGGTCACCAAAATGCAGCGGCAACTGGTCATGGTCGACGGGCGGTTTCTCATCGTCCGCGATTCCATCGACTCCAACCTCCCCCACCAATACCAGTGGCGCTTGCACGGCGATCGCCTGGCCACCAATCCCGGCCCCAACCGCTTCGTCATGGAAAATGGCCCCGGCCGGCTCGTCGTGCAACATCTTCTTCCCACCGATGGTTTTAAACTTGGGCCAACCATCGTCGACACAGAGATCAACGCCGGCAACCGCCCCCGACTCCTGCAACGCGGCTTTCATATCGAGGTCTCATCTCCACCCGGCCAGAGACAGTTTCAGTTTCTCGCCGCCATGGAGATTCAGTCTTCCAAGGATGCCGCCTCGGACTTCCTCGCCAAACAGACGCAGTCTGGTTCCGTTAGGTTGTCCGACAGAGCCGGCTCCTGCCAAATCTGGACCTCGGGAGATGCCGGCCTGGATGGATCCTACGCCTATGTACTGCGCGACAGCGTGGGCAAAATCATTTCCGCCGGCCTGTGCGGACGCTCTCTGGTGAGCGACGATCTGTCTCTTCAACTCACATCGCCGGGCCAGGCATGCATTCGCCCGGCAGCCGCGGACTCCTGGCAACTCGACGGTTCCTCAAGTGCGACGAACGAACTGAGAATCTCCGGAAAGTCCGCAACCGACCAGACGCTGAAATGGTAAAGCAATCGAAAGCCATATTGTCGTGCGGGCGCGGATTCGACCTCCTGGGCCAGGGCGAGTTTCGCTATCGTGTCGTTCCCGGCTGGGGCGTACTCGGCGACGACACGCCGGTCGGTAACTGCCACGGCATCGTGACCGATCGCGAAGGCCACGTTATTCTCCTCACCGACCAGACCCGAAACAACGTGATCGTCTACGACAAAGCCGGGAAGCTCGTCCATAAATGGGGAACCGCATTCCCCGGCGCAGCACGGGCTGTCGATCGTCCCGGAAGAAGATCAGCAGGTCCTCTTCATCACCGACGTGAAAACGCACAAGGTCTACAAAACTTCCCTCGATGGGAAGATTCTGAACGAGTGGGGCTGGCCGAAGGAGACCGGCAAATATGACAAAGAAGATGATTACTGCCCGTCCTGGACATTGCACTTCCCCGACGGCGGCTTCTTCGTTTTGGACGGCTACGGCCGCGACTACATCACCCGCTTCGACGCCGCAGGCAAATTCGTGAAGATCTTCGGCGGGAGCGAGGGCGGCATTCACCATTGGGGCCCGCATGGTGGTACGGCCGATCTGAGCGACCCTGCCGTCCCGACCCTCCTGATCGCCATGAGCGACCAGCAGTACCTGCTGCGCCTTTCCCTCGACGGTGAAAAGCTGAAACAGATCGACCTGCCCGGCGGAAACCCCCGGCAAATCCGCCTGCACAACGGCCATTACTTCGTTGCCCACCTCGGCGACGACTGGCCCAACGATACAAATTGTCGCGGCTTCGTCTCCGTCCTGGACCAGAATTTCCGCGTGCTCTCCAACATTGGCGGGACCCCGCCCATCTACAACGTCGCCGGCCAACTCCAGCCGATGCAGCACCAGGAAAACGTCTTCCGCCACCCGCACGACGTGATCATCGATGATGAGGAGAGTCTTTACGTGGCTCAGTTCGCGTCGAACAACACGTACCCGATCAAGCTGGAGCGTGTGTGATTCGGCAGTGAAACGACGACGGACGCGCCTCGGAATTTGCGGCCTGAATCGTTTTAACAGACCTCACTATAAGGAGAGTACACGTGGCACGCATTACGTACGTCACACCGACCGGAAAAGTCGTCGTCGTTGAGCAATCGGACGGTACCCTGATGACAGCGGCGGTGCGGAACCAGGTCGAGGGAATCGACGGCGAATGTGGCGGGGTGTGCTCCTGCGCCACGTGCCATGTCCACATCGACCCCGAATGGGTCGATCGAGTGGGCCCTCCCGGCAACGAGGAGGCCGCGATGTTGGAATTCGATGACAATGTGACTACCGCCAGCCGATTGGGTTGCCAGGTTCCCATCCGGCCGGAATTGGATGGGCTCAAGGTGAAGGTGGTACCACGTTGAGTCAGGCACAGCACAGATGTGTGATCGTGGGCGCCGGTCACGCTGCGGCTCATTTGTGCGTTTCGCTGGGCCAGACGCATTGGTCGGGCGCATCACACTGGTAGGCGATGAACCAATCGCTCCTTATCACCGCCCGCCACTGTCCAAGTCACAGTTGGATCCCGCCGTCGAATCATCACTTCAACTGATTCGGCCCAGCGATTTCTATGCACGACAGCAAATCGAGCTGAGGCTCGGACAGACGGTCCGATCTATCGATCGCGCCACACGCACGATCGAAATCGACCAGACGAAGCTGCCGTACGACACGCTCGTCCTGGCGACCGGCTCGGTAAACCGCCGGCCATCGATCATTGGCATCGAGCACCCCCGTGTCCTTTCCCTCCGAACTGCCGAAGACGCCGTGGCGTTGCGGACGCGAGTCCGAGACACACAACGCGCGGCCATCATCGGGGCTGGTTTCATTGGTCTCGAGATCGCATCCTCGCTGCGGAAGATCGGTCGCGAAATCACCGTTCTGGAGATGGCCAACCACGCCCTGTCGCGCGTCACGTCACCGGTGGTTTCGACTTTCTTTGAATCGCTGCATCGCAGTCATGGTGTCGATCTGCGGACCAATGTTTCGGTGTCGAAGATCCAGGATGAAGACGGCCGGCTCACCTTATTCGCGGCCGACGAATCGGTTGTTTGCCGAGCGGACCTCGTCGTCATCGGCGCCGGCGCAAGACCCAACGACGATCTCGCTCGACTCGCAGGCCTCGACGTGAAAAATGGCATCCTCGTGGACGAGCACAACCGTACATCCGATCCGGCCATTTATGCGATAGGCGACTGCTGCAACCAGTTCCATCCGATGTACCAAACGCGGCTAAGGCTTGAATCCGTGCAAAACGCCACCAACCAGGCCAAAGCTGTCGCGGCGGCGATCTGCCAATTACCCACGCCGCCTGCAACGCTGCCGTGGTTCTGGTCAGACCAGTATGACGTCAAGCTGCAAATCGCCGGCATTTCAGCAGGATACGACCAGTGCATCATCCGGGGCCATCCAGAGCCGGGTTCTTCATTCTCCGCCTGGTACCTCAAACACGGCCGCCTGATCGCCGTCGACGCGATCAACGACGCCCGCGCCTACGTCGTCGCCGGCAAGCTCATTCTGCGCAGCGCGCGGCCCGCTCCCGACGACCTGGCCGACCCCAACCGCGACCTCAGGGATTTTCTCTAACCCGGGACAAAAATATTATGGACCCGCAGCAAGATCCTTTCCGTCAAAAACGTCAAGACACCGGTATAGAGTACATGCGCCGAGGGGCAGGAGATGCCCTTGATCCTGCGTCTGCAGGATGTGCGAAAGACTTGTAAGAACTGGAGGACGTTCAGCAACGACGATCCATTCATGATCGTTCCGCACTCGGAAGCATCCGTCCGTTCAGTCCGGCAATACCCCATCGAAACCGATCCGCCCGATCACGCCGACTATCGCGCGCTGGTCGAACCATTCTTCAATCGTCCCAATGAACCGGAGTACCAGACGGGCATGCGGAAATTGGTGGATGGAATCCTCGCCGCCGCCGTCAGAGCGGATACCGTCGAAGTGGTGCACGAGTTGGCGTTGCCGCTCCAGTCGCGCTCACTCACGCGGTTGCTCAACGTCGATGAGTCCGAGGCCGATCTCTGGATCAGCTGGGGGATCCACGTTTTCAAAGAGGGCGACGGTGTTTCAAAAGGAGCGGAACTGGAGACCTACATCCGCCGCAAGTTCGAGGAGACCGCGAACTCCGATGCGAACGATTTTTTCAGCGTGCTCAATCGCGTCGATTTCCGCGGCCGAAAACTTACACTGGAAGAGAAGCACGGATTTGCCAACATGGCGTTCGCCGGTGGCCGGGACACGGTGATCCACACGGTCTCAAGCATCATCGCCTATTTTGCGGCGCATCCGGAAGGATTGGACTTTATGCGCCGCGATGCGTCGCGCATCATTACCGCCACCGAAGAGTTCGTCCGTTATGTAAGTCCGCTGACCGCGATCGCCCGAAAGTGTCCGCATGGCGCCCGGGTGCTCGATGCCGAAGTTGCGCCAGGCGGCCGCGTGGGCCTCTGCTGGCCCTCCGCCAACCGTGATGAAACCACATTCACCAAACCTCAGGAAGTTATTCTCGATCGCTCCCCCAATCCGCACGTCGGGTTCGGATTCGGGATCCATAGGTGCCTGGGCGCGGCACAGGCCCGGCTCATTATCCGCAGCCTGCTTCACTCGCTCTGCAGTCAGATCGATACCGTCAAGCTGATCGAAGCCGTCCCGGAAGTCGAAACCGAATCGTCCTTTGAGAGGCAAGTTGGATATAGAAGTCTACGCGTCGCGTTTACTCCAAAAGCTTGACGTTCAAATCGTCGTCGCGTCGTGCGGGCCGGATCGCACATCACGCTTTCCAACAATATCCGATTGACCTTCCGGCTTGTAAAATGCCTCGCCAATACCCGGGCCATCGTTCCCCGTTCGCCGGCACAAATAGAAGCTTCCCGGCGGCACGGCGCCTTGAGCCGTGGGCCGGTAACACCTGAAGGCAAGTCGCGATCGCGAATGAATGCCTTAAAGCATGGCGTGCTGGCCCGCGTCATCAAGCCCGCTTTGGACATTCGCGAGCATGACAGGGTTTTCTGCCAGATCCGCAACGAGTTGATTGATGAGTTCCAGCCCCAGCGTTTTAGTGACGTTTCACGCATCGATTCGCTGGCTTGGGATTACCTCAATTTAGTCGGGTCACACAATTGATAGAGCAACTTCACCGCCCGGCACCCCTCCCCAAGGACGACAGCTAGCAGTGGAATCGGATCTATAGGTCCCGGCGCGACTTAGAATTGATCAATCGTGCAATCAAACACATCGATCAGGGTGAAATGCCACTCTGTGGGGGCGAGGCGGCAGATCGATTGGGAAGCCGGATCAGCGAATTTGTGAGAACTGTCGCGGCGCAAATCGAAGAGGCGAAGCTGGACGCCGAGGCGGCCGACAAACCACAAACACAGCCTCCACCCTCACCAAGCCCCAGCGAGGCGCCGCAGCCGGAGCCGGCCAAAGACGCTGGCAACGCGCCGCCGGCGGACGAAGGGCCCAACGACAAGTATGTGCCGCCCCTCAGCCAGTCGGACCTCGATTTCGAGGAAGAGCAGGAGCGACAGTTCCAAGAGCAAGTGAAACTGATTGGCACGGCGGGAAAACGGCTGGCGGATAAGGAATACGTGGTCGGAGTGCTCCGCGCCGAGCAAAAGCCCAAGGCGGGAGATTTGAAACGGCTGCGGGAGATCTTGAAATGGACCTCAGAGCATGATGAGCGATCCCTGATTAGGGAGCAGGAATTCAAACAGCGGATCGAGCCGCGCGTTATGGCCGCACAACTGGCGCTTGCCAGTGCCCCAGAAAACCTGATTACGCTGGACCAGTATCGGAGAAGGATTGAGAGGGACATCGAGCGAAAGTTGCTGCTACTGGAAGGCCCGTAGGGGAACAGTTTCGGGTTCGTTTGGCGCACTCGATGCTGAGATAGCCCTCTTTTTTGATCGGTCGTACGTTTCGACGAAAGCGAACCCGGTCGCTCTCGGACATTGGAAAAGGACCGGCGGACACGATGTCCATATCGCCGCGAGGCATCAATTCCGTTTTTAATGACAACGAGGTCCGAGGCGTTTGTTCATTGCTCGGTTACCAGTGATCGACCCAATTGAGCAAAACGGTGGATTTTCTGTTGCCCCGGGATGGTATTAGCATTACCGTTGACGAGGCGAATTCGAGGAACAACGGGCACCTTCAACCTATTCATGAATGTGAAAAAGCTGACAGAGCGCAGGGAAGATCTGTTAACAGAATTCTTCGCGGCCGCTTTGCATGTTTCCCCCACCACACGATGGCGTTATTATAAACTGGTGCTGAATGATTATTGCCGGCGCCGCGGGTGGGCAAATTGCGAAATTCGGACCGTGGACACCCAATCATTCCGACAATTCGCTCGCTTTACCGCGCTAAGAGGCCTATTGTTTTATGTCAGTGGAGCTTAAATAAATTGGCTCCGACAGTATTTCGAAGTCCTCGGATGACTAAATAGAGGGTAATCCGGCCAAAAACCGAAAGACCCGTTAACGAGTAAGCCGACGCAAATGAATCCTGAAACCTCGGGATTCGGGTGCGTCGGCCTTTTTTTGGCGCGACGTTTCTCGAGGAAATTGCGCCGACTAATTCGAGCATATCTCTAAAATGAAGGGAGCGTCGTCATGCTCTGGACTTTTGCACTGATACTTATGGTCTTGTGGCTGCTCGGGGTCGTTACCTCATACACAGCCGGTGGATTGATCCACATTCTGTTGGTTGTGGCCCTGGTCGTCATCGTCGTCCGTCTCCTCCAGGGACGCAGGCCCCTGGCGTAGATCCAAGCGGCTGGGCGTTCAATTGCGGGCGTCGGCGTCAATATTGTGGCGCTGTTCGGGCCTCACACGGCAAGAACGCCTGGCCGGTTTACCGAACAGCGGTTGCTTCAGGAGATCCGATATGAGTCGAATCAAACCAAACGCGAGGAAGTTAGTCGCTCCGATGGCGATGACCCTGTTAATGGGTTTGGCCGGTTGCGTCGGGGGCTACGGGTATGTTGATGGAGGCCCGGAGTGGGATGGCGTAGTGGTTGTGGGGGGAGGATATGACAGAGGGTACAACCGCGATTACCACCCCCAGGCGTTTCACAACGAGGGCGGCCGGCCTGCGGCCGTCGCCAGCGCCAGGGGAAGGGCGTCGATGGGAGCACGCGCGGGCGGGGGACACGCGGCTTCTGGCGGCGAGCGCAGATGATCGCCGCTCGGATTGAGCTCCTTGGCTGGGAGCAGTGGATCGATTGAACAACCATCGTGAGAAGAAATCTATGAAAACAAAAATACGCGGAAATAGCGGATGGATTGCCGTCGCCCTATTGGCGGGCGGAGCTTTGCTTCTGACAAACGGGTGCAGTAGCACCACAAGTTCGCCAGCGGACGCGACTTCAGTACAGACCGCGGACATGCCCGGCCAGGGCCAACCATTATTTGCCAGCGACAACGAGGCGATGAATGCGATGCTGACGGCCGTCAAAAACCAGGACCATGAGCAAGTGCATCTCTTCCTTGGACCGGCATGGAAGGAACTTGTCTCCGGCGACAAGGTGGAGGACGGCAATGCTTTCAAGGAATTCGCCCAGCGCGCGGCTGAGCGCACGCGACTGCAACGGCAGGATGATACGACTTCCATCATGTATGTCGGCAATGACGATTGGCCGTTTCCGATCCCGATTGCGAAAACGTCCGATGGGAAATGGTTCTTCGACACCGAAGCCGGCAAAACGGAAATCCTGGCTCGCCGGATTGGTGCAAACGAACTGGAAACGATCGATGTGTGCCGGAAGTACATTGAAGCGCAGCGCGAGTATGCCAGCGAGGATCGCGATGGCAGCGGCGTACGCAAGTTCGCTCAAAGAATCATAAGCACGCCGGGGAAGACGGATGGCTTATACTGGAACGCAACCTCGGATCAGGAGCAAAGCCCATTCGGCCGATTGTTCGCGGCGGCGGCAACGCAGGGGTATGACCTGGCCGCAAGCCATCCGCGCCGGCCTTACTATGGATATCGCTTTCGCGTGTTGAAGCAACAGGGCTCCGCGGCGCCGGGCGGCACGAGCGACTACATCATCAACGGAGACATGACCGGCGGCTTTGCGCTGGTGGCCTTCCCCGAAGACTATGAATCATCGGGGATCATGACGTTCATCGTGAGTCAGCAAGGGGACGTCTATCAGAAGGACCTGGGCCCAAATACCACCCAGCTCGCGCGGCAGATGACGGAGTACAACCCCGATGCAAGCTGGACGCTGGTGAAAGATTAAACATCGCGTCGGCGCATGCGCAACGGAAGGTAAATTATCGGCTATCCCACGTGCGCGGGTGGCGTTGGGCATTGTCGTTTGGCATCTGAACCCCCTGAGGCATCACACATGATCGCACCACTTGCACCACCACTTGCTCCGCCCGTCGCCAGTGATGTGTCCCCCAGCGAGTTGGATGCCAAATCATCGCAAGGCCTCACCAGCGAAGAGGCCCGGCGTTTGTTCGGCCAGTTCGGCCCCAACTCAATGCCCGATACGTCAGCGCATCCGGCGCGAATGGCTATCGAGAAGCTGTGGGCGCCGATCCCCTGGATGTTGGAAGCGGCGATCGTGCTGGAGTTGGTGCTTGGCAAATATATTGAAGCTGCGATTATCGCGGTGCTGCTGTTGTTCAACGCCGCGCTTGGGTTCTTTCAGGAAGGGCGTGCCCAGGCAACGCTCGCCGCGTTGAAAAAGCGGCTGGCGCTGACTGCTTCGGTCCGCCGCGACGGGGCGTGGAAGAATTGCCCGGCGGCCGATTTGGTGCCGGGGGACATCGTGAATCTATCGCTTGGCGGCGTGGTTGTCGCGGATGTGAAGCTGGTCGAGGGCAACGTCCTGCTCGATCAATCGATGCTCACGGGTGAATCGATCGCCATCGAAGCGGGGCCGGGATTCCAAACTTATGCGGGGGCGCTGGTGCGCCGCGGCGAGGCCGTGGCCCTGGTCACAGCGACCGGAATTCGGACCAAGTTCGGACGCACCGCGGAGCTGGTTCGCACGGCGCATGTTGTCAGCTCCCAGCAAAAGGCCGTGTTGCGCGTGGTGCGAAATCTCGCGGTGTTTAACGGCATTCTGATCATCGTCCTGGTTGGGTATGCCCTGACTCATTCGATGCCATGGAAGGAGATTCTTCCGCTGGTGCTGACAGCGGTTTTGGCGTCGATCCCGGTTGCACTGCCAGCCACGTTTACATTGGCGAGCGCTTTGGGGGCTCGAGCACTGGCGCGGCAAGGCGTGTTGCCGACACGGCTCTCCGCCGTCGATGAAGCGGCCTCCATCGATGTGTTATGCGCGGACAAAACTGGAACGCTCACGCGCAACGAGTTAACGGTGATGATGGTCGTCCCGATGCCGGGCTTCGACGAGCGGCATGTGCTGATGATGGCGGCCCTGGCCAGTTCGGAGGGTGGGCAGGACCCCGTGGACGAGGCGATTTGTTGCTCCGTGTCGGGCAAAGTCGCTTCTAACCCACCCAAATTGTCCCACTTCGAGCCCTTCGATCCGGCGAAGAAGATGTCGGAGGCGACGGCGGTTGATTCGAGCGGAGGAACAATACGCATCATTAAGGGCGCGTTTGCCGTCGTCGGGAATCTTGCGGCGCCTTCGCCCGGCGCGCCCGCCGCGGCGAACGAACTGGAGTCGAAAGGTTTTCGGGTACTCGCCGTGGCGGCTGGACCGCCAGCGGCGTTGCAGCTCATGGGGTTGATCGCGCTCAGCGATCCAGCCCGCGACGATTCCGCGGCCCTGGTCACGGAACTGAAAACGCTGGGCGTTCGCACGGTGATGGTGACCGGCGACGCGCCGGCAACGGCGGCAATTGTGGCGCATGCCGTTGGTCTCGAAGGAGCGGTTTGCCCCCCCGGGCCGATCCCCAGCGACGCTCGCCCTGAAAGTTTTTCCGTCTTTGCCGGCGTTCTGCCCGAGGACAAATATAAACTGGTGAAGGCATTCCAAAAGGGCGGTCACATCGTCGGCATGTGCGGCGACGGCGCCAACGATGCGCCGGCGCTGCGGCAGGCTCAGATGGGAATCGCCGTATCGACCGCGACCGATGTCGCCAAGTCCGCCGCGGGCATTGTGCTCACCAATCCGGGACTCGTTGGCATCGTTGACTCGGTCAAGGAAGGGCGTATTACATTTCAACGCATCCTGACGTACACGCTGAACTCCATGACCAAGAAAATCGTGCAGGTGATGTTCCTTGGCGTGGGTCTTGTCATGACCGGGCACGCGATCCTCACCCCCATGCTGATGGTCATCGTGATGATGGTGGGTGATGTCCTGGGTATGTCGTTGACCACCGACAATGTCCGCCCGTCGCCGCTGCCAAATAGCTGGCGCATCGGCAAGCTGACGGTCGCGGGCATATTTATAGGCGCGTCCGAACTGGTGTTTTGCTCCGCCGTTCTGGCGATTGGTCACTTTCGCATGGGCCTGGGCATTGCAATGTTGCAAACCCTGGCGTTCGTCACGCTGGTGTGCGGGAATCAGGCAACCACCTATGTTGTACGCGCACGCCGGCGAATATGGTCGTCACCCCGTCCAAGTCACTGGCTTGTCTTATCGTCCGTCGCCGATCTGTTGATCGCACTGGTACTGGCCGAACGCGGCTGGCTCATGCGGCCGCTGTCCCTATTGGTGTTGGTCAGCGTGCTTGGCGGCGCCATTGCGTTCACCTTTGTCCTGGATTTGGTAAAGGTGTCCGTGTTCAGACGCTTAGAGATTGCATAGTTCAACAGATATTCAATAATTTTGTGGGGACGGGACACCAAGCCCTCCAACTTACGACAGGGACAAAGAAGGATAAACAATGAGCATGGCAATTTCCCTTCCAGCGGTTAAACCCGTCCCGACGCAAATGCAGCACCGCCAGATTCCCGTTTTGCCGGAACGCCCGCGCGTCCATCCTATCGCCTGCGAGATTCGCCGGTCGTATCCCGTCGGAAGGCAAAACTTCTCGCGCTTGCCAAGGGGAAGTTTTGGTCTTGACCATCACCTCTTGCGATCCAGTTCCCGAGAACGTTCAAGCGAGTCTTATGACGACGCTGAACTCGGATGATGGCAAGTCGTGGACCAAAGTCCCATTCGTGCGTGCCGATGAGCGGAATCTGACGTGCCACATCAGGCCCGAACGTCCCGGCCTCCACTCCTTTCGGGCCGAGTTCTCCCTGGATCGGGGTACGACCTGGCTTCGGGACACCGTCCCCGACGCCTGGATATTGATCGATCCTTCACAAGTTGATGGCCTGCGCGTCTATACCCTGATTCCCGCCGTTTCCGGCACAGTCGCAGATTGGATGGCCGATCTGAAGCGCATCAGCGCGATGGGCTTCAATGCCATTCACCTTCTGCCGGTCACGACTTTGGACACATCACAAAGTCCGTATTCGGCCAAAGACCTGTTTGATATCGATCACAGTTACCTGATGGAAGGATCCCGGCAAGATGGCCTGTCGCAGTTGGAAGATTTTATCGCAGAAGCAAAGAGGCTCGACATACGTCTGATCTTTGATCTGGTCCTGAACCACGTGGGCGTGAACAGCACAATGGCACGGCGGGCGCCGGATTGGATTGTGCCGGACCAGAATCAGCCCGATCGGTTCCGGCGCGCACGGTATTGGTCCGACCAGGGGTGGCGTACCTGGAATGACCTCATCTTGATCAATTACGAACATCCCTCCGAGGCAATTCGTTCGGAAATACGGGCTTACATGGTGGACTACGCGCTGTTCTGGGCGAAATATGCAAATGACACCGGCGGGTTCGTGCGATTCGACAATCTGCACAGCAGCGACCCCGATTTCGTTACAGCGCTCACGGCATCGCTGCATTCAGAGTATCCCGAGGTGGGCATTCTCGCCGAGTATTTTACCGATGAAAGCACACTGCTGCGTACGGGACCGGAATGGGGGCTGAATCTGAATCTGGCGACGCCGTGGAATTTCAAGTTTGTTCCTCAGCTTCGCGAATATCTCAATTACATTCACCGCGTTTCTGAGCACATTCGATACTTTGTGCCGATCACCTCGCACGATTCCGGGTCGCCCGCGCAGGAGTTTGGCACCGCTGACTCGACGGTTCCGCGATACGTCACAGCCGCCTTGCTGGGCACCGGAGCCACCGGAATTCCGCAGGGAGTCGAATTCGGCGAGAAAGAACGGATCGATTTTATCGGCAGAAAACCGAAGATGATCTATCCCGTCGAGGCGAGGTTCGCCAAATTCATCAGCCGGGTTAACGCTATTCTCGTCGAGTATCCGGCCTTCCGTTGCGGGGGGAATTGCCGGTTCGTCGATAACGGGCATTCCGCTGTCATCGCCGCGTTCCGTGAAAGCTCGGGCACTGACGCGCAGGGATTTCTAGTCGCATGTAATTTCGATACGCAGAATCAACAGCACATAACGGTCGAGCTTGCGCCTTTGATCTCAACAGAGGGACCCTTCACATGCTGTGAATTGTTAAGCGGGGAGATTCAGCATTTCTCACAATCACACCTGGAGCTTGTGCTTCCCCCTTTCGTGCGCAAGTGCTGAAGTTTCTAAGAAACAATCAACCTAATTGAAGGGCAATCTGTTTGCTTTGCCCGTAGTCATTCGTTTGCACGAAGCCTAGGATGGGTCAGCTACTGATCGTCTCTCGAAACATTCGGATGACTAAATGAAGGGTATTTCGGCCCCCCAGCCGGAAGACCCGTTAACGAGTAAGCCGACGCAATTGAGTCCCGACACCTCGGGATTCGGATGCGTCGGCTTTTTTCGTTTCTGCCAAAATGGATATCCACTCACAGAGGTACTCTATATGAGAACACCCAGTCCTTTTGCCGCACTGATCTTTATCGTAATCCTCGGCATTGGCGGAGGGTTGGCGTTCGCCGCCTATAGCGCGGCGGCGCCGGAAAGAAGCGTGTGTATTGCAGTTGTCACTTTTGTGATCGCGCTCATCGCCGCCCGCGCAATCAAGGTTGCCGATCAATGGGATAAAGCGGTGATCCTCCGTCTGGGCCAGTTCCACGCGCTCAAAGGGCCGGGGCTTTTCTTCATCATTCCAATTGTCGATGCCATTCCCTATTGGATCGACACGCGAGTCATCACGACCGGTTTCAAAGCGGAAAAAACCCTTACTAAAGACACGGTCCCGGTGGATGTGGATGCGGTGCTGTTTTGGAAAGTCATTGACCCGAAAAAGGCGGCGCTCGGTGTAGCTGATTATCGAAGCGCCATAAGCTGGGCGTCGCAAACAGCCCTGCGCGATGTGATCGGCAAAACCATGCTTTGCGACATGCTGGAAGGCCGGGACAAAATCAGTGAGCTGCTGCAGAAGATCATCGATGAGCGTACCGAACCGTGGGGAATCAACGTTATTTCCGTGGAAGTGAAAGACGTTTTGATCCCGCAGGCTTTGGAAAATGCCATGTCAATGCAGGCCCAGGCAGAAAGAGAGCGTCAAGCCAGGGTGATTCTGGGAGATTCCGAGCGACAGGTTGCCGAGAAGTTTGCCGAAGCCTCAAAAAGCTATCAGCACAATCCGGTCGCCTTTCATTTAAGGGCAATGAACATGCTCTATGAGGGCCTGAAGCAGAATTCCACCATCGTCATCGTTCCCAGTACGGCCGTGGAAAGCATGCAACTCGGGGGTCTCGCCGGATTGACGGCTCTGACCATGGGAATTGGTCAAGACGCCGCCAAGGGAAACGGAAAGGATGTCGCGAATCTTGGGACAAACGGCGAGCCTACAGAACAGGCGTTACTCAGATGAACGAAACAAGTATCGTTCGTTTGAGTATCGCATCATAACTCTTCGCCAATGGCTCGCATAGAAGAAGCCACCGCACACCAGGAAGTGCAATCATTCATACGCTAAATAAAATTTCACCAGATAAGATTTCGCCTTTGGAGAAGGCTCCAGGCGCGCCTGGAGTTCCGCCGCGTTGGACTTCCAGCGCCAAAACCGGCGTGGGCACGGCCCTCAGCAACAAGAGCCTTGTCTGGTTCACGCTGAGCCACGGAATCTTCAACGAAATCTTTTATCCGCGCGTCGATCAGGCCTGCATCCGCGACATGGGGCTGATTGTCACCGACGGAGCCGATTTCTTCTCAGAAGAAAAGAGGGATGTCGACTCGCTGGTCCACTGGCTGACTGAGGGTGTCCCGGCATTCCGGCTGGTCAATACGTGCCGCGCCGGCCGATACCGCATCGAAAAGCAAGTCGTGACCGATCCGCAGCGAAACACTGTGCTGCAGCGGGTCCAGTTCGTGCCGATGCAGGGCCACCTGTCCGATTATCATCTGTATGTCCTGCTGGCGCCGCATCTGGGGAACCACGGCGATGGCAATAGTGCGTGGACCGACGAGTTTGAAGGCCTGCCGATCCTGTTTGCCCAGCGTGATGGATACGCCCTCGCGCTGGCCTGTTCCGCGCCATTCCTGAAGCGATCCGTCGGCTACGTCGGCTCGTCCGACGGCTGGCAGGATCTAAAGGCGCATAATCAGATGACCTGGGAATACACGCGGGCTCAGAACGGTAACGTGGCCCTGACTGCCGAGATCGATCTTCTTCATTGTAAGGGACACTGCGAATTGGCGTTGGGCTTTGGCAAAAGTGCAGAAGAAGCCGCGAAAAACGCCGTCGCCAGCCTTCACGATGGCTTTGACAACATAAAGCACGAATATATTTCCGGCTGGCAGCACTGGAAGAAGTCGCTCATCTCGACAAAAAAAGACCATCTCCCTCTCGGCGATCTTTCCCCGATCAGCCTGGCAGTCTTGCGCACGCATGAGTCAAAAACTGCCCTCGGCGGTTTCATCGCCAGCCTCGCCATCCCATGGGGATCAAGCAAGGGCGACGGCGACCAGGGCGGTTACCATCTTGTCTGGTCGCGCGACATGGTAGAAACGGCGGGCGCGTTGCTGGCCGGCGGTGCACATGAAGACGCGCGCCGCGCGCTATCTTTTTTGCAGTCAACTCAACAGCCGGACGGACACTGGCCTCAAAACATGTGGGTGGATGGCACACCGTATTGGAACGGAATCCAACTGGACGAGACTGCGCTGCCTATCCTGCTGGTGGACTTGGCCCATCGTGAAAAAGCGCTAACCGACGCGGACGTAGTGCGATTCTGGCCGATGGTGGAGCTCGCTGTGGGTTACTTGGCGCGCAATGGCCCCGTAAGCCCTCAAGATCGCTGGGAGGAAGATCCGGGCTATTCGCCTTTCACGGTCGCGGCGGAAATCGCCGCGATCCTGGCCGCGGCGGACATGGCTGATTTGAACCACGAACCGTCCATGGCAACCTACCTCCGCGAAATCGCGGATACTTGGAACACGTCGATTGATCGCTGGATGTACGCGTCGAAAACGGACTGGTGCCGCAAGTTCGATGTCCAGGGGTATTACCTCAGGATCGCGCAGGACGAGACCGCGGATGGTGCGCGTTTTCAGAACCTCGTCCACGTGAAGAATGTTGCGGCCGCCGAGGACAACCGTATGGCCAGACATCTGGTAAGTCCCGACGCCTTGGCACTGGTGCGTTTTGGTTTGCGCGCGGCGGACGACCCGCGCATTCTCGGCACAGTAAAAGTCATCGATTCATTGCTCAAAGTGGAGACGCCCACTGGCCCCAGTTGGCACCGGTACAACGATGATGGGTATGGCGAGCATAAGGACGGCGCGCCCTTTGACGGAACGGGTATCGGCCGCGTCTGGCCACTACTCACAGGTGAGCGGGCTCACTACGAACTGTTGGCAAATCGGGTGCAGTGTGCAAAGGTACTATTGGCCACAATGGAATCGTTTGCCAACGAAGGAGGGCTGATCTCAGAACAAATCTGGGACTCGCCCGACCTGCCGGAACATGATTTGTTTCTCGGCAAGCCTTCCGGTTCCGCCATGCCGCTGGTTTGGGCTCATGCTGAGTACATCAAGCTCAGGCGTTCTCTACGCGACGGACACGTTTTCGACCTGCCGCCACAGACCGTGCAACGCTATCTGGTCGACAAAACGGTGTCTCCTCGCATGGTGTGGAGGTTCAACCACAAACTTCGTTCTATGCCCGCGGGAAAATCCCTGCGTGTCGAAACGCTTTCCCCCGCGGTTATTCACTGGAGCGTTGATGATTGGAAAACTCATCAGGACACAAAGTCGCGCGATGCGGGCCTAGGCCTTCACGTTGCGGATCTCTCCACCCAATCGCTTCCGGACGGACAAGAGATCAAATTCACTTTCTACTGGCCCGGCGCGGGTCACTGGGAAGGAACCGACTTCATCGTTCGTATCGGCTCTTTTTGAGGCGATGTAATTGTCTCTACTAAAGCGGTGAGGTTCATGCTGCTGAAGAACGATACAAAAACCGACGCAAGACTGTTCGTTTATCTTGCCACGGCTGTCGCGGCTCTGGGAGGCATGCTTTTCGGTTATGACATCGGCGTCATCTCCGGAGCAATTCTATTCGTCAAGAAGGACTTCTCGCTTTCTCCCGGCCTCGAAGAAATTGTGGTCAGCTCGGTCTTGCTGGGATCGTTAATCGGCGCGATCGCTGGAGGAGTGCTCGCCGACCGCTGGGGGCGCCGGAGATTGTTGATCATTACGGCGATCGTCTTTGGGTTGGGCGCTATCGGGGCGGCTCTGTCGCCAGACACCGCGTTGCTGATCGTCGCCAGGGTCATTGCCGGCATTGCCATCGGCGTGGCTTCTTTTGTCGCACCGCTCTATATCTCCGAAATCGCCCCGGTGGCTATCCGTGGAAAGCTCGTTTCGGTCAATCAAGTGGCCCTGACCAGCGGCATTGTCATCTCCTATCTGATCGATTACGCATTCGCGGACGCTCACGCGTGGCGCTGGATGTTTGCGCTGGCGGTAGTGCCGGCGGCCGCGTTCGGAATCGGATTGCTTTTCATCCCCGAGAGCCCGCGATGGCTTGTCGGACGCGGATTGGCGGACAAGGCCCGCGCCGTACTCAATCGAATTCGCGCTCCAGACCAAGTGGAAGCTGAGCTTGGCGAGATTCAGCATAGCGCTCAGCAGCAGAAAGCGAACTGGAAAGAACTGCTGAGTCCTGTCTTGCGGCCGGCGATGATCGTTGGCGTCGGTCTCGCGGTCGCGCAGCAAATCACCGGCATAAACACCGTCATCTATTATGCCCCGACGATTTTCAAATTCGCCGGTTTATCTTCCGCATCCGTGGCCATCCTGGCCAGCGTCGGTGTGGGAATCGTCAATGTCATCTTAACTATAGTGGCAATGCAATTAATCGACCGCGTCGGGCGCCGTCCGCTTCTGTTGGTCAGTCTCGCTGGGATGTCGCTAAGTCTAATTGTGCTCGGATTGGCGTTTAGGCTTCCCCGACTGTCCGGCAGTCTCGGATGGATCGCGGTGACGAGCCTCATGCTCTACGTCGGTTCGTTCGCCGTCGGTCTGGGCCCGGTATTTTGGCTGATCCTCTCCGAGATTTATCCACTGCGTATCCGAGGCCGGGCCATGAGCGTCGGGACGGTCGCAAATTGGGGCGCCAACCTGATCGTGGCATTATCGTTTTTGACGCTCACACAAGTCATGGGTAAATCCGCCACGTTCTGGTTGTATGGGATCGTAAGTATCGGGGCATGGCTCTTCGCGTTTTTCCTGGTGCCGGAAACCAAGGGCAAGACTCTCGAACAGATCGAAGCACATTGGCGGGCGGGAAAACGCCCAAGGGAACTCTGAAAATTTTACACAAGAAGAAAGGACTACCATGTTGAACAGAACTAACACGTTGCGAAATTATGCCTTGGACTGCCTCGACGGACGGATAGGAGAGGTCAAGGAATTCTACTTCGACGACTGCTACTGGACGATTCGTTATCTTGTCGCCGAAACCGGAAACTGGCTCACGGGCAGACAAGTGTTGATTTCTCCGCGTGCGCTCCATGCCGTTAATAAGGAAGAACAAAAGATCGCTGTAGATTTGAACAAAAAGCAGATTCAAGACAGTCCATCCGTGGACAGTGACGAGCCCGTCTCGCGGCAATTCGAGAAGGCCTACCACGGGTACTATGGATGGCCGATATATTGGGGCGGCTCATACATGTGGGGAACATCCGGATACCCATACCTGGCGGGGCCTTATCCCGGCGTTGCGCGTGAGCGCAAAGAATTGGCGGAAGCCACCCGAAGTGAGCAAGCGTGGGATCCCCATTTGCGCAGCACGCACGATGTGAGTGGCCGTCATGTCCATGCTACTGACGGCGAGATTGGCCACGTTGAGGATTTTATCATCGATGACCAGACATGGGCGATCCGTTATCTGATCATCGATACACGAAACTGGTGGCCGGGAAAGAAGGTCCTGGTGGCACCGCGATGGATCGAGAGGGTTAGCTGGAGCGAGGCAAAAGTTTTCATCAATCTCTCCCGCGAGGCCATCAGGCAGTCGCCGGAATACACGGAAGCATCTTTGCTAACCCGGGATTACGAGACCCGACTTCATCGGCATTACGATCGGCGGGGATACTGGGTGGATGAGCCGGCTTCCGGGGAATGCGACGAACAACCACAAGTCCACGGCAAGGAACGAGCGCCCGCTGAAATCGCGCAACATAAAAAACCGATTGGAATCTGATGTCACGGGGCGCGCCAAAACCAGCCAGGGCGGGGCGCTTCAAAACCGGCCAATGTGCTGACGTATTCTATACCGCATCCGTTCTATCCGACGCAACTGTTCCTTGAGTTATTGGTCCCCGTTCACGCCGTCTGGCCGGCGGATACCCCCACATCAGAAGACAACGGCGGCTCTGTCACGGTGTCTTCCGGGGGGGAGCACCCTTCATCGCCGGCGGTACTCCGCCGTCCTTTTGGATTTGTCTTTTCCGGTGTCCCGGATTGGCCTGCCGTGAGCGAAGTCGAATGGCCCCCATGCCGAAGGCGGTAGCTCTTGCCGGTGATGTTGATGATCGTGGCGTGCTGCAGGAACCGATCCAGAATGGCCGTGGCCGCCGGCACGTCGCCGATCAGCTTGGCCCAGTCCTCCAGTGGACGGTTGCTGGTCATCATCGTCGAGCGGTTCTCGTGCCGGCGCATGACGATCTCCAGCAGGCATTCGCCGCTGCGCCGCGGAAGCTGCTTCATTCCCATGTCGTCGATGATAAGCAGATCAGGCTTGAGATACCGGGCCAGCGTCTTGTCCTGGGCTCCCAGATCCTCGTCGCCTAAAAAGTCGCGGGCCAGGTCGAAGATGGATCGGTACAGGACCACCAAGCCGCTCTTGATCGCCTGGTGTCCGATGGCCTGGGCCAAAAACGATTTGCCCACGCCGGGCGGACCCAGCAAGAGCACGTCACGTTTGTCACGAATGAACTGGCCGGCGGCCAGATCGTGAATCTGTTTGCGTTTGATGGAGGTGTTGAAGGAGAAGTCGAACTCGTCGAGGTTTTTGGTGTCGCGGAACATCGCCGCCTTGACGCGCCGGCCGATCTGCCGGCTGGATCGGACGTTCAGTTCATCCTGAAGGATCAGTTCCAAAAACTCACTGTGGTCGAGCCGATTGCCGGCCGCCTCGCTCAGGCGAACTTCAAGGCTGCTCGCCAGACCTGAAAGCCGAAGTTGCTTGAGCGTCTGCATCAACGAAGGTCTCATGGGGTGGACTCCCTTCGGCTCTGCTCAGGGCAGGCCTGTAAAGGTTGTGCGGCAGGCAAAGCCTCCGCTTGGGTGATTGCGTCGCGTACGAACTGTCCGTAATCGGCCAGTCCGCGGATGATTGGATGTTCCTGAACAAACTCGAAGTGTTGTTGAACCGGCGCGCCGTTTTGGTGTTCGATGAGCTGCCGCAGGGAGCGCAGGTGATACGCGCCATGCCCCAGAGCAATCTCGCAGGCTCGTTCCACGGCCGGTCGCGGCTGCTGATTGGCCAGCGACAGCAGCCCCATCAACACGCGCACGCCTTCGATGCCGCGATGCTGAAGCATTGACTGCGCCCACTGCGTGGCGTGCGGCCCGATGCATTCGATCCGCTGGAGAAGCCAGGTCGTTCCACGCTCGATGCCGCTGATCTTCTCCGGCAGGATATGGGCGTCTTGCGTCGAGAACCTGCCCGGCGGACGCTGCGCGTGCAGAGCGATCGCACGCATCTTCTGATCGAACAGCCGGACCGTGCGCCCGTCCCACCGCGCCCAGACCCGCTGGCCCAAAAACTCCGGCGGGACCGAATAGTACGCCCCCTTGATCTCCACGTGCCCGTCGCGGTGAACACTGCGCAACGCCTCGGTGAAAAGATCGAATCGCACCGGCGGCAGAGCCAACAGTGCCGGCTTCTCTACCTGCTCGAAGACTTCCTTCACCTGCCGCCGCGTCGTGCCGTGGATGCGCGTGTCGGCCACGCTCTTCTCCCACGTCAGCAGATGCGCGTTCTGATCCGAGAGCGAGGCGAATTGCCGGCCTTTGAGAGCATTGCTCTTCACATAGCCGATGCCCCG
Organism: uncultured Phycisphaerales bacterium; assembly: GCA_963755915.1. Taxonomy (GTDB): domain Bacteria; phylum Planctomycetota; class Phycisphaerae; order Tepidisphaerales; family Tepidisphaeraceae; genus PALSA-1353. Next base: position 2,142,509 of record CAVWLP010000002.1, read on the forward strand.
CTCGATCTTCCCCTTGTGCCGCGGCGTGTACGGCTTGGTGGGCAGAATGGCGATTCCATAATGTTCGGCGAACGACCGGACCTTGGGACACAACTCCGCCTCGAACCAGTCCGCCCGCGTCACCGCCGCGCGAAGATTGTCGATCACCAGCGCTGACGGCATCCCGCCGAAGTGCGTAAAGGCATTTTCCAGACAACGCAGAAAATCATCGGTCGTCTGCCGCTCCACCGCCTCGGCGTACCCCTTGCGGCTGTGGCTCAGCACAATGCGGAAGACCCAGGTTGCTTTGCGTTTGCCGTCAGGACCGACCAGGGCGCACCCCGGCCGAAGTCCACCTGCGCCTCGGCTCCCGGCTCGCATTCCATCCGGCGAAAGGGCGCCGGCGCGGCAGCCGAGAGCTTCTTGATGAACCGGCGCACGCTGTAATAGCTGCCGGCATAGCCGTGATCGCTGGAGATGTCTTGATAAATCCGCTGGGCCGTCAGCCCGGCTTCCAACTTCTGAACAATGACCTCACGCCAGGGCGATGCCGTACTGACCGACCCGATCGGCGCGCCGGATAACCCGGTGGGCGCGCTCTCCGAGCCGCCTGCGGCGAGCACCGTCGAGCCGCCTGCGGCGAGCACCGTCGAGCCGCCTGCGGCGAGCACCGTCGAGCCGCCTGCGGCGAGCACCGTCGAGCCGCCTGCGGCGAGCACCGTCGAGCCGAGGGGCGCGCTGGCCGGTTTTGAATCCGATCCGGGCGCCGCAGGATCGCCGCCCGACAACCGGATGTGGCGTCCAACGGTCTCCCGGTGAACGCCGAGTTGGCGGGCGATGTTCCGATTGGACCAGCCGCTGCGCAAGTGCCAAAATTGCTTGTACTTCCGCCATCTTGAGTTGATTGGCCATCCCACCATTGGCTTGCGGCAACCGCCGAAAGCCAAGGTCGATAACCCAATCTCCTGTGCCTCAAAATGGCCGGTTTTGGCGCGCCCTCAATTGGCCGGTTTTGCGCGCCCCATGACAATCTGATTTGGATGATATTGCTGGAACTGCATGTGGCCGGCCGGTTATCGCCAAATATAGCGACGATTATCCTTCCTTTGCCGGTTCTAAGGTAGAACCCAAATGGATAGGATTCCGGCAGACGATTGAACATCTCGGATGACTAATTGAGGGGTAGATCGGCCAACGGCCGGTGGACCCGTTAAAGAGTAAGCCGACGCAATTGAATCCTGAAACCTCGGGATTCGGTGGCGTCGGTTTTTCTGTTGATTGGAAAATAATGAGCGGCACTAAGCATTCTGTTGAAAGCGAAGGATCCAAGTCACGGGATCACGCCCAACCGCGCCACCATTTTTGGAAACATGCGCACCGGGATTGGCGCGTCTGGGTCACTGTGCTGCTGATGCTCCTTGCGATGGTTATCTATGTAATAACGGACAACCTGTCCCTCAGACCCGGCAAACGCGCGATTCAGCCCACGCCTGAGGCAAATGGCCCTTAGAACGGTGTTTGTTCTAACTATAGGAATAAAACTATGTCAATCGATCTCTTAGATCCCGACGTCAAAGCCCGCAATGACGGAGCTTCGCCACTTGAAACCAGTGGCGTGCTCTCACCGGAGTTGCTTGGCAAGATGAACGCCTATTGGCGTGCCGCGAATTATCTTTCGGTCGGGCAGATTTATCTATACGACAATCCGCTGCTCAAGGAGCCGCTGAAATTGTCGCACGTAAAGCCGCTGGTAGTTGGCCACTGGGGCACGACGCCGGGCCAGAATTTCATTTACGTGCACTTGAATCGGGTTATCAAGAAGTATGACCTCGACATGTTCTACATCGCCGGCCCCGGTCACGGGGGTCCGGCAATTGTCGGCAATGTCTATCTCGAAGGCACCTGGAGTGAAGTCTATCCGAATGTGACTCAGGACGAAGCGGGCCTGAAAAAGCTATTCAAGCAATTTTCGTTTCCCGGCGGAATCTCCAGCCATGTAGCGCCGACGACGCCGGGCTCGATTCACGAAGGCGGTGAGCTGGGATATTCGCTGAGCCATGCATTCGGCGCCGCTTTCGACAATCCCGATTTGATTGTCGCCTGCGTCGTCGGCGACGGCGAAGCGGAAACCGGCCCGCTGGCGACCGCCTGGCAATCCAATAAATTTCTCGATCCCATTTCCGACGGGGCCGTGCTGCCGATCCTCCACCTCAACGGCTTCAAGATCAGCAACCCCACAGTCCTCTCCCGCATCGAGCATGACGAACTGGAACAATTCCTGCGCGGCTGCGGCTGGACGCCTCACTTCGTTGAAGGCGATGAGCCGGAAAAGATGCATCAACTGATGGCCGCCACCTTGGAAGCCGCCATCGAGGAAATCCGGGAAATCCAAAAGAATGCGCGGAGTAAAAATGACACGACTCGCCCGCGCTGGCCCATGATCGTCTTGCGATCGCCCAAGGGCTGGACCGGACCAAAGATTGTCGACGGCCTTCCATGCGAAGGCACCTTTCGCGCCCATCAGGTTCCGCTGCTCGTGGATTCCGATCACCCCGAGCACGTTGCACAGCTTGAAAGCTGGATGAAAAGCTACAAGGCCGAGGAGTTGTTCAATGAGCACGGCCGATTGAACGCAGAATTGGCCGAGCTTGCGCCGAAGGGCGACCGCCGAATGGGCGCCAATCCCCACGCCAACGGCGGCGTTCTATTGCACGATTTGAAAATGCCCGATTTCCGCGATCATGCGGTACACGTTCCTTCGCCCGGCGCCGTTGACGGCCAGGATACGCTGGTGCTCGGCCAATTCCTGCGCGATGTCGTTAAGCTGAATGACAAGCCACGCAATTTCCGCGTATTTGGCCCTGACGAGACGCTGTCAAACTTGCTCGGCGCGGTCTTTGAAGTCACCAACCGCCAATGGGATGCCCGGGAAGTGACGAACGACGAATTCCTCTCACCCGATGGAGCCGTGCTGGATTCGATGCTCAGCGAGCATCAGTGCGAGGGTTGGCTGGAAGGATATCTGCTCACCGGCCGGCATGGGCTGTTCAACAGCTACGAAGCCTTCATTCGCATCGTCGATTCGATGTTCAGCCAGCACGCCAAGTGGCTGAAGGTAACATCGGAACTGCCCTGGCGCCGCAAGATCGCATCGCTGAATTATCTGCTCGCCTCTCACGTCTGGCAGCAGGATCACAACGGCTTCACACATCAGGATCCCGGATTTCTCGACCACGTCATCAACAAAAAGGCTGACATCGTTCGCGTTTATCTGCCCCCGGATGCGAACTGCCTGCTATCCGTTTTCGATCATTGCCTGCGCAGCCGGCATTACGTCAACGTGGTGGTTGCCGGTAAACATGCCCTCCCGCAATGGCTGACCATGGAAGCAGCAGTCGTGCACTGCACGGAAGGAATTGGCATCTGGCAATGGGCCAGCAACGACCAAAACAGCGAGCCGGACGTGGTGATGGCCTGCTGCGGTGACACGCCAACTCTGGAGATTCTCGCCGCTGTTTCAATTCTTCGCCAGCATTTTCCCGATTTGAAAATTCGGGTGATCAATGTCGTCGATCTGATGAAGCTGCAATCCGCCAGCGAGCATCCACATGGACTAAGCGAAGCAGATTACGATTCGCTCTTCACAAAAGACAAGCACATTGTCTTCGGCTTCCATGGATACCCCTGGCTGGTCCATCGGCTGACCTACCGCCGAACCAATCGCAACCTTCATGTCCGCGGCTACAAGGAAGAGGGCACAATCACAACGGCCTTCGACATGAGGGTGCAAAACGACCTTGATCGCTTTCATCTAGTGCAGGATGTGGTGGATCGCCTGCCGCAATTGGGCGCCAAAGGAGCATATCTCAAGCAGATGGTCCAGGACAAGCTCATCCAGCACAAGCTTTACATCGATCAACACGGCCAGGACCTTCCGGAAATCCGCAATTGGAAGTGGAGCGTTCCCACATGAACGAACAATCGCAACAAAAGTCCAATCCAACGGACGATCTGAAAACATTGCCGATGGCAGAGGTGGAGAAGAGATTGCACTCTTCGCCGGATGGTCTCAGTCAGGCTGAGGCTGCGAAACGGCTCGCTCAATACGGACCGAACGAGATCGCGGAGAAGAAGACCAACCTGCTCCTGAAATTTCTTTCGTATTTCTGGGGCCCGATCCCCTGGATGATTGAAGTGGCGGTCATCCTCTCGGGCGTGGTCCACCATTGGCCCGATTTTTTCATCATCCTCCTTTTGCTGGTTTGCAACGCCGTTGTGGGATTCTGGGAGGAGCGCCAGGCGGGCAACGCCATCGCTGCCTTAAAGAAAACACTGGCGATTCAGTCAAAGGCCAAACGTGACGGCAAATGGATCACACCTCCGGCTCGCGAGCTCGTACCGGGCGATGTTATTCGCTTGCGACTAGGCGACATTATTCCCGCGGATGCGCGCCTGCTGGCGGGCGACGAAGTGGCCGTCGATCAATCCGCACTTACAGGCGAATCATTGCCGGCAACGCACAAACCTGGCGACGCCGTCTTTTCCGGTTCGATCATGCGCCGCGGTGAAATCGACGCACTGGTGTATGCCACCGGCACGCACACCTACTTCGGCAAAACAGCCCAATTGGTCGGGGAAGCGCAAACCGCGAGCCATTTCCAACGCGCGGTGTTGAAGATCGGCAATTTCCTCATCATCCTCGCCGTGGCTCTGGTGGTTGTAATTATTGCCGTCGCGATCTGCCGCGGGGACCGGATCCTCACCACGTTGCAGTTCGCTCTGGTGCTGACGGTTGCCGCAATTCCGGTCGCGATGCCGACGGTTTTGTCGGTGACAATGGCCGTCGGCGCGCGCCTCATGGCCAAGAAGAAGGCGATTGTCAGCCGGCTTGTGGCCATCGAGGAACTGGCCGGTGTTGATATACTCTGCTCGGACAAGACGGGCACTCTCACTCAAAACAAGCTGACGCTGGGCGATCCGTTCACGGTCGATAACATTCCCGCCGACTAGGTCATCCTTGCCGCCGCGCTGGCTTCGCGCGGAAGATAAGGACACCATCGACCTCGCCGTCCTCGGTGGTGTGAAGGACGAGAAAACGTTGAAGACCTATCAAGTCGTTCACTTCAAGCCGTTTGACCCCGTCCAGAAGCGCACCGAAGCCACGATCATAGGCGCGGACGGAAAGCAGTTCGATGTAGCCAAGGGCGCACCGCAGGTGATTCTGCAGATGTCGACGAATGCTGGTGAGGTAAAGACGGCCGTAGAGAAGGCCGTCAATGATTTTGCCGGACGCGGCTTTCGTTCCTTGGGCGTTGCCCGCGCAGACGAGAAGGGCAAGTGGCGTTTTCTGGGTGTGTTGCCAATGTCCGATCCTCCGCGAGAAGATGCCAAGGCAACCATCGCCACCGCCCGACAAATGGGCGTCAGCATTAAAATGGTTACGGGCGATCAAATCGCCATCGCTCGCGAAATGTCCAGGGAGTTGGGCCTGGGAACCAATATCCTTGACGCCAGCGGGTTAGGGGATTCCAAAAAGAAGGAATCCCCCGAGGAAACCCAACTCGTTGAAAAGGCGGACGGCTTCGCCCAGGTATTTCCCGAGCACAAGTTTCACATCGTCGACATTCTGCAAAAGCGCGGTCATATCGTCGGCATGACCGGCGATGGAGTGAATGATGCACCAGCCTTGAAAAAGGCCGACTGCGGTATCGCCGTCTCCGGAGCAACCGACGCGGCCCGCGCGGCCGCATCCATCGTCCTGCTGACCTCTGGACTATCGGTAATCATCGACGCGATCAAAGAAAGTCGCCGGATCTTTCAGCGGATGAATAGTTATGCCATCTACCGCATCGCCGAAACGCTGCGCGTACTGTTTTTCATGACCCTCGCAATTCTAGTGTTCAATTTTTATCCGCTGACCGCCGTGATGATTGTGATGCTGGCATTGCTCAACGATGGAGCGATCCTCTCCATCGCGTATGACAACGTTCATTACAAGGACAAACCCGAGGCATGGAACATGCGCGTGGTGTTGGGGATTTCCACCGTGCTGGGCGTCATCGGCGTCGTCTCAGCGTTCGGCCTGTTTTACCTCGGCGAACGCGTCTTCCGCCTCGACCGCTCGCACATCCAGACCTTGATGTATTTGAAATTATCTGTGGCCGGCCATCTGACAATCTTTCTCACCCGCACGCGCGGACCGTTCTGGTCCATCAAGCCGGCGAAGATTCTCTGGATCGCCGTTCTCGGCACGCAAGCCATCGCCACATTGATCGCAGTCTACGGAATCTTTATGACGCCCCTCGGTTGGGGTTGGGCCGCATTTGTCTGGGGTTACGCCCTCGGATGGTTCCTGATTAACGACCGCATCAAGCTGCTCGCGTATCGAATCTTTGATCCGACAAATGCCACGTCGATTGTGAAAAAACCGATCGCGACGGTCGCAACCGTCGCCGTACCAGCCGTTTGAATAAATGGAGCAATAGAATGAATACCCGTCAACATGATCACGAACCATTCGCAACTGGCCATCGAAGCCACCCGGTTACTTTACTCAGTGCGGCCGTCGCCTCCGCTGATAATGCATTCATAGATGCATTGGAACTGCGCGAGGACATTCAGCTTTGTGCCTTCCGTAAATGAGAGGCCGCTGGCAAGCCTGCCGGGGATGGTGTTCATTTTTGGTTGCAAGCGGAGAAAGAACTCGCCGAAACAGGAATTGAAATGTCGGTCGGTCGGAACGATCGGCGCCTCGATCGTTCGCTTGAGACGCAGGCCGCCGGAGAGAATGCGAAGGCGCTCAATGCGAGCGTGGACAGCCACTACCGGGACAACAACAGGATGTTCCAACGCCACGGCGATCGCGGGCACAGGCACGGCGTGAAGAACGACTAACGCCGTTGGAGCCACAATTCGGTATTGCTACGGTAGCGGTAGCCGAGACCTTTTGAGTTTTTACGATTGAGACCAGAGAACACAACCATGCAGAGACAAAACCAGATTCTTCCAGCGTCGGGACGGGCCAATCCAACTGCACCCGCGGATAAAGCACCAATCCTCGCCGGATTGGCCAACGAGGTCGATAGCGCCCGCGTCATCTCAGCGGACGCCATCAGGCTTTACGCCTACCGGAGATGGGAGATAGCGGGAAAGCCCGCCGGAGACGGTATTCCGTTCTGGCTGGAAGCCGAGAAACAATTGGCCGCCGAGAACGAAGTTACCTCGGGCCGCGGCAACAGTCAGGATGCCGACCGACACCTCGGAGTCCGACATCCCCATTCCTTGAAGAGATAACACCGGGATTTCACTGTGGTACCACAGATGAACGTCCTCTAGTAATCATCATGAAAATCAAATCGAAGGATTTCCGTGTTGACGCTGAAGACAATGTTAAGCTCCGGAAATGGCCGACAACTATCGCGCCCATTTTGCCTGTCGGGCAGGCGACTCATATCGTTCCTCCAGCATCTACAGCGTGGCCCAGAGTTTGGGTCGCGACTGCAGCGAACCCGTAAAAGATACCACGAATATTTCCCGCATAATGTCTGATACCGGACAGACAGCCCATTTATACAGTCGTACAAATGCCGCGCATGATGGGTGCCTCCGGGCAAAACAGGCGCCCAACGCGTGACGGGCCGAGAATCCGTTTCGCCGGACTGAGTTTTTTTGGGCAGAAAAATCGGTGAATCCACTTCTTTTACAACTTACACATCCTCCATTCCCCAGGGTGGCCGAAATCATTCGATCCGGGGCGGAGGAGATTACGCAGGAATGGGACGGCGCCGTTCGGCAAGCCATGCCGCAGATGCGCCATCTGACATTCGACGAGCTGAAAGATTCGACGCCTCAAATATTGCTCGCCATCGCCGACGCTCTTGCGTCGGATAATCCGGAGGTGATTCGGGAACTGGTAAGGCGGGCCCCGTCCCAGGGGCTTTCCCGTTTCCGGCTGAACTTCGACGTTGTGGAGGTCATGCAAGAGGATCGGCTTCTGCGGGCGATTATTGTCTTGCACGTGGAGACGGAACTGGGCCGCCGGATGGACGCCCTGGAATCCGCGGCGCTGCACGCGGCGGTCGATGTCATGCTTCAGCGGTCGGTGATCGCCCTTGTAGAGCAGCAGAAGTGTCAGCTCCGGGCGGCTGCGGAAAGAGAATTGAAGTACCTTTCGTTCCTGTCGCACGACCTGAACAATCACCTTTATGGGGTCACCCTGTCGCTCGATGAATTACGCTGCCGTTTGAGCAACACAACCGGTTTCGACGGCGCTGCGGATTCCCTGGCTCGCGCTCAGAACTCGATTCAGACCACGGTTGCGGGTATGCGGCGTCTGCTCGATCGGGAAATGCTTCGCAAGTCCGGCGAGAAGACGAAGTTCTTGCCGGTGGATTTGCAGTCTCTGGTCACGAGGATCGCGGAACAGTTCTCGCCGGAGGCGGATGCCAAGGGTGTAAGGCTGGCGGTCGAAGTGCGGCCAGGCACGGTGGTCGTCTCGGATGGGGAACTGCTCTCGCTGGTTCTGCAAAATCTCGTCGGCAACGGCGTGAAATTTAGCAGCGGCGGTACCGTTCGCATAGGTTGCGACGGCGCGGCCGAAGGGGGGCGACCCGTCATATCGATATCGGACCAGGGCCGGGAATAGCCCCGGAAAAGATAGGCCACATCTTCGAGGCATTCAAAAGAGGCGAGGTATACGGCCAGCGCGGAGTGGGGCTGGGACTGTCCATTGCATCGCAAGCGGCGAGGCATCTGGGCGCCGAGCTGACGGTGGATTCGGAACTCGACATCGGTACCACATTTCGGTTGAAGCTGATTGGCGAGCTCAAACGAGAAACCATTCGTCAGGGCAAAATGATGATGACATGACTGGCTTTCCGAATCTTTTCGACTTAGCCGGTCCGGCGGCCTATAATTTGCAGCTAGGGAAGCTTCAAATACTCAGGTCCTTAGCCAATCTGTATCGCATCTCGGATGACTAAATAAAGGGTAGTCCTGGCAAGGGCCGGAAGACCCATTAACAAGTAAGCCGACGCAATCGAGTTCCGAAACTTCGGGATTCGGATGCGTCGGCTTTTTTTGTTTATTTGGAATCTCCGGCCGGTTCAGGCTTCCTGAAAAAAATTGAACGCGGGTATTCGTTTTCTCAGGTCGCGACGCGTGTCGCGCTTGAGGCCCGAATTGGAACCTTTGATTCTGAGGAGATGTTATGAAGACGATAAATGGTCTGGCGCTGGCGGCGACGCTGGCGGCTTGTTTCTCTTTCTTCGGCTGCGAAACCTCCCATTCGGAGTCCACTACGCCGGGTCTCTTCGGCGGCACGACGCATGAAGAGACTACCACCACGCATAATCCGATCACGAATACGGACGACAAGACCCAGACCGAGACAAAGACGCCTTGAGGTCTGCCCGGTGAGCGGGTGCCGTAACCCCGCCGGTGTCGTTCGGGCGGGCAGGACGGGATGAGATTTTGGTCTGTTTAGGAAGGATGCGGAAATCATCATGGGAAAAGAACAAGTATCTCAAGCTCTGTTTCAATCCCTCGGCCCAGATGGAATCGATTGGTTGTTTATCGTCGGATTTGACGGCGATTGGACGATCAGCCGCAACGGCAATGAGGTCGGCCGCGGCACGGGCGAGCAGGCATCCATTGGTCCCGGTGTCCGCAAGTTCCTTAAGTTGACACACGTGAGCGTGGGTTCGGATGGCGCGTGCGATCCGGCCGTGGGCAGATTGCTCGATCGGATTGAACACGAAGCGCCGGCAACGGTGAAGGTTCCGAAATACCAGGGAAGGATCAGGACGCACGCATCGAAAGATTGGATGGACTCTTTGATCGCATAAGAAGGGACCATCGAGCCGTGTTGTTCACGGCCATGGCCTTCCCGGTTCTCAAGACTTCCGAAAGGAGCCTTTTATGGGATTGATACTGTTAATTCTCGTGATTCTGCTGCTCGTGGGCGGCCTTCCCCACTGGGGTTACAGCCGCAATTGGGGATATGGACCAAGCGGAGGTTTGGGACTTGTTCTGCTGATCCTGATCCTATTGATGATCTTCAACGTGCTCCCGCGCGGCTTCTGATCGACCTTGATGGCCTCGCGCTGACGCGTAATTGTTGTTTACTGAAACCATTTTTCATTTACAGGACATCACCATGAATGCACCACTCCTATCAATGGTTACCGCAAAAGCCCCCGATCTCGCCAGTATTATTTGGGTTGGCGGTGGCTCAGTCGGCCTTGTTGTTCTGATCGTCATTATTGTCCTAATCCTGCGCTGAGGACAAAGACTCGCGAAAATGCCACTGCCGGCAAACCCCGCTACGGCATTCCCGCGACGCCCTTTTCGGCTGCCGGTGACAGCAGGAACGCCCCGCGCAACGGTCCTAATTTTTGTTGTCGCGAGGGTGTTTGGGAAAAGGGAATGCCCTGCAGATAGTGCATATGGCATTACAAGGAGTCTTGGGAAATGGCTCAGCGCCGGGGCTTTGACGGCAAAATCGACCCACGGATGGCAACATCCCGCCTGGCATCGATCGGATTGCTTTTTAGGAAGGCCGCGTCGGAATGGCGCCAGGACAACGCCCTGCGGCTCTCGGCGGCGGTTTCCTTTTATACCGTCTTGTCCTTGGCGCCGCTGTTGGTCATCGTCATCAGAGCCATGGGAATCGCCCACGCCAGGCAATTTGCCCGCGAGCAGATCATCAGGCAGGCCACAAACCTGATGGGTACACAGGCGGCCGATGCGGTCAAGCCAATCATCGATAGCAGCGCCACCCAGGGCATCGGCTTTCTGGCAACGGCAATCAGCACGGTCGTTTTGCTATTCTCCGCCACCAGCGTCTTCATTGAGTTGCAAGATTCAATGAACAGCATCTGGGGAGTGGAACTCAACGCACCCAGGGCAAACCGCGCCGAAAAAGCCGTGCTTACGTTTATCCGCGCACGCCTCCTGTCGCTGGCGATGGTCTTTGGCCTCGGCTTTCTGCTCATCTTCTTCATATTCGTCAGTGGAATTCTCACGGCCTTCCAACATCATATTGCCGACTTCGATCGATGGCCGGCCTATCTGACCAGTACGGCAATTTCTTGCGCTGTGGAATTCACGCTGTTCGGCGCCATATTCAAGTTCCTGCCGAACGTGCGGCTGGGATGGAAAAACGTCTGGCATGGGGCGTTGATCGCCGTCATTCTGTTTGGTGCCGGCAGATTTGGGCTGGCGATTTATTTCAAATATGCCCGCAACAACAACGTGTATGGCGCGGCCAGTTCCCTGCTGGCGGTATTGACCTGGATCTATTACTCGTCTTTCAGCCTCTTCTTCGGGGCCGAATTCACAAAGGTCTGGACCCGGCGATACGATCCGACTCATGCATCGCCCAGGCGTCACGCGGCACAATGACGCAACGTAGGCGGAGGCGTCGCCCAACCCCCAAAGGCCAATTCGCTCCGGCTAGGGATGTCGTTGGCACATCGCTCGCGAACGATGCGGACTTCACGCGGGCCGAATCGAAATGACGCCCTCGCCCGCTGATGCTCCAATTCACGTCTAACACCGACGGTTGAGTGCTCCTCTCCACGGAAGACAGCGGTGCCAGAAAGCCGTTGTCTTCTGAGGTGGAAAATGCCGGTCGAACTTTTATGGCGCGTGATACGATTTCCGGGGGAAGGTAAGTTGTGCAGGTCGAGGGCAATGTCGAGAATACCAGGATGAACGCTTCCGGCGGAGAAGATCTTGCACCCGTTCCTCAGCCCGTTCTTGCGCCACTTACGAGCGCGGCGATTTTTCTCGTTGTCTGTATCAAGCCGGACAACGAAAGCCAGGCAACGGTCCGTTCATTCTGCGGCGAGCTGCCGGGCGTTTTCCGGGCCGTGGATTTTCGTCGTGTTGAAGGGGGACTCTCTTGTGTTGTGGGGTTCGGATCGGATGCTTGGGATAAGTTGTTCGGCACACCACGACCAGCCGAGCTTCATCCTTTTCGCGAGATTCGATCGGGGGATCGCCATGCCATTTCCACGCCAGCCGACGCGGTGTTTCACATCCGCGCCAAGAGAATGGATCTGTGTTTCGAGCTGGTCACCGAAATCATGCAACGGATAGGTGGAGCGGTGTGTGCGGTTGATGAAACCCACGGCTTCCGCTATTTCGATGACCGTGATCTGTTGGGCTTTGTCGATGGGACAGAGGATCCGCGTGGTGAGGTCGCTCTGAACGCTGCCCTGGTTGCCGAAGAAGACGCTCAGTTTGCAGCCGGAAGCTATGTCATCATTCAAAAATACCTGCATGACATGAGTCGGTGGAATTTGCTTTCTATTGAGGAGCAGGAGCGCATCATTGGACGCAAAAAGCTTTCGAATATAGAGCTGAGCGATGCGGTGAAACCTAGCAACGCCCACAATGCGCTGACGACAATTGTGGAGAACGGAAAAGAGGTCAAGATTCTGCGGGACAACATGCCGTTTGGCAAGCCCGGTAGCGGCGAATTCGGAACGTACTTTATCGGCTACAGCCGATCGCCGCGGATCACCGAGCAGATGCTGGAAAACATGTTCGTTGGCCGTCCGTCAGGCAACTATGATCGACTTTTGGATTTCAGCCGGGCGGTTACTGGAAGCCTGTTTTTTGCCCCGTCAGCGACATTCCTCGAGAGCATTGGTCATTGAAAGCCATCTTATTCATTGAACCACCGAAACGACCGGATCACATTTGAAGGATCGTCATGCTCAATGGATTCAGCCAGTTTTGTACGCGGGAACTTTGTCGATATGGCGGTCGGAGTTTTGGTCGGTGGTGCCTCTTCCTACGCCTCCCCTAGACCAGCGAGAGAAGCTGATGGCCTTCGGTCACCAGCTTGGGGTGACGAGGTTGTGGCGGGATCGCACTATTCCAGCGATGTCGTCGCGGGTCAGAAGCTCGGGACGGAAATTGCCGGACGATTACGAAGTTCCCGAGCTGACGTTTTCACCAACCGGCCCCCATTTGACCGCGGTCGCTCAAATAATTACATTCCCAAAATCTGGGCTGCCGGGGTGTAGCCCAGGACCACATTTGCCATTCTGCACAGGCCAAGGGAGGAAAAAATGCCACGATCATGCCGACTTTTGATCCAAACCGCCCGCCGGAGCTCTTTGCGGCGATTCAGCATTTGCAAAACCGCCCGTGTCGTTCTTCCCGCCTTCGCGTTTCCAGTCGCGGCGCGAGCGGCCTACACCTTCAACACCGTTCTCAACATCAATACCAGCCAGTTTAACGTCGGCGTCTTCAATATCACCCTCAACAACACCGGAACCGTGGCATTTTTGGGCGAATCCGGGCCCGACAACAATCCGGTCTCAGGCTTTTACACCACCCCCGCCAACGGCAATGGACCGATTACAACGATCGTCACCGATAATGGCGCCTATAGCAATATTAGGTACTGGTTCAGTTTGAATTATTATTTTGTATTTCTATGTTTTGTTCGCAAAAACACGCCCAAAACTTTCACCTGCTGGACCCAATTATAGTGAGACAGTTGTTTTGCAGGATATTGAATTGAGAAATTGGGACCGTCAGTCGATCAGTTTCAGCAAGTCCTCAATCTCCCAAACCGATTTTGATAGACCAGCGGCCATTGCGGGTGTCTCTCGTAAGGTGGTGTGAATCTTGCAGTAGTTGTAGTGCATGAAGTAGAGCGCAATCGCGTGGCCGTGATTTTCAATCTTCTTTGAGTGGGCGTTCGTGAGGCGGGTAAAACGGCGCATTCCCATTCGCATCGACAAATTTTGCCGCTCAACAAAACTCGTACTGACGAGGCGCGGTTCGGGCGTTCCGCAGATTTCTTCTTTCCGAGTGCCGATGATGTTGGCCGGACTGTAGCGGGCCTCGCCGGGCCGCTCCGCACCGTAGAGCTTCACCAGCATGGCGTAATCAATGTCACCGCCGAAGGCATCGTCTACGGCGTCCAGATATGCTTTGTGGCCGTCGGTGGTGAGTTGCACTTTGCGGGCGAGACGCTTCGCAACGTCGTACATGAATTCGTGTGCATAGCCGCCGTCGCGAAGTCCGAGCGTATAGGAAATGATGAGCTTTGAATCGGCGTCCAGTGCAGTCCATGTCCAGCAATCGCCGTAACCCCACTGGCCGCGTTTTTCTTCTGGGACGTTGGCGGCTTTCGCGTAGCAGAATGACCAGATTTCATCGCACTGCACGCGTTTTGTGAGCAAGTGGCAAACATGCTCATCGTGATATTTTGCGCACGCTTCGCCAAGCTGGGCCAAGAGCTTTAGAACCGTGTTCTTTGCAGCGCCAGTCACCCGGCAAGTGGCGTTAACGCCGACGCCATCGACAAGGCATTGGACTATCTGCACCCGCGTCTTGTCTTCAATCTTGTTCATAATGAACATTATGCTTGCTCGTGCATGAAAAGTCAATAGGAACTTTGTATATTATTCAAAGTTTTAGTGGTTGACAACCGATGTAGATTGTATATTATGTAAAGCGTGGCATGGAAGTACCAAGCAATGGCGAAGGAGGAAAAGGAGTATCGACAATGCAGGAAGAACAAGCCTCCGCCGCTCTCTGGAAAAATGCCGGCGTCGGTGATCCCGCAACAGTTTGGCCTGTTAAATATTGGCCATGCGTTGTCGCGGAAACAAAATTTCTGACCGCCCAGCAATATTGGCATGTTGCAGGACAGATTGATGAAATTGCCTGTGAGGTTGAACCTTGCAGGTGTCCTACAGCGGACATCGCAAAGATTAAGGATTTTTGGGAACTAAAAGATAAAGGCGGTCCGCTGGGAAAGATCAACCTGCGTGTCTTCTTTTTTGTGAACACCGATCGCCACGAAATTGTTGTTTTGGGTGTTCACAAAAAAGAAGACGAAGATCAGCTTAGGAACTCCGTGATCATTCGAATAGCGCGGCGTTTGCGGCTTTATTTGCAGAGCGTATCGCCCAAGAAACAGTAGACAGCAGACAGGAGCACTGACATGATAGCCATCAAAAAATCGCCGGAGGTCGAAAAACAGGTTCCCCACGTCGAAAAGCTGTCCATTGAACAGCAGTTGCAACTCGCGTCGGCCAATATCAACGGTACTCTTGAATCGTCGCTCACGGCCGCAGCGGTTGCCACGGTGGTTGCCAGAATGGTGCAACTAGACCCGGCTGACCAGAGCGACCTATTCGAGTGCATGAAGGACTTGTCAACGATCAAGTCCCGCGAAGACGCCGAAGAGACAATGAAGACGATCCTCGAAATTCTGGAGCCAAGGGGCCACGAGTCGTCTCGGTTGAAGGATTCATTGGTCGAGGAAATTCCTTCGCGTCAGAACCACGAAAGCTGGCTGATATGGATCAGCCAAAAGCTCAAATCATTGCGCGAAGAACGCAGCCTAACGCAAGCGGAGTTAGCTCGGCGCGCCGGTTTGCTCCAGAGCCATATCAGCCGTCTAGAAGCTGGAAGGCACAGTCCGTCCATGAAAACCCTACAGAAGCTCGCCGACGCTTTGAAGATTGACGTTAATTCTCTCAGCTTATTGTCCGCCTAACTTACGAGGGGCGGCGAGGCCATCTGGCTCTCGCCGCCTTCTTCGCGATTTCGCTTCGAGATTTGGCAGACAGTTTTTTTGCCCGCGCCTTCCCACCCTTGCTCGCCCCCAGCTTGCTCAATGCAACCGCATGAGGATTACGTGTGTCATTCGGGGGTGGACTCCCCGGTGGCAGGATAGGTGGACCATTCCCCGTGGCGGCATCGACGACGGCCTTAGCTGTTTGGGTAAAATCTCGGCGATTGCTTGCTCGTGCTGGCATTCCCCGACTCTGCCACGAATTGGGATCGGCGTCAAATTTTCAAAGATTCAAACTGAACCAGTACCCAATATTAACATCTACCCCAGCCTAAACGACAACGGCACGGTCGCCTTCGCGGCCAATTTCGGCAGTGGCACCGGTGTATTTACCGGAAGCGGCGGCGCCATCACCCCCGTCTACCTGAGCAACCCGGCCGGACCCTTCACCAGCTTCATCACAAGAGCGCACCCGGCGATCAATCAGAGCGGAGAGCTCGCATTCTTCGCCGACTATGATGAAGGCTACGACAACATCTATGCCACCGACGGCGTCTTCGCCGGATCAGGCGGGTCTACTTTCAACGACATCGTGGATAACAGCAACGGCACGAATGGGTATTACGGCATCTCGATAAACAATACCGGGGAAGTAGCTGTAGCCGCCGGCAACGGAGTTTACGAAGGAGTTGGCAGCGATAACCCCACAACGATTGCCAGCATGGGCGGAATTTATCGGGAGTTCGAAAATGTAAGCAACAATTCCTCCGGAATGGTCGCGTTTGACGCCTACACCACCACCGGATCGGGAATTTTCCTCTACAACGGCACGGGCGTTACCCAGGTTGCCGCCGGCACTGACGATGAAGGCACCGACTTGCAGGAGGTGTTCGATCCCACCATCAATTCCAGCGGCGCGGTCGCGTTCGGCGGCTACACCTGGAACTCCGCCATTGGCGCTGACGAATCTGGAATCTACACCGGGAACGATCCCGTCGCCGACAAGGTGATCGCCTACGGAGACCCCCTCTTCGGTTCCACCGTGACTGGCGTCAGCAATCAATTCTTCGGCTTCAACAACGCCGGTCAGGTGGCGTTCCAATATTACCTCGCTGATGGCGCTGTAGGGGTCGCCATCGCCACGCCCGTTGGCAATCCACCTACGCTGACTTGGGATAACGCCGGGGGAGCCAGCCCCAGCGACGGAAAAACCTGGGATACGACCAGCAACAACTGGAACAACGGCACATCCGCCACCGTCTACGCCGACAACAGCAATGTTATTTTCAACGACAGCAATAACGGCCATTACGCTGTCACGCTGAATACCACGGTGCATCCCTTTTCCGTGACGGTCAACAACAACTCGGGCAACTACGTGATCAGCGGCACAGGCAGCATCGGCGGCACTTCCGCGATGCTCACCAAAACCGGCACGGACACGCTGACCCTCGCCAACACCGGAACCAATACCTACGGCGGGGGGACCACCGTCAGCGGCTGGACGTTGTTAATCGCCGCGCCCGGCGCCCTTCCGGCCGGCGGCACCGTGACCGTCACAGCCGGGACGCTGCGATTGGGCGCAAACACGGGGGCCGAGACTTTAACGAGTCTGACCCTCTCCGGTACCGGCACGTTCGACGTGAACAACAATCACGTCATCATCAATTATGGCCCCGACCCTTACCTCGATCCGATCGCGTCCATCGCGGCGTGGCTGGCAACTGGATTCAACGGCGGATATTGGAACGGCGCGGGTGGGATCACCTCGACCGCGGCGGCAGCCAATCCCAGTTACGGCCTGGGCTACGCTGACTCGGCCGATCCGGGAAACCCCGCCGGCCTCGGTTCCGGAACCTTGGAAATAAAGTATACCCTCCTCGGCGACGCGAACCTGGACGGCGTCGTAAATGGAACTGATTTCAGCATCCTCGCCGCCAACTTCGGCACCGGCGCGACAAACTGGGACCAGGGAAATTTCCTCTATGGGAGCTCCGTCAACGGCTCCGATTTCAGCGCCCTGGCCGCCAACTTTGGCCAGGGCGACAGTGGCGCTGACGTCGCTGTCTCCCCAGCCGACATCGCCGCGCTCGATGCCTTCGCTATCGCCAACGGATTGCCGCTGCCTGCGATCGGTGTCGTCCCCGAACCAACTTCTCTGACAGCGCTTGCATGCGCGTCTGGCCTGATGATTCGCCGACGGACACGTGTTCCGAAGTTCGTCTGAAAAATGCCGTCAACAAATCAGGCAAGATTTAGCTTGCCGCGAATTTCCAAAAAAGTGCCAAGCGAATTTTCCCCTATACTGCCGGGCGATTAATATAGACCGCTCATTCGAAGGTGCACCCTATGAAAAAAGTGGCGGTTACAGGCGGTAACGGAAAGCTCGGACGCTTTGTTGTTGCGGACCTGCTCCAGCACGGCTTTGATGTGACGAATCTGGACATAGACCGCTCCAGCGATCTGAAATGCCAAACGCGCCAGCTAGAGCATTTCCTTTTCCAAACTAGCGCCAGGCATCGACCTGTGCTAACCTCCGAAACAACAAGGAGGTTTTCATGGCTTCCCAGATCACCCTCACCCGTCGATGGATCATCTCGGCCTATCAAGCCGGCAAGGGCACCAAGGAAATCGCCGCGATCTTCGGCCGGTGCGAATCAGCCGTTCGCCGCGTGCGGCAGAATCATCGCGAGCGCGGAACCGCGGACCCGCTGCTCCACCTTCGCGGCCGCAAAGGAAAACTCACCGACCAGATCAAAACGCAGCTCGGGCAATTCGTGGCGGATCATCCCGACGCCACGCTCGCTGAAATCAAGGAGCAATTGCAACTGGACGTGGCGCTCTCCACGGTGGACCGTTGGGTCGGGAAGCTGGATTTGTCCTTTAAAAAAAGTCCCTCCACGCCGCCGAGCAGGAGCGGCCCGACGTCGCCGAGGCGCGTGCGCAATGGGAACAAAACGTAAAGCAGGTCGATCCCAATCGCCTGGTTTTTCTGGATGAATCCGGGGCCAAAACCAACTTCACCCGCCTGCGTGGCCGCTGCGCCCGGGGTGAACGATTGGTGTGCAGGGTCCCGGCCGGACACTGGAGCACGACCACCATGATCGCCGCGGTGCGAGTCGGCGGCGCCATCGCCGGCGCGGTGGTGAAAGGACCGATGGACGGCGACGTTTTCGTCGTGTGGGTGCGTGAGGCGCTGCTTCCAGGACTGCGGCCCGGCGACATCGTGGTGATGGACAATCTGCCGGCTCACAAGCGGCCGGCGGTGCGGGCGATGATCGAAGCGGCGGGCTGTGAATTACGGCTGCTGCCGCCTTATTCTCCGGATTGGAATCCGATCGAGATGATGTGGAGCAAGGTGAAGCAGTTGATCCGCGGCGCCGAGCCCAGAACATTCGAAGCGTTGGTGGAGGCGGTGTTCAAGGCGATGGATGCAATCACGGCCAGCGACGCCGAGGGATTCTTTGAGCACTGCGGCTATCACCTTCCGCTAGCTTAATTTGGGAAATGCTCTAATTTGGGAAATGCTCTAGATGGCCGGTCGATAGGCTCTCCGTATTTACGGACGTCGGCTCGAAATACTGATGCTTTTTGCGTGGGAATGCGGGTTTTTGAATAGGATTGCATATATGCAACAACCCAGTAAAACGCTTGGAAAATCCAGGGTTTTTCGGGCTTTCCGGCCCGCTCCAAATGCGACTGTCGATCCGGTGGTTGCGGGTTCGAGCCCCGTCGCGCTCGCTTTATCAAAATCGAATCGCTCGATTAAAGAACAAGCCCCGATTTCTCGGGGCTTGTCTCATTTCTATAACTTGCGGACTCCGCGGCTATTGCTTCCGCCGCCGCCGCCGCGCCAGCATTCCCACCGCGCCCAGCGCCATCAGCCCGACCGACGCCGGCTCCGGCACCGCCGCTAACGACGGCAGCGGCAACCCGTTCGCCACCGCGAATGCATCCAACGCCGCAATATCCGCCGGCGTCACCGTCGCATCGGCCCCGCTGTCCCCCTGGCCGAAATTCGCGGCCAATGCGCTGAAATCAGAGCCGTTCACCGAAGAACTGTAAAGGAAGTTCCCCTGGTCCCAGTTCGTCACGCCCAACCCGAAGTTGGCCGCCAGGATCGAGAAGTCAGTGCCGTTAACAGTGCCGTCGAGATTGGCGTCGCCCAGCAGCGTGTATTTGATCTCAAATTGCCCGCTGGAGAGGCCGGGGACGTTGTGCAGGCCGTCAGAGCCGTCCGCCCAGCCGACTCCGTATTTGAATCCGTTCGTGGGCGTCTGGGCAGACGTGGAGAGGATGCTCCCGCCACCGAAGTCAACGCCGTTCCAGGTACCTCCGTTGAAGCCATTCTTCAGCATCTGGTAGATCGAGCTGTCAATCGTCGACTGGCTCTCGCCCGCCGCTCCGTAATTGATGATCAGGTGGTTATTGGTGATATCCAGCGTCGCATTGGGGTTGATCACCAGCGAATTCACCGTGCTTCCGCCGCTGCCTGCCGCCAACTGAAGCACCTGCCGGCTGCCGTTGCCGATTTCTAGGGTTCCCGTACCGGTAACCCCGGCGATGCTGACGGTCGGTTCAGCCTCCACGCCGTTGGTCGTCGAACCGCCCGTGATCGCGACGGTCCCGTCGTTGATCAGCGCCGTCGCATCCGCCGCCGGCACAATCGTCGTTGTATGCACCGCAAACGGATCCACCGGCCCGCTGATCGACAGCGTTGTATTCGCGTCCACCCCCAGCGCCGATCCCGCGGCCGTAACTGATACCACGGTCGAATTGCTTGTCGTAATCGACGAAGCGGATGCATCGACGAGGTTCAACGTCCCGCCGCCCCAGGTCAGCGCGGTCGGTGTCAGCACCACGGGATTCCCCGCCGCGCTGATCGTCGAGCTCCCGCCCGCCGGCACGGTCGGATTCACCGTCAGCGGCCGGCTTGATGACCAGGACGAGTTCAGCAGTAGCGTGCCGCCGCCAAACGTCACCCCGCCCGGCGCATTACCCAGCAGCGCGTCCCCCACGGAACCCAACTCCAGGGTCCCGCCATTCAGGATCGTGCCGCCCGAATAATTGTTGTTCGTCGTGCTGTTCAGGTTCAGCGTTCCGGTGTAGGTCGAGCCCAGTTTGATCGCCAGCATTCCGCCGCCGCTGGGGGTATCAGAATTGTCCGTGATATACCCGGCAAAGTTCGTCGACTTGGTTCCGTCGATAATCAGCAGTGCGTTATTCGTCGAGTTATCCGTCACGATCGCCAGCGTGCCTGCGGCGCCGCTGTCCAGCGATCCAATCGTTTGGGTGACGCCAAACACGTCCAGGTATCCGTTGTTGTTCAGATGGACGTTCGTGGTCGTCGGCAGGGCGTTGTTCACGTCAAGCTGCACTTCCCCGCCGCTGCTGTTGTCGATGGTCGTTGACGACCCGCCGCCCGGTGTCGGTCCGTCATATGTGCTCTGCCCTTCGAGCATGACCAGGCCCGCTCCACCCGTGAAGTCCACGTCGCCGTCGCCGGTTATCGCGCCGCCGATCACCAGCGTATTGCCGCTGTTGGCGCCGATATCCGTCGTGAACGAAGTCAGCTCGTTGGAGTTCAGCATGATCGTGTTGTCGATTTCGCTGGTCGGCCCGCCTTCGCCCGTGATGCTCACCGCGGCGCCGTTGATGTACACACTGCCGCCGCCATTGATGTTGCCTCCGTCCAGCCGAATTCCCACCGCGCCGTCGAGGATTAGGTCGCCCGTGAATCCGCCCGGCGTGCTTGGCGCGGTGAAGCTGAACGCCGAATTGCTGCTCAGGTCCAGCGCGCCGCCCAGCACCGACAAAACTCCAATCGTTCGCGTCGGCTGGAGATTGTTAAACGTCAGCGTCCCCGTCCCGATCTTCGTCAGGTTTCCGCCGGAGCCCGTCAGGTTGAAGCCCAGCGTGACATTATTCCCGTCGGTGTCGATCGTCGACGTCGTCCCGGGGTTCAGCGTTATCGACTCGGTCCCCGTCCCGAACGTCACCGGCGACGTAAATTGCATTGTCCCGCCCAGCATATTGATCCCGCCCGAACCGGAATTGATTTCCCCCGGATCATTGATCGCAAGAACCCCTCCCTCCACGTCCGTCGGACCGGAGTAGGAATTCGAAATGTTCGTCAGCGAAACCGTTGCCGTCGAATTCACTGCCACGCTGCCGGAGCCGGAAATCAGTCCCGAATAGCTCCCGTTGCTCGCCTGATTGAACACCAGCGATGCCGACGTGTTGTTGATTTGCACGCCACCGCTCGACGGCAGCGAACCCGTGGACGTCTCCAGCACCCCCGTGTTGATCACCGTTCCGCCCGAATAGGTGTTGGTTCCTCCCAGCACAACCGTTCCGGTGTCGCCGCCGACGCTCAGCGTATATCCGTTGTTGCCGTCGCTTATTCCGCCCGTTAGCGCCAGGACGTTGTTTGCCGAGGCCTGGAAATTCTGCGACCCGGTCAGCACGATCGGCGCACTGATCGTCGTCGTCACCGCGCTTGCGTTGGTTTCCGTCGCCGAATCCACGATCCCGCCCGAAAGCGTAATTGTGTTCGTTCCCGCCACGGTATATCCCTGCGTCACGTTCGAGAAAATCAATCCACCGCCGGCCGTCACCGCGCCCGACACCGTTATCGTACCGCCCGCTCCGCCACTCCCGATGATTACGGGATCGTTAGAGCTGTTGTTATACGCCTGCCCGCTGAAGCTTTGGGTGCCGGTAGTTGTGAAGAAATTGGTGGAACCAGCCTGCCACGTCCCATTCCCGTCAACCGCGGGGTTGTCCCCGCCGCCGACCGACCACGTATATTGCGTCTGTGTGCTCGCGATGGTCAGCACCAGCGATCCCGCCGAGCCCGAAGAACCCGTCGCGCTGAGCGAATACGTCCGCCCCACGCCGCCGGGAGTGGTGCCCACCACGAAAGAAGTCCCGCTCGTATAATTCAGTAGCGATCCATACGTCGCCAGCGTATACGTACCCACCGCTAGCTTTGACCCGGTGATGTTCACCGTGTCTGTCCCGCTGGCCAGGTCGAACCCGCCGTTAACGAGCAGTTCGCTTGCCGTCGCACTCGTTCCGCCTGCGAGGTCAAAGTTAAAATCGGCCCCGTTGTTCGGCGTCGACACCGCGCCGCCGACCGACAGCGTTCCCGCCAGCCCGTCCCCACCCGGCGCCACGATGCCTCCGCTGTTCACCGTCAGGTTTCCGCTGAGGTACCCGCTGGTGACGATCGGATTGGTGCCGCTCATCGCCGTCTGAAACTGCAACTGCCCGCCGCCAGACGACAGCTCGCCCCCGCTGTTGACCGTTACGTTCCCCGATCCCGTTGCGCTTCCCACCGATGACGATACGTTCGCCAGGTTCAGCGTTCCGCTGTTGATCGTCGTGCCGCCCGAATAAGTATTCGGGCCCGTCAGCGTCAACGTCGCGCCGTGCACGCCGTTATAAATCACGCTGCCGTGCGCGCTGGTTCCGTCGGTAATCGTCGAAGTCAGGCCGCTTACAGCGCCATACCCAAACGTGTTGTTGCCCGTGGCATTGATCGTCAGCGCCGTCCCGTTGAGGCTCAGCACCTGCGTGTCCGAACCCGAGCTCAGGCCCACGAAAGAGCTCGCCAGGTTCTGGATGTTCTGTGTCGGATTCAGCAGATCCACCGTTGTCGTATTCGTGCTGGTCTGTGCAAACGACAGGCTCCCCGACCCCAGCGACGTGGTCGCGGTCGTCTCAACCGTGCCGTTGCCGATCTGGAGACCCCCGCTCCAATTGTTGCTCGAATTGTTGAAAATCAGGACACCGCCCCCTTGCTTCTGAAGGCTTGTCGTACCCGAAATCGCTCCCTCCAAGTTGATTGTCCCCGTGGCCTTCGCCGCCGTGATGACCACAAACCCGGGAGCTGCCGTTCCCGTCGTATTCGTCCCCACCACCAGCGCCGGCAGGAATATGAAGTTTCCCGCGGCGCTGTTGCGAAGCGCGCCGCTGCTCCCATTCGAGTCTCCCGGCCCAATCCCGCCGCCGTTCAGAAACAACGTCTGCGTCGCCACGCCATAAGTGTTCCCGCCGTCTAGAAGCAACTGGCTCTGCTCGTTGACCGTGATATTTCCCGTCGTCGGCAGCGCCCCAGCCGTAAATTCGCCGGTTGCCCCCTGAGTGCCGGATGTATTGCCGATCGTAACGCCACCCGTAAACGAATCGGTGCCCGTGAAGTTGAATACCCCGCCGTATTGGGCGATGTTCCCGCCCCCGAACAAGGTCAACGACGATGTCCCTGTCCCGTTGCTCACGTTCCCCGACACGTTGAGCTGCTGATTAAAGAATGGCGCCGAGTTGCCGTTCTGATTCCCCTGCGCCGCCACCATCACGTTGGTCGAATTCTGAAGCGTAATGTTGTCCCCGACGGACAGCGTGTTCTCATTGGCCGTGTTGCTCCCCATCGCCAGCACCACGTTGCTGAACGGCGTTGCCGTGCCTTCCTGCGAAATGCTCAGCGATTGCCCCACCAGCGTCAGCGCCGAACCGCTGATGCTCAGGGTCCCGTTCGATGAAGTCTCCTCGTCGAGAATCGCCCCCACGCTTTGCGGACTCGAAACGGTCACCGTGTTGGACGGTGGATTCACATTGAAAAATGCCGTGTCTCCCGAGCCGGGTTGTCCGTTGGGAGTCCAGTTCGTCGGGGTCGTCCAACTCTGGCTGTTCCCGCTTCCCGTGGTTGACCACGTGTAGGTGGCGCCCATCGCCGGCGACAGAAATGCTCCGCCGAACACAACACCGCTCGCCGCCACCCCAAGCATTTTCTTTGTAGACAGTTTCATTGGCATATTCTCCTGCCCATCCGGGCTAAACTGAAAAGTTACAGATTAAGACCGATCACCGCCGCCTTTTATGCTGCGGCGTCGATAAGTAACTTACCAACCAACACCGATATTTGAGCTTCGCGCTAATTCATCGTTAGGAACCGTTTGGTCCCCAAACCCACTTACTGAACGGCGCCGTACGGATTCCAGATCACGTGATTGTCCGGCCGATTCAGGTTTTCAACTGTTCGTGTTAATGGATCCACGATTCCCTGCACCTGCGTCCACGAAAACCATGCCACGTGCCCATCCGCGAACAGCAGGAATCCTCCGTGACGGTGTCGCGTCGTAAATCGCGTGTTCACCGCCTTCGGCTGTCCTTCGTTCCCCATGTAGCCCATCGGGCTGATGTTTTGCGGCGAATTGGCTGGACTTGGGTAATAATTGTAAACCTCCGGATACGTGGACCTCGCATATTCGCCGTAGTCAATGATCTTTTCCGTCATCAGCACCACGTCCGAACCCGGCCTCAATTGCGCCAGCTTCACATGCGTGATGTATTGCCCGCTTACGAGCTGCGCAAACAGCTTCGAATTCACCACATAGCACATGTAAAACGGAAACACCGTCTTCGCATAGTGATACGGCGCCGCCGTTCCCCACAGCCCAAAATAATTACTCGGGCTTGTCGACGTCGCCGTCGCGCTCGCGTACATCTCCCCCGTCAGCCCCGACTCTCCGTTTGCCGTTCCCGCCAGCGAATCCGGCATATTCGCCGCCGGGCAAACCCAGATGCTGTTCACTCCTGACGACGGGAGATTCGTTTTGATCCCGTTCAGATAGTCGCTGATCATGCTGTAATACGATCGATTGTTCACCAGCGGCGGAATCGCGTTGTACCACAGGCACGGATCGTCCACCCCCGTCGGGATGTAATTCCCGTTGCTGTCAAACGCCGCCGCATTGGGACTCGTCCGCCCGATGAAATCCGCCCCGGAGTCATGTCCGTCCGGACCATCCTCCGGCAAAAACCCCTGGTTCGCATCCGCATAAATCTGGAACCCCACCCCAAATTGCCGCATGTTGCTGGCAGACTGAACTTCCCACGCCGCCTGCCGCGCCTTGTTCAGCGCCGGCAATAGGATGCCCACCAAAATTGCGATAATCCCAATGACCACAAGCAGTTCAACGAGCGTGAACCCTGCTTGCCCCCGCTTCGAATTTCGGTTCATCGGCTGCCTTCCCGTGCGATTATTCGCCGCTGAGGCTAGTGGAGGATTGTTTGCAAACGATTAGGGAATTCCTAAGAGAAGATCAGATCGCATCATTTCCGGACCGATTCATTTATGCTTAATCTAAGGCCCCTGCAAGATCTGCAATCAAATCCCCCAAATCTTCGATACCGACCGACAGCCTCACCAACCCATCGTCAATCCCTATTTCCGCCCGCCGATCCGCTGGAATACTGGCGTGCGTCATTATTCCGGGATGCTCCACCAGGCTCTCAACACCCCCCAAGCTTTCCGCCAGGGTAAATATCCGGCACCGCTCCAAAAACCGCCGCGCCCTCTTCAATCCCCCGTCCAAAACCGCGCTCACCATCCCGCCCCCATTTGTCATCTGCCGCTTTGCAAGCTCATGCTGCGGATGGCTCGCCAGCCCCGGATAAATCACCCGCTTCACGTCCCCTCTGCCTTCCAGAAATTTCGCGATCTCCAGCGCGCTCCGGCTCGACCGCTCCATCCGCAGCGCCAACGTCTTCACGCCGCACAGCGCCAGAAAACAATCGAACGGCCCCAGAATCCCTCCCACCGCGTTCTGCAAAAATCCCAATCGCTCCGCCAGCGGCCCATTATCTCCCACCACTGCCAACCCCCCGATCATATCGCTGTGCCCGTTGATGTATTTCGTGATGCTGTGTACCACGATATCAAACCCCAGCCCAAGCGGCCGCTGCACGAAAGGCGTCGCAAACGTATTGTCCGCCACCGACAAAATCCCATGCTTCTTCGCAATCTTCGCCATCCCCGCCAAATCCGCGATCTTCAGCAGCGGATTGCTCGGCGTCTCCACCCACAGCATCTTAGTCTTCGGCCCGATCGCCCGCTCCACCGCCCCCAGATCGCTCGGATCCACATACGAAATCTCCAGCTTCGCGCTCTGCCTCCGCACCCGCTCAAACAGCCGAAACGTCCCGCCGTAAAGATCATCCCCCGCTACGATATGCGACCCCGCCTCCAGCAGTTCCAGCACCGTTGCAATCGCCGCCAGCCCCGATGCAAACGCAAATCCCCACTTCCCATCCTCCAGATCCGCCACGCATCGCTCCAGCGCCCATCGCGTCGGATTGTGGCTCCTCCCATAATCCAATCCCTTATGCACCCCCGGCGAATCCTGCTTATACGTGCTGCTCACATAAATCGGCGGCATCACCGCCCCCGTCGCCGGGTCCGGCACCTGCCCCGCATGAATCACCCGCGTCCCAAACCCCGCCCGCGGGCCTTCATCCGGCAACACCTCGTTCCGTGGCATTTCACCGCTCGAGGCTGTGTCTCTTGAGGCTGTGCCTCCTTCGCCTCCACTCATTTCCGCATCTGCTCCTTCCTCAGAAAATTCAGCACGTCGATCCGCGTAATCATCCCGTGAAACCCCTCCTCATCGCTCACCACCGCCACCAGCCCCGTATCCAGAATCGCCATCAGCTCCCCCAACCCCGCCCGATGATCGATCGTCCGCACATTCGCCGTCATCACCTCGTGCACCGGCCGCTCAAACGCCTCCCCTCCCGCCCTCACCGCCAGCAGCAAATCCCCTTCATCCACGATCCCCACCAGCTTCTCCTCCACCATCACCGCAAGCTGCGAAATATCATAAAGCCGCATCCGCGCATACGTCACCGCCAACGGATCGTCCGGCCCAACCGCCACCACCGCACCCTCCCGAAACGGCCGGCTGATCATGTCCCGCAAATCCCCATGCGCCTGCCTCCCCGACAGCCCCTGGTCCGCCAGCCAGAAATCGTTAAACGCCTTCGATAGATATTTGCTCCCCGTATCACACACAAACGTCACCACCGTCTTCCCTTTTTTCTGCTCGCGGCAATACCGCAGCGCCGCCGCCATCAGCGTCCCCGTGCTCGAACCCGCAAAAATCGCCTCCCGCTTCAGCAGCGTTCGAATCACCTCAAACGCCTCCGCATCCGGAATGCTGTATGCTGTCTTCACCCGGCTCAGATCCGCGATCCCCGGAATAAAATCCTCCCCGATCCCCTCCACCAGCCATGACCCCGCCGTCCCGATCTTCTTCGTCCGAACATATTCCGCCAGCACCGAACCTACCGGATCCGCCAGCACTATCTCCACATTCGGCGCCGTTGCCGCAAAAAATCGGCTCAGCCCCGTGATCGTCCCTCCCGATCCCACCCCGCACACCACCGCATCCACCTTCCCCTCCGTCTGCCGCCAGATTTCCGGACCCGTCGTCATCTCATGCGCCCGCGGATTCGCCGGATTATTAAACTGATTCACATAAAACGCCCCCGGCGTCACCCTGGCAATCCGCTCCGCCAAATCCTGGTAATACTGCGGATGACCCTTCCCCACATCCGATCGCGTCATCACGATCGTCACCCCCAGCGCCCGAAGGTGCAGCAGCTTCTCCTGGCTCATCTTGTCCGGAATCACCAGCGTCAGCCGATACCCCTTGCTCGCCGCCACCAGCGCCAGCCCCAGCCCCGTATTCCCCGCCGTCGCTTCCACCAGCGTCGACCCCGGCCCGATTTTCCCCTCCTTCTCCGCCGCCTCGATCATCGATCGCCCGATCCGGTCCTTGATCGACCCCCCGGGATTCTGGCTCTCCAGCTTCAGCAGCAGTGTGCATGCACCCGTATCAAACGCCCGCACCCGCACCATCGGCGTGTTGCCGATCAACTCCAGAACGTCTTCACAAATCGCCATAGGCTTCCCTGCCATTCCAATCCAATACCACCGACCAATAATAATGGCTTTCCGCCGCAACGTAACCCCCGCGGCCTCAATATTCCCACCCTTTTTCCTTGTCCCGATAGCCCCAATTCAGGTATAACAATTCCCCAACTCGAACTGTCAAAATTGACTGTTGCTTTCATCAACGGATTCTCTCCTGGAGGGATTGAGATGTCTCGCGATCTATCCACCGCTCGAAATCGTCGCCGAATCGCCCTGAACCTTGCCGCCAGCGTCGGCTGCTTCACTCCACGCGGCTGGGGCCAAACCCAGAATTCCCTCTACACCGGCGCCACCGGCAATTGGAACACTGCCGGCAACTGGACCCCAAATGGTATCCCCAACAACGGCACCAACGGCTTCACCGACTACAACGTCACCGTCGCCTCCAATACTTCAGTCGACGCCACCCTCAACAGCCCCGTCACCATCGACACCCTCACCGTCAACACCGCCGACACCCTCACCCTCGCAAGCGGCATCACCATGACCCTCGAGGGTCCCACCCTGATGAACAGCGGAACCATCGTGATCGACACCCAGGACTCCGACGCCAACCTTGATTTCGCTGGCGACACCACCATCTCCGGCACCGGCACCATCATGCTCAACGACTTCGCCCCCGACGCCATGATCACCGCCACTAACGGCGCTACCGTCACGCTCACCACCGGCACCATCGACGGCGTCGGTGATATCGACGCGCCCCTCATCAGCAGCGGTACGATCGACGCCAACTACGGCACTCAACACATCTACATCAATTCGCCTACCCTGACCAACACCGGCACCATGGAAGCCACCGCCAGCGGCATCCTCGAATTCGAGGACTCCACCTCCGTGACCAATACCAGCGGCCTTATCGCCGCCACCGCCGGAAATGTCATCCTCACTGGCACTGCCTCCATCACCGGCGGCACCCTCTCCTCCACCGGCTCACACCTCTTCAGCGTTACCGGAACTTCCTCTTTATCCAATGTCACCATCACTCCCGGCACACAAGTCACTATTCAATCCAGCGAGTTGCTGAATTATGGCGGCCCAAACCTCATCAACAACGGCACCATTACCATCGACACCCTCCACGGCGACGCCGATCTCAATTTCACCAGCAACACCACCATCGCCGGCACCGGCACGATGACGCTTAACGACTTCGGCCCCAACGCAAAAATCACCGGAAACGCCGGCGTCTCCATCATCCAAAACCCCGGCAGCATCATCAATGGCACCGGTGAAATCGACCTCCCCGTCACCAACAACGGCGTCATCGACGCCTCCTACCCCGCCGCTTACATCAACATCAATGCCCCCGTCACCGGCAACGGCACCCTCGAAGTCGCCGCCGGCTCTGTCCTGAACTTCGGAACCAGCGCCGGCGCCTTCACCCAGGGCGCACTCTCCATCGCCTCCACCGGCCAGCTCAACATCGCCAACAACCACCTCTTCATCGACTACGGCAGCGCATCCGATCCCATCTCCACCATCCTCACTGACCTCAAATCCGGCTACAACAACGGCGCCTGGAATGGCTATGGAATTATCTCCTCATCCGCGCGCACACCTACCAACGGCCTCACCTACAGCGTCGGCTGGGCCGACGGCAACGACGGCACCGGCAACGTCGCCGGACTCTCCAGCGGCGAAATCGAGCTCAAATACACCCTCCTCGGCGATGCCAACCTCGACGGCAACGTCAACGGCTCCGACTTCTCCATCCTTGCCGCCAACTTCGGCCTCGGTGTCACCAACTGGGACCAGGGCAACTTCTTCTTCGGCTCCTCCGTCAACGGCTCCGACTTCTCCGCCCTCGCCACCAACTTCGGCCAGGGCGACAGCAACGCCTCCGTCACCCCCGCCGACGTCGCCGCCCTCGACGCCTTCGCCGCCGCCAACGGCCTCCCCGCACCCACGATCGCCGCCGTCCCCGAACCCGCAACACTCGGCCTGCTCGCCCTCGGCAGCGCCGCGACATCGCTGCGCCGCAGACGCCCGCCCCGTTAGATTGTCTCGCGCGCCCGTCAATTTGTCGGAAGCGGCGCCCATAAACTCCGCAAATCCCGCCCCATTTTCAGCAGGCACATCATTTGTATTCACTCACTCCACTTAACAAGGAGTCATCCATGGGTCGTGAAGACATCGCTGCTGGAAAAATCAAACAGGCGCGCGGAAAAGCCAACGACATCATTGGCGCCGCCACCGGAAACACCGCTCGCCAGATCAAGGGCAAAATCCAGAACGCTGCCGGAAAAGTACAGGAGAAGATCGGCAAAGCTTCCCGCGACAGCTCTCGCTCAAAATGAAACCCTTCTAAGGCATCGCCTATGTCAAAACCACTGGATCCGCACATCGTCCTCGTCGCTGATCGGGCGCGCGATCTTTCCCCGCAATCCCCTGATTCCATGCGCGAAACCATCGAATTCACCCTCTTCGCCCCCTACAACGAAGCCGTCTCACTCATCTCCAGTTGGAACAACTGGCAGCGCCAGCCCATGACCCGCGGCGACGACGGCTGGTGGCGAATCTCCGCCGATCTCCCCGACGGCGACCACTTCTACAAGTTCGTCGTCAAATCCCGAAGCTATTTCGCCAAGGACCAGTGGCTCGAAGTCTTCGATCCCTACGGCATGTGGATCACCGACGACGACAAAGAACAAAACCACATCTGGATCAAGGACGGCAAACGCCAGTGGACCGGCTACCAGTGGCGTCACGACGACAAGCCCCTCCCCACCAACGAACAGCTCGTTATCTACGAGCTGCACGTCGGCGACTTCAGCGGCGGTGGGGGGGACATCGCCTCCCCGCACGTCCGCGGAAAATTCTCCGGCGTCGTCGAAAAACTCGACTACCTCGCCGACCTCGGCATCAACGCCGTCGAAATCATGCCCATCAAGGAATTTCCCGGAAAATCCTGGGGCTACAACCTCCGTAGCCTCTTCGCCATCGACAGCAGCTACGGCTCCCCCGCAGATTTCTGCCGACTCGTCGACGAATGCCACGCCCGCGGAATGCGCGTCATTATCGACGGCGTGTACAACCATGCCGACGCCGACGCGCCTCTCGCCAAGATCGATTACGAATACTGGTTCTACCGCAACAACCCCGATCCTCCCGAAATGCAGTGGGGCCCCAAGTACAACTACAGCTTTTTCGACGAAAAGCTTAAGGTTTTCCCCGCCCGGAAATATGTCATCGATTCCATCCTCTTCTCCCTCGAGCACTACCACTACGACGGCATCCGCTTCGACGCCACCCGCGCCATCAAAGATTTCGACGTCATGCACGAGTTCACGAAGCAGGCGTTCGACAAGATCGGCGGCCGCAAGCCTTTCTTCACCGTCGCTGAGCACGTCCCTGAAGACCCCGCCATCGTCGGATATCCCAAAGGCCCCATGGTCGCCGCCTGGCGCGACTCATTCGCCAAAAAGCTCCAGGCGATCGCCACCCAGCACGAGTGCGATGGCGCCGATCCATGGAACCTCGACGAGCTGGAGCACCACATGAACCCCGCCGCCAACGGCTACGGCTCCGGCAACCATACCGTCAATTACATTACCATCCACGACCACGAGCGGATCATGAATCAGCTCGGCACAATCGCCAACACCTTCGGCGAAGCCGCCTTCCGCCGGGTCAAGCTCGCCATGGCGCTGCTGATGACGACGCCCGGCCTGCCGATGATCTGGATGGGCCAGGAATTCGGCGCCGCCAATCCCAAGACCTGGGACAAGTCCCAGCCCATCTCCTGGGGCCTCCTCGCCAATCAGGACAACAAAGACCTCCACGATTACACGGCCAATCTCATTCACCTTCGCCGGGATCAGCCCGCCCTTTGCTCGGACCATTTCGAAGCGATTCTCAAGGACAAGGATCGCGAAATCTTCGCTTTTAAACGCTGGAACGACGTCGGCGGCATGGTTGTGGTCATCGCCAACCTCAAGGATTCACCCGCCGGCGATGTCACGATCGGCGAAGCCGGCCTCCCCGACGGCAAATGGCACGATCACAAGGCCAATGCCGATCTGACGGTTGAAAACGGAACGATCAAAACCCAGATCGGTTCCAGCGAAGTGAAAATCTTCATCAAGCAGCCAGACGCTTAGTGAATACCCGCGTCAGGATTCGAACCTGAGACCTCCGGTTTAGGAAACCAGCGCTCTATCCAACTGAGCTACGCGGGCCCGTTCGTTCAGAACCCTATCGTCGTGCGCTGGGGCTATCAAGAAGGACCTGTTTCGGCAGATTGCGCGCCACCGAGCTCTCAAAAAATTTCTGGGGCCTGAGCATCAATACAAAACTGGACACTCCGCAACAATATGGGAATAATGGGTGGTTTGGGTAAGGGAATAGGCGACGAAAATGCACGATTGCGAAGGAGAAATTTGAATTTGCGACCGGCGTTTCGCGGCTACAATTGGGAGCGGCGATTTGGGGGGGCGGCCTGGGCAGCTCTTAGGAAACCGGCGTTCTACGCAACCGAGCTGCGCGGCGCTAAGGGGCGGCAAAACGCGATCGATTCGTTCGATCGTCTCGATTCGCGGCAGATGCTTCGCCGATTCAAGGCGGCTGATCGTCTCGGGACGCACACCAACCCGTTTGGCGAGTTCCTGTTGGGTCATTCCGGCTGCGATTCGCCGACGAATCACCTCGCGGGCGATGTCTGCCGCCGCAAATTGGAGGGCGGGAACCGAACCGTCCTTGGCCGGTTTTGGCAAACGCGGCATGACACCGGTTTTTTCCATCAGCGAGTCGAAGTCTGATCGGCTCATGATGACCAACTCCTTGCCGTCGATCTTGATCATACGGACTGCCATTGTTCAATCTCCGTAAAAGCTGTCGGATTGTTTTCCGCCGGCAAGAGCTGATCGTTTTTGGGCCATTTTACCCCTACTTTTTGGGTCGTGATCTACCAATACCCTGTCGCTATTCGGCCAACTTTGCAACGGTTTTTAGGCCGTTGACGACCTGAAATTGACCATTGTCGGACAGAAACTGTCCGTCGCGATCAAGATAAATCAATGAGTTAAGCGGTTCCTCTTTCTTATACTTAAAAGGTCTATCGGAACTCCGCCGCCGAGCGCGCTTTAAACGCTGGCGACGGCGGCGGAGGAATCTGTCGTCGATAAGCAGCGAACAAATGTAGATAAGTTTTCTGACACACGCCATACCGAGCCAGCCGAGATTCCCAGGTGGCATTCAAACACCATAGCTCTCCTCGCACCCTGGGCGGGATAAACGATGGGGCTGTTGAAATATCAAGATCATGGTGCGAAGATTCCTCGCATGTCGAGATTGAAAACATTTTCCGCTGGACGTCTCCGGTGCACGCTTCCACTGGCCGAATGGAAATTTTTGCGTAACAATTTCGTGCGACGGAATCGCCTCGGTATCCGTCAACTGCGAAGACATTTAGCGCTCAGCCCACTGCCACATTGGCGTGTGATGGCTATCTAAGGGAACGCATGACCAAGCGAGGCGGCGAGCTAACGACCGCAACATCGCTCGACACGAAATTCAAAGCATGGCTTGGGCGCGCGTGAAAGGGGCGACGGAGAACGCGTTGATGCAGGTGTTCAAACGTGCGTTTATGTTTCGGCCGGGGTTTTTGAAGGCGACGCCCGGACAGAGGAATCTGCCGACGTCGTACCGCCTTTTTCAGTGGGTCTATCCTATCGGGCGGCTGGCATATCCGGCGGGGTTTTGCACGTTGCACGAATTGGGGCGGGCGATGATCAATGTGGCGATGAAGGGGTATGCGAAGCCGATTCTGGAAGTGAAGGATATTGTTCGAGCGGGCTCCGATATGAGTCACTGATGGTAACCGCGGATGAACCCTGATAACGGCTGATGGTGCCGGGTTAATGCTCCATGACATCCGGCGGTGAAACGCCGTCCTTCGGCCGATGCACCCTGCCGGTGGTGACCATTATTTAAGTCGAGAGGTTCATCGATATTTCAATGTCATGCGGTGATTTGTGAGGTTATAATGCACTAGAGCCGATAAGGATTGAAGCTTATGTACCAGGTCCAACTAAGCGAAAAGCTATACCGTGAGGCCGAGCGCCAGCGCGCGAGGCGGGTTTCACGACTGTCGACGAATACGTGGCCGAAATTGTCAGTCAGGACCTGGTGGACGATTTTGTCGTGGAGACTCCCAACCTGGATCATCTGTTTACGCCCGACCGGCTCGCGGAGATCGACGAAGCGCAGGAGCAAATCAAAGCCGGGAACTTTTACACCGCCCAGCAGGTGCGCGAACATTTCAAGCGGAAGCGGGCAGAATGGAAAAAGAGGAATCCTTCGGCCTGACCGTCATCTACGCGGCCAACGCTCTCGCGGAATTGGATGAAATCTGGGATTGGAACGAGGAATTCTACAGCGCCAACCACGCGGACCAGTACGTGGCGTTTTTGCAGCGGCACATCGATAAGCTGGGGGAAGATCATCAGCGGGGACAATCGCTCAGTTTTCGCTCGGAATTGAGATATATTTTTATTCGTCGCAGGTCCAAAGGATACGGCCACGTTGCCGTCTACCGCGTTGATCAAGAGCGAGTGAATGTTCTTCATGTCTTTCATTCGGCTCAGGACTGGCGGACGAAATTAAAGGAAGAGCTGGATGAGGAATGAATCGCGGAGCGATTCGGGTTGCAGCTATTGGGCCGGTTTGTGGGGGGAAAGGATCATTGGAAGGCTCGTTTATGAGAACTTCAGGCAGTGTTCAGTTTAGGCCCTCACCCCGACCCTCTCCCGGCGTACCGGGAGAGGGGGAAGAGACGCAAAAGCGGTTGCCCGGGTAAATCTCTGGGGATTCACTTGCGTGCTTGGCGGAGGTATTGACGCACGCGGAATACAGCGAAGATCATTGGAAGGCTCGTTTACCCGCTTGAGATTTTGCGGTTCCTGATGGAGCAAAACGATATGAATGTTTCCGACCTCGGCAAAGTCCTCGGCAACAAAACTGCCGCCTCGCTCGTCCTCAGCGGCAAAAGAGAATTGAGCAAAGCCCACATCCGCAAACTTGCGGCCCGGTTCAAAGTCGATCCCGGCCTGTTTCTGTAAGCGAAACGCTACCCGCACCGTCTCGTAATTGGAGCGGAAGCAATACAGCCATTATGCTGTGTTGAGGTCCTTGTTGATCGGTATTCCGGCCCCCACCCTCACCCTCCCCCGGAGTACCAGGAGAGGGGATAAGAGCGCGGATTGCCGAAGGTTATCAACAGAGCAGCGCGTTCAGGCATGGGCAGCGAATCTCCATCCCACTCTCGACCCAACTACGGCATCGATGCCCCCGATGTCGTCCGCAACCTTTTCGTTATCGGAGCCGTCGGCATCATCCTCGCCACTCTGCTCGCCCTCGCTGAATCCCATGGCTTTCTCATCTTCATCCGGTTTCTCCTCACCCCCCTCTGGTTCATCGGCATCACCTTCGTTCTGCAGGGCTTCGTCATGCTCTGGGGCAGCAAGGTCGGAAAACTCCGCCTTCGCGACAAGCTGATCGCCTCGATGCCCTGGCGTGGCGACGAAACCGTCCTCGACGTCGGCTGCGGCCGCGGGCTTCTCCTCATCGCCGCCGCCCGGCAGCTCCGCTCCGGCAAAGCCATTGGCGTTGATATCTGGCAAACCGAAGATCAAACCGGCAATTCCCCCGACGCCACCTGGCAGAACATCCGCCTCGAAAACGTCGTCGACCGCATCGAACTGCAAGACGCCGATGCTCGCAAACTGCCCTTCCCCGACAACACCTTTGACGTCGTCCTCTCAAGCTGGGCGATTCACAACATCTACAGCACCGCCGGCCGCGAGACGGCGCTGGGCGAAATGATCCGCGTCCTGAAGCCCGGCGGCCGCCTCGCCATCGTCGACATTCGCCACGTGCCGCAGTACGCCGAATTCCTCAGCCGGCACAATTTGCTCGATATCCAGCAATCGCGCCCCAGCTATCTGTTCGTCATCCCCACGCTCACGCTCACCGCCCGGAAACCGCAAAGCTCTGTTCCGGCAGCCTCTCTTCCCGATGCGTCGGCAGCGACTCCAGAAACTCCTCCCCCGCCCCCGCAAACCACGCCAGCCCATGATGCACCCGCCGGGGCCGCAGGATCGGGCGAAACGTCGCCGCCGCTGCCAGCAAAATCATCGGCAGCACGATTGCCAGAATCTCCAGGAGAGGGCGGA
Organism: uncultured Phycisphaerales bacterium; assembly: GCA_963755915.1. Taxonomy (GTDB): domain Bacteria; phylum Planctomycetota; class Phycisphaerae; order Tepidisphaerales; family Tepidisphaeraceae; genus PALSA-1353. The sequence continues at coordinate 2,178,990 of CAVWLP010000002.1, forward strand.
TTTTCGCCGCATAGCGGCAGTCCACCCAGCAGAATAGATTCGCCAGCCCCAGAAATCCGATGATCGCCGCGCGCCCGAGTACCTGCATCCGATGCCGCAGGCACATGCTGTACGCGACGTCGATCGGCCGGTCGTCTGCGCAGTGCGCATTCCATCCCGCAGAACTGAAAAGCGGATACCACGGGCTCAGCGTCGAAATCCGCCGGACCATGCGCAGCCCCCCGCACTCGGCGTTGCACTTCACGCAGCGCGTCGGAAGCACGCACGCGGGCGAGATCACAAACAGCATCCCGTCGCGCTGCGGAGTTAGAACGGCCTCAGATGTTTCCAGTTCGATCAAGTACGTTCGCGCGGCTTGCGCCGTGCGCCTCAGTTCCTCTATCGCAATATCCAATAGAACCCCCGGCCCCGCAAAACCCTCACCAAACCCGGTTCACGGCTTCCACAACCGCCAGAATATCGGCCGTCACTTCTTGCACCGGCCTCGTCGCGTTGATGTTATAAACCTTATTCCTCCCGTAAAACTCCAGCAGCGGCTGCGTCTGCTCTTCATACACATCGATGCGGTGGCGGATCACTTCGATATTCGTGTCATCCGCGCGGTTTTCAATCGCCGCCCGCTTGCTGAGCCGGGCGACGATCTGCTCCACGTCATTGCAGTAAAGGTTCAGCACGGCGCGCACGTCCAGGTCCTCGGCCATGAGGCGTGCCTGATCGAGCGTCCGCGGAATCCCATCCAGCAAAAGAAACTGATCCACCGGCTTATATTTTCCGGACGCCACCCGCTCCTGAATCGCGCCGCGCCACAATCGGACCGTGAGCTCATCCGGCACCAGCGCCCCACTCTTCGAATACTTCGCAAACTCCTTGCCGATGTCGCTATTCGGATCCAGCGCCCGAAAGACGTCGCCGCACGCGCAATGATAATAGGGCGGCATGGCGCCAAGAACCTTCCCCTGTGTTCCCTTCCCGCTGCCGGGCGGGCCGAAAAGCAGAATGGTGCGGTATGGCATAGAGGAGCGATTTCTCGATTGGCCAGGCAAACTGCCCGACGGGCGAAAGTATACCGGACAGAGCCTTTAGGGCATGAGGTTCAAAAACGATCACGAATTCAAGCCCAGCCGCCTGCGGTAAATCGCCGCATCGCCCGAGTCAAAGCAGCAAAATATGATTTCTTTCGGACGCGGATTCCGGGCCAACCACTCGACCACCGCGGCCACCGCCACGTCACAGGCCTCCGCTTTCGGATACCCGTAAACCCCTGTGGAAATGCACGGAAAAGCAATCGACTCCAACCCCGCCTCAGCGGCAAGGCGAAGCGACTCGCGATAACACGCCCCCAGCAATTCCGCCTCACGGTATCCACCCCCATCCCAAACCGGCCCCACCGCGTGAATCACATGCCGCGCCTTTAGCCGATGCCCGCCCGTCATCTTCGCCATCCCCGTCGCGCAACCGCCCAACTTTCCGCACTCCGCCAAAAGCCCCGGCCCGGCTGCCTGATGAATCGCCCCATCAACTCCGCCACCGCCAAGCAGCGAGTGATTGGCGGCGTTCACGATGGCGTCAACTTCCAACTTCGTGATATCGCCCTCGATAACTCGGATGCGGTTGTGTAAAGCGAGTGCCATCCAGGGTTATTTTACTTTTTCAGTATAGGGTCGCCACAGTCAGGTGGTCTGGCCCAACACGTTGCGATCGCGTTGGGGACTCGCTTCAGGTTAACGCACAAATTCAATCGGCCCGCGGACTATGTCTAAGCGAATCAAGATATCGCGGAAGTTCCGTAAGCGGCAAAAATCCATGGTCGCCAGGGGATTCCGGAAGAGCGGTCACCTCAACGGGACCAATCTCGCTCGACGAGCTTCGTTCGCCCAGCGCGGTATCGAGGATGACATACACGGCGTTTACCGCTTGCCGCCTCGTCGTTTTTGCCATGTTCCGAATACCAACTCTAAGCCCCAGCCGCTCGGCTTGTGAGCTCTTCCTCAGCGGCAAAAACCACATCGATTCAGGATCGAACTCAACCCCTTCATAATTTGTTTTGAAATCAAAACCCATCGGAGGTTTAAGCGCCGTAAATTTCCAACCCGCGATTTTTGGCGCACGAGCGATTATGGCCTCAACTACCGGAAACGCCTCTCGATCACCCTGTGCTGTAATGACGAAGTCGCGAATGCCACCATCGGGGTTCGAAACCTCGAACCAAAGGCGTTTATCAATACGCTTCAATTCCGCCAGCGGAATATCCCAGGAAGGGTCACCTCCGTTGGTCAGTGCACTTACCTCGGGCAGGTGAGATTGAAACCAGGTCCAGAACTCGTGAATTAGGTCACTCATCACCAACCTGTGAACCGTCAGCCTCGTTTACAAAACCACCCCAGCCCCGTCCAACTCTCAAACCACCGCCGAATCAATTCCGGATCGGGGCTGTTCGCAAAGGCCGCCTTGATCGCCTTCCCCAGGGTTGCCCCCTTATCGAGTTCCGTCAGCAACTGATACCCGCGCTCCTCGATCCGCTTGTAATACAACATATTCTCCACCCGATGCACCACCACAAACGTCTCCTTCGCCCGCGGAATCGGCGGCTGTCTCACCACCCGCGCCTTTTCCGGCGATTGCTCCTCCATCGCATTGCTCGCATCCTTGCGCAGATCCCTTTTTTTAAGCCGGATCAGATACTCATCCAGCGGATACCCCAGCCGCAGCACCGTCAGATAAGGCTGAAGCCCCAGCCGGATTTTCGCCGGATCTTTCCCCAGCAGATCGTCCACCGTCACCGCCGGCAGCGCGTTGCCGTCAAACGCCTCCACCTGGGCCCACTCGAACCTGGCCATATCCAGCGCCAGCCCAAGCCGCGGCGAAACCAGTTTTGGATTCTTCTCGATAAATTCCGCTAGCGCGTGCCCCAAATTTCTCATCGTGAAGGAGGTCGACGGATGCGTCTCCAGATATCGGACCGCGAGTTTGTTGAATTTCAATCGCCCCAGTATCGCCCGCAGCCCCGGGAAATCGCCGTAAAACGAATCGATGAGCCGAAACCAGTATTGCCGGTTGTAGATTTCGATCCGCTCGAAGCTCGTCAATCGGTCGTTGGGCTTGATGAATTCCGCCGTCACCTTGCGCATATCGCGCTGGTTTTTCCATTTCGATTGCATCCTCCACTGACGCGACAGCGGCCGCATGATGACCGCCCCGGCGAGCCGCTGAAGCTCGCGCAGTTCCCCCAGCGTCTGCCTTCTTCGTTTTGGGACGGTCTTTGTCATACCATCGCCACCGCCGTTTGCGCTGCCAGCTCCCGGTCGTTTTTCTTATCCTTCACGGCATCCAGAAATTTCTTCGCCTTCATCGCCTCGCGATGAACCTCCTCGAACGACGGAATATTCGCGTCCCACTCCAGCAGCGTCGACGTCGGCCCGCATTTGCGGATCGCATGTGCATACATCTTCCACACCGGGTCCAGCACCGGATGGTCGTGCGTGTCCAGGATATATTTCTCGTACTTCGTATGCCCCGCGATGTGCATCTGTCCGACCCGATGGTGGGGAATGTTGTTCAGATATTCATACGGATCGAAACTGTGGTTCTTGCTCGACACATAGATGTTGTTCACATCCAGCAAAATCCCGCAGTCCGCCCGTTCCACGACTTCGCTCAGGAATTCCCACTCCGTCATCTCCGAAGCGTGGTATTCCGCGTAGCTGCTCACGTTCTCCACGCAGACGGGAATCTCCAGAAAATCCCTGACCTCTTTAATCCGCTTGGCCGTATTCTTCGCGCACGCAAACGTGTAAGGCGTCGGCAGCAGGTCGTGCGTATAGGTTCCATCCACGCTTCCCCAGCACAGATGATCCGACAAGAACGGCGTCTTCGTCCGCTTCACCAGGTTCTTGAGCCGTTTGAGCTGCTCCCGATCCATCCGGTCGGTCGAGCCGAAATAAAGCGCCACCCCATGCTGAATCACCTGGTACTGCTCAAGAATCTCGTCCAGCACTTCCAGCGGCCGCCCCGCGTCGCACATATAGTTTTCGGAAATAATCTCAAACCAATCGCAGGTCGGCTTCTTGCTCAGAATATGCCGGTAGTGCGGAATCCTCAGCCCGATCCCAATCCCCAGCTCCGTAAACCCGTTAAATCGATTGGCCGGCATAGGTCCTCACGCGCTTCGATATGATCCGAAAAAAGGGACCCGGCGCTTGCGCCGGATCCCTCATTTTTTCAAGCAACGCTGTCCGATTAGAACGACAGCGAGCCGGAGGTCTTGCAACCGCCGTTGCCTTTGCAGCTATTCTTGCCTTTACACCCGTTGTCGCCGGTGCTGCACCCGCCCTGGCCCTTGCAGTCGTTCTTGCCTTTGCAATCGTGCTGGGTCGTCGCGCCGTCCATCGCCCGGGCCTTCACGCCCGCGTTGGCCACGATCGACGCCTTGACCGACGTAGACTGCGAAATTCCCGCCGTCGCCGCCTTCGCATGGCTCGTTGCTCCGCTGAGCAGTCCCGCGAACGCCGCCGCCGCCAGCAATCCCGTCGACGATCCCAATATTTTCGTGCTGCGCTTCATAGAATCTTTCCTTTCGAGGTGGAACCTCGGAACCTTGCAAAACGTTTGCAATGCCCCGCGATTCATTATTTGTTTTGCGTACCCTGATCGTTAAAAACAACCAGTTATCTCTTTCGCTGCTGCGTCGAAAAGCCTCCTTTCCGATTCCAGAGCGAATAGCCCTGCGTTGCTCCCTGTTTCGAGGTGTCTCCACACCCATTATACGAATCCGGCATTTCCCACAAAAAACTGCCAGTTTTCCTACACACCCACTATACGCAAACCCCAATTGCCCGGATGAGTTAAAAACATGCAAGCGCTATGTTAAGCGCAAAGAGCGGCCATCCCGCCGCCCGCTATTCCCACGACGAAATGACGCAAATCCCGACTTCGCGCCGCCTATTTCCACGGCTTACTTTTTTTGCGGTTCCGACCCGTGCCCCAGTTTTGCCTTCAGCTCTTCGACCTCTTCCTTCAACTTTCGGATGGTGACCACCAGGTCCGGCAGCCGTCGCTGCGCCGCGTTTTCCCGCAGGCTCTGCCGATGCGGAAGCGCCGGCATGCCGCTGACGATCTCGTTCGCCTCGACGTCGTTCGCCACCGCCGCGCACGCCGCCACCATCGCCCCATCCCCGATCCGGATATGGTCGCGCAGCGCCGCCTGTCCTCCCAGCGAAACCTGCGTTCCCAGCACCGCGCTTCCCGCCAAACCCGCCTGCCCGGCGATAACGCAGTGCTCCCCGATCACCACGTTATGACCGATCTGCACCAGATTATCGATTTTGGTCCCCCGTCCGATCTGCGTCACGCTGAATTTCGCCCGGTCGATGCAGACGCATGAACCGATCTCCACATCATCCCCGATCACCACGTTCCCGATCTGCGGAATCTTCGCCTGCTTCGTCCCATCCCACCGGTATCCGAATCCATCCGTCCCCAGCACGCTACCGGCATTGATCGACACCCGCGACCCAATCCGAATCCGCTCGCGGATCGTCACATTCGGGAAAATCTCGCAATCCTCCCCGATCACCACGTCCTTCCCGATGTAGACCAGCGGGTGAATGACCGATCCCTTCCCGATCTGCGCTCCCGCCCCGATCACGCAAAACGCCCCGATCGAAACATTGGGTCCGATTTTTGCCGTCGGATCGACCACCGCCCGCGCATCCGTCCCCGGCGCCGGACGCTCCCGCTCCGGCGCAAATGCCTCCAGCACCTTCGCCATCGCCAGGTCCGCGTCGCTTACCGTCAGAACGATCGCCCGCGGCGTCTCCGTCAGGTGGATCTTCTTATGCACCAGCACCGCCCCCGCGGCCGTCGCATTGAACTCCTTCAAAAACGCTTCCGAACCCAGAAACGAAATGTCGCTCGGACCCGCTTCCGTCAGCGCGGCAACGCCCGTGATCCGCAAGTCCCCCGGTGGGGCGCAACCCAGCATCGCCGCGATCTCACGTAAACCGATCCCTCGAGAACCATTCTTCATCGGCCTCTGATCTGATTCGAGAAGCGATCGCTCATCCATCACGCTCAATGGCTGGGTTCCGGCGCTGGTGCGGGCGCCGCCCCACCCGTGTTGTCCGTGCTGTACTTCTTGTCCATTTCGATCACCACTTTATCCGTGATGTCCAGCGCGGGATCGCTGTACAGGACCGTGTGTTCCAGGATCGTCTGCAAAAACGCCCCTGCATCCAGCTTATCGAGTTCCGGAAAATCGGGCTGGCCCCCGTTGACCACGACCGTCAGCCCGTCTTCCTTCGCCACGTCCGCAACCGCGTCCTGGATCTTCTTGAACAGCGCCTTCTCCTCCTCGCGCTGGATCCGCATCATGTTCACTTGCTTCGCCTGCAGCCACGCCTGCGAATTCGCCTGGTCTTCCGTGAACTTCTCCACCTTGTCGTCATATTCCTTCGACGTCGGCAGCAGCAGCTTCAGCTCGTCGGCTTCCGTTTGAAGCTCGCCCTTCTTCACGGTCGCTTCGTTCTGAAGCGTCTCCCCATCCGCTTTCCACTTCGACATGACGTCTTTGCCTTCCTGAATCTTGTTCAGGACGGTCACCGGGTCGCAAACGCCCAATTTCAGCGGTGGGGCGCTCGTGTCGTCCGCCAACCCAACACCCGCCGACATCATCATTCCCGCCGCGCCCACCAACACCGCCAACAACGCTGATCGAACTTTCATATCAATTCCTCTGGAAAAGAATCCAAGAACACTGGTCAGATAGTAATGGAAACCGCCTTTATGCGAAACTTCAAGCCCCACCCTTTGCCGACGCGTCTCCTCCCCGAAATGTCCTCAAAATGCCTTATTTTGCAGTTAACCTGTTATCCTATCGGGTAATCCCGAACGAAAAGCTCAATACCTGCTCATTATCCTGTGGACTGTGAGTGATGGGGATGCCGAAGTCAAGCGCCAGCGGCTGCTTCCCGAAGATCGGCAGAACCAGCCTGAAGCCAAAGCCCACCGCCGTCCGGATGTCCCCAAACTTCATCGTCGATTCGAAATCCCCCGCATCGAAGAATACAACGCCGCGTAAAAAGTCCTCGATCATCGGGAATTGATACTCAGCCGTCCCCGACATGTAAAAATCCGCTCCCACCGCGTCCTCGCTGATCCCACCGCGCGGGCTGATGCCCCAATATTCAAACCCGCGGATGCTTCCGATGCCGCCTCCGTAAAACCGCTCGTAAAACGGCGCCTTGCGGGGGTCGTCGCCCCCTTCGATATGAAAGTCCAGCACCGATTTGCGGTCCAGCAGGTCGTTGGTGACAAGCTGGTAAGCCGTCGCCGACCACGTATACCTCAGGTAGTTCACCGTCCCGCCCATCGCCCCCGCGTCCGTCAGCGATATCCATGAGTCCAGCCCCTCATAGGTGATCGGTCCATGATTCGTCGTATCCCGCTCGAACTTGACCGTCGCCGTCGTCAGCGTGTGATGGCCAAGCCCCTCAATGATCTCCGGCGCTCGCGCAAACTCCGGGAACTCCAGGTTCTTTATATCAACGTCCGCCGCCCCCAGCTCCACCGACGCCGAATAAATATAGTCAAACCGCCGCCCCACCCCGATCGACGCGCCCAGCCGATCGTCGTTGTACACCGGCCGGATGTGCGTCTGGTAATACCCCGAGGTCGAAAGGCTGTACGGCTGATCCAGAAAGTAGGGCTCGATGAACGTCAACTGTGCATCCGTTCCCTGCGTTCCCGGATCAAACCGCGCGATGAACTGCTGCCCCGCCCCCGTAAACGTCCGGTCGCTGAAAACCTCATCGGCAGCTCGTCGGCAAGTTGGCGATGTCGAAATTCGATTGCTCGTATCCGAGCTGCCCGCCGAACCCTCCGTTACTGTTGACCCCGATCCCCGCGTTGATCTGCGCCGTCTTCTGCTCCGTAACCTGCACCAGCAGGTCCCGCACCTCCGGGTCGTCTCCCACCGGTGAAATCGTCACCGACTGAAATTCCGGCAGCCCCTTCAACCGGTCTTCCGCGTCCTGCACTTCCGCCGAGTCATAAACCTGCCCCGGATACATGTGCATTTCCCGCAGCATCACCTTGTCCTGCGTCTTCTCGTTCCCCTTGATCAGGATACGCCCGGTGCGGAACTGCTTCCCCTCGCTTATCTCGTACACCAGCCGGACTTTCCCCACGTCTTTCTCATAATACGTCTCCGGCGTGATGTGCAGATATTCCAGGTTCGGCTGGATCCGGCTGCTCCTCGTAAATAAACCCTCCCCGTTTGCTGTAAGTCTTCACCATCTCGCGAACATCGTTGTCGATAATGTCCTGGTCATAGGCCACCCCCTCCACGTCCTTGATCGACGACCGCAAATCCCCTTCGCTTACCGACACGTTCCCGTCGAACAATACCTGGTCGATCGTATATCGCACCCCCTCGTCGATCACGAAGGTGACCTGCATCTCCTTCATGTCCGTCGATCGTGACAGCTTCCTTCCCACCCGCACGTCGAAAAATCCCTTGCTTCGATAAAACTTGATCAGCGAATTCACGTCATCATCAACCTGGTCCGGGTCGTATTTCCCCGGGATTGAAAATGAAAATGTATATCCCCGTCTTCATCTGGTCCTTCAGCTTCCAGGCGCTGAAGCTGTTGTTGCCGATGAAGTCGATCTTCCGCACCCGCAGCCGTGGACCCTCCACGATCGTGAAGACCAGCACCCCCGTCTCTTGAAGCTGCTCGTAAGACCACTGCACGTGCACATACGGATAATTCTTGTCCCGGTAAAACTTCTCCAGCGACTGCTGCGCCAGGTTGATCCGGAACTGGTCGATCGCCTCCCCCACGTGCAGTTCCGTCTGCTGCCCAAGGTCCTTGTTGTTGATGTGAAAATTGCCGACGTATCTGATCTCTTTGATCTGCTGCTGCTCCGTCACCAGGAACGTGACGATCACCCCCGTCTCCGTCGCCTGGACGCGCGCCTCCACATCCGCGAATTTTCTCATCTTGTCGTAGATTCGCTGGTAATCTCCCACCACCGTCTGCGGATCGAATTTGTCCCCCACCCGCGTTCTCACCAGTTGCAGGATCGCCGACGTGCTTACCTGCGTGTTGCCAGTCACCCGCACTTCTTCAACGGTTCTCCCCGCATATTCCCCCGCCGCCCCGGCCTCCAATGCCGGCCCCACTGTCGCTCGTTCCGTTGTCGCCTGTCCTGTTGCCGCCTGACCCCACGCGTGCGAAACCGCGGCGATTACTGCCAGCACCAGCCAACACCAAAAGTGTTTTTCAAACGAATTCGATCGCACGCGCTGCCCGATTCCCTTTGGCCTTGCTGCCCGTCAACTTTCCTTTCCCGGCAGTTCAGCGGTCGTCTGAAAACCCCTGTGGCCGCCGCACTTGCAGGGTGCGACCTTAATGATTCTTTGGTTTCAAAACAGCCACGCCGCGCAGTGTAGCCGCACCCCAGTCGTTTTCAAAATGAAGCGCCTATGATAACGCGCATTGTCGCGCCAATTCTCTTGCCCGCCGCGTTTCATCGCCGATATCATGATCGAGCTCATGCGCCTTCTCGTTGTTGAAGACTTCCAACCTCTCCGCGAGTCGCTCGTCCAGGGACTGCGCGAAGCCGGCTTCGCCGTCGACGAGGCCGCCGACGGACAGACCGCCCTCTGGCACGCCCGCACCGGTGAGCACGACGTCATCATCCTCGACATCATGCTCCCCAAGCTGGACGGCCGCGCCGTCCTTCAGCAGCTCCGCGAGCAGAAGAGCCCATCCATGGTCCTTTTCCTCACCGCCAAAGACACCGCGCAGGACCGCGTCGATGGCCTCGAACTCGGCGCCGACGACTACCTCGTCAAACCCTTCGTTTTCGCCGAGCTCCTCGCCCGCGTCAGGGCCATGATCCGCAGAAAATACGACACCAAATCCACCGTCGTCCGCATCGCCGATCTCGAAGTCGACACCACCCATCGCATCGTCCGCCGCGCCGGAAAGCCCATCGACCTCAGCGGCCGCGAATACGCACTGCTCGAATACCTCGTCCACAACGCCGGTCGAATCGTCTCCCGCGCCGACATCTGGCAGCACGTCTACGACTTCAACGCCTCCCCCGAAAGCAACGTCGTCGACGTCTACATCGGTCTGCTCCGCAAGAAAATCGAACGACCCGATTCCCCTCGCCTTATTCACACCCGACGCGGTCAAGGGTATCTTCTTGCGGAACTGGAACCGGTATGATCCGCTCGCTCCGCGCCCGCCTGCTCGTTCAGACTTCCATCGCCGCCACCCTCGTCCTCGGACTGCTTGGCGTCGCCCTCTATTTCGGCATCCGCTATTCCGTCCGCAACGAATACGACCACGCCCTCCAGTCCGAAGCCGGCGCCCTCGCCTCCACCGCCGAGCAGCACGGCAACGACATCGTCTTCGACTTCGCCCCCGACGAGCTCCCCCAGTTCTTCACCAAGCAACACCCCGATTACTACGAAGCCTGGATCGATCCCAACACCATCCTCCGCTCTCCCTCCCTCGGCGCCGGCGAGCTTCCCCGCCCCTCCACCGGCAGCGCCTATAGCTATCGCAACATCACCCTTCCCGACGGACGCCCCGGACGAATGATCGGCATGTCCTTCACCACCACCATCGAGGCAGATGCCGCCCACGATTCCGCCGTCTCCGACCGGCCACACACCGTCCTCCTTGCCCTGGCCCACGGAACTCAGGCCATTGACGAATCGACGGGAAACTTCGCCTGGGTCCTCGTCGGCTGGTGCGGACTCGCCGTCGCGCTTTCCGGGATCCTCCTCTACTGGATCGTCGGCCGCGCCGTCCGACCCGTCGAACGCATCGCCCGCGAAATCGACCAGCTCCGCGAGCAAGACCTCTCCGTTCGCCTCCAGGCCCCCGATGCCCCCACCGAGCTCCAGCCGGTCGTCGATAAGCTCAACGGCCTGCTTTCCCGCCTCGACGCCGCCTTCTCCCGCGAGCGCGCCTTCACGTCCGACGTCGCCCACGAGCTGCGCACGCCCCTCGCGGCCCTGCTCACCACCTTCGAGGTCTGCCGCTCGCGCCGCGCGAAGAGGCCGACTATGTCTCCGCCATCGACAAATGCAGACAGGTCGCCCGCCGAATGCAGGAGATGGTCGAAACCCTCCTCGTCCTCACCCGCGCCGATGCCGGCCAGCTTTCCCTCAAGACTCAAAAAATCGACGCCGCCGATCTCCTCGACGACTCCTGGGCCTTCTTCACTCCCCGCGCCGAGCAGCGCAATCTCAATGTCCAATGGCAGGTCGCCGGCCCCATCTTCATCGAATCCGACCCCGAAAAACTCCTCATCATTTTCCAGAATATCTTCGACAACGCCGTCTCCTACGCCAACGACTCCGGCTCCCTCCGCGTCTCCGCCAACGTCAACCCACAGCGCCTTCTCATTGAGGTCGCCAACACCGGCAGCCGCATAACCCCCGACGAAAAACAAGACCTCTTCCGCCGATTCTGGCGCGGCGACCAGGCCCGCACCGACACCGGCCTCCACTGCGGCCTCGGCCTCTCCCTTTGCCAGCGCCTCGCCCGCTTCCTGCACGGCCAGATCGATATTCAGCTTCAGGACCCCGACTGGTTCGTCGTCCGACTTACCCTGCCGGCAATCGCCCAAGCTCCGGCAATTCCTATTTCCCCGCCTACTTCCTCGCCGCCGACCCCACCGGCATCGCCTCCCCAGCCTCCAGCCCCGCAGACCCAGTCCTCGGTAGCGTAGCCATCCCCAAAACTTCGCTCGCATACGCCCGCAGCAGTTCCGCCGCGCCCAGCGCCGAGGCCGGCGCCCCGCGACCATCCTTCGGCGAGCTTCCGTCAAATATCTCGCAAATCTGCCCCATCCCGTCCCCCGCCATGTAATTCAGACACGGCTGAATCCATCCCGAAACCGTCCCAATCGTCTCCTCGCCGCGCCCATGCACTTTCAGATACGCGCTCGCCAGAGGCGCCAGCAGCCACGGATAAACCGACCCCTGATGCATCGCCTTGTCCCTGGACACAACATTCCCCTCGTATTTCCCCGTAAACGCCGCATCGCTCCGCGCCAAACTCCGCACCCCCATCGGCGTGAGCAGCTCCTCCACCACTTTCCGAATCACCGCCTTATGTCTCTCCGGCGCCAAAACCGCGTGCGATAAACTCACCGCGAAAATCTGGTTCGGACGAATCGACCCATCCGCGTTTTTCCCATCCAGCACGTCAAAGCAGCATTCCGCCTGCGCGTTCCAGAACCGCTCGTTGAACGATCCAAACACCCGCTTCGCCATCTCCTCCCACTTGAGGCTCAGCGCCGTTTTCCCCAATTTCGCCGCCAGCCGTGCGCCGGTAAACAGCGCGTTGTACCAAAGCGCGTTCAATTCCACCGTCTGCCCCGCCCGCGGCGTCATCACCCAATCCCCCACCTGCGCGTCCATCCACGACTTCGCCTCGCCCGCTTTCTTCGTCCCAATCAATCCGCTGCCGTCGCAATAAACGTCTCCGTCCGCCTGCTGATACGTCCCGATGATTTTCTCCACCGCCGCGAACAGCGCCGCCGCCGTCTTCTCGTCCCCGCTCCTCCGGCAATATTCCCCAACCGCATCGACAAACCAAAGCGACGTATCCGCCCCGCTAAACGTCGGCTCACCTGTCTCCGCCAATTCCGTCGGCACCATCCCCCCGCGCATCTGCGCCGCCAGCCCAAACAGCAGCGCCTTTCCCTCCGCCATCCTGCCCGGAACCATGAACATCCCGCGAAATCCGATCAGCGACGCCCGACCGCTGCACGACGACCACGGATACTGCTTGATCACGTGTACGGCTCTCTCCCCCTCGCTCTGCCCCGGCAGCGTCACCACGAACGATCCCGCCGCGCGCGACAGCATCTCCAGCGTATCGTTCGGCTCCGACGCCAGAATCGCCGTCATCCGGTCAAACTCATCCCGCGCCCGCTCCAGCTCGCCGCAAACCCGCTTCAAGTCCGCCGGCTCAGTCGAGAAAACCAAATGCACCGTCTTCCCGGGCGAAAGCGTCCATCGGAAAGTCCCCGGCTTCCACAAATCCTCCAGCCCGCTGTAGCCACGCTCGTTCTCACGCCGGTAAATCGCGTTCAAATGCCAGTGCGGCTCCGTCCGGAACTCCCCATCATGCACGAAGAAAACCTCCGGCGTCCGCGTCGTCGCCGCGATCCTCACCGTGCCATTCTTCACCTCGGTCGCCCACCGGCTGTTCCACTGGTACATCAATTCATGAATCCCCCGCAGCGCCAGCAGGGGCCTGATCTCCAGCGACACCTCCTTCTCCCCCGTCAAAAGCGAGTAAGACAGGCACGCCGTATTCTCCCCGCGCAAAAGCCGCAATGACTTCTCGATCGTAAATCCATCCCCCTGGTACGCCCACCGCGGAAACGGCTCGACGTTAAACGCCCGCAGGTGGTTGAACCCGTGCGGATAGATCGTCCCCGGATACTCATTGTTGCCAAGAAAAAATTCCCCCGCCGAGGTCCGGACCGTCTCTTCAACGTGCGAAAGCAAAACCATCCGCCGCGCCGGCGGCGACATCGCCGCCACCAGCAGCCCGTGATACTTCCGCGTGTTCAATCCGCAAAGCGTCGAGCTGGCATATCCCCCCAGCCCATTGGCGGCAATCCATTCACGCCCGATCAACGCTTCAAAATCCATCTCCGAAATGTTCACCGGCCGCATGACACGGTCCTCCATGATTCCCCGAAACTTGAAAACCCATTATCCCAACGCTCCGTTCCGGTGGCAACAAGCTAATTTCTATGCATCTAAGGATTTCCGGCCAACCAATTCTCCGTTTGAACTTCCTTCAGCGCCGAAAAGTCCTGATCGGAAGTCACCAGGCTCAGATTCATCTGCCGGCACAATGCGGCCAGAATCATGTCTACTTGTGACAGCACGCGTCCTCGCTGCTTCAGGTCGTGATGGATAGCGCCGTAATACTGTGCCGTTACGCGGTCAATTGGCCAGATTCGAACCTGCCGCAGTAGGCGCTCCAAGTTCAAACGATAGGCCTCGGGGTGGCTAACCTGCTGGATTCCCGCCTCAATCTCACACAGGACTGGAACGCACGTCCCGATCTTGTTTCCACTGGGACGGAGCTCCGCGATTCTCTTCCGAACCATCGAACCCGGCGTCACCGCGTGACCCACGTGATTCGTGTCGAGCAGATAGCCCGACGTCACGGCAGCCCCCACTCGCGGCGTACCACGTTCTTGCTCTCGCGTTCGATCTCTTCCAGTGCTTTGCGAAACCGTTCGTGCTCGCCCGCCGGTACTCGCGCCACGGCCTCGTCCAGTTCCGTCGCCCACTGATCGATCTTCGCGCCGCTGGCGCTGCCATCAGGCTGTTCGATGATCAATTCCTGTCCCTCCCGCCATTCGGACGGGAGCGGTTCGATCGGCTCGATGCGACCATTCTGAATAACCGCCTTTATTGTCATGCGTTCGCCTCGCCCAAATTATACAATCCGTCCCGGCAACTACCTATCTTCCTCAACCCGCCCCTACGAAATACCGAATAAAACACTAAGGGAACCCCTGTGCTCATCCAGTTCCAGAACACGCAGGAAGACTTCAAGGAGCTTGGCGACGCCATCACGGCCGCCCGCCGCCCCGTCAATTCGCCCATGCAGATCGTCATCCTCGTCGCCGTTTTCGGGGTTTACTACTTCGTCACACGTTATCTATGGATTAAAGCGGGAGACCTGGACGGCCAGAATGCCTGGATCAACATGTGGATCGCCATCGTCGCCTTCGGCTTCACCTGGCTCGGCATCTCCCTCCCCTCCAGCTTCCGGGCCCGCCGATTCCCATGGCTTACCGGCCGCCAGGTCGTCTCCCTCTCCACCTTCCTGGGCCTCATCGGCGCCCTCCTCTTCGAGCACTGGCTCAACCACAAGTTCAACCCCAAGGCCCACGCCGACACCCTCACCTGGCAAGTCCTCCTCCCCCACAGCATCTGGCTCACGATCATGTTCTATGTGGCCTGCATCGGCGCCTACAACCACAGCAAGTCTCTGCCACGCCATTGGCAAAACCGCCCCGACCTCCATCGCCATCAGTCGGTCGATATCTCAGCCCAAGGCGTAGTCTTCTCTGACACTGAGACCCGGCGGGAATATCACTGGCCCGCCTTTGTAAAGGGAGAGGAGACACGGCACCTGTTTCTGCTCTTTACCAGCGAGCACATCGGGCTGATGCTGCCCAAGAGGGCCTTTGACTCCGATGAGCAGATGGAGGCGATGCGGAATTTGATGAAGCTGATTCCCAAATCCGAAACCCGCGGGTTCGCGGTCCTCCCGGCGGCCAAAGCCGCCTAAGAATTTCGAACCCGCCCAGAACCCCCAGTAACCTTTCCCAACAAGCCTGAGCCGGGCCGTCCCCGGCCCGATCTTCCGCCTTTCCGCGTCCACACCAAATGCTATCGCTTTCTCTTTCTTCTATGGCAACATTGTCTCTTCTTGCGCTCTTGGCGACTTAGCGGTTAAAAATCTTTCTAACCGCCAAGAAACTATGAAGCCGAGCCTTTCTCGGGACGTGAACGGGGTCAAAATGCCCCAAGTATGAACGAGCGTACCGCGTAGGTCGCTCAAACGTCTTTTTTGAGAAAGGACTCGGCAATGCGAATTCTCGCTTTGGACCTGGGAAAGAACAAGAGCGTTTTTGTGGATTATGTCACCGGCGGTGGAGAAAGAACGTTCGGCAAGATCGGCACCAATGCCCACGAGGTGCAAAAACTACTCGAGCGGGTGCGTCCGGATCGACTGGTCATCGAGGCCGGTCCGGCGGCAGGATGGGTTTGTGATCTGGCGGAGCGGAACAATGTTCCCGTCCAGGTGGCCAATGGCAACGATGAACGCTGGCGCTGGAAGACGGTGAAGGAGAAGAGTGATCGTAAAGACGCGCTGAAGATGGCGGCGATGTCGGAGATGGATTCGCTGCCGACGGTGCACGTGCCCAAGGCATCGGTTCGGCAGTGGCGTTCATTGATTGAATACAGACACGGCCTGGTGGATCGCCGCACGGTGCTCAAGAACTCGATCCGATCAATCTACGAGCGGCAGGGTTTGTATTTGCCCTCGGCGACCAAGGCGTGGACGAAAGCGCGACTGGAGGAAATGAGGAAGGAAGCAGCGGCCGCATCGGCGGAAGATCTGTGGCTGTTTCAGATCGGTTGTGAGGTGGCGCAACTGGAGCACCTGGAGAAGCAGATCGAAACTGTCGAAAGCAAGCTTCAGGAGTTGGGCCAGGCCAACAAAGCGGTGAAACGATTGCAGGAGGTGCCCGGCGTTGGTCCGCGGCTGAGCGAGGCGGTGGCGGTGATCATTGATGATCCCAGGCGATTCAAGAATGCACGTCAGGTGGGATGTTACGTGGGTCTGACGCCGCGGCGCTGGCAGAGCGGCGACAGCGATCGCCAGGGGCGGATCAGCAAGGCAGGCAACGCGCTGCTGCGGGAGTTGCTGGTGGAGGTGGCGTGGCTGGGGGTTCATCGCAATACGTGGATGAAGGACGTGTACGAGAGGGTTCTACGTGACAGCGAGAAGCGCAAGAAGATCGCGATTGTTGCGGTAGCCAGGAGATTACTGGTGAAGCTGTGGGCGATGCTGCGGGACGGAACCCGATGGAGAGAACCCCAGCGATCGCTGACGGCGGCCACTTGAAAATCGAAAAGGCGATGACTGTCCCGACAAGTCGGTACAGGCGATGGAGTATCTCCCCTCCGGAAGACACCGTGTCAGAAAGCCGTTGTCTTCTGTGCAGGGGATTGAGTAGAGTTGAAGTGAAGTGGAATTGACGCGTTCGTGCAGGTTGAATGAGCAAGGCCAGACCCCGGTTGGCGTCTTAAGCTTCAAAGCTTGCCGCTAAGAATAGGGCTGGCCATTTGTACAGTTGAATAGGCCCGCCGCCAGGCGAGAGCACTGAATAGAAGGCTCACCCAATCGACCGCATGAGCGATCAACGCCCCTTGACAAGGCTCGGCTCATAGAAGACGCCAAGAGCGCCAAGAAAGACAAAGAAAACGCCCCGCTTCGGGGCGTGGCTATCAATCGAGCCGACCGGCTGTTTCTGATCCGGCCCCTCTCGGCAGAAATGCCTGATTCAGTCGGCGGCCATTAATTCGCCCGCACCGCCTCAAATCCATCGCACCCGCTCGCGGGGGTCACCTTGAGATGCAGCGAGGCGTGCCTGGGATGCGCACAATCATCGACAAACGTCTCCGGCGCCTTACGACTCGTGCGAATCTCGACCAGCTTGGAATCCTTCGAATGCTCTTCGCCAAAATGAGTGCACAGCCCGCATTGTCCGCTATGAAGTTGCAACATGATTAGCTCCTTGAAAATGCCATCTAGTCCAGTCGAATTATCGAATCCGAACCGCCCAAAGTCCACGCGAAAACCGCCGCATTGCAAAGTGAGAATGAGTCGCAATCTGCCTGTAAAGCCGGTATTCACGAGTCGACTGAACTCGTCAAAGTCCGCCCGCTTCGCTTGAGGACGCGGAGAGCCGTTCGAGAGCGCTCACGGGGAGCAAGCTCGCCGGCTACACGCTGGTGCGCAGATGGGTCAGGATTTTGTTTTTTTAATTCTTCCGGTTCCCCAGAATCCGCAGCAGGAACAGGAACATATTGATGAAATCGAGGTAAAGGACCAGCGCCCCGACGATCGACATTCGTGCCGCCAGGGCGGAGTTGCCCCCGATGCTCAGGGCCATCTGGCGAAGCCGCTGCGTGTCGTAAGCCGTCAGCCCTGCGAAGATGATCACGCCCGCATAGGAGACCAGCCAGTAAAGCGCGCTGCTGGCGACGAAGATGTTGATGATGGAGGCCACGATCAGCCCGATCAGGGCCATGAACATAATCTTGCCCAGGCTGGTCAGATCGGTCTTCGTGACCATCCCATAGACGCTCATCACCGCGAACATCGACGCACAGGCGGCAAATGTGGCGCCGATGCTCGGCAGCGTATAAACCAGGAAAATGACTGACAGCATCAGCCCGTTGAGGGCTGCGAAGACGAGGAAGAGCAATGTGGCCATCGTGGCGTTGATGGCCCGGATCGCGCTGGAGATCACCACGACCAGAACCAACTCGGCGATGAAGATCCCGATGGCCGCGCCGGGGCTCCTGACCGATTGCATCGCCGCCGGGTGCGTGTAGACGAGCCAGCCGACCACCGCGGTCAGGGCCAGCCCAACGGACATCCACGCGTAGACGGCATTGAAGAATTGGACCATCACGCCTTGGCCGGTGTAGTCCGCTTCGTAGTCCAGGGGCTGCGATCTGCCGGCCATTGGTTGGGGATTCCACATGCTCATAGTTATACGTCTCCTTAATTGGCTTCAGGGGGATTGTATAGCCGGGTTGGCACTGGGGTCCAGTGAAACGCACCCGGCAGGATTCGAACCTGCGACCGGTGGATTAGAAATCCACTGCTCTATCCATCTGAGCTACGGGTGCTCCGGATGGTTAATTTACATTTGGAGGGCATGAGTTGCGAGTTGCGAGTTGCGAGGGAAGATGGAGGCATGACGATTCTTGGCCTCGACGTCGGCAGCTCTTCGATCAAGGCGGGGATCGTGCGCGAGGGTCGGATCATCGGCCGGCTGGCCGTCTCGGGATATTCGACGCGCTTCGACGGAACGAAGGCGGAGGTCGATCCCGAAAAAGTTCTGGCCGCCATCGCGCGGGCGATTGGGGAATTGGGTGAGCACGCCCGGCGCGTCGATGCCATCGGGCTTTCCGTGATGGGCCCGGCCTGGGTGGCGATGGATTCTTCGGGCCGGGCGATTACGCCGATCGTCACCCATCAGGATCGGCGGAGCGTGGTCGAGGCGCGGGAGCTTTTAGATCGGGTAGGCGAGAAGACGTTTTTGCAGATCGCCGGGAATTTGCCGTTTCCGGGGAGCATGACCGTTACGAATTATGCGTGGTACGCGAAGCACGAGCCGGGCGTGATTCGGCGGGCGGATCTGATCGGGCATCTCAATACCTTTTTGCATCGCCAGTTCACCGGGGCGAGGGTCATCGATCCTTCGAATGCTTCGTTTACCGGGATGTATGAGACAATGAAGTTGGGCGGATGGAGCAGAGAGATTTGCGACGCGGCGGGGGTGGCGATCTCGAAGTTGCCGGAGATTGTTTCGGCTGATCGGACGCCGGGAAAGGTTACCAAGCGAGCGGCGGGCCGGTTTGGAATAACGGCGGGAACGCCGGTCTTTACGGGGATGATTGATACCGGGGCGGCACTGATGCTCTGGGGGCCGCGCGAGGGGCAGCTTATTAATGTGAGCGGGTCGACGGATGTTTTGATGCTTTGCACGACGCGCCCCCGGCCTCATCCGAAACTGCTGACGCGGGCGCTGGGGGTGGGAGATTTTATGCTGTCGGTTTCTTCAATCGCGGCGGCGGGGTCTTCAATTCATTGGATGAAGGAGGAGTTTTTTCGCGAGATGAGCGAGGGAAAGTTTTATGGGCTGGTGAGGAAGCTGGCGAGAACAAAGCCGCCCCCTCCCCATCCCTCCCCCGGAGTACCGGGGGCGGGGGAAGGAGCGGTGGTGTTTGAGCCCTATTTGGCGGGGGATCGGGCGAGCATCGAGCAGAAGCGGGCGGCCTTTCACGGCCTGACGCTCTCCACCACGCGCGAGCAGATGCTCCTGGCGGTGATCGACGCGCTGGCCAAAGCCAGCGGTGAGCGATTGAAGTTGCTCAAATTCACCGGCGCAAAGATGCGGCGCAAGGTCTTTGTCAGCGGCGGAACGGCGCGGGTGATGGGCGAGGTGCTGCATCGGGATTGGCCGGGGAAGTGGAAGTTTGAGGCGGAGAGAGAGGCGTCGCTTAGGGGGCTTTCATGCATTGAGCCCGTCTGAAGCGAATTTCGACTTTCGAATTTTCATCCCCCCTAGTCTTCCATCATCAACGCCTGGAGCTGGTCCAGCGCCTTGTCGTCCTGGCCCGTTTGTTTGTAGAGATTGAAGAGGACCAGATGGATTTGCCGCCGTACGGCGGCGTTGTGGGTGTCGTACATGGCCTTGGTGAGCCAGTCGATTTCCACCTGCGGTTCCTTGGTGGCTTTCAGGAACTCATCCGCCTGGATGACGGCCTGGACGCCGGCCATTTCGGGGTCCTTGGCGATGCCGGCGGCGTGCTCGATGTTCCAGAGGTAGAGGGCCAGCGCCTGGCCGTGCTCTTCGCCGCCGGGGGGCGGTCCGGGAGTGTAGTCGTCTGCCCTTAGCAGCCCGCTTATTCCCGCGGCGAGGACTGCGGGGGCTAGAATCATTGCCAGCTTATTCATAAGACCTCCCAAAGGTTAGTGAGCGGTTAGACCGATTGTGCATTAGATATCGCGACGATATCCTACCCGGCCCGCAAGGATGTTCTAGAAAGAAAGACCTACAATGAACCAGGTGCGTAACAATATTCGCAATGTCGCAATCATCGCCCATGTCGATCACGGGAAGACGACGCTGGTGGACGCGCTGCTGCGCCAGAGCGGCAATTTCAGGGACAGCCAGGTGCAGCAGGATACGCTGCTGGACTCCAATCCGCTGGAGCGGGAGAGGGGAATCACCATTCTGGCCAAGAACGTGGCGATCAATTACGTCGGGCCGGATGGGCAGACTACGAAGATTAACCTGATTGATACGCCTGGGCACGCCGATTTTGGCGGGGAAGTGGAGCGGGTTTTGGGGATGGCGGATGGGGTGTTTCTGCTGGTGGACGCGGCCGAGGGGCCGATGCCGCAGACGCGGTTTGTGCTCAAGAAGGCGTTTCAGCATGAGCTTCGGCCGATCGTGGTGATCAACAAGATCGACCGGCAGGATGCGCGGGCGCACCAGGTGCTTGATGAAGTGTTTGATCTGTTCGTCGAGCTGGGGGCGGATGACGAGACGCTCGATTTTCCGGTGCTCTACGCCAGCGGCAGGGCGGGAACGGCTTCGTGGCATCTTGAGCAGCCGGGGAAGGATATCCTGCCGGTGTTCGAGGCGCTGCTGAAACACGTGCCGGCGCCGCATGGTGATCCGGATAAGTCGCTGCAGATTCAGATCAGCAGCATTCAATATAACGACTATGTCGGCCGGATCGGCGTGGGGAGAATTTTTAACGGGAAGATCCGCAGCAAGCAGCAGGTGATCGTGGCCCGGCGCGATGGGACGCAGATCAAGACCAAGGCCCAGCAGGTGCAGGTGTTTGATGGGCTGGGGCGCAAGGATGTCGAGGAGGCGGAGGCGGGGGATATCGTGGCGCTGATCGGGCTGGAATCGGTGGATATCGCGGATTCGATTTGCGATCCGATCGATCCGCATCCGCTGGAGGCGACGGAGATCGAGCCGCCGACGCTGACGATGATGTTCAGCGTGAACGATTCGCCGTTTGTGGGCAAGGAGGGGAAATATGTAACCAGCCGGAATCTGCGCGAGCGTTTGTTCAAGGAGCTGGAGAGCAATGTTGCTCTGAAGGTGGAAGAGACGGCCAATAAAGACGCGTTCAAGGTTTCCGGCGCGGGCTGCTGCATCTGGGGATATTGATCGAGAACATGCGGCGGGAGGGGTATGAGCTTTCGATCAGCAAGCCGCACGTGATTTTGAAGAAGGATGACGCGGGAAACACGCTGGAGCCGATTGAGTATCTGGTCATCGACGTTCCCGAAAAGAGCATGGGCGGCGTGATGGAACTGGCGGGGAATCGCCGCGGCGAACTGGTGCGAATGGACAACCGCGATGGGCACGTGCACCTGGAATTCACGATTCCCGCGCGGGTTGATCGGATTGCGGACCCGCATCCTGACGGCCACGCAGGGGCAGGCGATCATGCACCACAATTTCCACGAATATGCGGCCATGCGCGGCGAGGTGCCGGCGCGGAACAATGGGGTGATGATTTCCAACGTGGCGGCGAGCGTGAACGCGTATGCGCTCAATACGCTTCAGGAGAGGGGCGTGATGTTTGTCGAGCCGACCGAGCCGGTTTATGAGGGGCAGGTGGTGGGGGAGCATTGCCGGGAGGACGACATCGTCGTCAATCCGACGAAGGCGAAGAAGCTGTCGAACATGCGGACGACGGGGAGCGATGAGAACATTATTCTGAAGCCGGCGCGGAAGATGACGCTGGAGCAGGCGCTGGAATATATCGAGGAGGATGAGCTGGTGGAGGTAACGCCGGGGAGCATTCGGCTAAGGAAGGACCTGCTGACGGAGAATCTGAGGAAGCGGGCCAATCGGAAGCAGACGGCGACGGTGGAAGCGTAGGATTCGAGGATCCGCCAAGTGAAATCCGATGCCGCGCTTCCCCAGCGGCGGGCGACTCGCATATCATCGGGCACATGCCCCGCCCCCTCATCGGCATCACGATCGACACCCACGACGACGGCGACAAATACGAATCGCCGTTTTCGTACGCGAAATCCGTCGAGATCGCCGGCGGATTGCCGCTGCTGATTCCGTATCAGACGGATCTTTCGCTCATTCCACAGATCGTCGATGCGTTTGACGGGATTCTTTTCAGCGGAGGGAACGATCTGGACCCGGCGGCGTATGGGCAGACGTGGCATCTCATGGCGCAGCGGATCGATCCGGCGCGGCAGAAATTTGAGATGGCCCTGCTCGCGGAAGTCGAGCGGCGAAGGACGCCGATTCTGGGGATTTGCCTGGGGTCGCAGGTGATGAATGTTTATCGGGGCGGGAGTCTGCACCAGTTTCTGCCGGATGTCGATCGTGCCGAGGCGCTGGAGCATCGCAAGGTTGGGAAGGATCTGACCCGGCACCAGGTGACGCTCGATCCGAATTCAAAAATCGGAAAGGCCATTGGCAAATCGGAGATTTCGGTGAACACGTATCATAAGCAATCGGCCGACCGGCTGGGGCGGGGGCTGCGGGTGATCGCGACGGCGCCGGACGGCGTCATCGAGGGATTTGAGGATCCGTCGTTTCCGCTCTTCGCGGCGGTGCAGTGGCATCCGGAGCGGCTGAGCAATGAGCCGGAGCATCTGGCGCCGTTTAAATTGCTCGTGGAAGCGTCCAGGTCCCCGGGCCAAAAGTAAGGGTGAACCCATGAAATCATTTCAATTAGCGGCGGCAGTGTCGTTTTTTCTGGTGGCCTGCCTGAGCGAAATCGCGTCGGCCGGGCAGGCGGCGCCGCGGCCGGTGGTGACGCTTTCTCCCTCGGCGGACAACTCCGGCGCGATTCAAGCCGCCTGGCTTGCAGGCAAGGACGTCCTGCTTTCGCCCGGCGTGTATACGATCGAGCACATCATCCGCCGCCCGGCGCACGCGATGCTTCGTGGCGTAAATCGGCAGGTGGTGATCCTGATGCCGGCGGCGAACCAGGACCTGATCCAGGGAAGCGGTCTGCTGTCCGGCGAGTATCACGACACCGGCTCGGACAACGACGGAGGGGGGTTCAGCGATTTCACGTTCGATGCCACCGATTTTCCCGGGATCAACCTCTACCACGAGGATGCCGCCGAGCCGGGGCTGGTTTTCAAAAATCTGCGCATCATCGCGGGTCAGGGAGGGCAATGTAATTCCGTCGGCGCGAAGTGGACGAACATCGAAGTCATTCACGGGTCGCTATATTCCAACTCCGACGGCGTGACGTTTTCGGATATTTCCTTTTTCGGGCGGCCCACGGCGCCCACGAACGAGTTTCTGCTGGGCGGCAGCAACGTGACGGTTCAGCATGGTTTGTGGAGAAACACGCAGCGCGGGATCGTGATTCGCTGGGCGATGAATAATGCGCTGTTCAAGGACCTGGATTTTGAAGACGTATGCGCCGATCCCGAGAACGCCAACGAGGTGATTCTTCAAGAGTCGGGCGGCCCACTCACGAATTCGCTGTTCGACACGGTTCAGATCCACGGTTGCCGGGGCCGGCCGCTCGCGCTGGATGCTGGCGGGGCCACGGGTAACACGTTCATCCGCTTCGACATCGATGGCGGGGAGGGCGTTTCCATCGGTTACAAGAACGACATGGGACAGAACGTCACCCGGAACCATTTTACGCAGTTTGAGATGCGCAACGTCGTACACTTCGCCTTCAACGCCGCCTGGGGCAACGTGCTGGATAACTGCGCGATCGTCAATATCTGCCCGAGCTGGACGAACCAGTTCAATTTCAACCCAAGGTGCTTTCAACGGCAGGCAGCTATCGTCGGCGCCGACCGGAACACGGTTGATTATCCAAACACAGTGCGCGTCATCGGCCTGCCGGAGGGATGGGTAATCGGCGCGGGCGGACAGTGAAACTGACGGGATGAAGGCATGGAGCAATCGGATCTGCGGGTTCAAGCAACGGGCACGGCATTCGGGATTTTGCCGGTGAGCGGGCGCTCGCCGATCACGGTGATCGGCACGGAGGCGATCCGCGCGGGGTTTGACGCGAAATGCCTTCAGCAGGCGGTCAATTCCCGGCTGGCGCCGGGGGTGACGGAGCTGGTGCTGAATCCGGATGCGCATGCGGGGTATGGAGCGCCCGTTGGGTGCGTGATGGTTTCGCCGACGCATATTTATCCGGGGCCGGTGGGCGTGGACATCAAATGTTCGATGAGTTTGCTTCAGACCGATATTCCCGCCGATGCGGTGGCGGATCGAAAGATTCGCCGGGCGCTGATCGACGCGATTAGCCAGCGGCTTCCCACCGGGGCGGGGCGCGGGCAAAGGTCTGCGCCGAAGAGCCGGAAGATCGGGCGCGAGGCGGGGATGAAAATCGTGGCGCAGGGCGCCAGCGAGGAAGTGTGCGAAGCGATCGGCATCCCGGCGGATTGGCCTTCGCGGTGCGAGGACAGCCATCACCTGGGCCACGATGGCTCGGGGGATTCGCTGCTGCGCCGTCTGGAGCAGAACCTGCGCGGGCAGCAACTTTCGCTGTTCGATTCGAAGATTTCGCAGCTTGGATCGTATGGCGGGGGGAACCATTTCGGAGAATGCGAGATCGTCTCGATTGAGGACGGCGAGGATGCCCGCGCGGTGGCCGAGGTGTTTGGACTGAAGGACAACTGCGTCGCCTTCCTCTCGCACTGCGGCTCGCGCGGGTTTGGGCATAACCTGGCGATGGGGCAGTTTCGCTCACTTCAAGATCATTTTTCGAAATGGACGATTCCGCTGCCTGGCAACGACCGCGAGCTGGTTTACGCCCCGCTGGGCACGCCCGAGGCGGATGCCTATCTTGACGACATGGCGCTGGGGGCGAACTTCGCCACGGTGAATCACATGCTGATCAACGCGCAGGTGCTGGAGGCTTTTCAGGAGGTGTTGCCGGGCACGAAAGGGACGCTGGTTTATTTCATCAGCCACAACATCGCGCGGCAGGAGATCGTGGACAATCGTCTTGCATGGGTTCACCGCAAAGGGGCGACGCGCGCTTTTCCGGCACACCACCCCGGTTTGCGCGGGACGCCGTTCGAATCGACGGGGCATCCGATTCTTCTGCCGGGGAATCCGCGCGAAGGGAGCGTGATTATGGTCGCCGGCGAAGGGGCGGCGAAGAGCTGCTTTAGCGTCAACCACGGCGCCGGGCGGCGAATGGGCCGGAAAGACGCGATCCGCCGGCTGGATCAGGCGGCGATCGACAGTGAGCTGGAGGCTCATGATATTTTGAGCAATTGCCGGCAGTATCCGAAGGATGAAGCGCCGGATGCGTATAAGGACTTTTTTGAGGTGGTAAAGTCGGTGGAGCTTGCGGGGTTGGCGAAGCCGGTGGCACATTTGAAGGCCAGGTTCGTCATAAAGGATGGGGGAGAGGCGGATGATTGAAGACGGTGACGGCTGAAAGCGACAGGGCCATGTCCGAGGAGCTGCCGTGCCACGGCTGCGGATATGACCTTCGCGCCCATCCGGAGGAAGGGGTCCGCCCGGAGTGCGGGGCGTCAGTTGCCGAGGCGCGGCAATGGGCGGCGATTCCGCGTCGCCCGGCCTGGAATGAGAGCGACCCGCGATGGCGGCGGCGGATGCTTGCCGGGGTTTGGGTGCTGGTTCTGATCCCGCTGATGGATTTGCTCCAGAAGCTCGGATGGGCCTCGCTTGTGCCCGTGCCGACTTTCCTCAATAGCGGCCCCTTCAGCTTGGAGGAAACATTTTTGTGCAGTATGGGCGTGTATCCACTCATCCTCTTCTGTATTGGGACGGTATTGTTCTTCTCCAAAGAGCGCGGACACCGCCCGAGCCGATTGGATTGGACGCGTCGCTGGGGAATCATCTGCACTTACGTCGTGGCGCTGCTTAGCACCGCGATAACGCTCTTCATGCCGGCCCTGGTATTGGCGGGCATATCAGCCATCTTCATGGCCATGCCGCTGAAATACCAGCCTGGCGTGACGCCATTGTTCGGTGAATTGGGCTGGATATACCTTCGCTACGGACCCCTTCCAAAGGGGATCACATACTGCGTGCTGGTTACGTTTTCGTGGATGACGATTCTGCTGGCGTGCGTGCCGCTTTGGGAAGCGCTTTGCAGCAGCGGTTCGAAACGCTTCGCGAAAATTCTTCTTGCGCCGCTGGCTTTGTTCGCACTGATGAACATCGCCGAGGCCGGCTTGCTCGCAATTGGCTATTTACCATTGTCCCTGGCGGACCCGTTCTTCCGGCTCGGCCCATATTTCAGACCGGCTGCGCTCGTATGGAACACTGCCGGTTTCCGGTGGGCGCTTGGGTGGATTGTTACACCACAACCCGGACTAAACCTGATTGCTGTCGAAGTTATCAAGTGGAGTATCATTTTTGCGATTGCCGTCGGGCTGAGCGTTGCGCAACTGGCGGCCTGGCGGAAAAAACGAACGGCGCGACATGCGAATAATGCCGGCGAAAGCCAAAAATGTTGAAGATCGATCCAAGAACCTTTACCCGGTTTCGCCTTGAAGGCTGACGCTGACAGCGCCATGTCCGATGAGCTGCTGTGCCACGGCTGCGGATATGACCTGCGCGCCCATCCAGAGGATGGGGTCTGCCCGGAGTGCGGGGCATCGGTTGCCGAGGCACGGCAATGGGCGGCGATTCCGCGTCGCCCGGCCTGGAAAGAGAGCGACCCGCGTTGGCGTCGGCGGATGCTTGCCGGCGTTTGGGTGCTGGCTCTGATACCACTGGTCGATGTGCTGGAGAAGTTCGGATGGGCCTCGCTGGTGCCCGTGCCGAGTTTCTTTAATGATGGCCCGGCCACCTTGAACGAGACGTTTTTGTGCGCCGTGAATGTGTATCCGCCGATCCTCTTCTGTATCGGGACGGTTTTGCTCTTCTCCAAAGAGCGGGGACGGCGTCCGAGCCGATTGGATTGGACCCGTCGCTGGGGGATCATCTGCTGTTACGTCGTGGCGCTGCTCACCACCGCGCTGAAGCTCTTTCTGCCGGCGCTGGTAATGGCGGGTATATCAGCCCTCTTCATGGACATGCCGCCGAAAAACCAGCCGAGGGTGACGCAATTGTTTGTTGAGCTGAGTTGGAGATACCTTCGCTACGGACCGTATCCAAAGACGATCAATTACTGCGTACTGGATGCGTTCTCGTCGATGACGATTCTGCTGGCGTGCATGCCGCTTTGGGAGGCGCTTTGCAGCAGCGGCCTGAAACGGGTTGCGAGAATCCTGCTTGTGCCGCTGGTCCTGTTGGCACTGATGAACGTCGCGGAGGCTGGTTTGGTTGCGATTGGGTTTTCACCGTTGTTGGGGGCGGACCCGTTCTACCGGCTTGGGCCATATTTCAGGCCGGCGATCCTCG
The DNA here is from genome assembly GCA_963755915.1 of uncultured Phycisphaerales bacterium. Classification (GTDB taxonomy): domain Bacteria; phylum Planctomycetota; class Phycisphaerae; order Tepidisphaerales; family Tepidisphaeraceae; genus PALSA-1353. The sequence goes on from CAVWLP010000002.1 coordinate 2,206,725, forward strand.
TGTGGAACACGACCGGGTATCCGTTGGGAATTATTCCACAACCCGGACTGGGCCTGTTTGTCGTCGAAGTTGCGAAGTGGAGTATTATTTTTGCGATCGCCGTGTGGCTGAGCGTTGCGCAACTGGTGGCGCGGCGCAACAAGGTCAACTCGGCTATTCTCAAACGGTCGGGTGCTGCGGCATAGAGGCGGACGATCAGGAACAGGCGACTTATCTGGCATCGCCCATGCCCATTGGCGACAACCTACATCCAGCGGTATAACACCAGCGTCCGGAAGCGGAAACGATAAAGTTGATCCGATTTCCGTCCGAATAAATCCCGGCCGAGTACCCAAGCGGGGTACGGGGAATCTCAAAAAACCTCGGAAAAACGGGGTGTCCCTGAATCTGCGGACCACCAGTTGGACCACGCCACGGGGAAAGGCAATGAACTGCAAGCGGTGATTGAGTTATGGGACAAGCTCCCGCAAGCCGCACGGCAAGCAATTCTGGCAACGATCCGAGCGGCGAAGGGGAAATGAGCCGTGGGGTATACCGGACGCGAACGTGGCTCACTGACAGGCCAAGAGCTTGAGGTTAAAGAGGCCCTGCACTTCTATTACCCGGACATCAACTCCGATTCCCGAATCTGGACTCCACTGACCGTGCTGTATGCCGCATACCTACGGCATTGGCAAGCCTGCAAGAAACGCGGATGGCGACGTGAGTCGATGAATGGCGTGCTGCTGTCCCCGCCAGTTGATCCGAAGCCGTTACGGTTGAATCAATTTGGCCGGGTGATCCGCAGAGTGTTCCCGAATGCGAGCAAGGTCCGGCGAGTTGTGCGAGAGGCGGTCCGCACCCTGATTGCTGACGATCCACAACGGGTAACGCTTCGCACCCGATGGCGTGTCCGATGGGGTTACACACTGGCCGGGCCGATGGCACTCCATTCCCACACACCACGCGGCGGGAAACGGAAGAACACCACGCCCATTTGATACGCGGATGAACCGCCCTCTCACGATGCTGTACTGATCCGTTGCGTTGAGTGAATGATTGATGCTGCGATGATGCACACAGTTGAGACGGGGGGTGATACCTTTTGATCGTCAAATGGGTCCCATCCACTACCTTCTATAGCCATCAGTCGCGTATATAAAATTTAGCCTTGACGATCTTGCGAATTCGATATTCAGTTTGAATTTGATGGTTGAGCGGCATCGGATGCTGACGGCATATCAGCGAACGGAGATCGAGCGGCATTCGTATTCTTGTGGGCTTGATCGTCAAGATCGTCGAATACGTCCCGTTTGTGTGATGGAGCAACGGGTACAAGATCATTTGGAATTCCGGCATTGGCAGTGGATTGCTGGACCGGCCTAACAGCGATGTTCCATGAATCAAAGACCCCGCACTGATAGAGCGCGAAAAAAGTCGCAGCGATCAATATCGGAATGAGTGTGGCCAAGACAATGACCTTGTATCTCACGATCCATCGCCAGACTGCTCCAATCACGCCCCACGTAACAATCAGAAACACAGCGGATGCGATAAACGCGAGTGCCACGTAAGCATTGAGCAGACTGGCAACATCCATATAGACATATCGTGTCGGCATGTCCCAACGTAGATAGTACGGCGGGGGATATAGAGCGATGAAACCTGCAATCGCGAATGTCGCGAGGATGATGGACTTTTGAGTGGCGGTGAGCTTGTGCATAGTGACTACGATTTGGGGAACGCTCGATCCAGTCCTTTGCGAGCGTTGGCCAGAATACCGCATATTTTGCACAGACGCCTTTGGGTTCCCTTGCCCGACCTCCGATGTTCCGGTTTGATCTTTTGCCCCTCCCGACAATCAGTTCGATTGTGATACACGTTGTGGTGCAGCGGCTCAGGTAAGATCGTGCGATATTCGCCCACGGTGCTCCCCCCTTTCAGCGGATGCCCCTTGCATCGTCCATCCGGGGTAAGCTCTTGAACGGAATGCTAGATATGTAGGCACTCTGTACCCACACGGTCATGCCCCGGACTCCGCCCGGCCCGGCGTCGGTTTTATGGGCCAGTGCGATGGGGATGACGAATGGATCGTGGGAATGAATATTGCGGGTCATAGGGGGTGGGTGGTTTAATCATTGAGACTTGACGCGGCGTGACGATCCCCTCCTGCCTCCCTTCGCCCGGCCAAGTCCATACGTGTCACCCCCTGCTGACACTGCTGACGCTGACAATATCCCTTTTCCAGTCAACTGCGGGGGGATTTGTCAGCACTGTTTTTCAGATAGTGCCATTTGGCGCAACCTGTACTCGATTTGTGGAGTATATTCTGAGTGCGGGGACGCTGTTTCCGCTTCATGGAGTTGCCGAAGATGCAGGATATTCCGAACAGTTACGAAGCCACCATCGTCCGCCTGGCACAGACGCGGCTTTCTGATCCGAAGCGAGTGATTGCCCCGCCCATGCCTGTAGATCGAGCAATGGTAATGGCGGGGATGTTAGAAGTGGCGGGGATAGATTCAACCCCTGTCTTAACTCTGCGGCGTAAACCGATCACGAATGAAATGTGGGAGCGTGTTGAGGATGCCACGTTGCGAGCGGTGGCGAAGGGGCAAGCGTTGGTTGCCACACTCGCCGCGCCCGACACAGGGAAAATGCGGCGGGCGAAGTCCACAGTGAGAAAGGCCAATGGTTCGGGATTGACAGACGCCGAATGGGTTGGCCGTATTGGACCGCTGCTCTATCAAAATCCAAATATGCCGGTAAGGGAAATGGCATCGGCAATTCAGTGCGACCGCACCACCCTCTACAGGAAACTGCGGGCGATTCCGGTCTTGCAGAAAATGAGGCGCGCCATTTGTGAGCACGGAAATGATGTGGACGCCAATGAAGCCGCGAATACGGCACGACGGCAAAAGAGCAGTCGGATCGCCAGCCAGCGGAAGCAGAATGACGATTCGTAGCCCCAACCACAAACCCAACCACATCTGAATTTCAAATTAGCCCCGGTTTCTCCGGGGTTTTTCATTTCGTCAACCACGCCTTCAACCACAAATCCAGTGGGGGTGTGGGCCGTATCTAACTTGGCCATTTACTTTGGAGGGTCCGTCATGACGTTCTTATCTACTCGACAAGTGGCTCGCCTGCTTGGTATCGAAATACACAAGCTGACGAATGCGTTGTGGACGGGCAAAGTAGTGCCGCCCCCCAAAAGCCCCAGCGGTTCATTTCTCTGGACGGCCCATGACACGCAAAGGGCATCCTGGGCATTACGGCATAGGTCTGCGGATTTCGAATTGGGGGAAAGCGGTGCATTTGAACCGGAGGTTAAACATGAGTGATTCAACCGTTACGACGCCAGTGTTTGTGGACGCTGGGACAGCCGCGAAAATGCTGTCCATTTCAAAGCGGTCACTGTGGCGTATGGTCAGCGTCGGTCAGCTTCAACGAATTCGCTTCGGTCCAAAGATGATTCGGTTTCGTGTAGATGACCTGAACAGGTTGGGTTCAATCAACGCCGAGCAATCCAATCAGCTTTGTGCAAAGCAGTAGGAGAATGGGGTCATGAGTACCGAACAATTAACGCCCGAAAAGATAGCCTATTTGAATGCAAGGTATCTTCATAAACGTAACGCTCCGATAATCCCCCCATTGCCGCCCCCGCCCCGTCGCCACCAATCATCGAATGTCGATGTTGTCTCTCATTTTGCGGGAGCCGTTAAGCGTGGCGAAAATGCGTGGCAGTGTCGATGCCCGGCCCACGACGATAACAAAGCCAGCCTTACCATCACTCAGACCCCGGATAGGTGGTTGCTTCACTGTCACGCGGGATGCACGACCGAAGAAGTTTGCGATGCGGCTGGATTGAAGATGGCAGATTTGTTCTCTCGCCGCTGCATCGTTGCGACTTACGATTACCGCAACGAATCGGGCACACTGCTCTATCAGGCCGTCCGTTTTGTCCCCAAAGATTTCCGGCAACGCCGGCCTGACGGGAAGGGCGGATGGCTTTACAATATGGATGGCGTGCGGCGTGTTCTCTATCGCTTGCCGGAATTGCTTGCCGCTGACTCATTGCTACCTGTATTCATTGTTGAAGGGGAACGCGATGCCGATCGCCTGCATTCTCTCAGTCTCACCGCAACATGCAACGTCGGCGGGGCTGGGAAATGGCGTAACGAATACAATGCCCCGTTCAAAGATCGGCGTGTCGTAATTATCGCGGACAGGGATGAGCCGGGTCGAAAACACGCAAAGCAAGTCGCGGCGTCATTGTCGGGGATCGCCGCTGAAATCAGAATCCTTGAATGCCCTGGCGACGGCGTGAAAGACGCCAGCGATTATTTTGACGCTGGTGGGACACGCGAATCACTGTTGGCGGAGATTGAGAGTCACCCGGCAACAATCAAGCTATCTGTACTTAAAGCCGTTGACGCATGGCATCGTTTTCCCACGGAATGGCTGCCCGATCCAGTCGCGCCGTTCATCCGTGAAACGGCAGCGGCTTTGGGGTGTGACGAAGCCTATATCGCGTTGCCATTATTGAGCGCCATCGCCTCCGCTGTTGGCAATACAAGGTGCATTCACTTGAAGGCAAAGTGGTACGAGTCAAGTGTGTTGTGGGCCGTGATAATTGCTGATTCTGGCACGCTTAAATCCCCGGCCATCGCGGCGGCCCTCGAATTCAGTTGGAAACGGCAGACACAGTTGCTTGAGAATTTCCGCAAAGAATACAACGCGTATGAGGCGGAGCTTGAGAGATGGAAAAACACGCCAAAGGCCGACCGAGTGGGCGAGCAACCTAAACCCCCCTCGCATTGCCAGCATGTGGTTTGCTCCGATATCACAATCGAAGCATTAGCAGATCGTTTGGACAAGACCCGTCGCGGCGTGCTGGTAGCAATAGATGAATTGTCCGGCTGGTTTGGTTCTTTCGGTCAGTACAAGGCGAGCCGTGGCAGTGATGTTCAACACTATCTCACCATGCACCGTGCCGGAAATTTGAAGGTCGATAGGAAACAAGGCGACCAGACAACCATTTACGTCCAGCGTGCGGCAGTGTGTCTCACCGGGACCATCCAACCTAAAATCCTCGCCCGCTGTTTAACACCTGAATTCTACGCGAACGGTTTAGCTGCCCGTCTTTTATTGGCGATGCCCCCACGGCAGGTAAAGCGGTGGACCGAAAATGAAATCAGCCCCGACACGCAACAGGCAATGGAGGCATTGTTCGATTCGCTCTTTGGGTTTCAGTTGGACGCGACACCATCGGTGCTAACCCTGACAAATGAGGCCAAGGGCGCGTGGATCGAATTCTATAACCAACATGCGCAGGAGGAAAACAAGTTGGCGGGGACTGAGCTTGGGGCTGCATGGAGCAAGCTGGAAGGCTATGCCGCCCGCCTGGCGATTGCGATTCACTCAATCCGCGAAGCAACAGGATCATTGGGGGCGTTCGCTAACACCGTCGATGAATACAGCATCGCCGCTGGCGTTGCACTTGCCCGATGGTTCGGCCATGAGACGGAACGTGTTTATACGCTCCTGCATGAATCGCCTGCCGAGCATTTGGCACGTGAGCTTGTCGATTGGATTCAATCCGTGGGCGGGCGTGTCACTGCCCGCGAGCTTCAACGCCACAGTCGCAAATACCCAGACAGCCAATCGGCTGAAGCGGCATTGGATCAACTGGTCAAGACCGGGTTGGGGAAGTGGGAGTTTTCCGTACCAGATGGACCGGGGGCCGGACGGCCTTCGGCGGCCTTTGTTCTGTCACCGCCTGGCACTTTACCATCCGTTGACGCTGACAATATTCACGATTCCCCAGGAAAAACGTAATTGTGTCAGCGTCAGCAGGGGACAAAGGCATATTGAGCGGACCGAAGTATGGTCGGAAAAGATCGTCAAGTTAGATCGTCAAGGCAGTTGACCTTATGCCCGTAAATCGAGCGTGTGTTCGATTCGGGATTGAATGAAACCACAGGAGAGACCGCCACAGGAGTTTTTATAAAAGGCAGGTTCTCCAATGAGCGATAGCGTAGATCGGAATATTTGTGGCAACGTGTACGTCGAAATCTCATCCATCGAGGCCGATGGAGTGCAGGTGGAGGTTGCGACCCGCGATGGAAAATCGCCGTTCACAATCCAGCCAACGGACGCGGATGGTGTTGCTGGCGAGATTGTCGAGGCACAAAGTTTCACCGTCTTAATCGACGGCACGAATAACGTGACTGATTTGGCTGATGCCCTGCATTGGCTGGCGGATCGCGTGAAGCAACTGCAAACGGTTTGCCTAGCCATCCACGAATGCCCGGCAGGCACGTTGGCATTAGTCAGGGACATTGAACGGAAAATCTGTAACGAGGATGGTTCGCAAGTTTGAATCGTAACCGGAGAAAATGGCATGAATGAATATCCAGACGAAAATGTGCTCCCCAATTTCATAAGAGCGAGTAAGCTGCCAAGGATTCTGGCAGAGTGGGCAGGGCTGAAAGTGACAAGGCAGTCGGTGTGGAATTGGATGACCACCGGACGAAACGGCCACGTGCTACTCGCTACAAAACGTGTTGATCCCGGTAGACCCTCCGCAGAGATTTACGTCGTGCGAAGGGATGACTTGTGCCAATTCCTGCGCGATGCGTTAGGTGTTCCAGTTGTAATAATCCGAAACGTATGATGCAATTGCGTGGTATATTGATCGCAACGGGAGTAGATGCAATGGCACACGTTTTTAAGATCGCGGGTCGTAATGGAAAGAAACTCGCCCACTGGTACGGCAAGGTTGCTGTTTCAGCAGACAAGAGAATCCGCGTCAAGCTGTTCACCGATAAGACGGCCAGTGAACGCCGATTGATGGCGCTACAACAAGAGGCGGACCAGCGGGCATCCGGTGTGCGTACCGTGGCGATGGATTACGCCCTGTTATCTGTTCAGCAGCACAGTAAGGATTACATGGCATCACTTATGCTTGAAAAGCGGGACGCTGATACGCTTCGCATCGCTCAATGGACGATGGACAGACTTTTGGAGTGGGGCAAGTGGCAACGGATCGGCGATATCACTGCGGATAGCATGAGAAGCATTCTGACCACGCTGGATCGACGGGGATTAACGCCAAGTTACCAGAATAAATTCATCATGCGAGTCAAGGCGTTTGTCCATTGGTTACAACGTGAGGGAAGAATCACCGCGAATCCGCTGGCCAATCTGAAACGAGTTGATGAACGCAATGGAAAGCGGACGCGGGCGAGGAGAGCATTGACCGATCCTGAATCATCCGCTTTGCTTTTGAATACCACGGAAGATCGGCGAGAGAAATACGCATGGGCCCTGCTGGCCGGACTTCGGCGGTCTGAGTTGAAAGAGTTGCGGTGGGGCGATCTTCGCTTGAATGCTCCCCGGCCATTCATCCAATTGCGACCAGAACAAACTAAAAACGGCAAAGCCGACGCATTGCCCATCCATCCGTATTTGCTCAAGCTGATTCAACAGCGAACGCCCGGAATGCCTGATACCTGCGTCGTTTCAACCGTGCCGGATATGAAAACGATGGTGAAGGATTTGAACCGAGCCGGCGTAGTGTTAGCCGATGCAAAGGGACGGCGGGCGGATTTCCACGCCTTGCGTCACACGTATTGCACTAATTTGGATCGCACGGGATGCAGCTACACCACCAAACGAGCGTTGATGCGGCACTCTGACAGTGGAGTCACCGAAGGTTATTCACACGCCCGGCTTGATGAGCTATACGCCGCAATTGAACGTCTACCGTCGCCTGGCAACGATGAGCGAAGCACCGCGATCCGCACTGGAACAGATGATAAAGCGTTGGACCACCTGTTGGACCAAAACATGGTCATTTCTGGTCCAACGGGGGCACCAACTGGCACAGAATCGCAGACAAACCATGACACTTGCCCCGATGAGGATAGGAGATATAATCCGAGTGCTGACACTGATTTGCACTCATTGGCACTAGCTGGCGTTGGGGGTTCCGATGAGGGTATTTCGAGTGTCGATTTAGGGCCGAGTACCCAAGCGGACTAAGGGGACGGATTGCAAATCCGTTATTCGTCGGTTCGAATCCGACCTCGGCCTTTCTCTTAATTCCCGCGGATCTCTCAATCCAGGCCCTCATTTCCGTGTCAAACCCTCCTCCCATCATCGTCGCCCATCGCGGCTTGCACGGAGTGCTTCCCGAAAATTCGCTGGCGGCCATGACCGCGGCGTGGGACGCGGGGATTCTCTGGTGCGAGTGCGATGTGCAGATCAGCTCGGATGGGGTGCCGATTGTAATCCACGATGAGACGCTGGATCGCACGACCACGGGCAGCGGATGGGTCGCGGATTTTGCGCTGGAGCGACTTGGCGGTCTGCGGCTGCGCGACCGGGACGGAAATCCAACCTCCCACAAGCTTCCAATATTGGAGGAACTGCTCGCGCTTGCCGGTCCTGCGCGGCGATTGCTGGTCGAGACCAAGCAGCCGATGGGGGAAAGGATTCACGAGATTGCGCGGCTGGTTTATCGTAAGAATGGGATGCTGCATTCGTTTCACCGGGAGGACATGCTTTGCGCCAGCCGGGCGACGGAGGGGAAGTGTCCGATCGCGCTGCTGGCGGACGATTTTGATGAGCTGCCGGGGGATTTTCCGGGGGCGATCCATATCAGGCATGAATCGTTTAAGCCGCAGGACGTTCACAAGAGTGTCGGCGTCTGGACGGTGAACGAGCTGGGGCATATCGAGCGGCTGCTGGGGTCGAATATCACCATGCTGATTACCGATCACCCGCTGGAAGCGATGCGGATTGTCAGTTCCCGGGCGTAGAGACCAATGCTTGCCCTCCCGCGCCATTTTGCCGATAAAGCCTTCGGAAGTGCGCTCAATGACGGCAATCCAGGACCAGCCTGAAACATCCCACGGCCCCCTGTCACGCGAAGGCGATGAGGTGAACCATTCGCGCCTGGGCCACATCCCCGCCCTCGACGGCGTCCGCGGCGTGGCGATCCTGCTCGTGCTCATCAACCACTTCTCGCCAGAGAAGGATTACGGGAACATACTCGCGAAGATCTTTCAGCCGATCACCGGCAACATGGTCGTTGGGGTCGATCTGTTTTTCGTGTTGTCGGGGTTTCTGATCACGGGAATATTGCTTCGGTCTCGGTCGTCGGAGCATTATTTTCGGAATTTCTATTCGCGCCGGGCGCTGCGGATTTTTCCGCTTTATTATTTCGTGCTGATTTTGCTGTTGATCGGATTGCACACGATTCCGTCGTGGGAGAAGCTGACGACGCTTCGGGATGCTTGGCCGTGGTATTGGTTTTACGGAACGAATTACCTGATCTGCCGGACGGGGTTTACGTTTCTGGATCATGCCCAGGTTTCGCTGGGGCATTTCTGGTCGCTGGCGGTGGAGGAGCATTTTTATCTTTTCTGGCCGCTGATGGTCTGGCTGCTGTCGGATCGGGGGCTGGTGCGGCTGTGCGTTGCGCTGATCGTGATCGCGCCGATCTGCCGGGCGTATGCGGTGGTTTCGGGGGAGAATCCGCTGGTGCCGTACGTGGCGACGCAGTGCCGGATGGATTGCCTGGCGCTGGGGGCGCTGCTGGCGGTGCTGATTCAGCGGCGGTCGGCGCGGGAGCTTCTGGGAAGGTTTAAGTGGGTTGGATTGTTTTCGACGGCGGCGGCGATCGTTTGTTTTGCGCTGGATGGACGGGTCGTCGGGTCGATTCATTTCGGTAAGCCGATCGCGGTGATCAGCTATACGTTCATCGCCTTCGCGTGGGCGGCGTTTTTGCTGCTCTCGCTGCAAACTGCCGGGGTTGCCAATCGTGTTCTTTCACAGAGGTGGTTGCGGTTTTTCGGGGTTTACAGCTATGGGATGTATATCTATCACCGGCTCATTCTCAACACGCTGACGACCTGGTTCTCGATGCGAAGGATGGCGTGGCATGGGCATATCTGGACGGCCGTCATTCCGCATTATGTGCTGTGCCTGGCGGCGACGTCGCTGATCGCGTTTGCGAGCTATCACCTGTTTGAGAAGCACTTTTTGAAGCTGAAGCGGTTTTTTGGTTGAGGGCTGGTGCGACTCGCGCGGAGCAGAAAGCGCACCCCTGTATAAGCAGTCGCTTCGCTTGGGGGGGGTGCGGCTAAACGGGGGCGACGGTGTCTGGCGACTTCACTTCATTTCATCAAGCGATCCGACTTTCGGTAGGTCGCCGACGAGGGGCTTGACGTACTGGATGAAGGCATCGGTTACGTTGTTGCCGTCGGCGATGAAGGAGGGATCCAGATGCTTGGTTTCCTTGGCCACCGTGGCCAGGGGAGTGAGGAAGGTGTCGATGCTGTAGGCGTTTCCGGGGTGGCGTTTCATGGCGACGCTGCCTTCGGTTTCGCCTTGCGAGCTGTACTTGACGGCCATGCGGCCGACGCGGCGGGCTTCCTGGGCGTCGACGGTGCTGACGAATCCGGGGAAGCTGCGCTGGAGATAGCCGAAGGTGTCGGCGCGGACGCGGAGTTTTTTGCCGCCGGGGGACTGGACTTTGCGTTTGATGAGGTCGGCCAGGAAGTCGCCTAGCGCGCCGGTGCCGGAGAGCTGGACGTTTCCGTGGCTGTCGCGGTCGAGGGTGTCGGCCATGGCTTCGGTCCAGGTGGTTCCGTCGGGGCGGACGATGCCTTCGCTGGCGGCGATGAGGCATCGGCCCAGCTTGGAATAGACGCGCTCGACGTCGGCGATGAATTTCTGCTCGCTCAGCGGGGCTTCGGGGACGTAAATGAGATGCGGGCCGTCGTCGCCGGCGTGACGCGCCAGCGCGCAGGCGGCGGTGAGGAAACCGGCGTTGCGGCCCATGATGATGTCGACTTTTACACCGGGGAGGGATTTGTTGTCGTAATTGTCGCCGATCATGGCGGCGGCGACGAACTTGGCAGCGGAGCCGTAACCGGGCGTGTGATCGTGGACGCGGAGGTCGTTGTCGATGGTCTTGGGGACGTGGAAGACGCGGAGCTCGTATTTTTCCTTTTTCGCCAGCTCGGAAACGATGCGGGCGGTGTCGGCGGAGTCGTTGCCGCCGATGTAAAAAAAGTAGCGGACGTTATTTTTTGAAAACGAGCGGAAGATTTTTTCGCAGTAGGCGGCATCGGGCTTGTCGCGGGTGGAGCCGAGGGCGGCGGCGGGGGTGTTGGCGACGCGTTCGAGAAGTTCGCCACTGGCTTTTTTCAGGTCGATGAATTTCTCATCGACGATTCCTCTCACGCCGTGGCGGGCCCCGAGGAGCTGGTCGATGTGGCCGCATTCCTTGACGCCCTGGATGACGCCGACGAGGGATTGGTTGATGACGGCGGTGGGTCCGCCGGATTGTCCGACGACGGCGTTTCCTTTTAGTTGGGTGCTCATATGGCCTCCGGGAAAATTCGGGATTGGTTGATGGGGCGATGATAGAACTTCGCGCCCAAGGTTCAAGCATTTACCCCATACGCCCCAACCCGGCCTGCCGACTTCAGTCGGCAGGTGATTCTCCTTCCCTAACGCCCTTCACCTCCCCGCCCATATCAATTTCTTTTCAATCTCACCCCCCCAAAAATAATTCCGCCCGGATTTTTCCAAAAATAGGTACAAAACGTGCACCTTTGGACCTGTATATAGAGCCCTGATGTTTTCTCTGCCTCTACTCTCAACTTTCTATTATCTACCTACTAACCCGGAGGGTTCCATGTCACCCGATCCCGATTCTCAAATCTCAAACTTCAAATTCGAAATCTCAAGCTTCGATTCCGAACTCTCCAATCCCGAACCCCAAATCCCCGCTCCCCGCCCCCCAACTTCCCTCGACCTCCCCATCTCCTCCATCCCCCAAAAAAGTGGGGAATTTTGGGGAAATCTGGGGAATGCCCGATCCTTCGATCTCTCCGAACGTCAGTTGCTCGCCATCGATCACACCCTCCGCGGCGTAAACGACTCCCGCATCGCCGAAATCCTCGACATCGATCGCAAGACCCTCTGGAATTGGAAAACCTTCAACGAGGACTACCGCCGCGCCCTCGCGGAAGGCCGCGCCGCCCTCCACGCCGCCGTCATCGATCAGCTCCAGGCCACCGCCGCAAAGGCCCTCACTGCCGTTGACGATCTTCTCGACGACTCCGACGAGCAAACCCGCCTCCGCGCCGCCCAAATCACCCTGCGCCCGCTGCCTCCCTCAAACCGGTCCTTCCCGACCACCAATACCACTCCGCCCAATCGCTGAAAGTCGGAATTATCGCCACAACCCCCGAACCCTGAGATCCCCTCGGCATTTGCTTAACCGCAACCCCCCAAAGCGCAGCGCCAACTCGTGTTGCGGTGCGCGTTCCGGCGCTCAGAGAATCGTGGACAAACCCTTTTTTGTCTTACGGACATCAAACCCCGACACTCTCCCTCACTTCAGCGAGCATCCCACCATCATCGCCATCCGCCGCCCAATCTCTCCCGGAAGCTCCCCATCTGCCGTCGATAAGCGACACCGAATCGGCCAACCCTTCACCCTGTAGATGACTAAATCAGCGACCGTTTTTTTTCGGCTGAAGTGAAAGCGGTAAACCTTTAGCCGAATCTCTTTGATGTCGCCCGCCCCAACCCGCCGCTCACACATTTGGAGCCAGCCCGGTTTCCTGTCGGTTATTCCTTCCCGATTTACGATCAGCTCCCGTGGTTCTCCAGCGAACTTTCGGAAACGCCACCAGTCGAACGCGGCGATCACCGTCCAGAACGCAACCGCCAGACCCGTCGCGCCAAAAATCTCAAGGCCGAATCGCAGGATCAGCTCGTGCAGAGCGGTTGGCGGTCCGAAAACTCGCATCGACGATACCCTCCAAACCATTAATAGAATCCAGATTGCCGTTACGAGTTTGCAGCACGCAAAAAAGAGCGGGGCGACGATGTCCAGGACCCACATCCATGTTGGCTTAACCGGAAAAATCACGCGAAAAGCGTCGGCGTTTTGCTCCAGCCGCAGGGCGTGGATGTCGTTGGTGTGTGTGGCGTATTCGATGACGCGATCGGGTTCCGCCATATTTTTAGATTACCCGGGCGGCGACGAGGGTGCGGTCGTCATCGGCGGGGGCGGGGCCGGTGAAGGCGGCTAGATCGGCGAGGACGTTTTTGAGCTTTTCCTGGGCGGATTTGGCGGGTTTTAGGATGGCGGCGTCGAGGCGTTCGATGCCGAACATGTCGCGGGCGGGGTTTCGGGCTTCGGTGATGCCATCCGTATAGAACAGCAGGTCGTCGCCGGTTTTTAGGATCAGTTTTTTCTCGGCGTATTTTTCATCTTTCACGCCCATTCCCAAGGGGAGGCCACCGACGCCGTCGAGGGGTTCGATTATTCCGGGCGCATGAACCTTGGGGGGTTGTGACCGGCGCGGGAGTAGGTGAGGGAGCGATCGCGGGGGTCGTAGATGCCGTAGAAAGCGGTGACGAAGGAGCGGCGGTCGTTGGTGTATTTGTCGGAAAGCTGGCGATCGACGAAAGAGAGGAGATTTCCGGGGGGCTCGCCGGTGCCGGGGTGGAGATGGGCGATGGCGTGGGTGACGGCCATGATGACGGCGGCGGGTGTTCCGTGGCCGGAGACGTCGGCGATGAGAAGGCCCCAGCGGCCGTCGCCGCAATCGAAGACGTCGTAGTAATCTCCGCCGGTGCGCTGGCTGGTCTGGTAGTCGGCGGCGAGCTGTAGGCCGTCGATTTTGGGTAATTGCGAGGGGAGGAGAGATCGCTGCATTTCGCCGACTTTGTCGAGCTCGTTGTCGAGTGAGGCGAGGGCTTCGCTGAGCTCGCGGCGGAGGGCGAGGTTGAGGGTTCCGCGGCCCCAGAGGTTTGCCTGCCACATGAGGGTGGGATAGCGCTCGGTGGAGAATTGAGAGGGGTCGTTGAAAAACTGGACGAGCATGTTCTGAGCGATGCCCTCGTCGTACATGGGGAGGGTGATGAGCATTTTCATGCCCTTGAGATATTCGTAGCCGGGATCATCGGACTTGAGGCGGGAGGGGAGATCGTAGATGAGCTGGGGTTCTTCGCTGTAGATCAGTTCACCGAGGAGGCCGCCTTTGAGGCGGGGGAGGCGATCGCGCTGGCGCCAGGGGTCGATCTCCTCGTCCCAGGTGGAGCTTCGGGTGATGAGGTATTCACCCGGGGGCATTCCGCGGCGGCTGACGGAAACCCATCGGTCGGCGGGGAACATTTTCCGGACGCGAGCGATGTAGTATTGGGCGGCTTTTTGGGGGTCGGTTTCGCGGCTTAGCCCGCGCATGAGGTCGACCACGGTTTTCATCTGGGTTTGCCAGTCGCCGGTCATGTTTGAGTTTATTCCTGTAGGGGGCGGTTAGTCGATTGTCAATTGGAATAATAAACTGGGGAGGGGGGAAGAAGAAAATTTAACCGCGGGTTTCGCGGATGGGCGCGGATAAGAAAGAATTGATTTTTATCCGTGAAATCCGTGGTTTTGGCATTGAGTCGCGAGAGTTCCGGCTTTTTTTTTGGCCCTCACCCCTGCCCTCTCCCGGAGTACCGGGCGAGGGGGTAAAGGTGCGGGCTACCGGCCCAACAATTCCCTCTCCACAAACCCGGTATCCACTTCTCCCCTCGCGAAATTCTGGTTGTGGAGGATTTGGAGCTGGAGGGGAATGGTGGTCTTGACGGGGGAGACGTGGAACTCGCCCAAGGCGCGTTTCATGGTGGCGATGGCCTGGGCGCGGGTGGGGCGGTGGACGATGAGCTTGCCAATCATGCTGTCGTAGTTTGGGGGAATGCGGTAGCCGGCGTAGACGTGGCTGTCGATGCGGACGCCGGGGCCGCCGGGGAGGCGGAGTTCTTCGATCAGGCCGGGGGAGGGGGCGAAATTTCGCTGGGGGTCTTCGGCGTTAATCCGGCATTCGATGGCGTGGCCAATGCGGGGGATGTCTTTTTGCTTGACGCTGAGCGGCAAGCCGGCGGCGACGCGGATTTGCTCTTTGATCAGATCGACGCCGGTGATTTGCTCGGTGACGGGGTGCTCGACTTGAATGCGGGCGTTGACTTCTAAGAGATAGAAATTCTGGTCTTCATCTACCAGGAATTCGACGGTGCCGGCGTTGACGTAGCCAGCGGCTTTGACCAATCGGACGGCGGCTTCGCAGAGCTTTTCGCGGACGTCGTGCTTGAGGGCGGGGCTGGGGGATTCTTCGAGGAGTTTCTGGTGGCGGCGCTGCATGGAGCAGTCGCGTTCCCAGAGATGGACGGTGTTGCCGTGCTGGTCGGCCATGATCTGAACTTCGACGTGGCGGCCGAATTCGACGTATTTTTCGATGTAGACGGTGGAATCCTTGAAGGCGTTTTCGGCCTCGGCCTGGGCTTGCTTGAAGCCGGCCTGGAGGGAGACGTCGTTGTGGGCGGCGCGCATTCCGCGGCCCCCGCCGCCGGCGGCGGCTTTGATGATGACGGGATATCCGATCTGGGCGGCGATTTTGAGGGCGGTTTTTTCGTCGTCGACGGCGCCTTCGCTGCCGGGGACGGTGGGGACCTTGGCTTTTTTGGCGAGCTTTTTGCAGGCGACTTTGTCGCCGACGGCGGCCATGGCGCTGACGGGAGGGCCGATGAATTCGATCTTGCAGCTTCGGCAGATTTCGGCGAAGTGATCGTTTTCGGCGAGGAAACCGTAGCCGGGATGGATGGCCTGCACGTCGGCGATTTCGGCGGCGGAGATGATGGCAGGGATATTGAGATAGCTTTCGGCGGGGGGGGCGTCGCCGATGCAGATTGCTTGATCCGCGAGGCGAAGATAGGCGGCGTCTTTGTCGGCGGTGGAATAGACGGCGGCGGTTTGGACGCCCATCTCGCGGCAGGCGCGGATGATCCGCAGGGCAATCTCACCGCGGTTGGCAATGAGGATCTTGGAAAACATTTTTAATTCGTTCCCGCGGTTACGGCCGGCCGCAGATGGCTCAGGTGATGGGCACAGTGAATCAGGTGCAGGCGGATGAAATCTTCATGGCCGACGTTTCCGAGCATTCGATGGGGGGCGAAATCGCCCTTGAACTGCTTTAATTCTTCGAGGGCGGTGAGGAAATCATCGATGGCGCTTTCGGGTACGTCCGGGGGGGGAACCACGTGCTCCGGGGATTTGATGCCGGAGGGGATTCGACCGGCCATCAGGATTGCGCGGAGTTGCATTTTTTTGACGATTCCGGTTTCGACTGGGTCATGGGGGCCTGGCCGCATTGAGGAACGGAGGGCCTTGGCGAGGTGCCAGCAGATTTGTTGGAGGGACCAGTTTCCGGATTGGGAATAGCCTTCGTGGAGAAGGCGAACGTCGGCGGCGACGGCATCCGCGTTGGCGAATTTTAGGGGCCGCTTGTTGCTCACGGCTTAACGAGGAAAAGGACTTGCCCAAACTCGACGACCTGGCCGTTGGTGACCATGATTTTGGCGATGGTGCCGGAGCATTCGGCTTTGACGTTGTTGAAGACCTTCATGGCTTCGATGACGCAGACATCGGTGTCGTCGGTGATTTTGGAGCCGACGGATACGAAGGCCTTGGCATCGGGGCTGGGTGCGGAATAAAAAGTTCCGACCATGGGGCTTTTGATTTCGCGAAGGTTTTCTTTCTCATTTTCGTCGATGGAAGATGAGACTTTAGGCGCGTGGGCGGCGGGCATGGCCGACATTCCCATTTGCGGCGAGAGGGTCTGGACCACGCCACCGGCGGGTCCGCGCTGCAGGGTGACGCGGAGGTCGCCGTCGCGGAGGTCGACCACGGTGAGATCGTTGGCTTGCATCAGCTTGACGATGCGCTCGAGGAGGGAGAGGTCCATGGGTCCTGTGGATTTCCCTGGGGATTTGAGCCTAGGAGGGGCGGGCTTCTTGGGTCGGGATTTTTCACTCAATGTGGCAACCCTCGAAAGTCTTATCGAGCGTGGTGATGACTTCGCATCCGCTGTGGGTGATGAGAACGTCGTCCTCAATGCGGACACCACCGACGCCGGGGAGATAGATACCGGGTTCGACGGTGATAATCATACCGGGTCGGAGCTCTTCGTCGCCGCCGGTTTTGCGCATGGTGGGGAGTTCGTGAATTTCGCGTCCGATGCCATGGCCGAGGCCGTGGCCGAAGAAATCTTTATATCCAGCGTTGTCGATAACATCACGGGCGACCTTGTCGGCTTTTTGGGTGGTGACGCCGGGGCGGAGGAAGTCGATGGCGGACAATTGGGCTTCCAGGACGATTTTATAGATCTCTTTCAATTTGGGAGCGACTCGGCCGAGCATCATGGTTCGGGTGATGTCGCTGCAATAGCCTTCGTAGAGGGCGCCCCAGTCGAAGAGGAGGGGCTGGTCTTCGCGCACCAGGGCGTCGGCGGGGCGATAGTGGCACAAGCTACTGTTGGGGCCGGCGCCGATGATGACGGGGAAGGAGGCGTCGCTGGCGCCGCGGCTGCGAATCTCGAAAATCAGCAGGCCGGCGTAATAGTTTTCGGTCTGGCCGACCTTGATGTCTTCGCGGACGGCGGTGAAGGCCTCTTCGGCGATAGCGGCGGCCTTGCGGATGAGGGCGATTTCGTGGTCATCCTTTACCTTGCGGATGTTGACCATCAGGTCTTCGACCGGGACGAGCTCGAGGACCTCTTTGCCGGCTTTTTCCTTAATGGCTTTATCGAGGGCGTGAATCTGGCCGAAGCTGGCGCGATTGGCCTCGAAACCGACGCGTTTTGCCTTCGATCCGAGGAGCGTTTCGGCCAGGGCGGTTTCCATCTTGCCGTCACGGATGACGGCCTTGAGCCAGCCGGCTTCGATCTGGGCCTGCTCTTTGTAGCGGAAGTCGGTGATGAGAATGAGGTCGCTGAGGGTGATAAGGGCGATGGAATCGTCGCCGGTGAAGTTGGTGAGATAAGCGATGTCGGCGGGGAGGGTAAGGAGGAGGCCGTCGAGATTGAGCTTGGCCAAGGACTCGCGAACGGTTTTTTGCCGGACCTTGAGATATGCCTTGGGTTTACTAGCGACGGTGGTCATTGAATTTGGCCCCGCCTGGTGAGGTGGGAGCGTGCGGAACGGTACTGGACTCATAGGCGGGTTGTCAACGAAACCGAATTCCAAGGGGGGGTAACATTTCATAAATTATGTGTCAAAACGGCATGGGAATATCCTTCCACGCCGCGAGTTTGTCAGCATTACAACAAACAAATCGGCTCAATCAATGTTGACGACGCTGGGCGAATGTTAGTAAAAAGTTTGGCATGATTGAAGGGATGAATTGGCTGTTCATCGACATGAATTCCTACTTTGCTTCGGTGGAACAGCATCTGCGCCCGGAATTGCGCGAGCGGGCCATCGGGGTGATTCCGGTGGAATCGGAATACACCTCCATCATAGCGTGCAGCTACGACGCCAAACAGTGCGGTGTGAAAACCGGGACCAGCGTGCAGGATGCGCGGCGATTGTGTCCTGGGATCCTGCTGGTAAAGGCCCGGCCCGACGTTTATGTCCGCGTGCATCACGCCATTCTACGAAGCATCGACCTCTGTGTTCCCATCCACAAGGTCTATTCGATCGACGAATGGGCGATCCAGCTATGGGGCGAGGAACAAAAAACCGCTCGGGCCCTCGCCCTTGGGCGGCAAATCAAGAATCAGCTTCTGAAGGATTTCGGTCCCTGCCTGACCTGCTCGATCGGCATTGCCCCCACGCGGTTGCTGGCAAAGATCGCCAGCGACCTACACAAGCCCGACGGATTGACGGCATTGAGCGTCAAGGAACTGCCCGATCGCCTCGACTCGTTTTCATTGGATGATCTTTGCGGAATAGGCCATGGCATGGTCGCGCGGCTTGAAGCCCAGGGAATTCACACGGTGCGCGACCTGTGGGCGATCAGCAAACGGGAGGCGATTGCAGTTTGGGGCTCCGTCACCGGGGGAAATTGGTGGGCTGGCTTTCACGGATACGATGAGCCGGAACTACCGACACGACGCCGTTCCATGAGCCATGCCAGCGTCCTCGATCCCAAATTCCGAAATGAGGAAGGCGCTCACGGCATCATGGTGCGACTGCTTTGCAGATTGGGCGCCCGCCTGAGGCATGATGGGTACTTCGCCCAATGCCTGCGGGCGCATGTGAAGGATGTTCACGATAACTATTGGTTCCAGGAGGCCATGCTCCCCTGCGTGCAGGACACTCCGACTCTTTTGGCAAAATTCCACGTTCTCTGGCAACGCCGTGCGCCGGCGCCCCTCGCCCGATGAAAGTAGGCGTCGAAGTCGGCGGGCTCATTCCAGCCACACAGGTGTCAGAACCCCTTTTCGATGCTATCGAGAAACCCCGGCGTGTTTCCCAGACGGTTGACAAAATTAATCAGCGATGGGGCGCTTCGACCGTTTATTTTGGGCCGATGCACAATTTTCGTCATTCCATGGACGACAAGATCGCTTTTGGCAGAATTCCCCCCGTGACGCAGTGAGCCGCATCCCGCCAGCCGTAATTATTTTCCCTTCATTGCGTTTTCGGATGCTTCGGCGCTTGTTTTCCGGCGGTGCTTTTTGACGGCTATATCGAGGGCGTGAATCTGGCCGAAGCTGGCGCGATTGGCCTCGAAGCCGACGCGTTTTGCCTTCGATCCGAGGAGCGTTTCGGCCAGGGCGGTTTCCATCTTGCCGTCGCGGATGACTGCCTTGAGCCAGCCGGCTTCGATCTGGGCCTGCTCTTTGTAACGGAAGTCGGTGATGAGAATGAGGTCGCCGGGGGTGATGAGGGCGATGGAATCGTCGCCGATGAAGTTGGTGAGAATATGGCCGCGCCATAAGGCTCGCGGCAGTTGACACCGCTCAGGTTGCTGAGCACGGCGGTTCAACCTGCCGGTCCGATAACCAGGAAATGCTTAACGCGGTCATATCCATTTCAGCCTCCGTTTAACCAAGCCCGATTCAGCCCAACACAAGGTTAGGACCGCACACCATGAAACGACAAAAAGACGCTGGTAAACATGGGCGACATAATCCAAAACTGCTTTTGCAGTTGATCTGTCTGCTTCTGGCCGCGCCAAAAACCTGGGCGGCGCCTGTGACGCGGCCCTCCAACGAGGCGTTGCCCGCATCGCGGCCGTCTTTCGTGTCCGGGTCAGAGGTTGACGCCTCTACGTCCAATCTAACTTCGCTCAGCCTCGAAGACCTGATGAGCGTTCCCGTCACGACGGTGACCAAGACTCCCGAGCGCATTGCCGATGCTCCGGCCGCAGTGACCGTTATCTCGCAGGAAGATATCCAGCGCAGCGGCTTGGATGAAATACCCGAAATCCTGCGCCTTTCGCCGGGACTTTTCGTTCAGCGGGGAGATCAGATCACCGGATGGAGCGTCGCCGCACGCGGATTTGGAGATGTCTTCGACAACAAGCTCCTCGTCCTCGACGACGGGATAAGCATTTATACACCGCATTTTGGGGGTGTTTATTGGAATCTGGTGGATTACCCGATTCCGGATCTGGACCGGATAGAAGTCATCCGCGGCCCCGGCGCAACCCTTTGGGGATCAAACGCGGTGGATGGTGTGATCAATATCATCTCCAAGCCGGCCGACCAGACCCAGGGACTTATGGTTGATTCCCGATTAGGCAGCGATACCTCCGATCTGGCAGTTCGCTACGGCGGGCAACTCGGTTCCAACACCTATTTCCGCGTTTTCGCCAAGGGTCGCGATTTTGGCAATGACGACGTTCCCGGCGGCTGGTCGGCGGCGGATCGCTTCGATTCGTCGATGGGGGGCCTTCGCCTGGATAACTACGCAACTGACAAAGATACCGTGACCTTTCAAAGCGGCATGAGTTATGAAAACATAACCGATACCCAATCCTTCGGACAACCGATCCCCGGCTATGTGCACGACTATCAAAGCGAAGGAAACGCCCTTGCCCGCTGGACGCACGTGGATTCCGACACTTCCGATTTCGCATTGCAGGCCTATTACGACCGCACCGAACATCGCGACTCGTTCGTCGGCGACATCATGGACACCGGCGACATCGATTTCCACGACCGCTTTCAGCTCTGGCAGGGGAATGAACTCATGTGGGGCACGGGCGCCCGGCTTCAGAAGGACGATGTCAGCTCGTTTTTCCTGCCCGTGCCGATCGTCCAGCCTCCTTCGAAGGAATATTACCTCTTCAACGTCTTTGTGCAGGATACGCTCACAATTGTTCCCGATAAGCTGAACCTGTTTATCGGTTCAAAGTTCGAATACGACTATTTCACGCGCTTCAACTATCAGCCGAGCATTCGGCTGCTGTGGACTCCGACGGCGAAAACATCTGTTTGGGGCGCCGTTTCGCGGGCCGTTCGGGTTCCTGACCGGCAGACGGAAGACTATGACTTGATCCTGCCGGTATCGTCGGGACCGCCCGAAACGGTCCTCAACTCGATCGGGGGCGGGCCCGGCTTGCAAAACGAGGAGGAAATCTCCTACGAAATAGGTCTGCGCCACAGTTTTACCAAGACGTTTTCCGCGGACATCACGGCATTCGCGAACGAGTACCGCGATCTGATCGCACTGGTCAATGAGCAGCCGTATTTCCTTGACGGAGTGCTGGTCATTCCGAGCATGAACGTCAACGCCCAGTCTGCGCAAACGTATGGCACCGAACTGGCGCTTAATTGGCAGGTAAATCCGCAATGGCGGCTGTCGGGATCGTACAGCTTGCTCGAACAGTACGTGCAGGGCCTGCCAACGGTCAGTTTAAACCCGGGAACCTACTTCCCGAACACCTACCCCAAGAATCAGTTTCAAATTCATTCATACATGGATTTAATGAAGAACCTCCAGTTCAACTCGAGCCTCTACTATGTGGATGCGATCGGCCCCGGCGCAATTGTGACGCCGAATCAATTCTACGGAGTCGGCAGCTATGCAAGGCTTGATCTATCGCTGGTCTGGATGCCCAGGCCGGACCTTAGAGTGGCACTGGGCGTTCAAAATGCGCTGGACCCCCAGCACCAGGAAACCAATTCGGGGGAAGGATCCAACGCCGTTGTCAATCGTGCGGTGTATGCCCAGGTTACGTGGTCGTATTGAGCTGTTGCAGGTATGAGGGGCTTCTTCGCACAATTGCCAGCCGCGCCCGGACGATGATAGAATATGGCTCTTAACGAGGCGAACCATTACAAATGACCTCAACATTATCAAAGGGACGGTTCACGGGAAATCCATCGAATTGGAAAGGGAATCGGGCTTTCCCGATGGGCAGCAAGTCTCTGTAGCACTGTTCGCCTCGCCACCGGCCGGTGAAGGGATGCGGCAGGCCTTTGGGTCGTGGGCCGACGACGCGGCCGAGTTGGAATCATTTCTTTCTCGGATTCGCGAGGATCGAAAACTACAACGTGGCACACCGGGCCTGTGAACTTTCTACTGGACACCAATATCTGCTCAGCCTATTTGAGGGGCGATGGCCGGGTTTTCAATCGCTTTATACAACACGCCGGAGGACTAGCGGTTTCGGCGATCGTTGTTGCTGAATTGTATTCCTGGGTGTTCCGCGCAAGACTCGACCAGATCGATTGCAGGGATTGGAATCGCTACTCTCGGAACTCCACTTTTTGCCCGTGGACCTTCAGGTGGCTCGGAAATTTGGAGAACTCCGCCGATGTTGCTGGATCAGGGCCAACCGACCCCCGAAATCGATCTGCTCATCGCGAGCACAGCGCTCGTCTATGACCTAACCATGATTACCCACAACGTCTCGGATTTCGCGCGTGTTCCGGGTCTGAAACTTGATGACTGGATACGATGAAGCAACTGCTGCCGGGCGACTGAGGCCTATTTCCCCTTCACCGCATCTCGCGACGCTTCCCCGCTCGTTTTCCGGCGGTGCTTTTTGACGGCTATATCGATCGCTAGTTCGATCGCCGCCCGCATACTTCCCGGGTTCGCCCGATTGCGGCCGACGATATCGAAAGCGGTGCCGTGATCGGGGCTGGTGCGGATGATCGGCAAACCGAGGGTGATGTTGACCGCCTGGTCGAAGGCGAGAAGTTTCACGGGAATCAGGCCCTGATCGTGGTACATGGCGACGACGGCGTCGAAATGGCCGTCGCGGGCTTTTAGGAAAATCGTGTCGGGGGGATAGGGGCCGGTTACGTCGATGCCCTGATCACGGGCCATGAGGATGGCGGGGGAGATGATTCGTTCTTCTTCGTCGCCGAACTGGCCGTTTTCGCTGGCGTGGGGATTGAGGCCGCAGACGGCGATGCGCGGTTTGGGGATGTCGAACCATTCGACGAGGGCCTGGTGGACCAGCTCGATCGGCTGGAAGACGGCGCCGATATTCAGGCGGCCCCAGAGGCCCATCAGGGGCATGTGTACGGTGGCGAGGACCACTTTGAGAGGTCCGCCGGCGAACATCATTGCATAGCGGCGGGAGCCGGTGCGCTGGGCGAAAAGCTCGGTGTGGCCGGGGTAGTTATATCCGGCCAGCTTCCAGCTTTCCTTGGCGATGGGGGCGGTGACGACGGCGTCGACAGCTTGCGATTGGCGGCTTCGATGGCGTCGAGGCAGAAGCGCATCGAAGCTTCGCCGCCCATTTTGCTGGGGGCGCGGATGGCGGTGCCGAGCATTGAATATTGGTCGTAATCGACGACGACGACATCATGCGGATAGTTTCGGAGGCGGCCGTTGAACTGGTCGCGCCACCAGAAGACGTCGAACTCGGCGATGTCGGCGGCGTAGTGGAGCAGCTCGTTCATGCCGTAGACGATGAAGTGGGCCTTGTGGCGCAGGACGGGGTCGGCCAGCGCTTTGACGATGACCTCCGGCCCGATTCCGGCGGGGTCGCCCATGGTGATGCCGATGGTGGGGCGGTAATCCATATCCATTCCGGCAGTATTCTATCCGGCGGGTCCAATGGGACAGCAGATTTATCGGCTGAAAGAAGCTGGGGAATGCGACTTTTTGCGGGGTGGGCGGGGGGACCCACGGCGGCGCGGTTCGACTGGGCTCACCGAAGTCCGTGGGTGTTCCGGGAGTAAAGCGATCCATTACCGGGCGGATCAGTGAATCCAGCGCATGTCGCCGAAATTGGGGATGAGGGAGATGCGGGTGCCAAAGAGGCGGTAACCGGCGGGCCAGTAGACGAAAACGGCTTTTCCGAGCATGAACTGCTCTGGAACGCGTCCCTCCTTCATTTCAAGACCCTCGTGGGGGAGGTCGATGGGGGCATCCCAATATCGCGCATCCTTGCTAATGGCGGAGTTGTCGCCCATGGTGAAGAATTCACCTTTGCCGAGCTTAACCGGGTCGTCGGGGGTGGCGGAGTGGAGGGTCATTCCGCCGCTGCGGTTGGTGTAATAGACGTCGCGCCAGAGGCCGACGTGATCGAGGGTGCATTGCTGGTGTTCGGCCTCGATGGTGGCCTCGCCGGCGCGGTGGCCGCGCGGATGGTTGTGATACTGGTCCATCAGCCAGGTGATGTTCGGAGCGTAAGCGAGCGGGGCGAAGGCGTCTTTGCCGTTGAGGCGAAGGGTGACGCGGTAGTCGACGTTTTCGAAGTCGATCATGATGGGCTGATTGGGGGAGATGCCGAGCTCGGCAAAAGTTTTGTGCTGGTCGGCGACTTCGAAATCGTTGGTTTGATGGATGAGGCGAACGCCGTCGGGTTCGATCTGGGCGGTGAAGGTGTGGGTGACATCGACGGTTTTCGTGAGCTGGAGGCGGAGGGCGCCGTCGCCACTTTGGCGTTGGTAGTAGGCGGTTAGTTTCAGGTCGGAGACGGGGTTGGCGTTTTCGTCGTCGTAGGATCCACCCGCGGGCTCGGGGCGGCGGGCGTAGGGGAGGCCGGCGGTGGAGTCGTAGACGAGGTAATCGGTGAGGGTTTGGGTGGTGCTGTTGGCGTTGGGATCGAAGCGGAGTATGCCGCTGCCGGTGGGGTTGTCGAATTTGAACTGGCGTCCGGAGGCGTCCCAGCCGCTGCCATCGGGTCGCCAGGGCTGGACCCATTTGAGTTGGCCGGGGCTGCGCTGGGTCATGGTGGGATGGAAATCGTTGTCGTAGACGAGCCGCCAGAGGGCGTCCTGCGCCTCTTGGGTTTTCGGGGGGATTTCCCAGGCGCTGGTGGGGGTCGCCCTGATGTAGATATTTCCGTCGAGGACCATCAATTGCTCGCCGGGCAAGCCAACGAGGCGCTTGATGAAATTCTGTTCGTAATTGTATTGCTTGGGTTCATCGGGGCTTTTGAAGACGACGACGTCCCAGCGCTGGGGGGGGTGAAGGAGGTAGAGATATTTGAGGACGAGGATGCGGTCGCCGTAATTGACGGGTGTGGCGTCCTGCGGGTTGGTGATTTCGCCGAAGCTGTTGCGGCGTTCGTGCGAGGCGACGAGGTAGCCGCAATTGGGGCAATAGACGTCGAGCGGGGGGAAGGCCTCGGGAGGGGTGCGCATGTCCTCGTCTTCCTCTTCGGTGCGCGACTGGTAATTGACATCGAAGGTGTAGCCGCAGTCGGGGCAGACGTAGCGCATGTGAGCGCCGAGGAGGGTGGGGGCCATGGAGCCGGTGGGGATGACGAATGCCTCGACGACGAAGGCGCGGAAGATAAAGGCGAGGATGAAGGCGACGAGGATTGACTCGATCGTCTCTTTGACGTTGGTCTTATCCTCTTCGGAGGGTGGATTGAGGATGGTGGAGACGGGAGCGGCTGACTGGGTCATGGGTGGTTCAATGGTAAGCCATTCCCCCCGTCAAATGGAAGGACTTGCGGTGCTGGAGCGATTTGCACCCGACTGTAGCGTTCGCGCCGCCTTCGGCGGCCCTTCGGGTTGCGTTCCAAGGGGTCGTCTGCGGCGTCATCGCTCCATCCTGCGGAAGCTGCCTGCAGGAGGTTCGTCGCTCTTCCTTGCATCTGACCCCTTGGAACTCAACGCAAACGCTACAGTCGGATGCAAAACGCTCCAATGCGGCTGAGAGGACTCGAACCTCCACGTCTTGCGACACAAGAACCTGAATCTTGCGCGTCTGCCAATTTCGCCACAGCCGCGGCGGTATTCCAAAGGGCCACAGGATAGCCATCCTGTGGCTTTCGTTGCGAGCGGAATCTTATGCCAGCCATCCCCCCCGTCAACACCCGTCCCGTCAAGACGATACAATGGAGGGGACTTATGAAGGAGCATGACAGGGCCAATTTTTCGCCGAGAATCGCCAATCGGCGGGCGATGCATAATTATTTCATTGAGGCGAAGATCGAATGCGGGATTTCGCTTCTGGGGAGCGAGGTGAAATCGCTGCGGCTGGGGCTGTGCCAGCTTGCGGAGTCGTTTGCGCGGATCGAGCGGGGGGAGTTGGTTTTGCATGGGTGCCATATCGACCCGTATCAAAATGCGGTGCTTGGGCATGAGCCGTTGCGGGAGCGGAAGCTGCTGGTGCATAAGCGCGAGCTGCACCGGCTGGAAGCGGAAACTCAGCAGAGCGGGACGACGCTGATTCCGCTGGCGATTTATTTCAAGGGGGGGCGGGCGAAGCTGGAGCTGGGGGTGGCCAGGGGGAAGCAGCGGCATGATAAGCGGGAATCGATTAAGAAGAAGGAGCAGGATCGGGAGTTGAGAAGGGCGATGACGAGGAGGCAGTAGGCTTGGCGGCGCGCTTCCCTGCATGAGCTGGCGCTACGCTTGGGGGGGCGCGGCTAAACGGCAGACGCGATTATTGATTCAGACATCTGTCGATTCGTCGCAGGGATTTTTCTTTTCCCAAGAATCCCAGGGTTTCGAAAATTGGCGGGCTGATGCTGGTGCCGCTGACGGCGACGCGGATGGGTTGGGCGACTTTCCCCAAACCGAGGCCGCTGGTCTCGCAGTATTTTTTTACGGCTTCTTCGATGGGGTGGGGGGTCCAGTCTGAAACGCCTTCGAGAACCGTGCGGACTTCCTTCAGGGCTTTCAGGCCCTGGCCCTCATTTTTCTTGAGCACTTTTTCAATGGCGTCGGGCTGATATTCGATCTGATCGTCAGCCATGAATAGAAACCGGCTCTTTTCCACGACTTCGCGCACGGTTCTCATGCCGGCGTTCATTTTCAAAACCCGCTGGAGCTGTTCATCGGTCGCCCCATTCATCGACGAAGTTGGCTGCAGGCTGAGCAAATCGCGCAGGGCGGCCAGGAGGCGATCTTCGGGGGCGGCGGCGCAGGCCTCGGTGTTGAAGGCGAGGAGTTTCTCGCGGTTGAATTTGGCGTTGGCCTGGCCGATGCGGTCGAGGGAGAAGAGCTCGACCATTTCCTTGACGCTCATCCGCTCTTTGTCGCCGCCGGGGCTCCAGCCTAGCAGGGCGAGGAAATTCAGCATGACTTCGGGGAGATAGCCGTTGGCGCGGAAATCGTGGATCAGAACTTCGGGGAGATCGCTTTCTTTGAGGCCGATGACGGGCATGACCTTTTCCTGCTCGGATGCTTCGAGCTGGCGGCCGTCATCTTCGAGCCACCAGGTGACGCGGTTTTCCAGGCCGGTCATGGCGGCGAGGTCTGGGGGCGTTTTTTTGGTGTTTTTCAGCCAGAGGTTTGCCTGATGGCGGATTTTTTTGTCGCGATCGCGCTTGCCCATTTTGCTGCCGTCGGTGTTGAGGATTACGGGGAGGTGGCCAAAGATCGGGCGGGAATATCCGAGGGCTTCCTGCAGGGCGATGTGATTGACTGTGTTGAGGAGGTGCTCCTGGCCGCGGAGGATGTGGGTGATTCCCATCTCGGCATCGTCGACCACCACGGCGAAGTGATAGGTTGGCATGCCGTCGGTTTTGCGAATGACGAAATCCTGGACCTGGCTGGCTGCCAGGACGATCTCTTTGCCGAGGACTACGTCGGCGAATCGGTATTCCTTTACCGGCATGGCAAATCGGACCACGGAGGCGCGGGCTTCGGATTCGAATTTTGAAATCTGTTCGGCCGACAAGTTGGGCCGCTTGTAGATATAGGCGCGTTTGGCGCGCTCGGCGATTTTGCGCTGGGCGTCGAGCTCGGCGGGGGTTTCGTATGCTTTGTAGGCCATGCCGCGGGAGATCAGGTCGTCGATGAGGCGGTTGTAAATCTCCAGCCGCTTGGACTGGAACATTAGCTGTTGGTTGTCCCAGTTGAGGCCTAGCCAGCGGAGGTCTTCGAGGACGCTGGTGACGGATTGTTCGGTGCTTCTTGCCAGGTCGGTGTCTTCGATGCGGAGGAGGAATTGGCCACCGAAATGGCGGGCGAGGAGCCAACTGAAGAGGGCGGTGCGTGCGCCGCCTACGTGGAGGTAGCCTGTGGGTGAGGGAGCGAATCTTGTGATGACGTTGGAACTCATTTTGAAAATCCGTGTCAATTGGTTGTTGGCCCCCTCCCTAGCCCTCCCCCGGAGTACCGGGGGCGGGGATAAGAGGGGCGTGTCTTTGTCATTGTGGCAATTTTGGGGGCCGCATCCAGCGGCGGGTGCGGGCGGCGATCCATGCGCCGGGCCCGGAGGCGGCGTAGGTCAGGCTGCCGATGCCGATCACGTACTGGTGGGCGACGACCATCAGCAGAACGACGCAGACGATGGCGATCAGGCGTCCGATGGGTCTTCGCCCGCGCAGATATCGATTTACCAGGTGGGGATAGCGGAGAAGGCTTACCATGAGCAATCCGGTGCCGAGCACGACGAAAGGGAGGAGGACCAAGCAGGCCTGCGACAGGAGGGTGAATGATAATCGCGCTAGATCCTGCTGCATCAGAACCAGTCCCGCGACGGCGCCTGCGGCGCCGGGTGAGGGGAGTCCGAGGAAGCTGAAATGATGCTGCTCGCCGTGCTCGTTGCTGACGTTGAAGCGGGCGAGGCGGATGGCGGCGCAGCACATGTAGAGGGCGGCGATTGCCCAGACGAGTCGGGCCAGGGGCAGGTTCCAGTTGGGGCCTTCGACGTGAAAAAGGCGAAGGGCGACGAAGGCGGGGGCGAGGCCGAAGCTGACGACGTCGGCGAGGCTGTCGAGCTGTCCGCCGAAATCGGTGGTGTGGCGGGCGAATCTGGCGAGGCGTCCATCGAGGGCATCGAAGGCCATGGCGAGGAAGATGAGATAGGCGGCGGCGCCGAAGCCGCGGGCGACGAAGAAGCTGCCAACGGGATCGCGCGGGAGGGGGCGCCGGGGGAGACCATAGTGGCGACATAAATTGCCGCGAAACCGCAGACGGCGTTGCCGAGGGTGGCGATGCTGGGGAGGAAATAGACGGAGCGGATGTATGCCCTTCGGCCGTGGCGGCGCAAACGGAGGCGGCGCTGCTCGCGGGAGCGGCGGGGGCGGCGGGGTTTTTTCATGCGGGCGTCTCCCGCGAAGTGAGCGGCTCATACTCCTCTCCCACCGCTTTGGACTCCGTGTGAATGGGATTCATCAGGACGGCGATGATATCCGAAGCCCCGCGGACGTTTTGGCCGATCTGCACCTGAATTTTTGGGTCGAGGAACTTGGCGATGGTTAATTCGGTTCGGCTGCCGAACTTGATCATGCCGATGCGGGCGCCGCGTTCGACGAATTCGTCTTTGGCGACGGTGCAGACGATCCGGCGGGCGATCATTCCGACGATCTGGCGGATGACGACGATGTTTTTTCCGCCGCGCGGCTCGGCGAGGACGATGGTGTTGGATTCATTGGTGTTTGAAGCCTCGCCATGCCGCATGGCGTTGACGAATTTGCCTTTTTTGTAGGTGATGGAGACGACTTTTCCGTCGCAGGGACAGCGGTTGACGTGGACGTTGAAGACGGAGAGGAAGATTCCGATGCGGACGGCGGGGCCGCCGATGAGGTCGTCGTGCTCCAGTTCGGTGATGTCGGAGACTTTTCCATCGGCGGGGGAGACGACGGTGCGCTGCTCGGCGGGAATGGGGCGTTCGGGATCGCGGAAGAAGGCGAAGAGCCAGATCAGGACCGGGATAACGATCAGGGCCAGGGGCCAGACGGCCAGGCTGAGAGCCCAGGCGGTGACGGCCAAAACCATTGATCCAATAAGCATTTCCCGCCAGCCGTGGCGCGTGAGTCGGAACAGATTTTTAGAAGCTAGACCCGGCCTGTGGGGATGTCAACGAATGAATGTCGGGTGTGCGACCGGCAGTAATTGCCGGGTCGGTTACC
The DNA here is from genome assembly GCA_963755915.1 of uncultured Phycisphaerales bacterium. Taxonomy (GTDB): domain Bacteria; phylum Planctomycetota; class Phycisphaerae; order Tepidisphaerales; family Tepidisphaeraceae; genus PALSA-1353. The sequence goes on from CAVWLP010000002.1 coordinate 2,236,786, forward strand.
GCTGCGCCAAGGGCGTCTGACCCTGGGGGATGGTGACGCTGGCGGGCTCCGCGCGCACGACGGCGGCGGGGTTGACGATGCCGCTGGATTCGTCGGGCAATTCCCTGGGGACCAGGGTCCAGCAGATCAGGCCGGCGGCGCCGATCCAGAGCGCGAAACAGAAGCCTACGATGATTCCCCGATCAAATGAGAAGAAATGCATGATCCGGACCTCCATGTCCGAAAAGAACGACCGTTCATCCTTGAACGAACCGCAGCATACCACCGCGGAAAGCAGAATCAATGGCCCGGTTTTTATCGGGCGTGAAGGGCGTTTCTCAGCAACTAAAAACAACGTGCCCCCACCCTTGCCCTCCCCCGGAGGACTGCGTCCCGCGTACCAGGGAGGGGGAAGATCGCTACCGTTTGAAAAACGTCTTGCCCCGGCCGTTATATTTGCTGAGGCGGTTGTTGACGTAGAGGGATTCGAGCAGGAATTCGCCTACGCTGGCGAGCATGGCGGGGTCGGCGGCGTCGAGTTCCATTTCCTTGGCGAGTTGGGTGGCGCCCTGGGCCAGGCCCTTGATGGCTTTCATGTTGGCGACGAATTCTTCTGCCGGAAGGTCGTCGCCGGCGGGGAAGGTGAGATTTCCCTTGAACTGCTCGGTGATGTTTTCGTAATCCTCCGGATCGCCGTGGCGGGCGAAGACGGCCTTGACGGATTCGCCGACGAGGGAGCGAATGAGCTTGTCCTCGGCGCCTTCCTCCTCGGCGAGGGTCATTTCGATTTTTCCCCGGCAACTGGCGACGAGGTAATTCAGGTCGCACATGCGCGGGACGACGCGTTTTTCTTTGGTGGCCAGGGCGCGGCGCTCGGCGTTGCTGACCATGGTTTCCATGTTGGCGATGCTGGTGCGTACGGAAACGCCGGAGGCCTGCGAGACGTGCGGGCTGCTGCGGGCGAGGCGGACGACTTCTTCGACGATTTCGTTCATGAAGGCGGGGACGTCTACCTTTATGCCGGTGGTCGCGTCGGCGCCGCGGTCGAGCCAGGCGTTTTCCTGGGCGATTTGAATGCCCTCGGCGATGGTTTCGGGATAGTGGGTGCGGATGACGGAGCCGACGCGGTCTTTGAGGGGCGTGACGATTCGGCCGCGATTGGTGTAATCCTCGGGGTTGGCGCTGAAGACGAGGCAGACGTCGAGCTCGAGGCGGATGGGATAGCCGCGAATTTGCACGTCGCGCTCTTCGAGGACGTTGAAAAGGCCGACCTGAATGCGCGGGGCGAGATCGGGCAACTCGTTGATGGCGAAGATTCCGCGGTTGCTGCGCGGGATCAGGCCGTAGTGCATGGTGGATTCATCGGAGAGATAGCGCCCTTCGGCGTGCTTCACGAGGTCGATCTCGCCGATGAGATCGGCGATGGTTACGTCCGGCGTGGCGAGCTTTTCCTGGTAGCGGTCGTCGCGATGAACCCATTCGATGGCGGCGTCGTCTTTCTGCTCGGCGATGAGGCGCTTGCCGGTTTTGGTTATGGGGGCGAGGGGTTCGTCATTGATCTCGGTGCCGGCGAGGACGGGAATCCATTCGTCGAGCAAGTTGGGGAGCATGCGGAGAATCCGGGTTTTGGCCTGGCCGCGCAGGCCGAGGAAGAGGAGGTCGTGGCGGGAGAGGATTCCGTTGACGATCTGGGGGATGACCGAATCGCGGTATCCGACGATGCCGGGGAAAAGCTCTTCGCCGGCTTTGATCTTGCGGATGACGTTTCGCCGCAGCTCGTCTTTGACGGAGCATGGGTGATAGCCGGAATCTTTTAATTGGCCTACGGTTGCGGGACGGGGGTGATTCATCGACAGATCTTCTCCCAAAATGAGCCAGTCGATAATAGGGCGGGTGCGCGGGCAATCGCCACTGTGGGACGGAAAAACGTCAGACGGGGCCGTGTGGCTAGCCTGCGAGGGCGTATTGGGATTTTTTGCCCGATCGGCGGTTCTCAATAATGAGCTTTTTCACCCGCTGCGAGCCCAATTGCTGGTTTGCATTGAGCAATTCGATGCCGTAGACGCGGCCGTCGGGCCCGATGTCGACGTTCAACTCATCCGAAACTTCGATCGTTTTTACCTTCGCGCGTTTGGTGCGGAAGCGAATGTAGGCGATGTTGAATTCGGGATCGTAGGTCAAATACATCGTCAGCCTCGATTCAAAAATATTTCACGATTACCGTCACCACGAGCCATCCACCGGGGATTGTAGCCGCAAACGCATCGATCTGCTTGTGCGCGTAACGGCTGCCGTTCCAGAGCTGGTCAAAGCGGAATACTCTGCGAAATCGTGTACGCCCGAACTTGGCGATTGCCTGCCGGCCGCCGTCAACACATTGACGAACTTCCGCGACGGTTGCTCCTCGCTCTTGCATCCTGGTTCGAGCATGGGGCAAGATGCGAATCACCACTGGGTCGGCTCCTAAAGATCAAAAAGTCGCCGCCTACTCCTCCGGCGGCCGCATCCGTTTTCCGGCTTCGGTCCAGGCATCGGTGTACTTCGTTTTCGGTTCGCCCTGGTCTGGTTGCTGACCTTGCCCTGGGAAAAAGTATCGGCCGACGCGAAAAATCAGCATCCAGCAGAGGCCCAGGACGATCAGGACGGCACACATCAGTAGCAGGGCGTGGATGCCGATCAATTTTTTGCCGGCTTCGTCGGCGGATTTGAAATCCTCCAGGGCGCGGAGGAGATAGACTTTTGTCAGCATCGCCAGCAGGAAATAGGAGAGGGCCAGGAATCCGACAAAGGCCCAGATCGATCGTCCCAACCGTTGCGGCATGATGGGTCCTTGAAATTACGGGATCAGCCAGGGCACATCCGCGCGTGGGTTGAGGGGGTGCTTTTTGGCGATCTTGTCGATGGCGGAGCGGTCTTCGTCGTCGAGATTTTTGGGGATGGCGATTTTCAGGACGACGATCTGGTCGCCTTTTTCTTCGCCGCGGTGAACGCCGTGGGCTTTGATGCGCAGCTTGGCGCCGCCGCTGGTTTCGGGGGGAATGGTGAGCGTTCGGGTGCCATCGAGGGTTGGGACGTCGACCTTTGCGCCGAGAATCGCTTCGTACATGCTGACGGGCAGATCGAGATAGACGTCGAGCCCATCGCGGCGGAAATAGGGGTGGGGGGAGACGCGGGTGACGATGTAGAGATCGCCGGCCTCGCTGGGGCCGGCCTGGCCGCGACCTTTTACACGGACGCGGCTTCCATCCTTGACGCCGGCGGGAATGCGGATGTCGATGGTCTCGATCTTTCCATCTCGGTTGATCTGAAGGGGCAGGTGCGTGCCGCGCGACGCCTGCTCGAAGGAGAGGGTGACGGGGTGTTCGATATCCTGGCCGCGCGGCGGGGGCTCGGCGCGGGTTCGGCCTCTGCTGCCGCGGGTGCGGCCACCGCCGCCGAAGAATTGTTCGAAGATGCTGCCGAAGTCTCCGCCTCCGGTGTCGAAATCTTCGACGCTGACGCCGGGCCCTCCCTGCCATTGCTGGCGGCCGGCGCCGCCGGCCTGGGCGCGGCGGTAGGCTTCGTAGGGGTCGACGCCGGGGGTTGCGCCTACGCCGGCGTGGCCGAACTCGTCGTAGTTCTTGCGCTTGGTGGCATCGGAAAGGACTTCGTAGGCTTCCTGCGCTTCCTTGAATCGTTCGGTGGATTTCGGATCGTTCTTGGTTGCGTCGGGGTGAAACTTTCGCGCCATCTTCCGAAACGCCGACTTGATCTCGTCCGCCGACGCGGACTTGGAAACCCCCAGGACGTCGTAATAGTCTTTCTTGGCCATATATTCTTTTGGCAATCTTAGCAGCGAATTGGATGGGGGTGAAAGGATGTTGTGGATTCGCGAGTTTTTGGCGCATAGGTCTTCTCCCCTCTCCTTCTACCCAGCTTGTCATTACTCACGTTTTTATGGGGAAGCCGCGTAATTTGGGGAGAAAAGAAGAGAAAGAGTATTATCGGTTACGGTTTTGGTGACGAGAAGATGCGGCGGTTCGAATGTAACAGGCATTTCCGCTGCGATGGCACATGGCTGTCCGGGTGACGTTCGGGGCGGCCTTGAGGTTGTTGGACGGGAAAGCACCGTGCGGTTCGACACAACTCACCGAAGTCAAGCACGGCGGCTACACGGGGAATTATGCTGTACCCAGGGAGAGGGGGTAAAGGCCGCTAATGATCGTCGTCGTCATCGTCGTCCGAGTCGGAGTGGTTCCCGGTCTGGCCAATGCCATCGGGAAACGGCACCCATGAACCCCTGGCGGCGTTCCAGAGAATGTGGTTGAGAAGGTCTTCGGGGCACTGGTCGGGCTGCGACAGCGGGAGGTCCGCAGACGCCAGGGCATATTGCCGCGTGAGGGGGTCGCGAATTGCCACGGGGGCGGGGTTCATTTCGTTGAGGAAAACATTTGGTTGCTCCGCGTCGTAGGGGGTGAAATCCGGGGTATCCGTGAAGCAATCGCTCATTGGAGTCGCCTGGGCGTCGAACTGGTTCATGGGGGGCAGTCCGAGGATCAGCTCCATGGTGTGCATCAGGCCGGGCTGGGCGTAGTTGGTGTCAACGACGGCGTTTCGTTTGGTGTAGGGGCTGATGACGTAGGCGGTGGTGCGGAAGGCGTTCACGTGGTCCCAGCCGTCCTGGGTGTCGTCTTCGATGGCGAATATGCAGGTGTCTTTCCAGAAGGCACTGTGACTGACAGCTTCGACGACCTGCCCGACGGCGAGATCGTTATCCGCGACCTGGGCTTCGGGGGTTGGGGCGCCGTAGCGCGTGCCGGAGGTGTGATCATTGGGGAGCCAGAGGATGCACATATCGGGGAATGTTCCGGATTTTTCGAAGGCGTGGAGTTCGGCGATAAATTTCTGAGCGCGGACGACGTCGGGAATTTCAAGGGCCCATCCGACGGTGTCGGTGTCGAGATATTTGGCGAGCGAGGCAATTCCGGCGCACGAGCCGATGCGGGTGTTGTGGGTGCCGCGCACGTAGTCGTTGAGGTAATTGAGATAGCCGGGATTCCAGTCGGGATGGGTGTCGCCGGCCCATCCGCTGGTGCTGAGGGTGAATTCGCCGTAATCACGGAGGGATTTTCCGTGGGCGGTGACGTTGTCCCAGATGAATCCGCTGGAGGAGTAGGCCAGCGCGTCGAAGCCCCCTTCAGTCCCGCCAAAGGGGTAGCTGCGGGGAAAATTGGCGGCGAATGAGCGTTCGACGTAATCGGTGCAGAAGGCGCTGTCGGCCCATTGATGGCCATCGGCGCTGATTGCGCCAGAGCAGTAGGTGTTGTCGAGAAGAACAAATTGCCGGCTGATTTTGTGCTCGTTGGGGGTTACCTTCTGCCCGTAAATGCACAGGGATGCGGCTCCGTTCCCTTCCGGCATGTCGCCGAGGACCTGATCGTACGTGCGGTTCTCCTTGATGATGTAGATCACGTGATTAAAGACGGAGGGTTCGCCGACGCGATCCGGCACCGGCTTGGGCAGGACATTGGGCGCGGGGGGAGGATCGAGGCGAGCGCGGCGCGGCGGCGGTCGTTCTCGAGGACGGTCTCGGTCATGATTTGCAGTTGCGTGGTGCTGGGGATGGGAATCAGCGAAAGGGTTCCATAAAACTGGAGGGAGTTAAATTTTGGCGGCTCATCGGGCGGCAATCGTTTTCCGGAACCGAGACCTTTGATGTTGGCGACGTAGATCGCGTTTCGGGCCGGATCGGAAACGATGGCGCCGGGATACCATCCGGTTGGAATCAAACCGCGGAGGGTTGAACCGCCCTTGGAGACGTCCGGCGAGAAATCGATGACCGCCACGGCGTTTTGGGTGCCGTTGCAGGCGTAGAGCGTTGTTCCGGCCGCATCGAAAGCGAGGGCATTGGGGCTGGCGCCGAAAAAGTCTTTTGAATCCCAGCGCGAGCAGATGGTTTGAACCACGGTATCGGTGGAGCAGTCGATGATGCTGATGGTGTCGCTGTTGGCGTTGGCGACGGCGACAAATTTACTGTCCGGCGAGGCGCCAGGGCGCAGGCGTGCATGCCGGTGAGAATTTCCTTGATCGTCTTGCCGGTCTGAAAGTCGAGGACGGAGACCGATCCTTCATTGGCGATATAGCGCACGGGATCGACCCGCACGGTGGCCCCTTCGCCGATCGGGCCCCTGGGCCCGGTGGCATCCACGCGCCGGCCGCCCCAGTTGCTGACGTAGGCTTTCTGCCCGACGATGAGAACGTCATACGGGGCGTCTCCCACGGCCCACTGCCGGAGCCACTGGCCGGTTTGGGCGTCCATTTCCAGCAGACGATTGGAGACATTGAGCACGACATAGAGACGCTTCCCATCGGCGGAAGTCTTCAGGCCGGCCGGGACGTCGACGCGATGATATTGAAGCTGGGTATCGGGCAGTGGGAAAATATTCACGGGCCAGACGAACTGGTTTTTGTCGACGCCGAAGACCTGGATGTTCCCCAAGCCGTTGGAGAGATAAATGTGCGAGCCGTCCGGCGAGAAGGTGAGGCCGGTGAAACTGGCGTCGGCATTTTGGTCCGGCTTGAGATCGTTTGCCGAGGGGGGGGCGGCGGCGCCGGGTTTCCTGGAGAAGAGGGGCAGATGCTGGAGAACCTTGCCCGTCGCGGGGTCAACCAGGACGAGCTCGTGAGTAATTCCGCAAGTCGCGAGCATCGATCCGTCGGGGCTGAAGGCCAGGACCTGGGGCCTCATGCCGGGCAGCTCGACTTGTGTTCCCGCCGGCGTGAGAAGCTGCTGCGTCGGGAGCATCGCGCCACCGGCGGCAAAGGGGTTCACCGCTGCGGTCGGATTCTTCTGGAGCCAATCGGCGTCGGAGCTGGGATCGGGCGCGGGCTTTTTGCAGCCAGACAATCCTGTCCAGGCCATGGCGGCCAATACGAACAGTCCAATCTTCCAGTTCTTCACCGGCAAGTTCCGAAATGACACTCGTGCCGTACTGCCATCCACCCTTTTGTGCAGTGCTTCGTTTGGCCCGTCGGCTTTCGCGTTGGGGCTTTGGGGGAATCTTAAGGTTCGCTAAAGACTCCGTCCAGACCACCGGTGCGTCCTTGTTGTAACCCCAGCAACAGGCTAACATACGCCCAACCCGGAGAACCGACTTGGCCAAATCTGAACCGATTGAAGTGGAAGCGACCGTCACCACCGCCTTGCCGAACGCGATGTTCAAGCTTCGGCTCGAGCAAGGGGGCGCGTCGCGGGAGATCCTCGGTCACGTCTCCGGGAAAATGCGCAAGCATTTCATCCGCATCCTCCCCGGCGATAAGGTGAAGGTGGAACTATCCCCCTACGACCTCACCCGCGGCAGGATCGTTTTCCGGCAGAAATAAGCCGACCCGGGCCTCAGACATTCAAGCTGCGGTAAGTCGGTCTGTACAACCCCGCGCAATCGCTATACCTTTTTTGTCCCATGCAAACCAACATCACCGGCAAAGCCTACGTGCTTGGCGACAACGTCGATACCGACCAGATCATCCCCGCGCAATATCTTTCGTATAACCCTTCCATCCCCGAAGAACGGAAATTTTTCGGCATGTATGCCCTGAGCAGCGTCCCGGACGGCCAGGCCGGGCTGCCCGCGGGCAATGTTCGTTTCGTCCGGCCCAACGAATTCAGGAGCGATTTTCAGATCGTCATTGGCGGGAAGAATTTCGGCTCCGGGTCCAGTCGAGAACATGCCCCCCTGGCCTTGGCGGAGGCGGGGTGCAAATGCGTCATCGCCGAGTTCTATGCCCGGATCTTTTTCCGCAATAGCGTCAATGGGGGATACCTGATTCCGCTGGAATCCAAATCGCGGCTGGTCGACAAGGTGCGCACGGGCGACGAGCTGGAAGTCCGTCTCGATGAGCTGGTCGTTATTAACAAAACGCTGAACCAGCGGCATGAGCTTTTGCCGATCGGCGATGCGCTGCCCATCATCGAGGCGGGGGGGATTTTTCCATATGCCAAGGCGGCGGGGATGTTGAAATAACAAAATGGGGATGTCGGCTCTTCACCCCTCGTTGAACTGTGGAAGAGAGGCGGCGATGGAGTTGATTGGGGCGGAGCCGGGGGTTGGGGGCCGTAGATGAGGCGGCGCTGGGTTTGTTCGCTGGGGCGGCGGATGAGGAGGCGGATTCCGAACTGGGAGTCGTGCAAGGGCTCGGCGCCGAGGTAGAGCATGGGGAGGGGTTGCTCCTGATAGTTGGCCTGGATCCAGGCGAAGATTTTCTGGCCGTAGTCGCGGCCGAAGAAGCGCTCGCCGAATTCTATGGTGTCCTTGTGGACGAGGAAGATGAAGTCGGGGGGGGAAGAGCGGAGGGAGGCGAGCATCTGGGATTCGCCGAAGAGGAGGAGGTCGGGGGGATTGAAGTTGACGTAGGGAGTGGGGGTGGGGATTCGTGCTAAATAATTGATGATGATTCCTTCGGGGAAACAGGCGAGGGTTTTGCCGGGGGGGATTTGCTTCGCGGCGAGGACGGCGTTGTTGACGCAGATAGCGCGGGTGGGGTCGGCCCAGAATTGATCGGGGCCGGAGCCGACGGAAGTGGTGAGCGGCTGCATGAAGATGTGGGTGAACCAGAGGTAGACAAGCAGCACGACGGTCCAGATGCCTGCCATGCCGGAGAGGAAAATGCCGGGGCAACCACCGAGGCGGCGAAGGCAGACGGGGATCCATTGGAAGAGGGTGACGATAAGGAGCATGACGGCGGGCATGGCCAGCCAGCAGCCGTAGTGGCTGACGCGTGCGTAGAGAATTATTTTGCTCATGAGGACGAGGCTAAAAACGCTGAGAATTGCAGGAAGCGCGCACTCTTTTGCGCGGCTCGTCGCCGAAATATCTGGGCAAGCGAGATGGCGACGATTGCGGCGATGACGAGCGGAAGTGGGCGGAATATTTGCCAATCGCGCTGGGACCAGTGCCAACCGGCGGCAAAAATGCCGATGAGAAATGCGACAAGGAGGGTGAGAGTAGAGCGGCGTGGAGCCGGCATTGCCGCCCAGGCGGCGAAGGCGGCGGTGGGAATGCACCAGGCGGCGGACCAGGCGAACATCAGTCGAAAACTGCGGGGGATGTCGTCGAGGCCCATGCTGTGAAGGTAAAAGTGCTGGGAGGAGACGTTTCCGCGGAGCAGGGCGGGCCACATGCCGAGGGTGCCGTGGAGGGCGGCGCTGAAGGGCATCGCCAATGAGAGGAGGAAGGCGCTGATCAAGGTGGGAAGGGGGAGGGTGAGGGCGAAAATCGCGATGGAGGGCGGAAGTTTTTTCCAATCGGCCGCGGCGAGGATGAGGAAGGCGATCGCGGCGGCGGCGATGAGGGCGACGAAGAATTCGGCGCGGGTGAGGAAGACCAATCCTGCCAGGAATCCGGCGAGTGCGGCGATTGTGGATCTGGGTTTTTCGGTGAGGCGGTGGAGGGGGATGATGCAGGCGAGACTCAGGAGCGTTGCGTGGGTGTAGTCGTATTCGTAGGGGCAGACGAAGTTGTAGTTGCCGGCGATGGTGAGGTGGGCGAAGGCGAAGAGGATGAGGAAAGAGAGAGAGCAGAGGGTGGCGCAGAGGCGACCGCCGAGGCGGTGGGCGAGGTAGTAGATGAGGATGATTGTGGCGATGAGGATGGGGAGGTTGGCGAATTCGAGGACGCGGAGATTGGCGCCGAAGAGACGGAAGGCGAGGGCGTTAAAGTAGACGGAGAGTGGGCCGGTGTAGTGGGCGATGTCGCGGTAGAGGACTTTTCCCTGGGAGAGTTGCCAAGGGACAAAGAGCTGGACGGCGAAGTCGACGAGGACGTCGGCCCATCGCTGCCAGGTCCAGATGAGCAGAGAGATGAAGGCGACGGCGAGGGCGGCGGGCGGGGCCCAGGGGCGCAGCCAGAGGGGATCTTGTTTGGACGAATCGGAAGCGGGGGGGAGGGTCATGGAGCGGGGACCATCATACTGATTCGGCGGCGGAAGCGTCGGGTGGGAGAGGGAAGGAGCGCGCGTCGGTTGATTTGGCGCGGAGGGAAACGGTCCAGAGGAAAGCGGCGAAGATGATGACGGCGGCGACGAGGAAGGGGCCGGAGAGGCTGAAGTGAAAGGCGGCGGCGGCGATGACGGGGCCGATGACGCGGGCGATGCTTCCGAGGCCCTGGTTGAGGCCAAAGACGAGGCCTTGTTCGGAAGGATCGCTGGTGTGGGAGATGAGGGCGTAGAGTGTGGGGGTCTGGAGGCTGCGGCCGATGGCGTTGAGCGCGCCGCCGAGGAGGACGATGATGAGGAGCGGCTTGATGCCGGCGAGGGCGAGCAGGAGCATGGCGAGGGAGACGAAGAGGGGCCCGACGATTGCCAGCGGCCATTCACCGGCGAGTTTGGTGAGGCGGCCGATGAATCCGCCCTGGACGGTGGCGATCATGATTCCGATGTAAGCGTAGTAGAAGCCGACGGCGCTTTCGGAAAAGTTGAAGGTTCGGTGGTCGCTGAGGAAGAGGGCGATCATGCTCTCCATCATGACGAAGGCGGCCATGCTGATGAAGGCGATGGAAAGAAGCTGGACGAGTTGGCTTTTTCGAAAGACGGGGATGAAGCGGCTGGGATGGAGCCAGCCGGCGGCTTCGGAGGGTTTGTGGACGCGGCTTTCCTGGAGGCGGAAGAAGGTCTGGAGCATGGCGATGAAGCTCATGAGTGCGGCGAAATAGCCGGGGAGGGCGGGGTGAATGGTGACGAGCAGAGCGCCGAGTGCGGGGCCCATGGCGAAGCCGACGCCGAAGGCGGCGCCGAGGACGCCCATTCCGCGTGCGCGGTTTGCTTTGGTGGTGACGTCGCTGATGTAGGCTTGTGCGGTGGAGATGTTTCCACCGGTGGTGCCGTCAATGAAGCGGGAGCAATAGATGAGGATCAGGGCGTAGGCGGGGTGTGCCCAGTGGAGGTTCATGACGATTCCCAGAAGGAGGTAGCCGAGGGAGCTGCCGAGCTGGGAGAAGACGAGGACGGGTCGGCGACCGAAGCGGTCGGAGAGGACGCCGAGGATGGGGGAGGCGACGAACTGGCAGGCGGAATAAATCGAGAAGAGGAGGCCGACGTCGAGTGCGGAGGCGCTGTATTGCTTGGCGAAGAGGGGAAGCAAGGGGATGATGATGCCGAAGCCCATCAGATCGCAGAAGACGATGAGGAAGATGGTGAAGAGAGCGCCTGGGGGAGGGGCGTTGTCGGGCTGAGCGTCGGGAATTGCGGAGTCGGTCATCGGTTTGGGTTATAGCATCGAGCAAGACTCGGCGGAACGGGGCCGGTGGCGTAAAATGCCGCAGCACTAAATCACGAGGAGATTGAATGAATTCGGAAATCAAAACGAAAATGTCGCGCGTGGGTGAGTTCCTGGACAGGCACAAACTCGACGGAGTTTTTCTGAATCATCGGGCGAGCTTTGCGTGGATTACCGCCGGGAAAGACAATCATATCGCGAGCAGTTCGCCGAATGGGGTGGCGGGGATTCTGTTGACGCGCGATAAGCGGGTTTGTTTTACGAATACGATCGAGGGGCCGCGGTTCAGGGATGAGGAGCTGGCGGGGACGGGGATCGAAGTGGTGGTTTATCCTTGGCAGGATCCGAAGGCGGGGCAGAAGGCGATGAAGGAATTGATCGCGGGGAGGAAGATAGCATCCGATGCGACGGATAGCGGGGAGTTCGATCGGTTTGGGGCGGGATTGCTGCGGCTGCCGGAGGAATTTGTGCAGTTGCGATGGTCGCTTACGCCGGAGGAGGTTGAACGGTATCGGGAAGGGGGGCGGCGGACTTCGGCGGCAATTGAGGGGGCTTGCCGAAAGATAACGCGGGGGATGACGGAGCATGAGATCGCGGCGGTGCTGGATGGCGAGGTGCATTCGCGGAGTATGCTTCCGGTGGTGACGCTGGTGGCGGCGGATGAGCGGGTGAGGCGGTTTCGGCATCCGATTCCGACGGAAAACCACGTGAAGCAGTATTGCATGCTGGTGACGTGCGCGTCGTTTGGGGGGCTGATTTCGAATGCGACGCGGTTTGTGAGCTTTGAGCCGCTGTCGGCGGAAATCCGTAAAAAGCAGCAGGCGGTTTGTAATGTGGATGCGATGGTGAACCTGTCGACGCGGCCGGGGAAGACGCTGGGGGAGATGTTTACGGTGATCGAGAAGGCGTATGCGGAGAATGGATTTCCGGGGGAAGAGAAGCTGCATCACCAGGGGGGGACGACGGGATATGCGGGGAGAGATGTTTTCGCGGAGCCGGTGTCGGGGGTGCGGGTGGTGGCGAATCAGGCGCTGGCCTGGAATCCGTCGATCACGGGCGTGAAGAGCGAGGATACGATTTTGTGTTCCGAAACGGGGATTGAGATGATTACGACGGTTTCGGCGGATTGGCCGAAGGTTCGGGGAACATATCAGGGGCAGATGCTGGAGCGTGCGGATATTTTATTGAGGTGAGGGCGAAGAAGACGGTGGGGGAGCGGGGGAGGGGTCGGGGTCGATGAAGAGCTGTTCGGAGGAGGCGTCGTAGCCGAAGAGTTCGGCGAAACGTCCCCAGCCGACGATAGTGTGGAAGGTGCGTTCGACGTCTTCGGTGGTGAGGCGGACGGCGAGTTCTTCCTCGATGATTTCCTTGGTGAGACGGTTGTCTTTGGCTTCCTTGAGAAGGTGGAGGACGAATTTGAAGGTGCCGAGGGTGAGGAGCTGCTGGCGGTAGAGGCTCTTGCGGACGTTGGCGTCGCCGTCGAGGAAGCGGCGGCCGAGATCGGTGAGGAGGACCTGATTTTTGGGGGTGTCAAGGAAACCGAGAAGCTCGCCGGCCTTGACGACGGCGATGGTGTGTCCGAAATCGTATTCGGTGAGGGTATCGAGCTTGAAGACGTCGATCTGGCTGTTGTGATCGCGGACGATTTCCATGAGTCCGACGATGTGACCGATGTTGACGGCGGGGATGGGTGAGGGGGCGGGGATTCCGCCGACTTCTTCGGGGGCGGGGATGGCTTCCTTGGGAACGTCGGGCATCTGCTCGTTGGTGATGACGTCGTGGAGGCGCTGGACCATTTTCTGGAAGGCCGGGGCGTTGTACTCGCGCGGGTGGGGGACGTCGTTCTGGATCATGGTTCGGATGCGTCCGGGGCGGGTGCCCATGACGACAATGCGGTCGGCGAGGAAGACGGCTTCTTCGATGTGGTGGGTGATGATGACGACGCTTTTGGGCTGGAAGGGGAGCTTGCTGTTGCCGCCGGACCACATGCGGTAGATCTCGCTGCGAAGGCTTTCGGCGGTGAAGACGTCGAGGGCGCTGCAGGGTTCGTCCATGCAGAGGAGTTCGGGAGCGCGGGCGAGGGCGCGGGCGATGCCGACGCGCTGCTTCATGCCGCCGGAGAGTTCCTTGGGATAGGCTTCTTCGAAGCCTTCGAGGCCGACGACGTCGATGCAGCGGGCGATGCGGTCTTTGGCGTCGTTGGCGCCCAGATCGAGGCCGTTGAGGGCGAGCTTGATGTTTTCGAAGACAGTGAGCCAGGGGAAGAGGGCGAAATTCTGGAAGACGAGGGAGGCGCCGGGGTGAATGCCGTGGAGGGGCTGGCCGTGGACGAGGACTTTTCCGCTGGTGGGCTGGAGGAGTCCGATCATGATTCGGAGGAGGGTGCTTTTGCCGGAGCCGCTGGGGCCGAGGATGGCGAGTACCTCGCCGCTTTTGACGGCGAGGCAGACCCTGTCGAGGACGAGGAGGCGGTTGGTGTCTTTGGACTCTCCAAAGAGCATCGAGACGTCGATGGCTTCGCTGATGGGTGAACCGTTTTCCATTTCCGCCGTGATCCTATTTTAGGTTAGACGTTGAGGCTAAAGCGTCCCTCGGCCATGCGATAAATCTTTTTCCAGAATAGACGGTTTATGAAGACGACCGTCAAGCCCATGGCGACGACGGAGGCGGCGAGGAGGGCGTATTGGCCGTTGGCGGTGGCGTCGGTGATCATGGAGCCGAGGCCGAAGGTGTAGTAGCCGGTGTTGCTGCCGGGGATGGAGACTTCCTCGGCGACGATGGTTGCGTTCCACGCGCCGCCGGCGGCGGTGATGAGTCCGGTGGCGAGGTAGGGGAAGACGCCGGGGATGTAGATTCGGATCCAGCGCTGCCAGACGGGGAGGTGATAGATTTTTCCGGCTTCGCGGAGATCGCTGGGAATGGCCATGGCGCCGGCGATGACGTTGAAGAGGATGTACCACTGGGTGCCCATGAGCATGAGGACGACGCAGCCGAAGGTGAAGGGGACGTGAATCCTGGCGAGGAAGACGCAGAGCATGAGGTAGATCATCGGGGCGGGAAAACTGGCGACGATCTGAACGAAGGGCTGAAGGCGGTTGGCCCAGCGGGGGTTAAGGCCGATGAGGACGCCGGCGGGAAGGGTCCAGGCGGCGCCGATGATGACGGCGGCGAACGTGCGCAGGAAGGAGAACCAAAGAGCCCAGAGGACGGAGACCCACCCTTTTTGATCGGGGGTTTCGTGAATGGGGAGCTGGAGCATGAGACGGACGAGTTCGACGGAGCCCCAGACGGCGAGGAGGGCAAGGGCGGCGACGATGAGCCATTTGACGATGACGAGGAACTCGTTGGATTTCGCGGGTCCGGCGTTGCCTGTCGAAGAGATGCCGCCGGAGGCGTGTGATAAGGATGATGTCGGGTCGTGATGACGGCGTTTCCACCAGCGGCCGATGGCGTTGAGGAGGCCGGAACGCTTGAGGAGGTCGATGACCCAGGAATGGGGTTGGTCGGCGGAGGCGGTGTCTTCGAGTTTGAAGCGTTGGCTCCAGACGACGATGGGCCGCCAGACGACCTGGTCGACGAGAACGATGACGAGGATCATGGCGATGACGCCGGCGATCATGGCGCGGACGTTCCAATCGATCTGGGCCTGGTTCATGTAGGAGCCGAGGCCGGGGAGGCGGTAATCGACGTTGTTGAGGGTGAAGGCTTCGTTGACAGTGATGATGAACCAGCCGCCGGCCATAGACATCATGGAATTCCAGACGAGGCCGATCATGGAGGCGGGGAGTTCGAGGTAGCGGAAGATTTGCCAGCCGGTGAGGCGCTGGATGGCCGCGGCTTCGGAGAGGGCGGTGGGAATGCTGCGGACGCTGCCGAAATAGCTGAAGGTCATGTTCCAGACCTGGGCGGTGAAGATCATGATGACGCAGGCGAGTTCGAGGCCGAGCCAGCTAGTGGGGAAGAGGCGGACGAAGAGCAGGACGAGGCCGGGGAGGAACGAGAGGACGGGAAGGGATTGAAGAACGTCGAGGGCGGGGACCATGAATCGTTCGGCGGTGTGGCTGTGGGCGGCGATGGTGCCGTAGAGGAGGGTGAAGACCAGGGAGATGATGTAGGCGATCACGGCGCGGCTGAGGCTAAAGAAGGCGTATTTGGGGAGGGCCCAGAAGGAAAGACTTATCTGAACGGCCTGGGGTCGGGGGGCGGCGGCGTGGCCGAGGAGGATGGCTACGCCGGCGATCAGGCCGGCGATGGAGACGAGCACCAAGGCGTCGATGCCGACGTTGACCGGCTGCTTGAGCGCCTGGCGCACCTTATCGGAATAAGCAATTACAAACGGCATTGGGCGGGGATTTTAGGGATCGCATCGGCAGAATGCGAATGCTTCGTGATCTTTGCGACAAGAAAATTTCTTAACGACGTGGGTGGATGTTCTACGGAAGCAGAATTCCTTCGATTTCCTGAATTTGATCGGCGATATTTTTGTTTTGCTGGCAGTCGTCGCCGACGGTTCGGACGGCGTGGAGGACGGTGGTGTGATCGCGGCCGCCGAAGTAGCAGCCGATCTCGGCGAGGCTGAAATGGGTGAACCGGCGGGCGAGGAACATGCAGACCTGGCGGGGAAAGGCGATGCTCTTGTGGCGTTTTTTGCTCTGGAGGTCGGTGAGCTTGACGTTGTAATACTTGGTGACGGCTTCGTAGATCTGCTCGACGGTGATGCGGCGTTTTTCGCTGGCGCCCTCGTCGCCGAAGGCGCGCTTGGCGAGTTCGATGTCGATCAGGCCATTCTGGAGGAGGCTCATTCCCTGGATTCGGGTGATGGCGCCTTCGAGCTCGCGGGTGTTGTTTTCGACTCGGGAGGCGATGTAGCAGACGACGTCGTCGGGCAGGGCGATGCCGCGCATGCGGGCCTTTTTCTGAAGGATGGCGATGCGGGTTTCGTAGCAGGGTTTTTCGATGCCGGCGACGAGGCCCCAGTTAAAGCGGCTGACGAGGCGCTCTTCGAGTTCGGGGATTTCGCTGGGGGGGCAGTCGGCACTGAGGATGATCTGCTTCTGCTGCTGGAAGAGGGTGTTGAAGGTGTGGAAGAATTCTTCCTGGGTCCGAACATGCTTGCTGAGGAAATGGATGTCGTCGATGACGAGCAGGTCGTTGTGGCGGTAGCGATAGCGGAACTTCTGCATGTCGCCGTCCGAGACGGAGCTGATGAACTGGTTTACGAAGCTGTCGCAGGAGAGATAGAGGATTCGCAGGTCGCCCTGGCGCTGGAGGACCTTCTGGCAGATGGCCTGGAGGAGGTGGGTCTTGCCGAGACCGACGCCGCCGTGGATGAAGAGGGGGTTGTAGGACTTACCCGGGTTTTCAGCGACGGCGATGCTGCCGGCGTGGGCAAGCTGGTTGCAGGGGCCGGTGACGAACTGGTCGAACGAGTAATCGGGGTTGAGGGGAAGGGGCTGGTCGGTGTCGCTGAAGAGGCCACCGCTGCCGAGGCCTTCGCAGTGGAAGGAGACGGAAACGAGGCGTCCGAGGACCTGCTGGGCGGCGACGGAGAAGGGCTTCTGGCACTGGCCCTGGCAGAAATTGAGCTGGGCGAGGTTGGGGACGAGGACCTGGATGACGCCGGTGGTGAGATGCCGGGGGACGAGCTGGTCGAACCAGATTCGGTTGAGGCTTGGATGCTGGTTTCGGACTTCCTGGAGGACCCGTTGCCAGACCGAGGGGTCAAAAGCGGGCTCTTTGGCGCGGCGCGACAGCGCCTCGCGCGACAACGGCGATTGCATGAGGGTCATGGCGTTTTCTTCTGCGAAAGATCTCTTAAAATCCCCGCGCGGCGTGTACGAGTTTTCTCTCTCCGTACCCTGGGAGCGGGATCACTTTTCAATTTTCACGAATCAGACATTTTACAAATCAGACAGCTAACGAATCAGGCAACTTACAAATCAGACAGAAGCCCGCGGCAGTCAACTTTAAACATTTCATCGGCAACCCAACTGAGATATGCGTGATGGCTACCGTCTTTATTGCCGCGGCACTCACACGCACCAATTCGCACATTACCCACTTCGCGATCTATTTTTCAAGTGCGCGGCGAGGAAATATTTTTTGCAATTGCGCTGCGCACCCGTCGCCGGATACAACCCGTTGATAGCGCGATGAAGTTTCTCCCCAACCCGTCTCTCCAAGAGTCGTGTTAGAAAATATTTTTTTCTCGGGTGCGAATCATTCGCGCTGTCGCGAGGGAATGGGGAGGCCGACTTCAGCCATGACTTGTTTCAGGTCGCTCCAGACGGCGGCGCGATTTTCTTCGGTGTATGAACGGAGAAGGAAGGCGGGATGATACGTCGGCATGAGCTTGATACCGCGCCAGTTATGCCACTGGCCGCGCAGTTTACCCATGGAAAGGCGGGATTCGAGCATGTATTTCGACGCGGGGAGCCCGAGTGTAACGATGACTTTTGGATGAATGATCTCCAATTGTCTTATCAGATAAGGCGTGCAGGTGGCAACTTCGTCGGGGGCGGGGACGCGGTTGTCGGGCGGGCGGCACTTGACGATGTTGGCGATGAAGACCTGCTCGCGGCGCAACCCCATGCCTGCGATCATTTTGTTGAGCAGTTCACCGGCGCGGCCGACGAATGGGCGGCCCTGGATGTCTTCGTTTTCGCCGGGGCCTTCGCCGATGAAGAAGATTTTGGCGTCGGGGTCTCCTTCGCCGAAGACAGTATTTTTGCGGGTTTCGCAGAGCCGGCAGCGGGTGCAGGGTTTGACCTGTTTAGCGTCCAATTCAGCGAGAAGTGGGATTTTTTGCTCGCGCGTGTAATGGGTTTCAATTTGCGGCGCGGCGAGGGCGTCGGGCTGTAAAAGCGAAAGGGGTGCGGTCGCGTTTGGCGCGGCGGGGGAGGCGGCGGTGGAGACGGATGGGTCAGGTTGCGGTGACGCAGATTCCTCCGATTTTCGGACCGATTCTAAACCGAACGCCTGTTCGCTTTTGAGCCAGAGAATTCGGCGGTGCTTCTGAATATCTGGTTGGGCCATTGGACGAATGTTAAATTGTTTTCTTCGGGGAACAAATCCTTGACTCGCCCGCATTATTGATGGAGAATGGGATTTGTAAAGCCACCCCGGCCCGCAATGGCGGGTGCTCTTTGAAGGGCACACCGTAGCGAGCCGCGGTGGCTTCTTTCGTTGTGGAATTTGGAGAGATTTTCAAATTGAAGGAGTGACGCCATGGGCGACAAAACAAAAAAAGAGCTTCTGAGCCGGACGATCGAGCACATCGACATCACGAAGCACAACCCGGTTTCAATCGTGGACGCGATGCAGCACATGGCGTATAGCTCGCGCGACCTTTACCGGGCGTCCGATATTTACGACCGCATGCTTCGTGATCGCGAATGCGGGGTGATCCTGTGTCTCGCCGGGTCGCTGATCAGCGCGGGGCTTAAGAAGGTTTTTACGGAGATGATCCGGAGCAAGATGGTGGATGCGATCGTCTCCACCGGGGCGAATATCGTCGATCAGGATTTCTTCGAATCGCTGGGGTTCCGGCATTATATCGCTGATGAGAGTCTGAAGTCGGGCCTGCACGATGGGATGCTGCGCGATCTGATGATCGACCGCATTTATGACACGCTGATCGATGAGGAAGAGCTGCGTGTCTGCGACGAGACGATGCAGAAGGTGATCGATGAGATGGAGCCCAAGGCGCACAGCTCGCGGGAGATTATCCGGGAGATGGGGGCCTATCTGCACACACAAAATAAGGGCGTCGATGGGATCGTGCTGGAGGCGTATAAGCACGATGTGCCGATCTTCTGTCCGGCGTTCAGCGATTGTTCGGCGGGATTCGGGTTCGTGGCCCACATTCATGCCCGGCAGGCAACGGGACAGCCGACGGTGAGCATCGACAGTGCCAAGGATTTTTATGAGCTAACCCAGCTGAAGATCAAGAACCCGCAGACGGGGCTGCTGATGATCGGCGGGGGGGTTCCGAAGAATTTCGCGCAGGACATCGTGGTGGCGGCGGAAATTCTTGGGGTGGAAGCGCCGATGCACAAGTATGCGATCCAGATCACGGTGGCGGATGTGCGCGACGGGGCACTTTCGGGCAGCACGCTGAAAGAGGCGAGCAGTTGGGGGAAAGTGGATACGGTGTACGAGCAGATGGTTTACAGTGAGGCGACGCTGGCGCTGCCGCTCATTGCTGGGTATGCGTATCACAAGGGCGGGTGGCGCAATCGGACGGAGAAGAGGTGGAACCGGTTGCTGGAGACTGCGGCGGTGGCGTAATTCGAATTTCTCTCACGGCCCCCGCGATGCCATCGCGGGGCTTTTTTTATAAAGCATCACGGTCGGCATCATGCCGACCGTGTGTGGACTCGTTTCCAGCCGATCGAAAGCGGCCTGCGCCGCTGATTGCGATTGGGATTTACGCGGATGCGGTTTGGTATTCGGCCTGGGAGGATCTGAGCTGGGCGAGGGCGTAGACGGCGGCTTCGCGCTCGCAGGCGCCGACGACGGTGCCATGGCGCTCGTCGGCGGCATGGCCGGGGTCGAGGGGCTCTCCCGCGGGCGCCCAGGTGGCACGGTAACAGTTGAAGATCAGGTTGTGCTTGATGGAGAGTTCCAGCCCGGCGCGGGAGAATTCGCGCTGAACGCTGAGGATGGAGGGGTAGGCCCTGCCGTCGGGAAGATGCTCAAGATCAAGGTCGTCCTGGGGCAACCAGCCGGCTTCGAGAAGTCGATCTACGGCGTAATTAAGATTCATCGTCAAGCTCCTTCCAACGCGCCCTGTTGACCGCCCTCCCGGACTTGGTCAGCTCCGCAATTTTCGGGCAGCTATCATATCCCCGGAAGCGTTGCGATGCCAGTGGTCAGAGCGAAGATTTTTTCGACAAAAATGGGGGATTGCTTGAGGCAATCGGGGGCGAAAACGCCGGAAAATGAGATGGGAGACCCCTTGACCTGCGGTGGCTACATTCTAATTTCTAGGGTCTATCAAGTCTCCTCGATTCCAGCACCGGGCCCGCAGTCACGAGCAGGCGCATTCGGCGTCTTCGTCCGGTCCCCAGACGCAGCATCAAGACCATGCCCTGGCCTGCCGGGACCGGCCCCAGCTCGTGACCCGCGGCGACGAATTGGCGGAATTGTTGAAATCTCTGAAAGATTCCGGATCATTCGCTTATGACAGCGAATTCATCGGCGAGTTAACATATTTGCCAAAGCTGTGCCTAATCCAGGTGGCGTCGACGACGCGGATTGCCCTGATCGATCCATTGGCGGAATTGGATGTTCGGCCGTTCTGGGAGCTGGTGACGGATTCGTCGGTGGAGAAGATCGTCCACGCGGGGGCGCAGGATGTGGAGCCGGTCTTTCGGCGCTGGGGAGGCCGCCGGGGAATCTTTTTGATACGCAGATCGCGGCGGGGTTTGCGGGGCTGGGGTATCCGCTGTCGCTTTCGAAACTGGTGGGGGCGCTGGTCGGGGCGAAGCTGTCGAAGGGGCTCACGTTTTCGCACTGGGATAAAAGGCCGCTGACGGATCACCAGATTCGCTATGCGGCGGATGACGTGCGCTACCTTCCCGCGGTGCGGCATGAAATCGGCCTTCGCCTGGGAGACCAGCGTCATGCACAATGGGCGAAGGAGGAGTCGGCGGCGCTGGCGGATCCGAGCCTGCATGTCTTCGACCCCGCGGGGCAGTGGATGAAGATTCGCGGGGGCGTGGCGCTGTCGCCAGTGAACCAGGCGATTTTGCGGGAGCTGACGATCTGGCGGGATCGATGCGCGCGGGAAGAGGACGTTCCGCCTCGGTCGCTGGTAAAGGATGAGATTCTGTTGGATATGGCGCGGGAGCCGATCGGCTCGGTGGAGCAGCTTTCGCGGGTGAGGGGATTGCCGCGTCCGGTGGAGACGAAATATGGGGCGGGGATCGTGGAGGCGACGGCGGCGGCGCGGGGTCTGCCGGCGGATCGGCTTCCGTCGGCGACGGTGTATGAGCCGCTGCCGGAGGAGAAGTTTCGGGCCGATGCGCTGCACTATGCGGTCCAGTCGCTGTGCGCCGGGCAGGGGATCGATCCTATGCTGGCGACGAGCCGGCAGGAGATTGGGGAGTTTTATCGGCTGCATCTGGCGGGGAAGTCCGCGGAGAATTTGCGGATTATGAGTGGGTGGCGAAAGGAGGCGGTGGGGGGGAGGTTGGTGGAGCTGTTGCGCGGGGAGGGTTCTGTTTCTCTTCGATGGAAGGATGGGGTTCCGTCGGCTGATACGAATCCCTCGTAAAGGGGACCCAAGTCAGCGCGGTGAATTTTTTTGCGCCCGCGTTTTCCCCCTCGCCCGGTACTCCGGGAGAGGGATGGGGTGAGGGCCGGAAAATAATTTAGCGCATTCAAGGCCCTCACCCGCGCGGGCTTGCGCCCGCTTGCCCTCTCCCGGAATACCGGGCGAGGGGGTAAGAGAGCGCGTGCGGTGGCCGTGAAGGGATCCGTCGCGCAGAGACTTAATTCTTGCATCACCTCTCATTCGCAAATACCTTGGCTGGCTCGTCACCCTATGGACACCTCCGTCACACAAGATCGCAAGCCCGCTGAGGAGAAATCGCCTCCGGCCGTCGGTCTCTCGCCGGCGATGCGGCAGTATCAGCAATTTAAAACGCAATATCCCGGCTATGTGCTGTTTTTCCGCATGGGGGATTTTTATGAGATGTTTTGGGAGGACGCTCGGTTGGCGGCGCGGGTTTTGGGGGTGGCGCTGACGAGCCGGAGCCGCGGGGGGCTGGATGCGGAGGATGCGATTCCGATGGCGGGGGTGCCGTTTCATGCGGTGGATGGGTATTTGCGGAAGATGATCGCGGCGGGGCATAAGGTGGCGATTTGCGAGCAGGTGGAGGACCCGGCCGTCGCCAAGGGGGTGATTCGGCGGGACGTGGTTCGGCTGATGACGCCGGGCACGCTGACGGACGATCCGCTGCTGGATGGGCGGGCGGATAATTATCTGGCGGCCGTGGCGTTTGGGATTACGAAACGCGACGGGTATCGCGCGGCGCTGGCGTGGGTGGAGCTTTCGACCGGGGCGTGCGTGGCGATGAGCGGCCGCGAGGGGCAGGTGCGCGATGAGATCGCCCGGCTGCGGCCGGCGGAAGTGCTGCTGCCGGAATTGCCATCCGGGCAGACGCATGAATTCGGGCGGCAACTGGAGGGGATCGAGACGATCGCGGTAACGGCGCGGCCGGGGTGGCAGTTTTCGCAGCACCATGCGAAGGAGCAGCTTTCGGCCCAGTGGAAAATCGCGACGGCGGAGGGGCTGGGTTTTTCGGATGACGATCCGGGGATTTTCGCGGCGGCGGCGCTGCTGTCGTATCTTCAGGAGACGCAGAAGACCTCGCTGGCGCACCTGCGGCCGCTGCGGCGGCACGTGGTGGAGAATCACCTTGCCGTTGATCCCTCGACGTGGCGAAGTTTGGAGATCGAGCGGACGGTTCGCAGCGGGGGGACCGGGGGAACATTGCTGGGGGCGATCGACCGGACCCGAAGTTCGATGGGGGCGCGGCTGCTGCGGCAGTGGTTGCGCACGCCGCTGGCGGAGAGCCAGCATGTGGAGGCGCGGCAGAGCGCCATCGCGGCGCTATTGGAGGCGTCCGAGGCGCTGGGGAAAATCGTGGAATGTTTAGACGATGTCTGCGATATCGAGCGGATCGTCGCGCGGATTGCGCTGGCGCGGGCCAACCCGCGGGATTTGAGCGGCGCTGTCGCGGTCGCTGGGGTCGATGCCGGCGCTGCTGGATCGGCTGGCGGCGCTGCCGGCGGCGAAGGATGTAGCGCCTGAGCTGGTGAGACTGCGGGAGTTTTGCGTGGAGCGCGGGAAATATCTGGCCGGGGCGATCAAGGCCGATCCTTCGCCGCATTTGCGCGAGGGGGGCGTGATTGAAAAGGGGTTTGATGCGGAGCTGGATCGCCTGCGGCAACTGACGCAGGAGAGCCACTCCTGGCTGGCGGAATATCAGGCGAAGCTGGCCGGGGAGTCGGGGATCGCGTCGCTGAAGATCGGGTTTAACAAGGTTTTTGGTTATTACATCGAGGTGACCGATTCGCATCGGGCGAAGGTGCCCGTGGCCTGGTCGCGGAAACAGACGGTCAAGAACGCCGAGCGATATATCACCGAGGAGTTGAAGGCGTTTGAGACCGAGGCGCTGCAGGCGCAGGACCGGGCGATTGCCCTGGAGCAGCAGCTCTTCGAGAAGGTTCGGCAGGAATTGCTCCAGCATGTCGCGACGTTTGGGGAGCTGGCGCAGGGAATCGCCCGCGTGGACGTACTGGCATCGCTGGCGGTTTTGGCGCGGGAGCGGCGGTATTGCCGGCCGGTGATTCTTGAGGACCGGACGCTGGAGATCATCGACGGACGGCATCCGGTGCTGGAGCAGCAGCTTGGTTCGGAGTTCGTGGCCAACGATGTGAGTTTCGGGGCCGAAGATACGCTGGCGCTGATCACCGGGCCGAACATGGCCGGCAAATCGACCTACATCCGGCAGGCGGCGCTGATCGTGCTGATGGCGCAGATCGGCAGCTTCGTGCCGGCGAAGTCGGCGAAGATCGGGATCGCGGATCGGCTTTTCGCGCGGATCGGGGCGAGCGATGAAATCCACAGCGGGCAGTCGACGTTCATGGTGGAGATGATCGAGACGGCCAATATTCTGAATAACGGGGGAGAAGAGCCTGGTGATCCTCGACGAGATCGGGCGGGGGACCAGCACGCTGGATGGACTGAGTCTGGCTTGGGCGATCGCGGAGCACATCGCGCTTCAGGTGAGGAGCCGGACGCTTTTCGCGACGCACTACCACGAGCTGACGGATTTGGCCCGGCGGATTAAAGGCGTGCGGAATCTCAACGTCGCGGTTCGGGAATGGGAAGATCAGGTCGTCTTCCTGCACCGGATTGTCGAGGGGGGGACGGACCGGAGCTATGGCATTCACGTCGCCCGGCTGGCGGGCGTTCCGCCGGAGGTGCTGGAGCGGGCGAGACAACTGCTTTCGGAACTGGCGGTGCAGCACGTGGGGTCGGCGAAAGTTCCTAAAGGAAAGCGGGCGCAGGATGCCGATCAGATGGAGTTGTTCGTCGATCCTGCGAAGGAGATTGCGCGGGTCCTGGCGGGGACGAAGCTGGACGAGCTGACGCCGATGCAGGCATTTGATTTGTTGCGGGAATTGAAGAAGCGGCTTACCGAGTAATGAAAACTCAACGCGGAGATGAGGGAAGTCCTGAATTGTCCCCGCCCCCGGTACTCCGGGGAGGGGGTTTAAGAGAGCCGCGTTTGTGTTAACGGTGGTCGCGGTATTTCTCGCGGCCTTCGCACTTTTCCATCCGTCTGCCGCTCTTGCCCGCGCCGGAGGCGGCGAAGGTTTCGGCGGCGGTGGTGGGGGCGACCATGGAGGAGGCGGCGGGGGTGGGGGCGGGGGGATCGGCTGGCTGATCTATTACTGGATTCTTTTCTGCATCGATTATCCGTACATCGGCCTGCCGGTCACGCTCCTTGTTCTGTTCGCGATCTACAAGGGACACCAGGGCGGGATGTCGGCCTACACCGGCAGCGTCATTCGCCGGGGGCTTGAAGCCGCTGATAGCAACCAGTCGCGCGACGCGGTGGCGGCCATGGGGGAGGCGGATTCGCCGCCGGAGGTGCAGAGATTTTTGCGGCGAACGGGGGCTGCGTTCATGAAAATTCAGCAGGCATGGTGCGGGCAGAATCTTGCGCCGATTCGCCCCTTCGTTTCGGATGGGGTCTTTGAGCGGT
The DNA here is from genome assembly GCA_963755915.1 of uncultured Phycisphaerales bacterium. Taxonomy (GTDB): domain Bacteria; phylum Planctomycetota; class Phycisphaerae; order Tepidisphaerales; family Tepidisphaeraceae; genus PALSA-1353. The sequence goes on from CAVWLP010000002.1 coordinate 2,261,800, forward strand.
TTTCCCTTCAGATCGACGAGCAGAGATCGCTGGGATATCGCGATCACATGGACCATATTGCCATCGAATCGACCGCCCTCGTCGAATTCACCGCGGGTCCGGTGTTTGACGTCGCCACGGTTTGCTTCAGTGCGCGGGCAGCCGATTACCGGGCCGATTTGAAAACCGGCGAGAGAATCTCCGGCTCGGATGATATCGAGCCGTTCGTGGAATTCTGGGCGTGGATTCGCCGGCACGGATTCAAGAGCGATCCGACCAAGCCGGGGCTCATCGAAGGCAACTGCCCCAACTGCGGCGCGGCCATCGAGATGAACCAGTCGGCCCAGTGCACCCATTGCCAGGCGATTCTTCGCAGCGGGGAATTCGACTGGGTGCTCACGGAAATCACCCAGGAGAGCGAATGGGATCGCGGGCGGCACCAGATGCTGGCGGGGGTTGCCCAGTTCCAGCAGAAGGACCCGGGGATCAGCCGGGTTGGGATCGAAGACCGCGCATCGGTCATGTTCTGGCGGAAGATGCTCGCGGACCGGAGTGGGAAGATTAATCCGCTGAGAAAAATCGCGACGGACGATTTCTGCCGGGATTATGCGGCGGAAAGCCTGGCGCCGCAGCCCGATGGCAGCCGCCCGTTTTGCGGCGATTGCGCCCTCGGCGGCGTGCAACTGCTGGGCTTCGTTGCCGATGAAGATGAGGACAACGCGATCGTCGAACTGGTGTGGGAAGGGAGGCTGATTATCGTCCATCCGGGGGCGGTGCTGGACCAGTCGGGCCAGCGGATGCACGTGCATACCCTTTTTATTCTGAAGCGCAAGGCGGGGGTGAGCAGCGATCCGGGCACGAGCCTCTCGTCGGCTCATTGCCCGAACTGCGGCGCGCCGGTGACCAGCGACCTGTCCCCCGCCTGCACGTTTTGCGGAACGGTTTTAAACGACGGATCGCGCGGGTGGGTGCTGACGGCGGTGACATCCGCGCAGTCTGACCTGGCCCGCCAGTGGAGGCAGCGGCTGGCGCCGGCGGACCTCCGGCCCGTGGGGGTCGTGAACGGCGTTTCGCGCAAGGGGCTGCTGGCATGGGCGGTGAGGGTGTCGGCGGCGGATGGAACCGTCGATCAGGAAGAGCGGGATATGCTGAATTCGCTCGCGGATAAATGCCGGGTGGATCCGTTGCTGCTGAATCAAATGATCCGGGCAGCGCTATTGGGACGGCTGGTGGCGCCGGAGCCTCCCGATGCCGAAACGGCGCGGACCTGGCTAAAGGCGATGGCCGCGGCCGCGCTGGTGCACGGCCAGGTGCAGCCGCCGGAGGCGCAGCTCCTGCATCGCGCCGCGGCGCGTTTCGGCATCAGCGACGCCGAGGTGACCGAGATGCTCTCGCAGCAGCGCGACGAGCATTTGGCCACCGCGCAAGTGCGCTGCAAACGGCGCGGCAAAATGAGAACTGAAATCCGCTATTTGGCGGGCGCCACTTCCACCTCAAACACATACGACGGCCCAAACATATTCGAGCGGAAGATGACCCACTTCCCGTCGCGGGTGAAGACGGGGTTGGGCTCCAGTGAATAATCGTGCCTGGACATATTCACCAGGCGCTCGGCCATGAGATGGCCGGGCTGAATCATATGGCTGGTGTCGAAGGTGCCCGATTCCAGATTCTGATCGAGCGTGGGGGTGAAAAGAAAAATCCACTTGGCGGTGTTGCTGCCGTCCCCGGCGAATAGTGAGCCGTCCCGGGAAACATTGGCGTGGATCGACGCCGTGTCCGGCGGGTTGTGGTACCAGGTCTGCTGGCCGGTATCGAGGTTAGTGCCGGCCAACCACGTCAGCCCCTCTTCGCCGCGCGGGGTGTAGAGTTGATACCAGATGGTTCGCCCATCGGCCGACCAGAATTCGTGGCCCCACATTTCGTTGATCATGGTGCGCTTGTGGACGTTGAACAGCCCGGTACCATCGGTGCGGATCGTCCAGACCCGGTCGTTGAGCTGCCAGGGTCCCTCGTGGCAAAACATCAGGAGGTTGGGATCGGTCGGCGAGAACTGGAAATGGTTGTCCCAGTCGTTGCTGGGGTTGAAGGTTTTGATCTCGCCGGTCTGGGCGTCCATGGTGACCAGGGCCATGGGCAGATGCTGCGACCAGCGGGCGTAGAGATTGATCCGCCGGCCGCGCTCGGCGGTGACCGGGCGGGTTGAAGCGCCGCTACGGCCATCGAGATAGGTGACTGCGCCGGCGAGGAGGGTTTCGTCGCAGTTGACGGTGCCGACGTTCACGCCGCGCGGAAGCTCGCCGATTTCGTGCTGCTCTTTAGTAATCGGGTCGATCCACCAGACGGAGTGTTTGGCCGATTCGAAATCGCCGCCGGGGACGAACTCGGTCTTCGTATAAAAGATTCGCCCGGTTTTGCGGCCGACGACGATCACGCTGATCTGCGACCCTGTAAATCCCTGCGTAAACTGAGACGTGTTGCCGGCAAGGATCTGCTCGATTTTCCGCGATTCCAGATCGACCTGGTAAATCCCCGTCGGCGAGGTGAAGACCAGCTTCTTCCCATCGAGGGAGAAGGCGTTCTGATGAAAATAGAGGCTCATGCTCCCCGGCTCATCCGAAAGCCGGATCACCCGATGACCGGTATCGCGGTCGATCCATTCCTTGGGCGGATTGGCGACGGTGACGGTGTTAAAGGCCTGGCCCGTGTTCAGATCAGCACCCGTCGCCTGCGTGGTTGGCGCGGACGACGAAGCCTGCTGATGCGCCGGCACTGAAGAACAACCGATCAGGCAGATCGCGATCAAAATTGCATATTTCATGGAGGTACCCCGGACTCTACTTCATCGGCGAAGAAAATAGTTTAACCACGGATTTCACGGATGATTGAATGCATCTTCTTATCCGTGCCCATCCGTGTAATCCGTGGTTGGAAATCTTTATTTCCCTTCCGGCGGCGTAAACCGATTCCGATATTGCTGCAGCGCCGTCTTAAGCGTATCGACGATTCGCGGCATGTGATGGGCGGCCGTGATCACCCGCGCCGAAACCGCCGCGGTCGGATAGAAGCCGGTGATGAAATCGAAGAAGAATTCCGCCGAGGAATGGCCGACCATCACGCTGTTGGCGTACGCCCCGCTGAGAAGATCATCCGACAATTTAAAGTTCTCGTAGATTTCGGCGATCGTCGGCCGCTTCTGCGGAGGCTTGGGAAGTGCCGGCGGAGCGCCGTTGGCGGCAATGTATTTTTCCAGATTGTCGGAGGCGGCCGTGACGACCTGCTCCATTACCTTCGGGACGACGATCACCCTGGCCACGATCTGATGCGGCCGGGTCAGCCCCTGCAGGAAATCCAGCACGAACTCGTTGGGGCTGTCGAGCACGAGCATCCCGGTGGTCGCCACCGCCCGGCCAAGCTTCTCCGGCACGCGGGCCGCCACCGGCTGGTGCTGAAACTGCTCGGCAAACGTGCCCAGGTCATTCTGGGCCGGCTTCGGGTCTTTTTTGGGTTCATCGGAGGGAGGTTCCATGCTCTACAAAGCGTACAGACACCCGCGGATTTATTCCACTGCCGGTTCCCCGCCCATGTGCTGCCCCCCGACGTTTTCGCCGCCGTTTTGCGGGCCGATTGCAAGGCGCAGGCACATCGTCTATTACACAACTCCAGAGGATGAAATGAGAATTTCGTGCCCGCGATTTGTGCCGCTGCTTTTTCTTCTGGCCCCGTTGCTACTCGTCCCGTGCTCGACTGCAACTGCCGATGAGACCCGCATCGACGTGCATCCGGACAGGCTCATTTCGGTTCCCTGCAACCTTCTCACCGGCGTTTGTCTGGAGGATGTGAACCACGAAGTCTACGGCGGGATTTACAGCCAGCTCATTTTCGGTGAAAGCTTTCAGGAATCGCCGGCGAATACCGCCCAGGCAGTGGGAAAAATTAGCGGAATGTGGCGGCCAATCCTGCACGGCGCCCCCGTCGCCAGTTTCGGCCTCGACACTCAATCGCCCTTTGTCGGAACCCAGTCGCAGCAGATGACGTTTCAATCCGGCGCTGGGGATGTCGCCATCCAAAACCGCGGGCTCAATGGCTGGGGAATCAGCCTCCTGGCCGGCAAATCGTACGAGGGATGCGTCTGGGTCCGCGCTGCTGCGCCCACCCGGCTCCTCGCGACTTTGCAGAGCGCAGACGGTGCAACAGTTTATTCGCAACAGCCGCTTCAAGTGCCCGCGGGCAACTGGACCCGGCTGGATTTTTCACTTACGCCCAGCGCTACCGACACCGCTGCCGCATTTGCGCTGGAGCTTCCGGCGCCGGGGTCTGTCACAATTGGATATGCATTCCTCCAGCCCGGAACCTGGGGACGATTTAAGGGTTTGCCGGTGCGAAAAGACCTGGCGCTAGGATTAATCAACCAGGGGATTGGTATCATGCGCTACGGCGGTTCGATGGTGAACAGCCCCGAGTACCGTTGGAAGAAGATGATCGGTCCGCGCGACCACAGGCCGCCTTACGCCGGGCATTGGTATCCATACTCTTCCAACGGCTGGGGGGTGATGGATTTTCTGAACCTCTGCGAGGCCGCCAACATCGTCGGCGTTCCCGACTTGAGCCTCGACGAATCACCCGGCGACATGGCCGACTTCATCGAATATGTGAACGGCTCGCCCGACACTCCGTGGGGCCGGCGGCGATCGGCCGACGGGCATCCAGCCCCGTATCATCTCAAGTATCTGGAACTGGGAAACGAACAGCGCGTCGACGACGCGTGCGCTGCAAAGTTCAATGCCATTGCCGGGGCCGTCTGGGCCAAAGACCCTGAAATCATCCTCGTGATGGGGGATTTCAGCTTTAAGAAAAGAATCACCGATCCAAACCACATCACCGGCGCCGACAGCGGAATCGAAAACTTCGATGGCCAGCAGCAGATTCTCGATTTCGCCCGCCGGCACAACCGCGAGGTGTGGTTCGATGTCCATGTCTGGTCGGAAAACCTTCAGCCATCGCCCGACCTGCTTGCCCTGCCCAGTTATGTTGACGCGATCGACACCCTTGCCGCCGGCGCCAGGCATCGGGTCGTTGTCTTCGAGCTCAACGCCAACAGCCACGGCCTGCATCGGGCCCTGGCCAATGCAGTTTCGATCAATACGATTCGCCGCGATCATCGCGTCGCCGCCGTTTGCTCGGCCAATGCACTTCAGCCCGACGGACAGAACGACAACGGCTGGGACCAGGGGCTGCTATTTTTCAATCCGTCGCGGGCGTGGCTTCAGCCGCCGGCGTTCATTCCGCGCATGCCGGCGGATAACAATCTTCCGCAGCTCGTGCGGTGCGATGTGAGCCCGGGATCGAGCCTCGATGTAACCGCCTTGCGCAGCGAAGATGGAAAAACACTGGTGCTTGAGATCGTGAACAGCGGCTCGGCCGAGACGGCCGATATTTCGCTCCGACCTTTTGTGCTGGCCGCATCGGGTGCGCAGGTGATGGAATTGACGGGAGCTGATGATGCGACAAACACCGCTGCGAACCCGGACCGTGTGCAGCCTCAAGAGAGCCGGTGGGACCTGGAATTCAGCGACGGGACATTACGCCGGGTTTTTCCCGCGGAGAGTTTCACGGTTATCCGTTTCCAGTAACGGCGGGCTTAGCTGAGAGGCGCATCAAGGCAATTGCGTCTGGCATAAAAGCGGAAGACTCCCACGCCAACCCCCCTCTTCGAGCCGCGCCGACATGGGGAATTCCCCCAAAAGCGCCCAACGTCCAAATAAAACCGGCGACCGCTTTTAAGTCGGGGGGTGGGAACGACGATGCTGACCACATCGGCCTGCGCCGAGGGAGAATAGAGCATGACACGTAAAAATATTGGCTGGGTCGCCCTGGGCACTTTCGCGTTTGCGGTTTTGATCGGCGCGATTTGCGGCCGCCAGACGCCGCAATCGGCAGACGCATCGCCCTCATCCCCGCAACTCCCTCCCAATAATACACAAACCTGCCAGGTGGTTATCCAGCAGATAAATACCATCCAGCAAACGGTGATGTCGCAAAAGCATTCCGGCAGTCTCGTCGCAACACCGTTCGACGCGGTCGTTGCCCGGGAATCGCAGATCGACACGTCGCAGTGTCCGGCGGATTTCCGCTCGGCCATGACGCACTTCGTTGCCGCCGAGACGATTGCCTCCTTCAATGCCCGCATGGACCCGACCGGCGAGCTCGATCGTGCCTTATCTGCGATTATGGAAACGTCCGCGACCTACGGCTTCGCCGCTCCCCGCGCCTCGCTGCGTGGGACGCCTACGGCCAAAGCGTACCTGACGACCAGAAACAGGATTTCGCGAACATCCAATCGGCGCTGGTTGATCTGGCGGATGTTGCCAGCAAGTATGGCGCGAAATGAATTTGCCCGAACTGGGCGATTCTATTCCGCGTCCAACACATTCTGCGCCTGATCCCGGACTTTTGCGGCCTGGTCGACCACATCCTGCCATTTGCCCTCATTGCCGCCGACCAGAAACGCCGCTTCCCTTCCCTGCACCGCGACGCTATAGGCCTGACTGCACACATCGATGATGTTCGAGAGGGTGTTGCGATCGGGAGTGCTGAGCCCCTGGCGTACGGTGATGCCCGAACCCCAGCCCCAGGTGGTGGGGCCGATCGTCGTCGATAGAATCACGTCGGCGTTTTGCTGCACGTTCGCGGTCGCCGCGCTCTGCTGAGCCAGCACGCGAAGGATGATCTCCCTGCCGCGCTGGCCGATGCTGCGGGTCAAAGTGACGAGCTGGGTGCGGTCGACGCCGGAGACGTTGGCCAAAGCGAAGAGGTCGGTGATCCTGGGAACAACCTGGAAAATCGGGGCGATGTCCTGCGCCGTCTGAGCCGCCCGCAGTGCATCCTGCGAGCTTTGCCAGGTCGCGTCAAAGATGGCGGCGGCCGCCTGCTTCCATCCGTCGTCGGTGGTGACGTCGATCGACTGCCCGCCCGGGGGCTGGTAGGTGAGGCCGCGGCAATTCTGGAGGATCAGCGCGCCGCCGCGCGCCCGCAGTGCCGTTGGCGGATCATCCGCGGCTGCGGTCTCGGCGTCCTTGTAGGCCTTTATCGCTGCACGGCTGTCCTGCAACTTCACCAGGCAGTCGCCGCGCAGAAGCAGCAGGCTTGGGCGATCCACGCCGGTCGCAGGCGCGCCTTTCAGGAAGAGCAATCGCGAAATCTGCTGAAGGCACGGGTGATATTGGCCGGCGGTATAGAGTTCGCGAAGCTGCGCCGTTGTGGGGATGGTGACGGTCTGTGCCCAAGCGGGGCTTATTGCAAAGACCCCGAGAAGAACCAAAAAGCAGCGCCAATGAAGAAGTTTCGGACGCATAGTTCACCTCGCCGACCGTGAAATTTCAAATTATCTGCTTTACGAATCGCTGGCCCCGCCCATTCCATCCAACCCTCCCAGTTTGTCGCGGACTGTTACCTTTTGTACCCGATGTCTCGCGGCACAAAAATAATTCGTCGCCGAATTAAAAACCCGTCCGCTTAAACTGCTTCTCCAAATCCCGCAGCGTCAATCGCAAAGTCGTCGGCCTGCCATGCGGGCAGTTGCTGCTGCGATCGATGAGATGACGCCTCGCCAGCAGCGCCTCGATCTCCTGCGGCGAGAGGGGGTCGCCCGCTTTCACGGCCGCTTTGCAGGCCATCATGTCGAGCACTTCGTGCAGGAGTTCTTCGTGGCTGAGGTCGAGCGATTCCTGCTCGCCGCGATCGAGCACGTCGGCGAGGAATTCCGCAGGGTCAAGACGCTGGAGGAAGCTTGGAAAAGAATGGATGGCGACGGTTCCCGGCCCGATCGAGGCGGCTTCGATTCCCAGGCGCTGCAAGAGCGACTGAATTTGTTCCAGCAGCTCCTGCTGTTTTTCGCTGGCCGGCAGGGTGATTGGGATCAGCAGCCGCTGGCTTTCCAGCGGGCCGCGGGAAAGGCGCGTGGAGGAGGTCTTCGTACATGATCCGCTCGTGCAGGGCGTGCTGGTCGATGATGATCAGGCCGTCGTCGCTTTCGGCGACGAGATAGCTGTTGTGAAGCTGGATCGCCGGCGGTGGGGGGGATTCGATTTCGATGCGCGGCGGGGGAGGAGCAACCGGCGCCAAGCCGGCGCCGTGGCGGGTTGGGCGGCCATTTCCGATTTTGCGCTCGATTCCGGCAGCGCCGATTTGAAGAAATCCGCCAGCCGTTCTCGCAACTGCGTGTGTTGCGCCTCGTTCGCGATGACCGCAGCGTTGGGCGCGGGACGGCCAGGGGCGTCAGATCGCTGCCCAGCAGTTTCTCGCGAATGCTGGAAAGAATCAGTCCATGAATCCGCGCGCTGTCGCGAAAGCGAACTTCGCTTTTGGTCGGATGGACGTTCACGTCCACATCCTGCGGTGGCATGGTGATCAGCAGAATCGCCGCGGGCTGGCGGCCGGGCTCGGTCAGCCCGCGATAGGCTTCGCGCAGGGCGTGCTGGATGAAGCGGTCGCGGATGGGGCGGCCGTTGAGGAAGAAGAACTGGTGCTTGGCGACGGGGCGGGCCAGCTCCGGCAAACCGATCAGGCCAACTAAACCAATCTCCGCGTCCTGTCTCTCGACGGGCAGGCCCGATTCGGCGAAATCATCCGGCCAGGCACAGAGCCAGCGGCGCTTGGCCGTCTCGGCGGCTAATTCGAACGTGGGTTTGCCATTGTGCGAGAGGACGAAGGAGATTTCCGGATGGGGGACGGCCAGGCGAACCAGCGCTTCGCTGATGTGTCCGAACTCGGTGGCTGCGCCTTTGAGGAATTTTCGCCGCGCGGGCGTGTTGAAGAAGAGGTTGCGAATTTCGACGACGGTGCCGACGTTTCCCGCGGCGGCCTGGGGCTGATCGATCACGCCGCCGCGGTTGAAGATTTCGTAAGCGACTTCCTGTGCCGGCGTGCGGCTGAGAATTCGGGCGTGGGAGACGGCGCCGATGCTGGCCAGCGCTTCGCCGCGGAATCCCATGGTGCTGATGCGGAAGAGGTCTTCATCGCTCTGAAGCTTGCTGGTGGCGTGGGAGGCGAAGGCGAGGGGGAGTTCCTCGACGGGCATGCCGGAGCCGTCGTCGATGATGCGGATCAAGGCGCGGCCGCCGTCTTCGATTTCAACGGTGATGTGCGTGGCACCGGCGTCGATGGCGTTTTCGACCAGTTCCTTGACGACGGAAGCGGGGCGTTCGATGACCTCACCGGCGGCGATGCGATTGACGAGCGCGGGGGAAAGCTGCTGGATGGGATTTCGAGGCACGGGGCGATTATAGCGAATCGGAGATCGCTGCGAAAAATTCGGGGGCTGATCACCCAATCGAGCGCACCACGCCGCCGTCGACGCGCAGCGAGGCCCCGTTGGTTGCAGATGAGAGCGGGCTGCACACGAACGCCACGAGATTGGCCACTTCCTGAGGCGTTTCGAAGCGCTGAAGAAGGGACGATGGCCGGGCGTGCTGGAAAAATTGTTTCTCGAATTCCTTCGGGGAGATGTTCTTTTTCTTCGCCAGGTCGGCGACAAAGGCCTGGGCGCCTTCGGAGGCGGTGGGGCCGGGGAGGACGGAATTAACGGTGACGCCGGTGCCGATGGTGGCTTCGGCGAGGCCGCGGGCGATAGCAAGCTGGGCGGTTTTGGTCATGCCGTAATGAATCATTTCAGCGGGGATTTGCAGAGCGGATTCGCTGGAGATGAAAATGATGCGGCCCCAGTTCTGCTTGAGCATTTTGGGGAAGTAGGAGCGGCTGAGGCGCACGCCGCTCATGACGTTGGTCTGGAAGAATTTTTCCCAGTCGCTGTCGGGGATTTCGACGAAGGGTTTTGGCTCGAAGATGCCGGCGTTGTTGACGAGGATATCGACGCTGGGAAGGGCAGCAGCAATTTTGTCGCAGCCGGTAGCGGTTGAAATGTCGGCGTCGATGCCGGCGACTTTGGCTTTGGGGTGCGCCTTGCGGATTTCCATTAGAGCCTTTTCGACGCGTGCGGTGGTGCGGCCATTGAGGGTGACGTGAGCGCCCTCGGCGGCCAGCAGCGTTGCGATGGCAAGCCCGATGCCGCCGGTGGAACCGGTGACCAGTGCGATCTTGCCGGTAAGTTGCAGGTCCATGGTGACTCCTTCCTGTCGGACGGAGTATGGTATGGTTGGCCTTAAGGGAGAAGTCAAAGCACAAATCCATGGAGCACCTGGAAGGGCGACAATCGGTTCTGGCGGCGCTGGCGGCGCGACAGCGGAAGTTTCAGGTGATCCTGATCAACCAGGGGGCGCATCGGGAAAAAGATCGCCGATTTACTGAAGGTTTGTTCATTACTGGAAACCTACTAATCTGTTTGATATTAGTAGGTTATTGGTATATCATTTCCGCGTAGGATATAGTACCAATTGTTACAAAATTAGTAGATTTATGAGAAAGCCCGAAACACCACCGTCAACTGCCGAAATTCTCAAAAAGCCGCCGGGGGAACTGTTCGAAACGCTTCAAAGCAAAGACTTCAAAGAAGCGCTGGCAAAAAGTGAGTCCGGATATCTTCATTGGGACAAATTGCGTTACATGATTCGCAATCCCAATTTTAGTCCAGCGGACGTATGGATTTTCTCCAACGTATTCAGGCAGCCGCGCATGAAAACTTTACCTCTGTTTGGGCAGGGGAAAATGCCTCTTCGGTTTAACATGCCCGACCCGCTACAGCACGAGTTAATGTTGATAGACCAACAGCTTGCCGGGGGTCTTGTTTCAGACGAAGACGTTGTGCCTCCGGCCTCACAGAGAGAGCGATTCATAGTGAGTGCCCTGCAGGAAGAGGCGATAGCATCGAGCATGTTGGAAGGGGCTGTTACCACTCGCAAGGTAGCGAAGGAGATGCTGAACCTTGGGCGGAAGCCCCGTAACAGGGGAGAACGAATGGTCGCGAACAACTATCAGGCGATTCAATTTATCCGCGACAACAAGAAGGCTGACTTATCCCCACAATTTCTTTTGGAAGTTCAGAAAATCCTAACGGATGAGACGCTGGACGATCCAAGTCAAGTGGGACGATTCCGGACAATCAACGACGACATTCGCATAATCGACGCAAGGGATAACGAAGTGATGCACATTCCGCCGCCGGCCCCTGAACTGTCCCAGCGTTTAAAAGCCCTATGCGAATTCGCCAATTCGCCTCCACATGAAAAGCGATTCGTCCATCCGGTAATCGCAGCGTGTGTCCTTCATTTTCAGATCGGGTTTGATCATCCATTTTGCGACGGAAATGGACGAACAGCGCGAGCGATTTTCTATTGGATGATGCTCCGTCACGGATATTGGCTATTTGAGTATTTGCCGATATCGCGGCTGATCTATCGCGCTCCCGTTAGATACGCCAGAGCGTTTCTCTATTGCGAAACAGACAATTTCGACGTCACCTATTTTCTCATGTATAAGGCCAAAATCATCGGATTGGCCCGGCGCGATTTGCGGGACTACATCATTGCCAAACAATGGGAGTTGTCTCAAGCGAGAAAAATATCCGCATCAGATAGACGACTGAATCATCGACAGCAGGAAATCGTTCTGAATGCCGTCCGCAATCCTGATATTAATTTCACGATATCTGAACACCGCGGGAAATATGGTTTGTCCTATGAGACGGCGAGAACCGATTTTTTGAGCTTAGTTAAATGGGGATATCTGAAGAAACTCACGATTGGAAAAAGGTACGAATTTATGACGGGACCCCGGGTGGAGAAAAAAGCCAAGCAGTAGGCGGCAATTAGAAATCGCATTGTGGATCAGCGGGCGGCTCTTCCAGTTGAGCGATGTATGGTTCGCTTGACGGGAGAAGCTAAAGTTTAAACCCATGGAGCACCTGGAAGGGCGACAATCGGTTCTGGCGGCGCTGGCGGCGCGGCAGCGGAAATTTCAGGTGATCCTGATCAACCAGGGGCGCATCGGGAGAAGATTCAGGATGTGCTCGAGGCGGCGGAGGCGCTGGGGGTGCCGGTGAAGCGCGTGGCCGGCGATGAGCTGGATGCGATGGCGCATGGGGCGACGCATGGGGGGATTCTGGCGGTATGCTCGCCTAAGCCGCGGACGACGGAGAGCGAGCTGTTGGAGATCATCGAGCGGGCGGTCCAGCCGCCGATGCTTTTGCTGATTGAGGGGGCGGATGATGCGCGGAATCTGGGGTTTACTCTGCGCACGGCGGATGCGCTGGGGGCGGCGGCCGTTCTGATCAAAAAACATGTTTGGGATTTTGATGCGGTGGAAGTCGCGAGGCCGGCGTCAGGGGCGTATGAGCGGCTGCCGCTGGTTCGGATCGACAATACTGAACTGCTGGAAAAGCTTCAGTCTCGCGGTATGCGTTTGTTTGGGTGTATCGCGGGGGCGAAGCGGACGATTTTTCAGGCGGATTTAACAGGCGGAATCGTGCTGGCGATTGGGGGCGAAAAACGCGGGCTTTCGGGCGCGGTGCGGGGGATTTGCGACCGGCTCGTGTCGATTCCTACGCTGGAGGGGGCGTCTTTGCCGCTGTCCCATGCGGCGGCGATTGTTCTGGCGGAAGCGGCACGGCAGAGGAGAGGAGCCGACGAGTGAACTGGTACAATTGGCCTTCGTGAAGCATCCCCGTCGATGGCGGCTCTATTCGCTGGCGGCCTTGTCGCTTTTTCTCGCGATGGCGACTGTGGTCTGCTGGGTCTTGAGCTATGCGATCTCAACTCAGGTTGGCTGTCATCGACTCATAGATCCATTTCATCATCCCCCAGAGAAGCAGGAAGCCGAGTTTTACGACTTGGATTCAACTCAGGGAGTTTTGGGATTTGGATACACCGATGAGAAGGGGGAAATGATTCCCGTGAGTGGGTGGAAATTCGATATTTCTCATGATGCGACCGGGGGGGGTTACTACGACCCTGCGCGGACGGTGCTCACGCGGCTCGGCTTTCACGCCTGGAGTCAAAGTTGGAATGGCGGTCGATTCGACACCCGTGTGGTGGCCGTCCATTATTGGTTTCTACTCGTTTTGTTCGTGATCGTTTTCGGGGTCGTGGTCAAGAAGATTCGATCTCTCGATCCCATTGCGGGCTTTTGCGCTGACTGCGGATACGATCTTCGAGCCACACCGGGGCGTTGTCCTGAATGTGGAACCATTGCCAAAATAAATGAAATGAAACGGGTCTGACTGACGAGAGGCGATTTTTTCGTCAGTTCCAGAAAACCCCCTCCCCAGCCCTCCCCCGGGGTACCGGGGGCGGGGGAATTACATGGTTGGCCATCTCAAGTAAATGGGTGACTTCCATGGGGTCGGGCGGGTACAATTATGAGGCTAAAGTACACGGAGAAAACAAACTATGGCAAAGGCACATGTAGACCCCGCGGAATTGCGTCGTTTTGCTCAGGATCTGAAGCGGTTTAACGATGAACTGGCGGGGCTCATGAGTTCCGTTAATGCCAAGCTTCATGCCTTGGAAGCCTCCTGGCGCGACCAGGAGCAGCGGAAGTTCGTCGAGGCGTTCGATCAGACGTTCAAGGCGATCGGGGTTTTCCTGGAAAATTCTTACGAGCATGTGAAGTTTCTGTCCAAGAAAGCCGGCGCCGTTGAGGAATATCTCAAGCAGCGCTAGCAGGATAGCGGAGTAGTGAATGTCGACATCGGCACGCGTAAGTGATATCGACCCGATCCGGGACTTTCGGGTTTACCTGACGAAGTTCCAGGAGATGGCGGGGCGCGCGCTGGGGGATGCGGATTCGGAGATTCATTCGCTCACGCGCTCACTGGAAGGGGAGTGGATAACGTACTGGAGTTCGCAAGTTCGCAGCAGGCAGGAAAAGTTGGCCAAGGCGGAGGAGGCGTTTCGCTTCAAGCGGCTTTATAAGGACGCCAGCGGTTCGACTCCTTCGGCGGTGGAAGAGCAGAAGCAAGTGCAGATCTGCAAAAAACGGCTTGAAGAGGCGCAGACGAAAGTTGCCAATATCAAGCGGGCGACCAAGGGTCTGTTGAAAGCGACGACGGAATATCGGGGCGGGGTGGGGCGGTTCAACACCTCGGTGATGTCGGGCGTGCCGGCGGCGATCGCGCATCTCGGCGTGCTCCTGCAGCAGCTTGAGACGTACATGGGGATTCAAGCGGAAACCGTCGGCGAAGAGGCGCTGGCCGCGGCCGGAGTGGGGAGCGGCGCGGAAACGGGCGGAGCGTCGATGGCCCGCGCGTCGGATCAGGCGCCCAAGGCTTGGGAAGAAAATGTCGATCCGGCCGAGCTGCGCGGGGCGGTGCCATCCGAGCAGGCGCTCTTTGCGGCCAAGCCTGCCGCGGCGGGTGAATTGCACCTGAGCTGCGCGGGGGTCACCGGAAAACAGGCGGAGTCCATCGCGAAGATTGCCACGGGCAATGCCGCGATCAATGACGAACGGATCGTGATTTCGCCCGGAATTGGAAGCTCATCGACGGTTTTTCTGGTTCGGCTCGGTACGACCGGAATTTCCTGGTATTTGGGCCCGGTCGATGGGCTAGATACGGGCGTGTACAATACGGTGTCGGTCGGCGATCTGCGGAGCCTCCGGCCTGACTTTGAGCCGCTGCTCAAGATGCCCGCGGGATCGCTGGCCGTGGTCGGTCCGAACGGCGCGTCGGCGATTTATAACGCCCAGAACGCGAACCTATTAGCAGAGGGATAAGTCATGGGAATGGTTGAAGGCCGTGCGACGCTGCGCAAATCGATGAAAGAGATGATGATGCACTGGAGCGAGACCAAGTCGCATTGGAATGACGGGAACGCGCACGCGTTTGAGAGCAAGTATCTTACGCCGCTGGAAGCGGACGCAAAGCAGGCGATCAATGCCATGGATCAGATGTCGCAAATCCTGCAAAGGATCAGGCAGGAATGTTCGCCGGACTAGAAAGGTGTTTTCGCGATGTTCCCACATTTCGACGATAATGATCGGCTGATTTTTCTCCGAGACGTCGCGGCATTTGAACCGCAAATCGGGAAGGCATCCGTGTCTCAGGACAAAGCTTTTGACCCGTTGGAGGCGGAGCAGACGATTAAACTTCTGAAACAGGTGTCGCAAATCCTGCAGGGGATCAGGGAGAAATCTGCGCAGGATTAGTTAGAAAGGTGTTTTGTTGATGGACCCGATTTTCGACGATAACGATCCGCTGAGTTTTCTGGGAAAAGACGATGCGCCGGAGCCGGAAGCAGCTCCGCCTCCGCCGGTTGCGGCGGAAGGGGAGGGGGAGGGGGAAGAGGCGTCCAACGAGCCGCAGACGCATCGCGATCTTCAGCGCGGGGCATTGCAGGAGCTCGTCGATCTTGTCGCGGAATGCTCGGCACACGAAGCGCAGGTGGAGCAGGAGCTTAGTTCCTCGCTGTCCGAAACGCAGGGGTCCGGACAACGCAAGCTCACGGATACGGAGCGGAAATACAAAGCGGTCCAGGAGCAGATCGCGAGCAAGTTTGAGGAGAAGCGGACGGAAATCGAGGGGCGTTACGAGCAGGCGGCCGCGAAGCTGAAATCGCACGATCAGAACCAGCGGCACCGCATCAAGACGGAATTCGACCTTGCCCAGCAGCAGATCAAGAAGGATTACGACCAGGCGATCTGGCTGGCCGAGAGCGTCATGGAAGCCGAGGAGGGGAAGGCTTCGGAGGAGCTGAAGAAGGCGACCGAGCTGAACACGACACAGACGGAATATTTGAACGAAAAAGAGGGGCAGGCCGAGGCGCTGATGCAGCGCTACAACGCCAAGCCACCGCCGGGGGAATCGATCGCGGTATTGAAGGAAGCGGAGTCGAAGACCGATCCGGCGACGTCGTTCAACGAGCACAAAGCGGTGATGGAGAAGCAGGTGGGGGAGTTGGCGGCGCTTTCGGTGCCGCGCTTATTCATCGGGGTGACGCCCTATCTCATCGGCGCGGTGGTGCTGGTGATCGCGGCGGGGATTCCGCTGTTCATGTCGCAACTCCGGCCGACGATCGCCCTTGCCTACTGGGTGGGTGGGGCGTAGTGGGGCTCATCGTGTTTTTGGTGGCGCTGAAATCGATGGCCAAGAAGCAGATCGCAGCGGCTTACCTGCCGCTGCGGCGGGCGATGGATGCCGGGCGAATCGCCAACGACAATCTGATCAGCCAGGCGACGATGGAGCACGACACCAACCTTGCCCAGGCCCGCAAGCGGAACAAGGGGGAGCTCCAGGCCGCCCGCGATCGCGCCGCGCCGATTCTTGATAAGGCCACGAAGAAGCGCGACGCCGGCGCCCAGGCATTGCAGGCTGAATTAAAGCTGAAATCGGGGCAGAACGAGCTTCAGCGCAAGAGCGCGCTGGCCGAGCTGGAAGCGTGGCGGACGCGGAAGCTGGAAGAGGTTAAGACGCAGTTTGACGCCGAGACGGTGCGGCTTGGCGAGCGCTCCACCGCGCAGGAAGCGGAGGTCCGCCAGCGGCACGCCGCCCAGCGCGCGGTGCTGGAAAAACGCTGGACCGAGGGACTGCACACGATCCAGGAGCCGATCCGCGAAGGGGGCAGCCTCTATCCCGCCTGGAACGACCCGATCTGGGACAACTGGAAAAGCCCCAAAACATTCCCCGCGACGATTCAGTTTGGAAATCTCCAGGTAGACCTCAAGACGATGGTCGCCGAGGCCACCAGGGGCGGGCCGTTGACGTTGCCGCTGCCCGATAGCTTCGCCGTCCCGGCGCTGATCGCCTATCCCAAGCAGGCGTCGATCATGATCCACACCGACCGCCAGGGCCGGATGGATTCGATCCGCGCGATGCAGACGATCATGACCCGCCTGCTGACGACGATTCCGCCCGGGCGCGTGCGTTTCACGATGATCGATCCGGTCGGTTTGGGGCAGAATTTTGCCGGTTTCATGCACCTGGCGGAATTTCGACGAAGCCCTGGTGGGCGGGCGCATCTGGACGGATGCCGACCAGATCGACCAGCGGCTGGCCAACCTAACCGAGCACATGGAGACGGTCATCCAGAAATATCTGCGCAATGAATTCGCGACGATCGACGATTACAACGCCCAGGCCGGCGAATTGGCCGAGCCCTATCGCTACCTGGTGATCTCGGATTTTCCGGTGAATTTCAGCGACGAAGCGATGCGCCGGCTCAGCAGCATCGCCACCACCGGGGCGCGATGCGGCGTGTACACGCTGGTGATGCGCGACACGCGCGTGAGCACCGCCGGCGGATCAATGCACGTCGACGATCTCGAAGCGCACAGCGTCAACCTCGTCCGCGAGGGCGAACGCTTCGTCTGGCGCGATCCGGTCTTCAACAAGTTCCCCCTGACGCTCGACACCCCGCCCACCGACGAAGAGCTGACCAAAATCCTCCATCACGTCGGCAAAGGTGCTCGCGAGGCCAAGCGCGTGGAAGTGGCGTTCGATCTTATCGCCCCCAAGCCCTCGCAGTTCTGGACGCTCAAGAGCGACGGCGACGTCGGCGTCGCAATCGGCCGCTCCGGCGCCACCCGCGTGCAGACCTTTCGCCTCGGCAGGGGCGTCGCGCAGCACGCGCTGGTCGCCGGCAAGACCGGTTCGGGTAAATCGACGCTGCTGCACGCGCTGATCAGCAATCTGGCGATGTGGTATTCGCCGGATGAGATTGAGCTTTATCTCATCGACTTCAAGAAGGGCGTTGAATTCAAGACCTACGCGATGCACCATCTTCCGCATGCGCGGGCGATCGCCGTCGAAAGCGACCGCGAATTCGGCCTGAGCGTGCTGCAGCGCATCGACGAGGAGATGACCCGCCGTGCCGAGCTTTTCCGCCCCTTCAAGGCGCAGAACCTTCAGATGTATCGCGAGGCCTCGGGCCAGAAGATGCCGCGGACGCTGCTGATCATCGACGAATTCCAGGAATTTTTCACCGAAGACGACAAGCTGGCGCCAGGACGCGAGCCTGCTGCTGGAACGCATCGTCCGCCAGGGCCGTGCGTTCGGCGTCCACCTGCTGCTGGGTTCGCAGACCATCGGTGGATCGTCCGGCCTTTCCCGCGCCACCATCGGCCAGATCGGCGTGCGCATCGCGCTGCAAACGAGCGAAGCCGATTCGCAGATGATTCTTGGCGACGGCAACTCCGCCGCGCGCTTGCTCTCCCGCCCCGGCGAAGCGATCTACAACGATGCCGGCGGACTCGTCGAGGGCAACAGCCCCTTCCAGGTCGCCTGGCTTCCCGATGAGCAGCGCGATCAATATCTCGACCTGGTCAGCAAAAAAGCCCGCGACAATTCGCTGGACAACGGCGGCCAGATCGTCTTTGAAGGCAATGAACCCGCCGACTTCAAGCAAAACCAGGCTCTCATCGAGCAGATGACCGCGCCGAAATACGTCGCGACGAATTCGCCGCCCCGCTGATCTGGCTGGGCGACCCCGTCGCCATCAAGGCGCCGACGTCAATTGTTTTCCGGCGACAGAGCGGCGGCAACGTCATCATCATCGGCCAGGCTGAGGAGAGCGCGCTGGCGATCTCGGCCCTTTCCATGGTCGATCTCGCCGCCCAGCTCGCCCCCAACATCGCCAGCTTCTATCTGCTCGATGGAACTCCGGCCGATGGCCAGAACTTTGGCTACCTGCCCAGCGTGGCCGCGGCGTTGCCGCATCGCACCAAAATCGTCGATTACCGCGCCGTCCCGCAGGCCATGCACGAAATCGCCAAAGAGCTGGAGCGCCGCCAGGCGACTGAAGCCCAGAATCCCCCGCCGATTTTCGTCTTCGTCTTCGGCCTTCAGCGTTATCGCACGCTGCGAAAATCGGAAGACAGCTTCAGCTTTGGCTCGGGCGACGCCGGGAAAGCCGCCGATCCCGGCAAGGAATTTGCCGACATTTTGCGCGAAGGCCCGCCCAACGGGATCCACGTCATCACCTGGATCGACACGGCGACCGCGCTCGACCGCTCGATCGACCGCGGCTCGATGCGCGAGCTCGATCACCGCGTCCTCTTCCAGATGAGCGCCACCGACAGCAGCAACATCATCGACTCCCCCGCGGCCAACAAGCTCGGCGCCAACCGCGCCCTCTCCTACAGCGAAGAGCAGGGCTCGATGGAAAAGTTCCGCCCCTACGCGGTGCCGGATGCGAAATGGCTCGCCGACGTGAAGGAAAAGCTCGCCGCCAAGCTGGCCGCCAGCGGCATCAAGCCGGGCGAATTTCCGCCCGATCCGGCGGTCGCGCTGGCCGGTGAAGAGGCCCAGGAGCCGGATGATTCCGCCGACAATGCAGAACCCGGCGAAGACGACGCTGACGACAAGGACGCCGCGTAAAGGTTGCGTTAACCGCAGACCCCGAATTTCAGAAGCGCCGCGTGAACCCCGTGGTCGTTGTTCGACGGCGCGATCCAGTCGGCCGCCTCCTTCACGATCTCGCTGGCGTTGTCCATTGCCACGCCGATCCCCGATGACCGCAAAATTCCCACGTCGTTGGGCGCATCTCCGATGGCCATGACGCTGGTCATCGGCACGCCGTAATGCTCGGCCACCAGCGCCAGCGCCGCCGCCTTGCTTACCGAGCGGTCCATGATCTGCAGCAGCTCCGGATCGGTCCGGACGATCGTCACGTTCTGCCCCGCCGGCAAAAGCGCCGCTTCAAGCCCGTCGATCATTCCCTTATCCCCCAGCAGCAGCAGCTTGGTGATCGGCTGATTGCAGATTTCATCCAGCCCGGTGATCACGTCCGGCCGGAACATCCGCCCGGTCTCGGTGGTGTAGGTCTGGTCGAATTTGTCGGTAAACCAGCGGTCCAGAATCTCGCATGAAACCAGCACCTCGGGCGACTTCCGGCGGGCGTCGGCAATCAGCCCGCGACACGACTTCGCCGGCAATGGGCAGATGAAACACCACGTGCTTCTGCGGCTCGTCCCAGATCAGGGCCCCGTTGTAATTGATCTGCCAGGTGTCGAGCCGAAGCTGGTTGTAAATATGCCGCACGCTGCGCGGCGGCCGCGCCGAGGCGATGACGATTTTCACGCCTCGCTCGACGGCACACGTCAGCCCATCCATCGTCGGCCGGCTCACCTGCTTCGAGTCGTTCAGCAGCGTGCCGTCCAGATCGATCGCCACCAGTCGAATATCGTGTTGCTGCTGCTCGCGCACCATCGGCGGTATCCTGCGGCGGGAGACGGTCTGGCGGTTCATTCAACATATTCTACCCGTGCGCATATCCCCGGTCATCTGGGCGGTTAATCCCCGCGCGCCTTCCCCTCTTTCCCCCTCTCTCGATACCCCGGGAGAGGGCCGGGGTGAGGGCCTGAACAAAATCTGATAATCACGACCAACTGCCGCTTCAACTCCACTGCGTCCCCTCATTGGCATCGCCCCCGCCTCGATTGTAACCTACTATCTCTCACACAACGGAGCACCAAAATGGACCGCCCTCGCAGCAGCATCGTCACCGAAGGAAATCAGCGCGCCCCGCAGCGGGCCTTCTTCCGCGCCATGGGCCTCACCGATGAAGAGATCCACCGTCCCTGGGTCGGCGTCGCGAGCACCTGGAACGAGGCCACGCCCTGCAACATCACCCTCGACCGCCAGGCCAGGGCCGCCGTGCAGGGCGTGAAATCCGCCGGCGGAACGCCGCGCGAATTCGTCACCATCGCCGTCTCGGATGGCATCGCCATGGGCCACGAGGGAATGAAAGCCTCGCTGGTCTCGCGGGAAATCATCGCCGACTCGGTCGAGCTGATGATGCACGCCCACGGCTACGACGCCCTGGTCGGCCTCGCCGGCTGCGACAAAAGCCTGCCCGGCATGCTCATGGCCATGGGCCGGCTCAACGTCCCCAGCATCTTCCTTTACGGCGGCACGATCATGCCCGGAAAATTCAAGGGGCGCGACGTGACCATCCAGGACGTCTACGAAGCCGTCGGCGCCAACTCGGCGGGAAAAATGAGCGACGCCGACCTGTATGAAATGGAATGCGGCGCCTGCCCCACCGCGGGAAGCTGCGGCGGCCAATTCACCGCCAATACCATGGCCTGCGCCGCCGAGGCGATGGGCATGGCCCTGCCCGGCAGCGGCTCGCCGCCGGCGATCGAAACCGAGCGCGACGCCTTCGCCGTCTCCTGCGGAAAACAGGTCATGGCCCTGATGGAAAAGAATATCCGCGCCCGCGACGTCATGACCCGCGAGGCGTTCGAAAACGCCGTCACCATCGCCGCCGCCACCGGTGGCTCCACCAACAGCGCCCTGCACCTCCCGGCCATCGCCCACGAGTGCGGCGTCACGCTCTCCCTCGAAGACATCGACCGCATCAGCCGCCGAACGCCCGTCATCGCCGATCTCAAACCCTTCGGCAGATATACCGCGTTCGACGTCTATAAGGCCGGCGGAATCCCGGCGATCTTGCGCGTCCTTCTCGACGAAAAACTCATCCACGGCGATTGCCTCACCTGCACCGGCAGAACCATGGCCGAAAATCTCGCCGGCGTGCGCCTCAAGTCCGACCAGACCGTGATCCTCCCCGCATCCAAAGCCCTGGAGCGCACCGGCGGCCTGCACATCCTCCGCGGCAATGTCGCCCCCGAAGGGTGTGTCATCAAAACCGCCGGCGTGAAAAAATTGCAGCATCGCGGCCCTGCCCGCGTTTACGACAGCGAGGAAGCCTGTATGGCCGCCGTCCAGGCCCAGGAAATCAAGAAGGGCGACAGCGTCATCATCCGCTACGAAGGCCCGCGCGGCGGACCCGGCATGCGCGAAATGCTCGGCGTCACCGCCGCCATCGTCGGCCAGGGCCTCGGCTACGACGTCTGCCTCATGACCGACGGCCGCTTCAGCGGCGCCACCCGCGGCCTCATGGTCGGACACATCGGCCCCGAAGCCTTCAACGGCGGCCCCCTCGCCCTCATCCAGAACGGCGACATGATCTCCGTCGACGCCGAAAAAGGGACCATCAACGTCGAGCTGAGCGAAGAAGAACTCGCCAAACGCAATTCCCGCTGGAAACAGCCGGAGCTGAAATATCCCCGCGGAGCGCTGGCGAAATATGTGAAGCTGGTGGGGCCGGCGTGCTATGGGGCGGTGACGAGCTGAGTAATGTCGACGTGCCACGGACCTTTTCGCAATTGGATGATAAGCCATTGAAATCACACAAGTTGTGGCCTATTTCCGACTAGGATAAAATCTATTTGGTTGATTTTTTGCATCAGTGTTGTAATAATCATACAACAGTTTGTCGATGGTTTTGCGGAGACTCCCATGACTTTTGGTGAATTCATCAAGGATAAGCGTATCGGGCAAAAGGTCTCCCTTCGGTCATTCTGCGAGTCCAACGGCTATGATCCGGGCAATCATTCCAAGCTTGAACGTGGCATCCTAAATCCGCCCGACGATGAATCCTTTATGGATAAGCTGGCAGCTGCGCTACGCCTCGAAAAAGAGACGAGTGACTGGTTTGACTTTCATAACTTCGCAGCCGTCGCACGCAAGCAAATCCCGAAAGATTTGCTCGACGATAGGGAAGTAGCGGAGAAATTGCCCGTCCTGTTTAGGACACTTCAGGGCGAGCCTTTGCCCGCGGAAAAGATGGACGAACTGATCGACTTCATTCGTCGTCGCCGCTAGACTCCGCCTGATGCCAATTGAGATTCCGGATCTCAGCTTCCGGGCTATAGCCGTGGCCTCTGAAAAGTGCCTGTACGATCACCACCCCACAAAAGAAGTTCCGGTGCCCATTGAGGACATTGTGGATGTGGGATATCGAATCGACCTTGTGGAAGAGCCCGAACTTTAAGCGAGGTTTTCAACCCTTGCATTCATTACACATGACCTGAAGGAGATTCGGGTCGATAAGACTGTGTACAGCAAACAGCCATATCGTCTGCGGTTTAGCCTTACGCACGAGTTGGGACATTTAATATTGCACGAAAGCGTTTATAGAAACTTGGCGTTTAGGAGTTCCCAGCAATGGCGTCAGTGCATGACGGATCTTGGAAAGGCTGATTACGACAAGCTGGAGTGGCAGGCCGATACTTTTGGTAGGCTGCTCCTTGTTCCATCCGAAAAAATTCAAGAGGAATTTGCCAGGATTCGGTCGGCGCTTTCCAGCGCCAGGACCACGTTTAAACAATTGAATCCAAGCAGCTAGGATTATGCGGTTAAAGCCTTGGCGAAAAGCTTCGGTGTCTCAACGGGCACAATTTGGTACCGAATGCGGGACGAAGGGTTGATCTGAATCCACGACAGGAGCCCACCTATGGCCCAGCAGCAGTCCTCCAATGACCAGCCCCCAAATCCCCAGCGCATCTTCCAACTGGCATTCGGCTATTCCGCACCCCTGATTCTAGAAACCGCAATCGAGCACAAAATCTTCGATGTTCTCGACATAGGCCCCAAGACCCCCGAAGAAGTCGCTAAAGCCACAAAAATTTCTTCGCGCAGGCGCGAATCCTCCTCAACGGCCTGCTCGCCATCGAAATGGTCACGAAGGACAAGAGCAACAAATACGCCCTCACGCCCGAAAGCTCGCAATTTCTCGTCAGCGGCAAGGAGAGCTATTTCGGCGGAATGCTCCGCCACACCGGCAAACAGCTTCTCCCCAAGTGGATGCAACTCACCCAGATCGTCAAGACCGGCAAGCCCGCGCAGGCCGTTAACCAGGAGGGCGACGGCTCCGCATTCTTCGCCGAATTTGTCGAATCGATTTTCCCCAACAGCTATCCCGCCGCCTCGGCTCTCGCAGAGCACCTCAATGTTGCCGCGGCGAAAAAGCCCGTGAAGGTCCTCGACCTCGCCGCCGGCTCCGGCGTGTGGGGCATCGCCCTGGCCCAGAAATCCCCCAAGGTTCAGGTCACCGCCGTCGACTGGCCCGGCGTTCTGCCCGTCACCAAAAAAGTCGCGACCCGCTTCAAGGTCGCCGATCGTTTCACCTTCTCCCCCGGCGATCTGACTTCTGCCGATTTCGGCTCGGGCCATAACATCGCCACCCTCGGCCACATCCTTCACAGCGAAGGCGAAAAACGCAGCCGCGCCTGCTCAAAAAAACTTTCTCCGCCCTCGCGTCCGGGGGCACCATCGCCATCGCCGAAATGGTCCCCGACGACGACCGCACCGGCCCGGCACACGCCCTGATCTTTTCGGTCAACATGCTTGTGAACACCGATGAGGGAGACACCTTCACCTTCCCCGAAATCTCCGCCTGGCTGAAAGAAGCCGGATTCACCTCGCCGCGGAAGCTGGAATCGCCCGGTCCCTCGCCGCTGATTTTGGCGACGAAGCCCGGATAATCATTTATTGCCACAGATATAAATCAGATGCACACAGATGAGCCGACTTTGTTTCTTATCTGTGTCCATCTGATTGAAATCTGTGGCCAAAATTGAATTTCTTATCCGTGCCCATCCGCGAAATCCGTGGTCTCTCCCGCTTTGTTTCGGACCGAGCAGGTCACTTCCGATTCCGATGCCGAGCCGTTCGCCCCGTTGCAAAAAAATAAGCAGTCACCGGCCCGTCTCCGCACTTCATGGCTTTGGTCTCAAATCGCCCGGGGGTATACCGCCTGATCACCTTTCGCCAGAAAACCGCGGCCGGCTGATTGTCTTTCAGAAGATCCACCTGCCATCGCCCCGGGAAGCGATCGAAAAATTGCCGGGCAATGCGCTCCCCCACGCCGCGATGGCGGAATTTCCTGAGCACAAAAAAATCCGTGAAGGAATAATCGACGGACGGCCCATGGCCGCCTTCCAGGAGCAGCACAAACCCCGCCGGCTCGCGCCGGCGCGGAGAATGAACGCCTGTTTATCCGCATCCGACCAGTACTTTTCCATTCCGTCGCACCCGTCGTGACGCCCGTCCGGCTTCGTCGCCCAGCCCATAAATTCGGACATATCGTAGATGTAGTACGGGACGAGATTTTTCACGATCGGGAGATCGGAGGGTTTGGCTTTGTGAAGGGTTACTTTCATCCAACGAGCAAGGATACGCCGGACCAATATCAGAGGCGAGGAAATGCCCGAGCCCCGTTCGCCTTCGGTCAATTCGTCTGCATTTGATTTAAATATATGTCAAAACCTGTATTTCTTCGCGCTCTTCGCGGTTATCATCTTAATCAGATTGCCCATCCCGCCCAGTTTGTTGCGGAGTGTTACCTTTTGTACCGCATGCCCCAAACCAAAAATCGCACGGCACGCCAACTAAAAATATTCTCCCACGCTTTCGCGCAACCGTCGCCTTCCCTGAAACACATGCCACTTCACCGCTTCAACACTGCATTGCATCGTGTGCGCAACCTGCTTCTGCGGAATCTCATCGATCGAGAAGAGCCGCAGCGCTGTCTGCTGTTTCGACGGCAGCCGCTCCATCGCGCAGCCGAGAATCTGCCCCATCTCGACGCTCTCCAGAACATGCAGCGGATCACCCGAAGGATCGGACGATGGCAAAAGATCATCCAGCGGCATTGGCCCAGGCGACTTGCGCGATCGGCGGAAATTCAGCGAAAGATTCGACACAATCCGCATCAGCCATCCGCCAAAGGCTTCCGCATGATTCAGCGTGTGTAGATTGGAAAAGGCCTTCAGGAACGCATCCTGCGTAACGTCCATTGCATCGTGAAGATTGCCCAGGAGCCGATAAGCGACGGCCATCGCCTGCCGCTGGTAGCGGAGAATCAGCTCATCAAACGCCGACCGGAAGCCGTCCAACGTCTTGTGGACAAGGTGTCCGTCAGTAGGGAGCGTCTGGCGTGAAATTGAATCCAATGCTGCCACGATAAGGGACGCGATCAAATGGAGATATGGCCGCAACGGTTATGGAATACAGGCGGGTTTTATAATCAGGCGGGCGATATCAGGATCTGGCAATATTCCGCGATCGATTTAGCGATCGCCTCCGGCGAAGCCGAAGCATTTTCCCCCATGCGCTTGACGATCGCGCTCCCGACAATCGCCCCATCGGCTACGCCGCTCAGCGCCTTCATGTGCGCTGGCTTCGATATCCCAAACCCCACGCAGATCGGCCGTTTTGTAAAGCCCTTAAGCTGCCGCACATTGTCGGCCAGATCGGACGGAAGCTGATCCCGCGCCCCGGTGATTCCGCTAACTGAGAGATAATAAACAAACCCCGAGCAAAGCTCGGCGATTTCCGCACGTCGCTGCGGCGTGGTGGTCGGCGCGATCAGAAGAATCGTGTCCAAACCCGCGGCGCGAATCTGTCCGCAAATTTTGTTCGCCTCCGGCGGCGGCAGATCAGGAATGATGAGTCCCGCAAACCCCGCCGACTTCGCCTCGGCGAAAAATTTCTCCGGCCCGTGCCGAAAAACGATGCTAAAACTGAGCATCGCCACCAGCGGCGTCGAAATCACCGTCGCGAGCTTCCGCGTCATCGCAAAGACGTCCGCGACCTTGATCTTATGCGCCAGCGCCTCGGTAAACGCCTGCTGGATCACCGGCCCATCTGCAATCGGATCCGAAAACGGAAAACCAATTTCAATCGCCGCCGGTCGAACCGCATCGAGTGCCTTCAACGTCGCGGCGGTCGTTTCGATGTTTGGATACCCCGCGGGAACAAACGGCACCAGCCCGATCCGGCCGTGCAGGTCGGCGAAGGATTGGGCGATTGTTGCGGGCGCTTTTGGCATTGGCATCCGGGGACGAGTGAGGGGATGATAAGCGTCGAGGATGAGTCGTCAAGCGATGGAAAAATCGGCGATCCGATTGCCGGCCGCGCTGGCAGTGGCGCTGGTTTGCACGGGATTGATTGTTGAAGCGATCGTCACAGCCGTCGAAGCGCGGGCCAATGGGGATTTGATGGTAGATGCGGCGCCGATTCTCGGTGCGGTTTTTCTGTCGGTGCCGACGGGGCAGGCGTGGTGGTTTGTCATTTCCCGATCAATCGGGCGACTTCCTGGCAATCCTTATCGCCGCGGCCGCTAAGGTTGACGATGACGATCTTGTCTTTGCCGAGGCGCGGGGCGAGCTCGTTGAGATAGGCGAAGGCGTGGGCGGATTCGAGGGCGGGGAGAATTCCTTCGAGCTGGGCGACCAATTGGAAAGCCTCAAGGGCCTGCGCGTCGGTGATGGTGACGTATTTCACCCGGCCGGAATCTTTCCAGAAGGCGTGTTCGGGACCGACGCCCGGATAATCGAGGCCGGCGGAGACGCTGTGGACGTCGGCGGTTTGGCCGTCGTCGTCCTGGAGGACGTAGGAGAGGGAGCCGTGGAGGACGCCGGGCCGGCCGGCGGTGAGAGAGGCGGCGTGCTGGCCGAGCGCGGAGCCGCGGCCGCCGGCTTCGATGCCGATGAGCTGAACTTCGCTATCGGCGGCGAAGGGGGCGAAGATACCGGCGGCGTTGGAGCCGCCGCCGACGCAGGCGAGGACGTAATCGGGGAGGCGGTGTTCGATTTCGAGGCACTGGGCGCGGGTCTCGCGTCCGATGATGGATTGGAAATCGCGGACCATCATGGGGAAGGGGTGCGGGCCGACGACGCTGCCGATGATGTAGTGCGTGTCGGTCGACGGAGCCCATCCAGTCGCGCATGGCTTCGTTGGTCGCGTCCTTAAGTGTTTTGCTGCCGCTGGTGACTTCGATGACGTTTGCGCCGATGAGGCGCATGCGGAAGACGTTGAGGGATTGGCGGCGGATGTCCTCGGAGCCCATAAAGACGTCGCATTTCAGGCCGAAGAGGGCGGCTGCCGTGGCGGTGGCGACGCCGTGCTGGCCGGCGCCGGTTTCGGCGATGACGCGCTTTTTGCCCATGCGGAGGGTGAGCAGGGCCTGGCCGATGGTGTTGTTGATCTTGTGGGCGCCGGTGTGGTTGAGGTCTTCGCGTTTGAGGTAGATTGCGGGGCCTTTGAAGTGCTCGGTGAGGCGGCGGGCGAAATAGAGTCGCGTGGGGCGGCCGACGAAATCGCGGAGGTAGTAGTCGAGATCTTTTTGGAATTCGGGGTCGGATTTGGCGCGGGCGTATTCGGATTCGAGCTGTCCGAGCGCGGCGATGAGGGTTTCGGGGACGAAGACGCCGCCGTAGGGGCCGAAATGGCCAGTGGGGTCGGGGAGGGTGGTGGCAGTCGGGATCATCGCTGGTAATGGTAAGGGTATCGCCGCTAGGCGGCAATTGGCTTATTATTGGATGCAAAGGAGAAACAGGCATGGCTCGTGCGGTTACTTTGTTTACAGGTCAATGGGCGGATTTGTCGTTTGAGGCGGTTTGCGAGAAGGCGAAGAAGTTTGGGTATGACGGGATTGAGTTGGCGTGCTGGGGGGATCATTTTGATGTGAAGGCGGCGCTGGAGGACAAGAATTATTGCAAGGGGAGATGGGAGATTTTGCGGCGGCATGGGCTGAAGGCGTTTGCGATCAGCGCGCATCTCGTCGGGCAGGCGGTATGCGATCTGATTGACGAGCGGCACAAGTCGATTTTGCCGCCGGAGGTTTGGGGGGATGGGGAACCGGAGGGAGTGCGGAAGCGTGCGGCGAAGCGGATGATCGAGACGGCCAAGGCGTGCCGGAAGTTTATCGATGCGGCGCCGGAGCCGACGGGGTTTCCGGCAGTGGTCAACGGGTTTACGGGGTCGAGCATCTGGCACAGCATTTATGCGTTTCCGCCGACGGATCAGAAGTATTGGAACAAGGGGTTTGAGGATTTTGGGAAACGATGGACGCCGATTCTGGATGCGTTTGACAAGGCGGATGTGAATTTCGGACTGGAGGTGCATCCAACGGAGATCGCGTTTGATATTGCCAGCGCGGCCCGGGCCATCGATGCGGTGAAGGGGCACAAGCGGTTTGGGTTTAATTTCGATCCGTCGCACCTGGGATATCAGGGGGTGGATTATGTGAAATTCATCCGGACGTTTGGCCTGCGGATTTATCATGTGCACATGAAGGATGCGTGGTGGGGGCATGGGGATGGGACGGTTGGGGTGTTCGGCGGGCATACTTCGTTTGCAGATGCGCGGCGGTACTGGGATTTCCGGAGCCTGGGGCATGGGGATGTGAATTTTGAGGAGATCATCGTGGCGCTGAATGATGTGAGGTATCGCGGGCCGCTGAGCGTGGAATGGGAGGATAGCCGGATGGACCGGGAGCACGGGGCGACGGAGGCGGCGGCGTTTGTGAAGCGGGTCGATTTTGCGCCGTCGGCGATTGCATTTGATGCACAGTTTGACCGGTGAAGATCGATGAAGATTCGGCTGAAAATGTTTGCGATATTGCGGGAGAGGAGCGGGGTATCGGAGACGGAACTGGAGCTGGAGGAAGGGGCGACGGTCGCCGATGCGGTGAGGGCGGTGGGGAAGAGATTTTCGGAGGTTGCGAGTTTGTTGCCGCGCACGGCGGCGGCGGTGAATCTGGATTATGCGAAGGCGAGCGACCAGTTGCATGAGGGGGATGAATTGGCGCTGGTGCCGCCGGTGAGCGGGGGGTGAACCAATGACGATTCGGGAATTGGAAGAGCGGGATACGGGGGCGTGGCTGGAGATGCGGCGTGCGCTGTGGCCGGAGGCGCCTGCGGAGGAGCTGGAAGAGGATGTGAAGCCGTATTGGTCGCAGAGGGTGATTCAGGGGTTGCCGACAGTGGTGCTTCTCGCGGAGAAGGAGGGGAAGCCGGTGGGGTTTGCGGAGGTTACGTTGCGGCCAATGGCGGCGGGGTGCGTGACGAGTCCGGTGGGATATCTGGAAGCGTGGTATGTCGCGGCGGAATTTCGCCGGCAGGGAATTGGTGGGGCGCTCGTGAAGGTGGGGGAGCAGTGGGCGCGGTCGAAGGGGTGCCAGGAGTTTGCGTCAGATTGCTATGTGAGCAACGATGCGAGTCGTGCGGGGCATGGGCGTTTGGGGTTCTTGACGAATGAGCGGGTGCTTACATTTCGAAAGCAGCTCGAGGAGCGGCCGCGCGGGGCGATCGATTTTATTGGCGTTGTGGCGTTTGAGATTTCAACCGCGGTTGCGGTGGAACTGGTGAGCGATGGGGCGGCGGGGGGAATCGCGGTGTTTTTGGGGACGACGCGGGAGGATCGGAATTCTGAGGGGCGGGCGCTGAAGGCGCTGGATTATGAGGCATACCCGGAGATGGCGGAGCGGCAGTTGCGGGATTTGGCGCGGCAGGCGCGGGAGAAATGGCCGATCGTCAAGCTGGTGATTCTGCATCGGGTGGGGCGGGTGGGATTGGGGCAGCCTTCGGTGCTGATTGCGGTTTCGACGCCACATCGTGCGGAGGCGTTTGAGGCGTGCGAATTTTTGATCGATCGGCTGAAAGCGGACGTGGCGATTTGGAAGAAAGAAGTGTGGGAGGATGGGAGTGTGAGCTGGGGAGCGGGGATGAGCGGCGAGCAAGCTCGCCGGCTACACGGGGAGAATGGCGGCGATTGACTTTATTTTTGGGGCACCTACCCTTCGGAGCATGTTATTTCAGCTCGTACAGACGGTGTATTGGCTTGCACTGTCGACGTGGTTTGGCGGGGCGATGTTTATCGGGGTGGCGGCAGGGGCGATTCATCGGACGGTGCGGGAGAATAAGCCGGTGCTGCCGCATGTGCTGAGCGTGAATCTTGAGGATCAGCATTCGACGTTATTGGCGGGATCCATCGTAGGAAATCTGATTTCGCTGCTGACCAGGATTGAGATTGTCTGCGCGGGAGTTTTGCTTATTGCGATTGCGGCGCAGTGGTTTCAGATCGACCTCTCGGACAACTGGGTGAAGATGTCGGCGTTTTTGCGGACGGCGCTTTACCTGGCGGCGACCGGAGTGGTGATTTATGACGGATGGATCTTGTGGCCAAAGATCATGAAAGCGCGGCAGGCGTTTATCGCCGACGCAGATGACCCGGACAAGGCTAACCCGATCAACGAACAATTGGAGCGGCTTCAGCGGGAAAGCGAAACGCTGCTGATGATCCTGGTGTTTTTGCTGCTGGGGATCATCCTGTTCAGCGGCGATATAAGTCAGCGGATTTCGATCACAATCCGCAGCGGGGGGTAGACGATCGGCATGGCGAAGAAAGGTAAGAAGATCGAGGAACGGCGCGAGCGGGTGGAGAAGATTCTGCCGATCCTGAAGTCCACGTATCCGAATGCGAAGTGCAGTTTGAATTATCACACGCCGCTGCAATTGCTGGTGGCGACGATTCTTTCAGCACAGTGCACGGACGAGCGGGTGAATATCGTTACCAAGACGCTATTTAAGAAATATAAGACGGCGAAGGATTATACGGAGGCGCCCGAGGGGGAACTGGAGAAGGAGATTCAATCGACCGGGTTTTTCAGGGCCAAGGCGAAGAGTTTGCGCGGGATGGCCAGGAGGCTGATTGAGGAGCATGGGGGGAAGGTTCCGCAGACGATGGAGGAGCTGACGGCGCTGCCGGGGGTGGGGAGGAAGACGGCGAACGTCGTGCTGGGGAATGCGTTTGGGCAGAACGTGGGGGTCGTGGTTGATACGCATGTGGCGCGGCTGAGTGAGCGGCTGGGACTGACTGACGAAACTTCACCGGAGAAGATCGAGCGGGATTTGATGGAGCTGGTGCCGCAGGAGGATTGGACGCTCTGGTCGCATCTGCTGATTCATCATGGGAGATCGATCTGTATGGCGAGGAAGCCGATGTGTGAGAGGTGTCCGATTCTGAGGTATTGTCCGACGGGGCCGGGAGTAATTGCGGAACGTGAGAAGAGTCTGAAAGTTTAGCGGGGGACGAATTTTTCTTTTGCGATTTTGAAGAGGTGGGTGAGAGGGTCGGGGAGCCAGGTGCGGGTGAGGGTCCAGTCGATGCCATCGCGAAGTTCGGTGTCGCTTAGCTGGCTGATGGCCTGCTTGCAGCGCAGACGGGCGGCGATGAGGGTTGCGTAATAGATGACCGTGGCCACGTCGGTGGGGAGGCCGATGTCGGGGTCTTTTCTCGCGGCTTTGGCAAATTCCTTGACGGTTCGCAAGTGATCGAGTGAGGGCTTGCGGGAGGCGAGGAGCTGGCCGAAGGTTTGGCGATGGGCGGGCTGACCGGTCTGGGCAGAGATGGGGGTTTCCAGGAGATGGCGCAGGATGGCGGCGAGGTCGGCCTCGGACCAGAGAGATTGCTGCGCGTCGAGGCCCATCAGGGCCGAGAGTCGCGAGGGATGGGTTTGAGTGAGGTCGCGGGTGGTGTGGTGCTTGTTATCCATAGGTTGATAGATCAGGCGCTGGCGCAGGCGAGAATGTGGCGCAAGTCGGCGATTTCGGTTTCGATTTCGTCCTCATCGGCATATTCGGAGATAATGACACGAAGCGTGCGCTCGAAGAGCGCTTCGCGCTCACGAGCAGGTTGGAGGCCTGCATGGGGGACTGAAGCTTGTGCCGGATGATGAGCTGTTCGTATTCGATGGGAGGCGCGCCTTCGAGAGCGGGGGCGACGATACGTGCTTCGAAGATGTCCCACATATCGAGGCGGCCGTTCTGGCGGCACTCTGCCTGCATGCGGCGGAGGGATTCCTGAAGGACCTGGCGTGCCCAGGGGACATCGAAAGAATCGCCGGGGGCGGGATCGTTGTTGCAGATTTCGCTGTCCTCGGCGAGGGAGACGATCTGCCGGCGGCCGGTCCATTGATTTCGGGCGAAATTGTCGAGGGAAGTTAACAGAAGCGTGCGGAATCGGCCGCGCTCGCGGTTGGCGCGGGCGGGCAGATTGTATTGAAGGATTTTCTTGACGATGAATTCCTGGAGGAGATCCTCGGCGAGCGCCGGCTGCATGCGATGGCGGCGCGTGAGGTGGAGAACTAATACGGGGCGATAGGAATGGAGCAATTGCTCGAGGGCCTGTTCGTGGGACGGATGGGCGGGATCGCCGGCCTCGGCGACAAGGGTCCAGCGCGTGGGCTGAAATTCATAAGCCTGAGGTTGGGAGGAAATGTTTTCCATGATAGTGTTCACTTACATCGCCCAGACCCGCGGATTGGATGGAGGTTAGTTTACAGTATGATTTGCAGAGGTGAAATTGAAAATGTAACCGTTGAAGGGCACGAAGGATGCGGATAGCCGAGATTTTTTATTCGATTCAGGGGGAGGGGAAGCTGATGGGGGTGCCCTCGGTGTTTGTGCGCGTCAGCGGGTGCAATTTGCGGTGCGTGTGGTGCGATACGCCTTATGCGAGCTGGGAGCCGGAGGGGGTGGAGGAATCAGTAGAGGCGATTGTGAAGCGGGTGGAGGGGTTTGGGGGGAGGCATGTGGTGATTACCGGAGGGGAGCCGGCGATTATGGCGGAGTTGCCGGCGCTCTGCGGGGAACTGAAGGGGCGGGGGCAGCACATCACGATCGAGACTGCGGCGACGGTTTTTACATCGGCGGCGGTGGATTTGATCAGCATGTCGCCGAAATTGTCGAACTCAACACCCTGGCAGCGTGAAAATGGGAGGTTTGCGGCGGCGCATGAGAGGAATCGGCTTAATGTCGAGGTGATTCAGGCGTTTATTGATACCGGGAGTGAGTTTCAGTTGAAGTTTGTGGTTTGTGAGCCGGGGGATATGGTGGAAATTCGGGAGTTGCTGGGGCGGATTCGGGGGTGGAAGGCGGACGATGTGTTACTGATGCCGGAGGGGGTGGAGCGGGAGGTTCTGGAATCGCGGGCGGGGTGGATTGGGGAGGTGTGTAAGAAGGAAGGGTTTCGGTTTTGCCCGAGGTTGCATGTGATGTTGTATGGGAATCGGAGGGGGACGTGAAAACGGGAACGGGCCGGCTCATGCCTGGAACGAGGGTGCGGTGACGTTCGAGAGGGCGGTTGACGGAAGAAGGGGGCGTTATTCTTCTTCGTGGAGCTGCGAGATCGGTTGGCGGCCTGCGAATCCGGTTTGGATTTCGTGCCAGAATTCGATGGCGTCTTCGCCTAGCTTCCAGCAGAGGCAGACGTCGTGACCGCGGTGACGGCCAAGGAAATCGACCAGGCCCATCTGGTAATCTTTCAAATCGCAGCCAATATCACGCAATTCTTCGACGTAATTCTGCAAATGCTCGACGGCGAGGTCGATTTTGGTCTGGATGGCCGGCTGATCCTTGTGCTTGGCGGCTTCGAGATCGGCCTGCATATTGGTGATCTGGTCGTGCGTCTTGACGATGTCGGTGACGACGCGGCGGACCAGAGGGAGCGAGCGGTTGGCCTCGGCGAGCTTAAATCGCTTGGCGGTGCGGGAAGGGGAAACGGATTTTGGGGTGGTGAAACGCGGACCAGCCATCGAAAACGACCGCCTTTCTGTCGGGCGACGGAGCCTTCTGCGGAGGGTGCTCAAGAGTCGCCGTTATCGCGTTGGTGGTTCGCGGGAAACTCGCGAAGCCCGTGAAGCGTCGCCCAGGTTCGAAGGCGTGCGCTTCACCGCGATTATGATCGCTCCCCGGCCAGTGTCAACCTGCCAAAGCATCGGCATTTCGGAATGATTGGAATCAGTTGAGTAAATGGGGAAACTCTGAGGGGCCGTGCGGTAAAAGGTTGGGTTTGGTTGGTCGAACTGAGGCGGGATTGTTTGGACGGAAGGATGATCGACCAGTGGATTCGGGTCAGCGCCGGGTCCGATAGCCCCGGGCAGGCGGTGAGGGGACTTTTCCGGGCCGATTGAAATATTTTTTAAGAAAAATTCTCAGATTTTTCAAAAATAGGTACAAAACGTACACCTTTTGGACCTGTATATAGATGCACAGTATTAAACGCACGCAAGTGCGGCTGAAGTGATATCCACTCGCATCCGGCGGTGGGGCGGGAAGTCGCGGGCAGCCTCCTTCCCGCGATGCTCCGCCGCCGTTTTTTGGGGTTTCAAATATTGAGAGGATTGGATTATGTGCGCTCGATTTTTGAGGCTGGGCAGTGTTGCCGCCGCATTCGCGGTTGTGTCCCTGGTCGCGGCTTGCGCGGCGATGCAGGTTCCGAATAATCCGACGACCCAGGCGTTTGGGGAAGCAAGCGCGGTGACGGGGGCGATGGCTTCGACGGTGGCCCTGGCGGCTCCGGTTCCCTGGGGGCAGGTTGTGGCCAGTGCGCTGGGGGCGATCAGCGTGATCGCGGGGATCATTGCCCACAGCACGGTCTCGAAGAATAGCGCTCAGGAAGTGACCAGCGCCGTGGCGACGGGGATTCAGGCGGCGTCGCAGACGCTGGGAATTGGCGCGGGGCCCGCGGCGCCGTCGAACGCGGCAAACGCTCTGGCGGTGAAATAGAACGTGCATGCTTTTGGGAAATAGCCGGAGAAAATAATCCATGCCGCCGCCCACCTTTCGATCTGGACACGGAATGGCTACGCCGATGGTTCGTGGGACGAATATCGGTTGCACGTCATTCAAAGCCTCAAGCGGATTGACGACGGGCTGGAAAAACTGTGGCAGGCGATCTCGGATGTTAAGCGGGATGTGACGGCACTTAAGATCAAGGTGGCCGTATGGATCGCGGCGTTTGGATTTGCGGGGGCGTCGATTCCCATTATTGTGGATGCGCTACTGCGATGGAAAGAAATCACGGCACAATAATCAGGCGATGGGGAAAACTATGAGGCATAGACATCGGGGATTGAAAATTACGTTTGCCGCGCTCGTCGCGGTTGGTTTGCTGGCGACTGCGATTGCGCAGGTTTATCAGATTCAGACGAACGTAATGGATTCGAGTGGCCGGGTTATCGCGACGGCGACGACGCAGTTGAGCCTGGGGGCGCCGGCGACGAATCCGAGCGCGACCACGCAGGCGACGGGCGATGCCCAGCCGGCTGGAGCGACGGTCGCAGCGACGGCCGCTGGGCCGGGTTATCCGGCGATGGCTGGGAAGGTCTATCCTTCGGATGCATGGCTGAAGACGTTTTCATATTTCAATGCGACGGCGGCGGATCCGGCCGGGTGGATCGACCTGGCGCCGCTGATTCCAGCCAATGCGTCCATCGTTTGCGCGAGGAGCAGCCCGCTTTATCAGGCAGGCTATTACACGGACGGCGCCAGCGCCTGGCAGGCGGCGATTGCCAATGGATCGAAAACCGTGCTGTTCCTCTACGGCGGGGGCGATACGTCCGTGACGATTAAGGATTCGCTGCATCCTAATGGCGTGACGCTGAACGCTTTTTCGCCGGCGATGGTGGACTTCAGCGTGCAGAGCACGACGGGAACCGCGGCGCGGCCGATTATCATCAGCAGCATCGATACCAGTGGAGTGTGGGATCAGTACAACGAATCGGAACGGCCGATCCTGGAAAACAATATTCCAATCGCCGGCAACGCGACGCCGGGAGGGCCGGCGTGGGATTCGCCGATTCAGTATGTGATCTATGACCGGCTGCGGTTCTACAATCCCACGCGCGATCCCAGCAGCTCGCAATTCAGCGGCAACTCGACAGCGCTCGGGGCGGGCAACACGGCGATTGGGATCGCGATAACTTCGTCCTGGGCGGAGGGAGTCAGCGGGTATTTCCTATTCGAAGACGTGAGGTCGAGCTTCTTCCATTCGATGTTCGATCTGGAGAATGACCAGCAGGGATCGCAGCTTAACACGATCATCATTCGGCGGTGTGTTTGCGACAATAACTATGCGGGGCAAGTCGATTACGGCTCCTTTGATTCGGACATTCAGGACTTGCTCGTCGCCGATTCGACGTTCGATCTGAATGGGTGGAATCCGACGGTCACGGGAAAGACGGATGCCCAGGGGCGGGAGCATGATTGGTATGACGCGATCTGGCCGTCGTGGGACAGTCGCGATCCGCTGCACCGGTTCGTGAACGATATTTTCGCGCGACCGATGGCGGATGGGATCGAAGGCAATGCGCCCGACACGCTGATCGATCACCCGGTATTTGTCGCGTGCCCCATAGCCGGGTACTGCGGTGCGGGAGGCGTGGGGGTGATTCAGAATTATCTGGTTGATGGCGGCAGCGGGGCGTTTGATGTGCTGGGGCCTGGCAGCGGTCTGTCGCTGACCTGGCCGACGGTCAACGGGAATGGGCGTGGGTGGGGCGTCTATCTGGATTGTGCGATGACGGGGTCGCTGATCAATGGGATCACGCTTGGCAAGGCAGACGCGAATGATGCGGCCATCAATCCGGGACAGGCAACCGGCGTGCATTGCGAAGATGCGCAGAAGGGATTGCCGAGCGAGGCCACGGCGGCAACTTTGACGAATGTGCGCGTACATGATTGGTATGAGTGGAATGGCGGCGCGTCAAATCCTTCGGCAGCGAATGTCGTGAACCTGAGCAATGCGGGGCCTCCGCAGCCGACGATTACGTATGGCAATTGCGTGTTGCCGGGCGTGAACGGGGTTACCGGCGTCAGCGCGGTCGAGCCGAATTACGTCGACGACACGCGCTGCGTGGCGACGTATGCAGCCGGGCTCGGTATCGGTGGTGTTGTAGATGCGCCGAGTTTTCTGACGGCGGCGGACGATAACTGGTCGGCCCCCAATGAGACGGCGTCTGGCTACAACGTGAACCTGGCGGCGACGGCGGTGTTCAATTGGGTGAACGCGGGATTTCAAACGAGATGAATATCCATGCAGGGACGATATATCGGACAATTTCTCCCGGCCTCGGGTGGGACGATGACGGGAACGCTCTCCATGGGCGGCAATGCCTTCAACGGCGTCACCACGATCGCCGACACGGGCGGCAATCAGCAGATCACCCTCGATCCAGTTAACGGATCCGTGAATTTTCTGCTCGGGGATGGCTTGTGCACCGACTCATCCGAGGAGGGCGGGCTCTATGCGAAGACGGCTGGCGATCCCATTTTGTACGGAAACTCGATCCAGCTCGATGCGACGAGTACGAGCATCCAGCTCAGCGCTGGCGGCACGATGTCGCTCACGGGGAAGACACTGACTGCAACGGCGACGGTCGGCAACCTTCAATTAAGCGCGTCGTCAACGCTCAGCCTGTCGTGCGGCGGGGGATCGCTGGTCCTTTCAACGACGAACGCACTGTCTGGGGCGACCACGTTCAACAACAAGCTGGTGCACTCCACCTGGACGGCAACGCAGCTCATTTGCGTCGATGGGACAAATGGCGATGACACCAACGGCGACGGGACGGCGCAGAATCCGTTGAAGACGCTCACGCAGGCGGTGAGCGTCGCCACCTCGGGCATGTGCATCTTCCTGGGGCCGGGGACCTACGCGGGCGGGGAAACGATTGCCTCGGGAGTGAGTCTAGTCGGATCGGGGCGCGGTGTTACCACGGTATATAAGAACTCGGCGGCGGTGCTTGCGCTCTCCAACTCGGCATACCTGGCGAACCTGACGGTCTCCGGCGCGACACAGTCGGACAGCACGTTTGGTGTTCCGATATCGGTTGCCGGTGGGACGACCGGGTCGCTTTCGTGGGTGTTGGATAATGTCTCGCTGTACTGCCCCGCGGACGGCGTTCTGCTGAACGGCACCGGGGTTACGGGAGGCGCACTTACATTCTTCAACTGCCAGTTTTTCACCGGGTGCTGGTCGATTTTGGATTCGATCGGGCTTTCGATCGACGCGTACGATTGCGGCTGGACGTATTTTAATTTCACCAATCGCACGACGCCGCAGATCGCGGCCGTCGTTTGCAACGCGAACAACTCGATCTTTCGGGCGTTCGGCGGAAATGTGACGGTGAATTATTCCGGAACCGCAACAAATTTCACCGCCAACGCGGTGGTCATGGGGCCGGGATCAACGAATAGCAATGCGCAGTTTTATGGAACCAGCATTTACTTTAATTGTCCGAACATTCCCTCCACCGCGCTGTGCACGCCATTCAACCAGGATGGGACGGGGACATCGACGGTGATCGTGGGAAGGGGGTCGGCGTTCAACGGGACGTATCAAAACTCGACAACCAACGGGCTGTTGAGCGGTTACTTCCCGGCGATTGTGGTGCCGGATTCAAATTACGCACTTGGCGTTTCATCGATCGCGGTGACGCCGCCCTATTTCATGGATGATGTGCAGAATGAAGTCGCGGTCGATGCGGGAACGCTTGCGTCCAATACCCTGACGATCAATGCGCCTTCGCCCGGCGTGGCGAGCGACCGCGGCAAGGTGTCATTTCGCGTCAAGAATACCAACAGCGGATCGACGGCGATGACGCTGTCGCTCAATGCCGTCTATAACGTGGGCTCGACGACGGTGGGCACCATCGCGGCGGGAAAGCGGGCGTATCTGTCGTTTGTTTACGACACGGACAATTCGAAGTGGGACCTGACGGGCTACAGCAACGGATTATGAGCCATGGCCAACGAAATCCAACAGCAATACATTACGGGCAAGACCGTCTACGCAACGGTGACGCGGGCCGATGGCGAAGTCTGGCGGACCGACACCAGCGTGTTCGAAGCGCGAACTTCGTCGGACTGGGCCCACTACGCGATCACGACGAGCGAGGCGGGTGCGACCGGGTATTACGTCGGCAGCTTTCCGACCGGGATCACGGCGGCCGGAAGTTACAACGTGCAGTTCTGGCGCAAGCGGGAAGCAGCCCGAGCGTGACGGATTTGAATAATGGGATGTTGGGAGGCGTGATTTACTGGACGGGGAGTGCCGAGGCGTTTGCGCTGGCGTCTTCGGCGGCGAATGCGGCCAACGCGGCGATGAACGGGCAGAATCTTGCCGCGAACATCGTGCAGGTTGCCGGGCAGAGCGCCAGCGCGGCGGGGGCGGTGACGTTTCCCGCGTCGATCGGCACGAGCACCTTCGCGGCGGGGGGGAACGTGAATGTGACACAGATCGCCGGGCAGACGGCAAGCGCGTCAAGTCCGGTGACATTTCCGGGCTCAATCGGCACGAGCACGCTGACGCAAACGCAGGTGACGGGGGGATCGTATGCATTGAGCACGAATTCGTCGGGGCAGGTAAATATCGTGCCGAACCAGGCGGTGAATGTGGCCCAGTGGAACGGCTCGGCGGTTTCGCTGAGCGGGGGATTGCCGAATGTCAGCGGCGGTGGCGGCGGAATCGATTCCGGGCCGATTCCGATCAACCAGGATACGGGCGGGACGGATAATCTCCGGTACGTGGACGAATCGGGAAACGGCGTGGGGGATGCGAATATTTTGGTCTACCTGGCGACGGATTGGCCGGCCAATCCCAGCGCAGTCCAGGCGACGGCGATGACCGGGCCGGACGGAAGATGGCTGGCGCCGGCGTTTGTGCAGAGCGGGACGTATGTGGCGGTCTTCACGAAACTGGGGGTGGATGGGCCGGATGTTTCGGCGGCGTTTACGGTGTGAATCGCGACATTCGTCGTGATACGCGGAGTTTTTTCGAGGAACCAATATGCCAGTGACGGCAACGCCAATTAATGACGGCTCGGCCGCGGGGCAGTATGCCGCGCAGAGCGATGTCGAGTCGCAGTTCGGGATCGACAACGTGCGGGTGTGGTCGCAGCTCGACAACACGGTTTGCACGGCAGACGTGGCGCGAATTCAGCAGGCGCTGAATTACGCGGATGGGATGATCATCTCGACGTTCGCGAATTTCGGGAATTACGTGACTCCGCTGGCGCCGGTTGGAACGGACGCGGTGCTGGTGACGCGATGGGCGGCGGTGATCGCGGGGGCGTGGCTTTATCAGTCGCGCGGGTTTCGGGATGAGGATGTTGAGGGGGATCACCTGGCGAAGCTGCTGAAGGAAGTGGAGGGGGAGATGCTGCGGTACCGGGCGGGCGAGAAGCTGAACGCGGCGCGAAGATGGCCGGCAGCGACGGCGCCGGTGGGATATTGAGGGGGGTCGTATGACGGTTGAAACGGTGGCAATCGAGAGCGTCAGCCCCGATCCGGCGAATGCGCAAGCACGGGCCGAGGAACCTCGACGCGATTGTGGCAAGCCTGCGGCGGTTTGGGCAGCAGAAGCCGATCGTTGTCGATTCCAAGGGCGTCGTGCGGGCGGGAAACGGGCAGCTCGAGGCGGCGAAGATGCTGGGTTGGACGCATATTCGCGTCGTGAAGTCGGATTTGCCGGCGACGGAATTGACGGCGTTCGCCATCGCGGACAATCGGACGGCGGAACTTGCCGAATGGGATGACGACGTGCTGGCGGGCACGCTGGCGGATCCGGAGATTGGAGATGTGGGATTCAACGGCGAGGAGATCAAGGGATTTTCTGCCGAAGACGAGCCTGACTTGAGTGCGGGCAGTGAGATTCAGGCGATGTTTGAGGTCGTGGTGGAATGCCGGGATGAGCAGGAGCAGAAGGTGCTTTACCAGCGGCTGACGTCCGAGGGATATTCATGCAGATTGTTCACGCTGTAGTCGAGTGTCCCGTGCAGGAGAGCTTCCGGGCGAGGCAGGTCGCCGGGATGTTTGATCTGCCGGTGGATTCCGGAATGCGGTCCTCGTTTTGCGTGAAGGTGCCGACGCTGGATGAGCATTGAAGCATCGGAGCGATCGTGGGGCCGAGCGGGTCTGGAAAGACAACGATCGCGAAGCGGGCGTTCGGGGCGTGGATGCCGGAAGAGTGGGATTGGCCGGGAAATCAGAGCATTCTTGAGGGTTTCCCCGCGGAGATGGAAATTCGCCGGATTACGCAGTTACTCGGCAGCGTAGGGTTCAGCTCGCCGCCGGCGTGGATGCGGCCGTTTCATCTGTTGAGCAATGGGGAACAGTTTCGCGTGACGCTCGCGCGCACGCTGGCGGAGTTGCCTGAGCTGGCGGTTGTGGATGAGTTCACCAGCGTGGTGGACCGGACGGTGGCGAAGATCGGATCGGCGGCGGTGAGCCGGGCGGTGCGCCGAAGCGGCAGAAGATTCGTCGCGGTGAGCTGTCATTACGACATTCTTCCCTGGCTGGAGCCGGACTGGGTCGTGGACATGGGAAATGCCGAACCGCAGCCGGAGGCGAGGAGCGGTACGCCGCATCGATCGGACGCCGTTCGCCCGGAGGGCGGACCACCGTTGCCAGATCCCGAATCAAATGAAGAAGCACGGGGGTGGCTTCGGCGACCGGACATTCGGTTGGAGATCGTGCGGTGCGATACGTCGGCGTGGAGAATATTCAGCCGTCATCACTATTTGAGCGGCAGGTTGCATTCATCGGCGTTTTGTTTTTTAGCGTTGATTGAAGATCAGCCGGCGGCGTTTGTGGCGGCGCTGCCGTTTCCGCATGCGACGCATCCTGGCTGGCGGGAGCATCGCTGTGTCTGCCTGCCAGATTACCAGGGAGTGGGGATAGGCAATGCCGTCAGCGAATTTGTCGCGTCGCTGTTCGTCGCGACGGGGCGGCCATACACAAGCGTGACCAGCCATCCGGCGATGATGCATCATCGTTCGCGCTCGCCGCTGTGGCGCGTGCGGCGGGGGCCGTCGCGGGTGGTGCGAAATAAGAATCGCGGCGGTGTCGCGACTGGAATGGACAGATCGATCAGCAGCCGGCGGATGACCGCGAGCTTTAA
Source organism: uncultured Phycisphaerales bacterium (assembly GCA_963755915.1). GTDB lineage: Bacteria > Planctomycetota > Phycisphaerae > Tepidisphaerales > Tepidisphaeraceae > PALSA-1353. The sequence continues at coordinate 2,304,038 of CAVWLP010000002.1, forward strand.
ATTTGTGGGATGCGCCAGGTTTGAGGCGGCGCAGGCCTTTGACCTGCTGCGAAACGTGGAGGTTTTATGAGATCGGAGCTTTCCGACGAACTCGTGCGGGGTCTGGCGGTTGAGGGGGCTACGGATGAGGACATCTGCGAAATCTACGGCCTGACGCGTGCTCAGCTTCTGAGCAGCTTTGGGCATGTATTGAAGGAGGCACGGGCGCACAGGAGGGTGTTGTTGCGGAAACTGCAGAATAAGGAGGCACAGAAGGGAAATACGACGATTTTGGCTCTACTGGGGAAAAATGAGCTGGGGCAAGACCGACGAGAAAGAGCCGGCGACGATCATTGGCCCGAACCACAACTGGGCGAGAAGGTGGGTTGAGCTTCGGCCGCACGATGAGCAGCTTCGGCTGTGGAACGACGGCACGCGCTTCAAGCTGGTTCCCGCTGGGCGGCGCAGTGGGAAGACCGAGCTGGCGAAACGCCGGCTGGTGGAGCACCTGTTCCGTAAGACGTTTCACGGGTTGCCGGGATGTTATTTCGCTGCCGCGCCGACGCGTGCTCAGGCGAAGCGGATTTTCTGGAGAGACCTCAAGTCGCTGATCCATCGCGGGTGGATCGAGAAGATCAACGAGACCGATCTCCAGATCATCACGACGGTGGGATCGGAATTGTGGGTACATGGGCTGGACGTTCCCGAGCGCGTGGAAGGCAGCCCCTGGGACGGTTGTGTGATCGACGAGATTGCCAACTGCAAGCCGGGGATCTGGGATGCGCACATTCGCCCGGCACTGGCGGATCGGCGCGGGTGGGCATGGCTCATTGGTGTGCCGGACATGTTTGGGCCGGCGCAGATAGATTATGAGCGGCTTGCCTTGTGGCGCAAAGCAAGACCGATCCGGATTGGGCCTATTTCAGTTGGCCTTCGACGGAAATTCTGACGGCCGAGGAAATCGAATCGGCAAGCAGGCGCATGGATCCGCTGATCTTTCAGCAGGAATATCTCGGCAAGTTTGTGACTGGCCGCGGGCGGGCGTTTGCGGGATTCGATCCGGCGGTTCACGTGAAACCAACGCCGTACGATCCGTCGCTGCGGATTTGCTGGTCGCTGGATTTCAATATCGATCCCATGTGCAGCGGCGTGATTCAACACCATCGCGGAATGGTGCGGGTGATTCACGAGTTTTCCCTTCCGGACACGGACACCAACAGCGCGTGCGACGCGCTGCTGGAGATGGCAACGGCTCGAGGCTGGGACCTGCACGACTTGACGATTTATGGCGACGCCAGCGGCAGCGCCCGCGATAGCACGAGCGGCATTTCCGATTGGAACATCGTGCTGCGCCGGCTGCACAATTTGTCTCCGCACTTGAAGGTGCCCAGGGCAAATCCGCACGTAAAGGACACGGTGAATGCGGTTCGGGCGATCCTTCGGACCGACGGTAATGCCCGGCGTTTGTCGATCGATCCGCAGTGCGGGCGGTTGATCGAAGATATGCGGACGGCCGTGTGGCCGGGGAATCTCGATCTTCATCACGCGCTGGCCTGGCTGCGTTATTTCGTCGCCTGCGAGTATCCGCTGGAAGCGCCGCGGATTGTTACGCCCGGAGTGGTCGCATTTTCGAAATGGTGATCGATATGAGCTTGAATGAAATGTCCATCATCACGCTGGACCCGCGGTCCGAGCTGGTGGGTTTGGCTAACATCCCCGCGAAAGTTCCGGCGGTGGGAGAAAAAACGCCGGCGCAGACGATTTCCCCGCCGGGCGGAATTCCCTCAGCGAGCGCGATGGGACTGGCGGGGTTTTTCCAGGCGCCGTCGGGAACGTATCAGACGTATCGGCAGATTTCTGCCCATCCGACGTGCGCGCTGGTGCGCGGAATCGTGACGGCGCCGATTGTGGGAAACTCTTGGCAGTGGAAGAAGAGCCGGGAAAATGTTCCGGATGAATGGGTGAATTTCGCGCGGGAGGTGATGACGCCGCTGCGGCAGTCATTGGTGCGCGATGTTCTGCGAGCGCTGGAATTTGGGTGGGCGGGGTTTGAGAAGATCTGGACGGTTGAGGCCGGCCGGCGGGTTCTTTCCCGGCTAAAGCCGCTCCAGTGGGATTTCACGGAGATTCTACTGGACGAGCATGGAAATCCGGCTGGACTGCGCAATCGGCCGCCGGAGGGTCCGCCGGTGCTGCTGGGGAAGGGGAAATATTTTCTCTACAGCTTCGACGGTGAGGCGGCGAATCCATATGGGCGGTCGCGGCATGAAAACGTCCGCCAGGCCTGGTCGGAAAGCGAGCAGATTCGCGAGCGGCTGGCGCAGTATATGAAGAAGGTTTCGGGGATCGTCGTTCAACTCCATTACCCGGAGGGAACCAGCCGCGATGTGGCGGGCGCGGATCGGCCGAATCAGTGGCTTGGGCAGCAGGTGCTCGATTCCGTGTCGGCCGGCAAAAGCGTGATGTTTCCCAACGGTTTCGCGGCCACGGGCGATTTGAAGACGGCGTACGAGCTGGCCGGCAAGAGCTCCTGGCAGCTCTCGACGCTGGAAGTGCAGGGAACCGATCATGCGCCGGGAATGAAGCTGGTGATGGAGTATTACGACGCGCTGATTTTCCGCGGCTGGCTGCGGCCGGAACGCGTGGGGCTGGAATCGCGGCTATGCCAGCCGGGCCGATGCGAAGATTCATACGGATACCGGCACGCTCGACTGCGAATTGATCGACCGCGACATTGCCGATGCGGTGACGCGGGACGTTGTTGACGAATTGCTGGTGCTGAACTTTGGAAAGCGTGCCGCGGGCGCGGTCGCGATCGAGCCGCCGCCCATCGAGAACGATGCATTGGGCGTTCTGCGCGACGCTTTGAATCTGCTGATTAACAAGGACAGCGCGGCGGTTTCGGCGAAGATCGATCTGCCGGCGCTTTTGGATCAACTTTCGGTTCCGCGAACGGCGTCCTAAGGCGCGTGTTTGCAAACGGGCATTTAACACCAAAAAACATGACTCAACCATCAACAACCTACAAGCTCCGCGCGCGCGATTTGTCGCCCGATTTTCCGGTAACTACGGCGGGAGAACTCCCGGCCGAAGTCGCCGGCCAGCCGGCAGGCTATTTCTGGAAGGACATGATCCACCGCGGCGAATATGTGCATCCGTCGCGGGGATATTCGCTGGCGGTGAATGACAAGCGGCTCGCGAAATGGGCCGAAACGGGCGCGAAGATGCTCGAAGCGGGGCTGGCGATTCCAATTAACGTCGATCATTCCGACGCAGCGCGGGACGTCGTCGGGTACGTGAAGCAATTCAAGCTCGAAGGGGATCGGCTGCTGGGGCTGTGCCAGTTCATCGGCGAAGAGTCGGCCCTAACGGCCGCGCGGAACCTGGCGTCGGTCGGTATCGATCCGGACTTTGTCGATGGCGAGGGGCGGCAATGGGGTGAGGCGATTGTGCATCTGGCACTAACGCCCGTGCCGGTGGTGCCGGATCAGGATCAATTTGTGATGGCGGATGAAATCGAACCGCCTGATGCGAATGCGGCTGGGATCTCATCGCTGCCTTGCACTCCGGAACAGTTTGCGACGCTTTGCGAATTGATCGGCGAGGGGCTCAGCGAAGCAGATTCGGTAGACCGGATCATCGGGCAATTGCGAACGGCTCGGGGAGCGAACCCAGCGGAATTGGAAGCGGAACTGGCCGCGGCGCGACAGCAGATGTTTCAGCTTTCTGCGCGATTGCCGCCGGCGATCTCGCCGGATGCCCAGGACGCTATGGCGGAGCTGGCGACGGCGAAGCTCGATTCGGCCGTCGAACGCGGGGCGCTTTCGCCGGTGGCGCGGAATCGGCTTGTCGCGGCGCTGGTGAAGGGAGAGGACGGGCGGGCCAACGTGATGACGCTTTCCCGGGCCGGCAGCGGCGGCGGGGACCGCTGCCTGGCGGTGGCCGTCGCGGAAATACTTCTGGACAACCAGCCGATCCAGGTCGGCGAATCGACGCGGTTGCAGGCGATGTCGCGAGCGATTCCTGGTGAAGAATCTTCGCCGATCGACGCAGCTGCGGAGATACATGACGAAAATCGCCAGCGTATCGGGATAGCGAAGCGATCGCGATCGCGGGGAACAGTTCAATCACAATCATATTCAATTGAAAGGATCACAATGTTTTCGAATCCACAGGGTAAACCGGGCGTGGTGGGCAATTACGATTCTCAGCCGCGCGAAGTGTTTTATTCAGGGCGGGAATTTGCCCAGTTCTGGGCGCCGCCGGTGACGATCGACGGGACGAATTCCAGCAATCCGCTCAATGCGCCATACGTATGGCTGCTCTGGGCGGGAACGCTGATGGGGCAGATCACCGCGACGTGGAAATATGCCAACAGCGTGCTCGGCCTGACCAGCGCGGCCGCGGCCAGCGGGGCGACTTCAGTGTACGACCGATGTAAACACGGCGGCGGAAATCGTACGGCGGATCGGCGCCTCGGGCACATTCAAGCTGACAGGCCCGCCCGCGACAGGCGGAACCGTGGCGACCCAGGTCGTCACCTATTCCGCGGTGAACACCACGACGGGCGTGATCACTTGCACAGCGATTTCGGCCGCGGCCGTCAGCGGATCGTTCATCCAGCCGACCGATGGCAGCGAAAGCATCGTGACGCTGCTGTGTGAAGTCGATGGTTTGCAGATCGTCGACCAGACCTACACCAATCGCGTCGACGTTTTCTGCGGCACCCTTCTGGCCGGCGGGGGAACGATCAATACGGGGATGATCGTCAATTATCCATCCGACCCGAGTTTGCAGGAGTACGTGAAAACGGCGCTGCGGACGCGGAGTCCCGGCGTGACGTTCCTGGATGATATCATTGGGTAAACCAGAAACCCGAAATCAGAATGACGAATCAAATCCGAATGACAAAAGCCGAAGTTGCCCTCATTCGGTCATTCGGGCTTCGGGTTTGATTCTGGTTTCGGAATTCGGATTTCACCTCAACAGGCAAATTATTTTCAAGGATCTCAACATGGCATACGTATCGATCAACGACATTCTGGCGCGCCCAATCTTTGCGGGATCATCCAGAGCACGGTCAGCGGCATTCCCAATCCGTTTCCACCGGCGTTTTTCCAGGTCGATCAGACCGTGGACGGCGACACCGGGGAATATAAAGTGTTCAGCGGCTCGCGATCCAACGCGACGATCTCCGCCTACGGAGCGCCGTCGAAAAATCGCCAGCTTCGCGACGATCGGCGTGAAGGCCGTCAAGCTGCTCCACAGCGTCGAGAACATCGTCCTGCCGGTGAAGGACTACGTGAACCTGCTGAATTACACCGATCTGTCCAAGCAGAAGCTGGGGATCGATGAAGTCAGCCGGCAGATTCGCGAAGCGCGGTGGTCGCAGGACAACCTGCGCATCAGTGCGCTGACGTCGATGCTTTTCCAGACCGAAATCTGGTACGACGGGCTGGGAAATCTGTTGCCCAGTTCCACCGGGGCGCAGACGACGGTGAATTACGGGGTGCCAACGGGCAACCAGAACCAGCTCGACGTCTTTGGAACGGGAAGCCCGATCATCAGCGCCACCTGGGCGACGAACACGACGCCGATCGACAAGCAGATTCAGTCGCTGCACCAGGCGGCGGTGCAATTGACGGGATATGAACTGAAGCACGCCTTCTATGGCAAGAATGTTCCCAGTTATCTGACGAGCAATACCAACCTGGGCAACTATTTCTTCCGCGACGCCTATGGCCCGGACGCCTTCGGCCCGACGTATGTCGCCACGGCGGACATTCCGAATCCTCTGCTCGGATTGACCTGGCACAAGGCGTATCAGAGTTTTTTCTACGATCAGAATGGAAATCGCCAGACCCTGGTGGGTGACGACCAGGTCGTCTTCACGCCCGAGCCCAGCACGGCGTGGATCGGATTCCTGGAAGGGACATATCCGGTTCCAACGCAAGGCGGGAATCGTCACGCCGGCCGATCCGGCAGTTGTCTCCGGAATGGAAACACGCGCGGGGTTGTTCGCATTATGGCATGGCCAGTGCGGATCCGCCTTCGGCCAAGATCGTTTATGGCGACACGTTCCTGCCCGTGCTGAAGGTTCCCAGTGCGATTTTCGTGGCCGACGTCAACCCCTAACTCGCGTGCTCTTCCCATGATCGATCCATTCACGCAATGTTCGCGGGCGATTTTGTCGGCGCTTCAGGACGATCCCGGCTGGGCCGCGATGGTCAAGCCGGGAAACGTCGTCGATATGACGGCTCATTCGTTTGAGCAGTTCAAGTCACGGCTCAGCCGGCGGATGTGCCGGAGGCGATCCTGCTTCAGGGCGAATTCCGGCTGAAGCCGTTCGGGTCCAGCAGCAGGATCGCTGAGATGGAGCAGAGCTTTCAGTTGATCGTCACCCACGATTCCCTGCGCGTGTGCCCGGTGAATCGATTGAAATATCAGACCCTCGTCGCTCTGGCGAAATCCGGGCCATCTCTAGGTTTCGACGGGTTGGTGCGCGGATGGGAGATCACCCAGGGAGACGACGACGCCCTGGGGCAGAAACACTGGCGGCGGGGAACGCAGCGATGGGTCAGCGTGCTGACGATTCGCGTGGGCCTCTACGTGCCGCGGGAGAAGCTCGTTTCCGCGTGTTAGGCAGATTTGAAATTGAGGAGCTTTAGTCATGTCAACGACACTTTCCAATCCGATCGCGACGGTGCAGTTGAAATGCCAGCTCAACGGCGGGGCGGTGCCCGCGCCGGTGACGTCGCAGGTAAATCACCAGCCGAACGTGGTGCTCGGCGCCGGGAACAGCGGCGGAAACGTGGACGGATGTTTTTCCGAACCGTTCACGGTCAGCGCGGGAACGCCGCTGACGATCTCCATGACGGCGCTGAACGACCCGCTGGGGAATCCGATCACTTTCGTGCACGTTACTTCCGTGCTGGTGGAAAACGATAGCACGACGGCCGGCCAGAATTTCACGGTGGGAGGGGGAACGCATCCGGTGCTGGGAACCGACCAAGGATCTGCCCAGGCCAACGGCGGGGCGTTTCTGGTCTTCAATCCCAATCCGGGCTATTCGGTCGTGTCGGGGACGAGCGACACGCTGCAGATTTCCGTCGCCTCCGGCACCAGCGTGCCGGGCAAGCTCACCATCCTCGGCCGCTCGGCGTAGTTCACAATTCGGCGTAATTCATTTTCAGGAGAAACCATGGCCGCCTCGGTATTTCATTCCGGTTCATTCGGCACCGCGACGCTCGGATCAAACGAGTTGTCGGTCACCGGCTGGCAGGTCCAGCCGACCGCGCAGCTTGTGGAATTCAAGAACAGCAAGAGCGGTGGTTACGTTCTTCGCGAAGCCACGTTCAAGGATTGCAGCGTGGCGATCGACGTCGATTTCGACTTTGGCAACAACCCGTTTCAAACGCCTTTTTCAATTCAGCCGGGCACGACGCTGAGCAACGTGATCCTCTGCCTGCACCAGACCGCCTCGGGCGCGCTGGATGGATTGCAGTGGACGTTTTCGTCGCTGGTGGTCGATTCAACGCCGCAGAAATTGCAGGTTGACGGGCGGATCACCACGCGATTCACCGCCAAGGGGAACGGCAGCTACACACCTGCATCGTAGTGGAACGATTGGGAGGCTGAACCATGAGCGATCTGAAAGACCTGGTTGGTCTGGGCGACAACGCCACATTTCCCGGGCACACGCTTTCGCCGCCGCGGCTGATTGAGTTCGCCGAGGCGGAAGAGGAAGCGGCAGCGCAATACCTTCGGGGTATCGCGAAGGCGTCGGCGGGACTGCCGCCAGTGGCCCGCGACCTGCTTCATCAGCGGGCGGTGGACAACCTGCGGTCGCATCCGTTCAGCTACGGCTCGGCGGCGTTTGATCAGTGGGCGCTATCAATGTCGGCGGCGCCGTTCCTCGCTTGGCTGCTTCTTCGCATCAAACATCCGAAGATGTCGCTCAGCGAGGCGTCGCAGCTTCTGTGCGAAGGTGAATACGCGGCCAAGGTGGGAGCGGTCTGGTCGATGTGGGGCTACAAGCCCGCAAAAAAAGCCGCGCCGGCGGTGGAAGCCGCGCCTCCGCCGGCGAAGGCAGAGGCCGGGCAATCGACTGGCGGGGAATCTTCGCGCGGCTCACGTCCGCCAGGCCAGGGGGATGCGGTTTGAGCTATCAGCAGGCGGCGGAGCTGACGTGGGCGCAGTTGATGCATGCAATGGGGGTTTCGCCGAATGTGGTGAGTGACGAAGAGATTGGAGCGAAGATTCGAGCGGGGCAGGACGAAATATTTCGGCTATCCGACGGCGGACCTCACGCCGCTCCTGGACTAGCTGAGCCGCCGGAAATACACCAAACTCGCCCAACGCTAGGACCAGATACTAGACGCAGCTGCCACAAATTGCCCGGTTTGCCGGCATCCAGACTGAGACCCAGCACAGGAAGTTGCAAAATCGGATAAATCTCGACAGATTTGGTTACCGATCAGTATAGTTGGGCGACCATTCGCCATGAGCAAATGAGCGTAACGAAGCCAAAGTTAGTCCAGACGGTTTGTGAAATCCGGTACGAACGAGGATACCGTTACCTCGATCGGTGCGGGGAGGCTATGCTTATTTTGCAGGAACTTTTGCCTTCTGAGACGCAAAAGACCTGGATGCCTGACGAGATAGCACCATCTGGAGCCCGACTAAAATGCCCAGATCTTGACACGATGGTTTACTTCGATAGTGCCCGGCTCGTTGTAGACCAAAATCCGGCGAGCGGAACCGACGAGTTTCCAAGGATATGCCAGTATGTGTGGTCTACCATCAAGGGCCGATTTGATCTGCGTGACATTGTGCGTGTCGGATACAGAAGTTTTTATATGGTTGCAACCGATTCAATTGATGAAGCCGAAGCCCTTTCCGTGAAGATGTCCCCGTTTGGCGAATGGGTAAGGAGTTTGAACGAGGAAGCGACCGCGTGCGAAGCAACGTGCGTTTATGAGAATGCGGAACGATCGGCCGGATATCGGCTGTCATTGCGGCCGTCGTTTAGAGTTGAGGCTCCGTTGCAAATCGACCCAAGATTGCAAACGCCGCCCCGTCTTCTCGCGCAGGGACAACGTGAGGCCTTACAGTCGCAAAGACAGCGACGTGCTCAGCGCGAGAAGGAACCGCTTGCCGGCCTACTAATCGACATCGATCACTACACAATTCGACCAGAAACATTGGATGCCGACGGATTCATCGATGCCTCCCGTAAAAGATCAGAAGAGATTGTATCCGAGCTGACTAAACCAGGTGCCAAATGAGCAGGATAGCTAATGTGCAACCGTTTGTGTCCGGTTCTTCCGACCAATTTCAGGCTGGAGGCGTTAGTACCTCCGAGTTAAGGCCCCCCCCAACGAAGCCAGGATCGGCTTCAAGGACAGGAAAACTGGAATCCGGCACTGGTGAGGGCATTGGAAGCATCCACTTTGAACCCACCGTAAATCGCATACGTGGCGCGGAGAAGTTGGACCCGCGGCTGCTGGAGAAATCGGTGCAAACGCTCGATGGAATTGAGCGTCTTCCAGCGGAGGACATGAGCTTGGCGATCGAGTCGCTCCGGTATGTCGTGTGTGAGTTGTGGCTGAGCGCAGCCCGGGCTAGCCAGTCCCACAGATCAGTTCTCGCGATTGTTGAATCCCTAGTTTCGTCCGTAGAAACTGTAACATCGAGTCAGGCGGCGGCGCTTCGTGGCGCCTTTAACGATCTGCGACAACCTGTGATTACCGAGCAGCACCTTGACGTGATCCGTTCCCAATTCATTGACGAAGGCTATAATCCGATGGCGATTCTTAGTGGCTTGGAGAGTGATCCCGATGGAGACGGAAACGAAGCCGGAGGTAGCTAAAAGCAGCCCTGCCGAATTGCCCCTCACCGTTCATATTGACACATCGCTGCAAATTGAACAGCAAAAGGCTGAAGTCAAGGCTGGGCCGGTTCGTAGAGCCCTTTCGCAATACAAGTTTACATCGACTTCCTCCTACGCGAGGAAAGAGTTTAAGCGAGCATGGCTCAAGGATTTGGGGCTATGCTACAAGGCGACTCGAGATGCAAAACAAATCGGGGACGTTTTCGAAAATATCCGGAAGAGCACCTATCACGCAGCGGCGAAACGGCGGCTCGACCGTTGCATCAGCGCGGCTAATGCATTTCTTTCTGCGAACCCGAGCCTTCCGAGCGACGTCGCCGTAATTCGACTAAGAAGCCATCTCGGCGAGTCCATTCTCGGCGGCTTTACAAAATGGGGCAGAAGTGTAACTCACGAATATGATGGTACCCGGTGTTTCAGGGCGACGGAGCGACCCACAAGGGCGTCCGACGGATCTATTGATGTCAGCGTCCGGCAATGTAAGCCATCCAGAATTCAGTGCTCGGTGCACGAATTCTTCAGACAGCACGAAGCGGTTTTTTCGCGAATAAAAGCGGAAATTCAATCGGCAGAGTCGAGCGCTTCGGAGGAGCTCAAAGGCACTGCAATGATGATCGACAAAGCAATTCGCGATTCGGAAATTCTCTGTGACGACAAAAACTGCAGCTCAATGAGCGACGCCATCATTGCGGTGGACGGCCTCAATTCGAGTCACTTTGCGGCCAACAACGACAAAGAATGGCGTACGCTTGCGAGGGTTTTGGGAAAGACATTGGTGAATCCTGTGTCGGGGGAGACTTTCGAGACGGGTTGATCTCGGCCGAAGGGGGCGAATCCGATTACTGCAGGTCTCAAGGAAGTGCTTCTAAGCTTTCTCATTTTAGATATTCGAGGAAAATGTGCAGCCCTATCCCCGAGCCAACATCAGCGAAGGCGATTCCGTCGCTATCTCCGTCGATCTTTACAACCGGATCGTCTCCGACATCGAGCGCCTCGATCGCCTGGCGGTCATGCCGCCGCTCTATCTCACCAACGGCGCCAGCGGGACGACGATCGGATTCCAATCAAGCCCCGGCGAGCTCGTCCTGGTGGCGATCATCGGCGCGGAGACGGGCGGAGGGCGCTATCAAGGCTCGATCCTTTATGGAAACAGCACAGGCAGCACGACCACCAACTTTCAGCTCCAGCCCCAAGTCAACCAATCGGCGACGGATGGTCCCATACCGATTTCGCAGTCGAACGGATCCCTCGTCAACAATGCGCTGGTTATCAACCTCAATGAGCCATACGTGAACGACACGCATTTGCTCTGGGGAAACGTCTCAGAAATGTATTACGCCATCGGGCGGGTTATGGGGTTTACGTCTGGAAGCAATCCGCGAACGATCGTTTACATTGAGAATTGGCCGCTTTACCCGGTCATTGCAAAGATAACCGGCGTATATGAAGCGAGTTACGGCGGCGTCTACTACGGGCGAATCGTTCAGGGCCAATTCGCCAGCGGGAGCAGTTTTGGATATGGATCGCTGCTTAGCAATTTAAATTCCGCATTTTTGCCGAGCGTGGACAACTGCTGGATAACTAACAACTGGGAACAGACTTACAGTGCAAATCAGCGGAACAGTTTGCCCATAGATTCGTACGTTTGGGGCCTGATGGCCGGTTTTCCGCAGTATTCGGCGATTACCAGCGGAAATAGCAGTGCAACAAATGTTTGGTTTCAGGTCTATACGTGGTTTCCGCCACAGAGCGCGACCCTGGTTCACCAGGTGCAGAATATCGTCACAACTCAGAGTGCCGATTCGACTTACAGCATAAATGAACAGACCATGCTCAACAATCTGAAGACCGATGTCACCAATCTGGAGGCGGCACTGAGCAATCTTTACGCGAATCTGAAAACCGCGGGGTACTCGTTATAGGCTGTTACGTGTCAGATTGGAGCTTGACCGTGCTTTGCGAATTGTGGTACTGACTGTTTCGATCGTCCAAGGATTGACGATTGTTTTACCAAGTTGTTAGGGAGGTAAACATATGCGTAGTGGATTCAGAAAGGTAGCCCTGTTTGCCGCGTGTGCGGCTATCTCGGGCTTGGGTGTGTTGCGGGCCTCATCGGCCGCGACGATTGTTATTGATGGTGGAACCTCGGCCGTTGTCGATGGGTGGAACATCACCCCTCAAACGGGCGTGACGTTGTTCGTCACACCGAGTTCTTCCAACACTCCTCTTGCCATCGAAAAGGCGGCGTTTTTCACGGCGCCAAACCAGGGACTTTTAATCTCGTTTCAACCGGAGTCGGACTCAACCGCAGCCAGCGTCATCGACTTTGACTCGGAGACTATCCAAAATAGCTCCGGGACAGGCTGGAGCGGATTCCAGTTCCTGTTGAGCAGTGGAGCGACGTTTCCGTCCGTGAGCAGCACGTTTGTGCCGCCCAGCGGATTCTTCACCACTGTGAACCTCAACCCCGCGGGCAACACGTTGACGTATGCCGGCGGATCGCAGGCTTCGGGCACCACGTCGTCTTGGGGCAGCGGGATTGTCGATTATGACAATACCGGCTCCCCGATCGACAGCAGCCCGGATAACCTGATCATCGACGCCTCGGGCGGCGGTTTCGATCTCAAGGAAATCGCCTCGCCGGGCGGTGGAAGCGTTGTTCCGCTTCCCAGCGCGGCGTGGCAGAGCATGGCCGGCCTCGCCGGTCTCGCTTTATTCGGAGTCGCCCGAAAGCTGAGCAAGCGCTCGAGTTCGATCGCCTGATAATAAAGGCGAATTAAATTGCAAAGCACCGGCGGCGGGCGCACGATGAGCTGATCCAAATCAGCAAATCGTGCGGCCCGCCCCCTTTTTACTGCTCTTCCTCCTCCACAAGGATCTGCTTAGAAACCGCCCGGGCTATCCGCACCACTTCGTTGCTGTGTACGCGGCGATCCTCCGGATATTTCCTGCGATTCCAGCATCTGAGGATATAGAAGTCGGGGTCTGACTCATCCCGGAACACCCGTTTGAATGTCGTGCTTCCGTCGGCGAACGCCAGGTAATAAGATTTGCCGGGCAAAATTCCTTCCCGCTCGACCGCATCGAAACTGAACACAACGATTTCGCCGTTTTTCCACTTGGGATGCTGGCAGTCTCCATCCACCGGCGCGGCAAAGGCGCGGCGATCGGAAGAGGCCGCCAGGCGATTCGCGTCAGGATATTCGGAAAACTTGTCGACGCGTTTATTCGCGGCCACGCCAATGTGAAATTCGGGCAGAATCCGCGCGGGCCGAACCCGGCGAAGGTCAAGTCCGAAGGGAAACGCGGCCGGCCGCGAAACAGTTTCGACTTCGCTGATTGGGGAATTTTGGGAAACGCAAAAGCGCTCTTTGAACTCCTCCAGGTTCAATCCCAGCGCGGAAGCGAGCTTGGGCAGACGCTTGGCCAAAATGCCGGCGACTTCGTGGCGCTCTATTCGGCTGATGGTTTCGTCTGACACTCCGCCAATTGCTTCGCCAAGCTGTTTCTGGGTTATGGCGAGCTGGTCCCTGGCGACAGCCAGGCGTTTCCCGAAGATGTGAGCCACTCTTGCCACCCGGACCTCCTTATATCCGAACCAAACCGGACACCAAACATTTTACGAACTTTTCGCTTGCGTACTCCAAAGTTTGGAGTATAATTGGAAGAAAGTCAAGGCGAATTAGGTGGAAAACGGAATTTCAATTCGACGCGTGGCATTGGGCGGCTTGGCCCTGGCGTCGCCGCCGGGCCTCCCTCCGGGAGTGAGGCAGAGCGACTGCGACGGGCCCGCGGACGCTCTCGACAGCCTCAGCGGCGCACAGCTTTGGAACCGGTGCAATTTCGCCCAGCAGGAGGCAATTTGCTCGCGGTTTGTCAGCGAGCGCAGCGACGTGCTCCGCGACGCCCTGCTGGACGATCGGATTTCGCTTGCAGCGGGCGGCGCCGGACGGCTGGGAGCGGCGGTCTGGCCCCAATGGATTGTCTTTCGCGACGACCGCCTGCGCGAAATGGTTTGCCGCGGCGAATTCGGTCGTGCGGGTGAATCCCGAATTCGGTCTACAGGAGAATAGAAATGCCAAAAGTGATTGTAAATAATCCAAATATAGTTTTAGAATCTTCATCGGGAGAAACCGGGTTTGCCGGGGCGGCGCTCCGGTCGGCAGCGATCGACGAAGGCGATATGGCGGCGGTTCGTCTGCTGCGGCAATTCAGGCAGGAAATCGAGGAACTCGCCTGTAGCGCGACCTGGGCGGACGACTGTCTTTTCCGCGGCGCCCGCTACGCGCCGGATTTCCGATGTGCCTGCGCGAACTGCCGCAAATTTTTCCCCACCCGGCTGCATCCCAGGCCGTTCCGGGAATCGAAATACTCGACCGATTGCCAGGTTGAGACCGACGAAGACCCGGAATTCGCCGAGGAATTTGCCCGGCTGCGCAACGATCGCCCGCGGTTTGGCAGCGTTTTCGCCCGCCACCCGCGCATCTCAATGGAAAAGAACCAGATTCACGCGGGAGATTGACGACGCGGGAGGAAGATTATATCGATCCTTTCGGTGACGGAAAAGCAGCATGAGGTTCTGTGGCTGCGGTACAACCAGCGCAAATCGACCCGTGAGATCGCCGTCCAACTCGGCATTCAACGCCGCGCTGTGATGGCCCGGCTTCGCCGTGCGCAAGCGGCTGACGACAATGCAAAGCGATTGCAGCCGCACGGAAAAACCTTCCGCTCAGCCGGAAAAACCGCGGATGGTCAGCGCCTCGCAGACCCTAGTAAAAGGCCAGAGCGGTTGGAGCATGGAGGATCTTTGAATGTTTACGACCCGCCGAGTCCCGGCGGCGGGCCGCCAGGCGTGAAGCCACCGGGCGGATACCCTCCGGGCGGTCCCGCGGGCCCGCCGCCGGGCGTCTGCGGACTCGGAGTGGCGCCAGATTGCTGCGTCATCCACTGATTGCTCTGCTTGTATTCGGGACTGTCGGCGTCCTTTGCCAGCACCACGGTTCCCTGCTGGTCGACCAGGTAAATGTGGGTCTTGTTGTTGCGGTCGAGCTGCCGATCCACAAACGTGTAACCTGTCGAGTAATCGACACCCCCGTCAGCGCCGCCGATCGGGTCGCCAACATCGACGTTGAACGTCTCTTTCTGCCACTTTCCGGCAGACCAGGTAAAGACATCGAAGGGATAGGTCGTTCCATGTCCCTGTGGCGTGCCGCAATAACAGTAGGTCTGCGCGGGCACTTGGATTTCCGGTGAATAGTCGCTCATTGGCGAATCAAGATCGAACTGATTGATCCAGGCGGCATGATTAGCGGCTACGCGTTGCGGCGGTTTGTTGTAAACTGGATTGTACGCCTTATAGGAGATGCGATAGCGATAGGTTCGCCCCGGCTGTGCGCTGGTATCAATGATGTATATGAAGAGGTCCGGGGATTTTTCCGGCATGCCGATGAGGTTGTTCTGCTTCAAGGCGGAAATCGGCGTCGGAGTGATCACCACGTTTGGATTGATATAGACCACCTTGGGATCGACGGTCCCCTCGGCGGGGGGGATCGCAGTCGCTTGCGGTTGAGGCTGCGGCTGCGGCTGTTCCTGCGGCTGCGGTACCGGCCGCCGGAATCCTCCGCCTGGAGGTCCCCCAAACCCACCCGGGCCCCCCCCCCGCCCGGCGGGCCGCCAAATTGGGCATAAAGCGTTCCGGATAGATCCGAGGCGTTCGCCGTGCGCCAGCGTTCTTTGCCGTTTCCGTTGGTCGCCCCGCTCTGATCCGGCGCGGCGCCGCCTGGCTGGTTTGACGTGCCGGGGAGATATTGCAGCGGGTCTTTCCAGGTCGCGCCGGCGATGACCGTCGGAATCGTCGGAGCCACAACCGTATTCGGATCTTTGTTCAGCGCCAGCATATAGTCGCTGGCTTGCTGGCGGTTTCCGGGCGCGGGATAGGGGGGCAGGTCGGAGCCGTTAATCAGGTGCATCGCATCGCTGTCCTGCACCCAGTTGTCGCCAATTTTCTGCCAGCGTTCCGCGGTAACCGCCACGACCTGGAACTCCGCCGGCGAAAGCCGCGGCTGCTGGCCGGGCTTGGGGGGACCGAATGCCTGATTCCACTGGTCATACAATTGCGCCCACGGAATCGTGAATCCAACTACCACAAGCCGAACATCTTTGCCCCCGGCTGCCGCCGCGGGTTGTGCGTTGTTAGCTCCAGGAGTCGCCAACGTGTCCAGGCCAGCGGCGGTGAGAATGGGCTGCGGCGCCGGCGGCTTTGGCAACTGCTGGACTGGAATTCCCAGCGCATGACCCTGCATGGCCGATGTATTGACGTCAAACGGAGAGAAATCGAAATCCCCGCCGGCCAGTTCCTGCGGATTTTCGGGCTCGAGACGGATCCATTTGTCGAGGTTCTGCCCAAAATCCTTAACGGAAAAGGAAGGAACATCGCCGGGCTGGGTTATTTGGCGAAGATGCTCCGCCGCGTGCGTGTCGATGAAATTATCGACGTTGGCCGGGGTCACCTCTGTCCCGCCGAGTTCGCGCGAGACGGGGCTGTTGACTAGGTAGGTCCAGACCGTCCAGCCGAGGTAGCCGACGGCTATCAGAAGCGCAATCCATTCGACGTTCGCTTCAAGAAACCGCGTGATTTTTCGCATGAAACCGTTCATGGGACACCACTAATAAATATTCGATGACCACCGGCTCCTCACGGGCCACCGGGAGGACCGCCCGGTGGACCAAATCCCGGTGGACCGCCAAACTGCGGACCACCCGGAAATCCACCCTGGCCGTTGTCCGTTGGCGAACCCAATGCCGCTTTGCCCAGCCCGTTCTTCCGCGAGGCGGGAAGAATATTGTCCGTCCACTTGTGCATCAGAAGCTCTTCGCAATCGACGCTAAGCCGAACGCACGGCTTTTGGCCAAAGCGGAATCCGCCTTGCGGGTTCATGGCGGCGCGGGCCGGGTCAACCACTTCAACCACCTGCACGTTCAGTACCGTAATGAACTGCCCGGCTTCAAGCGCCCGCAGAACTTGCGGAATCTTCGCGGCATCGACCACCAGGTGCACTTTAAACTCTAAAACGTCATAGAGTCCGTTGCAGACCCTGCCAGTGGAAGAAACGGTCGTTATCTTGGGAATGGCGCTGGTTACACCGGCTGTCGGATCGACGGCAGTCAAAGAGTTCACCGGCTGGGGCGGATCGACGCCTTCAAGCTGTTTCACCGCCGCGTGAAGAATGTCGTGCTGGGGCGGCCCACCGGGCGCAGCCGGATCGGAATAGGCGTCGTTGGCGGCGCGAATCGCTTTGCAGACATCGTCGAGCACCCACACCACAAGCTGCGCGTCGCAAATCCTGTCAGGCGTGGGTTCGTTGCCGACTTTTATGGTGGCGTCGACCGGCAGCGAATTAGCCGTCGGGGGCGCCAGAAGATAAACCTGATACTGCTGGGCAGCCTCAAGCTCCATGCGCGGCTGAACCAGTGCGGATTCATAAGCAAACTGCGAGTCGGCGTCCGCCTGGGACGCAGCATCGACATTGCCGCTGGCGTCGTAAGTCAGACGCTCCTTGTTGATTTCCTCGTGGAGGGCGTCCTTAGCGGCTTGGACTTGGGCCGGGGTGGGGGGAGCAGTGGAATCCAGAATCTGTTGCCAGCGATGATAGCCGTCGATCTGCTGCGAATAGACGGTCGCAAATTCAAATCGCTCCTGCTCGGAGGGCGTGGGCAGCGAGTCCGGCACCAGAAGCTCGTGTGTGTTGGTGTTGGTCGCCAGCGTCAGCATATTCTGGGCTTGCGATTGGAGTTGGGTGGCGGCGGCGTTGGCGGCCTGGGTCACGGGGTCGGTGGGAAAAACGGTCAGCGGGTCGGCGCTCAATTTATCGGGATCGAGCAGCGGCATCTGGCGCGACTGGTTGGCGAGGGAATCGAGGCTGCTGCTCACCTGAACCCGGGTGTCGAGCCGGGTGGAAAGGTCGGTGTAAAGGCCGCTGATCGGCCAGTAGATCGCGACGACCGACAGGATGGCGATCACCGCGAAGATGATGCTGAAGAGGTTCTTCTTCAGTACGTCCAGAAATCCAGTGGGCATCTTCATGTGAACACCAATCGATAAAAACCGTTACGAAGGACTCGGCGCAGCTCCGGGCGCCGCCGGCGCCGCCGGTGGAGGATCGATCACAACCACCAGTTCAACCTTCATTTCCCAGTCGGCGCTGCGATCTTCGTTGGTCATGCGATCAATCAACACATTCTGATCAACACTGCTCCCGGGGGCATTTGTGGGAGGCTGATTGAACTGCCCAAATCCCGGCGGGTGTCCATATCCAAATCCCGGCGGCCCGCCGGGCGGCATGAAGCCGGGACGGAAGCCTGGTGGATATGCCGGCGCTGCCGGCGCGGCGCCGCGCCACTCTGATCCGTCGAGTTCGCCCCAGTGAGCGATTGCGCCGCCTGAAACGACGCCTGCAAATCCGACACCCGCTGCGAATCGGCGCTGATCTGCGTCTGCTGAAGCGGGCCGGACACTTTTGCAATGTAAAAGTTCCTTGGATTGTCCGGATGATCGGCGTTCCACTTGTCCAGGGCCGCTCGATCGAAACTGCGGAGATTGGGGATCAGCGAATTCAGTGCAAGCAAAAATCCCTGAGCGTGCGGCGTGGTCACGCTGAGCGTAATAATAAAACCGCGCGAACCTTGGGGAATAGCTGGATCAGTGATCGTCGGCGTCTGGCCCCCCGGCGCTGCGCTGGGGGGAGCGAGGCCAAAGTCGGCTATGTAGGTACCGCCCTGAAGCGTGGTCAGAAGATCCGGCGCATAAACAGAATCGACCTTATTGATGAAGATCAGGTTTCGGTCCACCCGGGGAGTGGATTTGAGATACGCATCGCTGGGATAACCAGCCGGTACTGGAGGCAATGCGCCGAAAATTTCCTGGATGAGATCGACCCAGATGGTTCGATAATCCACCATCGATCGAACATTCTGGATTGTCATTCGATCGGCAGCGCCGTTGTTTTCGACGTTCGACCAGTTCGTGCTGTCGGTATTGGCGATGTTCTGGATCTGGGAAATGCGATCGCGTGCATCGGCGGCGTTCTTATAGCCCAGATCCTGCATGTAATAGCCGGCCAGAGGCATCCCCGTTCCCAGGACGAAAACCGCCGCGGCGGCGCCAAACCACTTGGTCTTGTCCCGCCACATCTTCTCGCGGCGGATTTTCATAGGCAGCAGACTGCTGGTGATCTTGCTCTCCCCCATCGCCTGAATCGCCAGGCCGTAGGCGCTGACCAGGGAAAGGAGGTTCTGGTTGAATGTTGCCGCCAGCTTGGCATCCGCCGGCGCGCCGCCTGCCAGCTCGTTCAGCTTTTCCACCTCGAGCTGCAAGTTCTGCTGGAGATATTTTTGGAGTCCCGCCAGGCGGAAAGTCCCGCCCAGCGCCAGCACCTTCTTGATTCGCGAATCGCGGTGCACCGAGGAATAGAACCCGATGCTGCGCTGAATTTCCGCCACCAGGTCGGCGAAAACCGGCCGCATCGCCTGGAAAATCTGCCGGGCGTATTTGCTGGTGTTGGCGTTGCGCTTCAGGTCCTCCGCCTTGGCAAAGGGCAGCTTGAAGCTCTTCACCAGAACTTCGGTGAAATTATTTCCGCCGATCGGAATCGACCTGAGCCAGATGGTTTCCCCGTCGGCGATGATCAGATCGGTGTTCTCCGCTCCCAGGTCGATGATCATCGTCGTCCCCTGCAGGCGGTTGTCGTGATACATCGCGTTGTAAACCGCCAGCGGGTTCATCTGCACGACCTGCACGTTCAGGTCCACGTCGGTGAAGTGCTTGATGTGGGCGTTGATCAGGTCCCGGCGCATCGCGAAGATGCCGACCTCAACATCCGGCGATTCGGGCGTCTGGAAAAGCTGGTAGCTCCATTCCACGTCATCCAGCGGGAAGGGAATCTGCTGGATGGCTTCGAACCGCACGATCTCGGGAATTTTCTTTGGCTCGACCGGCGGAAGCTTGATGAACCGCGCGAAGCTGGAGACGCCGCTGACGCTGACGGAGGCGATTCCGCCCTTGGTGACGTGCCTCTGGACGAAATTCGCCAGGGCAGATTGGATCAGCGCTTCTTTGTTGTCGCCGGCGTTGGAAAGGACGTTTTCGTGCTCGATGATCTCGAAGTCGTCGATGCGAAGCCCACCATCGCCACGGACGAGCTTGATTGCCTTCAGGGCGCGATTGCCGATGTCGATTCCCCAGGCGAAACGAGCGCTGGCCATAGAAGCTCCTCTGGGCTGACTTCCTTAATAACAATCGGTTGCGGAAAAGCGGCAAGTCGCTTGCTGAACTCCGCCGCGAGGCCAAAACCTTCTGTCGCGCCCCTCAGCGAACTCGCTGCTGAGGGGTAGAACCGTAGGTGTAACCGCTTTGCTGGTAGAGTTCAACAGTCGCAAGCATCACCAACAAATCGCACACATTTATTAGACGTTCGAAGGGTTGTAAAAGTTCCCCAAATTGACCGTCGCACCCCTTAAAACTCACATTTGCCGCTATACTCCGCACCCGGCAAATGGCGACGTTTTCTATCCAAACCCTCGGTTGCAAGGTCAACCAATATGAAAGCGAACAGGTGGCGGCATTGCTCCGCTCGCAGGGGTTGGTGGAAACCGAATCGGACGCGGCCGATTTGAGGATCGTCAATACCTGTAGCGTCACCATGGAGGCGGCGAGCAAGAGCCGGCAGGCGATTCGAAGAGCCGCCGGCAGGTCCGATTCCAAAGTAGTGGCCATGGGGTGTTGGACAACGAGCGACAAAGAATCCGCCACGCGCATGAATGGGGTCAACATGGTGCTGACGCACCATGACGATCTGAATTCTCGCCTCTCGCAGTTTCTTGCCGAGGGCAGTCTTGCTCAAAAGCGCTCGCTGCCGGTCCTTGAGACGCGGCAGCGTCACCATCAACGGGCATTCCTCAAGATTCAGGACGGCTGCGACGCGCACTGTACCTACTGCATCATTCCTAAACTCCGGCCGCTTTTGTGGAGCAAGCCGATCGATGAGCTGGTTGATGAGGCCAGCCGTCTGGTTGTCGCGGGGCATGTGGAGATTGTGCTAACCGGGATTTTCCTGGGTGCTTATGGCAAGGAGACCGCTCTTCGCCGAAGACGGCCGGGCAGTTCGGCGCGGCCACTTGCGCAGGCCGTTGAAGCATTATGCACCCACGTACCGGGATTGCGGCGGGTTCGCCTTTCCAGCCTCGAGCCGGGCGATCTGGACGACGAGTTACTCGCGGTCTTGCGATCTCATTCCCAGGTTGTGCCGCATTTTCATCTGCCGCTTCAAAGTGGATCGAGTGCAATACTGCGGAAGATGAATCGCCAGTACTCCCGCGACGATTTTTTGAGGCTCATCGATCGCCTTTATAACGCCTTTGACCGGCCCGCGCTGACGACCGACATCATCGTTGGATTTCCGGGCGAAACAGACGATGCGTTTGCAGAGACTCTTGAAATCGTGGAGCGGGCGAGATTCATTCACATCCACGCGTTTCCGTTTTCGCCCAGGCCGGGCACGGCAGCGGCGCGATGGAAGCGGGATTTTGTTCGTGGCCCCATCGTCGGCGAGCGGATTGACCTGCTTCGAACCCGCGCGGGCGAATTCAGCCTGGCGATGCGATCGACTTTCGTAAATCAAAATGTTCAGTTGCTCGTCGAAGAGCAGAGCCTTCACACGACGTGTGCGACCCGCCACGGACGATGCGAGCGCTACTTTGACGTGCATTTCGAGGGGGAAAACGTCTCGACGGGGGATCTGGTAAACGTGCGGATCGATCGCGTTACCCCGACGCGCACGTTTGGGACGCTTGAGTCAATTGAGCTGAAACGGCCGGAGTTGGTTTCGCGATGATCAGCGTTGTTCAACGCGTCAAAAGCGCCGACGTCGCCGTTGGCGGGGAAACGGTCGCCCGGATCGGCGACGGAATGCTGGTTCTGGTGGCGATCCATGCAACCGATCAGGATTCAGACGTGACTTGGATGGCCAGAAAGCTCGCCGGCCTGCGGATTTTTGCGGCGGGGGAGCGGAATTTCGATCGAGACGTGACCGAGATCGACGGCAGCATTCTGCTGGTAAGCAACTTCACGGTGGCCGCGGAAACGGCCAAGGGCCGCCGGCCTTCTCTCAGCGCCGCGGCAAGCCCGGAAGCGGGCCGGCAGAAATTCGACGCGCTTGTGGCGGCTTTAAAAACCCTAAGCGTCAAGACCGAAACCGGCCAGTTCGGGGCTCACATGCAGGTGAGTCTTGTCAACGATGGGCCCGTGACCTTCCTGCTTGATTCGCGCCAGCAGTAGCCGGCGATATGCGCGGTCTTCTCATTGCACGTCCGCCCATTTCCGTTACCGTAGCGCCGCAAATGCCCGGCATTTTGCACATTCATCCGGCTCGCTGCGATTTTCAAACCCAGCGCTGCCTGGAGACAATCACCAACAACCTCGGGCCCGAATGGCCCATGAACTTCACCAGCATTGGCCGCGGTGGGGATTTGGGCAATCTCGCCTATGCGGTGTACCGACTTCGCCGCGACGGATTGGCGGAGAATCATATTGCCCACACCTGGTGTCCAGGAGGCTTGGTCGCGGCGGCAGCCGCAGGATTTTCGCGGATCATTTTTCTCCTCAGGGGCCGATCGCGCCGGTTTGGACGCCCTGGATGCGAGCGATCATCGCTCGCGCGAATCCTCACATCGTTTGCCCCACTTCTCACGCAAGAGATTTTTTCGTCGCCATAGGTGCGATGCCTGGGCGATGCCAGGTGATTCCTCCGCCGGTCGATTTAGATCGATTGAGCGGACGCGACAGCCGGTTGCGCCAGCGGCTTGGACTTTCCGACTCGGATTGGGTGGTCCTTGCCCCCGGCGAATCGACGCGCGAAGCGTCGCACAAGCTCTCGCTCTGGGCGATTGCCATCTTGAATGTTTTAGAGACAAGATGGCGCCTGCTGATCTGGGGACGCGGGGCGATGGTCGATCCGCTTCGGAGGTTTGTGGATTCGACGATGCTGGACAACTTGTTCGTAAACGCAGAGCAACGGCTTGGCGAGCCCATTGCGTTCGAATCGCTCACCTCGGCCGCGGACGCCGCGCTTGAATTTGGGCAAGGGATGTCGCCGGTGCTACCTGTTGAAATCTGCATGGCGGCGGGGGTTCCGGTTGTGGCGGCAGCGGCACCCGGTTTGCGGGGCCTTTTTCGCAACGGGGTAAATGCGGTTCTCGAGGAAGGAGCGACTCCCCGAAGGCTTGCCCAACGGTTGCTTGCGCTTCGAAAGGACCGGGACTTACAGCAAATGATCGCGACGGCAGCGGCCGCCCAGGCGAGGGACCTGTTTTCACCCGCCCGCAACCTGGAGCAATGGCGAACCGCCTACGCCAAGGCAGGCGAATCCCGATCGCAGACGGTAGGATTTTTTCGCAAACATCCGCTTGTCGAAACTGGGGCGATGCATTATATATGATACTCGTCCGCGGGATTCCCCGGCAGAGTTCCCCCCCTCTCTGCCACCCCGCGGACGTTTTTTTTGCGCTGTGCCTCTCTGGTTTGCGTCGAGAGGTCGGCTCGGCAATGTCCAATTCTTCTCTCGACGAATCCTTCTTAACCGCGATGGGCTGCCTAAAGTATCCACAAATAGCGGTGCAATTGAAGGAGAGCAAAAATGGAAATCAAACGAGTCGGCACGCAGCCCTCGGGCAAAGGACCGGCGGATTGGTTCACGGGAACCGTCAGGATCGATCCGCTGTTTGACAGGCCTGAGCCCGCGCGGGTGACGGGCGCGAGTGTCACCTTCGAGCCGGGCGCACGCACGGCGTGGCACACGCATCCGCTCGGCCAGACGCTGATTGTGACGGCCGGGTATGGCTGGGCGCAGCGGTGGGGCGGCAGCGTCGAGGAAATCCGCCCCGGTGATATCGTCTGGTTTCCCCCCGGCGAGAAACATTGGCATGGCGCCGCTGCCACGACCGCGATGACGCATATCGCGATTGCGGAAAAGCTCGACGGCAAAGTGGTGGAATGGATGGAAAAGGTCAGTGATGCTCAGTATCAGGCCTCGAAGGCCGTTTAACAGGAGATAAGATTATGTTGTCAACGAAAGCTTATTCCGCCGCGAGTGCGACGTCGCGACTGGCATCGACCAAGATCAAGCGCCGCGAACCAACCGAACACGACGTGCAGATCGAGATCCTGTTCTGCGGCATCTGTCACTCCGATCTTCACCAGGTGCGCAACGAATGGAGCGGGGTCATGCCGACGGTTTATCCCTGCGTTCCCGGCCACGAAATCGTCGGGCGGGTGACGAAAGTTGGATCGGCGGTGAAAAAATTCAAGGCGGGGGATCTCGCCGCCGTCGGGTGCATGGTGGACTCGGACGGAACCTGCCCGGCGTGCCGGGAGGGGGAGGAGCAGTTTTGCCCGAACCTGACGCTTACCTACAACTTCCCGGACAAGCAAATGGGAGGCGTGACCTACGGAGGCTATTCGGAAAATATCGTCGTCAGCGAGCGATTTGTGCTTCGCGTGCCGTCGAATCTCAATCTTGCAGGGGCAGCGCCGCTTCTGTGCGCGGGGATTACGACCTATTCGCCGATGCGGCGGTGGGGCGTTGCCAAGGGTCATAAGGTCGGCGTCGTTGGGCTCGGCGGGCTGGGACATATGGGGGTGAAATTCGCCCATGCCTTCGGTGCGCACGTCGTGGTCTTCACGACGTCGCCCGGCAAGAAAGAGGACGCACTGCGCCTCGGCGCCGATGAAGTCGTTATCTCCCGTGATGCCAACGAGATGAAGCGGCACGCTGGAAGTTTCGACTTTATTCTCGACGCGGTTTCGGCCGAGCATGACATCAACGCCTATATCTTGATGCTTCGCCGCGACGGCAACCTGACGCTGGTCGGCGCGCCGGAGAAGCCGCTGTCCGTTTCCGCCTTCGGTCTCCTGATGGGCCGGCGATCTCTGTCCGGCTCACCGATCGGCGGAATTTCCCAGACGCAGGAGATGCTCGACTTCTGCGGGAAACACAACATCACCTCCGATGTCGAGGTGATTCCGATTCAGAAAGTCAACGAGGCCTATGAACGGCTTCTGAAATCGGATGTGAAGTATCGATTCTCGATCGATATGGCATCGCTCAAATCGGAATGAGCGGCCAATCGCCAAATTATTGTTGGTAGCGTATCATTCGCGCCCATGGTCGCGCTCGCCGATTCGGCAAGTTTGCTGCTGCTTTCGTGGCAGAATTTCTACGTGATGATCGGATCGTCGGCGGGAGCATTGATCGGGCTGCAATTTGTCGTGATTACGCTTGTCGCCGGCACTCGCCAGCGTGCGAGCATGGAAACGGTCAACGCCTTCGGCTCGCCGATCGTCGTGCAATTTGGCGCGGCATTGGCCATTTCAGGGATGATGGTTGCACCCTGGGGTTCAGTGCATTCGATCTCAATTGCGCTGGCGCTCTGCGGCGTTGCGGGCCTTATGTATTCCATCATCGTAGTTCGCCGGGCCCGCCATCAAGCGGGATACAAACCGGTCCTGGAAGATTGGGTTTGGTACGTGACAGCGCCATTGGTTACCTATGCGACCCTTGCGATCGCTGCTGCCCTCGTTTGGGTGGATACAGGAATCGGACTGTTTATTGCCGCGGGAGCAATCTTATCTTTGTTGCTTATCGGAAGCCGCAATGCCTGGGATACGGTAACGCACCTCGCCTCGATTGGGTCGGCGCGCCGGAAGAAACCAGGGAATCGGCATCCGGCGAAACAAAGCGCGAAGTTCATTAATTCGGCGCGGCTCTGCGCCGCCGGCCGCTCATCAGGTAGACGGACGCCCGCAATTCGAGCAACGGATCGGCCGATGATTCGATTCCCGTGACCCGGGGAATTGGATCGAAGATGATCTGCTTCTGCTCGGCGGCATCGTTGGTTACCAGTTTGTCCAGCACGATTTTTCCGAGCTCCATCACCTTGCGGTCCTGCGGCCAATGCACGGTCGCATCGTTGGTGATGTCGCCGTCGTTGGCCAGTTGGACCATGACGCGAAATTCGATTGGTCCGCGTGCGATGCGCTGCTTCAGTTCGTCGAAAAGATAATTCGCGCCCTTGGTTTGCGCGGTTGCTTCGTCGAGGGTTTCGTTGCCCTCGGCGGGGACGATTCGATACTTTCCAAACCGGCTTATTCCTTTGCTGTTAATAAACTTATAAGCAATGATGGCGAAAAATGTTGTGCGGGCGAAACTTGAAGGGGCGGCCTTGGGCGCCTGAATAAAGGCCAGGGCCGCCGGGTGGGTTCCCAGGAATTTCTCGATCGGCTTGGGGTTCTTCGGGTCGGAGGGGGTGGACATATCGCTGGTGGCGAGGGCCTTGAGCAATTCCAGGAATTCCTCGCCGGTGCGGGCTGGGAATGCATCGACGGAATGGCTGACGATATCCGTATGACTGTGCTCCGCGAGCTGAAAACGGATCGCCATCCCGCGCGGAGCGGCATGCGGATCGTTGTCGGGAATGTCCGGCACTCCAGGCGAATCGGAAAACCGGACTATCACCGGCGTCGACGGCCGTTGAATGTGCGGCGCCATCGTCAACGAAACGGCCTCGCTCGAAGGCGTGAATGTTCCGCTGAGCAGCGTCCCCTTGGCGTGGGCCGGACGAAATCCGGGATGGTATCCAAAGATCGCGTCAAATTGTTCGAGGATTTTTTGACTTAATGCGAGAAGCTTTTCGTCGGTGGGCAGGGGCATGATGCATCTCCCGTTCAAGAGCGGCAGAATCGGTCGTAAGCCAAGACCATAACGATCGCTACGGTAGGCACAACCTTGGCGAGTTTCCACATCAATCTGTTAGAATTCTGAGCTGGCCCAGCGCGACGATTCGTTTTACCGAGTCGGGATTCGATCATGATTAAAAATGTCATCGTACTTGGCGCAGGCACCGCCGGTCTGATGGCCGCCCTGGCGCTTAGACGCAAAATTCCGCAGCTTCAGGTGCAGGTTATTCGAAGCCCCGATATTGGGGTCATCGGCGTCGGCGAGAGCACGACGCCGCAGTTCGTTCAATTCCTCTTCGAATATCTTGGGATCAAACGCAAACCGTTCTATGAATCGGCCAGGCCAACCTGGAAGACCGGCATTCATTTTCTCTGGGGCCCGCGGGAGTCTTTCAACTTCGCATTCGATTTGCAGCTTGATGGGCAGTACAAGGGTCTTTCACGGCCCAACGGATTCTACTGCGGCGAAGAATTCGACAGCGTCAACCTCAACGCCGCGCTGATGTCCCAGGCTAAGGCATTTGCCGCCCAGCCCAACGGCGGTGGGCCTGAGATCGGGTCTTGCGCCGCATTTCATCTCTTCAACCCTCTGTTGGTCAAAACTCTTGAACGCATTGCCGTTGATCGCGGCATTACGTTCATCGACGTGCGTGTCTCTGGGGCGACCCTGGATGAGCAAGGTGTCCGATCCATCGTGCTCGAAGACGGGCGTCACATTGAGGCAGACTTTTTCATAGACGCGAGCGGTTTTCGCTCCGAACTTCTCAAAGGGGCACTCAAGACGCCATTTGTATCTTACGACAATTCGCTTTTTACGGATCGCGCGATTGTGGGCAGTTGGGACCGGACTGATGACTTCATCTATCCCTACACCATCGCGGAAACGATGGATGCAGGCTGGTGCTGGCGAATCGACCATGAGTGGACCGTCAATCGCGGCTACGTCTATTCGTCCCGCTTCCTAACGGACGACGTCGCCAGGGACGAATTTCTCAAGAAAAACCCCAAGGCCAACACGTGGGATCACGTCGTGAAGTTCCGGTCCGGGCGTTATCGCGAAGGATGGGTGGGCAATGTTTTTGCGATCGGAAACTCCTGCGGGTTCGTGGAGCCTTTGGAAGCCACGGCACTGATGGTCGCTTCATCGCAAATACAGACGATGGTTACCCTCCTAATCGATTCCCAGCTCGATCCCGGGCCGCGGATGAAATCGCTCTACAACACGACTTTTGCGGAACTGTGGGACAATATCCGCGATTTTCTGGCAATCCATTACCGCTTCAACAATCGGTTGAAAACGGATTTCTGGACGACCTGCTGCAATGAGGTTGATGTTTCAGCCATCCAACCGCTGCTCGAGTTTTACGAAGAAAATGGTCCAACTACGCTGGCGAGGCACTTGCTGAACACCACCATTGGCGGAAAGACGCAGTTTGGGATTGAAGGGTTTCTCGTGCTTCTCGTGGGGCAGAAGGTTCCTTATCGGGCAGGCCAGCCTCTCAGCGAAAGTGAGCGAGGCATATTCCGGCGGTATTGCGAGGAGAATCGCGCGCGGGCGAAGTCGGGGCTTAGCGTCGCCGAGGCGCTGAAATATGTTAAGCATCCGCAGTGGACTTGGTTTGGTGACAATGGTTGAAGGGGTTCCAGGCAGGGGCGGTCACCGGGTTTCGTTCTTATCACACTTTGCGATTATCCAGGCTGTTGATGAGGCCGGAAAGCATTTTGGAGATTTCCTCAAGATCGTTCTTCAATGCATCGTGCTGAGCTGGCTGAATGAACCCGCGCCGCCGGGCCAATTCCAATAGCGGCACACATTCCTGGACCGATCCGCGCGCGATGCCAAAGAAATTCGTCTTGTCAGGCGTGGTGAAGCGGCCATTGCCTTCGGCAATATTGGTCGATATGGACAACGCCGCGCGATTGATCTGATCTGCCAGGAAGTAAAATCCGCGAGGGAATTTGCTTCCTAACTCGCAGATGCGATCTGAAAAATCAACGGTTTTTTGGTAGACGAGAAGTTTCTCGAATGCGAAGGCCATTTGCGCAAACCAAAAGAAAGTAGAGAGTAGAAAGTAGACCGGGGAGAGAGCCCAAATCGGCTGGGCGGCGTTATTCCACGCCGTCCGCTTTCTTGCCTTCTCTACTTTCCACTCTCTCCCCTCTAATTTTCGCCTGCGGCGAGAATTGGAGGCGTGGGGATTTGAACCCCAGTCCCGTGACAACATCAGAGGCGGCCACTACATGCTTATTCGGTGTTTTGATCTCGATCCCGGCAACGAACATCGACATCCTTCGCCGGGGTCCAGCCGTCTAAAGTCTCGCCCTCCGACCAACGGCCGAATCGGAGAGCCAGGATCGCGTTTTTGCGGCCGATGTGATGCGATCCCTCACACCGTGCCGAGGTTGCCTTAATTAGGCAGCCATACGAACCGGGGCGGCCGTGAAGCCGACTCGGCCTGCAACATCGCTGTTGGCAGTTAAGGTTTGCTCGAATGATTATCCAGGCCAATCGAGCGTCCTGGGCATGCCACCGCCACCGCGGCTATCCGGTCGAAACCAGTCGCCCCCGGTGGGTCAGAATTTCAAAGAACTGGCCGATTATATGTCGGATGGATTGGTAAGGGAATTCTGGGCTAAAATCGAGTAGGGAAGGGGTCTGGGCAATGGTGGCCCGGAGTTTCCCATTTTGGACTTCCCAGATTTTCTCACTTTTTCACACTTTTTAGAGAATTGGAGACAGCGGGGACTGCGCTGTGCAAGAGAGTAGAGCAGTGGATAGTAGAGGGATCGCTCTGGTCGATTTCCCAAAATTTCCCATTTTTCAGGCAACGGGGAGATGGGGATTTGAGATTTGAGGTTTCAGATTTTAGGTGAGTGGACATGGACACTCCGGCTCGAAAAGCATTACGCCTCTATATACAGGTCCGGAAACGCACGTTTTGTACCTATTTTTGCAAAAATCCGGGGATTTTTTTTATTCGATTGCTCCGAATGCAAAGAATCTGACAGGAGCAGTGGATAGCAATGTTTGGGGGATTTAACTTGACGAAGGATCGGCATTTAACTGGTGTTTCGGATTGAATGGCGGAGCATACCGACCGATGGGTCGGGAAAAAGGGTTTGGTATGTAAGCGACGTGAGTATAGGATTTAGCGCAAACCGCGTGCTCACGTATATTTAAATTGACAAATCCCGTCGCAAAGTTACGATGACCGCGGTACACTAAACTCGATTCGAATTCGAATGGCTGGGGCTGACGATTCCCGCCGAAAATTGGGCTGAATTTCAGCCGAACAATCGGTATTCAACCCACGGGTGTAGACGTCGGTAATCCGCCGAATTCAGGCAGTTTCAAGGATGAAACAAGTCCAGGGGCAAGGAAGCCGCGTGTCGTCACATATCGCGACAGATCGACGCACGACAATTGGATTAACGGCGCGGGCTGCGCTGTTTGGGTGGAGAGAATGCTCCGGGAGCACGTGGGAAAATGTTGATCAGGGAAAGAACCATTCAGGGTGGTGCCACGGATGAACTTGAAATCCTGCAATCCGACGCGTCCGCATCGTGGTTTGTGCTGCACACGCTGAGCCGGCAGGAAAAACAGCTCTGCGAGGATTTAGATGACCGCTTTATCCGTCATTTCTTACCGCTGGTAACCAAGACACATTACTACGGGCGGCGCAAGGTTGTGGCTGAGCTGCCGCTGTTTCCCGGGTATCTGTTCATGCTGGGTTCGATTGAGCAGGCATACAGCGCCGATCGCACCGGTCGTGTCGCCCGCATTCTGCCTGTCTCCGATCAGGATCAACTGAACTGGGAGATGCGCAATCTTCAAATTGCGCTTCATCGCAAGGCGGTTTTGGACATCTATCCAAACCTTCGGGCGGCGCGCGGGTCGAAGTGCGGTCGGGGCCATTTCGGCGGTTGCAGGGGGTAATCGACGAACGTCCCGGTAAACGAAATCAGCTTTTTCTCCAGGTGACGACTTTGGGAAAGGGAGTGAGCCTGGAGATTGACGGCAGTTTGTTGGAATTGCTGGAGTAGCCGTGATTGGCGCTCCAGACTGAGTCTAAGTTGTTCATTCTGTTGTAGTAAGGGCTAACGCATCGCGAAAAATGCGCATGCGACGGGGGCGGAGTCTTGCCTGATGGTTGGTTCAAGCCTCAGCTTTCAACGGGAAGGTTGGGTTGCAAAAGAGTTGGAGTAACGACCCTTGGGAGGAAGTGCAATGTTGGACAGCGACAACGCGGTATCCGTGGTCTCGGCACAAAATCGGGATATCCTTCCGATATCCCTCACCCACGCGCATCAGCACCGAAGAATCAAATGGTATCCGGAAATAAAAATGTTCGTGGAATGGTTTTGCGCATTGGGATTAATGATCCTTTTAGCCCCGCTCGTGGTGTTCCTGGCGCTGATCGTGAAACTGAGTTCGAAAGGTCCGGCGGTCTACAAACAGGCGAGAGTCGGTTATCGCGGTAAGGTTTTTCAGATCTACAAGATTCGAACGATGGTGCACAACGCCGAATCAGAGACTGGGCCGGTCTGGGCGACGAGGGACGATACTCGGATCACCTCCTTCGGCGCGTTTCTGAGAGCTACCCATCTTGACGAGCTTCCCCAGCTTTTCAACGTGCTGAAGATGGAAATGAGTTTGATTGGACCCAGGCCGGAGCGGCCGGAAATCGAATCACAAATCGCCGAGAAGTTTTCGGTATTTCGCAACCGGCTCGCCGTCAGGCCCGGAATCACCGGGCTGTCGCAGATGCTGCTTCCGGCGGACGACCCGGCTGATCGGGTTCTGGAATGCGTTCGCCGAAAATTGGAGTATGATCTCTACTACGTCCGCCACGTTAGTCTGCTCTTGGATTTGAGAATCTACATCGGCACGGTCTGCCGGCAGATTGCGCTGACGATGGAATCGGTTTGCCGGGTTCTGACCAACTCCTGCCGCACGGCGATCGAGGCGGATCGGGACATGCAGGTTTCGTTTGATATTGAACAGGAGCAATGAAGTAACATTATGACTTCCGGATGGCCAGGCGCCCCCAAAGTTGAAGCTGCACACGGCGAAGACTCTGTCTCCAGACGTTCCGACCTTGCGCTGGGCGGCTACCATTCGCAACCGTCGGAATTCGCCGCCCCTGCCACCGTCGAAATCCCGGTCTCAAAATCTTCCGAACTGGGGCTGCGGGCACTTGTCGCTTTGCGACGGGCGTGGGCGTGGCTGGTTGTGAGCGGGTTGATCATCGGTGGCGGCGTCGCCTTCGTGAGTTGGAAGTATTCGCACGCAATGTATCGCAGCGCGGGGCTGGTGCGGATCGCTTACACCCTTCCGCCCGTCCTCCAGGTGACCGATCAGAATCAGCCGATGGAGATGTTCGGAACGTTCATGCAGTCGCAGCAGATGCTGATCTCAAGCCGGCGAGTGACGGACATGGCGATGGAAGATCCTGTGTGGAGAACCACGGGCCATGCCGTTCCCGCGGATCCTGGGAGCTACTTCGCCAACAACCTGCTGGTGTCGATTAAGCCCGGAAGCGAATACATCGAGATATCGGTAACCGATCCCGATCCGGCGACCGCCGCCGCCGCGGTCAACTCGGTGATTAACGCCTACGTCGAGCTGTACAACGGCCAAAGCCAGCAACTGGAGCGCCAGCGCATGGGCGTTTTGGAGGAATCGCAAAGGAACCTCAAGGACGACATCGAAAATCTCAACGGACAGATCAACGCGGGAATCGCCAAATATGGGACATCCGATCTTCAGTACTTTTACGAAGATGCGGTCGCCCGGCTGAACAAAATCGAGACGGCGATTGACGACACCAAGTCTGCGATCGCCGTCGCGCCCACCCACGGCGCACCGGGGAACCCGTTCGTTTCGCCCGATTCGGGATCGCCTGCCGATCTTACCGACGACCAGATCGCCGCGAGCGACGGGACCATGCGAAGATATCTCGATGAGCGCGACCGCCTCAACGAGGAGCTGCGCCGATTGAAATTCCTCGGCTACGACCAGCAGCATCCCCAGGTTGTGCTGGATCAATACCAATTGAATCGGGTGATGGCGGAGATTCACCAGTACGGGGAGCAGGTGCGTGTTTTCCAGTCGGCAACCGGAGCGGGGTTCAGCGATGGCAGCCATTCGGTCGCGGGTGCGCCGGCGGTCGCGCAGAAATCCGCCACGGATCTGCGCACCGATCTGGCAAATCTCACAAGCCTTTTCGAGGAAACCAAGTCCGAAATGCTCGCGATCGGCGCGGACCGCAAGAAATTCGAGGACTTCAACCATCAACTCACCTCCGACCAGGACCAACTGGACGCGCTGAACAGGCGCATGGAAACGCTGAAAACCGAGGACGCGCTCGGTGGGCGCCTCAGCGTCGATTCCACGGGAGAGATTCCGATTTCTCCCGATAAAGACCGGCGCGCTCTTACGCAATTGCCGGCGGATTGGGAGGCGCGCTGGCGCCGTCCGCAATCCTGCTCCTTACGGTAATGCTGACCTCCAGAAAATATCTCTATTCCGAGGAGACCGAGGCCGGTGTGCAATTGCGCGCTCCATTGCTCGGAATTGTCCCGGTGCTGGGCCCGCAACCCGTGAATGCCGACGGCATGATCGACGCTGCCCAAGCCGTTCACCAGATACGCGTCAGGCTTCGGTCGCAATCAGCGCAGGATGCGTCTTCGGTGTACATGGTCACAAGCGCCACATCGGGCGACGGAAAGACCAGCCTCACCATGGCGCTGGCCATCTCCTGCCTGCGGCACGGCTGCGAACGCTGGTGATCGATTGCGATCTTTCCGCCTGCCAGCTTACACGATTGCTCAAGGCCGACGATGTTCCCGGGTTGCAGGACGCTCTGATAGGGCACACCGTCAAAAACCCCGCCAAGAAGATCGCACCGTATCTCTTTGTGCTGCCGGTCGGAAAAACCTCGATGTCGCCAACGTCTCTTCCGACTGCCGCGATCCGCGTGCTGATCAAAGCGGCCAAGCGCGAATTCGATCTGGTGCTTTTCGACACCGGGCCGATTCTTTCCAGCGTCGAAGCCGCGGTGCTGGCGCAGGAGGTGGAGGGGATTATCTTCGCCATCTCGCGCGGACAGCATCGCTCGATCGTGCGCCGCGCCGTTCGAAGACTTGATGCGCTGGGGGGCAAAATAGAGGGATTTATCTTTAACCGCGCCCAGGCAACTGATTTTCTGGAAACGTCGTACGGATCCAGCTCCCATCGCTCATCGAGGGCGAGCACCCCCCGAAGCGGCAATCACAACGGTATAGGCAATGGCAATGGCCATTCCCTCGTGCCGCGGTTCGATTCCGAAACATTCAGCGAGTTCGGCCCGCTGGTGCAGGCGGTAGCCTGCGACTGGCAACAGGCAAACTAATTTTTATTTTCTTATGACTGCGAGTTCCATTCCTGAAGGGCTACTGCGCTCGCCGCGCGGTGTGAGCCTGAGGTCCGCCTGTCGAGCGGGCGGCGCGGACCTACCCCGGCGTGGCCGCCGAAAGTTTGCGCGGGGCTCTGGGTTTCGCGCTGTTTCTGCTCGTGAATCTGATTCTATTCATCAGGCCCGGAGAACTCATTGCAAGTCTGGATGACTTCCCGATTTATGAAATCGTCATTACCTTTTGCCTGCTTGCATCGTTTCCACTGGTTGTTCGGCAGCTCGCTTGGCGGTCTTTGAAGTTCAGCCCGATTACAGTGTTCGTTCTGGCTCTTCTGCCGGCCATCATTTTGTCGTCAATCGGCCACCACCTTTTCTGGATGGGAAGGGAATTGAGCGTCAACATGCTCAAGATTCAGGCCTATTTCCTTCTGCTTGTCGGCCTGGTGAATTCCGTCCGGCGTTTGCGGAGCTTTCTGCTGTTCATCTTCGTCGCTATGACGCTGATGAGCATCATCGTTTTGCTGGGCAACTTCGGCATTATCGACGTGTACAGTCTCTCCAGCGTTGGGAAGCAAACGGCGGGTCAGGTTGGGGGGGTGGACATCGGCCGCGTCCGCGGGCTGGGAGTCTTCAACGATCCCAACGATCTGTCGCTGATCATGGTGGTGGGTGTACTCATTGGTCTTCATTTTCTGATCGGGTGCAAGGGCTGGATTGGGCGCTTTTTATGGGCGGCGCCGATCGCTCCGCTTCTGTGGGTGTTTGCGTTGACCGCTTCGCGTGGAGGGCTTTTATCGCTGTGCGCCGGTCTGAGTGTGTTGACCACCACCCGATATGGATGGAAGCGGGCGATCCTCATTGCCTGCCTTGTCGGACCGATCCTGGCGCTAACACTGGCGCTCGCCAGACCAACCTCGATTTTTCCAACCCCGGCGACACGGCGCAGGGGCGAATGCTGCTTTGGCGGGACGCAATGGTGTTGTTTCACCACGCCCCGATTTTGGGGATCGGAGCGGGCGAACTTACTCAGACCTACCACCAGGTGTCTCACAATTCATTCGTGCAGACGTACGCGGAGATGGGATTGGTTGGGGGAACGATTTTCGTGGGGGTGATGGTGATGCCGATTTTCGTTTGCCGCGCGATCGCGAAAAGCCTGCCAAAATCGTCGGCGGATGAGCTGAGGCGATGGAACTTCACAATTCTGTCGATCACCGTGGGGTATATCATCGGAATGTGCTCGCTTTCGCGGAGCAGCACGGTTCCGACATTCATTCCGCCGGCTCTGGCGGGGGCGCTATCGGCGATAGTGACGCGCGCCTATCCGTGGTTTCGGACGCCGCTGAATTTCGCCATCGTGCGCCGTATCTGCATCGCCTCTGCGGTTGCCGTCGCAGCTTTGGAAATCTGCCGCGGTACTTCATCAGTTGATTCATCTGCCGAATCTGAAGCAATGCTGGATGTTTTCCTTACCGTCGACACGGAGTTTTATCCGCTGCGGCCCGACTGGCGCATTGCGGGGCTGAGCCGCGATATCGCCCGTGACCTCTACGGCAAAACCGAGCGCGGAGAGTTCGGCGTTTCCTATCAACTGAATGTTCTGGCTGCCAACGGCCTGAAGGCAACATTTTTCGTCGAAGGCCTCTGTGGCAGTGCCGCCGGCGACGAGGTGCTTGGGCGGCTGGTTGATGAAATTCAATCGAAGGGGCAGGAAGTTCAGCTCCATCTTCATCCGGAATGGCTTCAGTGGATGGCCAATCCGCCGGTTCCCAGCCAGGGCGCGAACTGATCGCCCAGTTTTTCGCGTCGGAGCAGCGGCAACTGATCGCCATCGCCCGCGAAAACGTGGTCCGGGCGGGCGCTGAAAACATAATGGCGTTTCGTGCGGGTGATTACGCCGCCGGCGCCGATACGCTTGCGGCCCTGGCCGACAACGGTATCCGCATCGACACCAGCTACAACGCCTGCCACGCGAAATCCCTGGCCGATGTCGCCGAGCTTGAGGGTGCTCATCAGCCCGTGGAAGTTTCGGGGGTGTGGGAGTTTCCCGTGGCGGTCTGGAGTGACGGGCTTGGGTCTCATCGCCCGGCGCAATTGTGCAGTTGTTCCGCCTCGGAGATGCAAGGATCGCTCATCAGTGCCTGGAAGAACGGGTGGAAATGTTTTGTGATCGTCTCCCACAGCTTTGAATTGCTGAAGAAGCGCCGCCAGCGCGTTTCGCGCCCAATGCCCGATCCGATTGTCGTCCGCAGATTTACGCAGCTATGCGAATTTCTGCGGGCCAATAACGATAAATTCCGCACCGGTCACTTCCGCGATGTTGAGACCCATTTGCTGGGCGTCGCCGAGCCGGCCAAACCGATCCGTTCCCCGGCCTACCGGACGGCCTGGCGTCTGGCGGAGCAAACCTGCCGGCGCCTCGGCTGACCAAAACTGCGATGACCCGATTGCTGGAAATTGAATCGCCCGCGCCGGCCAAACGGCCCGCGTTGCCGTCTGGTCCGGATGTGCCGGCTATCGCCGTGGCGCACGTCGTGCTCTCTCTGGAGATCGGCGGGCTTGAGCGTGTGGTGGTCGATCTCGTCCGCGAGGGGATCCGGCTTGGCCAGAAGGTTTCGGTGGT
Source organism: uncultured Phycisphaerales bacterium (assembly GCA_963755915.1). Classification (GTDB taxonomy): domain Bacteria; phylum Planctomycetota; class Phycisphaerae; order Tepidisphaerales; family Tepidisphaeraceae; genus PALSA-1353. Next base: position 2,340,715 of record CAVWLP010000002.1, read on the forward strand.
CTGTCTGCAACGATTGGGCGAACTGGCCGATGAGGCGCGTGAGGCGGGCGCCGAAGTTGTTTGTCTCAACAAACTGCCTGGAATTCGTTTTGAACTCTCCAGAAAGATTGCGGCGCAATTGTGCGAATTGAAGCCTGATGTCGTTCACAGCCATCAGGTGGGAGCGCTGTTTTACGCGAGCGGCGCCGCCCGCCGTGCGGGTGTGCCGGTCGTCGTTCACACTGAACATGGCAAACATTATTCCTCACGATGGCGGACACGTGTTCTCGGCCGACACGCGGCGAGGCGCGTGAATCGGTTCTTCTGTGTTTCCGGCGATATCGCCCTGGAAGCCTGCCGCTGCCGGATCGTCGATCCTCGAAAGCTCGTTGTTCTGCCGAATGGAATCGATCTCTCGCGATTTCGCCCGCAATGCGATGATTCGCTTCGCGCTCGGTTCAATATTCCAGCGGATTCCCCCGTCATCGGCACTGTCGGCCGTCTCAGCGAAATCAAGCAGCAGCACATATTGCTGCGGGCCCTGGCGGAAATCGCGCCGAAGTTTCCGACAGCGCAGCTCCTGCTCGTCGGAGACGGCCCCTTACGCTCGGAACTGGAGCAATTGGCTGATGGGCTTGGGCTGAGCGAGCGCGTTCATTTCGTCGGTTATCAGGCGGAACCGCAAAAATTTCTTGCGATGATGAATGTTTTCGCTCTGACCAGCCGCTCGGAAGGGATGCCGCTTTCGGTGCTGGAAGCCTGGGCCGCGGGGCTGCCCGTGGTGGTGTCGGCGGTGGGCGGTTTGCCGGAATTGATCGGGAATAGCGGGGCAGGTTTGCTGTTCCCGTCCGGTGATGTCGCGGCACTGGCGTTGCGACTTTCGGATTTGCTCGCAAATGAGCGATCCCGTTTGGAGATGGGTGGGCGGGGGCGCGAAGTCGTCGAAAATTCGTATAGCGTTCAACGAATGGCCGGCGATTATCACCGGCATTACGTCTCCCTGCTCGGCAAGGCGCATCATGCGCGTATTAGCCATCACTAGCTGTCATCCCAGTCCGCACAGCCCGCGGCATTGCATCTATCACCAACACAAGATGCGCGCTGTCGCGGATGCACGATCTGCGCCTGATTGTTCCGGTCGCCTGGCGAAAACGATTGGGGACGCCGGCAATCGCGGCGAATGATGGACCCGCAAACGTCTCATTCCCAACGTACTGGTATACGCCCAGGATTCTCGAACAGTTTTACGGACGTTTTTATCTCGCCAGCATCAAATCAGCCGTGCGTCTCGCTGTGCAGAATTTTCAGCCCGACTTGGTGTTTGCATGCTGGGCCCATCCCGACGGATGGGCGGCGGCGCAGATCGCCAAACGGCTCGGCGTGCCGGTTGTCATCAAGGTCATCGGCTCTGATGTGCTCGTCCTCTCCAAACGCCCGAAGCGCCGCGGAATTTTGGCCCAGACGCTCCAATCGGCCGATGCCGTCATTGCGGTGAATCACGATCTTGCGAATCATGTCAATCAGCTCGGGGTGAATCCCAGAAACATTCATGTCGTCCCCGAAGGCATCGACACCGACGTTTTCCGCCCGGGCGACCGATCAGCGGCAAGAACATCCCTGGGGATTCCGGACTACGCGAGAATCCTCCTCTTCGTGGGCAATCTGCTGATGAGCAAAGGGGCAGGCGTGCTGATCGAAGCCTGCGCGAAGCTTGCAGCGAAAGTCCCCGACTTCAGATGTTATCTTGTCGGCAGCGGCGACGACGCGACGGCCCTTCACCGAATGGTGCAATCTCAAAGGCTGGATGGTCGCGTATTTTTCGCCGGTTCATGCACCCAGGGGACGCTCGTCCAGTGGTATCACGCCTGTGATGTCGTCGCACTTCCGAGCTTCTCGGAGGGAATACCTAATGTTCTTCGCGAATCGCTTCAATGCGGTCGCCCGTTCATTGCCACGCATGTTGGAGGCATTCCGGAAATCAGTGATTCAGCATACAGCCGGCTGGTTGCGCCCGGAAACATTGGCGAGCTGGCCGCGGCTTTGGAATCGATGCTTCTTTCGCCGCCGGTTGTCGAAGCAAGCGCCGCCGCGCGCGTCAACATAACCTGGAGCCGTTCAGCGGAAATGATTTCCGATGTCTTTCGTCGCGTTTGCGAGGCGAAATCGACGGCGGTTCCATTGCATTCTGCCGTTTCGGAGCTTTCAAACCTAGCCGCCCAATGACGACCACTCTGATCGATCAAACGCAGGCATACGAGTGTCCCGTGCCGGCGGCGTTCGAAGGCCGCGACATGCTCTGCTTCAGCCACGACTGGAGCGGCGACCCGCTTTCCAAGACCCACCTCATGCGTCTTCTGGCCCGCCGCAATCGGGTGCTGTGGGTGAATTCGATCGGATATCGTGCGCCTACGGTTTCGCGGAGAGATATCCGCCGGGCTTTTGCCAAGCTTAGCGCCGCCGCCGCGCCGATTCGCGAGCCGGAGCCCAACATTTTCGTCATGAATCCGCTGGCGATTCCCGCCTATGGGAACCCGCTGATTCGCAAGGTCAATCAGCGAATCCTGCGCATGCAGGTCAGGCGGGCGATGCACAAGCTGCGGTTTCGCCGGCCGATCAACTGGGTCTTCAACCCCGCGGCGGCTGTTGTGGCCGGCACGCTTGGCGAAGACAGGATTATCTACTACTGCGTCGATGAATACACCGCATTTTCCGGAGTCTCCGGCGGACATCTGGCGCAGCTCGAAGAACAGCTTCTGGGCCGGGCCGATCTCGTCATCGTTTCCGCCGAGCCCTTGCTCCAAAGCAAAAAGCAGTTCAACCCGCGCACGATCCTCGTGCGCCACGGCGTCGACCATGCGCATTTCCGCAAGGCGCTCAATAGCAGCACACAAATCCCGTCAGAGATCGCCTCCCTTCCGCACCCAATCGTCGGATTCTTCGGTCTCATCGCCGACTGGGTCGACGTCGATCTCATGGCCCAGGTCGCAAAACATTTCTCGACAGGCTCGCTTGTGGTGCTCGGTCGTGCTACCACCGATATCTCGGTCCTCCAGGGAATTCCTAACGTGCATATCCTGGGCAGAAAACCGTACGAATCTCTGCCGGCGTATTGCAAAGGATTCGACGTGGCCATTAATCCATTTCGGATCAATCGCCTCACAATCAACGCCAACCCGCTGAAGGTGCGGGAATATCTGGCGGCCGGTCTTCCGGTTGTCTCCACCGCGATTCCCGAAGTCGAAGCGCTGGATGTGTGTCGGATTGGCCGGGAGAGCGAGGGATTCATTCGGGAAATTGAAGAGGCTTTGAAAAATCCTGGTCCCTCCACCGCGCGAAGCGATGCCATGCGCAGCGAGAGCTGGGAAGAGCGGCTGAATTCGATCTCCCGCCATTTCGGCGAAATGTGCGGCGAGAAACAGGGGAGCGTTGCGTGAAAATCCTCCTCGTCGCCGCGTGCCGCCCGAATTTCATGAAGATCGCCCCGCTCATGTGGGAAATCCGCAAGCGCGGTAACATCCAAAGCTTTCTCGTTCACACCGGCCAGCATTACGACCAGCAGATGTCGCAGATTTTCTTTGAGGAGTTGGGGATTCCTCAGCCGGATGTCGACCTGGGCGTCGGGTCCGGCTCGCATGCGGTCCAGACGGCGGAGGTGATTCGCAAATTTGAGCCGGTGATTCTCGAGTACAAGCCCGATGTTGTTGTGGTGGTCGGAGATGTCAATTCAACTTTGGCATGCGCGATCACCGCGGTGAAGCTGGGGATTGTGGTTGCTCACGTCGAGGCGGGTTTGCGCAGCTTCGACCGGACGATGCCGGAGGAAATCAACCGCATCCTTACCGATTCCATCAGCCGCTGGCTGTTCGTCAGCGAGCGCAGCGGCGTGGAGAATCTCCGACGCGAGGGTGTCAGCGATGAGCGTATTTTCTTCGTCGGCAACGTCATGATCGACACGCTCCTCGCTTGCCGAAAACGTGCGGAGGGATCGAAAGTTCTTCAGACGCTGAACCTGGAAGACGGGAACTATGCAGTCGTCACCCTTCATCGTCCTGCGAATGTTGATGATGCCGGGGCCCTGGGGAAACTGCTCGAAGCGCTCGAGGACGTCGGCCGCGAAATGGCCGTGGTTTTCCCGGTGCATCCGCGCTCGCGAAAGGCGCTCAATGGGCGGGCGATTTCCGCTTCGCCCAACCTGCGGCTTATCGACCCGCTGGGTTATCTTGATTTCGTAAAGCTGATGTCCCACAGCCGCGTCGTCTTCACCGACTCGGGCGGGATTCAGGAAGAGACGACCGTGATGGGCATTCCCTGCCTGACGCTTCGCGCCAATACCGAGCGGCCCGCGACGGTTTCCCAGGGAACGAACCTGCTGGTCGGCACCGACCGCGACAGCATTGTCCGAGCGTTCCACGAAACCGTGAGCCATCCCAAGGCCGGTCGAATTCCCGAGCGGTGGGACGGCCTGGCCGCCCATCGCGTGATCGATGTGCTGGAGAGCACGATCAATACCCCTCCATCCAGTTGGTAAGCCCGTGCCCGGTCTTCTCGAAACAATCCGCTATGATGTGCGATGCAAAGCGCAGTGGTGCTATGAGAACACCGCCGCCCGGAGCATGGTGAAGGCCCTGCTCACCGACGGAACCACGGCGATGCTGATTTACCGCCTGATGCAATGGTCCGGCCGTCATGGGCTGTGGCCGCTGGAAATGCTTTTCAACAAGCTCAATGCGGTGCTGAATCAGTGCATCATCGGGCGCGGGGCCGACTTTGGGCCGGGTTTCGTGCTGATTCATGCAACCGGCGTCATCATCAACGGCGACGTTCGCGGCGGCGCGCGAATCTATATCGAGCACCAAGTGACCATCGGCGCCGACAATCGCCGCAGCCCGGTGCTCGAAAGCGACGTATTCATCGGTGCGGGGGCAAGAGTGATCGGAAATGTAAAAGTCGGGGAGGGGGCGAGGATCGGAGCCAACGCGGTCGTCGTTGAAGATGTGCCCGATCACTGTACGGTCGCCGGTGTTCCCGCAAAGGTGGTTCGCCGGCGGACGCCTGCTCGGGCTGAAAATGAAAAACCCGTCGTCGCGCAGTTGACGCCTGCCCTGGTTCCGAAAAGCTCAACATTTAATTCGGCCGACCATCCGTGATGACAGTGGTTCATCAGATCGCAGCGGCTCTTTTCTGGCTGAGCATTGGCGCTATTGCTTATGCTTACGTCATCTATCCCGTCGTGCTGTGGATAGCCGCCGGAATATTTGGTCGCAAGGCTGATCCGTCGCCGCTGGCCGATGAGTCGTTGCCGTTTCTCTCAATCTTGATCGCAGCTCATAACGAGCAAAGTGTAATCCATCGCCGGATTCAAAACGCACTGGAACTGAATTACCCGGCGGAAAAGTTTGAAATCGTCATCGCCTCCGATGGGAGCACCGATTCCACAGCGGACGTTTGCAGGCAATTCGAAGATCGACGTGTTCGCGTGCTCAATTTTCCTGTTCGGCGCGGCAAAGCCGCTGTTTTGAGCGCGGCGATGACCGAAGTCCGCGGCTCGATCGTCCTGCTTTCCGATGCAAACACATTTACGGATCAATCGGCGGCCAAATCACTGGTCCGGTGGTTCACGGATGAAAAGGTTGGCGCAGTCTGCGGCCGCCTTGTTCTGCAAGACTCCACAACTGGAAAAAACGCCGACGGCCTCTACTGGCGATACGAAACCTTCCTCAAGATGCACGAAAGCCGCCTCGGCGCGCTGCTCGGCTCAAACGGCGCGATCTACGCCATTCGCCGCGATTTATTTCCACAGCTTTCGCCGTCAACCATTGTGGAAGACTTTGTAATTCCGCTGCTGGCCCGATTAAAAACCAACTGCCGGATCATCTATGACGCCGACGCCGTCGCGCACGAGGAATCCGCTCCCGATATTCAGAGCGAATTTCGCCGCCGCGTACGGATCGGCGCCGGCGACGTGCAGGCGATAAAGACGCTATGGCCGCTGCTCAATCCCCGCCACGGCTGGATCGCTTTCACCTTCTTTTCGCACAAGGTCCTTCGCTGGTTTGGCCCGCTGTTTCTCGTGATGGCTCTGCTCGCAAACGCGGCACTGCTCGATCTGGAATTCTATCGGCGCCTCGGTTTGCTCCAGCTTGGCGGATATGCAATGGCGGGCATCGGGGCGCTCGTACCCAGGGGCATTCCCGGTTGGAAGCTCCTGCGGCTTTGCAATCTCTTTGTGACCATGAACGCGGCGCTGCTGGTTGGATATTTCTCGATCTTCTTCGGCTCGGCGAGCAGCGCGTGGAAACCGACGAAACGCTCCGGCAGCGATGAATCTCTTCCCGATGAATCCCCGATTGTGGCCGCTGAGGCGGTTGAATAATCACAATGTTCAAAGCCGCGAATCCAACCATTTCATCGACGCAATCAGTGTGCACGACGCGCGACTGGATGATCGCCGCCGCAATGCTCCTCACCGCCGTCGGCGCAACCTTCGACGCCTGGCGCGACATTTTCCGCCTCGGCTTTAACGACGAGGAGCTGAGTTACGTCATGCTCGCCCCGATCGTGATTTTCAGCCTGGCGTGGTCTCGCCGGCAGTCGCTCAAGAATGGGATCGTCACCGGCACGTGGCTCGGCGTCGTGCTTTTGGCCTTGAGCGGGGCGGTTCTCTGGTACGGGTATTACTACGACCCGGTCATCTGGCGCGCGGCGCGGTCCTGATCGCCGCCGCGACTTTGATCGCCGCTTTGGGCACCAATTTCGCCCGCCGCCTCGCCCCGGCCCTGCTGGCGATGATTTTCCTGATCCCCATCGACCCCGATGGCCGTTATCACATTGCCGGCCCCCTGGAAACTTTCACCTCCCGCGCCGCCCAGGTTTGCTGCGACATTCTGGGCATGTACGTTCAGCGCGACGGGAATCTGCTCATCATCAACGGCGCGGCCGTCACCGTCGCCGAGGCCTGCAACGGCGCACGGATGGTTCTCTCGCTCTTCATGGTCTGCTATTTCGTGGCGTTCTCACCGCCGCCGCGTCCCTGGTGGATACGCCTTGTCGTGCTGGCGCTCAGCCCCATCGTAGCGATTGTCGCCAATGTCTTGCGCCTCATCCCCACGATCTGGGCTTTCGCCCATCTCTCAGCACCCGTCGCCGAGCGATTTCACACACTCGGCGGCTACGTCATGCTCGTCGCGGCATTCATCGCGTTGATGGCATTGATGAGATTTCTGGGTCGGCTGGCGCGCCCATCCACGGCCCCGGTGCACACCGAATTTGAAAGCGTGGCCCCGGCCGTACTCTTATGATCGCAAACTCAAAAGTCATTTCCCGCATCGCTGCTCTAATTCTTTTGGGCGCTGTCGCTGTTCAGAATTACGCAGCCCGCCTCTCAGCGCCGGATTTCGAAGCCTATCGCGCCTCTATCCGAGAAGCTGCGGCACGAATTCCCGATCGCATCGGGCCGTGGATCGGCCACGACGTTCCCGTGCCGACGCGGGCACTCACCGTGCTCCAGCCCAATGTCATGATCAGCCGGGATTATTTGAATATTGAATCGGGGCTTCATGCGGGCGTTCTGTTCGTTCACTGTGCCGATGCGCATCACATGGTCGGACACTTTCCAGCCCGCTGCTTTCCCGCCGATGGCTGGCAGTTCGTGGGCAGCGGGCCCATCGATTGGCGGGCGGGGAACCTTCCCCTCGTCGGGACCGAATACGAGTTTTTCATGCAGGAGATCGGGGAAGACGTCAGCGGCCAGCAGCGGATCATCGTCGATAATTGCCTGCTTCGCCCCGGCGGGCTGATCCTTCGCGATATGAACGGCGTCAGCGATTCCATCGTCGGCGCCACCGGCCAGGCCAGCGGCGTCGGCGAAATCCAGTTCTATTTTGATGCTTCAATTCCCAAGGCCCAGCGCGACAAAGCGATGACAGAATTATCTGCCGGCTATCGTCCGCTGATCGACGCGGTTCTTTCGGCGCCCAAAACCTCAAAATGATTTATGACCCCAAGACGTAAAACAATCGCCATTACGCTCGCGGTTGTGCTGATCGGCGGAAGCGCCGGTGCGTATTTCGTCGCGCGAGATATTCTCATCCACCGCCTGAATTCCTGGCGTGCGCAAGGGATCGCCGCCTCTATCGCCGGCGATAATGAAAAGGCCGTTACCCTCCTTTCCCGCTACCTCAATCGCCGGCCGCAGGATGAAGAGGCCCTGAGCTATTACGTGAATTCCCGCGAGCTGGTCCCTCTTCCCAACGGCCAGCATCTCGCCCAGACGGTCGACGGGCTGAAAATGCTCCTGGCGCTCGATCCCAATCGCATGGATGACCGCCGTCACCTCATGAAGTTGTATTACCAGCTCGATCGCCTTCCCGAAGCCCTCGATTTGGCGAACGCAATCCTGGCAAAACTTCCCAAAGATCTGGTCGCGCTGGAGATTAAGACGCAAGCACTGACCCGGCTGAACGAAAATCACGAGGCGATGGACGCTGTCGATGCCTGGGCCGCCGCCGCGCCCACGCTCCTTCCGCCTGAGATGATGCGAATCGCCCTCGAGCAGCGGCTGGGCCGCTCCAGCGACCTCATCGTCGCCGACGTCACTATGCAGCGCGAAAGTCATCCGGGAGATCCGCGTTTCGAGTTTCTCGAGGGATTCGCCTACGAACAGGTGGGCGACAATGCGAACGCCACCCGTTGGCTCAAGCTCGCCGCGAGCCATTCGAACTTGCAGAAGGACCTTGTTCAATTCCTCGTCGAGCAACTCGACCTTCAGGGTCTGGGGAATGATTCCCTCACCCTGATGGAGCGCACGGAAAAAGAAACCGGCGACGCCGACCTGCGGCTGACCCTGGCCCAGCGGTATTGGGAGATGCATCGCTGGAAAGATGTCGCGACAATCCTTCAGGCCGTTGATCCAAATAATCCCGCGTCGGATGCGACGACCATTGCCCTGAAGGCCGATGCGCTTGCCAACCTCGGGCAGACATCCGATTTCGAAGTTTGCGAAAAGGCCCTCGCAGCGCGCACCGATCCAGCGTCGCAGGCCTGGGCGAGCATTCTCAATCAACCTGCCGATCCCTCGCCCGCGGACATCCGCAATACCGTACATGCCTGCTCCGCCGCCGCGAGTATCGATTCCACCAATCCATATTATTTCTATTTTCTGGGGGCGTCGTACGCCCAGCTCGGCGAGGTCGATCTCGCAATCGTCAACTATCGGCGATCGATGGATTTGGATATTGCCTGGAGCCTTCCCCCCGCCCGGCTCGTCGAGGCATTGCTATTCAAGGGCCGCCCGGATCAGGCCTTCGATGTCGCTACTACCGCCGCCCAGCGCGGTCCCACCAACGCCGCCGCGATCCTCGCCCTGGCGCGGGCGTGGTCCGCGGGAGTTGAAAACGGAAGCATCGGCAAGGCCGATGAGCTGCTGAAGATGGTCCTGCTGATCGAAAAAGACCTGCCCAACGACGATCAGATGTCCCTGATTCAGGTTCAGCTTCTTGCCAAGCAGGGACAAAAGTCAGAGGCATCCCGTGCCGCACTTGAAAAGCTGTCCCGCAAACAGCCGCCCAGTGAATCGTTTTTCCTCGCGGTTGTCGCGCTCAGCCATAAGTATGGTTTGGGGATTCAGCAGCAGTGCATGGAGAAGTGGCGCACAGATTACGGCGCTACGCCGCTGCTCGCGTATGCCTCGGCCGTGGATCGGCTTCTCGACGGTCACGGCGACGAAGGTTTGTCGCTTTTCGACAGTTTGGCGAATCAGAGTGGCCACGCCGGCGACCTTGCCTGGAAGCTGCCTCGGGCCAAATACCTCGATATCTCGCGCGACCCATCTGCCAAATCCGCCTGGATCGCGCTTCGCGATGCCTATCCGAACGATTTGTCCGTCCAGCAGGCTGTTGTTTCGGCCCAAACCGTGCAGGGAGACTGGGACGTTCTCCAGCCCGCGATCGATCATCTTCACGCGCTCACCGGCGACAACGCGCTCGCCTGGCGGCTGGCGCAGGCTCGGCTACTGGTTGAATCTCCCCGAACCGACCAGGACAGCGAAACCGCCGCCGTTCAGCTCAACAAGCTCGTCCAGCGTTATCCCGACTCCCCCGAGATTCACGTCCTGCTCGCCCGCGACCTGGTCAGGCTTCAGCGGATTGACGCGGCCGTCGAGCAATTCACCACCGCGTCGAAGCTCGATCCCGCGGATGTCGCGATCGCGCTCCAGCTCGCCTCGCTCTTGCAGTCGCAGGGCGATTTTCAGCGCGTACAGGACGAGCTCGACAAAATCTCGCCCCAGTTGCGCTCCGATTCTGATCGCGAGCAAGCCGCCATTCTGCTCGACAAACAGGGCCAGGACGCAAAGGCAAGCCAGCTCCTGGAGCAGCCTCCCTCCACGGTGGATGAATCCAGCAACGCGCGGAACAACGCCGATCTTTTGCTAGCCTATCTCTATCGCCGCCGTCATGATTATCCCCGTGCCGAGGTCATCATCGGCCGATTGCTTCAACATCCCAACCCGATGATCGTGGGGTTGGCCGCGTCCATCTATACCGATGAGGGCAAAACTTCGCAGGCCGAGCAGGCGCTTCGGATCCTCGACACCCTGAAACTCCCGCCGGGGATAAAAGAAATCCTATGGGGAAGCCACTACGCCGAGACCGGTGATTTTGCGGATGCAACGCCGCACTATCTCGCCGCAACGCGCGAGCGCGGTGCTCCGTCTCTTGCCTGGCAGTTACTCGCCGCCTGTCAATTCGGGCTGGGGCAGCGCGACCAGGCGATCGCAACGATTGCGGCCGGCCTCAAGGCCAATCCCAAAGACCAGGGGCTCTCGATGCTTGTCCAGCAGTCTGATTTGCTCTACGCAAGCGCGCAGGACTCTCGTCTCGATCCAATCATTACCGCGATCGTACGTGATCCGATCTCTGACAGTGCGGATCTGGAATTGCTTCAGGCGATCGTCCAGGCATGGGGATCAAACGACAGCCAGCTCCTCGCCACCCGCCTGCAAGATTTTGTCGGCAGCCATCCGGATTCTCTCAATGGGCAGGTCCAGTTGATGGAATGCTATGAAACAATGGGCCGCGCTGCCGATGCCGTTTCGGTCGCGCACAAAGCGGTCAACGCTTTTCCGACGGATTTTCAGGTGGTGCGTTCCGCGGTGAAGATCTGCGAATTGTGCCGCCAGTGGTCGGATCTTTCCGAGTTCGCCCAGGAACTGAAGCGGCGCTCCCCCGGCGACGCGCAGGAGGCCGACACCGCGCTGGCGATGGCCGACCTTGGCCAGAACCAACCCGTCGCCGCGGTCAGTGTGCTCGCCCCATATCTCTCAGCGGCGAAGGCCAATCCCGACCAGAACGCCGATTTTCTTTCGCTCTACGCGTGCGCTACCGCCGACGCGGGAAATCTGCAGGAAGCGTTCGACCTGATCTGGCCGCTGGCGCTCGCTGAGCCGCAGTGGCGCCAGCGGTGGGTAGGCATCGCCAGAGGCCTGCCCGATAGCGTCCAGGCCGTTGCCTGGCTCGATCGACTCGCTGCCGCCAGGCCTTCGGGTGATCCGGATCTCCTCGCGTCAATCGCCGAAGCCTACAACGAGCTGGCTGCCGTTCAGCACGACGCGACATTGACACAAAAATCGAGCAGGCTTTTCGCGACCGTTGCTGCCTCTCCGACCGCCAGCACGTCGTCGCTCATAATGGCCGGCCTCCAGGCCGAAAGCTGCTCCGATTGGTCGCGTGCGCAAGCCGACTACCGACTCGCACTCCAGCACGATCCCGCGTCTTATATCGCCGCCAACAACCTGGCGATGTTGCTCATCCGCCACGGCGGCGATCCACACGAAGCCCTGCAATTCGCCCAGCGCACCGTTCAGCTTCAGCCGCGCGTGGCGACGTTTTACGACTCCCTGGCCGCCGTTCACCAGGCGCTGGGCGACGCCCAGGCCGCCATGGCCGATGAGGCCATCGCAACCCAGCTCGATCCCGATGGCGTCCAGTGGAAAGTGCACAGCGCCCGTTACCATCTCGACGCCGGCGATCCTGCGGCCGCCGCTCGGATCATCCAGGACATGGATCTGAGCGGTTTGTCATCCCAGACCCTTTCCGAATCACTCCAGAAAGAGCTCGAATCGGTCCGCGTGCGCCTCAAGCACAACAACCTTGGCTGATTACTTCCGATCCAATGCGTAAACTCGCGGCCTCCTGGTTTCCCGCTTGCGCAGCTCGCTCGCTCAAATCGGCGATTTCGCCGCCAAAGGGCCAGATCGAAATGCTCCTCTGCATCGCCGATCATTTCGAGCCCGGCGCCGGCGGCGCAGCGCGCAGCTCGCGGATGAAAGGGTCAACCGCTGGGTCGAAACCTACCCTCGTCTTTTCTCCAGCTTTCGCGACAGCGACGGGCACCCGCCCCGGCACACGTTTTTTTATCCCCTGGAAATGTATCGCCAAAGTGAATTGGCCCGTCTTTCCGATCTTTGCCGGGACGGCTTCGGCGAAGTCGAAGTCCACCTGCATCATGACAATGACAATGCCGGGAATCTTCGGGCAACCCTTGATGACTACTGCCGCAAAATCCACCAGGAGCACGGCCTCCTCACACGCGACCGCCAGACCGGTCAAACCCGTTACGGCTTTGTGCATGGCAACTGGGCACTGAACAACAGCCATCCCTCGGGCCAGTGGTGCGGCGTAGACAACGAACTTGCGATCCTGCGCGATACCGGCTGCTACGCCGATTTCACATTCCCTTCTTACCCCAGCCCGACGCAGCCGCGCAAGATTAACAGTATTTACTATGGCTCTACGCGAGATACCGGCCGCCACTCGTTGGATTTCGGACGAGAGGTCGGCGCCGGTTCTCCCCAGTCGGACAGCCTGATGCTCATCCAGGGCCCGCTTGTCCTCAACTGGCATTCGCGGAAATTCGGCTTGTTGCCGCGCATCGAGAACGGAAACATCCAGGAATCCCAGCCGCCAGCGCCTTGCCGTATCGATCTCTGGCTCAGCGCAGGGTGCAGATCCCAAGCCGCCCAGATTGGTATTTCGTTAAGCTGTACGCGCATGGAGCGCCCGAACCCGGGCAAAGAATTCTTCTTGGAAAGGCCATGCAGCAATTGCACGAGGCCCTCGCCCAGCGGGCAAACGCCAAACCCGATTTCCGTTATCACTACGTAAGCGCGCGCGAGATGTACAACCTGGCCCGGGCCGCCAAGGCCAATTGGCCCGGCTCAGTCAATCAGGCCCGTGATTTTGAGCTGCCACCCCCTTCTTCATCAGAACTGAACAACAATTTCCGAAAATCTCTCACCGCAGCATGTCAACCGATCTCCTGAAAATCGAACCAGCCGCTGATTCCCCCGCACCATCCGGGAATCTCCCCGCCGCGGACAAATCGTCTGCGATTGCTCCGCTCCCTCCCACGGTCATCCGCCCCCCGCGCGGTTGGCAATTCATCAATATCCGCGAGCTCTGGGACAGCCGCGAACTCCTGGCTCACCTCGTCTGGCGCAACGTCAAGGTCCGTTACAAGCAGACCCTCCTCGGCGCCGCCTGGGCGGTCCTCCAGCCGCTGCTGATGATGGTTGTCTTTACCATATTCTTCTCTCACGTTGCCAAACTTCCCGCGGGCAAGCTCCCATATCCCATATTCGTTTTCGCCGGACTTCTGCCCTGGACATTTTTCTCCACCGCCATCGCCAACGCCGGCAACAGCGTCGTCGGTTCCGAGCGACTGATTACCAAGATCTATTTCCCGCGTCTGACCGTTCCCTTCGCCACCATCGGCGCCGCCTTGGTCGATTTCGCCGTCGCCTTCTGCATGTTGGTCGTCATGATGTTCTGGTATCGGATCCCCCCGACCGCCTCGATCCTCTTCACACCCGTGATTGTCACGCTCATCCTTTTCGAAGCCCTTGGCGTCGGAACCCTTCTGGCAGCGTTGAACGTCGCCTACCGTGATTTCCGATACGTCATTCCCTTCCTCACCCAGCTTTGGATGTTCGCAACCCCAACCGTCTACATGCAGCCGACGCACGCCACCGGCGCCACGTCCTTCGGTATCGCAAGATATCTGCTCATCCTCAATCCCATGACCGGCCTCATCGGAACCTTCCGCGCCGCCGTGCTGGGTGAGCGGATTCCCTTGCACGAGTTCGGCAGTGCCGCGGCGATGGCCATCGTCATGTTCGTCATCGGCTGTTTGTACTTCCGCCGGGTTGAAGACGATTTCGCGGACCTGGTTTGAAACCGTCCTATCCATGTTCAAAAAATTCGTGATTCTCGTTTTTGTCGCCTTCGCCGTGCGAACCGCCGACATGTTCGCCGCCCGAATCTGGGCCGTACCGCTCCACGGTGAACCCTCTGAGGAAGTTCGAATTGCTCAGCACGTGGAGGCCGGTCGCGGCTTTGTCACTCCATTCTACAACTCCCTCAAGGATCCCCTCTCCCCATCAGCCCACTCTCCACCGGCATACGTTTATTTCCTTGCAGGCCTAATCCGCCTCGGAAACATTTTCGGCGCAGGCGCCCTGGTTCCTTATCGCGCCGCGATACTGATCAATGCCCTCCTCGGCGCCATCGCAGTCGCTTTTCTGGCTGCCGCCGGCGCAAACCTCGCCGGGTCCGTCGGTTTCTATTTCGTCGGATACATCGCGGCCCTCTGGCCAACGCTCGTGACTCAATCTCTGGTCATATGGGATACCGGATTCACCGTTCTCTTTCTGGCAATCGGAATCTGGCTGGCGACTTCGCCCTACATGCGAAGTGCCCATTCAAACCGGCGCTGCCTGCTCATGGGAATCCTTGGCGGCGTTGCCACTCTGATGAACCCAATCGCAGCCCCATTTCTCGCCGCGGTGTTCGCCTCGCGACTCTTCCGGGCAGGTTCAGCGATTCGGCCTTATTTGCTCGTCGCCGCCGCATGGTTGGTCTGTATCACCCCTTGGACGGTTCGCAACGCCCTGGTGTTTCATCGCTTGGTTCCAATCCGACACAACTTCGGCTTCGAAGTGTGGCTCGGCAACGTGCCCGGCTGTGACGGAACCGAGCAGTCTGCCGCCCCTCATCATCCGCTCGATAACCCCGCGGAACGCAGGCTGGCAATCCAGCTCGGCGAGAGCCGATACATGCAGCTCAAATCGCAGCAGGCAATCGACGCAATCCGCGCTAACCCGGCCCACTTTGCCCGGATGACCGCGAATCGGATCGTCTTGTACTGGTTCGGTGATGTGCGCCGCCCGACCCGATTATTTGGCGTGACCTTTCCCATGTTCCACGAGGCCAACCTCGTGAAGATTCTTGCCAATGCCTCTTTTCTTGGAGTGGCACTCGCGAGTCTACTTCGGCGGGGCTCCTTCGCCGGAAGATTCGCACTGGCTCTTGGAATTCTTGTCCTGCCGCTGCCTTTTTATATCACGCACGTCGGCCCCAACTATCGCGTTTTTGTCGATCCAATCCTTTGCGTTTTAGTCGGCATAACGCCGCTGTGGATCAGCGAGCGCCTGTCGGCGATGCGTTCCGCCGAGCAACCTGCCGCGCTGGGGCAAAGATGAAGGGCTCGCTCGCCATGCAAGCTTCACCGATCGTTTCACCGGAAGCTACCTTTTCCCCGCGCACCGGCCTCCTTCCGGCGATCGCCTGGTTGTTTCTCGGTGGACTGGTTATTCGCCTAGCGATCGCCTTATTTCTGGGTATCCACGCAAAATTGGAGTCCGACGAATTTGAATACTACAGCGCGGCGGTCTCGGTGGCGCACGGAGATGGATATTGCCTCGTCCCGCAGCAATCCCCCGACGGTGTCCCTCATTTGACCGCATATCGAATGCCCGGCCCGGCCCTCATCATGGCCTTGGTTTTCAGAATGACGAACGCAAGCGTACCGGCCGCCCGTCTGAGTTCCGTCATTTTTGGAGCTGTCGCTGCGCCGTTGATGTTTCTCTTCGCCCGGCAGTTTAGCGGCAGCCTCCCCGCGCTGATTGCAGGCGCCGCTGTTGCAGTCCATACCGTGTGGAACTTCATGGCTCCCGCGATCGAATCCGAATCATATTTCATCCCCCTGCTGATCTTGGCTCTGTGGCTCACTGCCTGCTCGTGGCGGCGCAGGATGGAATCGCATTCCCGGCAGGACTCGCCTGGGGTGCCGCGATGCTCACGCGGCCCCATGCTCTCCCAATGCTCGTGCTCATTGTTCTGCTCGCGCTGGTCTCCCGCCGCTGGAAAATCGCCTGCCTCCATGTGGTCGCTTTTCTCGTCATGATCCTCCCCTGGACGGTCCGCAACTACATCGTTTTCCACCGTTTCGAGTCCCTGGAAACTTGCAGCGGAGAGACCCTCCTCGGGGCCAACAATCCATACGTACTCTCCAATCCAGCTCTCCACGGGATGTGGATCTCTCCCCTGGGGATTCCACAGTATCGCAGCCGCCTCAAATCTGTGCACGACGATTTCCAGCGATCCGAGCTCCAGCGCAGCATCGCATTGCAGTTTCTCCGCGGCCATCCAACCGAAATCCCCCGACTCGTCGTTTATAAACTCTGGAGATGGCTCACTCCCATCACCGGTTCCCGTGGCGCGGTCCGATGGCTTGTGCTGCTCTCCTACGGTTCGCTTTTGGCTTTGCTGGCGCTTGGATTACCCTTGGGGGTCTTCAAGCCCACCATCGAGTTGAAGTTGGCGCTTCTTTGCACCCTCGCATTAGCGGTCTCCACGATGGTTTACTGGGGAAACCTCACCCGTGGTCGTATCCCCCTGGAATTCATCTGGCTCCCATGGGCGTGCGCCGCCGCCTGCCGGCTCGTGCAGCCCGCGAGGAAACCTTCATGAGCGTCGCCATCGAGGTGGAAAACATCGGCAAGCGTTATCGCATTCGCCACGAGCGCGAAAGTCACAGTTCCTATCGCACTCTGCGCGACACCCTGACGGATATCGCCAAAGCGCCGCTCCGCTATTGGACCCGCGAAGTCGAAAGCGAGAAGCGGGAGGACTTCTGGGCGCTCAAAGACGTGAATTTCAGCATTCAGCATGGCGAGGTCGTCGGAATCATCGGCCGCAATGGCGCGGGAAAATCCACGCTCCTTAAAATCCTCAGTCGCGTCACCAAGCCCACCTCCGGCCAGGTCATCCTGCGCGGCCGCGTCGGCAGCCTGCTGGAAGTCGGCACCGGCTTCCACCCCGAACTCAATGGCCGCGAAAACATCTTTCTCAATGGCTCCATCCTTGGCATGACCCGCAGGGAAATCCAAAAGCGCTTCGACGCCATCGTCGATTTCTCCGGCGTTGAAAAATTCCTCGACACCCCCGTAAAGCGCTACTCCAGCGGTATGTACGTCCGTCTCGCCTTTTCCGTCGCGGCTCATCTCAATCCGGAGATTCTCATCGTGGACGAAGTCCTCGCCGTGGGGGATGCGGAATTTCAAAGGAAATGTCTCGGCAAACTCAGCGAAGTCTCGCGCAGTGGGCGAACCATATTGCTAGTCAGCCATCAGATGCCGTCCATCGAAAAACTGTGCGACAGCGCGATCCTGCTTTCCGCCGGTGCAGTTGCCGAGTACGGCCCCACGTCGCAGGTCATCGCGAAATATCTCGCCATTTCGCAGAGAACCGCCAGTTCGTCTTACAAGGCGGCAGCCCCGGGAAAAGAATCGGCATATCTTCTCAGCGCGGAAACGCTGGACTCGGAGGGATTGCCTTGCGATACCCTTCGCTTCGGCGAACCGTTCTCTATTCGGATGCGCTGGCATCATAAGACGAGTCTGAACGGTGTCCTCTATGGCTTTCGTCTCTTTGACAGTCAGGAACGCGACGTCTTCCGAGTTAACACCCGAAGTCAGGAACATCTCGATTTGAATCGCCCCGGCGACCACTTTGTCACCACTCACTTCCCGGTCAATATTCTCCCGCCGGGGGACTACTTCGTTACGATCGCGGCCTGGCAACATGTGGGTGGAGGAGTCGTTCAGGCTCTGGAGCGATGCCTGAGAATTACAGTGGATTCTGCCCCGTTCTACTCCGACCACCGCTTCGAGGTCGCTGGGTCACCCGCTGCTGCCGTCCGGGCGATCTGGCGCGATGAAACCGGTTCCTGAGCAGGCTTCATGTTCGATCACCACGGTCTGGCCCCGAGGAAAACCGCGTGAAAGAATTCGGAAATTCAGTTGGCGGCCAATTTGCCTCTCCGGAAGGCATTTGTTGTGCCGGTGGAAAAGCTGTGACGTCCGACTTTGACTCCAGCAACCCGCGAATTGCCGTGATTAGCTGCATCTTCGGACGATTGTTCAGGAGGCTCCATTCTGCTCCCCAACAGTACGACTGCCACTTCTACTCCAACAATCCGAGACTTGAACCTCAGGCTCGTCGCAAGGGCTGGAGGTTCCACTACGTGGCAGTACCGTTGTCTAAAGACTTTGCCGTCTCCTCCTTTCAGGCCAAGTACGTCAAATACCTGCAAATGAGAAAGGCGAGTGAGCACAGATATCTCGACCAGTACGACGAGGTTCTTTACGTGGATCACAAGGGCATGATCGAGGACCAACATGTCAGAATGTTCCTGAACCTCAAGGAACAGCCTATTCTGATCAGGAAG
The DNA here is from genome assembly GCA_963755915.1 of uncultured Phycisphaerales bacterium. Classification (GTDB taxonomy): domain Bacteria; phylum Planctomycetota; class Phycisphaerae; order Tepidisphaerales; family Tepidisphaeraceae; genus PALSA-1353. The sequence continues at coordinate 2,359,258 of CAVWLP010000002.1, forward strand.
ACGCCGCGGTTGAAGACCACTGTTTGGGATGAGGTCAAACAGGCGGAATTGGAGGAGAGATACTCAAGGTACATGAAGAAAACGATGGAATACATCCACGCCCGGCTGGCCAACGGCTGTTCCGAACAAATTCGGGTTTGCAATACCGGACTAATTTGCTATTCGATGCGGAACTCGGCGGTCTTGGAACTTGCCGACGAAGTTTACTCGGATCTCTGCAAGGTCGGTACCCCGGAATGCCAGATCATCTGGTGCATGGCATCTCAAAGATACAGCTATCTTATTCAGCAAATAGAATTCGACCGGATACCGCTGCCGTGGAGGGAACCACCGAGGCTAACGGATGCGCTTCCGTGGGGACTACGTCATCCGCTGGCGACTCTCTCGAAGTTTTGCGACCGCTGGAAAGCAGAGTCGTCTCGTCCGGGCCTGGGGCGACCTTAGTTTCGTGCGCTTATGTTTCGTGAGATTTCACAGTGAATGAAGAATCTTCCCAGGTTATATGCATCACCGGTATGCATAGGTCGGCTACATCGCTGGCCGCAAATTGGTTACAAGCGTGCGGGTTCGCGATTGATGATGGCCTCACGCTCGGTTCACCCATCGGGAATCTTAAGGGGCATTTTGAAGATGAAGATTTTTTTGAAGCGGCACCATGACGCCATCGAGCGCGAAATGCCCAAATCAGGCGGTTGGATGGTGAAGCTATCTTTGCCGATTCCCACCGGCCCTGATTTCGAAGCTGCTGCCCGCCGCTTAATCGTGAAGCGAAACGCCAAATATGCGCTATGGGGCAATCGCCGTCGCACGGCATCGTAAACCCATCGTCCCAGGTGACACTATGACGGCCGCACTCGATTCATTTATCCGCGAAAATTGCGATGGGCTGTACCTTCATCCGAACAACAGCTCCATTAGTTATTCTGACGGCGACTCGGTCGAAGATGAACTCTACGGCGCGCTGCAGACTGTGTCGGACCGCGGCACCCTGTCCGACGAACTTCCTCGGCTTATTCACAATTGGGAAACCGAATACCATTTATCGCCCTGTCGCCCCAATCTTCTTCGTCACATACCGTTTAAACCGACCGACCGGGTTCTGGAAATCGGATCAGGCTGCGGCGCTATTACCCGATATCTCGGTGAAACAGGCGCAATGGTTACCGCGATCGAAGGCTCTGAACTCCGAGCACGATGCACGGCCGCACGCTGTCGCGACCTTCCGAATGTTGAAGTCTTTTGCAGCAGCTTTGAAGATATCGTCCTTGAACCGCAATACGACTACGTCCTTTTAATCGGGGTTCTCGAATATTCTTCATTATTTATCAAAGCCAGCGCACCCGAGCTGCGATGCCTGGAGCTGGCGCGACAGGCGATGAACCCCCAGGGGACTCTTCTTATAGCCATCGAAAATAAGTTGGGTTTGAAATATTTCATGGGAATGGGTGAAGACCACACGGGAAAGGCCTATTTCGGCTTACAAAATCTTTATGACCGCAAGACGGCTCGCACTTTTGGCCGGCTGGAACTTTCTCGACTCGCGGGAGACGCTGGGTTCAAGAACGTCCTCTTCCATTATCCCTTTCCAGACTACAAGCTGCCTCGAGCGGTGTTCACCGAAGAGGCGTTTGCCTGTCCCACGTTTGAACCGGCTCAAATTATTCGCCAATATTCCGCGCCGACTACGGTTCCGCAAGATCGCCAAACTTCTCCGAAGCATTGGTATGGCCGCAGCTTGCGGCCAACGGCCTGATCCCTTCGTTCGCGAATTCATTTTTGATGTTGGCATCGATCATGCCGATCGAATCCGATCCGGCGTTTTTAGGCGCTGTTTACAATGTGAATCGACTGGCTCCATTTCGCACCGTCACGCAGTTTCTGCGCAAAACCGGCGGATCGGTTTCTGTTTCGAAGCGGCGGCTGGGAGGCGGCGAGCGTACATCGAAACTCAATTTGCGCATGCGAACGGGAGAATGCTCCTATTGCCGCGGGCCCACGCTGGCCATGTTGATGCTCGAGGCAAAACTGCGGCGAGACGATACCGGCTTTGAGGAATTGAGCCGTCGCTGGTTCGCATTCCTCGCTGAACGTGCATCTCAGCCGTCCCATCTGCCGTCGCCATCTTCAGCCAATCTTCCCGGCGAATATCTTGATTGCCTGCCGCATAATCTAATCCAGACCGATGCGGGATTTGAATTTATCGATCAGGAATGGAGCATTCTCAGTGATGTGCCGCTCGTTGTGATACTGCTGCGTGGATTTTATTACCTGCTTTCGTGCAGCCCCGAAATACAGAAATGTTTTGGTAACTACCAATTACGCCGCATTATCGACAGGTGTGTTTTCGGCGCGTCGGGTCAAGCGGTGAAGAATTGGGCGTGGGAGGAATTTATTCGCATCGAGAGCACGGTCAGCTCGGAAATTGCCGGCGTCAACGATGAGGCGCGGTTACGCGCCGAAATTTACCTTCGGCCGCGCATCCAATCCGCCCTGATGGGGAAAATGAAACGGGTGTTGCAAAAAGCCGGACTCACTCAAATTAAGGGATCGAACCGGCGCACGCTTGCCGTAAAAACCTGAATTGATTCCCCGATGGCAACCGTTTCAAACACGCGCACCGCAGAACGGGCAAATGAACCCCCGCGCATTTCGGTTGTTATTCCCAGCTACAACGGCGCGGCGTATTTGTCTGAGGCGATCGAAAGCTGCCTGCAACAGACGATGATCGATTTTGAGATCGTGATCGTGGACGACGCCAGCCCCGATGATTGCGCAAATCGCCGAGCGATTTGCCCGCTCCGACGGCCGGATCCGGCTGATCCGCCGAGAAAAGAACGGCGGGGTCTCGGCCGCGTTCAATAGCGGCTTCGCCGTCGCGCGGGGCCGATTTTTCACGCGGCTGGCCCAGGACGATGTCTTTTATCCCGATGCCCTGGCGAAGCTCTGCGGATGCCTGGAAGCGAGTCCCGAAACAGGCCTGGTCTACGGCGGCTGCGAGGAGATCAACGAAGACGGCAGCCTGCGCGGCGCGGCAAGCGTCCCCGACCCGGAAACGGCGCTGCTCTTCGGCAATCGCCTGGGCCTCTGTGCCGCGTGGCGGCGAGAAATCTGGGAAAAGCTTGGCGGATTTAATCCGCATTTCGATGCGGCCGAGGATTACGAATACTGGGTGCGCATCTGGAATCACTATCCGATCAAAAGCTGCGGGAGCGCACCACTGTTGCGTGCCCGCCGGCATGCGGAGATGGGATCGCTGCTTTATGCGGAGAGACAGGAACGGGCGACGCTTCGCGTCCTGCGCGAGTCGTTTCCAACGCGGATTACACCGCCGTGGCGGCGAAAGCTGGCCCAGCGGGCGGCGATTTCGCGGACGCTCTTTGGGGCGGCGACACAGTATCGCTGGAAAGGGCAGACGCGTCTGGCGCTGACGCGCGTGGTCGGGTCGCTGCTTGTCTGGCCGTTGCCGTACAAGCATAGAAGCAGCAGGACCTGGTTTCCGCGGATTCGATGCCTGCTTTCGCTGATGGTTTCAGCGGCGCGATGAACGAAGTTCTTACTTTGGGAGCAACATGGAAGACAAGCTGCACGATACTTTGAGGCAAATGCTGGTGAATGATCTTTATGTGGAAATGCCGCCGGAGCAGATCGGGCTGGATGATGGGCTGCGGACGGTCGTCGGTCTGGATTCGGTTGGTTTCGTCGAAGTGCGCGTGCTTTGCGAGCGCCGGTTCGGCATTCAGATCAGCGATGACGACTATACGCCGGAGAATTTCAGCTCGATTCGCCGGCTGGCGAACCTGATCCAGCGGCTACAGGCGGCGCAGAAGTCGCCGGCGGGAAAGAGCGCGTGAGAGTCGGCGTGAGCGGTATGGCGTGGACGACGCCGCTCGGCGACTCGCTGGAGGGCGTGTGGGAATCCCTGCTGGCGGGCAGGAGCGGGATTCGGCCCGTCGCGCACCAGGGGCGTTTGCGGAATGACCTGGCGGCGCCGGTTGCGGAGCCGGATTTGAGCGTACCGCCTGGTTCGCGGCTGCATCATATGGCGTGCAGCGCGATCGCGCGGGCGCTTCAGTCGGCGGGGAAGACGGCGAGCGATCCGACGGTTCAACTGGTCGTCGGGACGAGCCTGGGGACTTACCTGGAGGATCCGCCGGAGGCGCCGCTGTATGGGTGGATCGAAAAGGTGGCGGCGGAGTTGGGGTTGGCGTCGAAGCCGATCGGCGTGTCGACGGCTTGCTCTTCGGGGTCGGATGCGATTTTGCTGGGGGCGGAGTTGATTCGCAGCGGCGCCGCGTCGTGCTGCGTCTGCGGGGGGGCGGACGTGCTGACGTGGAGCAAAAGGATCGGGCACTCAACGCTGGGGACTATGTCGCCGACGATGCTGCGGGCGTTTGATCGCCGGCATGATGGGACGCTGCTGGGCGAGGGGGCGGGGTTTGTGGTGCTGGAGGCGGATCCGGTTAAGTCGCTGGCGGTGCTCCGCGGGTGCGGGTCGGCGAACGACGGGACGGGGATGACGTCGGCGGATACTTCGGGGAAGTGTGCGCGGTTGGCCGTCGAAAGATCGCTGATGGACGCGGGACTATCGGCGGGGGAAGTGGGGCTGGTCAATGCGCACGGGTCGGGGACGCAGATGAATGATCTGACGGAGAAGAATGCGCTGGGTGAAGTGTTCGCGGGCTCGCGGCCGCTGGTGTTTGCGACGAAGGGGAATTTCGGGCACAGCCTGGGGGCGACGGGGGCGCTGGAGGCGATTGCGTTGGTGATGGCGATGAGAAGCGGGCGGGTGCCGCCGATTATTGGGCTGGAGGATCCGGATCCGGAGTTTGCGCTGCCGCTGGCGCGTGGCGGCGCCGTCGAGCATTCGGCTCGGTTTGGGTTGAGTTTGACACTGGGGTTTGGGGGGTATGACACGAGCCTGGTGTTTGAGGTGGTGCAATGATCGTGGTGGCGGCAAGAGGCGAAGCGAGTGAGCCGGTGATGAGCTGCTTTGCGGCGGCGGTTCGGAATGCCGTGAGGTATGCGGATCCGATTTCCTGGATGGGGGCGACGGCGGCGGCGATGGCGCTGAAGGAGCTGGGGGAGAAGATCGGGGCGATGCGGGATTCGATCGGGGTGATCGCGATGAGCAATGATGGGCCGGCGCAGGCGATCGCGGCGGTGGCGGAGGCGTCGGGGGCGGGGTTTTCGTCGCCACTGAAGTATCCGGCGGCGAATCCGGGGTCGCTGGCGGGGGTGACTTGCATTACGCAGGGGTTGCATGGACCGACGATGAATCTTGTTATGCCGCTGGAGGGGGCGATTGGGGTGGGTGTGGGGCTGGCGCGGGGGTGGGTGGAGAGAGGGGTTTGCCCGCTGGTGGTTTTGGTGGCGGCGCGGAGGGATCGGGCGAGGTGCCTGGTGGTGGGGAAGTCGGGGGGCGAGGCGCTGAAGGGGGGAGATGAGGTGTGGCTGGCGATGGGACCCGGAGGGGGCGGATCTGACAGAATCTGACAAAATCTGACACTTTTCCGATTTTTGTTATTATTTACTAACTTATTATGCAAATGGTTGACGTACAAAGGGTTGCGGATTTTATGGGTGGGGTGACGGATGCGGACGAGACGGCGCCTGGGGCGGGAGCGTCGTTTTTGGAGATTGGCGAGGGGTGGAAACGGGCGGGGCTCGGGGCGGGGGATGTGGTGCTGGTTTGTCTGCCGAATGGGAAGATGCTGCTGGAACATTTTTTTGGGGTGATGTTGGCGGGAGGTGTGCCGGCGCTGGTGGGGCCGGGGACGCCGGGGGCGCGGGTGAAGGAGCTGGTAGGGGCGCTGGGGGCGAGGGCGGTGGTGTCGCTTAGGCCGATGGCAGAAGGGGATTTGAGATTTGAGATTTCAGATTTGAGGGCGGAGAGAATTGGCGGGGCGAGGGTTTATTGGTTTTCGAAGGGGGATGGGCCGGCGGCGAAGGCGGGGGAAGTGATTTTGCTTACGTCGGGGACGAGCGGGTTTGCGAGCGGGTGTGTGCATGATTTTTCTTCGCTGATGCTTAATGCGCGGCGGCATGCTGAATCGATTGGGCAGACAGCCGGTGATACGGTGCTGGTGAGTTTGCCGCTTTATTTTTCGTTTGCGCTGGTGGCGCAGGCGATGGGGTCGCTGGTGACGGGGAATCGGCTGGTGATTGGGGGGCCGCCGTTTCATGTGCCTAGTTTTGTGAAGTCTATTGAGAAGTTTGGGGTGACGGTTTCGTCGCTGACGCCGGTGCTGGTGGGGTCGCTGCTGCAGAGTGGGGTGGAGATTCCGGCGCGGTTGCGCGTGCTGACGGTGGGGGGGGATGCGCTGGCTTCGGCGACGGTGGAGGAATTGATTCGGAGGCGACCGGGCGGGGAGCTTTATCTGACGTATGGGCTGACGCAGGCGGGGCCGCGGGTTTCGACCCTGGCGGCGCACCGGGAACCGGCGGGGCGGTATGGGTCGGTGGGGGTGCCGCTGGAGGGGACGGGGGTGAGGCTGGAAGAAGTCGAGAGGAGCGGGGGGATGGAGCAGCTTTTTGTTTCTTCGGAGACGGTGATGAAGAGGAGGGTTGGGGCTTGTGATGGGGGGGTAAATAGAGATTTGAAATTTGAGATTTCAGATTTAGGGAGGCGGGAAGTGGCCACCGGGGATGTTTTCACGCGGGATGAGGAGGGATATTTGTACTTCCGGGGGCGGATGTCGGATTACATTGTTCGGCATGGAGAGAAGGTCTGCCTGGCGGCGGTGCGGCGGGTGGCGATGGGGTTTGCCAATGTGGTGCGGGCGACGACGCCGGTTAGCAGACATGAGTATGGGGAGGATTTTGATCTGGTGCTGGATATCAGTGGAGCAGAGGAGGATTATCATGTGCTGCTGCGCGGATGGCTGAAGAAGTCGGAGATGCCGAGGGAAGTGAGAGTGGTGAAGAAGGCGATGAGTGAGGTGGGATATAAATGAATGCCGAATGCCAAATGCCGAATGGGAAGGGCGGAAATTCGAAATTCGAATGACGAAAGAGTGACATTTGCGAGTGAAATGAAATGACCGACAGCAGGGCGTATTCCAAGGATGAGTTTGCGGCGGGTGAGGCGGTAGAGAAGCCGCGCGCACGTCGGAATTGGCATAAGTATCTGGCGGAATCGGAGGGGAGTTTTGCGCGGGCGGTGCGGGGGGTTTATCGGGGGGTGAGGACTTTTTCGTTGCCGGCGCCGCGGGTGATTGTGCGGCCGATGGCGGTGGGGATCGAGGGAGTGCGCGGCGCTTACTATCAGCTTCTGCGGATATTTATTTGTGAGCCATATTTCAAGGCGCACTGGCGCGGTATGGGAAGAATCTGCGGGCGGATTGTTATTTGCACTGGTTTGATGGGAAGGGGGACATTATTTGCGGGGATGGGGTGAGGGTGGATGGGAAGTGCGCGTTTTTGTTTGGGGCGCGTTTTTCGGAGAGGCCGGTGCTCGAGTTTGGGGATAACTCGGGGTGCGGGCATGGGTGCCGGTTTGTGGTGGGGAAGAGGATTTCAATCGGGCGGGATACGGTGATCTCGGCTGAGACGATCATCATGGATTCGAACGGGCATCGGACGGATTTTGCGTCGCGGATGTTGAAGGAGCCGCCGAGGGATGAGGAAGTGCGGCCGGTGATTATTGGGAATGGGGTGTGGATCGGGACGCGGTGCATGATTTTTCCGGGGGTGAAGATCGGGGATGGGAGCGTGGTGGCGGCGGGGTCGGTGGTGAGGTCGCATGTGCCGGCGTATACGGTTGTGGCGGGGAATCCGGCGCACGTGGTGTTCAGGTTGAAGAAGGAGGAGAAAATGCCCATTGCCGATCGCCAATTGCCGAATGGGAATGTGTCATGAGCGAAACGCGTGCGAAAATAGGATTGCAGGAGCTCGAGGCCGAGATTCAGACCGGTCGGAAGTTGGCGACGCAGTCGGTGCGGGAGTTTCTCTCGACGGTGGCGCTGGTTTCGGAGGTGAATCTGGCGCAGGTGCTGATCGCGCTGTGGGACAGCGGGTTTTATGAATATGTCAGAAAGCATGAGCGTGTGGAGCCGGCGCGGTGCTGCGAGGAACTGGGGCTGGAGCCATCGATATTCAATGAGTTGATTAATTACCTGGTGGGGCGGGGGATTTTTGAGCCGGTTGATGGGGGGCTTCAGTTAAGTGAGAAGGGGCGGCCGTATTGGAATTATGTGACGCGCGGAGTGCTGACGGCGCATGTGGGGGGATATAACCAACTCCTGGTGCATCTGGGGCCGCTGGTTCGGGGGGAGATGAAGCTGGACGATCGGCGGTTGGATCGGGATGGGAGGCTGGTGGGGGTGGGGGCGAATTATACGCTGCTGGGGAGCGGGACGGTGCCGTGGGTGGCGCGGGTGATCAATGAGCTGGGGGGGAAATTTGTGCTGGATGTGGGATGCGGGGGGGGATTGTTTCTGGTGCATTTGGCGCTGAAATGGCCGGGTGGCGGGGGAGTGGGGATCGATATGGATGGCGGGGCGATCGCGGCGGCGAAGAGGCATGCGGAGGATTATGGGGTGAGCGATCGGGTGAAGTTTAGGCAGGCGAAGCTTTCGCCCGAGCCGATCGATCTGCCGAGGGAGACGATTGAGAAGGTGGATGTGGTGACGGCGATGTATGTGCTGCATGAATTTGGGGGGATGGGTGGGGTGGAGATGATTTCGAAGATGATCGGGTGGATTAAGAAGCAGTTTCCGGGGAGGAAACTGATTCTGGCGGAGGGGACGCGGGCGGATCCGGTGGCGATGTGCAAGAATCCACCGGCGACGTATGCGCAGCTCGATTATTCATTTTTTCATCCGCTGTCGAGGCAGGGGCCGCTGCGGACGCCGGAGGAGTGGAAGGGGATTATTGAGAATGCGGGGGCGAAGCTGGTGGAGAGGATCGGGGGGTTTGGGACGATTCCGGGGTGGATATCGTTGTTTGTGATTGAGCTGTAAAGACAGGTGTGAAGGTAAGAAGGTGAGAAGGTGTGAAGGATGTCTAAGACGGCGGTGATTACGGGAGCTTCGGGGGGGATTGGGCGCGCGGTGTGTAAGACGCTGGCGGGGATGGGGTTCGGGGTTGTGATGGTGGGGAGGGATCGGGAGAAATTGGAGCGGGCGCGGAGGGAGATGGAGATTTCCGAAGGCGCGGCGAGGATCTTTGTTTGTGATGTGACGGATCGTGGGGCGGTGAAGGGGATGGTGGAGGAGGTGGGACAGGTTGATGTGCTGGTGTGTGCGGCGGGGATCAATATTGCGCAGAGGAGTTTGCGGTCGCTGGATCCGGGGGAGTGGGACCGGGTGATCGATGTCAATCTGAACGGGGCGTTTAATGTGATTCATTTTGTGCTGCCGGGGATGCGGGCGCGGGGGGATGGGATCATCATTCAGATTGGATCGGTTTCGGGGTTGCGGGCGAATGTGCTGGCGGGGCCGGCGTATTCGGCGTCGAAGTTTGCGCAGATGGCGCTGGGGGTTTGTATTGGGAGGGAGGAGCGGGGGAGGGGAATACGATCTACGGTGATTTGTCCGGGGGAAGTGAATACGCCGTTTTTGGATCAGCGGGCGGGAAGGCCGGGGGGGACGGATGGGGCTGGGCGGAGGGAGCTGATTTTGCAGCCGGAGGATGTGGCGGCGGCGGTGAAGTTTGTGGTGGAGCTGCCGGCGCGGCGCATGTGCCGGAGCTGGTGATTAAGCCTACGATTGATGATTTTTCATGATGCGACTTGGAAGGGCGAAGACACCTGCCGACTAAAGTCGGCAGACCGGGTGGGTCATTCATAGGGATTAGGTGGCGATGCGGGCGACGCAGATAGCGAAACGATTTGAGCGGGCGATAAAGCGTCGTGGAATACTGGGCGCGCTTGCGGTGGCGCCGCGCGGGATGGGCTTCGCTTCGGCCGATCCTGCCCGGATCGGCGCGGCGCGGCAAAAAGCAGCTTGAGATGGAGCAGCAGTGGGACCTGGAACATGGAGTGGAAACGGAGGGTGTCGTTCATCCTGCAAATCTGGATGCATGCACTGAGAATTGGGTGCATGGGGTTCAGTATCAGCCGAGTGCTCCGGTGGAATTTCATCGGGTGATTTCGTCGGTGTCACTGGAGTTCGAGCGATTTATTTTCGTGGATGTGGGCTCGGGGAAGGGGCGCGGACTGGTACTGGCCGCCCAGTATCCGTTTTGCAAAATCATCGGGGTGGAGTTTTCCAGGGGACTTCATGCGGTGGCGCAACGGAATGTCATCCGGGCGGGGTTGAACGGGCGCGTAGAGCTGGTTTGTGCGGATATTCTGGATTGGCCGCTGCCGTTCGTTAGAGGGTCACACTTGGAGGGACGCGCTGCTCTTGATGGGTCGACGCTGCGCCGCGGAGTCGCGGGCAAACGGGGGGAGGAAGTTGCTGATGCGTTGGGTCTGGCGATTTATCTTTATAACCCGTTCGATATGGTGGTGATGCGGGGGTTTGTCGCGAGGGTGGAGCGATCGCTGCGGGAGAATTGGCGGCCGACGTGGGTTTTCTATTCGAATCCAAGGGAGGCGCGGGCGTGGGATGAATCTTCGTCGTTCCGGCGGGCGGCGGAGGGACGGGATGGAGATGGGTACGTGGTTTGGCGGAGCGTGGAGCAGGAGAAGAAATGAGCGGTTTGCCAGTGAGCGTTGGAACGGAGGTGAAGGAGGGGGATCGCGGCGCGGAGCCTACGCGAGAGAAGAGCGCGGCAATTCGGCGCTACGCGGGTGCGGAATGTTTGGAATTGATCGCCAATTGCCGTGAAGAATGGATGAAGGCGCTGAGAAGGGGTGCGGGGGGTGCGGTGGACTTGCACGCGGATTTATTAGATTCCGCATGGGGGGAACGGGCGGTGGTTTTATTCAGCGAGGCGGATGATGAGGGGGAAGGCGCGCGGTTCGCTGCTTTGGCGGGCCAGCCGATCATTTTGCGAATGCTGGCGAAACCAAGGGTGCGGGTGCGCCTGTCCGGCCATCGGCTGATCGGCAGCGAGATCGTGGGATGCGCGACGGCGCGGGAGCGCCGTCCGTTCATCGAGGGGATGTTCGATCTCGTGGCTGGGCGGGAGACCGAATGCGTTATGGTGGACGACCTGGAGGTTGGCTCGGCGATGCAGGAGGCGCTGGCGTCGCAGGCCGGATCGGATCGGCGCATCATGCTGCATCAGCCGGCGGCATCGCAAGCGAGATGGTGGATTGAGTTTGGGGGAGATCCCGGGCGATATTGGGAGAAATTTTCGAAAAAAACCCGGGAGACGCTGCGAAGCAAGGTGCGGAAACTGGGGCACGAACTGGTGAAATTCACATCGGTTGACGAGGCGCTGGAATTCTTGAAGTTGGCGGAAGAGATTTGCGCACGAGCTGGCAGAGCAAGCAGATGGGCTTGCGCATCTCGGATAGCGCGGGATCACGGGAATATTGGCGGAAGGTGGCGGGAATCGGAGCGTTTCGATCTTATGTTCTGCGGCAGGGGGAGCGACCGATTGCGTTCATGGTTGGACGGCAGTGGGAAGGGAAATTTTATTATGAGGAGGCGGGATACGATCTGGCGTTGGCCAAGCAATCGCCGGGGACGGTGCTGCAGGTGCGAGTGATTGAGGATTTGATCGAACACGACACGCCGCGTTTATTCGATTTCAGCTTTGGCGATGGAGAGCACAAACGGTTTTTCGGGAATCGACAGACGAGCAGCGCGGCGGTTTTGGTGCTGCGGAGGTCGTGGAGAAACCTGGCGATTTCGGGACTTCAGCGGGCCAGTGCCTCGGCGGTGGCGAGTCTTCGTTCATCGAGGTTGTACAAGCGACTGCGCCGGGCGCAGCGGGCGTGAATCAGGATGAATCGAAGGGCGTATATTCTGGTTCTGATGGTGGCGGCGCTGGCGGGGACGATGTGGGTGATCTCGCCACAGGCTGACGTGGCGGACACTACGGCGGGGGCGAGTACGCAGCCGGATCTGGGGGTGGGGGCGAGTTTGCACGGCCGGCGGATGTTTCCGGCGGATAACTGGTGGAACCGGGATATATCGAACGATCCGGTAGATGCGGATTCAGATGCGATTGTGGCGGGGATCGGGGTGGGGAAGTCGCTGCATCCGGATTTTGGGACGGGGCAGAACGGGGCGGCGTATGGGATTCCGTATATGGTGGTGAGCGGGGACCAGGCGAAGGTTCCGGTGAGGTTTTCGACGAATGATGAGAGTGATGCGGGGCCGTATCCAATTCCGCCGGACGCGCCGGTGGAGGGGGGAGCGAACAGCGACGGCGATCGGCATGTGATCGTGCTGGATCGGGACCACTGGATGTTGTACGAGATTTTTGCGGCGCGGCAGAATCCGGATGGGTCGGGATGGAGCGGGTATTCGGGGGCGATTTTTGATCTGAATTCGAATCGGCTCAGGCCCAGCGGGTGGACGAGCGCGGACGCGGCGGGGTTGCCGATATTGCCGGGGCTGGTGAGATATGACGAGGTGGTGGAGCAGGGGCATATCGATCATGCGCTGCGGTTTACGTGCCGGCGGACACGGCGGGCGTTTATCGCGCCGGCGACGCATTTTGCGGCGCATTCGGACAGTGCGGATTTGCCGCCGATGGGCATGCGGGTGAGGCTGAAGGCGTCGGTGGATATTGACGGGTTTCCCCCGACGGCGCAGGTGGTGCTAAAGGCGTTGAAGCAGTATGGGATGATATTGGCGGATAATGGGGGGAGTTGGTTTATCAGCGGGGCGCCTGATCCGCGGTGGAACGATGCGGAGATCGAGACGCTGAAGCGGGTTCATGGGGGGGATTTTGAGGTGGTGCAGATGGAGCAGTAGATTCGATTGCCGAATGCCGATTGCCAAATGCCGAATGAAAGGCGCGTAGGGCGTGCCTTTTGTTCGGCATTTGTCGTTTGGGGGGAAAGGGAACTGAGGAGCGTTGGCGGATTTTGCTTGACGGAAGGAGAAACCGCTGTAGCATAGTAACCGTTTACTCTGAAGATTTCCGAGCGTTTTAGAGGTTGCCGAGCAATTTGTTTGCGGAGGACTCGGTCAATGAAATCGTTGAAGCGTTGCCTGGCGGCGGCGGTGTGGGGAGTTCCTGCGTTTGGCTGGGGGCAGACGGTAATAAACGGGGACAACATGGCGCTGCTATCGAGCGGCGCGGCCAGCGGGAGCGGCTGGACATTGAGCAGCGATGGGTATGTGGGGAGCTACATCACCCTGGGGACCGCGGAACCGGTGACGTTTACACTGAATGCAAGCGGTGTTGCGTCGAACGGGCTGAATCCGGACATGTCGCTGTCGATCGCGGACAGCACGGATTCGTTCAGCGTGACGCCGGGGAGCTCGAATAATTATACGTATACGACGCCCACGCTGCCGGCGGGGACGTATCTGGTGCGGACGCAACTGGACAACCAGAATGCGACGCAGACGCCGAGTTTGACGGTGAATTCGATGACGGTTTCGGGGGCGGGGATCTCGGTTTTGCAGGGGTCGGCGAACAACAGCAGCACCAATGCGATGGCGGCGGCGACGACATATGCGCAGAATTTCCGGTCGGGTTCGGCGACGATTTCGCTGACGAATGGAAATGGGCTGCAGCTTGGGGCGGGGACACAGGTGCAGGTGAAGCTGATCAGCAATGCGTTTACGTTTGCGGGGGCGGTGTATGGGTTCGATCCGTACTATGAGCCGGCGCAGTGGTTAAACGGAGGGGTTTCCACGCCGGTGAGCTCGGCGCCGAACACGACGGAGGAGATCAGTTATCAGAACGCGATTCTGTCGAATTTCAACGCGATTGTGCCGTCGAATGCGGGGAAATGGGGGAACAACGAGAACACGCAGGGAAGCGTGAACATGAATACGGTTGACGCGATGACGGATTTCGCGGTGCAGCATGGGCTGGCGGTGCGGATGCATAACGGTTTTTGGGGGGCGACGGAGCAGCCGGGGTTCGTCAATACCTGGTTCAGCGCGATCGACAGCGGGTCACCGAACGCGGCGGCAGATCTCGCGTCCCTCAAGAGCGCGATGACGAGCCGGGTGAATTATTATTTGTCGGGAAACAACGGGGCGCTGGGGACGCCGCGGACGGACAGTTACCAGGAAGTGGATCTTTTTAACGAGCTTTGGCATACGCAGGCGGATTCGGACAATTACCTCGGGGTGCTGGGGTATCAGGGGGTGGCGAATTATTACGCGCAAGCGGCGACGGATATTAAGAATGCGGGGGCGAATACGCGGCTGTACACGAATGAGTACAACGTGCTTCAGTTTTCGCCGGCGACGATAAGCAGCAGCGGCGCGGCGAGCGGGTCGGACCCATATGCGAACTGGTATTTGAAGGGGATTCAGACGATTCAGAACGATGGGGGGCCGATTTCGGGGGTGGGGATGGAACTGTACGTCGATACGAACGACGCGGTGAACGCGGCGCAGATGGAAGATGCGATGCAGAATTTGTCGGTGGACAAGACGGCCAGCGGAGCGGCGGCGGCGTTGTCGCTGACGGAATTCGGGGTTGGGACGGGGGATTCACCGTCGAACAGCACGTACGATACGGATTTGACGACGGCGCTGACGATGATTTACGGGACGCCGCAGGCGACGACGTTTGGGTATTGGGCGGGAATTGGGGGACCGAACGACAACACTCCCTACTCGCTTTACAACAGCAGCTATCAGCTCACGTCGGCGGGGCAGACGTTTGAGAACTGGATGAGCCAATGGCAGACGAACGATACGCTGACGACGAATTCCAGCGGGCAGGTTTCGTTTAACGGGACGTATGGCCTGTACGACGTGATCGTGGACGGAGTGACGTATGAGCTGGACCTGGTGAAGGGGACGACGAATTACGGGATGATGACGCCAATCAGCGGGGCGACGTGGACTGGGGGTGGCGCGGATAATAATTGGAATACGGCTGGGAACTGGGGGAGCACGGCGCTGACGGCGAATGCGCCGCTGGTTTTTGCGGGGAATGCGAATCTTTCGCCGAACAATAACTCGGCGGCGAATACGGCTTATTCGGGGATTACGTTCAATCCGGGGGCGGCAGCGTTTTCGATCGGGGGGAATGCGATTGAACTCTCTGGGAACATCGTGAACAACAGCAGCAATTCGCAGGCGATCAACCTGAACATCGCGCTGGAAGCGAACGCGACGCTGAATACGGCAAGCGGGAACCTGGCGATCGGGGGGAATATCAGCGGGGCGTTTTCGATCACCAAAACCGGGGCAAATATCCTGACGCTTTCGGGGACGAACAGTTACAGCGGTGCGACGACGGTTAGCACGGGCGGGCTGGTGGTGGGGTCGGCGGGGGCGCTGCCGGCGATGACGAGCCTGGCGATTGGGAACGCGACGTCGGTGCAGCTAAGCACCGGCGTCGGGCAGGTGACGGTGGCGGGGCTGTCGATCGCGGGGACAGGGGTGCTGGATATCACGAACAATCACATGATCATCACCTACGGGTCGAGCGATCCGATCGGGACGATCGAGGGGTATCTTGCCAGCGGGTTTAACAATGGGGAGTGGAATGGGCCGGGGATTATTTCTTCGGCGGCGCAGACGCTGAATAATGGGCTGGAGTATGGGGTCGGATTCGCGGACGGGGCGGATGGGGTGGTGGCGGGGTTGAGTTCGGGGCAGATTGAATTGAAATACACCCTGCTGGGAGATGCGAATCTGGATGGGACGGTGAACGGGTCGGACTTCAGCATCCTGGCGTCGAACTTTGGAACCGGGGCGACGAACTGGGACCAGGGGAATTTTCTGTTCAGCAGCTCAGTGAATGGGTCGGATTTCTCGGCGCTGGCGGCAAACTTTGGGCAGGGAGACAACGGGGCGGATAATGAGGTGACGCCGGCGGACGTGGCGGCGCTGGATGCGTTTGCGGCGGCGAATGGATTGCTGGCGGATGTTCCGGAGCCGGGGTGCGCGGCGCTGGCGGGGATTGGGGTGCTAATCGCGGCGCGACGGCGTGTGCGGCGCGTGGGGAAATAAAAAAGGCCCGCTCACAAGAGCGGGCCGATGTGATTTTAGCATTAGACAACTAAATCGCAGTTGAGCCGTCAATCAGGCGACGGTTTTGCGCCCGGCGACCGAGCAGAGCTGCGCTGGTCAATCCCATAATAGCGAGAGTGGTGGGCTCCGGGACGTACGGAGTGGTGATGGTGTTGACCACTTTTTGGTTGCCGGTTTCGGTGTCCTCGGCACCAGAGGCGCCGTAGGTGTTGACGCCTGTATTGAGGTCGGTGGTCCAGAGGGTCAGAATTCCGCTTGCGCCTGCGCCGGGTTCGGAGTAGCTGGAGCCGTTGTAGGCGAAGCTTAGATTCTCAATGCTGGGATTGTCTACGTGTCCCAACGAGGCCATCTGGGTATTGAGAGCGGGATCGATGGCATTTCCGGTTAGTTGCTGGGTGAGATTGAGGTTGGCGGTACCGAAGCCAGTGATTCCGGTGAGGGACCATGCGTCGGGGCCAGTAGTGATAAGGTCGGGGAAGTCGTAGATGACAAATCCCTGGCCTGTATTGACGGTCCCGTTACTGGCGGCGACGAATGATATTGAATACTGATATTCGCCCGTCGCCGGGTTGGATGAGGAGTTGCCGATACTGAAGGTTGCCCTTGCGGCTTGGGTGCCGAAGAGCAAGACAGCGACAGTGAGACTGCCCAAAAGCGATAGATTCTTTCCGATCATAAGGCCCCTCCGGGGTTGCCGAATGTTTGTGCCAAAAAGCGACATACAATCCTTTAAACGCGACAGATAAGTTGCAAAAAAAATCACTTCCGAACAAAACTTCAACTGATTATTCGACCACGACTGCCTTCGCCTGAAGAGGAATTAATTCAAAGCCTCCGGTGGCAAGCGGAGTTTTTTCGCGAGCCCCGCACAAAGGAGCAGGGACATTAAGACGCCGCCGCCCCAGAACGACGCGGGGAGAGCGACGGGTATACTTCCAAATGTCGGGCTTCCGGGAACATAGACGGTGCTGTTGTCGAGCGCCGCTACTATCGAAAGATTCGACGGGGGTTGTCGTATATCCGCTGGTGGGAAGCGCGGTAATGGTCAAGATTCCCGTGTAAGTGGAGTTAGTGATTTCGGGGCCGGTATAGGAGTAGCTCAGATTGGTAAAGCCGTTGGTGCCACTAGTGCCGGCGTTATTGTCCAACAAGTTGTTGGTGAGGGTGACCGTAGAGGCAGGGAACATCACGGGCCCGGAAGATGAGGAGATGGCGTTGAAGAAGGTGCTGGTGGTCGGGGAGAAGGTTCCGGGCAGGCCGGGGATGGTGAGGCTCGAACCTGTAAATCCGGCGATGTTGTAAATGACGAATCCATTGCCGTTGGTGACGTCGGCAAGAGGATCGATAGAAATATTGTAGGTATAAACGCCGGCGCCAGGATTGACCGAAAAAGAGGTGACGCTGATGGTGTCGGCACCGGCGAATCGGCAAATGGACAGAAGGCAGCCGAGAGCGACGACGGACAGGATGGTGGATCGTGGCGCATAATTGCATCCCCTTTCCGTGCACGATGGATTTTTACGGCTTTATGCATTTTCTCCGACCTCGCCGTAAGTATGGACTTGTCTGAAGGCAGTACACCCGAAACCTGACTTCAGCCAATAAAGTAACGGTACAGGCCGCAAGTGTCAATCAAATTAACATTATTTAACGGTTCCTGCGATTGGGGAGCAAACGGTTGCATAAAGCCAAGGGCTGTCGCAATCGACGCATCCATAAATCGCCGTATGTTATTTATTTGAAATAATTTAGCATACGATTAGGAAACGATGGATTTTATTTGTTGGATTGGAAGGGTGGCGTGCGTTATATCCTAACATTATACGAACTAAAGATTCTCCGCATTTTTTGCGCGAGTTTGCGTGCATATGTTCGCCGAACTGGGGGCGATTGGGATTGCCGACCTGAATACTTTGAGCGGAGTGGTGCGGGCTCATCAGGGGGCGAAGGAAGCGGGGCGCCGGCTTTGCGTGGGTGCGCAATGCGGTGGGTGGTAATCGAAAGACGCGCCCCACAAGTGGGGCGGCTACACGGAAGAGGATGCTCTGGGATCGCGCCTGTTCTTTTCAGGTGCGATGCTGTCCCGGCTGGTATTGACCCGCGACGGTGCGGAAGGCGACGCTGAGGCGGTTCCAGCCGTTGATGGTGACGATGGCCATTGTGAGCTTGACGAGTTCTTCCTCGCCGAAATGGGCGCGGACGCGGTCGTAGACGTCGTCGGGGACGAAGCCGTCGGTGAGAAGGGTGACGGATTCGGTCCATTCGAAGGCGGCGCGTTCGCGGTCGGTGTAGTAGGGGTTTTCGCGCCAGGCGGTGAGGCCATAGAGGCGCTGTTCGGTTTCGCCGGCGGCGCGGAGGTCCTTCCAGTGCATGTCGATGCAGAAGGCGCACTGGTTGATCTGGGAGGCGCGGAGTTTGACGAGCTCGACGAGCCGTTGGTCGATGCCGCTGGAGCGGACATAGCGTTCCACGGTTGCCTGGGCTTTGTATGCGTCGGGAACCAACTCGTGCCAGTTGATTCTTTCTTTCATTTTTGGGGGCTCCGAGTTTTTTTAATGGGCGGGGGCGCGCAGATGGATGATCGTGGGGGCGCCCGTCGCGGGTTCGATGCGGAGGTGGACGTCGCCGTTGTGGTCGGTTACCTCGCGGATGTTGAGGGGCAGGTGGATCATGTGATCGAGGTGAGGATTGTCTATACCGCCGGCGCTGATTTGCACGGTGGAGGGGCGTGTGCCCTTGGTGTCGAAGCTGATGCCGTGGAAGGCGAGGCAGGCGGCGAGGCTTTTCTCGCCGAAGCTTTCCTGGATTTCGATGTTGGCGGTCCAGCCCTCGTGATCGCGGCTGAACTGAGAGAAGAATGCGGACCACTGTTCGGGCGGGATGGTTTGGTTCTGCATGATGCGCCTCTGAAAATACCGTAGCGCGCGAGAGGATGAAGACGAGGGAAAAATCGGGGATGGTGGGAAAAAATGTCGCATTCGGTGCGCAAGTAGTTGGCGTATATGATCCGCCACATGAAATCGCAGGGCGACCATATTGAAGTGATGGCGGGGATCGCGTCGGACGAGGACCGGCTTCCGAATCGGCCGCTGCAATGGCTGGCGCTGATGGTGATCGCGGCGTTTGTGGGGGCGGTGACGGGGCTGGTGGGGGTGGCGTTTCGGATATCGCTGATGTGGGCGGATTATCGGCGCAATCAGATGATCGCGTTTGCACATGCGCATTTTCCAGGATGGATCGGGTGGGTTTTGCCGGTGGGTTGCTGCGCGGTGGGGGCGGGATTGGCTTTGTGGCTGACGCAGCGGCTGGCGCCGCAGACGGCAGGGAGCGGGATTCCGCGGGTGGAGTCGGTGGTGCGGAATCATTTGAAGCCGGCGAACCTGGAGATTCTGCCGGTGAAATTTTTCGGCGGGATCCTGGGGATTGGAAGCGGGCTGGCGCTGGGGCGCGAGGGGCCGACGGTGCAGATGGGGGGGACGGTCGGGCGATTGACGGCGGATGGGCTGAAGAAGATTGTGCCGGAGCCCTGGACGTTTATCGCGGCGGGGGCGGGTGCGGGATTGGCGGTGGCGTTTAACGCGCCGCTGGCGGCGGTGCTGTTTGTGGTGGAGGAGCTGCTGCATCGGTTTTCGACGCGGGTTTTCAGCGCGACGCTGGTGGCGTGCGTGACGGGGACGGTGGTGCTGCGGCATTTTCTGGGGAACGTGACGGATTTTGGGGCGCCGGTGATGGGCGAGATGCCCTCGAGAGTTTTGCCGCAGTATCTGCTGCTGGGGCTTGTGGCGGGGTTGGTGGGCGTTGCGTACAACCGCGGGCTGCTGCTGTCGATGGATATTTTGGGCGGCGCGCAATTGGCCGCGCGGCACGAAGGCGGCGGTGGTGGGGGCGGGGGCGGGGCTGCTGGGTATTTTTCGCCGGGGTTGGTGGGTGGGGGGGAGAATATTGGGGAGCTTGCGATCACGGGGCACATTTTTCTCTGGACGGCCATCTGGATTTTTGCGGTGCGGTTTGTGCTGGCAATGTTTTCATATGGGTCGGGGGCGCCGGGCGGGGTTTTCGCGCCGCTGCTGGCGATAGGGGCGGTCTTGGGGCATATTTTTGTTGGGGGTTGGGTTTTGATGGGCGGGAAAATTGGGGAGCCGGCGGCGTTTGCGATTGTTTCGATGGCGGCGCTTTTCACGGCGACGATTCGCTCGCCGCTGACGGGAGTGGTGTTGCTCCTGGAGATGACGGGGAGCTGGACGCTGATTCTGCCGATGATGGCGGCGTGTTTGCCTGCGTATGCGGTGCCGGAGCTGCTGGGAAATCTGCCGCTTTATGATTCGCTGCGGGAGCGGGATGAGAAAGTGGAGGGCGCGGAGCGGCAGTGAGGGGAATTATTCGGAGGCGGAGATGGGGATGGGCGTTCCCTGGGGTTGGGGTTGGCGGGAGTCGGAATCTGTCGAGAGGTTTCGGGGGTGCCACTCGAGACTTTCGGTGCCGGGGTTTGCGGCGAGTTGCGCGACGAAGTCGGGAGGGTGGGTTTCGGTGGGGAGTTGGTGGCGCTGGACCTCAGCAATGATTTTACGGCGGCCGGTGGGATTGAAATAGGTGATTCCCCAGGAGATGACGCGGCAATGGGATTGGGCGATGGAGTCGCGCAGTTGCTGGTCGGTGGGACCGGTTTTGGAGAGCGTGATTGTGAGGGTTGCGCGTCTCTTCTTTTAAGGCCTGCTCGAAATGTTTGAGACCCCAGAGAGTGGCCAAACCCAGGGTGAGGGCGGCGATGCCGAGGGCGATCTGGCCACCGCCGAAACAAAGGCCCATGACGGTGGTGAACCAGAGTGTGGCGGCGGTGGTGATGCCGAGGACAAGGGTGCCTTTGCGGAGGATGGCGCCGGCGCCGATGAACCCCATGCCGGAGAGGATGCCGAGGGGGAGGCGCATGAGGTCGAGAACGACGAAGGAGTTGGAGGTTTTGCCGACAGAATTCATGAGGAGGTTGGCCTGGATCATGGAGATGGAGGCGGCGAGGCAGACGAGGAGAGTGGTTCGCATGCCGGCGGGGCGACCGTGCTCTCCGCGGTTGAAGCCGATGATAAGCCCGGCGATGACCGTGAGAAGCAATCGGAGGGAGACCTGTTGCCAGGAAAGGGTTACGGGCATAGAGCAGGGTCGAATATATCAGCGAGCTGTGCGGGTGGGAGGGCGGGAAATTCTCAGTTGTTTGGGGATGTGGAGGGGTACTACGATTCAAGCATGTTTGGAAAATCTTATCGCTTGCCGGGTACGTTGCTGGGAATTCCGGTTTATGTGGATCTATCGTTCATCCTGATTTTGCCGCTGCTGGCGTGGATCATTGGGAGCCAGGTGGGGTATTTCGCGAAGATGTTTGGGATATCGATGGATGCGTCGCTGACGAGCGGGGCGATGCCGTATGTGCTGGGGCTGGTGGCGGCGTTGGGATTGTTTGTAAGCGTGGTGGTTCACGAGTTGGGACATGCGGTGACGGCGCGGGGGTATGACGTGAAGGTGACGCGGATCACGCTGTGGTTTCTGGGGGGCGTGGCGCAGTTTGAAGAGATGCCGAAGCAGCGCGGGGCGGAGGCGGTGGTGGCGATTGTGGGGCCGATGGTGAGCCTGGCGATCGCGGTGGTTTGCTGGGGGATTTTGCGGGCGACGGCCGGCGCGGGGGCGGGGGTGCATTTTGTGCTGGCGTATCTGGTGTACATGAACGTGGTGCTGGCGATATTCAATCTGATACCGGCGTTGCCGCTGGATGGGGGGAGGGTTTTGCGGTCGGTGCTGGCTCTGGGGATGCCGCAGGCGCGGGCGACGGAGATCACGGCGGGGATCAGCAAATTTCTGGCGATTCTGATGGGGGTATTCGGGTTGTTCAGCCTGAACTTTTTTCTGCTGCTGGTCGCGATATTTATTTATATGGCGGTGAGCGCAGAGACGCGGACGGGGCAGTTGGAAGATTTGTTGCGCGGGGCGCTGGTGAAGGACCTCATGAATCCGGACGTGCATACGGTTCCACCGGACCTGAATGTTTCGGAGCTTGAGCAGCGGATGTTTCGGGAGCATCACCTGGGGTTTCCGGTGATCGATGCCGGCGGGAATTTGCTGGGGATGGTGACGCTACACGATGTGGAGGGGAGGGATCCGACGACGCTGGTGAGGGAGGTGATGACGCCGGACCCGCCGACGTTGCCGGAGAAGGCGACGGCGGTGGAGGCGCTGCATTTGATGAGCCGAAACGGGTTTGGAAAAGTGATCGCGACGCGAGAGGGGGGGAGGATGAGCGGGATAATTACGAAGAAGGATTTGATGCGATTGATTCAGCTTCGGCTGGCGGGGTGGGGCATTTCGCAGCCACCGGCGTATGCGGGAGCTGATCGCCTATAATCGGGATTGATCGCGCTACGTGCGATTGTGGTCAATCACGATGGCATCTGATCCACTCATCATAAACACCGCATCGGGGCTTTATTGTCCGGTCGGGGATTTTTATATCGATGCCTGGCGTCCGGTGGGGAAGACGATCGTAACGCATGCGCATTCGGATCATGTGCGCATCGGGTCGGAGAAATATCTGACGGTCATTGATGGGGTGAATGTGCTGCGAAGGCGGCTGGGGGAAGGGGCGGTCATTGATTCGGTGGAGTATGGAGAAACTCTCGAGATCGGCGGGGTGCGGGTTTCGCTGCATCCGGCGGGGCATGTGCTGGGGTCGGCGCAGGTGAGGCTGGAATATGGCGGGGAGGTTTGGGTTTTTACGGGGGATTACAAGCGGCAGAGCGATCCGACTTGCCGGGGGTTTGAAGTTGTCCGGTGCGACACGCTGATCACGGAGTGCACGTTTGGGCTGCCGATTTTTCGGTGGGGGGATGCGGGAGCCGTTATCGGCGAGATCAATCAGTGGTGGCGGGAGAATCAGGAACTGGGGCGAACGAGTGTTCTCATTGCATATTGCCTGGGGAAGGCGCAGCGGGTTTTGGCGCAATTGAATCCGGAAATCGGGCCGATTTTGCTGCATGGGGCGATGCTGGGGATGGTGGAGGCGTACCGGGAGTCGGGGGTTTTGCTGCCGGCGACGGAACATGCCTCGGCGGAGAATGCCAAGAAATTCAAAGGGAAGGCGATGGTGCTGGCGCCGCAATCGGCGCTGAGCACGACCTGGGTTCGGAAGTTTGCGCCGTTTTCGGATGGGATCGCGTCGGGGTGGATGCAGGTGCGAGGGTTTCGAAGGCGCAGGAGCGCGGATCGGGGGTTTGTGCTTTCGGATCATGTTGATTGGCCAGGGTTGATGCAGACGATTGAAGAGACGGGAGCAAAGCGGGTGATCGCGACGCATGGATACACGGGGCCGGTGGTGAGGTATTTGAACGAGCGGGGAATGGATGCCGCCGCATTTGAAACGCGATTCAGGGACGAGGGCGAGGAAGAAGAAGCGGTTTAGGGCACATGCGGCGGTTTACGGAATTGTTTTTGGAGCTGGATCGGACGACGCGCACGAGCGAGAAGCTGGCGGCGCTGCGGCGGTATTTTCTTGAAGCGCCGCCGGCGGATGCGGTGTGGGCGGTTTATCTGATGACGGGAAGGAAAATCGGGCGGACGGTTTCGTTTCGGCTGCTGCGGGACTGGGTGGCGGAAATTTCGGGGTATCCGAAATGGCTGGTGGATGAGTGTTATACGCTGGTGGGAGATCTTTCGGAGACGCTGTCGCTGCTGCTGGCGGGGAGATCGGATGGGGCGGAAGCGCCGGGGCTGCATGAACTGATCGAGGGGACGCTGAAGCCGCTGGGGATGATGAGCATTTCACAGCAGCGGGAGGCGATTGTGCGGACTTGGGGAAGATTGAACGGTGCGCAGACGCTGGTGTTTCATAAGCTTTTGAGCCGGGAGTTTCGGATTGGAGTTTCGCGGCAACTGGTGGTTCGGGCGATGGCGGATGCAGCGGGGGTGGATGCACAAGTGATGGCGCATCGGCTGGCGGGAAACTGGACGCCGGATGAGGCGACGATGCGGAAGCTGCTTGCGCCACAAACCGAGGATTCGCGGGAAAAGCGCGAGGGGACTTTGCCATATCCGTTTATGCTGGCGCAGCCGCTGGGGGAAGAGGTTTCGACGCTGGGGGAGATCGGCGAGTGGATGCTGGAATGGAAGTGGGACGGGATTCGGGGCAGATCGTCCGGCGGGATGGGCAGACGGCGATCTGGTCGCGCGGGGATGAGCTGGTGAGCGGGGCGTTTCCGGATATCGTGCATGAGGCTGCGGCGCTGGCGGAGGGGACGGTGCTGGATGGGGAGATCGTGGCGTTTGACGAGTCGGCGGGAAGGCCGATGGCGTTTGCGAAATTGCAGCCGCGGATTAATCGGAAGAATGTGGAGATGAGTTTTTGGCCGGAAGTGCCGGTTGTGTTTATTGCGTTCGATCTTTTGGAAATTGAGGGGCGGGATGTTCGGGGGGAAACGCTGGAGAGTCGGAGGGGGCGATTGGTCGAGGTGATAGGGAGATTCGCGGCCGGGTCGATTGTTCGGATTTCGGAGCCGGTGAATTGTGCGAGCTGGGAAGATGCCCGGCAGTCGCTTGGGCAATCGCGCGAGCGCGGGGTTGAGGGATTGATGATCAAGCGGCGGTCGTCGGTGTATCAGGCGGGGCGGCCGACGGGTTTGTGGTGGAAGCTGAAGGTTCAGCCGTACACGGTGGATTGCGTGCTGATCGCGGCGCAGTCGGGGCATGGAAGGCGTGCGGGGCTGCTGACGGATTATACGTTTGGGGTTTGGGATGAGGGGGGGAAAGAGTTGGTGCCGGTGGCGAAGGCTTATTCGGGGTTGACCGATGAGGAGATCGCGGAAGTGGACCGGTGGGTGAGGCGGCACACGATCGAGCGATATGGGCCGGTGCATGTGGTGCAGCCGCTGCGGGTTTTTGAGCTGGGGTTTGAGGCGATTCAGGCTTCGGGGCGGCATAAATCGGGGATTGCGGTGAGGTTTCCGCGAATGCTGCGGGAGCGGACGGATAAGAAGGTGGCGGATGCGGATACGTTGCAGTCGCTTCGGCAACTTCTGGCGAAGACCAAGGCGCGATCGTGAAACAGTCGGCGGGACGAGAGCGCGTGGAGAAATGGTTTGCGGGGAAGGGGATTGAGCCGTTTGCGTTTCAGGCGCGGCTTGGGAGGCATATGTGGCGGGGAAGAATGGGTTGATTAAGGCGCCGACGGGGATGGGGAAGACGCTGGCGGGGGGGTTGGGGATGGTGATTGAGCATTTTGACCTTAGCGAGCGACGGCCCCCTCCCCAACCCTCCCCCGGAGTACCGGGAGCGGGGGAAAAAAAAGAGGGGGAAAGAGGGGCAAAGAAGGCGCGGGGGCGGGGGTTGCGGATGATTTGGATTACGCCGTTGCGGGCGCTGGCGGCGGATACTGTGAAATCTTTAACCAGCGCGTTTGAGGAATTGGAATTGAACTGGAGCGTGGAGCTGCGGACATCCGATACGAGCGCGGCGATGCGGAAGAAGCAGAGGGAGCGGCTGCCGACTGTGCTGGTGACGACGCCGGAGAGTATGTCGGTGTTGCTGTCGTATCCGGATTCGGACGAGCGGTTTGATTTGCTCGAAGCGGTGGTGGTGGATGAGTGGCACGAATTGCTGGGGAGCAAGCGCGGGGTGCAGACGGAATTGGTGGTGGCGAGACTGCGGGGAATTCGGCCGGGGATTCGGGTTTGGGGAATTGGGGCGACGCTGGGGAATATCGAGCAGGCGTGTGCGGCGCTGGTGGGGCCCGAGGGTGTGGGGGGCATGGAGATTGTGCGGGGGCCGGATGAGAAGAGGATTTCGCTGGTGAGCGCACTGCCGGAAACGGTGGAGCGGTTTCCGTGGGCGAGGCACCTGGGGCTGAAGATGACGGAGGCGGTGGCGCGGCGAATTGAGGTGGCCGGGACGACGCTGGTCTTTACCAACACGCGGTCGCAGACGGAGCTTTGGTTTCGGGCGCTGCTGGAGATTCGGCCGAAATGGATCGGGAATATTGCGGTGCATCATGGGTCGATCGACCGGAAAATCCGGGGGCGCATCGAGCAGATGCTGCGAGAGGGGACGCTGCAATGTGTGGTGTGTACGTCGAGCCTGGATTTGGGGGTGGATTTTTGGCCGGTGGATCAGGTGATTCAGATCGGCAGCCCCAAGAGCATTGCGCGGACGATTCAGCGGGCGGGGAGGTCGGGGCATCGGCCGGGGGCGGAGAGCAGGATCGTCTGCGTGCCGACGCAGGCGATTGAGATTGTGGAATTTTCCGCGGCGCGCTATGCGATCGAGCGGAGGCAGATCGAGCCGAGGGAGCCGGTGACGATGGCGCTGGATGTGCTGGCGCAGCATTTGGTGACGATCGCGGCGGGGAATGGATTTGATGAGGCGCAGATGCTTCGCGAAGTGCGGGCGACGAATGCGTTTGCGGGGATGACGGACGAGAATTGGCAATGGGTGATGGATTTCGTGAAGCGCGGCGGGCCGAGCCTGACGGCTTATCCGCGGTTTGCGCGGGTGGTGCAGGGTGAGGGGGGAAATGGGTGGCGGCTTCTGAGTCGCTGGCGCGGATGCACCGGATGAATATCGGGACGATCGCATCGGATGGGGCGGTGATTGTGCAGTTTGTTGGCGGGAAGAGGTTGGGGGCTGTCGAAGAATCGTTTGCGGCAAAGCTGAAGGCGGGGGATGTGTTTACGTTCGCGGGGAGGTCGCTGGAGTTTGTGCGGATGCACGAGATGACGGCGCAGGTGCGGACGGCGAAGAAAAAGAAGAGCATGGTGCCGAGGTGGATGGGGGCACGGCTGCCGATGTCGAGCAGCCTGGCGGAGGCGATGCGATTGAGGCTCGACGAAGCGGCCCAGGGGATTTTTGCGGATGAGGAGATGCAGCGGGTGCGGGCGGTGCTGGAACTTCAGGGACGTTGGTCGCGGCTTCCGCGGCTGGGGGAAGTGGTGATCGAAAATACGAAGATGCGCGGGAACCATCACGAATACCTCTTTTTCTTTCAGGGCCGGCTGGTGCATGAGGGGATCGCCGCGGTGGTTTCGTACCCGCTGGCGCGGCGGGGGATTTCGCCGGTGACGGCGACGTTTAACGATTATGGAATCGAGCTGATGTCGCCGATGGCGATGGCCGGGGATGAGAAGACTTGGCGGGAGCTGCTGACGACGGAGAATCTGATCGAGGATGTGTTGGCGTGCGTGAACGGCAGCGAACTGGCGCGGCGGCATTTTCGGGAGATCGCGCATATCGCGGGGCTGCTGAATCCGGCGCGGCCGGGCGGAAAACGCGGGGTGCGGCAGCTTCAGGCGTCGAGTGCCTTGTTTTACGACGTCTTTGTGGAGTTCGATCCGGGGAACCTTTTGCTCGATCAGGCGCGGCGGGAGGTGCTGGCGCAGCAACTGGAATTTGCCCGGCTGCGAGCGGCGCTGGAGCATTTGGCGGAGCAGAAGATTGTGATGGTGCACACGGAGAGGCTCTCGCCGCTGGCGTTTCCGCTCTGGGCGGAGGGGATTGGGTCGCAGCAATTGAGATATGAGAAGAATGTCGATCGGATCGAGCGATTGGCGCGGCAACTGGAAGAGGCGGCGGCGAAGGAGAATTTTTCGTCCAATCCCGCGGCAAATGATAAAATCGAGGCGCGATGAGGTGGATGCTGGCGATCATTTGCTTGCCGTTTCTGATTATCTCGGGGGCGCTGCTGGCGCTGAGTTTCCGGAGCATTATGTACATGGATGTGATTTCCCGGCATGAGAATCAACTCCTGCCGCCAAGGCTGGTGGAGAAGGTCGCGACACTGGAATCGATGGACCGCGAGTTTTATTTCGCGATTAGGGTCTGGCAATATCCGTCCACGCTGATGAACGCGCCGGGGATGCAAGGTGTGATCGTGCCGCAGACCTACTGGAGATACTTTAGCGAGTCGCAATCGACACTTCCCGGGTTGCGAAAGAATCGCGGGGCTTGGGATTTCTCGTTTTCGTACCGGGGGGGGAATCCGGTGAGTTCCTGGGATGGACGATTTCCGCAGTGGCTGCCGATCGTTTTGACGGGGTTGCCGCCGATGGTGTGGGTTTTTATAATCGGCGATTTATCCGCCAGCGGTGGCGGGCGCTGCGGGGAATGTGCGAAGTGTGCGGATACGATTTGCGCGACGCCGGATCAGTGCCCGGAATGCGGGACGGTGGGGGCGAAGGAGAATGTTTCGTCCGGTCCCAAGACAAATGATAAAATCGAGGCGTGATGAGGTGGATCCTGGCGATCATTTGCTTGCCGTTTCTGATTGTTTCGGGGGCGCTGCTGGCGCTGAGTTTCCGAAGCATCATGTACAGTGATGTGATTTACAGGCATCAGAATCTACTCCAGCCGCCGAGGCTGATGGAGAAGGTCGCGCAACTGGAATCGATGGACCGCGAGTTTTATTTCACGATTGAGGTCTGGCAATATCCGCCCGCGCTGATGAACGCGCCGGGGATGCAAAGTGCCGCGGCGCAGCAGACCTTCTGGCGATACTTTGGCGAGTCGCATTCATATGCTCCCGGTTGGCGAAGGAATCGCGGGGCTTTGGATTTCTCGTTCTCTTACCGCGGAAATCCGGTGAGTTCATGGGAGGTACGATTTCCGCAGTGGCTGCCGATCGTTTTGACGGGCCTGCCGCCGATGGTCTGGATTTTTTACAATCGGCGATATCTTCGCCGGCAATGGCGGGTGATGCGGGGGCAGTGGCGGAATGCGGATACGATTTGCGGGCGACGCCGGAGCGGTGTCCGGAATGTGGGACGGTGGCGAGGAAGGAAGCTGTCTCAAGTTGAAAGACGCGGTGAAGGTTTCCGGGTGCTGGCGATTGATTTCGGCGGGGAGCGGCTGCATCTGCTGCCGCAGCGGGCGGTGTGGTGGGAAGCGCGGCGAACGCTGCTGCTGGCGGATGTGCATTTTGGAAAGAGCGCCGCGTTCCGCGCGCTGGGTGTGCCGGTGCCGGGAGGGAGCACGGCGCGGGATTTGGCGCGGATCGGGGAATTGATCGCAATCACCGGTGCGCGGCGGCTGATTATTCTGGGAGACCTCGTGCATGGACCGGTGGGCGAGAATCTGGAAATGGTGAAGGCGGTTTCCGCCTGGCGCAAGGAACAGGGGGAGTTGAAGATAATGCTGGTGCGGGGAAATCATGACCGGGCAGTTGGGCCGGCGGTGGATGAGTGGCGGATGGAGGAGGTTGGAGAGGAGTTCGAGGAGGAGGGGTTTCGGTTTTGTCATGTGCCACCGGAGGGGTGTGAGGGGCCGACGTTTGCCGGGCACGTGCATCCGACGGCGCAGCTTCGGGATTTTGATGGATCGGTGGTTTGGGCGCCTTGTTTTGTGGTGGAGGGAAATTGCCTGATCGTGCCGTCGTTTGGGACGTTTACGGGCGGATATCCGGTTTATTTAGAGGAATCGCGTCAAATTTTTGTCGTTTCCCGGACGAGGGTCGTAAAAGCTTGAACGGCGCGGGGGTTGTGCTTTAAGTTGGATTAATATGAGCAAATTCGGCGGATTTCTGGCGGTTGTATTTGCGGTGTTGGCGATGCAGATTGGGGCGGTTCGGGGGGATGATGCCACGACGCGGGGATCGTACGCGGTGCGGATCGTTCTGGCGGGCGATTCAACCACGGCGGTGGGGAGCGGCTGGGGGCCGGGGTTTATGAAATGCCTCGGCGATGACGTGCAGTGCATCAACATGGCCCGAGGCGGACGAAGCAGCCGGAGCTTTATTGCCGAGGGAAGGTGGAAGCAATGCCTGGATCTGAAGCCGGACTACGTGCTGATTCAGTTTGGGCATAACGATCAGCCGGGGCATGGTGCGGCGCGGGAGTCGGATCCGGACGTGGCGTACCGGAAATTCATCAACCAGTATGTGGACGACGCGCGGGCTGCCGGCATTAAGCCGATTCTGATCACGCCCATGAGCCGGCGGCAGTGGGGGTCGGATGGGAAAATTCATTCGACTCTGGAGCCATATGCGAAAGTCGTGCGCGAGATCGCGGCCCAGAAAAATGTTCCGCTGATCGATCTTCATGCAATGGCGATTGAGTTGTACGAGCGGCTGGGGAAAACGGAGACGAACACGCTGGCGCCGCTGAAGGATATCGTGCCTAAAGGGGCGAAAGCGCCGGCGAATGCGGATGATCTGGTTGCGGCAACACAGATGAGCCAGGGGCAAACCAGCACGACGCAGCCTTCGCCGGGCAAGACGTTTGACGGGACGCATCTGAATCCGAAGGGTTCGGCCCTGGTAGGGGCAATGGTGGCGGGGCAATTGGCGAAGGTCGTGCCGGACTTGGCACCGTATATTCATGTGCCTGCGCAGTGAGCCCTGGGGGGGCGGAAGCACTGCGATCGGGGCATCAGGGGGTGAACGTCAATATCAAGATAATCAGTGCATACGCAATCGGATATGCGTAAAGGGAAATCTTGTCGATGCGAGCGGAGTGATGCGCCTTGCCTTCGTGGAAAAATCGCAGCGAGAGGCTCGACTGAAGGAGCGAGAGGAAAATCACAAACAGGCTGAAAAGGTGGATCTTATCGACAAGAGTGAGGTAGGGCATCTCCGGCAGGTTGCTGGTGGCGACGATTTCGGAACTGACCGCGGCGAAGATCGCAGCGACGCCGACGGCAAATCGCGAATCGACGTCGCCCGGCTTGAAGAGGAAGGAGATGAAAGAGATGCCGACGGCGATGAAGATTCCTAAAAATGTCTTCACGTAGATCGAGGCGCTGTGGCGGGAAATGTCGATCGAGCAGATCAGACGGGAATAGGTTGAGTGGCCGCCAGCCGACTCGCTGGGGAGGCCGAAATTGGTGTGATATTCATGATCGACGACCTGGAACTGCGGCTGGGCACAGGTCCATCCGCTGAGGGAGAGCGGGCGAAGGTTCTGCATGTTGTCGCCGTCGATGATGTATTTCAGTTGACCCGATTCGTAGAAGCCGTCTTCCATTTCGAGCACTAACTGGTGATCGTCGAGGGGATAGCGGTGGTAGTCGAAGGCGATGTGAAAGACGCCGCGGCAGTGATAGGAGAGGTAGTGGTATCCGCCGACGGCTGGCGGACTGTATGGGTGTTCCTTTAACTGGAGCTCGGCGTTGAGAAATTCAAAGTTGCTGGGGTCGACATTTCCCCGCCAGCGGAACCAGATGTAGAAATCGACTGTGTAAGTGGAGCTTTTCAGGTCGAGGCCGTGGATGTCGTTGATGTAGATTCCGACGTAGGTCGGTTGCGGGGCGTCGGATTGGGCGAACGCCGCCGGGGCGGCGAAGAGGGGGAAGAGAACCGCAAATAGCAAGAGGAGCCCGGATCGCGAATCCATGCCGGGGAGTTTACAGAAAAGCGAGCGGAATTGCCGGATGCGATGGCGCATCCGCCAGTGCTACTCCCACCCCCCGCCCAGCGCCTTGTAGACTGCCACCAGGTCGATCGTTACCTGCTCCTCGCTTTGTGCCATTTCGTCTTCGGCGGCGAAGAGGCTGCGCTGGGCGTCCAGGACGTACAGAAAATCGGTGCTGCCTTTTTCGTAAAGCTCGGTGGAGAGATCGACGGCCTTCTGGTTGGCGGTGACGGCGCCTCGCAACGCTTCGAGACGGACCTGCTCGCGGTTGAAGGAGACCAGCGAGTCATCCACATCGCTGATGCTCTGGAGGACGACCTTGCGGTAAGCCTCCAGCGCCTCGGCCTGGCGGGCGTTTTGCACGTCGATGTTGGAGGAGACCTTACCGGCGTTGAAGATGTCCCAGGAGACGCCGGGAACGATCTCATACGTTCGGCTGGTCCAGTCAAAAATACTTTTGAGAGACTCGGATTCATCGCCAAGGGCGCCGGTGATGGAGAACTTGGGGAAGAGGTCGGCGGTGGCGACGCCAATGTTGGCGGTCGTCTCGGCAAGCTGGCGCTCGGCGCGGCGGACATCGGGCCGGCGGCGAAGCAGATCGCCCGGCACGCCGGGCGGAACATAGGATGGGCCGACGGGAATCGGGCCGACGGGATCCAATTCCGCCTGAAGTGAGCCGGGAAACTGGCCGAGCAGTGTGCCCAGATGGTGCATGTTCAGGCGGATTTGCGCCTGGAAGCTGGGGATGGTCGACGCGGTGCTGTCAACCTGCGCTTCCTGCTGGGCGACGTCGAGATAGGGAACCAGCCCGCCCTCGGCCTTTCGGCGGGTGAGGTCGAGCGTCTGCTCCTGGCTGTGAAGATTGTCCTGGGCGATCTGCAGTTCGCGCTGGGCGGCGCGAAGCTCGATATAGTTGGCGGCGACATCGGACATGAGCGAGATGAGGACATCGCGCTTATCCCACCATGCGGCCTGATACCCGTAATTCGCCGATTCGATCTGGCGGCGATTTTGACCGAAGACGTCGATTTCCCAGTTCATGTCGAAGCCGGCCTGCCAGGTGTCCGATTCGATTCCCGGGAAGGAGCCTCCGCTGCCGCTGGTGGAAGAAAATTCCTGTATCGCGGCGAGGTTCTGGCTGACGCGTTCGTGGGTGTAACTGCCGTCGGCGCCGATATCGGGGAAGAGTCCGGCGACGTAGATGCCGCGGTTGGCGCGGGCTTCGCGGATGCGCGCCTCGGCGGCGATGATGTCGGGATTGTTGACCACCGTGCGCTGGATCAGCGAATTGAGGATTGGGTCGTCCATCGTTTCCCACCAGCACTGGTAGTCGGGCTGCGTGGTGGCGCGGGCGGAAGGCTCGGAGGTCGGCTGGGTGGCGGATTCGATCTCGTTGAACTGCGCCGGCATTGCCGTATTGGGCGTTTTATAGTTCGGCCCAACCGCGCAGCTGCAGAGGATCAGCACCAGGACTACGGACAGTGCGGTAATTCGATACATGCATTAATCCTTGAAATTCGTCAATCCTTGAAATTCGTTTGGGGCGTTTCGATAAAAACGTCCATTTGTTGCCCCACATAGATCGGCTTATCGCCGACGTCGAAAGTATATAGTACCTGGAGCACGCGCGTGTCCACTCGCTCGGTGCTGTCGCCGGTGAGGGACTTCTTGGGGATGACGTACGGCTCGATCCGATAAAACTTGAGGTCGCAGCCTATATCGCGGTTCCCGCGAAGTATGCGACAGCGCGAAGCCCGCCATCCGGATGCCGGGGCACCCGCCAGGCGTCGTTTTCGTCCACATCGGTGCGGACGACGAGCTTATCAAGATTTCCGATGAGCATGAGCGGATTTTGAAGCTCGCCGGCCGGAGCGTATTCGCCGAGATGGATTTTCACCTGCAAAATCTGCCCGTCGATCGGGGCAGTCACCGTCAGGCGGTCGATCAGGGTCTGGTCGTTTTGCACCTGCGCCTGGGCGGCGGCGAGGCTGGCCTTGGCGCTCTCAATGTCGGCCCGGGCGACTTTCAAATCTTCGTTCCAGGAACCGTCCTTGAGCAGCTCCAGATCGGCCTGGGATTCAGCGAGGTGAGCCTTGGCGATATCGACGGCGTGGGTGCGGCGATCGAGATCGTCCTGGCTGAAGGCCCTGGGATCAGAAACACTTTTCAGGGTTCGGAGCTGGTCCTGAGCGTCCTCGAGGCTGTGCAGGTCGGCATCGACGCGGGCCTGGGCCGGCGGAATTTCTTCCGGACGCGGCATCTGCTTGAGCCGATCAAATTTTGCCTGCACGGAGTCCAGCATGGATTGCTGCACCGCCACGTCGGCATATTTGGTCGCCAGATCTGCCCGGAGATCGCGATCGTCGATGAGCCACAGCGGCTGGCCTTTGGTCACGTGATCGCCGACTTTCACGTAGATCTTCGTCACCACGCCCGGCACGACGGAGCCGACCTGGATGTTTTCGCTGAGGGGCTCGACGATGCCCGCACCGGCGACGTAATTGTCGAACGGCGCCTGGCTCGGCTCGGCCGCGGGGGGGGCGATGGGCGACGGGCGGCTGCCGGCGACGACCGTGTAGACGGCGAAGATGACGCCGACAACTGCGAGAAACGGCAGAAAAATTTTGCGGATCATGACGGACTCCGATGGTTTGGTGCTTTCAGTTTTGCAAATCTTCCGGGGAATCAACGACGCGCTGGATGATGCCGTCGTCCATCTGGGCGATACGGTCAGCAAATTCGAAAATGCGGGCGTCGTGCGTGACGATGACAAGCGATCGGCCGCTGCTCATGGCGGTGGAGCGCAAAAGCTCCATGATCTGATGCCCGGTTTCGTGATCGAGGGCGCTGGTCGGCTCGTCGCAGACGATGATCTTGGGATCGTGGACCAGGGCGCGTGCGATGGCGACCCGCTGCTGCTGTCCGCCGGAAAGCTGGCGGGGCAGCGATGCGTGGCGGGGGCCCAGGCCGACGTGCTCGAGCATTTCCCGAGCACGGGCGATGGCCCGCGGGCGCGGGGTTTTGTTGATGAGCAGGGGAATCGCCACGTTCTCGGCTGCGGTGAGCGTGGGGAGAAGGTTGAACGATTGGAAAACGAAGCCGATCGTTTGTCCGCGCAGGCGGGTCTTTTCGCGCCGGCATCGATTTGAAATCGTGGCCGAAGACGCTGCACTGGCCCTCATCGTGATTGAGGATGCCGGCGATGCAGCTAATGAGCGTGGTCTTTCCGCAGCCGGAGGGGCCGACGAGCATGAGCAGCTCGCCGCTGCGCACGTCGAGGTCGATTCCGCGCAATGCGGCCACTTTGGAATTGCCCTGGCCATAAGACTTGGTGACCCCCTGGCAGGAGACAGCCAGTTCCGGCGCCCTGGGCACGATCGACTGATATTCGGGAACGATCGAGGTCATTACATCACCCTTTAAAAACAATCGCGGGATCGACGCGAAGCACGCGAATGATGCTGAAGCCGGCTGCCCCGACGCAGCAGAAAAGAATCGCCACGGCGCCCAGGACCGGGATTTGCCAGGGCATTTCAAAGGCGACGCCGATTTTGGAGAAGACAAATCCGGTAAGCGCCGCGCCGCCGACGCCCAGCCCGTAGCCGATTCCACCGGCCCACGTGGCCTGAAGTGCGACCATCTGAATGATCTTCAAATTTCCCGCGCCCATCGCCTTGATGGCGGCGAAATGGCGGATGTTGTCGAGCATAAAGGTGTAGAGCGTCTGCCCGCTCACCAAAACGCCGATGAGAAAACCCAGGCCGATGGTGATGCCGAAATTCACCAGGATTCCGGTTTTCTTCAGCACGTAATCCATCGTGATCGCGGCAAACTGGTTTGGCGTGACCGCCTTGAGGCCGGGAAGCTGATCGATGCGGCTCTGCACATCGGCGATCTCGAAACCGAGGCGGACTTTGACCAGGACGTAGCTGGTCATTCGTCGTTCCGACGGGGCCATCGTCAGGGCGCGGGTGTAGGTCGTGTAGATGACCGGGTCCCAGAAGAATTCGGGGGTCGCTCGGTAGGTGCCGGCCACGACAGCCTCGTGATCGTTGATATCGATGCTGTCGCCGACGCGCAGCGGCGCGGGGGATTGGCGCGATTGAGCTTGAGAATGTCCTTCGCCTGATCGACGTTGATGAAGACGGCGCGGTCCTGGCGGAGGTCGTCGATTTTTCCCTCGACCATCCGGGCTGGAGCGCCGGTGAGAGTGGCGTCATCGACGCCGATCACGCGGACTGACACTTGCGTGCCGTCCGGCAGGCGCGATTTGAGATAGCTGCGCGACATCGGCACGGCCCAGAGCACGCCGCTGATGCCGCGGACGCGGTCGAGATTGGAGTCGAGAATCGGCTTGTTGGCTTCCGTGAAGTCGGCCTGATCGTTCATCACCCACAGATCGCAGCAGCGCTCGTCGTGAATCCACGAGCCGGTGCGGAGGGCGTAGCCGCAGAAGATCGACGCCTGCTGAGTCACCAGCAGCGCGGCAAAGGCGAGGCCGGCCACGAGGCTGATGTATTTCAGCCGATCACCGACGAGCATTTTCATGGCGAGAAAATTCATCGCAGCATCCCGTGAAAAAGGCTATCGAGCATGAGCTTCATGCGCTGATCAAACGGCCGCCACTCCAGCCAGGCATCTTTGGCCTTGGTGACCTGCAGAGAGACCAGGCCATGCACGCCGGCCCAGAGGACCTGGGAAATCAGGTGCGCGTCGGTTAAGCCGTCGCGGAATTTTTTCGCTTCGATCGCCTGGCCGACGGTGTAATGCAGGAACGCGTAGGCGTCTTCATCCGGGTTGCCCTTGCGGCACTCGTCCGATTCGTCTTCGCGGACGCCGTGGTAGGGGGTCATGAACATCAGGCGATAGTGATTGGGATACGCCAGGCCGAACCGGCCATAGGTGACTCCGATTTCGTAAATGCGCTTCAGGGGGTCTTCGATCTTGGCCAGCTCCTGAAACGTCTCCGCCAAAGTCGCGAAATCCTCGGAGCAGATTTCGTGCAGGAGGGCCTCCTTGTCGGCGAAGTATTGGTAGATGACGGTGGGGGAGTATTCGACGACGTCGGCGATCTTGCGCATCGAAACCGATTCCACACCTTCGGTGACGAATAGGTCTCGGGCGGCGTTGATGATCTTCGCCTTCACATCATCCCGTTGACGTTGTCTTCGTTCTTTGGATCCCATAACGTCGTTAATATAGTTAACAGTGTTATATTTGTCAACAGTGTTTTAAATTATGTCTTGAATACGATCGCCGGTTCGAGACGAAGCACGTTGTAAATGCTTATAAGCGATGAGATTATGCAGATGAAAAGAACCGCAACGGCGCTGATGGCCAGCAGTTGCCAGGGCATCCAGAAGGCGAGCTCGGTTTTCTGGGTGAAGACGCCAAAGACGCTGGCGAGGCCCACCCCCAAGCCATAGCCGATGGCGCCGACGAGAACGGCCTGGACGAGAATCATTCGCAGAAGGATTGCCGAGTCAGCTCCCATCGCCTTGAGTGCGCCGAAATGTTTCAGGTTGTCGAGGGTGAAATTGTAGAACGTCTGACCGGCAATGATGGTGCCAACGAAAAAGCCCAGGGCCACGGAGATGCCGAAGTTGATCGGGATGCCGGTGTTGGCCATGAAGTAGTCGACGGTTTTCCAGACGAATTGCGAGCGAGTGAATGCGCCCAGTCCCGTGGCGGCGGTGATGCGCTTGCACAGCTCGGCCGGATCGACGCCGCCCTGGGCTTTGACGAGAACGAAGCTGAGCAGCTTCCGCTCCTGCGGCGCGAATGTCGTGGCGCGGTTGTATGTCGTGTAAACGACCGGCTGGCTTTGGAACGTGCGCGAGACCTGGCAGAGCCCGACGACGATGGCGCGGTGATCGTTGAGTTCCAGTGCGTCGCCGACTTTCAGAGAGATCGGCGCGCCGCCGTTATCGGGGATCTTCGCGAGCTTATCGTCCGCGCCGACTTTATCGACGATGACCGCCTCCGAGCGGCGGAGGTCTTCGATGCGGCCGATTTTTCCGGTCGAATCGGGAACCATTTTCGGCGGGCCGCCGATCAGCGTGGCGTCGTCGAGGCCGATGACGTTGCAGGTCTGGAAGTTGCCGTTCTCCAGGCGGGCACGGATGAGGCCCTTGTAAAGCGGCACCGCCCACTCGACGCCGGTGACGCCGCGAACGCGGTAAAGCTGCGTGTCCTGCATCGGTTTGATGTCGTCGATGAACTGGACTTTCTTGTCCATCACCCAGATATCGGGCTGGCCCAGATCGGTGATGGCGCCGAAGGTGCGGGTCATCAGTCCGCAGAAGATGGCGGTTTGCTGGGTGATCAGCAGGGAGGCGAAGGTGAGGCCGATGAGAATGCCGATGTACTTCGCCCGGTCTCCGACGAGCATTTTGATGGCGATGAAATTCATGACGGCCTCTGGTATCGCGCGGCGATTTCGCGGATGCCTCCCAGCGAAAAGCGCGTGATGTGATCGGCCAGTTCTTCGACGTGCTGGTCGAGATCGGCGTAGATGGGGCTGAGCCGCTTGAGGACCGGGCGGGCGAAGTGGTAGTGGAGCATCTGGCCGACAACGCTGACGGTGCATTTGGCGATGACGCGCGGCGGGAGGTCGCCGAGCAGGTCGTGAACGATTTCCTGGAGAACCGTCTGGTTTGGCCGGACGTGCTCGTCGACGAAGGAGTCGAGGGCGCCGGATGGTTCGGTCATTTCACGGGCGAGGAGCCGGGTGAACCAGGACGGACGGCCGGGGTCGAGCAGGTGGCGAAGGAATTGGCGGATGAATTCGCGGAGACGTTGCTCGGGAGAGAGTTTCGGTGAGGGGGCCGGGTCGCCATCCGCATGCAAGCGGCAATCTGCAAAGACGGCGAGATAAAGCTTCTGCTTGTCGCCAAAGTGGTAGTTGACGGCCGCGATGTTGGCTCCGGCCTTTTTGCAGATCTCGCGAACGGTGCTGTTCGCGAAGCCCTTCTCGGCGAAGACCTCGCCGGCAGAGTCCAATAATCGGCGGCGGGTTTCGAGGGAATTATCAGTGGTAATGTCAGTCATTTGTTTCAATCTATTATTTCAAACATATGTTTGAGATCAAGTAAAAAAAGGAATTGGATCAGGCGAATTATATAACTTAATGTTAGTAAATCAGTTAGCTTTCGCTGGCGGATTTGAATATCCGATGCGATAGTTTCCGTCGAGGATTGCTCCAGCGCCTACCGCCAGCGACGGGGCCAGCACATCGCCCTTGATTTCGGCTTCTGGGCCGACCAGGACCGGGCCGTGGCTTGTGACTGTGGCTTTGACCTTTCCCTTCACCACGAGCCCACCGCAGAGAACCCGATCGGCGACGATGTTCCCCTTCTTCTCCACGCTGACGATGCCGCAGGTTTCGAAGCTGCGGCGGGCCTGATAGTCTTTTACGCGTAAATCTTCCAGCCGCAGTGACTTGTGGCAGAACTTGCAGACCACCGACAGGGCCTTGCGGGAGACCGGCTGCGATTGGCCGCAGTGAAGGCAGACGATGTTTGGCCCATCGTCGCCAGTGGGAGAATTTTGGATCGGCTCTAGCGGGATCGCCATGTGCAAGTCACCCGGTAGCCTCAATCGGCAAGCGGGGTGATTTTACCCCACTTTAGCCGGTAGCGGGGCGGGCGAACTCGAAATGCGGGGATTGACCTGCACCGAAACGCGCGGTGTGCCGCCGGTCTTCACGGCGTCTGGACCCACACTGACATGCCCACTGAAAACGGCGCCTTCCTCGACGATGAGCTTGTTGGCCCGCATATCGCCTTCGTATCGGGCGCTGCTTTTGAGCTCGATCCGGTCAGACGCTGCAAGATTGCCGTGAATCTCTCCCTCGACAAGAAGCGAACCCGCTTCGATGTCGGCCTGGACCTTCGCCTCCTTGGCGACGTGAACCCGGCCGGCAGTGTTGACCTTGCCTTCGAGGCGGCCATGTATCCGCATGCCCTTCTCGAACGACAGCTCGCCCTTGAAGCTGGCGTCCGGCCCAATGACAGTCGGGAAATCCTGCGGTGATGAATCCGCCATTTGGAATCCTCCAAAAGTTGACATTTTTGCCGGCCATCCAAGCCGGTCATTCTTTCTTTGCGCGATTATAACGAGAGAATCCGCGGTAACCAGAGCTTACGCGCAGATTTTGCGCAAAAGAAAAAGGGGTGGTCTGTTTGGACTCCATGTCGAAATACGAATTCCCCACGGCGGCGCCGTGGGCGTTCTGGGAGTGAACGACCCAGTAATGAAAAAGGCCCCGACTTTTTCGAAGTCGGGGCCGTCAAGCGCGGTTGCACGGGCAGCGTTTCTTATTGCTGATTGCCCGACTGCACAAAGACAAACTGCGAACCTTCACGGGTCGCGACGTAGAGCGGCACGCCCTTGGACAGATCGGCCTTCTTCAAAGCGTCGATCGCTTCCTGGGCGTTGTGGACGGGCGTGCGCCCGACTTCGGTAATCACTTCGCCCTCCTGAAGGCCCGCCTGGGCGGCCACGGAATCCTTCTGGACGCCGGTGATGACCGCGCCGGAGCGGACGCCGGTCAGACCCAGCGACTGCGCCGTATCCGAATCGAGGGACTTGAGCGTCATGCCCAGGGCCTCGGGCGATTGCACTTCGGCGCCGCGGGCTGGGAGTTATCCTGCTCGCCGTTGCCGGTGAGGGAGGCGATGTCTTCCGGCTGGCTGCCGAGGACGATCGGGACATCAATCTGCTTTTGGTTGCGGAAGACCTGGAGGGTGATGGTGGTGTTCGGCGGCAGGGCGGCCACCGTATTACGGAGTTGGTCGCGATTGGTAATTTGCTGGCCGTTCAGGCCCGTGATGATGTCGTAGTGGAAGATCTTTCCGGAGGCCGGGGTGCCCGGGAAGGTCTCGCTGACCAGGACGCCGTTCTCACCCTGATAGCCAAGATACCTGGCGAGATGCATGGTGCTGTCGTCCTGGTTGACATCGGCAATGCCAATTCCGAGCCAGCCGCGAACGACTTTGCCGTGGTTTTTCAATTCCTCGTAAACCGTCTTGGCTTGGTTGGAGGGGATGGCAAAGCCGATGCCCTGGAACCCGCCGCTGACGGTGGCGATTGCCGTGTTGATGCCGACGACTTCGCCGTGAATGTTCACCAGCGGGCCGCCACTGTTGCCGGGGTTAATGGGGGCGTCGACCTGGATGAAGTTTTCGTAATCCTGGCTGTTTTCCTCGACACCGTTGCGATTGAGGGCGCTGACGATTCCGTGGGTCATCGAGCCGACGTAGCTGAAGGGCGTGCCAAAGGCGAGCACCCAGTCGCCCTTCTCAAGGTCGTCGCTGTTGCCCCACTGGGCGGCAATCAGGCGATCGGCCTTGATCTGCACGACGGCCAGGTCGCTCTTGGGGTCGGCGCCAAGCAGCTTCACGTCGCTGCCGGTGATTCGGCGACCGTCGGCGAGGGTGACTTCCATCGAAGTAGAATCGCCGGCGACGTGGTTGTTGGTCAGGATGTAGCCGTAGGTTCCATCGGCGTCGACGATTACACCGCTGCCGGTGCCGATTTCCTGCTGGTCCTGATCGCCGTTGTCATCGTTGCCGTTATCGTTGAAATTGAACGGCATATCGCCCATTCCGTGATCTTTGAAGAATTTGCGGAGCTGATCCTCATTCATGCCGTTCATTCCACCGCGCGGCTGCTTGACGGTCTTGTGAACGGTGATCTCGACGACTGAAGGCTCGACGACCTTTCCGACATGCCGGAAGACGGTCGAGAGATCTTCTACGGTGGAGAGCTGCTGGCGCGTGGCCTGAACGTCGGCCTCGGCGCGGTCGAACTGCACGCGTTCCAGCAGGGGCCTGCCGCCGAAATATCCCGCGGCAATCGCCGCGAGACTTACCATCGATACTCCAAAACCTGAGCGGAACAATTTCATGGATAACTCCTTTAATTCGCTATTGCCAATGGGTAAGAATACGATCAAACCCGATTGGCGAAAACTGGGCAACGGCAAATCTATTTATCGG
The DNA here is from genome assembly GCA_963755915.1 of uncultured Phycisphaerales bacterium. Classification (GTDB taxonomy): domain Bacteria; phylum Planctomycetota; class Phycisphaerae; order Tepidisphaerales; family Tepidisphaeraceae; genus PALSA-1353. Next base: position 2,400,643 of record CAVWLP010000002.1, read on the forward strand.
CCAAACGCTCATAGTTGTGTTCGGCCGCGGGATATTTTCCTTCGGCGACGAGGCGAACATACTGCTTGAAAGCGGCGAGCATCGGCGTTGCCAGGTCGCCGAGGCTGGGCGCGAATTTCGGTTTATGCTGCGTGAGGCCAAGCGCGTCGTGGGTCACGAACACAAATCCGTGACAGGCCGGCCCCGCGCCGCAACCAATAACGGGGATGGCCACCTTTTCGACGACCGCGGCGGAAACTTCGGGCGGCACCGCTTCGAGAAGCAGGGCAGCCGCGCCGCGCGCTGGAGGCGGGACGCCAGTTCAACGATACGCTCCGCCTCAGCCGTGGTTCGGCCCTGGGTCTTAAATCCCCCCAGCAATCCGATGGTTTGGGGCCGGAGGCCAACATGGGCCATAATGGCCACCCCGGCGTCCGCGAGCCTGCGCACCAGCCGCAGATGCCCTTGGGCCGCCTCTATTTTCACACAGTCGCATCCGGAAAGTTGCACCATCCTTAACACGTTTTTGACGCCTTGGGCGACCGAAGCCTGGTATGAACCAAACGGCATATCCGCGATAACCAGGCATCGCGGCGCCCCCCGGCGGACTGCCGCCGTGAGGTCTCGCATAAAAGACAGCGAAACCGGCAGGGTGGTTGGGTGGCCCAGAATGACGCTGGCGGCTGAATCACCCACCAGCAGCGCCGGCACCCCAGCCTCCTGCATAAGGCTGGCGGTCGTATAGTCATAGCAGGTTAATATCGGCACTTTCCGGCCTGCTTCGCGGGCAAGGCGGAGATCGGCCATAGTGAATTTGCGGGGCTTTTCGGTGGATGGCTTATCGCTGGACATATCACGAAATTATAGTCGGCCACCGAGGGGTTAACGATAGGGCCAGGAATTACCCGAATTGTTATAATACCGGCTGGAGTACGCAATGTTATTGACCGAACCCCAAGTTCGCCGTTGGAACCTGCGGGAATATTACCGAATGAGTGAGATCGGCTTCTTCCGGGATCAGCGGGTCGAACTGATCGATGGGGAGGTACTTGAAATGGCCCTCCGGGAAAGTACTCATTTGGGGAGTGCTCATTTTGCATGTGTCTGCCTGTGCGCTGAATCCATGCGGGCGCTGTTTGGCGCCGGCCATGTGGTGCGGGTTCAAGGTCCGCTGGCGATCGACGAGGAGTCGGAGCCTGAGCCTGACGTTGCGATCGTTGGGGGCAATCCGCGGGACTTCGTCGGCAAGCCGCATCCTTCCTCCGCGCTACTGGTTGTCGAGGTAAGCGATACCAGTTTGGATTTCGATCGGGGCGACAAGGCCAACCTCTATGCGAAGGCAGGGATAGGGGATTATTGGATCGTGAATCTCGTCGATCGCTGAGTTGAGGTTTATCGCGAAGCCGTCGCGGATAAATCAGCTCGATTTGGGTTCACTTATTCACAGCGCCAGACCTACCGCACAAGCGATACGATCAAGCCGATGGCTGCACAAGGGAGCATTGCGGTTGCTGAATTGTTGCCCTGATCGCTCCACATTTCCATTCCGCCTTTGCTAAAATCCGGTCGATACTTATTTGGCTGAAAGGAAGCATCTTTGGGCTGGCAGGATCGTGATTATTATCGAGGCGGCGGGGCGGGGGATTATCTCAGCAATCCTGCGGCCATCCTGGGTTTGTCGGTGCCGTTTGGGACGTGGGTGGGGGTTCGGGTTCGCCTGCATTTCTGGCTGCTCGTCTCGGCCGCGATTTGCCTGGCGAGCGTTTTTGACGGCGTGTCAATCGTCGTCGCGGGGTTTTACCTGCTGCTCCTGCTGGTGGCGCTGATGTTGCACGACTTTGGGCATCGATTGTTTGCGCAATGGGCCGGGGGGCAATTGGATGAGTTCATGCTTTGGCCCGCAGGGGGGCTGATTTTTCCTTCGATGCCGTCGGGCGCCAGGCCGATGTTCATCGGGCATATCGGCGGGATCGTGGTGAACGCTCTGCTGGCGGCGGGGAGCATTGGATTGCTGTGGGTTCATGGATATCGCTATTTTCCGAACTTGAACCCGCTGGCTGCGCTTGGCACGCCGATGATTCCCATGGGGCCGATGGAATCGCTCTTTATCGCCGCCTTATTCATTTTGCGCGGATCAATTCGATGCTGGTCATGGTGAACCTTCTGCCCTATTACTGGTTCGATGGCGGATATCTCTTGCAATCGATTTTCTGGCCGTTTCTGGGTGGAAATTCGGCGCTGAATGTGACCTGTATCATCGGGATGATCCTGGCGGTGCCGATGTTTGTGCTTGCGCTGGCCTCCGGGTCGCTGCTGGGAATGGTGATGTGGGTCCTGCTCTTCAGCAGCTCTTACAATGCCCGCAGCACGATGCAGGTGGTTGAAGATTATTCGGCGAGCGAGGGCGTGCCGCGGCACCGGTGGCAGAGTAATCGCAACGCAAACAAAGAAATCGCCCGGCGGCGGCGGGAAGAGGCGAAGATCGACGCGATCCTCGCAAAGGTCAGTGCACAGGGAATGCACTCGCTGACGTGGTGGGAGAAACGCACCCTGCGCAAAGGTTCACAGCGGAAAACCTGAAATCAATGCGCGAATTCATTCCCGTCCGTCTTCTGACAATCGCAGCAGCAGCGGTTGTCGTTTCGTTTTCCTGGATCGGATCGGCGTTTTCGGCGCCGGCGCCGCGGCCTAATGTTGTGCTCATCCTTGCCGATGACATGGGGTTTTCGGATCTGGGATGTTACGGCGGCGAGATTCACACGCCGCACATCGATGGGATGGCCCAACAGGGGGTTCGCTTCGCGCAGTTTTACAACATGGCGCGTTGCTGCCCGACGCGGGCTTCGCTGCTGACGGGGCTTTATCCGCACCAGGCGGGAATCGGGGCGATGAATCAGGCCATCGACCATAAGCCGGCCTACCAGGGGGAGCTGAATGATAAGTGCGTGACCATTGCCGAAGTTCTTCGAACTGCCGGTTATCACACGGCAATGGTGGGGAAGTGGCATTTGTGTCATCTGACGATCGCCCATGTGCCGGAGGCACAGGCCAAGGCGCTGCTCGATTTTCACCTGGACGGCGCGATCTCCCAATCCATGGCGAATTGGCCGTGCAACCGCGGATTTGAAGAGCACTGGGGCACGATTCCCGGCGTGGAGAGTTATTACGATCCGTACGGGCTGGTTCACAATGAAACGCCCATCCATCCCGATAGGCCCGATTTTTATTACACGGATTTCATCACCGATCACGCGGTGAAAATGGTTGATGATTATGCGGCGCAGCCGGCGCCGTTTTTTTTGTATGTGGCGTATACGGCGCCGCACTGGCCGCTGCAGGCGAGGGAGTCGGATATCGAACATTACGCATCGACCTACAGCGTCGGTTGGGATGCGATTCGACTTGCCAGGTTTCAGCGGCAGATTGCCATGGGTTTGGTGGACAAGGACTGGGGGCTTTCGCCGCGGGCTTCGAATCCGGCGCTCAATGATGGCGAGAGCCGGGTGGGGCCGTGGAAGGATGCGCCGGCGAAGGCGTGGCAGGCCATGCGGATGGCGGTTTATGCGGCGCAGATTGAAGACATGGATCGGGGGGTGGGGAAAATTCTTGATGAGATCTCCGCCCGCGGGATCGAGCAGAATACGCTGGTGATTTTTTTGTCGGATAACGGGGCTTGCCAGGAGCAGGTGCAGCCGGATTGGTATGACGTGCCGAATGAGATGCGCGATGGGAGGGCGATCGCGGTGGGGAATAAGTCTTCGCAGATGCCGGGGCCGGAGGATGTGTTTCAGAGCTATGGGCCGGCGTGGGCGAACGCTTCGAATACGCCGTTCAGGAAGTTCAAACATTTCACCGAAGAGGGGGGGATTGCGACGCCGTTCGTCGTGCGGTGGCCGGCGGCGGTGAAACAGGTTGGGCAGATTGAAACTGGGCAGGTGGGCGATGTGATTGATCTGATGCCCACGGTGCTCGATCTGGCGGGGGCACAGTATCCGGGAACATTTAAGAACAACGCAATCGTTCCCGAGGAAGGGATCGATTTGGCGCCGGTGATTGAAGGAGGGGCGGCGATTCCGCGCGGGCGCTGTGCTGGGAGCATGAGGGGAACCGGGCGGTGAGGATTGGGAATTGGAAGCTGGTCGCGCCACATGGGGAGAGGTGGCAGCTCTTCGATATGGTTAATGATCGGACGGAGCTTCATGATGTTTCGGGGCAGCATCCGGAAATCGTTGCGGAGTTGCATCGGGCTTATGACGCGTGGGTGAAGAGGTGCGGGGTGGAGGAGTGGCCGATTCCGGATTGAGGGGGAATCGGAAAGCGCCCGACAAGTGGGGCGGCTACACGGGGAGAATTGGATCGTGGTTTGTGAAGCGTGTGGTTTGATGAAACGATTTCTGGTGATTTTCTGGTTTTTGTTCGCGGCAAGCGCGAATGCGCAATCAACGCTTCCTTCGTGTTGTGCGGCGTTGCCGCGGCGCGTTTCGTCGAGTGCTGCGACGATGCCGAGCGGGAAGGATTCGGTTCCGCGTGGTGCGCCGGCGGACATGGTGTGGATTCCCGGCGGTGAGTTTGTCATGGGGGCGGCGGATTGCGATCAAGATGCGCGGAGTGATGAGCGTCCGACTCACCGCGTCAAACTCGACGGGTTTTGGATCGATCGGACGCTGGTCACGAACGCCGAGTTTCGTAAGTTTGCCCTGGCGACGGGTTACGTGACGACGGCGGAGCGGGCGCCGGCGCTGGCCGACATCATGAAGCAGTTGCCGGCGGGGTCGGCGGCGCCCCCGGCGGAGGCGCTGGTGGCGGCTTCGCTGGTGTTTCATCCTACGGAGGGGCCTGTGCCGCTGGATAATCCGGGGCGGTGGTGGTCGTGGACGCCCGGGGCGAACTGGCGGCATCCTGAGGGGCCGGGGAGCAGCGTTGATGGGCAGGATAATTATCCTGTCGTGCAGGTTTCGTGGGATGATGCTTGTGCGTATGCAAAGTGGGCGAAGAAGAGTTTGCCGACGGAGGCGCAGTGGGAATATGCGGCGCGAGGGGGATTGGCGGGGAAGAAATATTTCTGGGGGAATGAGGAGCCGACGGCAAGCAATCCACGCTGCAATTTCTGGCAGGGGCATTTTCCGGATGTGAATACGGCTGAGGATGGGTATGTGCTTCGAAGTCCGGTGAATGCATTTGCGCCCAATGGGTATGGGCTCTATGACATGGCCGGGAATGTGTGGGAGTGGTGCGGCGACTGGTATCGGGCTGATTATTATTCGGCGGCGGGTAACGGAAATAATCCGCAGGGGCCGGCCGAAAGCTTCGATCCCGATGAGCCAACGGCGCCCAAGCGCGTTTTGCGCGGCGGGTCATTTTTGTGCAACGAGGCGTATTGTTTCAGCTATCGGGTCGCAGCCCGAATGAAAAACTCTCCGGATACGTCCGCGGATCATATTGGATTTCGGTGCGTGACGACTGCAAAGTTGTGGGGAGCGAAATAGGCAGTGCATGCTTGCCTGTTAACAGGCCCAAACCCTAGCTGTTGATCGAGCCGTCGTTCTTGGTAATTCTGCAACAAACCCTATACGATAAGCTGTCATTTTTTGTTCACGTTTGAAGGTAGCTCCGCATGGCCAAGAAACAGTCCAATCGGCCGCTGACCCGCTCGGAAATTGCGCGGATACTGGCTGAAGCTGCCGGGATCACAAAAAAACAGGTGTCGCTTTTTTTCCAAGAGCAAGCGGAATTGGCCTATCGAAACGCAAGAAATACGTTCAGCCTCCCGGGGCTAGGCAAATTGAAGCTTGTGGATCGGCCGGCCCGCAAGATGATCGCACGCTTTGGCCCCTACGCCGGCCGCGAAATCCACGTACCGAAAAGGCGGGGAGTCCAGTTTCGCGTTTCCGGGGCCGCCAAGATTGCGATGTTAGGCGGATTGCCGCCGGGTACTGATCGACCTCCGCCGCGACCGAAGTTACTCCCGAGCGAAGAATCGCATCCGGATGCGCCGAAAAAGAAGAGGGGATCATCTTCCAGCGGCGAATCAGCGTCAGAAGCATCTGCTTAAAAAGAGGATGGGTGAATCGCAGAAAAGACCTGTTCAATTGATGGCTTTCCAATGTTTGGTAGCTTAAGCACACTTTTGGATCGCAACTCGGTTCTCGGATTCATCCTTCCGACGCTTTTATTTTTCGTGAACGCTATTTGGATTATCGACCGGTTTCAGATCAAACAACCTTACTTAACTTTTACCTCCTCCGACTTACTGAAAGACGGGACCGTTCTGGCAGTAGCGTGTGTTGTGGCATCCGTAATTCTCATGTTATTAAACAATGTGTTCTACCGATTTCTGGAGGGATACCGGGGCGAAGGATTTTACCAAAAGCTCTACAAATGGCTCGGTAGTTCCAAGCGGCGTGATTGGCTCGAACCGCAGTCAAGGCGTTATCGTCGCCACAGCGAACGGCTTGCCTCGATCGATGCCAAAGAAGAGAAGAGCCCCGGAGAGGAAGCCGATGGTCGGCAATTGGCGCATGAACTGGCGTTCGATTTTCCCGGTAAAGATTTGCTTTTGCCGACCCAGCTTGGAAACACGATTCGTTCGGCGGAGGACTATCCGTCGAGAATGTATTGCTTCCCCGGCGTGGAGGGATGGGCGAGATTGACGGCTGTGATACCAAAGGATTTCGCCGCGAACATTGACGGCGAGGCGCGGGCATGGATTTTTGGGTAAACCTGTCGTTTTTGGCGGGATCTTCAGTGGCGGGCTATTTTGCGCTTGTGGCAATTGCGGGTCGATATTCGGTTGTGTGGTACCCGTTTGTTGCCGCCGCGGTCGCCCACATCGCCTACCGGATGGCCTGCAAGCAGGCCCGAACCTGGGGGATATGGCTTCGATCAGCATATGACCTGTATTTAGGTGACCTGGCGAAGCAGATGGGCTTCGCCTATCCGAAAGAGATCCGCGATCAGCGCGCGTTGTGGAGTAAATGGTGGCAGGCGGCCTATTACGTTAATTCAGATACGCTTGCAGAACTGGACTATTTCCGCGTCGCCGGGAAATGAGGATTTGTTTTTGAGCAAATCCTATTTCGGTCCAAGCGTGACGACCGTCATCGGCTCAAAGGGGAAATCGCGCATCAGAGCCCGCAGCGAATCGGGCGTAATGCTTAGGAGCGTTTTCATGTCCATTTCCAGGGAGCGATAATCTTTGTTGTAGAGCCAGTTGCCGGCGAGGGCGCGGAGGCGGCCCATGGGGACTTCGCCTTCTAACACGATGCCGCTGGCGATTTTGTTTTTGGCTCGGTCGACTTCGGCATCCGTGAGATCGGTTTTGATCCGCTGGAGCTCGGCTTTGGCGATCTTCAGGGCTTCGGCGCTGCGGTCGGGGTTGGTGGTTAGGGAGATGTAGAAGCTGCCGAAGCCGTCGTGGGGGTAGAAGCCGAAGTCGGCGTCGTCGGCGATGGCGTTGTCGACGAGTGCCCAGTAGAAGCGGCTGCCTTCGGCTTCGCCGATGACATCCGCGAGGACTCTGGCGGCGAAGCGGCGCTCGTCCTGGGCGCTGGGGCCGGGGGTGAGGGCCATGGTGTAGCGGCGATTGAGCTTGGAGTCGGTGACGGATTTCTTTTGGGATTTGATTTTGGGGGCGCGCTGGTTGCGCGGGGCGGATGCTGCGGGCCAGTGGCCGCAGTATTTTTTGGCGAGGGAGACGATTGTCTGGAAATCGAGTTTTCCGGCGGCGGCGAGGATAGTGTTGCCGGGGCCGTAGCGGCGGTGGAAATAGTCTTCCATTTGTTTTCGCTTCAGGTGGCCGACGGATTCGGCGGAGCCGAGGACGCTTCGGCTGAGGGGGTGGCCGGCGAAATGGGTTTCCATGAGGGTTTCGTAGATGCGGTGGCCGGGGTCGTCGAGGTACATGGCGATCTCTTCGAGGATGACCTTTTTTTCGGTGTCGAAATCGGTTTGGCGGATGGCGGGGCGCATGAGTTGGGAGAGGTGCTGGATGGTGCGCTCGGTGAATTCGGGGAGGACGTTGGCGAAATAGGCGGTGTTTTCCTGGCTGGTGTAGGCGTTGTAGTTGGCGCCCATCTCGTCGAAGATGCGGTTGACGTCTTCCCAGGAGTATTTTTCGGAGCCTTTGAACATCATGTGCTCGAGGAAGTGGGAGACGCCGTTGATGGAGGGGGATTCGTCGCGGCTGCCGGTGTTGACGTAAAAGCCGGCGGCGAAGGAGTGGGCGTCGGGGTTGGACTCGGCGATGATTTGAAGGCCGTTGGGGAGGGTGGCGGAATGGAATTTCATGCGGCCTCGATAGTTTTGGGAATCGCTTCAATGATAAGTGGCTGAATGCTGGGAGGCCTAGTTGAGTTCGGAGAACTATCGGCCAGCTTTTTTAAAGGCAAATGCAATGCAGGAGGGGCGGGGACAAACCATGCGAGGAGAGTCGCAAAGGGGCCCCAAAAGTTTTTTCCCCGCCCCTCCCGCACCCTCCCCACCCCTTTTCCTTTTCCCCTCAACACTGGGGGGGAATACGAATGGGGGGCCGACTCGTGGTCGCGGCTGGCCATGGCGTGCTGGCGAAAATCATGTCGTTGGGTGGTCATTGGGTTTTGTGATCTTTGAGGGGTTTGGGGCCCACCGTTACGATGGTGAAGGGGCCGGGGTTGTGGGAGCGGAGCCAGGCGTTGGCGCGGTCGAGGGTGATGGCGTCGATTTCGCGGTCGATCTCGTCGAGGGTGCGGAGTCGGCCGCGGGTGAACCAGTCGTGTGCGATGGCGCCGCAGCGGGCGGAGGTGGCTTCGCCCTGGAGGATGGTGCCGGCTTTGAGGCCGATCTTGGCGCGGTCTAGTTCGGGCTGGGTGATGCCGGCCTGGAGGCGGTGGATTTCGGAGAGGATGCAGTCGAGGGTGGCCTGGGCGCGGTCGTTGCTGGAGCCGGCGTAGATGAGGATGGCGCCGAGGGGATTGATCCCGGTGTAGCCGGCCCAGACGCTGTAGCAGAGGGCGCGTTTTTCGCGGACTTCGGTGAAGAGTCGGCTGCTCATGCCGCCGCCGAAGGCTTCCATGATGGCGCGGAGGACGTAGTAGTTGGGATCGGTTTCGGGGGGAGCGTTGTAGGCGATGCCGATGTGGGTCTGCTCGCTTTTTTGTTTCAGGTGATGGCTGCGATGGGTGGGGGGGATGAGATTGAACTTCTCGGTTGCGGCGGGGGAGAGATTGCCGAAATGTCTGGCGGTTTCGTCCTTGATGCGGGCGAAGTCGATGTTGCCGGCGAAGGCGATGATCGCGCCGCGGGAGTGGAAGAGCCGCTTCCAGTGGTCCTGGCAGGACTGGAGGGTGAGTTTTTTCAGGTCGGCGGCGCGGCCCATGGGGTTTCTGCCGAGGGGGTCGGGGAGGAATTGCTTGCGGAGCTCGACGAGCAATTTTTGGCGTGGGTCGTCTTCCAGGCCTTTGAGGGATTGGAGGGCGAGCTCGCGCGGGCTTGAAGTCTTTGGCCGGGAGGCGGGGGCGGAGGACGATGTCGGAATAGGCGGCGAGGGATTCCATGACGCGGTCGGCGACGGCGGCGCAGGAGAAGCGGGTGTGGTGGGTGCTGACGCTGGCGGCGCGCTGGAGGCCGAGGCTGTCGAGATAGTCGGTGAGCTGTCGGCTGTCGCGGTTGCCGGCGCCGCGGAGGACGAGCTCGGAGAGGACGGTGGCGGAGCCGGAGAGGTTGGGGGGATCATAGGCGGAGCCGGCGGGGAGCATTAGGGTCATGGCGGCGGATTGGACGGCGGACATTTTTTCGCCGAGGAGGGTGAGGCCGCTGGGGAAGGTGTGTTGGAAGAAGTCTTGCGGCAAGGATGGGCTCCCTTTGTGATAGGCGGGGGATTATAGGGATATGGGGGTGCGGGGGAAGCGGGGGCTTCGGGAGAGTAGTTAGGCTGCCAGAATATCTCACTTTTTCCCAAAATTGGGGAAATGTGGTTTGGGATTGACGATCGGACTGCGAGAATTCCCCACGGCGGCGCCGTGGGCGTTCCCAGATCAATATGGATTCGTTGGACAGGGTTGACCTCGCGGCTCGGAGACTTCGCGAAATTTCCCCATTTCCGTGGATGTTGGGGAAATGTCCGAAGATGTCCGGTTTTGCCCGGGATTTATCGGTGAGATTTCTCCCGGGCGTGGGGATTTGAGATTTGAGATTTCAGATTTGAGAGGGGTGGACATAGAGACTCCGAGAAAAAACATTGCAGCTCTATATACAGGTCCAAGAGGTGTACGTTTTGTACCTATTTTTGAAAAATCCTCGGATTTTTAGGGGTGGGATTGTTGAGAATGCAAAGAATTTGATAGGCGAAGAAAGCGCACCCCTGGATGAGTTGGCGCTGCGCTTTGGGGGGTTGCGGCTAAACAATTGAGGGGATTACTTTAGGGGGTAGAGGACCATTCCGGTGGCGAGCTTGGGGTAGAAGAAGGTGCTTTTGGGGGGCATCACCTCGTTGGTTTTTCCGAGCTCCTCTAGCGCGTGGAGGGGGGTGGATTTTAGGAGGAGGGCGATTTGGTATTTTTTTCCATCCGTCATGGGGGCTACTTCGGTGGAGTAGGCGGTGTAGCCGCGGCCGGGGTCATTCCCACCGGCGAATTTGGGTTTGAGAATTTGATCCAGGAGGTAGTGCTGGACGATGGCTACGTCGAGCTGACGCCAGGCGGGGGAATGTTTGGGCTCGGTGGTGCTTAATACGTCGCGGTTGGTGAAGGTGATTTGGTAGGTTTTGCGGGTTTGGCCGTCGAAGAGGCCGAAGGTGTTGGCGGGTTGGCGGGGGAGGAGGTCGTCGATGTAGTGAGGTAATTGGGACTCGGTGATATCTACCGGGGTGACGGTGGCTACGTTGGTGAGGGCGGATTTGAGGGCTTCCGCGCTGAAGTCTTTTAGGCCGGAGATGAGGCGGTGGGTGGGGAGGATGAGGAGGCCGTCGTCCTGCATGCCGACGAGGTTGAACATGCAGAAGTTGGCGGGGTGGGCGGGGGGGAGCTTTCCGCCGTTGGCGATGGCGGCTTCGGCTTGATATTGGAGGGCCATGGTGTAGCGGTGGTGGCCGTCGGCAATGTAGATGGGGCGGGCGCCCATCAGGTCGATCACGGCATTTTCGGCTTCGCTGTCGATGACCGTCCAGAGGTCGTTGGTTACGCCGTTAAAGGTGGCGGTGATTTCGGGCTTGCTGAGATTTTTGTAGAGGGTGCTGGTGACCTGTGATTTGGGGTCGGAGAAGAGGCCGAAGACGGGGGAGAGTTGCATGTTGGTGGCGCGGGTGAGCTTGAGGCGGTCCTGGATGGCGTCGGGGTAGGTTTTTTCGTGGGGGACGACGTGGCCTTCGCCGAAGGGGCTGAGCTTGACGAGGACGATCATTCCGCGGCGGTGGAAGTGGCGGTCGGCGTGGGCATAGGTTTGGGAGTAGGCGTAAATCGCGGGCTTGGAATCCTTTTGCAGAACGCCGGCGGCGAGCCAGGATTGGAGGGTGTCGTTGGCCATGGCGTAGGCGGAGTCGGGGCCGACGGTTTTGGCGGGGAGATGGGGAAGATCGACGGTGACGATGTTTTGGGGGTGGGTGGATTGGAGGTTTCGTTTGCCGGCTTCGTCGAGGACGTCGTAGGGGGGTGCGATGAGATTGGAGAAGTCGGAACCGTTTTTGCGGGAATAGCGGACGCCGGCGAAGGGGCGGATTTGAGCCACGAAATACTCCTGTTGAATGGAGGGCAAGATACGGAATCTGGGATAAATTGTCATCTGGATTATCAGGGCGTCTATCGCGGCGAATATTGAGGACCGGTGGCCAAGTTTCTGATAGGATGCAGGTCATGCATTTTTTGAGCTTCTTCCCATCTCTGCTCAGCCTGATATGCGTCATCGTGGCGCGCCGGTATGGATCACTTGAGTTTTTCCGACCCGTAGCGGTGATTCTTGGCATGTTGGCAGGGACAGGAGCTGTGATCTCGGCGGTGCTCGCGATTGGCCAAGACCATCTTCTGGTCGCTGGCGAATGGGGAAACCACGGTCTTCGCGAGCTGACGTTGTCGATCGCGTGCCTGGTTTTGGGTTTGATTATGCTTTGCGCGGGTGCTGCGGGGATATTCACGCGCCGAAGCGTCTGATTGCGATCGTTTATAACGCATGGCGATCAGGTTGTTTACCAGTGCAATCGCACATGGCTTGAAAAAATGGTGAAGACCCCCACCCTGGCCCTCCCCCGGAGTACCAGGGGAGGGGAGGATGGGGGAAATGCGATTGCCCTGGGTGGTTGACGCTACTTTTCACAATCCTCGGCTTCCGATACCATTGCGAACCGATATGAAAATCATTCTTGCGAATCCGCGTGGTTTTTGTGCGGGCGTGAACATGGCCATCGAGACCGTTGACAAGGTTTTGGCCATGAAGGGGCCGCCGGTTTATGTGTATCACGAAATCGTGCATAACCGGCACGTGGTGGATGGGTTCAGGAAGCGGGGGGTGACGTTTGTGGATGATATTGAGGAGGTGCCGGTGGGGGGGCTGGTGGTTTATAGCGCGCATGGGATTTCGCCGGAGGTGAGGCGGAAGTCGAAAGAGAGGCGGCTGGTGGAGGTGGATGCGACGTGTCCGCTGGTGACGAAGGTGCACATGGAAGTGCTGCGGTATGTGAGAGATGGATACACGATTATTTTCATCGGGCATCGAAAACATGATGAGGCGATCGGGACGGTGGGGGAGGCGCCGCATTCGATTATCGTGGTGGAGACGCCGGAGGAAGTGGCGAATTTGCAGGTGAAGCCTGGGGCGAAGCTGGCGTATGTGACGCAGACGACGCTGAGCGTTTCGGATGCGCAGCGGGTGATCGACGTGCTGAAGGCGCGGTTTCCGAATATTCGATATCCGGCCAAGGACGATATCTGCTATGCGACGACGAATCGCCAGAACGCGGTGACGGTGATGAGTCCGGACGTGGATCTGGTGCTGGTGATCGGGAGCAAGAACAGCTCGAACAGCCAGCGGCTGGTGGAGCGGGCGATCGAGGCGGGGAAGCCGGCGCATCTGATTGATGATGAGTCGGAGCTGGATCCGGCGTGGTTTGACGGGAAGAACGCGGTGCTGGTGACGGCGGGGGCTTCGGCGCCGGAGCATCTGGTGAGTGAGCTGGTGCACCGGCTGACGCGGGATTTTGGCGGAGAGATTGAGACGAGGACGCTGCTGGAAGAGGGGATATCGTTTGAGCTGCCGAAGTCGGTGAGGAGCCTGGCGGTAGTGGGGTGATGAGCGAGAAATCCGAAACCCGAAATCCGAATGACGAATCAAATCCGAATGACGAAATCAGAATGGGTGTGCTGGAATCTCAACCGATAACAATTCGGCCCCCACCCTAACCCTCCCCTCTTCGAGCCTGAGCCTCAGAGCCGAAGGCCGGAGTACAAGGGGAGGGGATAAAGAGGGAGAGCTTGCAGTTGTTTTTTCAGAGGTTTTCATGAAGGGCGTTATTCTTGCGGGTGGGACGGGTTCACGTCTTTTTCCGCTTACCAAGGTCACCAATAAGCATCTGCTGCCGGTTTATGACAAGCCGATGATTTATTATCCGCTGGAGTGTATGGCCAAGGCGGGGATTGAAGAGGTGCTGCTGGTTACCGGGGGGAATAACAGCGGGGATTTTATTCGGCTGCTGGGGAATGGGCGGGATTTTGGGTTGAAGGATTTGAATTATACGTACCAGGAGGGAGCCGGCGGGATCGCCCAGGCGCTGGGGCTGGCAGAGCACTTTGCGGGGGGGGATAGCATGTGCCTGATTTTGGGGGATAACATTCTCGAATATACGATTCGGGAGGCTTGCGCGAAATTTGCGGAGCAGAAGGAGGGGGCGAAGATATTGCTGTCGCGGGTGGAAAATCCGCGGGCTTACGGCGTGGCGGAGATGGAGGGGGAGCGGGTGGTGCGGATCGTGGAGAAGCCGAGAGAGCCTAAGAGCGACTGGGCGGTGATCGGGATTTATTTCTACGACAAGAATGTGTTCGACATCGTGCGGAAATTGAAGCCTTCGGCGCGGAATGAGCTTGAGATTACCGATGTGAATAATGCGTATATTGAGCATGGGCATATGACGGCGGACAAGGTGCATGGGTTCTGGGCGGATGCGGGGGAGAACATCGATTTTTATCTAAAGGCGTGTAATACGGTGTCGAAGTGTGGGGCGAATAAGGAAGCGAAATAGCTTCCGATGCGAGTTGTTGGGGTTCATCACGCGCAGATTACGGTTCCAAAAGTGAAAGAGGCGGAGGCGCGGGAATTTTATTGCGGGGTGATGGGGCTAAGTGAGATTGAGAAGCCGGCGTCGCTGGAAGGGCGCGGGGGGCTGTGGCTGGAAGTGGGGGATCGGCAATTGCATATCGGGGTGGAAGAGGGGGTGGAGCGGGGGGCGACGAAGGCGCATATTGCGTATGAGGTGGATGACGTGGGGGCGTGGAGGGAAACGCTTACCGGGCGGGGGGTGAAGATTTTGGATTCGGTTGCGATACCGGGGTTTGAGCGGTTTGAGTTTCGGGATCCGTTTGGGAATCGGGTGGAGTTAATCCAGCGGGTATGTATTTGAAGCGATGTATCTGGGGCGGGGGACGCGCACCCCTGCGGGGTTGCGGCTAAACGGGGTGATTTACTGTAATATAGTTTTCACCGCGGAGAACGCGGAGAACGCTGAGATTTAAGAATAATGCAAACCATTCTCGTGACCGGCGCGGCCGGGTTTATTGGGTGTAATTTTGTGAGGCTGCTGGCGCAGAAACGCGAGCCGGTGAAGATTGTTGCGCTGGATAAGCTTACGTACTGCGGAAATTTGGCGAATCTTCAGGGCGTGCTCGGCGAGCAGGCGGTGTTTTTTCGCGGGGATATTTGCGATCCGGATTTGCTGGGGGCTATTCATGACGAGCATAAGTTTACGCAGATCGTGAATTTTGCGGCGGAGACGCATGTGGATCGGTCGATTCTGGGGTCGGGGCCGTTTGTGCAGGCGAATGTGGTGGGGACGCAGGTGCTGCTGGATTTTGCGCAGGCGCGGGGGATTGAGAAGCTTTTGCAGGTGGGGACCGATGAAGTTTATGGAACACTGCCGGAGGATCGGCCGGAGATCAAGTTTACGGAGGAGACGGCGCTGCAGCCGAACAGTCCGTATAGCGCGAGCAAGGCGGCGGGGGATTGTCTGGTGCGGGCGTATTTTCATACGTTTAAATTGCCGGTGCTGATTACGCGGTGCAGTAATAATTATGGGCCGTATCAGTTTCCGGAAAAAGTCATTCCGCTGTTTGTCACGAATCTGATGGAGGGGAAGAAAGTGCCGTTGTATGGGGATGGGCTGAACATTCGCGACTGGCTGCACGTGGAGGATCATTGCGAGGCGATCTGGGCCGTTTTGTCCAAGGGGAAGTTTGGGGAAGTTTACAACGTGGGGGGTAATAATGAGATTACCAATCGGAAGATTACCGAGACGATTCTCAAGGAGATGGGGAAGAATTGGGACGAGAGCGTGCAGTATGTGAAGGATCGGCCGGGGCACGATCGGCGGTATGCGATCGACGCGGGGAAGATTAAGCGCACGCTGGGGTGGGAACCGAAGCACCGGTTTGAGCAGTCGATCAAGACGACGATCCAGTGGTATAAGGATCATCGGGACTGGTGGGGGGCGATCAAGAGCGGGGAATATCTGAAGTATTATGAGCAGCAATATGCGGGGCGATGAAGAGATTGCCGATTGCCAATTGCCTATTGCCGATTGGAAAGTGATGTCATGAGCGCGGGATCTGGAATTACTATCGACGCGGCGGTTCCATCCGATATACCGACTATTTTTGAATTCATCCGCGGGCTTGCCAAGTACGAAAATCTCTTGCACGAGATGGAGGCAACGGAGGCACTGCTGGAAGAGCATTTGTTCGGGGCTAGGCCGGCGGCGGAGGCAATTCTGGCGAGAACCGGGGGGACGGCGGTTGGATTTGCGCTTTATTTCACGACCTATTCGACGTTCACGGGGAGGCCGGGGATCTGGCTGGAGGATTTGTATGTGCTGAGCGAGTATCGGCATCGGGGGATAGGGCGG
Source organism: uncultured Phycisphaerales bacterium (assembly GCA_963755915.1). Lineage (GTDB taxonomy): Bacteria > Planctomycetota > Phycisphaerae > Tepidisphaerales > Tepidisphaeraceae > PALSA-1353. Next base: position 2,416,694 of record CAVWLP010000002.1, read on the forward strand.
GTGCTGCTGCGGGCTGTTGCGAAGATTGCGGTGGAGCGGAAGTGCGGGCGATTGGAGTGGTCGGTTCTGGATTGGAATGCGCCGGCACTTCGGGTATATCGCAAAATCGGCGCGGTGCCGATGAGCGATTGGACGACGCAGCGGATGACGGGAGAGGCGCTTCAGCGGCTGGCGAGTAAAGGATGAGCGTTTACGACTCGGTTCATATCGTCGGGGGGAAAGGGATGCTGGGGCATGCTCTGGCGGATCAACTTAACGCGCGGTCGCGGCGGTTTCTTACTCCGGATTTGCCGGAGATTGATATTACGGATCCGCAGTCTTTGAAGAAGTATTTCGGGGAGCATAAGCCGACGCTGATTCTCAATTGTGCGGCGCATACGAAGGTGGATCAGTGTGAGCAGGAGAAGGAGAAGGCGGATGCGATCAATGGGCATGCGGTGGGGTATCTGGCATCGCTTTGCAAATTGGTGGGGGCGGTGCTGGTTCACATCAGCACGGATTTTGTATTTGACGGTTCGCAGCGCCAGTCGTATCGGGTGGACGCGAAGCCAAATCCGCTTAGCGCCTATGGGAAGTCAAAACTGCTGGGAGAGATCGAATTGCAGAAGCATGCCCCGGCGCGATGGCTGATTGTGCGGACGGCGTGGTTGTATGGGCGTCATGGGCCTAATTTTCCGCGGACGATCGTGCAGGCGGGGCAGGCTGGAAAGCCGCTGACCGTGGTGAACGATCAGATGGGGTCGCCGACGTATACGGTCGATCTTGCCGGGGCGATCCTGGATTTGGTCGACAGCGGCGCCGGCGGGATATTCCATGCGACCAATTCGGGGCAGACGACGTGGTTTGAATTTGCGAAAGCTGCGCTGGAGGATTTTGGGGTTCGGGCGGAAATTTCGCCGATTTCCAGCGCGGATTGGCGCAAAAACGGCCGGCGGCGGCGGTGCGGCCGGGGTATAGCGTGCTGGACATCGAGCCGCTGGAGCGTCAGATTGGGCGGCCGATGCGGCCTTGGCGGGAGGGGCTTAAGGATTATCGCGCGGCGGTGCAACGGGATGGTTTTTAGACGAGTCGAGGCTCGGCTGATATACTTTGGCGCTCAGATGAATCGTTCGGCCTGGTTGAGTTGGCATATTGCGTTTGGCCTTGCGGCGGTACTCCCAATCGTTGGCTGTCACGGGAATTCCGCGCCCTTGGAAGGGGTGGGGGACGCGGCGGGGGCGCAGTTTGTCGTGAGCGGGGGGGTTGCGCATCCGGGGCGCGCGAGCTTCTCACGGGGGACAGCGTGGCAGTGATCGTCGCGGATGAACTTACCGTTCCGCCGGGGAAGCCGACCACGATTGTGCTGATCCGGCAAGCGCCCGAGGGAAAGACGCGCGAGCTGATCCAGCTTGACGCGGATGGGCACCTGATGGATCCGAAGCAGGATTGGGCGTTGCGCAATGGGGATGAATTGGTTTTTCCGGGGGGAGCGGGGTCGGATTCTCTGCGGAATCCAACGGGGCCGCCAGCGCAGAGCGCGGATTGAGATTCGCATTTCTATGCAGCGCCGAGGCGGCGGAGCGGGCTTGTCTGGCGGGCGGTTAGAAACTCATCAACTTGCGCGGCTGTCATGGGGCGGGCGTATATATATCCTTGGGCAACGGGGCAACCCAGCGACTGCAAAGTATCGGCCTGGTCGCCGGTTTCCACGCCTTCGGCGATGACGGGGATCTTGAGATTATTCGCCAGAGTGATGATGGCGCCGACCATGTCCTTGAAAGACTGGCCGCGACTCATGTTGGCGACAAAGGAGCGATCGATTTTGAGCACGTCGATCGGTAATTGCTGGAGGCTGGCGAGTGATGAGACGCCAGTGCCGAAATCGTCCATGTCGATTTTGAAGCCCATGGCCTTGATCTTGCGAAGGGCGGGGCTGGTGAGATCGGCATCGGTCATGACGGTGCTTTCGGTGATCTCAAGATGAACGGCGGCGGGATGCACGCCGGCGGCGTGGGCGATGTTGTACAGGCGCTGCGCCAGGTCGGGGACGCTCAATTGCAGTCGCGAGAGGTTTACGCTGATCGAGGGGATGGCATCGCGGCCACGGGTTTTTTGCCAGGCGCCAAGCTGGGCACAGGCTTGGCGGAACGTCCATTCGCCGAGGGGGACGATGAGATGGGTTTCCTCGGCGATGGGGATGAATTCGGCCGGGGCGATCATGCCGAGGGAGGGGTGTTGCCAGCGAAGCAGGGCTTCGATTCCTTCGATGCGGCCGGTTTGAATCGAGACAATGGGCTGGAAGTGAAGGAGAAACTGCCCGGCGTCGAGGGCCTTGCGAAGGCCATTTTCCAATTCCAATTTGCGCTGGATGCGCGCGTGCGCATGGTCTCGTCAAAGACAGCGGCGCAGGCGCGGCCAGCATTTTTCGCTTCGTACATGGCGGTGTCGGCGTCGCGCAAAATATCTTCGGCGCACTCGTAATCAAACTCGCTGGTGACGATTCCGATGCTGGCGGTGCTGACGATCTCCTGCCCGGCGAGGCTAAAGGGGTTGCTGAGCGACTCAAGGATTCGCTGGGCGACGACGAGGGCGTCATCGGGCTTCTGGAGGAGGTCGAGAAGGATGACAAATTCATCGCCACCGAGGCGGCTGACGGTGTGCTCGCAACCGGCGCGGCCGATCAGGTCGACCGCGCGAACCGCGTGCTGGAGACGGGAGGAGATCTCGCGCAACAACTGGTCGCCGACGATGTGGCCGAAGTTGTCGTTCACCATCTTGAAGCGGTCGAAGTCGATGAAGAGGACGGCGAAGTTCATTTCCTTGAACCGTTTGTGGCGCTCGATGGCGTATTGGAGGCGGTCGAGGAGCATGGCGCGGTTGGGGAGAGTGGTGAGGCCGTCGCGGAGGGCGGCGGCGCGAAGCTGCTCTTCCATGGCCTTGCTCTGGGTGATGTCGCGGAAGCGCCAGATTCGACCGTAATATTCACCCCCCTTGCCGACAACGGGGGAGGAAAATCGCTCGAGGATAGTGCCGTCAACCAGTTCGATTTCGTCCTGGCTGGTTTCGCGGGGATGGTGGTAGAGATACTGGACCCGCTCGGCGAATTTCTGGGGGTTTTTGACGCGGCTGATGACAAAGTTCAACTGCCGGCTGTCGTCGATGTCGTCGGCATATTCCTGGGGGATTTTCCAGAGGCTGACGCAGGCCTTGTTCTGGTGGACTTTTCTGCCTTCGCTGTCGATGACGAGCAGGCCGTCGGCGGAGGAATCGGCCTGGGCTTCGAAGAATGCGGTTCGCCAGCGCAGTGCGTCTTCGGCGGATTTGTGCTCGATGGCGATGGAGGCGAACTGGCGGGGCGGGGTAATGATGGAGAGGTCGTCGGCGTTGAAGGAATGGGGGCGGCGTTTGTACATGGCGAAGGTTCCCAGGACGCGGCCGTCGCTGCCGACGATGGGATCGGACCAGCAGGCGCCCGATCCGGCGCGGGCGGCGAGTTCTTTGAATTTTGCCCACTTGGGATCGGTCTGGAGGTTCTGGCAGACGACGCGTTTTCCGGACCAGGCGGCGGTGCCGCAGGAGCCGACGTCGGGGCCGATCAGGATGCCGTTGATGGCTTCGTTGTAAAACGCGGGAAGGCTGGGGGCGCTGCCGTTCATCAATCTGGTTCCGGTTTTGTCGAGCAGGAGGATCGAGCAGAGCATTTTTGGATTTTCTGCTTCGATGCCGCGGACGATGGTTTCCAGAATCGCCGGCAGGGGGGTGCCTCCGGCGATGAGGGCGAGGGTTCGCGCAGGGCGGTTTCGCGGGCCTCGGCGACCTTGTAATCATGAATGTCGACGAGGGACCCCGCGACGCGAACCGGGTTCCAGACGGCGTCGCGCTGCGCGGCGCCCTGCACGCGGAACCATCGGAACCCGGCCAGGACGGTTCGGAGCCTGAATTCAAAATCGAGTTGACAGGAGGTTGCCAGGTGCCGATTGAACGCGTCGATGGTGCGGCGGAGGTCGCGGGGATGAATCCGGCGGACCAATTGGTAAAGGGTCAGCGGGGGGGCGTCGTCATTTTCCGGGAGGTCCAGAAGCTCGCGGAATCTGCCGGTCGTCCAGATGCGGTCGTCGCCGACTTTCCAATCCCAGAGCCCGTCACCGCTGCCGCTGATGATAGCGTTAAAGCGGTCGGTGGAATCGCGGGCGCTGCGTCGGCTGAGGCCGGTTTGAGGGGGGAATTTTCGAAAGGAGTCATCCAGCTCCGCCGCTTTAGCGCCCGGTCGCGAATCGTGGGGCCATGACGTGATCATGGGACGGAACCCCAGCGGTCGCCCACGTTTGTAGTATCGGCCGGCCAAAGAGCGTTATTAGTTTGTGTGATTGAAATGACAGCCGGCGGCGAAGGTCCGATAATTCGATGTCCGGGAGCAGGTGAAGCAATCGTCACATTTATCAAACGCTTGCGCCCCGGCCCAGAACCAGATACAGGATCGGCCCAAGCAGAGGAAGGAGCAGGACGAGAATCACCCAGATGAGCTTCATGCCCGTATCGAGCGAGCTGGTGACGATGAGATAGATGACGTAGATGTCGAGGATGAAAATGAGCAGAGCGGCCAAGCCATAGAACATGCGGTTCTCCGTCTTGAGAGAGGGGATTATAGCGGAGGAACGGCGCGGGCGGGCGTTAATATTTGCGGCAATTTATTTTTGTGCGGGGCAGGAGGGCGCGAATGGGTCTGGTGATATCGGAATCAGGGGACGACTGCTTGGCGTTGTGGGGGATCAATTTTATCATTCCATCCGTGGAATCGTCGTTGCGCGAGACTCTCAAGATCGCCAAATCGCACCACAGCGCCGGGCGGCTGGCGGAAGCGGAGGAGTTGTACCGCGAAATTTTGATGGGCAGCCCGGAGGATGCCGAAACGCTTCAGATGCTCGGCACGCTGCTTTCGCAGAAGGGGGAGCACGAAGATGGGCGGGCGCTGGTTGAGCGGGCGATCCGAATTGAGCCGGAGGTGGCGGCTTACCACGCCAACCGGGGGCTGATTCTGCTGAACCTGGGTTATCTGGAACTGGCGGTGGATGCGCTGCGCCGGGCGCTGGAGCTTGAGCCGAAGTTTCCCGAGGCGCTTTACAACCTGGGCAACGCGCTGCTGCGGCGGGGGCAGGTGAATGAGGCGATTGAGTGTTATCAGCGGGCGCTGGCGCTGCGGTCGGATGATGCGACGGCGCTTTGCAATCTGGGGGCGGCTTTGATCGAGGCCGAGCGGTATTCGGAGGCCGTGGGGGTTCTTCGGAGGGCGGTCGATTATCGGCTCGATTATGCCGAGGCGATGAGCAATCTGGCGACGGCGCTGGTGCACGAGAATCTTGACGAGGCGATTGAGCTTTATGCGAAGGCGTCGGCGTTGCGGCCTGGGGCGATGGAGATCGTGGCTTATCACGCGGGGGCGCTGAAAGAAGCGGGGCGTTTGGATGAAGCCATCGCGGTGTATCGGAAAGCGATCGAGAGTTCTCCGGACAGTGCCCTTCACAGCGGGCTGCTTTATGCCCTGGAATTTCATCCCGACTGTGATCCCCGCGCTGTGGCGGCGGAGCTTTCGCGGTGGAATGGGATTCATGGGCGGCCGCTGGCGAAGTTTATTCAGAAACATTTGAATCACACGGACGGGGATCGTCGGATGAAGGTGGGGTACGTTTCGCCGAACTTTTTCCGGCAGGCGGAGGCGCATTTCGTGTTGCCGCTTCTGGCGGGGCACGATCGGCAGCAGGTGGAAGTGCATTGTTTCTCTGACGTGCGACGGCCGGATGAGCTGACGGAATTGCACCGGCAGGTGTGCGACGTGTGGCACGATGTGGCGCGGGATGATGATGACAAGCTGACGAAGCGAATCCGGGAAGCCGGGATCGATATCCTGGTCGATCTGACCATGCACATGCGAGAGAATCGGCTGCTGGTCTTTGCCCGCAAGCCGGCGCCGGTGCAGTTGACCTGGCTGGCGTATCCGGGGAACACGGGGCTGGAGACGATGGATGGGCGGCTGACGGATGGGTGCATCGATCCGTTGGGCGGGGAGGAATCGATTTACAGCGAGAAAACGATTCGCCTGCCGGGGTGCTGGTGCTGTTACGATCCGCTGAGCGATGCGATGGCCCGGCCGGCGGAGCAAAAGGGGGCAATTACGTTTGGGTCGCTGGGCAATCCGTGCAAGCTAAATCCGCGGACGCTGCGGCTGTGGGCGCAGGTGATGCGGAAGGCGCCCGATTCACGGATGGTGATTTTGTGCAACTCGGAGCGGCAACGCGAGCAGATTCGCCGGGTGTTCGAGGCGGCGGAGGTGAAGTCGCATCGGGTGCAGTTCGTGGGGACGTGCCGGCGGGAGGAATATCTGCGGCTGTATGATCGGATCGATATTGTGCTGGATTCACAGCCGTTTAATGGGATCACGACTACTTGCGACGCGCTGTGGATGGGGGTGCCGGTTGTGACGTTGATGGGGGTGCAGCCGCAGGCGCGGGCGGGGGGGAGCATTTTGAGGACGGTGGGGTTGGAGAATCTTGTGGTGCGGGCGCCGGAGGAATTCGTCGCGATGGCGGTGAAGCTGGCGGGGGATATTCCCAGGCTGGTGGGGCTTCGGGGGAGTTTGAGGCAGAAGCTGCTGGAATCGCCGATGGTGGATGCGCGGATTCGCGGCGGGTGTGGAGGGGGTTTATCGGGAGCTATGGCGCGGATGGTGCGCGCAGTTTGGGGGGTAAATAGGGAACGCGCCCCGCGAGCGGGGGCGGCTACACGGGAGAGGGAAAGACACTAAACCAGCCGGACGTTTCTCTCGATCGTCTTGATCACCGAATCCATCCTGCCCTGAAGCATTTGCCTACCCTTCGACAGCGCACGGTTATGCGCGTAGTCATCCTCACGCGGCGGAATATTGATCGACTTCGACGACCGCATCGGCAAATGCCTGGGGGGCTTCCTGGGGCACGTTGTGGCCGATGCCGTCGAGGATACGGTGGGCGTATTTTGCGGAGAACTGCTTGCGATAGCCCATGCCATCCTTCGCGGGGCCGTCGAAATCGCTGGCGATGGTGACCGTGGGGACGGAGATCACGGGATACTGCTGGAGCTTGTTTTCGAGATCGTCGTATTTCGGTTCGCCGGGCGCGACGCTGATGCGCCAGCGGTAATTGTGGATCACGATGGCCACGTGGTCGGGGTTCTGGAAGGAAGCGGCGGTGCGATCGAACGTGGCATCGTCGAAATTCCATTTCGGGGAGCAGTTGTGCCAGATGAGCCTGTTGAAGGCGTCGCGGTTCTGGTCGTAGCCGATCTGGCCGCGCTCCGTCGAGAAATAGTATTGGTACCACCAGGCCAGCTCGGCTGCGGGGGGGAGGGGCTTTTTGTTGGCCTCGAGGTTGGTGATCAGGTAGCCGCTGACGGCGACGAGGGCCTTGCATCGGTCGGGCCAAAGGGCGGCCATGATGTCGGCGGTGCGTGCGCCCCAATCGAACCCGCCGATGATCGCGCTTTGGATCTTCAGCGCGTCCATCAATGCGATAATATCGAGGGCAACCACCGACTGCTGGCCGTTGCGGAAGGTATCGCCGGAAAGAAAAGTGGTCGAGCCGTAGCCGCGGAGGTAGGGGACGATAACCCGGTATCCCTTGGCGGCCAGGAGCGGGGCGACGTCGACGTAGCTGTGGATGTCGTAGGGCCAGCCGTGGAGAAGAATCACCGGGGTTCCATCGGGAGGGCCGTCTTCGGCATATCCGACATTCAGCAGGCCGGCATCGACTTGTTTCATCGATGCAAAAGAGGTGTTGGTGCCGGCTGTGGGGGTGAGCGTCGTCTCATCAGGCGAAGCGGCGTCCTTTGATTCCGAGCATCCTAAAAGGCTCAGTTGGGTGGCGGCAAAGGTCAACGCGGCCGTGCCGAGGAAACGCCGCCGGTTGCGGTTGAAATCCTGCATAGCAGTCCTCCCTGTATTTGATTGTTGGCAGACGATTCAGACGATCTTGAGGGCAACGTCGACATTTCCACGCGTGGCCCGGGAATAGGGGCAGACCTGGTGGGCGGATTCGACGAGTTGATGGGCGATCTCGGGATCGATGCCGGGCAGGCTGACGTTCAGACGGGCGGCGAGTCCGAAGTTGCCCCCGGCGGTGCCGAGGTCGACTTCAATGTCGATGGAAGCGGTGGCGGGGACGGGGATTTTCTTTAATCCGGCGACGTGCTGGATGGCGCTGAGGAAGCAGGCGGACCAACCGGCCGCGAAGAGTTGTTCGGGATTTGTGCCGGTGCCTGAGCCGCCGGGACGGGAGAACTTTACGTCGACCCGTCCGTCGTCGCTGCGGGCAGCGCCTTCGCGGCCGCCGGTAGTGTGGACTTTCGCCGTGTACAGGACTTTTTCGAACTTGGCCATGATTGATGTCTCCTTCGCTGTGTGGTTTGTCGAATGGACAGTCTATGCGCAAGCCACCTCATCTGTCGCGTTGAGCGCAAAAAAAAGCCGACCCGGGCAAGGTCGGCCTCGAATGGGGCTGATGAAGGGTGTCCCGGGTTGGAAACGGGAACGCCCCTTCACATCGGGGAAAGAATGGGCTAAGTTTTCAATGTCACCTGCCGACTTTCGTCGCGGCGACGGGTGATTGATAACGCAATGATCGTGCCGATTCTCAAATTGGGCCGCCCCATTTGGCCGCGTGGTTTTTATATTAGTGAAATGTGGATAAATAGTTGCGAAATCGACGGCGTCTTCAAAGCAGACGCGAGGCGGGAGAATTTTTTTTATTCGCTCCGCCAAGTTGGCATTTTTTGCCGCGACAGCAATGCGAGAATGACAGGGGAAATATTGAGATTGTGTGAACACTGGAGACGTGCGTGAGGATTCTGGTTACCGGCGGAGCCGGATTCATCGGGTCGAACTTGGCCATCGAACTTGCTTCGGCTGGCCATGAGGTTGCAATCGCGGACGATTTCTCGTCGGCCTATTGGAAAAATCTGATCGATTTTCGGGGAGAGGTCGTAGCCGCTGATATCGCGGCCGACGCAACGCCGCTTACTCGTCTCGATCCCTGCCAGGTCATATATCATCAGGCCTCCATTACTGACACGACCGTCACGGATCAGCGCAAGATGACGTTCAACAACGTTGAAGGGTTCCGAAACATCCTGGAACTGAGCAAGCAGTGGCAGAGCCAGGTGATCTGGGCGGGAAGCGCCAGCGTTTATGGCAGAACGCCGGCGCCAACGAAGGAGTCGGTAAAATCCGATCCGCTCAATGTCTACGCTTACTCGAAGCTGGCGATGGAGCATCTGGCGGATCGATATCGATCCAAGCTCCAGCGCGACATTGTCGGATTGAGATATTTCAATGTGTATGGGCCAGGGGAGGATCACAAGGGGAAATTCGCCAGCATGATTCATCAGCTCGCCAAACAGATGCGAGCCGGCAAGCGTCCGCGAATTTTTACGGCCGGGCAGCAACGCCGGGATTTCGTGTACGTGGCGGACGTGGTGCAGGCGAATATTTCGGCGATCAAATCGACCCGCGGCGGAGTGTTCAACATCGGCAGCGGGGCGTCGTGGTCATTCAATGAGGTGGTCGTCCAGCTCAACCGGGTGCTGGAAACAAAATTGGAGCCGGATTATTTCGAAAATCCCTACAGTTTCACGCAGGATTGGACCGAAGCGGATTTAACGGAATCGAAGCGGTGCCTGGGCTATGAGCCGCGGTATGATCTTGCCAAAGGGATCGACGCCTACCTGAAAAGCGGGCAACTGGGAGTTGGCCGATGAGCGAATTGATCTGGATCAACGGGGAAATCATGCCGCTGAATGAAGCGCGCATCGGCGTCGAGGATCGGGGGTTTCAGTTTGCTGATGGGGTCTACGAAGTCGTCCGGATTTACAACGGCAAACTGTTTGCGCTCGACGCCCACCTTCAGCGATTGGTGAAATCTGCGGAAGGGATCGAGCTGAAGCTGCCGGTTGCGGCGGGGCAGTTGCGCGGGGAGATTGGGAAATTCGTCGCGCGGAATCCACTTGCGGATGGGATGATCTATCTTCAGCTCACCCGCGGGGCGGCGCCGCGGAATCACGCGTTTCCGGATTGCGGGCCGACCCTGCTGTTTTATGCGCGGGAGCTGGATCCGCTGGGCGAGCCTGCCAAGTCGCAGGGGATTCGGTTGATAACTGTCGCGGATGAGCGATGGAAGCGGTGCTGGATCAAGTCGATCGCGCTGCTTCCGAATGTGCTGGCGAAGAATAAGGCGCTGGCCGCCGGCGCGGATGAAGCGGTGTTCATCGACAACGGCGTGGTGACGGAATGCTCGGCGAGCAACGTGTTCATCGTGCGCGGGCGGCGGCTTCTGACTCATGCCGTTGGGCCCAAGGTGCTTCCGGGAATCACCCGGGCGATTCTTCTGGAGCTTGCACCCACGGTTGGCCTGAGCGTGGGCGAAGAGGCGTTCAGCGAAGATGAAGCGATCCATGCGGATGAGGTTTTCATCACCAGCACGACGCGGGAGATTTCGTGGGTTTTGCGGTGGAATCAGACGCAGATCGGGTCGGGGAAGTGCGGGCCGCATACGCTGGCGCTGCATGAGGCGCTTCGCAAACGCGTCGCCGGCGAGACGGCGTAAGGATTTTCAGCCCTGCTCAGTTGACGATTTTTAGCCAAATTTCTGGCACTTTGCAACAGGTGTGGGCGCTGATGTGGGCGCGTGAATGCGGGTATGCCTACAGCGTAATCAGCATTGTCTGAGATGAAACCGAAAAGGAGGCCAAGACCAATTCGAAAAACGACCGCCTCAGTTTCATCCAATACCCGTTCACCTTTCGATGTTTCCCACATTCAAATATGATCGGTTAATTACGTGAAATAGCATTATGTGATTAGGTTCTCGGATGACGCCTTGGGGCCAGCCTTCAGGCCTTCGCGCTTCACTGAAAGAAGAGGCCGTGGTTCAGACCAAAGAATCCGGCCACGTTCGCGATGGCTGACTTGCTCCACTCTCGCTTGCCGCTCAACATGTCCGACAGGGCGCTCTGGGAAATGCCACGTTGCTTGGCAAAGGCATTCACACTCAGGCCGCGTTCGCCGAGCAGGTGTCGCACGACATCCGCCGCCGAAATGCCCGACGTGTCCAACTGAAGATTCTGCTCACGCTCGTACGTCTCGATAAGGCCGACCAGAACCTTCTTGTAGTCGAGCACGTCCTTTCGCTTATCCCCAACGAGGCTACGAAGAGCCTGCTTGGATTGTCGGTGTTCCTCGGCGTTGTGGATGGGCCGGAGCGGATAGAGATTCACGATCAGGTTGAGGTAGGGGTCGAGGCCCGTTGACGCGCCCGAGTTCTTGGTTTTTGTTGTCATCTCAGTATCTCTCTTTCCACAAGTTCTTGTCGTACTCGGCGTGCGTAGGAACTTCTAACACCTCAACGAATTGAGCGTCGTAGTCAATGACGGTCAGGAGGCGGTAATTGCCGCCCTTGGTGTTGAACACTGTCACGACAGTCTTGCTTTTCAGCGTTACGCCATCGGCCGAGGAATATGTCTTCCTCACGTTCTGCAAGCTGTGCCACTCCGACTCATCAACGGCCTTGGCCCACACGTCAAGCCATGTTTTGAGCGGCTTGTTCTTTTTGCCCACCGCTGTCAGCACGTCCTGCCCGATCAGCGTCATTATCACATTATGCGATAGATCGGCCGAAAAGTCAAGAAACATTAGCCGATCTGGCGTGCGTTCCGAGCAAGTTTTACGCCCCCCTCAGTCACCGGCTCGAAATGATTCCTGATCTCGACCCTGATGACCTCCCGACGCCAAGAACTGATACCCCAGACCGCAACGGCTGCTCCCAAAATCGTCGCCGCACTTGCCGCTACGCTCACCCATCCCCGCAAATCCGATGGCATGAAAGTCCCCATTCTCCCACAATAGCCCATCACAGATACTGGGGAATGCGACCGATACGCAGCATTTGGTTATGACGATCCGGTTCGATAAGGAGAGTCATTTCTGGCCGCGCCGAGGTGGGACTTGCCCGAGGCACAAAGTACGAAACCGTCACAGAAATGACCCACAGATCGATTAAGGCACGACGGAGAGGCTGGACGTTTCACCCTATCCATGTGGGCGCGTATGTGGGCGCGACAGCTAATAAATCGTGCTCGTATTGCGTCAAATGCACCATTTTTTTGAATTGCAGAAGTGCGCAGCAGAAAACTCCGGTTATGGCCGGAGTTTGTGCAGTTTTAGCTGCCTTCTGGTCAATGGGCGGAGCCGGAATTGAACCGGCGACACATGGTTTTTTACATCCTGGGGTCGCCGGGTGTTTCAATGTCGGGGTCGTCGCCCTTCAAATCGTTCAAAAGATCGACGTAATCGGCATCGTCTAATTCGAACCAATCGGGGATTGCGGCGACGGCGCAGCCGCGGCGCTCGGCGAGGGCTTCGAGGATCCGTTGGCGGAGGTCGGGATCGGTTATTTCGCGGATGCGGATCATAACTAACGGTTCAGGGTGTACGGATGCGCATGACTGCCGGTGATATGACTATGAATGCACGTTCAAGCCGGGAAGCGTGTTCGCGAACGGCATCGCGGACTAATTTCGCCTTGGTGTCGCTGGACAAACCCGACAAACGCAGAAGCACCACGCCGGAATGAACTTTTTTTTGGCGGTAAACGAGCAGTCCAAAATCCTTGTCATCAGTCAGTAGCATTGACTGCGTTTTATTCGCCAGTTCAAGGACGCGGTCGTCATCCATGCCACGGCCGATTTCTTTGATGGACTGAACGCTATGGCCGTCGGCGCGCAAAGCGTCGATTATCGAGGCATCGACGTTTTCGTCAGCAAGAAAATTCACACGGCCGTTCCACGAATCGGATAAACGACATCCGACCCCAGTGATTTAGCCGCGAAATCGAGCGCCGCGCGAATTGCCGGTTCTGTCAAATGCGGAAAGGCTTCGAGAATCTGTTCGACTGTTTCACCCGCGGCGAGTCTTTCGAGGATCAACTCCACAGTGATTCTGGTGCCTGCGATGACCGGTTTGCCCATCATGATGCGAGGATTGGCTTCAATAACTGGTTCTGCCATATAGGGTCCGTATATTGGGGCTTATTATACCCGCCGAGATGGAACTAGCACGAGGCAGCGACATCCATTTGATAAACCTAACCCCGCCGCCGCATTCCCCAGAGTTCAGGGGAGGGGGTAAGAGGGGGAAGACATTTATAGTCCATATTCCTTCCACCGCCGCTCGATCAACTCTCGGGTTTTCTGATCCACCTCCAGCTCCTTCGGCCAGGTCCGCACCTTCCCCTCGGCGGGCCATTTCACGGTGGCATCGAAACCGATTTTGCTCCCCGCCCCCAATTCCGGGCTGGCGTGGTCGAGAATGTCGACCGGGCCATGAACGATTTCGCTGTCGCGCTGGGGATCGCAATTGGAGAAGAGGTGGAAGAGGACATCCTGCTCGTCGTGAACATTCACGTTCTCGTCCACCACGATGATGAATTTCGTGAACGACATCTGGCCCGCTCCCCAGATCGCGTGCATGACCCGGCGAGCCTGCCAGGGATATTCCTTGCGAATCTTGATGAAGGCGCAGTTATGGAACACGCCGCTGATCGGCAGGCTGTAATCGACGATGTCGGGAACGATGGTGCGCAGCAGGGGCAGGAAAATCCGTTCGGTGGCCTTGCCGAGGAAATAATCTTCCATCGGCGGCTTGCCGACGATCGTCGTCGGATAGATCGGATTTTTTCGGTGAGTGATGGCGGTGATGTGATAAGCCGGATACCAGTCGGCAAGGCTGTAGAATCCGGTGTGATCGCCGAACGGGCCTTCCATGAGCTTTTCGCTGGGGTCGACGAATCCTTCGATGACGATTTCGGCGTTGGCCGGGACTTCAAGGGGGATCGTCCGGCAGGGGACGAGTCTGGATCCCGCCGTCGTTGAGGAATCCGGCAAAGAGCAGCTCTTCAATGCCAGGCGGCAGTGGGGCGGTGGCGGCGTAGGGCAAAACGCTTTCGCCGCCGAGCACGATTGCCAGGGGCATTTTCTCGCCGCGCTTTTGATACATGCGGAAATGGCGGGCGCCGTCGTGGTGCATGTGCCAGTGCATGGCGCATTTGCGCGGGCCGAACTGCTGGACGCGGTACATGCCGATGTTGCGGTCGCCGGTCTCGGGGTTCTGGGTGAAGATTCCGCCGAAGGTGATATAGCGGCCGGTGCCTTTTTCGGTGAGCTTTTCGCAGGCGGCGGGATCGAAGACCTGGCCGCTGTCGACAAATCGCCATCGAGGGGCCAGCATTGAATGAGCGGCAGACGATTCAAATCGGCCTTTTCGCCTTCGAGCAGGACCTGCTGGCAAATTCCGGTTGCGGACGGATTTTGGGGGAAAACTGCCGAGCTTCAGAAGATCCGGCAGCTTCTTCATTTTCTCGAGCAGCGTCGTGGGAATTTCCGGTTTCACAAGGGCCTGGACGCGTTCGGCAAGCTCGGCCAGCGAATTCGTTCCCAGCGCCTTGTTGACGCGCCAGTAGGATCCAAAGGTGTTGATGGCGACGGGAATGTCTGAGCCCGCGACATTTTCGAAGAGCAGTGCCTTGCCCCCGAGTTTCGAGGCGGCGGACTGGTCGAGCTCCTGATGGCCGTGCGGGGCGGGTGTTCGGGACATGCGGCCGGCGATGGCGGCGATTTCCAGCTTCGGATCGACTGTCGCCGGTACTTTGGCGAGTTCGCCTTCGCGCTCCAGAAGGGCCAAAAAGTCGGAAAGGGTTTCGGTGGACATGGGGGGGTAGGTTAAGTCCGCCGATTGCCTATTTCCAATTGCCTATTTCCAATTTGAAAATTGGCAATAGGAAATAGGCAATCTCATTTGACTCTCAATTTTTTAATGGCATGATATTTAGCGCATATATTCCGGTCACGGATGACCGGCGGCCGCAACGGGTTCCCGGCCGAAAATCATGGGAACTTTTTGGGATTTCCCGCATCTAAATCAATGTCAAGCCTGGGCGGCGCCAATTACGAGGCTGAGGTTTCGTCGGCCGGTGAATCGGCGGAAGGCGCGGGCTCGTCGGGCGCGGTCGGTGGAGGTGGTATGCCGAAAGGCCAGGCCGTGGCGACACCTTCGCTGCACGGATCCGACAAAAATGGCTCTGACAAGAGCGGCTCTGACAAAGCTGGGAAGCTCATCGCCGCCGCTCGCGACGGCGACCGCTCGGCGTATGGTCAAATCGTTACGCTTTACCAGGACCGCCTCTTCAACGCCCTGCTGAGGATGGTCGGTGAAACCGAAGAGGCCCGCGAGCTGACGCAGGAGACGTTTACTCGGGGCCTCGAGAAGATCGAAACATTTCGCGGTGAGGCGGGGCCGTACACCTGGCTCTTCCGGATCGGCATGAATCTGGCGATCAGCAATCTTCGCCGAAATCAGCGCCCGCGTGTTTTCTCGCTCGACGCCGGCCCGCACCGCGCAAACGGCAGTTCCCGGCGCGAAAATCAGGCGGCGGCGCTGGTCGACCGCATCACCACTTCCAAGACGGAATCGCCTCCTGAGGCGGCGGAGCGAAGCGAGCGGCATCAGATTGTTCTCGACGCCCTGGGGCGGCTCGACGCCGAGTATCGCGCGGTTCTCATTATGCGGGACGTGGAGGGATTCGATTATCAGCAGATGGCGGATGTGCTGGCTTTGCCGCTGGGGACGCTTAAGAGCCGGCTCTTCCGCGCCGCTTGGCGCTGCGGGATGAGCTGGGAGCGTACCTGGCGGATCGAAAGGCGAGGAAATAGCGTGGAAAATATTGAAGCCATGCTCTGTGCGTTCATTGAGGGCGATCTCGACGCCGCCGGCAAGGCGCAGATCGAAAAGCACCTCAAGGACAACCCGCAGCATAAAAAGCTGCTCCATGAGCTGACGGCGATGCGCGACCTGGTGCGGAATCTTCCCCGGGTGCGGGCGCCGATCGATGTGGGCGATTCGCTGCGGCAGAAGGTGGAGCGCTCGCTGCTTCTGGACGATTCGGCCGCGCTGGTTCCGGAGCGCAGCGGCGCAAGCCGGTGGCCGCAGTTTTTTGGGATCGCGGCTGTGGTGCTGCTCTTCGCTTCGCTGGGATTCATCGTCTTTAAGGCGATCAGCCCGACGCTGAAGCCGGCGGTGATCACGCAATCGGTGGCGATCGTGCCGATGCAGCAAGCCGAGCCGATGGCCGGGGCGCTTTCAAAAGTTTCGCCGCTGGTTTCAACGGAGAAGGAAATGGTGGCGCCCGGGCCCGTTGCGTCCAAGGTTGTGCCAACCGCGGCGCCCTCTCCGCAGGCCAGCTTTCTGCGCTCGCTTCAGCAGCTGCAAGCTCTAAACGCTTCGCCCGTCCAACCGGACATCAACGTGATCCGCAAGCGGCTTGCGGATTTTGGATATGACATTCATGCGCCGGAAGGTTCCGTACTTACCGCCGGCAACGATGGCGGGCAGCCGGGCCCGATTCTCATGGTCGTCAATACCAGCGATCCCCTGGCGACCAAGGTGCAGATCGCACAATTCCTGAGCAATAGCAGCGGTGTTTCCTGGAACGTGGTTCCGGCGGCGGCTCAAGCGCCGGGGCGCAACGACTCTGCCCAGCACGGGCGGCGCGGCTGTGGCGAACAATTCGATTGCGATTCCGCCCGCCGTGGGCAGCGTCACGGGCGCTGTCGCTGCATCCGTAAATGGCAGCGCAACGACGCAGCCCTCCGCGCCGGAAGATTTGTATGTCGCCCACGGCCTCGACGCCGAAAAGGCAGACGCGCTGCGCCAATCGCTGATTGTTCCCCAGAACGGGTCGCAGGTGCAGGTTACGATGCAGTCGGCGCTGGGGCTGGTGACGACGCGGCCGAGTGATCTTTCGAGCGCTCAGGTCGCCGCGAATTCAACCGCATTGGCGGGCGCGCCTTCCACTCAACCGGCGCAGGCCGCCAATGCCGCGGTCGCCCTGGTACAGCGGGAGGCAATAACTCCCATGATTGCCGCGCAAACACCGGCAGATGAAAATGCCAACGCTTCAGGCTCTGGTGCGCCGGTATTGCACGAAGTCGACACGGTTATCGTTCTCAATCCAGTCGAGATGCTTCCCTCGGGTGTGATTGCTCCTCCACCGACAGCGGCGGCCGAGTCGATCACCACGCAGCCGACGCTTCAGAATGCGCCGCTGGAGAATCTCGCCCCGGCCACGCAGCCGGCGGCGACGACACAGCCTTGAAGCGATTGCCTATTGAAGGTCCCGTTGCGCATTTCAATAGGCAATAGGAAATAGGCAATCTCATATACACTTCCCTCTGCCCACGGTAATCTGTCCCCAATACATGCACCCCGTCACCATCGAAAACGACGCCATCCGAATGGAAGTCTGGCCGCAGATCGGCGGCAAGGTTTCCAGCATCGTCGATAAGAAAGATCATTACGAGCTTTTGTTCGCCTATCCTGCCGAGCTTCCGGATTCGCCGCATTACGACGCTCCTTACGGCGATCACTGGTACAGCGGGTGGGACGAATGCTTTCCGGCCGTCGCGCGGAGCACCTATCCGCGCCATCCGTACAACGGCATTGCCGTTCCCGATCACGGCGAGCTCTGGGGCATCCCCACGACCACGGCAGTTCCGACGAAAGATGGGATCACCACCGTCTGGAACGGGCTTCGATTCGGCTATCGCCTGACGCGAAAACTCTACCTCCAGAATTCATCGATCGTCGCCGAGTATGATCTGATGAACCTGGCGCCGTTTGAGTTTCGCTTTGTCTGGGCGATGCATTCGCTGATGTCGCTGATTCAGCCGGTGGAGATTCAGGTGCAGCAGAAATCGTTTCGGTGGAGTCATGATGCGGAGGGGAAGCGATACGACGCGGCATTCACCTGGCCGACGGGGGTTGAAGGGGAGGACTTTTCCCGACCCGATTCGCTGCCGGTGAAGCGCGGTTGGAAGCTTTTCACGGCCGAACCGATTCAGTCGGCACTCGTGGTTTCCTACCCCACGCGCAAGCGGACTCTGCGGCTGGAATATGCCTCGCCCGACACTCTTCCCGCGTATTGGGGGATATGGATCAACACCGGTGGATGGGCCGGGAACCGGCATTTCGCAGCCGAGCCTACCACCGGAAGATACGACGAAATCGACCGCAGTATTGAAGACACTTCCGCGGGGCAGATCGGGCCGTTTGGGCGCCGGCAATGGTCGGTTCGCATGACGCTGGCGTAAAAAATTTCTCACCCGCTCTGTTACTTTTTTCCCCCTGGCGCATTCAATAATTGATTGCACTGAAGCCAGCAAAAGCTTCAGAATAACTTAAGGCGATTCTTTCCCTCCCCTGAGCCTCGGACGCACCTCCCCGCGTCCGAGGTTTTTTTATTGGGGTTATTTTGGGGGGGTGTTTTTATGCGCAGCGCGGCAATGATTCGCCACTGGGTCAGCGCCATGTACCCCAGCAAAAGAACGCCAAGGCCGGGGACGAGGGGAAAGCCGTTGATCTGCTCGGAGCGGATGATGACGATTACGTTAAAAAGCGCGGCTGCGACGGTTACTACAAACGCAAAAACGATTGGCCCAACTTTTCGCGACACCGCAAGGACAATTCCTTCGACAATCAAAGCTGCCGCAAAGACCGTTATTCCCAGGTCGGTCAGAAAGAAGATGCTTTTCAGATAGGGGATGGTGTTTCCATCGGGGCCGGTGACGGGATTATTTTGCTGGAAGGCGTCGGGAGAGGAGATGAACTTAATGGTGTTGGGGAAAATAATCAGCAGCAGAATTCCCAGGCCGATGCTGATCCAGGCCTCGGCCAAACCCATGGGAGGGCTTGGCGCGGGCATACGGCTCAACGGCGCGGGAGACGCGGGGACCGGATCGGGGATTTCGGAAGCAGCGGGCGGTGGTTGAGACTCGCCGGTTTTTGAAAGCTTTGGCAATTTTGAAATGTCCATACGGGCTTGCTCCAAGTAGCTGGATGCTTGACCCTGTGGCGCAATCAATGTAAAGACCGCAGGCCGCGGATTCAAACTTTAAGACGTAGTCCTTTATCCTTCTGCCGGTCTTGCGGAGGATTGCAGGGATATAGGTCGTTTGAGCATTTGTCGCGTAGGGCCCTCACCCCGGCCCTCTCCTCTTCGAGCCTGAGCCTCAGAGCCGAAGGCCGGAATACCGGGAGAGGGGGAGTGATTTGGCGGAGAATTTCATGGCGGATGTATCGGATCAGATCGACGCACTTGCCGCCCAGGCGGACGCGGAGCTTTCGGCCGTCGCCAATTCCCCCCAGCTTGAGCAGTTCCGGATCAAATTCCTGGGCGGCAAGGGCGCGATTAAGGGACTCATGAAACTGCTGGGGCAGTTGCCCAAGGATCAGAAGCCGGCCTTTGGGCAGAAAATCAACGCACTTCAGGACCGGGTTCAAGCGGCCTTCGAAGCCCGGAGCGTCCAGCTTTCCGCCGGCGGGGCGAGCGACGTCACCGTCGACATCACCGAGCCTGGCATCCGCCCGCACATCGGCAATCGCCATATCCTCATGAAGGTCGTCAACGAGCTGACCGAACTTTTTGGGCGGATGGGTTTCGCGCTCGCCTCCGGGCCGGAAGTCGAAGACGAATTCCACAACTTCATCGCGCTGAATATTCCACAGAGCCATCCGGCGCGCGATCCGCTCGATAATTTCTATCTCGCCTCCGATATCGGCGAAGGGCAATCAACCGGCCTGGATCGCGAAGGGGGCGGCCAACTCAAGCTCCTTCGTACGCAAACCAGCACCGTGCAGATTCGCGTGATGGAAAAGCAAAAGCCGCCGATTCGCGTGGTGATTCCCGGGCGGGTTTATCGGCCGGATACGCATGACGACACGCACCTCTCGATGTTTCACCAGCTTGAAGCGCTGGTCGTGGACAAAAACGTGACGATGGTCGATCTGAAAAGCACGATCGACCAGTTCGTTCACGCCTACTTTGGCAAGGAGGCCAAAGTGCGTTTCCGACCCAGCTTTTTCCCGTTCACCGAACCCTCCGCCGAGGTGGACATCTGGTTCGACCGGCCCGGCGGAAAGAGCGGGTGGGTGGAGTTCGGCGGGTGCGGCATGGTTCATCCCAACGTCTTCAAAGCCGTCAACATCGACCCCGAGCAGTACACCGGCTGGGCGTTTGGCTTCGGCATCGAGCGCATCGCCATGCGGAAATACGGGATTAACAACATCCGGCTTTTCGTCGAAAATGACATCCGGTTTTTGCAGCAGTTTTAGAATGGCACCGTATGGCCGAGCAGAAAAAACCATCGACCGAAGGCGCATCGCGCGAAACCGGGATCATCGAAGTCCACGTCAACGAAATTGAGCAGCTTTTCAATTCGATCGACCCGTCGCCGTTCCGGGAAAAGGATCTCGACGACGACGCCCACGAATTTATTCTGAGCTGGGCGAAGGAACTGCCGGTAAATATGCCGCTCACGCTGCTGGTGCATTTGGATCGTGGCGCCGTTCCCGCCGAGGCCCAGGCAATGCTCACTGAAGCGGTGCACGGGTTTTATTCGCATCGGGCGGAGTTGGCTCGCCAGAGACTTCACCAGCTTCTGCGGACGGGACGAACGAGCCTCATTATCGGACTGGCCTTCCTGGCCGGGTGCATTCTTCTGGGCGACTGGGTCGGTCACAGGGCCCATGAAATAGAGCTGGGGGAGATTCTGCACGAAAGCCTCCTCATCGGCGGGTGGGTGGCGATGTGGCGGCCGCTGGAGATATTTCTGTATGACTGGTGGCCGATCCGCAACGAAGCACGCATCTACGACCGGCTGAGCCAGATGAAGCTGCAGATAAGGTGCTCGAACCGGTCAAATTCGGGTGCGTTCGCCCCTGCAACTTCGGCCGCCGGAACCGCAAAACCGGCGTAAGCCGGGGCCGGATTGATAGGAGCTTTCGCGGCATGATTTGCTAGAATAGATGTGACGGTGATCCAATGACTTTAGCCGAGCCCAAAACGCGTCGCTTTTCGCGAGACGAATACTATCGCATGGCCGAGCAGGGATATTTTGCCGGCCAGCGCGTTCAACTTCTGAAGGGAGAAATTCTTGAAATGCCTCCCCAGGGACACGCTCACTTTAAAGCGCTTCACCAAATGGCCGTTTATTTGGAATCCGTTTTTGGAGACAAGCATTGGGTTCGTCCTCAAGGTCCGATGAACGCCCTTGAGGATTCTGAGCCGGAACCCGATGTCGCTGTTACCGAGCACGATGTGAAATGGTACAAGGATCATCCAGCCAGTGCTCTGCTCGTGGTGGAAGTCGCGGATAGCAGCATATATCTTGATCGTCGCAAGGCCGGGCTCTATGCCGCGGCCGGCGTTCGGGAATATTGGATACTCAATCTTAATTCCCGCAAGCTTGAAGTTTTCCGCGATCCGGTGCCCGATCGGGACAATGAGTTTGGTCATGCGTACTCGGTGAAGATGGAAATAGGTGAGAACGAGTTCGTTTCTCCCGCCGCCCGACCGGACGCGAAAGCTCTTGTGAGAGAGCTTTTGGACTAGACGGTGGTTCTCTACCCGGCTTCCTCCAAAATCTCCCCGTCCCGCATGAAACCCCGCAAAAATCTCCCCAGCCCCAAATCCTCCACCCACTGGGGCGACGTCGCCGAGTGGTACGACGATCATGTCGGCGACCGTGGCGGCGAATATCACGAAAAAGTGGTCATCCCCGGCGCCCTTCGACTCCTTGCTCCCAGCGCGGGTCAAAAAATGATCGACGTCGCCTGCGGGCAGGGCGTTCTTTGCAGAGCGTTGCATGAGCGCGGGGTTGAAGTGACCGGCATCGATGCCGCAAAGGAACTAATCGAATCAGCCCGCAAGCGCGGCCCCGCCGAAATCAAATATCTCGTCGGCGACGCGCGCGAGCTTTCTCATCTTCCCGCCACACATTTCGCCGCCGCCGCCTGCGTGCTGGCGATTCAGAACATCCATCCCCTTCCGCCGGTTTTCCAGGGCATCGTGCGATTGCTCAAACCCGCCGGCCGCGTGGTCATTGTTATGATGCACCCCTGTTTTCGCGGCCCGAAGGAAACGAGCTGGGGGTGGGACCAATCGGCCGGCGTGCAATTCCGCCGGGTTGATCGCTACCTGATCCCCCGAAAAACGCCTATCGTCACCCATCCCGGCTCCGATCCCAACCATTACACCTGGACGTTCCACCGGCCGCTGGGCGCCTACGTCAAATCCTTGCGTCAATCCGGCCTGCTGATCGACGCGCTGGAAGAATGGCCGAGCCATAAAAAAAGCACCAGCGGCCCCCGCGCCGCCGCCGAAAATCAGGCCCGCGAGGAAATTCCGATGTTTCTGGCGATTCGGGCGCTTCGCCCGCACAACGAGCTTGCGAACTCTTCATAGCAGGCGTAACGTGAGTAGCATGACGACCCGAAGCCTGCCAATCACCGCCCTGGCCGCACTTTCGATTTGCATTGGCTGCGTGGCCCTGGCTGATGACATGCCCGCGATGCAGAGCCAAAGCTCCGATCCCGCGACTCAACCCTCAATGCCCCCGTTTCAAGCCATCGATCTTCACAACACGATTTGCGTTGTCAGCGGTGACGCGGTCGGCAATTCCAATCTCGTAGAGGTTTATGACGGCAAGATTTATCACCTCTGTTGCCCCGATTGCCACAAGGATTTTGAGAAAGATCCCGCCAAATACGCCGCCGCCGTTGCCGCGAATCCCGGCAAATACGGGATAAAGTAAACCAGCCGCGAGTTTCATCCCCCAACTTCGTTGAGATAATCGATCAGCATTCGCAGCCGCGCATGGTCGCGCCGATTAAACGCGAATATCAGCCGCGGCAGCTTTTCGAGTCCCGGCTCATCATGCTCGGCGGCAAGTGCGTGCCCCGTCCGGAACGTCCCGCTAACCAGAAGATCCGAAAATCGCTCGCTTATTTCAGCAAGTTGCTCTCGCGTCAATGGATGATGCAGCCGAATGATCACGTCGTCGCGGAAATAGCGGATGCTGTGATAATTGCTGTAGAACCGGCGCACCTCCTCCACGGCCTCATCCACCTTGTCGGTGATCTTGTACAGGTGTGAATCGTCCGGCCCTACCAGCCCGCGCGTGACGAGCTGGTCCTGAACGTATGCCTCCCACTGCTTCCAGTAATCGCCACCGGGCCTGTCGACGAAGACGATGGGCATCGGCACCGATTTGCCCGTCTGCACCAGCGTCAAAACCTCAAACCCCTCGTCCATAGTCCCGAATCCGCCGGGAAAAAGCGCAATCGCATGGCTCGACCTCACGAACACCAGCTTGCGCGTGAAAAAATATTTGAAATTGATCAGCTTCTTATCGTTCGCGATGGTCGTGTTGGTCTTCTGCTCGAACGGCAGACGGATCGCCAGCCCAAAGCTCGGATCGGGGCCGGCGCCTCCATGCCCCGCCGCCATGATGCCGCCTCCCGCGCCGGTAATTACCATCCAGCCCGAAGAGGCCATCTTGCGGGCAAACTCGGCGGCCTGCTTGTAATCGTCGTGCGATTCATCCGTCCCGCGCTGCCGAAAATGCTCACCTTCCTCACGTCCCGGTACGGCGCGAATATTTTCAGGGCGTACCGCAGTTCCTTGAATGATTTGTTGATCAGCTTGATGTCGCCGCGATTGGTCTGGTCGCGCAGCAGCTTCATCGCGTTGTCGACGATTTCGCCGACGAGGTCTCCCTCCTCGATCGATCGCAGCTCCTCGATGAGCTTCAGGGCCAGCTTCTGCACGTCGGCGAGCTGGGCCCGGCTGGCGACGTGCGGCAGCTCGCTGGTCTCCTGAGATTGCTCGCTATCGCTTCCGCCGTCTGACGACTTCATCGCTCTGGCCTCTTCCTCGGTCTCGTTTTGGGGGAGGGTATTATGCGATGACGCCCCACATCGCGAAAGGGGGCCGACGCTGAAGAATTACACATTGCTGCCAGAAATGGAAAATATTCTGCCGACGCCCCAAGCCCTCCGGCGGCGTCGCTACGACGCCAGAACCCGAAATCCTGGATGCCCTTGAACCGCGGCAGGAAATTTGATCCCCACCGGCGAGTGAACCCGAACGCAATTCCGCCCCGCCTGCTTCGCGGCATAAACCGCCTTGTCGGCGGCCGCGATCAGCTCCGCGGCGTCCTGGAATCCGCACCCCACCGAATCCACCGCCACGCCAATGCTGACCGTCACTTTGATCGTCTTGCCCTCGAAGGCAACGCGCTGCCCCTCGATCGCCGTGCGAATTCGCTCGGCAAATTCATACGCATGATTTGCATCGCCATTGCCCAGCACGATGGCGATCTCCTCGCCGCCATAGCGCCCGGCATGATTCTTCCCGATCATCGACTTCAGCAACTGCGCCGACTGCTTCAGCACCGCGTCTCCCGCCGGATGCCCGTGCGTGTCGTTGATCGCCTTGAACTTATCCACGTCCAGGAAGAGCACGGAAATCGCTCCGCCCGTCGCCCGCGCTTCTGAAAACGCGTTGGCAAGGATCTCCTCGAACTGCGCCCGGTTGGCCAGCCCGGTGAGCCCATCGGTGTCCGCCAGCATTTGCAGCGAGGCATTCTCCTTCACCAGTTGCTGCGAACGCATCTGATTTTGCAGCGCCATATCCACCAGCATCTGGCGGGCTTCCTGTTCGATTTCGCCGAAGGTGCGCCCGGGATGGATCGTCACTTCGAAAAGCTCAGCCAGCTCCTTGGTCTGGGCGTCGATCTGCTGAAGGATGGTTTTGATCCGCGGCTCCTGGAGTTCAAACCGCATGCGCAGCTCGTCCACCGCGCGCTGCAGCAGCCCGGTACATTTAGATGAGAAAACCTGTCCGCACAGAACGCCCGCGTAAACAAGCTCTGCCAGCCGGTTCCGCGGGCCCGCCTGTTCGAGGCTGTGATGCTGCCGGATCGGGTCCACCAGCGCCGGCGGAAACTTCCAGTGCTCGGCCAGCATCGCCCCCACCTCGGCATGATCCAGGTCAAACCGCTCGCGCGAAACCCGGATCAATTCCAGTTGGTTGCCGTTGGTTGTTTCCAGAAGTTCGTCGTACGGCTCACCCAGCGCCTGGTGCATTGCCAGGGTCCCGATATCGGTGAGCAGGCCCGCAAGGAACGATTCCTCATGCGTGCCGCGCTGAAGCGTCTTATCGAGCATGCGGGCCGCCACGGCAGAGTAAAGGCTCTGCCGCCAGAACCGCAGGTAGTCGAACTTGGGGCTCTTCTTTGTATTCAGTGCCCCCACCAGCGAAAACCCGAGCGCCACCGTTTTCACGGTCTGCATCCCCAGCAGCACCAGGGCGTGATTGATCGTCGCCACCTGGTGCGTCAATCCATAGAAGCTGCTGTTGACGGTGCGAATCACCTTGGCTGAGAGTGCCGGGTCGGCTGAGATCACCTTGCCCACCGTGGCAACGGAAGCATTCTCCTGCTTCACCAGCTCCAGCACCCGGACGGCAACGCCCGGCAAAGAGGGAAGACGCGGATCGGCTTTGATCTTGGCGAGAAGTGGCTTATTCATTGAGGTTTTACAAGTGTAAGGAAAATCACTTAGTTACCAGAAGATCGGAATAACTCCCGATCCGCTGAATTGATTTTTTGTCGCGGAGATTACCGAAAAAAGCGCAACCCCAATCCCGACCTTGCGCCATTTGCCACGAAATGGGTTTTGGCGGTTAGCTTGCTGATTTAGTGTCCGTCGCACTCTACCAATATAAATACATGCATGATTTTATCGGGTACATCCCTGGGCGTCCGAATCGCACCAGTTCTGATATTCTGCATTGTCCGCACCGTCCTCGCAGGCGGTTCTCATCAAATGCTCCAGACCGGCTTCGATATTCCCGCCTTAACCGGCAACCCCTTCGACCTCTCACAGAACGACGTGCGCGTCACATTTAAAGCCCCCAACGGCATAACCGGAACAATCCCCGCATTCTTCGACGGCGGCACAACCTGGCGCACGCGATTCACTCCGACCACGCCCGGAATTTATTCCGTTATCGCGGTCACGCTCAACGGCCAGGAGGCCAACCCGGTTAATCTCAATCCCACCCAGTTCCAGGTCGCCAGTTCCCTTGCCCCCGGCTTCATCCGGCTCGATTCGAAAAACAAAATGCGATTCATGTTCGATGACGGCTCCCCTTATTACCCCCTCGGCTTCAACCTCGCCTGGCGCGGCGATGGCCAGCCGCCGCTGACACAGTCCCTCGACCGCATGGGCCACGCGGGCGTCAACTGGACCCGCATCTGGATGAACCACTGGGACGAAAAAAATCTCGACTGGCCCAAACATGGCGCCGACCCCATTCAGCTCGGCCAACTCAGCCTTTCCACCGCCTGGCAGTGGGACCAGATCATCGCGGCCGCCGAGAACGACGGTGTCTATCTCCAGCTCGTTCTCCAGCACCATGGCCAGTACAGCAGCGCCTCCGACCCCGACTGGCCGAAAAATCCCTGGAACAAGGCCAACGGCGGCTGGCTCGAAAACAGCAGCCAATTCTTTACCGATCCCCAGGCCATCGCCCTGACCAAAAATAAATACCGCTACATCATCGCCCGCTGGGGATATTCACCCGCCATCATGGCCTGGGAGCTCTTCAACGAAATCGAATGGACCGATGCCTTCAAAACCAATCTCAGCTACGTTGCCGCCTGGCACCAGACCATGGCGGCCTTTATCCGGGAGCAGGATCCGTATCACCACCTCATCACAACCAGCTCGCGCACGGCCGAGCCGAGCCTCTGGCCCGCCATGGACTATTACCAGGCTCACGTCTATACGCATGACGTGACCTCCGCGATGGAGATGCTCGACGAAGACCGCCTCGACCGCGCCTATTTCTACGGCGAATACGGAGGCCGCGCCGTCGAAAACGGCGGCGCCGAGCAAGACCTCCACAACGGCCTCTGGGCCAGCCTGATGAGCAGCGCCAGCGGGGCCGCGCAATTCTGGTTCTGGGACTTCATCCAAAGCAAAAATCTCTTCAGCGAATTCACCGCCGCCCGGAATTTCATCCAGCGCAGCGGACTGCTTCACGAATCCGATATGACGCCCCTCGAAATCACCGCTCATACCGCAAATAGGGTCGCCCTCCGTTTCTCCCCGCGCTCGAGCTGGATGCCCGCCAACGCCACCGATTTCACCATCCACCCCGGCGGCGAAGTCGAAAACATTTCCAAGATGTCCTCCTACCTCCAGGGCAACAGCCACAGCAAAAGCATGTTTCCTGACGCGGTCTTTCACGTGGACTACCCCGCTGCCGGAACATTCGCGATAGCCCTCGACCGAATGACCTCAGCCGGCGCGAAGCTTGAGGTCGAATTGGACGGCGTTCCCGCCGCTGATCTCGATCTCGCTCCCCTTGCGCCAGGTCAGCCCGACCCGCGCTTAAACGTCGCGCTCGAAGTCCCCGTATCCCGGGGCCGCCATACGATCCGCCTCGAAAACACCGGCCCGGATTGGGTTCACATCGCCCGATTCATACTTAACCCGTACACCCCCCAGCTCGGCGTCGTTGCCAAGGGCAACGGGGATCTCACTGTCATGTGGGTCTTCAACCGCGACCCAAAACCGGGCCAGCCAATCTCCGGCACACTCGAAATCCCCGGCCTCCCGGCCGGAAACTACGCCGTCACCTGGATAAACACCCAAACTGGGGAGATCACAAAATCCGCTTCCGCCGCCGTTTCATCCGGCGTCGCACTCGCTCTGACCACACCCTCAATTGCCCAGGATGCCGCGTGCTGGGTCAAACGTGTTCCCTGATTTAGTTGACGCAACCCCGACGCCGGCGCTCGGCGCGGTATAATCCCCCGCAATGCCCAACGGTCCGCCCATCCTGCCATATAAGTCCCCGGACCATTTGCGTGCGCGCCCCATTCAGACGCCGATCCGCAATCAAATTGCCGCGGCGGTATATTCCTTTTTCGTCATCCTGAAGTGGATTGGTACGTTCCTGCGCGACTGTTCCAATTGGATCAGGTGAAATTCCCATGGCTTACACCCGCGACACCATCATCTGTTTTGGCCTGGCGATCAGTTTTTCACTCTGGGCATTGAAGCCGGCATGGCGATCAAACTGGTTTATGCGGTATCTCGGCTGGAATTGCCCTACGGAGGCCGCTGCCAGGCGGAACGCTGTTGTTTGCGTCCTTCTGGGGCTATTCGTTCTCTTCCACCTCGACCGATTTACCTCGGCAGATATAGTCCTCATGGCCGGCATGCTCCTTTGGCTCATCCTGCATCTCCGAGACGCGATCACGACCAACATCGACAGCCCCGAATTCAAGAGACTGCACGGTTTGGATCCCAGCCCCCGCCCTTGACAACGCCCCCCATATCGCCACAATCCCTCCTCCTGTAAAAAACGCGGAGTTAAAGCGATGTACGCAATAATCGAAGCCGGCGGCCGGCAGCATAAAGTCACCACGGGCGATGTCATCCGCATCGACCGCCCTGTTAGCGACGATAAATCCATCACCTTCGACCGCGTCCTCTTCGTCGGCGGCGAAGGCGATCCGAAGATCGGCGCTCCCACCGTCACTGGCGCAAGCGTCGTCGCAGACGTCGTCCGAAACGTTCAGGGAAAGAAAATCGACATCATCAAATACCGCCGCCGCAAGGGCTACCACAAGAAGATTGGCCACCGGCAGAAGCAAGTCGAAGTGAAGATCAGCGCGATTAATCTGTAACGCCGCGCGATCGCCGTCTTAGCAGCATTCCCGTTCCCAGCGCAATCAGCGAAATCGCCCCCGGCTCCGGCACCGCATCAAACGCCGGCAACGGCAACCCATTCGCCACCGCAAACGCGTTCAGCGCGGCAATATCGGCTGGAGTCACGCTCGCTGCCGCGCCACTGTCCCCCTGCCCAAAATTCGCCGCCAGCGCGCTGAAGTCCGATCCGTTCACCGCCGACGTGAACAGAAAATTCCCCTGATCCCAGTTGGTAGCCCCCGTTCCAAAATTCGCCGCCAGGATGCTGAAGTCTGAGCCGTTCACCGTTCCGTCCAGATTCGCATCGCCCAAAAGCGTATATTTGATTTCGATCTCCCCGCTCGACAGTCCGGCGACCACACCATCGTTCCCATCCGCAAATCCGACGCCGTAGAACAGGCCGTTCGTGGGATTTCGCGCCGTCGATGAAATGATCCCGCTGCCGTTCCACCCGCCGTTGTTAAATCCGCTCTGGAGGTATCCGATGATCGTCGCCATCGGATCGCTGCTGCCGTAGGTGATGAAAAGGTGATTGTTCGTGAGATCCAGGACGCCGCTGCCGGAAATGGTGAGGCTCGAAAAAGTTTGCGGACCACCGCCGCTGCCAAGGGTAACTGTCCCGGCCCCGGAAATGTTCAAAGGGCCCGCGACAGTGGCGCCGCCGCTGACGCTCATGTTCCCCGAGACATTGATTGCCGCGGCGCTGAGGCTGCCCCCGGAAAGCAGGTATTCACCGGTGGGGCCGATCGTCAGCGAACCCGAATCCGTGTTCGTGCCGCCGGTTTGGATGAAGGTTCCGGCACCGGATCCTCCCGCGCCACAGCGCCGATCGATTCGGAACCGCTGACCGAAAGAAGGGCCGAACCTGACAGTGAATATGTGCCGGAGCTGAGCGAATTGACGCTGACACTCAGTGTGCCGACCTGCGCCGTGCCCCCCGTCTGGACGAATGTCCCGCTGCCGCCGCCGGTGAATTGGCCGAAATTGTATCCCATGCCAACATTCAGTGTGCTTGTGGAGACGATTCCCCCGCTCAGCGTGTAGTATCCGACGGTTCCGTTTCCCCACCCCAGGTTGATCGCGGCCACTCCCGGAAGCGTGTTGGTTCCCCCGCTCTGGTTCAGCGTGCCGATATTGATCTCGCCGATCCATTCCGTGCTGCTGATATCCAGGGTTCCGTTGCTCAGATTGTAGACGCCATTTCCAATGATCGAATCGCTAAGCAACAGAACCTCGGCGGAATTCGTCCCGCCGGTCTGATTCAAGGTTGAAGTATCCCCCGCTCCGACAATTTCCGACCCGCTTGCGGTGATGCTCTGCCCCGCGGCGATCGTCAGCGGTACGCTGCTGTCGGCGTAAAGTCCGGCAATCGCCCAATTCCCAACCGTGGTCGTCGCGCCTTCGTCGAGGTCGAGCGTCAAAGCGGAGGTGTTGCCGCTGGTATAGTTGTAAGCTCCCGTCACGATCAGATCGACGCTGCCGACCGTTCCCCCATTCACATTCAGCGTGGCAAAGGTATTGGCATCGCCCCCGCCAACGTCCGCGTCCGCCAGATGCAATGCCCCGCCGGCATTCACCGTCACCGTCCCCGCGAAAAACCAGAAATTATATTCGGCGGTATACCCCGCCTGGAGATCTCCGCCGCTGTTGATGGTCAGAGTGCTCAGGGTGACCGTGCCGAACTCCAGGTCGTAGAGCGCTGGAGACGTCCCGCCGAGCGTGATGCCGGAAAAAACGTCCGTGCCCCCCGTCTGCGAAACGGTGCCGCCGCTCTCCACATTCACCATGCCGGGGTTGATATAGCCCCCCGACTGGTCCAGCACGCCGCTCCCGGATCCTCCGCCCACGTTGATCGTGCTGCTCGAAAGCGTCCCGCTTTCCACCCCAAGGGATCCCGTCGCGGCCTGGCCATTGATTTCGCCCCCAACGTTCACCTGCCCCGCGGTCAATGTCTCGCCGCCGATGTTCAGACTTGGATCGCTCCCCGCCACCATGTTAAGCGTCTGGACCGAAGCATTGCCTGAAAAATCCACCGTATACGAATCATTCGCCGGCCCAAAAACCGCCGTATCCGTCGGAACCCCGTCGTTCCAGTTAGAGCTTGTGCTCCACGTCCCGCCGCCGGCATTCGTCCAGGTGGCTGTCCCCCACGCGTCAAACGCCAGATACCCCTGCAACCCTACCATCGCCGCCGCCAACACCACGCGCCGCCGCCTAGCGCCGCCCGCCGCAATTCCGCGGCCGCTGATTTTGGGTTTGGCCGGCTTCGCAAACATCACGCGCTGCCTCCGCCCCGAACGCGATTGAGTCTAAGCGCGAGTTCTCGAAAAACAATTAAAATCGTGTGAACTATCGAATAAAAAATCGCGCCGGACGGCGCGAATTCACGCCGACTGCTCGTCTTCCTGTTCCGTCGGCGCAATTGGCGGCAGGCAATCCCCACCCACAAGATGAATCGAATTCCTCCCCGACCTCTTCGCCCCAAACATAAGCTGCCGATCCGCCGCCTCGATCAGGTGATTCACATCCTGCGCATCGTACGGATAAACCGCGATTCCCCCGCTGATCGTCAGGCATCCTTTCCCACCCGGCCCCAGCCCCGGATAATCCTGCGTCGAAAGCAGATTCCGAAACCGATCCAAAATATCATTCGGCTCCTGCGGCGTCCGATTGCTCGAGGCATGTTTAGGATCCCGCGGCGTACGCGGCCCCTCCTTGTCCCAGAAAATCACCGCAAACTCATCCCCGCTGATTCGCGCCACCAGATCGTGATCCCGCACGCACCGCCGCATCAGGTTTGCCGTCTGCTTCAAAATCTCATCCCCAACCCCATGCCCATACTGATCGTTGTACCGCTTGAAATTGTCGATATCGAACAGAAACAGCGTCACCAGGAACCGCTTGATCCGCGCCTTCTCCACGAGCTGCGTCAAAAACTGTTTGAAATATCTCCCATTGGCCAACCCCGTCAGGTCATCCGTCACCGCCAGCCTCTGCAGCGCCGCGTGCCGATCGTGCAGCACGCGCAGCCGCGACAAATTCCTGGCGATCTCCCCTAGAAATTCCACCGCCTGCGAGCGGTCCTGGTCGGTTGGAAACGACAAATGCACCGAATCCGAAAGATGCGGAAGCTGCGGGCCCGATCCACCCGCGGGAATCAAATCCGAAGGCCGATGGCTCACCGTCACAATCCCCTCCGCCGGCGTCGGTGGGGGCGCCTCGCCGTGCGTCAGGAAAAGATTAAACGTCGCCGGCAAAATGGAATTGATCTGCCGAACCAGCGCCGACCCCGGATCCTGCGGCGACTGGATCATCGCCTCCAGCACCAAATCCGGAAGCGAAACCGAAGTCAGCGGCGAAGGCGCCTCGTTTTTCACATCGCCAGCCGGCTTCCCGTTCGACGGGGCCGCCTTGGCAACTTCCTTCTTCTGGCCATTCGAGGTCCCCAGCGTCTCCAGCAGCTCCCCCGGCGAGATCGGCGTGATCAGATAATCGTCACACCCAAATTCCATCATCTTTTGCGAAAGCGGCTCCAAGGTAGGATGTCCAAAAAGCAGCAGTTTCCCCTCCCCGCTCAGTTCCTTGAGGGTTCGCACCGCCGACTCCGGCCGCCGCTCCATCGGCTCCACCGACGCCAAAACCGTCGTGTAATGTTCCTGCGAAAGCTCCGCGATCCCATCAAAAAGGTTGGCAACCGACTTAACCTGCGCATTGGGCAGGGCTTGCGTAAGCGTGCAATACATCTGCCGATCGGTATCCCCAATCAACAACACTCTTTCCTGGGCTGCCCTGACCATGCAGTTATAGTACCCCAAAAGAAGGGCTTGGTTGCGTTAGGAAAAAGATAATTTGGGGACCGCAGCCGGAGGCGAGGAGCGGTACTCCGCATTGGCTGGACGCCATTTGCCTGGACGGCAATCCTTTGTTGCGCAGTGCCGAATGAATATGCCGGCGCCTACCAGCACCAGGTCTTTAATTTGGCATTTGGCCATCGGCATTCGGCATTTTCAGGCGGGCCCCGCCCCCGGGCTTTCGTGAAGCAGCGCCCGCAATTCCTCCGCCGTCAGGAGAGGATCGGCGCTTTTTTCCGGTTCTGCGGGCGTCGCCCCCATCTGTGGCTTGGGAAACTCCACCGCCGGCTCCGCCATTGGCGCTTGAAGGCTGGCAGCCGCGGTAACCCCCCCGGCAATGCGATGCAGCCCATCCTCCGCAAAAAGCCCGTCCGCACCCTGTCTCATTGCCTCCGCCAACGCCGCCTGCCGGCCATCCGTGTCCGACAGCCACACGTCCACGTGTGAAAATCGCCGCTTGATGCTCGCGATGATCGACAGTTCTTCCCGGTACAGGCTGTTCAGGCTCAAAATCAGCGTCGAATAAAACAGGGGCGCTTGCAGAGATAGACCATCGCCTCATACGGATCATCCACCTCTGTACATGAATACCCGCGCCGCTGCAGCGACTGGAGCGGCGCCGGTCGATAGGCCGGCTGTCCCACGATCAGCGCGCGGCCCGAAGGTCGCGAATTTTCAACGCCCGCTCCCATGGTTACGCCTTTTTCGGCAAACTTGGCTGGAGTGGATCAAACGAAACCAATCCAACGTCGATCTTACTCAAATCCCCTAGGCCGGAATAGGGAAAAGAGGAGAAGTTGCGAGTTACGAGTTGCGGGTTGCGAGCAAGGAAATGGGCATTTTACTCGCAACACGCAACACGCAACTCGCAACTATGCCCCTCCCTTGACACTCACTTTATGTCTCCCTACCCTACTCCATCCCAACCGGCTTCAGCGCCGGTTTTGTTTTTATTGAGAGCGATTATTTGAAAGGAGCCGGACGATGTCCGCTGTGAAGGTCGGTATAAACGGTTTTGGCAGAATTGGCCGCCTGGTTTTCCAGGCTCTTTGCGATCAGGGACTCCTGGGCAAAAAGATCGAAGTCCCCGCCGTCGTTGATATCTCCACGGATGCCGATTACTTCGCCTATCAGCTTAAGTACGACTCCATCCACGGCAGATTCAAGCACACCGTCGAAACCCGCAAGAGCGACTCCGCCAAAGAGGAAGCCGACACGCTCGTCGTGAACGGCTCGCCCGTCAAGTGCATCATGGCCACCAAGGAGCCCAGCCAGCTCCCCTGGAAGGACCTCGGCGTCGATTACGTCATCGAATCCACCGGCCTCTTCACCGATTCCGAAAAGGCCAAGGGCCACCTCTCCGCCGGCGCCAAACGCGTCATCATCTCCGCCCCCGGCAAAGGGGAAGTCAAAACCCTCCTCATGGGCGTCAACGACAACGAGTTCGATCCCGGCAAGCACCTGATCGTCTCCAACGCAAGCTGCACGACCAATTGCCTCGCCCCCCTGGTTCACGTGCTCCTGAAAGAAGGCGTCGGCATCGAAGCCGGTCTGATGACCACCATCCACTCCTACACCGCCACACAGAAAACGGTCGACGGCCCCAGCAAGAAGGACTGGCGCGGCGGAAGAGCCGCGGCCATCAACATCATTCCGAGCAGCACCGGCGCCGCCAAAGCCGTCGGCGAAGTTCTCCCCGCCGTCAAGGGCAAGCTCACCGGCATGTCCTTCCGCGTCCCCACCGCGGACGTCTCCGTCGTCGATCTCGTCTTCCGCTCCGCCCGGGATACCAGCATCGAAGAAATCGATTCGCTGCTGAAAAAAGCTTCCACGACTTACCTGAAAAACATCCTCGGCGTCACCGATGAAGAGCTGGTCTCCACCGACTTCATCCACGACCAGCGCAGCAGCATCTACGACAGCCTGGCGACGCTCCAGAACAACCTCAAAGGCGAAAAGCGCTTCTTCAAGCTGGTAAGCTGGTACGACAACGAATGGGGCTACAGCAACCGCGTTGTCGATCTGGTCCTGGCAATGGCGAAGAAGGAAGGCATCCTCAAGTAAACCCCCTCTTCCCCCTCTCCCGGTAATCCGGGAGAGGGCAGGGGTGAGGGCGGTATTTGTCTACTGCTCTACTGTCTACTGCTCTACTCTCTCGCGCAGCGCGTCTCACCTGAGCAAGAGAACCAATATCACCACCAGGAGCACGAATCCGAGTCCGCCCCCGCCCCAGTAGTAACCCCCGTATCCGCCGTAAAAGCCCCCGCCGAAATATCCGCCGAGCAGAAGAATGAGCAGCACGATTAGAATTACGCGGTTCAATTTTTCCTGCCTTTCGCCGTTGTTGAGCCCGTCAGTTTCCCTGACTTTAACCCCGTCAATCCCGGCGCGTAACGTACAAAATTGCCACATCTAGAGGCTTCCTCCACTCCTCGCTGTCCTCCCGAACTTCGTCGCCCTCCATTATCAAAGCCGCCGGGCGGATAATTTTCTGTAGGGTTCAATCACTCCCCGCGGCTCTTCCCCCGCCCCCGGTACTCCGGGGGAGGGTCGGGGAGGGGCTGTGTTGCTCAACTTCACCGCTTTCCACTGCTCCACTCTCTTGCGCAATGCGGGGTGAGGGCCTGATTGACCCGCGAAGACGCCCATGTGGCGTCTTCTTTGTTATGAGGGGTGTTACGTTTGCTTAATCCCGTTCGGCACGGGGTTCGCGCAAGCAGCAAGATATTGAGATTGCGCCTTTGATCTTTTTATGGCATGCTGCCGGACGTGCAGGCAAGACTGAAGGAAAAAGAGATCCTGTGCCTCGGACATCTGCGGCGCGTTTCGCGCTGCTGCCCACGCTGCGGGATGTGGGCTGTGAGCGGGATCGAGCCGGGAACCGCCAGCTTCACTTCGACGATTATTGCAAGCTGGTTTTGCTTTACACCTGGAATCCGCTGATCCAATCCCTGCGGGATCTTCAGGAGGTTGCTGAACTGCCCAAGGTGGCCAAGGCGCTGGGAATTAAGCGTTTTTCCGTGGGCAGTTTCTCTGAATCGGTTCGGGTGTTCGAGCCGGGGCGTTTGACGCCGCTGATTGAGGAATTGGCGGGGGAACTGCCCCAGGCGCCCGATCCGCGTCTTGCGGACTTTGGGCAGGCGATCACGCTGGTCGACGGGACGGT
Organism: uncultured Phycisphaerales bacterium; assembly: GCA_963755915.1. Taxonomy (GTDB): domain Bacteria; phylum Planctomycetota; class Phycisphaerae; order Tepidisphaerales; family Tepidisphaeraceae; genus PALSA-1353. Next base: position 2,452,386 of record CAVWLP010000002.1, read on the forward strand.
GCTGACGGCGCTGAGTCGGCTGGCCAAATCCGCTTGCGGCATCGATGCGCACTACAACACCTCCCGGGACGGGAAAGCGGTCTATGGCTGGCGTTTGCACGTTCAATTCGATCTGGAGACGTTCAAAGTCCATCGCCTCGACCGCACTGGCGCTCGCAACGCGGGGGCCAACCGTGAAAACAACGTCCTGCGGCGCAGCCTGGAAGCAGGACGGTGCTATGTAGGAGACGGCGGCTACGCCGACCGGAGCCTCTTTGCGGACATCGCCGCGGCGCAAAGCTCCTTTGTGATGCGGGCCGCGGAAAACTCGGTGTTTGAGCTGTTTGAAGAACGATTGCTTTCACAGGAAGCATTGGACGGCGGCGTGGTGCGAGACGCGCTGGTGAAACTCGACGGCCTGGAGACGGCGGCGGATAGGGTGGTGCGACGGGTGGAAGTGCAGGTGAAACCCCATCCGCGCCGCACGCGCAGCGGCAACAAGCCGACGGACCTGATCATCCTGTACACGAACCTGCTGGACCTGCCGGCGGAATTGATCGCCCTGATTTATCTGTACCGCTACACCGTTGAGTTGTTCTTCCGGATCTTCAAGCAACTGCTGGGCATGCGTCACCTGCTGAGCCAACGCCAGGAGGGGATCGACATCCAAATCCACTGCGCGCTGATCGTCTGCGTGCTGATTCAGCTGATCAGCGGCAGGAAGCCGAACAAGGCGATGCGGAACATGATCGGCTGGTATCTGCTGGGGCTGGCCGAGGAACAGGACGTGCTTCGATTCCTGAACAAGCCGGATAACACCGGGATTAAGCTGAGGGCAAGAGCGGAGGCCTTGAAAAAACTGGGAGTAAACTGAAGGGGAATCCGTCGCCGCGGAGACCTCGCGGTTGATGCTGCGCTCTTGCGGACGCCGGCGTGCAGCAGGGGAAAGTAAAAGTATCTAAGCTTCAATTGTTTCGCGTCCTCCACAGCTTTGGAATGCTCCGATGAAGCCTGCGTGCCGAACGGGATTAACATAATTTTACGTTTTGTTACGTTTTTGGCAATAGTGTCCGGAACGCGGGCTCACCAATGACACAATCTTGCCGCCTTGCGCGAAGCAGCGTTTTGTGGTTCACTGCCGCCACGTGCACGCGGACCTTTGCCCAGCTTCTGGATTGCCCGCCAAGCCGGGACGAAAGCCGCGGCCGGCGGTGCGGGGGGAGGATTTGTTCGGCGGCAAGTACGTCGGTATTTTGCAGGATCATCTGGCCCGCCTGCGGGCGGCGCATCCCCACCCCAATCGCACGCTTTTTTATGACGATGTGACCCTTGCCTATCTGCTGGCGTTTTTCACGCCGGCGATTCGCAGCCTGCGGACGATGGAGGATTTCAGCCAGACCGAGCAGATGCAGGAGCAGCTTTCGGTCGATCGCCTGCCGCGTTCCACGCTTTCCGATGCCAACGCCCTGTTCGATCCGACGCTGCTGGAGCCGATCATCGAGGAGTTGCGGGCGCGGCTGCCGCACCTGCGTCACGGCGATCCGAAGCTGGCGGAGTTGACCGAGCGGGTACGGGTGGTGGATGGGTCGCTGTTCACCGTTGCCGCCGACGTGGCCTGGGCGCTGCATCAAAGTCGACCCAACGGAAAGCCCATGGACACGATTCGCCTGAATCTTCAATGGGCGGCGGGCGTGGGGGTTCCCGAGGGAGTGACGATCAGCGGCGCGGGATGCTCCGAGGCGCAGGCGCTGATGCAGTCCCTGGAGCCGGGACAGATTTACGTCATGGACCGCGGCTACGTCTGTTTCGAGCTGCTGGAGCGGATCGTACATGCCTGCAGCGATTTTGTGCTCCGGCTCAAGTCAAACAACTATTTCATTCCCATCGAAAACAATGACTTGACCCCCAAGTCCCTGCCGCTGAGCGATGAAGACCGCGCTGCCGGCATTCTCAGCGACCGGATCGGATACCTGGGCTCAGAAGGGCCACGCTTTGCTCCTCCGGCGGGAAAATGGCTTCGGGAAGTGACGATCTTCGACCCGGACAAACCCGACAGGCCCCTGCGGCTGCTGACCAATCTTCTTAACATTCCCGCCCATGTCATCGGTCTGCTCTACCGCTGGCGATGGAAGATCGAGCTGTTTTTCCGCTGGCTGAAAGTGCACGCCCACTTCCGCCATCTCACCAGCCACAGCAAAAACGGCGTCACCACCGGGTTCTACATCGCGGTCATCGGGGTGCTGTTGATCTATCTGCACACGCAGCGTCCGGTGAGCAAATATGCCTACGCGATGCTGAGCCTGGTCGCCGCGGGAGGGGCCACGTTGCAAGAGATTATTCCCATCCTGCAGCGCCGAGAACGGGAATGCGAGCTGCAGCGTCAGCGTGTGGCACGGAAGAAGGCTGAAAAAATCGTCAAGTAAGTCACCGGGGGTTTTTGTTGTCCGGCCGCCGGTGAACGCCGCGGCATGCGCTGCAGGAGCAGCGCTGAACCTTCCACGCCGTTGCCCATCGAGGCAACGCAGCCTTTCGAGTGAAAACCCGAAAAATCCCAGCTCTAAGACGCGGAAGTCCCGGACAATATTGGCTTTTTGAGAAATAGATTAGTAAATGCTAGCTTAGCTCTCAGATACTTACGAGGTTCGACGGCGGCGGTTGCGCGAAAGAGGCGGGCTTGTTATAGGCGGATTAAACGCTGGGATGTTACACGGGGAAATACACGTTCGGGAAAATTCGCGCGTCGTTCAAAAATGACGCTTCCGACGTACCGACATGGCTGAACACGCAAGGAGCAGCGCAACTGCCGATGGCTCAGGGACCGGTGTCAGCACATAAGCCACGTCTTGACCACTTGGATCGATTCCCTCGCCCGTAATCTGGCCCAGATTATTGATCGCATTTGCGCTGGTTAATTTCCATCCAAGAGAATCGACAATTGAGTTCAAATCAACCAAGCCCGTCGAGAGACTGTATGCAAACGCATCGCCGCCCGCACCCCCGACCATTTCGCCGGAATCATTTATCGCATTTGGTATAAAGCCTCCGAGATCCGTCATACCGACACCTGGGGTGTAAAGAAATCCTCGATCGATCTGGGTCGGAGAAGAGACATATTCGTAAAGACCTGCAACTTGGCCAGAATCACTAATGGAAACGGGAAAGCTTTGGCCATTTGTGAGAGTACTAAGACTGCCAAGATCCTGAACCATCCCCGTATTCAATGAATAAATCGCTGCATGATTGTTTGAGTCCAAACCGATGATCTGTCCGCTATTGTTGATCCCGGTGGCATTGGTAATGGCAGGTTGATTGGGGGCATAATTCAGCGGCTGCATTCCCGAGCTAAGCGTGTATAGGAACGGTTGGCCAACGCCACCTGCGATTTGGCTTAAATTGCCGACAATCTGTCCGGCGTTATTGATACCTGATGCCATGCCGAATCGATACGTACCGCCATTCGGGCCCATATCAACCACTCCGGTGCTGCTGGAATAAAAGAAAGCCTGATATTGTCCGTAGGTTCCGGCCATATCGCCGGAATCATTTAGGCCCGCAATAGAAATTATCGTGGTAGTGTCGGCGACTGGCGTCAAGGCTGCATTCGGCGGCGCAATAAAGACATTGGAATCAAGCAGTCCCAAGTCATAAGATATCTGGACTGCTTGCGTTTGCTCTCCCGCCACTTCCCCCCTCATTGTTGATCGCAATTCCGTCCGCGCTGTCCAACCCTCCGTTTCCTAGGTCCGTGATAGTGTAAGCGGTCCCCGCTTCGGATCGCGAAACGAACGTTGTCATTGCCGCCGTCACCAAAACGAATTTGACCGATAACATTCGTTGGACAAAGTGGACAGCAGCTCCATGCCAGCGGGAAAAAACGCTACATGTTACGGGGTTCTCCATACGGCCCTCCTCTGACGATCGTCGTCAGCCACTTCGTGCATGATACCGCCGGTTCGAGTTCACCCAAAAGCTTTTCTCTGCTCGCAGCCATCTGAATCACGTCGGTTCGGCCCCGTGTCCGTGGCCGCGGCCTTCGAAACCGTTCCATCAACAGTATTCCTCAGCCGGCGTTCCGCCCCGCGAGATACCTGGCGTGCGGAAAACGGCACGGTTCCCCTCCAAATCGCAAACTGATGCCGCTCCCATGACCCGTCGAAGTTGCCAAATCCATCGCGGCCGGTAAACCTGTCGCTCGCCCAATGCGCGAAATCACCACCGAAATCGAAATCAACGCACCGCCCGCGCGTGTCTGGGAGATTCTTACGGACTTCGCGCGTTACCCGCAGTGGAATCCGTTCATCACAAATATCGAGGGACGTCCCATCGTCGGCGAAAGGCTCAAAGTGCTCATTCGCCCGCCGGGCGGCAAGGGAATGACCTTTCGCCCAATCGTGCTTGCGGTCCAGCCGCCCAGCGAATTGCGCTGGCTGGGAAGGCTCATCCTCCCGGGCATTTTCGACGGCGAGCACCGCTTCCAAATCGAGCCGCTCGATGCGGCCCGTTCCAGATTCCGGCAATCCGAGCAATTCAAAGGGATTCTCGTGCCCATCCTCTGGCGCACCATGGCCACGTCCACCCGCCACGGATTTGAGGCGATGAACGCGGCAGTCAAAACCCAAGCGGAAAAGACATAGAACCGCGGATGACACGGGATACAAAAGCGTCCCCTTCCTGCTCGCAACCCGCAACCCGCGACTCGCTACTCACAACTATCTCCCTCTTATCCGTGCCGGCTCGACTGAGCGCTCGCCGAAGTCCATCCGCGAAATCCGCGGTCTCCCTTCTTCCCCCAATCTCTTCGCGGTAAATCGCTTTAATTAATCTTCACCGTAAACAGCACCAGATTCGCAATCGTGAGAACGAAGCAGGCGATGGTGAGCCGAATTCGCGCCGCCAGCGGCATTCGCCGGATGCGCCGCCATTGCCAGAGCCACACCGCCAGCATCCCGCCTTCGACGATCAGGCCTATTCCGTTTACGACGAGGAAAGGTTTCCACCAGTTTCCCCAGTTCGGTTGCATCATCATGCGGACAAAGAAATAAATAATGAGCAGCCCATTGAGACCCGAACCCGCAGAGAGGGCGATAAGCCCCGCGATGAGCAGCCGCTGTTTCGTCTCCGCGAGGTTCACACGCAGCACAAGCTGCTCGCCGCATTCCGGGCAGCGGGCCGCGCGGAGATCGCGCAGGTTGTAATCGCACTGCGGACAGAGCACATCCCGCCCGGCCAGATAGGCGATGAGCTGCGGCTCGTCATTGTCTGCCATTAAACGCCAATCTTAACGAATCCCCTCAATCCATACCCCAAACCGCAAGATCCCCAAAAACTGTGCGCGCATTTTGCACGATGGCCAAAACCCCCTCGCAAAACCGCTCGCAACACTCAACCCGCAAAACAATTACGTCGCGGAGAGTAAGATAGTTTTTGCTAACTTAGCTCTCAAAAGTGTTCAGTTTTGTTCAATTGTGTTCAGTGCTACTGCGTGCGCTGGCCGAGGGAGAGCGAGTTGAGGTCCATCGTCGCCTTCAGATAGGTCAGGTCATCCGCGGTGGCCGGGGCGATCAGGAGGGAGACGTTGGTCCACACGCCCGGCTCCAGAGTCTGCGGGAAGGGGTAGTCGGCGGAGCGGAGGGTTCTTTGCCATTGGGTGTAGTCGGTGCTGGGCTTCCACGCGGGGCCGTAGGCGAGGTGCAGCACCCCGCCGTGGAAGATCGCGGTCGTGGGGTTGCCGATCTTTATGGTGAGGCGGTAGCCCGTCTGGTACGGCTGGCTGTCGTCGCAGGCGATGAGCAGCGTGCCTTCATCCGTCCTTAGCGGGACGAAGCTTTTGTTAGTGGGGTCCAGGTTGACGCCGCGGTCGGAGAGGGTGGTGAGCTGGGAGTTGCACTGATCGATTTTGTCGGATTGGCTCCTGGAGTCCGACGCGAGGGCCGCGAGTTGGGATTTCTGGGAATCGACGGTTTGCTGAAGCGAGTGGATCTGGTCTCTGAGCGAATCAATTTCGCGCGGCATGGGATCCGGCTGCAGCAGTGCGAACGCCGATTCCGGCCCGCGGGATAGGGCGATGTAGGTGGAGATAAAGATGGTGAGGAAAATGGCGGTCCAGCCAAGGACTTGTCGAGGCATGCGAAGGCTCCGTGGTCGCCGAATCGGTTGTTTGTGGGGGGGAGGATTAGAAAATTGCCGGCGGTTCCGATAATTCGGCGGCTGGAGGCCGCCGGGCGGTACGCCGCGGGTGGTACCCCGCGAAACTCACCCCCGGAGGCCGTCCGCCAAATTGCCGATGCCGGGAGATGCGCTGACCTTGGGCGGCCGCCGGGAAAGCGACGTGGCCGGGAGCTCGATCAGGCGGTAGGTCGCCCATGCCGCGATGATGGTGAGGCCCAGGGATGCGGCCAAGGTGAGAAAAATGTGGGGCACGTCAGGACGGCCGAGGAGTCGCGTAAGGTATTCGAGGATCGGTTCGTGGATGAGGTAGAACGAGTAGCTGATCGAGCCGAGGAAGACCAGGGGACGAGGCGGGAGAAAACTGTTCTGCCGGATCCACCAGTCGAGCGTCGAAGCCGCGGCCAGCGACCAGGCCAGAGAGGCCCACTGATCCTCCCGTGCAGTCAGCAGAAGCGCGGCCGGGATGGCCAGGGAAAGCGTCATGCGCGGCGGGAGAAGCATCGGTTTGGCCGCGACGAAACGCTCGGCCAGAAGGGCGCCAAGCGTCCACTGCGCATATGACGCAAGGAGACAGCGGACGAGAAAGGGGGAATGCTGCCCGGTGATCGTAAGGGCCAGGCAATACGTTGCGCTCAGCGCAAATGCCAGCAGCGCAGCGCGGGGCATTCCCAGGAATCGACGAAGCAAAAGAAGGAGCGGATAGGCGAGATAGAATTGCCATTCGACGGCGAGGCTCCAGAAGGAGGAATTGATCTGCAGGAAATATTGCGGGGAAAAGTTGTGGAGCATGAGTGCGTGGCTGAGGATCGCGGCGGGGGCGTAGGGCGTGGGACGCGTGGGATGGCAGAGGGAGAAAATCCCCAGCCAGAGCAAGTACGCCGGGAAGATTCGGAAGAACCGGCGTTGAAGGAATTGAGGCGTTGAAAAGTTGCAAGCGGGGGCGCGGCAAAAGGCAAGGTGAATGCAGAAACCGGAGAGGACAAAGAAGATGGGCACGCCACAGTCACCGTAGCCCAGGGGCGAGAGGAATTTGGCGACGAGGACGAGGTGCGGATTGGCTGCGGTGGCGGTGAAGGAGAGCCAGTACCAGTGGAAGGCGAAGACAAGAGCGGCGGCGAAGCCGCGCAGGGCGTCGAGCTGGGGGAGATGGTCGGTGCGGCGAGGGGTCGTCGCGCATGGAAAACTTGTTCGCATAGGCGAATGCTGCGGGGTGTTGCTGGAGTTCAGAATTCAATAGATTTCGAGAAAAGCAAAAAGTGAACTGTCGCAGGGTGAAGAGGTGGGGATTATCGGACGGCGTTTTCCGGCTGTTCGCTATTTCGACTGGCATTTCGGGCAGAAGTGGGTCGAGCGGCCACCGAGGACGATACGCCGGATCGGGGTTTTGCAGCGGGGGCAGGGTTTGTTGGCGCGGTCGTAGACGCGGTGGATTTTTTGGAAGTTGCCGGGGATTCCGTTGGCATCGCGATAGTCGCGCAGGGTGCTGCCGCGGTGGTGGATGGCGCGGTTAAGGACTTTTTTGATCGAGCGCGTCAGGCGAGTGATTTGATCGCTCTTGAGGCGGTGGGCGGGGGTTTGGGGGTGGATGCGGGAATCGAAGAGTGCTTCGTCGGCGTAGATGTTGCCGACGCCGGCGAGGAGTTTCTGGTCAAGGAGGGCGGTTTTGATGGCGCGCTTGGTTTTTTTCAGCAGCGGGGCGAATGTTTTGGGCGTCAGCGTGAGGGGTTCGGGGCCAAGGTTGGTGTCGGGGGATTCTTTGGGGGAGAGGAGGAAAAGTCCGCCGAAGCGGCGGGGGTCGGTGAAACGGAGTTGCTGGTCCGCGATGTCGAGGATGAGATGGGTGTGGGGGATGTGCGGGGAAGCGGGACGCTCCAGTGTAAGGCGGCCGGTCATGCCGAGGTGGAAAAAAAAACGGGTTTGGTCGTCGAGGGTGAAGATGATCTTTTTGCCCCGGCGGTGGAGGGATGCGATGAAGCGGTTTTGAAGCAGTGCGGGGAGGTTGGGGGTGGGGGGATCGACGATGTCGGGGCGGAGGACCTGGACGGAGACGATCTGGCGGGAAATGATCGTAGGGGCGAGAGTACGGACGACGGTTTCGACTTCGGGGAGTTCGGGCATTGGGGGATTGTAGGATGAGAAAGCGGCTGGGGAAGTTGCGGGTTGCGAGTTGGGAGTTGCGAGGGGAAGATGGGGTTACGCGCGAATAGAGTTGTTATTGATTGACAGAGAAAGGGTAGCTGCATGGAAACGCAAGTTGGCAATTCGACGGGGCTGGCGGAAGAAGAGATGGCGGCGGTGCAGAAGCTTCAGAAGGGATCGGCGGACATGAAAGCGGAGCTGGCGAAGGTGATCGTGGGGCAGGAGGATGTGATTGAAGAGCTGCTGATTGCATTGTTTTGCCGGGGGCATGCGCTGCTGGTGGGGGTGCCGGGGTTGGCGAAGACGCTGCTGATCTCGACGTTATCGAAAACATTGGGGCTGAGTTTTAATCGGATTCAGTTTACGCCGGATTTGATGCCGTCGGATATTACGGGGACGGAGGTGATTGAGGAGGACAAGACGACGGGGGGGAGACAGTTGCGGTTTGTGAGGGGGCCGGTGTTTGCGAATGTGATATTGGCGGATGAGATCAACCGCACACCGCCGAAGACGCAGGCGGCGCTTCTGGAGGCGATGCAGGAGCATCAAGTCACGGCGGGAGGGAAGCAGCATCGGTTGCCGCAGCCGTTTTTTGTGCTGGCGACGCAGAATCCGATCGAGCAGGAGGGGACGTATCCGTTACCGGAGGCCCAACTTGATCGGTTTATGTTCAACATCAATGTGGGGTATCCGACGGAGGATGAGGAGTTTCAGATCGTGCGGGTGACGACGGCGCCGCGGAATTTTGAGCTGAAGCATGTGCTCAGCGGGGAAGAGGTTTTGCAGCTTCAGGAGATCGTGAGGAAGGTGCCGGTGGCGGATCATGTAATCCGGTACGCGCTGCAACTGAGCCGGCTGACGCGAAGGACGGAGGGGGGATGTCCGGCTTTTGTGAATGAGTTTGTGGAGTGGGGCGCCGGGCCGCGGGCGAGCCAATATTTGATTCTGGCGGGGAAGGCGCGGCGCTGCTTCAGGGGAGATATCACGTGAGCACGGAGGATATCCGGCAGGTGGCGCTGCCGGTGCTGCGGCACCGGATTGTGACGAATTTTAATGCGGAGGCGGAGGGTGTGAAGAGCGATACGATCGTCCGGCGATTGCTGGAGCATATTCCGAGGCAGCAGTATGAGGAGATGGATCGGACCGCGGCGCGGATGATGAAGGAATCGCCGGCGGCGTGAGGAGAATTTTATGACAGCGGATCAACTTCGGGAATTCAAGCATCGATCGCCCTTCAAGCCGTTTACGATTCATATGAACAATGGGTCGCAGTTTGCGGTGGATGATCCAGAATCGCTGGTTTTGCCGAGAGATTGGTCTACCGATGCGATTGTGACAATGCCGAGGGGCAGATTCGCGTTCGTTTATTTAAGGAACGTTACGCATGTGTCGAGCGAGCGACCGTGGCCGAAGATGAGGCGGAGGCGCGGGCGCGGGAATGGGTCGCAGCCAGAGTAACAACATGTCGGATGTGACGACCGATTATCGCAAGTATCTCGACCCGCGGACGCTGGCGCGGATTGGGTCGCTCGATTTGCGGGCAAGGCTTGTGGTCGAGGGGCTCATGGCGGGGATGCATCGGTCGCCGTATCACGGGATTTCTGTCGAGTTTGCGCAGCATCGGCAGTATGTGCCGGGGGATGATATTCGGCATGTGGACTGGAAAGTTTTCGCCAAGACGGACAAGGTTTATCTGAAGCAGTATCTGGAGGAGACGAACCTTCATCTCATCTGCGTCGTCGATGCCAGCGAGTCGATGGGGTATGGGTCGATTGGGAGCGGGGATGCTTCCTGGAGCAAATATGACCATGCGACGGCGATTGCGGCGTCGCTTTCTTACCTGGCGATTCAGCAGCAGGATTCGGTGGGCCTGGCGATTTTCGACAATGATTTGAGGAAGTATTTCAAGCCGAGCAATTTGCCGGCGCAGTGGAAGACGATTACGCATGAATTGCTGCTGGTGCCGCGATTGAAGAAGACTGGGACGGGACGGGTGTTGGATCAACTGGCGGAGAAATTGACGCACCGGAGTGTCGTCGTTTTGCTGAGCGATTTTTTTGATGATATTGATTCGGTGCAGCATGGGCTGCGGCATTTGCGGTATCGGAAGCATGAGGTGATCGCGTTTCAGATTCTGGATCCGATGGAGGTGGAGTTTCCGTTCGAGGATGTGACTCTATTTAAGGGGATGGAGGAGATGGGGGAATTGCTGACGGAGCCGCAGAGCCTGCGGCAGGGGTATCTGGCGGAGATGCGTTCTTTCACGGGTGAACTGAAGAAACTGTGCAGGGGGATGCATATCGATTTCACGCAGATGAACAGCGGGCAGCCGTTGGATGTGGCTTTGAGTAGTTTTCTTGCAATTCGCGCGGCGAGCATTCGGTGAGGATGATGTTGGCGTTTGTCCTGATATCGCCGCTGTTTTTGTGGGCCGGGCTGGGGCTGATGGGGGTGCCGATCCTGATTCATTTTTTGAATCGACGGCGATTCAAGGTGGTGCCGTGGGCGGCGATGGAATTTTTGCTGCGGGCGATGAAGAAGAATCGCCGCCGGTTGCGGTTTGAGCAATTGCTTTTGCTGGCAACGAGGTGTGCGGTTTTGCTGCTGGCGGGGTTGGCGCTTTCGCGGCCGCTGGGGTGTCAGGAGAGTTCGCTGGGGGAGCTGGCGGGGCAGAGGACGGGGGTGCATGTTTTTGTGATCAATACCGGGTATTCGATGGCGTACCAGGCAGATCGCGCGGGGGCGCGGACGCAGCTCGACCAGGCGAAGATTATTGCCAAGGCGCTGATTGAAAGGCTCAGTTCGGGAGGGGAGGCAGTGTCGATTGTGGCGGCTTCGTCGCCGCCGCGGGAGATCATCGGGGCGCCGATTTACGATTTGAAGGCGGCGGAAGATGCGGTGGATCGGATCAAGCAGTCTTGGGGGGCGACGGATGAGGCGGGGGCGCTGGCGATGGCGCGGGATATCGCGCGGCATGAGCCGGTGAATTCGAATAAGTATCTTTACCTCATCGACGATTCGACCCGGGTGGCGTGGCAGACGCGCGGGGATGTGATGGCGCAGCTCGGGCACGAACTGGCCGATTTGTATAAGTCGGGGATCACGCATTTTAATCTTGGGAAGAGCGGGCAGTGGAACCAGGCGGTGGTGGATTTGTCGCCGGCCCAGGGGCTGATCACGAGCCGGTTCGCGACGGATTTGATCACGGATATCAGGGCGTATGGGCCTTGTCCGACCGATCCGCGGATGGTGCTGAAGCTGGATGGGATTCCGCTGGTGGGCAGCGCGATGGCGGTGCATCCGACAGCGGCGGCAGCGCCGGTGACAGTGACGGCGGGGGGGCTGACGCCGGGGGTTCATGTGTTTACGGCCGCGATCAGCAGCGATAATCGGCTGCCGGTCGATGATGTCAGGTATCGGGTGGTGAATGTGGTGGGGCAGGTGAAGGTTTTGATCGTTGAGGGGGAACGGGGCGTCGGGGGGCAGGGATCGAGCGGAGCGTTTCTGGATGCGGCGCTGAATCCGAGCGGGTTTGGGGCGGGGAGCGATGCCAAGTCACAGGGATATGTCGCGACGGAGCGGATCAGCGATCTGGAGCTGGATAACAAGGTGCTCTCGGATTACCGGTGCATCTGCCTGTGCGGGGTGGGAGATATTCAGGAGGCGGAGGCGGGGGAGCTGGAGCAGTTTGTGAGGCAGGGGGGGACGCTGATGGTTTTCATGGGGGACCCGGTGACGGCGGAGAATTACAACGCGACGTTGTACAAGCATCATCTGCTGCCGGGGCCGTTGACCAAGCGGATCATGGTTTCGGGGGACCAGACGCCGCGGCGGTTTGATTTTGATCCGCATCGGCCGCTGAATCGGCTGCTGGCGGATTTTCAGAACCAGGAAGACACGGGGATGGATACGGCGGAGATTTACAGTTACTGGCAGGTGGCGCTGCCGACGAATTCGACGGCGGAGCGGGTGCTGAATTTTCTGCCGCCGGATGGGGGCGAAGGGCAGCGGCGGAGGACCCGGCGATCACGGTGCATTCGGTGGGGCTGGGGCAGGTGGTTTTTTATGCGACGAGCGCGGACCCGAACGCGGAGTGGACGACGTTCATGCCGCACCCGGCATATCCGGCGCTGATGCACATGCTGCTTCTCGGCACGACGAGCAGCGACGATGGATGGATGAACATGGAGGTGAACGATCGGCTGATGATTCCACCGAGCGTGCACATGACGGGAGAGCCGGTGCTGATGGATTCGAACCAGACGCAGTATCCGATGACGATGGAGACGGTGAGCGATCCGCAGTCGATTTATTTCGGGCAGGGGGCGTATGCGAGCAAGCCGCTGACGGAGCCGGGGATTTATTCGCTTTCGACGGGTTCGGACAATTACAAGATTGCGGTGAATGTGCCGGCGGCCGAGGAGGCGGATGTGCGGACGATCGGCGATGCGGAGGTAAAAAAGGCGATGGGGGACATCAACATGGAGATGCTGGGTGATTCGGTTCCGGCGCCCGTCGCAGAGGAGGAGCAGGGAAAGGACCTGGGGTGGGCGGTGATGGTTGGCGGTGTTTGTGCTGCTGGCGGTGGAATGTTTGATGGCGATGCAGTTTGGGCACCATCGCGGAGGAAATGATTCGGCACATATCTGGAAATCATCCTGGGATTGCCGGCTGGATTTTTGAGCCGGGAGGGGCATTTGCGCTCCAGTTCAATCCGACCTGGCCGCTGCAGGAGTATGTGGGCGGGGCGGCGGTTTGGAATTTCATGCTGGCGGGCTGGCGGTGGGGCTGGTGGTTTATATCTATCGTCGCGAAGCGCGGACGCGGGGGATGCAGATTGCTGCTGGGAGGACTTCGGCTGGGGATTCTGGGGCTGGTGCTGATTCTGCTGAATCGGCCGGTGCTGACTCTGGGGCAGGCGCGGCGCGAGCCTTCGGTGCTGGCGATTTTATGGATGACAGTTTGAGCATGAAGGTGCCGGACGCGAAGACTGCGGATGGGCAAACCGAAAGGCCGGCTGGATGCGGCGATTGATATGCTGACGAAGGGGGATGGGGAGATGCTGCGGAGGTTGGCGGCGGTGCATGATGTGCGTATTTACGATTTCAGCCGGGGGTCGAAGGAGGTCGCGAGCATCCCGGGGCCGGGGGATATGGGGAGCGGGCCGACGACACGGAGTCGATGAGGCGGTTGATGAGGCGGTTTCGCGGCTGGGGGATTTAAAGGCGGCGGGGAATGGGACGCAGGTGGTTTCGTCGGTGACGAATCGTATTGCAGGATTTGCAGGGCCAGCGGGTGGCGGGGGTGGTGGTGCTGACGGACGGGCGGGAGACGCCGAGCGAATCGCCGCCGGAGGCGGTGGCGGCGGTGAAATCATATGGGGTGAACATTTATCCGGTGGCGGTGGGGAGCGGACCAGATGCCGCGGAATATCGCCGTTGCAGTCGGTGACGTTTGAAGACAGCGGCGTTCGTGGATGATTTTACGAATCTGCACGTGACGCTTCAGGCATCGGGGTATGAGGCGAATCATCCGATGACGCTTCAGCTCATGCGGCAGAGACGGAGAACGGGCAGACGACGAATGTGCCGGTGCTGGATGATTCCGGGAGACGAAATGACCAAGACGGTGGATGCGGCGGATGGACAAGCCGTTCGAGGCGGACCTGGAGTTCAAGCCGACGGCGGCGGACATGCCCGTGGCGAATCTGGTGGTCGAGGCCAAGCCGCAGCCGGGGGAACTGGATACGGCGGACAATTTTCATCCGGCGCGGCTGGATGTCCTGGACAACAATATTTCGGTGCTGTACGTCGATGGGTATCCGCGCTGGGATTACCGATATCTGAAAAATAGTCTGCTGCGCGACAAGACGGTGAAGGTGAGTTGCCTGCTGACGAGCGCCGATCCGAATTTTCGGCAGGAGGGGAGCGACGATCCGAATCGGCCGCAATATCAGAACTCGTGGCGCATCACGGCGTTTCCGGAGACGATGGATCGGCTGATGGATTACGACGTGGTGATTATCGGCGATGTCGATCCGCGGCAGTTCACGGATGCGCAGCTTGCAGATGATCGCGGATTTCGTGAGCAAGAAGGGGGGCGGGTTTGAGATGGTGGCGGGGCCGCGGTGGTCGCCGCAGGGGTATCGCAATACGCCGATCGAATCGGTGCTGCCGGTGATCATTACGCATGCGGAGACGGATGATGAGCGGCGAGCATCACGGAAGGGTTTCGGCCGGTGCTGACCCGGGCGGCGGCGAATTATCCGATTTTCCGGTTTTTCCCGGAATGGGCGGAAAACGAAGAAGTATGTGAGGAATCATTTGCAGGAGCTGTTCTGGTATTGCCGGGGGGTCATGGTGAAGCCGGGGGTGGGGATTACGCTGGCGGAGCATCCGACTGATCTGGGGCCGGACGGGCGGAAAGCGCCGATATCTGGTCGTCGGGACGTACGGGACGGGGCGGACGATTTTTTCGGCGATCGACGATTCGTGGCGATGGCGGTTTTATACCGGAGAGTCGATTTTCAATACCTACTGGGTGCAGCAGCTCAGATATCTGGCGCGGGGCAGGAAGATCGGGCAGCAGGATGATGACGTTCACGGCCGACCGGGATGTGTATGAGCTGGGGGGGCAGGTGAATATTGAGCTGGAGCCGCTGTCGCCGGAATTGGTGCAGCAACTTTCCTCGCCGGTGAGCCGTCGAAATTGTCGAATGATGCCACGGGGCAGGCGGTGCGGCGGGTGGATTTGCAGAAGCAGGAATCGGGGAATGGCGCGTTACATCGGGTCCTTTACGGCAGACCAGACGGGACAGTTCGACGTGAAATTGCCGCATTTGACGGATAACGATCCGGTAGCTGACGTTTAAGGTTGCCGAGCCGGACATGGAACTGCGTGAGCCGCAGGTGGATACGTCATTTTTGGCTCGGCTGGGGACGGAGGCGCCGATGACTCTATCTGAGGCGGCGGTGAAGTTGCCGGAGATACGGTCGGCGGCGAAGATTATCCCGATCGATACTACGCAGCCGCTTTGGGATGCTCCGGCGGTTTTGGTCTTTTTGTGGGACTAATTACGCTAGAATGGATTGTCGAAAGATTGTGGGATTGCTGTAGGGCAAGAGGGTAAGAAAGTAAGAAAGTGTGAATGTGCCGCCGACGGCATTGATACATACTCTTGAATCGCTGCGCCGGCGGGTGAGGGTGCTGAGCGTGCTGTACGGGGTGGGAATTGTCGTCGCGATTGGGGCGGGGTTGCTGCTGGGGACGGTGGTTCTGGATTATCTGCTGAATCTGCTGCCGGTGCCGCGGATTATTGTGATGGTGGCGGCGGTGGGCGTTTCTGGTGAAATTTTCTGGGGCGGTGGGTGGTTCGTCCGGCGATGAGCCGACTGAGGCTTTCGGATATGGCGGGGAAGCTGGAGCAGGCATTTCCGGATTTTAAGGATCGGCTGCGGAGCAGCGTGGATTTTCTGACCAAGGGGAATCCCGGGTCGGAGATGATGAAGAAGCGGGTGGTCGTCGGAGGCGGCGGAGCTGGCGGGGAGATTTGATCTGAAGTCGGCGGTGCAGACAAGGCCGGTGTGGGAATCGTTTGCCGCTGGGGGCGGGGCGATTTTGATTTTGATTCTGCTGGGGGCACTGGCGGGGCCGGATTATTTTTCGCCGGCGATTTCGCGATTGATCTGGCCGTTTGAGAACCATCCCTGGCCGAAGCGGGTGGAGATCGCGATGGTGTCGGATTTGCCGGCGCGCGTGCCGGTGGGCCGGCCGGTGGACGTGCGGATTCGGCTGACGAAGGGGGACCGGGCATCGCGCGAGGCGCGGGTTTATTACCAGTATGGGGATGGCAGCGGTCGAGACGGAGATCATGACCCGCGGGGCGGATGGGGTTTATTCGGCGAGCCTCGACGCGCGTTGATGCGCCGGGTGGCAACGGGCAAGATGACGGTCTGGATCGAGGCGGGGGATGATGCGACGGAGCATAAAGCGATTGCGATCGTGCAGCGGTTGTCGGTGTCATCGGTGCAATTGATCGTGCACGCCGCCGCCTTATGTGCATGAGCCGGCCTCGCCGATGGCGTTTGATTCGACCCCGGCGACGGTGACGTATGGCTCGACGCTGCGATGAAGCTGACGTTTAACAAGGAGTTGGATGCGGAGCGTCCGCCGGCGATTGCGCTGGGGGAGCAGGGTGGCACGCTGCCGCCGATCGCGTGGGAATCGGCGATGGGGAATACGGTCAGCGGGCAGTGGTTGCGCGGGACTCGACGTCTGTTTCAGGTGCGGGCGTTTGATGAGGATGGGTTCAGCCAACGATGACGGGACCGAGTACCAGGTGATCGTGCGGCCGGACCAGATGCCGTCGGTGCAGATTACGAAGCCGGCGCGGAACGAGGAGTGCACGCCGCAGGCGGTGGTGCCGCTGCGGGCGGTGGCGGAGGATGATTATGCGATTAAGTCGCTGAGGCTCGTGGTGGATAAGGTGGGGGGAGTAAGCCGGTGCGGCTGTCTAGCACGGATTTGATTGTGGACGGGAGTCCGACGAGCGCGGCCGTGGGATGGGCGCGGCTGGAGTCGGCGGGGGATCGGCGGCGGTGGCAGTTCGATTTTCCGTGGGATCTGGCGCAGATCAAGGCGAATCCGGCGCTGAAGCCGGGGGATGTGATCGAGTATCACCTTGAAGTTCAGGATAACTTTGATTTTGAGGGGAAGACGCATGAGGCGGTTTTGAGCGGAAAATATCGAATCACCCTCATGAGCCAGGAGCAGTTTTCGACGCTGATGCAGGATCTGGTCGGGCAGGTGAGGGAGAGATGAAGGATATTCGCAACAGCCAGAAGAGTTTGAAGGCGGAGACGGAGGATTTGCAGCATCAGACGCAAGGCGAGCCGCAGTTCACCCGCGCGGACAAGGAGCAGGGGCAGGGGATCGTGGCGCGGCAGGCGACGGCGGCATCGCAGGCCAAGCAGGCGGCGGGGAAGATGGACGAGCTGCTGGCGCGGATGCAGGAGAATCAAATCGACCGCGCAGGACCTGATGCAGACGGCGGCGAGCGTGCGGGATGATCTGAATCAGGTCGCGGAGCATCCGATGAAGGATGCGGCGGGGCAGATCGATGATGCACGAAATTCGGATCAGAAGCCGGATGTGCGAAACCAGGAGCTGACGGCGGCGCAGGGGAATCAGCAGGATGCGGCGGATCGGCTCGACCAGATGATCGGGAAAATGGGGGATGCGGGGAGCTTGTCGCAGACGATTGATCAATTGAAGAAGCATTCTGGAAGCAACAGCAGCAGGTGAGCCAGAAGAGCAATGATATGGGGCTGAAGAATCTGGGCAAGACGCCGGACCAGATGGATCCGAACGATCAGAAAGCGCAGCAGCAGAATGCCGATGCGCAGGCTTCGCTGGCGGATAAGACCGACAAGACGATGGACCAGATGCAGCAGTCGTCGCAGCAGCTTTCGAAGAGCGATCCAGCGGCTTCGCAGGCAATGCAGCAGGCGGCGCAGATGGGGCAGCAGCAGAATGTGGCAGCCCAGATGCGGGCGAGCGCCGATGCGCAGCGGCAGAACCAGCAGTCGCAGGCGCAGCAGGCCCAGGCGCAGGCGGAACTGGGGTTGCAGACGATGATCCATCAGCTTGAGGAGGCGCAGCGGCAGCAGCTTGAAGAGCTGGCGCGGCAAGCTGGCGGATATGCAGCAGCAGATCGCGAATCTGCTCCGGCAGCAGGGGGGATTGAATTATGACAACATGGCGCTGCAGGGGACGCAATTTTGAAGAAGGCGGATCAGAAGGTGTTGGATCATCTGTTGGAATTGGCGGAGCGGACGAAGGACCATCTTCCGCCAACGCCTGATCTGGATACGCAGACGCGGCTTCAGCAGCAGACGGAGCGGAATTCGCGCGGCGTGTCGAAGACAGCGGAGTCGCTGCCGGATTCGGCCGAACTCGTCGCGGATTTGGATCGGGCGGCGGACCGGATGGGGCGGGCGATCATATCGCTGCGCGATGACAACGGGACAGATGCGCAGAACCTGGCGTCGGCGTATGATCCGCCGCAGGTGGAGGCGCTGGCGGCGCTGGAGCAGGCGAAGACGATCATCGATCAGCAGTCGGAGCAGGCGAACCAGAAAATGCAGGATCAGCAGCAAAGAGGCGATCAAGGCAGCGTATCAGAAGATGCTGGAGGCGCAGAAGAAGATCGATGCCGATACGGTGGCGATCGCCAAGGCCCCGCGCGGGGATGACGGGCAGCTTGGGCATCGGGAGGAGATCCTTCTGGATCAGCTTCCGCCGCAGCAGGGCGCGCTGGCGGAAACCGCGGTGAAGCTGGAGAGACGACTGGAGAAGCTGGACAGCATCGTTTACGTGTGGGCGAATCAGGACATTGTCGATTCGATGAACGAGGTGAAGGGGGACCTTGCCAAGCCGCAGACGGATGAGGTGACGCAGGCGCAGCAGACGCGGATTGAGGATCAGATTCAGGCGATGATCGATAGTTTGTCGGTGAAGCCGAAACAGATTCCGTTTGCGAACAAATCAAACGGTGGCGGCGGCAGCGGCGGGAAAGGCGGACAGAAGGCGCCCACGCTGCCAACGGAGGCGGAGATGCGGCTGGAGAAGGCGCTTGCAGCAGGCGGTGAACAAGGCGACTGTGACGATCAGCAACAGCCAGGGCGATCATTCGAGCGATCTGGATTCGCTGGGCAAACGGCAGGAAGAGTTGCGGGGGCTGCTGGATAAGCTGGTGCAGAAATCGAGCAATGGGCAGGTGAAGCTTGGGCCGGAGCCGGACCCGAAGGATAAATTGCCGGAGGAGGCGTCGAGCGATCAGGTTGACGATCAGGAGCTGACGCAGAATTTATTGCAGGGGGATGGGTCGCCCAATCCGGACAAGATGAAGGATGATCTGAACCTGGTGGGTCAGCGGATGGGCCGGTCGCGGGAGCGGCTGGGGATGGATCATGATCCGGGGAAGGTGACGCAGGATATTCAGAGCCGGATTCTCAAGGGGATGGATGATCTGATTGACATGTCGCGGGAGCAGGAGGCGGAGAGTAAGACGCAGCAGCCGAGCGGGCAGGGGAACCAGGCGCAGCCGGCGGACGCGCAGGCGAACGCGAATCCGCAGAACAGCAAACAGAGCGGACAGCAGCAGAGGGCGAATGGGACGACGCCGGCGCAGCAAAGCACGCCGGGGCATGATGTGGATACGACGGGGACACCGACGACGGATATCACGCAGAGTTTGAAGGAGTGGGGCAGCATTTCGCCGCGGCGGAGGGCGGCGGTGATCGAGGCGCAGAGCGAGAAGGCGGTGCAGAAGTTTAAGGAGTATATTGACGGGTATTACCAGGCGCTGGGGAATCGGCAGAGCCAGTGAGAAGGTGTGAAAGTGCGAAAGTGTGAAAGTGTGAAGGTGCAAAGATTGAAAGGCATCTTCGCGCTCTCCCGGTTAATGATCCTGGCGATGGTGCTGGCGACGGGGAAGGGGGCTTTTGCGGATCAGGCGGCGGCGCCTTCGGATAAGCCTTCCTTGAATGAAATCACGCCGGAGCAGCAGTCGGCCGTGGCGAAGGGGCTGGAGTATCTGGCGTCGCGGCAGAATGCGGAGGGGTCGTTTGGGAATTCGGGGGCCTATGGAGCGACGGCGGCGATTACCGCGCTTTCGGGGATCGCATTTATGGCGGATGGAAATCTGCCGGGGAGGGGGAAATATGGGGATAATGTCCGCAAAGCGGTGGAATTTCATCTGCCGAAATCAGCAGGAATCGGGGCTGTTTACGACTAGCGCGTCGCAGGGGGAGATGTATTCGCACGGGTTTGCGACGCTGTTTATCGGCGAAGTCTATGGGATGACGGGGGATGATGAGATCAAGGAGAATCTGCAGAAGGCGGTGAGGCTGATCGAGCGGTGCCAGAATTCGGAAGGCGGCTGGCGATATCAGCCGCTGCCGGTGGATGCGGATATTTCGGTGACGATCTGCCAGATCATGGCGCTGAGGTCGGCGCGGGACGCGGGAATCAAGACAGATGCGGGGGTGATGGATCAGGCGCTGGCGTATGTGAAGCGGTGCCAGAATTCGGACGGCGGGATTCAGCTACCAGGCGACGGGCGGCGAGAGCGGGTTTGCCCGGACGGCCGCGGGGACGGCGTCGCTCTATTACGCCGGGATGTTTCAGGACAACGCGGTGACGCGAGGGCTGGATTATCTATCGCGGTTTGTCCCCGGCAGAATGAGATGGACGAGCAGGGGCATTTTTTTTACGGGCAGTATTACGCCGTGCAGGCGATGTTTCTGGCGGGGGGGAAATACTGGCAAGACTGGTATCCGGCGATCCGCGATTTGCTCATCGCCCAGCAGAACCAAGCTTCGGGCGATTGGGAGGGGGAGGTTGATCCGGATTATTGCACGGCGATGGCGCTGATTATTTTGCAGATGCCGAACCGGTATCTGCCGGTGTTTAATGGAAAGGGGCCGGGGAGTTGAAGGGTGGTTTGGTGGCAAAGCTTGCAGGGGCGGTTGTTTTTTCCCTTCTCCTGGTCGCGAGATGCGGGGCGGCGATCTGGAATTTGACGGATGCGGAATTTCGGTCCACCTCCGTGCAGATTGATTCGATCGATTCCAGCGGCGTGCACTGGCGGGCGGGACGGCGCCGTGGGATGATGTGTTGGAGATCTGCGCAGCGCGGCAGCGGAGCCGGACATCAGCGGGAAATTGAATTTGTGTTTTCGGTCGGGCGATCGGATTTCAGGGGAGGCGGTTTCGTTTGACGGGGATAACCTGCAATGGAACGCAACCGCGCTGGGGAAGGTGGGGTTTTCGGTCGATTCGGTCGCGGGGATCGTGAGGACGGGATATTCGGCGGATGATATCGATGAGCCGCGGACGGATGACGTGGTGCGGCTGGCGAATGGAGACACCACGCATGGGATTATGACGCAGATGAACGGGGACGGGGTGACGATCCAGACCGGGGACGCGACGCCGACGCTGCCGTGGGATTCGGTCAGTGCGGTGCTTTTCTCGACGCGCCAGGGAATACTGGCCTCGGAGACGGCGGGGGTTTCGGGTGCGGATGGCGGATGGGGAATCATTGATGCCGCAGGGTGTGCAGCTGTCAGGGGGATCAGGTGACGATTATTCTTGCTGACAAGACGCACAAGGCAGATCGATGCCTCGGCAGGTCGTGGAGATCGAGCAGCTCAATGGCCCGATCGCGTGGCTGACCTCGCGGCGGCCCATCGAGAATATTTACAAGCCGATGTTTTCGGAGAATTTTCCAGCGCGGATTGACCGGACAGTCGCGGACGGCAGGCCGAATTCCAGAAAGGTTTCCGGGATTTCGTCATGGGATCGGGTGCCATTCCTATTCAAAGCTGACATATGAGCTCGGCGGCAAATGGGCGGGGTTTCGGACGCAGTTTGCGGTCGATTCGGATTCGCCGCTGGCGGATGTGACAGTGCGGATTTACCTGGATGACAAGGTGGTCTTCGAGCAGAAGAACGTGAAGGCGGGACGGATCTGATCGCGTGTGACGATCCCGCTTTCCGGGGCGAAGAGGATGTCGCTGGAAGTGGATTATGGGGCGAACTACGCGACGGAGGGGAGATTTGTGTGGCTGGACCCGGCGTTTGTGAAGAAACTGGCGGCGACGACTTCGCCATAATCCTAAGAACTGACTCACCGCAGAGCTCGCAGAGAGCGCTGAGAAATATGTAGAGATGTTTATCTCCGCGCTCTCAGCGGTCTCTAGCGAAGCGGGCGTTAAGATTCTTTATGCGCGTGGGGTGGGGACTGAGTCCTGGGGAAAAATAAAAAGAGGCCGGTGCTCGCCGTTACACCGGCCTCCTCAATCAGGCTGCCCGACCAATTTAAGGTCGGAGACCCACAGCCTAGCGTTATTATCGGTGAATTGAGTGGAAGAACTTCAATTTATGGGGATCAGGTAAAGGAAATGTGATTGCGCGGCGGCCTTGCGCTGCGGATTGGGAATCTCTATAATCCCGCGGCGATGAGATTCAATGAATCACAAATCTGTGGCCAAGCTGGCTCTGGAGGATGGAACTGTCTTTACCGGCCGGGCGTTTGGGGCCGCGGGGACCTCGCGAGGGGGAGGTGGTTTTCAATACCTCGATGACGGGGTATCAGGAGATCCTGACGGATCCCTCCTACAAGGGGCAGATCGTCACGATGACGTATCCGCTGATCGGGAACTATGGGGTGAACCGCGCGGGACGTGGAGAGCCGGCAAGCCGCATGTGGCGGGGTTTGTTGTCAAGGAATTGTCGCCAGGTGTATTCGAATTATCGGGCGGATTTGTCGCTGGATGAATATCTGGATGAATAACGGGATCATCGGGATCGAAGGGATCGATACGCGGGCGCTGACCCGCCGGCTGCGGATCGGCGGGGCGATGCGGGGATTCTGAGCACCGAGATTCTCGACGATGCGAAACTGGTGGAGCGCGGCACGGAAATCCGCGGCGATGGAGGGGGCGGATTGGGTGCAGGCGGTGAAGCCGGAGGCACAGTACGAATGGGATGAGGACCAGGGAGACTGGGGGCTGGGGAAAGTCGAGCGCGGCGAGGGGCTGCACGTGGTGGCGCTGGACTGCGGGCGAAGGAGAATATTCTGCGGAATTTCACCGAGCGCGGGATCAAGCGTGACGGTGCTGCCGCCCGATGTGACGACGGAGGAAATTCTCAAGCATCGGCCGGATGGGTTGTTTGTGAGCAACGGGCCTGGGGATCCGGCGGTTTTGGATTATGCGGTGAAGCCGATCGAAGGGGCGCTGGGGAAGGTGCCGATTTTCGGGATTTGCCTGGGGCATCAATTGCTGGGGCGGGCGATCGGGGCGACGACTTATAAATTGAAGTTCGGGCATCGGGGGGGGAATCAGCCGGTGAAGAATCTGGATACGGGGCGGATTGAGATCACCAGCCAGAATCATGGGTTTGCGGTGGATCGGAAATCGCTGGAAGCGCACGGGGGGTGGTGACGCATGTCAATCTGAACGATCAGACGGTGGAGGGGTTTCGGCATAAGACGCTGCCGATGTTTTGCGTGCAGTACCATCCGGAGGCGAGCCCGGGTCCGCATGATGCGGCGTATTTGTTTGATGCATTCGTCGAGATGATGCGGACGAAGAAGCCGGTGACGGGGGAGAGGCTGAGGGAATTGCAGAAGATTAGGGATTGAGGGGAAATTCGAAACTCGAAACTCGAAATTCGAAATATCAGCGGGGAACACGATTTATCTGACGCTGAAGCGTTGGCGGAATTCTTCCAGGCTGGCGATGCCGGCGGGGAGTTGGGCTTCTTCGGCCAATAACACCGGGATTCCGTTGCGGATGGGGTAGCGGAGGCCGCCGACTTCGGCGACTAGGCAGCCTTGCTGGAGGTGGAGCTTGCTGCGGGTGACGGGGCAGCGCAGAATGCGAGAATTTGTTCGTCGATGACTTGCGGAGTGGACGGCTCGTTCATTGGGCGCTGAGTATAGGGAGCGGTCGTCAGTTCACAACAGATTTTCCTGGCGCATCCAGTTTACGAAATGGGTGAGGCCCTGGCGGAAATTGGTTTTGGGCTCGTAGCCGAGGAGTTGGCGGGCCTTGGTGATGTCGGCGTAGCTGATCAGCGGCTCGGAGGGGGGAACCGGGGTTTCGATGATGCTGGCCTTGCGGCCGACGAGCTCTTCGATGATCTGCACGAACTGCAGGTTTTCGACGGGCTGGGAGCAGCCGAGGTTGATGATTTCGAAATCGAGTTTTTTGTCGAGGGCGGCGGTGAAGCCGGCGACGATGTCGTCGATGTAGGTCCAGTCGCGTTTGAGCTTGCCGGCGCCGTAGAGGGTGATGGGCTCGCCGCGGTGGATGGCGCGGGACCATTGCCAGGGCATCATGTCGGGCCGGCCGTGGGGGCCGTAGACGTTGAAGAATCGCAGCACCGTTGTGGGGAGCTTCCAGAGGTTTTGGTAGGCGTGGGCGAACATTTCCATGGCACGCTTGCTGGCGGGGTAGGGGGCGAGGGGGCGGTCGGCGCAGGCGGTTTCCTTGAAAGGGACTGGGGTGTCCTTGCCGTAAGTGGAGCCGGTGGAGGCGAGGATGCAGGTGGGCTGGCCGAACTGCCTGGCGGCGTCGAGGAGATTCACCGTGCCCTGGGCGTTGACCATCGCGTAGATGAGCGGGTGCTGGACGCTGTAACGCACGGCGGCCATGGCGGCGAGATGGGCGATGGCGTCGGGGCGATGAGCCAGGATGAGATCGCGAAGAGGCTCGGCGTCGCACAGATCGCCCCTGACGAAGGTGAAACGCTTTTGGGAGGTGAGGTCGTGAAGGTGGCGCTGTTTGTGCTCGAGGGGGTAGTAGTCGTTCAGGTTGTCGAAGCCGACAACTTCGTCGCCGCGCGCCAGTAGGGATTTGGCGAGGCGAGAGCCGATGAATCCTGCGGCGCCGGTGACGAAAACTTTCATGGGTGTTCCTCCCTCCTTAGACGTAATGAAGTATTAGTCCCTTGCATATTTATGTCGCTCGAGCCATCGGGCAGCCATTGCGGGCCAGGTGCTGAGGACGGGGTCTTTGCCACCGAGGCCGAAGCCGTGGGTGCCGTGCTCGAAGAGGTGGATTTCGAAGGGGACTTTATTCTTGCGGCAGGCCATGGCGAAAAGCAGCGAGTTTTCGACGGGGACGGTGCGATCGTCGGCCGCATGGACAAGAAAGCACGGCGGCGTTTGGGGCGTAACCTGGCGGTCGGCGGAGAGGAAGATTTCAAGATCAGAAGTAGGATTGTCACCGAGGAGATTCAAGCGGGAGCCCTGGTGAACGTAGGGATCAAGCATGGTAATAACGGGGTAGGCGAGGATGGCCAGGTCGGGGCGCGAGCTGACGCGGTTGATGGGATCGGGGGCGTCCGGGGTTCCGGGATCGAAATGGGTTGCGGCGGTGGCGGCGAGATGCCCGCCGGCGGAGAAGCCGATGATGCCGATGCGGCTGGGGTCGATGTGCCAGGACGGGGCGTTAAAGCGCACCAGGCGAATGGCGCGCTGGACGTCTTCCATTTCAACGGGGTGATGATATTTCGGGCCGAGCCGGTATTTGAGGACGAAGGCTTCGATGCCCAGGGAATTGAGCCAATGGGCGATGGGAGCGCCTTCGTGTGGGGCGAGGTGGCCATAGCCACCACCGGGGCAGACGACGAAAGCGGCGCCGGTGGCGTTTTCGGGGGGGATGAGGAAGGGGGTGAGCGTGGGGACGTCGATGTCGCCGTCGCCGGTCGCGCCGGGAGCGGTAGAGTTCCAGAGGCGGATGGGCGGGGTGAGTGTCACTGTGGAAATATGGCCGGGAGGGGGGGATTCATGACAGGATGATAGAGAGATTATGAGACTGAGGACAAGAATAAATGCCGATTGCCGATTGCCAATTGCCGAATGAAAGGCGCTTTCCTTATTCGGCAGTTGGACTTTGGCGAACTCAGTCGAGCCGTAATCGGCATTGTGCATAGTCTCCCGATCCTAACCGCCACAAAAAGATTGCCAACCCCGGCTCATTCGAAATAGAATGGCCGATTCCCCGCCGGGCAAAGGAGCGATTTTCATGGCATCGAAGTTGTGGCAGGAATTCAAGGCTTTCGCGTTCAAGGGGAACATGATTGATCTGGCGATCGCGGTGGTAATCGGGGCGGCGTTTACGGGGGTAATCAACTCGCTGGTGCAGGACATCATCATGCCGGCGATTACGGATGTGGTTGTCGCCGTCAAGACGGGTGCGCAGACGGCGGAGTCGGTTGCGCAAAAGACGGTGGCGGCAGTGGGTGTGACGACGCAACCATCGACACAGCCATCGGGATCGCAGGCGACCGCCGCTCCGGCGCCGGCCCCAGCGCCACCGCCTCCACCGCCGGCATCGCCTTCGAATCTTGATGTCGTCAATTTCACGTGGACCATCAAGGGGATTCGCATCGGCAACTTCATCGGGCAGTTGATCAATTTCATGTTGGTGGCTTTCGCAGTCTTCATCATGATGGTGAAGGTGCTGGGATCTGTCGTGAAAAAAGTGGGCGGCGAACCGGCGCCATCGGAGCCGACCAACAAGGAATGCCCAAAGTGCCTTTCGGTGATCCCGATCAAGGCAACGAAATGTGCTTTTTGCACGGCGGACTTGCAGTAAGACGAGGGGATCCTGAACTTGGCCCAGATTGCGACAATCTGGGCAATTCGCTGTGAAGCGTCAGGCGGACCTGTACCGCCCTGGTTGGTTCTTGTTCGTTTGCTCATGCGATTTGGCTGTCCGATCGTTACAGATTCTCTAAAGTGAAGGATGACTAACTATCTGCTTGTGTTGGTTTAACAATCATTTAGCGCAACGGTTACCCAGTGCTTACCAGGGGGGTCGATTATTAAGGAGGAAGTATAGCGCCGGAAGTTGAGGCGCTAGTGTGCCGGGAACGGATTCCTGGCCGGTTTGGTTGTACCAATTCGGCTGCCTAAGTTCGCGGGGAAGAGGGGGGGATGGCAGTCGAAAGTGCCCGAAGGGAGTGGGCCAGATGTCGACGGTTTCACAGTCGAACCCCATGATTTTTTCAAAACGTGCTGATTTGCATTGCCACAGCCGCGCAAGCACCGAGGCGGATGAGGCGATGCTCGAGGCGATCAAATGCCCGGAGAGCTACAGCGATCCGGCCGACGTCTACGCGCAGGCGAAGGGGCGCGGGATGGATTTCGTGACGATTACCGATCACGACTCCATCGCCGGCGTGGCCGAGCTCGCGGGCAGGGCCGACGTTTTCGTCGGCGAAGAGCTGACCTGCTATTTCCCGGACGACCGCTGCAAGATCCACCTGCTGCTGTGGGGAATCGGGCAGCCGGAGCACGATGCGCTTCAGAAGGTTGCCAATGATATTTATGAGGTTGCAAAATACGTCGCCAAACATCGGCTGGCGCACGCGGTGGCGCATCCGCTTTACCGGCAGAATGGCGTGCTGGACCGGCGGCATATCGAGCAGTTGATCCTGCTCTTCAATGGATTCGAGTGCCTCAACGGCGCGCACAGCATGACGCACCGGGAGGTGTTTGAGCCGATCCTCGATGAGCTGGATGGACATGAGATTCGCCGGCTGGAGAGGGAGCACGGCATCGATGCGCTGTGGCCGCGGCCGTGGATAAAGACCCGGACGGCGGGGAGCGACGATCATGGGCTGTTTAACATCGGGCGGACTTGGACCGAATTTCCGGAGAGCGTCGAGACCCCGACGGAAATTCTCGAATGTCTGCGCGAGGGGCGCTGCCGGCCGGGCGGGGAGGCGGGGTCGAGCATCAAGCTGGCGCACAATTTCTTCGGCGTGGGAATGCGGTATTACACCCGCGAGGTGGCGCAGTCCAAGAACAGCATTACTTCCCGAAGCATTCGCAGGATTCTTGGCGAGTCGCCCCGGCCCGGCCGGCTGACCGCGATGGGCAGCGCGTGCGGGCTTTACGCGCTGGGGATTTCGCGGAAGGTGAAGCGCATGCTCGGGATCGGCAAGCGGGCACGCGGAACCAAACTTCTGGGAGAGCTGGTTGCCTCTTCGGCGCTCAATCGCATGCGCGGGGCGGATGTGCTGAAGAAATCGCTAAGGGACGGGCGCTCGCCGCTGGCGGAGCATCAGTCGATGTTTGACCTGATCTGCGGGGTCGATCGGGACGTGACCCGCGGGATTGTCAACGCGGTGACGCGGGCCGTTTCGCGCAGGGAGCTTGGCGCGATTATCGACGCGGCTTCGGCGGTCATTGCGCAACAGGCGCTGCTGCTGCCGTATATCTTCGCGCTGTTTCACCAGAATCAGGAGCGAGACCTGCTGAGCAAGCTCTCGACGCGCTGGAAGGAAGGGGCGGAGGAATTTCCCCGGATCGGGCTCTTTACGGACACGGCCGATGAAACGGAAGAGGCCGGGAAATTTGTGGCAGAGTTTGGGAAGTATTGCGAGGCGCACGGCGTGCCGGCGTCCGTGCAGTTTGCTTCGAACAATGCCGTCGATGCGGGGAATTGGAAGATTTTGAGCCGGTGATTAATCAGAAATTTGCCTTTGTGGGCAAGGCCGTGCGCATTCCGCCGGTGCTGGAGGTGCTGGAATGGAGCGACCGGAAGCAGTTTGACGTGGTGCTGGTGAACACGGTGGGGCCGATGGGCTTGTGCGGCTGGCTGGCGTCGCGAATGCTGCGGGTGCCGATGGTCGTCGTCTGTCATGACGATCTGCCCCGCCGGGTGCGCGAATTTACGCGCGGAGATTTCCGGGTTTCGGAAGCGGCGGATGGATATATCGCCTGGCTGCTACGCAGCGCGGCCAAGGTGCTGACAACCGGGCAGGGAGCGGCGAAATTTTCGGGGATTCGGCAGCGCAGACTGCCGGCGATCGATCCGCTGGACTGCGTCTGGGACGCATGTTTCCAGGCAGCGCGAGGAATCGGCAGCGAGGATGAGAATCCCGCGCGGGAGGCGATACACGCATGATGCCCATCAACTACGAAGATCATTCGGTTGAGGAACGGCCCAGGCCGCGGATTGTGATTCTCTCGGCCTCGGTCGGCTCGGGACACCTGCGGGCGGCGCAGGCGATTGAATCGGCGCTGGGGACGCTTTTGCCCGATGCGACGATTGCGCACGTCGATGCCCTGGACCTCACCAACCGTCCATTTCGGCGGGCCTATGGAGCGGGATATTTCCGCGTGGTCGAGCGTGCGCCGCGGCTCGTCGGATGGATGTACGATTTTCTTGACCATCCCTCAGACCAGGGCGCGGCGACGCGAACGCGACAGTTTTTTGAGCGCCTGAATTTCACACGATTAAGCAAATTGCTGACGGAAGAGCCCTGGGACCTGGCCGTCTGCACGCATTTTCTCCCGGCGGCGCTGATCGCCCGGCTGCGCAAACGGGAGCTGGTCAATTTTCCACAGGCGGTGGTGGTAACCGATTTTGACGTGCATGGGATGTGGATCAGCCGGCCCTGCGAGCGGTTCTTCGTCGCGACGGAAGAGGCCAAGGCGAACCTCCAATCGCAGGAAATCGACGGGCGCGATATCCAGGTGACGGGGATTCCGATCGATCCGCACTTTTCCGAGCGACTGGATCGTTCGGAGGCAATCCGGCGCTGCGGGCTGTCCGAAGACCGAATGATCGTCCTTCAACTGGCGGGTGGTTTTGGGGTGGGATCGATCGAGCGCATTCACCGCTCGATCTGCGACATTCAGCGCCCGCTGCAAATCGTCGTCGTCACCGGGCGGAACGAGAGCGCGGCGGGGCGCTGGCGGCGATCGAACATGATTCGCGGCATCGGCGCAAGATTTTGGGATACACCAACCAGATGCACGAGCTTCTTCGGGCCGCGGACGTGGTCGTGACCAAGCCGGGCGGGTTGACGACCGCCGAGTCGCTGGCCAGCGGGTGCCCGATGGCGATCGCCGAGCCGATTCCGGGGCAGGAGGATCGCAATGCCGATTTCCTGCTCGAGAACGGCTGCGCGATCAAGATCAATAACCTGGCTTCGCTGACCCACAAACTGGGTTCGCTATTGGACGATTCGCCGCGGCTGGGCCGGATGCGGACATCGGCGCTGCGCCGCGCGGCCGCACGCCGCGGCAGATGTGGCGGCGAGCTGCATCCAACTCTTGCATCATCACCCAATGATCGCGTAAAACGACGGGCGATATGCATCACCTGGTTTTGTGTGGGTTTCTCGTCGCGCTCGCTTTCGCTTTCGCGCGGGTGGAGATTGAGATCGAGGGGCCGCACGGATGGGCGGCCAATTTGCCCACCTGGCGGATTTCCAACCGCTGGACGAAGATATTTTACGGCAATCGCCCGCTCACGGGATATCACTTCTGGCTTCAGGTGTTTGTCTTTCTGATGACGCATCTGCCATTCGCACTTTTTTTCGCACCCTGGTCCTGGGCGGGGGAATTGCAGGTGGTGGGGTTTGTGATCGTGTTCTTTATCGTCGAAGATTTTTTGTGGTTCGTGCTGAATCCGGCGTATGGGATTCGGCGCTTCCGCAAGCAGCATATCTGGTGGCACAGCCCGACCTGGTGGTGGATCATGCCGCGCGATTACTGGGTTTTTCTGCTGGTAGGTTGCGGTTCGTACGCGGCGGGTGTTTGGCTGATGCTCCCGATTCGGTGAGCCATCCCTATTGGATTTCAGACGGAACGGTCGGTTCGAGATCGGATGAGGTCTGGACCCGGTTTCGCCCATAGCGTTTTGCGAGGGCGAGGGCGCGCTGGGCGGCGGAGATGATGTCGTGCGGGCCGTTGTTGTGGAGGTCGGAAACGCCGAAACTGGCCGTGACCGGCATTCGATTTCCAACGGCGGTCGCGAGGCCGGGGGCTTCAATCGCCTCCCGAAGCCGCTCGGCAAGCATCGAGGCGCCGCACAGCGAGGTCTGCGGAAGCAGCAGAATGAACTTCTCGCTGCTGAATCGGCAGACGAGGTCTTCGGTACGCGTGTTGGACCGGAAGATGAAACCGCAGAGGCGAAGCACTTCGTCACCCATGGCGGGACCATACTTCTCGTTGAATTCTTTGAATCCGTCGAGGTCGGCGACGATGCAACCGAGGGACTGCGCGGCGGGTCGCCAGCGCAATCTCCCCGGGGAAGCGCTCGTCGAAGTATCGACGGTTGTGAAGACCGGTCAGGCCGTCGATCAGCGCCTGCTCGGAGACGAGCTTCATCAGGTTCTGACGTTGCAGTGCGGCGCGGAAGCGCGCCTGGAATTCCGTTGGGTGGCAGCCGTGGGGAATAAAATCCGCGGCGCCAAGTTCGAGGGCGCGGATTTGCTGCTGTGTGTCGGTCGGCGCGGCCAGGGCGAGAATGGCAATCGCCCGGGTGGATTCATCCCCCTTAAGGGCGCGGCAGGCTTCGACGCCGACCTCGCCGGGGGTTTGCATGTCGATCAGGGCAAGGTCGGGATTGATTTGCCGGGCGATTTCCAGGGTCTGCGTCGCGGTCGCAGCGAAATGAAGCTCGGCAGCGTCGGGCGGCAAATAGACGCCGGCCAGCTTGCGCATGGCGCCGGTTTCCCCCGTGATGATGACTTTGAATGCGGGCATAGCGATTCGCCGGCGTCTGACAGCTTTAAAATCGGCGAAAGCGGAGCGCGGCATAACCGGGGCGGGCGCGGAATTCAGTCGCGAGAGGATGTGCCGACGTTCCGATAACCAACGACGTCAGGCGATTGTCTTTTCGACTTCGTCGATTCCCGCTGCCCCTTCGGCGATAAGGCGGTAGCCGCTCTCCTGGAGCGAGATGTATCCCTCGGGGGTCAGCGCCTTCTGGCAGGCTTCGATCGTGGGGCTCTTCAGGATAGTGTCGCGGAGCTTGGGCGTGGCGACGAGGATTTCAAATATGCCCCGGCGGCCGAAGTGACCCGTGCCGAAACATCTCTTGCACCCCTTGGGGTAGTAAATCTGCTTCACATTGGCGACGCCGGCCGCGGCGAATTTCTTCTGCTGATCGGGCGTGACCGGCTTGGCGACCTTGCAGTGAGGGCAAAGCTGGCGGACCAGTCGCTGGGCGACGCAGACGTGAAGGCCGGAGGCGACGACGTATGGTTCGACGCCCAGGTCGAGCAGCCGGAACATGCCGCTGATCGCCTCGCGCGAGTGGACGGTGCTGAAGACCAGGTGCCCGGTCATGCCGGCCTGCACGGCAACGCGCGCGGTTTCGGCGTCGCGGATCTCGCCGACGAGAATGACATCGGGGTCTTGCCGCAAAACGCTGCGGAGGAGCGCGGAGAAGGAATTGCCCTGGGCATCGTTCACGGGAATCTGGGTTACGCCCTCAAGCTGGATTTCGACGGGGTCTTCGATGGTAACGACGTTTCGCTGGCTGATGTCGATGTCGCGGAGAATAGCGTAGAGCGTGGTGGTTTTGCCTGAGCCGGTGGGGCCGCAGACGAGGATCATGCCCGCGTCCTGCTCGGCCGTGCGGCGCAGAATTTCCCGCGCCTTGGCGGGGAGCTGAAGGTCATCGATGTGCAGTGGAGCGTTGGCGGTATCGAGAACGCGGACGACCAGCTTCTGCCCGTGCATTGCGGGGGCGAAACTGACGCGATAATCGACCCGGCGATCGACAAGGCCCTGTGCCGTTTTCGTGGGGACTTTGGCGCTGAAGTGGCCCTCCTGAACGATGTTCCGCTGGGCGATATCGATGTCGGACACGACCTTGACGGCGGACAGGACCTTGACGCCGAGCTCTTTGTTGAGATGGGCCGCATCGACCATGAATCCATCGACGCGGATGCGGACGTGAACATCGTCCATCTTCGGCTCGACGTGAATGTCGGTGGCCCGGCTGCGGAAGCAGACCAGCAGGATGAGGCGCAGGATGTTGATCGCTTCGCCGACGTCTTTCTTGGGGTCGGCGGGATAGGCGAGCTTGCCGCGGGCGTTGATGAGGGCGATCTGCCGATCGGTGAAGGTGCGGTCGGCAAGCGCATCGGCGCGTTCGCGGAGCTGGCGTTCGTATTCGTTGGCCGGTTCGGAAGCTGGGGCAGAGGCTTTCTTTTCTTCGTCCTCGGATTCCTCACCATCGACGACGAGGTCGGCCAGTTCGGACATTGCAGTGTCGGCGGCCTGCTTGCTGGGGGCATTGCCCGTCACGCGGGCGACGGGGACGATGAGCTTCATCTCCGTGCCGCCGATTTTGATGACATCGCCGGCCGCCATGGCGGCCTCGCCGCGCAGGGATTTGCCGTTCAGGAGCGTTCCGTTGCGCGATTCCAGATCGCGAATGCGCACGCCCTCGGCGTCTTTTTCGATGACGCAGTGGAACCGGCTGGCCAGCGGTTCCTCGATGACCAGCAGGTTGGTGAAGTTTCTACCGATGGTCAGCGCGCCGGCTTCAAGCGGAACCTGGCGTGTTCCCTTCGAATCCTTGATTTCGAGGTACGAGCTTGGAACGGCGTTTTGGGGCATGGGGTCTGGTCGTTACATATTATAGGAAAGAGAAGAAATTGCCGAATGCCGATTGCCAATTGCCGAATGGGGGAAGGGCCGCTCCTTCATTCGGCAATTGGCAATCGGCATTCGGCAATATCCCTAATCGCCGCTCAGCTTCCATTTCGGACATTGGCCGAAGAATCGGCACGGATTCTTGTAAAAGATCTCACCGGCTTCCTTCTCGCCGTGTCCCCGACGGCGGTATTCCAGGAGGGTGTCGATCAGCATGTGGGGGTGGGAGTCACCCCAATCGCTGGCGCTGTTAACGCATATTTGCTGGGGGCCGTATTGCTCGAGGATATCGACGCCGCGCTGGGGAGTGACCTTGCTGACGGGGTAGATGGTCAGGCCGCACCAGAAGCCGGCGTCGCGGGCCATCTGGATGGTGTGCTCTTCACAATGGTCGATCAGGACGCGATTGGGTTGGATTCGCCGGTCGTTCTTAAGGATGTCGCAGATGATGGCGGTGCCTTTGTGCTTGTCCTGAAGGTGGGGGGTGTGAATGAGAATGAGCTGGTTGGTCCGCGCGGCGAGGTCGACCTGCTCTTCGAAAATGGCAATTTCGTTCAGCGTATTTTTATGAAGGCCGATCTCGCCGATGCCCAGGACGCGGGGGTGATCGAGCAGCGGGGGGATCAGGCGGATCACCTTGCGGGCCAGCGAGACGTTTTCCGCTTCCTTGGCGTTGATGCAGATCCAGGAGTAGTGGTCGATCCCGAAGCGGGCAGCGCGGCGCGGTTCAATGTCGGTAAGATGGTGAAAATAATCCGAAAAACTCGACGCGGAAGAACGGTCAAACCCGGCCCAGAAAGCCGGCTCGGAAACGGCCACCACGCCGCTGCGGGCCATGAAGAGGTAGTCATCCGTCGTGCGGCTGACGCAGTGAATGTGCGGATCGATCAGCTTCATTTCGCCTGGGACCTGCGGTAGGGCGGCGGGGGAGTCTGGTCGGAGAAGATCATCTGGACGCGACGGGCGCGATCGGGAACCGCATCAAGTAAGACGGAGATCGCCTCTCGAAGTTGCAGGAGGCGCGGGTCGGTGGCGGCGGATTGGGCCCGGTCGAGACGGTCCAGGTCGGCGGCGAGGGAAAGACACCGCCAGCGCATTTCCAGAAGTACTTCGTCGGAAGCCATTTTTTCTCTCGGCATCGCATAATTGTACGGCTGCTGACTGGAATTCGCATTTTTGGGCGTTAAAATAGTCCGGTCGCATCGGGGATCTTTGCGATTTCCGAGGCGGCGGCGCGAAGCCGAGTACTCCCGGATTTGCGCAACGGCGCCCGGAAAGGCGTTTCCGGGATTGGGAGCCCGGCGGCGAGCGAAAGCTCGCGACGGCTTGGCAAAACCTGTGATGGATGCCGCCGGATTTGGTGTGCGTCCTGACGAAGAAACTGGAGGTGATCCGTGACCTATTCTGACTGTACGTGTGGGCTGCTGTAAGCAGCTTTCGCGGGTGAGACTCCCGCGATCCACGCAGCTGCTTCATGCAGCTCACAGCAGCTAAAGACTGCGAGAAGCCCGGCTCAAAAGGCCGGGCTTTTCTTTTTCGTTGCCTCATACGATATAAACAGGGCGATCGCGTACTGAGTCGACCCGATGAGAAAATCAAAAAGGAAAACGAGACCGCTCACGGCGAAAGAATTTGACGCCATGCACGATGCCGGCGTGGATTTGGCGGAAATGTTGACTGGTCCAGGGGCCGGCCCGTTAACCAGCAGATTCGCCGGGTAAACTTGGATTTTCCGCAATGGATGATCAACCAGATGGACCGGGAGGCAAAGCGCCTGGGGGTAACGAGGCAATCGATCATCAAGGTCTGGATCGCGGAACGATTGGAATCGCTGCCAAAAAAGATTGCCTGACGATCATTTCAAGTCGATCTTTCCCCACGCCCGCCACATATATCGCTGTGCGAATTCCCAGATGACGACCTTTTTGGCGGTGAGGATAGCGGGATTGCTCGCGAGCATTTGCCTCGGCGCGTCGATGGGGCCGGCGTATACGCCGATGACCTGGACTTTTACACCCAGGCGCGACATCAGATCGTCAACGAAGCCGCAGCCCTGCTCGGAAAAGTAGAGCGAGAAGCTGTCGCCCACAAGCAGGATGGGCGCGTCATTGCCGGCGATGAGGGGTTTGCCGTCTCTTTGCAGGACCTGGGGACTCTGGAAGTGGTTTCGCGGATACTTTGTGTTTCCCCAGCCCATTGAAAGATTCTGGGCCAGATCCCCGGCAAAATCGAGCGTGTACTGAGAACGGAAAAACTCGGCCTTCGGCATGTCCGGGGTCAGCGGTCGAATATGATCGGAAACAATATCGGCGACGAGCAGGCGGCCGGGGAGGGACCAATGCGTGTCGGTGGGTAGATAAATGGGCTGTTGGGCGCTGAGGCGCGCCTGCCAGAGCGCCGGGGCGAGATCGATCACATCGATGCCGGCGCTACGCGCGTGGTTGAGCCAGTCGGAAAATCCGGGGGGAACCGCCGGGCCGAGCGAAAGGCGGTAGTCGGTGGCAAGCTTGTCGGGATAGATTTCGAGCTTGTCGGGGATGGGGAGAAGAACCAGGCGGATGTTGCGCGTCGAGCTGTTGTTTGAGGCTCAAAATCGCGGGCATGATGGTTGAAGCGGGGGAGGGGGCGGGGTCGTTGAGCGAGAAAGAGTTGTAGGGCCGAAGTTCTTCGTCGCTGAAGAGCCAGCCGTCGCGGGCGAGTTGCACGCCGCGCGGGGGGATGATCCCGCCGGTCATTGCGTGCCAAAACGTGTGCCGCACCCAGCGGTCGAAACGCGATTGCTGGGTGAGATTGCTTTCGAACTGCTTGAGTGAATCCGCGGTGGGAAATCGCGCCAGCAGGTCCTGAAACTCTGATCGCCCGAGGACCGTCTCGTCGTACCAGGTTTGATAGATGCCGGGAATGCAGATGCCCAGTAAGAAAAGAATGGCAACGGCAAGGGCAGTGGTACGCCCGATCTGGCCGGCCCCGGCGTGTGGAACCTTGATCGCCGGTACGTCGGTCGGCACATTTGGGCGAGGGAACGGAGATGGGTGATGGCTCGACATTTTCGCTCTAGAACCTGAAATAGAGGAAAGGCGTGTAAGATCTTACGCTGAGGGTCAGGATCGCCGCCAGGAATACAACCAGGGAGAACGCGGCGACCGCCGGGGTGACGCGCTTGGCCAGGTCCCACGTCTGGATTCCAAAAAATGCGATTGCCGCGGCGGCGAAAAGCTCGAGGAGATGGGGATACGTCCAAAGCCCGAAATGGGCAATTCTGTCAACCGGGGTGGCAGCCACGCCGAAGCGGAACATGGTGGATAGATAATTACCCGCATCGCGCAGATCAGAGGATCGGAAAAAGACCCAGGCGATGCAGACGATGAGAAACGTGAGGCCGACACGGACGAAGTGGGGGTGCGCGCCAGTAGAGATTTTTCTTGCCGAGCATTCGCTCGAAGGCCAGCCAGCCGCCGTGAATTCCGCCCCAGACGACGAAGGTCCAGGACGCTCCGTGCCAGAGGCCGCCGAGGAGCATGACGATCATGAGATTGCAGTAGGTTCGAGCGGTCCCCTTGCGGTTTCCGCCGAGGGTGATGTAGAGGTAATCGCGCAACCAGGTCGAGAGCGAAATATGCCAGCGGCGCCAGAATTCGGTGATGCTGGAGGATTTATAGGGCGCATCGAAATTTTTGATGAACTCGAAACCGAACATGAGGCCCAGCCCGATCGCCATGTCGGAATATCCCGAGAAGTCGAAGTAAATCTGAAAGGCGTAGCCCAGGGCGCCAAGCCATGCGTCCGACCAGACAGCGGGATGTCCGTTGAACGCGAAATCGGCGATTTCGCCCATGCTGTCGGCGATGAGGATTTTTTTGGCGAAGCCGAGGCAGAGGAAAATGATCCCGCGGCTGAATTTTTCCAGCGTGTGGTGCCGCCGATACATCTGCGGCTCCAGGTCCTGGAAGCGAATGATGGGACCGGCGACGAGATGGGGGAATTGCGAAATAAAGCAGGCGAAGGTGAGCAGGCCATGAAGCTCGACGTCGAGCGAAGTTTCGCCGGGCTTGAAATGGCGGCCCGCGGCTTCGGCGGCGCGCTTGGCGGCGACGCTCGATGAGCGGGCCTTGCCGCGATAAATATCCACCAAATAGCTAATGGATTCGAAAGTGTAGAACGAAATCCCCACGGGAAGAATCACCTGCAAAATCCTGTAAGGCTCCAACCCAAAAGTCCGGCGGATGGTGTTGAGATTGTCCTCGGCAAACCCGAAATATTTAAACGCGAAAAGAATCCCCAGGCTGTTGCATAGCGAGATCACCAGAAAGAGCTTCTTTTGCCAGTGCGGAGGCCTGGGATCTCCCTGCGCGTCGGCGTGCCAGCCGAAGGGATGCCAGTGTCCGTCGATGAGATTTCCACAGCAGAAATCAACGAGGGTCGACCAGGCCAGGAGCAGCACAAACCACGGATTGGCCCAGCCGTAAAAGAAATAGCTGAGCAGCGTCAGTACGCCAAGGCGCCAGGGAGCGCGGGCGGCGTAGTAAATGACAATCGCCAGCGGGAGAAAATAAAATATGAAAATGTGGGAGCTGAATACCACTGCGCCGGCTTCAATCGTACTCGATTTTCACCTCAAACGGACAGGTTCAGCCGCATCTCCGTATCGATCGAGCGGAAGCCGACCTTTTCGTAAATCGCCCGCCCCAGGGGCATCGCGTGAAGCGATATCTTGGCGCAATTTTCCTGCCGGCAGTGATCGATCAACATTTGCAAAAGGCGGCTGGCGATGCCGCGCTCGCGCCACTCTGCCAATGTGTACATATTCATGATGTACGCCTCGCGGCCGGTGGGGTTGCGGTTAGAGGGAGCGTGGACGTGAAAAATCAGGCCACAGGTGGCGATGATTTTTCCGTCGGCGACGGCCACGAAAACGATGATCTCCTCCACGGGAATGGCGTGGGCGAAATAATACTGGATGGTTTTTTGCAGTGCCGCGTCTTCGCCGGCGCCGGAAACCTCGACGAGGAAAGCCATGCGTAGAGCCGCGAGCGCTTCGGCATCTTGGTCGGTTGCTCGGCGGTAATAGACGATGGCGTCCATCGGACGCGGCCTATGCCTTCGGCGGCTCTTTCGCCTTTAGCCAGGGCATCATTTTTCGCAGTCGCCGGCCGGTGACTTCGACGGGGTGGCTGTTGTCCTGCTCGTAAAGCCTCTTGAAGTTTTTCATGCCGGCTTCGTATTCGGCGCGCCATTCCTTCGCGAACTGGCCGGTGGTGATTTCACTGAGGATTTTTTTCATCTCGGCTTTTACGGCCGGGTTGATGACGCGGGGGCCGCGCGTCAGGTCGCCGTACTCGGCGGTGTTACTGATGGAATATCGCATGTAATCCAGGCCGCCCTGGTAGATCAGATCGACGATGAGCTTCACCTCGTGAACGCATTCGAAGTAGGCCATCTCCGGCGGATAGCCGGCTTCGGTGAGGGTTTCGAAACCGGCTTTGATGAGGGCGGAGAGTCCGCCGCAGAGGACGGCCTGCTCGCCGAAGAGATCGGTTTCGCATTCGTCCTTGAAGGTGGTTTCGATGACGCCGGAGCGTGCCCCGCCGATGCCGCGCGCCCAGGCGAGGCCCAGGTCGCGTGCTTTTCCCGAGGGGTTCTGATGGACGGCGAGGAGGCAGGGCACACCGCCGCCGCGCTCGAATTCGCTGCGAACGAGGTGACCCGGGCCCTTGGGGGCGACCATGAGCACATCCACGTCTTTGGGTGGGACGATCGTTTTGAAATGGATGTTGAACCCGTGGGTGGCGCCGAGCGCTTTGCCGGCCTTGAGATTCGGGGCGATGCTCTTGGCATAAACGCCGGGCTGCACTTCGTCGGGAAGCGTGGCGATGATGAGATCGGCGGCCTTGACGGCGTCTTCGACGCTCATCGGGTCGAAGCCGTGCTGGATGGCAAGCTTGCCATTGGGGCTGTCCTTGCGATTGGCGACGATGACCTTGATGCCGCTGTCGCGGAGGTTCAGGCCGTGGGCATGCCCCTGGGAGCCGAAGCCGAGGATGGCGACGGTTTTTCCCTGCAGGGCGTCGAGGGGGGCATCTTTTTCGTAGACCATTTTCAGTGGCTCAGGCATCGAAAACTCTCCTAAAAATGCGAGTCCGAGATGGTAGTAGCAGCCCTCGCAGGTGTCAAAGCGTCAAAAGCCGAGCCGTTCTTGCCCATGGCCAGGGCGCGGGTTATATTTCGCGGCCGTTTGTGAGGAGCCGAAAAAGCGGCTGCAACAGGGCCGCGGCGCCGGTGGTAGAAATATTCGTGCGCCATCATTTCTGTTCCCCAGGAGGGCCGTTTGGCGATTCGGGTTCACTTCCCGCTGGAAGCCGGCAAGGCGCCGGAGATCGGTCTAGCCAAGGCGATGCGCGTTGGCGGCAGCGCCGGCGTGGTTGCGCCGGCGGGTCCGGAATACAGCAAATATGACAGGCTCAACGCCGCCGCGCCGCACTTCTTCGAGTCGGTGGATATCGACCAGGCTGATGTCATCGTCTACCCGTATTTCGCGCATACGGGAGAAAAGACCGAAGCCATCGCCAACGAAGCGCGCAAGCGCGGCATCGACTGCGTCTTCATGTCCTGGGGCGATGAAGACGTTCCCGTGCATGTTCCCCACGGCACGGTCTATCGCCATTCCCTTTATTCCGATCATCGGGTGGCGCACGAATTCGCGATGCCTGCGGAAGTGAGCGATCCGGAAATTGAGACCGGCTCGGGCGTCTGGCCGCGCGAATGGCAGGAGGTGCCCACGATTGGCTTCTGCGGGTTCGTGAGCAATCCATTCATGCGCGCGGTCTACCGCCTGAGCGGGCGCGTTCGAAAAGTTGCCGGTTTGAGCATGCGGGCGCGGGTCCTGCGTTCATTGCGGCGCAGCAAAGGGATCAAACCGAACTTAATTACGCGCCAGCTCTACTGGGCCGGAACCGAGGGGCGCTATCATCACCATGTCGCAAGAAAATTCGGTCCCGCGCGGCTTTCTGGAGCAATATATTCAACTCCGATTACACGCTGTGCATCCGAGGCGGAGGAAATTTTTCATATCGGTTCTACGAGGTGCTGGCGGCAGGACGGATTCCGCTGTTCGTCAACACGCGCTGCGTGCTTCCGTTCGACAACGAAATCGATTGGCGCCGGCATTGCGTCTGGGTCGAGGAGCAGGAGATGGACCGTATCGGCGAAATCGTGCGGGAATTCCATTCGCGGATTTCGCGCGAGGAATTCCACGCCCTGCAGATGGCCAACCGCCGGTTGTGGGAAACCCGGCTTGAGCCGCTGAGCTTTTACGTTCGCGCCTTGACGCGCGGCATTTCACTCCCGCCGGAAACGGCAACGCCGCCCGGCACGGATTTGCACGCGGCGATCTAATCAGCAATGCGCGGCAAAGGGGCCAAATCCGGCTCGACAAACTGCGTCTTGGCCCCCGGATCCATTCGCCGCCGGGGGGAGTAGAAAAATCGCAGGATGTGCTTTGACATCAATTCCGGATGAGCGTCGCAAAACTGGTCGGCCGATTCAACCGGACAGATCTCGGCGTAGGCCCGCATGACGGCGGCGATAATGTGAAGCAGGGCATGGGTGGTCGTCTGGTTATATCCGCTGGTCTGGGATTCGGGGACCTTGTTGGCCGCGTTATATCGCTGGATGGCGGGGCCGAGCTGGGCGATGGCTTCGGGGAAAGGGAACTGGCTCAGATACAGATACGCGATTTTGACGTGGGCGCGGTGCGTCCACTGGTCGAAGGGGAGCTGGCACGTCTGGAAGAGACGGAGAAATTCGGCATCGTCGGGAGTCATACGAACCTCGGCAATGTACCAAAAGATAAAGTGCCGCCAGTGCCCTCACTGACGGAGTTCTTCATTGGGTAATTTCCGGCTCGACAAGACGGGCCAGATTTCGCAGGGATTCCTGCCAGCCGAGGTAGCATTGTTCGACGGGGATAGCGTCGGGGATTCCGGACTGGACGATGTTCAGTTCCGTGCCGACGGGGACTTTTTTGATGGTCACGGTTACTTCGAGCTTGCCGGGGAGGTTGGGGTCGTCGAATTTGTCGGTGTAGCGGAGTTTTTCGTTGGGGATGAGCTCGAGGTATTCTCCGCCGAAGGAGTGGCTTTGGCTGGTGGTGAAGTTGCGGAAAGAGACTTTGAAGGTTCCGCCGACTTTGGGCTCGAGGTGATGGATGGTACAAACGAAGCCGTTGGGGGGGAGCCATTTGGCCATGGCGTCGGGTTCGAGGAAGGCGCGGTAAATCTTTTCGGGTTTGGCGGTAAGGACGCGATGGAGGCGGACGGTGCCGGGCATGGGGTTCTCCTGAAAAGGGGATTTTTGTTTAAATGCGTGCTTTTTCGAACAACGCGGCGGACTATGTTTCCCAAATCACGACCATACATATAGCCAGATGGAATTCAAATGAAGTTAGTGGGGGCAAACACGTGATCCCGCGCCGCAATATTGTCCGGGACTTCCGCGTCTTAGAGCTGGGATTTTTCGGGTTTTCACTCGAAAGGCTGCGTTGCCTCGATGGGCAACGGCGTGGAAGGTTCAGCGCTGCTCCTGCAGCGCATGCCGCGGCGTTCACCGGCGGCCGGACAACAAAAACCCCCGGTGACTTACTTGACGATTTTTTCAGCCTTCTTCCGTGCCACACGCTGACGCTGCAGCTCGCATTCCCGTTCTCGGCGCTGCAGGATGGGAATAATCTCTTGCAACGTGGCCCCTCCCGCGGCGACCAGGCTCAGCATCGCGTAGGCATATTTGCTCACCGGACGCTGCGTGTGCAGATAGATCAACAGCACCCCGATGACCGCGATGTAGAACCCGGTGGTGACGCCGTTTTTGCTGTGGCTGGTGAGATGGCGGAAGTGGGCGTGCACTTTCAGCCAGCGGAAAAACAGCTCGATCTTCTATCGCCAGCGGTAGAGCAGACCGATGACATGGGCGGGAATGTTAAGAAGATTGGTCAGCAGCCGCAGGGGCCTGTCGGGTTTGTCCGGGTCGAAGATCGTCACTTCCCGAAGCCATTTTCCCGCCGGAGGAGCAAAGCGTGGCCCTTCTGAGCCCAGGTATCCGATCCGGTCGCTGAGAATGCCGGCAGCGCGGTCTTCATCGCTCAGCGGCAGGGACTTGGGGGTCAAGTCATTGTTTTCGATGGGAATGAAATAGTTGTTTGACTTGAGCCGGAGCACAAAATCGCTGCAGGCATGTACGATCCGCTCCAGCAGCTCGAAACAGACGTAGCCGCGGTCCATGACGTAAATCTGTCCCGGCTCCAGGGACTGCATCAGCGCCTGCGCCTCGGAGCATCCCGCGCCGCTGATCGTCACTCCCTCGGGAACCCCCACGCCCGCCGCCCATTGAAGATTCAGGCGAATCGTGTCCATGGGCTTTCCGTTGGGTCGACTTTGATGCAGCGCCCAGGCCACGTCGGCGGCAACGGTGAACAGCGACCCATCCACCACCCGTACCCGCTCGGTCAACTCCGCCAGCTTCGGATCGCCGTGACGCAGGTGCGGCAGCCGCGCCCGCAACTCCTCGATGATCGGCTCCAGCAGCGTCGGATCGAACAGGGCGTTGGCATCGGAAAGCGTGGAACGCGGCAGGCGATCGACCGAAAGCTGCTCCTGCATCTGCTCGGTCTGGCTGAAATCCTCCATCGTCCGCAGGCTGCGAATCGCCGGCGTGAAAAACGCCAGCAGATAGGCAAGGGTCACATCGTCATAAAAAAGCGTGCGATTGGGGTGGGGATGCGCCGCCCGCAGGCGGGCCAGATGATCCTGCAAAATACCGACGTACTTGCCGCCGAACAAATCCTCCCCCCGCACCGCCGGCCGCGGCTTTCGTCCCGGCTTGGCGGGCAATCCAGAAGCTGGGCAAAGGTCCGCGTGCACGTGGCGGCAGTGAACCACAAAACGCTGCTTCGCGCAAGCGCAAGATTGTGTCATTGGTGAGCCTGCGTTCCGGACACTATTGCCCGCGCCGTGGCGGGGGGTTTCGTTACCGTTGACAGAATTGAAAAAATCGAAACGCCCCGCGGGGGGGTGTACGCGTTTTTTCGCGGATGGCGACAGGGGGTGAGAGTGGGTGGTTTTGAGCTTCATCATGGGAAAATGCACGCCTCTATATACAGGTCCAAAGGGTGTACGTTTTGGACCTATTTTGCGTGGGCGAAGCAAATTTGTTTGGGGTTGAATAGATCGAATTTTTAGCGGGCGGGGCATGTGGGGGATTTTCGGCGGGATTGAGATCTCATCGTCGGCTTCGCTGGAGGCCGCGGAGGAGAATCGGGAGGGGTGCGCGCAGAGCGCTGAGCGCGGGAGAGAAGAGAGGGGATTTTGATCATGCCTCTTTCTGCGTCTCAGCACCTTTGCGCGAAACCGGCTTTTTAGCGTTTAAGCTCGGGCAGGGTTGTCGCAAATGCGGAAGTATTTGTCGGTAAATGCGATATTGCTTGATTCTCCGGGCATTGGGTTCACAGCTCGGTTTGGACTGATTTCTTTCTCGTGATTATGAACGATGGGACCTTATTTTGATGCGAATTCAGTTGTGTCCGCCTGGTGGATTGTTAGACTATTTTGTGTCGTTAAGGGAAAAGGGCCGATCCAGGCGTGATCCAATCGGATTTTTCAACGGCCTGACGATCTCGATGTACCCATTGTCAGTCCGCGTTTCGCAGCCCGCTTGGGTCGAAGTGGAAGGAATGATTCAACGAATTTATTAG
Source organism: uncultured Phycisphaerales bacterium (assembly GCA_963755915.1). GTDB lineage: Bacteria > Planctomycetota > Phycisphaerae > Tepidisphaerales > Tepidisphaeraceae > PALSA-1353. The sequence goes on from CAVWLP010000002.1 coordinate 2,496,397, forward strand.
CGATTGATTTGGAATTCGTGAGCGCGGCGCTGGGATGAGGCTTTCAAATCGGTGTCCTCAGCGGCGCGATGCGCGTCTGAAGGCGCTAAAAAAAGGAGAAGAGAATGAAGCGCGGTTCGATCGGCAGTTTTGCGTTTCTGGTGGCGGCGGGTTTTGCGATTTTGGGCTTTACGGGAGAGGTAAGGGCAACGACCAGCTTTGTTTTGCAATCCGACGTTCAGGCGTATTTCGGGTCGCAAACCAACGTGTATGAGGCGTCGAATCCGGTTGTCTTGCCCTGGCCGGCTCCTCCTGCCGGGTCGTATGCGCCGCACTGCGCCTTTGGTGGGCGTTCCGACGCCACCGGTTTCGCCGGTGTGGCCGGGTTCTGTATCCGGCAATCCGTTTTCGCCGGTTTATTCATCGAGCTTCACCGACGGATTGACACCGCCTACCTCGGCGACATTTGCGATCCTCGCACACAACAACCCGTCCCCGACGCTTGTTTCCGATGACCATATCAATTTGCCGGTGATGACCCTGGTGCAGAACCTGGGGGCGCCCGGTAATGCGTATGAGCAACTAGACTTTGATGCTGATTACGGCGTTGTTGGCGGCATTTTAGGGGCATCGACACCCAACTATCCGCTGCATGTTTTCGGGACGGTGGGCGCGGCGAGCACCGACTACGCGCAATTCGACGCGGAAATCAATTACTACTGGCTGCCGACCACCAGCACCTCTTTCAGCCCGGTGGGAACGCCGGTCTATCTGGGGACGCTGGAATATTCGGCGCTGCAAGTGGGGGGCGGCTCGTTCAATGGGTTCATCCACCCGACCGGTTCACTGATCGCATCGCCAACCAATTGGGGCGTTTTGGAGATCACCGGCTACATGTACGTCGCGGGCGATCCTTCGAGCATCACGGTCTCCGGAGTGCCAGTTCCCGAGCCGACATCGCTTGGCCTGCTGGGCTTCGGTTTGGCAGCGCTGTGCCGGCGGTCGCGGAATCGGCGTGTTTCCGCTAGCTAAAAAGTGGTCGACGTGTGCCTTAGGGCAGTGCGGTATGCATGCCGCGAGGCGAAGGAGCAACAGATGAAATGCAATTGGCGGGCGAGCGCCTTGGCGCTGTCGGCGGCGGTTGGATTTACGATTTTTACTTTTAGCGGTCGGGCATCGGCGCAATCGATGACACTGCTGGACTCGGGCGTGCAGGCGTATTTTGGATCGCAGGGTTCGGTGTACGAAGCGTCTGATCCGGCGGCCTTGCCGTGGACGGCGCCGGGAACCGGCCCTTACACACCGGGATTGCCGTTGCCGAATGTTCCGGGGGCGCCGACGCCGCTGGTGTATCCGACGCCGTCGGGCAATGCGTTTGGCGGGGCAGGGTATACCTCGAATTTCAATGACGGGTTCAGTCAGCCGACCACCGCGAGCTCGACCATCCAGGCCAACTACAACCCAAGCCCGGCGGTGACTTCGGATGCGAACATTCAGATTCCCTCGTGGACTTTGGCGCAGTCGCCGGGGGCGCCGAGTTATGCCTACGAGCAACTGGATTTCGCCGCGGATTACATGGTGAACGGCGGGGTGCTGGGGGGATCGACGCCGAATTTTCCGTTATACATTTCGGGAAACACTTCGATTGCCACGGGCGTTCCCAGTTACGCTCAGCTTGACGGAGTCGTCACGTATACGTGGGCGACGTACAACCTGATCACAGGGGTGTTGGGCACGCCGCAGCCATTGGGGCAATTGGATTATTCGTTCCTTCAGCCAAGCAATGTTGGACCGTTTTCGGGGACGGCGATCAGCAGCGGCAGCTTGCTGGCAACTCCCGCGAGCCAGGGCTTGCTGGAAATCACCGGGGAAATGTGGGTCGCGGGCGATCCGTACAGCATCAGCGTGACATCGGTTCCCGAACCTTCATCAATCGGATTGTTGGCGATCGGGATTGGAATGATGGGCCGGCGGAAGAGGTAATTCTGAGGCAATTTCGCAATCAGGAAATTCACTGGAAACTCAACATTGGGAGGAACGCATATGAACAGCGGAACTCGATGCGGCTTAGTCGCAGTTGGCGCGGGTCTTTTACTGGCCTTATGCGCCCGGCGTTACAGGGGCAGATCACCGGGATCGTCAGTTCGGATGTGCAGGGGTTCTTCGGGTCGGCGAATGATTCTTACCAGCAGTCCGAATTTCCCGGCCCTGGGAGCTGGGCTCCCATTGGCTTCCCGCTTCCGAACGGTCCGACGCCGCTTCCCGGCGTTCCGAAATTGTACGTCGGTTATCCGAACGCGGTTGCTCCTGTCGTCTCGAACATCGGCTTCCAGCGCCGGCCGGGCATGCGCCGGGCGCTCCGTTCAGTGATAGCATCACCACTGCCGACTATCACATCTACGGCGGCGACTTCGGTCCATTGACGAAGACGGGCAATGCCTACGTCCGGCTGGGAAATAACAGCGCAACACTCATGTATTTGGACCAGCCTACGGGGGCCGTGGGTTACGCCTACGAGGAAGAGCAGTTCGTGATCGATTACAGCGTAGGGCCCAGTGGGCTGCTTCCCAGCCCCACGCCGGGGCCGCGGCCGTATCTGATCTTCGGAAATTTCAACCCCGGCGGGTCGGCGGAGTTTGGGGCGCAGGTTAACTACTGGTTCCAGCCGACACTTCCGGGAACAACGCTGGCCAATGGGCCGGCTACATTTCTTGGAAATCTGAATTACGACGACTACATGAACACCGTAACCGGTCCGTTCTTTACATCCGTATCAGATACGACGGCAGGTCTTTTGGGTGTGCCGGCGGGTTCGATCGGGGTTCTGGAGTTGACCGGGGATATGTATGTGATGGGTGATCCGGTGGATATCTCGGTGGAGGCGGTGGTTCCTGAGCCGGCGAGCCTGGGGTTAATTGCCACGGCGGGCTTGCTGCTGTGCCGGCGGCCGAAACTTCACCGCCCGCTGCGCTAGAGCAGGCAGAGATTGCGGAGAGAATTCAAGAGGGTCGCGCAGAGCGCTGAGCGCGGAGAGGGGCAGGATTCGAGTTTCTTCTCTCTCTGCGCCTCAGCGCCTCTGGTGCGTCAGTGAAACCGGTTTTGTCTTGTGAACTGAAAGGAGTTCACCATGGAATGACCCGTTAGCCGTGTAGCCGCCCGGGCGTGACGACGGAGCAATCGGTCGCGCGAAGCCCCGGAAGGCGAAGGCGCGAGCCGTAGCGTTAAGCGAACCCAAACCAGCCTCGTTACGCCAATGGGAGTGGCCAACCCGTCAGAGAGGGCCAAGCCGGCGCGGACGATGAAGCAGCGGGTGCGAGCAATCGTCCGGCTCCTCGGGGTCGATGGGGACGGCGCGTGCCGACAGACAAGATCGGGAACTGAGAGACCCCACGCATCGTTGTGCGGCTCGTTGAAAAGACATAACCAAGGGACGGGAAGCGTGGGGAGTCGGATGGGCTCATAGTAGCTGAGAAGCGGGGTAATGCCCGTGAGCGGAGGCGAAGCCTGCCGCGAGCCAAGGAGCCCTGACGGTATCGAGCGGAAGTAAGAAGAAGAGAGGCCCGCTTGCAGGGACAACCTGACAGTACGGATGATCCGACAGACTTGCCGGAGCACCTGAGGGTGAACTCCAGGGGTCTGCCGGGGAAAGTCTTTCTTCTGAGACAGAAGCTATACCTCAAAGCCAAGCGGGAACCGGGGTTTCGGTTTTACACCTTGTACGACCGGATCTGCCGGCGCGATGTTCTGGAAGCGGCGTGGGACCGGGTGTCCGCCAACGGCGGGGCGCCCGGCTTGGACGGGGTGAGCATCGAGAAGGTGCAAAACTCCGAGCACGGCGTCAGTGGATTCCTGAGCGAGATCGAAGAATCGCTCAAGACCCGCACCTACCGCCCGCAGCCGGTGAAGCGCGTGTACATTCCCAAAGCCAACGGCAAGCGGCGTCCATTGGGCATCCCCACGATCCGAGATCGCGTGGTGCAGATGGCGGTGCTGCTGCTCATCGAGCCGATCTTCGAGGCGGATTTCCTGGACTGTTCGTATGGATTCCGTCCCGGTCGCTCGGCTCACGATGCGCTGGAGGCGATCAAGCAAAACCTCCAGCAGGGCCGAAGGGAAGTGTATGACGCGGATTTGCAGTCGTACTTCGACACGATTCCCCATGAGAAACTGATGGCGTGTGTCCAGAAGCGGATCACGGACGGAAGCGTGCTGAAGCTGATCCGGATGTGGCTGAAGGCGGTGATCGTCGAAGAAGGCGAGAAGCCCGGCGATCCACCGAAAGTCACCCGGAGCAAACAGGGAACGCCGCAGGGCGGAGTGATCTCGCCGCTGCTGGCCAACCTATATCTGCACTGGTTTGATAAATTGTTCCACCGATCCGATGGCCCGCATCGCTGGGCGAACGCCCGGCTGATCCGGTACGCCGACGACTTTGTCATCATGGCAAGGTATATAGGCCCTCAGATCAAGCAGTTCGTGGAACGCACGCTGCAAGGCCGGTTTGATCTGACGATCAACACCGACAAGACCCGCACGGTGAAGTTGAAAGAGCCGGGCGAAAGTCTGAACTTTCTCGGGTACAGGTTCCGGTACGACCGGAGCCTGCAAGGCGGGCCGGGGCGTTATCTGAACCTCTGTCCTTCGAGCAAGTCGATGCAGCGTGAGCGGGACAAATTGCGGGAGATGACCGGACCCGAAGCAGGCTTTGTGCCCATCCCGGCGTTGATCGTACAGATCAACGAGCACCTGAGAGGATGGGCCAACTACTTCGGCAAAGGCTATCCGCGCAAGGCGTTCCGTCAGATCAACCGATTTGTGCAGGAGCGACTGGAACGACACCTTAAACGTCGCAGCCAGCGTCCGTTCCGTGTGCGCGGAGCGAGGAGCTGGTACGAACAGTTGCAGCGTCTGGGCCTCATCAGCCTGCGACCTGTTCCGACCGTGAATGCTTGAGAAGAACAATACCGTGAGAGCCGGATGCGGGAAACCCGCTCGTCCGGTTCGAAGAGGGAGAGCTGAGCGGCAATCGGGTCGTTCAGTTCTCTACTCTACCGCGAAACCCGCATTTTATTTTTATAGCTTGGGCGGGGAAGTAGATTGCCAAAAAACCGATCCGGTGCGGGCTCTCTTTGCTCTTCCTGGCGCCCTTGGCGTCTTGGCGGTTATAAAGATTTTTAACCGCCAAGACGCCAAGAGCGCCAAGAAATGCAAGAACGGAAATAACAGGAATTGCGCCCTGTGCGGGAGGCGCAGGACATCGCGGAGACAAGTTTATCCCCGTGCTACTGGCGGTTAGAAAAACTGATTAATTGCGTAATAAGAATTGATAACCACGGATTACACGGATTGCCCGGATGGGAAAGAGGCCCGATTCCCTGTCGGTGACATCCGCGTAATCCCCGGCGGAAAATTCATTTCCCAGAAGCGAAAATTATCATCCCGGCTTGGTGATTTTCTCTTCGCTCGCGGGTGAAAGCGTCTCCACGATCCGCGCCACAATCTCTGCCGGCTCGGTCATCCGGCCAAGTCCAACATTGCGGCAGGCGAGCCAGCCCGGCTCGGGGCCGATGAAGCGGTAGCCGAGGCCGCTGAGCTTTGTGACGTTCTGCTGGTTGATTGGGTTCTCCCACATGCGGTTGTTCATCGCGGGGGCGAAGATGACCGGGCAGGCGGCGGCGCTGGTCATCAGGCTGATCAGATCATCCGTCAGGCCGGTGGCGATTTTGGCGAGGATGTTGGCCGTCGCGGGGGCGACGAGCATCAGATCTGCTCGCTCGGTCAGGGCGATGTGCTGGGGGTCGGAACTGTCGGGGAGATCGAAGATGCCGGTGTGGACGGGGCGTGCCGGAGAGGGCCTGGAAGGTGAGCGGGGCGACGAATTTCTGGGCGTCGGGGGTCATGGCGACTGTTACGCCGGCACCCAACTGCACCAGCTTGCTGACTACGTCCGCGACTTTGTACGCGGCGATGCCGCCGCAGACGCCGACGATGATCTCGCGACCCTTTAGCGTGTCGGGATTGGGAGGGGGTGGGGGCATCTGGTTTTCTTGCGGCGAGCCGTTCGGCAGGCTCACGGCGAGCAAGCTCGCCGGCTACACGAATGGCGCGATTCGACTTCTTCGGGGGCGATCAGGCCGCTGGCTTCGTAATCAATCGCGATTTTGTCCTGCAGGACTTCCTGGATGGCGACTTCCAGGTCGGTCATGTTGTGGCGCTCGACCAGGGGGCGGCGCCGTCCATGAGTTCGAGGACGCGTTTCTGGATGAGGGCGGTGAGCTTAAAACGGCCGCCGACTTTGGCCACGATTTGATCGCTCTTCAGTGCTTCAATCATAGATTAGAGGCCTCCACTGCGTTTGTGTTTGATGATCTTGACGATTTCCTCGACCGCGCGGTTGAGATCGTCGTTAATAACCATGTAATCGAAGGCGCGGCTTCCTTTGGCCATGTGAATTTCGCGTTTTGCGGCCCGGAAGCGTTTGGCGATTTCTTCTGAGCTGTCCCGGCCACGGGCCTGGAGACGATGCAGAAGTGTAGGCTCGTCGGGCGGTAGAATGAAGATAGTCAAAGCCTGGGGATATTGAAAGCGCACCTGAAGTGCCCCCTGGACGTCAATTTCGAGCAAAATGTCCTTTCCGGGGGCCAAAAGATCGAGGGCGGGGTGCTTGGGGGTGCCGTAATAATCGTCGTAAACCTGGGCATATTCGAGGAATTCGTCGCCGTCGAGGCGGTGGAAGAACTCTTCGCGGGAGACGTGGTCGTATTTTTTGCCCTGGTCTTCCTCGCCGGGGCGATGGGGGCGGGTGGTGGCGCTGACGATGTAGGTGACGTTGAAGTTGTGCTCGATCTGGCGGGAGATGGTGCTCTTACCGACGCCGGAGGGGCCGCAGAGGACGATCAGCAGGCCGGGATGTTTCGTGGGGTGCGGGCATTGAAATTTATTCCACGTTCTGGACCTGTTCCTTGAGCCGGTCGATGTCGCCCTTGATTTCGACGATGTGGGCGGCGATCTGGGCGTCGTTGGCTTTCGAGGCGATGGTGTTGGCCTCGCGAAGCATTTCCTGGGCGATGAAGTCGAGCTTGCGGCCGGCGTGCTCGCCGGTCTTGCAGGCGTGCTCGAAGGCTTCGAGATGGCTGGTGAGGCGCTGGATTTCCTCGCTGATGTCGGCGCGTTCGGCGAAGACGGCGACTTCCTTGAGAAGATCGGGCTGGCTGACTTGAAGCTCGGCCTTGCTGAGGAGCAGGTTCACGCGCTGGGTCAGGCGCTTGTGATAGTCTTCGATGACGGTGGGGCGCGTTTCTGGATTTCGGCCAGATCGGAGGAGATCGGCTGGAGTGCTTGAGCAGATCGGTCATGAGCGACTGTCCCTCGCGGGTGCGCATGGCGATGAGCTTGCCGATGGCGGTGTTGGTGAGGTCGCGGATGACGTTGCCGTGGTGGGCGATTTCATCGGTTTCGTCGCGTGGTTCCTGGCAGACGCCGGGGAGCTGGACGAGGCTGGCGAGGTCGATCTGGACGATCTTGTCGAGGCCGCTGCACCTGCTGGAGCTGTTCGAGATAGGCGGTGAGGGCGTGGGTGTTGAGGTGGTAGGCGGCCTCGGCGCTGTCGGTGCGCATCTTGAGGATATAGGTGATGGAGCCGCGGCCGAGGCGTTCGCGGAGAATGGTTTCGAGCTCGGGTTCCAGTCCGCTGACGTTGTCGGGGAGTTTGATGACGGATTTGAAGAATCGGTTGTTGAGGGAGCGGATTTCGACGGAGTAGTGGGTTCCGTCGCGTTCGTCGGAGGCGTCGCCAAATCCGGTCATGCTGACGATCATGCGGGGTGTTTCCGTGAAGTTTGGGGGGCTAGTGGCCGGTTGGGGGCGTCTGGGTTGGGACTTGCTGGGTTTGCCCGCCGAAGTGGGCGTGCGCTGGGACGCGTCGAATTTTTCGGCGACGAGGTTCAGGACCATTGCCAGGATGATGAAGACAGCGAAGACGATGCTGGTAGCCCAGGTGAGGACGTCGCCGGTTTTGGCGCCGAAGGCGGTGTTTCCGCCCGCGCCACCGAAGGCGCTGGAGAGGCCTCCGCCGCGGCCTTTCTGGATCAGGACGAGGAGGATCAGGATGCCGGACATGAAGAGGAAGAGGAGGAGGAAGGTCCAGTAGAGATAGAACATTGTTGGCTCCGTTAGATCATGGGCAGATACGTCGCGGCCCTTTTGGGAGATCGAAGAGCGCCCTGCAAACAGGGCGGCTACACGGGGAGAAGAGGGAAAATCGGTCGCGATCTCTTGGTTTCATTATAGCGCCGCATTTGCGATGGCTAAAAAGGTTTCGGGTTTGAGGGCTGCGCCACCGATCAGGCCGCCGTCGACATCCGGCTGGGAGAGAAGGCCCTTGGCGTTTTCGGGCTTCATGCTGCCGCCGTATTGAATGCGGACATGGTCGGCGAAATCGTTATTCCAGATTTTGGCAATGTGCTGGCGGATAAAGGCGTGGACTTCCTGGGCCTGGGCGTCGGTGGCGTTCGGCCGGTGCCGATGGCCCAGACGGGCTCGTAGGCGATGACGAGGCGGGTGGGGTCCTGGATAGAGTGTGGAGAGTTCGTCGAGCTGGCGGCTGCAGATTTCGTTAAGGTCTCGCCGGCATCGCGCTGCTCGAGTTTTTCGCCGACGCAGTGGATGAGCGTCAGTCCGCCATCGTAGATGGCTTGGGCTTTGCGGGAGACGATTTCGTGAGGTTTCGCCGAGGACATGGCGGCGTTCGCTGTGGCCGGCGAGGACGAATTTCACGCCGAAGTCTTTGAGCATTTCGACGGAAATTTCGCCGGTGAAGGCGCCGTTTTTTTCGAAATAGACATCCTGGCGCCCAGCAGGACGGAGGAGCCGGCGATGGCCTGGGAGACGGCATCGAGATAGACAAAGGGCGGGGCGATGCCGACCTGGACGCCGGCGGGCGCACCTTTGGCGACGGCTTTGGCCAGGTCGATGGCGGCGGCCTTGACGTGTTCATTTTCCAGTTACCGGCGACGAATTTGGTTCGGGACATTATTACTCCATTGAACAAACATGGACGCGTTTCCCTTCGGGGCGCGGCTAAACGGAGGCGCGTGCGGGTTCGGAGCTTTCAGCGAATTCCTTGTTGAAGATCGCGGCGATTTTTCGGAGTTGGATCATCAGTTCGCGGAACGTTTCGGGCAGCAGCGCCTGGGGACCGTCGCATTGGGCTTCGCTGGGGCAGTAGTGGACCTCGACGATGATGCCATGGGCGCCGGCGGCCATTCCGGCGGCGGCGATGCTGGGGACGTAATCGCGTTTGCCGGCGGCGTGGCTGGGATCGACGATGATCGGCAGGTGCGTCCAGCCCTGGGCGACGGGGATGCTGGTGACGTCCAGGGTGTAGCGAATGGAGTCTTCAAAGGTCTTGATGCCGCGCTCGCAGAGGATGACGCCGCGATTTCCCTGGCTGAGGACGTATTCGGCGGAGAGGAGCCAGTCCTTGACGGTGGCGGCGAGGCCGCGCTTGAGGAGGACAGGCTTTCGGGTTTTGCCGACCTCGCGGAGGAGGTCGAAATTCTGCATGTTGCGGGCGCCGATCTGGAAGCAGTCGACGAATTTTTCCATCTGCTCGACCTGGCGGGTGTCCATGACTTCGACGCAGATGGGCAGGCCGAGCTCGTCGCCGACATTCGCGCATCCACTGGAGGGCGGAGGTTCCGAGGCCCTGGAAGGAGTAGGGGCTGGTGCGGGGCTTGTAGACCCCGCCGCGGAGAATGGTGGCGCCGCCTTCGCGGACTTCGCGGGCGATGCGTTCGAGCATGGGGCGGTTTTCGACGGCGCAGGGCCCGGCGATGCAGGCGGCGTGGGGACCGCCGATTTTCACCTTGGGGACGTTTCCCCCGCCGATTTCGACGATGCTGTCATCCTCCTGGAACTCGCGGCTGGCGAGCTTGTAGGGCTTCATGATGGGGACGACTTTTTCTACGCCGTCGAGGGAGGCGAGGTGGTTCTGGTCGATGAGGCCTTCTTCGCCGACGGCGCCGATGACGGTGCGGAAGCGTCCCGGTGCTGAGGTGGGGCTGGCAGCCCATGCGCTGGATTTCGGAGACGACGCGGTCGATAGCCGCCTGGGGGGCGTGTGAAGCCATTACGACGATCAAGCGAATTCTCCAGTGAAAAGACGGTTTCTGTGCCCTACGAGGGGGTAAGGGGTTATTTTACGGGGTGGGAAGGGGAGAAACAATATGGGTCAATTGCCGATTGCCGATTGCTCCCGGCGCGCCGGGACCGAATGGAAATGCGGGAAATGCGTGCTCTGCGGTGAGATTTATGCGTGTTCGGGGACGGGGTGGGGAAGGATTTCGATTTTGACGCGTTTGATGCGTTGGGGTTCGGCTTCGAGGACGGTGTAGCGGGTTTTGTCGTGTTCGTAGACGGCGCCTTTTTCGGGGATGCGGGCGAGGCTGGTGGTGAGGAAACCGGCGAGGGTTTCGTAGCCGGCGTCTTCGGGGAGGTTCAGGCCGGCTTGGCGGTTTAGGTCCTCGATTCTTATGCGGGCGTCGGCGTCTACGGTTTTGTCGTCGATTTTTTTGAGCATTGCGGGTTCGTCGGCGTCGTGCTCGTCGGCCATCTCGCCGACGAGTTCTTCCAAAACATCTTCCAGCGTGACGATGCCCGCCGTCGAGCCGTATTCGTCGAGGACGACGGCGAAGTGGACCTTCTGGTGTCGGAAGTCGCTGAGTAGGTCGCCGAGGGCTTTGGTTTCGGGGACGTAGATGGCGGGGCGCACGATCTGGCGGATCTGGAATTGGGGATTAGGGTTGCCGAGGAGCTTGATGAGGTCGCGGGCGTGGAGGATGCCGACGACGTGGTCGAGATTTTTTTCGAAGACGGGGATGCGCGAATGGCGGGATTCCTCGATGGTGCGCTTGACCTGGTCGAGCGAGGCATCGGTGGGAAGGGCGATGACGTCGGGGCGGGTGGTCATGATGTGGCCGGCGGTGGTGTTGCGGAATTCGATGACCGATTCGATCATCTCGCGTTCCTGCTCGTCGACGACGCCTTCTTTTTCGCCCTCCTCGACGGCGGATAGGATTTCATCCTCGATGTTCTCCTCGCTCTGATGTTCCTGGGCGCCCAGCGCGCGGCGGACGACGTCGTCGGTGCGGTGCATGAGCTTGGGGATGGGGAAAAAGATCAGGCGGAGATAGTGAAGGACGGGGGCGAAGAAGCCGACGATTTCCGAGCCGGCGTATTTTGCGGCAGCGTGGGGAATGGTGACGGCGAAGAAGATGGCGATCGCGCCGGCGACGATGACGGTGAGCGCATAACGAACCCATCGTCCGTATTCGGTCTGCTCGAAGCAGGCGAAGACCAGCACGAAGATGAGCATGTTGGAGACCTGGCGGAGGATGGCGGTGAGGAAGGTGAGGTCGGAGGTGTTTTCGATGATGGTTTCATACCAGCGGTCGGCGTCGCGCTTGCCGAGGAATTCAGCGAAGCGGGTGCGGGAGAATTCGCGCAGGCAGTAGGTGAGGGTGGAGAAGAAGAAGGAGAGGAGGGATGCGAGAACCACGCCGGCGATGGTGAGGGAAAGGGACATTAGCGTGCGCCGCGGCTGCGTGAAAAGACGGGTCCGATTCCCAGACTGGTGAGAATCTGATCTTCCTTAGCGTGCATTGCCGCAAAACCCCTCGCGGTTCTATCGTCGAAGTCGGAGAGATGCAACAAGCCGTGGATGGCGTAGAGGAGGAGCTCGTGGCAAATGGGGTGGCCGAGGGATTTTGCGCGGGAGCGGGCGATGGTGGAGCAGAGGACGATTTCGCCGGAGAGGGGTTTGCCGGCGGGGGACTGGTCGAGTTCGAAGGTGAGGACGTCGGTGGGGGTGGGGTCATTTAGATACTGTTTGTGGAGGCGGGAGATTTGGGAGGCGGGGATGACGGCGATGGAGAGCTCGCGGAGGGGGGAGCGGAGGAGCTTGTGGGCGGCGAGGATTCCGCAGCGGAGTGTGGGGATGCAGTTTTGCGCGGCTTTGGCGCTGATGTTCAGGTGAAGCGATGATTTCTTTGTGGTCATGGTGGAAAGGTTACGATCATATCAAAGCAAACGAGGAGGCAGCGATTTGTGTATTCGAGGAAGCGCCCTGCAAGCAGGGCGGCTACACGGGGTGGAATTTATCCAATCGCGGAACCGGAGGAGGGGGGGTTGGCGATGGGCGCCGGCGCGGGCGCCCGTTGGCGTGGGGTTTAATGCTCGTTACCAGCAGGAGATCGACGATTTCGATTGTGCCGTCGGGCATGCCAACGCCGACGGTTTGGCCGGGGGCTGCGATTGCGAGGCATTCGGGATTGGGCACTTCGAGCGTGCGGCCGTCGGCGAGGTGCATTTCGAAGGGGTGAAATGGCTGGGCTCTGTGGGCTCTTCTGATCTGCTCAATGGTCATGCGTGGGATTATATCAGACTAAATATGGATGACACGATTCTGGGGCGACCCGAAACGCGCACCCCTTCGGGGTTGCGGCTAAACGGGGATGTGTTGTGATTGCGGTAGGGATTTCAGGCCGTTGCCGTGGTTCCTGTCGGCGGGGCACCGGCCGGTTGCGCCGGGATAATCGTGGTGGGCTCTTCCGCGCTGGGGTAGACGATTCTTCCGTGATAGATGCTCAGCAGCGTTTTGTTGATCGCCTGCTCGATGAGGTGCAACTCGCGAAGGGTGAGATCGCATTCCTCGAATTGTCCGTCTTCCAGGCGCATCTTGGCAAGCTCGCGGACCTTGTTCTCAATCCGGCTGGCGTTGGGTTCGGCCAGCGAACGGCAGGCGCTTTCGACGATGTCGCACATCATGACGATGGCGGCTTCCTTGCTGCGCGGCTTGGGGCCGGGGTAGCGGAATTCGACGTCGCTGATCGGGGCGGGAGCGTCGGGCTGCTGGTCGCCCTGGCGGACGGCTTTGCTGTAAAAATATTCGACCAAGGTGGTGCCGTGATGTTGTTCGATGATGGGGAGGATGCTGGTGGGGAGGTTGTATTCCTTGGCAAGCTCGACGCCGTCTTTTACGTGGGACTGGATGATGCGAAGGGAGAGGGTTGGGCTGAGGTTGAGGTGACGGTTTTCGCCGCCCATCTGGTTCTCGACGAAATAGTCGGGTTTGTGGATTTTGCCGACGTCGTGGTAGTAGCTGGCGACGCGGCAGAGGAGCGAGTTGGCCTTGATCGATTCGGCGGCGGCTTCGGCCAGGGTGGCGACGCTGAGGCTGTGGGCGTAGGTGCCGGGGGCTTCGAGGGCGAGCCGGCGCAGAAGCGGCTGGCTGACATCGGCCAGCTCGAGCAGGGTCATGCCGGTGGTGATGCGGAACGCTTTTTCGATGAAGGGGAGAATTCCCAGGACGACGAAGCCCGCGGAGAAACCGGCAAGGGCGACGTAGAGACAGTTGACGGCGATAAACTGCGGTGGCTCCATCTGCACCGCGCCGACGGCGGCGGCAGCAACAACCATGGCCAGCGCGGAGAAGCCACCGACTTCGATCAGCTTGATGCGGGTGCGGATGTCATCGAGCAGATAGCAGGCCGTCAGCACGCCGACCCAGAGAATCAGGAATGAGCCGAGGCCCTGGTTCAGCGCGGAGGTGACGATAATCGTGTGAATGGTGGCGATCCCCATCGCGAAGCGCTGGTCGTAGGCGATGGTGAGGATCATGGCGGCGATGATGGTGGGTGCGATGGCGAAGATCAGCAGCGATTTTTCACCGATGCCGGCAAGCTGGGTGAGCAGAAGCATGGCGAGGAGAAGCCCGGCCATGGCCAGTGCCCTGGCGTGATTGCGCACGCAGCGGCGCTGATATCTGGCGACGTAGGCCGCAAGGATGAAGGTGATGATGCCGGCGACGAGGAAAAGGCCGAGGCGGTTTTGCCAAGTGTGGATGAAATCGCTGGAGAGCCACTGCTCGTAGGCGGTGTTCTCGCGCGGAGGAGCATGAAATCGCGTTCGCTGAGGGTGGTTCCGCCGGTCACCACGACGGCGTCGCGCACATAGGATTCAACGGCATCGAGGGGGGAGATAGTGCTTTCAGCCTGGTTCTGTTCTTCGTGGGTGGACTGATCGTCGTAGAGATAGTTGGGCGTGGAGGCGAGTTCGGCGAGAGTGATGCGGGAGATTTTCGGACCCAGCTCCAGGCCGAAGACGCGAGCGGCTTCGTCGAGGCGCGGGCCGAAGGAATCGGGGAGATCGGCGCCGAAGACGTCGCCGATGTCGATGAACCGCGCGGGCTCGCCCGCGGTGGTCTGCGGGTTTTGCGGATCGGGAAGGGGGGAAGCAATTTGATCTGACGGGGCTCGCCGGGATATCGGGCGGCGAGGCGGGTTTCCTCGTCGCGGGCGTCCTGGGGAACGATTACCAGCGGCTCATCGTCATCGAGAAGGTGCTTTCGGGAATAGGCGATGAACTGGCGGACATTGGATTCATATTGCTCGCGATCGAGGCCGACACGTTCTTGTTCCAGCTCCGTGATCGCGCCGCTGTCGAGGAGATCGCGCAGGGGCGGATCGAGCTCCTGCTGCGATCGCCCGTGAATGGTCTCGGGAAGGGCGAGGAGGAAATCCTGGATCTTGTCCCAGGGGTCGCCCTCGACGCGGCGATAGTCGCGGAAGACGCTGTCGCGCTTGTATTGGATGAGCTGGTCGTTTCGAGCCTGGTCGAAGAATCTGAAATCGACGCGGGCGACGATGTCGTGGGGGACGTATTCGCCGGGACGATAGGGGACGACCTGCTTGCGAAGCAGGAACATTGCGGTGATGGCGACGCAGAAGATGCCGGCGATGGCAAGGGAGGGAACGATGTCGTGGCGGGGGATTTCGGCGCCGGCGCTGCGGGCGGCATATCCCTGGCGCCCTTCGCGGGCCGCCCAGCGGCGGGGACTGCTTCGAGATCGATTGCCAAATCCGAACATCTTACTGCGGATCCTTACTGGCTCTCGGCTTCGATTCCGGCTCTTCCCCGTTGTGCTCGTAGGCTTCGACGATGTTCTGCACCAGTCGATGACGCACGATGTCGGCGCGGTGGAGTTCGATCATGGCGATTCCAGGAATCCCAGCAAGTTTTCCCATCGCATCAATCAGGCCGCTGGGAACATTGTCGGGTAGGTCGATCTGAGTGACGTCGCCGGTGACGATCATCTTGGATTCATTTCCGAGCCTGGTGAGGAACATCAACATCTGGGCGGCGGTGGTGTTCTGGGCTTCATCGAGAATGATAACGCAATCATTGAGGGTTCTGCCACGCATGAAAGCAAGGGGAATCACTTCAATCACGTCATTGACCATAAACCGCTTGACTTGCTCGACATCCATCATGTCATGCAGTGCGTCGAAAAGCGGGCGGAGATAAGGGTTTACCTTCGCCTGGAGGTCGCCGGGCAAAAATCCGAGCCTTTCGCCGGCCTCGACGGCGGGGCGTGCAAGAATTATGCGCTTGGCATGGGCATGTTTGAGCATGCTGGCCGCCGCGGCGACCGCGAGGTAAGTCTTGCCGGTGCCGGCCGGGCCGGTGCAGAACGTCAGGTCGTGATGGAGGATCGCTTCGACGTAGTTGCGCTGGCCGGGTGTGCGCGGCTTAATGGCTCGCCCGCGGGCGTAGACGTCGATCTCATCGGCACTGCGCTGATGAAAGTCATCCGCGGCCCGGCCGATGGCCTGGCTGACGTCTTCGATGCTGAGCCAGTCCTGCCGGCGCAGGGCCCGCTGGAGCTGCTCGAGCACGGCAGCGGCCTTGCTGACCTGCTCGCGCTCGCCGGAGAGGCGGATTTCATCGCCGCGGCCGGTGATCTGGACCTCAAACGTGTCGCGGATCATGCGCAGATAGCGATCTGCCGACCCAAAGAGGGCCAGCTTCTTGTCCGGGTTTTCAAGGGCGATGTTTAACTGCACGGGGTTTCGATGCGGAAAAGAACTATACGCCCGCCAATCCAAAAAGATCGACGGGCCGGGAACGAGCGGGATTCTCTCAGGATCGAAATAAAAAGCGAGGGAGGGGAGATTCACCGCGGAGCACGCAGAGAGCGCTGAGGAAAAGCAGGAGGGAAGGCGATTTTTGATATAACTCTTTGTATTTCCTGACTCTGCGCTCTCTGCGATCTCGGCGGTGAGAAATTTCCCCGGCTTTTCTTAAGTCCTTTATTTTTCAACAGCTAGCGATCAGAAGAGGCTGAAGAGGAGGTAAGCTGCGGGGGCGGCGAGGAGGGGGCTGTCGATAACGTCGAGGAGGCCGCCGAAGCCGGGGATGATGTTGCCGCTGTCTTTGACCTGGGCGTCGCGCTTCATCAGGCTTTCCAGCAGATCGCCCGCCTGGCCGACGCCGCCGATGACGATGCCGAAGAGGAGGGCCTTGGGCCAGGTAATGGTCGAGAGGGCGATGGGCCAGATGAGGCAGCAGCCAAGGCCCACAAGGGCGGCCGTCGCCAGGCCGCAGAAAAGGCCCTCCCACGTTTTGCCGGGGCTGAGCCAGGGAATGAGCTTGTGGCGGCCGAGGTATCTCCCGCCGAAATAAGCGCCGATGTCGGTCGATTTTACGACCAGAAGGATCATCACGACGGCTTGGGTGGAGCCCTGGAACCCGTGGATGGGATCGGAGGAATGCTTGACGCGGATGGCAATGATGAACCAGGAGAGCCCGCCGAGGTAAAGCATGGCCAAGACGGTGCCGGCCATGTGGGTGATGGCTTCTTCGGTGTGTCGTCCGCTGGCGCGGCGGATGGCGGAGAGGATCATCGTAAACACGATGATGAACGCCAGCGTGGAAGTCGCGATGTGCTGAAACCAGGGGAACTGGGTGAGGAAGGCGTGGATGGCGAGAAGGCCGGAGCCGAGGCCGGCGAGGAAGCGGTAGGGCTTGATGTTCTCGGCGACGAAGAGGCGGCCGACTTCCGCCGTCGCGAGGGGGACGAGGAAGATGAGCAGAAGGAGAAGGCCGACGCCGGCGAGGCCGTATTGGTGGTTGGGGGTTTTGATCCATCCTTGGGTGTTCTGCTCGATCCAGTAGTCGAGATAGAGCAGGCCGAGGAGGGCGGCCATCATCAGGGTGCCGTAAGTGAGTCTCTGGCGGAGGGATTGCTGCATGGGCAGAGGTATCGGGGGGAATGATGCGGATTTTGGGGGGTTTGGCAACGTCGCGGGAATGGGGATTCTTAAGGATGGATCGCAGGGCAGGCGCATGTTCGCGTTTCTGTCAATCTCTCGGTACGCCGGGCTGACGGCCGGACACTTTTCTTGGGTTCGGAGACTAAGCGGCCGGCTTTTTGAAGACAAAGGCAAATGCAAATGCAATGCGGTGGAGGCGGGAGACAACCCATAAGGCCCCAAGGTTTTTCTCCCGCCTCCCCCGCACCCCCTCCACCCTCTTTCCCTTCCCCTAAACGTCCAGCCCTGAAGGCAAAATGCGGAGGCGTTTCGCCAGTGATCTGCGCACCTGATCCACGTGTGCACCGAGCGACAGCGTTGTCCGACGTTTCCCAACGGATGAAATAACCGCAAGAAGCGAGTAAAATTGAGAGCTCTCCTCATTCATCGATCGGCTTCGAAATCTCGGCGATTTTCCAGGGAGGCAAGCATGTCCATTCACTCGGCGCTGCGATCTGCGAGTTGCGTTTGCGTTTTGGCCGGGATGGGGCTGATTAATTCCGCCTCACTGCGGGCAGATGCGCGGGAGGATACGCCGCCACCTCCTTCCGGGCTGGTGGCGCTGCGGAATGTGCAAAGTTCGCCGGTGATGGATCAGGAATTTCTGCCGCAGGCGCTTACCAATCCAAATATCAGCGGGGTGGCGTATCAGATTGGGTGGGACCAAATCGAGCCGGCCGAGGGGCAGTTTGACTGGTCGAAGCTGGATGCGCTCTTCGCGGCCGCTGAACAGTCGAAGAAATGGGTGCATCTGCTGATCTTTCCGGGGTTTCATTCGCCGGCATGGGCGCTGGAGGGGATCAAAACGGAATCGTTTGCGGTTCAATATGGTCCGGGGCACGGGGATGTTGAGTCGCTGCCGATGCCGTGGGATAAGGTTTATCTCGGGCGGTGGTTTGAATTTCTCCAGAAGGTGGGGGATCGGTTTGGGAAGTCGCCGGCGTTTACGATGATTGCCGCGGATGGGCCGACATCGGTTTCGGCTGAGATGACGCTGCCGGAGTCGCCGGCGGATTTGACGATATGGCGAAATGACGGATATACGGCGAAAAAGTATATCGCGGCTTACCGGGCGGTTTTTGAAAAATACGCTGAAATTTTTCCCAATCAGTTCGTTTCGCTGTCCCTTGGCGATGCGCTGAGGATCAATGATTTGGGAAGGATCGAATTTGGTGCGGCGAGACGCACCCGGCAGATGATCATCGATGAGGGCGTGGCCGTTTTTGGACGCCGATTCGTGCTTCAAAACAGCGACCTGCATGCCGGGCCGGATCAGCATCCGGCGACGGGGTTTGTGATCGGATATAGCGGGAAAATCATCACCGGCCTGGAAGAGCGCTGCTCGGCTGAAAAAGGGAGCGCGGCGATGGGAGCGGATGGGGATCCTCCACTGGCTTTGCGGAAATCGATCGATCTGGGCATGACGCCCAACGATTCGGGGCAGCATGTGAATTATCTTGAGATTTATGAGCCGGATGTGATCGCGGAGGAGATGCAGCCGGTGCTAAGGTATGGGGCAGGGCTGTTTGGAAGGTAGGGCGATAGTTCCGCCCGACACTTATTAAATACCGCCGAAAATCCGCTCTTCCCGCCATTTTCCCCCTCCCTTGGTACTCCGGGGGAGGGTTGGGGTGGGGGTCTTCGGAATTTTTCCCCGTCCGAAAAGGGATTGCCCTGGCGAGACGGAGAATCCAGCGATCGTGGACATGCTGGCGCGATTCGAAACTCAAAGGCGTTTCGGTTTTGCCGACTCCGACGAAGTCCGCGACAGACCGTGTCAAGATGCGTTCTTTGGTGGACTGACGAAACCCGGGCTCCTGAAAAGTTATTTAGCGTATTGTAATCTGAAATCCAGCGCTGATATTCAGGCTCGTAGCTGTAAGGGACGTTATTATCGCTTTTGATCCGTGTCGAGACTACGGCAAAGGGTGGTTGCTGAGGAAATTACTTAGGTCACGAAGTAGCCGTTTTACGTCCTCCTTCTTCAGGCTCGCCTCGTTGTGGGCGGCCGCATTTCCGACCCCGGCCAAACTAGTGACGAGGTGCATCTCGAGCTTATTTATATTGCCCGCCCTATATAGTTCTCCGGTGAAATCGGCTAGCGTAGAACGACGACCACTTGGACAGGCTGCGCGCAGCCAGAGCGCTCACACCATTTTCTGAGATGCTCTTCCAATACCGCTCGGCCTAAGACCCCGGCCGCGACGAAATAGTTGTTCTCAAGAAGATAGTTGGACTGCGCCAGCAGGTCAGCGAACGCGTCAGCAATAATAAGGTTCTCGACGTCGACGAGGAGATCCTTTTCTACCGCGGCCCGGATGCCCTCTAGCGTCCCGAGACGGCATTGGGCCTCCACCAAGCTATTTTCATTGCTGTCGAAATTGCCGGCCCAAATTTGCCCCTTTTTTCCTAGCATCCTTAAAAGATTTCGGCTGCAGGCAAGCCATCGCGAATGGCGCTGGAGATCGACGTACGTGGTCGGATTCATAATCTGCAGGTGAGGTCCGCCATGGTTCGTGAATTGAGTCGCAAGCAGCGCTTCGCCCTCAGCAATCAAAGAATCGAGCTCCGCAATTAACCGCGACTTGGTTGGCATGCTGGGATTTTCCACCCACGGTGGCCACAGAGCAAGTTCACGCTCGGCCGGCTTGATTTGGCGCTGGATATTGATTATTCGTCGACGGCCGTGTCAAAAATGGAGTTTACAATCGAGTTAGTCAGGGCTACCGCATGGCCAGTGACCATTCTCATAGCGATAGCGGCATTTAGGACGCAATTGTCGCGGCTTCTCGATCGTGTCAGTTCGCTTGAATACAAGGGTACAAAGGTCAAGTTCGCGAGGCGACTGTTGAAAAAGGCTGTTCGCATCGCGGACTCCATATCGGCGCACCCGGCCGGGGAATTAAGGGCCGGCCTAAAGGAAAAGCGACCCCCGTTGGCTAAGGCCTTGAGTCCACTAATCGAGGAGTTTCCGGCTGCGGCAATAACTCAAGCGTGGGTCTCGATCGAAACTGCGTCGCTCCAGGCGCTGGGCAGGAAGGACATCGTTGTCGGCTTTCCGAAATCCGCCGGACGTATTGCCCAGGCGCTGCTGTCGGCCGAAATACTGTCGGCCAAGGAGTTCCAGCTATACAACTATCTTCGAGAAGTTAGGAATCTCGCTGCGCACTCAGGAAACGTCTTGGTGTCGCCAAAAATGGCTCGCGAGTATTTGGAATCCGCCGATAAACTAATAGATGTCATTGGGCAAAAGGTGTGAGATTCGAGATGGGGGGTACATTCACGCTCTAATTTATTTAGGCGCTAATCCCTGCACTCTGCATCGCCCCTTGGAGTCGCAATAGAACAAATTGAGTGAACGTCAGCGCGAGATGCCGCATCAGCCTTGCCTGCTCTTTGGCGGCAATGTATGGATGCCCTCCGGTATTGCTTAATAGTCCATAGACCTCGGCTAAGGCGTTTTTTTCTTTTTTTCCAGTAGCTTTTCTTGTTCCAAATAATCCCGCACTTCCACGGGGCGCTGCAGCACTTTCTGCTGCAAAGGGTTGGACTGTACCTTTGTGCTAAAAACCTGCGCAGATTGCGAAAGGACGGACTCAAGTACCTTCCGCGCATTAGCAATGCAGTCGTCCCACCTGCCTTCGGTATAGTGCATAGAAGACTGTTCGAGGTGGTGCATTATGACTGCCTTATCGGGTAGCTTAAGTTCGCCTATCAGCTGTTGTAAAACCCCTTCTTCCTCCTGTTCGTCCACAACTGACGCCTCAGAGTAGAGCAAGCGGCCATTTTTGTACGCGTACCCGTCTAGCTCCAAATCGCTTATTAGCTTCAATCGCGGGGCCCGATCATGGGACTCGCCTCCACCGTAACCCTTTATTGGCTCAAGCGTAAGTATGTCAGCGGCGAGATCCTGAAGGAGGCGGTTACCCAGGCTTCGTCTTCGATCCCAACTCCAATCTTTGGTGGCTGAGACAATTGTCTCCCCCGTATGAAGCTTCATTATGAATTCCTTGATTGGGCGGTCGTCATTTCCCCGCACGGTCTGTTTTACGATATTCATTAGGTATGCTTCATACTCGTGTTCATAAAGGAAGTCGTAGAGTTTTTCCGTGTCGCAGGAATACCACATACCTTGACCCAAGTAATGACGCCCCAGAAAATGGCAGGCAAATAATTTGCCAAGCGAATAAGCGGTCCGTCGCGAAATCATTTTGGCACTCCGATTCGGTACACCCGAATTTACCCGACTATTGGGCGATTTTATACGTGTGCGCTAGCCGGGACAACCTGGGTTTAATCGTCGCGAGCTGGGCAATACAAACCGAAATCGCTTCGAATTCCATCGAATCAGTCGCGGGAACAGCTTTAGAAGTTGTCTCGGAGCAACACCGCAGTCACCCGCTCCAAGTCCCGCTGCGGTGGGCATAGACCGATGGGCTCGTTGGTGCGTGACGGAAAAAGGCGAAGAGCCAAACCTGCCTAGAAACCCACGCTCACCGCCCCCAACCCCGCCGCCATTTCATCGCGTAAATTCCCGCCAATCCTATCAGCATCATCAAGCTCGACACGGCGGCGGAGGGCAGCGGCACGACGGAGCCGGCACCCGCGACCGGATTCTGATTGAATTCAATCACATACCCCAGCGGCAGCGAAAAGCCGGCGGTTCCATTCTGTGGCGTATCGCCCCAGGTCGAGCCGATGCTGGCGAAATCGTAATAGGTGATTGCCTGGGCGGGGATCTCGCCGGGATATCCGTCCGGCTGATTCGGGCCCCAGGGTGCGAAGGAAAAGGGTGCGCCATTCACCCAGACCCAGGTGGCGTCTGAGCCGTCCAGGTCATTTGAAGACGAGGCTCCTAGCCACGGGCCCAGGAAATCTGAATTGACGCTCAGCGGCGTCCAATAGGCGGAATTGTTGATGAGCGAAAAGACAAAGGCGTTCTGAGAAGCATCGGTTGGACAGGCCAGATATCCGCCCGCGGCGACGGCCGCCGACTCGGCGTTGCCCCAGGTGATGCCGTCCGGCGTGAGCACCGGCTCGTACCACTGGCCATCGGCGGAGTCGAAACTGATCTGGCCGGCGTGGGCGGTGCTGAACTGGCCCAGGGCCAGGGTGCAGGCGATGAACCCAAACGCGGCTATGCCGCGATAGAGCAGCGTTTTCCTGGTTAGCGAAGAAGCACTCACTCCAAGACCGAGCGCGCGCGTTGCAGATTTCATACGGCCTCCCTTTGACATGCACAAATCAGCTAACCCGTTAACATATCATTGCTCGCGCGGAAAATGCAAAAAAAAACCCCTGGCGCGTCCGCCGCGAACGGGACCGACAATAAAACCGAACAAAACCAGAACGGAGGCGGGTTTCTCGCACAGGCCATGCGCTGGAACAGACTGGGATCGCACAGAAAATTCAAAAGAGGTTCGCGCAGAGGCGCGGAGAGAGGCAGGATTGAAACTGGTTCTCTCAACGCCTCAGCGCTTCTGCGCGAAACGAGCATTTTGGAGCCGGGCATTTTAGAAGCGGGACGGGAGCGGGTTTGTCGGATTGGCTGTTGAACCAGGGCACGTGGCTTGAAAGAATGTCGAAGACCCCCACCCCGGCCCTCCCCCGGAGTACCTGACGGCCCGACACTTTTCTAACGCGCTGGCCAAGGGGCGCTCGTCTAAAGACGAAATGCAAATGCAATGCGGGAGGGGCGAGGGGGAACCGATATAGGGCCCCAAAAGTTTCCCCCTCGCCCCTCCCGCACCCTCCCCACTCCCCTTCCTTTTCCCCTCAACGCTCCCCCTAAAATGCGTGCACGACAGCATCCATGCAATCGCGTGCCCCAACGCCATCGCGGACCAGGTGCGCGAACCATTAGCGAAACGCCTCCGCATTTTGTCTTTCGGCTTGGACGGTTAGGGGAAGCCGGAAAGTGGTGGTGGGGGTGCGGGGGAGGCGGCGAAAACCGCTTGGGGCCTTATGGGTGTCATGGGGCGCGCAAAACCGGCCAATTGAGGGCGCACCAAAACCGGCCATTTTGAGGCACAGGAGATTGGGTTATCGACCTTGGCTTTCGGCGGTTGCCGCAAGCCAATGGTGGGATGGCCAATCAACTCAAGATGGCGGAAGTACAAGCAATTTTGGCACTTGCGCAGCGGCTGGTCCAATCGGAACATCGCCCGCCAACTCGGCGTTCACCGGGAGACCGTTGGACGCCACATCCGGTTGTCGGGCGGCGATCCTGCGGCGCCCGGATCGGATTCAAAACCGGCCAGCGCCCCTCGGCTCGACGGTGCTCGCCGCAGGCGGCTCGACGGTGCTCGCCGCAGGCGGCTCGACGGTGCTCGCCGCAGGCGGCTCGACGGTGCTCGCCGCAGGCGGCTCGACGGTGCTCGCCGCAGGCGGCTCGACGGTGCTCGCCGCAGGCGGCTCGACGGTGCTCGCCGCAGGCGGCTCGACGGTGCTCGCCGCAGGCGGCTCGGAGAGCGCGCCCACCGGGTTATCCGGCGCGCCCATCGGGTCGGTCAGTACGGCATCGCCCTGGCGTGAGGTCATTGTTCAGAAGTTGGAAGCCGGGCTGACGGCCCAGCGGATTTATCAAGACATCTCCAGCGATCACGGCTATGCCGGCAGCTATTACAGCGTGCGCCGGTTCATCAAGAAGCTCTCGGCTGCCGCGCCGGCGCCCTTTCGCCGGATGGAATGCGAGCCGGGAGCCGAGGCGCAGGTGGACTTCGGCCGGGGTGCGCCCTGGTCGGTCCTGACGGCAAACGCAAAGCAACCTGGGTCTTCCGCATTGTGCTGAGCCACAGCCGCAAGGGGTACGCCGAGGCGGTGGAGCGGCAGACGACCGATGATTTTCTGCGTTGTCTGGAAAATGCCTTTACGCACTTCGGCGGGATGCCGTCAGCGCTGGTGATCGACAATCTTCGCGCGGCGGTGACGCGGGCGGACTGGTTCGAGGCGGAGTTGTGTCCCAAGGTCCGGTCGTTCGCCGAACATTATGGAATCGCCATTCTGCCCACCAAGCCGTACACGCCGCGGCACAAGGGGAAGATCGAGCGGGGCATCGGCTATGTGAAGAGCAATGCTCTCAAAGGCCGGCAATTCGCCTCGCTCTCGGATCAGAACGCGCATCTGCTGACGTGGGAGAAGAGCGTGGCCGACACGCGCATCCACGGCACGACGCGGCGGCAGGTGAAGGAAGTCTTCGAGCAGGTAGAGAAGCCGGCACTGTTGGCTCTGCCGCCGGTGCGATTCGATCTTTTCACCGAGGCGTTGCGCAGTGTTCACCGCGACGGGCACGTGGAGATCAAGGGGGCGTACTATTCGGTCCCGCCGGAGTTTTTGGGCCAGCGGGTCTGGGCGCGGTGGGACGGCGCACGGTCCGGCTGTTCGATCAGAAGATGCGTGCGATCGCTCTGCACGCGCAGCGTCCGCCGGGCAGGTTCTCGACGCAAGACGCCCATATCCTGCCGGAGAAGATCAGCGGCATCGAGCGTGGAACGACCTGGCTTCTCCAGCGGATCGAATGCATCGGGCCGCACGCCACGCAGTGGGCGCAGTCAATGCTTCAGCATCGCGGCATCGAAGGCGTGCGCGTGTTGATGGGGCTGCTGTCGCTGGCCAATCAGCAGCCGCGACCGGCCGTGGAACGAGCCTGCGAGATTGCTCTGGGGCATGGCGCGTATCACCTGCGCTCCCTGCGGCAGCTCATCGAACACCAAAACGGCGCGCCGGTTCAACAACACTTCGAGTTTGTTCAGGAACATCCAATCATCCGCGGACTGGCCGATTACGGACAGTTCGTACGCGACGCAATCACCCAAGCGGAGGCTTTGCCTGCCGCACAACCTTTACAGGCCTGCCCTGAGCAGAGCCGAAGGGAGTCCACCCCATGAGACCTTCGTTGATGCAGACGCTCAAGCAACTTCGGCTTTCAGGTCTGGCGAGCAGCCTTGAAGTTCGCCTGAGCGAGGCGGCCGGCAATCGGCTCGACCACAGTGAGTTTTTGGAACTGATCCTTCAGGATGAACTGAACGTCCGATCCAGCCGGCAGATCGGCCGGCGCGTCAAGGCGGCGATGTTCCGCGACACCAAAAACCTCGACGAGTTCGACTTCTCCTTCAACACCTCCATCAAACGCAAACAGATTCACGATCTGGCCGCCGGCCAGTTCATTCGTGACAAACGTGACGTGCTCTTGCTGGGTCCGCCCGGCGTGGGCAAATCGTTTTTGGCCCAGGCCATCGGACACCAGGCGATCAAGAGCGGCTTGGTGGTCCTGTACCGATCCATCTTCGACCTGGCCCGCGACTTTTTAGGCGACGAGGATCTGGGAGCCCAGGACAAGACGCTGGCCCGGTATCTCAAGCCTGATCTGCTTATCATCGACGACATGGGAATGAAGCAGCTTCCGCGGCGCAGCGGCGAATGCCTGCTGGAGATCGTCATGCGCCGGCACGAGAACCGCTCGACGATGATGACCAGCAACCGTCCACTGGAGGACTGGGCCAAGCTGATCGGCGACGTGCCGGCGGCCACGGCCATTCTGGATCGGTTCCTGCAGCACGCCACGATCATCAACATCACCGGCAAGAGCTACCGCCTTCGGCATGGGGGCCATTCGACTTCGCTCACGGCAGGCCAATCCGGGACACCGGAAAAGACAAATCCAAAAGGACGGCGGAGTACCGCCGGCGATGAAGGGTGCTCCCCCCCGGAAGACACCGTGACAGAGCCGCCGTTGTCTTCTGATGTGGGGGTATCCGCCGGCCAGACGGCGTGAACGGGGACCAATAACTCAAGGAACAGTTGCGTCGGATAGAACGGATGCGGTATAGAATACGTCAGCACATTGGCCGGTTTTGAAGCGCCCCGCCCTGGCTGGTTTTGGGCGCCCCGTGACAATGGGGTTGTCGCCGCCTCCCCTGCATTGCATTTGCATTTGTCTTTAATAGAGCTGGCCACTTGGTCTCCGAACTCGAACAAAGTGTCGGGCGGTCAGCCCGGAGTACCAGGGGAGGGGGAAAAGGGGGACATGCGATTGGCCTGGCCGTTGAACTCCTCTGAAACTTGAAAGCTGGCGGGAAACAGTTCTATTTAAGCCATGCCAATTCTGCCGGCCCTTCGGAAACGGCGCCCGCCGAGGTGGAGGGATTATTATACGCTCCTGTTTCTTTTCCTGTGCGCCGTGCTCCTTGGGCCGTGGTTTACGTTTTATGGGCTTTATGCCGATCACCGGGACCGCCCCAGCCTGCAGTGGCCCAAAGTTTCCGGCATGCTCGTTCAGGAACGGAAACGGTATAGCGTGGGTCGTACCTCCGACGAGATGGTCAATGTCAGCTACACGTATGCCGTCAATGGTCATCATTATGTGGGCCACCACATTCCGGCCTGGAGCACACAATGGGACGCCTACGAAGACGACCGATCCATGGCGTTTGCAAACGCGCATCCGGTCGGCTCGGTGGTGGCAGTCTATTACGACCCGGAACAACCGGACAATGCCGCGCTGCTGCCCGGACCGGACGTGGCGGGCAACCGCTTCTTCATGATTGGCGGCTGCGCCATTTTGGTTTGCGGGCTGTTTCTGGTAACGATGAACTTCAACAAGCTCGCTGCGATGAAGTCAGCGATTCAGGCAAGGGAGGCGAGGCATCGGACGGTCGGCCCGCACAAACACGGCGCTTTGCGGCACGGTTTTGCCAGCTATGAGCCCGCGTGCAAACGAAAGCTGAATATTTTCCCGGACCAGCAATGCCTGGATGAAGTCCTCGGTCATCGGGGCAAGCCGCTGCAGGACTGGAAGGCGGAAGACCGGATGATTGATGTCGCGGGGTGTGAATACCGGATTGTCAAAGAGCCCGGCAAAAAAGCCTATGACCTCAGTCCGACAGGCGAGAAGTGGACGTATGAACAATTGCTCGGCGTTGCCGAGGAGGATGAACGGGCGGCGAAGAAAAAACCCGAGGCGCTGCGTCAATTGCTGGATGAAGTTGGGGAGAAGGACCGGATGGGGGTGCTGATGAAGGCATTGGACGCGAAATCGGAGATGCCGCAGTGGTTCGAGGCGGCGTTTGTGGCTTTTCTGGTATTGTTTGCCCTTGGTTGTGCCGCCGTCGGCGTTGCCATTTTTGAATTGGTGACGAAATATTTTTAACCGCCAAGAAACTATGAAGCCGAGCCTTTCTCGGGACGTGAACGGGGTCAAAATGCCCCAAGTATGAACGAGCGTACCGCGTAGGTCGCTCAAACGTCTTTTTTGAGAAAGGACTCGGCAATGCGAATTCTCGCTTTGGACCTGGGAAAGAACAAGAGCGTTTTTGTGGATTATGTCACCGGCGGTGGAGAAAGAACGTTCGGCAAGATCGGCACCAATGCCCACGAGGTGCAAAAACTACTCGAGCGGGTGCGTCCGGATCGACTGGTCATCGAGGCCGGTCCGGCGGCAGGATGGGTTTGTGATCTGGCGGAGCGGAACAATGTTCCCGTCCAGGTGGCCAATGGCAACGATGAACGCTGGCGCTGGAAGACGGTGAAGGAGAAGAGTGATCGTAAAGACGCGCTGAAGATGGCGGCGATGTCGGAGATGGATTCGCTGCCGACGGTGCACGTGCCCAAGGCATCGGTTCGGCAGTGGCGTTCATTGATTGAATACAGACACGGCCTGGTGGATCGCCGCACGGCGCTCAAGAACTCGATCCGATCAATCTACGAGCGGCAGGGTTTGTATTTGCCCTCGGCGACCAAGGCGTGGACGAAAGCGCGACTGGAGGAAATGAGGAAGGAAGCAGCGGCCGCATCGGCGGAAGATCTGTGGCTGTTTCAGATCGGTTGTGAGGTGGCGCAACTGGAGCACCTGGAGAAGCAGATCGAAACTGTCGAAAGCAAGCTTCAGGAGTTGGGCCAGGCCAACAAAGCGGTGAAACGATTGCAGGAGGTGCCCGGCGTTGGTCCGCGGCTGAGCGAGGCGGTGGCGGTGATCATTGATGATCCCAGGCGATTCAAGAATGCACGTCAGGTGGGATGTTACGTGGGTCTGACGCCGCGGCGCTGGCAGAGCGGCGACAGCGATCGCCAGGGGCGGATCAGCAAGGCAGGCAACGCGCTGCTGCGGGAGTTGCTGGTGGAGGTGGCGTGGCTGGGGGTTCATCGCAATACGTGGATGAAGGACGTGTACGAGAGGGTTCTACGTGACAGCGAGAAGCGCAAGAAGATCGCGATTGTTGCGGTAGCCAGGAGATTACTGGTGAAGCTGTGGGCGATGCTGCGGGACGGAACCCGATGGAGAGAACCCCAGCGATCGCTGACGGCGGCCACTTGAAAATCGAAAAGGCGATGACTGTCCCGACAAGTCGGTACAGGCGATGGAGTATCTCCCCTCCGGAAGACACCGTGTCAGAAAGCCGTTGTCTTCTGTGCAGGGGATTGAGTAGAGTTGAAGTGAAGTGGAATTGACGCGTTCGTGCAGGTTGAATGAGCAAGGCCAGACCCCGGTTGGCGTCTTAAGCTTCAAAGCTTGCCGCTAAGAATAGGGCTGGCCATTTGTACAGTTGAATAGGCCCGCCGCCAGGCGAGAGCACTGAATAGAAGGCTCACCCAATCGACCGCATGAGCGATCAACGCCCCTTGACAAGGCTCGGCTCATAGAAGACGCCAAGAGACTTCGATGAGCTCTCTTCGAGCCTGAGCCTCAGAGCCGAAGGCAGTCGAGCCGCGCCAAGAAATACAAATTGCTTATGGGTGAGGTTCCCCATTCGAATTTTTTCCCCCTGTGGCAGGCAATTTCAGGCGTCGGACAGATCACCGCGATTCGGCGGGGAGAGTGTTGGTATGATCCAGGGCACCGAAGCGCCGATTGCGGGACGCAAACTCGGCGAGGGTCTTGTGGAATTCCTCGATATTGAAATCCGGCCAGAGGACGGGGCTCACGACAAGCTCGGCATAGCTGATCTGCCAGAGGAGGTAGTTGCTGACGCGCATTTCGCCCGCGGTGCGGATGAGCAAATCCGGATCGGGCATGCCGGCGGTGTAGAGATGGTCGCTGATGGTTTGCTCGCGGATGTCGCGCGGATCGATTTTCCGACCGCGGCTTTGGCGGCGATGGCACGGACGGCATCCGTGATCTCCGCGCGAGCCATAGTTGAGGGCGAGATTGAGTTGAAGGCCGTCATTATTGGCGGTTTCCGCCAAGGTCTGGTTCACCTGGTCGTTGACGAGATCGGGCAGATTCTCCAGACGGCCGATCTGCTTGAAGCGGATGTTGTTCTCCATCATCGTCGGCTGCTCCTGGCGGAGATAATCGACGTACATCTGCATGAGATAAGTGACTTCCGAGGCGGGGCGTTTCCAGTTTTCCAGGCTGAAGGAATAAAGCGTGAGGAAATCGGGAGCCCCATATTCCCGGCGGAGGCGGGAGCATTCGGTGACGAGGCCGCGGACGACCTTTGCCCCCTGTTGATGACCCTCGACGCGAGGCAGCCCGCGGGCGACGGCCCAGCGGCCGTTGCCGTCCATGATAATGGCAATGTGGCGCGGAATGCGCTGGAAGGGAAGATCGTCGAGCAGGGTCATTTGGGCCATTAGTTTAAGAGGGTTTACGTTTGGATTCTATGGGCGGATGGATTAAAGAATGTGGGGAGGGCGATCGCCTGGCACTGCATTGGGACTGGATTGGCGAGACCGGAGATTACGCAGCTCGGCAAGGACCGATTCGCCGTCGAGCGGGGGGCCGGATTGTTCGCCTTCGGACAACAATTTGTCCCATTCACCAGGCTCGAAATCGCCGGCGTGTCCTTGGGTTTCCGGCGCATCACAGGCGATTATTTCGCGCTTCTCCGCAGAATTGTGTTTGCCGGAATCCATTGGAAGCTCGTAAGCCGCAATTGTAGCAAGGTGAACGGGGACCGATAAACATAATTTGGTCAATAATTGGGTGCGCAATCTTGATCTATCCAAATATCTTTTCAATCCGGGATGTTTTTCATTGTGATTCCGTCCAGAGCGTGGGATATTGTTGTGTTGTCAGCACCGATGTCGCAGGAGATGGACATCTCGTGGCAGGTGCTCGGCCGAATTGTGCGGGAGTGGGGCGGCAGTTCGGCCGAGATAGCGGAGATTACTCCGCTGGACGGGGGATGTATCAGCACGACGGTAGCGATAGTTCTGGGGGATGGTCGGAAAGTCGTCTGCAAAATCTCGCCGCATCGGGTGGATCGAAGTTATATCAACGAAGCTCATCAATTGAAGTGCATGCGTGGGCTGGGAGTGCCGACGCCGGAGGTTTATTCGGCGAAGGTGGGGTCGCTGGAGGATCCGTTTAGTTACATCCTTATGGAATTTGTGGAGGGGGTGAATCTGCACCGGGCGCGGCAGCAGTGCTCGCCGGAGCAGTTTGATGGGCTTCAGGCGCGGCTGGCGGAGATGATTTTGATGCTGCACGAGCGGACGGCGCCGGCGTATGGGCGGCTGGAGATCGAGCCGCCGGCGTCGCAGTTTGAATCGTGGCCGGCGTTTTATCGCACGGTGTTCGATCCGATTTATCGGGATGTGATGAAGACGGAGTCGTTGCCGGTCAAGACGCGGCGGCATATTGGGAAGATTCACGAGAGGCTGGACAAGCTGCTTCAGCATGATGAGGTGCCGCGGCTGGTGCACTGGGATGTGTGGGCGACGAATATTCTGGTGAAGCCGGACGAGGCGGGGGAGTGGAAAGTCGCGGCGATCCTGGATCCGAACTGCAAATTCGCGCACTTCGAGGCGGAGATCGCGTATATGACGCTCTTTCATACGTCGACGCCGGCGTTTTTGAAGGCGTATCAGCATGTGCGAAAACTCAGCGATGAATATCACCGGGTGCGGAAGCTGGTTTATCAGCTTTATTTTCTCCTGAACCATGTGGTGCTGTTTGGGGGGGAGTATGTGAAACAGGCGGTGATGGCGGTGGATCGGCTGGGGGCGGTGGCGTAATGTTTTGGGGTCTGGCATCAGCGACTTGAGGCTTGGTTCAGCTTTTGATCAATCGCTCATATTCTTCGTGGCGGCCGATCCAATGCCAATAAATCGCGCTGGCCCTCAGGACTCCGATCGCGCGATAATTCAATGTTATTCGTACGCTCCAGATATCCGCGCGGATCGGTTTAAAATGCAACGAGGGGTGACGGGGATCTGAGAGCCAAAGACGATAGGCCTTTCGAGCGGCCTCCTGAGTTTCGGGAGAAAGCGCTTCGAACAACAGCTTAAATTTGGCGGTCCTAAATGATTTCACAATTCGTCTGGATCGAGTTCCGTAACTTGCTCGGTGCGAATCGCTTCATCGACTTCGGCGGCGAAGTTGTCCAGCGTTGATTGAGAGCTGGAAAAAATCTGCTCCCACCGAGCCTCGTCCAGTACGTCGTCAAAATGAGCGGAAAGATATTTAGCCAACACTTCCTGCTCATGGGTTGGAAGGGAATCGATCTTTTGGATAATGTCTGCGGCTTGCCTCACCATCTTCTGATTCCTCTTGTTCGCTTAAACATTATATCGTCGATTTAAAACGATGTGGCCGGAATTTGGACGAATTATGCTAGGGATTCCCATGCAGAAAAACGCCCCCGTGTTCGGGCTCGCCGGGTTCTCGGATGGTTTTTTCGCAGCCGAGGAAGCCGGCGAGAAGGCCGATTGTTGCGAGCAGTTGGAGCCAGCGGCGCATGGGGGGAATTTAGCGAATTGACATGGCGTTTACCACAGCGTCGCAGAATTGGCCGCAGAGAAGGGACTGGCTGAGGGTTTCGTTGAGGACTTTGGCGGCGGTTTGGCCCATGGTGGAAAGCTCGTCTTGGGGAAGTTGGCGGAGGCGATGGATGGCGGCGATGGCGGCGGGGACGTCGTCGTGGGAAATCTGGATGCCGATGTTGTGCTTGTCGAGGAGGTCGGCGATGTGGGAGGGGCGCGGGCCGAGGAAGAGGACGGGGCGGGCGACGGCCATGGCGCCGTAGATTTTGCAGGGGTGGACGATGCCGACCATCTCCGGGCCGAGGGAGACGATGTGAACGTCCGCCGCCGATAGGGAGTATTTGAGCTGGTCGAGGGGCTGGTAGGGGAGGGAGATGGCGTTGGTGAGCGTGTGATCGGCAATGTATTGCTCGACCTGTTTTTTTCCGCTGCCGCCGCCGACGAAGAGGAAACGTAGCTCGGGGTCGTCTTTTAATTGGACGACGGCGTCGAGGAGCGTCGTGAGGGGGTTGCTGGGGCTGTGGTTGCCGCTGTACATGATGACGAATTTGCCGTTGAGATTGTGGCGGGTGCGGAAGGGGTTTTCGGCGGGGGCGTCGGGTTCGGATTGGATGTGAGTTTCGTGTGGCCAGGGGGGGAGGACGAGGATTTTCGATTCGGGGATGCCGCGGGCGGTTAGGCGCTGGAGCATGAAACGGTCGAGGGCGATGATCAGGACGCTGCGATTTAAGATGAAGCGGTTGACGGCTTCGAGGAATTTGGCGGTGAATTGGGTGGGTTGGAGTTTGCCGAGGGCGATGAGCTGATCGGGGTTGAGGTCCATGGCCCAGTAGACGGCGGGCACTCGGCGGAGGAAGGCGGCGATGGTCATCGGCAGGCCGATGAGGGGGGGACTTGTGCTGAAGAAGATGCCGGCGATGCGCGGGGTGAAGAGGACGGCGAAGAAGGCCTGGATCATGAAGGCGGCGGTGCCGAGGATGCGGAGGAGCATCGATTTTTTGCCGAAGGAGGCGAAGGGTATTCGGCGGATGTCGACGCCGTGGAGGGTTTCGCGTTTGGGGTAGACGATTTTGGGGTTTTCGAAGCCGCGGGCGGAGCAATAGACGCGGACGTTGAAATTGCCGGAGGCGTGGCCGCGACGGGCGAGCTCGATGGCGACGTCAGCGA
The DNA here is from genome assembly GCA_963755915.1 of uncultured Phycisphaerales bacterium. Taxonomy (GTDB): domain Bacteria; phylum Planctomycetota; class Phycisphaerae; order Tepidisphaerales; family Tepidisphaeraceae; genus PALSA-1353. Next base: position 2,529,396 of record CAVWLP010000002.1, read on the forward strand.
CGTGCTGACCGACGCTGGCGGGGTCGGGGACGAAGGTCTGGGAGACGATGAGGACGGTTTTGGGTCGGGGCATGGGAGGACAGATTCAGCGGGAAATCCGAATTCCGAAACCAGAATTCCGAATCAAATCCGAATGACGAAATCCGAATGGGCTGTCGTTGATTCGGATTTCAGATTTGAGATTTCAAATTTCAGATTTCTGATTTCAAAGCTTACCGCTTACTCGCGATCTGATCGTAAATCCAGCGGTAGGTCTTTTCCATCCCGACGCGCAAGCTTGGTATTCGGTTCCCAGCCCATGAGCTTTTTGATCAGGGTGTTGTCGCTGTTTCGGCCGTTGACGCCCTTGGGGGCTTTTAGATTGTAGGTTCGTTTGAGCTTGATGCCGGCGATGTCTTCGACGATGTCGACTAGCTGGTTGATGGAGACCAGTTCGTTGCTGCCGAGGTTGATGGGCTCGATGATTTCGCTCCAGAGGAGGTCCTGGGTGCCTTTGAGGCAGTCGGCGATATACATGAAGGAGCGGGTCTGGTGGCCGTCGCCCCAGATTTCGATTTCGTGCTTGCCGGAGAGCTTGGCTTCGATGACTTTGCGGCAGATGGCGGCGGGGGCTTTTTCGCGGCCGCCGTCGTAGGTGCCGTGGGGGCCGTAGACGTTGTGATAGCGGGCGACGCGGGTGTTGAGGCCGAAGTCTTCGCGGAAATGGCGGCACATGCGTTCGCTGAAGAGTTTTTCCCAGCCGTAGCCGTCTTCGGGCTGGCCGGGGTAGGCGTCTTCTTCCTTGAGGGCGGTGACGTTGGGGTCGCGCTGCTTGTCGGCGTTGTAGACGCAGGCGCTGGAGGCGTAGAAGAAGCGCTCGATGCCGTACTCCTTGGCGGCCATGCAGAGGTGGGTGTTGATCAGGACGCTGAGCATGCACAGGCGCGGTTGTTTTCGATGAAGCCCATGCCGCCCATGTCGGCGGCGAGGTTGTAGACGATGCGGGCGTCTTTGAGGGCTTTTTCGCAGGCTTCTTTGCCCTGGAGATCGAGCTGGAGGTTTTCGACGTTGGGGAAGCGCTGGTACCACTCACCTGTGGGCTTGATATCGACGGCGCGGAGGTTGGTGTGGCCTTTGGAGAGGAGGTCGCCGATGAGGTGACCACCGATAAAACCGCCTGCGCCGCAAACAACGACTTTGTCTTTTAGGTTGGGCATAATCTCTCTCTGCATCGGAAAAAACGGGTACGGCCTATATTTGCCGAAAGGGATTTACGTTTAGTTTTACGGGTGGGTTTGAGGATATGCAATGATTATGAGACGGGCGTGTGGGGAGAATTTTTGGGGCGGGGGCATTGGGTACAAAAGGTAACAGTCCTCAACAATCTGGGTTATTTAGGTTGATTGGGTAAGTAAATTCCACGGATTTTTCGTGTCGCAAATCAGGTAGGCCAATGCGCATACGGGACTACGGCTTCCCGCAATTTCTGAAGCAAAAAATGGGCTTAGTGTCGGACTGTGCCAGTATTGCCGGTTTATTTTGAACATTGATGTCGGGTAATTACAATGGCGTTCACGAGCGAAAAAAGGAGGGAATTGTGATACGTGCAAATGGATTGTCGAATGGGCATTTTTCCCGCTTGTTGCTGGCAATTGGCTCGTCGGTAGCGGTCTTGCTCGCCGCGCTTCCCGTCAGTGGCGGCTCCGTGCAATACACGGTTACAGACTTGGGGGATCCGACAGGGACTGGAATGGATCCGGTCGCGATCAATATTGCCGGGCAGGTGGTCGGGAATTATGAACAATCTCAAAGCAGTAATACCGTTGCTTTTACGTGGGACTTGGTGCATGGCTTGCAAGTGATTGATTCTTCGCTCAGTTCGAAGGCGAATGGGGTCAACAGTTCGGGGACAGTTGTGGGGTGGGACAGCAACAATGGTTCTTTCGAGTGGACCGCGCAAGGCGGGCTGACCTATTTCCAAAATTTCTTCGGGGAGGAGAACGCCGCCTGGGGTATCAATAACTCTGGAACCATTTGCGGAACGTCCTATCCCAACACCAACGAAGGGTACACGTACAGCAAAACGGGAGGTTTTACGGCGCTGGGATTTCTGGGCACGGGGACGGCTGACACGGGCATGGCGATCAACAATGTTGGGCAGGTTGCGGGGGTGGCTCTGGCAGGGAACGTGGAAGCCGGGCTTTGGACTCCGGGATCGGGGTGGAGGGATCTTGGGCAGATTTCTTCGGGGGGGACGGTGAGCGGGATCAATGACAGCGCGGAGGTTGTGGGGTCGATGTTCGTCAATAATTTTAACGGTGAAGCGCCGTATGAGTGGACTGCGAGCACCGGTCTGACGCCACTGGCGACGTTTAAGGGGGAGGGGGACAATGCGGCGATCGGAATCAACAACAGCGGGGTGATTGTGGGGTATTCGTATTTCGGGGGGGTTGGTTCAGATAACTACGATCATGCGGCAATGTGGACGGGGGGGCAGTTGGTGGATCTCAATTCGCTGATCGACCCGAGTTCGGGGTGGCTGCTGACTACCGCGACGGCAATTAACGAGGGAGGGGAGATCGTTGGATCGGGGAATGGGGAACCGAGCGGGTTTTTGCTCACGCCCGTGGTCCCTGAGCCGGGGACAGCGGCGATTGTGGGGATCGGTGTGATGATGCTTTTGCGGCGGCGGGCGCGTGGGAGAGTTGAGCAGCGGAGGGTAGAAAGCAGAACAGAATAAATGGTCACGCGGAGAGGGGGGAGTTACGGGGGTTGGGGCGAAAAACGAACACGGCGAACAAGCTCGCCGGCTACACGGGGGTGGGGGAATAGTCGCGTTCCGTTAGCTTGTCGCGGTGGGATTCGAACCAGTCGATGGTCTTTTTTAGACCGGCTTCCAACGTGGTTTTGGCGGTGAAGCCTATGGTGTCTTTGGCGCGGGTGACGTCCAGGCATCTTCTTGGCTGGCCATCGGGTTTGGTAGGGTCCCAGATGATTTGGCCTTCGAAGCGGCTTAGTTTGGCGACGAGTTCTGTGAGGTCCTTGATCGTTATTTCGCGGCCGCTGCCCAGGTTCATGGGTTCTGGGGAATCGTATTTTTCGAGGGCTAAGACGATTCCTTCGGCGCAGTCTTCTACGTAGAGGAATTCGCGGCTCACTTTTCCCGTGCCCCAGGCGGTGATGCTCTTGGCGCCGGCGAGACGGGCTTCCACGCATTTTCTTATCAGAGCGGGAATGACGTGGCTGGAGTGGGGGTGGAAATTGTCGGCGGGGCCAAAGAGGTTGACCGGTAAGAGATAAATCGCGTTGAGGTTGTATTGCTGGCGGTAGGATTGTGCCATCACGAGGAGGGCTTTTTTGGCTACGCCGTAGGGGGCGTTGGTTTCTTCGGGGTAGCCGTTCCAGAGGTCGGCTTCTTTGAAGGGGACGGGGGTGAATTTTGGGTAGGCGCAGATGCTGCCGATCTGGACGAATTTTTTGATCTTGTTGATTCTCGCCTGCTCGATGAGATGCATGCCCATGGCGAGGTTGGCGAAGAAGAAGCGGCCGGGGTTGTCGCGGTTGGCGCCGATGCCGCCGACTTCGGCGGCGAGATGGAGAACCACGTCGGGCTTTTGCTCGCGGTAGAGGCGCTGGACTTCGGATTCGTGCGTCAGTTCGAAATCTTTTCGGCGGGGGATGAAGATGTTTTTGAAGCCTTTGGTCTTGAGGATGTCGACGACGAAAGCGCCGACGAAACCGGCGCCGCCGGTGATGACGATTTTGTTGTTCGGGGAGAGGCTCATTTCTGTCCCTGGTCTTTGAGGAGCCGCTCGCGCTGGGCGAGTTTCATGTCGGCGTCGACCATCATTTTAGCAAGCTGTTTGAAGGTAATCTTTGGGGTCCAGCCGAGGACTTTTTTGGCTTTGGAGGCGTCGCCGAGGAGGAGGTCGACCTCGGCGGGGCGGAAATAGCGGGGGTCGACTTCTACATATTTTTGCCAGTCGAGATTGAGGCAGGCGAAGACTTCGTCGAGGAATTCGCGGACGGAGTGGGTTTCGCCGGTGGCGATGACGAAGTCATCCGCGGCGGGGAGCTGGAGCATTAGCCACATGGCTTCGACGTAGTCGCCGGCAAAGCCCCAGTCGCGCTTGGCGTCGAGATTTCCCAGGTAGAGTTTTTTCTGGAGGCCTTCCTTGATGCGGGTTGCGGCGCGGGTGATTTTGCGGGTGACGAAGGTTTCGCCGCGGCGGGGGCTTTCGTGGTTGAAGAGGATGCCGTTGCAGGCATACATGCCGTAGCTTTCGCGGTAGTTGACGGTTTGCCAGTAGCTATAGACTTTTGCGCAGGCGTAGGGGCTGCGGGGATAGAAGGGGGTTTTTTCGGTTTGGGGGGTTTCGACGACTTTGCCGTACATTTCGGTGCTGGAGGCCTGGTAGAAGCGGATGGGGAGTCCGGTGTCGCGGATGGCTTCGAGGAAATTCATGGTTCCGAGGGCGTCGACGGCCACGGTATAAACGGGCTGGTCGAAACTGACGCGGACGTGGGACTGGGCGCCGAGATTAAAGATTTCGTCCGGCTTGACTCTCGTGAGGATTTCGCGGAGGCCGGTGCCGTCGACGAGATCGCCGTAGTGGAGGAAGAGACGGGCGTTGGGGTCGTGGCGATCGCGATAGAGGTGCTCGATGCGATCGGTGTTGAAGGAGGAGCTGCGGCGGACGATGCCGTGGACGTCGTAGCCTTTGGCGAGGAGGAATTCGGCGAGGTAGGAGCCGTCCTGGCCGGTGATTCCGGTGATGAGGGCTGTCTTGCCGGTGGGGGATTGCATGAGTATGCTCCGAAACGAGGGGTGGAAGTTAATGGGATTTGATTAGGGATGCAAATGGACTGGTTTGGATCGAGATTTGGGTCGGGAAATCCGAAATCCGAAACCAGAATGACGAATCAAATCCGAAACCAGAATGACGAACGGTCGAGGCATTCGGGTTTCGGTCATTCGGGTTTGATTCTGGTTTCTGGTTTCGGGCTTCTGGTTTTGTTCGCGGATGCCCGCGCTCAGTCCGTTTCCCCGACCCCATTCTATTACGCCAGCGGTACGCCGTATGATGCGCAGGATAAGACGCTGATCGTGGGGGCGAATCAGAGTTTGGGGCAGGCGGTGGTTTCTGGGGATCGGAAGCGTGTGACGCTGGATTTGGATACGGGGCTGCTGGGGTCGGCGGGGGTGGCGGGGTTTACTTATCAGCGAGGGGGGAGGGGGTTTGTGGGGAGCGCGGCCGCGGCGCCGGCGGCTTCACCGGGCGCGGGGAACGGGTTGATGCCTACGATAAAGACGTCGCCTTCGGATATTGAGCCGGATCTTTCGGTCCTCGATAAGCCAGGGATGGTTTTGATTGCTCCTTTGGGAAGATAAAGATGACAACGAATAATTCTGATGCGGCTGGACCCGATTCCAGGGGGGCGGGGGAGAATCCTCCGGGAAAGTCGCCCGCGCCTCCGAAGAAGAAGCGGCGGTGGATTCTCAAGTCGGTGGTGGGGATGGTGGTTTTGATTTTGCTGCTGGTCTTGTTGGCGCCGACGATTGTCAGCACGGGAGTCGTGCGCGATATTGTCGTGGGGAAGATCAATGGCAGCGCGATCAATGGGAAGCTGGGGATCAAAGACTGGTCGTTTGGATGGACGAGCGGGATTCGGATCGAGGGGGTGACGCTGGATGATGCGAATAATGAGCACCTGCTCTCGGTGGCGGAAATCAGTACGCCTCTTTCGCTGATCAAGGCGGCGAGCGGAAATCTGGACGTGGGGGATTTGACGGTGAAGGGTGTCGATTTTAATGCGAAGATCGATTCATCGGGGCAGTTGAATATTGCGGGGGCGATTAAATCCAGCGGAAGCAGCAGTGCGCCTTCGAGTGGTGGGCCGTCGAAGCTGCCGAATGTGAAGGGGACGATTCATCTGGAGAATGTGACGGGGACGTTTGAGGATGATCCGCAGCATGTGACGGTGAGTTTTCCGGGGAGTCAGCCGTTGAATGTGACGGTGGCGATTAAGGATATCAATCAGCCCATTGAGGAGACGATTGATGCGGGGGTGCAGGTGAATCAGAGGCCGTTCGTGGTGCTCAAGGCGAGCGGGTCGGTGGCGGCGGTGCAGAATAATCTCGTGGATGTGAGCAAACTTTCGGGGACGCAGACGATTGAGCTTTCGCAGGGGGATTTGAGCGCGGTTTCGGACACGCTGAAGGCGATGGGATTGGGTCTGGATGTGACGGGGAGTTTGAACGGGAAGATTACCGCGACGATCAATGGGCCGAGCAATATTTCGGCGGATGGGGATATTGCGCTGGCAGGAGCTTCGATGGGGGGGAAGCAGTGGTCGGGGGATACGATTGTGTATCAGAGCGTTCATGTTGGGCTGAAGGCGGCGGTGGGGCAGAGGATTGTGGCGGATGTGCCGATTACGCTTCAGCCGAGTGGGGCGGGAGCGCCGGATCAGGTGGCGGTGCATGCGGATATTGGGCAGGATTCGGTTTCGGGGCTGGGGGCGGTGGCGGCGTCGATCGCGCAGCAATTGGGGGGCTCGAACAAGGCGCCGGCGGCGACGATTCCGGGGTCGGGGCAAATCAATATCACGGCATACTGGAACGTGGCGGGGCTGGTAAGCCAGGCGCCGCACCTTTTCCAATTGCAGCAGGGGACAACGCTGACGAGCGGCGACCTGAGGCATGAGACGACGGTGACGGTGGCGGATGGGAAGGCGGTGATCGCGACGGCGACGTCGCTGAAGAATTTCGCGGGGACGAGCGGGGGGACGCCGCTGAAGCTGGATAATGTCGATGCGGATGCGGGGGTGACGGCGGTGGGGGGAGATCATCCGCAGCTTGCGGATATCAATGTGAAGCTGGACAGCGATTTTGCGAAGATTACCGGGGGCGGGGCGGACTTGACCAAGACAACGATCCAGGGGAGCAGCGATCTGGCGACGATTCAGCAGAAATATGGGCAGTTGTTAAATTTCGATTCGATGTTCGGTGCGCCGGCGGGGAAGCATGTTTCGCTGGCAGGGGCGATTGGGTTTAACGCCTTCAGCAATGGGGATGTGACAGGAGGGGGGAATTTTGCGCTGGGAGGAAATTTTAGTCTGACGAATTTGAATATTGCGGTGCCGGGCGGGCCCGCGCCGGCAGCGGCGTCGATTTTGCCGCTGACGAGTTCGCAGATTGGGGCGAAGTTTGAGCTGGATCGCGGGCAGGATGGGAGCAAGGTTTCGGCGAATGCATCCGTCGCTTCGCTGACGGTGGGAGAGGCCCTGAAGAATGAGGCAATCAACGCGACGGCGTCGGCGAATCTGGCGCCGGATTTGTCGGCGGCGAGTGATTTGAACGTGAATGTGGATACGAGCTTTGCGAGGAAGATCAGCATTACGAGCAATCAGATCGTGCTGAAGACGGCGCAGGGGTCGCAGTCGATTGATCTGGACCTCGAGGATTTGAATCTCGCGAAGATCGACGCGATTGCGAACCTGCTGTTCAACCAGGCGGCCGCCCCGGTGGCGGGGGAGACGACGGTTGTTGTCGTGCCGCCGCCGACGGTGACGAATGGGACGGCGACGGTGAAGGCCAGTGTATTGCAGAGTGGCGGGACGACGACGGCCAATGTAACCAGCGTCATCGTGCATGGGCTGGTGATCAAAAATGGGGCGAATGTCTGCACCTGGCCGAATGACATCAAGGCGCAATTGGCGGCGCAAATTGGGGCGTCGGCGGCGTCGGTGACGGCGCTGAACGTGGACACGGGGATTGGGACGACGATTGGGCTTTCCGGGCAGACGCCGATCACGGCGACGGGGCTGAATGATCCGGCGAATATGGCGGTGAAGGGCGGGGTGACGATTGATGGGGAACTTGCGCCGGCGATGCGCGTGGCGGAAGTTTTTGGGGGAGCGGCGGTGAATGCGTATCCATACCAGGGGCATCTGCATGTGGATGAGAATTTGGCGAAGGATTCATCCGGGCCGCGGCTGCATGTGACGGGGGGTGGGACGATTAACAATTTTGTGGTGCTGGGCAGCAGCGGGCAGGCGGGGTCGGCGATGCAGCCGGTGTTTTCCGAGAAGACGGTTGTGATTCAGAATCCGCTGGATTTCGATTTCAACACGTTTTCGCTGATTATCGATAAGGGCAGTCCGGTGGCGATTGCGCTGCAATCCACCGGCGCGGTGAGGGTGAAACTGAGCGGGACGATAAATGATCTGGCGCTGAAGCGGCAGATCGCGGATGACAATCCGGTGATGCTGACGCTGGATTATGATCTGGCGAAGCTGTGGCCGATCGTTAAGCCGATGCTTTCGCCGAGTTCGCAGCAGACGTTTTCGGATTTGACGATCAGCGGGAAGCAGGAGCGGACGATTACGGTGAGCGGAAGCTGCCCGGGCGATATGCCGTTTGGGCAGGCGGTGACGCTGCTGAATGCGGGCGGGTATCTGACGGTGGATTCGCTTTCGACGCAGGGGATCTCGCTGAGCAATTGGGATGTGCCGTTTTTCCTTTCGAAGGGGATCTTGCGGACGGTTTATCCGGATAAGCCGGATGGAAGCAATGTGGCAGCGCCGGCGAGCTGCAATGGGGGGACGCTGGATCTGGGGGTGATTACGGTCGATCTGCGGACGGATCCGATGCTGGCGTATATCTCCGGCGCGACGGCGGCGGGGCCGCATTACCTGCTGAAAAATGTGTCGATCAATCCGGCTGTTTCCAAGAGCATCCTTGGGAAAATTCTGAACAACCCCGCGTTTGTGGGGGCGAACAATGCGCAGGGGCTGCTCAGTATCTGGGTGCAATACGCGGATCGGTTGCCGCTGAGCGATCTGATTTTGCAGAGTTCGCCGCAGAACAAGTCGGCGGCGGAGTTGCAGTATTCGGTGACGGGGTTGCAACTGGGCAGCACGCTGCTTTCGGCGTTTGGCAATCAGTCGGTTTCCGCGGACATCAACAATGCGGATGTGAAAATTGCCGCAGGAAGGGTGACGGAGGACACGACGCTGATGATCGACGGCAACAAGCCGCTGCGGTTTGCGGGGGTGGTGGTGCTGGCGACGAAGCAGTTCGCGCCGATGACGGTTTATATTCCGCCGGAGCTCTTCTCCAGGGCGCTGCCGGCGAACGTGCGGCAGTTTGTGAGCGGGCCGGTCGTGGTGCCGCTGAAGGGGGATATGAATAATCCGAAGCTGGATCTTGGGTCGGCGATTGCGCAGACGATTAAGCAGGGGGGGCAGCAGCAGCTTATTAATGGGCTGCTGAATGGGTTGCAGAGGATACATTAGAGACGTGGTTTGCTGCAAAAAATCTTGGGAATTTTAGGGACAATTAAAGATGAGGTGAACCTTAACTCTAAGGATTATGTCCCTTTTAGTTCGTCCGGACAAAGGGTGTACCATCATCATTTGCAAACCACGTATAAGGTTCCAGCCGGCTTTTCCACGGGAAAGAGGCGCCGATTATTCCTAATCTCAGACCAGCCGGGGTATTTTGCAAGCTTTGGACCCGCGCGAAAAACCACTAGGTCGCCCTGAACGTTGGACGTAATTGTTAACCCCACGAAAGGTACAACGATCCTGCTAGAATCCGATTGGAGCGCGCCACGGGCGTTAATGTCGTGTACTTCATCATCGACCAAGGCAGCCGCCAAATATTCTGCTTCGCTTGGCAAGCGGACCATGGCCCAAGAGCAGTAGGCGACAGCATCGCGGTAGCTCAAGAATTTCGCTTCAAATCGCTCTCGCTCCTCTGCGGGCAATATCGCCACAAAAGGATTGTCTTGGAAGTTTGCTTGCAATCCGCCGACTCTTTCTGCTGATGTCCGGTATCCGGTTTCGCGACGAAATTGCAGCATTTGACCGATATTTATTGGCTTCGAAAAAATGTTAAATGACGAAACCGTTTCGACGTGCGAATCTTCGAAAGTTACAAGGCGACCGGCGATCGTCATGCATAGTTCAGTTCCTCCATGCCAATCGCCCGGCGCTGGAAACCCAATTACAATACGCTCAATTGCCGGAAAGTTATCTCCAAGCTCCCTAAAGAGTATGTCAATGCAGTCTGCGCAGACCCACTGGATCGAAACAACGATTTCATGCGTCGACGGATCATCCCGTACATTTAGATATTTGTGCGAGCATCGTACGTCGCATAGTGCCTGAACGCTGCGGCGAACCAACCATGCTTTTAAAAACTCCTCGACTTGGCGAGACGGTAATCCTCCAACGTCTTTCAAACACAATCGGAACGTGTAGGGCTCAAAGTCGACTATTGGTAGCTTTTGGATTGTCATCGATCCACTTTGCTGTTTGTTAGGCCAATGCTGGGCCGCCAAGGGCAATTAAAAGTGACGGGCAATCAAAAGTAATGCAAGCCATTATATCGATTTCTGCTTTTTTTCCGGCCGTTTTCTGCATCCTCCGGGGCGGCGGCGCGGACCCATCGTATTCTCGAGGCGCAACGCCTTACCTTTATTTCATGCAATGGCTACCTTCTCGGCTCATACCGCATCGCCACCGCCCCCGAGGCGAACTCCAGCCGGCTCGTGAGCCTCAAGTCGATACGCTTCGATAGTCCCGCGAACAAGGTCGGCCCGTGGCCCGCCAGCCTGGGGTGGACCACGAACTCGTACTCATCGATCAATCCCAGCTCCGCTAGCGCCAGCGGGAGCTTTACGCCTCCCACGAACAGTCCCTTACCCGACTCCCGCTTGAGCTGCTGATCGGCCGTCCCCAGATCCCCGCGCAGGAGCTGGGCGTTCCAATCGACACGGTTCAGGGTGCTCGACACGACGTACTTCTTTGCCGCGTCGATCGTCCGGGCGAAGGGTTCCATCCAATCAGGCCTCGCTCCCGTCCGCGCCGGTGGCCGCCACGCGGCTTCCATCATTTCGTAAGTCACCCGGCCAAGGAGGAGGGCATCGGCCTGTTCGAGGTTTTCCGCCGCGTGACGATGCAAGTCTTCGGTCGGTGGAATGACACGATGATCGCAGCAGCCGTCCAATGTGACGTTGATGGAATACCGAAGGGGTCGCATTACGGAAGAGTAACGGCGATGGGGTAGATTGGCGACGTTAGGCCGGTTCGGGGCTGGGATATCTAAAAGTGTTCGCGTTACTTTTAGTTCGTTCACCTTTATTTCACACTACGTTAAAAGACGGAATGCTCCAATGATTGAGAATCTGGCCTTTACCTTAAAAAATATGCCCAAAGAGAACCATGTAAATGCTAAGAAGGAGTCCGGGCACATTGACAACCAGGTTAAGGCAAATTGCGTAGGCCCCCAAGCGGCTAGTGGGCCATCGCAGGTAAATCAATGATAAAATTGCGGTATACATGGCAAGCATCCAAATTGCCCAAAACAGTTGATAGAACGTGCGCGGCAATTCGAGCTGTGAATTCATGCAATAGTAAATTACCCAGCAGGCTAGTCCTGGCACAGACAAAAGAATCGTCAAAGCAGGATGGCTCATTATGGATTTTTTTTGCCGTAAGACGGGTTGCCCATAGTGGAGTATTCGAGGGGCATCTTCATCCTTCAGGCGATCATCGTTTTGCATGATTTTTGCGCAGCGCGTGGGACAATTAAATGTGACGCAAACCATTATATCGATTTCTCCCGTTTTTCCGGCCGTTTTCTCCATCCTTCGCGGCGGCCGCAATCCGGCGACTGCTTCACCATTTTCTCCTCGGCCTCGGCCGTCGGCAAGTTGATGATCTGGAGCCAGCGCGGCGGCGTCACCTTCTATTCTCTCGACAAGGGGTCAGTTTCGTCCCTATGGCCCAACACACGTTACATCCCGCGGTTATTGAGAATTAAACAAACCCCGCGCAATCGCCGCCGCCACACCAGTTTAAATCAAAATAAGTTATCGTTTGCTAACTAATTCGCGAAAAACGTAACAAAACGTAACATTCTGTCATTGCCGTTCGGTACACGATTCGCTTGTTGCCGATTCTTGCGCTTGCGCGATGCGCTATGGTATGTCAGCATAGGGGTTGGTGCTGGAACTTCAGATCAAGGATGTTCCGTTTGGGCTGCTCACTCGCGTGTTGCCGCTGCTGGATCGGCTCCATGAGGTTGGAACCGAGCGCGACACGGCCGGCAATCGACAACTCTTCTTCGACGACTACGTCAAGCTCGTTCTAGTCTACCTCATCACGCCGATGATCGAATCGATCAGCGGCCTGCAGTGCGCCATGGAACTGCCGCGACTGGCCAAACAACTGGGCATCAAGGATTTTTCCAAAGCCAGTTTCTCAAGGCGCCCGTGGTCTTCCAGCCGCGGGAGTTGATCCGGGTGATTGAAGAGCTGACCGGCGATTTACACCGGTTGCCTCGCGATCCGCGACTGGCCGATATCCACCACGCCATCACGCTCGTGGACGGGACGCTGATCAAGGCATTGCCCAGGCTCATCGAGACGCTCTACAACGCCAAACGGCGTTGTCTCACCCCAGCCCGCTGTACCGGGCAAGAAGCGCCCGACGCCGGGGCTTATCACGCCTGGCGCATTCACACCCTGCTGGACCTGGACACGATGGTTCCGCAACGGGTGCGTCTGACCGGTGGAAGCCCGCGCGGCTCGAACAACGAACGACGCGTGCTGGAGGCGATGCTGGAGCCGGGCCGGCTCTACGTCGCCGACCGTGGCTACTTCGACAAGCCGCTGATAAACCGCATCGTCCAGGCCCACAGCCTTTATGTCTTTCGCGCCATCGACGACCTGAAGTACCAAGTGGTCGAGGAACGCAAGCTCAGTGCCCAGGCGATTGAGGAGGGCGTGATCCGCGACGCGGTGGTGCGGTTGGAAGGCCTGGATCACCCGACGCGGCTGGTGGTCGTGAAGGCCGAGGTTCATGCCAAACGCACCCGCAAAGGTTACGTCCCCAGCAGCGGACAGATGAGGTTCCTGTGTCCGGACCTGGTACTGGCGCCGGAGCTGATCTCGATCTTGTATCGCTACCGCTGGACCATCGAGACCTTTTTCAAATTCATGAAACAACTGCTGGGGTGCCGCCATTTACTGAGCCAGCGCAAGACCGGCGTGGAGATCCAGATCTACTGCGCGGTGATCGTGTGCATGCTGCTGAATCTGACCACCGGGTTGAAGCCGGCCAGGGCCGTCATGGAACGGATCATGTGGTATCTGCTGGGCTTTGCCGATGTTCAGGACGTCCAGCGGCAGATTGAAAGAACGCGGCGGGAGCAGGAGGCCCGCGCCAAAAAACGAGGCCATTAATTCCGGCTGCGTTCTCGAGTTCGCTGGCCGGCGGTTGATGCTGTGCGCTACTCAACCCCCCATTCGCCCCCGCATCGGTTCTCAAGCAGAATGATCTGCCGCATCGCTCCCCCAGCCGAATGGTTGCCGATTTTCCCCTAGCCGCAAACAAAGTACCGAACGACAATGACATTCTGTAACATTGCTCTTTTTCCTTCTATAAGCTCACACCATTCCGTGGGCCGCTTTGTAGAGGTTCCAGGTCAGGTGGATCTGGCCCTGATGGTGGGCTTCGTGCCAGGCGAGGAGGGTGATGGCTTCGGCGACGGTGCGGGTTTTTCCGCCGGGGGCGGGGAATTGGCGCTTTAGAGACTCGGGGGTTTGCTCGGCGGCGTATTTTTTGAGGGGCTCGTAAGTGGCGGCGAGCTTTTGGCGGATTAGGGCCAGAGAGGGGACGTTGGCGTCGGACGGCGTCGATCCGCCGGCGAAGGCGGCGACGAGGTCCTGGTCTTTGGGAGTGGCCTGGAGGATGCCGGAGTTGAGGTAGCGGTCGTGGGTGGCGGCGCAGTGCATGAATTGCCAGCCGATGTGTGCCCGGCCGGGGCCGGGGCGCCAGGCGAGAACTTGGCGCGAGTCCTGGCCGCTTTTTTCGATGGTGTCGAGAATGCCCAGGAGACGGGCACGGGAGAATTCGAGTGCGGCGATGAGAGATTCGCTGTCCATATTGGATTCCTTATTTACAAAAAGAGGGATGGCTGGCGCACAAATGCCCGCCCCGTTTGGGCAGCGCCTCGCTGGGACTTTCCTGCTCCGCCGTGCTTGGTGCCAGGACTACTGCTTCTGGCTCTTCTTGACGACGAAATAGACGATGATCAGCACTACACCAAGACCGATCAGAAGATATTCATACGTTGGCATATGGCGGGAATTCTAAACTTTCGGGCTGGGATTGCCAAGGTTTTAAGTGATTGCCCGACAGGGGCGATTGACGTTGGTTCTGACGCGGTTAAAACACGGCTGGCAGGGATATGGCGGCGTCGATAAAGGACATCCTCGACTGGATTTCGGGGCAGCAGCCGCGGATGGTGCGGCGCGTCGTTGAGTGGGCGGAGATAAACAGCTATTCGTTCAATGTGGCGGGGTTGAAAAACCTTAGTGGGGTGATCGAGCGGGATTTTCGGTGCTGGGAGGGGAGGTTCGGAGGCACGATCTGCCGGCGGCGACATTTCTGGATTCGCGGGCGCAGATGGTGAGCAAGCCGCTGGGGGAGGCGATCAGTTTTATGAAGCGACCTGGCGCGGGGGTGAAGATTCTGCTGAACATTCATATGGACACGGTGTATGCGCCGGAGGCGGGGTTCGCGAAAGTGAAGGAGGCGGAGGGGAAGTTAGTGGGGCCGGGGGTGGCGGATGCGAAAGGGGGACTTGCGGTGATGCTGACGGCGCTGGAGGCGCTGGAGCGGAGCGAGCATGCCCAGCGCGTCGGGTGGACAGTGGTGATCAATCCGGATGAGGAGATCGGGTCGCCGGGGTCGGCGGGGCTGCTGGCGGAATTGGCGAAGGGGCATCAGTTTGGGTTGCTGTTTGAGCCGGCACTTCCGGATGGGGCGTTGGTGGAAAGGCGAAGGGGGTCGGGGAATTTTTCGATTGTGGTGCGCGGGCGGGCAGCGCATGCGGGGCGCGATTTCGCGGCGGGAAGAAGCGCGCTGCTGGCGGCGGCGAAACTAGCGCTGGAGCTGCATGGGCTCAATGCGTCGTTGCCGGGAGTGACGGTGAATGTGGGGTCGATTGATGGCGGGGCGCCGGCGAATGTGGTGCCGGACCTGGCGGTGTGCCGGATTAATATTCGGACGACGGAGCCGGCGGACGAGGTGCGGGTGAAGGGGGAGGTCGAAAAATTGGTTGCGGATTTGAATCGGATGGATGGGATTCGGGCGGAGCTGCATGGGCATTTTGCGTCGCCGCCGAAGATTTTGGATGAGCGGACGGGGCGGCTGCTGGGGGCGATTGTTTCGTGTGGGAAGGAGCTGGGGATGAACCTCGGCACGCGGGCTTCGGGGGGGGCATCGGATGGGAATCGGCTGATGGCGGCGGGGCTGGCGAATATCGACAGCCTGGGGGTGCGGGGGGACCGGATTCATAGTTCGGAGGAATATCTGATTCCGCAAAGCCTGCCGGAAAGAGCGCAACTCACGGCGCTGCTGATGCTTAAAATCGCGGCGGGGGATATTGATGCGGGGGTGTTTTGCCGATGAAGGGTTCATTGGTGCGCGTAGAGCGCTCCCCTTCGGGTCGCGGCTAAACGGGAAGAGGGGGATAAGCGTAGAATATTTTTGTGGTTTTGATTCGTCCAGTTTCGATAGGCGATCTCGACCAGTTGGTTGCGCTGGCCGAGCAGGCGGGCGTTGGGCTGACGACGCTGCCGAGCGATCGGAATCTGCTGAAGCGGCGAATCCTCAAGTCGCAGCGGAGCATGGAGAATATTCCGGATCGGCCGGGGGGCGAAAGTTTTCTACTGGTGATGCAGGATGTGGAGTCGAAGAAGATCATCGGGGCGAGCGGGGTGGTGACGAAGGTGGGGGGGTTTGAGCCGTTCTATGCATATCGGCTGGAGAACCAGGGGCTGGACTCGGATTTTTTGAAGATTCACAAGCAGATCACCGTGCTTCAGCTTGTGCGGGAGCATGATGGGCCGGCGGAGCTGGGGT
This sequence comes from uncultured Phycisphaerales bacterium, assembly GCA_963755915.1. Classification (GTDB taxonomy): domain Bacteria; phylum Planctomycetota; class Phycisphaerae; order Tepidisphaerales; family Tepidisphaeraceae; genus PALSA-1353. The sequence continues at coordinate 2,545,317 of CAVWLP010000002.1, forward strand.
CGCTGTTTCTGTCGCCGGACTATCGGAAGAAGGATTACGGACGGTTTCTTCAGCTGGTGCGATTTTTGTTTGTGGCGCAGTATCCGCAGGCGTTTGAGCCGGTGGTGGTGTCGGAGCTGCGCGGGGTGATCGACGGGGAGGGGCGCTCGGCATTCTGGGATGCGGTGGGGCGGCATTTTTTTGAGATCGATTTCCGGCGGGCGGATTATCTGAGCGTGGTGAACAAGAAGTTCATCGCGGATTTGATGCCGAAGTATCCGATTTACGTTCCGCTGTTGCCGGCGGAGGCGCAGGCGGTGATTGGGAAGATTCACGAATCGAGCCGGCCGGCGCAGAAGAATCTGGAGGGCGAGGGGTTTGCGTTCAGCGGGATGGTGGACATTTTTGATGCGGGGCCATGCGTGAGCTGCCGGCGGGATGACATTCGCACGGTGCGCGAGAGCCGGACGGCGGTGGTGGAGGAGGTTGATTCCAAGGCGATTGAATCGGCGACGTATATGATCGGATGTTATGATCCGGCGTTTCGGGCGAGCATGGGGAAGCTGCGGGTTATCGGGGACTATCGGGTGGGAATTGAGTCGGGGCTGGCGGACGTGCTGGGGGTCGGGGAGGGATCGACGGTGAGATACGCAAGTCTTCGGTCTGAGGTGGGGACGGCCAAACTGGTCTCGAAGCCCGCCGTTTCTGTCGGCAAGGATGTGGCGAATGACTCGGACAAATGACCAGGGCGATCCAGATTGTGGCGGAACCGATCGGAGGCCCTCACCCCTGCTCCCGACAGGTCGGGACTTCGCTTCGCTCAGCCTCCAATCCCCCGGAGTACCGGGAGAGGGGGTAAGAAAGGCGCGGGGGGCGTTTGCGGGGTGGTCGTCGAAATCAGTTGAGGAGCGCGGCGAGTTTTTGAGAAGGCTGGAGAGTCAGTACTGGGCGAATAAGGAGGAGATTGCCCGGGGGATTTCGCAGGAGACGGGCAAGCCGTATTGGGAATCGCGCCAGGAAGTGGATGCGATGGCGAATAAGATTCCGATTTCAATCGAGGCGTATCAGGATCGGTGCCGGGAGGTGAAGAAGGCGCTGCCGGATGCGACGGGGTTTACGCGATTTCGTCCGCATGGGGTTTTGGCGGTGCTGGGGCCGTTTAATATGCCGGGGCATTTGCCGAATGGGCATATCGTTCCGGCGGTGCTGGCGGGGAATACGGTGGTGCTGAAGCCGAGCGAATTGACGCCGAAATCGGGGGAGATTTTTGTGCGGTGTTTTGCGGCGGCGGGGTTTCCGGAAGGCGTGTTCAATCTGGTGCAGGGGGGGAAGGATGTGGGGGCGGAATTGGCGGGGCATGCGGATGTGAATGGGGTTTTGTTTACGGGGAGCACGGGAGGGGGGATTGCGCTGCGGCGGGCGTGCGCGGATCAGCCGGGGAAAATATTGGCGCTGGAGATGGGGGGAAATAATCCGCTGATTGTGCATCAAGCGGGAGACCTGGCGGCGGCGGTTTATCTGATTATTCAGTCGGCGTATGTGACGGCGGGGCAGAGGTGTAGCTGTGCGCGGCGATTGATTCTGGTTCGGGGAGAGGAATCGGATGCGTTAGTGCAGCGGCTGGTTTCGGCGATTGAAAAGATTCGCGTGGGGATGCCGGGGGATGAGCCGGAAGCGTTTATGGGGCCAGTGATTTCGACGGAGGCGGCGCGGACGATTCTGCTGCATCAGGTGCATCTGGTCAGCCTCGGGGGCAAGGCGCTGGTGGCGACGAAGCGCTTGCCGCGGCATCCGGGTTTGCTGACGCCGGGATTGATCGATGTGACGGAGGTGGAGAATTGGCCGGATATTGAAGTCTTCGGCCCGCTTTTGCAGTTGATTTTCGTTGAGAATTTCGAGGCGGCTATCGAGGAGGCGAATCGCACGAGCTACGGGCTTTCCTGCGCGTTGATTTCGGAGAATGCGGGGTTGTACGAGCAGTTTCTGCGGGGGATTCGCGGGGGGGTGATTGCTTGGAATCGGCCGATGACGGGGGCGAGCAGCCATTTGCCGTTTGGGGGGATTGGGAATTCGGGGAATCATCGGCCGGGCGGATATTTTGCGGCGGATTATGCGGCGTATCCGGTGGCGGCGCTGGAATCGGCGACGGCGCGGATTCCGGAGAAGCTTCCACCGGGGCTGGAAATTTCGCGGTGAAGAGCGATGGCGACCGAGGAGACAAATTTCGACGCGATCCCGGGGCCGACGCATAACTATGGGGGCCTTGCGGCGGGGAACTTGGCGTCGATGGCGCATACGCACCAGGTGTCAAATCCACGGCAGGCGGCGCTGCAGGGTTTGGAGAAGATGAAATTTCTATGCGATATGGGGATTTCGCAGGCGGTGCTGCCGCCGCACGAACGGCCGGATGTTGGGACGCTGCGGCGGCTGGGGTTTGGGGGGTCGGATGGACAGGTGCTGGAATCGGCGGCGAAATTTCCGGCGATCCTGGCGGCGTGCGGATCGGCGTCGGCGATGTGGGCGGCGAATGCGGCGACGGTTTCGCCCAGCGCGGATACGGCGGATGGACGGCTGCACTTTACGCCGGCGAACCTCATTTCGCAGTTTCATCGGTCGCTGGAATCGGGGACGACGGCGGCGATCTTGAAGGCGATTTTTGCGGATGAGTCGGCGTTTGCGCACCATGCGCGGCTGCCGGCGTCCGGGCAGTTTGCGGATGAGGGGGCGGCGAACCATATGCGGCTGGCGACAACGCATGAGGGGAAGGGGCTGGAGATATTCGTGTATGGGCGGAGAGCGCTGGAGGACAACGTGCGGGCGCCGAAGCGGTTTCCGGCACGGCAGACAATGGAGGCGTCACAGGCGGTGGCTCGGCTGCATCAGCTTGAAGCGAAGAACGTCCTGCTGCTGCAGCAGAATCCGGCGGCGATCGACGCGGGGGCGTTCCATAATGACGTGGTGGCAGTGGGGAACGTGAACGTGCTGCTGTATCACGAAAAGGCGTTTGCGGAACCGGATGAGGCGGCGCTGCGGGAGCGGTTTGAAAAAGGTGGATGTCACCTGTTGCGGGTGCCGGAAGTGCAGGTGCCGCTGGGGGATGCGATCCGGTCGTATTTGTTTAACAGTCAAATCGTTTCGCTGCCGGACGGGTCGATGGCGGTGATCGCGCCGATTGAGGCGAAGGAGAATGCGAGTGCGAGGGAATTTCTGGAGGGGCTGGTAGGGCGGGGGACGCCGATCAAGACGGTGCATTTTGTGGATGTGCGGCAGAGCATGCACAACGGGGGCGGGCCCGCGTGCCTGAGGCTGCAGGTGGTGATGACCAACCTGGAGCGGGCGCTGGCGAATCCGGATGTGTTTTTGAATGACAAGGTTTATTCGACGCTGAAAGTCTGGATCAACCGGCATTATCGGGACCGGCTCCTGCCGGCGGATTTGGCAGATCCGAAATTGCTGGAGGAGTCGCGCAGGGCGCTGTCGGAGCTTACTTCGATTTTGGGGTTGGGGTCGATTTATCCGTTTCAGTCATGATCGGAAAGAGATTAACCGCGAAGACGCCAAGAGCGCGAAGAAAATGCGGAATTGGCCACAGATTTAAATCAGATGCACCAGTGACCTTCCCCACGTTTGGTGGGCGCGGCCTGAAGCCGGATAATCCGGCTGAAGGAGCGAATTGCCATGGGACGCAAACATTATTCCAGGGAGTTTCAGGACGAAGCCTGCAAACTCGTCACCGATCAAGGCTACACACAAAGGAAAGCGGCCCAGGAACTGGGCCTTCCGGTGCACATCGTGCATCACTGGATGAAAAAACGTGGACTGATCAAGCCCGCGGCTGAGGAGCCCGCGTTTCCAGACACCAACGATCCGACGCTGCTCAAGGCCCGCATCCGCGAGTTGCAAAAGCAATTGCGGCGGGTCGAAACCGAGAAGGAGATTTTAAAAAAAGCGACGGCCTACTTCGCCAGCCAGAACCCATGAGATTCGCCTGGATCAAAGAACATTGGGACCCGTTCGATCTGGCCGCATTGTGCGATGCGCTGGAAGTCAGCCGCAGCGGGTATTACGCCTGGCTGAAACGTCCAGCCAGCCCGCGGCACAAGCGCCGGGAAGAGCTGACTGAGAAGATCCGCGAGGTTCATGAGGAGAGTCGCTATACCTACGGCAGCCCGCGGGTGCACGCGGAGCTGGCGGATCGGCAGGTGAGCGTCTGCGTGAACACGGTGGCGCGTCTGATGAAACAGGCCGGATTGCAATCGCGGATTCGCCGGCGATTCGTCGTCCATACCACCGATTCGAATCACGATGAGCCGGTCGCGGCCAATGTGCTGGACCGCCAGTTCGCAACTGAGGCGCCCAACCGCAAGTGGTGCTGCGACATCACCTACGTTCCGACGGATGAAGGATTCCTATACCTGGCGGCCGTGATCGACCTGTGCAGTCGGAAAATAGTCGGCTGGTCGATGGCCGATCATCTGCGAAGTGAGCTGTGTCTGGAAGCGATATCGATGGCGCTGACACATCGCCGACCGGAGCGAGGTTTGCTGCACCACTCCGATCGCGGTGTCCAATACGCCTGCGAGACTTATCGACAGATGCTGGCGGAGCATGGGATGGAGCGGAGCATGAGCCGCACCGGCAATTGCTACGACAACGCGGTGATGGAGAGCTTTTTCAGCACGCTGAAGACGGAGCTCATTTATCACGAGCACTACGCAACGCAAGCGGAGGCTCGGCGTTCGATCTTTGAGTACATTGAAGTGTTTTACAATCGCCAGAGACGTCACTCGGCGATAGGCTACCAAAGCCCCGAAGCGTTCGAGGCCAGCCTGAACTGACGATTTGGCCGCGCCCACCGAACGTGGGGAAGGTCACAGATGAATTGAATTGAAATCTGATTTTTTATCTGATTTTGATCTGTGGCGATTTTCTCTTTGCTTGGGGCTTTTTCGGTTAAACGCCGGCCATTAGGCGGAGGACGCGGTCCTGGTTCAGGTCGTGGCGGTTTAGTTGGCCTACGAGGCGGCCTTGGCGCATGACGAGGACTCTGGTGGAGAGATTCAAGAGTTCGGGGAGCTCGGAGGAGATGAGCATGATGGCGATGCCCTGGGCGGCGAGGTCGTCGATGAGGCCGTGGATGGCGGCTTTGGCGCCGATGTCTACGCCGCGGGTGGGTTCGTCGATGATGAGGATTCGGGCGTCTCTGCCGAGCCATTTGGCGAGGGCGACCTTTTGCTGGTTTCCGCCGCTGAGGCCGGCGACGGGGGCTTCGAGGGATGGGGTGCGGACGCGGAGCTTTTCGAAATAGACGCGCGCACTTTGGCGCTCGGCCTTTTGGTTGAGGATGCCGAAGCGTCTAAAGCGGCGGAGCATGGCGAGGGAGAAGTTTTGCCGGCCGCCCATTTTCAGGACGAGACCCTGGCGTTTTCGGTCTTCGGGGACGAGGGCGATTCCGCGGCGCATGGCCTGGCGGATGTCGCCGGTAGGGAGGGGTTTGGAATCGACGAGGATTTCTCCGGTGGCCTGGCGGTCGAGGCCGAAAACTGCCTTGGCGATCTCGCTGCGGCCGGCGCCGACGAGTCCGGCGAAGCCGACGATTTCACCGGCTTTGATGTCGAAGGTGACGTCTCTGAATCGGCCGGGGGAGGAGAGATTTTGCACGGAGAGGATCACGTCGCCGGGGGTTTTTTCGAGATGGTGGGGGAAATAGGCGGCGATGCTTCGGCCAATCATGTGCTTGACGATGGAATCGGGTGTGGCTTCGGTGCGGTCGAAGGTGCCGACGTGTTTGCCGTCGCGGAGGACGGTGATGCGGTCGCAGAGACGGAAGACTTCGGGCATGCGGTGGGAGACGTAGATCATGGTGACGCCGCGGGATTTGAGGCTCGATGAGTGCGAAGAGGTTTTCGGCATCCGGCTCGGCGAGGGAACTGGTGGGCTCGTCGAAGACGAGGATTCGCGCGCCGGTGCCGACGGCGGAGGCGATCTGCACGAGCTGCTCCTGGGCAGTGGAGAGGGTGCGCATGGTCTGGCGGACGTTGAGATTCACACCGATGTCGGCGAGCAGTTTCGCGGCGCGTTTTTCCATTTCCGGGCGGTTGATGAGGAAGCCGAATCGGCGGGGGTAGCTACCCATGCAGAGGTTTTCGGCGACGGAGAGGTCGGGGCAGAAGGCGAGCTCCTGGTGAACCATTCCGATGCCGGCGGCGCGGGCGTCGGCGGGGGAGCCGAAGGATTTGGGCTGGCCGTCGATGAGGATTTGGCCGGAGTCTCGCGGTAGATGCCGGCGAGGATTTTTCCGCAGGTGGATTTTCCGGCGCCGTTTTCGCCCATGAGTCCGTGGCAATGGCGGGGGGAGATGGAGAAGGAGACGTTGTCGAGTGCGGTGACGCCGGCGAAGGTTTTGGTGATGTTGCGGTATTCGATCATGGGGGGATGGGTGATGGAGGATTTTTGTTTTGATCGATGAGTATAGTTCAGCGCGGCGGGAGCTGCGTGTCAAGGAGGGGGAGGGTGAGAAAGGTGTGAAAGGGGAGTGACGGGGAAACGAAAGGAATCGACGGGGAAGGGGAAGACCGGGGGGTGGAAAATTGGGATGGTTTGGGGGAATTGGAGTTGGTTTTTTGGCTTGGGTAAACTGCGCGCGAACCCCCTCCCCCAACCCTCCCCCGGAGGACTGCGTCCCGCTTACCGGGGGCGGGGGGAATGGGCGAGGGGAGGACGCGTTGAACGTAGTGAGGCGACAATGGTTGAGCTGAGCGGATTGAGGAGCTGGGTTTTGGCGGTCTTGATTGTTGGAGGGTCGTGCGCGGTAAGTTTTGGTATGGATCCGGGGACAACGCTTTGGTATCCGCGGGAGGCGGCGGTTTGGGTGGAGGCGCTGCCGGTGGGGAATGGGCGGCTGGGGGGGATGGATTATGGGGGCGTGGGTAGAGAACGGCTGCAATTGAATGAGGATAATGTCTGGTCCGGGGGGCCGTACGATCCGGCGAATCCGGCGGCGTTTGCGGCGTATGCGAAGGCGCGGCCGCTGATTATGGCGGGGAAGGGGCAGGAGGCGGCGGATTTGCTCAAGGTCGATGGGCTGGGGAATCCGCATTCGCAGGCGGCGTATCAGACGATTGGGGAATTGGATCTGGATTTTGGGAATGTGACGGCCACTGCGTACAGGCGCGAGCTGGATCTAACGCGCGCGGTGGAAACGGTTTCGTATCGGGTGGGGGATGTGGCGTTTACGCGGGAGCTTTTTTCCTCGGCGGCGGACCAGGTTTTGGTGATGAGGGTTTCGGGGGATCGGGCGGGAAGCGTGGCGTTCACGGCGACGTTTGATACGCCTTATCGGGATCGGGAAGTTTTGGCGCAGGAGAATGAATTGATTCTCGACGGGCAGTCGGGGCATTTTGGGGATATTCCGGGGCAGGTGAAACATGAGACGATCGTCAGTTTTTCGAACGATGGGGGGACGGTTTCGGGGAATGGGGAGTCGATGACCGTCAGTGGGGCGAATTCGGTGACCCTGGTGATCGCGATCCGCACGAATTATGTGAATTATCATGATCTGTCGGCCGATCCCGACGCCCTGGCGCAAGGACCTGGGCGCGGTCGAGGGGAAGGGGTTTGAGGAGTTACTGAAGGATCATCTGGATTCTTATCAGCCGTTTTTTGATCGGGTGCACATCGATCTGGGGAGCTCACCGGCGGGGCAGTTGCCGACGGATGAGCGGGTGAAGCATTTTGCCGAGGGACATGATCCGGCGCTGGCGGCGCTGGAGTTTCAGTATGGGAGATATCTGCTGATCAGCTCTTCGCGGGCGGGGAGTCAGCCGGCGGGGTTGCAGGGGCTTTGGAATGATTCGATGAATCCGCCTTGGGGCGGCAAATATACGGTCAATATCAATACGGAGATGAATTACTGGCCGGCGGAGAAGACGAATTTATCGGAGTGCGTGGAGCCGCTGTTTGGGATGATCAGGGATGTTTCGGTTACCGGGCAGAAGACGGCGGCGGTGATGTATCACGCGCCGGGGTGGGTGCTGCATCACAATACGGACGGGTGGAGGGCGACGGCGCCGATTGATTTTGCAAACGTCGGCATCTGGCCGACGGGCGGCGCGTGGCTGCTGACGAACGTCTGGCAACATTATTTGTATACGGGGGATTTGGCGACGCTGAAGGAGTTTTATCCGATTTATCGCGGGGCGTGTGAATTTTTCCTGGCGACGCTGGTGAAAGAGCCGGTGCATGGGTGGCTGGTGACTTGCCCCAGCGTTTCGCCGGAACATGGCGGGCTGGTCGCGGGGCCTACGATGGATGAGAGCATTCTGCGGGACCTGTTTCAGCAGACGGCGGATATTTCGCAGGTGCTGGGGGTGGATGCGGATTTTCGGGAGAAGGTTCTGGCGGCGAGGGAGGAGTTGGCGCCGTTTCAGATCGGGAAGTATGGGCAGCTTCAGGAGTGGCTGCAGGATATCGATCGCGAGTTCGATTCGCATCGGCACGAGTCGCATCTGTACGGCATGTTTCCCAGCAACCAGATAACGGTGGAGGATCCGCGTCTGTTTGCGGCGGCGAAGAAATCGCTCGTCGGCAGGGGGGATGGGGCGACGGGGTGGTCGCTCGCTTGGAAATTGAATCTGTGGGCGCGGGCGCTGGATGGGAATCATGCGTATCTGCTGCTGACGCATTTGCTGAGTGAGCCCGAGGGAGATTTGCCGAAGGGGTATGTTGCGCCCGTCGATCCGAAGACGGGGAAGCCTGGGAAGTTGCCGGAGAGGAGAGGGGGGACGTATCCGAATTTGTTTGATGCGCATCCGCCGTTCCAGATCGACGGGAATTTCGGGGCGACGAGCGGGATCACGGAGATGCTGATGCAGAGTCATGAGGGGTTCATTCGGGTATTGCCGGCGTTGCCGGATGCGTGGCCGCGGGGGCATGTGGATGGGCTGGTGGCGCGCGGAGGGTTTGTGATGGGGATTGATTGGGAGGGGGGGAAGTTGGTGAGCGCGACGGTGGAGTCGAGGCTGGGGAAGGAGTGTCGGATTTATTCGGCCGCGGGAGTGAAGGTTGTGGATTCAAATGGCAGCGTGGTGGGGACGGAGAAGAGCGGGGAGGGCGTGTATTCGTTTGGGACGGCTGTTGGGGGGCGGTATGTGATCAGTGAAGGGGAATGATGGTGATCGGTGGCTGAGATTTTCGCGTGGACGGTTGGGACTGAACGACGATGGGGCGCGGCGATGTTTCCACGGGCGTGAGGGTCAGGACGGTGATGGTGTCGGGGGGCATTTGCCAGGTGAAATTTGGGGTGAGGCGGGTGAATGAGTTGACGGGGATGATGTGCCTGGGGTTGGTGATGGAATTGGTGTCGGTGGGGGCGGCGGTCATGGATTCGACCGGGGTAACGGGGGTCAGGTAGTAGACGCCGGCGAGGTGGATTTCGAGGAGCTGGGATGTTGGGGTGGGGTTGATGAGTTTCAAATAGATTTGTCCGGTGGAGTCGTCCTGGGTGGCGGAGGATTGGATGGGGGTGTCTGTTGATCTGACAGCGAGGCGCTGGTTGCCGAGGTTGGTGCTGAAGAGTTTGAAGGCGTAGTAGCTGGGCGAGCCGAAGGCGTGCAGGGCGTTAAAGCCGATGAAGTCGGGACGCCATTGCCAGGCGCCGGGGTTGACGTTGACGAAGAGGGGCGCGTAGCAGTTCATGACGACGAGGTTGGCGTTGCGTTCCATGGCGGCCATCCAGGCGGCGTCGCCGAGGGCGCATTGGAAGTCAGCGGTGGGGGCCATGTTGTGGGCGGCGGGATTCCAGGGGGGAATTTTGGCGTCTTCGAAGGAGGCCCATTCGCCGACGAAAATTTCGGGACGCCTGATGCGCGGATAATTTTCGTAATACGTGGGGGAGAGGTTTATGAATTCATCCGCGGGGCGATAGTAATGCTCATCGACGGCGTCGGGCGTCCGGCTGGTGACCTCGAAACCGGGCCAGACTTCCTTGGGAGCGGTGGAGATGATTTTCAGGTTTGGATAGCGGGATTTGATCGCGTCGTAGAACTGGGTGAAGCGGGCGTCGTAGCTGTGAGAGTTGTCGAAGAAGTCTTCATTGCCGATCTCGACGTAGTGCAGGGGGAAGGGATTACGGTGGCCGTCGGCGGCGCGGCGCGCGCCCCAGGGAGTGGTGGTGTCGCCGGTGACGTACTGGATTTCGTCCAGGGCGTCCTGGACGTAGGGCTGGAGGGAAGCGCCGGCGGGAATGTGGTCGCCATGCGGAGAAGAGACGAAGCCCGCGAAGACGGCGAGGACGGGCTGGGCGTTCATGTCCTGGCACCACTGGAGGAATTCGAGGAGGCCCAGGCCGTCGGACGTGCGGTAGCCCCAGAGGCTCATGTGGCCAGGGCGATTGGCGAGGGGGCCGATGGTTTTTTCCCACTGGTAGCGGCCGTCGAGGGTGGCGCCTTCGAGGTAGGCGCCGCCGGGGAAGCGGAGGAATTTGGGGTGGAGGTCGACGAGCATCTGCATGAGGTCTTTGCGGAAGCCGTTGGGCTGGTTGTGCCAGGTGGGGGGGAAGAGGGAGACGAGATCTAGCCAGAGTTTTGCGGGGCGATCGGTGGTGATCGCGAAGCGGGCGAGGGAGGTTGGGGTGAGGTTGGCGGGGGTTTGGAGGTAGACGCGATATTGCGTCCAGGTGGGGGAGATTCCGGTGATGACGGCCGAGGCGTAGGTGGTTTGGCCGTCGGAGCTTTGGAGGCTGACAGTAATCGGGGCGGAAGAGCCGGGAGCGGATTTGGCGTAGAAAGAGGCGGTGTAGCGTGCCGCGGGGTAGAGGGGGATTCCCCAGAAGCCGGGGTTGGAGAGGCCGGCGGGGGTTGTGGGGGAAGCTTGGTTGACGGTGAGGCAGAGGGTGGTGGGGAGCTGGGGATTCAGGGGCTGGGAAGGGTCGAGGGCGATGGTTGCGGAGGAGCCTGGGAGTTTGATGACGGACCAGTCGAGTGGGGTTTGCGGGTCGTCGAGGAAGGCGCGGTTTCGGATCAGCTCGGCGTAGAGGCCGCCGTCGTAGGAGTGGTTGATTTCTTCGGTCATGAGGCCGTACATCAGCGGACTGACGGGGCCGGCGGGGTGTGAGGCGTCGATGGTTAGGGTGGGGGAGGAGAATAAAAGCGGGGTGAGGAGGGTTAGGGTGGAGATGAAAGTAGCCAGGAATGTGCGCGGGGTGGGCATGGGGGAATTGGTACGCGATGGGGCGCGGGGGTGCAAGGAAGATTGCCGATTGCCGATTTCCAATTGCCGATTAAAACGCGTTATTTTTGGTCGTAACCCGCAACGCGAACCGCTCATGGGTTCCGGCCTCAGTTATGCGTGGGCTGCATTTGTGTCCAGGTGGTTCCAGAGGGTAAGCTGGAATCGCTGTTGGGGTTGTAACCGGCATCGTTGTTCATGAGGATTTCGCCATCCGATCCCTGCCACGCCTGGCTGTAGTCGTTGGGGAGCTTATAAGTCGAGCCATCGCTGGACTGCCAGGGGCTCACTTCGCGTTGGATGTCGGCCTCGTTCTCGGATTGACGATCGAGATCCGCGGAGTGCGCCAGTAGGACGCGTGCTGCGCGTCATTGGCGGCCGATTGATTGGCGATCCGCTGCTCGGTGTTGTTGAACCATTGCTGCTGGTTGATTGCCTGCTGGCGCTGGCGGGCCAGGGCCTGCTGGTAGCGCTCCTGGTTGAGCGCGTTGACACGCTGTAGCCACTGGGGATTGATTTGCAGCGATTGCGCCATCTCCTGGGCGAGCGGGGTGAGGTCATCGAGCTTGCCCTGGGGGGCGCGGCGGGATGAGGCATAGATCACCTGCCAGTTCACCACGCCATTTGGATTGCTCACGCGTGATTCCGACGCCTGCATGACGCCCATGAGCGATTCATCCACAACCTGGCCGTTCAGCGTGTACTCGAATACTTCGCGGCCGGCGGCCACTTCGAAGGCGGTGTTCGGATCGACATTGATTTCGTCATAGATTTTTTTCGAAATGTCGGGAAGTTTTTCCTGCTTGATGACAGTCGCCTGCTGAAGATCGGTGCGAAAATACTGCAGGATGGCCGTGTCGAAGGCCTTGAACGCATCGCTGGGCGTCGGCTCGACGATGAAGCCGGCGAAGACCTGCCCTGGGCTGACATTGAATCGCCCCATCGCGACGGCCTGGCTCCAACTGAAGCTGAGAGACGGATATAAGTCGAAGGCCCGGACATCCTGTGCATCGCCCCAGTGAATGCGAAACAGTTGCGGAGTGGCGAGGTTCGGCCGCCAGAGCACGCCTCCTTTGACGACCCAGTCCGCCGGCATGACGCCGTGAAAGACTTCCATATCAGCAAAGCCCTGAACGTCGTTGATGGAGAATCGCTTCAGCCGCATCACGGATGGCTGCGAGGTTGGAGCGGATTGCGCATCGGCGCGGGACTGATTCTGAGCGATCGAGATCGTGAGGATGATGGCGACGCAGATGCCGTTTAGAGTGCGGATCATGGGAGGCTCCAGTTTCAACGGTTTTGCGAGGACGTGGCGGCTAACGGGGATGCACTTTAGCGATCGGGTTTGGGAAGAGCAAAGATTCGAACAGATTCAAGCTCAGGATTTCTAAGTCGCTGCCGGCGCATCGTGGCGGTACATCAGGATCTTGACGTATTCCATCGTAATCATCCCCTCCTGCACCATCGTCTCCAGGTGGGGCAGAAGGGTTTTGATTTTTTCTTCGCTGTCGACGATTTCGATGACGATGGGGAGGTCGGTGGACATTTCCAAAAGTCCGGCGCGATGGATCACCGAGCGGGCGCCGAAGCCCTGGGAGCCGCGGAGGACGGTGGCGCCGGCTAGGCCAAGCTCGCGGACTTTCTGGACGATTGTTTCGTGGAGCGGCTTGCCCTGGAATTTGTCGGAGTCGCCGATGAAAACGCGGAGGAGTACGCCATTGTCCTGGATTGTCATGTGAGGTCCTGGTTGGAGCGGGGGCAGCGTCGATAGGGGCTTGAGCATGGCGCTGAGGCGCAGGGTATTGGGCTGATCGTGGGCACGCTGGCGGTACATCATGACGGCGGCGCGCTCGAGGGTGAGCATTCCGCCGACCATGAGATGGTCGAGCGTGTTGCGGATGAAGGCGGCGATTTTTTCGGGGGTGTCGACGATTTCTATGATGATCGGTTCGTGCTGGACCACGGACCACGTACTGGAGTGAATCAAGCCGTGGAATCCGAAGCCGAGGATGCCGCGGAGGATGGTGGTGCCGGCGAGCTTTTCCGAGCGGGCGGCTTTGAGGATTCGCTGAAAGGTGGGCAGATGCGGGGCGCGGTCGGCGCTCTGGAGGTAGATGCGGAGGAGGATTTGTTCGCCCAGCAGGCTCATTTTCAGTTTCCGCGGGCCATCATGATACCGAGTCTGACGGCCAGTAGTCCTACGACCAGGCTGCCGATGAGGTTTAGCATGGCGAGGTATCCGGCGCCTTCTTCGAGAAGGCGGTTGGATTCGAACATGTAGGTGGAGAAGGTGGTGTAAGCGCCGACGAAGCCCACGCCGATGGCGAGGCGGGTGGTGTCGGAGATGTTGTGGCGGGTGACGAAGGTGAGGAACCAGCCGAGGAACATGGAGCCGGTGATGTTGATGATGAAGGTGCCGAGGGGGAAGCGAAAGTTGAAGCGGCTGATTTGAGTCGCCAGGACGTAGCGGAGGACGGCGCCGGCGGAGCCTGCGAGTGCAATCGCGAGATAGCGGATGAGGGTTTCGTACATAGGTGTCCTTATTTTACGAAAACGCCCCGACAAGCTGGGGTGCTCGGCAGGGCAGGTTGGTCAAAAGCTCCTGGCGGACGGCACGCCCGACAGGAGTCATTGTTCCCGGGGGGAAGCGGGACGGTTATGGCGGACTCCACCGCCTGGAATTTTTGTTGGATTATGGGGGATAAGGGGGAAATGTCCATAGCAATGCCGAATGCCGAATGAAGAGGTGAGAAGGTGTGAAAGAGGGGCGAATCAATATCGGGAGTAGGAGAAGACGGCGGTGACTTTGTCGTGGCGGGATTGGATTATCAGGACGCCAGCGCCCTGGAAGAGAAGGGGAGGGGCGTGGATGGGGGCCAGTTCGGGATTGTAGTAGCGCCATTCGACATTGGGTGGGGCGGCGCCGGCGGGTTTGGAAATCAACTCCGTGGGTGGGCCTAACTCATGATCGAGATCCTGGACGGTCTGTCCCAGGTGGATTCGCTCGGGGTCGTAGCGGGCAACGATGGAACTGTAGGAGGGCTCCTGGGTGAGATCGGCGACGGCGAAGGGAAAGAGAAGGGCACCCGCGTAGGGGACGAAGAAAGTCATTTCGCCGGCCCAGGCGACGTAGAGAAGGGGGTTGTGATTGGGCGGGAAAGAGCGGCAGTCTGGTTGCTGTAGCGTCGCGTGGAGATCTTCGAGGCAAGTCATGGACCAGTCGGCGGGATCGGGCTGGGGCGTCGAAGGGCGGGTGGATTGGCAGTTGCAGGTTGGCCGTGCGGTGATTTTCCAGAGCGTGGCGTTGCGGTAGATGAAGTAGTAGGGGTGCTCGGCGGAGCCGACGCTGTACAGCCGTGCTTCATAGACGGCGTCGGGAAGTTGGGCGCGGAAAAGAATTGGCCGGGTTGGCCGATGGCTTGTATAACGGTTTTGGCGGGGGTTCCGCGCTGGAGCCGGGCGGCGGTTGCGCTGTCAACGGCGCAGGCGGCAAGGGGGAGGGTCAGGATGCAGAGGAGGATATGGGTAGCCGCGGGACGCATTTGTTAGTGAATACTATCTTACAAATGCGGAAGCGTCAAGGGGGGAATTGGGCGAGGGCTGGAGGCTCTGGGCGTAGCAGATGCAATTGAGTTGCATCTTTAAAAGATCGAGGCTATGCTTCGATGGTCAACTTTCAAAGGACAAGGCCATGCGATTGCGAATTGGTTTGGGGTTGGCAGGAGTTGCCGGTTTGGTCGTGTTCGCTGTGTTGTGGATGACTTCGGCAGGTGCGATAGGGGATGCAACCGGCGGGAAGATCAAAGTTGTGGCGGCGGAGAATTTTTATGGGGACATTGCCGGCCAGATCGGAGGTGACCACGTGCAGGTGGTCAGCATCATGAACGATCCCAATGTGGATCCGCACGAATATGAGGCGGATCCGAAGGATGCCATTGCCGTGGCGGGGGCGGATGTGGTGATTCAGAACGGGTCGGACTACGACAACTGGATGCCTCGGCTGCTGGCCGCTTCGCCAAGCTCATCGCGGGTGGTGCTGACGGGGGCGGATATCAGTCAGGATTTGCTGAAGGAGAATCCGCATGTGTGGTATAGTTTGAAGAACGTGCGGACAATTGCGGAGCAGATTGCCAAGACGTACGAAGGATTGGACGCGGCGGATAAGGGGGATTTTGAGAAGAATTTGAAAGCGTTTGAGGACTCACTGGAGCCGATCGAGAAGGAGATGGATTCGATTCGGGATGAATTTGGGGGCACTCCGGTTGGATTGACGGAGACGATTTACCTGTACCAGGCGGAGCCGATGAAACTGAACGTACTGACGCCGTGGGAATTTCAACATGCAATTGCGGAGGGGAATGATCCGCCGGCCCAGAGCATTGCCACGGCCAACACGCAGGTGACGGGAAACCAGGTTAAGGTGCTGATTTATAATGTGCAGACGATTACGCCGATTACGACGCATTTGCAGGACGAAGCGAAGGCTTCCGGGATTCCAATTGTGGGGGTGAGTGAAACTATGCCGCTGGACAAGCATTATCAATCGTGGATGCTTGGTCAGCTTCAGGCTTTGCACGAGGCACTGAAGCAAAGCGGCAAATGAAATCCGCAGTGGTAAACGAGATTCCTGAAACACGAGTGGTTGAGAGCCGGGCTGCGGTCGAAGGGTCGCGGCAAGAACCGCTGATTGCGCTGGATCAGGTGACAATCACGCTGGGGGGCAGGCGGATTTTGGATGGGTTGTCGGGGACGATATGGGCAGGCGAATTTGTATCGGTGCTGGGGCCGAATGGGGCAGGAAAGAGCACTTTGCTGAAGCTGCTTCTGGGGCTGCTGAAGGCGGATTCGGGGACGATTCGAGTATTGGGTAGGGCGCCGCGGCGGGGCAATTCGGCGATTGGTTATGTGCCGCAGCATCGGGTGCTGGAAGTGGATCACGCACTGCGGGCGCGGGACGTGGTGGGGTTTGGGCTGGATGGGAATCGGTGGGGAATTTCCTGGCCGAGCCGCAAGCGAAGCGAAAGGATTGAGAAGGCGCTGGCGGAGGTGAACGCGCTGCATTTGAAAAATGAACCCATTGGGCATTTGTCGGGCGGGGAGCAGCAGCGGCTGCTCATTGCGCAGGCGCTGATCAGCGATCCGAAGATGCTGCTTTTTGACGAACCGTTTTCAAATCTGGATTTGGCGCATGAGAGGGAGATCGTGAGTCAGATTTCGCGGCTGGCGCGGGAGCGGAATATCACGGTGCTGCTGGTATCGCACGATGTCAATCCGCTGCTGAAGGTGACGGATCGGGTGCTGTTTTTGTCGAACGGACAAGCGGCGCTGGGGCCGCCCGCGGAGGTGATCAGTTCGCAGACGTTGAGCCGGCTCTATCACGCACAGGTGGAGGTGGCGCATGTTTCCGGGCGGATTTTCGTGCTGGGTGTGGAGACTTGAAATGGATCTGCGCTCGATGCTGGAATTTCCGGCGTTTCAGAACGCCTTTATGGCGGGGACGCTGGTGGGGATTGTGGCGGGATGCGTCGGGTATTTTTTGCTGCTGCGGGGTCTGACGTTTGCGGGACATGCGCTTTCGCACGTTGGGTTTGCCGGGGCGGCCGGAGCGCTGGTGGTGGGGGTTGAGCCGATCTTCGGCCTGCTCGTGTTTACGCTGCTGGGGGGGATCGCGATCGGGGCGATGGGGAAACGGCTCGACGAGCGCGACGTCACGATCGGTGTGATCATGACGCTGCTGCTGGCGTTTGGGTCGCTCTTCATCGCAATGTACCACGGGTATGCGGAGCAGGCGTATAGCGTTTTGTTCGGGACGGTGATGGGCATCAGCCGGACGGACGTGGGGGTGACGGCGGTTTTGTGCCTGATTGTGCTGGCGGGGCTGCTGGGGGTTTTTCGGATGCTGCTGTTCAGTTCCTACGACCCGCAGTTGGCGGAGGCGCAGGGGGTGCCGGTGAAGCTGCTGGCAATGGTGTTCATGGTGTTTGTGGCGGTGACCGTTTCGCTGTCGGTGCAGGTGGTGGGGGTACTACTGATTTTTACGCTTCTGGTGGGCCCTGCGGCGGCGGCGATGCTGCTTTCGGCCAGTCCGGCGCGGGCGATCTTCATCTCGGTGGCGCTGGCGGTGGCCTATACGTGGTCGGGGATCTACTGGGCGATTCGGGATAATTATCCCGTGACGTTTTGCATTACGGCAATTGCGTTTGCTGTGTATCTGATCGTGAAAATTGTGGGGGCGCCGATTGCCAGACGCATTTCGGCCATGGGGCGGGGGAGCGCGGCGTAATGGATCTGTTCCACCAGGAATTCATCCGCAATGCGTTTGTGGCGGGCACGATGGTGGCCGTGCTGACCGCGATCATTGGATATTTCGTCGTAATGCGCGCGGAAGCGTTCGCGGCGCATGCGCTGTCGCATATCGGATTTGCAGGGGCGACAGGCGCGGCGCTGCTTGGGATCAATTCGCTTTTGGGAATGCTGGGATTCACGGCGGGTGCGGCGCTGGTGATCGGGGCGATGGAAAAGCGGCTGCGGGGGCGGCACGTGGAGATCGGCATGGTGCTGGCATTTTCGCTGGGGCTGGGGGTGCTGTTTCTGCACCTGTACACGCGTGGGGCGACCGAGGCGGTGGCGATTTTATTCGGCTCGATTTTAAGCGTGGATTCGCAGGAAATTCGCCTGATTCTGGTGCTGGGAAGTTTGGCGCTGGTGGCGCTGGCGGCGATGTTTCGGCCGCTGACGTTTTCGTCGGTCGATCCGGAAACCGCCGAGGCGCGGGGGGTGCCGGTCAGATTTGTTTCCGTGGCATTCATGCTGCTGCTGGCCGTAACGGTCGCGGAAGTGGTGCAGGTGGTGGGGATTCTGCTGATGTTTGCCCTGCTGATCGCCCCGCCGGCGATCGCGCAGCATCTCTTTCGGCGGCCGGCACTGGTGATTGCCGCGGCGGCAATAATGGGGGTTGCGTTTACGTGGTTCGGTCTATTGCTGGCGATCTGGACGCCGTATCCGGTGAGTTTTTATATCGCGGGGAGCGCGACGGCGACCTATCTCGTGGTGATTGGGCTGAGTCATCTGATACGGCCACATCGGTATCGTCCGCCGGAGCATCCGGATCGGGAGTTTGTGGATCATCCACATCATCAGCATGCACATCCGCATGAGCATGGGCATACCCATTCGCATGGCCATGAGCATGATTGACGTGCGCCGAGTCTAAAAGTGCAGGGGTGAAAGATAGGGGTCATCCGGCGTGGGAATCGGCTCGATCTTATCGGCCATGATGACAGGCACGGCGTTGCCATCCTTCAGCTCGGTTTTAAGCGTTCCGGTGACGCGGATCCAGTCATCCGGCTTGAACGCGGAGGTTTTAGGGGACTGGACGACGACCTCGACGGGCATTGCGTCGGCGGCGCAGCAGACGATGACGAAACGAAAGATGACGATCTGGCCCGGCGGCAGCGAATCGTCAACGGAGACGCGGCCTTCGGTGATGATGCGTGAGCCGGTGAGGCGGTGCATGTGCCACGCGACGTAGCCGAGGTTCATGGGGGCATTGGTGTCGATCACCGAGGTGTCGGTGGATTCGGGCATGGAATTGAAGCTGGAGGAGGCGCCGAGGCCCAGGGAGCGTTTTTGGAGGGCGAAGCTGTTTAGACCTGAGGCGGCATCCCCGAAGACGAGGGAACCCATGTAGAGCAGCGGGAGCAGGAGCATTCCGCCGCGCACCCAGGCGGCCAGCGAGATTGGCCGCGCGGCGCCGTGGACGGGGCGGAAGAACATCGCGATCAAAAATAGCGCGAGGATGAGAATGTTGCAGAGGACCAGCGGCCAAAGCGTGGAGCGGATGAAGAGGGAATAGCGGCCGAAACCAAGGAGCAGAGCCAGACCCAGGGTCCAGGCGGTAAGCACCAGCCCGCGGAATTTGCCGGCGGAAAGGAATTTCATTAGAGGCCTCCCACGGCAGATAGATAGTGCCAGAGAATCATGCTGCAGAAGACCATGGTGTAGACGAGGACCATCAGGACCAGGAAGGCGCGCTTGGAGATGAAGCTGAGGTACATCGCGGACAGTTTAGTGTCGAGCATGGGGCCAAGGAGCATAAAGCCCATCTGCGCCGACAGCGGCAGAGCCCCTCGGAAAGACGCGGCGACGAAGGCATTGGCGCCGGAGCAGAGATTCAAGGCAACGGCCAGACCCATCATGACGAGGATGGCGACCGCGGGTGCGTGCGCGACCGCGACGAAAGCCCCGCGGGGAATAATGGTCTGGCAGATGGCGGCGACGAAGGCGCCTATCACCAGGAATTGGCCAACCTGCAGAAAATCGTCGCCGGCATGATTGATGGATTCGGCCAGACGGAGCTTGAAGAGCGGCTTGGATTTCGTCTCCTCATGGTGGTGATCGTGCGCGTGATCGTGGTCATGTCCGTGATCATGGTCATGCGCGTGGTCGTGATGTTCATGATCGTGTTCGTGCCCGTGGTCGTGATCCTGACAGCATGTTGAGCCTTCGGCGTGAGAATGCTCGTGGTGATGGTCGTGATCATGGTCGTGATCGTGGTCGTGATCATGGTCATGATCGCACCCGCAGGCGTGGGATTGGACGCCATCCATGGCCGGGTCCAGCAGTGCCGAGTGGCCCGGGAAAATGCGGTCGACGATGAAGGCGACGACGACGGCGATGAAATAGGCAAAGCCCATGCGTGCGATGAGGATGTGCCAGGAGAGTCCGGGCATCATGGGGCTGTGATAGGCCAGAAGTGTCGATGAGCCCGTGAGAACGTTGACGGTGGGGCCGGCCAGGAGATAGGCGACGGCTGTGGAAAAGGGGACGCCTTTGCGGACGAGCCGGCGCGTGAAGGGGATGACGGCGCACTCGCACACGGGAACCAGCAGCCCAAGGCTGGCCGCGGCGAGGATACCCAGAAGTTTTCGCTGCGGAAGAAGCCTGGCGACGGCTTCCTTGGGAACAAATACCTCGATGACGCCCGAGACGAGTGAACCGAGAATGACAAAGGGGAGTGCTTCAAGAACGATGCTGACGAACGAGACGCCCATCGCGATGCCCGCCGGGGCGCTGCGCGGCGACGAGCAAGGCGACTGCCAGGAGGAGGAAAACGACGCCGGCGATGGTCCACGCGGAGGTTTTGGTCTGCGTCCGGGCGGGTTTGCGCGGCACGTAACGGTATTGAAGTTTCGGACCGGCGGCGGGCTCCAATATTTGCAGAGAAACAGAGCCCGGCTGATTGGCGGTTGTAAGTGATGAATTAGTGTCCAGCATAATTTTTATCGTTGAGTGCGATTTTAGCGGCAATCGGGACAGGCCCCATGGACGAGTACCTCGGAATAATCGACACGATAGCCCGCGCGCACCCCGGCCCGCTTGGGAGCGGGGGGGGCAGGCTGCTCAGATAAACATTCGACCGTGCCGCATTTGTCGCAAACAAAATGTGCGTGGGAATGGCGGGCGTGGGCGTCAGCCTGGCCGAAACCGTAGCGCCAGACCTGATCGTCGCCGCGCACGCGGTGGAGGAGCTTTTTGCCGGTCAGGGTGTTTAGGGTCCGGTAAAGGGTGACACGGTCGATTCCATCTTGCAAAAGTTCCAAAATTTGCGGTGCGCCGAGGGGTTGATGGCTTTGCTGGAGAATTTCCAGGACGGCAACGCGGACGGTTGTCCGTCGCAGGCCGGCCTCGTGCAGGAGCCGATCGGGGGATTTTTCGGGCCTGGCCACGACAATATTATATACGGTGTGCATCCAAAGGGCAGGAGGTAATGGAGAAGCACGAATTTGAGTCCTAAATGCGGGTGCGGGAGCGCACCAACGGTATTTTAGGATAATTGTTCCTTCCGTGAGTGGGGCGGGTCTGGTACTTTCTATAGGTAGGGTGGTTCTCCATGCCGGACGATGAAATGACACGGCAAACAACGATTCTCCTGGTTGATGACCATCCGATTTTGCGATCGGGGATCCGGGCGCTGCTGGGTGCGGAACACTCGCTGCGGGTCGTGGGGGAAGCCTCCAATGGAAGGGTTGCGGTAGTGCTCGCCAGGGAGCTGCGGCCGGACGTGATCGTGATGGACGTTTGCATGCCCGATTTAAATGGGGTGGACGCGACCCGCCGGGTGCTGGACGCGTTGCCGGAGACGAAAGTCGTCGCCCTGTCGGCGAGGTGCGATGAGCGGACGGCAAAGGAAATGCTCAGTGCGGGGGCGATGGGTTTTATCGGCAAGGATGCGGTGTATGAGGACCTGGTCGCGGCCATCGTGGCGGTGATGAGCGGGCGGGTCTATACCCGGCTGCCAAAAGTCTCCCGGCGCGGGGGCAATGGGCATGAAGTTGGATCGTTGCCGTCGGCGTATGAGCGCCTGTCGATGCGGGAGCGGGAGACGCTGCAACTGATCGCCGAGGGAAAGGCGACCAAGGAGGTCGCGAATATATTGAGCGTGAGCCTGAAGACGGCGGAGACGCATCGGCGGAATATCATGCAGAAACTGCAGTTGGACACGGTGGCGGCGCTGACGAAGTTTGCGATTCGCGAAGGGCTGACGACAGCCGATGCATAGGAAGGCGGCGGGGATTATTTGCTGCGGCGGCGGGCGAGAAGATCGTTGATTCTCTCCAGAAGGTAATCGAAATCGACGGGCTTGCCGATGTGCTCCCAGAAGCCGGCGTCGATGGCCATGCGCTTGTCGGTTTCGCGGGCGAAGGCAGTAAGGGCGATCGCGGGAATGGGGCTGAGTTTCCTTTCCTTTTCCAAAAGTCGAACCGAGCGGATGAAGGCGTAGCCGTCTTCGTCGGGCATGGCGATGTCGCCGACGAGAATATCGGGACGCGAATGCCGCAGCAGCTTGCGCGGCGTCGGCGGAATCTGCTTCGAGGACCTTCATGCCGGCACGGCTAAACAGGGCGTTCAGGGCGCTGCGGGTTTCGCGGTCATCGTCGACGAAGAGGATGGTGGCGCCGGCGAGGTTAGCGAGCCTGGAAGGTTGCGACGATTTGGTTTTGGAGGTGGAAGCCCGCTGGCGCGGACGGCGGTCCGTTACCAGGGGCAGGGGCAGGCGCACAATGAAGGTGGCGCCTTGGCCCAAGCCGGGGCTTTCGGGAGCGATGGTACCGCCGTGAAGTTCGACAAGTTGTCTGGCGATGGCCAAACCGAGACCGATTCCAGAGATGGATCGGGTGTTGGAAACATCCGCCTGGCGGAAGGGCTGGAAGACGTAGGGGAGGAAATCGGGGCTGATTCCGGCCCCTGAGTCGGCGACGCGGATTTCGACTTCGTTGTTTCGGCGCTTCAGAGCGACGTCGACCTTCCCGCCGGGTGGGGTGAACTTGACGGCGTTGGTCAGAAGATTCCAGACGATTTGGCGAAGGCGATCGGGGTCGGCGTGGACGACGCCGGCGCGGTCGTCGAGCCTGGGGCGCACGGCGATATCGCGCGGAGGCGGCGGGCTTGATGGCGTCGAGCGCGTCGCGGATCACCGGCAGCAGATCGATGTCCCGCGGCTTGAGGCGCAGATTTCCCGTGGTGATGCGCGACATATCCAGCAGGTCTTCGATGAGCTCTTTCTGTGCCTCGGCACTGAGTTTGATGGCGCTGATTCCCTCGCGCGCCTGTTCGGGGGTGACGGTCTTTCCCTCAAGGATCTTGGTCCAGAGAAGAATGGCGCCCAGGGGCGTTCGCAGCTCGTGGGAGAGGGTGGCCAGAAACGCGTCTTTGACGCGGTTGGCGTCTTCGGCGGCGGCCTTGGAGGCGCGCAGTTCCGCCTCCACTTTTTTGCGGTCGCTGATGTCAATGCAATATTGGACGACGGTGCCGTCGCCCAGGCTTGCGCCGGCGACGTGCATCCAGGATCGCGAGCCGTCCCTGCGGAAATATTCTTTATCAATAGGCCCGATGCGGCCGGTTTTCGCGAGCTTGCGCATCTGCTGCTCGCTCTGGAGAATATATTCCGGCGGGGTCGTCATCCGCCAATGGATCTGCCGGGCGGCGATCTGCCCGCGGGTGTATCCGGTCATGGCCAGGAAGGCGTCGTTGGCTTCGATGAGATAGCCACCGCTGTCGAAGATGAGCACACCGACGCCGCTGATGTTCATCATCTTCTTGAGCCGTTCCTCGCTGTGCGCCATGGATCGGCCGGCCGGCTTTTCGTCCTTCAGCGGTTTGGAGGATTGCTTAGACATTTTGGGAATACCGTGAAACGGGAATCGTCCAGGGCGTCTGGCCGAGCGTGTCCGGCGATTGTAGTGAGGGGACGGGTGCAGGGGAAACGAACGGGGATGGGGGGAGAGTTTTTCCAGCCTTCCCCATCTAAATCCCGCCATTGATCGCTCCGAATTCCATCGGTAGCATTTTCAACAACTTCATACGTTCAGGCAGGAAGGGACAGAAAAATGCTCACCCGCCATCTAATCGCCATCATAGGCCTCGTCGCGATCCTTTTGCCTTCGCGGACATTTGCGCGGGACCTTCGCCCCACCCCGCTGGACGATCAGAACCAACCGGCCGGCCAGAACACCGCCGCTAAGGACGACATCGTGCTCAGCTCCAATGACGACAGCTACGACAATGACGCCCACCAGGAGAAGTTCAGCTACAAATACAAGAACATCGGGAGCAAAACCATCAATGTAGGAATCACAGTGAAAGCCCAGCATCACGGCTTTTACCAAAGCAAGCCCCCTCCCGCGCCGTTCCGCACCGAGATATTCCGCTTCATCCTCGCCCCGGGCGAAGAACACGAAGTTTCCGCGCCTGGACCATCGACAAACCCGCCGGCGAGGGGGACCCGGAAATGCAATACGGCGACGACGACAACCCGGAATTAATCCAGGCGGTGTACGCGGATCAAAACTGAGGGACGAGATGGGGATTTCAGGCTTCGGGCAGAAAAATGTCACAATCCCCCGGCGTCGGCTACTTCAATTCAAATGCCCGCCACCGACCACGAGCTTCTGCTACAGCACCACGCCGGCGATAAAGCCGCCTTTGCCGAACTGACCAGTCGCCACATTCACTGGATCTATTCCGCGGCCCTTCGCCGGGCGAAAAATCCACAGCTTGCCGAAGACATCACCCAGGCGGTCCTGCTGGCCCTGGCCACCAACCGTCGCGCCTTAAGCGCCAAACTTCTCGCCGCCTGGATTTTTGGCGTCGTCCGCTATTCCACCGCCAGCGCTCTCCGCTCCGAATCCCGCCGCTGGCGTCACGAAACCGCCGCGGCCCAGCTTCAACAATCTCAAAACCCCACTCCATCTGCCATGAGCACAACGCCCGACTGGCAATCCCTGGCTCCGCAATTGGAAGATGCCGTCGCGGCGCTGCCCACTGCCGACCGCCAGCTTATTCTCCTTCGCTTTTACCAGCAGCTATCTTTTGCGCAGGTCGCCTCCGCGCTTGGCATAACCGAGAGCGCCGCCCGCCAGCGTCTGGGCCGTGCCCTGGGCAAACTTCGCGCCCGCTTCCTCGCCGCCAACCTGGCCATCTCCGCCGAATCGCTCGGGGGGATCATTTTGCAAAACTGCACGCACCCGGCCCCCGCGCATCTTGCCGCCTCCCCAGCCTCCGCCCATGCGTCCGATTTATTCCGATCATGGCTCCGCCATCTTCGCCGCCGGCTCGTCGTGCAATTTGCCACCGTCGCCGCTGCGCTGGTGGTCATCGCGGCGGTCACGACCGAACTGCTCGTCGATCACCAACCTTCGCCCGCGCGGGTCCAAAACATTCCTCTCACTGAGGCGGCGCCCGCGCCTGCACCAGCACCTGCAACGGTCGATGCCGCAACGCGCCCCTCCGACATGACATTCGCCCAGGTCATCGCCGCGATAAAACAAACCGAGCACCTGTTCCAGAACGTCCACGTCAAAAATTTCCAAACCACCACTGAACACCAGCCCTCGGGCCAGGTCGCCTGGACCCCCACGCCCGTTCGTTACACAGGCTCCGCATGTTTCGACGCCGACCCCGAAGGGCAAGCCCGGCAATACCTGACCTCTGAAGTCCTCCCCCGGGCGAGCGGCACCTCACCCCTTATGGAACAAATCGTCGATCGAAGCTGGGATGGCAAACATTGCGTCCAACTGGAGCTTGCCCAAGGAAACCTTGGACAATTGCACCGAATCGCAAGCGCACAGATCACGCGCGAGCGGCCGCTGGAACTGGGCCCCTATTACCGGCAGTTTGCCGGCCTCGGTTTCACCGCGCAGTACTACTTTATGTATGAGGAACTCAGTAATCCTCCACAGCCCCGCCCGACTTTCTCCGAAATGCTTCAATCCTACGCGAAGCGCCTCGGAAAACCGCCGGACGTTTGGCAGCAGACGATCAACGGCCTGAGCGCCATCCGCCTCCATTACCACCGCGAAGTCCCCGGCAAACTCTCTGCTGATTTCAGCTATTGGTTCGCCCCCTCCCGCGGGTTTGCCTATTTAAAAGAGGAATCGATCCTGAACGAGCCCAACTTCTCCAAAACCGAAAGCACCGACGTCCTCGCCTTCAGGCAGCTCGCCCCCAATATTTGGTTTCCCACACGAGTCACCTGGATCAAGCGAGCCGGCATCAAAGGCGGCTACATGCGCTATACCTACCGCGCCAACGACATCACCGTGAACGACCCCAACTTCGACCCCAAGATCTTTCACCCCGCCATCCCCACCGCCTGGGTCGTCGACGACTTCACCGGCCCCGCCCGCCAAAATTATTTCACAATGCCCGACGGCTCGCACCTCCAGCTCCACCCCGGCACAGATATCCCGCACATAAAACCCGCCGTCTCCACCCGTCCCGACGGCGACGACCCTCCGATCACGCACGAGGGATGGGCAGCGTGGTAGAAACCCTCCTAGGCACTCATTCCTTCGTTAGGGAGCGAGCGGTTGGATGCCCCGGTTCTGGCAAACCTGCCGCACATGCATCGCAAGTGTGCGAAGTAGAGTGTCGTCACTTTTAATCCATATATGTAGTCAAATAATGTCAAAATCCCCTTCTTTGCGTTACCCATTTTGCCCACCTCCCCCATCTTGTTGCGGACTGTCCAGTTTTGTAAAGCATGCCCCAAGCCCCAAAAAATCCTGCCGCAGGCAAAACAGATGGTATACCGCCCGCATTTCACCGCGGGCTCGCAGCTTGACACCCCGAGATGCGCAGGAGTAGCGTGATTGGATGAGCAATGCCGAGTTGCTCATCCACATTTCTAACCAACCGATCGGAGTCCTCTCATGCGCAACCTCTTTTTGCTTTTGATCGCCGGCTCTTTGCTGGCGGTTGTTTCCGCGTGTTCGTCTTCGCCGAAACAGACCGATTCGAATTCGATGCAGAATTCGATCTCCGGCATCCTGATCGACCAGTCCTGCGGAGCGGGCATGATGACCAAGGACGATCCCGAAACAGCCGCGGCGGCTCATCCCAGGTCCTGCGCGATGAAGGAGTCCTGTGCCGCTTCCGGATATGCGGTGATCAGCGGCAAGGAGATGATCAAGTTTGACGACAACGGCAACAAGCTGGCCAAGGACTTCCTGGCCAACACCGACAAGACGGACAACCTGCGGGTGACCGTCCAGGGTGTCCGCTCCGGCGATACGATCGCGGTTACCGCGATCAATCCGGCCAGCTAGCGCGCGTGATGCGCGTTACCGTGCAATAAGGGCGGGACGGAAAAGAGGCGCGTGTGAAGGAATTGCCTGATGGGGATGAGGCGTGGTGCGGAGTGCGCGCGAGAGTCGGGCTGATTTCGCTGGCGCTGTCGCCGTTTGTGCTGCTGGCGGGGTTGATTGGATTTGGCATTTCGCAGGGAACGATGCTGGGGAGCCTGCTGGGGGATCTGCTGATTTTTGGCGCGCTGGCGGTGCTTGCGTTTGGGAAAGACGATGGGATTTCGGCCGAAGGGAGACGGACCTTGCGGTGGGCCCTGTTGGTCGGGCTGCTGGCGCCTGCGGGACTGGCGCTGCATTTTATGCCGGCGGTTTCGGTGCACGGGGGCGGTGGAAACAGCGTGGTGAGGCTGGATCCTCCGCCGCATCCGATGCCGGCGATTGGGGCGGCGGTGTTGCGTGGGCTCAGCGTCAAGGATGGGGTGATGATTCTAAAGGAGGACCCGACTCTTGTACCCAATGAACCGTCGCCCTACAGCGCCTGCGACAATCAGGATTGGAACTTTCCCGGGTCGCATTTTGTGGATCCCGACGGCAATGGAATGGACTTTAAGTTGACGGGCCCGGACCTGCTTCATTTTCAGGACGACCGCGGCGGATTTGCGGACGTGAAGTGGGACGGGACGCAGTTCATCCTTGTGGCGAGCAACTCGGCCGGGCAGGCGGCCAGCGCGCAGTCGCCCAGCGCGTCGGCGGTGACAACGGCGCGGATGGGGGATGTGCTGCTTATCGTCTGTCCGATGGTGGCGTGGCTATTCATCACGCGATTCGCCCAGCAGGAGCGCCGCAGTCGCGGGACCGGCGCGTTGCTGGTCGGGGGAATGGTCCTCCAGATTATCGCGATTGTCGGGGTGATCTTTGTCGTGACTTCAGAGCCGGCGAGTCTCGACGAAGTTTCGGGGGGATTGCTGGTGCTGTTTTCAGGGGTGATTGTGATTTGCTTTGGGCTTGGGGTGGGGATTGCGGCGCCGAGCTTGGTGAGGATCAGCCGTGGTTGATCAGCTCCTCGCCGACGCGAAAGAAAATCAGGTGGGGATCTTTTCGATTGTCCCGCTTTATGGGTCGTGGACAGCGACGCGTTAGACCAGGCTCTTCAGGAACGCATCGAACTCGTCGTCTTTCATTTTCAGGAGGTGTTTTTCCTCGGGAAAAGCGCCGCTGTGGACATCGGTGCTCAGGGCTTTCAAGGCTTCGACTCGCAGGCGTTGGACGCGTGCCTCAGCCAATTGGGTCTTGGCTGGCGTTGCCCCCACATTGTCACACATCGCGGCTTCGGAACACTTTGGAAGCCGACATCGGCAAAATGGGAGTCAGGTCAAAAGGCTTAGGGCTGATTCTGCGAAGGTGGCGCGCAGCTCGTTCACGTCTTTCGCGGTCAGATCGCGCATGATCAGCGGAAGTTTCTTATCGCGCTTCAAAAAATACCGGAACGCAGCCAGGAACAAATCCGGCTGCGCGTTGCTTTCAACTTCAAGCGTTTCGGGAAACGATGCATCAAGGATCGTGACGCCTGCATCCGACATTTCCATCAGCTCCTCTACCCAGCGCAGGACGACAGCGACCGGTGCTTCCCTCGGAAAGCGCTGAGCCACAAGCGAGAGCAGATCGTCGCGCGTGGGAGCGTTCATCAGCAATGCAAGGAAGAACCGATGCTCGGGCTCAATGATCGTTGCGCAAGCTCTTGATGACGCTCCGACGGACGTCTTCCCGCAGGGTCGTTGCAACGCCGGCGGCGACGTTGCCGTGCTTCTTTTCGAATATCTGAAGCACCGGTTCCCATTGCTCGAGATGCTGCAGAGATTCGATGCAGTGATGCAGGACAGAAAAGCCGCGCTCGAAGTCCAGGTCGGCGATCATCTCCATCACCCGTTCGACGTATCCGGCGTCATTCGCCTGATCCAGCAAATCGAGCAGTTGCATGCGGCGCATCATGAGTGTGTCCCTGAAATGCGGATCAATCGCGATGTGCGGCGGCAGGTAATTGAGCTGCGGTCCCGTTCCTGGATCATGTTGCGTGCGCACGACCACCGTGGCCGACGGTGAATCCAGATGGAAAAGGGAATGAATATCCTGTTGGCCGGAGACGATCGGCACCGTGCGCCCTGATTCCAGGATCTCCATCTTCTTCATCCGAAGGTTGCCGACGCGGATATAGGGAGTAACTGGCCGGGCCTTTTCAAATTCATAATGTGCGTGAATGCTCGACCCATGCATCACATGAAACGCGCCGGAGAATTCGTGTTGATGAATGGCTGTTGTTCCGTCCATCCAAAACAGGAGTTGGATGTAAAACCGCGGATGGCTGTACGCCACCAGTTCGGGTT
Source organism: uncultured Phycisphaerales bacterium (assembly GCA_963755915.1). GTDB lineage: Bacteria > Planctomycetota > Phycisphaerae > Tepidisphaerales > Tepidisphaeraceae > PALSA-1353. Next base: position 2,574,490 of record CAVWLP010000002.1, read on the forward strand.
CTCCGAAAGGCGAATCGGTCTGAACCGGCTGCTCTTCGCTGAGCAGGAAATCCCGCATGAGGGCAGGAAGTTTCACGATCTTCGCAGGCGGCTGCGCATCCAGCGCCCAGCAGGCAATGTCCGGGAACTTCGCGAGAGAAAAGTTTTCCCGCTTCCAGCGCTGAAGGACAGTGTCCCCCAACTTTTTGAACAATGCATGCATCCGCTCACTGTACCCCCGCACGCTACGGCGACGCCAGTGTCGCAGCCGCGCGCCCAGCGAGGAAGCCCGTTGCCCACGCCCATTGGAAGTTGAATCCGCCGATCCTGCCGTCGCAGTCGAGCACCTCGCCGGCCAGGTACAAGCCCGAAACTTTCCGCGACTGCATCGTGCGGAAGTCGATTTCGCTCAGCGGAACGCCGCCGGCCGTCACCTCCGCGTAGTTCCAACCACGATGCTGCGCAACCGGCAGCACGAGGGCCGTCAGCACGTGAACGAGCGAGCGCCGCAGCCCGCGCGTCAACTGGCCGGCCACTGTTGCTGGATCAATCCCGGCGTGCCGCAGCAGCGCCGCCGCCGTGCGTTCATTAAGCCGTTGCGACAAATGGGTGAGTATCGAAGCCCTCGGTCGATTCGAGGTTGACTGAATTAACCATTGCTCGACCTGCTGAAAGCTCTCGCCGGGCAGCAGGTTGCACAGCAACGTCGGCGCAACGCCGGTTGACTGAGCGGTTTCGTGCGCCGTCGTCCAGTGTCGGCTCGCATCCATCACCACCGGGCCGCTGATGCCGAAGTGAGTCCAGAGGAGACTGCCGGTTCGATCATCGATCCGCTTCCCGCCCAGGAATACCGACAACTGCACATCCTGCGAAACGCCGGCAAGTTCAGCGTGAAACATCGGCTGCGACAGGACCAAGGGGACGAGCGCGGCGTACGTCGGGGTAACGGTGTGGCCCAATCCACGAACGATTTCCCAGCCCAATCCATCGCTGCCGCTTAGCGGGAGCGATCGCCCACCTGTCGAGACGATTACCCGCCCACACTTCAACGTCCCGTTGTTGTGCAGGATCTGAAAGGAGTGGTCGGCGTCCGAAGGCGGGCCAATTCCCGTCACCCTGTGGCTCGTCAAAATTGTCACCTTCAGCGCATCGCACTCATCCAGCAAAGCCTTGAGCACGACCCGCGCCGAGTTGGCGACCGGAAAGAGTTTTCCCGACGGCTCACGTTTGAGCTCAACGCCGAGCGACGCGAACCAGCGAATCGTCGCCGCCACATCGAACGCCGAGAGAATATTGCGAACGATATTCTGCGACCCGTTAAAATCTCTGGGGAATACTTCGTGATGTGTGACATTACATCGCCCGCCGCCGGAGACGAGAATTTTCGCACCGAGCATCTTGGCCCCATCCAGAACAACGATCCGAAGTCCTGCCGGCGCCGCCTTGGCGGCAAAAATCGCCGCCGCCAGGCCCGCGGCGCCGCCACCGACAATCGCAAGATCCGCGGTATCGCTTTGCATCGGCAGAAATACCAAAGAGAATCCAGGCACAGGCAACCGGCAGAAGGGCTATGCAATCACCGGCAGAAAACAGGAGGCTTGTTCCAGTCACCGTACTGGAGTTAACTGCCAAGCGATGAGAAGTGTAATCGTGCGGGCGGGACGTTCAAACCGATTGGTGGTATTGGGGCCAGCGGGACGCCAGTGAAACTCGCAATCGCGTTTTTCGAGGGATTTCGCGGATTTCCTGCCATTTTGACGCGGGCGTTTGCTCTGCTCGTGCAAAGTAAATTCGAGAGCGCCGCCGTCCGACGCTCGGTATGTTGAGGAGGTCCAACGCCCCCGCAGCCGTCGGAGTTGTACGCGACGTTTCCGCCGCTTGATGCAAGACCTCCGGCCGGCGCGCCTTGCCGTGCGCGATAGTACCGAGGAACGATACTGGCCGAATACTCCTATGACTGCGTTCAAGCTGAAAAACCGGCCGCGCAGCGTGGGCCGACACTGATTTGCCAATTCACGGCTGCGCGGCTCGGTGCGGCTATCGCGAAACGCCAATCTTCGCGACCATTTGATCCACCATGGACGTTTCCGTCTCGGTGGGGGACCAATCCTGGCCCAGGCCGCCGACGAAACGGCCGTTCACCTTGACCCTGAAATAATTCTCATCACCGGCGTGCTGCGTGAATTCCACCGCCAGAACGTGCGGATCAAGGCCCAGCGCCTCGATACATGCGTCGAAAATCGCCGCCGCCAAACGCTCCCGCTGCTCCGGTGGACGGCCGCGGCGAACTTCGCAGCTCACCACGGCTCCGGGCACCGGCTCGGCATCGCGACAACGCCACATGTTGCCTTCTCCCAACTCTCGGAAGGCAACCGCCACGAGGTCGGGCGTGGTCTGCATGATCTCGGCGTACAGATTTCCCAATTTCCGCGCCAGATCACGCTTCACGGCAAACGGATAACTCCTCGGCAGGTCCAGTTGCAGGTACGGCATAACAATCTCCTTTTCAGGTGCAGGCTTGCACCTTTACTGTCCCGTCAATCACGCCCATCACGCGACGGGCTAAGTTGACAGTGTCAATATATCGGCAGATATGGGCAGTGTCAACGTATAAATCAAAAAAATACTGGCACGCGTTCCAACCAGGCCGTCAGCGCCGCATCATCCCCTGGCAGACGATCCGCGACAGCTTTTCAGCCAGATGGTCCAGCGCCTTGCGCGGAATCGCCGGCAGCCGGTCCAGCGCCAGCATCGTCAGCCCGTGCACCGCGGACCATGCCGTCAGCACCGCCGCCTCGAGCTCCTCTTCACGCTTCATCGTGCTGGAGAAAACGCCTTCGTGCGCCCCCCGGCGGAGAATCGATTCCAGCACCGACCGGCTCTGGCCGGCCGCCTGAAGCACCACGTCGGGACGTCCCTCAACGCCGGCTAGCTCGGAACTGAACATGAGGCGGTAATATCCCGGATTTTCCAGGCCAAATCTAACGTACGCAACGCCGCACTTGATCAGCGCCTTGTCGGGTGGATTATCAGCGGAAAACGAAGCTTGGAGCTTGTCGCGCAGGGCATCATATCCCGCGGCCGCAACCGCGGCCAGCAATTCGCGCTTGTCGGTAAAGTGGTTGTACGGGGCGTTGTGGCTGACACCGGCGCGGCGGGCCACCTCGCGCAGCGAAAAGGCCCAATTCTGCTCCTCCGTGACCAGCGCCATTGCAGCGTCAACCAGCGCCCGACGCAAATCCCCATGGTGATACCCATCCGCCGCCGCAGTCCTGGTTGCTTCATTCATCATCGACAATTATGCGAGATAATATTGACATTGTCAATATACACGAATTTAAAGGGACACAACCCCGGCGACCTGACCGAACAGCTCCGCACCCTCATCAGCGTGAGCAAGGCCTATAAAGCAAACGCCCGCGATGGCTAAAAACCGTCGCGGGCGCTGTGCTATTTTTCCCCCTCTCCCACTAGTCTGGGAGAGGGTTGGGGTCAGGGCCGAGCTCGAACTGGATGAATCGCACTTTGCCATCGCTTCCAGCCAGCGTTTCCCAGCATCCGTATGTGCGGCAATTCGAGACCAAGCAGATCGGCTTCGCATTATTGCGAAACCGCGCCGACCGGCACCAGTGGCGGTGGCCCCTGGAAGGTGGCTGAATCCTTTAAGGCCTTGGCAACTTCCGGCACCGGCGCGTAATTGCGCAGTAAAAGATAGAATGGACCTCCAGGCGCAGGCAGCCAATTTGCTTCTCGGTCCGGGCCCGGATCGTTCTGTTGGACGTAAAGCGTGATCGATCCGTCCGGATTCGCCTTGAGATCGTCGTCGCTCCCGAGGGAGTACCGATTGATCGGATTGGGAACGGTCAGCGAGGTGCCGCTGTCATACATGGTTAGCGACCAGAAACCAGGCGGTATCGGCTTGGCATATTGCATATCCCCCGTCAATCTCAACGTGTATTGCCTCTTTCCGGTCAACGGCTGCGCGTTGGAGTCCAGAAGTCCGGAATAGTAGATTGCCTCCACAGGTGTATTGGCCGTAAGGCCAAACACCGCGACGGCGGCGCGCGACAGGTAGTCGTTACCGGCGAAACCCACATTGTACGGGGGGATAACCCATCCGTTGGCAAATTTCCCACCAAGGGGGAGGCATCCCACGAGCGTCGAACCGATCTCGCTGGCGGCCTCCTTCATTTGCTCCCGGATCAGCGGATTCACGCTTTCGGGCGTCCACTGTTTGCCCAACTCGATTCCCAGGTACTTGAACTGCGGTAGAACCGCCTCAATCTCGTTCTGGGGCGGCGGGTTTTCGTTCATGGCCGCTGAGAAGATCGACCAGAATTGCAATGGGTCGTCAAACTTCATCTGGCTGCTGGCGACTTTCGGATCGATCATAGGCGACGGGTAATCGTACGTCAGTGCTTCCGGCGCGGGCCCACCATTGTATTGTGCCAGCCCTTGCACTGTAATTGCCTCCAGCACTTGCTTGGCGGCCGCAAGATCCGCTTCATCCTTCACATGCACGCGCGGTTGAAGTTCAACCCAGCGGGTCGGGCAGTCGATTCGTGTTACGCCGGCCGGCAACTGGCCGTTCCAGCCGCGTTCCACCAAGGCGAATTTGCCCCCCTTGTAACCCGTGGCCGTACCGCCTGCGTAAGCGAACGCATTCGTCCACATGTCAACAAGTTCGACCATATAGTAACGCCCGCCGGAGTCGGGAACGCTGAGGATGAAGGGCTGCTGGCCGAGGTCCAGAAAACCGAAGCGGTACAGCGTATTCACATTCGGCGAAACGTACCCGGCCTCTTCGGCCATCTTTGGCGTTGCGATGTCCTCCAGACGCCAGATTTCGCCGGGTGGCGCCTTGGCATTGGCTCCGATGCACACCGTTTGCCGCAGGTTGTACATCGCCACGATCGGAGCGCCGTAGGTTGCGGCTTGAAAGGCTAGCGAGCGAACCCATCCCGTCATGGCCGCCAATTGCTGGGGCGACACCTGAGGATGATTTGCGGAACCCGCTTGCGCGGGGTTAGGAATCCCGGATTCGACAACATTGGGTTGGTTTACATTTCCGACGCTCCGCGCGATAGCTGCGCCGTCCCCCAGTCCGCCGCACCCCAGCGCCAAAGCAAATGGGATGCTCGGAAGCAGGCAGAGCGCAGTCACCTCTCTCAACCTCGGGAGCCGATGTTTGAAATTACCGATTCTCATTTGTCACGTCCTTTCCTGTTTTCAATCTCGATCGTCCCGGACGCGACGGCGAATTACCGGCGCTACGATCCGCGACCTCTATGTTGACGCTGTCAATATAGCGGCGAATGTAGGCAGCGTCAATATACTTGTGCAAATTATTTTAAGAAATCGCCGGACACCTGGTTTTGATCGGATCGTGCGCTTGAAGTCCGCGGCATACGATGCGCGAGAGCTTATCGGCGATGTGGTCAATCGTGCGGCGCGGCACGGCGGGGAGACCATCGATCGCGAGCATCGCGAGGCCATGGACGGCGGACCAGGCGGTCAGCACGGCGGATTGCAGTTCGCACCTTCGGGCCAGCGCCGCGGCAAAGACGCCGGCGCGTGCGCCCCGGCGAATAGTGGATTCGAGCACTTCCCGGGTGCGAGCCCCGGTGTCCTCCACGACGTCGGGGCGTCCGGCGCCGAGTTGGCGACCGGAAAGAGTTTTCCCGACGGCTCACGTTTGAGCTCAACGCCGAGCGACGCGAACCAGCGAATTGTCGCCGCCACATCGAACTCCGAGAGAATGTTGCGAACGATGTTCTGCGACCCGTTAAAATCTGTGGGGAATACTTCGTGATGTGTGACATTACATCGCCCGCCGCCGGAGACGAGAATTTTCGCACCGAGCATCTTGGCCCCATCCAGAACAACGATCCGAAGCCCTGACGGCGCCGCCTTGGCGGCAAAAATCGCCGCTGCCAGGCCCGCGGCGCCGCCACCGACAATCGCAAGATCCGCGGTATCGCTTTGCATTCGACTCGCTGCTTTTTGTTTTTATATGTTTTCCACCCTGAAGGGCAATCGTATGTCGATCGCCGGCCTGCCGGCGAACCCTATAGCGTCATGTTCCAGGGATCTCAATACCAAGGTATGGCCAATACCATCGTCCAATAGCTTTGCCGGCGCATATCGGCTCCAATCTGTCCATAGCTGCCGCTTCGAACCGTAGAGTGACTTAAAAAACCGGTCCAGCCCCACCGCTGGCCCCACAGGAGAAAAACCATGAGTATTATCGATAAAGCGCTGGAAGCAAACCGCAATTATGCAAAGAGCTACAACCCAGCTCTGGGGAAGCATCCGACCCCAAAAATCGTAGTTGTAACCTGCATGGATCCACGGCTCTCAGACCTCCCTGGAATCCTGGGGCTGCCGGAAGCTGATATCGACGTGATCCGAACCGGCGGACCCGCCGTAACCGAAGATGTTCTGGGGGAGCTTATTGTCTCCAACCGGATACTCGGAACCACCGAGATACTGCTTCTCAACCACACCGGCTGCGGGTTCACGACATTCACGGATGCCGATTTGAACGCGAAGCTGAGCGCTTCGACCGGCGATGCGTCGCCGGCTCCAATGCGATTCTTCTCCTACAAGGACCCCGAGGAAAATACCCGGGAGCAGATCAAGAAAGTCAGGTCGCATCCCTGGATTGCCAAAGACGTCCCCGTGCGCGGCGTCGTTTTCGATGTGAACACGGGTAGACTGCACGAAGTCAAAGTACTTGAACACAAACGCGGCGCCTGACTCACGATCACTTTTGCTTGCTGCACGGCCGCTCGATTCTTGCTTCCGGCCAGGCGGTGATGAATTGGCGCGAGGAGTTCCGCAGACTGGATGTTCAGTCGGAGAGCATTTGCCGCGCTGCCAGGGTAATTCTCCAGGGTCTATAAAGAGCGAATCATTGAACCAAAGTCTGCTTTAGACTGATTTCCATAACACTTTTCTGTATGGCGGCTATCAAGTCATCGGTCGTAGCCATTCCGTGTCCGGTATTGATACCACGCCGGCAAAGATTGCGACGCTTTTGTGTATGCGGTAATGCCGCACGTACGGATCTGTGCGGGGGGCCGTTCGCAAGGGCGGTCCCTACCGCGACCCTCCCGACCCCCCTTTAGTCTCTGTTCAATTTCCCAACCGCAAGCGCAGGCGCCTGTATGCCAGCACCGCGATGCCGAGCGCGACCGCGATAGCCCACGTCGACGGCTCGGGGACCGACGTCAGAATCAGTGCATTGAGCTGACCCCCAACATCAGGATCGCCGTCGTTAACGGGCGGCTGCGCATTTTGGCATAAGATCTGGAACGGCTGTGTCGTCGCATCCGCCACAAATGTGCCGATCGCATAGGCGCCAATCGCCGGCGAACCATTGGCAAACGCATAGGTTTCAGTGAGCGACGGCGTCGAGCCATTGGACTGCGAAATTGTGAAGAGCCGGCCAATGTACACGGGGCGCGTGTCGGCCAACAGGACTTCAAATTCGTATGAATTCCCGATTGTCAGATTGTTGAGCGTATAGGTGATCTCATGGGTAAATGCACTTGGAAAATCGGCGGTATTCAATACGCTGTCGAACGCGGCGTCTCCCGTGGTGGCGGACATGAATACCGCGTTGGTGGAGACCCCTTCGCTCGACGACTCAGTTAGATTCGTACCATTGTCAGCACCAAAAATGATGCCGGTCGCCGAATCCGTCACGGCCGAAGAGGAACCAACATCGACCGCGTACACCACGTTCGAGGTCAGCTCAACGCTGTTACTGGTAAACGTCCCCGAAGTCGGATACGCAATTACCGCGGCTTGCGTCCGTCCCGTGGCCAGCATGCCCATGAGAACCAACGAACATACGGCAGCCTTATGAATAAATCGACGCATTTTTTTCTCCTTTCGATGACCCCATCGCGTCAGCCAGCAATGGTGTGTCGCAGACTTCAACCCTCATCGTTCAAACTGAGAGGTGAAATCACGGGGCGGAACAATACAAAAATCGCAATAACGTTTTCAACCAAATTCGCCGAAGTCTGCGCAAAAATAGAAAATATTTCGTTGGTCATTTTGTTGCAACCGATTACAACGAATATAGGAAAAATGGGTTCCAAAGTATCCGTCGAAGCGGTTGTCGCAATGCACGCCGATCTCGACGCAAAGCACATCTTCCGCATTTGATAAGCTCGGCAAGATGACGGCTCGTGCTTGGGCTCGCGCCCGCGTTGCGGGGTACCGTGTTGTTGAAGAAGTTGCTGAGGTTGGCGGACGTCAGGGTGTAAGTTCCGGTCTCGGTGGTGCCGGCACCTTCCGCCCCCGTCGGCTGGCCGTTGTCCAGCCAGTTGGCAAAGCGGCAGTCCGCCGAGAACCTCTGATCGCGCCACCCCGCGATCTGCTCCATAAGACTACAAACGGTTCCATTGCGCGCCCATCGCCCGAAAAAGCCGATTCTTGCTTTCCTATTCTGCCCAAACCCCCCATTTTGTTGCCGAGTGTTACCTTTTGTACCGAAGGGGTCCGCGGCAAATTTTTTAGGGTTCCGTTCGTAATTTCGCCCCTGATCAAGCCTTCAATTCATCCAAACCCAATTCAATTTGACTTGCCCCCGCCGCGCGAGGAAAATGAACTCTCTAGCCTGTTGGAGAGTCAATCGAATGCTTAAGTTGAAGGCAGTATTCAGTACATTGGCAGCGGTTTCTCTGTGCGCCTGGTTTTGGGCCTATCCGGCTGCGGCAGTGCCGCCACCGCTGATCGGGCGGCCAAGGACTCGCTCGACGAAGTCGATCGCGAGCGGGCGCAGGATTCCAGCCTGGAAAACCTCGACCGCGTGCAGGCGACGCTCGACTCGCTGGCCAGCAACAGCAACCTTTCCGATGTGATGCAGATTCTCGTCCGCTCGCGGCAGGCGCAGGTGCGGCTGGAGCGGATTCAGCTCATGATCGCCGACCTGCGGTCGCAGGAGCTGACCATCACCCGCAACATCGACGATATGGAGAATCTGGCGATGCAGGTCGCCTCGGCGCAGGCCAGTGCCGAGGCCCTCAAGGCGTATGAGCCGACCGGGCAGGTCGAGAAGCTCAAAGCCCAGGAAGCACAAATCGGCGGCTCGGAAACGCAAGCGACCTGGCAGATGGCCGGCGGCAGCGGAACGCTTCCCACGCTCTTCGCTATCAAAGCGCAGATTCAGAGCCTTACCCAGCAGATTCAGGATAATCAATCGCAGACCGATGCGGCTCACAAGCTTAGCGCGGCCAAGGGAGATGAGGCGGAGCAATATCTTCGCCGGGCCGAGGGAGAGCTGGGCGACAAGCAGGTTGCCGACACGGTTAGCGCCGCCACCGATCGCCGCGACGCGGCTTTGGCTGATTCGAAGGCGGCGGGTCTTGCCAATGAGCTCACCAAGCTTCAGGCTTCTCTCGACGAGGCCAAGGTGCAGGAGGCGGCGCTGGAATCGGCCATCACTTCACTCGAGGCGCAGATCCAGGCGCAGAACGACCGGTGGACGAGTATTTCGCAGCAGATCGATGCCGAGCGGAAGGTGCAGTCGGACCTGATCGTTCCCAGCGGCGAGCCGGGGAGCGTGTCGATCGACATTCTGGCGACGAGCCTGGCGGTTTCTCTGCAGGAAGCGGCGAAGATGCGCGATACCGTGAACGACCAGCTCAATGCCGTCATTCCGCAGCTCAATACGATCATCACCCACTGCAACGCTCTGCGCACCACCTGGCGTCAGGACGAGATGGAAAAACAGGACAGCCCGGATGTGGCTATCTGGCACGAGACCGAGGAAATCCTGCATCCGATGTATTTCAACCTGCAAATGGCGACGGCACTGGAAGCGCGGGCATCGGTGGCGGCGGCGAAGACGCGCATCGACCTGATGATCGAGCGCATGTTCGACGGATTTACCGGTGCGGCGGCGGCGGGAAACCAGGGCGTCGTCGTTCCGGGACTGACGGCGCTGCTGGATAAGAATAAAACCGGTGTCGATGTTCCCAAAGCGGTGGGAGATTTGCAGCCGCTTGATCCGGATGCACTGAAGCAGGAAGAAGACGACGCGAACAAGGCATTCAGTGAAGCCGCCGATGCGTACGGCGAGCAGCGTTTCGGAGCGACCGACACAGGCGCCCGGCCGCGGAGCGGCGCAACGTGGCGCTGCTGGGGACGGCGCAATTGAATCGGCAGTGGGCGGATTTCGCGTCGTTCATCGGCGACGCCAGCGGTGCCGCCGAACACGAGCACGCGGCCGAAGACGCGCAGACGCAGATCGACCCGACGTTCTCGCTGGCGGCCACAGTGCTGCCGCCCGCGCCGCCGACATCGACTGGCGGTTCGTCTTCAAGCGGCGGGAATGCCAACCCCTAAAAAGCGACAACGGATTCCCCGCAATCGACAAAAAATAACATTCCACCCATTGACAGCGGACGCAAAGTTTGCTTTTTTATGTTGAGCAGGCGTCAGGGAAGGCGGTGAAAATCCGCCGCGGACGCGCCGCTGTGAGTGACCGATGCGTGAGTGAGCATTGTGCGGGCCGTTTTTTGGGGCCCGATCGGTTCTGAAAAAGTCACTGGTGCAAGAGCGCCGGGAAGACTCAGGGCCGGAAGTCACGAGCCAGAAGACCTGCCTGCCATGCGAGCCGCGCTGAAGCGCGAACTCGAAGCCATGTCCGAACGGGCCGCGCGAATCGGCGATCGGAAAGCCAATTTCACAATCTGGTTGGGCCGAATTTTTGCGCGGGAGCTTTCTCGTTGCGCGAATGTCGGCATTTCCGAAATTGGAGGAAGATCATGCGTCATGTTTCCCGTATTTTTCGAGCGGTTTTTTTCTGCGGTTTGCTTCTGAAATTTGCTGCGGGGTATGCGCTGGGCCAAATCCAGGCGCCCGCGGGTTATCAGGTTGTTCCGCTGGTCGATTCTTCGGATCAGCCGTTTTCTCCGGACGGGCTGGCGGTGAGCTCGACGGGAGAGCTGGCGGCGACGAATGGGTCGACGGTTACGCTTTACAACACTTGGCAGAACGGCCGGACGGTGGTTGCCACGGCGACCGACCCTAATTGGGTTTTCGATACTGATCCGGTTTTCCTCAACAGTTCGACGATTGTCTTCGGCGAAGACGGGAACACCGACGCGCTGTGGGAAGTGAACTTCGCGACGCCGACGCCGACGATTACGCAGATTACGGCGAACAACAGTCTGCCGGCGGTTCAGGGCGTGGCGCTGATCAACTCGACCACCGCCCTGGTCTCCGGCGCGACCTCTTCGTTTGGGAGCGGCGGAGGGCTTTATCTTGACTCGGTGAATCTGACGCAGACATCCAGCAACATTTCGCCGGTGGTGCAGAACGTCGGCAGTGGGTATGTGGGCGCTGCCGGTGTGTCGCCGGGCGGGGCGGATTTGCTTTTGGAGGACTCGATCAGCGGACCTTCGCTGGTCCACTATTACGACAGCAACACGTCGTCAGCCATTGATCTGACCGATGGCGGCGGGTCGGGCGCCTACGGAATTACCTTCGATTCCGCTGGGATCGCTTATGTCACCACTACCGACACGATCACCGCGATCTCGGGAATCGATTCTGCCTCGCCACAGGTGAGCGAGTTTGCCTCGGATTATGCGAATTCGGAGAATCCGTTCCCTTTCCTGACGAGCATTTCGTTTACCGGCGGGGGGTTCAATCCGAATCTTCCGCTCAGCGAAGGCACCGGCGCGTTGATCTTCAACGACGCTGACGCAGGGCAGGCGTATGCGATCGTCGTTCCCGAGCCGGCATGCGCGGGACTGCTCGCGGTGCTGTGTGCCGGAGGGCTCATGCGACGGAAAACACGATGACACGCAGGCGACAATTTGCATCCTTCGGCACGGCGGCGCTTTAACAGCGCCGCCGTGCGCGCCTGCGCCGATCAGTTTTTCGCGTCCCAGGTGATCAGCACCAACAGCGGAGAGGGCGAGCAGGGAGAATTCGCCGACCCGACCGTCGCCCTCGGCGGCCCCACGGGTGAAGGCGATTTTATGCAGACGCTGAATGTTTATCGCCTTGGGTACGGTGGCTCAGCGACTTTCGGTTTCGGCGATGAGGCCATCACTGACGGGGCCGGCGCAGATTTCGTCGTGTATGCGAATGCGTTCTACGTGAATGGAGATTCCAGCGAGGATTACGCGGAGTTGAGTTATGTCTCGGTGTCCAGCGATGGGGTTCATTTTGCAACCTTCCCCAACGTCTCCCAGACCCCCCAGTCTGTCGGGATGTACGGGAACATCAACCCCGCCTGCGTCAGCGGCTACGCCGGGGTGACGCCGGTCTACGCGAACGTCACGACCAATGCGATCGATCCGTTCGATCCCGCAGTGGCCGGGGGCGATGCGTTTGATCTTTCGGAGCTGGATGATTCGCCCCTCATCGCCGAGGGATATCTGAATCTCAACGATATTCGCTACGTGCAGCTTACCGACGCGGTGAGCGGCACGAGCGTCGATTCGGATGGTCACACGATTTACGATCCGGGGCTGTGCGAAAACGTGAACTCGATCGCTGTCATCAGCGGGGCGTATTCCTCGGGGGGCGGGGGGATCACCTGGTCGGATGGTTCGGGGGATAACCAATGGAATGCAACCAGCACAAACTGGAACGGCGGGGGGGGCATACAAATTATTCGGATGGGAGCAACGTCATTCTCGATGACAGCTCCGGGAAATATGCGGTCACTTTGAACACCGTCGTGAATCCGGGTTCAGTTACTGTCAGCGACAGCGGCGGCGATTATTTGATAAGCGGAACGGGCGGCATCTCCGGGACGGGAAGCCTGGTGAAAACGGGCAGCCGGACGCTTACGCTGGACACGGTGAATTCGTACAGCGGCGGAACTTCGGTTTATGCCGGGACGCTGGTCGCTGGAGTGAGCGGTGCTCTTCCAGATGGGGAGGTGACAGTCACTGGGGGTGAGTTGCAGCTTGCGGCCGGGACGGGAATGACACAATTGAGTTCGCTCGTTGTCGCCGGGGCGGGCGTGGTCGATGTCGGGAAAAATGGATTGATGATCGACTACGGGGACGGGAGCGATCCGATCGGAGCGATCTCGCAATACATCGCGAACGGTTACAACAACGGGGGCTGGAACGGGCCGGGAATTGTCTCGTCGGCAGCTCGATCGCCGACGGACGGTTTGTATTACGGCGTTGGATATGCCGATGGGGCTGATGGCGTCGTCAACGGGTTGGGATCGGGATTTATCGAGGTTAAATACACGCTGCTGGGGGATGCGAATCTTGACGGAGTGGTTAACGGCAGCGACTTCAGCATTCTTGCCTCCAATTTTGGGGAAGGGGTTACCAACTGGGATCAGGGGAATTTTTTGTTCACGTCGTCGGTGAATGGCTCGGATTTTTCGGTGCTGGCGGCGAATTTCGGGCAGGGATCGACAGCGCCGGCAGACCGCGCGGCGCTGGAGGCTTTTGCGGCGGCCAATGGGCTGATGGCGGAGTTGCCGGAACCTGGTGGGGTGGCGTTGGTTGCGATTGGGGTGCTTGGGGTGATGCGAAGAAAACGCGCTTCCCTTCGGGTTGCGGCTAAACGGGGCGGTTTTACTCTCGTCGAGCTGCTCGTTGTCATCGGAATCATCGCGATTCTTGTCGGGCTTATCCTGCCGGCGCTGGGCATTGCGCGGCAGCAGGCGCAATCTGCGTTTTGCCAGAATAATCTGCGCCAATATGTGATTGCCTCGCTGACGTATGCGCAGGATTGGCACGGCTATTGGCCGCCGGTTGCGGTCGATATGTTGCGCACTAACCTCAACCGGTGGGGCGGCACACGCCTCACCACAAGCGATCCCTTGACATTTTTCCCCAGCACCAAGTCTCCAAACCAGTCGCCAGGTTCCTGCCTCCTGCCGTATCTACGGAACGCAGCGGTATTGTCATGTCCAAATTTTCAGCCCGCAGTGACCTCCGGCATCCTTGCGTTTGAGGCAACATCCGGCGCCTATCCCGGCGGATATGGATACAACGGTTACTATCTCGGCGCGAGCACAGACATTCCGCAGCTCGTGATCACCGCCAAGACCGCTGCGCAGATGGACGTGCTTGTGGGGAATGTTCCGGCCAAGCTGACGATGATCCGGCACTCCTCGGCGAAGATTGCCTTCGCGGATGCGGCGATGGGGCAGCAGGGAAATCTGCTGATTGAGTATTCGTTTCTTGAACCGCCGATGGATATCACTTCTTACGAATACGGGGTTGTTTCATCGGTGATGTGGGGCGAGGCGTCGCCGTCGATCCATTTTCGGCATCGGGGATACGCCAACGTGGCGTGGGCGGACGGGCATGTCACAAGCGAGAAATTCCAGTGGACCTATCCGGGAACCAACAACTACGGAGCGAACAATAATCTGCTCCAACTGGGCTATTTCGGCCCTCAGGACAACTCGCTATTCTCGCGAGATTGAAGCGTGTAGAATTGAGGGAGGAGAGGTGATGACCATCGGCTTCGCGCGGAGCCTGGCCGTGTTCGATAGTCTTGCTCTGGGAATGTTGTGGTCCACCAAGGGATTGAAGTCCTAAAGCGGAACATTCAGTCGGTATTTTTTGGGCACGGCCGGTCGGTGGATCTTCTGCTGACGGCGCTGTTCGCGCGCGGGCATGTGCTGATCGAGGATGTGCCTGGTGTCGGCAAAACGGTGCTGGCGCGGTCGCTGGCGCGGAGCCTGGACTGTAAATTCAGCCGGATTCAGCTTACGCCCGATCTGCTGCCCAGCGACGTTCTGGGGGTTTCGGTGTTCAATGGGCGGACCCAGGCCTTTGAATTCAAGCCCGGCCCTATTTTTGCCAATTTTCTGCTTGCTGACGAAATCAACCGCACGACGCCTCGAACGCAGTCGGCCCTGCTGGAAGCGATGAGCGAAGAGCAGGTGAGCGTGGAGAACCAGACGCTGCCGCTGCAGCGGCCGTTCATGGTGGTGGCCACGCAAAATCCTTTTGAGTTTGAGGGAACCTATTATCTTCCGGAGAACCAGCTCGACCGATTTTTGCTGCGGATATCGCTGGGATATCCGGGTCGGACGGCCGAGCAGAGAATTGTCACGACGCAGCCGGGCCGGGCGGCGCTGGAGCAGCTCAAGCCGGTGATGACCGCGGCGGAAGTCGTGGCGATACAGGATATGGTGGCCCGCATTCGCATTGACTCGTCGATCGTCGATTACGTGCTGGATCTCGTCGAAGCCACTCGGCATCACGAGCAACTTCACCTGGGGGTTTCCCCGCGCGGCGCGCTGGCGCTGACGCAGGCGATCCAGGCGACGGCCGTGGTCGGCGGGCGCGATTACGTTACGCCTGACGACGTCAAAACCCTGTTCATTCCCGTCTGCGCCCACCGGGTTTTGAGCAAGACGTATATACACAACGGCGACGCAGTGACGACCGGGCGGGTGCTTCAGTCGATTCTGGATATCACCCCGGCGCCGAGATAATGTCTGGTTAGAGCCGGAAGCCGGTCATGGCCACGCTGAGCGATACCAACCTGTATGAACGCCTGCGGCCGCACGTGGCGGCGGTTTGGCGCTGGCTGACCGCGCAAAACGGGCACGGGGAGGACGGCGATTCCGCGACCCCCATCCGCCGCCGGCCCGGCGTCGATTTTTCGCTCACCGGCCTCATTTACTGCGCGATGATGCTGTTCATGGGTCTGGCCGCCATCACCAGCCAGGCGAATCTTCTGTTCGCGGTTTTTGGGTTAATGATCGGCATCCTGCTGATCAGCGCGATGATCTGCCGGCTGGTGCTGATGCGGCTGCACGTCGAGCGGGTGATTCCCGAATCGACATGCGTCGGCCAGCCGGCGACGATTCGATACGATTTTCTTAACGCCAAGCGATTCTGGCCCAGTCTGTCGGTCTGCCTCGCGGAGCTGGAAGGGGCAGAGGCGTTCACGCGGCAGCCGCACGCTTACATGCTTCACGCGGCGGCAGGAAAATCGGCGCAAGTGCCGATTACGGTAATTCCCAAGCGGCGGGGCAAGCACAAGCTCAGCAGTTTTCAGATCAGCACGAGTTTCCCGTTCGGGTTTGTGAAGCGGGCCATGATGGGCCGCCGCGACGATACGATCCTGATTTACCCCGCAATGGGCGCGGTGAGCGCGCGTCTGCTGGCGCTTTGCCAGTCGGCGGAGCGCGGCGGCGCCAACATGCAGCCGCGGCCCAACGGCGCCGATGAGTTTTACGGCGTAAAGGAATTCCGCTGGGGCGACAACCCGCGCTGGATTTACTGGAAGCGAAGCGCCCGCACGGGCGAGCTGGTGAGCCGCGAGATGGTGCAGATCTCTCCGCCGCGCCTGCTGATCCTTGTGGATACGTTTCTGGAAACCGCGACGCTCAGCGGTCACGCCGACGTGGAGCGCGCCATCGCGATGGCGGCGTCCCTGGCGAACCGGGCGCTGGATTCCGGCATGGCGGTGGGTCTTTGCGCCTGGAACGGAAAGTGGACGAGCATCGCTCCACAGCGGGGGAAGCGCCATTGTCGCGACATCCTCGCGGAACTGGGCGGTTTGCCGCTGAATCGCACGGCTCCGACGGCGCAGCTCATCGAGCAGGGGCAAAACCTCCTGGCCGAAGGGGTGACCCCGGTTCTCATCACCGCCAGCGGCGCCCATCCGACGAAGGGGGGACGATCGCGGGGCGGGATGATCGTGGTTGCCGTCAAGTCTGAACAGGCGCAAAGCTGGTTTCAGTTCGATCCGGCGGTCGATTTCACGCGATGCTCCCCGGCCGATCAGATGTCCGCGCTGTCGAGCTGAATTATGTATGACATCCGCCAATTTCGTCCGACCCTCTACGTCCTGCTGATGCTGGGCGTGACGGGATTCTGCCTCGCGGCCGAAGCGCCGGGGCTTTGGATCATGGCAGCGGGGGGAATCATGCTAAACGCCTGGTTGGTGAAGACCAATCGCTTCGCCCCGATGCCGCGGTTTCTGGCCAGCATCATTACGCTGGGCGCATTGGCGCTGGTGACGGTGGAAGTTCGGGCCGGCGGAGCGCCGCCGATCCTGACGGTGGGGCAGTTCATCGTTCTGCTTCACCTGGTAAAGCTTTTTGAGCTGCGCTCCAACCGCGACTATGCGCAGCTCCTGATCCTCAGTCTGCTACTGGTGGTGGCGGCGGCGATCAGCACGGCGAGCCTGCTGTTCGGGATCATCTTCATTATCTACATGTTTCTGTCCCTGCACTGCTCGCTGCTGTTCCACCTGAAAGTGGAGATGGACCAGGCCCGGGAGCTGTATCGCCAGCCGCAGGATCGTGTGAACCCAGCGCTGCTGCGGCAGGACGCGCGCGATCTGCCGCGCTCGATGCGCCGGCTGACCAGCCTGATCGCGCTCTTCGGGATCGCGACGGCGGTGGCGGTCTTTCTCTTCTTCCCGCGCGGCGCCGGGCAATCGATCCTCGGCCCGCTTCAGGCGCCCGCCTCGCGGGCGCTGTCCGGATTCAACGATCAGGTGGGTTTCCAGAACATCGCTAAAATCACCCGCAGCGACGATGTGGTCGCCCGGGTCGAGCTGTACAAAAGTGGCGTAAAGATTACGCATTCCATGCCGCTGCTGCTGCGCGGCTCGACGCTGGACGTTTACAGCGGCAATGACCCGGAGCGCGGGCGCTGGCAATGGTCGCGCTCGCAGTTGCTCGATCGATTCGACGACGCTGGAGATACCAGCTCGGAGGATGCCCATCGGACGCTGTACGACACCGGCGTCCCCGGAATCTGGACACAGGTGATCAACCTCCAGCCCACGGCGACGAACAAGCTCTTTGCGATGGCCGGCCCTACGGGGATTTCGTCCCCGCACGAAATGGAGATCCATTTCTCGAAGGAAGATGGGGTGCTGGAGACGGCGCCGCCGGTGCTGGAGCCGATCACCTATACCGTCACGTCGTCCGGCGAGCTGGACGTGCCCGATTCTCCGCCCGACCAGTCGGCGGAGCGGTCGGTCATCGATCCTGCGATCGCCGCCTACGTTCGCCAGGCGGGGGTGTGCGGAACCGACGCGCTCGGCCAGCCGCTGGCGCGGTATCCCACCAGTGGAAATCACATCTACGACCACCAGATCGCCGCGAACATCGAGCAGCACCTGCGGTCCAAGTTCACCTACACGACCGACCTGACCAACCTCGGCTCCCTGGGCGATCGCGATCCGCTGGCGGCGTTTCTGACCGATTTCAAGCGCGGCCACTGCGAATATTTCGCAGGCGCGATGACTCTCATGTGCCAGAGCCTGAATATTCCCGCGCACCTGGTGGTCGGTTTCCGCTGCGCTCCCGAGGATTTCAACACCATGGGCGACTATTTCGTGGTCAAGCAGTCCGACGCGCACGCGTGGTGTGAGGTTTTCACGGGCCAGAAATGGGAAACATTCGATCCCACGTCCGGCCGAGGCGTTGAGGGTACGGGCGCGAATCCGTACGTGACGATAGTCAAGCAGTTCGTCGATTACCTGGAATTCAAATGGGCGGTCAGTGTGGTCGCTTACGACACAGGCAACCGAAAGAATTTCATGGACGGGCTGACCATCGCGATGGACAAAACCGCGGTCGACGGCAGCCAGAACCTCGCCGACTGGCTCGACAGATTCCAGAACCAGATCGCCTCGCCGACGGCGCTCAGTTGCGTGATCGCGGCCATGATCAGTTCGTGCTTTGGGCTGGTGGGATGGTTTCTGGTCGAGCGCTGGCGTCTTCATCGCCGCGCCAGACGCATCGGAATCAGCGCCATCGACTCCGCCGAGCAGATGCGCCTGGTGCGCCAGCTTGGCTTTTATGACGATCTGCTGCGAATCCTTTCGCGATACCAGATCGAGCGTCCGCGCAACCAGACGCCGCTGGAATTCAGCCGCTCCCTGGCCTACCTGCCGGCTGATGTCTACCACGATATTTTTCGCCTGACGCAGGCGTTTTATCGCATCCGCTACGGCGGCGGTAAACTTCCATCGCACCCCCGGCGACATCTGGCCAATGCCGTCTATCGCATCCAACTGGCGCTGGATGCGCTCCATCACGAACTGCAATGATCGCCATTGTCCTTTCGATCGGCGATGAACTGGTCCTGGGCCAAACCGTGGACACCAATTCGGCGTGGCTGAGCGCGCAGCTCGCGACGATCGGCTGGCAGGTGGCGGCGCACGTGACCGTGGGGGACGACCAACGCGCCATCGAAGCGGCGATTTTCGATTCCGCATCCCGGTGCGATGCCCTGATCGTCAGCGGCGGGCTTGGTCCGACGAAGGACGATCTCACTCGCTTCGCCGTGGCGGGCGTGCTTTCCCAGCCGCTGGAAATGAATGCCCGGTGGCTCGAGCAGATGGAACAGATGTTTCGCCGCCGCGGACGGGTGATGGCGGAATCAAATCGCAGCCAGGCGATGATTCCGCGCATGCGCGACTGATCGACAACCCCGCCGGGACCGCGGCCGGAATCGACGCCGATCTGAATTCAACGCCGATGCATGCCTGCCGTGCTTTCGTTCTTCCCGGCGTCCCGCGGGAAATGCAGATTATGTTTGAGCGTTCGATCAAGCCGCTCCTCGCCGACATGGGCGGCGGGGGGGTGATCCTCGCGCACGCTCCACACCTTCGGCCTGGGCGAAAGCAACATCGGCGAGATGCTGGGGGAGCTGATGGACCGCGGACGCGATCCATCCGTGGGAACGACGGTTTCCGGCGGCGTGGTTTCGGTGCGCATTGCCGCGCGATACCCGCAACGACAGGAGGCCGAAAAAAAAACTTGAGGAAACATCTGCCGAGTGCGGCCGCCGGCTTGGGGATCTGATCTACGGAACCGGGGAGCAAACCCTGGCCTCGGTCGTCGCCGGGCTGCTGACGAAAAATCTGGTTCGAACTGTCGCCACTGCCGAAAGCTGCACGGGGGGCTTGCTGGCCAAAATGCTGACCGACATTCCCGGCTCGAGCCGGTATTTTCAGCGCGGTTGGATCACCTACAGCAACGAGGCCAAGACGCAGCTTCTTGGGGTCGATCCCGCGCTGCTCGAAACCCACGGCGCCGTCAGCGAGCCGGTCGTCAAGGCGATGGCCCAGTCCGCGCGGGAAAAAAGTGGGGCCGATTTCGCCCTGGCCATCAGCGGAATCGCCGGCCCCGACGGCGGGACGCCCCAAAAACCCGTCGGTACTGTTTGCATTGCGCTTGATCACGAGGGGGGTACGGTTACCCGCACGTTCAATTTTCCCGGCGACCGGGAGGGCGTGCGCGATCGCAGCGCCAAATGGCGCTGGCGATGCTCCGTTTCCAGCTTCTTGCTAAGCACATGCCGTTTTAGGGTTGGACCAAGGTTAGTGTGGGTTAATCTGGCTAATCTGCGAGCCGAGGCCCGGTTGTCTAGACCATAATTTTAACCGACTTTAACATGAATTATTTATGTCCCTCAGCGGCCATGTGATACTGTTAAACGGGCAATAGATAATGCGCTCAAAAGGGAGAAAGTGCTGTCTCGGAGTGGGTCTCTGTGCCGTTATGGGCGCGGCGTCGTCCGTTGCCCGGGGGATCATTGTTTGGGGCGGTAACGGCTATAACAACTCCGCGACGACTCCCGCCCCGGACAACCTTCAGAACTTCGAGGGATACTTCCAAAACACGTATAGCGGTACGCCCATTTCTCCAAACTTCGTCATCGCCGCCGCCCACACCGTCGAGGGCCCCACGGAGATCTTCACCTACGATAACGGCACCGGCACGCCGACGGTCTACAACATGGTCGAAGTTGCCACCGAGGACGACATGGTCCTTTGGGAAATCGAGCCCAATCAGTCCGCATCCTTCTCCACCTACACGTCGGTCTATACCGGCAACAGTGAGGTCAATTCCCCAATTGTCGATCTCGGGGAGGGCTACTCGCGCGGCAGCGTCATCAGCTCCGTCCAGGGGAATCAGACCGTCGACCAGGGCTGGAACTGGAGTGGGCTGTCCCTCGGCAATTTCTCCTGGGGAGAGAATTTCATTTCCGCCATCGACGAAGGGTCGCCGGGCACCGCGTACGGCGGCGATTTCCTCCAATACGATTTCCAAAACAATCCCATCTACCCTAATGGCGTTGCCGATACCAACGAATGCATCCTCAGCATCGGCGACAGCGGCGGGGGGGTCTTCATCGACGTCAATGGAACATGGGAACTCGCGGGCGTGAACTACGGCTTTGACGGTGTCACCACCGATTCGGCGGGAAAAGACCTGCTCTACGCCTCGCTGTATAACGAATACGGGTATTACAGCGAGGATCCCGATGGAACCTATACGCTGGTGACCAACAACTCGCAGTACGAGAGTTCCTTCGCCACTCGGTTATCCTCAAAAACAAGCCTGATCGATCTGGCCGACGGCGCGGCTTCTGTTGCAGACGCCAATGAATATCGAATCAACGATGATGGCATCGTCGACATCCTCCAGAACATGACGACCGGAGCGGTCATCGGCGGCGCCGCGCTTGAGGTGGGCATTTCCTATGCCACTGCGACCATGCAAATCGCCCCCAACAGCGGCACCAGTTGGATATCCTCACTCTCGATAGTAAACAACTCGAAACTCGATCTCACCAACAACGAAATCGTCATCACCTACACCGGCAGCGATCCGATCTCCACCATCTTTGGATACCTCAAATCGGGTTTTAACAACGGGGGATGGAACGGCCCGGGGATTATTTCCTCCGAAGCGCAATCGCGTGTAAATGGCTACGCCTACGGTGTCGGCTGGGCGGATGGCGCAGACGGCGTGGTCGCGGGACTGAGCAGCGGGCAAATCGAAGTGCGCTTCACTCTGCTCGGCGACGCCAACCTCGACGGCGACGTCAACGGATCCGACTTCAGCATCCTTGCCGCCAACTTCGGGTTGGGCTCCACCAACTGGGACCAGGGGAATTTTCTTTACACCAGCTCAGTCAATGGCGCCGACTTCGCCGTCCTGGCAGAGAATTTTGGGCAAGGGGTCACCACCGGCCTGAAGAACGCCGACATCGCCGCCCTCGATGCCTTTGCGGTCGCCAATGGCCTAACCAGCGATCTTCCCGAACCGGCAGCCGGCGTTCTCTTAATTGCTACGGCGCTGGGGGCCTGCGGCCATCGGCGGCGAAAACCCACCTGAGAAATCCCATACTTTTCCCTGCCATGCTGGCAGCCGAAATCTCCCTGCCGCTGGCTTTGGCAGGAATCCCCTTGACAGCCGCTCTTTTCCCGCAATTTTGTGCGGGTGGCCACAGGCGTCTAACCTGTTGACATATTTCGGCTTACCGCGTTTCTTTCCCGTCGCTTTGATCCGTCTCTTTCCGGCACGGCGATTGTTTATGGACCTTTACGGGAAACCGAGGTAGCGCACATGGTTCAGACGCAACCAATAAATCGGTTTACGGTTCTTCTGGCTAATGAGCAGGAGGAATGGCATCAGACGGTTCGCGGACTTTTGCAGCCGCAGGGCGTGCAGACAGTCAGCGCCCACAGCGGCCGCGAGGCGCTGGATTTAATCGAATCCACGCCGGTCCACGTTGCCGTGCTTGATGCCCAGATGCCGCAGCTTGGTGGAATGCAGGTGATCCGTGTCTTGCGCGAATTGCACAAGGCGACGCCGGCAATCCTGCTGGCCAATCATCTGACCAACCACTTGCTTCAGGAGGCGCTGGGAATGCAGGTTTTCAGCGTTCTCAGCAAGCCGGTGGATTTTAATGTGCTTTTGGATGCCCTGGCCCGCGTGCTGCGGAGATATCACGAGAATCGCTGGCCCGGATGAAGGATGAGAAACAAAATCGTTACGTCGCTGATTCGTCATTTAAACCCAACACTTTTTCAGGAGCCATGCCATGGCCAAGCTGCGTCCTCTCGGTGACAAAATCCTCGTCAAGCGCGTCGAGGCGGAAACCAAGACCAAATCCGGGATCGTTCTTCCCGACACCGCCAAGGAAAAACCCAGGCGCGGGAAGGTCCTCAGCGTCGGCGAAGGCAAACGCCTCGACACCGGCGAACGCGCCCCGTCGAAGTCAAAAAGGGCGACGAAGTGATCTTCGCCAGCTACGCCGGCACCGAAATCAAGCTCGACGGCGAAGAACTCATGATCATGTCCGAGGACGAGTCCTGGCGGTCGTGGAGTAATCGAGTTTTTTGCTCGTACCTAACAACTCGCAAAATTTAAGGAGTAAACAATGGCCGCTAAACGAATCGCATTCGATCAGGAAGCCCGCGAAGCGATTCTTCGCGGCGTCCGTAAGCTCGCCCGAGCCGTCAAAGTCACGCTCGGCCCCTCGGGCCGGAACGTCGTGCTGGAAAAATCCTTCGGCTCGCCCACCGTCACCAAGGACGGCGTCACCGTCGCCAAGGAAATCGAGCTGGAAGATTCCTACGAAAACATGGCGCGCAGATGGTGAAGGAAGTCGCGTCGCAAGACCTCCACCGTCGCCGGCGACGGCACCACCACCGCCACCGTCTATGCCGAGGCCATCTTCGCCGAAGGGATGAAGAACGTCGCCTCCGGCGCCAACGCCACGCAGATTCAGCGCGGCATCAACCTGGCCGTCGAGGCGATCGTCGCCGAGCTGCACAAGATGTCCAAGAAAATCGAGAGCAGCAAGGAAGTCGCCCAGGTCGGCACCTCCAGCGCCAATCAGGACGAGCAGATCGGCAAGATGATCGCCGAAGCCATGGACAAGGTCGGCAAGGACGGCGTCATCACCGTCGAAGAAGGCAAGAGCCCTCGACACCACCGTCGAACTCGTCGAAGGCATGCAGTTCGACAAGGGGTATCTCTCGCCCGCATTTCATCACCGATCCGCGAACACAGGAAGCGGTCCTCGAAGATGCCTACATCCTGATCCACGAGAAGAAGATCAGCATCCGCCCGCGATCTGGTCCCCGTCCTTAGCAAGGCCGCCGAGCAGGGCAAGCCCATGCTCATCATCGCCGAGGATATCGAAGGCGAAGCCCTCGCGACGCTGGTCGTCAACAAGCTTCGCGGCACCCTGAAGGTCGCCGCGGTGAAAGCCCCCGGCTTCGGCGATCGCCGCAAGGCCATGCTGGAAGACATCGCCATCGTCACCGGCGGCACCGCGATCTTCGAAGAGCTGGGCATCAAGCTCGAAAACGTCGAGCTTTCGCAGCTTGGCCGGGCCAAGAAGATCCGCATCGACAAGGACAACACCACGATCATCGAAGGCGCCGGCGACGAAAAGGCCATCAAGGGCCGCATCGAAGCCCTCAAGACCGAGATCGACAACACCACCAGCGATTACGACCGCGAGAAGCTCCAGGAACGCCTGGCCAAACTCGCCGGCGGCGTCGCCCAGATCCACGTCGGCGCCGCCACCGAAGTCGCGATGAAGGAAAAGAAGGCCCGCGTCGAAGACGCGCTGCATGCCTGCCGCGCCGCGGTCGAAGAAGGCATCCTCCCCGGCGGCGGCGTCAGCGTGATCCGCGCCGCGGCCAAGGTTCTCGACGGCGTCCGCAAGAAAGCCGCCAACGAGGATCAGCGTCTGGGCATCGACATCGTCCGCCGCGCCATCGAAGCCCCCATCAAGCAGATCGCCGAAAACGCCGGCGTGGACGGCTCGGTCGTCGCCCAGAAGGTCAAGGAAAGCTCCGAAACCAACTTCGGCTACAACGCCCTGACCCACGAATACGGCGACATGATGAAGATGGGCGTGATCGTCCCGACGAAAGTCGAACGCACCGCCCTGCAAAACGCCGCGAGCATCGCGAGTCTGCTGCTGACGACGGATGCGATTGTCAGCGAGATCAAGGAAGACAAGCCCGAACCGGCCGGAGCGCCGGGCGGCGGGATGGGCGGGATGTACTAAGGATTGAGAATTGGCCACGAGGGCCAACTGACTTGTCTGTTTGAAGGCCGGCTGGTATCCCCAGCCGGCCCTTCTATTGGGAGCTTAAATGTCTTTTCAACCGTCGATTCCACTGCAAAAGATCGAGAATTCGCCCGTTCCTCCCGGCCACGAATCTCCTCCGCAGACGCAAGTGCTAATTCAAGGTCGTATCCTGTTGGACAGGACAGCGTTCGTGGGCCATCGCTTCTGTGATGCCGATCAGGAGGTGATAGATTTTTTTAAGGCGTTCCTCGCGGAATGTTCGGTCAAGACTATCAGCGGTGAGGAAGCGACCGTTGGATCCGTTTCTCAAAAAGTTAAGGATAGAATTGCTCTCGCGGAACTCTTTGTCGGAATACTCACTCGATTGGAAGAGAAAGCTACGGGTGTGTGGAGCACAAGCGAGTGGGTCCTTCAAGAGAGAACACACGCAGCCGCCCTGGGCAAGAAAATAATCCTGTTAAAGGAGAAGGGTGTGGAACTTCAGGGCGGGTTGCATGGCGATCACGAGTATATCGAGTTTGACCGCGAGAAGATGCACCGAGCGACGATAAAGCTAATGCAAATGATTTGGAGCCTGAACCCCGGAAAAATGACCCTAAATAAACAAGGCGGTCCGCAAATTAGCATAGACTTTATCGAAGCAGCGGTTGCAGCCCAACCGAACGAGCCCATGCTTCGCGTCCAGCTTGCGCAACTCCGCAACCAAGCCGGGCAGACCAACGCGGCAATCCAGGAACTCACTCGCGTTTTAGAAACGCACCCTGATTTCTCGCCGGCGCGCCTCGAACTTGTAAAGGCGCTGCGTATGGTTGGAAGGATGACGGACGCGCACCGAGAAGTCCAGCGATTGATGTCTGTGAATCCGCTCGACGGACAGGCCCATCATCAGTTCGCACATATTCTCGCCGCGAAAGGCAAATCTCTGGAGGCCCTTGATGAATTTGCAAAGGCTGAGAGCTGCCAGCCGGGCGACTGGGGTCACGGCAAATGCCACGCCGAATTACTGCTGACGATCTCTGGCGGAGACCGCAAACGACTACTTGAAGCTCGCGACCTGATCGCAATCGCCGTTGAACTCGGCGGTTCAAACGCGGAGGGACAACTGAAGGGACATATGATGGAAATACACAGGAGATTGTCTAAAACGCGTCCGGAGCGCCAGAAAAAGAAAAAGTCAAAAAAGCGACGGTGATGGCGCCTCAAGTTGTGTCCTTCAGTTCGGAACAAAAAACGTGGATGTTATTACAGATTAACTCAGAATCGCGGCAGCTTTAACTTACTCGCCTGGAGTTGTTATTCCCCTTCTCACCATCTCATTCATCATCACCCCCCGCCCCCACGCCCAAATTGATTGAATCCGCCCTCCCGCTCATCGCCAGCTTCACCATCGTCTCGCACATCGCCCGGCATGCATCCAACAATCCGCGTCATTCCTCGCCCACGACAATCGCCACGCGCGGCCACGGGCCCACCCCCCCAAAAAATTTTTCAGAAAAATCCGCCGATTTCCCAAAATAGGTCCAAAACGTACACCTTTTGGACCTATATATGGATGTATCGTATTTTCGACCCAATTTCTCCCGCTTTCTTCCCCGACAGATCAAATCCGCCGAGGGAATAAAAATTCCATCGACGAATCCCGGGAATTTCCGGACATTTTCGGACATGCCGCTCCGAAGCGGATTTATTTCGGGGGAACAGTGTTCCGGCGGTGTAAACACCACCGGCTTTGGTAACGGGGTCGATTTGGGGGAACGGTGTCTGCGTTGAAATGGGGGCGGATTTTTGGGAGAGTTTTGTTCGTGGCGGGGCGCGAGCCGAATCTTCAAAACGCCTGGAATCACTGGTTTCACTGCATGGGACATACCTACGGAACTTGGTTGCCGGGGGATCCGCGCGGGTTTCGGACGCAACAGCATCGCGAGCATGTGGAAGGGGATTACAAGAAGCCCCCGCCGGCCGGGCGGTACGAGGGTTTGTACAAATACTCAAAATCGATCATGCGCCGTGAGCCGGTGTTTTTGAAACCGAAGCAGCGCCAACTTTGCGCCCGATTTCTGGCCGAATCACTATTGCGCCGCAGACTTGATGTTGTCGTCGTCAGCGTCGACTCGAATCATTTTCACATTCTCGCGAGGTTCCTGGATTCACGAGCCGACCACTGGATCGGCGTCGCGAAGCGCGAGACGTCGCACTATGTGAAGCTCGAAGGTAAATGTCCGCCGGGCGGACTTTGGGCCCGCAACGGAAAGGCGCAACCGATCACCGACCGGGAGCATCAATTGTCAACGGTGCGCTACATTCTCAAGCACAGAAAATTTGGTGCTGCGGTTTGGTTCCAGGGAAAGTTATTGGCGCCGTTATGAAAGCTGTTGGAGCTTGCTCCCACAGAACCGATTTTCACTCCTCCATCTCTCGCAAATACTCCCCCAACGGTCCCCAGTAATACCTCTTCCACCCATCCGTGACCCCCGCATGATCCTGCTCGGGGACATTTACGTGCACCAGGTCAATCCGCCCCTTCTTCCCTTCATCTGAGAACGTCAAAATCAAAATCGAATCCATGTCCCCCTTGTGAAAATTCTCGCTGCGCCAGCGCTGCACGATCAGCTTTCCCGGAATAACCGAAACCGTCGTTCCCTCCAGCATGCCGCCGAATGCCTCAAAGCGTGTGCCGGGCTTGGGGCTGATCTTCACCGGCGCGCCGGTTACT
This sequence comes from uncultured Phycisphaerales bacterium, assembly GCA_963755915.1. Lineage (GTDB taxonomy): Bacteria > Planctomycetota > Phycisphaerae > Tepidisphaerales > Tepidisphaeraceae > PALSA-1353. The sequence goes on from CAVWLP010000002.1 coordinate 2,602,018, forward strand.
GCGGCATGACGTTTGGGGTTCATATAAAGGTCGTAAAGCTCTTTCGCTGATGCGTTAAACTTTGCCGTTTGTACGATGGGCCTGGTCATTATCGGATGTTATGAAAATTGCGGCCCGCACGCTATTTTCGGCTCTTTATTCGTCACAAACCCTCCGGCCGTCATAACCGGCATATCGATTAGCGCGGAAGCCCGGCAAAACTTTTCGGATCGCTCCGGTTGTTTGGTTTTGAGGGCGATCTATCGGATATGAGGATGCAAGCAGTACTTGGGAGGAGTCCGGTGTGGAAATCCCGTTAAGCATCTATGAAGAAATAACCGGCCAGGGCGAACTTCCGCCGCCGGTCGATGAAGCAGACTTCGAGCGCCGCAAACATCGGCGTGTTCCGTTCGGATGCCGCGCGACGATTTTTCCCGAACGCAAGACCGGCGACAACACGCCCAGCGTGGTCATGGTTCGCGACATGTCGGTCGCAGGCCTGAGCATTCTCAATACCGAGCCGCTTAAACCTGGCACGCCATTCCTTGTCGAGTTTCGGGGGCGCCAGGATCGTCCCGTAAAAATCCGCTGCGCCGCTGCCCGCTGCGAAGCAGGTGGAGTCGGTGGATCGCAGTTTCTCGTGGGTGCAACGTTCGAAGCGCTGCTCACCGAAGAATTGAAGCCCACGGAAACCAAACCCCCGGAAACAACATCCGCGGAAACAACACCCCCGGAAACAGAGCCCCAACCATTGGACCCGTCGCCAGAAGAGCTGGTTGCCGCCACCACAGAGGAAACAGGCGATCCTGTCGATGAAGACGCCATCGCCGAAGCGCTCCAGCCAGATGAAGCCGCGCCGGAACCGGTGGATGCGGTGGAAGCGCTGGAAGCGCCGCAAGAGGTGGATGCGCTGGCAGCGCTGGAAGCGCTGGACGCGCCGGAGGCCGAGCAGGCGCAACCGCAGGAGGAAGAAATTGCAGCGCCCGTGGAAGAATCACAACCTGCTGAGGAGACGGAAGAATCTGAACCCAACCCGGGCCCCGAGCCCGAGCCTGAACCGGAATTTGAACTAATAGATCAGGAATCGGAGGAACAAGTGACACCGCCCCCTACGCCCGCTGAACCAGCGCCTGTAAAGCCCATTGCCGCTAAACCTGCACCCGCGCCCGCCCCCAAGCCGGCCGCGCCGGCGGCAGCGCCTGCCCCGCGGCAAAACCGAAAACGTCTTCGCTCTTCAGCGGCGGCGCCAAGATCAAACCGCTGTCGGAACTTCCCGACGGGGATTACGGATCCGGTGAAGCTGCCGCTCCTAAGGCCGCCGCGGCGGCTCCTCCGCCGGAGGCGGCGCAGCCTCAGTTCCGCGTCATCGCGATGCCCATGCCCGAGCCGCAAAAGCACGCTGGGACGGAAATGGAGCTAGGGCCTCAGGACTCTGACACGTCGGGCAGTGACGAGAGCCAGGAGACCCAGGAGACGCAGGAGACTCACGAAATCCGTCATGCGCCCATCGGCGCTGGAATGCACCACGAAATCCTGGCCCGCGCAAAGCAAACGCTGCTCGCCCAAAGCTCGACGATCAAGACCCAGCAGCAGCAGATCTTTGAACAGCGGAAACAGATGAAGAAACTGGCCGACGAACTGGCTGCCCTGAAGCACAACATCCAGGACCTGCAGGGCAGAGTCACCGAGGACGACAGCGCGTTTGCCGAGCTGGCCGATGTGCTGGACCAGACCAAGCCACCGGAATCCCGGCCGAAAGCCAGCGAAGCCGCCTGACCTGCCGAAGGAGCGGTCTATCCGGTATCATCTAAACCGATGGAATACCGCGTCCTGGGCAATACGGGCCTGAAAATCTCGGCGTTAAGTTTCGGCGCATCATCGCTGGGCGGCGTCTTTCGCGACGTGAAGGAAGAAGAGGCCATCCGAGCCGTTCGTGTTTCGCTCGACAACGGAATCAATTTCATCGACACCTCCCCCTTTTACGGGCTGACGAAATCTGAAACGGTTCTGGGAAAGGCCCTGAAAGGCGTTCGCCGGGATCGGTACGTGCTGGCGACCAAGGTGGGCCGGTATGGCCAGGAAATGGCCGACTTCGATTTTTCGGCGAAGCGCGTGATTGCCGGCGTCGATGAAAGCCTGGCCCGCCTGGGCGTCGATCACGTCGATTTCATTCAAGCTCACGACATCGAGTTCGGCAACCTCGACCAGGTCATCAGCGAAACGATTCCCGCGCTGCGGAAAGTGCAGGAAGCCGGCAAAGCGCGATTTGTGGGGGTGACTGGGCTGCCGATGAAATCCATCCGCCGGGTGGTTGAATCGGTCGCGGTCGACACGATTCTGAGCTACTGCCATTTCGAGCTGAACGACACGGCCCTGGCTGACCATATCCCGCTCTTTAAACGCTGCGGCGTGGGGATTATCAACGCCTCGCCGTTGGGAATGGGCCTGCTGAGCAACCGCGGCACGCCGGACTGGCATCCCGCGCCGAAAGAATTGAAAGAGGTCTGCGCGGGCGGCCGCGCATTGCAAGGCGCGGGCGCGAGCATCGAAAAGCTCGCGGTTCAATATTCCCTTTCGAATCCGGAAATCACCACGACGATCGTCGGCTCTGCCGACCCGGCCAACATGCTGCGCAACATCCAGTGGGCGGGGGAAGCGATCGACCGCAATCTGCTCGGCGAGGTGCTGGGGATTTTGAAACTGGTCCACAACCTCACCTGGATCTCCGGCGCGAGGAGAACAACTGACGTCGCGCGCAGTGCACGGAGGCGATTATGATCATCGACTCACACAATCATTTCTGGAAATACGATCCGGCCGACTACGCGTGGATCGATGACTCGATGTCGATCATCCGCCGGGATTTTTTGCCCGCCGATCTGCGCGACCCGATGCAGGCCGCGGGCGTCGATGGCACAATTGCCGTGCAGGCGCGGCAATCCCTGGAAGAGACGCACTGGCTGCTGAACCTCGCGGCCGAGAATGCGTCGATTCGCGGAGTCGTCGGCTGGGTGCCGCTGGTTTCCGAGCATGTGCGGCGCGAATTGGAAACCGTGGGCGCCGACCCGAAACTGCGCGGCGTGCGTCACGTGCTGCAGGGCGAATCCGAAGACCACTTCATGCTGCGCGACGATTTCAACCGCGGCGTGGGAATTCTCAAGGAATTCGGCCTTGCCTACGACATCCTGATCTTCGAGCGGCATCTGCCGGTCGCGGGGCGGTTCGTCGATCGCCATCCCGAGCAGATTTTCATCCTCGATCATCTGGCCAAGCCGAAGATCAAATCGGCCGAGCGCGAGCCCTGGGCGAAAAATTTGCAGGAGCTGGCCAAGCGCCCCAACGTCTATTGCAAGGCATCCGGAATTGTCACGGAAGCCGACTGGCAATCCTGGACCCCGCCGGGTTTGCGCGAATACTTCGACATCGCCCTGGAAGCGTTCGGACCCGATCGCATCATGGCGGGCTCCGATTGGCCCGTCTGCCTGGTCGCCTGCGGGTATAAGCGCTGGTGGGACATTCTTCGCGAATGGATTTCGGCACTGAGCGAAACGGAACAGTCAAAAATTCTCGGCGACAATGCCGTCAGGGCGTACAAACTGAAATGAAAACCATCGTCCTTGAAAAGCCCGGCGAGTTGCGACGAACGGAGACGACCGCGCCGGCGGATGTGCCGCGGGGAAATGCGCTGGTTCGCGTCGGCCGAATCGGAATCTGCGGGACCGACTGGCACGCCTTCCGCGGCAAGCAGCCGTTCTTCACTTATCCGCGCGTGCTTGGGCACGAGCTGGGCGTCATCGTCGAATCGGTCAACGATGCCTCGACGGATCTGAAGCCGGGCGACAAATGCGTGGTCGAGCCCTATCTGAACTGCGGCGCCTGCATCGCCTGCCGGCGCGGCAAACCGAATTGCTGCGTGAACCTGAGAGTCATGGGCGTTCACGTCGACGGCGGGATGCGGGAGCAGATGATCGTGCCGGCAGCCAAGCTCCACCGCTCGAAAAGTTTGTCGCTGGAAGAGCTTGCCCTAGTCGAGCCGCTGGGCATCGGCTGCCATGCCGTGGATCGCGCCGGGATTTCCGCCGGCGAATGGGTGGCGGTTATCGGCGCAGGGCCGATTGGACTCTCGGTCATGCCGTTCGCGCGGGCGGCGGGGGCAAATGTCATCGTACTGGACATCAGTTCCACCCGGCTTGAGTTTTGCCGCAAGAGCATGGGCATCCAGCACACGATCGACGTCTCAACCGCCGATGCGCAAAGTGAATTGAAAAACCTCACCAGCGGCGATTTGCCGACGTGCGTCATCGACGCAACGGGAAACGCTCAGTCGATGGCCCGGTGTTTCGAACTTGTCGGGGGCGGCGGTAGGATCGTCTTCGTCGGTTTGTTTCAGGGCGATCTGACCTTCAACGATCCGAATTTTCACCGCCGGGAATTGACCATCCTGGCATCGCGCAATTCCCGGCCCCAGGATTTCGAGAAGATCATCGGGATGGCCGAGCGCGGGGAAATCGATACTAGGCCCTGGATCACCCACCGCATTGGAATCGACGCCGTGCCGGACAAATTCGCGGCGCTGCTTGCGCCGGAATCGGGCGTGCTCAAGGCGATCATCGAAGTCTGATCCAACTCACTCATGCGGGGGCGGCAAGGTTCCAAGCACTGAGACCACCGCGATGATCGCGATCGCGCAGATGATCTCGATGAGAGTCGTGATCTGCATCAGCAGCGCCGCTCGCGACGGATTCGGATGACGAGCGGCCATTCGCGGTTTCAGCAGCAGCAGGTTCACGGCCCCGATCGCAACGGCGACGGAGAAAATGCAAATCTTTTCGAGCAACGTGCGGCCGTAGGCGGTTTTGGAGAGATCACTGAGGGAATTCAGCATGAAGCAGGAGTTCAGCAGGCCGGACGCGATAAGCCCTGCGACGCTGAGAAGGCTCATCATGGAAAAACGCCGGGTGATTTTTGCGAGCGATTGCCACTGTGCGCCGCGGCGGAGGCTCCAGAGCATCAGGGCAAACGGGATTAGCCCGATTGGCCACGCCGCGGCGATCAGCAGGTGCAGGCTGTCAGCGAGAAGGTGCAACCGATTCGATCCGTACCGTCCATGGCCGGACCAGGCCAGGCTCCCAAGCAGGATCACGCCAAGCAGAGTGACAAGAAGGCGTCTCAATTTCGGCGGCCGCAAGACGAGGGAAATCGAAAGCCCGATGAAGACAACGGAGCGCAATTGCCAAAGCTGGCCGAATTTTGTATCCCGCCAGACCATTCCCATGATGTGGGGCTGCATCGCTTGCTCGAATGGGAATCCGCTCATTCCCATCACGATCAATGCGAACCACATCACGCCCGACAGCGCCGCCGCCGGCAGGCGCAAAACACAAGCCATCGCTCGATTTTTGCCCACGCCGCCGGCGGCGAGCCGATTTCGCCGCGCATCACCAGCAAATCAAGCCAGCAGACCGACACGAGCAGCAGGCACGCGCCAAAATGAACGGCCCGCGCGATCACCAGCGGCAAATCGCTCTGATTCATCGATCACTTCCCCGCTTTGACGGTGAATTTAAAATCTCCCTGCGTGTGGTGCGTATCGACCGATACGACTTTCCAGGAGACCGAATATTCGCCGTCGGGAAGACTCGGCAGCGAGACAATCAGTAGCTTCTCGTCGTCGCTATCGACGTGCGAATCCTGCTTGTCCACCTCCTTTCCGTGGCTGTCGGTCACTTCGATCACGCTGAAATCCGGCTCGATTTCCTGCGTGTACCAGATTTTCACGACGGTCGGCGAAACGCTCACGACTGACCCGACTTTCGGATCGGCATGATCCAGAAACGCATGCGCCGAGCGCCGGGGGAAAGGATCAGCAACGCCGAAATCGCGAGGGTTGGGAGCAATGAAGTTTTCATAATTAGTCCTTTCCAAAAATGGGATTGCCAAAGATTTTGGGAAACAGATCGTCGATAAAAATCCAGGTGTTAAGGACGAAGCCAACGTTTGAACCGCTTTTGCCATTGACCGGAATAACCGCCTCGACACCCAATTCGCAAACGGGCGTCTCCCAAAGAACGCCGGGGTTGATCGTGCCGGTGGTGAAGCCGCGGTTGCCGCGGTTTTCATTGGTAGCCAGGTTGAATTCGACGAGTGGGATCATGTCTTTGAAGGGCTCCGGCAGGCCGACGTCCTTCACGTTCTCCTGAAGATAGGGCAGGCTGTATTCGACGGCGAAACCCCACTGAAACTGGTTGGCATCGCTGGCGAGCGTGGGAAAGGTCTGCCCCAGGACGCCCGTGACAGCCAGCGGCCTGAGGAAGTCGACCGAGTCGGGCAAATCGCCAAAGCCCTTCCCAAAGTAGAATGTTGGGGTAAGGATCGAAGATGGATCAGCCACGTTGGAGCTGCCGGTCTTGCCAAGGTCGCTGACCAATCCCACGGAAACGATTGCTTCATGGGGGTCGTTTTGCCAGAGCTGGTACTTGGCGGAGATCTCGATGTCGTCCCAGCCATAATTCGAAGGTTGGCCTCGGCCGCTTTGGGAAACGTAATCATCCGAGATTCCAATGGCGAAATGGGGGAGAATCTCTTTGTCGAATTCCATGCCCCAGTCCGTTTCACGGCTGCCGGGGACTCCATCGTCGGCTGGGTCGCCAAAGGCTGTGAAGGAGGGAAGATCCAGCTCGTCTACTGCGAACGGATCGTCTGTAGCAATCGTCGGCGGAAAAAAACGGTCGCCGACAAAACCGTGCGCGGAGCAAAAGACGGGACAAGCCAGCAGCACGGCCAGCGCAATGGCCGCGGCGGCGGATCGTTTGGCAAACATGTGAAGATGCCTTGGCGCAGGCGCCGGTAAGACAATCGTCAGTGCGAAATCGCGATGAGATGGATCAGACGATGGCTGGCGGGCCGCGACCGTCGAAGGGGATCAGGGTGATGCGGGCAATCGCTCGCCGCGCTATTTCCGCCTCGGCGGGGCCGAGAAGCTTCAGCGGTGGGGGGGTGAAATCGACTGCTGGCGGCACGCTCAGGTGGGCCGCGAAATTGCAGATCGCGCAAGTGCTTGCGGGGCCGCCCTGGGGATCGTGCTTTGGATCACCAGGATGAGAAGGTGTCGCCTCCCCGCAGCAGCAGCAGGGGCAGACGGCTGCCCCGGGCATTTGGACGATGCCCCGCCTATGGCCCGGTACGATGACGTTGAGCCAGATCGCTTCGAAGATTGCCAGGGCGATGCAAAGCCCCCGCTGGCGCATGGGCCCAAAGCCTAACCCGTGTTGATTGAAAAGCAATTAAGCGCGCCGGCGGCGACAGACCAGGATCAATCCGCCGGCGGCCAGAATTCCCACGGAAATTGGCTCGGGCACGTCGGCGGTGAGGCCATTGGCGATGGCGAACTGGTCGAGGGCCTGGACATCCGCGCCGCTGTCGCCCTGGCCGAAGTTGGCCGCGAGGGCGCTGAAATCGGATCCGTTCACGCTGGAGGTGAAGAGGAAATTGCCCTGGTCCCAGTTGGTGGCGCCGGATCCGAAGTTGGCGGCGAGGATGCTGAAGTCTGAGCCGTTCACGGAGCCGTCGAGGTTCGCGTCGCCGAGCAGGGTATATTTCAGCTCGATCTGGCCGCTGCTCAGGCCCGTGACGACTTTGTCGGCGCCGTCGGCGAAGCCGATGCCATAGTGGCTGTTGGCTGCCGCGGCGGAGCTGATGATTCCCGGGCCGTTCCAGTGTCCGTTATTGAATCCGGTGAGGAGATATCCGCGGATGGCGGCGATCGGATCGCTGCCGCTGGTGTAATTGAGGATGATGTGGTTGTTTTCGATATCGAGCGCGGCGGTTGAGGCGATGGTGAGCGACGAGAAGGTTTCCAGGCCGGTGTTGGTCGCGAGTTGGACGAGGGCGGAATTGTTGATCGTCAGGGGCTCATTTGTCGAGAGGGCGTTCTGGGCGGCGACGATCAGATCTCCGGCGTCCACGATGGTTCCGCCGGTGAAACTGTTTTTCGTGGAGATCGTCAGGGTGCTGGTTCCCTCCTTGAGGATGTTGGCTCTTCCGCTGATCGCGCCGGTTCCGGTGATGGTAAAGTTATTGGTGTTGCTGTTTACCGTGACGAGATCGGGAGAGACGGTGGTGTTGAGGGTTACGCTGGTGGGAATGCCGGCGCCGTCGGCGAAGGTGACGAAATCGGGGTCGGCGTAGGTGGTGCTGGAGCCGTTGGTCCAGTTGGCGGTGCCGGTGTTCCAGGCGGCGCTTGAGCTTCCGGTCCAGGTGATGGAGGGGGCGATGTAGACTGCCAATACGCTGGAGTCGAACGTCGTATTGTTGGGGATTCCAGTTTGGCCATAGGTTGGGTCATTGGCGGGAGAGCTTGTCTCGTAGTACCAATCGTTCACTCCACCACCCTGGGTAACAAGGGGCTCAAGTCCAACGAGGCCTGTACTGACAGTCTGATATTGCAACTGGCTGAAAAACGCGCTGGCCGCGCTGGGGGAGGCCGTCGCGCCGCCCCACAACGCCAGGCGTTGAATGCCCGATGGAGTCTGCGAACTCGGCGAGGTGTAAGTTAGTTGGTAGATGAACTGGTTATCTACTCCCACCATTCCGTTGCCCGCTTCGACGTCCCCGGTTTCGGTAATCGTATTTGAAGAGACGTTCTGGAGGACATCGGTGGCGTCGTATAAGCCACTGCCGAGACTAGCCCCCAAGACCGGCGCAAGCATCGATGCGGTCGTATCGGTCGACGCAACCTCGTATTGGCAACTGGCCAGCCCGAGATACGCCGGTTGTCCCGGATCCGCCGCGTCGCCATTCACGTTTCCGGCCAGGATAGTAGATACGCCGAATTCAAAATAATCGCCCAAAGGAACGAAGACGGTCGGCGAAGTCGGCGAGAGGGAGACGGTCTGGGCGCCGCTGAATGACGAATTCGTGGAGATTTCCCCGGAGATGAAGTAAGTGCCAAGCGTAACCTGCCCATCGGCGGTACGGGCGTAAAGTCCGGCAACACTTGCGACAGCAAGAGACAAAGCGGTCCTAGATAAAGTCGCCTTGGGGGACTTGCGCATCCTCACACTCTCCGCGATTGGGTTATTATACCCGTAAAAGTGGGCTGGGGGCGGGGCTTAACGTCCTCAAAACCGAATGGGAATCTGGGTAAGCACGTTTCTCCAACTCGGCAGGTTATCGAACACCAACCTCAACCTTTTTGGCTGAAAAACCCCCAAAATTTATGCAAATCTTCATGCCGCATTGAGGTTCATGAGGTATGCTGGCGAACCCCGCTGCTCGGGCATAAGTAACATTCGGCGGGGATTGGCGGAACAGAGAAATGCACGGCGTTTTTGTACACCGGTCGCGGGGCCTCCATCCACGGCGCCGCGCGGTTATTCCCAGATTCCTGAAACTCGCCTGCCCGGCGATCGCGCTGGTGGATCTCGGTGCATCCGCTGCAAGTGCCTTAACCGAATCCACGAACTGGTCGGGCTATGCCGCCACGTCCGGCACTGCCTTTACCGATGTTTCGGATACCTTCGTGGTTCCGTCGCTGACGGCGCCTTCGTCGGGGACGAGTTATTCATCGTTTTGGGTCGGTCTGGACGGGGCAACGGGCACGTTGGATCCGACGGTGGAGCAGTGTGGTATCCAGGGAACGATCAGCGCGGGGCAGTCTTCCGGGACATATTACCCGTGGTTCGAATTTGCCCCAGCCGGCCAGGAGGAGATCGAAAACTTCAGCATTAATGCCGGCGATACGATCCATCTGGATGCGACCTATGAACCCTCCGAGAGCACGACTGGAAATTACGCGTATTTGTTCGACATAGACGACGAGTCGACCGGCCAGTCGTTCGACCAGACGGAGTTCACTTCGACTGAGGATCAGCGTTCCTCGGCGGAATGGATCGCTGAGGCGACATCGCTGAAGCAGGGCACGATGGTTGTGGTGCAAACCCTGGCCAACTTTGGGAGCGTGACATTAACGAACTGCGTGGCAGCGCTTAATGGGGGAGCCGACCAGTCGGCGGCATCGCTTGGCGGCACCGGATACGAAATAATCCAGGCAAATGAAGTGGTGGCGATTCCCAGCAATCTGAATTCGACCGGCGAGATATTCACGGATTACTGCGCGTCAAGCCTGCCGAACCTGGTTTGGAAGGATTCCACCGGAAATAAGCAATGGGATTTAACCAGTGCGAACTGGAATGACGGGACGGCCACCACGGCTTACGGGGATGCCTGCCCGGTTACGTTTAACGACAGCAACGGGGGCAGCGGAAATTATGCGGTGACCCTCAACGCCCTGGTAAGCCCGGCATCGGTGACTGTCAGCAACAGTTCGGGCAATTACGTGATCAGCGGCTCCGGGGGAATTGCCGGCGGGGCGGCGCTGAGCAAGTCCGGGTCGGATACGATCACGCTTGATACGGCGAACTCGTTTACCGGAGGCGTGACTGTCAGTGCCGGGACGCTGGTGGCGGGCGTGAGCGGGGCACTGCCGGATGGGGCGGTGAAGATTACCGGTGGTACGCTGCGGCTGGGCACTAACACCGGTAACCCGACAGTTTCGTCGCTGTCGATTTCCAGCGGGGAGATGGACATTGGCAACAACACGCTGTTCATCACGTACGGATCGAGCGATCCGATTTCGACGATCGCGGGGTATATCAAGACGGGATATAACTCCGGCAACTGGAACGGGACCGGGATTATCTCCTCCAGCGCCCGGACAAAAACCAACGGCCTGGTGTATGGCGTGGGGTGGGCGGATGGAAAGGATAATGTAGTCAGCGGGTTGAATTCGGGGACGATCGAGTTGAAATACACGCTGCTGGGGGATGCGAATCTGGATGGGACGGTGAACGGGAGCGATTTCAGCATCCTCGCGGCGAATTTTGGTTTGGGGGTGACGAACTGGGACCAGGGTAATTTTTTGTTTTCGTCTTCGGTGAATGGGTCGGATTTTTCGGCGTTGGCGGCGAATTTTGGGCAGGGGGATTCCGGGGCGGATGTGGGCGTTTCTGTGGCCGACATTGCGGCGCTGGATGTGTTTGCGGAGGCAAATGGGTTGGCGTTGCCGAGCATAGGGGTGGTGCCGGAGCCTGTTAGCGCCGGGATAGTGATCCTGTCCGGACTTGGCATGCTGGCCCTGCGGCGGCGGCGCGGACGAGCCGGGCGAATTAGCCCGAATCAACTTTGATTCAGCGCCAGTGGAATCGGCGATCCGGCAGGCAGCCGCCAAATGGTGGCGAATTCGCGGTCATAGGTCCACACCCGGCAGTTTCGGATTCGCCCGGCGAGAACGGCGTCCGTCCAATCGGGATCGTGGTCCGCGTATTTCAGCAGCCAGGAAAATACATCCGTCCAGAATCCCGGGTCTGCGGTAGCTGGACACGGCTGAAAACTGAGGGCCTCGATCACGGCGCAAGCACGCCCGTCCCGGTTGTGAGACGACCAGCGCCAGCGCCTCGGTCAAAACCTCCTGGGTCAGCATCATCGGGTGTGGGACCAGCCGCCGAAGATCGGATATTGCTCTGCGGTTCAGCGCATCCCGCGGATTGGATAGAGCCACCAGTACGTTGGTGTCGAGGAGGATCATTTCGATTTGCGGCGCAAGCGTTTGCGGATGGCCCGGGCGACGGCCTGGCGATCCCTAAGATCAAGCTCAGTTTTTTTTTCGCCGGGTCGATGGGGATAACGCTGGTAAATTCCCTTCAAAACCGGGTCCACGTCGGATGGCTTCTTGATTAAACCGTTGCGTCCGTTGGACTGCCGTGCGATTGCCTCCCGGACCAGAGAAGAAATTTCCACCCCCTGCCGGCGCAAAGCGGCGACCCTTTGGGCATCCTGCTCGTTCAAACGCACGGTGAGCATTTTCATGGCATGAGTATATACGCATTGTATATACAATCAACGACCGGACATGCTTCGGACGGAGGCGGGAGTGAACGGCTTCGAATACGGCGTCGGCTGGTCGGACAGGAAAGACGGGATGGTTTCGGGGCTTTCGTCGGAGGAGACGGAAATCAAATACACGTTGCCTGGGGATGCGAACCTGGACGGGGCCGTGAATGGGTCGGATTTTTCTGCGCTGGCGGCGAATTTTGGGCAGGGGGATTCGGGGGCGGATGTGGGCGTTTCTGTGGCCGACATTGCGGCGCTGGATGCGTTTGCGGGGGCGAATGGGTTGGCGTTGCCGGTTGCCGGGGCGGTGCCTGAACCGGGGGCAGGGGGGATGGTAATCGGGGCGATTTCCGCGGGGTTTTGCGTCGGGGGCGTCGGGTGAGGTAATTGGAGGTGACGTTGAGCTGTTGGGGGGAACAGCGCCGTGCAAGCACGGCGGCTACACGGGGAGAAGTCGGCGACGGGCGGGGGTGATTTTTGGCTTGAAATTGCGGAGGGGGGGCGTATCTTGGGGTTGGGAGAAGTGTTCATTTCTGCCGTATTTGGTTGGGAATAATGGAAAAGCATTGAGGGCGTTATGCGCTCAGCGAAGAAATCGTCGCGTATTGCTCTGATTCTTGGGCTGGCGGCGTCGGTGACGCTGGGTGGAATCGTCATGGGGGCCACCGATACGGAGACGGGGGCGAATGGGTCGAACGGAACGAACGGGCAGACGCCGGGGGCAAATGGAACGAGCGGGGGCGACGGGGGGCAGGCGACGGCGACGGCTATCAGCACGGATTCTTCGAACACGGCGACGGCGACGGGTGGGACCGGGGGCAATGGGGGTAACGGGGGCGCGAGCACGGGGCAGACCAACGGGGGCTCGGGGGGAAACGGGGGGTCGGGCGGGAACGCGACCGCCACTGCGGGGACGACGGCGGGCGCGGTTGCGGCTTCGTCAACCGCGTCGGCGACGGCGGGTGGTGGGGGAACGAATGGGGATTGCGGGAACCCATCGCAGCCGGGGCCGGGGCTTAACGATGGGGAGCCGGGGGTTCCCGGGCTCGCGGGGGTTGCGCAGGCGACGGCGACGGGGAGCAATACGGGCGCGGGAAATACACTGACGATCAGCGCGACTGCAGAGGGAGGGGCGGGCGGGGCGTTCGTGTCGCACAACAACGGAACGTATAACCCGGGCGGGCAGGAAGGGGGGGAAGGGACTGCCGAGGCGCAGGGAACTGCGCAGGGGGCGAGCGATGTGTCGGTGACGGCGGACGCGACCGGGGGGGAGGGAGGGGAAAGCTCGACGGATTATGGGGGGACGAATGGGCCGGGGGGAGTGGGAGGGGCGGCGAACGCGATCGCCACGGCGGCGTCGGTGGGGGCAGGGAATATTACGATTAACGTAGAAGCAACCGGCGGGGAGGGGGGAGCGGGGGCGGTGGGAGAAACGGAGGGATCGACGGCGGGGGCGGGAGGAACGGCTAATTTTGGGAATTCGAATTATCCGGTGATCAGCGGGACGACTGGGTCGGGAAATGTGACGATCACGGCGCAGTTCAACGGTGGGGCGGGGGGGCCGGGAGATGATTCCAACGGTGGAAGCGGGGCGAGCGAAAATATCGTGAACGCGCTGAATGCGACGACAACGGGAACGATTGCGCTGACCCAGACGGCCGTGGGGGGCGACGGCGGGTCGGGGGCGCTTTCGGGTGGAGGCATTGGGGGGAACGCCGGGGCGGGCACGAGTTCGCTGTCGCTGTCGAGCAGCGCGGCGTCGCTGACGATTACAACCAACGCCACGGGAGGCAACGGGGGGACCGGATGGCAAGTGAACGGATTTCAGGACAGTGCCAACGGGGGCGCGGCGACGTCGTATGCCAGCGCGACGAACAGTGCCGGTCCGGCGACGGCGAATGCCAACGCGACGGGGCAGAGCGGCGGGGATGGGGCGACGGGAGGGGCGGCGTCGGCGACGGCGATTGCGGCGACGAGCGGGACGAACAACGCAGTCGCGGCCAGTGCCATCACGAATCCGGCGATGGTGGTGGAAAATGGGTTTGGAGGCAACGGAACGGCGAGCGCGATGGGGACGGCGGACGGGAACAGCGCGGTGAACGTGACGGCGAGCGCCGGCGGGCAGGCCGGAGGGCCGCAGGATCCGGGTTCGGGCAGCGGATATGCGGGGGGCGGGGCAAGCGCGAGCGCGAGCGGATCGAACGCGGGTTCGGCGAGCGTCATGGTGAGCGCGACGGCGCTGGGAGGGGAGGGGGGTGACAGCACTGGGGCCGTTAGCGGGGCGGGGGGGAGTGCGAGCGCGAGCGCTTCGGGCTCATCATCCGGCGGGGGAGCTGTTAGCGTCACGGCAATGCAGACGGGCGGGGAGGGAGGGTTGGCGCAGGGGGGGTTGGCAACCGAGGGGAGCGGGGCGAATTCGTTCATGACCAATGCGGTTTCGGGGTCCACGAGCGGCGCGTTGACGCTGACGCAAACATCGGTCGCCGGGGATGCGGGATTTCCGGGGCTGGGGGTTGGGATTTCGGCGATGCCGGGGAATGCGACGTCTTCGTTGACGGCTTCGAACCCGGGCGGGGGGAGTCTGATCGCGACCGTTAGCGCGACGGGGGGATCGGTTGGAAATGCTACAAATGGAAACGCTGATGACGGGGGGACGGCCAGTGCGGCATTGGTGTTGACCAACGGCAATACGATCACCGGCTCGGCCAGCGCGGTTGGCGGGAACGGAGGGTCGTTTACTTCTGTTTCTGGCGCTACCGGGAACGGCGGAAATGGGGGTTCGGCCACGCTGGGTACGGTTATCGCGAACTCGACCGCGGATGCGGTGACGATCACGGGCTCGATCACCGGAGGTAACGGCGGGAGCGCCACCATGGGAGGAAGCGGGACGATTCCCAGCGGTAACGGGGGCAGCGGCGAGAGCGAAACGCTGGATGACCAGGTTGATGGCAACAGCCCAACGTCGGTCACGCTTTCGCAAATTGCCATTGGTGGAAATGGCGGGGAGACGACGGGCGGAGCGCCCGGTGCGGCGGGGATGGCCATGTCAACTTTGACGAGCACCAAATCAATCCCTTTCCTGAGCATCACGAGCAGCGCGACCGGCGGAGCGGGGGGCGAGCAGGATGTCGGCGGGAGCGGCGACTTAGGGGGATCGGCACTCGCGTCTGCCAGCGGGCAAAACACGGGGGCGGTGACGGTGGTTTCCACGGCGACCGGGGGTGCGGGTGGTGCGGGCGGGAGTGTTATCGGTGAGACGGGGGGAGGCGTCGGGGATGTTGGCGGGACGGCCACCGCGAACGCGTCGGGCATATCGACTTCCGGCGGGAGCGTGAATGTGACGGCCACGCAAGTCGGGGGGGCGGGTGGGGCGGCGGTTTCCGGCGGCTCTGGGGCGGGGGCGGCATCGACGATGAGCAACGCTGTCGGCGGGGCAACGACCGGCTCACTCACGCTGACCCAGAATTCCACGGGCGGCATCGGCGGGATGGAGACTTCGGGATCGATACAGGCCGGCGCGGGCGGAAACGCTACCAGCACGCTGGCGTTTACCGACACGAGCTCCGCGGCCGTGATCGGCAACAGCAATGCTACGGGGGGGACGGGCGGTGATCCGGGCCGGGGCGGCGGCGGCCCGCCGGGCGGGAATGGCGGGGCGGCGAATGCGTTGTGCAGCCTTTTCGGAGGGACCAATGCTCTGACCGCAAACGCGACGGCGCAGGGAGGGGCGGGGGGGTTTGGCAATCCGGCTGGCAATGGGGGGAATGCGGTGGCGGTGGCGATGGTCTCCATAAACACGCGTCCGGCTTCAGCCAATGCGCTGGCGACGGGCGGCACGGGCACAACCAATGGGACAGCCACGGCAACGGCGGGACTTGCGGGGATTATCGCGAGCGATTTTGTCCCGGCGACGACCAGCGCTTCGGCGGAAGCGCAATTGACGTGGAATTCGGCTTCGGGGGCGACCGTCGTTTTCGGCCCCGCCGGAGATAACAGCGGCCAGGGGACGATTACGGGCACGATGGCGCTGATGAATACGGCCAGCGGGAGTGGATCGATTACGATCGGGAACGGGACGAATCCTACGACGCTTCGTCTGAGCGGGGACGGATCGCAGGGGTCGATCGTGGTTTCCACGAATTCGACGTTCGACATCAGCAATGATCATTTCTTCATCGATTACGGGATTGGCGGCGATCCGATCGCGTCGATCCGGTCGTGGCTGGTTTCGGGGTTCAATAACGGGGGATGGAATGGGACGGGGATTATTTCTTCGTCTGCGCAGACGGCGACGAACGGATTGAAATATGGGGTGGGGTGGGCGGATGGGGCGGATGGGACGGGTGCGGTGGCGGGGCTTTCGTCGGGTCAGATCGAATTGAAATATACGCTGCTGGGGGATGCGAACCTGGATGGGACGGTGAATGGATCGGATTTCAGCATCCTCGCGGCGAATTTTGGGTTGGGAGTTACCAATTGGGACCAGGGGAATTTTCTTTTTTCTTCGTCGGTGAATGGGTCGGATTTTTCAGCGCTGGCGGTGAATTTTGGGCAGGGGGATTCGGGGGCGGATGTGGTCGTTTCGTCGGCCGACATCGCGGCGCTGGATGCGTTTGCGACTGCGAACGGGTTGGCGTTGCCGAGCATCGGGGCGGTGCCGGAACCGGCGGGCGTCGCTCTGCTTCTGTGCGGGATTATAGGGCTCTTTCCGCGGCGGCGAAGAAGCGACCCGCCGCCTTCTGGTGACGGGACAAAGCGCTTGTCCGACACTTTGTGAATTCATTTCCATCGCTGAAATTTGCTTGTTGAAGCTTCTAACGCGGAGTATATTGCGGGGTGTACGGCAAGCGCTTTCTGCGGAGGTTTTTGTGGCACTAAAAAGGGAGCGTGGGGCGGTTGCGATTGCTGGTGCGGCGGCGGGTTTTTTCTATCCGGGCTTGCGATCTTTTGGGCAGACCGCCGTCAACGTCAGTGTAAACGCCAATTCACCGATCACGTATGCCGACGGGGCGGCGATCGCCACGATGCCGGCCACGGGGCTGGGGCTCTGCACGTCGGTTTATGCCAACATGTGGGGCGATCCGAATTTGCCTGGCGACATTGCCGCATCGGGTATACAGATGTCGCGCTATCCTGGCGGAAGTTATGCGGACATCTACAATTGGTCATTAAACACGGCCAATGAGGGCGGGTACGTGGGGCCGGATGCGAACATCGGCAATTTCTTCAACGTCATCAATGCCGCCGGGACGCAGGCGATGATTACCGTAAATTATGGCTCCAATACAACCGACACGATGGGTGCGCAGCCGCAGGAGGCGGCGGCGGAAGTTGCCTATGCGGATGCGCAGCCCGGAATTTACGGAACCAATTCGGACGTAAATCTGGGGAACGATGCGGCGGGGGTGGATTGGTACACGGCGGGATATTGGGCACGATTGCGCGCTTCCACGCCGGCCGAGTACGAGCAGTGGGCGACCGCCGCCGGCGATTACAATCCGGCTTATTCCTTTCTGGCGATCGATCATCCGCAGCCGGAAAACATCCAGTACTGGGAAATCGGCAACGAGATCGGCGGCAACGGCTACTATGGGGATCAGTGGGAATACGATCTTCACGCACCCTATTACGAAGGCAACACGAACAGCAACGTCGGACGCTACATGAATCCGGCGCTTTCGCCGACGGCTTACGCGCAGAATCTCGTTCAGTTCGCAACGCTGATGAAGCAGGTCGATCCCAACATCAAAATCGGCGCCGGCTTTGATGCGGAGGCGAACAGCACCAACGATGCAGCCATCCTTCAAACTGCCGGGAACTACATCGACTTCGGTATCATTCACTGGTATCCGACGGGCTCGCTTCCGAGCATGATCACCAGCACGCTGCCGCAGGAGATCGCCAATCTGCGCACGAGCGTCGCCAACAATACGGACAAGGGTTACAACGGGATTGAGATCGACGTCACCGAATTCGGCGACGGAAATTCCTCTCCTCCGACGATCGAAAACGCGCTCTTCGCTGCCGACGCGTATGCGACCGGCTTCGAAAACGGGCTGCAAAACATGAATTTTCAGGAGATGAGCAGTTCGCATTATCTGAACGGGAACGGCACCGCCGGGAATCCGGGCGAGGTTTATTACGCCATTCAGATGGTGAGCAAATTCGCGAGCACCGGCGATACGTTTGTCTCGACAACGTCGAGCAATTCGTCGCTGCGCATTCATGCGGTGACAAATCCGGATGGAACGGTGTCCCTGCTGCTGATCAACGACGGCACTACGTCGGCGGACAACGTCACCGTGAGCCTGAACGATACCGTGCCGGTCGGCGGGAGCGGCACGCTTTATCTTTTCGGCAATTCGAATATCGGGACGACCGACACTCCGCCAAGCACGCAAACGCTCACGAATCTTGGGCCGTCATTTTCGCTTTCGATTCCCGCGGAAACCATCGGCACGCTGGTGATTCCCGAAGGGAATATTTACTGGGACAACGCCGGTGGCAGCGGCGATGGAGTCACCTGGAACAGCGTGAGCCAAAACTGGCTGGAAGGTTCCGAGCCGCTGAGCTTCACGCCTGGCGTGGCAGTTGCGTTTACCGACACGAACAATGGTCACTATGGCGTGAGCCTCACCGCTACCGTCAGTCCGGCGTCGGTCCTGGTGAACAATAGCTTGGGCAACTACACGATCAGCGGCCCGGGGTTCATCGCGGGAACGGGAAGTCTTACCAAATCCGGCAGTGCGTCGCTGACGCTCAGCACGGTCAACACGTATACCGGCGGGACCGTCGTCAACGCCGGCGCCCTGATCGTCGGTGCAAACGGTGCGCTGCCCAATGCCTCGGTCACGATCAATGGGGGAACTCTCCGACTGGGAAACGGCACCGGGACTGCAAGCGTCTCGTCGCTCTCCATTTCCGGCAACGGAACCCTCGACATCACCAATAATCAATTGCTGATCGACTACGGCAACGGCCCGGACCCGATGGCGACGATCATTTCATACATTCACAGCGGCTGGAACAGCAACTGGGGCAGTTCCGGAATCATTTTTTCTTCTCCGGAAGTCGTGAACGGCCACGAATACGGTATAGGCTGGTCGGACGGGAAAGACGGCGTGGTTTCGGGGCTTTCGTCGGGTCAGATTGAATTGAAATATACGCTGCTGGGTGATGCGAATCTGGATGGAACCGTCAATGGATCGGATTTCAGCATCCTCGCGGCGAATTTTGGGTTGGGGGTGACGAATTGGGACCAGGGGAATTTTCTGTTTTCGTCTTCGGTGAATGGGTCTGATTTTTCGGCGTTGGCGGCGAATTTCGGGCAGGGGGACAGCGGGGCGGATGTATCCATTTCGCAAGCCGATATCGCGGCGGTGGACGCGTTCGCCACAGCGAATGGATTGCCTTTGCCTACGATTGCGGCGGTGCCCGAACCTGCGTCGACCGGGGCGTTGTCGGCGATTGCCGGCGTGCTGGTCTTGCGAAGGCGGTGCGCGAATTTCCAAAACCTCATATACAATTTCTTGTAAATCGCCGCTGCGCCAATAGAATGAGGATCCAACGTATTTGTCCCGACGTCGGGCCGGGGCTTCAGCAGATTTTCAACTTATTCCGAACAGGGAAGGTCGGAAAATGGATCGTTCAGGGAGGACGCACGCTTTTAACCCGCGGATCGCGTGCACAAAAGGGCCGGCGTCTGCGGGATTTCCAGGCGCGGCTGGAAGTTGGTTTGCGCGGCGGCGGGGCTGGCGGCGCTTCGGGCTCCTCGATTTGCAGCCGCGGGTGGGCTTTATATCTACAGCGGGACGCAAACCTTTACCACGAGCTATTCGATCAGCGGCGTTCCGGCGGGCCAGAGCGGGCTTGTGGTTGGGGACAACACGGCGCCAGCGGCGGTGTATATTGAGTCGGGCGACTTTTCGGTCGTGGACAACGGGAGCGACGATTCGAGCCTTATCAATGGGGAGGGATTTTTTGAATTGCAGGGGGGGGAGGCGCAATTTGGGGCGTTTTTCAGCGTTGCCGACTCGGCGGATGAGTCTGCCAGCGCGGTCGTGGAGGGGGGGACATTTACGGTTGCCAATACCTACTCGGGCAGCGTTCCCGACATTTATGTGGGACGATTTGGCTCGGGCACGTTTACGCAGAGCGGCGGGTCTGTCAGCGCGGAGGAGGTGCTTTATCTCGCGTACGGAAACGGATCGAGCGGGTACTATAGCCTGAGCGGGGCGAACAGTTCGCTCAGCGCCGATGAGGAAATAATCGGCGACAGCGGAAGCGGGACGTTGGTTCAAAGCGGCGGGACGAATTCGGCGAACAATTTGTATCTCGGGCTTTTGCAGTCATACGCCAGCGGTAGTTATACGCTCAGCGGGGCGGGCCTTTTGGAGATCAGCGTCGGGGAGAATGTTGGCAGTTACGGGGCCGGCACATTCAGTCAGATTGGGGGAGAGAATGCGACGGATTCGCTCAGCATCGGCACGCTGGGGACTTACGCGCAGAGCGGCGGAACGCTAACGACGGGCTCGATCAGCGTTTCGTCGGGCGGCGCGTTTTTGTGGACGGGGGGAACACTGAGCCTGACCAATTCGACGCTTACCATCGGGAGTGGGGGACCACTGGGGTCAAACTTTACGCTGGGAAATGGCCAGGCGCTGGAGGTGACAAATTCTTCGGGCTCGTTGCTGATTGAAAACGGGGCGATGGTGCAGAACTCGGGATCGTCGGTCTCGGTGCAGTATTACGAAGACATTGGAAACTCGGGGGTCGGAACCTATACGCAAAACGGGGGCGCTAATACGACGCCGTGGCTTTACCTTGGTTTTAACTCAAGCGCACAGGGAAGTTATGTGTTGACGGGCGGCAGCCTTTCGGTGGCCAACAGCGAATACATCGGCAGTTCGGGGAGTGCGACGTTTATTCAGCAGGGGGGCGTGAACACCTGTGGGGAAAGTCTTTCGATCGGCACGGCGGGGGCATACGCTTTATCCGGCGGGATTTTAAATGTTGCGGCGTTTTCGATCTCGGCGCCGGGCGACTTCGTCTGGACGGGCGGAGCGCTTGATCTGACTAATTCCGGGCTTACGGTCGGACCCGGTGGCGAGCTGGGGTCGGGCGTGACGGTCGGGTTCGGACAGACGCTGGAGATTTCAAGCGCGGGGCAGAGCCTTGCGGTTATGGGGACGTTGGCCATCGCTGCCGGGGGGATGGTGCAGACGCCGACGATTTCGCAATCGGGCGGAATGGTGGAGATGACGGGAGGGAGCCTTAGCGCAGACGCGGGAAATCTCGGCGGCGCGGGGACGCTTGTGCAGAGCGGCGGGGCTGCCTCGATCAGCGGGCTGACGATCGGGGGTGCGCTATATGATCTGCAGACGGGGACGCTGACGGCGAACACGATCACGATCAACAGCGGCGGGGAATTGCGCGGGGGATATGAAAGCGGGTTTCAATTCGATCTTTTCGCGGGAACCGTAACGGTCAATTCCGGCGGCGCGCTGCACCTGGCCGACGGAGGGTTCAATGGGGGATGGAGCGACAGCATCGCGACACTTGACGTGAACGGGGGGACGGTGGCCGGCTCGATCCTTTCTGTCGGCAATTTTAATTATGTGAGCGGAAACACTTCGGGATTGACGCTTCGGCTGACCGGATCGGGGAGCGTTTCAGATTGGAATCTGGCCGAGCTCGATTTGGACAGTGCGACTCCGCTGAACATTTCCGGGGGGGAAAGCCTTTCGGCGGGGACTGAAGCGGTGGGGGATCTTGGGTTGGGAACCGTCGATCAAAGCGGGGGGGCGAACAATGTTTCATCGCTCGAATTGGCGCTCAGTTCCGGGGCGGGCGGAACATACAGCCTCAGCGCCGGCATGCTGACGTGCGCCGGCTCGGAAAGCCTGGGGATCGGCGGAACCGGGACGTTTATTCAGAGCGGTGGTTTGAATACCATCAGTGGCGGCGCTGGGGGGCTTTATCTGGGCGCTTCGCCGTTCACGGCGGGGTATTACACGCTGAGCGCGGGGGGCAGTTTGACCGTCAGCGGAGCGGAGGTTATTGGGGCGGGTGGGGCGGGGACGTTCACGCAAAATGGGGGGAACAATTTTGGGTCGTCACTGATGGTCGGTTCCGGTTCTCTGGGCCGTTACACACTCAGCGGCAGCGGGTCACTGACAGTGTCCGGGACAGAGGTGGTTGGAAATGGGGCCATGGGGAGCGGCAGATTCGTCCAAACGAGCGGGACGAATAGCGCTTTGGGCGAGCTCTCGGTCGGGGAAAATGGAACGTATGCCCTTTCGGGCGGCGCGTTGAATTCGGGCACCCTCGGCGTCGAAGGCGGGGGGATATTCAACTGGACGGGGGGCGCACTGTCGGCGGGGTCGATCGATCAGACCGGAGGTACATTCTTCACGTCTGGGCGCTCAACATCGCCGGCAGCGGAGGGGTGGCGGGGTCGTATGTGATCAGCGGTGGGGTTCTCTCCGCCGGCGCTTTGACGGTTTCCAGTGGCGGGACGTTTTTCCTTTCCGGAGGGGCTGTGAATGCGGGTTCTCTGAGCGTCGGGGCTGTGTCGGAATTGGACTGGACTTCGGGCACGCTCGACATCACGGGTTCGCCGCTGACGATCGGGCCGGGCGGAGCGCTGGGGGCGTCGTTGACGCTGGGCGGGGGCCAACTGCTTAGCGTTGCCGAGGGCGTTACGGTTTCTGGAAGTCTTGCCATCGCGGGCGGCGTGCTTGCGGCGCCGCTGACAATCGCTTCCGGCGGAAAAGTGACGATCGCGGCGAATGAAGGCGGGCAGACTTTTTCTTCGCTGAGCATCGCCGGCGGGGGCGTGCTGGATCTGAGCAATAACCACATTTACATTGATTATGGCGCCAGCGACCCGACCGCGACGATAGCCGGTTATATCCGGTCGGGCTACAACGGGGGAAACTGGAACGGCTCGGGGATCATTTCCTCGAGTGCCGGAACCCTGACGGGTGGCCTGCGGTATGGCGTCGGGTGGGCGGACGGCGCGGACGGTGCGGTTTCGGGATTGTCATCGGGTCAGATCGAATTGAAATATACGCTGCTCGGGGACGCCAATCTTGACGGGGTCGTCAACGGCTCCGATTTCTCGATCCTGGCGGCGAATTTCGGGCTGGGGAATACCAACTGGGATCAGGGGAATTTCTTTTATGGCTCATCGGTAAATGGGTCGGACTTCACGGCTCTGGCGGTGAATTTCGGGCAGGGGGATTCGGGGGCGGATGGGACGGTGTCGCAAGCGGACATTGCGGCGCTGGATGCGTTTGCGGGGGCGAATGGGTTGGGGTTGCCGACGATTTCTGTTGTGCCGGAGCCTGGATCGTTGGGGTTCATCGTGGTTGGCGGGTTGACATTTCTGCGACGGCGGCGGGTCGGGGATGCGCCCCGCGGTTCGACTGAGCTCACCGAAATCAAGCGGGGCCGCTAAACTTGGGGATCGAGGGCTGGTCGGGGCGACCGCAGTACGCGGGCGGAGAGATCTCAAGGCTGTGGGTCGGTGGGGCTATCCTGACCACCGGCGAGAAATTTGGAGACCAATTCGCTGCGGCCGCTGACGCCGAAACGGCGATAAATTTCTTTCATGTGATCGTTGACGGTGTGGCCGGAAAGGGAAAGACTGCGTGCGATCTGCTTTATGCCTTCGCCGGTGAGCAAGCGGAGAAGGACCTGGCGTTGGCGGGGGGAGAGTTTGTTGACGTGCTCGGAAGCGGGGATGTTGGTTCCCTCGCGATGGAGCCAGTCGATTTCTTCCGTTATGACATGGAGGATGCAGACATCGCGCGGGGTGAACATGGGCCGATCGAGGCGGCGAAGGAGAGCGATTGTGCTGAAGTAACGGTCTCCAAACGGATATGATGAACTTATCCAGTCCCCCAGATCCGCCTTGGCGTAATAATTCTGAAAAAGTTCGGAAGCAAACCACTCGGAGTCGGGAAAAATATCCGCGCGCTTTCGGGTGCGGTGGATCTCGGAACCTATTCTCATCGCTGCGTTGAAATCCTTGGCCGCGGGAGTCGTCGTCGCCTCGGCGTATAGCATTAGCTGCGCTTCGCTGGTCCATCCCCCCTCGATAAATGCAAAGCACATGGGAATTCCGTCCTTGGCGTTATCGTGGAAATGGACCCATACCCAAAAATCGGCCTCCATCAGCTTGGCCATGCCTTCAAGCAAGAATCGGCGCTTGCCGGGAGTGTCGGTTTCCAAAACCGCAACGTCACCGAGCAATCGGACGATTTTGCGAACATCTCGAACAGTCAGGTGTTCCATAAGTCGCTGGGTGCATCTCAAGGCCGCGCATCGATTGGGCGATCCTGTCCACCGGCGAGAAATTTCGAAACCAATTCGCTGCGCCCGCTGACGCCGAATCGGCGGTAGATTTCCTTCATATGATCGTTGACGGTGTGGTTGGAAAGGGAAAGCCTGCGGGCAATCTCTTTTATGCCCTCCCCCGCCAGCAACCTCAAAAGAACTTGGCGCTGTCGGGGAGACAATTTGTTCACATGCTCTGAAGCGGGAATATTGGTCCCTTCGCGGTGGAGCCAGTCAATTTCTTCGGTTAAAACATGTACGATGCAGACATCGCGCGGGGTGAACATCGGCCTATCGAGTTGCCGAAGCAGCATGATTGAGCTGAAGTAACTGTCTCCAAGTGGATAGGTGGAACTTATCCAGTCGCCGAGATCGGCCTTGGCATAATAATTATGGAAAAGTTCGGACGAAAACCACTCGGAGTCGGGAAGAATATCGACTCGCTTTCGGGTGCGGTGGAGTTCGCAACCTATTCGATGCGCTTCGTTGTAACGCTTGGCAACGGGAGTTGTCGTGGCCTCGGCGAATAACATTCGCTGCGCTTCGCTGGCCCATCCCCCCTCAATAAATGCGAAGCCCATGGGAATTCCGTCCTTGGCGTTATCCTGGAAATGGATCCATGCCCATATATCGGCCTCGACCATCCTGGCCATGCCTTCGAGGAGGAATCGCCGCTTGCCTGCGGTGTCGGTTTCCAAGACGGCAACTTCACCGAGCAATCGGACGATTTTGCGAACATCCTTAACGGCGAGGTATTCCATGAGCAGGGATCAAAAATAATAGTAATAGGCGAATACACCGGGAATCGAGCACGCGTAAGCGGCGGAAGTGGTTACGACGTTGGCGTTGAGGTTTACATCGGCGCTGTTGACGGTGTCAACGCTTCCATCGCTCCAGGCGCGGTTCTGGCAGCTCCAGGGTTGATAGGTGTTGCTGGTGCCGTTGCTGGAATTGAAGTTGACGCCGCCGGACATGTGAAAGAACGAATATCCGAGTGGGGCGTTGCCGCTGGTTGAGTACATGAGGGTATCGGCCCAGAGGACGCCGCGGTGTTTTCCCCTGAGGTCGGCGATATCGGAGGCCCTCAAGACAG
The DNA here is from genome assembly GCA_963755915.1 of uncultured Phycisphaerales bacterium. Lineage (GTDB taxonomy): Bacteria > Planctomycetota > Phycisphaerae > Tepidisphaerales > Tepidisphaeraceae > PALSA-1353. Next base: position 2,627,321 of record CAVWLP010000002.1, read on the forward strand.
TGCCGGTGAGGTTGCCGGATTCGTTGACGCGTGCGCAGTAGGCGTAGCCGGTGATCCAATAGTTAAATCCGGCAATAGTCTGGGGCTGTTGGAAAAGGTCGATTTGGGCGCGAAATGGGCAGACGAAAAGCTTGGGCAATTGAGTTGTAAGCTCGGTTCCGGTGAAGGTTGGGGTCCGCAAATAGGGGGAAATCTCGTTGAGCAGGCTGGCAGAGATTCCGGAGGGAACATCGCCTTCCACGGGGGCAAGATAGAGTGGGTCAGGATAGGCGTGCTGCTCGTTGAGATACATCTGGCAGGCGTTGCCGAGCTGGCGGAGCTGATTAGCGCATTCGATATTGACGGCAGTCGCGCGACTCTTTTGCAACGCGGGTAACAATATTCCAACGAGTACGGCAATGATTCCAATGACAACGAGAAGTTCGACGAGGGTAAAGCCAGACGGCGGGGTGCGCGAACTGCCGGCAACTATATAAGTATTCATCTCCGCACCCTTTTTGCCACGTTGGCCGAGGTGATCTGGCCGAGTTATGCCCGAAGAGGCATGGCGCACCAAGGCAGGTGAGAATAAGCGACTAGGGGCAATAATTCAATATTTTTGTGGTTGGGGCGGAAGATGATTTGGCGATTTCAAATAAAAAAACGTAGGAAAAGCCACATATGGAAACGGGAATCATCGCGGTGTTAAGCACGCGAGGGTCGCCAGTTATGGCCGCGATGTGTGTTACCCCCCCTAAAACAAGGGGGATTTTCGGTGGAGACGCAATTCTGTAAGGTCCGGACTCTGATGGGGAAATTCGAATCGAGGCGGGCCTGCGCGAGGCAGATTCGCTTTGTTTCAAACGGAAGGGAGAGCGATATGCGACGGATTAAATCAGGATTGTTGGCCGCAAGTCTTCTTTTGGCGTTTGGCGGTCAGTGGGTTCGGGGGGGCACTGACTACAACATCAATTCGGGGGACGTCTTTGCGCAGGTGAGCGTCGGCGGAAGCCCGACCGGCCAGTCATCGGATGCGTCATCCGGCGCGGCCAATGTGACGGCCGCTGCCGGAAACGCAACCGCGACGACGACCCTCACTTCGACGGCGACGTCGATTTCGATCAGCAAGAGCGATACGCGGGATGGCACGGCGGGGGACTATTCCCAGTCGCAGTTGGGGCTTTACTTCACGCCAACTCAAAACCTGGAGTATTCGATCAGCGGTTCGTATTCATTCGATTCATCTTCGTATGTAAATCCTGATTCTCAAGCGACTTATAATGTGTTCCTGACTCAGAGCGGCAACCCGCTTTATTCCGGCGAGATCACAAATTCTCACACGACACCTTTAAGCCTGACCAGCAACGTCCCTCTTACGGGCAGTCTGACTGGGCTTCTGCAGGCGGGGGTTGAGTACGAGTATTCCGTGACTTCGAACATCGCCGCCCCCAGCGGCAACGATAGTGGGGATATCGCGACGGGGAACGACAGCATTTCATTCACGCCGGTGCCCGAGCCGGGCTCGTTGTCCGTGCTGGGGATGGGGGCTTTCGCTCTCGTGCGACGTCGGAGTCGCTCGTGCGCGTTCGCCAATCGTTCGGTCGAGCCCCTTTTTTTGCCGTTGGGCAAAGACAGGATTTGAAGTGAAACCGAATCTGAAATCGATCAAATGGGCAATGCGGGCTTTGGTGATTATGGCCGCTTCATGCCTGCCGCTCACGAGCGGGTAACGTTTCCGCCGCCATCACAATCGCGACTGTGCCCGTCGGCAACGCGGGTAATGCAGCCGATTCCAGCAATTTTGGGTCGGTGAGTTACGCATACAACATCGGCGAGTACGATGTGACGGTCAGTCAGTACACGGCGTTTCTCAACGCCGTGGCTCAGACCGATACCTACAGCCTTTACGACTCAAGCATGGCGGGCACCACGCTTGGTGATCCCGGCATCGCTCAGAACGGTTCTTCAGGAAGCTATAGCTACAGTGTCGCTGCCGGACGTGGAAATCACCCGGTCACAGATGTGACCTTTTGGGATGCTCTGCGTTTTTCCAACTGGCTCGACAACGGCCAGCCGAACGGAGCCGAGGGCCCGGGCACGACCGAGACCGGAGCGTATACGCTGACCTCCACTGCCATCGCCAACAACACAGTGACTCGCAACGCGGGCGCGACGTGGGCTCTCACTAGCGAGAATGAGTGGTACAAAGCTGCCTACTACGATCCAGCCAATGGTACTTACTCCCTCTACCCAACCCAGAGTAGTACGATTTCGACCTCGCAGGCCAATTATGGTTACTCCGTAGGGGATACAACCCCCGTGGGGTCCTATGCCTATCCAAGCTACTACGGCACTTACGATCAAGGAGGCAACGTCTGGCAGTGGACCGAATCAATATATTCCGGTTCGTATCGCGTGATGCGGGGCGGGTCGTTCGTTGACAACGACTACGACATGCAGTCCGGCTATGTCTTCAACTGGCCCGCGTCGGAAGACGACTTCAGCTTTGGGTTTCGAGTCGTCGAGGTCCCCGAGCCGGCCTCGCTGTGCATCCTGATAAGCGCCCCGGGTCTGATGATGATCCGAAGACGCAGCAACAAGGGGCTTCCATGAATTTCTATCATCGCGGCGCGAGAATTCGTGCTCATTACCACCGATCGCGCCGGTGCCTGAAGCGGGTGTTCTTAACGGAAATCGGAGAACAAAATTGACACGTAATATTCGCTGCATTTCACCGCTGGCGTTGGCTGGTCTTGGTCTGGCTGTTGTCGCCGCCCCAATTCAAGCTGCGGTCACGATCTATAGCGATCTTCCGACCTTTCAGGCTGCATCTGACACGACGGTGGTCGTAAACTTCAACGCGTTTCCAGCGTTCTACACAAATTATTACATCCCGCCCAATGCGCCTTACATCGAGGGAGGCGTGACCTTTACTCCCGTGGACTCGCTTCCGTTCGCTCCCAATCTTTATGTTGAAACGCCATCGCTTCCGGCGACCAGCGGGCTGGCTGTTGCAAACACGGAGAATGTTTTGACTGCCAGCGGAAACGAGCATTTCGATTTTACATTTTCGGCCTCGCCGACGGCTATCGGCTTTGACACCTTCACCAATGACGCGGCGCCGCCAGTTGTCACGATTTATGACACGACCGATGACGTGCTGGCGACGATAAACCTTTCCCAGGCCCCCGATTCTCAAGGCTTTTTCGGCGTTACCTCAACGGTTCCGATCGGCAAGATAGATTGGCTGGCCACTGACGGACAAAACGTAAATACGGGGGTGGCGGATTTCCGCGTTGGAACGGTTCCAGAACCCACTTCTCTATCCCTATTAGGTCTGGGAGCTGGCGCTCTCTTAAGTCGTCGTCGCCGTCACTCTTCCCAATAAATCTTGACCCCATATGAGGCGATCTCTCGCATTGACGACAACAACCGGAAACATGGCGCTATGAGACATCACTCAACCTACCTCGATCAAAACCCTTAAAAGGAGGCTTCTATGCGGACTTATCATCGACCTGCAAAAGCTTTGCTCGGCGTTGTTGCGGTACTTATTTCCGTGGGGACGGCGCTGGCGGGCGAGCAAAATGGTGGCGCGGGGGGCGGGGGTCAGGTGCTTCCGGCGGTGCCCATTGTGCTGCAAATCGCGGCGGAGTTGACCGCTGTCTTTAACACCGGGTTGTCTGTTGGGCTGACTCCTCCAGCGCCGGACGTGCCGTTTCATGTATTGGTCTCCGACGCGACGGTAGATCGCGGGACCATTCTGTATGTGCCGATCTTTTTCGCGGACGACTCGGGCGGCGCTCCGGCGGGTTTTCCGAGGAATGTGTACGACCTGCGGGCGGATGCGGACTATCTTCTGGGCTACGTTCTGGCGAACTATGGGGTGACGGCGTTTGTGGTGCAGGTTGACGGGGTGACGACCGTTCTGGGGTCGGACTATATCGTGGGGACCAAGACACCGCCGCTGCTGGACGGGACGCCGGGGGGGACCAATTACATTACGTCGGCCGTTTTTCTGGCGCCGTTGACGGGGGGAACGCATACGGTGGGCATCGGGGGGATCATCAGCGGTGAGCCGGTGGTTTTTGATTCGTATAGCGTGACCGTTAAGTAATCGCCGGAATGAACTAAAGGAGACGTGAACCTATTACAGCAGTTGTGCCTGCATTTGGAGCGGAAATGCTCGCGTCGCCTTTACATCTTCCGTCGTCTTTTGGTCCTCTTCACGGCCCCCATGGCGCGACCGGGATTGTCCCCGGCCGCCATGGGGATTTTATTGACCGACAATTCGCTGGAGCTGAGGTTCGCTCTGGAAACTCTGCGCTACAAAAGAACAGAAAATTCACAAGCAAAAGGAGCAAACAATGCGTACTTTGAAATCTGCCAGGCTCACGACAGGCGTGCTTTTTTCCCTCTGTCTTTACAGGGGTTCAGCTTCCTTCGCGCAGCTTTACACCCTAGGGTCGGGCAGCATCTTCGCTCAGGAAGAAATCGGCGGAAATACAACCCTCGACACGGCCAGCGTCTCCTCCGGCTCGGCTTCCGTCACCACCAACACGCCAAGTGATTTCGCCTCCACCGGCTTCACCGCTTCCACGAACGGTCTGTCACTTGGCGTGAGCGGCACCCGGGACGGAACTTCGGGCGACTATTCGGAGTCGCAGTGGGGTGTCTATTTCACCCCCACCGAGAACCTCAGCTACACGATCAACGGCACGTACAACGCCTCGACTTCCCCCGTAACATACAACACGTTCCTCACCCAGGGGGGCAACAATCTCTTCGAAGGCAACATCACCACCGCCTCCGGCCAGCAAAATCTGAACCTCGACTCCAACGTCTCCATCATCCAGGGCTCACTCACCGGGACTCTGCTCGCGGGCGTGCAGTACGATTATTCCGGCACGTCCGAGATCACTTCGAATGGCGACAGCGGCGCGAGCGCGGCTGGAAACGAGAGCATTTCATTTGCCCCGCTCTCTCCGCCGCAGGGGCAGACGTTGCCCGCGGCGTTGAATTACAAAATCGTCGGCGCACCGATCGTGGCGGGAGGCGGGCCGGCGGTCCCAGATCCTGGCATCGATGTCAGCCTCAACCCGCAGCCGCTTCCGCCTTTCCCAGACCCCGGGGCGACGCTGAGCCTCGTCAACCCCGGCGATCCGGTTCTGACGGATCCGGCGGTGGCTTCCAGCTACGTCCTCGACTTCGGCATGGACGCCGGGGGCGCTGTTTCCTTCAACGTCCCTAATCCCTCGGACCCCAACGACATCAGCTTCACCGCGACCGGACCGGGCGGCGACCCGTACACCGTCAGCCTCCAAATCGGGGGTGGCGTCGTCAACCCCGGTTCTTTCGTCGAGCTAAATCCGCAGCCGCTCCCGCCGTTTCCCGACCCCGGCTACAGCTTCGTCGAATTCCAATTCAGCTTTGAACAAGCCGAAGATCCCACGCTCGCCTTTCAGGTCAGCAGCGGAAACACTGATTTTGGATTCGCGGCGGTGCCAGAGCCAGCTTCCGTCACATTGATTGGTGCACCCATGCTTGGGCTGCTGATGCGCAGGCGGCGCACGGCGGACCGTTTTTCGTCGAACCCAAGGTTTCAAGCCACAGGAACTCTTTGAAAGGACCAATATGCAACGCAATCACAGGCTGTATGCCAATTTCGGGTCCCGGAAAAACACCTCTCTCGGCGCAGCGACGAAGAGCAATCGCCGGATGCTAATTTCCCACGCTTCCACCAGCGCCGTCGCAGGCCTGCTTCTGGCGGCGTCGAATGTCCGGGCGCAGTATACTTTTACCAACGTCGCCGATACCACAACGGCCGCGCCCAGCGGCGCTTTCACTTACTTCGACCCTCCCTCGATCAGCGGGGGTAACGCCGCCTTTCAGGGGTATTACAATGGAAGCTCCGGCATATTCACTGGAAGCGGCGGCGCGCTCACGACCATTGCCACACAGGGCCAAGCCGCACCAGCGCCAATGGGGCCCTTTACCGGCATTACCGATCCGTCGATTAGCGACGGCACCGTGGCATTTGCGGCAGGTGACGCGAATTCCAATACCGGCATCTTCACCGGCAACGGTGGCGCGCTGGCCACCGTCGAGGAGAACGGCGCCCCATCACCCGATGGAGGAACGTTCGATAACTCCTTTGCCTTCCAACCGGCGATCAGCGGAGCTAACGTCGCATTTAGCGCGTTTACCACTGTGGGGTTGGGCGTTTTCGCGCACATCGGCGGTACATTTGCTACCATCTGCGAGGCGTATTCCACACCCGCGCCGTTCGGATCGTTTGACGGTTTTGGGGGGACTCCTTCCATCAGTGGCGGCGTCGTCGCGTTCTCGGCTGATTATCAGACCCTGGATGCCCAGCAGTCCGGCAGCGGCGTTTTCACGGGTAGCGGCGGCGCATTGACCACAATTGCCAAATCCGGTGATCCAGCCCCAACCGGCACATTCAGCATTGTTGGATCGCCGGTGATAAGCGGCAATACGGTAGCGTTTTATGGCTCCTTCAACGGCGGAACGCAAGACGGCATCTTCACGAGTAGCGGAGGCGCGCTAACCACCATCGTGCAAAGCGGCCAGGCCGCCCCGACTGGGACTTTCGACCTATATGGCGTTTCCGGCCTGTCCTTCGATGGCAATACCGTCGCCTTTGAAGACTCCTACGGAGATGACGCCGGCCAGGGCATCTTCACAGGCACCGGCGGCGCACTCACCCCAGTCATCAAAACCGGCGATTCCCTCTTCGGCAGCACGGTCGATTATCTGGGCTTCGGTCAATCCGCTCTCGATGACGATGACAGCGGCGATATCGCCTTCGCCTACGGACTCGCCGACGGCGTTTATGGAGTGGCAATTGCCGCCGGCGGCGGCCAGGGTCAGGGTCAGAGTCTGACTTGGAACGACGCTGGTTACGCCGCGCAGAGCGATGGCCGCACCTGGGACATTGGATTCAATTACAACTGGAACAACGAAACTGCCAACACTGTCTACTCGGAAGGCAGCAATGTCGTATTCAATGATGACAACAATTCCAACTTGATGAACGGCGGCTACAATCTCGTCGCCTACGACGTGACGTTGAATACGACCGTCCACCCCGGCTCGGTAACGGTCGACACCGCAGGCAGTTACTCGATCACCGGCAGCGGCACAATCGTCGACACCGGCTCCTTCCTCAAATTCGGCACCGGCACGATGACCCTGGGTACGGGCCTAACGGCCAGCAGCATGATTATCAAAGCTGGAACGCTGGCCATCGCGACCAACTCCACAATTGGCACCGGCTCGCCCATCGTCGTCGCCAGCAACATCAACATCACTTCGCTGACAATCACCGGCACCGGCGTGCTCGACATCACCAACAACCATATCATCATCGATTACACATCAAGTGACCCGAACTCGACCATCTACGGGTATCTGCAAAGTGGCTACAACAACGGTCTCTGGAACGGCCCCGGCATCATCTCCTCGACCGCCCAGACGCTCACGAACGGTCTGCGCTATGGCATCGGCTTCGCCGACGGCGCCGATCACGTCGTCACCGGGCTGCTTTCAGGTGAGATGGAATTGAAATACACGCTGCTCGGGGACGCCAACCTCGACGGGACCGTTAACGGAAGTGATTTCTCCATCCTCGCGGCGAATTTCGGCCTGGGCGTTACCAACTGGGACCAAGGCAACTTCCTGTACGGCAGTTCAGTGAACGGTTCCGATTTCAGCGCGCTTGCGGCCAACTTCGGGCAGGGGGACAGCGGGGCGGCTGTCGCGGTTTCGCCGGCCGACATGGCGGCGCTCGATTCCTTTGCCGCGGCGAACGGGCTGGCCGTGCCATCATTCGCGTCGATTCCCGAACCGACGTCACTCTCAGTGCTTATCGCCTCGGAGGTGACCTTGACGTTCAGGCAATCTAGAAAAGTCCGCAAACACCAACGGAGACAGCAATGAAAACAAATCCCAATCACGTCTCGATCTCACGCCCCGATCGGAATCGACGCCGCCTCTCCTTTCTGACCATGGCCGCCGCACCCGTCCTGGCCCTTCTCGCTCGGCCGCCATTAGAAGCGTTTGGGCAGACCACCTATACTTGGATGGGCGGCAACGGCAACTGGAGCACGTCGACCAATTGGAACCCAAACGGCGTGCCAGGAACCGTAAACGGCGACACCGCGCTTATCGACACCAACGGCGCCAGCCCGGTCTCCGTTACCTACGACTACAGCGGGCCTGCGTCTACTTTGAGCGACGTCACCGTGGACTACACCGGGTCCGCCACCGGCGGGGGAAACACACTTTCCATTTCGAGCAATCTCTCCCTCAACGTGGAGATTGAGTATTTCGGCGAAGTCGGTGCTGGAACGGCCGACCAGGGCAACGGTTCCAACACAGTACAAAATAGTGTGGCTTTGGGCGTCTTCACGGGCTCTTCCGGAACATACGTTCTAAGCGGTGGCTACTTGACGGACGTGGCGGGCGTTGAAGCGATTGGCGAGGAGGGAAACGGAACCTTCAATCAGACCGGCGGAACAAACACGGAGGATTTGTACAATATCTATCTCGGATATGAGCAAGGTGCAAACGGCGCCTACACGCTCTCCAACGGCAACCTCATAGACAACGGAGGGGATTACCCTCTGGCAATCGGCTTTCAAGGAAACGGGACTTTCATTCAATCCGGCGGCACGAATGCGCTCAATTGTTATGTTACACTTGGCTGGTTCGCAGGCTCAAACGGCACGTACACCCTTTCCAACGGCAACCTCACAGACAATTCAACAGACCCTCTGGAAGTCGGCTTTGGAGGAAACGGAACTTTCATTCAATCCGGCGGCACGAGCGCACTCGCCTGCCAGCTTGTGGTCGGTTGGGAGCAAGGTTCAAACGGCACCTTTAGCCTTTCCGATGGCACTTTCACGTCCACTTCAGAATATGGGTCGATCATCGGCTATATCGGAAATGGGACCTTCACCCAATCCGGCGGCACTTTCAGCGTGGCTTCCGATCTTGACCTGGGTTCCTACTCCCCCGCAATCGGCTACTACAGCATTAGCGCGGGCTCTGCCACGGTGGGAAATAACCTCAACATTGGCGGAGCGGGAGCCAGCGGCGCTGGTTTAGGCGTCGTAACCATCAGTGGCTCGGGCACGCTTACCGTAGACTCCTCTGTTATCGTCTATAACAACCCCGGCAATGCCCTCAACCTCGAGGGCGGAGAGCTTTCCACGCCCTCACTGAATCTCAATGGAAACCCCTCCCTGCTGAACTGGACTGGCGGGACTTTGAACCTGACCACCAGCGTCACGTTCGACCCTTCCGCTGCCGGCACCACCACCTCTGCGGCTTTCGGTTCGTCGCTCACCCTGAGCAGCCAGATGGCCCTGGAAGTCCAGGGAAATGAAACCATCGGTGGGGGAAGCCCATTTACCCTCAACGTCGGAGGCGGTTCCAGCAATATCGTGACCGGCACCCTCAACCTCACCACGAGCGGCGTTATCACCGCCGCCTCTGGCGCCGTCGTCCAGGTGGGCGGCGACCTGGTTAACGCCAGTACTCAGAGCACGAGCGTCAATCTCACCCAGGGAAAAGTCCAACTCCTCGGCGGCGTCCCCCACAACGTCTTCTGGCCGGGCGTCGACATGGGCGCGACATCCTCGGGCTACACCAACAACTTCGCCATCGGAACCCTGGAGCTGGGCAGCGGCGACTCGATGATTCTCTACGGCATCAATGGCTCCGGCGCGATCTACGTCAGCACCTTTTTGCTCGATGGTTACAGCGGCGGATCGCCCGCAACCCTCATACAAGACTCCATCCTGCAATCCAATCCCAACGAGATCGTTGACATGTATTACGATCCGGATCAGACCGGCAACGCTTACCTCGACGATCTGACCTACGCCCTGGGCAACGGCGGCTACCTGACGCCAGTGGCCGGCGCCCAGATATCCCAATCGATCTACTGGGACAACGCCTACGCACCCTTGCCTACCACCGACGGCGTCACCTGGGACTCCACCCACAACAACTGGAACAACGGCTCCGAGCCCACCACCTACGCCGACGGCGATGCCGTGACCTTCAACGATACCAACAATGGCAACTACCAGGTGACGCTGAATACCACCGTCAGCCCCGCGTCGGTCCTGGTGAGCAACAGCTCAAACAACTACACGATTACCGGTTCCGGCAAGATCATCGACACCGGCACGTTCATCAAGAAAGGGGGCGGGCTCCTGACGCTCGGCACCGGACTCACCGCCTCCAGCCTCACCATCAGCGGCGGAGAGATCGCCCTGGCGACCAACACCACGCTGGGAAGCGGCAGCCCGCTCATAGCCACCAGCAACATCAACATCTCCTCCCTCACGATCGCCCTCGGCAGCGTTCTGGACATCGCCAACAACCACATCCTCATCGATTACACCAGCAGCGATCCCATCGCCACGATCCAGCAATATCTCCTCAACGGATTCAACGGCGGGCACTGGAACGGCACCGGCGGCAACGGCGTGGGGGCGATCATCTCCTCCGCCGCTGCTCTCAATTCCCACTACGGCATCGGCTGGGCGGATGGGGGCGATGGAACGCACAGCGTCTCCGGGCTGCTCGGCGGGGAAATCGAACTCAAATACACCTTGCTCGGCGATGCGAACCTCGACGGAACCGTCAACGGCTCCGACTTCAGCATCCTTGCCGCTAATTTCGGTCTCGGGCATACCAACTGGGACCAGGGGAATTTCCTTTACGGTTCTTCCGTCAACGGCTCGGACTTCTCTGCGCTCGCAGCTAATTTCGGGCAGGGGGACAGCGGGGCGGCTGTGGGCGTTTCGCCGGCGGATATTGCGGCGCTGGATGCGTTCGCGGTTGCCAATGGATTGCCGCTTCCCACATTCGCCACCATCCCCGAACCTGCGAGCTGCGCACTTCTATCGCTGAGTGCGATCTCACTGCTCGTTCGCCGCCGCCGGCCGTGATTCTCCATCGCAACGGCGCCCGAGGAAAAAGTCCAGTCGATTGGATTGAGGAGATCATCGCCCACAAAAGCTGATTGCATATTTGGTTAGACAATTCCAAATACCCCCTTGAACCGAAATAATACTATTCCTATCGTAATAGTATGCATCGGAAAAGCAGTAATTTCCATACATTTCCCACCACGGTGTCATGGGGCGCGCAAAACCGGCCAATTGAGGGCGCGCCAAAACCGGCCATTTTGAGGCACAGGAGATTGGGTTATCGACCTTGGCTTTCGGCGGTTGCCGCAAGCCAATGGTGGGATGGCCAATCAACTCAAGATGGCGGAAGTACAAGCAATTTTGGCACTTGCGCAGCGGCTGGTCCAATCGGAACATCGCCCGCCAACTCGGCGTTCACCGGGAGACCGTTGGACGCCACATCCGGTTGTCGGGCGGCGATCCTGCGGCGCCCGGATCGGATTCAAAACCGGCCAGCGCGCCCTCGGCTCGACGGTGCTCGCCGCAGGCGGCTCGGAGAGCAGAGCCGAAGGGAGTCCACCCCATGAGACCTTCGTTGATGCAGACGCTCAAGCAACTTCGGCTTTCAGGTCTGGCGAGCAGCCTTGAAGTTCGCCTGAGCGAGGCGGCCGGCAATCGGCTCGACCACAGTGAGTTTTTGGAACTGATCCTTCAGGATGAACTGAACGTCCGATCCAGCCGGCAGATCGGCCGGCACGTCAAGGCGGCGATGTTCCGCGACACCAAAAACCTCGACGAGTTCGACTTCTCCTTCAACACCTCCATCAAACGCAAACAGATTCACGATCTGGCCGCCGGCCAGTTCATTCGTGACAAACGTGACGTGCTCTTGCTGGGTCCGCCCGGCGTGGGCAAATCGTTTTTGGCCCAGGCCATCGGACACCAGGCGATCAAGAGCGGCTTGGTGGTCCTGTACCGATCCATCTTCGACCTGGCCCGCGACTTTTTAGGCGACGAGGATCTGGGAGCCCAGGACAAGACGCTGGCCCGGTATCTCAAGCCTGATCTGCTTATCATCGACGACATGGGAATGAAGCAGCTTCCGCGGCGCAGCGGCGAATGCCTGCTGGAGATCGTCATGCGCCGGCACGAGAACCGCTCGACGATGATGACCAGCAACCGTCCACTGGAGGACTGGGCCAAGCTGATCGGCGACGTGCCGGCGGCCACGGCCATTCTGGATCGGTTCCTGCAGCACGCCACGATCATCAACATCACCGGCAAGAGCTACCGCCTTCGGCATGGGGGCCATTCGACTTCGCTCACGGCAGGCCAATCCGGGACACCGGAAAAGACAAATCCAAAAGGACGGCGGAGTACCGCCGGCGATGAAGGGTGCTCCCCCCCGGAAGACACCGTGACAGAGCCGCCGTTGTCTTCTGATGTGGGGGTATCCGCCGGCCAGACGGCGTGAACGGGGACCAATAACTCAAGGAACAGTTGCGTCGGATAGAACGGATGCGGTATAGAATACGTCAGCACATTGGCCGGTTTTGAAGCGCCCCGCCCTGGCTGGTTTTGGCGCGCCCCGTGACACCACGGGGCGCACACGCTGTTGAAAGGCGAACTGGATCATGTGTTGCTGATTCCGCCGGTCGGTGAGTAGGGGGCCATCCCATAAAGATAAAGGCTCGAGACGTAAACCAGGCATCGACGGGCCAAACTGGTTGTATATATCACAAAGACAATCGAAGTATCTCTTAATTACGGAGGCGAAAATGAGTTATCGCACGCGAAGAACGAAGTTTATCCTTAATTTCGCAGCAGTTGGCGCAGCGTTAGCGGGAATGGTGACCCCCGCACAGCGCGTGCGTGCCGCCACCTTCACCTGGGACGCGGGGGGAGGCAGCCCAACTGATCCGGTTGACGGCTCGGGAACCTGGGACACCAGCACGTCAGAGTGGAGCAACGGCGCCGTCGATTCCCCCTGGAACAACGGCGACGACGATACCGCGGTTTTCGGGAACTCCAATGGAGCCGGCGGCACAGTCACGCTTGGCACAGCGATCACCGCCGGCTCCATTACCTTCAGCGCGCCCGGCTCCGCAAGTTATGTCGTCGGAAATACCTCCACCAACTCCCTTACCATCACAACCGGCGACGTCTCCGTCGCGCCCAGTGTCTCCGCCGTCATCACCAGCCCCATCGACGGCACAAATGGCCTGACCGTTTCCGGCGGTGGAACCCTTCAGCTCGGCGGTACGGCCACGGCCGTCGCCTACACCGGCGATACAACCATCAATAATTCCACGCTCCAGTTCAATAACTTTTCGCCAAGCGCAGCCGTCACCGTTGGCAACGGTACGACCGACATCAACTTCGATGGCGTTAGCGCCAGCCTGGTTTCCGCAATCTCCAAGTCGGTGCAGTTGTACGTGGATTCGAACATCGTCGTTGGCGCCGGCACGACGGCGAGCATCAGTTTCTCGCCGAGGACCTACATCGGTGAAGGCAGCTCGGGCGGCGAAACCACGGTCAGTGGCGGCGCAACTTCGACGCTGAACCTCACTGCCGACACCACCATTACCCGCGACCTATTTTACAGCTCGGCCGGCGGTTTCAATGGAACCATCAATATTCAGCTGGCGGCTGCTTCGGGCAGCCCGATCGTTTTCGAGGGCCTCAATGGCTCCTTCACCAGCACCTCCACGGGTTACTTCACCGGTCTGCCCGGAACCTTCAGCGTGAACGGGGAAATCGGCACCGCCAACCCCTCTGCCGGAGAAACCTATACCGTCGGCGCTCTCGGCGGTGCGAGCACGGGCCTCATTGACACGCCGACCGTCGGCGGAACCGCGACCTGGTCCGTCGGATCCCTCGGACTCAGCACCACCTACGCCGGCGCAATCAACGGCAACAATGCCCTAGCCCTTACCGGCGGCGCTCTGACTCTCACCGGTTCCAGCACCTACACCGGAGGCACGCAGGTCAATGGCGGCGTCCTCTTCGCCAACGGCGCCAGTGCACCGACGGGGACGGGGTCGGTCACCGTTGGCTCCGGCGCGACCCTGGCCGGCTCAGGAACCATCTCCGGAGCCGTCACCAGCAGCGGCAACATCGCGCCCGGCGTAGCTTCCAACACCCCCGGCACGCTCACTATCGACAACGCCGCAACCCTCAATCCCTCTTCGATTCTGAGCTTTATACTCAACACTCCCAACGTCGCCGGCGGTACGGGCGGCAACAGCCTGCTGAGCGTCGGCGCACTTACCCTTTCAACTGGAATCACCCTGGACGTAACGCCGCAAACCGGATTCGGTCCCGGTTCATATATCCTCATCGACTACTCCAGCCTGACGGACAATTCATCCTCATTCTCCGGCTGGGCCGTCAGTGGTTTGCCTTCCAATGACTCGGCACAATTTGCCTTGGTGCCGAACGGAGGCGGTGGGACGGTGGACCTGGTGGTTTCCAGCTCCGGCCCGCAGACTCTCTCTTGGACCGACGCCTCCGCCGACAATCTTTGGAACACGGCCAGCTCTAACTGGACCGACGGCTCGCCCACCACTTACTCCAACGGCAGCAACGCCATCTTCAACGACAGCAACGGCGGCAACTATTCCGTCACGCTCAATACGACCGTCAGCCCGGGATCCGTCACGGTGAACAACAGCAACGGCAATTACATCATCAGCGGGACCGGCGCCATCGCGGGAACCACCGCCCTCACCAAGTCCGGCAGCGGCGTTCTGGCGCTCGACACCGTCAACACGTACTCCGGCGGCACCAATGTCCAGGAGGGGACATTGGTCGCCGGTGTACAAGGCGCTTTGCCAAGCGGAGCCGTCAACATCACGGGCGGCGCGCTGGAGCTGGGGGCTAATACCGGCAGCGCGACCGTTACCAGTCTTGCCCTTTCCGGCAACGGCACATTGGACCTGACCAACAACCAGCTCTTCGTCGACTACGGCAGCAGTTCCGACCCCGTCTCCGCCATCTACTCCTATCTGAAATCGGGCTACAACGGCGGCGACTGGAACGGCCCCGGAATCATCTCGTCCACCGCCCAGACGCTCACGAGCGGCCTGCGTTACGGCGTTGGGTGGGCGGACGGCAACGACGGAACTCGCAACGTTTCGGGGCTCAGCAGCGGTGAAATCGAGTTGAAATACACGCTGCTGGGCGATGCCAATCTCGATGGCACGGTCAATGGGAGTGATTTCTCCATCCTTGCCGCCAACTTCGGCCTGGGCGTGACCAACTGGGACTAGGGGAACTTTCTTTTCAGCAGTTCAGTCAACGGGTCTGACTTCAGCGCCCTCGCCGCCAATTTTGGGCAGGGGGATAGTGGGGCGGATGTGGCGGTTTCGCCGGCGGACATTGCCGCGCTCGATGCTTTCGCGGTTGCCAACGGATTGCCGCTGCCGAGTATCGCCGCGGTACCCGAGCCGGGGTCGGCCGGGCTGGCGATATTGGGAGGGGCGGGGCTGTTGCTGCGGAGGAGAAAAGTTACATCACGGATTTAGGCTCCGGTGACTGGTTTAAACGGCGAGGACCGCGGGGCAGCCAAAGAAGTCGAAGCTCATTTATTCCCGGTTCTTCGCGCTTAGGCGCTCCCTGAGGATTGCAGGAGCGAATCCTCGCGGGGAGCGCGGCGGGGATGCCAAAATTCCTGATTGGGCCGTTCCAGCTTTCCCCCGCCTGGTTTGCCGTCAAATGTATTCCACCTTAGCGCACGATTCACAATTGTTGTCAATCGGAGTGTTTTTTGCGTTTTTTTAAGATGGCGTCATATTGCTGTGGCTATCGGGCACTGGGCTCTTAAAAATCGGGACCTGAGTTTGGGAGGTGCGCATGCCGCTTCGCAATTACGGGCTTCTTACGGGCATTCTGGAAAATCATGGTCCACAGGACGGCGGTAATCCGCATTACCTGTTGGTCATCAAGGCGGGGTCGATCAACTATCGCATTTCGATTAACTCACAGTCGACGCCGGCAAAGGGAGATAATCCCTCTCCGATGCAATATCAAATTCTTAAAGGGCTAAAAGGCACATCGCTTGCCAGGGCCATTAAAAATCGAAACCAATTTCTGCTTCATTCTCAGGACCCATCCGGGCCGACGCTGGACTACCTCCGCGATGGCATCCTGAAGATGAGCGGCTTCGAAAGTGTTCCCGCACCCGGGCGGAGGCAGTCCAGTTCGCTGCAAAGCCTGATTGCCGACGCCGCGGAAGCAACGAGTGCCGGTGGATTCGTTGCCGTCTTCGGTTCCGGTTACCCCGACCAGGACGATCGCCCCCCTGGGCCCGGCAATGACCCCCAGCGCAACGCCTTTGGTTTTACGGGTGTCGACAATGTTCACATGAATCAGGGCAACTATCTGCGGGTCGGCACGCACGACAACGGGCAGTATCAGGAAAACGGCATCCACCAGGACGGTGGAATCTTATTCTTTCAATCCGACGGCGATGTTAGCGGATTGTTCATCAAATTCGCCTACCAGGCCGTCCAGACAGATGACTTTGGCAACCCGGCGAATACCGGTGTTCCGGAACTGGATTCGACCCAAGCCATCAAACCGGCCGTGCGAAAAACGCTGCTCAAACGTCCAGCCGCGTTGAAGAAGCTCAGCAAATCGGTTGCTTCTTCTTCAGCGGCGGAAGTGCCCATCTCCGGAACGTCGGGCGGAACCAGTACCGATGGTTTCGTTTTTGGGACGCCGGACACGCCCGATGATCCCAATCACAAGTTTGACGATGACGACGACTCTCAATATGTCAATTCACCGTTCGTCAAAAATTTCGGCGTACTGGGAGTTCCCGAGCCCGTTCCCGGCCCGCGCGACGGGAAGTACCCCACGATGGACCTGGCGGACGTGCTGGGGAAACCGGCGGTGAACAGCATTGCCAAAAACCCTCAAATCGTCTTCCACGTCGCCGGCACGCCGGCCGAAAGCAAGTATGCCAACGAACAAGCGGTGGCCGATTTGATGATGCAGGATTTCGATCCTTCGATCGATCAATCTCAGCAGCCCAAATTTTACTATCACGTTGGGGATGTCGTTTACTATTACGGCGAAGCACAGTTCTATTACGATCAATTCTATAAGCCTTACAAAGATTACCCGGGACCGATCTTCGCGATCCCCGGAAACCACGATGGGATTACGTACACCCCCAGTATGGTTTCTCTGGACGGCTTCATCAAAGCATTTTGCGACGATCAGCCGCGACACTGGTCCGCGGCGGGGGGAATCGGCCGATCGACGATGACGCAGCCCGGCGTCTATTTCACGCTCAACGCGCCGTTCGTTTCAATTATCGGCTTGTACACCAATTGCTCCGAGTTTTATGGGTACATCGACGACCAGCAGAAACTGTTCTTTTACAACGAATTGATGCGCTTGAAGCCCTTGCGGCAGAGTGGAGAAATAACGGCGGTGATCCTGGCGGTGCATCACAGTCCGATGTCGTATAATCGCGCCAAGCCGGGTTCGGCAACATTGATGCAGGCCCTCGACGCCGCTTGCAACCAGGCCGACTTTTGGCCCGACGCCGTTTTTTCCGGTCACGCCCACATTTACCAACGCATGACGCGAACCGTTCCCGGAAACGACAACTGGCAAATTCCCTATATCATCAGCGGCAGCGGCGGATATACGGTCAATGCAAGTCAGGAAGTCGACAAGCAGGATATGTCGGCGATTGACGCCAGCGATCCGCAAAATCGCCTGCACCAGTTCTACGCGCACTACGGGTACATGGTGGTTACCGTAACACCCGGCGACTCTTCCAATCCGCCGACCCTGCGCACCGAATTCCGCAGTCCCGACATCAACGCCGGGCGCCGACCGACGTTTGCATTTTGAACCTGAATACCCATCAACTCATGTGACGGACTTTTTTCCATGCTAATATTGGCGGACTCAAACGGGGCAAGCGCCTGGGTGGGGATCATCATAGGCATGGGCGGCTTTGGCGTCGGCCTCTGGCAGTACCTCGTCGCACAGCAATGGAAAAGGGCGGAGTTTGTCGCCGGCACGATGAAGGATTTCTTCGCCAATCCGCAGGTCTCCACCGCCCTGCTTTTGCTGGACTATGCTCAAATCAAACTGAATGAGAAGGGAGAGCAATGTGTCGGGAATGAGCCCGGCGTGGTTTTCGATGAGAACCTCATTTGCAGCGGGCTGCGGCTTCACACCGAGTTCAGGAACGATGACGACTTCCTTTCGCCGCCGGAAATGGTCGTCCGCATGTCGTTCGACGAGCTCTTCACGGAACTGGAAAACTTTCAGCATTTCATCGACACGGATTTGGTGACGCTCGGCGACATATTGCCCTATCTGTCGTATTGGCTGAATGTCCTAAGCAACCCGGGGACGAATTGGAAAGGTTCGCAGTTTTACATGTCGGTGAGCAAGTTCCTCCACGGCTACGACTACAGGGGCGCGACGGCATTGATCGAATCGTTCCAGCAGGCGAAGCTGGGCGCAATCGTGCTGCCTGCGGCCGAGGGGGTGAAGGCGTCGCCGGAAATTGAACGTGCCCCCAGAGGTTAGTTTGATGGGGTGGGACCTAAAGCGCGCGGAATACCCGCTCCAATTTTTCGATGAGGAGATCGATTTCCTCCATCGTCACGCTCAATGTCGGACGGAGGCGGATGCTGTTCTTACCAGCGCCTAGCAGCAGAAGTGATTCTTTTTCGAGAGCGATGTCGAGCAGGGTGGATTTGGCGGCGGGGTTGTGGAGGCTGAAGCCCTGGTAGAGGCCGTAGCCGCGGGGGTTGAAGATGTCCCTGGGGAATTTGGCGACGAGGGAGTCTAGGCCGGCGCGGAGGCGGATGGTTTTTTCGGGGACTTGTTCGATGAGTTTTTCGCGGCGGATGATTTTGATTTCCTGGACGAAGCGGACCATGTCGGAGAGGGTTCCTCCCCAGGTGCTGTCGAGGACGCCGTGGTCGTCCATGGGGTAGAGCATATAGACGACACCGGTGCCGATTTTTTTGGCGGAGGCGACGGCCTGGGGCGGGTGGGGGAGATCGAACTGGTCGATAGCCCAGAAGGTTCCGCATTGGCCGCCGGCGGTTTGGACTTCGTCGAAGCCGAGGGAGGTTTGGTAGCGGTGGGCGAGTTCGCTGAGTTCGCGGAAGAAGCGGGGGAGGGCGATGCGATGGCCGCCGGCGCCCTGGAGGGGCTCGATAATGATGCCGGCGATTTCGTCGGGATATTTTTTCAGGATGGTCTCGATCGCAACAAGGCTCTGTTCGGCGGCGGATTCGTTTTCGAGGTCGGATCGGGAGGTGTCGATGAAGGGGAAGGGGACTTCGAGGTTGCCGGTGACGAAGCCGTGGAAATCGCGGGTGATGATGGGATCGTGGGTGAGCTGGGTGACGTGGAGCGCAAAATGGTTCGGCCGTGAAAGGCCTGGTCGAAATGGATGAAGCGGCCGGCGACGGGGGTTTTACCGGCCTTTTTCAGCTTCTGGTGGTAGAGGTTGATGAAATATTTCATCATGTTCTCGACGGCTTCCGCGCCGGAATTGACGGCGTAAACTTCTAGCCGCGGGTTGCGCATCGATTTTGGGGCGAGGTCGTGAAGGAGGCGATAGAAATCGAGGCACTGGGGGGTGAGGAAGTCGGGGTTGGCGGTTTTATTGTTGGCGGCGAGGATGAGATTTTTGAGATAGTCCGGCTCGCTGAGGCCGGGGTGATTGTGGGCGATGAGTTTGGCGCCGAAGTAGCCGGCCCAGTCGAAGATTTCACGGCCGTCGATGGTGGCGAGGAAAGAGCCGTGGGATTTTTCGAGGTCGAGGACGAAGGGGTAGGGCTCGGCGATGACGTATTTGGAGAGTTCGTCGAGCATTTGCTGGGTCTGATTGGGTGCGGCGGGTGGCATAGTCAGATGATTCTATCGCGAAGGGGGGTGCTGGTTTGGAAGAGTTTGAGGTTTGCGAGGAAATGATCGACGACGCGGTCGAATTCGTCGGCGGAGCCGCCGGCGGTGTGGGGGGTGATGTGGCAGTTGGGGGTTTTCCAGAGAGCATGGTCGGGGGGAAGGGGTTCCGGGACGGTGACGTCGAGATAGGCGGCGGCGAGTTTGCCGGAATCAAGCGCGGCGATGAGGGCAGATTGGTCGACGGTGGTGCCGCGGCCGATGTTGTAGAAGATCGCGCCCGGTTTCATCTTGGAGAAGCGGGTTGGGGTGAAGAAATTGTCGGTGGCGGGGGAGGAGGGGAGGATGTCGATGACGTGGTCGGCTTGGGGGAGGAGCTTGTCGATCATCGAGACGGGGTGGGTGGGGATGGGCTCATTGCCGCGCGGGGTTTGGCGGACCGCTGAGAGGTTCATGCGGAGGAGCATTAGAAGTTCGGTCAGGCGGCGGGCGATGGCGCCGAAGCCGATCAAAAGGGCGGATTGATTCGTCAGAAGACGCGAGCGGGCGCGGAGGTTTTCGATGGGCCAGGCGCGGGGGCCAAGCTGGTTGGCGATTGCGTTGGGCAGGGCGCGGGCGTTGGCGAGCATGAAGGCGAGGACGTGCTGGGCGCAGGGTTCGTTGAAGACGGAGGAAGCGGTGGTGAAGATGGTGCCGCGCTGGGTGAGGGCGGCGCGGAGGTCGGGGCGGTCGTAGCGGGTGTAGCCGGCGGTGGTGAGCTGGATCCATTTCAGGCGGTCGAGAGAGAGGAGCTGGGTGGGGTCGGGCTGGCCGAAGGCGATGTCGGCTTGAGGGAGGAGGGGGTCGGGGCCGGAGGCGGAGAGGTTGCCGGTGCGCTGGGGGGTGAAGAGGATTTTATTGGGGGCGGCGGATTGGATGAGGCGGGAATCGGTTTCGGGGGGGAGGTGGGCGTTGGTCCAGATGGTGAGCATGGGGGGAGGATAACGCAAAAAATGTTAGCAGAGTATGATGGGAATGCCGATTGCCAAATGCCGAATGATGGAGGAAAAGTAGATGACGGCGATGCCGATTATGGTGGGGGTTTTGTGTGTGATGGCGATTGCGTATCGCTATTACAGTGCTTTTTTGGCGGCGCGGGTGGCGGTGCTGGATGATTCGCGGGTGACGCCGGCGGAAAAGTTTAATGATGGGCAGAATTTTCATCCTACGAGCAAGTGGGTTTTGTTTGGGCATCATTTTGCGGCGATCAGCGGGGCTGGGCCACTGATTGGGCCGGTGTTGGCGGCGCAGTTTGGGTATCTGCCGGGGCTGCTTTGGATTGTGATCGGGGTTTGTCTGGCGGGGGCGGTGCAGGATTTTCTTGTGCTCTCCATGAGCATTCGGCGCGGGGAAGAGTTTGGCGCATATGGCGTATGAAGAGGTGGGGAGAGTCGCGGGGTGGGCGGCTATTTTGGCGATTGTTTTTATTTTGGTGATTGCGCTGGCGGGACTTGGGAGAGTCGTGGTGAATGCGCTGGGAGGGGGGACGGTGGTGATGCCGCCGGGGAGTGAGTTGGTGGGGCCGAGGATGAGCGATGTGAAGGGGGCGATTTTGACGGCGCGGGCGGGGACGGAACTGGTGTGGAATGGGGGGAAGTCGCGGGTGAAGTATGGGGAGCCGTTTGAGGTGAAGGGGAGCGGGTTTGCGGAGAGTGGGGGGGCGATTGTGCTGCCGGCGAAGGCGGTGAGGCTGGTGCCGGGGAGTCCGTGGGGGACGTTTACGATCGCGTGCACGGTTCCGATTGCGCTGGGGGTGGGACTATATATGTATCGGATTCGCAAAGGGAAAGTTGTGGAGGCTTCGATTATTGGGGGCGTGCTGACGCTGGCGGCGACGGTGTTTGGGGGGTGGGTGGCGGAACATGGGGTGGGGCGGTGGTTTAGTTTGAGCGGGACGGAGATTGTCTGGGCGATGGCGATTTATGGGTTTGTGGCGAGCGTGTTGCCGGTGTGGTTGTTGCTGACGCCTCGGGATTATCTGAGTAGTTTTTTGAAGATCGGGACGATTGATTTGCTGGTGATAGGGACGATCATCGCGAATCCGAAGATGCAGGCGCCGATGTATAACGCGGTGTTTGCGGGAGGTGGGCCGGTGGTGGGGAGCGGGTCGGCGGCGGTGCCGGGGAGGATTTTTCCGTTTTTGTTCATCACGATCATGTGCGGGGCGATCAGTGGGTTTCATGCGCTGGTGAGCAGCGGGACTACGCCGAAGATGATTCGCAAGGAGAGCGATGCGCGGACGATTGGGTATGGGGCGATGCTTGTCGAGGGGCTGGTGGGGGTGGTGGCGATCATCGCGGCGGCGACGCTGCATCCGGGGGATTATTATGCGATGAATATGGATTTGGCGAAGACGCCGGTGTTTCATGAGAAGCTGGTGCGGATCGGGGCGGATATCGATCATCTGAATGTTTACGACGATTACACGCAGGAATCGCTGCGCGGGAGGACGGGCGGGGCGGTGACGCTGGCGGTGGGGATGGCGAATATTTTTGAGCAGGCGTGCGGGAAATTTGTGACGGCCGGGGGGAATGTGACACGGGCGCTTTGGAAGTACTGGTATCACTTCGCGATCATGTTTGAGGCGCTGTTTATCCTCACGACCATTGATGCGGGGACGCGGATTGGACGATTTTTATTGCAGGAGATTTTTGGGCTGGTGAATCCGAAGTTTGGGAGGACGGACTGGTGGCCGGGGACGATCGTGAGCACGGGGCTGATCGTGGTTGGGTGGGCGTATTTCATTAATGCGGATTCGTTCGCCGCGATCTGGACAATGTTCGGGATCGCGAACCAGATGCTGGCGGTGATCGCGCTGGCGGTGGTGACGGTGATTTTGGCGCGGGAGGGGAAGAGGAAGTATCTGTGGGTGTCGGCAGCGCCGATGCTGCTGGTGGCGACGACGACCACCACCGCGGCGATGGAGATGTTGTATGGGGACCAGGTGACGATTTCGACGCAGCTTGCAAAAGATGTGGCGGATTATGCGGTGGTGACTTCGGCCGCGATCAGTGCGGGGCTGATCGTGGCGATGGTGGTTTGTACGTATGTGATCGTGTGGTCGGGGATTTTGCGAGTGTGGGTGAAGGGGCGGGGGGTGGTGCCGGAGATTCGAGGGGAGGCGGCATTCTGGAAGGATTGCCGATTGCCGATTTCCAATTTCCGATTGAAGAAGAGGCGGTGCGAAGTGGGGAAATATGAGGGGGTTGCGCCTAGAATGGGTTTGCGAGCGTGGTGGCGAAAAATCGGCTCATCCGTCTTGTTGACATTGGTTTGGCGCGATTTATACTCTCCCCCCTTCCGAGCTTCCGGTACGCGCTGAAGAAGCGTTTTTTCCGGGAGGAATCGGTCGCGGACTTCGGCGAGCTCAGTCGAGCCGCGCTGCCGAGGGCGCTGGTGCAGCCCAGGTGGGCATCGCTGGGCGTCACGCTGGCATAGCTCAGCGGCAGAGCGCCACCTTGGTAAGGTGGAGGTCCTGGGTTCAATCCCCAGTGCCAGCTTGCGAAGAAAAGTTATCGACAGGTTTCTTAAAAGGCTCTATAGATCTGGAGGTTTTAAGCCATGGCCAAGGGTGAATTCAAACGTACGAAGCCGCACGTGAACGTCGGAACGATCGGTCACATCGACCACGGGAAGACGACTCTGACGGCGGCGCTGAGCGCGCGGGCGGCGGCGAGGTTCGGGATCGAGGCGAAGGACTATAAGTCGATCGCCAAGGGCGGAACCGAGCGTGACGCGACCAAGACGGTCACGATTTCCGCGGCGCACGTGGAATATGAATCGGACAAGAGGCACTACGCGCACGTGGACTGTCCGGGTCACGCGGACTACATCAAGAACATGATCACCGGGGCTGCGCAGATGGACGGGGCGATCCTGGTCGTCTCCGCGGCGGACGGGCCGATGCCGCAGACGCGCGAGCATATTCTTCTGGCTCGGCAGGTGGGCGTGCCGAAGATCGTGGTGTTCCTTAACAAGATTGACCTTGGTCGACGATCCGGAGTTGCTGGAACTCGTCGATATGGAGATTCGGGAGCTGCTGACGAAGTATGGGTTCCCGGGTGACACGACGCCGATCATTCGCGGGTCGTCCCTTCCGGCGTATCAGAATCCGAAGGACGACAAGGCTTGCAAGCCGATCGACGATCTGGTGAAGGCGCTGGACGAGTATGTTCCGATTCCGCAGCGCGAGATCGACAAGCCATTTTTGATGCCGATCGAAGACGTGTTCAGCATCAAGGGCCGCGGCACGGTCGGTACTGGGCGTATCGAGCGCGGGCGGGTGAAGATCGGTGAGACCGATTGAGATCGTCGGGCTGAAGCCGAATCGGAATACGGTCGTGACCGGCGTTGAGGCGTTTAATAAGACGCTGGATGAAGGTCAGGCGGGCGAGAACGTGGGCGTGCTTCTGCGAGGCGTTGAAAAGGACGATCTTGAGCGCGGCCAGGTTCTGGCGGCGCCGAAGAGCATCACGCCGCACACGAAGTTCGAGGCGGAAGTTTACATGCTGACGAAGGAAGAGGGAGGTCGGCATACGCCGTTCTTCAACGGATATCGTCCGCAGTTTTATTTCCGGACGACGGACGTGACCGGGACGCGCGAAGTTGAAAGGCGGAGCGGAAATGGTGATGCCGGGCGACAACGTCACGATGGAAGTGGAATTGATGGCTCCGATCGCGATGGAAGAGAAGCTGCGTTTCGCGGTTCGCGAGGGCGGCAAGACCGTTGGTTCGGGCGTGGTGACGAAGATTCTGGCGTAAAACGCCGGCCAATGTGGACCTGGCGTTGGAGCAAGATCGGTGGCCAGTGGATTGAGCTCCGCTGGCTGCTGATTTCTTAGAATGTGAGTTGATTTATGGCAAAGAAAACCGCGAAATGGTGTGGCTGCAATGCACGGAGACGGGCGATCTGAACTACCGGACGGAATTGAAGGTGGTAGGCGGGTGCCCCCAAGATCGAGTTGAAGAAGTATTGCCGGCGACTGCGGAAACATACGTTGCATAAGATTAAGAGGAAGTAGCGGCAGAATGCTGGCCGCTAGCCTGCAAGCCTTACGCCAGTAGCTCAATTGGCAGAGCAGCCGTCTCCAAAGCGGCAGGTTGGGGGTTCGATTCCCTCCTGGCGTGTGAGATAATATGGAATCGACGAAGATAAAAGTCGAAAGACGCAATGAGCGAAGTGGAAGATTCAGGAAGGGCAGAACCCAAAGCCTTCGCACGCCCGCGCCGAGGCGCCGGATGCGGGCGGGGGATATTTCCATATATATAAGAAGGGGCAGGGATACTGGACGCGAATGGGGACGGTGGCGGCGGCGGGATTGCTGGGGCTGCTGACCGGGAATTTTCTCTATACGCAGAGCAGCGGTGGTTGTAGAGGACGGGGCGAGTCGCGGATTTCATGGCGAAGATTCATCTCCAGGATCCGCGCGGGGCGTATGTGCTGGTTCTGGTCTTTACGATTGTGTATTGCGTGCGGTTGCGTTTCACTTCATGAACAAGCCGACTAGCGTGGATTTTCTGATCGCCACCGACAGCGAGATGAAGAAAGTGAACTGGACGACCAAGAAGGAATTGATGGGGTCGACCAAGGTGGTGATCGGTTTTGTATTTGTGATGGCGCTGGTGTTGTTTTTTTATGACTTGTTCTTCCAGTTTTTGTTTTACGTTCTGGGAGTTTTAAAGACGCCCCCGTTTTTCCTGGGCCATTAGAATCGGGCCATTAGAATCGAGTTTGGGATATGCAATTTTTCGTCTTGAGAGTGGCGAGCAATAAAGAAGACCGGGTGCGTGAATCGCTTGCGCGGAAGGTGAAGATCGAAGGGCTGGAATCGCAGGTGGGGAGGATACTCGTACCGGTGGAGCGGGTGCGGCAGATCAAGGACGGCAAGCGCCGCGACACGGACCGGAAGCTTTATCCCGGGTATGTGTTCATCGAGCTGGAGCTGGATAAGAACGGGATGATCCCGGAAAAAGTCTGGTTCATGATCAAGGAGACGGATGGGGTGGGGGATTTCATCGGGTCGAACGGGAAGCCGACGCCGATGAGCCCGAAGGACCAGGCGAAGATGCTGGAAGAGGCGGAACGTCCGGACGACAGCGGGCCGACGATTCAGACGTCGTATAAGAGAGGGGACCGGATCAAGGTGACGGAAGGGCCGTTCGTGAATTTCGAGGGGGATGTGGATGAGATCATCGCGGACAAGGGGATGGTGAGGATCATCGCGACGATATTCGGGCGGCCTACGCCGCTGGAACTGGAATACTGGCAGATTGAGAAAATTTAAGCGGAGTTAGTCATGGCGAAGAAAGAGATAACGGTACAGTTTAAGTTGCAGGCGCCTGGCGGGACGGCTACGCCTGCGCCGCCGATCGGGCCGGCGCTGGGCCAGCATGGCGTGAACCCGGGGCAGTTTATTCAGCGGTTTAATGCGATGTCGGCGCACCTCAAGGGGAAAGTCATTGGATGCCTGGTGACGGTGTACAAGGATCGCACGTTTGATATTGAGCTGAAGAGCCCGCCGGCGAGCGTGCTGCTGAAGGACGCGGTGAAGGCGGAGAAGGGGAGCGGGGAGCCGAATAAGAATAAGATCGGCAAGGTGACGATGGCACAGTGCAAGGCGATCGCGAAGGAGAAGGGGAAGGATCTGAACGCGTTTGATGAGGAGCATGCGGCGCAGGATTATCGCGGGGACGGCGCGGAGTATGGGGATTGTGGTGGAGGGGTAATGTTTTTCCCCCTCTTTCCCCCTCGCCCGGTACTCCGGGAGAGGGTTGGGGTGAGGGCCAGCAATGAACATATCGTCACGAACCCCGGAAGGAGAGCCCGGGCTTTGCCCGATTTGCGGGGCCTTTGCACAGATTGAGCCGAGCTTGTTCTTTGGGGATGCTCCCTGTCCGGCGTGCGGATCGCTGTTGTGGTTTGTGAGGCTTGGGCCTCAGGTCTTGGTGTTTTGGCCGAGCCACGAATCGCGACGGAAGGGATTGACGAGATTTCTAGCCGAGCGCTTGGGGGTGGGTGAATCGCAAGTGGGGGCTCATATCGAGTCGCTTGGTAGCGAAGACTTGGATTCCTTGGAATTGGTTGAGCTGATTATAGAATTAGAGGAATCGCCAGAATAGGAGCCGCATTTACTCCCGCACCCAGTATTCGCGGAGAACCCAATTGTTTTAGGTCGTGAACCGATGCTTCAGAACGAGATCAAAATCACCAGTACGCTTACACTGAGCGAGTGTGGCTATGACGAGTTCTGGCTTCGAGACCGAATATACGAAGATCCAAGTATCCTGGGGCTTGGCGAGCTGCAGTCAGTCGCGAAAGAACTTACACAAACGGCAGGCGGACGACTTGATCTTCTTCTGAAGGACCCTACGGACGACTCTATGTTCGAAGTCGAACTCCAGTTGGGTCCCACAAATGAAACTCATATCATTCGGGCAATTGAGTACTGGGACAATGTAAAGAAGCAATGGCCAAGACGCAGCCACACCGCGGTTTTGGTCGCGGAGGAGATTACCGCCCGATTCTTTAATGTTGTTCATTTGCTCAGCATGGCGGTTCCCGTTATCGGTATTCAAGCCAATATCGTGCAGGTCGGCGATGCGAAGGCGCTCCATTTTACAAAGGTCATCGACTCCTACGAGGAGCAGGAGGAACAAGAGCCAGTGCAGCAGACCTACGACGAGAAGCACTGGGTTGACAACTACCCGGGAACACTCGAGTGCGCCAGATGGTATCGTGAGCTCTTGCAGCGATTTTATGGCGAGATTCCGACGAAGTATTTTGAATCCTACATATCCCTAACTCTCGGCGGAATTGCGCGAGTCTGGGTGAACAAGCGGAAGAACGACAGGGCTTTAATTGAGGTCAAATACGTGGGACAAGACATCAAAGAAGCGACAGATTACCTGAATAAACAGGGAATCGCGTTCGCGACGAGGGGCACAAAACATCTCAGTTTCAATGTCAACCTACAGCAATTGAAAGACAAGAAAACCGTACATGAGTGGATAGCGCAGAAACTTGCGCCCGCCTATCTCACACAAACGATTAGCCAGGGAGGGGGGGGGTAAATGAGACTTTCTGGGACACATTGGGACATTTTACAGAAAAGTGTCCTTCAGGATGCTCAGAACGCGGTGATACTAAAGCTTAAAATACAAATTGTCCAATCGATCCTTCACCGCTTGGAAATGCAACCCCCTTTGAGTATAATCCCTGTTCTTTGATTTAAGGCCGGACCACGGGCCGTAACAGTGGGAGCTTCAGCGGGTGGCTTTTAACCGCTGTTCAGGAGCGAATGAAGACATGCCTGTCATTGTCAAAAGATCCAAACGATATAAAGAGGCGGCGAAGAATGCTGTGGTTGATTTGTTGCCCATCGACAAGGGGATTGAAGTCCTCAAGTCGTTTCCGGCGACGAAGTTTGATCAGTCTGTGGAGCTGATTTTCTCACTGGGGATTGATGCGAAGCAGGCGGATCAGATGATTCGCGGGTCGATCTCTTTGCCGCACGGCGTGGGGAAGACCAAGCGGGTAATCGCGTTTTGCCCTGACCATCTTGTGGCGACGGCGACGGCGGCGGGGGCGATTCGGGCCGGCGGGCAGGATCTCGTCCAGGCGATCGAGAAGGAGAATTTTACGGATTTTGATGTGGCCGTGGCGACGCCGGACATGATGCGGTTTGTGGGCCGGCTGGGAAAGGTGCTGGGGCCGAAGGGTTTGATGCCGTCGCCGAAGGCGGGGACGGTGACGCCGGACGTGGCCTCGGCGGTGAAAGAATATGCGGCGGGGAAGATTGAGTTTCGCAATGACACGGGCGGGAATGTTCATAGTGTCGTTGGGAAGATGAGCTTTGAGCCACAGAAACTGGCGGACAATATTCACGCGATGATGAATCAGATTCATCGGCTCAAGCCGCAGACGTCGAAGGGGGCGTATGTGAAGAAGATTGTTCTGAAAGGGTCGATGACGCCGGCGGTTTATCTGCAGGACGTGGCGCACTAGACGCAGCGCTTTAGAGGATTTTGTCATGAGCAAAAAAGTAAAGAGCCTGATTGAGAAGGAACTGAACACGAAATTCAGCCCGCTGGACGGCGTGGCGGTCATCAGCCCGAAGGGAATCGACGGGACGAAGACGAACCTGCTTCGGCGGAAGCTGCTGGAAAAGGGCGTGAAGATGACGGTCGTGAAGAACACGCTGGCGCGGCGCGCGGCGGCATCGACGAAGCTGAAAGGCTTCGAGGTGCTGCTGGATGGGCCCAGCGCCGTGATCTACGGCAAGGCAAGCGTGGCGACGATCGCGCGGATGCTGATCGAGGAGAAGAAAGCGGACGAGCGGATCGAGCTTCGCGGGGTCTTCTTCGACGGCGAAGTGTATGCCGGGCAGAAGGGCGTGGAGCAGGTGAGCAAACTGCCGACCCGCGAGGAGGCGATTGCACTGATCGTTGGGGCGATCCTTGGGCCGGGGCGGAAACTGGTCGGGGCGGTCAAGGGCCCGAGCGGGAAGATTGCTGGAATACTCAAGAGCATCGAGGAGAAAGCGGAGAAGTCGGCGGCGCCGGCAGCGGCAGGAGCGTAAGAAGCGCTCCTCTGCGGGACTTCGGCGAGCTCAGTCGAGCCGTCGCGGCTAAACAATATTGTTTGTGATCGCGTCTGACGGTGATTGATGTCCTTTATGGGTTAAATCTCCTCATTGTGAGGAGGGCATTGATGCGAGACGCAAATCGACACGTTTTTTGGCCACGTTACGGCCGGGAGTGAATTGTCATGGCAGAAGTATCTGAAAAAGTGAAGACGCTTGCGGACCAGGTGGTTGGGCTGACGCTGAAGGAAGCGGTGGAGTTCAGCGCGTATGTCAAGGAAGCGTACGGCATCGAGCCGGCGGCGGGCGGGGTGGCAATGATGGCCGCGCCCGGCGGCGGCGGCGCGGCGGCTGCGGCGCCGGCGGAGGAGAAGACGACGTTTGACGTCATCCTCAAGGCCGCGGGCGACAAGAAGATCAATGTCATCAAGGTCGTCCGCACGGCGACGAATCTTGGGCTGAAGGAAGCCAAGGATCTGGTCGAGGGCGCGCCGAAGACGGTGAAGGAAGCGCTGCCCAAGGCGGATGCTGACAAGCTTAAGAAGGAGCTTGAGGAGCAGGGTGCGCAGGTCGAGCTGAAGTAATTTCGGATTTGAGATTTCAGATTTGAGATTTGCGCGAAGCCCCGGATTAATTTCCGGGGCTTTGCTCGTTGTGGGGGCTGTCGCTGGTGGAGATCTTTGGATCGGTTTTCTGGCCGCGGTGGAGGGAGATGTTGCGGAATTCGATCCACTGGTTGAAGGGCCGCGATTCGAGCCGCCACTGGCGGATCAAGTGCGGCGCGAGAACGATGGAATATTGGCTCATCGTGCCCGCGCCGTTGGAGACCATGTTGCCGAATTCGGCGACGGTCTCGCGGCCGGAATAATCGATGGCGACCAGGCGAACATCCTCCCTGGTGATTTTCCCCATCATTCCGACAACGATATTGGTTTTCCCCCGATCCTGGTAAACGGCGCTGAAGAGGAATTGACCGCCAGGCCCGCCCTCGGCGGTCTGCCCCGTGCCCTCGGCGGTGGCCAGGGTTTGCCACGGGCCGGCGGCGATGCGGGCGCGAATCGCGCCGCTGCCGTTTGTGTTGGGCAATTCCGTTGCGACGGTTTCGGAGCCGGGGAGATTGCTGCTGCCCGAATAGCTGACGCTGCCATGGTCGAGAAACCACTGGACGGTGGCGGGTTCGGAGGAGCCGTGGGTGACGGGGTTGACCTTGACGACGATTTCGCGGGCGATGTCGCCGGGGTTTACGGAGAGTGCCTGGACGTTTGTGTGGAGATCAGAGTTAAGTGGATCGCCGTCGATTTGCCACCACAGGCTGCCGGAAGACGGATTTTCGTTGATGCCGACAATCTCGACGGAGACGCCATTGGAAAGTTGACCAATGGCAGGGGATGAGGATTGGTCAACAGCCGCGGGGGGTGGGGGAGGAGGCGGCGGGAGAGTGGAATCGGTTTGATCGGCGAGAAGCTTGAACCCGCCGATGCCGACGCCCGTTGCGGCGGTCAGCGCGACCATGAGAAGGAAGGCCGCTGCGACTTTTTGCCAGGTAAGCATGTGGAGAACTCCTTTTGCGATGGCCGAGGCGGCGGGCGAAGCGGTGCCGCTGACGGCGGAGAGGGTGGCGCTGCGCGCGAGCGCGGCGGGCGCCGTGGTTCGGGGAATCTGATCGAGAATGACGGCCAGCGAAACGGCCGGCGAAATGGCGCTCTTTCGCAGCAGAATTTTTCGCAGGCGGTGGATGGCGCGGGAGATTCGCTTCACGGCGGCCTGCTGGGAGATTTGCAGAAGCTCGGCGGTCTCGGTGTTGGATTTGTCCTGGAGATATCGGAGGGTGAGGGCGGAGCGGTCGGACTCGCTGAGCTGGGCGATGGCGCGGTCGAGATGGGGGGAAACGGTTTCGAGCTGGGCATTCATATCCGGCTCCGTCGAGGTGGGGGCCAGGGAGGCGGCAAGATGTTCATGGCGTTTTCGGCGGCCTTCGATCTTGGCGGCGTCGAGGCTGGCGAGATGGGTGGTTTTCATGATCCAGCCAGCGAGGGAATCGCGGTTTTGGAGCTTGTGGGCTTTTCGGGCGAGAATGATGAAGACGGCCTGGCAGACGTCCTCGGCCTGCTGGGGATTGTGAAGTTGACGGCAGGCGGCGGCGTAGACGGCGTCCATATGCGCCCGACGATCTCGGCGAAGGCCTCCTGCGAGCGGGTTTCGATGAATTTCTGGAGCAATTCGCGGTCGAGCATGGCTGTTCTCAATATACCCGGACGGCCAAGAGGGTAATTGGACAGCTAAAATTCCGACGGGAATGGATTCAGCGGGTGATATAGATTGCGCCGGATTCGACGGTGAGTTCGACGCCGGCGGCCTTGGCGGCTTCCTGGAGGGCGGCGTCGAGCATGACGATCGGGATCGGGCCTGACGTCCAGCCGGCGCATGAGGCCTTCGCCTTTTTTGTCGCCGGCGGTGAGGGTGATCTTCAGGCCGCGGCGTTTGCATTTGACTGGCGTGCCGTCTTCGAGCTTGGTGTTCATCGGTTTGACATAGGCGTCGACGAAATGGACGCCGATGCCGGATTTGTCTTCGGTTTTGCGGCGGGAGCTTTTCGCGGGCGGCGGGATTGAGGTCGCAGAGTTTGGTTTTCATATTTTCACTTCCAGATATTGATCGATCGCTTTTCGGAACGAGGCGGATGTGGTCGGGGGTTGAGCCGCAGCAGGCGCCGATGATGTTGGCGCCGGCTTCGAGCAGGGGCACGACGCCGGCCGACCATCTGCTCGGGCGATTCGTCGTAGAACGACTTTCATGTTGACCAGCTTGGGCTGGCCGGCGTTGGGCTGGACCATGACGGGGAGATCGGTGGCTTTTTTGTATCGCTCGACGGCGGTTTCGCGCGCGGTTCATGTCCATGCCGGTGCCGCAGTTGAGGGCGACGATGTCGGCGCCGCGGTCCTGCATGAATTCGGCGGCGCGCTCGGGGTCGATGCCCATCATGGTGCGGAAGGTGGAGCCGTCGAGGGTCACGTCGTAGGCCATCGAGCCGATGATGCAGGGCGCGCCGGCTTCTTGGCGGCGTCGATGGCGAGGCGCAGTTCTTCCAAAGACGTTTGCGTTTCGATGATGATGGCGTCGGCACCGGCGTCGACCAGGGCTTTGGCTTGTTCGTTGAAGGCGGCGCGGACCTGGGCTTCGGTGAAATCGCCGTAAGGCTCCATCAGGCCGCCGAAGGGTCCGATGTCGCCGATGACATAGCCGGGGCGATTGCCGAACGCCTGGCGGGCGATTTCGACGGCGGCTTGGTTGATCTCGACGACTTTGCCCGCGTTGCCGTGGCGGTTGAGCATGATGCGCGGCTGCCGCCGAAGGTGTTGGTGAGAATGCAATCGGACCCGGCGTCGGCGTAGCGGCGCTGGATGGCGAGGACTTTTTCGGGATGGGTGAGGTTCCAGGCTTCGCCGCAGTTTCCCTGGACGAGGCCGGCGAACATGAGCTGCGTGCCCATGGCGCCGTCGCCGAGCAGCGGGCGGTCCGCAATTGCCTCGGAGGAGAGTTGGTTTCATGTTTGTGCTGCCTATTGCCGCGTGCTCGCGGCGGCGGATTTTTCCTGCTGCACCAGGGCGAAATGAATCGTTTCGAGAACCAGGCCCCATTTGTGTTTCCGGCTGGCGGGCTCGCAATAGCAGCCGGCGCCGGTGTTCGGGCGCTGCCAGGAGAGCACGTCGTTGAGGGGGTGGCCGAGGAGCGGTTTTTCGTGATCGATCGCGACCATCAGGTGCTCGGCGTTGGCCATGTATTGGCACATAAACGTGTGGCCGTCATCGCCCGGGGCGGGCTCGCAATGGAGCTTCCGAATGGGATATCCCTCTTGCGCGGGCCGAGGAGGAGATGGTAGTGAAAGTAAGATCGCCCGGCCCATGTTGCTGCAGGTGGTGCCTTCGTAGCGGAAGAGAGCTTCGATGGTGCCATCGGCGTGGTGCGTCGAGCGTCAGGCGCTCGTCGGCCCAGCGGGAAAGGGCTTTGGCGTTCACGACGTACTTGGCGTTGTGATCGAGACCGACTGGGGCCGGGGGGACCTCGTCGGCGGCATTTCGGATTGTCAAGGCCCAACGTGTTGGAATATTCGGATACCCGCCGTACGGGACGCGGCGATACTGGCAGGGATTGAAGCGAGCAATTTTCGCAGGGGATCAGGTCGGTGAGACGGCCGGACGCGCTCGGTGTGATTGGTCAGTCCGAAGACGGCGAGCAGCGATTTCTTGGGCCGCAGCATTCCGGAATCGAGCACTTCGATGGCGCTGGGGGCTTTGTCGCCGTCGCGCTGCGATCAGATTCAGGAGGCGGGGCTGCTCGGAAATATCCCACTCGCGGATAGCCGGGGCTGTAGTGCGGGAGAACCGCCATTCCCGCGGCTTTCGGCCCAGGCGCAGAGCCGTGCGCCCGTCATGGTCATCAGATGTTCGACAACGGCCGAGCCGAAGATTTCCAGGAAGAAATATTCGTCGGGCTTTTCATTCGGCCACAGCCTTTGTGCTTCGTACTTCAAGTTCCGGGCCGGCGCTGACGGCGACGAGAATGGCGCTGTGCGCCTGCGGCATCGAGCAGAGTTTTCTGGAGGCGTTTGCTGGTGAAGGAAACGCCGTCGATGGTGATCGAGCCGTTGGTGATGCGGAGTGCATTCGCATTGCGCGGGCGTAAACCCAGGGCTGGCCGTTGTTGGCATACCAGTGGCGCGCCCAGTCGGCGAGTTCGCGGGCGCGGCCTTCGAGGACGACATCGCCGGGGATAGCCCAGCAGCCGCTTATATTCAGCGGGCTGAACATTGATGTCCGGAAATGCGTCGAGCAATTCGATCATTGCGTTCATGCCGACACCTGGGTTCGACGTCTCGACGGGTTTGAACTGGCATCCCTCGACGAAGAAATCGAAGAATCGGGGATGGGTTTCCAGCCGGCAGTGCTCCACATTTTTGACCAGCTGTTCCAGTTCGGC
Organism: uncultured Phycisphaerales bacterium; assembly: GCA_963755915.1. Classification (GTDB taxonomy): domain Bacteria; phylum Planctomycetota; class Phycisphaerae; order Tepidisphaerales; family Tepidisphaeraceae; genus PALSA-1353. The sequence continues at coordinate 2,661,735 of CAVWLP010000002.1, forward strand.
GCGTTTGGATTCGGAGAGCAGGGCGATGGCCGCCCCTTCGATGGCGGCGTTGCCGACCTGGACGATTTTCGAGTCGGGCAGATTGGGAATCAGCCCGATGCGGCGGGCGGCTTCGACGTTGAAGTGCCGCCCGAAGCCACCGGCGAGATAGAAGACGTCGATATCGTCGAAATCGACGCCGTAATTGCTGAAAGACCGTTTGCAGTCCCGCGACGTTGGCGCCCTTGGCCTGAGCCAGTTCGTTGACGTCGCTTTCGAGGAAGTAGATGTCGTGCGGCGTCGTCGAGGGTGATGCGCGATTCGCCGTCGTTCGAAGCGGCCCAGTTCGTTCATGCGGCCGGTGCGGAGCAGTTCGCTCAGGAGATCGATCAGGCCGGAGCCGCAGATGCCCTGCGGCGTGCCGCTCCGATGACGCCGAGATGGAAACGCGCCGTCGTCGTCGATGTTGATATCTTCGATCGCGCCGTCGAGTGCGGGCATGCCGCAGGAGATCGCGCCGCCTTCAAACGCCGGGCCGGCGGGGCAGGATGCGGCGAGGATGCGGTCGCTGGTTGCCGAGGATCAAGCTCGGTATTGGTGCCGATGTCCATGATGGCGACCAGGCGATCTTCGTTCGCGAGATCGACCGCCAGCATGCAGGCCGCGGCGTCGGCGCCGACGTGGCCGCTGATGATCGGGTGCGCCGTAAACGCGCGCTTTGGGATGGATCGGAAGCAGGCAGCGGCGGCCGGTGTCGGTCAGGCTGGTGGTGGTGCGTTTGCCCTCGGCCATTTCGATTTCGGTGATGGAGCGATAGGGATTCTGGCCGATGGAGTAGACGTTCTGGCGGAAGAAGAGATCGCGCATGGTGGAGTTGCCGACGACGACCATTTCGTAAATGGTTTTGGGATCGACGGGGAATTCTTCGATGGCGTGGGTGAGATATCCGGCGAGCGTGCGCATCAGCAGCTTGGCCGCGTTGTTGCGTGTCGTAGAAGATGCGCGACATCACGTCCGAGCCGCCGAAACGCTGCGGATTTTCGAACGAGGCGTCGGCGACGAGATCGCCGGTTTCCAGGTTGATAGAGCCGAAGGACGACGGTCGTGGTGCCGAGGTCCATGGCGATGCCGTGAATCGGGCCGGTGGAGCGGTCGATTTCCTGACCGTCGATGAGGATGCGATCGCCGTCGCGGGTGACGGCCGGGATCGAGGACCATTTTGCAGGTCGCCGGCGGCAGGCCGAAGGCGCTGCGCTCGATGCGCATCTGCCCGCGGCGCATGGTGTGGCAGCGGATCTTCGCCGGCGTCGGAAGTCGACGTGTGTCTGGCAGGAGAGGCGGAAATTGCCCTTGAGATGTCTCTCCTGCGTCGGTGGGCGGCGAGAGACAATCCATTCCCTGCGACGATCTCCACCAGGCATTCCTTGCACTTGCCCTGTTTCTGGCAGGAGGTGGGGACCTTGACGCCCAGCCTGCTCGGCGAAATCGAAGAGGGACGGCCCCGGCGCGGCCGGGGTCGATATTCCGTTGATGGTCAGCAACAAGGCCATCGACGCACCCATTCTTACCATTCGTGTTTGGCCTCGAGCTCGGCCTTTACCGCAGCGGCAACATCCCGGGCGGAGCCGGCCGGTCTTCTTCGTCGCTCCATCGCCACTGGGCGAGATAGTCGTCGGCATTTTGCAGGCCGCGCTGGTGGGCCAACTGGTCGATCCGCTCCATGAAGCGCGGGGCAAGCTCGAGGCTGAACCTCGTCGCCGCCTTCCTCGGCGCTGATCTGGGAAGGAATTTCCTGCCAGTAGAGGATTTTGAAGGTGGCCATCGGTGTTCAATTCCTTTTCGCCAGCCGCAGGAAGAGATCGACGGCTGAGGAGGCGTTTTGTCCGTAGCCATCCGCGCCGATTTCATCGGCGAACATCTGGCTGATGGGCGCGCCGCCAACGGCCATTTTGATCTGTCCGCGGCCGGCGGCTTTGAAGCCGTCGATGACCGTTTTCATGTAGGTCATGGTGGTGGTGAGCAGCGCGCTCATGCCGATGATCGTCGGATTGCACTTGTCGGCGGCGGCCATGAATTTTTCGACGCTCTGATCGACGCCGATGTCGTGGACTTCAAAGCCCGCGCCCTCGGCCATCATGCAGACGAGATTTTTGCCGATGTCGTGCAGGTCGCCGCGGACGGTGCCCATGAGCAGGACGCCGGTGCGGTCGTCGCCTCTGCCTTGGCGCTGAGCAGCGGCTTGAGGACGGCCATGCCGGCTTTCATGGCGCGGGCGGCGATCAGCACCTCCGGCACATAGAGAATATTGTGCTTGAAATCTTCGCCGACGACGCTCATGCCGGCGATCAGGCCGTCGGTGAGAACTTCCTGGACCGCGCCGGCCTTCGGCCAGGGCGTCCTTGGTCATCTGCTCGACTTCCTTGGCTTTGCCTTCGTAGAGGCATTGATTCATCAGGGCGTAGTCGATCATCGGGCGCTCCCGGCCAGTTCGGCCGTTTGGCGTTGAATTCCTCGAGGGCTTCGAGCATGGCAAGGATGTTTTGCCTCGGCATTCCGGGGCTGGTGCCGCCGCCGACGGAGAGGATGATTCCCTGCCCGCCGGAGCCTTCGAGAACGTCGAGCGTGGCTTCCTTCACTTCCTCGGGCGTTCCGCGAACGGCAATTTCCAGCGGATTTACGTTGCCCATCAGGCACATGCGGTCGCCGACGCGCTGCTTCACTTCGCGGATATCTTTCTGCTTGCCCCAGTTCAGCACGTTGAAGCCGCAATCGGGAAGGTGATCGAGACAGGCGTCGACTTCGGCGTCGTTGTGATAGATCTTCACCCAATCCTTCGGGAAGGCGTCGCAGATGCGCTTGAGATAGGGATGGGCGAATTCCATGTAGTGCTCTTCGTTGATGAAGCCGACGATGTCGTCGAGGATGAAAATGCCTTCGACGGTGTCGCCCATGACTTTGTGCTGAGCCTTGAGCCAGTCGATGACGACGCGGGTGCAGAGGTCGATGAGCTTGTGGCAGCCTTCGGGGTTTTCGACGAGCTCGACCATGAGGTTGGTGGTGCTGCGGACGAAGCCAGCGGTGCAGAGCGGGCCGCGCGAGGTGACCAGGGGCAGGATATAGCCGTGGTCGAGAATGCGCTGGCGGATCCATTTTGATGCGGTGCAGGGTCAGGGCCGCGAAGGCGTCGGCGTCTACTTCGTATTCGGGGAACTTGTCGATGTCTTCCAGGCGGTAGAGGGTGTGGTATTCGCTGGGGGTGTTGTCCTGCCAGAACTTGATCTTGGCGCCGAGGACCGAGGGCTCGGCCGCCATGCCGTATTCCATCCACCAGGAGGGGACGAAGATGATGTCGGGAAACTCCCGCATGATCTTCAGGTTCGATTGAAACCAGAGCTCCGGATCGAGGTAGTAGTCCATGTGCTTGATGCCGAGATAGCCGGGAATCCACGGGCTATCGATGATCATGGCCATGGGGATTTTATCCAGCTTCTCAAGACGTGCGGCGCGCTTGAAGGTTTCCCACTGCTGGGGACGCATAGGGGGGTTCCTGGCCTTTCGGAAAACTCGATTTTCGTGATTATAGTAAGCGTTTACTGAATCGCCTAGTATAATCTCCTTTGCCGCCGGAGTCGAATCGGGCGGAATCTGGACGAATAGTGTACACACTTCGCGAAAAATTGACCCAGCCTAACCGTTTCCTGCTCGGAATCGAGCTGGTTACGACGCGGGGGACGATGGAGGATCGGCAGGCGGTTCAGACGCGAGAGTTTGCCGGGGACTTGGTTCATTGCGACAGCGTGGATTGGGTATCTATAACGGATAACGCGGGGGGAAATCCGCAGCTAAGTCCGCTGGCGCTGGGGAAGCCGATTCTTTATGCCGGCAAGGAGGTGCTCATCCACCTCTCATGCAAGGATTTCAATCGCAATGGTTTGGAGAGCGCGGCGTGGGAGATGGCCAGCGAGGGGTTTCATAATATTCTGGCGCTCAGCGGCGACTATCCGGCCGGTGGGTATCACGGGCGGGGAAAGCCGGTGTTTGATATCGATTCGATCGGGCTGCTGACGATGCTGGGGGAAATGAACCGCGGGCTGGCGCGGCCGCATGTGAAGGACGGCGCGGCGCGGGCGACGGATTTTTTTGCGGGGGCTGTTGCCACGAATTTTAAGCGGCATGAGAACGAGGTGATGCCGCAACTGCTGAAGCTGGAGAAGAAGATTGAATGCGGGGCGAAATTTATTATCGCACAGATTGGATACGACGCGCGCAAGAGTCATGAGATGCTCTGCTATATGCGGCGCGTGGGAGTCGGAGATGTTCCGCTGATTGGCAACGTGTTTCTGCTCTCGGCGGCGGTGGCGCGGTTTTTCCGAAGGCAGGCGATTCCCGGGGTGATTATTTCTGATGCGCTGCTGGAGGAATGTGAGCGCCGGGCGAGGGATGCGGCATTTTTCCGGGAACTGGCGGCGAAACAGCTTGCGATTTTCCGCGGGTTGGAGTTTGCCGGGGGATATCTTGGGGGCGTACACAATATTGAAGATGTGGGGGCGATCGTGGAGATGGAGCGATCGTTTGCCGGGGGGGACTGGAAGCAGTTTGCGCGGGAGATTCAGTATCCGTTGCCGGGAGAGTTTTATTTTTTTGAGCGGGATCCTGTGACGGGCCTCGCGGATGAGACGTCGGTGCGGGAACGGCCGGCGCCTCGGAAGGTCTCCGTTGGTTATCGATTTAGCAAAGGGGTGCACCACGCAGTGTTTACGCCGGGGACGATGCTGAATCGGCTGGGGCGGGCGATTTATGCGTCTTCGAAAGATACGCGGCGGGGGCCGCTGGCGCTGCGAATTCTTGAGCATGCGGCCAAATCGGCGATGTTTGGGTGCCGGGACTGCGGGGATTGCTCGCTGCCGGACATCGCGTTTCTCTGTCCGGAATCACAGTGCGCCAAGAATCAGCGGAATGGGCCTTGCGGGGGGACGCGGGATGGGAAATGCGAGGTGCATGACTTCGAGTGCATCTGGAGCCGGGCGTATGACCGGCTGAAATCTGAGGGGCGGGAGCGGGAATTGCTCGCCCATGCGCCGGTGATTCAGGATGAAACGCTGCGCGGGACATCGAGCTGGGCGAACGCGCTGCTGGGGCGGGATCACACGGCTTGCGAGGCGAATCGCGCTGCGACGATTTCAAAAGAAAGGAAGAAGACGAGCGATGTTCAGAGTTCCGCGACTGTTTAAGTTGATCGGGGAGTTGATGAACAATTCCTTCGCGGGCGGCGCGGGCGTGGAAGGCGCGCGATCTGGCGGGGTTTCAGAAGCTGGCAATGATTCAGACGGACCTGGGCGCCGATTACCTGACGCTGAATATCGACGGGACGCAGTCGATGCGGGTGAGGCCCAAAGAAATGTTCGAGTTTATTCCGGAACTCATTCCGGCGATTCAGGAAGTGACGCGGGTTCCACTGTCTTTTGACAACCCATCGGCGGAATTTCATCGGCGCTGCCTGGAGGTTTATGATCCGAAAAAGGGGGGGCGGCCGATCATCAATTCGGTGGCGGCGTCGCGGCGCGAACTGGACGAGATGCTGGAGCTGGCGAAGCATTTCGACACGATGGTGATCGGGATGGCATCCGAAAAGTTCGTCGACGGCGGGTCGGCGCAGTGTCTTTCGGCGGATGATGTTTATTGCGCGGCGCATCGCCTGGTGGAATTGCTGCGGGAGAGGTCGGGGCGGCAGTGCTCGGAGATCATCATCGATACCGGGCTGGCGCCAGTGGGGGCGGATACGTATGGGCTGGTGAACATGGGGCTCGATGCGATGCGGGCGATTCGGAGGAGTCCGGAGCTGGCGGGGGTGCATTTGTCGGTGGGGCTGACGAATGTTTCGTTCGGCATGCCCAAGGAAATCCGCACCTCGGTGGAGAACGCGTATCTGACGCTGGCGGTGGAGGCGGGGCTGGATTTTGTGCTGGGGAATCCGGAGAAGCATTTGCGGTTGCTGGACGAGGAGGACCGTTACGTTCAGTTGGTGGCCGAGGCGCTGGAGTGCGGCCGGCCGGGAGGCGGGGAGACGCAGGAGGAGGCAGGCTTCCGGCAGGCGGCGAAAATCATCGGGCTGTTCAGTGAACACGAAATCATCTGAAAACTTCGAGGAACTGGCGCAGGATTTCGCGCACGCGAGCGGTGTGGCTGCGCGTGGGCCGGCTGATCGACGGGCGAAGCGATCGGCCGCTGCTAAATGCGGATATTTTGTTCGACGCGGGGGGGATTCAACTCGTTGCCGCTGGAGGGGACGTTCCAACGCGAGGGGTGCCTGATGCAGTGTTGCCCGATTACACGGCGCTTCCGTGTTTGATTGAGGCGCACGCCCACATGTTTCTGGAAGGCGCGCCGATTGACGCTAAGCGGCGCGAGGCGCATTTGAGGGAAATGCCCGAGGCGATGCTGGCAAAAGCGCGGCGGCGCTGGGCGAAGATTTTGAAATGCGGAATCGGGGCGATCCGGGATGCGGGGGACAGGCACGGGGTGGGATTGAAGCTGGCGGCGGAAGCGCGGGAGAGTCGTGGAAAGGTGGCGTCGACTCCGCTGATCGACAGTCCGGGAGCGGCGATTCATCACCGCGGGAGATATGGGGGGTTCATGGCGGAGGCGATCGAGGAATATGCGGGGGCGGATGAGTGTGTGGCGGCGCGGGTGGCCGCGGGGGCGGATCGGATCAAGCTGCTGGTGAGCGGGATCATCAATTTTCAGGAGGGGAAGGTAACGACGGTGCCGCAGATGTTGCCGGATGAAGTTGCGGCATTCACGCGCGCGGCCAGGAGCCACGGGCGGCAGACGTTTGCGCATGCTTCGGGCGTGGAGGGGATTGCCAACTCGATCGAAGGGGGCGTGACGACGGTGGAGCACGGTTTTTTCATCACACGCGAGCAGCTTGGGCAGATGCGCGACGCCGGGATCGGGTGGGTGCCGACGTTTGCGCCGGTGCAACTCCAGATCGACCGGGCGGATGAGCTGGGATGGGATGAGAAGGTGGTGTCGAACCTTAAGCGTATCATCGATTGGCACCGGGAGATGTTGCGATATGCGCATTCGATTGGCGTGAAAATTATTGCGGGGAGCGATGCGGGTTCATGCGGGGTTCCGCATGGGCTGGGATTCCTGCAGGAGCTTTGCCAGATGGAAGGGGCGGGGATTCCGGCGATGGCGGTGATTCAAGCCGCGACGGGCGTGAGCGCCGCGGCGCTGAATTTCGCGGAGCCGATCGGGCGGATTGCGCCGGGGTTCCGGCGCGGTTCATACTTACCCGGCATGATCCGCTTCCCGGCGTTGCTAATCTGATGAAGGAGAAGACGGTGATATTCGATGGCGCCGCCGTCCAGTGTGAGACGGAGATTGATACCGACGGTCTTTAGCCGCCGAGGCGATAAAAGCTTTCCGGCGGTCCGAGGAAGCTGGGCTTAACGCCGCCCAGGTCGACGACGATTTTTTCCAGGACGATTGCAGGATCGACCATCCAGAATTTCAGGGTGTGGTAGCCGGGCGAATCGATGGTCATAGGGATTTTCACTTCGCGAATGCTGTTGATGACGGATATCTGCCAATCGCGCTGAGTGTTGTCGGCCAGGGAATCGACGACCTGGGGCGTCTGATCGTCGATTGAAATTGCGAACCGCAATCCGCGGCCGGGAACAAAGGCCTGCGTTGGTGCGATCATTACGGAGGCTTCGGCGTTGCCGGAGTGAAAGAGATACATTTTATACTCGAGACAAGGATTTCCGGTTGGCGGATCGGTGCTGGAGGCGATGGTCATCGCCGAAAGCGTGCGGCCGTAACCGGCGATTCGATACCACTGCGAGGATTTGGAATCGATCTTTTTTGTAAAGTGCTCGGCTTCCATCGAGACGCAGCGGTCGGATTCGACGAAACCGTCGAGGTTCTGCGGCGTGATTTCGCGAGGATTTACGGCTGTGCATGTCACGGGAACGGATTTTCCAGCGCCGCTAATGGTGATCGTGGCGGTGGATGTGCCCCGCGGCGCTTTGTTCCAGTCTACCTGCACATTCAGGCGCAGGTCTTCATTTACAGTTCCGCTTTTGTTGCTCAGGAGCACCCAGCTTTTGCTTGCTTCGGCTTTGAACTGAAATGATTTGCGGCCGCGATTGAAAACGTCGATATAGCGGCTCTGGCGATTGAAGGAGTCGATATCAGGCAAAATCGCCGGCGCGGCATCGCCGGGCCAGGCGGAGGGTGAACCTTCGACGGCGACTCCGAGCGCGCCGCGCGAGGCACGTCGATTCTCGTCACCTTGGGCATGCGATTTTCCGGCGGCTGCTGCCATCTCGTATAGCCGATGTGCGTCTGGTCCATCATGTGGTCCCATCGGCCGTTGCCCAGCGTTTGGTTGTAATAGTTCGAAAGAGCCTGGTCTTTTTGAAAGAGTGTTTCCGCGTCGTCGGCGAGGTGATTCGCGCTGGCCCGGCCCTGCGCGGCAAAGAGATGATTTTTGGCGACGGTGATAAAGAGATTCGCCACGTTCTCGTACGCTTCGGCGGGATCGATCACGAATTCGAAGAACGGGTCCTTCGCGTCATCGGGCAATTCTGCTTGAAGCTTCCCGGCTTCGGTGACGATCGCCTGGTAATCGGCAAGCACCTGTTCGGCTTCGCCGTAGTTCACGATGCTGAAGGTGTCCGGCGAAAGTAGCTCGGGCTTGATCCGGCCATTGAGTTTTTCGTATCGCCAGATCAGATCGGCGATCTGATCGGCGTGCTCTGGCCCAAAATTCTGTGCGGCCCACTGGCGGGTAAATTCGATCAGGTTTTCGCCGTTCCAACGGGTGGGGTTCCAGGCCAGGCTCAGAAAAAATTCGGCAGGGAACTCTACGTGCTTCAAATGCCCGACGTTCACGATCCAGATCCGGTCGGCGCCCATCCGCGAGGCGAGGTTCATCTGCTCCCAGATTTTCGGGATGGGATTGGTGTCGATCCACTTATAATTCCGCGGATCGCCGACGTAATCGAGGTGGTAGTAAACCCCGGCCCCGCCGGCGCGATTGCGCTCGGCTGGCGTGGGGAGCCGCCGGATGTTGCCCCAGTTGTCGTCGGACCAAAGCAGCGTAATATCATCGGGCACGCGCATCCCCGCTTCGTAGTATCCCTGCACTTCTTTATACAAGCACCAGAGCTGCGGAACTTTGGTCACATCTGGATTGATCCGCCGGGCGATGATCTGCCGCTGGTCGGCGACAATCTTTTCCAGCATCGCGATATTCGCCGCCATGGTGCCGGTGGACGCCATCGGGGTGTCGATCTTGCCGCGCATTCCAACGGTGATGATGCTCTCGAAATGGTCGTTGCGGACGAGCCCCTCGTCCCAGAATTGGCGCAACTGCGCGGGGTTGGTCGCGTAATTCCACCTCTGCGCCGAATATCCTGCCCGGCTCCATTCCTTGTCGGCGCGCATCATCGGCTCGACGTGGCTCGTCCCCATCACGATCCCATATTCGTCCGCCAGCTTCGGGTTCAGCGGGTCGTCCTGGTTGAAGCAGGAGTTCCACATGGCGGGCCAGAGGTAATTGGCTCTCAGGCGAAGCAGCAGCTCGAAAATTTTTTCGTAGAACTGGTGATTGTACCCGCCGAATTTTTCGTTCACCCAGCCGGTGAGGTCCGGGTCTTCGTCATTGAGGAAGATCCCGCGATATTTCACGGCCGGCGGGCCCTGGATGAATACACCGGGCCTGGCGTAGACCGCGTCGCGATGCCGGACGGGAATATCTCCCCACCAATACGAGGGCGAGACGCCCATCTGCTGGGAGAGATCGTAGATGCCGAAGATGGTTCCGCGCTTATCGCTGCCGGCGATGACCAGCGCGTCGGCGACGCCTGGCAGGGGGTTCTGGACGACCGCGGTAAGGGTTGATTCCCATTTGCCCGCGATCGAACTCGCGTCGATTTTTCCATCGTGGACGAGCCGATCGACGATGGGGCTGTTGCCGAGCGTGCCGATGATGATCGCGTGAGCGGCGAGTTTCGCGGGGTCGGTTACGATCGGCGCGGTGATGCCGGTGACGCGGGCGATGTCGGCCTGTAGGTCGCCGGCGGCGCGGGTCACGCCAGGGAAATCGTGCGGATCGACGTAGAGATTCGCCGCCGATTGGCTTTCGACGATCGCGAAGCTGCCGGGCTCGGAAGTGGTTTGAACGTACGAATTCTGCCCGAGCGCGGGGCAATGGAGACCGAGGGTTGCCAGGAGAAGACCCGCGACAAAAGAGGCGAACCTCCGTGGCATAACCCTCTGGACAAGTAAACGATTTCTAGGCCAAAAATATATGAACGCCGCAGGGAAGCCTACGCGATTTTCAGCCTCGCGGCAATCGGGGAAGAGGGGGGAAGAAACGGCGGCGTGAATCGCGATTCTGGCGGCGAAGTCGCGACAGCGGTTTTAGGCGGAAAGCGGCCGGCGGCGGGAAAGCCGGTGACATCCGCGGTTTTAAGATGAGCGGAACAGGAGGCGATCATCACCGGCCCGACGGCCGTTGCGATCGCCCGTAACGCGCTGCACTTCATCGCGCTAAACTTCATGCGCTGCCTCCAGAGGTTGCTTCTGAGTATCCCCAAGAAATCCCGGCAGATCGGCCGCCTGCGCGGTGCCGGCGAGGCCGACGCATTCGTTGACGGTCTTCTTTAGATCTTCTTGAATCGCCTCGCTGTCAATGCGCGGGCGGAAGAAATTGGCCCATGCAAATTCGGCAAAAGGGGACGATGTTTTTGCGTAACCGCCGGCGGCGCGTACAAAGCCGGCAAGACTGCGATAGGGATCGTCTTTCAGTTGCCTGAGGGATTTGGGCAGGGTGCGCAAGGGCTTGCGCTTGCCGCGGGCGTTGAAAGGATGGACAAAACTGTCGGCCTTCATGCGCTTCCAGAAGTCGCGGGGGGATAAGTGCGAAAAATCGGCCTCGATTTGCATCGGGGCGGTTTTGAAATCTTCTTTCAAGAGGGCCAGGGCGAGGTGGTGGTGATCGATGACGTAGGCCTGGTCTTTGGGGCCGAGGACGACGCGGATGGGGGTTTCGAGGATGAATTCGACCATTTCGGCGGGCTGTTTCTCGAGGGCGCGCAGGCGTTTTCGTTTTTGTTTGACTTCGAGCATGCCGACGGTGAGCTGCGTGGGCCGCAGGCGGGAGATGGCGATGCTTTCCATCCGGGGTTGGGCGCTCGCAGGTTGGGGGATGGACATTCTGGCCTCCTCGGTGGGGGATTGTAGCGGATGTTGCGGGGTAGAATCATCCAAAAGTTTTTCGCTGCTGATGCTGCTCTCGATAGACATGGTGGTTATGGGAAATCTGGCGGGTGAAATCAGCGAGGCGCTGGGCGTCGGCGTGGCCGGTCTGATGATGCCAGGTTTCGCGTTTGAAGGGGATCACCTGGACCAGGGGGGTTCCGCGTTTTAGTGCCTGTTTTGATGTGCGCGGCATCAGGCAGACGGCGGGGAAATTGACGTGGGCATAAAACGTGTCGGTGTCGACCACGCCGGCGAGAATTCGGAATGCGTTTGGCTCGTGATTCAGCGGGGGCAGGTAGAGGGTGGAATAGCCGGGCGGGGTGACGATGATCCAGGGGTTGATGAACTTGATGACCGGGGAATCGGCCCAGGGAGAGCCGGCGAGTTGGGCGGGGTGATGGAGCTCGATGGTGGCGTCGCCGTTGGGCGAGTCGAAGGTGAGGGCGCCGGATTCGTTGAGATCGAAATTGACGTCGCCGGGGAGGGGGATGATGTAGCCGGTGGTCATGGCGTCGAGGAAGGGGGGGCATTGCTTCACCGTGTGCATCGTCCCCGCCACGTCGGGCAACTCGAGGTCGCCGGCCAGATCGCGATACCAGTGTGGCAATCCTCTGCTGGCCGGAAATGGTGCGGGAATCCAATCCTTTTCAGCCGCGTGGAATTCGATCACTTTGTCACTCATGTCGCAGCCATCGCTTTCAATTCGGTTTCCAAACGGTCGAAAACGTCGTGCCAATTTCCGCGTGTTTTCTGGCGGAAGAGTCGCATGGTCGGATACCAGGCGGTGCGGTCGCCGTGCATTCCCCACCTCCAATCGGGCGCAAACTGGAGGAGGGTCCAGACGGGCCTTCCGATTGCGCCGGCGAGGTGGGCCATGGCCGTGTCTACGGTGATGATCAGATCCATCTGGGCGACGAAGGCGGCCGTAGCTGCAAAATCGTTTAGCTGATCCTGCAAATCCGTAATCGCAAATCGCACATGTCGCGCCTCCTTTGCCGGCCATCCGTTTTGGAAACTAAAGAATCGGACTCCGGGGATTTCGGCGAGCGGCGCAAATCGGTCGAGTGGAATCGAACGGTTCAAATCCTCGATTTCAGATTGACTGCCGGCCCAGACCAGGCCAATGTTGAGCCCTGCCGATTTTTTCCAATTTGGGGGCGGCTCTAAAGCACGCAGATATGGGCCTTGCCAATTGGTTCTTTCTTCCATTCCGAGCGCCAGGGGTAAACTGCCGAGGGGAGAATAACAATCCAGCGGAGGCAATTTCTGGGGGTGGGGAAACCATTTCATATCTGGCAAATTCAGTTCGAACAATTTGCTTAGCGCAGGCAGACATTCACAAATGATCTTCGCCCCGCGATCGCTCAGGGCGGGCAAATATCGCGCGTATTGAATCGTATCGCCATAGCCACCATCCTCGTAGACGAAAATTGTTCGTCCTGCCAGGTCGCCTCCATCCCATCTTGGGCAGGGGAATTTGCGCTTTGACCAGAGCGATCCCGGAATCCTGGATCGCCACTCAAGTTCGGCAAATCCCTGGCGATATTCGCCGTTCATCATCAGCAGACTTCCGAGTGTTGTATGCGCCTGTGGATCCTCCGGCGCATGGCCACGACGCGGTGCTGAAGCTCGAGCGCATCGTCAATTCGGCCACTCGCCCATAAAGCCTCGGCCTGTGCGGCGCACGTTTGGACGTTGTCCGGGGCGAGTTGAATCGCCCGCCCAAACGCTTCACTGGCATCCTCGGGTAAATCCTTCTCGCGCAGCAGTTTCCCGAGTTGGAGCCACGCCTCGGTAAAATCGGTTTTGATTTCGAGTGCCTTGCGGGCATTGGCAATTGCCTCATCGATTTTGCCGCCTCCGCGCAGGGCGATGGCAAAGTTCAGTAGGGTTAGCGGATCATCGCCTTTGATTTCGATCGCGCGCTGGAAAGCGGCGATGGCGCCGTTGCCCTGACCGGAGATTTGAAGGCAAACCGCCAGATTGAACTGTGCTTCGAAAAGCTGGGGATTCAGTGCAACGGCGCGGCGAAAGGCGACGATCGCCGACTGGAATTTGCCGAGTCCCTGCAGGGCCACGCCGAGGTGATAGTACGCCTCGGGCCAGTCGCCCTGCGCGGCGATGGCGCGGCGGATGAGATCGGCGGCGGTGCCGTATTGTTCGGACTGGAGGGCGAGGGTGCCGAGGCCGTAGAGTGCGCCGGCATGGTTGGGATCCATGTGCAGGATCTGGCGGTAGCGCGCTTCGGCCTCGGCGCGGCGGCCGGCGCGATGGTGCTGAACGGCAAGGTCGAGGTCGTTGGTCATCACTGATGGGGGAATTCTAAGTGAGGGTTGGTGATTCGGAAACGGAGGGGGAAAAGCGCTTCCCTTCGGGTCGCGGCTAAACGGGCGGAAACAGGGTTTAGGGAGTGATGGGCTCGACGGCGCGGAGGACTTGCCAGTGTTCCGCGACTGCTGGGCCGATGTTTATTGCGGGGGCTTCGGGCATCTGGCAATAGATGCAGGCTTGGCCGGATTTTATGAGGGCGTCGATGCGGGCGGCGCGGTCGGGGGAAATGTCGCCGACGTTGGTGGGCAACCCATCCGGGGCGATTGGGTCGGTGGATAGGGGCTGATCGATGTCGAGGGTTTGTCCCGCGGTGATTTGGATGGTGGGGATGTGAACATTACCGGCGGCGGTGGCGATTTGGATATCTCCCAGGAGGGTCGGCGAGAGGTTTGTGATTGAGCCGACGAGATGCGGGCCGGAATTTTCTGACTGAAGCTGGAGCGTGGTTTTGAGTAGGGGAGGGCCGAGGTTGGCGGATTCGCCGTGCCAGGCCTGGGCTTCGGAGCCGGTGAGATCGACGAATTCGGGGCGGCAGCCAGCGCGGTCTTCGCGGCACTGGGCGTCGACGAAACGGTCGGGGCGATAGGTGCGGGCGGCCTGGTTGGCGGGTTCCCACCACTCGCTCGGGTCCAGCGAAAGATTCACGCGCATGGGGTCGTCGGAATTAAGGGCGATGATGTCGGACGCGGCGACGGTGGAATCGCCTATCTGGTCGATCAGACGGAAGGTTGAAACTGTCGCCGAGGGATGGACGGCACGTGCGGCGATGCAGAATCCGATGCTGAGGAGTAGTCCGATCCATCCGGTGAGGGTGAGGGCGTTTCGCGGGTGCTGGCCGAGGCGCATCAGGAGGATGGAATCGACGGGGCCGAGGAGGAAAAAGATTCCGGCGAGGAGGAGTAGCTCGCCGGTGCGGTCGGGGCGCGGGCTTGAGCCGGTTGCGCCGAGGAGGTTGAGGAGGGGCAGGATGGCCCGGGATTCGCGTGCGCCGCGTCCGACGCTTTCGGCGGCGTTGGGGCCGGCGACGAGGTTTTGGTCTTCTTCGGCAACCCGCAATTCTGAGGGTTGGCCGATGCCTGGGACTTTCACCATGGGGCTGAGGATTGATTTCCAGAGGGCGTTGACGGAGGCGTCATCCGAGAGAGGCAGCGGGGCGATATCGACGGGAAGAACGGTGATTTTGCCGAGGCCGATGTTCGCGAAATAGCCAACCTGGTCGAGTACGTGAAGTTCGCTGGCGTTGCCGCGCGGGGTAAGCTGGCGGGCGTTGAGATGGGAATCTCCCACGGTTTGATTGATGCCGATCGTGCAGGGGAGGGCGTCGATGAGCGGGCTCTTTGGGGGCAGGGGGGTGGGGCCGGGGATGAGGACGAGATTTCCGCCGCGATGGATCCACTCGGTGATCGCCTGGTCCTGGTCGGCGGTGGTTTGGGTGAGGTCGGGGGCGGCGAGGAGGAGGACGGAAAGGCCGTCGTAGCCGGCGAAGTTTGCGGGGAGTTTTAGAGAGTCGAGCACTCCGGCGGGTATTTGGGCGCGATCCAGTTGGGCCTGGAGACGGAGGCTGTCGTCGACGTTTCCGCTGATGCCAATCAGGAGGTCGCCGGGGGCGAGGAGACGCATTGGAGTTTGGCCGGCGGGGGTGAAATTGGAATTGGTTTGGAGGGGCTGGTAGCCGAGGGTTTTGCCGGTTTGGAGGTCGGAGACGATGACTTCGATGCGGGAGGGCTGGGCGTTGATGGGGAAGAGGAGGGCAAAGGTGGTGGGGCGGGGGGAGGCGGGGGCGGTTTGGTGGAGCGACATGGCGAGGGTTTTTTCGCCGTAGGAGCCGTGGATCTGGAGATCGACGGCGCGGGTTTGGGGGTCTTCGATGGTGACGAAGATTGGTTCCCAGCGGCCGAGGCGCATGGCGTTGCCCCAGCCGACGGTGACGTTGCGGATTTCTTGGGCGAAGGAGGGGGTGAAACTCAGAAGCAGGATCAGGGGTGTGAGGAGGGATTTCACGTTTGCGATTGTCGCGCGCGGGGGAGGGCATTGCCAGACGCTTTTGGCGTCGCAATATCGCGTGATTAGACTATGGGGATGCCCATCCCGTTACATGAGGATCCGCCGATTCCACCGGAGCTGAAGAGGATGCCACCGAGGGAGGTTCGGCTGAAGCAGGATGCGCTTTCGGGGAATGTGTTCAAGGTTCTGGTGTTCGTGGTCATGGGATTGTTTGCGATCGGGGGAATTTTGTTCGGGGTTTGCGAGATGGCGTTTATCGCGAGTGCGCCGATTGTGCCTGGGCATGTGATTGATATGGCGACGCGAGAAGGGAGCAAGGGCGGGAGGACGTACCTGGTGACGTATGAGTTCAGCGATTCGGGGAGCATTTATACGAATACGCAGACGGTGAGCGAGACGTATTACCATGATCTTTACGATGGGGCCGGGGTGCCGGTTAATACGATGGTGATCGCGTCGCATCGATTCGAGAAGATTCACGTTTCGTGGGGGGAATATTTCAAGGAGTCGCCGGTGTGGTTTGTCGCGGTTTTTTTTGGGGCAATGATGTTGTTGCTGTGGAGGCGGAGGCGGGTCGTGCTGTATGGCGTTGTGCGGGATGGGGAGGCGACGATTGGGATCATTGAGAGTAAAAAGACTTATCGTACGCGCAACGGGAGAACTTATTATGTGAAGTATCAGTATACGGATTCGCAGAAGTGTTTGAGGACGGGGAAGCGGATGAACGTGAAGCAGGTGGATTATGAGGAGCTGCAGCAGGGGGATCGGGTGGTGGTGCTGTTTGATCCGATGAAACAGGGGCGGAGTTTGATCTACAAGTGTGGCCCGTATGAGGCGGTGTGATAAAACAAGCGCCTCGCAAGCGAGGCGGCTACACGGCCCTCACCCCAACTCCCGACAAGTCGGGACTTCGCTTCGCTCAGCCTCTGATCTCCCGGGGTACCGGGAGAGGGAGTAAGAGAGGGGGAATATCTTTTGATAGTTTACGCGAGGGTACCGAGTTCCATCTCGTGCAATCCTTTGCCGCTGGGGACCATGGGGTAGACGTGCTCGTTGGGTTCGACGAGGAAGTCGACGACCACCGGGCCTTTGTGGTCCAGCATTTCTTTGACGGCTTTGGGGACATCGGATTTGTGGTCGCAGCGGATTCCGCGGACGCCGCAGGCTTCGGCCAGCTTGGAGAAGTTGGGGTTTTTCATGGCGGACTGGCTGTAGCGTTTTTCGTAGAAGAGGTCCTGCCACTGCTTGATCATGCCCTGGAACTCGTTGTTGAGGATGGCGACTTTCACCGGGATGTTGTATTCGGCGGCGGTGACGAGTTCGTACATGGTCATGAGGAAGCTGGCGTCGCCGTCGATGTCGATGACGATTTTGCCTGGGCTGCCGAGCTGGGCGCCGATGGCGCTGGGGAGTCCGTAGCCCATGGTGCCGAGTCCGCCACTGGTGATCATCTGGCGGGGGAAGCGCCAGCGGTAGAACTGGGCGGCCCACATCTGATGCTGGCCGACGCCGGTGGTAATGATGGCTTCGCCGTTGGTCTGGCGGTTGATTTCTTCGATAACGTACTGGGGTTTGGCCATCTTGGAGTCGTCAAGATAGTGGAACGGATATTTTTGCCGCCAGGCGTTGATCTGGGCCCACCAGGCGGTGCGATCGCGATGCTCGATGAGGGGGAGCATGGCTTCGAGGGAGGTTTTAGCGTCGCCGACGACGGGGACATCGACGTCGACGGTTTTGCTGATGCTGCTGGGGTCGATGTCGATGTGGATGATTTTTGCGTGGGGGGCGAAGGAGGCGAGGTTGCCGGTGACCCGGTCGTCGAAGCGAGCGCCGATGCTGATAAGGCAATCGGAGGCCTGGACGGAATAATTGGCGGCGGCGGCACCGTGCATGCCGAGCATGAGCATGGCGCGGGGGTCCATTTCGTCGAAGGCGCCCAGACCAAGGAGGGTCGTGGTGCAGGGGATGTTTGCTTTTTCGGCGAGCTTGCGGACGGCGGCGGAAGCGCCGCTGATGATGGCGCCGCCACCGACGTAGAGGATGGGCTTTTCGCTGCGGTTGATCAATTCGGCGGCTTCCTGGACCTGGCGCTCGTGGGCGGCCATGTAGTTGGTCTTGCGTTTTTGGATGTGGGGGCGCGGGGTGTCGTCGACTTCGCGGGTGCAGAGGTTGGTGGAGACGTCTTTGGGGATGTCGACGAGGACGGGGCCGGGGCGTCCGGTGGTGGCGATGAGGAAGGCTTCGTTGATGATGCGGGGGAGTTCGTGGACGTCCTTGATGAGGTAATTCCACTTGGTACAGGGACGTGAGATGCCGGTGACGTCGGCTTCCTGGAAGGCGTCGTTGCCGATGAATTTGGTGGCGACTTGGCCGCTGAAGACGAGGATGGGGACGGAGTCGAGCTGGGCGGTGGCGAGTGGGGTGATGGTGTTGGTGGCGCCGGGGCCGGAGGTGACGACGCAGACACCGGGTTTGCCGGTGGCGCGGGCGTAGCCGTCGGCGCAGTGACCGGAGCCTTGTTCGTGGCGGTTCAGGATGAATTTGGCGCTGGTCTTATAAAGCTGGTCGAAGACGGGGAGGATGGCTCCGCCGGGGTAGCCGAACATGACTTCGACTTTGTGAGCGCCGACGAGCATCTCGTGGAAGATCTGGGCGCCGGACTTGCCCTGGTATTTGGGCTTGGAGGGGGTGGTTGTATTGGTCTGAACTTCGGATTGAACTGTGGCCATTGGAGTTTCCAAAAAGTTATAACTATTTTAAAATCAGGGAGTTAAGCTCTGAGGTGGGCCGGTTCGCGGCAGGAATTTGAGGTCCCAGGCCGCCGGCCTATCGTACGACGACCGTAAGCTGCTGACCGAGAACCTGGGTGCGAACCGCCATTGTGGTTTGAATCCTACGATGTTGGAGGGTTATCGTCAATTCAAAAGATTTTGGTTAGCGACGTGCTGCGCGAGGGGGAATGTCCGAAAATGTCCGAAAGTGTCCGGGATTTGACGATGGAATTTCTTCCTAGGGTGCGATTGAAACGGCGGGGGTGGGTCGGGAGCATGGGTTAAAAACGTGTGCATCTACATATAGGTCCAAAGGGTGTACGTTTTGGACCTATTTTTGAGAAATCGGGGAATTTTTTGGGGTTGGATTGTTGAGAATGCAAAGAATCTGACAAAGCCGAGAGTCAATGTGATCGGGGGGCGAGTTGGAAGGGGTCGGCGCGGAGGCCGGTGTTGCGGATGGAATCGGCGAGGGATTGGGCCTCGGGGAGGTCGTCGGCGAGGGTGAAGAGGGAGCTGCCGCTGCCGCTCATGCGGACGGGGCGGGAGATTTGGGATTCGATTTTCGCGGAGTTCGGCGAGGTCGGGGTGGAGGGCGAAGGCGGAGGGTTCGAGATCATTAATTAGTTTGGGGAGTAATTCTTTGGCGGGGAGGTTGGTCCACGCGTTCCAATCGCGGTGATTTTGGACGTCGGCGGTTGAGCCGAGTTTCAGGTCGTCGAATTTTTTGTAGACGGCGGGGGTGGGCATTGAAAGGTGGGGGAGGATGAGGATGACGAATTTTGGTTTGGGGAGGGAGATGGGAGTGACGCGCTCGCCGCGGCCTTGGCAGATGCTGCTGGGGCCGTGGAGGAAGAAGACGATGTCGCTGCCGAGGTTGGCGGCGATCTGGGCGAGGTCGTTTGTGGATTTCCGGAGGCGCCAGAGTTCGTTTAGCGCGAGAAGGGTAGACGCGGCGTTGGAGCTTCCGCCGCCGAGGCCGCCGCCGATGGGGATATTTTTTTGGAGGATTGCGTCGGCGCCGAGATGGGGGGCGAGCATTTTTGCTGCGCGGGCGATTAGGTTGGTTTCGTCGAGGGGAATGTCGGGAAGGTCGCAGGTTAATTTCACACCGGGGGTGCTCGAATTACGAAATTCGATTTCGTCGTGCAGGCCGAGGGTACACATCCAGCTTAGGAGTGGATGGAATCCGTCGGCAGCGGGCGGGGCGACGCGTAGATGGAGGTTGATTTTGGCTGGGGAGAGAATCTTCACAATCAATTTCCAAGAAATACGTGGAACCACGGATTTCACGGATTTCGCGGATAAGAAAATGCAGTTTTGGTTTTTCTCTTATCCGTGTGATCCGTGTAATCCGCGGTTCTATTTTTATTTTCCGTCGCGGAAGAGGCCTTGTTCGCAGCTTAATACGAAATGCTCGGCGCAGGCTTTTAGGTCTTCCCATTTCTGGCGGATGCGGTCGGCCTCGGCGGAGTCTACGTTGTGGGCGTCCTGCTGGGATGCGGTGACGGCGTCGAGAAGCTCGCTGAAGTCGCGGACCATCTCGCGGGTTTCGTCGAAGATGGTTTCGTCGGCGCTCTTGCGGAGGTTGGGGACGGGGTTGGAGGCGAAGAATCCGCCGGCCTCGTTGCAGAGCCAGCGGATGAGGTGGACGTCTTTGGTGAGTTGGTAGAGCTCGCGGACGCGGTCCAGCGGGTTTTTGGCGCCGGAGGCTTCGGGGTCGGCGTGCTCGGCGGGGGGCTCGCACCATTTGTATACCAGGGCGGCAGAGACTTTGAGGCCGGCGGCGACGGCTTTGACGCCGAGATCGTCGACGGCGTTGCGGATGACTTCGTAGGATTTCATAAGCCGAATTGTAACAAGGCGCTGTTGGAAAATTCTATGGTCGTCGGGGGGCAATTGGGTTTGATGATCGGATTGGAAGAATTCCCCACGGCAGCGCCGTGGGCGTTCCGGTTCAAATGGTTTTTTCGGTCGGTGGTTTGGAGGGGATGCGAATGGATGAGCGGTCCTCAAATGTCAGACGGAGGAAATGGTCAGGGTCGGGCTCGATCTCGCACATTCCGGTGGCGATTCGTTTTACGGTTCCGCGATTTGCGGAGATTTCGCCTTCGTATTCGAGATAGATGCGGCGGTGGTCGGGGATTCGTTCGAATTTTGTGGTGGGGGTGGGGGGCCAATCAGAGCAGCGCACTGACGCGAGTGGTGAATCGGCAT
Source organism: uncultured Phycisphaerales bacterium (assembly GCA_963755915.1). Lineage (GTDB taxonomy): Bacteria > Planctomycetota > Phycisphaerae > Tepidisphaerales > Tepidisphaeraceae > PALSA-1353. The sequence continues at coordinate 2,682,311 of CAVWLP010000002.1, forward strand.
TCAGCTCAAAAAGCAGATCGTAATGGGGGTGGGGGATTCCGGTGTGGTGGAGTACGACGTAGCGCCTGCGCGGCATAAATATTACCTGGCGGGGGCGGGGATGGGGGCGGGCTCGTAGGTGCTGCGGACGGAGCCGGACGGCGATGTGCTGCTTTTGAGGTCGCAAGGGTGGGCGTCGGGGCCGAGGTTCCAGTCGCGGGCGTAATCTTCGGCGAGTTGGCGCATTTCGGATTGGGATAAATCCGGCTTGTCGACGGATTCGGCGGCTTCGCGGACTTCTTCTTCGTTGAGGAGGGTGCCGGTGATGCTGGTGAGGGCGGGGTCCATGAGGAGCCATTTGCAGGCGAGCTGGTGGACGTTCATGCCGTGATCGGAGGCGAAAGTGGCGGATGAGTTCGAGCTTTTTCAGGCCATAGATTTTCCAGGCCTGGTCGCGGAATTTGCGGTGGTCGTTTTGGGAGATTTCGGTGTCGAGGCGGACCTTGTCTTTGAGGATGCTGCTGTTGTCGTGGACGCGGGCGAGGACGCCGGCGTGGGTGGAGTGGGCGACTTCGCAGAATTCGCGGCCGGGGTTTTGCTCGAAGAGGTTGTAGACGGTTTGGACGGCCTTGGCGTTGTGGTCGAGCATGGCCTGGATGCCCTCTTCGCGCCAGCCGATGGCTGGGCCGAGGGAGACGCCCCAGACGCGGATTTTTCCTTCGGATTTGATTTTTTCCAGCTCGGCGAAGAGATCGTCGCGGAATTGGGGGAGCTTGATGTTGTGAGCCATGTAGAGGTCAATGGTTTCTACGCCGAGGCGCTCCAGGGATTTTTCGAGGGCGAAGCGTAGGAACTTTGGGGAGAAGTCTTGTTTGCGTTCTTTGTGGGAGCCGGGCTCGCCGGGGTCGGAGTAGAAGTCGTAGCCGAATTTTCCGCCGATCTCGATTTTTTCGCGGGGGAGGGTTTTGAGGAATTGGCCGAGGAGTGATTCGGCGCGGCCGTTGCCGTAGGCGTCGCCGGAATCGAAGAAGGTGATGCCCTGGTCGTGGGCGAAGTGCATGAGATGGAGGGCCTGGTCGTCGGTGTAATGGCCCCACCAGTCGACGCCGAAGGGCCAGCAGCCGAGGCTGATGGCGGAGACTTCGAGGTCGGTGTCGCCGAATTTGCGTCGTTGCATGATGTCTATGATCATATTTGTTGGATTGGGATTTGCTACTGAGAAAGGAAGAATATCTCACGCAGAGGCGCAGAGAAGAAAGCTTTATGCTCTGCGCCTCTGCGTGAGGTTTTTTTAGATGTTGTCACGCTGCAAAATACCTGGGCTGTTTGTGACGGGGACGGATACCGGCGTGGGGAAGACGCTCGTTGCCGGGGCGATTGCGGATTGGGGGAGGCGGCGGAAGTTGCGGGTGGCGGTTTGTAAGCCGGTGGCGACGGGGTGCGAGCGGCGGCGGGAGGGGCTGGTGAGCGAGGATGCGGAATTTTTGGCGCATCATGCGGATGCGCGGTTTCCGCTGGATACGATTTGCCCACAGCGGTTTGCCGAGGCGCTGGCGCCGGCTGTGGCGGCGGAGAGGGCGAAAACGTCGATCGAGTGGAATGCGATCGATGCGGTGATTCAGATGATGTCTCGGGAGAGTGATTTTCTGATCGTGGAGGGGGTGGGGGGGGTGATGGTGCCGATGGATCGGAATTCGACGGTGCTGGATATGATGGGGTGGTTGGGGTTGCCGGCGGTTGTGGTTGCCCGCGCGGGGCTGGGGACGATTAATCATACGCTGCTCACTGTGGAGGCGCTGCGGTGGGTGAAGGTTCGGGTGGCGGGGGTGGTGATTAACGGGTATCCGCCGGAGACGCCGGGACCTGTCGAGGAGACGAATCCGCGGGCGATCGAGAAGTGGGGGAGGGTGCCGGTGCTTTGTCTGGTGCCGAAATTTTCGGGGAAGGCGATTCCGAAATTGCCGGAGGACGTGGTGGCGGCGGTGGAGCCGGTGGATTGGCTGGAGAAGGGGCGGGGGGGGTGAATAATCTTTTGGTGGTGCTGGATCGGGAAATTGTTGGCTACATCATCGAGGGGCTGTGGTGCATCTGGCTGGCGTATTGGATTTATAAATCGTTTGGAAACAAACGGACAATTTACTCGCAGGGTCGCGGCACGCGATTGATTTATGTTGGTGTGCTGGCATTTGCGTGGTATGCGGCCGAAAATCATGGGCTGATTCCCCGCGTTCGACTCTTCCACGAAAATGTTTTCACACAGGTGGGAGGCATCCTGATTTGTGCGGCGGGGATTGCGCTGGCGATCTGGCGCGGGTGATTCTGGGGACCAACTGGAGCGGAATTGTTACTCTCAAGGAGAATCACGAGCTGATCCAGAGCGGGCCGTATCGGTTCGTCCGCCATCCGATTTATTCGGGGATTCTGCTGGGGATTTTCGGAAGCATCTTTGCGCTGAATCCGTTTTCGGGGGGCCTTGTGGTGATGGCGGTCGCGATCTTCACGCTGCGCATTAAGTCGCTGCTGGAGGAGAGGATCATGCTGCGGACGTTTCCGGATCAGTATCCGGGGTATATGAAACGGGTGAGGGCGCTGATTCCATACGTCTGGTGAGGCGCGATGGAAATGGGTCCGGCGGTGGCATATAACGCTTTGGATGCCGGGGATTGAGATACTTTTTCTGGGGACGGGGACGTCGGCGGGGATTCCGATGATCGGGTGCCATTGCCCGGTTTGTTCGAGCGCGGATCCGCGCGATAAACGGATGCGGCCGTCGGCGTTGATTACGTATGGGCAGACGCGGGTGCTGATCGATGCGACGCCGGAACTGCGGTTGCAGTGTGTGAACAATGGCGTCGACATGATCGAGGCGGTGGTTTTTACGCATGCGCATGCGGATCACATTATGGGGCTGGATGATCTGCGGCGGTTCAATGCGCTGAAGAAGGGGCCGGTGGATGTGTGGGCGGATGAGGCGACGCATGCTGTGCTGACGCGGTGCTTCGGGTATGCGTTTCAGGAGCCGGAGCCGGAGATGAAAGTTTTTCGGCCGCATTTGGTGAGGAGGATGATTGAGGGGGCGTTTGAGATCGGGGGGAAGGTTTGGACGCCGATTCCGATGATGCATGGGGATATGCCGGTGCTGGGGTTTCGGGTCGGGAACCTGGCGTATTGCACGGATGTGAATTTTATTCCGGAGGCTTCGTTCGATTTGCTTAAGGGTGTGGATGTGCTGGTGCTGGATGCGCTGCAGTATAAGCGGCATACGACGCATTTTTCGGTGGAGGAGTCGGTGGAGGTGTCGAGGAGAATCGGGGCGCGGCGGACGTTTTTTACGCATATCGCGCATGCGCTGGGGCATGAGGCAACGAATGCATCGCTGCCGGTAAATATCCGCCTGGCGCACGATGGCTTGAGGGTGGAAGCGGGAGAATAGGGCCGGAAGAGGTCGGCTGGGGGGGTGGGGAAAGCTGCTTGGGGCTTTTTTGGGACGCCTAGCTATTTATCGCTAAGAAAACCCTTTGAAAAAAGACTGAAATGGTATTTGAGCGTTCGATTTGGAGGACGATAGGGAAAGCGTTGACGTTGAAGAGGGAATCGCTCAGGGAGAAGTATGCGTATAGATTCGAATGCCAGCGGGGTGGGGGAGACGATGGCCGTGGAAGGCGGTTCGCCGAGCGCCATATCTGAAAAACGGGGCGAGCGGAAAGGGCTGGGAAAGCGGCTGGTGTTTTGCGTTTTGACGGCGCTGCTGGCGTTGCCGGGGATGGCCATTGTTTCCAACGAAAGTATCCGGGGTTTCGCGGAGGCGTCGCGCTGGGATGACCATACCTACCAGGTGATTGCGTCGATTGACGCATTGACGTCCGAAGTGAACCGCGCGGTGGGGGCGTCGCGCGGTTACGTGATAACGGGCCAAACGCAGTATTTGGGAGCCTGGAAAGAGGCGACAGATCAGATTGCGCCATCGATACAAATACTGCAGACGCTGACGGCGGACAATACGGTGCACCGGATCGTGCAACGCCAGGGGGGCAGAGTATGGGCGGAAGGGCGAGTTGACGCGGGAGCGACGTTGTAGTTTTCGCTGGAGGCGTTTGCGGCGGACGCAAACGACGGAAAACAGGAACCGGAACATGCCGAGTTGATCGGCGCAACTCTAGGGAATTAATCATGATGGACAAACCTATTTTACTGGTAGAGGACAATCGCGACGACGAAGATTTGACGGTGCGCGCGCTGAAGAAGAACAAGATCGCCAATGGATTGGCGATAGCGCGGGACGGCGTGGAGGCGCTGGATTATCTGTTCGGGACGGGGGCGTATGCGGGCAGAGACACGAGCGTTATGCCGGGCTTGATGCTGCTGGACCTGAAACTGCCGAAGGTTGACGGGCTGGAGGTTCTGCGGCGCGTGCGTGAGAACGAGAAGACGCGGAGGTTACCGGTGGTTGTTCTGACGAGTTCCAAGGAGGAACTGGATCTGGTGACGAGCTACAACCTTGGGGCGAACAGCTATATCCGCAAGCCGGTGGATTTTAATCAGTTCACGGACGCGGTGCGGCAGCTGGGTCTTTACTGGCTGATGCTCAACGAAGTTCCAACGGTATGAATTCTGAAGAGAAAAAATCGAACGACCGGCTGAGGGTCCTGATCGTCGAAGACTGCGAAAGCGATGCGGAGCTTCTGCTGATAGAGCTGCGTCGCGGCAGTTGGGACATCGTTCACCAGCGGGTGGAGACGCGTCGGGCGATGATCGATGCGCTGGGTGAACATCAGTGGGACCTGATCATCGCCGACTATTCGCTGCCGAGCTTCGACGGGCTGGACGCGCTGGCGGTGGCGCGGGAGAGATCGGCGGAGATACCGTTTGTTCTGATTTCGGGCCAGATCGGCGAGGAGATAGCCGTGCAGGCGATGAAGGCGGGGGCGGACGACTACCTGTTCAAGGGTAACCTGAAGCGTCTGGTACCGGCGGTGAAGCGCGAGCTGCGCGGGCTGAAAGGCCGGCGGAAGGCGCGGCACACGGAGCGGCAACTCCGGAAGGGAGAGCGGCAACTGGCGGAGGCGCAGCGGCTGGCGCACCTGGGAACGTGGCACGTGGATTTTCGCAGCGGACAGACGGTTTGGTCGGAGGAAGCGTGCCGAATCCTGGGCTGCCGATTGCCGGAATCGGGGCCGAGCTTTGAGGAATTTCTGGGATATCTCGGCGAGGAGGAACTGCGCGAAGATCAAAGAGGAATTGAGTTCGCCGAATGAGAGTTTGATTGTGCGGGATTGCCGGATGAAGTGTCCAAATGCGGAGGCGCAGTTCATTCACCTCCGGGGTGAGATCGTTCGCGACGACCGTGGAGAGGCGATCGAGGCGATGGGGATGATCCAGGACATAACGCAAAATCATCACGCGGAAATTGAGCTTCAACACGCGAAAGAATCGGCGGAGGCGGCGAATCGGGCGAAGAGCGAATTTCTGGCGAACATGAGCCACGAGATCCGCACACCGATGACGGCGATCCTGGGTTTCGCCGACATGCTGCATCGGAAGGGGGCGAACGCGCCGGACCATGGCGAGTGCGTGGAAACGATCCGGCGGAACGGTGCGCATCTGCTTCAGATCATCAACGAGATCCTCGACCTGTCGAAAATCGAGAGCGGGCAGTTGACGGTGGAGCGGATTCGTTGCGACCTGCCGCGGCTGATTTCGGAAGTGGCGATGCTGATGAAGTCTCGGGCCGAGCAGCGGCGGCTGCAATTCAAAACGGTGATTGATGAATCGATTCCGCATTACATTCAGACGGATCCGCTGCGGCTGCGGGAGATTTTGATGAACCTGGTGGGAAACGCGGTCAAGTTTACGTCCAAAGGTGAAGTTGAAATGCGGGCGTGGTGCGAGCGGGGGGCGGAATCGAGCATGTTGCGGGTGGCGATCCGGGATAGCGGAATCGGAATGACGGAGGAACAGGTGGCGAAGATATTCGAACCGTTTTCGCAGGCGGAGCATTCGACGACGCGGAAATTTGGGGGCACGGGGCTGGGGCTGGCGATCAGCCGGAGGTTGGCGCGGCTTTTGGGGGGCGACATTTCGGCTAAATCGGAATTGGGGGCGGGAAGCGAATTTTACGTCTGGATTGACGGCGGCGCGATCGATGAGAGTGATGGCGGACCGGCCGGCGGCGAGACGCCCGGGCAGGGTTCGAGCAGGGATGAGGAGGGGGCGGAGATAACGCTGCGTGGGCGGATTCTGCTGGTGGAAGATGGGCGCGACAACCAGCGGCTGCTGTCGTCTTACCTGGAAATGGCGGGAGCGGAAGTGGTGATTGCGGAGAACGGGCAGCTGGGTGTGGAACGGGCCGAGTCAGAGGATTTTGATCTGATCCTGATGGACATGCAGATGCCGGTGATGGATGGGTACACGGCGGCGCGGGAGTTGCGGAAGTGGGGGAGCAAGCTGCCGATCATCGCGCTGACGGCGTATGCGATGTCGAGCGATCGTGACAAGTGCCTGGCGGCTGGATGCACCGACTATTTGAGCAAGCCGGTGGATAGCGAGGCGATGCTGCGGATGGTGAAGCGTTATCTGGGGGAGGGGGCGGGGTCGGGGGAGCTTCAGGCGGCGGGGTTGGGGCAGGGGTGATGGTGGTTGGTGACGAGAAAAGGCGGTTTCTCGTGCATGGTGATGCGGTTCCGCCGCGGGAGCACATGACTGCTCTGGCGAGGTTCCGGGGGCCGTGGGGTGTTGGGCGGGAAAGCGCCGTGCGGTTCGACACAGCTCACCGAAGTCAAGCACGGCGGCTACACGGGGAGAGGTTGGGGACGGCGGGAGGGGAGGGGAGAAGGCGCAACCTCGCCGGAATTTTGACGTTTTGGGTCTCACTTTGCTTTTGACACTCACTCCCCTGCGCGTAAACTCGGTTTTTGAGGCGGAAAAATGGCGTAGCCCCCGCCTTTGAAGTTTTTATATAATTTCGTCCGATAACCGATGAAAGAGCCAAGGTCTGCGCTTTGGCTAAAAGGACTTATGAGCTGCTGCATTGAATATATTCATGCCCGTCAGATTCTGGATTCACGGGGAAATCCGACCATAGAGGTGGATGTGGCGCTGGAGGATGGAACGCTGGGGCGGGCGGCGATTCCGAGCGGGGCGAGCACCGGGGAGAACGAAGCGGTGGAGCTGCGCGATGACAATAAGAAGGTTTATCTGGGGAAGGGGGTTCTGAAGGCTGTTGAGAATGTGAATGCGAAGATCGCGCCGGAATTGATCGGGCTGGATCCGCGCGACCAGGAGGCGATCGACCGGCTGATGATTGATCTGGATGGGACGCCAAACAAGGCGAAGCTGGGGGCGAACGCGATCCTGGGGGTTTCGCTGGCGGTTGCGAAGGCGGCGGCGGAGTTTAGCCAGCTTCCGCTTTACCGGTATCTGGGGGGGCCGGGGGCGAAGACGGTGCCTTGTCCGATGATGAATATTCTGAACGGGGGGAAGCATGCGGATAACAATGTCGATTTTCAGGAGTTCATGATCCAGCCTTGGGGGTTTGAGACTTTTTCGGATGGGATGCGGGCGGGGGTGGAGATTTATCACGCGCTGAAGAAGGTTTTGTCCAAGAACAAGATGTCGACGGCGGTGGGAGATGAAGGGGGATTCGCGCCGAATCTCAAGGATAATGAGGATGCGCTGAAGGTGATCGGCGAAGCCGTTACTGCCGCGGGGTATGAATTTGGGAAGCAGGTGTTCGTGGCGCTTGATCCGGCTGCCAGCGAATTGTGGGACAATGAGAAGAAGGGATACAAGTTTTTTAAGAGCAATCCGGACAAGATTCTGTCGCCGGATGAAATGGTCGATTACTGGGCGAGATGGGCGGACAGATATCCGATGATCCGCTCGCTGGAAGACGGGTGCGGGGAGAACGACTGGGACGGATGGAAGAAACTGACCGATCGGCTGGGGAAGAAAATCCAGATCGTGGGCGACGACGTTTTCGTGACCAACACGAAATTCCTGGAGAAGGGAATTAAGACGGGCGTGGCTAATTCGATTCTGGTGAAGGTGAACCAGATCGGGACTTTGAGCGAGACGTTTGAAGCGGTGAACATGGCGATTCGCTCGGGGTATACGGCGGTGATGAGCCATCGCAGCGGCGAGACGGAAGACTCGACGATTGCGGATATTGCGGTGGCGACGAATTGCGGGCAGATAAAGACGGGCTGCGCCGGCGCGATCGGATCGCGTGGCGAAATATAATCAGTTGTTCCGCATCGAGGAGCAGTTGGGCAAACAGGCGTTGTACGGCGGCAAATTGTGGCGCCGCTGATGCCTGTGTGCTGAGCTTGCTCGTGGGTGCGGGCCAGGGACGGCTTTTATGGTGTTGAAACTTGGTCGTAGTGAAAAGACGCAGCCGGTGACGCTGCCGTGGGAGTCTATCGATTCTCAGGAGGCGGAGAAGGCGACGAACTGGGAAGCGGAAGACAAGGGCGATTGGTTTCTGGATGCGCCGCAGGGGGAATGGGAGATCGATTCGGCGGCTAAATCTGGGGACAATTCGCCGGATGATGCGGAAGAGGATGATCGCGCGGTTCCGATGGAGTCGATGCACGAGGTTGAGGATGAGGAACCGGCTGAGCCGCACCGCGGGGCGGAGCGCGGGGGTTGGACGTTTGCCGTTTTGTGCATGGGGCTGGGGATTTTGGGGGCGAGCATTTTGATCCCGCAGGCGGATGCGAATCGACGGCTGGTTTACGAGCGGGAGAAACTGCGGCTGGACCTGACGCAGGTGCAGAGGCAGATCGCGGTGAATTCGCAGTTTCTGGATGAGATGGAGCGCGATCCGCAGCTTACGGAGCGGCTGGCGCAGCGGGAAATGCATGCGGTAAAGGAGGGGGAGAACGTGGTGAATACGAGCGGGAATTCCGTGGGGGCTTCGGCGACCGCGCGGGCGGATCGAATGTCGCCGTTCAGCATAGTGAATGTTCCGCCGCCACCGGCGCTGGCGCCCTATCAACCTGTGGGGGGACTTTTCGCGGGGCTTTGCCGGGATCCGAAGTCGCATCTTTATGTGCTGGGGGCGGGGATGCTTCTGGTGGCGGGGGGGTTGACGCTGGGGGGTGGGCGATCTGGCGTTGCAGAAGAGATTAATACGACGAAATCATAAACTGCATGGACTGGCACATTGCAGCGGTGATTAACAGCGTTGCCGCGAACACGGTCAGCCGCGCGCGGGGGCCAGGTTGTGAGTTCGAGGCCGATGGGGAGCATGAGCATGGGGTACATGAAAATCCAGATGCGGGCGGATTCGGTTTGGAGGAGGCCGATGATGGCGATAATCAGAAATTGGGAGACGGCGGCGATGGCGATTTTGGATTCTAAGGTCAGGCCGGTTCTGATGGCGGTGGTGAAATAAAAGCTCGCGATGACGAAGCTGATCCAGGCGGAGCCGAGGGCGAAATCGTAGAGGTCGGTGAAGAAGGTCCAGGGGAGGGAATGGCGGGGGTAGCCGACGTTGTATATCAGCTTGTCCCAGAGGATTGCGTTCTGGCGGGCGCACTCGCGGAGAGTGGTGAAGGGATCGAAGCCGGTGGCGAGCCAGAGGAGGAGATAGAAGGTTGAAAAGACGGCCAGGGCGAAGGCCAAATGTTTGGCGACTTCCTTCCAGCGGAATTTTGGGTCGGAGCGGGAGAGGATGAAGGTGTAGCCGGCGAAAAAGATGGGGAGGATTCCGGGGAGATAGGTGATCAGGCCGGTGAGGGCGTAGGTCAGGCCGAAGAGGGCTCCGAAGAGAGGACGGTTTCGTTTCAGGGCCAAGGCCCAGGAGATGGCCAAGGCGCAGGTGAGGACGGGGAAGGTGGGATCGAAATCGGGGAAGAAGAGGAGCAGGGAAGGGCAAAGGGCGAAGAAAGAAGCGCCGAAGAATCCGGCATCGCGGTTTTCGGTGTGGATGGCGATGAAGAGGTAGGTGAGGGGTACGCCGGTGGCGGCGATGAGGCCGGTGAGGAGTCCGGAGATCATCATGCCGGTCGAACCCGTGCCGAATAAGTGAATCACGGCGATTTCGAAGAGGAGAATTCCCGGGGGTTTCTGGCGCGGGTGGAGATAGAAATGGTCGAGCAGGGTGGGGTAGCGGCGGAGGAGTTCCCTTATGGGGAAATTTTGCTGAACGATTCCGGCGGCGGAGGCGAAATAGCCGGTGCTCCAGCGGCTGGCGACGACATCGGTGATTCGCGAAAAGCTGGGGGGATTATTTTGGACGACGGCGGCGCCGACCATCAGGGCAAATGCTGAAAGGGTTATCAGCGCGACCGCGAGCGCTCGATTCTTGCGGTAAACGAATTGGGCGAGGAACAGGGGCACGCCGAGCGGGAGAAGAATCGGATAGACATAAATCGACGGGGACCATTTCCAGGGCCAGCTATAGTAGTAATAGTTGTTGACGGAAAGCAGGTGCCCATGAACGGCGACGGCGAAGAACGCGGCGACGGCCAGGACGATGAATACCCGTATGCGAACCTGGGACGGTTTGGCGATCGCATGGTTGGCAACTGGGATCGTTTTTTCCATTTCAGATTGATTTGAGCGTTTCGACGAGCTTGAGGGCGTCTTCTTTGGAGGAGATTTTTGCTTCGAGCTGGGCGTCGTAGACCGAATCCAGGATCTGGCGGAATTTGGGGCCGGGATTGAGGCCGAGGGTGATGAGATCGTTGCCGTCGATGAACGGGGTGGGGGCGACATCCTGGCCGTCGAGTTGGGCGAAACGTGGTTTTAGGGCGGCGATCTTTTCCTGGTGCAAGCCGACTGCGGAGATGGTGTCGAGGAGGCGGCGGGATTGGGCCGATGTCGGGCGGGCGAGAAATCGTTTTATGGTTGCCAGTCCGGGCGGCTGATCCTGGAGCAGGGGAGAGATCGCGCCCAGGATCTCGGCCATCTCGTCGCTCTCTTCGTTGCTGATTCGCATTGCCTGGCGCATGGCGCGGACGGTGCGGGAGACTTCGGAATGTTTGAAGGACTCGAGAATTTCGTCCCCGGCCTGATGGTGAATGCAAACTGCGGCCGCCGCGAGGGCGAGGCCGACTGAAATCGGATTGTTTGCATCAACGGAAAGGAAGATTGACCGATCGAAATTCATCTGCTGGGGCAGTTTTGGGAAAAATCGGAAAATTTCCGGGGCGAGGCGCAAATTCCAGATCAATCGCCAGGCGATACTCCGCGTTGTCGGGGTGAGCATGAGGCGGATTTCTTCGCCGACGCGTTCGGGGCTGATGGTTTTTACGCGAGGGGCGAGGGAAGTGATGGCGGCCGAGGTGGCGGGTTCGATGTCGAAGGAGAATCGGGCGGCAAAGCGGACGGCGCGAAGAAGTCGCAGGTGGTCTTCGCTGAAGCGCTGGTGGGGATCGCCGATGGCGCGGATTCGGCGGGCGGCGAGGTCGTCGCGGCCGCCGACGAAGTCGATGACGCGGTCTTCGATGGGGTCGAGGAATAGGCCGTTGATGGTGAAATCTCGGCGGCGGGCGTCTTCCTCGGCGGTTGTGAAGGTGACCGAGCTGGGCCGGCGGCCGTCTTCGTAGGTTCCGTCCGATCTGAAGGTGGCGACTTCGACGGTGCTCTTGCCGGATCGGACGAGGATTACGCCGAAGGCGGCCCCGACGGCCTGGGTCGCGGGGAAGAGGGAACGGACTCTTTGGGGCGGGGCGTCGGTGGCGACGTCCCAATCGGCCGGCTCCAGCCCCAGGAGCGAGTCGCGGACGCAACCACCGGCGAAGTAGGCGATGTGGCCGCTGTCGCGCAGCCGTTTGAGAACGGCCAGGGCGTCGGGGCGCGAGCAGGGGGGTTTCATTGGGGGGGATTCTATCGGAAATCGCTGGGATTTTTGATAACATGGCGCGGGTTCACCGGGAGTTTGAAGACGATGAATCGACTTGTTGTTTTTCTATGCATTTTCGTGCTGGGCGCGGCGGGGTGCAGCAGCTCGCCACCGGCGGCGAGTTCCAGCGGTGAATCTTTCCAGGCGCAGGGGGGTGGGTCGGATACGTCTTCCACGGCGGCTGCACCCGATCCCAATTCGGATATGCCGACGATTCCGCCGGACGCGATGTATACGCTGCATTGCGCGACGTTCACCGGGCTGACGCATATCGAGGACGCCAAGCGGGTGAAGCAGTTGCTGGTTCAATCGACCGGGTCGAAGGATTGGTACGTGGTTCACGAGAGCGACTCGAGCGATCTTTATTTTGGGTTTTATAAGACTTTCGACGACCGGTCGCAGCTTGCGGATTTCAACCGGGCACAATCGGACAAGGTGAGAATCGGGTCCATGGTGAACGACCAGGGGGATCCCCTTTTTCCGATGGTGATGTTTACGTCGATCAACACGCCTGATCCTCCGGCGCCCAAGGCGTGGGATCTTTCCAGCAACCCGGGGTATTGGACGCTGCAGATCGCGGTTTATAAGGGGAGCCCATTGCGTAAGCAGATGGCGGTGGATGCGGTGAAGGGATTCAGGGCGGAGGGAGTGGAGGCGTATTACCGGCATGGGCCGGCGACGAGCGAGGTGTATATCGGGTCGTGGCCGCGCGAGGCGGTGCAGGAGCAGGAGGCGGCGTCGGCGGAGGCGGACGATCCGGATGAATCGCTGCTGGTTGTTCCGGGGCCTCTGCCGAAGGGGATCGATCCGAACAATCTGCACGATGCCCAGGGGCGAAAGGTGAAAGTAGTGATGCCTCAGTTGGTCATTCAGGATGAATCGCTGAAGCGCGTCACCCAGCAGTATCCCAACTATTACGTTAACGGAGTTGTGGCAGGGCACAAGGTGAAGATGGCAGACGGGACCTACCAGGTCGTCGCGTGGCCGTCGTATTTGATCCAGGTTCCGCATGACAACCAGGACGAGCAGGACCAAACGGACAAGACGGATCTTGGGCAGTCGCCTTCGCAGCAGCAGGGGGGGGAGACCGAGGAGCCGGGGAGCAATGTTCCGGGTCTCGGCGGGCTGCGATGATGGAAATCGTCATTGCGAGCACCAATCAAGGGAAGATCCGTGAGTTTCGGCAGATGCTGGAGGGATGGGAGGGGATTCGAGTCAGCGATTTGAGCCAGCGTGAAGGCTTGCCGGTGGTTGAGGAGACGGGGCATACGTTTTTGGCGAACGCGTGCCTGAAGGCGTCGGGATATGCGCGCATTCTGAAGAAATGGTGCCTGGCGGATGACAGCGGGCTGGCGGTGGATGCTTTGGGGGGCAAACCGGGGGTTCTCAGTGCCCGGTGGGCGGCGGTGAATCATGCCGGGGAGGGGGATACGGATAACAATGCGCTGCTGCTGAAGCAGTTGGCGGGAGTGCCGGCGGAGAGCAAGACGGCGCGGTTTATTTGTGCGTTGGCGCTGGCGAATGAGCAGGGGATGATCGTTGTGACGGCAAGCGGAGCTGTAGAGGGGCGGATTCTGGAGGAGCCGAGGGGCGAGGCGGGGTTTGGGTATGATCCGCTGTTTCTCATCGATGCACTGGGGAAGACGACGGCGGAGCTGCCGGCGGGGGAGAAGCATGGGATTAGCCATCGGGGGCAGGCGCTGCGGAGGTTGGCCGGGGTGATGGGGAGGGTGGGGGGGATTGCCAATTGCGGTTCGACTGAGCTCACCGAAGTCCGATTGCCAAATGCCGAATTTTGAACAGCAAAGATTCACGCTTCCGCCCGGGTGTCCCTCATTCGGCAATTGGCAATCGGCAATCGGCAATCTATGATTTCCAACCACATGAGCCGAGTCCTCATAGCTGTGAGCAGTCCCTGGGCGGCGGAGAAGGTGGTGGTGCCGCTGGCGGACCTGGCCAAGCGGCTGGAGGCGGAGGTTCTGGTGGTTCATGTCTCCCGGCCCAGCGGGGGTCAGATGCGCGAGCAGGAACAGGCGGACGGGGAGGCGGCGATCAGCCTCCTGCGGAGCAAGCTCCAGGAGCGGGACGTGGCGGTGCAGACGCTGCTGATGTTCAGCGACGACATCGCCCGGGCAATCCTCAATACGGCCGCAGAGCGGGACGTGACGCTGATTGCGCTGGGGTTGACGGGTAAGAACATTTTTGCACGGCTGCTGGCGGGGAATGTTCCTGTGGAATTGATTAAGAACACGAAAATTCCGGTTATCCTGCTGCCACCGGACTGGAACGGGGCGCTTTGAAGGGAAAGATTTTCGCGGTTGAGAAAGAATGGGGGGAAAAGAATTATCCTAATTCTGTCGTCAAAACCGAAGAATATATTTGCGTAGAAGAGAATAACGCTATAATTCCGCCTCGCGCGGAGAAAAAAACACCTCGCGGGCGATAGAAGGAGTTTTCAGGAATGGTTAATGGCGATGACTTCATGCCGAAGGAATGCTTTTTCACCAAGGGCGTCGGACGGCATGCACAGAAGCTGATGAGTTTTGAATTGGCGCTTCGGGATGCGGGGATTGAAAAGCAAAATCTGGTGCGCGTCTCCTCGATTTATCCGACAAGCTGCAAAATCGTTCCGATGAAGGAGGGTCAGCCCAAGCTCAAGCCGGGGCAGATTACCTTCGTGGTGCTGGCGGAGGCGGCGACGGACGAGCCCAACCGGCTGATCTGCGCCGGCATCGGGCTGGCGATCCCGCGGAATCATGCCCATGGGTATATCGCGGAGCACCACGGCTATGGGATGACGGAAAAGAAGACCGAGGACCTGTGCGAAGATCTGGCTGCCACCATGCTGGCGACGACGTTGGGAATTCCGTTCGAAGCCGACAAGAATTGGGACGAGCGCGAGCAGCAGTACAAGATGAGCGGGGAAATATTCAAGACCCGCGCGGTGGTTCAGACCGCTGAAGGGGATAAGAGCGGGCTGTGGACGAGCGTGGTTTCGGCGGTGGTGTTTATCCTTGACAAGAACTACGTCGAGAAGCCGGCGGGGGAGGCTGCGCCTGCAGCGCCGAGTTCGGAGAAGACGATTTCCGATCGGATGGGGGGCGGGCTGAGCGGGCCGGCGGTTTAAACTCCGTTTGGTTTGAATTCCTTCCAGATCACATTGGTTACCGATGTGCGCACGCCAACTCCCTGGATCATGAATCCGAGTTTCCGCGTGTCGGCGGGTGCGCGGATGGGGCCGTAAAAGGCCATCTTGTTGTCGATGAAGACCTGGACGTCGGGGCCGATCACCAGGACGCGAATGGTTCCGTCCTGATCCCACGCGGGGGTGGGCGTCTCGGATATGCCGACACCGGGACCGGGGCCGTCGAAATCGATCAGGCCCTGGGGAAAGAGGCTGATTTTGATCTGGGCGACATTGCGTGTCCCCAGGTCGACGATTCCAAAGTTCAGGGATGGATCCCAGTCGTCGCTGTGTCCGACGGGCTTGAAATGGAAATGGGCGCTGAGCTCGACGTTTGGCGCGGTCGGCTTGAACGCGAAGAGCTGGTACTGGCCGGCCGGGGCTTTGAGGGTGAGCGTGCCGGTGTTGATGAACTGGCTGATCTGATTCGGGGCATCGACGCTTCCATCGACGTGAAATGTGGCCAGCTCGGTGCTGTGATCGACGGAGGTCATTTGCGCGGCGGCGTCGGCGGGGATGAGCCGCTGGCGGGGGGTGAAGGAACGAACCAGCCGCAATGCCTTTCGCAGCGCGGGGCGATCGTCCTGAACCGCGACGGGATATTGTCGCGACAGACCCTGGGCGAGCTGGAGCTTAAAATCGGCCTTGGCGGCTCCGTACATCCAGCGGGCGATGATGGGGGCGCGATCTGGCGGGGCGAGCTTGATGGCAAAAGTGCCGAAGTCGAGGGTGTCCTGAAAGCGCCAATCCCGCCAGGCGATCCGGGCGGCAAGAGCGGGGAGAAGCCAGGCGTGATATCCGGCCTGCTGCGCCTGGGCCAGGGCGCTTTGGGCGAGTGGGGGGTCGTCGTCGCAGTGGATGCAGGCGACTAGCATCGCGGAATCCCAGCGCGGGTCGCGATCTTTTCCGTTCCAATACGCCTGGACCGGATACCAGGCTTGGTCGATGTCGATCGGCTGGCCTTGGGTTAATTGGACGGGACCAACGTCGGTGAGCGTGGTTGTGTCGATCTGCTTGATCGCTGCCTGGAACCTGTTCTGGAAATCGGCGGCGTTGAGCGTTGGCTTGATCGCCGGCATCTGCGCCGGGGATTGCCAGGCCATGGGATCTGCCGCCGTTACGGGACTCTGATCCGCCCGGGCCGAGGTCCGGGCGAAAAAAAGAGCGAGGACGACAGCCCAAAGCGCCAAGTCACGCGCTTCGCCAAAATGAAACCGTACAGGTTGTCGTAGAGTCATGGTTCCGCTCCGCCGCGAATGATAAGCGAAGCGCGATCGCCTTTCGATTACTTCGCAGCCGCCATGAGCCGCTGGAGGGTTGGCTTGACCTGGTCTGCGGTGAGATTCATCGCGGCGATTTTGCCGGTGGGGTCGATGATGAAAATCGGGGCTTGGTTCTGATCGTTGATCGTGCTCCAGTTAAACGTCCCCTCGTCGATGAGGGACAAATAGCCGCTCGTCCAGCCCGGCGTGGAAATCACCGGGGGCCGCCGCGGCGGAGCGTGGTAATCCAGCGACAGCAGCAGATCGAGATTGTCGCCGATCAACGCGACGCGGCGATCGCTCGCTAAACTGGGATCGAGATGAGCAAGGTTGGCGGACGTTTCGTCGAGACTGCCCCAAATCGTTTCCCAGAGCATCCAGACCACCCATCGGCCGGTGTAATCGCTGAGGCGGATGGGCGATCCATCGAGAGTCCGGCCAAGCTGCGGCGGCGCGGGATCGCCCACCTTGAGCGTCGGCGCGATTCCGGTTTTCAGCGGCGGGATCGCGAACGTCGTCTGCGCCGGCACGTCGAATTCCGCGGTCGCGAAGGCGTGCGGCTCGGCGTAGGAATAGACCGCCAATTCGTAATGTCCAGGTGAAACGCCGGGGATGCTGAAATCTCCTTTCGCTCCAAGGTTGACGCTGCACCCAAATATTCCGTTGCACGCCTGGGCGGCGGGCAGCCAGTCGGCGGGCCAGCTTGCCGCGGCGCCACTGGGCATCCTCATCATGACGACACTCAATTCGAGAGGCGTGCTTGTCGGGGGGAATAATATCTGACCAGTGACTTTTGTCCCTTTGCTCAGGTCCAGGACCGCAGTTTGGCCCGCGGCAACCTGGGCGATGAAATCCCACGCAGGGTATTTCGAATCGGGGGCCGTGTATTGCATGGACGCGAGCCCCTCGGGGTAGGTCGCTGGAATGCGGTCGAAAATCACGTCGCCGTCGCCTGAAGGGGGGGCTGAGTAATACCAGTTCGCATAGTTGTAGCGCGCGGTGGCATCGGCCGCCGGGCGCAGTCGCAAATCGGCGCTGTTCTGCGAGCCGATTCCCACCGGCGAACCGTGTACCCGCAAATGCGCCCAGGGCAGAAAGTTCAATTGCAGCGGTTGCGTGATTGGCCCGTTCAATTGCACCTCCACCGCGCCGGAATCATTCGCCGCACAAATCTCAAATGGGCCGGCCTCCGGACTGAATTTAAATTCCCCTTTTGCGTCCGTGGTCTGGGGATCGACTCGGTTGAACTGCCCGTTAAAAATATTGATCGCCGATCCCGGAATGATCACGGCGATGGGCACTTTCGAAACCGGATTTCCGCCGCTATCCACAAGCGTGCCCGTCAGATCGGGCGAGGGGTGAAGAGCGGCGTCGAACCTTACCGCGCCTTTCCCGTGAACTGCTTCGCTGATTGCGGGAAGATACCCATCCGCTTCAATTCGAACATACCATCCCAGCACCTCTCCGCCGAAGCCTCCGGCTTGCTGCCTGTAGTGGCCATTCTCAAACGCCACCGTGTTTTCGGCGAAGATCGGCCGCCCCCAGCCCGGCCACAGCGCCCCGCAGCGAACCTGGAATTTCGGAATCAGTTTCCCGGTGACGGCATCGGTCACGTCCCCGCTGAACTCGGGCAGCGGAAGAATCGTCACCGTCTGGTTTTCCACACCCGCCGTCAAATCCTGCTGCGGGTTCTCGAAACCGTCCTTGTCAAATTCGAACGTCACCGGATCGGAAGGGGCGTCGGGCATCTCAAAATAGCCGTCGGCGTTCGTGGATCCGTGCCACTGATACATCTGCGTGGAGTGCCAAACCCACACGCGCGCTTGCACCCGCGCCACCGGCTTACCGTCCCCGTCCACAACCCGCGCGCAAAGTCTGCCCAGGCGAGAGGCGAATTTTCAGCGGTGTTGAAGCCGTCTGCCGGCTGATTTTCTGGGTCTGGGGGGCCAAATGATGAGCCGTCACCAGCACCTGAGAGGCCAGGTCGGTCAGGTGGCGCAGGACGAAATGACCCTGGGCATCGGAAGTGGCGGTGGGGTCGGCGGAATCGCCTTCCCATCGCTTGGTCGAGACTTTCGCACCATCCACGGGCTGGCCGCTAAGGTCAACGACATCTCCCTCGATCGCGTACCCACTGGCCAGCATGAAGACTGCCGAATGATGAATCAGATCATCCATCCGCGGCTCCGACACCTCCAGCGGAATAAAATCCCGGCTG
Organism: uncultured Phycisphaerales bacterium; assembly: GCA_963755915.1. GTDB lineage: Bacteria > Planctomycetota > Phycisphaerae > Tepidisphaerales > Tepidisphaeraceae > PALSA-1353. Next base: position 2,700,802 of record CAVWLP010000002.1, read on the forward strand.
GTAAAACTGAGCTCCAGGCGCGATGCGCCCTGCGAAGGCAAGCCGCCATAGCTCCAAAATCCAGCGGCATTCGTGACGGCCCTGCCGCTTTTGCGCACGATCCGCGATGCACCGGGCGACGCGGAGTTCGATTGCTGGAGCCACGAGATTGCCACGCGGACATTCGCGATGGGCTCCCCGCGTTCGTTGCGGACAACTCCGCCGATTCCGCTTTCCGACGGGGCCGTGGCGGGACCCGCCGGCGGCGCCGATGTCACGGGCGGCGAAGGGGGCGGCTGGGAATTGTCCCCTCCGAAAAACATCCAGACCCCAACCCCCGCGAGCATTGCCATTACGACAACGATCACGATCAGCGGCACAACCCATCGCTTAGCGCCCGATGCATGCGGCATTTTGGCTCAATCATAACGGACGGACTCGCTGGAGAAATGTTGCGGGATTCTCCACGTCAAATGTGCAGAGCTTCCGCTTTGGTTATATTGGATTGCTCGACCCATGAGCTCAGTTCTGGAATATCAGACCGATTCTCCTCCCGCGACCGGCGACTCGAGCCGGTGGAAGCTTTATGGGTTGCGGGTCTTGATTTGGGTCTTGATCCTGGCGGCTCTTTCGGTCTGCGCCGTGGAAGGCTGGAAACTTCGGCGATGGGTGTTCGACGCGTTCGACCCGGTGCGGTTCATTGGGGACATGCAGCGGGGCACGTACTGGGGCCTGGTGGCGAGCGGGCCGGAGGGTTATCTCAATCAGTTCGACAAGATGGACCCCCAGGTGCCCGAATGGCAGGACGACCGGTGGGTGCCGTGGCTTGATTACAATCCGCTGCGGCTTGGGGTGATGTACGAGTGGGGGCGATGGCAGTGGAAGAATGCGCCGCCGGATTCGGGGGTGGCGAGTCTGGACGCCTGGCAGCACCCCTACGCGTTTAACTGGCCGGTTCTGACTTTCAATGCGGTGCTGGAGAGCGTTTCGGCGATTTTCGCGTTCCTGCTGACGCATCATTGGGTGAGGCGGGGGACGACGGTGGGGCAGCGCAAACATTTTACGGGTGTGTGGCAGGGGGCCGCGGCGGGGCTGTTTATCTGGTTCAGCCCGGACATCATCGTCAACGCGCACGGGTGGGTGCAGTGGGACACGTGGGTGGTGCCGTGGTATCTGGGGGCCTGTTTTCTGGCGAGCATCGACTGGTGGTTTTTGGCGGGGGTGATGATTGCCATCGGAATTAATTTCAAGGGGCAGATGTTTCCTATTTCGCCGATCTTTATCATCTGGCCGCTGGTGCAGGGGCGGGTTGGGGCGGCAGCGCGATGGGTTTGTGGGGCGGCATTCTGTTATTCGCTGATCGTTTCCGGGTGGATGCTGAGCTATATCCCGCCCGATCTTCTGGCGAAAGCGCGGGCGGTGCAGGACACGATGGCGGTTTCGGATTATTCGCCGACTCTTTTTGCGATTCCGCGAACATTTGATGTGCCGGCGGCGGTTTGGATATTCGAGATGCTCCTGGTGGTTTTGACGGTGCCGTGGCTTTTGCGGGTGCTGATGCCGCAGGGGTCGGAAGCGGATTCGTCCAAGCCAGGGTGGAAGCGCGTGGCGAAATCGCCGGGGCTTTGGATTGCGGCAGCGGCGGTGATCATCAGCGCGACAGTTTTCTGGCCGTGGCTGATTCCGCAAAACCGGGGAAGCTGGTATTTCGGCCCGGTTGCGGCGCGGGGGTGGCGGCGGCGGCGCTGAGCCTTCCGCGCCGGGCAACGCCCTATTTTCTGGCGGCGATTGCGGCCGGGGGATTGTTCGGGTGCATGGGGCTATTTCACGGCGGAACGGGGTGGTGGGATTGCGGCGTCCGCTACGGCAGCATTCATTGGCCATATCTCACCACCGGCCCGACCAGCAACATCCCCGGCCTTTTTCAGTACCGGTTCAATTGGCCGCGCGAGGTTGATGAAATCGCCTTTACGCTGCCGGCGGTGGGACAACATTGGTCCTCTTTTTTTGTCAGCCGAGGCTGGTGGCCGGCGTTTGGATTGGATGTCACCGAGAAAATGCTCTTCAACTCGATCTTCATCGTCACGCTGATCGCCAGCGGGATCGGCCTAGGGATTCAGACCCGGCGGAACGATCGTCGGGCGCTGATTGCCTTCGTCACGCCGTGGATCATGATGTTTCTCTGGGCCGTGCAGATGCAGGAGCGATATCTGCTTTACGGTGCGGCCGCTGCGGCGTGCTGCATTGGGGAAAGCTTTGGCATGGCGCTGCTCGGTTTCATGCTGACCGGCTTCAGCCTCATGATGACGAGTGTCGATCTGGTGGATGCCGGATGGTCCAACCCTGACCTGCTGGGCCAGAACCTTTCGAATGCGGTGCCGTGGCTTTTGTCGCCGGACTGCGCAAACGTGGCGGCAATTCGTCGACAATTCCCACCCCGACGCCGCTTGGGCAATCCTCGTGGTCGGCCTGGTCTTCCTTTACCTTTCGCTGACGCCGTCGCGGCGGTGGCGGGCACGAAATATTAAGCTTTCGGCTGCTGCTGACTGAGACAGTGGATGGCGCCGAGGCCCCAGATCAACTCGACGCAATCGATTCCGATGACTTTTCGATCGGGCAGGTGTTGCTGGAGAATATCTATTGCCCGCCGATCGTTTTTCCGGTCGCGAAAGGTGGGCACCAGGAGGGCGCCGTTGACGAAATAGAAGTTGACGTAGGTCGCGGGGAGCCGCTGATTGTCATAAACGATCGGGTGGGGCATCGGGATTTCTACGATCTCAAACAGTTTTCCCGATTGATCCGTTAGACTTTCGAGTTGCTTGCGGGCGTCGCGTAGGACCGCAAAATTCTCGTCCTTGCGATCCTCTTCGATGGCGATGACGATTTTGCGCGGGGTGATGAAGCGCCAGGTCGTCGACGTGCCCATCGGTGTCGTCGCCGGCGATTCCGCCAGTTAGCCAGCAGACTTTTTTCTGGCCGTAATAATCTTTCAGATACTTCTCGATCTGCGATTTGCTGAGCTTTGGGTTGCGATTTTTATTCAGCAGGCAATCGGTGGTTGTCAGCACGGTGCCGGCGCCGTTGAAATCGACCGCACCTCCCTCCATGACGATGTTGGGATAGAAGACGGGGAGCCGAAGCTGCTCGGCAATTCGCGTGGGCACGGCGTCGTCGTCATCGTAAGGGGGATACTTTCCGCCCCAGGCGTTGAATTTCCAATCGACGATCGCCAGCGACCGGCCTTTTTTCACGAAAGCCGGTCCATGATCGCGGCACCAGCTTTCGTTGGTTTTGATGTGGTAGAAGTGAATGTTGCGAAGGGGGCAGCCGTGGGATTTGAGCTGCTCCTGGACGATCCGCTGGTAGTTGCCGTTGGGGACATTGATGCAGACTTTTTCCCGCGGCGCGATTTCGGCGAAAATCCTGGCCAGGTTTTCCGGGACGGTGTGATATTTGTCGGGGAAGGAGATTCCCTCGGGGCGCGGCCAGCTAAACCAGGTCGCCTCGTGGGTGGCCCATTCCGGCGGAAAGACATATCCCAGCGCCGCTGGGGATTGCTTCAAAATCTTGAGGTTACCCATAATCTAAGATGCTTTTCGCCGTCGCCGACTCTTGGATTTAGTCGACAGCCGTTCGATTCGCGTTATGTAGTTCAGCGGAAACGTGTCATAACTTTTCGCGACTGATTTTCCTGGCGTCTTCCCGATAAACACCAGGAGACGATCGCCCAAAAACCGCGTCTCATCGGGATAATGTATGTCGAACTTCTTTCCATTTCGAACGTGAATACGCAATGGAGCGAACGGCAGTCGATTTAATTCCGCGGTAAGTTCTTCCTTTATTGAGCTTCCAAATGTTTGGCGTTTTGAGGTGCTGTCGCTTGACAATTCAGATGGGCCCTCTACAAACCGCTTCGTCATATCCCCATACGCATCAATTCTCCGATCGCGCAGGAACGGCCAGTGCGTGCGGCTGAACTCCACCTTCTCCAGATCGCAATCCGCGATGAGAACCGCTTCTTTGTCGACGGGTGCCTTGGCGATCACCTGGCCATTGGGCGCGGCCACGAACGATTGGCCCCAGAATTCGATGCCATCCTCGCTGACGGGTTTGCCGGATGCATCGAGGATTTTTTCGACGCCGATGCGGTTGGGCGAGCAGACGAAACATCCGTTGGCCACGGCATGGCTGCGCTGGATCAGCTCCCAGCTTTCGTGCTGGGCTTTGCCGTATTCCTTCTTTTCGCCCGGATGCCAGCCGATGGCGGTGGGGTAGAACAGAATCTGTGCGCCCTGGAGTGCGGTGAGGCGGGCGCCTTCGGGGAACCACTGGTCCCAGCAGATCAAAACGCCGATGCGGGCGTGTTTGGTCTGGAAGGAGCGGAATCCGGTATCGCCCGGCGTGAAATAGAATTTCTCGTAATAAAGCGGGTCGTCGGGGATGTGCATCTTGCGGTAGATGCCGAGGATCGATCCGTCGGTGTCGATGACCGCGGCGGTGTTGTGGTAGACGCCGGCGGCGCGGCGCTCGAAGAGGGAGGCGATGATGACGATCCGGTGTTTTCGCGCCAGTTTCCCCAGGGCGTCGGTGCTGGGGCCGGGGATTGTTTCCGCGAGCTTGAAAAAGCGGTGGTCTTCGAGCTGGCAGAAGTATTGGGAGCGGAAAAGCTCCTGCGTGCAGACGATTTGTGTGCCCTCTGAAGCCGCGCGGGTTACCAGGCGAAGCTGGTTCGACAGGTTTTTCTTTGAATCGGTGCTGCACGCCATCTGCGTCAGGGCGACTTTTACGATCGAATTGCTGATTTTCTGTCCGTTTCGTTTCATTGTGGTCGCATTCTCGCCATTGTGTAGGCAATTGAAAATAGGCGCAGGAAACGCGCGTTGCCCGTTGGCCTTCGCTGAAATAGTATTCACCCTGTCAGGATAGATCGAATCGCCATAATGACAGGAGCAAGGCAATGATGTTTCCAACGGCGCGGCGGCTGGTGGCGGTGATCGTCGTTCTGGTGTGCGGATTTGGCGTTGCAGCCGTCAGGGCCGATCCGATCGAAGAGAGATTGTTTGGCCAGACGGAAGAAGGATGGCCGGTCGAGCAGTATATCCTCACCAATAAAAACGGCGCGTCCGTGCGGGTCATCAACTATGGGGCGATCGTCACCAACCTCTTTGTGCCCGGACGCAACGGAAACATGGACGACGTGGTGCTGGGTTTTGACGACGTCAAGCAATACCAGGAAAGCGGGCCGGCGCTGGGGTGCATCCCCGGGCGTTATGCCAATCGCATCGCCAACGGCACGTTCACGATCGACGGCAATACTTATTTTGTCACGCTCAATTCGGGAATGAACACCCTGCACGGCGGCTTCAAGGGCCTGGCGAAGCGAATGTGGGATGCCGATACCGGCGTGGCCGCCGATGGGCCGACAGTGCGGCTGAAAATCGTCGATCCTGACGGCGAAGAGGGATTTCCCGGCACCTTGACCGTGACGGTGCTTTATACGCTGACCAACGACAATACGTTGAAGGTGCAGTATTACGCGACGACGACCAAACCCACGCCGATTAACCTCACGCATCACAGCTATTTCAATTTGCACGGGAACGGGCGCGGGGATGTCCTGGGATATGTGGCGAAAATTTTCGCGTCGCATTACCTGCCGGTGACGGATGACGAGATCCCGACCGGGCAGATTGCTCCGGTGGCGGGGACGCCGTTTGATTTCACCAAGGCGAAGCCGATTGGGGCGGACGTTAAATCGCTGCCGCCGCCCTTCACGGGCTATGACCACACGATGGTTCTGGACAACCCGGACGGGAAGCTGAAGGAGGCGGCGGAAGTTTATGATCCGGATTCGGGCCGGTTGCTGGATTGCTGGACGACGGAGCCGGCGGTGCATTTCTTTATCGGCAACAATCTTGGCGGCCTGGTGGGGAAGGATGGGGCCACTTACTTCCCGCACGAGGCGTTCTGCCTGGAGTGCCAGCATTATCCGGATTCGCCCAATGAGCCCAGTTTTCCCAATACGATTTTGCGGCCGGGGCATGTTTATCGGCAAGTGACCGAGTTCCGGTTCACGGTGCCGACGAACCCGCTGAAGGTGGGGCAGTGATATGAACGGGTTGTTGAATCGGCTGGTGCTCGTGCTGGTGATCCTTGGCGCGGCGACCTTCGGCCTCGCGCAGACGGCGCCTTCTTATCCGCAGATCGGCGCGGGGAAGGTGGTCGGGCTCGATTATTACTTTAACCACCAGGTCAAGAACGGGGAGCAGTTTCACTATATCTGGGATGATACGAAGCTGTCGGGGTACTCGAAGTTTGGGGATGTGTGGAAGCAGTATGGGGCGACGCTGGCATCGCTGAAGACGGAGCCGACCAGGAAGGATTTGGCGCAGTATTCAATTTTTATCATCGTCAATCCGAGCACGGTGAAGAACGCGGCGGATCATCAGCCGAATTTTATGACGCAGGGGGATGCGGATGTGATTGCGCAGTGGGTGAACGATGGGGGTGTGCTTTGTCTATTTGCCAATGATGTGAACAACTGCGAGTTCGAGCATTTCAATTTGCTGCCGGAGAAGTTTGGGATCAAGTTTAACGCGGATTTGCGGAACACGGTGCCGACGCATATGGACATGGCTCGGGGGACGTTCGCGGATTTGCCGGATGTGCCGCTGTTTAAGGGGGTGCGGGGGATGTATGTGAAGGAGATTTCGACGATCACGGTGAGCGATCCGGCGCAGCCGCTGCTGGTTGCGTCGAAGCAGGATGGGGCGAGCGGAACGGATGTCATTATTGCGACGGCGCATTATGGGAAGGGGTTTGTGTTCGCGGTCGGGGATCCGTGGTTTTACAACGAATATATTGATGCGAAGGCGCCGGCGGCGCTGAATCTGCCGCTGGATAATCGATTGGCGGCGAATAATTTCTGCCAGTGGATTTTGGGGATGGCGGGGATGCCGATGGGGAGTCCGTAAGAAAAAATCTGAACCCTTTAATTCGGATTGTTCACCGCGTAGCGCTCACGGTCTTGCAGGCAGCCGGCTGGACTTCCGGCGCCACAAAACCTACGTTGATGGTGGAGGTTCGCCATGGGCTCTGAATCGATAGCTCGAGTGTCGGCCGGGGCCCAGCAACCCCATCTTGTCCGCACCGGAGAAAGCCTGACCGGCGGGCCGATACGCTTTGTCGGCAAAGAAACTTTTGTGAAACTGGCGGCCGGAACAGGTCCCGCTCCTATCAGTCTCCTCGAAGACGTGAGCCCGCCTCACCACGGCCCTCCGCTCCACAAGCACGACTTTGAGGAGTTTTTCTATATTTTGAGCGGAGAATACCTGTTTGAAGTTGACGGGAAACAATTCCAGGCCCGGCCCGGCGACTTTGCCCACGCGCCATCGAATGTTCCGCACGTCTTCCAGAATATCACCGACCAGGAGGCAAAGATGCTGGTCGTGGCGCGGCCAGGCGGCATTGAGAACTACTTTGTCGAACTGGCCGAGCGTGCGATGGCCGATCCGGGCAATGTTGCCGCGCTGAACGCAATCGCTCCCCGCTACGGCATCACCATCCTGGGTCCGCCCATGGCGGCACGCCCCAAGTGACGAATTTCCCGCAAGGGGTCGCAGTTTCGATGACACGATCTCCATCCGTACCAGCGCGCGGCGAGTCAGCTTGAGATAATGTTGTTTGCGGGCGGGATCGCGCCGCATTCGGGGCAGCGGTAGGGGGTGGCGCGGAGGTCGTAGCCGCAGGAGGGGCATGAGCCGGGGTTGGGGGCGAGGCGTTTGCGGAGGATGAGGGAGCTAAATGCGATGGCGGCGGTGAGGAAGCAAATGGCCCAGTTGGCGATTTGGATTCTATTGAAGGATGCGACGGGTCCCGGTTGTCGATAGGTGTCGAAGAGACGTGAGAAGAACCACTTGCGGTCTGCGGGGTAGGTGGTGAGGCGCCAGCCCCAGGGGCCGCGATTCTGTTTCAACATGGCCCATTGATGAATCCAGACTAGATACACACTGCCGTTGCCAATGCTCGCCTCAAAAGCGTTTCCGCTGGTTGCGGTTTGCTGGTTGTACCAGAGTCCGTGTGACTTGGACTGTACGCTGGTGATCGGCCACATGACGGCGACGAGGGCGAAGAGGAGGATGGAAAGGATTCCTGCGACGTTGAGGATGCGTTGGCGAAAACGGTTCACATGGACATTGTATTGCGATTCGGTCGACCGGCTTGCCGCAAACACGGCCGCAAATGTTACATCCCCCATCCGTTTCGGACCATAAAACCCGCGCGCACCTCACAACCTCTTGGCCTCACGAAGCTTACAGTGAGAGCGATTAGTTAGTGTGTACTTACCATTTTTCTTAAAACGCAATATTGTCCGGGACTTCCGCGTCTTAAAGCTGGGATTTTTCGGGTTTTCACTCGAAAGGCTGCGTTGCCTCGATGGGCAACGGCGTGGAAGGTTCAGCGCTGCTCCTGCAGCGCATGCCGCGGCGTTCACCGGCGGCCGGACAACAAAAACCCCCGGTGACTTACTTGACGATTTTTTCAGCCTTCTTCCGTGCCACACGCTGACGCTGCAGCTCGCATTCCCGTTCTCGGCGCTGCAGGATGGGAATAATCTCTTGCAACGTGGCCCCTCCCGCGGCGACCAGGCTCAGCATCGCGTAGGCATATTTGCTCACCGGACGCTGCGTGTGCAGATAGATCAACAGCACCCCGATGACCGCGATGTAGAACCCGGTGGTGACGCCGTTTTTGCTGTGGCTGGTGAGATGGCGGAAGTGGGCGTGCACTTTCAGCCAGCGGAAAAACAGCTCGATCTTCCATCGCCAGCGGTAGAGCAGACCGATGACATGGGCGGGAATGTTAAGAAGATTGGTCAGCAGCCGCAGGGGCCTGTCGGGTTTGTCCGGGTCGAAGATCGTCACTTCCCGAAGCCATTTTCCCGCCGGAGGAGCAAAGCGTGGCCCTTCTGAGCCCAGGTATCCGATCCGGTCGCTGAGAATGCCGGCAGCGCGGTCTTCATCGCTCAGCGGCAGGGACTTGGGGGTCAAGTCATTGTTTTCGATGGGAATGAAATAGTTGTTTGACTTGAGCCGGAGCACAAAATCGCTGCAGGCATGTACGATCCGCTCCAGCAGCTCGAAACAGACGTAGCCGCGGTCCATGACGTAAATCTGTCCCGGCTCCAGGGACTGCATCAGCGCCTGCGCCTCGGAGCATCCCGCGCCGCTGATCGTCACTCCCTCGGGAACCCCCACGCCCGCCGCCCATTGAAGATTCAGGCGAATCGTGTCCATGGGCTTTCCGTTGGGTCGACTTTGATGCAGCGCCCAGGCCACGTCGGCGGCAACGGTGAACAGCGACCCATCCACCACCCGTACCCGCTCGGTCAACTCCGCCAGCTTCGGATCGCCGTGACGCAGGTGCGGCAGCCGCGCCCGCAACTCCTCGATGATCGGCTCCAGCAGCGTCGGATCGAACAGGGCGTTGGCATCGGAAAGCGTGGAACGCGGCAGGCGATCGACCGAAAGCTGCTCCTGCATCTGCTCGGTCTGGCTGAAATCCTCCATCGTCCGCAGGCTGCGAATCGCCGGCGTGAAAAACGCCAGCAGATAGGCAAGGGTCACATCGTCATAAAAAAGCGTGCGATTGGGGTGGGGATGCGCCGCCCGCAGGCGGGCCAGATGATCCTGCAAAATACCGACGTACTTGCCGCCGAACAAATCCTCCCCCCGCACCGCCGGCCGCGGCTTTCGTCCCGGCTTGGCGGGCAATCCAGAAGCTGGGCAAAGGTCCGCGTGCACGTGGCGGCAGTGAACCACAAAACGCTGCTTCGCGCAAGCGCAAGATTGTGTTATTTGTGAGCCTGCGTTCCGGACACTATTGCGCTGGACGTCCTGAACATCGGCAAAGCCCAGCAGATACCACATGATCCGTTCCATGACGGCCCTGGCCGGCTTCAACCCGGTGGTCAGATTCAGCAGCATGCACACGATCACCGCGCAGTAGATCTGGATCTCCACGCCGGTCTTGCGCTGGCTCAGTAAATGGCGGCACCCCAGCAGTTGTTTCATGAATTTGAAAAAGGTCTCGATGGTCCAGCGGTAGCGATACAAGATCGAGATCAGCTCCGGCGCCAGTACCAGGTCCGGACACAGGAACCTCATCTGTCCGCTGCTGGGGACGTAACCTTTGCGGGTGCGTTTGGCATGAACCTCGGCCTTCACGACCACCAGCCGCGTCGGGTGATCCAGGCCTTCCAACCGCACCACCGCGTCGCGGATCACGCCCTCCTCAATCGCCTGGGCACTGAGCTTGCGTTCCTCGACCACTTGGTACTTCAGGTCGTCGATGGCGCGAAAGACATAAAGGCTGTGGGCCTGGACGATGCGGTTTATCAGCGGCTTGTCGAAGTAGCCACGGTCGGCGACGTAGAGCCGGCCCGGCTCCAGCATCGCCTCCAGCACGCGTCGTTCGTTGTTCGAGCCGCGCGGGCTTCCACCGGTCAGACGCACCCGTTGCGGAACCATCGTGTCCAGGTCCAGCAGGGTGTGAATGCGCCAGGCGTGATAAGCCCCGGCGTCGGGCGCTTCTTGCCCGGTACAGCGGGCTGGGGTGAGACAACGCCGTTTGGCGTTGTAGAGCGTCTCGATGAGCCTGGGCAATGCCTTGATCAGCGTCCCGTCCACGAGCGTGATGGCGTGGTGGATATCGGCCAGTCGCGGATCGCGAGGCAACCGGTGTAAATCGCCGGTCAGCTCTTCAATCACCCGGATCAACTCCCGCGGCTGGAAGACCACGGGCGCCTTGAGAAACTGGCTTTGGAAAAATCCTTGATGCCCAGTTGTTTGGCCAGTCGCGGCAGTTCCATGGCGCGCTGCAGGCCGCTGATCGATTCGATCATCGGCGTGATGAGGTAGACTAGAACGAGCTTGACGTAGTCGTCGAAGAAGAGTTGTCGATTGCCGGCCGTGTCGCGCTCGGTTCCAACCTCATGGAGCCGATCCAGCAGCGGCAACACGCGAGTGAGCAGCCCAAACGGAACATCCTTGATCTGAAGTTCCAGCACCAACCCCTATGCTGACATACCATAGCGCGTCGCGCAAGCGCAAGAATCGGCAACAAGCGAATCGTGTACCGAACGGCAATGACATTATGTAACATCGCCCCCAAGAACCCGTAAAACCCCATCGCTGCCTTTTGAATGCGGTCTACCGGTTATCGGACGCTTCAGCCTTCCGCGGCGCACGAATTAGGCCGATAAAGTCGGGTCCAAATATCGTCGATAGTTCTAATAGTATGATTGCTGTTTATGGCGAAGTTCTTGCGGGGTTTAAGACGGTAGTGCATCTGGTCGCGGCGCTGGCGATCATGTGGTTTTTCTACCGCGTGGCGAACGGGCAGCTTTCCTTCCTGTAAAAGATAAAGAGATCTCACGCAGTGGCGCGGAGATCAGAGTTTAAAATCCATCCTGAAATTTAAAAATGGGGTTTTGGGCGTGGGCCTGTGCAACTCCGCGCCTTTGCGCCTCTGCGTGAGATCATCTTCTATTGATTGCGGGCCATCAGGGCGACGATCAGGAGGGTGACGATCGTGAAGACAAACCTCGCGGCCAAGGGGCGGCGGCCGGCGAGGAAATAGCCGAGGCGGGCGAGGGGCGTGCCGAAGAGGTAGATGAGGACCATGGAGGCGAGGAGGCTGCCGCAGACGCCGAGGGAGTGGGCGGCCGAGTCGTGGCGGAGGGTGGTCCAGGTGAGGCTGGAGAGGAGGGCGACGGTGAAAACACGGCCGTCGTCGGTGACTGAATATTTTGCCGCGGGTCTGGCGTCGAGAATCATTGCGGTACTCCGTTAAAAAGAGACTCCAATAAAAACGGTTTCGGCAGAATTGATGGGTAAGTTCAACGAAATCGGCGGTTTTTGGTATGTTTTGCTTAAGCGGGTGGTTTCGCGCGGGGGCGGGAAGCCGCTAGAGTAGGGGGCATGATCCCACGCAAATGGCGGACAGGGGTTGGACTCATCGGGATTCTGATATTGCAGGCTTGTGCGACGACATCGTCGCCGCCGCAGATGGCGGTTGCGCCGGTGGCGGTGGATCCGGCGGATCTGATTCATGTGGCGCTGCCGGTGATTCCGGATCGGCAGTTCAATCTTGTGCAATTCGGGGGCGTGGGGGATGGGAAGACGATGAATACCGATGCGTTTGTGCGCGCGGTGGGAGCGATCAAGGCGGCGGGCGGGGGGCATCTGGAAGTTCCGCCGGGGGTTTTTATGGCGTTGTCGTTTGGATTCGCGAGTCATATGGATTTGCACCTGGATGCGGGGGCGACGATCAAGACGCCGGATTCTTTGACGGCGTGGGGTCTACCCGATCCGGCGAAGGCGTCGCAGGAGGATGTGGATGCGTTTACGCAGGGGAATGTGATATATGGAACTAATCTGACAGATATTGCGATCACCGGGAGCGGGACGATCGATGGATCGGGGCAGCTCTTCTGGATCTGGTCGGACAAGGCGGCGCGAAGATATCCGCCGGGGCGGCTGATTTATCCTCGTCCGCGGTTGGTATCGTTTCGATCGTGCCAGCGCGTGCATGTGGAAGGCGTGACGCTGACGGATTCGCCGATGTATCACCTGGTCATTGGCGGAAAATCCGAGGATATTTTAGTCGAGAATATTCGCGTTTTTGCCCCGAGCGATGCGCCGAATACGGATGCGATCGATCCGAATGGGACGCGGATCATTATCCGCAACTGCGAGATCGATACGGGGGACGATCATGTGGCGGTATCCGGAGGGTCTAAGGATGTGGTCATTGAGGATCTGACGTGTTTGCATGGGCATGGGATTTCGATTGGGAGCGGGACGACGGGGGGCGTGAGCCATATGTTCGTGCGGAGGTGTACGTTTGATGGGTCGGAGAATGGGCTGCGGATTAAGTCGTTTCGCGGGAGGGGGGGCGAGGTGCATGATATTCATTACAGCGATATCACGATGAAGAATGTGGCGCGGCCGTTTGATATCAACATGCTGTACAACGGGAACGCGAATGCGCCGACAGATATTGGGCCTAGATATTTCAAGGGGCAGGCAAGGAATGTGCCGTATTTTCATGACATTGATGTGACGAATCTGACGGTGACGCGGTCGCCGGTGGCGGGGAGGATTCTGGGGGTGCTGGAGCAGCCGGCGAGGGATATCACGTTTACGAATGTTTCGATCCAGGCGGATCGGGGGTTTGTGGTGCAGGATGCGAAGGATGTGAGGTTTGTGAATGTGAGGCTGGATGTGGCGGTGGGGCCGCCGGTGAGCATGGATAATGCGGAGGTGATTTGGGAGAAGTGACCCGAGCGAATTCGACCGGCGGAAATTCGAAATTCGAATGACGAATCAAATTCGAAATTCGAATGTTCGAAACGGTGGTCGGACGCATTTGTTTCGAATTTTGGTCATTCGAGTTTGATTCGTCATTCGAGTTTCGAATTTCGAATTTCTACTTGCACTGTACCTGCGGCGTCTCGCTAGACCAGAAGTCCTCGCACCAGTACGGTTGGCTGCGAAACTGATCGTGTTCCTGGGGGCCGTAGGCGGTGGAGTCGTCGGGGGCGAGGGCGAAGGCTTTTAACATTATTTGGCCGCGGATTTCTTTGGGGATGACGTCGATGGCGGGGATGATGTTGTCCCAGCGTCCGAAGGTTCGGTCGAGGGGCGCCTGGGGCTCGGCGAGGAAATCGTCGAGCCAGACGAGGAGGGAGCCGCGCGGGGGGATGTCGTAGCCACGGCGGCGTTCGAGGAGCTCGGCGGTGGGGTTTAGCATGAGGCTGTAGAAATTCGTTTCTTTGTGCTGCTGGAGGTAGGGGACGACGGAACGGCTGAAATCGCGGACGGAGCAGGCGGCGCCCATGTAGACGATGTTGGAATAATACTGGTCGGCACTTGCGAGGATGTCGCGGCGGAGCCATTCGTTGAGGACCATGGTGCCCATGCTGTGACCGACAAGGATGATGTCGTAGCCGTTGGCATTTGCCTCGGCCTGGAGGCGTTGTCGGAAGACGTCGACGGCGCCGGTGGTGTCAAAGGAGGGGGCCGTGGTGGCGCGCGTGGCGCGGGCGCCGACGGATTGGAGGTCGAAGGGGCTGAGGTCGGCGGGGTTTCCACCGAGGGCGCCGTCGAAGCAGAGCTGGGTTCGGCGCGACATGACCTGCCAGGCGGGGAAGCCGAGCCAGTCGATGATGGGTTGGGAGATGATTTTGGTGGGGAGGGTGAGGATGTAGAGCGCGCCGATTTCGGTCATGTGACCGGCGTCGACGTCGAGATCGGGGCCGATGTAGATGCGGAGGTGGTGGCGTTTGTTGTCCTTCATATCCTCCGTTTTCTGTTCGGTGTGGAGTTGCTGGTAGAGCTGAGCGAGGGCTTTGCCGTGAGGGGTGGCGGCCCAGCGCTGGTCGGTTGCGGTTTCGGAAGTGTAGGAGGAGGCGAGTTCGTTTTTCTTCGAGAGGGCGTCAATGTCGGCGGAGGCGGCCTGGAGGTCGCTGGCGAATTCGTTGAGATAGACGATGGGCATTCGGGTGGCGGCGCGGCCGATGTCTGCCAGGACGTAGGCGGGGGTGAAGAGCCAGCGGATGATGGTGTTGTCGGTGCGGCCCTGGGTGAGGGAGATGCAGTGCTCGCCGTAGGTGTTCAAAAGGTCGGAGTTCCAGTCAATGTAAATGGGGTAGTAGCCGGCGGCGATGACGTTTTTCATTTCCAGGTCGGCGGCGGCGAGGGAGTCATCGGGGGAGTTGAGACCGCCGTGGATGAAAATGAGGATGGTTTTTTTGCCGGGCTTGCCTTTAAAGAAGGTGGAGGCGTCGGCAAAGATATCGTCGAGGCGGGTGCGGTATTGGGGCATCGTGAAGGGGTCGGCGCTTGGGGAGAAGGGGTCGTGGGGGAGGCCTTTGCCGTCGACGACCAGGACGTGGGCGCGGATTTGGTCGGGGGTATTTTGCAGGGGGGCGGCGCAGGCTGCGAGAAGGGCGACAGCGCTTATAACGATAAGACGGGAAAGGAATTGGAGCACGTGGGAGATTATCGCATTGGCGCGGCGTGCTGCAAAAAACTGCTATTGTTTACGACAGTTTCACAACACCATGTCCCGACTTGTGCTTCGAGCGGCCGGTTACAATTGAATGGCGATGTTGGACAGCGAGCTGCTGGAGAAGTTTCTGGGTGCGGGGGACCAGGAGGCGTTTGCCGACCTGGTGGGGCGGTATATGGATGCGGTTTACTCCGCGGCGCGGCGGCAGGTGAAGGATCCGCAGATGGCGGAGGATGTTGCGCAGGCGGTATTCATCATATTGGCGCGGAAGGCGGGAAAGCTTCGGCGGCGGACCTCGCTCGCCGGATGGGTGATCGAGACGACTTATCTGGCGGGCCGGGATGCAATGCGTGCGGAGAGCCGCCGACGAAGGCATGAAGAGGCGCGGCGATGCAATCGAAGTTTTATCGGGAGAAGGATATGCCGGCATCATCCGGGGAGATTTCGGCGCAGGTGGATGCGGGATTGGCGAAGCTGAGCGAGGCCGACCGCGGGGTGCTGGTTTTGCGGTATCTGCAGGGGCAGAGTGTGACCGAGGCGGCGGCGGCGCTGGAAATTTCTGAGACGGCGGTGGCCAAGCGGATTACGCGGGCGCTGGATCGATTGCGGAGAGTTCTGGCGGCGAATGGGGCGATCACGCCGGGGCTTTCCGTGGGCGTGATGCTGGAGCAGTTGCCTCGGACGGCGGCGCCAGCGACGCTCGCGAAAACGGCCGCGACGGCGGCCACGTTGGGGGGCAACACGGCGGGCGTGGCGATTGCGAATGGTGTGATTCATCACATGATTTGGGGGAAGGTGGCAGCGGTTTTGGCGATTCTGATCGGCATCGGCGGGATTGCTGCGGCCGGCGGCGTGGGGATGAAGCTGTTGGCGGATGGTTCGGATGTGGCTGCGCCGGTGACGCCGGTGGCAACGGATACTTCGAGCGTTGCAAATGCCACGACGGGTCGGCTTGCCGATGGGGTTTCGGTTTCGATTCTTGGAATTCATGTCCGGATCTATTCGCCGACCGGATGGTGGGCGGCGAATGGCGATCCTCTGGCGCTGGCCCCGTGCACGGGAATGCAAGAGAGGCCGTTCGACTCGCGGGGGCATCTCTTGCGGACAATGGTACTAGAAATAGATGGCCGGGTGCAGGGTTCTACCGATCCGGCGACGGTCGTTTGGAGCATGCAAAACTCCTGGGGTTGGAACCAGTGGCGTATCGAAGGAGCAAATTCGCCAGATGCAGAGGGCGCGGTGGTATCAGTCGACGACAAGCCGCCGGGGGTGATTTTGCACGCCCGCGTGGCTGCGGGGCGATGGATGACGATTGGCACGTGGAGGGCCGATGGCTCTAGAGACACGCCGCAGGGAAAGATCAGCGTCGTCATGGGCGAGCCGTATGCGGTCGCTGGCAATGCGCACGTTGAAGTTGCCTACGTTGATCCCACCAGCAGAGACGACTTTCGCTTGGTTGCGTTTGATTCGCAGGGCCGGGAGATTGTTTTGCCGGGGAATTCCTTTGTCGGGTGGACTGGCGCGGATAGCGGTGGGTATGTCGCGGATTATTCAGGGCCAATCGCGCCGCCCGGGATCGGACGGTTGGAATTTCAGATGCGGCCGTTTAACGAATTCATTGAGATTCAGAATATTTCGATGCATTTGAGTCAGGGGACTCATCCGGTGATCAAGACGAGCGACGGAGCTGCGGCTGCACAGGAGCGTCCGGTTCCAGTTGCACAAGCGGCAACCGACGCGACACCGCCTGCCAAAGTCGCCAGCGGACCATGGAAAACGCTCGTTATGATTGTTGGCAATGGGCGTGACAGTGAGTGGACAGGCAAGCTGGATGTTTGCTGGGGAGCTTCCTACGCAGTTGCGGGCGAAACACGGAAGATCGTGATGTGGAACGGCGTTGCGAATTCTGAATTCCAACTGGTGGCGGTTGGGGCTGGAGGGCAACGAGAGGTGGCAGTGTTACGGCAGGCGACCGACCTGTTTAGCACGCGACTCGCGCAGTATTCAGTCCAAATGCGCTTGAGATCGATCGCGCGGTGGCAAGTTCAATCCCGACCATACTGAACGCCGCCGTTAACAAAATTCTAACTCGCAATTCATTTCGCATCCGCGCTTTCTATTTCATTTTTGGGTGCCTAAGGTTGGCGCATTGGGACCCGTGTCGGAAGTCGGGGGGAAAGTCGATGGGGAACAGGAAGGACGTGGATCGTGGAAAATCCGAACAAGGTTGCGTTCATCACGGGGGGAAATCGGGGTATCGGGCTGGAGACGGCGCGGGTTCTGGCGACGCTGGGGATTGACGTGGTGATCGGGTCGCGCGATGCGGAAAAGGGGGAAGCGGCGGCATCGGCGCTTTTTTCGCAGAGATTGGCGGTGACGACGGTGCGATGCGATGTGACCAGCACGTCCGATCATCAGGCGGTTTTTCAGTATTTTCAGCGGAAATATGGCGGGCTGGATATCCTGATCAACAACGCGGGCATAAGGATTCCTGAAAGCGACTCGACGGCGGAGGTGTCGATGTCGGCCCTGCATAAGACGTTTGAAACAAACTTTTTCTCGCAGGTGGCGCTGACGCAAAAGCTGCTGCCGCTGATTCGGCTTTCGCCAGCGGGGCGGATTGTGAATGTGTCGAGCATATTGGGGTCGCTGACGCTGCATTCGACGCCGGGGTCGCCGATTTACGATTCTAAGTCTTTTGCGTACGACGCTTCGAAGACGGCATTGAATGCCTTTACGGTACACCTGGCGCACGAATTGCGGGACACATCGATCAAGGTGAATTCCGCGCATCCGGGGTGGGTGAAGACGGAGATGGGGGGCAAGAACGCCCCGATGGAGATCGTCGACGGCGCGAAGACATCCGTGCAACTGGCGATGCTTTCGGCCGACGGACCCACAGGGGGATATTTTTTTCTTGGCGAAAGACTTCCCTGGTAGATCACATTTTCATACTCCCTCTTGGGAAAGGAGACGGCTATGCCTTACGTGACAGTCGGGAAAGACGGATCGCAGGACGTTCAGATTTATTACAAGGATTGGGGCAGCGGCCAGCCGGTGGTTTTCAGCCATGGGTGGCCTCTTTGTTCAGATGCGTTTGAAGACCAGATGTTTTTCCTGGCGTCGCGGGGATATCGGTGCGTTGCCGCCGACAGGCGCGGGCATGGGCGATCGAGCCAGCCGTGCTCGGGAAATGACATGAATACCTATGCCGACGATTTGGCGGCAGTGGTGGAAAAGCTCGATTTGAAAGACGCGGTTCACGTGGGGCATTCGACCGGCGGGGGGGAAGTGGCGCGATATATTGGGCGGCATGGGACCAAACGGGTGGCGAAGGCGGTGCTTATCGGGGCGGTTCCGCCGCTGATGCTCAAGACGCCGGCGAATCCGGGTGGGCTGCCAATCGATGCGTTCGATCAGATCCGCTCGGCGGTGCTGGCGGATCGGTCGCAGTTCTGGAAAGACCTGAGCATGCCGTTTTATGGATACAACCGGCCCGGGGCGAAGGTCTCGGAAGGCGTGCGCAATTCGTTCTGGCTTCAGGGAATGATGGCCGGGCTTCCCGCTTCTTACTTTTGTGTGAAGGCCTTCTCTGAGACGGATCAGACGGAGGACCTGAAAAAGTTTGACGTGCCGACGCTGATCCTGCACGGGGATGACGACCAGATCGTCCCGATTGCGGATGCGGCGATGCTTTCGTCCAAACTTGTGAAGGGAGCAAAGCTGAAGGTTTATCCCGGCGCGCCGCATGGGATGTGTACGACGCTGAAGAACCAGGTGAATGAGGATCTGCTGGCGTTTATTCAGCAGCGGGACTGATCCTGACCGCGAAAATGCGGAGCTCACCGCGGAGCACGTAGAGAGCGCGGGGAAAGAGGGGAAGAGATTTGGATCAAAATCTATATCTCTGTTTCTGTCTCGGCGATCTCTGCGTTCTCGGCGGTGAAAAATTCCGTTTACGTTTTGCGGTCGGCCGTCGTATAACAGCGCCTTGAAAGGAGATCGATCATGCCGACGGGAGTATCACGAAGACAATAGGCATCGCAGCCCAATTAAGACGCGCCCCGCAAGTCGCGCCCCGCAAGCGAGGCGGCTACACGGGCGTAAATAGATAAAAGGAGAGATTAATCATGCCAAAAATGCGAGCGATCCAGGTCCCCCGTGCGAAGGGGCCGTTTGAAATCGTGGAGCGCGAGATTCCGGAGCCCTCGCCGGGGACGGTGCGGATCAAGGTCGAAGCCTGCGGGGTTTGCCACAGCGATGTGATCGTGAAAGAGGGGCTGTTTCCGTGGATTGAATATCCGCGGATTCCCGGGCATGAAGCCATTGGCGTGATTGACGCTGTCGGGGCGGGGGTGAAGGAATTCAAGGAAGGCGCGCGTGCCGGCGTGGGATGGAACGGCGGGTACTGCGGATACTGCGATACCTGCCGGCGCGGGGATTTCTTCGCGTGTCAGACATCCATGCAGATTACAGGAATTACGCGGGATGGGGGTTATGCCCAGTACATGGTCGCGCAGGCTGAGGCGGTGGCGCGCGTGCCTGAGGGGATGTCGTCGATCGACAGCGCCCCGCTGCTGTGCGCCGGGGTGACGACGTTTAACGCGCTGCGCAACAGCGGCGCGAGGTCTGGAGATGTGGTGGCGGTGCTGGGCCTCGGTGGGCTCGGGCACCTCGCCGTTCAATATGCCGCTAAAATGGGGGCCAGGACGGTCGCCATCGCGCGAGGGCCGGACAAGGCGGCCTTTGCGAAGCAATTGGGAGCCGACCAATACATTGACAATCAAAGCGAGGATTTCGCGGCCGCGCTGATGAAAATCGGCGGCGCAAACGTGATCCTTGCGACGTTGACCGATGGGCCGACGATGAGCGCGGCGGTCAACGGGCTGGCGGTGCGCGGCACGCTGATGGTTATTGGCGTTCCGCCGAGCTTGGAGGTGCCAGTGATTCCGATGATCCTGGGAGACCGCTCGGTCCGGGGCTGGTATGCGGGCGTTTCGATCGATTCGCAAGACACGCTGGCGTTCAGCGCGCGGACCGGCGTGAAGAGCATGAACGAAGTGTATCCAATGGACCAGGTCGATGCGGCGTATGACCGGATGATGAGCGGGAAGGCGCGATTCCGGGCTGTGCTTAAGATGCAATAGCGAAATGAAGGCCCTAGTCATCCGCCAATTCGGGGAGCCGAAGCTGCTGAAAGTAGAGGAAGTGCCGACGCCGCGCGCGGTTGAAGGCCGGGCGGTGGTGAAGGTGATGGCGGCGGGGATTAATCCGAGCGACGTGAAGAATGTGCAGGGGAAAATGCACGGCACAATGTTGCCGAGGATTCCGGGACGGGATTTTGCGGGCGTCGTGGTGGATGGGCCGCCGGACACCATTGGCCGGGAAGTATGGGGGAGCGGGGGGGATATTGGATATACGCTTGACGGGTCGCACGCGCAATTCATCGTCGTGCCCATCGCGGCGCTGACGCCGAAGCCCAAAAAGCTCACGATGGACGAAGCCGGATCGGCCGGTCTGGTTTTTGTGACGGGGTGGGAGGCGCTGGTTTCGGCGGCGAATGTATCGCAATCGGATTGTGCGCTGGTGATCGGCGCGGGTGGGGGGGTGGGATTTGCGGCGGTGCAGATCGCCAAGGCGAAGGGGGCGAAGGTGATAGGCGGGGTTCAATCAGAAGAGGAAGCGACGGAGGCGCAGCGCGGGCGCGGATATCATCGTCAACACGCGGACGGAAAAGCTCGTGGAGGGCGTGGAAAAAGTTACCGACGGGCGCGGGGCGAATGTGATCCTCGATACCAGCGGCCACATGTTCGCGGAGTGCATCGAGGCGGCGGCGATGGGGGGGCGGATTTCGGTCATCACGGCGCCGCCGGATGGGAATTCCGTGTTCAATCTCCGCGCGGTTTATCGGAAGGAGCTGCGGATTTTCGGCGTCGATACGCGTCCGCTCGACGTGGTCGCGAGCGGAAAACTGCTGGCGCAAATGAGCGGGGAATTTGAATCCGGGGCGTTTAAAGTGAAACTTGGGGAGGCAAGGCCGCTGGCCGAGGCGCCCGCGGCGTATGAAGAATCATCGCGGGGCCGACGGCGCGTTTACCTGCGCCCCAATGGATGACCGAACATATGGCAGAAAACGAAAATAGCGTGGCGACGGTTTCGAATCACGAAGCAGCCGCCCAGGCGCCGCCGCCAAGGGTTGCTGTCGCGCACAATAAGCCGGGGCGTCGTCCGGTTCGAGTGATTGTGATTGCAGTGATTGCCGTCGTTGCCCTCGTCGGCGTGGCCTACCTGGTTTACGAAGCGTTGACCACGGTTTCCACGGACGATGCATACGTGAACGGCCACGTGACGTACGTGGCGCCGCGCGTCCCCGGGCAGGTGACCCGGGTTCTGGTGGATGACAATAACCGCGTGCACAAGGGCGATCTGCTGGTGCAGCTCGATCCGGAGCCGTACCAGGTTCAGGTCAATATCGCCCAGGCGGCTCTGGATGTGGCCAATGCGGATTTGGTGAGCGCCCAGGCGAATGCGCGGCGCTTGTGGGCCAGTCGCGCAGCCTGCGTTTTGCTCTGGATCACGCGATTGAGGACGTGGACAATGAGGTGGCGCTGCTGCATTCGAGGGTCGCGACGCTGGATTCGGCGAAAGCGACGGAGGTGAAAGCCAAGGCCGATTACGACCGCGCGGTTCCGCTGGTAAAAACGGGAGCGGTTTCAAGCGAGGAAATGGATGCCCGCACGGCGGCATTGGCGGTGGCGCAGGCGGAAGTGAATGAGGCGCTTCAGGGCGTTTACCAGTTGCGGGTTGAACTGGGATTGCCGCCGACGCCTCCCAATGGGCAGGACCTTTCCTCTGTGCCGGACAACCTGGACCAGACGTTTTCAACCGTGAAACAGGCGCAGGGGAGCGTGATGCAGGCGGCGTCGCAGCTTGGGTACGCGGATTCGTTCAACATCACGCCCAAGCAGATGATCGCGGATTTTTACAAGCAGGATCCGAGCGGAAACATCGATGTGATCTATGGGAAGCTTCTTAAGAACGCGCCGTCGGTAAAGGATGCGGAGGCGAAGGTTTTTCAGGCGCAGAAGAACCTCGACCAGGCGAATTTGAATTTGCGCTATTGCAACGTTTATGCGGAAATTGATGGCGAGGTCACCCGTCGCGATGTGAATCCCGGCAACAACGTGGTCGCGGGGCAGAGCTTGATGGCGATCCGCTCGATCACCGAAATCTGGGTGGATGCGAATTTCAAGGAGACGCAGCTTGCGCGATTGCGGATCGGGCAGGCGGTCGATCTGGACGTGGATACGTATGGAAGCCGCGAGCATTTTAAGGGGCGGATCACGGGATTCACGATGGGGACGGGCTCGACGCTGGCGCTGCTGCCGCCGGAAAATGCGACGGGGAATTTCGTGAAGGTCGTGCAGCGATTGCCGGTGAGGATTGATCTGGTGGATTACGATCCGGAGAAGGCGCCGCTGTTTGTGGGTTTGTCGGTGACACCGACGGTGCTGCTGGATGAGGAGCCGTCGGGTCCGGACGCGGGGAAGGTGCTTCAGCCTTACATGACGTTGCCCGAGGGGGAGAACCTGCCGTGACGGCAGCGGCGCCCGCAATTGACGATCTGCTGGCGGCGCCCCGGCGGGTAATTTCGCCGTGGGTGGTGGCGGCGGTGGTCGTCATTCCCACGTTCATGGAGGTGCTGGACACGACCATCGCCAACGTGGCGTTGCGATACATCGCCGGGGGGCTTTCGGCGCCGGTAACGGACAGTGAATGGGTGATCACCAGCTACCTCGCGGCCAACGCGATTATTCTGCCGATTTCGGGATGGCTGGCCGCACGACTGGGGAGGCGGAATTATTTTTTGCTTTCGATCGCCTTGTTTACGCTGGCCTCGGCCGCTGTGCGGCGCTGCCCCGTCGCTGGCGATCCTCATCGCCGCTCGCGTCTTGCAGGGCCTTGCCGGCGGGGGGCTTCAGCCTTCGAGCCAGGGGATTCTGCTCGACGCGTTTCCCCGCGAGAAGCAGGGGGCGGCGCAGACAATTTTCGGCGTGGCGGCGCTGCTGGCGCCGGTCGTCGGGCCGACGCTCGGCGGATACATCACCGACAACTACGGCTGGCGATGGATTTTTTATCTGAATCTGCCGGTCGGATTATTCGCGTTGCTCCTTTGCCGAATGTTCGTCACCGATCCCGATTATCTCATCGCCCAGCGGGCCGCGCTGCGAAAGCAGAAGAGCGCGTTCGATTTGGGCGGGCTGTGTCTGCTCGCGGCGGCGATGGTCTCCTGGGAAATCCTGCTCACCAAGGGGCAGGAGTGGGACTGGTTTGGCGATCCTTTCTGGCGCATTCAGACGCTGGCGTCGATTTTCGCCGTGTCGCTGATTTGCCTGGTCTGTGCGCGAGCTGCGCATCAAGAATCCGCTGATCAATTTCCGCACGCTACGGGATCGCAACTTCCGGGCGTCGTGCATCATTATTTTTCGTTCGTTCGCGGTGCTTTATGCGAACACCACGCAGCTTCCGGCGATGCTGCAGACGCTGTTTGGCTATGACGCCACGAAATCGGGGCTGGTGCTTTCGCCGGCCGGCCTTGGGGCGATCCTGGTTTTGATGATTGGGGGGATTCTTCTGGGAAAGGGGCTGGATGCGCGGTTTCTCATTGCCACGGGTCTGCTGGTGATGGGGATCGGAAATTACTGGCTTTCGCAATTGAATCTGGAGATCAGCCCGTGGGATGTGGTCTGGCCGCGGGTGGTGATCATCATGGGCTTGTCGATGATTTTCGCGCCGGTGAACGTGGCGGCATTTTTGTATATACCCAAGGAACTTCGCGGCGCGGCCGTGGGGCTGCTTGCGCTGCTGCGCAACGAGGGGGGCAGCGCCGGGACCTCTATCGCGCAAACGATCCTGGAACGCCGGCAGCAGTTCCACGCGCTGCGGCTCAACGAGAACCTCGACCGTCTCAACCCGGCGGCCACGAGCCTGCTGCATCAGGGACAACAATTCTTTTTTCAGCACACGGGCGATGGGCCGCTGTCGGCGCAACTTTCGCTGAATTTTTTGGATAATATCAGGCAGCAGCAGGCGTTGTCGCTCTCTTATTTCGATGTCTACTGGGTTTGCGCGGTGGTAGGGGCAGCACTGGTGTTTTTCACCCTTTTAATGCGGAGATCCGTTGCGGAGAAGGGGGTGCATGTTTCGGCGGAGTGAGGGTTGGGGCCAGTGCGAATTATGAATTTTCTGCGCTAGCGCAAACTTGCGCCGTCGGGGAGGATTTGCATCAGGCGGTTGCGGACATTCTGGGCGCCGTTCTGGTCGCCGAGGTCCTGGAGGAGGGTCAGGTAGGTCTTGCCGACTGAATAGAACGGCGTTGAGTAGACGTATGAGGATCGATCGGGCGCCGGCATGCGGGGCCAGGTTTGGGCGTAGAGACGGGCGAGGCCGGGAAGGTTGTCGTGGGTGCGCATCAGTTTGTCGATGCGGGTCATGGCCTGGAGGATGATGGCGCCGGCGTTGATGTCGTTGGCGAGGACGTCAGTGAGGGCGCGAAAGGCGATGTCGTCCTGGTGCAAACTGACGAGAAGATCGGCCTGGGCAAGGCGAACGCGGCGCGAAGATCGGGGCGGCTGGGGAAAAGCGGGGCGATGCGGTCAAGCGAGTCTACCTGCTCCCGCGGCGACTGGTTGGAAAACATGCGCATCATGATCTGAAGCGCGAAATCGGGATAGGACCTGAGGAGATATTGGTTGACGGCGGAGTCGAGGGTCTGAGTTTGGGCGGGGGAGAGGCCGCCCTGGGCGTCCATTTTTGCCAGGGAAAGCCAGGCGGGGCGATTGCCGGGGCAAACTTCGATTTCCCGAAGAGCGATGTCGAAGCGCTGCTGGGGTGGGACGAGGTCGATTAGCGCCAGGAGATCGGCGGAGAGGAGACGGGTGTTAGCGTCGGTTAGCTGGAGGCCGGCGAGAAGGCCGACGTCGGCATCGGTTAAAATCTCGCGGGTCTGGGGATCGGTAATGTTGGCGGACCAGAAAAGGTCTTCGGAATATCGGCCCTGATCGAAATTCCAGGCGAGGTAGTGATTGGGCGCTTCGACAAAGCCGAGCCAGGCGTGCCCCACGCCTCCAGCGCCGCCGCCGGCATTTGTACACATGCAGGCGGGGATTCCGAGGGATTTGGCGACTTGCGAGGCGTAGTAGGCCTGCTCGACGCAGACGCCGCCGTATTGCAGCAGATTCTGGAGGGTGTAGGCGTGGGTGGAGATCTTCTTCGGGTCGCCGTTAAAGAAGGCGTTGTCATCGTAGGTGACATCGAAGTAGGCGGAGGCGATGGAATAGTTGTTGCGGTATCGCTGGGTGGCCCAGTGCATTTCGTCTTCGGAAACCCTTAGATCGACAACGTAGAGCTGAAGTTGCCACGCGAGCTGGCGGAGATCGAACCGCAGCGGGGTTTGCGGATCGGTGAAGTAGGAAAAGAGCTGGGCGGCGCGGTCCGCGGTGAACGTGGGCTTGTAGCCGGTGCTGTCGGGGGGGAGAGCCTTATCCCACACGACGATCAGGGCGGTCGCGAGGTCGGGCCATTGGTCGAGCCCGTCCGAGGCGGTGGATTGGAGCAGCGTTACCTGCTGCAAAACGCGGCGGGGTGAATCTTTCGCTGAAACGGCGCACATGAGCACGGGCATGAGATGCGGTTGCCCGGCAAGCCAGATGAGCGTTTGCTTCTGCTCGTCCGTGGGGGACTTTATCGCGGAAAAGAAATGAACGAATTGACGGCAGGAGGCGATGTCGATCAGCCGCGGGGCGTCGAGGTTGTGCAGATCGACGGCGCGGCGCCTTGGAAGTCCAATGTTTTCCGCACCTGTGTGAAGTCCCAGTTGCCGATCGCGGAGACGGTTTGACGAAGAATGAGATCGGTCGGCTCGGCAGAGGCAAATGAGGGAAGCAGCAGGGAAAACGTGAGAAAGAAAATCCAACCTGGTGTTGCCTGTTTCATTCTCGCTCCGGTGATCGCGGAGCATTATGACATGAAATGGAAACAAATAAAACTTCTAATGGACCTCCGGGGATAGCAATTGTTCGGCCACGGCCCGGATGGGCGTATCCCAATCATCGGTGCGGGTCTGGCGGAATAATCGCATGGTGGGATACCAGGGGGTATCGGATCGATTCAGCATCCATCGCAAATCGGGATAAAACGGCAGGAGGGTCCAGACGGGCTTGCCCATCGCGCCGGCGAGGTGGGCGACGGAGGTGTCGGCGGAGATCACCAGGTCGAGATTCGCGATCAGGGCGGCGGTGTCGGCGTAATCCGTCAGGTCGGCGGTGTGATCGATCAGATTCAGCCCGGGCGGCGGTGTCTGGCCGGCGCCGGGGCCTTTCTGGAGGCTGACGAAACTGATACCGGGGATTCCCGCCAGCGGGGCGAACTTTGACAGGAGGATTGAGCGGTTGTGATCGTTGGAATGATGCGGATTTCCGGCCCAGACGAGGCCGATTTTCTTTTGCGATCCCAGGGGGGCGAGGCGGTTTCGCCAAAGGTCCACCAGTTCGGGCTCCGCGTGCAGATAGGGGACCTGCGCGGGGATTTCTTTTGGCTTTATGTGCAGCAGCAGCGGGAGGCTTAGCAAATAGCACTGGCAGTCAAATTCCGTCCAATGCTGGGTATTGGTGATCAGGTGACCGACGCCGTCGACGCTGCGCAGAAGGCGAAGCAATTGCGGCGGGGAAACGAGGATCGTCTGCGCGCTGCGCTGTGAAAGCGTGGCCAGCAGGCGGCAGAATTGGATGGTATCGCCCGCGCCCTGTTCGGCGTAAATGAGAATGCGCTTTCCGGCAGGGTTGTCGCCGGTCCAGGCGGGCTTGCCGGGGCTGAATTTTGTGTACTGCCGGTCGGGCCGGAGGACGCGCCATTCGTATTCGCGCCATCCCTCGTCGAAATCGCCGGTGAGAAGCAGGACGCCGGAAAGATGGAAATGCGCGGCGGGGTCTTCGGGCTTGAGGTCGATCGCCTTGCGGAAGATCTGGATCGCCTCTTTGAAGCGATGCTGGTCGCACAGGGCCTGGCCGTAATTCAGAAGGGCCTCGAAAAAGTTGGGCCGAATCTGAAGCGAGCGCTCCAGCAGCTTCATGGCGCGGTCGTTCTGATTTTTGATGCGCAAGGCGACGGCGAGGTTCATCATCGCATCGGCATAATCGCCGCGGATTTTCAGGGCTTCTTCGAAGACGGCAATCGCCTGGTCGGTCAGGCGTTTTTTGAGCAGGGCGTTGCCCAAATTGTTGTACGGCTGCGGATCGCGCGGGTTGAGATGGATGGCGATCTTGTATTCGGCGATGGCTTCGTCGATGCGCCCGAGGTCTGCCAGGGCGATGCCGATATTGTTGTGCGGGTCGGCGAGATTCGGGTCGATGTTCATCGCCTGGCGGAAAAGGGAGATTGCCCGGGGCAAATTTCCGGTCGATCGCAGGGCATCGCCGAAATTGCTGAGGACGTTGGCGTCGTTGGTGCCGAAGGAAAGGGATTTTTCGAACGACGCGATGGCTTCGTCGAGTTTGCCGAGACGGCGCAGGGTGAGGCCGAGGTTTCCGTGATAGACCGGATGGTTGGGATTGCGGGCGATGGCGCGGCGGATCAGACCCTCGGCCATCTCTTCCCGGCCGACCTGCGAGCTGAGAATTCCCAGCAGATGCAGCGCATCAGGATTTTCCGGATCGACGGCCAGGACCTGGCGATAGTATCGCTCGGCTTCCGCCAATCGGCCGGCGCGATGGAGCTGCACGCCCGCATCGATCATCTGGGCGGGAGTCACGGCGTGGAGTTCCGGAATTTCTGCGCTAGCGCGTCGAACTCCGCGGCTTCCCACCAGCCGTCGCGGTAAAAGACGCGGTAGCGGAAATCGAGCTTTGTTCCCTGGGCCACGCTCATCGGCTCGTGAAAGAGGAACGCGGCGTTGAAGAAATCGTAGCTCTGGCCGGCTTTTCCATACCAAGGGGAGGGGCTGCGTGGATTGGACGGATGGTCGATCATGCCGAGACAGACGCGGGCGCCGGCCGCGCCGTCAACGATTCCGCGGGTCATGAGCCAAGGGCCGGGTTGGCCGGTTATGGCTGCGGGCGTTTCGCCGCTGGCGAGGAGAAAAGTGCTGTTGTGATATTCGCGCAAAGCGCGAAACGTCAGGCCGCTGTATCCGCCCCACGTCGTATATGGGGTGCGGTCCAATACCAGATCCTGAAGCGACTGGAGCGAGGAGGACCAGGCGATCTCGCGGGCGCCGTTTTCGTGAGCCGTCAGCACGATTTCCCGGTTCTCGTCGAACACCGGCCCGGTTGGCGATGAAGTCCATTGAAGCCTGTGCTGAATTCGTAGCGAATTGTTCGAGAGAAAAGTACACAGCGGCTGCCCCTGGGTTTTCTGAATTCCGTACGGCTCCGCCTCCTCCCAGAAATTCGTTTTGTTGATGTACTTGAACGTGAACCACAGGCCCCGATGCCAGGTGTGGTCGGACATCTGAAACCCGGCGATCTGCCTTCCCGCCGCGGTAAAGAGCGGGTGGAAACAGGGCTTGGGCAGGCTTGCGGAATAGCGATAGCTGGTGATCGGGGCGTCGTCGGCGGCGAAAACGTCGATTCGATCGTCGTGTGTTTGTCGGAATGAAAGGGCCATACGGAACTTAGTCAGACTGCCGCAATTCGCGGGCGGTTTTGCCCGTATGTTTTCGAATCCAGCGGCAGAAATAGGTCGCTTCCTGGAAGCCGCACTTTTCGGCCACCGCGGCGATCTTGTCAGGAGTATATCGCAGAAGCGTCTTGGCTTCCTGCAAGCGCACGTGGGTAAGATATTCCATGATCGTCACCCCTGTCTGCTTGTGGAAAATCCTGCTCAGCGAGCCGCGATGATAATTCAGGTCGGTGGCGATGCGCTCGGCGGAGAGTTCGGGGTCGGCGAATTCCTGCTCGATGATGTGCCGGGCGCGCTGCACGAGCGGCGCGATCCGCGCGGTGCGGATCGAGTTGGCCATGTCGTAAAGGAGCTTGATGGCGCTAAGGCTTCCGTGCCGGCGGCCCTGGATCGTGTGGTCCTTCAGGCAATCGATCAGGTCGTACACTTTCTCCAGCGGCGGCTGCTGGCAGTTGAAAACCCCGATGCTCAGCCCAAGGTGCAAAACAAATTCTTCCGCCAGCGGCCCGTCCAGCGTGAACCAGCAGAATTCGTTCATCGGATGCAGCGCCCAGAAGCGGTGGGGGATGTTGGGCAGATAGATGGCGACCGACCCCGGCCCGAAATTCATCCGCTCTGGGCCGATGCTCATCGAGCCCATCCCGGAGATCACCCACTTCACCATCACGATTCGCCGGGACCAGGTGGGGCTGAACCGCCCGCGCGATACCTTCACATGGGATACGCTGCGCAGGGCGAGCGGAACATCGGACGGCGGCTCGCTGCGGGGGCGCTCAATCGCCACCCCTCCCAGGCGGTGCGCAATCGGTTCATCGGGCTGTGCAGCTTCTGGCATCGCGGTTACAAATAGTCAATTATGAGAATCTTCGCGCAATTGGCAAGAATCGCAATATTGATGGTGGTCGCGGGATGCGTTTCCAGCCGGCCGAGGACTATTGAATCGCTCGACAGTCACTGGCGATTTTTGCGAAGCGACAGCCCCGGCGCCGAATCTGCTTCATTTGACGATTCGCAATGGCGCGTGCTCGATGTTCCCCACGACTGGAGCATCGAGGGTCCGCGGGATCCGAAAGAGCCGGCCGGCGCCGCCGGCGGGTTTTTCCCCACGGGCATCGGCTGGTATCGAAAACATTTCACGCTCCCCGCGGCCGAACAGGGCAGGCGCGCCTTCGTCGAATTCGACGGCGTGATGGCCAACAGCGACGTCTGGATCAACGGACATCACCTCGGTCATCGCCCGTACGGATACGTCAGTTTTGAGTACGAAATCAGCGATTTCCTGCATTTTGGAGGGCAGGAGAACGTCCTGGCGGTCCGCGCCGACAACTCCCTCCAGCCCGCCTCGCGCTGGTACGCGGGGGCGGGGATTTACCGGCATGTGCGAATGATTCTGGTCGACCCGCTCTACATTCAGACCTGGTCGACGTTCGTCACGACGCCCATTGTCGATGCGAGCGGCGCGGTTGTCCGCGTGCGGAGCACGATCGTAAACGCCGGCGTCGAGCCGCACAGCGCTCGGCTGCGGGTGGAGCTTCTCGATCCGCGCGGTGAAAAGGCGGGAAATGCCGAATCCGCGGAGCAAACAATTCCTCCCGATGCTTCCTGCGATTTCACCGTAGATATTACCGTGCCCAGCCCGCAATTGTGGGATACCGAGCATCCGAATCTTTATCAGGCGGTCTCCGGGATCGATATCCGACGGCAGATTATAGACGACAAAAAGACAACTTTTGGAATTCGCCAAATTGAGTTCAAACCCGACACCGGCTTCTGGCTGAACGGAAAAAATCTCAAGCTCAAAGGCGTTTGCCTGCATAACGACATGGGAGGACTTGGGACCGCCGTCCCCCTGGGCACCTGGGTAGACCGGCTTATGGCCCTGAAGCGCCTGGGGTGCAACGCCATCCGAACCGCCCACAATCCGCCCTCGCCGGAGTTTCTTGACCTGTGCGACCGCATGGGCTTCCTGGTGATGGACGAAATGTTCGATTGCTGGACGATCGGCAAGAATCCGTACGATTACAGCCGCTATTTCCGCGCCTGGGCCCTGACCGACCTGCGCGACGCCGTGCGCCGCGACCGTAACCATCCCAGCATCATCCTCTACAGCGCCGGCAACGAAATCCGCGACACGCGAAACGCCGCCGCGGCGAAGAAAACCCTCTCGTCGCTGGTCGATGCGTTTCACGAAACCGATCCCACGCGGCCGGTCACGCAGGCATTGCTGAGGCCCAACGTCACGCACGATTACACCGACGGCCTGGCCGACCTGCTCGACGTGGTGGGAACGAATTATCGCGAGAGCGAGCTGCTGGCCGCCCATGAGGCGGTCCCCGCGCGGAAAATCGTCGGCACCGAGGATTCGCGCGAGCTAAGGTCCTGGCTGGCCATGCGCGACAACCCGCCGTTTTCTGGCGAATTCATCTGGGCCGGCGCCGATTATCTGGGAGAGGGCAACAAGTGGCCTCAGCTTGGAAAAGAAAATGGCCTGCTCGACATCATCAACGAACCGCGCCCGATCGCGTTTCAACTGCAAAGCTGGTGGACTGCGTCGCCGATGGTCTATATGGCCCGCGACGGCGGCCTGGTTCCGACCGGAAATCCGCCCGGCGAGCAGCAAACCCGGCCCGTGCAGTATCCCGACTGGACCCCGGCCAACCTCCGGCCGCACCGAGAGACCATCCTGGTTTTCAGCAATTGCCAGAGCGTGGAGCTGATTCTCAACGGCAAATCGCTGGGTTCGAAGGATCGTCCCACCGACGATTCGCCGCGAAGCTGGACGTTGCAATTCGTTCCCGGAACGCTGATCGCCCTGGCGCCAACGGCGGCCGCATCGTCGCGCACGACCGGATGCAAACCGCGGGCAAACCCGCCGGCATCGTCCTAACGGCCGATGGGCCTCGGTTCGCGGCCGATTGGGACGGCGTCTGTTTCGTGCGGGCAACCGTCGTCGATGCCAATGGCATCCGAGTGCCCCGGGCGGGCAATACGCTGGAATTTTCCGTGACCGGCCCCGGCACGATCGCCGCCACCGAAAATGGCGATCGTTATGACGCGGAACCGTTCCAATCCGCCCGCCACGACGCCTACGACGGCCGTTGCGTGGCGATCGTCAAGGCGGCCGATTCCAATGGCGGAGAGATCATCGTCAGCGCCCGCTGTGGCGGGCTGGCGGAGGTGTCGGTCCGACTTGAGGCGGTGCGAGCGAAGTAGCCAAAAAAAAGCCCGCGGCAATCGCCGCGGACTGAATTTCAAGGTCAAACCCAATCAGGCTTTTCGCCGGCGACGTGCCAGCAAGCCGGTCGCGCCCATCGCCAGCAGCCCAAGCGTGGCCGGTTCCGGCACGGCGGCGATCGTCGGCGCGGGTAGCCCGTTGGCGGCCGCGAAGGCGTCGAGCGCCTGCACGTCTGCCGGCGTGACCGTCACGGCAGCGCCGCTGTCTCCCTGGCCGAAGTTGGCCGCCAAGGCGCTGAAGTCCGAACCGTTGACCGACGAGCTATACAGGAAGTTCCCCTGGTCCCAGTTGGTGAGGCCGAGGCCGAAGTTGGCGGCCAGGATCGAGAAGTCGGAGCCGTTGACGGTGCCGTCGAGATTGGCGTCGCCAAGCAGCGTGTACTTCAGTTCGATCTCGCCGCTGCTGAGGCCGGCGACGGCGCCGGTCTTGTCGTTTCCGTCGGCCCAGCCGATGCCGTATTTCAAGTTATTGGTGAGCGTCTGGGCAGTGCTGGAAATAATTCCGGTGGTTCCGTTCCAGCCACCGTTGTTGAAGCCGGCCTTGAGGTAGCCAAGAATCGTGCCGATCGGATCACTGCTGCCGTAGTCGATGAAGAGATGGTTGTTGGTGATGTCCAACACGCTGCCCGAGGCAATCGTCAGCGAGGTGATGTTGATGTTGCTGAGGTCATGGGTGGCGTTGTTTGCAACCCAGCCACTGCCAGCCGAGGTGTTGCTGGCGAAGACGACGTTGCCGCCGTTGATGGCCAGGCTGCTGGTGGTGAGGCCGACGCCGAGGGTAAGGGTGCTGGTGTTGCTCTTGGTGAATCCGCCGGTGGCGACAATCAGGCCGCCGCCGGTGATGGAGTAATTGCCGGAGCTGTTGACCGTGACCGAAGCGGGGCTGACGGTGCTGGCCAGGGTCACGAAGTAGTGACCGGCGTTGGTGTCGTTGAAGGTGACGGCGTCGCCATTGGCATAGGTCGTCGCGGCTGAGCCGTTGTTCCAGTTCTGGTTGCTGGTATCCCACGTGGTGCCATTGCCACTGCCGCCGGCATTATCCCAGAAGACCGCCGTCGGCCCGGCGGCAACCACCAGGTCGATGAATCCACTCTGCACGGTCGTGCTGAGAGAAACGGTGAAGCCTGGCACGGAAGGTAACGTGAAGTTGGAAAGGGTCGGGCTGGTAGCGCCGTTCAGATCGAACAACTCATAGTCGCCCGCCTGCGTCGGACCAGTGCTGAACTCGATCGGCGTTCCGGCGCTGGCCGAGAACGAGCCACCGCCACTGATAATGATCAGATCTCCGTTGTCGCCGCCGAGCTCTGGCGTGCCCAGATCGAAATCGAACGCCATGTTGCTGTTGGCGGCGAGTCCGCCGACGGTCAACGTGCCGACCGGTCCGATTCCACCAGGCGCCACGGTGCTGGCGCCCGATCCGGCCTTGACGATTCCGGAGATAGTGCCGTTGCCTGCATTGGGAGCGGCCGCGGTGACGTAGTCGATGGATGTGTCCGTGCCGGGGTTGATCGGCAAAGCCAGTTCGGTCAATAAGGTCGAATTAGCGCTGGCGAGCACGCCGCCGTTGAGGGTTACCGTGCCCGAGCTCGTCGCCGAGCCCGAGTTGTTGGCGATGACGAGGGTACCGGCGTTCAGCGTGGTATTGCCGCCGTAGTTATTGAAGTTGGCAAGGACCGTGGTGCCGGTGCCGGTGTAGGTCACCGTATCGGCAGCACCACCGCCGCCGTCGGACATGTTCTGGGCGAGGGTGATGTTGAACCCGCCGTTGTTGACGGTCAAGCCGCCGGAGCCGACGACAAAGCTGAACTCATTGGTGATGTTGAGATTCGGATTCGAAAAATAGGGCATGAAGGGCGTGTAGCTCACGGTGCCGGTGGAAACGTAGACGTCGCTTGCGCCTGCGGTAATCGTGCCGCCGTTGACGGTCAGGGCGGTGCCCGAGGCTCCGCTGTTGTTGGAGAAGGTAAAGCTGTTGGCCGTCAGCGTGGGGCCTGCCGAAGAGGTTCCATTCAGCGTGACGCTGGTTCCGGTACCCGAGGTGGTGGTGGAATCGTTGTTCAACTCGAAGTTTCCGCCGGCCGTCATGGTGCTGGTGCCGTTGAGGGTGACGTTGATGTTGACGTCGTCGTCGGCGGCATTGCCGACGCCGAGCGTGATTCCATCCACACTGCTGACGTTCGCAGTGTTGTTCAGCGTGAGGTTGAGGGTGGAGGTGCCGTTATACCGGCCGATCAGGAAGGCGGACGCGGTGTCACCGCTTGCGATCGACCCGGTTCCCGAAACCACCACGTTTCCGCGGGTGAAAATGTAGACCTGTGAAGCGGTGCCCGTGGAAGTGCCGGTGAGGTTCAGGGTGGAGCTGGTGTTGCTGGTTCCGGCGCGGAACTGTCCGCTGCCGGTCACGGAGATCGTGCCGCTCAGAGTTCCAGATCCACCGGCGGCGACGTCTTCAAATTCGGCGGAGCCCGCACCATCGGTGATCGCGTTGGAAAGGGTCACGCCATTGCCCAGCAGGAGTCCCTGGGTGGTGTTGTCCGTGATGGTGCCGCTACCGACGCCATTGGTTTGATTGACGATGACCTGACCACCAGTGATCGTCAGTCCGCCCGAGAATGTGTTGAGGCCGCTGAGCGTTTCAGTGCCAGTGCCGCTCTTGACGACCGACATGGTGCTGCTGTTGGAGTTCTGGATGACTCCGCTGAAGGCGTTGCTGTTGTTGTCGCTGCCAAAGCTGAGCGTATTGACGGCCGAGGGGGCGTTGACGTTGTCGATCACGCCGCCTCCCGACAGGCCGCCGAAGGTGGCGTTGTTGCCGTTGAGGTCGAGCTTTGTCGAGCTGCCCATCGTCAGGTCGCCGGTGCTGTTCATGGTGGCGCCGGTGGCCAGTTGAATTTCGCCGTTGGTGAGAGCGACCGTGCTGGCGCTGTTGGCTCCGTTGAGGGCGAGGGTTCCGGTGCCGAGCTGGGTGAGGCTGCCGGTTCCGGACACCCCGATGGACTGATTCGTGCTGGTGTCCATGATCAGCGCCGGTATTTGGGATGATGGCGGTGCTGGTTCCCAGCGACCCACTGGCGCTGCCCGTGCCCACTTGCAGCGTTCCACCGCTGAGGGAAGTGGGGCCGCCATAGCTGTTATTGGCGGTGAGCAGCACGGTTCCCGCGCCACCGCTGTTGACGCTCAGGCCGCCGCTGCCGCTCATCGCGCCGCCGATTGTCAGCGTGCTGCCGGAATTCATCACTGTTACCGACGCATTGCTGGTCAGGTTTATGGGGACGTTGATGGTGTGAGAGCCCTCACTGTCGGTCACCAGCGCCGAGGCGGTGCCGTTGTTCTGGAGGGTGAGGGTGCTGCTATTCGCCTGGCTGATGGTGTATGAGAAGGCGTTGGCGAAGGACATCGATCCGACGGTTTCGTTGGCGTTAAGCGTGACGGTCGAATTGGCGGTGATGCTGCTGCCGAACGTCACTGAACTTCCCACCGCGTTGGGAATGCCGTTGGGATTCCAGTTGCCGGCCAATGCCCAGACCCCGCCGCCGGTGAGGGCCCAAACCGAAGCGGTGCTGCCGCCGGTGATCGTCAGGTCGATTACGCCGCCATTGTCAGTGAAGGCATAATTGGTCGCGCCGCCGGGACCGTTTGGCACCGACAGGTTGGAGAGCCCACTAACCGTTCCCGTCACATCCATGATGGCATAGGTGCCGTTCTGGGTGAAGACGTTGCCGGTGCCATCGACATAGGCATCGAGACCTGCGCCGCTGGCGATCGTGAGATTGCCGTTGACGTCGATGAAGCTGTTCGCGCCGAACCGAACGCGTAGTTCAGGATCGAGCCGGATTTGAGGCCCAGGGACCCGATGCCCAACGTCCCGACAACCGGGCCGTTGGCGATGGGATCGCCCGGGGTGAGGAAGCCGCCGGAATTAACGGTGACTGCGTTGGGCAGCGAGGTTCCAACGCCGGCGAGAGTCCCACCGCTGTTGACGATGATGGCTCCCAGGCCCGCCGGCCCGGCGGTCGCCGATCCTGCCACATCCAATCGGAGCGTTCCGTAGTTGACGTTTGTCTGACCGGTGTAAGAGTTGGTTGCGCTGCTCAAAATAACAACGCCATTGCCGTTCGTGGAGACGTTTGGGGCAATGGTGCCGTTTGTGGGATTGGCTTCGTTGGTAAGAAAACTTCCATAGCCGATGTTCAGGGGACCGCTGCCGGTGATAGCTCCATCAATCGTGAGAGTATTTCCCCCAGAAGCGACGAGACCGCCTCCTTCGGCGCCGAGGCTGACAGGCCTGGGTGCACCGCTGTCGATATTTCCCGTGTAATCGGCGACGAGGGTTCCACCGTTCAGGAAGACGTTCGCGACCGTCGACGATTGGGCGAAGGCAGTGCTGTAAGTTCCCAGGGCCGTACCTTGGGCATAGTTACCGAGAATCGTCAAACCGCCGTAAAGATTTATCGGAAGGTCGATGGTGTTGTTGGGCCCAGCGGCTTGGGCGTTGAGTTCAACGGTACCGGGTCCGGCCTGCGCGTAGCCGCCGGATCCAGCGCCGGACGTTCGAAGTCCGCTGTTGAAAATCAGCGCTCCCTGAGTGTTATATTGATAAACGGTGATATCTCGTGTGCTTTCGGTTCCGCCCACTGTTGCAAAGGCGGAAGTGAGCATCGCAGATCCCGCGTCATCGGCGAACACAACATTGTTCGCACCAACATTTGGAGTGATAAGGATGGCGCCCGGTTCGATTGCCTTGCCAGTCTTGGTAATGAACTGGTCCATGTTGTTGCCGTCAAACGTGTATTGCCCGCCTAGCGGGGTATTAAAGCGCAGGCTCGTCATGGTGGAGGTTCCGCTAATGCGGACTTCACCCGCGACGGAGGGCATGTCCTGATTGCCACCGGTTATCGTTTGCGAAGCATTTTGGGGAATGGCGGTATAGAAGCCGGAAATCGTGGAGCCTCCGACGACGGCGCCATTGGAGGCCACCGCCGCAAAGTCGACGACATGATTGGGATTTCCGGGCTCACCAACAACGGCAAACGGCACCGCGCTAGCGCTGTCGACCAGAATACCGCCGGAACCCACATTGGTGCTGCCAACGGTGATCGACGCCGTTGCGGCGATCGGACTGGCACTGCCGGTGTTGAGCCCGTCGCCAGTGGTGGCCGGGCCCACGAAATCGATCAGGCCGCCCGCGTTGGTGCTGGCGGTGTCCACCGAGATCGTGCCCAGGTTCAGGGTCGGAATTACCGAACCATTCTGGTTCACCTGCACGACCGTCATGCCTTCGGAGGCGATCAGCGAGGTAGCCGCGAAAGTTTGTGCGTTGGCCGTGGCGCCGGAGGCACTGTTCATCAGCAGCGTTCCACCGCCCAGGCGCAGGCCGCTGAGTGAAGAGGAAATGATGTTCGAAGCCGGGGCGCCCGCCGCGGCGAAGTTCAGTTCGAGTGTGCCGCTGTCGACGGTGGCGGTGCCGCCGAGGCTTGCCGTCGAGTTGATGATGGTGGTTCCCGAGCCAAGTTGAGCGATTGATCCGGTGTTACTGTTGTCGTTAATGGCGCTGTTGACGTTGGTAGTGCCTGAGCCGCTGAAGCTGAGCGTGACGCTGGCCGCCCCAAAGCCCACGCCGTCGTTGATGTTCAGTGACTGCGGGGCGCCGACGGTGAAGGTGTTGTTTTGGGTCATCGCCAGCGGATCGTTGATCGTGAGGTTCTGATTGCCGGAGACGCTGATGCCCGAACCGTCGAGGGTGAGCGTGTTGGAGTCATCGGTGCTGTTTCCGATGACCACCGCCGCGCCGGGGTTAATAACCGAGATGCCTTCCCACGCGGTGCTTGCGCCGAGCGTGAAGGTCGTGGTGGAACTCAGGTTCGCGTTGCTGTCCCATTGGGCGATGTCGGTGGAGCTGGGCACATCGACGCCGGTGTTGGCAGGAACCGTTTCGTCGATCCAAGACGAGGCGACGTCCAAAACCGTATTGCCGTTGTTACCGTAGGTGTCCGCCCTGGACACCGCGGCGAATGCAACCAGGCTGGTTGCCGCGGACAGGGCCGCGAGCGTGCGCTGATTCTTTGAACTCGTAAAAGACGAATACTTCCGCGCGGAACGATTGCCGTTCATCACAGACCCTCCGGGCTGGGGTGCGCAGAGCACAAGCCGCGCACCGCGGTTAGATTGTGGAAAAACTAGAAACGCCTCCGAACTTCACGCTTTCGATCGCGGGGAGAATTTGGACATGTACTTCTCCGCCTGACCTTCACGGAACATACACCAGTTTTCCAGAACGAAAAGAGAATGCTGTCACCGAGATATGAACTTTTGTCACAATTCTCAGAATTCCTAGCATTAGTTGCGGAAAATCATGATAATTCTTCAGGTTTATCGGACATATCCTCGTCCATTTCGCTCGGCACGCCAGTCCGTGGGAGGAGTTTGCACAATTAAATGCAACAAAAATGGAAGATCACAGGCAATTGTACCTGCGACCCGGTGGGCTGGCCGCTTTTCGGTGTACTTTGGTGACTCGCGCTATTTTGCGAACCCGTCAACCGGAATGCCCTATTTATGGGGCCATAATCTCGAGCTTCACAGGCCCGCACAGCCCCGAAGGCAACGGCTCGAACAGTGCCGCCTTTGCGGGGTTGAACCGCGTCCCATATTCCTCCGAAACGCCCCGGTAGTCGTAATTTGGAAAGCCGTGGCCAGCCAGGTAATTCACAGCGGTATTGCCGACCTCAATTTCAATCTGATTGTCGCCCGGCTTTAGCAGGTCTGTCACGTCGAGGCGGTAGGGGGGGCACCAGACGTCCCCGGCCGGCTTCCCGTTGATCGCCACCGTCGCCCCATCCCGCACCGGGGCGTCATAGTCCGCCTGGAATCCCTGCATTCGCATCGTTGGCATTGGCGAAGGCGATCCGTCGCCAAAATCGAGCACCACCCGCCCGGCGGCAATCTGATCGGCGCTGATCGTGAAGTGTTTGTCATAAGTCGCCACCCCCGAGAATCCAGCCGTCGCCGGATCATCCGCCCAGGAGTGCAGCGCCGCTACCGGCTTTGGCTTTCCATTCCCCAGCGCAACTGTCCATCCCGAATCCAGCTCGATTGGCTTCCCCACTGGCTTGCTCGCCGCCGCCGGCGTTTCCAGCCGATTGCCAAACAATAAAATCGTCGATCCATACGGCGCAAGATCCAGACGCACCGTCGTGTAATTCTCCAGATGTGCCACAATCTCTACCGGCGAAACCGTCCCGCTCACCGGATCCATCGCGTCCACCGACATGGCATCGGTCCGGAAATTCGCCGACACGCTCACCGGCGTATTGCCCGTGTTCGCCACGAAATATTCCGTCCCCCCCTCAGTGGTTCGATGCACCACGCCAATCTGCGGCGACGCTGGCGTAAACTGCACGTCCGGCCTTACGTGCTTTTGCCCCGCCATCACCTTTGCAAACTGGCTCTCATCGGCGATGAAAATCCCCGGCGCGTCCTTATCCGTAAACAGCCGGGCAACGATGTTCTTCACCGTCTGCTGATCCGAATCCGTGGCCAGGTATCCCGGCGCCTTATCCGGCAGCCGGCGGGTCGCGATGATCGTTCCCCCGCGCGACGCAAAATCCTCCAGCTTCTTCAGCGTCGAAACCGGAATCCGTTCCACGCCCGGCAGCACCACAATCCTGAACCGAACCCCCGTCGCCCGGCTCCCCCGTCCCTGCGACGCCTGCCCGAAAAACAGCGACCCGTTATCCACCCGCCCCCGCGCATTGAGCATCCCATCATCAAAGAAATCCAGGTTATATCCCGCATCCAGAATCTGCCCGATGATCTGATGCCCCACGCAATCCGCCAGCAGGTCCGTCAGCGCCACCTTCCCCGGCGTGAACCGCGCCCACGCATCGTCGTTCGGCAGATAAAGCGCAACGTCATTCGACGGATATCCTTGCCGCAGCATAAAGCTGACCCGCTGCATATACCGCGTCACGTCCGGCATGACGATGTTCCACGGATTCTGCGAATTAAAGACGCCCCCGACATAAAAACTCCATCCCGGAAACGCCACGCCGGGCGGTGTATATGGCCACCCATGACACACAATCTGGTTATTCCCCTGCAAAAAATGCACATCCGCGTTTGCCTTGATATCCAGCGGCGTGGCCCGGAAAACCAGCGAGTGAATCCACGTAAACGTCTCCGACGAACAGACCGGCACGCCCATCAGATGACACGCCGACGTCGCATATCGCGCCGCCGCGTAATCGTGCCAGTGATAATCCTCCCCCTCCGGCAGATTCACACCTAGATAGCTATAAAGCCCCGCCGACGGCGTCCCATACGCCTGAAGCCGAAACCGCGTGCCGTGCTTGTCCGCAAATGCCCGAAGCTGCTTGACAAAATAATCGTTGAACAATTCCGTGAGCGTCTTTCCCCAGTCATGCCGAACCTCCAGCGTCTTGGGCCCATCGTCTCCCACCAGCGCCGGCAGGAGCGGCGCCAGGTCATATCCGCGCCGCTTCTTAAACTCCGCCAGAAAATTCGTCGTCCAATCCTCTCCATAACTCTCCAGGCTGTCGCAGAAAACCGAGTAGGGGACATTCGTCCCGCACGCGTCGACTTCCTTTTCCGCGATGGTCTGTAAAAATTTCTGCACCGCCGCGGGCGACTGATGATCCACCACCAACCCCTCCGCCCCATACGCCGGCCGCTTCACCTTCATCCCCGTATGGCTCGCGAGAAAAAACGTCACATCCGAAACACTCGGCTGCGTGGCCGGCACCTGCGCCGCGCCATCCTTGATCTGAAGCTCCGTTCCACGATTATCAAACGCCGCCATCACCACATCCCCCTCGCGCAGCTTTGGCGTTATGCTGGTTTCCCCATCCGCCACGGTCACCTTCTGCGTCCGCAACCTCCCCGCCGCATCCTCCACCCCAATCGTCGCCCCCCCATACGGCCAGCCGCTCCCCAGCGTCAGGTCCATCCGCATCCCCAGATCCTTCGCCTTCCCCGCCACAAACCCCAGATCATCCAGAAATTCCGGCGACAGAAACTTGATGTTCACCACCCCCGGAATCTCGTTATCCAGTGCCAGCGGATAGACCGGCTGTACCTCAAACCCCCCGAATCCGTTCGCTTTCATCGTCTCGATATCCTTCTCCAGCCCCGCCTTCGTCACCGCCGGCCCAAACCACCACCACCGCACGATCGCCCGCGAATCGTCCGGCGGATGGGCAAACGCCGCCGCCAACTGCTGCGGATCCGCCAGCGCCGCGACCTTGATCGGCGCCGCCCCGTCAAGCCCCGTCCCCGAGACATTCTGCGTGCTCAAATACGGCCCCAAATATCCGCTGACATTAATATTATTGAGCGTCACATTGCTCGCAT
This sequence comes from uncultured Phycisphaerales bacterium, assembly GCA_963755915.1. Taxonomy (GTDB): domain Bacteria; phylum Planctomycetota; class Phycisphaerae; order Tepidisphaerales; family Tepidisphaeraceae; genus PALSA-1353. The sequence goes on from CAVWLP010000002.1 coordinate 2,742,136, forward strand.
TCGCCAGCGTAATCCCTTTCCGGCACCTCCCGCTGATGTTCGACAGCGTCAGCCCGTCGATCCATTTCCCCGGCGGCACCCGCCCGCCGTCCACCAGCGTATTGACGTCGACCTTCACGTTGCTGAACGAAATGTCCTTCGCATGTGGCACCCCGGTTTCCCCCGCCACCGGATCGATCCCGATGATGCCGGTGTCCCGCAAATCAATCCCCAGAAACGTCCGCGTCGAAGCGTTGAAATTCTCTCCGTGAATATTCTCAAAAAATCCCCCGCGCCGATCCGGCCCTTGATGAAAATCGCGTTCTCCCCATCCGTAAAATCGCAGTTCTCAATCTGCACGTCGCGAATCCCCCCCGACATTTCTGACCCAATCCCAATCCCCGCAAAATCGCTGGCAAACGTGCAATTTCGGATCAGCACATCCGCCGTCGGCCGCGCCGATTTTACCGCGCTTATTCCCCGCCCCGACTTCAGCGAAATGCAATCATCCCCGGTATCGATATCGCAATTCTGAATCAGCACATGATCCGTCGAATCCACGTCAATCCCATCCCCGTTCGAAAGCGTCGTCCGAATCGTCAGGTTTTCCGCCACCACGTTCTGGCAAAACAGCAGGTGAATCGACCAGAGCTTCCGATACCGATCGGTAAAGCCATCGAGCAAAACATTTTTGCAATTCGTCAGCTCCACCATCACCGGCCCGCGCGGCGTCCGCAGGTTTCCGATCTTCATGTCCCCCTGAATCGTCCCCGGGCCGATGATCGAAATATTCTCCGCCCCGTCCGCCCAGATCAGCGCATGATGCCCCGGCACCATTTCCCCCTCGAATCGCACGGTGGTCATCGGATAATCATTCGCATCCGGACTCCCGACGATCGTCGCCCCTTTCTCCAGGACCAGCGTCGTATTCGAATGTAGTTGAATGCTCCCCACCAGATATTTCCCCGCCGGCACGTCCACCGTGCCTCCGAGCGCCCCGCACGCGTCCAGGGCCTTCTGGATCGCGGCTGTGTCGCTGGTTTTCCCATCTCCCGCCGCGCCAAATTGCCGTACATCGTATTTCCCTGCCGGTTTTGCCGCCTGGTCCGCCCGTACCGACCCGGCAAACCAGGCAACTGCCACGAGAATTGCCGCAAATTTCAGGGGTTTAATTGCCATTCGTTTTATCCTCGCTCCGAATTGGGTAATTTCCATAGGGTGGCAATTCATGAAAATTTCGTCAAGTATGATATAATCCCCCGCCATGTCGATTAGCACAGTCGCCAAGCTCGCGGGTGTTTCCACCTCCACAGTTTCACGCGTCATTAATAACCACCCCCGCGTCGCCCCCGAAACTGAACGCTCTGTCCGCAAGGCGATGCAAGAGCTCGGCTACACCCCCTCCGACCGCCGGCCTGGTCCAAAATCCGCAGGACGACTAAAGACGGAAAAAAAACGGGCCGCGTTCCTGGTCCTCGGCGCCTCCGGCCAGCAGGCCACTCCCGCTTTTGCAGGCCTTCTTCGCGGTGTTTCCCTTGGTGGCGCCGACAACGGAATGGACATCGCCTTCCACTTTGTCCCTGACCCCGACGAAATTTCTTCCTGGATTCTCGACCAGCGAATCGACGGCCTGCTCCTCCACGGCACCCGCCCCAGCGGTGAAATCGAACGCCGACTCCGCAAAATTCCCACCGTCTGGCTCATGGGAAACCGCCGCCGGCCCGACTGGGGCGACCAGGTCATGCCCGACAGCTACGAAATCGGACACCTTGCCGCGGAATACCTCGTTTCCCACGGCCACCAGCGGCTGGCATTTTTGAACCTCGACGCGGGCTTCTGGCCCTTCCGTCTCTATTGCCAGAGCTTTTCCGCCGCCGCCGCGGACAAATCCGTCTCCGTCGTTACCGTTGAGCAACCGCTCGAGCAATCTCCCGACTATTGGCACCGCCACAGCCAGCGCGTGGTGTCAGACCTGGTCGAGCGTTTCATGGCAATTTCCCCGCGTCCCACGGGAATTTTTGTTGCCGACGACATGCAGGTCGCCGTCCTTCAGCCCGCGCTTCAGTCCGCCGGGATCCAGATCGGCCCCGGCCAGACGCAAATCATTTCCTGCAACAACGAAGCCCCGTTCCGCGTCGGCCTTTCCCCGAAGCCCGCGGCAATAGATATCCGGGTCGAATCGGTTGGCCGCCGCGGCGTAGAACAACTCCTATGGCGCATGACCCACCTGCACCTCCAGGAACGCCTGATCTGCGCCGTAGAGCCGATGATCGTCGATTTCGACGCGCCGCAGCCGCAACCCACATGATCCCAAAGTGCCGCCGGACTTCGGCGAGCTCGGTCGAGCCGTGCCCCACCGGCGAATTTTCCCCAGCGAATTCCCCTTTCACACATTTTCCCACTTTTTCACACTTTTCAAACCTTTCGCACCTTTCACACCTTCTTGCCCCCACCCCTTCCGCGCGGTAATTTCCCCCTCTTACCACCAATATTTGCCACGAAAATAGTGGAAATTGCAAAGCCTTCGTGCGATAATGCCCCCGCACCTATTCGGAGCCCAAAATGTCCCTGAATCGAGTCGCGGAAATGGCTGGCGTATCCGCCTCCACCGTGTCGCGCGTCGTCAACGACCAGCAAGGCGTCGCGCCCCAAACCGCAGAGGCCGTTCGCGAGGCCATGCGAAAAATCTCCTTCTCTCCACCCGCACGCCGAAGGGCACGCAAATCCACCAACGGACACGGCGAGCAAGCCAAGACCGTCGCCTTCCTCATCTTCGGAACCAGCGGCGAGCAAACCGCCCCCGCATTCACCAGCCTTCTCCGCGGCGTCTCCATCGCCGCCCGCGAAAATAATTTCGACCTCTTCGTCAGCTTCGTCTCCAACCCCGATGAGCTCCCGCGCCGAATCTCCGAGCAGCGCGTCGGCGGGCTCCTCCTCCACGGCGAGCAGCCCAGCGAATCCGTCCAGTCCCAGCTCCGCGGCCTGCCCACCGTCTGGCTCATGGCCAACCGCTTTCCACCGCGCTGGGGCGACCAGGTCATGCCCGACAACTCTTCGATCGGCCGCCTCGCCGCGGAATACCTGCACGCCCACGGCTGCAAATCCGCGGCTTATCTCAGCGCCGCCCCGCGGTCCTGGGGCCTGCAGGTGCGCGAGCTCGCCTTCTGCCAATACATGGCCGACATCGGCGGACACGTCCACGTCCTTCGCGCCGCCGTCGAATCTCCCCCCGACTTCTGGCAATTCGACGGCTCTGCCGCCCGCGCCCTGACCGAGCAATTCATCCGGCTTGACCCCCGCCCGCAGGGCCTCTTTCTCGCCGAAGACCGCTACGCCCCGACGGTCTACACAACTCTTGCCGCCAGCGGCATCGCCCTGAACAACAACGGCGGCTCCCCCAATAACAGCTCATCCGGCGAAAACGCCGTCCGCGTCATCTCCTGCAACAACGAAATGCCCTACCTTGATCGCCTTCACCCCACGCCCGCGACCCTGGACATCCGCGCCGAAAGCATCGGCCGCCGCGGCGTCGAACAGCTCATCTGTGCGCTGGAACATCTCACGACCGTGGAGCGTATCCGTAAGATGGTCGAGCCCATTCTCGTGGAACCTCAGTAGCGAAGCATATTTCCGTTTGCCTATTGCCTATTGAATGCCCAAATAGGCAATAGCAAATGGGCAATAGGCAATCACCGACGAATTCTGGTAATTGCAGAAAGCCGCTCCGCGAACTATCACCCAAAAGTATGCGGTAATTATCCACAAATCTGAAATCTGAAATCTCAAATCGTTATTAAATAGCATCTTGTATTAAATGCATTCTCCCACGCCTGTGGTAATTCCCATGAAAATAAATTGCGTTAATCATGCCGAATTCTATTGCAAGTTTGGCCATATCCGGTGTAATATGGGATGAGTTGGTGGCCCAAAGCGTTCGGCGGCGCGGGCCGTCCCATTCCGGAGGCAGCGACATGTCATCCCGCACGAGTCTGTTCCGCCCCGGATCGAGTTGCTCAGCGCCGGACGCGAATGTTCAGGAGAGCCCCATGCTTCGTCGCAAAGCGTTTACACTCGTAGAATTACTCGTTGTCATTGGCATTATCGCGATTTTGATTGGGATTCTCCTTCCGGCGCTTCAGAAGGCCCGCGCCCAGGCGCGACTCGTTCAGTGTGCTGCCAACGAACGCATGATCGGCCAGGCGATGATTAACTACGCCTCCGATAACCAAGGCTATCTACCCGAGCACGCTTATTCGGACATCCCTTATCGAGGACTCGAAGGCGCTACCGACGTGATGCAGGATGGAATTGATGACTATAACTACCTAGTACAAGACGGGAACGGACAAAGCCATGGCCTTAACCTCGCCGTTGGCGGCATTCAGGATACCGGCGCGAATATCGGCCGGCTCATCATGTGCGGTTACCTGGGACATTATGATCTTTCGCCGGCCAACGGCCCCAACAATATTGGAATTACGTCCTTTGCCCCCTTTCGCTGGTGCCCTGCGCAGGACCAATTCTCCCAAGAGGCAGGCCTGCAATCCTCTTATTATATGAATCCACATTGGTCGTATACCCGCGCATCCAATCCCAGTCCGCCCTCTAGCCCAAACCAGCCCAATCCGGGCCAACCAAACATTGTCTACACGGACACCACTGGGACCGCAGTTCACGCTGCGTGGTTTCGCAAGATTTCTGATTACCCGCCCCAACTAGCCATGCTGACAGAAATATACTTCTATCCCTATAAATACGGCGGCTCCAGCACCATCACCCATCCCGGCCCTGGCGGGACCTCTTATTGGAACATTCTGCTGCCCGATGGCCATGTTGCGACGGTCAATGACAAATGGTTAATCCAAAAGTTCAACACGTCCGCAGCCAGCTTATCGAACCAAATAAACAGCGGCATAGGCAACCAGCTGACCGATTTCGACGACGCCCTCGACATACTTGAGACGGAAGCCGACGGCCGCGTCCCATGCAATGGCTCCAAATCCTCCATGGCACTGCCGGGATATGCGCCCGCCTCTTTTGCTACGCCGTGGTACAACCGTTGCGTCCGTTACCCCAGCGAAAATGTTGGATCAAGCTACATTGGTCCTACGACCTGGCAATATTAATCCGCCGGGCATCGCTATAGCACGGGGTGGAACCGGGACCGGGGCGACGGGGGGTTGGACGGTAAGGGCTCGCGTCGCTCTTTATTCTCTTGTATCGATCCCCCTGCCCCTGATTTTTCACGCCGCCTGCGGCGGCTCAAATACCTTGATGCAATTCCGCGTGCTGTTCTTCGCCGCGTACAACGCCTGGTCGGCCGCACCCAGCAGGGCTGAAAGCGTCAGAATATTCCCCGGCTTGCTCCGCTCCGCGACGCCGATGCTCAGCGTGGGTGGCTTGTCCAGATTCGTAATTGCGTGCGAAAAATCCACCGACAAAAACGCCTGCCGCAGCTTCTGCACCACCTGCTGCGCCTGATACAGCGGCGTCTGCGGCAGCGCGATCACAAACTCGTCCCCGCCATACCGAAACGCCAGGTCCGTCTTCCGTAGCGTGATCCGCACGCAATCGGCAAACGACCGCAGCATATGATCTCCGGCCGCGTGGCCGTGCACGTCGTTGATCTCCTTGAAATGATCGAGGTCGATCATCACCAGCGACAGGGCATGGTTGTGCCGTTCGCACAGGGCGACTTCGCGCTGAAGAAGCTGTTCCATCGATCGCCGGTTAAACAGCCCGGTGAGCGCATCGGTCATCGACTGCTTCTCCGCCTCCGCCAGCAGATGCAGCGTCGTCAGCACCGAGTGCGCGCTGTTCACATAAGTCTGCGCCAGTTGCCTGCGGCTCTCCGTCCACTCGCCCCCCGGCGGCAGGAGCATGTGAACCACCGACTGCATCTTGCGCCCGATTGTGAACGGAATGCAATACGCCGGATGCGACGCCGGCAGCTTCAGGCACGCATCGATGGCGCACCGAACCGGCGACCCCTCCGGCCTGAACGTGCGAGGCAGATTCTGCCGCAAGCACGGGCACGTCGTCGCATCCAGCTCTGTGCCGGATGGAATGGTCACGAGGTCCGCGGGCCACGCCGCGCGCACTTCAATCGAAGGGGTCGCCTCCGGCTCGCTCGTCAGTATCGCTAATCCCGAAAGCCCCAGCTCGGTGCGAAGGAAATGGCTCAGCGTAGCAAAAACCTGTTCCGGCTTGCCGGTCCCCTGAATGGTCTGCGAGAAATCCAGCAGCCGATCGACGGTTGCCGTGCGCTCCACCAGCACTGCGTGGGAAGACTTATGCCCGCGCCCCGGTCGTGTGGCGTAGATGGCAAAGGCCAGAATGGCAGCGGCCAGCAACTGCGTCGCAATCAACCACATAACCGCCACCTGTCGTGGCGCGGATCGGCGTAATCCGCATATTCGTCAAAATCGGTATCGGTTGATTCCCCGAATCACTCAATATCCCCGTAATTGCGCAGTATTGGCTATTCCAGCGTCCGATTCACTCGGCATTTATCCGTAGGCATTCGGCATTTCCTTGACTCCGAAAAACCATTGCGTACATTGTAGTCATGACCCTTGGATACCCGCCTAATCCGCAAGCACCCCACGGCGGAGCCGATCAAGAGATAGCCATCCTCACGGAAATCGGTCGGATTTTGTCGTCGACGCTCGACCTGCGTGAATCCTTTCAGAAAATGATGCAAATCATTTCAGAGAAACTGGATATGCGCCGCGGAGCGCTGGTGCTTCTCGATGAATCGACCGGCCGGTTGCGCACCGAGGCGGCAGTGGGCCTTACCGCCGACGAGATCGATCGCGGAAAATATGCACTGGGCGAAGGCGTAACGGGAAACGTCGTCGCGACAGGCAGGGCCCGCATTATTCCCGACCTCCGCACCGACCCGGACTTCCTCAACCGCACCGGTCGGCTCACCCCACAATCCGACAAAGCGGTGAGCTTCCTGTGCGTCCCGATCAAGATTGAAAACCGAACCGCCGGGGCTCTTTCCGTCGACAAGCCGTTCGTTTCTGAAGCCTCCCTAAAGGAAGACCAGGCTTTTCTGGAAATCGTCGCGGCCTTCCTCGCCCAGGCGATTCAGATCAACCGAATGGTCATGCGGCAGAAGGAAGAACTGCTGGAAGAAAACGCTCAGCTTCGCGCCCAGGTTCGCGACCGATATCGATTTGAAAACATCATTGGCGATTCGCCCGCCATGCACGAAGTCTTCGCGACGGTGGGGCAGGTGGCCAACAGCCGGGCCACCGTGCTTCTGCTCGGCGAGACCGGCACCGGCAAGGAAATGATCGCCAAGGCGATTCACTACAACTCACCGCGCCGCGAGCGACAGCTTCGTTCGCGTCAACTGCGGCGCCCTCACCGGCACTCTGCTGGAAAGTGAACTCTTCGGGCACGTCAAAGGCTCTTTCACCGGCGCCATCCGCGACAAGCAGGGCCGATTCGAGGCTGCCGACGGCGGCACCATTTTTCTCGACGAGATCGGCACGCTTGAGCCGGAGCTTCAGGTGAAGCTTCTCCGCGTTCTGCAGGAGCGCGAGTTCGAGCGCGTCGGCGACACGCACACCGTCAAGGTGGACGTCCGCGTCATCGCCGCCACCAACGTCGATCTTCAGGAAGAGGTTGCCAAGGGAAATTTCCGCGAAGACCTTTTTTACCGCCTGAACGTCGTTCCGGTCTATCTTCCGCCGCTGCGAAATCGCCGCGAGGACATTCCCCGGCTCATCGACTTCTTTCTGGATAAGTATAACGTCCAGAACGAGCGGCGGCTGCGGCGCATCAGCCGGGATATGTTAAACGTCCTGATGCGCTATCCGTGGCCCGGCAATGTGCGCGAACTGGAAAATGCCATCGAGCGCGCCGTCGTCCTCAGCAATGATGAGGATTTCCACGAAGAGCTGCTCCCCTGAGCGTGCGCATGTTCGCCGCCCAGCGGCGCACGACGCAGTCGAGCGAATCGATTGAAACCCTCACCCGGCGGCTGGCGGATCAGGCTATCGCCGACTACGAGCTTCGCGAGGGGGAGATTTACCAGCTGGTGATCGACCAGATCGAGCACGCCCTGATCGACCGCGCCCTGGCCAAATGCGGCGGTGTGAAAACCAAGGCCGCCGATTTCCTGGGCATCAACCGCAACACGCTGAACAAAAAGGTCAAAGACCTCGGGATCGAAGCCTCGGATTAGATTTCATTTGCCGCCACAGATGAAAATCAGATGCACCCAGATAAGAAAATGACCGATACATTCTTATCGGAACGCATCGGCGTTTCGACCTGTCGCCAATAAATCTGAATCATGCGATACAAATCCATTCTTCTCTTCGGCGCACCGGGCAGCGGCAAGGGGACGCAGGGGAAAATTATCGGCACCATCCCCGGCTTTTATCACAGCGCCACCGGCGACATCTTCCGCTCCCTCGATCTCCAGAGCGAAATGGGGCGGCTCTTCTGGGAATATGCGGGCAAGGGCAAGCTGGTTCCGGATGAAGTCACCATCAAGCTCTGGAAGCAATACATCAAGGGGATGGAGATGATCAACCAGTTCCATCCGCAGAACGAAATCCTCGTGCTGGACGGCATCCCGAGAAACGTCAGGCAGGCCGAGCTTCTCGACGAGACCATCGAAGTCGCGAAAGTGATCCACCTGGTCTGCCTCGATAATGCGAAGATGGTGGAGCGATTGCGCCGCCGGGCCTTGCGCGAAAACCGGTTCGACGATGCGAGCGACGAAGTCATCAAGCGGCGGCTGGATGTGTATGAGCGCGAAACCCGGCCGGTGCTGAGCTATTATCCGCCGGATCGCGTCGTCCGCGTCGAGGCGACGATGTCGCAGATTCGCGTGCTGAGCCAACTGGTCGAGTTCCTCGTCCCTCTAAAGGAGCAGCACGACCAGGAGCGCGATCAGGCGCAGCCGGAGCCCCAGCGTCAAGCACAATCCTCCGGCGCCAAACCGCAGACTGCGAGCAAATCGTAGGCCTGGCGCCTGCGACCTCCCGCGCGGGCGATTTGAGTTATCATATCTTTGAATGTTTCGACACTGGCGCATCGCGGTGGCGGTCTTGTGCAGTGTCATCTTCCTCGCAACCCTCTCTCTCTTGATTTACAGCTATTTCCTCCCCGGCGGCTTACAGGAAATGTCGGGCAGCCGCGTCGTCTTCATTGGCTGCAATAGCGGACAGATTAAATACTCCTCGCAGCGGTTTTCTAGTGCCATCTGGCCGGCAAGTACGTCCTGGGGTCTCTACAACGACTTACCCCGTCCGATCAGATTTAACCTCTGGGCGCACTTTTCGGACTTTCCTGGTCGCACGGAACAGCCCTTATCGGCTCAGGCGCCGCCGGTAAGACGATCAAGGTCACTTTCCTAGGAATTCGATTTCCGATGTGGCCTTTGCTCGCTCTCTCGTCTCCTTTTCCCATCTGGGTCTATTTCCGGGGCCGGCGCACTGTCCGCTGGTCGATGCGCGATGACATCGCCTGGATGAACTTTCGCCTGCGAAGAAAGCTGCGGCGATTTGCGATCTTCTCCGCCGCCGGCGCGATCGCGGGTGGGGGGCTGGGGTGGTTCGATTACCAATTCCAGCTTTGGCAGACTCCGGCGGAATGGTCGCTCACCCTGCTGATTTTGTTGCCCATCGTGAATTTCCTGGTGATCCTCACTCGGCGGCGGATTCCCTGGCGCCGGGGGGTGGTCTGGATGTCGCTGGAAATCTCCGGCTTCGTCTGCTTCTTTATCGCGACGTTGCAGGAAGCCTGGCGAATCCTGGGCGGCCGCACTGTCCCCGAGGTCAATCTCGGTCCCGGTGCGCTGCTCATGGGCGCCGTTGGATTCCTCATCAGCGCAATCATTCTGTTGCTGCTGCAACTGAGGCCGCAGCCTGTCAAACCCGGACCCTATTGCCCGGCGTGCGGATACTGTTTGATTGGATCGCCGAGACAGATTTGTGCGGAATGCGGGAGACCGTTTACGCTGGAGGAACTGGGAATTACCGCCGAGGAATTAATCCCAAATTCGAAGGTCGCGGTCCGAGCTTGATTCGGAAGTCGGATTTCAGATTTGGGTCGAATTTCGCCTACGATCGGCTCAGATATTCCCCCGACTCCGTGCTGATTTTGATCTTCTCGCCAATCACAATAAATCCCGGCACGCGCGTCGTCAGGCCGGTTTCCAGCTTGGCCTCTTTGAGCTGGTTTGTGGCCGTCGCCCCTTTGATCACCGGCGGCGTGTCCACGACTTCCAGGTCGACCGCCGCCGGCATCGTGTACGATACGATCTTCCCCTCATGAAACAGGGCGGTGAGCGGCGTGTTGGGCTTCAGGTAAAGAATATCGTCGCCGAAAACTTCCTTGGGAATCGTTGTCTGGTCGTACGTTTCCATGTCCATGACGATGTGCCCGTCGTTGTCGCTGTAGAGGTATTCGACCTGCCTGCTGTCGAGGGTTGTTGTCTCGATGTCGTCGGTGGCGCCCACGCGCTTGTCCTGAATGGTTCCCTTGGAGACGTCGCGCAGTTTGAACTGGACCTTGGCCCGGAGGTTGCCGGGCGTATTGTGATCGGCGTTGGTGACGACAAACAGTTTCCCGTCAATCAAGACGGCCTGACCGCGACGAATATCACTGGCGCGCATAAAACATCCTTTTCAGCCTCAAATTTTAGGCACATTTCAGTCAAAACAGGGGCGAGAATGTAACCGCGGAGAAGCAATGCGTCAAACCGGGGGGGAACCGCCGGAGCAGTAATCCCGCCACATCTGATGGTATGCCGCCTCCATATTTCGCGCAAAGAGCCCCCGATCCATCAGCGGACTTTGCACCATCCGCCGGCGGAGATTCTGGCGCAACTCCCGTCGCCCGGCGAAATCTTCCGCCAGCGCCAGCGCCTTGGCGATAAAATCCTCATCGCTTTCTCCGATGCACTGGCGAAGATCGAGCCGCGAAAGAATACTGGCCCCGGCACGCCCGGGCCCAGTCTCGCCAATTCGTGAAATCACGGGCACCCCCATCCAAAGGGCATCGCATGTGGTCGTGATTCCATTGTAAACCAGCGGATCAAGGCAGATATCGATTCGATCATAGAGCCGAAGGTATTCTCGCCGCCGCTGCCTGCCGACGAATTCAATCCGTCCCGGATCGACGCCGGCGGCCGCGAATGTTTCCGCGATCGCTCCCCTTTGTTTCCGCGATTCCGCGAGCAGCACCAAGTTCGAGTCCGCCGCGGCTGCCAGCACTTTCGCCCACAATCCGAGCGTCGGCCGATTCAATTTGCATGGATTGTTCAGCGAGCCGAACGTCACCGCTCCGGGCTCTCGCTCCGCGGCGGGGGGGAGATCGCCCAGCGGATGGTAGCAGCACCAGCCATTTGCGAGCCGGAGCGATTTCTCCGAATAATATGCGTCGACATTTGCGGCGTCGTCTCGCGGATCAATCACTTCGTCGGTAATGCGGTAATCGATCGCCCCCAGCCCTGTCCCGCCGGGATATGCCAGCCAGGTCGCCTGCACCGGGACCGGTTTCATGGCAAACATCGGCAGCCGATTGAACGCCATGTGCATGGTCAGATCGATGAGAATATCGACCCGATCAGAGTTGATCTTCTGGGCGAGCTGCGAATCGGTGAGATCCTTCACGTCGTGCCAGACATCCGCGCAGTTGCGGATGATCTCCGTCGCCCGGTCGGGCGTGCGAACGCTGGAGTAAAGATGAATCTCGAAATTCTCGCGGTCGTGCGCCTGAAGCAGCGGGAGTACGAAGAAACATTCGGCGTGCCCGTAAAAGTCGGGCGACACATAGCCGATCTTCAGCCGCCGATCGGGCGAGCGCTCATTGCGATGCTCAAGCGGGGCCTTGCCTCCATTCCGATTGTCCCATTCACGGCATTCCCGAAAAATTGCCGCGCGGTCATACCCCGGATGAAAATGCAACTTGTAACAAAGGCTGCTGTGGATTTCCGCATTCCCCGGCTCGAGGTCCATCGCCTGCCGGCAAAGCTCCACCGCCTCTTCGATCCTGCCCGAATCCTTGAAGATATTGGCGAGATTATTGAGGATTGCCGCCTGCCGCGGACCCTCAGCCAGCATCTGCCGGTAAATTTCCTCCGCCTCATCGAGCCGCCCCTCGCGTTGAAAGCGCAGGGCATCGGCGAGGGTTTCCTGCTGGTCACGCATTGGCGCTGCACCACTTCCGCCACATCTCGCGATACGCCGTCTCCATGTTCCGTGCGAACCCGCGCCCGTCCATCATCGGTGAAGATTTCATTTTTTCGCGCAGACTTGCCCGAAGCGCGGCCTGGCGCGGTAGATCGGCCGCCAGCTCCGAAACGATCTTCACGTACTCATCGGGCGAATGCGCGATCAGTTCCGGCATCCCCAGCGTGGACAGAATGCTCATCCCGGCCCTTCCGGCGGCGGTGTGACCGGCGAGCGTCACCACGGGCACGCCCATCCACAGCGCGTCGCAGGTGGTGGTGATACCGTTATAGGGCAGGGGGTCGAGGCAGATATCGATGCCATCATAGAGCCGGAGATATTCGGCGCGAACCCGCCGGGGGACGAATTCCAGGCGTTCGGGGACAATTCCATTCTTTTCAAAAATCGCACGAATGCGGTTGCGATCGAGATCGCCAAACGCCTGGATCAGCAGCCGCGAACCCTCCACGGCGTTCATGACCCGCGCCCAGAGCGAGAGCAGCTGCTCGTTGTTCTTGCACGGATTATTGATCGATCCGAAACGGATCGGTCCCGGCGCCGTGCCGGCACGGGCGGCAAATCGATCATCGAATCATAGCAGCACCAGCAGTTGGGCAATCGCCAGGATTCCTCGCGGTAATACGACGTGGGCTTGTCGGGGGGGTCCATGAACGAATCGGTGATGCGATAGTCCATCGCGTCCAGACCGGTTCCGCCGGGATATGCGAGCCAGGTTACCTGCACCGGCGCCGGTTTGCGGGCGAAAACCCCCAGGCGGTTGTGCGACATGTGCATGGCCAGGTCGATCAGCACGTCGATCTTGTCGCGGCGAATTTGTTCGGCCACTTCAGCGTCGGGCCAACCGAGGACGTCGTGCCACACGTCGGCCGACTGTTTTTGTCGGGCGGTGAATTGATCGGGGCGGATGACGCTGGAATATAAATGAACTTCGACCTGCTGGCGGTCGTGATTCTCGATCAGCGGGGCGACGAAAAACGACTCCGCCTGCGAATAAAAATAGGCCGACACGTATCCGATCCGCAGCTTGCGATCGGGCGATCGGTCGTTTTCGTGCGGCCGGATGGACTTCGCCAGCGGCAGGGCGTGGATGTCGTTCCATCTGCGCTGCTCGCGGAAGAGCCCTTCATCGTCGTATCCCGGGTGAAACTGAAGGGTGTAGACCATGTTGCTGTGAATGCCCGGCTCGCGCGGATTAATCGCCAGGGTGCGCCCGTAACAGGCGATGGTCTCGGCGATGTCTCCCGAATCCTTGTAGGCGTTGCCAAGGTTGTTGGTCGTGTCGACCATGTTGGGGCGGATCGAGAGGCATTTTTTGTAAACCGCGATGGCCTCATCGAGCCGGCCCTCTTCCCTCAGGGCAATTCCCAGATTGTTGTAGGGCTCAGGCATATTGGGGGAGAGCTGGATCGCCCGCTGAAGGATCTTGATCGCGTCGGCGCGTTTTCCCATCATGCGCAGCGCCGAGCCGAGGTTCGAAAGGGCGGCGGGAAAATCGGGCGCATTTTCAGCGCTTCCTGATAGGCGGCCACGGCGTCCGCCAGTCGCATTTTCGCCGCCAGCACGCTTCCGAGATTATTTTGCGCATCAGGCATCCGGGGCTGAATGATGAGAGCCCGGTGCAGGTGTGCCTCGGCTTCGTCGAGCTGTCCCTTGCGGTGCAGCGCAGCCGAGGTTCTGATGGGCATCGGCGAAATCCGGGCGGATGACCAGCGCGGCGCGATATTTCTCGACCGCCGCGTCGAGATTTCCGCGGCCGATGAATTGATTGCCGAGGTCGAAAAAAGCCTGCCAGTTTTTCGGATTCACCGCGACCGTGCGCGCCAGCGCGGCGACGGCATCGTCGTTTCGCCCCATCTGCGCAAAGACCAGCGCGAGGTTTCGATGGTAATCCGAATTGTTCGGATTGACGGCGATGGCACGCTGGATCAATTCGATCGCGCTGGGCTGCCTTCCCGACTGATGCTCGGCGATCCCCAGAAGAAAAAGCGCGTCGGCATTTTGCGGCTGCTGGGCAAGAACCTGCCGTAATAGCGGGATCGCGTCGCCGACTCTGTTCGCCTTCAAGTGTGCAAGGCCGTTTTCTAGCTGCTGTTGAGTGGTCATGTCGCTGAATCTACTTAAAAATGCGTCAAAAATTTCCGCCGTTACAATCACCGGACACAACCATGAAAGGAGATTTTTTACATGGTTATCGGAACCAAACGCTATTCGTCCCGGCACATAATTTCGCTGATTATTCTCTTCCTGGCAACCGGGACGGCCGTTGCCTCGGCCGATCAGGTCGTTTTGAAGAATGGTGACCGCATTACCGGCACAATCCAGACCGCAGATGGTGGGAAACTTACCATCCTCTCGCCCATCGCGGGAACGATCACCGTCAAACTCAGCGATGTTAAGACATTTTTCACTGATGAGCCCATCAAAATCGTGCTTCAGGATGGAACCGTCATCAATCAGCCAGTGACCATGGGCGCCGACGGCACCTTTGAAACGGCCGCCACGGGTTCGCTGGCCGTCCAGTCCATCCCCATCAGTAAGATCGAAAAAGTTAATCCTCCGCCGATCGCGTGGAACGGCTCACTGGTGGTCAACGGCTCGCTGAACCAGGGCAATACGTATAGCGAGGCGCTGGGCGCAACGCTTGGCCTCTTGCGCCGAGGCGTCAACGACCGAATTCAGTTTGACGGCCAATACCTCTTCGGGAAGACGAAGCAAAACGGCGTCACCTCCACATCCACCGACCAGTGGTTTATCCAGCCTGCCTACAGCTATTTCTTCACCCCGCACTTTTACGCCAATGCCAACGTGCGCGTCGAGAAGAATCGCATCCTCAATCTGGATGTCCGGCTGACGCCCGCGCTCAGCGCCGGCTATCAGTTCGTCGAACAGCCGGACTTCAACGCCGATGTCGAGGGTGGTATCGCCTGGGTGTACGAAGATTACACCAACATCGGGACGCCGGATGAAAACGTCTCGCTTCGGCTTGCGTATCATGTCGACAAAACCCTGTGGGACAAGGTGAAGCTCTTCAGCGACTTGGCTTATTTTCCGTCGATTCAGAATGCCAAGGATTTTCTCGTGCTCTTTGATGCGGGGATCAGGGTTGCGCTGACGAAGACGATGTTTTCGGAATTTCGCGGGGAGGCTGATTATGATTCGCATCCTGCGCCGGGGAGCGTTCGAACGCAGACGCAGTTGCTGCTGGGGGTGGGATGGACGTTTTGAGTAAAACTTCCCCCCTCTTCCAGTACTCTGGGAAAGGGCGGGGGTGAGGGCCTACAAAAATATCGACCGTTGTACAATCCGTAAGATCCCGTCTACCCTCACCCTCTCCCAGAGTACTGGGAGAGGGGAAAAGGCTTTGCACGTCGTGATCGATCACGCTTTTCGCGTTCACCCATTCCCCAGCATCTTCCTGAGCACGGTCTGCAAAATCCCGCCGTTGCGGTAATACTCAACCTCTACCGGTGTATCGATTCGGCAGACGCAGGTAAACGTCTTTCCGCCGGCTTTTACCGTTACGTCCTGCTTGGGTTTGAGATGGTCGTCGATCTGAACCTCAAATGTTTCTTCGCCGGTTAATCCGAGGGTTGTGCGGGTTTGGCCGGGCTTGTAGACGAGCGGGAGGACGCCCATGCCGACGAGATTGCTGCGGTGGATTCGCTCGAAGCTTTCGGCGATGACCGCCTTCACGCCGAGCAGCATAAACGTCCCTTGGCGGCCCAGTCGCGGCTGGAGCCCATGCCGTAATCTTTGCCCGCCAGCACCACAGCGGGACGTTTTGCTGGCCTGGTATTTCATGCTGGCGTCGTAGATCGCAGGTGATTTCGCCGGTGGGGAGAAATTTGGTGACGCCGCCTTCGGTGCCGGGGGCGAGGAGATTTTTCAGGCGGATATTGGCGAACGTGCCGCGGGTCATGACGCGGTCGTTGCCGCGGCGCGAGCCGTAGCTGTTGAAGTCGATGCGGCGTGACGCCATGCTCTATCGAGATATTTGCCGGCGGGGCTGTCTTTCTTGATGGAGCCGGCCGGGGAAATGTGGTCGGTGGTGACGCTGTCGCCGACCATCAGCCAGGACCCTGCGCCGGCGATTGGGTGAATTGTTCCGGCCTTGGGGGTGAGGTTGGTGAAGAACGGGGGCTCCTGGATGTAGGTGCTCTTTTCGTCGAAGGTGAAGAGCTCGCCGCCTTTGACGGGAATCTTGTTCCATTCGTCGTTGCCCGATTCGACGTTGGCATATTGATTGCGGAACATTTCGGGGGAGAGACAGCGGGCAATGGTGTCGTTGATCTCGGCCTGGGTGGGCCAGATGTCGCGCAGAAAGACCGGGGTTCCTTTGTCGATCGTCGTCCGACCGGCTCGTCCATCAGATTCACATCGACCGAGCCGGCGAGCGCAAAGGCGACGACCAGCGGCGGGCTGGCGAGATAATTCGCCTTCACGTGCGGATTGATGCGGCCTTCGAAATTGCGGTTGCCGGACAAGACGGCGGCGACAACAAGGTCGCGCTTTTCGATGGCCTCGGCGATCGGCTCGGGCAGCGGGCCCGCTGTTGCCGATGCAGGTGGTGCAGCCGTAGCCGACGGTGTTGAAACCCGAGCTGTCGAGATACTGGGTGAGGCCCGCTTTGTTCAGGTAATCGGTCACGACGCGGCTGCCCGGGGCGAGGGACGTCTTCACGTAGGGCGGAACGCGCAGCCCGTGCTCGACGGCTTTTTTGGCCAGCAGGCCGGCGGCGACCATGACGGAAGGATTGCTGGTGTTGGTGCAGCTGGTGATGGCGGCGATGGTGACGTCGCCGTGCGTGAGCTTCATCCATCGGTCCTGCAAGGTGAGCGACGGCGGAGTCGTCTTTGATGTCGCCATGCAGGTGCTCGGTGATGGCGGCTTCTTTGCATCGTTGTCCATCGGTGCGAATTGACCGGCGCTTCGGCAGACCAGCGGTCGAGGCGCGGCGTGGCGCTTTCGCCGACTTCTTTCTTGAAGATATCGACCAGGGCGGAGCGAAAGCTCTGCTTGACGCCGCGCAGTTCGACGCGGTCCTGCGGCCGGCGCGGGCCGGCGACGCTGGGCAATACCGTGCCGAGATCCAGCTCGAGGGTTTCGGTGAAAAGGGGCTCGGAGGCGGTCTGCCGCCAGAGGCCCTGCTCTTTGCAGTAGCGCTCGACGAGGTCGATGTGCTTCTCATCGCGGCCGGTGAGGCGGAGATAAGTAAGCGTTTGATCGTCGACGGGGAAGAATCCCATCGTTGCGCCATATTCCGGGGCCATGTTGGCGATGGTGGCGCGGTCGGCGACGGACATTGTCGCCAGGCCGTCGCCGTAAAATTCGACGAATTTTTCGACGACGTCGTGCGACTGCGGAGGATCTGCGTGACGACCAGGACCAGGTCGGTCGCGGTCGATCCTTCGGGGAGCTGGCCATGAGGCGGAAGCCGACGACCTGCGGCGTGACCATGTAGATCGGCTGGCCGAGCATGCAGGCTTCGGCTTCGATTCCGCCGACGCCCCAGCCGAGGACGCCCAGGCCGTTGATCATCGTGGTGTGGCTGTCGGTGCCGACCAGGCTGTCGGGAAACGCGACGCCGTCGCGCACCTGCACGACCTTGGCCAGATATTCCAGGTTCACCTGGTGCACGATTCCCGTTGCCGGCGGGACGACCTTGAAATTCGCGAAGGACTTCTGGCCCCATTTCAGGAATTCATAGCGCTCGCGGTTGCGCTCAAATTCTCTTTTGGCGTTGTTGAATAGGGCGAAGCGGTTTGCCGAAATCGTCGACCTGGACGCTGTGATCGATGACCAGATCGACCGGGACGAGCGGGTTGATTTTTTGCGGATTACCGCCGGCGCGTTTCATGGCGGCGCGCATGGAGGCGAGATCGACGACGCAGGGTACGCCGGTGAAATCCTGCAGAATCACTCGCGCGGGCTTGAAGGGGAGCTCGGCGGTTTGGACGGCGGTCGCCTTCCAAGCGGCGAGGCGGCGAACGTCGTCTTCGCTGACCTCGAAATTGTCGAGGTTGCGCAGGCAGCTTTCGAGCAGTACCTTGATGGAATAGGGGAGACGATCGATGTCGCCGAGCTTCAGCTCGCTGAGCCGATTGAGGCGGAAAATCGAAACGTCACCAGCGAGGGAAGTGAGTTTTGATTCGGCGGCGAAGGGATTCATATTTGTGGGCATTTATTAACCTGTAGGAAAGCAGCGAATCATATGCGCCGCAAGCAGGCGCCTCAAGGCGTCGAGCGTTCGTAGGGATAGACGTCGACAGATATTGCCGGATCTGTCGGCGTCAGCCAGCGGTCTCGCACCACGAGGCGCCGAATCGGACGCGGGCCGGGAGGGGGGGAATCAGCAGCAGCAGCTCGCGCGGGGTCATCGGATATGTGTACCACTCCGACGCCAGTATCTGTAGGGACGACTGGGGAGAATATTTTTCAATTTCTTTTATGACGGATATCTGCTGGGAAAGGGAGGCGCCGAAATCCGAGCCCATCGCTCCGCTGTCGCGGTGGAGGATGAACATCGATATTCCCAGAACGGCGAGCAATGAACCGGCGTAAACAGCGATGGGGATGCCAATCGTGAGGGCTGGTTTGGGGATCCGGATTCGCAATGCCTCGACGGCGTACCAGGCGAGGATCACGTAGCAGACCCAGGTGGCGTTGAAATAGTGGCTCAAGGGCATGGTTCGCTCGGCGGCGTCGAGGACTCCCTGACAGACGGCGGTGATTACCGAGAGCAAGGCGAGTTGATCGGCGGTGGTAAAGGGCTCGCGCCGGCGGACGCTGCGGCGATATCGGACAACGACTAAAACCATGCCGGCCCAGACGGCGGGATAGGGCATGAGAGAGATCGCCTGAAAGACGGAAAGAATCGCCGGGGCTTCTTTGTGGACGGTGGGAAGCCAGTCGAAACCGGCGGCGAGATGATGGCCGCCGAGGAGGGGGAACCACCAGCTTAGCGATCCGCTGACGGCGACGGTCATGACGGGGGCGGCGGCGTGCAGGGCGGCATGGAAATAGATGGCGAAGAGGGCGAGCCAGACGATGCCGACGGCGGCAAGCGTGGAGCGAAATCGTTTCAACGAGTTGCGTTGAAAGAGAAACGCGTGGAGGGCAACGCCGCCGATCATCGCGACGGACATGAGGTGGATGAGGGTCATGGCGCCGAGGCAGGACGCCGCGAGGGCCAGGGGCCAGCGGCGGCGGGTTTCGATGAAATCGCCATAGCCTGCGACCGCCAGGGCGGAGAGGGGAATGCAGAAGGTGTTGTCCCAAATCTCACGGCTGTAGAGCCACAGCCAGGGGGAGAGCATTGAGAGGGGCACGTACCAAGGGCTAAGGCGCATGACGCGGGTGAGCCATAGAAGGGCGGCGGCGGTGGTTGTTTCGAAGATGAGGGAGCGCATCGAAACGACGGCGACGGGATTGTGTGAGAAGACGAGCAGGGCCTGGTAAAACCAGATGGGGAACGGGCCGTAAGGTAAGCCGCGTGTGCCCAGGGTGCCGATGGTGGCGATGGTGAAGGGGAGTGAAATTCCAAGAAAATGGGAGGGGGTGGCGTTGAGCTGCGCGGCGGAGCCGAGAAGGGTGGCCATCTCGGCGATAAAGGGAACGTCGCCGGGGAAGACGAAGGCGGTGAAGGCGATGATGACGGCGGTGGCCACAATCGGGCCGGCCATTTCAGACAATCTTGAGCGGGGTATCAACGGCCCCAATTTAACCAGCGATTGGCAAGGCTTAAAGTCCCGCGGTTATCGCGGGGGATGCGGCGCTTATTTGTGATGGGACCCCCACCCCAACCCTCCCCCGGAGTACCAGGGGAGGGGAAAAATGCGCGGGAACCAAGAAGAAGAGTCACACCCTATCGCGGGCCGCAGCCGGGCGCTACGAACAGATTTGGCAACTGCTGGAGCGGGGGGCCGGAATCATCGGAGACGACCACGAATCCCCAGCCGGAATTGTTCCAGGATGAGATGTTAAGGCCACCGGCGGAGCGCGAGCTTTTTTCAGTGCCGGTGCCTGGGGCGGGCCATTCGGAGACCTGGGATAGATGTGAGCCGTTGCGATAGATCAGCGTTGCGACCTGCACGCCGGCGAAATGATCCACCCTTGCGCCGGCGAGGGTGTAGCCCGGCGGGGGCGTGGTTGGCGGGAAGGGGGCGAAGTTTAGCTTGCCGGTGAACCAGGCGAAGACGGTTTTGGGATCTGATGAGGCTACGTCGACGACCGGCGCTGTTTGGGGGGATTGCTGATATCGCGCGACCGCGTCGTTTTCTACGCGTTGGCGCTGTGTGGGCCAGAGCATGAAGGTGATCGCGAGGATCGCGGCAACGCCGGTCAACCCTGCGGCAAAAGCGATCCACTTGGGGCGCAGAATTCGGGCGGCGGGTTTGGTGGCGGGGGGATCGACGGCTTTGTCGAGCAGGGAATTCACGCGTTTGAGGAGGGCGCCGGGGGCGTTGAATTTCAGGCCGTCGGTGAGCATGGCGGCTTTGAGCGCGGCGATGCTTTGCAGTGCCTGGTTGCAGTGGGGGCAGTCGTTGATGTGGCGCTCGGCCTGGGCGCGCTGGGCGGCGTCAAGCTCGCCGTCGGAATATGCGGAGATCAGATCCATGGCTTCTTTACATTCCATGGGACGTCACCTCGCCCCTTTCTCGGCACAGAGCTTCATGGCCAGACGGCGGCGGCCGCGCGAGAGGCGGGACATGACTGTGCCGATCGGGACGGCGGCGATCTCGGAGATCTGGCGGTAGGACATGCCTTGAAGGTCTTTGAGCACAATGGCCTCTCGAAACTCTATCGGCAGTTCCTCGATGGCGGCCCGCAACTGCTGGGAATCGATAGTGCGGGAGAGCTCAGCAAAGGGATCGGGGACGTCGGACTCGACGGCGGCGATGTCGGCGTCGACTTCGACGGTCGAGACGTTATGGCGGCGTCGTTTGAGCCAGGTGTAGCAGGTGTTGCGCACGATGGTGAGGAGCCATGCGCGTCCGTCTTCACCGCGGAAATTTTCGAAACCCCGCAAAGCCCGCAAGCATGCCTCCTGCACCACGTCCTCAGCATCGTGCCGATCACGGGTCAGCCATCGCGCCAAGCTGTACGCCTCATCGAGATGACGAAGCCCTGCTGCCGAAAGCGGTTGACTAACTCAGGATCCACAAATGCTGCTCCATCTTATATTTATTTGACTCTTTGTGTCGCCCGCGTATTCCCGACCAATAATCGCCGTATTCTTAAGGTGAAGGGGGCGATATCGGATCGGGCTGGATGACAATTCCCGGATCACCGGGAAAACGGTTCCGGTCGCGAGCATAGAGGCGTCGCATGGGTCTGGGCCCGTCGGGCGGTGGTAACAGGGTCAGCAATACCCGCGGCGTTGTGGGATAAACGAGCCATTCCGAACATTCAATAACCAAGGGGGAACTGGGTGAAAACTGCAGGATATCATGGGCTGCCGCGATTTGGTTATTCAGGGTTGCTCCATATTCCCTGGTCAGAATTCCATCGTCGCGGTGGACGATGAAAATGGTTACGCCAAGAACGGTGGCGACGGAGGCGATATACGCCGTCAAGGGGATGCCGAGGAGGATGCCGGGCGCTTCAGTTTCCCTGCCAGTGCGTCGACGGCATACCACGCAAGCACGACATAGACGATCCAGGTTGCATTGAAGAAATGGGCGAAGGGTTCGAGCTTGGCGGCGGCGTCGAGGAAGCCCTGGCAGAGCGCCACGGCAAGCGCGAGAAGCAAAAGATGATCCGGGAGGGAAAGCTCGCGTCTGGATTGAATCGCCTTGGTGAGTTTGAAGATTGCCAAAACCATTCCGCCCCAAACCGCCAGGTGGGGCAGAAGAGAGATCGTCTGGCAAAGCTTGATGATCGGCGGCAATTTTTGCATCGCATCGGGAAACCAATCGAACCCCGCGGCCAAATGATGCCCGCCCAGGAGCGGGAGCCACCAGGTGCGATTGCTGGAGACGTCCTTGAAATGATGAAACTGGAGAGAATGTCTTATCGAGGCGAAATAGAACGGGAGGACGGCAAGCCAGGGCGCGGCGATTGCCAGGAGCGCCCAGGCAAATTTTTTTATCTGGGGACGCTGGAAGCAAACGGCGTGGAGAATCATGGGGACGATCAGGGCGAGCGACATGAAATGAACCAACGTCAGCGCCTCGAGGGATGCGGCGGCGGTAAGCAGGGGGCCGCGGCGGCGGGTTGCCAAAAAACTTGCGTAGGCGGCGATTGCGAGGGCGGATAAGGGGATGCAGAAGCTGTTGTCCCAGGGCTTGCGGCTTAGAAGCCACAACCAGGGGGACAACATCGAAAGGGGAGCGTACCAGGGGCTGAGGCGCATCGTGCGGGCCAGCCAAAGGAGGGCGAGGGCGGTTGATCCGCTGACGAGGGCGGCGCGCATCGAAACGATGGCGACGGGATTATGGGTGAGGGAGAGGAGGAGTTGGTAGATCCAGACGGGCAGGGGGCCGTAGGCGACGCCGCGGGTGCCCTGAAGGCCGCGTGCCGCCGGGGTGAAGGGGAGCGAAATGCCTAAGATCCTGAAGGGCGTATGGTTTGCGAGGAGGGCATCGCCGAGGAGCATCGGTTCATCGCGTAAAAAAGGAACGTCTCCCGGAAAGACAAAGGCGGTGAAAGAGACGATCGCAACCAGTGCGGCAACGGGGGCGGCTTTGATTGCGAGGTGGGTCGAAGTAGGCGCGTTTTGCGCTGGGTCGGTGAGATTCATTTTGTCGGGTCCGGATGACGAGTATAATGTCAAACTGCGGCCGCAGTGGCGATCGCGCCGGACCGTGAGGTTCGGTGAGGAAAGTCCGAACTGCGATCGGGCTCGGTGCTTGATAACATCAAGGCGGAGAAATCCGACGGAAAGTGCAACAGAAAGATACCGCCCTGAGCGAGAGGCGCAAGCCTCGAGTCGAAGGGTAAGGGTGAAATGGTGCGGTAAGAGCGCACCGCATCGGTGGTGACACCGATGGCACGGCAAACCCCACCGGCAGCAAGGCCAAATAAGCGGGCAGTCCTGAGCCCAGGACGAGCCGGGCAACCGGCAGACCCGCGGGTAGGCTGCTTGAGGCGGATGGCAACATCCGTCCCAGAGAAATGATCGCCTCCGGCGCATTTTGTTTCGCGTCGGAAACAGAACTCGGCTTACACGCGGCCGCAATGTACACGCCGGCGTCGCGTCGAATGACGCGGCGCCGGCGCCATTTTTTTGAGGGAGGGGAGATCGGACAGAATCTGACAGTATCGGACACTTTTTGAGTTTTGTTAGTTTGTGCTAGTTTATTGGGCGGTTGTAAGATTTGATGTGAAAATTGGTTGCGGGGGGTTTGTGGTTCGATGGAAGTTCCCCACGGCGGCGCCGTGGGCGTTCGGGGATTGAAATGATGCAGAGCTAGTGCAATTGCTTTTGCGCTGGAAGGGTGCGAAAGACCCCCTCCCTAGCCCTCCCCCGGGAATACCCAACATATTTCATCTATGCCGTAAGTCCTTTTATTTGGCACTGCCGCAAGGCCAGGATGATCAACTTGGCGATGACCCACCGGGCCACTCGTCGTGGCCGACGGACCCAACTCGGCAAAGATTGCAGTCCGCCGCCGAAATTGCACAGATGTGCCAGATCCCGCTCGATGTCGCCCCGCAGTCCATAAAGTTCCCGGCCGAACGGGTTGGGAGCGTCCGCCTCCAGCAGTTCAATGCATCGCAAGCGTGCCGGGCAGTGCTTGCCATGTCCCAAGCCGCTCCCGGGTGCTTTACGTTTGGCCAGCAGTTGGAAACCGTGGGTCATGGCATGCCAGTGGAGCGGATTGGTCTCATGAGTGGCATCGGCCAGCAGATAGCCGGTGGCATTTGAACCATTTTGAGTCAGTCGATCGATCAACTCAATGCCGCATTGCTGATCCGAGACGTTCAGGGACGCCAGCAGCAGCGGATCGGGCACCAGTCCGCGTCCCCAGGCGGCGGCCAGTTTGTAACCGCGGGCCAGACCTCCGGTGGCGTAGCCCCTCCTGGCATCTCGATCCTTTGAGAATCCGCTGACCACCAGCGGCTTGGTATCGACCCGCCAACAAAGACCGAGTCCCGATCCCATCACCGCTGCAACTCGATAATAGAGTTGGGCCAGCAGCGTGCAGCAGGAAAGAGTTTTGAGCCGTCGGCTCATGGTTGCCTCGCTGGGCAGCGTCATCCATTGCATCGTTGCAGGCCAGTGACCAGGCTGGCAAGCCCAACGAATGGGGCGATCGTGCAACAGCGCCCAAAAGAAAACCAGAAGAATGACGGCATCGGTAAACTGCGCGTATTTGGGACGGGGGTGGTGTTTGGCTTCCCGCCCTACGATGGCGTAAAGTGCCTCGAATAGTTCGCCTTCCATGGCAAATCTCCTTGTTTGAGACCAAGAAGATCAGCATGGAGGCGAACTCTTGTTTTTGCCAGCATTTAGTTCATTGTTGAAAAATGTTGGGAGTACCGGGGGCGGGGGAATTCGGGGAAAAGCGGTTCGGCTTAGGGCGCGCCGGGGCGCGTGCGGTCACGGGGCTTTTTTGCGGGCGGGTGGGACATTATTCTTGGGGGATGCTTGTCGATGGCGTGCCGATGCGGACGATTTGGGAGGTGGAGGGGGGCGTGGGGATCATCGATCAGACGAAGCTTCCGCATGAGCTGGTGAAGGTGGAGCTCAAAACGCTGGGGGATGTGGAGCGGGCGATTAAAGAGATGTGGGTGCGGGGGGCGCCGCTGATTGGGGCGACGGCGGCTTACGGGATGGCGATTGCGCTGGCGAAGGATCCATCGGATGATTCGCTGCGAAGGGGGGCGGAGGTGCTGGGGAGGACGCGGCCGACGGCGGTGAATTTGCGGTGGGCGCTGGAGAGGATTCTTCGGGAAATTGGGAGCCTTAAAAGAGAGGAGCGGGCGCGGGCGGCGTTTGCGCTGGCGGCGAGAATTTGTGAGGAGGATGTTGCCATCAATCGGGCGATCGGGCGGCATGGGTTGGGGCTTATCAAGGCCAGGGAAGACGCGCGGGATCGGATCAATATTTTGACGCATTGCAACGCGGGGTGGCTGGCGACGGTGGATGTGGGGACGGCGACGGCGCCGATTTATGCGGCGCATGATTTGGGGATTGCGGTGCATGTGTGGGTGGATGAGACGCGGCCGCGGAACCAGGGGGCGAGTCTTACGGCCTGGGAACTGGGGAAGCATGGGGTGCCACATACGGTGATCGCGGATAATGCGGGGGGACATCTCATGCAACACGGGATGGTGGATTTGTGCATTGTGGGGTGCGACCGGGTGACGGCGACGGGGGATGTGGCGAATAAGATCGGGACTTATCTGAAGGCGCTGGCGGCGCGGGATAATGGGGTTCCGTTTTATGTTGCGCTGCCGTCGCCGACGATCGACTGGAGGGTGAGCGATGGGGTGAGGGAGATTCCGATTGAGCAGCGGGATGCGACGGAAGTGACGCATGTGACCGGACGCAACAGCACGGGGGGTGTGGAGCGGGTGTGTCTCGTGCCTGAGGGGAGTGGGGCGGCGAATTATGCGTTTGATGTGACGCCGGGGCGGCTGGTGACGGGGTTGATTACGGAGCGCGGGGTTTGTGAGGCTTCGCGCGAGGGGCTGGCGGGGTTGTTTGCTGGGAGGGGGTGGGAAATAGTGAATGGGGAATAGTGAATAGTGAATTGTTTGCAGTTTAGGGAACAAAGTGGGGTTTTTTGCGATCGGCAATTGTGGGGGCTCGCCCTACAATGCCTTTGTGGCTGACGACGATAGTCAATATATGCAGTGCATGGAGGTTTGGGGGGGAGCCAGTCGACGGCGCGGAACGTGCAGCTGGGGGGGCTTGATGCCTGGGTTTATAGCCGGCCGTTCAACAACTCTGCGGCGGGGGGGGATGTTTATTATGCGTCTAGCTGCGCGACGGGGCGGATCAATCGACTGCTGCTGGCGGACGTTTCGGGGCATGGGGATATGGTGGCTGAGATCGCCACGCGGCTGCGCAACCTGATGCGGCGGTATGTGAATTTTCTGGATCAGACGAAGTTTGTGCGGGCGCTAAATCGGCAGTTTGCGGCGATGTCGCGACAGGGGACGTTTGCGACGGCGATTGCCACGACGTTTTTTACACCTACGCGGATGCTGACGATTTGCAATGCGGGGCATCCGCCGCCGATGCATTACTCCGCGGCGCTGAAGAGCTGGGCGATTTTGGAATGTCCGACGGAAGGAAATCCGGTGGCGGGAAATATTCCGCTGGGGATTCTGGATATTGCCAGCTATGAGCAATTCCACGTCGAGCTGGACGTGGGGGATTTGGTTCTTTACTACACGGATGCGCTGGTTGAATCGAAGAATTCAACGGGCGAGATGCTGGGGCCCAGTGGTTTGCTGCGGATTGTGGAAGGTGTGGATGTCGGGGCTTCGGAGAATTTCATCGGGGCGCTGCTGGAGCGGATTTCGGGGCAGCACAGCGGAAATTTGTCGGAAGATGACGTGACGGTGATGCTGCTTCGGCCGAAGGCGACGAAGCCGAAGATTACGACTCGTCAGAAGATGGGCGCCGGGCTTCGGTTTTTGGGGGCGGCGGTGAGGTCGATCAATCCGTGGGCGGAGCGGGCGCCGATGTTTGACATGAAGCTGGCGAACTTCGGGGGGGCGATTATTCCTTCGCTGTCAAAACGATGGCGGCCGAACAATCGTAAGATCGTTCGGCCGTCCCGTCTTTCCATCCCTTGATTTTTGTGCGAACAGACTGAGATCGATAGGTTTTTCCCCTTTTTGAATCAGGCAGCCTGTTCAGCTTCATGCTCGACGAAAGTGAGCAACTCACCGAGCATTTCTTCAAGCCGGCGTTCCGCGTTGCGGATGTCGGGTGAAGCGACTCCAGTCCGGCGATGGGCGAGCAGCCGGTTGAGGCCATCGGGACGCGCCATGGCGTCGACGAGTTTGGCATCGATGAGGTTTTCGATCGCTCTCCGTAGCGTTTCGCACTGATGCATAAGAGATCTCCTTGCGCCGTGGCGGCGCCGCTACGCCCCAAAACGGTGGGATCCCAATAGAGAACTGGGCCCACCCTTCAGGACAAAAACACTGAAGACCTTAAAAGGATCGAAACGCCGAGGCGGCGCATTGATCCCTTTCACGTGCCTACGGAGTTAGCTGACGGGCTGGGAGTTGAAAGTCTCCCTCGGTCGCATTTGCTTTGCCCGGAAAAAAGAAAGGCATTGCCAACGCTGCACAAATCCGATTCGCCCCTGCGGGTCTGGGTCCAACACATGCCCCCCAGACCAGCGATGCAAAGCTTGCAAAACTACAGCGAACTTCGCATTGGGTTCTCCGCGCCTCGCCAATGGTGGCTCGGCTTAGGCGGTCAAGCTGAGTTTTGATTTTAGGAATGCGCAGATTCGTGTCAACTGAAAAGCAGGGTTTGCTGAAAAAAAAGGCAGATTTTTTTTCGGCATGATTTGAACATTCTCGGCATTCCAAATTACTCTGTTCTGCCGGAGAATTCCTGCAACGGAGTTTCGCATGAAATGGGTCAAACGAATCGGTGCTGTGATCGTCTTGCTGGTTTTAGTCGCAGTCATCGTCGTATATTTTTCTTTGAATTCGATCATACGCTCGGAAGTTCAGACACAGGCGACGGCGTCGCTGGGGGTTGATACGACGCTGGATTCGGCGCGGCTGGCGCTGTTTGGCGGGAATCTGACGCTCAGCGATCTGGAGATCAGCTCGCCGCCGGATTTTTCTTCGCCGAAGATTTTTACGCTGGGGGATATCGGCGTGAGCGTTCATTATGGGCAGCTCACGGGGTCGCCGATTCATATCGAACAGATCGTGATCGATAAGCCGGTGCTTGTGGTGGAGCAGGCGAACATCAAGCTGAATCTCAACGCGCTGATGGGGCAGATGCCAAAAACGCCGCAGACGAGCAGCGGGCAGCCGAGCAAGCCGATTATGCTGATGATCGACGAGCTTGAGCTGAACAACGCGCAGGTGACGTTCATGCCGGGAATTCCGGGGGTAACCAACTCGGTGGTGGTGCCGATCGATTCGATCACGCTGACAAACATCGGCAACGCCAACGGCAACCAGAACGGGGCGGCGATCAAGGACGTGGTGATGCAAGTGGTGACGGCGCTGGCGGCGAAGGCGGCGGATCAGTCGAAACTTCCGGCGGCGGTGAAGATGCTGCTGGGGCAGGACCTCTCGGCGCTTTCCAAGCTCAATGGGGCGGATTTCGATACGCAGTTCAAAAACCTGGCGGGGTCGCTGACGCAGCAGGCGGCGCCGGCGATTCAGAACGGGCTTCAAAAGCTTCTGGGCGGAAAGAACCAGAGCCAGGGGCAGTGAGTCCCATAATCGGGTAGCAACCTTTTGTTGGTTTGTGCTTACCCAGAGCGCATATCCGGACGATATTCACAACGACCCAACTCGCTACGCGCAATTTGCAAACATGGACCTGGCAGCCTTACAAGCCTTCGAGGGCGCTGTTGATGATCAGCGCGAAGTGGTCGCGGCGGTGACCGTTGGCGCGAGCACCCATTTCTTCGGTGCGAAGCTGCTGAAGCGCGGCGAGGGCGATTTCTCATTCGAGACCACGGCGTGGCCCAAGGCTGCGCCTAAGTCTGGGCCACCCAGAGATTTACAACTGCAAATCCAGTTTGGGACCAGTGGAGCGGTGGTTCAGTTGCGGGCCCATGCACAGGCGATTGCCGCTTTGCAGAATCCGGGGGGCATGGAAACAATCGTTGTCCGCTGTGGCAAGCCAAGCGAATTGGCGCTGGTGCAGCGCCGTGCACATTTTCGCGCTCCGGTGCCTCCGAGCGCGCCCTTGGAATTGTCGGTGTGGAAGGTTCCGGATCACTGGGTGCTGCGCGATAAGCCCAAGCCGTCGTCGCAGCTTCGGGTGAAGCTGATCGATATCAGTCCGGGGGGCGTATGCATGAAGATCCTGCCGCATCGGGTGGGCCCGGAAGCGGTTGCGATGGGGGATCGGCTTCGGGCGGAGCTTCAGTTCTCGCAAACCAGCGCGGTGTTTGATTGCCGGGTGGTTTATCGAAGCGATTCGGCGGCGGATGGGTCGATCCGGGTTGGGATATCGTTTCGGCAACTGGAGAATACGATCGAGGGGCGGAGGGGGAGTGCGCTGTTGGATCGGGTTTTGGGGGCGCTGCAGAGGTTGTGTATTAAAGAGACGAGTGCTGCGTAGGGCGGAAATTCTGAAACCAGAAACCAGAAATCCGAATCAAACCAGAATGACCGAATGACGAAGGGGGTTGGTCATTCGGTCATTCTGGTTTCGGATTTGATTCGTCATTCGGACTTCGGGCTTCTGGTTTTCAACTGCATCCCATTGAATTGCCGCAGTTGAGGCATTTGTAGCAGGTTCCGCTGCGGACGGTGATGCTGCCGCAGACGTCGCAGGCGGGGGCGTCGGCCTGGAGCTCGGAGGTTTGCTGGCTGAGGGGATCGGCGGCGACGGCGAGGCGGAGGTTGGATCCGACCGGCGGGGGGGTGGTCGCGCTGGTTTTCATTTCTTCGTCGCTGTAGTCGAATGATTTGGCGGAATCTGCTTCCATGCGGGTGCCGTGGCCATTGCCGCCTTTGCGGGTTACGGCGGCTTCGGGGGCGGGTGCGGACGCGGCTTCTGTTTCTACTTCGGGTTCGGGCTCGGGGGCGGGACGGGGCTCGCGCTTGGGGGCGTTGGCGGCGCGATATCCGCCTACGAATTCCATGGCGAGCCAGCGGAAGATGTAGTCGACGAGGCTCTTGGCGAAGGGAATTTCGGGGTTGCGGGTCATGCCGCTGGGCTCGAAGCGGACGTGCTCGAATTTTCTCACGAGGGATTCTACCGGCACGCCGTATTGGAGGCTGACCGAGACCAGCGTGGCGATGGTGTCCATCAGGCCGCCGATGGTGCTGCCTTCTTTGGCCATGCGGATGAAGATTTCGCCGGGCTGACCGTCGTCATATAGACCGACGGTGATGTATCCCTCGTGGCCGGCGACGTCGAACTTGTGGGTGGTGGCGTTGCGGGTGTCGGGCAAGCGCCGGCGCAGGGGCGCTCGACGATGCGCTCGACGATTTTTTCGACGACGTGGGTGTGGGCGGGCTCGAGATTGTCGCTGGCGGTGACCTTGGCGGCGAAGAGGGCGTTGGCGGCGGTTATGACTTCCTTGGCGACTTCCTCGCGGGCGGCCTCGACGCCTTCTTCGTCCTCCTCGGTGTCGTCGATCTCTTCGTCGCTCTTGACGTTCAGCGGCTGGCGAAAGCTTGGAGCCGTCGCGGTAGAGGGCGTTGGCTTTGAGGCCGAGCTTCCAGCTCAGGTGGTAGCTGCGCTTGATCTCCTCGACGGTGGCCTCGTTGGGGAGGTTGATGGTCTTGGAGATTGCGCCGGTGATGAAGGGCTGGGCGGCGGCCATCATGCGGATGTGGCCCTCGACGGGGATGAAGCGCTGGCCGAGGCGGCCGCATTTGTTGGCGCAGTCGAAGACGGGGTAGTGTTCATGCTTGAGGTGCGGTGCGTCTTCGACGGTGCCGTGGCCGCAGATGGCGTCGTTGGCTTCGTCGATCTGCTGCTTGGTGAAGCCGAGGTGCTGGAGGAGGTTGAAGCCGGGCTTCTGCCAGGTCGGCTTCGGGGATGTTGAGGCGGTCCAGGGTTTCGTTTGCCGATGGACCAGGGGCTGAAGGCGAAGGAGATCTCGAACTGGCCGGGGAGGGAGGCTTCGATTTTTTCCAGTTCTTCGACGGTGAATCCCAGTTGCTTGAGGGCGTGCGTAATTGACGTGCGGGGCATCGTGGAGGGTGAGGGTGCCCATGACGTAGCGCAGGATGTCGTGGATCTGCTCGGCGCTGTAGCCGAGGTTTACCAGGGCTGGGCGGAGGGATTGGTTGGCGATCTTGAAATATCCGCCGCCGGCGAGCTTTTTGAATTTGACGAGGGCGAAATCGGGCTCGACGCCGGTGGTGTCGCAATCCATGAGCAGGCCGATGGTGCCGGTGGGGGCGATGACGGTGGTCTGGGCGTTGCGATAGCCGAACTTTTCGCCGAGGAGTAGGGCGCGGTCCCAGCATTCCTGTGCGCTGCTTGATGAGCTGCGAGGACGCCAGCGGGTGCTTCTCGGCAAATTGAGTCGCGTCGAGCCCGACCGGCTTGATGTCGAGCGCCTTCATAATCGCCCAGGGCGCGGCGGGCGTTGGGGTTGTTGGCGACGTCGTAGGCGGCGCGGCGATGATTGCGGATGACGCGGAGCATGTCGGCGCGGTTGTCTTCGTAGCCGGGGAATGCGCCGAGCTCGCGGGCCATTTCGGCGCTGGCGGCGTAGCTTTCGCCGGTGAGGATGGCGGTCAGGGCGGCGCAGATGGCGCGGCCGTTTTCGCTGTCGTAGGCGATTCCGGCCTGCATGAGCATTGCGCCGAGATTGGCGTATCCCAGGCCGAGCGTGCGGTAGCGGTAGCTTAGCTTGGCGATTTCTTCGGAGGGGAAGCTGGCCATCAGGACGCTGATTTCCAGCACGATCGTCCAGAGGCGGATGGCGTGCTTAAAGCCTTCGATGTCGAAACGGCGCGGTTTCGGCATCGAAGAAGGTCAGGACGTTGAGCGAAGCGAGATTGCAGGCGGTGTTGTCGAGGAACATGTATTCGGAGCAGTTGTGGACGACCAGGCCGTTGGCGATGAAGGAGCTGGTGACGCGGCTCGGTGAGGTCGAAGACCTGCTGCTTGCCAGCGGCGGTGAGGGTGGCGACGCGGTCGAAATTCTCGACGGAACCGGCTCGGTCGCCGGCGAGTTCGATGGCGGAGGCAAGTTGCTCGAGTTTTTGCCGGGGAGGAGGCCGATGTGCTTGGCGAAGCTGCGGAGGCTGCCCGGGTCGATACGCGGCCGTCCGAAGTTCGCGACGGCAGCCGAGTCGCCGGCGCCGCATGCGCCGGCGACCGGGCCGCGAGCAACGGCTCCGCCGTCGCCCATGCACATAAATCGAGCTTTGAATTCCGAAGCCGAGCAGGATCAATTGGACGTCGCGGAGCATTCCTTCGCCGGCGCCGTTCAATTCCATGGTGCCGTCGCGGACGACGGCGTCGGCGGTGAACAATCCGCGGAGGAGATGCTCTGGGCGGCGAGGCCGGCGGTGAAGACGTCGTCGCTGAGGCGGCGCTGGCCGGCCTCGTAGCGCACATACGCGCGCAGGCGGCGGAGGAGCCGGCGGTTGGTCAGCGTTGCGGTGACGGTTCCGGTCGGGCGGCGTCGTCGTCGGTCACCATCAGCTGGTTGACGTAATCATCATCGTAAACGCGCTCGCTCCAGGAGTGGGCGGCGTATCGCACGAGCGGCTCGATCAATTCGCTTGCCGCCCAGGCAGGCGTCGAGCCGGACTGAATCGTAGCTGGCGTTGGCGGAGGAGAAGAAGAGGCCGAGCAACTGGAAGAACTGGGGGTCCTGCGGCTCGCCGATCTCCTGCACGGTGGCGGCTTCGCTGGGGAGCTTGATTTCGTCGTCGGGGGGTCAGATCCTTGGCGGCGACCCAGCCGCGCTGCGGTCCAGAGCTTGTGATCGGCGGTGAGCGTAACGGTGTATCCGCCGGCGGTGCGGAGTTCGTAGACCTCCTGGGTGCCGGTGGGAAACGCGCCTTCGGTGGCGTGGATTTCCTGGCCCTCGAGGCTGGTGATGACGCGGCTGGGGAGGTGGATCATCTGGTCGATGCGCCGCCAGATTCCGCCGGGGGTGAGGACGCGAGTGTCGCCGGTGACGCAGGGATTGGAGGCGTTGATCGGGCCGGATCTTGGGGCAGGTGTGCCACTGGTTGATGGTGTCGTCATATTGGACGCCGGGGTCGGCGCAGCGCCAGGCGGCGAAGGCGATCTGGTCCCAGAGGTCGCGGGCGCGAATCGATTTGGCGACCTTTTTGTTCGTCCGCCACAGTGAGCTCCCAGTTGCCGTCTTCCTCGACTGCCTTGAAGAAGCGGTTGGGGATGCGGACGGAATTGTTGGAATTCTGGCCGCTGACGGTGAGGTAGGCTTCGCCGTTGAAATCGTAATCGAGCTTCAGGCCGAGCTTGGCGGCGAGCTCCTTCTGGTCCGGGGGGAGGTGCTTCATACCCTCGGCCATCGCGGCGACTTTCAATTCCTCGCGCACCTTCCAGTTGACGAACTGCTCGATGTCGGGGTGATCGAGATCGAGGCAGACCATCTTGGCGGCGCGGCGGGTGGTGCCGCCGACTTTGATGGCGCCGGCGGCGCGGTCGCCGATTTTGAGGAAGCTCATCAGGCCCGAGGATTTTCCGCCGCCGGAGAGGGGTTCGTTGTCGCCGCGGAGGTTGGAGAAATTGGTTCCGGTGCCGCTGCCGTATTTGAAGAGGCGGGCTTCGCGGGTCCAGAGGTCCATGATGCCGCCGGGGTTGACCAGATCGTCATTGACCGACTGGATGAAGCAGGCGTGGGGCTGGGGATGGCTGTAGGCATCGCGGCTTTTGAGCAGCTCGCCGGAGCGCGGATCGCAATAGAAATGGCCTTGCGCGGGACCGGTGATGCCGTAGGCCCAGTTCAGGCCGGTGTTGAACCACTGCGGACTGTTGGGGGCGCACATCTGATGCAGGAGCATGTGGCTGATTTCGTCGTAAAACGCCTGGGCGTCTTCGGCGTTGTCGAAATAGCCATATTTCTCGCCCCAGTGCCGCCAGCAGCCGGCGAGGCGATTGATAACCTGCTTTGCGGAGCGCTCCGGGCCGGTGACGACGTTGCCCTGGCCGTCGCGGATTGGTTCGCCCTTTTCGTCGCGCTGCGGGACGCCGGCCTTGCGGAAATATTTGCTGACCATGATGTCGGTGGCGAGCTGGGACCAGCTTTTCGGAATCTCCGCATCGTTCATCTCGAACACGACGCTGCCGTCCGGATTGGTGATCCGGCTGGTGCGCTTCTCATATTCGACAGAGTCGAGCGCGCTGGTTCCTGACTTTGTGAAGCGTCGATTAATCCGCATATTCCTATTCCTTCCCAAGAATCCATTCAAAATATCTCACGCAGAGCGCAAAGAAAAAAAGCCGAATCGATTTTCATTTCTTCTCTGCGTCTTTGCGCCTCTGCGTGAGATCATTCTTCTCAAATAAAATTCAAAACAGCACCCTACGCGCCGCAGGAAGCGGCACGACCGGGCCCCGGGTGGAACTCAGTCCACCTTGGGCAACGTCAATCCTTTTTGGTCCTGATACTTCCCAGACTTGTCGGCGTAACTCTTGGCACAGATGCGTTCGCCCTTGAGGAAGAGGAGCTGGGCGATTCCCTCGTTGGCGTAAATTTTTGCCGGGAGGGGGGTCGTGTTGCTGATTTCCAGGGTGATGCGGCCGCGCCATTCGGGTTCGATCGGCGTCACGTTAACGATGATGCCGCAGCGGGCGTAGGTGCTTTTGCCGACGCAGATGGCCAGGTATTCGCGCGGCATGGAAACGATCTCAACGGTTTCGCAGAGAGCGAAGCTGTTGGGCGGGATCAGCACGTGGTCCTGGCGGGTTTCATCGGTGTCGATGGTGACGAAACTGCGTTCCGAGAATTTTTTCGGATCGACGATCTCGGAATTGACGTTGGTGAAGATCTTGAAGATCGAGCCAACGCGAAGGTCGTACCCATAGCTGGATACGCCGTAGCTGATTTTGCCCGGCCGTTTGACGTTTTCCTCGAACGGCTCGATGCCGATGAGTTCCCGAATCTGCGAATCGCATAAGATGCCCATGAGTCTGCTCACTGCTGCTGCGAAAATGTATCCATTCAACAGGCGCGAAAGCGTCTGCGGATGCACCGTATATTGGCGCATCAAACGTCAGGCTGCACAACCGATTTTATCGAATCCCCGAAGCCGAACTCCGGTTCGATGGGATTCCGGGACTATACACAACATCTGGTATAGGTCAAAGAAAACTTTACTAAATGTTGGCTATTCAAGTGCTCACTCACCTCTAACAAAAGGTTCGCCAATTGATTACGTTACAAAATTATTTTGGCGATGAAAACGAACACCCCAAGGCACCTCATGTTATCCACAGAACTTAATAACAGGCGGTGGAGAAGGTAGGATTTGGGGACCGGTGGGAATGGCTCCGATAACCTCGATGCGAATTGGTTTTTTGACAGTTTTTGTGCTTGCCGCCGGCGCCGTCGCCTGGGCAGGGGGTCCGGCCACGCAGCCCGCGCCGGACCCCGCGGAGGTTTTTCGCACGTTTTTGATGGACATCGAAACGGGGAAGGGGGCGGCCGTGCCGGCGGTGTGCCAGGCGCAGGATCCTGATGCGCAGGCACTGGTCCGGGATTTTCAGGCGGTGGCGACATCCATGCAGGAATTGCGCGAGGCGGCCACGATCAAATTCGGGCCGGATGCGGCGGAGGCGATCCTTCCCTCGCTGCCGACCGCGGGGGATATGGAGGATATCAACCAGACGATTACCGGGGACCATGCCCAGATCGAAGGGCCGGACGTGTGGCCGGTGCAGATGGTGCGGGTAGGGGGGCAGTGGAAGCTGGATGTCGACTGGCTTGTTCATAGCGATAATGTTGCCCCCAATGCGCACTGGTTTGGGGCGATGGCGGAGGCGATGCATAAGACGGCGGCGGATATCAATTCCGGCCGGCTGGGGACGGCTGATGCCGCCACGGAAGCGATGACGGTGCGCGAGCAGGCGATTCCGGATACGGCTGCGACTCAACCCGCGACTGGACCGTGACATGGCCCAGACGAAGCACCAGATTCAGTCCATACTCGAAGAGGCGGGGGCCAAACCGCGACAGAAATTCGGGCAGAATTTCATGATCGACGGGAACCTGGTGCGCCTTGTCGCCCAAGCGGGGGAGATCAGTCCGGCCGATCTGGTGATCGAAGTCGGGCCGGGCACGGGAACGCTTACGCAGGAGCTTCTTGCGACCGGCGCCGAGGTTTTGGCGGTCGAGATCGATTCAGCCCTTGCCGAGGCTCTTCGAGGCCGGTTTTCGGGGGGAAAATTCGAGTTGATTCATGCGGATGCACTAGCGGGAAAACATGCCCTGAACGAGAGCTTTGGCCGAGCCATCGCCGCGGCTAAATCGGCCGGTAAAACGGTCCGCCTGGTCGCCAATCTTCCCTATAACATTGCCTCGCCGCTGGTGATTGAGCTTCTGATCGCGGGCGTGGACCTGCTGGCCTTCACCGTGCAGAAAGAGGTGGCGGATCGATTGCGGGCTGTTCCTAATACCTCCGAATATGGCACGCTTTCTATCGTTACGCAGCTTCTGGCACGTGTTGAAGTGCTGCGAACGCTTCCGCCGCAGGCGTTTTGGCCTATGCCGAGGATTGAATCGGCGCTGGTCAGGCTGAGGCGCGAGGACCAGCTTGGGGACCGGGCCCACGATTTCGGCCGGTTTGTGCAGAAATTTTTCTCCGCCCGGCGAAAGACGATGAAAAAGGCAATGGAAATGGCGGGGATAGATTGCCCAAGCGCGCTGGCGGCGATTGGAATTGATCCCAAGTCGCGGCCGGAACAGGTTACTCCGCAGGAATTTCTACAGCTTTTTGAAAAAGCCGGCCCCCACCCTCGCCCTCCCCCGGAGTACCAGGGGAGGGGATAAGAGCAATACGGATCATTCGGTCGCTACGATGCAGACGGTGGCGGGCTTCACTTTTGTTACCACGTCTTCGGTCGAAAGCCCCTCGCCGCTCTCGGGGCCTACGTCGACGCTCACGTTATTGCGGTGCAGAAATTCGCGGATATGGCCGGCGCTGATGCCGATGCCGTAACTGTCATATTCGCCGGTGGTGATGCTTTTCATGCAGACGATCGCCATGACGTTGCCGAATTTATCGGCGATGGGGCCGCCGCTGTTGCCGGGGTTTACCTTGGCGTCGGTCAGGACGTCGGCGCCGTTGCCCTGGTCCTGGGAGGCGGATGAGACGACGCCGCGGGTGATTTTCATATCAGCCCCCAGCTCGTCGATCATGGGAAAGCCCATGACGACGCAATCGGCGCCCTCGGCCGGAGAATCTTCCGGGGCCAGGCGGACGACCGACACGTTGTGGCTGGGGTTGTTCAGTTGAATCAGGGCCAGATCATATTGATCGTCGATCGCGACCACGTGTGCCGACGCTTTGGTGCCATCGGGCATGAGGACCATGAGCGTCTTGCTGCCCTTGGCGACGTGGCGGTTGGTGAGAATCAGCCCGCTGGAAGATATGAAAAATCCGGTGCCGCTCCATCCGCCCTGGGCGAGTTCCGGGCCGGGTTGCTGGCCATCATCCGGGCCGGGCGCGGCGGGTTTTTGCGGGTAGGGGGGTGGGAGCAGAATCAGGCGGTAATCGGAGGTTGGGCCGTTGATGTTGTACTGCTCTTCGAGCAGGTTGGCGGCTTCCAGGGTGGGCTTCATTTTCGGAAGGGTGCGTAAATCCGAGGGCTCGAGGGCGAGGGCAGTTACCAGGTTCTGGACCACGTCCTTGCTGTCGTGGATGCGGGCGGCGGAGAGGAATTCGTCGATGGCGACGTCGAAGCGGTTGCGGAAAAGGTTGGCGACGGCCAGATCGTTTTCCGCTTCGGGCGACTGGGGCTTGAGCCGGGTGGAGGCCGAAAAATATTGGGCGGCCTCATCGTAATCTTTCTGCCCCATCGAGACATATCCCAGGCAGAAATTGGTCATGAAGGAATTGGGATAGATGTTGACGCTCTGCTTGAGCTTGTCGATGGCCTGGAGGGTCTGGTTCTGATTGAGCATCTCGACGGCCTGGCGGGTGAGGTCCTCGGCCTGGGCGAGAATTTTTTTGCGATCGTCGCCACCCACCCACTTGCCGTTGATTCGTTCAGCGCCGTTGTCGGCCAGCTTCTGCCAGCGGGCGAGCTCGGATTTGGCGGTGTCGATGTCGGGGCTGTCGGGATATTTGTCGATGAATTCCTGCCAGATGGAGACGGCGGCCAGGGCAGACTCGGCCCCGTCGGCGCGGCCCCTGGCCATGCGAAATTCCTCGGAGGCGTCGCCGGCGTCGCCGGTCGAAGAGCCGCTATCGCCGGCGGATTCTTCGCTGTAGGACTGAACCTGCTCGTTGGGAACGATTTTGCTGGATCCATCGGACAGCTTGATCCAATACCCGTCGGAGGTTTTTATGACGGTTCCCTCGAGGGTGGTGCCGTCGTTGAGGACGAGCTTGGCGGCCCCGGCGGTCGAGACCATCAGCAGGATTAGCGCACAAATCCAACCAAGGAGAGATTTCAACGGCATACGCAATCCCACCATTCTATCCCTGTAGACCCATTTCATTATGCGCCTTGTCCCGGCGAATTGCACGAATTTCCTGGCGGCCGAGCACATACATTGCCATTTTCGGCCGTTTTCCCGTTACATGCTGAATATGCTCAGCCAGGAGATGGTTGACCGGATCGGTCTGGTGCCGGGTGAGGCGTGGCAGGCGGGCCGGGTTTGTGGCCTGAAGGCCGCGTAACATTCGCATCAGCCGCACGTCGACCGCCAGCCTCTGCGGGAACGTCCCCTGACAATTCCGGCAGACGACCCCGCCCTGGGGGGCGGCAAAATAGACCTCATCCCGATCCCCAGTCCCGATCGGGCTGCGGCAATTTACGCAGTTTGCAAGCTCCGGCGTAAAACCCCCCTCGCGAAGCAATTCCAACTCGAATAATAGGAATGCCTCCTCGAGCCGATTGGTTCCCAGCTCTCCGGCGGTTCGGCGCAGCAGGTCGAAGACCTCTGGATGCGGATCGTGCTCTTCGAGCATCAACGAGGTCAGCTCGGCGGCGTAAATGGCGAGGTAAAGGCCGCGCAGATTTCGGCGAAGCTCAAGGTGGCCGTCGGACAGCTTCCAGTCGGTGAGGATGGCCAGTTCGCGGGCGCTGTCGCCGGAATAGACGCATTGGCCGAGGTCCAGAAGATCGATGCCGCCGTCAAAGCGGCTGGCGCCGGCCTTGGTGCGGCGATGGGCGCCCTTGGCGATCACGCGCACGATGCCCTGGGTTCGCGTCAGGAGCGAAAGAATCTGGGACGTCTCGCTAAATTCTGTCTTGAAAAGGCAGATGGCGTCGTCGGAGACGAGGGGCATGGTGGGATTATAGTCGAGAAGCGAAGGAGGGATTGGGAAGCCCGAAATCCGAAACCAGAATGGCGAACCAAGCCCGAATGACGAAATCCGAATGATGGGCATTCGTCATTCGGACATTCTGGCTTGATTCGGAATTCTGGTTTCGGATTTCTGGTTTAATCGTGCCTGATATGATGATTGGCATAGGCTAGGGCAACTCCGTATAGCCCAAGGTCTGGGGAGATGGCGTGAATCAGCTCCCAGCCGTCAAACAGGCGGGCCGCGTCTCCGCCGGTGGCAACGATCTCCGGCCACTGGCCCAACTCGGCGGCAAAGTTTTCCGCGACCTCTTTTACCAGGCCGCGGATGGCGTAATAAATTCCTTGCGACACGGCGGCATCGGTCGAATCGCCGATGGCACCTTTTGGGACGGAAAAGGTGGCCTTGCCGACGCCCGCCGTTCCCCGCGCCAGGGCGTCGATCATCATCTCCACGCCGGGCAAGATCGCTCCGCCGACGAAATCGCCGTTGTCGTTGCAGCAATCGACCGTCACGGCGGTTCCGGCGTCGACAACGATGCAGGCCTTGCCAATCTGTTCGTAGGCCGCGGCGATGTTGAGGACCCGGTCGACGCCCGTCTGCTGCGGATTCTGCGTGGATACCTCGATGGGAAGCTCGAGGTCGGAGCCAACCCATTGCACGGATTGGCCGGCGATCTGTTCGATCAACTCGTCGACAAGTGGATTTAATTTTGGATTAACGCTTGCCGCCGCCGCGGCCCGGCCATCGTTGGAGGAGATCTCGTTCCACGCCTCGCGGAGGATGCGCTCGCACTGGCTGCGGTCGCCGAGCGGGGAACGGGCGACGCTTCGCAGTTCGCCCGCGGCGAACGCACCCGCGGACAGGCGCGAATTGCCGACGGTTAAGGCCAGCAGATTGATGTCCATCAAAAGAGGAGTTTATTCTCCGCTTCGACGATGTCCAACAACTCCACTTCCGCGCTCGCCGAAGAGGCGCTGTCGCTAAACACAGGCGAGACCGACTCCTTGGAGCCATAGGTGGCGGCGGCCATGCTGCGCGAAAGAGCCGGCTGGGTAAGCTCCAGCGCAAACAGGTTGTTGTCGGCATTGATCACGCTTTGGCTGAGGGCCGTGTCAGGAGGCCCTTGAGAGGCATAGAGCTGCGAGTTGCGCAGTTCCTGGAAAAGGATCGCCTCCTGGCTCAGCGGCGATCCGTTGATCGTCCGCCCCTCGGTAATCTGGATCGGAACTTCGGCAAAGGGAGCCGTCGTCACGGCGGGCATTGTGCCGAAACGGATTTCAAGAACGTACGTTCCCGGAAGAGTCGCTCCAATACCGGTGAATCTCGCCACGCCATTCACCATGGTGGCCGTCGTTTGTCCGGTCAGAATACCGCCCGGAGGCCCCGTCAAAATGGTGGCGACCACGTTGGGGCCATTGGTGATATAGGAGAAGTCGTTGAACTGATCCTCGGCGTTCAAAACAATCGAGCTTTCCATAGCGCTGTATTGCCAGAACGAAGTGGGTTGAGCCGCGAACACGAGGTGAGTGCCAATGCCGGCCGTGATATTGAAGGCATTGGAATAAGCCGGATTGACGCTCGTGGAGGTGGCGAGGAACTCGTAAGTTCCCTCCTGATCGATGGAGAGGTTTGCAAAGACGGCGGAGCCATCCACTGCGTTGACAGTGGTTGTTCCGATCAACGTGCCGGCTTCGAGAATCTGGATCGTTACCGCTCCGTTGAAGGATTGGTCGACCGCGTCGGTGGTTGGCGAGAACGCCGTCACTACAAGCTCCGGTAATCCGTTGGAGTCGATCGGCTGACCGATCTGGGTGTTCGACGGCTGCTGGGTGAAGTAGAGCGAGTCGAGGGTATCGGAATAAATGGTTACGGGATTTCCGATCAAATTTCCGTCAGCCGCGGCTTCAGGATACAGGTTTGCACTGATAGGCCCGCCAACCATGTCCTGAATGAAGCCGCCCCGAGGCGAGGCGCCGTTCTCCTCGTCTGGGAAGCCCCATCCGGTATTGCCGTCCGAGGCGGAGGGGGTCAGGGTGATGTTGGGGACGGGGGTGCCGCCGGTAGGCGCTGTGGTGGTGTCAACGGTGGTGTTGCTTATGGTTACGGAATTGGTGGTATGGCCCCAAAGCGGGAAGCTGGTATCTGTTGTGTAGCCCGGATCTCCGGGAGCTCCTACGAAATCTTCCCAGGTCGCGATGTCATTTTCCGCCAGACCGAGAATTCCAAATCCGGTTTCCGGACCATCAAGCACGGTCACGATTGGTGAGCCGGATGGCGGTGTGAAGATTTGGAGGTACGGCCCGGTATCGCCGGGGGTCGTTGTGCCGCGATTGTCGTAGGGCGTTTCTCCCAGGGATTGCGCTGTGGTCATTGAACCGTAGCCGCGGAGATTTAGTCCCTGGTCGACGATACCGATGATGCCTGCCCAGATGGGGCAGGCGAGGCTGGTGCCGCCGACAACCTGCCATCCGCCACCGACGACGTCCTGAGCAGGAGTCAGGATATGGGAGTAGGTGTCGTAGATCCAGACGCCGGTTTCTGGATCCGCGTCGGCGCCGATAATTGGATTGTTGAATTCGGGTGCGGTGGTGGAGGGTCCGCCGCCGCTTCCGGGCCACGCACCCTCATTGTCGAGTTCTCCATCGAGATTGACGGTCGTGCTAAATCCGCCGACGGAGAGTACATCGGCTGACGCCGCGGGGATTTCATCTATGCCAGTGTCGCCGGAGGACGCGAGGAAAGTCACGCCGCCCGTCAGCCCATCGCTATCCGTATGCCCGGTTGGCGTTACATAATACCCGTTGAGGGTTGCCAGTTCGTTGGATGGGACGTAGGGCTGCTCATACCATTGTTCGAGAGGCTGTCCTTCTGCGTTATCGCCTGCCGACGCAGGATCCGAGATGAGTGATGTTGGATAGCCCCAACTATTGGAAACCGCGACAACTCCGGGTTGCTCGGAGGCGTACACGTCCGCTTTTATCAGGTCGGTGAGTGACTCCGAAGGGGCTTCAATGAGCAGGACATGGGCTCCCGGGGCAACCGCGTGCACCCATTCAACGTCCAGTGCTGTTTCGGTTGCCCACAAGTCCTGATCGTACTGCAATCCGCTAAGCCCAAATGTCTTGGCGGTATCCCCGTAAACTTGCTGGTAATACGCAGCGGGGTATGTTCCGCTGGTGGCTCCCAGTTGCTGAACACTCAGAAAGAAGTTTCCTTCGGCGTCGTAGTTACTTAAGCCGCCGCTGACCGTGCTCACACTTTCGCCGGGCACGACATATGTTTCGGCATCAAATGTCTCCACATCCTTGACGATGTCCGGGTTTCCAAATGCATCGACAATTGCGATTGTCTCGCCGGCTCCGTCCGCCTTGGAAATGACGCCACCGATATCGAAGGAGAGCCCATTGAAGTCGTAAGCATCGTTCAATAGCTGGGGGTCGAGGCTGTTGGGAGTTCCAACCACACCTTGGAGCGGTGTCGGTTGACCCGGAAGCGGGGGGACTGGACTCGGGTTGGTTCCCGACAGCATTACCCGCCGTTCCAGGAGTTCCATTGTGGTTAAGCTGGCCGCGCGGGCAAACTGATACCGCCGCGCCAAACGCCGCATATTTCGTTTCCTCAGCATCGAACACCTACTTCTGTAAAAAGCCCCAGTCTTATTTCAGATGGAAATTTGCCCGAAAACCAATGGAAGGAATGACTTGGACTCCTCGGAGCACAAATGGCTTTTCGGCCGCACCTTTCCTCCGTCCAAGAACTACGAGTTTTCTGGCGAAGCGGATTATACCGGCCGGAGTTTATCACTGCCAATTAAATCCTTCTCAACCGTTGAGCAAACCTTAATTTGCAGCGAGCAAAAACCGCGAACCTCAAAACTTGTAATAAATGTCAACCGACGCGGTCGTCTGAGTATAATTAACGAAATCGAATACACGCTGGTTCGCCCAATCGAAGCGGATTTCTGGCCGCAGGACCAGGCCGTCAAGATAGGGGCTATCCGGGAACGGGGTTACTTCGGTCCCGCAGGTCACTTCCCCGAAATCGACGTCGGTTCCGCCCAACCCGGTCGTAAACCCTTTTCCGTCGTAGTAGAACTCCGCGCGTGTGGCGAGGGCCACATGCGGATCCAACTGATATTTCGCATAACCGGCGATGGAAGCCCACTGGCCGGCCTGCGCCGCCCCAGAGGCATTGGGAACCGCGCCCGGTGCGTCGCCGTATAGCGCATCAAGAGTCAGCGTAAACTGGTCGGCAACCTTCCAGTCCACGATAAACTCAGGCACAATCCACCAGTTGCTCTGATTGCGGGGCAGACCTACGTTGCCGGCCTCGGGGCCGAACAAAACATTGCCGGTTATATCGAATCCGGAGGTGCTGAACTTGGCCTGGAGGATGCCGTCAACGCTGCCATTGGCATCCCAGGTGGATTGATTCCACCCATCCGACACCCCGCCGGTAATGGCGAAATGGTCCGTATTTCCGACCTCGCCGAAGAAGTCGTATTTGCCAAAAACCCCGGTCATCGTGTACGGCTTGCCATAAGAAAACCCATAGCTGTGCGTGTAGAAAATATTCTGGGTCGGGTCGATTTTTTCGTATCCCAGCAGTTGGACGAACTTCCCGGCTTCGAGCGTCAGGCCGGTTCCGATGGGAATGCCAAGCTGTCCATATGCCTGCAATACATCGAGCTGGTCTTCGTCACCGGTGCCGCCGTTTTTGTTGTGCTGGTCGAGGATGCCGTTGGAGTGGGTGTAGTAGAAGTCAGATCCATAGCCGGCTTCAATGAGAAATCCGAAATCCCACTGCCCCTTGGGCAGATTCACCATCTCCCGCGATACGGTAATGTCGGCCTGATTGAGCAGAACCGCATTTTTGTAAGGTCCGCCGAAATAGATGAAATTGCCCGGCGCGGTTCGGGCCGGCGTCCGATCGTCGGGAACCGACAGATCGTAAAGGTATCCGCCCTCAACGTGACCGTAAATATTGAAGCCCATGTCCTCCATGGGCTTACCGATTCCGATCGCCTCGAGGCTCTGCATCAGGGCGCCGTAGGTGGTGGTTGGCGCCGCCGCCTCCGGAGCTGCAGCCGGTGGGGGGGTTTCATTTCCAACTTGATCTGATGGCGCCGGTTGATCTCCGGTGCCGGATGGCGCCGGTTGATCTCCGGTGCCGGTGATGGTGTCATCCCCCAGAACCATTACCCCCGAGCAGGCAAACATCAATATCGCGAGGCCGACGAACCAAGTCCAAACCCTCATGTTCACTCCGTCCCTCTTTAGGGTGGATACGAACTCACTGATCGACGGAGGTACAACGGTACCGCCGAACCCCGGTTTAGGTTACTGATCTGTTAACTAAATTCAACTTTAATGAGCGTCTATAACAGAGGAGTTGATCAATACTTCGGCAGAAAATGCGCTGCCGAAGCCCCGCAATCAGGCGTGCTGCCCCAAGCCCCGGAAAAATATGGAAGAACTTCCGATAACC
Organism: uncultured Phycisphaerales bacterium; assembly: GCA_963755915.1. Classification (GTDB taxonomy): domain Bacteria; phylum Planctomycetota; class Phycisphaerae; order Tepidisphaerales; family Tepidisphaeraceae; genus PALSA-1353. The sequence continues at coordinate 2,786,916 of CAVWLP010000002.1, forward strand.
CCCGTTTTTTTCCCGCCACCAGTCGTTGCCGCGCACCGTCCCACCCAACTGTCGTGGCGACGGTGCGCGGCGATCAAAGATGACTCCCTGACAAAACTACCAATTCCAGAATTGCCACCAATGATGCGAACTTGTGGAGGAAACCGGCGTTGCCGAAACCGTTGGATGGGCCTGGACGGCCGTGCTGGCTACCTGCGGGATGTTGCTTTTGGCCGCCTCGGGTTTTGCCGAAGCCTGGCCGGAAACCGGCATTGGTTTGTTCAAAACCGCCATCAGCACACGATGTCCGACCTGCTCATAAGCCGCATTTTCGCTGGAAGGCAGTTTCAAAAAATGCTCGTTCACATCCGAGAATTCGGCCAGGAGGTTTCCGCGAAGCCGATCCGTGGTCAGAGAATCGGGAACGAGTAATTTCCATTCGCCGCTCTTCTCGCAAATCATCGCCACATGCAGTCCCGGCAATCCCGCGGCGGATTTGATTTTCGCCAGCGCGATCGGCCGGCTTCCCAGTATCGGATGCGCGCTCAGCGTCTGACCCGTTGCCCTGGTCACTTGCGAAATCAACATCGAATCATCGTCCGGCGCGGCCGGCTGGATCGACACATCCGATTTTCCAAACACGTCGCCGGCGCGCTGGATATCGAAAGTGGTCCCGTATTTCGCCTTCCAGTTGTTCGAAAGCTTGTTGATCTGCGCGTCCAGCTTCGACCCATAATCATGGTCGTAATCCGCCGCCTTCATGATGCGCTGCCGGGCCGGCGCGGCGAACGTCGATACCAGCTTGTCCGTGTCCTTCGGGTTCAGGGCGTAGGCCGTTATCCGGCCAAACTCCGTCCGAATGTTGGAATCGGCCATATTCATCGTCAGCGAATAATTGCTTTTACTATTTTCGCTCGATATGGTGTGGATAGCCGAGGGCTCCGTTGACGGGCTGTTCAACCCGGTGCTCGCGACCGCATTTGTCGCGGCAATACTCAAACCACTGACCGCCGCCGCGGCGATCACTATCACTGCGCGTTTCATAAAAACTCCTCAAAAAAAATATGGGACCGCAAAATTTGTCGGCGGCAAATTCCCTCACCCCAAATTCCGTCATCCCGCCGGCCTCTACCGGGCTGGTTGACGCCGACTGCGAAATGTTCGCTCGGTCTACCCCTCAATCATGCGCGCGCATAATCTGCGGTTGCATCGATTTGACAATTCGCCTGCAAAATCGACCAGCCCAATTTTCACATGCGGGGATTTTGGACCACCCCAAAAAATTCGGTTTTCCGATTGAACGGTCCGAGGAGCGGTGCGAGGTCGCTGTAAGACCGGCATCGAATCGGTAGTATCAGTCTTTGGCTTCGCGGATATTTTCCAGAACCCTTGCCGTGGCGTTGATGCCGCTCCCCTTTGGCATCAATCCCAGGATTGTCGCCTGCGTCTCATCGTCCTGCTTGACGATGCAATCAATCACCCGCGACACCACCGAATTGTTCGTACTAAGGAAACGACTGCCGGCCTCACCCAGCCGGGCAGGGACACCGGGCGATACCTCAATCCGCATGATGACTCGTTTTGCGCTTTTCATGGCTTGGGCACTGTAGCCTTTCAATGCCATTTTGGCCATTGTAAAACCGCGCCTTTCAGCGGCTTAAAAATTATGGATCAATCGAGCGGCGGGGGTTATCGCAACTCCGTCAGGTTTTTTGTGAATACCTGCCATCGCCGATTGATTATTGAGCACGCTGGGACTCGAACCCAGGACCTACGGATTAAAAGTCCGTTGCTCTACCAACTGAGCTACGTGCTCGTGCGTTCGAGCCCGGCAGAATAGGCGAATTCCACCGCCGGAGCAAAGGCCCTGGCTTTGCCGGCGAACCATTGGGGAACTTCCCGCCGGAATGCAACGTGTTACAATCCGCCGTCGAAACGGGCAGCCACATGCAAGCCATCCGAATCCACCAGTTTGGCGAACCCGACGTCCTCAAGCTCGAAGACATCCCCACGCCGCCCATCGCCGCCGGCCAGGTCGTGCTGCGAACCCGGGCCATCGGCGTCAACCCGGTCGAAACCTACATCCGCGCTGGGAAATACGGCCCCAGGGACTTCCCGTTCACCCCCGGCAACGATTGCGCCGGCCTTGTCGAGCGCGTCGGAGACCGCGTCAAACGCTTTAAGGCCGGCGACCGTGTGTATACCGACAGAACCATCTCCGGTTCCTACGCCCAGCTCGTTCTCTGCGACGCGGAAAATGTTCACCCGCTGCCGCAGCGAGCCACGTTCCAGCAGGGCGCCGCAATCGGTGCTCCGGGCGGGGCGGCCTACCGCGCCTCTTCCAGCGCGGCCGCGGGATCGCGGGCGAAACCGTTCTGGTTCACGGCGCCACCGGCGGCGTCGGCACCGCCGCGGTGCAACTCGCGCGCGCTTCCGGCATGTACGTGGTCGCCACTGCCTCTTCCGAAGCCGGCCGGACCTACGCCATCGAGCACGGCGCTCACCACGCCGTGGATCACGACATCACATCGCGTCTCGACGAAGTCAAATCCCTCACCGCGGGCAAAGGCTTCGACCTGATCGTCGAAATGCTCGCGAATAAAAATTTGGCCGCCGATCTTCCCGCGCTGAATAAAGGCGGCCGCGTCGTCATCGTCGGCAGCCGCGGGAAAATCGAGATCGATCCGCGCGATACGATGGCCCGCGAGGCCGAAATCCTGGGCATGACGGTCTTCGCCGCCACCTCCACTGAGCATCGCCAAATGTACAGCGCTCTCACCGCCGCGCTCGAATCCGGCATCTACATCCCCGTCATCGGCCTCGAGCTCCCCCTCGCCGAAGCCGCCAAGGCCCACCAGCTCGTTATCGAAGGGGATCATTTCGGCAAAATCGTCCTGATCCCGTGATTGAGTCACCTTCGCACTTTCACACCTTCTCACTTTCGCACCTTTCCCACCCTTCCCTCCCCGCCCGTATTAGGGTATTGTCCGGGTCCACCGAACGGAGTCGAATGATCTACGCCATCGCAGCCGCGACTTTGATTCTCGGAATCGCCGGCGGAATATTCATCGGAATCAATCTCGGCTCCCGCCGCCAGAAAATCGACCTCGCCGTTTCCCAGCAGCGCCAATCCGATCTGACGCAACAGCTCGACGCCGAAAAAACGCAAACCCAATCTCTGCGCGAAACCCTTGGCGAATCAGACCGAAATCTCGCCTCGCTTCGCGCCCAGTTCACGGCCGCCCAGCAAAACCTTCTCGAACAGCGAAAGCTCCTCGACGACGCCCAGCACCAGCTCCGCCAGGCGTTCGCCAGCGCCTCGGCCGAGGCCCTGACGCGCAACAACGAGACGTTTCTGCAGCTTGCCCGCGAGCGTTTCGCCACCATCTCCGCCGAAGCGACCGGCTCGCTTGAGCAGCGCAAGGAGCAGATCGACGCCCTGCTTAAGCCCCTGCGCGAGCTGATGGGCCAATACCAGATCCGGCTGGGCGAAATTGAAAAATCGCGCGTCGAATCCTATAGCATGCTCCGCGAGCAGCTTGGCGTGATGGCCGAATCGCAGCGAACGCTCAACACGCAAACCTCGCAGCTCGTCACCGCGCTCTCTCGTCCGACCACGCGCGGCCAATGGGGCGAAATCTCCCTGCGCCGGCTCGTCGAACTCGCCGGCCTCTCGAATCGCACCGATTTTATCGAGCAGGAAACTGTCGCCGGCGAGCAGGGCCGCCTCAAGCCCGATCTCGTCGTGCATCTGCCGCGGGAACGGGACGTGATCGTTGACTGCAAAACCTGCTTTGACGCCTTTCTCGACGCCGCCTCCGCAACCGATGAGGACAACCGAAAGGTCCATCTCCAGCGCCACGCCCAGCAGGTGCGCACCGCGCCCGCGATCTTTCCGCCAAGGCCTACTGGTCGCAGTTTGCTCACTCCCCCGAATACGTGATCATGTTCCTGCCTGGCGAAGCGTTCCTCTACGCCGCCGTCGAGAACGATCCATCGATCATCGAAGACTGCATCAAAAATCGCGTGCTGATCGCCACGCCTACGACGCTGATCGCGCTGCTGAAAACCATCGAATTCGGCTGGCGCCAGGAAGAAATGACGGAAAACGCGGAGCAGATTAAATCGCTGGGCGTCGAGCTCTACGATCGCATCTTCACGGTTCTCAGCCACATCCAGAAACTCGGGACGAATCTCGACTCGGCCGTAAAAAGTTACAATGCGGCCCTGGGGTCGCTGGAAACGCGCGTTTTGTCGACGGCGCGAAAGATGGCCGATCTGGGGGCGCGATCGACAAAAGAATTGCCGGAGCCTCAGCTTATTGAGCAGATGCCCCGTGAAATCCCTTCGCTGGCCTCCAATTCCCAGCCGTGACGCAAATGAATCCTCTCGCCGATCTTCCGGTCACGCTGAAAGACATCCTCGCCGCGCACGAGCGGATCAAAGACGCCATCTATCGCAGCCCCTGCCCCTATTCGCTTCAGCTCAGCCAGCTTTGCGGGTGCAATATCTACTGCAAGCTCGATCACTTGCAGATGACCGGCAGCTTCAAGGAGCGCGGGCGCGAAATAAGCTGCTGGTTCTTACGCCGGAGCAGCGCAAGTCGGGCGTCGTGGCCGCCTCGGCGGGGAATCATGCGCTGGGGTTGGCCTATCACGCGCAGAAGCTCGGAGTGCCCCTCACGGTTGTGATGCCTAAATGGGCGCCGCTGGTGAAGGTCACCAACTGCCGGACGTTTGGCGCTCACGTTCATCTTCACGGCGAGGCGTATGACGACGCAAAGATCTTTGCGATCAAGCTGGCGCAGGAAAAGAATCTGGCCTACGTCCCCGGGTTTGACGATGCGGACGTCATCGCCGGCGCCGGCACGATGGGGCTGGAAATCCTCCAGGATTTGCCGGATGTGGATGCCGTCATCGTGCCTATCGGCGGCGGGGGGCTTATCTCGGGAATCGCCGTGGCGGTGAAGTCGCTGAAGCCGTCCGTGCGCATCATCGGGGTCGAGCCGGCGCACGCGCCGACTCTTCACGAATCGCTCCGGCGCGGCAAACTCGTCCGGATCGACACGCAGCCGACGCTGGCGGATGGCCTGGCGGTCGCCGAGGGGGGAAAGCTTTGCTTTCAGGTCATTCAGAAACTGGTCGATCGAATCATGCTCGTGGATGAGGGGCAGATCGCGCTGTCGATCCTTCGTTTGCTTGAGCTGGAAAAAACCGTTGTGGAGGGCGCGGGCGCTGTGCCGCTGGCGGCCGCGATGGACAAGAGCATGGGATTGGCGGGCAAAAACGTGGTGCTTACGCTTTGCGGGGGAAACATCGACCTCACTACCATTTCCCGCGTGATCGACCGCGGCCTCGCTGCGGATGGGCGGCTGTGCCGGGTCTTCGCTCGCCTGCTCGACCGCCCCGGCGCACTGGCGAATCTGTGCGCGGTTTTGGCCTCTACCGGGGCGAGCATCGAGGACGTTTCGCACGATCGGCACTTTGGGCCCGCGGACATCGCACGCGTGGTCGTCGTGTGCACGCTAGAGACGCGCGACTTCGATCACATCACTGAAATTCGGATGACGCTTCAGGAAAAAGGGATTGATGCGAAGGTGGAATAGCTTCGCGGATCGATTTTTTGCGCCAGCCTCTCAATTACAAAAGTTTACACTCGGCAACAAACTGGGAGGGGTTGGGAAAGCTGGGCGTGTCGAAACGATGGTCCGTGTGAGAACTGGATTCACATAAGCTGCTGGCGTAGTCTAGCGAACCACGCTGAGGGAGGTGTTTGGGAATGTTTCGGAAAAGACTGGGCTTGAGTCGGGGAATTTGTTTTTCATTTGTGTTGTTACTGTCGCATTTGGCCGTGGGGCAAAGTACGCGCGGCGATGAGTTGAGCGATTTGATGAGCAAAGCCAACAGCGGCGATCCGGCCGCGATGTTCAAGCTGGGGATGGATTATCAGTCGGGGAAACTGGTGGGACAGGACCTGGCGGCGAGCCGGTCGTGGGTGCAGAAGGCCGCGGAAGCGGGAAATACGGACGCGATGGATCGGATGGGAAACATCGATCGATTCGGCTACTGCGGCGCAACGCGCGACACTGCGGCCGCAATCAAGTGGTATCAAATAGAAGCCAGGGCCGGCGCCCCCCTTGGGATGCTTGACCTTGCAGTCTGCTATCGGAATGGGATCGGGCTGCCAAAGGATATCGAGCAGGCAAATAAATTGTACGCGCAGGCGTTTGCGGTAGCGCATCCCAAAGCGGCGCAGGGAGATCTGGGCGCCTCCCGTTGCCTGGGATGGATCTATTCCGAGGGCCTGGGTGTAACCAAAGATTGGGCGCAGTCCAATTCCTGGTATCAGAAGGCCGCCGACGGGGGAGACGCGTACGCAATGTATTCGGTCGGGTATAGCTACGAGCACGGGCTGGGCAGGGCGCGCGATTACGCAGAGGCGATGAAATGGTACATGAAGGCCGCTGACGCCGGGGCTTTGGGGGGTATTGTCCGCATGGGAGATATGTATTCGCACGGGGAAGGCGTTCCCAAGGATTACACCCAGGCGATGAATTGCTACGGGGCCGCCGCCGGCGCGGGGGATCCCGGCGCCATGAATGATATTGGCTGGCTTTACGTTTATGGCCGGGGCGTGCAGCGCGATTATCACCAGGCGATAGACTGGTTCAAGAAGTGTGCCGACACGGGCGACGGAGTGGGTATGGGCAGCGTCGGCGATCTTTATCGCTATGGACAGGGCGTCCGCGGGATTACCAGCAGGCGATGAGCTGGTATTTGAAGGGGGTCGATGCGGGCGATCCCAAGGCGATGAACAGCGCGGGCGAAATGTGCGCGTGGGGATTGGGGGTGGCGCAGGATTACGCGAAGGCGATGAAATGGTTCCAAAGGGGAGCCAGTGGCGGAAACGCAACGGCGATTGACAATATTGGGTATCTTTACCAGTACGGCTGGGGCGTGCCCAAGGATTATCGACAGGCGATGACCTGGTATAGAAAGGCTGCATATGAGGGGGACGCGCGGGCGTTCTGCGAAATCGGTTATTTGTACGAGTATGGTTGGGGCGTGGATCAGGATTATGGTGCGGCGATGGGGTGGTTTCACCGGGCGGCGGATGAGGACTTTCTTCCGGGGATGATCGCGGTGGGGGACATGTATGTGCGCGGGTGGGGGGTGTATCGCGATTTTGGCCAGGCGATGAGTTGGTATCGCAAGGCGGCGGACGAGGGAAGCCGGGTGGGGATGGATTATCTCGGAAACATGTACCAAATCGGCATGGGCGTGAGCCGCGATTATGCGCAGGCCTTGAATTGGTTCCAGAAGGCCGCCGAAGCGGGCAGCGCGCCGGCGATGACGAGCATTGGCCTTCTGTACGAATCCGGGCTTGGCGTCGAGAAGGATTATGGGGCGGCGATGATGTGGTATCGCAAGGCCGCCGACAACGGCAACGGGGCCGCGATGAACTCGATCGGGCGATTGTATGCGTTCGGCCTGGGGGTGGATCCGGATTTCAGCGAGGCAGTGTCGTGGTATCGGAAGGCCGCGGCCAAAGGAGATGCGCTGGCCATGTGGAACCTGGGACTGGCTTTTGAGAGCGGGGCGGGCGTGGAGAAGGACATGACACAGGCGCACGTGTGGATGCGAAAGTCGGCCGACCTTGGATATGTGAAGGCGAAGCAATGGCTCGCGCGCCATGGGGTGGCGACGGAGCCGTCTACAAATCCATCGGTGCCCCCACCGGATGGCGCGGGGGACGGGGGGAGTTGAGGCGGGGCGATGGGTGGATCACGAAAGACGCGCCCCGCAAGCGGGGCGGCTACACGGGGACGGGGGATGTCGTTGAGGCGTCGTATTCCATTCCTCAGGCTACCATCGCCTTTTTCGTCTCCTCATAACCCTCGACTCGGCAAACGACATCCAGCAGCGCCTCCACGCGCTTGCTGACTTCGCTGATGTCGGTCTTGCCGTCGATCGACATCTCTGCTTCCGTTGCCAGGCGGGTGATGTCCGGGAATCCATAGGCTCCGCCGGAGCCGCGGAGCTGGTGAACGAGACGGCGGAGCGTGTTCAAGTCGCGGCGGGCGAGCATGTCGCGAATCTCTGCGACCTGGGACGGCAGGCCGTCCACATATTCTCCGAGCACGCGGCAAACCGCGGGCTTGTCGAGATACTGGGAGCGAATTCTCGCAATCCCGCTCGCGGCGCTTGGCGGACGGGTGGGTGCAACGCGCGGCGGCGGCGCCGGCGATTCCTTGCGAACGGCGGGAGTCTTGGCGGGTTTGGGCATGGCATCACTCCTGGTGGCGGGCTTGATATATTTCGCCAGCGTGCGGATCAGGGCATCGGGATTGACCGGCTTGGTCGCGTAATCATTGCAGCCGCACTCGAGGCACTTCCTCTTTTCGCTGGCCATCGCGTGGGCGGTGAAGGCGATGATGGGAAGATCCTTCAATCCGCGCGGCGCAGTTCAGCAGTGGCCGTGTATCCGTCGACCTCCGGCATCTGCATGTCCATCAGGACGGCGTCATAACTTTTGCCGGCGTTATGCGAAGCGATAATCATCCTGACGGCCTCGGCGCCGTCGTTGGCGGTCTCGACCCGCAATCCGGCGTCTTCAAGGTAGATCGACACCAGCCGCCGGTTGTCGGCGCCGTCTTCGGCGAGGAGGACGCGCCGCTCAAACGCCCGATCGGCTTCTCGCCTGGGCCGGTGGCTGTTTGAACCTGGGTTTGGGGCGCGCTCTCGCTATTGCCGGCAATTTCCAGGTCATTGACGGTGAATTCGAATGTGCTTCCCTTTCCCGGTTTGCTTTGCAGGGTGACCTGTCCCCCCATCGCTTCGACGAGGCGCTTGCAAAGCGCCAGCCCCAGTCCGGTCCCGCCAAACTGCCGGGCCGTCGATCCGTCGGCCTGTGAAAACGGCTTGAAGAGATTTGCCTGCTGGCCGGGGCTCAAACCGATTCCGGTATCGCAGATGGCAAAGTGCATCTTGGCGCCGGGCTGATCGTAGCTGACGACGATCCTGATCATCCCCTCTTCGGTGAACTTGACGGCGTTGCTGACGAGGTTGAGCAGCACCTGCCGGAGGCGCGTGGGGATCGCTATGGAGGCAGGCTGGAACCTGGCCGCGGTATTCGACGCCGAAACCGACGCCTTTTTCCATGGCGCGCACGCGCATGGATGCCTCTATATCGGAGACGATCTTGGCGGGATCGAAGGTGATATTCTCCACCTGAAGCTTCCCGGCCTCGATTTTGGAAATGTCGAGGATGTCGTTGATCACGGAGAGGAGATGCTCGCCGTTGCGGCGGATGGTCTGAAGGAATTCCGTCCGATCCTCCGCGCGGCGGTTTTCGTCGCCGAGGAGGTCGGCGTAGCCGATGATCGCAGTCATGGGGGTGCGGATCTCGTGGCTCATGTTGGCCAGGAATTCTCCTTTAGCCTGGTTGGCCGCCTCGGCCGCTTCCTTGGCGATGCGCAGACGCTCCTGGATGTTTTTCAGTTCGGTAATGTCGTGGCGGATTGCGATATATCCGCTGATTTTGCCCTGGGTGGGGTTGGTGATGATAGGGACGATCGTGGTGTCCACCCAGTAAAATGAGCCGTCCTTGGCGCGATTGCGAATCTCGCCGTGCCAGACCTTTCCCCTGGCGATCATGGCGTACATGTCCTTGAAGAATTGCTTGGGATGGGTTCCGGAATTGAGGATGCGATGGTCCTGCCCGATCAGTTCACTGCGTGGGTATTTGCTGATCTGGCAAAATTTGTCGTTGACGCTGATGATGCGTCCGCGAACGTCGGTGATTGCGACAATGGCCGCCTGATCGAGGGCGAATTTCTGGAAGACGAGGAGTTGTTTCATCAACCCCTCACTACCCGCGGCAGTGAGATCGAAATTGCCGGCGGCAAGATCGTACCCGGGGCCCTCCGGCTTTTCGCTTGGGGACGGCGGCGCCGTCGCGGGTGGAACGGGAATCTTGTTCTCTGGCATTGCCGTCATATTGCCGCTCCTCCCGGGGACAAGTTCCCCCCCGGGCGCCTATGCAGCCTTCTCCGCGGGAAGGGGTTTGTTGGCCATTGACAGGTATAGTCCGTTGGAGGCGCGCTTGGATGATTGTGTGACCGATGCGATGGCACGATCGAGCATGGTGCGGTCATACGGTTCGCCCGCTTCGGCGATTCCAATGCAGCAGGTGACCGGCACCACGGCATCCCGATATGAAAACCGCGCCTTTGAGAGCCCCGTTTTCATCCGCGCGGCGATGGCAATCGCCTGATCCATGGACGTGTCGGGCAACAGGACGGCGAAGTCGTCGCCGCCCAAACGACAGAGGACATCCTCGAGGCGGAAGGCCTCGCGGATTACGTGGGCGACGCTGGTCAGCACACCGTCGCCGAACGATTGTCCATAGCAGTTGTTGATCGTCGAGAATCCGTCGATGTCGATATAGGTGACGGTCAGGGGCCGGCCTCCACGCGCACGCACGGAAACCTCGGCGGCGAGCCGCTGGTTGAAGAGCTTGCGGTTGCCGAAGCCGGTCAGGGTGTCGACTAGGGAGCTGTCTTCAAGGGTTTTAATCACGCGCTGAATTCGCAGCGAGGCATGAACCCGGGCCTGGAGTTCGGCGGCCTCGAAGGGCTTGGTGATGTAATCGGTGGCGCCCATTTCCAGGCCCTGGACCTTGTCGCCGGTCTCTGATTTGGAGGTGAGGAAGATGACGGGGACGCTCCAGAGGCTGGCATCGGCCTTCATGCGTCGGCAGAATTCGAAGCCGTCGATTTCCGGCATGTCGACGTCGAGCAGGAGCAGGTCGGGCTTGAGCGACGCGGCCAGGGTTAGGCCGTAGGTGGAATTGGTGGCGGAGTGGACCTCGATGGGATCGTCAGCCAGAACGGATTTCACCAGGGTGTGGATCGGTGGTGAATCGTCAACGACGAGGAGATGCTTATTCATTAGTTCGGCCTCCCAAGGCGATATGTACGTCCGCGCTTCTCGGCCGATGGGCCGATCGATCAGCGCGGAGGACGAGCCACCGACACCGATGCCCGGCCATTCAGTTTCGCTCTCTTCAGCGCACCGTCGGCGCGTTCCAGGACCGGCTGCCCGGCCGCCACGGCGGTGTCCGCCACACCGAACGTGCAGGTGACGCGGGAATCCGTTCCGGCTCCGAGGACCTCCAGCTCCCTGATCTTTTCGCTGAGGCGCTGGGCCGTCCGCCCGGCGTCGCGGCGGTCGAGTCCCGGCGCGGCGATCATGAACCGGCCGGCACCCCAGTCGGCGACGAGGTCTCCGGGGCGGCTATGCTTGACGAGCATTTCGCCGATGCGGGAGATAACCTCGTCTCCGCCGGAGGTTCCGAAGCGGCCGTTGATGATGCGGAGTTCGTCGACGTCGCAGGCGATGCAGGCCAGCGATTTGCCGTCGCCAGCGACCGCCGCTTCATGGCTGGCCAGAAAGGCTTCCAAATCGGCCCGTCGGTGCAGGCCCGGGGTGCGTTGTGTATCGGGGTGAGGCTCCGCCTCACGTTTCTTTATCGATGACTGAACCGAAGCTAGTAATGACTCCGGAGTGAAAGGCTTGGTGATATAGCCGGCGGCTCCCAGCTCGATTCCCTTCGACTTATCCTGCCTGGCGAAATCGGCGGTGACGAAAATGACCGGGATGGGGGAAGTCTCCTTGCTGCTCTTGAGGCGGCGGCAGACTTCGAAGCCGTCCATGCCGGGCAGATCCACGTCCAGCAAAATGACGTTGGGTCGGTAATGCACTGCCAGGCTGAGCCCTCGGTTACCGTCGTAGGCCGTGTGAAATGCCACGCCCAGGGAGCCAAAGACCGACTGGATCAGGCGATGCATGGGAAGTGAGTCGTCAATGGTAAGAATTGAAGCGTCCATAGCAGCTAAACCCTCGCTTACAGAAAAGAGAAAAAGTCTACGTATGTCATCATTCCGCTTTCCTACAAAAGTAGTTCGGTTGTCCTTCCGAAAAGGATTAGAAATTTTTCTCAAGAAAAACCTAAGTGACGGAACCCTTTTGTTTTCGGCCTCTTATCACCGGAGGCAGTTTGTGAAGTTAATGTTATTCGCATATGTGGCGATCTTGTATTCCGGGAGCTGCGTTCGTAGTTCCCGGCCAATCCGGCTCTTCAGGTTCTCGGAGTCGAACGGCTTGGTCATGTAGTCGGCAGCGCCAAGCTTGAGAGCGCAAGCCCTTTCGTCCGTGCCGGATAGGGTGGTCAGGAAAATGACTGCCGCGCTGGACGTGTATGGATCGGCCTTGAGATGCCGGCAGACTTCAAAGCCGTTCATCGAGGGAAGGTCAAGGTCGAGCAGGATCAGGTCGAACCTGCCCGCGGCGGCCATTTCCAGCCCGGCGGGGCCGTCGTATGCCGACTCGATCCGCCACGGTTCCTCTTCCAGCGCCGAGCGGATCAGGCGATGAATGTCCTTCGAGTCGTCAATAATCAGAATTGATTGTTCCATAACCCAGTTCCTCTCAAAAAGAGTCAGTTGTGCAGACGGCTGGCGGCCCAATCCGCCAGACGTGGTTCCGATAGTTCTCCCCCAAACAAAATACTTCCGTTGACGTGCTGGCGGGCGTCGGCGAGTGTTTCGACGGTCTTCTTGAGCAGGGCGCCGCCTCCGGAGAACTTTGAGAGCGCCACACCGATGGTGACCGCCGGCTGGACCGTGGTCAGGCCGCACATGTAGCCGGCATCAGAGATCGCCAGGCGGATGCGGTTTCCCAGCTCGATGGCGCTGCCCTTATCCGACGCGAATCCCAGCACGGCGTAGGTCTGCTCATCCCAGTGGCAGGTGACGTCCTCCTTTCGCAGCGAGGCGACGATTCCCTCGGCCGAGACGCGAACGAACTGGTCGAGGCTGTGCGGGCCGAGCTTGGCCGACATTCCCTGCCAGTCCTCCACCGCCGCCAGGAAGCAGGCCAGCGGCTTGCGCCACCGCCGGGCAGTGGATGCGTCCGTCTCGACCCGGTGCTCGAAATAGGTCCGGTTGAAAAGGCCGCTGCGCTTGTCGGTGGCCATCCGAGCCTCCGCGAGCTGAACGGCCTCGTGCGAGCGCAAAACGGACCTCACGCGAACCCGCAGCTCGTCGGGATCAAACGGCTTGGTGATGTAGTCGACGGCGCCCATGCCCATCCCTTTGAGCTTGTCCGCCATATCCGACCGCGAGGTCAGGAAAATGACCGGGATATCCTGGGTCGCCCGGTTCCATTTCAGCTGCCGGCAGACCTCGTATCCATTCAGGCCCGGCATGTTCATGTCGAGCAGGATGGCGTCCGGCTTCTGCTCGGAGGCATATTTCACCCCGGTCTCGCCGTCATACGCACCAATGCAGTGCGTAAACCAGTTTGACAGCGATTCCTTCGCCAGAGCATGAATCGCCTGGTCGTCATCCACCACGAGCACTCGGTGCGCCATTTTCGTCCCTCGCAAAGGAGTTACGTGAAATAAATCGATGCAAAAGCGATATCGCCCACGGCTTTAGTCGCAATCAGGAATCTTTGGAAATTCAGGAGGAAATTTGCTAACAAGAAGGGGATGGATTGGCGCGGATTGACCTCCGGGCCGTCAGATAATATTTCCAGGCGTAGCAGTGAACCCCCGAATGTAGACTTCTGGTCAGAAAAGAAGCGATTCGATTCCGCAATGACGTTTTACAGGTGGACTCTTCGGGTGTAGACCCACCATTCGAGCAGGAGCAGGGGGAGCGCGGCGGCGACGAGCCACCACCACAGCTCCAGGCGGCTCTTTCCCTGCGAGGCCGCGACTTCGTGCCCGCCGGTGCCGGGGGCGACGTCGGTCGGCAGCAGGTTGCTTTCGTTGACGTCCAGAAGGTTCACCGCGATCGTTTCATATTGCGGAATCGGCGGGTCGGTGTGATATAGCCCCACTTTGTCCAGGGCGGGCAGAACGAAATCGCCTGCCGGTGGAACCTTGGCCGTCAGGGCGCCCATCGGACCGGTGATGGTGACGGAATCCGGCATGGGACTGAGCTTCTGGAGATTAAACCGTGGAACTCGCAGGGCGACCCCCGGCTCGTAGGACGGACGTACCTGAAGATCCGTCCCCAGCGCCATGAACTGAAGCGTCTGATACAAAAATACTGGCCAGGTGGGCTGGAGCGGCCAACTGCTGTTGATCACGTCGAACGGAATGATCAGATGAAACGCTCGGTTCTCGCGGTGCAAAACCACGAGCGGGCAATTCGTGCCGTCTACGAGGACCTGCGAATTCAGGGTCGGCAAAACTTTGAAGACGTGGGCCGCGTAGAGCTTGCCGAGGTTGAGATAGCGCAGGATGGGATGATCGCGGTCCCAGTCGAGCACCCAGTTATCGTCTTCGATGACGCGGTTGCCGGCCACGTCGGTCGCCGCCTTGATCTCCAGGCCCGGCGGCACGCAGCCGAAATAGATTGCCGCGCCACTGGTCGGAACCTCGGCGGGTTTCAGGTCGTCGTCGCGGTCGAAGACGATCACGTCGTAAGGCTTGGGGAGTTTTTTTCCGCCGCCGTCGGCGTTGGACAGCTCGTGATATTCCTGGGGAAACATCTTGTCGAGAACCTGAAGCCGCTGGCTTCGCAGGCCCTGCTCGAGGAACCAGTTGCCATCCGTCACCAGCAGCACCGAAAGAATCTTCGGGGGGGGGACCACGACGCTGGCGGCGTCGTCGGCTGAAAGATGGTCGCCGTCGCGGTTCATCTGCTCGACGGTGACGACGGCCGAATCCGTCAGCTCAAGCAGGGGAAATTCCACGCCATTGCGCTCGGCGAATCCGCCGGCGATGGCCTGGCGGCGCTGGTCGTCGGTATATCGCTCCGGCAGGAGGTTCGCCGTGCCGCTGCTTTGCACCTTGCCGTTGACGCTGAGCTGGACCTGCACGTCGCTGACGGGGTCGGGCCCGAAATTAGCGAGCCGGGCGAAAACCTGCACCTGCGTGGGCTGCTGGTAATCGCGCTTGGCGCTCATGGCCACCACGGCGATGTTGCCGGCCGTGTCCGTGCCGATCTTCTGGTAGTGCAGATTTCCCTGAAGGCTGGCCTTCTCCGCATCGAGAACGCGGCCGTCGGAATAAAGATAAACATCGGGGGCTTCGCGGAACTGCGAGGAGGTGGAATTCGCGGGGCCGTCGATCGTGGTGAAGGCCGCTTGTGCGTTGGCAAGCTGATACGCGGCCTCGAGCTTGGTGCGGCGATCGGTCGGCTCGATTGAATCGATGGCATTTTTCAGGACGCGCTTGTCGGAGGTGAAGGGAACAAGGGTCTGGGCGGAATCGTCGAACGCGATCAGCATCGCCGCCCCGTTTCGGCCCATGGTGTCGACGAGGCTCTTGGCCTCGCGCTTGGCTTCGTCAAGCCGGGTGCGGCCGCCCGGAATGTCGTCCGCCGACATCGAGGCGGAGTGGTCGATCAGAATGATCGTGCGCGGGCCAGCGCCTGGGGTGTAATTCATGATTGGACGGGCAAGCGCGAGAAGCAGGGCGAGCAGTAAAAGCAACTGCAGGAGAAGGAGGAGATTTTTCCGTAGTCTTTGAAACGGCGAGTTGACCTGTAGATCCTGCACTGCCTTGCGCCAAAGGAGGGTAGAAGGTACTGGAAGCTCCCTGCGGCGCAGTTTTAAGAAGTAGAGAATCAGCAGCGAAGGAATAACGATCGAAGCCGCCAGAGCAGCAGGCCAAGTGTTGAGAAAATGCGGTAGATACGACATGGTAAAACCCGAAACCAGAAACCAGAATGGCGAATCAAATCCGAAACTAGAATGACGAATGAATTGGCCCGGATTTTATGCCAGGGTTCGTCGGCGAATCGCGCCGAAAATCAAATTTAGCTCCTTTGCTTCTTTCCAAAGTGTGCCCGCCTCTTGCCGGATTGACGGCTCGGCAGCCACGATCATTCGCAGCCAATATTTCGTTTCACGCGATTCCTTGCGACGGAGGCCGATCTTGTGGCGGAAATCCTTCTTCGACTCCGCATCGTCGGCTTCGCAATAATTTGCGCCGACACTCGTTCCCGCCCGCACCACCTGCCCGATCAGGGGCGTCGTCAGGGCATTCTGTGGCACCCGCTTGGCAAATGCGATAACGGACTCCCCAAACCGCGCGGTTCGCTCCTCCAGATCAAAAGTGGCGCGGCGATCGCAGTTGGCGTCACCCAATTCGTCATTCGGATTTCGGATTTGATTCGCCATTCTGGTTTCGGGCTTCGGAATTATCCCAAAAGTCCACGCTCCCTTAAATAGTTTAAAACCAGCGTCTCAAACGGCACCGCCGTGCTGCTGAACAAATACGTTCCGCCTCTTCGTCTCAAATACTCTTTCAAACTTAGGCAGTAGGCGTTCAGATTCTTTTTGTACTGCGCCATCAGCGGCTCGGTGATCGACACCTCCGCCATATCCCCATCCTCGACATCTTTGAGCTTCAAATCTCCGGCGAGTTCCGGATCGATTTCCTGCGGCGAAAGTATCTGCACGCAGAACAGATCGTATTTTCCGCCGGCGACATAGCGGAGGCCCGCCTCGAAGCCCTCTTTCACGAAGAAATCGGAAAGGACCACGCACACACCCTTTTGACGGTGCGTGAGCGCAAACTTCCGGCAGGCCTCGGCGAAATGGCTCGGGCCCGCGGGCGTGAGCTTATCGATGAAATCGATCATCTGCCCCACGCGGCGGCGGCCGCGCAGGGCGCCGGTTTCGGCGGCGATGCCTTCGGAGATCGCCACGATGTGCACGCGGTTGTAATTCACCAGCCCCACATACCCCAGCGCTGCCGCCACCCGCTTGATATACAGGGCCTTGTTGGGCTCGCCGTAGTCGCAGCTTTTGCTCACGTCGACGAGGATGAACATGGAAAGATCTTCCTCCTCGAGGAAGAGTTTCAGGAAGAGCTTGTCGAGCCGGGCGTAGATGTTCCAGTCGATGAAGCGCAGATCGTCGCCGATGACGTAGTTGCGGTAATCGGCGAATTCGACCGATTGTCCGCGGCGCTTGGAGCGGCGCTCGCCTTTCAGTTTTCCAGCCAGCAGCTTGCGCGAAATGACGTCGAGCTGATCGAGCTTGGCCATGAATTGCGGATCGAGCAGCAGGGACCGGGAATTTGGGCGGGCGATGGTCGTCATTGGTTTTCGCTCGTATGTGTTTCCAGCGCCGGGCGCTTTTCCCTGCTGAAATGCCGGATCATTTCGATGGCCCGGTCGAGGTCTCCCGACCAGACCTGAGCTGTCGCGAATTCCTGCTCCCTTTCACCGCTGTAAAAGGCCAGGTTCGGCTTGAAATGCGAGTATCGAATCCGTGCCGCGGCCCCCTCGGCCCGCAGGTGCTCGACCAGCATGTTCACGCTGGCCACGTCCGCGCTGTATACCTCCACCTCGGTCTCCTCCGGCTCGGGCTTTCGCGGCGGCGTCGTGGTGCTCGGCCAGTGCTCGCGCATCATTTTCCCGTCCAGGGGCATCGTCAGCGGCAATTCCGGCGGCTGAATCGGGAACCCGCATTCGGGGCAGCGATCCTCCGACCCGCGCAGGTCGTATCCGCACTTAACGCATTTCCAGGCCGCGAAACGCTCGTTTGCGTGCACCACCAGGATTCCACGCAGGATAGCCGACCCGATTAAAAGCAGGGCGATAACGACAATCGCACCGCCCACCAATGCGGGATTCGCGGCGAAATAGTTCAGAACATCGATCAATGCCGATTCTCCTGCACTCTCAAATTCAATATCTCACGCAGAGGCGCGGAGGGAATTGAAGGCAATTTCTCTGCGAGCTCTGCGCCTCTGCGTGAGCTTATGCTTTTTTTGCCACTACAACCGCGTCGTCCTCCACCGTATTGGGCGTCTCTGCGATTACTTTCTCCAGCACCATGTCCGTAGTGATTCCTTCAGCTTCGCCTTCGAAATTCAGGATCACGCGATGCCGCATCGCGGGGATCGCGACGTCCTTCACATCCTTAAAGCTGACATGGAACCGTCCATCCAGCAGCGCCCGTACTTTGCTCGCCAGTACGATCGCCTGCGCGGCACGCGGGCTGGCGCCGACGCGCAGGAATTGGTTCGTCATGTTCACGGCGAAAATCCCCTGCGGATGCGTCGCCAGGACGACGCGGATCGCATAATCCTGCACGTGCGGGGCGATGATCACGCGCTTCACCAGTTGCTGATGCTGAACGATCCGCGGGCCGTTCAGGACCGGCTTGACGGCGTGCGCTATACGTCGAGGTCGTGCGGTTGAGAATCTCCCGCAGTTCATCCCGCCCGCTGTATTGCACGCAGCAGCTTGAAGAAGAACCGGTCGAGCTGCGCTTCGGGAAGCGGATAGGTTCCTTCCTGCTCCAGCGGGTTCTGCGTGGCCATCACGAAGAAGGGCTCCTCGAGCTTGCGCACCTGCCCGCCGGCTGTCACCTGGCTGTTCCTGCATCGCCTCCAGAAGGGCCGACTGCGTCTTGGGCGTGGCGCGGTTGATTTCGTCGGCCAGCACGATCTGCGAAAAGATCGGGCCAGACATGAAGGTGAAGCCGCGATGGCCGTGCGTCGTTTTCCATGATCACGTTGGTGCCGATGACGTCGGCCGGCATCAGATCGGGCGTGAACTGAATCCGGCTGAATTTCAG
This sequence comes from uncultured Phycisphaerales bacterium, assembly GCA_963755915.1. Lineage (GTDB taxonomy): Bacteria > Planctomycetota > Phycisphaerae > Tepidisphaerales > Tepidisphaeraceae > PALSA-1353. The sequence goes on from CAVWLP010000002.1 coordinate 2,805,506, forward strand.
ATCCAGCGCCTCGGCCAGCGCGCGGATCAGCGCCGTCTTGCCCAGCCCTGGCACGCCTTCCAGCAGCGCATGGCCGCCGACGAAGAGGCAGGTGAGCACGCCGTCGACGATATCCTGGTGCCCGACGATGACCTTGCCGATTTCGGTTTGCACCGCCCGGTAGTCCTGCCGGAACTGATCGCAAGCGGCCTGGATTTGGGGATCAACGCCCTGGATGTTGGATGCTACGGCCATAGGGGTCCTTCGCAAAAGTTATGTTTGCTTGAAATAGACGAAACTCGAAACCCGAAATTCGGAGGCGCGGACGCCTCCGGGGCGTACTCGCCGATTACGGCCCGGAGCCGTCCGCGGCTCCGACGAATCAAATTCGAAATTCGAATGACCAAAACAGATAGCGATGTCGGCCCATTTGTTTCGAGTTTCGGGTTTCGAATTTGATTCGTCATTCGAATTTCGGGTTTCGAGTTTTTCACTCTTCCGTCTTCTGCCTGATCTTCTGCTGCGCCCGGCGCTTTGCCTGCATCAGCCCACCGGTATATTCGGCCAATCCCACCGCGCCTTTTGGCTGCGTTTCCTTCGATCCTGCCGGGACCGGTTTGTCCACGGCTCCGCCCACGACGGAGGTCAGATCGCCCTCCACGCCTCCTCCCGCCTCGAATTTCGCCGTTGGATTTGGCCGGGCCTGCACCATCGTCGCGGCCCGCGCGGTTCCCGGCTCCGGTTCCTGCACCTTGAACTTCTGCTCGGCGACTTCTTCCCTGACGCGCTTGAGGGTCTCGAGCATCTGCGGCGATTCCACCTTGCGATAGGTCATGCGTAAACGTGCGCACATAATCCGCGGCCGCCAGGGCCATGCGCTTGGTGGCCGGCCAATCCCAGGCGATGCGCCGCACGGCCACGTCGATAATGATCAGGGCCAGCAGCCAGGGGACCAGCAAATCCCAGATCGATTGCGGCGAATCCGTCACGGCCAGTCCATCGCGCGTAAACAAATCGGCCGACGTTACGTCAAACGGCTTGAGCCATCTCCCGCCCGTGCGCTGCGGCGATCTGCTGAAGCAGTGCGTCGTTGCTCTGAAGGTTCCGCATCTCCGGCGAGCTGTTCACTGTCGTCCCCGCCAGCAGCGAGCCGGTTTTCCCATCCTCCCCGACGTAAGAGAGATAGCAGATATAACTTCCCTGCGCGCTGGCATCGAAATCGGCCTCATAAGTCCCTGGCCCTGTTTGAAGCAGCCGGATGGGATGCGGGGTGAGATCGGCGCCGCCGGCGATTGTGCCGGCGATATTGAGGAAGTTGTTAAACGCGTTCCCCTCTTTCTGGGCCCGCACGATGATGTGCCCCTGGTCGCCGTCGGTGGTCATTTCGGTTTCAAAATCGCTGGAGAAGGGGGAGCGGGAAACGCCGCGGACCATTTGCGACCAGAATTTCTCGTACAGGTCGCTGCCGACCCAGTTGGCGTCCCAGCGGTTAAACGCATCGCCGGTAAACACCGCCGACTTTCCCAGCCCCGCCTGCCACATTGCCAGCACCGGATCACGCTTCGGGCCGGCCACCATCGGCACTTCGATCAGCGGATTGTCCTTGCGGCCGGTCAGGTCATACCCATACAGCGGCGGCATCGGGCCCGGCGTGATTCCCTTCACCAGATCGCTGCTGCTTGCCGCCAGTACGACAGGAATTCCATGCGGGTCTTCCTGGATAATGCTGCGCTTCACAACCGTCGCTTCCTTGATGAAGATCTGCGGCAGGGGGGCAAGATTGCCTTCAAACGGCCCGTAGATTCCTGCCGCCCGTGCGCTGCGCTAACTCCTTGCATCCCGGCGCGATATTTCCAGGCTGATGCGGATAAACCGTGATCGTCGAAACGCTGATCTTGTCCCCGATCAATTGCTGGATCGTTCCCTCCGACGGCATTTCCGGATCGTCATCGGTAATCAGCACGATATGTTTCGCCCGCGCGTTCGACGCCAGCAGGCCCTCATGTCCATCTTTCCCATCCAACGCTAGCGAGATCGATTCCTCGAAGCTGGGCATGTCGCCAAGCTCCCAGTTCTTGATTGCCGCTAGCACCTTGCTGCCGTCTCCTTTCACGGCCAGGGGCGCATCCCATCGGCAGCCGGGGCCCGTCGAATAGGCATAGCTGATGACGCCCACTTCATCCTGCGTGGAGAGGGCCTCCATTGCCTTGATGGCGCACTGTTCGCCCCAGTAATTTCCGTCCGGCGCTTCGGCAGGGTCCATGATCAAAACCAGCGCACCCTTGGGAATCTGCCGCTGGGCGGGGACCTCCATGTTTACTGGCAATTCCTGCTCCAGCCGCGAGCCTTCCCAGCCGCCGGCGCCAAATGTTTCCGGCCCGCCGATCATCACTAGGCCGCCGCCGGTGTCGTGAATGTATTGGGCCAGGATTTGTTCCTGCTGGTCGTTCAATCCCCCCTCGCCGCGCGGGACGTTCGCCAGAATGACCGCGTCATAGGCTTGAAGCTCGATGGGATTATTCGGGAATTCCTCGGGCGTAATCGTAACCAGGTTGATCTTCTCATTCTGAAGCGCCTGCCGCAGGAACCGGCCCGAATCGACGCTGTGACTGGGATCGGTATTGTCGACCAGGAGCACCCGCCCCTTGCCTTGCACGAAGGTAAACGCATCCGCCGATTTGTTGTCGAGCTGCGACGCCACGGGCGTCTGGTCGTCGCCAACTTCCGCCGTCACACCCGCGATGTTCGAAACCGTCGCGTGAAATTGGTGGACGCCCACCGACTGGGCCGGAAGCTGGATGCGCTCCACGTTTGGCCCGGGCTTGAGCATCACCCGCTGCGTCGTTTGTCCGCCGCTGAGGGGAATCAGTTTCCCGTTGTCGGTGACGGAAATATCGCCCGCGACATTCGCATCGTTCTTGCTGTTGATATAAACGTCGATGCTGAAGGGCTGCCCCTCCTGCCGCCGGGTTGGGGCGATGAATTTGTCCATCATCACCTCATGCTCGACGTTGTACTGGAGCGGCATCACGTCGATCGGTACATGCTGGCTCGACGCGGCGGCCATCGCGGCGTCCAGGTCGCCCGAAGTGGCATTCCCGTCCCAGATCAGCAGCAGGCGGTGCATGGAGTTGTTGCTCATCGACGCCAGCCCAAGCTGAATTGCCCCCGCGGCATCGGTTCCCGTGCCGGGACCGCGCACCGCCCGCGCCTCCAGCGAAAGCTGCGGGCTGGGAATCGCGTCGATGTAGGCGTGCTCGTTGAAGCTGATCTCCCCGACGCGATCCCCTGCCTTGCGCGAGGGGCTGTTCTCCGACTTCGTGGCGCTCAGCAGATAATCGTCGAGGGACGATTGAAGATATTTACCCGGATAATCCGTCACCAGTTGCGTCGATTGGCTGATGTCCCGCACCACCATCACTTCCACATCCGTGTTTTTACGCACGAGCTGGATATCCCCCAGGATCAGGATAATCAGCAGCAGGACCGCCAGCCGAAGCCCGATCGCCACCCACTTCCGCACCGACCCCAGGCCGGACAGCGATTTTATTCCCAGCAGAATGATGACGGAGCCGATGCCTCCGAACAGCGCCAGCGCCATCCACGGCGAAAACTCGTCGAGGCGGAAGGAGATGGAGGAGAGGAGGGTGAAAACCATTAATCAGTTCCGCGCCATCCTAAATGCGTCAGGGGTCAAATTCGAAACTCGAAATTCGAATGACGAATCAAATTCGAATGACCAAAATTCGAATTAAAATGCCGCCGTCGAACCGCTTGTTTCGAATTTCGAATTTTTGAATTTCGAATTTGATTCGTCATTCGAATTTCGAGTTTCGAATTTCAATTTTGCGCTTGCATGGCGCTGAAATATTCCTTTTCCGCTTCCTGCGCCTCGCGCGGAACATGGTCCTGATCGATGTCATCGGGCGCATCCTTTTGCGCGCTTGCCGCCACGTCCCTCAGTCCCGCCGTCGATCGCCCCGGATCGATGCCCGCCTTCACATACCGGCTGGCCAGGATTTTGCCCGTGGCGATGTCCTTCGACGGATCGAGCTCCTGCTTGAACGTCGCGGGGGAAACCGCGATGTCCATCCGTGCCCCGCCTTTGCCCGGCTGTTTCGACCACTGGCCGCCCACCGCATTCGGATCGAACTCTCCCTGTGTATCCTGCTTGGAACCCATCGCTCCCGAGCCGTCCGGCCCATCGGTGTTTCCGCCGCCGTTGGGTCCGTTCAGCCCCGCCGCGGCTTCCGCCGCCGCCTGGGCCGATGAATTTGCCGCTGCCTGCATCGCCTGGGCGTCTTTGGCATTGGCCTGCATCTGCTGCAACTGCTGTTGCATGGCCTGCTGCGCCTGGCCCATCGCCGAAGCCTGCGCCGACTGATTCGACGGCCCGCCCTGGCCCGGCCGCTGCTGCGATCCCGGATGCGCCTGCTGCTGCTGCCCGGCGGACCGCGCCTGCATCATTGCCATGCTGAGCTGCTGCGCCGCGCTCGACAGCGACTGCGCCTGAGCCTGCGTGTTGGCCAGCGCCTGCGCCTTCGTCATCATCTGCTGCATCTGCTGCTGCTGCTGCTGCGACGGGCCCTGGCCGTTGTTCATCTGCTGGGCCATTTGCTTGGCCATCTGCTGCATCTGCTGCTGCGCCTGCTGATTTCCCTGCGCGGCCTGCTGCATCGCCGCCGACATCTGCTGCGCCTGCGACTGCGTCGCCCCCATCTGCATAAGCTGCTGCGCGATCTTCTGCTGCACTTTCGGATCGTTCGCCGCGTTGGCCAGCTCGTTGGCCAGGTCCTTCGCCTGGGCGACCACCTTCTGCTGGTCGGCTGCGCTCATGTGATTGAACTTGTCGACCGCGGATGAAATATCCGTCATCGCCGAGTCGATGTTCCCCGCCTTCAGCTCGTTCTGCGCCTTGCCCATGGGCGTTGAATCATCCTTGGCGCTGGAAATCGCCGCGAGCTGATTCTGTTCATCCTGGGCCGTCTGGAACTTTTCGTTCTTATTCAGCTCATCGACCATCGTCTTGTTGTAATCCTGAAGCGCCGAAAGCAGGCTGCGGTGATTTCGCAGCGTATCCCCCTCGTCGGTGTGGATCGCCTTGTTGAGGTCTTCCGTGGCCCGCTTGATCTGCTCGCTGGCGTTGGGCATGGCCGCAGGGGCTAAGATCGTCGGCAGCGCCTGCTTCACAAATTGGTTCTGATGCGCCTGCACCGCGTTGTAGGTGCGCTTGGCATCGGCCGTCTTGGGCCGGGAAAACAGATGCAGCGTGGGCATCAGCACTGCGACCAGAAACGCCAGGGCAAACATCGCCAGCGTGGCGATCGCCTGCCGGGGAAACTTCACGGGGAAGCGCTTGTGAAGGCTCACCTCCGTTGCCGTCCGTTCGGCGTCGAAAACCGCCGCCGATGCAAACGGGTCGGACAGTTCGCGCAGTAAAGCGCCGTGCTGAACTTCTCTTTGAGCCCAAGCGTCTCGTCGATTTTTACCGCCGCCTGCTCCGAGGTGGGCCGGCGGATCAAGCTGAAAATCCATGCCCCCACAACCGCCCCGGCCAGCCCGACGCCGAGCAAAATCATCCCATGCGATAATTCCCGGTCCAGCACCTTCTGGCCGACGATGGCGATCAGCAACACCACCGCCAATCCCATCCCCGCCATCGCCAGGCTCTCCAGGAAAACCGTCAACGCCAATTTGTTGCGCACAGCGGAGATATGACTATCAAGCCGGCTCATAAGGTCTCCCTTAACAAATATTGTACGCTGACCACCCGAAGCAACAAGGCAAAAGAGGCATCATTCAATTAATCGGACGGACAACTCGGCCATAAGTTGCATGTCCTATCTCAATATCGGCTCTATAATAGGTGTCGGATGCCTTCCCCGGCCGCAAAGGCGATTCAATTTCTGATCGTTATGGGCTTGGTTTGCCCATATCTAGCCTGCCCATGTCTAGTCTGCCTATGTCATGCGGCTCAACCCCCGGCCACCACGCAGTCCTCCGAAGAATCCGACGTCGCCGACCTTGTCAACGAAACCCAGCACATTTACGCCCAGTGGCAGGAACTTCCCCTGCTCAATCCCTGCTCCATCAACCAGGTCGTCCGCTTCAACGAGTGCCAGGGGCTGCTGGTCACGGATTGGCCTATCCTCAGCTCCAGCGCCGTGCAGCAGGAGCTCAAAGTCCTGGCCCCCAACGCCAATCAGGCTCATCCTGTCGCCAACGCGGGGGAATCCATCAGGGGACGAATCCCGCTTACCGATCTTCCCGGCCGCTCCATTCTCGGCTGTTTTTTCGGGCGTCACTCGACGGCTCCCATGTTCGATTATTACGATTTGAAGATGCCTCAGGCCGTCCGGCGGCATCTCCAGGTGCTCAGCGGCCCCCTCCACCTCCAGGTCGTCCAGGACTTGGAAAACGCCAGGAGCGGCCGCACGGAGACGATCTCTCTCATTCAAAATCTCGAAACCAACGACTCCGACCCCATCACCCTGCGCGTCCAGGCCCGGTCGGGCGATCAGCCTACTCAAGACGTCGTCGTCTCCGCCCCCACGCTTCCCGAGCTTCGCCGCAAACATCCCTACGAATTCGAAAAATATCTTCGCCCGCTCTTCCAGCAGTTTCGGCAGGACCAATCGGTCTTCGCCGTGGAGGATCGCGTCGCCTGGCAGGTGATGGCCGCCCAGTGGCGCCGGCCGGCCGACATCGCCGCCCAGATCGACCCTCTCATTTCCCAGCTCAATTCACCCGTTTATTCCCAGCGCCAGCAGGCCCAGTTGTCCCTCGAAAAGCTCGGCGAGCCCGCCGCGCTCTATCTCCACACCGCCGACCATTCGCAGTGGACCGCGGAACAAAAATCCCGCGTGAACGAGCTCCTCTCCCAATTCTTCCCTCTCAATCCCCAGCAGGCCGACCAGCTTGGCCGAGACGTCAACTTCCTGCTCGATTGCCTTGCCAGCGACGATCCCATTCTGCGTGCCGCAACCATCGACCATCTTGAATATCTTCTCGGCCACAAAATCGACGTGAATCTCGACCAGCCCCCGCTGCAGCGCCTCGGGGCGATTACCCTCCTCCGCCGCCAGCTCATGCCCAAATCCCCCAAGGATGACTTGGAAAACTAGTCGCATTTCGCGGCGACTGTGCGCATGATACGTTCCACGGGCATGCCAAACGATTCCGACAAATCTCGCTCCGCCAACATCCGTCGCACCTTCATTGCCGGGCTTTTCGCCTTTCTTCCCCTGGCCGTCACTGGTTTCATCCTCTGGTGGGTGGACGACAAAACCGTCAACATCACCGACTGGCTCTTCCATCGCCGGATCCACTTCCTCGGCGTCGTCCTGACCCTCGCCGCCATCTATGCCCTGGGGATGGCCACCAACAGCATCGTGGGAAAATTCTTCCTCCGCGTCGTCGACACGATCATCATGCGGCTTCCCGGAATCCGTCTGCTCTACCAGGGGTGGAAACAGATCGCCTTCACGCCCGGCGGCACCGAGGGAACCTTTTCCCGAGTTGTCCTCATCCCCGATGAGACCGGAACGATGAAACTCATGGGCTTCAGCAGCGGCCGGATCGTCGAAGCCGGCGAACCCTGCTACTGCGTTTTCGTCCCCTCCAGCCCCAACCCGATCACCGGCCGGCTCTATTTCGTCCGCGCCCAGCGATGCCAGTTCATAGACATGTCCGCCGAGGAGGCCTTCAAGATCATTCTCTCGACCGGCAACTATGTTCCGCCGCTCAAATCGGCCGACTTTCCCGAGGTCCCCAGCGCAAATTTTGCGACTCGCTGACGCGCGGCTCTTGCATCTTCCGCGCAATTCGCTACATTTCCTCCCAAAAGGATTTCTCACCAAATGCTACATGGAGGTAGCCAAATGTCCCCCCTCAAGCATCGAATTCTCAGCGGCATTCTTAGTCTCGGTTTTGCCGGCGGCTCCCTGCTTCTGCTCACCGCCTGCGGCATGGACACCCAGGACGTTCTCACTTGGTCCAATGACGCCAAGCGTCAGGGCTTCCAGGCCTACAACGACGGCAAATATGCCGAGGCGGCCGGCGCCTTCCGCAACGCCATCCGCCAGAACCCCCAGGACCCCGAAAGCGAATACTGGCTGGGCATGTGCGACGAGCAGACCGGGTCCTGGCATGAAGCCATCGACGCTTACAAGACGTCGCTTAGCCTGATGCCCCCGCCCAACACCGTGCATTACAGCGTCTCGATGCACGACAGCGCCTTCGATCGCCTTGCCCACATCATCGCCGAGCACGACGCCACCGGCAGCGAGACCGACCTCGTTGCCCAGAATATTTCCCAGGATAAGCCCAGCGAAGACTACCGTCTGCTGGGCCGCATTTTCCGCTTCCGCGGTGACGCCGACACCTCGCTGGACAACTACCGCAAGGCGGTCCACATCGACCCCGACAACTTCGCTGCCCAGCGGGAACTTGGCCTGTACCTCGAGCAGCTCACCCAGAACCAGGAGGCCGGCCAGGTCCTCCGCGACGCCTATCGCATCAACCAGAATGACGACCAGGTGAACACCGCCCTGCGTAACATCGGCATGGAGCCGGGGCCTGGACTCCTCGCCACGGAAGAGCCGGCGGCGCACCCCTATCCGCCGAGCATTCCAGCCGCCGATCCGGGTTTGCCGACGCCGGCTTCGAACAGCGAGATGCCAGCGCCGATGCGCCGGCGCCAAGAGACTGATTGAGTATAAATTCGAAACTCGAAACTCGAAACTCGAAATTCGAAATTCGAATGACGAATCAAATTCGAAATTCGAAATTCGAATGACCGAAACCCCAAGCAGCGTCCCCGCTATATGTTTCGAGTTTTGAGCATTCGAATTTGATTCGTCATTCGAATTTCGAGTTTCGAATTTCCGCCGCCTAAACCACTAACTTCAACTTGGGAATCTGCTCCCTGACGGCGGCCGGCTCCAGCGTCCCCACCCTCCAGTCCGCGTCCGAGAGCTTCTCAATCGTGTGCGACGTCGCCACCCCCAGCGTCGGAAACCCTGCTCCCTTCACTGATTTAATCACGCTGGGCGCATCCTCGATGACGAGGCAATCCTTGGGCTCAAGCGAAATCTTCGCGTGGGCCGCCACCAGCTTCATGCACTTCAAATACCCCTGTGGGTCAGGCTTTCCTACCGTCACGTCCTCCGCCGCCACGATTATTTCAAAGCAATCGCGCAGCGAAATCCCCTCCAGCATCGCCTCTATTTCTTCGCGCAGCGCCCCGAGCAGATCGCCAGGGGATAGTGCCGCCACAGCCCCCGCACAAATTCTTCCACGCCCGGCAGCGCCTGGTATTTCCGCTCGCGAATCAGTTGCATCATGACTTCGCTTTTGCGGGTCATCAGCCGCAGGAGATCCTTCGGCTCGGCCGACGCCTTCCCATCCGCCAGGAGATGCTTGAACGCCCCGCGATCGTCGAACCCGATCAATTCGCGGTAATACTGCTCCTCAGTCAGCTCCACCCCTTCGTCTTTCAGGACCGTGTGAAACGCATAGAAGTGCAGCGGCTCGCTGTTGACGATCACGCCGTCAAAATCAAACAACACCGCCAGGGGCCAGTTAGACATATCGTGGGGCAGAAAATATCGGTGCTTCGCACCCACGGCAAGCGAGTTTCAATTCCTCAATTTTCCACAGTCGTCCGGTAACAATCCGGTCCAATAAGATGGCCGATAAACATTCTGGGCCGGGGAATCATCTGTTAAAATAGATAAAATAGATAGGTTAGATAAATTTGTCTCGCGGTGATTTCGCCGCAGAAAAGGAGATTTTTGCGCTGTCCCATTCAGGCGAAATCACAACTATTTATAGACAAACGGCTTATGCGAAATTCAACCGTGCCCGACCTCCTCAAGATTAATTCTCACACCCGTCGATACATTTCTCAGCAAAGGACCCTTACGGCAGATGGTGGCGATGGAGTCGTCAGTTTGCCAACCGGCGGTGGGCCCTTTTAAAGCTGGAGAGCTTCGATGAGCCAGATCAACAACATCTCCCCCAACAATCCCATTCAGCAGATCGTCAACAACCCGGTCCAGAAGCAGATTCCGGCGGAGGCGACGCAAGCCCCATCCGACAGCGTTGAGCTTTCCGGCGTCTCGAACTACATGCAGATTCTCAAGACCAACGACGTTCGTCCCGCCAAGATCGCCGCGATTCGCGCCCAGATCGAAGCCGGCACCTACGACGCCGACGGCTCAAAGCTTGACGCCGCCTCCAACGCGCTTCTCGACGAGCTGAATCAGATGTAATCCGCGAAGCCGGCTGGCGTATGAGACCCCCGCAGCGCGCTTACGTGTGATAATCCGCGTTGATCGTCACATACTCTTTCGACAGATCGCAGGTCCAAACCGTCGCCGCGGATTTCCCCAGCCGGCAATTTAAATCCACGACGACTTCCTTCGCGTGAAGCGATTTGCTCACCCGCCGCGGATCGAACTTCGCCGGGCCCCCGGCGCGAAACACGGCCACGTTTTGCAGCCGCAGCTCCGCCTTTTCCGGATCAAAACCCGCCCCGCACAGTCCGGCTGCCGAGACGATCCGTCCCCAGTTCGGGTCGTTTCCATGCATCGCGCACTTCACCAGCGGCGAGTTTGCTATCGCCCGCGCGATGAGCTTGGCATCCTGCCCGCTCCGCGCTCCCCGGACGTCGATGCGAACCACTTTGGTCGCTCCCTCCCCATCGGCCGCGATCTGATAGGCCAGCGAAGCGCACACTTCCTTCAGCGCCGCCCGGAAGGATTTCGCGAGTGAAGTCGAATCGATGGCCGCCCCTATCCCCGAAGCCATCATCGCCGCGGTATCGTTGGTGCTCATGTGATCGTCGACCGTCACTGCGTTGAAACTTTGCTCCGACGCCTCGGCCAGCATGGCCCGCAGCAGCGGTGGGGGGATCACCGCGTCGGTTGTGAGGTACGCCAGCATGGTCGCGTGCAGCGCCAGCCGCGGCCCGATCATTCCCGAACCTTTGCACACGCCGGCGATCGTCACCCACTCCTTCCCCACGCGATATCGTGCGGCCGCCGATTTTCGTTTCAGGTCCGTGGTAAGAATCGCCCGCTCAAACCGCTCGGAATGCCCCGCCGATCGCCCCAGATCTTTGGCCGCAGCGGCGATCCCTCGCTCAATTTTCGCCATCGGAAGAAGATGTCCAATAATCCCTGTCGATGACGGCAGCACTTCACTGCTCTTGCACCCCAGCCCTGCCGCCGCCAACTCGCACATCCGCAGCGCATCCCGCTCTCCCTGCTTCCCGGTGCAGGCGTTGGCGTTTCCGGAATTCACCACCACCGCGCAATTTTCCGGGAGCCACGTGCCGTCGGCCGATCTTGATCGGCGCCGCAAACACTTTGTTGGTTGTAAAGACCGCCGCCGCGGCCGTCAGCGCATCGCACGCCAGGATCCCGACATCCGGCTGCCCATTGGTTTTGATCCCCGCCCGCGCCGCCCCAGCCAAAAATCCGCGCGGTGATAACAAATGCAGCATCTAACCTTCCCTTTCTAAATCCCGTCTATCGAAATCAAAAAAAGAGTTTTCGCGCAGGAGCGCTGAGGCGCAGAGAATAAGAAACTCTCTTTCTCTGCGCCTCAGCGCCTCAGCGCGAAAAACGCCTTTTCCATGACCAGGATTTTAGCGGGGGAGCATTAAACTTTCATTCAGCGGCCGACTTGTCTTCGCGCTTCGCCCAGAATTTCGCGCGCTTCCTGCGGATTTCCTCCGGCACGGGATTGCCCCGGATATACCCCGCCGTCTCGTGCAGCAGGCGGAAGAACGAAACGAAGTCTTCCCCATAAATAAACAGCCGGATTTTGCGCACTTCACCCGTTGCCTTGTCGCGCTTGCCTTCCGTCAGCACCAGCAGATGGTTCCCGTTAGAAAGCTCCTTCACCTGTGCCGCATACGTCCGTGGCCCCACCGAATGAAAATACTTCTGAAACAAAATCTTCGGCTCCGCCTTTTCGGCATCGGAGTGGTTTGCCCCATTCGCCGGCTTCCCCGCCACCCTCGGCGCACCCTTCACGGCAACCGACGCATTTACATTCACGCGCCCGTTCACCCGCACCGGCCAGCCCATTGGCTCGACCGTTTGATTGCCCATTCGAATGGCCGCCATTCGAGCGGCCGCCATTCGAGTGTCCATTGCCCGAATGCCCCCCGTTCGCGTGTCCATTGCCCCGTCCGACAACGATGCTTGGCCGAACAACATTCGATGCGGTGGCGCTTGGGCGAGGGGCGCTGGGCCGGACAAAGCCCTTGCCATTGCGCAGTACCAGACGTGCGGATTTGTGTAGCCACGCGGTCTCCTTTACTTATTAAACGCCTTATGGGCAAGAAAGTTGCACGAAACTACCGCACTCGCCCGCCCGCTCGTTTTCAGCCCAATTCTCTTCCCACCCAACGCCCTTTGCCCAACATCAACGTCGATTGCCTGATGCCCGATCCCCGACGCCACAGTACCCAATGCCCGACGCCCGGTCAGTTATTGTAGCTTCGCAATACCCCGATCACGACGCCCTGAATCCGGCATCGCTCGGCATCCACGATCCTTGGCTCCATGCTGCTGTTCGCCGGCTGCAGCCGGATCTTTCCGCCTCCCTCGCGGTAAAACCGTTTCAGCGTCGCCTCGCCCGTATCCAGCAGCGCCACCACCTGCTCGCCGTTCCGCGCCGATTCCCTTCTTTCAATCACCACGTAATCCCCGTCGCAGAGATGATCGTCGATCATCGAATCCCCGCGCACGCGCAGCACATATACCCCGGCCCGCGAATGAAACATCCGCTCCAGGTCGATCTCCTCGCGATTCTCAATCGCCTCGATCGGCGACCCCGCGGCAATGTTCCCCAGCATCGGCAGCTTCGTGGAGCGATTCTCGTCCGGCAGCTTCTCTTCCGACACAATCTCCAGCGACCGCGCCTTGTGCTTATCCCTCCGCAAAACCCGCTTGCGCTCCAGCGCACCGACGTGCTCGAAGATCGTCACCTTGCTCGTCCCGAGCTGATCCGCAAGCTCCTGCATCGTGGGCGCATACCCGTTCAAATGCCGGTAATTCCGAATCGCCACCACCACATCTAGCTGCCTGGGCGTGAGGTTCATAAAAAAATCCGACCCTTCCCCAGCCGTTTGTTCGGCCAGTGTATGGGCGGACATTAACCTAACATTTTGGGGATGTCAAGAGGGAGCAGATTTCCGATTTCCGATTTCCAATTGCCGATTGGAAAGGCCGGTGTGAAAGGTGCGAAAGGTGTGAAAGGTAAGAGCGCCGCACATTCGCACCTTTCACATCTTCCCCTTCGTTCCCCAATTGATTCGCCGCCCCATATCTCCGATTATCCCTCCATGCGCCACACCATCGTTCTCATCCCCGGCGACGGCATCGGGCCCGAAGTCACCCGCGCCACCTGCCGCGTACTCGAAGCTGCCGGCTTCTCCGTCAACTGGCTGGAAATGCCCGCGGGGGCAAGCGCCCTCGAGCAGGGCCATGACAACGTTCTCCCCGAGCAAACGACTTCCGCCATCACCACCCACAAAATCGCCCTCAAGGGCCCGGTGACCACTCCGGTCGGCAAGGGGTTCAAATCCGTCAACGTTCAGCTCCGCCAGAAGCTCGGCCTCTACGCTGCCGTTCGACCGGTCCGCAATCTCCCGGGAATCAAAACCCGCTACGAAGGCGTCGACATGGTCATCGTCCGCGAAAACACCGAGGGCCTCTACAGCGGGATCGAAAACGAAGTCGTCCCCGGCGTCGTCACCAGCATGAAAGTCGCGTCGCGCATGGCCTGCACCCGCATCGCACGCTACGCCTTCCGCTACGCCACCCGCCGCCACCGCAAAACCATCACCGTCTTTCACAAGGCCAACATCATGAAGATGTCCGACGGCCTCTTCCTCGAATGCGCCCGCCAGATCCAGCAGGAGGAATATCCCAACATCGAATACTCCGAGCTGATCATCGACGCCGGCTGCATGAAGCTCGTCCAGGACCCCGCCCGCTTCGACGTCCTGCTGATGGAAAATCTCTACGGCGATCTCGTCTCCGACCTGTGCGCCGGACTGGTAGGGGGGCTCGGCGTCGTCCCCGGCTCCAACATCGGCGACAACGCCGCCGTCTTCGAAGCCGTCCACGGCTCCGCTCCCGACATCGCCGGCAAAGGCATCGCCAACCCACTGGCCCTGATCATGTCCGGCGTCATGATGCTCAACCACATCGGCGAAACCGCCATCGCCGAAAAGATCAAACACGCCTATGACGCCGTCCTCGCCGAGGGAAAAATCTCACCCCTGACCTCAAGGGTTCGGCGACCACAGACGGTTTTGCCGACGCCATCATCGCCAAACTGGCCTGATAACCTCTGCTCAGCAACTTCGCGATTCAGCCCCCCCCGGTTTCAGCCGATAACTCTCGGACGGGACTGGTGCACCATGAAATTCACCGAAGCAAAGTTCGCCGAAACCGTCGAACTCCTGCACGCCTCTGGCGGCGCCAAGTCTGGCAAAGACAAACGCCGCGCCGAACGCAAAGACGTCCGCCTCACCGTCCCCATTAAACTCAGCAAAAGCGACAATTCCCCCTGGATCAATGTTCAGCTCCGCGATGTTTCCTCCCGTGGCATCCGATTCTGCGCACCCCAGCCAATCGGCATCGACGACAATTTCCTTCTCCGCCTCCCCGGCGCCAAGGGAAAAAATTCCTTCACAACTCTCATCTGTCGCGTCGCCAACTGCCGGCCCGACAAGGACGACCAGTTCATGATCGGCGCCGAATTCATTGGCCAGGACACAAATCAGCTTTCCCCCGCCGAAGAACAGAAGGAACTGGAGCGCATCCGCCGCTGGATCCTCGGCTAGTTTTTCCCGTTATCCACCGCGCCGTCCGTGAAAACCCATACCTTCCCCCCTCCAGGTCCGCCGCCATTTCCACCAGCACGCGCCGCAGCTTTCCCTCCGCAATCCACCCGCACAGCGGGGCAAGATTGATCTGAATCCCATCGTCCACCCACCGCCCCCAACCCCGCGGCAGCTTCTCTCCAATCCGCGCAATCCCCACACGCACTGCCCCCTCGCTCAACGACGAAACCGCCACAATCTTCTCCCCGCTCGAAAATCCCCAAACCACCGGCCGATTGCGATACGTGGCATTGTGCCAGGCGAGAAAATCCCGTGAGAGAAACTTCTCCAGCCCGCCAACCGCGGCAGTTATCTCCGCCGCCGCCTTTGTTCCCCGCGCTCTTCGAGAATGCTCACAATGTCGCGCCCAACCGCGCATCCATCGGCGAAAGCATCGCCGTCTCCCCCCGCGACGAACCGCCCCATCTCCCCAGCCAGATCCCAATCGCAAAACTGATCCACCTCGCCGCTCTCTCCCATTTTCCCCCTCTCCCTGTACGCAGGGAGAGGGCCGGGGTGAGGGCCGTGGATTTGATGTCGTACAATTCCGCCACGATCCCATCAATCCTCTTCTCCGCGTGCGCAATCTTCTCTCGCAGCTCCTCTGATTCCTCCCCATCCCACCCTTCCGGCTCCTCAAAATCCGCACTCGTCTCATCAAACCGATCCAGCCTCTTAGTCCACTCGATCGCCGCTTTCACCTCCGCCCTCAACTCATCCGGAAAATCCCCTGGCACTGGAAGCTGCCGCAAATCCCCCACCTGAAAATTCACCGTCGGATTGATCGCCTTCAATAACTCTCCCGCCACCGACGAATTCAGCACCCCCAGCATCGCCAGCGAGTCCCGCGGAAACAGCGCCGACCCCGCCACGTCAAAAATCGTTCCTTTTTCCATCTGCCGGGCGCTGAATCGCCCGCTCGTCAGATACGAATAGGTAATCCCCTCTTTTCCATACCACGCGCTGTTTTTCGCGACCCATTGCCAATCCCCGTTGAGATACGGATACCGCTCGACGATGGACGCCTTGATCTCCCGCCCATCCTCTCCCCAGTTCACCCTATGCCGCGCCGACTCATACCACCTGCGAAACCTCCCCGCCTTCGCATACGGCACCCACTTATTCCTCTCCCCGCAAAACCCCGGTTCCTCGATTTCCCACCAATACCTCACAAACCGCGCATTATCCGTCGTCGCCAACCCCTGCCGCGGCGGCGCAATCTCCCCCAATTTCGGCAACGTCTCAAACGCCCGTCTCACTGCCGGCGAAATCCAATACATCCAAGCCCCGCGCGGCATCGCCGCCAGTTCGGCCTGTTCCAGTATGAAAACATTTTCCCTTGTGCGTCTCTCCGTCTTTCCCCCGCCCCCGGTACTCCGGGGGAGGGCAGGGGAGGGGGTTCGGCGCATGTGATTTTCGCTCCCGATCATTTCCTCGAGCGCATCACATTTCTCTTCCTCATCCACCACCCGATAAAACCTCCCCGCCGATTCCTCGCACGGCTTCCTCCTCAACACCACCGCCGCCGTCTGAAGCGTCCCTGGATTCCCAACCGCAAAAAGCCCCGGCCCAAAATGCGCCACCGTCTCGACCATCCCCCCCTCGGCAATCTCCCTTCTCATCCTCTCAAACGCAGCCGTGAACATGAACGACTGCATCGTCAAAATCCCCGCCCGCCCCCCCGGCCCCAGCATCTCCATCGCCCGCAAAATGAAACAGCTATATAAATCCCGCCACCCCGCGGGATATCGCTTCTTGAGCCGTTTCACCACCGCGGGATCCAGATTCCGCGCCGACAGATACGGCGGATTTGTCACCACCACGTCAAACTTCTCCGCCACGTCGCCAAACAGTGCATCGCCCACAACCAGCCGATGCTCCCGAATCGGCCTCCCAATCTTTATCTCCAGGCTCTTTCTTCCCAGCTCGACAGCCACCGGATCAATATCAAACCCCACCAGATTATTCCGCACGATCGACACATCGATATCTCCCCTGAATCCCTCCTCCCGATACATCTCCCGCAGCATCTCCAGCGCCACCAGCCCGAAATTCATGGTCCCACAAGCCGGATCGCAAATGCGAATATCCGCAACGCTCTTTGCCTTTTCTTGGCATCTTGGCGTCTTGGCGGTAAAAAATTCTTTGAACCGCCAAGACGCCAAGAGCGCAAAGAAGAGGAATCAATCCACTTCCATTTCTTCACCAACCCTGACTCCGGATGCCAATCTAGCCAAAGCTTCCCCAGCGTATTCTGAAGCAAAAACTCCACCACCCATCGCGGCGTAAAGAGTTGTGTCACCGCCGGAATTTCCGTATCGGAAAACTTCCTCCTCTCCCGCGCCGTCCCCCGATACGCCGCCTCGAGCGCCGGCGCATTGATCGCCTGGTAAATCTGCCCCAGCGCGTCATCCTCCCGAAGGATCGGCTTCAATTCCGCGATCTCCCCGCAATCCCCACTTCGCATCGCCTCGGCTACAAGATCCAGCAACCCCCGCGCCCGCCACGCGCGGCAACAACTCCGCCACCACATTGTAAAGCCGACGCCGGTCCACCGTGGAAGGCGCTTATACCGCAAACAGAAATCAAAAAATAGACCCCCATTCAAACGAAAAACCGCCGCCACCAGTTTCATTCATTCGAATTTCGAATTTGATTCGTCCGGAGGCGCGGACGCCTCCGGGGCGTATTCGCCGATTACGGTCCGGAGCCGTCCGGGCTCGAATTTCGGAATTCGAATTTCGCGGCTTGCCCGCGCCTCACCACTTAATCGCCTCAGGCGCAAACCGCTTGTACTTGCTATGCGGCGAAAACTCCTCCCCCAGTTGCTCCACCTGCTGCCGATACGCCAAATACGCTTCTCCGCTTGCCCGCGTAAACCCCTGCAATCCGATCACCTGGTAAAAATCCGGCCGCCACCCCTTCACGCCGCGCTCGATGGTGCACGCAATCCCATGCTGATTGAGAAAATCCCGCGCCTCCTCGGCCGTCTTCTCATCAAAATAACTCTGCATCAGAACATAGTGCATATTCACCACGCGCTCCCCCGGTTGCGCCAGGTTCGCCCCCTCAGTCTCACTTGCCGTCTGGCTCGCTTGGGCCACATCCTCCTGCAACTCCGGCGACGTCCCACCGGAAGGCGTCTGGCCCGAATACGTCTCCTGCGGAAGCTGCATGCTCCTCGGCGTCACCGCCAAAACGTCCGGATGCACCGGCCCCGCCTCAATCGCCGCCTCCACCGACCCCGCGTTCAATCTCGGCGCCATATAATGCCGCCCCAAAACAACTCCGCCGATGACAATCCCCGCCGCCATCGCTCCCGTCGCCACTCCATGAATCCGCGCCAGCCATGCCATCCCGCCGCGCATCGCCCCCGAGCACTTGGCGAAACCTCCCTGCCATGCCGATTTCACCCCCGCCCCAAAATCCCCGATCGACTTGCCGATCTTCTCCTTCGGAAACGTCCATGTCTCCGGATCGGAATTCTTCTTCTTCCAAAGATCCGCGGCCTCTTCCGCCATCTTCGCGGAAAAGCTCGCGCTCGCCTTCGGCGGAGTCTCCGCAGACTTCAGCCCAAACCGTTTGTCCTGATGAATAACTTCAAACAGCGCAACCGCGCGTTTCCCCTTGGCCATCCTTGACCATCCTTTCCAGTTACGTCGACGTCAAAATTACGGCCCGCCACACCCGAAATCAAGACGTTAAAAAAATAAAAAGCTCACGCAGAGGCGCAAAGGCGAAGAGAAATGATTCAACCTGACCTTCCCCACGTTTGGTGGGCGCGGCCTGAAGCCGGATAATCCGGCTGAAGGAGCGAATTGCCATGGGACGCAAACATTATTCCAGGGAGTTTCAGGACGAAGCCTGCAAACTCGTCACCGATCAAGGCTACACACAAAGGAAAGCGGCCCAGGAACTGGGCCTTCCGGTGCACATCGTGCATCACTGGATGAAAAAACGTGGACTGATCAAGCCCGCGGCTGAGGAGCCCGCGTTTCCAGACACCAACGATCCGACGCTGCTCAAGGCCCGCATCCGCGAGTTGCAAAAGCAATTGCGGCGGGTCGAAACCGAGAAGGAGATTTTAAAAAAAGCGACGGCCTACTTCGCATGCCAGAACCCATGAGATTCGCCTGGATCAAAGAACATCGGGACCCGTTCGATCTGGCCGCATTGTGCGATGCGCTGGAAGTCAGCCGCAGCGGGTATTACGCCTGGCTGAAACGTCCAGCCAGCCCGCGGCACAAGCGCCGGGAAGAGCTGACTGAGAAGATCCGCGAGGTTCATGAGGAGAGTCGCTATACCTACGGCAGCCCGCGGGTGCACGCGGAGCTGGCGGATCGGCAGGTGAGCGTCTGCGTGAACACGGTGGCGCGTCTGATGAAACAGGCCGGATTGCAATCGCGGATTCGCCGGCGATTCGTCGTCCATACCACCGATTCGAATCACGATGAGCCGGTCGCGGCCAATGTGCTGGACCGCCAGTTCGCAACTGAGGCGCCCAACCGCAAGTGGTGCTGCGACATCACCTACGTTCCGACGGATGAAGGATTCCTATACCTGGCGGCCGTGATCGACCTGTGCAGTCGGAAAATAGTCGGCTGGTCGATGGCCGATCATCTGCGAAGTGAGCTGTGTCTGGAAGCGATATCGATGGCGCTGACACATCGCCGACCGGAGCGAGGTTTGCTGCACCACTCCGATCGCGGTGTCCAATACGCCTGCGAGACTTATCGACAGATGCTGGCGGAGCATGGGATGGAGCGGAGCATGAGCCGCACCGGCAATTGCTACGACAACGCGGTGATGGAGAGCTTTTTCAGCACGCTGAAGACGGAGCTCATTTATCACGAGCACTACGCAACGCAAGCGGAGGCTCGGCGTTCGATCTTTGAGTACATTGAAGTGTTTTACAATCGCCAGAGACGTCACTCGGCGATAGGCTACCAAAGCCCCGAAGCGTTCGAGGCCAGCCTGAACTGACGATTTGGCCGCGCCCACCGAACGTGGGGAAGGTCAACCTCTGCGCCTTTGCGCTCTGCGTGAGATTCTCTTTACCGAATTTCCAAAATAAATTCGATTTCGACAGGGGAATTCAACGGCAGTGCCGCCGCCCCGACCGCCGCGCACACATGCCTCCCCGCATCGGCAAAAATTGCCTGTAGCAATTCGCTCGCCCCATTCGCCACCTTCGCCTGCTCTCGAAAATCCCGATCGCTCTGTACGAACACCCCAATCCTCACCACGCGAACAATCCGCTCCCATTTCCCGCCAAGCTCCGCCCCCACTATGGCCAGCGCGTTCACAACGCACTGCGCCGCCGCCTTCTGTGCCGACTCCAGGCTGACCGCCGACGGCACCGGCCCCTCCGCCATCAGTTTCCCCCCGCTCGTCGGCAACTGCCCGCTCACAAAAATCAGATTTCCGCTCACCACCGCCGGCAGATAAGCCCCCACCGGCCTCGGCGGCTCCGGCATTTTCCATCCCAACTCCGCCAATTTCGCCGCTACATCCATCCCCGCTATGATACCCCCCATCAGGCGCCCCACGAAACAACAACGCGCCCCCCAAAATCTGTGAACGCCCACGGCGCCGCCGTGGGGGAATTTCGAACACGCAAATCCATCCACCATGAAACCCCGCCGCCATCATCCCGACGCCTCGCGCAGATATCACGATCGTGTCGCCCGGAAGTACGACGCCATCTACGACGACCCTTACTGGGAATTCCACGACCGTCTCACCTGGCAGGCCATCAAGCCCCATATCCCCACCGACGCCTCCGCTCCCTGCTGCGACCTCGGCTGCGGCACCGGAAAATGGGGCCTCAAGCTCCTCAAGAGCGGCTATCCCACCACCTTCGTCGACAACGCCGCCGCCATGATCGAAAAAACCCGCGCAAAATCGCCGACCTCGGCCCCAAATCTGACAAAGCCACGCTCGTGGTAGCCGACATCATCGATCTCGGCCAACTCGAATCCCACCGCTTCAACCTGATCCTCGCCATGGGCGACCCGCTGTCGATTTGCTCCGACGCCAATCGCGCCGTCCAGGAAATGCGCCGAATCTGCGCCCCGGCGGCATCGTCATCGCCACCGCCGACAACAAGCTCGCCGCCCTCGACCACTACCTCGAAAAATCCGACATCGACTCCCTCGAATCCTTCGTAAAAACCGGCAAAACCCACTGGCTCACCCCCGACGAGCGCGAACAGTTCCAACTCACGACTTTCACCCCCCCCGATTTCCAAAAACTCTTCCAGCGCGCCGGCTTCGAGGTCCTCAAGCTCACCGGCAAAACCATCCTCCCCATTCGCACCCACAAAGACCTCCTAGCGGATGAATCCACCTTCGACCGCCTGCTAAAACTAGAGCTGGACCTCTCCCGCGATCCCACTTCCGCCGCCAAAGCCGCCCACCTCCAAATCACCGCCAAAAAAATCTAAGCTCTTCACTTTCACACCTTTCACACTCTTCACACCCCTCCCCCATTCGGCATTTGGCAATCGGCATTCGGCAATCTCTTCTCACATTTTCGGCGCCACATCCCCATACCCCGGCGGCTTGGGCTTCTTCCCCACCTGCGTACTAAAGCTCTGCAAATACGCGATCCACATCATCGACAGACCAAAGCTGTACGCCCCCTGCACCACCATCTCCATGTAATGCTGCGTCGGCGGAATGTGATATTTTTCGACCGATGTCCCCTGATAGGTCATCGCATTCACCGGATCCCCCTTCCCCAGCGGCGCGACCTTCACGATCGTCCGCGCATACGTCCCCACCTCTTTTTCCGTCGTCGGATCCATTTTCCGCCCGACTTTGGCGTCCAGAACCTTCAGGTCCGCCTCGCTCAGATCAAACAGCGCCCCCGCAACGTATTTCCCCGGATCGTAGACAATGTCCGCGATCCCTCCCCCGTAATATTCGCTGAATATTGGAAAGCAAAGCCGGTAATTATCCAGCACCGCCGGCTTCCCCGGCTTCAGCGCCGGCACCCGATTCCCATAGTGCCGGCACCACTCCGTCACCGCCCGGATGTTCAGGTTTGATCCATACGCAAAATACCACATGCCTTCGATCCCTTAGCCAGCCGCATTCTTGCGATTGCCGCGCCAATTGCAAAAGCGCGGCGCGAACCTCGTTATCTGAATCACCTTGACGCATCGAGTCCGCTCGATTCAATCGATTATTGCGCACCGCCCGCGAAACTCGAAACCCGAAACTCGGAGGCGCGGACGCCTCCGGGGCGTACTCGCCGATTACGGCCCGGAGCCGTCCGCGGCTCCGACGAATCAAACCCGAATGTCGAACCGAAGCGTAGATCCCGGCGCACCGGGGACCAAAATTCGAAACTAATGCCCAAGCAACCGTTTCGTCATTCGGATTTCGGATTTGATTCGTCATTCGAGTTTCGGGTTTCGAGTTTCGGCGACGAGCCTTTCTGCCACTCGCGCCATCACCCCATCCCAATCCCCCGTCCTCTTCTGCCTGAACAACCTCATCGTCGGATACCACGCGTTATCCTCCCGCTCCAGCATCCACCGCCAGTCCGGCGTAAACGGAATCAGATCCCACACCGGCTTCCCCATCGCCCCCGCGACGTGCGCCACCGATGTATCCACCGAAATCACCAGATCCAGGTTCGCGATCAGCCCAGCCGTATCCGAAAATCCTTCAGCTCCGCGCTAAAGTTCACCACTTCCATCCCCGCCGGCGGCGAATCCGCCTGCACCGCGCTCGCCCCCACCTGCAAGCTAAAAAACCTCACATTCTTCGCCGCCGCCAGCGGCCCAAACTTCGCCAGCCCGATCGTCCGCGTCAGATCATTTTTATTCTTCGGATTCCCGGCCCAAACCAACCCCACCCGCAGCTTCCCCTCCTCTTTCGGTGCCTTCGTCTCCCAGGCTTTCGCCCGCGCGGGATCCGCAAAAAGATAGGGAATCTCCGCCGGAATCGTCTCCATCCTCGTCCCAAAACAGAGCGGCAAGCTCATCATCGGACACACCACGTCAAACGTCGGCGGCGTTTCACCCGCCGCCAGAATTTGCTCCAAACCCGGCAACTGCTTCAGCAGCGTAACCAGCTCCGGCTGAACCTCCAGAATCACCCTCGCCCCCCGCTGCGCCAGCAGCGGCACATACCGCGCGAAATGGATCGCATCCCCCAATCCGCCTTCCCAATAAATAAAAATCCGCTTCCCCTTGATATCGCCCCCATCCCACTGAAGCTCCGGAAACCGCCGAGCGATGCCCGCGTAAATCGACGATTTCCACCGCCACTCAAATTCCTTCCATCCGCGCTCATAATTCCCCACCAGCAGCATGTTCCACCCCAGATTCCAATGCGCATCCCCATTCTCCGGCCGCAGACGAACCGCCTCCTCCAACTCCGCCACCCCTTCCTGATATTTGCCCTTCTTCAGCAGCGCCTGTCCCAGATGTCCGCGTGCCGTGACATGATCTGGCTGAATCCGCAGCGCTAACCGATATTTCTCAATCGCCCCATCCAGATCCCCCAACCCCGCCATCACCACTCCCAGATTATGATGCACCAGCGCCACCTCCGGCCGCAGCTTTGCGGCCTCGGCAAACTCCTGCAGCGCCTCCTCCAGCTTGTTCTGATCCTTCAGCGCATTCCCCAGATTCGTCCGATACGGCCCGCTGCCCGGCTGCAACTTCACCGCCCTGGCAAACGCCTCCTCCGCCTCCGCGAATTTCCCCTGATCCTTCAGCGCCATCCCCAGCTCATTCCACCCATCCGCAAACCCGCTCTGCAATTCCACCGCCTTGCGAAAACACGCCGCCGCATCCTCAAACCGACCCAATCCCACCAGCAATCGCCCGCAGTTAAAGTGCCCCATCACCGAACCTGGATTCAATTCCACCGCCCGCCGCGCCGCGTTAACCGCCTCTTCGCGCCGATCCATCGCCCCCAGCACCGTCGCCAGATTGACGTGAAATTCCCCCATTCCCGGCTTGATCCCAATCGCCCTCCCGATCAAATCGACCGCCTGGTCGTTCTTTCCCCCCTGATGCGCCAAAACCCCCAGCAGATTCAGCGCATCCGCATTCCCCGGCTCCTTCTCCAGCACCAGCCGATAAAGCCCCTCCGCCTCCGCCAATCTCCCCCCCTGGTGCGCCGCCACCGCCCGCCGCAAGATTTCGTCCGTCTTACGATCCACTCCCCGATTATTGCACCGGAATCAAAAAATCTCACGCCCGGCGGCTTCGCGGTCCAATCCCTCAAATCGTCGCGACCAATCCGTCAAAAATGTTCTCCAGCCGCGCAACCGCCTCACGTCGCACCGCCGGCGCCTCATCCTGATTGAAACGCTGCCCCAGTTCCGCCAGAAAGCACAAACACGATTCCGCTGTATAAAAATCCAATGCCCGCCGCTGCAGGTCATTCAGCGAAAGCGCCTCACACCAATACTCGATGTAGTCCAAATCCAGGCCCTCACTCATCAGCGCCATGCGCGTCAACCCGAGATGGGCGACGCGATCCCCGTAACACATCTCATCGACATCCACGATTCCGCTGAGTTTGCCATCCTCGATCAGCACATTTTTCGTCGTGATATCGTCCAAAAATGGCCAAGGCCGAATGGTGTCGAAGTACCCCTTCATTCGCCGCGCCGCCGTCCGCAGCACATCAACCCGCCTGCCATCCACCACGCCGGTCTGCTTGATCCACAGCGCTGCGCTCAATGCCGCGGTCAAACGCTTCTCCCCAACTGGCCCGCGGCGGCGGAACCGCCGGATCGCTCTGAAATCCAAACCCCGCCCCTTCCGGCAAGCTCCCCACCATTTTCTGCAGCGATGCCAACCGATCCGCAAGCGTCTTCTTTTCCCCCGCGCTGAGCCGCGAATAAACTTCACCCAAATCGGTCCCCGGCAAACGCTCCAACACCAAATAGGGATACGGCGTGCACCCTGCCTCAAGCCGCGCATGAAGAATCTCCGGCAACGGAAATCCCATCGGCTTCAAAATCCCCGACCAATGAACCGCTCCCACCAGATAGGGGCGATTTTCCGGCTTCGCAATCCTCAGCACCACCGCACGCCCATCCGCCAGGGCGGCATCAAAAACATAATGACAGTTCCCCGTCGTGAATCGTTTTGCCGACACGAGCTCCGATCCCATCGCCTCCCACGCAATCGCCCGCAATTCATCCAACGTCGGCGTCGCCATTTCTTTCCCACTTATAGTCACGCTTGTTTCTTCCGCCACTCTCAGCGCTCTCCGCGATCTCCAGCCCAGCGGGCGGACTTCGGCGAGCTCAGCCGAGCCGTGAACTGAATTTACTCGCCGGCCCGAAAATTCCTCAGCTCGCTCGCGATCTCCTCCACAACCTCCTCCCACTTCCCCCCATTCCTCTGCCGAAACAACCTCATGGTCGGATACCAGGGCGTGTCCGTCCTCTTCAGCAGCCATCGAAAATCGCTATGCGACGGAATCAGCACCCACACCTTCTTCCCCAGCGCCCCCGCAAGATGCGCCGTCGAAGTATCCACGCTGATCACCAGGTCCATCGAATCCACCAGCGCCGCCGTATCCGCCATATCCCCAATCTCGCCGGTCAAATCCACCCAATCGACTCCCGCCGGCGGCCGCTGCTTTCCGTCCTCCCCCATCTGCAAACTGAAAAACTGAAACCCCGGCAAATTCAAAAATGGATTGAACATCTCCAGCGTCCGCGATCGAAACTCCATGTCATTGTTCGGACTCCCCGCCCAGACCAACCCAACCCGCGCCTTCCCATTTCTCTCCGGAATTTTCCCCGCCCACTTCGCTGCCCGCTCCTCCGGCACCCGAACGTACGGAACCTTGTTCGGAACACTGTCCACCCGAACCCCCAGAACCCGCGGCAACCCCTGAAACGGAATATGAACGTCAAACCCCGGCAGCTCCTTCCCCTTGGTAACGATCTCCCCCACGCCCTCCACCCCCTGAAACAGCGATACCAGCCCCGCCTGACATTCCAATATCACCATTCCCCCGCGCCGCGCCACGATCGGCACGAACCTCACGAATTGCAGCGCATCCCCCAATCCCCCCTCGGCATGCAGCAAAATTTTCTTCCCCGCCAGGTCCGATCCATCCCACTGCGGCTGCTCAAACCCGCGGTTCAGTCGCATGGTCGGATGCTTCAATCGCCATTCAAATTCCTCCCAGCCCTCCCCCATCTCCCCCATCTGAAGCAGCACCCGTGCCACGCTCCAGTGGGCATACACATCGTCCGGCTTCATCGCCACCGCCCGCCGAAACGCCGCCAGGGCGGCCTCATGCTCGTGTATGGCCCAGTGCGCGTTGCCCAGATTGATCTCCAGGTCCGCGTCCGCTCCCGCAAGCGCCCTGGCATTCAAAAACGCCAGCTTCGCCTCGTCCATTCTCCCGATGTCCCGATAAACGTACCCCAGGTTCGCATGCGCGCCGGCCATCTGCGGGCAAAGCTCCACCGCCCGCAGCGCATGCGCCAGCCCTTTGTCGAATTTCCCCGCCCGGCGGTAACACTCCCCAAGATTGAGATGATATTCCCCCACGCCCGGCTGAATCGCCAGCGCCCGCTCCGTTAACTCAATCGCGATCTCATATTTCCCCACCTGCGCCGCCAGCGCCCCCAGAAGCTGTAGCGCCGTTGCATGATTCGGCGCAACCGCCAGCACTTTCCGGTAAATCCCCTCCGCCTCCGCCAGCCTCCCGGCGCGGTGGTGCTGCACGCCTATCTCAAGAGCCTGTTCGAGCGTAACCTCGGGCATCGCCGTTTAATTATATTCGCCACTGTCACTTTCGCCCGTCGCAATTAATTCCAGCATCGGCGTCGCCGCGTCGAGCGCCGCGATCACGCGGGCAACCCGCCTCGATACGTCCCCCTCCGCGAGCAGCGACTGCTTCAGCCCCACATCGCTCAACAGATGATACGCAATCAGATCCGCCACCTCCCCCGTCCCCAGGCTGCTCCCCACAATCTTCCGCATCTCCTCCGAATCCGGCAGCTTCGCCAGCGGCCGGCTGCTGAACATCTCCATCAGCCGCTGCCGCTGGTTCGTCAGGTCGATCTCCATCACCTTCGTTTCCGAAATGGTTTCAATCCGCGCCCGCCGGTAGGGGGCCGACGGCTCTTCCGTCACGATCCTCCCCCGCGACTGCCCCTGGAGCAGAAAGTTATAGTTCCCATCCTCCAGCTTTTCCCAGCTCAGGATCTTCCCCACGCACACCACCGGCTCAATCGCCGGCCGCCCGTAATATTCCTTCGCCCACCCCGGGCGCAGCAGCGCCATCGCCACCAGGCGCTCGCCCGCCAGCGCGTCCGCAGTCATCTTCTTATATCGATCTTCAAAAATATGCAGCGGCAACACCGCGCGGGAAAAGTACGATATTTGGCAATGGAAACAGCGGCGCCGTGCAAACACGACTCGCCGCAGCTTCCGTTTGGCTATCCATTCTGCCTATATCATAGGCTCTTTAAGCGCGCGGAAAACCCTGCTTTTACAATAGGGAATCTCCCCTATCGGGCATTTTGCCTGAGAACGCCTACGGCGCCGCCGTGGGGCCCTCCCAGACTATTGCCCCCGCAGCTCTCGCTCAGCGCGTAGCCAGTTTTCCACCTGGGATCCGCCCTTGCCCGAAGCGAAGATCTCGAACGCACGCTTTGCGATCTGTTCGTACGTCACTTCGCGCTTCGTCGTCCGGGGAATCGCGGTGTTCCGCGAAACCGTGGTCGCCGGCGTGGACTTCGTCGTGCTCCGATACGTCGATGAATATGTGGGCTTCTTTGGCATGGTAATAAACTCCTTCTGTTTTGAGTCCCTACAGATACTGAGAAACGATATGGATGGGTTTGGTCATATCCCATCCCTGCGAGCGCGTTTTCTCACCCCGCGCTGCATCTTCCACATCTATCGGCAAATCGCAAGATGCCTACCGATCTTTTTCACTTCCCTGTCAGCGCCTTTCGCAAAAGTTGGTTCGCTGCCGCTGGGTCCACTAACCCGCCGTGCGCCTTCATAAATGCCCCCATTGCCTGCCCGAACTGTTTTTCTGTGAACGGGTGCTTTGCCAGGAAGTCGTTTACCAACTTTTCCGTATCTTCCGTAGAGGCCTTTTTGGGCAGATATTCGTCAACAACGGAAATCTCATACTTTAATTTCCGGACCTCCTCCTCCTTTCCGAGCCTCTCATACTCCTCCAGGCTCTTTTTCAGCTTCTTCCCGTATGCCGCCACCGCCTCTTCCGCTGTCGTCGGTTTGGGGGCAAGGTCGATGTTCTTCACGTCGCTCAGCAGCATGCGAATCACCATAAGCCGGTCTTTCTGACCACTTTTCAGTGCCTGTTTCATCTCCTCCTGCAATCGTTCGCGCAGATCCATTGTCAGCTCCTGTTTACATTTCCATTTGGACGTCTATAATCGCACATTCTACCGTAGGGCTTTCCCCATCGCACCTGTGGTTCGCACCAGATGCAAACAGTAACGACTGCCTTAGAAGGCATATTGCATATTCCCGATGAGCGCCACGATGGCCAGCTTCGCGACCCCGATCACCCTCTACGCCCCTTGCGCCGCGGAATCGTGCCGCGCAAGCTCATTCGCGAGCTGAACCTCCGTCCCGGCGTTCTGCTCCGCGGCGTCCCGCGCGGCGACGCCATCCTCCACATCGACACCATCGAAGGCCGCAGCCCCGCCGACTTCGCTGAGAAGGCCACTCTCTACGATTCCACCGCGCTCGACCCCGAGCCGATGATCAAGCTCGAGCACAACCCCACCGAATTCACCACCCGCATCATCGACATCCTCGCCCCCGTCGGCTTCGGCCAGCGCGGCCTCATCGTCTCTCCGCCGCGCTCCGGCAAAACCATCCTCCTCCAGAACATCGCCCGCGGAATCCACGCACAACTATCCCGACGTCCAGCTCGTCCTTCTTCTTGTCGATGAACGGCCCGAAGAAGTCACCGACATGAAGCGCAACGTGCCGGGCAAAGTTTACGCTTCCAGCAACGACAACACCGTTGAAAAGCATCTCGGATCTCGCCCAGCTCGTCATCGAACGCTGCAAACGCCAGGTGGAATTCGGCGCCAACATCGTCGTCCTTCTCGACTCCCTCACCCGCCTCGGCCGCGCCTTCAACACCGGCGGCCCCAGCGGCGGGCGGACGCTGTCCGGCGGGCCTCGACAACCGCGCCCTGGAAATCCCCAAACGACTCTTCGGCGCAGCCAGAAAAATCGAAAACGGCGGCAGCCTCACCATCCTCGCCACGTGCCTCATCGACACCGGCAGCCGGATGGACCAGGTCATCTTCGAGGAATTCAAAGGCACCGGAAACATGGAACTTGTCCTCGACCGCAACCTGGCCAACCAGCGCATCTACCCCGCGCTCGACATCGCCGGCAGCGGCACCCGAAAAGAAGAAAAGCTTTTATCTCCCGAGCAACTCAAAGCCGCCCAGCACATCCGCCGACTACTGACGGGCATGCCTCCCGCGCAGGCGATCAAGACGCTCCTTGAGGTCATGAAAAAACAAAAAACCAACGCCGAGCTCCTCGCCGCCGCCGGCGCTCGCACCGCCTAGGCTGGATGATTGTTCGTTGGCACGCTCCCCAAATCTATATGACCGCGCGTATTACCCGCCGCATCACGATTGCCCTGATTCTCCTGCTGATTTTCGTCGTCGCCGCCGTGCTGACGCTCATACCGGCCCGCGCCCGCATCAATCGCTGGGAATGCGCCAAAAACCTGCGGGCAATCGGACAGTCGATCCTCCTCTTTACCAACGACCATCAACACAATTTCCCTCCCAACCTCGGAACCTTGGCCTCGGCAGAGGACATCGCCCCCGCGGTCTTCATCTGTCCCGCCTCCGGCAATTCCGCGCCCCAGAACTTAGCTCCCGACCAGCTTGTCGATTGGGTTAACGCAAATTCGGATTACCTCTACATCGGCGCGCCGATCAGGGACGCAAGCTTCTTCGATTCAAAATCCAATCAGGAAACTCTGGCCTTCGAGGACAAGGATGATCCCACCGTGCGATGGGACAGCGCCCAATCCAGGCGGCTCGTTTTGGCGTATGAAAAAGACCAGGACCACGGCGGAACAATGATGAACGTCCTTTTCGCCGACGGTCGCGTCGAATGGATGACCCTCGACGCCGCGCATGACGCCATTGCTCTCACCCTCGCGAAGATGGCAACCGCAAAGAAATCCACTCCCCCATCAACCCGGCCATGAAACTCCGCCGCGCCCCCGTCCCCAACCTCCCCTCGGTGTAGCCGCCGTGCTTGACTTGGGTGAGCGATGTCGAACCGCACGGCGCTTTCCACCCAACACCCCGCGGACGCGATCACCACTCGAGCTCGCCGAACGAAAGCGTCACAGTTGAGGGCGCCTCCCAAAAATATTTTTTCAGAAAAATCTACGGAATTCCAAAAAATAGGTACAAAACGTACACCCTTTGGACCTATATATAGATGCACCTTATTGTCGATCCATATTCTCCCGCGATCTCACCTGGCTTCTCAAACTCAGCGAGGGGAAAGAAAACTCACCGGCGAATCCCGGGCACTTTCGGACATTTTCGGAAATGCCGCCCCCCGATACGTACTTCTGCGTTTCCCGTCGCCAGGAAGGGCGCAAATGCAGCGCGAGCCCAATGCAGGTATTTTCTTGGCGCTCTTGGCGTCTTGAGCGAAGCGGGCGGTTATAAGATTTTTTAACCGCCAAGACGCCAAGATCGCCAAGAAAAACCGCGCCGACGCGGTTCAGTCTCCAAATGTGGGATAAAGTGAGATATTCTGAGATAAGGGTCCATCTCTTGATTTCCAACAAATACTCAAAAAGTGTGAAATTTTGGGAAAAAGTGGGAAATCCGCCTTGATGCCCCAGTCTATCGTCGCCGCCGCAAAAAAAGCTGGACGGGCCCGCGCCGGGCCCGTCCAGCCCCAATATCGCGCTCACCTTATCGAGCCGCTCGCCGTCGCCGCGCCAGCAGGGCGGGAATCGCGAATCCGAGCAGCCCAATGCTCGCCGGCTCCGGAACGCTCGTCGGCACCGAATACAGCGCAAACGCCAGATCCATCGAACTGCCGATCCCATCGAAGTTGGGGTTATAGTCCAGCGGCGAATATCCGCCTGCGACTCCATTGTTGTAGCTCCCGTTTACCGCGTCATCGAGAAAGTGATACGGATACGGGGTCTCGGTTCCCTCCGGCGTGGGTCCCGCGAGCGGATCGGCAATCCCATAATCCCGATCGTGCCAACCCCAGTCCAGCGTCGGGGTCGTGGTCGTCGGGGGAACCAGCGCCACGATGCTGAGCCATTCGATGTTCCCGTTAAACGCGTCCGGAAACGCGATCTGCTGCCAGTTCAACTCGGCGTTGTACTCTATCAGCCCGCTTTCCCCGGCCGGCGGCGGAACGTTGCTCTGTCCCGCGGGCACGGGCTTCGTCGTAAACTCGCCGTCCGAATACGCCAGTGTCCCGGTCGTCGATTGCGTCACCGTCTGCGTCGCAATCAGCCTCCCCGGTTGGCTGAACGAACCGGCTTCCCCCGGGACCGGCGGAACATTGGTGTACAGCGAAATCTGAAACTGCTGCACCAGCGGCGCGCCGGACGGATTGGTGTCATCCAGATACGAACCCCACCAGGTGATGTGCCCGATGTTCATCGGATTAAAATCCGAAAAATCATCCGCCGCCATATTCCCCTGATTTCCGCCGGCCGAGGTTGTGATTGCCGTGCTGACGATGTCCTGCCCCGGAAACGGTGCAGGCGTATCCGTCGGCAGGGGGGTCGCACCGACCGGATAGACGCCCGGCGGGGCATCATTCAGCGGCGACTGGTAAAACTTCAGCTCCTCATTGGGTAGCGGATCAGCGAAGGCAGCCGAGCCCAAACCGACCGTCGCCGCCGAGGCAGCGGCCAAAAGAATGCCGGTGGATTTTCGAGAATTAAAGCGTGTCATTGGGAACTCCTGTTTTTTGGGGATTTGCCGGCGCGATCGAAGCACTTCGAATCGCGCCGGCAAACCAGGGTAGTTTTGGATCTGTCTGAGCGGGAGATTTCTTTAGTGAGTCTGCTTGCCGCGACGGCGGGCCAATAGCATCGGGATCGTCAGACCGAGCAATCCAATGCTTGCCGGCTCCGGAACGCTCGTTGGAACCGTGTACAGCGCAAAAGCCAGGTCCATCGAACTCTCGGCCCCGTCGTATTGCGGGTTGTAATCCTGGGGCACAAATCCACCGACGAGCGAGGGGTTGCCGTTGTAACTTCCAGTTACCGCATCATCGCCCCCGTGGTACGGTGGAGCTGCGGTATCGAAGCCCGGCGCCGCCAACGGATCGCTGATCCCCCAGTCCCGGTCGTGCCAGCCCCATTCGAATGTGGGAGCCGTGTCTGCGGGTTCCAATGCGACAATGCTCAGCCATTCCACGTTACCGTTGAAGGCGTCCGGAAATGGATTTTGCAACCAATTCAGTTCCGCGTTGTACTGGACGAGCGGGCTGTCGCCCGGGGCCAGAGGGGCGCCGCTCGATCCCGGTGGCAGCGGGCTGGCCGAGAACGTTCCGGAGGAATAGCTCAGGGGGCCGGCATTGACCACCTGGGTGGCAATGAGAGTTCCCGGATGACTGAACGTGTTGGCGGTTCCAACGGCTCCGGGAACATCGGTGTAGAGCGAGATCTGGAATTGCTGCACCAGCGGTGCCGCGCTGGGGTCGGTTCCGTCGATGTAGGATCCCCACCAGGTGATATGCCCGATCGGCAGGGGGTTGTTGTCCGAAAAATCATCCGCCGCCATATTCCCCTGCGCGGTACCGCTGCTGGGGGTTGAGAACACGGTGCTGAGAATATCCTGCCCCTGAAACGGGACGACGATATCCCCCGGCTGCGGCGTTGCGCCAACGGGATAAATGGGGGGCGGCGCACCGTTCAGCGGCGACTGATAAAACTTAAGCTCCTCATTCGGCAGGGGATCAGCGAACGCCAGCGACCCAATACCAGCGGATGATGCGATGAGAGTAGATACAACCAAAAATGACTTACGAGAGATATGGCATGACATGACAACCTCCAGTTTTGTTGAGGACCTGCGAGCGCACCCGAACCACATCGAGTCGCGCGAGCGAAGTCCAGGCGATTCTTCGATTTCGCTGTGCGCGGAGCTTCCGCTGCCGGCGTCAATCGCGTTTGCGGAGGACGCCTCCGTTTACAGCCGTTTCACGAAATTTTGGAAGTCGGGCGCGGGAGATCATCTCCGAGCATGCCGAGGCGCCCGGCCGAAAATCCTGCATAGCTCCGGAAGGACCTGTGTATCCATCAGAGCTTCTACCACGAATTTGAAGATAGGATGTTACTACTAAGGGATTATTTCGTCAAGGTAAATTTTGCGATATCTATAGGTAATTTCGCGACTTATGGTCGTCGCAAAAAAGTGTTAAGATGTCCCTTTGTGGGAAAACGCTTTTTGCGCATAAGTGCTTTTCCAGCTTAAGCCGGCAAAAATCTCCGTGCATAAATGCTTTGTGTTGCGCACGCTGTCCACCTTAATTCAAACCAGTTTTCCGCGCCACAAAAATGTGGCGCTGGCTGGAACCAGTTCAAAAAAATTTCGAAAACTTGGGATTTACAACTCCGCCGTCACCAAACTCGCCAGCTCCGATCGCTCGCTCTTTTCGAGTGTCACATGCCCCACAATCCCCTTCCCCTTCAATCGCTCCACAAGATACGAAAGCCCATTGCTGCTCGAATCGAGATACGGATTATCAATCTGCGTCGCATCGCCGGTCAGCACCAGCTTCGTCCCCTCGCCAACCCGGCTCGCGATCGTCTTTACCTCGTGCGGCGTAAGATTCTGCGCCTCATCCACAATCATAAACTGATGCGGAATACTCCGCCCCCGGATATACGTCAGCGGCTCCAGAACCACCTGCCCGCTATCCATCAACTGCGTGATCCGCTGCTCCACGCTAGATAAACTCGTGTGCGGCGTGTGCCCGTTCCCCTCCTGCGTCAGACGATTCGAAAGCAGATACGCAATATTATCGAAGATCGGCTGCATCCACGCCGTCAGCTTCTGATCCTTATCGCCGGGCAGATAGCCAATGTCCCTCCCCAGCGGCATGATCGGCCGCGCGCACAGCATCTTCTGATAGACCTCCTCGTTGAGCGTCTTGGCCAGTCCCGCGGCCAGCGCCAGCAGCGTTTTGCCGGTGCCGGCAGCGCCGATCAGCGACACCAGCTTCACCGAATCATCCAGCAGCAGGTCCAGGGCCATCGTCTGCTGCAAATTCCTGGGCATGATGCCGAAGACCGGGCCCCGCCGGGCCCTTACCGGGGCCAGCAAGTTTTCCCCCCGCACCCGCGCCACGGCCGTGTGGCTGGGGTCGTTTTCCGTCTTCATCAGCACAAACTCGTTCATGTACGCATCCGGCACCTCCAGGTGAAGCTGCTTCTCCGAATACATCCGGTCGATCGTCCCCGCCGGCACCTCGAGCTCCCGCCAGCCCGTGTACAGCCGCTCAAAATCGACCTTCTGCGCCTCAAAATCCTCGGCCAAAATCCCCAGCGAATCGCTCTTGATCCGGGCGTTGATGTCCTTGGTGATGAAGACCACCCGCTTCCCCTCCCGATGCAGCGCAAAAGCGCAGCAGATGATCCGATTATCAGGCGTATTTCCACTCAGTCCCGGACAGAGCTTCTGATCCTGCTCCAGAATGACCTTTACTCGCCCCCCTGATTGGGCGATCCGCACCCCATCCGAAAGCCGCCCCTGCTGGCGCAGGGAATCGAGATACCGGATCACGGTCCGCGCATTTCGGCCCAGGTCGTCGCTGCCCGTCTTGAACTTGTCCAGCTCCTCCAGCACATCGAAGGGAATGATCACCTCATTATCCGCAAACATGAACAGCGCATTGGGATTGTGCAGCAAAACGCTTGTATCCAGCACGAAATGTTTGATATGTCCGTTGGTTTCAGTCATGAATAAATCCGCTCCGCCTCAGTTACGAGTTGCGAGCAAAGTTGAGGGCATTTACTCGCAACTCGCAACTCGTAACTCGCAACTCGCAACTTTTCCAATACAATGCAGTTATGTCCCTCTATCCATTGAAATTCAAGCCGCGCTACGTGCAGAAAATGTGGGGCGGGCGGAAACTCGAATCAATCCTTAACAAAAGTCTCCCCACCGGCCCCATCGGTGAGAGCTGGGAGCTGTACGATTTCCCGCCCGATGTCGTTGAGAATTCGTCGAACTGGATCAGCAGCGTAGTGGCCGAAGGCCATCTCGCCGGCCTCACGCTTCACGAGCTGGTCGAGCGCTATGGCCGCGACCTCACCGGCGACGTTCCCGTCATCGCGCCGCACGGCCAGTTCCCCATCCTCATCAAATTTCTCGATGCCCGCGAAGACCTTTCCATCCAGGTCCACCCCGATGCCGCCTACTGCAAGGCCCACCCCGGCGCCCACCTGAAAAACGAAGCCTGGTATATCGTCCAGTCCGACAAAGGTTCACGCATTCTTAAAGGCCTCAAGCCGGGCACGACGAGAAATGATTTCGCCCAAAAACTCCAGGGCGGCTCCGTCGAATCGATCATCAATTCGATCCCCGTCCAACCCGGCGACTGCTTTTACCTCCCCAGCGGCACCGTCCACGCCCTGGGGGCCGGCATTCTTGCCGCCGAGGTCCAGACCCCCAGCGATACCACATACCGAGTGTTCGATTTCAACCGGATTGACCCCTCGACGGGAAAGGTGCGCACCCTCCACATCGAGCAGGCGATGGATTGCATCGACTTCACCACGCCGCCACACGAGCATCATCCGATGGGACAATTGCTCGCCAGATGCGAACATTTCTCCATCCGCAAGCTTCTAGCCCAGCCGGGCAAAAACTTCCACATCGAGAACGGGCCCGTCGTCCTCATGGTCATTGAAGGCTCCGGCCAGCTCTTCACGTCTGGTGGCACGACGGAGTTCAAAGCCGGTGAGACGATTTTGTTGCCCGACATCATCAAACAACGCGTCGGCGACGCGGAAACTAACGCGGTGCTCCTTGAAGTAGTCTTGGGCAATAGAGAATGACGATCCGTGGGAACGTGTGAAGGTAAGAAGGTGTGAAGGTGTGAATTGACCTTCTTACCTTCTTACTTTCTCACCTTCGCACCACTCCTCCCACTTCCCCCGAAACGCCTTCTCGACTTCCCCCGCGAACCTCTTCCCATCCATCAGCGCCGACCCGCGCATGCGATGCCTCAGCGAAGCTCGCAACTCTGAAAGCCGATCCCAATCCCCCGCCAACTTGACTGCGATCTCCACAAACTCCCCCTCCGTCTTCGCGACAAGTTCCCTCAACCCCAGATTCGAAAGCTGGCTAAACCCCGCGCACCCCACAACTGTCTTCCCAATCATCGTCACCACCGGAACCCCCATCCACAGCGAATCCAAACTCGTCGTATGCCCGTTATACGGCAGCGTATCCAGCCCAATATCAATCCGATTATAAAATGCCAGATACTTCGCTCGCGATTGCCGCTGCACAAACTCCACCCGATCCCCCAGCGTCTTGCGCACCCAGTCCCGCCGCGGGCCCAGCGGGGACAGAATCACCATCCGCGAATCCTTCACGCCATCCAGCACCCGCCTCCAAAGCTCCAGCAGCGGCTGATTCAACTTGCAAAAATTATTCAGACACCCAAACGTCACAAACCCATTTCGCGTGGCCGGCAATTCATTCACAGCGGGAATCTCCGGACCCTCGAGCGCTTCGCGATCCAGGCACCAGAATGTTTGTCCCAATCTCACGGATTTTTCGAAATAGAATTCATCAAACTCACCGGGCGGATCCAGATACGGATCCGTCAGCCGATAATCCATCGCCTCCAGCCCGCTGGTTCCCGGATATCCCAGCCATGTCACCTGCACCGGCGCCGGCTTACGCGCGAACAGGAGCATCCGGTTCTCCGCCATGTGCACCGTTAGATCGACGAGGATATCGATCCCATCCTGCCGGATCATCTCGGCGACAGCTTCGTCGCTCATCCCCACAATGCTTCGCCAATGATCCGCCCAGCCGCGGATTTTCGCCGTGGCCGCATCGGGCACTTTCACATCCGAGTAACAGAAAATCTCAAACTTCCCATGATCGTGATTCGAAAACAGGGGCGCTGTGAAAAATGCCTGGCAATGGCCCCAGAAATTTGGCGAAACATAGCCGATCTTTAGCCGGCGATCCGGGGATCGATCGTTGGCAAACGACAATTCTTTCGGCGCAAATTTACCCGCCACCGCATCATTCCATTTGCGATGCTCGGCAAGAATCCCCGCGGCATCGACATCCGGATGATAGTAGAGCGTATAAAGCCGATTACTGTGCGCCACCGAATAATCCGGCCGAATCTCCGTCGCCTTTTCAAACTGCGCGACCGATTCTTCGATCTGCGCACTCTGCCGAAATAAATTCCCCAGGTTGTTGTACCCATCGGGCGAGTTGGGCAGCATCCTGATCGCCGTCTGCGTCGCCTCGATGGCATCGTCGATCAGATCCTTCTCGTAGAGCGCCCGCCCCAGGTTATAATACGCCAGCGGATGCGCTCCCGCGGCCACCACGCGCCGCCACATGGCGATGGCCTCGTCCGTTCGGCCCATCGCCTGGTAGACATTCCCAAGATTATTCCCGATATCCGCCGGCGCCGGGGCCAGCTCCAGCGCCCGCTGAAAGCAGACGATTGCCCGCTGAAAAGAATCATTCCGTTTTTTGGCGGCCGCCTCCACGCCCGTCTCCCCATCCATCCGCGCCTCATGACCCTTGCGCCCAGCAGTTCCCGAGGTTGAAATAGACGCCCGCCTCCCGCGGTAAGAACCGCGCCGCGGATTCAAAACATTTGATGGCTTCGTCGATCTCCCCCATGTCCGCGTGGATGTTTCCCAGTTGGATCAGCGTCATCGGCAAATCGGGCTTCAGCGCAACCGCCCGGCGAAAAGCCTCCACCGCCTCGCGCCGTTTGCCCAAAACCAGCAACATAAACCCCAGATTATTGAAATAAACCGCCTCCCGCGGGTTCACCCCAATCGCTCGACGGACCATTTCCACGCCGTCGCCGGGCCGGCC
Source organism: uncultured Phycisphaerales bacterium (assembly GCA_963755915.1). Classification (GTDB taxonomy): domain Bacteria; phylum Planctomycetota; class Phycisphaerae; order Tepidisphaerales; family Tepidisphaeraceae; genus PALSA-1353. The sequence goes on from CAVWLP010000002.1 coordinate 2,843,493, forward strand.
CATTTTTGAAAGTGTGCAGCCCAGCAGATGCAGCGCATCCGCGTGCGAGGGATTCTTCGCGACGACCTCGCGAAAGAGCCTCTCGGCGTCCACAAGCCGCCCCGCGCAGGTGCTCCGTCGCCAGATTCATCGTCTGCTGGAAATCCATATAGATTCACCCCAAGCCTACGCGGACGCATTCGCCCGCACAAACTCCCGCAGCGCCTTCCCCATCTCCAAGAATGGCGTGCGATTATCCCCTCGCTTCGGATCCTGGAACAGCCTCATCGTCGGATACCACGGCGAATCCGTCCGTTTGTACATCCACCGGAAATCCGCTGCCCACGGGATCTGGATCCACACCGGCTTGCCCAATGCCCCGGCGAGATGGGCCGTGGAAGTATCCACCGAGATCACCAGGTCCAGGTTCTGCACAAAAGCCGCGCTTTCCGCGAAATCGCTGAATTCGCCCGTGTAATCCGCCAGTTCCATTCCCGCCGGGGGAATCTGCCCGGCCTCCGCGCCCTTCTGCAAGCTAAAAAACTTGACGCCTTCGATCGCCGCCAGCGGTGCGTACACTTCAATCGATCGCGTTCGCGAATCGCCAGCCACTCCGGAGCTTCCCGCCCACGCGAGCCCCACTTTCACCCTCTTCTCATCCGCCAGTCTCTCCGCCCATTTCTCGATCGCGTCCTTCGGCGGGAACAAATATGGCACCTTATTCGGAATCGTCTCCTTCCGAATCTTTAAAATCCGCGGCAACCCCTGAAGCGGAATTCGCAAATCAAAATGCGGCAACTCCCCGCCGCGCGGAATCATCTCGGGCACCCCCGGCAAGCTCGAGAACAGCCGGATCAGTTCCGGCTGACACTCCAGCACCCACTTCGCGTTCCGGCCCGTCACCATCGGCGCCAGCCGGATGAAATTCAACGCATCCCCAAATCCACCCTCCGTGTAAAGCAAAATCGTCTTTCCCCCTGGGTCGGACCCATCCCACTGCGGCTGCTTGAACGGCCGGTTAACACCCAAACCCGGAATCCAAAACCGCCATTCGAATTCCTCCCACCCCTCCTCAAAATGCCCCAGCGCCAAAAGCACCCGGGCATAATTCCAATGCGCCCCCGAATATCGCGGATCAGCCTTCACCGCCTTCCCCCAAGCGATCAGCGCCCCTTCGAGATCCCCATCCTCGAAATACATATTGCCGAGATTATTCTGAACGCCCTGGAAATTCGGATCGATCTGCACGGCTTTTCTGATCGCCTCCCATGCCTCTTCGTGCCGGCCAAGCTCGCGCAGCACCGCCGAGCGATTGCTGTGGAGCACCGCCAGCGACGGGTTCAGCGCCACGCATTTATCGAACGCATCAAGCGCTTCGATATGTCGCCCCGCCTCGGCCAGGGCTGCGCCGAGATCGAGCCAATAGCGCAAATCCCCCGGGGCAAGCCGTGTTCCCTGCTGAAGCTCCTCGACTGCGCGATTCGCCTTGCCTCCGCGCAAATACGCCGCCGCCAGTGATCCCCGGAATTCCGCCACGTCCGGCCGGAGTTTTACCGCTCTCTCGCCCGCCTCAATCGCCTGCGGATATTGTCCCAGCCCAGCGTGTAAGACGCACAGCCGCTCGTAGGTCGTGGCATCCAACGGCTCCAGTGCCGCGACTTTCCGAAACGCCTCAATCGCCGCCACATGCTGATTGGTCTGCTTATAGGCGAGGCCCAGGTTCCGATGATAGGAAGCCGTCCCCGGCGAAAGCGCCGCCGCCCGGCGCAGCAGCTCTATCGCGATCCCCACCTGCCCTTTTTGCAGCAGCAACACCCCCAGGGCATTAACCGTATCCGCGTGATTTGGCTGCCGCGCCAATATTTGCCGGTAGCCCAACTCCGCCTCATCGAGTCTTCCAACTCGATGCAACTGCACCAGCGTCTGGAGCACATCTCCGCTCATTGATTTCGCCGGGGATAACCCGGCGCCCACCCCAAAATCGCGTTTACGTTTTTGAACTTCTGGAAATCATCCGCTCCGCCGCCTTCTCTGCCCTTCGCAAGCGGGTCTCCGGCTGCTTCGCCTCCATGATATGCTTGATGTATTCCCGCTGATGCGAAGGCGGCAACGCCTCAAACACCCGCCGCGCCTGCGGCTTCGCCGCAAGCACCGCCGACAGTTCCTTCGGGGGCGACGGTTCGATCATTGAATCTATCTTACCCGAAGGACTGCCATTTACGCGCGATAATCACTCCCCCATTCGGCATTTGGCAATCGGCAATCGGCATTCCCCCCCATCCTTTTCCCCCGTTTGACGCCAAGCCCACACCCCTCTAACATCTTCCCGTCTGTCCGCGGCGAGCCGTAGCCTTGCCGGACGAAGGACGTTCGGCATGTTCGCCATTGTCAGCGATATACACGCCAATCTTGAGGCCTTTACCACCGTCCTCGCGGAGATCGACCGCCGGGGCATCCAGCACATCGTATGTCTCGGCGACATCATCGGATACGGCCCGAACCCGATGGAATGCCTCGACCTCGTTGCCACCCGCTGTCGCGCCTCCCTCATGGGTAACCACGATTTCGCTGTCTTTTACGAGCCTTTCAATTTCAACCAGGGGGCTGAGCAGGCCTGTTATTGGACCCGAAAATGCTTTGAGTCCGACCCCGACCCCGCTCGCCGCGCCGCTCGATGGAAATTCCTGGGAAACCTCCCGGTCCGCATCCGAACCAACGATTTCGTCGCGGTCCATGCCTCCCCGCGGAGGCCTATCAACGAATACATTTTCCCCGACGACATTTATACGAATCCCGGCAAATTCGTCAGCATCTTCGAACGCTTCGACCACCTCTGCTTCGTCGGCCACACGCACGTCCCCGGCGTATTCCTCGAAGGCCCGGATTTCTACAGCCCCGATGAGCTCGACTACAAGTTCGAGCTCACCCAGGAAAAAGCCATCGTCAACGTCGGCTCCGTCGGCCAGCCCCGCGACCGCGACCCGCGCACCAGCTTCGTCATCGTCACAGACACCCACCTCGAATTCGTCCGGCTCGTCTACGATGTCGATACCACCGTCAAAAAAGTCGAAGCCATCGACGAGCTCGACAATTTCCTCGGCAGCCGACTACTCGATGGAAGGTAACCAAAACATTTTCTCCCCCGCGCGTCTTTCCCCTTTTTTTCCCCCGCCCCCGGTATTCCGGGGGAGGGCAGGGGAGGGGGTTAGCAACTACTCATGACCACCAAACAAACCATCCTCGGCATGACCGCAGTCTTCGTGCTCTGCATGGGCTATTACCTCTACCTCGACCTCAGGGTCTGGCCCAGCCATCCCGAGTGGTTCCGCACCGAGACAACGCCCGATCAAACCGAATCTTCACCGCTGTCGTCCCAGCCTTCGACCACTTCAGTTTCCGCGTCCACTGTTCCCTCCACGCAATCTTCCATTGCCCCCGCCACAATCCCTGCCGGGCTCCAGGCGCTCATAACCGTCCCCAGATTCGGTTCCGCCAAAATTGGTTCAACCCAACCGAGTGATCCCACTTATGCGTTGGGAATGGAGGTCGATTCTCTCGCGGCCAGCCTCGACTCCGTCACCGTTAACTCCTACAAAAATATCGACGCCGACGGTCTGTATGTTTTCCAGCAGCCGATCGACCCCTCCAGCGCCGGCCCGCTCGCCACCGGGAACCTCTCGGTCGACGGCCAGACCATCAATCTCTCCCGCCAGATCTGGGGCCTCGAATCCTCCTCGCGCGACTCTGCAACCTTCGGCCTCCAGATCAACGGCGCCGATCATAAACCGCTTCTCCACCTCACCAAGACTTTCCAGCTCAAAGCCCGCGGCCCCAGCTCCAATCGCGACCAGACGGCCGCCGGATATTTCACTGAAATCACTTACCACATTCAAAATTTATCCAGCAAAACCCTCGGTAATGTGCAGATCGACACCGCCGGGCCAACCATGCCTCCGCGCGAGATGGAACGATTTGACGACCGCACCGTCGTCTCCGGCTACGACCGCGGCGATCAGACCGTCGAATTCAGCCGCGACATGCTCTCCGAGTTCAAGCCCGAAAACGCCGACAAAGACATCACCGTCTACAAGGGATACAAATTCCTCTGGGCGGGAACGTCCAGCAACTATTTCGCCGCCATCGTGCTTCCCGATAACGAAGGCGCGATGAGCCAGGTGCTGATCCACTGCCTGAACCCGCAGGCGCCGTCGGATGAGCGGATTGTCGAAACCGACTTCGACAGCGCTGCCCTCTCCATCGCGCCCGGCGCGACGGCCGACCTGCCTTTGTCCGTCTTCTTCGGCCCCAAAGATCGCGGCCTGCTTGAGGGCGATTTCTATTCAAGCTTCCCGCGCTGTTTCAACCAGCTTCTTGGCACCTCCTCCAGCATGTGCGCCTTCTGCGCATTTCCCTGGCTCGTCGACGGTCTCGTCGATCTCCTTCGCGCCTTCCACTTCGTCCTGCGCGACTGGGGACTAGCGATCATCGCGCTGGTCGTGCTCGTGCGCGTCATCCTCCATCCCATCAGCAAGCATTCGCAGGTCTCCATGATGCGGCTTCAGAAAATGGGGCCGGAGATGGAGCGGCTGAAAAAGAAATACGGCAGCGACAAGGAAGGCCTCGCCAAGGCACAGATGGAAATGCACAAGGAAATGGGCATCGCCCCGTTCCTGGGGTGTCTGCCGATGTTTCTGCAGATGCCGATCTGGATCGCGCTTTATTCGGCGCTGCAAAACGACATTGCCCTTCGCCAGGCGCCGTTTCTTTGGGGCCTGACGTGGATTCACGATCTCGCCCGGCCCGACCGGCTCATTCACTGGGATTCGCACCCGTTCATCGTGCCGATCCTGGGGATGAAGATCGTGTCGCTCAACCTCCTGCCGCTGGTGGTGGCGGTGGTGATGTTCCTGCAGCAGAAGCTAAATCCGCAGGCGCCGGCCATTACGGACGAGCAGCAGCAGCAGCAAAAGATGATGCGCTATATGTCGCTGCTCTTTTCGCTCTTCTTTTACTGGATGCCGAGCGGGTTGAATCTGTACATCCTGACCAGCTCAACAATCGCCATCTTCGAAAGCAAGATCATTCGCAAGCACGTGAAGGAGAAGGAAGAGGAAGAAAAGAAGAATCGGGTGATCATTGACGCCAAGCCGACGCGGCAAGGGAAGCAGAGCAAGAGCGATCGCGAGAACCTGAGCAAACAAACGAAGCAGGGGTGGCTGGGCGGCCTATGGACGCGTTTACAGGAGAAGGCGGAAGAGGTTCGGCGGGATGCGGAGAAAAAAGGGAAGCGGTAGGGGGTTTGATCTGGCGCCGGTCCAATTTTTTTTGTGGTGGGGGACATCGGTACAAAAGGTTAATCCCGTTCGGCACGGGGTTCGCGCAAGCAGCAAGATATTGAGATTGCGCCTTTGATCTTTTTATGGCATGCTGCCGGACGTGCAGGCAAGACTGAAGGAAAAAGAGATCCTGTGCCTCGGGCAGGCGATCACGCTGGTCGACGGGACGGTGCTGACGGCGCTGAGTCGGCTGGCCAAATCCGCTTGCGGCATCAATGCGCGCTACAACACCTCCCGGGACGGGAAAGCGGTCTATGGCTGGCGTTTGCACGTTCAATTCGATCTGGAGACGTTCAAAGTCCATCGCCTCGACCGCACTGGCGCTCGCAACGCGGGGGCCAACCGTGAAAACAACGTCCTGCGGCGCAGCCTGGAAGCAGGACGGTGCTATGTAGGAGACGGCGGCTACGCCGACCGGAGCCTCTTTGCGGACATCGCCGCGGCGCAAAGCTCCTTTGTGATGCGGGCCGCGGAAAACTCGGTGTTTGAGCTGTTTGAAGAACGATTGCTTTCACAGGAAGCATTGGACGGCGGCGTGGTGCGAGACGCGCTGGTGAAACTCGACGGCCTGGAGACGGCGGCGGATAGGGTGGTGCGACGGGTGGAAGTGCAGGTGAAACCCCATCCGCGCCGCACGCGCAGCGGCAACAAGCCGACGGACCTGATCATCCTGTACACGAACCTGCTGGACCTGCCGGCGGAATTGATCGCCCTGATTTATCTGTACCGCTACACCGTTGAGTTGTTCTTCCGGATCTTCAAGCAACTGCTGGGCATGCGTCACCTGCTGAGCCAACGCCAGGAGGGGATCGACATCCAAATCCACTGCGCGCTGATCGTCTGCGTGCTGATTCAGCTGATCAGCGGCAGGAAGCCGAACAAGGCGATGCGGAACATGATCGGCTGGTATCTGCTGGGGCTGGCCGAGGAACAGGACGTGCTTCGATTCCTGAACAAGCCGGATAACACCGGGATTAAGCTGAGGGCAAGAGCGGAGGCCTTGAAAAAACTGGGAGTAAACTGAAGGGGAATCCGTCGCCGCGGAGACCTCGCGGTTGATGCTGCGCTCTTGCGGACGCCGGCGTGCAGCAGGGGAAAGTAAAAGTATCTAAGCTTCAATTGTTTCGCGTCCTCCACAGCTTTGGAATGCTCCGATGAAGCCTGCGTGCCGAACGGGATTAACAAAAGGTAACACTCCGCAACAAGCTGGGGGGTTTGGGGGAGATGGGTAAGGCATTTTGGAGTATTTGGACATTTTAAGATTTCATTTAAGGTCTATTGTGGTCATGGCTCAAACGGAATCGAATGAAAGAATCCGTTTTGCGCGGAGGCGCGGAGGCGCTGAGCTTGAGACCGGATTTCTCCGCGCCTTTGCGCCTCTGGTGCGTCAGTGAAACCGGTTTTGTCTTGTGAACTGAAAGGAGTTCACCATGGAATGACCCGTTAGCCGTGTAGCCGCCCGGGCGTGACGACGGAGCAATCGGTCGCGCGAAGCCCCGGAAGGCGAAGGCGCGAGCCGTAGCGTTAAGCGAACCCAAACCAGCCTCGTTACGCCAATGGGAGTGGCCAACCCGTCAGAGAGGGCCAAGCCGGCGCGGACGATGAAGCAGCGGGTGCGAGCAATCGTCCGGCTCCTCGGGGTCGATGGGGACGGCGCGTGCCGACAGACAAGATCGGGAACTGAGAGACCCCACGCATCGTTGTGCGGCTCGTTGGAAAGACATAACCAAGGGACGGGAAGCGTGGGGAGTCGGATGGGCTCATAGTAGCTGAGAAGCGGGGTAATGCCCGTGAGCGGAGGCGAAGCCTGCCGCGAGCCAAGGAGCCCTGACGGTATCGAGCGGAAGTAAGAAGAAGAGAGGCCCGCTTGCAGGGACAACCTGACAGTACGGATGATCCGACAGACTTGCCGGAGCACCTGAGGGTGAACTCCAGGGGTCTGCCGGGGAAAGTCTTTCTTCTGAGACAGAAGCTATACCTCAAAGCCAAGCGGGAACCGGGGTTTCGGTTTTACACCTTGTACGACCGGATCTGCCGGCGCGATGTTCTGGAAGCGGCGTGGGACCGGGTGTCCGCCAACGGCGGGGCGCCCGGCTTGGACGGGGTGAGCATCGAGAAGGTGCAAAACTCCGAGCACGGCGTCAGTGGATTCCTGAGCGAGATCGAAGAATCGCTCAAGACCCGCACCTACCGCCCGCAGCCGGTGAAGCGCGTGTACATTCCCAAAGCCAACGGCAAGCGGCGTCCATTGGGCATCCCCACGATCCGAGATCGCGTGGTGCAGATGGCGGTGCTGCTGCTCATCGAGCCGATCTTCGAGGCGGATTTCCTGGACTGTTCGTATGGATTCCGTCCCGGTCGCTCGGCTCACGATGCGCTGGAGGCGATCAAGCAAAACCTCCAGCAGGGCCGAAGGGAAGTGTATGACGCGGATTTGCAGTCGTACTTCGACACGATTCCCCATGAGAAACTGATGGCGTGTGTCCAGAAGCGGATCACGGACGGAAGCGTGCTGAAGCTGATCCGGATGTGGCTGAAGGCGGTGATCGTCGAAGAAGGCGAGAAGCCCGGCGATCCACCGAAAGTCACCCGGAGCAAACAGGGAACGCCGCAGGGCGGAGTGATCTCGCCGCTGCTGGCCAACCTATATCTGCACTGGTTTGATAAATTGTTCCACCGATCCGATGGCCCGCATCGCTGGGCGAACGCCCGGCTGATCCGGTACGCCGACGACTTTGTCATCATGGCAAGGTATATAGGCCCTCAGATCAAGCAGTTCGTGGAGCTGAGCGGCAATCGGGTCGTTCAGTTCTCTACTCTACCGCGAACCTTGTATTTTTCCCGCGTTTCGGGAGAAAAGGATGGGACCACGGATTTCGCGGATGGGCGCGGATAAGAGGGAATGGCGTTTGTCCGTGGACGGCGAATAATGGAAATGTAACTCTTCGCTAAGGGACGCGAGTCCGCTCAACTACTTTTTCTTTCCGCCGATTGAAATACGGCTTGGCTGCACGGAGGATAAGGGCAATGAATTCCGGCTCCGAGCTTCCGGTGATCGGCCGCGTCGCATATTTCACGAGCAACGACCATTGGTTGATTCACGAGATCGCTGCGCGATCAAGGAACATGCGCAGAAAACCCCGAAATGGATTCCAACCGCCCGGCAGGGGGCGCTGTACGGCTGGAGCCGATTTGTGTCCGACGTCACAAACGGGGGCTTTGCGCAGTTCTTCTGGAATACGCGCGGAAACAAACGTGCAAAAGAGCTGTGCGATCTGCTCGATTTCCTCGAACTCGTCGAAGCCAAAAAGGTACTTGTCAAAGCGATGGCCATCTTCAGTGCGAATCAGGAAAAGTTTCAGTTGAGCGATCCCCGGGGACACCGGCTTTTTGCCGGCGTGCAGGAATTCAAGCGGTTGGAGGGCGAATTTTCAAAACTCGACTTCGCCGGTGCGGAAGCGGCCATTGCGGACTGGGTGCGGCGCGATATTGCAAATCTGGTGATCGGGGACGATGGGCAGGCAATCGACACCTCCTTTACCGGCACGATCGAGGTCCGTCGTCCCGACGGCTCTCTTGCCGAGCAGCTCGAGGTCAAAAATGGCCGAGCCGACGGGACGTACCGGGAATTTTTTGAGGATGGCGCCGTTCGGGAGTTCAAACTCTATCAGGCCGGCGAATCCATGGGCGAGTATTGGCCCAATGGGGAGGTCGCAAAAAAGGAATCGAAGCAAGGCGAGGAGAGAATCATTGAATGGTATTATCCGAGCGGAAAGCTTCATAAACGCATGGTGCTGGGAGCCTCCGGCATTTCGCCCGAACCAGTGCGCCTCTTTCATGAAAATGGACAACTGGCCGAAGAATTGTCCGTGCGCCGAAGAAACCCTTACGGCCCCTGGCTGAAGTTTTTTGAAGACGGATCCCCGCAGCTCCAGGCAGAATTCATTGATGACCGTGAGCTGATCGTTCGAAACGCCTGGGATGTGGATCGTCGCCAGGTTGTGGCGGATGGGAATGGGACCTTTGACGATGACGGTCGCAGCATTTACCTCGCACACACCATTTTTACTCGCTCCATGTGGCGTCGCGTGAGCGAGGTGCGTGACGGGATTCGCCACGGCCAAACGACGGTTTACCACAAGGGAGTTCTATGGCGCACGGAGAACTATTCGGGCGGGAAACTTCATGGCGCCGCCATACTTTATTGGGACAATGGCCGCATCCGGAGCACCAGCGAATATGAAAACGGCAAACAGGTTAAAACCGAGTCGTTTCCGAAATTCGATAATCCGGTGCCGGCCGTCCTGCTGAGCGTCGAGGCCAACGCAGATCTTTATGAAGCGTGGAATCATCTTCGGCTGGATGAGTATCCGTCGGCCCGGAATCTCGACGAAATCCGCGCCGAGCTGCAACTTCCACAGTTTCTGATGGAGGTGCAGGAGCGCAATCGGCTGGGGACAATTAAATCCAGGTACGAGGACTGGAATACATTTGACGACAGCATTGCTTATTTTCTGACGGTGAGTCCGTCGGGGGAGGTTGTGGAGACGCGGGCCAACGGCAGCGGGACATACTCCAGCAAAGATTGGAACACCTATGTTCCGCTACTCAAAAAGCTGCGTTTCACGCCCGGATGTGTGCGCGGTGCGCCGTGAAGTGCCGCGTGCTGGCACACGTGAACCACACATTTGTGGAAGGCGGCTGATCGCCTGGATGGCCCCGCCGACTAACTCCATCGATCGCCTCGCGGCCGACGTTCAGGGTCGGAACCGGCGAGCCAGGAGAAGGTAAAGATGTTGCTGTCCGCTTCAAACCGCTTTTGAGCCGGGTATTCAAACTGACTAAAGAATCTATTTTCGCGCCGAGGCGCAGAGCGCGGAGAATAGGAAATTGAATTTCTCTGCGGGCTCTGCGTCTCAGCGCGAACCTTTCGCTTTTCCGGCTTTTTTTCGAAAAGAGGATTGAACCACGGATTTCGCGGATGGGCGCGGATAAGAAATACATTTTTGCCACAGATTTAAAGGCAGATGAACGCGGATAATTGACCGCCCTCCGGAGGCGAGCCCTTTGGTTTCCGGGAAGATTTCGCCACGCTAGACTTGTTAGGCTCCTGACCTCATGTTTTCGCACGACACCATCGTCGCAATCAGTTCTCCCGTCGCCCCCGCGGCCAGGATCATCGTCCGCATCAGCGGGCAAAGTGCATTTGCGATCGCCGAAAGATTCGGAATCGAATCGCATAAACCCGCCTCGGCTGCCTGGCTGGATTTGCAGTTCGACGGCCTCCGCTGCCCGGCGTGGGTCTATCAATTCAAATCGCCGGCCAGTTATACCGGCGAGGATTTGATCGAGCTGCACCTGCCGGGCAATCCGCTGCTGGCTCGGATGGCCGTCGATTGGGCCCTGCGCCACGGCGCTTGCGCTGCCGAGCCGGGAGAATTCACGGCCCGCGCCTATTTCCACGGCAAGCTCGATCTTTCCCAGGCCGAGGGGGTGGCGGCGACGATTGCCGCGCACAATCAACAGCAGCTTGCCGCCTCGCGGCAGCTTATGGCCGGCGAGCTCGCCCGCCGGCTTCGGCCGACGATGGACTCGCTTGCGGAATCACTTGCTCTGCTCGAAGCGGGGATCGATTTTTCGGATGAGGGGATCGAATTCATCAAGGCGCCCGATCTGAATCGGCGGATCGAGTCGGCGATTGACGATCTCGAATCCCTCGCCCGTCAGAGCGTGCGATTTGAGAAGCTCACGCATGAGCCGACGATAGTGCTTGCCGGGCGGGCGAATGCGGGGAAGAGCACGCTGACCAATGTGCTTTCGGGGCAGGAGCGCTCGATTGTTTCGCCGATCTCGGGGACGACGCGGGATGCGCTTTCGGTGGAGATCATGCTGCGGCGCGGGATTGCCCGCCTTCTCGACGTGGCGGGCATAGAGCCGGGCGGTGGGGAGATCGAAACGCAGATGCAATCGATGGCCATGTCGGCCATCGAGCGGGCGGATGTGCTGGTGCTGGTTCGCGATTGCACGGATGGGCGGGGTCCACTGGAATTGCCGCGTGGGCCGGATATTTGCGTCGCGTCGAAGTGCGATTTGCGCCTGGCGCCATGGGGGGATTATTTGCCGATCAGTGCTGTGACGGGGGCAGGAATATCTGAGCTTCGAGAGAAGCTGGATCAGGTGGCGTTCGGAGCCGATTCGGCGGGGGTGAGTTTGGCGCTGAGTGGGCGGCATGTGCAATTGCTCGAGGAAGGCGCTGCGGCTTTGCGGCGCGCGGGGGTGGAAAAAGTTTCTATCGAGGTTGCCGCTGCTGAAATTAGGTCGGCGCTTGATTCGCTCGGGGAAATTCTTGGAGTGGTTACGCCGGATGATATTCTGGGTCGGATATTTTCCAAATTCTGTATTGGGAAGTGAACGCCGGGCTTTTTTTAGGCCCTCACCCCTGCCCTCTCCCAGAGTACTGGGCGAGGGGGAAAAGAGGGACATGCGGTTGCCCTGGGGAGGGGATAAAGGCGCGGCGATGGGAGGGGGGGTAAATGCGCCGCCGGCGGCTGAGCGTTGTGAGCCCGATTGCAACCAATATCCCGATCGAGCCTGGCTCGGGGACATCGGCCAGCAGGCCATTTGCCGCGGCGAAGGCGTCTAGCGCGGCGATGTCGGCTGGGCTGACTGCGACGGCGGCGCCGCTGTCCCCCTGGCCGAAGTTGGCGGCGAGGGCGCTGAAGTCGGAGCCGTTGACGGAGCTGCCGAAGAGAAAATTCCCCTGGTCCCAGTTGGTTACGCCCAGGCCGAAGTTGGCGGCAAGGATGGAGAAGTCGGAGCCGTTGACCGCTCCATCGAGATTGGCGTCGCCGAGGAGGGTGTATTTCAGCAGGATTTCCCCGCTGGTGAGGCCGGCGACGTTTCCGGTTTTGTCGTTGCCGTCGGCCCAGCCGACGCCGTAGCGGAGTCCGCTCGTCGGGGTTTGGGCGGTGCTGGAGATGATGCCGGTGGTTCCGTTCCAGGCGCCGTTGTTAAAGCCGGTTTGCAAATATCCGTAGATGGCGGCGATGGGGTCGCTGTTTCCGTAGGTGATGATGAGATGGTTGTTCGTGATGTCCAGAAGGGAGCTGGTCGTAATGGTCAGGGAGGAGATATTGACATTGCTCGCCGGGCTGGTGGTGGAGAGCGAAGTGTTTTTGGCGATCTGCACTTTTCCAGCCGAAATGCTCAGGCTTCCGGCCGTCAGTCCGGTTGCGATAGTGAGTGTGCCGGTGCCGAATTTCGCGAATGATCCGGTGTCGGCGATGGTGCCGGTGCCAGTGATGGAATAGTTTCCGGTGCTGTTGTTGAAGGTGACGGACATGGGGCTGACGGTGGTGCTCAGGGTGACGGAATATCGGCCCGACGCCGAGCCGTTGCTGTCGCTGAAGGAGACGTTGTCCTGCGGCGTGAAGACGGTGGTGACGCCGCCATTGAGCCAGTTCGCGCTGGAATTGGTGTTCCAGAGGTTGTTCGCCGTGGAGTCTTTCCAAGCGGCGGACTGTGCTTCCAGGGCGAGCCCGGCGGAGGTGAGGTTCCATCCGACGACGTCGAGGGCGGCGAGCTCGTTGGGCCCGATGTTGGGCTCGAATGCGGGTGTGATGCCGGGGTCCTGGTAGGCGTCCTGAACCTGGGCGACAGGATTCGGTAGGCCGTCGGCCGGAACGACGCCGTCGCCCCAGTCGCCGTAATCGGAGCCGTCGTTGTTCTGGTTGAAATGGACGAAATCGGTGTTTCCGCCGTCGATGGAAAAATAGGAGGAGACGTTGGTAAAGGTTGAGTAGCTTCGTGAGCCGGGGGAGCCGTAGCGGAAGAGGTCCATGGGTCCGACGCTGCCGTCGCTGGTGCCTTTAAGGACGGCGTCGAGCTGCGAGCCTGCTCCGCCGGCGCCGAGGACTTCGTCCATTTCGTGAGCGACCACTGACTCGAGATCGTAGTGGGTGGCATTGGTTCCCGGCCGGGAATCGTTAACGATTGTCGAATTAAAGGAGATCGTGCTGTCGGGATCGCCGGCGGGCGGGGTTGCGGACGCATCCCCGAGCGCCCGCAGAAGGGGCAGGGTGGTTTGGATGTTGGCGTTGCCGTCAACCGGATTCCCGGTGCTGGATGGGAGGGTCGCCAGAGCCGTCACGTCGTCGCGCGACTCGGTCTGGGCTCCCTGGAGGGCGGCGAGATACTCGGTGTAGGGAACATCGGCGAAATACGTCTGGCTCTGCCCCAGGCCGCTGCTCATTTCGGAGAAGGTGATGTTTACCGTTACCGGGTTGGCGATGTAGCTCTCGATATTGGAGATGGCGGTGTTGATGGTGGCTTCGATCGTGGCGGCATTGGGGTCGTTCATGATCGTGCTGTCGAAGTTGGGAACAATGGTGAGATTGGCCCGGGCCTGACCCGAGAAGGCGAGGAATCCGCCTGAAAACAGACCGAAACCACCGACCGCGCGCTTAAGGGCTGCCGCCTTTGACTTTCGCATTGTTCGCCTCCAGGGGAATGGAGAACTACCAGCGGAATGCTCCAACCGCTGGGGGGTATTTATACTCCGCGCGGGTTAAGAGTTGATAGGGAAAATTCGAAAATGCGACGGAAGCAAAGCTGGCGCGGGTCGATTTCGGGCGACTTGCCATAACTGCTGCCGGCTGCGATCATTGAGAGCGCGGAGCCTGAATCGAAAATCCATTCTGCATTCTCTGCCGGAATACCCGGTTGAGAGCCGGAAAATGAAGCTCGTTAAGATCATCGTCTTTGCTTTGCTCGGGGCGACAGGGTTGGGATTTCTATTGTTTGGGTCGCGTCCGAATTTTTCCGACGCGCCGCCGGGGTATACCGTTGTCGAATACTGGGAGAAATGGAACGGGCCGGAATTCCTGGGGATGAAGCAGATCGTCGATGACTTCAACAATTCGGTGGGGAAGGAAAAGAAGATTTATGTGCGCTACATGTCGATGAGCGAGATCGACCGCAAGACGCTGATGTCGATCGCGGCAGGTGTGCCGCCGGATATCGCGGGGATCTGGGACCAGCAGGTGGCGCAATACGCGGCGATCGGCGCGGCGCAGCCGCTGGATGAATTGGCGAAAGAGCATGGGATTACCGAGGATTATTATCTACCGGTTTTCTGGAAGGGGTGTTCGTATAAGGGGCATCTGTATGCGCTGGTGAGCACGCCGGGGACGGTGGCGCTGATTTATAACAAGCAGATTTATCAGCAGTGCGCCGACAAGCTGCGGGCGGCGGGGCTGGATCCGAATCGCGCGCCGCGGACGATCCCGGAGTTTGATAAATACGCCCAGTGTCTGGACGAGCGGGATGCGGACGGGAATATCACACGGGCGGGATTTATTCCGCTTCAGAGCTGGTATATCCCGCACCTGGGGTATTGGTTTGGGGCGGATATTGTCGACCCACAGACGGGTCGGCCAGAGCTGGATTCACCGCAGATGCTGGCGGCGTTTGCGTGGGTGCAGGGTTATGCGAAGCGGCTGGGGGAAAGGTCGCTCAACGATTTCAAGAACAGCCTGGGGAATTTCGATTCGCCGCAAAATCCATTTCTGGTGGGGAAGGAAGTGATGGATCAGCAGGGGCCCTGGATGGCGAATTATATCCGCAACAATAAGCCGCAGCTTTCGGAGGTTTTGGTTCCGCTGGATCGGCAATTTGAATTGAAGGATCGGCGGGCCAACTGCGCCTGGGCTTTTGCGCCGTTTCCGTCGGCCGTGCCGGGGCAGGAGATGGTAAGCTACAACAGCTTTGATGGGCTGATGATTCCGACCGGCGCACGGCATCCGAAGGAGGCGTTTGAATTCATCGCCTATGTGAATCGCGAGGACGTGGCGGAAAAGCTGAACACGCTGCACTGCAAAAACTGCCAGCTTCGGCATGTGAGCGAATATTTTCTGACGCATCATCCGAATCCGTATATCGCGGTGTTTCAGCAGTTGGCTGCGAGTCCGAATGCACGGCCGGTTCCACCCAGCCCGATCTGGGCGGAGATTTATCAGGAGCTGATCGACGTCTCGCAGGAGGTTTCGCTGGAGCCGGTTGCGTCAGATGAGGCCATGCATCACGCTCAACAGCGCATGATGGCGGAGTACAATCGCTTCACCGCGATCGAGAATGAGCGCGTGAAGCTGGGAATTGATTAAATGTCGATTGCAATCGGCGAAACATCTCGAGGGCACAGCGAAGTTGTTCGCGTTCCCCGGCAGCACCACGGAGGATCGCCCGAGCAGCGGCGGAACCTGATCAAGGGCTTGCTCTTTCTCTCGCCCTGGATCATCGGCTTTGCCGCGTTCACGGCCGTGCCGATCGGGCTGTCGTTTTACTACAGCTTCTGCGATTTTGAGCTGACGGCGCCCGAACACGCGCCGCTTTGGATCGGGCTGGACAATTATCGCCAGCTTATGCAGGACGCGATCTTCTGGAAATCGCTGAAGAACACGATGTATTACGCGGCGATGTCGCTTCCCGCGGCGATGCTGGTTTCGCTGGGGCTGGCGCTGATGCTCAACGCGCCGATCGCCGGGCAGAAATTTTACCGCGCGATTATCTTTCTGCCCTCGCTCGTGCCGGCGTTTGCGTCGGCGATGATCTGGCTGTGGATGTATAACCCCAGCATGGGGGTCTTCAACATGCTGCTGGCGAAAATGGGCCTTCCGCCGCCCGACTGGCTGGGAGAAAAATTGGCGATGCCTTCGCTGGCCGTGATGAGTGTCTGGGGCGTGGGGAATACCGTCATCATTTATCTGGCCGGTTTGCAGGATATTCCCAAGGAGCTGCACGAGGCCGCGGAAATCGACGGGGCGGGAGTTTTCCGCCGGCTCTTTTCCGTCACGCTGCCGATGTTAACGCCGGTGATTTTTTTCAATTTAGTCATGGCGATCATCGGAACGTTTTCGATCCTGGTCGTGCCGTACATCATGACCGCGGGCGGCCCGAACAAGGCGACCTATTTTTACACCATGTATAACTACGATGAGGCGTTCAAATATCTCAACATGGGCTACGCCAGCGCCCTGGCGTGGATCCAGTTGTCAATTACTCTGGCGCTGACGGGCATCGCCTTCTGGTCGGCCAAAAAATGGGTGCATTACGGATGAAAGTGAGCGATGAAAATCGTCTTCGCAATCGCTGGGCGGCGGCCTCGCTGCATCTGGGGCTCATTCTTGTTTGCGTCGGCTATTTGCTGCCATTTATCTGGATGATCTCCACGAGCCTCAAGACCGGCGACCAGACGCAGGAAACTCCGCCGCGGTTCGAGCCGCATCCCTGGATGTGGCGAAATTACCACGACGTCTTTACGCATCCGACTTTCCACGCCTCACTTTACACCCGCAACACCCTGGTGATTGCCGTGCTCACAGTGCTGGGCACGACGCTTTCCAGCGCCGTCGTGGCCTACGGCTTCGCGCGAATTCCGTTCCGGGGCAGCGGCATTTTATTCGCGATAATGCTGGCGACGATCATGATTCCATTCCCGGTGGTGATGGTCTCGCTCTTCCGTGTCTTCCGGTGGATGGACGAGCAAACCGCCGCCTGGCTCGGGCCGGACAACCTGTTTCAGATGCTGGGCACATTCAAGCCGCTGTGGCTGCCGGCATGGTTTGGGTCGGCGTTCAATATTTTTCTGTTGCGGCAATTCTTCATGACGCTGCCGAAGGAACTATCCGAGGCGGCGCGCATCGACGGCTGCAACGAATTCGAAATCTTCTGGCGGATTGTTCTGCCTCTGGCCAAGCCGGCACTGGCGGTGGTGGCACTGTTCAGCTTTATGGGCGTGTGGAACGATTTTCTGGGTCCGCTCGTTTATATCCAGAGGCCCGAACAATACACGCTGGCACTGGGGCTTCAAGCGTTTCAGAGCCGGATCGGCGGCACGCCGTGGCAATTGCTGATGGCGGCTTCGACATTGGTTTGTCTTCCGACATTAATTCTGTTTTTCCTCGCCCAGCGCACGTTTATCCAGGGTATCGCGACGACCGGGGGGAAATAAGAATATCTCACGCAGAGGCGCAGAGGCGCGGAGGAATTAAGATTGGAAATCGGGCTTGATTTGAATTTGCTCTGCGAGCTCTGCGCCTCTGCGTGAGACCTTTTATGTTTGGCTCCCATCTTTCCATAGCGGGTGGAATGCACAACGCGCTTCTGGCGGCGGAATCGCACGGCTGCGATACCGTCCAGGTTTTCACCAAAAATCAACAGCAGTGGAAGTGCAAGCCGCTGGATCCGAAGGCGATCGCGGATTGGAAGGAGCAGCTTCTAAGATTGAAATTCGAGCGCACGGTGAGCCACGACAGTTATCTGATCAACGTCGCCTCGCCGGACGATCGGCTCTGGAATGCGAGCGCGGAATTGCTGGCCGAGGAGATTTCGCGATGCGAGGCGCTGGAGATTCCATATCTGGTGATGCATCCGGGCGCATATGGGGTCGGGGGAGGAGGCGGGACTGAAGCGCGTGGCGAAGGGGATTGATGCGGCCTGCGCCGCGGCGGGGGGGCAAAATACGATCGTATGCCTCGAGGTCACCGCCGGTCAGGGGAGCTCGCTGGGATATCGCCTGGAGCACCTGGCGGAGATCATCTCGGCGTCGAATGTCCCGGAGAAGCTGGGTGTCTGCCTGGACACGGCTCATCTGTTTGCCGCAGGGTACGATTTTCGCGGCGAGAAGTATGCGAAGTTTCGGCGGGAACTGGGACAGATCGTGGGGCTGAAGCGCGTGAAGGTGTGGCATTTGAACGATTCGAAAAAGGAGCTGGGAAGCCGGGTCGACCGGCACGATCACATCGGCCGCGGCAAGATCGGCGTCGAGGGATTTATTCCGATTGTGCGCGACGATCTTTTTGCGAGCGTGCCGAAGATTCTGGAGACGCCGAAAGAGAAGGATCCGGAGTCGGGACGGCCGTGGGATGAGGTGAACCTCGAAGTCTTGCGGGGGATGATGCGGTGAATCGGATTTCCCCCTCTCCCGGTACTCCGGGAGAGGGCAGGGGTGAGGGCCTTAAAGAGCGGCAATTTTATTTTGATCGTTGGCAGCTTCCGTCCTCACCCTAACCCTCTCCCCGAGTACCGGGAGAGGGGATAATAACGGCGACGCGAGTTACCACGATCACTCTCTGTCCCCTCGCCTCCTTCGCGCCTCCGCGGTGCTTCGATTACACTAATTTCAATGCCCAGCCCACAGCAGCGAATCACCAAACTCCGCTCCGAACTCGAACGCCACAACTATCTCTACTACCAGGGCTCCCCCGAAATCACCGATCGCGATTTCGACGCGATGATGAAGGAGCTGATCGACCTGGAGAAGGCCCATCCGGAGTTTGATTCGCCCGACTCGCCAACCCGGCGGGTGGGAGGGCAGCCGATCGAGGGGTTCAAGACCGTCGAGCATGCCGTGCCGATGATGAGCATCGATAATACCTATGACGAAGAGGAAGTCCGGGCGTTCGACACGCGGGTGCGCAAGGGGCTGGGGGAGGCGAAAATTGCGTATGTCGTGGAGCCCAAAGTCGACGGCGTCGCTGCCAGCATACGCTACGAAAACGGCAAAATGGTTTTGGCCGCCACGCGCGGGGATGGACGGCGCGGCGATGACATCACTTCCAACGCCCGCACCATCAAATCGCTTCCGCTGCGACTGCATGGGGATGATCCGCCGAAGGTGCTGGAGGTCCGGGGGGAGATTTTCATGTCCAGCGCGGAGTTCCAGCGGATCAACAAGGAGCGCGAGGCGGCAGACGAGGAGATTTTCAAAAATCCGCGCAACCTCACGGTGGGAGCGCTCAAGCAGCTCGATCCGAAAATCACCGCCTCGCGCAATCTTCGATTCGTCTCGCACGGGCTGGGGGAAGTCGTCGGCATCGACACCGATAGTTACTGGCAGTGCCTGAAGCTGCTGAAGAAATGGCATTTGCCGATCAACGAGCAAACCACGCGGGCGGAGTCGATTGATGAAGTCATCGACGCCATCGAAAAGTTTGAAAACGTGCGCGGCAAGCTGGCGTATCAGACGGACGGGGTGGTGATCAAGATCGATTCATTCGCCCAGCGCGAAAAGCTGGGGGCGACCAGCAAGGCGCCGCGTTGGGTGATCGCTTTCAAATACGCCGCCGAGCAGATGCCGACCGTTTTGAAGGAGGTGGATTGGCAGGTGGGCAAGGGGGGTACGTTGACGCCGGTCGCCCGGCTGGAGCCGGTTTTCCTCGCCGGCACCACCGTTCAAAACGCCAGCCTGCACAACATCGAGCAGATTCGCAAGCTCGATCTGCACATCGGCGATACCGTCGTCGTGGAAAAAGCGGGGGAGGTGATTCCTTACGTCCGCCAGGCGCTGGTGGAGAAACGGCCGAAGGGCGCAAAGGCGATCGAGCCGCCGGCGAAATGCCCGTCCTGCGGCTCGAAGGTGGAGAAGGAAGTGGATGGGCCCTTCATCCGCTGCATCAATCCGGAATGTCCGGCCCAGTTCCGCGAAAGATTGCGCTGGTTCTGCGGCCGCGGGCAGATGGATATCGAAAACGTCGGCGAGGCGCTGGTCGATCAGCTTATCGACGCGGGTTTGGTCAAGACCTTCGCAGACCTCTATCGCGTAACCAAAGAGCAGCTCCTGGAGCTGGAGCGGATGGGCGACAAGAGCGCCCAAAACGTCATCGACTCGATCGCCGCGAGCAAATCGCAGCCCCTGCCGCGGCTACTGGCGGGGCTGGGAATCCGCCACGTTGGCGGACGCGTCGCGCTGGTGCTGGCGCAGAATTTCGGCGACCTCGCAGCGCTCGGCAAAGCTTCGGCCGAGGAACTCTCGGCGATCTATGAAATCGGCGACGTGATCGCCCAGTCGGTCTACGATTTCTTCCACAGCGAATCGGGCAAACACACAATCCGCGAGCTTCACGACGTGGGGATCGATCCGAAGATGGAGAAGCCCAAAGCGTCGAGCCAGCCGCTGGCCGGAAAAACTGTGGTAGTGACCGGGACGATGAAGACCTTGAAGCGCGAGGAGATCGAGCAGTTGATCGTCGACCTCGGTGGCAGGGCCGCGGGAAGCGTCAGCAGGAAGACCAGTTTCCTCGTCGCGGGAGAAGAGGCCGGGAGCAAATTGGCCAAGGCCAAGGAGCTGGGGGTGGAGGTTTTGAGCGAAGAGCAGTTTCTGGCGCGAATCGGAAAGCGGTAGGACGAAAAAGGAACCTGGGCTTGGGTGATTGCCGAAAAAAAATATAAACCGCCCGCGGGGAAAGCCGCAGGCGGTTTATTGTGGTGAGCGGGGTTGTGAATCGCTCTTCGGCCAACTTACCGGTTAATGGGAAACCGGCTCGTAGTTGAACTTCTGTCCACCGACGGCTGCGTCGGCCATCAGGCCGCCCTTCACATCGGTGAAGATGGCGATTCCATTTTCCCAGCGGGCGTTAGCGGCGGCGCCGTCTTTGGCGGCGACAGCGGAAGCGTCAGCGTCAAAGGTCAACTGACCTGCCTCAAACCGCTGCAGCGCATCGCCGCTCTGGAAGACGATCAGCTCGGCAAAAGTTTGACCGCCGATGGATGCGCCGGCGGTGGCCTGGGTCATGTCGGCATAACCGATCAGGTTACCCCCTTGATAGACTTCGCCCTGGCCGTATGCACCGCCCACTCCGACGGCGCCTTTGCCGACCGAGGGGAAGATGGCATAGCCGTAGGAGTGACGCAGGACGTTATCCAGCGACGAGTCCTGGGCCTTGAGGTCATTCAACGCGGCGTCAGAATCGTTCTGAAGCTGCGAACGATCGGAGCCCGTCTGCGGCGCAGTCGAGCATCCGGCAAGAAACATTGCAGCAGCACCAGCCGCCGCGAGACAAAACATTGGAATTCGGAACATGGGTAACCTCCCGTTGGTTAAATCGCTAAGCGTAAAGGCTGGACACGATCCAGCGCACTCAACCGGGAGATAGCAAACTGTATGCGAGAGGCGGTGAAAGCACTATTTTCCGCCAGCGCTCAGGGCCATTCGGATCAAGCTGGCCCGTGATGCGCAAGAGATTTAGGTAAAAAATGGAGCGGCTTATTAGCTCGTTGCTGTAATTGAGCTGGGCCGTCAACAAAGTGTCCTGGGCCGTCAAAACGTCCAGGGGGATGGCAAGCTCGTTCTTAAGTAATTGCTGCGACTGGACCAGTGCATCGCTGGCGGCCTTCACCTGCGCCTGGAGGCTCGGTAGAAGTTGCTCGGAATTGATCAGATCGTCGTAGGCCACCTGTACATCGCGGTCAATCTGTCGGCTCAGCTCGGATTGATATAGAGCCGCTTGGCGGAGTTTTGACCAGGCATTGCGGACGTCCGCCTCAATGATGCCGGCGGAAAAGATGGGGAGGTTACCAATCAGGATCGCATCCCATTTGCTCGCGTCCGAGAAATATTCACGGTAGAGGAACCCGGCAACGTTGATCGACACGGATGGGTAATATTCCGCGATGGCCGCGTCGACGGAATACTTTGCCGCGCGAACAGCCGCCTCCGCGCCGAGAAGGTCCTGGCGATGGGTGGCGGCATAGGCGACGAAGTCCCGCGCCGTGGGGAGTTTGTCCGGAACGATGGCTTCATTGAGCAGCGGACCATCCACTTCGGCGACGCCAATGACAAACGACAGCATGTGCCGCCCGTCGCGGACGTCGTTTTGCGCCTGGATCAGCGAAGATTCCGTGGCCGCAACCTGAGCCTCGGTCTGGGAAACTTCCAGCGCCAGGGCCAGATGGTTCTTAAACTGGCTTTCCACATCCACCAGGCGCGCCTGCTGAACCTTCAACGAATCTTCCAGCACCCGCACCTGGGCTTCAGAAAGAAGGATCTGATAATACGTCTGCGCGACGCTGAGGAGGACGGTTTGCTGGGTGTCGAGAAGAAGCTGCCGCTGCTGGATGATCGTCTGGCCGGCGCTTTGGATGTTGGGGTAGGAGACAAAGCTAAGGTTCATCGCGCCGGTGACGGGGGCTTCGAAGCGATCCCAGGTCTGGCCGTTGATTTGGAACCCACCGGCGCTGGCCGCCACTTGCGGGGACACGTTGGCGCCGGCGGAAGTGAGACCGGACCCCGGCGCCTGCTCGATGGTGAAATCGGGCTGAAGGGCGACCGTCGGCAGAAACGCCGCGACGGCACGGCTTTTGGCCACCAGCGCCTGAATGTAGTTTTCGCCCTGGAGCCCGATCTGTTCATTATCCTGGTCGGCCAGCAAAAGAGCCTGCTCGACGGAGAGGGTCTGGCCGTCCTGGTAGGTCTTGGGGTGCGGGACGTTCGCGTCGACGACGTTGCGATAGGTCTGCACCTCCGTGCGCTGATTCACACAGCCGCCAAGGGCGCACAAAAGCGACAGGATGACGGACAATCTGGACGCGCTCACCGTGCGGCGCCTCCGGATGGCGGATCAACATCGGCCTGGGCCACGCGCGTTGTGGGCTGGTCACTCGCCGCCACGGCGGTGGGGGGAGGAATGGGCTGCGAAGCGATCTGCACCTGCCCGCCCTCAACTAGTTTCTCGCCGGGATTGGTGATGACCTGGTCGAGCGGCGCCAGCCCGCCCACGACTTCGATAATCTGCCCGAGATCGCGGCCGATGGCGACTTTTCGGAAGTGCATGTGGCTGTCTGAACCGACGATCCCCAGCAGCGTGCCATTGGATTCGAAAAGCATGGCGGCGGTCGGAACCGTCAGCGTCGGATGGTCGCGATGCACGTTGATGTGCACCTCGCCGTACATCCCCGACCAGAGCTGGTGGTGGGAGTTGTCGAAGTTCAATTGCGTGAGCAGCGTTCGGGTGCCGGGGTCCAGGGCGCCGGCAGTGCGGCGACATAGCCGGTAAATTGACGCGTTCCGTAATTCCGCTGCGAGAGGAAATAGACCGGCTGGTTCACCTGGATGAAGGTGACGTAGGCCTGGGGCACGTTGACGAAAATGCGCAGGGTGTCGGTGTCGGCGATGTCGTATAGCTCGCTGCCGGGCGCGGTCGTGGTGGAGGAAATGCGGGCGCCAAGATCGTAATTGCGGGTGGTGATCGTTCCGGAGAAGGGGGCGACGATTCGCTTGAAGCTTTCCAGCGCGGCGAGGCGATCGACCGTCGCCTGCGAGCTTTTCACCGCGGCGTCGTCGGCGTCCCGCTCGGCCTGCGCCTGGCTGGCGTTGGTCTGACGCGTGTCGAGGTCCTGTTGCGTAACGCTGCCGGTGGCCAGCAGGCCATAATAACGCTTGTACGTGGCATTGGCCAAATCGAGATTATTCTGGGCGCTAACGAGATTGGCCCTTGACTGGAGGAGCGTCGCTTTTGCCTGGGCGTAGGCCGCATCCGTGTCGGGGGCGTCGATGAGCGCCAACAGTTCGCCCGTCTTCACGTGATCGCCGATATCGACGAACCACTTGCCGACGAATCCATCCACACGCGCGTAAATCGCCGTCTGGGCATTGGGCCGCACGTCGGCGGGAAGGCTGAGCGTTTCTTCGACGGCCTGCGGCGTGGGATACGCAACATTGACGATTGGCGGCGCATCCGCCTCCTGCTGCGCCTGCTCCTGAAGCTGGCGGGTGTGGGCCATGTCAGGAATGATTCGCGCGACAAATGCCACGACGGCGATGATGACGACGACGGCAAAAATCGCTATCAGCTTTCCCTTGCTGATGGTGGCAAGCTTCACCGGCGCTTCGCCGTGCCCGGCGGGGGGCGGCTCGTGATCGCCGTTGCGGCGCTGGTCGGGCGAACGCGGGGATTCCGGCGGCCGATGAATCGGCTGGGTCTCCTGCGTTGTTGTCGTTTGATTTTCCTGCATTGGCATCACCGTAATTCCTCCTCCACCTTGGTCTGCGGAGGCTTCTGACGAAGCAGACTGTAAACAACCGGTACAAAGAAAAGCGTGGCGAAGGTGGCGACGGATAGCCCACCAATAACGGCCCGGCCCAGGGGTGCGTTTTGCTCGCCCCCCTCGCCAAGGCCCAGGGACATGGGAAGCATGCCGATAATCATCGCCAGCGCGGTCATGATGACCGGCCGCAGGCGGGTTATGCCGGCAGAGAGCGCCGCTTCATAGCAGTTGTGGCCGATCTTCCGTTGATCGTTCGCGAACGTGATGAGAAGAATGCTGTTGGAGGTCGCGACGCCGATGCTCATGATCGCACCCATCAGGGATGGCACGTTGATCGTAGTGCCGGAAAGAAAGAGCATCCACAGGATTCCCGAAAGAGCGCCGGGCAGGGCCATTAGGATGATCATCGGGTCGAGCCAGGATTGGAAATTGATGACCATGAGCAGATAGACCAGCACGATGGCGAAAATCAGGCCGAAGCCCATGTCCTCGAATGAATCGTGCATGCTCTGGACCTGCCCGCGGATATTGATGCTGCTGCCGCGCGGCAGGGCCTTGCGCGCCGCGTCGACAATGGCGTTGATTCCCTTCGCCAGAGAGCCAAGGTCGGTGTGGCGGGGATTGGCAAGCACGTCGTAGGTGTTGCGCACCTGGTAATGCGTAATATTCGCCGGTGAACGGCCGGGCACGATGTCGGCGATATTCCCAAGCAGTTGCGACCGCTGAACCAATTCGTTGCCTTCCTGGTATCCTTCCGGAACGACCGGCGAATTGCTCAGATCGGATATCGTGTCCATCTTGTACTGCGGGGTCTGAACCAGCACGTTGTACTGGATTCCGGTCTTGGGGTTGATCCAGAAATTCGGCGACAATCTGCGCGGTGCCGCTGAGGGAGACCAGCAGATCGTTGGCAACCTGCGATTGCGTCACGCCGACTTCGCTAGCCATCGTCCGGTCAACGTTGACGCGCACGTCGGGCTGGTCGGTAATTTGCGCCATCCGCACGTCCCCCGCCCCGGGCAGGGCGCGAATCTTGCGGAGCATGTCGCGGGCGATGCCCAGGTTGGTGGTCTGATTCTGCGGCGGACCGTCGATCTGAACGTCAACCGGGGCGGAGATGCCGAAGTTCAGCACCTGCGTAACGATATCCGCCGGCAGGAAGTAAAACTGCGACGCCGGAAATTTCTTCGGGAGGTCTTCGGTCAGGGCATCGATATATTTTTGCGTCGGCTCATGTCCCGGCGCAGGGAGATGAGGATTTCACCGTCCGCGGAAGAGTCGAGCGTTTCGTCGCTGAGCGAAAGGTTGATCGAGCTGTTGGGGATTCCCATGTTGTCGATGAGCGTTTCGATTTGGCTGGCGGGAATGTCCTTGCGGATTTGCCGCTCGACGTCGCCGAAAATCCGCTCCGTCTCTTCGATGCGCGTGCCCGGCGGATTCCGGACGTGCAGGCGCATCTCGCCTGCATCGACCGTTGGGAAAAAGTCAGTGCCTATGAACAGGATCAGCCCGCAGGAGAGGACCACCATGATGGCGAAGCCCACGATGGTGAGGTAAGCATGCTTCAGCGCCAGGTCCAGCATCCCGCCGTAGAAGCTGCGCAGTTTCTCGAATTGGACGTTAAACCCTTCGTGGAATCGCCAGATGAGATTGTTGGCGATCAGGTAGTGGCAAAGGGTCAGGGCCAGCAGCCCGGCGACGACGAAGGTAACGACGGTTTTCCAGTCGAAACTCTTCAGTTGACCCTTGGCGCCGGCAACGGCAGCGCCCCACGCATCCGGCAGAAACGCGACGACGAGGAGGATGATCGCGAGCAACAGAACCGCCAGCCCGATTCGCGTGAAAACCCACCACACGCTGGCCAGCATTGAAACGTGTTTATGCTTGAGATGGGGATCAAGCTCGTGCGCCTTTTTGGGATCGGCATGTGGGTCGTCGGGGTCGAGCGTTCCGCCGTAGATTTCCACCTCGCTGGCCAGCAGATAGTGGACCATCGTCGGCACCAGCGTTCGGCTGAGGAGGTAGCTGGTCAGCATCGCAAACACGACCGCCATGGCCAGCGGGGTGAAAAGATATTTCGCGGCGCCGCTGATGAACAGGACGGGCACGAACACGATGCAAATGCAAAGTGTGGACACAAACGCCGGCACGGCAATCTGTGAAGCACCATCGAGGATCGCCTGTACCAGGCGTTTTTTCATGTCCAAGATTGCGGTGAATGTTTTCGATTTCGACCGTGGCGTCGTCGACCAGGATTCCCACCGCCAGCGCCATGCCGCCGAGCGTCATCACGTTCAGCGTGTGGCCCAGCAGGCCCAGGATGATGATCGAGACCAGGATCGAGAGGGGAATCGAGACCACGACGATCAGCGTGCTGCGCCAGGAGCCCAGGAAGACCAGGATCATGAACGCGGTCAATCCCGCGGCGATGGCCGCTTCGCGCTCGACGCCTTCTACCGACGCCTTGACGAAAATCGATTGATCGAAAAGGGGCACGACCTTGATCGACTTATCCATCTGCGCTTCGATCGAAGGCAGCACCGCCTTGAGGTGATTGACCACGTCGAGCGTCGAAGCGCCGCCGGCCTTCAGGACCACCATCAGCACGCCCTTTTTGCCGTCCTGGTGGACAATGCTCTGCTGGACCTGGAATCCGTCGCGAACAAAGGCCACGTCTTTCAGATAGACGGGAATGCCATTGACGGTCTTGATGGGCAGATTATTAAGCTCGTCGATAACCGTGGGGCTGGCATTCAGGATGATCGGTTCGTCATGCGGGCCGAACTTGGCCGTACCGGCGGGGAGAATCAGGTTCTGGGCATTGACAGCCTGAACGACATCAGACGGGGAGATTCCCCAGGAATAAAGACGCTGGGGGTCGATATCGACCATCACCTGCTTCGCCTTACCGCCATAAGGCCAGGGCACCTGCACGCCGGCAACGGAGGCGAGATTAATGCGGACCGTCGTATTCGCCGCGTCGAATATGTCCTGCTCGGAAAGCCGGTCGCTGCTCATGCCGAGCTGAATGATCGGCACGTCCGAAGCGCTATACCGAAGGATCAGCGGCGGCTGGATCCCCGGTGGGAGCTGGCGCAGCGCGGTCTGCGAGATTGCCGTCACCTGCGCCACCGCTTCCTCGATGTTCACATTCGGATGGAAGAAAATCTTCACGACGCAGATGCCCGTCAGCGACTGGCTCTCGGTGTGCTCGATGAAGTTGACGGTCGTGGGGAGAATGCGCTCGAACTGGTAAACGATGCGCTGCTCCATGTCCGTCGGGGTCATCCCGCTGTAGTTGAACGCCACGGCGATGACCGGAATATTGATGTTGGGAAATATGTCCGTTGGCATCCGAAGGATGGTCAGGATGCCCAGGAGCGCCACTAGCATGGCGGCCACGACGAATGTGTAAGGTCTGCGAAGGGCTAGACGTACAATCCACATATAACTTCCGGGTCAGGACTTCTCTTCCTCGGTAGCTGTCGCGTCATCGGCCGCCTCGATGCGGTCGGCCCCGAAGACATTCCCCAGCCAGGTCATCGCTTCAAAGATTGTTTGCCGCTGTTCCTCAGATAGAACCGCAAGCTGCTTGTCGAGCTTGCGATGGGTCGCCTCGCGATTCCAGGTAGGCGCTGCGTCCCAGCCTTGTGAGCTGGAGGGAAACCTGGCGTCGATCCCGGGAGCACTCTTTTCGGGCGATCAGGTTCTTGGCCACCATGCCGTCGATCATTCGTGAGGCGGCCGGAAGCGACGAGCCGATGTGGTCGGCAACCACCGAAAGAGAAACATCCGGCACCTTCGCCAGCAGGCCAAGGGCCCGGAACTGGGGAACGGAAAGCTCCGGCAGGCGATGCTCTCGCATCATTTTTCGGATCACCCGAACCACAGGCGGGACGACATTCAAAATCGCTCTGGCGCAATCTGCCGATGTCGGCTCCACGCCGGAACCGTTCCCCCGCTTGTTAATTTCGTCGGGCAATAATTGCATGAGCTAACCATATACCGCATCGGACAACGGGTCAATTCGCTTAAAAAGAATGCGGTCAGCATCAAAAGAATCCCCCTATCGAGCGGCCGGTGAACCTATTTAAATGGCGAGTCTTATCTATCTTAACATCGGAACTGTCAATGAGTTGCGGATTCCATTCTGAAATCGTGAAGAATTGAAACAATTTCCACAGTGTATCGTATATTAAATTGTAACGATCCTCCTTCCCTGGGTAGCGTGGAAAGCCGAGAGGTCCACGCTACCTTTTTTATGCGCGCAGCCGACGCCATGCCCCGCGCTAAAAAATGCAAGGACTTAGTCAGGCAGTGAACTGATTTCCTGCTGAATCTCCGCCTGCTGCTGGGCGGTCAGACGCTTGGGCTCCGCCTTATCCAACTGATCGTTGTAGTCCAGGGCCAGCTTAAATTGCTTCTTCGCTTCGGGGAGCAGATCCATCAGCTTTAAGGCGTGAGCATAATCCAGCCGCAGCGAGACTTCGTTGGGGTTAAGCTGCATGACCTGGTCGAAATCCTGCACCATCTGCTTCGCATCCCCCATCTGCAGATCGAAAATGGCCCGCAAATGATAAGCGGCCAGGAATGCGGGGTCCTTGTCGATAGCGATGTCGTACCAGGTTTGAAGCTGCGGCCGCAGCCGAATCGCGCGATCGAGCTGCCGCGGATCGCTCAGCGGCTCTGGCGGGCCGATGCTCAGGTGCAACGCACGCCCGGCGCGGTACGCGTAATCGGCATTGATCGGCAGCGTCATGGCCGCGTAGCCGTATTCGTTGGAAGCCTCCTGAACGTCGCCGGCGCGGAGCTTGGCGTCACCCTCCTGGGCCATCGTTTCGGCACGGGCAATCGGCGCGGCAATCCAGATCGCGACGCCAACCCAGATCACACTCGCGGCCCCGAGAGAAGCGATCGCGGATATCGAAACGCCCGGCGTGCGCACCGGTGGATTCCCCAATCGAAGCCCCAGCGCCGATCCGATCAGCACCGCCAGAAGACAAGTAGGCCCCGATTCAAACATCGAAAACTCAATCAGGTTGTGGATCAGAAAAACGCCCACGCCGATCAGGATGCCATAAAGAATCCAGGGCGCCGCCCGCTGATCGACCTGCGGTTTCTCCAAGGTGCGCAGCGAGACCACCATCACGCCGATCACCAGGGCGCAGAAATAGAGAAGCTCTTTGATCAATACAATCGTGATGAAGCTACCGTTCTGATTGAAATCGACCGTTGCCCAGATATTGAGGACGATGCCGGCGACCGCGATCGCCGCCAGAAAGAGCACCTGACCCAGTTGCGATGTTCGCGAGACAGGGGCAAGTGTTGCCGGTGGGGCGGAAGGGCGGGTCAGTTCCCACCACAGTCTCCCCAACCACGCCAGCATCAGGATTCCCCCCACAGCTCCCAGTTCCACGAAGAATCGAACGATGAAATCGTGCGGATCGTGAATTTCCTCCGAGGCCACCGGCAGCCGGTCGCGGACATATTGCTCCCCAAAATTCTCCCACCCGGTTCCGCGAACGGGGTGGCGCAGGAACATACGCCAGGACGCGACCCAATATCTCCACCGGAAATTCAGGCTGTCCGTCGGAAGCGAATGGTGATAAAGCCCATGCCCGACGACGGCGAGGATGAAAAACGAAACGATTCCCAGTCCGACCCAGAACCATCGCTTCGATTGCCGGGCCAGCGGACCACGCCATTTCCACACGACGGCGAGGAGCGCGATGACCAAAACGGGCATCACCATCGCCGCCTTGGATTGGGTCAGGATCAGCAGCCAGATCGCCAGCGGCGCACTGAGGCCAAGCGCGACCGTCCAACCCGGGTCGTCCCGATCCTTGATTCGCTGAATGCCGACGCCCAGGCCGATCGTGAGAAACAGCACGAGCAGGCCCGCGAAGGAGTTGGCCGAGGAATTAAATCCGACCAGTTCAGTAATTTTCTTCGCGAATTGGATTCCCTGAAAACTCTGCGGATCAAACCCCTGCTGCTGGAGCATCTTGGACTGCTGCTCGAGCATGGTGGGCATATCGACGAACTTGTAATAAAAGCCCTGGACGAGAAAGACGAGCAGCAACCCAAACGCCAGACCCGCGACCATCCGCAGTCGCATCCAGCTTCGCACCAGTTGCGTCATCGCCCAGAGAAGCGCCATCGCGCCGGCAAAATTGCACGCCGAGACGATGCAGGCAAATTTATCGTCGGCCCATCTGGCGCTAAGCTCCATCCAAAAAACCAGCGGCAGCAGCAATGCCAGCGACCAGCTTCCCCGCAGCCGATAAGTTTTGTCCGTGCAGCGGCGCACCAGCACCAGAATCGCCGGCAGCCCGCAAAGCAAATTGAGAATCAGCGAGGTGTCCGCCCCCGCGCCCAGCGGAATATCCGGACTGCCGATGTTGACCTCGAGCGGATCGCGGATCGTTTCCAGCGTCATGCATCGCGCGACGACAAGTGCCAATGCCAGCCCAAACGCGATTTGCGTTAGCCCCACGCGCCAATCGATCGCCGGCCGTGATTCGCGAACGGTTTGATAGTAACGCGTTCGCGTCATTTGCTTTGCTCCAGCAGCGCGACGACGCCGAGGATCAGCACCGTTTGCGCGACGATCAAAAGCGCCAGATCTCCGTCAACATGAGGCAGCACGATTGCCGCGATGCTGGTGGCGGCTGCCACGAGATAGAGGCAAAGCACCGCCGTTCGCCGCGACATGCCCCGCGCCACCAGCCGATGGCTGAAATGGTTGGTGTCCCCGACGAACGGGCTCTTGCCGCGCATAAGGCGGATGATGCTCACCACGATTAAATCATACAACGGCAGTGCCAAAACAATCACCGGCGCGAAGACCGCATACCAGTGATTCCGCCAGGTCATGTCCGGGGCAAGATAAGTAGTCCGCACCGTCAGAACGCCCAGCATCAGCCCGATAAGCATGCTTCCGCCGTCGCCCATGAAAATCTTGGCCGGCGGAAAATTGTGCCACAGAAATCCAAGCATCGCCCCAAGCAGCAGTGACAACCCCGCCGCCACAAACCACTGCCCGATCGACAGCGTCGCGATCAGAAACGCGGTCGTGCAGACCGACGCCACGCCGGCCGAGAGGCCGTCCATGTTGTCCAGAAAATTGAACGCATTGGTGACGGCCGCGATCCAGAGCACGGTCAGAACGAGTGACACGATGTTTCCGCCCGGCATCTTGTCGTCAAGGAACGTCAGAATCCGGAT
The DNA here is from genome assembly GCA_963755915.1 of uncultured Phycisphaerales bacterium. Taxonomy (GTDB): domain Bacteria; phylum Planctomycetota; class Phycisphaerae; order Tepidisphaerales; family Tepidisphaeraceae; genus PALSA-1353. The sequence goes on from CAVWLP010000002.1 coordinate 2,874,854, forward strand.
TCTCGCGGCGAAGACAAGGGCGGTAATGATCAGAAGCTGGGCGAAAAGCTTGACCATCGGCCCAAGCGCTTTTTTGTCGTCCCACAAACCCAGGAGATGGATCGCCGCGCCGGCGAAGAGAATCCCGCAAGCGAACGGCACCTGGAGCCGCGCGCCCGACCAGTAGGCGTCGATGTTGCCGGCAATCTCTTTCCCCACGAATCCCGGGGAGCGGAGGAATCCAGGCGGGTCGGTCCACGTTAAAACCGCCAGTCCCGCCACGATCGGCAGCGCCAGCCCGCAGAAAATCCCCACCCCTCCCCCAAGCGGTTTTGGATTATCGTGGATTTTTCTGCCGCCCGGTTTGTCCACAAACCCGATGCGCACGGCAAAACGCCGCATCCAAAACGTCACCAGCCAGGAAATGGCAAAGCTGACCGCGATGAGGCAGACGATGACCCAGCTCATGTATTAACAAACCGCGGAAGCCGGCGGAAGATGCAATGAAAAAGAAGGACCCCAAATCCGGGGGTCCACTCTTAATTTTTTTGAAGTCGGCACGCCCGTTTATGGTAACCGCTTGCGCAGGAATCCGATTCGGTCCTTCAATTCCTGCAACTGACGATTGAGCACGCGGCGGTCCTCCGGACCTCGCACGTGTTCGATGGTTCGCCGAATTTGCCGGGCGTCGAGCTCCAGGCGCTCGATCTCAGCAATAACTTCGGCCTCGGGATTGTAAACTGCGCTCATCGCGCCTCCATGTATGCGACTAAATATATCTTATGTGCCGATTTTCGGCGTTTCAACCGGTACTACGCCTGATTTCGGCTAAATTGTCGCAGGCTCTAAGCTCGGTTTGCCCATCTTGATGACCCTGGCCGGAACACCCACGACCGTTGCCCCCATCGGTACGTCTTCGATGACCACAGCCCCCGCTCCCACAATACAATAGGAGTCGAGCTTCAGGCACTGAACAATATTCGCCCCCAAGCCAATAAAGGCCTGCTCCCCCACGCTCACCCTCCCCGCAAGGGTCGCGGAAGGGCAAATATGGGCGGCCGCGCCAATCTGGCATTCGTGATCCACAACAGCGGACGTATTCACGATGACCGCATCGCTGATATGGGCGTCGGTCGATATCACCGCCCCCGCAGCCACCACCACATTCCGCCCAAGACGCGCCGTCTCAGAGACAAAGCTTGATGGATGGATTGCATTGACCAGGTCAAAACCCTGGCCGGAGATTTTTCGGAAGTACTGCCAGCGCGGATGGTTATCGCCAATCGAAATGATCGCCCCCTTCACCTTCTGCGATTTCAGCTTGGGCAGCATATTAAGCTGACCCATGACCGGCAGTCCGCCAACTTCCTGCCCCGTGAGTTGGGGGTCGGCATCGAGAAACCCCACGGGTTTGTGGATTCCCCCGGCACGAAGAATGTCCAAAACCACCCGCCCATGCCCGCCGGCGCCAATCAGAACGACATCCATGGCCGAATTATCGGACGTATTTAATCACGGGCAACAACAAAAAATGCCGATCGCCGATTTAAAGAACCCGCGTCGCGCGGTGTTTTGCTCAGGGGGTGTCCGACATCGCCCCTCATTGCCAAACCCCAACCATGCACATAGATTCGTCCGTTTCGATGGAGGCCACACAATCCCCCCCAATGCTTCGCCGCTGGTTGACGGCGTTCGTCATCATCGGGGTTGCCCTGCGGCTATTCCGATATGGTCTGGGACTGCCTCTCTGGGGGGATGAGGGATTTCTGGGGGTCAATATTCTTGACAGGTCATACCTCGGCCTGCTTAAGCCGCTGGAATATATCCAGGTCGCGCCCCTCGGATTTCTCTGGGCCGAGCGCGCCATGTATCAGGCGCTGGGGATGTCGGAATATGTGATGCGATTGATTCCCGTCCTCGCGGGCATCGGCGGCCTGATCCTCTTTGCCATGTGGGCAAGGAAAATCGCTGATCCCCTGGCGGCAACCATCGCCACTGGCGTCTTGGCGGTCTCTGATGAGGCCATCCGCCATTCCGCCGAACTCAAGCCCTACAGCATCGACCTCTTCGTATCCGTGCTGCTGCTCTATTTGGCGACCAGATTTCTACTCGAGCGCAAGAACCAATGGCTGATCGCCCTGATCGCGGTCATCCCCGTGGCGCTGTTTATTTCACTGCCGTCGGTCTTTGTAGGAGCGGGCGTGGCCGCGACGCTGGTGCTGAACTTTCGCTCGCTCAACCCGGGCCAGCGCGCTCTCGCTTGGATTTGGCATCGTCCTCACCGCCGTCTTCGGCCTGCTCGTCTGGAAGTATCTCGGCCCGCAATTCGCCGGCTCGGGTCCCTGGCAACAGGTCTGCTGGGTCTTTCCGCCCTTGAATCCCTTCCAGTTCATCAACTGGTTCTTCATCGTTCACACCGGAAATTATTTTGGTTATCCCGCGGACGCCGGCTCGCCAGGCGGCGCCCCCAGCTTCATCCTTTTTGGCATCGGCGGAATCATATTGCTCATCCGCCGCCCCCGCGTGCTCGGCCTGCTCGTGCTCTCGCCGTTCGTGATGACATTTCTCGCCGCCGCCCTGCGCCATTACCCCTATGGCGACAGCCCCCGAATCGGCCAGCACGTGGCAGCGCCGATTTGTCTGCTCATCGGCGTTGGAGTCGCCGGGATCATGCACCGCTTCGCAAAAACCCCCGAAGCCCTGCGCCTCACCTGCCTCGTCGGCTTCTGGGCCCTGATCGCCTTCGGTTGCGTGGGAATCATCGCCACGGCATTTTTCCCCACCAGCGAGGTTCGCCGCGATCTGGCCACCCGCCGGTTTATCCGCGACGCCCTGCATCGCGCCCCGCCGGATACCACCATTGCCGTCGTCGAGGGGGCCGATCAATCTCCCATCCTTGAGCGCTGGTATCTTCACGAATGGCCGCACGCGATTCATTGGGCCGTGAACCCGGTGGATTTGCCCTCGATGACAAACGGACCTCTCTGGATCGTCAACGCCCGCTTTTTCCCCGAGCAGTGGGCCAGGCAGATCAGCGCCCAGATCGGCCCGCCCAGGCAAGACATTTATCAATCCTTCGGCGGCGACGAAGGGATCTGCGAAATCCTCATTTATTCCACCCCTTCTTGACACGCCGATGCATTTCGTTGAACTCTCAACAATTACGGTATGAGCAGGAGGGTTTTCATCAGCGTCGGCGAAGTCAGCGGAGACCAGCACGCCGCCCTTCTCATACGCGAGCTGAAGCTCCTCAACAAGGACATCATCGTCGAAGGCATCGGCGGCCCCGCCATGGCCGCCGCCGGCGCGATGGTCCACTACAACACCGTCAACCGCGCCGCCATGGGCCTCAAAGCGTTTCTCCGCTATTTCGAATTGACCCGAGTTTTGAGGTGGACGGGGAATCACTACCGCCAGCGCCGGCCCGACCTCGCCATCTGCGTCGATTCCTGGACCATGAACTGGCACTGGGGAATGCTCGCCCGCGAAATGGGAATTCCCGTCCTCTATTACGTCGCCCCCCAGATGTGGGCCAGCCGCCCCGGACGCGTGAAAAAGCTGCGAAAGTTCGTCGACCGCGTCGCCTGCATCCTTCCCTTCGAGGAAAAATTCTTCCGCGACCACGGCGTTGAGGCGACGTTCGTCGGCCATCCGCTCTTTGACGAAATCCCTCCCCATCCGCCGTTCGACCCCGCGACGCGTTTTCCCAATCGCCCCCCGGTGATCGGCGTCGTTCCCGGCTCCCGCTCGGGCGTCTCCCGCATCAGTTTTCCGCCCATGCTCGATGTCTGCAACATCATCCGCCGCTCCTTCCCGCAGGCGACTTTCCTGGTTCCCACGACGACGGCAACGCATCCCGTCGTGAAGCGCACCCTCGAGGCCCAGTTCGGCCCCGGCGCTCCCACGCCCGACACGGAAACCTTTGGCCCCTTTACCCTCGGCCTCAACCAGTTCAACACGCTCATCCCCCGATGCGACCTCTGCCTGATCGTCTCCGGCACGGCAACCCTTCACGCCGCCGGCCACGGCGCGCCGCAAATCGTCGTCTATCGCGGCAACCCCATCGGCTGGCACCTCCTCGCCCGCTGGCTGATCAAAACCCGCACCTATTCTCTGGTAAACCTCCTCAACGATTCCCACCAGACGATCGTCCCCGAGTTCGTCCCCTGGTACGGCTCAAATCAGCCCGTCGCCGACAAGGCACTCGAATATCTGAACAATCCCGATTTGCTGATGCAGCAGCGCGACCGCGTCCAAAACCTCCTGCGAACGATCGCCCACCCGGGCGCAAGCCGGAATGCAGCGCGGCTGGCGAAGGATTTGATGGACGGCAGAGACACCACGTTGATGGGGCCGGGCTAGAAATTGGAATGCCGGATTTCTCTTGGCGTCAGGAATACCAGGTCAATTCCCACCACTTTTTTGCCACAGATTTTCGCGACCGCTCCGGCGTAGAGCTGCATCTGTTTTTGATAGGAGAGAGCACGCTCTTCCAGCTGGGGACCGGAGACTCGGTCTGTCTTGTAATCCACGATGGTGAGCCCGCCCGGAACCGGCAACATCAGATCGATCCGCCCCCGAATCATTATCTGATCCAGAGGATCAGCGCTCGGCGGGCAACCATCGGCCGGGCGCATGAGAGCGAAGGGAGTTTCGCGAATCAGTTTGGAATGGTTGGCGCGGAGAACATTTCCCAGCGGCGTGCCAAGCAGCCATTTTATCGCCTCGCGATCAACCCATTTCGCCTCCCGTGCGGCGAGCAGTTTGCGATCCACGAGCCCTTGAATCTGCGCTTCGACTTCGCCCGAACTGAAATCGAAATATTGCAGCACGGTGTGCGTCGCGTTCCCCACGTCAGTTGCCTTCGGCGCAGCCTCGGTCTGAAAAAAAACCGGCAGATCCAACTTTCGCTGCATTGCGACGCCCAGCCCGCCGGATTTGTCCTTTGCCAGTGAGGTAACCGATATCGCCCCCTGCACACGCGTGAATGGCTCCAGCGCATATCGGCTTTCGAATCGCTCGATAAGCTGCTTCGCGTGTTCGTTCATCGCGGGCGCTTTATCCAGCGGCTCAAGCCGGAACATTTTCTGTTGTAGCGGCGTGACCGACCTGTGCTCGTGGCGCAGGATTTTTCCACTTCCCAATCTCCTCGGCGCCGTGCGAAATCTTCTCGAAAACGCCGCGCGCGCCCGCCTCCACCGGCCCAAGCCAGTCGACAACGCGCTTCACACCCTGCACGACATCCGCTGGCAGCGGTCCCGCGCGGTTTTTCCACTGCGTCTCCCATTTCTGCCGGTCCTCCTCGCTGCACGCGCCGATCAAAACCAGGTGCTCCCGCGCCCGCGTCATGGCCACATAAAGCAGCCGCAGTTCCTCCGACATCGTCTGCCGCGTGAGACTCTGCCGCACCAGCGTGGAAGCAAGCGATGGATAGCGGATCAGCCGCCGCTCATCGACGACATCCATCCCCAGCCCCATCTCCCGGTCCACCAGGATCGACCCGCGCACATCGGACACATTGAATTGCTTCCCCAGGTCCGGCAAAAAAACCACCGGAAATTCCAGCCCCTTCGACCGGTGAATGCTCATGATCCGCACCGCCCCGCGGCTCTGCGGCGCGGCCGAGGGCCGGCGGATGTCCGTCTCTTCCGCCAGGCTTTGCATGAATCTCAGAAACCGATGCAGACCCTGCCGCAGAAACGTCCCAAACTGCGCCGCCCGATCGTGCAGCTCCAGAAGGTTCGCCACCCGCTGCGAACCATCCTCCAACGCAGCGCAAAAACCAAGATACCCCGTCTCCTGGTAAATCCGCCAAAGCGTCTCGGCAACCGGGCGCTTGTTGGCGGCATCGCGCGATTCCCCAAGCCGGTTCTGAAAATCACGCAGAAACGCCCCCAGCTCGTCGTCTATTTCGGAATATCTGCTCACCGCCTCATGAAACGGCACCGTTTCACCAGGAAACGCCAGCCGAATCCGCGCCAGACAATCATCCGCATCCGGCAAACCGCAGATCGGCGAGCGCAGCAGGGCGGCCAGGGGAATGTCCTGCTTCTGGTTATCCAGGATTTGCAGCAGCGAAAGGATGTCGCGCACTTCCGTCGCCTCGAAAAGTCCGCCCCCCGCTTCATTGTGAACTTCGATCCCATGCGCAGGATGACATCCGCAAAGCGATCCGCCTTTTTCCGCATCGTGCGCAGGAGAATGACAATGTCCCCCAGCTCGATCGGATGCATGGCCTCCTCGCGGAAAACGTGCATCTGTGGCGAACCCTCCAACCCCATCATCTCGCGAATCCGCCGGGCGATGAGCATCGCCTCGTAATCGACCCGCTCAAGCTGCTGCGCCGAAACCTCGTCGCCGTCGGGAGTGCCCGGATCATCCGGCAAAAAATGCAGCTCAATCGGCGAACCCTTGAACGCGGGAAGCCCCCCGGCGTCCGGGAAGCTCAGCCCCGGCATGAGCCGATGCGACTGGTCATACTCGATCTCCGCCGCGTCGCGCGTCATCAGCTTTTCAAACACCGAGTTGATCGCCCCCAGAAGCGGCGCCCGGCTCCGGAAATTCTCGCGCAGATCGATTACCTGCCCCGCGCCCTCCTTTTCCCGAAACCGCCGATGCCGATCCAGAAACCTCAGCGGCTCCGCCAGCCGAAACCGGAAAATGCTCTGCTTCACGTCCCCCACGCAAAACAGATTCGCCCTGCGCTCGTCGAGACATTCCGTGCTCACCAGCCGAAGGATCGCGTCCTGGATCGGATTGATGTCCTGATACTCATCGACCAGCACATGCCGAAACTGCACGTGCAGCGCCTTCGCCAGCGCCGACGGGCGATCGCTCTCCCCCTCGCGCAGAATTTTCAGCGCCAGTTGCTCCAGGTCGGAGAAATCCAGCGCCCGGTCGGCCGACTTGGCGGCCGAGTATTCTGTCCCAAAATCCACCACCAGAGACAAAAACGCCTGCGCGTGCGGCGCGATCCGCTCCATCCCATTTCGCCACTGTGCGCTGTCACAAGCCAGCAGCGCCTCCAGCGGCGATCTGTCGACCGCGCGCTTGATCTCCTCAATCAGCGACTTGGCCAGCTCTTTTCCGTCCACCTCTCCCTTGATCGCCGGCAGCCTGGGCCGATTCGCCCGGAAATCACGCACCTCGCTGACCAGGCTGTCGAGACCATCCTCGTGAAGCACTTTCTGAAAATGCTCGAAAAACGGCCGAAGCTCCTCCACATGCTCCCCATAACGACCAAGCCCCGGCCCCAACCCCGCGATCGTCCCCGCGACGTCATCGCATTTCCGGATCAGGTTCGCCAGCGCGTCGTCGATTTGTGCCAGCAGATCGCGCCCCAACTCCGATTCCTCCAGCGGCGCCTCCGCGGCCTGTCGCATCGCGGCGGCGCTCTCCGCGATCCATCGTTTCGGATCGGTAAGGCTTGCGAGAAGTTCATGCGTCGAGATCACCCGCTCGATCAGCCGCTGGTCCTCCCCGTCGCCATACGCGTCGATCAGCCGATGAAAATCGCCCGAAGCGTCCGATTCATACCGCCGATGAAAAAGATCGGTCGCGATTTCGGCGCACAGCAGCGCCGCCTCATCCGCATCCAGAATAGCAAACGCCGGATCAACCCCCGCCAGCGTGAAATTCTGTTTCAGCAGCCGGTGGCAAAATCCGTGAAGCGTGCTGACGTGCGCGTGCTGCGCCAGCTTCACCTGCCGGGCCAGCCGCGGCGAAGGCTGATCCAAAAGCTTCTGACGCAGCGCCTTCTGGATGCGCGCTTTCATCTCCGCCGCCGCCGACTCCGTAAAAGTAACCACCAGAAGTTGATCGATGTCGCACGGATTCCCCGCATCGCACACCAGATGCGCACATCGCTGCGCCAAAACAGCCGTCTTCCCCGAACCAGCCGCGGCGCTGACGAGGATGCTCTGCCCCACGCGCTCGATCCCCTCGCGCTGCCGCGGCGTCCATTGAATCGCCCCGCTCATCGCTCCCCTCCCTGCTCCTCCATCACCCGCGCCAGCATTTCCGTGCGCGATCGGCTTAAGATCGTCATAACAACCCGGCGCCGGTTCCAGCCGGCATCAGCGCCCGGAACTCGCAGCGCGGGCACGGGGTCTCCGTTCCGATACGATAGGGCCGAATGTCAATCCGTCCGCCGATGATCTCATCCGCGATCTGTCCTATCCGCGCCTCAACATGCCGGAGCAGCGCCGCAAATTCCCCGCTGCTGGCGGCATCCGATTTATCCGGATGCCCAACTCCGCCGTCGCGCTTCAAATAAAGTTGCACGACCTGCGAGTAACCTTCCGTCAGCTCGCGATCCAACTCCCGCGCAATCCGCAAGTCGAAAATCCCCCGCGGCTTCACCTGCAGATGAAATTCCGGCTCCTCTGGAGAAAGCGCCTCCCCAGGATCACCCGCGCGAACCGGTCGCAAAAGCTGAACGCAAAACGCCGCGCTGGGCGAGAGCTTCGCATCTTTGATCACCCCCGGCCCCAGCTTTTCCAGCACCAGCAGATTCACCAGCAACCGCAGGCAAAGCCCGTGATACACCTCGGCCGCGCTCGGCGCACTGCCCCGCATCCGGTAGTCAATCGCGCACGCCGATCCGTCTTTCAGCAGATCGACCCGATCGATTTTCCCCGCAAGCTCCACGCGATTTCCCCCCGGCGTGGCGATCTCGACCGCCGGGTTCGCATCCCCATCTCTTCCAAAACGCAAGTTCACCAGCCGCGGCCGAAACTCGCCGCGCCCGGCCGCCGCTTTCTGCGCCTCGGCCACCAGTTTCACCGTCCGCTGGACGAAATCCACCAGATACCGATTCCGCGCCTCCGAAAGCATCAGCTCTTCCCCAAGCTGATCGCGAATTTGCCCCGTCAGTCGCTCCACGGATGCCGCATCGAGGTCATTCCACGATTTCTGCGCATCGATCAGCTCCCGCACCAGCCGCTGCAAAATCTCCCGGAAAACCCGCGTTAGATCCCCACGGCCAAATTCCCGCGTCTTGCGCTCCGATAGCTTCAATCCATACCGCGCAAAGTGCTGATAAGGGCACATCCGAAACGATTCCAACTGATACGCATCCGCGCGAAGCGGCGAAGGAAACAATTCCCCCGCCCGCTTCCCATCGATCTTCGCCTCATTCCGATAGCTTAGCGCCTTCCACGCCGACCTCCGCGCAAAGTCGATCGCATCATCGCACGGCGGATGCTCCGCCAGCCATTGATACACCGGCCCCCACTCCCCATCCGCCGCCCCCGATTTCACCCAGTTGATCAGCGACCCCACCAGTTGCCGCGGCGTCGCGATCAGTTGCAGCGGAAGACCATCCTCGCGCGGAACCGGCTTCGCCTTCCCTCCCGCTTCGAGCCAAAGCGACGATCCCTCCACTTCTCTCCCCGCTTCATCCGTAAGACTGCGCGTCAGCAGCAGCTTCTCCTTCGCGCGTCATCGCGACATACCCCAAAAAATTCTCATCGAGCAGCCGTCGCGACGAATCCGGATTCAGCTCGATCCGGTGCCTGCCCAGATTCCGCCGATCCGCATCCGTAAAAATCGAATCCTCCCCCGCCGACCGCGGAAATTGCCCTTCCGACAACCCCAGCACAACGCACGCCTTCACCCGCGGCGTACGCGTCCGATCCACCGCCCCCACCAGCACCTGATCCACGGTAGGGGGGGTGAGCGCAAGATCGAACCCCTCCAGCGCCGAATCCAGCATCGCGGAAAAATCCTTGAGAGAAATGACCTCCGACCCAAACAAATCCACCAGCTCATCAAAAAGCGTCACCGTCTCATCCCAAACCCGCTCATGCTCGCCGGCTTCTTCCAGCCGCCCGGCCGCGGTAGCGTCATCGATCCACCGGACGATTTTGCCCCGACATTCAAATCCTTCCAGCAACCGGAACACTGCCGCCGCAAGATCGCGCACCGTTGCGTCTTTCTTTCTCACCCCCGCAACAAACGGCCCCAGCCGCTCCACCAGCCGCCGCCGAATTGCATCCATCTTCGCCGCTTCATCGATCGCGATCGGGTCGTCCTCATCCCGCCGCCGCCCCGTCCAATTTTTTTCGGTCGACCAGACGTTGTGATCGATCCCGCGCCAAAGCACATAATTCTCCAGCCCATCCGCGTCAGCCGGACTGAGGCCAACCAGCGCAGTCTTGATCACCCCCATCATCGCATCATGCGACCAGTTGGTGATCGCCACCGCCAGCGCCGCCCGAATCAGCCGCACCAGCGGATAATGAGACGCCGTGCGCCGCTCGTCCATGAAGAGTGGAATCTGATGCTCGGCAAACGAGGCCTGAAGAATGTGGTGATATTCCTCCGGGCTCCGCATCAGTACGACAATGTCCCGAAACCGCATCCCGTCGGACACAAGCTTGCGAATCCACCGCGCCGCCCCATCCACTTCCGCCTGCCGGTCGGGCGCCTCCACAAGCAGCGTGTCGACTTTTGCATCCACGCCAGACTTGCCCAGCAGAACCGCCTCCGAGATTTTCACCCCGCCCTCGCTCAGCGCAAACCACAACTGCCGATAACCCATTTCACTTCGATAAAACAGGCTCATTTCATCCGGCAGATGATCCGGCTTCTTCAAAATCTCGCTCTCAGGGTCCATCGTGAACGTAACCGCCAATGACTTACACACCTTCCCCAGCGCCGCCACAACCTTCCGCTCCGACCCGGTAAAATCGTAAAACGAATCCAGAAAAATTTCCGACTCCCTCACCGACTCGCAATCCCCGATCGCTTCCAGCGCCTCATCCAATCGCCGCTTCGGATCGAGCCGATCCTGCCCCAGAAATTTCCGGTATTCCGAATAGATCAGCGCCAAATCGTGAATCTTCGCCCGCAGCGCCGTAGTCGCAGCCGACGACTCGATTTGATTTTGAATAGCATCCGCATCCTGCCCCGCCCGCTCCAATTCCCCAAGCGTCGCGTCGAGTTGAGCAGCGACCCCCGGCTTATTCGCCACCGACCCAAAGAATTTCAACTTCCCCCCTAACTCGCGCAGCAGATGCCCCAGAATCATCCGCCTTCCGCGATCGGTTATCTCCGGCCGCGCGATCCCTCCGCACTCCGCCAAAATCTCATCCCCCAACTCCTCCAGCGAAATCACCCGCGCACGAAAATATCCGCCCAGCCCCGTCGCCGCCGCCAGCTGCCGCTGGGCGATGAACGTCGCCTGCCGTGGCAAAATCCAATAGACCGGCGGCCCCAGCGGATCCTTCCGAATCGCCTCGACAATCCGATCCAGGCACCATTTTGTCTTGCCCGCTCCAGCGCGACCGATGACAAATGTTACCGCCATGAGGGCAAACAATAACCTAACATCGCAGAAAAGTCGATTTCGATTTGATCACGGAAACCCCGCAACCAAAATAATCCCCAGCATCACCACCCCAATTGCCATCTTCAGCACAACGCCCACGAGCCTTCCCTTCGCCGCTCCCACTCCCACGCGAAACGCCAGGTTCGGATTGGCCGATCCCAAAAGTTCAAAGCTCGCCGCCCCCACAAAACTCCCGATGCAGATCCCAACAATCGTCAGCACGACCGGCAAAACAAAACTCCCCACAATTCCCCCCACGATCCCCCCAAGAATCGCCCCCACCGCGCTATTCGTCCCTCCCCCCGCGCTTCGCCATCGCCCCGCCCGCCGTGTAGTCCAAAACTTCCCCGCCCAGGCTCAGCACAAACAGCGCGATCAAACTATCGCGCCCCACAAAATGCGTATGCGTAAGCAGCGCATACACCGCGCAAGCCGCCGTCATCACCCACAGCCCCGGCAACGTCACAGCCACCAGCCCCAGCGACCCGAAGCAAATCAGGATGAGCAGAATGTAATAAACCCAGGCCAATCTGGCCGCACTATCCCCGAAAAATGCCCCCGCTGCCACCCGCGCCGCATGCTCATCCCGATTCCCCCGCCCCCGGTATTCCGGCCTTCGGCTCTGAGGCTCAGGCTCGAAGAGGGGAGGGTTGGGGGGGGTCATGTTGGTTTACCTCGTGAGAACAATTAGCGTATACGGCCCAATCCCCACATTCCCCTGTTGCGCCAGCCCATCCATCCCCGGCCCGCCCGCCGTCGTGTTGTAGCTGTTCACCGACCCAAAATCGTTCAAATCGCTGTAATCATTCGAGTCGCTGTTCAGCCGCACGTTCCACGCCCCCGAATACGGAAACCCGATCGTATAGCTCGGAAAGCTCGTATCGGAAAAATTCGCCACCACCACCACGTCGTCGATCCCCGCCCCCTGGTCCCACCGCTGCCAGGCCAGCACTTTCGAATCCGTATCGACGTGAAAAACATTCAGCCCCGACCCGCACAATCCCGGCGTCGTCTGCCGCAGTTGAATCATGTCGTGATAAAACTGAAAAAGCTTCGGCCACTGCTTCAGCAGATCGAAATTCATCATCGTCCCAGGAACCACCGGCGTCCCCGCGCTCCCCGGGCTCCACAACCGCGTATCCAAAAGTTCCGCCCCCTGAAAAAACATCGGAATCCCCGGCGTCGCCAGCACCACCGCGAATCCCAGCATCGATTTCTTCCTCGCATACCAGCTCGTCGGATTCCCCGGATCGATCAGCGCCGGCACCCGCCCCGCGTCCGCCTGGTCGTGCGATTCCAGATAAATCACCCGCTTCCAGACGTCCCCTTCAAATGGGTTTTGCATTGCACTGGCGATCGCCCCCACATCAACATTGCTATCCTGCGCCTGCGTCAGTCCATTCCGCAGCGCCCACATCAGATCCGTATCCCATTGCGCATCAAACCCCGCGCCGCCTCCGGAAGTCGCCGACGTGATCGCCGCATCACCATTCAGATCCTCCGCGATCGTCAGCTTCCACGGCGTGGCCGCATTCACCTGGTTGTTTACCGCCTGCATCAGTTCCCATCCGAAATTCTCTTGAACCCCAATATCTGTCCCCACACAGGTGTCATTGCAGTTCCCCTGCCGCTTACGAATGCAGATCGTCGAATCAAACCGCACCCCGTCAAACTGATATTCATTCAGCCACATCATCGCATTATCGACCAGGAACTGCGTCACCGCCGGACGCCCATAGTTCGGCCGCGGCCCCCAAGGCGTCCGCATCTCATCCATATCCGAATAAAAGAAAATCCCGCACAGCCCGTCGTTCCACCCATCCCATTGATAAAGCGAATACGGAAACGGTGTGCCGCCGCCGATCGACACATCCAGATGGTTAAAAACCACGTCCACAAAAACGCTGATCCCCGCATCGTGCAGCGCCTGCACCAACCGCTTGAAATCCTCCGGCGACCCATAATCCCGCTCCAGCGCAAACGGAAGCACCGGGTCATACCCCAGCGAAAGCGCCGACGCGAATTCCACGAACGGCAAAAGCTGCACACAGTTGATCCCCAGCTTTTTCAGATAAGAAATCTGCCGGATCAGATCATCAATTTTGTTCGCCGCCCCGATCGTCGGGTTATAAAACGTCCCGATGTGAATCTGATAAATCACCAGTTGCCGCCACCCCGGCGCCTGAAACGCTTTGCCCCACGTAAAATCCCGGCTCGTCACCACCGATCGCGCATCGCTGTCGTCCTGCGACGCGTCCGTCCAATTCGGATAGACAATCGACCGCGCCTGCGGATCGACGCGATCGTAAACCGTTCCCCCCGGACCGGTGACTTCATACCGGTAGTTGGTCCCCTCGCTAATCCCCGGGATATAAACCGACCAGACATTACTGCCATACCCCCCGGCCGCGCTGTCCGCAGCCATTGCGGTCAAAGTCGTCGTGGCGTCCGCATTCCAGGTCTTGACCGAGATGGCGCTTGCGAACAGCGCCCAGGCCCGAAACGTGCATCCCCCCGAATCCGGAAAGCACCCCATTACGTTGGCAACCGGGCTGGGCGCGGTAACTGAAGTGATCGCGCTCATAAAATTAGCAAGCGACTACATTAGCGGCCGATTCCGCCCCAAGTGTGACCGCCCCTGCAATAGATTGCAAAAATATCGTCCTTCAGCGACAGGACCGATCGGACATTTTCATTCCAACGTTCCGCGCGTCACCCCAAACTGGTTGAGCACCCTCAACTGCCGCCACGCCGTCCGCGGAGCCTCGATCCCCGCCAGCACCCGCGCATACCGGTCTAGCACCGGGCTAACCTCTCCCTCATCGTGTCGCAACAATTCCACCCGAAAATGGCGCAAACCGCTCTCCAGCATCCGCGGCACAAACTCCGCCGCCGATTGCGCCGACCCGTTGTAAACCGTATTCCTGCACCCCACATCCGCCACCAGCGGATGCGGCGTCCCCGCCCGGTCCTTCAATTCCACCTTGTGCGACTCGCAAGGCCTCCCGCAGTCGCGGTAATCCTTCCCATTCGAAAGCGTGTGCGCAAACACACAATGCTCCATGTGAAACATCGGCATATGCTGATGAATCACCACTTCAAACATCTCCACCGCGAACCGCCCCAGCATCGCCGAAAGCTGCGCCCAGTTCAGGTCATAGCTCGGCGTCATTCGCCTCACCCCATGCCGCATCAAAATCGCCGCCGTCAATTCATTCGAAACATTCAGCGAATAATCCGCGACGAGAGGAATCTCCGGACACAGCTCCCGATAAAGACAAAGCCCCGCCAGATTGCGAATCAGAATCAGATCCGGCCCCGCCGCCGCGACGAGCTTCAGCAGCCCCTGCTCCGGCGGCTTCACGATCCGAATCGTTGCCAGCCCAATCTTCACCCCCGCATCCCGCGCCATCCGTACCGCCTCCGGATATTTGCGAATGTCCTCCAATTCGCAGTAAACCGCCGCCAGCTCAACAAGATCGGTAGGGGGCCTCCACTTCACCGCCGTCCGAAGCTGCTCCATCGTCCGCGCCAATACATACAACTGCGGCTTTTCCCCCATTTCCCCCTCTCCCGGTACTCTGGGAGAGGGCAGGGGTGAGGGCCTGCAATCATTTTCGAAACAAGTTGCAGTTGCCCGTCGCATTTCCTCCAGCCCATCCGCATTGATGATTCGCGCGTTCCCTTCCCTCATCCGCAAAATCTCCCCACTTGCCCGCCTCCGCAAATCGTTCAGCACACTCTTAGGAATCATCACCGCCGGAAACTCCGCCCCCGCGTCCCCATTCACAAAAACCTCCCCCAACTCCAGCGGCGTATCCCCCAGCCGCCCAAACTGCTCCCGAAAAATCTCCCGCGTCATCGGGAATTTGATCGCACACTCAAGCTCGCGCTCCCATCCCACTTCCACCCGATTCCCCGATTCATCTCTTACCGAAATTCCCAGCGGCTTCCCCTCAATCGCAGTCACGTTCACGCAAATCGCCACCCGCCGTGCCACCCGGTCCCGGCTGAACGAATGCTCCAGCCGCTTGCGGATTTCCGGATCATCCGTCTTCCACACGATCGACCCCATCGACACCGCAGGCAGGCTTACGTCCCCGCGGTAAAACCCAATCGCAATCCGTCCGCCGCCGCCCGGCTCCGCGCTGACGATCCGCCCTCCCTGTTCATCCTGTTCCGGATGCCCCTCATCAAAGACAACCCCGTCCCCGATTTTCAGATTCGCCCCGCGCTCCAGTTGCACGAATATTCCCCGCTCCGATTTACCCACCACGCTCCCCGCCCTCACCCCCCGGCTCTTGGGAAACCGCGCGTGTACCAGCCGCTGATGATTCACCCCATCCAGAAACCCATGCGTAAACCCGCGCGAAAAGCTCTGCGCCAAATCCATCCGCTGCTGCGCGGATGGATCAAACTGCCGCGCCTCCCTCACCGCATCCACCGCCGCGCGGTACACCTGCGTCGTCGCCGCCACGTAATGCGCGCTTTTCAGCCTCCCCTCGATTTTCAAACATTTCACCCCGATCTCCGCAAGTTCCTTCACCAGGTCAAACGCCGCCAGGTCCTGCGGGCTGAGCAGATACGCCTTGTCCCCCATCTCCCGCCGATTCCCATCCACGATCAGATCGTAAGGCAGCCGGCAAGCCTGCGCACACTGCCCACGATTCGCACTCCTTTGCCCAATCGATTCGCTGGTCAAACACTGCCCGCTATACGAAACGCACAATGCCCCATGCACGAACACTTCCACCGGAACCGCGCTTTCGGCCGCGATCTTCGCGATATCCCCGGTCGAAAGCTCCCGCGCCAGAATCACCCGCCCCACGCCCAGCGACCGCACAAATTCCACCCCCAGCGGCTCCGTCAGCGTCATCTGCGTCGACCCATGCACCGCCAACTCCGGGCAAATCCGCTGCGCCAGCTCCGCCAACCCCAAATCCTGCACGATAATCGCATCCGCCCCGGCCGCCGCAATCGCCTCAACAAACCGCGCCGCTTCCTCCAACTCATCCGAAAAGATCAGCGTATTCATCGCAACATATCCGCGCACGTTGAGATGATGCAGAAACGTCATAATCTCCGGCAATTCCTCAACCGAAAAATTCGCCGCCCGATGCCGCGCATTAAACGCCGAAAGCCCAAAGTAAACCGCATCCGCCCCATTCGCCACCGCCGCGCGCATCGCCTCCCAGTCCCCGGCGGGGGAGAGCAACTCAGGACCGTTCATCTCTTCGGTCTTCGACATCTATTTGGCGAATGATACACCGTCACCCGCCGCCGTTCACTTTCGATCCTCACTAAATAGCAATCTGATTTTCTTGGCGTCTTGGCGGTTAAAAATCTTATAACCGCCAAGAAACTATGAAGCCGAGCCTTTCTCGGGACGTGAACGGGGTCAAAATGCCCCAAGTATGAACGAGCGTACCGCGTAGGTCGCTCAAACGTCTTTTTTGAGAAAGGACTCGGCAATGCGAATTCTCGCTTTGGACCTGGGAAAGAACAAGAGCGTTTTTGTGGATTATGTCACCGGCGGTGGAGAAAGAACGTTCGGCAAGATCGGCACCAATGCCCACGAGGTGCAAAAACTACTCGAGCGGGTGCGTCCGGATCGACTGGTCATCGAGGCCGGTCCGGCGGCAGGATGGGTTTGTGATCTGGCGGAGCGGAACAATGTTCCCGTCCAGGTGGCCAATGGCAACGATGAACGCTGGCGCTGGAAGACGGTGAAGGAGAAGAGTGATCGTAAAGACGCGCTGAAGATGGCGGCGATGTCGGAGATGGATTCGCTGCCGACGGTGCACGTGCCCAAGGCATCGGTTCGGCAGTGGCGTTCATTGATTGAATACAGACACGGCCTGGTGGATCGCCGCACGGCGCTCAAGAACTCGATCCGATCAATCTACGAGCGGCAGGGTTTGTATTTGCCCTCGGCGACCAAGGCGTGGACGAAAGCGCGACTGGAGGAAATGAGGAAGGAAGCAGCGGCCGCATCGGTGGAAGATCTGTGGCTGTTTCAGATCGGTTGTGAGGTGGCGCAACTGGAGCACCTGGAGAAGCAGATCGAAACTGTCGAAAGCAAGCTTCAGGAGTTGGGCCAGGCCAACAAAGCGGTGAAACGATTGCAGGAGGTGCCCGGCGTTGGTCCGCGGCTGAGCGAGGCGGTGGCGGTGATCATTGATGATCCCAGGCGATTCAAGAATGCACGTCAGGTGGGATGTTACGTGGGTCTGACGCCGCGGCGCTGGCAGAGCGGCGACAGCGATCGCCAGGGGCGGATCAGCAAGGCAGGCAACGCGCTGCTGCGGGAGTTGCTGGTGGAGGTGGCGTGGCTGGGGGTTCATCGCAATACGTGGATGAAGGACGTGTACGAGAGGGTTCTACGTGACAGCGAGAAGCGCAAGAAGATCGCGATTGTTGCGGTAGCCAGGAGATTACTGGTGAAGCTGTGGGCGATGCTGCGGGACGGAACCCGATGGAGAGAACCCCAGCGATCGCTGACGGCGGCCACTTGAAAATCGAAAAGGCGATGACTGTCCCGACAAGTCGGTACAGGCGATGGAGTATCTCCCCTCCGGAAGACACCGTGTCAGAAAGCCGTTGTCTTCTGTGCAGGGGATTGAGTAGAGTTGAAGTGAAGTGGAATTGACGCGTTCGTGCAGGTTGAATGAGCAAGGCCAGACCCCGGTTGGCGTCTTAAGCTTCAAAGCTTGCCGCTAAGAATAGGGCTGGCCATTTGTACAGTTGAATAGGCCCGCCGCCAGGCGAGAGCACTGAATAGAAGGCTCACCCAATCGACCGCATGAGCGATCAACGCCCCTTGACAAGGCTCGGCTCATAGAAGACGCCAAGAGCGCCAAGAAAATGCAACGGGGCGAATTCAAATCGCTCTCGCGAGGAACCACCGAACTGATTTTCCTTAAGTTGTCCTGGAAATCTTCAAACCACACGCAAATTCATTGGGCGTTCGATCCGGCATCGTGACCACAAGCGCATTCTCATCCCGCGAAAACCCAACCGCCCCAACGCCCAGCAATTCCACTCCCCCAACCTGCCACGGATAAACCCGCGACCCCGCCGCCAGCGTCTTGATCCTGATCTTCCCATCCGCCGGCCACCCCAGCGCAAACGCGTATAGCGTCTCCCCGTTTGTGGTAAAACGAATGTCCTCGGCGGTATAAGCCCGCATCGACTTCTCGTTGAAATTCCCCGACCCTTTCACATCCGGCGGCCCCTCCCCAAAAACCGAAAATGGCCGCGACCCGAAAATCCCCTCGCTATTGGCCGGCATCCACGAAGCCAGTTCCGCCAGAACTTTCCGCTCATCCTCGTCAATCGTCCCGTCCCCGCGCACCGGAATGTTCAGTAGCAAATTCCCATTCTTGCTCACAATATCGATAAGCATCGCGATGACGGTCTTCGCCGTCTTATATCGATGCTGCTCAAACAGCGACCGCTGATAATGCCAGCTTCCAATGCACGTATCCGTCTGCCACGCATTCGGCAGAATGTGATCCGCACGCCCGCGCTCGATATCCAGCACCATCGTCCCGATATGATCCGGCACCAGCCGCTTGGAAGTGAGCACCGCCTGGAGCGATCCATGCCGCGCAATATTTGAATTGTAATAGTGTGCCGCGATATCCAGCCCCGCCTGGAGCAGCGGTAGCTCCGAGTCGTCAAAATAAAGCAGATCCGGCTCATACCCATCCACCAGATCCTGGCACCGCAAAAACCATTTGTTCGCGAAATCCGGATACCTCGCCGGCGGTTGCTCGCTCCACAACTGATCGTGGCTCTGATGCCACGCCCTCATCTCCGCGATCGAGGTGATCCCATCCGGCAGCACAAACGACGGCCCGACATACAGCTCCTGCGGGTCCATCCCCTCCCACCATTTCCCCTTCCCATCTTCCTTTCTTAGCGTATACGCGTCATACCGAACCCCCGCCATGTCGCCCACCGGATCGTACCCATACGCCGTCTGGAACCAGTGCCACGCGTGCGCGCTGTGATTGGTCACCCCGAATTTCAATCCCCGCTGCCGCGCCGTCGTCGCCCAAATCCCCACGATGTCGCACCGCGGTCCCACGTTCACCGAGTTCCACGCGTGAAATCTCGAGTCATAGCAATCGAAGTTGTCGTGATGGTTCGCCAGCGCCACGAAATATTTCGCCCCCGCCTTCACGTACAGATCCATCAGCGCATTGGGGTCCCAGTTCCCCGCCGACCACAGCCGGTCGATTTCCATGAACCCCACTTTCGATGGATGCCCATAGTGCGCCACGTGGTACTTGTTATGCGGATGCCCCTGGATATACATCTGCCGCGCATACCAGTCCCCCTGTTCCGGCACGCACTGCGCCGTCCAGTGCGCCCAGATCCCAAACTTCGCATCGCGAAACCACTCCGGCATCTATATTGATGCAGCGAATCCCAGTTCGCCTCAAACGGCCCCGGCGCGATCAAGCGCGCCGCTTGCGAGGTTGCCGTCTGGCCGCGAAGTGGCTTCACGCTCGATAGATAAATCGCCGGAACCACCCCTCCCAGCATCTTGATCATTTTCCTCCGCGAGATCTTCATAGGCCCAATAGAATAGTTGCCGCTGCGATTTGCACAATATTTCCTGCGCCCACGCTATAATCCCGCCGCAACCCGGGATCGCCGATGACCGAACAGGAAATTCAACAATTCTTACAAGACACCTACAACCGCCAGCGCAAATTCGAGCAGCGCCTTATCGGAATCCAGCAATCGATCGCCGCACTCGAGGCCGACTCAATCCTCAGGGCCGCCGGCCGGTCGCCTCGAATGCCGATCGAATTCACCGCGCAGTTCGGCGAAGACATGTTCGCCTGGAAATTGCTCGGCCGAAGCCCCAGCGGTTTTTTCATCGAAGCCGGCGCATTCGACGGCTACCATTTCTCAACAACCTATGCCCTCGAGGCGATGGGTTGGAACGGCCTGCTTGTCGAGGCCATTCCCGATCGCTGCCGCGAGTGCGCCGCCCGCCGGCCCCACAGCCGCGTTGTCAACGCCGCACTCTCTTCTTCAAGCGCCACCGGCGACGCCGATTTCTGGATCGTCGACGATCAATACGGCGGGATGCTCTCCTATAGCACCCTCACCCCCCAGCACGACGCCGATGTCGGCACAAGGACACGCACCAAAGTCAGCGTCCCCCGCGCCACGCTCGACCAGCTCCTCGCCGATCACGAGGGCTCGATCGACCTTGTGGTTCTCGATCTTGAAGGCGACGAGCTTTCAGCCCTCCACGGCTTCGATATCCAGCGCTGGCGCCGCGCATTTTGATGATCGAGGACAACTCCCGTGGCCAGAACCAGGCGCTGAAGGATTTCATGCAAAACTGCGGCTACCAGTTAAGCATCCGGCTTGCCGTTAACGAAATCTATATACGCCGCGACCAGGCCGCGCTATTCGAGCAGCTAAAGTGGATCATCTTAAAAGAGGGCTAAAGCCGCGCAGTCCTTAAAACTTACCCCGCCCAGCAAATACGCCATTCTGCCGCCCCATTTTATCGGCACGCTGCCCCATAAAATTGCCGCCCCACATCCCTCGCCCATCTGTTATAATTGCCCTGAATTCCATTCGGCACCGAATTGTGGAGAGGGAAATAAATGCAACGACCCGGTCCAAACTATCAACGCGCCAAACGCCTGTCCCACGCCGTCCTCGAAGCCCTCGAGCCACGCCGGCTCCTCTCCACCGACATCGTCACCAATCTCGCTGACAGCGGCGCAGGCTCCCTCCGCCAGACCCTCGCCAGCGCCGCCCCCGGCGACACCGTTCAATTCGCCTCCGGCCTCACCGGCACCCTCACCCTCACCAGCGGCGAACTCAACCTCAATCAAAACGTCACCATCACCGGCCCCGGCACGTCCAGCCTCAGCATCAGCGGTGGAAACAACTCCACCGTCTTCAACGTCTCCGCCGGCGTATCCGCCTCCATCTCCGGCCTCACCATCACCGAAGGCTTCGCCGGCCCCCGCGGCGACGGGGGCGACATCGACAACACCGGAACCCTCTCCCTCTCCTCCGTCAACGTAAACCTCGGATCCGCCGAGCTCGGCGGTGGCCTCTACAACGCCGGCTCCGTCATCATCACCAACTCCGTCTTCTCCTCCAACACCGCCGGCCAACTCGGCGGCGCCATCCTCAATGCCGCCAATGGAATCATCACCGCCACCGGCGCTACCTTCACCTCAAACTCCACCGTCCAGGAAGCCGGTGGCGCGATCTGCAACGAAAACGCCACCCTCTCCCTTACCAACTCCACCCTCACCGCCAACACCTCCGGAACCTATGGCGGCGCCATCTCCAACTTCGCCCTCGGCACTCTCATCATCAACAACAGCACCCTCTCCAACAACACCGCCGACCTCTGGGGTGGCGCTATTTTCAATTTCACCGCCGCCTCCCTCACCATCACCAACGCCACCATCTCCAATAACAAGGCCGACGACATCTTCGGCGGCGGTATCTACAACTATCAGGGCACCGCCGACATCACCGGCGCTGTCCTCTCCAACAACACCAGCGACTACGGCGGCGGCGCTATCGCCAGCTTCCTCGGCACACTCGCCGTCTCCGGTTGCACCATCTCCAATAACGGCAACTCCACCACCCAAACCATCGGCGGTGGCATCTACACCCTCGACTACGCCGCCTCCATCACCAACTCCACCATCTCCGGAAACAAGTCCCAGTACGGCGCCGGCGTCTTCGAAGACGGCAGCGGAAGCCTCGTCATCTCCGGAACAACCCTCTCCAGCAATATCGCCAGCCAATCCGGCGGCGCCGGATACATCGACGGCACCCTCTACATCGACAACTCCACCATCGCCTCCAACCAGGCCACCTACGGCGCCGGTCTCATGGCCATCGGAACCATCACCGCCGCCAACGTCACCATCGCCAGCAATCTCGCCGGACTCAGCGCCGGCGGCATCTACATCAACTCCGGCGACACCACCATCTACAACTCCATCGTCGCCAACAACACCCTCAGCAACGGCAAAACCGCCAGCAACATCGTCAACACCCTCGACGCCAGCCTCGCCAGCGGCGAGACCGCCAGCTCCTACAACCTCGTCGGCTCCGGTGGCACAGGTGGCCTCACCAACGGCACCCGCGGAAACATCGTCGGCGCTAACCCCTTGCTCGGTGCGCTCCAAAACAACGGCGGCCCCACGAATACCATGGCCATCCCCAGCAACAGCCCCGCCATCAACACCGGCAGCGTCACCTTCGCCAAGTCTTACACGGGCGCCGCCCTCACCACCGACCAGCGCGGCTCCGGATTTCCGCGCACCATAGGCAGCACTGTCGACATCGGCGCTTACGAATACGAAGGCTCCTCCCCCAGCGTCAGCGGCCCAATCGTCGGCCAGAATTCACCCGCCGTCTCCGGCGCAAAAATCCCCGGCCCTCCCGCTCCCCCCGGCAGCGGTTCCGCCACCCCCTCCTTCGAAATCGATCCAGACGTTTCCCCCGCGACGGGCGCCTACACGCCCACCGAAGTCCGCGACGCCTACGGCGTCAACGACATCCTCTTCAACGGCGTCACCGGCAACGGCAGCGGCGAAACCATCGCCATCGTCGACGCCTATAACGACCCGGATATCATGTCGGATGCCAACACCTTCAGCTCCGACTTCGGCCTCCCCACCTTCAACTCCGGCGGCCCCACCTTGCAGGTCCTGAACCAAACCGGCGGCGCCACGCTCCCCACGAATTCCGTCCCCGGCCAGTGGGACGTCGAAGAATCTCTCGACGTCGAATGGGCCCACGCCATCGCCCCCGACGCCAACATCATCCTTTTCGAGGCCAACAGCGCCAGCGACACCGATCTTTTTACCGCCATCGCCACGGCCGCCGACTGGACCGGCGTCTCCGTCGTCTCCATGAGCTTCAACTCCTACGAACTCTACAACGTCTACGGCGGTGTCGAAGAAACCAGCACCGACTCCACCTTCACCACACCCACCGGCCACCAGGGAGTCACCTTCCTCGGCGCCGCCGGCGACCAGGGCGCGCCCGCCGTCGGCTATCCATCCCTTTCTCCCAACGTCATCAGCGTCGGTGGAACCTCTCTCCTCGTCGGCACCGACGACAGCTACCTCGGAGAGTCCGCCTGGTCCGGCGGTGGCGGCGGAATCAGCCTCCAGGAATCCCTTCCTTCCTACCAGATCCCCGACGCACTCAACTGGAGCTTCGTCGCCCGCACCGGCCCCGATGTCTCTATGGACGCCGACCCCGAAACCGGTGTCCTCGTCGTCGACTCCTTCGACGGTGGCTCCTTCCAGATCGGTGGCACGAGCTTGGCCACCCCCATGTGGGCCGCTCTCATCGCCATCGTCAATCAGGGCCGCGCCCTCAAAGGCGAAACCTCCCTCGACGGCGCCAGCCAAACGCTCCCCATGCTCTACGGCCTCCCCAGCACCGACTTCCACGACATCACCACCGGCAACAACGGCTACCCCGCCGTCACCGGCTACGACCTCGCCACCGGCCTCGGCTCTCCCATCGCCAATCTCCTCGTCCCCAACCTCGCCGGCTACGACGGCACCGCCGTCTGGACCGGCCTCGTCTCCAACAACTGGTTCGTCGCCGACAACTGGAACACCTTCTCCGTCCCCAACAGCACCACGGATGTGATCATCAATTTCGGCAACCCCACCGCCGCCACCCCCATCGACGTCGCCGCCCTCACCATCAACGGCGGCACCCTCCAACTCGCCACCGGCGGTGGCTCCTCCACCGTCGCCTCCGTGACAATAGACGGCAACGGCATTCTCGACCTCACCAACAACAAGCTCTTCATCGACTACGGCTCCACGTCCGACCCCATCGCCAGCATCTACACCTGGCTGACCACCGGCTATAACAACGGCGCCTGGAACGGCCCCGGCATCGACTCCTCCGCCGCCGCCCAAAATCCCTCCTACGCCCTGGGCTTCGCCGACGGCGCCGACAACGTCGTCTCCGGACTCGCCGCCGGCGAGATCGAAATCGCCTTTACGCTCTACGGCGACGCCAACCTCGACGGCACCGTCAACGGCTCCGATTTCTCCATCCTCGCCGCCAATTTCGGCATGGGTACCACCGACTGGGACGAAGGAAATTTCCGCTATAACGGCGTCGTCAACGGCTCCGACTTCTCCGCCCTCGCCGTCAACTTCGGCCTCGCTGCCTCCCAGGCCGCCGTCTCCCTTCCGGTCTTCGCCGCGGCCGCGTCCACTACGTCGACCGACGATTCGACAACGCTTAAGCTTCTCACGCCATCAAAGAATATCTCCGGCGGCGTGATGGCCCGGCTCGCCGCCGATCCGCCCGTCAAGACAACGCCTCCGCCGAAATCCCCAAAACAAAATCGCCCGGCCTTTTTCACTCTTGCTGTCCGCCGATGATTTTTTGTACGCAGCCCCTTCGGTACAAAAGGTTAATCCCGTTCGGCACGCAGGCTTCATCGGAGCATTCCAAAGCTGTGGAGGACGCGAAACAATTGAAGCTTAGATACTTTTACTTTCCCCTGCTGCACGCCGGCGTCCGCAAGAGCGCAGCATCAACCGCGAGGTCTCCGCGGCGACGGATTCCCCTTCAGTTTACTCCCAGTTTTTTCAAGGCCTCCGCTCTTGCCCTCAGCTTAATCCCGGTGTTATCCGGCTTGTTCAGGAATCGAAGCACGTCCTGTTCCTCGGCCAGCCCCAGCAGATACCAGCCGATCATGTTCCGCATCGCCTTGTTCGGCTTCCTGCCGCTGATCAGCTGAATCAGCACGCAGACGATCAGCGCGCAGTGGATTTGGATGTCGATCCCCTCCTGGCGTTGGCTCAGCAGGTGACGCATGCCCAGCAGTTGCTTGAAGATCCGGAAGAACAACTCAACGGTGTAGCGGTACAGATAAATCAGGGCGATCAATTCCGCCGGCAGGTCCAGCAGGTTCGTGTACAGGATGATCAGGTCCGTCGGCTTGTTGCCGCTGCGCGTGCGGCGCGGATGGGGTTT
This sequence comes from uncultured Phycisphaerales bacterium, assembly GCA_963755915.1. GTDB lineage: Bacteria > Planctomycetota > Phycisphaerae > Tepidisphaerales > Tepidisphaeraceae > PALSA-1353. The sequence continues at coordinate 2,900,193 of CAVWLP010000002.1, forward strand.
CACCTGCACTTCCACCCGTCGCACCACCCTATCCGCCGCCGTCTCCAGGCCGTCGAGTTTCACCAGCGCGTCTCGCACCACGCCGCCGTCCAATGCTTCCTGTGAAAGCAATCGTTCTTCAAACAGCTCAAACACCGAGTTTTCCGCGGCCCGCATCACAAAGGAGCTTTGCGCCGCGGCGATGTCCGCAAAGAGGCTCCGGTCGGCGTAGCCGCCGTCTCCTACATAGCACCGTCCTGCTTCCAGGCTGCGCCGCAGGACGTTGTTTTCACGGTTGGCCCCCGCGTTGCGAGCGCCAGTGCGGTCGAGGCGATGGACTTTGAACGTCTCCAGATCGAATTGAACGTGCAAACGCCAGCCATAGACCGCTTTCCCGTCCCGGGAGGTGTTGTAGTGCGCATCGATGCCGCAAGCGGATTTGGCCAGCCGACTCAGCGCCGTCAGCACCGTCCCGTCGACCAGCGTGATCGCCTGCCCAAAGTCCGCAAGACGCGGATCGGCGCCTGGGGCAGTTCCCCCGCCAATTCCTCAATCAGCGGCGTCAAACGCCCCGGCTCGAACACCAATATTGTCCGGGACTTCCGCGTCTTAGAGCTGGGATTTTTCGGGTTTTCACTCGAAAGGCTGTGTTGCCTCGATGGGCAACGGCGTGGAAGGTTCAGCGCTGCTCCTGCAGCGCATGCCGCGGCGTTCACCGGCGGCCGGACAACAAAAACCCCCGGTGACTTACTTGACGATTTTTTCAGCCTTCTTCCGTGCCACACGCTGACGCTGCAGCTCGCATTCCCGTTCTCGGCGCTGCAGGATGGGAATAATCTCTTGCAACGTGGCCCCTCCCGCGGCGACCAGGCTCAGCATCGCGTAGGCATATTTGCTCACCGGACGCTGCGTGTGCAGATAGATCAACAGCACCCCGATGACCGCGATGTAGAACCCGGTGGTGACGCCGTTTTTGCTGTGGCTGGTGAGATGGCGGAAGTGGGCGTGCACTTTCAGCCAGCGGAAAAACAGCTCGATCTTCCATCGCCAGCGGTAGAGCAGACCGATGACATGGGCGGGAATGTTAAGAAGATTGGTCAGCAGCCGCAGGGGCCTGTCGGGTTTGTCCGGGTCGAAGATCGTCACTTCCCGAAGCCATTTTCCCGCCGGAGGAGCAAAGCGTGGCCCTTCTGAGCCCAGGTATCCGATCCGGTCGCTGAGAATGCCGGCAGCGCGGTCTTCATCGCTCAGCGGCAGGGACTTGGGGGTCAAGTCATTGTTTTCGATGGGAATGAAATAGTTGTTTGACTTGAGCCGGAGCACAAAATCGCTGCAGGCATGTACGATCCGCTCCAGCAGCTCGAAACAGACGTAGCCGCGGTCCATGACGTAAATCTGTCCCGGCTCCAGGGACTGCATCAGCGCCTGCGCCTCGGAGCATCCCGCGCCGCTGATCGTCACTCCCTCGGGAACCCCCACGCCCGCCGCCCATTGAAGATTCAGGCGAATCGTGTCCATGGGCTTTCCGTTGGGTCGACTTTGATGCAGCGCCCAGGCCACGTCGGCGGCAACGGTGAACAGCGACCCATCCACCACCCGTACCCGCTCGGTCAACTCCGCCAGCTTCGGATCGCCGTGACGCAGGTGCGGCAGCCGCGCCCGCAACTCCTCGATGATCGGCTCCAGCAGCGTCGGATCGAACAGGGCGTTGGCATCGGAAAGCGTGGAACGCGGCAGGCGATCGACCGAAAGCTGCTCCTGCATCTGCTCGGTCTGGCTGAAATCCTCCATCGTCCGCAGGCTGCGAATCGCCGGCGTGAAAAACGCCAGCAGATAGGCAAGGGTCACATCGTCATAAAAAAGCGTGCGATTGGGGTGGGGATGCGCCGCCCGCAGGCGGGCCAGATGATCCTGCAAAATACCGACGTACTTGCCGCCGAACAAATCCTCCCCCCGCACCGCCGGCCGCGGCTTTCGTCCCGGCTTGGCGGGCAATCCAGAAGCTGGGCAAAGGTCCGCGTGCACGTGGCGGCAGTGAACCACAAAACGCTGCTTCGCGAGGCGCAAGATCGTGTTATTTGTGAGCCTGCGTTCCGGACACTATTGCTCGAACACCCGAACCGATTCAGAGAAACTGCCCACGGAAAAACGCTTAATTCCCAGCGCCTTGGCCACCTTGGGCAGTTCAGCAACCTCCTGAAGATCCCGCAGGGATTGGATCAGCGGATTCCAGGTGTAAAGCAAAACCAGCTTGCAATAATCGTCGAAGTGAAGCTGGCGGTTCCCGGCTCGATCCCGCTCACAGCCCACATCCCGCAGCGTGGGCAGCAGCGCGAAGACGCGCCGCAGATGTCCGAGGCACAGGATCTCTTTTTCCTTCAGTCTTGCCTGCACGTCCGGCAGCATGCCATAAAAAGATCAAAGGCGCAATCTCAATATCTTGCTGCTTGCGCGAACCCCGTGCCGAACGGGATTAACAAAAGGTAACAGTCCGCAACAAACTGGGTAAGATGGGTAAAAGGGGGTACGCATTTCAGGGGCGTTGACATTAAATATACTCTTTTGTGCGTTTTTAATGACATAGCAAAATTGCTTGGCCGCAGCGGCGATCGCCGCGCTTGATGCTTTTGCGGTTGCCAACGATTTATCCCTCCCCACGACCGCCGCTCCGCCGGAGTCGGCCCGCCTGTGCGTCGCATTTGCTGTGGGAAGTGCGACAATTCTGCGGCGGCAAAGAAGAGCCGCTTCTTACGATACAAATAAAATGTAAATCGCCCCGGAATCTTTTTGCATATCCATGCGGCGAAGGTAAGATGCTCGCCAAATCTCGGCGTCGAATGGACAGACATAGTTCATCCCATGCACTTGAATGCCTGATATCTGGTTTGGGTTAGAAGTAGCACCGGCATCAGGCAATCGCGTTGCCATTTCCGTATCCTTTGGGGGCGAGAGGAGCAAAAATGCATTGCACCTATTTCCAGTTGAAATCCCAATCCCCGCGCCGGCGGAAGCTGTTGGGCATGGCCGTCCTTGCGGCCACTACGGGAATTTCCTTTTCGAGCGCCTTCGCGGCGACGACCAGCGTAACCTGGACGGGGGGAACCGGGTCCTGGAGCAACCCCGCCGATTGGACTCCCAATACGGTCCCGCAAGACAGTGGCCCCAATCTCTACGCCGCTACGATAAGCAGCGGGCAAGTGACGCTTGATATCAGTCCAACCATCCAGCAATTCAACCTTACCAATGGATCACTGACTGGAACCACGACCACTCTGACCACCGCCGGGCTGTTCACCTGGAGCGGTGGCCAGTTGGGAAGCAACGGCAGCAGCGAGACGCTCAACGCCAACGGGGGCATCAGCATCTCTAACGGCGTCACCTTCGCCGGCGGCACCATCAACGACAATGGCTCGGCCACCTGGATCAGCGGAAGTATCGGCGGCTACGGCAACGAGACGGCCGGCGGAAAGACCACCTTCATTAACGCGCTGGGCGAGACCTTCACGGTCGAGTGCGATCAGACCTACTCAGGCTACGGCGTGGAATATACCTCCACCAACAATGATGTGTTCAGCAACCTGGGAACGTTCACCAAGTCCACGACCACCGGGACCACGGACTTCGGCCTGGTGTTTAACAGCAGCGGCACGGTGAACGTGCAAACCGGCACGCTGTCGCTGGACGGGGGCGGGACCGAGACTGGCAGCTTCGCCGTCAGCAGCGGGGCCATCCTGAAGCTTACCAATTCGACGTCCTTCTCCAGCGCCAGCACTATCGCGGGGGCAGGCAGCGTGACCTTCGCAGGCGGCGCCTCCACCGTCAGCGGAACCTACAACCCCTCGGGAGCCACCAACGTCAGCAACGGTTCCATCACCTTCAACTCCTCCAACGTCACGATCTCCAATCTGCTGAACGTCACCGGCGGAACCGCCACCTTCACCACCGGGGACGCCAACATCAAACCTACGTCCATCACCCTCAGTGGCGGTGACCTCACCGGCTCGGATACCATCACCACCGCCGGGCTGTTCACCTGGAGCGGTGGCCAGTTGGGAAGCAACGGCAGCAGCGAGACGCTCAACGCCAACGGGGGCATCAGCATCTCTAACGGCGTCACCTTCGCCGGCGGCACCATCAACGACAATGGCTCGGCCACCTGGATCAGCGGAAGTATCGGCGGCTACGGCAACGAGACGGCCGGCGGAAAGACCACCTTCATTAACGCGCTGGGCGAGACCTTCACGGTCGAGTGCGATCAGACCTACTCAGGCTACGGCGTGGAATATACCTCCACCAACAATGATGTGTTCAGCAACCTGGGAACGTTCACCAAGTCCACGACCACCGGGACCACGGACTTCGGCCTGGTGTTTAACAGCAGCGGCACGGTGAACGTGCAAACCGGCACGCTGTCGCTGGACGGGGGCGGGACCGAGACTGGCAGCTTCGCCGTCAGCAGCGGGGCCATCCTGAAGCTTACCAATTCGACGTCCTTCTCCAGCGCCAGCACTATCGCGGGGGCAGGCAGCGTGACCTTCGCAGGCGGCGCCTCCACCGTCAGCGGAACCTACAACCCCTCGGGAGCCACCAACGTCAGCAACGGTTCCATCACCTTCAACTCCTCCAACGTCACGATCTCCAATCTGCTGAACGTCACCGGCGGAACCGCCACCTTCACCACCGGGGACGCCAACATCAAACCTACGTCCATCACCCTCAGTGGCGGTGACCTCACCGGCTCGGATACCATCACCACCGCCGGGCTGTTCACCTGGAGCGGTGGCCAGTTGGGAAGCAACGGCAGCAGCGAGACGCTCAACGCCAACGGGGGCATCAGCATCTCTAACGGCGTCACCTTCGCCGGCGGCACCATCAACGACAATGGCTCGGCCACCTGGATCAGCGGAAGTATCGGCGGCTACGGCAACGAGACGGCCGGCGGAAAGACCACCTTCATTAACGCGCTGGGCGAGACCTTCACGGTCGAGTGCGATCAGACCTACTCAGGCTACGGCGTGGAATATACCTCCACCAACAATGATGTGTTCAGCAACCTGGGAACGTTCACCAAGTCCACGACCACCGGGACCACGGACTTCGGCCTGGTGTTTAACAGCAGCGGCACGGTGAACGTGCAAACCGGCACGCTGTCGCTGGACGGGGGCGGGACCGAGACTGGCAGCTTCGCCGTCAGCAGCGGGGCCATCCTGAAGCTTACCAATTCGACGTCCTTCTCCAGCGCCAGCACTATCGCGGGGGCAGGCAGCGTGACCTTCGCAGGCGGCGCCTCCACCGTCAGCGGAACCTACAACCCCTCGGGAGCCACCAACGTCAGCAACGGTTCCATCACCTTCAACTCCTCCAACGTCACGATCTCCAATCTGCTGAACGTCACCGGCGGAACCGCCACCTTCACCACCGGGGACGCCAACATCAAACCTACGTCCATCACCCTCAGTGGCGGTGACCTCACCGGCTCGGATACCATCACCACCGCCGGGCTGTTCACCTGGAGCGGTGGCCAGTTGGGAAGCAACGGCAGCAGCGAGACGCTCAACGCCAACGGGGGCATCAGCATCTCTAACGGCGTCACCTTCGCCGGCGGCACCATCAACGACAATGGCTCGGCCACCTGGATCAGCGGAAGTATCGGCGGCTACGGCAACGAGACGGCCGGCGGAAAGACCACCTTCATTAACGCGCTGGGCGAGACCTTCACGGTCGAGTGCGATCAGACCTACTCAGGCTACGGCGTGGAATATACCTCCACCAACAATGATGTGTTCAGCAACCTGGGAACGTTCACCAAGTCCACGACCACCGGGACCACGGACTTCGGCCTGGTGTTTAACAGCAGCGGCACGGTGAACGTGCAAACCGGCACGCTGTCGCTGGACGGGGGCGGGACCGAGACTGGCAGCTTCGCCGTCAGCAGCGGGGCCATCCTGAAGCTTACCAATTCGACGTCCTTCTCCAGCGCCAGCACTATCGCGGGGGCAGGCAGCGTGACCTTCGCAGGCGGCGCCTCCACCGTCAGCGGAACCTACAACCCCTCGGGAGCCACCAACGTCAGCAACGGTTCCATCACCTTTAACTCATCCCATGTCTCGATCTCGACCCTGGCAATCTCGGGTGGGGAAGCGATCCTGGCTCAGAACACCGGACCGCAAACTTTGCAATCGCTTACCATCACCGGTGGATCGCTCGACATCACCAACAATCACATTTTCATCAACTACGGCAGCGGCTCCGACCCGATTGCCACAATCGCCCAATACCTCGCTTCCGGTTATGCCGGCGGCGGATGGGACGGCCAAGGAATCATCTCCTCCACGGCGCGAAACACGACCAATGGCCTCGCCTACGGCATCGGCTGGGCCGATGGGAAAGATCATATCGTCTCGGGTCTATCCTCGGGCGAAATCGAGCTTAAATACACCCTACTTGGCGATGCCAATCTCGACGGCACGGTCAACGGCAGCGATTTCAGCATCCTCGCCGCCAATTTTGGACTTGGGCATACCAACTGGGATCAGGGAAATTTTCTCTACACTAGTAGCGTAAACGGCTCCGACTTCAGCGCGTTAGCCGCCAACTTCGGCCAGGGCGATAGTGGCGCGGATACTGCCGTCTCCCAAGCCGACATCCAGGCCCTAGACTCATTCGCCATCGCCAATGGCTTACCCCTCCCCACATTCGCCTCCGTCCCCGAACCCGCCACCGGCGGCTTGCTTCTCGCGGCTACAACCGGAGCATTATTGCGTCGTCGCAGAAATTAATTCGAAACTCGCAGCTAAATTAGGGCGTCCCGCCCAACGGCTTCCAGCCATTCTCAATCGCCGATGGGCTTCCACAAGGCGTCGCCTCCGGCTGCGGTTCGGCATTTGGCAATCGGCATTCGGCATTCTCTTCCCACTCGCAGCCCTGTTGGGCGGGCGTACCAGCCCACCGTTTTGCTTACTCACCCGCCGCTTGTGTCACGGGGCTGCGCCAAAACCAGCCAGGGCGGGGCGCTTCAAAACCGGCCAATGTGCTGACGTATTCTATACCGCATCCGTTCTATCCGACGCAACTGTTCCTTGAGTTATTGGTCCCCGTTCACGCCGTCTGGCCGGCGGATACCCCCACATCAGAAGACAACGGCGGCTCTGTCACGGTGTCTTCCGGGGGGGAGCACCCTTCATCGCCGGCGGTACTCCGCCGTCCTTTTGGATTTGTCTTTTCCGGTGTCCCGGATTGGCCTGCCGTGAGCGAAGTCGAATGGCCCCCATGCCGAAGGCGGTAGCTCTTGCCGGTGATGTTGATGATCGTGGCGTGCTGCAGGAACCGATCCAGAATGGCCGTGGCCGCCGGCACGTCGCCGATCAGCTTGGCCCAGTCCTCCAGTGGACGGTTGCTGGTCATCATCGTCGAGCGGTTCTCGTGCCGGCGCATGACGATCTCCAGCAGGCATTCGCCGCTGCGCCGCGGAAGCTGCTTCATTCCCATGTCGTCGATGATAAGCAGATCAGGCTTGAGATACCGGGCCAGCGTCTTGTCCTGGGCTCCCAGATCCTCGTCGCCTAAAAAGTCGCGGGCCAGGTCGAAGATGGATCGGTACAGGACCACCAAGCCGCTCTTGATCGCCTGGTGTCCGATGGCCTGGGCCAAAAACGATTTGCCCACGCCGGGCGGACCCAGCAAGAGCACGTCACGTTTGTCACGAATGAACTGGCCGGCGGCCAGATCGTGAATCTGTTTGCGTTTGATGGAGGTGTTGAAGGAGAAGTCGAACTCGTCGAGGTTTTTGGTGTCGCGGAACATCGCCGCCTTGACGCGCCGGCCGATCTGCCGGCTGGATCGGACGTTCAGTTCATCCTGAAGGATCAGTTCCAAAAACTCACTGTGGTCGAGCCGATTGCCGGCCGCCTCGCTCAGGCGAACTTCAAGGCTGCTCGCCAGACCTGAAAGCCGAAGTTGCTTGAGCGTCTGCATCAACGAAGGTCTCATGGGGTGGACTCCCTTCGGCTCTGCTCAGGGCAGGCCTGTAAAGGTTGTGCGGCAGGCAAAGCCTCCGCTTGGGTGATTGCGTCGCGTACGAACTGTCCGTAATCGGCCAGTCCGCGGATGATTGGATGTTCCTGAACAAACTCGAAGTGTTGTTGAACCGGTGCGCCGTTTTGGTGTTCGATGAGCTGCCGCAGGGAGCGCAGGTGATACGCGCCATGCCCCAGAGCAATCTCGCAGGCTCGTTCCACGGCCGGTCGCGGCTGCTGATTGGCCAGCGACAGCAGCCCCATCAACACGCGCACGCCTTCGATGCCGCGATGCTGAAGCATTGACTGCGCCCACTGCGTGGCGTGCGGCCCGATGCATTCGATCCGCTGGAGAAGCCAGGTCGTTCCACGCTCGATGCCGCTGATCTTCTCCGGCAGGATATGGGCGTCTTGCGTCGAGAACCTGCCCGGCGGACGCTGCGCGTGCAGAGCGATCGCACGCATCTTCTGATCGAACAGCCGGACCGTGCGCCCGTCCCACCGCGCCCAGACCCGCTGGCCCAAAAACTCCGGCGGGACCGAATAGTACGCCCCCTTGATCTCCACGTGCCCGTCGCGGTGAACACTGCGCAACGCCTCGGTGAAAAGATCGAATCGCACCGGCGGCAGAGCCAACAGTGCCGGCTTCTCTACCTGCTCGAAGACTTCCTTCACCTGCCGCCGCGTCGTGCCGTGGATGCGCGTGTCGGCCACGCTCTTCTCCCACGTCAGCAGATGCGCGTTCTGATCCGAGAGCGAGGCGAATTGCCGGCCTTTGAGAGCATTGCTCTTCACATAGCCGATGCCCCGCTCGATCTTCCCCTTGTGCCGCGGCGTGTACGGCTTGGTGGGCAGAATGGCGATTCCATAATGTTCGGCGAACGACCGGACCTTGGGACACAACTCCGCCTCGAACCAGTCCGCCCGCGTCACCGCCGCGCGAAGATTGTCGATCACCAGCGCTGACGGCATCCCGCCGAAGTGCGTAAAGGCATTTTCCAGACAACGCAGAAAATCATCGGTCGTCTGCCGCTCCACCGCCTCGGCGTACCCCTTGCGGCTGTGGCTCAGCACAATGCGGAAGACCCAGGTTGCTTTGCGTTTGCCGTCAGGACCGACCAGGGCGCACCCCGGCCGAAGTCCACCTGCGCCTCGGCTCCCGGCTCGCATTCCATCCGGCGAAAGGGCGCCGGCGCGGCAGCCGAGAGCTTCTTGATGAACCGGCGCACGCTGTAATAGCTGCCGGCATAGCCGTGATCGCTGGAGATGTCTTGATAAATCCGCTGGGCCGTCAGCCCGGCTTCCAACTTCTGAACAATGACCTCACGCCAGGGCGATGCCGTACTGACCGACCCGATGGGCGCGCCGGATAACCCGGTGGCGCGCTCTCCGAGCCGCCTGCGGCGAGCACCGTCGAGCCGCCTGCGGCGAGCACCGTCGAGCCGCCTGCGGCGAGCACCGTCGAGCCGCCTGCGGCGAGCACCGTCGAGCCGAGGGGCGCGCTGGCCGGTTTTGAATCCGATCCGGGCGCCGCAGGATCGCCGCCCGACAACCGGATGTGGCGTCCAACGGTCTCCCGGTGAACGCCGAGTTGGCGGGCGATGTTCCGATTGGACCAGCCGCTGCGCAAGTGCCAAAATTGCTTGTACTTCCGCCATCTTGAGTTGATTGGCCATCCCACCATTGGCTTGCGGCAACCGCCGAAAGCCAAGGTCGATAACCCAATCTCCTGTGCCTCAAAATGGCCGGTTTTGGCGCGCCCTCAATTGGCCGGTTTTGTGCGCCCCATGACACCGATTTCCCCGAACCGCATTTCGGCCACAACTCGGCCTTCGCCTTTGCTGCCTTACCAGGAGACGTATACAGTAAGCTCATCCGGATGCGCTTCCGTCAAAGTTAAACTTTCGCCAACCAAATTCCTCGAAATCGGCCCCGCCCCCACGCTAAAATTGCGACGCCCAGCTTAATTTTCCTTCATCCACGGATTTGCATTGACATTCGCATTTTTAGTGGCATTTTTGCTTCCTTCCCGGGGAATAAGCGGGCGGCTTTTTGGGACGGCTTAAATAGCCCGGAGGACGGTGATGTTGCCAGAATCGAAAAGGAGCCGGTTAGAGCGATTTGCATCTGACTGCAGCGTCTGCGCCGCCTCCGGCGGCCCTTCGGGTTGCGTTCCAAAGGGTCGTCTGCCGCGTCATCACTCCTCAACGGGTCCATTTAGAACCCGCTTCGTCGCTCTTCCTTGCATCCGACCCTTTGGAACGCAACGCAGGCGCTGCACTCAGATGCAAAACGCTCTAGTGTCGTTTCTTCGCCGCAAGCGATCTCGACAAGCACGTCTCATCTTCCTCGCTTGCGCTCCCTCCTTCGTCGCAGCGGCAACGAGCGCGGCCGCCTGGGGACAAATCACAGAAAGTTCCTCCAACTGGTCCGGCTACTCCACCGTGACCTCCGGGGGAAACGCCTTCACGGACGTCTCGGCAACGTTCGTCGTCCCCACCGTCAAAGCCCCTTCGTCCGGCACCGCTTATTCTTCGTATTGGGTCGGACTCGACGGCGCGACGGGCGAATCCGATCCCACGGTCGAGCAATGCGGAATCGCCGCCAACATCAGCGCCGGCCAATCTTCCGGGACCTATTTTGGCTGGATCGAATTCGCCCCCGCCGGCGAGGAGGAGATCGAAGGGCTTACCATCAGCCCCGGCAACACGATCCACACCGATGTTACCTACGAGCCTGCCGACAGCTCCTCCGGACATTACGGCTATTTGTTCGACGTCGACGACGAAACCACCGGCGTCGCCTTCGACGAGGTCGAGTACACCGCCACCAGCGATCAGCGCTCAACCGCCGAATGGATCGCCGAGGCCACATCCCTCGAGGTGCGTGGCGTCATCGAGGTGCAGCCCATGGCCAACTTCGGCAGCGTCACGCTGACCAACTGCGTCGCAGCCCTCAACGGCGGCAGCGACCAATCCGCCGAGTCCCTCGACCCAACCGGCATCGAAATGAACCAGGGAAGCGGTGTGGTCGCCATCCCCAGCAACGTCGATTCCGACGGCGAGACATTCACGGATTACTACGCTTCCAGTTTGCCCGATCTCGTCTGGAAGGACTCAACCGGAAATAAGCTCTGGGATTTCACCAGCACCAACTGGAACGACGGCGCTGCCGCGACCGCCTACGGAGACGCCTGCCCGGTAACCTTCAACGACAGCAACGGGGGCAATTACTCGGTCACGCTCAACACCACGGTGAATCCCGCCTCCGTCACCGTCAGCAACAGTTCAGGAAACTACGTCATCAGCGGCGCCGGCAGCATTTCCGGCGGTGGATCCCTTAGCAAAAGCGGCAGCGATACCCTCACCCTCGATACTGCCAACAACTATAGCGGCGGCACGACCGTCTCCGCCGGAAAGTTGCTCGTCGGCGCTGCCGGAGCGCTGCCAGACGGCTCCGTCAACATCACCGGCGGAACGGTGCAGCTTGGGGCAGGCACCGGGCTGGCGACGATCAGATCCCTTTCCGTCTCCGGCAGCGGCACCTTCGACCTGAACAACAATCACGTCATCATCAACTTCAGCGGCCAGTCCGATCCGATCGCCTCGATCACCGCCTATCTCAAATCCGGCTATAACGGCGGCGCCTGGAATGGCCCGGGCATCATCTCCTCCGCGGCACAAAATCCCACCAACGGCTTCCGCTACGGAATCGGCTGGGCCGACGGCAGCGACGGCGTAGTTGCCAACCTCTCGCCGGGACAGATTGAACTAAAATACACGCTGCTGGGTGATGCCAATCTTGACGGGTTCGTAAGCGGCACCGATTTCTCCATCCTCGCCGCCAACTTCGGTACAGCCGCTACCAATTGGGACCAGGGCAACTTCCTCTACAGCAGCTCCGTCAACGGCTCCGACTTCAGCGCCCTTGCCGCCAACTTCGGCCAGGGCGACAGCGGCGCGGACGTTCAGATTGCGCAAGCCGACATCGCTGCTCTCGATTCATTCGCGATTGCCAACGGCTTACCCCTGTCGACGATCGACGCGGTCCCCGAACCCGTCGCCGGCGCGCTACTGCTTTCCGCGGCCGCCGCCACCCTGGTGACCAGACACAGGAAGAAAACGAAATTTAACTACCCTTCACCAATTCGAAAATTCGAATTTCGAATTTACGTCCTGAGGTCAATACCCCGCCGTATTCCACGAGATAATCGCCCCCTTCAAAAACCCATCCGCTCCCGCCATCTGCGCCTGCGCCGATTCCATCTGCTGCCGCGCCGCGACCACATCCGCATTCCGATAAAGCTGCGACTCAAAAACCTTCTCCTTCAGCGATAGAACCTGGTGGGTCGCCACCAGCCGAACGCGCGCGTCTGTGACCGTCGGATCATCCGCCAGCGCCTTCGCTTCCATCACCGTGATCAACGATCCATCGTGCATCGCCTGCACCGCCGTCACGTTTCGCGTGCCTGTGCCGACGGCCGTCGAATTCACAATCGCCTGCTCTTCGGTCCGTCTCTCCGCCAGCTTTTTGTACTCCGGATCCTCATGCACCCGGCTCAGCACCGCCTCCACGGCCGCTTCGTAGTTGGCCTGTGCCGACTCGTAATCATCCTTGGCCGCCAGATAATCCCCGGAGATTTTGAAATCATCGCGTGCCCGCGAGATCAGCACCTGCAGGTCGCCCCAGCGGTTGTCATACTGGGCCTGCGCAAAGGCCGCCTGTCCCATGGCCGGCGCAAGGTTGTAAACCGCAATCGGCTGGCTGGGTTGCGCGCCCATAAACGGTGCAAATCCCGCTCCCTGCCAGGGGACATATCCCCCCATATTCTGGGCGAAGGCCCCGGCTGCAAAAGTCGTCAGAGCAAGGGCCGCTACGAAGGTTCGACCGAGCATAAAGACCTCCCTGCGAGAAGCTTATCCATAAGCATAAGCGTCAAAGACCGACAGCTACCGCATTATAGCGACAAGAAACGGATTCTGAACCGCCGATAACCTGTTTTCCCTCCGGCTGATTCTTGCTCCGCTTGACGCTATGATAGCGGTGACCGATATTGAGTCGGCTCAGCGGCCTCCGCGCTGCGCGAGAGAGTGGAGCAGTAGAGAGTAGAACAGTAGATGCCCCCGCCCTGACCCTCCCCCGGAGTACCAGGGGAGGGGAGAAGAGGGAGTTACCAGGGGAGGGGATTAGAGTTGGCCGGAAACGTGCGAATAATGCGAAACGCCCGACACGTCATTGCTGTAACCCTGATGGCGACGGCCATTTGCGCCGATCGCTCTCTGGCCGCCGCGCCATCCGAACCCCTGGCTTCGCATCTCGCGGGCCGGATCATCACCAGGCTTTCAATAAAGCTCCGCAGCGTCGTGCCCGCCGTCTGCATCTACAAGCCCCGGCAATTTGGCCTCGCCTGTGCCCGGGCGGCCAAGCCGCGATTCAACCTTTTCCGCGCCGATTTTGTCTCGCCTCAGCTTTCCCCCTTCCAGTTCCGCCTCCCTCCGCCCAGCGCCTGATTTTCCATTCCCGTCCGTTTTTCTGAGCTTACGCCGTAATTCTTTGATTAGAGGCGCTGTATGGCACTCAATACATCTAAAATCCTGACCTCCGTTTTCGGAAGCCGCAACGAACGGCTCCTCAAGCGCTACCACAAAGCCGTCGATCAGATCAATGCGCTGGAACCCAAAATCCGCGCCATGACCGACGTCCAGCTTCGCGAACGCACCAAGGACCTGCGCACCGGCCTGACCCGCGGAAAAATCCGCTCCGAGGACATCCTCCTCGAGGCGATGGCCATCATCCGCGAATCGATGGACCGCAACATCGGCATCCGCTCGATCTTCGACCCCGACAACAATTTCGATCCCGACCAGTTCGACGACGAAATGCTCGAAGCCTACGACAGCGTGCAGCGCGAGCTGATCAGCACCGGCGTCTCCTGGCGGCAGGCGCCGATCCCGCCCAAAATTTATGACGGTGTGCGCAAGCTCTTTCCCGAAAGCCGTCCGCCGTTCCGCGCCCGCTGTTTCGACGTGCAGATCATCGGCGGGCTCGTCCTTTACGAAGGTAAGATCGCTGAGATGGCGACCGGGGAAGGCAAAACGTTCGTCGCGCCGCTCGCCTGCTTCGTGCGCTGTTTGGAAGGGTATCACTGCCATGTCGTCACGGTGAACGACTATCTCGTCCGCCGCGACGCCAACTGGATTCGCCCCGCCTTCGAGAACCTCGGCCTCACCGTCGGCTTCATTCAGTCCGACATGGAGCCCGGCGGCGACACCCGGCGGGCCGCCTATAACTGCGACGTCACCTACGGCACCAACAGCGAATTCGGCTTCGATTTCCTTCGCGACAACATGAAAGACCAGCGCCGCCCAGCAGGTGCAGGGGCCGCTTCGAGTTTGTGATCGTCGACGAGGTCGATTCCATCCTGATCGACGAAGCCCGCACGCCGCTGATCATCAGCGGTGCCGCCCACGACGACGCGGCGAAATACCGGGCGGCCGACATCGTCGCACGTAAAGTCATGGAGATCCACAAGCCCTATGCCGCCGCCGAGGCAGCCGAGGATGCCGCCAAGCGCGCCATCAAGACCGCCGAGGGCGACGAAGACAAGGCCAAGAACGCCGGCGAAAAAGAGGCCGCCCGCAAGCGCCAGGAGCTGTCGAAGAAGCAGCTTGAAGAGGCCGACCAGACGCAAGGAAGCGGAGACGCAGTATTACGAGGTGGAGCTGGACCGAAAAAGCGTTCACCTCACGCACGAAGGAATTGCCGCCGCACAGGAAGCCGCGGGCGTCGGGTCAGTTCTACGTCGGCAACAACATGGAATGGCCGCATCTGATGGAGCAGTCCATGCGCGCCCACGTCGTTTACGAGCGCGACAAGGATTACGTCGTGGAGCGCGGGCAAAGGGGGACGATGGAAGTCGTCATCGTCGACGAATACACCGGCCGCAAAATGGTCGGCCGGCAATGGTCGGACGGCCTCCACCAGGCCGTCGAGGCCAAGGAGAAGGTGCCGATCAAGGAAGAAACCCAGACCCTGGCGACCATCACCCTCCAGAATTTCTTCAAGATGTACAAGATCCTGCGCCGGCATGACCGGAACCGCCCAGACCGAAGCCGAGGAATTCGGCAAGATCTACCGCCTCGACGTCGTGACCATTCCCACCAACCGCCCGGTCGTCCGCGACGACAACGAAGACCGCGTCTATCGCACCGAGCGCGAAAAATGGGATTCGATCATCGAAGAGATCAAGGATATTTCCGACAAGGGCCGCCCCGTTCTTGTCGGCACCACCAGCGTCGAAAAGAGCGAAATGCTTTCCAACATGCTGAAGCGGAAGTACGGCATCGACCATGAAGTGCTCAACGCCAAGTACCACGAGCGCGAGGCACAGATCGTCGCCGTCGCCGGGCAAAACCATAAGAACCCGCGCGGTGAAACCGTCGGCAACGTGACCATCGCCACCAACATGGCCGGCCGCGGCACCGACATCAAGCTGACGACAGAAACAACCCAGGCAGGGGGGCTGCACGTCATCGGCACCGAGCGCCACACCGCCCGGCGAATCGACAACCAGCTCCGCGGACGCTCCGGCCGCCAGGGCGATCCCGGCTCCAGCCGGTTCTACGTGAGCCTTCAGGACGAGCTGATGAAGATGTTCGCCGGCGAATGGACCATCAAAGTCCTCGGCTGGCTCGGCATGGAAGAGGGGATGGCCATCGAAGACAAGCGCATCAGCAAGGGAATTCTCCGCGCCAGAAAGAAAGTCGAAGAGCGCAACTTCCTCGCCCGCAAAAATCTTCTCGAATACGACGAAGTGATGGACCACCAGCGCACGACCTTCTACGGCATGCGCCAGCAAGTTCTGCGCGGGCAGGACGTCGAATCGATCATCTGGGAAATGATCGGCGAGGCGATCGCCGATGCCGTCGATAAATACATCACGCAGGATTACGTCGCCGCCACCGTTGCCGAATGGGCTCGCATCAATTTCGAGGTCAATATCGATCCCGAAGACCTCATCGGCAAGCGCAACATCGACGAGCTCGATCAGTACATCAAGGCCCAGGCCCGCGCCGAAGCCGAAACCAACATCACCGCCACCATCGGTGAATTCATGGGCGAAAGCGAAAACGAAGAGGAGACCACGAAAAACTGGGACACCAAGGGCCTGCAGAGCTGGGCCATGAGCCGGTTCCACGTGAACCTCTCCCAAAACCAAATCCGCCAGATGCACCCCGACGACGTGGAGAGCCAGTTGCGCACCGCCGCCGTCGAGCAGATCGATCACCGCGACTGCACCGGGCTAATGAAATACCTCGCCCCCAATTTCGCCGAGCAGGAGCTGGTGAACTGGGCGAAGGAAAAGTTTAATGTCGAGATCAAGATCGAGGAGTTCGTTCTCGACCCCAAGGGCCACAGCCTTCTGCCCGCCGAGCAGATTGTCGAGCTGATCGACAAGCGCGCCCGCTCGGCGTACGCCCGCCGGGAAATCGACTACCCCGTCGAGCACGCCCTCACCTACGCCTACGGCGGACCCGAAGGCTTCACCGACCATCCCTACTCCGCCGAGTACATCCAGAAATGGACCGCCAGGAAATACGGCGAGAGCGTCACCATCGACCAGATTCGCGCCGGCACCCTCCAGCAGCTTCACGCCCGCCTCATCGCCCTCCAGGAAAAATTCGTGAAGGGGGGCGAAATGGAAAAAACCGTCGATGCCCTCATTGCCGCCCACCCGGAGACCGAGCCCCTGCGCCTCGCCTTCAACGAACGCTTCGGCGCCAAGCTCACGCCACGCGATTTCGAGATTCAGATCAAAACCGACGAAAAAGACACGCGGATGCTCTGGCAGTCGGCAACTCCCGAGCAGGTGCACCAGATTCTCATGGAACGCGCCCGGCTCGTGATGCGCGAAGAGCTGACCGATCTCGAGCAGTTCGTCCTCATCCAGATTTTCGACCAGAGTTGGAAAGACCATCTTTACGCGATGGACATCCTCAAAAACGGCATCGGCCTCCTCGCCTTTGCCGAGCAGGACCCGCGCGTGCAGTTCAAGAAAGAAGGTTACCGCTACTTCCAGGAGATGATGTCATCCGTGCGCGACAAGGTGACCGACCTGATCTTCCGCGCCGCGTGGTCGGCGCCGCCCAGGCCCGCAACGCCTACAAGGAAACCGCCGCGGTTCACGAAGCCCAGGGCGGGTATGGCGTCGCCGAAAACGTCGCCGCCACTGCCTCCGCCGCGCAAGGCCAGCCCACAGGCGAAATGGACGAAGCCTCCGGCCAAACTCAGGGTGAGGCCGCCAAGGTCAAAACCATCGTCCGCGAAGCCCCCAAGGTCGGACGCAACGACCCCTGCCCCTGCGGCAGCGGAAAGAAATATAAAAAATGTCACGGCATCGGCGTGGCGTGAGGCTCCAGGCACAGGCGAATCGCATTTCCTTTTTTCCCCCGCCCCCGGTACTCCGGGGGAGGGATGGGGAGGGGGTTTTTCGCGGAACTATGCGCCGCATGTCATCGCTCCGCGCTCAGCGGCCGCAGTACTCACGCCACATGACGCGATACGCGGATTCAAGATTCCGCACAAATCGCTGCGCATCCATCAACGCTGACGATTGCATTCGCGCCCGGAGATCCTGCCGAACTCTCGTGCGATCTCCCGCAAGCCGCACCGCGATCTGCTCGTATTCCGCGGCTGTTTTTGCGATCAAATCTGTCAGCCCCGCATTCATTAGAATACTTACCCCCGCCCGCGACATCCCCGACGACCCGGCCAGCGTCACCACCGGCACTCCCATGAACAATGCATCCAGCGTCGTCGTCCCCCCGTTGTACGGAAACGGATCCAGCGCGATATCAACCTGGTTGTACATCGGAAAATAATCCGCGTAATTGACCTTCTCGAAAAGCTCGATCCGATCCGGATCAACACCGTGCGCAGCGAACCCGCGCGTAAGGTATTCGTTCCCCCGCTTCCCCCCCGCGACGATCAATCGCAGCCGCGAACCGCCGACCTGAAGTAAAATCCGCGACCACACCGCGATCACCTCCGGATCGATCTTCGCGCACGTGTTGAACGACGCGAAAACCACCGGCCCGTCGCCCCCGCCCGCCGCCACCGCCGGCACGTCGATCTGCGGCTGATAACACCAATACGTCTCCGCCAACCGAACCACCCGCTCCGGCCCCAGCGTCTCCGCGCCCGCCGGATCCAGATGCGGATCGCTCAACCGATAATCCATCGCCGGCAATCCCGTCGTCCCCGCATACGCCAGATAGCTCACCTGCACCGGCGCCGGCTTGCGCAAACACCAGCATCCGATTCCGCGGCATGTGCGCCGTCAAATCCACAAGAATATCGATCCCATCCTCCCGAATCCGCTGCGCCAGCGCGGCATCCGACATGCCATTGGTAGCCACCCACCCATCGCAATCCGCTTTCACCCGATCGGTCATGAAATCAGCCTTGGAGACGTCGGCATAACAGATCGATTCAAATCCCACCCGATCCCGATGATGCAAAATCGGCTGCATAAAGAGCGCGATCACATGCTGCCGAAAATCCGGCGAAACATACCCGACTCTCAATCGCCGCTCCGGATCGCGCAAATTCCCATGCGCATGAATCTCCCCCTCCAGCGGCTTGGCCCACTTCTCTGCCCAGCGCCGGTGCTCTTCCTCAATATTTCCCGCCGACGCCTCCGCATCAAACCACATCGTGTACAGCAAATGGCTATGCGTGATCGCATTCGGCCGAAGCGCCAGCGACCTCCGCAGCCACTGCGCCGCCTCGGAAACTCTCCCCTGAGATCGCAGGCACGCGGCGAGATAATCCAGCGGTCGCGGATCATTCGGGCTCAGCTCAAACGTCCGCCCAAACGCCTCGACTGCCTCGGAAGGGCGATTGAGTTGTTGAATCGCCCCCCCAAGATTCCCCCAGTACGCCGCTGACGATCCATTGATCGCGATCGCCCGGCGAAAAAGATCCTCCGCCTCCGCAAATTTTCCCTGCTGAAGACAAAGCAGCCCGGTTTGATTCAAAAGGTCCGCATGCCGCGGCGCATGCTCGATCAGCTTCCGGAGAATCCCCTCCGCTTCCGCCAGCCGGCCGGAATCGACCAGCCCTGCAACCTGCGCGAGCATTTGCTGCGGATTAACGCGACTCATGTTCCCCCGCAGCTTTCGAAAGCCCCTCCAGGAAACCTGCAACATTTCCCGCATCAAGCCGCACCCCGAAATCCGAAATATCCTCGCCCGCCGACGGCGGAAAACCCGTCAATCGATCGATCACCAGGTCCCCCAGCTCTTTCTTGAAATGCCCGGGATCCCAATACCATCGCATGTGCGTCGCAGTTTCCTCGCCCGTGGGGTATTTCTCCGTCGTATATTTCGTATCCGAGCAAAAATCCCACAGCGTCACCGGATTGCCAGGAAACTTCTGATTCTGCCGCTCCACCATCGCACTCAGATCGCCGATCCAATCCAGATACATCTGCCACTTCCCCGACACAATCAGCCGCTGAAAAAAAATCACATGCGTCGGCAACACAACCATATCCACCTTGATCCCCAGCCCCGTCGCGTCGTCGAGCAACTTCTCCAGCCTCCGCATTCTCTCCTGATCGACATACAGCCCCGCCGTCGCCCCTTCCGCTCCGGAAAAGTCGTAATAATTCACCATCACCCAGTCGGCCGCGCCGTGATTGGCGAAATTCTCATCCATCTGTCCCAGCCGCCAGTCCATCGCCCGCCGGTCGTTCATCCGATTCTTCACCGTCGTAACCGATCGCTGCAATGCACTGACGCTCAGGAGCGACCCAAGATAATAGTCCACGGGATTGATGGATGGATTGAGCAGCGTCATCGAATCCTCATCCGGCGCTGCGCCGGGCATCAAAATCGCTCAGATCGACACACAGCACGATCCTGCGCGGCGGATGCCCCGCAATCGCCAGCCGGGCCGCGCGATCGAACTCATCAAACACCGCCCCCGGCAATCCCGCATTGAAAACCCGCGCCCCGCGCCATCCCGGATGCTCCGGATCGAGCCCCACTTCCACCCGTGAATTCCCCAGCAGAATCACGTCCCATCTCTGCGCCGCAAGCCGCTGCGCCTTCCCCAACCGGCCCCCGATCCCGTCCCGAAATGGCGACCCATTCGATCGGTAAATCCCAAACGGATCGATCATCGCATTCGCCCCGGCCACAAAAACCAGCGCAATCAGAATGCCGCCCATCATCCCGCGAAGATATTTCAAATAGGCCGCGCTCATTCAGAACTGGTAGTAAATAAATTCGCTCGCTCTCGACAAGTATAAAATGCTCACGATGGCGACGACCGCAACCGCCCCGCACCAGAACCAATCCGGCCGCCACAGCAGCCGCCGGCCCTGGTCCTCCGGCGCCGGCGGCACAACTCCCAATGCCGGCCGCGCCAGCGACATCACATGCTGCGAATTCGGCGCGACAAACACAAACGCCAAAAGCGCAAGCACCGAGATCCATCGCCCTCGATCCGTCCATGCCTTCCCCAAATCAAATCCATCATATCCCGACATCGCGGTCAGCATCCGCCGCGCCGTCGAAAAATCCGGCGCGAAACAGCACCCACGCAACCGCCACCGACACAAACGTCACGCCTCTGGCCCAAATGCCTCTCTTGCGATTCCCGCTCACCGCCCGAAACCCATGATTGACCACCAGGTAAACCCCATGCAGCCCGCCCCAGGCGACGAATGTCCAGTTCGCCCCGTGCCACAGCCCGCCGAGCAGCATCGTGATCATGAGGTTCACATATCTCCTCGCTTTCCCGAGCCGGTTTCCTCCCAGCGGGATATACAGATAATCGCGCAGAAATCGCGACAGCGTGATGTGCCACCGATGCCAGAAATCGATCACGCTGCTCGCCTGATACGGCGAATTAAAATTCACCGGCAGCCGAAACCCGAAGATCCGCGCCAACCCCAGCGCCATGTCCGTATACCCCGAAAAATCGAAATAAATCTGCAGCGTATACGCCAGCGTCCCCAGCCATGCCGTCGCCACGTCCGGCGTCGCTCCCGCCGCCGCGGCGCCGAATATCCGGTTGGCGGTGGGGGAGATGGAGTCAGCGATCAAAACCTTCTTGCACAACCCGAAGAAAAAAAGCGTCAAGCCCACCACCAGATTCTTGGCGCTGATACCCATCACGGTTCGCCGCGCAAACTGCGGCAAAACCTCGCGCGGATGCACGATCGGCCCCGCGATCAACTGCGGGAAAAAGAGCACCATCAAACAGTAATACAGAAAATTCCTTGAATACCCTCGGCCCTTATACGTATCCACGAGATACGCGATCTTCTGAAACGTAAAAAACGAAATCCCCAGCGGCAGAATAATCGGCCCCAGCGACCACGATTTCCCCATCGCCGCGTCCAACGTGCCGACGAGGAACCCTGCATATTTGAAATAAGCCAGAACGATGAGATTAAAAACCAGGCCGGCGATCAGTCCCGCCTTTCGAACCGCAGGCGCCCCCGCGGCGAGCCAGACGGTGCCGATCAAATAGTTGATCGTCAGCGAAACCACCAGCAGCGCAAGAAATTTCGGGCTCCACCAGGCGTAAAAAAACATCGAGCAGGCGACCAGCCACACCAAAGCGGCGGTGCGCCAGGCGAAGTGACTGAGAACCGCAAAGCCGAAGATCGTGACGGGCAGGAAGGCAAAGATGAAGCAGTAGGAATTGAAAAGCATCCTCGGCTGCAAGGGCAGCCGTGCAACATCTTAATCCGATTGAAGCGGCGCGTGTAGCGGGCTTAGCGCACGCAATAGCGCATCGCCATGCGGTCGAGTTGGCGGGCCGCGTCCTGAAGGTTCATCACGTCGCTCTGCATCTGCTCGGACGCGAAACTCCCATACGACTCCGGCGACTGCCGTCCGTAAACCCGCATCAAAACCGCCATCGCGTTGCTCGCCTGGCCCCCCTCGTTCATCCGGGCGTCAAGGCTGATCGTATTCTCCGCCGCGATGTAGCGGGCGACGGCATACCGGAAATCAGGCGGGCACTTGGAAACGTCGATCTGCGCCTGCTTAGCGATGCAATCATCCACCGCGGCCATCGGCGCCATCCGCCCGGAATTCTGAGCCATCAGCGCGCTGCGCTGAAGATAGGAGAGGCGATTCATGACGTTCTGGCACGGCGCCGTCGCGCTGCTTTGCCAGGACCGGTTCGCGAGCGAATAAGATGCCGCGCTGGCGGACTCGGGCGCGGGCTGCCCGCCCTTAAGCACCGCGATCGCGACAGAGAAAGTGCAGGCCACAACAGCCGCCCAGCCAACAATCCGGATATTCATATAAGTGCGCTCCTCCGCGAGTTATTCGACATGCGAAGGGAGGAACTGAAGGCGTGGCGTGGTCCGATTAATTTTTGAAGCGGGGAGAGAATATTTTTCGGCAGGGACATCAACACAAAACTGGACAGTCCACAACAAAATGGGGGGATTGGGCGGTTTGGGTAGGTGCATTTCGCGATATCAGCGATATCGTTGACATCAATGATATCTCTAATATCAGACTGGCGTTGTTGAGGTTTCGTGCGGCGAGGGCGCCCCGCACCGCAAGACTCTATCGCTTCCTGGGCTTCATCACGTGAACAAACGAAGTCATGATCTTGAGGCGATGGAGATCGCTATAGAATTCGTCCTTCAACCATGAAAGCGCGGTCTTATCTTCTCTTTCTCATCGCCGCCAGTTCGAGCGTGATTTTGGTAGTCGCCTTACGCCCTTCGTTGAATCAGTGGATCGGGTACCATGCCCAAAGACCTTTTGTTGCCGAAATAACGTATTGTTCCGGCGATCTACAGATCGAATGGTTCGGCCGCAGTGAATACCAATCGCGCTTAATATGGTTTGATGACGGTCATGGCCAGCAAGTGCAGGCCCGCTGGCAGTTCAATCCATTCCGGCCCATAGGGGAGGGGTTTTTGTGTCACAGTTGGCGTTTTGGCATTACACCGCGGGCACGCGACGGCGCTGTCGCCGCTCCCGCTTGGGCGTTCGTGGGATGCCTTTTTTTCGTTCTGATATCTATATCTGAGGCGATTCGCTTTGCGCAACGAAGAACCAAGCTCACGAACCATAACGGTTTTGAGGTGATCACGGAGGGGCAAGAAGAATCGGCTTGTTTGAACGCGGAAATCGCGGCAGCCGCGTCCTGTCAGCAATCGAACTCCATGCGTCGCGCCTTTTATTTGGCGAAGAAACGCAAAGTACTACAGCGAAAGACGTGAATCCGTAAGCAAACTTGCGCCAAATCTCTCCATTCAAAGCCCCGAATGCGGAAAACGATTGCAACCTTCACCCCCGCAAAAACTTACACCCCCGCACGAAGCTAGCATCTACAAACAAAAGTCTCGAAAGTGTTCAAAACTGTTCAATTCTGTTCAATCCCCGAATTCACGCCATCCCCGCATCCCTCCCCACCATCATCTCATACGCCCCATCCACCATCTCCAGAATCCTCTTGAGCAACCTTGGCTCATCCTTCATCAACGTCGAGTCCACCGCCGAGTCGAACATCACCCGCGGCAACCCCGCGCGACCCAAATGATATTGCAACAGCAGCCGATTCAGAATCCCGTTGAAGCTCGGCACCAGCGGCTCGGCGTTGAGCTGCGCATGCACATGCGCGATCTCCGTAATCGCCGGCTGAAGCCGGAAGCGCGGTGAGTTGATCCGCCTCACCACGTTTTCCAGCCGAAGCAGGTTGCTCTCATCGAGAGCCGCCAGCGACAGGCCGCAACTGATCGACGTATACCACCGCAGCACGGTTTGCGAAGTTAGGGTCGCCCCCGCGCGCAGGGAGGATTCGATCCGGCGAAGGATTGCCACATGGTTTCGAATCCTCTGCGCCGTGCGCGATCGAAACCCCCTCGCCGACCATCCGTGCGAGATCGCCGCCGTGATTTCGTCCTGATCGAGGCTGATCCCTTCAAGCTGAAAGCTGCTGAGCGTATTAACGGCGAAATATTCCGCCGGCAGGTTCGCCGGCTTGGGCGAATTCGCCCGCGCGGCCATCCGGCGTTTGCGCTGGATCACCCGCAGCCAGCGCGGCCAGTCAATTCGAATTCCCACCTTCCCGATCCGCAAAGACCGGGAGTGACCATTCCCATGATTGGGATGCAAATGCTCGGAACCGCTCACGAATGACCCCGGTTCTTTCCCGCCCCTGAAACTGCCCCCAAATCCAAGAATGCCCGTTCACAACGCCTGTTCGTTGGTCTCACCCGTTCGGATGCGAACCACCTGTGCGACCGGATAGACGAATATCTTTCCATCACCAACTTCCCCGGACCTGGCCGCCTCGACGATGGCATTGACGGCCTTTTCGCTTTCATCTTCTTTGACGCAAACCTTGATGAGCACCTTGGGGACAAATCCGACGTCCATCCTCGCGCCGCGATAGCGCTCGGTGTGTCCCATCTGCCGGCCGAAGCCTTTGCATTCGATGGCGGTGACGCCCAGAATTCCGATTTTCGCCAGGCCCTGCTTAACCGCGTCGATCTTGTGCGGCTTAATAACGGCTTCGATCATTTGCATAGGGGTTCCTTGCAGCAAACTTCCAGCAGGCAGTCACGCGAAAAAGCGCGCACTGCCGACTCGGCCGGAAGTTTACCCGGAACGCCGATGCGCAACCACTAAATGGGGCGTCACGATTCGAAAACAGGGTGCGAAAGCGCTCCCCTTCGGGTCGCGGCTAAACGGCAGCCCTTGTGTGGCTGAATCGGGATTTCCCAGTTGACGTTCTTGGATACAATATTGATGCCAATTCGGATTTTACGTAATAGGTGGGGATGCCCCGCCTAAAAACGATGCACCGCGCGCCACGCCCCCTGAAAATGCTTCCCATTTTGGCAGGATGCTACAGCTTCCCAAGCTGCATCACCGCCGCCCGGAAATCCTTGGGTGGGGGGGATTCGATGGTCATTTCGTTGCCGTTGGGATGCTGGAATCGTAGCCGATGCGCGTGCAGCGTCAGCCGCCCGATCAGCGGTCGCTCCGGATCCCGGCCGGAAGGGCGGTAGTCCGACTTAAACTGGCTCAAAAATAATCCCGGCGCATCGCCGGGTTTTGACGGGTTGTAGAGGGTATCGATCGCCAGTGGCAGGCCGATCGATTTTAAATGTACGCGGATCTGATGCGTCCGGCCGGTCCTGGGAAAGCATCTCAACAGCGTGAATCGCCGCATCCGCTGCTCGACCTTCCAGTTCGTCCGCGCCGGCCGGCCATGCTTGGAGACCGCCATTCGATCCCGGCTGGAGGAATGCAGCGCCAGCGCGGCGTCGATCTGCCCTTCGTCCGCCGGTGGTTTGCCCCAGACCAGGGCCAGATACTCTTTCTCGACCCGGTTGTTCTGGAACTGCTCAGAGATTCGCCGCTGGGCGTCGATGTCCTTCGCGAAAAGCAGGACGCCGCTGGTCTCCTTGTCGAGCCGATGGACGACCCGCAGCCGGGGATCGGCCGTTCCGGTGCAGGGAATGCCGATCTGCCGCGAGAGCATCTGAAGCACGCTGTCGATTTCACCGCGGCCGGGGATGGTGGCAAGATAGGGCGGCTTCGCAACCGCGATAATCCGCTCATCTTCCGCCAGAACAACAAGTTCGCTCGATTTGATACTCAAAACTCCGGTTGACGCTCTATTCCAGGGGTTCTACTATGACGGCAGCATCGGGTGAACATCAAGGAGTATAGCGATTGCGATTACTGATAGCCGTCCCGGTCTTCAATGAGCTGAAGTACGTCGGCCGGGTGCTGGACAAAATACACACCTTCTGGCCCGATGTCCTCGTCGTCGACGACGGCAGCACCGACGGCACCGGAGAACTCCTGGCCGCCCGAACCGATATCCGCCTCATCCGCAGGTCCGATAACCGCGGATATGGCCAAAGCCTCATCGACGCCTTCGATTTCGCCGACGGGGCCGGCTATGACTGGGTCATCACCATGGACTGCGACGAGCAGCATGAGCCGGAGACCATCCCCGATTTCATCCGCGAGATCGAGACCGACCGCTGGGACCTGATCAGCGGCTCGCGCTACCTCCGCCCGCGGGGGGATGACGATCTCCCGCCAACCGAACGCCGCGCGGTGAACACGACCATCACGACCATTGTCAACGATCTGTTCCATCTCGGCCTCACCGACGCGTTCTGTGGGTTTAAAGCCCACCGAGTTTCGGCCATGCGGCGGCTTCGCCTCGATGAGCCGGGCTATGCGTTTCCCCTTCAGCTTTGGCCGCAGGTGGCGGCCGCAAAGCTGCGGGTGACAGAAATCCCCGTCCGCCTCATCTACAACGACCCTAGCCGGCACTTTGGCGGCAACCTCGACGACGTCGGCCATCGCCTGCGGCATTATCTTGATGTCCTCACGCGCGAAGTGGATCGTCTGGCGATCAATCCTCTGCCCCCGCCGGTCCAGCGCGAGGCCGAGCAGTCCTGCTGTTGTTGCGAATAATCATCGATCCACATGATCCAGGAATTCTCCGCGTATCCCGACTGGAAAGCGCCGGCCGAGGACTCGGCCATGGTCATCTGGCCCGAGCCGTCGAGAATTCTTTCCGAGACCCTTGAAAATCATCAGCGATTGTCCGCCTGGGATTCGCCGCTGGGAGAGCTTCGCCGCCGCCAGCGGGAAATGCTTCGGCTCAGCGAAGACCGCCCGGTGATTGCCAGCGGGCATCAGACCGAATTATTTCACCCCGGTGTCTGGGCCAAGCTGGCGATGCTGGACGCCGCGGCCCGGCCGCTCGATGCGGATTGCCTCTTCGCGGCCGTCGATACGGATGCCCCGAAGCACCTGCAATTTCGCTGGCCGGGGCAATCGATGCCGATCACCGATGATCCGCGATTGGCCGGCGCCCAGTGGTGCGGCCTGCTGGAAGGGCCATCGACGGGGCACATCGAGCGAATCCGCAATGCCTTTCGCGCCACCGCCGAGCGCTGGTCGTTCGCCTCAATGGCGGGCGATTTTCTGGACGATCTCGCCGAACAATCCTCGCGAAAATCGACGTTATCCGCGGACCTGACGGCGGCGATGTACCGCCTCGACTGGAACCTGGGGCTGAGGCATCAATCGATCGTCGTTTTGGGGCTTTGGAGCAATGAGCCCTATCTGGCCTTCGTCTGTCACCTCCTCGGAAATGCCGATTCTTTTGCCGAGGCCTACAACCGGGCACTGGATGAATATCGCCTGGCGCATGGAATCGACAACCCCGGCCGGCCGATGCCCGACCTCTGCTGGAAAGAGGGCAAATGCGAAGTGCCGTTCTGGCTGGACGATCTTTCCGGACAGAAGCGCTCCCGGGCGTGCGTGCAGGAAGATGGGCATGATTGGCGGTTGAATGCCGCCGGCGATTCGATTGCCTTCAGCTCCGATTTTGATTCCGCCGCTGCGGGGCGGCTTCACGAATTTCTCCAAAGGCACAACCTTCGCCTTTCCCCCCGCGCGCTGACGCTGACGATGTTCCTCCGCCTGATGGTTGTCGATCAGTTCGTCCACGGAATCGGCGGCGGAAGATACGAACAGGTGAACGATCGCGTGATCCACGCATTTTTCGGTATCGATCCGCCCGCGTTCTCTGTAACAACCGCCACCCTCTATTTCCCCGCAGCAGTAGGGCGGCAGCGCGTCTGTTTACCCTGCCTGGCCCACGAGGGGCATCGCCTTCGCCATGCCGTCATGGGGGACGACAAGATGCAGCTCGTTCGGCAGATTGCCCAGGCTCCGCGGCGCTCCCTGCAGCGGCAGCAGATCTTCAGCCAGATGCATTCCCGCCGGGCCACGGCCGTTCAGATCGACCCCAGCGTCCACAAATGGCAGCAGCGATTGGCCGAAGCCGTGCGAAGGAATGCCGACGAGCAGGGGATGTTCGATCGCGAGCTTTTCTACGGAATCCAGCCCAAAAACCGCCTTGAAGGCCTGATTCAGCGCTACCAGCAGCAATTCATTTGATTTTCCGAACCGCCCCTTGCCTGAAAAATCCGTTCCGCTAGTCTACCGGAAGGTCTCACGCAGAGGCGCAAAGGCGCAGAGATTTAAAAGGTCAATGCATTGCCCTTGTCTTCTCTGCGCCTTCCGCCTCTGCGTGAGACATTTATTTCTTCAGCAAAAAGGAGCAGATTGAATGTCGCTGGTCGCGCCGCATGGGGGAAGCTTGTAAATCGAATCGTCGAGGGGTCCGCCGCCGCAGCGCTGTCGAAAGAGGCGGCCGCGCTGCCATCGCTGGTGCTTTCGCCGCGCGAGCAGTTCGACCTGGAAATGATCTCCATTGGCGCGTTTTCGCCGCTGACGGGCTTTCAGGGCAAGGCGGATTTCGAATCCGTGTGCAAGAACCTGCGGCTCGCCAACGGCACCGTCTGGCCGATTCCAGTCGTCCTCTGCCCCGCAAACGACCAGGCGGAAAAAATCCAGGTCGGACAGCGAATCGCCCTCAAGGATTCCCAGGGCCGACTCCTGGCCGTGATGAAGGTCGACGAAAAATACCGGCACGATAAAGAGCTGGAGATTCCCAACGTCTATAAAACCCAGGAAGACGCCCATCCCGGCGTGGCCCTGGTCCGCAAGCAGGGGGATTTCTGCCTCGGTGGGGCGGTCGACATTATCCAGGCGAATTACGAGCCGGAGTTCCCCGAATACCGCCTCCCCCCCGCAAAGACGCGCGAAGCCTTCGCATCGCGCGGCTGGAGCACGGTCGCTGCTTTCCAGACCCGCAATCCCATCCACCGCTCCCACGAATATCTCACCAAGTGCGCCCTGGAAATGACCGATGGCCTGCTCATTCATCCCCTCGTCGGCGAAACCAAGTCGGACGACATCCCCGCTAACGTCAGAATGGAGTGCTACAAAACTCTCATTGATGGGTATTACAACAAAGAGCGGACGATGCTGACGGTCATGCCCCTGGCCATGCGTTATGCCGGGCCCCGGGAAGCCATTTTGCACGCGATTATCCGCAAGAATTACGGCTGCACCCATTTCATCGTCGGCCGCGATCACGCCGGCGTGGGGAATTATTACGGCACCTACGACGCCCAGAAGATCTTCGACCAGTTCGACATTCCCCGCGATATCGGCGTAACGATCCTGAAGTTCGAGCACACCGCCTGGTGCAAAGCCTGTGCGGCCGTGGTCTCGGTGAAAACCTGCCCGCACGGTCCGGACCAGAAGGTGGCTCCCAGCGGAACCAAGGTAAGGGAACTGCTCCGTGCCGGGCAGCGGCCGCCCAATGAGTTCAGCCGGCCGGAAGTCGCCGACATTCTCATCAAGTGGGCGCAGTCCGTCTGAGCGGAATGATTCGGCGGAAATTTTTGGAGGAGGGGCGGGACGCGCCATTGCATCGCGTGGTTGAACTCGCTAGGCTCTGGCTTTCGTAGCTCACATTTAAAAATATGAATCGACTCCCCGACCCAGAAGTCCCGGGCGGCAACGGCCCGTCCGTACCTCAGCCGTCCGTGCCTCAGCCATCCGCGCCGCAAGCGCATGCCGGATGCGCCCGTCCCGTTGTCAGCGTCGAGCGCGACCGCCGCCGCGAAAACCGCAAGCCCGTGCAGGGCAAAGCGACCCTCACCGTTCTCGACGGCGCCAACGCCGGCGCAGCCTTTGAAATCATGACCCGCGACCTCTCCTTCAGCGGCATCTCCTTTCTCCTCCGCGAATCGCTCGCCGTCGGGCAAACCTGCAAGATCGAAATCACCGGCAACGGCCCGACACAGAGAAAAATCTGCGAGGTCGTCCGCTCCCGCCCCCTCAGCAACGGCAAGTTTGAAATGGCCGTAAAAATCAGGGATTAATTGATCGTCCGCCGCCGGGGGAGCTTTAATCCCCTATTCCCTTCCGATACAATAGCGCCGCGCTCACACAGTCCCTTTGGGAGATAAATTTCGTGGCCCAGGCCGACATTGACATTGCCGATGAAAAAATGCTCCCCCGCGCGGTCGAGCTTTACAACGCCATTTTCCGCCCCAAGCGCGAGGTCGATTTCTTCAAACGCCGCTTCATGGGCCGGTACAACACCCTGACCCTGATCGCCCGCATGGACAACAAGCCGGTCGGCTTCTGGATCGGCTTTGAGCTTAAGCCGGGGATGTTTTACCAGTGGCTCGGGGCAGTATTGCCGGATGTTCGCCGGCAGGGGGTCGGCCGGCAGCTTCAGGAAGCCCAGCAGGCCTGGTCGAAGGATCACGGATACGAGTACATCCGCTGCGAATGCATGAACCATCAGCGCGAGTTCATCCATTTCGCGATTGCGATGGGGTATGACATCGTCGGAATTCGCTGGGATTCAACCCACGCCGACAATCTAATTGTCTTTGAGAAGAACCTGCTGGAGTGAGCCGTTGACCGGGGTGGCTTTGACGGTATGGCTTGGCACTTCCAACGCCGGCCAATATTTCCGGTCGGCCTGGGCCTGCAAATCGCTGCTCCATCCGACGACCCAAACCGTACCAATGACCAGACTGGTTACTATTGGAAACAGCAAACGATGAAATGCGTCGTACAACATTACCAAACTTCTACCTATCACTAATACGTTCTTAGCGCTTCGTTATTGTGATATTAATAAAAAATATCGGCAAAAACCTTATCCGCTGCGAAAAAATCGCGATTTTTTTTGTCCCGGACGTGATATTCGAGCACCTCCCCACGCTCCGGAGCTAAGTATCCTGATAGATCGTCGGTTAAATCAGGGCTCCACATGACCTCGGACGCGTTCAATCAATGGCTCATGACGCTGGTGCGACCTCCGCTGGTCATGGGGATCATTAACCTCACCCCCGACAGCTTCAGCGACGGTGGCCGCGTCGCCGGTCCCGAAGCAGCCGCCGCCTATGCCCAGAAGCTTGTACAGGCAGGAGCCGATTGGCTCGATGTTGGCGGCGAATCCACCCGCCCCGGCGCCCTCCCCGTCACGCCCGCAGAGCAGATTCGCCGCACCATCACAGCCATTGCTGAAATCCGCCGTCAGACCGCCACCCTGATCTCCATTGATACCACCCGCTCCGAAGTCGCCCGCGCGGCCCTCGACGCCGGGGCCAACGTAGTCAACGACATTTCCGCCGGCCGCGACGACCCGGCAATGTTCCCCCTCGTCGCCGAGCGCCGGGTCCCCATCATCCTCATGCACATGCAGGGAACACCCCAGACCATGCATCTTTCCCCGGTTTATGCGGACGTAACCGCCGAGGTCAGCGCCTTCCTCACCGATCGTCGCGATCAGGCCGCCGCGGCGGGGGTGAGCCCGGACAAAATCCTCTTCGACCCCGGCATCGGCTTCGGAAAAAACGCCCCGTACGATCTTCAGCTTATCCGCGACACGTCGGCCCTGGCCGCCCTCGGCCGCCCGCTGGTTGTCGGACCAAGCCGAAAGCGCTTCATCGGCCATATCACCGGTGAAGAACGTCCCGACCAGCGCGTCTTCGGCACCGCTGCCGTCGTCGCCTGGTGCGCCGCTAACGGCGCGGCCGTTGTCCGTGTCCATGATGTGGGTCCGATTTCGCAGGTCGTGCGGGTCATTCAGGCCATCATCTCTCAAAAAAAGGAGAGAATTTCTTAAGGATGTTTGCCCCGCCGCCCGTTTCTTTAATATAGTCCTCAGAGGCCGTTGGAATCCGGCCCAGCCGGGGGGTGCAGGCGAGCTTCACCTGGCCCCTGAACTCCTGGCCCCTGAACTCGGCGCTGAAAGCATTTCATGTTCGACTGGCTCCTCGTCAACCTCGCAAACTTCTACCACGCCGTCCTGGCAATGGGGTGGTGGCGGGTCATCATCGAGCTTTTGCTGATCGGCATCGTCGTCTTCTGGGTCATCCGTTTCCTTCAGGGAACGCGCGGCGCCCGAATGCTCAAGGGGATCGCCGTCGTCCTCATCACCCTGCACCTGCTGGTGACCTTCGTCGGCGAGGCCGCCCGGCTCGACCGCCTCGTCTTCCTCTACGAGAAATTCCTGCTTTTTGCTTCGTTCGCCCTCGCCGTCGTC
The DNA here is from genome assembly GCA_963755915.1 of uncultured Phycisphaerales bacterium. Lineage (GTDB taxonomy): Bacteria > Planctomycetota > Phycisphaerae > Tepidisphaerales > Tepidisphaeraceae > PALSA-1353. Next base: position 2,932,193 of record CAVWLP010000002.1, read on the forward strand.
TTCCAGCCCGAGCTTCGCCGCGGGCTGATGCGGCTGGGCGAAACGCGCCTCTTCCGCGGCTTCAGCGACGTCATCACCCAGGACATCGAGCAACTCGTCGAATCCGCCGTCTTTCTGTCGCGGCGAAAAATCGGCGGTCTCGTGGCCATCGAGCGCGAAGTCGGCCTCGGCGGAATCGCCGAAACCGGCACCCGCATCAATGCCGATCTCTCGGCCGATCTTCTGGACACGATCTTCTGGCCCAATTCCCCCCTGCACGATCTCGGCGTCGTCGTCAGCGGCGGCCGGATCGCCTATGCCGGCGTCCAGTTTCCCCTCGCTGAGAGCGGCGAGCTGGAGCGCGAGCTCGGCAGCCGCCATCGCGCCGCTGTCGGGCTCAGCCAGGAGAGCGATGCCGTCGTTATGGTCATTTCGGAGGAGACCGGAGACATCAGCATTGCCGAAAGCGGCAAATTGATTCGAAAGCTTACTCCCGAAGCGTTGCATGGACTGTTGAACGATTTACTCGGGGCCGGCGGAGGCGAGCGATGGCGCCGCCATCTGTCGACTTAAGCGCAATGGACCTGAAGGTGGAAAACAAACCGGAAGAGGCGACCGAGGGCAACCAGCCCGCCAACCCGCGCCGCGCTGGTCCGATTTCGATCTGGATTCGGGGAATGATCTCCGAATTCCGCCGGTTCTATTATTCCATCACCAAAGATGCCGTCATCAGTTATCTCAAGACCTTCGCCTGGGCGGCCCCGCTGACGGTGCTCATCTGGGTCTATGCCGAAAGCGAAGAACAGGTTCTCGATGAGGGCCAGCCGATCAATATTGAAATCGTCACCCACGATCCGAACAAAATTGCCATCGTCGATCGCGACGAAAACGTGATCATCTGCGACCTGGAAGGCCCGCAGGCGAATATCGATCGCTTCAAGGCCACTCTCTCCACCGGCGCGCCAATTCCCATCGAAATCGACGCCGATCAGAAAAACGGCCAGGAGCGAATTCCAATTCTAGATAGCCTTCAGAAGAGCCCGCGATTCAAGGAAGCCGGCATCACCGTCGTGAAGTGCAACCCGGTCGTTCTGACGGCGACGGTCGACGATCTCGTCCGCGACCACCAGGTTCCGGTCCGGCCGCCCGGCAATATTCCCAACCTTCAAACCGTCAGCTTCGATCCGCCCACCGTCAAGGTCAGCGGCCCAAAGAGCGTCGTCGATCATCTCGGCCAGGTGTTCGCCGACATGGCGTCGATGAAGGAACTCTATCAGCCCGGCATCCACACGATCGACGACATCGCCCTGGTTTCCGACCCATCCCAGCACCTGACCTACGACGTCAACCAGGTGAAGGTAACGATCACCGTCGCCGAGACCGACGTGCGCGCCACGATTTCCGTTCCCGTCTGGTGGGTCCTTGCCCCCAACATCTATCAGCAATATTCGATTTCGCTGAACGGCCGCTCGTTTACGCCAAAGTTTGACGTGATTGGCCCGCCGGACCAGATTGAGAAGCTGAAGAATGGCGAAGTAACCCCCCAGCCGCACGCGCTGCTGGAAATCAGCTCGGAGAACGTAAACGACACAAATCCGGTGCCGGTGGAAATCGAAAAGCTTCCCGACGGCGTCCGCCTTGCCGGCCCGCCGCCTGAGGTGAGTTTCACGGCGACGAGGATCGGGCAGTAAGTCGGCGTCTGATTCCTGAAATTATCTTTGGTGTGGTGCGACTGGGGTCGGTAAAATTTCCCGGATGTGGATATCTTTCGGCCGGCGAAGACCAAAAGGCACGCTGATTTCCGATCTTCTGGAGAAGCACTTCGGCAAGTCCAAGCCGGAAGATTTGAACATTTCCGAGCGGAAGTTTCCTCATCGCGTGCGGGCCGACCTGCAGCGGGGCGTCGAAGAAATTATTGTGGGCGAGCGCGATTTGAAGCGGTTTTGCGGATTCACGCAATTTTTCTCGCACGAAGGTCCGAACCTGGCGATTTTGATTGCCCGAAACGAGCCGCAGCCATCGGTCGCGGTGCCGCCCGAATACGAGGAGATCGATATCGGCGAGGACCAGCCGGTGCGCTGCCTGAAGGTTGGACTGTGGCTGCTGGGGGAAGGGAATCGGGCGTTTGCGATTCTGCTCGCTTCCTATCGCGATATGCACGGACGACAGTCGATCCGGGTGCAGGTCGCGGCGTTCAACAACGAAACGGCGCCGAATCGAGGGAGCGGATTTTCCGAGCGCTGGAAAAGGCGATTAACAATTGCCGCTGCTACCGCGGGAAAATCCTCTCACTGGAAGACGAAAACGATTATTTCGGCAGATCCATCGGCATCAAGGTGCACAAGCTGCGCACGGTCGCCCGCGACCAGGTCATTCTGCCGAAGAAGACGCTGGGATTGCTCGAGCGAAACATCATTCAATTTGTTGGGCAGCGCGAAAAATTGTCACAATTTGGCCAGGCCACCAAGAAGGGAATCCTGTTTTACGGTCCGCCGGGCACGGGGAAATCTCATACCGTCCATTATCTGGCCGGGGAATTGAAGGGGCACACAATGCTGCTGATCACCGCCGAGCAAACCCGGCTGCTGGGCCAGTACATGGCCCTGGCCCGGCTGCTTCAGCCCAGCGTGGTGGTGATCGAAGACGTTGACCTGATCGCGCGCGATCGCGTCACCATGAACAACTCGTGCGATCAGGCCCTGCTCAACAAGCTGCTCAACGAAATGGACGGGCTGAAGGAAAACGCCGATATCCTGTTTATTCTAACGACGAACCGGCCGGAGGAATTGGAGTCCGCGCTGGCGTCCCGACCGGGACGGGTGGATCAGGCGATTGAATTTCCGCTTCCCGATGAGGCGGGCCGCGAAAAGTTGGTGCGACTCTACAGCGCCGGCGCGGCCGTCTCCGACGAGTTGATGAAATTCCTGGTCGCTAAAACCGAGAACGTCAGCGCCGCATTCATCAAAGAACTAATGCGCCGCTCGGTGCAATTCCAACTGGAGCGAGGCGATGGGAAGGCCTTGGATCACAACGACATTCAGAGCGCGCTTGAGGAAATGCTGTTCACCGGCGGAACTCTCAACGCCAAACTGCTCGGGGCAGCAAAAAGCGTTGGATTTCATTCGCAGCAATGACCGTCGCTCTACATTTGCATTTTCCCCTCTCCCGGAGGACGGCGTCCCGCGTAGCGGGCGAGGGGGCAAGCGGAGGAGCGTCATTCCCCACTCTCCAGAATCGCCATAAACGCCTCCTGCGGAATATCCACGCTTCCCACCCGCTTCATGCGCTTCTTCCCTTCCTTCTGTTTTTCCAGGAGCTTTCGTTTTCGCGTCACGTCGCCCCCGTAGCATTTCGCGGTGACGTTCTTCCCCACCGATTTAATCGTCTCCCGGGCAATGACTTTCCCGCCGATGGCCGCCTGCAAGGGAATCTCGAACAAATGCCGCGCAATCTCCTGCTTCAGCCGCACCAGCAGCTTCCGCCCGCGCTGCTCGGCATGATCCGCGTGAACGATCACGCTCAGCGCATCGATCCGGTCCCCGTTCACGAGGATATCCATCTTCACCAGTTTCCCCGGCCGAAACCCGATGAAGTCGTAGTCCATCGTTCCATACCCCCGGGTGGCGCTCTTCAGCCGGTCGTAAAAATCGTAAATTACCTCCGCCAGCGGCATTTCATAAACCAGGATCACCCGCGACGTGCCGATGTATTCCGTCTTCTTGTAAATCCCCCGCCGGTCTTCGCAAAGCTTCATCAGCGCCCCCACCCCGTCCGTCGGCAGAATCAAATTCATCAAGATATACGGCTCGCGAATCTCCTCCAGATGATTCGGATTCGGCAATTCGCTCGGCGCGTCGATCCGCTTGATCGTTCCATCGGTCAGCTTCACCTCATAGGTAACGGTGGGGGCGGTCTGGACGATTTCGATATGAAATTCCCGCTCCAGCCGCTCCTGGATAATCTCCATGTGCAGCAGCCCCAGAAATCCGCAGCGAAAACCAAAGCCCAAAGCGTCCGATGATTCCGGCGCAAACGAAAAGCTGCTGTCGTTGAGCTGGAGCCGATCCATCGCATCCCGCAGCTCGTCATATTGCGTCGTTCCCCCCGGATAAAAATCGCAGTAGACCATCTGCTGGATCGGCTTATACCCCGGCAACTGCTCCGTCGCAGGCGCCGCGTCGTCCGTCACGGTATCGCCGACGCGCACATCGTGCAGGTCCTTTATCGCCGCGACAAAGTAGCCGACCTCCCCAGTGCCGATTTTTTCCACCTGCTTCGGCCGCGGCATCAGCTTCCCCAGGTCGGTGACCTGATAAAGTTTGTCCGTCCCCATCAGCCGCACTTTCTGTCCCTTCACCAGTTCCCCATCCACCACGCGAACATAGACGATGACCCCGCGGTAATCGTCATAAATGCTGTCAAAAATCAGCGCCCGCGTCGGCCCCGCCGGATTCCCCTTGGGCGGCGGAAGCTTCCGGCAAAGCGTCGCGATCAGCTCGTCAATTCCCTGTCCCGTCTTCGCCGAAACAAGGATCGCATCCTCCGCCGGGAACCCCAGAATCTGCTCGATTTCCTCCGCCACTTCCACCGGCCGGGCACTGGGCAGATCGATCTTGTTGATGACGGGAATGATCTCCAGCCCCACTTCCACCGCCGCATAGGCATTCGCCACCGTCTGCGCCTGCACCCCCTGCGTCGCATCCACCACCAATATCGCCCCTTCGCACGCCTGCAGGGCCTTTTGCACCTCGTAATGAAAATCGACATGGCCCGGCGTATCAATGAAATTGAGCATGAACTGCTCCCCGTCCTGTTCATGAAACATGGTGACCGCCGACGCCTTGATGGTAATTCCCCGTTCCCGCTCCAAATCCATGTCGTCTAAAATCTGCTCCTTGAACTCGCGTTCGGTGATCGCGCCGGCGCGCATCAGCAGCCGGTCGGAAAGGGTGCTCTTACCGTGGTCAATATGGGCGATAATGGAAAAATTACGAATTTGCATTGGCTTGGTGCGATTCTATGGGGGGTGACAGGAGGCGTAACAAATGCCCAATTGACAATCGGCCCGAAAAGTGAACCCTACACGCCAACAACAAGGAGAACCAGCCCATGCCCGGTAAGCAGTATCCGCAACCCCCGAAGACGACGATCGACCCGAACAAGAAATATACCGCCTCGTTCGACACCACGAAGGGCAAGATCGTCTGCGACCTTTTCGCCAAGGACGCGCCAAACACTGTCAACAATTTCGTCTTCCTCGCCCGAGAGAACTTTTACGACGGCACCAAATTTCACCGCGTCATCCCCGACTTCATGGTCCAGGGCGGCGACCCCACCGGCACCGGCAGCGGGGGACCCGGATATAAATTTGCCGACGAAGTGAAGAACAATCCCCGCAAGCACCAGATCGGTTCCCTCTCCATGGCCAACGCCGGCCCCAACACCAACGGCAGCCAGTTCTTCATCACCCACGTGGTCACCAACTGGCTCGACGGAAAGCACACCGTCTTCGGCCAGGTGAAAGACGCCGCCAGCCAGGAGATCGTCAACGCCATTAAGCAGGGCGACGTCCTCAACAGCGTGACCATCGCCGAAGGATAATCCATCCCCGAAGTGAGGGCCCTGTGCGTTTCCGCGCGAGCATGTTCGTTCTATTGCTTGCGCCGCTCTTCTACGCGCTCCCGGCGCCGGCCGCCGATATTTCCCCAGCGATGTATCAGGCCGAACTCGGCAACCAGTTCCAGCCCTCCCTACTCCCCAAACTCCAGGATGCCCACGCCCTGATCGAGCAATATTTCGGCGCCCCGACGCAATCGCAGCGCCAGCGCCTTATCGACGAATTCCAAGCCTCCGGCTTCTCCCCCTCCGTCATCGGCCGCATCGTCCGCCTCCGCTCCGGCTGGGCCGACCTTACCCCCGGCGTCTACTACATAAACAAAAAAGTCGGCACCTTCAGCGTCCGCTATTTCCTCGGAATTCCTCCGCAGTATGACCGCACCCATTCCTGGCCCCTGGTGATAAAGCTTCCCGTTCCCAACGCGTTCCTCACCGACCCTCCACCGGATGCGCAGACGGTGAGCCAGATTTACACCGGCTGGATGCAGGATGAATTAAAGCATCATCCCGATGCCGTGGTCGTCATGCCTCTCCTGAATCTCGACGAGCTTTACGGCCCCGGGCCCGTCGGCATGAACCTCGTGATGCAGCCCATCCTCGACGCCGCCGACCAGGCCAACATCGACGCCGCCCGCGTCTATCTCATCGGCCACTCCATGGCCGCCACCGCCGTCTGGAACCTCGCCATCCATTACCCCACCTTCTTCGCCGCCATCAACCCCATGGCCGGCCAGGCCCACGACAGTTGGCAGCGCGTCCGCCTCGGCAATCTCGCCAACGTCCTCTGCATCGTCTGGCACGACGCCTCCGACGACGTCATCAACGTCGACGAATCCCGCTCCCTCGTGCGCTATCTCCGCAACATGAAATTCGACGTCGATTACGACGAAACCCAGGGCCTCGGCCACGCCCCCCCCGCACAAATCGTCGAGGACGAATACAACAAAACCCGCTCGCGAACCCGCGATCTATATCCGGCCGCCGTCTTCATCCAGTCCAACAGTCTCGAAACCATTTTCAACCGGGCCGACTGGATTCAAATCTACCAGCCGTTGGATCCGGGAGAGCAGGCCAAAGTCCAGTTCTCCCACGGCAGCCAGGGCATGTACATCTATCAGAACACGTTCCGCGTAATCGGCGAAATCACCGACCGGCACACCATCACCCTTACCACCCGCAACGTCCGCCTCGTGCGCGTCTATCTCAACGACCAGATGGTAGACCTGACCACCCCCATAAAAATCATCGCCAACAACCTCACGCGCTATAACGCGATTCCAACGCAGAGCATCGCGGAAATGCTCAAAGACCAGACATTTCTCGGCCGCGGCTGGCGCTACTACACCGCGGTCATCGACCTCGACCTCACCGAATCCCCCACGACGCGAAACTAACAAAAGCCGCAGGATCGCTATCCTGCGGGCATCGCTTTTAACTCCCCAATCATCTCCTGCAAGCGCATCTCCAGCGTCTGAATAATTTCCTCCCCCTTCTTCCCCGCAAAATCAATCGCCTTCCCATATTTCACCCGAATCGGATGGCCATGGAAAACTTTCGAATCCTTCGGCCAGGCCGCAAACGACCCCTCGATCGCCACCGGCACCACCGGAACCCGCGCCCTGCGAATCACCAGCGCCACTCCCTTTTCCAGCCGGCCCATTTCCCCTGTCTCCGTTCGTGATCCTTCCGGATAAATATTCAGCACGTGCCCCTCTTCCAGCCGGCGGATGACTTCCTTCACCGCCCCGATATCCCCCTCCCCCTGCCGAACCGGAAACGCGTGAAGCGTGCGAATAAACCACCCGAAATAGGGATTCTCAAACAATTCGCTCTTGGCCAGGAAACTGACCGGCCGGCGAAGATGCACCGCCACCAGCACCGGGTCGAGATAGCTCTGATGATTCGCAACCAGCAGCACGCCCCCCGTCGCCGGCACGTTTTCTCGCCCATACGTTTTCAGATCAAACAGCAATGTAGTCCCAACCCGCGCGATGATCTGAAGCGATTTCCACGTCAGCGAGCGCTCGGTCATGTTTCGACCGACCTCTTCTGTATCGCCCGCGCTTTGGCGACGATCTGCTGCACTACCTCCGGAATCGAAAGATTCGTCGTGTCGATGATTTCCGCGCCTTGGGGCACCATCAGCGGGCTCGCCGCCCGCCGGCTGTCCCGCAAATCCCGGTCGGCGATCTGCTTCTGCAAAACCTCGACATTCACGACTTCCCCCCGCGCCCGAAGCTGCTCCGCCCGCCGCCGCGTCCGCTCGACCGGATTGGCGTCCAGATAAATCTTCAAATCCGCATGCGGAAAAACCACGCTCCCCTGGTCCCTCCCCTCGGTGACGATATTCGGCCGCGACGCCCCGATCTCCTGCTGCTGCTTCACCAGCAATTCCCGCACGCCCGGCACCACCGCCACATAAGACGCCGCCTGCGTCGCCTCGCCCGACCTCAGCAGCCGCCCCACGGATTCCCCGTTGAGCATGACGGCGGGGGGCTGCTGCGAAAAATCAAACACGATCCGCGTCATCCGCGCAATGTAAACCAGCTCGCGCTCATCGTGCATGTCGGCTTTTCGCCGCAGCGCCGCCAATCCCACCGCCCGATACATCGCCCCCGTGTCCAGAAAATCGAACCCCAGCTCCCGCGCCACCTCGTGCGCCACCGTCGATTTGCCCGTACCGGCCGGTCCGTCGATCGTGATGATCATGCCCCTCGAAACATATCCGCAATCCACGCGCGCGGGCAAGGACGCCAACCGCGCCGTCCCCTCAATCATAATTCCAAAACCCCACCCGCTTTTTATGTGCTGTACTCTGCGCACGCGTGATATCCGCATAAAACGTGCAATGCTCCGTCCAATCCCCCCGCACCAACCCCTCCGCCGCCAATTCCGCCGCCAGGAGCTGGTTCGAATCGGTAAAAACATCCGCCAGCAGCCGCCCATTTTCATCCCGCGTCTGCGTCGCCTCCAGATGAATCGAAAGCGTCTGCCCCGCCAAAAGCGCATCCATCCGGCTCATCGCCCGCTCATCCCAATCCGCATTGGCCGACCTGATCCCAAGAATCCGGACAACCGTCATCTCATCCCCCCTGTCCAAGACCGCGATAGACACCCCATCCACCGCCCGAACGAACTGAACCCGTCGCCCGTCAAACCGCATCCAGTCATCGCCACCCCGGTTCTGGGCGCGCAGATGATCCGCAACGCTGCTCAGCAAAAGGGCGGAAATCAGCACTATCCCCGCAATCCGCCACTTTCGCCGCCGCCTCAACGCTGTGGCGGCAGTCCCTTCATCCCATTTCGTAACCGACCGCGGCATGCCGCAACGGTATTCGCGCGGCACCGGCAGCAAGATTGCCTCCGCCTTTTCCCCCTCCCCTGGTACTCCGGGGGAGAGTTGGGGTGGGGGTCGTTGCGGACACAATTACGATTGACGCCTGCTCTTTATTGGCGAGTATGAACCCCCATGCTCTCGATCGTCGTAAATTTCTTCAACAACCCGCGCGAAGCCCAAAACACCCTCTGGTCCCTCACCCGCGCATATCAAATCGGCGCAGCTAATTTAAAATTCGAAGTCATCGTCCTCGACAACGGCTCAACTCAACCCCTTTCCGAACCAGACGTCCAAAAATTCGGCCCCGAGTTCAAATATCATTTCATCCAGACCAATTCCCTCTCCCCCGCAAAAGCCATCAACGCCGCCTGCCGCGACGCCGCCGGCGACGAGCTGCTCATAATCATCGACGGCGCCCACATCCTCTCCCCCGGAATCTTCACCCTCACAGATTCCGCCTTCGCCCTCTTCGATTCCGCATTCATCGTCACCATCCCCTTCCACCTCGGCCCCAAACGCCAGAACATCTCCATTCAGGAAGGCTACACCCAGCAGGTCGAGGATCGCCTCCTCGAAACCAGCAACTGGAAGAAAAACGGCTACGCCCTCTATCGCATCGCCGGCGATTTCTCCGATGGCAACCTCGGCTGGTTCGGCCGCCCGTCCGAATCCGGCTGCTTCGCAATCCGCAAAGCCGATTTCCTGGCACTCGGCGGCTTCGACGAACGCTTCGATTCCCCCGGCGGTGGCCTCGTCAATCTCGATTTCTTCCTCCGAGCCGCTTCCCGCCCGCAATCCCAATACGTCATGCTCCTCGGCGAAGGCACCTTCCACCAACTCCACGGCGGCGTAGCCAGCAACGCCCCCCTCGCCCAGCACCCCGGCGCAAAATTCCACGACGAATACGTCCGCCTCCGCGGAACCCCTTTCAAGCGCACCACCCGCCGCCCATTCTTCCTCGGCACCATCCCACCCGAAGCCGCCCAAACCGCCGCCTTCTCCGCCCAGCACGGCCTCGAAGCCTGGCGAAAACTCCCCGAAGCCGAAAAGCCATAGCGGCCGGAAAATACATCCTCACCGCGGAACACACGGAGCTATCGCTCTTACCCCCTCTCCCTGTACTCAAGGAGAGGGTTGGGGTGAGGGCCTAAAGGTAATTTTCGAGCAACACGCGGCGACCTCACTTCAAACTTTCACCCCGCAGTTTCTCATCGCTCTCCGCGTTCTCCGCGGTGAAATCCGCCCTTACTTTGCAGAGTCGTTTTCCGTGACTACGATTCCCTCATGACGCAACGAAATCAGACACTGAAAGCGGGCGAGAAGGTGGACGGTTTTACGGTTCGGCGGGTCGTGCCGCTCGAGAAGATGAAATCGACCGCCATCGAACTCTCGCACGAAAAAACCGGCGCCAGAATCCTCCATATCCACAACGCCGACGCCGAAAATCTCTTCTCCGTCACCTTTCCCACCCCGCCACCCGACGACACCGGCGTCCCCCACATCCTCGAGCACAGCGTCCTCGCCGGCTCCCGCAAATATCTCGTCAAAGACCCTTTCTTCGAAATGGTCAAGTGCTCCATGGCCACCTTCATCAACGCCATGACCGGCAGCGACTACACCGTCTACCCCGTCGCCAGCAACGTCCGCCAGGATTTCTTCAACCTCGCCGAGGTTTACTGGGACGCCGTCTTTCATCCCCTCCTCACCGAAAAAACCTTCGAGCGCGAAGGCCACCACCTCGAATTCGCCAAGCGCGGCGACACCACCAGCGACCTGATCGTCAAGGGAATCGTCTATAACGAAATGAAAGGCGCTCGCTCCAGCCCCGATTCGAAGGTCTACGACCTGATCGAAAAAAACCTCTGGCCCGACACGCCCTACGGCAAAGACTCCGGCGGCGATCCCGACATCATCCCCCAGCTCACCTGGCGCGGCCTCACCGATTTCCACCGCCGCTTCTACCACCCCAGCAACGCGTTCATCTTCCTCTACGGCGACATCCCCACCGCCGATCAACTCGAATTCCTAAGCGGACGCCTAGCGGAATTTCAGAAAACCGACGTCCGCGCCGACTTTCCCCCCCAGCCGCGCTGGAGCAGCCCGCGAATTCTAGAATCCGTCTACCCCGTCGCCCCCACGGATGCCGTCGACGGGAAAACCTTCATCGTCCTCAACTGGCTCATCGGATCTGGAGTCGACGTCGAAGAGCTGTTCGCCTTCAGCGCCCTCGATCGGATTTTGCTCGGCAACCAATCCGCCCCCCTCCGCAAAGCCCTCATCGATTCAAAGCTCGGCGAAGACGTCACCCACAGCGGCTTCTGGGCCAACGGCGTCGACACCTCTTTCCACGTCGGCCTCAAAGGCAGCGAACCAGGCCGCGGCGAAAAAGTTCTGCACGTCGTCGAAACCACCCTCCGCGACATCGCCCAGCGCGGCGTCTCCCGCGAGCAGTTCGACGCCGCCATCCAGCAGCTCAAATACCGCTACCTCGAAATCGGCGCCATGTATCCCCTCCAAATCATGGGCTACGTCCTGGGCATGTGGCAGCATGGCGGCGACCCCCTCACCCTCCTCGAAGCCGAGCGCCACATCCACGCCCTCCAGCAAAAATTCGCCGCAAATCCCGCATTTTTTGGCGATCTGATCCGCCGCAAGCTGCTCGATAATTCCCACCGCCTCATGCTCGTCGTCCGCCCGGATGGAAACGTCCAGCAGAAAAAAGACGCCGAATTCACCGCGAAAATGAGCGAGCTGAAAGGCTCGCTTTCAACGAAGGAACTCGAAGCCATTCGCGACAACCAGGAAGAGCTCGAAAAATTGCTCAACCAGCCCAACGCCCCCGAGGCAATCGCCTCTCTCCCCCAGCTTCGCGTCATCGACCTCCCGCGAAAACCGCGCCACATTTCCACCTCCGTCGAAGACCTCCCCGCCGGCGGCGTCTTCCTCGACAACGATGTCTTCGCCAACGGCGTAAACTACCTCCACATCAGCTTCGACCTCTGCGGCCTCCCTCGCGACCTCTTTGAATATCTTCCCCTCTATGGCGATTGCATCCAGAAAATGGGCGCCGCCGGCCAGGACTACTCCGCCATCGCCCAGCGCATCGCCGGATTCACCGGCGGCGTCGGCTTCAGCGCCGGCGTCGGTGGCAGGGCCGATACCCCCGACGGAATCGTCGCCCAGGCCGTCTTCTCCACCAAATTCCTCGACGACAACACCGACCAGGCCCTCAGCGTCCTGTGCGATCTGATGTTCCAGATGGAGCCCGGCGACGTCCCCCGATTAAAAGACGTCCTGCTGCAAGCCCGCGCCCACCAGCGCATGCGCCCCGCCAGCGACGGCCTCACCATCACCATGCGCCACGCCGCCCGCGGCCTCAGCATGGAAGGCCATCTCCAGGAAATTCTCGCCGGCCTCCCGCAGATTCACCTGTACGAAAAAATCACCGAAGCCCCGGTCGACCCGCTGCTCGAAAAGCTGGCCGCCGTGCGCCAATTCGTCCTCAACCGCCGAAGGATGAACGTCAGCTTCACCGGCTCGAAAAACGTAAAGCAAACCGTCCGCAAGCGCCTCGACGAATGGTCGGCGGCAATGTCCGATTCCACTGCCGAAAATAAATCCCTCGACCACACCCCCTTCGCCCATCGCGAGGGCCTCGCCGCCCCGATGAACGTCGCGTACTGCGGCATGTCCATGCCCGCAGTCCATATCTCCAGCGCCGACGGCCCCAAACTCGCCGTCGCGGCCCGTCTCCTGAGCCTCGGCTACGTCCTCGAAGAAGTCCGCTTCAAAGGCACCGCCTACGGCGGCGGCTGCACCTACAACGGCGCCGCGGGATTGTGGGGCTTCCATTCCTATCGCGACCCGTGGGTCAACCGCACCCTCGACGTATATTCCGCCGCCCTCAAGCACGTGAAATCTGCTGACTGGTCCCAGGGCGACGTCGATCGCTCGATCATCGGCACCGCCAAGGAAGGCGAACGCCCCATCCGCCCCACGCAAGCCACCGGCACCGCCCTCTCCCGCTACCTCACCGGCGACACCCCCGACCGCCGCGAAGCCCGCCACTCCGCAATGCTCGGCGTAGCCGTCGCCGACGTAAAACGCGTCCTCGCCGAACAACTCGAAAAAAACCAAAAACACGCGGCCATTTGCGTCGTCTCCAGCCGCGAAAAATTGGAAGAGGCCAATGGTCAAAGACCGGAAAATCTGCTCAAAATTGCCGATATTCTTGCCAAATAGCGATTATTCTTGCCGGCGTGACGGTATCAGTCGATAATATATGGCTATGTCCGCCAGCGTAACCGTCCAATTTCAAGCAACGCCGGAGCTTCGACAGAGGCTTGAAGCGGAAGCATCGCGGCTGAATATGTCGCTTTCTGCGTACATTCTTTATTTGCATGAAAGGGCAAAGGCAGGACCGGACGCGGAGCGCTTTGAGCGCCACGTTCGGGAAGTTTTCGGCAAGCACGGAGAGTTGATGCGAAGGCTGGCGAAGTGAATGCGGAAATTAAATTCCTTTCCGTTGAGGATGTTCTTCGCCTTCATGCAACAGCCATTGGAGCCATGGGTGGCGATCCTGGGATTCGTGATTTGGGTTTGCTCGAGTCCGCGACGGCCACTCCGGCGCAATCATTTGGCGGGCAACCGCTTCACGAGGATGTCCCGGCAATCGCAGCGGCATATACCTATCACATCTGCCTGAACCATCCCTTTGTTGATGGGAATAAACGAGCGGCTACCGCCGCGATGATAGCATTTTTGTCGGACAACGGGTGGAGCTTCGATGCGACGGCGGATCAAGCAGAGCCTATTGTTTTGCAGCTTGCGGCAGGTGCAATAGACAAAGCAGCATTCACGAGCCAAGTGAGGCCCCTCATGCGCGAAAAACCGAAGCTCGAACTTCGGGACTTTTTTAGACAAATAGACGCCGTCAAATTTACAAATCGAATCATAAGCATCTTGCCAGGCGAAACTGGCGCGAATCCAAATGAGTTTGCCGAACGCTGTCGAGAGGCGGTAACTTCGATGCCGTTCCTCGATGATTTGGCAAGGCAGCAGCGAGAGGCTCAAGAACGAAGGGACCAGTCAGGATGGGACCGCGTAACAATGTTAGCGGTAGGGGCCTTGGCTTTATATGCTTTAGCCGAAGACATGGGCTACGAGTGGTGAAATAGCCACGCAAAGACCCCAAACCGGGCAAATCCGGCGCACCATTCCTCACGTAATATTTCCGTGATGAGAAGCGCCGTCCTGATTTTCCTGTTCTTTCTGAAAATCGTGGGGACCGCCCAAGCCCAACCCATCCCCTGGCAACCCTGGACCCCCCACGTCTTCACCCAAGCCAAGTCCCAGCACAAATTCGTCCTCCTCGATCTCGGCACCCAATGGTGCCACTGGTGCCACGTGATGGATGTGCAAACGTACGCAGATGCCAAAGTCCAACACCTCATCGCCGAAAAATATATCGCCGTAAAAGTCGACGCCGATTCCCGCCCAGATCTTTCCGACCGCTACGAAGACTACGGCTGGCCCGCCACCGTCGTCTTCAACGCCGATGGCAGTGAGATCGTCAAACGCCAGGGCTACCTCGAACCCGCCGAAATGGCCTCAATGCTCCAGGCGATCATCAACGACCCCACCCCCGGCCCGTCGATCGTCTCCGAGAAAAAATTGCAATTCGGCGCCCAAAGCGCCTCAGCGCCGACATCGAATCCGAACTGATCCACCGCCATATCTCCACCTACGACACCGACCAAGGCGCCTGGGGCCACGGCCAGAAATTCCTCGACGCCGCCAACACCGAATGGGCGATGCGCCAAGCCGCCCGCGGCGATGCCGCCGAAGCCCGGATGGCCACCCAAACCCTCGCCGCCCAACTGAATCTCCTCGACCCGGCCTGGGGCGGCGTCTACCAATATTCCACCGACGACGACTGGCACCACCCCCATTTCGAAAAAATCATGCAGATGCAGACCGACGACCTGCGCATTTATGCCCTCGCCTACGGCCAGTGGAAAGACCCCACCTATCTAACCGCCGCCGAGTCGATCCACCGCTATCTCACCCGATTTCTCCTCGGCGACAACGGCGCCTTTTACACCAGCCAGGACGCCGACCTCATCGACGGCATCCACAGCTCCGATTATTTCGCCCTCACCGACGCCCAAAGAACCGCCCAGGGAATCCCGCGCATCGACCGCCACCAATACGCCCGCGAAAACGGCTGGGCCATCCGTAGTCTCACAATTCTCTACGAAATGACCGGCGACCAAACGGCCCTCCATCAAGCCCAGCGCGCCGCCGATTGGATTTGCGATCATCGCACAATATCCGACAGCGGATTCTCCCACGACGCCGCCGACCCCGCCGGCCCCTACCTCGGCGACACCCTCGCCATGGGCCAGGCATTCCTCGAACTCTACGCCGCCAGCGGCGATCGAACCTCCCTCGCCCGCGCCCAATCCGCCTCCGATTTCATCGCCCGCCATTTCGCCCGCGACTCCGAGCCCGGCGTCATGACCAGCGACGTTCACATCCCCCAGCAGTTCCCCCCCGAGCAAGAGCTCCAGGAGAACATCGAATTCGCTCGCTGGGCCAATCTGCTCAGCCAATATTCCGGCCGAAAATCTGACGACGCCCTCGCCCGCAGCGCCATGCGATATCTCGCAACTCCCGCCGTCGCCCTGCGCCCGCGCGTAGCAGTAGGGGGGCTGCTTCTGGCAAATGACGAGCTAAGCCGCCCCGCCCTCCACATCACCGTCGTCGGCCCCAAGCTTGACGCCGGCGCCATCACCCTCTTCCGCATCGCCCTCACCTATCTCTCCCTCTTTAAGCGCACCGAATGGTACGACCCCGCCGAGGGTTCCCTGCCCAATTCCGACGTGCTTTACCCCCATTTCCCCACCGCCGCCGGTTTCGTCTGCACCGGAACCACCTGCTCCCGCCCCGCGTTTTCCCCCGCCGATTTCCAGCGCCATCTAAGCAGGGTGAAAAATTAACCCCCGCCGGTTAACCTCAAGCACCCGGCGGCCCAGAGAAACGTCTCCTAGCCCGCCGGCCACGCATGGCCACCATCGGAATCTGCATGCTCGGCTGCGGCGTCGTCGGCACCGGTGTTGCGCGCATTCTCCACGATCAGGCCCCCCTCATCGAAGCCCGCACCGGACTCAAACTTGAAATCCGCCACGTCGTCGTCCGCGACGCCGCCAAAACCCGCCTCCACGCCCAGCTTCCTTTCCACACCGACGCCGAAAAGGCCATCAACGACCCCAACATAAAAATCGTCATCGAGCTGATGGGCGGCACCGAAACCGCCGCCAAGCACGTCGAGCGCGCCCTCACCCTCGGCAAGCCCGTCGTCACCGCCAACAAAAGCCTCCTCTCCAGCCGCGGTCCCGAGCTTTTCGCCATCGCTCGAAAAAACAAAACCTGCATCGCCTTCGAAGCAAGCTGCGCCGGCGGTATCCCCATCATCGACGCCCTCATGCACGGCCTCGTCGCCAACCGCTTCGACGCCATGGTCGGCATCGTCAACGGCACCTGCAATTTCATCCTCACCCAAATGACCCGCAACGGCTGGAAATACGACCAGGCCCTCGCCGAAGCCCAAAGGCTAGGCTTCGCCGAAGCCGACCCCACCCTCGACGTCTCCGGCCGCGACGCCGCCCAAAAACTCGCCATCCTCGCCTCCCTCGCCTTCAACGTCCGCGTCAAAGAATCCGACATCTATATCGAAGGCATCGACCGCCTCCAAGAAGCCGAAATCAAATTCGCCAACGAATTGGGATACGTCTTAAAGCTCCTCGCCATCGCCCGCCGCCACGGCTCAAAGATCTCCCTCCGTGTCCATCCCACCCTGGTCAAACAGGATGACGTCCTCGCCGACGTCAGCGGCAGCTTCAACGCCATCAGCGTCTACGGCCATGCCCTCGGCCACGCCCTCTTCTACGGCCGCGGCGCCGGCCAGATGCCCACCGCCAGCGCCGTCGTCGCCGACCTGGTCAACGTCGCCCTAGGCGTGACGCCCCTCGCCTTCTCCCAACTAAAAATTTTCCCCGACCAGATCCCCAGCGCCGACGTCCTTCCCGTCGAAGACACCACAGGCCGATATTATTTGCGCCTCGCCGCCCGCGACGAGCCCGGCGTCCTCGCTCAGGTCACCAGAATCCTCGGCGAAAAAAAAATCAGCCTCTCCGCCATCCTACAGCGCGAAGCCAACAACGGCGGCAACGTCCCCGTTGTCATCACCACCCACATCGCCCGCGAAGGCTCCGTCCAGGCCGCCCTCAAAGAAATCGACAAACTCGCCACCATCCAGCCCCCAACCGTCTGCCTTCGAATTCTCGATCAGCCGCAGGAGTTCGGCGATGCGTGAACGCACAAATTCCGAATCCCCTCCTTGTATCCTCTTATATCTCCTTGTATCCCCTCCCCTGGTACTCCGGGGGAGGGTTAGGGTGGGGGCCCGTGCACCAACAACCAAGGATTTCATCAGACCTGCTCGAAAATCCGAATTCGAATCGATGAAAATCCAAGCCGAGTTCTAATTGCGATCTCAGGAGCCCTTTTGAAATACGCAATCATCATCCCCGACGGCGCCGCCGACGACCCATTGCAAGAACTCGCCGGCAAAACCCCCCTCGAAGCCGCCAACATCCCCAACATAGATTCCATCGCCCGCTCCGGCAAACTCGGCCTCGTCCGCACCGTCCCCGAAGGCTTCGAAAGCGGCAGCGACGTCGCCACCATGTGCCTCCTCGGCTACGACCCCAACGTCTACCACACCGGCCGCGCCCCCCTCGAAGCCGCCGCCCAGCGCATTCCCCTCTCGCCCACCGACTGGGTCTTCCGCTGCAATCTCGTCACCGTCACCGCCGGCGTCATGAAAGACCACTCCTCCGGCGGAATCTCCGACCCCGAAGCCAAACGCCTCATCACCGATCTCGCCACTTATCTCAACCTCCCCGGCTTCGAATTCCACACCGGCGTCAGCTACCGCAATCTCCTCGTCTACCGCGGCAAAGAAGAATTCGACGTAACCACACGCCCCCCGCACGAGGTGCCGGAGGAGCCGATCGCACAAAATCTTCCCACGGGGACAGGCAGTAAAATTCTCATAGACATCATGGACCGCTCCGCGAAGTTCTTCGCCGATCACGAAATCAATCGCGCCCGTCGCGCCGCCGGCAAAAATCCCGCCACCCAGGTCTGGCTCTGGGGCCAGGGACACGCCCCCAATATGCCCAGATTCCAGCAGAAATTCGGCGTAAAAACCGGCTGCATGATCACCGGCGTCGATCTCCTCCGCGGCCTTGCCACCCTCCTCGGCTGGGACGTCCACGAAGTCCACGGCATGACCAGCTTTCACGACACCAACTACATCGGCCAGGGCCTCGAAACCGCCAAAATGCTCGACAAATATGACCTGGTCTTCAGCCACATCGAAGCCCCGGATGAAGCCAGCCACCAGGCCGACTGGAAGACGAAAATCTCCGCCATCGAGCACATCGATAAATTCGTCGTCGGCCCGGTCCTCGAGAAATTGAAGTCCCAGCCCGATTGGCGAATCCTCGTCATGCCCGACCATCCCACCAACATCGCCACCCGCAAGCACGGCTACGCCCCAACCCTCTTCGCCGTCGCCGGCTCCAACATCAAATCCGGCTCCAACGCCAATTACTCTGAAACAAACGCCCGCGCCGGAGGTTTCTATATTGAGCGCGGTTATGAATTGATGGACTATTTCCTCCACGGCGCCAGTTCCGTTTAGAAGCTGTTTCATAACCTCCCGCGAACCGATGCGCCGCGGCTGGCGAATGCTGGCAAGGCGCGACGACGAACAATATTGACCGGAAATATGGGGAGGAGGAGCAACGCCGCCAGCCTTCCCCAGACGCAAGCAGCGGCCGCGCGAGGTTATGAAACAGCTTCTTAGCCGGCGAGCTTGCTCGCCGTGTCTTCGGCGAATTTGCCAAGAGGCTCCCATGCCCCTCCTCGACGATCCAGCCCGCCTTCGTCGCATCATGCTCTGGGTCATGCTCGGCGCCCTCGCCGCCTCCGGGCTTCTCGCCGCCGTCATCGCCGCCGGCCTGATGCTCGCAACCTGCAAGCTCCTCGATTCCGAAAAAACTCGCCGCACAGGGCTCTTTATCCTTGCCGCAATCGCCGCCCAGTTCGTCCTGACTCTCCTTGCCTTTTGGGACCCGCTGCGAAATTGGAATGTGCGGGACAGCGAAGAAAAACAGGGTCTGACCGCGCTCCTCTTCACGGTCACCGCAATCCCCTCGATCTTATTCTTTTACGTCAGTGCCCTTCGTGGCGGTCGCGTGGCGGGAACCTTCGGAATCATCGGAAACCTCGCCAGCTACGCTCTGTATCTAACCGCGATCTGGACATCGGCCTTCAACCTAACCGCCGAGGACGATCGGCTCTGGGAAACCGCCTGGGGCGTCTGGTTCTTCACGCTTGTCGTCTCCGCCTCCCTCGCCGGCGCGGGAATCGACCGCCGATACTGGCGCTGGTTTGGGCTACCCGTTGCAACCGCCGCCCTCGCCATCGCACTTCGAAACGTCTGGGCCGACACCGATCGCTTCGTCAATCTCCTCACCATACTCATCACCCTCGCGATCCTCATCGGCCACACCAACATCGTCTTTCTCTGTGCCCTCAAGGGCCGCCAGGAATGGCTCCGATGGGCCACCCTCATCTGCACTCTCTTCGCAGGCGCCGCATTCGACTACACCGTCATCGACCATCCCGATGACGACGGCATGTGGCGCATCGCCTCGGCAGGTGCGATCTGCGCCGCTTGCGCCACCGTCGCCCTCGGAATTCTCGCCGCCTTCAACCGCAAACCCGCCCCCCAAACCGGCGACGCCATCGAAGCCCCCGAAATCTCCCTCGTTTGCCCCAACTGCCACAAAAAACAAACCGTCCCCATGACCCACGGAATCGGCGAAACCCCCTGCACCGGCTGCGGAATGATCTTCTCCATCCGCATCCGCGCCTCCCCGCTGCCCAACTTGCGGCTATTTGCTCCTTATGTTCAAGGGCGACGCCTGCCCCGAATGTGGGGCGAAGGTTTCACGCCCAACCGGCGAGCCCCAGGCGCTATCCAGTCACATGTCGGCCCCCATAGTTGAATAGGACTATTGATTAGGGACAATAACGAGATGCTCGAGGTCCCCGAAAGCACCACCCTTGTGCAGCTTGCTCACAAACGCCTCCGCGTATGCGCGGAGCAGATTTCAGACTTCTGCCGGCGTTGGCAAATTGCAGAGCTGTCCCTTTTCGGTTCCATTCTCCGGGCCGATTTCACGGACCATAGCGATATCGATGTGATGGTGACCTTCCATCCGGGCGCCGCATGGAGTCTGATGGAATGGGTCCAAATGCGGGACGAGCTCCAGACCATGTTTAACCGGCGCGTCGACCTGGTCGAGAAGCGGGCGATACGCAATCCATTTCGCCGACATTCCATTCTGAATTCCTCACACGTGATTTATGCCGCCTGAAGATCGAGACCCCGCCTTGCTATGGGATATGCTCGAAGCCGCCCGCCAAATGTGCCAGTTTGCTGGCGACGTCACTCTCGAGCAATATCGAAACAACCTCATGCTTCGAAGGGCCGTGGAGAGGTCCATTGAGATCATCGGAGAGGCGGCACGAGGCGTATCAAAGACCTTTAAGGCCTCTCATCCGCAGATACCCTGGCAGCCGATTATGTCTCAGCGCCATGTACTGGCGCACGAATATGGCGAAATCGACGACGAGCGGATTTGGCGCGTACTTACAATTCACGTTCCCGAGCTGATCCGCATGCTGGAGCCCTTGGTTCCGCCTGCGCCAGGACATTGAGTCTGGAATCACCTCTCCTATAATCCCCAACCCCAGCATTTATGCCCCTGATCGTCCAAAAATTCGGCGGAACCAGTGTCGCGGACGCCCAGCGAATCCACCGCGCCGCCCAGCGCGCCATCGCCGCCAAGCAGCAGGGAAACCAGGTCTGCGTCGTCGTCTCCGCCATGGGCGACACCACCGACGATCTCATCCACCTCGCCACTCAGGTCTGCGAAAATCCCCCCAAACGCGAGATGGATCAGCTCCTCGCCACCGGCGAGCAGGTCACCATCGCCCTGATGGCCATGGCCATCTCACGCCCAGGGCCACGAGGCCATCAGCTTCACCGGCGGCCAGATCGGCCTCGTCACCGACAACGCCTTCAGCAAAGCCCGCATCCAATCCATCAACCAGAAACGCATTTTCGACCAGCTCGCCGCCGGAAAAATCGTCATCATCGCCGGCTTCCAGGGCGTCACCGCCGAGGGCGATTACACCACCCTCGGCCGCGGCGGGAGCAACGCCACCCTCGTCGCCATCGGCGCCGTCCTCAAGGCCGACGTCTGCGAAAACTACACCGACGTCGACGGAATCTTCACCGCCGACCCCCGCATCGTCCAAAACGCACGCAAGATCGACCGCATCAGCTATGATGAAATGCTCGAGCTCTCCGGCCTCGGCGCCAGCGTCCTGCAGACCCGGGCGGTCGAGTTCGCCAAGAAATACAATGTTCCGCATTCACGTGCGAAACAGCCAGAACGACAAGCGAAGGAACGTGGATCGTCGCGGAGACCCAGAACATGGAACACATCGTCGTCTCCGGCGCCGCACTTAAAAAAGACCTCGTCCGCGTCACCATAAAAAACGTCCCCGACAAACCCGGCATCGCCGCCAAAATCTTCGGCGACATCGCCGCCGCCAACATCGTCGTCGACGACATCATCCAGAACGTCATGGACGACAACACCGCCAACATCAGCTTCACCGTCGAGCACGGCGACCTGCACGAAATCAAGCCCGTCGTCGACCGCCTCGTCAAAGAGCTCGGCGGCAAAACCGCCCCGATCTACCACGACGGCCTCGCCAAAGTCAGCGCCGTCGGCGTCGGCATGAAAACCCACACCGGCGTCGCCCAGCGAATGTTCAAGGCCCTGGCCGACGGCAAGATCAACATCCAGAACATCACCACCAGCGAAATCAAGATCAGTTGCATCATCAGCAAAGAAGACGCCAACCGCGCCCTGCAAATCGTCCACGACGCCTTCGACCTGGGAACCGCCCGCTAATCGACCCACGCGCAACCCACGATTTTCCCCGGCCCCCAACTTCTCCCCGTGTAGCCGCCGTGCTCGACTTCGGTGAGCTGTGTCGAACCGCACGGCGCTTTCCCGCCCAACACCCCAGGGCCGCCCCGAACGTCATCAGGCCAGCCAAATGCTATAGCAGCGGAACCGCCTGCAACATACGAGTCACCGCCTCTTCTCGTCACCAACACCGTAACCGAAAAGACTCTTCTTCTTCGTTTTCCTTTAAGGATGGTGTCGCGTGATATCGCTGAACTTGTCCAGATCAAGATCGAACGACGCCACCGCGTTACCTGTTTCAAACGCTGATGCCGCGAGGTAAGCATCCCCAAAGTCAACATTGGCCGCCTGTACCCGAGCCAGTGCGTCCACAATCCGCGACGGCTCCGAGAGATGAAACGCCGGCGTGTTCAGCAGGCCAGCCAGCGTCCGTGCCGCCCGACGCCGGTCGACATGATACGACGTTCGCAACGCATAAAATGCCTCCGCGACGGTCACCGCCGACACTTCCAAAATCACCGCTCCCCGGCTCGCCTGTTGAATGAGTTTTGCCGCACGCGGCGAAAAAACGGCGTGATCGTTGCGAAGGAACCGAATCAAAACATTCGCATCGACTTGATAAGTGGGAACCCCCGCCATCTTATCGTTTCCCCGATGCGCGCTTTCCCATCAGCTTGCGCTCGTGATTTCTCGTCGGGATCATAAGCGCCCGGGCCCCCCAACGCGCCAAAGAGCGACATCACATCCTTCAGCGGCTGCATCGTAACCACACCCGTGCCCGTCATCGAGATACGGATTTTCCCCTTCGCTCCTAAGTTCATTGCCTTGCGGATTTTGGGTGGAAGGGTTAGTTGTCCTTTCCCAGTGACTGCGACGTCCTTGTAAAAGCCTTGCGCCATCAGCTTATTGTACAGCGTCAAATACCGCGGCCAAGCCCCGATCGAGCCACGCACAAAGAGATTCACCCCCTCTCTTGTCCCATAAGGTTAAAGTTATTCACCCACCCCTCCCGATGATTTGAGGGGATGCGCTGCGGTGCGCGGGCGAGCGAATGGGCAACGCGCACTTTTTTTCCGGGCCGACGGAACGGCTCGACTGACGCAGCCATCCAGGCAACCAAGGAAGGTCGGCCATGCGAGCGATTGCCATCATCAACCAAAAGGGCGGCTGCGGTAAAACCACCACGAGCATCAACTTAGCGGCCTGTCTGGCCAGGCTTGGTCAAAAAACCTTGCTCGTCGACATGGACCCCCAGGGACACTGCGCCATCGGTCTGGCCGTCCCCGAAGAGCAGATCGAACGCACCATCTACGACTGCCTCATCGAAGAGCGCGACGGCAAACCCGTCCGCCTCCAGGAGATCGTCTGGCAGATCGCCACCGATTTCGACCTCGCTCCCGCCAACATCAAGCTTGCCGCTTTCGAGCAAACCTTCTCCGGCCGCCTCGGACGCGAAGACCGCCTCCGCAAAGCCATTGAATCCATCAAGCAGAATTACAAGTGGTGCATCATCGACTGCCCCCCAAGCGTCGGCCTGATCACCTTCAACGCCCTCCGCGCCTGCGACGAAGTCATCGTCCCCGTCGAAACCGGCTATTTCAGCCTTCACGGCCTCGCGAAAATGATGGAAACCCTCGAGCTCCTCCGCGACAAGTGCGACAAGGAA
Source organism: uncultured Phycisphaerales bacterium (assembly GCA_963755915.1). Classification (GTDB taxonomy): domain Bacteria; phylum Planctomycetota; class Phycisphaerae; order Tepidisphaerales; family Tepidisphaeraceae; genus PALSA-1353. Next base: position 2,955,936 of record CAVWLP010000002.1, read on the forward strand.
ATCCTCATCCGAGTGCTGCCAACTCTCTACGACACCCGCACCAAGCTCGCCCGCGAGGTTCTTTCCGAGCTCCGCAACAAGTTCCGCGAATACCTCATGGAAAGCACCGTCAACTTCAACACCAAGCTCAAGGAAGCCGCCAGCTTCGGCCAGCCCATCACCGAATACGATCCCGGCAGCCGCGGCTACAAGGATTTCGTCAACCTTGCCCGCGAGCTCATGGGCCATATCCCGATGGATGTCGAGCCCACCCCCATGGACAAACTCTCCCGCCCCGCGGAGCTCGTCCAGCGCGCCAAGCAATTGGCCCAGCTCACGACTCTCCAGTTCGGCCGCAACGCGATCCCCGCCGCCCCCCCAGCCCTCTCGCAGACCTCCGCGCCGGCACCCGCACCCGCGCCGCAGCCCGAACCGGCGCCCGTGGAAGCAATCTCCGTCGCTCCCGCCATATCCAGCAGCGGCTCTGTCGCTCTCTCCATTCCCCGCACTCAACTCCAATTAACCGGCCGTTTGGCCGAGCAACCCGTCGCTCAGGCGGTTTCCGTCCCCATGGCCCTCTCCTCTATTGACGAGGAAATCGCCGACTCCAGCCAGGCGACCTATCCCCGCGCCGTTGCCCAAACCCCAACTTTAACCCCTCCCAAGCCCCCCTCAGGAAACGGCAACGGAAACGCCCCCAGCAACGGCAACGGAAGCCCAAAATTCAGCCCCGGCCCCAGCGCCGCTGGCAACGGCAACAGCCCCCCCCAGCCCCTCAAATCCACCGCCCAAAAAATCGACGAATTCTACGGCGTGAAAAAAATCGGTGACGAAGTCATCTTCGCCGCCCGTTTCGACCGCGCCAAAAAAGTCCTCATCGCCGGCGATTTCAACAACTGGTCCCCAATGTCCACGCCCATGATCAATCGTGGCCGGCCAGGTGAGTTTTATACCTCCCTGCCTCTCCCGCCCGGACGATATCGCTATCGCTTTGTCGTCGATGGGAAATGGATGACCGATCCAAACAACAAGTACGTTGAGGTCAATCAGTTCGGAGAACTGAACAACGTGATCGAAGTCGAATGAACCGTGAAGTGAATTGGGGCATCCCATGGACCCAAAGCGACCTCTCAGCGAAATCAGCCATCTTTTCCTGAGCGAAATCCGCGCCCGTCCCGGCTCACCCGGACGCCCCGCCCGGATTCCACCTCCCAAATCCACCGACGTCAGCGTCGACATGACCCCCGAAGAATTCTGCGCCTCGATCGAAGCCGCTTCTGACGATTCCGTCGAAACCCCGGCCGAGCCCTCCGTCGCGATGAACTATCCCGTCCGGCCCCCGGCCATTTCCATCGTTCTCTCCTCCCACCTGATGGAACACCCGTCCCAAAGCGTCCGTCAATACGCACGCTCCCTTGCCGCCGAATCGAAAAATGTCGGCCTCATCGAACTCGAAGGCGGCGAGCTTTACCTCACCACCTTTGAAATCAACGGCGTCCAGGCCCCCTCGCCCGCCGTCGTCGAATCGATGGACCCGCGCCGAATCTCCGAAATTCTCACCGAAATGGCCGTCGACGTCGAACGATGGATCATCTCCCTCCCCAACGCCCGAACCACCGAAGCCCGCGAGCTTCTCCGCGAAGCCCCCCACTGGGTGATGCTCACCACCGCCGACCACGAAGGCGTCGTCGCCACCTATCGCGCCCTCAAGGGCCTCACCGAACTCGGCCGGCATCGAATCTCCCTCGTTGTCCTCGACGCCCGCGACGATTCCCACGCCCAGGCCGTCTATCGCAAGCTCGACGCCGTCAGCCGACAGTTCCTCCACTGCGCCCTCGAAGCGGTTTCCCCCCTTCGCCAGGCGCAAAACGTCGCCGAGCAGGCCATCCTCCAATGCGGCCGCACCGGCGACACCGCCGCTTCATCCGATCACTGGAACGTCATCCGCCAGTTCGCCGCCGGCGCTGTCGCGCCTCATGAGAAAACAATTCGCGAAGAAAAATCCGCACACTCAACTTACCAAGAGCAACCCAAACCCATGAAACTCAACACCCCCGAAGCCCCTCGGATCTCCGTCGTGGACGATTCTCTCCCCGAAGTCATCGACCTTCCCGCCGACGCCTCCGACCGCGCCATTCTCGACGCCGTCGTCCGGCAGGGGGGCGCCGACGGCCGCTGGGTCCTCTGCCCCATCCACCCGCCAATGTGCCCCGAAGCTCTCCTCGCCGTCGGACGCGACCAGCGCCTCATGCTCCTCGCCGTCGCCGGCCGCGGACTCGGCCAGCTCCTCTCCATCGGCCAGGCCCTCCGCTGGATGTCCGAGAACACCGAACTAATCCGCATGGCCCTCCCCCAACTCGCCATCGACGCCTCCGCCGCCCCCTGCGTGCGCGTCCTCGTCGATCACAACGACCTCAGCGCCGACGTCCTCCAACCGCTTCTCCAAAGCGGCACCGTCACCATCCAGGCCTACCGCCGCATCAAATGGGCCGGCAAAACCGGACTATTGCTCGAAGCCGCATAGAACGAAAAATTCGAAACGCAAAACTCGAACGATAGGCCGTTTCGAATTTTAAATTTCGAATTTGATTCGTCATTCGAATTTCGAATTTCGAGTTTTATTTCGTCGCAGCCGGTGCATCGCGCATTGCCGGCATCGATTCCGCGGTACTAATCGTAAACGTCATGTCTTCGCTTACATCCGTCCACTGCATCAACAACCCCTCCGGCAAATACCCCATCATTTTCCCATTCCCGATCTGCGACGCCGACGGAATCGACCGCAGCAAAACCCGCACGTTCCGCGCCCGCCCATCCCCGCTGAGCATGATCTGCTGCCCCGAGCGCCGGCACTGAATCTTCGCCGTGCTTTCTCCATCCGATGCGACAAGTCGCAACGAAATCTCCGCCCCATCCGCAATCTGAAAAAGCTGCAACGTCAGTTCATCCTCCAGCAGCCAGGAAGGATTCCGCTTCTCGCTGGCAACCGGGACAATCGAATTCTCCCTCACGATCAGCGGAATATGGAGAAAATCCACCTTCTCCGAAACCCATCGCCCGCCAACGATCACCCGCCCGCTCAAAAAATTCGTCCACTTTCCCTTCGGCAGGTAATACTCCACCGTGTTATCCATCCGGAAAACCGGCGCCACCAGCAGCGACGACCCCAGCATATATTGCCGATCCAGATACGGCACCGCCGGATCCTCCGGAAATTCCAGCACCATCGCCCGCATCACCGGCCAACCAAATTCCCCCGCATCCTTCGCCGCCGCGAACAAATACGGAAAAAGCTGGTTCTTCAATTCCGCAAAGTGCCGCACCACCTGTACCGATTCCTCGTCAAACAGCCATGGCACCCGGTACGACGTCGACCCGTGCAACCGGCTGTGCGTGCTCAATAATCCAAACGCCGCCCACCGCTTGTAAACCGCCGGATTCGCCGTCCCCGAAAATCCCCCAATGTCATGGCTCCAGAACGCCGGCCCCGACATACAAAAGCTCAATCCCCCGCGCAAGCTCTCCGCCATCGATTCAAACGTCGCCTCATTATCCCCGCCCCAGTGCACCGGAAATTTCTGGCTCCCGATCGCCCCGGCCCGTGCGAACACCACGGCATTATTTTTCCCATGATGCTTCTCAAGCAGCTCGAACACCGCCTTGTTGTACAGATAGCTAAAATGATTGTGCATCAAATGCGGATCGCCCCCGTTGTGATACACCACGTCTTCCGGAATGAATTCCCCAAAATCCGTCTTGAAAGAATCAACCCCCATTTCCAGCAGATTCCGAAGCTTCGACTGATACCACTCCACCGCCTTCGGATTGGTGAAATCCACCAGCCCCATCCCCGGCTGCCAGGCATCGCGCTGGAACACGCTCCCATCCGCCCGCTTCAGCAGATACCCCTCCCGCGCCGCCTCCGCGAAAAGCTCCGAAAGCTGCGAAATATACGGATTGATCCACACGCAAATATGCAGCCCGCGCTCCTTCAGTCGCTTCAGCATCCCCCGCGGATCCGGAAACGCCTCCTCATCCCACTGAAAATTGCACCAGTGCCGCTCCTTCATCCAGAAGCAGTCGAAATGAAATACGCTCAGCGGAATCTGCCGCTGCGCCATCCCCTCCACGAATTCCGTGACGGTCGCTTCGTCATATTTCGTCGTAAACGACGTGCTCAGCCAAAGCCCCCACGACCACGCCGGCGGTAGGGGGGCGCCCCGTCAGCCGCGTATACTTCTCCAGAACTTCCTTCGGCCCCGGTCCCCGAAAGACATAATAATCCAGCTCTTCCCCGCCCACGCTGAACTGAACCTGCGACACCCGTTCCGTCGCGATATCAAAATCCACCCGCCCCGTAGAATTCACCAGGATGCCATATCCCCGGTTCGAAAGCACAAACGGAATATTCTTATACGCCAGCTCGCTCCCCGTCCCCCCGTCCTCATTCCAGATCGAAACGCTCTGTCCATTCTTCACCAGCGGCCCAAACCGCTCGCCGAGCCCATACAAACATTCCCCCACCCCCAGCCGCAGCCGCTGCATCATCCAATGCTCGCCGCGCTGGCTCGTCATCTGCCCCAGGCTCTCGCGCTCCCCGCCGCTGATTACCGTTCCCCCATCCTCAAACTGCATCGACCAGCGGTTCTTATTCACCCGCAGCGAAAGCCGCCCGCTCGTAAACACCAGCTCATCATCCCGGTCTTCAATCTTCACCCCACTCGCCGCCAGCGAATAATCCAGGTCCGCCTTCACCGTCCGCCGCGCATCGGGCATGTGATGCACAATCCTCACCCGGATCACATCCGCCATCGGCGAGCTGATCTGCAACTGAAGAACCAGCCCCTCAAACCGATCAACCGCATCGATATCATCCCGATCCACCGCCGCGATCCATAGCGAATCCCTCGAAACGCGGTACTCCGTCACCCGCCGCACGCAAAACGGCGTAATCCCTTCAGCCCACTTCCATACACCATGGCTGAACTTCATTGCCTGGTCCTTACAGCGATAAAAAATACGGGCGAGTCATTGATCGACTCGCCCGCTATTAACAACCTGTTTGCACAACTCAAAACTCTAAATCGTCACGGACTTCCCGCGACGGCGCCGCAGGCCCAGCAAGGCCATGCCCGCTCCCACCAGCCCCATCGAGGCCGGTTCGGGAACCTGATTAACCTGGATGTCGTCCACGTAAAACGTACCCGGCGTAGCATAATTCGTGTTGCTCCAGAGCTGAAAATCAAAATACGAAATCGATCCAGCCGAAATCGTGTAAGGAATCGTCGCTACCCCCGTTAGCAGCCCGTCCACGGTTGTGAAACTGTTGCTGCTCGGCAAAAACGGGTTGTAACCATGCCCGTCATAATTCAGGCCAACCCCGATCTCGAAATAACTTCCACCCGTGTTGGTCGGAATCGTATATGCCAGTGACAGTGTTCCGCTGTAAGCGGTAAGGGTTCCGTCCACTTGGCTATAATTCGGCGGCGGATAGGACACAGCCGTCGACCCCGGATCGAGCACACTGAGAAACGCCTGATTGGTGCTTTCACCAATGTCGACGATGTTCCCATAACCCACTTCCGGTCCGCTTATCGCCAGTGATCCCGCCGTGCCGGTTCCCCCCGGATTGGTGCTGTTACCCGCGCCGTTGGTCGTGCTTCCATCAAAATCCCAGGCAGTAGTCGGAGTGTTGGAAACTCCCCCGACGTCGTTGCCCCACCCCGTAAAATCGCTTGTCGTGGTAAACAGAGTCTGTGCCCCGGCGAATGATGAAACACCCAGGCACAACCCCGCACACACACCCAACACTCTCATTGAGTGCCGTGTAATGCGTGGGAAAATCGATATCGAAGAGCGCAATTCTCCAAACATTTCTGACCTCCTCCGAATTCGCCTGACGGCGGGGTTCGGAACCCCAAGATTTGTTCTCCGGCGATCCGACCACACTCAAGATCGCCTGCAGCAACCGTTTGCTGCAATGACGCAAATTTAATCTCCTTTGTCGGATTGTCAAACAAAAAATGAATCAGACAAAGATAGATCAATTTAACTTATTTGTCCACAGCATCTTAAGGATGAAGCCCTTGCAGAAATCGGTTGCTGTTTGTTGTCCCGACTCGCGCCCTTAACTCTTTGGCTTTGACCTGAACGCATTCAAACTATGCACAAAATCGTCCGGAATCCCAAAATCAAACCGCTCGCAATCGCTCACTTCCAACGCCACATATCCCTCCCGCTGCCGCTGAATTTCCTGCGCTCGCGTAAGCTGAAACTCCCCGTTATCCCGCACATCACCGCGGATCATCTCCTCCAGTACCATATAGATCGACGGCGCCAGCGCGTGCATCCCAAACCACCCCAAAAAAACATCATCTTCAAGATCATCCACCCGAAGCTTCTCCCGAGCCGTAACCACATCCGGCTTCTCAATAATCATGCTCACATCAATCAGCCCACGATTCTCCCGCCGCCGCCTCCCCGCGATCGTCCCAAACCCCTTCAATTCCCCCGGCCCAATCCGATTCACCGCCGAAACGCTCTTTCCCCCGCACAGCGGCGCCGCCTCCACCAGCCGCCGGTAAGGGGACCTCGGCTCCCCTAGAAACAAATGATCCCCCAGGCACAGCAGCACCATCTCATCCCCCGCAAACGATTTCGTCTGATACACCGCATGTCCATACCCCTCCTGCTTATGCTGAACCGCAAACGAAATCCGCTCGTTCATCCCCCGCATCTCCCGCGCCTCAGCCGCCAGCGCCGGATATTTCTCCAGCCTTTTCAAATACTCCCCATCCGGTCCCGCGAAATAATCCCGTATCGCCTTATCGTCCCCCGGCTGCACGATAATGCAAACCTCCTCCATCCCCGCCGCCACCAGTTCGATCAGATGATAATGAATCAGCGCCCGCGCAATCCCATCCCGCCCCACGATCGGGAACAGCTCCTTCTTCACCGCATGCGACGCCGGAAAATGCCGTGTCCCCAGCCCAGCCGCGGGAATTACCGCTTTTCGTATCGATTTCATCGCCAGATTCTGTGTACCGGCGGGGCCCTGATCTTGCAACCTTTGCTGGATAGCTCCGCTCCGTCAGATGCACAACGGTCGCTACTACCGCCTGAAGTTTCGGACATTCGAATTTCGAATTTGATTCGTCATTCGAATTTCGAGTTTCGAATTTGGGCTGCGGGCACTACCCACGCAAGGCTCGCCTGGTTTTTATTGCTTTGAGCCGCCCCCACACCGTAAACTACCCCACACATGGACTTCCCAATGCTGATGCGCTTCGCCGCAGACCGCGACGCATCGGACATTCACCTCCAGGGCGGCCTTTCCCCCAAGCTCCGCATCCAGGGAGCCCTCCACACCGTCGATCAGCCCGCCATGACCGACGACGAGATCCGCAACTTCATCGCCTCCATCGCACCCGCGCATGCGCGACAAAGTCGACGAACGCCTCACCATCGGCCTCGATTTCTCCTACGCCGCTCCCGGCCTCTGCCGCTTCCGCTGCTCCGGCTATCGCGTCCTCGGCAGCCCCGGCATGACCATGCGCCTCATCAAATCCAAAATCCCCCCCATTCCCGACCTCCATCTCCCCCCGGTCGTCAACGAAATCGCCCTCTCCAGCCGCGGACTCACCCTCGTCACCGGTACCACCGGCTCCGGTAAATCCACCACCCTCGCCTCCATGATCGAGCTCATCAACAGCACCCGCGCCAACAAAATCATCAGCATCGAAGACCCCGTCGAATATCTCCACGTCCCCAAGCTCTCTCTTATCGCCCAGCTCGAAGTCGGCATGGACACCCCAAGCTTCGAGCAAGCCCTTCGCCAATCCCTCCGCCAGGACCCCGACGTCGTCCTCGTCGGCGAGCTCCGCGACATGGACACTCTCCGCATCGCCCTCCGCGCCGCCGACACCGGTCACCAGGTCTTCTCCACCGTCCACTCCGCCAGCGCCCCGCAAACCATCGAACGCATCATCGCCATGTTCCCCCCCTCCGAGCACAAGCTCCTCCTCACCCAACTCTCCGGCAACCTCGAAGCCATCATCTCCCAGCGCCTCGTCCTCGGCCGCGACGGCAAACGCCGGCCCGCCGCCGAAATCCTCCGTGGCGGCCCCGTCACCCAAAAATACATCCTCGAAGGCCGAGCCCTCGAACTCGGCGACTACATCAAAAGCGCCGGCAACGGCCAACAAACCTTCGACCAGAATCTTTTGTCCCTCTTCAAACAAGAACTCATCACCCACAGCGAAGCCATCCGCCACGCCACCAACCGCGAGGCCCTGGAAATGGCCGTCCGCGGCATCGGCGCCAAAGGCGTCGCCGAATCCCCCGGCCCCGTCATCCCCACCCGCCCCAAATCCTCCTAACGCCCATATTCACCCGGCCTGCCGGCTTCAGTCGGCAGGTGTTCCCATCCTTCAAAACCTCCCATCTCCCAATTCCCACCTCGCAACTCCCCAACCATGTGTTAAAATTTATAACGATATGACACAACCACTACCGCCTGGTCAGGGTCCGGTTGATCCGCGCGGTGTCTTTTCCGTCCCCCCAGCCCCCGGAATGCCCCCCGGTTTCTCCCCCGGATTTCCCCCCCCCGGAATGCCCATGCCCCCGATGATGTTTCCTCCGCCACCCCCTCCCCGCGCCGCGGCAACGCCGCCAAGTGGATCCTCATCATCCTCCTATTCCTCGCCCTGGGAATTTCCATCCTCGTAAACCTCTTCCAATTCGCGGCCACCCTCTCCGACGTAAAACAAACTGTCCTCTCCTCCGGCGGATCCGACAAAGTCGCCGTCGTCCCCATCGACGGCCTCATTGACGACGCCTCCGCCGACGCCTTCGACATCGTCCTCAGAGAAGTCGACAAAGACGCCTCCGTCAAAGCGCTCGTCGTCGCCGTCAACACCTCCGGCGGATCCGCCATCGCTTCCGACGAAATGTACCACCGCCTCGACCTCTTCAAATCCACCCACAAAATCCCCGTCATCATCGCCATGCGCGGCATGGCCACCAGCGGTGGTTATTACGTCTCCGCCGCCGGTGATTTCATCTTTGCCGAACCCGGCTGTCTCACCGGAAACATCGGCGTCCTCTTCCCGCGCTTCAACGTCAGCCAGACCCTGAGCAAATACGGCGCCTACGAAACCACTCTCACCGCCACAACCAAAGGCCACTCCTATAAAAACGCGGGCTCCATGTTCCAGCCCGAGAACCCTCTCGACGAAGCCTATCTCCAGGGCCTCGTCGACGGCACCTTCGCCCAGTTCAAGCAGGTCGTCCTCACCGGCCGCAAGGGTAAACTCAGCGACATCCAAAACGACATCTTCAGCGGCAAAGCCTTCATTGCCGCCGACGCTCTCTCCCGCGGCCTCATCGACCAGATCGGATATCCCGACGCCGCCTATGACTACGCCGCCAAAACCGCCGGACTCACCTCCTGGTCCGTCGTCAAATATCAGAAAAACGTCAGCCTCTTCGACACCTTATCCTCACGCTCAAATTTGCCGACCGGACAGGCAAGCAGCTCCGAAGCCGGACTATCCCTCAATGGCGTAGCCATCGACGCAAAAACCGCCGCCGCACTCTTTACTTCCCGGCCCCTGCTCCTTTGGCGAGGAAACTGAAAATGCGCCCCGCAATCCTCTGCATCCTCGCCCTCATCTGCGCGCCTGCGCACGCGCCGCCACCCCCGGCGAAGTCCAAAACGCCATTGACAAGGCCGAGCAGTACATTCTCTCCCACCAGAAAGACGGCAACTGGGAAGTCTCCAAAAAACAAAAACGCACCTCGCCCGCCCAAAACGTCCCCGGCGCCATCACCGCCACCGCCGCCTACGCCCTCCTCGTCGCCGGCGAACCCCCCGACAACCCGAAATTGTCCGCTGCCATCACCTACCTCCAATCCAACAATTTCACCAGCGTCTTCACCCTCGGCATGCGCTGCCAGGTCTGGCGAATGCTCCTCCCCAACGACCAGATCAAATCCGCCCTCCGCCAAGACGGCCAAACCCTGGAAAAAAGCATCTCCACCGACGGCATGTACGACGCCGACCTCGCCGCACCCATGAATCCCCCCGATCACGCCGTCAGCCAATACGGTCCCCTCGGCGTCTGGACCTGCTCCGAAGAAGGAATGGAAATCCCCACCTCCTACTGGCAAACCGTCAGCGACGGCTGGCGCACCGCTCAGCAGCACGCTGGTAACTGGAACTACAGCCGCAATAACCAATCCTCCCAAACCATCCCCATGACCGCCGCCGGCGTTGCAACCCTCTTCCTCGCCCAGGACGCTCTCGCCGCAGGCATCAGCCCCTCCTGCAAAGGCAATAGCTCCGACCCCGATATCGACCGCGGCCTCACCTGGCTCGGCGAACACTATTCCGAAGTCTTCAAATCCTCCTATCGCTATTACACCCTCTACTCCATCGAAGAACTCGGCGCCGCCTGCGGTCGAAAATTCTTCGGAACCACCGATTGGTACGCCCAGGGCGCAGACTATCTCGTCCGCATCCAAAAACCCGACGGCTCCTGGAATTCCAACGTCGCCGACACCTCCTTCGCCATCCTCTTCCTAACCCGCGGCCGCGCCCCCGTCGGCATGAACAAGTTGGAATATTTCACCGCGTCCGACCCAGACTCCGGCGACGACCACCCCGTCCAGGCCGACTGGAACCAGCGCCCGCGCGACCTCGCCAACTTCAACCGCTGGATGGGAAAACAGGTCGAGCTCGACCGCCTCCTCAACTGGCAGGTCGTCAACCTCAGCGGCGACCCCGCCGACCTCCACGACGCCTCCATCCTCTATATCACCGGCGACAAAGCCCTCACCCTCGCCGACTCCGACAAACAAAAAATCAAAACCTTCATCCAGCAGGGCGGCATGGTCCTCTTCAACGCCGACTGCGGCAGCACCGCTTTCTCCGACTCCGTCAAACACCTCGCCGCCGAGCTCTTCCCCCAGATCGGCGAATTCCGCGAGCTCCCCATCGATCACTGCATCCTCAAAAACGAGCAATTCCTCGGCTCCGACTGGACCAACCCGCCCACCATTCTCGGCCTGAGTAACGGCGTGCGCGAGCTCATGATCCTCCTCCCCAAAGCCGATGCCTCCCGCGCCTGGCAAGCCCAACTCACCTCCTCAAAAGAAGAACTCTTCGAGCTCGGCGCCGACCTTCTCCTCTACGCCTCCGACAAACAAAACATCCGCGAAAAAGGCGACTCCTTCATCGTCCAGCCCAGCTCCCGCATCCAGGCAACCCGCACCATGAAAATCGCCCGCATCCAATACGACGGCATGTGGGACCCCGAACCCGGCGGCTGGCAACGCATGGCCGCCATCATGCACAACCGCGACCAGCTCGACATCGATGTCAAGCCCCTCAAGCTCGATCCCACCACCGACATGACCGACTATAAAATCGCCGTCCTCACCGGCTCAGGACACGTCAAGCTCAGCATCGACCAGTGGATTCAGCTCCACTCCTTCGTAGAAAACGGCGGCACTCTCATCGTCGACGCCGCCGGTGGCTCCCAAACCTTCAACGACGACATCCTCCCCCAGCTCCAAACCACTTTCTTCAACCAGGCGACTCAACTCGATCAGCCCCTCCGCCCCGGCCACATCCTTTACACCGAAATCGGCAGCAAGATCGACCAGGTCGCCTACCGCACCTTCGCCCGCCACGCGTTGAATGCCGATGATCTAACCGTCCCCAGAATCCGCGGCATAAAAATCGACCGCCGAATCGCTGTCTTCTTTAGCCCCGAAGACATCATCGCCGGCCTGGTCGGTGAACCCGTCGACGGCATCATCGGCTACGACCCCGACTCCGCCACCACCCTAATGGAACACATGATCCTCTACGCCGAATCCGGCGGAAAACCCACCAACACCAATACCGGCGGCTAAGTAACCCGGTATATCCCCCGTATCCCGTGTAGCCGGCGAGCTTGCTCGCCGCTCCGCCCTTTTAAAAATCACAAACCAATTTCAATTCCCACTCCCTCCCCCCGGCGAACCTCCCCCTCCCGCACTCGTCTCAAACACCAGCAGATACGGCACCGCCGAATTCCCGCTCGTATCCTTGAAGTTCCCGAAATTACCGCTGTTCAGCCAGATCGCATACGTCTTCCGCGGCTCCAATTTCACCGGCAACACGCACGTCCTCTCATCCGCCAGATAATGCGGCCTCCCCGTCATCTGCGGAAACGTATTCGTCCCCCACGTCGACCACGACCAGCTCTTATCCGTCATATCCTTGCTATACGTCACCGAAATCTGCGCCAGCGACGGATCCACATCATCCCTCCCAGCCTCCGGCGTCGTACGCACCACCACCGGCGGGGCGGTCGCCAAACTCACCACCACCTGGTCCCCCTGTGCCGCCCCCATCAACCCCAACAACCCAAGCCCAACTAGAAACGCACGAATTTTGGTCATAATTTCTCCGCAATAAGCTCCACCATTGTACCCGCCGTCCCCAAAAATTCGCCTTCGATCCCCTCCCCTGGTACCCCGGGGCTAGGGTGGGGGCTCGTCCGCAGTGGGGGGTGTTACGCCCTTGACGCCCGCCCCTCCCCACCACAACAATATCTCATCGTGCTCCGTTACCCCGCTCTACTCCTCCTGACCTTCTTCTTTCTGATCGGCACCGGCCCCTTCGACCGCGCCCACGCCGCCGAGGTTCAGCGCGAACTAGACGCCATCCCCGCTCCGCGTCTCCCCGCCAACTCCCCCCTGAAAAAACTCCCCCAGCGTTTTCCCGTCCACGACCCCGCCACCTGCTCCGTCTGCATCGCCATCCACTCCGCGACCACTATCGATTCCTCAACCGCTCCCACAATCTCCCCCCTCACGATGACCGGCCGGATCACCATAGATCCCCCGTCATCACTCACGCTAGCAACTCTCATCACCGAACAATCCCGCCCCCGCCCACCCGCTGACTGATCCTCCCGCAACCAGTTTAGTTCCGCTTACTCCCGAAACGCCCACGGCGCCGCCGTGGGGAATTCCAACTTCGGCGCACGGCGCAAAAAAATCCGCCGCGCACTTTCCATCACCACAGGAACCCAGATGGGCCTCCTCATCCATAAACTCAAAAAAACCTACCACGCCCCCGACGGCTCCGCCGTCCCCGTCATCGACCTCCCGGAACTCTATCTCGCCGACGGCGAGCAGGTCGCCCTCATCGGAACCAGCGGCTCCGGCAAAACAACCCTCCTCCACATGATCGCCGGAATCCTCACCCCCGATTCCGGCAACGTCGTCTTCGACTACGACCCCGCTCGCCCCGACTCCCCCGATTCCGTTGACCTCACCATGCTCTTCGAAGCAGAACGCGATGTCTTCCGTGGCCGAAACATCGGCTACATCTTCCAGACCCACCACCTCCTCTCCGGCTTCACCGCCCTGGAAAACGTCCTCCTCGGTATGACCTTCACCGGCCGCGCACACGACAAGAATTGGGCCCAGCACCTCCTCCAGGAAGTCGGCCTCGCCCAGCGCCTCCATTACCGCCCGCAAAAATTATCCGTCGGCCAGCAGCAGCGCGTCGCCGTCGCCCGCGCTCTCGCCAATCGCCCCAAGCTCGTCCTTGCCGATGAGCCCACCGGCGCGCTCGACTCGGCTAACGCCCAGCAGGTCCTGGATCTCATCCGCAGGCTTTGCACGGAAGTCGGCTCTTCGCTGCTGCTCGTCAGTCACGACCTCAACATCGCCCGCCAGCTTCCGCGCGTTGTAACCCTCAGCGAAATCAATCTGGCAATGCCCCGGCCACTGGCCGAGGAAGCTTCAGCGAGGTAACCCAACCATGAATTATTTCCAGCTCGTCTTCAAACAAATGCGCCAGCGGGCCCTCTCCACCTGGCTCACCACCCTCTCCGTCATGCTGGGCGTCGCCCTCGCCGTCGCCATCATGGTCCTCGGCCGCGAAAGCGAAAATCTCTTCGGCCAAAGTGACTACGGCTACGACGCCATCATTGGCAAGAAAGGCTCGCCCCTCGAGCTCGTCCTCAACACCGTCTATCACCTCGACGTCAGCCCGGGCAACATCTCCTACGACCAGTACACCCGCCTGCTCAATCCCCATCTCCCCAAAGGCGTCCCCTATCCGCCGGACAATTATTTCAAATACGTCAAAATCGCCGTCCCCACCTGCGTCGGCGACACCCTCAACGGCATCTACCGCATCATCGGCACGCCCCCCGTCTTTTTCGGGTACGACAACGACGGCAACCGCCTGCCCGATGATGACTGGCTCGACTACCGCCCCGGCAAAAAACTCCAGATCGCGCAGGGGAAGGTCTATGCCTTCAACAAGTTTGAAACCGTCGTCGGTAGCGAAATCCCCCGCCTCACCGGTTACAAGATCGGCGACACGATCCAGGCCTCCCACGGCATGACCGCCCCTGGAATTCCCCCCGAAAAACACGTACAGACCTGGACCATCGTCGGCATCCTCGCCCCCACCCACACGGCCATCGATCGCTGCGTCTATATCCCCCTCGAAAGCTTTTACACCATTCCCGCCCACAGCGCCGGAATGGCCGTCCATGCGGCTCTTCGCGCCGGTCAAGCCATCCCCAATACCTTCGCCAATGACACCGATTCCGAAACCCACATCCCCGACAAAAACGGCATCGAGCACTACACCAACTACGACCTGAACACCAGGGACGGCACATTCCATCTCACCATCAGCCCCGACATCTGGGAAATCTCCGCGATCCTCGTCCAATCCCGCGGAGGCGCCACCGAGCAGCAGCTCGAATACGCCCTCAACAACGGCACCGACGTCATGGCCGTCAACCCCGCCTCCGTCATGCGCGGGTTCTTCGACACCTTCCTCGAGCCCTCCCGCGTCGTCCTCCTCATCGTCTGCTCCCTGGTCACCATCGTAGCCGCGGTCGGAATCCTCGTGAGCATCTACAACTCCGTCTCCGCCCGCCTCAAGGAAATCGCCATCCTCCGCGCCCTCGGCGCCACCCGCAGTACCATCCTCACCCTCATCTGCCTTGAAGCCGGCCTCGTCGCCCTCATCGGATCGATCCTCGGTGTCGCCCTCGGCCACGCCGTCAACGCCGCCGGAGCCTGGTACATGATGCAAAACTACGGCGAAGTCCTCGGCTTTAACCCCATCGAATACCTCTACGAAGCCTATTACGTGGTAGCAGTCGTGATCCTGGCCACCATCGCCGGCCTCGTCCCCGCTCTCAAGGCCTACCGCACCTCCGTCGCAACGAATTTGGTAGCCACATGATTCCCTCCTGGCGAACCCTCGCCCTGATCGCCACCGCAGTCTTCCTCTTCGGCTACCCCATCTTCGAGTACGCCGACATCTGGTTGACCGGTGGCATCACCCACCAGGGAAATCTCCTCGTCGTCGACCTCAAGGCCCTCTCCAGCTTCGAGATGGACCAGGACAACGGCACCGACAACGACATTCCCCAGCGCTACCGACAGCTCGACGGCAAAAAAGTCCTCCTCATCGGCCAGATGTACAACCCCTACGCCGCCGACGACGGCCAGGTCCGCGTCTTCACCCTCGTCTATTCCATCTCCAACTGCTGCTTCAACGGCCCCCCCAAAGTCCAGCATTTCATCCAGGCAACGGTCCCCCCCGGAAAAAACGTCAGCGACTCCACCGGCGATTTCGTAAACGTCATCGGCACGTTGCACGTAGGCGTCCAATCCTCCGAAGGCCACGTACAAAGCGTCTACCGCATCGACGTAGACACCGTCTCCAAAAACTAACCCCCATCCCCTCCCCGTTTAGCGGCCGCGTTTACGCGGCGTCCCCCCCGGAATCCCTTCACTTCCCCAACTTCTTCAACCCCGGATCCAACTCATACGCCATGGAAAGCTCCACTCTCCCCAAACTCTTGTCCCCAAACCTAAGTTCCCACATCCCTAGCTCAAAATGCCCATTCGCATCCTCCGGATTGCTCTTAACGACTGCCTCAAACCACTTCCTCCCCGCATCCCTAAACGCCGGATTTTTCTCCTTCACCCCCAGCATCTCCAGCGCGATCCCATAGTTCACCATGATCTGCGGATCATGAATCTCCGCCTCGATATCCACCCGCAGATGTTTCTCCGCCTCCCAGTAATCCCCCCGGTGCAGCAAAATCACGCCCAAATTGTCATTCGCCGTCCAGTCCCCCGGATTACACGCCAGCGCCACCTCATATTCCGCGACCGCATTATCCGTCTGGCCCATCTTTTCATACGCCACCCCCAGCCCCGAGTGCGCCACCGATGATTTCGGATTCGTCCGTTCCCACTGCCCATCAAACGCAAGGTCATTGAAATAATACTGTGCCCGCCCAAACGAGATCGCCCCCATCCCCAAAACCCACAAGACTGCCGCCACCGCACAAGCCCCAATCGCCCGCGGCTTCTTAACCCGCGAAACCACCCCCGCAACCACCGCCGCGAACCCCACCCCCGCCAGCGCCACATACCTCTCCGAATACCCCGCCTCCTGTTCCGCCACCAGGTGCCCGTCGGAAGCTGCATCAAAACAAACCACGCCCCCCAGAAAACTCCCGCCCGCCAAATCCCCACCCTCCACACCGCCACAACCATCCCCACCCCAAAAATCCCCGCCACCACCACCCTCCACAAAGAAAACCAAACCTCCACCGGCGGCTCATACCGCAACTCCCCAAACGGTAACACCACCGTCTGCACCCCATACAAAATCGACAACCACACATCCCCCGGATGCTCCCAAAAATCCAGATGAATCGACCTCCCCGAAAAAATAAAATGCCGCAACCCAAAATATCCCGCGAGGACCAAAACAATCACACCCCACCGAACTCCCCCGTTTAGCCGCGACCCGAAGGGAAGCGCTTCTCTTTTTCGCAAAACCAAATCCCCCAAAAAAAACATCCCCCCCAAAACCACCGCCTGCTCCTTGGACAATAACCCCAGCACAAAAACAAACATCGCCCCCGCAAACCATCCCCACCCGCTTTTCAAATACATCCACATCCCCAGTGGAATAAAAAACATCGGCATCAACGATTCCCTCCCCGACGCCGCCGGATACACACACTCGCTCGTCGCCGGATGCAGCGCCACCCAAAGCGCCCCCAACCCCGCCGCAAAAAATCCAATCCCAAACTCCCCACTCCTAAGCAGCAGATAAACCGCGACAAACACTAGCCCCGCCAACCCCGCATTAAAAACATGAAACCCCCGCGGCTCCGCACCCCAAACCCCGCGCTGAATCGCCAGCGTCGCCCTCGTCACCGGCCGGTAATAAAGAAAATTCAAATAATGCGGCTGCCCAAACAACCCCGCCAATTCCCGCCCGCTCACCTTCGCCGGCAGATCCTCAATCACAATATGATCATCAAACACAAACTGATTGTTCCACGACGCCCACGCATAAAACACCGCTACCCCCACCCCAATCACCCCCACAAACACCATCTCCCGCCACCGTCTTGCCCCCTCTCCCGGTACTCCGGGAGAGGGCTGGGGTGAGGGCCGTGAAAGAATTCGAGGCCACATGCGATCGCCCAACACTCCCAAGTGCCGCCGGTGTCCTCACCGGCGGAATCCCCAGTCCCAGCCCCTACCCTCCCGCCCCAGGGTTCGCATTCTCCTGTGGCGGCTGAATATTCACCGTCTGCTGCTTCCCATCCAACCGCGTCACCTCCAGCACCACCGGCTCATCCGCATGATCCTTCCGAAAATCCACATAATCCTTCTTAAACTCATCCAGCCCGCTCACCGGCTTCCCATTCATCTGCGTAATCAAATCGTTCATCCCCAAATGTGCCGCCTGCGCCGCCGCCTCTGGCCGAAGCAGCGCCACCACCACCCCCTCCGTATCCGCCGGAATATGCCGGTAATACGTATCCCCAAACGTCACCTCTCTCACCACAAACCCCAGCTCCCGCGCATAAAACCGCCGCACTTCCTGCGGCTCCTTCGGACGCGCCTCCAGCGTCACCACCACCTGCCGCGGCGTATCTCCCTTCCCCCGCGTGACGGTGAACGTGACTTTGTCTCCCACGTTCATCCGCTGAATCTTCCGCGTCACAATCTCCGGCAGCTCCACCGGCAAATCCCCGCGCTCGATCGGCTTCCCGTCGATCTGCGTGATGATGTCCAGCTTCGTCAACCCGGCCTTCGCCGCCGGTGAATCCGGGATCACATCCGCGATCGAAACCGACGGCACATTCTTGAGCCCAAAATACTCCGCCTCCTCCTTCTCCAGCCCAATCATCTGGCACCCAATCCACGGAATCACCAGCGGATGATCCGGAGTAGGGGGGTCCTCGATGCTCGGCAGGAAATCGCTCGCCGGGATATAGAGCCGTGGCGGATTGCTTACCATCGGCATGTCCTCCGGATTCTCCGGATTATCCAGCAGCGCATCCGACAGCGCCCGCGGATGCACCAGCCCAATCGCCTGCCCCGCTCCATCCAGCACCACCGCTCCCGTCCCCGCCAGCTCCCCGGAAACCAATATCTGCGGCACCGGCCCCCGCAAAACCGTCGCCATCCGCGCCGTCGTCACCCAAGACTTATACCCCGCCGATTTCGGCAGCATCCCCACCGAATAAAGCCGATCTCCCACCACCGGCGTCTCCCCCACAAACTTAATCGCCTGCCACTTCACCGGACTCTCCGGCTTTACAAACGCCAGGTCCGACCTCTCATCCCTCCCCTGAAACGTCCCATCAATCTCCGTCTCATCCTGCGTCTCACTGGGCACAATGATCTTAAACCGCTTGATCTGATCATTAGGCACCAGCGCCGGCGGCATAATCTCAATCGAAAACGCCACCAACCCATCCTCCCGCACAACAACTCCCGCCGCCGACAATTCCTGCGACCCCAGCTCGTTCTCCCAGGTATATTTCACCGCGACGAGAGACGGCTTCGCAAACTCATACATCTTCTTAACCGCCGCTGCCTCATCATCCCCGCGCCAACCCCACCGGCAGGGCGATCAGCACCACCAATACCGCAAGCCCAGCTCTCAAAACTCCCTGAAACCTTTTCATGCGTCTCCTGTTCAGAATTCTCTTCCCGCCCAACACCTTGAGGCCGCCCCGAACGTCACCAGGGCGGCCCTGTGTCATCGCAGCGGAACCGCGTTTCCATATACGAGCAACCGCATCTTCTCGTCACCAAAACCGTAACCGAAAATACTCTTCATAATGCTCGCGAACACAACAGTTACGAAACGCGACAAAAATCATTGCCACCCTATTCATTCCCCTCATCCGCCGGCGCATACTCCTTCACCTTCAATATCGCCGTAAACACCGCCCGATCCCGCTGCACCTCCAGCGCAACCTCATCTTCCGACTTCGCCTCGTCATACAACTTCTCAAACCCATCCATATCCGTCACCGGCTTCCCATCCACCGACAAAATCACATCCCCCGCCTGCAAATGCGCCCTCTCCACCGGCTCCCCATCCGACATGCTCGTAATCCAAACCCCCGCCACTTCATCAAGCTGATTCGCCACCGCATACGGCCTTGTCAGTTCCCGCACCGAAACCCCCCATTTCGAAAAACCCTTCTCTGCCCCCAGATATCCCTCCAGCCGCGTCGTCTTCGCCGTCAGCGTCATCGTCTCCTTCCCGCGCCTGATCAACAGCTCCACATCCCCCCCGATCGGCAGCGCCGAAATCCGCTGCCTCACCGGCGCCAGCTCCTCCGGAAATCGCACATTCGTCGGCACCCCGTTCACCGCCAATAAAATATCCTGCGCCTTCCCTCCCGCATCCTTATACGGCCCGATCCGGTCCACGCTGTTAATCAGCACCCCCTTGTTGATGTCGATATCGTAAAAAGTCTCCAGCTCATGCATCGGCATCAGCTCAAACCCCAAATCACTTCGCTCGACAGTCCCCACTTTTCCCGGCGCTGCCGACTGCAATATCGCCCAGATCACCGGCTTCGCCGTGTCGATCGGTATCGCAAAATTCAAATTCTGCCCGCCCCCGCGCGTGTTGATCCCCACCACGTCCCCGTTCATATCCACCAGCGGCCCGCCGCTGTTCCCTGGATTAATGGGCACATCCATCTGGATCCAGTTCGAAAAATCCCCCGTCTCATACCCGTCAATATCCATGTGCGGCGAAACGTCATAAAACGTCCGGTCCGTATTCGAAACGCTCCCCCGCGTCGCCGTCCGCGCCAGCCCGTAAGGCGTCCCAAACGCCATCACATCCTGCCCCACGACCAGCTTCCCGCTCGCCCCCAGCTTCGCCGGCTCAAACGCAAATTTACCCTTCCTCACCGCGTTCATGTCCATCTGGATAATCGCCAGATCCGTCCAGTGATCGTCCCCGATCAAATGCGCCGGCACCCGCTCCTTGTCCGCCAGCGTCACATAAATCTCAATCGCCCGCCCCGCGACGTGATAATTCGTCAAGATCCGTCCCTGCTCGTCGATGATTACCCCCGACCCATTCCCCCGCACCAAACTCTGCTTCCCATCCTTATATTCCGCCTGCGCGATATCCACCCGCACCACCGCCGGCGAAATCATCCCCGTCACGTCCGTCACCCGCCGCGGCGTCGCACCCGGATAGGGTTCAACCTCGCAGCCCGCGATTATCAGACAAACCAGCCAGGCAATATTTCGAATCAATATTCGATTCATTGAAAAAGTTGTGGATAACATGCGCGAAGCCTGTCGATGCCGCAACCCTCCTGCGAAAGATTTCCTCTCTTCCGCTACATTCCCACCCCTATGTCATTTTCTTCAGGCACCGTCTCCATGCGTCGTTTCTCCGTCCTCGGCTCCCACCCAAAGTCCATCGACCAATCCCATCTCGACGCCCTCGAAAAGCACAAAATCAACCCCCAGGACTCCGGAAGTGTAGAAATCGACTACGGCTGGACCGCCGGCCGCCATATCTTCGACACCCAGTTTTCCTTCGAGCACAACGTCTTCAACGACGCCCTCTCTTTCGCCCTCCGCGTCGACACCAACCGCGTCCCCGCCGAAATCCGCGCCGCCTTTAAAATCATGGAGGAAGACGCCCTCGTCGCCCAAAATCCCTCGGGTTTCATCAGCAACAAACAAAAAAAGACCGTCCGCGAGACCCTCTCGCAAAAAATCGACGACGAGCTCCGCACCGGCAAATACCGCCGCAGCAGGCTCACCCCCATCCTCTGGGATTTCCCCACCAACACCCTCTATTCCCCGGCTACCAGTTCCGCCGCCGAAAAACTAATGGAACTCTTCGAACGCACCTTCGGCCTCGAGCTCCAGCCCCTCAGCGCCGGCTCCCTCGCCCTGAACCTCTTGAAATCCCAGGCCCATCGCCGCGACTACGAAGACCTCCGCCCCACCCGTTTCGTCCTCGCCGACGGCGGTGATTCCCACTACCCCGACTACCCCTGGGCCGCCAAAGGCCCTCAGCCCAAAGACTTCCTCGGCAACGAATTCCTCCTCTGGCTCTGGCACGAAGCCGACCGCAACCAGGGCGTAATCAAAACCGACCCGGCCGAAATCACTCTCTTCATCGACAAGCTTCTCGACCTGGATTGCGCCTACGGCCAATCCGGCCGCGACACCCTCCGCGCCGCCGGCCCCGCCCAAATGCCCGAAGCCCTCGACGCCCTCCGCTCCGCAAAAGTCCCCAGAAAACTAGGCCTCATCCTAGACACCGGCCAGCAATTCTCCCTCACCCTCAGCGCCGAACCCCTCTCAATTTCCTCCGCCCGTCTCCCCGACGTAGAAGACGCCGAAACCCCGCGCGTCCTCTTCGAAGAGCGCATCATGCTCCTGCGCGACCTCTGGCGCGCCATCGACCACCTCTTCGCCACATTCCTAAAGAATCGCACCACATCCCACTGGGAATCCCAAACCAATGCAATCCGCAAATGGATTCTCACACCCCCTCCCCGTTTAGCCGCGCCCCGAAGGGAAGCCCTCCCCGAACCCGCCCCCGTCTAAACTTCGCCACCTCCCCGAACGCCCACGGCGCCGCCGTGGAGCATTCACCCGTGTAGCCGCCGCACTTGTGCGGCGCTCTTCCCCCGTTTCGAATTTCAAATTTCGAATTTGACCTGTCCCGTGCGCCGGGGTTCGTCATTCGAATTTCGAGTTTCGAATTTCCCCTAAGGCATCGTGCTAGGTTCACTAGCCGGGATCTGGGCTTCCCCCAACACCCCCTTCACCGCCGCCAAAATCCCCTCCCCCGTCAAATCCTTCCCCACCACTTTCCCATCCCGTCCAATCAGCCACGCATGCCCCGTCCCGAAATTCGTATTCATAATCTGCCACGCATCAACACCCGTCACCATCCCCGCCTGCGTCCACGGATCATTCCCCATCTTCCCTGGCGTCTGTCCCTTCAGCACAAACTCCGGCGCTATCTCCAGCATCACCAGACGATCGTCATGCCCGTACTCCCCATAAACCTTCTTCAGAGGCTGCTCCAGGAAGCTCAAATTATTCGCCGCCCCAAACCACAGCAGCACATACTTCCCCCTCAAGTCCGTTAGCCTCATGCTCTTCCCATCGGTCGTCATCAAATCCAAATCCGCAACCTCATCCCCCACGTCATAATGCCCAAACCTTACCACCTCCACCGGCTGAATCAGCAGCGCCTGATCGCTCCTCCCCCCCGGCATATCCGCAACCGTAAACTGCATCTGCCCCATCCCAATCTGTTGCCCGAACCTGTTCTCGCCGCTCGTCTGCTGAATATTGATCATCAACTGATACGTCCCCGCCGGCACGTCGTCGATCCGGAACGACCCATCGCTGGCAATCGTGAACGGAATATTCCGGTTATTCGCCATCGCCTTTATCCGCTTCTCCTGCCACGCCTTCCCCTCGTCGGTCTTCGTCCAGTTCTGCATCCACTCCCGCTGCCTCTCCTCCGAAAGCATTCGCACGATCAGCGGCATCGGTGGCATCATATTCATCCCGCTGTTCCACGTATTCACCTGGCAAAAGCCATACTGCCAATCCGAATGGCTCTGAAAATACCCCGGCAAAATCACCCTCCCGACCACCGGCCTTCCCGTCCCCCCCAGGCTCACCGTCACCGTCTCCCCCGCCTTCACCTCCGCCATCCCCAGCGTCGCCGTCGTTGACGAGTTCGCGCTCAGCGGAATCATTCTCCCCAAACTCCAATGCCCCGGCGGCACTCGATCCGCCGAAAAATTCCCCTCCGCATCCGTCTGCGCGTTGATCCCCATATAGACCCGCGGCTCCTGCGGATCGTACGGACCCTGATTTTCATCCAGCGACGAAATATTCACTTGCTGGTTCCCCGCCGGCTTCGATCCAATCATCATCTTCCCCTCAATCTTCCCCCACGCCGACACCGTCACCACCCCCGTCTTCGCGATCGCATCCCCATCCGCCTCCCCATATCCCTCATCCGCGATCACCGCCACTTTAAATTTCCCCGCCTCCTCCGGCGGCAAATCCACTTTCCCATCCGCTCCGCTCTCTGCCTGCGCACCCATCCCATTCCCAAACTGCCTCCCGTCCTGCACAAACAACTGCTCCCCCGGCATCGCGATCCCCACCTTCGCATTCGCCACCGCCTTCCCATCCGCCGTCTCCACCGTAAAAATCAAATCCTTCCCCGCCTCCATCTTAATTGCCAGAGTCGCATCCCCTTCGCTCGACATCACCACCCGCGACTCCGCCGGCTTATAACCCTTCGCCTCCACCTTCACCGCGATCCCCGGATACGGCCACGTGTTTTCAAACGAAAATCTCCCCCCAGGCTGAACCGAATTCTGCGCAAAATCCCATCCCGGCTGCCAAGTTACTTGCTGATTTCCCGGCCACATGATCCCCATCTCAAGGGAAAACTTCTCGATCGGCTGCCCCGTCCCCGCATCCACCACCGTCCCGCTGATCCGCGTTGTCTTCCCCAGCCGGATCACATTCTCCTGCCCCGCCGAAATCGTCTGGTTCTGCACCCCGCAGCCCGCGCGCCTCCACGCTCACCTGCACCGGCCCATCCGGCGCTCCCGCCCACTTAAAATTCCCATCCCCGTCCGTCTGGATTCTCGGCGTCAGCGCCCCATTTACTCCATTCCAGTTGTCGATATTGATAAACGCCCCCCGCACCGGCGCTCCATTCGCATCCAAAACCCTCCCCGTAATCGTCTGCCCTTTGCTCAACTGGATCGTCACGCTCTGATCCGCCTGCCCCACTCCAAACTGCTTCATCCCCGTGCACATCCCGGCGCCTCCGCCACCACCGACGCCGATTCTCCCGCATTAAAGTGATGCACGATCTGCCCCGAACCATCCGTCTTCTGCGCCGGAATGCTGTTCGAGCTGAATCGGTTCTGCCCCATCGAAACCGTCGCCCCCTCCACCGGCGATCCATCCGGCCCCAATACCTTCACGGTCACCGCCACCCCTCGGTGCAGCGTATAAACCGCCGTCCCATCATAAAGCGCCGACACCGGTGAATACGGCTGCGGATAATAAAACGTCCCCGTCACATAATTCAGATTCCACGCCACCATCCCGATCTGCTCGCAATCCACCGGCGCCCCGTTGTAACTCCATTTCCCTTCCGCATCCGTCTTGATCGCGTGCGTCGGATTGCTCCAGTTGTAATCCACCTCCGCGCGTGGGTTGGACAGATCCTCCGTAAAATCCAGCGCCACGTTCGCCTCCGCCACCGGATTCCCCGAATCGTCCACCACCTTCCCCGATATTTTCGTCGCCTTCCCCATCGTCAGCGTCATACTCGCCGGAACCGGCCCTCGATACGAAGGATTGTACGGCGCCCAGATCAGCCGCTGCGCCACATACCCCTTCCCGCTCACCCGCAAATTAAAATTCGGATTCTCCACATCCGGCACCGGCACCGTCACATGCCCATCCGCCCCCGTCGTCCCATTAAATCGCGGACGATTGATCGACACTCTCAGCCCCGCCACCGGCTCCTTCGTCTTCCGGTCCACCGCCAGCAAGTCCATCGTCTTGCTCCCCGCCGCGATCGGTGTATTCACCACCGGCGTCGCCGCCCTCGCCCCAGCCACCCCCGCCGGCGCACCACCACCTCCACCTGCCGCCGCCGGCGCAGAATTCGCCACGATTCCCGTATCCGGCGTACTTAAATTCGCCCCCGAACTCCCATTCGTAAACGAAAGCGTCCCCACCCAATACAACCCCGCCGGCACCAGCACCGCCGCCAGCACGATCAGCCCAATCAAAACCCACGTCTTCGCCCCGCCCCAGCGATTCAAGGAATTAGTCTTCATGTTTTGCCTCAATCGAATTGCGCCTTCGTTATCCGCCTGTGAGCAATAAATTCTAACTGCCTTCCCCCTCCATAAGCCAATTTTTGCTCCCCCGTTCAAACCCCTCTAATATTTTCCGACGCGGCCACCCATCCATGCCAACTCCCCCCGAGAATTCCGCCACCATCCTCACCGCCAACCCCGGCTCCGCAGGCTCAGCCATCGCCGTCATCCGCATTCGCGGTCCCCTCGTTCCCCACTTCCTCGCCACCCATTTCTCCAAACCCCTCATCCCCGGCATATGCCTTCACGCCAACCTTCACGACCAATCCGAAATCATTGACGATCCCATCCTCCTCCTCTCCCAAGATTCCCAATGGGCCGATATCTCCCTCCACGGCGGCCCCTGGATTCTCGCCTCCATCCTCGCCCTCTGCCACCGCGAAGGCTTCTCCATCCTCAACTCCCAAACCCCTCTTCCCCCTCAATCCTTCGACGAAGCCCCCGACGATTTCCAACGCGAGATGCTCAGCCATCTTCCGCAAGCCTTGACCCGCCAATCCCTACGAATGCTCCTAAGCCAGCCCTCCCTCTGGCACGAAGCCCTGAAAAATAAAACGCTGAACCCCACCCCCATCCTGCAAGACCAAACCCTCTGGCGTCTTCTACATCCACCGCAAATCGCCATCGTCGGCGAGCCCAACGTCGGCAAGTCCACCCTCGCCAATCTCCTTTTCTCCGCCCCGCGCTCCATCACCGCCGACATCCCCGGCACCACCCGCGACTACGTCGCCGAACTCGCCGACATCGCCGGCCTCCCCGCCACCCTCATCGACACCCCCGGCCAACGCCAAACCCCCGACCCCCTCGAACGCGCCGCCATCTCCTTCAGCCAAAAAAAAATCGCCCAAAGCGACCTCCTCCTTATCCTCCTCGACGCCACCCACCCACCCCAGGCCCCGCTCTCCTACCCCCCATCACCCAGAAAAATCACCGTCATCAACAAAATCGATCAACCCCTCGCATGGAATTTCCCCACAGACTCCATCCCCATCTCCGCCCAAACCGCCCAGGGAATCGAAGCCCTCCACGCCGCCATTCACCGCCAACTAGGCATCACCGATCTAAACGAAAATCGCCCACGCTGGTGGACCGACCGGCAAAGGGCCCTGTTGCAGAAAATCGCGACACCCGCCCGATAATCTAAATGATGCTCGTCTCCAACGACCCCAAAATGGAGTTCGTCAACTACCACGCCAACACCAGTCTCTTCGCCCTCTCCATCCTCCAGCAAAACAAGCCCCTCAATCAGCAAAAGCTTTTCAGCATCGCCTGCCTCATGCCCCACCTCGCCGACTATTTGGCCCTCTTCCACACCGTCCACCACAGCTCCCTCGTCGAAACCCACTGGCCCGCCCCCCCGGACCAATTCCCCGCCAGGCTCATCGAACACCGCAATGACTTCTTCGAACTCCCTCCCCTCGACATCGACTGCGTCATCTCCCACGCCGCCATCCACTGCTTCAACGACACCCGCTACGGCAACACGAACAATTCCACCGGCTGGCAACGCCCATACCAAGTCCCCGCCAAGCTCCGCCAGATCATCGGCAAAAAACAAATCCCCATCATCGTCAGCATCTCCGTCAACCGAGACGAGGCCTTCATCGACAACAACACCCATCTCTCCCACGAAAAGTTCATCCATTCCTTCCGCGCCTCAGGATTCGAGCTCCAGGACCACTTCTTCGACTACGTCTGCGGCGGCATCCCCCAAAAACCCGAATACCTCAAACTGGAATACCGCCGCTCCAAAACCCTCCCCCCCCAAGGCGGCCCCCAAAAAGATTGGATCGTCGGAAACTACCACTTCCACTAACCCCCAACCCCCAACACAAAAGCCACAGGATGGCAATCCTGTGGCCTTCTTTCAACTGATGTCCGAAATCCGAAATCCCAATTTCGATTCGAATTTCGAATTTCCCTCATTCGAATTTGATTCGAATTTCGAGTTTCGAATTTCGAGTTTCCCCTAATACCCCGCCCACCGCGCGATATCCTGATAAGTCACCAGCAAAAACACCCCAAGAATCAACACCAACCCCACCATCTGCACAATCCTCTGCGTCTCCGCCGACAGCGGCTTCCCCTGAATCTTCTCCAGGATCAGCAGCGTAAAAAGTCCCCCATCCACAATCGGAATCGGCAGAAAGTTAACGACTGCCAGATTCGCGCTGATCAAACACAAAAACCACAGCAGCCACGTAGCCCCTCGGCTCGCCACCTGCGCCCCCTCATGCGCCATCCCCACGGGCCCCATCACATTGGAAAGCGCCACGCCACCGGTAACCATCCGCTGCAGCGTCACATAAAACTGCAAGATCAAATCCCGCGTCTCATCCACACCCCACCCCATCGCCAACAGCGGATTATGTGTATGCCGCTCGCTCATCATCGTGTGCAGCGGCAGATACTGCGTCAGCGTCACCGCCTTCGCGTCATCAATATCATTCTGCGCCAGCTCGATCGTCGCCACCGCCGGCTTCCCATCCACGTCCGGCGGCAAAAACGTAATCGCCAGCTTCTCTCCCGCCTTCCCATCCGCAACGATCTTCCGTAACTCAAACCAGTTGCTGATCGCTTGTCCGTTAATCTCCGTCAACGTCGCCCCCGCCGGAATCTTCCCCGCAACAGGCCCGTCTTTAACGACCTCCGCCACCACCAAATGCTGCTCATCCGTCCCCAGCGGCGCAATCCCCAACCCCATCCGCCCGCCGCTCTTCGGCAGCCGGTACGGCTGCAAATCCGCCACCACCCGCGGCGTCGTCTGACCAGGATCCAGCACCGTCAGCGAAACCTTCACATCATTATCCCCAGCCCGCAAAATCGTCTGCCGAAGCTGCTGCACCGTCGGATGCGACAAATGATCCGACGCCGCATCCACCGCCAATATCACATCCCCCGGAATCAGTCTCCCCAGCGCCGGCGATGTATCAATCAATCCCATCACCGTCGCCCGCGGCGCCATCCCCAAAATCGACAAATCCGCATCCGTAAACGGCAACCCAAAATACGGCGTCACCGATGTATGCCGGATCTTCCCATCCGGCCCCTCAACCGTCAGCGCCACCGCCTTCCCATTCGAATCCTCCAGCGCCCCATACAACTGCGCAATCGCAGCGGCGGGGGGGTTCCGATTCACTATCTTCCCATTGATCTGTGTAACCCTATCCCCCGGATTCAGCGCGTTCTCATCCGGCAATTCCATCTTCGCCAGCGTCGCGTCATCGTCCGTATCGTCCTCTGCAAAAACCTCCGGCCCCGATAGCTCAAACGGCTGAATCACCCCAAGCTGCAGCAATCCCTTCCCATCCTCCCCCTCCCGCTGCGGCGTCGTATACAGCGTCTCGCTCTTCCCATTCGGATGCTTCACCTCCAGCGCCACCCGCGTCCCGTCATACGTTAGCGCAACATTCAGCGGTATCCGCGAAAAATCCCCCATCATCGGCTTCCCGCGATACGAAACAATCTCATCCCCAGGCTGCAACCCCACCACGTTCCCATCCGCCGTCACCGCTCGCGCCGCCGGACTCCCCGCGATCACGCCCCCAACAATCGCCGGCGGAACCGGATATCCCACCATGAACAAAATCATGAACCCGATCGCCGCGAAGATAATGTTCATCACCACGCCCGCGGAAACAATGATCATCCGCGCCCCCACGGACTTTTTGTTATACGCCCGCGGATCCTCCGCCGTCACCCCCGGCCGAAGGTCGTCCTGCCCGAGCATCTTCACATACCCGCCCAGCGGCACCCAGTTAAAACGGTATTCCGTCTCCCCCAGCCCGATCCGCGCCGCCACCGTCGCCGCATAATCCAGCGTCGGATTCGCCTTCTCATGCAGTTGCAGCTCTTCCTTTTCCACCTTCTCAATATGCTCGTGAATCGCCTTGTTATAGTCCGGCGTAGTCGTCCCCCAACGAAACCCGATCCCCTTCCGATACGCCACGATCGCCGGCCCAAACCCAATCGCAAACTGCTCCACTTTCACGTCGCAATATTTCGCCGCCAGAAAGTGCCCCAGCTCGTGAACAAATATCACGATCCCCAGCCCCAGCGCCAACTGCGCATAATCCAACGCGTTATGAAAGTAGATCATCGATAACCTGTTTAGCGGCCGCGTTTACGCGGCGCGACTTTAACCCAACGGCGCACACGTACGCACCGCTATCGAACTTTCTGCCGTATCCCTTGCCCATCGGTCCGCTTCGAGCAAATCGTCCAGAGACGGTTGCTCCTGAATACGATGGAGCGAAATTGTATGTTCCACAATACCCGAAATCTCGCCAAAGGCGATTCGCCCCCCCATAAAGGCCGCAACCCCTGCCTCATTTGCCGCGTTTAACACCGCCCCAGCCGTCCCACCCGCCTCCGCAACCTTATACGCCAGCTTCAAAGCCGGAAACCTCTCAAAGTCCGGCGGCTCCAGATTTAGACTATGACATTTCGTCCAGTCCATCCGTCTCGAACACCCCACCGCACGATCCGGATAAGTCAGCGCATACTGAATCGGCGTCCGCATATCCGGCGGCGACATCTGCGCCATCACCGACCCATCCACAAACTCCACCATCGAATGAATCACCGACTCCGGATGTATCATGATCTGCACCTGCTCCGGCTTCAGATCAAACAGCCAGCAAGCCTCAATAAGTTCCAGCGCCTTGTTAAACATCGTCGCCGAATCAATGGTAATCTTATTCCCCATCCTCCACGTCGGATGATTCAGCGCGTCCTCCACCGTCGCGCTTCGAATCTTCTCCAAAGGCGCGTTTCTGAAGGGTCCTCCACTCGCCGTAAGAATCACCCGCTTGACTTCGCTCCCCCGTCCACAAGCCATCGCCTGAAATATCGCCGAATGCTCCGAATCCACAGGCAGCAATTTCACCCCGCGCTGCGCGCCTCCGGAATGAGCAGCGACCCCGCCACAACCAGCGCCTCCTTATTCGCCAGCGCCAATGTTTTCCCCGCCCTTACCGCCGCCAATGCCGCCGGCAACCCCGCCGCCCCCACAACCGCCGCCACCACAATATCCACCTCCTCATGCCGCGCCAGATCGACGAGCCCGCTCTCCCCCACAAAAATCCGCGGCCCCCCAACCCCCAGCAATTCCTTCAACTCCTCCACTCGCTCCCGATCCACAATCGCCACCGAATGCGGCTCAAACTCCTTCACCTGCCCCGCCAGCTTCCCCACCTGCCGATGCGCCCCCAACCCCACCGCCCGGTAGGGGGGCCCCAGATGCCGAACCACGTCCAGCGTACTGCACCCAATCGATCCCGTAGACCCAAGAATCGCGACGCGTTTGCTCACGACTCCACACTATAACGACGAACCTCCACCCCGTGTAGCCGCCGGGCTTCCCCGGCGCTGATTTACAGTCCCCGCAGCGCCGCTCCCACTTCCCCCACAACTCCCTCCCAATCCCCCTCAACCTTCTGCCTCACCACGCGCACGCTCGGATACCACGGACTATCCTGCTTCCCGCGCATCCACCTCCAATCCCCCTCCGTCCGCAGCAGCAAAAACGTCTTCTTCCCCATCGCTCCCGCCAGGTGCGCCACTGCCGTATCGACTGAAACCACCGCATCCAGATTCGCCATCAACCCCGCCGTCTCCGCAAAATCGCTCAGTTCCTTCGTCCGATCCAACATCCCCATCCCCGCCCCCTCCGCCCCGCGCCCTTTCTGTAAGCTCACCCACCGAACCCCCGCGAGCCCCATCAGCGGTCTCAGCATCTCTACCGGCATCGAACGTTTCCGACCAATCCGATGCTTCGGTGACCCCGCCCATACCACGCCCACCCGCTTTCCCTTCTCCGCGCCCAATGCTCCCGCCCACTTCCTCTCAATCTCCCCATCCGCCCGCAAATACACCTCCGCCGGAATCGTCTCCACCGTCGTCCGAAACGCCCACGGCAAACTCAGCAGCGACGCATGAAAATCAAACGCCCCCATTTCCTCCCCATCAAAAACCATCTTCACCCCCATTCCCCCAAACAGCCGCCCCAATTCTCTCTGCACGCGCAATGTCACCAACGCCCCCATCCGCGCCACCATCGGCACATACCGCACAAACTGAATCGCATCCCCCAGTCCCCCCTCATCGTGCAGCAGAATTCTTTTTTCCGTTATCTCCTGCCCCTGCCACTGCGGGAAAGGATATTTCGCCCGCGCCGCCAGCGCATGTGCCCGCCATTCATACTCCTCAAACCCCCTCCCGTAATCCCCCGCCGCAAGCAGCACCAGCGCCAGATTGTAATGCGCCGGCCCCGACCTCGGGTTGATCGCCAGCGCCCGCTCAAGCGCCGCCACCGCCTCCTCATGCCGCCCCAGCGATTCCATCGCCGCCCCAATATTCGCGTGTGCATTGGCCAGTTTCTCGTCCTGCTCGATCGCTTTTCGATACGCCGATATCGCCTCCTCATCGCGCCCCGTCTCATGCAGCGCCACGCCCAGATTGATCTGCGCCTCCGCCAGTTGCGGATTCAGCTCCAGCGCCCGCCGGCTCGCCGCCATTGACTCCTCAAATCGGTCCAGCCGATTCAGCGCCGCCCCCAGGTTGCTGTACGCATTGGAAAAATCTCCCCGCAGCTCAACCGCCCTCGCAAACGCCTCGGCCGCCTGACCTATCTGTTTGTTCCGCAGCAGCAAAACCCCCAGGCTGTTATACGCCTCCGCAAAATCCCCTCTCAACTCAATCGCCTTCCGATGCCCCTCCATCGCCTCCTCGACCCTCCCCAGGTTGGCAAGAATCATCCCCCGATTATTCCAAAACTCCGCGCACTCCGGATCCCCCGCAATCGACCGATCAATCAACTCCAGCCCCGCCTGATTTTCCCCCTTCTCTCCCAGCAAAACCCCCAGCAGATGCAGCGCATCCACATCCTCCGGCCACTCCCCCAGCACCCGCCGGTAAATCCTCTCCGCCCCCTCCAGCTCCCCAACCGAATGCAGCCTCATCCCCTCTTCAAGTTGTAGATCCACTTTCTCGTCCATCGCGCTCCAAACCTTCCCTCATCGCCCAGGGCAACGCAACCCCCGCCCCCAGCAATACCAGCACTTCCCCCGAATAAATCATCATCGAAACCCCATGCAATTTCTTAAACTCCGCCCCGGATGATTGCCCCTGCTCCCGAAGTTGTTCCATCCTCGCCGTAACAAAAATCGGCCCCAGCGCCGCCGGCACCGCCGCAACCGCCAGCAGCGAAAAGATAACGGTGACTCTCACTGACCCCGACAAAACCCTCCACGCCACCACCCCCAGCAACCCCGCCGCCGCAACGATCAGTTGATACCTCTCCCAAACCAAAAACATCTCCGGCGCCGCATTGAGAGCGGTAGGGCGGTCCTTAGCAAACAAGTCCGACACAAACAAAAACAGCGCCCCCAACCCCCCAAACCAAAGCCCCCACGCAACACAAACCAGCGCCGCCGCGATCTTCCGCAACATGCCCACAAATATACTCGAATCCCACAATTACCTGAGCCCAACACCCCAAAGCCGCCCCGAACTTCACCCGGCCAGCCATGTGTTCCCGCGGCGGAACCGCCCGTGATATTCGAGTCACCGGCTACCCTCGTCGCACAAACCCCAACCGATAAAAATCCCTCTCTTCCAAACCCCAACAGGGCCGCCACTGCCACCAAACCTCCGCCCCTGAACATTTGCCCATATGCCCGTTTTGCACATACAATATGCGTGCCTCATGAGGGATGGATGCCCCGGGCAATTGTTTCTAAGCAAGGACGCATAACACGGAGATCTGATTTATGCCCAAAGCCGAAGTAACGGAATACACCTTCCCCCAGGGATGGAACGACCCCGCCCGCTCTGACGACCTCTCCCGCAAATACTGCGAAGCCCTGGAAGACGGCGACATCGTCGTCTTCAACTCCACCCCCTTCGATTTCTCCAAAGACGACCGCGAGTTCCTCCTCTCCCAAAAACAATCCGGCCTGAAGGTCCACAAAAACGTCTCCTACCGCCCCAGCCAGGACCTCCTCCGCGGCGACGCCTGCGAAACCCCCGAAGAAAACCAGCGCCTCCACGACATCATGCGCCGCTACTCCAAGGAAGTAACGCGTTTCCTAAGCCAGTTCCTAGCCCCCTACGCCCCTCACTGGACGTTAGATTTCGCCAGCTACCGCCCCCTGGAAGAAAAAGGCCGCGACCTCCCCTTGCACAAACGCAACGACCTCATGCACGTAGACGCCTTCCCCAGCCGCCCGACCTTCGGCGGCCGCATCCTCCGCGTCTTCACCAACATCAATCTCACCCGCCCCCGCGTCTGGGAAACCACCGACAAATTCCCCGCCCTGGTAAAAACTTTCGCCGACGACGCCGGCCTCCCCACCTTCGCCCGCGAGTCCGGCTCCGCCGGTGAAAAACTCCGCAAAGCCTTCGCACCCGTCTTCCGCGCCGTAGGCGTCAAAGGCCTCGACCGCAGCGCCTACGACCGCTTCATGCTAAGATTCCACGACTATTTGAAGGAAAGCACCGACTACCAAACCAACTGGCCCAAGATCCGCATGGAATTCCCTCCCGGCAGCACTTGGATGGTCTACACCGACCAGGTCCCCCACGCCGCCATGTCCGGACAGTTCATGACCGAGCAAACCTACATCATCCCCCTCAAAGCCATGGTCACCCCCGACCGCAGCCCCCTAAGAGTCTTAGAAAAACACTGCGGAAAAGCCCTCGTAGGATAAAATGGAAACCCGATCCCCCGTTTAGCGGCCGCGTTTACGCGGCGCGTCTTCATTCGAATTTCAAATTTGTCCGGGCGCAGCCGGGATTCGAATTTCGAATTTGATTCGGATTTCTGGTTTCGAGTCACACCCCCGCCATCTCCCCAAACCTCTCCCTCAAATTCCCATACAACTTCCCATAAACCCCATACCCCCTCCCATAAACCCCCTCAGTCTTCCCATTCGGCTTCCGCCTCCTCACGCACTTCACGCAACTCCTCGCCGCCTCTTCCACGCCGCTCCAAACCCCGGTCCCCACTCCCGCCAATATCGCCACCCCATACGCCGGCCCCTCCGCCGCGCTCGTGCTCACGATCGGCTGCCGATAAATATCCGCCTGCAATTGCAGCCAAAAATCGCTCCGCGCCCCTCCTCCGCTCGCCCTCACCTGCGAAACCGGTATCCCCATCCCCTCCATGATCGTCAGCGCATCTTTCATCCCATACGTCACCCCCTCCAGCAGCGACCGAATCAGCATCCCCCGCGTCGTCCGCGCCGTCACCCCGATCCACCCCCCGCGCGCAGCGGATCCGGATACGGACACCTCTCCCCGGTCAGATACGGCAAAAACTGCAACCCCTCACACCCCGCCGGCGCTTTCTTCGCCTCTTCAATCAACAGCACATACGGATCCACTTTCTTCTTCTTTGCGACTGCCACTTCCTCACCCGCCAGATTATTCCGAAACCACTGAAACGACCCGCCCGCCGAAAGCATGCATCCAAACACGCACCACTTCCCCGGCACGGCATGACACATCGTATGAACCCTCCCCTTCGGATCCCTCGTAGGCTCATCGCTATGCGCAAAAAACACTCCGCTAGTCCCCAGCGTCGCGCTCACAATCCCCGTGGAAGTAATCCCATTCCCCACCGCCCCCGCAGCCTGGTCGCCGCCGCCCCCAACCACCGCCGTCCCCGGCGACAACCCCAATTCCTCCGCCGCCGAAACCGTCAGATACCCGGTAATCTTCGGCGACTCAAACACCTCCGGCATCAGCGCCCTATCAATCCCCAATAGCCCCATCAACCGATCCGACCACTTCCGATTCACCACATCCAGCAGCAGCGTCCCGCTCGCATCACTCACCTCCGTCGCATACTCCCCCGTCATTCGCAACCGAATAAAATCCTTCGGCAGCAAAATATGTTTCGTCTTCTCATAAACCCGCGGCTCATGCTTCCTCACCCACAAAATCTTCGGCGCCGTAAACCCCGTCAACGCCGGATTCGCCACCATCTCAATCAACCCCGCCCGCCCCCCAGCCTTCTCCTCAATCTCCGCGCACTCTTCCGCCGTCCTCTGATCATTCCAAAGCAGCGCCCGCCGCAGCGGCTTAACCCCATCCCCCAGAAAAACGCTCCCATGCATCTGCCCCGAAAGCCCGATCCCCTTGATCTCCTTCTCTTTGACTTTCGCCTTCTTCCGAACCTCCCGCGTCGCCCTCACCACCGACTTCCACCAATCCCCCGGATCCTGCTCCGACCACCCCGGCTTAGGCGAATAAATCGGATGCTCCGCCATCCCCGTCGCCAGCACCTTCCCCCTCTCATCGCAAATGACGGTCTTCGTCCCCGAAGTCCCAACATCAATTCCCAGCAAATACGCCATATTCCATTTCTTTCCCCCTCGCCCGGTACTCCGGGAGAGGGTTGGGGTGAGGGCCATTTGAGCATTTGTTATTTGCCGCCACACCGGATAACAAATGCCTTCCAGCCATGACAATATCCATTTCCCACCTGGCCGAAAAGATTAACGCCGCCGTCGTCGGCGACGGTGGGGCGGTCATCTCTTCCATCGCCACCCTCGAAGACGCCCAACCCGGCCAACTCAGCTTCCTCTCCAACCCCAAATACGAAAAGCTCCTCGCCACCACCAAAGCCACCGCCGTCATCGCCCCCAACCACACCCGCTCCAAATCCGTCACCCTCCTCCGCTGCGACGACCCCTACTTCGCCTTCATGCAAGCCATGGTCCTGATCCACGGCCACCGCAAACATCCATTCACCGGCATCCACCCCAACGCCCACGTCGACCCCACCGCCAAAATCGCCGAAGGCTGCACGATCTACCCCGGCGTCTACGTCGGCCCCCGCGCCACCTTGGGCCGCGACTGCCTCCTCTACCCCAATTCCGTCGTCTACGATGACTGCATCCTCCACGACCGCGTCACCCTCCACGCCGGCGCCGTCATCGGCGTAGACGGCTTCGGCTACGCCACCCACGCCGGCGCCCACCACAAAATCCCCCAAATCGGCATCGTCGAACTCATGAACGACGTAGAAATCGGCGCCAACGCCACCATCCAGCGCGCCACATTAGGAAAAACCATCATCGGCGCAGGCACCAAAATCGACGACCTCGCAGTCATCGGCCACGGCACCACCATCGGCGACCACGCCCTCATCGTCTCCCTCTCCGGAATCGCCGGCTCCACCAAAATCGGCCACCACCTCACCCTCGGCGGCCAGGCCGGCATCGCCGGACACCTCCTCCTCGGCAACCACGTCTCCATCGCCGCCCGCGCCGGTGTCGCCACCAACGCCCCCGACAACGTCATCCTCTACGGAGCCCCCGCAACCCCCGCCCCCCACGGCCGAAAGGCCATCACCCTCCTCGCCCAACTCCCCGAAATCGTCGACCGAATCCGAAAATTAGAAAAATCCCGAAATAAATCCCCCCAAAAACGTCACAAATAACAGCCGACATGACATCTACTATATGGAAACGCCCACGGCGCCGCCGTGGGGCATTTATGCCCATTCCCTGCCCAACACCCCAATGCCACCCCGAACTTCACCAGGCCAGCCATGTGTCCCCGCGGCGGAACCGCGTTTTATAATCGCATGAAAGGCCATCTCCCTGCCGGAAGTTAACATTCCGGTTTTGGTGTCATTCACACAAGGAGATAGCCATGAAGTTATACGACAAGGTAGTTCAGGTAGGGCTGGACGTCCATCGGAAGTTCTCGTCCGCCAGTCTGCGCGACGCTTCCGGGAAGGTCATTGCTCGCGAACGCCTGGATCACCTGGATCGCCAAAAGCTTCGAGAGCGAATCGCTCAGTGGCCGCGAGGCACGCCGGTGATCCTGGAAGCGACATTTGGCTGGGGATGGCTCAGCGATGAGTTGCAGATTTTGAACATGCAGCCCCACCTGGCCTCGAGCCGCAAAGTGGCGGCATGGCGGGAAGGACGCGGGATCGCCAAGAGCAACAAGGTCGATGCCGACCTGCTCAGTGAACTCTGGAACGAAAAACCGATATTTAAGCGAGGCATCATGAAGCGCTGGTGGGAAGTCTGGCTGGCCCCACGCGAGATTCGTGATCAGCGGGAGCTGCTGCGCCATCGGATGACCCTCGTTCAGGCTCAAACGCAGTTGAAAAATCGCATTCACGCGACGCTGCACCGCCATGGAATCGTCAGCGAGCTCACCGACCTCTTCGGTGTGCAGGGCCGGCGTTTCCTGTCGCTGCTCACCGAGGACAAGACCCTGAGCCTCTCAGGACGCCAGACGCTCAAGGAAGATCTCATGCTGCTGGATTCTCTGCGTCGCCTGATCGCACGGGCCACCCGCCGGTTCCGCGCGACCATGAAACGATCGGAGATCGGCCAGCGCCTGATGACCGTGCCGGGCATCTCCACCGTGCTGGGATATACGCTGGTCGCCGAGATCGGCCGAATCGATCGTTTCTCCTCCAGTCGATGCCTGCTCCAATACAGCCTGCTGGCGCCGCAGGCCGACGACAGCGGAGAAGATCGCGATGCCAAGCCCATCGGCCGCCGACTTGGTCACGCCGGTCGCACTACCCTTCAGTGGGCCTTTATTCAGGCCGCCCACTCGGCAGTGCAAAGGGACGCTTTTTTGCGAGAACTTTTCAATCGCCGTACCAACAACGGCAAACAGGACCGCGGTCGCGGCTACATCACCGTCGCCAACCGCATATGTCGGATCGTCTATTCAATGTGGAACAACAACCAGGATTATCAGGAGGTGCCGCCCCCAAGACCGGGAAGCAAAAGACATAAGGAACTGATCTCGTCCGGAAGTGGGCCAGCCCTGGCTCGAATTGGCCATGAGCCCGAAGCAATTCAGGCTCGAGAGGCCACGTTATAATTGGGCCGCCCGCGCCGGATGAGATCATGTGCCGCTCGGCCAAACGCTGTTGATCGGGCCCGGCCAGCACGAATGGATATATGGACCGCCGAGAGGCCAGTCACCAGCCGGCAGACGGACGAAGAGGTCTCGGAATGAAAAAGAAGTAACCGCTTTTCGCGAGGAGAATTTTTTTGTTGATCGGGGAAGCCTTTCATGGATATTCGAGCCACCGCATTTCCTCGTCACTCAAACCACAACCGAAAATACTCTTCTTCTTCTCTCTGTATGCCGACTCGAATTCCTCACTGGACAAGAAAGACACCATCCCATCGCAACAATTTTGCACTACCTTGTTCTGAATCCCCCAACATGTTCTAATTTAATTTTAACAGCAAACCCCGCGGAAATATGGGCTTCATAGAACGCATGAAATGGTGGCACTGGACCCTCATCAGCATCGCTCTCGGTGCATTCCTCGCCTACATCAACTCCGGCGGCGCCGACACCTCCGTCAACCACGAATCCGTCTCCACCGTAACCTTCGAAACCGGCCTCCTCCTCCGCCCCTGGGTCGACCCCAGCAACCCCAACCGCCGCGAGGCCTGGTTCAGCGGCCTCGTCATCCACCCCGTCCAGGACGTCCCCGTCGGCGACCACACCGTCAAGATGCAGCTCATCAGCTTCACCCGCCTCCTCGCCCCCGACAAAGACCACCCCTCCGGCTCAACCCAAACCCAATGGTGCTGGGTGCCTTTCCCCTACGAGCCCACCCCACGCCAGAGCGCCCGCGCCAACAGCCAGCCTTATCCTGGCACCAGCGTCTACGTCGGAAAAAAAGGCGACACCCTCGACTCCCTCGCCGCTCGCTTCTATCACAAGTCCACGCCCCTCGGCATCCACTCCATCATCTATGCCAACTCCTCCCTCCGCGAAGCCCACGGCCCATCCCAAATCAAAATCACCCCCGGCCGCGCCTACTGGATCCCCTGGAACCCCGCTGACGGACACAACGTCACCGACTTCATCCTCGCCGCCAACCAATATCTCCAAAAGCAGCAGGGCGATAACGCCCTCCTCGTCTCCTTCCATTACCGCTGGTGGGAAAACTCCAAATACACCTACGAAGCCTGGATGATCGCCTCCTTCCTCCTCGTCGGCGTCATCTGGCCCACCCTCCTCTCCGTCATGATCAAAGGCGGCTACGGCCGCATGACCCCCGACGAATACAACCTAGCCCG
Organism: uncultured Phycisphaerales bacterium; assembly: GCA_963755915.1. GTDB lineage: Bacteria > Planctomycetota > Phycisphaerae > Tepidisphaerales > Tepidisphaeraceae > PALSA-1353. Next base: position 2,995,291 of record CAVWLP010000002.1, read on the forward strand.
CTTCAAAGGCGGCCCCGAGCCCACAACCGCCAAACCCACCGCTCCCGTCGTCACCCAATCCGACATGGACCGCCTCCGCGAGCTCGAAGAATCCCTCGCCGCCTCCATCAAAGCCTCTCCAACGGAAACTCCCGTCCCCGCACCCGTCGCCGCCGCCCCCCCCGAAGTCAAAAAACTCACCGCCACCCCGGAAACTTCAAAGATCGTCCCCCAATCCCCCGAAGAACCCACAGAATACACCGGAGAATTTTACCCCGTTGTAAAACCCCACGAAAAACCCAAAGATACCCCCTAGCTCCACCCATGTATTTGTTTAGCCGCGACCCGCAGGGGAGCGCTTTCTTCGACTGATCCTTATGCCCAACGAAACTCCTCCCATCCTCGCCCTCGTCCGCGACCTCATGTTTTCGAGTCGCATCACCGCCGAAGCCCGCGCCGCCAGCGCAAACATAAAAATCATCCGCGACCCCACCCAGCTCGATTCCTCCGACCCCACCTCCACCCTCATGCTCGTAGACCTCAACCTCCCCGGCGCAATCCAAGCCGCCGCCGCCTGGCAATCCCAATCCCCCAACCGCACCGCCGTAGGCTTCGTCTCCCACGAAGACGCGAGCACTATTTCACAAGCCCGCACCGCAGGCCTCCAACAAATCCTTGCCAGAAGCCGCTTCGTCCAGCTCCTCCCCCAACTCCTCTCCCAAAAATAAGTCTCCCCCCTTTGCCTGAAATGGGAACGCCCACGGCGCCGCCGTGGGGAATTTTGCAAATTATTCACCAATCTCAATCTGACCCACCCCCGCAATCCCCATTGCAACCTCCGCCCCCATCCATAAACTCAACACCCTAATTTCAAGGAGTTCCTAAATGTCTACCGCAAACCGTCAACTTATCGATCTCCTCGGCCCCGATGCCGATTCCCTCTTGAACTACACCGCCAAAGGTTTCAAACGCGATCTCCTCCACCTCCCCGGCCCCGACTTCGTCGACCGAATCCTCGCCGCCACCGACCGCTCCTCCAACGTCCTCCGAAATTTCCACCTCATCATGAACACCGGCCGCCTCGCCAAGACCGGCTTTGTCTCTATCCTCCCCGTCGATCAGGGCATCGAGCACTCCGCCGGCGCCAGCTTCTCCCCCAACCCCATCTACTTCGACCCCGAAAACATCGTCAAGCTCGCCGTCGAAGGTGGCTGCAACGCCGTCGCCTCCACACTCGGCGTCCTCGGCTCCTGCTCCCGCAAGTACGCCCACAAAATCCCTTTCCTCGTCAAGCTCAACCACAATGAGCTCTTGTCCTATCCCAACAAGTTCGACCAGATCATGTTCGCCCAGGTCAAACAGGCCTTCGACATGGGCGCCGTCGCCATCGGCGCTACCATCTACTTCGGCTCCGCCGAATCCGACCGCCAGATCCAGGAAGTCTCCCGCGCCTTCGCCGCCGCCCACGAGCTCGGCCTCGTCACCGTCCTCTGGTGCTACCTCCGAAACCCCGCCTTCTCCACCCCCGACAAAAATTTCGACCTCGCCGCCGACCTCACCGGACAGGCCAACCACCTCGGCGTCACCATCCAAGCCGACATCATCAAACAAAAACTCCCAGAAAATAACGGCGGCTTCACCACCCTGAAATTCGGCAAAACCAGCAAAAAAGTCTACTCCGATCTAACCCCCGGCGACCACCCCATCGAACTCTGCCGCTATCAAGTCGCAAATTGTTACATGGGCCGCAGCCCGTTAATCAACTCCGGCGGCGACTCCGGCGAGCACGACTTCGCCGACGCCGTCCGCACCTCCGTCATCAACAAACGCGCCGGCGGCATGGGCCTGATCTCCGGCCGAAAAGCCTTCCAACGCCCCATGCAAGACGGTGTAAAATTATTAAACGTCATCCAAGACGTCTACCTGGACCAAGGAATCACTATCGCCTAGGAACCGCGCATTTATCCCCTCTCCCGGTACTCCGGGAGAGGGCTAGGGTGAGGGCCTTGAGCCAGACCCGACCTCCAACAAAAACCGCCCTAGTCACCGGCGCCTCCACAGGCATCGGCCGCGACCTCGCCCACCTCTTCGCCCAGGACCACCACAACCTCGTATTGATTGCCCGCACCCAACCCGCCCTAGAACAACTCGCCGCCACTCTAAAACACCAACATAAAATCGAAGTCCAAATCATCCCCCAGGACCTCTCCGACCCCGCATCCCCCCAAAAAATCTTCGACCAACTCCAATCCCAACCCATCGACTTCCTGATCAACAACGCCGGCTTCGGCTCCCACGGCCCCTTCGCCGACTCCGACATCCAGACAACTCTCTCCATGCTCCAACTAAACATCACCACTCTCACCCACCTAACCCGCCTCTTCCTCCCCCAGATGCTCCAGCGCCGCTCCGGAAAAATCCTCAACGTCGCCTCCCTCGCCGCCTTCCTCCCCGGCCCCCTCATGGCCGTCTACTACGCCACCAAGGCCTATGTCCTTAGCTTCTCCGAAGCCCTCTCCTCCGAGCTCGCCGGAACCGGCATCACCGTCACCGCCCTCTGCCCCGGCCCCACCCAAACCGAATTCCAAGCCCGCGCCGGAATCTCCCACTCCCTCCTCTTCAAATCCAAGGTCATGCCTTCCATGACCGCCGCCCGCATAGGCTACCGCGCCATGCTAAAAGGCCATCGCACCTCCATCCCCGGCCCCTTAAACAAACTCTCCGCCCTCTCCACCCGCCTCCTCCCGCGCCAAATCACCGCCGCCGTAGCCAAAAAACTAAACCAATCCCGCTAACCCACTTTCACACCTTCTCACCTTCGCACTTTCACACCTTTCAAACCACAACCCTCTTCCACCCCCCATTCCAAAACCTCCCAAAAATCACACACCCCCGAATAAACAATTCCCCCGCCAACACCACCCAAACCGCCTCCAGCCCCATCTTCCAAACCAACCCCACCACGATCACGCCCGTAAACCGGAGCCCAATCACACTCGCCAGATTCAAACACATCACCACAAACGTATCCCCCGCCCCGCGCAGCGCACCCCCAAAAATCAAACTGGAAGCGAACCCCGCCTGAATAAACCCGGTAATCCGCAAACACCGCGCCGTCATCTCCACGATATGCCCATCGTTCGGCGACAACCACTCCGCCGGATACCTCCCCAGCGTAATCATCAATATCCCGCACAAAACCATCGCCCCTCCACCCCCCGCATACGCCAGCAGCGCGCTCCGCATCGCCCGCCCCGGATCTTTCCTCCCCAGCGAAATCCCCACCATCGTCGCCGCCGCCGTGGCAAACGCGATCCCCGACAAAAAGCTCACGCTCTCCAGCCTGACGGTATTTATATGCGCCGCCGAAGAAGCATTCGTAGGATCCATCCGATTGATCACCGCGATCACCGCAAAATTCGCAAACCACGCCAGCAGATTTTCCACGCCCGCCGGCACCCCGATCCTGAACAGCCGTTTGATCGTAAGCCAGTCCGGCCGCATCCGATGGATATAAAGCCGCGCCCCACTAGTCCCCACCCAAACGACGAGAAACTCCAACACCCCCCCAGTCACATACGCAATAATCGTCCCCGCCGCGATCCCCGTAAATCCCATCACCGGCAATCCCCACCACCCCCGCGTCAGCGCAAAGCTGCAAACCATATTCACCACGTCCACGATCACCATCACAATCGCCGGCGTCAGCGTATCCCCACCCCCGCGCCTATACGCCCCCGCGATAAACATCACCATCGTAAACGGCAGCGCCGCGCTCAGCATCCTCAGATACTCCAGCGCAAACCCCTTCCCCATCCCCTGCAACTGCGTCGCCTCAATAATCGGCCGTCCCCCGATTGACAACAACACCCCGCAAACCACCCCCAAAATAATCGCCGCCGCCACCGACTGTCCCGTCACCCGGTTACTCAGCGACCGATGCCGCGCCCCCTTCGCCCGTGCGATCAGCGCCGTGCTCCCCGTTCCGATCGAAGAAACCAGCAGCCCAATCAGCCACAAAAAATATGTAACCGTCCCCACCGCCGCCCCCGCATCCGCCGCATGCGAGGGAAGATGATTCGCGAGATAGGTATCATTCAACCCCACCAGCATGTGCAAAACTTGCTCAACCCAAACCGGCCCCGCCAGCGCAAACAACTGCCCAAAAAGCCCCCAATTGCTTTCCCGCGCAACCCCCACCCTCGAATCTTCAACCACATCCGTCATAAAAAGTCCCGAATCCTAGCCACCCCCATTTCCTCATTCCAACCCCGCGCCAAACTCCCGAAACGCCCACGGCGCCGCCGTGGGGCATTTCCATTCAACATTCGCCCTCCACCACCCCGTTTGAATCTTCCTCTCATTTCCCCATAATCCTTCCCTCCAATACGAAAGGACCCCAAAAAATGCGTCGTCCCAAAATCTCCATCATCGGTGCCGGAAACGTCGGAGCCACCGCCGCCCACTGGGCCGCCTCCAAAGAGCTCGGCGACATCGTCCTCGTCGACGTCCCCCAGGTCGAAGGAATGCCCCAGGGAAAAGCCCTCGACCTCTGCCAATCCGCCCCCGTCGAAGGCTTCGACGCCAAGATCATCGGCGCCTGCTCCTACGAACCCACCGCCGGCTCCGACGTCGTCATCGTCACCGCAGGCATCGCCCGCAAGCCCGGGATGTCCCGCGACGACCTCATCAACATCAACACCGGCATCGTCAAACAAGTCTCCGAAAATGTCGCGAAATTCTCCCCAAATGCCGTCATGATCGTCGTCTCCAACCCCCTCGACGCGATGGTCTATGTCGCCTGGAAATCCAGCGGCTTCCCCACCCACCGCATCCTCGGCCAGGCCGGTGTCCTCGACGCCGCACGCTACCGCGCCTTCCTCGCCGCCGAAATCGGCTGCTCCGTCGAAGACGTTCACGCCCTCCTCCTCGGTGGTCACGGCGACGACATGGTCCCCCTCCCACGCTACTCCTTCGCCGGCGGAATCCCCGTCTCCCAGCTCATCCCCCCGCAACGCCTGGAAGAAATCGTCAAACGCACCCGCAACGGCGGCGCCGAAATCGTCAGTCTCCTCAAAACCGGCTCCGCCTACTACGCCCCCGCCTCCGCCACCGTCGCCATGGCCGAAGCCATCATCAAAGACAAAAAACGCATCCTCGCCTGCGCCGCCTACTGCGATAAGGAATACGGCATCGGTGGCTACTTCGTCGGCGTCCCCTGCATCCTCGGCACCGACGGTGTCGAAAAAATCATCGAAATCCAACTCGACGACGCTGAGAAAAAAATGCTCGCCGCCAGCGTCCAGCACGTCAAAGACCTTGTCAAAACCGTCAAAATCTAGCGGATTTATCGGACCCACCCAATCACAGTGACACCGCCCCCACACTGAGTTATACATATCACCCAGTGACCGTAGTTCGCGTTATTCCCGCCGACTCTCCCCGTGTAGCCGCCGGGCTTGCCCGGCGCGTTCTCCTCCTCTCCCTCCTCCTCACCACCGCCTGCACCACCGGACCCTATTACTACCCCGCCGCCACCCGCTCCCCCATCGACCGCCGACTCGTCGAATACCCCGAAAACTTCCAGCTACAGGAAGTCATGACCGGCCTCACCAGCCCAACCGCCATCTGCTTCGACGACGCCGGAAACATGTTCGTCGCCGAGGGCGGCCTCGACGGCCGCGACCCGCGCATCTTCTATATCCGAAAATCCGACGGCGCTCGCGTCGACATCTACCCCGTCGGCACCCGCATCCCCATCCCCATCTTCTCCGTCGGCTACCACATCTACGGCCCCATCGGTGGCATGGTCGCCTATCGCGGCAAACTCTACGTCTCCCACCGCGATTACAACGACATGGGTGCCATCACCGCCTTCGACGACAACGGCAATCACCAAACCATCATCGCCAATCTCCCCGCTCAGGGAGATTTCGGCGTCACCGACGTCGCCATCCCCGCCTCCTCCCCAGATCCGCGTCTCTACTTCGGCGTCGGCGCCGCCACCAACAGCGGCGTCGTCGGCCTCGATAACTGGGAAGCCGGCTGGGTCCGAGACCATCCCCAGGCCTGCGACGTCCCCTACGTCCCCCTCTATCTCCTTGGCTTCCGTTTCGACGTCCCCAACCCCCAGGCCAGCATCTTCTCCCCCGGAACCCTCGTCACCGTCCCCTTCCAGCCCCTCGGCATCAGCGACATCGAACAAGTCCCCGCCGCCGACTTCCCCCTCCAGAAACCCACCGGCGCCGTCATGAGCGTCGCTCTCGACGGTGGCGACGAACGCGTCGAAGCCCACGGCCTTCGCGACCCCGTCGGTCTCTCCCTGGACGACTACGGCAATATCTACGTCACCAACCGCGGCATGGAACTCCGCGGCACACGGCCCATCGACAACGACCCCGACGCTCTCTACCGCTGGACCTTCCCGGGCACCTGGTTCGGCTTCCCAGACTACTCCAGCACCTTCGACCCCATATATCTCCCCAAATACCAGCCGCCCCCGTGGATGGTTCTCCCCACCGGCTATCCCGACGTCCGCTTCGTCGTCGATCACGAAACCAGCAAGCTCCAACCCCCGCCCGCCCAGGACCTCCTCTCCCAATTCCCCTGGCAGTCCGGCGTCTCCAAAATGGCTTGGATCCCCGAATCCGGTCCCTTCCACATCCCCCGTTACGAAGGCCAGCTCCTCGTCGCCCTCTGGGGCGACTCCGCTCCCTTCTCCACCAGCGGCCGTCCCATCCCCAATCCCCTCCCCGGCTACCGCGTCGTCCTCGTAGACCCCAACCAGCACGGAAAAGTCTCCGATTTCATCTTCAACACCAAGGGCACCCCAGCCAGCAAAGTCCCCGGCTCAACCTCCCAGGCCCTCGAACGCCCCATCGACGTAAAATTCTCCCCCGACGGCAACCTCTATATCCTCGACTTCGGACAAGCCGAATTCAAACACTCCCAACTAACCACCCCCAACGCGACGGGAAAAATCTACGAACTAATCCCCACCCCCAGCACCCAATCCCCCCAATAACTACCCGCCCCAAAAATGAGCCGGGCTGTCCCCAGCCCGTCCCCCCGCGACCCAAAACTCGCTTTCCCATGTAGCCGCCCCCGCTTGCGGGGTGCGTTTTTCGAACCCCTCAAATCGCGGGTTCCCCTTCTTGTCTCCGGTCCAAACACGCCGAACACCCCAAGGCCGCCCCAAACGTCACCAGGCCAGCCATGTGTCCCCGCGGCGGAACCGCACGCGATATTCGAGTAACCGCCTTCCCTCGTCAAACAAACCTCAACCGAAAATAGTCTTTATTCTCTATCTCCATCCGACAACACACGACACCCTTTTCCAATTGACCCTCCCCTCACCCAGACATAAAGTCCCCCCAAAATGTCCGCGCCATTTCCCTCAATCCTCGCCGACGCCGACCCCCTTGACATCTTCCTCGCCTGCTTCTTCCTCTTACTCTTCGTCCTCGCCGGCTTCTACGCCGTCTACTGGCTCCGCAAACGCATCTGGGGCGTAGATGACTCCGCTACCCCGTCCCTCGGTTTCACCATCGGCGACCTCCGCGACCTCCACCGTTCCGGAAAACTCACCGACGAAGAATTCCAAAAAGCCAAACAAAAAATCGTCGCCTCTCACCTGGCGACCCCACCCTCACCCCCAAAACCGCCCCATAACCAATGAAAGTGCCGCCGGTGTCCTCACCGGCGGAATCCCCCCGTCCCCCATTCGGCATTTGGCATTCGGCATGCGGCATTCCATCTGCCAATAATCTCCCCCTCCATCCCCCAAAACCGCACCCCAAAAAATCTTTTCCCCGGCCCACATTTTGCCTTTTCCCTTTCCCATATTCCCGCTGTAAGATTGCCTTAACCTCATGGATTGGAGGTCAAGTCTCCACCCATGAATGTTCGATACTTAACTTGACGTTAAGTTTTGATCTTACTGACGTTTGGCGCTCAATAACATATTGACTGGGCCGCTCATCGGCCCCGAAGGATCGAAAGTCGATGGCCACCACGAATCGCACCGGCAACGGCGGACCCCCGGGAAATCTTCCCCCTCCAGGCAACAATCCCAGCAATCAATCCGGATTCCGCGGCCGTAGAATCACCACCTGCTCCTTCTGCGGCAAATCCTCCCGCGATGTCGGCCCCATGGTCGAAGGCCCCAGCGAGGTCTACATCTGCGCCAATTGCGTCGACCTCGCCCACAACATCATCCGCCAGGAAAAACGAAAGCTCTCCGCCTCCCAGCCCCTTTTCAGCACCATCCCCTCCCCGCGCAAGTCAAAGAATTCTTAGACCAATATGTCGTCGGCCAGGGCCACGCCAAAAAAGCCCTCGCCGTCGCCGTCCACAACCACTACAAACGCCTCACCACGTCCGACTCAACCGCCAGCGCCAACGCCGTCTCCCCCGATGCCGCCGCCCCCGTTACCCCAACCGTCGCCGACGTCGAGATCGACAAGAGCAACGTCCTTCTCATCGGCCCCACCGGCAGCGGCAAAACGCTTCTCGCCAAAACCCTGGCCCGAATCCTCAACGTCCCCTTCGCCATCGGCGACGCCACCACCCTCACCGAGGCCGGCTACGTCGGTGAAGACGTAGAAAACATTCTTCTGAAGCTTTTACAAAACGCCGACTACGACCTCGAATCCGCCCAGCGCGGAATCGTCTACATCGACGAAATCGACAAGATCGGCAAAACCCAGAACAACGTCTCCATCACCCGCGACGTCTCCGGCGAAGGCGTCCAGCAAGCCCTGTTGAAAATGCTCGAAGGCACCATCGCCAACATCCCCCCGCAAGGCGGCCGCAAACACCCCGAGCAGCAATACATCCAGATGGACACGTCCCAAATCCTCTTCATCTGCGGCGGCACCTTCGTAGGCCTCGAAGACATCATTCGCAAACGCCTGGGCAAGCGCCAGATCGGCTTCAACTCCGAAACCTCTCCCGCCGAAACCTCCCGCGACCGCGCCCGCATCCTCGCCCAGGTCCAGCCCGAGGACTTAGTCGAGTTCGGCATGATCCCAGAATTCGTAGGCCGCCTCCCCGTCGCCGCCACCTTGGATCCGCTAGACATCAAAACCCTGATCAACATCCTGACCGAGCCCAAAAACGCGCTGGTAAAGCAATTCCAAAAATTCTTCCGTATAGAAGGCAGCGAACTGGATTTCACCCCCGGCGCCCTGGAATTAATCGCCGAGCGCGCCCTGAAACGCGACACCGGCGCCCGCGCCCTCCGCGCCGTAGTAGAAGAAATCATGATGGACCTGATGTACCGCCTCCCCGACCAGGAGCAGGGCGGAAAATATTTAATCACCGAAGACATCGTAGAAGGCCGCCAAAGCCTCTTCGACCTGAAACCCGAGCGCCGCAAAGAATCCGCCTAAACCCCGCACGCCAAAGAAAGCCCCACGATGGTATCGTGGGGTTTTTCATTGTTTAGCCGCGCCCCGAAGGGAAGCAGCTTTCCCCCTCGCGCGCAATTACCCCGCCTTCCCAAACCCAAACACCATCGTCCGCGACCCATTCCCATCAACATTAACCTCCACCTCCCCACCCCCGAGCGAATCCCCCTCAACCCCATCCGCCCCCGTAACCCTCACCCGAGAACCCCCACGCACCAGATCAAACCCATCCCCCACCCTGAAAATCTTCACCCCCCGCGCCAACTTCAACCGAAACCCCACCCGATCCTTCGGATCCTTCGACAGATCCTCAATCCTCACCGTCATCGAAGTCGCTGAAAACGAATAAGTCTCCCTCACCCCCAAATCGCTGAAGCAAATCGAACTCCCCGTCTTCTCCACCACATTCTGCAACTGCCGCGCCCCAAAAAAAGTCGGAAAATTCCCCACCCCAAACCCATCCAGATCATTCGAAACAAACTGCTCCTTATCCACCCCCAGACTCAACAAATCCCCATTCCCGGAAATAATGACATCATACAATTCCGTTGCCACCCGCCGCGACCCAATCACCGGCTTAATCTCAATCCCAACCGTCGGCGCAAATTCATCCGTCCGAAACGGCCCCGCCGGCAACCCCGCCGAATTATAAAGATCGCACACCGGCACCGCCCCCCACGCATACCGCACAAACCGCGGCTCCTTCACATCCTCGCACCTCACCACCACCGCATCCTCCCCATCGATCCTCCCCTCCGCAAAATGAAAAACCCCATCCCCACCCGCCACCGCGAACCCCGTCACAAATTCCCCACCCCCGCGCGCCGCCAGCGCGCCATCATGCGTATCAAATCTCACCCGCATCCCATCTCCCTCCCGCGTCGCGCTCTCAAACGTCGGCCCATCCGCCACCACATCCTCGTGATACGCCAACCGCTCCGCCTGCAGCGCCGCCCGCCTCCCAATCTCCCCCTTCTCCCGCGGATGCAGATTAAACCCATTGGTCGTATCGATCGAAACCACCAGCCCCGTATCCCGATTCTCTTCCACCACCCGCCTCTGCGCCTCCCTCACCCAGGTAAACGGAAACCCCGCATACAAATCCGTAAACGCCGGCAATTGCACAATAATAAACGGCAAATCCCCGCGCCCAAATTGCTCCCGCCACCCCTCAATCAGCTCATGCATGATCGCAGGATAAAACTGCGACTTCCCCGAATTGTTCTCCCCCTGATACCACACCACTCCGCTCAGCCCCACCGGCCCCAGCGGCGCGATCATCCCGTTATACAAAGCCCCCGGCCCCAGATTAAACATCGAAGGCGAAAACTCGTCCTTCGAAAAATCCTTCAATCTCCCCACCGGCGTCCACCCCTCCGCCGAAGTCCCCCCAAACGAGCTGTCAATCAGCCCAATCGGCACCCCCTTAAGTTTCGGATCCCGCGAAAGCCACAACCCAAAATGCACCGCCACCGCGCTGAACTTCTCCACCTCCCCCGAATCCCCCGTCACCCAACGCCCATCCACCCGATAGTTCGGCTTATCCGCCCCAAATTTCGGCACCTCAAGCAGCCGCAGCCCCGCCAACCCCCTCGCCTCCTTCTCCATCTCCTCCGCCTCCACATCTTCCCCCACCCCCAGTTGCATATTCGACTGCCCCGCGCACAGCCAAACATCCCCGCAAAGAATATTCTTTAGCCCAATCGACTCCCGGCCACTGGAAATCTCCGCCGTATACGGCCCACCCACCCCCAGCGCCTTAACCGCTGTCTTCCAATGCCCTGAAGCATCCGCCACCGTCGAAGATCTTTCATCCCCGAACCTAATCTGAACAACGGCGCCCGCAGTCGCCTCCCCCCAAACGACGACATCCCGACCCCGCTGCACCACCATATTGTCCGAAAACGTAGACCCCAGCATCAGCGCCGCCCGAGCCGTTTGAGCGCTCGCCAGGACACCGACGATCACCGAAAGGACAACCCCAATTAAGCCATTTAACCGATTGCTCCGAGCCATAATTTTCAGTCTACGCCATTTCCAAGCGCCCATCACCATCGCTCCCGAAGCCCTGCCACCTCACAGCTCCCTCGAACGTAACCAGGGCAGCCATGTGCTCCCCCCGCGGAACCGCCTGTTATATACGAGTCACCGGATCCCCTCGTCACTCAAACCGAAACCGAAAAAACTCTTTCTCTGATTGACCTCCCAAAAAATGCAAAAAACGGATCCCCACAGTTTTGCAAAACACGCCCGGCCATGTGCTCCCCCCGCGGAACCGCCTGTTATATACGAGTCACCGGATCCCCTCGTCACTCAAACCGTAACCGAAAAAATCTTCCTCCATTTGATTTACCCTCAACAAATACAAAAAAATTCACCCCACGTTCCAAAATAGGTCCAAAACGTACACCCTTTGGACCTGTATATAGAGGCACATGCTCTGTCTCAATCCTCATAGGTTGAGGATAAGCATGACGTTGTGGGTAACGGCTCTGAGCAAAAGATCCCTCTTCCGCCCCCAGGCGGTCCGGGAACGGCACGCTGAACCCAGATTACGTTTCACCATGCTGTTTACCGTCTCACTCTGCCAGCGTTGACAATAACGCTTATGGTCCGGCAGTCCCCGCTTCAGCCGTCGTGACATCAGACGGCGGTAGCGAGTCGTCGGTTCGCGATTCCACAGCCAGCCCCGTCGGGCGGGGATGATCGAGCGAACCTTCAGGACCTCTCTTGCCAAGCGGTGATTGGCCTCTGAATCGAAACCCGCATCCGCCAGCACCACGCGCGGACGCATTCGAGAACAGGCACGCGACAACAGCGGTGCAAAGTGGGCATGATCGGTTCCCAGGCCAGTGGTCGCTTGTGCCGCAACGATCAAATGGGATGCGGCCTGAACCGCCAGCGAAAGCTTGGGCAATTGTTTGGCGGTTGCAGATCGGCGTCGATTCACTCGCTGGGGCGTCGGGTTGGGCTGGAATTTCAGAGCATTTTTGTTGCGTCTCTTCTCAAAATACCGACTGACGTGATGGTGTTCAAACCAACTGGAATCCAGCGTAATCAGATGGAAAAGATCATTGCCAACCGACTTGCCTACTTTTTTTTCTTGCGACGTTGCGCCTGCTTGGCCACAGCGATGGACAGGTCCAGCATCGTTTCGACCAGCCGGGGTTTGACCAGCCGATGAAACGCCCGACACAGCGTGTTGTGATCCGGCACTTTTTTCAGGCCGATGTCCTGACACCACTGCGGACAATCCTCCAGAAGCGCCACCAGCCCGCGATAACTCTTTTTCTGATGCTCACGTAAAACCAGACAGGCAAACAACTGGGGATCAGTAAAATCTTTGCGGCTGAACTTCGAGCGACCCTTCAGACAGGCCAATCCCAATGCATAAGCCGCATTCAGTACCTTCCGTGGCGATTTGCAGGTCTCCATCCTGCATGATGTAACAACTCAACGCCGAATGCGCAAATTTCTGCAAGGTCGCTTCGCGTCGAGGATTGAGACAGAGCAAGAGGCACACAAAAAATGATGCTCAATCAATCCATCGATATTCTCCCCCATCTCCCCCCAATCCTCCGCGATTTCTCCACCCAAACCGCCAGTTCTCTCAATCTCGACCCCCTGGCCCCCATCCTCCCCATGCTCTCCGTTGCCTCCGCCGCCATCGGCAACTCCCGTCCCCTTTCCCCCACCCCCGACCTCCTCATCCGCCCCGTCCTTTGGTCCGCTCTTCTCTCCCCCAAATCCCCGCGTTACGCCCACCTACTCCGTCTCATCCTCAATCCCCTCGCCCTCCACCACGCCCACATCGCCGCCACTTTTGAAAGAGATCTCGCCGACAACCAAGCCCAGCGCCAAGCCTTTAACGAACTTCCCCCCAAACACCGCCTCTCCCGCCCCCACATCGTCGAGCTCCGCCACCCCATGCTCTACCTATCCGATCCCAATCCCCGCCTCATCGCCCGCAACCTCCACGCAAACCCGCGCGGCCTGCTCCTCTTCCTCGAAAACCTCCATCCCGCTCTCCCCAACCTCCGCGACGAATTCTTCACCCCCTCCCCCCTCAGTTTCGACCAACCCAAATCCCTCCCCCCAACCCTCTTCATCCGCAACCCCTTCCTCTCCATCACCGGCCAATTCCCCATCTCCTCGGATCCCCTGATCACCTGCTCACCTGCTCTAAATTTTCTCCTCTATTTCCCCACCCCTCCCGGCCCCCTCATCCCACTCCCCGCTCTCCCTCTCTCCATCCGCCAATCCTGGCACGACCGCATCCGCACTCTCAGCGACATCCCCATGCCCGGCTTCGGCCACGACCCCCAGCCCCTTACCCTTGCCCCCGGGTCCAAAAAAATCTACATCTATGCCCACAATCGTCTTCGCCGCCTCGCCGACTCCCAATCCAACCCCATTCTCCGCGACCACCTCCACAACCTCATTCCCCTCGCCCCGCGCCTCGCCCTCATCTTCCACCTCCTCGACTCCCCCAATCCCGCGCAAGAAACCACCATCCCCACCCAACAGTTAGAGAATGCCATCACCGTCCTCGAATTCTTCCTCCATCACACCATCCATCTCCACGCCACTCTCCCCCAGCTCGCCCAAAACGACGACCCCGACTTCGACCGCCACCTCCGCATCATCCGCTCCCTCGGCGGCGCCATCACCCCGCGCCAACTCGTCCACTCCTCCCGCTTTTTCCGCTCCTCCACCACCATCGCCGCCTCCTTCCTCCAAAGTCTAGAAAAAGCCGGCCTCGGCCAAATCACCTGGCCCCACCACAACGGCCACCCCTCCATGCTTTTTAAACTCTTCGACCCCGTCAACGGTAACGAAACCCCCCGTAGCACCCCCAAAAACCCCGTTTCACCAAAACCCAACCCCCATTCGCATAAACGAAAGTAGATATGTCCGGGAACGCCCAACGCGCCGCGGTGGGGCATTTCCACTATTCTAAAAGACAAAAAAAACGCCCATGTCCAACCCCACAGAATCCAACTTCACTCTCCCCCAGGCCCTCGCCCTCGCCCTCCAGCATCACCAGGCCGGCCGCCTCCGCGACGCCCAATCCATCTACCAAAAAATCCTCGCCGCCGATCCCAACAACCCCGACGCCCTTCACCTCCTCGGCCTCCTCTTCTCCCAATCCGGCCATCACCCCCAGGCCCTCGAATTGGTCCGCCGCGCCATCCATCTCCATCCCACCACTCCCACCTTCCACGCCAGCCTCGCGAGCATCCATCACGCCGCCGGCCAATTCAACGAATCCATCTCCTCCTATCGCCGCGCCATCGAGCTCCGCCCCGACTACGTCGAAGCCCTCTCCAACCTCGGCGGCCTCTATTTCGAACGCCGTCTCTATAACGACGCCGCCGACTGCTGCCGAGCCGTCTTAAAAATCCGTCCCGACTTCGTCATCGCCTGGTCCAACCTCGCTCACATCCTCAACGAGCAGAAAAGATTCTCCGAAGCCCTCGATTGCGCCGACAAAGCCCTCTCCCTCCAGCCCGATTTCCCCGACGCCGCCGCCCGCGGAAATTCCCTCCGCGAGCTCGGCCGAATCGACGAATCCATCACCTGCTTCAACCAGGCTCTCACCCTCCAGCCCAACGCCCCCAAAATCCTTAACAACCTCTCCATCTCCCTCACCGCCCGAAAACGTTTCGACGAAGCCCTTTCTGCCCTCGATAAGGCCATCGCCCTCCGCCCCAACTGGCCCACCCCCTGGGTCAACCGCGCCACCACCCTCCGCGACGCCGGCCGCCCGCACGAAGCCGCCCTCGCCGCCCAGCGCGCCATCGACCTCGATCCCAACCTCCCCGAGGCCCACATCAACCTAACCGGCTCTCTCCTCATCCTCGAACGCATCGACGACGCTCTCTCCCCCGCGCCGCGCCGTCGAACTCAACCCCCGCTCCCCCGAGGCCCTCGCCACCCTGGCCTGGGCCCTCAAAGACGCCGGCGACATCCCCGCCTCCATCGCCGCCCTCGATCGCGCCCTGGACCTCGACCCCACCAACCCCACCCATCGCAGCAACAAAATCTACACCCTCGAATTCGACCCCCGCGCCGATGCGAAGTCCTTGCTCGCCGAACAACGAAAATGGAACGACATCCACCGCATTTCCCCCGCAATTTCCCCCTCTCCGAGTTCTCTGGGAGAGGGCAGGGGTGAGGGCGGTGAAAACCGTCGGCTGCGCATTGGTTATCTCTCCCCCTATTTCCACGGCCACGCCGAATCCTTCTTCGTCCTCCCCCTCCTGGAATCCCACGACCACGAAAATTTCGAAATCCACTGCTACAGCGACTCCATCCGCACCGACGAAATTACCGAGCGCCTGAAGCGCACCGCCAACGTATGGCACATCACCACCGCTCTCACCCACAACCAACTCGCCGACAAAATCCGCGCCGATCGCATCGACATCCTCATCGACCTCGCCATGCACATGTCCCACAACCGCGCCCTTACCCTCATCCAAAAACCCGCCCCCATCCAGATCGCCTGGCTCGCCTACCCCGGCGGCATCGGCCTCGACGCCATCGACTACCGCATCACCGACCCATACCTGGATCCCCCGCAACCCAGGAACGCCCACGGCGCCGCCGTGGGTTCTTCGATTACTCAAGACGAAAATTACCACGAGCAATCGATCCGCCTTCCCCACACCTGGGCCTGCTACAACCCCCTCACCGACATCCCCGCCGCTCCAATGAACGACTCGGGCCCCCCCCGTTTCGGCTGCCTAAACAACCCCTGCAAACTCACCGACCCCACCCTCCGCCTCTGGGCCAAACTCCTCAGCGCAATCCCCGATTCCACGCTCCTCCTCCAATCCCTCTCCCGAGAGCAGCGCGACAAAATCACCGCCATCTTCGATTCCGCCGCCGTCTCCCCCGCCCGCCTCCACTTCGTCTCGCGCCTGAACCGCGATCAATATCTCCGCCTCTACGATCAGATCGACATCGCCCTCGACCCTCTCCCCTACAACGGCATCACCACCACCTGCGACGCCCTCTGGATGGGCGTCCCCGTCATCACCCTCCCCGGCCGCACCGCCGCGGGCAGGGCGGGCCAAAGCATCCTCACCAACATCGGCCTCAATGAACTCATCGCCTCCGGCGAAGACCAATTCATCCAAATCGCCAAATCCCTTGCCGCCGATCGCCAGCGTCTGAAAGACCTTCGATCCAATTTGCGCGACCGTCTTCGCCAATCGCCCCTGATGGATTTCCCCCAATTCGCCCGCGACATGGAATCCGCCCTTCGGCAAATATGGATCGGGGGAATCGCCCAATGAATCTCCACCAGCAACTAACCGCCGCGATGGCCCACCACCAGGCCGGCCGTTTCGGCGAGGCCGAACGCCTCTATCGCGAGGCCCTCGCAACCTCACCCGATTCCCCCGACGCCCTCCACCTCCTCGGCGTCCTCCGCGCCCGAAAGGGCGCGCACTCTGAAGCCATCGATCTGATCCGCAAAGCCATCGCCCTCCAGCCCAACACCTCTGGCTTTCACATCAATCTCGCCCGCGCCCGAAAATCCGCCGGCGATTCCAAGGGTGCCGTCGAATCCTTTCGCCGCGCCATCCAGCTCCAGCTCACCCCTCCCGAAAATTTTGACGCCCATTATCATCTGGCCGTCTGCCTGATGAACCTGGCACAAATCGACGACGCCCTCCCCGTCGCCCGCCGCGCCGTCGAGCTCAATCCCAACAGCGGCGCCGCCCACAACACCCTTGCTTCCATCTTAAAAGAAGACGGTCAAATCGAAGCCGCCCTTGCGGAAAAGGACAAAGCCCTCGACCTCGAGCCCAACCACCCCGTCTTCCTCAGCAACCGCGCCTACCTCCTCGAATTCGACCCGCGCTCCACGCCCCAATCCCTCCTGGCCAACCAGCGAATACTAAACCAGCGATTCACCGAATCCCTGAAGATTCAATTCCGCCCCCACGAAAACGATCGCAACCCCAACCGCCGCCTGCGCATCGCCTACGTTTCCCCCTATTTCCGCCATCACGCCGAGTCGTTCTTCGTCCTCCCGTTGCTGGAATCCCACGACCCCGCGCAAGTCGAAATCCACTGCTTTAGCGACTGCAACGAGCCCGATGAGATCACCAACCGCCTCCAAAAAGCCGCCCACGTTTGGCACGAAACCGCGAGCCTTTCGCACAACCAACTCGCCGAAAAAATCCGCGCCGACCGCATCGACATCCTCATCGACCTAGCCATGTACATGTCCCACAACCGCGCCCCGGCCATCGCCCAAAAACCCGCCCCCATCCAAATCGCCTGGCTCGCCTACCCCGGCGGCTCCGGCCTCGACGCCATCGACTACCGATTCACCGACCAGTATCTCGATCTACAATCCCGGAACGCCCACGGACTTCGGCGAGCTCAGTCGAGCCGCGCCGCCGTGGGTCCCTCGATCACCCGAGACGAAAAATACCACGAACAATCCATCCATCTCCCCACCACCTGGATCTGCTACAACCCGATGAGCAACGAGCCCCCCGCAACCCCGCGCCCTATCGGCCCCATCCGTTTCGGCTCCGTGAACAACCCCTGCAAGCTCAACGACCCGCTCCTCGATCTCTGGTCTAAAGTCCTCCACGCCGTCCCCGATTCCCAGATATTTCTCCAGGCCAACTCCGCCGCCCATCGCGCCCGCATCCGCGCCTTCTTCGAATCCCGCGGAATCCCCGCCAACCGAGTCAAATTCGCCGTCCGCTGCCCGCGCCCCAAATATCTCCGTGCCTACGACCGCATCGACATCGCCCTCGACCCCCTCCCCTACAACGGCATCACCACCTCCTGCGACGCCCTCTGGATGGGCGTCCCCGTCATCACCCTCCTCGGCCAAACCGCCGCCGGCCGCGCGGGTTCAAGCATCCTCCAAAACGTCGGCCTCCCCGACCTCATCGCCAAAACTCCCGACGAATTCGTGAAGATCGCCGCGAATCTCGCCGCCGACGCCCCCCGACTCGCCGACCTGCGCCAATTCCTCCGCGCCCGCATCGAATCATCCCCCATGATGAACGCAAAAAAATTCGCCCGCGACATCGAAGCCGCCTATCGAAACGTCTGGTCCGTCTGGTGCAACCCGCGTCCCGCCGATCCCGATCCCGATCAATTGCACGCCCTGACCGTCAAATTTGTCAATGAAAACCGCTACGCCGACGCCCTCACCACCCTCGACCAACTCCTCGAACTCCGCCCAAATTGGCCCCATGGCTGGGCCAACCGCGCCTGGCTCTTTCGCCACCTCGCCCGCGCCGAGGACGGCCTCGCCGACGCCCGCCGCGCCCTCGCCCTCGACGCAAATTGCTCCGATGCGCATCACATTCTCGCCCTCTGCCTCTACGACCTCGGCCGCATCGACGAAGCCCTCCCCTCCGCCCAAACCGCGGTCAAGCTCAACCCGCGCGACGCCTCCTACCGAAACACCCTAGGACTCATCCTCAAAGAGGATGGCCAGATCCAACCCGCCGTCGAAGAGTTCAAGCAAGCCGTCGAGCTCGATCCCCACAACCACATCATCCACAGCGGAATGGTTTACTCCTTGGAATTCGATCCGCGAAGCACGGCCCAATCCCTCCTCGCCGAGCAGCGCCGTTGGAATCAGTTCCACGCGGTCCCCCTGAAGCACCTCATCCGCCCCCACGAAGATAATCGCGATCCCGATCGCCCCCTCCGCATCGCTTACGTCTCCCCCTATTTCTGGGAGCACGCCGAGTCGTTTTTCGTCGTCCCCCTCCTCGAATCCCACAACCCCGCCCAGGTGGAAATCCACTGCTATAGCGACAGCAACCGCCCCGACGCCGTCACCCAGCGCCTGAAAAAAGCCGCCCACGTCTGGCACGACGTCGCCGGTCTTTCGCACGAGCGTCTCGCCGAAAAATCCGCGCCGACCGCATCGACATCGCCATCGACCTCGCCATGCACATGGCCAACAATCGCCCCCTGACCTTCGCCCAAAAACCTGCCCCCGTCCAGATCGCCTGGCTCGCCTATCCGGGCGGCTCCGGCCTCGACGCCATCGACTACCGCATCACCGATCCCTTCCTCGATCCGCCGGAATTAGGTGATTCGGATTACCACGAAAAATCCATCCGCCTCCCCAGCACCTGGATCTGCTACGACCCCCTAAGCAGCGAACACTCCGCCGCCCCGCGCCCACCGGGCCCGATCCGTTTCGGTTCCCTCAACAATCCCTGCAAGCTCAACGAGCCGCTGCTAAAGCTCTGGTCCCAGGTCCTGCGCCGTCCCCGATTCCCAAATCCTCATCCAGGCCATCTCCAACGCCCACCGCGCCCGCATCCTCTCCACTTTCGATTCTCACGGCATCTCCGCCAACCGCGTCCAATTCGCCCCGCGCTGCGCCCGAAACCAATATCTCCGCGCCTACGACCGCATCGACATCGCCCTCGACCCCCTCCCCTACAACGGCATCACCACCTCCTGCGACGCCCTCTGGATGGGCGTCCCCGTCATCACCCTCCTCGGCCGCACCGCCGCCGGCCGCGCGGGTTCAAGCATCCTCCAAAACGTCGGCCTCCCCGACCTCATCGCCAAATCCCCCGAAAATCTCATCCAAATCGCCTCCACCCTCGCCGCCGACACCGCCCGCCTCACAGATCTCCGCTCAACCCTCCGCGCAAAATTCCAATCCTCCCCCCTCATGAACTTCCCAAAATTCGCTCGCGACATGGAAGCGGCTTACCACCAGGCCTGGAAAACCTGGTGCGCACGATGACTATTTCGAATTTCGGGTTTCGAATTTGATTCGAATTTCGAGTTTCGTCATTCGAATTTCCTCCTGGCCTTCCCCTTTGCCTCCGGCTTCGCCCGAAGCGGATCATCCGGCCAGGAATGTTTCGGATACCTCACCCTCAGGTCCTTCCGCACCTGAAAATACGTCGTTTTCCAGAAGCTCCCCAGATCATCCGTGATCTGCACCGGCCGAAAATTGGGTCCAAGCAAATGCAAAACCACCGCTACTCTCCCCGCCGCGATTCTCGGCGTATCCTGCCAGGAGAAAACCTCCTGCAAACGCACCGCCAATATCGGCGCCTGCTCCCCGCGATACTGCAGCCGAATCGCGGCTCCCGCTCGGAACCTCCAGCGCCTCCGGTGCTTCGCGGCGAAGAACCTGATCCAGCGGATATTGAAGCCGCGCCTCCAGCGCCGCCCCAGCCCGGATCGGCGAACCTCCTCCACGCTCCGCCTTCCCGCGCAAAGTTCGCTCAGAATCTCCCCAAGCTGCACCTCGTCGAACGTCGGCCAGGCATGCTCCGGCATCGCCCGCCGAAGCAGCGCCACGCGACTCAAAAAATTCCCCGCCTCTTCATCCGTGCCAAAAAATTCCCCCGCCCGCGCCCAAGCGCCTCAGCCAGCTTTTTCCCCGCTTTGGCCGGATCTACCGCCGCATCCATTTCTTCGGACAGAACCAGGTCGCGATACCGCACGATCCGCCGCCCGACCACCGCCTCGCGCTGAGGATCAAACTCCGCAACCTGCTCCCGAACGATCGACTGCGGGAACATTTCCACCAGCCACCCCGACTCGATCGCACTCGCGATCCTAACCGCCGCCTCCCGGCTCGACATCCGCGGATCGCTCCGCGCATCCAGCGCAGAAAAAATTCCCCCTGCCGCACCACCGATTCCCGATCCAGCCTCACACCCCCTCCGCCCACCATCACCGCCGCCGCTGGGTCCCGCTGTCTCCGCCGGCAAACCCGATCCGGATAGCCGAAAAGCGGCAGCTTCAAAAGCGTCTCCCGATCCGGCGATCTTCGCGCCGATCCCCCCAATCTCCGCCCAATTCGCAGCAACTCCGCGCTTACCCGCCGTACATCGGGGTCCTGCGAACCATCCATCATCACCAACAAATCGCTATCCCCGATCGTCGCCGGCGCACCCTTCTTCGCCTGCCTCACCTCCTCCGAAAGTATCGCCGCCAGAATCGCCCCCTCCTCCACGCACCCTCGATCCGCAGCCTCGCACAGCATCCTTCCGATCCGCGGATGCACCGGCAATTTCATCAGCCGCCCGCCCAATTCCGTCACGCCTCGCGAATCAACCGCCCCCAGCATCTCCAGCAAATTCCTCGCATGTTCCAGCGCCTCCGGCGGGGGGGCTTCAAACCACCCGAACTCCCCCGGATCGGATTTCCCCCAGGCATGCAGATCCAGAACCGCCCCGCACAGATCGACGCGCTGGATCTCGGGCAATTCAAAATCCTCCAGCCCCGCCTGCTCTTTCGCCGACCACAGCCGCAAACATTTTCCCGGCGCGGTCCGGCCCGCGCGCCCGCTCGCTGCGTGGCCGAAGCCTTGCTGAGCCGCTTCAACTCCAGCCGATCCAATCCCCGCCGCACGTCAAACATCGGTACCCGCGCCAATCCCGCGTCGATCACCCAGCGCACCCCTTCAATGGTCAGCGAAGTCTCCGCGATGTTCGTCGCCAGAATGATCTTCCGCCGGCTCGATGGCTCAAGCGCCGCCATCTGCTCCTCAGCCGGCAAACTCCCATACAGCGGCAGCACCGCCAAATCGTGCCGCTGCCCAATACCAGCCAGCTCGCGCTGCGCCCCCGAATCTCCTGCGCCCCCGGCAGAAAAACCAGCACATCCCCCGCGCTTTCCTTCCGGCCCACAACCTCTTCCACCGCATCCCTCACGCGCTCCACAGCCGAAACTCCGCCACCCGCCCGATACTCTATCTCCACCCCAAACGTCCTCCCCGGCACATCGATAATCGGGCAATCCCCCAGAAACTTCGCCGCCGGCCCCGCGTCCATCGTCGCCGACATCACCACGATCAGCAGGTCCGGGCGCACCGTCTGTCGCATCTCCCGCAGCATGGCGATCGCCAGATCCACATGCAGCGACCGCTCATGAAACTCGTCCAGAATCACCGCACCCACGCCCTCGAGAAACGGATCGTCCAACATCTGCCGGGTGAGCACCCCCTCCGTCAAAACCCGCAGCCGGGTCTGAGGAGTGATTCGCCTTTCAAAGCGTATCTGATACCCCACTTCCCGCCCCAGGTTCCAGCCGTTTTCCTGCGCGATTCGCGCCGCCGCCGCCCGCGCCGCAACCCGCCGCGGCTGAAGCATCACGATATTCGGATGCTCGCGGGAAAGAATCCCGTCCCGCAAAATCCCCGGCGGCACCCGCGTCGTCTTCCCCGCCCCCGGCTCAGCCACCACCACCACCGATTTCGCTCCCGCAGCGCATCGACAATCTCCCCCAGATACCCATCAATCGGCAGCGGAATCATCTTCGCATCTTGACCGAAACGCGGCCCGATTTCACCGCCCGCTGCGCTAGCAGCCTATTTCAGTTTTTCCGGATTCAGTCCCAGCAGTTCCTTTACGACAAACCGCCCATCCCGCCGGATCACTTTGCCGTCGAACCACACTTCCCCTCCGCCCGCTTCCGGCGTTTGCCGCATCACCAGGTCCCAGTGGATCTTGCTCTTGTTCCCGTTGCTCGCATCGTCGTAACAGGCGCCGGGCGTGAAGTGAATGCTGCCGGCGATTTTCTCGTCAAAGAGAATGTCCTTCATCGGCTTCGTCACGTAGGGGTTGAACCCAATCGCGAACTCGCCGACGTACCGCGCGCCGGGATCGGTGTCGAAAATTTCGTTCAGTTTCTCGGTCGCCGAGCTGGTAGCTTCAACGATTTTTCCGTTGCGGAAAACCAGCCGCACGTCGTTGAACGTCGTGCCGCGGTAGACGGTCGGGCAGTTGTAATGGATGACGCCGTTCACGCTCGTTTTCACCGGGGCGGTAAAAACCTCGCCATCGGGGATGTTGACCTTGCCGTCACACGGAATCGCGGGAATGCCCTTGATGCTGAAGCTAAGGTCCGTATCCCCCGGTCCCTTGAGCCGCACCGCGTCCGTCTTCTCCATCAGCTTTTTCAACGGCTGCATGGCCCGGCTCATCTTCGCATAATCCAGCGTGCAGACGTTGAAATAAAAATCCTCGAACGCCTCCGTGCTCATCTCCGCCATCTGCGCCATCGAAGGCGTCGGCCAGCGCAAAACGCACCAGCGGGTCTTCGCGATCCGCACCTCGCGATGAACCTTTTCCCACACCGTCGATTCATAAAGCTTTTGCTTGTCCGCATGGACATCCGAAAGCTCGGAAACGTTCTGGCTGCCCCGCGCGCCGATGTAGCACTGCACCCCTTCCATCTGCAATCGCTCGACGCGGGAGATCAGGTCCCACTGCTCCTTCTGGCCCACAAGCTGGAGAGCGCGCGTGATCGGATTGCTCTTGAGCAGAACCAGCGGATGGCCGCCGGCTTTGGCCGCGTGATTGATCAGAGCGATGGTGAATTCCTCCGGCACGTCGATCGCTTCAATCAGAATCTTTTCCCCTTTTTTCACCGCGCAGGAGTAGTTGATGAGCATATTCGCGAAGTGGTCAATGCGTGGGTCTAGCATGGCGGTTATATACTGGAGGGGAGAGGAAGTTGCGAGTGCCGCACGTGAACGTGTGAGCGGCAGATCAGCGCTGTACAGCGCCTTTGACGAGCTCTTTGGCAAGCTCATCCCCGAGCGAGCTTAGATCGAACTGGATCAGCCCTTTTCGCACCAGGGAAAGGAGGACAGGCTCCGGCGTCCGGATCGAATTGCGTCTTCGATCCGCCAGTTCAAGGAGGAACTTGCGCTCTTCGTCGGTGATGTTGATCCCGGTCGCGATTCGCATGGCCTCATAATAAATCGGTCCGATTTGTGCTGTGCTTTATTTCCAAAAACCGCCCCCCGCTTGAAGGGCGGCGGGTGTCGCGATACCATCAAAAAGCCTCGGGCGATTAGCTCAGTTGGCCAACACACGGCAAATGTAAGCGGGGGCGACTCCAAGCAGTTACAATCCACTGATGTTGCGAGCGCAGCATATTTGACAGCAGTTGGTCCGGATCAGGGACTCGCAATCGTCTGCGAACGCTGGACAGCCCTACCGGCGATCTTGCGAAAAGTAATCGTGGCAATGGTCGAGGCAGCCGTGGAAAAGTAACAGCACATTGCAGTCCTATCGGTCAGGGAGATAGTTTAGCCGTGCTCTTTCCGGCGAGCTCGACACCGGCCTTCGAAAGGATTTCTGCTACTTCACGGGCGTTCTTCAAAATGACTCTGTTCTCATCAGTATCGGTAAGCCCAAAATTCTCAGGCTTCGCCCCCACAGCAACTAAACAGTGCTTTAATAGCACCTGTTCCTGATGTCCTACACCGAAGATAGCCAATTCGTTGCTCTTTTGCGAAAACTGGATTTGACCGCCGTAATAGTTCAATACCTCGATCGCAGTATTCACCGAGATTTTGCCACCACGCAACTTGCTCTTCCCGCCCCAGCCTGACAATCAATCCTCAAATGCAATCAATATACCGTGCTTAGCAACTATAAAACTACACGTGGTGAATGTAAAGACAAATCGATTTCCACAAATAAGTTAAATACCGGCCCAAATCAGTAATCCGCGCTTGCGTCAAAGATTTGAAGTATTCTGGTCACTAGGCTTGGGTGGCCAAATACCTTCGATACTTCCCGTGTCTTGGTGACCACGGTGCGTTAGAAGGAGTTTGAGGCTGTGTGCCTCTCATCTGGCAAGTATGTGAGACGCCGCCGTCGCCAGCGTTTTGGGCGCGCTCGGCGGCGGAGTTTCGATAGACCTTTTAAGTATAAGAAAGAGGAACCACTTAACACTTTGATTTATATAAACCGCGACGGACAGTTTTTGTCCGAAAACGGACAATTTGTGGTTTTCGACGGCCAAAAAACCGTTGCAATATTGGCCAAATAGTGACAGGGTGCTGGTAGTTCCTGACCAAAAAAGCGGGGGTAAGATGGCCGAAAACGGACAAACATCGCGAGCGGAAACGAATCAGGTCGCCACGAAACGTGGGCTTCCGGTTTACCGCGTCAATCCCAGCATCCCGCCGTCGAATGGCTTGGCAACGCGACAGAAGCGTTTTGAAGTGCCAGGCGGCAAAGCTGCCGTCATCGTGGACAACGGCACCGGCGAAATCAAAGGCATCGGCGGCATGGGTTTCTGGTGGCAAGAGGAAGTGGATGCCAGCCGGTTCGTGAAACTGTTTCTGGATGGCATCAAGCAAGCCTGCGGGCTTTCCAAATCCGGCATGGCGGTCTTTGAATTGGTGTACCACCAAATCAGGGAAAATCCCGGCAATGACAAGATCGAACTGAGCCAATACATGGCACAGGATCGCGGCCTGAATGAACGAACCTTCCGCCGGGGCCTGCGGGAATTGCTCGAAAAGGAATTCTTGTACCGCAGCACCAGCGACGGCGTTTTCTTCATCAACATCCGGTTCATGTTCAACGGCGACCGGCTCGCGTTCGTGCGGACGTACCATTTGAAAGGTGCGAGCCGCCAACAGGAATTGCCGCTTGGCGATGCCCCCGCGTTGCCCGGTCCAACCGTGCGCGAGCCGACGGGCGACTGAACGCTACGTCGTCGCAATTGATTTGCGCGTTACAATTCCACCCGATGAAACGTTTCCGTCGAGGGCTATTCAACGGGGTGGCCGGGATCTCGCTGGTCCTTTCTCTCGCCGGGGCGGCATATGGGCACGCAGTTACAGTTACGCCGAAGACCTCATCTATTACGGACACTCCGGGGGCGTCGCCATGCACGACGCGAAAGGCCGACTCGCGTTCGTATTCGAAAATGTGATGTCGATGAGCCCGCATTTTGAGTATTACTCTTCGACGCCCGTTCGCGGACTCGATTACGCGGACCCCCGGAGGACCCCTACGCTGTGGAACCGTCTGGGCTTCTACATCGTTCGATTCACCAGAGCGCGCGATATCCAGAAGATGACTCCTCCACCGGGCATGAGTTGGCCGCCGGTGGTTCGGTACACCGACGTCGTCGTCCCCTTCTGGCTCGTGCTTCTGGTGCTGGCATTGCTGCCTTTCTGGAACTTCGTGCTGCCTATTCTCCGGGGCGCCCGCCTCCAGCCGGGCTATTGCGCGAAATGCGGCTACGATC
This sequence comes from uncultured Phycisphaerales bacterium, assembly GCA_963755915.1. GTDB lineage: Bacteria > Planctomycetota > Phycisphaerae > Tepidisphaerales > Tepidisphaeraceae > PALSA-1353. The sequence continues at coordinate 3,021,711 of CAVWLP010000002.1, forward strand.
TTCGCGCCACGCCCGACCGTTGCCCAGAGTGCGGGACAATCCCGCCGAAAAAGGAAATCATTTCAAGCTAAACGAATCGCCGCAATTGCGGAAAATCGGAAAATCGCATTTACGACGGCGTTCCGCCGGGCGGGAATCGTTTTTCCAGCAAGTCGCGGACGACATCCGCCATGATGAGGTTTTCAATCGCACACTGGCTCTTGATTCGCTTATGCAGGCCCAGCGGCACGTCGATGGTAAGCCGCTTCATTGGCTGGCCCGCATTCTTGTCGTTAATCCATTCATCCGGCGATAGTCGTGCGGGCGATCCGGCGGGTTTGGAGCGAAAGGCAACTTTCTTCATGCCCCAAACTCCAAAACTTCGTTTACGAGCGCGGTTAACTCATCCCCTGCCTGGCTGTCGGGTGATGTCTCGAAAACGCTCTGGCCATGCCCTGCCGACTCGGCAAATGCCACTCGCTGGCAGATTGCGGATTTCAACACCGGCACCGGGTATTCAGCCAACGCGTCCACCACGTCGCGGCCCAACGCCGTATTTACGATTTTACGATTAATTACAAATGCCGATTTCAGGCCGGGCTTGAATACCATCGCCTCCTGCAACAGGTCCACGATTTCCTTCGCGGCCCACACGTCGTAAGGCGACGGCTGCACAGGAATCAATACAACATCGCTGGCCATGATGGCCGACCGGGCGACTTCGTACACCCGTGGCGGACCATCGATCAGAACATGCTCATAGCCCTGGGCCAACGCGGGCAATTCCTTGTGGATGGATGACCGGGGCAATCCAGCCACGGGAAACAGCGGATCGCTATTTCGTGACGCCGCCCAATCGAGTGCCGAACCTTGCGGGTCGGCATCGACCAGCAACACCTTTTTCTTGCGTCGGGCCAGTGCATCGGCGATGTGAACGGCCAGCGTCGTTTTGCCGACGCCGCCCTTCTGATTCAGTAGTCCGATGATCATATTTTCACCGTGAAATTCGCGATTGGGCGGAATTGCGATTTCACGGTTATCACGAATTGCGGAAGTGCGCAAATACAGAATTGCAGATTTACGATTTACAGGAGTTTCCCGGGGAAATTCCTCCTTAGCAGTGCTAAGGGAAGATGTCTGTGGGTACTCAAGAATTTTCCACTCATTATGTCTAAACGGGGCCATGGGTTCCGAAGGGCATCTCGAATCGGTGCGAATCCGCCACAAATCGGTTGCCGACACATGAAATAATCCGCTCTTTCAAGCCAATAGATGGTAGGTGGCTGGCGTGCATCGGCACACCTCTGGTTTAACGATTTGTAAAGCAATCTTGGGGTAAACTGGCAGATGCTTCGCATCATTCAAAGCAATTCCGCTGCCGGGGCCATGAGCTATTACAGCACGGCGGACTATTACAGCGAGGGCCAAGAGCTACTCGGCCAATGGCGCGGGCAGGGTGCCGAACGGCTTGGCCTGACCGGCGGCATCGACAAGGCGGCGTGGGACGCCCTGTGCGATAACCGCGACCCGGCAACGGGGCTGCCTCTTACGGCCCGCCGCAATCAGGATCGTACCGTCGGCTATGATTTCAATTTCCACGTCCCCAAGAGCGTGTCTGTGCTCTACGGTCTGACACGGGATGATCGCATCCTCGATGCATTCCAAGCGTCCGTCGATGAGACGATGCGGGATATCGAGCGCGATATGAAAACCCGCGTGCGGGTGAACGGTAAGAACGAAGAACGCACGACCGGCAATATGGGCTGGGGCGAGTTCACGCATTTCACGTCGCGGCCCGTGGACGGCGTACCTGATCCCCACCTCCACGCCCATTGCTTCGTTTTCAATGCGACGTTCGACGAAAGCGAAGATCGTTGGAAGGCGGGTCAGTTCCGGGAACTCAAGCGTGACGCTCCTTTCTTTGAGGCCGCGTTTCATTCTCGGTTCGCCCGGCGAATGGAGGAATTGGGCCTTGAGGTCGAGCGAACGAAAGCCGGATGGGAGTTGGCCGATATGCCCAAATCAGTCCTCAAAACCTTTTCCCGCCGAACGGCCCAGATTGAGCAAACGGCGAAAGAGGCGGGCATTACAAATCCGGCGGATAAAGATTCCCTCGGTGCCCGGACGCGGGAAAGCAAAAAGAAGGATATGCCGTTTTCGGAACTACAGGCCGAATGGCGGTCCCGGTTGCCCGTCGAGGATCAGGACGCCATTAACCGCGTTGCGGCAAGCATCGGTGGTCCGGCATTGCCGGAAGATCCCACGCTCGGCAAAGAGGCGGTGACGTTCGCCGCCAATCACTGGTTCGAGCGCAATTCGGTCGTACCGGAGCGAACGGTGTTGGCAAAGGCACTGAAGCACGGGGTAGGGAAGGCGAGTTTGCAATCGGTGGAGTCCGCCTTTCGGAAACACGATCTGGTCTTCGGCGAGCGGGATGGCCGGAAATTGGTTACGTCCAATGACGTGCTGATGGAAGAATCGCGGATGCTGAAATTTGCCCGCGATGGACGGGGCACGTGTCCACGGCTATACGACGGGCCGCATTCCTTCAACGATGCCAAGCTCAACGCCGGGCAATGTCGGGCGGTTGAGCATGTGCTGAATTCCTCCGACCGGGTCATCATCGTCAACGGCGCTGCCGGCGTCGGCAAAACCACAATGATGCGTGAAGCGGTGGCCGGTATCGAAATCGGCGGCAGCAAAGTTTTCACCTTCGCCCCTTCTGCCGACGCCAGTCGCGGGGTGCTCGCCCAAGAGGGATTTGAGAATGCCGACACGGTTGCCCGGCTCCTCGTCGATGAGAAATTGCAGCAACAAATCAGGGATCAAGTTATCTGGATCGATGAGGCCGGTCTGATTGGAACCAAAACTATGGGCCGGGTATTCGACTTGGCCGACAAACTGGATGCCCGTGTAATCCTCTCCGGCGACCGCAGGCAACATGGATCGGTGGAACATGGTGCGGCACTGCGTTTGCTCGAAACTGAGGCCGGGTGCCTTCCCGCTGAAATCAGGGACATTCAACGGCAAAAAGGGGAATACAAACAGGCCGTGCAATCGCTTAGCGATGGCCGCACCGAAAAGGGATTCCAGCAACTCGACCATTTGGGCTGGATTAAAGAGGTTCCCGAAGGCGAACGGTACAAGGCCCTGGCCGATGAATACGTTGCGACCGTCGCCGCCGGGAAATCAGCTCTGGTTGTCAGCCCTACGCATTCTGAAGGCGAGCGGATTACGGGTCACATCCGCGAATCGCTCAAAGATTTGGGACGGGTGAATACGGATGAACGCGAGGTTTCGATTCTGGAAAGATCGAACCTGACGCAAGCGGAGCGTGGCGACGCGGTGAATTACGCTCCCGGCGACGTGCTGGTGTTTCAGCAGAACGGCAAGGGATACCGCAAGGGCGAGCGAATCGTAGCCGGAGAGGGTGCGTTGCCGCTCGATCAGGCAAGCAAATTTCAGAAGTATCGCACCCGAAAGATCGCAATTGCTGAGGGTGATCTCCTCCGCGTCACGCAAAATGGGAAAACCGCCGATGGCAAGCACCGGCTCAATAACGGCGCGCAATATGTGGTGGAGGGATTCACCCGCCAAGGCGACATCCGGCTCAACAATGGGTGGACCATCGACAAAAACTTCGGGCATCTGGATTATGGGTACGTCGTCACGAGCCATGTGAGCCAGGGCAAGACGGTGGATCGCGTTTTCATCGGGCAATCGTCCGAATCGTTCCCCGCGTCATCGCGGGAGCAATTCTACGTGTCCGTCTCGCGTGCCCGGCAGCAGGCGACGATTTACACCGATGACAAGGAATCGCTGCTCGATGCGGTGAGCCGTTCCGATGATAGGATAACGGCGACGGAATTCGTCATGGATCGGGGCTATCATGCACGCGGGATGCACATTCAGCGGATCGCGGCGATGACGCCCGCACGGGATGAACGCACGCCAACACGCGAGGGGATCGAATATGACAGATAAGTTTCTGCATCATCGCCCCGGGCGTGTGCTTGACGACAGATTTGATTCGGGCCCGTCAGCGGATTCCGGCGGTGTCGATGATTTTCATTCGTTTGGCTGGCTACGCGGTATTCGCGAGCGGGCCACAATGCTCGAGCTGCGGAAGAAATCGGGCGATGTCCTGGCCATTGGCTATAGCTGGATTGAGTGTGTGGAATTCAATCCAACCCAAGGGATTACGTTGCACGTTCATGGCGACAAGATTCACATCAAAGGCCGCAATCTGAACGCCGAAGTCCGGCCCGAAGTTCGACTGTTTCAAGGAATCGCCCGTCACCGCGTGGCATGGGTGCAGGAAGCGGACAGGCCGCGAAACCTGACGGGGGACAAGCAACTGACGATTATTGACCAAATCGCCTGGTGACGCTTGATCAAGCCTCAGCCAAATCTTGTCGATGCCAATAAATGATAAGAGTTCCGCGTTCGTGGTTATCAACCGGATTTAGAAATGTGGTTACCCAAGGACGAACGGCGTTTGCTTGCCGGTTACTTCAAGATAATTGGCGAAATTGATAAGGAACGCATTTATCGCGAATCTGATCTAATTCCTCTACTGTGGTGGCGACAAAAGATTGAATCCATCAAGACATATCGAGAATCAGTAGGCAGGTCGGATGGTTCGGCCAGCATGGAAAATATGACGGCGTTCAAGCGCGAGGTCAAACAGCTACTCGCCGATATGGCACGGATAAAGAGAGCCAACAAGTTGTTGGTCGCCCGGAAGATGGTGGCGATTCGACCACATGCCCACGAGCAGAATGTCATCCTAATTTCATTGACCGTTAAGGGATTCGACTTTGGAAGGCGATATGGCAATTGACTAGATTCAACGGGACTTTGGTTTGCCTATTACAAGAATCACTGGATTTGGCTAATTGTGGCTGCCGTCGCGGGCGGCATTATTCCGAAATTAATTGATCGTATCGGAGCGATTATTGCCGCCTTGCACCGACCGTAGCTAGACCCCGTGTCCATGAATGAGCCGCCGCACAGAAGTTCTCCCAATACCGAGCCGTTTGGCGATCTGGCTCTTGCTGATTCCCGAAAGAAACAGCTTGTTTGCCTCATCCGCAAGTGCTGTCACTGTCGCGGGTCTTCCGTGCGGCTTCCCGTTCTTCCTGGCCTCTGCGATTCCGGCTTTGACGCGATCCCGCAGGATGTCACGCTCGTATTGTGCAAACACTGCCAGCATCCCGGCCATTGCCTGGCCGCTCGGTGTCGTGAAATCCAACGAATCGTTCGGCGAAACAAAATTGACGCCCACTGCGTGCAATTCCTTCAATGTCGTCACAAGGTCGAGCAACGAACGGCCCCAGCGATCCAGCTTCCAGACCAGGACGATATCAATCTCCCGTCGCATTGCAGCGTGCAGCACTTCATTCCTTGCCGGACGATCTTTCGCCCCGGACCCGACTTCCTCAATCTGCATGGCGACAGTCCAGCCCCGTCGCTCGGCGTATTCCCGCATCGCCGAAATTTGCAGCGGCAATGTCTGCTGGTCGTGGGTCGAAACACGTGCGTACAACCCGACGCGTAAACGGTCGCCTGCCCCCTGGCCAAAAACCTCCCCCCGATTTTCGGTCATGCCCCCTCGATAATTCAACTGCTTGCAGAAAACCCTTTACACCGGCCAAAAACTATAGTTTATGGTCAGGTCAGGACGTATCACGATTCAGCAAAAGGGACAAGAGAAATTCTCGCCGCATGGAAAACCTGCTCACGATTGCACTGGAAGCCCATAACAATGATCTCAATCATCACCGCCGCTATGAAATTACCGTCGGTCGGGATTTGCTGGACGATTGGACGCTGAGCATCCGCTACGGTCGCGTCGGCGGCGGATATCAAACGCAAAAGTTTTCCGGGAAAGACAAGCATCAAATCCGTGCTATCATTCGGGAACGGTTACGGCGTAGGCGATCCGCCCCAAAACGGATTGGATGTGCATACCGGGTAACGACATTCGACGCTGTTGCGGAATTCGACACATCCGCATGGTTGCCGAATGATTCGATTGTCTTTCTTCCTGACCCACCATTTTCCCTGACCCCGATGGTGGACAAAATTGCTTTCAGCGGAGCGAAGCGGGGTCAAGGTGGAACCGTCGGAGAAGAGGCTCCATGTACTCATGGAGTAGCACCTTGAGGCCGATTCGTGGAGCGTACAATGTCGGAATTGGGGGCAGGGAAAGCTTGCCCTAGAAATCGCTCCTCCCTCAGAAATAATTGCTCTACGCTTTTAATCAACTTCTGCTGGATCACTTACGCGGGTCGAACGGAACCGGCCTACCACATTTTTCACAGAAGCGTGATTCGGGGTGAAAATTGAATGGAAACGCGTGAACCATGGTGGAGTTTTCAGTCAGGACCGCCATGACTCCACTGCATGTTGATGCAAACACACCATTGTTGTACTGCATTCCTGTTGTGCTACCCGCGAAAAGGATAAGGTTCTTGCGTCCCCAGTCGTCAATTTCAAGACATCCAGACGCCATTGCTGACACCATGTGATGTTGATAGCTGTTCCAAGTCGAATTAAGGAATACCGAGTTGATCGAATAAATCTCAGTTGGGACGGTATGTTTTACATATTTTTCCAACTGGTAGTCGTAGGGATATTTGCCTCCTGCATTGGCCTCAAGCGTTGAAGAATCGACGGGCACTATGAGACCTGAATTCCGTGCGCATTCATGGCAATAATATTTAGACATGGCGAAGGTGGTTTTGTAACACGCCGCCGCTAACAGGCTGCCCGTGCAGTTATCCGAGCACCTAACTCTATCGGCTGGACCGCAAAAATAGCAAATACTTACGGCATTTCTTCCCGAAGTTTGTTTTGCCAGTCCTGGGCGGTATGGAAGACGTGCAGGATATGGACCTCTTTATCGTCGAAATTGTAGACGGCCACATGGCCATGCCCGCTGGTCCTCCGCCTGATGACGACATAACGCAAATCGGGCCGTGTGCTGACTTTCTTGCCCCTGGCATAGCTGCTGGCCAGACCGGCGATGCTTTCCTTTAGATACCGGAGATAAGCATCGGCATGGGGGACGCCGTAACGTCCAGCGTTCCATCGCCAAACATCGTCGAGTTCATCAATCGCCGTCGGGGAGCGAATGACCGTCAGCGGGGATTGTTCCGAAGCCATTCCGCCCTACGTTTCGCAAGTTCCGCGTCCGCTTGGTCTGCCGTATAGAAATTCCCGGCTTTGATTTCCGCTTCCGCCTTGTCAATGTGGGCAAGCCGTTCGGGCGTGAAAAGATGGTCGAGGTTTTCGGTTCCCTCGTGAAGATCATAGCTCAAAACGTCGGCGATGTATTCGTCAACGGTCGAGAACCCGGCTTCCGTCGCCCGGCGTTGGACCTCTTTGTAAAGATGATCGTTGAGTTGGACTTGTTGCATAGGCAATCTTTCTGAACGGCTGTCCGACATTATAACGGCATTTGAGGCCGATTGTCATTGAGAAATTGGCCCCTGGCATTGCAGGATTCGACCCGAACAGGCACACGCCGCGTTGCGGCGGCCGGAGATTTGCCGGTCTATTCAGGTCGCTTGAAGATTTTTGGTGAAAGATTTCGGCCCTTTGACGCAAATAGTCTTAGGGTGTGTTCTGCGGCCACGGGCAGCGTCCGACCCCATTGTACAGTCAATGGAAATAAGGCCGCGCGCTCCCGCGCGGTCGGTGTCGAACAACGGAGATTTCACGATGCAGATTCAAACAATCCAAACGCAAACGGAAAATCCTCCCGCTTTGCTGACTCTGGCGATGATCCGGCGATATTATGTTCCGATTGCTTCCCGCACCCTGTTCCGGCTGATTTCGTCGGGGCGATTCCCCAAGGCGGATATCGGCATCGGCGGGAAGCTGCGGCTATGGAAGCGTGAAACGGTTGAAGCGTGGATCGCGTCCAACGCGGTGCGGGTGGGCGTAGAATAGCGTGAAAGCGATGGTGCTTTATGGCCAGTGTTTTCAAACGTGGCGGCAAGAAAAACCGCGAAGGAAAGTACGTCGCATCGTTCTTCGATGAGAATGGGAAGCGTGTCAGCCGAAGCACGGGCACGACGGATTACGATGCCGCTTGCCAGGTTGCGGCACGATGGGACACCGACGTTGCCCTGCGGCGCCATGGCGTGATTGACGCGACGCAAGCCCGCATCGCCGATCAGAACCGGCAGCATATCAGGGAGCATGTCGCCGATTATCTGGCCCATTGCAGGCATGTCGGGCAGGACAAAGCCCACATTGCCATCAAAACATCGCAGTTGGCCAAGCTCGTGGCTGGAATCAACGCAACCCGGCTGTCCGATCTTGAGCCGAACCGGGTAGAGCGCTATCTGGCCAATCTGGTGACAGCGGGCAAATCACACAGAACGCACAACCAAAATCGGGCCACGGCAGTCGCGTTCATGCAATGGTGTTTCGAGCAAGGGCGAGTAGCGTCCAACTTGCTGAAAATCGTCCCGACGCTCAATGAAGCCAAGGATCGAAGACGTGTGCGGCGGGCGTTGAGCGAAGATGAATTGTCCCGACTGCTCGCGGTATCCGATGAACGTCGGCCCTACTACCTGTTTGCCTATTACACCGGCTTGCGGGTCAAGGCCGTCAAAGCCGCTATGTGGGGCGACGTGGATTTCGACAGTGCTTTGATTCGCGTAAAAGTCGGCAACGCCAAGGGCAAAAAGGATGACATTTATCAGCCTTTGCATCCCCGATTGCTGCAAGAATTGCGGCGGATGAGAAGTGAAATGCCGTTTGCATCCCAGGCTGATCCGATTTTTCCCGGTGTGCCGCTGGTCAAGACGTTTCACCGGGATTGCCAGCGGGCCGGAATCGAGCGATATGACGCGGACGGCAGGCAACTGGACCGTCATGCCCTCCGCACCACGCTCGGCACTCACCTGGCCCGTGCGGGCGTTCTGCCGCAACTGGCGATGAAGGTGATGGGCCACAACGACGTGCAGACCACGATGAAGCATTACACGGCGTTACGTCTGGCGGACACGGCCAAGGCGATGAACGCTCTGCCGTCCATCGAACCGAACGCCAATGCGAATGCCGCGGCCCTGCGGGCGACGGGAACGGACCCGGCTAATGTGCCGTCAAATTTGTCGGGTTTCGGCGCACAGCATGTTCGACAGCAGTTGTGCGGCTCGGATACGCAAAATCTGACACCCACTGTCGCTGATAGCGAAACGACAAAATCGTCCGCACAAAAAACTGTGGTGTTCATTTCGCCCCAGAAAAACAGGGGTTTTGGCGATATTCAGCAGCGTGCGACAGCCATCGACTTGAAGGAAATCGCCGCTCGCGATACCATCGAAAAAGTACGGGCGATTAGCTCAGTTGGCCAGAGCGTACGGATCACACCCGTGAGGTCACAGGTTCGAGCCCTGTATCGCCCATTTCCACTTCTTCGCACTGCGTCGCATTATCTCGCACAGAGTCGCAAGGCCCCGCAAGCGTGGGACTTACGGAATCTTCGCCGGAACTGGGTGCGATATCCTGCGACGCCTTGCGAGCAGATGCTGCACCGGATTCTGCACCGCCTGTCTCAGACGCTGCTTCCGCCGCCTTTGCAAAATGCTCATCGGTGATCTGCAGGTAGTGATCGCGCGCTACCACCTCGCTGTTGCCAATCCAGGCACACACCACGTGAGCAGGCCAGCTTTCCGTCAGTTCCGTCTGGCGTGAAGACCGAAGATTCTGAAAAAGCTTTGGTTACGGCTCGATCCCTGCCTTGGCAAGAATCCAGAGAAATTGTGTGCGAATGTTCATCTGTTCCGACGTTCATCTGTTCTGATTCTCGGAATTTCCACGCGACATTTTGCATATTACATCGGCCGGTCGATTTCCGTAGTCCCGTCGTCAGAAGCTCAAATTCAGGCGCATGCCCAGGATCACCGCCGTACTTGTGTTCGGCAGGGAGGGGTCATTGACTTGCACATCAAGAGCAAGGTGAGTCGCCGGCGTGATTGCTATGTTGTAGAAGGCCTCAAACCCTTGCCCGAAATCGTCGATACCCAGCAGACCGTTGATGCGCGTGTCCTGGAATCCGGTGTAGTAGTAGCCGACGCCAAAGACGTCGTTGCCGCGCGATGGAATCATTCCGCGTCCGCCCAGGCCAATGCTGGCAGACCATTCGACCGGATTGGTTTGCTGATCGGCGAGGCCGGCGCGGGCAAAAAAGCCAAAGCCCTGATGATCGGGCACGCCGTCGGCAAGATTGATCAGGTTGTTGGTAGGGTCTTTGACAAAGAGATATTGCCAGGTACTCCAGTAGACCGCCCATGTGCTGTTCTTTTGAGCAACTGACAATTTCTGGCCCGGCTGTAATATCAGCTCTCCACCAACCTGGTTAAAGTTCTGATCGAAGGAGTAGAGTCCGCCGATGTTCATTCCCCCAGGCAGCGTAACCAAGCGATATTGAAAGTCCGCCTCCGCACTCCACGACGCGCCTTTTCCGAAGTCTTCGAAACCGGTGGTCGTGGAGGAATCAGTCGTGTTGATCAAGCTGCTGCTGACGGAGATATTCCGCGTCGGCATCCACCGAACTGCCAGGCCCAGACTGCTATATGGCAGCCTTAACGCCATCGCGGAATTGAAGAGAAAGTTGGCGTTCATGAACTGGCTCTTGCCGCGGCCGGAGGCGAATTCGTTGAGGTCGCCATCGAGCGTGTCGAATTTTCCGACGGATACCGCCAATTTCTCGCAAAGGACCTGTGTGTAATTCAGATCCGTGACGGTGATAGGGACACCTTCATCAAGCTGCGGTGTCAGCGGGAAAAACGCGGTGGTATTGACCGGCAGGATCGTCCCGGCGATTCCATTAACCGAGTTGCCGTAGCGCGACTCTGCCCGAATCGTCACCAGCGCACCGGCAGAATTCCCATGCGCATCAGGTCCAGGTCGAGCAGGTAGTCGAGGTGCCCGCCGTACTCCGTGCCGCTCTCCGATCCACCACTGACGACGCTCTGCATGTACTGCGTCCAGTCCACATCAAGTTGGACCCCCTTATTGGCTAGTTTGGTCCGCGCACCGTACCAATCGCCGGTGAGATATGAGCGATTCCAAAGATCACCGCCATAGTCGGGAACGGACAATAAGCCTTCTGGCTGGGTTGTAGTCGCAGTTGCACGCAACGTCGTCGCCGGGGGCGATTCGCCGTCGGCCGCGAACGTGGGTGAGGCCATCACAAGCAACATTGCCAAAGCGGGCCCGCTCAACCAGCCGCTCACCGATGAACTGATTCGCATCATGTCGGCTCCTCACCGAATGGCGGTTTCCATCTCCGAACGCGAGGTTTCTGTCGGGAATCGGCCGGCGCAAGTCGCGGCGCGGAACGCCTCGTAGTCCGTTTCCACCTGGTCGGCGTAGACGACCGCGTAGTCCATGACTGCGGCATCGAACTTCCCCCCGGCACCGAGATACCCGCTGATCTCCGCCGCTTTCCCTGATTTAGCATGCGCGAGCCAGCGTTCGCCCGCAGAGCCGCGCATAGCCCAGCAGAAGCTCCTCGTTGACAGTCGCGATGTCCGGAGAGACCTTATGATCCCGCAGTTGTCGAACGTAATAGTCGTTCCCGTGCGGGCCGCGCGACCAGCCGAGAAAAACGTCACTGGCGGATTGCATCACCCGCTGTCCAACAACCACGCGCTCGCCGTTATTCTCGCTCTTCGACCGGCCGGCCAATCCTTCGAGCACCGAAGGTCGCGTCTCTTTCACCTGAAGAAAGAGGGGATCGTTCGTGTCCGCCATCCAGAGTGTCACAAAACAACGAGTTCCCACAGAGCCGACGCCGACGACTTTGTACGCAACATCGACGAGCCGATAGCGATCGAAGAGAATGCGCCGCTCGGGCGGTAAAGTCGTCCTGTATGCGTCGAAGAACTGGATGATGTCCTTCTTCATGGTGTGGTCGGATAGATTGCCGTGATAGAGAAGCGGCGGCTGGTCCACGATTCGCGGCTGGTCGTTTACATTCATCGTCATCTTGTGAAAGATCGCCTCCGACGTGCTCTTCGTGGCGCTGCGGACGAGCCGGTTAAGCCGTTTGCGCAGCACCGGATCTTTCCGCACAGGTTCCATTACATCGTCAAATGTGATGCGCGCATACCAGACATCCAGCACGCTCATCCCGGCGAACTTGGCAATCTTTTCGCGGTATGCCCGCACGACTTTCGTTGCGGAGTCCCGCGCATCGCGCTACCGAAGTTGCGCCACCGGGCCGCCAACACAAAACTCGCCGCCAATCGCTTCAGGTCCCACTCGAAGGGCGCGGGGAACGTCTCATCGAAATCATTGATGTCGAAGATCAGGGTACGCTCCGGCGAGGCGAATCCGCCGAAGTTCAACAGGTGACAATCTCCGCATGATTGCACGATGATCCCGGCCGACGACGTGCGGTACAGATCCTGCGCCTGAACTACGGCCGTGCCGCGAAAAAATGCGAACGGCGATTCCAGCATTCGTGAGAACCGGACGGGTAATAGATTCTCGAGGCGCCCGCCATTGGATTTCTCGATAAGCGAAAGCGGATCACGCTTCGGATAGTCTAGGCCCGCTTTCGAATGACTAGATCGCGGACACTTGGAGCGCAGCGATCGCCCTTTGGATTGCCGTGCCGTGCGCGATTCCGGCATATCCCGCGGCATTCCTGCCCGCTTTGTGCGCTTGCCACCTGATGTCTTCTTTAACCGCATGGAAATCCGTCCGCGTTGTTGCTCAAAACTCCATCCATCTTCAACTTGCCTCGCGGGCCTCGGGTAACTTCCAAATTCAGTCGAGGATTTCCTTGCGCGGGCAATACAGCCGCACCATGTAATTCCAGCCGGGCACGATCGCTCCATCCCGGAAAGGCGGAGCCGCTCGACTATCAGTCGTTGCCATTGGCCTTTCCCATGTCCTCCATCTTCCGCATCACCTCATCGAGGTTGAAGCTCGCGGGTTTTTGACGCGGCGGGAACTCCTTGAAACTTGCCAGCCACTTGGCGGCGAAGGTCTGCATCGGCACCTGCACGAACGCCCGGCGGAACATCCAGTCGGCGTAATAGATGCTCTCGGGGCCACGCTCGAAGGGGTCGGTGCGCAGGTTGTAGAGTTTCGGCAGACGCAGCCTGGTGAACTGGCCCTGCCACACGCCCACGGGCGCTTCGGGGGACATGTGCGTGTTCTGCTCCATGAACGTGGTCTTCCACATCTCGTAGCGAATGGCCATCAGGTCGCCGTCGTCGGACCAATAGATGAATTCCTTGCGCGGCGACTCTTTCACATCGCCCTTCAGGAACGGCATGAGGTTGTAGCCGTCGAGGTGAACCTTGAACGTCTTGCCGTCGGCGTCGTAGCCTTTCATCACTTTGGCGACGAGATCGGGCTCGCCAGCGGCGGCGGCGAACGTGGGGATGAGGTCTTCGTGGGCGCAGATGTCGTTGATGACAGTGTTGGGCTTGATCACGCCGGGCCAGCGGATGAGCGTGGGCACGCGGAACCCACCTTCCCAGTTGGTCGCCTTCTCGCCTCGGAAAGGCGTGGTGCCGCCGTCGGGCCAGCTGATCAGCTCCGCGCCATTGTCGGAGGTGTAGACGACGATGGTGTTGTCGGCGATGCCGAGGTCGTCGAGTTCCTTAAGAAGCTGGCCGACATGCGCATCGTGCTCGACCATGCCGTCGGGATAGACGCCCAACCCCGTCTTGCCCTCGCTCTCTTTCTTGAGATGCGTGATGATGTGCATGCGGGTGGAGTTATAGTAGCAGAAGAACGGCTTGTTGGCCTTGGCCTGCTTGTCGATCCACCCGACGGCGGCATCAGTGAACTCATCGTCGATGGTTTTCATTCGCTCGACGGTGAGCGGGCCGGTGTTTTCGATCTTCTGCTTGCCGACGCGGCCCCACTGGGGATCGACGGTGGGGTCGTCGGTATCGGTGGCCCAGGTGTGCATGACGCCGCGCGGGCCGAACCTTTGTTTGAATGCAGGGTTCTTCGGGTAGTCGGGGTTTTCGGGCTCTTCCTCGGCGTTGAGGTGGTAGAGGTTGCCGAAGAATTCGTCGAACCCGTGGACGGTGGGGAGGAACTTGTTGAGGTCGCCCAGGTGGTTCTTGCCGAATTGGCCGGTGGCGTAGCCGAGGTTCTTCATGAAGTCGGCGACGGACGGGTCCTTGGGATCCAGGCCGATGTCCGCGCCCGGCAGGCCGACCTTGGTCAGCCCGGTGCGAATCGGGGACTGCCCCGTGACGAACGCCGCGCGACCGGCGGTGCAAGATTGCTGGGCATACCAGTCGGTGAAGCGGCACCTTCATTGGCGATGCGATCAATGTTGGGCGTACGATAGCCCATCATCCCGCTGTTGTAGCAACTGGGATTAAACCAACCGATGTCATCGCCCATGATGACGAGGATGTTGGGCTTGGCCTGCTGGCGCGCGCCACTGGCCGGGCGCAAAAGCATGATAAAGACTGCCCCAAATATGGCGGCGATCAACGGTTTAGGCGTACGCATGACGGTCTCCTTGTAAAAATGTCCGTTACCTGGCTGGGAAAATCGTTTTCCAATCATTTTTCATATCAACGACGGTCCATCCGCGGTGCTGGGCCTCGTCGAGGGCTTTATCCAGTTTTCCAATGGACGATTGGCGGTCGTAGGCGAACTCGCGGACGGCATCGGTGTGATGCACGATCATGCCGAAGCGAGCGCCTTCGCCCGTCGTCGTCCACTGGAGCATTTGCAGATCGCCATCGGAGTTGCCGAAAGCCATGACCGGACGCCGGCCGATGAAGCGGTTGATGCCGATCGGCTTACCCGGGCCGTCGTCCACAAATTCGATCTTCGGTTCCTTCACCAGAACCGGCGTCCCCTCGCGCATCTCAAAGCGCACCTCGCCACTGCTGCCGATGACCTGCTCCGGAGGAATGCCGTAGGTTTCCTCCGCGAAGGCGCGCATGAACTCCACGCCGCCGCCGGAAACGATGAAGGTCTTGAATCCGCTGGCCCGCAGATAATTCAGGACTTCGAGCATCGGCTGATAGATGCACTGGTTGTAAGGCCGGTCGTATTTCGGATGCTTTGCCGTGGCGATCCATTCCCTCACGATGCGATTGAACTCGTCGGTGGTCATGCCCGCGTGCGTGGCGGCGATGATTTCGAGCAATCCTTTTTCGCCTGTGGCGGCGAGCCCCTTCATGTCGCCTGCGAGGATCGATTTATACGGCTCGGCGTCCTTCCACTCCGGATGGACATCTGCCATCGCCTTGATGCGATCGATGGCGAAGAGAAGCTCGAAATACATCGGCTGCTCGCACCAGAGCGTGCCGTCGTTGTCGAAAACCGCGATGCGATCAGCGGGCTTGACGAAATCCGGCGAACCATCCTTCGTCACCCTGGTGACGAAATCGATGATCGCGTTCTTCGATGCACCGTCATTCCATGACGGCAATACATCGTCTGGCTGGGCCCATGTCGCGCGATTCACCAACAGGACAAGCGCTATCGCTATGGAAATCATCCGTTTCATCATTTGCCTTCATCAATGGAAATCACGCAGCGAAACCCGATATGCTCCGCCCCGGTATCCGGCGGCGTGCCTCGGCGAGCGGTGGGTCGATAACTTTCGCAATAGCTCACGCTGCACAGGAACGAGCCACCCTTAATGACCCGCCGGGTGGAGTACGGATCGCTGGGGTCGAATGTGTCGGCGGGACCGGCGGGATTGATGCAGCAGATCGACTTTTGGCTGTAAAGCGATGCGATCGATTGGGCATGAGCGTCGGCGCGATACCAGTCCGCGGTCCATTGCCAGACGTTGCCGGCCATGTCGTAAAGGCCATATCCATTGGCGGGGAATGCTTTGACCGGACTGGTGCCGGCGTAGCCGTCTTCGCCGGTGTCTTTCACCGGGAATTCGCCGGTGAAGGTGTTGCACATGAATTGTCCACCGGGGCGGAATTCGTTGCCCCACCAGTAGCGCGTGTTGGTCTTGCTACCGCCGCGCGCGGCGAATTCCCATTCGGCTTCGGTCGGCAGGCGCTTGCCCGCCCATTTTGCATAGGCGACGGCATCGTACCAACTCACCTGCACGACGGGATAATCCCCCTTGCCGTCGATACTGCTGCCCGGCCCCCGTGGATGACGCCAATTCGCGCCGCGCGTCCAGGTCCACCATTGCGACAAATCATTCAGGTCAACCGGATGATCCGTCTGAGTGAAGACCAGCGATCCAGGCTGGAGCATCTCATCCGGCGGCTTGGGCGTGCCGGGCGGAACCTCTTTCTTCATCTCATCCCAATTCACCGGACGTTCGGCGGTGGTGACATATCCGGTCGCGTCGACGAATTTCTGGAATTCGGCATTGGTGACATCGTGCTCGTCCATCCAGAATCCGTCGAGCTTGACCTGATGGGCGCCATGCTCGTTGGCCGGGGTGTTCAAATCTTCGGTGCCCATGAGGTACTGGCCCGCGGGAATCCAGCGCATCCCCGCCGGTGCCGTGCCGGGCCGCGTCGAGCCATTCGTGCGATGCGATAGCATTCCCCAGCGCCGGCGGCGAACAGACCCACGCCGACGATCGATAGGATGGCGAATCGTTTCATCACACGACTTCTTGAATGGGATTCTTTTGGTTTCATGGTTTGCTCCATGGGTAAAATTTCGGAAAACCATT
This sequence comes from uncultured Phycisphaerales bacterium, assembly GCA_963755915.1. Classification (GTDB taxonomy): domain Bacteria; phylum Planctomycetota; class Phycisphaerae; order Tepidisphaerales; family Tepidisphaeraceae; genus PALSA-1353. The sequence continues at coordinate 3,038,362 of CAVWLP010000002.1, forward strand.
CCATGCCCTGAGTGCCGTCGTTTTCCCATTGGGCTTTGACAATTCCGAGACACGATTAACGCCAATGCCCGGTTGCCACAGCAACCTTTGTTCCGATGGAATCTCCGGTGGGCATTATCTCGGTTGGAAATGAAGGAAAACACAGGATTTTTACGGGGATAATGGTCAGAAATCTTACGCGCGTGGACCGCTGGGCGAGCGCCGACGCATCGCACGCGGCTATGCGACTGGCGTGTGGGGAAAGAGGCATCTCGGCAGCAGCGAAGGACGATAGCCGAAATCAACGCAATGCTCAGGTGGAAAAGTGCGAGGCAATGCAGCGCCTGCAGGAATAGCTGACGAGTATGTCACTCCGTATTTTTACCGAGTCTCCGGTCCGGTCATTTTCGCTTATCCCAATTTCACTATTCGATACCATGGAACTAAAGCTAATCCACATGACTCTATGCGAATGGAGGAGCCATGAACCCCGAATCGACCAGGCTGGAAGAAGCCAGGACGCATGGAACCCCCTGGCGGAAGTGGGGACCGTATCTCAGCGAGCGGCAATGGGGAACCGTGCGCGAGGACTACAGCGAATCGGGCAATGCGTGGGATTACTTCACTCATGACCAGGCCCGCTCGCGCCTATCGACGCGGTGAGGATGGATTGGCGGGATTTTCCGATAACAAACAATACCTCTGTTTTGCCCTGGCCTTCTGGAATGGAAAGGATCCAATTCTCAAAGAGCGTCTCTTCGGACTGACCAATAGCGAAGGTAATCATGGCGAGGATGTAAAGGAATACTATTACTACCTCGACAGCACTCCGACGCATTCGTACATGCGCTATCTATACAAGTATCCGCAGTTGGCCTATCCCTATGGCGACATCATCACGACTAACCACAATCGCAGCCTGACCGAGCCGGAATACGAACTGATCAGCACCGGCGTATTTGATAAAGACCGCTACTTTGATGTCTTCGTCGAGTATGCCAAAGCGGCGCCAGAAGACATTCTGATCAGAATTACGGTCGCCAATCGCGGAAGTGAACCGGCGACCCTGCACATCCTGCCCACGATCTGGTTTCGTAACACTTGGTCTTCGCGGCAGCAGTCCGAAAAACCCGCCATGCACATCATTGATGGCCCGCGCAGATTGCGCACCATCGTTGCGGCCCATGAAACCCTGGGCTCACGCTGGTTCTACTGCGACGGCGAGCCAGAGCTGCTCTTCACCGAAAACGAGACCAACAACGCGAAAATCTTCAACACACTTAACTCTTCGCCTTTCGTCAAGGACGGCATCAACAATTACGTTGTCGGTGGAGACCGCAATGCGGTAAACCCGTCGCACACCGGGACCAAGGCTGCCGCTCACTACGTCGTGGAAGTGCCTGCTAATGGCGAATCGATCATCCGGCTTCGGCTGCGCGATACGGCGCCAAGCTCCGAACCGCCCTTCGGCATCGGATTCGACAACGATTTCCGAACACGCAAACGCGACGCCGACGAATTTTACGCCAGCGTCCTGCCTGCAAAGGCCACAAAGGACGAGGCGCTGGTAATGCGTCAAGCCTTGGCCGGGATGCTCTGGTCCAAGCAGCATTATAATTTCAATCTAAATGAATACCTGCTCGAACGCGGCGTGGATCCGCTCCGCCCAAACAAGCCTCTCCGCAATCGGGACTGGTTCCACATGAACAATAACGACATCATCTCGATGCCTGATAAGTGGGAATATCCCTGGTACGCGGCATGGGACCTGGCTTTTCATTGCATTCCGCTATCGATGGTGGATATCGACTTTGCTAAAAGTCAGCTCGACCTGATGTTCTGCGAAATGTACATGCATCCCACCGGGCAGATCCCCGCATACGAGTGGAACTTCGGGGACGTCAATCCACCGGTTCACGCCTTTGCAGCGCTTTATGTCTATCGGACAGAGCAATCAGAGCGAGGCGAGGGCGACCGGGCATTCCTGGGTCGCATCTTTGCCAAACTCATGCTCAACTTCACGTGGTGGGTCAACCGCAAGGATCGCGCTGGACGGAACGTCTTCGAAGGCGGATTTCTGGGGCTGGACAACATCGGCGTCTTCGATCGCAGCGCACCGCTGCCGACCGGCGGTTATCTGGAGCAGGCCGATGGAACCGCGTGGATGGCTCTCTTCTGCCAGAACATGCTCGAAATGGGAATCGAACTGGCCGCCCACGATTCGGCATTCGACGACATGGCGATCAAATTCGTTGAACACTTTCTTTGGATCGCAAACGCGCTGAATCGTATCGGCGACGATGGAATGTGGGACGAGGAAGACGGGTTCTACTACGACCTGCTGCGCATGCCGGATGGGCGCTCTCAGCGATTGAAAGTTCGGTCGCTTGTCGGGCTTCTACCCATGGCCGCCACCACCGTTCTTGAACCCTGGCAGCGCGAGCGCGTGCCAAAATTAGCGGTGCATTTGGGAGAGCGGATTCGGGAGATGCCTCATCTGGTGGACGCCATCCACCCAACGGGCACGAAGCATCGCGGCCATGGTGACCGCGGCATCCTGGCCCTGGTCAATCCCCAACGCCTCCGCCGAATACTCATGCGAATGCTTGACGAAAACGAGTTCCTTAGCCCCTACGGATTGCGCAGCATCTCTCGATATCATCTCGATCATCCTTATTCCATCGGCGTCGATGGACATGAATATCGGGTCAGCTATTTGCCCGCGGAGTCGGATACGGGAATGTTCGGCGGCAATTCCAACTGGCGCGGCCCGATCTGGTTCCCCATGAATGTCATCATCCTCCGCTCCCTTTTGCATTTCTATTTGTATTACGGCGACGAATTCAAGATCGAGTGCCCGACCGGCTCTGGAAAAATGATGAACCTCTTTGAAGTAACCATGGAGATCACGTCGCGGCTGGCGAGCATTTTCCTGCGGGACAACAGCGGCCGGCGCGCCGTTTTCGGTAACGTGGAGAAATTTCAGAACGATCCGAATTTCCGCGACTATCTATGGTTTTACGAATATTTCCACGGGGACAATGGCGCCGGAATCGGCGCCAGCCACCAGACTGGATGGACCGGTGTGATCGCCAAGCAACTCGATTTGCTTAAACGGCTCGATGCAAAGGCAATCCTGGAGGCAGGCCGCATGGGCGCATTCATGCCGGCAAAAAGCTAGGTAGGGAGAATGGAATGCGACTTCATCAAGCACCGCCAATTTCCCTGTTGCGCCGCAAGCGACGGCTTATATATTTGTAAACCAGTAGCACCAGCGCGGGCCACGCGAATCCGATGACAACCAACGCGGTCGCGAAAACGAACGCCCGGTCCAAAATTCGTTCGCTGGCATTCTGAGCCGCATAAATCGTTTGAGTCGTGTCCGCATTAATTGACGCGGCGGCGTCCCTGGCCGTCCCGATTGATTGGCGGGCGTCCAGAAACAGGCCGTGAACTTTGTTCGATTCCGAATCCACGTCCTTCATAAGCGCGACCCGCTGCTGACTCGTCGCCGCACCGAACTGATCGATGGCGATTTGCACAGCTCGGGAGAAATCGCTCGGGTACTTCGAGATGATGTCGTTGAAACGATCACCCACCCGGGCATATTCCTCCGACGTTCCGATGATTCGCTGGACTTGCGGATCGTTGAGAACTCGGTCCGTCGCTTCCTCGATCTGGATATTCATTAACTCCGGCACCCTCAGGGCGATAAACACTATTCTTTCCGAGAGCATTCGGATATTGCGCGCTTCCTGCGTCGCCGGGTCGAGGTGCGACAGCGGACCGACATTCAATATGCCGATCAAATCGCTGTATATTTTCGGCGATTGCTTCTTGGACGGTCCGGACGATTTTTCAGTGAAATCCGTAAAACGTATGAATCCGGTGTAGTAGGCTTTGGCGTTATTCGCCACTATGTCCGCGATCGCGGCGTGGAGTTCGGTGATTTGCTGTGGCGTAAAGACCCTGCCCGCCAATTCCCATACTTCGGTCTCGCTCTGCTGGTAGGCGGCCAGAAGATCTCTTCCGTCATCGTGCAGGACATTGGGAATCCAATAATTCTCGATGCTCATGCGGGTCAGCGTTACAAGCACGACAACATTAAGAAGATTTGCCCCGGGATTTGGGCTAGAGGCGTCGGTTAACGCCGCAAGTCCCTGGCCCAACTTATGCTGTAGCGCCCAGGTTCGCTCCGCGGGATTTTTCGCGTTGAGGGCGATCTGATCGTAGTGCAGCGCCACTCGGGAAATGAAAGTATCCGTGAAGCCGCGGACGTGCTCGTCAACTTCTTCAACGCGCTCAATGGCAGCGGTTTTCGCATCCGAATCTTTCTGAGAGGCGCATGCGGATAATAGGAACGGGACCAACATTATCAGGCCCAAGGCTGCAATATCGCGGAGGATTTGAGATTGACGGTTTACCATTCATCACTCGCGCTGATGTCATTTTTCCGGGAAGACAAAGGTGGCGGTAAGGCGAAGTCCCCATTCGGGCGTGCCGTGAGGTCCGCACGCGTATGCACGCGCACCGAATCCAAGGCTTACGGGATGCCCCGCCAGGGGAATGATCTGAGAGACCGCCGCATTGATAGGCACCGTCCACTCCCACGCCTTCCAGTTAAACGTCGATTCGCAATTCAGGGTCGCGGAAAAACCATGGCCAAAGTTGTACGAGACGAAAGGCTGAAGAAACGTGTTGGAGACATCCGGGTTGCCGGCGATCGTGTTAAAGGAAATGTCTCTGCCGATCGACCAGATGTGGTCGAAGAGGATGCCGTAAGTCCACGGACCTTGCTGCCTAAGAAGGAGCGCTGTCGGACCGAGGCCCCAGCGATGGGCTCCGAGAAATGCGGCGGTAGAGGTCGGCAGCAGAAAAACCGGTCCAACTCCCCAAATCAAACCACCCGGACCTGGATTTGCGGGGGAAAAGAAGAAGCTCGAGTCCGTATCGCCGAGCCCAAACTGGTCAGAATTGTTGAACATCTTGTTTTGATAGATTACAGGTAGAATCGTTCGAGTGATCAAATTCCAGTTATCGGAGAGTTTGACGGGAATGACGGGTTGAATGTTGAGCGTATATCGAAACCCTTCGTGATTGAATCCGCCGCCAAAATCGAAGTTGCTCTGAAGCGGAAACGAGATCAATGAAGCGACCGGATTCGCCAATTGCGTCGCCAACTGGTTGACATCCGGGCCGGCGTTTTGTTGGGTGGCCGCGATGTCCATCAGGAGGCGCGGCGCGAAATTGGGGGCATTCGAGTCGACGCTCGGTAGCGCCGCATCGAAGTTGATATCACCCGCTCCATCCCCGGCCGACACGCCTGCGGCTGGGATGGCAAAGAACACGAGTGAGAAGGCAAAAAGGTTAAGTCTAAGATTTATGCGCATTGGTTCGCCGCTTTCTACAGGTTGTTACTCCCGCCCTGGAAGTAGGTATTCGAGCGTAAACCGGAACGTCCAAGCCGATGCGCCCGATGCATTGACGAAGTTGTATTCCGATTCCGCGCTGAGTTTCAGACGCTGGCCAAACAACTCGAAGTTTTTGCCGAGTGAAAGTCCGAGGGGAATGTTGGTTGACCGTCCTTTGATCCAGTCGTATGTGAAATTCATCTGGGACGTACCGATGCTCCAGCCGCGCCGCAGCGAATAGTTGATGATCGGTTGCAGCTTGATTTTCGCCACGCTTGGGCTGGACGAATCGCCGGCGAAAGAAAAGTAGCTCAGACTGAGAATACCCAAACGCCAGTTGCCCGTTCCGGTATTGAGTCCAATGGCCGGACCGATGGTCCACTTTCCTCCACCAACTTCTGAGCGGGTTCCCGTCGGTAAGAGCAGTACCGGGCCGAGGTCGAAATCGCCCCAGGATGTTGGCAGTTCAGCCAGGTCGTAAAACTCCATGTCTCCGAATCCACTTGGACCTGTCGGATCGTCGGTAATCGCGCTCTCGGTCAAAGTTCCAGCCGAGGACGTTGTGAAGGGAATCGTCAGCCGAGTCATTTGCGGAATATTCGCGACGCTCCACGGGACATACGTTCGGAAGACAACCTGATTGCCCGGAACGTTATTCGGTGCGTAATAACTGGGAGAAAACCAATCGGCGATCGTGATTCGAATCGGTGGAAGGTGGGCGGGATGTTCGCTCTGATCATGCGGCTGCGCGAGGAGCGTACCACTCCGACTCGCTACGGTGCGCCCGGACGCATCATCGGTTTTCGTTGATGTTGGGAGGGGAGCCATAAAATTATCATCCTGCGACGCACATCCACACATTGCGATCATCAGCACGGACGCAAGCAGACACCTTTGAAATTGCGGCTTCTTCACGGCTGTTCCCGGTACATGACCCATGCGTTCATTGAGCCGGTTTCCACCGGGAATCGGGATTGAAAGCGGTCATGGATTGGGCGGTTGCGGCAGTGTTCGCGCCGAGGTCCTTCTGATAGACGACCCCGTCTTGATTGACGGCAAAAGTCATGATTCCGGAATTGCCGTAATGTCCAGAACCTCAACGAAGTTGACCAGCGACTTCACGCTGGGATCCCACTGCTGCTTTTTCCAGTTCTATTGCCAATTCGTCTCCCTTCAAGTTGGATTTCTGCTTGATCCATTGATCCGCCTCGGCAATTTCTACGGGGTAAGCCGATGCCATGAGAACTTGCGTAAGCAGAGTGTCGGGATAGAGGGCCACGGGTGAAAGCATCTGATCGAACTCCTCTTGCTTGAACGGAGGCGCTGCTGACTGCGCCGCGGGTGCAGGGGTGGTTGCATCCGAAGCCGCAGAGCTACCCGTGGAGGAAGAGCAACCCGCCAACAAGACAAGAAGAATAAGACCAAAATCGCATGACTATTCCTTGAGCACGAAGATAGCTTGATTAATAGCGGTATTCGGATTGTGGCGGACGGGGACCGTGTAAATAGTCCCGTGGTATCCCGCCGCCACATAAACATCGCCGCCCAGCGTCTTGGGATCGACTAACAGGCCGTTCGCGCCGTACGATGCCGCCGCCTCCTTCATCCGATCGAATGCCGCGTCGGCATTGCCGTAGGCGTCCCACTGCAAGTCGGGCGTTATGACCAGGCCGAGTGTAGCGAGAATTTCGTATTTCGCCGGAGGATTTTGGTAGATCTTCACCTGGTCCGGCGAGGTGGGCATATGTACCCCGGTCGTCGGCACGACATGATTGCTCGAGCAGCTCGCCAGAATCAACAGGCAAGCCGCGCCGACCGAAACGAAAATTGACTTCATCGCATCTCCTTTGGTTAAAAGGTTCGCATCCACTATGTCGCTGGCTCCTCACGGGAAAAACATTCGATGGCTTCCTCGAAGAGATCGAACGCACGAACATGCCAACCGCGTATTTCCGCGAACGTCGCGAACAATTCGGCTTTTCTCGCCGTCCCGGTAACGATGCAGAATCGCCAGATGATGTTTCTCGCGAAAACCCATTTCGTGAAACGCGCGGGCTAGGTCGTGCAATCAAAGACGCGCGAGTTCGGTGCGAAATCCGTACTTAGTGACGGCCTTTCAATCCGCCACCGTGTGAATGGAATCTGCTCGAGCCTCCAGCGTTCTGGAAGCGTTGCTCGCCGAGATCGCGTGAGGATCGTTGCGAATCCAAATTCTGCTGCTGGGAAAATGACTGGTTGCCGGATCGATCCGCTGATTGCCAGCCACCGGCTGTGCGCTGCTGCCAGCCGTCGTTGGTATGACGGTATACGTTTCCGTCGTGGCCGGCATAGACATCGCCGTCATGGTACCCAACACCATTACCGGTGTTTGTGTTGTATTTGAAGCCCGATCTTTCGGCGACACCGCTGCCGTTGTAGATGTTGCCGGCGGCCTGAGCGCTATGCCCGCTGATAACACCCGTATTGGGATTGTAGGTTGCGCCGCCGGCCCTCACATCAAAGTTGCCGTTGGAGCGATCGAGATAGTTTGAATATCCGCCGACGGAGGAGCGGCCAGTGTACGGATTGAATGATGCCGCGGCAGCCTTGTAATTCGAGCGGCCGGTCCAGGGATCATAATCGTAATGACGACTGACGCTGGTAACCCCACCGTGCCAGTTCGCGTAAACGCTATGGGAATTGAGATCGACGCTGGCGAAACCGTGACATGGGCCCCAATACGGACGAGACCAGCAATCGCCGATGATCGCGCCCGCCGCAAATCCAAATGCAAATCCCGTTGCCGCGCCGCATGCGAACCCCGCACCGTACCCGTATGTTGGCGGATATCCGACCCATACCTGGCCCACATACGCCGGGTAGTAATACCCCGTCCCATAGACGACGACGCCATCGGGCGAAATGCATGTCCCCATGTAGCCCGGCGTATAGCCGACGTAAACTACCTCGTTCGTGTAACCATAGATGCGAACGTATGTCACGTAATGAATCGGACTGCTGACTGGAATCGTGTAGATGATCGGCGGCACGACGGTCGCGACGGCCCACGTCCCCAGCGGCGACGCAGAATAGAACCAGATGCCGTTGTTTACACAGTAATAGGTCTTTGTCGCCTCGACGAACACGACCGGACTTACGGCATTAACCGCGTATTTCAATCCTTTGTCGTTGTCGATGTCCTCGAACTTCGGTGTGCCATCGTAACTGACCGTCAAATTGGCCTGGGAGATATTCACAGTAGCCGTTTGCGGAATCGAATTGGCAATGACAGCCTCGTTCGCCTGCGGGGTGCCGGGCACCGAAACAAGCACATTGGCTTTGGCGCTATCCGGTGGAATCTCGGCAAAATCCGCCGGCAACGCATTGCCGGGCACAAATTTCCAGGGGCCATTCAGCGAACCTGACTTGAACCAACGCCCCGAAACCAATACATAAAAATCGCATGTTCCGAGCATTTCGAAGACCGCGTTCTCGCTGTTCTTCATGTCAAGCAGGTTAGTCCCGAAGATCGGAGCATATTCCGGCTCACCCCGCGATTGGATCAGTTCGGCAGGTTTGTCGGAGGTGTAAATGACGGGCAGCCCCAGAGGCGCGCCATCAGGATTGCCCGGCACAAGAAGATCGACCGCCCCGGCCTTTGCGAGGGAATCTTTCAGTGCATCAAATCCATCCGGCGCGTGGGGTACTATAACCCATGGTCCCAGAGGAGAATCGCCGCTCACCCAGCAGTCCATCAGAAATAGGTAATACTTCTTTGAGGTTTGATCGAGCAGAATAAGCTGTCGTGTATTGACGACGCGCATCACATGCGCCTGCGCGGTAGCCCGCAACACGGGATCGCCATCGATCAGGATCAAAATGGATGGCCGCGTGTCGAAGATGATGCGCGGAACATCGTTTTTTACATCCATGGCTGCGGTTTTCCTGCCTGCCTGTGTGATTTCGAGATTGGCCTCGAGATGGTCCAGCGGCACGTCCGTTGCCGTATCCGGAACCGCTTGATTGATTTGGGTCAAATATTGCGGCTCGTTTACGCGGTCCTGCGGAACCGACACCTTGTTTATCGTGATGTTTTCCAGCGTTACTATGCGCGACTTTATCCACATCCGTGCGGGCACTGATCCAAATCACGCCATATTCGGGGCTGGTCGCGGCTTTGGGTGTAATTGACACCGCCGCCTGAGCCGCCAGTTGATTTCCGTCCCAGGTCTCAATCTGGGGCTGATAGATCAAAAGAGTCGCGTCCTTCAGCTCGTGTTTGCGAGGCCAGGTGAGGTTAGCTCCACTTTCCGTGCTGTTATCCTGTGCGCACGCCGCTGGGATCGACATAAACATCGTCAAGAAGAGCAATCTGGCCAAGAGCTTGAACATAAAGGTTCTCCGGGGCACTCAGCCAATACGACCAACTCGACACCACGCGGCTTCCTCATCCCGGTCGCGATGGTGATCGGAGCATCGCCGAGACGTATTGCTCACCTCGCTGTGCCCCGTAGACAGCAGGCAACAATTCATCGCCCGCGGTCGGCTTGAGCACATAGCCCATCGCTCCGATTTCCATGGCGCGCCGCATCAGCTCAGGCTCTCGATGGACGGTCACGAATACAATTCGCGCGGTTGATTCCGATTTGAGAATCCATTGCGCCGCGGCTATGCCATCCATGCCGGGCATCGCGATGTCCGCCACGATGACGTCCGGCTTAAGCACGAGCGAGGCCCCGATCATTCCGTATCCGTCGGTCACCCTTGCAACAACGTCCATTTCCGACTCGAGTAGGGCCTGCAATTGCTTTGCAACTACATCGTGATCTTCGACGAGGATCACTCGAATGCGATTCATGCCCTGCTCCAATCCGCCGATCCGCGACAAATCGCCTCGAAATCGGGCGGGGTAGGCCGAAACGAGTCGAAACGATCAGACGAGACTGAATCCTCATCAATCGAGACCTGCTGAATAATAATTTAGAATCCAAAGGACGCGCAAGAGAGAGGAAATGACCGGATTCCGGGGTCCGAATTTTTGCGGAGGGATACGGCTCCAATCCAAACTGAACACTGCACCCAAAGCGAATCTCAGGCGTTGGTCCACTGATCTTCCACGAGGTTGTGGCGGAAGGCGTATTGGACGAGCTCCGCGGTGGTCACGACGCCTAACGTCTCCATCATATCGTACTTATGCGTTTCCACAGTCCGCCGCGATAGATTGAGCGACGCTGCCACTTCCTTCATGGTCAGGCCTTTCACGACGAGCTGAAGCACTTCCCGTTGCCGTGGTGTAATGGATTCGATCGGACTGTCCTTACCCGATCGCAGAGCGGAAAGAACGCTTCGCGCGATCTTGGATGAGATGTAAATATTCCCGCTCAGCACCTGCGTTACCGCAGCCAGAAGCTCTTCACCGGCAGAGTCCTTCAGAACGTATCCGGAGGCTCCGGCCAGGATCGCCTCGCGGGCAAGCATTGGATCATCATGCATCGTCAGGAAAATCATTTTGACGCGATGGCCCTCGCTGCAAAGTTGCCGCAGCGCCTGAATGCCGCTCATTTTCGGCATGCCGAGGTCGGCAATAATCACGTCCGGCTTATGTTTGCGGACGTGTTCGATTAGTTGCAGCCCGTCGGCAACAATCCCCTCAACTGTCACGGGGCGCACCAAAACCAGCCAGGGCGGGGCGCTTCAAAACCGGCCAATGTGCTGACGTATTCTATACCGCATCCGTTCTATCCGACGCAACTGTTCCTTGAGTTATTGGTCCCCGTTCACGCCGTCTGGCCGGCGGATACCCCCACATCAGAAGACAACGGCGGCTCTGTCACGGTGTCTTCCGGGGGGGAGCACCCTTCATCGCCGGCGGTACTCCGCCGTCCTTTTGGATTTGTCTTTTCCGGTGTCCCGGATTGGCCTGCCGTGAGCGAAGTCGAATGGCCCCCATGCCGAAGGCGGTAGCTCTTGCCGGTGATGTTGATGATCGTGGCGTGCTGCAGGAACCGATCCAGAATGGCCGTGGCCGCCGGCACGTCGCCGATCAGCTTGGCCCAGTCCTCCAGTGGACGGTTGCTGGTCATCATCGTCGAGCGGTTCTCGTGCCGGCGCATGACGATCTCCAGCAGGCATTCGCCGCTGCGCCGCGGAAGCTGCTTCATTCCCATGTCGTCGATGATAAGCAGATCAGGCTTGAGATACCGGGCCAGCGTCTTGTCCTGGGCTCCCAGATCCTCGTCGCCTAAAAAGTCGCGGGCCAGGTCGAAGATGGATCGGTACAGGACCACCAAGCCGCTCTTGATCGCCTGGTGTCCGATGGCCTGGGCCAAAAACGATTTGCCCACGCCGGGCGGACCCAGCAAGAGCACGTCACGTTTGTCACGAATGAACTGGCCGGCGGCCAGATCGTGAATCTGTTTGCGTTTGATGGAGGTGTTGAAGGAGAAGTCGAACTCGTCGAGGTTTTTGGTGTCGCGGAACATCGCCGCCTTGACGCGCCGGCCGATCTGCCGGCTGGATCGGACGTTCAGTTCATCCTGAAGGATCAGTTCCAAAAACTCACTGTGGTCGAGCCGATTGCCGGCCGCCTCGCTCAGGCGAACTTCAAGGCTGCTCGCCAGACCTGAAAGCCGAAGTTGCTTGAGCGTCTGCATCAACGAAGGTCTCATGGGGTGGACTCCCTTCGGCTCTGCTCAGGGCAGGCCTGTAAAGGTTGTGCGGCAGGCAAAGCCTCCGCTTGGGTGATTGCGTCGCGTACGAACTGTCCGTAATCGGCCAGTCCGCGGATGATTGGATGTTCCTGAACAAACTCGAAGTGTTGTTGAACCGGTGCGCCGTTTTGGTGTTCGATGAGCTGCCGCAGGGAGCGCAGGTGATACGCGCCATGCCCCAGAGCAATCTCGCAGGCTCGTTCCACGGCCGGTCGCGGCTGCTGATTGGCCAGCGACAGCAGCCCCATCAACACGCGCACGCCTTCGATGCCGCGATGCTGAAGCATTGACTGCGCCCACTGCGTGGCGTGCGGCCCGATGCATTCGATCCGCTGGAGAAGCCAGGTCGTTCCACGCTCGATGCCGCTGATCTTCTCCGGCAGGATATGGGCGTCTTGCGTCGAGAACCTGCCCGGCGGACGCTGCGCGTGCAGAGCGATCGCACGCATCTTCTGATCGAACAGCCGGACCGTGCGCCGTCCCACCGCGCCCAGACCCGCTGGCCCAAAAACTCCGGCGGGACCGAATAGTACGCCCCCTTGATCTCCACGTGCCCGTCGCGGTGAACACTGCGCAACGCCTCGGTGAAAAGATCGAATCGCACCGGCGGCAGAGCCAACAGTGCCGGCTTCTCTACCTGCTCGAAGACTTCCTTCACCTGCCGCCGCGTCGTGCCGTGGATGCGCGTGTCGGCCACGCTCTTCTCCCACGTCAGCAGATGCGCGTTCTGATCCGAGAGCGAGGCGAATTGCCGGCCTTTGAGAGCATTGCTCTTCACATAGCCGATGCCCCGCTCGATCTTCCCCTTGTGCCGCGGCGTGTACGGCTTGGTGGGCAGAATGGCGATTCCATAATGTTCGGCGAACGACCGGACCTTGGGACACAACTCCGCCTCGAACCAGTCCGCCCGCGTCACCGCCGCGCGAAGATTGTCGATCACCAGCGCTGACGGCATCCCGCCGAAGTGCGTAAAGGCATTTTCCAGACAACGCAGAAAATCATCGGTCGTCTGCCGCTCCACCGCCTCGGCGTACCCCTTGCGGCTGTGGCTCAGCACAATGCGGAAGACCCAGGTTGCTTTGCGTTTGCCGTCAGGACCGACCAGGGCGCACCCCGGCCGAAGTCCACCTGCGCCTCGGCTCCCGGCTCGCATTCCATCCGGCGAAAGGGCGCCGGCGCGGCAGCCGAGAGCTTCTTGATGAACCGGCGCACGCTGTAATAGCTGCCGGCATAGCCGTGATCGCTGGAGATGTCTTGATAAATCCGCTGGGCCGTCAGCCCGGCTTCCAACTTCTGAACAATGACCTCACGCCAGGGCGATGCCGTACTGACCGACCCGATGGGCGCGCCGGATAACCCGGTGGCGCGCTCTCCGAGCCGCCTGCGGCGAGCACCGTCGAGCCGCCTGCGGCGAGCACCGTCGAGCCGCCTGCGGCGAGCACCGTCGAGCCGCCTGCGGCGAGCACCGTCGAGCCGCCTGCGGCGAGCACCGTCGAGCCGAGGGCGCGCTGGCCGGTTTTGAATCCGATCCGGGCGCCGCAGGATCGCCGCCCGACAACCGGATGTGGCGTCCAACGGTCTCCCGGTGAACGCCGAGTTGGCGGGCGATGTTCCGATTGGACCAGCCGCTGCGCAAGTGCCAAAATTGCTTGTACTTCCGCCATCTTGAGTTGATTGGCCATCCCACCATTGGCTTGCGGCAACCGCCGAAAGCCAAGGTCGATAACCCAATCTCCTGTGCCTCAAAATGGCCGGTTTTGGCGCGCCCTCAATTGGCCGGTTTGTGCACCCCATGACACTCAACCTCGAACAATTTCTCGAGATAGCTGGAAAGCGCCTGCGCAACCATCAGATGGTCGTCCGCCAGAAGGATTTTGAATTTATGCATAGGACCCTACTCCCGTGGAACCCAAGCTCGAATGGTGGTCCCCTTTTTGGGCTGGCTGTCGATTTGCAGACGACCGCCAACCAGTCTAACCCGCTCGTCCATGCTGATGAGGCCCAATCCGCGCCGGGCGTCGGGACTGGTGGAATCGAAACCTCGTCCATTGTCACTTACGCTGAGTTCCAAACCGCCGTCCCGCGCGCAACTCGACCGTTGCGCCGGCCGCTTGAGCGTGCCGCAGCACATTGGTCATGGCTTCTTGAACGATGCGATAAAGGCAAACCGAGACGTTGGCCGGAACTTCCGAAATATCCTCATCCTTAGAAAACAAGACATCGATTCCGTGTTTTTGATGAATCTCTTCGCAACACGCGCGCAGTGCCGGAATGAGTCCCGCGTGCTGGAGCACCCCGGAATGGAGCCCGTGCGACAACTTACGGACTTCATCGGTCAAATCGCTGGCACGGGCCTGGACAGCCTCAAGATCCCTGCGAACTTCCGAATTTTCGGGCATCCGGCGTTTTTCAGACTGCTGATGGCCATCGACAGGGCGGCAATCTGTTGGTTTACGTCGTCATGCAATTCACGCGCAACACGGGTTCGCTCAACCTCCTGCATTTCAATCAGCCGACCCGCGAGGTCACGATCACGATCCAGACTGGCGCGAGCGCCGCATGACTGACGTGGATTCCTTCTTCGGCCTGTTTTCTCTCCGTGATGTCTTGAACTATAACGCTCACGCCAATGATGCCCGCGTCATCGCGAACCGGATAATGACTTACCAGCAAGCAAAAATATTCCTTGTAATCCGGTCCGCGTCGGCCACTTACTTCGCGATTGATATCCGGCTCGCCCGACTCGATCACTCGCTTTTGCGTTGCCTCAGCGTGCTGAGCAAGGCTGGGGGGAAGAATCTCGTAGACCGAACGGCCGATATGTTCTTCCACGCTCAGCCCATGCGTCCGGGCCAAAAACTCGTTGATGCCGACGTAAACTTGTTTGGTATTGAGAAAAGCCAGCCCGATCGGAGCGTGCCGATAAAGACCGGATAACTCCGCGAATTGCCGCTTAGATACGGCGTCGCTGCGGTGAAGAACCGCGATGAGGTCCGTACGTTCATGGGCGAGCGCGGCGAGAGAAAGCATGGGCAACAAAACCGCCAGCAGAAAACACTGAATCGCAATAGCGCCATCGGCGGGCGGACCCATCGCGAAAGGACCTGATCCGGACAACATGCTGCGAATGGACAACACGCCGATCGGCAGAATTGCAAGGCATACCTCGGCAGGACCAAATCGCTTCGCTGCCCAGAGAACAAAAGGAAGAAACAAATAAAATAATGTCGGAAATGCAAGCGGCTGAAATCGTTCAAGCGACTGAAACACAAGCCACGTCGTTAATATCAATCCCCCGAACACGATCATGTATTCGATCGCCCAGCCGATCGACCACGATTGTAACCAGATGTCGCCATCGATCAGTGGAGAAAACAACGCCATCAGAGGCGGCGTTAATAGGCTCAACGAAAGCGAACTGGATAACGCAATGGAGCGCCAGCATAACCAGAAATGAGGAGCCAGATGCCAGTAATAGCGGTAGGCCGCGGGCAGGATCGCGGAAACGATCGGGGCAACCCCGGCGCCGAATATGAAAAAGACGATGACGTTTCGAGGTTGTAAAAAAGAAAACCGCTTCGGACCGGAGAATTGCCGGATACTTATGGCGGCCAGCGACGCCAGGATGCAGTTATGGCCGAACTGAACGACCATAAGGGGATACGGTGTTTCGTGCATCCATTGGGACAGGAGATGTGCCGGCAGCGCCGCGAGTAGAACATTCGGCCATCGCGCGACCGGCAACAATAAAAGCAAACTCACCAGGACGGCATTCGGAGGCCAAACGATCCCGATCTGCCCTGAATACGGCGCGGCGGGAAGCTGCATCGCAAAACCCGCCAACGATCCGAGGAAGTATGTTATGAATGTGATTGCTGGAAATACAAACTTTGATGGTATTCCATACGGCGTGATCTTCCTCCGCTGTCCCCCAATGGCCTCGACCTGGATGGCCATGTGGCTCATTTGAAACTCCGATCCGCCACGATTCACCCGCAAAAGAATAGTTAATATACTTTTGTTGCCGCGGATGTCACGAAATAAGTTCTCTGGCGACAGCGATTTAGCGTTACGTTGGCTCTCCAACCTGCGATGATGGGTTGACGCATCTTGAACCAGGTGATGAATTCCCACGCGAACCTCGCCCCCCAACAACGACCTGCCACGACGATCAGTCTCGATCCAATATCATCTAATTTCTCACTCACAGCCATGACTTCCGTAAAATTTCGGATAACGCATTCCGCATATTTCCGCTGTGATGCACAATTATAAATCCATATCCTCCATTGGGTTCGTTCAGGTCCTTGGTCAGTTCATAACGAGGTGCATCCATGCCACGATTTGCATTTCTGATCGGTC
Organism: uncultured Phycisphaerales bacterium; assembly: GCA_963755915.1. Lineage (GTDB taxonomy): Bacteria > Planctomycetota > Phycisphaerae > Tepidisphaerales > Tepidisphaeraceae > PALSA-1353. The sequence continues at coordinate 3,054,803 of CAVWLP010000002.1, forward strand.
TGTTCCTCGCGCCTGGCCTCGGATTGCGCAAATCATAGTTGAACCAACCACTCAAAACCAAGATTACAATTTCCAAACACCGACGTCGTCCTGGCAAGATGAGGGGGGCGTCTCCGCCGGTTATTCCTATCTCGTCTTTGACCACGCACAGAACAATGCCTTCTATAATCGCAGCGGGCCCTATATCGACGTCAACGCCGATGTGCCAATCCGGAGCTTGAACCTGCCCATCATCATTGGGATCGGCATCACCGCCTCTGGGTATTTCGCGAGCTCCGGCTATTACGGCTTCGAAGATCTTTACTCCAGAGTGGATCTCATTTCGTTGGAGCCGCGAATCGCTCTCCCGATTACTCTTTTAGGCGACCAAGATGGCGGCCTGTTTGTGATGCCGCGCATCGGTGCGGGAGTTATGTTCGATGATTATAGCGTTCAAACACCTTTCGACACCACCGATTATCACACCGGCGTGGCATTCGAAGTGCGGCCATCCATCGAACTAGGTTATCGCTGGCGACTGGCCACTTTCGCTCTTGAAGGTTCTTACATGGCGGCTTGGGGAAGTTTCGGAGCGTTTGGAACCGTTGCCGAGGAACTTCGAGCCGGCTTGGTGTTTTCGTATCGGTTCTGATTCAAGCAAGTGATTTGGAAGATCGCGCAGTCAACGCGATCTGTTGCCATTAACTCGGTCTAATGCAAGACAGTGTGAGGTTTATTGATCCCAAATCTCCCAATTCGTGCCTTGCCCGCGTCGTCCCTGATCTGCTGCATTGCTCTGCTCGCGATCGCGCAGACCGCGCCCACTACACAGCCGACAACACTCGCGCGAATTCCCGCGGGCCTGAGTAGGATCGCGCGAAGCTTAAGCCGCGGTCCTCGCCCGCATGATTAACGTGACGAGAGGAATAGTGCGATTGCCGGCAAGCTCTGGCAGAGAAAGGAGGCCGAAAATGAGCATGTCGTCTGCGGCCGCGGCCCATGACTCGTCGGATTATTCGATGGTCCTGGGAGGTCCGCTTTACCAGTTATATTTGCGGGCGCATCGTGCGGCCCCCCTTGGAGCTGTTGGCGCTGCGCATCGTCGTCATCACCCTAGTTACCTGGGTGCCGTTGCTCGTACTCAGCGTGATTTCCGGGCTCGCTTGGCGGGGCGCGGGTGCCATTCCTCTACGACATTGAGGTTCAGGTCCGTTTTTTGGCTTCCCTCCCTCTGTTGATCTTCGCCGAGGTGCTGGTCCATCGGCGGATTCGCCCGATCATTATGGAATTCGTCGAACGCGGGATCATCACTCCGGAAGTGCGGCCATCGTTCGACAGAATCATCGACTCGGCGATCCGGTGGCGGAACTCCGTCACAGCCGAAGTCGTGTTAATTCTGCTCGTATCGACGGCCGGGTATATGCTGTGGCGGAACCAGGTTGCGCTGCGGACGACCACTTGGTACGCCGACCCAACCGCCTCGGGCATGCACCTGACCCTACCGGGCATTTATTATGCGTACTTCAGCATGACGATTTACCGGTTCATGCTGTTCCGGTGGTATTACCGGCTGATCATCTGGTTCATCTTTCTATGGCGCGTGTCGCGCCTGCCCCTGAAGCTGATTCCGACGCATCCGGACCGTACGGGCGGACTGGAGTTCCTGCAAGGCGGCGCATACGCGATCACGCCGGTGTTCGTTGCTCAATCCATGTTTATGGCCGGCGTATACGCAAATCGCATCTTTTATGAGGGCGCCAGCTTCTACACGTTTCGGATCGAAATCGTGGCCATCATGTTGATCTTCATGCTGCTCGCCCTCGGACCGCTGATGGTGTTCGCGTCACGGATCATGGACTGCCGACGCAAAGGGCTGATCGAATATGGGAAACTGGGCAGCGACTACGTTCGCGACTTCGAGCGAAAGTGGATCTCCGACCGGAAGGAAGTCCATGAGCCCCTGCTCGGCACTGACGACATTCAATCCCTGGCCGATCTGGCTAACAGCTTTGAAATCATCCGTAGTATGACCGGCCTGCCGTTCGGAAAAGAGACCGTTCTCAGGCTGGCCCTCATGATCTTGCTGCCCTTATTGCCGCTGGTGCTCACCGTCATCCCGCTTAGCGAGGTGATCAGTCGGTTGTTCAAGGCGATGCTCTAACAGAAAAAGACGACCTGGATCGATGGAAGACAATTCAGTCGGGAGGATCTATGCGATGCGTCATTTTCAGATGGGCGGCCTGTTTGCTGCCTCTGTTTGCCGTTGCCGGATGCATTCTGAACGGTTGCACGAGCGAGACGCGCGCTCCGCAAACCCAGGCGCAGCTTTTGGAACTGGCGCCAACACGGATGCGAGTTTCGCGACGGAAACCCGGGAGATGATGGGCCGCCTGCTCGCCCGCACCAAGGCCCAATACGACCAATACACCTCAGGCAAGAGGCTGCGGCCGCCCCAAATCGATATGCTGATCATTTCCGGCGGCGGGGATTGGGGCTCCTTTGGGGCGGGATTCCTCAAAGGGTGGGAAAGAATCTCGGCTGACGATCCGATGGCGATGCCGCAATTCACCGCCGTGACTGGCGTCAGCACCGGCACGCTGATCGCGCCATTCGCGTTCCTCGGAGACCCGCAATCCATCGAGACAATCGATCACCTTTATCGAAATCCCCAGCCCGACTGGGTGAAGCGCGCGGCTGGCTTTACTTCCTGCCCAACAACACCTCATTCGACGAAATCCCCGGACTCGAACGTGAGCTTCGTCAGCATGTGACCGACGACCTGGTTCGCCGCATCGCGCATGCTGGCGCCGACGGGCGCGTGTTGGTAGTCGGGGCGTCGAATATCGACGATGATAGTCCGCGCGTTTTCGATCTCGTCGCCGAGGCCCACCGCGCTGTCGAAGAGAACGACTTCGAGCGGATCAGGGAAATCCTGCTCGCCTCGGCCGGGATTCCTGGAGTGTTTCCGTTTCGAATCATCGACGGCCAGATGTACGTTGACGGCGGCATAACAGGCAACATCGTTTACGGTGGGCGCATTGAGGAGAAGGACAGTTTCCAGGCCACGTGGCAGAACGCCTATCCGAACACGCCGATCCCCAGGATGCGGATCTGGGTGATCTTCAACAATCAATTTCGTCCGCCGCCGCAGGTGATAGAACCACGTTGGCCGGCGGTCATTCAGCGCAGCTTGGAGTTGGGGACCCGCGCTTCCACGGCGACGGCGCTGCGGCACCTCCTGGCTATCGCGGAGATCTCGCGGCTGAAACGCAACGCGGACATCGAAGTACGAATCGTCTCGATTCCGGAGGACTGGTCCCCGCCCGTGGAGGGGACCTTCGTCAAGAAAAGCATGAATGCCTTGGCCGACCTAGGAGAGAAGATGGGCGCCAACCCCGCAAGTTGGCAAACCGAGGTGCCCTAAATGCCTCGACTGTTACGACGACGGCGACCACAAATCGACGATAATAGCACGCTTTGCAGCAGACCGTTGATGCAGCCAAACCTTATTTACAGAGTGGCAGGGACTAGAATTTCGACCGCGAAATTTAAGGAATGGCGCGTCTTATCCAGCACGCTCATTTGGAAATGTTCGAAATTAAGAAGAACGTTGAGCGCTACTTTCGACTGGGAACCGGCTACTGTTGCCCGATAAAACTACATATATGAGCAATTGCTGCTTGAGGAGCGGGGAAAATGAATTTGCGTAGGCGCACCGCTGGCCAAGATGAATATGGGCTATCAAAATGAACAGTCAGAAGGCAGTCCGGACCACCCGGCAATGATTTCCATCAACGCTGATGGCAGAGGCGTCGCTGCAGAAGACGAAACTGCACCAGATTCTGCACCACCCTTGAATACGACCCCTTGTTTTTCCGGCGATTCTTGAATAAGTTCAAATCCTGTATCGCCCAATCCGGCAATTCGACCTCCCCGGCCAAAGGGGCGGAAAATCCGATTGCCGCGCGGGCATCCGGATGCCCCGGTTTTGCGGCATTTACCCCGCTCACGATCGCGAACGAATCTTGCTTGCGAGCGCCCCTCTGAACCTGCTAAAATAGCTGAATATTCAGAGGGTTTCGCGTTTTTCGGTTTCTTGCAACTGGAGCAGCATGACGATCGGCAGGGCCATCCGGTGGTTGCTCGCCTGGGGGGCTGCTTTGGTCGTTATCGGGTCGTTTATTTCAGTCGGTATTCGCGTCTGGCGGGAGCATGATCCGTCCGATCGCCGCACCAATATTATCGTCCTCCAGTGGGGCGATCCGTCCGAAGAGGCGATCGTCCGCAATATGGTCGCCCAATACGAGCGCGATCATCCCAACATCAAAATCACCCGCGTTCACGCGGATGGGCCCGATTATGCTTCGAAACTCAAGACGATGCTGGCATCGGGAGATCCGCCGGATTTGTTTTATCTCAGCTACGAGTTCGTTCCGGAATTTGCCAGGATGCACCTGTTGGCCGACCTTGGGCCGCAGATCGCAGGGTTGGCGGATGGCAAGCAGTGGCTGGGCGGATTTTATCCAATTCTGCTCGACGCCTTCCGGTTCGACGGACAGAAAATCGGTCGGGGGCCTCTGTATGGCATACCCAAAGATTTCTCGACGATGGTGATGTACGTGAACTGCGACCTGTTTGCCCGCGCGGGCATCTCGGTTCCGTATGGCGGCTGGACCTGGGACGAGTTTGAAGTGGATTGCCGCAGGATTTCCGCGCTTCCGCCCGACGCGGCAGGGCCGAATTACGGGGGGGCGCTCAACACCTGGCCCCTGATGCTTCAGAACATCGTGCAGTGCTACGGCGGAGATTTTTTCAACGGGTCTGACTTCCGCCACATGATCATCGATTCCCCACAGGCAGTTGCGGCGCTCGGCATGATTCAGCGGACACGCTTCCAGGACCGCTCGGTCTATCCTGCGGCGGGCCCGGCGGCGGCGGATAACAATGTCCAGCTTTTCTATACCGGTAAGATTGCCGCCATCGGACCGGTGGGGCGGTGGGAAACGCCCCATTTCCGGGGCACCGGACCAGGCGATCCCGGCATTACCAAGTTCCACTGGGACATCGTTCCCCTGCCGCACCAAAAGCGAACGATTTCCGATATTGCCGTGGTCGCCTGGGTCATGTCCTCACAGGCCAGGCACCCGAAAGAAGCCTTCGATGTGCTGCATTTCCTCACCGGCCCGGATGGACAGGCGATGGCGGCGCACCTGGGGCTGGCCATTCCCTCGCTGAAAGCGGTCGCGCACAGCGACGCGTTTCTCAATGGCAAGCCAGATCACACTCAGTTGTTCCTCGACGCCGTAAATGACGGACATATCTCCCAGTTTCCTGCCGAGCAGGAATACGAGCAGGACATGACCGATGAACTCGCCGGATGCATCGAGCTGAATACGCTTCCGCCGGCGCAGGCGGCCAAAAACCTTGCCGCGCGGTGGGATCGGGAGATGTCCTCGCCGCTGAAGCGCGACGATTATCCACGGATGAACTGGCGGCTGGTGGAGATCGTCGCCGGGCTGGCGATTCTGGCCGTGGGCTCTATCGCCTGGCTCGCCAGCCGGCGGCAGAAACTGGGCGTCCTGGATAAAAAAATCGAGCGCACCGGGTGGCTTTTCGTTTCGCCCTGGGTGATTGGTTTTCTGGCGCTGACCCTGGGGCCGATGGTGATGTCGCTGCTCCTTTCGCTGACGCGGTGGACGGCGATGACGCCGATCAGTGACGCGAAATTTGTCGGCCTGGACAACTACAAGGTGATGGCCCACTTCGACGAGGATTTAATCCCGTCGCTGCGCGTGACCGCCTACTTTGCGCTGCTTGCCGTTCCCCTCGGACAAATCGCGGCGCTGGGCGTGGCAATGCTGATGAATACCAGGGTGAAGGGTATTACGGCATTCCGCACCATTTATTATGTTCCGACGCTCGTTGGCGGCGTGACGATGGCTACGATCTGGCTTTGGCTTTTCGACAAAGATTACGGCCTGATCAATCACCTGCTGATGCCGATCGCGCGGTTCTTTGGCACTACGCCGCCCGACTGGTTGCATCAGGATGCCTATCGGTGGGGGGTTCCGGCGTTTGTCATCATGAGCCTCTGGACGGTGGGCGCCGGGATGCTCACCTATCTGGCGGCCCTGAAAAATGTGCCGGGCTCGCTTTATGAAGCGGCCCACATCGACGGGGCGGGGATGATCCGGCAATTCTTTGCCGTGACGATCCCGATGATCTCGCCGCTGATCTTTTTTAACCTCATCATGGCGATCATCGGCAGCTTCCAGGTCTTTGCCCAGGTCTACGTGATGACCAAGGGTGGGCCCAATGACGCCACGCTCTTTTATGTGCTTTATCTCTATCGCCAGGCGTTTGATTTCCACAACATGGGATATGCCAGCGCGCTGGCCTGGTTGTTGTTTGTGCTGGTGCTGCTGCTGACCCTGGCGGTGATCCGCGGCAGCCGGCGGTTTGTGTATTACGAGGGTTTGAAAGCATGAGCAGCCTGACGACGGCATTTCCGCATGGCCGCGAAATTGAGGGCGTTCTGCGCCGGCGCAGGTTCGGGAATCTGGCGCGCCGAAATTTTCCACCTGTCTGACTTATGGGCTTCTGATCGCCGGGGCAATCGCGATGCTCGTGCCGTTTGTTTTCATGATCAGCAGCAGTCTGAAGACCGACCCGGAGATTCAGCAGGTCCCACCGACGATTTTGCCGCAGACGATCCAGTGGCATAACTACATCGACGCGATGGGCAGGGACAAAATGGATTTCTCCCACACGCTGCCCAATACGGTGGTGATCACATTCTGCTGCGTGGTGGGGCAGATTATTTCCAGCAGTTTGGTGGGGTTTGGATTTGCGCGGTTTCGGTTTCGGGGGCGAAACGCGCTGTTCCTGCTGATGCTCAGCACGATGATGCTGCCGGCGCAGGTGACGATGATCCCGCTGTTCGTCATGTTCAAAAAACTGGGGTGGATCGACACATTTTTGCCGCTGATCGTTCCGGCATTTTTTGGCGGGCCGTTCTTTGTGTTTATGTTCCGGCAATTTTTCGCGGCGATTCCCGAGGAGCTCATGGAAGCCGCCCGCATCGATGGGGCGGGGGCACTGCGGGTTTACTGGCAGATCATGATGCCGCTGTGCGGGCCGGTGATCGCCATCACGGCGATCTACACCTTCATGAACACGTGGAACGATTTTCTGAATCCGCTGATTTATCTGAATTCGCCGCAGAACCAGACGCTGGCGCTGGCGCTGGCGTCTTTCAATGGACAGTACGGCGTTTCGCACGTGAACCAGCTCATGGCGGCAAGCTTTGTCACGATGCTCCCATGCCTGCTGCTCTTCGCGGCGGCGCAGCGGTATTTCGTGGAGAACATCGCGATGACGGGCGGGAAGAATTAGTCTTGGGCTTGGGCTTAGATCCAATCCGCCCGCATTTTCCGCGATTGCGTCAACATATTTACCGGGGTGAAAATCATGAGAAGTTAGTGATCGCAAATGCGTTGCCGTGGGGGTGCGGTGGGGGGTTTCGTTACCGTTGACAGTTTCGATTTTTTTCAAGACGGGGGCGTAGGGTGTACGTTTTCTTTCGCGAATTACGACAGGGGATTGAAGGGGGTTTGGGGCGATCATCAACATGTTGTGCCTCTATATACAGGTCCAAAAGGTGTACGTTTTGTACCTATTTTGTACGTATGGCGCAGGATTTTTTTTAGTTTATTCACCGCGGAGAACGGGGAGGGAAATACAAATGCATTATTGGGAAATCAATTTTGTCGTGCGGGCAGAGGGGATATGAATTTTCTGGTATTAGAGGTTTTGCGGATCAATAAAAAAAGCCACAGGACCTTGCCCTGTGGCTTCATTTTCGCCCCTGGATCATCTGCTTTTGCTCCGCCGGGAAAGCATGCCGATTCCGGCGAAACCTAGAAGTGCGAGCGAAGCCGGTTCAGGGACCGCGCCGATCGTTGGCAATGGCAGACCGTTAGCGACGGCAAAGGCATCGAGCGCTGCCACGTCTGCCGGGGTGACGGCGGCGCCGCTGTCGCCCTGGCCAAAATTGGCGGCCAAGGCGCTGAAGTCGGAGCCGTTGACGGAGGAGCCGTAGAGGAAATTGCCCTGGTCCCAGTTGGTGGCGCCGGTGCCGAAGTTGGCGGCGAGGATGCTGAAGTCGGACCCGTTGACGGTGCCGTCGAGGTTGGCGTCGCCGAGGAGGGTAAATTTCAGTTCGATCTGTCCGCTGGAGAGTCCTGCGACGACCTTATCTGCGCCGTCGGCCCAGCCGATGCCGTATTTGGCGCCGCCGGTGGCGTTCTGGGTTGCGGCCGCGGAGGAGATGATGCCGGTTCCGTTCCACGCGCCGTTGTTAAATCCGGAAAGGAGATAGGCCCGAATGGCGGCGATGGGATCGCTGGTTGTGTAGTCGATGATGAGGTGGTTGTTGTTGATGTCCATCACGCCGTTGCCGGTGATGACGAGCGAGGAAATATTGATGTTGCTGGTGGCGTTGCCGGTGCCGGCGGTGGCGTCGGATTGGAGTTGGACGAGGCCTTCGTTGATGATGAACTCGTTGGCGGTGAGTCCCGTGCCGAGGACCAGCGCGCCGCTACCGGTCTTGTAGAAAAAGCCGGTGTCAACGATCAGGCCGGTCGGAGTTCCCGATACGGTGGTTGTACTACTGGTGATTTCGTAGTTGCCATTGCTGTTGTTGACGAGGATGGCCCCCGGGCTCACGGTGGAGTTTAACGTCACATTGTAATTGCCGTTGTTGTTATCGTTAAACTGCACCTGATCGCCGTCGGAGTACGTCTGTGCGGATGTGTTATTGTTCCAGTTGTTGTTCACGCCGTCCCAGGTTGCGCCGTCGGCCGGGGCGGTGGCGCCGGTGTTGTTCCAGTTGAGCGTGAACACACCCGAGAGATTTTGCCAGGTCATGTCATAGCTTTTATTGGTTCCGGGATCGGCTTCCAGATTAAAACCTGAGATCGTGGTGAAATCGAACCCGCCGGGTGTTGGGGGAGACGCCGTCATCGGCGTGCCGTAAGGAGCATTGAAGGGGACGTCCACGATATATATGCCGGGGTTGTATCCAAAGCCGAAAGAATATTGCCATTCATCGCCTTCGCCGTCGTCGAGATCGACAAGCGGTCCGACTCCCTGGGTGTAACCGGCGGGGACTTCGGCGCTGTCATTGTTCACGGTGAACATAAGCTGAAGGTCATTGTCTGTGCCGCAGTTGATAACGGTTGGATATAACTCGTAGTAGCAACTTCCATAGGCACTGGGATACTGCCAATCCGAAAATGTTTCCCAGCCGGTCGCAGTTGAGGTTAAGACCGTGTAGGGCGCCGGGATGGTCCAGGCGGCGTATTTTGAATAACCGGAAAAATCGTCAAAGCCCTCGATGACCTGAGCGCTGGCCGCCGATGTAGCCATGGCTGCAACCGACGCCGTCGCGGCGAGAATTAGTGATCGTTTCCTGGGCATCTCTCACCTCAAAAACATTGGGAAGGGTGTTTGAAAAAGCGGAATTACAGAAAGGACACCTGACCATTTCCTCCGCCGTTCAAATTACCTCAATGGATAATAAAGGTCAAGCAAATTTTAACAGTAGTGTTATAGTCTTTTGCTCCAAAAAAAATCACCGCTTCGATCGTAGAAATACGCATCTTTTGTCTTAGGGTTCGACGGGAACCGCGTCGTTTGAACTCGTCCCGTCGGGGCACTTCAAGAGCATCACTTGCATGACCGTCAAGACCTTGCTAACCGGAATCCAAACCTTGTCCTCGAGCCGCTTCACCTTCCGACCGCCCACACGCGCGCCCTGTTCTTCGCTCCTCTCGCTCGCAGCGCTGCTCGACCGAATTTCCAATGCCTGCTTCGCTCCCGGTGTGAATCGTTCCAGGTCGGCAACAAACTTGCTGCCATCATGGCAAGTCGTAGTTGAGTTCGTCTTGCTTATTGAACCAATGCAGATCGTTGGGGCGCGTATCGTCGAGCATGAAGTTCTTAAACTGCAAGTCGGTTCCCCCAGACCCAGGCTTCTTCCAATGGAACGAATCCACATGTCCGTCAACGAACAGGAAATTGGCCGTCGTATTGTTCAGATGCCGGAAACGCAGATCATTTCCAAGCGAGCCGTTGGGGCCCGTTGCGCCTTCCATCGCCGCGTAGTTCTGCCAATCCTGGTTCAGACCCGCGTCGGGACCCTGCGGATACGCCGCGTTCTGCATTGTTTCGAGAATGTTAATCGGCGTGGGCCAATAGAGCTGCCACCGATTGGGCTGAAGGTACCAGAAATCAGCGTCAGCCTGCCATGTTCCGGTCAGACTGCCGGTGAGACCTTCGTTCCCGATCAGCGCCGCGTCTCCCAGCATGATGATCTCACCCGGTCGTTTTACCTGCTCAAGCTTCATGGGAACCGCTCCCGGATTCATGGGCGCCCCGCCCAACGGGTTGCATGTCGTCGGATTGGTCAGAAGATTAGGCTGGAAGCGGAACAGAACGGAGAGCACGCTGTAGGTGTTCGCTTGGGACGGATCCCAAGTCGGATACGGGGCCGTCGGCCCAGAAGGCACATACGTGCTATCAATCGTGTCTTTGTCCTTGAAGAGCGCCCCAACGACTGTGCGCCCTGGCCGCTGTATAAACCGTTCGAGCCTCCCTTAATGAACGGCAGAATCAGATAGTGCCAATCGGTCGCGCCCTGATCGTTGAGACTACCGTCGCCGGTCCAATAGTAAAGCGGGAAATGATCGTTATACGCTTCGGCGTATTCAATGATCGCCATCCCAATCTGCCGCTCGTTCGAGGCACATGAGATAAGATTAGCCTGCTGCCGCGCGCCCCAGCGCCGGCAAAATGATGCCAATCAGAATCGCTATAATCCCAATGACCACCAGCAACTCAACGAGCGTAAACCCAGCTTTCTTTCGCATGCCTGCCTCCGGCATAGGGGTAAAATTCGAACTCTGAATCATGGTGTCACCGATGCATGTTGGATGCCGACCTCGTTCGCCGCGGCGGCGTCTGTGCTTGCTACGAAATTGAACGTGGCGGGTGCGGCATTCTTGATATTCACAGACTGAGCGCCAGCGATGGACACATCGACCATCGCTGCCGACCCCACGGCTCCCGCATCCGCCAATACGCCATAGCCCACCCCGGACAATCCGGGATTTATGATCCGCACCCGATCGAACGTAATGTCGTTTATGGGCAGGCACTTAACGCACGTGAACTTGATCCCATCGGTGGGGCTATCGAGCACGTCGATGTCCTGGAATCTCACGCCGGAGAGGCTGCGAAGATTCGTCATGACCGCAATCGCACCGTCGCGGTCGCCGGCGCGGGTGATGTGAACATCGCGAAAATTCGTGACTCCGTGGAAGCCGGATTCCGTGGGGAACATGGTGCTGACTAGCAGGCCGGCGCCGTAGGGGATGTCGATGGCTTGGCAGTCTTCGACGCTGTTTCCACTTCCGCCGTAAACTGAAAACGCCTGGGCCAGGGTGGGGAGCTGTGCCGCGCAATGGACGAAGCGGTTATTGCCGGCAAGATATGTCGCATCGGCATAGGTGGCGGGCCACATGGCGAAGCAATCATCCCCCGTGTTTCGGGCGGTGCAGTTGCGGACGATGGTATTTCGCATCCCCAGGCAGAGGTTGATTCCATCGGCGATGGTGTCGCGGAAGCGGCAGCCTTCGACGAGCAGGCCATCGGAATTGACGAGCCAGGCACCGGTCTTTGTGTGTTCGACCCAGATTCTGCGGATTGACGATCCTGTGCCAAAGGTTCCGCATAGGCCGTCGTTGGGCTCGGAATCGTTGCGATAAGTGAGATTGCCGATGATCGCGAAATCGGACAGCGATACGTTCGACCCATTGCCGAGAATGGCGAGGCGATTTACGGGTGAGTAGTCATCGACGCCGCGCAGGGTCGAATACCACATCCCCGCGCCGGCAATGGCGACATCGCTGACCTGGAGCGGTCCCTTGACCTGATATTCACCCGGGGGGATCCAGACCGTTTTGTGCGTGGATTTCGCAGCGGAAATGGCGGCAATAAAGGCATCGTGGGCGTCGGCCTGCCCGGCGGCATTTGCGCCGAAATCCGTGACTGACAGGGAATTCATCGGTCTGGGCAGTGGGGCGGGGACGGCTTCGAGATCGATGAAATCGATCAGGTATTGGCTGGCGAGATCGCCGGGGTCTTTCTCCAGGCGAATGGTGTCCCCGGCATGAATCTGGCCGGGCATTTGCCTGACCTCATCCCAGAAATGCCGAGGGGAGCCCGAGGCCGGATTGTTGTTAAATGGATATTTGCCATAGACATAGCAGTATTTCGAGGTCATCGGCAGGCGGGAGCGGAGTGTGCCGTTGACGTATAGGCTGAGGGTGGCGGCGTCCGTGCCAGGCGGGAGGCAGTAACGGACGACAATTCCGTTGGCGTCGGCTTTGGCGTTAAACTCGATAAAGTCACCGGTTTGGGAGAGGCGGATGCATTGTCTGCCGCTGGCTTCTCTCGGGGGGGTTTGGCCAATATAATCCGGTCCGAGAACCAGGCCGTTGTTTTTGACTGCTTCTGCTTCGTAGGTAGTCCAAGGGAGGACCGCCCCCGGGCGGCTGGTTTGAACCGCCGTGCAACCGCCAAGCAATGTCAGCATGGCTGCAAGTCCAACCGCCGCGCACCAAACGTTCATTAATCCCTCGAGTGAAGGGGCGTCCCATGGAACTATAACACTGGTGTACTAGTCTACCGGCGATCTAACCAATGTCAACGGTTTTTTCTAGTGAATCGGTAAATTCAAGGGTAAAATAGCACACGGGTGAGATAGCTTAGAGAGAAAGTTTCTAACATGCCTCAGCGGCAAAAGTTCCGAGACGTGATGTCGGTGATCGAGCGGCGGATACGCCAGGGCGATTATGTGTTGTCGCCCATTCCCGGTGAGCGAAAGATCGCCGAGGAGACGGGCGTGAGCCACATGACCGCGCGAAAGCGGTGCGCGGACTGCTGGAGAGAAAGGTCCTGATCCGGCGGCCCAACGGGTCGCTCGATGTTCATCCCCGGCAGCAGAGCAACGCGGGTGGGGCACACTTCCTTCTGCTTTATCCGGCGTATGCGTCGACTTATCTGACGCATTTACGGCAGACGGTTGATGAAGCGGCTCAGAAGTATGGTCTGGCGATGCGGCCGGTGCAGTATGTGCATTGGGATGATCCGGTGGTCGCGAGCGCGGCGGGGAATCCGGCTGGGGTGATCTTTATTCCCAGCGCCGTCAATGTGCCTGAGCATGTGATGGCCATGCTGCGGATGAGCAAGAGCGTATCGCTGGACCTGGACCTGAGCGACCGGGCGATTCCATCGATAAGCGTTTTCCCCGATGCCCACATCGTGAGGGTTTTTGACCATCTTCGCCAGCTTGGGCATCAGCAGGTTTGGTGCGTCAGCACGCAGGCTCACAACCCGGAAATCGAGCGGCGGATTTGCCTGTGGCGCCGTTACCTGGAAGAGCACCAGATGAGCGGCGAGCTTCTTGAGCGTCCCACGACTTCGTTTCAGGATGCGACGCCGACGGGATACGACCTGATGCGCGAACTGCTCGAGCAGGGGCCGCTGAAATCGACGGCCTTTGTCGGCACGACGTTTCCGGCGGCGGTTGGCGCGATGCGCGCCTGCTGGGAGCAGGGATTGGTGGTTGGAAAGGACGTTTCGATTTGCGCGATCAATATTGAATCGCCGGCGCGGTTCATGACTCCGTCGGTGACAGGGCTGGAGATTCCAAATCTCTCCAAATTGCTGGGGCAATGCTTTGACTGGTTCACCGAAGATTATGAGTGGACGGGGGCGAGGCGAATGGAGCCTGGCCGGGCCGAATTCATCGAGGGGGAGTCGACCGGTCCGGCCAACATGCCTTCCTGAAAATCGCCTGAACTTTATAAATAGTTCTGTGACGTTATATCCTAAATTGCGTCATTTGGGACCGCATTAGCGACCTAGCGATTTTGGGATCCCCGCATTTTTTCGGGATCAAATCCTTTTATCTTCCGAACCCAAAAAACCGCTTTTCATCCCGCAAAATCTTCGGTTTTTGCGACATATAACATGCGCGTTAAAATTTCGCTTGACGCCCGCCAAAAACAGCGGTATTTTTAGCCGTCGAGGAAATGATTTCGGGTCATTTCGAACTGCCTATCATGCCCTTACGGGCGCGAATCCTTTGAGGGAGAAAAACGCATGAAACGGTTCTCAATCCTGGCGGCGAGCGGCATCGGTTTGGCAATATTGGCATCCACGGCGAATGCCCAATACAACCCAATCGCTAATTTTGACTCGCCCTATCCGCCGATCGGCCAAGTAGGTCCCAACGGTCCCTTCCCTTCTTACGCCTACGCCAACTACGGCGCCTGGGCAGATTCGTCCCCGACGACGGTGATTACTTCCAATCCCACCAATTGGGAGGTCGCTTCAAGCGCCGGCTACGGCAGCAACTTCTTCAATATCTATTTCGCCAGCTATGGTCCCACGGTTAACGCCAGCGCTGACAACACACTGCTTCTTCAGGTAAACGTTGTCTCCGGCACCGTTCAGGGCGGCGATTTCTTCGTCGATCTGACCGACGGCGACAGCGGTGGCAATGAGGGCTTCCAGTACAACATCAGCGGTAACCCGGTTTTGGGCCCCGGCTCGTATACCTTCACCATTCCCCTCGACGACCCGACCGCTCCATTTGGAACTTACGGCGCCGAGTCAGCCGAGCCTACGAATCCGTCCCAGCTCTCCGCCAACTTCGGCGGTCTGACTTGGTACCTCGATATTTCATCGCTCATCGGATATCACCTGGAGCTCGATCCCGGCGTCCTCCCCGGCACCAACACTCCCAGTCCCTACGATGTTCAGTACGTCGCGCTTGCGGCTGTCCCCGAGCCCGCAAGCCTGGGAATCGGCGCAATGAGCGTGATTTACCTGGCCGGTCGGCGTCGCCGGGCAGTCGCGAAAACCGCCTAAATCGCCTCACATTCAGGCACAGCGATGTTCAGAAATTCGCCTCCTCATCAGAAATGGTGAGGAGGCTTTTTTGTTGAAATGAAATTTACCGGAAGGATGCCGTGGGCGTTCAGGGGCGCAACGCGTGTTGCCGGGAGCGGCGGCGGACGCTCAAGACAGCCATGATTGCAAGTGCCGGCAGGGCGACCGGTTCGGGGACATCGGCAAGAAGTCCGTTAGCGGCGGCGAAGGCTTGGAGGGCGGCGCGGTCTTCGGAAGTGACGTTGCTGGCGCCGCTGTCACCCTGCCCGAAATTAGCGGCCAGGGCGGCGAAATCGCTGCCGTTTACGGTGGTGCCGTAGAGGAAATTTCCCTGGTCCCAGTTGGTGGTTCCGAGCCCGAAGTTTGCGGCCAGGATGCTGAAGTCGGTTCCGTTGACGACGCCGTCGAGATTTGCATCGCCGAGCAGGGTGTACTTGATTTCGATCTGTCCGGAGGAGAGACCGGCGACGACGCCGTCTTTTCCGTCGGCGAAGCCAAGTGCATAGGCGTGATTGGCGGCGGCGTAGGATGAATCGATTCCCAGGCCGTTCCATCCGCCGTTGTTAAATCCGGAAACCAGGTAGGCGCGGATAGCTGCGATGGGATCCGAACTGCCGTAGGTGACGGTGAGCTGATCATTCGTGAGGTCGAGGCTGGCGGTGCCGTTCAGCGTGTAGGTGTTGATGGAGGTGATCGTGGCGGTGGTCGATGTAATCGCATCCGCAAGCGTCTTGAGCGCATCGGGAAAATCCAGGTTATTGATGTCGCTGGACGTCTGGCTGAGTATGGCTTCCTCGGTGGTGTCCAGAGTTGAGTTGCCGAGAAACTGCTCGCGCGCTTCGTAGAGCTGGTAGACGAGTTGCAATTGAGAGAGGCCGTAGGGAACGCCGGTGAACTGCTGGATCTGCTGGAGCGATGAAAATCCGTTCTGGACGGTCGGCTCGATCATGGTTCCTTCGCCGTAGTCGTTCCAGGTGGCGATCTGGATTCCTCCGCCGATATTTTTGGCGTAGGTTTCATCCTCATCGAGGGTTTCGGTGAGGGTTGAGCCGTTGCTGTCGCTTTCAGGGATGACGAATCCCGCCGCGGCGGAGGGGTCGCCGCCGGCGGTGTAGAAGTCGTTGTAGCCCACGAAGGCGTCGCCGATGGAATTGCTGAAGGTGCCCGCCTCGTACTGGAGAAAGTTCTGCTGAACGGTGTGGTAGTTGATCGTAGAGTTTTCATAGATCCAGCCCATTTCGCCGACGGCGGGGGGACGCCGACTTCGTAGGATTGATATTGGAGCGGGACGATCGCGGGGGTCTGGCTGACGCCGGAGAGAATCGAGGTCCACTCGGTGGATGTGTTGTCTACGCTCGAGATGGGGCCGAACAGGGGCAACAATGGGGCATTGCCGACCTTGATGTAGTTGGACTGGGTGGCGTAGTTTTGCTCCATGTAGTTGATGTTGGTGGTGACCTCGCTGGCGGAGGTTGCGAAGCGATCTTCGAGTTGGACGGCGACTTGCAGGCCGTAGGTTTGGGTGGCGGGGATGATTTTGTTGGAGGCGTCGAAGAGAGATAGTTCGTCGCTGTTGGAGCCTTGCTCGCCGTACCAGTCGACGATGGTGCCGCTGATTCCGGAGAGTTTCATCAGTAGCATCTGGTATTCGATGACGTAGGGATCGCTGGAGTCGTAGGGGCCGATGAGAGGGTAGTAGTAGGAGGCGATGTTGCGCTCGCCGTTGGGTTCGATGACGTTGGGGTTTTGGTTGTTCATGGTCCAGTGCCAGCCCCAATTGGTGCCGTTGAGGGTTTCGGGGGTCTGGAACCAGGGCATGAGCTGGACGTAAACGGGGGTGGGATTTGTCTTGGGGACGGTGGCTTGAGCCAGCAGGGCGGAGGGGAAACCGAGTAAGCAGCCGGTTGCGACAACCCGATGCTGTTTCAACTGAGCTCCTTGTGGGTGGCTTGGAATTCCTCGGGGAATACTCCGCGGGGGGAGTATAACAGTGTTGTTCTAATCAAACAATTGAAAGGTGCCGGCGAGAGTTGGGCAGGGGGGAAATTATATTTGTCGATTGGGTTTTGCATTTTGGTTTTCTGCGCTCGCGGTACAAAAGGTTAATCCCGTTCGGCACGCAGGCTTCATCGGAGCATTCCAAAGCTGTGGAGGACGCGAAACAATTGAAGCTTAGATACTTTTACTTTCCCCTGCTGCACGCCGGCGTCCGCAAGAGCGCAGCATCAACCGCGAGGTCTCCGCGGCGACGGATTCCCCTTCAGTTTACTCCCAGTTTTTTCAAGGCCTCCGCTCTTGCCCTCAGCTTAATCCCGGTGTTATCCGGCTTGTTCAGGAATCGAAGCACGTCCTGTTCCTCGGCCAGCCCCAGCAGATACCAGCCGATCATGTTCCGCATCGCCTTGTTCGGCTTCCTGCCGCTGATCAGCTGAATCAGCACGCAGACGATCAGCGCCAGTGGATTTGGATGTCGATCCCCTCCTGGCGTTGGCTCAGCAGGTGACGCATGCCCAGCAGTTGCTTGAAGATCCGGAAGAACAACTCAACGGTGTAGCGGTACAGATAAATCAGGGCGATCAATTCCGCCGGCAGGTCCAGCAGGTTCGTGTACAGGATGATCAGGTCCGTCGGCTTGTTGCCGCTGCGCGTGCGGCGCGGATGGGGTTTCACCTGCACTTCCACCCGTCGCACCACCCTATCCGCCGCCGTCTCCAGGCCGTCGAGTTTCACCAGCGCGTCTCGCACCACGCCGCCGTCCAATGCTTCCTGTGAAAGCAATCGTTCTTCAAACAGCTCAAACACCGAGTTTTCCGCGGCCCGCATCACAAAGGAGCTTTGCGCCGCGGCGATGTCCGCAAAGAGGCTCCGGTCGGCGTAGCCGCCGTCTCCTACATAGCACCGTCCTGCTTCCAGGCTGCGCCGCAGGACGTTGTTTTCACGGTTGGCCCCCGCGTTGCGAGCGCCAGTGCGGTCGAGGCGATGGACTTTGAACGTCTCCAGATCGAATTGAACGTGCAAACGCCAGCCATAGACCGCTTTCCCGTCCCGGGAGGTGTTGTAGCGCGCATCGATGCCGCAAGCGGATTTGGCCAGCCGACTCAGCGCCGTCAGCACCGTCCCGTCGACCAGCGTGATCGCCTGCCCAAAGTCCGCAAGACGCGGATCGGGCGCCTGGGGCAGTTCCCCCGCCAATTCCTCAATCAGCGGCGTCAAACGCCCCGGCTCGAACACCCGAACCGATTCAGAGAAACTGCCCACGGAAAAACGCTTAATTCCCAGCGCCTTGGCCACCTTGGGCAGTTCAGCAACCTCCTGAAGATCCCGCAGGGATTGGATCAGCGGATTCCAGGTGTAAAGCAAAACCAGCTTGCAATAATCGTCGAAGTGAAGCTGGCGGTTCCCGGCTCGATCCCGCTCACAGCCCACATCCCGCAGCGTGGGCAGCAGCGCGAAGACGCGCCGCAGATGTCCGAGGCACAGGATCTCTTTTTCCTTCAGTCTTGCCTGCACGTCCGGCAGCATGCCATAAAAAGATCAAAGGCGCAATCTCAATATCTTGCTGCTTGCGCGAACCCCGTGCCGAACGGGATTAACAAAAGGTAACAGTCCGCAACAAGCTGGGTAGGATAGGGGGGATGGGAAATTCGAAGTTCGAAATTCGAATGTTGAGCGAAGCGAAATCCCGATTCGTCGGGAACGAACCCCGTGCGCCAGGACAGGTCAAATTCGAATGTTCAAAGGCTCGAAAAGGGGAGTTGGGGTTGAGCGCGAGGCTTATTGGGCAAGCCGTCGTCCGCAATGGAAAGCAAGCGCCCACGGCTTTGATGACCTCAATCGTGGCCTATTGTAGTTGTCCGAAATAGGTGACTGTTCTGCGTTTCTCGCGTTTCTTCTCAAAAAGTCGATACGCGGAGGATGACGCTCCTCAAGGCTGCCTTTGAGGCGGGGGCGGGAGTTGCTAAGAAACAATCTCGATAGCGCCCCTCATTAAATGCCCCTCAAGTATCGGAATGTGGGCACCCCTTTCCCGATCAATCGCGAGATTACTTTCGCAAAAATCTAATTCGGTGAAAATGCCGCCTGTGTGCCATTGACCGATGTTCGTCTTTGCTCGGAAAGTCAATCCGGGGTTTTCGTGACTAATCTTCCGCTTCAACTTTTCGCGTATGGCGCTTAGCGACACTGAATCGACGTCCTCAATAAATGTGAACGTCAAATCTCCACAAAAATAGAGCCGAAGTCGCTTCTTGGCGCTGGGCAAAAAATCTCTGCCGATATGCAGATTTTCGAGCGTTACTTGTATCGGCTCCTTCTCGCGCAGGAACGATTTGGCCAGATCAACCATTTTCTCGCCACGATCCGAAATATCCACCCACTGAGTTAGCTCCGCCATTGGGCCATCGCCAAATTCCGCGTAGTAAAGGCTGTCGATTGACGGCGGCAATGATTTCAGAATTTGAAGTTGGCTTCTCGTATCCGGACCGGGAGCGGTCGTGGGCCGGTTTACTGGTGGACGAGTTATCGATGGGGCGCTGCTCGGCACGGTCGAATACGGGCGCGTTGTGGTGGTCGAGGCTTTCGGCGATAACAAAGACAATGCCCAATACCATCCCAAGCAAGCGAAACCCGTAAGTAGGATTGCTGGAAGAAATCGGGCCGAACGCTCGACATGCAAGATAGGCATGATATCCCCACTGTTGGCGATGTACGCAATTATGAATGGCGCGCCGCACGCAATTCCCGAAAAAATCGCGGCGAGACCAGCACTACTCTTGTTCCATCGACACCACCGAAAAAAACCATAGATCACGTACTGTGATGAGAAAACATACCCCGGCACAATTACGTACATCATCCAAGGGGCTTCAGAATGTTCGGACCAAGTAGCCAATATATAGCAGGTGGCAGCAAGAAAGCCGATAATCTCAACGGCAAGCAAAATGTCTCGGGTAGGGCGGTCTTCGGCGCTTTGATTTTGGGCATCTGTTTTGGATTGCTGTGGCGTGTTCTGCTCTACCATGCTGGCTTTTTCCGCTGATTCCTTTTCACTGACAAGTCGGTCAAGCGTGGAAATTTCTTCGTGTTTAATGTGGCCCTCTTCAGCGAGCTGCACTATTCGCGAGAATCGCTTTGGCTGCGGTAGCTTGGCAATCTGATCGGCGAGTTGATTGAGCGTGGGTCCGCGAATTCCGATTTGCCGTGGATTATTCAGATCAAGTGGAACGATGACTCGACTTTCGGGCAATTCGTCTGAAGTCGTCTCGTATGGCGGCTTATCGGCGCGGTAGACCGTTACCCTGTGAACCCCCGAAGGAAGTTGCTCCGGTGGTTTTATTGCCGATAACTTGGCGAGGAGAAGATCAATCGCAAGTGCGCTTCTCTTTCCCCACGGAGTATTGTTCGTACCGCCCGTGAGTTCCTGCACAGCGGCGTACCAACACGGTCCCGGGAATTTCGCATCGACGCCTTCTCTGATATCCCGGCTTGCTTCGCTAATTCCCGATTTTGTTTCAGGAGCATCCCGGCAGCATTGCTCAATCGATTCGTCTCGTCGATGGTTTGCGCTCTCTTTTCGTCATGGGCTTGCGCCTCAGGGCTTGGCCCCTGCGGCCACGGATGGAGGGTGGGGTGCATATCTGGGGTTTCAAGAACGTCGAATCTCGCTCGCAGGCTTTGCAGGGCCGTTATAAAGGCGATGGACATGATTTAGGCAGATGCCCGTTCGAGGAATGCCACTGGTCGCCTAGCATCCTCTAATTCCCGTTGGGCAGCCCGGCGCAGGCTTTCTCTTACCCAAACCGATAGTCAAAATCTCTCGCGTTGCTTGAAAATATACCACTACCTAACAGTCCGCAACAAGCTGGGAAGAATGGGGGGGATGGGAAATTCGAAACTCGAATGACCTGTCGAGAGCCTCAAGATCGAGCGACGAATCAACTTCGAATGTTCAAATGTTCGACTGGTTCGGAGACGTCAACCGCAGATGGGTGAGTCGCGGCACCATTCACCCCACGCCCTGCGATACGCTCCCTGCAGATTTCGCGTGAAGCCTTTGGCATCAACCAGCGGTGAATTAAAGAGACGGTCCCGCATCGTGAGCCGTAGCTGAGAGATTCGTCCGGGATCGCTGGCAAGGCCGCTCGCGATACGCATGAACTCCGCTGCATCGCGGGCGATCAACTCACTCAATCCCACAGTGCCCAGAATGCTCGCGCCCATTCGAGAAATGCCCATGGGGCCCATTCGTGTGACAGTAGGAACTCCCATCCACAGGGCATCGCAAGTGGTCGTGCCGCCGGTGTAAGGGAACGTATCCAGTGCAATGTCGATGCGCCGGTAGTTTTGCGTATACATCCCCATCGGCTGCACTCCAACAAAACCGAATCGCTTTGGGTCAATCTCGTGATCTTCCATGTCGCTCAAAAACTTCTCGCGTGGGCCTCCTTCCGGCGCGTGAACAATCATCCGTGAAGTTGGTACGGCCCGCAGAACATCCGCCCATAGCTTGCGAGTCGTTTGGCCCGCTTTCTTGAAGCTGTTGAGACTCCCGAATGTTATGAAGCCGTTTCGCTCATTTGTGCCGGCCCGGGCTCGACGTTGTAAAGCGATGGTTTGTAGCACCAGTAATGCGGGATTATCAGCGGTTTTTCGACGAATCGGGAGGGAGTCGGTTCGAGCGTCGGGTCGGCGATTCGCCAATCTATGGCGTCCATACCAGTGGTGCCAACGTACGCCAAATATGTGATTTGAACGGGGGCAGGCTTTCGCGCAAAAATACCCAAATGCCGGTCCATGTGCATCGACAAGTCAATGAGGATGTCGATGCCGTCATTGCGGATTAGCGATGCGGTTGCATCGTCGCTGAGCTTTTGAATCCCACGCCAGCCGTCGGTTCGCTGTTGGATTTTCTCCGACAGACCATCCACGTTGCCCCCTGAATAGACGTGGATCGCGAATTGCGAGCGATCATGCTCCACAAATACGGGCAGCATGAATCGGCCCACTGGATGGATTCTCAGATCCGACGAGACGTAGCCGATCTTCAATCTCCGGTTTGGATCGCGGGAGTTGGTGTGCGGCGTCCAGGTTGATTTCAGGGGATCGGCAAACTTCGCGGCCCAGGCCCGATGTTCGTCGATAATCCGCTGCTCGGTCAGATCGTCAGCAAACCAAAGTGTGTAGAGCAACGAGCCAGCCGCTCCGCTATTGGCGGGATTAAGCGACAGGGCGATCTTGAATTGCTCGATAGCGGCTCCGATTTCGGAGCACTCGGCAAGGGCTCCTCCGTAATTGTGGTGGGCCGGGCTGCTACCTGGCGTGAGCCGAACAAGGCGGTGAAAGGCTTCGACGGCCTCGCCTGATCGCCCGTTGCTCTGAAGGGCCTTGCCGAGTGAATCCCAGGCAACGGCGCAAAGCGGGTCAATCTCTATGGCACGTCGATACTCGGGGATTGCGTTATCGGGTCGGCCAGCCACAAAATGGTTGTGCCCTCGCGCAATGCAATCCGCGATTTGTTGGGATTTCCCGTTTTCCACGGGGCAGAATTATACAAGGGCAGCGATGATCATTCCTTTTTCATCGTGGCTGGCCACGTCCACTGTGAGTATGGAGCCGGGACGTGAGGGCTTTCCGAAGGGGCTCACGTCCCAGTTCATCCTCTCCGCCCCAGCCCTAATTCACGAAAGGTCGAGCGCTTCAACTATGCCGTGCCCCTCTCACTGCAACTGCTGGGCCGAACGGGATTGGACTGTCCCGCGTTCCGATTTCGCATGGCGAAGACAGCAAAATGCAAGCTATCGTCACGCGCGGTACCAATCAAGGCGAGCCAGGGAACAAGAACTTATGCGCTCATCGAGGGACTAACATTGCATTTGTATCCCCCCCGGTTCGTCCGCGGCGCTACGCGAGGCCCGACGGGCCGGTCTCTACGCCGACGTTCGCTTCCGTCGAGCGAGAACGCCTATGGTTGTGATGCCGGCGAGCGCAGCGACGCAGGGTTCGGGCACGGGGATTACTGTCAGGGTGAAAGTTCCGACCGTATCGGTGATGCCATCGGGGGCGACAGGGGGCGTGTAGGGCGTGGAGCCGCCGCCGCCATCGACCACATCGATGGGGCTATCCCCGTTGGGGCCGCCGACGAAGGTGATCTGATAGTTTGTCAGCGTGACGAAATCGCCATCGGAGGTGGTGAGCACGGTTCCGGCGCCGGGGACGATGGAAAAGTCGTAGCCGGCGGTGGTGCTGGAAGCATCCGGCGATCCTGGTCCTACGCTGGTGCCGGGAGCATTGTATGTGGAAATTGCGGGGGAGCCGGCGGCAGCGCCGTCGAGATAGAGGTTCAGTCCGAAGCCGAACGCGCCACCGCGCTGATCATCTCCGTCGGCGTAGAAATAGAAGGTGTTGGTCCCCGGGTTAAGCGGGACGGAGAAAGAGGAAGCCGGGGTAAAAAAACTGTTGGGGCCGGGCGTTGAGCTCTTGGTGAGGAAAAGTTCGGCACCGTAATTTCCGGGCACATTTTGTATGTTGAGTCCCGTTGTCCAGGCGCCGTAGTTGATCTGGGTGGTTGCGCCCTGGTTCGTGCCCGTTGAATCGGTTCGAAAAAGGGTGGCGTCCGAGAGGCTTGGACCGGCGGCAAAGCCGAAGCTCGCCGTAGCGATCCATGCGGCGGCACCCGAAATAACACCCGTGGATTTCGAAGTAGGCATTTCTCTCTCCCTTTTTGCGAAGTGCGTCAAAAGTTTTCGCGACGAACGTGAGGCCGCGATGATAATATTTTGGCCGAGTCAATTGCAATCCTAAAAACGAGGGGATTTCAAATTCATGGTTCTTTTTTTATTGGGGAAGATGGAACCGGGACATGCGCTTGTCGAAGGGCTCGCGTCCGGGTTCGTCCCAATGAATCCGAAGGCGCGCGGCGCTGTAATGGGGGCCGAGTTCAGTCAAAGAAAATCCCACTCAGAGTGGCGTTGTCGCCGCGCACATGGTCGATGCGGAACCGTACCGAATTATCGCAGCGATAAATAAGGTATTTGCCACTGGCGAAATCTCGGACCATTTGGACCGGCGCGAGCCGCTGAAGGGTCTGATGGTCGAACATTTCCACCGCCACACGCCGGCCCTTCTTATCCCAATCGACAAAATAGAGTGCGATCTGACACGGTGTTGAGCGGGCGAGATCGATGTCCACCGTCATGGTTTGGAACCCTCCTTGGGGATCTTGCGTGTAAAGGCATCCCACGTTTCTTGGAAAACCATTGGCGGCATCCGGCGCCGGGCGCGGGAATCGTTTGTCCCGGCTTCCCAGCAGACGTTGGCGTTCAAAGAATACGTTAGGGCCGATACATAGTCGGGCAGGTGCCGCCGATCGACCGGTTTTCCGTTCACCGTGTCATAGTCGCACAACACGAAACCGTCGCGGCCATATTTTCCGCCCCAGTTTCCGTGCGTGACCGTATCTTCGACTGGATTAACGGCATAGTCCCAGGCCGGCTCCTCAAGTGCGGGCGTTGCTCCGCGATAAGAGACTTCTATGGCGTATGTGCCCGGTTGTATGCCGGTCAGCCGAAGGCAGTCCGCCTCTTCACGAATCCCGCCGATTCCCGGAATCGTATGACCCTCGTTCATCTCCCACGCCACGTTTCCATTGATATGCATTGACTGGATCGTCTTTTCGGCATTCGGCACGCAAAACTCGCCCCCTGTCCCCGGGGGCGCAGTTAACGAACCCTTTCCGGTTGCGGTATTGAATCTGACAACGATCATTCCGCGGGGAGTCGAAACCTGACCGGACACACTTGTAAGCGTGCGCCCCAGATGAGGGGACACCGTGTAAGTGCGAAAGCCAGGCGCGGTCGGCTTGATTCCCAGAGTTTCTTCCGTGAGCCATTTGACCACTCCTGCGCTCCACGGATGGCAAAGGCTAGTGTAGCCGACTTGATTGTTCGGCACGGGGTCATTTTTCGCGAGGAAGCGATTCCATGACGGATCATATACTTCGAGAAATGTCGTGGCGCCATAACGAAGCTGACCGCCCCAGCAGTCTTTAATGGTGCTGAGTGCATCGTCCGTTCGGCCGGCCGCCGCCATGGCTTGGATGATGAAATACTCGTTGAACGGTGAATAGCTGAGCCGTTGAACACGATCGGAAAGATTCTTCGCAAACAATGCGCTGCGTTCCGCGGGCGTGGTGAAGCCGGCGTCAATGGCGTCGGCCGCGGCATGCGTGCCGAAGTTATCCATCCACCGGGGATCTCGTCGCAACTGCAAAATCTTTTCATTCGCGTAGCCGAGGTATTTGTCACGCAAGTCGAGCCGCCCGTGCTGTTCCATCGCATGGGCGAATTCGCGGAATGCGCAGATGGTCAACATCGCATAAGCGTTGCGCGCTTCGAGACAATCGGGATTTGCAAACCCGGCGCCCAGCCGTTCATCCCAGCCGTAAAAGATCAATGACGGCGGGTGATCATAGTGAGCATACGCATCGTCAAGTTTGCCGCATGCGTTGGCAAGGGATTGGTCGAGCATCGCGCCGTCGCCGGAATAGTTAAAATAATCCACGAGGCTCAGCACCCAGTAGAGCGAGTAGCTGGCGATGCCGTTGGAATCATGGGCCGTTGCAGCGAGGTTGGTTTTGACGAAATCGAGATTATCGCCCAGGGCGACCAGCGCCGCTCCCTGAGCCACATGAGCATCTCCTGTCCAGGAGATCCGGTCGCCGCGATCCATCAGGATGGATCCGAAATTGTTTTTCAGCAGATTCAGCTTCACCGTATAGACGCCGGCATACCAGATCCGCGTTAGTTCAGGGTCGCTGCATGAAAAACTGCCGGTATAGTTGGACGGCTTGATCTGACAGACCAGGCGAATGCCAGTGATGTGCCAGGGTTTGTTGAAGGATCGCACGTGAATCCAGCCGAATCGAACCCCTTCATAGAGCTCGCTGTTCAATTCCAGGCGATAGGTGTCGCCATATTTTCGCGGTGCGCTGGTCTTGACTGGATTTGTCACCCCGAGCGCGAACCTCCCGGGTTCGTTGTACTCGCTGATGCTCATTTCCACGTCGCCCTGAAGATCGGGAGAATCAAATTCGAGCCAGCCGGCATTTTCCTGGCCGAAATCCATGCGAATAGAGCCGGCGCCATTGACAGTGACGCCCGGTTGCTTTACGGCAAGCGAATCCAGATTTGAAAACGCTTCTGGGACATCCGCTTGCACCGCAACTGGCTTCAGCGTGTAAATCTCCAGGCCATCCGACGCCTTGGGTGCGGGCCAGTGATAAGCCACAAGAGGATCAGGTGATTCGGGCACGGGCGGCCCCGAGAAACTACCGCCCGAGATTTCTGGATAAGGTTCTGGGACGGCGAGAGCGACCTTCGGACCGAGCCAGAAGGACAAGGAGCAGATCAGGATCGGCAATGCAAATCGAAATTTGTCATTCATAGACACATCATTTCCGGACGCCGAACACATCGCGAATCGCTTCCAGATATTGAAAGCCGTACCTGGTGTCGGGTTCGATGTAGCTGCCTTCGGTCCACTCGTTCCATGAGTTGATGGTCAGAACTCGTAGTCCGGCGGCATAGGGCGGCCGGGCGAGGCGGTCGCGCGCGATCATCGACGCTTCCTTGAAGTGCGCCGGGGTGTTGCCCGTAATCGTGTTCGTGAACGGGTAGCCGAAGTTGCCATAAGCATCGGATTGCCGCGCCCGCGGGCTGGGGTCCCAGCCCATCGATACGTTTGGGAAATATGGCACGCCGTAGGCAGTGGCGGCCGTCGTCCAATAGGCGTTGTAGGCGTCGCGGGCGACGTTAAAGTCGGTCTGCATCTCGGGCAACTGCACATGGTGAATCCAGACGTATGACGTCACGGAATCAAAGCCAAGATCCTTTACGAGCTGCGCGGCGTTTAGCGGCTTGTTCTCGCCGGGCAGGATCGGCTGGCCCCACATAACGGCGTTGAGATGAATTCCGGTGAGCCCCGCGGCCCTGGCCTTGGCTCGGAAGCGATCAAGCGCCGCACGGGTCGCGAGAATACTGCCGAAGTCGTCGAGCAGCTTCGAGAGGTCGTAGAAGGAAAAGTACGGCTTGCCGTCGATCGTCCAGTAAGTCGGCTGCGAGAAATAATCCCTGATGATGTGATCGCAGATGGCGTCAAACGCTTCGGGCGAGACCTTGCCCGGATAGAGCAGCGTCTGCGGACTGCCTCGCGCGTAGGGGTGAAGGTCGAGCCAGTCGTGATTGGCCCACATCAGGGCAAACTTCAGCCGCGCGCGGTTGGGGGCTTTGAGATAACCCTCATCCAGCGCCGCTTCGAGAAATGGGCCGTCGTTGTAGTAGTACCAATCGAAGATGAACGCATCGATGCCGTGGTCGGCGGCCGCGTCGATCTTCTGAGCCATTACCTGCGGGTCGGATTCGTCCGCATATCCCCACAGCGGCACCTTCGGCTGCTCGTGCCCGGGGAACCGCGGCTTCGCGTTCTTGACCAATTCCCACTCACTCCATGCGGGGCCCTTGAGCCTGGTGTTCCGCGCATCGCCTGGGTGATAGTTTGGAAAGTAGTAGACGCCGATCTCCGTCCGCGCTGGCGCGGCGCCTGCCCGCGCGCCATCGCAGCCACCCCGAGCACGACTGCCAGCGACATCCGCGCGATTTGTCTGATCATCGGGCAATACTCGAACGTCCGGCGCGGAGAAACAATACGCCGAGGATTTGCCATAGGCTCCGCACGACGATGCGAACGGTCCCCCGAACACCGGGAGATTTCCCAGCCGCGAATTCTAGCGTCCGCGCACTGAAAAAGCCGCCGCGAGTGCTCGCGACGGCGGCGTCATTTAGTGGAGCCAGGGGGATTTGAACCCCAAATCGTCTTGTCCGGGGAGAAGCGTCCATCGCGCCACGTCGGTACGTGTTCCGCGGGTCTACAAACGAGTCCATTATGCGTCGATCGCCCGAAGAGGGTCGATTCTTAATTACCCAGAGCCCCCAAGCCCCCCATTTTGTTGCAGAATGTCGAGTTTTGTATTTGAGTGTCCGCCGGCGAAATATCAAACCCATCCCCGCCCGCATTTGGAAATGCGGCTGAAGAAGCCTGAGCTGCAAATTGCGGGAATCAGAGAGAAGATTCGAAAGCGGGCCGCTCCACGCGAATATCGCAGTCTTCAAGTTTAATAGTCCGCCCGGCACATTCAGCGGCTTCGAGCTTGAAAAAGATTCTTTCGATCGATATTGAACTTATCGGTTCAATATACCTATGGTTGGGGGTCATGCCTTCTGGCAACTCGAATATCTCGGCGTCGATCGCGCTTGCAAGAAATTGGGATAGGAACATGAATTTACTGCGGCCCGCTTTTTTCAATCGAATACGGAAATTCCTGCTCGCAATTGTCGGAGCGATGGTGATCCCGGTACTGACGGGTTGCGGGAATAAGCAGCTAGCGGCGATGGCGCCGCCGCCGGCGGGGGTGACCGTTGCCCATCCGGTTTCCAGGCAGGTTGTGGAATGGGACACATATACCGGCCATCTGGAATCGCCGGAGCTAGTGAATCTGGAGGCGCGGGTGAGCGGGCTGATCGTTTCGGCGCCGTTTGTGGAGGGGTCGATGGTTAAGAAGGGGGAGCTGCTTTACGAGATCGATGAGCGGCCGTTCAAGGCCGATCTGGATGCGCGGCTGGCCGACGAACAAAAAGCGGAGGCGGCGCAGGAGAATGCGAAATTGACTTATGACCGGCTGAAGGCGCTGGAAGACGGGAAGGCGGTTTCGCAACAGGATGTGGACGATGCGAAGGGAAATTACGATCAGGCGGTCGCGGCGGTGGCCGCGGCGCGGGCGGGGATTGAAAGTTCGCGTTTGAACCTGGAATGGTGCAAAGTCACGTCGCCGATCGATGGACGGATCAGCAACAAGCTCGTCAATGTTGGGAACCTGGTGAATGGAGGGGAGGGGGAGGCGACGCTGCTGACGACGGTGGTGTCGGTGTCGCCGATTTATTGCTATGTGGATATCGACGAGCTTTCGGTGCTGAAATATCAGAAGCTGGTGGAGGAGAAGAAGCGGGTCATTTCGCGGGACGGAAGGTTGCCGTGCAGGGTGCAGTTGAGCGACGAGGCTGGGTATCCGTACTCGGGATACATTGATTTTCAGGACAATCATGTCGATCCGACGACAGGGACGCTGCGAGCGCGCGGGGTACTTGAGAACAAGGATGGGCTGCTTACGCCGGGATTTTTTGCACGGCTGTGCATCCCCGGAAGCGCCCGCTATCAGACGCTGCTGGTGCCGGATACGGCGATTGGGACCGATCAGAACCAGCATGTCGTGATGGTGGTGAACAAGGACAACGTCGTCGAGCCGCGGGTGGTGCAGACGGGAGCTTTGTTTGGAGATTTGCGCTCGGTTGTGTCGGGCATCAGCGCGGAGGATTGGGTGATCACCAACGGGCTGATGCACGCGAGGCCGGGCAGCGCGGTTGCGCCGACGGAGCAGCCGATCCAGGTGGATGAATCGGCGTTTATGGATCTGGACACGAAGGATACGCGCGTGGCGATGGACATGAGCAGGGGGGAAACGGGGGCGTCGACGCGGCCGAGCGGTGAGATTCATCGATGAAATTGGCGCATTTTTTCATAGAACGGCCGGTATTCGCGGCGGTGCTGTCGATCGTGACGGTGATCGTCGGTGGTCTTGCTATTTTTGCATTGCCGATTGCGCAGTATCCGGAAATCGCGCCGCCGACGGTGACGGTGAGCGCCAGTTATCCCGGTGCAAACGCCAAAACGGTTGCCGAAACGGTGGCGACGCCGATTGAGGAGCAGATCAACGGCGTCGAGGGGATGCTCTACATGTCGAGCCAGAGCACCAACGACGGCAACATGAAGCTGACGATCACGTTTAAGCTGGGGACGAATCTGGATATCGCGCAGGTGCAGGTGCAGAACCGGGTGGCGATTGCGCAGCCGGTGCTGCCTTCGGAGGTTCAGCGGGCGGGGATCGTGGTGAAGAAGGCGTCGCCGGACATTACACTGGCGGTTGCGCTTTATTCGCCGGACGGAAGCCGGGATCCGCTTTATCTGAGCAACTATGCGACGCTGCAGATAAAAGATGAGCTGGCGCGATTGCCGGGGGTGGGGGATATTTTTGTTTTCGGGGCGCGCGATTATTCGATGCGGATTTGGTTGAATCCCGAGCAGTTGGCAGCGCGTAATTTGACGGCGGGGGACGTGGTGACGGCGGTGCAGGAGCAGAACGTGCAGGTGGCGGCGGGAATCATCGGCGGCCCGCCGGTGCCGTCGGGGAAGGCGCCGTTTCAATATACGGTGAACACGCAGGGGCGGCTGGTTGAGCCGAGTGAGTTCGCCAACATCGTCGTTAAAACGGGGAGCGACGGCAGCATCACCCGATTGAAGGATGTCGCGCGGGTGGAACTGGGGGCGGCGGATTATTCGACGACGACGCATTTTGACGGCAAGCCGGCGGTGGGAATTCCGATATTCCAATTGCCCGGCTCCAACGCGATCGAGACGGCCAATGCCATTTACGCCAAGATGGAGGAGCTGAAAAAGGATTTTCCACCGGGCGTGGCGTATTCGATTCCGTACGACACGACGATTTTCGTGCGCAGCAGCATTCGGGATGTGGTGAAGACGCTGTTTGAGGCGATTGGGCTGGTGGCGCTGGTGGTGCTGGTATTTTTGCAGAGCTGGCGGGCATCGCTGGTGCCGCTGCTGGCGATTCCGGTCTCGCTGGTGGGGACTTTTGCGGTGATGGCGGCGTTTGGATTTTCGCTGAACAATCTCTCGCTGTTTGGGATGGTGCTGGCGATCGGAATCGTGGTGGACGACGCGATCGTGGTGGTCGAAAACGTCGACCGGTGGGTGGAGCATGGGATGGAGCCGAAGCAGGCGGCGTATCGGGCGATGCGGGAAGTGACGCCGGCGGTGATCGCAATCGCGTTTGGTCTGACGGCGGTGTTTGTGCCGGTGGCGTTTATCAGCGGGATCACCGGGCAGTTTTACCGGCAATTCGCGCTGACGATTTCATTTTCGACTTTGCTGTCGGCGTTTAATTCGCTGACGCTGAGCCCGGCGCTGGCGGCGCTGCTGCTGAAGCCCAATACCGGGAAAAAGGATGTGCTGACGCATGTTTTTGATTTCGCGTTCGGGTGGTTTTTCAAGATTTTTAACCGCGGAATGGAGAAGCTGAATTCGGGGTATGTGACAATGGTTGGGCACGTGGTGCGTCTGTCGGCAGTGGTGCTGGTGGTTTATGCCGGATTGATCGGGCTTACGTACCTCGGATTCAGGACGGTGCCGCTGGGATTCATACCGCAGCAGGATCAGGGGTATTTGATCGCCGCGGTGCAATTGCCGGATGCGGCGTCTGTGGATCGGACCGACGCGGTGCTGTCGCGCATGGAGGAGATGGGCCTGAAAGTGCCGGGTGTTCTGGGGACTTTCTCGATCACGGGATTTAATTTGCTCACCGGCACGAACGAAACCAACACCGGCACGATGTTTTTGCCGCTGAAGAATTTCGACGAGCGGGCGAAACATCCGGAGCAGTCGGCCGCAGCGCTCACTGGCAAACTCATGGGAATGTTCAGCCAGATTCAGGAAGGTTTCTGCCTGGTGCTGCAACCGCCGCCGGTGCAGGGAATTGGGCAGGCCGGGGGTTTCAAGATGCAGGTTGAAGACCGGGCGGGGCAATCGACGCCCCAGGAGTTGGAGGCGGCGACGGCGGGCTTGATCGCGGATGCGAGGCAGGATCCGCGAATCACTTCGCTTTTCACAACGTTCCATGCGAGCGTGCCGCAGCTCTACGCCAACGTGGACCGGGAAAAGGCAAAGAAACAGAATGTTTCGCTGTCGGATATTTTCCAGACGCTGCAGGTCTATCTTGGCAGCTATTACATCAATGACTTCAATTACCTGGGCAGAACATTCAAGGTAATGGCGCAGGCGGATGCGCCGTTTCGAATGCTGGCGACGGATGTGGCACAGCTCAAAACGCGGAACGCGGCGGGGGCGATGGTTCCGCTGGGCGCCGTCATGGATTTAAAAGACATCGCCGATGCGGACCGAATCAACCGCTACAACCTGCATCCATCGGCCGAAATCAACGGGGCGGGAGCACCGGGCGTCAGCAGCGGGCAGGCGCTGGAGATCATGGCGAACCTGGCGAGGAAGGACCTGCCGGCCGGATTTACCTACGAATGGACGGAACTGGCGTATCAGGAAGATACGGCAGGAAACACGGCGCTGTGGATTTTCCCGCTTTGCGTGCTGTTCGTATTCCTGACGCATTCCGCGGAATATGAAAGCTTTGCGCTATCGTCGGCGATCATTCTGATCGTGCCGATGTGTCTGTTGTGCGGGATTACGGGAGTTTACCTGAGCGGTTTGGACGACAGCATTTTTACGCAGATCGGATTCGTGGTGCTGGCGGGAATGAGCGTGAAAAACGCGGTGCTGATCGTGGAATTTGCGAAACAGCAGCAGGAGCACAATCCCACGATGCGCGCCGGCGCGGCCGCCATCGAAGCGGCGCGGCTTCGGCTGCGGCCGATTCTTATGACCAGCTTCGCGTTTATCTTTGGCGTTCTTCCACTGCTAGTGGCGACCGGCGCCGGTTGGGAAATGCGGCAGGCGCTGGGAACGGTGGTGTTCTACGGAATGATCGGCGTGACCTTCTTCGGATTGTTTTTGACGCCGGTGTTTTATACCGTGATTCGCAGGCTTGGCGGAGATCGCCCGATTGTCCCACCCGAAGGAAGCGAGCGATCGGAAATCCTGGAGCCGGCGATGGCGCAATAATGGGCAGACACAAGGAATTCACTCGCGAAGAGGTGTTAAAGAAGGCGATTCCCGTCTTTTGGGAGCATGGGTACGCGGACACCGGCGTGCAGGAACTGGAAAAGGCCACCGGGGTGAACAAGTCGGGGCTCTACTCGGAATTCAAGAGCAAGGAAGATTTGTTTCTTTGCAGTCTGCAGCACTACCTGGAAACCAGCAGCGGAAGGCGGATTTTGTCGACGGAGCCGTTGGGTTGGAACAACGTGGAGGAGTTGCTGCGGTGCAGCCTGCTTTGTCCGGATGGACAAAAGGGGTGCTTTGCGATCAGCTCGATGCGGGAGTTTGCGATTTTGCCGCAGAAGGCGCATGAGATTATCGCGCGAAACCGGGCCGAGATGAAGGAATTGCTGCTGAAGAATGTTCGCGCCGAAAAGCCAAAAACAGATCCGACCGTACTGGCCGAATTGATATCAACCTTTTTTTCTGGGCTTTGCGTTGAACAGAATCTGGACAGGAAGCGTCCGTCGACCGAGCGGGAAATCCGGGCCCTGATGACGGCGCTGCGAGGCAGTTGATCGGTCCTTTCGATGGAGCATCAGCAGTGAATGGAAAAAATGCACGTTGGATGGCAGTGGTGATCGCCGTAATTTGCGCGGTTAATTCGAGGGTGATGGGATCGAACAACGTGGATCAATCTTCGATTGAGGCGCGGGTTGAGCGGCTGCTGGGCGAGATGAACCAGGACGAGAAATTGTCGCTACTGACAGGCACCGGCTTCGCCACAAGGGCGATTCCCCGCCTGGACATCCCATCGATGGCGATGGCCGATGCCGGCCAGGGAGTCCGGGGCGGCGAGGATCGGACGCTGGGGCCCGCTACCGCGTTCCCTTCGGCCGTAGCGATGGCTGCAAGCTGGGATTTCGATCTGCTGACCCGGATCGGCGCGGCCATAGGTGACGAAGCTCGGAACAAAAAGACCGGCATACAGATGATGCTCGGGCCGGCGGTGAACATCCAGCGCTCGCCACTGGGGGGCCGCGATGGGGAATATTTCAGCGAAGACCCATATCTGGCAGGCCGGGCGGCGGTTGCTTTCATCCGGGGAATGCAGAACACCGGGGTTGGTTCGTGCATTAAGCATTTTGCCTGCAATAACGAGGAAGACGACCGGACGGATGTAAATGTGCGCGTCGGCGAACGCGCCTTGCGCGAGATTTATCTTCCCGCCTTTGAGGCCGGGGTGCGGGAAGGACACGTCTGGGCCGTCATGAGTTCCTACAACCTAGTCAATGGCTATCACGCTAGCGAGAACGCTTATCTGCTTCGCGACGTGCTCAAAAATGGGTGGGGGTTTGACGGAGTGGTGATGTCGGACTGGGGCGGCGTCCACCAGACGGATGTAGCCCAGTACGGAAATGATCTGGAGATGCCCGGCGGTGAGTTCGCGACGGTCGACAAACTGAAGGCCGCGCTTGCGGAGGGAAAACTCACGCAGGCCGCTGTCGACGATTCGGTGCGGCGGATTCTGCGAACCATTGTGCGAACGGGTCTGATGGATCCGATGCCGCCCCGCGACCCGGCCGTGGTAAATTCTCCCGCGCATCAGGCCCTGGCTTTAGAGACGGCGACGAAGGGAATCGTGCTTTTGAAAAACGACGGCTCGCTCTTGCCGATCGACCCGCAGAAGGTTCACTCCATCGCGGTGTTCGGCGATGCCGCGCAATCCATGATCGTTAACGCCCAGGGGAGCCCCGAAGTGAAGACATTTTTCACTGTGCAGTTCCTCGATGGAATTCGCGCATGCGCGGGGGCTGATATTTCCGTGAGTTACACTACCGGGGAGTATGACGAACCTGTGCCGGCTTCGGTTGTCACGGCAACGGACGGCGACCAACCGGGATTTACCGCCGAGTATTTCAACGGCATGAACCTCGAGGGGAAGCCGTTCTTGCAGCGGGTCGATCCGCAAATCCAGTTTGACACCAACCACGCCCCCTGGCCCGGTGTGCCGAAAGAGCACTTCAGTGCACGGTGGACCGGCTGGCTCACCGCGCCGGAAACGGGGCGTTATCACCTGTTTCTCTCCGGGGATGATGGGTATCGCGTGAAGCTGGACGGGAAAACGATGATGGATTTCTGGCGCGACGGCATCACCGTGGGACAGGCCGTCGTCGATTTGCAAGCCGGGCGGAAATACGGGCTGCAAATAGATTATTTTCAGGACGGAGGCGCGGCGACGGCCAAGCTGAGCTGGATCACGCCGGGCAGTAAACTTTTTCAGCCGGCGATTGAAGCGGTGCGCCAGGCCGACCTGGCCGTCGTTTGCGTTTCGACGGGGCAGGAGGAAGGTGAAGGGCATGACCGCCAGACAATGGATTTGCCCGCTGGTCAGGATGAGCTTATCTCCGCGGTAGCGGCGGCAAACAGGAACACGGTCGTGGTAATGAACAACGGCGCCCCCGTGACGCTGACGCCGTGGATCAGCGGCGTGCCGGCGGTGCTGGAGACGTGGTTTCCCGGCGAGGAGGGGGGCGCCGCCCTGGCGAAAATTCTCTTTGGCGACATAAATCCCTCCGGCAAGCTGCCGACGACTTTTGGCGCGGCGCGAGGACTATCCCGATTACGGTCATTTTCATGGCGTGAATGGCACAGTCGACTATGCCGAAGGCATCTACGTCGGATATCGACACTTCGACAAGGCTGGCATCGAGCCGGTCTTTCCTTTCGGATACGGCCTGTCCTATACGACCTTCACGTATTCGAATCCGCAGCTCTCATCCGCAAACATGGAGGACGGACAATCGGTGACGGCAAGCGTGGATGTGACGAATACCGGTTCGCGAGCAGGGGATGAAGTTGTCGAGCTGTTTGTGCACGATCCGCAGCCGCGCATCGATAAGTCGGTTCGGGAGCTGAAAGGTTTCGCGCGTCTTTCCCTGGCCCCCGGTCAAACCGGCACGGCGGCCTTTACGCTCAGTCCGAGGGATTTGGCTTATTTCGATGTGCCGGGAAAGCAGTGGAAAGCCGACGCCGGGTTGTATGACGTTGAATTCGCGGCATCATCGCGCGATATCCGCCAGAAGATGTCATTGAAATTGCGACGGACGTGGACGCAATCAGTTCCCCTTTCTCAGCAATTTTGATTTGCCCCCTTTGGCCGACAGCCGGGGCAATCGCGAGCATTTCTGAAGCCGATTTTGAAGCACCTAATTCATTTGCAGCGTGCAATGATTTTGTCAATCCACAGTCGGAGAGATTGCTGAACCCGCTTCCATTGCTCAAATATTTCCCTTCGTTTTCGCAGGTGACGAATTGGTGGGGACTACGACAAAGTGTCTATTCAATGTTTTGCCGGCATTGGTCGATACTACCTTTGTAGCCCGATCGCAAATCGCCGGAGAAACAGCCACATGCCGGGGTGTGTGATGCGTGAAACCAATCAAATGGCCGAATCGATTATTCGGCTCCTTGACGACAACCAACTCCAGTCGGTCAAGACGAATTACGCCGACGGCGAGACAATCTTTGCCGCCGGTCAGCCCGCAACGAATTTTTATATCATCGAATCGGGCGAGGTTCACGTATTCGCCTCGATGGATGCCCGCAAGCAGGACCAGCTTCTGGACATTTTCGGCCCCAGGCAATGCTTCGGATTCACAGCGCTTGGTCGCCTGCCAAATTACGGCAAAACGACGAAATCCGTTGGCCCGTCAGTGCTTTACGTGATTGACGCGGATCATTTGCGGCAGGTGATCGTCGCCCGCAGCGACCTCACGCTTCAGCTCGTTGAGACGATGGCCCGTCAGCTCTATCTGTCGTGGGCCGCCCAGCGCGATTTCGTGTGCTCGGATTGCCGCCATCGGTTAATCAAAGCCCTGCTGCGGTTTCGCAATTCGCCGGTGGCGGAGCCTAGCGCCGACGGCGTGCGATTGCACATGACCCACGCGCAGCTTGCCGAGGCTATTGGTGTCGCCCGGGAAACCGTCAGTACCTGCCTGATTCAATTGCGTCACGAAAACCTGGTCCAGACGGGCAGGAATTGCATCATTTTCAATCCACTCGATCTTTCCAGGATTTGCCCGGAAGATCATTCGCTGCCAAGTTCAACGATGGCGGTTTAAACGGCCTGATTCCATCATTCTGATTTCATCGTTCACATCGCAAAAACTGTAGCTCTCCATATTAGAAGATTCTGTGCGCAATAAGCTATAAAGACCTGCGCCGGCATAGCCGAAAGAATTGATATGAGAAGCTGTCGCGGGGAATAATCCGCGCCTGTTTATCGCATTGATTTGGGATGTTGGATCGACGTTTAGGCGGGAAGAATGTCTGGGAGCCAGGCATGAAATCGATCCTGATTGTGGACGACCAGGCGGTGCTTCGGGAGCCGCTGGCGGCAAGCCTGCGGCAGGTCGGGCACACCGTCGAATGTGCCGCCAATGGCAAGGAGGCCATCGAAGTGCTTCACAAATTTCATCCTGATCTGATCCTGCTCGATGTCGCGATGCCGACAATGGACGGCATCGCGTTCCTCCGGCGGCTGCGCGCCAAACCGACGCATGCCGGCACGCGGGTGATTCTGCTCACCGTCGTCAGTGCCAGGGATCAGGTTCTGGCCGCAAGGTCGCTGGGGGTTAAGGAATATATTTTAAAGGCAAACTTCCGGCTGGCGGAATTGGTGGAGCGAATCGAAAAGGGCGACGGAAAACCTGCATCGGAACAAAAAACTGCTTCGCCAACCGGGGCTAAGGGCCAACCCGCTAGCGCGAATGTCGCGTCGGGGAAGAAGGCCGGGGATATTCCGCAGCTTATGTCTCGGGATCAACTGCTTGAAAAGGTGGAGCGGGTATTCCAGACCAAGACGCTTTCTGGGGTCGTCGCCGAGGTCATCGCGACGGCAAGCTCCGATCGTGGCGAGACGAGCCAGTTGGCGACGCTGATTTCGCGGGATCCGATGCTATCGGCGCGGGTTCTTCAGGTCGCCAACAGCGCGTCCTACGCGAACGGCACGCCGGTGACAACCGTCGCCGACGCGATACGAAAAGTGGGGTACACGGCGATTCGGAACATCGCCGCCGCGCTGGGCGTTTTTGACTGCATGCCGGAGGCTGGAAAAGACGGCTTCAGCCCGATCCATTGCTGGCAGCATTCATTCGCGGTTGCCCAGGTGTGCGAAATGTTCGCCACTGAGGGGCAATTGAAACAACCGGGGCTGGCCTACCTGGTTGGGTTGTGTCATGACCTGGGGGACATCTTCATTCACACGCAGTTTGCCGAGGAGTATCGGAAAGTGATCGACCTGGCGGCGCAAACCGGTCGGCCTAGGGAAGAACTGTTTGGCGTGATGATGGGGATGACGCCGTCGCAGATGATCGCGGCGGTGCACAAATGCCTGCTGCTGCCGCAGACGATCTGCAAGCCCATCGAAATGCTTCACACGGGGAACGGCGCGAAATCGGACGACGCGCTGACGCGGGTTCTGTGGATGGCGGAAAACTATGCCAACGCGGTGATGCTTGCATCGAGCCCCAGTTCGAACGTAGCGCCGCTGACGCAGCAGTTTTGCCGTGCGACAGTAGGGCAGCCGAGCCCCAAGCGGCCCGATCCGGCCAAGATGCGCGCAGAGGTCGTTGCGCTGACGGTGGCCTTGGCGCGGCTCTCGCGGCAGGAGGAGCGTAAGCTGCTCGCGCCGATGTTCAAGATGCAGAAGGGGAGCCTCTACATCGCCCGAAGTGCGGGCATTTCCGAATTCGATCCCATCGAACTGGCCCTTGAATCCCTGGTGAAGACCAAACTGGGCGATCGCCTGCCGGCGAATCGCGAGGCTGACGGATTCGGCGGCATGCTGGTGATCTCCGCCTCAACGGAGCAGGCGGGGTTCTCCAAAATGGAAATCGAGAGTGTGGCGGCGAAGTATCGCGTGGGCGGACGGGCGTTTCCCGTTGTGTTGGTTGCTCCCGACGCGAAACAAACCGATGGTGCCGCGGAGAATCCCTGGCGAGTGGAGCTGGCGCTTTCGGATCTTGTCGGATTTGTCGAAAAGCTCGACAAAGGCGCGGCTGTGCAGGCCGCGGCGTGAAAAATCGTATCACCGCCCGCTTCGCTAGAGATCCTGGCGCGGGCTGCGCCCGCAACCCAACGGAAATAGAATCTCACGCAGAGGGGCGGAGGCGCTGAGAATCTGAATGGTCACCCGATGCAGTTGTGGGCGCAGTGCTCGAGCTTAATATTTCCGAAAACCCGCATCGGGACATTCGATATCGCTGAAGTTTGGGGGCCACAACGCAGTGCCAATGCATGAGTACTGACGCACGAACACGGGGGGGGAGAAGTCGTCGCGGCCGCCCAATCTGCGGCTTGCAACTCTGGACGATTACGAGCAAATCACCCGGCTCGAGGCTTCGGTTGGAATGCAGACGCGATCGGCCGACGACTGGCGTGCGATGTGGCTGAAGAATCCGCTCTGGCCACGGATCGGCAAGGATTGGCCGATCGGATGGATCCTGGAGGACACGACCGGGCGGGTCGTTGGATCGGTGATGAGCGTACCTTCGCTCTATCAGTTTCGCGGCCGCGAATTGATGTGCGCCACCGGACGCTCCTGGGTCATGGCGCCAGAGTATCGCGGCTACGGCCTCTGGATCATGTCCGAGTATTTGAGCTTTGAGAAGGCCGATCTGTTTATGCACAACACCGTGGGGGAGATGGCCATCGGCGTGTTGGACCAGGTATCCAGGAGGGTGCCGCTGGGGGATTGGGAGACGATTGCATATTGGGTGACGGCGTATCGCGCCTTTGCGAAAACGGCGTTGACAAAGTACGGAGCGCCGTCCGCGCTGGCCGGCGTGCTTGCCTATCCGGCCGCGGCGGCGATGCGCCTCAAGGATGCGCTGTCAGTTAAATCGTTGCCGCCCGCGCCGGGGTCGATCACCATCGAGACCATTGAGCAGTTCGATGCACGCTTCGACGCATTCTGGCAGGAAATGGTTCGCGAAAATCCGGACAAGCTGCTGGCGGGTCGCGACAGCGAGACGCTGAGGTGGCATTACATGCTGCCGATGCGCGACGGCCGGGTCTGGATTTATACCGCGACACGCAGCGGCCTGCTTCGCGCCTACTGCATTCTCAAACGCCATGAATTGCCTGGAAATCTCAGCCGCATGCGGGTGATTGACTTCCAGTCGCTCGATCGGGACGAGGATTTGCTTCCGGGCCTGCTGGAAGCCGCGCGGCGGCGCTGCGTGGCAGAGGGAATCGGCATGCTGGAACATCAAGGATGCGGCTTGCCAAAGATGCGCGCCCTCGATCAGCACGCGCCCTATCGGCGCAAGCTGGGGAATTGGCCTTATTTCTGTACCGTGCCCGACCCGGCGCTGAAGGCGGAATTGAGCAAGCCGGAGATTTGGGATCCGTCAGCGTTCGATGGAGATGTCAGTCTCGAATAGTTGATGTGCGTCGCGCCAGCGGACGGGAAATGTCGAGGCATCGCGCCGCTGCCGGATCGCTGTGGCGGCGATGTGCCGGGCAGTTGGCCGATGCAGGGCGAGTTGCCAATTGCCGATCGAAAGCGGTTTTCCTTTACGGTCCCACTGAATCGAAAACGCATCGAGCGACTTCGAGAGCCCCATTCCGCGCCCCTTCAGATAGGCTTCTTTGAGCACCCAAAGCTCGAAGAACCGGCTTTTTCGCTCTTTCGCGGAGAGCGTTGAAAGATGCCGCTGCTCATCGGCGGAAAAGAAATGCCGCGAGATTTGTGCGATGTCGACTTCGCGCGAAGTTTGCTCAACGTCGATGCCGATTTCGCCGGCCCGGCTGACCGCGCAGACAATCAATCCATCCGTGTGGCTTAAATTGAACCGCAAGGGGCGAAATGCGACCGGCCGCGCGATGGTCGGTTTTCCGAATTTACCAGCCGTGAATACCCATGTGGCCGGATCAACGTCAGTGCAGTGGGACAGCGCCAGCCGGCAGAGCGCTCGCGTGGCCAGATAATCATGCTGCATCGTCGCCGTGCGAAGTTTCTGCCGATGGGCGCGCTCGCTCGGCGTCAGCCACTCCAGAAACTTTTGTTGGAGCCTGTCGGCGAGCAGATCTTCAGGCCGGCAATACCACACATCAGCGGCTGGTGTCGTCTTTGCCGTGCTCACGACTTAAGCTTGTATCGCAGCGGCAGTGCCAACAGCCCGCGCAGGCCATGGTTTTCGCGCCACAACAGGGGCCCGCCTTCGAGCTCAAGATCGGAGAAGCGGGCCAGGAGCGCCTCGAAACCGATCGATCCCTCCAGCCGCGCCAGCGGCGCGCCGAAGCAGTAGTGTGCTCCCCAACCAAAAGCGAGGTGTCGATTGTCGGTTCTGTCAAAATCCAGCAGATCGGGATTTGGAAATCGCGCCGGGTCGCGATTGGCGGCAGCAATGATCGCCATGATCGCTTGCCGTTTGGCGATTTTCTTGCCTCCCAGCACGACGTCTTCGGTCGCGAGCCTGGCCGTATGCTGGACGGGGCTTTCAAATCGCAGCAATTCCTCGAGCGCCGCCGGCATAATGTCCGGCTCTGTCTTGAGCCGGTGAAACTGCTGTGGGCGGTGGATGAGCGTCAAGATTCCGCTGGTAATCAGATTTGTGGAGGTCTCGGACCCTCCGACGACGGTGATAATACAGTTGGCGACGATCTCGTCATCCGTCAACCGGTCGCCGTCAACTTCGGCCGTCATAAACGCCTGCAGCAATCCCTCGCGCGGATGGCGCCGCTGCTCTTCCATGGCGGCCTGGAAATAGTCTTTGAATCCTTCGATGGCGCGAAGCACTTCGCTGAGCCGGTCGGGATGATGCTGGAAATTCCC
Source organism: uncultured Phycisphaerales bacterium (assembly GCA_963755915.1). Lineage (GTDB taxonomy): Bacteria > Planctomycetota > Phycisphaerae > Tepidisphaerales > Tepidisphaeraceae > PALSA-1353. Next base: position 3,096,432 of record CAVWLP010000002.1, read on the forward strand.
GAGAATCTCGGCGAAGGTTTCCGACCAGACTTTCAGCTTCACGTGGTCTTCGCTGGGAAGGCCGATCATTTCGGTAGTAACAATCGCCGGCAGCAGCTCGGCGAATTCGGAAAGCAATTCGATCCTGCCGGTTCCGCGGGCAATGACGTCATCCAGCAGCCGCGTGGCGATCCTCTGCACGTGATCATGCAGCATTCGCACCCGCGCCGGGCTGAAAAACAGCCCCGCAAGCTTACGCAGCCGGGTGTGTCCGGGGGGATCCATAAAGAGCATCTGCTTGACCATCACCTTGGCGACGGGGGCGACTTCAGGCGCGCCGAGGATTTCGAAGAATCGCGGTGATGGCGTACGTGCCGCCGAGAATCGCTGCAAAACCGTCACGACATCGTCATAGCCGGTGACAATCCATGCATGGATATAGGGATCCCAATAAACCGGGTCGTGCTCGCGGAGGCGATGATAAAGCGGGTAGGGATCGGCAAGCACCTCCTGGTCCAGGAGGTGGTAGAGACTTAGCGGGGCCTCGGCCGGCTTAGACTGCGACCCTGAGGCCGATGAGGTAGATTGCTCCATAAACTACCTATTCTTTCAGTGGGCTTTGCCAGCAGCCGCGGCCCGCATTTTTTCCACTTCCGCGCTCAGGGCGACGATGGTGGTGCGCGCCGAACAGTTGCCGCAGGTGCAGTTTAACGCCAAACGTGTCCCGAATGCGAGCCACAAGCTGAACGCCGAGCATCGAGTGCCCGCCGGCCATGAAGAAATTGTCTTCCCGCCCGCAGGAGACGTTGCCGAGCAGAGATGTCACCAGGGCGGCAAGCCGATCTTCGATGGCCGACCCGGACGAGGGCTCGGCAGCGGGCGCATTTCCCCCCGGCAAAAGGTTCTGGAGGTTCGGCGCCGGAAGCGCCGCTTTGTCGAGCTTTCCGTTGGCGGTCATCGGCAAGGCAGGCATCGCGACGAATTTCGAGGGGATCATGTAATCGGGTAGACGGGCCGCGAGAAATTCGCGCAGATCGACGCTGGTAGCCTTCGCCCTGGGGGCGAGCACAACGTAAGCGACCAGTTCCGGCCCCGTGCCGGCGTCGTCGCGGGCGATGACCGCGCTGGCTTCGAGCTCGAGGAAGCGGTCGAGCGAAGAAATGATCTCCCCCAGCTCGATGCGATAGCCGCGGATTTTCACCTGGTCGTCGAGGCGGCCCAGGAAGGCGATCTCGCCAGTGTCGGTCAGGCGAACGCGATCGCCGGTGCGGTAGATCCGCACGGCAGGTCCCGACGGTGGGGTGTACATGACGAACCGGCTGGCCGTCATCGTCGGGTTGTTCCGATACCCGCGCCCACGAGCGCGCCCGCGAGGCACAGCTCACCAGGCCGGCCATTGGGAACCGGCAAAAGATTTTCGTCGAGGATAAAAGCCGTGGTGTTGGCGATCGGCCTGCCGATGGATGGGGCGCCTTCGACGACGGATTCAGCTTTCACCGCCCCGGAGGTGGCGACCACCGTGCATTCGGTCGGCCCGTAGTTATTCACCAGCGTAAACGGCAACCCCGCGCGGGCGGCGGTGCAGTGTATCAGCACCCGCGAGCAAAATTCGCAGCGAGGTTTCCGCCGGCCATTCCGAATGGAGCAACTGCTCTGCGAGCACGGTGGGGGCGAAACTGACGGTAATCTTTTCCGCCACCAGCCAGTCGCGCAGCGCCTGCGGCGAGCGGCGCGTGGCTTCATCCGCCATGTGCACGCTGGCGCCGGCGGTCAGATGCGGCCAGATTTCCCATCCGGCGGCATCAAATCCCAGTCCCGCCACCTGGCTGGCACGATCGGCTGCCGTCACCTCGAACGCCGCCTGGTGCCAGTCGATCAGGTTCAGCAGATTTGCATGGGTAATCTCAACGCCCTTGGGGCGCCCCGTCGAACCGGAGGTGTAGATAACGTATGCGAGGTCGTCGGGTGACGGCTCAACAAATTCGAAGTGCTGCTCATTTCCGTTGGTCGCGCCGGCGTCCTTCGTTACAACGACAGGGCAGCGACAAACCGAAATCGCCGTCGCCCGGCCGGCGTCTGTCAACAGCAAAGCCGCCTTCGCATCGTCAAGAATGAAATGCAAGCGCTCGGCAGGAATGGCCGAGTCCAGCGGCAAATACGCGGCCCCGGTTTTCAAAACAGCCAGTGCCGCCACGACAAACGCCGGCGAACGCTCCAGAAAAATCCCCACGCAGGACCCCGAAACTACGCCTGCATGCCGCAATTGAGCCGCAACATGGTTTGTGTGCCGATCCAGTTCAGCAAACGTCAATCGCGCGGATCCGCTGGCGATCGCGAGTCTATGCGGCGTGCTGCGGGCGTAATGGGCAATCCGCGAAACAATCCCGGAAAACTGGGCGCCTTGTTCGTCCAATTCGGCTCGCGACGACCGAACATATGGCGCGGCAACTGCATTCTGCATATTCTCTCCTTGAAGCTGGCACCGGCTCGCTGGTGTTCGCGGTGACTTACGCGGATTTACACCTTAAGCCCGATAAACTCAGAGAATTCACCCAACTGGTTGATGTGCCGAAGCTCCAGGGGACTATACCATTTTTCCCGCCCTTTGGGAGCTATTTGAGGGGGTTTGGTGGCCAATAACCACAAAGAATTGCAAGTGCAGGCCGAGCAGTTCATTATAAAATTGCTGGGAGAATAAACGGAGAGGGGAAAATTCGAAGAAAAGAATCTGCCGGCGCAGGTTGTGCGAATTTGTTTTTCGTAAATTCAACTTAGGGTTGAAACTGAATTTGCTTGAGGATCTGGATGTTCTGTGGTTCCCCATTTTTCCCCATTTTTCCCCACTTTTTAAGAGTTGTTGGCGTAGACCTCGGCGCGGACTTCGTCGCGCGACCCCCGGAAATAGATCTCACGCAGAGGCGCAGAGAATTTGAAGGTCACTTCCTCTGCGCCTTTGCGCCTCTGGTGCGTCAGTGAAACCGGTTTTGTCTTGTGAACTGAAAGGAGTTCACCATGGAATGACCCGTTAGCCGTGTAGCCGCCCGGGCGTGACGACGGAGCAATCGGTCGCGCGAAGCCCCGGAAGGCGAAGGCGCGAGCCATAGCGTTAAGCGAACCCAAACCAGCCTCGTTACGCCAATGGGAGTGGCCAACCCGTCAGAGAGGGCCAAGCCGGCGCGGACGATGAAGCAGCGGGTGCGAGCAATCGTCCGGCTCCTCGGGGTCGATGGGGACGGCGCGTGCCGACAGACAAGATCGGGAACTGAGAGACCCCACGCATCGTTGTGCGGCTCGTTGGAAAGACATAACCAAGGGACGGGAAGCGTGGGGAGTCGGATGGGCTCATAGTAGCTGAGAAGCGGGGTAATGCCCGTGAGCGGAGGCGAAGCCTGCCGCGAGCCAAGGAGCCCTGACGGTATCGAGCGGAAGTAAGAAGAAGAGAGGCCCGCTTGCAGGGACAACCTGACAGTACGGATGATCCGACAGACTTGCCGGAGCACCTGAGGGTGAACTCCAGGGGTCTGCCGGGGAAAGTCTTTCTTCTGAGACAGAAGCTATACCTCAAAGCCAAGCGGGAACCGGGGTTTCGGTTTTACACCTTGTACGACCGGATCTGCCGGCGCGATGTTCTGGAAGCGGCGTGGGACCGGGTGTCCGCCAACGGCGGGGCGCCCGGCTTGGACGGGGTGAGCATCGAGAAGGTGCAAAACTCCGAGCACGGCGTCAGTGGATTCCTGAGCGAGATCGAAGAATCGCTCAAGACCCGCACCTACCGCCCGCAGCCGGTGAAGCGCGTGTACATTCCCAAAGCCAACGGCAAGCGGCGTCCATTGGGCATCCCCACGATCCGAGATCGCGTGGTGCAGATGGCGGTGCTGCTGCTCATCGAGCCGATCTTCGAGGCGGATTTCCTGGACTGTTCGTATGGATTCCGTCCCGGTCGCTCGGCTCACGATGCGCTGGAGGCGATCAAGCAAAACCTCCAGCAGGGCCGAAGGGAAGTGTATGACGCGGATTTGCAGTCGTACTTCGACACGATTCCCCATGAGAAACTGATGGCGTGTGTCCAGAAGCGGATCACGGACGGAAGCGTGCTGAAGCTGATCCGGATGTGGCTGAAGGCGGTGATCGTCGAAGAAGGCGAGAAGCCCGGCGATCCACCGAAAGTCACCCGGAGCAAACAGGGAACGCCGCAGGGCGGAGTGATCTCGCCGCTGCTGGCCAACCTATATCTGCACTGGTTTGATAAATTGTTCCACCGATCCGATGGCCCGCATCGCTGGGCGAACGCCCGGCTGATCCGGTACGCCGACGACTTTGTCATCATGGCAAGGTATATAGGCCCTCAGATCAAGCAGTTCGTGGAACGCACGCTGCAAGGCCGGTTTGATCTGACGATCAACACCGACAAGACCCGCACGGTGAAGTTGAAAGAGCCGGGCGAAAGTCTGAACTTTCTCGGGTACAGGTTCCGGTACGACCGGAGCCTGCAAGGCGGGCCGGGGCGTTATCTGAACCTCTGTCCTTCGAGCAAGTCGATGCAGCGTGAGCGGGACAAATTGCGGGAGATGACCGGACCCGAAGCAGGCTTTGTGCCCATCCCGGCGTTGATCGTACAGATCAACGAGCACCTGAGAGGATGGGCCAACTACTTCGGCAAAGGCTATCCGCGCAAGGCGTTCCGTCAGATCAACCGATTTGTGCAGGAGCGACTGGAACGACACCTTAAACGTCGCAGCCAGCGTCCGTTCCGTGTGCGCGGAGCGAGGAGCTGGTACGAACAGTTGCAGCGTCTGGGCCTCATCAGCCTGCGACCTGTTCCGACCGTGAATGCTTGAGAAGAACAATACCGTGAGAGCCGGATGCGGGAAACCCGCTCGTCCGGTTCGAAGAGGGAGAGCTGAGCGGCAATCGGGTCGTTCAGTTCTCTACTCTACCGTGAGGTTTTTCTCTCAAGGATGGTTTTGGCAAACTCTCTAAATCAAGCCTTTGCAGATCGGCCCCCTCCCCAACCCTCCCCCGGATTACCGGGGGCGGGGGTTAAGGCGCGCGCGAGGGAGAAGGCGAGCCATTGGAGTTCGGTGAGGTTGAAGGAGCGGGTAGTTCCCACTTTTTCCCAAAATTTCTCACTTTTGGGGTGGTTACCTGGTGTTACCCGCGATTGGTTGGCGCTTGGGGCCGGGTATTGGGGTGCGGGGTCATTGGAAGTTCTCAATCGGCGAGCAAGCTCGCCGGCTACACGGGATAAGCGCGGGGTAAATTTTAGCGCGTGGGGCGCGGGAAAAAATAGTACGCGTCTATATACAGGTCCAAGAGGTGTACGTTTTGTACCTATTTTGGGAAATCCGGAGATTTTTGGGGTGAGATTGTTGAAGTTCGAAAGAATCTGCAAGGGCGGCTAAGAATCGTTGGCCAGAAGCAGGCGATTGATCGCGTCGGCCAACTGTCCAAAGACGAACGGGCAGGTGATCTTTACATGATCGCGCTCGCCCAGCAGCGCCCGGTCTGGTGGCGAAGCCGTGGGGTGCGTCAGAACGATCACGGGCAGGGGCCTGATGCAAAGCTCGGTTTCCCGCTGGCGAATCGCCTGGAAGAGTGGCTGCGCGTCGGTCCTTTCGGCGAGGTAGACGACCGCCAGATTTTCGGGCCGGTTCTCCTCCGTCTGCCGCAGGCGATCGAGGAGGATTCGGTGGGCGTCGATGACCGGGTCGGCGCTGACGTAAAAGGGACGGAATGGCCGCTGCAATTTTGCCAGCAGACGCTGGCGGTAATCCTGTCTGGGCGCGGTGTTATCGCCGGTGAGCATGACGTGTTTCATGTCGGCCGTCTGGGAAGGAATCTGGTGCTCAATGAGGGAAATCGCGTCGGGTTGCAGGGCGAGGTATTTTGCGAGCTCCTCGGTTGGGTAGATGCAGGAGTTGCCGCTGCTTCCCAGGAGCAGCGCGTGGGCAAGGCGATCGGCGAGGACGACCGTGGCGACGTCGGTGGCTTTCTGGGCCGGCAAGGCAACTATTTTCGGGGTCCGGAGGTGGTGCATGGAGATGGCGTCGATGAGCCGGCGCGGAAAACTCCATGCCCCGAGCAGACGGCTGACGATTTCGGCATGATTGACGAGCAGCATGCGCGATTCGACCTGCTCTAACGGAAGCTGGGAGCGTTCGGCGGTGTCGAGGACGCGCTTGTAGATGTCGTCGAGCTGCTCGACGAAGACCATCCGCGCCACATCGTGAAGCAGGCCCATCGTGAAGGCAAAATCCGTTGCCCGCTTGTCTGCCTCGCGGAAACGGGCGATCGAAGCGGCGATCAGGCCCGTCGCGATGGAATGCTCCCAGAACAGCTCGCTGTTGAAATGCTGGCCCAGACCGCCACCGCGGAAATTCTCGATCACCGCCATGCTCAGGACGAGCTGGCGGATCTGGGAAATCCCAATCCGCAGGACCGCCTGATGGACCGTGTCGATGGTCCCGCTGTATCCATAAACGACGGAATTGGCGATCTTGAGAATCTTGACGGCGATGCCCGGATCGTTCTTGATGATGCCGGCGACCTGATCGATGGAACAATCCGGATCGGCGGTGGCGGCCGTCAGTTGCGAAACGGCGGGGGAAAGTGCTTTTAACTCGACACAGCGATCGATGAGTTCCAGGATCTGAGAGCGGGAGACGATGGGCAGGATCGATCGAAGCAATTCATGCTGAAGATCGTTATCAGGTGCCGGCGGTGGGGCGGGGTTTGCCGGCGCGGGTGGGGCGGGGCGCGGCTGCAAAATCGTCGCAGGTCGTTGCGCCGGGGGTTCCGCACTTGGAAATGCCGGCTGCGAATCCCGCTTTTGAAGGACTTGCTCGATCCGCGTTGTCAGGTCTTTGCGCGAAAATTGGTGCTTCAGCACGTAGCCCTGAACTCCCAGATGTGCCGCTTCCAGCACAATTTCCCGGCTCGCCAGGCCGGTCAACAGGATCACCGGGAGTTTTTCATAGCTGGGGATTGCGCGAATCGACTTGAGCAATTCGATCCCGCTCTCCGCGCCGAGCTTCAGGTCCAGGAGGAGCAAGTCGACATGCCGCGTTTGCAGGCAGGCGAGGGTCTCGCTGGAACTGCCGGCGGCGACCACGTCGAATTCGTTGGCTTCCAGCGCGAGCACGAGAAGCTCGCGCACGGGAACCTCGTCTTCTACGACCATGATCGTCGCCGTCGTTGTTGCCGTGCTCATCGCTTTATCCTCGTCGGTGGTGCGAATATCTCCCGTCCGGAAGACACCTATGCGCACCTGGCAACTGCCTCCGGCTGAATCCCGCGACCGAGGCATTCTCTCACTGTTTCAACAAAATGTTGCGGTTCCAGCGGTTTGCGAAGCATCTTCACGTTCTGATACCCGCAAATCAGAGATTCGTATTCGCGCGAGTGGCCGGTGATGACCAGAATGGGAACACCGCTTTGGCTTCGTATCATCGCGAGCACGCTGAGCCCGTCGATTCCGGGCATGGTGATGTCCGTAATGACGAGGTCGAAATTGCGCACGGCGAATTGAAGCATCGCCTCGCTGGCGTTGCCGCAGGGGTTGCAGCGATATCCGAACTTCGAGAGCTGCGTGCTCAGGGCCCAGAGCAGCGGGCGATCATCGTCGACGATCAAGACACTTGCCGGTCGAGACGTTTGGCGAATGCTAAGCTGCATGGAGAACTCCCTTCAAAGAAGGTTGTTGGATTGGCGGCTGTGAGTCATTTGAAGCCTTGGCCGCCTGGGTCAGATCACGAATGGGCAGGGAGACCCAGAACGTGGCGCCCTGCTGGGGCTTGGAATCGATCCAGATGCGGCCGCCGTGCATGCCGATAATCCGGACCACGATGGCCAATCCCATGCCGCTGCCTTCCTTGTCGGTCCGCAGCCGCTTGAACGGCTCCAGAATCTGGGCATGGTGGGCGGGATCGATGCCGTTGCCATTGTCGCGAACGTAAAACTGGTGTTCTTTTTCGGTGCTCACGCAACCGACGGTAATGCGCGGGTGCGGATTGTCGCAGCCATATTTCATGGCGTTGGTGATGAGGTTCTCAAAAACTTCGGTGAACCAGCGGGCATCGGCTAGAACGTGTGGGAGCTTGGTCTCAATTTCAAAAGCCGCGTTTAGCTTCTCGAAGCGCGGTTTGAATTCTTCGCCGATTGAATGCAGCAGGGAATCGGCATCGACGTCAACCAGCTCGAAGCGCACCTTGCCGATCTTGCTGAGATTGAGCAGATCTTCGATCAATTGCCGCATGCGGGTGGCGGAGCGTTCGATGCGGTCGATCGAGTCGATGGACTCGTCCACTCGGCCTGCCTTAACGTCGTCGCGCAACATGCCGGTGAGGCCAAGGCAGGTTACGACGGGGCTCTTCAGATCGTGGGAAACGGTGTTGAGGAACTGTTCCATTTCCTGGTTTTTCTGAGCCAGTTCAGCGGTGCGCTGCTCGATCACCCCTTCAAGCTCGGCGTGAATGCGTCGCATCTCAAGTTCAGTCTTTCGGCGCTGGACGATTTCGCGCTGAAATTCGACGGGACTTCGCAACGTGGCGACTTTGGGCACTGTGGGGACGAAGACCATGACCGTTGCCAGGGACAGCAGCGCGGCGGCGGCGAGGACCAGAGTGGCCAGGCGATATGCCGGCCACCAGAACATCAAGCCGTCGAGGAGATGGGTCGCGCCGCCGGCGATGAAGAAGATGGCGGATATCCAAAAGAGCCAGGAAAATGGAGCGCCGCGTCGGAGGCGATAGACGTGCCACAGGGCCGCGCCGATTACGCCGTAGGAGGCCGCGATGAGCAGATCGGCCGCGATATGCAGCCAGGCGTGGGGGGTTGCCCAGGTTTCGGTTTGCCATCGGGGACGAAAACCGGCGGTGTCGAAGGCATTGTGCACGAAGGCGATGGCGGCATTCGCGCCGGCGGCGAGATTGTGATCGGCGGAAACCGCGCGGGGCAGGGGAGGAAGCGTAGCGTGGCCTCCGTCGCTTGCCGCTGCCACCGCGGCCAGGACGATCGTCAGGATAAAAATCCCCAGGGCAACGAGCGGGTGGGCCGGAGGCTTATGTCCGGTCTGGCGGCGAATTTGATTTGCATCACCCGTCATGGGATTGCGCCTTTACGCGGCCCGGCGGCCGTCGATCGCCTCGCGAATCGCTTCCATCACCTGCTTGGCCTGGTAGGGCTTGGCGACAAAATTGGTGGCGCCCGCGTCGAGCGCCGCCCGGCGGGCCAACTGGTGCGTGATCGCCGACATGATGATGATCGGGGTCGTGCTGAGGCGGTCGGCTTCGCGAAGCGTGCGGCAGACCTGCAGTCCGTCCATTCCCGGCATATTGACGTCGAGAATGACAAGCTGCGGCAGGATCTGCTGGGCGGTGGCGACGCCGTCCTGCCCGTTATAGGCAACGTGCACGCCATATCCGGCCGCCTCGAGGCGAATCTGCAGCGCCTCGACAAGCCTGGGGTCGTCATCAATCAATAGGATCTTGTCAGACATAGCTGAAATTCCTCCCTAGCGCCTCGAAAAGGGCTGCCTGAAGTTCTGCCGGGTCGGCGTTGCGCTTCCACGGCCCGGCGACCTTGATTTCCAATTCGGTGGGTTGTTGACCCATGGATCGATAAAAGCGCGCGATGGACTCGCGAATTTTCCCGGACCAGGTGTCGGGATTGCTGCAAATACCGAGCATATTCACCGACTGGTCCTCGGCGCTTTGAAGCGCCAGGTCCATCGGATAGGAGCAGGAGGCGATCAGGCGCCTCAGCATCGCCCGGTCTCCATCGCCGCGCCAGCGAACCTGGAGCATTCTCAGATCATCCGGCTTGTCAACGGCGCGAATGCTTTGCAGGTAGCAGTGTAAAACGCGCATCAGATCGTTTCCCGGCATCGTGAAACTGAAGGTGCTGCCTTTGCCGAATTCGCTTTGCACGTCCACTGTTCCAAGATTGAACCAGACCAGTTGCTGGACAATGCTTAGTCCAAGCCCAAAGCCCTTGGTGCCGGACATCTGCGGAGTTTCGATCTGCTTGAAGCGATCGAAAATGAATTTCAGGTCTTCGGGTTGCAGACCGGGTCCTTCATCGGTGATTCTGATGCGGACATCGCCGTCATCCGTCGCGGCGGCGGACAGCTTCAGAGGTTTGCCCTGAGGGCTCACCTTGATGGCGTTGACGGCGAGATTGGTGATCACCCTGCCGGCCTTGGAAATATCGGCGAAGAAGACTGCTGAGCCGTCGACCTGGGAAATATCGATCGAAATTCCCTTCGGCTGAGCGCGGGCGGTGAGAATGGGCACGACCGAATCGAAAAGCTCCTGCACCGAGTGCGGCTCCCGATCGATCGAAAGGGCCCGCGCCTTGAGTTTGCTGGAGTCGAGGAAATCGTCGATCATCTCGGACATCTCATGGCTGGCGGTCATGATGACGCCGAGATGATCGCGTTGGCGACTGGTGACGGGACCGCCCATGCCGTCTGCAATGATCGACGCGTATTGACCGATTACGGTCAGCGGGGTTCTGAGATCATGGGCCACGTCGTCCACAAAACGATGGGCGGTCTCCGTCAGCTCCCTCAAATTCTTGTTGCTCGCCTCCAGTTCGACGTTCACCAGCTTCAGCTCGCGGGTGAGGGTGTTGTTTCTCGTTTCGAGGCGGTAGCGATGCACCGCTTCGCGAATGGCGCGGCCGAGCAGCGAGTTCTCCGCGACCGCGTCGGCCTTGGCCAGGTAATTCGCCGCGCCGGCGCGGAATGCCGCCGCGGTCACGTTGGCGTCGTTCTGGTTCGTCAGCAGCAGCACCGGCCCGACGCCGGCGTTCACCAGCTTGGGAATCCAATCCAGCCCGGTGCAGCCCGGCATGTTGTAGTCGATCAGGATCACGCAGATCGGGTCGGCCGGGAGGTTCACGACCGCCTCCACCGGATCGGAATAGGTCTTAATTTCCAGTGGGCCGGCGGTCGCGAACTCCGTCCGCTGCGCCTGCAGCCGACGCTGCAGGACGTGCAGAAAATCCGCATCGTCATCGATCAACACGAGGGTGCGAACCGTGCTTGAATCTTCGGTTGCCATGGTTATGCCTCTCCAATTGCCGTTGCTCCGCTGGCGGCAGTCATCGGGAAATCCGCGGTCTTCTGGGTATTCTCGGCCTCGCCATCACACAGCGCACGCGTCTGCGAAGCCAGTTCCACCATCTTCAACAGGCTCGCGAAATTCACCGGCTTATGGATCAGACCGAACGCGCCCAGTTGCTTCGCCCGCACGTCCAGTTGCGGGGAATTCTGCCCTGTAATGTAGATTACAGGAATTCCCTGGGTCTCCGGCAGCTTGTTGATGCGCTCGATGACGCCAAACCCATTGCCGCTGCCGCTCAGGATCAGCCGGCTGCCCTCGTCCATCCAGATATCGATGACCATGACATCGGGCTTGTGCTTCTGGGCATGGGCCACGGCGGCGTCGGCGTTGATGCAGGTGATCACTTCATAGCCATGCACCAGGAGCTGGATCTCCAGCCCGGAGCGAAGGTCCGAATTGTCATCAGCGATCAAAACTTTTGTCTTTCTCATAAGCGTTCCTCAGTAAGAGTTAATTTTTCCATCGCATCATTCGTACAATAGGTTTAGCTACGGGGCAGGGGCTGATAACTCGCGATGAGCGGCATCGTGGATGTCGTCCACCTGCGGGGTTGAAACGTCCTGTCCGGCGACCTGGCAGGAAGCCGCCAGCTCCTTCGCCGCGGCGGTGAGGGCTTCGAGCTTGGCAAGGTGGCCGGCGTCGGCCTCGGAGGTAAAGCGCCCGCGAAATAGGGCCATTTCCTCGCCGGCCTCGTTGAATTTCGCGATAAAACGGCTCAATTCGAGATTGTCCGACTCGACCGAGGTCTGGTCGTCAAACGTCACCAGAACGCCTCGGCAGGCGCCGTGGGGATCCACGATGGGTGACGCATTGATCTTCAGCCGGCGTTCATGGCGGCTTCCCACCTGGAGGCGAAGCTGCACGCCGCGCTGGGGTAAATTGCTCTCCTGGACGGCTTTCCAGGGGTAGGCCTCCGGGTTATTCGGACGGTCCGGAGCCAGCCAAGGCAGCGAAGTCAGGGGTTTTCCGATTAGACGGTCCACCGGCAGGTAGGCCAGGCGGCCGAAAGCCTGGTTGGCCATCACGATCTGGTCTTCGTTGTCGAGGATGACCATCCCCTCGACGAGCGTGTCCATCATGACCTGCATTCGCTGGGGAACCGCTCCTGACGGATCGAGTGTTTTGAGCATCCGCGACAGAAACAGCCAAAAGAGCAAAAAGCTGGCTCCCAGGATGAAAAATGCCGGCCGCTGGTTTTGCAGCTCGAATGATTTGAAAAACGACTGCTGCTCATGCAGCGGCCGAAACGCGATCTCCAGCCGGCCCCACGGAACCTTGTTTTCGTAGAGCGCCACGTGGAGGTGCGTGGGCGTGCTTTCATCGCCGGAAGTTCCGGCCCAGTAGATGTCGTGCCCCGGGGTCTCCATGGCGATCTTTCCGTCCAGCCGGCGCAACGCCGCCGAACAGATTTCCTCGTGGTTGCGCACCAGCCAGTCGAGAAACGCGCGCGCCCCTGGATAATCGCCTGCGGCAATCTGCGCCGCCACGCGCGACGACGCCATCTCCGCCAGCACGATACGCACGCGCACCAAAGCCGCGTCCTCGCTCGAGACCAGTTGCAGCGCCTTGGCGAATTGCAGGACGCATGCCAACAGCATCACCAGTCCCAGCACGATTTGCATCGGTGGGCGGACGCCGGCCCGCTCAAGCCAGCGCTGGGGGCTTATCCAGGTTCTATAAAACTGGCCCAACGTCATTCAAGCAATCCCTTCAATTTCGGCTCCTCCTCGGCAGGCTTGCCGGGTTGCTTTGTTTTGCGCGCACGCGACGGATCGAGAATCGAGACCGGGTCCACCCATTTCCACGCCGGCAGAGAGGAAAACATGCTGGCGACGAATGAACCGGGGATGAGCAATTGGGCGATGATTCCCGTGGTGACCGCAACGGCCGCGGCAATAATTGATTGCGACGCCTCTACCGGCTCCGCGGAAGCGCTCACCGGCGCGGCCAGGCCAACCGGTAATGCGGTGTTCGCCTGAGATAGCACGGGCGGTGTTCCCGCGTGTGCTCCCGGCGCCGTCAGCAAAACGGGCGTCGGCAGCGGCGGATCGATTACCACCACGATCGGCTGCACCGTTACGGTCACCGTCTGCGTCGGCGTTGTGGGCGTCGTCGGAGTCGTCGGCGGCGTTGGAATCACCGGAACGATGGGGTTGATCGGCGGCGTCGGAATGATGGGATTCGTGGGCGGTGTCGGCGCGACCGCGGTGATTGTTACGATGCCGGTGCCGCTGTGCAGCAAATCCGCCGTCGCGCGAATCACGGCGCTGCCGGGATCGGCCGGGGCGGTATATAGGCCGTTCTGATCGATGGTTCCCTCGCCGGGAAGAACGACCGACCACGTAAACGCCGGCTGTGTGGTCATCGGCTTGCCAAATTGATCCAGGGCCACCGCGGTGAACTGCTCAGTACCGTCGACGAGAACCGTCGAAGTTGCCGGTGTGACAGTCACCGTTGTCAGCGTCTGATCGACTACGACGTTTACGCTGCTTTGGGCCGTGTGGGTTCCATCGGAGACGACTACTGTGAACGTATAGTTACCGGACTCGTCGAAAGTGGCGGTCGTTACGGCCGATGCATCCGTTCCGTTCGAACTGAACAACGGCTTGGCCCCGTTGGGGGAATTGGTAGCGGACCAGGTGTAAGTAAGGCTTTCGACGCCGCCCAGCTCAGTAGCCGTCACGCTTAGCAAGGTGGTGGTGCCCGTCACGGGGTTGGGGGTCGCCGTTGCCGGGGTCACGATTTCCAGCCCGACATTGTTTGCGACGGTTACGGAGGCCGTACCGCTGAAGAGCGTGTCTGCGGTCGCGCGCACCGTGGCGGTGCCCGCGGAATCGGGCGCCGTGTAGAGGCCCGAAGAATTTACGCTTCCCACGCCAAGCGGATCGATTGACCAGGTGAATCCCGGCTGAGTCGCCATTTGATTTCCGAATTGGTCCAGCCCCGTGGCGGCAAACTGCTGGGTTTGACCATATCCGAGGCTGGCCGTCGTGGGGGAAACAGTCACTGTCGTGAGCGTTTGCTCGACGGTTACGTTCACGCTGCTATATGTTGTCGCGCTGCCATCGGTGATGGCGACCTGGAACGTGTAGTCTCCCGCCTCGTTGAACGTGGCGGTTGTAATGTCTGACAAGCCGCTGCCATTCAGGCTGAAAGTGGGATCCGCGCCCGCGGGCGCGCTGATGGCACTCCATGTGTAAGTGAGACTCCCCAGCCCGCCCAGATCGACAGCAACAACCGCAAGGACGGTGGTTGTCGCGGTCACCGGGTTGGGCGTGGCCGTCGCCGCAACAAGCACCGTCGGCGGGGTGTCGCTGACCGCCACGGATCCCAACGCGCTGTAGAGCGAATCTGCCGTTGCCCGCACGTCCGCAGTTCCTGTCGAATTCGGCGCCGTGTATAGTCCCGAAGAATTAACGCTTCCCACGCCGAGTGGATCGATCGACCAGGTAAAACCCGGCTGCGTCGCCATCGGGGCTCCGAATTGATCCAGCGCCGTTGCCGCAAACTGCTGGGTCTGCCGATATCCCAGGCTCGCGCTGCCGGGAGTGACGTTCACCGTTGTCAGCGTCTGTTCTACGTTAACGTTTACGCTGCTGTATGTGGTCGCATTTCCATCGGTGATTGCAACCTGGAATGTGTAAGCTCCAGCCTCGTTAAAAATAACGGTGGTAATGTCTGACAGGCTGCTGCCATTGACGCTAAACGTCGGATTGGCGTTGGCCGGCTGGCTCGTCGCAGTCCAGGTGTAAGTAAGCGTTCCCAATCCGCCAAGATCGGCAGCGACAACCGTGAGTAGAGTCGATGTCCCAGTGACCGGATTCGGCGTTGCCGTGGCGGGCAAAATCACGGTAGGAGGGGTATCGCCCACCGTGACAGATGCCGTGCCGCTGTAAAGAAGGTCAGCCGTTGCTCGCACGGTTGCGTTTCCGGATGTCGCCGGGGACGTGTAGAGCCCCGAAGTGCTGACGCTCCCGACCCCCAGCGGATCGATTGACCAGGTGAACGTCGGTTGCGTGGCCATTGCGTTGCCGAACTGGTCGAGTGCGGAGGCTGCAAATTGCTGCGTCTGGTTGTACCCAAGACCGGCGGTCGTTGGAGAGACTGTGACAGTCGTCAGTGTTTGCTCGACCGTCACGTTCACGCTGCTAAAGGTCGTCGCGCTGCCATCGGTGATGGCGACTTGGAAGGTGTAATCCCCGGCTTCGTTAAAAGTAACAGTCGTAATGTTGGAGAGGCTGCTGCCGTTGAGGCTGAAGGATGGATTCGCATCTGCCGGCTCGCTGGTGGCGCTCCAGGTGTAGGTCAGTGTCCCCAGCCCGCCCAGATCGGCAGCAACGACGGTAAGAACAGTCGTTGTGCCGGTCACCGGGTTCGGTGTCGCCGTCGCGGGAATGATTACGGTAGGGGGGGTATCGCCGACAGTGACCGATGCGGTGCCGCTATAGAGTGTATCGGCCGTGGCGCGCACCGTTGCAGTTCCAGATGTCGCCGGGGAGGTGTAGAGCCCCGAAGTGCTGACGCTCCCCACGCCCAGTGGGTCGATCGACCACGTGAACGTCGGCTGCGTGGCCATCGCATTGCCGAACTGGTCCAGCGCGTTGGCCGTGAATTGTTGCGTCTCGTTGTACCCAAGATTCGCAGTCGAGGGAGATACCGTAACGCTCGTCAGCGTTTGCTCCACCGTCACGTTCACGCTGCTATACGTCGTCGCGCTTCCATCTGTGATGGCGACCTGGAAGGTGTAATCCCCAGCTTCGTCGAAAGTGACGGTCGTGATGTCGGAAAGAACAGAGCCGTTAAGGCTGAGCGTGGGATTTGCTCCAGAAGGCTCACTCGTGGCGGACCATGTATAGGTGAGTGTCCCCAGCCCGCCCAGATCGGCGGCAACCACGGCGAGAACCGTCGTTGTCCCAGTCACCGGGTTGGGCGTAGCTGTCGCCGGCACGATCACGGTAGGGGCGGTATCGCCGACGGTGACAGATGCCGTGCCGCTGTAAAGAATGTCAGCGGTGGCGCGGACTGTTGCATTTCCAGACGCATCCGGCGAAGTGTACAGACCCGAAGTGCTCACGCTCCCCACCCCCAACGGATCGATCGACCAGGTAAACGTCGGCTGCGAGGCCATTGCGTTGCCGAACTGGTCGACTGCCGTCGCCGTAAACTGCTGTGTTTCGTTGTAGCCGAGATTCGCGGTTGTGGGAGATACCGTAACGCTCGTCAGCGTTTGCTCGACGGTCACGTCTACGGTGCTGTCGGTGGTGGCCTCGCCGTCGGAAATGGCAACCTGAAGCAGGTAGTCGCCCGCCTCATTGAAGGTGACCGTCGTTGTGTCGGAAAGATCCGATCCGTTCAGGCTGAACGTCGGATTCGCCCCGGCCGGTGCGGTGATGGCGCTCCAGGTGTAGGTTAGATTTCCCAGCCCGCCCAGGTCGGTTGCCACGACGGCCAGTACGCTCGTGGTCGTCGTCACCGGATTGGGCACGGCAGTTGCGGGCACAGTTACACTCGGCGCCGCGTCCGTCACGGTTACATCTGAAGTCCCGCTGACCGACCCGCTTGTCGCCCGCACCACCGCCGAACCCGCCGTCGTTCCAGCAGAATATAATCCCAGGGCATCGACCGACCCCACGCCGCCCGAATCCACCGACCAGGTAAACGCCGGCCCAAGCGTCAGGGCGTTGCCAAACTGATCGTACCCCGTTGCGGTGAACAGTTGTTCCCCGTTGAAATTCAGCGAAGCCGTACTCGGAGAGACGGTGACGGTGGTAAGCGTCTGATCCACCGTCACCGTCACCGAACTTGTGGCAAGGGAAAGTCCGTCTTGTGCCGTGACCGTAAACACGTACACACCGGATTGAGAGAATGTGGCCGTCGTGTTCTTCGCCGCGTTGGTTCCATTGGCGCTATAAGTCGGAGCGGCACTGACCGTCACCGCCAACCAGGTGTACGTGACATTCGATTCCCCCCCCGTGTCCGCCGCCAGCACGCTTAGATTTGTGGTCTTCCCGGTGACCGTTGTTGGATTTGCCGCGGCGGCTGTCTGAATAGTGACGATACCGAGGAGGTCCGCGGGATAACTGGCCAGAAGCACCGTGTTGATCGGCGGAGCGAGATCGCCGGTGCCGCCGGAATGGGCTTCCAGAATCCAGTCCCCATCCTTACCGGTGATGTTCGTCGATCCGAAGACACCGGCGCCGGTGAGTGCGTGCAATTGATTGAGCAGGCCAAGCCCCTGAGGATCGGCGGCAAGGTCGCAGGCAAACAGATCGATTGCCGCGCCCGGCGCGAGGTCTTTCCCCAGCGCCTGCCATAGCGGCGCCGTCGTCGGCAGCGATTGGCTGGAAATAAGATTGTCTCCAAGGTCAAACTCTCCCGCCACGCCGTGGGAAAGAACGATCACCGTCCCCACTCCACCGCCCATTTGATTGGCAACCTGGATCGTTCGCTCGAGCACGCTGGTGGCCGATTCGGTGCGCGGATCGAAAAAGATCTTCCGGGCATTTCCCAGGCTTTGGATCAAAAGCGACTGATCCGGCAGCGTCGAATCGATCAGCGCCAAAACCGGTGGATTCGACTTCGCCTCCGGCAAGGTCGCGGCCATTTCAGCCGTCGCGTCCAAAAGCAGCCGCCTCTCCAGCGGCTCGATCCAGGGAAGGCGCGCGAAGCGCTTTCGAATCCGCTGCGAGGGCTTTCGCGTGGTCGTGATCGCTTCACAATTTTCATTGCTACGAGTTCCCACGCCTTTTTAATCGGGCATTGATGAATCAATAATTGGCTCTTTAATTGGGTGCCCCACTGTCAGGATAATCCGCGTCTCGACGCCCGGGGATTTTCGAGTCGCCCACATTCGCAGAAGCGGGGTGCCTCAATTGTTCGTGAGTGTTGAAAGGGGAAGGTTTTGCCGCTATTTCCGACAGATATTGAGCTAACTGCAACCGTATAGTCAACGAATTGCAGAGACCGGTCCGGCGACGAAATGTCGCTCGCCGAGGTGTGTAAGGCGAATTACATTTGAGCACGATTGTGAAAAAGCTCACGTATCCAGCGTCGCCGCATACGCTTGGGCCAGTTTGGAGAGGTCCGCGCAAACGTGAGCATATTTGGGGTCATTTGCGAGGTTGTTCAGTTCCAGCGGATCGGATTTCGGATCCAGGAGCATCGCCCCATTTGCGCCGTTGGGTCCAAATTCGGCATATCGAAATTCCTCGGTTCGTACAGCCACGCCATGCAGCGTTGCGCCGTCTTCGCTCCAGACCGAATAAGCGGGCTTTGTCCACATAGCATCGGGTTTGGCCAGAAGCGACGTGATGCTGGCCCCTTCGTTGCCCGCCGGCAGATCCAGACCGCACAGTTCGACGAGTGTGGCGTACAAATCCAGCGACTGCACGATCCGCGTCGAGCTTTTCCCATTTCCCGCCATTCCCGGCGCGTGAATGATCAGCGGCACGCGCGTTCCCATTTCAAACAGTGATCCCGCCTTCGACCATTTCCCTTTTTCGCCAAGCTGATACCCGTGATCCGCCAAAAAAACGATGATAGTATTCTCGCGAAGACCGAGCCGATCCAGCTCGCCGATCACCCGGCCGATGTTCCAGTCGGTCCACGAAATCGAAGCGAGATAAGCGCGGATTACCTGCCTCGCTTCTTCCTCGCTCGCCCCGCGCCCGATGAACAGATCGGCGTTTCGCCGGCGGATCGCGGCGCTGGGAAATCCTTTTGGCACCGTCGGCCACGCCGCGAAATCCGGCGTGAGCTTGATCTTCTCCGGGTCATACCAATCGAAGAATTTCTGCGGCGCGGTGGGGGGGCTATGAGGCTTCACGAATCCGCAGGCGATGAAAAATGGCTGGTCCTTATACTTCCGAAGATTCGCGATCGTATGGTCGGCAGTGAGATAATCTCCGTGTCCTTCCCCATTGCCGTCGAGGAGGACGATGCGATCTGAATAAGCCGCGCGGGAGTTGTCGGCTGGAAGCGGCGGCAATTCGCCGTCCGGCATCGGAATCTGCTTGCGCGGGATCTGCATCGTCCGGCCGACCTGTCGATTGGTGACGTCCTCTCCCGGGGCCGCATCGCTGGTTGCGCTCCACGAGGGGGCATCGTCGATTCCGCCGTGATAAATCTTGCCGGCCCGGACCGTCGCGTATCCATTCCGCATGAAAACCTGCGGCAAAGTCGTCCAATCGGGATGGGCATCGCGGAAATAAGTTCGGTTACCCAACACGCTCGTCCGCGTCGGGTTCTTCCCGGTCAGAAGGGATGAGCGCGACGGGTTGCACAGCGGAAACTGGCAATAATTCCGGTCGAACCTCACGCCGGCGCCCGCGAGCGCATCTAAATTCGGAGTCTTCGCCCCAAACATCGAAGCATAACAACCGAGTTCGACCCGCATGTCGTCCGACATGAGAAACAGCACATTGGGTTTGCGCTGCGCTGGTGGATTCGGGGCTGCGGCAACCTGCCCGCGCACTGATATCGGCACAACTGCGGCAACGGTCGCAGCGGCCGCTTGTCCCAAAAATCGTCGCCGCGAAACCCCCATTGTGCTCGCCTTACGCATGCCAAAAGCTTATTGCCTTTGATTGCCTGAATCCATATTCAGCCGCGCCGCGCCTAATACTCTTTACTTTCGCGAAAAAATGCTTTTTCCTTTTCTCCTCCAGGTCGGGGCGGCGGTGGGGGGTCTGGAGCTGTTAAGGCGATGATATCAGTCTTGATCCGGCCCCAACATTTCCTTTCCAGAATTTCGCGTCCCCAGCACCGACGCATACGCGCGCGTCAGCTTCGACAGCTCCGCGCAACGCTGGGCATATTTCGGATCGTTGGCCAGATTCTTCATCTCCAGCGGATCTGCTCTTGAGTCAAGCAGCATCGCCCCGCTGGCGCCGTCCGGCCCATATTCCGCATATCGAAATTCCTCGGTGCGCACCGCCACCCCCTGGATCGTCTTCCAGTCTTCGCTCCAAATCGAAAACGCCGGCCTGTTCCACTGGGCGTCGGGTTTGTGAAGGAGCGGAACCAGGCTTGTACCCTCGTTTCCCGCCGGCAGATTTAGGCCGCACAGGTCGACCAGCGTGGCATACAAATCCAGGGACTGCACGATCCGCGTCGACGTTCGGCCATTCCCCGCGATCCCCGGCGCATGAATAATCAGCGGCACGCGCGTGCCCATTTCAAACAGTGACCCGGCCTTCGACCATTTCCCTTTTTCCCCGAGCTGATATCCATGATCCGCGAGGAAGACGATGATCGTGTTGTTGCGAAGTCCCTGTCGATCGAGTTCGCCGATGACCCGCCCGATATTCCAGTCGGTCCACGAAATTGAGGCGAGATAAGCGCGTATCATCTCCCTTGCCTCCTGGACGCTCGCCCCGCGCCCGACGAAGACGTCGGCATTTCGCTTGCGAATTGCCGCACTGGGAAATCCCCTGGGAACCGTCGGCCACGCCGCGAAATCGGGCGTAAGCTTGATCTTCTCCGGATCGTATAAATCGAAAAACTGCTGCGGCGCCGACGGTGGGCTGTGGGGCTTGGCGAATCCGCAGGCGATGAAAAACGGCTGGTCGCGATACTTTCTGATATTGGCGATTGTGTGCTCGGCCGTGAGATAGTCACTGTGACTTTCGCCGTCTCCATCAAGGATCACGATTCGGTCCGAATAGGCCACGCGGGGCCTGTCCGCCGCCAGCGCCGGCCAATCCCCTTTGGGCATCGGAATCCGCGCCCGCGGAATCTGCAGCGTCCTGCCCACGCCCCTGTCGATAATTATCTCCGGCAGGCCCACATCGCTTGTCACGTTCCACGACGGGACATCGTCAATTCCCCCGTGAAAAATCTTCCCGGCTCGTACCGTCACATATCCGCTGTGCATGAACACCTGGGGCAGAGTCGTCCAATCGGGATGCGCTTTGCGAAAATTAGTGCGATTGTCCAGCACGCGGGTTCTGGTCGGATTCTTCCCCGTCAGAAGCGACGATCGCGAGGGATTACAGAGGGGAAACTGGCAGAAATTGCGGTCGAACCTTACACCGGCGCCGGCCAGCGCATCCAGGTTCGGCGTCCTGGCCCCAAACATGGAGCCGTAACAGCCCAGCTCCACCCGCATATCGTCCGACATGATAAAGAGCACGTTGGGCCGTCTCGGCTCCGGGGGATTCGGCGTCATCACAAACTGCGGCCGCATCACCTGGGGAATCGCCGCGGCAACCGTCGCCGCCGCCATCTGTTCCAAAAACTGGCGTCGCGATGGTCCGGTTGTGCTCGTTCTAGTCATTCAAAAAGCTTCCCTCTTTTCCCCGCCTCTGGGTTATTGTCGGCAAATCCAGTCTTTCTACTTTTCGAGTTTCCTCCGTTTTACTCTCACACGCAGCGCGGGCGAAGGTTGCGGTGGCCGGGGACCCCCCCGGCGGCTATGGATTCTAATATGGCTGGATTATCTCTACTTATCTCCACGTGTACCGCCATTGAAAGCATATAATCTCCCGCCGATGCCTCCGTTTCATGTCCTCGCCAAGCCGATTGGCCCGATCTGCAACCTCGATTGCAGGTACTGCTTCTATCTCGAAAAGGAGCACCTCTATCCGCAGGAGCGGAAATGGGCCATGCCGCCGGAGGTGCTGGAGAGTTTTATCCGGCAATACATCGAGGCCCAAGAGGCAGAGGAAATTTATTTCGCCTGGCAGGGCGGGGAACCGACGCTGCTTGGCGTCGAGTTCTTCCAAACGGTGGTCGAGCTTCAGCGTAAATACGCCGGCGGCAAGACGATTCACAACGCGCTGCAAACCAACGGCACGCTGCTGGAGGATCACTGGTGCCAGTTCCTTCGCGAGCACGATTTTCTCATTGGATTGTCCATCGACGGCCCGGCTGATCTGCACGACGTCTATCGTGTCGACAAAAATGGGCGGGCGAGCTTCGATGCCGTCATGCGCGGTCTGCGCTTCATCCAGAAGCACGGCGTACAGTTCAATACCCTCACGGTCGTCCACCGCTTAAACGCGAAAGAGCCGCTGAAAGTTTACGAATTCCTCAAGTCCGTCGGCAGCAGCTTCATTCAGTTCATCCCGGTGGTCGAGCGACTGGCGCAAACCACAAACCTCACCATCCGCGGGCTCGATTTCGCCGAACCTCCTGTCGCGGGCGAGAATGGCGCGCACGCTTCGGTCACTCCCTGGTCGGTCGATCCGATCGACTATGGGAACTTCCTGTGCCAGATTTTCGATTGCTGGGTTCGGCGCAACGTGGGAGAGGTTTTTGTGCAACATTTCGACGTTGCGCTTT
The DNA here is from genome assembly GCA_963755915.1 of uncultured Phycisphaerales bacterium. GTDB lineage: Bacteria > Planctomycetota > Phycisphaerae > Tepidisphaerales > Tepidisphaeraceae > PALSA-1353. Next base: position 3,118,820 of record CAVWLP010000002.1, read on the forward strand.
CCAACTGGCTCGGGTTGGGATCACCGTTGTGCGTGTTTGCCGAGAAATGCGGCTCCGCGCTGGCGATCGAGCATAATGGGGATCTTTATTCGTGCGATCATTATGTCTATCCGCGCTATAAGCTTGGGAACGTGGTGGACGATTCGCTGGCCGAGATGACGCAGTCGCCGGCCCAGCGGAAATTCGGTTCTGACAAGTTCGACTCTCTGCCGGGATATTGCCGGCAGTGCGAGGTTCGGTTTGCGTGCAATGGGGAGTGTCCGAAACATCGCTTCGCCAAAACGCCGGATGGGGAAGAGGGGCTGAATTATCTTTGTCCGGCGTACAAACAATTTTTCAATCACATCGATCCATTTATGCGGCGGATGGGCCAACTGCTGAATGAGGGGCGGCCTGCTTCGGATATCATGGAGACGCTGCATCCTGGCGAAGACTAGTGAAGCACGCGGTGCTTTGCCTTCGGGTTGGATTTGAGGATTCCGTCGGTTGGAGTCGTCGCGTCGGTGATGCCGGCGGTCGGATTTGTAATTGTTGTTGCGACGGGGAATGCGGGCGCTTCGACAATTGCCGCGACGGCCGGAAGGGTAACCCCCTGGCCAAAGTTCGCAGAGAGGGCCGAGAAATCGGAGCCATTTACCGTGCCATCGAGATTGGCGTCGCCGAGTAGCGTGTACTTCAGCTCGATTTCGCCGCGGGAGAGGCCGGCGACGTTGTGGGTACCATCGGCGCAGTCGGCCCAGCGGTCATTCGACATTACCACCAGGGACCTGGCATCTGTCAGCCAGCCCGGAACCGATTTTTTCGGAATTCATGTCTCAAATGGCGGCAAAGTCATGATTTTCGCCGGGGGCATCCCGTTGAAACGTGGAAATGAAGTCGTCGGAGCCATTGGCGTAAGCGGGGGATCAGGTGAACAGGATCATGCCGTCGCGGAAGCTGGCGCCAAGGCGATTTAAATCGCCCAACATTAACGCGCGATCCGGCGCGGCTATGCCCACCGGATAACATCCCACGGGACGATCATGCCGCGATCATTCCATGCGGATCGATAACGAATTTCTTGGCGGCGCCTTTGTCAAAATCCTTGTATCCGCGGGGCGCTTCGTCCAGCGTGATTGTGGTGACATTAACCGCCTTGGCGATTTTGATCTTGTCGTGAAGTATGCACTGCATCAATTGACGGTTGTATTTCATCACCGGGCATTGACCTGTGTGAAAGCTGTGGCTTTTTGCCCAACCTAAACCAATCCGGATTCCGAGGTTGCCGATCTTTGCATTCTCGTCGATTCCACCTGGATCGCCGGTGACGTAAAGGCCGGGAATCCCCAGCGAGCCGCCGGCGCGCGTCACTTCCATGATCGAATTTAGCACGGTTGCCGGCCGCTCGACTTTGGCGTCCTTGCCCTGCCCATGCGCCTCGAATCCAACGCAGTCTACCGAACAATCCACTTCCGGAACCCCGACGATTTGCTCGATCTGCTGGGCCAGAGTCGCGTCCTTTTTCAAATCAACGGTTTCGCATCCGAATGACTTGGCTTGTTTCAACCGCTCTGGAATCAGGTCCCCCACGATGACCACCGCGGCGCCCAGAAGATGGCACGCTGCGGCACACGCCAGGCCGACTGGTCCCGCGCCCGCGACATACACCACGACGCCGGGACCGACGCCCGCCGTCACCGCCCCGTGATAGCCGGTCGGGAAAATATCGCTCAGCAGCGTCAGATCCTTTATTTTCTCCATCGCCTGATCTTTATCGGGGAATTTCAGCAGGTTGAAATCCGCATAGGGAACCATCACATATTCCGCCTGCCCGCCAACCCATCCGCCCATATCGACATAACCGTAGGCGGCGCCTGGGCGGGACGTATTCACGTTCAAGCAGATTCCCGTGCGTCCTTCCTTGCAATTGCGACACCGCCCGCAGGCAATGTTAAACGGCACGGAAACGATATCGCCCTTCCGAATGAACTCGACGTCGCGGCCCGTCTCAATAACTTCTCCGGTTATCTCGTGGCCAAGCACAAGTCCGGATGGAGCGGTCGTGCGGCCGCGCACCATGTGCTGGTCAGAGCCGCAGATGTTCGTCGAGACGATCTTGAGAATAACGCCATGTTCGATTTTTCGTTTCGTCACCGGGCTAAACAGCTTGGGAAAATCAATGCTTTGAACTTTCACTTCTCCAGCTTTAATGAAAGCCACGCCGCGGTTAGAAGCCATAGTGATTACTCCCTCAAAAAGGATTGACGAGCGCACATTCCCGCACGGCCGAACCAATTTTTCCTCCGCCGCGCGCTAAGAATTCATTGTTGAATTCTTCGTAAAATCGTACCTCCAAAGACCCGACCCGACAAACGAAACTGCTGTTCAATAATTGAACAAAGCCGCGACGCCAATTCATGCTCGGCGATCCCGGCGCAAAGACATTCGGTTCACCTATCGCTCACCGCCTGCGCCCATATCTCGATCGGATGCAGCGCCCGCAGCTTAACCCCATCGTGAATCTGATGGCGGCAACTCGTGCCCGCGCGCAAATCATTGACGTCGGCTCCGTGCCCCGGATAGCTGGCAGAAGCGATAGCTCGGCGATCTTCATCGAGAGATCGTAGCGGTCGCCACTGAACCCGAACGAACCCGCCATACCGCAGCAGCCGGTTGCCAGAACGGTTGTCGAGGCGATTCTGCGCAGCGAGGCAGCGCACTCCGCCTCGCCCCACAGCGCTTTCTGATGGCAATGGGCGTGCAGCAGAATAGCGGGAATCGATCCCCTGATTGCCGGGCGACGGGGATGGGAGTCCCAATGCCGGTTCAGGAAGTCCTCGACCGGCATCGATTTTTCCGCAAGGCGCTTGCGATCGGAAAGCGGGGTCTCGAGCTTGAGGTTCAGCCAGTCGTCCTTCACCGCGCTCAGGCAAGACGGCTCCAGAAAAAGAATCGCCTCGACGCCGTCGCCGTCGAGACATTTGAGAAGCCCCCGTGCAGTGGCATCCGCTTTTTGGACCGCGGATTCAAGCAGCCCCATGGAGATCGCCGGCCGCCCACAGCATCCAACCCGCGGCAAAACCACTTCATAGCCAAAAGCCTCCAGCACACCCACCGCCGCCCGCCCGATCTGCGACTCATTAAAACCCGTGAAGCAGTCTTCAAACAGAGCAACCCGGCGCGGCGATTCGGATGGACGACCTGCCGGCGCCCGTTTCTCCAGCCACCCCCGAAGCGACCGACCAAATGGCGGAAGCGATCGCCGTGGATGCAGTCCAAGCACCCGATTCGCCATCGCGCGCATTGGCGGGAATCCTGAGAGCCAATTTGCCATCGATGGCGCGATAGATCCCATCGAATTAAGCAGGCGGCACATTTGCGAACAGCCGATCGCGAAGCTTCGGCGGCGTTGTCCGATACCGTTGTGCCGTATACTCAGCCTTGAGCCGCGCGATATCCACGTTGCTCGGGCACTCGCTCTTGCAGGCCTTGCAGCTAAGACACAGATGCAGCGTCTCAATTGTGCCCGGATCATCCCAGGATGGAGCGGCCGACTGTGAAAACTGCCCGGTGATCGCGAGCCGCAGCGCATTTCCGCGCCCGCGGGTGGTGTGCCGTTCGTCGAGCGTCGCGCGGTAGCTGGGGCACATCGTTCCCCCCGAAGTCTTCCGGCAAACGCCCGCGCCGTTGCACAGCTCTATGGCCGATGAGAATCCACCCTGGTCGGAAAAATCGAAATAGGTGTCGACCGAGTCGAGCTGTGCCGAAAGTTTTTGCCGATCGATCCGCAGATTTTCCGAGATCGATTGCACGGGGCCGGGATCTACGATGTTTCCCGGATTCAGCAGGTTTTGCGGGTCGAAGACCTTTTTCACTTCCCGGAACGCGGAAATAAGTTCCTGCCCGTAAAAATGCTCGAGCAGCGGCCCCCTCGCCCGCCCGTCCCCATGCTCGCAGCTCATCACACCGCCGCATTCACGAGCCAGGTCGGCAACCTCCAGGGCGATCGCCCGCATCGCGTCCCGTCCTGATTGCTGGTGAAGATCGATCAGCGGACGAACGTGCAGCACCCCCACGGAGGCATGCGCATAGTAAGCGGCGGTGGTCCCGTGGCGTTTGACGATCTGCTCAAATCGCCGCACGAATTCCGAAAGCCGGTCGACAGGGACTGCGTTGTCTTCGACAAACGTATGCGGCTTACGCGGATCGTGCGCTCCGCCCCCAACCTGGTGCAGCAGCGGCTCCGCGGCCTTTCGTAATGCCCAGAGGCTCGCGATGGGGGCAGGATCGGTATAGCAAAGAATCTCGCTTGCCGAACGACTCAGTTCCTGAAGTTTATCAAAATCGGCCTGAAGGTCTGCCGCGGTTCCCGCCGTTTCGTATTCCACATAGAGGACGGCTTTCGGATGCACCGTACCGGATTTGGACAAAAGCGGCAGATAGTTTCTGCACTCATTGTTTCCTGCCGCCGCGTCGAGAACGACATCATCCAGAAGCTCAACCGCCGACGGCCCGGTCGTGAGGATTGAGGCGACGCGATCGATGGCCGCCTGCACCGAAGAAAAAGTCACCACCGCCAATCCGCGCACAGCCGGTACTGGTTGCAAGCGCAAAACGGCGGAAAGAACCACCGCCAGCGTTCCCTCGCTCCCGCAGATCAGGCCCGAAAGGTCGAGGCGATCGTCAGGCACACCGCTGTCGATCTGCCGCAGAATCAGATCGAGCCCATACCCCGCGTTTCTGCGGACGGTTTTCGGAAATCGCTCGCGGATCTGCGGTGCATATTTCTTTGCAATCGCGGCGATTTCCCGCGAGAGTTGCTGAACATTTGGGTCGGACGCGGCTGATTGAGCGGAGAAAGTCGCGCGCCGGCCGCTGGCAAGGAGAACGTCAATCGCCGCAAGGTTTTCACTGGTTCGCTTGTATTTGACCGACCGCGCGCCGGCCGCATTGTTTCCGATGCATCCGCCGAGGGTGCACTGTGCCTGGCTCGCTGGATCGGGAGCGAAAAAGAGCCCGCACTTCCGCGACGAAAGATAACGGTTGATCTCCTCGATCGTCGCGCCTGCCAGCGCCCGAACCGATCGTTCGCCCGGCGACAGTCCCTCGATCTTCCGCATATGCGGCGAGAGGTCCATCACAAGCGCTCGATTCGTGCATTGCCCTGCGAGGCTTGTTCCCCCGCCGCGCGGCAATATGGGCACCTGGAGCTTCAGGCACGATTCGACGACAAGCTGCACGTCGGCCTCATCGGCCGGCGCGATTACCCCCAGGGGCATCACCTGATATATCGAGGCATCCGTCGAATAGAGGGCCCGATCATGATCCGAAAACCTGATTTCGCCCCGAAATCGCTCGGCAAGGGCCCGTTTCAATTCGTCGAGGCGCGATTGCTCGGCATTGGAAAGAACGGGCAGTTCGAGCCGGCGACTTTGGGATGTTTGGACACTTATGGACATTATGGTACTATCTCTCCATGATTGTTCAAGAGCGTCACAGCGCGATCATGCGGGTGCTTCGCCGCCGCCGGCGCCTGCCTTATGCCCGTCTGCAGCGGGAGCTTGGCGTCTCGCGTTCGACGCTCCGCCGCGATTTGCTCGAGCTGGAACATCTGGGCGAAATCGTCCGCCGCCGCGGGCTGGTCCTTCATGCCGACTATCTTAAGGGAGAACCCTCGTTTGATCGCCGCCGCGCCAGGCGCGTCGAGGAAAAGCAGGCGATTGCCCGCATCGCCGCCGCGCTTGTCCCACCCAATTCCAGCGTCTACGTCGACGCGGGCACAACTTGCCTGGAAGTGGCCAAAGTGTTGCTGACGCGCCGCGACCTGAAAATCTTCACGCATTCCATCCGCATTCTATCCGGCGCCGTCTCCAGCGACGCCTCTATTTTTTGCGTCGGCGGGGAATACCGCCCGGTGTCCGATGCAGTGGTAGGGGGGCTGGCAGCCGCGTGGCTCGATCAGCTCCATTTCGACATCTGCTTCGTGGCCGCTTCGGGTCTGAACGCCGAGGGTCTGTTTACGACCGAGCTTACCGAAACCGTCATCAAGCAGCAGATTCTGCGCCGCAGCGATCGGCGCGTGCTGGTCGCCGACAGCGAAAAATGGGATGCACCCGCCGCCGTCCGATTTGACGACTGGTCCCGAATCACCGACTTTGTCTCCGACTCGCAGCTTTCCTCCTCGGCCCGACGAATCGTTCGATCGCAATCCGTTCAACTTCATCTTTCATAAAACGCAGGACGATATGAAATCATTCAGACTAAACCGCCTCTTCAACGCCCGGTCGCAAAAATGTTTCGATGTCGCCGTCGATCATGGCTTCTTCGACGATGTCTCGTTCCTTGCCGGAATCGAGAATCTCGAGCAGGCCGTGCGCACGCTGGTCGAGGCAGGCCCCGACGCCATCCAGCTCACGCAGGGCCAGGCCCATCTGCTTCAATCGATTCCCGGAAAGCAGAAGCCGGCTTTGGTGTTGCGCGTCGATACCGCCAACATCTACGGAAAGACGTTGCCGGACGTCCGCTACAACACCACAATCGCCGACCCGATCGAAACCGCCGTGCGAATGGACGCCTCGTGCATCTGCATCAATCTTTTCAAGGTCCCCGGCGCTCCTGAAATTCAGCAGCAGTGCGTCGAGAATATTCTTTCGGTCATCCCACAGGCCCACCGCTACGGAATGCCGGTCATGATCGAGCCGCTCGTCGCCCGCGATTACGCCTCCAGCGGCGGATACATGGTGGACGGCGACGCCAAAAAAATCATCCCGCTTGTCCGCCAAGCGGTGGAACTCGGCGCCGACGTGATAAAGGCCGACCCAACCGAAAACGTCGCCGACTATCCGCGCGTTGTCGAAGTCGCCGGCCGGATTCCGATCCTCGTCCGCGGCGGTGGAAAAGTGAGCGACGAGGAAATCCTCAATCGCACCGAAGCCCTTTTGAAAACGGGAATCAAGGGAATTGTTTACGGCCGCAACGTCATTCAGCACCGCGACCCGGCCGGCATCACCAAGGCGCTGATGTCGATGGTTCACGAGAACGCAACGGCCAGGGACGCGATCAAATTCATCAAGCAGCACTGAAGACGATATGTCGCAAAAGATCATCCGATTCGGCGTGATTGGTTGCGGCCTGATGGGCCGCGAGTTCGCCTCAGCCTGCGCGCGCTGGTGCCATCTTTCCGAGCCGGATTTCGCTCCGCGCATCGTCGCCGCCTGCGATTCCAATTCAGCCGCGATCGACTGGTTCAAAACCAGGCTTCCCGCGGTACAGCAGACCAGCGCCGACTACCGCGACCTATTGGCCGCCAAAGATATCGACGCGATTTACTGCGCCGTTCCCCACAATCTTCACGCCGATCTCTATTGCGACATCATCAATTCCGGCAAACACCTCATGGGCGAAAAGCCGTTCGGCATCGATAAGGCCGCCTGCGTTAAAATCCTCGGGGCGATCAAGGCAAACCCCAAAGTCCTGGTCCGGTGCAGCAGTGAAATGCCCTTCTATCCGGGCGGCTATTTCATCGGCAAGCTGGCCGCCGACGACCAATTCGGCCGCATCATGGAAGTCGAAAGCGGCCTTTGGCACAGCTCCGACCTCAATCCCCAAAAGCCAATCAACTGGAAGCGCCAAAAGCAATTCTGCGGCGAATATGGCTGCCTAGGCGACCTCGGCATGCACGCCCTGCACCTTCCCCTGCGCCTCGGCTGGAAACCGTCGCAGGTGAGCGCCTCACTTCTGAAAATCGTCGATTCGCGCCCCAATGGAAAAGGGGGCCACGTTCCCTGCGACACTTGGGACAACGGCACGCTGCAATGCCGCGTGCGCCACCAGCAGGGCTATGATTTCCAGATGCACATAAGCGCCAAGCGAATCGCTCCCGGGCACAACAATACCTGGTTCATCCGCGTCTACGGCACGAAAATGTCGGCTGAATTCTCCACCAAAAACCCCAAAGAGGTTCGCATCTTGCGTTACGAGGCCGGCGGGCCCCAGGCCTGGGAAGTCAAAGACGTCGGCTGGGATTCGGCTTATAAGGGAATCACCGGAGAAATATTCGAATTTGGTTTCAGCGATACGATGCTGATGATGTGGGCCGCCTTCTGCGATGAGCTGACGCATGGCCGGTCCGGGATGAAGCAGCGGTTTTATTGTGCGACCCCCGAAGAAGCCTGGACCCAGCACGAGATTTTCACGGCCGCGCTTCAGAGCCATCAGCAGTCGAGCACCGTCTCGATTTAAAACAGGCGATTGGAATCGCTTCATGAAAGCACCTTCGCAACTCCCTGGCCCGATCGTAGTAGCCGGCCACGCATGTCTCGACATCACTCCCGCTTTTCCGCCGGGCGCCGCGATTCCGGGTCCCGGCGGGCTTAGTGCCGTCGATGCCGCGGCCATCTCCAGCGGTGGGGCGGTTTCGAACGTCGGCATCGCACTCCACAAGCTCGGCGCGCCCGTGCGAATGGTTGGCCTCGTTGGCGATGATCTTTTCGGTCGTGGTCTTCGCGAGCTACTCTCCTCCAGTGGAGCCGACGTACGCCTGCACGTCCGAAACCAATGGCCGACCAGCTACAGCGTCGTCCTCAGCCCCCACGGCGCAGACCGCAGTTTTGTCCATTGCCCCGGCGTGAACGATGAATTCAACCCCGATTCCGACGTTACCGACGACGACCTGCGCGGCGCCATCGCGCTGCACTTCGGCTACCCGCCGCTGATGCGAAAAACGTTCATCGACGGCGGCCAGTCTCTCTCCCGCCTTTTCCAACGTGCCCGATCGGCTGGCCTCATCACCTCCCTCGATATGAGTTTTCCTGATCCTTCAGTCGTTGCCGCGATCGACTGGTCGAGTTGGCTCAGACAAGTTTTGCCAAACGTCGACATTTTCGAGCCCAGCGTCGAAGAGTTGCGCGCACTTTTGAAATTGCCGCCGCGCGAGGATGTGGAGGATGTTCCGGGCTTCGCCGTGCGAATGCTGGATTGCGGAGCGGGCGCCGTTTGCATTAAGCTCGGCAGTCGCGGGATTTATTTGCGGCGCGGATCAGAAGAACTTTGGCAGCCCAGCCTTCCCGCCAGGTTCGTCAATGCCAACGGTTCCGGAGACTGCACCATCGCCGGCCTGATGACGGCCGTCCTGTGCGAATATCCTCTTCCGGACGCGGCGCGCATCGCCTGCGGTGTTGGCGCATGTTGCGTGGAATCGGTGACTGCGACGGGTGGTATCGTGCCCTGGGCAGAGGTTCTTTCGCGACTTTCCGCGGCCGGGATAAAGTAAAGACCGTGCCACCGCTTAAAGACCTCAATTCGCGGCGTCTCCTAACCCGGCAAATTCTCGCCGCCGCCGGTTGCGTCCTGACCGACCAGGAAAGCACAAGCATCGAGATAATCGACTTCGGCCTCGGCCGCGTCGAGGAAGAGGGACTTCAGATCGTGGTCTACGTCAACAACGATCGTTATTGCGCCAAAGAGCTCGTGATGTTTCCGCGCCAAACGTGCCCTGAGCACCGCCATCCGCCATTTAATAATAACCCCGGCAAGACCGAAACATTTCGCATGCGGAACGGAACCGTCTGGCTTTACGTCGAAGGCTCGCCGACACCCAAAATTCAAGCTCGCATCCCCGCTGCCGGCCGCGAACATTACACCGTGTTCCACGAGATCGAGCTCGTTCCAGGATTGCAATACACGATCCAGCCCAACACCAGGCATTGGTTTCAGGCCGGCGACACCGGCGCGATCATCAGCGAATTCTCATCCCCCAGCCGCGATGACCTGGATATCTTCACCGACCTGCGCATTCGCCGGATTTGCTAGATTTTCAACAGCTTGATGATCCGGCCGCCGAGGATCCATTCGACAACATAAATATTGCCCGTCGCATCCACCGCCGCGGCGTGAGGACTGTTAAATTTGCCGGGGAAAATCTGCGAGGCCGGAAGATTGGGCCAACCCGGCGATTTTGAGACCGCATCGTTCTCCCCAATGCAGGAGATTAATTTGTCCCGATCATCCAGAATGGAAAATCGCACCTTCAACTCCGGCACATAGAGAGTCTAGTTTCGAAATACAAAGCCGCAAGGGCTCGTCAAAAAATCCTGCCCGAACGACCGCTTGAATTGGCCCGAAGGGTCGTAAACCTGCACGCGCCGATTGGTCCGGTCGGCGATATAAAGCTCCGGCCCGCCGGGCCGGGGAACAAATGCAATCCCATGCGGACAGGCAAACGCTCCCGCCTTTCCCTCTGTCCCGTTGATGCTCGAGATATACGCTCCCGCTTTGCTGAACCGATGGACATAATTCGCCCCATAACCATCGGCCACCCACACATCCCCGTTCCCCCCAAACCGCTCTTCATTCACCGCCACCCACGTAGGCACAAATCGCGACGGACCCTGGTAAACCGGAATTGGCGGCTGCTGAAGATTGAGAATCGTTCGACCATCAAGGGATGTTTTCACAACCTCAGCGCTCTCCTGATCGGTTAGCCACAACACGGGCGTATCGCCGTCAAACGCCAGGCACATTCCGTGTGCCCCGCGAAACCGATCGCCCCACGCATTCTTCAGTTTGCCCGCGGAGTCGAATCGAAGTACCCCAGGCTGCGCCTGGTTGAAGATCAATACATCGCCCCCGTTCAGAGCGACCACCCCGTGCGTCCGCCCATTGCTCCGCCCCGATTCCGTTTCTGGAATCCTGGCCCAATTCTCGATCCATTCAAAAGTAAATTCTCCCTGTCCGACTTTCACCGATTCGCTCCTTGCGGCTAGATAATGGTCAGCGTCTCGATCACCCGCACGGCATAATCTCCGCCGTGGCGCTCATTGCTCGTCCCCTGGTCCTCGGAAAGGTGTGTGCCAGCGCGAATCGTGATCTTTTTCGGATAGGGGGGCCCGACGCGAAAATTCGCCACGTTCTCGTAAAACCCCATGTAATAACCGCCATAATATCCATCAGTGAGTTTCTTCAAACAGTCCGCGGCGTTTTTCATATCGCCACCGCTGACGGCTTTGAACGTCAGCCCCTGAAACATTCCCATCATCAGCTGCGAATAGATGCTCGGATGGGTGCCGTGCAGATTATCGATCCGCTGACGCTTGACGAGCTGGTCTTTCATATTGTCAATCGTTTCGCCGTCGTCCCACCACTCACAGATATTAAAGCCCTTGGGCACGCATCCGCTCCCCACCACGATTGCTCCCACGATCGGCCGGGTTTCCTCAATCGTAATGAAGCCGTCCATCGACTTCAGCTCGATGCCTTTCGTGGGATCGATTTCATAAAAATTTCCGGCGGTGACGTTTGGATAAATAAACGGCGTCGAATAGGCCCGCCGCTCCGTCTTGATGACCTGCGCCTCGCGTGGCGGCCCAAACTGCTTCAACTGCTCCGGTGTAAAACCTTTAAAGAGTGGTAACGGCATCGAATTCTCCTTGGTGTTAATTCAAAGCAACGGCCAGTAATCCGTCTCGGCCTCAATGGAGACGCCCACGTCGCCAAGGGATTTGCCCTTCGGCGAGTCGAGCACGGACAAAAGATCAAACTCAAACGGCTTCGGTGTCTTATCCAAAATGAAAATCGGCTTCGCGTCTTTCGGCACATCGACGGCGAAAAACATCCGGCACGGCTCGATAACCGAGGTGAATTTCACCTCATGCTGCTTGAGGTTGTACTCTCCCCATCCCTGGCTAATGAGTCCATTTACCAGCGAGGCATTTTGAACGCTGAAATGCCCGGTCGGGGGAGCAAGCTTCCAATCGATCTGAATATTCACGCGCATTTTTCACCTGGGGTATGTTCCACGAGTATCTCTTCGAGCCGATGTAGTTCGTCGCCTGAAAGTTCCACGTCGCACGCCTTCACATTTTCATCGATCTGCGACGGGTTCTGGGCGCCGATGATGCAGCTGGTAATTTCGCTTCGACGCAGAATCCAGGCGAGCGCAATCTGGCTTGCGTTAATGTTCCTCTCCTTCGCAAAACTCTTCAGAGCATCCGCGATCCGAATATTAGCTGGCGTAAAATATCGCCTCTGCCACTGCTCCGGCGCAAACCCCACGCTCGAGCCCTTCACGATTTCGCTTGAGCGATATTTGCCCGTAAGCAATCCCCGCGCAAGCGGCGAATAGACGATCACGCCCACGCCCTCTCTTGCGCAAAGCGGAAGCAGCTCTTGTTCTATTTCGCGCCAGCATGTGATAGCAGGATTGAATGCAATCAAATCGCGATCTCCCGCTGGCGCGAGCGACATGATTCGCATCGCAAAGCTGCGCCGCCGAAAAATTCGAGCATCCCACGTAGAGCACTTTCCCCTGTTTCACGAGCAAATCATACGCCGCCATCGTCTCCTCGATCGGCGTCTCGTCGTCATATTTATGCGCCTGGTACAGATCGATATAGGTTACGCGAAGGCGTCGAAGCGACGCCTCCGCCGCCTCCACAATATGTTTCCGGCTCAGCCCCTGCCCCAGCGGCCCCGGCCAGACCGGAAACCAGCACTTCGTTGCGATTACAACCTGCTCGCGCGGCAAATCGCGCATCGCCTCCCCCAAAACCCGCTCCGTTTCTCCGCGCTCATACGCATCGGCCGTGTCGAACAGGTTGATCCCCAGCTCAAACGCCCGGCGGATGCACGCGATCCCAACATCGGTGGGCGAATTCTCAGGATACAGAATCGCGCTCCCGAGCGCAATCTCTGAAACCTTCAAACCCGTTTTTCCCATTCGGCGGTATTGCATGGCCCAATCACCAGTCCAAAATCACTCCCATAACGGATGGATCCCGGCTCTCGATCAGCTTCCACGCCTCCGCCGCCTTGCTCACCGGAAAACGATGCGTAATCAACGGAAGCGTTTTGAGCGTACCATCCGCGATCGCCGCGATCGTGGCGTCCATCCGTCCCGGCGTCAGGCTTGCGACGGAATCCAGCGAAATCTCCGAATCTCTGAGCGACTGAAGCGAAATTCGATCGTCCGTCCCGCAGAATCCCGCCGACACGATGTGCCCGAAGTGCTTCAGCAGCGGAATAAGCGATTCGGTTGCGTCCGGCGATCCGACCGTGTCCACACCGACGGCAAGGTTATTTCCCGCAAGCTCTCGCACCCGCGCTTTCCAATCTGAGTCGCCTGCATTGATGGTGTGACATCCAATAATCTTTCGGGCCATCTCGAGGCGCTGATTTCGCCGCCCGACGACAATGACATTCGCCTTTCGCGCCGCCAGTGTCTGTGCCGACCATTGCCCGACCTGTCCATCGCCAATTACCACGGCCCATTCGCGGGCCTCAATGGGCGCCCGCGCGCCGCAGTTATATCCAACCTGCGTCAACACCAACCCCGCAAACGCCAATGCCTCCGGACGCGCCGGAAGCTTGTAGATCAAATTGCGCGGCGTAACCGATGGCGAAACATGGCCGCCAAACGGCTGAAACATGTCCAGCACTCGCCCGGCGACGCAGAAAACCGTTTCGCCGCGCGATAAGTCTTTGACGTTTTCCCCAACCCATTCTACCACGCCGATTTTCTGATACCCCGCCACGATCGGAAACGGCATTCGATCCCCCGGCCGATAGGCTGTGTCTCCGGCCGTGCGCTCCCCGCGCAAAAATGATCCCTCTGTCCCGTTGCTAATCCAGGAATGCGTCACCCGAATAACGGCATCCTTCGGCCCTGGCTCCGGACACTGCACGCTTTTGTATTCAACAGTGTTCGCCATTGTGAATACCACGGCGCTGGCGTTCATCGCGAATGCCCCTTGCTTCCCGGCGATGTCATCAGTCGCCGCACTTTTTCCAGGTCGCTGCGGATTTCCTTCTCATCGTCGGCGAATGTTTCCAGCATGACCCATGCGTCGTATTTGATGTCGTGAATTGCCTTCATCGCCGCTTCGAGGTTAAGCTTTCCTTTGCCTAGGTGCAGTGCGCCGAGTTTATCGAGCGAATCTTTTACGTGAAGCGCAATAATGCGCGACCCGAGCGTGCGAACCTCTTCAGCCGGATCAAAACCCAGCGCGACGGCATTTCCCAAATCGTAATAGATTCCCACTTGCCTCGAATTTATCCGATCCACAAGCGCTGCGAACTCGCGGGCCGGCAACGGCAGTTCCAGCGCAATTGCCACCCCAAGTTTTTGTGCAATCGGTTCGACGGCCTTCACGACCGAGGCGAGATTCTCCCGCTTTTCTTCCGTATCGGGATTCGAAACGAGAAACCCACAAAGGAGCATGATCTTCGCGCCGACGGCGGAGGAAAACCGCAGCGACCGAGAGATAATTTGGACAGATGTTTCTTTCCCGGACTTATCGATGAGCGAGGAATCGCCATTAAAAAGTGCAAGCGCGACCGACGGCACTTGCACGCCCAGCTTATTCGCCGCGTCGCGGAATCGTGTCGTTTCAGTCTCGGACCAGCGCAAAAACTCGGACCCCGCGTCGATGATGACCGGCTCAACGCCCGCAACGCCGAACTTCGCGGCAGCTTCGGTAAACCCGCGCCCGTCGGCGCTCGCCGCGTACTGTGTTAGTCCGAGTTTCACCGCGACACCTCAAGGCAAAACTCTAAACACCCGCCGGCTCGCGCCGTTTCACGGTCGCCGCCATCGCATCGTCGCAGATGTTCAGCGCCTCGTCGATGTCCGCCTCGTTATGCGAATAATTGACGAACGCCACGTGCCAGGGCGCAAAGAACAGCCCGCGCTTCACGCATTCGCGGAAGAATTGCTGATGTACCGGATTGTCAGAGCGGTTGCCTTCCCAGGGGTGCCAGGTAAACCGCGGCATGGAAGGCACCGGGTCTGCGTAGGCTTTGGCCTCTTCCATTCCCCAATCGAGGCAAATACGCTTCAGTCCGTCAATCAGCCGCTGCCCCATCTTGTAGAGGTGCGGCACGACCGGTTTCTCCCGAATCTCGCGCAGTGTCGCAATCGCCGCAGCGATCGACAGCGCCTCGACGAAAAACGTTCCCGACGTCGGAGTTCCGCTCCATTGCTCCATGTACTGCGCCTTCCCAACCACCGCGGAGATCGGATAACCGTTCCCCAGTCCCTTCGACAGCGTTGTGAGGTCTGGTGTAACTTGCAGATATTCCTGGGCTCCGCCGGGCGCCACGCGAAAGCCGGTCTTGATCTCGTCAAACACCACGAGCGCCCCGTGCTTATGCGCAACATCCACGATGGCCTGGTAGTTCTCCGTGGTAAACGGCCGCGTATCCGCCGGGCAAAGAAACACCGCCGCAAACTGCTGCTTCGATTTCTTGAACAGGTCTTCAAGACCCTGTGCGCTTCCATCGAACGGCAATACGACTTCCCACGCCGCCCGATGCGTTCCACCTTCTTCGCCATTGCGCCAGAGGTCCGCCCACCCGTGATATCCGCACCGCGCAATATAAGTTCGCTTGGTCACGTGACGCGCCAGACGCGCGGCGGCAACCGTCGCCTCGGTGCCCGTCTTGAGATATCGCACACGGTCCGCCGAAGGCACCATCTCCACCAGCACCTTCGCCAGCTCGACTTGATTCGGATGGTTCGTCGACGACTGAAACGACTCGCGGATCGTCGCGATTGCCGCCTCATCCACCCGGTCGTAGGCGTATCCCAGGATGATCGGCCCGATGCTGCAAAGGAGGTCGAGGAACTCATTGCCGTCCACGTCCCACATCCGGCAGCCCTTGGCCCGCTCGAAGTAAATCGGGAAATCCGTATACAGCGGGGAACGGGTGCCCATCGTCCCGCCCGCGAAAACCTTCTTCGCTTCCTGGTAAATCTCGTTAGACCGTTTGAACTGCAAATTTTTCATCGTTCCGCCATTTCAGGGGGGGGTCTGTACCTATGTGAATAACACTGTACCAATTCTAAACCACTTGATCCTCTTTAGCAACCGAAATGTTGATTTCAGCCTGAAACAATCGTTTTTCAGCCCTAAAACTGCGTAAAATCTCCGTTTTGGCCCGGTTTGTTCCTGTCTAAACAGGTACAACGCCTCCGTGGCTCACAAGTTCCGCCGGTGGTCCCGCGGCGGTTTGGCCCCGCATCAGAAATCCGGATGCAAACCCCCTTCATCCCTCCACGGCATGATCGAGGTTTCCATTGCCTTCGTCTCCACCGCCAGCGCTGAGCAATTCGCGATCAACACCTCCAAAACCTTGTTTGCGACCAGTCGATGCCCGACATCATTCGCATGCACGCCGTCCCGGTGTACGGTCCAATCCGCATCGCGATACGAAGCCATGAGATCCACGAACAAACAATCGGTTTTTTCAGCCAGCCCTCCAATCGCCGCGTTGTATTGCCGCGAAAGCTCCGGCGATCCCTTCGCAAACGCCGGCCCGCCCAGTTGGTAATCCCGAATATGATACAGCCCCAGGAGCACAATCAGCGGCTGAAATTTCTCCCGCACCCTCCCGATGATTTTCTCCATCTCCTGGCAATACACCGGAATCGGCGTTCCCCCGCGCATGTCATTTACGCCAAATGCAATCAGCAGCAGATCCGGCACAATCGGATTCCCATTCGCCGTATTCGAAAGCACGTGCCTTTCCAGCCGCTCGTCCAGCGACGGCTTCTGGCTCGCAGCATAGGCGGCGCTCTTCGTCGAGATCACATTCCCCCCAATCCCCACATTCACCATTTGCACCGGCCCACGTTGAAGTTCGCCGATCATTCCCGCGAGAAGATTGGTCCACCGGCGTTCGCGGCAACTTGCCCAGCCCCCGGCGGTAATGCTGTCACCCACCGCCACCATTATCCTGAATTCCCGACTCCACCAATCGCGTTTGGCTTGCATTTTGCGGTCCTTTTTGATCGTGTGGAAACAGGCTAACCGAAATCGCATCGCCCGCGTAGAAGAGCGCCCCTCTCACCCCTTGGTCGTATGACTTCCCGAATGCGACCTCTTTCCGGATGATCCATCCGGATGCGACTTGGTATTCTGCTTTTTCTCAAGCCCCGCAAATCTGCGCTCCCTATCGACGAGGATATGGCGAATCATCAGGCTCTCCATCAGATGCGGATCCCGTATTGCCAGCACCTCCACCAGCTGCCTGTGCCCAAGCTCGGTAGCCTCAAACGTCTCGGCGTATGGGTCAATCCCATAATCCACGCCGAGCGTCTGTTCCAGAAGGCGCCTCTTGCGAAAAATCGTCTTGATCAATCGATTAAAGCTCATGTCGACGAAGCATTGATGGAACTCGATTGATATGAGATCGACCGCCCGACGATCGTTCTGTTTCGCCGCCCGCTCGCGCTGAAGACAAAGCCCCCGCAAGTGTTGTAAACGTGATTTGGTGACATGAGCGCAGGCAAGCCGCGCCGCGGCCGCTTCCAGGCAGCACCGCACATCCCATAGGTCCGCGATCTGTTCAAGAGCGCTTGCGCATTGCCGCTTTCCTTTTTGCTTCCTCGAAGCCCGATGTGAATGCCACCCTTTATTCCCCCTTACCGCTGTGCCACCGATGTGATTAAAGTATCCGGTGCCGTCCTTAATCATCCGTACCGGGCCGTCGGGGGAATAGTCGTCCAGCACCTGACGGGCCACATACCATGAGCGCTGATCGGGTGGTGTCTCCCACGGGAGATCAACCCAATTGCCCGTGAGCGGCGTGGGGTTGCGATAAAACGCCAGCAGGGTGGATGGATTATCCGAATCGGCGGAAACCGTCATTTGAGCCGTGTGCGAGGCGCGATCGACATCGAGCTCCCTGCCATTGAGGAATGCCCGGCAGTTATCCGGAACATAGGCCGAGCACTGCCCGTGACCGGTGAAATTGATTTGGAACCAGTTGCCGTCTCGGCCCACGTCCTGGCCTCGAATCCGTCTTTCCTGATTCATGTAAGGAATAAAATCGGGCGGAACGCTTGTCAGGTGAAAGCGATTCTGGTCCAGCGTTGCCGTGCTGCGCAGCAGGTAAGATTTGGCTGTATCCAGCGACAGCATGGTGTTGCCGTTGTAGATCAACCAATCGGAATAGAGGCCGACTTCGGGTACCCAATCGCAAAGGATTCCCGGTCCCGGCCAACTCGACACGCCGCTGATGCGGGTGGCGATCCACTGCGGCGGGTCATTTGGTTTCTCGATGACAAAACCGCGCTTATTCCGCTGCTTTGCGTAATACGCGGTGACGCCGTTGTCGCCCCGGAAACTGAACAGTTTTGTGACGACATCACTCGATGAGCTGGCGGTTTCGGCGGGGACCAGGCCGCCAGTCGGATGATTGTCGTATTGGCGGAAATCCGCACGCGGCAAACGTGAATCAGGGACGAGGTTGTATTCCTCAAACGCCTTGGCGATCTCGAGCCACGACTCTTCCTTCGCTGCCGGAGGAAGCATGAATCCCCACGATTCCTCCGCGTCCATAAGCGAATTGTCCGTAGGCTCGCTATTGACCCCTTCGGCAACCACGTTCAAGAAGCGATGAAAGATATAACCGCTGAGGGGATGACCCAGCGGCATGTGGCTCAGCGAGAAATCCGCGTCGTGCGCGTTCATTGGATTGAACTGCTCGGTCTCGACCGCACACTGCGGATAGGCTTGCTTGATTTCCTTTTCGAGCAGCATGACGCCTTGGATGGCGGTTACGCCGTCGACCAGAAATTTCCCGCTCGGCGACAGGGATTCGTCAAGGTAAATTAAATCCACCCCTGCATCGACTGCTGGTTTCATCCTTGTAATCAGGTAATCCCTCCACGGCTTATAAGCACATGAACAATAAAGGTGGCGATGAGCGCCCTCTATGCCGTAATACGTGTCGTTTCCGTTGCCACGCCGCTGACGCAAGCGCTGCAGGATGATGAGAATCGCTCGCGAGGCATCATCGAGCGCACGCCGATGCGCCGCTGGGGCCAGCCTGCCGACGTGGCCGGCCCGGCGCTTTTCCTGTTGTCGCGTGCCGCTTCTTTCGTTACGGGCGCAATTTTACCGGTCGACGGCGGTTTTTCGATAATGTTACAGGAATTTTCCATATGACATTTGTAAACACAGTCGCAGCGCCGCTCCCCATCGACGCGGCCATGGATATTGTCGAACGCGCAATTCCCGAAGACCCTCGCGTCTGGGTTCCCCAGGCCGAAAAGGTCTGGTTCCGACCATTGATGCTCAATACCGTCAATGGCGGCTGGGCAAATCTGCTTCGCGTCCAGCGGGCCGGGGTTCTAAGCCGCCACCGCCATCCCGCGCCTGTGCACGGCTACGTCATTAAAGGCTCCTGGCGGTATCTCGAGCATGGTTGGATCGCCGAGGCCGGCATGTACGTCTTTGAGCCCCCGGGCGAAACCCACACGCTCATCGTCGATGAAGGCGTCGAGGAGATGATCACGTTCTTCAATATTTCCGGCGCCATGATTTACCTTGACGAGGAACTGAATCAGGTGGGTTATGAAGACGTGCACACGAAAATCGAAATGTGCCGGAATCACTATAAGGCTGTGGGGCTGGGCGCCGATTACGTGAAGCGCTTCATCCGCTGATTGCCTCCCGGTCGCGGTTTGAGACAATCTACGCATTGACCGTTCGACAGCAGCTCCAACTCGGCGCGAAGCACCATCAGGCAGGCCGATTGGCCCAAGCCGAGAAAATCTATCGATTGATTCTTGAGCAGCAACCGAACTATCCCGAGGCCATTTTTTATCTTGGCAACATCCTCGCCGACAGCGGGCGACTTGATGAAGCCATCGCTTCGTACCGTCAGGCGATTCACTTAAATCCACAGCTGCTTCAAGCGCATCACCGGCTTGGAATCCTCCTGCATCGGACAAGAAAAAACGATGAAGCTATTGCCTCCTTCCGGTGTGCCCTGCGCATAGATCCCAACTCCGCCGCGCTGCATAACGATCTGGGTATCGCACTGCGGGATGGAGGCCAGCCGAACGATGCCATCGCGGCCTACCGCCAGGCGATTTTGCTACGGCCTGACTTTGCCGTTGCCTTTAACAATCTTGGCAATCTGCTGAAAGATATGGGAAACCTCGACGAGGCGCTCGTCGCTCACCGGCAGGCGATTCGCTCGAACCCGAAATTTGCCGAGGCGCACAACAATCTCGGAAATACCTTTAAGGAAATGGCGCTGCTGCAGGAATCCGTCGAATCGTATCGCGAAGCGATCCGCCTTCGGCCGGATTTTGACGCGGCCTGGAGCAACCTTCTTTACGCGATCCATTTTCATCCGGGTTACGATGCGGCGGCGATTTATGAGGAGCACAAGCTCTGGAACCAGCAGCGGGCGGCGGCGTTTGGGAAGGATATTCCGCCGCATCTGAATGACCGAAATCCTGATCGGCCGCTGCGGATTGGGTACGTTTCGCCGGACTTTCGGGATCATCCTGTTGGGCGGTTCCTGGTGCCGCTGCTGTCGCAGCATGACCGTGAGGGGTTCGACGTCTATTGTTACTGCGATGTCCTGCGTCCCGATGGGATGACCGAACTGCTGCGCGGCTTTGCCACGCAGTGGAGGAACATCGTGGGGATGCCGGACGATCGGCTGGCACAGGGCATCCGCGAGGACCGGATCGACATCCTGGTGGACCTGACGATGCACATGGCCCGCAACCGGATGCTGCTGTTTGCGCAAGCCGGCGCCGGTGCAGGTGACTTATCTGGCCTACTGCTCAACGACGGGACTGGAGACGATGGACTATCGGCTGAGCGATCCGTACCTGGATCCGCCGGAAAGTGGCGATGGGTGCTATAGCGAGAAGACAGTGCGACTGCCAGGGACGTACTAGTGTTATCCGCTGGATGAGCGAGCGCCGGAGATCGGATCATTGCCGGCACAGAGGGATGGAGTTGTGACGTTTGGATCGCTGAACATCTTCAGCAAGAACTCGCCCCAGGCGATTCAGACCTGGCTACAGCTTCTGAAGGCGGTCCCAAAGTCGCGGTTGGTTTTGCATGCGCATCCATTCAGCCATCGGCAAAAGTTACAGAACCTGCTGAAGGAGCATGGCGTTGATCCGGGACGATTGAGGTTTGTGGAGAAGCTGTCGTTCCGGAGGTACTTGGAGGTGTACCAGGAGATCGACATTGCGCTGGACCCTTTTCCGTGCGGGGGAGGGACGACGACGTGCGATGCGCTGTGGATGGGGATACCGGTGATCACGCTTGCGGGGGGGACGGCAGTGGGGCGGGGAGGGGTGAGTATCTTGAATAATGTTGGATTGCCGGAGCTGATCGCGCAGACACCGGAGGAATATGTGCGGATTGGAGCAGAATTGACGCGGGACCTGACGAAACTCGACCAATTGCGCCAATCGTTTCGGGAAAGGATGGGGGCCTCGCCGTTGATGGATGCGCAAGGGTTTGCGCGGGATGTGGAGGGGGCGTATCGGGAGATGTGGAGGAGGTGGTGCGACTGAACAGAATGCGACACTTTGCAACACAATGCTAATCCCGTTCGGCACGGGGTTCGCGCAAGCAGCAAGATATTGAGATTGCGCCTTTGATCTTTTTATGGCATGCTGCCGGACGTGCAGGCAAGACTGAAGGAAAAAGAGATCCTGTGCCTCGGACATCTGCGGCGCGTCTTCGCGCTGCTGCCCACGCTGCGGGATGTGGGCTGTGAGCGGGATCGAGCCGGGAACCGCCAGCTTCACTTCGACGATTATTGCAAGCTGGTTTTGCTTTACACCTGGAATCCGCTGATCCAATCCCTGCGGGATCTTCAGGAGGTTGCTGAAATGCCCAAGGTGGCCAAGGCGCTGGGAATTAAGCGTTTTTCCGTGGGCAGTTTCTCTGAATCGGTTCGGGTGTTCGAGCCGGGGCGTTTGACGCCGCTGATTGAGGAATTGGCGGGGGAACTGCCCCAGGCGCCGATCCGCGTCTTGCGGACTTTGGGCAGGCGATCACGCTGGTCGACGGGACGGTGCTGACGGCGCTGAGTCGGCTGGCCAAATCCGCTTGCGGCATCGATGCGCGCTACAACACCTCCCGGGACGGGAAAGCGGTCTATGGCTGGCGTTTGCACGTTCAATTCGATCTGGAGACGTTCAAAGTCCATCGCCTCGACCGCACTGGCGCTCGCAACGCGGGGGCCAACCGTGAAAACAACGTCCTGCGGCGCAGCCTGGAAGCAGGACGGTGCTATGTAGGAGACGGCGGCTACGCCGACCGGAGCCTCTTTGCGGACATCGCCGCGGCGCAAAGCTCCTTTGTGATGCGGGCCGCGGAAAACTCGGTGTTTGAGCTGTTTGAAGAACGATTGCTTTCACAGGAAGCATTGGACGGCGGCGTGGTGCGAGACGCGCTGGTGAAACTCGACGGCCTGGAGACGGCGGCGGATAGGGTGGTGCGACGGGTGGAAGTGCAGGTGAAACCCCATCCGCGCCGCACGCGCAGCGGCAACAAGCCGACGGACCTGATCATCCTGTACACGAACCTGCTGGACCTGCCGGCGGAATTG
The DNA here is from genome assembly GCA_963755915.1 of uncultured Phycisphaerales bacterium. GTDB lineage: Bacteria > Planctomycetota > Phycisphaerae > Tepidisphaerales > Tepidisphaeraceae > PALSA-1353. The sequence goes on from CAVWLP010000002.1 coordinate 3,141,173, forward strand.
ATCGCCCTGATTTATCTGTACCGCTACACCGTTGAGTTGTTCTTCCGGATCTTCAAGCAACTGCTGGGCATGCGTCACCTGCTGAGCCAACGCCAGGAGGGGATCGACATCCAAATCCACTGCGCGCTGATCGTCTGCGTGCTGATTCAGCTGATCAGCGGCAGGAAGCCGAACAAGGCGATGCGGAACATGATCGGCTGGTATCTGCTGGGGCTGGCCGAGGAACAGGACGTGCTTCGATTCCTGAACAAGCCGGATAACACCGGGATTAAGCTGAGGGCAAGAGCGGAGGCCTTGAAAAAACTGGGAGTAAACTGAAGGGGAATCCGTCGCCGCGGAGACCTCGCGGTTGATGCTGCGCTCTTGCGGACGCCGGCGTGCAGCAGGGGAAAGTAAAAGTATCTAAGCTTCAATTGTTTCGCGTCCTCCACAGCTTTGGAATGCTCCGATGAAGCCTGCGTGCCGAACGGGATTAACATAATGCTACACTTTTGAGAAAATTATTAGTGAATGCTAACTAATCGTTTGTGGTGTAAGACTTTGTCGGGGCGGGAGTTGGGGTGGATTTTAGATTTGAGATTTCACATTTGAGGCGAAAGGTGTTCGATTCGTCGGGTTGTCGCGTTCTTTGGTTGCTAAGGAGTGATCTATAAAGGCACTAGCCTCGGGGCATGGTAGAACCTGATGTCGTGATTGTCATGAGCGATCAGCCAAAAGCACGGGAGAAGAGTTTTGTGCGCTTTTTTTTCGCTTTAGTCAGCGCTGGTTTCGCGTTGGTTGGGACGATCCGAGTTTGTCCGGGCGAGCCGGTGGTGGCGCTGGACGCGGGGTGGAAATTTGTGCGGGGCGATCCGGCGGGAGCGGAGACGCCGCGATTCGACGACGATCAATGGACATCGGTGGACTTGCCTCATGACTGGTCGATCTTCGGGCCGATTGAGGCTGACAATCCGGCCGGCAGTCCCGGAGGCTTCTTTCCGACAGGGATCGGCTGGTATCGCAAGGCATTTGACGCGCCGCAAGCCTGGTCGGGCAAGCACGTTTCGATCCAATTCGATGGCGTCTACATGCTCTGCGGTGTCTGGATCAACGGCCATAAGCTGGGGAGGCATACCTTCGGGTTCACGCCGTTTGCTTACGATCTCACATCCTTCTTGAACATTGGCGGAAAGAACGTCGTTGCCGTGCGTGTGGACAACTCGCGGCCCTTGAATTGCCGCTGGTACAGCGGATCAGGGATCTACCGGCACGTGCGGCTGGACGTGCGCGAGCCGATTCACATTGGGCAATTCGGCGTCTTTGTTCGCACCATTGAAGTATCGGCCGGCGCTGCCAGGCTCGCCATTTCGATCACTGCTGAAAACGGCAGCGACCAACTCAATCCGCGCGTTGAATACGCGACGCAGATATTCGAGGTGGGGAAGGATGGGAATCCCGTGGGGGGCGCCGTCGCGACCTCCCTTCGGGTGGGCGCAAGTTTCGGCATCATCGATCGCGTTCGCCAGCGAACAACGACGGTCGAAACCACATCGACGTTGCGTGACCCGAAGCTTTGGAGCCCTGAGACCCCAAATCTGTACGTGGCGGTGACGATTGCATCGATCGAGGGCCGGATTGTGGATTCGCGGCAGACGACTTTTGGGGTGCGAACGATCGCCGTCTCGGTTGAGAAGGGTTTTGTGCTGAACGGGCGGCAGATCAAGTTGTACGGCGCCTGCGTTCACGACGACAACGGGCCGCTGGGGGTGGCGGCTTTCGACCGAGCCGAAGTGCGGCGCGTCGAACTGCTCAAGGCGGCGGGGTTTAACGCGGTGCGCTGCGCATAATCCACCGGCTCCCGTCTTTCTGGACGCCTGCGATCGTTTAGGGCTGATCGTGATTGACGAGTGCTTCGACAGTTGGACCTATGGAAAGCTTCCAGAGGATTACAGCGTGGATTTCGACGCCAATTGGCAGTCGGACCTCGACGCCATGATCTTGCGCGACCGCAACCATCCGTCGATCGTGATGTGGAGCGTTGGCAATGAGATTCATGACTTTGGAAGCGCGCATGCAATGCCCAATGGGACTAGAATCGTCTGCGCGCCCGCGGGCTGGATGCAACGCGATTCCTGACAACCGCGGTCTTTTGGTACCGCAATATCGGCGGTCCGTTCGATTGGACGTGGGATGATGCCGATGCGTTGATGTCGAAGTTTGACGTGGTGGGATACAACTATGAAATCAACCGGTACGAGAGGGACCACGTGCGAGTGCCGACGCGCATCATGGCTGGGACGGAATCGTTCCCAAGGGATTTATTCGTAAGTTGGCAGTATTCGAGCAAACTTTCCTACGTCCTGGGGGACTTTGTCTGGTCGGGAATCGATTATCTCGGCGAATCCGGGATCGGGCGCGTATTACGCCCCGAACGAAACGGTCTACCCTCACGCGGAGCCGATCCAGTTTCCGTATCATGGTGCATATTGCGGGGACATGGACATCACCGGCTTTCGCAAGCCGATCTCATATGCGCGAAACATTGTTTGGGATCGCGGCGAGAAGCTGTATACGAGTATCACGGAACCGACGCCGGAGGGGAAAAAGATGCGCGTCGGCCCGTGGGGCGTCGTTCCGAGCCGCGCGAGCTGGACCTGGCCGGGGTATGAAGGCAAACCGCTTGAGGTGCAGGTCTATTCGCGCTATGAGGCAGTGAGGGTATACCTCAACGACGTGCTGATGGGGGAAAAGCCGACGACGGTTGCTGAGAAATTCAGGGCTGTATTCGTGGTGCGCTACGCGGCCGGCACGTTGAGGACCGCTGGGGTACAGGAGGGTAAGGAGGTCGAGAGCAACATTCTTCGCACGGCCGGGCCGGTTTTTGGGCTGCGGCTAGGCGCGGATCGAACGGAACTAACGGCGGATGGACAGGATCTGTCGTTTATTACCGTCGAGGCGGTGGATGCCGGTGGGAATTTTCAGCCAAACGGCGATCAAATGGTGAGGTTCGCCGTCGACGGCCCGGCAACGATCGCAGGGATGGCGAGCGGCGACTATGGCGAGGTGGAGGAATACCAAGGTGATCAACGGCAACTCTTTCATGGGCGAGCCGAAATTGTGATCCGCAGCACGCGCACGCCGGGAGCGATTGCGGTCGATGCGAGTGCGGATGGGCTGGGAGAGGGGCGGTTGGGAATTGTGAGCCGGTAGGTGTTGCTGACCGTGCGGTTTTGTGGGGGATGTGACGATCGGCGTGCTTTGTGATGCTTCGCGATTTGTGAATGCGGAGGATCCGGTGGACTGTGACTAGTTTCGGACGGAGGTGCATGAGTCGCAGGGGTGGAGGCTGGGGCGGATTTGTACGCCGCACTATTTTCGGGATCAGATGGGGATTGAGGAGGGGATTTTGAAGGGGTGAGGGAGTTTTTGGAGGGGGAGGCGCCACCGGATGCGCTGCGGGTGACGGCGGGGTGACGGGGTATGTTTTTCGGGCCGATGGGGTATTGGGCCGGGGTACGCGGGGAATCACCGCGGCGCGTCTCGACAGGGCTCGACGAAGTCGGTGGGCGTTTCGGGATGAGATTGACTCATTGCCGAACTTTGAGAAAAAGGGTGAACTTTTCGGGGCGGGGTCCGGGGGAACGCCGGGAGAAAACGAAGAAGATTTGGTCGATGGGTGATAAGATGTCTGTGGAAAAACAGACCCTGTGAAAGAGCATCGCGTTGGCATCATCATGAACGGCGTCACCGGACGCATGGGGACGAACCAGCATTTGGAACGGTCAATCATGGCCATCCGCAAGCAGGGTGGGATAAGTGCGGGTGATGGAATTGTTATCGTTCCTGAACCGATTCTTGTGGGGCGAAATGTGCGGAAGCTGAAGCAGCTTTCCGAGCGGCATGAGGGGATTGCCTATTCGACGGATGTGGAGGCGGTTCTTGGCGATCCTCATTACCAGGTTTATTTTGACGCATTGTCGACGCCACTGCGATTCGATGCGGTTAGCAGGGCGTTGGATGCGGGGAAACATGTCTATTGCGAAAAACCTGTTGCGGCCACGAGCGCCGGGGCGATAGCGCTGGTGAAAAAAGCGGAGGCGGGGGGGCTGAAAAACGGGGTGGTTCAGGACAAGCTTTGGGTGGCGGGAATTTTGAAACTCAAGCGGCTGATCGATTCGGAGTTCTTTGGGAGGATTCTGTCGGTACGCGGGGAATTTGGATATTGGGTATTTACCGGCGAAGACCAACCGGCGCAGCGCCCGAGCTGGAACTACCGGGCGGAGGATGGGGGTGGAATTATCGTGGATGTGCTTTGCCACTGGCGGTATTTGATCGACAACCTGTTCGGCAACGTCGTGAGCATCTCATGCCTGGGAGCGACGCACATCGACCAGCGTGTGGACGAAAATGGACGGAGATACAAATGCACCGCTGATGACAGCGCCTATGTCACGATGGTGACGGACAAGAATGTGGTGTGCACGTTCAACTCGTCGTGGTGCGTGCGGGTGAGGCGAGATGATCTTTTGACTTTGCAAGTGGATGGAACGGAAGGCTCGGCGGTGGCGGGTCTGCGCGAGTGCAAGATTCAACATGCTGCGACGACGCCAAAGCCGGTATGGAATCCTGATATCGACAACCCGATCGATTTTTATAACGGGTGGTCAAGCGTTCCCGCGAATCAGCATTACGACAACGCGTTTAAGATGCAGTGGGAATTATTTTTGCGTCATGTGGCGGTCGGCGGGGATTTCAAGTGGACGATGCGTGAGGCGGCCAAAGGGATTCAAATGGCGGAATTGGCGATCGAATCGTGGAAGCAGAGGAGATGGGTTGATATACCGGATCTGTAAGGCGAAATTTGTGACGGACGTTTCGTTTAGGCGGGTGAGTGAGCGCAATAGGTTTGCCAGATGGATCGGTAGGCTTTTTCGACATGACGAGTAAAGCGTTGCGCGTCCATGATGGGGGAGTTTTCCATTCGTGAGCGTAATGTTTGTCGCAAGTCGGCGAGATGAGGCAGATCGTTCGCGAGGCTGGTGGCCGCTTGAATATATTGCTCGGGCGAATGGGCGATCAATTTGGGTAATCCCAGATTGGTGGATTGCGAGAGGCCCGCTCTTCCCACAACGGTATCTCCGACGAGGGTTACGACCGGCACGCCCATCCACAATGCGTCGAGGGTCGTGGTGTGGCCGTTATAGGGAATGGTGTCGAGGCCGATGTCGATGCGATGATAGATTTCGAGATATTGGCGGCGCGGACATGGACTGACGCACTCGACGCGATCGCTATCAATTCCCTCGCGCCGCAAGGTTGCGAACATGGTTTGACGATGCATTCCTTCGGGGCATAGGACAATCAATCGCGAACCATCAATGGCGTTGAGGATCTGGGCCCATAGTCGCAAGACCTGTTCGTTGACCTTGCAGAAGTTGTTCAAACACCCGAACGTCAAATGGCCGAGCGTTCGCGCGGGCAATGGATTGGCGTCAATCCCGGTGACCAATGGTTGGTAACACCAGAAGGTTTCGGGCAGACGAATTGAGGTTTCGGAATAGAAATGGTCGTGAAATCCGGGCGGGTCCAGGTGAGGATCAGTGAAGCGATAGTCGATCGTATCCAGGCCAGTTGAACCGGGGTATCCGGCGAATGTCGCCTGGATCGGGGCGGGCTTAAGGGCAAAAACCCGCAGGCGCCCGCGAGCCATGTGAAGCGCTAAATCGACCAGAATATCGATGCGATCATGGCGGATGAGTTCCGCGACGGGCGCGTTGGGCTGGCCGGAAATACTGCGCCAAACATGGGCGTAGCCGCGAAATTGCTCGGTCATGGGGTCGGAACGGGCATTATTGGAATAGCAGAAGATCTCGAAGCGGCTGTGGTCGTGTTGGCGAAACAGAGGAAGCAGATTCTGTCCAACGACGTGATCGCGAAAATCGGGAGATACATAACCTATGCGCAAGCGGCGATCGGGATCGCGATCGTTGGCGTGTGGCCGAATTTTGTGCTTGAGCGGATCGGCATGCTGCTTGGCCCAGCGCCGGCATTCATGCAGAACGATGGGCGCGTCGTAATCTGAATTAAACAGCATGCAATAGATCAGATTACTGTGCGCATCGGCATGATCCGGCTGAAGCTCGATTGCGCGGCGATACGAATCGATCGCGCCGTTTAAATCACCACCGTCCTTCAACGCAGTTCCGAGATTGTTAAACGCGCCGGCGAAGTCGGGCTGGAGTCGAATGGCCTGGCGATATGCGGTAATCGCATCATCGAGCTGCCGATTTTCGCGTAATGCGTTTCCCAGATTGCAGTGAATCTCTGCGAGATTGGGATCGAGGTAAATGGCGTGGCGAAATGCGGCGATTGCTTCGTTCAATTGCCCCAGATCTGCCAGCGCGTTGCCGACGTTGTTGTGCGGACCGGCCTGCGTCGGGTCGAGTTGTACTGCTTCCCGATAACTTGCGAGCGCCTCTTTTGTCTGTCCCGTATCTCTCAGGGTATTTCCCAGGTCGATGTGAAACCGGGCAGTTTTGGGACTCAGACGGATCGCGTTCCGAAATTCGGTGATTGCCTCGTTCGTGTGTCCCACGGCGACCAGGACGTTGGCGAGATTGCCGTGAGCGTCAGCGAACGAGGGTTGGATTTCGATGGCGCGTTGAAAACAGGCAATGGCCTGGTCTGGACGTTTGGTCCGCAGCAGCGCGTTGCCGAGGTTGTTGTGGATCGCCGCGTTGTTAGGGAGGAGGCGAAGCGACTGGCGATAGCAGACAATTGCCTCGTCGAACTGGAATTTGTCGATCAAAGCGTTTGCGAGGTTGCCATACGCTTCGGCAAAGTTTGGATTGATTCGGATCGCCTGGCGGTATGCGGCGATTGCTTCGTCGACTTGTCCGTTATCTTTCAGCGTGACGCCGAGATTGTTGCAGGCCGCGGCGTGATTCGGCTGAAGCTCAAGGGCGTGACGATAGGTGCTGATGGCTTCGCTGCGCCGTCCGCTATTTTGGAGCGAGATGCCGAGGTCGTAATGCATGTCGGGGCGATTGGGGGCCAATGCGATCGCCGCGCGGATCATCTGAATTGCGTCGTCCAGTCGTCCGGCCTGACCGGACAGAACCCCCAACATATGCAGGGTCTCCGCATGAGAAGGATGCTGGGTCAGAATCTCCCGATAGATTCGCTCCGCCTCGGGGAATCGGCCGGCCCGATGATGCGACAAGGCAAGTTCAAACTGCTGCTGAATCGTCATGTGTTTCGCAGAGCGAGCGGATTCTCATTCAAATTGCACGGTTCCGAAACATTCGGGTAAATGGAAATTGAGTTCCTCTCCCATCGGCGCCCAACTCGCCCAATGAGGATGGGAGCTTTGGTCAGCGCATTTGTAGAAATTGCAACGCCAGGACGATTGAGCGAGAGCGGCGAGCGGGCCGGTGTAGTGTTCCAGCACCTCCAACGGTATTGTGCAGGTGACGCTCCAGGGAGTTGGATCGGTGCGCTCGGGCGTTACGATGGAGGGCAGCGAGTGAAAAACCGAAAGCCGTTTCGCGTGGTGCGGGGCGATCGGGGTAAATTTTGCCAGTCCTGTGGGCGTGCGCGTGGAGTCCTGCACGTAATAGAAGAGGAATGTCCCGCCGCAGTTGATCTCGAGATTAAAATAGGCCGGTCCTTTCAGCGGCTGGAAAAAGAATTCAACGCAACTGTCCTGATAAACGGAATCCTGAAACGATGTGTGCTTGCAAATGACATATCGGTCGTTGACTTCAAATCGAATGTGGAGGCTGGCAAGATCGTGAAGCATCCGCACGCGCGTGCGCGGCCGATGATCGCTGCTTTTTGGATGAAAGTGACTGATCTCGAGCTCCTGCGTGCCGGACCAGAGTGGGTCTGATAGGTCCATGGCGCCGGCAGCGGGGGGCGAAACGCGGCGGACGATATACGATTCTCTCATTGAAGTAGAAAATTACTCTGGATGGGATAGGAGCGACAGATTCTCCGCGGAAACGTTCTAACGCGCGTTGCCCGGCGCGGCCGATTGAAGTTTTTTTTGGGCCAGCGCCATCGTCTCCTCGAACACCTGGAGCGATTCGGCGCGATCGGCTGCTGAAGCTCCGCGGCGATAAGCTTCGATGCAATGCTCGGCCTCGGTTCGAAAGCGCACGGGTGCACGCGTATCGCCGCGCTTCTTTAGAAAATGACCAAGCCATTTCGAACCGTAGTGGGCGTGGATCTGCTCGTCGGCCCAGTCGAAATCCATGTCGTGACTGCTGACTCGATCCCCTGCTTGCCCGAAGATTTTCATCCGCTGGGACTTTGTATGGATATAGGTGCTCTCGAAATAGAAAATAATACCCAGGCGTGTCAGGGCATCTGATTCAGCCCCGGCATTGTAGGAAAACGCACAAAGGGGCATCTGGTCGAGGGTAAATCCCCACTCCCGCAATCGGGTGAATCCCATGCGGCAATGCCTGATCTCGTCGTAGCACCAGCGGGCCGCGTCGACCAGGAACTCGTGATCCGCCTCGGCGCTCAAGTCGTACAAACAGGCTGCGGCCATTTCGGCGGCCCAGACCTCGTTGAGATGATGGACGGCCTGTCGAACCTGGAGGCGCAGCTCCTCGCCCGCGCCGAATTTGGGATCGAGCATGTCGGGCCAGGCAAACTTCAGGAGCCGGAACCGCGCATTGCGCTCACCGAGCCGCTGAATCGAAAACGGTTTTCCGCCGAATCGGGATGGATTGAATTCCCCGGTGGACTGCGTTGGGGACTGCGTCGGGGCCAAAAGGTTGCCGACGGCCCTGGACCAGCGCTCCAAGCCTTCGCACCAATGTTCGATTGATTTTGCGCGGTCAGGGAATACCGCCTGGAGATCGGCGGAAGCGGCTTGGGCTCGCGTGAGCTGGTGATCGATGTCTTCGATCGCTTGTGTAAGGATTCGGATTGTCGGGCCGTCATCGAGATGATCCGCCTGCTGAAGATAAGCAGAGAGCGCCGCGCGAAACAGCGGCTTGACGATTCGCCAAAGCCCCTGGGTGAAGGCCTCGCCGCTGGGCGCATCGGCGAACTTTGACCACAGCTCAACCAGGGATTCATCGGGGGGAAGATCGATTTCGCGGAGGGGATATCGAAGTTCGAGGACGCGCTGCCGCAGCTCATTGCAGATGACGGCATCCTGCCAAAGAAATTCGGGCAGCAGGAGCTTGGATTGCCAGTGGGTGACTCCGGGCATCCAGCCGGCGGCGAGGCGGACGAGTTCGCGCTGGAGCCAGTAAAATCGCTTGAGTATCGAGGCGGAGTCAGCGACCATGAGCAAGCCGCGGCTCTTGTCGCCGGGCGTCAGCAGGCCGGTGTTATGGGAAGAGGACACGTTACGTCCGCCGTCCTTGAAGAAATCCGCTGGAGCGATACAATTTCGTCGGAATTCTTCTAACACGAAACGATTCGTATGTCAAGGCAACCCTCGGCGACGCGCAAGGTGCAGATGGCGGACGTGGCCCGCGCGGCGGGGGTCTCGCTCTCCACCGCGAGTGAGGTCCTGGCCGGCCGCGATCGCGGCTGGATCGGCGCCGAAACTCGGGCGCGGGTGCTGAAGGTAGCGGAAAAGCTACAGTATTCGCCGAACATCGTCGCGCGAAGCCTTCGGAGCCAGTCGAGCAAAGTGCTGGGACTGATTTTCCCCGGGATGGTCAACGATTATGTGGTTCAGACGGCGGAAGCGATCTATGACGCTGCCGATCGGGAGGGGTATAAGGTTCTGCTCACGCCTGTGCGCAGCGATGATGCGGCGGTTCAGTCGAACACGATCGCCGAGCTTGGGGGCCGAATGGTGGAAGGGATTTTCATTCTTTCTCCCTACCGGCCGTGGCTGACCGACGATCAGCTGACTGCGGCGCCCGCGGTTCTGATCGACACGGTCACGATGCATCCGCCCTCGCCACGCATCCGGCATGTCCACGTGGATCGATCGATAGGGGTTGAGCAAGCGATTGCGGAGGTTCTGAGAAGCGGAAGAAGGCGCATACTGGCAGTGCTTGACCTGCACGAAGGGCGTGACGGCCGTGCGCGCACGGGGCCTGAGAAGCTTGCGGGTTGCCGCCGCGCCCATGAGAAAGGGGGAGTTGATTTCCCCCAGGATCTCATCTTTCGCGTCCCGCTCAAAGATGCCTGGAATGTGGAAGAGGGATGCGAAATCGGTCGGCAAATCATTGAAAAGGGATTGCGATTCGACGCGCTGTTCGCAAATAACGACCAGTTGGCCATCGGGATAATGGAAGAATTGATTAAAAGTGGCCGAAAAGTCCCGGGGGACGTTGCCATCGTCGGATTCGGCGACCAGCCGGCGTGCCTCGTTTCATCGGTGCGGTTATCGAGCGTTGGAGTGCGCGTCGGGCGTCTCGCCGACGGAGCGATCGCTCAAATGCTGGATCTTTTGAGCAGAAAAGAGGAGAAGAAGTCGATCGACACAATTGTCGCCAGCGAGTTCATGCCCCGGGCAAGCTCGGCGGCGCTGTAAATCCGCGCAGAGACCGCGATCACGGAGTGACCATCGTCAGATTGTTCTTTGAACCGTCAGGGCAGCGCACGTCGGTGATTCGAATGGAGCGGCTGATATCACTGAAATCGGTCCAGTCGCGGTCTCCCGGCGCTTGATCTGGATTCCCTGCATTGAAGTTTGCAGTTTGGCCATGCCCTGGGCCGCGTCAGTGGGGGAAGCGTTGTTGCGAATCTGGTCAAGTTTGCCAGGTGTAAACCGCTCAAGATATCCAACCCAGGTGGTCTTTCCGCCATCGCAGGTGAAGACACAGGCAAGGTAGGCGGTTTTGCCGTCCTTCTGGAAGGGGGGAAGATTATCCGCCGAATCGGTAAATAGCGCGGCTTTGGCGGCGTCGGGCGAGCTGTCGTCGGTTGTGAAATAGGCCTTGGTTGGCATGGAGGTCGGGACGCCTGTTCGCAATGTTCTGAAGACGCCTATGAAAATGCCCAGAACGGCAAGCACAATCAGGGCGGCTGCCCACCGCGGATGTGAATTGATTGTTTCGCGCATGATTTAATTGCTCGCAGAAAAGGCCAGCGGGCGCTTCGGCGGGGCGGACGGGCGGAGCGAATTTCGCTGACACGAAACGATTCGTTTAAGGGAAATCTACATTGTATTCGGTTTCTGTCAAGATAAAATCCGCCCGCAGGTAATCTAATGAAGATGCAAACGTGCCAGATTCCAAGCAGCCGGGATGGGGAAAAGCAGTCGCTGCGCTACGTTGCCGGCGGGAAGAGATTTCCGCTGGTGGTTTTTCTGCACACCTGGAGCGGAAGCTGCGAAATGGAGGAACCAGCGTGGGTTGAATTGGCGCGGGAGCGGAATTGGTCGCTGATTCAACCGGATTATCGGGGGCCTAATGTTCGTCCCGAAGCGTGCGGATCGGATCTTGCGCAGCAGGATATACTTGACGCGGTGCAGTGGGCAAAAGGCGAATTTTCGGCCTCGGCGGATCGCGTTTTTCTGATGGGCGTTTCAGGGGGCGGGCACATGGCGATGCTGATGGCCGCGAGACATCCGAAAATGTGGGCGGCGGTCAGCGAGTGGGTAGGAATTTCGGATTTGCGGCAATGGTATTTCGAGCATCTCCGCGACGGCGAGCCCGAGTCCTATGCGCAGAACATAATGGCCTGCGTCGGCGGGGCGCCGGGAACGACATCGGCGGATGTGCAACTTAGGCTTCGCTCGCCGTTGGGCCAGCTTGCGTCCGCGAAGGATGTGCCGATTGATTTCAATGCCGGAATTCATGATGGACACACGGGGTCGGTTCCGATTCACCATACCCTGGATGCGTTCAACGAGATTGCCGCCGCCGTCGGCGCTGCGGCGGTCACCGCGCGTGAAATTCAGCAGCTTGGCAGGAGAAGCAACCTGGCTGATCCGCTGGATTCTAATCGGGTCGAAGATGCTGTTTATGGTCGGAAAATTCACCTTCGGCGCCACGCTGGCAAATCGCGCGTGACCATCTTCGAAGGGGGCCACGAGGGCCTGCCGGCCGCCGCGTTTGACTGGTTCGACCGGCACAACTGAGCGCGGAACTTTCCCTACCACGGAGGCGATGCGTGAAGGGTAAGGCAATTTGGTGGGTTTCACCTTCGCTCCTCGAACCGATCGACGGGCCGTGGGGAACCGTCGAGAGCTTCGGGGATGATTCGGTTCTCGCATGGCGAGGCATCATCGATTGGGCCGCCAGCCTGAACGTCGATCGCATCATCACCGGCGTCGAGCCGTATATGACGGACCGCGTGGTGGGGCAGTGGCCATTTCATTACGTCTGTCGTTTTCCACACGATGCCAGCGCCCGCTGTTTTGATACTGCGACCATCGAGCGAAATATCGAAACTTCGCGCCAGATCGCCGCATACGGCCTGGCCAGGAAAGTCAAAATATTTTTGCACCATTACAACTTTATGGCGCCGGAGACATGGGTTAATGCACACAAGGATTTGGCCCAAAAGCTTGACGCCGTCGACGATCCGATGTGGGGACGGCGGTTTCATCCCGACCGCATGGGATTCCTAGTCGCTCACATTTGCTGGAGCGATCCACAGTACCGCGAATTTCTTGGCCGCTGCTGGGATGAGCTGTTCGCGAATATTCCCGAGCTTTCAGGCCTGATGGTGACGCCCGGGGAATTCAGTTATTGCCGATGCGCTGCGTGCGCTTTGGGGAGAACGCAAAGTATCTTTGATTCACATGACGGAACATCGTCGGCGACGGCGAATCCTCGCTTGCGGTTAAGCATCGACCTGATCGAATCCGTCCGGCGCGCCTGCGATGTTGCCAAAAAAGAGCTTATCGTCCGGACGTGGGGCATGGAGCCGTGGGCGCGGCAATTGCCGTCCGGCATCGAGTACGCGACCAAGTTTTCCGTGTTTGATGCCTGCTGGTCTGGTCCCGATCCGTCGGCGCTGGAATATTCCCGGGCGGGCCACCGCGCCTGGATGATGCAGGCGATCGAGGCGGAAAATTCGGGACCGCTTCTGTGGCATGACGAAAGCTGGGCACGAGATTCCGCCAGAAGGCTTAACGAATGCGACACGCCGGGCACGATCGTTCACATCAACCTCCATTGGGGCCATCGCGGCCAATGCAGCAGCTTCATTTCCTCGCGAAATATCCAGCGATTGCTGGAAAACCTGGAACCGCGCGTTGAGGCGCCAGCAGGAAACGAACCCAGTCGTTCGCGCGGAATTCCGGCAATTTTTTGGCGATGGCCAGGGTGACAGGGTTTGCGAGGCGGCAAAACTCATCGCGGCCGTTCCCCTGAATATGACAGCGATCCTGCACCTTCAGCGCGAAGGTTTCACGTTTCACCTTCAGCCCTGGTTCGACGGGAAATGGCGCTGGCCCGGTGTGCTGGGCGACAGCCAGATGGACCCTCCGCAGTGGGCGAACCCCGATGGGGTGATTACGCTGGGCGCGCTGCTTGGGACGGTCGAGCAAAATCCGGCGTCGCTGGAAAAAGTCGTTGCGGGTGCGCCTGGGGATGTAATCGGACGCCTCGATTTTCTGGCCGCCGGCGCGGAACGCGCGACCGGCATTTTGGAAGGGGTGCAACCACCCACATCGGCGATCGCCCGCTCGGAGTTGCAGCAACTGCTCATCACGGCGCGAATTGCGCATCTTTTTGCGATGGAAACTGCCGCGTCGCTGCGAGCACGGATAGCCTGGCAGATCGTGAAAACGAGCGAAGACGATCGCCTGGCCGAAAGCGCTCGGGCGAATGCCGCACAATTCTATGAGACTTGCGTGGAATTCTTACGCGGCCAGCTCGGCTTGGGTCTTTCGCTGTGCAGCTATTTTCCCGATTACCTTTGCCATGTCGTGGAATCGCATGAGACCTTCTATCGCCTGCCGCTGGCGACCCGATTGAAAATCCGCCGGGAAGAATTGCGACTGATCCGCTCGCTGGCGCGGCCTATCCGTCCGGCAGGCATGACGATTGATTTGAATGAGTTGCGTTGAAGGCAATCCTCCTGCCAACCATCACACCTCTGCCAGGTATTTGCGGAAAAATGGAATCGACTTGTTCCCGCCCCAGCGATGCCCATCGCCAAATCGATCGAGTTCGAGGCGTTCCGATATACCGGCGGCTGCATAAATCTTTTGCAGCTCTTCCCAGCAACTGTTCGCGTTCTCGACAAGGAAGCAGTCGTCATGAACGCCGATTTCGATCAGCAGCGGCTTGGGCGCGATCAGTCCCTGGAGATCGGGCACATCGCACAGTTCGTAAATCCCGGGCGTGATCTGGCTCCCGCAGATGTTCAAATCGCGGAATCCGAACTTGGCAAAGCGATCGCTGTAACAGATCACATCGGCGGCTTTAACGCGCTCGTCGCAGATGGCCATCCAGGTTGTCATCGTTCCGCCAAAGGAAAGGCCCATGACGCCGATTCGGTTCGGATCTACATAGTCCTGCTCGCAGAGATAGTTGATTGCGCATTTGCCGTCGTGGATGTCCATGCCCAGCACGGTGTAGCCGAGCATGGAAGCGCGAAGATAGTGCAAATTGCAAAGGTCGCGCCCTTCCGCGCCCTTCCATAAAAAGGGCCGCTCGCGGTCGTCGCGTTCGCCGAACCCGCGCCAATCAATCGCCATGGTGACAAACCCAGCCTTCGCCATTTGCAGGCCGTAGTCGTAGTTGAATCGCGAAATATTTGCGACGAGCGCATCAGATGAACGAACGCCCATCACCGCTTCCTTGCCATAGGGACCGTGCCCGTGACATGCGAGAATTGCGGGAAGTTTTCCGGTCGTACCCGAAGGCCGAAAAACATAAGCGGTCACGGAAAGCCCGGGCTCAACGTCGATGAAAATCTTCTGTTTAATGAGGCCGTCTTCTTCCCACTGGCAGATCAGCCCGGGGTTTAGGGGAACGGATGGCGGAATTTGGCCCAGCGATTGAAGAAGTCGAGGCCGCAGCGCATTGCGCCATTTGCGCCAATCCGGGACTGAATTTCCGGCAAAGCGAAATTGGGGGTGATGCTGGGCCGCGTATTGATTGAAGAGCTGGTTGATTGACAGATTGCGCACGTTCGATCTCCTTCTAAGAAACCGTTGGCTCTGAGGTTGCCTGGATAATTAATGTCTCTGGATCGATCACCTTTTGTGGCTCCGGTTCATCCGGAATCGGTTCAACGGCCTGGTTTTCCCGCTGCTTGCCGTAAATGTAGACGCGATACAGGAAGAGCAGGGACAGGGCTTGAAGCACGGTCGTCCAGATCGGGGCGTAGCGATAATAATGCGAGCTGCCGTTGAGCTTCCATTTCAACGCATCGAGCAGCAAGCCTAGCAGGGGCCCTCCGCCGATGACGGCGATCGATCGAATCATCGCATCCGCGGAGCAGAATTGGCCGAACTTGTCCTTGGGAAGCAGCCGCATGTACATGGGCAATGATCCCGCGGTGTAGAGGATCGTGGCGGGCAAAACGGTGAGGCTGTACGTCGTATAGATCACCATCGAGACCCGCGGCGACGGATCGAAGAAAAGCCAGACGAGCAGCACTGGCGAAAGTACGACGATGATTGCGGTACTTATCAGCATGATGCGCACGGGATGAATTCGATCGACCATCATCCCGGCCGGATAAAGCAGCAAAACGCTGATAACCGCCGACCATCCGGCCACCTTGCCAAGTTGTCCGAGGCTCATTCCGAGCGACAAGTAAAGGTAAACCATGAAAGGCCCGGTGCAGGCGGCCGCGGCCCAAAACATGTTGGACAGGAAAAAATCCCAGTAAAACCGGCTGTTGAAGCACTCGACGAAGTAGGTGCGTGCCGAAGCGAAAATGCCGGGCTGGCGCTCGGTTTCCTCGGCGGGGTCCGGATACTGCCCTTCTTTGACGTTCAGGCACATCAGCGTGAACGACACCAAATAGGCAACCGCGGCTCCCAGAAAAATCTCCCGCATGTACGATCGGGAGTAGGGAAAGATGAAGAACTCAAAAAGAACGGTTGCCCCGGAGGCAATGACGCGAAACAGCGAAAGGAAGCGGCCGATAAACGCCTGCGGGACCACGTCATTGAAGAGGAAATAATAAATCGAATTGATGATCATGTTGAAAAATTGAAACATGATCGTGAACACCCCTACGAGAACGAGCGAAATTGTGATTGGCGAGAAATGGCCCAGAAAATCGAGGATCTGATTGATGATTCGCGCCAGCGAGTCGGAATATCCCATCAGGATGAGAAACAGCGTCAGTGGCGGTGTGGCCCAGAAGAGGAATGGAAGACGTCGGCCCCAGCGGCTTCGGTATCGGTCCGATCGCGTGCTGACAATCGGGTTGACCACGAAATTCATGGCGTTGGGGATGGTGCTCAGGATAACCGCCGTGACGATGTTCGATGCATTTAGCCCCTGCAATTTCAGCGGGAGGACCTGGATGGCGACCATTTCCATCAGTTGGAAGCAGAAATTGCCCCACAGCAGCCATAGAAAGAGCATGGCCAGGCCGGCCGAAGTATATTTGAGCGTTCCGACGTGAAAGCGCCGCGAATCAGAACCTGGCGAGGCGGGGATCATCGGGCCTTTCGCGTGATTTTCGCTTTTGGTTGGCTGGAGGCTTCCCGCGAAGGTATGCGGATTAATGGTTGCATTTCCGTCTGGCGGTTTGGCGGAATTGAGGGCATGATGAGGACTCGATGGAGCCTGGTGCGTTGCCGGTGTCGAGGGTTGTCGGAACAGACGTTTCTTGGTTGCCCGGTTACGGCGGCGTTCCGGCGCGGGAATTGCCACTGGAACGGACCAGCAAAGGGACTAATTCCAATTGACTCCCATTGTCGGCAACGATATATTATCAAAGTCTATGAGAAAGTTAACTCGAAAATCGGGACCAAAGAAACTGGGTTTTGACCGGCTTAGCGACAGGGCTTACGAGCAGTTGCACCGGGGGATAATCGAGGGCCGGTTCCAACCGGGTGAGCGGTTGATTGAATTGCGGATTTCCAAGCTGCTGAAGGTTGGTCGCACACCGCTGCGCGAGGCTTTTTTGCGTCTCGCCGCCGAAGGCCTGGTTGAAGGCGTCCCGGGCGTTGGGTTCTTCGTGAAGAACATGACGCTGAAGGACTTGGATGAATTGTTCCAGATCCGTGCGGCGCTGGAGTGCCTGTCGGTTCGTCTTTCGATGCAGCGCGGCTTCTCGGAACTGAGCCTGGTGGTCATGCGCGAATCCTGCGAGCGGTTGCGTAAGGCGCTAGTGGCGGGCGATTTCCGCAGCGCCAACAATGCCGATCTCGAATTTCATCGCGAGCTGATCGGGCTCGCCAACAGTCGCCGGTTGGAGACCGCCATACAGGGCAGCAATTTGCAGATGCTGGCGTGGGAGTATCAGCGCAGCGGCCTCATGATCGTGCAGGATGAAAGCGATGTCGTGAAGGAGCATCTCCAGATTATCGCAGCGATGGAGCGGCGTGATGTTGACGAGGCGACAAGATTGCTCAACAGCCACATTACACTGGCCTTCCAGAAGGGGATCAAAGCGGCCATCGAACAGAAGGCGGTTGATTCGGTCCTCAACACCTCCGTGCCGATCGGAGATCTGTCGTAATTCAAGGATGAGCGAACTGGTTTGAAGGGCGAATTTTCGCTGACTGGCTCGGCCGGTTGACAGTTGTTCAGCGTCGGGTGGGAGTCGAGTTGATTTATTAGAGTGAGGGTGCGCTGATTGAGCAGGGCTGAGTTGCGCCTTCAATGGGTCTTGTGTCGCCATTTTGGGAGGCTTTTGTGCCGAGGGTCACTTCAGTTTCATCTTTGGGATGGGCGCATTACACCTTATACGAGGCGCTGCCAAGAATGGCGGCGAGAGGTTTCACGCGAATCGAAATCGCGAGTTTTCAGAGCTATTGCTTTCATTTTAACTTTGGAAGCCCGACTCCAACGGAGTTGCGTCGCATGTTGGATGAACACGGCCTGGAACCGATTTGCCTGAATTTCGATTCCGGTACGTACCAGGCGTGGATCCCCGAGGAAATCAATCGTTTTGTCGCCGACTCAACGCGCAAAATCCAGCAGTTGAGCGAGGTGGGTATTCCGATGATGACCATGAGCTTCGGCACGCGAACAACGCGCAACGACCACAAATACCAGTTGGGAAACGAGCTAAAGGCCTACGATGCGGTTGCGAAGGTTAGCGCTCGCTATGGCGTAAAAATGCTCCTCGAGGTGCCGCATCTTTACGGTAACATGTGGAGTGCCGAAGATGCGCTGTGGGTTTTTTCGCGCCTCGATAACGCAAATGTTGGCGCTCTGGTTGATTCGAGCCATTGGGGCATCATCGGCTACGATCTTCGCAGCTTTTTGATGGCGCTGGGCGATCGCCTGTGGCACGTGCACTTGCGCGATTCAGACGGGGAGGATACGGCCAATTTTCGCCAGCAGCTTGAATTGACCCCGGGTGACGGCTCGGTCGATTTCCGCTATTTCGGGCAGGTGCTGGATTCACTGGGGTACTCGGGCGACGTTTCGCTGGATTTTGAGTATCGGGACAAGACGCTTGGGGCGATTGAAACCGAGTTCAGCAAGGGATTGAAGCAGCTTGAGAAGTTGGGCTGGGAATTGCCCGACCGTGTTCGCCGCGACGCTGTGGCGATGGTTTACGGGCCGTGAGGTCTTAAGCAAAAAAATACACGGCGGCGGCCCGATTTTTATTGCCGTACATTGTCGACAGTGATATATTCCGGCTCGTCATGACCAAAAAATGTTGCACGAGCCGTCTGGAAAGTAAGGGGTTTACGCTCGTCGAACTTCTCGTCGTGATCGGCATCATCGCGATCCTGATCTCCTTGTTGCTCCCCGCTCTCAACAATGCGCGAAACCAGGCCAACACCGTCGCCTGCATGAACAACCTCCGGCAGCAAGGGCTTGCGCTGCGAATGTATGCCAACGACAACCAGGGCCACCTGATGTACGCGCAGTATTACGCAGACTATCTTGGCCGGTATCTCGGCATCGCGGGCGACCCCACTCACGGCGTTTCAAGCGAAACCGAATCTCACAATGCCTGGTTTGGCGACTACCTTCCGCGGGACCAGGTTTTCTGGTGCCCATCGTTGGGTACAGAGTGGGTCGGCGACGTGGCCTACGGCTTGAATTACCCCAACGTGTTCAGCGACGGCGAAGTGGGTTGGAACACCGATTTTCCCGATGGCGCTGACAGCCGCAAGCTCGATAAGGTCCCAAGTACCACTTATCTCGTCTGTGATGCCCTTAACGCTTATGTGTTCTCCCCAAACTGGTACCCGATGACGATCAGCCTTGCCCATATTGGCATTCCGGACTCCTATTTCTTCATCCAGTTCGAGCAGCAGCCGATCCCTTACTATTTGTTTTTCAATGGCGCCCGTCCCCGGCACTCTGTCAAGCAGATGGGGATCAACTTTTTATTCTGCGATGGTTCGGTTCAAACGCATACGCTTTACGACTTCTGCAAAAATAATTACCAGCTCTGGGGACATCCCGACCGGCCATAGAGCCCGGGAGGCTGGGTGAATTACCGTGGAGTGCGACTGACAAAACAGGCTTGAAAAGATCATCTGGAGAAATGTGCGGGCGTCTCGGCGTGCCGTTACGAAGTGACTTTTGGAGGTGTGATCATGGTTTCTCGTCGAACAGCGATTAATGGATCGATCCTTGCGCTAAGCGCGATCGCCGCTGCTCCAACCTTTGCGACGAATCTAGTGTTCAACAATTCGCGAAGCGATGGCAAAACCTACGTGGGGTTTTATTCAAATTCGTCCGATCCTCTGAGTACCTACGGAACGGATGTGAACTTTGGCTCGGCCAGCACCGGAACGACAACGGTCGTTCAGAATGCGAGCAACACCGACACCTTCAACTATCAGGAAGGCAACGGATGGACGCCGGACGTGGCGATGTCGTACAGCGTCGGCGGCGCTCAGGCGGTGGGAGTTTACTATACGGGCGCTGCCAGCGATTGGCCCAATGGCGCGGCGCTGCTCGGCGGAAACTTTCCCAACGATCCTAACGACGATTTCTATTTCACCTTCACTCCTTCGCCGGGCTATGCGGTTCGGCTCAATTCGTACGAGCTCGTTGCCGGATCGTATGACGACATCCGAACGACCTGCACGGTATATGAGAACACGATCGGCGGGCCGGAAATGGTGCCGACGACAACCACCGTTGGCATCGCCGACTCACCTGGCAGTAGCTCCACCTTCAATCTGGCGGCGAATTATGGGTCGACGTTTTATGAGGGGACGCTGATCCTCGACGTTCATCAAACCACCGGCAACCCTGGCGATGTGGGAATCACCAATCTGAATTTCGACCAGGAGTACGTCGCGGCGACGGGTGAATGGGCTGTCGCTAGTTCCGGGGACTGGAATGTGGCCAGCAACTGGGGCGGCGACGCCGTGCCCAATGGAGTCGGCGCCACCGCGACCCTGGGCCAGGTCATTATGACTTCGCAGACCGTCTTCACGAATAGCGCGATAACGCTGGGCACACTGACATTCAACAATTCCAATCAGTACGTTCTCACGGGGGCCGGCAGCCTGACGCTGCAAACGAATTCCGGCAACGCGATGGTTAATGTCGAGCAGGGATCGCACACGCTGAACCTGCCGACAACGCTGGCGAGCAATACCACGTTCGACGTCGCTTCTAGCGCAACGCTGGTGGTCGGAAACCCGCTGACGATCAATTCGGGGGAAACGCTGACGACCAGCGGTGGCGGCACAGTGACCTATGAGTCAACGGTAACCGTAGCCAGCGACGCTTCGGTCGCGTTTGCCGACAACAGCAGCGCGGACGGGATCACGGTGGCTTCAGGGGGCGTGGCCAACATCAGCGGCTCAAAAGGGACCGTCGTTGAGGTCAACAACCTTTCCAACAGCGGAACATTCAACGTCGGCACCGGTGAGTTGCTCGTCGATTATGGATCGAATTCGGACCCGATCTCCTCAATTGTGGCACAAATCAAAAGTGGCTACGCCAACGGTCACTGGAACGGCACGGGTATCATCTCTTCCGCGGCACAAACACATGCCGGCCTTGTCTACGGACTGGGATTTGCTGACGGAAAAGACGGCGTGGTTGCGGGCCTGAGTTCCGGTCAAATCGAAGTGAAATACACGTTGCTTGGGGATGCGAATCTTGACGGTGTCGTCAACGGCGCTGACTTCAGCATTCTGGCGGCCAACTTCGGCCAGAGCGCGAACGGCTGGGACCAGGGCGACTTTGACTACAACGGCGTTGTGAACGGCAGCGACTTCGCGGCTTTGGCGGCGAATTTCGGCCAGGGCGCGAGCACGGGCTCGGCCGCGACCGCCAGCGACGTCGCTGCCCTTGACGCGTTCGCGGCGGCCAACGGCCTGCCCGCGCCGACCTTTGCAAGTGTGCCTGAGCCCGCCTCGATGGGGCTGCTCGTAGTCGGCCTGGTCGGGATGATTGGCCGCCGCCGTAGAAACAGATGCTCAAACCCCTGACTTCTCGATGGGAATAGGCAACTGGGAGAAATGTGTTAGGACAATAAAAGTCGTAACGAAGTGAAATTTGGAGGTGTGATCATGGTTTCTCGTCGAAAGGCAATGAAAGGCTCGATTGCAGTGCTGAGCGCGGTAGCTGTGCGCTCTGCATTTGCCACGGATCTGGAATTTGACAACACCCGTAGCGACGGGCAGTCGTACGTGGGGAGCTATTCGGACACGACCGATCCTTTGAGCACGTACGGAACGGATGTGAACTTCGGCTCGGCGACGACGGGAAGCACGAGCGTCTATCAGAATTTCATCAACACCTACACGTTCAACTACAACATCGGCAACGGGTGGACGCCGAATGTGTCGATGGCGTATAGCTCTGCCGGCGCCCAGGCGGTGGGCATTACTTACACCGGCCCGGCGAGCGTTTGGCCCAACGGCGCTGCCGAATTACAGGGAATGGGTGCCAACAATCCCAATGATGATTTCTATTTCACGTTCACGCCGGCCCCGGGTTATGCCGTACGCATTAACTCCTACGATCTAGTCAACGGCTCCTACGGCGCCATTTCGTCCGCCGGGACGATTTACGAAGGCGCCGTCGGCGGTCAGACGTTGGTGCCAACCTTTGTGCCGGCTAACGTAGGCTCGGGACCCGGGCAGGATGTTACGGTCGACCTGCTGGATGACTACGGTTCGACATTTTATACGGGTACGCTGATTTTAGACGTTCACATGACCAACGGTAATCCCGGCGATCTTGGTCTTACCAACTTGAACTTCGATCAGGAGTTGGTGGCGGGTCCCGGTGCGTGGGGAAATTTTGGTTCCGGTGACTGGAACAACGCAAACAACTGGGGCGGCGGTGTTGTGCCGAACGGTGTCGGCACGTCGGCTACCTTTGGCAGCGCAATCAGTTCCGCCGAAACGGTCTACACGAACAGCCCGGTCACCGTCGGCTCGATGACATTCGACAACACGAATGAATACCTCATCGGCGGTTCGGGCCCCCTGACGTTGCAGAACAACTCCGGCAGCGCGACCGTTAACGTGCAGGAAGGGACGCATGAAATTGACCTGCCAACGATCGTTGCCAGCAACACCGTGTTTGATGTCACTTCCGGTGCTTCACTTATTATCGGTAACCCATTGACGATCAACTCCGGAAACACGCTCACAACCACCGGTGGTGGCGCGGTCACCTATGAATCGAAAATAACCGTGCAGAGCAGTGCGTCGATCGCCTTTTCCAACTCCACGCATGCCTATGAGCTTTCGGTGGCGTCCGGCGGCAATGCGAGCATCACGAGTCCAAATGGAGGCGTCATCGTCGAAGTCGACAATCTCGCCAACAGCGGAACCGTAGATATTGCCAACAACGAGATGATCGTGAACTACGGCTCCGGGAGCGACCCCGTTCAGTCGATTCGGCAGGAGCTCCTTTCCGGCTATAACAACGGCGGCTGGAACGGCACGGGAATTATCTCCTCCGTCGCGCAGACGCCGACCAACGGTTTGCGCTACGGCGTCGGCTGGGCGGACAGCAAGGACAATGTCGTATCAGGCCTGAGCTCGGGTCAGATCGAAATCAAATACACACTCCTCGGCGATGCAAATCTCGACGGCACCGTGAACGGAAGCGACTTCAGCATTCTGGCTGCCAACTTCGGCCTCGGTCATACCAATTGGGACCAGGGCGATTTCCTTTTCGCGTCCTCCGTCAACGGGTCCGACTTCAGTGCTCTGGCCGCCAATTTTGGCCAGGGCGACAACTACGCCGCGGGAACCACCGCGGCTGACTGGGCTGCGCTGGACGCCTTTGCCGCCGCCAATGGTTTACCTTTGCCAACTCCGGCAGCTGTGCCTGAGCCCGCGTCGATGGGTATTCTCGCGCTGGGCGTAGTCGGCCTGATCAGCCGCCGCCGACGGCGAGTTATCGCCTGACAGCCGCGGGCCGATCATTATGAAAAGAATCTCAAAGCGGTATATTCTTCTTGCCGGCGCTTTCTTCGGCACACCCGCGTACGCGCAGGAAAAATCCCTGATTGAATGGGGTTACGACAGCCCCGACACCAGCTTCTTCCAGGGAAATCTCCCGGCGATGGAGCAAACGCCGTTTGCGGGTACGGTCTTCACGGCTCGCCCCAACACGGGAACAAACAACGAGTTTTCCTGGGATTCTTGGGGAACGACGGTCTACACCCAGGCGCAGATGCAGCAGGCGGTGAATAACCTTCAAGCCGTCACCAATTGGGGCAATTTCAATCAGAATTTTCTGCGGTTCAATACAACTCCGGGGAACGTCGATTGGTTCGATAGCTTTAATTCGATCCTCTCGAATGTGGGAACCGCGGCCTGGATCGTTCAGCAGGCGAGCGCAGGCGTCCAAGGGCTATGGTTCGACGACGAAGCCTATCAGGGGCAGCTCTGGGAATACTCAGCCCAAAAATATACGTCGACTTATTCTTTCGCCCAGTATGAGGCGCAGGTTGAACTTCGCGGCGAGCAGGTGATGAATGCGATCCAGGCCGTCGATCCCAATATCACCATCGTGATTCCCAACGCCTTTGAAGACGTCTGGGAGGACATCGACGGAAACCTCAACAACTTGCAAAGCAACGCCTATGGTCTGCTGCCGGCGTTTCTCAATGGAATGATCGAGGCGGCGGGATCGGGGATTAAGCTGGTTGACGGAGACGAAAGCACGTATGGCGACAAAACCCTTTCGCAATTCGAGGCCAACAGAACCACAATCCTCTCGACGGATCTTCCGCTGGTCCAGGATCCGACGAAATATTTGCAGCTCATGGGGGTCTCTTCGGGCACGTTCATGGACCTTGGGCACGCGACCGGTCAGTGGTACACCAATCCCTCGCAGTTCAATTTAAATTACTTCACACCGTCCGGGTTTCAGACCGCCGTTACCGATTCGCTCCAGGTTGCTGATCAATACGCCTACGTCTACAGCGAAACGAGTTTCTGGTGGCCCTCCAACGGAGTGGACAACGTTCCCACGGCCTACATCCAGGCCGCGCAGGCAGCCGCGATTGCGGGCAATCCAAATTCCTGGGCGATTAGCGGCTCGGGAGACTGGACAAATGAGGCCAATTGGGCTGACGACATTGAGCCCAATGGCGTCGGCGCCCAGGCGATGTTCCTGCGCACGATAACTTCTCCGGAAACGGTGTACACCAACAGCCCGGTTACCGTCGGGTCGATGACGTTCGATAACGTCTTTACCTACGTGATCGGCGGCGCCGGCAGCCTTACCCTGCAGGTTTCGGCGGGCGACGCGAACATTACTGTCAACCACGGTTCCCATGAGATCGATCTCCCGATGACGATCGCCAGCAACACGGTTTTCGATGTCGCCAGCGGCGCGGCGCTGGTGATCGACAACCCAATGACGATCGATCCCGGGGTGACCCTGGTGCAAAGCGGCGCCGGCACGGTGACCTACAACTCGATCGTCAATGTACTGGGCGGCGCTGCCGTTTCATTCGGGGCATCGGTGCATGCGGACAGCCTTTCACTCTCATCCGGTTCTACGGCGTCGGTAGCCGGTACGGGCACAACGCTCCAGGTGAACAGCCTCTCCAACGCGGGCACGATCGACCTTCAGAAAAACGCGCTCATGATCGACTATGGCGGCGGGGGAGATCCCATCGCTTCGGTCCGTGCTGAGCTTCTAAGCGGCTTTAACGGCGGCCTGTGGAACGGCCACGGGATTATTTCCTCCTCCATCGCACCGGGCACCGGAGGGTATCAATATGGAATCGGATACGCCGACAGCGTCGACGGCGTCGTCGCCGGATTGAGTTCCGGCGAGATTGAAGTGAAATACACGCTGCTGGGCGACGCCAACCTCGATGGCGTGGTCAACGGCGCCGACCTGGCAATTTTCGAATCGAATTTTGGCCACCATGTGAACGGGTGGGATCAGGGTGACTTCACCTATGCCGGCACCGTAAATGCCGCCGATTTTGCCGGGCTGGCTGCGAATTTCATTCTGGACGACAGCAATCCCGGTGATTTGGCTTCGCTTGACGCATTTGCGGCCGCCAATGGATTAATGGCCGATGTCCCCGAGCCGGCCAGCGTTGGGCTGGTTTCGCTGGGCGCGATTGCGGCGCTGGGCGCACGCCGGCGCCGAAAGCATGTGCACGCGATGGCTCACGCCTCTTTGTGAGATTGACATGGTTTCTCGTCGAAAAGGCATCAAGCGATCGGTTTTGGCGATCACCGCCCTGGGCGCGGGTCACGCCTCGGCCACGGTGTTGACCTTCAACAATTCCCGCAGCGACGGGCAGTTGTACGTCGGCAATTATTCAAATCCGTCTGATCCCATCAGCACATACGGATCGGACGTGAATTTCGGGTCGGCGACCACGGGCACGACGACCGTCGTCGAGAACGCGAGCAATACTTACACGTTCAACTATCAGGAAGGGAACGGTTGGACGCCGAATGTCGCGGTCGGCTACAGCATCGGCCCCTCTCCGGCGGTGGCGATCAATTACACCGGTCCGGGCAGCGAGTGGCCGAACGGCGCTGCGGAGCTTCAGAGTTCCGTCAGCAATCCTAACGACAGCTTTTACTTTACCTTCACGCCGCAGTCGGGATATGCGGTTCGCGTCGACCAGCTCGAATTCGTCAACGCTTCTTATGGAAGCATGTCGCTGGGGCTTGCCGTCTACGAGAATGCGGCTGGTGGCACCGCGATGGTGGCGCCGTACGCTCCTCCGGCACTGGGTTCCGGGCCGGGCGTGACGGACACCGTCAATCTTCAAACGCAGGGTTCACAGTTTTATCAGGGCACCGTGGTTCTCCAAGTGTACGTCGCAACGGGCAGTGGGGGTGCCCTGGGCCTGACCGATTTGAGCTTTGACGAGGAACCGGTCGCTGGTTTTGGCGCGTGGAACGTTGCGGGCTCCGGCGACTGGAATGTGGCAGCCAACTGGGGCGGCGACGCCGTGCCCAACGGCGTGGGCGTCAACGCGACGCTTGGAAGCCTGATTTCCTCTGCCGAAACCGTATTCAGCAATGCCGCAGTCACGCTCGGTTCACTGACGTTTAACAACGCCAATACCTACGTCATCACCGGGGCGGGCAGCCTTAGCATGCAGACAAATTCCGGCAACGCCGGCATCAACGTCGAGCAGGGAACGCAGGAAATGAACATCCCGCTGGTTATCTCCAGCAGCACGGCACTGAATGTCGCCGCCTCGTCCACGCTTGTGATTGGCAATCCGCTCACGATCAATTCCGGCGCAAGCCTTACCCAGAGCGGCGCCGGGACGGTGACTTACAACTCCGTCATCAATGTGGCAAGCTCGGCGAGCATCCAGTTCGCAAATTCGACGCACGCCCATGAGCTGAACGTCGCATCCGGTGGAAATGCCAGCATAACCAGTCCCAATGGCGGGGTAGTTGTGGAGATAGACACCATCGCCAACAGCGGAACCATCGATGTCGCGAATAACGAATTGCTGGTGAATTACGGCTCGGGGCCGGATCCGATCGCATCCATCGAGGCCCAAATCGCCAGCGGGTACAACGGAGGCAATTGGAACGGCCCGGGCATCATTTCATCCGTCGCGCGCGTGCCAACCAATGGCCTGCTTTACGGATTGGGTTACGCCGATGGAACCGACGGCGTCGTTTCCGGCCTGAGCTCTGGCCAAATCGAAGTGAAGTACACGCTTCTTGGCGACGCCAACCTCGATGGTGTCGTCAACGGAAGTGATTTCAGCATTCTCGCCGGCAATTTTGGGCAGGGTGTCACCAACTGGGACCAGGGGGACTTTCTGTTTACTTCCGCGATCAACGGCAGCGATTTCAGCGCCCTGGCGACAAATTTCGGGCAAGGGGACGATACCGCGGCCAATGCTGAGGACATTGCCGCCCTGGATGCGTTCGCCGCCGCCAACGGTTTACCCATTCCAACATTTACCAACGTGCCGGAGCCCGGATCGATGGGTCTGCTGGCCTTAGGCGCGATGGGAATCATGTCACGGCGCCGTCGCGGAACGAAAATCGATATCACATCAACGACCGGAGTTCGGTTTTAGGCATAGCGTAAGAGGTGATAGACACAATCATGCACGGTGTCGTCAGAGGATTCGTTATTCCGCGTCATTTTCCGTTATCGCGGCATTTGGGGTTGGAATCTACGTCGGTGCGGCGCTGGCCAAGAGGTGATGAAATGGCGCTGGGAAAGCGACGTTGGCGCCGACACGGAATGCTCGGCGCCGCCGGGCGTTTTGAAATGGATTGGGTATCGTAAAAAAAGCGTGAATTGTTTGAAAGTTTTTGTTGCAAGCGATTGTCGACAGTGATATATTTGTGGTTGTTATGAATATACCAGTGTGGGAACCCTGATAGTAGTCGCCGCGCCTGGAACTGAGCATGTTGTTTTCCAGTCGACGAAAACCAACTGTTTGAAGAACTTCGGCAATCATGTGGTGATGGTCATCACGTATGCCACCAGGCATTAATTGGAGGTATGATTATGTCCCATCGGAGAAAAGTGGCCCAAGCATTGTTGCTGGCCTCGGGCATCCTCGCCGCGGATAAAGCGTCGGCGACGATCCTCACGTTTAACAATACCACCGGAGGCGCGTCGTACGCGGGTTCCTATTCCAACCCGTCCGATCCGCTCAGCACTTACGGTACCGACGTCAACTTCGGCGCCAATAGCACCGGAACCACCACGGTTCCAAACGGAGCCGGCACCGATACGTTTAATTACCAAGAAGGCAACGCCTGGACGCCAGATATATCGGTGGCGTACGGCATTGGTCCATCGCCGGCGGTCGCCTTGGACTACACCGGGCCCGCCAGTGAATGGCCCAGCGGCGCCACCGAATTGGAGGGAAGTGCGACCAACCCCAATGATGATTTCTATTTTGCCTTCACGCCTGCGGCCGGATTTGCCGTTCGAGTCAATTCATACCAACTGAGCAACGTAACCTTCGTTGCCGCCTCAATGACTAGTACGCTTTATGAAAATACGGTCGGCGGTTCGACGATGGTGCCAACATTTAATCTCTCGAATCTATCGGGCACCCCCCCTTCCTCCGAGACCGTAAACTTGCTGGCCAAAGGCTCGACGTTCTATGCTGGGACTCTGGTTCTGGACGTTCACCAGACCAACGGCAATGACGGCAGTCTAGGTGTATTTAACTTGAATTTTGATGAGGAAGCGGTTCCCGAGCCGGCATCGCTCGGTTGCCTTTCGGTGGGTGGGCTGGCACTGCTCCGCCGCCGCAGACGCGATTGAGTATGGCTTACCTCTCGCTCTTCCGCCTCCTACCATCAACCCTCCGGTAGGGGGCGGAAGAGCTTTTTTAATGGAGTTTGCGCGTGAACAGCGTTAGATCGCGGGCTTTTCTTGTCATCTTTGTCATCGCAAATTTTGCTTCGCTGGGCAGCGCTCAGTCCAAAAAATTGATCTATTTCGGTATCGGATCGCCTGATACGATGTGGATGCGCGATCACGTCGACGAAATGGAACAGGCGCCATTCGACGGAACGGTTTTCTACCTCACGACGGATGCCGGCCGTTCGCAGGGCGTCGTCGGTGATTTCTCGTGGTGCGCGTTTGGCTCGCGGCAGTTTGCCGAATCGGAAGTCCAGGGTGGAATCGACGGGCTCAAAGCCACTCAGTTTCACAAGTTCACCGACAACTTTGTTCGAATCACGGTGGCCGGATCGACTGACCTGACCGACAAGAGATTTACCGACTGGTTCGATTCATTCGATGTCATTCTCAGCAATATGAAACTCGCCGCTACCGCGGTGAAGGAAGGCGGCGCCAAGGGGATTTATTTCGATCCGGAGGCGTACGGCGGTCCGGTGTGGGATTACAAAAAGCAGCGCAACGCGCGGACCAAGAGCTTTGAGGAATATGCTGCGCAAGTCCGTCTTCGCGGCGCGCAGGTCATGCAGGCGTTTCAGTCGGAGTATCCTGACATTACCATCATGTACGCGGAGGCCTATACCCTGCCCTATCGCGACTGGTGGCCCTATCCGTACAAGGCCGGCCCGCACGGGTTTGCTGCCAACACGGCGAGCGTTGAGAAGCTAAAATATGTTCCATGCGGATTATGGCCGGCGTTTCTCGATGGCATGGCGTCAGTCGCCGGTCCGTCCAACAAACTGATCGACGGCAGCGAGGGAACCTACACCCTTAAGACGCGAAAGGAATTCGAGGATTATCACCGCTCGTTTACGGATGGAGTGCTGCCGATCGTCGGAATCCCACCCGAGAAATACCACGCCTGCTTCAGCGAGGCCTTTTCGACCTGGATCGACGTCAACTGGCGTAAGCCCAATGGATGGAACGGCACGAATTTCGAGAATAATTTCTGGCAGCCGTCGGATCTCCAGACGGCGCTCAAAAACGCCATCGATGTTTCCGATGGGTATGTATGGCTTTATACAGAATCGCTTCGCTTTTGGGGACCGGGGAAAAATGTTCCGGCCGCCTACTGGAAAGCCGTCGAAAATGCTCACCTCGAGATTTCCGCTGACGCTTCACATTGATACAGTCGGCAAGACGTCTAAACACCGACTTGAGAGATGAACGCCAAGATTGTCATTCGCGGGGATCGGGAAATTGACTACATATCCTCTTTTCTGCAAGCCGAGCTAAGTGCTCGCAAGCTTCTTGAGGAGGATTCCAATTCGAGCACTGCGATTCCCCTCTCATTGCAGGTTGACAAAAATCTCCGGTTGGGTGCACAGGGATTTCAAATCGACTGGATGCCGTCGATCGACCCGGCAGAAATCTTTGACCCTGAGTTCACCTGGCATGGCGACGAGAATTCAACTTCCAATGAGCCCCCCGAATTCACCCAACGCCCTCCCTCAGGCAGCATAACTGCCAACAGCAGCGACGGGCTCTTTTATGGCGCCCTCGAATTTCTGGAGCGCTGCGACGTTCGCGGATCGCTGCCCATCCGGCCCATCGATCTGCGGCGAGCGGCACACATTCCGCTCCGCTCGTCGAGTCTGCAATTGATGAAGAAGGGTGAGTACATCATTCCTATTCGCCAAGAGCTGTTTCCCTGGTTCTTCGATCGGAACGTGTGCAATCGCTATCTCAATTTTCTTTCAAAGCAGCGATTTAACGCCATCACGTTTTGGAACTTCCACCCTTTTCCCTATTTCTGCCCCATCGAAGGTCATCCGGAGGTCAGCGAAATATCCGAGGAAGAGCGCGAGTCCAACGCCAATCACCTCCGGTGGCTGATCAAGGAAGCCGGATCGCGGGGAATTCGCCTTTTCTGGCATTTTTACAACATTTACGTGTGCCCCAGCTTTGCCAAAGCGCATGGGCTGAGTGCGCTTTACAATCAGTTCACGCCGCGCCAGGAAAAGCTCGTTTACAACTATATTCGCAACAGTGTTCGTTCGTTTGCGAATGCCTTTCCGGAAGTTGGTTTTGTCGCCTGTGCGGGAGAAGGCGTGCCCGCCGGAAAAGCCGAGCGTTTTGTCGCTGATGTCCTGGTTTCCGCGCTCAACGAGACGGCGCATCATCCGCCGCTGATTGTGCGGCAATGGTCGAGCCTTTCGGCCTCCCGGTTTTCGCGCGACGTCGTCGGCAAATACGATGCGCTGTGGTGCATGATCAAGCACAATGCCGAGCACATCGCAGGCACGGCACCCGAGGCGCGGGTCAGCGACTG
This sequence comes from uncultured Phycisphaerales bacterium, assembly GCA_963755915.1. Lineage (GTDB taxonomy): Bacteria > Planctomycetota > Phycisphaerae > Tepidisphaerales > Tepidisphaeraceae > PALSA-1353. The sequence goes on from CAVWLP010000002.1 coordinate 3,172,325, forward strand.
GGTGGCTACCGGCGTGCCGACCGTCGTCAACTTTCACATGATTTCCGAGATCGGCCCGTTTCGGTGGGGGCCTCCCGGATACATCCGCGAAATCTGCCTGAACTATAAAGCGCTGGGTGTAAAGGGCGTCAACGTGTTTCCGCATTGGCAGTGGCGCACGCCAAACGTCGGAGACCGAAACTACAACGGCGACGAACTCGACCGCGACTGGCTTTATCACGAAGCGTGGGGCCGATATAGTTTCGACCCCGTGCGCGACCGTGACGAGGAATCTCGCCATTGGGTTCGGCGGGCAAAGACCCACGGATTGATGGAAGATGCCGCCGAGGCTTTCATCACCGCACACGAAACGAGCGGCCCATCCCTTCCTCGACTCCAACAGCATCTTTGGGCTCACTACGACAACCATTCCGTCCTGCCAGCGGGCCTCACGCTCGGACAATTTCGCTTTGGTCGGTCCATGCACGGACGCAAGATCATCCGCACGGACCGTCTTGAGGATATTTTGCCCCTTCGTGCGGAGCTTCAGAATTGGCCTTCGCAAAAGACCGGTTTTCGCTTCGATGACGCCGCCGCACAATCGCTCGAAGAAATCAACCAATCCCTGGCAATCCTCACTCCGCTGGCGCGAAAGCATGATGAAATGGAACGTCTAGGTGCGGATCTAACTTCGATTCAGCAAAGTATTTTATTCCTGCAGCAAAAGGCGAAAATCGCGGATATGCTGATGAAATACAGCCGGGAAGACAAGCTTTCGCATGTGGATGAAGCCGTCGCAGGTCTTCGTGAATCGGTCACGGCTTTTCGCGCCTATCGCGACCACGCGGAGAAGTGGTACGAGGGCATCAGCGATGTTCCGCCTTATTTGCCGTTTCATAATTACAAATCGATTGTTTTGCCTTATACCTGGACCGATTGCCTGGAAGTTTTCGAGCGCGAGTTGCAGAATCTGGAGGAATTCGCTGCGGCCATGAAAGCATCCGAGCCACTTTCGCTTGCTCACCATTTTGGGTTCGATCGCGTTGATTTGCGGCGCGATCTTGAACGCCAGTTGGTTGGTGCGAAAGGTCGATGGCTCAAGGGCGATCCGGATTTTGTGCCATGGTCGAAACACCTTTCCAAAATGGAGAAGCTGGTTCTCCTCCCGTGCGCGGTTTATGCGACGCTAGAGATTTCGGTTTTGTCGGATCCGGCGCTCGTAAAGTCCTGGGTCGAGAAGGGGGGCCGGCTGGTGGTAATTACGCTTCCCGATCTCCCCTGGCATGAGGCGAAAATGCTCGGGCAAGTGCTCGGCATCGATGCCGCCGCCCTCGACGCGAAGACGACCGAGCATGGGCAGCAGAGGCGACTTACGATTCAAGCCGGAAATTATTTGAGCTGGAACGATCGCAACGAGAATCGCGGAATTTGCGGTCATGCTGCCTTCGGCAAGGGGGAGATAGAGTTTTTTGCACTTGCTTCGTCTTCGGAATGGCCGCAAATGGCGACGAAATGGGCTCGTTAAATGGCACAACACCGAAGAAAGTACGCGATTGTTGGCACTGGGGCCCGCTCGACCATGTTTATCGACGCTCTGGCGACCAGGTACCGAGGCGTCGGTGAAATTGTCGCCCTCTGCGACACCAGCCAGACGCGAATGGATTGGTACAACGCCAAGCTGGAAAACGTGCATGGCGTATCACGCGTGCCGACCTATAACGATACCAGCTTCGATAAGATGATTCGCGAGCGTGAGCCCGACGTGGTGATCGTCACCACGATTGATTCGGCGCACCACATTTATGCCATCCGAGCGATGGAACTCGGTTGCGATGTGATCTGCGAAAAACCGATGACGATCGATGCGGGGAAGGCCCGCGCAATGCTCGATGCCATCAAGAGCACGGGTCGCACGCTGCGGGTTACGTTCAACATGCGCTACATCCCGCACATGACGAAAGTCCGCGAATTGGTGCAGTCGGGAACGATCGGCACGCCTACCGCCGTCAACGTCTCTTGGGTGCTCAACACCAGCCACGGCGCCGATTATTTCCGCCGCTGGCATCGCGAAAAGAAATACAGCGGCGGGCTGCTCATCCACAAATCCACGCACCATTTTGACCTGATTAATTGGTGGGTCGACAGCTACCCCAAAACCGTCTTCGCGATGGGGGCGCTGGGGTTTTACGGGCGTGATAACGCCACCGCCCGCGGCGATCTGGCTCGCACGCTTTACGATCGTTACACCGGGGAGCCGGCGGCCGAGGCTGATCCCTTCGCCCTCAACCTCGCCAAAGACCCCAATCTCAAAGGGCTTTACCTCGATGCCGAGGCCGACAGCGGATACATCCGCGATCGCAACGTATTTGGCGATAATATTACAGCCGAGGACACGATGGCGCTGGCGGTTCGCTACCGCAATGGCGTGATCATGAATTACTCGCTGGTCTGTTACAGTCCGTGGGAGGGTTGGAATGCGGCAATCACCGGCACGAAGGGGCGAATCGAAGTCAGCGCCCACTACGGTTCACATATCATCGGCAAACAGTCGGATCCGCAGCCGGAAAACGATTGGCATCGTATCAAGGTGTTTCCGATGTTCGGGCGCCCATTCGATGTCGATGTTCCTCAGGAAGCCGGCGATCACGGCGGTGGAGATCGGATCATGCTCGAGGATCTTCTTTCTCCCGAAGCGCCGGTTGATGACCCGTTTCACCGCGCCGCGAGCCAGGTAGACGGAGTTGCGTCGGTACTGGTTGGCGCCAGCGCCAATGTGTCGATCGAAACGGGGCAGCCCGTGAACTGTGACGACCTTTTGAAACTTTAAGCGATGAAAAATGATTTGGTTGCCATCGGAGGCGAAAAGCAGTTGTTTTTCGACAGCTATTGCATCGACGAACTCGCTGGAGTTCGCCGCCATTTTCACCAGGCCAAAAAACATCCCGCGAATCCAATCCTAGAAAAGCGCGAGTGGTGGGAATATCCCAATATCGAACTCTACGGCAATGTACTTTTCGATCCGAAAACGCACGAATTCCGCATGTTTTACAACGCCCTCTCGAAGGAGGGGTTCGAGACGGTCTGTCTCGCAACCTCCAGCGACGGCGTCAAGTTTGAGCGCGCGAGTTTAAATTTGTTTGAGCACAATGGCCGGGTCATCGGCAACGCCGTACTCAAGGGCAAGGTTCGCTTACCCACGGTGCTCGAGAGTCCCGACGAACCGGATCCCCAGCGTCGCTATCGCATGATCGCTTTCACCGGCTCGGAAATGGTTGACCTGCGAAAAGAGTTGCGATCCGGCTTCCAGCAGGGCTATTCCGTTTTTTTCTCGCCGGATGCAATCCATTGGAAGGCGCATGATCGCAACCCGGTTATCCAGGGCAGCGATATGTGCACCTGCTTCTTCGATCCCGTGAGCAAAGAGTACATCGCGTTCGTTAAGCACCACTCAACGGCTTGCGAAAAGTTTCGCCGTTGCGTGGGTATTACGACCAGCCATGATTTCGTGAAGTGGGGCGTCGTGCAAACGCTGCTGTCCGCCGACGAAATCGACGACGCCCGCGTTGCCGAGCGCCTGGATCGTTTCCGCGATATCATCATGTACGACAATCCCAGCGAATATCTCGCTGATATCTACGGTATGACCGGCTTCCGCTATGAAGGACTGCGCCTGGGCCTGATCTGGCTTTACGACAGGTCCGGAACACGTCCTCCCGAGCATGGCGGAAACGATGACGGCATCATCAACGCTCAACTCGTCTATTCACGCGACGCAAACCCCTACGGCTTTTGGCGACGCACCAGCGAACGGCGCGATTTTATTCCCTGCGGCAACGAAGGCGACTTCGACGCCGGAATGGTGCTTCCTGCTTCCACCGTCATCGAAGTGGGCGATGAGATCTGGTTCTATTACACCGGCTGTGATGGCCCGCATAATTTTGATCTCGCGGGACCCAGCAAGTTTCATCCCAAATCGCAGTCCAAGCTCCCCGCAAATCGAGGACTTTCAATCGGCCTGGCTACGCTGCGGCGCGACGGCTTTGTCTCCCTTTGCGCGAACCATCCATCCGGCAGAATGATAACAAAGCTCCTGACCTTCGCCGGCCACGCGCTGGAGATCAACGCGGATTCGGAAAATGGATCAATCTTCGTCGAGATTCTTGATGATCAGGGCAAGCCAATTGCGGGCTTCACGAAAGAAGAATGCGTTGCCTTTTCCAGGGATGCAATTCGCGGCCGAATCGAGTGGAAGAGCGGCAAAAGCGTTCGGGAGCTTGCGGGTAAGCCAATTCGCCTGGTTTTCCACATCGAGACCGCGAAACTGTACGCATTTCAATTTGTATGAAGCACGCGGCGGAAAATCTTGAGATAATCGCAGAGGCCGCGCGATCCAATGAACCTCGAGCAGCAGTTCCAATCCGGATATGCGCTTCATCGGGCCGGACGGCTTATGGAGGCGGAGAAGATCTATCGCCAGGTTCTGGAGCGCCGGCCCAATCATGCAGATGCGCTGCATCTTCTGGGCCTGCTATCGGCCCAGTCGGGGCGGCTTGAGGCCGCGGCGGACTTGCTCCAGCGGGCGGTCCGAGTCAATCCCACTTCGGCTGAAGCCTGCGGGAATCTTGGCAATGTATATAAGGACCTCCGCCGGCTGGATGAGGCGATTGATTCATATCAGCAGGCCATCCGGCTGAAGTTTGAGCTGGCCGAGGCGTACAGCAATCTCGGCAATGTGCTTAAGAGCCAGGGGCGGCTCGATGAGGCGATCGCCTCGCATCGGCAAGCGATCAAGCTGCGCCCCGATCTTGCGCAGGCGCACAGCAATCTGGTTTACGATCTGCATTTTCATCCTGGCTACGACGCTGCGATGCTTTATGATGAACATCGGCGCTGGAATCAGCAGCACGCTGCGCCATTTACGCAATCCATAGTTCCCCATGCCAACGATCGCAGCGTGGATCGTCCCCTGAAAATCGGTTATGTCTCGCCCGATTTTTGCGAGCACCCGGTGGGGAGATTTATCCTGCCCCTCTTGGCTGCGCATGATCGCGACCGGTTCGAGGTGTATTGCTACTCACATGCGCCTCGCGTTGACGGGGTTACAGAGCTGATTCGCCGTCATGCGAGCCAGTGGCGAAACACCTGCGGCCTGAGCGACGAACGCACCGCGCAAATAATCCGGGAAGATCAGATCGACATTCTCGTCGACCTGACAATGCACATGTCACGCAACCGGATGTTGCTGTTTGCACGCAAGCCGGCGCCGGTTCAGGTGACGTATCTCGCTTACTGTTCCACCACTGGCCTGGATGCAATCGACTACCGCTTTACCGATCCTCATCTCGATCCCACAGGATCCGACGACTCCATCTACCAGGAAACTTCGATCCGGCTTCCTGAGACATATTGGTGTTACCAGTTTGACGAACATAGTCCCGAGGTAAGCCCCTCACCCGCGACGAAGAATGCGGAGATAACCTTCGGTTGCCTGAACAACTTCTGCAAGGTCTCGCCGCAGGCCTTGGAGGTATGGAGTGAGATATTGCGCGAAAATCCTAAATCGCGGCTGATTCTGCATGCCCACGAAGGCGGCCATCGCCAGCGCGTGCGCGATCAGCTCCAGAGTCGGCGAATTGATTCGCGGCGGCTGGAGTTCATGGGGTGGGTAGGCTATTACGATTATCTGCGGCAATATCAGCGGATTGACATCGCCCTGGATCCATTTCCGTGCAATGGCGGCACGACAACGTGTAACGCGCTGTGGATGGGGGTGCCCGTGATCACGCTGACAGGCAAAACGGCGGTCGGGCGCGGGGGCGTAAGCGTTTTGCGGAATGTCGGATTGCCCGAGCTGATCGCGGACTCAACACAAAACTATGTTCAAATCGCAAACGAGCTGGCTTGTAATCCGTCTCGTCTGAGGGAGCTTCGCCAAAACCTGCGAGATCGCATGCGTGCTTCCCCTTTAATGGATTCGTCCGGGTTCGCCCGCAACGTTGAGGCCGCCTACCGCCGGATGTGGCAAAGCTGGTGCGCGAAGGGCGCGACTTCGAAATAAAATTTCCTGCCCATGAACGATAAGGAACAACTCGACCTCGCCCTGACCCATCATCGTGCTGGCCAATTGCGCGAGGCGGAGACTATCTATCGGCAGATTCTTCGCGGCGCCCTGACGATGCCGATACACTACACCTTTTAGGCGTGCTCGCCGCGCAAGCGGGACGGCCCGACGCAGCCGTGGATCTGATCCGTCGGGCCATCGGAGTTCGCGGCGCGAATCCGATCTTTTACCTCAATCTCGCCAACGCCCAGGCCGATATGGGGCGTCCGGGCGACGCCATTGAATCCTACGGCCGCGCCATCCAGCTGAAGCCCGATTACATCGACGCGCACATAAATCTCGGCATTGCGTTTCAGGCCATACGGGATTTCCAGAAGGCGATTGCTTCGTATCGAAATGCAATTCAATTGAATCCGAACCTTCCCGTCGCGTATGGAAATCTCGGTAACGCTTTGCGGAGCGCCGGGAAATTCGATGAAGCGATCGCCGCCTGCCGCCGGGCGATTCAGCTCGCTCCCGATTATGCTGAAGCATATGCGAATCTTGCAAATGCACTTAGAGATGTCGGGCAGATCGATGAAGCGATTGCGGGATTCCGAGAAGCCTTGCGTATCAAACCCTCGCTCGCCGCGGCTCAAAATAATTTGGGCAACATATTGAGCGAGCTGGGAAGACTTGAAGAAGCCGTCACATGCTATCGCGAAGCGATTCGATACCAGCCCAACTTTTCCGATGCCCAAAACAATCTCGGTAACGCGCTTCAGGCTCTGGGCCAGCTCGATGCCGCCGCGGCGGCGTATCGACGGTCGATTGATCTCGACCCGAAATTTGCCGAAGCGCATGCGAATCTCGGCAATGTTCTTTGCGAGCTGCGAAATACGGACGAAGCCATCGCTTCCTATGAGCGGGCGATTCACCTCAAGCCCGACTACGCCGAGGCGCATAGTAATCTTGGCCTCTCCCTGGCGGAAAAAGGAAGACTCGATGAATCAGTCGCATCGCTGCGGCGCGCCATTGAGATCAACCCGAATTTCCCGCAGGCGTTCAACAACCTTGGCAATTCGCTGAAGGATATGGGCCGTCTTGAAGAGGCGATCGCCTCTTATCGAAAGGCGATCCAATTAAAGCCCGACCACGCCTCGGCTCACAGCAACCTGGTTTATGCGATTCATTTCGATCCATCCTTCGACGCTGGCACGATTTATCAGGAGCATCGGCGTTGGAATGATCTGCATGCCAGGCCCCTCAGGAAATTCATCCTGCCGCACAAAAATGATCGCGACTCCGATCGCCTGCTTCGAATCGGCTACGTGTCGCCGGATTTCCGCAGCCACGCGGTTGGGAGATTCGTCTATCCGCTGATCGCGGCGCACGACCCAAAGAATTTCGAGATTTACTGCTACTCCGACGTTCGCCAACCCGACAAATTTACCGAAACATTTCGCCAAAGTACGAATCAATGGCGGAACATCGTCGGCTTTTCCGATCAGGCCGTTGCAGACCTGGTGCGCGCTGATCGGATCGACGTGCTCATAGATCTGACCATGCACATGGCGCGGAATCGCATGTTGATGTTCGCGCAAGCCCGCGCCGGTTCAGGTGACCTATCTGGCGTACTGCTCGACCACGGGCGTGGAAACGATCGATTACAGGCTGACCGACCCATATATCGATCCACCGGGCACTACCGAACATGTTTACTCCGAGAGATCAATTTGGTTGCCGGAAACCTATTGGTGTTACTCCCCGCAAAGCCCCAGTCCGGATACAACGCCGCCTCCATCGCTCAGCAGTGGCCGCGTGACCTTCGGTTGCCTCAACAATTTCTGCAAAGTTTCGCCGTCGGCCCTGGAGGTGTGGGCTGAGATACTTCAGAACAATTCAAATTCGCGGCTCATTCTTCACGCTCACGAAGGCAGCCACCGCCAGCGTGTCCGCGACCTGCTCCAGGGCCGGGGGATCGATCCGCAGCGGTTGAAATTCACCGGGTGGATTCCCTTTTACGACTATCTCCGGCAGCACGAAAAAATCGACATTGCCCTGGATCCCTTTCCCTGCAACGGCGGAACCACAACATGCGATGCGCTGTGGATGGGAGTCCCCGTGATATCTCTGATCGGGCAGACCGCAGTCGGGCGCGGCGGAGTAAGCGTGCTTCACAACATTGGATTGCCCGAGCTGATCGCGGAGTCGACACAGCAGTATGTGCGGATTGCAAATGATCTGGCGTGCGATCCGGCTCGACTAAGCGAGCTTCGCCAGGGCATGCGTGAGCGAATGCGTGCTTCGCCGCTGATGGATTCCGCTCGCTTTGCGCGTAGTGTCGAAGCCGCGTACCGCCAGATGTGGCGAACATGGTGTGCGAACCCCGGTTGAATCGAAAATAGGGTTACGATTGTCTATTGGACCGTTTTCACGGATAATATATTGTTGTCGACAATCTAATATTTGCTCTAATCGAGGTTGCGAGGAGAAATGAAATCCCCAAAAGCCCAATGTCGCATTGCACTCCAGGTGCCGCTTCCGCCCGCGCAGTTACAGCGGCTACGCGGGTTATCGCCCAAAATAGAAATTCTTGAGGATGCCGATAAGTTTTTCAAGGCCGACATCGTTTATACCGGCGGTGAGGGTTTCGATCCGTCTGAGGTGCCCGATTTGCGCTGGGTGCAAGTCAATCTTGTGGGCATCGAAAGCCTCATGGGCGGACCCCTCGCGAAGAGCGGCATTTCGGTGGCCAACGTCCGCGGCGCCTATGCGACGAGCGTGGCCGAGTTCGCAATCGCGCTCCTCCTCTCCTTAGGCCGCCAATTGCCATTGTGCCTTCAGTTCCAATTCGCCTCGAGGTGGGACGATTCGATGTGCGGCACTTCCTTTTACGGAAAGACCCTGGCGGTCGTCGGCTACGGCAGCATCGGCCGGCAGATTGCGCGAATCGCCCATGCGATGGGAATGCGGATCCTGGCCTGCAAGCGCGATCCCGAAATTCGCCGCGAGAACTCATCTTTCCTATTTCCAGGCACGGGCGACCCGGAGGGCGTCCTTCCAATCAAGTGGTTCGGCACGAATCAAATCCGCGAAATGTTCGAGGAAACCGATCATGTGGCGGTCACCTTGCCACTGACTTCGCAAACCCGAGGGCTGATCGGCACCCGTGAGCTCAGGGCGCTACCATCGCACGCCCTGTTCGTGAATGTTGGACGTGGCTCGATTGTGGACGAAGAGGCAATTGCCGATGCGCTCACCGCCGGGAGAATTGCCGGCGCGGCACTCGACGTCTTTTCACAAGAGCCGTTGGCTGCCGACAGTCCCCTTTGGCGCGCACCCAATTCGTTGATCACGCCGCATATCGGTTCCTACACAACCGAGCAGGCTGCACATGCGGGGGAAGTTCTGATCGAAAACGTGCGCCGCGATCTGGCGGAAGAGCCACTGCTGAACATTGTAAACTTTGCCACGGGATACTGATGAAAATCACCGACATGCGAGTGATGCGATTGAGCGGGCCGCTCGAGCATGGGCAGGGGGGCGAGGAGGGCGTCTTCTCCAAGTTTATCGTACGAATCGACGCCGAGAACGGGGAATATGGTCTGGGCGAGGCCGAGGACTTCTTCGGCGTTCGCGAAGGCCTGGAATATATCCGCGCCCTGATCGTCGGACGCAGCGTCTTCGACATCAGGCCGCTCGTTTCGGAAGTGATGTATGGCACGGTTCCGCCGCACGATCAGCACCTTGCGCCGATGTACGATCCGAATCGATTTGCCGGCGCGTGTTTTCCCGTGCGCGTCTGTTCTCCGACCGCAACGACCGTCGGGCCCATCTGCTGGGCCGCAAGCGGCGTGGAGATCGCTTTATGCGACCTGGTTGGAAAGATCGCCAGGATGCCGGTCTATGCACTGCTCGGCGGCAAGTTCCGCGATCACGCGAAAGTGTACCTCGATCGAAGCGCACCGGATGGCGCCGAGGCGCGCGAACTTGCAGGCTGGCAGCGGATGGCGCGGACAGTTGCAGAGTCGGAATTCAAGATGATGAAGTTCGACGTCGAATGTCTCTGCGCCGATGCGACCACCGACTTCTGGAACCGGGCGCTCTCAATGCAACAACTCAGGCTGATCGTCGATCGCCTCACAGCGGTGAGAGAAGCCGCGGGCTGGGAGGTCGATGTCTGCATCGATTGCCATATGCACTACAACGCGCCCGACGCCATTCGGCTCGCAAACGAACTTGCGCCGCTGAAACTGACCTGGATGGAAGACCCGACGCCCATCGTCAATCCCGACGCCGCCGTGGAAATTCGCGCCAAAAGTCCTATTCCTATTTGCCTCGGTGAAATGTTTACCTCCGAGCAATTTCGGATGTTCATCGATCGAAAGGCCGTGGATATTCTGCATCCTGACGTGCTATTCACCGGCGGACTTTTTGAAACTCATCGCATCGGCCAATATGGAGAGCTCCACTACCTTCCCATGGCGATGCACGGCAACGGCGGGAGCCTCGCGACGATTGCCGCGGCCCACGTCGCGGCGGCCACGCGCAACTTCCTTGTCCTTGAATACCATTTCATCGAAAGCGAGTGGATTTCCCACTATGTGCAACGCGAAGGCGCGCTGCTCTTTCGTCGCGGCGCGGTTCCCCTCACCGACGCCCCGGGGTTGGGCGTTACGCTCGACGAGCCAACCTGCCGTAAATATCTCGCGCCGGGCGAAAAGTTCTTTTAATCCCTCGCGATGCAGATCCCGTTAATCAAATTGAAACGCATAGAGTTTCGCGGTCTCGATATGGAACACGAGCCGAATGGGCTTGCCCGCAAGCTCGCGAATGCTTTTTCCGTTTTTCCATTCAACTACGCCTCGAATCGCATCTTTCGAAAATGCGGCGCACTCCTCTTTCGTAAAACCGGCGATTGGCTTTCCCTGCTCATCCAGAATCTCTACAAGGATCGATCCTTTCTCCGAATCCGCGTTAATCTCCAGCCGTTCCCCTGCAAATGTCAGCAGCTTTGTCGTCATCTTTCCGGCCGGATAATTCGCACAGAGCGACGCAAACCCATCTCGCCTCAACGTGGCCAAACCGATCGAATATCTGGTCCCGGTCGATACCTTCGATTGAGGCCTCGCCCGCTTGGCGTTTGCGTGCTGTTCCCAGCTCAGGTCATACGATTCATCCGACCCGGTATAGTAAAACCAGATCTCGTCGCCCACTTCAATGACGGTTGACGATGTGAAGACCATCCCCGCATCGAAATCGCCCTCATTTCCGCAGGGAATGAAATCGCGGCGTTCGCTTGTGCGATGCCAATAGCCGTAGGGATTGGCGTCTCTCGAATAGACGAGCTGCGCGTTCATGATTCCGTCGTTGCCGTTTCCATGGCCGGTTCGCGTTGCCGAAATATCAAACAGCCAGATGATCCCCAGGCGAAGGCCCTCGTAGCGGAATCCGGTCATGCCGTAAATATCCGAAAGATAGCAGGCGGGCTCGTCATATTTCAGAAGATCCCTGAAGCGGTAGAGCCGCTCGGCAACGCGGGCATCATCGGTTTCGTCGGCCGATAAAATTGTTTGCGAGATTCCCCAATTGACGAAATCCCGGCTGGTATGGATGGCCACCGAGCGCCGGAATTTTCCGCCGATGGTGCTCCCATATTTTGCGAACGCAATATACTCCTTTGTCACCGGATCATAGCAGCAGGTACACATGTCGCTTCCCTGGATCACCGGATTGCGATCGTTTGGGCTCCAGTGAATCCCATCCGGCGAGAAAAATACCGAATACCCATGCCTGAAATTCGATCGAACATCGTTTTTGAAGTCCGCCAGGTCTTTGAAGGTGTAAACGATCATTCGATACCGTCGCTGCGGGTCCGGTTCATCTGCCGCATGCAAAACAGTTGGCAAGCGAAGCGCGCCCTTGAGCACCGCGTTGGACATCGGCCGGCCGTTGTGATGCACAGCGTTGAGCGTTGGCCGTTCCCACTTCACTCCATCTTTTGAGATCGCCATGCAAACGCTGTCGATGTCTGCCTTCGAAATCGCGTTGTAGTACATCCGGAATTCTTGCTGTTGCGGGTCATACAAGACATTGCCGTATAGCTGAATGTAATAATCTTCCCACCAGTCGCGTTGAATCAGCAGCGGATTGGAGGGATGTTTTTTGGCCTGGTGAAAAGTCCGGCGGACGCCGGCCAATTCCTCAATCGCGTGGTCGTCGATGAACAACTGTTTTTCGTGCCCAATCGCAAGCATGGTTGATGTCATTTATTCTGCCCTCGTGCTATTGTCGACAATGATATATTTTATAATATTGGATCGCAAGGCGAACGGACATCGTTGCATAAGTGCACTTATATAAGAGTCTTAAAGCAGTTTGGTTGATTGCATCCAATCCACGGCACGCTCCATGGTCTGTTGCGGAGTAAATCGAGGCTCATACCCGATCGCATCGCGAATTGGCGAAATGTCCGGGCACATATGCGCTTCGAAATGGTAGCGGCTCATGGCATCGGGCACGATGGTTTTACAAAACTGGGACCACGAAACTCGCTCGATGGGAATGTTTATGCCGTAAATCTCCGCGTATGTTGCGACGAACTCACTGGCGGTGAGCGCGTACGCGGATCCCACATTGAAGACCCGGCCCGCGGCGCGATCTGGTTTTGATATCGCCAGGAAAAATGCTTTCGCCACATCGTATGCATCGCATGGGCCAATCAACACGTCCGCTCCTTCGGGCAACTTCACGGTAGCGCCGTGCGCCAATCCCCGATGCACGTCGATGCTTCGGCCGCCGCGCGTCTCCAGCGGAATCTTTCCGGGCCCGCAAATATTCGGGGGAAGAATTGCCGTGAATCGCGGCCCACCCCCGGCACAAAGCGATACGATCTCCTGAATAACCCGCCACCTCTGCCGATAGGAGTCCCCCCAGAATTCGATCTGCGCTTCCGCCGGACAAGACACCCGTCGTGGCATACCTACCATCCACAGGGACCCACAAGCAATCAAATGACCGCATCGCTCGCGCACCGTGTGGTATGTGCCCATCAAGTCAATCCCCAATAAATCGACGACGGCATCCCCTTCGCCGACCGTTTCGCGAAGAAGCCGTGGCCAGCCGGGGTCATTGGGCTCGTAATCGCCTTGAACGAGTCGAAATAAATCTGCTCGGTCTCCCTGAGTCACTGCAATTCGACCGCGCGAAATCGCGATTACCTCGATCCCCGCCTCTGCGAGCATTGGAATTAGCTGGCTTCCAATATGCCCCGTCCCGCCAATGACTACGACCCGCATAACCAAACTCCGGTCGGTGCTATTCCTTCGTGTCGGCTTGGGCGCCGCTTTCTCCTGCTCGTTCCAGCGAGGCTGCCATATCCCCGGCGCTTCTGGCGTGCCAGGCATTTTCGCCCAGCAGCTTATGCCAGCGTGCGGATTGCTCGGCGGTATAGGTGTAAAACCCCCGGCCGTTGGAAATTCCATTGTCTCCGCTGTTTATCAGCTTCTGGATAATTTCGGGCACCTCCGTGTTGTTGCTGAGCTTGGGAAAAAGTCGCTTCATCACTGCCGCGTAGCTGGAAATACCCGTCAGATCCATCCAGCGAAAGGGCCCGCTGATCGGTGCCCAAAGCCCAATCGCCGTACGAAACGCGCGGTCAATCGTCTCAACATCGGCAACGCCCATCTCGAGGAGATTGAAGGCCTCGCGATACATCGCGTATCCCAGTCGGTTGACGATGAAGCCTTCGACGTCCTTTTTCACGAGCGAAGGTTCCTTGCCCACGCGCCTGGCCAGTTGCATCGTGGCTTCTTCCGTTGCATCGCTCGTTTTGTCGCCGCGAATCACCTCCAGAAATCGACTCACATGGCTCGGTTCCGCCCAGTGCATCCCGATAAAGCGCTGCGGATAGCGCCTGCCGTTCTGGAGCATCGTGATCGGCAGCGCCGATGTATTGCTCGCGATCGGCACGGTCGAACCAACAATGGATTCCAGTTCATCAAAGGCAGCCCGTTTTGTTTCGAGGCTTTCAGTCAGGCTTTCAATCACAAAATCGCAATCGCGCAACGATTGGATCGTATCGGGATCGTCATACAGCGATCGCCAGCCCGTCGCTGATGAAGCTGATATGCACCCGTGCTGAATGAGGTCTTCGATTGCCGCTTGGATGGCCAACCGGGCGCTCTGCCGCGCCTGCGGGCTGCGATCGTACGCTTTGACCCGAAACCCATTGCCGAGGAGACACGCGGTGATTCCACGGCCCAGAAATCCCAGCCCTACAACGCCGATCACGCGTGGTTCCATGCGAATGCTCCTCCCTACACGAGCGCACCTGACGCCTCATCAACGTACACCGTGCAATCGGCATGACCCTGGAGAATGCTGGAGGGAACGGCCGGCGTCACCGGTCCCCGAAGCGAAGCCTTCACCGCGTTCGCCTTTCGCGCATCCGGCACCGAGGCGATAATGGCCTTGCTTTTCATGATCTGAAGGCACGACATGCTGATCGCCTGCTTCGGCACATCGCCGAGCGAGCCAAACCATCCCTCGCCCAACTGCTGCTTGCGGCATGCCTCGTCCAAATTCGCCACCAGATACGGCCGCTCGGTTTTGAAATCGGCAGGGGGGTCGTTAAACGCAAGGTGAGCGTTTTCCCCAATTCCCACCAGCGCCAGGTCAATTGGGTGATCTTTGATGATCCTCCCAAGCCGATCGCATTCGGCGCTGGCATCCGTCTCGCCGTTCACATAATAAAACGCTGCCAGCGGCAGCGGCAGCTTGCTCGCGAATCGCTCCCAGAGATATCTGCGAAAACTAGCCTTGTGGGTGATCGGCATACCGACATATTCATCCAGGTGAAAACACGTCACTGTCTGCCAGGCAATGTCCGGCTGTTTGACGAGATTCTCCAGCATCTCAAACTGCGAGGCGCCGGTCGCAACAATTACGTTCGCTCGTCCCTTTTCCTCGATCGAAACCCGGATCATTTTCGCCGCGTGCGCCGCCGCCTTCTTCCCCAGTTCCTGCTTCGTTGTGCTCTTTACGATTTTCATGCAATTGTCCCTATCGAAACTTAAACTAAACTTGGCGAAATACCGGCTGAATCGGTGGCCCGACCAGCCGCTTTTCGACGTCGTCCTTCGCCACGGCATCGGCAAGGATCGACAACGCCTCGCGATAGGCTCCCAGTGTTTTGTCAGTGGTTGCGTCATCGTGCCCGAAATTCATCATGTGAGCGCCATGGGTGAGAATACCCCGTCGCATCACTTCCTGCTGGAAAAGCGATCGCAGCACCATGCAAGGTCGCCCTGATTTGTCCTTGAATGAGAAGATCGTCCACTGCGGATATCCGATCAACGCAACGCGACTTTCCAGCCCCAGTGACTGAATGATCCCGTCGCACCCATTCTTGAGCTTCTGCCCCACGCGCTCGAGATGCGTGATGACATTATTTCGGCGCATCTCGTTGATCGTAGCCCTGCAGGCCGCAAGGCTTCCTGCATCCCCACCGAACGTAAATGAGAAGAACACGGTCTCAAAAAGGCGCATTACATCCGCCCGCCCCACAATTGCCGCCAGCGGAAATCCGTTAGCCATCGCCTTTCCAAAACATGCCAGATCTGGCGTAACTCCAAACAAGCTCTGGGCGCCCCCGAGATGTAGCCGAAATCCGGTGACGATTTCATCGAACACCAGCAGCGCGCCGTTTTCCCGGCAAAGCTGCTTGACCGCGTTCAAATAATCCTTCGCCGGCGCAACGAACGACACGGGCTCCATGATCACGCACGCGACTTTTCCGGCATACTTCTCAAATAACTTCTGCAAAGCATCGAGATCGTTATATGGAAACGGAATGGTCAACTGGCGCACAGCCTCCGGCACGCCCAGGCTGCGCGACGTTGTTCCGATGTACCAGTCTTGCCATCCGTGGTAGCCACAGCAAAAAACGAGGTCTCGTCCCGTGAACGCGCGCCAGCCGAACCGCTCCCGACGTGGCATCTGAACCATTTTTTCCAAATCGAACCATCTCCGCGCACGGAATCAGCTCCCGCAAAAGTTCGGCGACTTCGACTTCAATCGTATGCGGGAGGCTGAAGCTCACACCCTTGCGCATCTGCTCATAAACCGCTTCGTTCACCGCTCCGTTGGCGTAGCCCAGAATGTTCGGCCCGAGACCGCTGATGTAGTCGATATAGCGATTACCGTCGACATCCCAGACACACGCCCCATCGCCATGGCTCAGAAAATTCGGAGCGATTCCCTGCACAAACATCGCTGGCGCCTTGCTGAACGTCTGAGCGCAACCCGGAATGACCGTTCGCGCTCGCGCCAGCCATCGGGATGATTCGGTAAGTTTGGGCTTGGCATCTTGAGTAGGAGTTTGCATCGGGGACCTTTTCGGCGCGGTCAGTGATTATACATAATAATCCGCATGTTAAGGATTTTCGTCGGTCATTTCAATCAAATTACGCGATATTGAATATTATTATATATAATAATGTTGCCTTCTATAAGTAATGAGGTACGATTTTCGACCACGCGGAACGATCGAAAGCCGCAGACGCCATGAAACGACAGCGCGCATCAAAACGAAGGGTTCGTTCTACCGATGTCTGTGACCGCCTCCGCGGAATGATCCGATCCGGCGAGATCGGAATGGGACAGCGTTTGAAACAGCTTCATGTCGCCCGACGTCTGGGAGCATCACAAACACCTGTGCGCGAAGCGATTCGAACATTGGAGCAGGAGGGCTGGCTCGTTAGCGAATTCGGGAAGGGCACGCGCGTTCGGCAACTTTCTCCGGACAAGATCGAGGAGATTTACGAAGTGCGCGAGTTGCTCGAGGGATTCATGGCTCGCAAGGCCGCCGGGCTCCTCAATGAAGACCAAATCGCAACGCTTCGCGAATTGGCAACGGCTGCCGACGAAGTAGAGCAGCAGGAATACGTCCCTGGAAAAACGGCCTCGAACGAGGATCTGAAGTTTCATCTGGCCCTGGCCGGGATGATTGATAACCGGCTCCTGTCTGAATTTTATCAACGGCTGTGCAACCTGGGGCTCCTGCTAGTGGCGCTAAGCACGAATGTTGCGCCGCGGGTTGTCGCAACGCCTCACGGTGATCTCGTTGATGCCATCGAAAGCCGCCAGCCTGACTGGGCCGAGGCCGTAGCGCGACGGCTGCTCCGATTGGCCCGCGATCGGATCCGCGAAGCGCTTTCACGTGGTTTAGCGGCCTGCCGCGTTACTCCCGACGGCCGCCATGCCTCGGAGTCCAACTCGCCTCAGGAAGTCTAATTTCGGTCTCGCGCCGGCGAGAAAAAGCATGTCCAACGCAACTGTGGTTATTGTCGGTGGGGGGGTAACGGGGCTTAGCACGGCCTACCACCTGGCCTTGAAAAAATTTGGGCGCATTGTGATCCTCGAGAAAGGTCCGGTCGGCGATGGGTCATCGTCGCGCGCCGCCGGAATTATCACGGGGCTGATGTGGTCCAAAACCGGAGTTCTCGCCCGAAAAATCGCACTGGATCGCTTTGCCCAGTTCTCCGAGGAACTACCCGGTTACCGGTTCCAAAACGTCGGGTGCCTCAATTGGTTTGACGAATCCTCCTGGCCCGATCGCGCCCGACTGCTGCCGCTATACGACAGTTGCGGCGTTAAATATGAAATCCTGAATTCCGATGAAATGCGCCGCCGCTGGCCGGCGATGAATCCGCCCGAGGGATACATCGGGCTTCACGACCCGCGCGGTGGATATAGCGAACCTGATGAATACATTCCCGCGCTCGCCAACCAATGCCGACGTCTCGGCGTCGAAATCCTTGAATCGACGCAAGCCGAGTCATTGTTAACCTCCGGCGGCAAGGTTCGTGGCGTAAAGATCCCCGGCGGCATCATTGGGAGTGATCGCGTGGTTTGCGCGAACTACGCATGGATGAACGTCACTCTCGCGACCGTCGGAATCCAGTTGCCGGTCAAATCATTCGTCCATCAGCGCTACATCACGCGCTCGCTTTCTCAGCAAGCAGACCTGCCCGCGGTGAATGCAAACCCACTGGGCGGCTATATCCGCCCAGCGATGGGAAACAGGCTTCTGACGGGAATTGAAACCGCCGAAAGAAATGATTGGAAAGTGATCGGCAATGATTTCCATCTGAATTCTCTGTCTGTTCCCTCCGAGCTTCGCGATCAATTCGCAGGTTCTTTCCAAAGATCTTTTCCCGCGCTCCGAGAAGCGAAATGGGAAAAGCAGCACGTTGGTCTAATCACCTTTTCGATGGACGGCGAGCCGATCCTGGGCGAAATTCCTGCGATCAATGGACTCTTTGTAGGCGTGGCATTTCACTCCGGCGGCGTCGCTTACAGCCCCGTGAGTGGAATGCTTCTCGCAGAACTGGTTGCCACGGGCCGGACAAAGCTGGATATTTCCATCTTTTCGCCGGGGCGGTTCTCGGAAATCGAGACCAAGGATTACCTGGCTTCCACCGTCCCACAAAAGAGCGCTGTCCGCCGGAGGCACTGATGCGAAACAGCAACATTCTCGCCAAGATCGCTCAAAACCGTGTGGCCCTGGCAACCACTCTGCACCTCATCGACCCAAGTTTGTACGAACTGGTTGCCTTGCTCGGATTCGACGGCATCTGGATGGATATGGAGCACCACGGCTATTCGGTGGAAACCGCCGCCAACCTGATGCGGGCCGCGCGCGTCGGCAGGGGGGCCGACATCATCGCTCGTCCCGGCAAGGGCGAATTCATGCGCATGGCGCGGATGCTCGAAGCCGGCGCCACTGGAATCATGTACCCCCGGTGCGATGGAGCCGACGAAGCAAGGGAAGTCGTCCGCTGGGCGAAATTTGCCCCCATCGGACAGCGCGGGTTCGACGGTTCAAGCCCCGATGCGCCGTATTGCACGGTGCCGATCGCGCAGTACGTCACCGAAGCGAACGCGCAGACGTTCGTTCTGATCCAGATCGAAGAGCCGAGCGCCCTTACCGAAGCCGAGGCCATCGCCGCTGTGCCGGGTGTCGACATGATCATGCTTGGCCCGGCTGATTTTTCCGTTCTGACCGGAATTCCGGGAAAGTTCGACCATCCATCAATTGAGTCGGCGATTCAATCGATTGCCCGAGCCGCCGGCAATAGCGGCAAGAATTGGGCGAGCACTTGCGGTTCGGTTCCGCACGCTCGCCGCATGATCGATTTTGGCTGCCGCCTGGTGCTTTACGGGGCGGACATCGTGATGGTGAAAAACGGTCTTGAGGAGATCCGTCGAACGTTCGCCAAAGAACTGAGCATCCAGTTTTCGGGAATGCCGGATTTGGATTGCGGCGGCAGCAAAGAAAACAAATGAGGCATCGCGCGTGACGGTTCAAAAGCTATTCACTCTCGAAGGAAAGGTTTGCCTGGTGACTGGCGCAACCGGCCATCTCGGTTCGGCGATGGTGGAGGCCCTTGCCGAAGCCGGCGCCAGCGTTGTCGCCGCAAGCCGCAAACTTGACGCCGCCGAACGCGTGGCCGCAAATCTCCCCAAACAACATGATTCCCAGCGCCACCACGGCCTGGAACTCGATCAGTTGAGCGGAGAAGCATCGATCAAACGCGCCTTCGACCGCACCATCGAAAAAGCAGGGCATATCGATGTTCTGGTCAACAATGCCCACGAAGCAATCGCCGCCGATCTCACCGAAGTGAGCGGCGAACAATTCAACCGTCAGCTCGAGAACGCCACCGGCTATTTTCTTCTGGCGCGCCATCTGCACGACCACGCGGTGGGGCGCCGCACGCCCGCCAGCATCATTTTCCTCGGTTCAATGTATGGCCTGGTCGCGTCTTATCCCGACGCCTACCGGGAGATTAGCTCGGCGAATCCGGTTGCATACCAGGCGCTCAAGGGCGGGGTGATTCAAATGGCGCGCCATCTGGCTGTCTATTGGGCAAAAGATGACGTGCGAGTAAACGCGCTCAGCCCGGGCCCGTTTCCTTCGCCCAAGGCTGATAAGAGACTGATCGCTCGCCTGAAGAAAAAGACTCCGATGAACCGTATCGGTACTCCCGAAGAGCTCAAGGGAGCTATTGTTTTTTTGGCCAGCGACGCTTCAAGTTTCGTGACCGGCCACAACCTTGTTGTGGATGGAGGCTGGACCGCCTGGTAATCGTGAGGTAGGCGTTCCGTGAGACCTGTGCATGACATTCCGCAAACACCTGCGCTTGTGATCGACGAGCCTACCGTCGCTCGCAATCTGTCCCGCCTGGCCGACTACGCGAAGCGGCATGGCATCTACATCCGGCCTCATACAAAAACGCACAAGTCGCTCGAAATGGCCCATCGTCAGATAGCGGCGGGGGCCCGCGGGCTGACAGCCGCCAAGGTCGGTGAGGCCGAGGCCATGGTGCTGGCGTCCGATGATATTCTCCTGGCCTATCCCGCGGTCGACGCATCGCGCCGCCAGCGCTTAGCCACTCTGGCCACCGCCCACAACATTCGCGTCGCCGTCGATTCCCAATTCGCACTGGAAGTGCTCTCCAGCGCCGCGAGCAGCGCAAACGCTGTCATTGGCATCCTGGTTGATCTGGACGTTGGCATGCACCGCACCGGCGTGCAGTCTCCCAAGGCTGCGCTGGAATTGGCGCAAGCGGTCGCGCAGACCCCGTCCCTGCGGCTCGACGGGTTGTTTTATTATCCCGGGCATGTCTGGCAGCCATCTGGCGAACAAATGAAACCGCTCAACTCCATTGCCGAACTTTTGCAGGAGACGCTTTCCCTCTGGTCCCACAGCGGATTATCCGCCTCAATCGTCTCGGGCGGCTCAACTCCCACTGCGTATCAATCCCACCTCATTCCGCGGACCACCGAGATTCGCCCCGGAACCTACATCTACAATGACATGAACACGGTAGGGGGCGGCTACTGCTCGCTCGAAGATTGCGCCGCAAAACTCGTTTGCACCGTCGTGAGCAATGCCGTCCCCGGCAAAGTGGTGGTCGATGCCGGATCCAAAACCCTAACCAGCGACCGAAACATCACCCAACCCGAAAGCGGCCACGGTCACGTCGTCGAATACCCTCGGGCCAGGATTGCGCGCCTCAGCGAAGAGCATGGCGAGCTTGATATCACCGCCTGCGATCGCGCGCGAAAATCGGCGAGCGCGTTCAAATCATCCCGAACCATATTTGTCCGTCTGTGAACCTCCAGGACTTCGCGTGGCTGCGAGGCGCCGACGGCTCATTGCGCCCGATCAACATCGACACCCGAGGAAAGCTCTCATGACGCTGGCCGCGAATTCCCTTATCCGCAATCACGAACGCTCCACCCAGGTGCTTCAGCGGAACAGTCAATTTATTCCCGGCGGCCTCGCGTCGATCAACCGCAAGGCGGATCCGTGCATCGCCTTCGCTCGTGCCCAGGGATCGCGAATGTGGGATGTCGATGGGAATGAGTATATCGACTATCACGCGGGCTTCGCCCCGTACATCCTCGGTCACAACGACCCGGATCAGCTCGAAGCCGTTGCCGCCGCCCTCCGCTCCGGCCGCTCCAACTACGGCTCCGGGCCCACCGAAGACGAAGGCGATCTGGCGCGACTGTTCCTCTCGGCTCTTCCGATGGCCGAAAAGGTGCAGTTCTTCAACACGGGTTCCGAAGCCACCGCGCAGGCGATTCGCGTCGCCCGCGCCTTCACCGGCCGCGAGCACGTCATTCGAATGCAGGGGGGATACAACGGCAACCAGAATGTCGTCGCCGCCAATCTCATGACAAGCGCCGCTGACCTCGGTGGAAAGGAAATCATCGGCGACGAATATCCCGTCGTGCCCATCAGCGCCGGGATTCCACAGTCCGAGTTGCGCCTCCTTCATCCTGTCCCATTCAACGACCTTGCGGCCGTCGAGACGATCGCCAAGCGCTATCCGATCGCTGCGCTGATCACCGAGCCGGCACTTCAGAACATCGGAGTTGTCAAACCCGAGCCGGGCTATCTCGAAGGTCTGCGTCGCCTTGCCGACCAATATGGCCTGGTGCTGATCTTCGATGAAGTAAAGACAGGGTTTCGCGCGAGCTTGGGGGGATACCAGCAATTGAGCGGGGTCGCGCCCGATCTTTCCACATTCGGCAAGGCATTCGCAAACGGATTTCCGATTGCGGCCCTGGCGGGCAAGCGGCAATACTTGGATCTGGTGATAGATCCGGATCCCAAGCGCCGCGTCCTCATCGCCGGTACCTATAACTGCCATCCAATTCCGGTCGCAGCCGCCATCGCCTGCCTGAATAAGCTCAAGGACCCAAGTCGCGACGTTTACGGCCATCTCGAAAAGTTGGCGAGTAAACTTGAGGAAGGACAGCGCCGCCTGTTTGCCGATTTTCGAATCGTTGCCACGATCAGCCGTATTGGCAGCGCGCATTGCGTCTATTTTATGGATCACGCTCCCAGGGATTGGTGGGACCTGCTTCAGGGTCACGACTCCGCATTTGATCTGCGCTATCGACGGGCGCTAATCGATCGCGGCATCTACAATTTCCCCGTTGCGGCGAAGCAGGGCAGCATCAGTTTCGCGCACTCTGAGTCCGATATCGACCAGACGCTCGACGCCCTTGCTTCGGTACTGAAATCATTCAAGGCCTGACCTCATTCGGTGTTGAAACATGAAACTCATTCGATTCGGTCTCTTTCGTAAGGAAAAACCGGGGGTCGAGATCGGCCCTGGCGTTCGAAAGGACTGCTCGCAGTATTTCTCGGATTGGAACTCGGAATTTTTCGCGGGTAACGGCTTGGTACATCTGGCCGACCTGCTTAAAACGAAGATGAATTCTCTCCCGGATGTTCCCGCAGGCATTCGCCTCGGCGCGCCGATCGCACGTCCCGGCAAGGTCCTCTGCATCGGGCTGAATTATTCCGACCATGCTCGCGAGTCCGGCCAGCCGGTGCCGAAGGAACCCATTGTTTTTATGAAAGCCGCTAATTGTGTCGTCGGCCCATTCGACGACATCGTGATCCCGCGAAATTCCAGGAAAACCGATTGGGAAGTTGAGTTGGCGCTGGTCATCGGCTCCGAGGCCCGCTATCTCGGCTCGCCGAAGGATGCGGTCAATCACATCGCCGGGTATTGCGTCTCGAACGACGTTTCCGAGCGAGAATTCCAGCTCGAGCGCGGCGGTCAATGGACAAAGGGGAAAAGCTGCGACTCGTTCAATCCTCTGGGTCCCTGGCTCGTGACAGCCGATGAAATTCCCAACGCCGGTAACCTGAGCATGACTCTGGACGTTAACGGCCGGCGCATGCAGTCCGGCAACACGAGCACCATGGTCTTCAACTGCGGTTTCCTGGTTCATTACCTCTCGCAGTTTATGACACTCGAGCCCGGCGACCTGGTTTCCACCGGTACCCCGCCCGGCGTGGGACTGGGGATGAAGCCGCCGCAATACCTCAAAGCCGGCGACACTGTTGAACTTTCCATCGATGGTCTCGGCCACCAAAAGCAATTGTGCCGCGACGAAAAACCGGCGGTATCCTCATGATCGTCGATGTCCATTCTCACGCCTGGGCGTTTCCCGATCACTTTAGCGACGATTTCCGCCGCCAGGCAAGCCGCGCCAAAAGCGGCGGGGAAGTCGACCTCACCGTCCGTTACGACCAATATCGCGCCCAGGCTACCCCCGACACCATCACCGTTGTCTTCGGCGGCAAAGCCAGGCTCAGCGGACTTTGGGTTGATGATCAATACGTCGCAGACTATGTGGCGAAAAATCCCAAGACGCTGATCGGATTCCTTTCACTTGATCCCACGCAAAAAAGCTGGCAAAAAGAAATGCGAGCGGGGCACACCGAGCTGGGATTGCGCGGGATTAAGCTGATGCCGATGTACGCCGGCTTCAAGCCGCACGATCGCCATCTCGATCCGCTTTGGCGCTACGCTACGAAACACGCTCTTCCCGTGCTGCTCCACACCGGCACCACGTTTGTCAGCCAGGCGCCGATTAAATTCACCCTCCCGCGCCACCTCGATACCGTCGCGATTCGTTTTCCCGATGTGAAGATTATCATGGCCCACCTGGGCCATCCCTACGAAGGGGAATGCATCGCGGTCGCTCGAAAGCACCCCAACGTTTACGCCGACATCAGCGCTCTCCACTATCGTCCTTTCCAGTTCTATCACAGCCTGATGCTCGCGCAAGAATACGGCATCTGGGACAAGCTCCTATTCGGAACCGACTACCCGTTTACCACTGTCAATGCCACGATTGCCGGTCTTCGCTCGCTCAATCGCATGACCGAGGGTACGGGTTTGCCGCGACTGGAGGAATCGCGCATCGAAACGCTGATTCATCGCGATACGCGCACGATACTTGGTTTGGATCCGGAAAAGTCAAAATAGAACGCGCGAGAAATTGTTTAATGCGGCTCATCATCGATTCCCATCTCGATCTTTCCTGGAATGCCCTCTCCTGGAATCGGGACCTCACTCAGCCCATCGCCGCGCTGCGTGCCATCGAGGCCGGAATGACCGACGACGATGCCCGTGGGAACGGAACCGTGACTCTCCCCGAAATGCGCCGCGGCGGCGCCGCCGTTTGCTGCGGCACCTTGCTCTGCCGTGCCAAATCTCAACCGAAGCCGGTCCGCAAAATCGATCTCGACGTCGCCACGCAGGAGATCGCGTGTGCCGTCGCCCGCGGCCAGTTGAGCTATTACCGCCTGCTTGCACAGCGGAAGGAGCTGAACTTCATCGAAAATCGGCAGCAATTGGAGGCCCACTGGTCTGCTTGGTCGGATAACGCTCGTGATGCAAATACCAAATTGCCGATCGGAATCATCCTCGCCATGGAAGGGGCTGACCCTATCGTTTCCCCGTCGCAGACCCAGCAGTGGTGGGACGACGGGCTCCGCGCCGTCGGCCTGGCCCACTATGGCAAAAGCCATTATGCCGTGGGCACGGGCGACGACGGACCGCTCACTGGCAGTGGCGTGGAGCTGCTGAAGGAATTCGATCGCCTCGGAATGATTCTCGATGCCACCCATAGCTCCGATTCCAGCTTCTTCCAGGCGATGGATCTCTTCGCCGGGCCGGTGATGGCCAGCCACAATAATTGCCGCGCGCTCGTTCCCGGCGACCGGCAGTTCTCCGACGAACAGCTCAAGCTGCTCATCCAGCGATCCGCCGTCATCGGCGTTGCACTCGATGCATGGATGCTAAAACCTGGCTTCGTGATCGGCGAAACTCCCGGCAGCGCGGTTTCCCTCGACGCCGTCGCCGACCACATCGATCACATCTGCCAAGTCGCCGGGAGTACGCGTCACGCCGCCATAGGCTCCGATCTCGACGGAGGCTTCGGCACGGAACAATCTCCCGGCGGGCTCGACACCATCGCCGATCTTCAGAAGCTCGACGAAATCCTGGCTCGCCGCGGCTATTCTAACTCCGATATCGATCTCATTTTTCATGGCAATTGGCTTCGCTTTTTTATGCAGGCCCTGCCCGAAACTGATCGGAACATCTCATGAACCAGCGAGAAAAAAAGCTTGAAGAACTTGGCTACCCTCTCGACAAGCGAACTCCTGAAGGCGCTCTCGTCGACGCCGTCGCGGTCGTCGGCGATATCGTCTACGCGTCCGGCCAGGTTCCATTCGACGGGTCGGTGCTCGTGAGCAAGGGAAAGGTTCCCTCCGCGGTAAGCGTACCCGACGCCACCAGGGCTGCCGCCCTTTGCGCCGCCAACGTGCTGCGCACCGTCCGGCATCATGTCGGCTCTCTCGATCGCATTCAGCGCATCGTTCGTATCACCGGTTACGTGAATTCCGACGCCGATTTCACGGATGAACACCTGGTGATCAACGGCGCCACACAACTCGTATTGGATGTTTTCGGGGAAGCCGGGCGCCACGCCCGCACTGCGCTCGGCATGGCCCAGTTGCCGCTTGGCGCCAGTACTGAAGTTGAAATGATCCTCCAACTTGCAAAACAATAATCACTCGAATTAGATCCCGATCGCTCGCCGAGGATTTTCGCGAAGCAGCCGTTCGCATTCTTCCGCGGTCAGCTTCAGGTGATTTCGCAGGTTGCTTTCGCTTTGCTTCATCGTGATCGCCGAGCCAATCAAATGGCTCCCATCCGGCGCGCGCGCCACCATGTCTTTACCAATCAGCAGATTCCATCGGCTGAAGCTGTATCGCCCCGGCCCCATGCCCGCCGGCGCAATAGCATCCGTCACAACAATCGCACGCTGCGAACCAACCAGATCCAGATAATTCCTCAGCGCGAAAAACGGCACATGGGCACCGTCGGCAATAAAGCAGATCCACAGCTTTTCGCGCAGTGATAAGGCCCGCTGGACAATATTGTCGTGCCGGTGCATCTGCATCGGGCACCCGTTTCCCAGGTGTGTGAAAATCGTCAGCCCCGCATCGATCGCTCCGCGCAGTTCGTCGATGGTCGCATTCGTATGCCCCGCTGCCACGCGAATTCCCTGCCCCGCGAGGAACGCCGTGGTTTCAAATCCTGCATCGCGCTCCGGCGCCAGCGTCACCAGTTTTACCAGCCCTTTACCTGCCTCTATCAGCGCCTTCGCCGCGTCAACCGTTGCCCCAATCGCCGCGTCCCGTGGATGCGCACCCACGTACCCCGGCACATCGCTGATAAACGGCCCCTCGACATGAATTCCCGCAATTATCCGCCGCGCCAGTTCATCGGCCTCCCGCTGCTCGACGATCCGCCTGATCCGGCCGCACATTACATCCAGCTCCTCCGTGATGACGGTCGCCAAAATTCCTTCGACGCCATCCCGTACCAGTTTCTCACAAGCGCCCCGAAGCTCGCCGGCCGTGATCGCATCGCGATTGAAATCCACGCTGCCATATCCGTTGACCTGGAGATCGAAATACTTCATACCGTCTGGTGCTCCTTCGACACATCAGTCGCAATCTCGCTGAGCACTTCCCAAAGATAAGGCGACAATGAATAGTCGATCCAAATCCGATAGATTCGGCCCCCGTTCTTTTCAAGCGGAATCACCCCGCAGGAAGCACCCGCAATGCGCGTGTAGATAATCCGCTCGGCCGGCTCCCTGGAAAAATTAACCCCGCACGTCTGCGCCAAAGCGTGATGCACCAGCGGCCCGCTTATTTCAATCGTCAACGCCTGCTGCTCGATTCGATACACTCCCTCTGTCTGTCGATTCAACGCCTGTTCAAACCTGGGGAACAAAGCATCGTCCGCCTGCGATTCAAAAATAATCTCATCGCCTCCGACGCGCACGAGAACCCCATCCTCGCCAACACGCCCAACATCGTACAGCCGCTGTGGCAATTCGATCCGATTTTCCTCAGCCCACCGCAGCAGGTTCGGCCCCTTCATCCCCAGCTTGGCAAGTTCCATTCGATGCGACAAAACGATTTCCCCACCTCTCGGCCCAGCCGAATTGAGTAAGGAAACAGGACTCTTTCGCATGTTCATCGGACGTTCCTTCGATCAGTTTGCCTGCCGGACATTCTCCGGATCATAAAACGGGAGCTCCACAACGCTTGCTTCGCAATCCGATCCGTCCGTGAGGCGAATTTCAACCTTTGTTCCTGCCTCCGACTTCCCCGGCTCCAAAAACGCCATCGCAATCGGATACCCAAGCGTCGACCGCGCCGCGATGCTCGTGACTCTCCCCACGATCCGCCCCTCCTGGATGATCAGATTACACTCTTCGGGCAACGCACCTCGGAATCCTTTCGGCCAAGCAAGCCCCACAAGTTTTCGTCCCAGCGGTTTACCTGCGAGAATCCTCAAACTCCTTTGCCCTACGAAAAAGGGCTTGTCGTTTCCGATTGCCCACTCAACTCCCGCCTCATAGGGATGCGTCAGCGCATCCGTATCCTGACTGATTATCAGATGTCCTTTTTCCAGTCGAAGCAGTCGCTGTGCTTCGACTCCAAAGGGTTTTACTTCAAACTCTTTCCCCGCATCGTAGAGCGTCTGCCAGACATGCTGTCCATACGCCGCCGGCACGTGCACCTCATATCCTAGCTCGCCGACAAAACCAACCCGCATCACAATCGCCCGGACGCCTGCCACGACTCCTTCGCGCACTCCCAGGTAGGGAAAGGCATTTCCCGCGAGGTCGATGTTCGTCAGTTTCGACAATACCGCCCGGCTGTTTGGTCCGGCAAGATTCATCGCCGTGAGATTGCCCGTTGCGTTGCTCATTAAGACGTTCATTTTCCAGATCTGAGCCCACCGCAGCGCCTCGCGGTAAAAGGCCGCAACGCCACTGCTTGTTGCCGTAACGTAAAATCGATCCGCGGCCAGCCGGGCAATGACTCCATCCTCAATCACAATCCCGCTCTCATCGAGCGCGATACCGTACCGATATTTTCCCACCGCCAGCTTGTCGAACTTCCCGGTATAGATTCGCTCCAGAAACGCCGCCGCATCCGGCCCATTAACTAATATCTTGCCCAGCGTTCCCACATCAATCAAACCGAGGCTGGCGCGGACCTGCTGGGCTTCCTTCAAAATGCAATCCTCGCGAGGCGCCTTACTGTTCTTGTAGTACTCCGGCCGATACCAATCACCCGCGTGAAAGAAAATCGCCCCGCTCATTTGATGCCAATCGTGCATTGGGGTGCGGCGCATGGGATGAAATCGTCGCCCCGCCAGGTGCCCGATCGGCGCGGGCTGATAAAACGGCCGCGCCGTTGTCGTCCCCGTTTCGTTGATCGACTTGCCGTTCAGCTTCGCCAGGATCCGCACCGCATTCATATTCGAGAGCTTCCCCTGGCTCGGGCCCATGCCGACGGTGCTGTAGCGCTTCATCAGTTCCACGCTGTCATAGCCCTCCTGTCGCGCGTTCACGAAATCGGTCAGGTGCACATCTTCGTCAAAGTCGACAAAATTCTTTTTCTTCGCGTGTTTGAAAACTGGATAGGGATGATTTGGCGGCGAGCCCATCTGTATCGGCTGGGCGGCGATTTCGTCCGCGAAACGACCGAGAAATTTCGCCGCCGCGAGCCCCGCCCGCCTTCCGTCGCGAAACTGATCATTGAGCGGATAAACCCCCGCAACCCGTCCTGCCAGAAATACACCTTCGGGCAAAGAGGCCGGCACGAGTTGGTGAAGATTCTCATCATATCGATATTTGACACCGCCCTGGCTCGTCAGTGACGAGTTTGGCGCCCATCCCACCGATACCGCGATTCCATCCGCCGAAATTGTCTTTGCGCGACTTAAATCCGCTTCCCCCTGTGCGTTCAGCGGCGCAATTACAGCTCCTCTCACACCGCTTCTTTCCGGGTTCGGCTGCGCTTCATAGATCGTTGAGCCGCGTTCCACAGGCACGCCCGCGCGAGCTACTTCTTGCCCGATTTCCGAATCCTCTCCCCCCGGCCGCAGATCCGCGATCGAGCTGACTCTCACACCAGCTTCAATCAAGTCCAGGGCCGCCCGATATCCGTCACTGTTGGCTGCAAGAACAACTACTTCATCAAACGGCTTTACCGCAAAAAGACGGATCAACCGCTGCGCCGCCGACGCTAGAATGACCCCCGGAAGATCGTTATGCCCGAAAACAGCCGGCTGCTCTATACTTCCGGTTGCATAAATTACGGCTCGCGCCGCAGCTTCGTCATTCGCGTGCCATCAAACAGCGCAATCCAATTATCTGCGTAATGCCCGCCCGCCACTGTCGCGCAGCGAATCTCAACATTCGTGAGCGAGTGCAGCGCATCGACATTCTCGCGCATCAACCGATCGGCCTGCTCATCGCGAGCGTGCTGCCAAAGCAAACTTCCCCCCGGCGCGGTTGCTCGTCAATCAGCAGAACATTGAGCCCGCATTCCCCTGCCGCCCGTGCGGCCGAAAGCCCCGCCGGTCCTGCGCCAACCACGAGCACGTCGCACCACGCGTAATCCTTCGGACTGTGAGCCGCCGCAAAGCCCGGGTTAATTTTCCCCAATCCCGCGACCGCGCGGATCTTTCGTTCGTGAAACGGAAACAACCAGCTCGGCCGGTGAAATGTCTTGTAATAAAATCCCACGGGCATAAACCGGCTGAACTTCTCCGTGATGTTCATCCAATCTTTGCGAAGGCTTCCATACGTATTGACGGCACGCAGGTCCATCCCTGGCGCAATTGGAACGGAATCGCCGCGCAAGTTAGTTCGCCTTCCATCCGTGAACATCGCATTCGAATCGTGCCCCGCAAAACTGTAGCTTCCTCGCGGCCGATGATACTTAAAGCTTCGCCCAACCAGCCGGACATCATTCGCATATAGCGCGCTGCAGATTACATCGCCCGCAAAGCCGCGAAAACTCTCCCCTTCGAATTTGAATTCGACGGGGCGTCCGCGGTCGATCCATTCGTTGCGCTGCTTGCTCAGTCGGCGATTCACTTGTGCGACTCGCTCCCGAATAAATACGTGCGAAGAATTTCGTCGGTTACAATGTTTCTCTCCGCAACCAACCAGGTATTGCTCGCCAGGTGAAACCACCACTCCCGCTTGATTCCCGGCTCTCCATCGCGATTGAAAATGTAGTCCGCCCACTGCGAATCCGTCGCCGTTTCCGGGTCGGGCATTTCCCTCAATTCCCCGCCGAAAACAAATTCCTGGATCGGCCGCGGTCCATTTATCGGGCAATTTAATATCTTCACAACTTGCGTCCTTTCATCAGTGTCCAACAGACGCGGCTCCCTTTTCGCCGACCAGCGCAAAGTCGCCAAAACGACTCAGATTGAACGGCCTGATCAATTCATGATCTTCATCGCGTGCCACCGTGTGCGCCATCGTGTACCCGCACACCGGTGTCGCCTTGAATCCCCACGTACCCCAGCCGGCATCGATATAAAATCCCTTGATCGGGGTGGTGCCCATGATCGGCGAAAAATCCGGCGTCATGTCCGACATCCCCGCCCATTGCCGAAGTATCTTTACATCCGCCAGGAATGGAAACAGGTCCACGAGATGACCCGCCAATCCCTCCGCAAAATCCAGGGTCGATCGCATCGACATTAACTCATACGGATCCAGCGACGCCCCCGTCACAAGCTCTCCCCGTGACGACTGGCTCACATAGGTATGCAATCCCGCTGACACCACGATCGAATCCAGCCAGGGCTTCAGCGGCTCGGTTACCATGGCCTGAAGCGGATAAATCACCAGCGGAGTCCGCAGGTTGACCATCTTCTGTATCCGCGTCGTCCATCCCGCCACCGCGGATAAAACCTTTTTTGTTCGGATATACCCTCGGCTTGTGTGCACGCCTTCAACGCACCCATCCCGCACTTCAATTCCGCTCACCGAGGTCTGCTGATGGATCTCCACTCCCTTGCGGTCGGCCCCGCGCGTAGGCCCAGGCGACCGCGTCATGACGCGCGATCGACCCTGGCGCATGATACAGCGCCCCGACAATCGGCGGCTGATGCCCGCCGCACGCCAGGTCAATTTCCGGAATCGTCTTCTTGATAAATTCGGGACCCACCACTTCCGAATCGATCCCCAGGTGCTTGTTCACTTCCGCCCGCCATCGTTGCGTGCGCAACGACGCCGTCGAATGCGCAATCGTGAAGTGGCCGCGTTGTGAGTAAAAAAGATTAAAATCCAGCGTCCTCGAAAGATCGCGAAACAGATCGACGCTGAACTGGTAAAATTTGGCCCCCTCCTCGGTCAAATAATTGGATCGCACGATGGCCGTGTTCCGCCCCGTCCCGCCGTGCCCGATATAGTTACTCTCGATGACCGCGATATTCGAAGTATTGTGCAGATTCGCGAGATAATACGCCGCTGCCAGCCCATGTCCGCCTCCCCCGATGATGACGACGTCATAACTGTCGCGCAGCGTTTCGGGCGAACGGAACATCCGAGGTTCTGGATATTCCCGGCTAAGCGCAAATCTCAAGAGTTGGATCGGCATGCGGCGCGATTTCCGAACTTTCTATTTGAACACGACCGTCTTATTGGAATTCAGCAGCACGCGATCCTCCAGGTGATAACGCAAGCCGCGCAAGCACGGCTTTTTCCACGTCCTGGCCCGTTCGCATCAACTGCTCCACGGTGTCCGAGTGGTCGCTCCGGAAGGCGTCCTGCTCAATGATCGGCCCCTCATCGAGTTTCTCGGTAACGTAATGACACGTGGCCCCGACAAATTTCACCCCGCGCGCATGCGCCTGCCGGTAGGGGTGCGAGCCAACGAACGACGGTAGAAAGCTGTGATGGATATTGACGATGCGTGCCGGAAATCGTTCGCACATCCAAGCCGGCAAAATCTGCATGAAACGCGCCAGGACGATCACATCCGCCCGCGCCTCGTCGATAATCGCCGCGATTCGCCGAAACGATTGCTCGCGATTCGGGCTTTCCATCGGCACGTGATGAAACGGCACTTTATGCCATTCCACGTAACTTCGACTGTCGTGGTGATTCGAAATCACCGCGCCCAGATCGAAGCTCATCTCCCCGCTGCGCCACCGATACAGCAGATCGTCCAGACAATGCGTCTGTTTGCTCACGAGAATCACCACGCGTTTCCGCACCGACGTGTCGGAAATATTGTGCTGCATCGAAAATTCCCGCGAAATCGGACCAAACCGCTGCCGAAGTCCTTCGATTCCAAACGGCAGGGATTCCGCGAGCGTCTCTTGCCGCATGAAAAATCGCTTCGAATCCGGATCCGCGTGATTCTGCGATTCAACGATCCATCCGTTGTGCTGCGCGAACAGCGAACTGACCGAGGCCACGATTCCCACCCGATCCGGACAGGACAGCGTTAGGATGAATCGACGGGAATTCATAAACCTCGCGTAATCAGATAGAGGTCAGGTATTCGTCGATCTCCCACCGGCTGATCTGGCGGTGATACGTATCCCACTCCGCCGACTTAAAATCGATGAACTCCTTCGCGATCGGCCCCAGCGCCGATTTCACGACCTCATCGCGCCGCAGCTCCTCTATCGCTTCAAAAAGCGATTGCGGCAAAAGCTGCACGCCCTTGGCCCGGATTTCATTCAGTGAAAGCGCGTACATATTCCCCAGGTTCGGCTCGCCCGGATCCAGCTCCCGCCTAATCCCATCCAGCCCCGCGCTGAGGTATGCCGCCAGTGCCAGGTAAGGATTCGTGCTCGCGCTGATTGCCCGATCCTCAAAATGTCCCGGCCCAGCGGTTCGGATCATTTCTGTCCGATTGTTGTCTCCATAGGTAATAAACGCCGGCGTCCACGTATAGCCCGACCGGCTTGAATAGAGTCCCGCACCTATCTGGAGCCGCTTATAACAATTCGCCGTTGGACTTGTCACCGCACAAAGCGCCCGTGCGTGATGCAGAATCCCGCCGACAAAGTGATACGCCAGCTTCGAGCACCCCAGCCCGCGCTTGTCTTCCTTATCCACGAACAAATTCTTCCCTGTCTCCCTGTCCGCCAAGTGATAATGCGCATGCAGCCCCGAGCCCGTGCGATCGCTGAAAGGCTTGGGCATAAACGTCGCGATCGCGCCAAACTTCTTGGCAATCTGCGACGCCGCCATCTTGAAAAACGTGATACGGTCGCAGGTCGTCAGCGCATCGCTGAATTTAAAATTCACTTCGAACTGTCCGTTGGCATCCTCATGATCGCACTGGTAAACGTCCCAGCCCAGCTCATTGAGCGCGACCGTCAACTCCTGCAAATACGCCATCGCCGGCGCCATCGACCGAAAGTCGTAGCACGGCTTGGCCAGCGTGTCCGCGCCGTCCGGGTTCCACGGCTGAATCGACCCATCCGCACTCCGAGTCACCAGAAAATGCTCCGGCTCCATCCCCACATTGAAGACATACCCCTCTTCCTTCGCAGCATTCAAGACCCGCTTAAGATTCGTCCGAGCGCAATAAGGATACGATTGCTCATCCACAAACAAATCGCTGGCAAAACGCACCGTGTTGGGTTGCCACGCCAAACGGGTATACGTCGCCGGATCGATCCGCGCCATCATGTCGTGCGAAATGCGCTCCCTGTCCGACGCCGCGCACGGCGCCCCCCGCAAATCCGGCCCCCGAATCCACCGCTTCGTCGAAGCACGAAGCCGGCATCATCTTCACCTTCGCGCCTCCCGTGACGTCGACGAACTGCACGAGGATGAACTCGATCTTCTCTTCCTTCAAACGGTTTTTAATTTCAGACCGGCTGGGCATGATCGCACCTCTTCGTTGGAAGCTTGCCAATGAGCGCGGTCAGATTCTCTTTCGGTTGGTCCATCTCAAAATCCAGCGCTAAAGATTCCCCACCCCGGGAATCCAGTTCGTTCCCGCCAGCGGTACCTTCGCCATCGCTGCTGACTCAATCGTCAAGGCTACGAGGTCATCCGGCTCGAGGTTGTGCACGTGCGACTTCCCGCAAGCCCGCGCGATCGTCTGACATTCGAGGGTCAGCACCCGCAAATAGTTTGCCAGCCGCCGTCCTCCCGCGATCGGGTCCAGCCGCTTCGACAGCTCTTCATCCTGCGTGGTGATCCCAGCGGGGTCTCTTCCGTTTTGATAGTCATCGTAAAATCCTGCCGCCGACCCCAGTTTGCGATACTCCTCATCCAGCGCCGGATCGTTATCGCCAAGCGCAATCAGCGCCGCCGTCCCGATCGAAACCGCGTCGGCTCCCATCGCCAGCGCCTTGGCGACGTCCGCGCCGCTGCGAATTCCCCCCGAAACAATCAGTTGCACCTTCCGGTGCATGTCCAATTCCACCAGGGCCTCAACTGCCTGCCGAAGCGCCGGCAGCGTTGGAATGCCGACGTGTTCGATGAAAACATCCTGTGTTGCCCCGGTTCCGCCCTGCATTCCGTCCAGCACAATCACATCCGCCCCAACTTTCACGGCCAGCGCCACATCGTAATAGGTTCTTGACGCGCCAATCTTCACGTAAATCGGCACGCGCCAGTCGGTGATCTCGCGCAACTCGGTAATTTTGATCGCCAAATCGTCCGGCCCCGTCCAATCCGGATGCCGGCAAGCCGAACGCTGATCGATCTCTTTCGGCAGAGTTCGCATCTGCGCCACGCGGTCGCTGATCTTCTGCCCTAGCAACATGCCCCCACCGCCAGGCTTTGCCCCCTGTCCCAGCACGATCTCGATTGCGTCAGCCTTGCGAAGATCATCGGGATTCATTCCATAACGCGAGGGGAGTAGCTGGTATACCAGAATCTTCGAGTGTTCCCGCTCCTCGGCGGTCATTCCCCCGTCCCCGGTTGTTGTGCTGGTGCCTGCTTCGCTCGCCCCGCGCCCAGCGCTTCCTTGGCCTGTGCTGACAGCGAACCAAAACTCATCCCCGCAATCGTGATTGGAATGCTTAGCTTAATCGGATTCTTCGCATACCGTGTCCCCAGCGTTACCCCACAATCGCACTTCTCCCGATATCCTTCCAACGGATATCTCGACATGCTCGCCCCCAGAAAAACCAAGTCATCAAAATTAGGCAATCGCCTCTTCGCGCCAAAACCCCGGATGTGGTAGATCCCCGTCTCCGCGGCCCGCTGGATCTCCCGGATCACGCCCCGGTCAAACGTGGCGGATTCCCGAAGTATGGGAGCGGCTGCCTTGGTGGAATTCGTATCAAGCATGGCTCTTTCCGATGGCTAATACATCGATGCGTGATCCACGTGAAAGTTGTAGAGCTTCCGCGCCGAACCATAGCGACGGAATTCTCGCGGTTTAACGTCGGGAACTTTTGCCTTTTCCAACAGGCCTGCCAGAAGCGCCATATGCTCTTCCCCCATCGGCTTCTCTACGCAATCGGCCCCGAGGCTCTTCGCCCGGCCGCGCACGAAAATCTTCGCCTCGTAAAGTGAATCGCCGATCGTCTCGTCAGCGTCTCCGCAAACAACAAGATTCCCCGCCTGCGCCATGAAACAAGCCATGTGTCCCACCGACCCATGGACGACAATGTCGATCCCCTTCATCGAAATCCCGCAGCGGCTGGATGCATTTCCTTCAATAACCAGCAGCCCCCCATGTCCCGATGCCCCTGCGCATTGGCTGGTGTGCCCCTTCACCCAAACGACGCCCGACATCATATTTTCCGCAACTCCGACTCCCGCCATACCATGAATAGTGATCTCCGCCCGCTGATTCATTCCCGCGCAGTAGTAGCCGACCGGTCCTTCAATATCGATCTTCACTGGAACCCTGACCCCCGCCGCGACCGCATGTTTTCCCCTTGCATGAAGAATCCGCCACGGTGCTGCTGCATCCTGTTCCGTCAGATTGTGCAAGCGCTGGTTCAGTTCGCGAAGGTCACCTTTCCCCAGATCGTAGGTTTCAACCGAAGTCTCTATGGATATGGCCGACATGTTAATTCTGTGTCCACGTATAAACCGTGCCCGGCTTGGGTTCCCAGATATTGGCGTCATCGATTCCCGGCAAATGCGCCAGCGCCTGATATTCACTTGCCATCCCAACATAACCGCTGGTTTCCACGATCACGGCCGGCTTGCAGGCAATCGGATCCCGCAGCACCGCAAATCCATCCGCTGTTCCCACAGCAAACGTATAGAACCCATCCAGATCGCTAATCGCAGACTCCAGCGCCTCCTCAAGCGTTTTATTCTGCCGCATCTGCCACATCAGATACCCCGCCGCCACCTCCGAATCATTCTCCGTTCGAATGTCGATCCCCTCGCGCACCAGTTGCCTCCGCAGCCGGTTGTGATTACTCAGGGACCCGTTGTGGACCAGGCATAGATCCATCCCCGTTGAGAAAGGATGCGATCCATCTGTTGTGACCGCGCTTTCAGTTGCCATCCGCGTATGCCCGATGATGTGCGTGCCCCTCATTTTTCTGACCCCGAACCGATCGGCGATCAACCGCGGCGATCCCACTTCCTTCAGTATCTCAATGCTTCTTCCAACGCTCATGATCCGCACGGACCCATCCAATTCGGCCAATTGTTTCTGAAACTCTGATTGCTTCGCTTCTAATTTGAAAATCGCGTAATTGCCGTTGGTCGCAAAATCGAATTGACCGTCGAATTTTTCCTGGAGTTTGTCAGCCAGCGTTTTCCAGTCGTGCTCCATCGACCCATGCCGGAGTGTGATCTTGATGCACCCCTCAGGTACCACGTTCCCGTACAGGGCAAATCCCGCGCTGTCCGGCCCGCGGTTGCCCATGCAATCGAGCATCGGGGCAAACATCTCCCCCAGCCGCTCCGACAGCGTCTTGTCCTTCAAAAATAGCCCGATGATCCCGCACATTGACAGTACCAAGCGTGTTCAATAATTGAACATAGCGGCCTTCCAAGTCAGGCGAAGTGTAAGGCCGACAATATAGAAAGTCAAAAGAAAATGGCTGAAACAATCATGTCATGGTTTTAGCTTGACAAACCGCCAACGTGTTCAATAATTGAACGGTCGTGAAAATCCTCCACTACAATGACGAGGAGAAAGAGCTTCACAAATATCTCGCCGACCGCGGACAAGAAAACGTGATCCTACCCGCCGGCGCTGATGTCTTCTCGCTCGTTCGCCAAGAGGCGTTTGATGCCGCCTTCATCGGGCTGCATCCCCACGGCCTGCAGCTCATCCGACTTCTGCACCGAAAAAATCCCGATTGCCTCGTCACCATGATCACTGCCGACCGAAACGCCCGCATTGCCGTAGATGCCATGAAGCTCGGCGCGTTCGACTATCTGCTCTCTCCCCTCGATTTTTCTGAGGTGGAACGCGCCGTGATCATGATGGCCCGTGAGCAGCAGGGTCAGGACGAACGTCGCGGCCTCGAAGGCCAACTTGCCGGCGTAAACGACGGTTCCAGTCTCGGCTTCCCCCGCCCACCCGCCCTCGATAGCGTGCCTATTCGTGGCCGCCTCTGCGATATCACTGCTGAATTCGAATCCAAGGCGATCTGGCAGGCGCTCAAGGACAATCAGGGCAACCTCTCCGAAGCTGCCAAAACCCTCGCCATTAGCAGGACCACCCTCTACGCCAAGATGGAGCGCTACGGCATCCCTAGACAGTAACCGCGGTACCCTAATAGAACCGTCACCAATTGCATAATTGTGACGACACGATACGATGGTCCTTCGGACACTACTATGGAAGGCACCGTCGCTTCATCAATTCAGCGCGAGCAAGCCTACGGCTCTTTACGCCGGCTCTTGGTGTTGCAGCAACTGCCTTCCGGCCGCCGACTCCGCGAGCCAGAATGGGCCGTTCGGCTGGGCGTGCATCGAACCGCTCTTCGTGAGGCTTTCGCTCGCTTGGAAGCGGAGGGACTCATCGTCCGCGGTCCCCAGACCGGATATTTCGTCCCCGCTCTCACCGATGACGACCTGATCGAAATCACCAAACTCCGACTTGCCCTCGAATCGTTCGCCATCGACGAAATCTGTACCCTTGAGGAGAAATCATCCTCCCTCTCCGAGAGCCTCGCTCCGTTAAAAAAAGCCTGCGACGAATTCGAGCAGTTTGTAAACGGCGGTTATTTGCTCGGCGTCGTCGAAGCCGATCATCGATTCCACGAATCCCTCGTCAACGCGGCCGGAAGCCGTCGCCTTTCGATGCTCTACAATCGTGCGCCTCTGCCGCTCATCCAGCGTCAAATGGAAGAGCCCGAGGTCTGGATGGAAGTGTGCCGCGCCGCGCTCGCCGAACACCGCCAGATCCTGGCGGCACTCGCCCGCCGCGATGCCCCCCAGGCCCGCCAGCGCCTCCACGAACATATCACCAAGCGATCGCCTGTTTCTATCGCCCGCTGATGCGCTTCCGATGCCCAACCTCAACCCAGCGACTGCCCGCAATACTCTCGAGGATTGCCAAATTACACTCCAGGTTCATCACCCCCTCCTCAAGCCCACATGGTGGCCGCGCCTTTCCTTCAATCGCATCCAGAAATCCATTCGCCTGCCGAATGAACAATTGATCCCGCTCCTGCGGGCCAGTCGGAAAATCCGACCACGCAGAATCCGGTTTCTCCATGCAGCGCCATCGCGAACGATGATATTCAAATCGCGCGATTCCCCGCTCACAGATCACGCTGATCGTCGCCTCATTCGCCGCCTGATGCTGATTGAGGCTATAGGTCCCGGGAACATCCCCATGCCGCGCCAGCACGTGCACGGTGTCTTCAACTTCAACATTCTCCAGCGCCTGGTGCGAGGAATCGGCCACCAGCCGATCGATCGGTCCCGCAAGCCATTGGCCGGCATCGAGGAAATGCGTCAATGCATCCTGCACCGCTCCACCGCCGCTCGCTCGCGAGGCGTAATAGGTTTGCGGGTAATTCGGTCGATACGTCGGAAAATGCTGCCCCGCGACGCAGACAATCTCCAGCACGTTTCCAAATCGTCCCGAAACGATCGCCGCCTGCATCTCCGCCAGCGCTTGATGCGCACGATATACGTACCCGACCGCCGCAACACGATTCTCGCTCGCCGCTCGCTCGCTCAGCGCCTCGATTCCATCCAGCGAAACAGAAAGCGGCTTTTCGATCAGCACGTGCAGCCCCGCATCAACGAGCCTCATTGCCAGGGGCACGTGCGTGGGCGCTGGAGTCGCGATAACCGCGCAGTTCACCCCCGCTTCAATCCCTGCATTAAGGCTCTCAACCCTTCGGGCGCTCGAATACCGAAGCGAAATTTCATTCCCCAGCGCGGAATTCGTATCCGCGAAAAGCACCTCCGCTCGGTTCGTGCTCAAAAAGCACCGAAGATGCCGCTCCCCTATCGACCCAACACCGACTACCAGGACTCGATGGCGTGCGACATCGCGGTTGGCGCCTCTATCATCAACTGTACGGCACATTTTTGGAGATTTGAACGTCACAATTTACATAACTGTGTCGTCAGACTATCATCCCGGAATGTCGCGGGCAAGCCGACATTCCTGTAGCCCTCACCGTCCCCGTATTGCGCAGATTCCTCTCGCCGCATTGATTGCTCTGGTGTTTGCCGCCCCAGCATACGCCGACGATCTTCACCAGATTTTCGTATCCCCCTGGTTCGAAAACCCGCAGAGCGTCCACAACGCCTGGACACCCGTGCGCCTGACTTTGACCAATCTCAGTGATGGGGATCCGCCCAATCAGTTTGTCGTCGCCGAAGTCCCCGGCCCCGATGGCCTCTTTGACGTGCAGATCGCAGTTGCCGTGCCCGGCGCACGCGCTGGACACAGTTGGTCTTACTTCCTCCATTTCCTCCTCAAAGAACCGAAAGCCCCACGATCTTTCGCTGGCAGATTTCCGGTGCCAATGTAGCACAGACCGATTTGCTCCTGCACCATTCTCCGGACTCCGATGATGCTGAGCGCCGCACGACGATCTTGAATCTCGCTGGCGACGACTTTGAGGAAGATTCCAGCAGCGATTTCGGCGCATTCGCAAAAACCCTATCGAACATCACGGGAACCACCACGATCCCCTGGCACGCCGAACTACAACACGCCCTTCGCAACCCCGCTGGATACGACAGTTGTCGCCTGATCGCCCTGGCCGGTGGATCGCCCCAGATCCTCGACTCCCTTCAACGTCATGCCCTTCTCGAATTCGTGCGCACCGGAGGAACCCTTCTGGTCTGCGATCCCAAGCCTCAGGTCTCGTGGCTCGATCGATATCTCCCAGTACGGCTTATCGGCTCGCGCCTGGCGACCCACATCGGGCAAGTCGCCCTGAAAAATCCTGAGCAGATTTGCGAAGCAATTCCCGCTGGCGGTGAAGCCGTACTTTCGGACGGTTCTTTCGTTTACGCAGCTTACGCGTCGCTGGGACTCGGACGAATCTCATTCATCGGCTTCCCGATTACGTCACTGACATTGGACCAAGCTGCATCCCGGCGTCTCTGGTCCGATTTGCTCGGCCTCGCCGCTCCCGACCCATCATGGTCGGCTAGCGCCTTGCCCGCCCGCCAAAATGCGATCATCGGTCAAATGATCGGTACCCCCGTTCCCTCACGAGGCGTCGCATTTATTCTCGCCATCGGTTTCGCCGCTTTCGTGCTCGTAACCCAATTGATCTGGCGCACCGCTAATCGCCCGTTTGGCTACGTCATCACATCCATGGCCGCCATCGCCGGTTCTCTCGCCTTGCTGATCCTGGGCATGGCGCACCAGCGATCCGCGCCCCTCGCCGCCGCCGCAGTGGATGTCGCGCACCTGAGCGACAGCGGCGGCTTCGTTCAGGAATTTGCCGCATTTACCGGAAATGAAAGTAATCTCGAACTTACCACCTCTGACTGGCAATCAACCCTTCGCCCATCGGCTTACGACGATTCCCATCCCCCGATTCTGTGCCTTGCGCCCTTCTCCGCCCCTGATGCCGGAGCAGCTCCGCGCCGCGTCGATCGGATCTGGGAAGCCTCCTCTCCGATCCCCGCCGGAACTTCTGCCACAGCATATGGCACGTTCGATCAATCCGGCCTCAATCTTTCGGTGAACAATCAGATCAACTCACCGCTTCTAAATCCTGTGCTCGTCTACGGCACAAGCGTCTATCCCCTGAAATCGCTTCCAATTGGTGTCTCAAGAACAACGCTCACCGCCAGATATAATCGCTCGCAGTCAGACCCGTTCGTCAACGCCGGCCCCATCATCAACGAATCGGACATCCTCTGCACCAAATCCTCCGATCGCTCCTGACCATCTCTCAAACGTCAGAAACTCCTGCCGACATTTCATCTCGCGCCTGGGTTGCTGGTTGGACGGGTTCTGAGCCGTCTCTGATTGCCTCCTCGATCCAGCCAGCGCTCAATCGCTCGCTGAAACTGGCAATCTTCCCCTTTGTCATTCACCCCTCGCCGCCAGGTTCGGCCATTAAGGTCGATTCCGGCTTTAACGAAGTCCTCATCAATACCGGCTCCATCCCAATCTACGATTCCTGGAAGGGCGACTGGGTCGGTTGCAACCAAGGCGGCCTTTGGGAAATCGGAATTCGCCCCCCTCGAGCAATCGGTCCTGCGAATTGGACCCGCGCCACCCTTCACGCAAGCATCGAGCTTCCCATGCAGACGATGACAATTCGTCACGAGCAGGTCCAGAACGGAAGCGTTCAAATCAACCCTGCCGGCGCCGAGGTCGCAACGTGGTCAAACACATTCGGCTCCCAACCTGTAGCATCCTTCGATCTCTCTTCAAACGACATCGATCGCAACGGGACACTTTGGCTCCTGGCAAAAGTCAACGCGCCTTCCGATTCCAGTTCCGCCCATCTCTGGCAATTCACGGAATTCGGCGTCGACCTCTTCGGCCAGACACCATCGGAAAACCACTAATGTCCAAGGATCCAAACCAAGTCGTGCTTCAGACCCGAAATCTCTCCAAGCGCTACGGCGAGCACGTCGCACTTTCTGATCTCAATCTCCAAATTCATCGCGGCGAAGTATTCGGTTACATCGGCCCAAATGGGGCCGGAAAAACGACCACCTTCCGGATTCTCTGCGGCCTACTGGAACCATCTGAAGGCAGCGCCTTGATCGCCGGGGAGGACGTCACCCGCAACAAGGACCGCATCAAGCAGCTCGTCGGCTTCCTTCCCGATAACTTCGGCGTCTATCCCTCCTTGCGCGTCTGGGAATATCTCGACTTCTTTGCTGCCGCATACAATCTTCCCAGAAAGGCGCACCCCGATCGGATCAATCACTGCCTCCAGATCGCCAACGCCAAGGAATTCCGTGACAAGCTTCTCGGTGGACTTTCCCGCGGCATGAAGCAGCGCGTAGGAATTGCCAAGACCCTCCTGCACGATCCACAGGTCCTGATTCTCGACGAGCCTGCCGCCACGATCGATCCGCGCCCGAATCGAAATGCGACGACTTCTCCGCCAGCTCGCGGACCTCGGCAAGGCCGTGCTCGTCTCCTCTCACATTCTTCCCGAGCTGGCCGACGTCTGCGACACCGTCGGCATATTGCAGGAGGGCAAGCTGGTCGCTAACGGCACCCTCCACGACATCATGCTCAATATCCGCCAGAAGCGCCTGATGCAGATTCAGGTCGTCGGAAGCCTCGAGAAGGCCCGCGAACTGCTCTCCGCCAGGGGATGGGAACCCATCCAATCGCCCGAACCCGATGTCCTTCGATTTGAAGTCCAGGCGGATGAACCGCAATTAGCCGAAGCGCTCGCCGAACTCGTTCGCGATGGCGTCACGGTGTTTGGATTTACCGAAGTTCCCGCGGATCTCGAGGATGTCTTTATGTCCCTCACCCGGTGAG
Organism: uncultured Phycisphaerales bacterium; assembly: GCA_963755915.1. Taxonomy (GTDB): domain Bacteria; phylum Planctomycetota; class Phycisphaerae; order Tepidisphaerales; family Tepidisphaeraceae; genus PALSA-1353. The sequence goes on from CAVWLP010000002.1 coordinate 3,215,470, forward strand.
GAATCTTCAGGACTGTCTCGAATAAAAGATGAACATCATTCTCCTTAAAGATCTTGTCGAACTCCTTCGCCTTCGCCGGGTGGCCGCCATTCAGATCTCATTTGTCATCGTGCTGTCTTTCCTCACCTTGGCGACCTGGCCGCAAAGCGGTGTACTCGCCGTCGCCGCGCAGGGGCGCGACACCCTTCTCTTCGGCCTGGTCATCGGCCAGCTCGCCCTGCTCACCCTGTTCGTCCCCAGCATGGCCGCAACTGCGATCTGCCGGGAACGCGAGATGAACACCTTCGAAATGCTCTACGCATCGAGCCTCTCTCCCAGGCGCATTGTGATCGGCAAAACTCTCTCCGCAGTCAGCTTCCCGTTTCTCCTCATCATCGACGGGTTGCCCTTTCTATCGCTGTTGGTTTGGCGCGGAGATGTCGATTTTCGTCAGTTGCTGCTTTCCTACTCCGTTCTGGTCGTCGCCGCCATCATGCTGGCCCTGATCTGCCTCGCCGTCTCCGCATTCAGCCATCAAACTGCAACGGCCATCATCGTTTCCTACATTCTGGTTCTGACTCTTTTCGGCGGCCTTCTGGTCCCAGCGTCCCTGCTCCTTCACGAATCTTCTGGGTTGCTTGCGATGGTCCTCCACTACGCTCGATCGCTTTCCCCTGTCGCAGCCGCCCTCAGCCTGCTCAGGCCGGATTTCGGCGACGCCCTTTTTGGTGGCCGCGCCCAGGACGGATTGCTCCCCATCTGGCAAGTCTTCCTCCCCCTTGCCGGTCTCACCATCATCGGCTGCTTCTGCGCACTGGTCGCGCATTTGCAAAAACCTCCCGCGGAAAAGCAGCAGAAATTCGACCCCGCCCTTGCCGGTGAGGATCGTACTTTGGTCCGCAAAGTGGTTTTCCTCATCGACGACCGCAAACAGCGCAAGCCCCTCGGATCGCTGAATCCCATCGCCGGCAAGGAGCGACGCACCCACGGGATTCGCAGCGGACGCTGGATGATCCGCACCTTTTACGCATCACTCGTTTTCGCCCTCGCCTTGGCCGTAATGGGCCTCTACGGCGGAATCGAACACGCCGATCTGCTTGCCCATGTTGCCACAATCCTTGTCGTGCTCCAGCTTTGCTTGGTAGCCATCATCGACCCAATCCTTACCTGCTCCACCATCAGCAATGAAATCGAAACCGGCACGTTCGAAATGCTGCGGCTTACGCCGCTCAAAAGTTCCACGCTGTTCTGGGGCAAACTTCTTCCTGCGCTTCCCGCGGCACTTTTGCCGGTCGTGGCGCTACTGCCCGCTTACGGTGCAATCGCTTATGTTGATCCGGGATACCTCTCCCGCTTTCTCGTCCTTCTTCCCGTCGTCCTTTTGTCCGCGCTCTTCTGCTGCATGGTTGGCCTGGCCGCCAGTTGCTTCTTCGATCGCACCGCCCGCGCCACCGTTGCGGCTTATCTATGCTGCGCCGCGATCTTTCTGATCCCCGTCTTCCCATACCTCGCGTCGGGCGTTGAGATCAGCTCGACCCTGGGCGCCTGGCTCGGACTTACTAGCCCCCTCGTCATCGCCCTTAACTTCATGCCCGGCGGGCTGCCCGATGTGCGCACGATCTGGCTGGTTCATCTGATCGTAATCGGCATCATGTGCATCGTTCTGCTGTTCGGCTCTCGATACCGATTGACCGTCCTGATGCGCCGTGGAGACTGATGATGTTCCTGGCCCGGACAATTTTTCTCTTCCTATTGAGCGCAGTCGCCTCCGCAGGCGCATCCAGCGTAATTCTTCCCTCCATTGAGACACCCCTACCCTTTGGCATCAATGTCATTTCGCTGCCACCACCCGCCCGCGTGAACCTCACTAGCCCCAGAACCGTCGATCTGCTCACCGCCGAATTACGTAAGCCCGAAACGACTCCAGATCGTAAGGCGGAACTGATCGCCGATCTCGCCCGAACCCAGCTCCAATCTGCCGCAATTCCCCTGATCAACGCCGCCGGCGATCCCGACCCCGCGATCCGTGCATGTGTTGCCCAGGCCCTCGCGTCGCTCGCCGATCCGTCCACATCCGATGCGATCAAGCGCCTTTCAATCGACAACGATCCTGAAGTCCGCGCCGAGGCCGACCGCGCCGCCGGCGCACTCCATCTGCAAGATCTAGTATCCGCAGGCATACGCGACCCCGAATCCGAGGTCGTCTGCGCTTCTCTCTCAGTTGCCGCCGACCCGCAAGCCGGCGAAATCGCCGCCCGATTGGCCGACCCAGAGATCAATATCCGCGTCGCCGCCATCAACGCGGTCGCCCGCGCGGATCTTCAGCGCCGATTCCGATGCCGTCGCTGCGCTCCTCGACAAGGATCTCGCCACGAGCATCGCAGCCGTCCGGGCATAGGCGTCATCGGCGCCGCCTCCCACGCAAACGACGTCGTCAAACTTCTCTCCGATCCACATCCCACCGTACGCCGTGAAGCGACCATGGCCCTCGTGGGCGTTCTGTCGCCAGCCGATGCCCAGTCGCTCGCGATCAAAATGCTTGCCGACGATGACGAATCTGTCAGAACGTCTGCCGCCCTCACCCTTGCAAAAGTACCCGGCCTCGCCGCCGTCGTTCCCTTGGTCAAACAGCTTTCGGATCCGTACGTCCCATTGCACGACGCCGCACGTTCCGCGCTTCTTGCCGCCGGCAGCGCGGCCATTCCCGCCGCTGAAAATCTCCTGGATGATCCAAATCCCCGCCGCCGGGAGGACGGCTCCTGGCTGCTGGGAACTCTTCACAACCCGACCGCCTTCCACCGGCATCTTGCGTTACTCAATGATCCTGACTGGAATGTCGTCGCCCAGGCCGCCGAATCTCTCGGCGAAATTGGCGATTCCAGCGCCGGTCCCAAACTCCAGCAAACCTTCGAGCGCGCCTGCAATCTCATCTCCGGGACCGAGGTGCCGACTGCGCCCGCCGCAGTGGCCGCGACGAATGCGATTGTGTCCGCCGTCCAACTCCGTTTTGCCCCCATCGTTCCCGAGGTAACTCCGCTGATCCTTAAGCGGGGCGACTATCCTCCGAACGTTCGTGCCGCCGCCATTTGGGCGGTTGGCATCCTCGGCGCTCCCGACGAGTCAAATATTTTCCGCCAACTACACAACCTCATCGAAGACCCGTTCGAAGCCGGCGACGTAAAGATCGAATCCGTCAAAGCGGTCGGAAACCGAAAATCACTTGACGGCAAATCCGTCTTCGACTCCGCCGCCGCCGTGATGACGTCCGACGAGCAACTCGCAATAGTACACTGGTCCGAGGACCGCCTGTATGGCTCTGTCACTCCGTTTTCGCTGCCCGTCGAAAAGTTCATCGCCGACACAAGCATCACGGACCAGGTCGGCAACTGAAAACCGAGGATTCCCATGCCGGAAATCGAATCGTCCAACGACACGCAGCTGTTTGTCCCCTGTTCGTCGCTCGCTCTATACGCCACTCTCGTCCTCATACACCGGCGCCACGTAATGTTGGCTTCCCCCCAGCCGCACCCAATTACGATATAAAACCAACCATAAAACCAGGGATATGGCCGTTAAGACCGCGCTCCACCAGTAAATCACCTTGTAGGACCCCATCCGGTCCACGACCAATCCGACCACATAGTTCGAAACAATCACAAATATCGATTGCGTCAGCGAAACCGCCGAGGTGAATTGCCCAAATTGAGTCTTCGGGAATATCGCCGGCAGCAGCGGCCCGCTTGCTGAAACCGCCAGCGCCGCAGCCACCGCCGCGAGCGTCGTCCACACAAAAAAGCTCCGCTCGGAATGGATTCCCAGCGCGCTTCCCAATCCGACCGTCAGCGTCACCATAAACCCAATCAGGCTAAGCCGCATCGGATGGATCCGGTCGGCCAGCCACCCAAACGGATAAAATAAGATTACGCTGATGACCGATCCCCAACTAAGTATCTTCCCATAGTCGTCCAGCGTCATCCCCAGGTCTTTGGCGAACAAGATTCGAAACAAAAGAATCCCCGATCCTCCCGCCGTTGAAAGCCCAAACGCCAGATAAAGCGTCCAGTAAAACCGGACGAAAAAACACTCGCGGATAAAGGTCCGCACGCCCGAAAATCGCGATCCCCCATCGACAGCCGGAGCCGGCGCTGGATATTCCCCCTCCTTCACTCGCCAACTCATGACCAGAAATACCGAAAGGTAAATGATCGCAATGGACAAAAATACCGCATGCGGATGTTTTTCGGCGGCTCCCAGAAAATACCTGCTGAATACGATTCCTCCGCCCGCCCCAACCACTCGAAACAAAGCATAAAATCGCCCCAGGAATTGCTGCGGAATTACGTCATTGAACAGGTAGTAATAAACGTAATAAACGAACACGTTAAAGAATTGAAACAGAATCGAACACACCGCCACCGAGAAAAAAATAACCTGCCCATTTGAAATCGAACCGAACCGCGCAAACAGCATCCCATGAAGCCCCGCCCCGATGCTCGGCGCATACCCCGTCAGAACCACACACCCCGCCACAATCGGCGAAAATAAAACCAGGTACGGAATTCTGCGGCCCCATTTCCCCCGATGACGGTCGCTCCGGTAACTCACCACCGGTGCAAAAAGCAGGTTCAAAATATTCGGAATCGTCCCCGCGATCAGCCCGATTGTTGCGTTGGATATCGAAATATCCTTCAGCATCACCGGAACGAGCGACGGTACCACCCCTTCCATCATCGTGAAGCAGAAATCCCCAAACAGCATCCAGAAGAAAACGATCACCAGCCCCCGGTAGGTGTAGACGAGCGTCCCGACGCGAAAGAGGCGTTCGCCGCCGTCCGCCAAGTCCCTGCCGGCTCTTGCCTCAATCGGATTCGTCACCGGGCTGTCCTTTGCCTGCAAGCGAAAGCCCTTATTTCCTGATCGCCAGTCTCACCCGCCAACATTAGCGCTTGGCAAAATCATATCTCTCCGCGCTCTGCGCCAGGTCGCGGGCCGGTGATTTGTTGCGGGCTTTCAGACGTGAAGACCTGCGCGAGCTTGCGCTCATGCTCATCCTGCGTCATCGCATGAATGCGCGCATCCGACATATAAAACTTCAGCCGGATTTCCTTCCCTACCAGCCGGCCCAGCCCACCGTTCTGTCTCCACCGCACCGGATGCGACAGCGCATTTCCCTGAATCGGTATCGAATCGCTCTCTAGGAACCCGTCGATCGGTTTCCAGTCCCGGCTCAGCGCTTCCACCCGAATGCTCCCCGATCCCCACGTGGCCGCATTCAGAAAAAGATTCGGATAGCGGACCACGAACGGTTTGGTCGCAAACCGGCACGGCAAATCGTGCGTCGCCGCCTCCATGCTGACGAATCGGTCTCGCTTGAACGTGACCAGCCCCATTGCCGTCCCCGTGTACTGCGGCGATTTGTTATCTCCGCATTCCACGTTGTGCGGATAGTTAACGCCCTCGTAATAAATATAAACAGTATCGTCCACGACCAGTGGCTCCGGCTGAAAACCCGTCATCACCATGTAATCGAAATATCCCAGGTCCCCCGAAGGAATAAACACCTCCCGCCGGCAAACACGCGAAAAATCCGTTCCATTGCGGCTCGTGATCAGTTGCACATCAATATTCTCAGGCCCCGGAACCGCGTAATAGACCGACATGTACCCAATGTAAACCTGCTCGTAGTTCATGCACGAAAGGTTGTAGATATCCGAATTCACCGGATCGTCCGCATCCATCGAAACGATCACGCGATAGTTTCCCCAATCCTTCAGGTTCTCGCTGTCCGTGTACGAAAAAACCCGCACATAGCGATCCACCGCCTTCGAATTCTCATCCCCCGGCGCGGCCATCATTCGTTCCCCCTCCTGCGGAATCACCCGGCGGTAAACCACCCACTTCTTCTTCGCCTTGTCGTAGATCAGTTGAATCAGGGCATCGTCCCCCCACGAAGCGACGTCCAGGTGCGTCTGCCAAAATGGATTCTCATCAAAGTGCCAGTGAATCCCATCCGGCGAGGTCCCCAGCCGCGCCCGCGCTTTTTCATCGAGAAGGCCAACCCCACATATTTCTCCCGCTCATTCCTGGGATGCGGATGGCGCACCACCGACACGATGAATCCCTTGTTCCCCTGGACCACATTGTTGTGCTTCGCCGCGGCCCGGTCTCCCAGAAAAACGACGTTATGATCCTTCCTGCCCCCCAAATCCGTCGCGCCCAGCATCGGCCGGTCCCAGTGGATTCCATCGGTCGACGTGTAATACGCGCTATACGCCGCGTGGTCTGCGACATAATGCTCCCGGAAATCCGACCCGCATCGGCACCACAGCTTGAACAGCTTTTCCTCCGAATCGTAAAGCGTCGCATACGGCAGGAGCTGATTCCCCTCCCACCACTTGTCCGGCCGCAAGACCGGGTTTAAGAGATGCTTGCGCGGACGATGCACCCTTCGCCCTACCCCAGCAACCATTTCAATCAGGTGATCATCAAGAAATAACTCGGTGATTGAGGCCATGACGTCTTATACCTCGTATAAAAGGCTCAAAATCGCCCGCCACTTGAAATTCTTTGCATATCGTAACGTGGGCGATACTATATCGGCCATGGGCGGTGGATCAAAGAAAAATGCCAAACAAATGGCCCTAAAACCGGATCGAAAGGTCTGCCTGGCATTCATGGCCCACCCCGACGACGCTGAGATTTTTTGCGGCGGAACACTGGTGCGTCTGGCGTCGCTGGAGTGGGAGGTGCACATCGCCACCGCCACCGCCGGCGACTGCGGGTCCACGAGCCTCCCGCCCGATCGAATCGCTCGCCTTCGCCGGCGCGAAGCGGCCGAAAGCGCCGAACTGATCGGAGCCGCCTATCACTGCCTCGATGAGCGCGACGTCGACGTCATTTTCGACCACAAGGCCAACCGCAGGGCGATCGATCTGTTCCGCCGGATCGCCCCCACGCTGGTCTTCACCCATCCGCGCATCGATTACATGCTCGACCACGAGCAAACCCACTTGCTCGCCCGCAGCGCCGCATTCGCCTTTCCAATCCCAAACGCATCAAAGCTGCCGCTTCCTGCGGGCGCTGCGCTTCCGTGGCTCTATTATGTAGACCCGATGGAAGGGTTAGACCTACAGGGCAGCCCGGTTCTGCCGACGACCATCGTCGATATCACGAACTCGCTCGAAAAAAAATTGCAGATGCTCGCCTGTCACGCTTCGCAGCGTCAGTGGCTTCGTGCGCATCATGGCATTGACGAATATCTGGAAGCAGCCAAACGCCACGCGAAAAATCGCGGGAAACTAATCCGCAGCCCCTATGCCGAGGCCTTCATCCAGCACCGAGGCCACGCATTTCCGCGTGATGACCTGCTCAAAAATCTGCTTTCCAAACACGCACTTAAAAAGGATCCGGCGTTATGGCCAAAGAACTGAATCTCCTTTCAACGCTCAAAGGTTCCCTTCTCGAAAACTTCTATCCCAAAGGATGGGATCTAAAGAAAATCGACAAGTGCTGCGCGATGAATCTGGTCCAACTCATCCGGCCGGCGAAATTCTGGCACGCGCAGTTCAAGCCAAGCGTGGTGGCCGATGTTGCCGAGATGGACCGAAAAATGGGCGACGCGATCGCCGATGAGATTGAAACCACCGCTCGCAGGCACCAGACGCTGGCGCTGATTCTGCCCGTCGGGCCGATGGGAATGTACCAAACCGTCGTCAATCGCCTGAAAAAGAGCCGGACAGGTTGCGCCCACGTCACAACGTTCAACATGGACGAGTGGGCTGACGCCAAGGGCAACACAATGCCAGGCGACGTTCCCGGCGGCTTCGAACATGCGATGTCCGAGGCTTTGTTTAGTCCATTGGGCGAGCTCACGGTTCCCAAATCTCAACGCAATTTTGCCACGCAAAAAAATCTTCCAACGTATCCCGGCAAAATCGCCTCAGTCAAAAAGCAGGGCGGACGCCTGGTCACTGTCTATGGCATCGGCAGGGTCTGCCACATCGCCTTCTGGGAACCGCACATGGCTTCCATGTACAGCGTTACAGAGTGGAAGAAACAAACGCATCGCATCGGCATGAAGCTCCATCCGCTTACGGTCGAGCAGAACGCCATCACCAGTTTCAACAGCCGCTTTACGCTCGTCCCCTGTTTTGCCAACACGATTGGGCCCGGTCTGTTTCTCCAGAGCGACTTCTGCATCGGTGGTTGTGACGGCGCCTACCCCGACCGCGGCGCCCAGTGGCAGGGAATGAGCCTGTGCGTAACGCTCCAGCACAGTCCCACGCCGTGGCTGACAAGCACGTTCATGCCCACCCTAGCGGGAAAACTTTTCTTCGTAAAACCTCTGGCAGGTCCTCTATTGCCCGACGCTCACTAACGCCTAAGTTTCCCCGGGTTATCTCTTCTCGCTTTCTCAATCATGTTTTGCGAAAGCCACCGCGGCCGGTAGACCGCTGCAAGTGCCAGCCATCCCGCAATCTCTGCCGATCGCAGTGCAGGCTGCTCCCAGAACTGCATCTGAATCCGACTCGCCAGCGCCTTGAGGGTCTGATCGCGGATTGAGCGCGTCACTGCGTCGTGCGCCATCGGATGGCTCAGGATTTCCCCAACCAGCACCAGCCGATGCGGCCGCAGGAAATTCATCATGTTCGCAATCCCGCACCCCAGCAGCGAAATCAGCGGCCGCAGTTTTGATTCAAACTCCGAAAATCGGCCTAGCGCCGTAGCCAGCGGCATCCTCTCGTCAACCGTATCGCGCAGGTAATCGCTGCTGAAAATTCTCTCGAGGCACCCCAATTGGCCGCAGTAGCAGCGCCGGGTTTTCACCGGAAAACGGCTGTGCCCCAACTCGTGCGACCCGATAACACACCCGGGAGTTGGATGTCCATCAACCAGCAGCGCCGAGCCGATCTGGCCATCCGCGATGAACACCATCAACACCGTTTCCTGCTCGCCGTTCGTCTGCGAGAGGAGCCATTTTGCCGACATCGCATGAACGTCATTTTCAACGACAAGCGGTGTTTTCCCCGCCGCCGCCAGTAGCGGCTTGATACTGCGGTAGGGGGGCCCCGGATCGAGAATGCCCATCATGACTTCCCGTTTTTCCAGATCGAGTAAACCGGGAGTCGCCAGACCAATCGAAAAAGTCTCTAGCGATTTCGCTTCAGCGAGCAATTTGGCCGCGGCAGGGATAAGAGCTCGAGAACCGCGGACCGCGGCACGCCGAGGCTCGCCGATGACTTCTCCCATGAGATTAAGCAGGCAGATTTCAGCTCGACCCGCCTGCATCGACAAACCAATCACATGCCTCGAAACAGGATCAATCTCAAGACTCGCCCGCGGTCGACCTCGCTTCAGCCGCTGCGGTCCGCAAATTCGCACCAGCTTCAGCGCGATCAGCTCCGCGATGTCATCACTGATGGTGTTTTTACGGATGCCAAGCATTTCATGGATCTGCGCCTGGCTCGGCCGCCGATGTTGCCGAATGGCAAAAAGAATCTGCTGCTGGCGTGGGTTCAACATAAATGCAGTTCAAAGACCAACCCTTACCTCCGACGTTGTATCCGACGAGCACGTAGGCGCTCAACCGGTTGTCCTCATTGTGAACATTCCGAGGCACCCCGTCATGCGCGAGGACTCTTCCTGACAACTGGGGAAAAGCTCGGCGTCGCCGTCAAAGCTGTCGGCATCCACCATTAATATTCTTGATCAACACCTCTATCGCTATAATCGCTGGCGGGAAGAGAATTTGATCTGCAAACTTTTCGATCTCTAATTGCTTGTGCTCTGCGCCAAGCGGTGATCAAATTCAAAGACCAAACTCAAAAAGGTAAGGAGGATTGCTATGATCACATTGAACGATGCTCGAAAGGTCATTTCCGCCGCGTCCAAGAAGGCCCAGGAGCTGAAGCATCCCATGAATATTGCCGTCGTCGATGCTGGTGGAAATCTGCTGGCGTTCGAGCGAATGGATGGCGCGTGGCTGGGAAGCATCGACATTTCGATGAAAAAAGCCTGGACGTCCCGGGCATTCGACATTACCACCAGGGACCTGGCATCTGTCAGCCAGCCCGGAACCGATTTTTTCGGAATTCACGTATCAAATGGGGGCAAAGTAATGATTTTTGCCGGGGGCATCCCGTTGAAACGTGGAAATGAAGTCGTCGGAGCCATTGGCGTGAGCGGCGGATCAGGTGAACAGGATCACGCCGTCGCGGAAGCTGGTGCCAAGGCAATTTAAATCTGTCATCATTCGGACATGATTACGCCGCGATCATCCCATGCGGATCGATAACGAATTTCTTGGCGGCGCCTTTGTCAAAATCCTTGTATCCGCGCGGCGCTTCGTCGAGCGTGATTGTGCTGACATTAACCGCCTTGGCGATTTTGATTTTGTCGCGAAGAATGCACTGCATCAATTGACGGTTGTATTTCATCACTGGGCATTGACCGGTGTGAAGGCCACGCCGCGGTTAGAAGCCATAGTGATTACTCCCTCAAGAAGGATTTAAGAGCGCACATTCCCGCACGGCCGAACCAAATTTTCCTCCACCGCGCGCTAAGAATTCAGTGTTGAATTCTTCGTGAAACCCTACCTCCGAACACCCCACCCGACAAACAAAACTTCTGTTCAATAAGTGAACAAAGCCGCGACGCCAATTCATGCTCGGCGATCCCGGCGGGATGACGTTTGTCGATCAACGTGGCGCCTTGGGGCTGCGCATTAACCGAACAACTCCCTATGTAATCGCCGGGAAACTAGGCGTTCAAATTTCGTTACGGCGCAATGCAGATGAGCAGTTAATGAAAAACCCAGATCGGCCGGTGGCAAGCGGCGGACCTGGGTATTCTCAAATCGAATACTGAACCATCGAATCAAGCGATCGCGGTCTTGGCGTCGGGCGGTTCGGCAACGCCATCGGGTTCGGCGTGCAGGATGGGTTCCTTGCCGGTGCCGTAGCGACTTGCGATCCCTTCCAGATCGGTCTCGATCATCTTGATCACGCTGCTACGCATGCCCCGTTGCACGAAGAGGAAGATGACGCCGAGCGCCAGATATCCCGCGAAAATGTATGGGTAATAGCGGATCGGCGGATCAGGCAGCGGGTAGAAGCTGCCGACGATCGGCACGATCATGAACAACAGCCCCAGCACGGAAATCACAATGGCGCTGGGCGTGAGTTTTCCAAGCCGCTTTAGATAAACCGGAGCCGCGATACAGATCAATACGAAGCCGACCAGGAAGCCGAAGCTGGCCATGGTGGCGACATCGTTCAATATATCCGTGAGCGCACATTGCCAGTATTTCATGCAGAAGAATCCGATGATCAGCGAGATCGCGGCGCAAACGGTCACCGAGACGTGCGGCGTTTCGTGCGTCTTGTGTGCCCCAGCGACCGATTTGTGGATCACGCCGTGATGCGCCATGGCAAACATGATTCGGCAGGCGGCATTGAAGCTGCCGAGCGTGCATCCCAACGCGCTGACCAGGACCATGATGGTCATGATCGGCCCCAGCCAACCCATGTGCAGGTAACCAGTTAAAGTCGATAATACGTCAGCATTTCCGTCCAATGTCGTCCCGGACGCGGCAAAACCGCCGACGATCGCGAAGCTGCTCAGCACGTAAAACGTTGAACCAATCGCAACCGCGCCGAGGACCGCCCGCGGTATGGTCTTCAGTGGATTTCTTGCTTCTTCGCCCAGTGAAGTGGCGCTTTCAAATCCGATATTACAGAACACAGCCAACACGATCGCCAGGAAAAATCCCTGGAAAGTAAATCCTTCGAGCTTGATCTGCGGGACGTACACTTTAAAGCCGGTCTTGGCAAAGACCCCCAGGACCACCAGCGTGAGAAGCGCGATACTGGTGAATTCCAAAATCAACATCAATTTTGCGGAGAGTTTGATGTCGCGGTAGGCGACATACCAGGGGATGAGGATAGCAAGAGTATAGGTAATATACGGCCACGCTGCGCCGGTCGGTGAGTGGAAAAGCAGCAGCATGAAATTCGCGGCCGCCCCGGCAAGGGCGATGCCGCAACCCACATAGGCAACCAACCAGCCCCAACCCACCATCACGCCCGCGGCCGGCCCTAACGCCATGGTTGTGTAGGAGTAAAGCGATCCGGGTGAAGCCGACAACCGCGCAAATTGGTTGATGTTCAACCCAACGAATCCCAGTCCGATTCCGGCAAACAGATACGATAGCCACGTGGCATTACCGGACGAGACAAATGCCAGGCAGATGATCGCCGCCATCGACGCTGATGGCGCAATTACGGCGATCGATTGCGCCAGCGTCTACACCGGCGTAAGGCAACGAAACCTCAGCCCGTAGACACCCGTTTTCTTTTCATCGGGGTTGTCAGTTCTGTTGTAATCGGCCACAGTGGCCACATTGCCGGGTGCAGTGGTAGTAGACATAAAACTGGACTCCTGGAGCTGTTTGCAGAATCCACCGGTGAATTCGAGAAAGGCAGTTTTTTGTCACCGGACGGAGAGCGGATGGTTAATTTGCAAATCGCAACTCGCATACCATTCGCGCGAGGCGATACATGCGTGAGGCAAGAATCAAGCATTTAAGCTCGTCCATGCTTTCATTGTTGACGTGAAATCCGCCAGGCGTTGTCGGCCCATTCAAATCCCAGCGGCTTGTAGTAGTCCTTAGCTTCCGGAGCCGCGAGCAAGAGGATCGTCACATCGCGGCTTAGCTGTTTCTGAACGAAGTCGATGAGCGCCTTGCCAATCCCCATCCTCTGGCAGGCTCGATCCACCGCAAGATCGGATAAATAGCAGCAGTAACTGAAATCGGTCAGCGCTCGGACGACGCCGACCAGTTGGTCCCCTGTCCAAGCCCCCGCGAAAAGATTCGCGTGTTGAATCATTTTGGTCAGCCTCGGTAAATCATCCGTCGGACGGCGGATTCCGGACCGCGCGAATACGTCTCCGAGCTGCGCGGCGGAAATGGGCTTGTCCCGCGCATCTCGGATAGCGAAATTCAACGGCTTTTGATTCGTCATGGATTATTCGAGTTTTTCCACGCCCGCAGAGGAGCGACCTCACGATCTTCCTTCAGTGCTACTCCGCTGATTCGTCTGCGGAGGCTTACTATAAAAAGGTAGTGCAATGTTTCACTTGCTACTGCTGGAGGCAGACCCTGTGGACCGATATTCGAGACGCAATTCCGGTTGCCGTCTGATAGACGAGCAGTTTCTCAAAGGCAAAGGACATTGGCGGGATCGTACCGGAAGAAAGTAGAGAGTAGAAAGGAGACCGCAGGAGTTTGCCCGTCAAGCCAGTTGGTCGTCGAATGCTGGTCTTGCCTTTGCTTTCCTCTCTACTTTCTACACCTCTCCTGCTCTATTTTTCGCTGCCGCGAAAAATCGGGGCGACAGGATTCGAACCTGCGACCTCTTGACCCCCAGAAGCAATTTTCCACAGCCGAAAAGCAGCGGAATCACTCGGATTTTGTAGCATTTTATGAATGTCGGGTCCTATTGCAAGTGCTTGCAGATCGCTTCCAGTATTTGCAAGCACTTACCGTAATCGCCGCGTGAAAAAACCGTAGAAGCGATGATCGATTGGCGCAGAATTTCAGTCATCAGTGGTAGGGCGGTCGGTTTAACAATGTGCAATCATCCCTTTTCTCATCTGTCTATCTTGCAAAACGCCGCCAAATCCGCCAAATCCGTCGACGACGCAGCTCAGTCGTGTTGTTAATAAGCAGCAAGCTAAATCCGCGCTAAATTTCCGCCCGTTTTGCGTCAATATATTTGAGCGGTTCCGATCGCCATCAGCGGTCGTGACTTTCCTGTATTTCCCGTCGCATTTCACCGCCCCAGCGGGCAAAGGAGACCTCGCATGCCCTTATCCATCAACGTGGGCCTCAGCCGGAAGGCCTCAAAGGATTATCAATCCACCGGCGTCAGCATCAACGTCACCGCGGAGCTTGATCAGGCGCTGCTGGCAAAGCCGGATCAGCTGCAAAAACAGATTGGATATCTCTATTCGCAGGCCCACCAGGCGTTGGACGGCCAGATGAACCAGCCAGCGGGATCCGAAAACGCCAGCTCCGGAAGATCAGCCCCTAAATCAGCTGCGGTTAATGGCAACGGTCGTGGCTCTGCAGCCATGACCGCCAGCCAGCGGCGGGCGATCCTGGCGATCGCCAAGCGCTGGGATTTCAACGTGGACTATGAATGCCGGGAGCGATTCGCCACGGCATTCGATGATCTGTCAATCCGGCAGGCCTCGGAGCTGATTGACCATCTGAAATTGTCCACGCCCACCAGCGACTCCCGGAGGTAGTCCTGCCGCGTCGTTTTTGATCTCCGATATCTAAAAAAAAGGAGTTTTCGCCATGAGCATGCTCACGGCGCCGGCAGTCCCTGCGCCAGCGGTTCTCAATCGCCCGCCCAACCGCCTGGCGGAGCTGATCACCGGCAGAACCTATCTGTCCCACTCCAGCTTTCCACGATGCGATCGTGCCCCAGGAAGTTCGCCTTCCAATATGTGGAGAAAGTTCCGGCGGATTTCATCCCCAGCAGCCTGATCTTCGGCGGCTCGATTCACTCGGCGCTGGAGTTTTATTTCCGGGCCCGGCTGGAAGGATTGGAGGTAACCCAGGACGCCCTGCTCTCGGCGTATCACGACGGCTGGAAGAGACAGAGGGGGACCACCGGTCTCAATGTCCCGGTTAAGTACAGCAAGGATCAAACGGCTGATTCTCTCCACGCCCTGTGCGTATGGCCCTTAAGGTGCAGCGGATCCTGGAACGATACAGCGCCGATCCCAGTGACTGCCTTCACCGGGATGTGAAGAACATCCTGGTCATGACCCGCCTGCTCAAAAAGCAGCACAAAATCCTCACCCTCGCCCGCGAGCACCACTGGCAATCGGCATCCCGGCAGCTTCACGAGAACCTGCTGGTCCGAGTCCGCGAACTCCACGAGGCGGCAAGCCAGATCATCTTCCGCCGGGCGCCGATTTCCCGGCTCTACACCCTGACCCTCCGGGACCTTTGCGATGAGATCCGGCAGCTGGAAGAGGAGTTCACATCCGTCAGCCTGGACCTCAAAGCCGGGATGATCTCTGTCGATACCGACGAGATCGAGCTTCAGAGGCTGTATCTGGGAAGCTTCCGCATAAAACTGTCCATGGTGTCATGGGGCGCGCAAAACCGGCCAATTGAGGGCGCGCCAAAACCGGCCATTTTGAGGCACAGGAGATTGGGTTATCGACCTTGGCTTTCGGCGGTTGCCGCAAGCCAATGGTGGGATGGCCAATCAACTCAAGATGGCGGAAGTACAAGCAATTTTGGCACTTGCGCAGCGGCTGGTCCAATCGGAACATCGCCCGCCAACTCGGCGTTCACCGGGAGACCGTTGGACGCCACATCCGGTTGTCGGGCGGCGATCCTGCGGCGCCCGGATCGGATTCAAAACCGGCCAGCGCCCTCGGCTCGAGGTGCTCGCCGCAGGCGGCTCGACGGTGCTCGCCGCAGGCGGCTCGACGGTGCTCGCCGCAGGCGGCTCGACGGTGCTCGCCGCAGGCGGCTCGACGGTGCTCGCCGCAGGCGGCTCGGAGAGCGCGCCGCACCGGGTTATCCGGCGCGCCCATCGGGTCGGTCAGTACGGCATCGCCCTGGCGTGAGGTCATTGTTCAGAAGTTGGAAGCCGGGCTGACGGCCCAGCGGATTTATCAAGACATCTCCAGCGATCACGGCTATGCCGGCAGCTATTACAGCGTGCGCCGGTTCATCAAGAAGCTCTCGGCTGCCGCGCCGGCGCCCTTTCGCCGGATGGAATGCGAGCCGGGAGCCGAGGTGCAGGTGGACTTCGGCCGGGGTGCGCCCTGGTCGGTCCTGACGGCAAACGCAAAGCAACCTGGGTCTTCCGCATTGTGCTGAGCCACAGCCGCAAGGGGTACGCCGAGGCGGTGGAGCGGCAGACGACCGATGATTTTCTGCGTTGTCTGGAAAATGCCTTTACGCACTTCGGCGGGATGCCGTCAGCGCTGGTGATCGACAATCTTCGCGCGGCGGTGACGCGGGCGGACTGGTTCGAGGCGGAGTTGTGTCCCAAGGTCCGGTCGTTCGCCGAACATTATGGAATCGCCATTCTGCCCACCAAGCCGTACACGCCGCGGCACAAGGGGAAGATCGAGCGGGGCATCGGCTATGTGAAGAGCAATGCTCTCAAAGGCCGGCAATTCGCCTCGCTCTCGGATCAGAACTGCGCATCTGCTGACGTGGGAGAAGAGCGTGGCCGACACGCGCATCCACGGCACGACGCGGCGGCAGGTGAAGGAAGTCTTCGAGCAGGTAGAGAAGCCGGCACTGTTGGCTCTGCCGCCGGTGCGATTCGATCTTTTCACCGAGGCGTTGCGCAGTGTTCACCGCGACGGGCACGTGGAGATCAAGGGGGCGTACTATTCGGTCCCGCCGGAGTTTTTGGGCCAGCGGGTCTGGGCGCGGTGGGACGGGCGCACGGTCCGGCTGTTCGATCAGAAGATGCGTGCGATCGCTCTGCACGCGCAGCGTCCGCCGGGCAGGTTCTCGACGCAAGACGCCCATATCCTGCCGGAGAAGATCAGCGGCATCGAGCGTGGAACGACCTGGCTTCTCCAGCGGATCGAATGCATCGGGCCGCACGCCACGCAGTGGGCGCAGTCAATGCTTCAGCATCGCGGCATCGAAGGCGTGCGCGTGTTGATGGGGCTGCTGTCGCTGGCCAATCAGCAGCCGCGACCGGCCGTGGAACGAGCCTGCGAGATTGCTCTGGGGCATGGCGCGTATCACCTGCGCTCCCTGCGGCAGCTCATCGAACACCAAAACGGCGCGCCGGTTCAACAACACTTCGAGTTTGTTCAGGAACATCCAATCATCCGCGGACTGGCCGATTACGGACAGTTCGTACGCGACGCAATCACCCAAGCGGAGGCTTTGCCTGCCGCACAACCTTTACAGGCCTGCCCTGAGCAGAGCCGAAGGGAGTCCACCCCATGAGACCTTCGTTGATGCAGACGCTCAAGCAACTTCGGCTTTCAGGTCTGGCGAGCAGCCTTGAAGTTCGCCTGAGCGAGGCGGCCGGCAATCGGCTCGACCACAGTGAGTTTTTGGAACTGATCCTTCAGGATGAACTGAACGTCCGATCCAGCCGGCAGATCGGCCGGCGCGTCAAGGCGGCGATGTTCCGCGACACCAAAAACCTCGACGAGTTCGACTTCTCCTTCAACACCTCCATCAAACGCAAACAGATTCACGATCTGGCCGCCGGCCAGTTCATTCGTGACAAACGTGACGTGCTCTTGCTGGGTCCGCCCGGCGTGGGCAAATCGTTTTTGGCCCAGGCCATCGGACACCAGGCGATCAAGAGCGGCTTGGTGGTCCTGTACCGATCCATCTTCGACCTGGCCCGCGACTTTTTAGGCGACGAGGATCTGGGAGCCCAGGACAAGACGCTGGCCCGGTATCTCAAGCCTGATCTGCTTATCATCGACGACATGGGAATGAAGCAGCTTCCGCGGCGCAGCGGCGAATGCCTGCTGGAGATCGTCATGCGCCGGCACGAGAACCGCTCGACGATGATGACCAGCAACCGTCCACTGGAGGACTGGGCCAAGCTGATCGGCGACGTGCCGGCGGCCACGGCCATTCTGGATCGGTTCCTGCAGCACGCCACGATCATCAACATCACCGGCAAGAGCTACCGCCTTCGGCATGGGGGCCATTCGACTTCGCTCACGGCAGGCCAATCCGGGACACCGGAAAAGACAAATCCAAAAGGACGGCGGAGTACCGCCGGCGATGAAGGGTGCTCCCCCCCGGAAGACACCGTGACAGAGCCGCCGTTGTCTTCTGATGTGGGGGTATCCGCCGGCCAGACGGCGTGAACGGGGACCAATAACTCAAGGAACAGTTGCGTCGGATAGAACGGATGCGGTATAGAATACGTCAGCACATTGGCCGGTTTTGAAGCGCCCCGCCCTGGCTGGTTTTGGTGCGCCCCGTGACACCATGGCCAACCTGGGCCGGTATGCCGAATCCCGGGCGTTTGTGATTGAGGCCCTGGATCCCCAGCCCGCGGCCAGCAATGAGGAGGTCATCCACCCCCATGTACAGAGCGGGGCCCTCTGCGCCGGGGATGCCATGGCTCCCATAGCCAGCGCCCTTAAGGAGGGGCGGCTGGCCGATGCCTTCCTGGCTGTTAATTCCGTCCTTCACAACTACAACCCCTCCTCCCCCTACGTTGCCATTGAGGACTGGGAGGGCACCCGCTGCAACGACTGCGAGTGCCTGGTGGATGGGGATCGCAGCTACTTCTGCCACGGCTGTGAAAACAGGGTCTGTGATGAATGCTCCCGCTGCTGCGATGTCTGTGATGATGTCTATTGCCTCAACTGTCTGGAAACGATCGAGGACCCGGAGCTGAAGTACCTGTGTGAACACTGCCGGGCCCGGTGTGAGGGATGTGACGGTTTTGCCGTTGCAGATGAACTCAAGGAGGGTCTTTGTCCCAACTGCTTTAATCAACAAGAACAGGAGAATACCGATGAACAGTCAAACTCTGATTCCGCCGCCCAGGATAGCGGCGCAGCGATCGCCGGTGCCGGCGGAACTAATCCCGGCTCGCCTCAAACAGCAGTCTCGGCGCCAGCCTGAGAGGCGTCAAAGTGTCCTGCGCTTTGCTCCTCTGGCGTGGCTGAAGCTGCGACTCTTTCTTCATGCCGGAGAGACGGAGGATGGATGAGTATGGGAGCGGCGGTGTTCCCGGAGGAATTTGTGCGGCCTACGGTACGGGTTTCGGCTCCCCATCCGTCACCCCGCACTCTTCTGGACCGCCCGGACATGCTGGATGAACTGTATGACCGGGCATTCCTGGATGAGCGGATGGAGGAGCTTTACCTGGCGTCCATGCCGGAGGAGGCATGCTCATGACCACGGTAACAGAGGTGCCTGATCTATCCCTTCGGGATATCCGGCAGAGAGATTTGGTGCCGCCTGAGAAGCTCGCCGGCTGTCATGCCCTTGTTATTGGCGTGGGAGCCGTGGGCCGGCAGGTAGCTCTACAGCTTGCCGCGACGGGAATATTCCGGATGACCCTGATCGATCACGATGTCGTGGCGGTCGAAAACCTCGCCCCCCAGGGTTACTGGCCGGACGATTTGGGCAAAGTCAAAGTAGAAGCGATGGCCCAGCTGTGTCGGAAGATCAACCCGCAAATCGAGCTTGATCTCTATACCGAGCGGTTCCGCCGTTCGTCGGTAAAGAGCCTGGGCTGCTTTACACAAAGCGATCGCAGGCTCGCGGTCTTTTGCTGCGTTGATTCGATTGAGGTCCGGGCCATTGTCTGGGAAGCGGTTCGGCATCTGGCATCATTTTTTGTCGATGCGCGGATGGCGGCGGAGGTGGTGCGGGTGCTGGCGTCGGAATGACCGAGTAGTGACACCCATTACGGCACGACTCTGTTTCCGGCGGCTGAGGCGCATACCGGCTCCTGCACGGCCAAAAGCACGATCTATACCGCCAGCATTGCCGCGGGATTGATGATGGCTCAGTTTACGCGCTGGCTGCGGGGATCGGCCAGCAATTTGGCCAGCTCTTCATCATAAGGCTTCGCGTTTTCGGATGCGCGGCATCGGGCGCGCTCTGCTTCAAGCTTGTTGATGATGTAGTTGCGGACGGCCCGCGAGATAGTTGCGGAACCGGCCGACAGGCGAAGCGTGTTCAAATAGCTTGCCCGTCAGGAAATGAGACAAAAGAAAATCCTGTTTCCAGTCCTCAGCATCCTGTGGGCGATGTGGAATCCGCTTCTGAAAAAGTCGCAGGAGGGGGTGATCGTATAGCTCAATAAGCGTCCTCCGAGCAGCTTGCGCCGGCGATCTCAATTCCTCGTGCCCGAACGATCTTTGTCCACGCAGTCGGTGGACACATCTCTTCCAACACAGACGGACGATCTCCCCCTGTTGCCCTCCCGGCAGATCCGGCGGTGCCCATTACAATCTGGTGATTGTCCATTATTCGGTCGCTCCTGGGTGCAAATCACACGATTACATTATCGCTTGATGCGTAAATCGCTTCAAGATGGTTATGCTTAAAGCGCATCAACTTCGCTTTGGCGGATAGTTCCCGCCGATGCCGACCAAGCGAAATCAGGCCCTGATTTACCGAAAGGTTCCGAGTTTTTTACGGGAAATGCGGGAAAAGGCCCGACTGACCCAGCGACAGTTAGCGAATCGAATTCATCAGAGCCAATGGTGGGTCGCGAGGTCTGAAACGGGAAGCCGGCGATTGGACGTGGCCGAATTCATTGAATTCTGCATCGGCTGTCGGCGCGATCCTTCCAAGGCGCTCACAGAATTGGCCGAAATGCGTCGTTGATCTCGCGTTGCGATACTGGTGGCGTTTTGTCGCCGGCGCCGGATTGTCGACGCAATTGGGCAACCGCGTGGAATCATCGCAACGGCAATTGGCTGAAGCGCTGGGGCGTGAACAAAATCTGATTGGCCGCATCGAGACGGGTCAGCGGCGAATCGATTTAATCGAGTGGGTGGGAATCTGCCGGGCCTGCAAGGTGGATCCGGAAGTTGAAATCGCGCGGCTGGTGCGGCAGATCAAGCCGCTGGTGCCCCAGCGGCGGCGATGAGATGGACAACTGCCCGGGCAACTTGCAATTAACAATCGCGGCTTCAACCTTTCTGGTCGCCGTAGCTTTATATTGACATTGTTATAGCAAACCGATAAATGCCTCCACAATGACCAGCGCAACCACCCTCTCAAAAGCCCTAAACGCGATCAAAACGGAGTTGGAAACACTGCGTCGGAAGAAAGTGGAGGCCATCCTTCGGCCTCTTCACCGCGAGCGGCGGAAACTTCAGGCGAGAGTCGAAAAGATCAACCAGTTGATCGATCGAGCACTCGGTAAGGCCGTGGTCGGAAAAGCAATTGCTTCAATCCCGGCAACAAACGGGAGAGGGCCCAGAAGTAGAAAACGTATCCGCCGAAGCGGCGAGGAGTTGAAAAAGATCGCCAATAGCGTCGTCGAATTCATCAAATCAAAGGGTACGGCTGGCGTAACTCCCGCGGAGATCAAAGCAGCGTTTGGCCAGCTATTTCCAAGTCCACCGCAATTCGTCAAGAAGCACGCTGGAGTGCAGCTTAAGCGAAAGGGACACGCCAAGCGGCCGAGGTATTTCCATAGCTGAATGATTTCGTATCGGCTGCACGCTTAATCACAGAGGCAAGCAACGCGAAAAGGGGAAAATAAGATGGCGTCCGGAAAAAGCATTATTCGTATATCGCTCAGCGCAGAGGATATCCGCGCGCTTGAAAAGCTATGTGAAAAGCGAGGCATGACACAGATTTCACTGGTTTCCCGAATGGTAGAGTGGCTGGCGCGCCAGGATTATGACACCCAGAGCGATATCCTCACTTCCGGCTCGGAAGATGCGTCGAAGAAAACCCTGAAGTTGCTGAGGCGGATGGCGGCTCCGCGAAAAACATGAGTCGGCGTACGGCGCGACTTGCCTTACCAAATCCGTGAGCGATGTATGAACCGCACCCACTCCTGCCCTCGACGGCATCGGGTTCCTCCGGAAGGTTCGTCATCAGATGCGCGAGGAAATGCTGGGGATCGATGCGATGCCGCTTCAATGGGCCCGGCTTCGTCACCCTCAAAAGACGAAACTCAGAATGACATTCCCCCGACTGCCCTCGGCCCTGTCAGCGATTCGCATGGCTGAGTCTGGTGAGATTCTAAAAAACGTTTTTAGACTCAGCTGATCCAGTTACCAACTCCCCAGGACGGTTTACGGCCCAAGCTCGGCTTTATTGGGCCGCCAGGGCCTCCAGAACGAAGCCAGAGCAGTTAAGGAGTGGAAAAGGCGTAGGAACATTGGGGCATCAGGGTTCGTCTGGCGGGGGGGAATAGGGCGGGCGATAGATTTACCCTCGCGGCGAGTGCCATCTCAACTTCCACTCGTCGGGCTGCCAATCGGCGTGGATGATAGATTCTGCTTCTAAATTGCGGTCCCCGGCAAATTCGCCGCCTAGAGCGATCGAAGCGCCTTGGCCGCCTTGTTGGCGTCGGCCGGGTTATCCATGCCGAGGTAGGCGACGAAATTCCGCCCGATAACGGCCATGGAAATGCCGCGAACGTTCACGCCGGCCTCGGCGATCGCCGCGGTGATTTTGCCGCCCAGGCCAGGCTTATCGGTTCCCTCGATCCGCAGCGTGACAATGTGCGCCGCGGCTGACAAGCCCGCAGCCTTGGCCGCGGCAGTCACCTTGCTTCCCTTGATCGGCGTAACAAAAACGCTCCCTTGTCCAGGGCTCGCCGGATTGCGCCTGGCGATGACACATTCGAGGTCTGCTCCCGCAGCCCCGATGATCTGTAACACTTTAGCCAGGCCGCCGGGTACGTCGCTGATTTCCCCAGCCCACACATCCACTTTGGAAATCTTTAATGACATGGCTTCTCCTTTCACTGTCGGGATCGAGAAATGTTTCTGCAATTCAGGCATTCTAACACGGCATGTCTCGGGTAACACAGCTGCGGCGCCGGTATGAATGGAGATGGCTCAGATTCCAGGGGGAGCCGGCAGCACAAAGTTTCTTTCAAAGGATTCGTCGGTGCCTGCGGATCGGCAGTTGATTGCCGGTCCGCGGCATCGGCGATAACGATGGAGTGCACAGAAACGCGAAACTCTTTTTCTTTAGCCGTTGTGGGGCACAGTGACCCCTGATTCACGTTCGCTAAGGTCCGTCAGTGGCGGAGTGTGCCAGGTAAGAGCGAGGCCAGTGTCGCCGTGACGAACCCAGCGCATCAGGAAACTGAGCGGGGCGGTGGCTCGGGCGCGGAAGATCAGGAACTGGTTCGGCGCACACAAGCGAACACCACGGAAGCGCTGATGACATTCATTGGAGCGATCGCTTGGCCTGCTCAAGTTCGAAGGGGTGCCGCACCTCGGTCGGCCAGCTAAGCGCGGAGCGAGGCCGAGATGATCTACTTCATCCAATGGCGAGTTTTTCCATTTAGGAAGCCTGGGCGAGCGCATCAGGCAAGCGAAAGGCCGAAGGCTTCCATTCATGGAAAGCGGCCTTGGCAGCTTGCCGGGCCTGGCGGCGGTTTTAGACGTCGCCGTCCATAAAGGCCGCGTGTCGCGGATCGCGGCAGCGGGAGGGTATAAGCCTCCGATTACGGACGCAAATGCTTCGGCGGAGGGGAGGCCGTAATTGTGAACGGATTGGAAGTGTCGGCGACGCAAAAGTCGAGGAACACTTCGAGCCTGTAGGTGCCGCCCGCGTTCACGGAGAGATTGCTGAACGTGGCGACGCCATTCACGGCCCGAACCCGGGTTGTGCCGGAAAGAATTCCCTGATGACCGCTCGTTTCCAGGAAGAGCGTGACCGTTGAGTTGAAGCCGGTTTCGAGATTGCCGTATTGATCCTCGACATCGACGACGACCGGGCCGATCTGGTCTCCCGCGCCGGTGCTATTGGGCTCATCGACAAACACGAGCCTGGCCGGCGCGGCGGGAGTGATCTTGAAGCTGTCGGTGAGCGCCGAAGTGTCGGTGCCGTCGGTGGCCTTGAGGGTGTAAGTGCCGGCGGTGGTGAGGTAGAGATTCCAGAAGATGGCAACGCCATGGAATGCGCGGACGCTGACCTGGCCGTGGAGATTTCCAGGGCCGGAAACGACGCTGAGAGTTACCGTGGAATCGTCGGAAGTCGCCAGTTTGCCCTTGTTGTTTTCGATGTAGACGACCACGGGTCCGAGCCAGCCGGCCTCGGTCGTGCGCGGCTCGACCAGGAACTCGAGTTTGTTCGTCGCCGGAGCAGGGGTAATCACGAACGTAACCGCGGTGCTCATCACCGGCGCGTAGTCCGTGCTGCCGGCGAACGAACCTACGAAGGTGTAGGTGCCGGCGGTGCTGGGCGCGTCGCTCGTGCCGTTTCCATTTACAGTGCTGCCGATGTAGTAGGTGAAGGTTGGGCTGACGCCCTCGAGGCTGCCGGAGGGTGACACGCCGAGCGCGCTGAGCGTCGCCGTCGCCGGGTAGGTTGAGCCGTTGGCAACACCGCCGGCGTCGGAGACGGTAAGTGTCGGTGTAATCAACTCACCTTGCTGCTGAATCGATCCGGTGAATCCGGTTGTGCCGCCTGGAGTCGAGAACGTGGAGCCGTTCTCAACGATGATGGTTCCGCCGCCGGTGAGCGCGCCGGAGGTGACGATCTGGCTGCCGGCGCCTTCGATTTCGAGCGTCGCGCCCGCAGCAACCGTGATACCGGCTGGGAACGTCAAAAGGCCGTCCAATATCAGCGTGCCGCTTTCCAGATCGATCGGATTTCCGACGATGGGATCGGTAATGGTGGCCACAGTCGTGAAGTTCGATGTGGAAGATTGCTGCCGGCCGACACCGATGGTTCCGATGAAATAGGCGATCACACCGGGGGGCGCAATTGGGGCACCGAAAGGATAGTTCTGGGAGGCTAAGACTAAGATTGTGCCGCCGCTGCTGTTCACCTGGCCGGTGTAGCTCGGATTGCTGCTGGCCACTTCAAGAGTATCCAACCCGTTCTGAAGTGAAATATTTCCGGCGCCCGACAGAGTGCCGAATAACGCAATATCGCCGGTGAGAAGCAGCGTTCCATTGGTGATGGTTAACGAGCCTTCCAGTTTAAACCGCGTGGTACCGGCGGCGATTGTGGGACTGTTCGTCGCCACGATTGGGTTGCTGACGCCCGTGTAATTGGTGCCGTTGGGATTCGACGCGACGGCGTTCAGGAGGGTGGCGCCGTTGAGCGTCAGAGTACCCGATCCAAAGGGGTGAACGTCGGCAATGTCATTATCAATGGCAACTGCGCCAGCAGCGAGGGTAATCGGACCGGTGTAATCGAAATCGCCGGTATACATCCCGGCGGCGTCGGTGGTGAGGGTGCCCGCCTGCATGTTGATGCCGCCGGCGCCGG
Organism: uncultured Phycisphaerales bacterium; assembly: GCA_963755915.1. GTDB lineage: Bacteria > Planctomycetota > Phycisphaerae > Tepidisphaerales > Tepidisphaeraceae > PALSA-1353. The sequence goes on from CAVWLP010000002.1 coordinate 3,240,422, forward strand.
TGATGGTGCCGAGATTCGAGCCGGCTCCCTCCAGTATCACCTTTCCTGTGCTTACCGTGATCTGGTTGGCTCCTCCGTTCAAGATGGCGCCGCCGATGATCAACGAGCTAAGCGGGCCTCCCGATGTCTGCGGCTCATCGGGTATGGCGATGGGGGCCGTGCTGGTGCCCGACAAAATCGCCGAGCCGATTCCATAGATATTCAGCGTGCCAGTTCCCTGAACGCCACCGGCGAGATTCAGAACGTCCGACGCGGAACTGGTGAAGATGTGGTCGTCGCCCGTTCCGGTCATCACCGGATTGCTGAAGGCGATCGAACCTTGCGTTTGCAGGAAGGTGCCGCTCTGGTAAACAAGGGTGTTATCCAGAGTCACCGTTTGAGAATTGCCCTGGGTATTGATGAGCAAGGGAACGATGGAACTGGGGCCCTGTGGATTGGCGATGATGAGCTGACCGGCGCCGAGGACGGATGTGCCTGGGGTGGCGTTGATAACGTCCTGAACGTTCATTCCCTGGTCGATGATGATGTTGCCGGTAAATTGGCCGACGGAGGCCGAAGAAGCGAGGGTTCCGACCTTGAGTTCGATAGCGCCGGTGCTCTGGAGGTTGGTCAATAGATTTACGGTACCGGCGTCGATGACGATCTGGCCATCGCTGGTGCTGGTTGCGCCATTCAAGGTGCCGGAGAGGTTGAGAACGGGTGCGGTACCATTGAGGTCGAAGACGACGCCGTTGGCAACGGTGCCACTGATGGAAACGGTGTTCGAGGTGAGGGAGGAGTCGAGGGTGGCAGTTCCGGCAAGGGTGCCGGTGAAGGAGAGGTTGGTGCCGGCGGTGGCGGTGAGGGTGCTATTGGCGTTAACGGTGACTGTACCGGCGAAATTTGTATTGCCGGTGACGTTGACGGTGGCGCCCTGGAACACGATGGGGGTGTCGATTGCGAGCGAGGCAGTGGAGGAGCCATCAACGAGGTATGGGCCGGTGGTTCCAGAGGTGTTTGTCGGGGCGGCAAATATGAGTTGACCGATGCCAAGGACGCTGGTGGCGGTGGTGGCGAGGACTTCGGCGGTGAGGCCGGTTTGCGGGGTTTCGGCGGAGATATTGCCGCCGTAGTTGGGAGCGCCGGCGGCGATGAGTGTGCCGGACTGGATGTCGATGCCACCGTTGCCAGTGAGAGTGTCGAGCAATTGGACGTTGCCGCTGGCCAGGACGATCTGGTTGGCGCCACCGACGTCCCCCTGGAGGGTAGCGCCGAGGTTTACGGTTCCGGAGGCGGCCTGGACGACGAGTGTTGGGGCGATGGTTCCGGTGATGGAGGCGGTGTTGTTGCTCATGGACATCGCGAGGGTGCCGGTGCCGTTCATGGTTCCGGTGAAGGAAAGATTGGTGACGAGACCGGCCGAAATCGTGTTGTTTTGGGTAACGGTGATGGGGCCGTTGAAGACGGTGTCGCCGGTGACGCTGAGGGTGGTTCCATTGAAGAAAACAGGATCGCTGAAGTTGAGGGGGGTGTTATCCTCGGAACCGACGATGGCAGGAAACGCGGTCGGGGATGTTGGCGCGGCGGAAAAAATCAGCGGGGCGCTGCCGAAGTCTTTGGCGTCGGGTGTGACGACAAGCGATGTGGATTCGCCAGTGTCGTTTGGTGTTTGGACCGTGATATTTCCGGTGAAGCTGGGGAGCGAGCCTGCCGCGAGGGTGCCGTATTGAATATCAATTCCAGTATTGCCGGTTACGGTGCTCAGGAGCTGGACTACGCCGCCGGAATCGGTGACCTGGTTGGCGGTGGCAGCGCCGAGAAGGTTTCCGGCGAGGGCGAGGGTGCCGTTGGAGTCCTGTGCGGTGAGGGTTACGGAGGCGTTGACGTCGCCGCTGACACTGAGGGTGCCGTCCATGTTGTCGGTGAGCTGGCCGACGCCCTGGATTCCGTCGGAGAAGGTGAGGAATGCGGGGGTTAAGCTGCTGTTTATATATGACTGAGTGCTGTTGACTGTCACCATTTTTTCGATCGTGACGTTGCCGGATACTTCGAGATTGCCGGAGGTTTCAAAATCGAGGGTGTTATTGAGCAGAAGAGACCCGACGACGCCGACTTCAGAAATGGTTGGCGTCAGGGGGTTGCTGCCCGTGGGTGTGGCGATGACGATTGTGCCGGTGCCAAGGGGATCGGTGACGACGGAGAGCTGTACCTGTGCCTGGCCGGTTGGTGTTCGTTCGAGGGTGATGGTCCCGGTGTAATCAGGAACGCCAGCGGAGTTGAGTATGCCGCTCTGAACGTTGATGCCGCCGGTGCCGCTCATGCCGGTTTCGAGGACGAGTGTGCCGCCGTCTACGGTTACCTGGTTGTCGAGGCTGTCGAGTTTTCCGGAAAGATCGAACGTTGTGGCAGGGACCTGGATCTGTACGGTTTCGGCGACGCTGCCGCTGATGGTGACCACTCCGGCGCCGAACAGGGTAAGGGTGCCGTTGCCAGCAATGTCACCCTGCAAAGCCATGGTGTCGCCCTGGCGCATGGATTCGCCCACGTCCTGACCGTTGACGGTGATGCTTCCGGCAAACAGGACCGTGGGATCTGTGGCCAGCGTGGCGCCGTTTTGGAAAGTAAGATCGTTGTCCAATTCCGCCGATCCGCTGCCCGAATCGTCGATGGAGACGGGACCCGAGCCCGCTCCGATCGTAAGTGCCCCATCACCAAAAGCGTCGTCGGCGGCGCCGTCATCAATCGTGACGCCCGCCATAAGCGTCGTCGAGCCGGTATAGGTGTCGGTGTCGTCAAACGTAGCGATCCCCGCGCCGATACGGTGAGGCTCGCCCCGCTAAGCACCGATTCTATCGTCAGATCGCCCGTCTGGTCATCAACTGTTGGTGAGCCAACGAGCGTGGTGGCGATGTCATACGTGTTATTTCCGGATTCCGAAGTGAGGCCGCCCGTCAGCGAGATTGCATTGCCGCCGAGCGTGTAGCCGGCGCCCTGAATTTCGATGTTTGCGACGGATAGACCGGTGATGTCGTTGTTCGGCGAAAGCGTCCCACCTGCCGCAAACACCAGGCTGTCGCCGGAAACGGGAGCAACATCCTCCGACCAGTTCTTGGCGTCGCTCCAGCTCGTTCCATCGCCACTGCCAGTCCACGTCAGGCTGTTGGCGATGCTGAACTGATTCGAGGTCGCGTTGGCGGCGGGGCTGTCACTGCCGGTCTGATCCGCGGTGAGGGTGTATTCACCGTCGACTTCAATCGCCGGCCCCCCGGGGTCAGTGAACGTCGCCTGGCCGTTAACGATCGGGGCGAACGTCGTGCCGGTCAGCGCGGCGCCCTCGCCGCCGGAAATCGTGTTCAGCGACAGGGTGATTGTTCCGGTGGCCTCTGTATCGACCGTGTTGTTTGAATCATCGACCGAGACGACCAGGGGAATCTGCGTGTTCGGCGCGGCACCCATCGGTTGGGACGTAAAGACGAGATGTTCGCCGGTGATCTGAAAGCTATTGCTAATGACATCGCTCGTGTCGGAACTGCTGGCGTCGAAGGTGTAGTTGCCGGCGAGGTTGACGGATAGGCTGTTGAACGTCGCGACTCCATTGACGGCATCGACGGTGGTGTTTCCGCCGAGGGTGCCGCTGCCGCCCTGAAGCGCCAAGGTGATTGCGCCGGTTTCGTTGGTGTCGATGTTTCCGTTGGAATCGAGAAACTCGACGGAAACGGGGGCCATCGTGTCGCCGGTGGGAGTGCTTGCTGCCGGTTGCGCAACCCATTGCAGCGTGTCCTGGGGAACGAAATAGCTCTCCAACTGGTAGGTAACAGATATATCGCCCTCGTCAGTGCTCTCCTCCTGCACGATTCCGACATTTGGGGCCCACCAAATGTCGGTACCGAATGTGGCGGTGTCGTTGGGATCGCCATCAGTGTCGGTTTCGGAATATTGAATTTCGTAGGAGTTGAATGTGCCGGCTGGCACGGTGAGTGGCGAGGGCGTCTCGGAAACGAGCGTGAAGGTCTGTGCGTCGCTCTCCTGCGATTCGGTCGTGTCGTCGGAGTCCGAAGTGTCGGTATCAGTAGATGTGTTGCCGATCGGCTGTCCCGCGGAGAGATTGGCGGGCATGATGACCTCGGGCGGGGAATAGGTATCGGTATCGGTTCCGTCGTCGTCTGCATATTCAACGATGCCCGCGCTGGTTGATCCGATGTAGAGGCTGTCCGACGAGGAGTTGTCATTGACCTCGATGGTCGACTCCAACTCGACGGAGCTCTGTCCGCTGGGCGCGGTTGCAGACCCGATGACGTCGTAGGTGAGAGTGCCGGTAGCGCCGTTGCTACCGGTGGCGGCAAGGGTAAAACTCGCCCCGGGGATCAGATAGGCCCCGGCAAGCGAAAATCCGCTGACGCTCAGCATCGTTCGTTGCTCGAGCATCTCGATGGTGGGCGCCGTCGCCGCCTTCAGCCTTCTCAGTCGCGATCGGTTGCATCTTCGATTTTAGAAAACGACGTATGGGTCTCGCAGTTTCTCCCAAGCATCTCAACTCTCCCTGCAAACTGATTTTTTGCCCGAATTGCCCGAATTGACCAGCAGTTTCAGCAGAATCGTAACAAAGGCTTGCGGCAAGACAATACGTTGTTTTGCGTACAACGCATTTTTGGATGGAGGCTGCAGGGAACGCTGGCAAGCCGCGTAGGCTGAATCGCTTGTGAGGCCGCCGACCAATACGCCCGAGCTCGGTACCGTGCCGCTGGGATCCGCGCACAGATCCGCACACGCAGTAGTCGGGATCCGTTCTGTTAACGGCATTCGTCCCAACACTCAACCGACGACCAATCCATAAAGCACAATTAAGTCCCTTCGCACGGAATGGAATGCATTTTCTGTGAACGATAGCTTTACCCTGACGGCGAGCGCCTTCTCAACTTCCGCTCGCAGCGCGGCAAATCGGACAAGCGGCCGATCGGCATTACCCATAACTTTCCTTTTGAATTCCCGTCTGCGGACTTCGCTGTCGTCAATTACGGAATTGAGGCCACGCCGGTTGCGGACACCGTGTCCGGCCGCGTAAATCTTCTCCGCCGCCAAGCCAGCGCTCGAAGACCGGCAATTGCGATCAACCCCACACAGGCCGGCTCGGGCACCGCTGCAATCGTCGGCAGCGGCAATCCGTTAGCGAGGGCAAAGGAATCCAACGCCGCGATGTCGGCTTGAGACACATTCACATCCGCGCCGCTGTCGCCCTGGCCAAAGTTGGCGGCGAGGGCGGAGAAGTCGGAGCCGTTGACGGAGGAACTGAAAAGGAAATTTCCCTGGTCCCAGTTGGTGACCCCTTGGCCGAAGTTGGCGGCGAGGGCGGAGAAATCGGCGGGCAGACGGTGGCGATCCTGTCGAGCCTGACCAGCACGCGCAAGTGGCACAGGATCGATCCGCAGCGATACCTAACTCAATTGTTGACGAATCTGCCGACGATGACGATCAGCCAACTTGAACAATTGCTGCGGCGAAATCCGGCCTCTCCAGCGTATCAATCCGCCCGGGCGGAAGTGTGACTTCAAACCACATCATGCCGTCGAATTCGATCCGGCTATCAACTTTGATCGCACCCTGGGTCATCTGGAAATGGACGACACCCGGTTTTGTGTCCCCCATGACCAGCGTGGCCAGCGCGGGAGGAGTATCAGGGGCGGGCGCCACGAGCAGTTTAATTGGGGCCGCAAGGAGTTGGTTGTTAAGAGCCGTGATCTGGCTGGGAAAGAGGCCACCGTGATACTGGTAGCTCCGCCCCCAAACCTTAAAGGTGGCGTTGCCATCGGAGGAAGCCTTTGCCTCGACCGGCGACCACGGTTTAGGCACCTTATCGGAGACGCCGATTTTGTTTCCGAGCCAGATGGGTTTTTTAGTCGTCCCGGCATCCGAACTTCCGGTTTTCCCCACCGCCGGATCTCCCTGAGCCTGCAGCGAAAAGACGTTCCCAAAGATAACCAGGAAGGAAAGAACGGCGAGAAGTTGGAGGCCGCGAATTGAAAAAAAACTCATGGGCAATGACCTTCCCGCGCAGCAATGGCATACCCCCAAAACGACATCGGCCATCAATGGATCGCCGATGGCATATCGAAAGCTACCGAATGAGACGACGCGATTACACGGTCCGAATCTCGCTCAATCGCTTGCGACATCTCTATTATGGTAGACATTACAACCGGTTGGATGAATAGATGCTTAAAAGCCCTACGCCTTCCATTCCCTTTGTTTATCTGCTTTCGGGAAAGCTCTTTGGAACAACTGAAACTGTATGGTTTAATCGGCGGTTAGATGAACGTTGTCGACGCAAACGAAATTCACCAAGGGTGATCCATCCGCACTACTGCGAAAAACGTTATCCGTGGCTGTTGTCCGAATAACCAGATTTTCCGCCGCAGCGCCGAACGCAACCGACACCGTTCCTTCCGTTAGAACAGCCGGCATTTCGCCAACCGGTTGGAGCACAACTTTGTACGATCGGTTCGTATTGTTGATCGTTAACTGAAGGTGATTCCAACAATCCAAAGCGACTGGCACCGATGATTTTGTGTAGACGCCATTTTGCAAGGAGCTCCAAAAGCCATGGTCGGTATTGATTGCCAGCCGATCGGGTTCATCATTGCCGCCGTTCAGGCCAATCTCCACGCCTTCGTTCGCTTCTGACGCAGCGCTCGGCATGATATCCACGTAGGGGGAATTCGATCTGATGAAAACGTCCATATCTAAAACACATTTCTGGGAAGGGCGGGTATCAGCGGTCTGGCACAAGAGGGCCATATTGCCCCAGATTCTGAGGCATTTTGTGCCCTCTCCATAGGACGAATTGCTTTCAATCACCGCTTGTGTGGCGTCGCCACCCTTGAGAACCCATCGACTGCCAATCTGCGGTTTTTGCCACAAGGGACTCAGACCCGGATCAAATCGTTCGAAGTCGTCGGCAAAAAGGACATGCGTTGCCGGTTTCTCATACGGAATAAGCGGTCTCCACTGGACGATTACATCGTCGAGATACGTGACCGCCCCGATTTTTCCTTCTGGGACAAAATCAAGCTGATTCAACATTTTGCAGGTCTTCAGCGTCACGGTCCTTCCGCTGCCGTCGTCAGTCGGGATTACGCGTGGACCTGCGGGCATATAGGGCACCGAGCTGCAGATCGCGTCAACTCTCTGATTGACGAGGGACGCTGAGTATGATCCCGTTGAAAAATCTACACCAATCCGAATTTGCATCCAAATCTGTTTCGGCAGGAAGATGTTGGCGGTGCGCCATGTGCCCAAGACTGAATACTCCAATGCGCCGGTTCCGGGCGTTATCCTGACAGCGATATCTGGTTTCACGTCCGACCCGTCCTGGAAATATGCAATCAGGCCGCTTTCATCGGATTGGCGAAAGACCCGGAAGTGGAAATCAGCGTGGCCGTTCTGAATTGCCGGCTCAATACAGGCGTAATAGAGGCTGCGGTCGCAATTACTCGAATGCCGCGCGATCAATTCAGTGGATTTGGTGGGATCGCTGGTAAGTTTGACGGCGTTACCCTGCAATCCATATCGAACCTGACTCTGCACGCATGGGAGGGAATTGCTGCCGTCTCCCATGCGATACCACAGACCAGGGCAAGGCGCAGAGCGGGAACATATCCCTTGTTCCCATAGCCCCCGGAATAATAGGAACTGTTGGCGGGAAAGCCGTCAAACGATTGGTCGAAGAACTTGATATAGCCAAACTCGTGAAGGTCTTTCATCAATTGGTTCCATCGCTGGAACCACGCCATTTGATAAGAATCGTACCAGTCGGTGGTGCGCCAGCTATCGCCATTTGCAGGCGGATTCTGAAAGAAATAGGAACCGCCGCCGGAAATGAGGCGGATATCGGGATGCTTGCTGGATTTGATGTAGTTTCGAAAGACGGCGAGCGGAACGATGCCCCGGCCCTGTTTTACGCAGGTGATATAGGTCTTCAAGATATCCGCAGACGTGGGCCACGCGTCAAAATCACAAGGGGTGATGATCGCGTCGATGAGGCCCTGGTCGACCCAGGTCCGCCAATCGGTGAACCAGTTTCCCATCGGCGGCCCGATTCGTTCGCCCGCAACTGAAACGCAAATCTGGATTTTTGGATCGACCCCATTGAGCGCCGTGCGAAGCTCCTGCAAGAATTGCGTAAAGTATTCTCCGCGCAATCTGTGCCAGTTCTCAACCATGGGATCGAGTGCGTTGAATTTGGGGCTGTCAACATCGAACCGGGGATCGGTGAGTATGTTGACGCCATAACGTCGCTGCATGTCCTGAACGACGATGTCGTTGAACCCGAACCGGTCGGCGTTGTCCGGCGGATCCTGCATTTGCGATGCTTCGCTTCGGTTTTCAACCACAAAATGCTTAAGCCCCAGGTTCCTGGCCATATAAACAAACTCGGCAATCTTGGTGGCGCGTGCCGCGGGGTAGCCGTATTCGCGGACCATCCATTGCTTTTTGGTGTGAGTGCGATCGGTGGTAACCGCCTCGGGATGGGTGTAGGTGTACATGGAAACATAAGACCATGGCCAGATTCGCCCAGGTCCAGGCCCGCCGGCGGTTTCGGGGCGCCGTCGCTGAAGGTATGGGCATGCCAGGCCCAGAATTCGAAGCCGTCTTTCTCGCTGATCTGGTTGCCGATTTTATGGACATTAAAGCGGTTTGAAACCTCATCGATATAGGCCCACGCTTGTGCAAGGGCCGGATTTTCCTGGTTGCCGAGGGGATTCCGCCGGATGGAATTGGGATCAAGTTGGGCCAAATCCGTTCGCAGAAAGACCCCGCGAAAACCCCGGCCTTGCCAGTGCCGCACCATGTGCTCGAAGGCGGCTGGACTATCGAGCGAAGGATCGACGCCCGGCCCGTAGCTGTAGACAATGTCCCCCCAGCTCGGAAGCACGTAATCTCGGCCCTCAACGGCCTGCCCCATCGACATTTCCGCAATCGCCAGGGTCAGCGAAACGAAGACAAAAAAAGCGACTCTCATTTTCCAGATCTTTCGTGAGCATCATCTCGTCCAACGCGTTACGGAGCAGGACGGAGACTTCGGCGTTTCCAACTTCGTTGATGCGTTGGCGGGAGCCGACGGCGATTGTACAACGCCCGTATGCCGGCAAAGGCGAGAAACAGTGTCTCGCTGAAGTGATTAGCGTGCGTTGGCGAAATAGAGCATCATGCCGATGGCGTAACCACAGCTCGCAATGAGGCAGACGATTCCCAGTGCGTGATTTTTCATGCGCTGCCACCAGAGGTAAATGCCTGTGAGAGCAAAGAGAATCATCGAAACGCCGGCGAGGTCGCAGAAGAACGCATATAGATCGAAGAGGGGTTCGTTGTCGTAACCGGCGATTTTGTGAAGCATGATCAAGGTTCCGATCCAGCCGGCGGGTTGCGTGGTCAGACGTACAGTATGGTTTTGCGAGAAGACATCGACGCGAAGCATCGTGCCGGGATGATTGATCCAGAAGAGGGCTTCATCCGGCGGCTGGGTTTGCGGAAACTGAATTCGCCCCGGTAAAAAGAGATCTTTCTTGACGGATTCCGCAAGCTGAGGCAGGGGAAGAGAGCTGTCGGTGTCGAGCGGCACTGTCTTGCTGGTGCGCGGAAGCGCCGGTGGCAGGAACCAGGGTCGATGTGCCATGATGTAGCCGCTCACGAAATACATCAACAGAAACATCAAAATGATGAGTCCGGCGTGTAAGTGAATTTTGCGAATAAGGTTGTACATGGCTATCCGTGAAACGTGACGAACAGCATGAGGGTGAGTGAGAGGACTGTCGCGATGCCGATTACGAGCAGTCCGATGCGACGTTCGCGTCTGCGGCGGGTCCAAAGATAAATTCCGCTAATGCCGGCGAACACGACCACGAACGTGCAAAGATCGGTGTACAAACTCCACGTGCTGGCGAGGACGGAATCGGCATAGGCGAAATACGAACCGTGGAGGTCCCGAATGAGCGTCCATAAACCTGTCTTTGTTTGGGTGACGGTTTGAGTTCCTTGATCGACATGAACGTCGATTTCGTACTCTTTGCCCGGGCGAACGAGGTGGGCGTGGTAGGTGCCGGGGCTGGTCCAACTGCCGTTGGAGTTCGGATATGACTCCGCGAAGGATCCCATGGCGTGAAGAATCGCGGCATCGTTCAGCCGCTGCATCGCGTCGGGCGGCGTTTTACTGTCAGCCTTAACAAGAGCTGGAATCGAGATGGGCAGCGTCCAGGTGGTCTCATCGGCCGATGGCTTGGTGAAGGCAAAAGGGTGGTTGAAATTCAAGACGCTGATTCCAAGGAGAATCAGATAGCTGAAGCAAAGCAAGCCGCCGTAAATGTGGATGTAAAGGACGGTTTTGCGAAGCACGCACACCTCCGGCAATTGGGTTTGGATCATTTTCTGTCGGAGCCGCCGTCGATGGGCGCTGGCACTTCGGTTAACGGTGGTTGCTGTTCCCAGCAGATTTTTTCGCGGTTTTCATTGCCGTTGAGTAGGCCACCGCGTCGATTTCGAATTTCACGACCGTTCCAAGGCAGTTTACGAGCGTCGTCCTGGATGGATATGGCTCCGAGAAATAATTCCGGTAAAGGCGATTATATTCGGCCAGATCCTTCTGCCTGGCGAGGTAGGATCGAACATTGACGACATCTTTGAAGCCCAGGCCGGCGGCCTTCAAAATTGCGCGAAGATTTTCCATCGATCTACGCATCTCGCCTTCGAAAGTGTCGTGCACAACTTCACCGCCGGCATTGACTGATGCCTGACCGGCCACGAAGAGAAACGGCCCGGCCTGGACCGCGGGTGAGTAGGGAAGCTTTGGTTTGGGGACACCGGACGTGATGTGGTTGATAGGGCCGTTTTTCATTCCTTTTCCTTTCGATAATTGGATTCGATCTGCTCGATTAGAAGATTCCGCGGGGGCAGGAAAGCAGATTCTCGAGGCCGGTGGGAGTGACCAGGTATTGATCTTCGATTCGTATTCCCCCACCGAGATCATCGCCATATATCCCCGGCTCTACGCAGATTACTTCTCCCGCCATGAGGACGTCGTCCCACATCGAATTGAGGTGGGGAAACTCATGCGGTTCCAGGCCGACGCCATGGCCAAGATGATGGGGCAAGCAGCGGCCGACCCTGGCTTGGAGATTGTTGTTGATGGCCGCGACCAAATCGCGGCAGCGCGTGCCCGGTTTGGCCGATTTCTCGACGATGTCGAAACAGGAAAGAATCGCCTCATACGCCCGCTGTTGTTGAGACGTGGGTTTTCGATTCACAACAAAACTTCGCGCGTTATCGGCGAAATAGCCGCGATAAGAGGGGCTCAGATCGAGGATATATATTTCGCCCTCCCGGGCCTTTCGCCCGGCCCTTGGCGGACCACCGATCACTCCGCACGCAAAATCGTTCCCCAATAGATCGGTCAAAGGCTCGCCGGCCGCCTGGACTGCGACGCGCTGGAGCTGGGCGAAAACTTCCATCTCGTCGATGCCGGGCGCAATAATCTGACGGGCGTGCTCATACATTTTTTCGCTTATCGCAATTGCCTTTTTCATCAGCTCCAGTTCATCGGAGTCCTTGCAGCGCCGCATTTGCCAGATTTCCGAATCGACCAGCTCGGTTTCGGCATTGGTGTTTTTGGAAAGATGAAGCGACACGAGCGAAGTGTCGAGCCCAAGCCGGCGAATGTTTTTCCATGCCAGCCACTCGGCGGACCTATGCGCCGCGATCGAGGGTTGTTCCTGCCGGAGGGTTGCCATGAACTGCGCGGGATATGCGATGTTGTCATCGACCGCCTTTGAATCCGCGGGATTGTTGGCTGCGATGAGGCAAGATCGGCCGTCGGCAGTCAGAATAAGCGCCGCCTGATGGACCCAGTGGGGGTGAAACGCCGAAAAATAATAGACGTGGCGCGGGCGGGCGATGACGACGGCATCGAGCCGGCGACGCTGCATGATTAGAAGCAATCGGCTTTGCCGTTGGCGCGATAGTTCGTGGTCAAGCACGATAGTCACGCCTTCTTTTTGCCAATTGACGCGGCTTTCTCGTTCATCTTCTGAACGAGCCAGACATTCTCGACAAATAATTTCTCCCACTGCTCGACTTCTTCCGGGGTGTAATCGTAAAAGCCTTTGCCGGTAGAGATGCCGTTGGCGCCGCTTTCGATGATTTTGCGAATTGTTTCGGGAACCTCGGTTGAATTCTTCAAAGTTGGAAAAAGGCGTTTCATCACAGCGGCATAGGCCGAGACGCCGGTGAGATCCATCCATCGAAAGGGCCCGCCAATTGCCGCCCACAATCCCACCGCGCTTCGGAATGAGCGGTCGATGGTCTCGACATCGGCAACTCCGCTCTCCAGCAGATTGAAGGCCTCGCGATAGAGCGCATAGTTCATCCTATTCACGATGAACCCGGCAACATCCTTGCGCACCAGCGAAGGATCCTTTCCCGCGGCTTTGGCGAGGGCCATGGTGGCCTCAGCCGTCGCGTCGTCCGTGAATTCCCCTCTGATGACTTCAAGAAATCGTGTGATGTGGCAGGGATCCGCCCAGTGCATTCCGATGAATCGCCGCGGAAAGCGCCGATCCTTCTGGAGGACCGAAATTGGAAATGCGGAAGTATTGCTGGCGATCGGCGTGGTTGAGGCGACAATTCCCTCAAGCCGATCGAAAACGGATCGCTTGAGTTCGAGGTCTTCGTTCACGCTCTCGATAACGTAGTCGCAATCGCGCAGCGCATCGATGGACTCTGGATCGCTATAAGTGTTTTGCCATCGGGTGGTCAAATCCCGGGAAACCCGACCGTGCTCAAAGAGGTCTTCGATTGCCGTCTGGACATATTTGCGTGCATTGTGCCGCGCCTGAGGATCGCGGTCATAGGCGACGACATGAATCTCCTTGGCCAGCAAGCAAGTAGCGATCCCCCGCCCCAGCAAGCCAATCCCGACAACGCCTACGCTCCGAGCTATCATTATGCCGCTCTTTATTTCGGATGCATTTTGTTGAACACAACAGGAAGCTTTTTAACATGGCGGTGCCGTCAACGCCTGGCGAACGCGAATGTTTTTTGGGAATTTATCGCATATATGTCGGGGCGGGCAAGACAGTATCTGTGTTGTGGCCCGGCAATGGATTTATGGGGTCGTTTCGTATAGCGGAACGCGTCATTCGTCGACGTGAGCGACGGGGAGGAAATGGGGCCAATATTGCACGCAGGCGAGTATATTCACGATTGAACCAGATATAGTCACTTCGACGATAGTCATGAGTGAAGTTCCGCAAACGCCTGCGCTTGTTATCGATGAAACAGTCGTCGCGAGAAACCTTTCGCGTATGGCAAACTATCTCGCTCAGCACCGGATCAATCTTCGGCCGCACACAAAGACACATAAATCGATCGCGATGGCCAAGCGACAAATGTTGGCCGGCGCAATCGGTTTGACCGCGGCAAAAGTCGGCGAGGCGGAATGCATGTCCGCGGCGTCGAACGATCTATTGCTTGCCTACCCGGCGGTTGATAGCGGGCGATGCGTGCGCCTTGCAAACCTGGCGAAACAGAACACGATTCGCGTTGCGGTCGATTCCGAAGCAGCTCTGGACGCACTTTCCAGCGCGGCCGCCGAAATTGGGACGAGGCTGGGAATCCTGGTGGATTTTGATGTGGGCATGCACCGTACGGGCGTTCAAACTCCCGCGGCCACTCTCGCGCTGGCACAGGCGGTGAGCCAATCCCCGTATCTGCGGCTTGATGGGCTGTTCATCTATCCGGGCCACGTTTGGGATCCGGCGCCAAACCAGCAGAAGCCGCTTCAGCTAATCGCCTCACGCCTTGAGGAGACTCTAGCCCTTTGGTCGCGGAGCGGCCTGGCGGCAAAACTTGTGTCGGGCGGCTCGACGCCGACCGCCTTTCAATCGCACTTTATCCCCCAACTCACGGAAATTCGCCCGGGGACGTACATTTACAACGATATGAACACGGTCCGCGGAAACTTTTGCAGGTTGGACGATTGCGCGGCGAAAATCGTTTCGACCGTCATCAGTGATGCGGTGCCCGGAAAAGTGGTCATTGACGCGGGAAGCAAAACTCTAAGCGGAGATCGCAATGCGATGGAGCCCGACAGTGGATTCGGGCATTTCGTCGAATATCGAAACGCTAAAATCACTCGATTGACTGAAGAACACGGCGAAATCGATGTAACTGCCTGTGAGCACAAACCGCAAATTGGGGAGCGCATTGGGGTAATTCCCAACCACATTTGCCCGTGCGTGAATCTGCAGGATTCGGTCTGGCTTAGAACGGCCGATGGCGACCTGCAAGCGTTGAAAATCGATGCTCGTGGAAAGCTTTTCTGAGGCACTGCCCGCCTCGGCATCTTGATGGAGAGCACTGGTGCGCTTGATCATTGACTCGCATCTCGACCTTTCGTGGAACGCGCTTTCCTGGAATCGCGATCTCACGGTGCCGGTCGCGGAAGTGCGAAAAATCGAAGCGGAAATGACGGATGACGATGCGCGGACACGGTACCGTGACGCTGCCGGAGATGCGACGCGGCGGCGTTGCGGTTTGCTGCGGAACTCTGCTGGTGCGCGCCAAACCGAACGTAAAACCGACTCGAAAGATTGATCTTGATGTCGCCACGCAGGAAATCGCATGCGCAACCGCTCGCACGCAGTTGGAATACTACCGCCTGCTTGCCGAGCGAAAAGAGATCGCATTCATCGGTAGCCGGCAGGAATTGAAAGCGCACTGGTCGCGATGGCAACATGCCGAAGAAGAGTCTGCCCCGTTGCCAATCGGCTTGATCCTTGCAATGGAAGGCGCAGATCCAATTGTCTCCCCGTCTCAAGCAGAGCGTTGGTGGATGGATGGGCTTCGGCTCGTAGGCCTTGCGCACTATGGGAAAAGCCATTACGCAGTCGGAACCGGCGACAACGGGCCGCTAACGGCCAAGGGCATTGAGCTGCTTAAGGAGATGGATCGCCTCGGTTTTGTGCTCGATGCGACGCATAGCTCAGATTCGTCATTCTTCCAGGGCCTGGATCTTTACCGCGGTCCGGTGCTCGCGAGCCACAACAATTGCCGGGCACTTGTGCCCGGTGATCGACAGTACTCCGATGAGCAGATCAGGCTGTTGATTGCGCGAAACGCGGTTATCGGCGTTGCGTTCGACTCCTGGATGCTCAAGCCGGGGTTTAAAATCGGCCAGACTCCTGGAAGCGTGGTGAGTCTGGCTGCCGTCGCCGATCACATCGATCATATTTGCCAACTGGCGGGCAATACCAATCACACCGCTTTCGGCACCGATCTCGACGGTGGATTCGGCACCGAACAATCTCCCGCGGGGCTTGAGACAATCGCCGATGTACATAAGCTGGAACCGATCCTCGCGGAGCGTGGCTATACATCTGCCGACATCGATCGGATCTTTCACGGAAACTGGCTGCGATTCTTCCTGGCGGCACTACCGAAATAAGTGGGGGTCAATAGGTAGCCCTTCCGCCCGAAAGGTCGAAAATAAAGCCGGTCGTGAAGCTGCATTCCCGCGAGGTGATCCAGGCCGCGGTGGCGGCAACTTCGTCGAGTGTTCCCAGGCGATTCATTGGAATCTTCGACGTCATATACTGGACCTGTTTCGGATCGATGCCGTGAACCATATCAGTCATGATCACAGCCGGGGCCAATCCGTTTATCGTGATACCGGTTTCCGCATACTCCTTGGCGACGCCTTTAACCAATCCGATGACGCCCGACTTACTGGCCGAGTATCCCACCATTCCGGGATTGCCCTCCTTGCCAGCGATCGAGGCAATCAGCAGAATTCGCCCGTAATTGTTGCGCAGCATCGAAGGCAACACCGCTTGCGTCATGATGAAAGAGCCCAACAGGTTCACCCGGCATACCTCGTCGAATTTTTCCGGCGGGTAATCGACAATCCTGGTGCTGGTCGGCCCAACGATGCCCGCGGAATTTACCATGACGGCGGTCGGGCCCAGTTCTTTTTCAACCCTGGACACGGCAGACGCAACCGAGGCCATTTGTGAAATATCCACAGCGTATCCGTGAGCGGTTGAACTTCTGATGGAAGATAGGGCCGATTCGATGCGGGATGCATCGCGATCAAACAGGGCAATCTTCGCGCCTTCAGATGCCAGTCGCTGTGCGATCTGCAAACCCAACCCAGTCGCGGCGCCCGTGACAATCGCCACCTGATCTTCGAATCGTTTTGACATATTCTCTCCATCTGGAATTCTTCACTCAGGCGTTTTTGCAGATTTGACGCTGCTCGCCCAACCCTTCGATCTGCAATTCGATGACATCCCCCTCTTTTAGAAACTGGGGCGGCCTCATGCCAAGCCCGACGCCTGGGGGCGTGCCGGTCGAAATAATGTCGCCTGCCTCCAGGGTCATGAATTGGGTGAGATAGTGAACGAGATAATTGACCCCGAAAACCATATTCGCGGTCGTGCCATTCTGGCGGACAACCCCGTTCACTTTTAGCGACACCTTCAGATGCCAACATTACGGATATCGTCTGCGGTTGAGAGCCAAGGCCCCAGCGGATTGAACGTGTCGCAGCTTCCCCCGCAGGCGTCATGATCCCCGGCAATTCCTGGCCTGCTTCTCCGAAACGAATTAATCGCATCGAAAATCTCCATCATAACGAACCAGCTTCGAATTCCGTGACGCGCTCTGTGCATTGAATTGTGATTGAGCGCCGATTTTACATTTGCAATGCCTGCAGAGCCGGACAGGGAACAGACCATCACGACTCGTGTTATTTCTCGGCTTCCATCACGGTTTGGTGAGGCAGCATCGCCGACGTGCCAGGTGGCGAGGTTCGATGCCTTTCCATGCCAATCGAACCGTGAAGCAACTCGCGCACGACAGGCTCGTTCAATACTTGAGCGACTTGCGATTCGCTGAGGCTTGCAAACGGAGCGGGCATAAAGTTGCCCGGGATTTGCCTGGCATTGGCGAGCAGCGAAAATGTGGGGAAGACTCCATATTTCTGCAGGACGCTTAGAAGCGAGGAAAGTCTTTTCTGTGAGACGGCCGCAGCTTCCCAGTCCTGAGCCTCGGCAGCTCTCTGAATCGCTTTCGCCCAAGTTGCGCAAGCGAAAATACGCCATCTAAGTGGTGTCGGATCCCGTGATGAAGCAGGACATCTACCAGATGGGGTTGGGCAACAACAACCCTGAAACCCGGCGGTACCGAATCGATTAATTGCCGGGCAAGCCCTAAGTCACCCGAGCATTTAATTCCGCGGATTTGGGGATGCCTGGCGAGTTCACGAACAGTGTCGAACTCTAACCCGACTTTCGTCAGAACGGGGAGATCGTAAAGAAAAACGGGAGTGCGCGACCGATCGGCAAGAGTTCTAAAATAGGCGAGAAGCTCGGCCTGGCTGAAGCGAAAAAAATAGGGAGTGAGAACGACAATGGCATCAACACTCCGCTCGTTAAGGAACCGGATTCGCTCAAGGGTTCGGCTTAGGCTTGTGTCGCCGACTCCGACCATCACTTCCCCCCGCCCGCAGGAAAACTGAATGGCGTGGTCGACAAGGGAACGATAGGTGGCGTCAGTAAGCATCTGCATTGCGCCCATAGTTCCGCCGACGAGAACGCCCGCCATTCCTGCGTTCCATTGGTCTGTCAGATGTGCTTCGAGGCCTTCGATGTGAAGGGATTCACCGTCAGTGAGTGGAGTTCCGATGGCGGCGATTAACGAAGTTTCGTTCATTTGTGTTCCGATCACGCCGGCATTTGGGGCCGAAGGCCGATGAGTTGCAAATTGCGAATTTTGCGGCTCGTCGCCGTGGACATAGACCTGAGGAAACCGCGACTCCAAAACGTGCCGCGAATAGTACCAGTAATAACCGCGAAATTCCCTCAAAAATCGTCATGCGGACTAATTTGCAGCAAATAAGCGAATTGGGAGCGCATATTTAGGCTTTTGGGACTATTTGTCACATTTTTTGTTTGACAGCAAAAAATGCTCCGTTAGACTCTCCACCGAGCCAAGTCCGTCGAGAGGTTTGTAGTATGGGTGCTCGTTCACGAAAACCTCGAAGCCAATGGTTTTTTGAGTCATTCACCGACCATGCAATTGTCCGCCGTGATTTCATTGCGATCTCGATGGAAGTCATAGTGCATATCGCTCCCACCCCCGCACCCATGTAGATGGCGAAGCTGAATGCGACGATCCTTCGATCAGTAGATTGCGCTGAAGCAGAGTGGTTAGAAGAGGAGAAAAACCACCGTGGAGAAAATGCACTTTCTGTCTAACAGGATTTTACTCATGAAGAAAGCAACACCCCTGGGTCTGGCAGCCATTGCGTCCTGCATATACGCCTCGCATGCGTGCGGCCAGTACACCTATTTCTCAGATAATTTCGACAACAAGACGAATCCGCTGGATCCGCCTCAGGTCGGGTTTGGTTACAACGGTTCAGAGAGCACGGGAAGTCCATTCAGCCTGTCGACGAATCCGGCGCTCGGCACGCAATCGCTGCGACTGGTACGCAATACTAACGGCAGCCCTCCGTACCCGAACCCGACCCTCGAGTGCATAAGCCTTAACGGAGTATTGGTCGATCAGAATACCGTTACTTTCAGCTGGGACGAGTATATCGGATATCAATACAACGCACCGGTTCAAGTTAACATCGGATACACACCGTTAAGCACGGGGTCCCTTCAGTTTCTGGGGGTTAACGATTTTAATGGGGCAAATCCTGGTACATACTTTTTCTACGAAGATCAGGACGGTGATCAGGTCAGCACGGGCGTAAAGCCGACGATCGATGGATGGGATCACCTGTCGCTGACGTTGAGCCTATCCGAGTTTTATGTGGCTGGCGGTCCGAACTACATGACGGGCACGATGACCGATTTCACCGTTGCTGAAAACGGTGGGCCCACTCAAACTCTCGCCTCCAATATTGCGCTGCCCTATGCCCAGATTCCGACGCTGGATCCGGAGTCGCCATACGATAACACCTCGGTTGCGACGATGCAGCTTCAGATGGGTCCCAGCGGCGACACGTACTACGATAATCTGCTGATGACCGGCACCGATGCACCGACCGCCGCCTTCACGCCGCATCTGGTCTGGAACAACAGCGGTGCATCCGCGCCGGACGACGGGGTAACCTGGGATACGACGCAGAATAATTGGAACAACGGGGTCGATGCGACGACCTATAACGACAATGCGATCGTCGACTTCTCCGATTCAAATAATGGGCACTATAATGTTACCCTGAACACGACGGTTAAGCCCACATCGGTCAACGTGAGTAACTCATCGGGCAACTACGTCATCAGCGGTTCGGGATCAATTGCCGGCAGTGCTTCGTTGGCAATGAGCGGCTCAAAAATCCTTACGCTGGATACGGTCAACACCTACAGCGGCGGTACGACAGTATCAGGCGGTTTGCTGATAGCCGGCGTTCACGGAGCGCTGCCGGATGGGGCACTGAGTATCACCGAGGGAGCTGCGGTGCAGCTTGCCGCGGGCACCGGGGCGACCCAGCTCACGTCGCTCTCGATCTCGTCGAACAGCACGCTCGATATCACGAATAATCATGTGATCATCTCGTACGTGAGTGGGTCGGATCCCATCGCCGCGATCCAAGGCTACCTGCAAACAGGTTACAACGGCGGCGGGTGGAACGGGCTGGGGATCATCTCTTCGACCGCGCAATCACCGACGAACGGTGCACATTATGGCATCGGATGGGCTGATGGAGCCGATCACGTTGTCACCGGCCTTTCCTCTGGTCAGATCGAACTCAAATACACCCTGCTGGGTGATGCCAATCTGGATGGGAGCGTGAACGGCTCCGATTTCAGTATCCTCGCCGCCAACTTTGGTCTGGGCAACACCAACTGGGATCAGGGCGATTTCCTCTTCGGTTCCTCGGTAAACGGCGCCGATTTCAGTGCTCTCGCCGCCAACTTCGGCCAGGGCGACAGCGGCGCGGATGGGGTTACCCAGGCCGACATCTCTGCTCTCGAAGCCTTCGCCGCCGCCAACAGTCTGGCGCTCCCCACCAGTGTTCCCGAGCCGGCTTGTGGAGCAATGGTGGCTTTGGGTATCGCCGGTGCCGTTGCGCGGCGCCGCCGAACGCATTGATGTCGACGCAATTCCCTGGTTCCGGCACCGAGCGCAACCGAGAATTGACGGTTCGCTCGCGAAAGTTGACAGACACCCGCAATCCGTGACTCTGAAGAGGCAAGTCCGATTCGCCTGCCATTGGCCGCTCTGCCGCGTCGAGCGCATATTATCTGCGTGCCCCAACACTGGGGCGACTACTCCCGCCGATGAAGGGCATGCATGGTCATACAGCCGTCTCGGCATTACCGATGGTATCTGGTAGGTCTGCTGACGACGATTGCGGCGTTAAATTACGCGGATCGGTCTGCGCTGGCGGCGACTCTCCCGCCGGTCCGCGACGAATTGCACATGTCGCCCGTCATGTTGGGTACAGCGGGATCGGCGTTTCTTTGGGTTTATGCGATCTGCTCGCCGGCCAGCGGTTACTTTGCAGACCGCTGGCCACGATCGAAAATGATCCTCTGGAGCGTTTGCGCCTGGAGTGTGGTTCAGATATTGACCGGATTTGTCGAACGGTCATGGCAGATGATCGGCGTGCGCGCGTTGCTGGGAATCGCGGAATGCGCGTATGTGCCGGCGGCAATCGCGCTGACCGCGGAATATCATAAACATAAGACGAGGGCCTGGGCTATTGGGATTCAGATCGCGGGATACAATCTTGGGGTCGTGCTGGGCGCGGCAGTGGCGGGTTACATTGGCGATCGCTGGGGCTGGCGGGCGGCGTTCTGGACATTGGGCGGATGCGGGCTTCTACTGGCGCTGGTAGCCCGCTCGGTGCTTCCTCATGAAGCGAGAGATCTCCCGGAGGCGACGCGGACACCAATTCGGATCGTCGACGCATTTCGTATTTTGCTCAAAATTCCGACGTTCAACATCGTGCTGGTGGAGTCGACAATTATCTCTGCGGGTGTGTGGGTTTTCCTGTTTTGGCTGCCGCTTTATTTCAAAGATAGCTTCGGGCTTTCGCTCGCGGCTGCTGGAATCGCTGGGACGGCAGGCCTTCAGACATCGGCGACGGTGGCATCACTGGCGGGGGGATTTTTCTCGGATCGGTTTGCGCATCGCCGGCGGGAACGGCGAATGCTCTTTCAGTTTCTGTGCTTCACCAGCGCCATTCCAATGCTGATGATTTTTTTCGGTAACCCTTCTTTTGGTGCGGCGTCGGTGGCTATCCTGCTTTTCGCATTTTTTCGCAGCTTGGGAAGCTCGAATGACAATGCGGTCATGTGCGACGTGCTGCCGGAGCGCGTGTGGTCCACCGCTGTGGGCTTCACTAACGCCATGAACTCAGGCGCCGGCGCTTTGGGGGTGATTTTGACGGGGTATCTGCAGAAAACATTGGGACTGGGGGGAGTATTTGGCGGGCTTTGGGTCACGGTTGCAGCTGCCGCCTGTGTTGTACTGATCGGATATCGATATTTTATTCGCGACGATTTGATACGGGCGGGGGCCGGGCCAGTGGCTGTCGGCACGATATCAGCAGTTGGAACGACAGGTTAAGGCACCCGGCGCTCCTATGCGCCGCGCGCTTTGAAACCGGAAGCATTTACGAGATTAAGGGGATTTCCAGCCTCGAATGCGGTGATGTTGCCAGCGACCGTACGCATGATTCGGCGACGGGCTTCCAGCGTCGCCCAGGCCATGTGGGGAGAAATGATGCAGTTGCGGGCGGTGAGGAGTGGGCTATCGGCACGGGCGGGTTCCTTTGACAGGACATCGACCGCCGCGCCTTGAATTACTCCGGTATTAAGAGCTTCGGCGAGATCTGATTCGTCAATCAAGCCACCGCGCGACGTGTTAATAAGAAACGCCCGATTTTTCATGCGGGAAAGCAGTTGACGATTAACCATACCCGCATTCTCGGATGTGAGCGGGCAATGAAGACTAACAACATCGGCTTCGGCAAACAGCCGCTCCAGTGATGTCCAGGCGAATCGCGGAAATTCGGGAGGAATTTTATTGGCGCGGCTACATGCTATGACATTCATCCCAAAGGCATGGGCGATTTCGCCAACCTGGCGACCGATGCGCCCGAATCCGACGATGCCGATCGTGCGACCGGCGAGCTCAATCTGCGGGGTTTTCCAGTAACACCAGTCTGAGGATTTTTGCCATTCTCCATTTTTCACGGAGGTATCGTGCAAGCCGATTCGATGACACAACTCGAGCAGTAGAGCGAAAGTGAACTGGGCCACGTTATCTGTGCCATAGACCGGCACATTGGCGACAGCGATGCCACGCTCACTGGCATCCGCGACGTCGACAATGTTGTAGCCGGTAGCGGCGACGGCGATGAACTTGAGCTTTGGCAGTTGACGCAGCGTTTCCGATGTCAGTTCAACCTTGTTTGTGATAATGACTTGAGCGTCACAAGAGCGAGATATGACCTGTGTGGGTTCAGAGCGTGGATAAATGGTTGTGTCGCCAAGTTCCTGGATTGGGGTCCAAGGATTGTCGCCATCCGGGTTCAGCGTGTGACCATCCAGTACCACTATGCGTCGTTGTGTCATCCCTTCCCTCGGGGGTTCTATTCAGGGGTTACGCGCATACCGTTTGGATGTCCGATTTGCCGAAGATCCTGGACGTGCCTCGCCTGGGGATCCGTGCAGGGCAGCCAGCCGCTATCGCCTGTGCCGGGGGCTTTAACTTCGATACATTCAAACAGTGAAGATCCTAATTCTCCGGCCGAGGTACGGCTTAGCTCGAGGCGCTGCTTTCCTTCGTCGGTATAACGGAAAAGCCAGCCGACGTATTTTGTTTTGCCATTATCGTCGGTGAAGACGTAGCAGCCGCACGCGGTTTGCCCGTCGTGATCGAACGGAGGGATCTTATCGGCGGAGTCCTCGAAAAAGGTTTTCCCGTCATCGGTCGTAAAGAATCCCTGCTTCGGCATCCCCGTCGGCCGGCCCATGTTTCCCCGCAAAAATATGAAGCAGAGGAGTATTGCCAGTGCGGTTATAGTGACCGCAATCTTCACTTTGTTTCCCATTGATTTTCCGGGGCTCACGGCAACATTCCTTTCTAAGACTGATTTCATGTGATGGTTTCTCCAATTGTGGACTATTCAATCCTCTGGGTTAATCGCAGGTCAGCGACTTGTGTTTCCGTATTGGGGTTTCCCAGAGCCTCGAGGATTATTGCGCGATAGTGCGGGTCGGTGTCGAAAGAGAATTCCGCGGCCGCGCTGCCGTCACCCTCCTGCAAGGATGCCTTGCCTGCGGAAAAATCGAGCCTCAAAACGAAATGTTGCCATCCATCTTTTGCAGAAACTGTCATTGATGAGACGGAGGACCCAGGGTTTTTCTGGTTTACTTCCGCTTGCACTTGCCCATCTTTGGCGATGATTACACCAACGGATTGCGCCGTTGAGGTGTCTGAACCGAGCGCGAGCTCAATTGAGTCGCCGGCATTGGATTTCAGGACATCGAAAGATAGTTCGACAATTCCGTCAGCGACGCCATATTCCGCCGACGAGCGAGGGAAGTGGCCGCGCAGTCTGTTTTTGAACCGCCCATCCGGCATGTCGTAGGCGATTGTTCCGATGAGCTGCGCGCCTCGTCCGGCGTCGTCAGTGCGAAGTTCGATGGATGGCTTTCCATTTTCGCCGGCGGTGCGTACGTTGGAGTTGAGCCCAATCCATTTTCCTCCGGTGTTCCAGAGGCTTCCGGCGGCGCCGGTGGCATCGGGTTCGAGCCTGGCGAAGTTCTGGTTGAGAAGCTCGACATCTTCAGGTAGTTCGTATTTCTGGGTTGGCACATTCATTCGATTGGGACCGGGATGGTATGCATAAAGTGCTTCGCCCTGCCGGCGATCGATCGGATAGAAGTTCCAGCCGTCGTCGGGATGGAAGAGCACCCGCCAGGCGAGGTCGGCGAGTCTTGGGTCGGGGCCATTGAGAACGTCAACGACGTGCTGTTGTCCGCGCGGGCCGAAGCCAAAGATCAATGACTCGGCAACAACGCGGTATCCCCACTGCTGGTCGTGTCGATTTCCATCCATGCCGTACAATTTTTCCTGCTCAAGCAGTCTCTGGAAAATCGCCTCTCGCAGTTTTCTATCGTCGAGATCGCGAGCGACTTCGCCGCAGGAGAAGGCGGCGGCGTCCTGTACAACTTCGGAGGGATCATCGAGAAGATGAAGCAAGAGTTGTGCTGTTTTGCTATCCGGATAATAAGCGGTTGCGAACGCGGCAATGGAACGGAGTGTGTCGTTCGGATCGGCAGCGGCCTGATCAACCAGCGGGCGAAAGGCGGCGGTCGCCTTGATGGCCGGCACGGCGCGCTTGGAGACGATCATTTCAACGATCGCCGTGCGAACGTAGGGACTGGTGGTTCGATAATAAAGGGCGATAAGATCGTCTGAATCGGCAGGAAACATCGCGGCCCAGGCGCTGCGGGCCGCGATGCGCATGCCGGCGACGGGATAAGCCTCGAGTGCCTTTCCGATGGCGGCGACGGTGTTTGGGCCATGCATCGTTCCCAAGGCGTCGATGACGTTGCAGCGGAAGTTGTTTTCCGGATCCATTGCCGCGCTTTCCATCGCTGGAATCGCGGCGGTCACCCGGCGCCGGACGAGGGCATCGACCGCCATGTGCCGCACAATCTGATCGCGGTCGTTCAGCAATTGCACGACTTGGGCCACAGGGACGTCAATGCTGCCGTCCCGAACCTGACGCAGAACACTCATCTTTGCGACGGGATCGCTGCCTTCGAGGGCCGAAACCGGGCTGTTTTCAACCGGGAAATTGGGCGGCATCTCTGGTGACCATATATGCCAGCTGAAATCCTGATCTGAAATATTCTGGACGAACTGCGGCATCTCGCCACCGGCAATACCAAGGCGCGTTTTTGTTCCCCGAGTGGCGTCGATAAAGGGCTGAATATCATTGATGCTGGCAGCGTCGCGCAGCGCCAGCTCGTCCACGAGGCCTTCTTTGACCCACGTTCGCCAATCCATTTTGATTCGCCCGGGCGTGAGGACTTGGCGGTACGAGGGCCAGTGCATGGGAACTTCCGGATCCTGCGTATCGATATAAAAGGCGATTTTCTTGCCGTATTTGTTGAAAAGCTGCCGCATCTCCCGCAGATATTGAGTGATATATTCGCCGCGCATTTCCATGTACTTGTCCATGTCGAACGGCTGTGAATAGACATCGACGCCGTAGCGTCGCTTAAAATCTCTTGCGGCGATGTCACTGTAGATGAACTGGTCGGTGAAACGGGGGAAGAAATTCTCAACGTAAGTATAGAAGATAATGCCATCGTATTGGCTGAAGTCTCCGCCCGGCTGAAACTTCTCTTCATATCGGCGGAGATAGTCTCGGCGTACTTCCGGATAGCCAAACTCAAGAGGACCGCCCGTTTCGATTCCGGCTCGATCGCTGAGGCGATATTCGGGATGATCGGCGCGAAAACGATCTTCAAAATTGTACGGCCCGAAGCCGGACATTGAGGTGACGTCCGCGCTGGCGCCGACTTCGAAGAGCGGCATGAAGCCCCAGAATGCGA
This sequence comes from uncultured Phycisphaerales bacterium, assembly GCA_963755915.1. Classification (GTDB taxonomy): domain Bacteria; phylum Planctomycetota; class Phycisphaerae; order Tepidisphaerales; family Tepidisphaeraceae; genus PALSA-1353. The sequence goes on from CAVWLP010000002.1 coordinate 3,266,044, forward strand.
GGCCGCGTTTTTTGGTCTCAGCAGCGGCAACGCGGGTGAGGTGATCCCTGGTTTCCAGGTTCATCTCCATCCGGTACAGGTCGTCGATTTCTTCGCTTTGGGGCCGGAAGACCGCTCCGTCGGTCATCCACTGCGCCTGCGCTCTGCGCCAAATGATTCGATTGACATTGTAAAGGCTCATGAACGCGTCGAACGACGATCCCATCGCTCGTGACGAATCAATGGGAAACCACTTGTAATAAAAGAGATTGTCGCCAGTGCTGAGGATCATGGCGACGTCGGGCTTCTTCGGCGTGGGTGACGGAGTATCGGCGAAGCTCGCGGCAGCGGCGACCATTAATATTGAAATGAAGATCGATTTGACGAAGGACGGGCTTCTCATGTGTTTGATCTCCAAGATCGAAGTCACTGTGGGGTTGAACCGTGCTCGAGAACAAGATCGGGATTGTTTGGGCCAAAATGCTTGAGCATTACGATCGGGTTGGAACGAGACGGATTCCTGATGGTAACCCCGCGCCGGGCCGCTTCTTCGCTTACAAAGTATTCATCGTGCGATAGCTGTCCAAATCTGATGAGGCGCGGTGCTTCGATGTCCAACGATCCCAAAGTGCCGTGGCCCTGGACCGTGATCAGGCCATATGCGGCGTCGTCGCGGATCTGGACCGTTTTTCCCGGAAACACGGTGAGTTCTTTTGCGGAGTAGGCGGTTGATTTGTAGCAGATCCAGTTTTCCTGATAGCCAGAGGCGTGCGTCTCGCTGTAGCTGCCCACCGGCCGCGGACGCATGAAATGGTTGGAAGCGAAATTGGGATCTACATTGGCGTCCCAGTCCAAAAGCTCGAGGAGAAAGTTTGTGTCTCCCCGTCTCTCCGGTGGGACGTCCTTCCAGAGCAGTTCGGGCGGAATAATCGCATCATTAACCAGTGACTGATACATCGCAAAGACATCGGAGGCGACCTGGGGCTCATACGTGCACAGGCTTCCCGGCGCGTGCAGAATTCCCGGCGGCACATCCCAGCCCGTGCCCGGCTCCAGACGGTAGGCCTGCGACAGATTGGTGATCTTGTTGTCCCCCCTTTCGAAACCCTTCAAGCATTGAAGCACTTGATCGCGCGTCACTCCCGGCTGGAGGCCAAAGAACGTGTAAGGGAAATCCCCGCCGTGGTTGTTCAATTGGGGCGGAAAAAAATAAGCCTCAGGCTTGCCCGATTGCCCGACAAGCTTTGCGTGCTCATCCCGGTGATGAATGTGATGCGGCAAGGGTCCCTGGTTGTCGAAGAATTTGGAGTAGATGGGCCATTTTCCATATTGGCTCCAGAGTCGCGATCCAATGAGCTGATCTTTCAATTCGCTGACGGCATCGCGAAGCAAAACCTTTTCAACCTGTCCGCTGCGCTCTTCGAAAACAACGAAACTAAGGCCTTCATCGGGCGATGTCAGCGGCCCGTTTTGGGCGGGGGTTGTGGAACTGAACCAGCGCTCGTCAATTCCACCGCGATTTCCGCCGAGGGCGTAGTAATCCGCGGGATGCAATCCGATGCGCAGGCCAGGTACGCAGAAGCTGCGCGGGACCCAATTTGGGGCGAGGCGAAGGATTCCATTGCCCTGCTCTATCGCCTTCTCTATGACTGCTTTGGCGGTTGAACTCATGATTTGTTCCCCGCGAGTTCGATTTCCAGCATCTCAGCCAACTCCAATCGGGGAATGCAAATCTTGAATCCGCCAGAGGCTTTCTGAGATTCGATGATTTTCTGAGATGTGATCGAGCGGCAGAGTGCCGGCGTATCGCCGCCGGGCAGCGCGATCGTCAATTCGATATCGTTGATAGGAATGTTCGGTAATTCGTCCTGGTAATTTACAAGGCAAAGGAGATAGGCCGGCTTACCGATCGTGCTTCGAAGCAGAGTGACTTCGACACATTTGGGCAGATTGGTCGCGAGCACGATGGAGGACGGTGCAAATCGCCGCAAGATCGATTCGAAGAGCGCCTGCTGCGCTTCGGCCTGCCTGGCGAGGATGGAGGAATTCAGATAAACGCATGTCCCCTGACCAAATTTGTTCACGGCCAAAGCTACGTGTGGGCCGGGCTTTCCGGGCGGGTTACTGTGAGTGGCTGCATAATGCTCAAAATCATCGCGTGGGAACAGAGGCTCGGCTACGAACGCGAGCGGTTTGGCAGTGGTTGCATTTACCAGTGGAGCTGGTGCGTCATTGGACACGAGTTCGCCTTCGATTTGAGCGATATAGTTCCAGTGCTTGGAGAACCGGCCGGTGAAGGAGACGCCGAAAACATCTTTGAGCGCGAAGTCACCCGAGGTATTTCCGTCCGGATCCTGATAGCTGGTTAGACCAGTAGCGATGAGCGTTCCGCCCCTCTCGACGAATTCACGGAGGCGCTGTACTTCTTCGGCGCTCATGAATGACGCATCGTTAATAATGATCGTTTTCAGACCGCTGAAATCCGTTGAATGATCGTGGACGATGCGATACGGAATTTTTGCGCGATTCAGGACAATTGCCGTGCCAAGAACTTCCTGCATTGGCCTGAGGTCACTGATAGCCAGCATGTTATTTTCGGGGCTCATAATGTGGCGAAGGGAGACGCCGTTGTGGTCCCGGCGTACGTGGGAAGCCATCGAAAAATAGAGGCCGGCGTCCGCCCGGAGCTTCGGGCGATGCTCCGCCAGCTTCCGTCTAAATGGTTTGAGCGTTTCGCTGATACGGTGGGCCCGTTCGTAGAATCGCGGCTCAAGCGTTCCGTCTGGATTAATGGCATCAATCAGCAGATAGGTGCCACCGTTGGCGAGAGTTGTGACGCAGGAACAGAGCAGTTCATCGTCCGACTTGGTCGAGGTGTGATCGCGAAGGTCTACGCAGCGCGAGGTCATGAACTCGAAGGGCAGTTCACGTTCAAATGCGGCAAGCACCTTGGTGCCAAGGCGCTGCTGGTTTTTCCCGCCATAGAAATCGCCGCTGGGAACATCGTTGGCGAGCGACATTGAGTAAGACTGACCGTACATCCATCCCAGCAGAACAGGCGAGAATTGATGAGCGACGGCGACGTCGGGATTTACTGACTTGGCCGCGCCGGTCAGCTCGTGCGCAAATTCGCTAAGCCAGCGCTCGCGGCTTCGCTGAAAATGAACCCAACTGGGATCGGACCAGTCGACCGTTACAGGAATTTCGCGGCCGGATTCCTTCAAGAAACGAGCCCGGCAACTATCGCACACGCAGATGCCTGGCCAGAAGGTCATGTCGATGAATATTGAATCGACATCGTAAGCGACGATTTCCTTAATCTGGGCGTTTGCAAAGTTGCGATATCCGTCGCTATTTGGGCAGCAATACCAGGATCGCCGGTAGCTTTGGGCGCCATCGATCTGAGTGACTCTCCAGGAAGGATGGTCCCGCGCCGCCTGCCGCTGATAGACAACCGAGTAATAGGCACGAGGGAGGATGCCCTCTTTTCGAAGCAAGCGGACGGTTTCGCCGAAGACGTCGCGTCCTTTGAGGTTGCGATGCATTCTGCCGACGCGGGTTGGATAGTAGCAGTTGCCGCAATGGCAGCATCCATACACCATGATGGAATCGGCGCCGGTTTGCCTGACCATCGCGACATAGGCCGACGGGTCGAATTTGCTGAGGAAGGACTCATCATGGTCGGTGATGTGACTGTCGACGAGGAAGCTGGCGTAATTGCTTAGAAGTTTGTTCAAGGGGCTTTTCTCGCCTCCAGCGTCAGGATCGTGGTTCGATCAGTGCGAATCGCGGTTGCGCTGGGCTCTCCGCCAGAGAGCCACCATGTATTTGAGCCCATTTGAATTGCAGTAAGACAGCAGGCAGGTATCACCATTCTGCCGACGGAAGTGACATCGAGCGTGTCGAGATTTACGAGGAAGATTTCGTCGCTCACCTGATCCAGCGACCCAACACGACCCGTCAACATGATTTGCCGGTTTGGGAGGGCGGTGGCAGACCAGCCGTAGCCCGGGAAGTTCAGGCCGTCGAGACGGTGCCAGTGATCGGATGCCGGATCATATTTATAAACATCTCCGAAAACAGTCGTTGCCGGTTGGAATGGAGGATAAACGATGCCGCCAAATAGATAGAGACCGGAATCAACGGCCACAAAAGCAGAGAATGCTCGTCCAATGGTCGGGAGTGGCGATAAACTTTTCCACTGAGCTTGATCTGCGGTGAGATCGAGGGACCAGAGGGCGTTGCTGATTTTGCCTTCCGACATGCCGCCAAAGACGTAGAACGTTCCGTTTGCGATAGCGCCCGCTGCGCCTTCCACAGGTTCGGGAAGCGAAGCGAGGGGATGCCAGGATGACCCCACCCGGGTGTCGGCCAAGTGTTGGACGTCGCTGGTTTCGTGGTGGCCCTCCGCCCCGCCGGCGATGTAGAGACCATCCGGCCCCGACACATAGGCGCAATCACTAAGGGGCTGGGCAAGCGAGGGACCAGGCGCCCAGCGGCCGTCGCGGAAGACGAAGCAGTCGTTTCGCCAGACTTTGTGTTTCTGGCCGGTCTGAGGGTCTTCCGGCCAACTCGATCCACCCACGACAACCGGAAGCCCGCGGACAAGCCCACCAGCGTGACCGGCCACCGCCAACGGCAAGCGCGGACCTTCACTGATTTGCGCGACGAATGGTGCATCGGAAACAGAATTGGTTCCGTCGGCTACGGCGCTGCAAACGATCAGTGCGATCGGCAGCAACATTACCGCCACGGCCCCGTGCAAGGCGTTTTGATGATGCGCTAGCGCCTTCATGGACAGAACTTTCCTCAAACGAGTCAGATTTACTTGCTTTGGTCGATGCAGACATCTGCCGGCAGGGGGGCTCCGCCTCCGCCGTCGCGGTTGTAAGTATCGCCATAAGTTCGGCGGAGCGAGGCGAACTCCGCGTTCATGTGTTCACGCATTTTGATCACGTCGGCGAGGTGGAACATAAAGTTCATTCCTGCATCAAGAAAGGCTTTGTTCTTGGCCGCGACGAGATCGGTTTGAATACCGACGCCCACACCGGCCCGCCGACATCGCTTAATCACGTCGACCACCGTGCGGACAAAATCGGGATTGTCGTATTCCTCGGGGATTCCCATCGAACAGGAAATGTCGTGTGGGCCGAGGAATACACCATCGACGCCAGGAATGGAGATCAGTTCCTCCAAGCGACGAATCGCCGGCACGCTCTCGATTCCGATGATCAGATAGTGGTGCTTGTTGAAGCGTCTCCAGAACGCCTGAAGCTTCTCGTTGGGCTTGGTGGATCCATTCAGAAACCCCTGGAGCACCTCGCCCTTAATCGGCCGATAATGAACCGCACCGACCAGGGCTTTCACCTCTTCGACGGTTTCGATGTAGGGCACGACGATGCCTTGAGCGCCGCCGTCCAGCGCCATCGCGGCCAGATATTTGCAGGGATAGGGAATTCGCACCATGGGAGAGATGCCGTGGAGCGCATAAAACTGACACATCATGCTGACTTCCGAGCGATCCAGTGGCATGTGCTCCGTGCAGATAAAAACGGAATCGATTTGCAGCCCGGTCGTCAGGGCAGCGCCGATGGGATTGCCCGGGCTGACGACGTGTGTCGCATAAACCCGTTCGCCTGCCCGGAGTTTTGTTCGGAATAGATCGCCCTGCATGATTGATCATCCTTTTCTTCAGGTGTATTCGAGCGACAATCGCCCGGCACCGTCGACGGCCTGCGGCTCATTTTTTTCTTCGGTTGATTTGTCGCCTTGGTGCAGTGTAAAGAGCGTAAGATTTCTAAGCTTTTCTGCCGAGGGACGAACACCAGTGATAAAGGGTGCGATCAAGCCGAACGCGATCGTGCCGACGAAGGCGGGCATGGAGACTACCATGAAGCTGATGGGGTTGTGCTCCCATCGGCTTTTGAGATACCACGCGATCATTAAGACCGTAATCGTGACGCCGAACGCCACGGCCGTGAGCACGTGATTGGCATTGCAGCGCGTGCTGATCACGCCCAGGAAAAAGACCGGGGGAACAACCGTGATTATCGCGCCCCAGATGGTGTTGGATTCGATAACGGTCTCCCGCAAACTGTCGGCTGTGATGCTCATGGCGATCGCCATTGCAGTCCCGAGGATGCCAAGGCCGACCGTCGCCCAGCGAGAGTAGACGACCTGTCGTTCGTCGCTCGCGTCAGGGTCAAAGAATCGGACGCAATAGTCTTTGGTAACGACCGTGGACAAGGACATGATGAGTGCGCCGATGGTTGAGGTGGCGGCAGACAGCGCCGCCGCCGCCACGAGGCCCGGGATCGGCTGAGGAGTTTCAAGCACAATAAAGCGGAATAACGCCAGGTCTCCCGGCGGATTTCCGCCCGCCAACGGATGCTGCGCGAAATGAACATAAATTGCCAAGCCGAGGAACCACAGCAGTGCGCCCAGCGGAATGAAAATGAGAACGGACGTAATGAACGATCGTCGCGCGGCCTTGTAGGACGCGGTACATAGCAATTGCTGGATAGCGATCTGATCGGAACTGCTGTAAAACATGTATGCAAATACTGACCCCATCATCAGAACCCAGAAGGTGATTCTCACGTGCGGGTCGAAGGAAAAGAAATTCTGCTCGAACTTAAAGCCTTTGCCGTGCGCGAATGAATATTTGATGACGCTGACGGCGCCACCGTCAACGCTTCGAATGGCAAGAAACACCGCTGCCCCGATTCCGGCGACCGTCACTCCGAATTGAAGGACGTGAATCCAGATCACCGCCTTCAATCCACCGAGGGTGCTGTAGATAATGCTGACAGTTCCGACCAGAAGGGCGGTTACCCAAACCGGCCAGCCGGCCAGGCCCTGGAATATCCTCGCGCACGAAAACAAAATGATGGCGAGAACGGAGATTCGCGTAAAAAGGTAAATCGTGCTGACCAGCGCTCGCACGCGCGCGTCAAACCGACGTTCGAGGTAGGCGAACGGAGTATAGGTTTTTACATTGAAGTAAAATCGCACGAATATGAAGAAGAACAGCAGCCCGGTAAACGGTGCGAACCACTCTAGAACATAAAGACGCAAGCCGTTGTTGTATGCCTCGCCGGGAGTCGAAACCAGCGACACCGTGCTGAAGAGTGCCATCACATAGGAGATCGCAGCCGCCCACCAGGGCGTGCGACCGCCGGCCAGGAGGTGTTCATCTGCTTCGGACTCACCGGCGGCTACCAGACGGCGTTTGTGCCGTGTGGTGAACATTCCTCCCATGGCGCAAATCGCCACGAGAAACGAAGCCATGATCAAATAATCGAGCCAATTCATTCGGAACTCTGTGAGGCGGCGAGACTGGTTTGCAGGCCGAACACCTTTTCACGCAAATCGTCGAGACGAACCGGGGCACCTGATGCGGCGCTTTCATCGGCAGCGAAACTGAGAACCGATGCTTCGATCCCCTCGCGCAGCCCTGGCCGCTCAGGGTTTCGTCGTCCGGCAAGCGCGTCGAAGAAGTCCCTGGTAAGAATTGAGTCTCCGCCGTTATGGCCGGACTGGTCGGGGGATACGGTAAACGTTTCAATGATTTCGCCACCGCGCCGGTCGCGCCGATAAACGCGGAATTCGTTATCGCTGAGTCCCCCATACAATCGTGCCTCCGAGCCCAGGATGTGGATGGTGCGCCGGGTTGCCGGCTGACACTGCACGACCGAGAAATTGCATAACACCCCGTTATCATAGCGTATATTCAAAACCTGATGATCGGGATAGGTATGGCGAGCGCTGAAGACACAGGTGTCTTCCTCCAGCTTCTGCAGTACTTCTCTAAGTTCCTTCGGCCAAGCCACTTCATAAATTTCGGGAACACTGCCGTGTACGAAGCGGCAACTATCGGTGAGGGTGCAATTGCTGCAATTTTCGGCGGCATATGGACGAGGCTTGAGAAATGTGCGTGCCGCGAAAGAGTGGACGAGCTGAGGTTTGCCTCCAACAAGCCAATTCAAAATGTCCATGTCATGCGAGCATTTTTCAGCCATGAGGCCACCCGACATCTGCCGTTGCGGCCGCCAGTCCCCGCGGGCGAACACGATGGACAGATCATCGCCCATTAGTTCCTCTGCATTAATAGCGAGAATCTTTCCGAGGGCACCCGAATCGCAGATTTCCTTAATGCGCATGTAAAAGGGTGTGTATCGAAGGCAGAAGCCGAGAACCGGGTCCTGCGCCGTCCGAGTGTGTCCTTCCCACATGGCAGCCATGTCGGAAAGCGATGCGGCGACGGGCTTTTCGAGCAAACATTTCACGCCATTGTTCATCGCCTCTATGGCGGATTCCCGATGGACATAGTTTGGACTCGCGATCACGACACCGTCGAGATCCTGCGTTGCAGTAAGGAGTTCAGCGCCTTTTTGAAAGATATCCGCGCGATTATTTGCGAACAGGCGTGATGAGATTTTGGCGTAACGAAGATCAGGATCGGCGACTGCGACGAGCTCAAAGGGCATTTGAGCCTGTCGAAAATTGTTTATCAGCCATACCCCCCGCAGTCCACACCCAATGAGGCCGATTCGATAAGGTTGGTTCATAGATTCACACATTAGGATAATTTGCAGCGAATGCAACAAAATAATCCGACTGGGGTAATGAGGGGCCTTGAAATGACATTCGGGGCAGGGAATAAACGCTGGAATAACCAGCGGTTTTTCGGGCTTTCGGCGGGCCAACGGCGGCCATTTTGGCGGTAGTGGATTAGCCCGACGGATTTCGCCGATGTACGATCGCGCGGTCAAAACGCGGCATTTGCCGCACAAATTGCGTAATTTGCAAAATGCAGCATTTTTTCTTTGACACCCGCTAATGATCCGGTAGTATGCCAATTGGCAACAGTTTTGGTTCGTAGGTTTCCCGGTATTATTGCGAACATGCAAATCCTCTCACGTAAACCGCGATCTAACGTGCGTCTATCGACCGAACTGGAAGATTTGATCCGAGAAGCCATCTCCACCGGAAAGCTGAAGCCGGGACAGAAGCTTGGATCGGCCAAGGAATTGGCCAAGCAATGGAAAACCAGCTACGGCGCGGTCAGGCAGTCGCTAGAAACCCTCGCGGTAAAGGGACTTCTGGAGCGCCGGGCAAGAGCGGGAACATTCGTGAGTTCAGATCCCGAAATGATCGGTGCGGGCAAGACCACCAGAAGCAACGCTATTGGCCTGCTGGTACCCGACATCCGAATCCCCGAATACAGCATGGTCACCCGATGCGTGCAGGATGCTGCCAATCAAGCGGGACTCGAAGTGCTGGTCAGCAGTACTGACAATGAAAGATCCCGCTACGATCAGAGCATCCTGCGTCACCTGCACGCGGGCGTCGGCGGATTAATCCTCACTTCTCCGCACCAATCGAAAATATCGCTTCAGGTTCTACTCGATATCGAAAAAAGCGGGATTCCTGCCGTCAATTATGCTCGGACGATCGATGTTGTGCGCTGGCCGACGGTTCAATCGAACCTCTTTCGCGTCACGTATCTCGCTATTCAGCACCTGTGCGAACTGGGGCGTGAGCACATTGCGTTCTTTACTTATGGAAGCCCCGAAGTCCATTTCACCGAAACACATTATGGCCTGTACCGTGCGATCGCAGATTCCGGACTTTCCGCCAGAAATGTTGCTGAATTCACAATTCCGGACTCTTTTTATCTCAATGGCTGGACCGACAACCAGGCGCTGGCGCGAGCTATCGATGAGTGGCTCGACCAGAATCCGAAAATCGACGCGATTTGCTGCATGCACGACCACATTGCCGCGGTCGTACTTGGCCTTCTCCAGCAGCGATCGATCCGTGTGCCGGACGATATCGCCGTTACCGGCTGTGGCAATCTAGCCAGAATGTTCGGACTTCCACCAGGAACGCTGACCACTGTTGATACGCACGTGGACAAGGCCGCGGTAGAGATGATTCGTCTGCTCCAATCACCACCTGACGACGTCAAATCCGATAGCCAACTTTCCGTAATAACCATTCCCCCCGAGCTTGTATTGGGAAATTCAACCCGTGTGAACGGAGGTTCCCTCGCATCAAAACAAGATGCTTGATGGAGAGCTACACAATCGTGTGGATTGTGTGGGCGAAAATGCACCTTTTCTTCTAATACAGGTTTATGTCATGAAAGCAATTATATATGCGGGTTTAGCGGCCATAGTACCAGGCCTGTTTCTCAAGAGCGCTTCCGCGGATGTGATTCCAACGGAGCCTTATACGTATTTCGCGGATAACTTTGATTCCCAAACCATTCCACTGGGTGCTCCCCAGGTTGGAAACGGGTACAGCACTGCCGGAACTACGGGCAGCCCGTTCAGTCTCTCGACAAATCCGGCGCTTGGCACCCAGTCGCTGGAGGTTCAGCGTAATACCAATCCGCCTCCGCCGTTTCCCAACCCGACGCTAGCTGCAGAGTCGCTTAACGGCGCGCTGGTCGATGGTAACACTGTCGTCTTTAGTTGGGATGAGTACGCGAACTACTTGTACAACGCTCCGATTCAGGTCCAGCTTGGCTACAGCCCCCTGAGTACGGGTGTGCTCGAGTTCGTTGGAGTTAATGACCTACCGGCCGGCGACATCTTCTACACCAATTCGAGCGGAACCCAGGTCTCCACCGGCGTCCATCCGTCTTTGAACGCGTGGGACCACCTTACCGTGGTCATGAACTTGTCCGAGTTCGTTGTGGCCGGTGGTCCCAATTACATGACAGGAACAATGGATTTCTGGGTTGCCCAAAATGGGGGACCGGAAACCGAGCTGGCGAGCGATGTTGCGTTGCCGTATGCGCAAATCCCGGCGGCAGATATTGTAGACGGGCTCGATCCATCGACTTCAGCGACGCTTCAGATTCAGAAGGGATCGTCCTCCGGAATCGACTATTACGACAACCTCAGCATCACCGGAGCGGACGCGCCGACGTTCGTTCCTGAGCCGGTGTCGCTAATGGGTCTGGTGGTTTGCAGTATTTTTGGTTTTTCACGCCGAACCGTTCGGCGTTGATTCCTTCGATGCGGTGCCTCGCATCGCCCTGATGCGGGGCATCGCTTCTCTTTCAGACCAGACGACCTCCTGGCCAGTTTTCCTTCGGGCGGCGGAACGAGTTAAGGATAAGGATTATTTGTCATGCTTTACTCTTGCACTCGAAACCATGTCGTCCGAACCAAAGGTGGATCTATGCGTCGAACACATAGTCCAGGATTCACGCTCGTGGAATTACTGGTTGTCATCGGAATCATCGCTGTGCTTGTCGGCATTCTACTGCCCGCTCTCACCAAGGCCCGAAAACAGGCTTATACGGTGCAGTGCGCTTCCAATCTTCGTCAGATTGGTATAGCGACTTTGGAGTACTCGAATGATTGGGGGGGTGTGCTGATGCCACTGGACCATCCGTTCAATCCACCTCCTTTTCCGCTTGCTCCTTACGACACATGGTTCTGGGATCTCGACAAATACGTGGGTCTTCCGGATCCAACGGCCGCCAATATCAATTCGATCGACACTATGACTGACGGAAGTGGCGGCAATGTTCGTTTGTTTCACTGCCCATCCCAAGTTGATGATTTTGAATTTCAGGGAACTGGATTTAGATACGGGATGAACATTTTCATTTGCAGCTTGGTGCAGGGGAGGGCGTATATCCAACTGAACAAGATTAACCAAATACGTCACGCGGCAGACATTATCTACATCACCGACTCAATGGATGCCAACGGCGCAAGCCAGGATCCACGCTTTCTCTATAACACACCTTATCAGGATGCGTACTTTATTTATTCAAGATGCTGGGGCTTGCCATATGACATTCCTCCTTCGAATCGTCACTCCGGCGGCTCCAATGTTCTGTATCTTGACGGCTCGGTCCGACTCATGGGGCTGAACGACATCTTCCCGTACTACAACGAGCCCTACGACAATCCGCAGTCGAGAATGTGGGATTACCGGCTTTCCCAGGGTTGACTCTTGCCTTCGCAGTCCGGCGCTTGCAAGAGACGTATGCAATCCACTGAAACAAGACCCGAGAGTTTGACCGCCACCATCGGCGATCTGCTGGTTCGAATTGACGGGCCCAAACTCTGGACATTGAGCCGCATCGAATGGCGCGGAAAGCTGATGGCCGTCGAGGATAGCTGCTACGGGACGACGATCATGGTTCCGGGCGTGGGCCCGATCGGGTCAGGACATTATGAAGTTGAATCGGAAAACGTGACTGAGCTGAGTTTTTCCATCGATGATCAACCGCTCAATTCGATTTCGTCAACCATGAATATTCGAGGCGATTATTTTCGCGTGAATCGAAAATCGACGATGCGATCGTTGGGATTGGATTCAATGCTGGAAGTGCAAGGCGACACCATCGTCCAGTCCGTGCACATTACCAATAACCGTCCCATCGAACTCACCGCTCTTTATCCCCTCATGTACGCATGGGCCCCGAGCTGTACTTCTTTCATATTCGGATGCGAAGACGGCCAGGAAGTCGAAAGACGCTTTCTGACCGAGCGGCAAGAAAAAGCGCAATACACGTTTCAGCGAGGCGCCCGATGGGCAGCCGTTTATGATGCGGACAATGGCATCGGTAGCGTCACCCGCGTCCTCGCGGAGGCAACCACCGGAGACAGGGTCTTTCTGCTCTCCGACGCTCCGGAAATCTATCGCAAGCTTTATTTGAAATGTTTCTCCGACTCCGTAATCCCCGCCGGATTCGACGGCAAGTACCGCGTGATCCTCGGGTTCTTCACTGCAAATCAGGATAACTGGAAATTACGAGCGAGAGATCGTGCACGCGAACTCGGTGTATCTGAATCGCGATCTGTTTATCAGCGTCAAGGGGCGACGAAGTGAATCACAAACTTGGAGCCTCTTCAATGCGACCAATTGTGCTGGCTGTATTAGTTCTCGGCGCACTCAGCGCTGCCGCCTCCGCTCAACCAGCCCCTTTCAACATGTACGTCATCCCCAGTTGGGGCGATATGACATTTGTTTATGGTCCCGGCACGGACCCCGCGATGGAAAACGAGCCGGACATGGAAGCAATGGTCCGGCATTGGAAGGATCGAGGGTTCACCGGCATATTCCTCCGATCCGATCTCAGGCAGTTCCCCCCGGGATCCATCATTCGAAACTCCGCGAACTCGCAGAAAGAGTCCACTCTCGCCATCGCCTGGCACATCATCGACGAGGTGCAGGCAAAGTGTGATCCGCACCTCGCCCTCAGCGAGGCTTCGAAGAAGCTCGGGTTCGAATATTGGATCTGGCACCCCTACATCTATAGCGACGGCGCACCCCCAAATGTGGGAGTTCCAGGCCCCGGCCGCATGGTCCCATGGTCCTACATGCGCACCTATCAGTACCAGCACCCGGAAGTCATCTCCGTCGATCGCGAAGGCAACAAGCAGTGGATGGTCCCCGAATACGCATACCCCGGCGCCGCGCCGACAAGGTCAACGAATTTGCCTACATGGCCCGCACCTATCATCCCACCGGAATCATGGCATCGATGCGCAGTGAGTCGAGCCAGTTGATCGATCCCCCCAATAGCGGCGACCAGTACGGCTTTAACCAGCCCATCGTCGACGCCATGAAAGCCAAGTACAACGTAGACATCCTCACCGATCCGCGTTTCGACTATAAGTCTCCCTCTTTCAACATCCACGACCCCATGGTCGAAAACTGGCGCGATCTGCGCGGCACCTACATCACTCAGCTCTACCGCGAAATACGCCAGGCAATGAAGGCCGCCGACCCGAACGTAAAATTCGCTGTCTGCCTGTCCGGCGAATACGTCGGCCCCATCATCGGCAACGCCAAACTGGAATGGCGCAAGTGGATCGACGAAGGCATTGTCGATGCGATTGCCTTGCCGGTTACTTTTGAAGCAACCTACGATCTTGACGCGTCCAACAAAGGTTATCTAACCGACGTTCGCGCAGGCGTGGGGTCGGTAACTACCGATGAGGTAAAGCAGTACATTCTTCACAGCGCCCATCCTGAAATTAAGGTGATCGAAACCGGCGCACCCGCCTATTTCTACCCCCCTCCGGCCCGGGGCGCCGATGCCTGGCAGTGCGACATCTGGTATGACACCTACGATATCGCCTGGGCCCAGCGCTGGCAGCAATGGATGAGCGACCTGCGCCAGACCGGTTCCATCAAGTTCTTCGCCCAAACTTTCGACGATTTCCCCGTGAAAAGCACTGGAATCTCCGGCGGATATGGCGATGGACGATATAATCCCGATCTTCACGCCTGTCCCGGCGTCTGGTATCCACTCGGCGACGGGTCAAGCGCGCTCGCCTATGTCCAGCAGGATGTCCATCGGGGAGATACCGGTAATGCGATCGAGCTAACCGGAAAGGATGTCATGGCAGTTCATCAATGCTGCCCTGATCGAAGCTTGTATGCCGGGACAAACGACACCGCCATCGCCAACGGCAAAGCCACTTTTTCCTTCTGGATCAATCGCCAGACCGCTCAAAGTGCGCTTACTGTCTATTTCACCGGCACCACCAATTATGAGAAGGATGTAGCTGTTCGCGTTGAGCCCGGATCGGGAAATCTCTCCTATGCCGATCATAGCAATTGGGTAAAAACTGATCAGGTCGTTCCCGTCGGCACGTGGTCAGAGATCACCATTGAAGTGAACCTCGATGCCATGACCTATTCCGCGGAATTCGGCGAATCCAGGTCACCAATCTGCCACGATATCGGCATCGCTCCGGCCGTCAAACGATTCGTCGAACTGAACGGCGTAAACCAACAAATCGAAGTGCCGTCGTATAGAATCTTCAACGCGTTGATGTTCGTTCCTCCCGAAGGGCAGAAAGACGCCGTCTATCTCGATGACGTGTCGGTGGATTGGGTCCCGACCTTGTACTTCTCAGAACCCGGCAAACGCTCGTTCCTCGCCGATACCTTTGAGAACGATTCTGTCGGTTCGTCAGATTTCGGATCAAATTGGCATGTCGAGAATCCGACCGATTCTCAACGATCGTTTTTCATCCAGAACACGACCTCATTCGGATCTGGTGTTAAATGCGTCGAGGCCAATGGTGGCGGAAAATTAACCGCCGATTTCGGGCAACAACTCACTCCCGCCTCCGCCAACGGCAAAATCGTCCTCGATCTCGACGTCTTTCTTCGCTCGAACAAGGACTACCCTTATCTTCTTCCCGATCCGAGCACCCGATCAGCCCATAGTTTCTCGATTTCGTTCCAACCCTCGGGTTCTGACTCCGCCTTCGTTTCAATAGACAACAATGGCGGAACCTGGCGCCTTTGGAACGGCACCCAATTCATCGACACCGGCAAACTGGTCACTTACGACGTTTGGCAGCATCTGCAGGTTGCCGTCGATCTGAACTCGAAAACTTACGCGCTCGTCGCCCAACCCGTCGGCGGCCTTCCGACACCCATCGGAAGCACGGGTTTCAGCAATACTCTGGACAACAACCAGAGCATTCAATTGGTCATCAAGCCCTCGAAAGAGCCGGATCACATTAGCTGTTATGACAACGTGGTTGTAACAAGCAACTGAGAGTGGTTTTATAGTTGTACGCGGTGGCGGAATATGAATTCATATATTGAGGAGTTCGATCAAGGTCCTGGAGGCTGGCTGAAGATTGTCGACAACTGGCATGTTCCGGCGCCATTGCCGGTTCATGACAGTGCAGTCTGGTGCTACGGCCCATGGTGGGTTGACTATAACCATGCCCCTCCGGGAGGGGGGTACCTCCAGTTGTTAGCCTGCCTGGCGACTCGGGGCCCTGTGGGTGAAGTCGCCCGCGAGGTCGGCGGAACAAACCGATTTGTGGCGGACAAGTTTCCGTGCAATTTCACCGATGCGACGATTTCGGTTCGCCTTAAAGGTGAACTCGAGCCCTCCGATTCTAAAGTCTACCTGCTGGTACAGGGGATGCAGGAGGGTGTCTGTTCCGGTTGGGTGCTGACCGGGCAGCCGATCGAAGTGAAGAAGGAATATTCAGAGACAAGGTTAAAAGCGGTCGGCGACGAGCGGAAGTGGACCAGTTTAGGCGCACGGCACGATCGGCGTGAAACTTACGGATCCAAGCCGCTGGCGAAGGTCCTGAGCAGTGTAGACGTGAACATCTATCTGGTGTTCTTCAATCTGAAACCCCGACCGATGGGCCCTGTTCAGGGCGATCCACACATTCTGCGTGCCGGGCGCGACTATCCAATCTGGCCTTCCAGCATCGCCCAGGGTTATGTGGCGATTGACAGAATTCAAATCGATTTTGCGAGGACTCGATGAGCAACTCCACAATCGTTACTCCAGCGGCCAAGATTCCGTTTTGTTACGATCCGACGCAATTCCAGGTAACCGAGCGCGATCGTGAACTATTCGAAAAGTTTTTGGCCAGCTTTGTTCCGCCAGACGCCTTTGATGCGCACGGGCACTGGTATGACCAGCGCATCTTCGCACCGGATGCCGCCGCCGAACAATTTGATGGCGGCCCCTGGGTTGGACACCAGCGTTATGAATCGTCGGTCAGTGGCTGGATGGGCGAAAAATGTCCGCGCAACGGTCTGTTTTTTCCAATGCCTGCGCGGCTTGGATAGTGCCGCGGCCAATAGACAAATTCTGCAGGAAACCAGCCTATACGCGGGAAGCCGCTGCCTGCTCATGGTCACGCCAAACGGCGATCCGGCCGATGTGGAAAGACAGGTTCGAAATCGGGCGGTAGCGGGTTTCAAGGTATACCACCTCTTCGCCAGAAGACCGGACTCGTTCAACGCGCCGCCCGAAGAGTACATTCCGCAATGGGCCTGGGAATTGGCCGATCAGCATGGTCTTAGCATCCTGCTGCATATCGTGATGCAACGATCTCTGGCGGAACCGCAGAATCAGCAATATATCCGCAAGAATTGCACTCGGTTTCCCAACGCGCGGCTGATTCTCGCGCACGCAGGCAGAGGCTTTTGCGGACGACATACCGTCGAAGGGATTGACGCTTTGCGCGGGTTGGGCAACCTGTATTTTGACACTTCGGTTGCGTGTGAGCCGGAAGCGATACAGGCAATCATCGCCGCGTTCGGATGCAGACGGCTTATGTTCGGCACCGACTTTCCGCTCTCAGAAATACATGCAAGAGCGGTGAACCTTGGCGACGGATTTCAATGGCTGTATGAGCACGAAATGTCGCCGTCCGACGCGGACAAGTGCACGTTGGCCGGAATCGAATCGCTCCTGGCGCTTAAACAGGCATGCCAAACCTTGCACCTGTCGGATTCCGATGTTGAGCAGATATTCAGGACAAACGCCCTCTACTTGCTGAACCTTCGCGCGAGACCCGCCACGGATAACGATGCAAACCAGACGCTGTACCGAGAGGCAAAGCAATTCATTCCGGGGGGAGTACAGCTCCTCAGCAAACGGCCCGAACAATACGCGCCGGACAAGTGGCCGGCGTATTTCAGCGAGGCGCGGGGCTGCGAAGTATTTGATTTGGAGGGACGAAGATATTTGGATTTTGCAACGAACGGAATTGGCAGTTGCCTGTTGGGATATGCGCATCCCGGGGTCACGGCTGCAGTGCTGCGGCGCGTTCAGCTTGGATCGATGTCGACGCTGAATAGCCCCGAAGAAGTTGAACTTGCCCGAATACTTATAGGAATGCACCCGTGGGCGCAGAAAATTCGCCTGGGACGAAGCGGGGGTGAGGCACTCGCGATCGCGGTGCGCATTGCTCGAGCCGCTACACGCCGAGATGTTGTCGCCTTCTGCGGATACCACGGGTGGTCCGACTGGTACCTGGCGGCCAACCTCGGCGACGGGAACGCCTTGGAGGGTCATCTCCTTTCCGGTTTGAATCCCGCAGGAGTTCCACAAGCGCTGCGCGGAACCGCGCTTCCATTCGCTTACAACAAGATTGATGAGCTCAAGAAGATCGCCAGGGAGCACGGCGGCCGTTTGGCCGCTGTCGTGATGGAGCCCTTGCGGGCGGTGATGCCGGTCGACGGGTTTCTGCAGGAAGTTCGCCAGCTTTGCGATGAATCCGGATCGCGACTTATTTTTGACGAAGTCACCACCGGTTTTCGCCTGCATCGCGGCGGTGTGCATCTGGGACTCGGAGTTAATCCAGATGTCGCGGTGTTCGCCAAGGCATTGGGCAACGGACATCCGATCGCAGCCATCATCGGTAAAGCGTCTACGATGGATGCGGCCCAGGGATCGTTTATTTCAAGCACGTATTGGACCGAAGGCGTCGGCCCCACGGCGGCGACGGCAGTTTTGCGGGAGATGAATCAAATCGATCTCCCGGCCCACGTTCGACGCATCGGGACATCCGTTCGTCAGATTCTGAGCGCGCTTGCTGCTTCAGGAAATGTTCCTCTGCAGTTGACTGGGGCGCCGGCCCAGACATACCTGGGCTTCGATCACCCAGAGGCAAATGCTCTCATGACGCTATTCACGACGCGCATGCTGGACAAAGGCTTTCTATGCGGCGGCGCCTTTTATCCGACCTTGGCGCACAACGACCAGGCGATCGAAGCATTTGCACAAGCGGCGGAGCCGGTGCTGGCCGAATTGTCACAAGCGATTCGCGCGGGCGATGTCATGCAGCGGATTGGCGGAAAGGTACGGCATTCGGGCTTTCGTCGTTTGAACTGACCCGATCAGTGTTTTTGTTGGAGCGGGAGTTTTTATGCCTTTCTTACATAACAGTTTGAGCCCTCGTACAAAACGCATTCTGTTCCTTGCGGCGGCGGCGGGGCTGTCGAACTGCATCGCAAGGCCATCGATAGTGATGGCGCAGTACAATGCCGATCAATACGTCAGCACCGGTGATAACCTGTTGGAGGGACAGGATCTGCCGATGGACGATGCGGCTGCCATAACGGACTCATTCAACCTGATGAAAGCCCTATATGGCACGCAGACCGTTTATTGGCGCGGACTGCAGGAGAGTTCTTACGTCGATACGGTGCCTCGAACGGACAACGTCTACATCAATTCGGTCGTCCAGAACTCCACGAACCTTCTGAATAACCAGAACCTGAATCAGACCGCCGTCCAAATCGCTCACTCGCTGGGGATGCAGATTTGGGGAACCACCCAACTCTATGACTGGGGAGTACCGGCAAACGATTCGATTTTTTACGGCTATCCCGGCGACTATCAAACGACCTTCGCCGCGCAAAACCCCCAGTGGGCACCGGTCAACCAATACGGAAACGAGGTTCAGGGCGGGGCGCTCGAACTGGCCTATGCAGGTGCGCGATCAGACATCCTCAACTGGACGATGAATGCAGTAAACCAGGCCGGATATGACGGTGTTTTGTTCATGAGCTACCAGGAAAATTTCACAAACAAATACAACAATGAATTTGGATATAGCGCTCCGGTGGTCAACGCATACGAACAGATGTACGGCGTCAATATTCTCACGAATCCCAATTTCAACCAACAGGAGTGGTACAACCTGCGCGGCAGTTACACCACGACGTTTCTCGGCCAGATGGAAAGCGCACTCTCTTCCGACGGCAAGCAGCTTGGCATGGCGCTGGGCGCGACCAACCCGAGCCAGGGAACGTACTGGGACGGCGAAACCTTTGCCGACGCCGGCAACATGACGCTGGCATGGCAGACCTGGGCACAGCAAGGGGATGTCAACCGATTGGTGGTCTGGGGAAGTGACCCAGACACCTTTAACACGGTGGTCGCCGGCGTGCAGGGCACCGGCGTGCAGGTATCAATGGTAACCAGCCAGCCTTATGCTTCGTCTGTCCAGCCTGTCGGTACGGAGGGGGGAAATATCATTGGTGCAATGAACACGGATGTGGAATATCTGCTTGACAGCAATATGGCAACTCAGCCCATCAGCGCGCTCAGCTCCAGCAACGAGTACCAGCGGATGCACGTTCTCGCCCAGATCGCGGCGGGTCAGACAACTGCCACATCGGCCGAGGTTTTGCCGCTGCTGAACGATTCGAACATCATCACCGTGCGATTGGCCCTCACGGCGCTGGGCACGATCGCCGATCCATCTTCAGTCTCCTCGATTGAGGGCGAGCTCACGAACTCAGAGGAAGCGATCCGCACCGCCGCCGTCTATGCTCTTGAAGGGGTCAACGGACCCAACAGCGCCCAGGCAATTCTCAACGCCGTCGCCGAATATGGAGAACCGAACTTTGATACCGGCGCCGTGGCGGTTTTGAGCGATATTTCGACCGATTTACCACTTCTGCAAAGTTCGATGAGCAGTTCGAACAATTTGGTACGTGACATTGCCATGCAATCGATCTATTCGTTCACCGGGGCGGTGCCCTCGTCGATGCTGTCGACAATAACTGCCGGACTATCCGACTCACAGGAGTATGTTCGCAGGTATGCGGTCGATGCGCTGGGGCGAATTTCGGACGACCCGACCGGGGTCTCAACGCTAATGGGTCTTCTGACCAACACTGACCCGGATCTTTCCGATCAGGCTGCCAGCACGCTAAGCACAATGCTTATAACGCACGACCCAGCCGCCGCAGCAGACCGATCGCAAATCGTTACCGACATAACCGCTCTCTTTGAACAGTTCGACACCGGAAGCACGCGCAGCGATGCGTCTTGGGGATACGAGCCAGTCGGCGAGGCCCTCAAGG
Source organism: uncultured Phycisphaerales bacterium (assembly GCA_963755915.1). GTDB lineage: Bacteria > Planctomycetota > Phycisphaerae > Tepidisphaerales > Tepidisphaeraceae > PALSA-1353. The sequence continues at coordinate 3,286,657 of CAVWLP010000002.1, forward strand.
CGCTAGTGCCGGATGGGCTCACGCAGCTCGTCGACCTGATGAATCAGCGCAACGACGAAACGATTTCCATGAATGCCTGGAACATCATATATGAGCCGCAGACGCCGGGATCGCTCCCCTCAATGACCCAAGCGCAGGACGCGTACGCCCAGTTCAAAGCGCCAGTCTGGACGTCCACCGTCGCTTCAGCCGATTCCTTCGACACAAAAGTAAATGGCTCGCAAATCAACGGCCAGACCGACCAGCTCGGCAACACTTGGACCGTCGTGCAGGGAAACGCCTCGGGTCAGACCATCCAGTCCACCGTGAATCACGGCGGACAAGCGCTGGAGACTACTGCCCCGGTCGGCGGAAATACTCTCATAACCCTTGCCAGCAACGGGTTCTACGGCCAGGCCCGCGGACTCTCCACCTACATCGCCAAAGCAGATATGCTTCGCCCGACAACAACCGATCTCACCACCTTCGGCGTTGACGTCGGAACCGCAAGCACTGAAGCTCAAGTCACAATCGGCGCTAATTCCTACTACGAAGTTTGGGAAACCAATGGAACTGCGAACGGCGGCTCGTATGTTCCCACAAACTTCCAGGCAGGCACTGGCGGTTGGGAAAACATCCAGATCGTCATCCATTGGAATGCGGTTGCCGGCCTGGCCACAAGCGGCGATTCCACCATCACCGGCGATTACGACGTCTATCTCTCGTGCGCTGCGGGCGACTCGCTCGGATACCTCCCGCAGACAATGATCGCCAGCGACATCCCGCTCTATAATGTCACTGAACAGATGGCGCAGAGCTTGTTCATTTCTGATCAATCAAACGGCGTAAACGGCGTCACGACCTATTGGGACAACGTCTCGCTGACTTTGGCGCCGGCAACTGGTACCGCAAGCGTGCCGATGACCCCGCTAAGCTGGGACAACGCCGGCGCGGCAACTGGCTTCGGCACCGACACTGTCTGGGATACCGGCGTCAGCCAGAATTGGAGCAACGGCAGCGGGTATCCTACGACCTACGCCGACGGATCGCCGGTGACGTTCAACGACACAAACAACGGCAACTATGCCGTTACGATAAACAGCACGCTTACACCCGGCTCAGTGACAGTCAGCAACAGTTTGGGCAATTACACGTTCAGCGGCGCCGGCAGCATCGCTGGACGCTCCACGACGCTCACCATGAATGGCTCAGGTGTGCTCACTCTTGCCAATACGGGTGTCAATACCTATGGCGGCGGCACCTTCATTAGCAGCGGCACGGTGGTGATCGCCGCTGCCGGTGCGCTTCCCGCCGCCAGCAACGTGACGATCACCGGCGGAGCTCTTCAACTCGCCAACAACACCGGCGTTGAGACGTTGTCGAGCCTTTCGATCAGTGGAAACGGTGTTTTGGATATAGGCAACAACAGCCTGTTCCTGAGTTACCTAAGTGGGTCAGATCCGATCGCTTCGATTGCCACATACCTCAAATCCGGCTTCAACGGAGGTGGCTGGAACGGACCCGGCATCATTTCCTCCGCCGCGCAGACGCTCACCAATGGCCTCCGATATGGCGTCGGCTGGGCCGACGGGGCCGACAATATCGTCTCGGGGCTAAGCTCCGGCCAGATTGAACTGAAGTACACACTTCTCGGCGACGCGAATCTTGATGGCGTGGTAAACGGCTCCGACTTCTCGATCCTCGCCGCCAACTTTGGCCTTGGTGTCACCAACTGGGATCAGGGCAATTTCCTATATGGTAGCTCCGTCAACGGCTCGGATTTCTCGGCTCTGGCCGCCAACTTTGGTCAGGGGGACAGTGGCCCGGATACCAGCATACTTGCCAGCGATCTGACCGCGATCGATGCTTTCGCCGTAGCCAACGGCCTCCCGCTGCCGACATTCCATATCGTTCCCGAACCAATGTCTGGCGGATTGCTGGCCTTCGCCGGAATCGCAGCTATCGGCCGAAGAAAACGAAAAGCCGCGAGCCATTGAGGGTTTTCTGTTCCTGAGGCTCTGGGAATGAACTTTCGCGATGTCACTGTGCTTTATCCATTCACCGCAAATCCTGCGAATGTAACTCGATCTTTTTTTCGCCGCGGAAGTTGCTTCCTTACCTGGCTGAGCTCCCGCCGCGGCATCATCCTGAGCATCAGCTTCAGTCTCATCTTTTGCAGCACGGCTTTTTGTCAGGTCAATTATGAACTGACGGTTACGCCCGTGTATGGCAGGATGTACCCAGCGGATTGCTTCGTACCGATTCGCATCGACGCCAGAAATAACACTGACAGCCCGGTCGATGGCGCAATCATTATTCCGGTCAATGAGCCCAACGCTGCAACCGACTTTCGGGTACCGATTTACTCTCCCGCCCGCAGCCTGGTCATTCTGAATGCATATGCATATCTGCCGGCCAAGGTACTGGGCAAACTGAATGAAGGATCGGGATCTGTTCCCGTCGCGATGGCCGAGTGGCACAATGCCCAGGGGGCGACCCTGTCGCGCACTGAGGTTCTCGGCCGGCCCGATACGGCAGATCGGCGCGATGTTACGGACACGGGAGGTTTCCTGATCCTTTCGGTTACCAACGGGCCGGAAGGCCAGTTGAGTGACAATCAAGCGATTCGACAGCTTTCGCAGTTTATCGCTGCGCAGTCGCCGTGTGCCGTCAATCTGGGAACCGCCACGGCAGAACAGTTGCCACGCCATTGCGCCGGTTATGACGCCGTGCGAGCCATTGTCTTCGATGGGGCCAGTCCCGATTCCCTTGACGTAAGTCAGCGAGAGACAATCCTGGAATACCTTCGGCGCGGCGGCACCCTGATCCTGCCCGCGCCTATGGACAATGCCGATCCAACTGGCACCTGGCTTGAGCCGTACTTTCCGGTTCAAATTATCGGCAGCCGCGAAATCGATCAGATAATTCCGGCCGGAGATTCGACTGGTGTGGCGCCGGCTCCGCTAAAGTTCACCAAACATCTAAAAATTGTGGAAGCGATTGACGGCGCCGGCGAAGTACTGCTTCGCGATCGCGACTACGTTCATATTGCCGTTCGTCACATCGGGCTGGGTCAAATCGTGTTTACCAGCTTTCCGCTTGGTGCCCTCGATTGCTCTGATCAGCGAGTGGCACATTTGTGGCAAACGATTTTGAACCTGCGCGAGCCAACACAAGAGTTTACCAACACAAGTCTGGGGCAGCATCGCGACGACATCCTGGAATCGATGATCGGCGCGCCGGTATCGCCGTGGTCGTATGCGGCAGCGATTGTGGGCGTCTACATTCTGCTGACGATGCTGTTTCAATTGTTCGGCCGCGAGGCTCGAAGACCGGCGGCATTCATCGCCGGAACGATTCTGGCCGCTGGGCTGTTCGCCATGCTGATTGGGATCACGTTTATCCGCCAAGGCCGCAGCGAGCCGCTTTCCGCCGCTCGCATCGCAGCGATCGAGCTCGGCCCTCAAGGCGGGGGAACGCACCAAGAGACAATCGCATTCCTGGGACGAACCGATCCTGACCTGGCGCTAAAGGCCGACATACGCGCCACGCTGCGTCCGGTCGTCGCGAATGCGAATGATCCGGTAACGCTCGATCAATTGCCCTTCGCCGCCGAGCACGCCGGAGTTTTCAGGGGGCGGGTTGATCGCGTCTGGCAGGTGGACGAAGCGATACCGGTAAATTTTGACTTGCGATGCGAATCGCGTTTTACGCCTGGCGGCGTACAAATTAATGTCGATAACGACACGGGCCAAACGCTGCTGGCGCCGCTCGTGCTGTGGAACCGAAACTGCTATCGCTTGCCCGCGCTGCCACCGGGCCGCTCGAGTTCTATCCTCGCCGAAAAGAACCCGCCCGGCGACTATACGAATATGTCGATCATCGCGGGCGAAGAGTCGACCCTTCGTGGCCGAATCCTCGAAGCCGCGATGACCTCTCAACCGCAAAGCGACAATGGCACAGCCGACGTGCAGCCGCGGCTGGCGGCCTGGCTCGACCCAACGGCGCCGGGATTGGCAGCGCCGATTCTAGACGCTTCTTCAAAGGTCGAGCTGATGAATGCGGAACTTCTGGTTTCCGCGCCCATGAGCTTGTTGCCAAGTGAACCGAACACCAGGTTCCATGTGCCGCCGGATTTTGTTACCACGTCCATCGGCCACGTTTCGCGTAGCCCGCTCTTTGACACCTCAACTCAGAGCTGGCTGGGAACCATACTCATTGGAACCTGGGAGGTTGGATTTCAGATTCCACGGGGGATTGGCAACGTGAAGCCAGTCATGGCTACTCTCTCAGCAGATCTCGCCGCTTCGCACCATGACATCGTCCTGCGCAGCGGACAGTGCATTGACGGATCGCTGCACGACGATCCGGCGGGCCCCGTTGTCGCCGAATGGAAAGAGGCGACCGGGTCGGAGAAGACCACTTTTAAACTCGGTGATGGAGATGTAGATTCCAACGGCTGCTTGTGGCTTTGCCTTGCCGTTACTGAAGCAGCCACCGACAACGCGATCGCACCTCCCTGGAAATTCAACGACTTGACCGTTGGATTCGAAGTAGAGACTGAGTCCGGTTATGAACGTCGATAGCGCCAAACCAATATTGAGGACCGAAGCGTTGACCATGCGGTATGGTCAGCACACCGCGTTGTCCGACCTGAACCTGACGGTCCGCCGTGGCGAGGTTCTTGGTTACATCGGACCTAACGGCGCAGGCAAAACAACGACCTTCCGCATCCTTTGCGGCTTGCAGGATCCGACCAGCGGCAGAGCGTTTATCGACGATTTGGATGTGACCGGTAACAAAGATCTCATCAAGCAGCTGGTCGGATATCTGCCAGATAACTTTGGCATTTATCCGACACTTCGGGCATGGGAATACCTGGATTTCTTTGCGGCTGCTTACCGCATTCCGAAGAAAGAGCGGCCGCAGCGGATCGATGCCTGCCTGACCATCGCCAATGCAAATGAGTTTCGCGATAAGTTGATGGGCAGCTTGAGTCGCGGCATGAAGCAGCGGGTGGGGATTGCCAAAACGCTTCTGCACGATCCGGCCGTACTGATTTTGGACGAGCCCGCCGCCACTATCGATCCCCGCGCCCGAATCCAGATGCGAGAACTCCTGCGCGATCTGGCCAAACTCGGAAAGGCAGTGCTGGTTTCCAGTCACATTCTGCCCGAGCTTGCCGACGTCTGCGACACGGTAGCTTTTCTGAATGCCGGAAAACTTGTCGCTTGCGCCCCTGTGCAGGAAATCATGCGGACGGTGCGGCAGACCCGGCTGATGGAAATTGTCGTGCTCAGCCCCCGTGATCGAGCCATCGAATTGCTCAAAAAGGCGCCGGGCGAGTGGACGCCAATCGCCGGGCACCACGCAAATGGCACTTTAAGATTTGATGTTCGCGCCAACGAGCAGCAATTGGCCGACACACTCCGGCTCCTGGTCGAGAACAAAGTTTCCGTTGGAAGCTTTCATGAGGTTCCCGCAGATCTCGAGGATGCGTTTATGAGCCTCACAAAGTAGACCAATGGAACGGACATGAAATGAATCCAGTCTTTCGAAAAGACATGCTCGGGCTTCTTCGGTTCCGGCGAATTGGCGCCATCCAGGTTGCGTTTGTCGCGGTAATCGGTGCGCTCGTCATGGCGACCTGGCCACAAAAGGGCGTCTTTCCTCTTGCGTCGCATGGGCAGGATTCGCTGGTGTTAGATTTGATTGTCGGGCAGCTCATTCTGCTGATTTTGTTTGTTCCGGGCGTGGCGGCGACATCCATTACGTCCGAGCGCGAGCAGGGCACGCTTGAAATGCTCTACGCGAGCCGTCTTTCGGCCGGCCAACTTATCTTTGGCAAGCTTATTTCTGCGATCGGCTTTCCGCTGATTTTACTGTTAAGCGGACTTCCATTCGTTGGGTTGCTGATTTATCGCGGTGACGTTGACTTACCCGTTCTTTTTTATGCGTATTCAGTTTTGGTGACCAGCGCGGTGCTGCTCGCCATTGTTTCATTGGCCGTCTCCGCGTTCTGCGATCTGGTTTCGACGGCCATCGTAATATCCTATGCGATTGTTCTGACGTTGTGCGGGGGCGTGCTGGTTCCGGCCGCTATTATGCTTTCCTCGCAGGGCGGAGTGAGTGCCCAGGTCCTGCACGCGGTCCGGAGCATTTCGCCCATCGCCGCCACGCTGTCGCTCCTTCGTCCGCACTGGGCTGAATTCGGTGGCCGCGCCGGCGGCATCACGCCGAACACCGGAGAATCCATCGCCGGCCTGCCTCCCTCCTGGAAGATTTTCTTCCCATTTGCCGCCATGTTGAACGTGGCGGGTTTGATCGCACTGATTTTGAAGTTGCGCAAAGCGCCAGGCCGCGCAAAGGTCGCCGGCGAAAACCTTTCCGCGGGCAAAGGCGCATGGCGCACATGGGCACGCCGAATATTATTCCTCATCGATCCCGCCGCGCAGCGTAAACCGATTGGCAGCCTCAATCCAATCATGGCAAAAGAGGTGCGAACGAATCAATTGCGTTCGGGACGCTGGATGATCCGCATCTTTTACGGAGCATTGTTCGTTTCGCTCGGATTGGCGTCGATGGCTTTGTACGGCGGCCAGACAGAACACGCCGATCTGCTGCATTATGTCGCCGCAGTTTTGATCGCCTTTCAAATTGGCGTGATCTCGATGATTGACCCCTCGCTTACGAGCCCCGCGATCACTTCCGAGCTTGAAACTGGCACATTTGAGATTCTCAAACTCACGCCGCTCTCTTCCGGCGAGGTCTTCTGGGGAAAGTTGCTGCCGGCTTTGGCGCCGGCCATGTTGCCGATTATCGCGTTACTTCCGGCCTACGGCGTCATCTGTTTTGTAAATCCCATCTATCTGCGGTCGGTCCTTATGATTTTGCCAGTGTTCGTGATGGCAGTCGCATTGTGCTGCTCAACTGGATTGGCCTGCTCCACGTTCATGAAGAATAGCACCAGCTCCACAATCACAAACTATTTTATTATTGCCGGAATAGTCGTGCTGCCGCTGCTGGCGTGGTTGGCCGCCGGTGGGTTTATCGATGTCCGTTTGGCAAACTGGATAGCGCAGTTCAGCCCGTTTGTGATGTCCGTCAATCTCTTGCCGGATGGCTCCGCCGACATTGCCCGGCTTTTGCCTCAGCACCTGGTGACAATCGGAGGAGTCTGTCTGTTCATGCTTCTGCTCGCCAGGGTGCGTCTGGGTCTGCTTCTCCGAAGAGGCCAATCATGAGACGCAAGGCGATAATCTGGATTTGCTTCTCGCTCTGCATGCCGTTGCCGGCCATAGCGATCATGGCAACAACCAATCCATCATTGGATGAGAATTTCAACTTCGGTTATGTCGACAGCGAGATTCCGCGGACACTGGTAATCAATTTGACGCCTCCGCGCACGGCCGAACTCCTTGGCCAGGCGTTAGTCGCCGACCCTGCTGCACCCAGGCGGGTGGAATTGGTGCAGGATCTTGGCCTTTGCAAGCTACCCGGCGCCGTGCCCGCGGTTCTCGCCGCGATGTCCGATCCAGACGCATCGGTGCGTGCCGAAGCGGCGACGGCAGCGGCTATGATTGGCGATATCTCTGCCGTTCGGTCAGGATTACAGAAACTGTTGTCAGACAGCTATCCAGCCGTGCGTCGCGAAGCCGTCGTGGCAGGCGATTCACTGAACGACGCGACATTTGTGACCGCAGGACTGCAGGATCCGAACGAGTCTGTCTTCGCGGCGGCCTGTGCGCGGGCAACAACCTCGCAGCACTATTTATTAATAGCCGGCCGCTTTCCGTCCCTATCGCAGCAGGGCAAGTTGGCGGCGATACGCGCGCTAGGCTCCCAGGGCGCTGGCGCGTATGCCCCGCTTGTTGCCAGTGAACTGAACTCAGATGATCTTGCGCTGGTGATCGCGGCAGTAAAGTCGCTGGAAACCATGAATGCGATCTCGCAGCGCGACAAAATTGTTCCGCTACTGAATCACCAGCATCCGACCGTCCGGCGTGTGGCAGTCAAAACATTGTCAAGGCTTGCAGACGCCGACGAGCAAATTGCCGTCGCCAAAAGGATGTTGGCCGACCCGGATTTCTCCGTCCGCCAGGCCGCCGCGGAATTGCTCATTGCCCATCCATGCGCCGACGCCGTACCTTCTCTGCTCCAGCAACTCACTGAAAATTACCCTCCCCTGCGCGATTCAGCCCGCGATGCTCTGGTTGCTGCCGCGACATTACCAATCCCGGCGGTCTTTGACTCGGCTACAACATTGCTCACGAATGCTGATCCCGATCGGCGAGAGGACGGCTCTTATATCCTGGGCCATGCTCATAGCGATGTTGCGCTCCAGCAGCATATCACGCTGCTGAACGACGCAAACTGGATGGTGGTTGGCCAGGCCGCCGAATCGCTGGGACAAATCGGGCGTCCCGAAGCGGGTCCGGCTTTGGCCCAACTCGTCGCAACGGTCAAAGAGTTTGACGAAACGTGGATGTCCAACGGCCGGTTAACAGCCGTTGAAAGCGCCTTCATTTCGCTGGGGCAATTGCATTACAAGCCGGCCCTTCCACTATTGAAATGGGTGATGCCTCAGAAAACCGCGTATCCCGCGGAACTTCGCACGCGTGTTATTTGGGCGGCCGGACTCATCGGTGATCCCGAAGATCGGGAACTGGCCGGTATATGTCTCTCAATCTCAAACGACAACAGTCCGTTCGAATCGGAAGACGCGCGTTTCGAGGCGATTAAAGCAATTGGCAATCTTCACTATCTGCCGGCGCTCGATGAGATGCGTCGGCAGGCAACGGAGTCTCCCTTTCCAACGCTTCGATGGATGGCGCACCTGGTCGCTGATCGCATGGCTGGTGGAATGCCGACCACTTACACTCCTCCGACAACGACCGTCGTGGCGGAAACGTCCATTCGAGTTCTTCAACCACCAGACGACAACCGTCACTGATCGGCAGAGCAATCGCTAGATGAAAGCCGCAATCGTCGAAAAGTCTGGAACGCTGGTCGTCGGGAATGTTCCCCTTCCGAGGATGGGTGAATATGGCGCGCTATGTCGCTTGCTCTTTGGCACGACTTGCTCCGCGACCGATCAGCACCTGATCGAAGACAAAATGCCATGGAACGTTCAATACCCCATGGTGCTCGGTCACGAAAGCATTGGCTATGTCATCGAAGTCGGTCCCCGGGTGAGGCACCTGCGTGTCGGCAATCTGGTGACCCGCGTTGGGATGCCCGCCGCCCCAGAAATTGGAATGAACGTGAGTTGGGGAGGCTTTTGTGAATTCGGGGTCGCGGTCGATTACCGCGCAATGCGCGAAGATGGAATCCCCAGGGAGCATTGGACCGGCAGTCGCATCAATCAGGTCATCCCTCCTTCGTCCGACCTCGCCGCCAGCACAATGATCATCACTTGGCGCGAGACCTTGAGCTATGCCCGTCGCGCAGGGGTTTGCGCAGGCAGTCGCGTGCTCGTTATCGGCTCCGGCGGAACTGGCCTGGCCTTTGTCGCACACTGCAGGAATCTTGGCGCAACGGAGATCGCTTGCCTTGGAAGCCGGTCGCGGGAATCAAGCGCGATTGCCGCCGGAGCCGGCCATTTCTTTGCCTACGATGCGCCTGCCGTGGAAGATATGATCGAACGATCGTGCGGCCAATTCGACTTCATCATCGACTCTCTCGGCAAAGCCGGACAACTCAATCGCGTTTTGCCACTGCTTGCGCCTGGGGGCACGATTGCCGTGTACGGTTTGGATGACTTTGATGCGATCGCGATCAATCCTCTTCGCGCAAAGGGACTTTCACCGTCTACGGAGGCGGCTACGACGAAGAAGAGGCTCACGATGAAGTCATCGCAAATATCGTCGGCGGAAATTTGGACGCGCGCATTTGGCTCGACCTAGATCATCCGTTCGAGCTCGAAAATATAGGCGAAGCCATGGCAGCCGTCCGACAGCGCAAATGCATCAAAGCGCTGGTTCGGTTGAGCGATGGGCCTTAACTGTAATGCGGAGACCTAATGGGAATACTTGATTCTTTTCGACTTACCGGGAAGGTGGCCCTCGTTACCGGTGGCGCCGGACTCTTTGGCCGTCAGATTGTTCGGGCCGTTGCCGAAGCGGGCGCCAAAGTCTTCGTCGCCAGCCGCGACCTCGCTAAGTTGAAGCGGCAGGCAGAAGACTTAACCGCCGAAGGGTTGGATGTAACCGCACTCAGCCTCGATCAGGCATCCGAGGACTCCGTTCATAATCTTCTGGCTGAAATCCTCAAACCCGCCGGGAAAATCGACATCCTCGTCAACAACGCGGTCCTCCGCACCATGCGAGGCTGGTCCTCAGAATCGCACAAGTTTGCCCAAAGCATGGCCGTCAACGCGACCGGATTGTTCATAATGACGCGAACCTTCGGCGATCACATGGCCAAGCAGGGCGGCGGCAGCATCATCAACGTCGGCTCCATCCAGGGCTGCATAGGGCCCGACCTCACCCTCTACGAAGGTCTCGACCTGGAAACACCGCCGGACTACTTCTTCCACAAGGGCGGCTTGCTCCAGCTCACCCGATACGCCGCCGCCAAACTCGGGCCCAGTGGTGTTCGGGTGAACGCAATCAGTCCCGGCGGATTCCTGTACGGGCAGAGCGACGCCTTTGTCCAGCGCTATGCCGCCCGCACATTCCTGGGACGAATGGCCAATGAAACCGATCTCGCCGGGATCATCGTTTTTCTTGCCTCCGATGCGTCCGCTTATATCACCGGCGCCAATATCCCCGTTGATGGTGGCTACACTGCCAAGTGACTTCGGCGAAATCACGATATCCCCGATGTTTTATTCCAACTCTTCGAAAGGAAACAATGGACGGCGCCTACGGTCGCCTGCGCCGAGTTTGATCGTATGCTTTCGGAATACCTTAAAGCGGTTCGCCTAATCGAGCGGCAACGTTGACTTTTCCGCCTTTTGAAGTCAGGTAGGAAACTCTAAGGTGGCGGTATCTGAAGTGCACTTCATATATTGCTCACGTTGCGCGGTGCAAATTCCGCGCACTATGCCCCAATTTCACGTCATTAGAGTGACCGATACGCAAACTGTCAGGCATCACTTAAATCACGCCACGTAACATCACTTCAAATGCCGCCATTTTGGAGAGGCGCAGATTCGGTCCGTAAGCTTCCCGGCTGCTCGCCGGTGGGAGCTTGCGGATGTCGAATCGGCTCACAATGGCGGAACATCAGACAATCTTGGGACTTGCGCGACTGAACTGGTCGTATCGCCGGATCGCCGCGGAACTGGGCATCGACCGGGAGACGGTCTCTCGTCACATTAAATCCGCGGTGATCGAACCACCCGGTGCAGGTCCGCCGGATCCAGATGCCGCCATTCTGATTGCCGGGTCCGAGGTCAGATCGGAGGCAAATGCCACCATTCCGATGACCGGGTCAATGCACGGCGAGGCGGAATCTGTCGGTTCAAATGCCGCCATTTCGATTACCGGGTTTTCCGGCCGTCACAGCCAGTGCGAGCCATGGCGCACCGTCATCCTTCAGGGTCTTGAGCAAGGCCTGACGGCCAAGCGTATCTGGCAGGACTTGGCTGCCGATCATGGCTTCGACGGTCCTTACCAACCGGTCCAGCGATTTGTCCAGCGGCTCAACCGTGCCGGAACCAACGGATTGCCCTATCGGCGAATGGAATGCGCCCCCGGCGCCGAGGCCCAGGTGGACTTCGGCAAGGGCGCGCCCCTCGTCACACCCGACGGCAAACGAACCCGTCCCCACCTGTTCCGCATCGTGCTGAGCTGCTCGCGCAAAGCCTACAGCGAAGTGACGCCCCGGCAGACCACCGAGCAGTTCATCCGCTGCATCGAAAACGCCTTCATTCACTTCGGCGGTGTTCCCAGAACTCTGGTGATCGACAATCTCAAAGCGGCCGTCACCCATGCCGACTGGTACGATCCCGATCTGAATCCCAAGATTCAGGAGTTCGCGCGTCACTACGGCACCGTCATTTTGCCGACGCGCCCAAGGACGCCACGGCACAAGGGAAAGATCGAACGCGGCGTCGGATACGCCCAGGGGAATGCTCTCAAGGCCCGAACCTTCAAGAGCCTTTCCGAGCAGAACCAATTCCTGGCCGAATGGGAATCGACCATCGCCGACACGCGCATTCATGGCACCACGCGCAAGCAGGTGGCGAGGATGTTCGCGGAAGTGGAGAAGCCGGCGCTATTGCCTCTTCCGCCGGGACGGTTCCCCTGTTTTCAGGAAGCCCAGCGGATCGTCAACCGTGATGGCCACGTGGAGGTGGCCAAGGCGTATTACTCGGCGCCGCCGGAGTTCCTCGGCCGGACCATCTGGGCGCGCTGGGACGGGCACGTCGTCCGGCTCTTTGATTCTCAGCTTCGGCAGGTTGCCATCCACGTTCAGCACGAGCCGGGACGCTTCGCCACCGATGATCGTCACATCGTTCCCGAGAAGCGCGGCGGGATCGAACGCGGCGCGGCCTGGTGGATGAACAAGGCCAGCGCCATCGGTCCCCACGCCGGCCAATGGGCTGAAAATGTCCTGAATTGCCGGGGGATTCACGCCTTGCGCGTGGTGATGGGGCTGGTCAGTCTCACGCATCGCCATCCCGCCAAAATGATCGAACAGGCCTGTCAGGTGGCTCAAGGGCACGGCACCCATCGGCTGCGCGACATCCGCAATCTGCTGAAACGATCGGAATCCGCCGCGCAACAGCAACAGTTCGAGTTCGTCGCCGAGCATCCCCTGATCCGGTCGCTTTCGGATTACTCCCAACTGGTCCATGACGCTTTCGATAACACCCCCGTGGAGGCAAAGCCTCCACTTTTTTGAAAGGAGATTTATGAACGAATCGTTACGAACCGCCCTGACCCGCCTTCGGCTTTCGGGCTTGGCCTCCACCTTGGACGTGCGCTTGCAGGAAGCCGCCGGCCATCAGCTTTCCCACGGCGAGTTTTTGGAACTGGTGCTTCAGGATGAATTGCTCATTCGCAATGAACGCCTGATCGCCCGGCGCGTCAAGATCGCGGGCTTTCGGGAACTCAAGACCCTCGACGAGTTCGACTTTTCCTTCAACTCGTCGGTCAAACGCAAGCAGATCTTCGAGCTGGCAACCGGCCGGTTCATCCGCGAGGCGCGGGATGTCTTGCTGATCGGGCCGCCGGGTCTGGGAAAAAGTCACATCGCCCAGGCACTGGGATACCAAGCCATCAAGAACGGATCGGTCGTGCTTTACCGCTCGATCTTCGACGTGGTGCGCGACTTCCTGCACGATGAGGCCCTCAACCAGCAGGACAAAATCATGGAGCGGTATCTCCGGCCCGATCTGCTCATCATCGACGATATGGGCATGAAGCAATTGCCCAAACGCTCCGGCGAATATCTCTTCGAGATCATCATGCGGCGTTACCAGGTTCGCTCCACCATGATGACCAGCAACCGGCCGCTCGAAGACTGGGGCAAATTGATCGGCGACGTACCGGCCGCCACGGCAATCCTCGATCGCTTCCTGCACAACGCCGAGGTGATCGCGATCACCGGCAGAAGCTATCGGTTGCGAGACCGTGCCGCGGAGGCGAAGCCTACCGCTGAAAGCATCGAATCCACCAAACCGCGAGGACGCCGGAGTACCGGCGGCGATGAAGGGCTTTCCCCTCCGGAAGACACCGATGCCAGAAAGCCATTGTCTTCTGGCGTGGGGGTTCAGCCTGCCGAAGCGGCCTCGCCGGTAGTCAACAACTCGGCGTCAATTTGAAATGGGACGGTCGATTGCGATATATCGGACGTGGTGGCATTTGATCCGATGATCGGTGGTGGCATTTGAAGTGATGACTGACACAAACCGCGCCTTGTTTCTGATATGATCCGACGGCACACTGCAGGGGCATGAAAGATCACACCATCGGGGAATCGGGTCTTGGCGCCGTTCGCCATCGCGGTGATTTATATGCCGGCCCGTTGGCCCGTCTGAAATGCCAGCTCGCGCAAGATGTGTTGTGGATTATTTCGTGACCGATAACGGTCGAAGCCTAATCAAGTGAGGTTTGCGTGCTTCACAAATTCGTCTTGAACGTCCACATCTACGAAGACGACGTGACACGTACCATGCAGGCGGGCTTCAACGATCACCTGACCAAGCCAATCAACTTTGTTCGTCTGGAGCAGACCATTCAGCGTGCGTGCAAAAGGCAAGATAGGGTGGACAGCGCTCGCACGCTACATTAGCCGCTGTCGGTGCGCTCCGTTGGATTTCGCCTGGCACGCGCTATAAGTCGCAAAGAAGCATCGGCATCACGGATCTGCCGATATTAGCAGGAAGTTTTTTTGATTTTAGCATTGATTACTTACCTGCAGAAGGCGCAGATCCGGCTCACTGTCACGGGGTGCGCCAAAACCAGCCAGGGCGGGGCGCTTCAAAACCGGCCAATGTGCTGACGTATTCTATACCGCATCCGTTCTATCCGACGCAACTGTTCCTTGAGTTATTGGTCCCCGTTCACGCCGTCTGGCCGGCGGATACCCCCACATCAGAAGACAACGGCGGCTCTGTCACGGTGTCTTCCGGGGGGGAGCACCCTTCATCGCCGGCGGTACTCCGCCGTCCTTTTGGATTTGTCTTTTCCGGTGTCCCGGATTGGCCTGCCGTGAGCGAAGTCGAATGGCCCCCATGCCGAAGGCGGTAGCTCTTGCCGGTGATGTTGATGATCGTGGCGTGCTGCAGGAACCGATCCAGAATGGCCGTGGCCGCCGGCACGTCGCCGATCAGCTTGGCCCAGTCCTCCAGTGGACGGTTGCTGGTCATCATCGTCGAGCGGTTCTCGTGCCGGCGCATGACGATCTCCAGCAGGCATTCGCCGCTGCGCCGCGGAAGCTGCTTCATTCCCATGTCGTCGATGATAAGCAGATCAGGCTTGAGATACCGGGCCAGCGTCTTGTCCTGGGCTCCCAGATCCTCGTCGCCTAAAAAGTCGCGGGCCAGGTCGAAGATGGATCGGTACAGGACCACCAAGCCGCTCTTGATCGCCTGGTGTCCGATGGCCTGGGCCAAAAACGATTTGCCCACGCCGGGCGGACCCAGCAAGAGCACGTCACGTTTGTCACGAATGAACTGGCCGGCGGCCAGATCGTGAATCTGTTTGCGTTTGATGGAGGTGTTGAAGGAGAAGTCGAACTCGTCGAGGTTTTTGGTGTCGCGGAACATCGCCGCCTTGACGCGCCGGCCGATCTGCCGGCTGGATCGGACGTTCAGTTCATCCTGAAGGATCAGTTCCAAAAACTCACTGTGGTCGAGCCGATTGCCGGCCGCCTCGCTCAGGCGAACTTCAAGGCTGCTCGCCAGACCTGAAAGCCGAAGTTGCTTGAGCGTCTGCATCAACGAAGGTCTCATGGGGTGGACTCCCTTCGGCTCTGCTCAGGGCAGGCCTGTAAAGGTTGTGCGGCAGGCAAAGCCTCCGCTTGGGTGATTGCGTCGCGTACGAACTGTCCGTAATCGGCCAGTCCGCGGATGATTGGATGTTCCTGAACAAACTCGAAGTGTTGTTGAACCGGCGCGCCGTTTTGGTGTTCGATGAGCTGCCGCAGGGAGCGCAGGTGATACGCGCCATGCCCCAGAGCAATCTCGCAGGCTCGTTCCACGGCCGGTCGCGGCTGCTGATTGGCCAGCGACAGCAGCCCCATCAACACGCGCACGCCTTCGATGCCGCGATGCTGAAGCATTGACTGCGCCCACTGCGTGGCGTGCGGCCCGATGCATTCGATCCGCTGGAGAAGCCAGGTCGTTCCACGCTCGATGCCGCTGATCTTCTCCGGCAGGATATGGGCGTCTTGCGTCGAGAACCTGCCCGGCGGACGCTGCGCGTGCAGAGCGATCGCACGCATCTTCTGATCGAACAGCCGGACCGTGCGCCGTCCCACCGCGCCCAGACCCGCTGGCCCAAAAACTCCGGCGGGACCGAATAGTACGCCCCCTTGATCTCCACGTGCCCGTCGCGGTGAACACTGCGCAACGCCTCGGTGAAAAGATCGAATCGCACCGGCGGCAGAGCCAACAGTGCCGGCTTCTCTACCTGCTCGAAGACTTCCTTCACCTGCCGCCGCGTCGTGCCGTGGATGCGCGTGTCGGCCACGCTCTTCTCCCACGTCAGCAGATGCGCGTTCTGATCCGAGAGCGAGGCGAATTGCCGGCCTTTGAGAGCATTGCTCTTCACATAGCCGATGCCCCGCTCGATCTTCCCCTTGTGCCGCGGCGTGTACGGCTTGGTGGGCAGAATGGCGATTCCATAATGTTCGGCGAACGACCGGACCTTGGGACACAACTCCGCCTCGAACCAGTCCGCCCGCGTCACCGCCGCGCGAAGATTGTCGATCACCAGCGCTGACGGCATCCCGCCGAAGTGCGTAAAGGCATTTTCCAGACAACGCAGAAAATCATCGGTCGTCTGCCGCTCCACCGCCTCGGCGTACCCCTTGCGGCTGTGGCTCAGCACAATGCGGAAGACCCAGGTTGCTTTGCGTTTGCCGTCAGGACCGACCAGGGCGCACCCCGGCCGAAGTCCACCTGCGCCTCGGCTCCCGGCTCGCATTCCATCCGGCGAAAGGGCGCCGGCGCGGCAGCCGAGAGCTTCTTGATGAACCGGCGCACGCTGTAATAGCTGCCGGCATAGCCGTGATCGCTGGAGATGTCTTGATAAATCCGCTGGGCCGTCAGCCCGGCTTCCAACTTCTGAACAATGACCTCACGCCAGGGCGATGCCGTACTGACCGACCCGATGGGCGCGCCGGATAACCCGGTGGGCGCGCTCTCCGAGCCGCCTGCGGCGAGCACCGTCGAGCCGCCTGCGGCGAGCACCGTCGAGCCGCCTGCGGCGAGCACCGTCGAGCCGCCTGCGGCGAGCACCGTCGAGCCGAGGGGCGCGCTGGCCGGTTTTGAATCCGATCCGGGCGCCGCAGGATCGCCGCCCGACAACCGGATGTGGCGTCCAACGGTCTCCCGGTGAACGCCGAGTTGGCGGGCGATGTTCCGATTGGACCAGCCGCTGCGCACAAGTGCCAAAATTGCTTGTACTTCCGCCATCTTGAGTTGATTGGCCATCCCACCATTGGCTTGCGGCAACCGCCGAAAGCCAAGGTCGATAACCCAATCTCCTGTGCCTCAAAATGGCCGGTTTTGGCGCGCCCTCAATTGGCCGGTTTTGCGCCCCATGACAGCTCACCAGACCCCTTAGAGTTTCCTACTTGTCTTCAAAAGGCGGAAAAGCCGGAAGCTCGCCGGCGAGGTGCACGGCGATCAGCTCAAGCAACTGAATCGGATCGACAGGCTTCAACAGGAGCGGCGGAAGCTGGCGCGAGGGGAGCTGACGGATGTGTTCCTGGATTTCGTCGATGGGCATTCCTGAAAGCAGGATCACGGGCAATCCCGAGCGATTTTTTTGCAGGTACGTCAGCACATGAAAGCCATCCTTGCCGGGCATTTGCAGATCGAGGATCAGGAGGTCGATTGGGCGGTGCTGGAGGAGCTCGACGGCGGACTCGGCATCCGTGGAGACCTCGACGGTGTAGCCGTTGCCGCGCAAGTAATGGGCGACGGCGAGGCTTTCAATGGGGGAATCGTCGCAGACAAGCAGGCGCCAGGTGCGACCGATTGGCGGCTCAGGCGGAGGCGCACTTGTGTCGTCCCCTAAATTCACAATAACCTAGGTTATCTCGCCATAGCGAAGCACCGCAATCGCAAAAATGTGCGTGGGGCCACCGCTGCGTTCGCTGGATTCAGATATGATTCGAAATTGGGAAGCCAGTTGATCGCATTTGCCGCAGAGAAAGCACCGCGAAATATATGTTCGCAGAGTTCATTCCCGTCGTGGTACCCTCCCGACGAAAGCGAGCACGATTATGTACATAAAAGTGGGCTATGAGCTGATCTATGACTGCCCCCAGCCGACGCCAATGCTGCTAATGCTCAACATCCATTACAGCCATGCCCAAGAAATCGTCACGCCGGATTATCTGGTCTTCAATCCCATCGTGGAGACTACAGCCTACCGAGACGGGTACGGCAACTGGTGCCACAGGCTCGAATTGCCTCGCGGCCGCACAACCATCAGCACTTTAGCAACGGTGCGCTCGACCGGGATCCCTGATCCGGTCGTGCCGGCAGCCCAGCAGCATCCGATTTCAGAGTTGCCCGAAGAGGCGCTCGTTTATCTTCTGGCGAGCCGGTATTGCGAGACAGATCTTTTGACGGCAACCGCATGGAATCAGTTTGGGAATACGCCGCTTGGTTGGCCTCGGCTGCAAGCGATCTGCGATTTTGTACACAACCATATCCGATTCGACTACTCGCAGGCCCGGGCAACCCGGACAGCGACGGAGGCGTTCAACGAACGGGTCGGCGTGTGCCGGGACTTTGCCCATCTAGCGATCGCGCTTTGCCGGTGCATGAACATTCCGGCTCGCTATTGCACGGGGTATCTCGGTGACATTGGCATGCCGCCGCCTTATGGTCCTATGGATTTTGCGGCCTGGTTTGAGGCGTTCCTCGGCGGCCAGTGGTATATCTTCGATCCGCGTAACAACATGCCGCGGATCGGTCGAATACTGATCGCTCGCGGACGGGATGCGGTGGATGTGGCGATTAGCACCACGTTTGGCCCCACCACACTCGTGGGGTTCACGGTGATATGCGACGAAGTGGAAAAACCGAATTGATCGGGCGACGAGGAAACGCCATCCGAACAAGCAGGCACATGACCCACGATGCTCTCGATTTTGAAAGCGGGCTTTCCGACCCGGATAAGCAGAATTGTCAGGCGGAATTTCTCTTCTGAGAACGATCTTCGCAAACGAACGCCAAAGACATTGGGGGATGGGACAAACAAAAAGCCGGCCGAGCCGGCACCTTACGGTTGGAACGATTTCATTGCGCCGGCAGGGTTACCGTGGCAAGCTATACGTGAAGCCAGACCCCTTATTAAGCTGTTCGGGGTCTGGTTTCGTTTTGGCTAGGAGGTTGAGAATTAAAAAAAAGCCCGCAGAGATGCGAGCTTGACGGGCAGGAATTAGGCCTTAATGACGCCGATGGCGATCCGGCCGCCATCCATCGGCGAAAGAATGAGACGGGTGTTACCTGGACCACCTTCGTGAGACGAGGATCTGACGAGCACCATGTTCGGGACTTGGTGGCCCAGATCGATATGAATGCGGCCTAATTCCGTCACGATGTCGATCGCATCGAGATCGTTCGGTAATTCGACCCCCATCCGTCCCTGGCACCTTCGATACGTAAAGGTTTCGGCATATGTTCCTTTCGATGAGTCTGGGGTCATGATACTGCGCTCGGGACTTGAGCGCTACCATTGACTGTTTCTCGGCGGCTGCACAAAATGCGTGGCAATTCGAGAAACTGTCATGCCACATTGGATAGAAAGACATCCAATTCCTGGTGGAACCGTCGCTGACGCCGATTTCGTGATTCAGGCACCCCCAGGGGCTCCGGTCGTCGCCGTGGCTGTTGAGAACGGCGTCCCAACGTTGCACATTTGGGTTTCCCAATAGGATGCTCGGATGCGCCGGACTTTCTTTTTCGTGCATCCGGCGGACCAACTCCCCGCAGTACTGCCAATTGGTTACGTGGGCTGGTATCAAATGAATGGAGTGATGGCCCACGTATTCGAAAAACAGCCGGTGGCATCATCTCCATACTTCCATCGAATGTTCTAGTTCTTCGTTTTGTGCGTTTTGACGCAAACGGTGCAAGTATTCCTCCTTAACCCATTTGGTGGGGGCGGAGCCCCTGTCGGTTGGTTCCTCTCCCCTCCCAGAGATCGTGTCGAGAAACCCGTTGCGGTGCTGTGAAGCACCAACCGAGTCCCCCGTGAGGGGGACGAGGAGCCGGACTTTTTCTCCGAGCGTGAGCGAGAGGAACCGGCGAACGTGAGTGAGGCGGTTCCGACAGAGAAAAAGGACGGCTGTCGGGGGGTGCGAGACACCGGCAAACAGCCGGAACCCTTTGTAATACAAGGCTCAAACGAAAACAGGGGGTACCGCCAGCTATGAAGCCCGTCCCTTCGGTTGCCACTCGGCGCAACCAATGGCGGTCGCCAAGCGGCTCTGCCCACAGGCCATCATCTTGCCTGTGAGGATGGAGAGGTATCACGCCGTCTCTGAGCAGATGTTCTCGATCCTCGACGAATTTTCGCCGGTGGTTGAACCCCTGAGCATCGACGAAGCCTTCCTCGACCTCGCGGGCACAGAGCGAGGCGCTAGGCAAAGCGATGGATGTCGCCTGCAAGCTCAAGGGCCGCATCAAGTCAGACCTGAAGATCACAGCCTCAGTGGGAATTGCACCCAACAAGTATCTTGCCAAGCTGGCTTCGGACATGAAGAAGCCCGATGGTCTGGTCCTCATCAGCCCAGACGACATCGACCGTGTCCTGCCGCCGTTGCCGGTGACGAAACTCTGGGGCATCGGTACGGCAACGGCAGCACGGCTGGCACCGCTGGGCGTCAGGACCATCGCCGATCTGCGCAAGAAGCCCTTGGATTGGCTGGAGAAGCACCTCGGCTCTGAGGCAGAGCGGTATTTCTACCTTGCGCACGGAATCGACGATCGGCCTGTCGTTCCCGACCGAGAGGCCAAGAGCATTGGTCACGAACAAACCTTTGAGATCAATATCGTCGATGTCGACGAAGTCCGGCGCGTGCTGTTGGATCAGGTGGAGCAGGTTGCCAGCCGTCTTCGCAAAAACCGTGTTCACGCCGGCGGGATCACGCTGAAGATCAGGTTCGGGCAGTTCAAGACGATCAGCCGGTCGATGACCCTCGGCGTTTCGACCGCCGCTACGAACGAGCTATGGCAGGCCGCACGACGCTTGTTCGACAATTGGTCATTCCAACCGGTACGACTCATCGGCGTTACCGCTGAACGGCTCACTCGGTTGGAGGGAGAGTCGGGGTTGTTTGCTGATCCCCAAAGGGAGAGGCAGAAGAAGCTTGATAAGGTGGCAGATCAAATCAACGAAAAGTTCGGAAAGAGAGCGATTCGGCGGGGTGGGGCGAGTTAAGCGGTGAAGCGTTAACATCGGTTTTCTGCGGGTCGGCTAACGGTGGCGTGCCAATTACAAATAACGCTTCTGCAAAATCGCGAGTATCAACCGCGCTGATCGTGCGTTGGGATGTGCCGGGTGGTAAAGGCGAAGACTTTCGAGTGGCTTCGAGAGCGAGGGGACTTCTATCGTCGAATTTCCCCAGTCGTTTTGCCCGGCCGATTGGTTCAGGGCGAGTATACTCAATGCCATGCCGTGCCTGATTCCAATTTTCGCGATCTTCTTTCCCCGTCTGGTGATGATTGGCATCGTGATCTTCACCAACTGGTTCAGCCTGGCCTTCGGAACGGTTATTTGGCCGATCCTGGGCTTCCTGTTCATGCCCTACACCACGCTGGCGTATATGGCGGCGATGCTGAGGAATCATCACTCCGTTGACGGAGGCTGGCTCGTGCTGGTGGTGGTCGCGGTGTTCGTCGACTTGGGTGGGCAAGGCGGCTCCGTGCGCCGCCGGCGAAGCCGGGACTGACAAGCTGGGACGACGCTCCCTCGGCAATGGCGACACTTCCGCGAGGCAATTGGGAAACTACTTGATGATGAAACCCGTATTTCAAGCGGGATCTTATCCAGCCGGGGACTGGAGAATCAACTTCGGCGCTGCGATCAGGCGATCGAAGATCCGGATGGTTGGGTGAATAGGATTATGACATTTTTCTGTGCGCGTGATTACTTAGCCCGTTATGTTTGAAAAATTGACAAGGCGGGAACCTCGGTTATTTCGCCAGGGTCGGACTCCGGTGCGCATGGCGGATTTGGCGGGTTTGGCGGCAGTGTATCCAATATACCAATTCGTATTGCAATGAATCGCTGCGATTTCCCACGATAGGTTCGCCGAACAGTAAGTTCGTCGCGGTTTTCATCTGCGATGATCATGCCCGCCTCGGCCAGCCGTTTTCGCAGTGTCGCAGCGGACACGTTCAGGCCGGCTCCGACGCTCCCACCCAATCGTTGCGCTACGGCATAAGCTGCATCTGGATCTAGATATATGCTCTCACCGTCGACGAATCCTATCCACTCGCCGACAGGTCGTTGCTCGCCCTCCCCATCAGCGTGCGACCACCCCATCTTTCCGGCGCCTGTGGCCTGCCACCCTGGCGATGAGTGAGGTGCGCTTTGCCGCCATTAAGCGCGCTTGTCATCAGTTCTATAAATCGGCGTGCAGGCTCCTGCTCGACAACACCGGGGGCCTGTCTGGACGCCGCGGCTTCAAGTGCATCCCAAGCGCGTGTCCACAACCGGTCTCTCCATTGCGGTGGAATTGCACCGAAATGAATCGCGAAATCGAGAAAATACTGAATGCCCAGAGCAAGATTCGCGACGATTTCGGGCGTGCGACGGTGGGAAGTATCTCCGGTAACAGCATGTGCACAGCCTATCCAACTGTTGTCGAAAATTTGTTTGAATGTCGCCGTAGCGAGGAGCCAGCCATTGCTGGAACGCCGCCATCGTTCCCGAATAGAGACCAGAAGAAGCATCGGCTTGGCACGCGGTCAAACGGTCACTCGAAATTTCGCGGGGGGATATCTCAATCACGAAGGTTCGGGCTCGAATACTCTGCCCACGGGGAATATCTTCCCCCGTTGACATCATGAGTCCACGCGGTGGTCTTGCGGGACGCAGACTGCCATCGGAACGCATGCGCCCCCGTCCCGTGCGATTACCTTGTGCGCGAATTACGCGATCGGCGCTGATGATAACGGGCCACATCGTACTGACTGCCGCACGGCGCAAAATCATCCACTACGACGATTGCATCTTTCGCGCAGAAAAGTAGTCCCTCGATAGCGTTGTCGGTCGAATGCCAGCCGGTCGGGAGATGTCGCGAGTCAAACTCGCGTCCGAAGTGCTGCTGGATCAATGCCGCCACCTCAGATTTGAAGACACCGGTAGGACCCGCTAAATGGATCGTGAAGTCGCTGGGGGCAAGCACTGATCGCCAGATCGATGCGAAAAGAGGCAACATGATTTCCATCGGGGCGAGGCGTAATAGCCGAAGGGTGGCCCGGATGCATTGGACCAACTCGGAACCCGTGGGCGGCGCTGGCAGCACAAACCTAGAAAGCGAATCGTGAAGCTCGACACGGACACTAGGGATTTGGCCTTCGTTGCCGATCGCGCCACCCGCGTGAAGATATGCCCATCCGCTAGGCAATTCACGCCAGCCCGTGTGCGTATAGATGTGTATCTGGGGAATAGGTCGTGGAGACGTCAGCTGGATTGCGGCGCGGGCGCGGTCACGCAAACCAAGTCCGGGATATACTACTGCCTCCGCTCCCAATTTCTGAGCAGGCCAGAGCATCGCACCGAAATCCGCAGCGTGCACCGAGCTAGTCACCTGTCTACCTCCCACGACGGTCCTTACGTCGTACGCTCGGACAATATCGCCGGATCCATCGTCGCGGAAATTATCGGCGACTATTACCGCGTCGAAGTTAGTCAGCGGGACCAAGATCGCGCCGTGCCGTCCGGGCTTCCACCAGGCCACGCCTTCATCCGTACGCTCGTATTCCGGAGTATCTGTATCGGCGTCGTCGGTATATCGGGCGACCGAGTTGGCGATCGAAAGAACCTCCTCGACGGGCAGTGGAGGTCGGCATCTCGCCTCATTCTCTGCAGTGAGCGCAGCCAATATCGCAGCATGCGACATGCCGCGGTGCACCATACTCCCTGCTAGACTGGCTAATGTCTGATTGCGCCTTTCCTCAGGAATTATGATGTCGCTATCTTCGTTTCCAGTCGGGATCGGGACCGATGGACGTTCTGCTCGGCGCGGTATTTGCTGCCTCAATTCATCCAGAGAGTATCGCCGTTGTGAATCGCAACTTACAAGCTCACACGGTGCGGGCGGATCCTTGTGATTGAGGAATCCGGGCAAACGCAATATACGCGCGGGATCGTGCAGCGGATCGGACGACAGAAGCGCAGCCAAATCACGCTGAAGGTCACGCCAGGTTTCCAGTTCTTCGATAGCGACGGTGAAAATCCAATAGGCATGCGCGCCGTGGCCGCTCGCAACCAAAATGGTAGGCTCCGGCAGCCGGGCAGCACATATTCTGTTTCGCGCCTCTTCAACGGTCGTGTTGTCAAAATCGGCAAAAATACAGCGAGCGCAATTCACATCAGCGTTGGTTCGGCCATGCCGTGATCGTGGATTCACCCCCGCATAAATGTTCTGGCCAGCATCGTTTTCGAGTTCTAGTGCGGTAGCGATCGTGTGTATCTGCGAAGCCGGCAACCATCTTGAAGACCCCGACGGAAGCGATCTAATCTCTATGAGGTCTTCCGGGGCCCAAATCGCACCGCTGAATATGCGGACGATTTCCGTTGCGGGATACTGAGCCGAGAAGTACGATGTAATCATAGTCGATTCCTTTCATTGACACGGCGGCGGGAATGCCAGTTCCCGCCGTCGCTGGTTTAAAGTCCTTCCTGTTTCAGCCGTTTTTGCGTTGCGATGGTTCTTCGCTGAGCTGCTCGTGGGGTCGTGTGTGTCCTCTCTCTACGCGCGGGATTCGGATCCCCCAGAGCCTCAAAGAAATCCCTGAGCCAGGTTTCCGTGGTACACAATGTCCCCCCACACCGAACACTACGCAGACGTATGCCCCGCGATCCACGTAGGCACCACCGCCAGAGGGTCGACATATGAATTCTCGCGCCGCCTCGACGAGCTGGAAGCCACGAGAGTGCAGGTACGTCCCCGAGTCGGATTAGCCGGTCATCGCCGGCGGTATCGATGATGTGCGTACTCATGCACACTTCTATAGCAGGATTCTTGTGGCGGAAATTTCGTGGAATTCCCCAGAATTGAAATGTGCGGAAAATCTGTAGTTCTTTTTATTTTTTGCGGAAACATCTCAGAATTATTGAAGGCCGTCGCGTTTTTTCCGCATGCCGAATTCGCGCTCTTTAGCTTTACCTTGTTGGATTTCTTCGACTGTAGGATCGACCTCTAACGCGCGGATTGCGGCGCACCTGTCAATTTGATTAGAACTGTTGTCGAGACCTATTTTTTTCATCGCCTCGATCACCTTCAGGAACGATTGGGATCGGATCAGCTTCCCCGTCTTGTCCCTTACCCAAGGAAACTTCTTACGAATCACGTCGAGGTGGTGACGACGTTTGCGTGGATCCGAAGAAAAAGGCACAAGATGCGGAAGACAGTCTCGCGGTTTCCAAAGTTGTTCTGTTTGTGCGTTTGAAGGATGGGGGTGAGCTGGCGCATCTCCCGCGTCTTTGCCGGGATCAGTATCAGGTTTCCGCACCTGAGCCATTCCTGGAGGGATTAAGCGCAACTGAGCCAATGCTTGATCCAGGAGATGCTCCGTTTCCCTTGCTTCGGCGTGATGAAGTTCCGGACTTGCCTTGATAAGGGCGGCAATACGAAAGAGCTGCTTCTCGACGGACTGCAAACATTGAACGCGATCTGGTGAATCGAGATTCAAAGACCGCTTCAAACGGTCGAGCGTCGCAAGGCATTTTGGAAGTAGCCGGTTAATACGTTGAATGGCATTCGCTCTCACTTCGTGGCAATCGCGGCCGCGATAATATTGTGACTTATACCCCCAACCGGTATTGGGATACCCCCGAGCGATTTCATGGTTCGCGTCAAGCATGGCACCGAGGTATTTCTGCAATGCCAAAAGGTTTCGGAATGATAAGGTCATGATTTTCAACTTTGCGGACAATTGTAAGGACATCGGGTACACAGCATCGTTGAATTTCTCTCCTATTATCCAATCTGCGCCGCTACTCGTCGTGCGGCCTCAGCATCCCGCTCCGCGTAGATTTCCGTGGCAGTTAGAGTAGCGTGGCCGAGCACATGCTGAGCCGCCTCAATCCCAAATCGTTTGCGGATCTCAGTCGCCGTCGCGTGCCTGATCTGATGAGGATGTCATCGTGGTATAATCCGTTCGTCGTTGCCAATTACCTTCCCACCTTTGGCCCAAAGATCGGCTCCGTCGGCAGCTCGCGTGATCGCGCGGCGATATGATGCCACGGTGTAGGATTCCTGTGGCTTGCGTTTTGGCCTTCGTTTGACGTTTCTGCCCGGATTGTTGCCACAATTCATCGGGGTCTTTCGCTCCGCGCTTCGCCGCTGAAGAACTTCGGCAACGGCATCGGCAGGGGAAAACACGAACGTTTCGGGGTCCAACTTTCGTAGAAAGGGGAGAAGCATTTCTTGTCCCTGGGGCCCGATGTATATTGCCCTATGGTGCCCATAGTGCACGGTTTTGTGCGACGCCGGAACATACGCCCATTCGGGGGCTGAGCGGTCGATTTGCCCAATGCGCATTGAACAAATTTCGCCGGCGCGCGCCGGTGAGTCGCTGAATTTGGACCATCGCCGCTGTAACCTTCGTGAGGTGGGGAAGTGTCGCTTCAATCACCTCATCGGAAACAGGCCTGACTGGCTCAGATTCCCGGGCTTGACTCCTACCGGCGCGTAAACCGCTCACAGCTTGTAACCCAAGGTATATCGTCAGAGGGATGAGTTCTTTGGCGACCGCCCATTTGAATAGGGCTTTGATCCGACCGATCTGCATATTGATCGTGGATCTGCACCAGCCGATTTCGATCATTCCATGTCGGACGGTATCAAGCGCGAGAGGGCCAAAATCGCAGGCATTTATTAGTCCATAGAGGCGGTTGAGTTGATGAAGAGCGGATTTGATCGGATAAAGTTCCGACGTCGGCGTTCCGTCTGGGTGCCGGTAATACTCTTTAGCGTACTGCCAATAGCGTTCGATTAGCTCTGCGATTGATAGGGGGTTGTGCGAAGCGGGAAATCGGCGACCTGCGGCCAGCCATTCCGCTATGATCCGATCGTACTCATCAAAGGATGCCTTGGACTTCCAGGGTCCGAGATAGAAATCTCGGCCGTCGATAGTGACCACAGCCTGACCGGAAGCTTTGTGTCTGGAATAACGAGGATTATGCTTAATGCAGCGGGGCATGTGCGATCACGTCCTTTCCGGAAAAACCGTATCTACGGTTTTTTCACCAGGATTCCGTGCCGCACTGCCGACCTCCGGCAGGTACGCTACTTCAACGTTCGGCAGAATTTACTTCCAATCGGGGCGACAGGATTCGAACCTGCGACCTCTTGACCCCCAGTCAAGCGTTCTAGGCCAAACTGAACTACGCCCCGGAATTACCGCACCCTACTTCCCCCGGCCCCCTGCGTCAACGCCAACGCCTGCAACCGGCAACTTGCCACTTCGCCACCTTGCCTTGCCGCTCAACATTGCTAATTTACCCCTCTCTAAACTATGACGGTTTTAATCATTGGTAGTGGGGGTCGCGAACATGCCTTGGCCTGGAAGCTTGCCGGCTCCACGCAAGTGACCGATCTATTTTGCATCCCCGGAAACCCCGGCATCGCCGAACTCGCAGACTGCTTCCCCATCTCCGTCACCGATTTCCCTTCCATCGAAAAATTCGTCCGCAACAACGCCGTCGATCTCGTCGTCATCGGCCCGGAAGATCCCCTCGCCCTCGGCCTCGCCGACCGGCTGCGCGACATGGGCGTGATCGTCTTCGGGCCAAACAAAGCCGGCGCCCAGATCGAATCCGATAAGTGGTTCGCCAAGGAAATTATGCGCCATCAGTCCATCCCCACTGCCGAGGCGCGCGTCTTCATCGACCCCGATCAGGCCGACCAATACGTCAAAGTCCGCGACGAACCCCTCGTCATCAAAGCCTCCGGCCTCGCCAAGGGAAAAGGCGTTTCCGTCTGCTATCGCCCCTCCGATGCCCTGGAAGCCATCGACGCCATCATGCGCAAAAAGCGGTTCGGCGAAGCCGGGAAACGTATCGTCATCGAGGAACTCCTCGTCGGTCCCGAATGCTCCGTCATGGCACTCGTCCAAAAACGCACGATCTACCTCCTCGAAACCGCCCAGGACCACAAAACCATCGACGACGGCGACACCGGCCCCATGACCGGCGGCATGGGCGCCTATTCCCCCACCCCCGTCGTTACCGAAGAAGTCCTCAAGCAAATCGAGCGTGACATCTTCGTCCCCGTCGTCGACGGAATGCTCCGCGAGGGAATCGAATATCAGGGTTGCCTCTACGCCGGCCTGATGATCACCGCCAACGGCCCCAAGGTGCTGGAATTCAATTGCCGCTTCGGCGACCCCGAATGCCAGCCCCTCATGATGCGCCTCAAAACCGATCTCGTCGAAGTCATGACCGCCATGTCCGAAGGCAAGCTCGATCAGGTCGCGCTTGATTGGGATCCGCGCCCCGCCATGTGCGTCGTCGTCACCAGCAAAGGCTACCCCGGCGAATACCCCACCGGCCTCCCCATCACCGGCATCGCCGACGCCGACGCCATGCCGGATGTCAAAGTCTTTCACAGCGGTACAAAATTAAAAGACGGCAAAGTCGTCACCGACGGCGGCCGCGTCCTGGGCATCACCGCCCTGGGCAAAAATATCGCCGACGTACGCAAACGCGTTTATCTCGCCATCCAAAAAATTCATTTTGACGGAATGCACTATCGCAAGGATATTGGTCACCAGGCTCTATCAACCTAAAGGGAGAGAATCATGAAAATGGGGTCAAAGTGGGCAATCGCGCTGATCGTCCCGATGGCGCTGTGCGTCTCGGCCATCACCGCCGAGGCCAAATACGTCAAAGCTGACGATTTCGATTTCAAAACACTGCTCGGGCCGCCGCCTGCACTTGATTCCCAGCAACAAAAAGACGAAATCACCGCAATGCTCAAACTCCAGGCCGCCCGCTCCTCCGATGACTCCAAGCGCGTTATGGCCGAGGCCAAGTTCACCCCCTTTGTTTTCTCGCAGGAATTGGGTTCCTGGTTCAACCCCGACGATCTTCCTCAAACTGCCGCCTTTCTCGTGAAGGTCAACAAAGAAGCCGGGGAAGTCTGCGCCGCGGGGAAGTTAATCTTCCAGCGTCCGCGCCCGTTCCTCACCGACCCCAGGATCCACCCCTGCGTGGAAAACGAAAAAACCTTCTCTTACCCCAGCTCCCACTCCACCCGGGCCATGACATTAGCCCTGACTTTGTCGCTGATGTTCCCCGACCACAAGGACGCCCTGATTGCCCACGGCAAACTGATCGGCGACGACCGCGTGGTCGCCGGCCAGCATTTCCCCAGCGACGTCGCCGCCGGACGCATTCTCGCTAAGGCAATCTTCGAAAAAATGCAAAAAGACGACGATTTCCAGGCCGATTTCGCGAAAGCCAAGGCCGAATGCCTGGCCAAGGAAAAACAACCCGCGACGCCCTGATCCGCTTTCACCGCAATCCCGATCTCAACCTCGCAAAATATCCCCTCGACGTGCCCGTCGACAGCACAATCAAAAGCGCCACCGGATAAACCAGCGAAATCGCCGCCATAATCACCGCTTCCACCGTCGCCATCGTGTTGGCAAAACTCGCAGGCGATCCTGGCCCTCCGGTCGTGACGAACATCCCGCTCATCATACCCGTGTAGATCCACCACGTCGCAATTGCCGCCACGATTACCAGCGGAATTTTCATCGCGACGTAAATCCGGTGCAGCCGATCCGCCCGCGGCGAATCCCGCAGCATCATGCTCCCGGCGACAATCAGCAGGACCGCGGCACAAACGCTCAATCCCGATTCCACGATCGTCAGCACCGAAGCCCCGCGCGCCACGTTAAACTGAAACGCCGGCACTGGCGTTGCCACCGCCGTCGCAGCGCCGGGAGCGCTTGTTGCCGTCGTCCCCACGCCCGTCCCCGCCGGCATCGTCGTCGCCACCGGCACTGCCATCGTCAGGTGCATATGCGCCATTGCGATATACATGATCCCCGACGCAATCCCCGCCAGGCTCGCCAGCGCGCTTAAAGCTCCCACGACAATGCTGATGACCCCCACAGCCGTCAGAATCCCCGGCCGCGCCGCTATCGGCTGCGCATACCCCAGCGGCTCATAAGGCGGCGGATATCCACTCGGTGGTTGCGACATGTCTACCAGGCCCAAATCCTACACGATTCAATCCGCGACCGAGAAATGTCTCACCGCCGAACACCACCACTCCCCCAACGTGTTCGGTACCTAAACCGCATCCTTTTCCCCCGACGTGGCTGGCTGGCGTACTCGCGGGCACGAACAAATCACGTCGTCGGGCCGCCGGCATAGAAATGACAATGTCCTGTTTTCTCGTCAATACCGAAATAAACGGATAAACCAACTTATCGGCAAAGTTGACAACAATTGTCCAGGTTGCGGTAAATAACTGACTGGCTCTGCAAAAATCGCGTATTGCGTAGCTTTTCGGCGGATCCGGCCACGCATTTTCCCGTTCGACTTTTCAGAAAAAATCTTGATTTCTCCCACACCTTTCAATTAGCATCCGCCTTCGTCCTTTCTTGGCAAATTTGCGTGCCAATTCGTAATTCTTTCCGTTCCGCCGGCGCGGAAATCCGCGCGGGTGGACGTCAAAAAAAGTGGGAGCAACAAAATGCGCAATCTGACCATTGGAATCGCTTCGGTTCTGTCCTTGGTTCTGGCGTCCCGGACAATGGCGCTGACCACGGCATTTGTTGATTTTGAAACGAATCCCCCAATCGCAGCGGGTCCTAGCGAGTTCTCCCTTGCCGGGCCTATGCAAACGATCGTCGTTCCGGGCGTCGCGACCTTCGCCGGCGGAGTCGTTCTCGGAGACGAAACGAATCTCCCGGCCTTGTCGTACGGAACCCCTCCCAACGTCTACGCCACCGCCTCAACCTCTGTGGTCCCCAAGGCCAGTGCAACGCTTGATTCATCGATGACGGTAACGATTGTCCCCACCTATACTGTGGACGAAATCAGCTTTCCGTTGTTCAACGGCATGCAGGCTATCGAGTCTTATACCATCGACGCGTTCGACGGCTCCAACCAGGTTGGCCAGCAGGTCCTGAGTGATCTTGCGGCCAATAACAGCAGCGGTCACGGGCTCGTTGATTTGAAGGGCACGGACATTACGAGCGTGACCATTACTCCCAGCGTTCTCTCGGCGGGATGGGATTTCTCGATCGACTCCGTCGCGTTCAACGAACCGGTCAGTGACGCGATCACGCCCAGCGGTGCGCCGATCACCCCTGGCACCCCTGGCGGCAATCCTGGCACTGGTTCCGCGGTTCCCCTGCCGCCGGCCGTTTGGTCAGTCGCCGCGATGCTGTCCGGCCTCGGCGCTCTCTCCCTCGTGCTATCGCGCAGGCGTCATCAAATGGCATGAGGCGAAAAAAATAACCGCACAGCCCTGAATTAATCCGCCGCGCTTTCCCTATTTCGCACCCGTGTAGCCGGCGAGCTTGACTTTGGCGAGCCCGGTCGAGCCGCTCGCCGCTCTCCTCGTTGTCATCTCCGGCGCAAACCGGTACGTACAGAACGAATGCCAACGAATAAACCCGCCGTCACCTTCCGTGTCATGCATGACCACAAACATATTGCGGACGTGGCTGAGATGATGCGCCGCCTGTATGCCGAAGACCCCGCGCAACACCCAATCAACCCGCAATCCTTCGCCAAAACGCTGGGGTTTCTCCTCGCCAACCCCTCCCGAGGCCGCGTGATCCTCCTGAAAAAACACCGCCAACTCGTCGGCTACGCCCTCCTGATTCCCTTCTGGAGCAATGAGTTCGGCGGCACCCTCCTCTTCATCGACGAACTCTTCGTGTTACCAGAGCACCGCGGCCAGGGCATCGCCAAGACCTTCCTCTCCCGCCTCAAGCGCCGCCCCCCGTTTAACGCCATCGCCCTCGCCTTGGAAGTCACCCGCGCAAATCGCAGGGCCAAACGTCTCTACCAGTCACTTGGCTTTGTCCGTCGAACAAATGAGGTTCTAGTGCACAGATGGAGTCCCTAAAAAATCGTATGAGGGTGAATCGCATTCGCGTGACGGTCGGGCCCGGCCACTAATTGTTCCAACAGAATGCTCCCAATTTCTATCATAAACCGCAAAGATGATTTCGATGGGCTCGTGGGATGGATTTTCTGTCACGGTTCAAAGTGTAAGTCAATTTTCGATTACGGACGGTGGGGATTGCAGTCGGTATCGCGCACTATCATCGGGCGCGTCTTCTGAGGCCTGGAACTTAAGCCGGAACTAACGACGACGCGATTTATTTCTACTGAACCAAAACAATCGCTTCCTCCTTGATCAAATTGGGGCGGAGGGCTCTCGACAGCGCCATACCGCTTCGAGTTTAATTCATAGCATGAAGTCAAGTGACGTAATCGCCAAGTATAAACTTCGCGCCCTTGGTAAGTTTACACGAGACTTCCGACCTCCGTCATTCGAGGAGAACCTCCCCCTAGTCAAGGGCATTCCGCGTGCATTCGAAGTTAACATACAGAGAGTACATGGCATCGTTGTGAATGGACCCTACAACGTGCAGTTTGGAACAGTTGGCGGCACCGTTTTCTGTTCCGCGGCGCACGAAGCCTGCAATGGTAGATCGGTCAATTGGTGGGACGCTGATGATCCAGACGCCCTTATGCCGGATCAAATCCGAATTGCGAAGAAGAAGTTTCCCGAGCATTATGCAAAGATAACAATGTTTGCCCGAACTCCTCCCGGCGAACGGCAATTCGGTGGTTTTTCGGAATTTCTGTTTCTAAAACTCCTATCGGTCGAGAATCAGCCCGTCTCCCATGGATTCGAGGCATCGTTGGCAGCCGCATTAATCGGAACGTGGACCGCGTTCGAGGTCTTGGCCGGTGATTTGTGGGAGTTCGTCGTAAATGAAAGAATTATTCTGGCGTTTGTTGCAATGGACGCCGAACCGTCGCGAAAGGACGATCCCGATACATTTGATCGCAAACGAAAAGTGACTGTTCCGGTGTTGCTCGACAAGCTCAGAGACCCAGAATTTAACCCGCACTCTCGAATGGGCACTTTGCTGCGCGAAAGACGGGAGTTTGAGTTCACCAATCGTCACGAAATTCGCAATGCATATCTGAAGATATTTCCTCGTGATAAAGAGGAACTGCGGGCTATCCTGGAATCAAAGGTCGTGCGGTGGACATCTGCCACGCGAAACGCATTAGTCCACAAAGCGGGGCTGGCGGACAAAGAATTTTGCGATTTGGTGCGCGACCATCCTGTACTGCGCAAGACCGGACGAGATGATCGAATTCACCTCGATTGCGAGGTAATGTATGAACTAATCCAAGGAATAGTTGACGAGGCGACAAGGCTACTGAAATTTGTTAATAGCTGGATGCAAAGCCATCCGGCAAAAAACATTGCCGCCCGAAACAAAAAAACGGGAAAGCTCCGAATTGATTTGCCACGCCCTAAATAACCTGCGTTTTCCCAGCACAAACGTGTTCCCTCGGAACAATGGCCTATCTTCGTCTCTTTTTCCACAAACCGCCACGCAGTAAATTACCGCTCAATGAAGCTCCTCCCTCCGCGCCTGCACATCCTGCTCGCCCCCCAAAACAAAAATCGCCGTCGTCATTCGCCGCGGACCCTCCAAATCCGTTTGCACGCTCCTTTGGAACCTCCGCACCGACGAATTCACCCTTGGCCAATGGCTCCGCGGACGTATCTACGAACGCCGTTGCGACATTTCCCCCAACGGAAAATTCATGATCTACTTTGCCATGAACGCCCGCTGGGAATCCCCTTCCGCCGGCACCTGGACCGCCATCTCCCGCGTACCCTTCCTCAAAGCTATTGCCCTCTACCCCAAAGGAGATTGCTGGCACGGCGGCGGTCTTTTCCTCTCCAATCACACCTTCTGGCTCAATAACGCCCCCAATCACCGCGAACCCCTTATCGAAAACACCTCCCTGCGTCCCGACCGTCTCCATAAACCCAAAAAATCCTTCGGCGGCGAATGCCCCAGCGTCTACTACCACCGGCTCCCGCGCGATGGCTGGCGCCACCTCACCCATCACACCACTGGCCCCGACTCAACCATCGACACCTTCGACAAAACCCTTCCCTCCGGCTGGATCCTCCGAAAACACGCCCACGCCACCCTCACCCGCGCACCCGGCAAAGGCGTCTATTACGACACCCATGAACTCCTCCACTCCGAATCCAACTACCGCCAGAAATTCCCCGATTGGGAATGGGCAGAATACGCAACCCATCGTCTCCTCTGGGCCACTCACGGAAGAATCTTCGCCGCCAAGCTGACCAAATCCGGTCCTTCAGCTCAAACCGAGTTGCACGATTTCAACAATATGACGTTCCAGGCAATCAAAGCGCCCTATTGAAAGAACTAAACCCGGATTTCCCAGATGGCACTGGACTCCGCGTATAATGAATTGTCGTTTGGCCGCGTGAATATAGCCCTTTTTCCAACATTCGGGACATGATGTCGGGAGAACCCAATGGGTGCAAGCAGCACGGAAGCTCTCGGGATGGTTTTTGACGTGAGTCTGAAGCTCGAATTTCACGGCTCAAGAGTCACCAGCGACGCAGGATTGCTGGTCTATCGGGAACTGGATGAAACGCTGGGCTTGACGAGCATGGCTGGAACTCTGCTCCAGGATTGGCGCACCGGGAAGAACACCCAGCACACCCTGGTGGGTCTACTTCGTCAATCCATCTACAGCCGACTGGCCGGTTACGAAGATACCAATGACGCCGAGCGATTGGCCGTTGATCCGACGATGCGGCAGTTGGTCGGCGGCAGAGCCAAACAGCGCACCGCCGCCTCCACCAGCCAGATGGGCAGGTTTGAGACCGACGTGCTGACGCAACCGGAAAACCTCAGAGTGTTGAGCAGCCTGTCGGGCCAATGGATCGACACGTTACGGCAGCGCAAGCCCAGCGACCGAATCATTCTGGACATGGATAGTTCGGTGAGTGAGACCTACGGCCAGCAGGAGGGATCGGCCTACAACGGTTACTTCGAATGCACCTGCTACCACCCGGTGTTTTGTTTCAACCAGCATGGAGACCTGGAACGGGCACTGCTTCGCAACGGCAACGTGCACAGCGCCGATGATTGGCGGTCGGTACTGGAGCCGGTGGTCGCCCGCTATCGAACCATGCCGGTGAAAAAGTTCTTTCGCGGCGATTCGGCCTTCGCCATTCCCGAGTTGTACGAGTTTCTCGAAACCGAGGGCTATCAGTATGCGATCCGCCTGAAGTCAAACAGGCTGTTGGAGCAGGAGATTGAGCATCTGCTGAAGCGTCCGGTGGGCCGTCCGCCGGAGAAGCCGATTGTGCTGTTCCATGACTTCCACTACCGGGCCGCCAGTTGGGATAAGGCCCGCCGGGTGGTGGCCAAAGTCGAATGGCATCGGGATGAACTGTTCCCACGCGTAGGGTTCATCGTCACCAACATCGGCGGAGGCGCTGCACCCGTCACCTGGTTCTACAATGGCCGGGGCACGGCGGAGCAGTGGATCAAGGAGGGCAAGAATGCGGTGCGGTGGACCAAGCTGTCCTGCCACGACTTCGTGGACAACCAGGTTCGCCTGCAACTGTTCGCCCTGGCGTACAATCTGGGGAATTTCCTGCGGCGGTTGGCGCTGCCCGGAGCCGTGAAGCATTGGACGCTGACCACGTTGCGGGAGAAGCTGATCAAGATTGGGGCCAAGGTCGTGCATCACGCCCGCCGGGTGGTCTTTCAGATGGCCGAGGTGGCGATCCCTCGCCCACTGTTCGCGGCGATCCTGAGGCGGATCGAGCGATTGCGTCTGCTGACCCCGGCCTCACCATGAGCGCGATACCCGCAAAATCGAGGCGGAGACGGGCCGGGGCGCGGTGGGTCTGTCCTCGGGAGGCCGCAAATCGGTTTTCTGCCGCTGAAACAGCCATTGGCGCAGTGTTTTTGGCCAAGATTCCGAGTCGCTGGGACAGGATTTTGCTTGTTTGCAGTACGCTGGCGCGGTATCACGCTTCCCCGTTGCTCGCGACGGTCGCGGGCGGGAAGTCAAATGGGAAATGTCGGATAAAGGGAGGGCAATGCGGTGCACAGGTCCAACTCCGCCGAATTATTGAACAAAGATGCTCGCCATCGATTTTCTCGTCGAGGCCTGTTTCTCGTTGCCGCCAGCGCCGCATCCGCGTTTTTTCAACTGACCGATCGGTTGCACGCTGTCACCGTAGATACCTGGACCAACACGAGTGGGGGAAGTTGGACGTTGATAAGCGATTCGGATTGGTCCCAAGCCCTCCCGCCCGCGAGCGGCCAGTCGGTTGATATCGGCACACTCGCCAGCAGCACCGTCGACGTCAATTATGATTACAACAATGGCGCCGAGATCAGCCTCGACGCAGTAACCGTTTCCACCACCGGCGGCGGAACCTATGTTCTGGAACTGGAGACTTCCGGAACCACCGAACTTGAGCCGCAGAATCTTTACGTCGCCGAATCCGGCGGAGACCTTTCCGACGGCCGTGGCGAAGTCATTCAAGGCACCGGCACGGTTTCGATTAGTTCCACGCTTTATCTTGGAGTTTACCAGACCGACCAGGGAACTTATTCCTTATCCGGCGGCGTTCTCAGTACATCAGGCGTCGAATTTGTCGGTTATTCCGGCGCCGGCACGCTTACTCAAAGCGGTGGAACCAATAGCTGCACGGGGGCCCTGTATGTCTGCGACGGCGGTGGCTCCACCGGACTTTATTCCCTTTCCGGCACCGGATCCCTGAGTGTGACCGGCGAGGAAAATATCGGCGCCGTGGGTAACGCCACTTACGATCAAAGCAGCGGTACCAGCACCGTCGCCGGGGTACTTAACCTCGGCAACACATCGGGGTCCAAGGGCGCTTTCAACTTGAGCGGGGGAAGAGCCGTCTTTGCCTCCCAAATTAATCTCCTCGCAACCGGCTCTCTTTCAGTCTCCTCCACTGGAACCCTTGTGGCTACCGAGGGCGCCGTCACCGGCGGGCTTCCCGATGGAGAAATTATTGGCGATGCGGGCATGGGCCTTCTTAACCAAATTGGAGGAACTAATTCTGTAGCCACCGCCCTTTACCTCGGCGCTGCAAGCGGCGGCGCAGGAGCATATTCTCTCAGCGGTGCCAGCCTTCTTAGCGTCAGCGGCGACGAAGACGTCGCCGATTCCGGGTCTGCTTCGCCCGGATCCTTCGGCACCTTTGTCCAATCCAGCGGCTCCAACAGTGTCTCAGGCGGCCTTCACCTCGCTTCCTGGGCCGATGACAGGCGCAATACACTCTTTCCGGCGGCACACTTCACGTCACCAGCAGTGCCGGCGAAACCATTGCCAACAGCGGAACCGCCACCTTCGTCCAAACCGGCGGTTTTAATAACATCTCCAGCGGAAGCCTTACTGTCGCCGCTCTTACCGGCTCCAACGCGACCTACAGCCTTTACAGCCTCGGATCGCTCTCGGTCTTCGGCAATGAATATATCGGAAGCCAGGGCAACGGAACCTTCAGCCAGGCGACCACCGCCACCAATGCGGTTCTCGGATCGCTCTATCTCGGCGCCGGAAGCGGCGGCGCCGGACTTTAT
Source organism: uncultured Phycisphaerales bacterium (assembly GCA_963755915.1). Taxonomy (GTDB): domain Bacteria; phylum Planctomycetota; class Phycisphaerae; order Tepidisphaerales; family Tepidisphaeraceae; genus PALSA-1353. The sequence goes on from CAVWLP010000002.1 coordinate 3,324,185, forward strand.
TCTCTCAACGGCACTGGCCTTCTCAGCGCCGGCGGCGACGAAAACATTGCCGATTCCGGCTCAGCTTCGCCGGGCGCCACCGCCACATTCATTCAAGTCGGCACCGCCACCAACACCATTGCCGGCGGACTTCACATTGCTTCCTGGGCCGACGACAATGGACAATATTACATCGATGGGGGTACCTTGACCGTCGAAGGTAGCGCCGGCGAAACCATCGGCAACAGCGGACAAGCTATCTTCGGACAAGAAGGTGGATTCAATGATATTACCGCTGGTCCGCTTTATATCGCAGCTCTGTCCGGTTCCGTGGGAACTTACACAATCAGCAATTCCAGCTCGACCCTTGCGGTGACTGGAAACATGGAAGTTGGAGCTGGAGGAAGCGGCACGTTCGTTCAATACGGCGGTACGGTTGGCGTCGGATCGAGTGCGGCGCCCTCAAGCGTGATTGTCGGCGGGGGTACCAGCGGACTGTATAATCTATCGGGCGGTTTAATTGCCGTTAACAACGCGGTGACGCTCGCGGCCACAGGCAGCTTCGTTCAAGACACGGGGACGCTTGTGGTCAGCAGCGGCCTGATTTCCTCCGGCCTTGCGGACGGCGAATATATCGGCGATTCGGGCGACGGTTCGTTTGACCAGGTCGGTGGAACCAACACGGACATCGGCACGCTTGTTTTAGGGGTCGCTTTCGGCGGCAATGGAAAATACACGCTTGGCAGCGGCAGCCTGCAGGTCACGCAAGACGAAGACATCGCTGATTCCGGCTCCCCCTCGCCCGGGTCAACCGCGAATTTTATCCAAACCACCGGCACGAATTACGTCCAGGGCGCGTTTCACATCGCCTCCTGGGCCGACGACAAGGGAACCTACACACTTTCCGGCGGCCTGCTTGAAGTCACCGGCAGCGGCGGAGAGACCGTCGCCAACAGCGGCACCGCCACCTTCGGCCAAACCGGTGGCACTAATGCCTGCAATGGCAATCTCTTTATCGCCAACCTCTCCGGGTCGGTTGGAGAATATTCGATGTCCAGCACCGCATCGCTCACCGTCTCGGGCAACGAATACGTCGGCAACGGCGGCGACGGCAGCTTCTACGAAATTGCAGGAAGTCAAACTGTGACCGACACCTGCACCGTCGGCGGAAGCCCCGGCGCCAGCGGATTTTATTTCATCGAGGGCGGCGCCCTCCATATCGGGGCCGATCTCGACGTCGCCAACGGCGGTTCGGAGACCTCCACAGGCGCCACCGGCACCTTCGAGCAGACGGGCGGAGCCGTTACCGTCGCAGGAAATCTCAACCTCGGCTACAGCCCCTACGACGTCGGCTCTTACACCCTCGCCGCCGGCGGCGCCGCGCCTACCCTGTCCGTGACCGGAGCGGCGGTCATCGGCAAGGCCGGCTCCGGCACTTTCATTCAAACCACTGGAAACACCACCATCGGAACCCTCGAGATTGGCGCCGGCGTTGGCCATCCCAGCTCCTACAGCTTCAGTGGCAGCGGAACCACCACCATCACCGGAAATGCCTACATTGGCGGTGGGACCTCATCGTCGGGTGCAATCGATTCGTCCCTTTCCGCCAACGGCGCTTTCACCGTCGATGGCAACGTCACCCTCTGGCAGACATCCTCTGCCCTTAATATTCAGGGAGGCAACTTCCAGGCCAACGCCGTGGCCAACTCCGGCGTCATCTCATCAACGGGCGGCAATTCATTTTTTAATAGCCTTACCGGCGGCGGCTTCACGAATGTCGGCAACACCTCCGGCGCAACGGCCAATATGTACCTCAATTCCATCAGCACTAATCAATTGAACATTGAAAACACCGGAATGGTCAGCATCACCGGCGGCGCCTCCGCTAACACGGTCAATTCGCTGACGATCTCAGGAGATGGTCTGCTGAACATCAACAACGGTCATCTCTTCATCGATTATGGATCCGGCGCCGATCCGGTCTCTTCGATCGCCGCATACATCAAGAGCGGCTACAACGACGGCGGGTGGAACGGCCCGGGAATTATTTCCTCCAACGCCCAAACCCTCACCAATGGCCTCCGCTACGGCATCGGCTGGGCCGACAGCGCAGACCAAATCAATGGCCACCAGATTCTTTCTGGCCTGACCAATGAGATCGAAATAAAATACACCCTCCTCGGCGACGCCAATCTAGACGGCACCGTCAACGGCTCCGACTTTAGCATCCTCGCCGCCAACTTCGGTTAGGGCTATACCAATTGGGACCAGGGCAACTTCGAATTCACCCCGGCCGTCAATGGCACCGACTTCGCCGCCCTCGCCGCCAACTTCGGCCAGGGCGACAGCGGCGCCGAGGTAACCGTCTCCCAGGCCGACATCGCCGCTCTCGATTCCTTCGCCATCGCCAACGGCTTACCCCTCCCCGCCATCGCCGCCGTCCCCGAGCCGGCGTGTCTCGCTGTGCTCGCGGTCGCCGGTTTGGCTGCATTCCCACGGCGATTCCGAAAGAACCTCAGGCTTTGTGACGCTTCGTAACCTCACCCCTCAGCGCTTCCCCCACCGCGCGCATCGGCGTCTCCCAATCCCCCGCGCGCGATTGCCGAAATAGTCGCATCGTCGGATACCACGGCGAATCCTCCCGGCCCAGCAGTGTCAGGCATCACTTAAATCACGCCACGTAACATCACTTCAAATGCCGCCATTTTGGAGAGGCGCAGATTCGGTCCGTAAGCTTCCCGGCTGCTCGCCGGTGGGAGCTTGCGGATGTCGAATCGGCTCACAATGGCGGAACATCAGACAATCTTGGGACTTGCGCGACTGAACTGGTCGTATCGCCGGATCGCCGCGGAACTGGGCATCGACCGGGAGACGGTCTCTCGTCACATTAAATCCGCGGTGATCGAACCACCCGGTGCAGGTCCGCCGGATCCAGATGCCGCCATTCTGATTGCCGGGTCCGAGGTCAGATCGGAGGCAAATGCCACCATTCCGATGACCGGGTCAATGCACGGCGAGGCGGAATCTGTCGGTTCAAATGCCGCCATTTCGATTACCGGGTTTTCCGGCCGTCACAGCCAGTGCGAGCCATGGCGCGCCGTCATCCTTCAGGGTCTTGAGCAAGGCCTGACGGCCAAGCGTATCTGGCAGGACTTGGCTGCCGATCATGGCTTCGACGGTCCTTACCAACCGGTCCAGCGATTTGTCCAGCGGCTCAACCGTGCCGGAACCAACGGATTGCCCTATCGGCGAATGGAATGCGCCCCCGGCGCCGAGGCCCAGGTGGACTTCGGCAAGGGCGCGCCCCTCGTCACACCCGACGGCAAACGAACCCGTCCCCACCTGTTCCGCATCGTGCTGAGCTGCTCGCGCAAAGCCTACAGCGAAGTGACGCCCCGGCAGACCACCGAGCAGTTCATCCGCTGCATCGAAAACGCCTTCATTCACTTCGGCGGTGTTCCCAGAACTCTGGTGATCGACAATCTCAAAGCGGCCGTCACCCATGCCGACTGGTACGATCCCGATCTGAATCCCAAGATTCAGGAGTTCGCGCGTCACTACGGCACCGTCATTTTGCCGACGCGCCCAAGGACGCCACGGCACAAGGGAAAGATCGAACGCGGCGTCGGATACGCCCAGGGGAATGCTCTCAAGGCCCGAACCTTCAAGAGCCTTTCCGAGCAGAACCAATTCCTGGCCGAATGGGAATCGACCATCGCCGACACGCGCATTCATGGCACCACGCGCAAGCAGGTGGCGAGGATGTTCGCGGAAGTGGAGAAGCCGGCGCTATTGCCTCTTCCGCCGGGACGGTTCCCCTGTTTTCAGGAAGCCCAGCGGATCGTCAACCGTGATGGCCACGTGGAGGTGGCCAAGGCGTATTACTCGGCGCCGCCGGAGTTCCTCGGCCGGACCATCTGGGCGCGCTGGGACGGGCACGTCGTCCGGCTCTTTGATTCTCAGCTTCGGCAGGTTGCCATCCACGTTCAGCACGAGCCGGGACGCTTCGCCACCGATGATCGTCACATCGTTCCCGAGAAGCGCGGCGGGATCGAACGCGGCGCGGCCTGGTGGATGAACAAGGCCAGCGCCATCGGTCCCCACGCCGGCCAATGGGCTGAAAATGTCCTGAATTGCCGGGGGATTCACGCCTTGCGCGTGGTGATGGGGCTGGTCAGTCTCACGCATCGCCATCCCGCCAAAATGATCGAACAGGCCTGTCAGGTGGCTCAAGGGCACGGCACCCATCGGCTGCGCGACATCCGCAATCTGCTGAAACGATCGGAATCCGCCGCGCAACAGCAACAGTTCGAGTTCGTCGCCGAGCATCCCCTGATCCGGTCGCTTTCGGATTACTCCCAACTGGTCCATGACGCTTTCGATAACACCCCCGTGGAGGCAAAGCCTCCACTTTTTTGAAAGGAGATTTATGAACGAATCGTTACGAACCGCCCTGACCCGCCTTCGGCTTTCGGGCTTGGCCTCCACCTTGGACGTGCGCTTGCAGGAAGCCGCCGGCCATCAGCTTTCCCACGGCGAGTTTTTGGAACTGGTGCTTCAGGATGAATTGCTCATTCGCAATGAACGCCTGATCGCCCGGCGCGTCAAGATCGCGGGCTTTCGGGAACTCAAGACCCTCGACGAGTTCGACTTTTCCTTCAACTCGTCGGTCAAACGCAAGCAGATCTTCGAGCTGGCAACCGGCCGGTTCATCCGCGAGGCGCGGGATGTCTTGCTGATCGGGCCGCCGGGTCTGGGAAAAAGTCACATCGCCCAGGCACTGGGATACCAAGCCATCAAGAACGGATCGGTCGTGCTTTACCGCTCGATCTTCGACGTGGTGCGCGACTTCCTGCACGATGAGGCCCTCAACCAGCAGGACAAAATCATGGAGCGGTATCTCCGGCCCGATCTGCTCATCATCGACGATATGGGCATGAAGCAATTGCCCAAACGCTCCGGCGAATATCTCTTCGAGATCATCATGCGGCGTTACCAGGTTCGCTCCACCATGATGACCAGCAACCGGCCGCTCGAAGACTGGGGCAAATTGATCGGCGACGTACCGGCCGCCACGGCAATCCTCGATCGCTTCCTGCACAACGCCGAGGTGATCGCGATCACCGGCAGAAGCTATCGGTTGCGAGACCGTGCCGCGGAGGCGAAGCCTACCGCTGAAAGCATCGAATCCACCAAACCGCGAGGACGCCGGAGTACCGGCGGCGATGAAGGGCTTTCCCCTCCGGAAGACACCGATGCCAGAAAGCCATTGTCTTCTGGCGTGGGGGTTCAGCCTGCCGAAGCGGCCTCGCCGGTAGTCAACAACTCGGCGTCAATTTGAAATGGGACGGTCGATTGCGATATATCGGACGTGGTGGCATTTGATCCGATGATCGGTGGTGGCATTTGAAGTGATGACTGACACCAGCAGCCACCGCCAATCCGGCGAAAACGCCCTAAAAGGTTGCACGAACCACCCCAATAACGCCTACAACGGTAGAAACCTGTTCGGGGGTGAAACTAGCAAAATACTGAAAAACTGAACACATTTTTCGCGCTTTGCCACGCCTCCACCGGCGCAACACCCACAATTAATTACCCTGCAAGTAAATACATCACATCAAAAAGCTAACATATACTAACCAAAATCTAAAAAGTGTTCAGTTTTGTTCAGTTCTGTTCAGTGGGGCTTCCGCCCTCTATTTCTCTTCCCAAGCGACTCGTTTCGCATCCCCCCAGAGGTTTTCCAGGTCGTAATACATCTGCGCATCGTGGTTAAATACATGCACCACCACATCCACATAATCCACAGCAATCCAGGTCTCCCCCTCGTATCCCGAGCGATGAAAGCTCGGGAATCCCATCTTCTCAGCCAGCTCGTCGATCTCATCACAGACGCTGCGCATTTGCCGGGCGCTGGTGCCGGTGGCGATGACGTAAAAATCCGTGAGGGGAGAGACCCCGGCCATGTCGAGAACGACCACGCCATGGCAGCGCGTGTTCTTCGCCAGCCGGGCGGCTTCTATGGCGAACTTTCGGGATGCTTCGAGGCGCTGGGCCTCGGTTTGCGGCTTGGTTGCCGCGGCCTCCGCTACTGTTTCCCTTCCTATGACACACCAACCTTTCTCAAATGTATTTCTATCACTTCCGCCGGACAGAACAAGCGGATTGGAATCGACGAAAACCCCAGTCCCCGGTTAACGATGAGCCATGATCCGCCCCAGCGATTGATGCCGCCGATGAACTGTGCCGGGAGGGAATCGTGGCGGATGATGGGACGCCGGCCGGGGAGACAGACCTGTCCGCCGTGCGTGTGGCCGGCCAGATAAAGGTCGGCATTGAGGAACTGCGTTTTGCGGATCAGGTCGGGGAAATGCGAAAGCAGGATTCGCAGCGTCTGCGGTTTTTTGGGGCCGAGCGAATGGAGAAAGACCGGGTCGAGATCGGTGCGTTCGACGCCGGCGATGCCGATGAGTTCAATCGTCGCGGAGCCGGAATGTATGGCGAGGCATTTGTGTTCAACGAGCGTGAGATTCAGGCTTGCGAGTGGGGGGCCGAGGAGATCGCCGTCGTGGTTGCCGAGGATGGTGACGAAACCGAGGCGGGCTTCCAGGGAATTCACCAGCCGGCGGGCGATGGGGAGCTGGAGACGCGAGTCGTGCTTGTCGTCGACGAAATCGCCGGTGTGGACGATGAGGTCGGGGGGGTTGGATTTTACGCGGGAGATGAGGTCGTCATACGCATCGTCCCAAGTTCGGCGGGCGTGGATGTCGGTGATGTGGAGGATTCGGAAGCCTTCGAGATCGTCGGGGAGATTGGGGACGGGGAGCTGGACATCCGTCCATTCGAAGCCCTTGGCGGTGAAGAGCTGGAGATTTGGGCCGACATGGTCGGGGCGGATGATTGCTTTCAGGCCCTCACCCCGTCCCTCTCCCGGAGTACCGGGCGAGGGGGTAGGTCGGGGGGAAGGGGAGGGGGGTTCGACGGTCGTGGTTCTCAAATCGGCTTCACCTTGCGATTTGCGGGTTGGATGCGATAAAATGATGCCTCGAATATAAGTACGCGCTCCCCTACAAGAGTGTCACGCTCCGCTGGGGGGGTCGCGGCTAAACGACAGATACCCTCCCATTGGTAGCCGGTCGGTTAAGATGAATCAACCGCAATTTTCAAAAGCGCTGGTTTACGGGCTATATATAAATGCCGCGTTATTGGTGGCGATTTTTGCCGCTCTGCTCACCCGCGGCCGGTTGGGCAGCGAGCTGGCGTTGGGACAGGCGGCTGGGGACGCTCCGCCGATCGCGGGAGGGGGCGGCATATACGTTATGCCTTGCCAGCTTCATCCGGAGATTTGGGGATGCTATCTGCTGGATACGCAGCGGCAAACGCTGTGCGTGTATGAATATAGGGCTGGGGAAAAGGCGCTGGTTTTGTCGGCGGCGCGGAATTTCGGTTATGATTTGGACCTAAAGAACTATAATACGTTTCCGGCCTGGTATGATATCCAGAAGGCGGTGCAGGACGCGGTCGCGGGCCAGAATCAGCAGAAGAATGAATCGCAGCTTCCCCCACTGGCCCCGAGTGGGCCGGGTGATAACAATCCATAGAGGTTTGCCGCCTGACGAGTTCGTCTAGAGGAGTTTTGGTTATGGCAAAGATGTTTTACACGCTTGACGAGGCCAAGACGGTGCTCGGCAAGAACGAAGAGGAAATCAAGCAATACACGCGCGAGGGGCGACTTCGGGAATTCCGGGATGGGCCGCGGTTTATGTACAAGGCCGACCAGGTGGAAGCGCTTAAGGCGGAGTTGGCTGGAGGAGATCCGGTTGATCTCGGGGCTTCCGACAGCGGGGCGGCAATTGGATTGGCGGACAGCAGGGGGATTGGGAGCGGGATCAGCAGCGGACTGGGAAGCGCAATGGGGAGCGGCATCGGCAGCGGCGCGACGAGCCCGGGGAGTGGAATCCCCAGTGGAATCGGCAGCGGCGTGGGAAGCGGATTGGGAAGCGGCTTGAGCGGAACGGGATCGGGGCTGAGCCTTGTTGACACCGAAAGCGGGCGAGCCGGATCGTCAGCGGGGGGGATGTCCTTGAAAGAAGATACCGCTCTGGCGGCGGATCTGGGGCTGTCGGGATCGGTGGGGGGCGTGCCTTCGCCGGCGGCTCGGTCTGGAGGAAGCGGGACGGGTCTTTCGGGGTCGCAGGGGAGCCGTCCGGGCGTGGATGTGTTTCAGAATGATGAAGTCGAGCGCGTGGACCCATCGGCCCAGACGGCGATTGCGCCGGGGATCGCCGATGTTCCATCGGAAGGCGTGGGGTCGGGATCGGGCCTGCTGGACCTGACGCGCGAGAGCGATGACACGTCGCTTGGTGCGGAGCTTCTGGATGAAATTGCGCCTGGAGGAACGGCGGCCGGACGGCGGATGCCGGGCGAGACAGGTGTTGCATCTGCGGCGGGAACGGCGGCGGGGAAAGTGGTTGAAATTCGAGGGACACTGGGCGGTGCGCAGGCGGCCCGGGTGACCACAGTTGCGGTGGAAGAGGAGCCGGACCCGATGTCGCCCGCGTTTGGGGCGGCAGCGCTGGGGGCGGCGCTGGTGGCACTGTTTGGAGCTTATGCGCTGATTTCAGGAGTCCTCGAAACCAACGCCGACATCCTGCAGAACGCGGGGAAATATGGGTTCATTGGCGTGGCTGCGGGGGGTTTGGCGGTGACGCTGGTTTTCTTTGTCGTGGGACTGATCATCGGGAAGACGACGACGAGGTAAGGCGCAGAATTTTCATTGCCAGCGCAAAATTCGCATGAATTGTCTGCGCAGCCTCTTGCAAAACTTTAATTTTTTGGCAGAATCCGTCGCCAACGGGCGTATTTCAGCGGAAAAAGAGAGATTTTCCCGGGCACGCTCAAAAAATTAAATCGCATGGAGGCTCACTCATGGCAAGGACGCTCAAGTGGCTCGGATTAGCCGCACTCGCCTTTTCACTCACCGGTTGCGTATCCGCAGAACAATACAACGGAATGAAGCTCAGCCGCGATCAGGCGCTGCAGCAGGCTGACCAGGCTGAGGCCGACGCGCGAAGTGCGCGGTCGCAGGCGGACGCTTATAAGGCGCAGCTCGATTCGATTGCGAATTCCGGCAACACACAGCAGGCGATGCTGGCGAATTATTCGCAGCAGGTCGCGGGTTTGCAGGCGCAGAACGCGGCCATTACCCAGAAATATGAGGATTTGCTGAATCGTCCGCCGCAGGTGGTGGAGATGGGCGAGCGTGCGTTGCCGCCGGATTTGAGCAATGCGCTGACCGAGTTTGCCAATGAGAATCCGGACATCGTGACGTTTGACGCCGCGCGGGGCGTGGTCAAATTCAAGAGCGATGTGACGTTTGCATCGGGCAGCACGGACCTGAATGAGCGGGCGGTTGGGACGCTGCAGAGGTTTTCGGAGATTTTGAATTCGCCGCAGGCGGTTGGATATGAGCTGATGGTGGCAGGGCATACGGATAATCAGCGCGTGACCCGGCAGACGACGATCGACGCGGGGAATTTTGACAATTGGTATCTGTCAGCGCATCGGGCGATTTCGGTGGCGGCGGAGCTGGTGAAGAACGGGGTGAATCGCGGACGCCTGGGCGTGGCGGGATACGCAGATCAGCAGCCGATCGCGTCGAATTCGTCGGCGGCGGGGCGAGCCGAGAACCGACGCGTTGAGATCGTCATTCTGCCGACGCATGCTCGGGGAGGGACGATGACCAGTGAGGCGCCGGCCTCGGATCGCGTGAGCGCGCGGCCGCTGGATAAGGATTCGGTGACAGCGTCCACCGATCAGCGGGCGATTTTGTCAAAGTAGTTATTGCGAGCAATTAGACCCACGGCCTGCATTTTCTCTCTCCGCATCGCCTCGTCGCATCGCAACGGCGGGGCGATTTTATTTGGGTGGCGAATGAAATTCCGGGGGGAACGGGCCGGGGACGGCCCGGCTCTTCAGAGAAGTGAGCGCTGTCTGTTTTTGTGTGGTAGTCGGCAAATGTTGCTTGCGTTCGTCCGATAACCCTTTATACTGCGGTTGTCGGTCAGGATGACCGTCGGAATTGACAAAGGCAGGGATGCCCATGTCCAACTCTCTGTCCCACTCCCGCGCAGCCGCTCTGCCAGCCAGCGATTTTCACAGCTTTGGCAGCTTCCGCTTTTTGTTCTGTCGATCGGGCTGTTCATTTACGCGGGGTATCTGTTCATCAGTCCTGGGCCGGGGGCGACCATCGATCAGAAGATCCAGGTGGCGCGGGATTATCTGAAAGACAATCGTCCCAACGCGGCGCTTCAGCAGCTTTCGCGGATTTTGGATTCGGAGAAACCGGAGCCCCTAAAGGAGGGGGAGATTCATTACCTCATCGCGCAGGCGCTGGAGGCCGGGCAGACGCTGGAGAAGATCCAGGTTCCGGCGAACTACCAGCGGATCATCGAGCAGACGGAAATCGCGGTGGAGATGGGGGTGAAGCCGGACGCGGACATGCACCGGCGGCTGGGGGACAGCTATGCGGCGCTGGGCCACGACGACGAGGCGGCGGACAACTATCGGCAGGCGATCGCGATGGATCCGCATCAATCGCTGGCGCTGCGGCGGAAATTGATCGAGCTGGAATTGTCGAATGACGATCCGGCGAACGCGGATGCGTCGCTGGAGGATTATCTCAAGCAGCCAGGGCTTACGGATTCAGAGAGTGCGTGGGCGCTGGATCAGCGGGCGGGGATTCTGATTGATCGCAAACAGTTTGCCGATGCGCGCAAGCTACTGGGGGATGCGGCGCGGCTTGATGCTGATCCGGTGGATCAGGGAACGTTTAACTATCAGCTTGGATATTGCTCTTATCGGGAGGGGTTGCCGGATGATGCGGAGCGATATCTGCGGCTGGCGCGCGATCAGCTTCGGGTGAGCCATCCGCTCGACGCGGACGCGGCGTATTACCTGGGGCGGATTTACGAGGAGCGTGGCGACGCCGCCAACGCGATTTCTTTTTACCAGGACATTCTGGACACGCATCCGGAATCGAAGCCTGCGCCGCTAGCGCTGCTGGGTCGGGGGCTTTGCCGGGTCATGTCGGGGCAAACGGACGGGGGATTGCAGGATTTCCATGACGTGGTGGCGCAGATCGACCGGCGGGCGTCGCGGACAAAGTATAAGCCTGAAGCGATCGGCACGTTTCGCGAAGCTGGGGAAGTGCTGACACAGGCGCAGGATTATCAATCGGCGCTGGAGGTGATTCAGGACGAGCAGGACCTGCAAGCGACGCCGCCTCCGGGTTTTTACGCGCGCCTGGGGGAATTGTGCGAGCGGCGGGCGGATCAGATTGAGGCGACGCTTCCGGATGCCGGTCCCGTGGAGAAGATTCACCGGACGCAGCAAGTTTCGGCGCTGCTGAATAAGGCGGGGGATGCCTACGTGGAATATTCGCACCAGCTTACGCTGCTGGATGATCATGGGTATTCCGATGCGCTGTGGAAGGGGGTTGATCTCTACGATCAGGCGGGGAATCTTCAAGCGGCGATTGCAGCGCTGGAGCTTTTCGTGGCCGAGCGTCCGAGCGATCGGATGGCGCCCGATGCGCTGCTTCGGCTGGGCCAGGCGTATCAGGCCGCGGGGATGTTCGACAAGGCGATTGGGGCGTTTCAGCGGCTTCAACTCGAATATTTCAAATCGCTGGCCGCGAGCAAGGCAGCGGTTCCGTTGGCGGAGGCGTATATCGCCAAGGGGCCGACGATGTATGGGCGGGCGGAGAATACTTTGTTGAGCGTCGTCGAAAATAATCCGCTGGTGGACCCGAACGCGGAGGAATTCAGGCAATCTTTGCGAGGGTTGGCACAGCTTTACTACCGCACGGGGCGCTATGAAGAGGCGATCGCCCGGCTTCAGGAATTGACGCAACGGTATCCCACCGACGAGCAGAAGGCGCAGATGGTTTTCCTGATGGCGGACAGCTACCGGAAAAGCGCCGGGCTGCTGGATGCGAAGCTTGCGTCGCGCAAACGTCGCCCGGGGCGGTGGCGGCGCAGGTTGCGGAAGCTGCGGCGGCGAAGCGCGACCGGCTTACCAAAGCGCGCAGTCTGTTCGACGATGTGATCGACATGTATCGGGCAAATGCTCCGACAGACGACACGGACAAGCTTTACCAGAAGCTCTCGTATTTTTATCGCGCCGATTGCATGTACGACCTGGGGAATTACGAGGACGCGATCAAGCTCTACGACTCGGCGGCGTTCAGCTATCAGGATGATCCTTCTAGCGTGGCGGCGTATGTGCAGATCGTGAACGCCTACTTTGCCCTGGGCAAACCCGAGGAGGCCAAGGCGGCCAACAACCGGGCCAAGTGGATGCTCCAGCATATGCCGCCCGAGGCGTTCACGGATGGTACGTTTTCGATGCCAAAGAAATATTGGGAACAGTGGCTCCAATGGACGAACGACAGCGGCATGTGGTGAAATCGCGAGAGACTTATGGAAAACGATCAAATATTGCAGGCGATGAAGCTGGAGCTGGATTGCTATCGCAGCCTCGCCAAGCTCACCAACACGCAGCACGAGTGCATCCAGAACTCGCGCAGCGCGGAGCTGCTGGCGGTCCTGGGAAAGCGGCAGCAGTTTTTGCGGGAGATCACGAAGCTTCGGCAGATCAGTGCGGCGGCGCGCAAAAATTGGGCCGAGTTCATCGCGCAATTGCCGCCGGAGCGGCGCACGGAAGCGGAAAGCCTGCACCTGGAAACGCGGCACCTGATCGAGCAGATCGCGGCGGCCGACCGCGACGACACGCTGGTGATGCAGCAGCGAAAGCTGAACGTGGGAAAGAAGATCAACCAGGCGACTTCTGCACGGAAGTTCAACCGCGCGTATGCCGCCGCCGCTTATGGGCAGGGAAAGCCGGGACTGGACATTCATCGTTGAGATTTATGGACACGACGACCGACACTCAAACTTCCACCGCCGCCCGCATCGAGGAGCTGGGGGGGATTATCCGCGAGTACAACCATCTCACGGAAAAGTTGCAGCATTCGCACGCGCAGCTTCAGAAGACGGTTCAATCGCTTCGCAGCGAGCTTTCGGAGAAGAACCGGCAGTTGGAGCGGCGCAAGCGGCTGGCGGCGCTGGGAGAGATGGCGGCGGGGATGGCGCACGAGATCCGCAATCCGCTGGGGGGAATCGAATTGTACGCGTCGTTACTTTGCGCGATGTGGCGGCGCAGCCGACGTCGCTGGAGCTGGTGAAGAAGATTTCCACTGGCGTGAAGCGGCTGGAGGCGCTGGTGAGCCAGGTGCTGCAGTTTTCGCGGGAGATTCACACGCAACTTTCGCCGGTCGATCTTGCGGAGCTTGTCGATCAATCGATCGAGCTTGCCGGTGAGCGGCTGCATGGGGCGATCGGATACGAAGCGCTGGGGCCCCGGCCGATGATTGTGCCGGTCGATCCGCTGCTGATTGGGCAGGCGGTTTTGAACTTGCTCATCAACGCCATCGAAGCCGTGGGAAGCGCGGGCGTGGTCAGTATCTCGTGGGCGCCCCATCCACCGGAGCATTTTCGGCTATGCATCCGCGACACGGGGCCGGGGATTTCTCCGGCGGCGCTGGACAAAATTTTCAACCCGTTCTTTACGACGAAGGAAGCCGGCACGGGCCTCGGCCTGGCGATCGTTCACCGGATCGTGGAAGCGCACGACGGGACGATCACCGCGGGCAACGCGCCGGACGGTGGGGCGATTTTCGAAATCAGGATTTAGCAAACAGGATCAGGAGACCGCATGGCTCGAATACTTATTGTTGACGATCAGGACATGATGCGAGACTCGCTCGCGCAGTCACTCGTGCGTGAAGGTCACGAAGTCGTGGCGGCCACGGACGGCTCTGCCGCCGCGGCGCGCCTCGGCGCTGCCCGGTTTGACCTTCTCATCACGGATCTGCGCATGCCGAAGATGACCGGCCTGGAACTTCTCGCCGAGGCGAAGCGACTGCGCCCAGAGATGCCGGTCGTTTTGATGACGGCGTTCGCGTCGGTGGCAAATGCCGTCGAGGCGATGAAGCTGGGGGCGTACGACTACATCCAGAAGCCGTTCAACGGGGATGAAATCAAGCTGCTTGTCGACCGGACGCTGGAGCACAGCCGGCTGCGGCTGGAAAACCAGGCCTATCGCAGCATGACGGAGATCGGCTCGCCACGGCCGCTGGTGGGCGACAGCACGGCGATGCAGCAGGTTCGGAATCAGATAGAGCTTGTGGCGCGCAGCAATGCGACGGTGCTTATTCGCGGCGAAAGCGGGACCGGCAAAGAGGTCGTCGCGCGGGCGATCCACCTGGCCTCGTCGCGGCGCGATCGGCCGATGCTTGCCGTTAACTGCGCGGCGCTTTCGGAAAATCTGCTGGAGTCCGAGCTTTTCGGCCATGAAAAGGGTGCGTTCACTGGGGCCGACAAGCTTCGTCGCGGGCGATTTGAGCTTGCCGATGGGGGCACGCTGCTTCTGGACGAAATCAGCGAAATTGCGGCGCCGCTTCAGGCGAAGCTTTTGCGGGTGCTCCAGGAAAGCTGTTTCGAGCGGGTGGGAAGCAGCCTGACGCAGCAGGTGGATGTGCGCGTGATTGCGACGACAAATCGCAATCTCGAGCGCTGCGTTGAAGAAGGCGATTTCCGGCAGGACTTGTTCTATCGCCTTAACGTGGTGCCGATCGAAATTCCGCCGCTGCGGAATCGGCTGGAGGATATTCCGGATTTGTCGCGGAATTTCATTCACCAGGCGAGCCGGCGGGAAAAGACGCCGTTCCGGCATATCGAGCCGGAGGCGATTGCGCTGCTTCAGCACTACGATTGGCCGGGCAATGTGCGCGAGCTTCAGAACATCATCGAGCGCGCGGTGGTGCTGGAAAGCGAACCGGGGCGTTATCCGATCGCAAACGATTGAGCCGTGGCTGAAGCGCCAGCATCGGGACGCCAATCGCCGACGGGCTGGCCGGGCGTCCGCTGGCGGACATTGAAAAACAGGTGATCCTCAGCACGCTGCAGCAGTTCAAGGGGCATCGGGTTCGAACGGCCAGCGCCTGGGCATTGGCGTGCGAACGCTGGGCATGAAGCTGAAGCGCTGGCGCGAAGAAGGAGAGCTCGCCGAGGCGATTGCACAATGAAACAGCGCAGGGAAACAGCGCAGCAATTGCCGGTTTCGGCGCAGGTTCAGCTTTGCTAAGAGAAAGGCGACGCTGAATTTTCCGAATGAACTGTTGTGGCACGCGGTTTGTTGTTGGAGGTACTGAATGTTTATTGATCGGTTGCTAAATCAGGGAAGTGAGCCGGTACTTGAGCAGACGCTTCAATTTACCGAAGCGCGGCAGCGGCTTCTCGCCGAAGATGTGGCGAATTCTTCTACGCCGAATTATGTGCAGAAGGACCTGTCCCTCGATCAATTTCAGAAGGTTCTTGTCAAGAAGATCGACGAGCAGTCGTCGGAAGTGCCGGGAACCGTCAGTTTCCAGGACGTCTCGATGGACATTCAGCATCCGGACCACGGCATTCTGTTTCACGACGGCAACAACCGCTCGATGGAACAGCTTATGAGCGACCAGGCCAAGAACGCACTGATGCATAACATGGCGGTCGAGCTGCTCCGCGACCAGTATTCGATGATTGAAACCGCATTGAAGGAAGGGAAATAAACAATGTTTGACATTTTGGACATGGGAGCCAGTGCGTTGACGGCGCAGCGGATCCGGATGGATACGATTGCCGGCAACATCGCCAACATCAACACGCTTCGCGACGCCAGCGGCAAGCACGAATCCCTATCGCCGGCGATTTGTGGTCTTTGCCCCGGGGCAGGCGGATGATCCGAGCAAGCCAGGCGTGCACGTGCAGCAGGTGCGGGTCGATCAGTCGCCGCTTCCGAAGCGATTTGATCCGGGAAATCCGGATGCAGACAAGGACGGTTACGTCAGCTATCCGAACGTCGATCTGGCGATTGAGTTCGTGAACGCCCTGGAAGCCTCGCGGGCGTACGAAGCGAACGTGACCATGATGGACACTGCGAAGTCGATGTTTAATTCGAGCTTGCGTTTGCTGGCATAAGCACGAAGATTTGACCGATGATGATCGACCCCACGAGCGGCGGGCTTGGCAATGTCGGCGGCATCACGCCGGCAGGGGGGCAAACGCCAGGTTCGGGCGCCCAGCCGGCGAGCAGCTTCTCCGATGTGCTCAAGAAAAGCATCGAAGAGGTGTCGAAGCTTCAGCAGGACGCATCGCAGGCCGTCGATGCGGTTTCAACCGGACAAACAGAAAACGTCACCGGCGTGATGAGCGCGGTGGAAAAAGCCGACCTCGCGTTTAAGACACTTTTGGCGATTCGCTCGAAACTGATGGATGCGTATGATGAGATTAAACAGATATCCATCTAGTTTTTGTTCACGGCAGTCGCGGGACTCGAAATTTATTTTTTAGGCCCTCACCCCAACCCTCTCCCGGAGTACCGGGAGAGGGGGTAAGAGGTTTTTGCTCCGGCTGTTGCAATTTGGAGCACAGCATGTTCTAACACCAGCAACGTTCGCAGGATGCGAATCAAGTCTCGGCCAAGGAGGGCTGAGCGATGGATTTCCTCAAAGCCCAGATCACCCGCATACAAGAGCAGCTTGCCGGGCTCAGCAGCCACCCAGAAGATGCTGGTTTTCTGCCTGCTGACCATCATGGTTATGACGCTGGTCTGGTGGTCGCGCTGGGCGGCAGAGCCGGAAATGTCACCGCTGCTGGATCAGTCGCTTACCACCGAGGACATCGGCCAGATCTCCGCAAATCTCGACGCCCGCGATATTCCGCACACCGTGAATGGCGACAAGGTTCTGGTTCCCGCGGACCGGAAGATGGAAATCCTTGCCACGCTGGGATATTCCAACGCGCTTCCTCGCGATTTCGACAAGGGGTTTGACGCGATCATCAAGGAGATGAACTGGCTCGATCCGCCGGACAAAACCGCGGAGATGTTTTTGCGGGCCCGGGAGCAGACGCTTTCGGCGATGATGCGCAACTGGCCGGGGGTTTCCGATGCGGAAGTGGTGATCGATCCGCACACGGATCGCGACATCGGCTCCAACGACGCGGTTCCCGTGGCGACGGTTACGCTGACGACCGGCCGCGATGACCAGATGTCGGCGCGGCAACTGGCTCAATCGGCGGCGGCCGTTGTCTGCGGTGCGCAGGCGGGTTTGCTGCGAAGCAATGTCAACGTCGTTATCGACGGCGTTTCATATCCCGTGAAAGATCACACTGACCAGACCACAATCGGGGACGACGGCGATCCCGTGCAGATGCAGAAGAATTGGGAAGACCTGTATACGCAAAAGATCGAGAACTCGCTGTCTGATATTCACGGCTTGTTTGTGTCGGTGACTGTGAAGCTGGATACCTCGCTTTCGCGAAAGACTATTCATACCGTCGATCCCAAGCAGATCGTCTCGGTGCCGACGAAAACCGAGGAGACCAATTCGGAGACGCAGGCCGAGCCGGCTGCTTCGCAGGACCCTGGGGCGGTGTCGAACACCGCGCTGTCGCTGCCGTCGTCGGGCGGCGGGGGGGGCGGAAATACCAGCAGCTCCGATTCCACTGAGCTCAAAGCCGATTACAGCAACACCGATGAACAGGTGACCCAGGAGGGGGGAATGGCGACGGTGGAATCGGCGTCGGTTCGCGTTCCGCGCAGCTACTTTGTCGACCAGTATAAAAATGAGAACGATGGGAAGGACCCGGACGACCCCGCGGCGTTTAAGGCGTTTATTGATGACACCTCGCAGAAGATTCACAACGTGGTGAAGGGTTGTGCGGTTTTTCCCAGCGACGATGCGCTGGTCGTTGAGGAATACAGCGATGCAGTGCCGCCGGAGCTTCCGCTGGGTCAGCAGGCGGCTGCCTCTCCGCTCAATGGCATCGTCACGAAGCACAGCAAGGAGCTGGGGATTGGAGTGCTGGCGGTCGTGAGCTTGTTCATGGTTTCGATGATGGCTCGCAAGGGGGCGGTGACTCCGGCGCTGGCCCAGGGTTTGCCAGAGGCCGATCCGCAGACGCTGAAGTCGGGCGAAACCGTAGTGGGCAACGCCGCGGAAAACAGTGCGACGCTCGATGGAATGGAACTGGACGATGAAACGGTCAAGGCACAGCAAATGGTGGACCAGGTGCAACAGATGGTTTCCGCCAACCCGGAAGCTGCCGCGAATCTAGTGAAGCGCTGGCTTAACCGATAGGGTGATATATGGGAGAGGTCAACGGCGTACGAAAATCGGCGATTCTGCTGCTATCGCTTCCTCAGGAGCAGGCGGCGGAAATCCTCAAGCGGCTTCCGCCCGAGGCGGTTGAGGAAGTCAGCCGGGAAATTGCCGGGATACGCGACGTCGCCGCTGATTCGCGAAAGGAAGTTTTCGGGGAGTTTTACAATCTGGCGCTGGCCAACTCCTATCTCAACGAGGGTGGACTTGAATATGCCAAGGCGCTGATTCGCAAGTCGATGGGCGATGACGACGCGAATCGGGTGATCAAGCAGGTGACGCAGCAGGTGCAGACTACGCCGTTTTCGTTCCTTCAGAAGGCCGAAAGCGAAAACCTTCTGACGTTTATCCAGGACGAGCATCCGCAGACGATTGCTTTGATCCTGGCACACCTTCCGCCGCAGAAGGCGAGCGAAATTCTTGTGGGGCTTCCGAATCAGAAGCAGATCGAGGTTGTGAAGCGCGTCGCCAACATGGAGCAGACCAATCCCGAGGTGATCCGGGAGGTGGAGCGGGGGCTGGAGCATCGGCTTTCTGACATCGTCAGCCAGACGTTTGAAAAAGCGGGGGGCGTGGATACCGTCGCGGAGATTCTCAATCTCGCGGATCGATCGACGGAAAAGGGAATCATGGAAGGCCTCGAGGCGGAGGACCCCGACCTGGTCGAGCAGATCCGGCGCCTGATGTTCGTCTTCGAAGATATTTTGCTGGTCAACGACAAGGGGATTCAGTCGGTGCTGAAAGAAGTGGACAACGAGGAGCTGGCGCTGGCGTTAAAGACGGCCAGCGAAGACCTGAAGCAGAAGATTTTCAAGAATATGTCGGAGCGTGCGGCGCAACTGATTCAGGAAGATATGCAATATATGGGGCCGGTTCGCGTCAGCGACGTGGAATCGGCGCAGCAGAAGATCGTGGATGTCGTTCGCCGGCTGGAAGATGCGGGCGAAATCATCATCGCGGGCCGGGGCGGGGAAAAGGAAATGGTTGTCTGATCGGTTTCGTTGCTTAGTCGCGACCCGAAGGGAATCGGGTCTCAATCGATTTCACGGAGGAAATCATGGGCCTCATCAAAGCCACCGACGTTCCGCTGGGCGTTTCCGCGTTTTCGATGCAGGATATCGAGGCGGCGGCGCGAATCGGTGCTTCTCCGGCGCCCGGGAAGGCCGACCAGATCATCGCCGGGGCACGCCGGAGTCGGAACAGATCAAGCAGCGGGCGAAAACCGAAGGGCTGGCCGAAGGGCGTCAGCAGGGGCGGCGCGAGGGGTTTGAGGAAGGCCGGAAATCGGGGCACGCCGCAGGCCCTGGCGCAAAACAGCGAGGCGATGAAGCAGCTGATCAATTCCCTTACCGAGGCGTGCCGGGATTTGGACGATGGCCGCGATCAGCTTCACACGCATGCCATCAGCGAGGTCGTGGGGCTCGCCAGCGCAATCGCTCGCAAAGTCATCAGCGCCGGGAGGCGAATATCGATGATACGGTTCTGCGCGGAATTTGAAGGAGGCGCTGTCGCTGGCGGTTCACGCTGCCGACGTGCGAATCGCGGTGAATCCGGCGCAGCTCAAGACGCTTCAGGCAGAGATTCCAAATCTGCGCCTGGCGTGGCCGCAATTGAAACACATCGAACTGGCGGAAGATGCGGGACCTCGCCCGGCGGAGCGCGGGTTTTCACCGCGCAGGGGCAGATCGACGCGGATGTGGATGTACAGCTCGATCGAATTATCGCGGATCTGCTTCCGGAAATGCGCGGAGGGGAAGTTGACCTATCTCGCCTCGCAAGTTGACGCGGTCGAAGCGCGCTTGCCATATCGCGTGGTCGGGCGGGTGCAGGCGATTGGGGGTCTAACGATCGAAGCCAGCGACCTGTCGCTGCCCGTGGGATCGCTTTGCAAAATCATCAGCATGGGAGGCTCGGAAAGTATTGCCGAAGTGGTAGGTTTTCAGCACGACCGAACACTGCTGATGTCTCTTGAATCGTCTTCGGGCGTTTCGCGGGGAGATTGCGTTGAGAGATCTCGGCGGCGCCCGACCATCAACTGCACGCATCGGATGCTCGGCCGCGTGCTGAATGGACTTGGCAATCCGATTGACGGGCGCGAATCGCTTCCCCTGGGAATTCGACGCCGGATCGATGCGCTGTGCGGTTGAGCCGATGTAGCGGGTCAACATCGATAAGCCCATTTCCACGAGCGTTCGTTGCGTCGATGCGCTGCACACCTGCGGGCTTGGGCAGCGTATGGGAATATTCTCCGGCCCGGGCGTCGGCAAAAGCACGCTGCTCGGCCAGATCGCGAAGCACACTAGCGCCGATGTATCCGTCGTCGCGCTTGTCGGCGAGCGCGGCCGCGAGGTGCAGGAATTCCTGCAGAAAATCCTGGGTGAACATGGGCTGCGTCGATGCGTCGTCATTGTCAGCAGCGGAGACGAAGCGCCGCTGCTTCGCGTGCGGAGCGTGAAGGTTGCCTGCACGATCGCCGAGTTTTTCAGCGACGAGGGGATGAACGTCCTGCTGATGGTCGATTCGATCACGCCGCATGTGCCACGCACAGCGGCAGATCGGGTTGGCGGCGCGGGAGCCGCCGGCGACCAAGGGATATCCGCCGAGCGTGTTCGCTATTTTGCCGCAGGTTTTGGAACGAGCCGGCCGGAGCAAGCGCGGGTCGATCACGGGGTATTATACGGTTCTTGTTGAAGGGGACGATTTTAATGAGCCGATTTCCGACGCCGTGAAGGGGATCGTCGATGGCCATCTCTGGCTCAGCCGGTCGCTGGCGAATCGTTCGCATTTTCCGGCGATCGACGTTCTCCAGAGCATCAGCCGCGTGCGCGGCGAGGTTATTGGGTCAGAGCAGCTTGGCCATATCCGACGGGTCATGAAGCTGATTGCCGTCTATCAGGACATCGAAGATCTCGTCAACATCGGGGCATATGTCCCCGGCGTGAACATGGAATTCGACATGGCCGTTCAGTCGCGGCCGCGCATTCTTCAGTTTCTTCAGCAGGATTCGAATTCACCGTTGAAAATGGAGCAATCGGTGACGCAGCTTGGTGAATTGTCGCTGTGGCTGGACCAGTTGGAAAAGGCCCTTCGGGCCCAGGCGCAGAAAGCCAAACCCGCGGCCGCGGCGAAATGATCTGATTTCCCATGCCCCGCTTTACTTTCCAACTCGAAGGTGTTCTTCGTCATCGAACGAATATCGAGCACCAACGCAAACGCGAGCTGGCCGTGATCCAATCGCAGATGGCGGTGCTTGATGCGGAACTGCGCGGTCTGGACGCTTCAGTCCGTGCTTCGGATGAAGATCTAAGAAAGAATCGCCTGACGGGTCGCCTGGATTTGGCGTTTCTCGCGGCCCATCGCCGATATTCTGTGGCCATGCACCGCAAGGCGATGGGGATTGCACAGAAAATGGGCGCGGTGAAAGTACACATCGACCAGGCGACGCGCAATCTCGCCGAAGCCGCCCGGGGGCGCAAGATAATGGAGAAGCTCAAAGAACGCCAGTTCAACCGCTGGCGCGAGGAGATTCGCCGCCGCGAGGACGTGGAAATGGACGAAATCGCCATGCACATCGGCCACGACAATTTCGTTCATGCGGGCGGCACAAGCCGGAGCGAAGGGGGGCGTGAATGAAAAAGCTCCTGCTGATTCTGGCCTTCACGCTGGCGCTGAATTTTCTGGGCGCCGTGGGGGGCGTTGCGTATCTCTTTCAATCGGGAAAACTTGATAAGGCGAAGCTCGCGCAAGTGAAGACGCTGATTTTCTCGCCACCACCGCCTGCCGCGACCACGCAGCCCAGTGCGCCATCGTCATCGGCCCCGGGACCCCGGCTCAATCTTGCCGACCTCCTGGCCAGCCACGCCGGCCTCTCTGCCATCCAGCAGGTTGATTTCGTCCGCCGCACATTCGACGCCCAGATGATGCAGCTCGATCAGCGGCAGCGGGAACTGATGGACCTCAAAAAACAGATTGATCTGGCCAACGCCAAGCTCGCTGCCGACCGGGCCGCGCTCGATAAAAGGGCAAAAGACCTTGCCGACCGGGAACAAGAGGCGCAGAAGCTCCAGAACGATCAGGGTTTCCAGACGAGCTTGTCCCTGTACAGTGCCATGCCGTCGCGCCAGGTAAAAATATTTTCATGACGCTGAATGAAACAACGGTGCAGCAGTACTTACAGGCGATGGACACGCGCACGGCCGGAAAAATTATCAAGGAATTCAAAACGAGTGACGAAACAGCATTCATCCAGCGCGTATTGGAGCGCATACGGCTGGCCCAGGTTTCAGCCACGGATGGTAAATCTCCATGACCCCTTCGATTCAGAGCATCCTTCCCAACCCACCACCACCGCCCCCGCCAACTCCACCCAGCACGCAGCCGAGTTCACCGGAAGACAGCGATTTTTCGAAGCAATTGAGCAAGGCCCAATCAAAGCCGCAGTCTTCAACGCCTGCGGCGCAAGCTCAGTCGGCGCCCACAAATGCGCCCACCACGCCAACAAAACCGGAAAAGGATTCCGGGCAGTTGGGGGATCGTTCTAACTCGCAGCAGAAGCAGCAGAATACAACCTCGGCCAAGGGTGATACCGCCGTCGAAACTGAAACCGAGGTACAGACGGAGTCCGCGGATGAGCAGGCGAATTCGGCCGACACGGTGCAGAAATCTCCGCTCGCGGTCTTACTTAAATTGCCAAACGTGAATCTCGCACAAATTGCCCAGGCGACGAGCACGAAACCGGCGGCGACGAAATCGGCAAATCAAAAAGCGGCGCCGCAGACGAATCAAACAACGCAGAACGCTGCCGCACAGAATGCGGCTGCGACCGCGGCTACAACAGCGCAGACAAATACGAATAGCCCGTCGAAACCGACCACGACTCAGAATGCTTCCGATGATTCTGATTCAACCGCCGATTCAACATTGAAGGCTTCCACTTCCCACGTCAACGTCTCACCCTTCACAGCCGAGAATGCCGCCGCCGCAAATGCCGCGGCTGAAACCGAAACCACCGCTGCGACCGCCGCGGCTCCCACCACAGGCAAGGAAAAGGGCGCCGACGTTCCCACGACTGCTTTTGCCGATCTGCTTCCCGCGCCGGCGCCAGCTTCTTCGCAGCCTGCGACGCCGGCCGTCGCCCCGCAGCCCACTGCGCCGCAAACCCCCGTCGCCCAATTCGCCCAGGCCAATCAGCAGTCCATCGTCTCCACGATCAACGGCAAGCTGCTCCCCAACGGCGGGACGATGAACATCACCCTCAACCCGCCCGATCTGGGCGCCATGCAGATCTCCGTCCACATGGAAAACGGCGTAATGTCCGCCTCATTCGAAACCAGCAGCGACCAGGCCACGCGCCTGCTGACGCACACCCTCGGCCAGCTCAAAAATGCCCTGGAAACGCAGGGGGTCAGCGTCGATCGCCTTCACGTCCGCCAGAGTTCAAGCTCCGACAGCTCTTCCAGCAACGATTCGGACAGCAACGGCCAATCCTCCAGCGACGGCCGCAGCGCCCAACAGGAGCAGCAGCGCCGCGAGACGCTTCGCCGCATGTGGCGGAAGATCCGGGGTGGAAATGATCCGCTGGATCTGGTGGCTTGAATCGCCCGATGCGCAGCTCTCGCTGCGCACGGGCGCAGATTTCGCTTTACTGCAAATTACCAGGTCCGATTTTTGATCGCCGCGAATATTTCCGGCCGAAAGGGTTTAAACCATGAGTGCCATAAACTCTCTAAACTCGATTTTCAATTCCAACACGGCCCAGACGACTGCGGCCAACTCGTCTTCGAGCGGTTCGACGAACGCGAGCAATTCGCTCACGCCCAGCGACTTTATCAACTTCATGGTGACCGAGCTTCAGAACCAGAACCCGCTCGATCCCACCGACAGCAACGAAATGCTTCAGCAGATGAGCGAGATCGGACAGTTGCAATCGCAGGACAGCCTCCAGACCAACCTCACCAGCATGGTGCAGCAGAACCAGGTGTCGGCGGCGTCCAACATGATCGGCAAGCTCGTTCAGGGGACCGACCAGAACAGCAACGCCATCAGCGGCACCGTGACCGGCGTGCAGGTCAGCAGCAGCGGCGTCAGCCTGAGCCTTAACACCGGTGCGACGATGTCGATGGCGAATGTCACCGCAATCACCAACGCCCCGACCACAAACGGCGCTTCCTGATCGCGGCGGCGCAATTCTCCGTGCCGGCGACGGTTTTCGCCGTGGATATTGAATGAATCCGGATGTCCAAGAATTTCCAGGCGGGTTTTAAATGTCATTAGCCAGCTCACTTTTCACGGGACTATCCGGCCTCGACGCCAACCAGTCGTGGATGAACGTCGTGGCAAACAACATTGCCAACGCGAACACCACCGCGTTCAAATCCAGCAACGTCTCGTTCTCGTCGCAGTTTTACGTGACGGATCGCCCCAGCAGCGGGCCGAACGGTGATTTCGGCGGCACCAACCCAAGCCAGGAGGGCATGGGCGTGCAGGTCGCGGCCATCACCACCAATTACACCCCCGGCCAGATCCAGACAACCGGGGTTGATACCAACATGGCCATCAGCGGCAATGGCTTTTTTGTACTCAATTCCAGCCAGGGGCAGCAATACACCCGCGACGGCACGTTTTCGCTCAACGGGTCCAATCAGCTTGTGACCGGTTCCGGCGCTTATGTTCAAGGATACAGTGCCGATCAAAACGGGAACATCATTACCGGCAGCCTCGGGAACCTTACGATTCCGATCGGTCAGGCGACGATCGCCGCCGCCACCCAGAACGTCTCGCTGGAGGGAAATCTCGACACCAGCGGCCCTGTCGCCAGCGGCGCGACCATCCTCACCAGCCAGGACATTACGACCCTCGGCGGGGGCGCGGCGCCCGTCGGCACGACCCTGCTGACCAATCTCGCCAGCGCATCGGCCAACGGCGTGCCGCTGGTGGCTGTCAACGATGTGCTGACGGTCAGCGGCACGCAGGGGGGAAACAATCTGCCCACCCAATCTTTCACAGTCTCCCCCACTTCCACGTTGAATGACCTGCAAAACTTCCTAAACAATGCGCTGGCCATAAACACCAGCGTCACGGGTCCGCCGGCTCCCGGCACCACCGTTCAGACAGGCACGGCTCCCAATTCGGTCGATCTGACCGTCATTGGCAACACCGGCAGCGCGAATGCCATCACCCTCGGTTCGCAGGGACTTGTCGACACGACATCCAACACTACGCCGTTTGCGCTGAATGCCGGCACGGATATCGTTGGCCCCACAACCTACACGGACAATCCGGTCGGCGAGAGCACCAACACCACGATTACCGCCTACGACTCGCTCGGCACGCCGATCACCATTAATCTGACAACTGTTCTCAAGAGCAGTAGCGTCGGCGGGGGAGATGTGTGGCAGTTCTACGCCTCGAGCCCCGACAATACGGGTGGGGCGGGCCCGATCGTCGGCACCGGAACACTGACCTACAACAGCGCCGGCGCCCTGGTTTCAACAACCGGCACCCAGCTCTCCATCAACCGCACCGGCACCGGCGCCGCAAGCCCGCTGAACATTAACCTCAATTTCGGAAACACCACGGCGTTATCGTCGACCAGTTCCAACGTCGTCATGTCCACCCAGGACGGCGAGCCGATCGGAACGCTTACTTCCTTCTCCGTCGGAGGGGATGGAACGATCACCGGCCAGTTCACCAACGGCCTGACCAAGACGCTCGGTCAGGTCGTGCTGGCCAATTTTAATAATCCCAACGGTTTGATCGCCCAGGGGGGCAATGTTTACATTTCGGGCCCCAACAGCGGCAATCCCGTCATCGGCGCCGCCACCGCCAACGGCACTGGAACGGTCGAATCCGGCGCGCTGGAGCAGAGCAACGTGAATCTTTCGCAGGAATTCATCAACCTGATCATCGCCTCGACCGGTTTCAGCGCCTCCAGCAAGGTCATCACCACCAGCGACGAGCTTCTGACTGACCTGCTCAATTCGCAGAGATAACCCATGAGGACCCATCATGATCCAGCTCACTCGTCTTAACGGCCACGCATTTGTGATAAACGCCGAAAAAATCCGCTATGTGGAGGCCACGCCCGACACGGTCGTTTGCTGCGACACCGGGGAAAAGATGATGGTGCAGGAGCCGATCGCCGAGGTCATCCGGCGGGCGATCGAATACTCTCGCATCATCCGCCGCCCGATAACCGACTGAACCCCGGCGGTAAATCGCACTCTGACGCTCTTTTTGGCACTTCCCTAAGCAATCTATCTCCGGCACTGCTCAGATTCGTCTATTTTCTTCCGATAGAGAATAGGTGGGGCTTTCGCACCCGCCCGATTATCGGACGCAGAAAAGGACGTAACGGATCATGGCCGAAAAAGCGGAAAAGAAATCAGAGGCGTCGGCAGAAAAGAAGGCTCCAGCAAAAGGGGAAGCCGCCCCGGCGGCAGCCGCCGCGCCGGCAGCCAAGGGCGGGGGATTCCTGACCAAATTACCCGTGCTCATCGGCGGGGTGATGTTCATCGAAGCCGTGGTGCTTTTCGCGGGATTCAAATTCCTGAACAGCGGCCCGAAAAACGCCAACGCCGCCGACCTGACCACGCCGGAGAAGAAGGACGCCACCGGCGCCGACGCTTCGGCCTCTCCCGACGACAGCCCGACAGTCGAAATGCCCCTGCTTGAATCGCGCTTCCCCAACAAGCGCAGCGGCAAGAGTTATCTGTATGACGTCAAAATCGTCCTCTCCGTGAAGAAAGAATTCGCGGACAAGGTAAAAGCGATAATTGGCGAGCACGACGCCTTGATTCAGGACCGCGTGCGGACCATAATTGCGGAGTCCGATCCCGACAAACTCGGGGGCGGATCCGAGCCGGGCCTGGAAACCCTCCGCCGGCAGGTGAAATATCAGTTGGATGAGATCGTCGGTGATGGAATGATCGACGATGTTTTGGTTCCGCAGTGCATTTCGTTCCCTGCGGACTACTAAAGGCGCGACTGATTGCCGCGTCAAATTCACCAAGGATGGTGACCCATGGCCCCAGGCGATTCTCAATCGCAGCCACCCCCCGCTGATCCCCAACCGCAGCCACCCGCCGATGCTCCTGCCGCGCCCGCGGAACCCGCGCCTCCGCAACCGGCGCCTGCACAGGCAGCCGCGCCCGAGCCCGCTGCCGCAGCAGCGCCGGCTGAACCAGCCCCCGCAGCAGCAGCCCCCGCCGAAGCAGCGCCGGCAGAAGCTGAAGCCGCCGCATTGAGTCAGGATTCGATCGACGCACTACTGAAACAAGCCAACTTCGACAGCCCCGACGCCGCCGAAACCGACGGCAAGGGCCCATCCGTCGAGGAACTCCTCAAGCAGGCCAATTTCGAAGACGGCAACGGCGGCGAACTTCCCGGCGCCGATGCCGAGGCGTTCAAGCTCCCCAGCTTCCAGCAGGTGATGGCGGACGCCCAGGTCTCCAGCATCGATCTGCTTCGGGATGTCGAGCTAAACGTAAAGATTGAGCTTGGCCGCAGCCGGATGCTCGTGGATGAGGTTCTGAAGCTCAGCGAAGGGAGCGTGGTGGAGCTCGACAAGCTGGCCGGCGATCCCGTCGATGTTTTCGTGAACGATCGCCTCGTTGCCCGCGGCGAAGTACTGGTCCTCAACGACAATTTCTGTGTCCGCGTGAACGAAATCGTCCCCGCCGCCAAAGAGGAGGCGATGTGATCTCTTCGCTGGGCCTGCGCCGCGCGATCACGATCGGCGTGGTTCTTTTCCTTGCCACAGCCGTAAAATCCTTCGCCGCCGCGGCATTGCCGACGGACGAACAGCTCGAATCCGCCCCCGTTGGCATCGATGCTTCTTCCAGCTCGGCGGCAAAATTCAACGCCGCACCCGGCTCCGCCAGTTCATTCGACATCCCGCACGTTCTGCTGGCCCTCACCGTCGTCCTCGGCCTGATTTTCCTCATGCGTGCCGCGGTGCGCCGGATCGTTCCCGGGGCAGTCGTCCATCGCTCATCATCAGCGGTCAAAATCGTCGCCCGAACCGCCATCGCGCCGCGCCAGCACCTGCTGGTGATCCAATTCGGCAAGCGCCTGATTCTTGTGGGCGACACCGGCGCAAACCTCAACAGCTTGTGTGAGGTAACCGATCCGGACGAAGTCGCCGCCATTGTCGCTCGCGCCGCCGAGGAGACGATTTCCGTCGCCCGGCGTTTCGAATCCCTCTTCGGCCGCGCCCGCAAGGAATTTTCGGAGGAGACGGCCGAGCCGGAGACGTTCGACGCCAGCAATGAAATCGCGGCGAGTAGCCCGACGATAGACGAAACGAAAAAAGAGCTGGCGGGGCTGCGCGAAAAAGTGCGCGAAGTCGCCCAGCAATTTGGTCGCGCATAATTTGCGCCGCTGCCCTCAGGAAAATTTCCGGCGAAAATTTTCAACTTTTCGCGCTTAACGCTACCGCTTGCGCATATCGCGTGTTATAAACGCCGTCGCTTTACGACACGATGAGAAAGGATGCTCTCGTGAATCAGTTTCTATGGGGTACTTGCGCGGTTTGCGTTCTTATTTTTGCAGGCATCGCCCGCGCTGACGACACCTCAACTGCAATCACCACAAACACTCCTTCCGCAACGACTGACAATCCATTTGCTTCCGTTCAGCACGCGCTGCCGGATCTCTCCAATCGCGAAAACTTTTCCTCCGCGATGCAGATCATCGTCCTGCTGACGGTGCTTTCCCTCGCGCCGGCCATCCTGCTGATGATGACCAGCTTCACGCGCATCGTCATCGTCTTTGCACTTTTGCGTCAGGCGATGGGCACACAGCAGTTGCCGCCGAATCAGATCCTCGTCGGCCTCGCGATGTTCATGACGTTTCTGGTCATGTCCCCAACCTGGCAACGGGTGAACGACACGGCGATTCAGCCTTACATGAGCGGCAAACTGTCTCAGGTCGAGGCGCTGGGCGCGGCCCAGGTTCCGGTGCGCGATTTCATGATCAACCAGATCCGCCAGTGTCATAACGAAACCGACGTCGATCTTTTCATGCAATTCGCCCACCAGCCGCGGGCCAATACATTCCGCGATGTGGGCACCATGACCCTCGTCCCGGCCTTCATGCTCAGCGAATTGAAAACGGCCTTTCTCCTGGGCTTTCGCGTCTATCTTCCGTTCGTCATCATCGACATGGTGATTTCTTCGGTCCTGGTGAGCATGGGCATGATGATGCTGCCCCCAGTGCTCATTTCGATGCCGTTCAAGCTATTGCTTTTTGTTCTCGTAAACGGCTGGCACTTGATTACGGCCAGCCTGATGGGTAGTTTTGTCATGTGAAGCCCAAGGATGGGCCTCGCAGTGAACTCAAGGATGGGTGTGCATGTCCACCGAGCAAGCCTCCGAACTGATCCGCAATACGCTTCTTCTGGCGCTGGTGATCTCGTCGCCAATGCTTGTCATCGGGTTGATCGTCGGCATCATCATCTCGCTGCTCCAGGCCCTCACCCAGATTCAGGAGCAGACGCTCACCTTTATTCCCAAGATCGTTTCGATGGTGGTGGCGGCTATTGCGCTGATGCCGTGGATGAGCCACCGCCTCATGCAATACGCCATGGACATGTTCACCAACGGGCACGTGCGATGAAGCGTTTTTATGATCCAATCCGCGATCAATTTCGTTCCGATCTACGTGCTGGTGCTCTTTCGCATCGCCGGAATGATGATCTGGGCGCCGCTGCTCGGCAGCCAGCAGATTCCGCGGCGGGTGAAAGCGATGATCGCCATCGTCCTTTCCGCCTCGATCGCGCCGATGCTTCACGTCAACATCGAAATGCCTCAGAGTTCCTGGGACCTGGCGGTGGCCATCGCCGGCGAAATCGTTTTCGGCGCCGCCATCGGTTTCATCCTCAGTCTGGTCTTCATCGGCGGCCAGTGGGCCGGCGAAATGATCGGGCAGCAGATGGGCCTGAATCTCGGCCAAACCCTCAACCCCCAGTACGGCGGCGGCGGGGCGGTCGTCAGCGACCTCTACTTCTTCCTTTCGCTGCTGATCTTTCTCTCCATCGGCGGCCACATGGCGCTGGTCAAGGCCGTTTTCGACAGCTTTGCTTCGCTGCCCCTGCTTTCGGTGTCGCTGAGCCATTCCCTCTTCAACCTGATTGTTTCGGTGTTTCAGGCCGCGGTGGTTCTCGCGCTGCAGTTGTCGGCGCCGATGCTGGTGACGATGCTCATCGTCGATCTGGTCCTCGGATTCGTCGGCAAAACAGTTCCCCAGCTCAACATCATGACCGCCGGCATCTCCATTCGCGCGCTGGTGGGAATGATGGTTCTTATCGTCGGCCTGGGTCTTACAAGTTCGATTATCCGCTACAACCTGCTCATCGCGATGAGGCAAGTGTGGCAGGCGTATCAGACGCATTGAAGGGCGTTTTGAAGCATGGCTGAATCCGAAGGCGACAAAACCGAAGCCCCGACGGCGCGGCGACGCACCGAAGCCCGCCAGCAGGGAAACATCGCCCGCAGTCACGACCTCACCAGCTCCGTCCTCCTGGTAGGGGGGCTGCTGCTGATGAAATGGTTTGGCTCCGGCATCATTTTCTCCCTCCGCGACATCGTGCGCGAAATGCTCTCCGCGACGTCGCTCTCGGATTTCACCACCGGCATGATTGGCGAGCAGGTCGTCCAATACCTTCACGCCGTCGGCATGGCACTGCTCCCGCTGCTTGGCGGGGCGATGATCCTGGTCATCGTTACCAACCTCGCCCAGGTAGGATTCAATTTCAGCCCGCAGCGCCTCGCGATCAACTTCGGCGCTCTCAACCCTGTCCGCGGCTTCAGCAAAATCTTCGCCTTCCGGCAGGGGGGCGTTCAACTGCTTCTGAACATGGCCAAGCTTGTCCTGGTTACCCTGGTCGCCTGGTCGGCCATCGCCAATCGCCTTGGACAGATCATCGGCGTCCAGCAGCTCACCACCCTCCAGATCTTCGGGCTTGGCGCCGACATGGTCTTCGGCATCGGCATTCGCGTCGGCGTGCTCCTCTTCATCCTCGCGATCATCGACTACATCAACCAGCGATTCCGCGTCGAACGCTCGCTGCGCATGACCAAGTCCGAAGTG
Source organism: uncultured Phycisphaerales bacterium (assembly GCA_963755915.1). Lineage (GTDB taxonomy): Bacteria > Planctomycetota > Phycisphaerae > Tepidisphaerales > Tepidisphaeraceae > PALSA-1353. The sequence goes on from CAVWLP010000002.1 coordinate 3,355,521, forward strand.
AAAGACGAAATGCGCAGCATGGAAGGCGATCCCATGACCAAGCAGCGCCGCCGCCAGATCGCCACCCAGCGGCACATGCAGCGACTGAAAAAAGAAGTCCCCAAGGCCGACGTGGTGGTCACCAATCCGACGCACTATGCCGTTGCGCTCAAGTACGACCAGACCAAAATGCGCGCCCCAAAGCTGGTGGCCAAGGGCGCCGATTTCATGGCCCAGCGCATCCGCTCACTCGCTTCCGAGGCCGGCATTCCCATCGTCGAGCGTCCGCCGCTGGCTCGCGCGATCTATCGCATGGTCGAAGTCGGCGAGGAAATCCCCGAGGAATTTTACAGCCGTCGTGGCCGAAATCCTCGCCTACGTCTACGAACTGTCCGGAAAACAACTGGTGGCGACCCGAACCGCGCGTGCCGTACCGACCTAATTAAATGGCGTCCATTGCTGCCCATCCCGCCTTCGTCAAGCTTCGCGAAAACCGCGGGATGATCTTCCCCATCGCCTTCATCAGCCTCGTGCTGGTGATCCTCGTTCCGCTGCCCACGCAGGTGCTCGACATTCTGCTCTGCTTCAACATCACCCTGTCGATCATCGTCTTGGTGACGACGATTTACGTCTCCAGCGCCCTGGAACTGGCGGTCTTCCCATCCCTGCTACTGGCCCTGACGCTCTTTCGCCTGGTGCTGAATGTTGCGACGGTTCGGCTGATTCTCACCGCGGGCGATCGCGCCGGCGACGCCAACACCGCCATGACCAGCGCCGGCGAGGTGATCTACACCTTCTCCGATTTCGTCACCAAGGGTTCGCTCGCCGTCGGCGTCATCATCTTCATCATCATCGTCGTCATTCAGTTTGCCGTCATCACCAAGGGCGCTACGCGAATCTCAGAAGTCGCCGCCCGATTCACCTTGGACGCCATGCCCGGCAAGCAGATGGCTATCGACGCCGATCTCAACGCCGGCACCATCAACGAAGCCGAGGCCAGAAAACGCCGTTCTGACGTTTCCCAGGAAGCCGACTTCTACGGCGCCATGGACGGTGCCAGCAAATTCGTCCGCGGCGACGCCGTCGCCGGCATCATCATCACCTTCGTCAACGTTCTCGGCGGCCTCTACGTCGGAATGTTCGAGCACAACTGGGGCCTGCTCGATTGCCTCCAGCTCTACACCAAGCTAAGCATCGGCGACGGCCTTGCCAGCCAGGTGCCCGCGTTCATCGTCTCTCTTGCCGCCGGCCTGATCGTCACCCGCACCAGCAGCAAGAACAATCTCGGCGAGGAAGTGCTCAACCAGCTCTTCGCCAAGCCCAAGGCCCTTGATCATCGCCTGCATCTTCATCATCCTGATGATGTTCACCGGCCTGCCGAAGGTTCCACTGATGATCCTCGGCTCCTGCTGCGGCGCACTTTCGTTCACACTCTCCCGCAACCAGCAGAAAGCCGCCAAGGCCGCCGCGGCAAAGGAAAAAGAAAAGACCGCCAAGAAAGAGCCGGAGAAAGTCGAAAAACTCCTCGACCTCGACACGATGGAGCTTGAAGTCGGCTACGGCCTGGTGAAATTGGTCGATGCGTCCAAGGGCGGCGATCTGCTCGACCGCATCAGCATGATCCGCCGGCAGGTCGCCATCGACCTGGGCATCATCGTGCCCCCGGTCCGCATTCGCGACAACATCCAGCTCGGCGCCAACGATTATCGTCGTTCGTATCAAGGGCCAGGTCGTCGGCAAGGGCGTCGCCTATCCCGAACAATTCCTGGCGATGGACAACGGCGCCACCTCCGGCCCCATCGCCGGCGCGACCCAAACCACCGAACCCGCCTTCGGCCTTCCCGCCTACTGGATCACCGAATCCCAGCGCCAGCAGGCGGAAGTGCACAATTACACCGTCGTCGAAGCCACCGCCGTCATCGCGACGCATCTCACGGAGCTGATCAAGAGCCACGCTTACGAGTTACTGACGCGCCAGGCCGTGAAGAATCTCTCGACAATCTCAAGAACCGCGTCCCCGCCCTGGTCGAAGAAGTCATTCCCACGCAGGTCAAACCGGGCGAACTGCAGAAGGTGATGCAAAACCTCCTCCGCGAGCGCGTGCCCGTCCGCGATCTGGAAACAATCCTCGAAACCCTCGGCGATTACGCCGCTCGCACCAAGGACCTGGAAGTCCTCAGCGAATATGTCCGCCACGCACTGGCGCGCACGATCTGCAAGCAATACGTCGACGAGCGCGACAAGCTCTGGTGCCTCACGCTCGATCCCGCCGATGGAGGAAGTCATCAACAGCCACCTGGAGCGCAGCGATCGCGGCACCAGCAACACCCTCGCCCCGCAAACCGCCCAGCAGATCGTCCAGCAGATCGTCGCCAAGTCCTCAGAGCTGACGCAGGCGGGGCGTTCAGCCGTGCTTGCTGTGCGGCCCGCAGATTCGCAGCGCCGTCCGCCGAATGATCGAAAACAGCGCCGCCGCAGCTGGCCGTGCTGGGGTACAACGAAATTGTCCCCGAGGTGACGGTCGAAGCCGTCGCTTTGGTGGGAATGAATGGGTAGGCATCGAATGGAAAAGGCTATGGACTACAGGACATTTCAAGGCACCACGATGAGCGCGGCCCTGGCCGAGGTCAAACAGGAACTCGGCCCGCAGGCCGTCATCCTGCAGACGCGCAGCTACGTGAAAAATCGCTGGCTGGGCCTGCGCCGGCGGGAAATCTTCGAAATCACCGCCGGTCGCGACGTCCGCAGCCCAGTCGATCCCGCGCAATTCGTCGCCCGCAGCCCGCTCCCAAGCCGCCGCTCCAATCGACCCTCGATTCGCGCCGCCAGCTCCTCGAAATCCCCGCCGGCCAAAATGCCGCGATGCTCGGACTCTTCCAGGAAATGTCCGGCCTCAAGACGATGCGTCAAGGATCTCGTCGCCCATGCCGACCGCACCGCGGCTCCCGCACATTCCCGAGGAACTGTTCGCCTACTACTCCAGCTCATCCAGAACCAGGTCGCCGAGGAATTGGCCGGCGGACATGATCAAAACCCTTCAGCGGCAAATCCGCCCCGAGCACGCTCGACCAGGCGGAATTCGTCCGCTCCAAACTCGCCGAGCAGATCGAACGACATCCTGCCCGCCTCCGGCCCCATCGTCCGCACCAAAACCACCGGCCCCACGTCGTCGCCCTGATCGGCCCCACCGGCGTCGGCAAAACCACCACCCTCGCCAAGCTTGCCGCCAATCTCAAGCTCCGCGAAAAACGCCGCGTCGGACTGATCACCCTCGACACCTATCGCATCGCCGCCATCGACCAGCTCAGAAAATACGCCGACATCATCGGCTCCCCCCTGAAAGTCGTCGCCACCGGCGAAGAACTCTCCGCCGCCGTCGCCCGATGAGCGACTGCGAATTCATCCTCATCGACACCGCCGGCCGCAGCCCCAACGACGCCCTGAAGCTCAGCGAACTGAAAGGCCTCCTCGCCGCCGCCGCACCCCGATGAGGTTCACCTGGTCCTCTCCACCACCGCCAGCCAGAAATGCGTCGAGCTGGCGATCGCCCGTTTCGGCGAAGTTCGCGTCGACAAGATCATTTTCACCAAGCTCGACGAGGCGGCCCACGTCGGCGTCGTCCTCAACGTCGTTCATAAGGTCAACAAGAGCCTGTCATACGTCACGACCGGCCAGGACGTTCCCGACGACATCGAAGTCGGCCAGGCGCGGCGGCTGGCTCAACTGATCCTCTCCAATTCGCCACGGCCGCTATTAATCATGGGAAATCACAAGCAGCTCCAACGATCGAGGAAAACGCCAATGTCCATCATGATCGATCAGGCCAGCACAACTGCGGCGAATTACGCACGCCAAGTCAGCCCGCGCCACCGTCATCGCCGTCACCAGCGGCAAGGGCGGCGTGGGCAAAAGCAATATCGCCGTCAATCTGGCGATCAAGCTCGCCTCCGCCGGAAAACGCGTCGTTCTCATGGACGCCGACCTCGGCCTCGCCAACGCCGATGTCCTCTGCAACATCGATCTCCCGTCCAATCTGTCGCACGTCATCTCGCGCAGAAACGCGAACTTGGCCGACGTGATGGTCGACGGCCCCGGCGGATTCCGACTCATCGGCGGCGCTTCGGGCCTGGCCCGTATGGCCGACCTCACCGACTACGACCGCCAGCGCCTCGTCACCGCCCTGGCCGAACTTGAAGCCCAGCAACGACATCATCCTGATCGACACCGGCGCCGGCATCAGCCCCAATGTCCTGAGCTTCACCCGCTGCGCCGACCAGGTCCTGGTGGTCACCACGCCCGAGCCTACCGCCATCACCGATGCCTATGCCGTCATCAAGGTCATCAGCCGCGATGCCCCCGATCGCCCGCTTAGCCTGCTGGTCAACCAGGTCCGCATCCCGGGCGAAGGCCAACTCGTTTACGAGCGCATCGCCAAAGTCGCCCGGCAATTCCTAGGCGTGCACGTGCTGGATGCAGGCTGCGTACCCTCCGACCCCGAAGTCCCCAACGCCGTCCGCCGGCGAACGCCGTTTCTGCTCGCCAGCCCCAAGCTGCCCGGCCAGCCTGTGCATCACCCAACTGGCCATGCGCCTCGAGCGGGGCGTCGCCCCCAGCGTCGAGCTCGCCGGCGGTGGCTTCTTCAATCGCATGAGCCGGTGGTTCAGGAGATAAAAAATGTCACACGCAATAGCTATTCTCATACCCAGGAGTTCAACATGGCCAATCGAATCGCCGGCGTCACGGCTTCATGGTCTTTGTCCGTCTGTCTCGTCGTCGGCAGGCATCGAGGCCGACAACACTTTCACCACCACCGTCGAGCGGGCATTGATGGCAATGGCGGTTACCCTCGTTATCGGACTGGTCGTCGGCACCATGGCCAGCAAAATGCTCGAGGAAAATCTAAAGTCACACGAAGAAAAACTGAAAAAAGCAGGACACGACCCCAGCCCAGGGTGACCGATAAACGAAAGTGATTACTCCGGATTCGGCTCCGCTCAAATCCATTAACCCCTAACTTTCCGAAGGGCCGAAAATGCCAGCCGCGTTCAAACCTCACGGACCGGGAGGATTCATGCCTAAGCCAGCCATCAAGGACATCAAGCAGGTCTGGATCGATTACAAAAAAACCAAAACCGAGAAGCTCCGCAACATTCTGATGGAGAACTATCTCCATCTCGTCCGCTACAACGCCGAGCGCATCCACGTCAAGCTGCCCGACGAAGTCGAGCTCGACGACCTGATGTCCGCCGGCATCTTCGGCCTGATGGACGCCATCAACGCCTTCGACCTCGAACGCGGCGTCAAATTCGAAACCTACTGCGCCCCGCGAATCCGCGGCGCGATCCTCGACGAGCTTCGCTCCATGGACTGGGTCCCGCGCCTGGTCCGCTCCCGCGCCCACAAGCTGGACACCGCCGCCAAGGCCCTCGAAGCCGAGCTCGGCCGCTCGCCCACCAACAACGAAATCGCCCATCGCCTCAAGGTCTCCATCCCCGAATTCGAGAAAATGGCCAAGGACGCCAGCGCCGTCGGCGTGGTCTCCCTCTCCCGCAAATGGTTCGAGACCGACAGCAACAAAGACGTCCGCGAGATCGACGTCCTGGAAGACAAGCGCGGCGCCGACCCCGTTCGCGAAATCCAGCGCAAGGACCTCAAGGAACTGATGACCAAAGGCCTCTCCCGCGCCGAGCGCCTCATCATCATCCTCTATTATTTCGAAGAGATGACCATGAAAGAGATCGGCCTGACCCTCGACCTGAGCGAATAGCCGCGTCAGCCAGATGCACAGCTCCATCCTGGCCCGACTGAAAGCCCAGATGGCCGACCGCCGCAAGGAATTCCAGCAGGCGACTGCGGTGTGAAGTTTGTTTAACTTTTGCGCGCTTCTTCTTACCCCCTCGCCCGGTACTCCGGGAGATGGTCGGGGTGAGGGCCTTGGAAGAATCTTCCGACACGTGCGCCTGAACCAAAGCCAACTTCAATCCATCTACCCGAATTCTTCGCCACTCCCGCCGGTCCAGTCGGATCAGCTCCCCGCTGTTCATTCCCTCTTCAAGCAGTTTCTCAAGCCTCTTTCTGCTTTCTTTATGTTGTTGCCCTGTCAAAATACCTCCGCAGTATCCGCATTTGTTCGCTGCACGAGAAACTCCGGTTCCCGCTAAACCTTTATGCTCCGCCCCTCTCGCGCCGACTGATAAATCGCCTCGATAATCCCCAAATCCCTCAGCCCCTCCTCCCCCGTGGCCTTGAACGGCCCATCTCCCATGATCGCCCACGCAAACCCATCCATCTCCCCCACAAACTGATCCGCCGGCGTTACGTCCACCGTTTCTAGACGCCCGCCGCGGCTGATTTGAAACTTCACCCCAGTATACGCCTCCCCCGGTTCAAGCACGCAATACCCGTTTCTCCCATGCACCTCATACCGATTCAGGTTCGTGTTATAGCTCGAAAGACAACTCGCCAGCACCCCACTGGGAAATTTGAGCTGAAAATCGCAGTGCTGCTCCACTTCCCGAAAATGCGGATCGCGCGTGTCCTGATAGGTGTGGGCAAAAACTTCCGTCGGCTGCTCCCCGCTCAGATATCTCGCCGCGCTCAGCGAATAAATCCCGATATCCATCAAACACCCGCCGCCCGCCAGTTTCTTGTTCAGCCGCCACTGTTTGGGATCGCCGATCGCGAACCCCGTTGCCGTCTGAATAATCTGTATCGGCCCAATCTCCCCCTCCCGAAGCGCCGCGATGCACGCCAATGTTGCCGCATCCCAGTGCATCCGATACCCAATTTGCAATCGTTTCCCCGCCTTCTTCCCCGCCTCGATCATCTGCCGGCACTCTCCGGCCGAATTTGCCATCGGCTTCTCACACATCACATGTTTCCCCGCCCCAAACGCCCGAATCGTATATTCCGCGTGCATTCCGTTCGGCAGCACGACATACACAACATCCACCGCCGGATTATCCCCAATCGTGTCAAAGTTCTCGTAGTTGTAAATATTTTTCGAATCGATCCCATATTTCGTCGCCACCACCGCAGCCTTGGCCGGATGCCCGCTCACCAGCGCCACCGGCTTGCAAAACGAGCACCCCATCATCCCCGGCAGCAGATGATTCCGACAAAAATCCCCCAGCCCCACAAACGCAAACCCAAGCTTTCTATCCGCATCCGCCGCCATCAAAGGCTTCACCCCCACATTCGCGAGCGCCACTGCTCCCAATGCCATCGCCGAGCTTTTCAGCATATTCCGACGCGAAACAGTCCCATGAAACATGCGGCCTCCTCGTCCCCCGCAATTTTCTCCCCCATTCGACATTTGGCAATCGGCATTTAGCATTCCCCATTGACCCCCACTCCACATTCCTTACCATTCCAATAGATTTTATCGACGCGGAGACGTATTGCGCCTTTCCAAGCGAACCGAATATGGATTGCGGGCTGTTGTACAGTTGGCCAGGCTCTGGCCCACGGGGTTCATACAATCCCGCGATCTCGCCCAGCATGAGGACCTGCCCAATAAATTCCTCGAGGCGATCCTCCTGGCCCTGCGCCGCGGCGGGTTCCTGGAAAGCAAGGTCGGCAGCGGAGGAGGATACCGCCTGTCTCGATCCCCACGCGAAATCGGCGTGGGCGATCTCATTCGCCGGCTCGAAGGCCGCCTTACCATCAAGGAAAAGGAAGGCGTTTCCACCGCTGACCTCTCCCCAGGAAAGGCCGCCGTGCGTCTCGTCAACGAACGCCTCACCGATGCCACCGATCAGGTCCTCGACAAGATGACCCTCGAGCAACTGATGGAGCAGGTCAGTCGATTCTCCAGCGTCGATCAGTCGATGTATTACATCTGATGCTTCCTCTCTCGACAATTTTTGAAGTCCATACCCTCCTCCATTGGCTCCGCCGAGGGAAATACGGCGCACTCTTCGGGCTCCTTTTTTCCTGCGGTCTCGGACTCCCCATGCCCGAAGATGTCCCGCTACTCGCCGCCGGAATCATGGTCTTTCACGGCGAAATGCACCTCTGGCTCGCCGCCCCCATCGCCTGGCTCGGCATCATCGGCGGCGACTGCGTCCTCTACACCCTCGGATACTTCCTCGGAGAGAAAATCACCAAAATCCCCGTCCTCGGCTCCCACGTCACACACGCACGCCTGGAGCGCGCCGAAAATCTCTTTCGAAAATACGGCGTCTGGATGGTCGCCCTCGGCAGAATGTTCATGGGAATCCGCGGCGCCATGGTCGTTGCCGCCGGCACCAGCAAGCTCAAATTTCACAAGTTCATCATCGCCGACGGCCTCGCCGCCATCGTCAGCGGCGGTGTCTTCGTCTATCTCGGCTACTGGGGCGGTGAATACGGCCCCCAAATGGCCCGCCGCGTCAGCCATTTTAAGTACGGCCTCTGGATCGCTGCGGGTGTTCTTGCCATTGTCCTGATATTCTTCTTCTTCTGGCGTGGCGGCGGCCCACCCGAAGACTCGCCGCCAACGGAATGACCATCCGCTCCCTCGCCATCGAGACCTCCTCGCGCGTGGGCTCCATCGCCCTGGCCGAAGACGGCCGCACGATTCTCGAAGACACTTTTCCCCACGGCCTCCAGAACGCGGCGCGAATCGTCCCCTCGATCGACGCCCTAACCCGCCGCCTCGGCTGGACCCGCGCGATCTGGCCGAAATCTACGTCTCCGCCGGCCCGGGCTCCTTCACCGGCCTGCGCATCGGAATTACCCTCGCCAAAACCCTAGCCTTCGTCACCGGCGTAAAGCTCGTCGCCGTTCCTTCCGTCCGCGTCATCGCCGAAAACGCCCCGACCGACGCCAATTTCATCGTCATCGTCCTCGACGCCAAGCGCGACCAGATCTTCACCGCCTCATTCCAGCGCGGCCAGGACGGTTGGAAAGAAATTGAACCCGCACGCCTCTCATCTCTCTCCGAAGTCCTCGCCCGCACCCCCCGGCCCGTCTCTTTGATTGGCGAAGGAATCCCGTGGCACCACAAATTTCTTGATGCCGCCGACAAACAAATTCACATCACCCAAGAATCCCTATGGCGTCCGCGGCCGCCGCCGTCGCAACTCTCGGCTGGAATATGGCCCGGCGCGGCGAGTTTGCCGACTCTCTCTCCCTCACCCCGATCTACATCCGCCGCCCCGAAGCCGAGGAAAAATTCGACGCCGACTTCCGGAAAAGATAATTCGGATTTTGCGCCGCAATCTCATAGGTCCCCATCCGCTTCACTTCCTCGATCACGCTGCAAACCTCTCACTTCGACCCATCCGCCGAATCGTCGAACAGCACAAACCCTCCCGGCTCCAAAAACTCGTCCGTATTCAGAAAATCCCGTAGCGCATATTCATACCCGTGATTCCCGTCGATAAAGCAAAAACTGATCGGCCCTCCGAGCTTCGTGTTCTGCCCAAACACATCCGTCACCGTGATCCCCGCCCGCCAAAATTCAAAAAATTCCTCCGACCGCTTCTCAATCGTATGCGGCAGCGCCTCCGCGCTGAACATCTCAGCATTACGCACAAAGCTGCCCCTGACAAACTCGCGGTATTTTGAGTGCGGAATATCCGATTCGCCCACGTTCCCCTCCGCTCCCTCGAATTCCCAGTTGTCGCACGTAAACAGCCTGTTCTCGACCCCATGCTTCCGCTTGAAATAGGTCAAAATGTTCGTCGAAAGCCCGCAAAACGATCCGATCTCCAGCATCGGATTGTTCGACGGCAGATTCCGGATCGCGAAGTCGAAGCAAAGCAGATTCCCCTGGTTGAGCATCCCCGCGTTCGCAAACGAGAGATACTCCAGGTAATCGTCCATCAGGTTGATGAACTCCGTCCCCCCGCGCGTCCGCCCGACCGGGTACTGCTTGTAAATCTCCGGGATCGGCCGCTTGAATTCCTTCAGGGTTGTCATTTGTCACCTACGCTGTTGTAAATTTCTGCCACATCGAATCGCTGATCGGCTTCGGATCCTCCGCCGCATTCCCCTTCGCGCGCACGCCCGGAATCGCCAGCGGATCAACCGGATTATCCGCGCGATTCTTGAATCTCGCCGTACTCTTCAGCAGCCCCAGCGCCGCGCAGGTGATGATCAACCCGCTCCCCCCGCGCTGACCAGCGGCAGCGACAACCCCTTCGTCGGCACGCTCACCGTCGCCACCGCGATATTGATCATCGCCTGAAGCGACACCATGATCCCCACCCCAAACGCCAGCATCTTCCCAAAACTGTCCCCTTTCATTTTCACGGTCTGCCAGGCGCAATACAGAATCCCGAGGTAGAGCGCGACGGTCAGCATCGCCCCAAAAATCCCCAGCTCTTCGCAGATCACGGAAAAAATGAAATCGGTGGTATCTTCAGGAAGATATCCCAGCTTCTGCACTCCGTTGCCCAGCCCCCGCCCCGTCCATCCGCCTGTGGCGAAGCTCAGCAGGCTTTGGATCATGTGATACCCCTCGCGCTGCGGCGCCGCATATGGATTTTCGAACGCGGTGATCCGCCGCCAGCGGTATTCCTTGTGCATCACGAACCACAGCCCCGCCGCCACCACCGGCGGAATCACAATCGCCAGATGCCACCACCGCACCCGGCCCACCAGCAGCATCAGCAGCGCCGTCAACGCGATCAACGTCGCCGTCCCGAAATCCTCGATAATCACCAGCAGGCAAAGCGCCGCTACGGGAATCAGCGTCGGCAGAAACCCGCGAAAAATCGATTCAAGTCGATCGGCCGCTTCGAGAGCCAATACGCCAGGTAAATCACCACCGCCCACTTCGCCAGCTCGGATGGCTGCACCTGCATCGGCCCCAGCCGAAGCCACCGCCGCGCCCCATTCACCGCCACCCCCACGTGCGGCACCAGCACCACCGCATTGGCCAGCGCCGTAACCCCCAGCATCCACATCACCGGGCTTCGCCAATGGCTCGAGCGCCGCCGTCCAATCCACGCATAATTGATTGCGCCGACAATAAAAAATATCCCCACTCCCGCCGCCGCAAAGGCCGACTCTTTCAGTGCCCCCGCCGACCACTGCCAGTCGGTGCGCATCGCCGCCCCGGCCGATGCCGATTGCACCATCACCACGCCCAGCAGCAGCAGCCCCAGGACGCAGAGCGTCAGCATATCCCGCGTCCGCAGGTGATAAATCGTGACTTCCATCTCTTTCTATTTATCGGACCCCACGATTCCCGAACTTGAAGTTCCTCTTCTACCGGCGCTGCCCGACCTGACCGATTGAGTTTTGGCCGATGCTCGGTACGATTGAAACCCATTAACAAATGGTTAACGAAACCATGACGGTCGAAGCTCCAACCTCCCAACCCCAACAGGCCCCTAAGCCGACGACGGGCACATTGCTCGACGGCCCCCTCCGCCGAACTCGTCTGGTCATCACCAAGGTCTCGGTCGTCATCCCGGTCTTTAACGAGGAAGCCACCATCCAGGACCTCGTCCGCCTCGTCGTTGACGCTCCGATGCCCAAGGGCTTGGTTCGCGAGATCATCATCGTCAACGACTGCTCCACCGATGGCACCGCCGCCAGGCTCGATCAGCTCAAAACCCTCTTCCCTGAATCAGACATCCGCGTCTTCCACAAGCCGGTAAATCAAGGCAAAGGGGCTGCCCTCCGCGACGGGTTCAAACTGGCCGCCGGAGATGTCATCCTCATTCAGGATGCTGATTTGGAATACGATCCCAAGGATTACCCCCGCCTGCTCCAGCCCATCGCGGACGACAAGGCCGACGTCGTCTACGGCAGCCGATTCATCGGCGAACCCCACCGCGTTCTCTATTTCTACCACACCCTCGGCAACAAGTTCCTGACCTCATTCAGCAATCTCTTCACCAACCTTAACCTGACCGACATGGAGGTCTGCTACAAGGTCTTCCGCAAATCGGTCCTCGATCGCATCAAGCTCAAATGCGATCGTTTCGGCTTCGAGCCGGAAGTCACTGCCAAGATCGCCAGGATGCGCCGCGCCTCCGTATCTATGAGGTCGGTGTCGCCTACTATGGCCGAAGCTACGAAGAGGGGAAGAAAATTACCTGGAAAGATGGTATTAAGGCACTGCTGACCATCGTGCGCTTTCGATTCTGGGACTAAAAACCTGCTGAATTGAGTATCCTTAAATGTCGATGAGGCAGATAATCGCGGTTTTGACGCTCGCGCTGCTGACAGGGTGCATGGATGCTCCGCTGGGCTCGGGCATCAACGGCCCGACGGGCCGCGCCAGTGATACCGGAAAAATCACTGCCGTCCGCGTCCGGCCCGTCTGGATGTACGACCTGAAACAGCGGTCGCAGGATATGGTGGTCAGGAAACTGACCTACGGCCAGACGGCCCGGTTCGACGACGTGCATTTTGAAGGCTTCTACGACGCGACCCTGAACGTGACGCGCGTTTCCGTTTTTGGAAACGTGAGTTCCGCGAGCGACTATGGAACCACGTATAACAATGGTTACTACGTGACCTGGGAAGAGGACGGCCGCGTCAGCGGCGATAACCTCCCGCCGTGGCGCATCGTGGATGTCGTTGTTCTTGATCAGACGTATTGAATTGTCGCCAGTAGATTCACGCTATGCGTATTCTCATTTCCGGCGCTGCGGGCTTTCTCGGATCGCATTTGAGCGATCTGCTCCTCTCCCAGGAGCATGACGTCGTCTGCATCGACAACCTCCTGACCGGCAAGCTGGAAAACATCGCCCACCTGCGCGATAACCGGCATTTCTCTTTCATCAAAGCCGACGTCACTGGTCCATTCAAAATCGAAGGCGCCCTGGACCGCATCTATCATATGGCCTCGCCGGCCAGTCCGATGGGGTACGTCAAGCACCAGGTCGCGACGCTCAAAGTGAACAGCCAGGGAACGTGGAATCTGCTCGAGCTGGCCGAGGCCAAAAGATGCCGGTTTCTGATGGCCAGCACGAGCGAGTGTTACGGCGACCCCGCCGTCAATCCGCAGACGGAAGCTTACTGGGGCAACGTCAATCCGATCGGCATGCGAAGCATGTACGACGAGGCCAAGCGATTCAGCGAAGCCTGTACGATGGCCTACCATCGCGAACGCAAGGTCGATACGCGACTCATCCGCATCTTCAACACCTACGGGCCGCGGATGGATCCGTATGACGGGCGGGTGGTCATCAGCTTCATCCGCCAGGCGCTGCACAATGAGCCGCTGACGGTGTTTGGGGATGGGAAGCAGACGCGCAGCTTGTGTTATGTGAGCGATCTGATTCGCGGCATCAACCTGACCATGGAGAGCGATTTCCGGGAGCCGATCAACCTCGGGAATCCGGATGAGATCACGATTCTGGATATCGCGAGAGTGGTTCTCAAGCTGATTCCGCAGAGCAAGAGCACGATCTCGTTTCACCCGATGCCGCCGGATGATCCGAAGGTGCGGTGCCCGGATATCACGCGGGCGAAGCAGGTTTTGGGGTGGACGCCGGTGGTTTCGCGGGAAGAGGGGCTGAAGAAGATGATTGAGTTTTATCGGGAAAGCCTTTCCAATCGTTAGGTGGGGCATCTGACAGAATCTGACAAAATCTGACACTTTTGACAATATTGTCCGGAACGCAGGCTCACAAATAACACGATCTTGCGCTTGCGCGAAGCAGCGTTTTGTGGTTCACTGCCGCCACGTGCACGCGGACCTTTGCCCAGCTTCTGGATTGCCCGCCAAGCCGGGACGAAAGCCGCGGCCGGCGGTGCGGGGGGAGGATTTGTTCGGCGGCAAGTACGTCGGTATTTTGCAGGATCATCTGGCCCGCCTGCGGGCGGCGCATCCCCACCCCAATCGCACGCTTTTTTATGACGATGTGACCCTTGCCTATCTGCTGGCGTTTTTCACGCCGGCGATTCGCAGCCTGCGGACGATGGAGGATTTCAGCCAGACCGAGCAGATGCAGGAGCAGCTTTCGGTCGATCGCCTGCCGCGTTCCACGCTTTCCGATGCCAACGCCCTGTTCGATCCGACGCTGCTGGAGCCGATCATCGAGGAGTTGCGGGCGCGGCTGCCGCACCTGCGTCACGGCGATCCGAAGCTGGCGGAGTTGACCGAGCGGGTACGGGTGGTGGATGGGTCGCTGTTCACCGTTGCCGCCGACGTGGCCTGGGCGCTGCATCAAAGTCGACCCAACGGAAAGCCCATGGACACGATTCGCCTGAATCTTCAATGGGCGGCGGGCGTGGGGGTTCCCGAGGGAGTGACGATCAGCGGCGCGGGATGCTCCGAGGCGCAGGCGCTGATGCAGTCCCTGGAGCCGGGACAGATTTACGTCATGGACCGCGGCTACGTCTGTTTCGAGCTGCTGGAGCGGATCGTACATGCCTGCAGCGATTTTGTGCTCCGGCTCAAGTCAAACAACTATTTCATTCCCATCGAAAACAATGACTTGACCCCCAAGTCCCTGCCGCTGAGCGATGAAGACCGCGCTGCCGGCATTCTCAGCGACCGGATCGGATACCTGGGCTCAGAAGGGCCACGCTTTGCTCCTCCGGCGGGAAAATGGCTTCGGGAAGTGACGATCTTCGACCCGGACAAACCCGACAGGCCCCTGCGGCTGCTGACCAATCTTCTTAACATTCCCGCCCATGTCATCGGTCTGCTCTACCGCTGGCGATGGAAGATCGAGCTGTTTTTCCGCTGGCTGAAAGTGCACGCCCACTTCCGCCATCTCACCAGCCACAGCAAAAACGGCGTCACCACCGGGTTCTACATCGCGGTCATCGGGGTGCTGTTGATCTATCTGCACACGCAGCGTCCGGTGAGCAAATATGCCTACGCGATGCTGAGCCTGGTCGCCGCGGGAGGGGCCACGTTGCAAGAGATTATTCCCATCCTGCAGCGCGAGAACGGGAATGCGAGCTGCAGCGTCAGCGTGTGGCACGGAAGAAGGCTGAAAAAATCGTCAAGTAAGTCACCGGGGGTTTTTGTTGTCCGGCCGCCGGTGAACGCCGCGGCATGCGCTGCAGGAGCAGCGCTGAACCTTCCACGCCGTTGCCCATCGAGGCAACGCAGCCTTTCGAGTGAAAACCCGAAAAATCCCAGCTTTAAGACGCGGAAGTCCCGGACAATATTGCACTTTTGAGGTTTTTGTTTGTGGATACTAGCTTCCTTGCGGGGCGTATCTGTTGGTGGGGGAAGGGGTTGGGAGTAATTGGGGGGCGAGGGGCTTCCGATCACCGGAAAAAGTGTTCGATTTGTCTCGATTTTGCTTTTTCCGGGTTTTAATCGCGCCGCCGGCGCGGCCGCCTTAGCTGGGAATTTCTTACATCCGCCAGAAGCACTTTCTGTTCACCAAGCCGCTTGGGCTATACTTGCGATTCGGATGTTCCCCGATTCGCCGGCCCCGCTGACCCTGGGCAAATCCATACAGATTTCGATTTTCGCCGCGCTCCTGCTCTTATTCTTCTTCGGCTCAATAGCCCAAGCCTCCCCTCCCGCGGTCGTCGACGCCTCAACGCTCACCGGCAAAATCATGTGCGGCTACCAGGGCTGGTTCGGCGCTCCCGGCGATGGCT
This sequence comes from uncultured Phycisphaerales bacterium, assembly GCA_963755915.1. Classification (GTDB taxonomy): domain Bacteria; phylum Planctomycetota; class Phycisphaerae; order Tepidisphaerales; family Tepidisphaeraceae; genus PALSA-1353. Next base: position 3,371,016 of record CAVWLP010000002.1, read on the forward strand.
CAAAACTCAAACGCTGGATTCACTGGGGAACCAATGCCATGTCCCCCGGCACCGCAACGGTCGACCTCTGGCCGGATATGTCCGAACTCGATCCCGATGAACAATTTTTCACCGGCTTCCATTTCCTAGGCGGCCGTGTGGCCACGGTCTTCAGCTCCTTTAGCTCCAAAACCGTGATGCGGCATTTTCAGTGGATGCGCGAATACGGAATCGATGGCATCTTCCTTCAGCGCTTTGCCACGGGCCTGGGCAACGATGCCGTGATGGATCACTACGATCACGTCCTCGCCAGCGTCCGCGCCGGCGCGAATGCCAACGGCCGCGTCTTTGGCTTGATGTACGACCTCTCCGGCCTGCGCGACAGCGACGTCGGCCGGGTCATCGCGGATTGGAAACATCTCACCGACGACCTGGGCATGACGCGCGACCCCCGCTACATTCATCATCACGGCAAACCCGTTGTCGCACTCTGGGGAATCGGCTTCGCCGATCGCAAAGACCCGCTCCTCGCCGGCGGTGGCCTGCGCCTGGTCCATTTCCTGTCCACCGACCAAACCTATGGCAACAACTGCGTCATGCTCGGTGTTCCGACCAACTGGCGCATCGGCGGCGGTGATTCTGCCGACAGCGCCGGGCTCCTCGCGGTGATCAACGCCGCCGATATCATCAGCCCCTGGACGGTCGGCCGATACAGCAACCTGAACCAGATCAAATCGCACGCCGCCAATCGCTGGGCGCCGGACCAGCAGTGGTGCTCTGCCCACGGCAAGGAATATATGCCCGTGGTTTTCCCCGGCTTCAGTTGGCACAACCTCCGCCACGGCAAATCACCCCTGAACCAGATTCCCCGCCTCGGCGGCCGCTTCCTCTGGGCCCAGTACGCCGCCGCAAAACAATCCGGCGCGACCATGGTCTATCAGGCCATGTTCGACGAAGTCGATGAAGGCACCGCGATTTTCAAATGTGCCAACGATGTGCCGGACGGCGAGGGCAAAAGCGAGTTTCTTACTTATGAGGGTCTGCCAAGTGATTTTTATTTGAAGCTGGTTGGCGAAGCTTCCCAGCTGATTCGAGGAGAAATCACCGCGGATGACGAAAAGCTCATTGGGGCGTCAAGCAGATAGCGTTGGGGGCAAGAATGCCATTGCCTTCGACCGCCTTCGGCTCTGAGGCTCAGGCTCGATGAGAGCACGCCGAAGACCGGCGGCACTTAAAACGCGAAGGCACCGTTTTCGTCGGAGCGCTCCCAGGCGTCGGCGACGGTGCCAGGGGAGTTTTCTGTGGGTGCAAGCACCCACAGCTTTGATATGGGGCGGGATTGGATGGCGGGGATCAAGCGGCCAGGCTGATCGTTTTCGGTAGGGCCCCAGCATGGGCATGCTGGCGCTTTGCGTGGGATATTGGGCGGTGGAACAGTGGGGGGCTAAAACGCAAACGCGCCGTAGAAAGCACCGTTTTCGTCTGAACCCTTGTCGCGACGTTTTGGGTTTTGAAAGCTGATAGCTAATTCCTGCTCGAAAAATTTGATAAATTTGCTATACCTGTTATCTTACGGCTTCAACTACAGGACTGGACACCGCGCTGCAAATCTTGAAGTAGTTTGGGGAGAGAGCCTGAGCTTCGGACAGGGGTGGAAGGCGAGAGAAAATGCGCAGCCTCGACAAGGCGTTTTTGCCGCCAGAGAGTTCTTGCGCGGGCAGCGAGACTGGCGCTCATGGCGGCTGGCGCGGGGCTCTTCGGCGCGGATCGTGTTGGGTGGGCGGCCAGCGGGACCTGGAACGGCAGCAACGGATCGGGCGATAGCTATGAAATTGGGGATAACTGGGATTTCGGCGGGACGTTTTCCAACCCGGCGGTCGGGGACAGCCTCAGCATCAACTCCGGGGTTTCGACGTTCACGAACCCCAATGGGAGTGGCGATCTGATGCTTTCAAGTGCAAGCGGCGACGGGGAAAGCCTGACGGTCAATGGCGGAGAGCTTCAGACGATTTTGACTTCGGGGGGAAGCGAGTCGGGGATCGCGCTGGATAATCAAGGGACGCTTGCCGTGACGGGCGGGACCGTGAATACCGCTGGCGAACTCGTCATCGGACTTGATGCCGGCAACAGCGCCGGAGCATCGTTCAGCGGGACGGCGGACGTGGCGGTGGATACCGCAGTCAATCCGGGGACCGATCCTACGATTTACGTGGGGTACCAGGGGATGGGAAATGTAACCGAATCGCAGCAGGCGAATGTCGCGGGCGAGAACCTGGTTCTTGGGGCGATGAGCGGATCGTCGGGAACGTACAATTTGGAAGGAGGAAGCTTGTTGCTGCAGGGGACGGTTGCGGTAGGTGGAAGTGTGAGCTCCGCGGGGGGAACGGGGTCTTTGGACATATCGGGCGGAAGCCTGAGCTCTTCGGGGCTAATCGTTTGGGGTAGCGCAAACAGGGATAAGCATCTCAAGCGGATCGGTGAGCACGGGCACGGTGAGCGTGAACGGAGGGGGTTATAGCCAATCGGGCGGGAGTTTGATCGCGGGGAGCGCTAACTTTTCCGATGCGGGTTCATTTTCGTTTACGGGAGGGACGATCGCGATCAGCGGTGGGACGCTGACGCCTGACCAATCCGGGTTTACGGTGAGCGATCCATCGGGGAGCTCGGAATATTTGGGTTTCCAGATCAGCGGCGTGGCGATGTCGGCGATCGGGCCGACGCTTACGCTGCAAAGCGGCGGAAAGTGCACGATTTCGAACAATATTTGCATCGGAAACAGTGGCGGCCCGGGGAGCGTGAGCATTACGGGAACAGGTTCGTCCCTAACCAGCAGCAGCGGGGAGATATTTGTGGGAATTGGGGAAGATGACGAGGTTGCGGGAAACGGAACGCTGACATTAAGCGCCGGGGGGCAGGTCAGCGGCTCAGTCGCGCTGATCGGCTACGACTATGGAACGGGCCTGGGGACGGTGGATGGGGCTGGCTCTGAACTACGCGGGACATCCGGGCTGGCAGTGGGAGATGATTACGGAAGCGGAACGATCCATCTGACCAATGGCGGGGAAGCGAGTGCCGTTTTCTATGCGGTGATTGGCTATAACAACGGGAATGGCGCGGCCACCGCGGATGGGAATGGTTCGGAGTTTGTAACGGGGGGATTGCTGTATGACGGTTATTTCGGAGGAATAGGCTCGTTGACGGTGACCAACGGCGCAGGCGTACAGAGCGCCGGCGCGATCGTCGGAGGAGCCGGGGGAACGGGTTCGCTCACTCTCAGCGGCGCCGGATCGAACTGGACATCGAGCGCTTCGGTTTTCGTCGGGGGCGACCCTGATGGAAATCTTGGGGAAGGCGCTGTCACGGTGAACGCGGGCGCTTCCGTCGCGATTGCGAGGACGCTGAAGATTTGGAACTCGGTTGGCACGTCGGTGAACCTGGCGGGCGGGACGATAAAAACTGCGTCGCTGGATACGAGCGGGAATGGAAATCTGCTGGATTGGACTTCCGGGACTTTGCAGATAACCGGGTCCGGGGGTCTTACCATTGGCCCCACCGGAACGCTCGAAAATACGACCCTGTCGGTGGGACAGACCCTGGACGTGACGAGCACACTGACAATTCAATCGGGGGGATTACTCGAGATGCCCGGCGGACAAATGACCGCGGGGGGCCTCGTGATCAATTCGGGCGGGACGCTGGACGTTGCCAACAGCCATTTCATCATAAATTATGGCTCCGGGTCGGATCCTGTGAAAACCATCGCGGGATATATTGCGAGCGGATTTAATAATGGGAACTGGAACGGAACGGGAATCATTTCGTCTACCGCCCAGAATCCAACGAATGGTTTGCGATACGGGGTGGGATGGGCGGATGGAGCCGATCGGGTGGTTGCGGGACTCACTTCAGGTGAGATCGAGGTAAAGTACACGCTGCTTGGGGATGCGAATCTGGATGGAGTGGTGAATGGCTCAGACTTCAGCATCCTGGCGGCGAATTTTGGGAAGGGTGTGACGAATTGGGACCAGGGGAATTTTCTATTCACTTCGTCGGTGAATGGATCGGATTTCAGCGCGCTGGCAGCGAATTTCGGGCAGGGAGATTCGGGAGCGGATGTGGGGGTTTCACAAGCGGATATCGCTGCGTTGGATGCGTTTGCAGCGGCAAATGGGCTGGTGGCCCAGGTGCCGGAGCCTGGGTGCGCGGCACTGGCGGGGATCGCGCTGGTTTTTGCGGCGCGGCGACGGGGACAGCCAAGCCCTCGGCCTTAGAAACAATCAGTTCAAACCCTGCTGGGCGAGGCGAAATTTCTTTGCGAGTCCCGCACAGAAGAGCACCGACATCAAAACGCCGCCGCCCCAGAAGGACGCCGGAAGGGCGGCGACAGGGGTGCTTCCAAAAGTCGGACTTCCGGGAACATAGACGCTGCTGATGTCGAGTGCGCCGCTGCTATCGTAAGAAGCAACCGGCGATGTCGTAAATCCGGTCGTTGGCACTGCGGTAATCGTGAGGGTTCCGATTAGCGTGGTGCCCGAGATTGTGCTTCCGCTGTAAGAGTAGCTGAGATTCGTGAAGCCGGCAGTGCCGTAAGTTTTAGCGTTCTGGTCGAGAAGATTTCCCATGGCGGGTGGAGTATCGCCGATGGACGAACTAAACATAAAAGGTCCGGTGGACGAGGAGACGGCGTTGTAGTAAGTGCTGGTGGTTTGGGAGAAGGATCCGTAGGAGGACAAGCCTGGTATTGAGAGGGTTGCGCCGGAGAAGCCGGCGATATTATAGATGACGAAGCCGTTGCCGTTTGTAACGAGAGCGTTTGTGTCAATGCTGACGGTGTAGTTGTAAACGCCCGAAATTGGATTGAACGCGGCGGATGTAACACTAATGGTGTCGGCGTCGACGGCGTGACAGCGTAAATGGAAGCAAGCGAGAGCGAAAACCGATAGTATGCCGCGCACGAGCCGCCCGGCTTTATCCCACTTGCGGGCAGGACAGATTTTTACGGCTCTTTTCATTTTCTCCATCCCTACGGCAAGCCAGGGAAGCGCCTCGAAATGCATCCAAGAGCTCGACTTTTAGCATGGAATATCAAAATATAGCGGTCGTGTCAATCAAATTAACAATTGATTTATCCCGAGTTAAGCCTCTCCGGTTCATCGGGCGCCGGCCTCCAGCTTTGATAATAAGGTCGATATTTAGGGCGGGTATCGAGGGGCGAGGCGGATCGTTTGTTCGGGAGAGCCCAGCGTGGCCGTGCTAGGGCTTTACGGGGGGATATTTTGGGAGTGGAACAGAGGAGTCGCTAGAACGCAAACGCGCCGTAGAAGGCGCCGTTTTCGTCGGAGCGCTCCCATGCGTCGGCGAGTGTGCCGGCGGAATATTGGGCATCGACCGTGTATCCGACCATGCCATTGGTTAGCTTTTGGATGGGGGTGTACCAGACGAGGTTCGGCTGTTTGCAGCAGGCCATGTCGGGCATCGACTGAACGTCCATGCTGGCGAAGCCTGGCGAGGAGACGGTGTACTCGTCGTCGATGTGCTGGAATTGGATCGGCCCGCGGCGGATGGCGGTGACGGTGCCGAGGGCGGAGCGATTGCGGGAAATAATTGCGTTGATCGCGGCGTCGGATTGGGCTCGGGTGGCGGAGCTGTCGACCAGGATTTCGCATTTGCGCGGTGCGGATTGGTCTTTCAGGTTCGCGCTGCAGGTTACGACGGCCATGACGCGGACGCCGGTGATGTCTGTGCCGTGCCATTGGCCGGAGGTGAAGTTCCAGGCCATGACGGCGTCGTCGCCGGTGGTGACCCATTCGCCGTTATAGTGGCAGGGGCCGGCGAAGACACTGGCGGTGCGGGCTTCGACATAATTGCCCGCCGGGCGGGAGGCGACGGTTGGGTTTTTTGAAGAGGGGATCAGGGTGGAGATCAGGGCGATGGCGAATGCGATGTTCATGTGGTCCTCGCAATCATAATTTGCTTTTGTCCAGAGCCGAGCGATAGCAGGATCGGCCTGGGACGCAGTCTTCGGGGGCGACGATGTTGCCGTCGGGGCCGACGACCTGCTGTGTATGATAGCACCAGCAGTGGCCGCTGGGGTCTAAATAATCTTCGGGTTTAGTGGCGATCTGGTCGAGGAGGAAGAATTTTTTGGAGCGTAAATCTCCGCAGAATGGGGTGTTGGGCGCGGCGCGAGAAGGTAGAGCAGTGGAAGGGGCGGACACGGGCCGGGGACGGCCCGGCTCAGGCTCGAGGTCGGAGCGAGGTTGGGTGGGGGAGGGCGCGTGGGAGTCGTTATGCATTTTTGATTCCGTTGAGTGCTCGGCGGACGAGGGCTTTGGCCAGCGGGACTTTATAGGCGTTATGTTGGAGCGGCGCGGCGCCCTGGAGGGCGGCTTCGGCGGCGTCGTGAATGGTTTGGCTGGTCAGGGGTTTGCCGACGAGGGTGGCCTCGGCGTTCTGAACTCGCCAGGGGATTGGGGCGACGGCGCCGAGGACCAGACGGGCCTGACGAACGGTGCCGTCGGGGGCGAGATCGACGGTCGCGGCGGCGGCGACCATCGCGAAATCGAGGGATTCGCGCTCCTTGAATTTGACGTAGATCGATCGCGCGGCGAATGCGGTCGCGGGGACGTGGATCTGGGTGATGATTTCGCCGTCCTGCAAGATGTTTTCGACGGAGGCGTTTTCGCTGGGGAGGGTGAAGAATTTTGTGATGGGGACGTCTTTTGCGCCGCTGGGGCCGTTGATGGTGATGGTGGCGTCGAGGGCGCTGAGCATGTTTCCGAGGTCGGACGGGTGGACGATGAAGGAGGGGCCGCCGCCGAGGATGGCGTTATATTTGTTCTGGCCATTTTCGGAGTAGCAGGTGTCGCCCCCTTTTTTGAGGCAGACAACGTGAGGGAGGCGGAAATACCAGCAGCGCGGGCGCTGGCAGAGATTGCCGCCGATGGTGCCGAGATTGCGGAGCTGGACCGTGGCGATGGAATGGGCGGCCTGGGCGATGCCGGCGAAATGTTTGATGATCTGGGGGTTGGATTCGATGTCGCAGAGTTTTGTCAGGGCGCCGATTTTTAGTCCGGTTGTTGGAGAGTATTCGATTCCGTCGAGGCCGGAGATTGTTTTCAGATTGACGACGCGCTTGGGGGTGAGGATGCGCTCCTTCATGTTGGTGAGGAGATCCTGGCCGCCGGACATGGGGCGGGGGGATTCGGATTCGTCGTCGGCCTGGACTTCGCTGAGGAGCCGGACGGCGTCGGCGATTGTCGTGGCGTTGGACCATTCGAAGGCTTTCATGGGGAGCTCAAGCTTTCTGGGTTAGGCCCATGATGATTTTGTCGGGGGTGATGGGGAGTTGGCGGACGCGGACGCCGCAGGCGTTGAAGACGGCGTTGGCGATGGCGGCGGCGGGGGGGACGGAGGGGGGTTCGCCTACGCCGACCACCGCCTGGCGCGGGTCGTCGTCATCGATCAGGGGGAGCATTTCTTCGGGCATTTCGAGGCAGCCGGCCATTTTGTAGTCCATGAAACTGGAGTTGACCATGACGCCGAGGGTTTCGTCCATGACGCGGCCTTCGAGGAGGGCCATGCCGATTCCCTGGACCATACCGCCGTTGATCTGGCTTTCGACGGCGAGACGATTGAGGGGGAGGCCACAATCCTGGACGTCGAGAATGCGGATGACGCGGATGTGGCCGGTTTCGGTGTCGACTTCGACTTCGGCGAAGCAGGCGCCGTGAGCGCCGCCGGAGGAGAGGCCGGGCTTCCATTGGCCGAGGACGTCTACGCCTGCGGAGGGGAGGGCGAGGCAGGCTTGTTCCCAGGAGAGGGAATTTTTGCCGGCGCTGACGGTGCGGTTGGTGAAGACGAGGTCTTCGGGCTGGGCGCCGAGGATGGGGGCGACGCGCTTGGCGATTTCGGCCTTGGCGTTCATGGCGGCGTCTTTGACCGCAGGTGACAGAGAGGGGGCGGTGGAGGAGCCGCCGGAGAAGTTGGCTTCGGTGAGTCGGGTGTCGCCGATTTGTTCTTTGACGTCGGCCATTTCCAGGCCGAGTTCTTCGGCGACGATGGCGACCATGTAGGTGCGGGTTCCGGTGCCGAGGTCCTGGGTGCCGCAGGAGACATTGACGGAGCCGTCGCGCTGGACGGTGAGGTTGACGATGCACTGGGGGCGACCTGCGCCGCCCCAGATTCCGCAGGCGCAGCCGAAGCCGCGCTTGAGAACGCCGGGGGTTGCGCCGGGGGTCATGCTGCGGCGGACCCAGCCGATTTCGCGTGCGCCGCGCTGGAGCTGGCGGATGTGGTCATCATCGGCGCGGAGATTTTTGATGCGGAATTCGACGGGATCGGTGTTGAGCTTATAGGCCAGCTCGTCCATGAGGGATTCCATGGCGAAACAGGCGGGGGGATGACCGGGGCGTGCAGGGGGCGGGAGGCGTCTTCGTTGGTGTAGATGGAGCCGGCGTTTCGGAAGATGTGATCGGCGTGATAGATGTAGGGCTGGCCTGCGAGGCTGCCGTTGGCGAGGCCACCGAGGCCGTATTGCTCGATGCTGATGGCGTTGAGGGTTCCGTCGCGGTTGGCGCCGGCGCGGAATCTTTGCAGGCTGCCCGGGCCATTGCCGGCCATTAAGAATTCGTCGCGGCGGGGGAGGGCCATTTTTACAGGGGCGTTGGCTTGTTGGGAGAGGAAGCAGGCGAGCTGGCCTTCGATGCCGATGCCCCCCTTGGAGCCGAATCCGCCGCCCATGTAGTGGACGATTCCGACGACTTTGCTTTCGTCGAGCTTGAGGATTCGGGCGGCGTCGCCGGGGATGGAGAAGGTGCCCTGGGTGGAGCAGTAGACGGTTGCGCTGTCTCCGCCGCGATAATCGACGGCGACGACGTGGGTTTCGAGGCAGGTGTGATGGAGGCGCGGGGTGCGGTATTCGGCTTCGACGAGTACGTCGGAGGATTTCAGGGCGTCTTCGACGGTTGCGGCGTTTCCGGATGAGTTGGTGTGGCGGATGTTGTTTTTCACGCGGCGGTCGTTGGGATAGACCGAGGGGGCGCCGGGCTTGATGGCCTGATCGGGAGTTACGGCGTGCGGAAGGACGTCGTATTCGACGTCGATCGCGTAGATCGCGTCTTCGGCGATTTCGGTGGTTACCGCGGCGACGGCGGCGATGGGGTCGCCTTCAAATCGCAAAACGCCGCCGACTTTGGCGCGGGCGTAGACGGCTTTTACGCCGGGGATTTTTTGGGCGGCGGAGAGATCTAGTTTGGTGATGCGGGCGCTAGCGTGAGGGGAGGTGAGGATGCGGCCGTAGAGCATTCCCGGGAGTTTGACGTCGTAGGAATAGATGGCGGTGCCGGTTGTTTTATAGGGGAAATCGACGCGGGGGAGGCGCGTGTTGATGAGGCGATGTTGGTCGTTGGGGCCCCAGGAAAGTTTCTCGGGGGCCGAGGGATTTGCGGGCGCGGCTTGCATGTTGGCTTCAGCCATTGGCGCTTCCCCCTTTCGTGCCGGCGGCGGCGAGGGCGGCCTGGAAGATTCGGGGATAGGTGCCGCAGCGGCAGAAATTTCCTTTGCAGGCTTCGCGGACTTGTTGCTCGGTGGGGTGGGGATTTTTTTTGAGGAGGCCGGTGATGGAGGTGACGAAGCCGTCGGTGCAGTAGCCGCACATCATGGCGTCCTTTTCACCGAAGGCGGCTTGCACGGGGCTGAGGTTGTCGGGGGTGCCGATGCCTTCGACGGTGAGGATTTTTTTGCCGATGACGTCGACGGCGAGGTTCATGCAGCCGTAGACGGGTTTGTCGTTGAGGAGGACGGTGCAGGCGCCGCAGGTGGCCATGTCGCAGACGAGCTTGGGTCCGGTGACGGGGGGGTCCATGTTGTTGCGGAGGGCGTTGAGGAGAGTGGTGCGGGGTTCGACGGTTACCTTGCGGTTTTGGCCGTTGACGTTGAGGGTGATTTCGATGTTGCCGGAGATGGGTTTGTTGGTGGCGTCGGCGGGGTCGAGTTTGGGTTCGTCGGCTTTGAGGAGGGAGGGGTCGCCGACGATTGCGCCGACGCCGGCGACGCCGACGCCTTGCAAAAATCGGCGGCGGGTGAATCCGGCGGCCGAGTTTGCGGGGGAATTTCCCGCCGAGTTCCCCCCCTTGCCATTCGCCTGATCCATCGCGAATCCTCCAGGTTGGATCGGATTGTATCCAAGGATGCGGCAGAGTCCACGTCGCTTTTCCACCCGCACTGCATCTACTCGTCCCCCTCGCCTGGTGCTCCGGCCTTCGGCTCCGAGACTCAGGCTCGAAGAGGGGAGGGTTGGGGCGGGGGTCTTCCAGTCAATCGGATTAAATTAGGAGGCTACGGACCCGTTCGCTTGCGAGAATCCTTCTATTGGGGTGGAATCCCAATATCCGTAGGAATTCCCACATTGACCGGATGAGTGTTGGCAACCGGCTGAGTGGCCGGCGAAATCGTGGCTTTATTGCTGTTGCAGGCGCAGGCCGAAATAAATGCCAATAGTAGAACTGCGGCGATTATTCTCTCGGGCATATGGGCTCCTATCCAGGTCGGTCGGCTCTGCATTGGCCTAGTGATGGGCTGTTTCTCGTCAACTTTCAGCATTGTAACACGAATTTTAGCGTGTCCCTTCATCCGTAAGGTGAGAACGTTGGCGCATCAATTTACTGCGGCCCGATTAAGATATTTCACCCGATGTCCGAAAAACCGCCGCTCATCGATTTCGCCACCAAACCCGGTGAGCCATATTGCGGAAACTGCGGGTACAACCTTTCGGGCCTGGCCGATTCCCTCCGTTGCCCCGAATGCGGCAAGCCCATCATCGAAGTCCTCATGCGCCGCGAATTTTCGCGCGCCGTCGGCAAAAGATATCGGTCCAGCGCGAGACTTTTCGGTTTACCGGTCGTCGATATCGCCTTGGGGCCGTCGGGCGCGGAGCGGCGGGGAAAGGCGCGCGGCATTATTGCCATCGGCGATTCGGCTGTGGGGTGGATCGCGATTGGAAGCTTTGCGCGGGGGATTGTCGCCATCGGTGCGATTGCCATCGGCGTGTTCGCCATGGGGGCGTGGGCAATCGGCCTGCTCACGGCTTTCGGAGGTGGGGCGATCGCACTTACCGTCTGTACCGGCGGGTTATCGTTGGGAGGTATTTCTTTCGGCGGGGTGGCGGTCGGATTCATCGCGCAGGGGAGGGTGTCGATCGGGCATTTTGCTCGCGGCGCTTCGGCGATCGGGCGACGATTTCCGCCGCGCTTGAGACAACTTCATTGGTTGCTTGGAAAATTTCCACCGACGCCATTGGATTCGCTGCGGCCGATGTTGCTTACGCTGGGGCCGTTGCTGGTCGCCGGGGGTTTAATTTGTCTGTTGGCGCTGGCGCGTACGAATTCTGTGAAGGGGGAGGATCAGAGTCCTACCGGTGGGCCGGATTGATTTTTGCGAGTGTCAAGCGGCGGTGTAATCTGGAATCAAAGAAGAAATGACAACTGATTCACCCATTGGTCTCGAAATTATCCGCGAAGCGGCGGCGGTGGAGCTGCCCACCATTCGTGAACTCCACATCCAGGCGTTCGGCGGTCGATCGGCAGAGGCAACCCTTGTCGAGCTTCTGCATAAGGCCGGGAAAGCCAATCCGTCGCTCGTGGCGGTCGGCGAGGGGCGAATCGTGGCGCACCTGGTTTTTTCGCCGGTTTCGATTGATGGCGCCGAATCCGTAAACATCAAGGTGGCCGGCCTTGGGCCGGTGGCTGTGCTGCCCACTTATCAGCGCCGAGGCATCGGCTCACGACTGGTTCAGGCCGGGCTGGACGCCTGTCAGGCCCACCGGTTCGATGCGATTGTCGTGCTGGGCAGCCCGCGGTTCTACGGGCGCTTTGGTTTTCGCCCGGCCATGGATTTTGGGCTGAGCAATGAATATGTGAATGATGGCCATTTTATGGTTCGGGAGTTGCATAGTGGCGTTCTGCCGGGACTCAAGGGCATGGTTCGATACGCGCCGGAGTTTCAATTGGCGGGGTGCTAAGTAGGGACGCAAAATGATTGCGGATGTCTTTCCCGTCGCCCGGTACTGCGGGAGAGGACAACCGCAGCGCGGGTGAGGGCCGTTTTCTGCGTGATGTCTCTCAAGACCCTCACCCTAACCCTCTCCCGGAGTACCGGGCGAGGGGGTGAGGAAATTACGGCAATCATTTTGCGTTCCTACTTAGGTAAAAATACCAAGGAACGATTACTACACATAGCGGCGTTTTCAGGTCCGGATTGCCGCGATTTCGCGGTATAGGGCGGAGATGATTTTTTCAATATCGTCCATACCCATTGCCAATGGGGGCATGAGGACGATGACGTCGCCGAGGGGACGGAGGATTACGCCGTGCTGGCGGACGCGGGCGCAGACGGCGGCGCCGGTGCGGGATTTGGGGTCGAAGGGTTTGTTGCGATTTTTGTCGGCGGTGAGTTCGACGCCGGCCATGAAGCCTTTTTGGCGAACATCGATCACGTGTTTGAGGGGGCGGAGCTGCTGGAGCATGTGGGCCATTTGCAGCGATTTTTCCTGGACTGATTCGAGGAGGCGGTGTTTTTCGAAGAGGTCGAGGGAGGCAATCGCGGCGGCGCAGGCGACGGGGTTGCCGGTATAGGTGTGGCCGTGGAAGAAGGTTTTGCCTTCCCAGGGGTCGCCAAGGAAGGCGTCGAAGATTTTCTGGGTGGCGAAGGTTGCGGCGAGGGGGAGATAGCCGCCGGTGATACCTTTGCCTACGCACATCAGGTCGGGGGAGACGTTTTCGTGCTCGCAGGCGAACATTTTTCCGGTGCGACCGAAACCGGTGGCGACTTCGTCGGCGATCAGCAGGACGTTGTGGCGGTCGCATAGTTCTCTTATGCCGCGCAAAAAGCCCGGGGGTTGGAGAATGATTCCGCCGGCGCCTTGCACCATGGGCTCGATGCAGATGGCGGCGATTTTTTCGGAGCGGTCTTTCAATATTGCTTCCACCGCCGGCAGGTCCAGGGGGGCGGAATGGACGGGGAACATGAGGGGGAAATAGGGGTGGTGGAATTCGGGGATGCGGCCGACGGAGATGGCGCCGACGGTGTCGCCGTGATAGGCGCCTTTGAAGGCGACGAATTCGGAGCGCGAGGGTTGGCCGAGGTTGTGCCAATACTGGACGGCCATTTTGAAGGCGATTTCGGTGGCGGTTGCGCCGGCGTCGCTATAGAAGATCTTGGTTAGTCCCGCGGGGACGATTTTCATCAGGCGTTCGGCGAGGAGGATCGGGGGCTCGCTGGAGAGGCCGAGCATGGTGGTGTGGGCGACGCGGGAGAGTTGCCAGCGGACGGCGCCGTCGATTTCCATGACGCGGTGGCCGTGGACGTTGCACCAGAGGCTGGAGACGCCGTCGAGGTAGCGATTGCCGTCGCTGTCGATGAGGTACATTCCCTCGGCGTCGGTGATGACCAGGGGTTCGTCGGCGAGCCACTGCTTCATGTGGGTGAAGGGGTGCCAGACATATCGGCGGTCGAGCTCGCGCAGAGTTTTGGTGTCGCGCGGGGCGTGGGGATCTTTTGCCGGCTCCGGCGGCGGGTCGGGCTGGAGCTGCTGCTGTGGCTCCGGCTCCGGCGCCTCGGGAACCTGGCGCGATGGGAAATAGGAGAATGGGCTGTCGGGGGTCATTTCAGTTTCACCGTGTCTCCTACACGCAGGCCGAGTTGTTTGGCGGCGGAGCCGTCGCGGATGGCGATTTCGACCAACCCGGAACTGCCGAAGAGGGCCAGGGGGTGGCCGGGGGCGACGTCGAAATAAGTGCGTTTGAAACCGCCGAGGCGTTTTCGTTTTACGGAGATTTTCCGGCGGGCCAGTGCGATCGAGGGATTCGCGGGCGATATTGGTGGTGGCGTTGCCGAAATGATCGATGTGGATGATCTGACCCGATTCTGAGCCGGACTGAGCGGGGGCGATTTTGAGGAGGATGGGGTCGTCGATGGATTTGGCAAATTCACTGATGGGGCGGCCACTCGCAAGCATGGCGGCGACGGGGGCCATGATGTCGCGTCCGTGAAACGTATCGCTGAAGCCCCCTGTGGGGCGCCAGGTGATTTCGTGGGCTTTTCCGGGGCTGAGGCGGCGCCAGGTCCAGGTAAGCAGGCCGTTATCGGGGCAGACGATGAGACTTTGGGCGATTTGGGCGATCAGGATTCTGCGGCTGGTGCCGACGCCCGGGTCTACGACGGCCAGGTGGATGGCGCCGGGGCCGAAGCCGTCTACGGCACGCTCCAGAGTGATAGACCCGCAGAGGATGTCCTGGGGGGGGACGTTATGGGTGATGTCGATCAGGACGGCGGTGGGACAGTGGCGGAGGATGGCGCCCTTCATGGCGGCAACGTAGGCATCCGACAAACCAAAGTCGCTGGTCAGCGTAACAATTGGTGGCCGGAAAGAATCGGGCCGGGGACGGCCCGGCTCAGACCCGAAATCGGGACGTGCGTGGGGGGTGAAATCGGGCTTATGTTTCGCGGCCATGATGGGATAGAATATCAGTATGAATCAAGTTGGTGAAATCAGCCCCCAGGATTTAATGATCCGCCAGCAGATCATCGAGCGGGGGATTCGTGACGAGCGGGTGATCGAGGCGATGCGAGCGGTGCCACGGGAGAAATTCTTTCTGGCCGATTCGCGCGATACGGCTTACGCGGACCGGGCGGCGCCGATCGGGCATGGGCAGACGATATCGCAGCCTTATATGGTGGCGCTGATGACGGCGCGGCTGCAAGTCGGGCCGGAGCATAAGGTTTTGGAGATCGGGACGGGGAGCGGATATCAGACGGCGATTTTGTGCAAGCTGGCGCGGGAGGTTTATTCGGTCGAGCGCGTCAAACCGCTGCTGGATGAGGCGTTTGAGCGGCTGCTTTCTCAGGATATCCGGAATGTGCACTTTCGGTTCGGGGATGGGACGCTGGGATGGCCGGAGGCGGCGCCGTTTGATCGGATTTTGATCGCGGCGGGGGCGCCGAAAATTCCTGAGGCGCTGATCAAGAGCCAGCTCGCGGATGGGGGGATAGCGGTGCTTCCGGTCGGGCCGGCGGATCAGCAGACGCTTGTGGAAGTTCACCGCAAAGGGGATTTGCTTGAGACTATGGATATCTGTGCTTGCCGATTTGTGAAACTGATCGGGGCTGAGGGATGGTCGGGGGACTGAGCGCTTCTTGCGCTCGAAAATTCTAATCTCACCGCAGAGCACGCGGAGAGCGCTGAGGGAAAACGGAATTGTTTCTTTCTTGGCGGTCTTGGTGCCTTGGCGGTTAAACTCCTTTTAATGTCTCTGGAAAAAGAATTAACCGCCAAGACGCCAAGAGCGCAAGAAAAGAGGTTAATTCTTCCTCTGCGCTCTCTGCGAGCTCTCGGGTGAAGATTCCAGTGAATCGGGAAGTGGGGGGGGAGCAAAAATCATCGCTTGAGGAATTGGCGGAAGTTGGGCCGGCGCGGGCGAAGGCGCTGCGCGGGCTGGGCGTTTCAACACTTGCGGATTTGCTCGAATATTTCCCGCGCGATTATCAGTATGAGTCTGAGGAGAAGGCGATCGACTTGCTGCGCGACGGGGAGCTTGGGCTGCGCGCGGGGAAGTGACGGCCGTCAATTACATTACGGGGGGGCATGGGAGGTCGCGGTTTGAGGCTACGCTTTCGGAGGGGACGCATCGGCTTTCGCTGGTTTTTTTTCATGGGGCATATCTGCGGCGGCTGATACATCCGGGGCTTATGCTGCGGGTGCGGGGGAGAGTGCAGTTTTTCAAGGGGATTGCCCAGATGGTGAATCCGAAGTGGGAAGGGGTGGATGAAACGACGCAGCCGGTGGGGGAGTCGAAGTTTCGGGCGATTTATCCGGCGAGTTCGAAAATATCGAGCGAGACTATTGAGCGGATTGTTTCGGCGAATTTGGAGCGGGCCGTGGCCGCGATTGAGGAATGGTTTCCTCGGGCTCTGTTGTCGAAACGAAAACTGATGTCGCGGGCGGATGCGTATCGGGCAATTCATGAGCCCACGGACCGGTCGCAGGCGATCGCGGCGCGGCGGCGACTGGTTTATGACGAGCTGATGCTCATGCAGCTCGGGCTGATCGCCAGCCGGCGGATGGCTTCGAACAAAATCTCCGCGCCGGTGATGCGGATTGATAAGACCCTCGATCGGCATATCCGGGCGCGGTTTCCGTTCAGCCTCACGGCAGCGCAGGACAAGGCGATCTGGCAAATCGTGGCGGATATGAAAAGCGGGAAGCCGATGAAACGGCTGCTCCAGGGGGATGTTGGGAGCGGAAAGACGGTGGTTGCCCTCTACGCCATGCTCGTGGCCATCACCAACAAGATGCAGGCGGCGCTGCTGGCTCCGACGGAAGTACTGGCGGAACAGCATTTCCTGACGCTGCGGAATCTATTGGCGGATTCGCGGGTGCATATCGATCTGCTCACCTCCCGGACGCAAAGGCAGAGCCGGGGGGTTGTGGCGGAGCGGATTTCTGAGGGGCAGACGCATCTTGCGGTGGGGACGCAGGCGCTGATTCAGGAAGGGATCCAGTTTGCCAACCTCGGGCTGGTGATCGTAGATGAGCAGCATCGGCTGGGCGTGCGACAGCGTGCTACCCTTAGTGATAAGGCGGTCAGCCCACACTACCTGGTGATGACGGCTACGCCGATCCCGCGGACGCTGGCACTTTCGTATTTTGCGGACTTCGATTTCACGGCGATCGACGAGCTGCCGCCCGGGCGGCAGCCCATACGCACGCGGTGGTTGCGCTCAGGTCAGGCATCCGAGGCGTGGCAGTTTGTCCGCCAGCAGGTTCGCGATGGGCGGCAGGCGTATGTCGTTCTGCCGCAGATTGAAGAGGATGAAGAGGGGAAATCGGTGCTGGGGCAGATGCGGAGCTTGGCCGCCGGACCGCTCAAAGAGCTGCGGTTAGCTTGCCTGCATGGGCAGATGTCGACCGAGGACAAAGAGTTAGCGATGGCCAATTTTCGGGAGGGGAAGATCGATTGTCTTATTGCCACAACAGTTATCGAAGTTGGGATCGACGTGCCGAATGCGACGGTGATGGTTGTGGACGGGGCAGATCGGTTTGGGCTATCGCAGCTTCATCAGTTGCGCGGGCGCGTGGGGCGTGGGGAGTGGGCGTCGGATTGCATATTGATTGCCGATGCGGCGACGCCTTCGGCAGAGGCGCGCATTGGGGCGATGCTGCGGACGACGAGCGGGTTTGAGATTGCGGAGATGGATTTGCGGCTGCGCGGGCCGGGGGAATTCTTCGGAACCCGGCAGCATGGGTTGCCGGAATTTAAGCTTGCCGATGTCACCAGTGAGCTGGAGCTGCTGCGTGTGGCGAAGGACGATGCACAGGCAATAATTGCCGATGACGCCGCGCTCTCGCAGGCGGCGAATCGGGCGCTGAAAACCGCTCTCGTATCCAAATTTGGTCCCAGCCTCGACTTGGCACAAATTGGCTGAAATCCATTCTCCAGGCATCCGCAATTAAAAAAAATTTTAAGCGGGCTCATCTTTGTTTTTGTTCAACCACGGAGTCTATCAATAAGTCGTAATCAAAATATTTTTATAACACATTATGAATACTGCGCTTAAATCAATAGCAGACCTATGCTTCAGAGGTATGGAGGGCCTGCCGGAAACGAACCATCGTCGGATAATCCCGTATTGATTGGGCGAAGGCGGCAAGGCGGTGGTGGCCTTGACAGGTAGCTGTTAGGTTTGCAGACTGCCCCGCCCCTGGCCTGAGCGACCGGCAATTTCGTGAAGAAATGGTAGGGATCGGTCGATACGAGCGAACAGTTATCAGGCTTTCGGATACAGGAGGCCGTTTCCGCGAATTAAAATCCATGGCACGCAAGAGCGGAAAACATCTCGTGATCGTCGAGTCGCCTGCGAAGGCGAAGACGATCAACAAATACCTCGGCGACGACTACATCGTAAAAGCCAGCATGGGGCATGTCCGCGATCTGCCTTCCAAGGGGATGGGCGTGGACCTCAAGACTTTCCAGCCGGATTATGAGGTGCTGGAAAGCCGCAGCAAGGTGATCGGGGAGCTTAAAAAGCTGGCGAAGGAAAGCGATAAGATTTATCTGGCGACCGACTTGGACCGCGAGGGTGAGGCGATCGCCTGGCATCTGAAGGAAGCGCTGGAGATCCCGGATGACCGGGTGAACCGGGTCATCTTCAACGCGATCACCAAGAGCGAAATCCAGAAGGCGTTTAAGACGCCACACAATATAGATATAGACCGGGTGAACGCCCAGCAGGCGCGGCGAATCCTGGACCGGATCGTGGGTTATGAAATCAGCCCGCTGCTGTGGCGAAAGGTCGCACGGGGGCTGTCGGCGGGGCGGGTGCAGTCGGTGGCGGTTCGGCTGGTGGTGGAGCGGGAACGGGAGATCGAGGAATTCCTGCCGGATGAGTTCTGGAAGATCGCGGCGATCTTTACGCCGGCGTCCCGGGCGGCCCATGAACTGGCGGGGAAATGGATCGACTTCCTGACCAACACCGGCAACGGGGAGCGGACGAAGTTAGAGCGGGATAAATGGCTGGCGGAGCACTCTGCATTCGCGGCCGAGCTTGTGGAGTTCGCGGGGAAGAAATTCGAGGCGAATAACAAGGCGGATACGCGGAAAATCGCCGAAGCGCTGGGGTTTGTTGTCAGCGAAGAGCAGAATACCAAAGACCCGCAGGGGAAGGGGCCGGCGGCGAATCTGACCAAATTTGTCGGGCGCATCGAGAAGGCGCCGGCGTTTACCGTCCGGTCGATTGAAACAAAGCGGGCGACGAGCAAGCCTTCGGCGCCGTTCATTACCAGCACGCTTCAGCAGGGGGCGAGCAGCCGGCTCGGATTTGGGGCGCAGCGGACGATGCGGATCGCGCAGTCGCTTTATGAGGCGGGGCATATTACTTACATGCGAACGGACAGCACGAATATTTCGGCCGATGCGCTGTCGATGGCTCGCGATTACGTCGGCAAAACATTCGGTCCGCGGTATCTGCCGGAAAAGGCGGTCGTATATGCCTCCAGCAATAAATCGGCGCAGGAAGCGCACGAAGCGATTCGCCCGACGGATCTCTCGCTGAATCCGGAAGCGGCGCATGCGAAGCTGGGGGCGGATGATTCGCGGCTTTATCAGCTTATCTGGAACCGGTTCGTGGCGTGCCAGATGTCGCCGGCAGAGTTTGATGCGACGACCGTTGTGATTGACGCGCCGACGAGCTCGGGGCAGGCGGTATTTCGGGCGGCGGGGCGGAAACTGGTGTTTGACGGGTTCATGCGGGTGACGGGAGTATCGAGCGAAGACCAGCTTTTGCCGGAGTTAACGGAGGGCAAGCCAGTGGTTCCGGTGCAGATTGATCCGAGCCAGCATTTCACGCAGCCGCCGCCGCGGTTTAGCGAGGCTTCGCTGGTGAAGGAGTTGGAGCGGCTGGGGATCGGGCGGCCGAGCACGTATGCGTCGATCATTCAGACGATTCAGGATCGGGAGTATGTCGAGCAGATCAATCGGCGGTTCTTTGCGACCATGCTCGGGTCGATTGTTACGGACAAACTCATTCAAGCCTTCCCGGAAATCATGGATGTCAGCTTTACGGCGGACATGGAAGGGAAGCTGGACGAGATCGAGGAGCATCACCTCGACTGGATCAAGCTGCTGAAGAATTTCTACGGGCCGTTCCATGAAACCGTTGATGGGGCGCTGGATAAGCTCGAACACGCGGGTGGGACGGCGTCGCCTTATACGTGCGAAAAGTGCGGATCGCCGATGGTCTATCGCATCAGCAAGAACGGATTTTTCCTGAGCTGCACGCGATACCCGGAATGCGACGGGATCAAGGCGGTGGATAAGCAGGGTAAGCCGAAGATGATGGAGAAGAGCGAATTCAAATGCCCGAACTGCGGGCGTGAGATGCGGAAGATGAAGGGGCGATTCGGCGAGTTCCTGGGGTGCACGGGATACAACATCAAGAAAGAGGATGGGACGCGGGAGTGTGAGACGATCATCAATCTGGACAAAGAGGGGAAACCGATGCCGCCGAAGGCGAAGGTTCTCACGCCGATCAAGTGCGAGAAGTGCGGCAACGCGATGATCCTGCGGAACAGCAAGCGCGGGCCGTTCCTGGGATGCAGCAATTTCCCCAAGTGCCGGGCAACAAAGCAGGTAGCGAAGATGACGGGGGAGGATTTGAAAACGGTCGCGGCGCTGCTTCCGAAGCTGCAGGAAGGCGGGGATAAGGCGTTGAAGCTGGTCGCCCAGCTCACCGGAGCGCCGGTGGCCGCGGCGAATGGGAATACCGGGCCGATTGCGACAGATATCGACTGCGACGAGTGTGGGAAGCCGATGGTGATCCGGACCGGGCGGCGGGGGAAATTCCTGGGGTGCAGCGGGTATCCGAAGTGTAAGAATACGGCGGAAGTGCCGGCGAAATTGCTGGAGGAGCTGGGGCTGAATGGGAATGGAAATGGGGAGGCGGCGAAGCCGCTTACGCCGCCGGTGGCTTCGCATGATCATGAAGAGGAAGCGGACGCGGCGTAGTAGGGTCCCCGGGGCAGTTCCGCTCTTATGCCCTCTCTCAGGCTCCAGGCCGACCTCCCTACATCTATTAAACTGCCCCGAAAATCAATTCCTCCCGCTTTCCCCCCTCAACTGGTACAAGCACCGCTGGTTCAATTTCCGACAAGACAGAAGGCTCGAATTCGGACCACCAATTTCGACATCCGATATTTAATAATCTCGGGGGCCCTACAGCTCCTAAATCCGCGAACCGTTATCAGCCTCCAGAATAATTGCTAGCGCTTGACAGTGAGGCGGGATATAATCTCGCACAGCTGAACCGGTCGGACCACATTAAACCCGTATCGGCGTTAATCTGGCGATCGCCAATTTATCGAGTCGGATTTCGCCTTCGAGAGTGGAACATGGTATTCAGGCGAACAGAAGCATTGACAGCAATTGCCGACGGGCTAGGAGCGATCAAGTCCTCTTGCGAGCACCGGGGCCTTTTGCATCTTTTTGATAACCACACGGTTGCCCAGCACTTCTTCCGACGCTTGCTTAATGCGGCCTACCAACTTGAACTGGTTGAGCTAGATAATCTTGCGGAAAACTTCCCAGCAATTGACCTCGCGGATGCAAACAAGCGGATTGCCTACCAGGTTACTACCGAGAAAGCTAGCGAAAAGGTTACGAAGACCCTCAGCAAATTCAAACAACACAAACTCGATGCGCGGTTCGACACCGTTAAGATCCTCATTATCGGCGACCGGCAACAAACGTACGACGCCGTTAGAATTCCAGACAAACTGAAATTCAGCACGACCGACGACATAATCGACGTCGCTGGCCTACTAAAGCACATTAAGACGCTGGACACGGCTCAACTAGAGGCGATCCAGGAAGTCCTCGCCGAGGAAGTGAAGTCGCCACTTAGGTTCTCGCTCGCGGCCACGGCGCTGGGCGGACTTTCGATTGACATCGGGGTTTTGCGCGAACCACCGCTGCACACCGACCCCGGCGAGACTTTCACCGATGACAGGGTACTGCGCTACACCCTCACCAAGGAGAAAGCCGAGGAGGAAGTGTCGGTAATTTTGCCGCAGATGGGCTATTTATCCCAAATCGGGAAGTCGCCGATTGACGCGATCCCCTTCTTCCATAACCCTTTCAAATGCCATTATCCCTGCCTCGACGTCACGTTCGTGAACAACACGGGCGAGACGTTGGCGATCACCGAGGCAGTTTTCGAGGTTGCCGAGAGCGTTCCGGACATCTTGCCCGTTATCGTGTTTAAAGACGACAACGCCCGAATGCAGTTGATTATCGATAACGAGGGGTGGGGCAAGGTATGCAAGCCGGTTATGCGGTGCAATATAGTGCCCACGGGAGCGACGGACGTTCTCCCGGACCCGCCAATCGGCCACGTCCCTGTGACGGGGCCATATGCACACGAAATACATTTGCCAGATTTCGAAGAAATCACCACCCTCGATCTAGCAGACACTTTCACGAAGCTCGGGGTTGATGTGAAGACCATAAAGGAAACGCATGCGGTAGGGCAGGCACTTGCGTGGCGCACGCGGTGCAGAATGGGCTCAATGTGGCTCTGTGGCAACACTATGGCCGCTTCCCGGAACTGGAAACGGACGAGGCGTGGGCGCCGTTCCCCGACGGGTACGCCGTTGTCGCGGGTACCCTCGACTACCAAGACGAGGCGGGCGCCGCCTACGCCGTGCCATTCCGCGTTCGGGTATTTCTCTTTCAGACCAAATACAACCTCCCCATGCCGCCGAGCTACACCTACAATGCGATGCTCGAACCAGAGGGCAAAAAATATGCTGTTGTCTGCCCGGTTGTTCATTCACTCAAAAATGGCGAAGCGGATCGGATTCACATTCGGGTCGGATGTCTCCGATCGGCGACCCACAAACTCCGCATTAAATGGCGATTAAGCGCGGGAAGGGAATTGGTAAGCAAACCGATCACCCTGCAACATTTCGTTCCAAGGCGGTGGGCGCAAAAACGTAAAAATCGGAGCGAGGTGGGGCAGGAAGAGAAAGCACAGCTACCGGCTACACACCCGCAGATGGGGTGCGTGGAAGCGACTGTCCTGACGGCGCTGAAAATCGCAGGCCGCCGCCGTGAGAAGTAAGAGGGCTCAGCCGACGGGCGGCCCCCCCATAGAGGAGCGATGCGGTGCCCCTACCTACCTGACGCCGCCGGCGCTGAAGCGTTAGAGTTGAAATTCGCTTCAAATTTTCTTCTTGACTTTGGAAATGATAGTTAGGTATAAGTTAGGTTCTCGAAGTCCCGGACTTCTTATCTTGCACGGAGCCACCCATATGCCCAAACGCCCTTTTCCCCTCCCCAACTTTCCCGACGACCCCGACCCTACCGCTCGACCCTCCATCGAAGTCCCGCCGGTGTCCCCACCGGCGGAATTCAACGCCCTAAACTCGTATGGCCGATCCGACACCAGCGACCCACCCCCCGGGGGGGATATGGGACATTCTGAGTCAGAGCGGGACTTCTCCGACATCGAACCCCTTTCCGAACGTCAACTCCAGGCCATCGAGCTCACCATGCTCGGCCACTCTGACGTCTACATCGCCGAAACACTCCGCATCAACCGCCGCACCCTCTGGCGATGGAAAAATCTCGACGACGACTACCGCCGCGTCCTCAACAACGCCCGCATCCAGATGTACGCCTCCGCCGCCGACCGCTATCAAACGCTCCTCTCTCGCGCCACCGGCATCCTCTCCCAATCCCTCCAGGATCCCGCCGACGAACACTCCTTCCGCGCTGCGGTCGTCGTCCTCAATATGGCCGGCTGCTTCCGACCCCTGCCACCAAAGTACTTCCCCCCCGCGGAAAAAGCCCCCGAAGAATACAAGCCCTGGCCACCCCCCGATCTGCCGGAGAAAGTGGGGTAAGCCACAGTGCGGAAACCCTCTTATCCCCTCCTCTGGTGCGCCAGGCGCAGCCCCCGCGGGACTGTTAATGTCGCGGCTGAAGCGCCAATCGATGAGGATTTCTGCAGAGCATTTTCAATCGCGATAAAATGGCATCGGCGCGATTGTCCGGTCCAGCGACCGGCCGTCCATTACCGGTTTGAAAATGGAAACCAGCGACGCCGAATTGCTTCGCCAGTTCGCGGCGGAAGGCTCGAGCGAAGCCTTCGCGGGTCTTGTTCGGCGGTATAGCGGGATGGTTTATTCCTCCGCGCGGCGACAGGTTGGCGATCCTCACCTGGCGGAAGATGTGACACAGGCGGTGTTCATTCTGTTGACGCGCAAAGCGAGCGGGATTCGCGGGGAGATTTTGACGCCGTGGCTTTTGAGGGCTACGTTTTTTGCCTCGCGAGACGCCAAAAAGCTCAAGGCGCGGCGGGAATTTCATGAAAAACAGGCGGCGGTTATGCGACCGGACCCGATTAGTTCCAAATCAAACGAGCCCGGCTGGGAAGACTATGCGCCCTGCGTCGACGCCGCCCTGGCGAGACTTGGGGCGAAGGATCGGCAGGCGTTGGCGCTGCGGTTTTTCCGAGGGATGAAGCTCAGCGAAGTGGGGGAATCGATGGGGATTGGCGAGGAAGCGGCTCGGAAGCGGGTTGATCGGGCGATTTCTCGGCTTCGGCGCACGATCGTGGCATCCGCAGCGGCGCCGGCGGAATCGGCACTTTGTGCACAGTTGCTGGCGCGAGCGACTGAGCCTGCGCCGGCGCATCTGGTTCATTCAATCGCGGCCGGAGGCGGCGGTGTGGCGAAGGGAACGATTGCCTGGGCTATCGCTAAGAAAGCGGGAGATGCCATGACATGGATCAAGGTGAAGATCGCTGCGGCGGTTGTTGCGGTGAGCGTTGCGGCGGGCGGCGGGACTGCGACGATTGTTGTGTTGGCCCAGAGCCAGTCCCAGGCTCCTCCTCCGCCTCCAGCGGCTCATGCCTCGCCGACGCCGCAGCCGTTTGTCAGTCCCGAGGACCAGGCGGCGAATGGAGTCCTCAACCAGGTGTTACCAGGCATGAACCTGGCGAAAGCGGGGTTTGGCGATTGCATCGATTTCGCTCGTGATTTTACCAATGGGAATTTCTACGTTGATTGGAAAGCGCTTAGTGAAATCGGCGTGACCCCGAAAACACATGTTGGGCAATCCGAGCCGAGCAAGAAAGTGTCCGCTTTCCTGACGGATATCCTTGGGCGGGCCTCGCCGGATCTCACTTATCATATCCATGACGGGGTGATTGTGATCACGACTGCGAAGCAGCTTTCGATTGACAATGGCGCGCCCGGTCCCGACCTTCGTGAAATTCGTGACAGCAGAGATCCTCGACTCAGCCCTGCGGATCGCGCGGCGGAAATGAAGCTTGAAAAAGTCTTGGCGAGCCTCCAGCTTCCACAATCGCCCTTTGGCGACGTGATGGATTTCATGCGCGATATTACTGGTCTGAATATTTCGGTGAACTGGGATGCGCTCAAGGCGGTGGGAATAACACGGAATACCCAGGTCGCTATTACCCTGCGTAACGTCAAGACCTCCACCGCGCTGGAGTTCGATCTGAAGGACGCCGGTGAAGATAAGCTTGGTTTCCGCCTCCACAGCGGCGTGGTCGTGATCTCGACAATTTCCGATCTGGCGCCACCGGCAACGTCGCCTTCACCGCACTGATTCGAAACTTTGCCTAAATCGCCAACCCGGCGACAATACCGTTTATGGGCGAGCTTTTCTTCTTTCAGCTTGGCAAGATCATAGAGGCGTACCAGTGCGACACGTTTTTCGAAACGGGGACGGGGTTTGGGTTTGGGGTTCAGATCGCACGAATGTTTCCGTTCAAACATATCCTCTCCGTGGAAATTCTGGTGAGCGAGGTTGAGCGGCTGAAGCCGGCGTTTGCGTCGGATCGGCGGGTGCAGCTCTTCGCGGGGAAGAGCAGCGACATCATGAGCCAGGTTTTGCCGCAGGTTCCGGGGAATATTATCTTCTGGCTGGATGCGCATTTTCCGGGGGCGCATCATCATTATGTTAATTATGATGCCGAGAAGGATATCGATACGCGGCTGCCGCTGGAGCGGGAACTTTCGCTCATTAAGGAGCTTCGTCCTGGCAAACGCGATGTGATCCTCATCGATGACCTGCGGATTTATGAGCGGGACAATTTTGAGTGGGGGAACATGAGCGATCATGGACTGGGGGAGGTGGCGAAGCTGGATTCGCGGTTTCTCTTCACGACGTTTGAGCAGACGCATGTGGCGCAGCGATTTTTGAATCATTCGGGGTATCTGGCGCTGCTGCCGAAGCCTGTCGGGGAAAATCCGAAACCAGAAACCAGAATGCCGAATCAATGATCGAATGACGAAATCAGAAATTGGATTTTTTAAGCTGGCCTCGGTCAGTCATTCTTGGCAAACTACTTCCCCATGTCGCTGCCTCGTTTATATCTGATTCGTCACGGGAATACGGATTGGGCGGAAACGCACCGGTTTACGGGGCGGACGGATCTGCCGCTGAATGCGCGGGGAAGAGAACGCGCGAAGGCTTGCGGGGCGGTTGGCGGGGTTGTCGTTTGCCAAGGTCTTTTCCAGCCCGCTTCAGCGTGCAAGGAGGACGTGCGAACTGGCCGGATTCGCAGCAGCGGCGGAGATTGATCCCGATCTTTTGGAATGGGATTACGGGCAATATGAGGGGCACTCGTCGATAGTGGTGCATCAGGAGCATCCGGAATGGAGTCTTTTTCGGGACGGTGCTCCCGGTGGAGAATCGCCGGCGGCGATTGCGGCGCGGGCGGATCGGTTCATCGCGAAGGTGCGGCAGATTTCGGGGGATGTGGCGGCGTTTTCGAGCGGGCATATCACGCGGGTGCTGGGGGCGCGGTGGATTAATCTTGGGCCGGAGGCGGCGGGGAAACTGCTGTGCAATACGGCCAGCGTCAATATCCTGAGCTATGAGCATGATATGAATCATCCGGCGATCGATCTTTGGAATGATGATGGAAGAATTCGGTCTTGAGGTCACCGCGCGGCAATCAGCCCAAACCGCGTATGGACTCTTCGCTCCAGCGGGCCGAAGGCGAAGCGGTCGGCGAGCATTCCGATGAGGACCATCACGATCATCACGGCGACGACCTGGGAGATCAGGGAATTGTTTTCGCCCATGTTGAGGAGAAAACCGAGGCCCTGGTGATCGCCGACGAGGGGGAAAATCAGTTCGGCGCCCATGAGGGATCGCCAGGCGAAGCTGAAGCCCTGACGCAGGCTGCTGGCGAGGGCGGGGAGACTGGCGGGGAAGAGGACGTAGCGATAGAGGCGCCAGCCGTGGGCGCCGATCATCAGGCCTGCGCGGCGGTAGAGGGGGGGAATGGCGCAGGCCGTCGCGCATGGAGATGGCAATGCCGAAGGTGCTGCCCATGACCAGGACGAATAGGATACCGGTTTCACTGAAGCTGAAGACGAGGATGGCGAGGGGCACCCAGCAGACGCTGGGGAGGGTTTGAAGGCCGAGAAAGACGGGCCTTAGGAATTCATCCAATGCCGGCCAGCGCCACATGGCGGCTCCGAGCGCGGCGCCGAGAATGATGCTGATTGAAAATCCGGCGATGAGGCGGACGCCGCTGACGATGTCGGCTTTGACCAACTGGCTGTGAATGATGCGGGAGGGGAGGGATCCGTCGCTGGGCTGGGCGTCGGTGAGGGCGGGCCAGCCTTTGTGGAGATCTTCGCCGAAGCCGGTTTGGATGCCGAGCATGTCGAGCATTGAATCGAGGACCTGGCTGGGGGCGGGAAAGATGAAGGTGCGCCAGTGGATGATCCTATATGCCGCTTCCCATGTCGTCAGCAAAAGAACCCAGATCAGCGTTCTCTTCAGGCCGCCAAGTATCCTCTGCCGAGCGGGCGTTAGCACGATTGACCTCTTCGGTGATTTCTCTACGGACGAGCCGCGCCAGTTCGTTGATGTCCGGGCTGTCGAATTTTCTGGGATGGGGTAGCTCAACGCAAATCTCCTTGCGAATCCTGCCCGGATGGGTGTGGAGGATGATGATTCGGTCGGCAAGGCGGACGGCTTCGCCGACCGAATGGGTTACGAACAAGATGGTTTTTTTAGTTTCGATCCAGAGGGACTGAAGCTGGCCGTGCATGTCGGTTCGGGTCTGGGCGTCGAGGGCGGCGAAGGGTTCGTCCATGAGGAGGACAGCCGGGTTGACGACCATGGCGCGGGCGATGGCAATGCGCTGGCGCATTCCGCCGGAGAGTTCGTGAACGAGCTTTTCGGCGCTGCCGGAGAGATGGACCATGGCCAGGGCATCGGCGACGCGTGCGGCGCGTTCGGTTTTGGAAATTCCGGACATTTTCAGGCCGAATTCGACGTTTTGGGAGGCGGTGAGCCAGGGGAAGAGACCGTGGTCCTGGAAGACCATGGCGCGTTCGGGGCCGGGGGCGGTGATGGGCTTGCCATCGAGCTGCGCGGCTCCGGCGTCGGGGGAAATCATTCCGGCGGCAATGTTGAGCAGGGTTGATTTGCCGCTGCCGCTGGGGCCGACGACGACGACGAATTCACCGGGGCGGCAATCGAGGGTGATGTCCTCGATGGCGGCCATATCGGAGGCGCCGAATCGCTTGGAAACGCGGTCGAGCTTGAGCCAACCGACGGTTGTCTGCGAATCGGGTTCGGCGACTGCTGATTTTCCGCTGAAAAACATCATTTTTCATTCCCCGGTTCAGGGTTGAGTCGCCGCGGGAGCCGCATCGAGCTTTTGGAGGATGTCGGTCGCAAAAAGGCCTGTGAGGGGCGGCGCCGACTTGATGAACTTCAAATCATACGACCACTGCTCCATGGTGGCGAATGTATCGGGGAGGGGATCGTCGGTGAATTCCGTTCGTTTGAGGGCGTCCTGCATGACGGTTCCCGGCAGCTTCTTGCCGCCGAGGGATACCAGGGCATCGTTCAATTGGTCGGCGTAATTGAGTGGATTCTGCTTTAGCCGCTGGGTCCAGGTTCGATGGACTGCCAGGATTGTTTCCAAAACATCGGGGTGATTCTGGAGGAAATCGGGGGTTGTCACGACCACGGTGAGCGAGAACTCGTGATTTGGCCAGAGGTCTTTCTCTTCGCCGATGAGAACGGCGCCGGTCTGATCGATCAGGCGTGCGCCCCAGGGTTCGGGTTCCCAGGCGGCGTCGATGGCATCGCGGGCCATCAGGCCGCTTTGCTGGCTGTTGGGAATTCCCTTGACGTTGTCGGCGTCGGGCTGTCCGAGGACTGCGGTGACATAATGCCGGGCGGAAACGTCCTGGGTGTTACCGAGCTGGGGGGTGGCGATGAGCTTGTCCTTGAGCTGCGACATTGATTGGATGCCGGAATTTTTGGAGGCGACGATGACCACGCCATTGGCAGCGGAGCCGCTGATGACGCGGATTGCCTGGCCGTTGGTGTTTACGTCTTCGGAAATCACGGGGCCGGGGCCGACGTAGGCGACGTCGATCGCGCCGGCGTTGAGGGCCTGCATTAACTCTGGGCCGGCGTTGAAGACTTTGGTGGTGAGCTTGGTGGGTCTCAGGGCGTTTTGTAATTCTCCGGAGGAGACTTCGAGGACGGCCTGGGCGTGGGTGACGTTTGCGAAGTAGCCGAGGCGGACTTCGGGGAGGGGTGGGGGGGTTGTGGAGGTGGCTGACGGCGCGATTCCCTTGTCGCAGCCGGCGAGGGCGCAAGCGAAAAACAGGCCGCAGAGAAGGGCGGATTGGTACGTCTTCACTTCCATCCAATATAATCGAGGTTAGGCTTAGATGCAATTTAACCTAGCGAAATAGTAGGTTATCTTGCAACTGGCTGAATAGTTTGAAGTTATATGTTTGTTATCTTTGGGTGGACGCACGGAACGCGCACCCCTTCGGGGTTGCGGCTAAACGGGAAGAATTCAACTCAATCGCGAAACCGGCGGACGATGATCGTGTCGTTTTGCCCGCCGAAGCCGAAACTGTTGGACATCGCGACGTCGACTTTTGCGGGGCGGGCTTTGCCGGGGACGTAATCCAGATCGCATTCGGGATCGGGATGCTCGAGGTTCATCGTCGGGGGGAGAACATTGTCGCGGATTGCCAGGACGCAGCAGATCAGCTCCACCGCGCCGGCGGCGGCGATGAGGTGGCCCATCATGCTCTTGATGCTGCTGACCGGGACAGTTTCGGGCGGAATCGCCGAAGACGGCTTTGATCGCGCCGGTTTCGTTGCCGTCGTTTTCGCGGGTGCCGGTGCCGTGGGCGTTGATGTAGTCGATGTCTTTTGGCGTGAGGTGGGCGTCGGCGAGGGCTTCCTTCATGGCGGCGATGGCGCCTTCGCCTTCGGGATGCTGATCGGTGATGCGGAAGGCGTCGGCGGTGGATCCGTATCCGACGACTTCGGCGAGAATCGGTGCGCCGCGTTTTTTGGCGTGATCGAGCGTTTCCAGAATCACCATGCCGGCGCCTTCGCCGAGGACGAATCCGCCGCGCTGGGCGTCGAAGGGGCGGCTGGCGCGCGGGGGATTTTCGTTGGCGGTTGAGAGGGCGGTGAGGCGATTGAATCCGGTTACGCCGAAGGGATGGATCATGCTGTGAGCGCCGCCGCCGATCATGACGTCGGCATCGCCGCGGCGGAGGATTTCGGTGGCTTCGCCGATGGCTTGCGTGCTGGCGGCGCAGGCGGTGAGGCAATTCATCGCGGGGCCGCGAGCGCCGGTGAGGAGTGCCAGATGGGACAGCGGCATGTTCGGCTCCTGCTCGAGCTCGCGGACGACGTTCATGCGTTCGAAGGCGACCTCGGCCCATTTCACGGAGTCGATGGCGGTAGTGTCGGGTTTCCAGGCGGTGAGGGCGGCGCATGTGTATGCGTCGAAATCGAGCGAGCCTTCGCCGCTGCCGAGGTAGATTCCGACGCGGTCGAGGTCGAGAGTTGCCTGGTCCAGGCGGGCTGCCTTCCAGGCCTGCTGGCAGGCGCCGAGGG
This sequence comes from uncultured Phycisphaerales bacterium, assembly GCA_963755915.1. Lineage (GTDB taxonomy): Bacteria > Planctomycetota > Phycisphaerae > Tepidisphaerales > Tepidisphaeraceae > PALSA-1353. The sequence continues at coordinate 3,401,486 of CAVWLP010000002.1, forward strand.
CGAACTGGGTATTGCGGCCAGCGCCGGCGTGCGGGTCCGATGTCGTCGATGAAATCGGCGAGGCGATAATCCTTCACTTCGGCGGAGATGCTGGTGGGAAAGGTTCCGGCGTCGAAAATCGTGGTGCGGGAGATGCCGGATTCGCCGGCGAGCAGGCGTTTCCAGACGGCTTCGATGGAATGTCCCATCGGGGTGACCCAGCCCATTCCGGTGATGACGACTCGGTTCATGAGCGATTCCTTTGCTGGAGCATCATAGGCGTGCTACTGCTCGATCTTCCTGAAGACCAGGGCTGCGTTCTGCCCGCCGAGGCTGAAAACGCTGCTGACGCTTACGCCGATTTCTGCATCGCGCGCTGTCGCGGAAATATTCAGTTTTGCTGAATCGATTGGCTTGGTGGTGTTGACGGCGGGGGGGATTTTTTTTGCGTGCAGAGCTAAAGCGGCGGTTGCGGCTTCTACTCCGCTGCCGGCGGCGAGGCTTCCGGTTTGGGCTTTGGTCAATCCCATCGGGACTTCGGGGAGTCGCTCGCCAAATGCGAGCTTCAAGCCGGCGAGTTCGGCGCGATCGTGCAGGGGAATTCCCAGGCCGTTGGGGATCAGCAAGTCGACCTGGTCGGCGGATAAATTTGCGTCTTTCAACGCGCCGGTGATCGCGCGGGCGTAGCTCTTGCCGGTGGGATCGGGCTCGGTGACTTTGTAGGTGTCCTGGGAGGCGGCGAAGCCGACAAGCTCGGCGTAAATGTTGCGCCGCGAGTTTTGGCGCTGTTCGAGTTCTTCCAGAATCAGCAGGCCGCCGCCTTCGGCGAGAACTGTTCCGGCGGCGTCGGAGTCGAACGGGCGGACGGCGCGTTGGGGGAGTCGTTGTTGGATTCGTTCAGGCGATGGAGCATGCCGTGGCGGAGCAAACCCATTTCGTTGACCTTGGTTTCGGCGCCGCCGCAGATGGCGAGGTCGGCCTTGCCGCGCTGGATGGTGCGGAATGCTTCGCCGATGGCGAGGTGGCTGCTGGCGTCGGCGCAGGTGATGGTGTTGCTGGGGCCTTTGAGCTGGTGAATGATCGTTACGTGGCAGGCGAGCATGTTGGGGAGATATTTGAGGAGCCAGAGCGGGGTGAGCTGGGTCATGCCGTCGCGGCCCCAGCGCTGCATGTCGAGGTGATTGGCATCATCTGTTCGCCGGGCGGTGCTCATGGCGGCGGTGAGCTCATTGAGCTCGGCATTGATGAGGCCAGCGCCGATGTTGCAGCCGAAGCGCTTGCCATCGAAGTTGGGTTTCTCGGTGTATGCGGCGGACTGGAGGCCGGCGTCTTTGAAAGCATCGTCGGCGGCGATGATGGCGAGTTCGATGTCACGGGCCATTACCTTGGTGGCCTTGCGATAGCTTCGGGGAACGAAGTCGCCGATTTTGAAGGGGGGGCTTCGCCGCCGATCTGGCAGGCAAAGCCGGAGGGGTTTAGGGAGGCGATGCGTTTGACGCTTACTTCGCCGGCGATGAGTGCCTGCCAGTGGGCTTTGCTGCCGATGCCCAGTGGGGAAATGATGCCGACGCCGGTGACGACCACTCGTCTCATATTTCACTTCTATAACGGAATCTGGGTCGCGGATCGATAGCCCTTGAGCAAATCCTTGAACTGGTCGGTGAAAACGAAGTTGTGTTCGGGGAAGGCAGTTCCGGCCAGGTTTTTGTCGATGTGGCTGAACATGAGGTCGATTTCGGCGACGAGTGGCGCCGCGGTATCGGGGCCGGTGCGGACGAGGCCGGTGATTGAGGCGCCGGTTTCGTTCAGTTGCTCGATGCGAGCGAAATAATAAAGGGTGTCGCCGGGCCTGACGAGGCGGTGAAAGCGGGCCTTGCCGATTTTGGCGAGGATTACTTTCTCTTCGAAGTTCCGGGCTTCGCCGACCAGGATGCCGGAAGTTTGCGCCATTCCCTCGATGATGAGGGTGTTGGGCATGATCGGGAAGGCGGGATAGAGATCGTGGAGATGCTCCTCGGCGAGCGAGACGTTTTTGATCGCGATCGCCGATTCTTTCGGCTTGAATTCGACGAACTTGTCTATCCAGATCCAGCGCACGGGAGTTAACGGCTGCTACCCGACCTTGGACTGCATGTATTTGACGATGGTATCGACGGTGAGAAGCGAATCGGCCGTCTCCATCGAAGGGTTCTTTTCGAATTCGGTGAAGTCGGAGTAGGGGAGGCGCTTCTTGAGCTCGGCGAGACCTTCGGGGGTGAGCTTGCCGTCCTTTACGTTTTTTTCGTCGTTCATGATGGTGGGGAGATCGTCGGGGAAGAGTTCGCCGCGGGGGATTTTGAAGGGCTTGGCGGGGTCGGTGGTGAAGGCTTTTTCGAGGCGGAAGACGATGTCGAGAAAATCGATGCTTTCGGCGCCGAGGTCTTCGCGCAGCTTGGCGGAGGGCTTGACCTCGTCGGCGTCGACGCCGAGGGCGTCGACGAGCACGCCCTGAACCTTGGTGTAAACCTCATCCCGAGACATTGGCATAGGATCCATCCTTCCCTTGATTGATTACTTTGCGATCGCGTTGCCTGATTGACTGAGAATTGCCCATCTGGATTGATTGTGCTCCGTCAGTTGGCGATCGACGCGGCCATCGTTTTCAGACGCAAACGACCCGACGTTAAAATATGACATTTCGAGGCGGGCGGAAACGGCGACTTGTCCGTTGACGGTGCCGGAGGCTTTGAAGGTGCCGCCCTGGTCTTCGAATTTGACGGCGTCGACCTCGACGCGAAGGGCGTTTCCCGGGGCGACGAAGGTGCCGTACTTGACGTTTTTGGCTTCCTTGAGGACAGCCATGGACTTTGCGAAATTGCTGCGACGGTGGAGGAGCCAACCGGCGCCCTGCACGAGGGCTTCGAGCATGAGGACACCGGGGAGGACCGGGAAGCTGGGGAAATGGTCGCCGAGATATTCCTCGGCAAGACTGACATACTTGACGGCCACGAGGCGATTCTCGGAGACGTCCTCAATGCGGTCGATCAGGTTAAACCTCATTCGTCAATCACCGTTGCTGCAAGGTTTTAGCGGTGGCTGGCGGGCATTGCAAGCGGGTGGGGCGTCTGGAGAGTGGCAAAACGGCCGGCTTAGAAGAGAGAGGAGTTATCGTCCATTGACAGGCAAGGTGCGGCGACTGACCATTTGCTTCTGAGATGGTTGATTGCGCACACCCAGGGCGGGCAGGCGGCTCGCCGTTTGTTGTCGTTGCGGGCTATGGCCTGCCCGGCCGAACGCTGGTTGAGCTGCTGATTCGGTCCAAAGTTGAATATATCGTGATCGAGCTGAATCCGCAGACTTGCGAGCGGGCATCGGCGGGGGGTGTGCATATCATTGCGGGCAGCGCCGCGGATCCGCAGGTGCTTTCGCGGGCCGAGGTGGAGCGCGCCACCCTCGTAGCCCTGATGGTCCCAAATGACGAAGTGGTGCTGGCGGCGATTCCGCAGGTGCGACGGATCAATTCGTCGGCCTATGTTATCGCCCGTTGTTCGTTCACATCCACGGGGATTGAAGCCATCAAGCGCGGGGCCAATCAGAGCATCGTGGCGGAGCAGGTTATCGCGAAAGAGCTTGAAACTATCACGACTGAATTGCTTCATTCATTGCGCATTTGATGAAAATCCAATCGTGTCGGGGCGTTACATCGATTTTGCAAAGTTGGGTCGTTTTAAGCGGAAACGCTTCTCGCCACACGATTAGTAGACAATTGAATTTTTTCCTGAAACAAGTTTATTTAAAGAATCCGTGCTGCCTTCACGATACAGGTCTGGAATGGATGATCTTTTTGTCGCATTAGCAAATGCCTGAGTGAAAGGGCCGATAAATTCGAATGACTACGCGATCTCGCAGCATTATCGCCGTTGATGAGAACGTCCGCCTCCTCGATCAGATTGCCACAATGCTCGATGCTTCGCATCGGGTGCTGGCAACCTCAGACCCAAACCGAGCGATATCATGGCTGAAGACCGACCTGAGTGTTTGCGCCGTGATAGCCGCTGAGAGCCTGCGTGCCCCGACGGGAATGGAGATCCTTTCGCTCGCCCGGGAACTTCGCCCCGAGGCCCGCAGAATTTTAGTGACGAACTACAGCGACCTTTCGTCGATCGTGGGAAAGGTTCATTCAGGAATCGTTCAGAGAACGATTTCGCCACCGATCGAAGCAGAAACCTTAATAAAGGTTATTGGCACAGCGCCGGCGCATTCCGTACCCCATCAGCCGGGTGCGGAAGCGGCGGCCTGAATCGCCCCATTTGCCATTTTGGACCACCGGCGCGGCGGGTTTAATCGCCCCGAAACGGGTGGGACGGATATAGGCCCAATCCCACCGTTTACTCGGACCTTTGGACGTTTGAATGCCGCTGCATATTGTGGCACAATGCCCTTGTTCATACCCTTTGAACGAGGATTGTGTGAATGCTCCTTCAGACCAATAGCTACATCGTCCCCCGAGATAAGCGCGCCGAGCACGCGCGGCTTCTGCGGCGTTTCCGGCAGACTCTTCTGCGGCTTGGGTGCGACCATTTCGAGGTGTACGAGCAGGTGGGTCCGAATTGGAGCTCGGCGGATTCCTCGGGCCGATTTGTGCAGATCATGCGATTCCGCGATCGCAAGCACCAGATGGCGGTTCAGGGCGCCGAGCGGAGTGACGCGGCCGCGCAGGCGCTGCTCAAGGAATTCTGCGACCTGATCAACCTTCCCTACCAGCAGCAACAGGGACTGTTTGCAGTGGGGTATTACACGAGCTTCCTGCGAATGCCGCAGCGGTTGGAGGGGCCGGATTCATTTGCGGCGCCGGCGGAAACGTCTGTGGAATCTGCGTCTGAAGAGACGCATGGCGAGGAAACCCCCGAGGAAACGGCCGAGGAATCGGCGGCGGAAAGCATTTCCGAATCGCCGGAAACGGCCGAATCTCCCGCGGTTGAGGAAATGCCGGAGGGCGAACAATCGCCGGAAGAAACTCCTGCTGAGGCCGAGGGGTCGGAACCGATTGCCCTGCCAGATGCGTCTGACGAGACGTCAACTGAACAAGCCGCGGCGGAGGAACCTGTCGCTGACGGCGAAGCGGAGAATATCGAGACCGAATCTCAGTCCCATTCCGATTCGGAGGCGGCGACCGCTGCCGATGATTCGGAAGATTCCCTGGACCAAGACGGACTTTTCGCGTCCGATGGCAACGGCGACCCCACGGAGGCGCCGGACCTCGCGCATCCGGTTTCCGACCCCGAGGACGAGACGGAAAGCTCGTCTTCGGGGACGGAAGCCCAATCGGATGAAACCCAGTCGGATGAAGCCCAGTCAGATGACGATGAGAGTGAGGTTTCGCCCAAGGAAAGACCCTCCACACCGTTCAGCTCGTGAAGTCGGAATAAGCGGCCCGGCTTTTTGCCTGATAACTCCCAAATCCGGAATTCGGTTGCAAAGAGGCGTATGATTTAGAGCCGATCCGTGATTCGTTGGAACTTGCCGGGAGCCAGAAAGTGAAATCGATTTTTCGGTTGATTTGTCTTGGCGTAATGCTGAGCGGATGGATCGTCGCGGGACTGTGCCTTTACGTGGTGCGGGTTCCCGATCCGGCCAATCCGCAGCAGTCGAGCCTCATCGTGATTCCGAAAAACCGGCTGGCGGTGACGGACACGTATGTCGATGCGCGAAGCTGGACGATGACCGATGTGGCTTCGCATCCGCTGGTGGTGCTGCGTCTTTTGCGCGGGGAAGGCGGACGATCTGAAATTCCTGGCCGATCCGAAAAGCAAGAAGGATGTCGAAGGCCAGTTGCTGGACGTTTTATCGAATCTGCCTGCGCCGACCACGACGACGTCTTCCATTTTATCAACGCTTCGCTGGGCGGGCATCTGGCAGTAACATCGGGGCGATGAACGCCCAAGTGATTCTCCACGCCGATCGTCCCGGACCGATCATCAATCCAAATATTTATGGGCAGTTTGCCGAGCACCTTGGGCGGTGCATCTATGAGGGGATCTGGGTTGGGGAGGATTCTGCGATTCCCAACACGTACGGGCTGCGCAATGACGTTGTGGCGGCGCTGAAGAATCTGCAGGTGCCGGTGGTGAGGTGGCCGGGGGGGTGCTTTGCGGATGAATATCATTGGCGCGATGGGATTGGGTCGCGAGATCGGCGCCCGAGGCGGATCAATACGCACTGGGGGGCAGTTGTCGAAAACAATCACTTTGGGACGCACGAGTTTCTGGATTTCTGCGAGCTGATCGGGACACAGCCTTACGTTTGCGGGAACGTGGGGAGCGGGACGCCGCAGGAGATGATGGAATGGGTGGAGTACATGACGTCGGATTCGGATTCGACGCTGGCCGACGAGAGGCGAAAAAACGGACGGGAGAAGCCATGGAATGTGCCCTGGTTTGGGGTCGGAAATGAAAGCTGGGGGTGCGGGGGGAACATGCGGCCGGAGTTTTACGCGGACAAATACCGGCAATATCGCACGTTCTTGAAAAACTATTCGGGTAACCGCGTGCGGGCGATCGCCTGCGGATCGAACGGGACGGATTTCAACTGGACGGACGTGCTGATGCGCGAGGCGTCGCGGCTGATGCATGGACTTTCGATGCACTGGTATGCGCTGCCGACCAACAACTGGGCGAAGAAAGGCTCGGCGACTGAGTTCGGCGAAGATCAGTACCATTCGCTGCTGCGGCAGACGCTGGAGATGGAGACGCTGATCTCGAAGCATAGCCAGATCATGGACAAGCACGACCCGGAGAAACGGATCGGGCTGATCGTGGATGAATGGGGGACGTGGTATGACCCGGAGCCGGGGACAAATCCGGGGTTTCTTTATCAGCAGAATACTTTGCGCAATGCGCTGGCCGCGGCGGTGAACTTTCATATTTTCCATGCGCATTGCGATCGGGTGACGATGGCCAACATCGCGCAGATGATCAATGTGCTGCAGGCGATGATTCTGACGGAGGGGGAGAGGATGGTGCTGACGCCGACGTATCACGTGTTTGAGATGTATAAGGTGCACCAAGGGGGGGCGAGCATTCCGATTGAGATCGAGTCGCCGCAATACAAATTTGCCGAGCACGCGATTTCGGCTTTGATCGCGACGGCTTCGCGTGATCCTGCGGGGAAGATTCACCTGTCTGTTGCGAATCTGGATCTGCACAATTCGATTGCGCTGACGAGTGGGTTTTCGGGAACGTCGCCCAAATCGGCGGCGGCGCGAATTCTGACTGCGCCGGCGATCAACACCCACAACACATTCGCGAATCCCACGGCCGTGAAACCTGGCGGGTTTTCGGGAATCGCCGTAAAAAATGGCGAAGTGCACGCGGAATTGCCCGCGAAGTCAGTGGTGGTGATGGAAATCCGAATGGAATAAAATAGGGCTCACGCAGAGGCGCGAAGGCGCAGAGAAGTCAAATCCAAAACTCTGCGCCTCTGCGCCTTTGCGTTAGATTGATTTTTCGAAATGAAAATCACGCGCAGAACAATGCTGATGGGGGCGGTGCTCGCCGGTGGGGAAGTGCTGGGACTTGGGCCGCTGGCGCGAATTGCGCGAGGATCTACCGCCTCGATCGACCGTAAGTCGCTGGTGCAGCGGCATAACCCGAATATCACAAAATTCGACCCGTTCAGCGCGCTGACGGTGGGCAATGGGTCGTTTGCGTTTACGGCGGATGTCACTGGCCTGCAGACGTTTTATGAGCAGTGCCGGACCGATTTTCCGCTTTGCACGGGGGCACATTGGGCATGGCATGCGACGCCAGCGCCGCCGGGCGTAAATCCGAAAGATTACCGGTACAAAATGTACAATGCGCATGGGCGTGAGGTCGGCTACGCCACTGACGGCAAGGGACAGGAGCAGTTATACAACTGGCTTCGGGAGAATCCCCATCGGTTACACCTCGGGCGCATTGCGCTGAATCTGCGGAACGCCGACGGTTCAACCGCCGCTCCCTCGGACATCAGCAACGTCAATCAAACGCTCGATCTCTGGACGGGCATGCTTGACAGCCGATTCCAGTTTGCGGGGCAATCAATGCGCGTGCAAACAGCGGCGCATCCCAAACTCGATCAACTGGCGGTTCGAATTTCGGGGCCGGCGGATGTTTCGATCTCGTTTCCCTACGCGTCGCCGGAAATGGATATGGCGGATTGGGAATCGCCGCAGAAGCATCAATCGGTTTGCACGCGATCTGGAAATCGGGCGGAGATTTCGCGCACGCTGGATGGGGATAGGTATTATGCGGAGATTGCCTGGACATCGGGCGATTTCACGCAAACGGGGCCGCACGAATTTCATCTGCGGGGCAGCGGAATTGAATTCGTTGTGCAGTTCAATCCGAGGCAGATTGGCGATGGGATGACTTCGGTCGCAGCGGTTTTCAATGATTCCGCCGACGCGTGGCAATATTTCTGGTCAAGGGGTGGGGCGATTGATCTCTCGTCATCGAGTGATCCTCGGGCCGCGGAATTGGAGCGGCGGATTGTTCTTTCGCAGTACAACACGGCGCTGCATTGCGCCGGACCGATGCCGCCGCCGGAATCGGGGTTGATGTTCAATACCTGGTATGGGAAATCGCATTTGGAAATGCACTGGTGGCATGGAGTGCATTTCGCGGCTTGGAATCGGATCGAACTGCTGGAAAGAAGTCTTGATTATTATCATCGCGTCATGCCTCTTGCGCAGGCGACGGCGCAGAGGCAGGGGTATGCCGGCGTGCGGTGGCAGAAGATGGTGGGGCTGCTTGGCGTTGATTCGCCTTCGCTGATTGCGCCGTTGCTGATCTGGCAGCAGCCGCACCCGATTTATTATGCCGAGCTTTGTTATCGCCATTTGCCTACGCGGGGGACGCTGAGGGATTGGTCGGACATTGTTTTCCAGACCGCGGATTTCATGGCCAGCTATGCGGCGATGGATCATGGGAGGTATGTGCTGGGGCCGCCGCTGAAACCTGTGCCGGAAAATACGGATACGACGGCGACGTGCGATCCGGCGTTTGAGCTTGGGTATTGGCGATTTGGGCTGGCGACCGCACAGAAATGGCGGGCGCGGCTGGATCTTCCTCCGGATCCGAACTGGCAGAATGTTCTCGATCATCTTGCGCCTCTGCCGCAGGACGATGGGCGGTATCTGATGATGGAAGGGATGACCTACACGTATACGAAGTGGAACTGGGAACATCCGTCGCTGTTGGGGATCTATGGCGTGCAACCGGGCGAAGGGGTCGATCGAGAAACAATGCTGCGGACGCTTCAGAAAGTGATGGAAGTGTGGCAGTGGGACCGGTGCTGGGGGTGGGATTTTCCGATGGCGGCGCTGGCGGCGGCGAAATTAAATCAGCCGGAAATTGCGGTGAAAGCGCTGATGATTGAATCGGTTAAGAATCGGTGGCTGCCGAATGGTCATGTCTATCAGCGTCCGAATCTTCCCGCGTATTTGCCCGCGAACGGGGGACTGCTGGCGGCGACGGCGATGATGGCGCAGCTCGACGCATTTCCGCATGATGGTAAGTGGAACGTGAAGTACGAAGGCCTGGCCCCGCTCCTTTAAATCCTGATCCAGCTATCGGGGACGATATCTTTCGTGGATATTTTGGGATCGGCGAACCAGACTTTGGGGGCGATGACGATTTTGTCGGCGGCCGCGCCCAACCACGCTCCCCACCAACTGAACGTGCTGTTGGCGACAACAAAATGTCGGCAGGCGGACATCAGGCGGATGTCCTCCCAATCGGCGACGTTGCAGTTGTGGGAAATGAAAACGCGCGGCTCGGGGACGTCGAGATTTTCCCGCGTCCACTGTGGATCGTCGGAAAAAACAAAGAACGTGGGAGACGCAACCCGCTCGCGAACCAGTTCGATCGCGGCGCGATAGTAATCGAGCCCGCAGGTTCCGATCACTTTATTGATGTGAAGGTCGGACACATAGTCACCCCGCCTTACGTGGATGCTTACCGCTGTGGATGATGCTATTTGCTCGAGCGATTTGCGGTTTTCCTCGGAAGGGGGCTGGCGCAGTTGAAGCTCGCGGCGGATAAGGTCGCCGTTGTCGCGAAAATATAATTCGCTCTGGAACCAGCCCTCAAGAAACGTCGTGTTTCGAATCTCGAAGACGGATGGATCAAACCCATGCTTTCTTCGGCGAACGACTTGCGGAACGATCCCCGGCACGAATTTGTGAGAGAGACCGGCGATGCGGCGCATGCGCGGGGAATCGACAAACCGGCAGAGGGCGCTCTCCATTGCCGTTGCAAACCGCGCTTCGATTTTGAACTTATCGAGGACGACCGGGCGGCTTCGGCCGCGCTGGGTCTCCCAGGTGTCAAGGACGAGCTGTGCGCCGGATTTGATCGTCAGCGATCTGGCCAGGGCATATTGAAATAGCTGGTTGCCGAGGCCCCCCTCGCAGTGAAGAAATAGTTTCATCCGTGAAACTCCTCCGCGGAACGTCTATGCCGGCGCCTGGGTTGGCGCGGGGGCAACAGCTTTCATCGCCGGGGGCGGGCCGTGGCCGCGTTTTCCACGGCGGCTGAGGAGGGCATCCAACAGGGCTCCGAGCAAAATCACTGCGCCCATCACCGCGAAATTCAGGGAGCTGTTGATGCCGAGCAAGTTCACCAGGTTTTGCAAAACCTGGAGCAGGGCGGTGCCGAGGACTATTCCGAGGATCGATCCCTCGCCGCCGCGCAGGCTGCAACCACCGAGGACGGCGGCGGCGATCCCGTAGACTTCGTAAAAGTTGGCGTGGGAGCTGGGGACGATGGCGTTGGCGTCGAAGGCCATGGTGATTCCGGAGATCGCGGCCAGGAGCATTCCCAGGGCGTAGGCGCTGCCGATGACCAGGTTGGTGTTGATGCCGGAAAAACGGGCGGCTTCCTCGTTTCTTCCGACGGCGAAGAGGTATCTGCCATAGACGGAGCGGTGCAGGACGAAATACATGATGATCGCCACGATGATGAGGATAATGAACGAAGTGGGGACGCGATGGATATAGCCAGAGGCCAGAAAGCGCAGGGAGCCGAAGTTGCTGTCGCCGAAGCCTTTTGTTTCGTCGCCGGCGATGAAGCGGGCGAGACCTCGGTAGAGAAGCAGCCCCGCCAGGGTCACAATGAAGGGCTGCAACTTTGCTTTGGTCACTAAAGTTCCATGGAATATCCCGAGCATGACGACGCCGGCGATGGCGCAAAACGTTGCCACGGGCCAGGGCCACTGTTTGTCGACGAGCATGATGGAGAGGCAAACGCCTTGGAGGGCGAAGACTGAGCCGACGGAGAGGTCGATTCCGCCGGTGATGATGATAATGCCCATTCCGATGCTGTAGATGCCGAACATGCCGATTTGATGCTCCTGGTTGCGGAGATTGACCTTGGACAAGAATCGGGGATTTTTGAAATCCACTATGGCGCAGACGATCAGGAGGAGCAGACCGATGCCAATTTCTTTCTTCATAAAAATAATCCAACCGACCGCGGCGTTTGCGCGGCAAGGGCTTCGACTAGGCCGCGACCGTTTTACCGAACGCCAGGTCCATTATGCGTTGCTCGCTGAAATCTTTGCGGTCGACGAAGCCGGCGATGGCGCCTTCGTGCATGACCGCGATGCGGTCGCTGATTCCGAGAACTTCCTCGGTATCGCTGGAGACAATGATGACTGCCACGCCGCGATCTGCAAGGCCGCGTAAGAATCGGTAGATTTCGGCCTTGGCGCCGACGTCGATGCCGCGGGTGGGCTCGTCGACGATCAGGACTTTTGGCTCGAGGGAGAGCCATTTGCCGAGGACGACCTTTTGCTGGGTTCCGCCGCTGAGATTCATGACCAGGGTTTCGACTCCGGGGGCGCGGATTCGCAGGGCGTCGATCTGTTTGCGGGCTTCTTTGGCCTCGGCGCGGCGGCTGATGAGCGCTGCAGTCGTGTATTTCCATAAGCCGGGGAGGGTGATGTTTTCGCGGATGGTCATTTGCGTAATCAGGCCGGTCTTTCGGCGATCCTCGGGGACGAGGAAAATTCCGGCGCTAATCGCATCGCCTGCGTTGCGAATCCGCAGTCCTTTACCGTCCAAGACGAGCTCTCCTCCGAGCGCTTTGCGGACGCCGAAAATCGTTTCGACCAGTTCTGATCTGCCGGAGCCGACCAATCCGGCGATTCCGAGAATTTCGCCGCCGGCGGCGTCGAGGCTTACGGTCTCGTGCGGCCAAGCCTCGGTGCAGAGGTCCCTCACGCGGAATCGCGCCTCGTGGCGGGCGCCGGTTCCGGGGACGTAGAAGCTGCGCAGATCGCGGCCGATCATGAGGCGGACCATGTTGTCATGGGTAATCTGATCGCGCGGTAACTCGCCGGCGTTGCGCCCGTCGCGCAATCCCACCACCCGGTCGGCAATCTGGGAAATCTCGCCGAGGCGGTGGGAAATATAGATGACGGTGACGCCCTGGCCGCGGAGTTCTTTCACCGTTTGAAGAAGGCGGGTTGTCTCGGTGGCGGTGAGGGAACTGGTGGGCTCGTCGAGGACGAGGATCCGCGCGTTCTGGGAAAGCGCCTTGGCGATCTCGATGAGTTGCTGCTGGGCAATGGAAAGATTTTTTACCAGGGTTCGCGGATCGATGTCCAAACCCAGGCGTTTCAGCGGGGGCTTGCTGTCGGCGACGATTTTTTTGCGGTCGATCAGCTTCAGCGGCCCGCCCCAAAGTGGCTCGCGGCCGATGAAAATGTTGGCGGCAACCTCCAGGTTTTCGAGGTTGTTTAATTCCTGGTGGACGAAGCCGATGCCCAGCTTCACCGCATCGGCGACGGAGCGGATGACGACAGTTTGGCCGTCGATGACGATCTTGCCCTCGTCGGGCTGGTGAATCCCCCCCAGGATTTTCATGAGGGTGCTTTTGCCGGCGCCGTTTTCGCCGATCAGGGCGACGACCTCGCCGCGCCCGACCTCGAGCGAGACATTTTCGAGCGCCACCACCCCCGGAAACCGCTTACAGATTTGCTGGAGTTGGAGAATCGGCTCGCCGGTCATTCATTTCCCCGCAACTTATTTCCCGAGCAATTTGTTCTGCTGCGCAATGAAGTCATCGACGTTGTCTTTCTTGATCGCCAGCGTCGGAATGAAAATCTGCTTGCTGGCCGGAACCACCGAGCTATCACCGTTAATTACCTTCGCGAGGTTCAGCATGGAGAGCCTGCCAAATTCGAACGGCTGCTGGACGACGGTGGCGTAGATGTCGCCGCTCTTGATTCCGGCGAGGGTTTCCGCGTCGGAATCGAAGCAGACGATTTTGACCTGCCCGGCTTTGCCGGCGTCCCTGACGGCTCCGAGGATGGCGGGGCCATTGTAGCTCCAGAGGCCGACCAGGGCGGAGATGTCGGGATATTTCACCAGGGTGTCCTGGGCGTTGGCCTTGGCGCGGACGGCGTCGGTATCGTCGGTGCGAATGTCGATGATCTGGACGTTGGAGCCGTCGAGCGCCTCGCGGATACCGGCGATGCGGTCCTTGGCGTTTTGGGCGTCGAGCTTTCCGACGAAGAGCATGATTTTCCCGCCGCTGGGAAGGGCCTCTTTGATCAGGCCACCGGCCTGTTTGCCGGCGTCTTCGTTGTTGGTGCCGATGTAGCAGGCGCGCTGGGAATTGGGGGCGTCGCTGTCGCTGCAGAAGACGGTGATCTGCTGGGCGGCGTCGTTGAGCATTGGGGTTTCGTTCGATGGGTCGACGGGGCTGATGGCCATGCCGTCAATTCCGCGGGCCAGCAGGTCATCGACGACGCGTTTCTGGCCACCCGCGCTGGGGTCTCCCAGCATCTGAAAATCGACGTCGATGTCGGGATTTTCCTCGGCGGCCTTCATGCAACCGGCTCGGCAGATGGTCCAGAAATCGGCGGCGTTGTTGGTGACGAACGCCAGCTTCACCTTCTTCGCCTGCGCGGTGCTAACCCACGGCGCGAGGGCGAATGCAAGGGTGGCCGCCAGCGCTATGCAAAGAAATCTTTTGGCAGACATGCTCGCTCCTTCCGCAAAACCGGCAAGTTGTGCGGAGAGCTATAATATCTTCCCGCTATTGAAGTTCCAGCCTCAGGTAGTCGTAAATAATCCCCGAATAAAGCAGGCCGGAGGGAATGGTGAGGGTCATTACATTGTCGCCTGCGCACATCATGGCGGCGTCGAAGTTGAGGTCTTTCTCAACCCAGTATCCACCGATGCCGTCGCGGTTGAGGGTGGCATTATACATCAGGCCCATGATCGTTCCGACCGGCTTTCCGTTGACGCCGACGGCGATGCTGCGCACTCCCACGCCGCAGATTCCCAGCCGCAAAATCGCCCGGCCGCTGAGCGCCGTGGGGAGATTGAATCGAATGGTCCAGGTTGTGGAGCGGCCGACGCTTCTGCCGTCGCCCTTGTCGTTGACGGCGTGGGGTACCTGCTCGAAATACCAATCCTTGTGGTAATCGCTGACGCCGATCGTAAAATTCACGTCATTGGGAAAGAGCTGGGCATATTGAAGGTACATTCCCCAGTGAAAATATTGATCGCCCTTAAAGAACTCGCGGCCGGTTCGATTCGGGGTGCCGATGTCCCAAATCTGGCGGCCATAGCGCACGGGCTTCCAGGTCATTGATCCGAGGTCCACGGTGAATCCCGGATAGACCCGGATGTTTCCCTTCGCAAATTCGCCGAGAATTCCGTCGGCGATTGCGTGCAGCTCGTAGTTGCCTGGCCGGACCTTGGGAATCGTGAATGTTCCATCGGCGTTGCCGTGGATCCAGAACTCATAATGCTTGGCGTCGTTCTGCCAGTTCAGGGGGGCATCGAAGCGACGAGAGCCGGAAGAGGAAGAATCGGGATATGCCAGCCCCACGAGCAGATTCTGAAACGGCGCGATCGGGCGCGGGGCAAGCGGATCGTTGACCTCGAGTTTTCCCTCGACAGTGCCGCGCTGGGCGGCCTGTGGGTAATCGGCGCCCTGCACCCATTCGTAGGGCCACTTGTGGGCCTCCTTGTCGGCCTGGGCGAGCGCGTCCTTGAACATGGCATCGGGTGTGGGGGCGGAGTTGACGTAGATGAACATCGGGCCGACGACCTTCTGCCATTGTTCGCCCGCGTTGACGAAGCACATGCTGCCGCCGTAGTGGGAGCCGCGCCAGTAATTGAGGAGGGTTGGGTCGCCGCCGGCGCCGTCGTCGAGGTGGCCGGTCAGTTCATATTTGGTGGCGCCGCCGCTGAGGTATTCGGTGCTTGGGTTGATGAAATAGAAGCCGATATGGCGGGTTGTGCTCGACCATCCGAAGGCGGGAGTGTCGATTTGATAAGCGGAGTAATCGTATTTGTGCTCGGGCCGGCCGGCATAAATTCCGGTGGTGAGGCGGCGGGCTTCTTTCATGTTCAGCGGGGTGCCGCGGTCCCAGTCGTAGCCGGTGGCCATTTTGTGATTTCGGTCGGCATCGATCGAAAGCCAGTCGAAGACCTGTCCGCTGAGCTTCACGCCAAAGCGGCTCTCGCCAATTCCGCCGGCGGGGTCGGCGGCTGAATGGGTGAAGATCGCATAGGAATAGATTCCCTGGTCGTCGCGGCCGAGGGAGTAGCGCTCGTCGAGTTGGAAATTGCCGAACCATCCCTTGGTGGAAACTTCGGCCCGCTCGCCGCGGTTTGTTTTCGGATCGATGGTGACGGAGGGCGTGGCGGGGCGCGGCATCTGCTCCCAATATCCGGCATGGTGCCCCGAGACGTAGCCCATGGTCTCGACGCCTTTGTATTTGAGCGACCAGAGTTCCCCGGTGCGCATGCCGACCTGGGCGGTAACATAGCCGTTGCTGAGGATGTAATACTGGCCGTCGTTGGAAAGCTTGACCGAAGGTTCATCCGCCAGCGTGGGGGAACAGTTTGGGGATGATAAAAGGTTCAGGACGAGCGACCCCAGCGCGATCGACAAAAACACGCGCCCCATGTTTGATTCCTCCGCCAACCCAGTGACTAACTTTTCACGGCCGCGACGCGTCGGGCGGCTTTGGAAGGTTGCAATATCGTCAGTTTTCCGTCGCCGGCGCTGGCGCCGGGGACACTGGCGCGGCGCAGTGGGTGAACCTTGACCGGTTTGCCGGGCGCCGACCAGGGAATATTCAGTTCGCTGGGGAGCTTCGATTGCTCGTAGCACTTGTCGAGGCAGACATCCAGATCGCGCACCCAGGTTTTGTGCTCGCCCGGTTCTCCCTCGGTTACCACGACTTCGGGGGGAAATTGGACGATGTCGGGCCTGGAAAGCTGGGCGGCGTAGATGCACGCGGTCTGGGCGCCGGCAGCTTCGGGTCCGCAAACGACCGGGCGATTGGCGCGGATCGATTCGAGCATGTCGAAGAGTTTTTGGGGTGAATCCGCCGAGGCGGGGGAGCCGTAGTCGATCTTTGTGCCATCGGGGCGCTGGGCGTAAATCCTGTCGCCGATTTTTCCACCGTAATGAATCGTACCTTTTTCGAATTCGTAGCTGAAGAATGGATCGCGTTGAAAGCGGGTTGCGTGGGAGGCGAAGAACATGACTTCGACGCCGCGATCGGTGAAACAGCGCAGGGCGATGGTGTCGTAATTTTCGATTGGGTTGGCGCGATAGAGTTCCGCTTCGACGGTTGCGGGCCAGGCGCTGCGGTCGGGGGCGTCGCCAAGGACGTAGAACATATTGTGCAAGTGATGGGCGCAGGCGTTGTTGGCGGGGCTGTCGAGTACGAGGCGGCCTTCAGTGTCGCGCTGGCGGCCGGCCCAATAGCTTCGGCTGTAATATTTTTCGTGGCGCGGCCAATAGACGCGGGTGCGAAGCCGCTTGGCGCGGCCAAACCGGCCGGAGGCGATATCGCTTTTTAAGGATTGAATGGCTGGGGAATAGGACCACTGATACCCAATGGCGAGCCAGCGCCCGGATTTGTCGCGGGCCTCCACCATCTGGGCGACCTGATCGGGGTGCGAGCCCAGCGGTTTCTCGCACAGGACGTGCGACCCTTTGCTCAGGGCGAGGCAGGCCTGGTCGCAGTGCAATTGCAGGGGCGTTGCCAGCACGACCAGTTCGGCATGAGCGCTGGCGTAAAATTCTTCCAGGCTTTTGAAAATCGGGATGCCCAGCTGGCTCACCTCGGCGAGGCGCTGGCACGCCTCCGGCCAGGGGTCGATGCCTGCGACGAATTGGATGCCGGATGCCGGTTCGGCGCCGAGCAATGCGTTGAGATAAATGTGCCCGTAACCTCCCAAACCGACGAGTGCTACGGAGTTTACGCCTTCCATCAGAATAGGCTCCCGATCAAATCCCGACCCGCGCAATCAGTGACTCGCCCGTTAAGTGAGCGAATCAATTACAACTTTGCACGGTAATTCCCGACAAACCCATTACGGTCGATAAGACCCGCACCACAGTATAACCAATGCGACCTTGGGTTGTCACCTTGAAATGGGAATTTCTATGTAAATTGCAAAAGCAGGCGAGGGAGCAGGCTCTACGGCAGCTTTTCGGTTTGCTTTGCTGACCAAGGCGTACCCAATTATCGCTGGAAACGGGGATTAAGAATCGCATGAAGCTCTGGTCAGCAAAATGCCCAGATTAGCAGTCGTGTTGTCCTAACTCTCCGTGGTTGCCAGACGCGCGGGGCCGCAGTAGATTAAGCAAACGGTTTTTTCATCGATTTTCATGAAATGATGGCCCAAGCCGACGCTCTTCAGGCTGACGCTGTTTCCGCCAACGCGCTTCAGCTCACTTCGATATCCAAGAGCTTCGGCGGGGTGTGCGCGCTGGACAACGTGTCGTTCGATCTGAATCTGGGCGAGGTCCACGCGCTGGTTGGGGAAAACGGGGCGGGGAAATCGACGCTGATCAAGATCATTACCGGGGCGATTCAGCCGGATGGGGGATCGATCCGCGCCTTCGGGAAATCGATCGACACGAATGACCCGGCGACCTCGCGGCGACTGGGAATCGCGGCGATCTATCAGCAGCCGGCGCTGTTTCCCGATCTGACGGTGGCGGAGAATATTTCGCTGCGGCTGCGATCGGCGTCGCCGCTGAAAATCGTTCGGTGGAAAAGGCATCACGAGGAAGCGGGGGAGCTTCTGAGGCGGATCGGCGCGAATATTTCCAGCGACGCGCTGGTTCGCAACCTGACCATGCCGCAGCAACAGCTTGTGGAGATTGCCTCGGCGCTCGGGGGGTCGGCACGGGTGCTGATTCTCGACGAGCCGACCTCTTCGCTTACCGATCGGGAAGTGGACAACCTTTTCCGCGTGATCGATCAGCTTCGGCGGCAGAATGTGGGGATGATTTACATATCCCACCGCATGGAAGAGCTTCCACGGATCGCGGACCGGGTGACGATCCTGCGGGATGGAAAGACCGTCGGCACGAAACGGATGGGGGAAGTGACGCGGCCGGAGCTCATTCGGTTGATGGTGGGGCGGGAACTGTCGGCGGTGTTTCCCAAGATCGCGGTGCAGCCGGGGGAAGTTGTGCTTCGGACGCGGAATCTTGGGTGCTCCGAATCGGGGGTTCACTCGATTAACCTGGAATTGCGCGGGGGAGATTCTGGGGCTGGCGGGGCTGGTTGGCGCGGGGAGATCGGAATTGGCGCGGATTCTGTTTGGGCTGACTCCGGCCGACGGGGGGGAGATATTGCTGGGTGAGAAGTCTGTCCGAATTCATTCTCCTGCCGATGCGCTGCGGCGGCAGATTGCGTATGTGCCGGAGGACCGGCGGCGATATGGCGTCATCCTGGAAATGTCGATCGCGGCGAATACGACGCTGGCGATCTTGCGGCGAATCTCGCGGCTGGGGCTGATCGATTTTTGCGCGAGCAGTCGATTGCTTCGGATCTGGTGACGAGGCTTTCTACAAAGACCCCATCTGTGTTCGTGCCTGCGGGGCAGCTTTCCGGGGGAAATCAGCAGAAAGTGGCGCTGGCCCGCTGGCTGGCGACGCAACCGAGGATCATTATTCTGGATGAGCCTACGCAGGGAGTCGATGTGGGGGCGAAGGCAGAAATTCACCGCTTGATCAGCGAGCTGGCGGCGCGGGGGCTGGCGGTGTTGATGATTTCGTCGGAATTGCCGGAGATTTTGGGGATGAGCGATCGGATTGCGGTGATGCATGCGGGGACGATTGTGGGAACGCTGGCGCGGGCGGAGGCTACGCAGGAGAAGATTATCGAGCTGGCGCTGGGGCACAGGGCGGAGGCGGTGGCGTGATCGCCAAATATAAACGCGAGCTTTCGGTTGCCGCTGCGTATGCGGGGCTGCTGCTGCTTCTGGGTTTGGCGGCGCCGCGATTTTTCAGCGGGAATTCTCGGATACGTGGGTGCGGGCGGCGCCGACGCTGGTTGTCGCGGTGGGGATGACGCTGGTCATCATCGCACGGGAAATCGACATCTCCGTCGGGTCGCAGTTTTCGATTTGCGCGGTCGCGGCGGGCTTGATGGCGCAGGCTGGGTTTCACCTTCCGATCGTTGTCGGCGTGACGCTGCTGACCGGGGCGGCAATGGGGGCGCTGAATGGGTGGCTGATCGCGGGGCTGCGCCTGCCATCGATCGTCGTGACGCTGGCCACCATGGTGATCTTTCGGCAGGGGCTCTCGTGGGTGCGGCAGGGGGCTTTGATCACGGGGATGCCGTCGTATTTTCAGTGGTTTGGCGAGGGGCAGATGATTGGGGAGAAGCTCGTTGTCTTTTTGGCGATTGCTGTGTTCGTGATTTTTGCATGGTCGGCGCGGTGGCTGGGGCTCGGCAGGCAGGTTTACGCGGTTGGGTCGGACTCGGAAGCGGCGCGGCTTTCGGGGATCAATCCGACGCGCGTCGTGTTTGGGGTGTTCGTGCTGATGGGGCTTCTGGTTGGGCTGGCCGCGATTCTGGACTCGGTGCGATTCGGGGAAGTCGATCCCAAGGCGGGGGTGGGGCGCGAGCTTCAGGTCATTGCGGCTGTTGTCGTTGGGGGAACCGCCATCACGGGAGGGCGGGGGCGAATGGTTGGTAGTTTGCTCGGGGTCATTCTGCTGGGAACGATTGGCGGGGCGATGGTTTTTCTTAGCCCTGAAGCGAATTGGGACAAGGCGATTCAGGGGGCGATTATTTTGCTGGCCGTGGCTTCTGATGGACTGGGGCGGCGACGGGGAGTGGCGCACGTATGACGACCATCGCCGCCAATCTGCCGAGTCCTTCGCGCAATATCCGGCTTGGGCAGCAGGCGATGCTTGCCGGGCTGGTGCTGGTGGAGATTCTGGTCTTCTCGATCATCGGGACGAACTTTCTTACGTGGCGGAATTTCTTTCAGATTCCGCGGATCAATGTTGAGCTGGGGCTGCTGGCGCTGGCAATGACGCCGGTGATCGTTACGGGCGGGATTGATCTTTCTGTTGGGTCGCTGCTGGGGCTGTGTGCCGTGGTGTTTGGAAAGCTCTGGCGCGACTGCGCATTTCGATCCGGCGCTAGCAGCGGCGGCGGTGGTTGCGCTGGGGGCGGCGGCGGGGGGACTTAATGCACTGCTTATCACACGACTGCGAATTCCTCCGCTTATCGTTACCCTGGGCTCATATTCGCTGTTTCGTGGAGTCGCTGAGGGTGTCACGCGCGGCGTAGATAATTTCACTGACTTCCCGAGCTCATTCGTCTACCTCGGGCAGGGATATTTTTTTAAATCGATTCCGGTGCAGCTTCCGATTTTTGTCGTTGGCGCCGTCTTTTTCTGGGTTCTCCTTCACCGCAGCGCGATCGGGCGCACGCTGAGCGCCATTGGCTACTCGACCGAAGGCACTCGGCACGCGGGTGTTCCGGTCGAAAGGCGTATTGCTCTCGCGTATATCCTTTCCGGGCTGTGCGCCGGGTTGGCGGCCGTCATTTACGCGGCCCGCGTTGGGCAGGCGAAGGCGGATGCGGGAATCGATTACGAGCTTGCGGCGATCACCGCGGTGGTCCTCGGGGGCACGTCGATCTTTGGCGGGCGCGGGTCGATCGTGGGGACGTCGCTGGGGCTTTTCGCGATCGCAATCCTTCAGAACGGGCTTCTGCTTTCCGATCTTCCCAGCGAATTGGGCGGAATCCTTACCGGGGTATTATTATTACTGGCCATCGGCGCAGACTGGCGGCTTCGGCCGCCGGCTGCCAGAAAACTTGCGCCACATGGCGCGGAGGAATTCGAAATGAAGAATTCGCAGCTTGCGGTGCTGTGCATTGTGATCCTGGCGGCGGCGGTGATTGTGACCGGCGGGAATTTTCTTTTGATCAGGAATCTGCCGGCGATCGCGCCGGCGCCGGCTTCGAGTTCGACTGGGCCGCAGACTTCAAACGCGACGCCGGCCGCGAAATCACTGACCATCGCCATGATGCCGAAGGCGAAGGGGAACGCCTACTTCATCGCGTGCGAGAAAGGGGCGGAGGAAGCGGCCAAGCAGCTTGGAGCGAACTTGATCTGGGACGGGCCCAACAACACCGATCCGGCCAAGCAAAACGAAATCGTGGAGACGTGGATCACCCGCGGCGTGGATGCGATTGCGATCTCGTGCGAGAACAAGGAAGGGGTTTCGACGGTTCTGCAGAAGGGCGCAATGCGGGGATTAAAGTCGTTACGTTTGACGCGGATGCCAATACGGATGCGCGGGATTTTTTTGTGAACCAGGCTACGCCGGAGGGGATCGGCGACATTTTGATGGACGATGCGGCGCAAACGCTCGGCGGCAAGGGGGACTTTGCGATCATTACGTCGACGCTTACGGCGTCGAATCAGAATGAATGGATCAAGTGGATCAAGAAACGGCTGGCGGACAAATATCCCGGGATCACGCTCGACACGCTGCAGCCGTGCGATGACAACCCGGATGAGGCGTTCGAAAAGGCGCAGTCGATTCTCAATGCGTATCCGAACGTGAAGTGCATCATGGCGATCTGCACGCCGGCAGTGCCGAAGGCGGCGGAGGCGGTGGAGCAGTCTGGGAGGTCGGATGTGCATGTGGTGGGGCTGGGGTTGCCGAATGAGAATAAGAAGTATGTGCATGAGGGAATTACTACTTCTGTAGTTCTTTGGAATACGATGGATCTGGGATACCTCACGATCTTTGCGGCGGAGGCGGATGTGAATGGGACGCTTAAAGCGGGCGATACTTCGCTGGATGCTGGGCGGCTGGGGAAGATGCAGGTGGTTGGGGACAATGTGCTGCTGGGGATTCCGTTTACGTTTACAAAGGACAATATTGATAATTTTGATTTTTGAAATTCGGGACCCCACGGCGGCGCCGTGGGCGTTTCGGGACTAAAACGCGATCGCCTTGTGCGCTCGCGTTTTTTTTTGCTTGAGAAAAATCAACTTTTCACATCGATGCACGGGTTGAGGCTTGCGCGTTATCCGCACCGCGGCTGAGGCCTGGGCCGTGGGGGCCTTCGGCGAATTCTTCGATCATCTTGCGATTGAATGCGGGGATATCGTCTGGCTTGCGGCTGGTCACGACGCCGCGGTCGGTGACGACTTCCTGGTCGACCCAGGTGGCGCCGGCGTTGCGCAAATCCGTCTGTAGTGACGGCCAACTTGTCATTTTTCGGCCCTTGGCAGCGCCTGCTTCTATGAGGGTCCAAGGGCCGTGACAGATGGCCGCGATGGGTTTGCCGGCGTCGACGAAGGCCTTTACGAAGCGGACGGCCTGAGGAAGCATGCGCAGGCGATCGGGATTGGCGACGCCGCCGGGGAGGAGCAGGGCGTCATAGACCTCCACATTGACTTCTGCGAGGGGGACATCGACGTCGAATTTGTCGCCGGGCTCATCGTGGTTGAACCCCTGAACCTGCTCGTTTTCGGGGGAGATCAGGTCGGTTTCGGCTCCAGCCTGCTGCAGGGCCTCGCGGGGTTTGGTCAATTCCACTTCTTCGAAACCGTTGGCCACGAGAATTGCGATGGTTTTCCCTTTGAGCTGATTTGACGCCATATCGGCCTCCAAGGTTAAGAACTGTTGGCGCGACGGGGCAGATTGGGTGCCAAGCGAGATAGTTCCCCAGAATTCCCCAAATTTCCCCACTTTTTGCGGAGAGGGGATTTGAAGTTTGAGATTTCAGATCACTGGACCTACCCATTTTCCGTTGGCGCCGGATCTTGGGACACTTGTGTGACGGCGTAATACGAGCAGTAGTGGGTTTCGGAACTGGGAAGGGGAATGGGTGTCCTCGAATGTCCCGTTTTTTCCCGATTTGAGGGATTTGTTTTCCTGGGGGGGTCTGCGTGCCGAGTACACCTGCCGACTGAAGTCGGCAGGCCGGGTGAGAGGCGTTGTGGAAAAAGTGTGTGCATCTACATATAGGTCCAAAGGGTGTACGTTTTGTACCTATTTTTGAAAAATCGGGGAATTTTTTTCATGAGATTGGTGGGAATGCAAAGAATCTGAAAAGGGTCAGAGGGAGTTTGGGGAAGGGGAGTATTTTCGGTTGAGGCTTGGGTGACGAGGGGGAGGCGGTTACTCGAATGTAAGAGGCGGTTCCGCCGCGGGAGCACATGGCCGGCCTGGTGACGTTCGGTGCAGCCTTGGGGTGTTGGGCTTATGATGGAGGGGATGGCGCAATCGCCTGTGCTGTATCTCGGCCTGGACATTGGCGGGACGAAATCAGCTGCGCTGGTGGGGGACTCTGCCGGAAACACTGTGGCGCGATCGGGTTTTGCGTCGCGGGCCGATCGTGGGCCTGGGGAGATGATTGAAGAGATCGTGGCTCATTCGCAAACGCTTTTGAGGGGGCACCCTGGGGTAAGGGGAATCGGCGTATCGATTGGGGGGCCACTGAACTCTGAAACGGGGGTGATTCTTTCGCCGCCTAACTTGCCTGGGTGGGACAATATTCCTCTTAAGCAGATTCTTGAAGAGCGGCTGAAACTGCCGGCGCGGGTGGAGCATGATGCGGCGGCTTGCTGCCTGGCGGAATATTTTTGGGGGGCGGGGCGCGGTTGCTCGCGGTTGCTGTACCTTACCTGTGGGACGGGGTTTGGAGTGGGGATAGTGTTTGATGGCAAAATCTATCACGGGGTAAACGGGCTGTCGCCGGAGATTGGGCATACTCGGTTGCGCGATGATGGGCCGGAGGCGTTTGGAAAGATTGGGAGCGTGGAGGCGTTTTGTGCGGGGGCTTCGCTGGGGAAACTGGCGCGCTGGAAGTTTCCGGGGAGGTGGGCGGAGCCGCCGGGTGGGGAGAAGCTTGCGGAGCTTTGGCGCGCGGGGGATTCTGAGGCGAGGGAAATTATTGAACTGAATGGGAGATCCGTGGGGCAGGTGTGTGCGAACCTTGCAGATCTGGTGCGGCCTGAGGCAATTCTCCTGGGGTCTCTGGCGATTCATCTGGGGGATCGGTGGGTTGAAATTGTTCGACGGAGATTTCGGGAAGAGGCGCTCGATGCGGGGAGTTGCCGTGTCGAACCGGCGGGATTGGGGGCACGACTTCAGGACTGTTCGGCGCTGGCGGTGGGGGTTTCTGGGTAGCGGAATACTATTTTTCGACGAGGGAAAAGCGCACCCCTGCGGGGCTGCGGCTAAACGGGAGGGGATCTATCCCTTCAGAACTTGTCCCTGGACCAGGTCCTTGAACATTCCGGGCTGGGCTACGAGCTGGTCGTAGATTCCGTCCTGGATGATGCGGCCGCCATCGATGACCAGGATGCGATCGCAATTTTTTACGGTCGCGAGGCGGTGGGCGATGATCAGGGAGGTCTTGCCGGAGACGGCATTTTCCATGGCTTGCTGGACGAGGCCTTCGCTCATGGTGTCGAGGGCGCTGGTGGCTTCGTCGAAGATGAAGAAGTCGGGCTCGGCGAGGAGGGCGCGGGCGATGGCGAGGCGTTGGCGTTGGCCGCCAGAGAGGGTGGAGCCGCCTTCGCCTACGGGTGTGTCCAGGCCCTCGGGGAGGGCGGAAATATATTCCCAGATGTTGGCCAGCTGGCAGGGCGCTGAAGCTGGGCGTCGGTGGCGTTGGGGTTGGAGACGCAGAGGTTGTTGCGGATGCTGGTGCGGAAGATGAAGGGGTCCTGGGGGACAACGCCGAAGTGATGGCGCAGGTCGTGGCCCTGGCAGTGGCGGATGTTCAGGCCGCCGATGAGGATGGCGCCTTGCTCGGAATCGTAGAGGCGAAGGAGGAGCTGGGTGATGGTGCTCTTGCCGGCGCCGGAGGGGCCGACGAGGGCGACGCGCTGGCCGTAGGGAATGGTGAGGTTGACGTCTTTGAGGACGGGACGGTCGGGTTCGTAGCCGAAGGTTACGTTATAGAAGATGATCGGGCCTTTGGCGGGGGCGGAGGCTTCGTAGCCTATGGGTTCGGGGGTGGTGCTGGCGGTTTTGAGGACGGCGGCGATGCGTTCGACGCCGGCCTGGGCGGCGGCTTTGAAGGTGGCCATCTGGAACAGGACGGTCAGCGATGCCTGGAGGGATGCGAAGGCGGCGAGATAGGCCTGGATCTGGCCGATGGTGACCTGCTGGGCGGGGGGCTTGTGCTGGCGGTCGTAGAAATATCTCCAGGCCAGGACGGCGCAGAGGAGGGCGAAGCAGAAATAGCCGAGGGTTTCCTGCTTCATCCATTCGACGTGGGATTTGACGTCGCGGCGGTAGCTCATCCTGCCGATTTCCCAGACGCGGTTGTCGAAATCGGCGGCGACCTGGTCTTCCATGGCGTAGAGCTTCACGTCGCGCGAACCGCGCAGAACATCGGCGACGTATCCGGTGACGGTGGTTTCTGTCTTCTGATAGTCGCTGTGATATTTCTGGATTTTCAGGCGGGTGCGGTGCATGAGCCAGGCGGTGCTCACCACTGTTATCATCAAAACGGCCGTGAGCATGCGGTCCCAGATGCCGACCCAGATGACCGTGCTCAGGACGATAAAGAGGGCGCCGGGCGCGCCGAAAGTGAACTGCTGAAAATAATTTTGAATCTGGAGGAGAGGGCTGCCAAACATGTAGCTGAAAAGCTCGCCGCTGTGGTGCTGGCGATGAAAGCGGAGGCAGAGGTGATTGACGTGGCGAAAGAATTGGGCGCGGAGATCAAAGAGCACGCGCTCGCGGACGTAGGTGAAAACGCGATAGCCGATGTGCCAGACGAGCATTCGGCCGATGATCGAGACGAGGAGCCAGATGATGACCAGGATTCCCAGGCGCTTCCAGCGCTGCTGCATGGTGAGGCCGGTGGCGAGGATGACCTGGTCGATGAGATATTTGGGGGCGAAGGTTTGGGCGGCGAAGGAGATGCCGTGGAGGGCATTGAGGGCTAACGCGATGAAGACTAGCGAGCGATATTTTCCGATGGAGGGCCAGAGGAATCGCCAGAAGGAGACCTTTTCCGGGGCACCGCCGGGGAGTATGTTTTCCGTCGGCGGAGCCTGCTCGCCCTTGGCGCCGCGGCGCGAATCTTTTTCAGCGACATCCGTGTCTGTTAACCCACGCATCGATATTTATTATCGGATAATCGAATGTCTAACGCTATCCATTGGCGATTGACTCCCCGGCGGGGCCTTGGCAACATCTCAGCAATGGAATTTGAATCAAAAAGGGGATATTTGCATTGCGCCATCATCCTGGGATTCGTGGCAGCGGTGGCGATTTGCTGGGCCGGACCCTGCCACGGGGCTGATGTGCCGAGCACGCGGCCTGGCGGGGCGGCGCGGACCGGGGATTTTGATTTGACGTTTGCGCAGCGCAGCCCGCTGAGCTCGCGCGAGGAGCTTTCCAAACGCTTCAATTTCCAGCTTGCCGACATGGGGGACGATTACGATCTGTCGAAATGCGTGTTCAAGACGTACGTTCCGACGAACTATGATTCATCCGTCCCCGTGGGTATCTTCGTTTATCTCGGATACAAGGGATCGGTTGCTACGCCGCCTTTGTGGCATGCGGTGCTGGATAAATATCATCTGATCTTTATTTCGCCGGCCTGGCACAGCGGAACGATGTATCCGCCGTCGGTTCCGCTTTGGGAGTCCGCGGGCCTGGCGCTCGATGCAGTTGATAACCTTAAGAAGCAATATTCCATTGACGGGAAACGTGTGTACCTGATGGCCTGGAACGAGGGGGCCACGAAGCAGGCGTTCGCCACCTCGGATGTTTTTACGGGATACGTGCTGGTCTTCGATCAACAGTGGTGGCAGCGAATCTGGATATCGAATGTGCAATACTATAATCCCAGCTTTTCGCTGGGTTCAGCCCATCTCTACGAGGTTGCCAAGTCTCATCCGTTTGTCTTCCTCGACGACAAGTCCGACGAAAGCAAAAAGGAGCTGGGATACAAGCGAACGGCGATGGCTCGCGAGGATTTCGATTATGTGACCGAAATCGGGTGTTCGTTGTTGGGTGATTTGCACTATCCGATGCTGAGCACGGATTGGTTTGAGCAGGCGCTTGGGTATCTGGACAAAAATTCCAGCTCGACTGGCGCTGCGATGGCGTCGTCGGTTGCAGCGGCGGCCACATCTGATTCTGCGGCAACTGGGCCGTCTGCGGCGACGGTGCCTTCGGCGGGGCCTAGCCGGGCGGAGTCGCTGTTGTCGGTGGCCAAGCTTTTGATCGCCAACGGGCAGACGGATTTGGCGCGGGCCAAGCTGCAGGAAATCATCCGGGGATATCCGACGGATCCTGCGGCTGGGGAGGCGAAGAAACTACTGGATCAGATGGGGGCTCAGTAGCGCGGGTTATTGATCGTTGTGGACGACCATGGCGGTGGGCTTGATGAAGATGAGGCCCATGCCAAGGAAGTGTTCGTCTTTGCTGAGGCGGCCGCGGATTCCGATGATGGGGGTTCCGTCGCCGTCGAGTTGGGAGAGGTTGTTTGCGTCCATGCCGATGGTGGGGGTGACGCAGCGGTCGGTGGGATCGAGGCGAGTTCCGTTGAAGCGCATGAAGGTGATTTTGATGGAGTCCAGGCCACCGCCTCCGCCGATGCTGACGGCGCCGACGGCGTAGCCGGGAGGGGCCAAGGCGGTGACGGTGTGATAGACCTGGTCTTCGTCGCCGAAGCCGCGGCCCAATTTTGCACCGCGCGGGGTGAGGTAGATGGGGTCGACGCGTTTGATGACGTCGTTGTTGAAGAAGGTGTCGATGCCGAGGCGCAAGCCTATGAGGACACCGTTGGGGCAGTACGAATCGGCGCCTTCGACGGTGAACGCGCCGCCCTTGATCTCGCTATCCTGGAAGAGCTGGTGTGCGACTGAATTTCTGACGTCGGCGGCGATTTTGGGGTCGAGGGTTGGGCCAGAGGTTTGGGTATTCGCGGAGACGGACGGTTGAGTTGCGGGGGGTGTTCCATCGGCCACTGCGCGGGGCA
Source organism: uncultured Phycisphaerales bacterium (assembly GCA_963755915.1). GTDB lineage: Bacteria > Planctomycetota > Phycisphaerae > Tepidisphaerales > Tepidisphaeraceae > PALSA-1353. The sequence goes on from CAVWLP010000002.1 coordinate 3,429,749, forward strand.
GGGCTGCGGCGAAACAGAGTGAGAGCGCTCCCAGGGCCAATTTATACGTATTCATATGGGGAGATTATCGGCCGGAATTGAGGCGTGGTTTATTGCTAGCGGAGGTCCGCCGGTGGGGACACCGGCGGCACTTGGGGATGTTTATCTGGCGGGGTGGCGGAGGGGGTAGACGGTCCAGAAATACATGAGCAGGAGGAGGGCGATCCAGATTGCAAAAATGATGCACAGTATTCGAAAGAGGAGGGGGTGGGGTTTCAACTGCCTTGCGGGGGGCGGGTTTGTCGCTTGCTCTTCTTTGGACCGGCTGCTCAGGATTTCACCGGAATGTGGTACCCGGACTCGAAGGCTTTTGCGAAATCGTAGACGTTGCGGAAATCTTCGATGGTGTCCTGGGGCGTGGTGGCCATGGCTTTGTGGCGGGCGAGGCTGAATACGATTCTGCCGAAATCGAGGGTGGAGGTGATGTTCCAGCGTTGCAGGACGAGTTGGGCGAGAAAGCCCCATTGGCGGGTGGCGAGCTCGCGGAGGCCCTGGCAAAGCTGCTGGCCGGTGACGTGCTTTTGGACTCCGGGTTTTGTACCGGATCCGTAGACGCGGCTGACGGTGTAGGCCAACCCCTGTTGAACGAATTCGTAAGCAGGGACGGGATAGACCCCCAAATCCTCGGCCACAACTTCCAGCATTGCCGGAGGCTCGATCTTCCCTGTGGGCGGCATAGAGGCTGAATTTAACATGAAGTATTCAAATCGCAAATGCCCATCATCGGGTTACACATTTTTATTTGCTAGCGGAGGTTCCCCCGATAACCGCGCATGGTTGTTGCGTTAATGCTAAAAAAAACGCGGCACCGTATTGCAGAAATTAATATGTGTTCTGTTATTATGGACCTATGCTCCATCGACATCTTTTGTGTGCTGGTGTTTCGCTGTTGTCGCTGATTTGGGCAATTGCGGGGTGTGACACGCCGCCGGCGCCTGTGTTTGATCCCCGGATGATCCAGCAAACCGAACGCGACAGCGCTACGGATATTCCCATGGAGATTCTGCGGCCGCTGCCGACGACTCGGCAGGGGGCTTATACCGATATTGGTCCTGATGGCCAGACGCGGGAGGACGGCCGTCCGTATCGTCCGGACACGGGGCCTTCGCTTTCGGGCGAATTGTCGGTGCGCATGTCATTGCAGGAAATTATTCACCGCGCGGTGATGAACAACCACGACGTGAAGGTGGCGGCGTATCAGCCGGCGATTGAAGGGGCACGGGTGATTGAAGCGGCGGCGAATTTCGATCCGGTGTTTTTTGCCAACGGGCAATATCAGCAGAAGCACGAGATCAATGGGGGTGAATTCATCAACAGCTTCAACGGCGGGGAGCCGGTGATCACCAACTTGTCCGATGCCGAACTGGGGCAGGTGCAGATGGGGGTGCAGCAGAACCTGGCCAGCGGCGGGCAGATTCAGTTGCAATATCAGACAACCTATAACTGGTTCAATCCGCAGCAGACGGAGTCGAATCCGTATTGGCAGAACAATCTGTCGCTGTCGTTGACCCAGCCGCTGCTGCGGAATTTTGGGTACGACGTGAATCAGGCGCAGATCGTGATCAATCAGCTCAACCAGAAGGTGAGCCGGCTGGAATTCCGCAAGGCAGTAGAGACGAACGTGGCCAATATCGAAAAGGCCTACTGGCAGTTGGTGCAGGCGTATCGGGACATCGCGATCCAGGAGCAGCTCATCGACCAAACCGAGAAGACGTACAACGTGCTTTACAACCGGATGCTCAACCTGGACGTGAGCCCGCTGCAAACTTCGCAGGCGCAGACGCAGCTTGAGTTGAGGCGGTCGCAGCTCATTCAATTTAAGTCGCAGGCGCGGGATTTGTCGTATCAGCTCAAGGGGCTGATGAGCGATCCGGAGTTTCCGGTGACCAGTTCGGTGCAGATCGTACCGGCGGATGCGCCGGTGGATGAGCAGATTCAGTTCGACTTGCAGGACCAGGTCAATACGGCGATGGAAAATCGTTTCGAGCTGGGCGAGCAGCAGCTCAAGATTGACGAGGCGGCGGTTACACTGGTGGTCGCCAAGAACAATCTTCTGCCGGAGCTGGATTTCATTGCGTCGGGAGGTCCGGAAGGGGCGGACAGCGATGTGGGCGTGGCGACGGTGGACAGCCTGAACTTCAACCACACGGATTTCAGCGTTGGATTCAAATTCCAGCTTCCGATCGGTAATCGGGCCGCCCGGGCGATCTATCAGCGCTCCCTATACCAGCACATGCAGGCGATCGAGCAATATAGCTCGTTCATCGAAACCATTTCCGTGGACGTGACGACGGGGCTCAACGCGGTGAACACGGATTGGGACGTGGTGCGGTCGAGCCGGCGGGCGCGGTTTGCGGCGGAGGATGCGCTGGACCGGATTAACAAGCGGGAGGCGAATGGCGAGCCGCTTACGCCGGAGTTCGTGCAGTTGAAGTTGCAGATTCAGGATTCACTGGCGGAAGCGTATCAAAACGAGGCGGAGGCGATCGCGAATTACAATATTGCGCTTTCGCAATTGGAGTTCGTGAAGGGGACGATCCTGCGGTATGACAATGTTGTGCTGCAGGAGGATCCGCTGGAGACGCAGCGGAGGAATATTTTTCACTGATTGAGACGGGCGTCGGGCAGATTTTGCCATCTTTCCCATTGTGAAAACAGCGGACGGATCGCGCGCTCTGTTCATTCCTTAACCCAGATTCGCACAAAGAGCGGTGGCGACTTATACTGGCTCTGGCTACGGATGGAAGCGTCCGTATGTACATCCGGCGCTTTTGGGAAACATGGGCAATTCTTCAAAATATGTCGTTTATACCGGGTTCCCAACACGCAAACTCGTCCACACCGGCCAAATACGGTCCATATTTATAGAAGCGATACCCCCCAGGTAGTGCAGCAAATAGTACAATCTCGAAAAATCCTCGGAACGGTGCCACGGAACATTTTCAATAGCCATATTCCAAAGGTGAAAGCCAGAGACGGTAAGTTGCCGACAATAACGAATGGGGTGGAATTCTGGACCGACGTTCAGCCGGACTCTGGCGGCCGACCGGGTTTCCCTACCTGGTCGGGATTGCCTTACACGAACTGGCATGCGATAGACGTTGTTATCACCCAGACGCGGCCATAGAATAAAGAGGCGTAGGATAGCATGAAGTGGCTGAATCCCAGTGAAGCAGAAAGAGCCATTCGTACCCACGAAGGTGAACCGCAGACTTTCGTCTTTTACTGTGATCGCGGCGATCTAAAGCGAAAACTGGAAGTGGAACCGCGCATTGTATCGACGGATGAAGAAGTTGCATCTGCAGTGTATGAATGGACTGGATTCATAGGCGATCGCCCTGTAGTCGTGCAGCAAGAGCTGGATCAAAATTACGGTCTGAAACATTCGGTGACGGTGCTAACCCCATTCGTCGATGCCGAGCGTCGATTGGAAGAATGGACGGCTATTGTAGAACTACAGGAACTACCCCTGCCTATTCGCCCTTCGCGACCGCTTTACATTCAAAGCCACGCGGATTCAAGCGATCACATCGTTTACCGGCCTGACGACAAGGGCTGGAGTGACATGATCTACAGAGCCGCGTCTGAACCCGAGGCGCGTCGTCTGCTGGAGTATTTGCTTGACAGCGATCCGTGGAACAAAAACTGTTTTGTCTCGAATAGTGAATTGCCGGGCGAATGGACAATCGTGCATAACGGGGAAAAAAATGGTCGAATTGTCGGGGTGTATCCAGATGCCGATTCGGCGGTGCGCGTTGCGCTACGGCTCTCCGAGCAGTCATTGGATGACGTATTGATTGTCAAGAACCGGCTCGCAGAGATAAAATCTGCGAAGTATCGAATTGCCTGCGGCCGGGTTGAAAGAGCCTCCTGAAAGAAGTATTGCGGGGAAAACTGAAAGTGTGGGGGCTCATCCTACCATCGCCTCCGCGATCTCGGATTTCTTGAAGGTATCCGGCCGCACTTCGTGAACGGGCATCCAGCGCGAAACGACCAGTTGCAATATCGCCACGCAGAGCATTCCGATGAAGACCCAGTGTAGGCCGGCGTCGATCATCCAGCCGGCGGAGTGGAGAACTTTCAGGGATAGCTGGGAGCGTAGATGGGGGTCGAGCAGCTTGGCGGGGGTTACGCCGGCGGATTCGAGGGCGGCGAGTTTTGGGAGGGTGACGATGTTGAAGATTGCGCCAGGATGCCGATTCCCATGGAGCCGCCGGCGGTTCGGAAGAACTGGATGCTGCTGGTGACGATTCCGCGGCGCTGCCAGCTTACGGCGTTTTGAGCGGAGAGGAGAAAGCTCATGGTGCAGGGGCCGAATCCGAAGCCGGTTAAGGCGAGAACGCCGGCGAGGACGTGCTTGGAGGCGCCGTAGGCGGTGCAGACGAGCAAGCCGCTGAAGCCAATGGTGACGAGGACTGAGCCAAGCATTGCTACGTTGCGGAAGCCCCAGCGGACGACGAGGGGGGCGGCGATGATTCCGGAGAGGGCCCAGGTGAGCATGACCGGAGTGACGACCCAGGCGGCGGCGCCGGCGCCGCCGAGGCGGACGCCCTGAACGTAGAGCGGGACGAAGGTGTCGAGGCTTAGAAAACCGATTCCCATCAGACAGCTTCCGAGGAGGGACGGGCCGATGGATCGGTTCATGAGCAAATCGACGGGCATGATGGGATTGGTCGATTGGCGCTCGTTGGCGACGAAAAAGCAACCAGCCACGATGGCCACGGCAAGAAGCGCGAGGGAGATTCCCAGCGACCATCCGCCGGGGCCCAGGCGGGAGACCAGGGCCAAGAGGGCCATACATCCGACGGCTAATGAGACGATGCCGGGCAAGTCCAGGTCTACGTTTCGCGATTTTTCCGTGTCGTGATAGAAGCGCATGAGGACCAGCATCCCCAACAGGCCGAAGGGGAGATTCACGAAGAAGATCGCCCGCCAGCCGAGGGTTGCGATCAGAAACCAACCGAGGATTGGGCCGGCCAGGGAAGACGTTCCCCAGACGCCGCTGAAAAGACCCTGGATGCGGGCGCGTTCTTCGAGGGTGAAAATGTCACCAAGGATGGTCAGGACGACCGGCATGATCCCGCCGGCGCCGAGTCCCTGCATTCCGCGGAAGGCGATCAATTGCGGCATCGTCCGCGCGGTTGATGCCAGCAGCGAGCTGATGGAGAAGAGGAGGATGGAAAAGAGGATGACGCGCTTGCGGCCGAGTGTGTCGGCAAGGCGGCCATAGAGCGGCATGCTCACGGTGCAGGCGAGCAGATAGATTGAGGCGACCCAGGAATAATGTTCGAGCCCGTGGAGCGATCCGATGATGGTCGGCATGGCGGTGCTGGTGACGGTTTGCTCCATCGACGCGAGCACCATCACCAGCATGAGCGCGGCGGTGACCCATCTGCGGTCCATGCGTGGGCCGGTTTTCCGCGCCTGGACGATTTGAACGGGGGACGGGGGGACCATGTCGACGGACATGGCGCCGTTTCCTGAAGAATTTGTGTGTCTTGCCCCCATTACCGGCTCCGCCGGTTTCAAGCCCTCCATTGGACTGTCCATGTATTTCCAACATCCTTCCGGAAAAACGCTGCGTCACTAATACATCGGAAAGTATATGCCGGTTTCGTGCGTCAAGGCGACGTACCCCAATTTTGGGGCATTGGCGACCGAGCGTCGCGGAAGATAAAACTTCGCAAAATTCAGCGGAATTTCTTGCATTCCCGACCCGATTCGATAGGATTTTGCGGTCGGGTTTCTCCCATCATTTCACCCAGGTTGTTTACAAAGGGAAGGGAAAAATGAGCGCTCCGCAAACCGGTTCCTCGGCTGTCCGATCCTCTACGTTTTTGAAAAATTCAGCAGCTTCACACAAACGACGGCGAGTTGCGGCGACGGCGATCGTCTCGGCGATCGCCCTGGTCGACTGCACTTCCCGCGTGATGGGGGCGACGCAGACCTCTACATGGGTCGGTGCTTCCAGCTCCAGTTGGAGCAGCGCGACGAACTGGAACCCGAGCAACACGGATCCCAACAACGGCAGCGACTCGATCAGCGACTTCAACGTCATCATCAACTCAGTCACGTCGCCGGATGTCTCGCCCACGCTGAATGTTTCGGCAACGATCGATTCGATGACGCTTGGCACGGGTGGGTCCCTGAACATCCAGGGCGGCAACAACCTGACGCTGAATGGCCCCACGCTTTCCAACAATGGCGTTATCGTCGTCAATAACAATCAAAGTTCCTTCTCCACTCTTACATTGACCGGCACACTTTCGGGAAATGGCACGGTTTCGCTCAACGAGGGGAGCACCCAGGCCGTCCTCGCGGGAACGATCACGCAATCTACCGGCCAAACGATCAGTGGCTTTGGGGAGATAACCGCCAGTCTGACCAACAATGGCACGGTTGACGCCAATACGTCAAGCCAGACCTTATCCCTGGTCACCAGCACAATGATCAATAGCGCGACAATGGAGGCCACCGGCGGTGGAACCCTTGCAATTAACGGGATTGATGTCGCTCAGACCGGTGGACAAATCGTCGCGTCCAACGGGGTTGTGGAACTGGTCGGCGGCGGACAGATTTCTGGCGGGACGGTCACCAGCACCCTGGGGGGTGTTGTCGAGGTCGCCAACTCCACCAGTGGACTGACCAATGTCACCAACTCCGGCACGATCAACATTGTGGGCGGCTCGAATCTCGACGTGAGCGGAACCTTAGCCAACAACGGCACGATCACCGTCAACAGCAACAACTCGTCTAGTTCGGAGATGAGCTTCAGTGGAGTAACCCTTTCGGGCACGGGCGCGATCGTGCTCAATTCTTCGGGCACCGGCGCCAATATTGCCGGAACGCTTACACAGGACGCGGGTCACACCATCAGCGGATTTGGCGAGATCACCGCGAGCCTGACCAACGACGGTGTGGTTAACGCCAACTCCTCCAGCCAGACGCTCTCTCTTACGTCCAACATGAACAACAACGCCACGATGGAGGCGACCGGGGGGGGATACTGGCCCTCGGCGGCACCAATGTTCATGTCACACAGAATGCGAGCGGCGACATTCTGGCATCGAATGGAGTGGTCGATCTCATTAACGGGGACGTCGTCGCCGGTGGGACACTGAACACGTCTTCGGGCGGCGTTATACAGGTGATCAATTCCAGTACCGCCGGGCTCAGCGGCGACCCGACGAACTCGGGCACGCTTAATATTGTGGGCGGTTCAAATCTGAACGTCAGCGGAAACCTGACCAATAACGGTACCATCACCGTTAACAGTAATAATTCGTCGAGCTCGACGATCAACTTCACCGGAACGACGCTTTCCGGGAGCGGTGGGATTGTGCTTAACGCTCCAACCGCGCAGGCTGTCGTGGCTGGAATGGTGACCCAATCCAGCGGCAATAGCATCAGCGGCTTTGGAGAGATCACCGCATCGCTCACGAATAATGGCCTGGTCAATGCCAACATTGCTTCCGATACCCTCGTCGTCAGCAGTTCCACCTTGACTAATACTGCCACGATGGAAGCGACCAGCGGAACGCTGGAATTCACGAATGGGGTTGTGGTCACCAACACGGGCGGCAACATCAACGCGGTGGGGGAAAACATTGTTCTGGACAGCGTGTCAATTACCGGCGGAATTCTCAATTCGAGCAGTCCACAAGTGATTCTGGACAACGGCGGCGCAACATTTGGCGCATTGACGATTTCCGCCAATACAACGGTTGATGTCGCCGGGGGATCGGTCCTTACGCTCACCGGGACGTCCCTGACCAACGACGGGACGATCAATATAAATTACCTCAACGGGAGCTTTTCCACGCTTCAAGTGAATGCGAATACGCTGCTGACAGGAACTGGCAGCGTGACCCTGGATGCGCCCACCACCCAAGCGGTTATTGCCACGGGGACGAGCGACACGCTCACACAGGATGTGCAGCACACGATTTCCGGGTTCGGGGAGATTACGGCCGATTTTGTGAACAATGGAACGGTTGACGCGAACGTCGCCAGCCAGACGCTCGCGTTATTGACCAACAATATGACCAACAACGCCACGATGGAAGCAACCGCCAACGGTGTGCTGGAGATCGACGGGATCACGGTGACGCAGGGAACGAACGGCCATATCACCGCGTCGGGCGCGGCGAGCATTGTGAGCCTCGTTGGCGGCGCGACAATCTCGGGAGGAACACTCACCACCTCCGGTGGCGGCGTCATCCAGGCGACGACCTCCAGTACCGATGCACTCACGGGTGACCCGACCAATTCCGGTACGTTCAACATTGTGGGCGGCTCAAATCTCAGCGTCAGCGGAAACCTGATCAACAACGGCACCATCACCGTCAACAGCAATGATTCGTCGAGTTCAACCATTACCTTCACGGGAACGACGCTTTCCGGCACAGGCACGATGGCGCTTAACGGCGCCACTGCTCAGGCTGTCATTGCCGGAACGCTCAGCCAATCCTCGACGAATACGATCATCGGGCTTGGAGAAATCACGGCCGCGCTTACCAACAACGGCACGGTGGACGCCGACTTCAGCAGCCAAAGCATCACGCTGCTCACCGGTAACATGACGAACAACGGAACAATGGAAGCCACCAGCGGCGCGACTCTGAACATAGATGGCATCACGCTCACCCAGGGGAGCGCCGGCCACGTGATTGCCAATAATTCCACCGTCGATCTCATCGCCGGGGCCACCATTTCGGGTGGAACCCTGACGACATTGTCCAGCGGCGTTATCCAGGCGACCAATTCCAGCACCGATACCCTCGAGGGTGACCCGACCAATTTGGGCACGTTTGACATTGTGGGCGGTTCGAATCTGAACGTCAGCGGAAACCTGACCAACAACGGCACCATCGACGTCAACAGTGCTGATTCGTCGTTCTCAACGCTTACCTTCACGGGAACGACGCTCTCCGGCACGGGCGGGATCTTGCTCAACGGCGCCACTACCCAGGCCGTCATTGCGGGGACGCTCAGCCAATCTTCCACGAATACGATCAGCGGGCTTGGAGAAATCACGGCCGCGCTCACCAACAACGGGACGGTGGACGCCAACTTCAGCAGCGCTACCCTCACGCTGCTGACCAGCAACATGACGAACAACGCGACGATGGAGGCCACCAGCGGCGGGACTTTGAACATCGATGGCATCATGCTCACGCAGGGGAGCGGCGGTCAGGTCGTCGCCAATAATTCCACTGTCGACCTCCTCGGCAACGCGACCATTTCGGGCGGAACCCTGACCACGCCTTCCGGCGGCGTCATTCAGGCGATCAATTCCAGCACCGATTCCCTGATTGGCGTAACCAATTCCGGCACATTCAATATTGTCGGCGGGTCGAACCTGACAGTTTCCGGCGGTCTGGTGAACAATGGAACCATCACAGTTAATTCCAACACGTCTTCCTCTTCCACCCTCAGCGCAAACAGCGCGATCACAGGCACCGGCTCGCTGGTCATTAACGATGGCGGCGTTTTGCGCTTCGCGGTAAACACCGGCGGCAGCAGCCAGGGTTCCGTGACAATTTCGGGCAACGGCCAGATGGACGTGAACAACAATCATTTCTTCATCAATTACGGTTCCGGTTCAGACCCGATCGCGACGATCTATGGTTATCTGAAATCGGGCTACAACAGCGGCGGCTGGAATGGCCCGGGCATCATGTCCACAGCCGCGGCAACCGAGGACGCCACTGTTGGAGCCCTGAAGTACGGCATCGGCTGGGCGGACGGGAAGGACAAAATTGCTACTGGCATCAGCTCCGGAACGATCGAGCTGAAATATACGCTACTCGGCGATGCGAACCTGGATGGCACGGTCAACGGATCGGACTTCAGCCTCCTTGCGGCCAATTTCGGGCTGGGCGTCACCAACTGGGACCAGGGGAATTTCCTGTTCACCTCTTCGGTCAACGGGAGCGATTTCAGTGCTCTGGCCGCGAATTTCGGGCAGGGGGATAGCGGGGCGGATGCGTCGATTACCCCGGCCGATATTGCCGCGCTGGACGCATTTGCGGTGGCGAATGGCCTGCCTATTCCCGTCATTACTCCGGTGCCCGAACCGGCCTGCATGGCGGCGACAGTTATAGCAGCAGCCACGCTCGCGTCTCGCCGGCGGCGTCGGTCTTCCTTGAGCTGAGGGGTCGCGCGAGAAAGGGAATTCAGCGCGGCGCGTTGTTGCCCACGGGCGCTCCGCTGGTGGATCCGCGCACAATCAGGTGCTCGGGGAGCCGAAATTCCCGCGGTGTCAGGGGCTTGGGGGAGACAAGGTCATTGAGAAGAATTTCGGCCGCCAGGCGTCCCATTTCCCGGCCGGGGACCGCCACGGTGGTGATCGCGGGGCAGATCGTCGACATTGGAAAAACGTCGTTGAAGCAGACGAGGCTCAGGTCCATCGGAATCCGCAGGCCCATCGCCTGGGCGGCGCCGAGAATCATGAAAGCGACGTGATGGTCGTAGGCGACGATTGCCGTGGCCCCGGCGCTCATGATGTCGCGCACGAATTGTCCGGGGGCGTGGGTTTGAAAGGGCTGATCGTGGCCCGGCGCCAGCCGCAGATGGACGGATGGGGCGAACTCCACCAGGGTCTTGTGCCGTTCCTGCATGCTGTAATGCGGGAAGTAATAGCTGGGGGCGTTTGCGTAGGCGATCAGCTCATGATGGCAGTCGGAGAGGTGGAGCAGGATGCTCTTCATTCCCGAGACGTCGTCCGCCATCACCCAGGCCGCGGGATTTCCGATGCGCTCGTTGACGCAGACGTAGGGGACGTGGCGGAGGTCGAGTTCGTCAACGATTTCCTGGCGGGGGGCCTGCATCAGGACGGCGCCGTCGAACCGCCAGAAGGGAACGGGATTTTTGGTTCGTCGCCGGCGGCTGAGGCCATAGAAAACGTCGTACCCGGCGGTGTGGAGAATCTCGGTGATGCCTTCGACCAGCGATTCGTTGATTCCATCGGCCAGGTGCGTGTGGGGGGAGGCGAAGAGGCCGACCACGCGGGAATTTCGCATGCTCAGGTTCCGCGCACTGATGTCGGGGACGTAGCCGAGTTTCGCGGCGGTATCCTGAATTTTTTCGCGGACGGCAGGGGAGGTGGAGAAATTTGTATGATTGTTCAGGACGCGACTGACCGTGGCCGGAGTGACGCTGCAAAGACGCGCGATATCGGCGATCATTGGACGCTTTTGCACCACCCCAAAAGTATACAACACCCCTTCTCAGGCGGGAAATTTTCCCGACATCGGCGCACACCCAAATGCCCGTCCTATCCGGACATATATTCCATCTTCACTTTTTCGCGATGGTAGCTTTCCCAAGCCTTCAGATCATGGCTTCGGCGGGCCAGTGGACCCGCGGACGATCAGATCCTCGGCAACGCGCACCTCCTTCCCGATGTTTCTGCTGGGAGAAATGAATTGATTCAGCAGCAGGTCCGCAGCCATCCGGCCCATCTCCCGGCCAGGGACCGAGACGACTGACAAGGGGGGATAGAGCGTGGCCACGGGAAAGACGTCGTTGAAGCAGACGAGGCTGAAGTCGAAGGGAACGCGCAGGCCCATTTCCTGCGCGGCGCCAGGAGGGTGATCGCGCGCTTGTGATCGTAGGCGATCACCGCGGTGGCCGATTGCTTCACGACGGTTTTCAGGAGGAATTCCGAGGCGCAGTGGCAGGGCGTTTCGTGCCCGCTGACCAGCTCGAGGCTGCCGCCGGCGGCGGCGAGCAGGGTGTTGTAGCGGTCCATGACGCTGTAGTGCCTGGGCTCGGCGATTCGCGCGTTGGCGTAGGCAAAACGCCGGTGGCCGAGCTGCACGAGGTGGTCGATGGCGCGGTTCATGCCCATCACGTCGTCGGCAAGGACGTAGGCGGTTGCCTGTCCGACCCGCTCGTTGACGCAGACGTAGGGAACGCCGCGGGTGTCGAGTTCGATGACGGTATCGGGCTTGGGGTCCTGCATGAGGACGGCGCCGTCGAATCGCCAGGGAGGCAGGCGCTCGCGGGTTTTGTGGATGGGGGTCATCTCGAAGAAGACTTCGTAGCCGCCGCTATGCAGCGTCTCGACGATTCCTTCGATCAGGGGCTCGTTGATCCCCTCGGCGACATGGGTTCGCGGGGAGGCGAATAAGCCGACGACGTTGGTATTTCCGGTGCTCAGGGAGCGGGCGTTGGGGTCTGGGCGATAGCCGAGATCTTGTGTGGCGATCAGGATTTTCTGGCGCACTTCCTCCGTGGTGGAGAAATTGTTGTCGCGTTTGTGGTTGAGGACGCGACTGACCGTGGCGGCGCTCACCCCGCAGCTTCTGGCGACATCTGACAACGTCGGACGCTTGTCCACCGGTACTACACTCCCCGCGGTAGAAAAAAGTGGTTGCAGATCATGTGCGCCGTTTCCGCCGGGCGGAGAGCGCGGTTCCGCAAACCAGCAGCAGGCCGACCGATGCCGGCTCGGGAACGGCGCCGATGACCGGCGCCGGCAATCCGTTGGCCGCGGCAAACGCGTCCAGCGCGGCGACGTCGGCGGGGGTGACCAGGTCGTCGGCGCCGCTGTCGCCCTGTCCGAAATTCGCTGCCAACGCCGAGAAATCGCTGCCGTTTACCGACGAGGAGAAGAGGAAGTTTCCCTGGTCCCAGTTGGTGACGCCCAGGCCGAAATTGGCGGCGAGGATGCTGAAGTCGGAGCCGTTTACACTTCCGTCAAGGTTGGCATCGCCGACGAGCGTATATTTGAGCTCGATCTGCCCGCTGGAAAGGCCGGCGACGGCGTGGGTTCCGTCATCGCCGTCCGCGAAACCGACGCCGTATTGGAGGCCGTTGGTGGGGACCTGTGCGGCCGAGGAAATGATTCCCGGCCCGTTCCATGCGCCGTTGTTGAAGCCCGATTTCAGATAGCCGTAAATCGATGACAGCGGATCGCTGTTGCTGCCGTAATTGATGAAAATGTGGTTGTTGGCGATGTCCAGCGTGGCGTTGCCGCTGATCGTGAGGCTGGAAAGCGTTTCGCCCGTGGCGTTGGTCGCGAGCTGAAGCAGGCCGCCGGTGATGTTGACGTTGCTGTTGGCGGGGAGGGCGGAGGCTTTGCTGATGAGAAGCGTTCCACCGGTGACGGTTGTCCCGCCGCCGTAAGTGTTGGAGCCGCTGAGGGCGACGGTTCCGGCACTGAGGGCCATGGTGGTGGAGACCAGGTCGATTCCGCCGTTGCCGCTGATGTTGCCGGAAATGGTGAAGGTGTTGGTGGCCTGGCCGACGGCGATGTCGACGCTTGTCGCGAGGCTTACCGGAGCGGAAATGGTGTGGTTGCCGAACGCGTCGTTGATTTGGGCGACGGCATTGGTGGTGGTGAGCGTAGAGGCCGCGAAGTTCTGGCTGTAGGTGAGACTGGGCGTGTTGCCGTTGAGGGTAAGAGTTCCACCCGTGCCCTGGGCGATGGTGTAGGAGACTCCGCTGGTGAAGTTCATCGTTCCAACGCTGACCTGGAATTCCTCGTCGCCGTTGAGCGTGATGGTCGTGGGGACTCCGATCGAGTTGCCGAATGTGACGATATCGCCGGGATTGGAGGGGAGCGATGTTCCATTCCAGTTGGTGAGCGTGCCCCAGTGATAGGTGCCGTCGGCGTTCATCCCTGCCTGGTTGGTCCAGGTGGCGTTGACCTGATTGTTGTTGAGGCGGAAGTTGTCGAAATGAAAGGTGCCGACGACGTTGGAGCTGGTAACCAGAATGAATTCCACCCATTGTGGGTCGGGCCCGATGAGTTGGCTGAGCGTTTGGGTTGAGCCGGAGGGAACATAATCGCCGTAGTCCCAGATGAGGGTGCGGGTTGTGGTGCCGGGATAGTCGGTCGGGTCCCAGCCGCCCGGGAAGTTCTGGTTTGAAGTGTCGTAGGCGGGAAAGCCCTGGTAACTCTGCTCGCCCTTAGGACTCAGGGTGAGAAAGCCGTTGTTCGTGCCGCCCGCGCTGGAATAGTTGATGACCAATCCGAGGTTTGCATAGTTGGCGCCGGACCACTCGGCGGAGTTGTAGGTGACATCCATTTCATAGAATTTGTTGTCGACAACGTCTTGCAGGGCACTGTTGCCTTGGGCGTCGTTCTCCCACTCGCTTTTCCAGGAGAGGCCCTGGTAATAGCCGGAGGTATTGGCGGTGGGCCCGGTGAAGGCGAGGGCGGAGGAGCCAAGCGTCGCGCCTTCTGAGCTGTAGGTGTAAAAGGGGGACGGCAAATCGACGCTGGGGGTGGCGCCGGGGTTGTAATTGTTGTCGCTTCCGCCGTTGCTGATTGTCCAATCGAAGAATCCCTCGTTATTGCCGTTCTCAAAATCCCCGACGGTGATATAGGCGCGTGCCGCCGCGGACCAGAGCGCCGTCGCGGCCAGCGAGCCGGCGAGGCATATTGCCTTGGCGTTTTTCTTTCGGATCGACATGGGCCCTCCAGTTTCGATTCCAGGTTTCCTCTTACCAACCTCCGCAATTCCTACGCCGGTTGCGGGCTTAATCGCCTTATTGATTCCTGTTGACTAAAAGATTCTTCAAAAGCAGTGATGAAGTGTTGTTGTGCGGATTGAACGCGTAGGTTTCGACGTGCCCATCAACCATCAAGGCATTGGCGGCAGTATTCCCCAGGTGCCGGAAGCGGATGTTGCGGGCGTTGCAGGGCAGCCCTTTGGGGTCGGTCCCGGCGGGATTGCCGTCGTCCTGGTTCACGTGGGCAAGTGAATCCGAGACCGCGGCGAAGACGTCGCCAAGCGGCACGGGCGTGGCCTGATTTACATTGCCCGGTATGAGGCTGTAATTGTTGTTGGTAAGCGCGCCGAAGTTCGAACTGAAATATATCCAGCCGTCGCAGAGGCCTTCGCCAACTGGAGTTCCCCCGTTTCCCGAGACGCGCCAGGAACCGCTGGTCATCTGCGCCAGCGACCCGTCCATGACCAGGGCGATCTGCGCAGACAGGTTGATTTTCGCTATTTTGTAGGGGACCAGAAACTTCGGATTGGTGATGATGTTGAAGAGCGCATCGTAGTCGCCAAGGGCGGGCATCAAACGGGGATGACAGATGTACTGGTAAGTCAGGTTGTTGGGGTCATATTGAGGGCCCGGCGGCGCGCTGGGGCACATGAACACCTGGCGCACTCTGCTTTGAATCTGGTTCTGGCTTTGGGTTCCGCTGTTGTAGGTGCTGCTGACGGAGCCGTTGAGATCATTTTGAATTAAAGTCGTCCAGTCCGACCCGTTGACCCAACCGGCCGGCGGCGTGCTGGCCCAATTCGGGTTGGCGTTGGGATTTCCCGCTCCATATCCAGTCCAAATTCCGTAGGGAAGCGTCCCGCTGTTATCGATGAGGTAGATGTTGATCGCCTGTCCGATTTGCCGCAGATTCGACTGGCAGGCGACGAGGTTGGCCTGTTCGCGAGCCCGTTGCAATGCCGGCAGGAGGACTGCCACCAAGATCGCGATAATTCCAATAACAACCAGAAGCTCGACAAGGGTGAAGGCCCCGGTCCGTTTCCCCTCTCTCCTGCAACGCCCGATTTTTCCGCTGTGCGGTTGAATTGTGGTGTTTTTCATGGATAGACCATCTCCGCCAGGGCCACAGTCTTTCCTGTCGCCGGGTTTGAATGCCGTGGGCACTCAAATCGACATGCTTAGGTAACCGTTTACCTACAGTATATTCCGGCAGATTTTAGTCAATAGAAAAAGCGCGGGAATTTTTGAAACCCGCGCACATTGCTGGTATTTCCGTACAGGAATTGACGTTGATTGCAGATGAATTACGATCGCGGCTTGGCCAGAAACCGTTTCATCCAGAAACGGTGTCATCCGGGGACCGGCGCTGCTGTCGCCCGATCCCCGGATGTTCCGTGTGCCCTATTGAACGCGATCTGGAGGGAGATCGCACCAAGCCTATCGGGCCGCGCGGCTTTGACGATGGCGGCGGAGGAGACCCAGCGCCGCAAAGCTGACGATGCCCAGGGAGGCGGGTTCCGGCACCTGGCTGAGGGTGAAGTTGTCGAAGAGGATGTCCGCGGGAGCGCCGCCGCCGTTGTTGGTCTGGAACTCGAGCTGGATATAGCCGGGGCTCGGGCTGAGAGCGGCTTTGAACCCGTCGTAGTTGATGCTCACCTGATTGATCTGGCCTGAAAAGCCCGGATTCTGGTTTACGGTTCCTGTGACCGTCGCGAGAGCGACGTCCGTGGCCCCGCTGGAGCCGCCGACGGCGTGGTATCCCGCGCCGGCGCCGTTCAGGATGATGTTGTAGAGCTGAGAGTAACCAGTGTTCGAGCTGGAAACAGGGACGATCCAGTCGAAGGTGAGGACGTCGTTGGCCAGGAAGGCGGCTGAAGTTCCGCTCTGGACAAAGTCATAGCCAAGGTCCGCGCCGCTGCTGAGTCCTCCGTTGAATCCGCTGGCGGTGAGGTCGAGGACATTCGTGGGATCGGTTGCCGGGCCGGTGTCGATGACGGCGGAAGTGGGCGCCGAGAACACACCCGGCGTAACGCCGCTGTTGGTTCCGGTGCCAAACCCGTCAAAGGTGTTGTCCTCAAAATTGGCAAAGGTGGTTTGGGCGCCGGCGTTTGAGCACCAGCAAATCGAACCCAAAGCCACTGCACCAGCGAGCAGCGCTGCACAGCGCTTTGAACGTGAACCATTTTGCATAAGGCCCTCCGAAGTGTATTGGATCTCCGCGTGACGCTTTTTAAGAGTCCGTTGTCGCAATCACCTGTATTAAGGTAATCGCTTACCTAAGCCAATATATCGCAGTTCTCTCCGCAAGCAAGAGAAAAATCGATGGTTAAAATGACCTTATTTTTGGCGATTTAGTTAAACGATTACCTAGAGCGGGGTTGCGTGCTGGCGCGGATGGGGCGGCGGCGATATTTCCGGCAAATTTTGGCGACGATTCAGCTGCCGGACGGCGCGGTGGTCGACGAGCGTGGGCTGGGGGGAATGTTTACTTGCGAAACCGGATCGGGGTGCCCCGGATCAAACGGCTTCCAGTCGTCCACGACAAATTTTGCCAGGTCTAGCTTGTCGTCCTCAATCCCCTGAACGATACACCTGGCAACCTCGTAACTTCCGTACACGTTGTGATGCGTCTGATCCACAAAGGCCATTGCGAGCCCCTTGGCCCCGATGGCTTCATAAAGCGTTTTGCTCATGGCGTTCAGGTCGATCAGCGGCACGTTTTCCTCTTTCGCCAGCTTGCGGACGGCGTCGGGATAATCCTTCAGCGAATTGGTGACGTGCCCCGATGAGTCCATCATCCGCCGATTCACAGAAGTCACCAGCACGACAGTTGCCCCTTTTGCCCGTGCCCCATCCACGTATTGCTTCAGCGCCGCGGTGTACGAGGTATACGGCCCGATTCCGGCGCCTTTCTCCTTCATGTCGTTGTGCCCGAATTGGACGAAGAGATAGTCGCCCGGCTTCATAGTGCTGAGAACCTTGTCGAGCCGATGCGCGAATCGATCCATCTGCGGTTTCGCCAGATTCCGCCTGGTTGGAAACTGCCACGCCCGACTTCAAAAACCGGGTCAGCATCTGCCCCCAACTGTTCCAGGGCTCTTCCGGCTGGTCGCAGACGGTCGAATCGCCCAGGAGATAAACCGTGGGAACATCAGCCGGTGAAATCTCCAGCGTATCGACGCAGGGCCGCGCACCGTTGAATTCCAGCGTCAGCCGGTCGTCCCACGCCCAGGCCTCGGTGGTTTTCTCGCGCGGCTTGAGGATCACGTGCTCGTTGTCGGAAATCTTCGGCGTGCGGATATTCACCGTAAAATTCCGCGAAACGATTTGGCCCGAATCCGTATGCACGTTCTCGAGCATGAGCCGCCGCAGTTCCGCCTTTACCGTCGTGGTCGATTCGCCGGCGGGATCTCCAAGCTCCACCGTTACACTGTAATTCCCTTCGGGAAGCGCGATCGAAAAATAGAACGGATTAGCGCTGGTCACGAACCCATTTCCGCTCTGCAATTCCGCCCCAGTTTCCCAGCCAAATCCCTTGCTCGAATCGTAAGAATCAGCCGGAGCCACCGAGACGAATCCGCTGCGCGTGGCCCAACCGAAACTAAATTTAAGGTCGGTGTTTGCGTGCGCGATTCCCGCTAATGCGAGCAGGGCAGATGCCGCAATCACGCCGAGTTTCCGCATCAAGCACCCCTATTTCGGCGCATTAACCGGCGCCTGATCCGGCACCAGTTGCAGCAACTCGATCGCATTCAAACACCACTGCGACGTGCCATTGGTTGAAACCATCCTGATCTCATCAATCGGCTCGGCCACGATTGCTCCGGAGACTTGATGAGAATCAAACCGAATCGCCGTGCCCGGCGGGATGGTGCGGAAAAGTTCAGCCCAGGCGGCTTCTGCCAACTTCGGGTCCTTCTTCGCATAGGCCGCATAGGCGGTCAGGCGGGCGTGGTCCGATTCCTGGGCCCTGTCGCGGGCGCAGTAGGCCACCCAGGCCGACGTCCAATCCGGATCGTCGATGACGGGAATTATTTCCGTGTTCAGCTCCGGCCCGCCAAAGAGCGAGAGGAGGGACGGCGTCCTGCCGTCATGGGTCAACTGTTTTAATTTATGCGTCGCCGGGTCATATCCATAATTTTCCCCGGACATAATTTTGCCGGGCATTGCCGTGATGCTGGTCATGCCGGCCAGAATCCGCTGCCTATATTGATCGTCTCCGGTGCGTTCCCAGGCGGCGTACCAGTTGCTCACCATCGCCAGCCAATCCGGGCCGATGCGCAGATGCGTTGGATTCTTCTTATCCTCCGCTATGCCCGGCAACTCGCGAACCGGATCGACGACCAGCAGCGATTTGTCGGCGTCAATCTCGTCGGTCATCAAATCGCCGGTGCGCTCGTCCGTGCTCAGGTAATAGTAAAACCGCTTAAAGAGGGACTGGCTGATGCGCAGCTCTTTGGCGCCGTCGCCCCAGTGGCGCACGTTGTGACGCGAGCCAAGCCCTTTCCAGGGGCCGATGTGATAGACATCCGCTTCTTGGCTTTGGCGGGTGAGGGCTTCGGCCATGCGATAAATATCGGCCCGGCCAGTGCGCAGAAAGCTATACCAGAGCCAGACGTTCGGCGCAAGCTCGGTGTCGTCCCAGGCGAAACCGCCGACGTCGTATTTCCACTCGTGGCGCGGCGTGTCATAGGTGTGCATCACATCGCCGAAATCCCAGAAGCCATACCAGCGACGCTCCTCGATCTGGTTTTCGTAAAATGCGATTGCCTTGTCGAGCTGGTCTTCGAGCCAGCTCTTCATCGGCGTCGAACGATCGGGCAGGCTCCACAATCCAAATACGCTGAGCCAGTGATAATACTCCGGCGAGCAGACCAGGATCGGCGCCGCCTGATCCATTTGCGCCTGCCGGAGCAATTCGGGGTCGCGCGGGACGTTTGAATAGGGGCGGATCGTCAATTCGCTCGTGCGGGCCACGCCATAGGCGCTGCTGAATCCCGGCTGCACGTCTTCGTACGACGATTCGAGGCTATGGGCGATCACATCGTAATGGCGCATGTCCATCGCCTGGGCGTCGGGCGACCAGAGCCACATTGTCAGCTCGGCGGCGTCTTTGCTGGTGCCTTTGATTTCCATCTCTGTCGGATAGAGCTTCCAGAAATTCTTGAGACTGATCGAGAGGCCGCCGGAAACGTCGCCGACGAAAATTTCACCCAGCGAGCGTTTTCCGCCCAAGACGTTGATCCACGCGCTCTTGGGATTCGTGCGCTTCTGAATCTGAAATCCATCGGGCGAAAGCTGCGTAAGCTTGTAAGAATCCCAGACCGCCATCTCGCTGATGAGCGTCTTAAAATCCGCTGGCTTCGCCGGGGGCGCGCCGCCTGCGCCGACCGGCCCTTTGGGCATATCGGCCAGGTTCGGAATTCTCAGCCCCTCGATCTGCCGTTCATACATTTCAGGATGCGGGTTCCGCCGGCCGGAAATCAGATGGATGGGCTCGCTCAAGAATCCCTGGTCGCCGGCGATGCGCACGTGGCGGTTTTGCAATTCCTCCCGCATCGACACGTCAAATCTGACCCCCAGCGCTCGAATGAAATCTTTTTCCTGGTCTCCGTCGAAAATGAACGTGTGCACCATCCGCACGCTGTCGACCCCGGCATAGAAATAGAACCGCACAACAAACGGCAGCCACTCGCGTCCGCCCGAATCGAACTGGTGCTTGCCTTGAATCTTCACAACGATTCGCACGGGGCCGGATTGTTCGACATCTGCGGATGTGACCTCGCTGGCAAACTGCCTGACCCGCAGAATGTGATCCGTGTCCCAATCGGTTCGGTCTTCGATTTCGCCAACCAGTCTTCCGTTGCGGGCAACTTCCGTCCCGCCGATCGAAATCGATTGCACGAGCGCGGTTCCGGTTCGCCCGATCCTCCACATCGACTTGCCGTTACGAATCGCGATTGCGTCATCCGTTTCCGCGAGCGAGAGGGGGGTTTGGAATTGCGGGGCCAGGCCTGCGGGCATCAATTTCAAATCTGCTGCGGATTGCGAACCGATCACCGCGGCCACGCCGGTCCACTTGATCGACCCATCCGGCCAATATGCCAGCGGCCAGGTCTGGATTGGCACGTTGTTCCCATTCGAATCGGCCAGCGCAAACGTCGTTGTCCGCTGAATCGTTCCCTGCGGCCACGGCACTCCCCAGCTTACGCCGCGATCCATCGTCGGCGGCGCACCGTCCAGCCAATGAAGATCAACCCCTTTCCAGACATCAAAACTCATCGGCGCGGGTGGTGGCGGTGGGGGGGCGAGCGGCGCGGCGCCGGGGCCGCATTCTTTGCCGCATGGCTCGCGCACCCGACGACGCAGAGCAGTAAACTCAACCCGATCCAACTTCGCATGACTAGGCTCCGATCTGCAAAATCCCCCAAAGCACGACCAGGATCGCCCCGACGATCAGCCAGCACCCGAAAAATCCCAGCACGTCCTGTTTTTTCCAGCGGGTAAACTGCCAGTTCGAGCGCGGGAAAATCTTCTTATAGTCAAACCGATCCGGCTTGTGATAACTGAGTTCCACTTCCTCCTTATCATGCTGCGGCGTCGGGGCCACGGGCGTGCGCATCTTCGCGAAAAATCGGTCGGCCCGGGCCAGTTCGTCCGGCTTGGTCAGGAGGCTGAAAATGATCAGCGAAACAAATGGGAACAGACCGTCGTAACCCCATCTGACCGCGATCATCTGGCTGGGCGTAAATTTCTCGACCGGCACGCCAAGCAGCGATAGCGAATAATTTTCGACGCTGAACCGGCCTAATCCCTCCTGTGGCGAATTTGGATCCTCCGGGTTTTCCCGCGTTACTGTTTCGAAAAAGACAGCGGTGGGGGGGATGGTTGTCTGGCGCTTGATCGCCTGGCCGACGCGCTGGGCGCGGCCGGCGGCCACATCGTCGCTCGTGGCTCCGCCGGTCGTCTCCGCCAACTGCGGCGCGGTTTGCTTTAGGAGCACGGGAATCGTCCGAAAGCCAGGCATCAGCGGTAGCGCCCGCGGAACGATTCCCATCGCGATAATCCAAAGCGCCACGCTGATGATGATCGACTTCGACGTAAGCCTGCGCCAAAACAGGATCAGGAAAACCGCCGCCCCGAAGAACGTGTTGAACGTCACCAGATCGGTGTATGCCGACGCCACGTCCGACATGCATTCCGCAAACAGCACCGCGAATATCAGCACGCCTGCGATCGCGAACTGGCCGACTCGCAAATAATGTTTTTCCGTTTTTCCCTTGGCCAGCGGCTCATAAATGTTCCGCGTCGCCAGGCCTGCGACCGAGACCGAATAGACGCCCATCGACGGCATATTCCCCAGCAGCATGCCGGACAACATAAGCCCCATCAGCCCCGGGCCCAGCAGTTGCGCGCAAGCGCGCCCCACGTATTGTCCGGATCTGAGAGCCTCAGGCTGCCGCTCAGGACGGCCAGGCCGATCATTCCGCAGAGCGTCCAGGCGATCAGCACGAGGCGCTTGGTGAATCCGCCGGAAATCATCCCGAACCGTGCGGTATTTTCATCCTTCGCTGAACCCGCGGTTGACATGTTGTGCAGCAAGCCGACGATCTGCACGAGGCTCGCGAAGGTGATCGCCAGGATCGCGTACCACGGGGTCGATGCCGTGGCGCTGAACAGGTATTCGGGAACAATCCGGTGCATTCCGCTGAATCCGCCGATGCGGTTCAGGCCCACCGGGATCAGCAGGATCGACATGATCAGGATCAGCAGTCCCTGCACGGCGTCGGTAATCGCCGCCGCTTTCAGTCCGCCCAGGGCAATATAAACTCCCACGACTGAAGAGTAGCAAATGAAAAACGGCGTGGGTGAGATAAAGGAAATAAACGCGTTCAGCTTCCGCTGCTTGATCAGGCCGTCCAATTCCTTGAAGCGTTCGGTGTCGAGGATTTTGGTATTCCCGGCGTTGATCTCACTCTTAAAGCGCTGATACTCCTGGTAGCTCGCCATCTGCGCTCGGTCATCGGCCGTATAGGCCGACTCCGGCTTCACAATCATCGCGCTGGCCACCTTGAACGCGAAGAAATTCCCCATCCCCATCACAAAAAGCGCCATGAAAATATTAAACCCCGCATAAGCAACCGCCAGTCCCTTGCTGTCGAAGCGGTCGACAAACAGGTCCCCCATGGTGACGAGCCTTGCCCTTCGCCACCACGGCTGGGTGAACCAGAAGAACGGGGTGATGAAGAGCGTTTGAAAACCGGATGCCCAGATGCCCCCCGCCCCCATCCGGTAGACATTGGTGGAAATCGTCACCGCCCCCGTGGCGTCGGTGGAGTTGCCGAAATTCAGGAAAAACTGAAGCAGCCTCCCCAGCTTGCGGCCGCCGAGATAAAAATCTGATTCCTTCTTAACGCTGCGGGAAACGAAGAACCCCACCGCCAGGATCGACACCAGGAACGCCAGCAGGATCG
Source organism: uncultured Phycisphaerales bacterium (assembly GCA_963755915.1). Lineage (GTDB taxonomy): Bacteria > Planctomycetota > Phycisphaerae > Tepidisphaerales > Tepidisphaeraceae > PALSA-1353. The sequence goes on from CAVWLP010000002.1 coordinate 3,452,728, forward strand.
CCAGGTCCCACACGTCCAGACCGAACACCATCATGGCGATCACGCTTGATTCCCTCAATTTCCACACGATAATCTGCCGCTAATGGGAATTACCACAACACACCGTGCAATTCAAATCCGCCTTGTATTTTCTATAGCAATTCTCTTATTCGCCCCCGCGGTTCGCGCTGACATACCGTTGCCAAACGACGGTAAATCCCACAAATTTTCGGCCGCAGACAAACAGTTCTCGATCGACGGCCAGCCGATCGAAATCATCGCCGGCGAGATGCATCCCTCCCGGATCCCTTACCAGTTTTGGGAAGATCGGATTAAAAAGGCGCGGGCGATGGGCCTTAACACCGTCAGCGTCTACATCTTCTGGAATCAGCTCGAACCGGCCGAAGGCAAATTCGATTTCACCGGAAACAACGACATTCGACGATTCGTGAAACTTTGCCAGGAGAATGGCCTTTGGGTCGCTCTTCGCCCCGGTCCATACGTCTGCGCCGAGACCGAGTTCGGCGGATACCCCGCCTGGCTTCTCAAGCATCACGACATGAAGGTTCGCTCCGACGATCCCCAGTTCATGCAATATTGCCGATCCTATATGCTTGCCCTGCACGACCAGGTCGGCGATCTGCTCGTCACGCATGGCGGCCCCATTCTCATGGTCCAGATCGAAAACGAATACGGCGCGATCGATAAATATCTCGACGACCTGCGCAAAATGTTCATCGACGTCGGCTTCGATTGCCAGCTATACACCTGCGATCACAGCGGAACTGTCTGGAACAAGCTCGACGGAATGCCGGGCGTCCTCCGCGCCACCAACGGACTTCCCAACGCCAACAAGCTCACGCTTGCCGAAGCCGTCTCGGGCAATTTCCCGGTCTACGGCTCAGAGGTCTACACCTCCTGGTACTCCGTCTGGGCCGACCGTGTCGGCGGGCCGCGGGCAAAGGTAAAATCTCCCGCCGCCCAGATCACTGACACCAAATGGCTCGTCGATCGCCATCTCTCCTTCTGCTACTACCTTTTCGACGGCGGCACCAACTTCGGATTTTCCAACGGCGCCAACGGCTGGCGACCCGTGCAAACCACCTACGACTACGATGCCCCCATCGACGAACTTGGCCGGGTTACGCCAAAGTATAAGGCGCTTCGCGACTACTTCTCGCAAGCGCTGAAGATCGATCCGCCGCCCATTCCGCCAGATCCGAAGGTCATCGAAATCCCGCCGTTTCAGGTCGCCACGGCTTCGCCGCTGCTCACATCCATCATGACGACGCCCCTGACTGCTGCGGTTTCCCCCGATCCTCCGCCGATCCATTCCGACAACGTGATGACGATGGAAGACCTCGATCAACCCTACGGATTCGTGCTTTACCGCAAGGTCTTCCCCACCGGCATCAAGGGGACACTCGATCTCCGCAAGGCTCTCGACTATTCAATCGTCATGATCGACGGCAACGTCGTGGGCCAGACCTTCCAGGGCTACGGGCCGGATAGTTTCCAGATGAATCTCAATCACCCCGGCCTCTGCACGCTGGACATTCTCGTTTACAACCTCGGCCGCAACAGCGTCGGCATCAACCAGTCCATCAGCCGCAAGGGGCTCAACGAAAATCCGACGCTCGATGGCCAGGAACTGACCGGCTGGGAAATCCATTCGCTGCCGATGACTGATCCCCCAATCCCCGCCGCCCCAGAAACAAATCTCGCCCCGTTGGCTCCCGCCATCTTTACCGGCACGTTCAATCTCACGGAAACCGGCGAAACCTATCTCGACATGCGCAATTGGAATTTCGGCGTTGTCTGGGTCAACGGCCACAACCTCGGGCGCTACTGGGACGTTGGCGCGGACCGTGGATTGTATTTGCCGAGCGTGTGGCAAAACGTGGGGGCCAATCAGATCACAATCCTCGAACTCGCCGGCCCTCCGAAGAGCACGGAAATCCAGGGCGTGACCAAGCTGGTGAACCTGCCTTACAAAACCTTTACACCCTACCCGCACAACAACTGAGATTTTTCTTTAAGTTGCTTTTTTGTGATTGCGGTTACCTGCCGTCGGTTTATAATTTCCATTTCTGCCGGTCGAAAATAGTGGAAGCCGCGGGTTCGCGGATTTCGCAAAAACACAGGGGTGGAACCGTGTTTCTCACGACAACAGCGCATCACTCAATCGACCTCCGTTACGGCTGGTCGACGATCCCCCGTTTCGATTAGTTCCGCTTCATCCCGGAGGAAGACAAATCATGCGTGCTCACGCTGGTTCGAGCGGTTTGCCAAACCCTTCCCGTCGCCGCGCTTCCCTCGCTGCATTGGCCGCCTCTGCTGCCTGCGCCATTGGGCCCTCGCCGCGACCGACAGTTGGACCCTTGCCGGCTCGGGAAACTGGAACGCCGCCGGCAACTGGAGCGCCGGTGTTCCCGTCGCAAGCGACACCGTTGACATCACTGACGACGATGCCATCGCCCGCATCGTCACCTACAACTACTCCGGCGCTGCCATCACGCTCGCCAGCCTCACCGTCGACAACGCCGGAGCTGCCACCAATACCCTCACCATGTCCGCCAACGACGTTTTAAATGCCGGCAACGAATACTTTGGTGATTCCGGAACCGACTCCCTGTTCGGCTTCGGCTACATGATCCAGTCCGATGGCACAAATTCGATCTCCCTCGGCGGGAGCCTTGTACTCGGCAACGGCACGAATGATCTTGGCGAATACATTCTTAGCGGTACCGGAATCCTGTCTACTGGAGCCAGTACCAACAGCGGGGGTGAAACCATAGGCTACAACGGTTCCGGCACTTTCGTCCAAACTGGCGGCCAGAATAACGTCGTCACCACAAGCATCGACGCATCGGGTCTTATTGACGTCGGCGCCGGCAACAATGGCCTTTACACCCTCAGCGGCGGCACCGTCTCCTGCAATGGGGATCTCGTCGTGGGTTTTGCCGGCAGCGGCACCTTCGCCCAAAGCGGTGGCACTGTCAGCTTCTCCGGATCTGCCCCTGAATTGATTTTCGGCTTCGATACCGGGGGCAGCGGCTATTACTCGCTCAGCGCCGGTACCATTACCGGCTCGCAAACCGAAAATATCGGCTCGGCCGGCAACGGTACGTTCGTTCAAACCGGCGGCACGCACAGCGCAGGCGCGCTCAATTTAGGCGATAGCCAGGGTATTACCGGCTATTACACCCTCAGCGCGGGTTCACTCAGCGCCGGTGGCGAAACAATCGGCCAAACTGGACCCGGCTCGTTTATCCAAACCGGCGGAACCAACAGCGTATCGGTTGACGGTTTTACACTGGGAGGCTTTTCCACCGGTGCCGGCTATTACTCGCTAGGCGCCGGAACCTTGACCTCTAGCAGTGAAGAAATCATCGGCAGCGCCGGCAGTGCCACTTTCCTCCAGACCGGTGGAACCAACACGGTCACGGGTCCCCTTGAAATTGGCTACGCGAGTTCCCTGAGCAGTACCTACGAACTTCAAGGCGGAACGCTGATCGCCAACTCCGCGACCGTTGCAAACTACTACTTCGCACAGGATACTTTGATTCAGTCGGGGGGCACTTGCCTCATCAACGGAAATTTGACCCTCGGCAACGAAGACGATGCCGAGGGTTCCTACTCGCTTAACGCCGGCGCTGCCACCGTTGCCGGCAATTGCTACGTCGGTGCATCCAATACCTTTGTCCAGGGAACCCTGAGCGTCAGCGGTGCAGATCTCACCGTCGACGGAATCGTCAACGGGTACACCTTTCCCTATTCATCCATCTATCTCTCCTCCGGAACACTCTCCGTCGGCGGGTTGAATCTCAACGGCGATCCTTCCGTCCTCTCCTGGACCGGCGGCACCCTCAATTTCCTCAACGGCTTCACAGTCGATGCCAACTCTGCGCCTCGGTGAGTACGTTTCGCTTACTTCCGGCATGACTCTCTCTTCCAGCAGCACCCTCAACGACAACGGCCAAATCTCCGTCTCCCCCGGCGCGGGCATTTCCGCCAATTTCCTCACCATCGGTGGAATCCTCAACGCCAACGGCGGCTCGATAAACTATTCCGCCCTCACCGTCTCTTCCGGCGGTTCCTTTAACCTCAACTCGCCCCTTACCAATGCTGCACCACTTACCGTCGGTACCGGCGGTGGCGTCTTTCTCAACGGCGCAAACCTCACCAATAACGGCATCATTCAATCTCAGTCCGGCGGACTTATTTCCGGAAGTGGCACTCTCATCAACAATGCCGCCGGCATCATCAGCGGCGCGGGCGAGATCAGCGCCACCATCACCAGCAGCGGCACCATCGAACCCCTCGACGGAATGCTGATCCTCTCCGGCTCACTCACCAACACCGGCACCATCTCCGTCCCCATCGGCGGCGAAGCCCTCGTCGAAGACATGCCCACCAACTCCGCAACCATCTCCCTCGACGGCGGAAACTTCAGCACCAACACCGCCACCCTCCACAACACCGGCCAGATCCTCGGCTACGGCATTCTCACCACCGGCGGACTCACCAACGACAGCACCCTCGCCCTGGCCGGTGATTCCTCCGTCTACGGCTCCGTCACCAACACCGTCAACGGCCTGATCCATCTTTCCGGCGTGCTTCCCAACGTCTTCTACGGCCCCGTGACCAACCGCGGCCAATTGACGGTCGACGCCGGCGGCAACGGCACTCTCTACGGCGCTTACAACGGCGCAGGCCCCATCCTCGACAACGGCACTCTCTACGTCTACGCCGATTCCGTCGCCGGCCCCATCTCCGGCACGGGAGTAATCACGATTGGTTCCACATCCTCCGGCCCCGCCGTCGTCATGCTCAACACCAACAGCGGCTTGAGCACGCAGGATGGCCTCAACCTCGTCGCCGGCTCCACGCTCGACATCGCCAACAACCATTTCATCCTCAATTATGGCAGCGGCTCCGACCCGATTGCCTCCATCGCCGCCTATATCAAGAGCGGATACAACGGCGGCTCCTGGAACGGCCCGGGCATCATCTCCTCGAGCGCGCAACTCCTCACTGACGGCCACGCCTATGGCGTGGGCTGGGCCGACGGCGCGGATGGCGTCGTAACCGGGCTCTCCTCCGGCCAGATCGAAATCAAATACACACTCCTCGGCGACGCCAATTTGGATGGCACCGTCAACGGAAGCGATTTCTCCATCCTCGCCTCCAATTTCGGCAAAGGCTACACCAACTGGGATCAGGGAAACTTTCTTTACGGCAGCTCCGTCAACGGCTCCGATTTCGCCGCCCTCGCCGCCAACTTCGGCCAGGGCGACAACGGCGCCAATGCCGCGGTTTCCGCCGCCGACATCGCGGCCCTGGATTCGTTCGCCATCGCCAACGGTTTGCCTTTGCCCACGATCGGCGCGGTGCCCGAACCCGCAGCCGATTCACTTTTGCTCTTGTCCGTCGTGGGTACCCTGTACCGCCGGCGAAGGATCATTCAGGATTGAACTCGTGGAGCCGGGGCGCCAGCCCGTCTTCCCTCCCCTAAAATTTTTCCCCCACCATCTCCTCGCTCTTCTTCCAAAGTTTCCGGGCCGTCTCCCGATCCAGCGCATAAGCTCGCACTCCCTCGCTCACGCCGGTCATCTCATTCGGAAAAACTTCGCCTACATGGCAATTCTCGCAATACCGACCGCCGACTTCCTCGCCCGGTGCCACCACTGCCGCCCACACTGAAGTCGCCGCTCCCTGCGGAACCGTCTTCCATATAATCGGCGGCTTCCCCTGCGCCACCAGTTGCCGGCTCATCTCGTCGATTCTCGCCCGCAGTTGATCCAGATCCATGTGCCGCGCCAGCTCGGTCTGAATGACTCCCGGATGCACCGCCGTTGCCCGCACGCCGCGGCTGCGGTGCCGCTCGTCCAGCGCCACCGCAAACAGAATATTTGCCGTCTTCGACCGCCCATAGGCCACGAACGGCTCATATTTCGTCCGCTCGAAGTTCGGATCCTCCAGATCGACGTTGGAAAACCGATGCCCCGCCGAGGAAAGGTTCACGATCCTTCCGCCGCGGCGGATCAGCGGCGCCAGCCGGTTGATGAGCACAAAATGCCCGAGGTGGTTGGTCCCAAACTGCGTTTCGAATCCGTCCACGGTGTGCCCGAACGGCGTCGCCATCACCCCCGCATTGGCGATGATCCCATCCAGCGGTTCGCCCCTTTTCACCAGCCCATCCGCGCATGCCCGCACGCTGCGAAGGTGCCCCAGGTCCAGCTCCACCAGCTCCAATCCCCCGCCCCCCGCGGTGGCATCCCTGCGCACCTGCTCCATTGCTTTCTGAGCCTTGTTCAAATCCCGCGCCGCCCCAATCACGCTTGCCCCATGTGCCGTCAGCGCCCGTGCCGTCTCCACTCCTATCCCCGCCGACACTCCCGTTACCAGGATCCGCTTCCCATCCAGCCGAACACCGGCCAGAACATCTTCCGTCGTTGAATTCGCTCCAAAATGATTTGCCATGCAAAACGGTAGGAGCCAAATCGCGATTTGGCCACTCCCCATGATGCCCACGCACACCCCTGAAAGCCCAAATTCAAAAAAATAATCTCATGCAGAGGCGCAAAGGGGAAAATCTCTGCGTCTCTGCGCCTCTGCGTGAGACTCGTCTTTAGGCCGGACTTTGCAACGCCTTCAGCAATGCTTGCAGATGGCCTTCATAATGCCGCCATCGCCCCACCGACCGCGTATAGATCGGCTGGCGCACCTGCCAGGCGCTGGCCGTCAAAACCGTGTTGCGGCTCCGATGATATTCAAGGCACGCCGGGTCCCAGCTCACGCCCAGAAACTCAATCAACCGCCGGCTCTGCCCCTCCAGGTTGGCCACCACCGATTCGTATTCGATCTCGATCATGCGCAGCGGCAGCGCCCGGCGCCAATGCTCCGCCAGACGGTCGATTTCCCTCTGCCAGTGTCCGCAGTGGGCCAGGTCAAACGAAAATGTGTTGCCGGTCCGGAAGCGCCGGAAATAACAGGACAGGCATGTGTCCCGCGGATCGCGCCGGCAGATCACCACCCGCGCCGGGGAACATCAACGCCACCATTCCCAGGTAAAGAATATTACTGGGCGTCTTGTCGATGATCCGCAGTGCGCTGCCGTCCAATTCGCGAAGGTGCCGCAGGTGTTGCGCGGCGGCGCCTTTAATCGCTTCGCGCGTCCAGGCGATCGGCGCCATGCGACCATCAGACGGGCTCCAGGATTCCGCGATCCGCCGGATGGCCCACATTTCCCCGGCGCCGTGAATCTGCGGATGCCCCGCTGCGATCTGCTGCACCAGTGTCGTCCCCGAGCGCGGCATCCCCACCACAAACACCGGAAGCTCCGTCTCATCCCCCCAATCTCGGCGCAGAGCAAAAAATGACGCAGAAAATGTTTCGATCAGGTCACTGATCTGCTGATGCGATGCGGCCGGGTCGTACGTGTCTCCCGTCGCCTCTCGAAGCCGCTTTTCGCTTGCGTTCGCTTTTGCAAACAGCGCAAAAGCCTCTTCAAACCGTTGGGCATCATCCAGCACGCTCGCCAGCGCGAACTCCATCCCCACCCGCTGCTCGTCGGTGAGATTCGTCTGATTCAGCGCCTCCGCCAACTGCTGGATCTCCTGCTCCGATTTTATCGCCCCGGTCCCCGCGAGGTTGTAATGGGCGGCGGGCGAATTGGGCTGCATCTCCAGGACCTTTCGGAAACAATTGGCCGCCTCATCGAACTCGCCCATCGACCGCAGGACTAATCCCAGATCATTCCACGCCGAAACCAGCGCCGGATTGACGGCCAGCGCCGCGCGGAAACATCTCACGGCTTCTCGCGCCGACGCCTCATCGCGCCGGTGCAGCAGAATCTCCGCCATCGCGTAATGCGTCAGCGCCGCGTCCGGATTCAGCGCCGCCGCCCTCGCCTGGCAGGCCAGCGCTTCCTCGAACCGCTGCAAGGCTGCCAGCATCACCGCCATTCGCGCGTGCGCCTCATAAAAATCCGGCTTGGCCGCCGCCGCCTTTGCATAACTCGCCAGCGCATCCTCAAATCGCCCCAGCCAGTCATAAACCCGCGCCAGGCCGCTCAGCGCCTCCACGGAATCCGGCTTGAATTGCAGCGCACGGCGATAAGACGCAATCGATTCTTCCCCGCGCCCACTAACGCGATGCACCTCTGCCAGGCTGATATGCGCCGCCGCGAAATCCGACTTGAGGGCGATGGCCCGCAAAAGAGCCGACTGCGCTTCGTCAAAATGATTCTGCCTGACCTGCACATTCCCCAGCTCATAGAAAGCCCAAAAATCGTTCGGATTGAGTTCAGTCGCGCGCCCAAGCTCAACAGCAGCCTCCTCCAGCCGCCCGCCCAGCGCCAGCATCGCCCCCAGGTTGCGGTGCGCCATGGCGTCGCCGGGCCGAAGCTTCAGCACCGCGCGGTAGCTCTCGCCGGCGCCATCGATGTCCCCCTTGCTCGCGCGCACCGCGGCCATGGTCTTATGTGCATCCGGATCATCGGGATTGATTTCGATCGCCCGCCCGGCGAGTTCCGCCGCTTCCTCAAGCTTGCCCTGCTGCCCCAGCAACGTCGCCAGCCGATGCAGCGTCCGCGCATCCCCCGGCCGCCGCGCCAAAACTTCCCGGTAGATTTTCTCGGCTCCCGTTAAGTCTCCCGTGCGCTGATGCCGCCGAGCCGATTCGATTTGCCTGTCGATCTCAGGGTTCGATTCCATTCCAGAAATGGCTCATTAAAGCCGAAAATTGCTTGCCCATTCCACCCAATCCACCCAGTTTGTTGCGGGCTGTTACCTTTTGTACCCAATGCCTCCCGCCCCCAAAAAAAATCTCACTCTGTAGAAAACTGATAATTCCCCGACTCAATTTCAAACACCGCATCGCTCCCTTCCATCCTCAAAAATTTCCCATCCGTTAGATGCACCGACTTCTGCGACTTCGCTGGAATATAAACCGTTCCCGTCACCCCGGGCGGAATCGTCACCCCCAGCCGCACGCCGGTGGAATCCCGATGCCATTCCGTCGAGATCGGCCCGCGGATCGAGTCATACTGCGCCTTCACCCAGGTGATGTCTCCCGCCATCGCCGGCTTGATCACTACCCGATCCCACGCCACCGAATCGGCCGCCGGCTGAATCCCCGCCAGATCGCGGTAAAACCATTCAAAAATATGCCCCAGCATCAGATGATCCTGCGACGCGTTCGGATTCGCATCCCACGCCTCCGTCAGGCTCGTCGCCCCGGCGCCAGTTGCAGCCCATAACCAGGCCGGTCTGTCTGGTTGTTCACTTCAAAAATCTCATCCGACCTCCCATGCTCCGCCAGCGCCTGTAGGACGAATCGATATCCCACATCCCCCGCGGTGAGCCCATCCCCGCGCGATTTCATATCCGCAACGATGTGATCGACGATCGCCGGCACATCCGCCGCGGGGGCAAGCCCGAACACCACCGGAATCGCGTTAGCCGTCTGGCTCCCCGTCGCATAAAACTTCCGGTCGGCGTGATAAAACGCCTTGTTAAACGCCTCTTTCACGGTCGCCGCCCGCGCATCAAACTGCCGCGCATCGTCACCGTTGCCGAGCACTCGCGCCGCATCTGCGACCGTGCACAGATCGCGATAGTAGAACGCCGTCGCCGTCAGCGGGATCGGCGTGAGCTGCGAAACGCCGGGCGCATGCGGACCAAGGTCATACCAGTCCCCCAGCCCATAACTCACCAGACCGTCTTTCGATCTGCTCGAAAGATACCCCACATAATTCTTCATCATCTCATACGAATCCCCGAGCACCTGCGTATCCCCGTACCACTGGTACATCATCCACGGAATCATCACCGAGGCGCTTCCCCACTCCGGCGAATCCCGAAAGGCATTTTTAAAATTCACATACTCCGGCGCAATATCCGGCACCAGCCCGTCCTTGTGCTGCGCATCCCGCATGTCTCCCGAAACCTTGGTGAGCAGCGCCGCCAGGTCATGATCGTAAAGCAGCGACGGCCCCATCAGATGGTCTTGCTCCAGCCAGCCGAGCCTTTCCCGGTGCGGGCAGTCGGTGATGATGCTCATCGTGTTGCTGCGAATCGCCCAGTCGATCAACGTCGCGACGCGATTAAACAGATCGCTCGAGCATGAAAATTCCCCCGCCGGCGCCGACGAGCTGGTGATGAAATTGCCTTCGATCGAAATCAACGTCGGCCAATTCGGATTTCCCATCGCCCCCGGCGGCGACGCGCCGCGCACCTGAAAATAGCGGCACCCGTAATACGAAAATGAAGGCGTCCAATTGTCCCGCCCTTTTCCGGAAAGCGTAAACGTAAAATACATCGGACCCTTCCCCATCGACCGCTGCGCGACCATCCCATCCGCATTCAGCACCTCCCCCGGAAAAATTCGCACCTCGGTGCCCGCAGCGCCTTCCACCGCGATCGAAGGAATCATGGCGCAGTTCTGCCCCATGTCGTAAAGATAATCCCCATTTTTCAATGGAGTCACCGAAACCGGATCGAGGACATACGCCACCCGAATCGGCGGCGCCGACTGGCTCGAGCAGCGCAACACACCGCCCGGCCCGTTCATCACCGTCGCGCTCGCCCAGTCCGAATCCGCGAAATCGGGCAGGTCCCACCCCGGCGGCCTCAAACTCGCGTCAAAATCCTCTCCGCCGTAAATGCTAGAAAAGGTGATCGGCCCCGCGGCCACTTTCCAGGTCTGGTCGGTTGCCACGTGCTGCACCGATCCATCCTGGTTCTCAATCGTCATCTGGGCGATCACCTGCGGCGAGCCCATCGAGCCGATGAATTTCACGTATCGCCCCGGCGTCGAGTTATACATCCCGTTGCCGAGCATCACGCCAATCGCATTCGCCCCCGGCTTGAGGAGCGACGTCACGTCATATCCGACGTACAAACACGTTTTGCGATAATCGGTCCACCCCGGCTGAAGCAGATCGCTGCTCAGCACCTGCCCGTTGATGTGCAGCTCAAATTGCCCCAGCCCGCAGATATAAAGGACCGCGCGCTCGGCGCGGCAGGCAGGGTAAATTCCTTACGCAGAATCGGCAGTGCCGGCCCCTGGACCGGCGGCACGCGCCACGGTTTGTCGCCGTAATGCGCCAGCGTTTGCGCCGGATGCCAATCGCCCCCTCCCGCGATTCCCGATTCAAGCATCGAATCCCAGGAGGCATTGGTGGCGAAAATGCGCGGCCCATCTGCCGAATCCTGAATGACGGCCCCCACGATGCCGTCCCGCTGGCCCGTCGAGGTCGCCATCACCGATAGATCGTGCTTGCCGGGTGCGAGCGGACCGAGATTGAAGGTGCGGGCGCGAAGCGGATCGTCGACGCTGCCGACGTCTTTGCCGTCGAGATAGATGGTGGCGGTATCCGAAGCCGCCAGGACCAGCCAGGTCTGCGCCGCTGGGTCCGTCGATTCCATTTCGAAGGACTTGCGAAAGACCGCCAGCGCCCCGGCGCGGACGTCGAATTGCCGCTCAGCGGCCAGATCCACTGGGCGGTTTGCAAGTCGACGGCGCGCGGTTCATCGCCGCGCCCGATCCATTGCGCCCGCCAGTCGCCCGGCGCGAGCAGGCCCATCGTCCACGTTGCCGGTTCCGTCCAGTCGGACGGGCTGTCGTTCTTGTCCCACACCCGCACTTTCCAGAAATATCGCTCGCCGGAAACGAGCGCCTTGCCGGCGTAGGGAATTTGAATGGCGTCCGGCGATTTAACCTTTCCCGTGTCCCACAGATCGCCGGTGTCCTTGCCGAGAAGATCGGCAGTGGTAGCGACGAGAATCTGATAGGCCGTCTGAGATTCGGCCTGCTGATCCGAGTTCAACACCCAGCTAAAGCGGGGCGAAGTCGTATCGATGCCGATCGGGTTTTCGCGATACTCGCAGCGAAGGTCGCCGACGTTCAGGTCGGCGGTGCGCGATACCGGCGCAACCAGGAGCATCACAAAAATCGAAAGAATTATTGAGCGCATTGCAACGTCAAATCGTAAACAAAAACCGGCTCGACGCCGACCAGATCTGCCCGCTCGTCCGGACGGCGATCGGACTGGATAAAGATCGGCGCTTTCAGGGGCATCGGCAGAATTTTAATCGTGATCCCGGCTTTAAAGATATCCGGTGCGAAACGCTTCAGCTCGATTTCCCATGGAGCGCCGTAATAGAAATCATCGTCGATAAGTCTATCGCCAATATACGCCCGCGCGGCGTCGCCGACATAATCGATCCGAAGGAGCGCATTATCGACCCCATTCAGGGCGTCAGATGATGGCTTGATCTCCCACACACCCGCGGAGTCGAAATCCGCATCGCCGGGGGGAAGCGGCTTGTGCCGCGCGCCTATCTCCAGTGGCCGCGGAGACCCTGCCGATTGGAGCTGATGCACATCAACCGACATCGTCTTTGCAGGCACCGAAGCGGAATAAATTCCCATGATCCCATCGTTCGATTGCGTAAGCTGCTGTCCCGCGGCGACCGGTGGTTTCGGCGGCGGGGGGAAGATGCCGATGGAAAGATCCTTAGGATTCTCTGAGGCGCAGGCTTAATGTTGATCCGTCCGCGATCACATCGGCGCGAGACAGCAGCAGCCGATCCTCTCCCCAAAGCGTCTCCTTGCAACAGTGCATCGCCTGATCGCGGGTCAGAAGCAAAACGCGAACGGAATTTCCGCTGGGAGATTTGAACGTGCCGGTTCCGTTGTGAACCAGCGCGGCAATCTGATCGGCCGTCGCCCCGGCGATGTCGAACTGCGGATCGGTTCCCGGAATCGAAAAGAAAACGTAGCAGGGGACCGGACCATCAAGCCGGCAAAGCAATTGCGCCGTGGACGAGCGCAGCGTGACACCGTCCATATCGAGATTAAACGGCCAGATCATGTACGACCCGCTGGCGATGCTCGCAGGCGCCGCAGGTACAACTTGATTGCCGCCAGCCAGCTCCAGCTCGAATTGAACGTCAGAATGGTCCGGCATATTTGTGCCGCGCTCATAATTGTTGACGAAAACGAATCCTGAGTTTCCGTCCGATCGGACGGCCCAGCGTAAAGTCTGATTGTCCGCCAGAGAACTCGGCATGGTGGTTGGAAAAACCGAACGCATTGGCGCCAGCTTGGAACCGAAATCGGCCAGAAACATATGTAACAGCCGCAGCGCACGATAGGAATCCCTGATTTGCCCGAATTGTCCGATGGGTGCCTGAAAATCGTAGTCGATCACCGGCAGATCGTTGGGATACCCGGTCGCCTGCGATTCCTGAAGCGTGGAGAGCTTTCCAATCAGATCGCCGCCGCCGTGATACATGTAGTATCCCAGCCCGTTGGCGCCCGAGCCGATTTTGACGAGCGGAAGGGCGGCGATGTCGTCGGTGCTCATGGTGACGCGCCGGGCATAGGAGATCGCCATGCCCCCGCCGATTTCGCAGGTCACGTAGGGGTAATGATCCGCCGGCCCCAACACCATCGCGCCGGGTCGGCCGGTCAGATGCTCGGTGATGTTGGCGTCATCGAGAACGTGCGTAAAGACGTACTGCCGCCGGCCGGTTCGCGAGACGCCGGAATCGGTCAGCCAGAATCCATCCGGATATCCGCCGTAGAACGGGATCATTTCGTTCTCCGGCCCGCGCGAGCGATTCCAGCCGGTATACGAATAAAGCGGCACATCAAAACCCGCGTTAACCGCCATCTGTTTCAGCGCCGCCAGATACGGAACCGCGTTTCCGGTTTCGTTGTCGAGTTGAATGCCGATGACCGGTCCGCCATCTTTATAAAGCAAGTCGTCGAGTTGCTTGAAGACCTGGTCGTACCACGTGCGCGTGTAGCCGAGGAAAACCGGATCGTTTTTTCGCACGCCCTGGTTTTTTTCAGCAGCCAGTCCGGAAAACCGCCGTTGCGGACTTCGCCGTGACACCAGGGCCCGATGTGCGCATACACATACATCCCATGCTTGGCGCAAAGCTGGACGAATCGCCGCAGATCGCGATTGCCCGTCCAGTCGAATTTTCCTTCCTGCTCTTCGTGGTAAATCCAGATGCAGTACATCGAGACGACGGTGATTCCGCCGGCCTTCATTTTGAGGATTTCGTCCTCCCACTGACTTTCCGGCACCCGGACGTAATGAATTTCCCCCATGATCGGAGACCAGGGTTTGCCACCTAAGGTGAGGTACTGGCTGTTAGCGCTGATTTCGACGCCTGAAGGATTTTTACCGCCCATTTTCAGTTGGCCGGTGATCGGTGGAGAAATCGGATCAGTTAGATCGGCGGTGAGCGCGGGAGAATCGGCCCAGCCGTGCGGCGCACACGGCGAGCAGAAGAATGGCCCCTGCAAATATGCCAATCGACTTCATCGCTCGCATCCACCGCGACCTGGCGGTCTTGAAAACTTCAGTTGCTTACGCCGCTCGGCTGGGTGGTCGAACCAACCATTCCCTGGGCCTGCTGCTTGAGCGCCTGCGCCTCGCGCTCCTCGGCATCGGCCCGGCGCTGCGCGGAATCCGCTTTCTTCTGAGCCTCGGTCTTTGCCTCGAGGTCTTGAAGCTCTTTCTTCTGATTGTCAGACAGGATCGCAAAAATCTCGTCGTGCTCTTTGTCGCGAAGCTCTTTCTCCTGGAGAAGGGTCTGGGCATGAATCGCGCGAATCTGGGCTTTCTGATCGTCGCTCAGATCCGGCAGCACATTGAACGGCGAAACGATCCGGCTGTGCAGCCCCGAAACCTCCGGCTCGGCCGTTGGTTGAGTTGTCGCTTCATCGGCGAAAACGTAAATCCCCGCGCCCAGGAAACCGGCGCAGGTAAATGCGATCAGGCAGGGTCTGTTTTTCATCTCGGCTCCCAAAGCCAAACGAGCTTGGTCTCACCCTCAGGACTGTAAATCCTTACTGCATCGCTAATAATAAACTTTGGTCGCGATTGAACGCAAATGGAAGGACAATATGCGACAGCCAAGCGGCAAAGCGGCTTGTGGGAGGCGTTTATGTTAAACCGCCGTCCGCCCCTCGTATTGCCCATATTCCAACCAGTGCTGGAATCCGTCAGGGAATTCCCCATCCATGACGGCGGCTGCCACATCGGGATTGTCCGCAAGATAGGTCTGCTCGTTGTAGAGGTCCGAGGCAATTCGGCCCTCATACTGGCCGTACAGAATGTACTGCTCATACGCGGATGTGAACGGCTGCCCCGTTATGTAGGGAACGATGTCCTGATTGTCCGCGATGTACAGCGAGTTGTCGTAGTACAGAATCGGGCTGCGGCCGTCATATTGCCCGAACAGCACGAAGTGTTCGAAGCCCGAGGTCACAGACCCTGCGCTGATCGCGGCCCCCACATCCGGGTTGTTGTCGAGGTAATAAGTATTGTCGTAATACAAAAGCCCGCCGCGCCCCTCGTACTGGCCGTATAAATAATATTGCATGAATCCCGAGCTGACTTTTCCGGCCCGCACCGCGGCCGCCACATCGGGGTTCTGCTTCAAATACCAGGATTCATCCCAATACGGATTCGGGTTGTACCCTTCGTACTGGCCGTACTCGACATAATGATCGTACCCCGTTGCGAACTGCCCATCGGCCACCGCGGCGGCGACGTTTGGATATTCCGTTAGATAATAATGCTCGTCGAAAAGCGGGTTCTGGCTCGTGACGGTCGTCGTTTCGATCAGCGTTTTTACGTTGCCTGGGGTAATGGAATAAATTGAGACGGAATGCGTGCCGAGGCTCAGTTCCGGCACCGCGTAGTCGAAGCCGTGATTTCCGATCGCTTCGCCGAGATCGGGAGTGGAGAGATTGGCGGTGATCGTCTGCGGCGCTGGGCCACCGGCGATGACCACTTCAATCGTATTGTCTGAGCCGAGGGCGTTGCGATCGTATGAATAGCCCTTAACGTCCGCGTCACTGACGGAAGTGACCACCGACGTTTTCAATTCGCCATAGACCGTGAGTTCGTCCTGCGTTCCCACGAAAACCTGGCCGTTAGCGACGGTGGGAACCGAGAATGGCACGGTGGAATCGAGCGCATCCACGCCTCCCGCTTCCTGGTCGCTGTTCCATAATTCATCGGCGAGATCTGTCGCGTCGAAAGCGCGAAGCGTATTGGTGTTGCGGTCGATGAGCCAAAGCACGGGGTCCTGGCCGTTGTTGGAGGTGACAAACGGCGACCCGGTTTCGCTGCCGAAGTTTGATTCGGGCGTGGTGGAGGAGGCGGTCATTGCCCCTTCAATGCTGATAGTGAATGCGTTGGCGGGTCCGCCGCTGCCCGTGATCCAAAGCAGCTTCCCGTCGTAATAAACCGGCGTGCTGGTCGATCCGCCCGAACCCAGGATATTGGGCGGCGTGTCATTCCCTTGGCCGTTGGCAACGGAATTGAGCACGTTGTCGTTGTTCGGATCGAACTTTCCGAGGCTGCCGGGATTTACCAGATAAACTTTGCCCCCGTCGCCGGCGACAGCGAGCGCCTCATCGGTTGGGTATGAGTCGATGAACGGAATGAGCGCCACTCCCCCGTCGCCGATACTGCTTTCGGATTGATCCAGCGCCGTCCGGTTGTACGGCGTGAAAAAGTTGTAGACGCTGAAGCCCCAGCCATTGAGTCCCTGGCTCTTGGCGCTGGTCGAGCCGTCGAGAACGAGTTCCACGACGGAGTTGTCATAATTTCCGTCGAGCGGGAAACCGGTGGGGCCATAGTCGCCGGTGGCGCCGGTGCCATAGTTGGTTGAGAGGAAGAATGTCGAGGCATTCAAAAACGCCGGCTGCCCTCCCCCAAGGGAGATGCCACCGCTGCCGCCGTTTGGCGTGACGTTGAAAACGCCCTGGAGCGCAAAGCCGCTGGTGCTGAGGCTGTAGGTATTCCACGCGACCAGCCAGCCGTGGTAGGGGGAGACGTTGGCGTTGGAAGTCCAGGTGGCATAGATGACGCCGTTCTGGAGCGTGAGGGCGCCCTGATTCAGCTCGCGCAGCGCGTTGAATTGCACGACCTGGCGTCCGGTGCCGTTGTACGGATCGGTGACGCTGCCGTCGCCGGTGCCGTAGACGTAGATGTTGGTGTTGATCGCGCCGCTGGCCGGCGTGTCGGAGATGAGATAGGGCGTGGCGACATCCAGGCCGGTGCTGAGACTGATCGCGTGCAGTCGCTGCACCCAGTTGGCGATGCCATTGATCGTCTCCTTGGTTTCGACGATCACGTAGAGAGCGTTGTGGGTCGTGTCGATCACGGGCGTGCCGGTGATGCCGATCTCCGGCGAGATCAGCGTGCCGCCGGTGTCGGACGCGGGAACCGTGGTGATCGCAGTTGCGCCAAGCGTGTTGTTTACGTCGGTGCCCGACTTCGTGCCGGTCCCGAGGCCAGTTGTCACGGGGTGCGCCAAAACCAGCCAGGGCGGGGCGCTTCAAAACCGGCCAATGTGCTGACGTATTCTATACCGCATCCGTTCTATCCGACGCAACTGTTCCTTGAGTTATTGGTCCCCGTTCACGCCGTCTGGCCGGCGGATACCCCCACATCAGAAGACAACGGCGGCTCTGTCACGGTGTCTTCCGGGGGGGAGCACCCTTCATCGCCGGCGGTACTCCGCCGTCCTTTTGGATTTGTCTTTTCCGGTGTCCCGGATTGGCCTGCCGTGAGCGAAGTCGAATGGCCCCCATGCCGAAGGCGGTAGCTCTTGCCGGTGATGTTGATGATCGTGGCGTGCTGCAGGAACCGATCCAGAATGGCCGTGGCCGCCGGCACGTCGCCGATCAGCTTGGCCCAGTCCTCCAGTGGACGGTTGCTGGTCATCATCGTCGAGCGGTTCTCGTGCCGGCGCATGACGATCTCCAGCAGGCATTCGCCGCTGCGCCGCGGAAGCTGCTTCATTCCCATGTCGTCGATGATAAGCAGATCAGGCTTGAGATACCGGGCCAGCGTCTTGTCCTGGGCTCCCAGATCCTCGTCGCCTAAAAAGTCGCGGGCCAGGTCGAAGATGGATCGGTACAGGACCACCAAGCCGCTCTTGATCGCCTGGTGTCCGATGGCCTGGGCCAAAAACGATTTGCCCACGCCGGGCGGACCCAGCAAGAGCACGTCACGTTTGTCACGAATGAACTGGCCGGCGGCCAGATCGTGAATCTGTTTGCGTTTGATGGAGGTGTTGAAGGAGAAGTCGAACTCGTCGAGGTTTTTGGTGTCGCGGAACATCGCCGCCTTGACGCGCCGGCCGATCTGCCGGCTGGATCGGACGTTCAGTTCATCCTGAAGGATCAGTTCCAAAAACTCACTGTGGTCGAGCCGATTGCCGGCCGCCTCGCTCAGGCGAACTTCAAGGCTGCTCGCCAGACCTGAAAGCCGAAGTTGCTTGAGCGTCTGCATCAACGAAGGTCTCATGGGGTGGACTCCCTTCGGCTCTGCTCAGGGCAGGCCTGTAAAGGTTGTGCGGCAGGCAAAGCCTCCGCTTGGGTGATTGCGTCGCGTACGAACTGTCCGTAATCGGCCAGTCCGCGGATGATTGGATGTTCCTGAACAAACTCGAAGTGTTGTTGAACCGGCGCGCCGTTTTGGTGTTCGATGAGCTGCCGCAGGGAGCGCAGGTGATACGCGCCATGCCCCAGAGCAATCTCGCAGGCTCGTTCCACGGCCGGTCGCGGCTGCTGATTGGCCAGCGACAGCAGCCCCATCAACACGCGCACGCCTTCGATGCCGCGATGCTGAAGCATTGACTGCGCCCACTGCGTGGCGTGCGGCCCGATGCATTCGATCCGCTGGAGAAGCCAGGTCGTTCCACGCTCGATGCCGCTGATCTTCTCCGGCAGGATATGGGCGTCTTGCGTCGAGAACCTGCCCGGCGGACGCTGCGCGTGCAGAGCGATCGCACGCATCTTCTGATCGAACAGCCGGACCGTGCGCCGTTCCACCGCGCCCAGACCCGCTGGCCCAAAAACTCCGGCGGGACCGAATAGTACGCCCCCTTGATCTCCACGTGCCCGTCGCGGTGAACACTGCGCAACGCCTCGGTGAAAAGATCGAATCGCACCGGCGGCAGAGCCAACAGTGCCGGCTTCTCTACCTGCTCGAAGACTTCCTTCACCTGCCGCCGCGTCGTGCCGTGGATGCGCGTGTCGGCCACGCTCTTCTCCCACGTCAGCAGATGCGCGTTCTGATCCGAGAGCGAGGCGAATTGCCGGCCTTTGAGAGCATTGCTCTTCACATAGCCGATGCCCCGCTCGATCTTCCCCTTGTGCCGCGGCGTGTACGGCTTGGTGGGCAGAATGGCGATTCCATAATGTTCGGCGAACGACCGGACCTTGGGACACAACTCCGCCTCGAACCAGTCCGCCCGCGTCACCGCCGCGCGAAGATTGTCGATCACCAGCGCGACGGCATCCCGCCGAAGTGCGTAAAGGCATTTTCCAGACAACGCAGAAAATCATCGGTCGTCTGCCGCTCCACCGCCTCGGCGTACCCCTTGCGGCTGTGGCTCAGCACAATGCGGAAGACCCAGGTTGCTTTGCGTTTGCCGTCAGGACCGACCAGGGCGCACCCCGGCCGAAGTCCACCTGCGCCTCGGCTCCCGGCTCGCATTCCATCCGGCGAAAGGGCGCCGGCGCGGCAGCCGAGAGCTTCTTGATGAACCGGCGCACGCTGTAATAGCTGCCGGCATAGCCGTGATCGCTGGAGATGTCTTGATAAATCCGCTGGGCCGTCAGCCCGGCTTCCAACTTCTGAACAATGACCTCACGCCAGGGCGATGCCGTACTGACCGACCCGATGGGCGCGCCGGATAACCCGGTGGGCGCGCTCTCCGAGCCGCCTGCGGCGAGCACCGTCGAGCCGCCTGCGGCGAGCACCGTCGAGCCGCCTGCGGCGAGCACCGTCGAGCCGCCTGCGGCGAGCACCGTCGAGCCGCCTGCGGCGAGCACCGTCGAGCCGAGGGGCGCGCTGGCCGGTTTTGAATCCGATCCGGGCGCCGCAGGATCGCCGCCCGACAACCGGATGTGGCGTCCAACGGTCTCCCGGTGAACGCCGAGTTGGCGGGCGATGTTCCGATTGGACCAGCCGCTGCGCAAGTGCCAAAATTGCTTGTACTTCCGCCATCTTGAGTTGATTGGCCATCCCACCATTGGCTTGCGGCAACCGCCGAAAGCCAAGGTCGATAACCCAATCTCCTGTGCCTCAAAATGGCCGGTTTTGGCGCGCCCTCAATTGGCCGGTTTTGCGCGCCCCATGACAGCCAGTGAATGATCGTTGCCACAGGATCGCGCCCGAAGTCGTGTCGATCGCATAGATCGAGTCGTTGGCCGTCGCCACGAAGACAACGTTGTGCGTGCCAGTCGATCCGGCCGTGGTGTTTGCGCCGGCGATGATGCTCACGCCGGGATCAGTGAGCGGCTCGGCATAGACCGGGCCGTCGATGGAAACCGTGTATTGTTTGCCGAAGGTGTCGGTGCTGAGCGTCGTCGACGTCAGGATCGACTCCTGCTGGTTCACGCCGGCGTCTACGTTATTGTTCTGGTACTGAGTAACGCTGACCGAGAGCAGAACCCTGCTCTCGAGCACTTCAATGAGAGACTTGGCTCGTTTCATTTTGACCCCCGCCAATATATTACGTCGGCATCCGAGGGGGTCAATTACAAAGGGCTTTAGTGCTTTCGTGCGGTTACGTTTTCGAAGAGGGGATTATTGAGTTTGAGCGCGCCCGCAGGCTTTTCCGTCGCGACTTTTTCCGCCGCGGGCGGTGGGGCGGGGGACGCGGGTGGTTGTTCGGCGGCGCTGTCGGCGGCTGTTTCCGCGGGGGCGACGTCGGGGCGGTAGAGGCGGCCGTTGAAGGCTTTTTGCCAATCGGTCCAATTGGCTTCGGTGAGGGAGGCGTCGCCACGCGTGAGAGCCAGCGCCATCATCAGTTTGGCGTCGAGGTTCTCAATGGTGTGGACGGCGATGGCTTCGGGAGTCGAGGGGATGCGGGCGGCGCCGAATTCGGGTTCGCCGTGATGGCTCAGGATGATGTGCTGAATCACGTCGATGAGGGGGCGAGGGAGCTTTTCGCCGAGGATTTTTCGGCGGCTTCGGCTTTGCGTTCGACCCAGATGGCGCCCATGACGATGTGGCCGACGAGCTGGCCGCCGTCGGTGTAGGCGAAGGCGCTTTCGTAGGAAAGCTCGGCGGTTTTGGCGAGGTCGTGAAGGAAGATGCCGGCGACGACGAGATCGCGATTGAGGGCGGGATAGAATTTGCAGACGGCGTCGGCGACTTCCATGGCGTTGAGGGTGTGCTCGAGCAGGCCGCCGATGAAGGCGTGGTGGAAGTTCATGGCGGCGGGGGCACGGCGGAATCTGGCCATCAGTTCGGCGTCGTCGAGATAGGTTTGGATGAGTGCGGCGAGGGGGCGGTTTTTGATGGTGCCGCAGACCTCCAGGACGCGGGCATACATCTGATCGACATCCTTGTCGGTATGAGGCATGAGGTCGGCGACGTCGAAGGTGTCGGGCTTGGCGGCCCACATCTGCTCGACGATGAGCTGGAGATTGTTCTGGTAGTTTTCGACGCGGCCGCGGACGCGAAGGAAGCCGCCGTCGGGGATAGCGGAGAACATGTCGCGGGTGGCGTTCCAGATGCGGACGTTGATTTGTGCGGTACGGTCGGAACAGAAGGCTTTGATGTAGTGCTTGCCGTTGGAGGTGGCGGCGAGCTGCTTGTTGGTGATGATGAAAACGTCTTCAATGATGTCGCCGGGCTGTGAGTCGCGGAGGAAAAGGCGTCGCATTCGTTGGTTATAGAATGCCGAATGCCGAATGCCAAATGACGAATGGTGTGAAAGGTGTGAAGGTGTGAAGGGGGAATTGCAAATTGCCGATTGTGGAATGCGATAAGCTGAGCAGGGGTGAAGGTTTGATGGTGGGAAGTGAAGACGAGGTTTACATAATGTTACGTTTTTTTACATTTTTCGCGATTTTGTTAGTGAATGCTAAGCATAATTCCTATAAGTGATTGATTGATAAGTTGTTATGCGTTTATATTGGAGGCGTTAATTTGGGTAATATGAAATTTTTGGGGCGGGGCGGGGGGTCAGTTGTTGGGGACGACGACGGTTTTTAGGTATCGGGTGGTGGGGTCGGCGTTGACGCCGGTGCGGTCGACGATGAAGGCGTAGCGACGGGTGATGACGGGGGAGGCATTGGCCGTGCCGACGTTCTGCCAGCCCTGGACTTCAATGTAGACGGTGAAGGTGTCGCTGCGCGTGGTGATGAGGTTGGAGATGCGATTAAGGACGGCGAAGTCGGTCTGGTAGTCTTCGCCGAGGCCGGTGGCCGTGACGTTGAAGGTTGGCGCGCCGGGCGGCGAGGCGGTGGCGGGCACATTGTTGGGCGATGAGGCTGTCGCGTTCGGAAATGCGGGATCGGGCGGGCAAAGCAGTCCGTCCAGGCTGGAGACACCGCCGGTCCCGCCACCGGCGGTCAGGTTGATGTACCCTTCCGCGGTTTGGAATCCAGCGGGGCCGTGGGTGCCGGCGCTGGTCGTATGCAAATCAACGACTTGGTTTAGACCAAAAATTGAGGTGAAAGGACCGTGGGCAATTCGCCACGCGACGATTGCTTTAGCGAGACTTTCGTTATCCTGGATATAGTTTGAGTCCTCAACTTTCGTCACCATGGGTAACATGTTTAGGACCTTCCAGGAAGCCGTGTTGATGTTGATCAGGCCCTGGGGACCGACAGTTCCTTGCGATGTTTCGTCGGTGGCGGTGGGATCAGCGCTGAAGGCGACCGTTGGTCCAGGGGTTGCGGCTACGGGCGGATTCGCCGTCGGGTTGCCCGTGGTCGCCGCTGGGTATTTGTAGACATTCGGTGTCGTGCTGGGCGTTGGGCTGTAAGTTTGTATGACATCATTGGTGTTCGGATCGAAGTTTGGAAACACGGTGTCGCTGGAAGATTGCACGGTAACGTAAGAAAAAAGGTTTTGTGCCCAAGCGTAGAAATCAGGGTTGCCGGAGGCGGATGGCGTCGCTCGGGCCAGCATCGGACAGAAACGGCCCACGTTTTCGAGGTTCTGATCTACCGCTGTGGTGGTGGAGTCTATCGTTGTGTAGCCACTCACCGTTGCATAGGCATCGGCGAAGGAAAGGTCCATCGGCAGGGAGTTCATCTCTACAAAGTTTACCGGCTCGAATGGAGCGGCGGTGTTTATCTGGGAGATCCGGTAAGCGCCGACGAAGGGGATATCGAGCATGTCGCCGTTGCGCGGGACGGTGCCGAAAGGCGCACTGTAAGGGGTGAGAGTCGAATTGGTGACAGCTACGGTCGGGTTGTCCTGTGCGCCAGTCGATTCCACGCCCACGGGGTAGATGGTCGGGTTGGGGAAGTGGCTCTGGATGTTTGTCGTAGCATTGATGCCCAGGTTATAAAACTGTGTCGGCGGGAAGTTATTTATGTACGTCGAAAGTCCTGGCAGGGTGGGAGTTCCTGGCAGGACGTCCACGCCGAACTGAGGCGTGCCTTGGGGATTGGACCATAGGCCTCCTAGACCGCCGGAGGGTTCCGCTTCATGGAGCGTCCCTTCCTGCCGAGTGGGGGCTGGCGGAGTCAGAACCGTCGAGTAGCGGCCGGGGAAGAATTGACGGAACCAAGTCGCGGGCGCGGCGCCTTTTATCCGGATGTAACTATACGCGGTGTTCGAGTTTGGGCCGATGAGGTTCATTCCGGTGAAATCATACGAATCGACCGGAACGAGGTCATAAAGGTTAGGTTGGGTGGGGGTGCCCTCGTCGTAGACGTTTAGAGGTTCGTCAACTGCGGGGGTGGCGGGGTTGCCAGTGGACGAATAAACGCCGTCGATTCGGCGGGGACGAAGCAAAACCAGCTCTCCGCCGGTGGATGCGGAGGGTGAGGTTATACCCATTGCGTTCGCGAGGACCAATTGGAGTCCGGGGACGTAAACGTCGCAGGTGTTTGGCGGAGTCGCGGCTGATGGGGCGGTGACGGCTATCCCGTTATACATTCCGTAATAAATCCCTGAAGCGGGAAGTCCGGAGCTGGCCGGGCGGGAGGGAGCGTCACCGGCTTGTTGGGTGGCGGTCGGGCCTCCGTTGTAGTTTTCGAGAAGGGCGTATCCATGCGCCGGCACAATGATGGTCCCGGGGGCGACGCTGGTTGCGGTGCTGTAGTTGAAAGTTTCGGGGAACGTCGGGGGCTCGACGGGTATGGGACGAGGATCGTTAAGTGCCTGGAGTTCGGTATTCGCCGAGGTGCCTGGCGCGATGACCGATGACACGCCGGTGGTAGTAAAGACGAGGTTGGGATAAGTACCGCCCGAAGCGGCGCGGTTAACCAGCCCAAGCTGCCAGTTGCGCAGGATCATTGGAACCGAGTAGGTGTTGTAGAGTTCTACAGCCACGTATCCGTTGGTAGTTTCAGTGGTGTTCGTCTCTGCATAGACCTCGCTGATTACGGGCTCGGGGGCATTGCTGTAGACGGTGGCCATTACCGCAGTCGGTGCGGCTGCGCCGCCACCGTTGCTAATCAAGGCCGTGAGGTAGATGGTGCGGCTGACGATGTTCTGTGAGCTGTCGCGCAAGCCCATGGCGTTAACGGCGGCCAAAGCGGCGCACAGCAGCATCGTATTTTCGGGATCCAAGCGGGTGACGTTTGTGGTGTTGCCACTGACGTACGTTGGGTCGCGAAGCGGAGACCGGAACTGGTGCTGGAGCGGAAATTGGTTAGGGCCGCCGGTGGTGTCGGCACCATAGGGGTTGTAACTGAAGCTTGTTCCGAAGGGAGATTGATTGCTGGGGTTTCCGGCCATGACCGACCAGAAGGCGCGGTAGAGTTCCCTAAAGGTGGCGGTGTTGATGTTGGCCTTGGCGGGGGCTTTGGTCCAGGGCTGGAAGGCCCACTGTGTGTAATAGCTTCCCGGGCCGCCGCCGGCGTTCGGCGGAAGAAGCGACATTGATGGAGCATTCGCGGTGTTGCCAATGGTCTGTGAGACGTAGATGTAGGTGAAGCCATCGCTGCCAATGACGATGTCGTTGAATTGGTAGGTGGTAGGAGCCCCGCTCCAAGCTCCTTTGAAGTGAGTGTAATTGTTTGGTCCGGAGGCATATGGAAGCATGATCCCGGGGATGGCTCCGCTGGCCGGTGTGACGTATGGGTTGGGGAAAGCGGCGCCGAGGGGATCGAGTGGCTCGCCTGTGTTCGCCGTGGTGCTGTCGTAGACGGGGGTGATGAAGTTCGAGACGCCGTTTCGCGTGGTCAGCAGGGGGCGGATGGGCTGGGCACCGGCGGTCGTGCTATATGAAGGCGGTACGTCGTAGTTAAAATTGTTGGTAAACCATGTGGCGACGTCAGTGGTGGGAATACTACCGTAGGGCGATGATTGATAATACTGCGCCGGGGTTGTGCCGACGGGGGCTGTGTAATAAAGGAGCGAAAACGGCAGATAGTTTTGGCTTTCGAGCAAGGACGAGGGGAACTGCGATACGGTTGTTTGCGGATTTACGAGGCAAAAACGGTACGCCAGCGCGGCGGCGTCGGAATAGGGGGCGGCCTGGAAGCGAGCGGTGGGGCCGTTGAATCCGGGGTTGGCAATGCGGCGAGACATCTGGTTGTAGAGCGCATCGCCTAGGCTCAGGAACTGGAAATCGGTGCGGGGGACGGATGCGGTCAGGTTGGTCGTGCCCGTGCCCGGGGCCACGTCGCCGTAGGCTGCCACCCCAGGTGGGCTGGTGCCGCCGTTGGTGACACCGTAGAGATAACTATACAGGGTATTTGTGGTGTCGCTTGTATTCAGAAGTTCGGGTGCGCCGCTGGCACCAAGCAGTCCAACGCTGTCCTGGAAGAGGGAATAGTAATTTGGAATTGATCCGGTTGCGCCTCCTGAGAGCTGGTATTCGAAGTCGCGACTCCATGCGGTGTTGACGTTGATGGCGGAATTGTTGTCGATGATTCGAACACCGCCGTACCAAGTGAGGCCCTGGTAGTTTGCGCCGGGAATACGAAACAGGAAGCAGTCGGCGATGCCGTCGCCGTCTGCGTCGCCCGCAACATACTGCGCGCCGCCGTAATCGAGAGCGGGGACGTAGATTGGCGCTGTTGCTGGGCCGAGCTGCTTGAAATCGGGGACTAAGTTGGTTCCCATTTCGCCCGATAGCGTGTGGCCGGCACTGAGCGCGACCGGAAGTGATGCAGCGGTGTCCGGTGTTTCGAACGGAAGGCCGAGGATGGATGTCGCGGTAGTTAACCCGTTGGGGACGAAAGATTGGGAGATATTCGGCCAGTATGCGGTAAGCTTGTTGAAAGTAGTGGTTCCCGAGACGTATCCGCCGTCGGGGGTTGGAATTCTGTCGGCCAGCCAAGGCTGGGTGAGTCCGGACGTGGTCCCCGGAACATGGGTGGTCTGCATCCACGGACTGGACGAACCAAGAACCGGAGCGCTCGCAGGACTTGCCGTCACGGCGACGTAATAGTTGGGTGGCACAGGCGGGTTAGCCGCTGGGTTTCCTCCAAAGCTTACGACGTCGCCCAGGCCGTAGGTTTGGCTGGCGACGTATGTTCCGCGGTATTGGCCGTTGGCGGCTTGAGTGAGGGTGGTGTCCTTGACGGTGTTCCCAAACAAATCCCCGGAGTTGTTATTGAGGTCGTCGGTGATTACGCCCTCGCATGCTTTGGCGATGCCATTGAGCATCGAGTCTACGTCATTGCTGGCGACGTTCTGGGCGGAGGCGACGCGAGAGGAACGGGTGGTCGAGATGTAGGCGGCGCCGAGGATTGCGAGGAGAAGTAACAGGACGATGACGATGATTAACACGGAGGCGCGGCGCCTGCTGCCGAAAATTCGAAACCCGAAATTCGAAGGCGCGGACGCCTTCGTGGCGTAGTCGCCGAGTACGGCCCGGAGCCGTCCAGGCTCCGGACGAATCAAACTCGAAGGTTTAAATGATCGAAACAAACGCGCCTCACTTAAGCTTGAAAACATATTCGTACCAGGGTCCGTCCTTGACCTTATTATTCGGGTCGTCCACCTTGATAAGGATGCGGATGAGTGCCGGCATATCGTCGTGCCAGGCGGCGACGTAATGGGGGGGAATGGCGGCGTTGCCGAAGGCGGGAAGGGTAACGGTGGTGGTGCTGGGCGGGGCGATGACGGTGTAAGCGTATGTGTAAGCGGCCGTGGTATTCGCCGCGAGAAATTCGCCGTAATCGCGGTTGGGGGCGAAGCTGACGTCAACCTCCCATGGCGGGGCTATGACCACCGGCTTGGGAGGGGGGCCGGGCTGGGCAAATTCAAACATGGTGTAATAGTCACGAAGAGGGATGACATCGGTGAAATAGTTCAGGGGTGTTTTGGCGGGGGTGCCTCCATCGACTGTTGGGTCATCATTTCCGCCCTTGATCGGGGCGTTCCGGTCGAATCCACGGATCAGGACCAGGCCACCGGTGGTGGGATCTCCCGGGTGTGGGACGCCCGTGGAGCTGCGGGGCATTCCGTACCAGCGGATGTGCTTGTTGCCGTTGGCGTCGAGGTAATAGTCGATCTGACCATCGGGGCCAAGGCCGGTCATTTGGCCGTCCGCGCCCTGCTGCATGTAATCGCCGGCGTACTCGACGACGAACTGGCTACAGTGCTGGAGAAAGTAGGGCGCCATTTCAGCCAGAGAGGCGGCGGTGACGGGATTTTGGATCGTCGGGTTGCACTGGGTGCGGGCGTACCAGAGCCCAGGATCAATTGCAGTAGGAGCTAGTATTCCAGCGTAGGTGGGCGACAAAGGGATGTAATTGACTGTGTAGGGAGGCAACGTGGTTTGAGCAGTCTGGGGTATGGTGGCGTTCACCTGGGTCAACGGGAGGGTGTAAACCAGCGGATTCCACCATAGCGATGTGCCGGTATCACCGGCTGACTGCCAACCGAGGATCGCATTGTCGATGAGGCGGTCGAAATTCTCGGGTGTAATGCCGGCCAGATCATAGCGGGAGGTTTGGAAGAGATTGCTGGGTTGCGAGCCGCTGGTCGGGTTGTCGTTCGGATTATTGTCTTCGGTTCCGTAGCTCAAGGGGAGCAGGTTGGGGACATAGTTGCCATTTGCGTTGTAGATGCCGTGCGGGTATCGCGCGTTATAGGCGTAGTAGTAATCGCCGACGGTGGTGATCGTCGTCGGGTCTTTCATGAGGGTTAATCGCCGGGAGAGGACCCAATCGGAGGCAAAGGCCCCGATGCGGGGGACGCCGGGGGTGGGGGTGGCGGGGGTGAGCTGATCGACGTAGCTGTCGTAGCCGGAGTTTCCGGCGGGGAGCTCGCTGGGGCCGTAGTATGCGCTTTGGTCGAGGGTGGGGAGGGCGGCGTGGCCGATCTCGACGTAGGCGTCGTTGGAGGAGTCGGAGGCGAAGTAGGTGCCGTCCGGGCCGGAGCGGCGGGGGTAGAGATAGTGGGCGATGAATTTCAGCAGGTCGGCGCGATGATTGCGCGAGTTGAGCGTGGCGATGGAGACATATTGCTGGGGGTTATTGGTTTCGAGGGTTGGCTTGGTGCCGGGCTGGCCGATGTAGGCGTAGTTGCCGGCGTTGTCGATGGGGATGACGTTGGGATCGGAGCTGGTCTTGGCGTCGTCGGCGTTGAGGAACTGAGTGACGAACTGGCTGGAGATGATGAAGAGAGGCGGGGGCTTGGCGACGTTGTTGAGGTCGTTGAAGAGGACGGGCTGGGTGGATTGGGCGTCGGAGTTGATCTGGTTGAGGGCCTGGCCGGCGCCGACGGCGTCGGTGGCGCTGCGGAAGACGAAGTTGATGCCGACGATGAGGATGAGGACGAGGGCGAGGGAGATCATGAGCTCGATCAGGGTGAACGCAGCCCGGATGGGTGCGGGCGGTAGTCCGCGAAACTCAGGACGGATCCGGCCCCGGACGGCTGCGGGGGGTACACCGCGAAGGTTAGGACGGAGGCCGCGTGTCTGGAAACCCGAATTCCGAAACCCGAATTCCGAATCAAATCCGAAACCCGAATGACCGAATGTTAGGCGGGCGCGGCGTGGCGCTTTTGGGTTTTGTCTTTTCATTCGGCATTTGGCAATCGGCAATCGGCATTTGTTTCTCAGTTGTTCGCTGTATTGATGCGGATGAAAGCGGAGGCGACGCCGATGTCCTGGTTGGGGCCTGTGAAGGGGCCGTCGTAGTAGCCATTGGTGGAGTCAAATGCGGGGGCGGCGCCGATGCAGAAGACGTTGGCGGTGAAGGCGGGGGTGGTGGAGCTGGGGGTCCAAGTGTTGGCGGCGGCGTCGGCGGGGGTGATGTCCCAGCCGGACTGGGCGACGTACGCAACGTAGGTGATGGTACCTGCGCCGCCGGCGGGGGCGGCGAAAGTGGTGGCGTTTCCGAGGCGGAAGAATCGGCCGATCATGCTCGGAGGTGCGCCCGGGCCTGGGGCGGGTGCGCCGGTGGCGGTGCTGATCAGAACGTATGCTCCAGTGCTGAAATTAGGAGAGGGGGACTGGGGCAAGGTCGCACTGGTGTTGTAGCCCATGAGGATGGTCGTTGTGCCGTCGGCGTTGTAAAAAAACATCGCTGGAATCTGGCCGGTGGTTTGAGGGGGGTAGCCGTAGATATATGGAGGGACGGGCGGGGGGACGGAGGCGGAGATTGTTGTCTGTCCGGAGGTAGGGACGAGGTAGAGATAGTTGGCGAAGTTGGAGTTTTGCAGGGCGATGACGTAGATGTTGGCGTAGGGGCCGATGGGCTGCGGGGGAGCACTTCCGGGGACCTGATCGCGACGATAGAAGCCGACCCAGCCGAAGCGTTTGTCGGCGGAATAGAGGGAGTCGGCGCCGAGGGCGGGGAGGAGGCCGGTGGGGGGAGTGGCGGAGCCGAGGAGAGAGGTGTTGCTGCCGGGGGCGGGGGCAACGGTGGTGATCGCGTAGATGGCGGGGTTGGCGCTGGTGCCGGTGGTGGGGAAGAGCGTGTTTGCGCCGGGTTGATCGGCGACGTTTTGGATTTTTCTGATGGCGTCGCGGGTGATGAGGGAGCCTTGGGTTTCGCTCGTGACGACGGCGGTTTGCTGGATGGCGACGGGGAAGATGCCGGCGATCATGATGAAGCCGATGCCGAGGATGATGACGGCGAAGAGGACTTCGATGAAAGTAAAACCCGAATTCCGAAACCAGAAATCAGAATCAAATCCGAAACCAGAAGGACGAATGGCCCGGCAAGCCCTTCGGATTTCGTCATTCGGGCTTGATTCGGTATTCCCATCGACTCGCTCTGCTCGCTCAGGGCCTGAGCTTGTCGAAGGCTGGTTTCTGGTTTCTGGTTTTCTCATTACTTTGCCTGAATCAAAGCTCCACTCGTGGGATTGATGAGGAAGGCGGTGCCGTTTTTGTCGATCCAGGCTTCTTCGATGAATTTGTCGGCGGCCTGGCTGCCGTTCGGAATCATGCTGGGGGAAGCGGCCTGAGTTTCAAATTGGCTGTCGGCGCCGGTGAGGGGGGGCGCGGATAGGTCATGTCCATATCGCTGAAGGGGTCGCCGCTGCCGAGGGTGACTTGCGAGGCCGGACTGCTGCCGACGTTCATGACCTGCATTGAGCAGTGTTGGGTGGCGTAGACGTCGTGGTCAAAGACGACGAAGCCGACGGATGACATCAGGGGGATTGTGGTGACCGTGGATGGGGGTGCAGCATTGACGTTGCTGGCGATGTCGTAGGTGTAGGTGCCAGTCATGCCGACTTTTGTGCATAGGAGATTGTCGATCTGGGTTCCGCCATTGACGAAGGTCTCTTGATAGGGGATTCCGAAGGGAATGGAGGCGAGGGTTCCGTCGGGGTTGAACATGATCACGCCGAGGCGGACGTAACGGTCCAACGGGGGGACGTTGCTATTTGGGGTCTGGGCGCTGGCCTGGTAATTCCACTGATTGTTGTAGTTGTAGGTGTAAGTGTTCGCGTTGAAAGCGACGCCAACGCCTTTGGGAAGGAGGGTGACGTCGCGGTAGAAATTGAAGTTGCCAGGATTGTTGGGGTCGGGGTTGTTGACGAGTTCGATGGTGTTGATGGGGCCGTTTTGATAGGTGGCAGGATTCCAAGTTGGGTTGTAATAACCAGGGATGAAGAGAGACGTGTAGGTGGCTGTGGTGCCGCCGTAGGGGTGGGCTTGCCAAAGGGTTTGCACCTGAACCTCGGCTACAGCGGTTTGCGTGGTTTTGGGGTCGATATAGAAGCAGACGCCGATGGTTTGGCGGTTGAAGATGGCGTCGGCGCGGGCGTTGGATAGGAAGGCGGAGATTTGGTTTTGGGCGGAGGCGAGGTTGGTGCCGCCTAGCAGGGCGTTCCAGACGGGGATGGCGATGGCGAGGACGATGATGATGATCGTGAGGACGGTGATCATCTCTATTAATGTGAATGCCGAATGGGAAGTCTGGCGGATTGCCAATTTCCTATTTCCCATTTCCAATTTAGAAATGCCGCTCGAATTTCCGCCATTCAATAGGCAATAGGCAATGGGCAATGGGCAATCGACTCCCATTGATTCGGCATTCTGATTTTTCGGTTGGAGCTTCATGGCTCGATCCTGGTTGAGACTGCGTGCCGAATCATGGCTGGAAGGAATAGATGTTGTCGTCGGTCATGTCGGAGGTCGGGGTGCCGGACGTGTAGCCGTGGGCGTTGCTCATGTCTCCATCGGGGCCGGCGGAAACAAAAAAGGGTTTGTTGGGAAGTGGGACCGTGGAATTGCCGGGAGTGTAGGCACTGGGGCCGCTAGGGTTTTTGACGCCCTCGGTGGTGATGACTTCAGTTTGATTGAAGCTGGGATCGACCCAGACGACCGCCAGTCCTCCACCGGGGACGAAGAGGATGGGGTTGCCATAGCCGTCGAGGAGGAGGGGTATGCCGTTGGCGGCGTCCTTAACGACCTTGCTGGAGGGGAGATTATTCACAATCGTCTGGTTTTCGGGCACCGTCAGCATCGCCTGCATGATGGCTTCGGTGTTGGCGATTGTTTCATGCAGGGCGCCGTGGTTTGGATTTGACAGGCCGATGACATCGGGAGAGATAGGGCCCTGGGGCGCCGGCACTTCACCTTTAGACCATACGAGCGACGCGGCCTGCGCGTACGATTGAGTTGATTGGCCTATCAGGTTGTAGAGCTGCATTAGGTTTGCGGGATTCGCGCCCTTGATCGCAAGTGTGTGAATGGGGGGGCTGTTGCCGGTTTGGGCGAGATTATACGGCACGTTTGTATTCAAGCCGCCCGCCTGCTCGTAATTGGCAAACATCGTGGCGGCGATTTGGAGCATCGTTTTGGTATCGCGGGCCTTGGCCTGGGCGGTGACAATTTTGCGCCGGCGAAGAAGAGGCCCATCAGGATGAGGATGATGCCGATGACGACGAGGAGTTCGATCATGGTGAAAGCGTAGTTGCGAGAGGGGAAAAGACGGGTCTCACGCAGAGGCGCAGAGGCGCGGAGAGAAGAACTCTGCGGCTCTGCGCCTCTGCGTGAGATAATCGCTTTTTCAGTCGTCATTTGGACCACTTTCCGCCTGCTGAATCATTCATGATGTCTTGTGCTTTCGGCAAGGGAAACGGGGGGAATTTCACTGGGAGACGTTGCCGAAACTCGTGATGTTGTCAGCAGTTCCGTAAATTCCGTCCGGTCCCGCGGAGATGAGGATGAATTGATCGACGGCGCGGGGGCGGCTGGAGTAGTTGATGTACTTTGCCGAGGTGTTGGTCGGGGTGATCGAGGAGTTGACAAAAAAGTCATACCCGTCGGAGGCATTAGTCACGCCAGCTTTTGCCACAGCGGGAGGCGGCCAGCTTGTGGGCGGATAGTTTTGCGCCGTTCCTACGGCGTTAAGGTTGTGAGAGTTGCCTGTCGGGAGGCCGATGGACGTCCCTGTGTAGGCGTAAATGTCTCCGAGGTCATATTGAAATTCGGCGTAGGGCAGATTCGTGGTGGGGTCGGATGGCGCGGTCTGGCCGTACGTGGAGCCATTGACGAAGGAAAGGGTGCCTTGGGCGCCGGTCCTTGCCCGCAAGTAGAGGATTGGCATAGGGCCGGGGGTGGGGAAGCGATCGACGAATTCGGGAATAGGACTATCTCCGGCCATGGTTCCGGCCTGATCGGCAAACTGGGACAGCGTTCCGGCGGGGTTGTATTGGGTGGTCTGGCCGACGGCGCCGTTCGCGTTTGTTTCGGTCCACATCAGGTAATTCGATCCGGATGGGAAGAAAGAGGGCGTCCGGGCGGGGCTGAGGGGATTGAGGCTCAGGGGGCCGAGTCCGACTTCGGTGGGGGCGAAGGCGGCTGTATATGTCAACGCCTGGCCGTTGATTGTCGACGGAGCGCCGGCCTCAAGTCTGAGACCACCCATGAGGCCGAGGACGAGGTTCTCGGAGCCGGTTATGTAGTATTTGCTGGGAAGATTCGAGAACGTCGGCGGGTTGGTCGTGGTGTTGTACCAGAAACGCAAATAAGGGGTAGGAGTTCCACCCGTATTGACGCAAGAACTCTCGATCTGATCGTTACTCAGCGGCCCCGGATAGGCATTGAAGGTCGAGTAATACTGATTGCAGGCATTGGCGAGCTGGCTGATTTCGTTTTGGGTATCGGCGACATAGGCGGCCCGGCGGACGCGGCCGATGATGGGGAAGAGGAGGCCGACGAGAATGGCGATGATGCCGATGACGACGAGAAGCTCGGTCAGGGTGAATGCAGACGCAGCCCGGACGGCTGCGGGCGGTACTCCGCGAAACTTAGGCCGGAGGCCGCGTTGCGAGTTGCGAGGCCGTAGCCGTAGGGTGGGCGTATTCGCCCACCGTTTGGTCTGTTGCTCATCGGGGATGGTGGGCGAGTACGCCCACCCTACATGCCGAATGCCGAATGCCGAATGAGTGGAGTTGCGGGTTGCGGGTTTGGGAGTCATCGGTTGGGGTGAGGCCGCTGTTAATTCTGTCGGGCCGGGGACGGCCCGGCTCGATGGGGGATTCGTTACCGCCGCTCGTATTTTACGGTCTGTCCAGTGGGTTGGAAGTAGGTTGCCTTTCTTTTGATTTACGGGGGGTTTCTGGTAGGTTTAGGCAATCCATGCAATGCCCTTATTGCGATGCGCCGAAGGAGAGTCTGAAGGTCATCGATTCCCGGACCTGCGACTCCGGGAAGGCGATTCGGCGGCGGCGGCAGTGCCTGGCCTGCCAGAAGCGGTTTACGACCTATGAGAAGGTCGAGCAAAACATCCGGCTGAGCGTAATAAAGAAGGACGGCCGGCGTACGCCGTGGGATCAGAAGAAGATATACGTCGGTCTGGAGCGGGCGTGCTTCAAGAGGCCGGTTGGGCCGGATGACCTTCAGAAGATCGTGGACGATGTGGAGGAGGAGATTTTCAAGACGTATGACCGCGAGGTGCCTACTACTGCAGTCGGACAATTAGTCACCGAGCGGCTGCGGCGGGTGGATCAGGTGGCTTATGTAAGGTTTGCCAGCGTTTACAAGCAGTTTAAGACCCTGGAAGAGCTGGTGGATGAGGCCAAGGCGGTGATCGATGCGAGGCGATATGAGGATCCGGGCCAGGGGGTGTTCTGGGAGGCACGGAAGCCGGCGGTTTTGCATGAATCAGACGGGGCGAATGGAGATGAGAGGAAGGCGAGGCGCGGCCGGGCGGGGAAGACTGCGGAAGCGGCGGAGGCGCGGGCTAGTTAGTTTGGGGTGGCGAGCACCGGAATCGGTGGGCGAGTACACCCACCTTACGTGTTGCATTCGAATATTGAGTTTCGAGTTTCCTTACGGCAAACGCGCTCCCCTGCGGGTCGCGGCTAAACGGTTAATGGGTCAGTACGTGGCGGTCCGATAATCCCCGGAGGCGCTTTATGCGGCGATGGTGTCGTTTGTTGCTGATATTGGCGGTCGCGGGTTGTGCGTCGACGCAGAAGCCGCCGGCGCCGAAGGCGCCGTTGTATCCTACGCTGCCGCTTCAGCAGGTTCCGGATTTCATGCGGGGGACGCTGTTTGAGCAGGTGCGGTTTACGGGGCTGGAGCCGCTGCCGGTGTATGGGTATAGCTTGGTCGTGAACCTGCATAATACGGGTGACACGCGGTCGCCGTCGTTTGTGCGGGATTACATCGTCAAGCAGATGCTTTTGCGGGGTTTCGACAGCTATGTAATGGGGGCGTTCAAGAACCTCGCGCCGGACGAGGTGCTGCGCGACAAGCGGGTGGCGATCGTGCTGGTGGAGGGTCGGATTCCCGTCGGGGCGCGGGTGGGGCAGAGCTTTGACGTGATGGTGCGGGCGCTGGAGCACAACAATACGACGAGCCTGGCACATGGAGATTTGTATGAAGCGGACATGAGCACACTGGGGTATTTGGAGCCGCAGCAGGCGTCGGTACACGAGCAGGCGTATACGCCCGGCGGGCCGGTGTTTGTGAATCCGGCGTATGCGCTGAACGAGATCGCCGGCCGGGAGCAAGCCGGGGATTGAGGCGTCGCTGCGGGTGGGGACGGTTCTCAACGGCGGAGTGACGCGGTTTGACCGTCCGATCGGAATGCAGCTTCGCCATCCGCAGGCAAGCACGGCGCGAATACATCGAGCAGATGATCGGCGAGCGCTGGCAGGCGCCTACGCCGCTGGGAATGGTGCACGGGGATGGGACGGACCTGGTCGCCAAGGCGGAGAATCCGGGGCTGGTGCGATCTGTACGTTCCGCCGACAGTATAAGGGGGATTGGAAGCATTTCCTGGGGGTGGTTTCGCATCTTTATCTGAATCAAGTCGCTGGAATTCCAGGCGGTGAAGATGCGGCAATTGCTGCGAGATCGTGCATCAGCCCAATGCGCCGCTGGCGGATATTTCGCTGTGCTGGGAGGCGATGGGTGATCCGGTGATTCCGCAGATTGAGCCGCTGATAGCGGATGACAATCCGGACATGGCGTTCGCGGCGGCGCGGGCGGCGGCGTTTTTGGGGGATTCAGCGGCGCGGCAGGCGCTGGTTTCGATGGCGCTGGATCCGCAGCCAGCCGAACCAGCTCGAGGCGGTTCACGTGCTGGGGGAGCTGCCGGATTCGCCGGAGGTGGATCATATGATCGCCCAGCTCCTGGATTCGGATCGGGCGGACGTTCGCATCGAGGCGTACAAAATGCTGGTCGCGAATCCGGACAGCGAGGAGGCGAGCGACGATGGTGTTTCGCATCATTACGGGGTGATTACCTACAACATCAACCACCGGTTTCTGCTGGACATCGTGCCGAGCGGGGGCCCGCCGATGATTTACTCGACAGCCACCGGCGTTCCGCGGATAGCGGTGATTGGGCATCACCTTTCCTTGCGTACGCCGCTGACGTTTACGGCGATGGATATGCGATTGAGCATCAGTTCGAGCGACGACACGAAACTGCTGACGATGTTTTATCGCGATCCGCTGTCGCCCGATCCGGCGCAGGCGAATTCGGATAATGACTTGCCGGAGATTCTGGCCCGGCTGGGTGGGGAGGGTCCGGAGGATGGGCAGCCGCGGTTTGATCTGAGCTTTGGGGACGTGGTGGCGGTGGCGCAGCAGATGGTTGCGCAGCACGATGTGTATGGGGCGAGCCTGGACCAGATGGCAAACCTGGAGTGCACGTTTGAGATGGAGCATCCGAATATCGATGCGGATCAGTGGTCGAGTATTCCGAATGAAAATCGGGAGGGGAGGCCGCAGGGAGGGGCGGCCGCCGCCGTGGCGAGGTAGGGGAATTTGGGCGTTTTTGGGCGGCGGAAACTCGAAACCCGAAACTCGAATGACGAAACCAGAAAACCGAATGAAATCCGAAACCCGAATGACGAATTGGATTCGAGCATTCGTCATTTGGGCTTGATTCTGGTTTCGGGTTTCTGGTTTAGTGCCTCGATAGGAAAAAGCCCCCTCCCCAACCCTCCCCCGGAGTACCGGGGGCGGGGGAAAAAGGGGAGAAGGAGCGGGCGTTGGAAAAATTCGATGAAGTCGGTTAAAGTAGTAGGTATCGCGGGACCACAGGCCACGGATTGGCCGCCGCGTTCGGTCAAGGAGGATCGCAAGCCATGCGTCTGAAAAAGCTCATCCTTCACGGTTTTAAGAGCTTCGCGGATCGGACGGAGTTCGTCTTCGATCAGCCGATCACGGGCATCGTCGGGCCCAACGGGTGCGGCAAATCCAACGTCGTCGATGGGTTCAAGTGGGTGCTTGGCGAGCAATCCGCCAAGAGCCTGCGCGGCGACGCGATGATGGACGTGATCTTCAACGGCTCATCCAATCGCAAGCCGGCGGGGATGGCGGAAGTGGTGCTGGTGTTTGAGAACCCGCAGCGCGCCGATGGCACACGCATGCTGAATCTGCGACGCCGATGAAGTGGCGGTCGGCCGGCGGCTGTTTCGCGACGGGACCAGCGAATATCAGGTCAACAACGCAGCGACTCGCCTGAAAGACGTCCGCGAACTGTTCCTCGACACCGGCATCGGCGTCGATGCGTACAGCGTGATCGAGCAGGGGCGCGTCGCGGCGATGCTGGAGGCCAATCCCGAGGAACGCCGGCTGATTTTCGAAGAGGCGGCGGGGATTTCGAAATTCAAGGCCCGCAAAAAAGAGTCGCAGCGGAAGCTGGAAAGGTGGATCAGAATCTGCTGCGCGTCAACGACATCGTCGAGGAAGTCGAAAAGCGTCTGCGCAGCGTGAAAATCCAGGCGGGCGAAGGCGCGGACATATCAGGAACATTCGACGAGGCTGGCCGAGATTGCGGCTGAGCTACAGCCTGCAGGAATATCACACGCATGAGCGAATCGCGGCAAGAGCTGGAATCTCAGCGCGAGGAAGCTCAGTTTCGCTGGACGACGTCAGCGGCGATCTGGCGACGGCGCAGAACGGGCTGGCGGCGAAGAAGGAAGAGCTCGACAGTCTGTCGCAGAGCGCGGCAGCGCTTGGAATATCAACTCGTCCAGGCCCGGTCGCAGATTCAATCGGCCCGGCAGCGGCAGCAGTATGCCGTGCAGCAGCTTGAGCAGATCGCCGAGCAACTGGCGGGGTTTGAGCGGGATAAATCGGAGATCGAGGCGAAGCTGGCGGAGATGGCGGCGATCGCTGGCGGCGGAAACGGAGGCGCTGGCAGACGCTGACGGCCGAACTGGAAGAGCAGCGGAGACTGATCGAATCGCGGCAGAAGCAGTTCAGCGACGGGCAGACTGCAGCTGAACTCGGCGCGGGCAGCAGATCGAAAAGCAGAAGTCGGCGATTTTGGATCTGATGCGGCAAGCTGGCGGCGATCGGCAGCCGGCTGGGGGCGATCGAGATCGAGCGGAAAAACGTGGCTTCCGCAGGAGTCTCGCCTGGGGACGCGGCGGGAGCAGGTGCGCAGGGAATTGGACAAGCTGGAAGCGGCCGCGCGAGGAACTGGCGGGGAAGCTGCGCGAAATTGTTCAGCGACGATCGAGCGGCAGCAGGCGGAACTGGAAGAGAAGCGCGGCAGGGCGGCGGCGCTGGGCAAACAGATTCGAGCAGGTCGGCGAGCGGCTGGGCGCGGCAAAGGAGCATCGTTCGGGGCTGATTTCGCGGCAGAAATTGCTGGCGCGATCTGGAAGCCAAGCGCGAAGGAGTCAGCGAAGGCGTGAAATCGGTGCTTCGGCAGCGCGAGACGGAATTTCCGTTTATCCGCGGCCTGGTGGCGGATGTGCTGCGCGTGGATGTCGAGCATGCGCACGATCATCGAAGCGGCGCTGGATGGACGCGATCAATTCTGGTGACGGATGATTCCGCCGGAGCGCTGGCGTCGCGTGAGCTGGAAGAACTGGAAGGGCGCGTGAATATGCTTTGCGCGGATCGGCTGAGCGATGCGGAGGATTCTTACGACTGGAACCATCATCCGCAGGGGATTCGACTGGCGATCGATCTGGTGAGATTTGAGCCGGCGGATGCGGCGATCGCGCGGCATCTGCTGGGGCGGACGATTGTGGTGGATGATCTGACGGCCGCGCGCGAGCTGCTGGAGGCGGGGCCGGCGGGGTATCGGTATGTGACGCAGGAGCGGGGAAGTTTTG
This sequence comes from uncultured Phycisphaerales bacterium, assembly GCA_963755915.1. GTDB lineage: Bacteria > Planctomycetota > Phycisphaerae > Tepidisphaerales > Tepidisphaeraceae > PALSA-1353. The sequence continues at coordinate 3,491,684 of CAVWLP010000002.1, forward strand.
GAGGCGGATGGCGTGCTTCGCGCGGGGCCGCTGACGGCGGCGATGGGATTGCTCTCGCGCAGGTCGGAACTGGAAGTGCTGGGGCAGCAGATCGCGGAAGTCGATGAGCGAATCGAGCAGCTGGGACGCGAGCTGGCTGAGGGAAGTTCGCAGGTGCGGACGCTGGAAGAAGATATTTCGTCGCTGCGGAACGAGGTGTATCAGTCGAACACGGTGAAGGTGGAGCTGAGCAGCTCGGCAGCGCAGAATGCGGATCGGCGAGATGCGCTGAGGCGAGAGCTGCCGATCCTCGATGGGGAATTGAGATGCTGGCTACGCAGGGGCAGAAGCTGGCGGAGGATCAGGAAGTCGCTGGTCGAAGCAGCGCGGGGAGCTGGAAGCGGAGCAGGCCGAGGCGGGGAAGATGGTCGATGGAATTGACGGCCGAGCAGGCGAGCATCTCGGCGAATCTTCAGCAGCTTGGCGAAGAGTTGACCGCGCTGCGCGTGCAACTGGGTCAGGTGGAGGAGAAGCAGATTTCGCTGCGGCAGGCCGTGCAGCGGCAGACGGCGGCGCAGGGGGAACTCAAGCAGCAGATCGAGCGCGTGGAGAAGGCGGCGCAAGGCCGTCGCGGCGCGAAGGGCGGACGTGCAGGCACAGCAGCAGGCGGCGGCGCATGAGGAGGAGACGCTGAGCCGCAGCGTGGCGGCGGATGAGGAGAAATCGGGCGAATTGGCCGGGAAGATCGAAGAGGCGTCCGGGCAGGTCGGCGGAGCTTTCGGCGGCCGTCGAAAAAGCCCGCCAGCAGCGCGAAACGATCGAGCAGGAGATGCACGATGCTGGAATTGAAGGCCGGCGAAGTGCGGGTGCGCATCGAAACGCTCGTGCAGCGGACGATGGAGGAATCGCAGCTGGATCTGCCGGCGAAATATGCGGAGCTCACCGCCGACGGCAAAGCCTACGAGCCGGCGGCGATGGATTGGGATGCTGTCGGCGAAGAGATCAAGGAGCTTCGCGAGAAGATTCAGCGGCTGGGGAACGTGAATGTCGAATCGATCGGCGAGCAGGATGAGCTGGAGCAGCGCCGGCAGTTCCTCCAGACGCAGATGGACGATTTGATCGCGTCAAAGGCGCAGCTTGAGCAGCTCATACAGCGAGATCAACGTCGAGAGCGGCGTTCGCTTCGAGCAGACGTTCAACGCCGTGCGCGAGCATTTCCAGGGGATGTTCCGCAAGCTGTTCGGCGGCGGCAAGGCGGACATTTATCTGGAGACCGAGCTCGATCCGCCGAAAAACGCCCCGGTGCAGCTTGATGAGGCGGGGCAGCCGATCCCGCCGCAGAAGATCAAGGTGGATATCCTGGATGCGGGGATTGAGATCATCGCCCGTCCGCCCGGCAAGCAGCCGGTGTCGATCAGCCAGCTTTCCGGCGGCGAGAAGACGATGACGTGCGTCGCGCTGCTGATGAGCATTTTCAAATCCAAGCCGAGCCCGTTCTGCATCCTGGACGAAGTGGACGCCGCGCTGGACGAGGCCAACAACCAGCGGTTCAACATGATCGTGCAGGAATTCCTGGAGCAGAGCCAGTTCATCATCATCACCCACAGCAAGCGGACGATGCAGATCGCCGACATGCTCTACGGCGTGACGATGCAGGAACAGGGCGTAAGCAAGCGCGTGAGCGTGAAGTTCGACCAGGTCGATTCGCAGGGCCGGATCAGCGAGCACGCAGCGGCGTAAGCGCCAATTCAATTGTAAAATCTAAGAGAGGCTCACGCAGAGGCGCAGAGGCGCGGAGAAAAAGGCATTATTCTCTCTGCGCCTTTGCGCCTCTGGTGCGTCAGTGAAACCGGTTTTGTCTTGTGAACTGAAAGGAGTTCACCATGGAATGACCCGTTAGCCGTGTAGCCGCCCGGGCGTGACGACGGAGCAATCGGTCGCGCGAAGCCCCGGAAGGCGAAGGCGCGAGCCGTAGCGTTAAGCGAACCCAAACCAGCCTCGTTACGCCAATGGGAGTGGCCAACCCGTCAGAGAGGGCCAAGCCGGCGCGGACGATGAAGCAGCGGGTGCGAGCAATCGTCCGGCTCCTCGGGGTCGATGGGGACGGCGCGTGCCGACAGACAAGATCGGGAACTGAGAGACCCCACGCATCGTTGTGCGGCTCGTTGGAAAGACATAACCAAGGGACGGGAAGCGTGGGGAGTCGGATGGGCTCATAGTAGCTGAGAAGCGGGGTAATGCCCGTGAGCGGAGGCGAAGCCTGCCGCGAGCCAAGGAGCCCTGACGGTATCGAGCGGAAGTAAGAAGAAGAGAGGCCCGCTTGCAGGGACAACCTGACAGTACGGATGATCCGACAGACTTGCCGGAGCACCTGAGGGTGAACTCCAGGGGTCTGCCGGGGAAAGTCTTTCTTCTGAGACAGAAGCTATACCTCAAAGCCAAGCGGGAACCGGGGTTTCGGTTTTACACCTTGTACGACCGGATCTGCCGGCGCGATGTTCTGGAAGCGGCGTGGGACCGGGTGTCCGCCAACGGCGGGGCGCCCGGCTTGGACGGGGTGAGCATCGAGAAGGTGCAAAACTCCGAGCACGGCGTCAGTGGATTCCTGAGCGAGATCGAAGAATCGCTCAAGACCCGCACCTACCGCCCGCAGCCGGTGAAGCGCGTGTACATTCCCAAAGCCAACGGCAAGCGGCGTCCATTGGGCATCCCCACGATCCGAGATCGCGTGGTGCAGATGGCGGTGCTGCTGCTCATCGAGCCGATCTTCGAGGCGGATTTCCTGGACTGTTCGTATGGATTCCGTCCCGGTCGCTCGGCTCACGATGCGCTGGAGGCGATCAAGCAAAACCTCCAGCAGGGCCGAAGGGAAGTGTATGACGCGGATTTGCAGTCGTACTTCGACACGATTCCCCATGAGAAACTGATGGCGTGTGTCCAGAAGCGGATCACGGACGGAAGCGTGCTGAAGCTGATCCGGATGTGGCTGAAGGCGGTGATCGTCGAAGAAGGCGAGAAGCCCGGCGATCCACCGAAAGTCACCCGGAGCAAACAGGGAACGCCGCAGGGCGGAGTGATCTCGCCGCTGCTGGCCAACCTATATCTGCACTGGTTTGATAAATTGTTCCACCGATCCGATGGCCCGCATCGCTGGGCGAACGCCCGGCTGATCCGGTACGCCGACGACTTTGTCATCATGGCAAGGTATATAGGCCCTCAGATCAAGCAGTTCGTGGAACGCACGCTGCAAGGCCGGTTTGATCTGACGATCAACACCGACAAGACCCGCACGGTGAAGTTGAAAGAGCCGGGCGAAAGTCTGAACTTTCTCGGGTACAGGTTCCGGTACGACCGGAGCCTGCAAGGCGGGCCGGGGCGTTATCTGAACCTCTGTCCTTCGAGCAAGTCGATGCAGCGTGAGCGGGACAAATTGCGGGAGATGACCGGACCCGAAGCAGGCTTTGTGCCCATCCCGGCGTTGATCGTACAGATCAACGAGCACCTGAGAGGATGGGCCAACTACTTCGGCAAAGGCTATCCGCGCAAGGCGTTCCGTCAGATCAACCGATTTGTGCAGGAGCGACTGGAACGACACCTTAAACGTCGCAGCCAGCGTCCGTTCCGTGTGCGCGGAGCGAGGAGCTGGTACGAACAGTTGCAGCGTCTGGGCCTCATCAGCCTGCGACCTGTTCCGACCGTGAATGCTTGAGAAGAACAATACCGTGAGAGCCGGATGCGGGAAACCCGCTCGTCCGGTTCGAAGAGGGAGAGCTGAGCGGCAATCGGGTCGTTCAGTTCTCTACTCTACCGTGAGATTCTTCTTCAATCGGCCTCGCATCAGCCAGCGACCCAAACCGCCGTACCTGCGGCCAGATGAAAGCAGTCAGCCCCACAACCAGAAGTGTCCCAATTCCCCCGCCGACAACCGAGATGATCGGGCCGAAGATTTGGGCGGTCAGGCCGGATTCAAACCCGCCCAGTTCATTGCTCGCTCCGACGAAAATGTTGTTGACCGCGGAGACGCGGCCGCGCATGGAGTCGGGCGTAAGAGACTGCACAAGCGTATGGCGAACAAAAACGGAGATATTGTCGAACACGCCGGTGAGGAAGAGCATGGCCATCGAGAGCCAGAAATTCCGACTCAGGCCGAAGATGATCGTGGCGACGCCGAAGCCGGCGACGGCCAGGAGGAGCGACCGCCCGGCCCGCTTCAACGGCGGAAGGTGGGCGAGCACGAGCGCGCACAGGATCGCGCCCAAAGCCGGCGAGGCGCGGAGCCACCCGAACCCGCGGGCCCCGACGGCGAGGATTTTGGTGGCGAAGATGGGGAGGATATAGGTTGCCCCGCCGAGGAGGACCGCGAAAAGGTCCAGCGTGATGATGGCCAGGATGATCTGGTTGTCGACCACGAATTTGATTCCCGCCCCGAGGCTTTTGAGGGTCGCCGGTTCGCGGCGCGACGGGGCGGGGCGTTTGCGGATCAGGAGCGTTGTGATGACGAAGACGACGCCGCACATCGCGGTGATGAAGAAGGGGACGGTTGGGTTCCATGCCACGAGGATTCCGCCCAGTGCCGGGCCCGCCATCGCGGCGGTTTCAAACGCGGTCGTGTTCCAGGCGATGGCGTTGGGAAAGATCGGCAGGGGAACCAGCGAGGGGACCAGCGCCGTCCGCGCCGGCCAGCCGATCGCTTTCGCCACGCCGGCCATGAACAGGACCGCGTAGACCAGAATCAGCGGGCTGGCGAACATCGAAAGAATTCCCAGCCCCACCGCACAGGCGATGGAGAGACTCTGCGTCGAAACCATGATCCACCGGCGATCAAACCGGTCGGCAATTTGTCCGGCAGGCAGCGCCAGCAGAATGATCGGGGCAGCGGCGACCAAGCCCACCCACGCCAGCGTGATGGCGAGATGAGTTCGCTGGTAGAGGTTCCACGCCACCGCCACTTCCAAAACCTGGCTGCCGATGACCGAGACGACCCACCCGGCAAGATAGAGGCAGAAATCGGGATACCGCAGTGCCGAATAGGGATCGTGGGCCGGTTTCGCCTCCAGAACCTCCGGCGGCGGCGCCGCGGCTGAGGCTGGTCGCTCGTCGTCGGGAGGTTCGTAGGCCAGCTTCGGCGGATTGGGCGAATCGGACATATAGCGTTTGCGGAATCGTTACCATTGCCGCAACTTTGGCAAGCTTTTCCGAAAATACTGATGCATATTTGCCGTTGCAGGTCTATAACACACAAAGGAATATCGGCGTTGAACCGGCGCGAGTCATCGGGAAAAAATGTGGTGCTGCGCTTGCGTCGGAACGCCACGGGAACGTAACTTAACGGACGAATGGGATCTCCACTAGCTGGCAAGAATTCGGGCACCCAGGCGATTGAGAATCCATCAATGGATTTGATGATGCGCCAATCGTTTCCAGAGCTGGCGGCCGCGCTGCGGGGGCGGCAGGAGCGCATTCTGGAACGGCTTCGCACGACGGTGAAGGAGATTCTCCCCTCGGCGGATGAGCTGACGTTTAACGAGCTCCGGGATGGCTTGCCGGATGCGCTGGAGGATCTGGCGACTGCCTTTGAGACCACGGGAATGGGGATGCGGCAGGGGCTTCTGGCAGACTCCCGCCATCACGGCGTCTGCCGCTACCACCAAAGCTTCAATTTGAGCGAATTGCTGGTCGAATACAGCATTTTACGTTCGATCATGATCGAGGAGATCAGCAAGGAGATGGATCGCCCCCTGACCCTGGAGGAAATTTCCGCCATCAATGTGGGGCTCGATGCCTCTGGCCGCAGGGCCGTGGAGAGCTTCGTCAAACATCAGCAGGAGGAGTCCCTCGCCGGCACCGAGGCGATGAGCAAATATCTCTCCTTCATCAGTCACGACCTGCGCGGAAGCTTGAACGGCATCCTCCTCACCATCGAAGTGCTGCGGCGTGAATTCGGCGCCAGCGCCGGCCGCAACTCCTGGGTCGATGATCTGGAGACCATGCGCAAATCCATCCTCGATACTGTCGGCGCGATGGAGCGTTTTCTCCATGCCGAGCGCTTCCGGCGTAAAAAGGTGGAGGTAAAGCCCAGCCCGATCAGCCTGGAATTTGTCATTCCCGATATGGTCCTCCAGTTTTCGGAGCCGGCCAAGAAAAAGGGGATTGAAATTGTCGCGGACACGACGGATTGCCCGTCGGTGACCAGCGACCGCGAGCTGGTCCAACTCATACTGCAAAACCTCGTCGGCAACGCGGTGAAATATTCCAAACAGGGCCAGGTGAGGATCATCGCCAGGCAGATGGACAACGGCGGAATCCGAATCAGCGTTTCCGATGACGGGCCGGGCATAGCGCCCGAGCAATTGGGGAAGATCTTTCAACCCTACATTCGCGGAGCCGATCACGGCGAAGGCGGCATCGGCCTGGGCCTCTCAATCGCCCGCGAGGCGACCGACCTCCTCAAGGGCCGCCTCTGGGCGGAAAACAGGCCCGTCGGCGGGGCAGTCTTTCATCTCGAATTACCGGCGTAATTACCAGTTCTTCCGGTCAGGTGAGTCTAGCCAGGCTTTCCGCGGCATAAATCTCCCATTACTAAGACAAAATTTATATGGTTTATAACATAATATAATCAAATAGTTTACAACGCATACTTTCTTGATAGTTGTCTATTTGGCTTGACAATGCCCCTTTTTTCGCCGATACTCTATTAAACCTACAGGATTGTAGGGAATTCAAAGAAAGGATGTAGCGTCATGAAGGGTCGATCGGCAAAAGGTTTTACGCTCGTGGAGCTTTTGGTTGTGATTGGAATTATCGCACTGCTCATTAGTATTTTGCTGCCGGCGCTCGCCAAGGCGCGCGAGCAGACCAATATCGTGAAATGCTCGTCAAACCTCCGCCAGATCGGACAGGCCATCGCCATTTATGAGGCCAATAGTTACGGCGCTTTGCCCCCGTCCAACTTTTACGTGGGGCTAAACATCAACCAATCCACCAGCCCGCCGACGCAGGGACCTTCAACGCCGGTGAATGGCTACGTTCATTGGTCCAGCCTCCTGTTCGCCAGCAATCTTGCCCAGTACGATCCCCGTTTCTACACCACCTCAGGCTGGGAAATGTTCCAGTGCCCCGATCTCATAAATGGCGGCGTTCCGCCCGCAAACACCTATCCCTCTAACAGCGACGGTCTTCCCAACGAAGCGCCCCCGAATGCTAGCGGACAGCCGGTCATCGACATGCAGGCACCAGAATGTCGTACATGCTCAACGAGGCGCTCACCCCCCGCAGCATTTTCGTCGCCGGCTTCCGCAGCGCAGCGCGCCCTTATATCTTCGTCAAAGCAGGGAGCGTGAGTAATAGCGCAGGCACGATCCTGGCCACCGAGATGTGGGGAATTCAGACGATTATGCAGTCTACGTCAAACATTAGCTCAGGTGTCTATGTGAGCAATAGCCGCCGTCCGGTGAGCGGAATCAGCGTAAAGGAGACTGCGGTTAGCGCCGTAAATTCCCCCGATCACGCCTACCTGCTGCCAATCGGCAACTCATTCGGGTGGGCGCAGCTCAAGGACATGAATCCGAATCCCGGTATTGTTAACTCCGCCGTAACCACCCCGGACACCACCCTCGATTTTGTCGGGCGAAACCATGGCTCAATCGGAGCGAAGTTCGGAAACATAACCTACACGCAGCCCAACGGCACCGTGACAACGATCTCCGGCTGGGACATGCGCACGTCCAACTTCCTCTACCTCGATGGTCATGTCGAAAACAAGAACGTCGCCGACACCGTCTATCCGCAGGATCAATGGGGCGCAAAGTTCTACAGCCTCCCTCCCTATTGATCAAAAAAGTTGCGAATTGCAGCCCCGTAAGTTGCGAGTAAATGCTCCCGCCATTTGCTCGTAACTTGCATTAATGATCTCTAACTTCAGATTGAGGGCTTTTATTTTCAGGAGGATGAACTAGAGTATCGCGCATGTCGCGGGTGGAAGATCTTCAGAAACGCTTCGGAGTGAATGGAGTTGTGAAGGTTGAAGCGGGGAAGGGGGATCTGCCACGGATCGTCGCCACCGCGGCGCGCGGCTCAGCCGAGATATATCTCTTCGGCGCCCACGTCGCCCATTTTCAGCCGCGCGGGGCCTCGCCCGTATTATTCATGAGCAAGCACAGCGCTTTCGACGGCAAAAAGCCCATCCGCGGCGGTGTGCCGATTGTCTTTCCCTGGTTCGGGCCCAGGGAGGATAAGCCGGAGCTTCCGCCCCATGGCGTCGCCCGCACCCGCGATTGGGACATCGAATCCTGCGACGCCCGCGGCGATGGCTCCGTCCGCATCGTCCTCGGCACCGCCAGCGACGAACAGACCATGAAGCTCTGGCCCTTCGCTTTCGAGCTGCGCTTCATCGTCGTGGTTTCCGATTCCCTCGATATGACCCTCGAAGTCAGGAACGTCAACAAGCAGCCCTTCGAATTTGAAGAAGCCCTGCACTCCTATTTCAACATTGGAAACATCGAAAGCGTCTCCGTCGAGGGACTGTCCGGCTCGGAATATCTAGACCGCGCGGATGGCGAAAAGCGCAAAAAGCAGCCCGATGAGCCCATCCGATTCACCGGCGAGACCGACCGCCTCTATTACAGCAGCGCTCCCCGCGTGCTCATCAAAGATCCCGCGCTCAAGCGGACGATTGCAATCGAAAAGTCACGCTCCAATGCCACCGTCACCTGGAATCCCTGGGCAGACAAGGCCGCCGCCATGAAAGACCTCGGCGCCGACCAGTGGCAGCAGATGGTCTGCGTCGAAACCGCCAACGCCCGCGACGCCAAGGTGAAGCTGCCCGGCGGGTCGATCCATCGCATGGGCGCCCGAATCTCGGTTGAAAATTTGTAATTCGAAAGACCCAACAATTTCGAAAGGAGTCGATCATGAACAATCGCGTCGCAATCATTACTGGCGCCGGACGCGGGATCGGCCGGGCGACGGCCGTCGAGCTCGCCCAATCCGAATACCGACTCGCACTCATCTCCCGAAACGCCGGCGAGCTCGATGAAACCCGAAAAATCTGCGGCGAAGAGGTCGAAAGATTCGTCTGCGACGTCTCCGATCCCGCCAAGGTCGATCGCATGATCGACGATGTCCTAAAACGCTTTGGCCGCATCGACGCCCTGGTCCACTGCGCCGGGCTGGGGATGGTCCGCACCGTCGAGAAAATGACCCCCGAAGAATGGCGGGCGACGATTGATACGAATCTCTCCTCCGTCTTCTATCTCTGCCACCGGCTCTGGCCGGTCTTCCGCAAGCACGGTGGTGGGGTGGTCGTGAATGTATCCTCCTACGCAGGCCGCGATCCATTTCCCGGCCTCGGCCCCTACGGCGCCGCCAAGGCCGGGATGAATCTCCTGGGCCTCGCCCTCTCCGCGAGGGAGCCGAGATCGGCGTGCGCGTACATACGGTTGCCCCCGCGGCGACAGAGACCGCCATGCTCCGCGCCAGTTTTTCCGAAGAGCAGATACCACGCGACAAAGTGCTGCCGCCCAGCGAGGTGGCGAAGGTGATTGTCCAGTGCGTTTGCGGAGATCTGGGCTGCACCAGCGGCGAAGTGATCTACGTCCACAAGTAAGCACGCCCTGCGCCTTCAACTTCCCGAGCGCCTTTACCCCCGCCTCCGGTATTCCGGGGGAGGGATCGGGAGGGGGCCGCCTCGCGAAAGATCGCCCCAAATATCTTCTCGCCCAATCTCCTCCATCAATCAAGATGAAACACTTCCTCCAGCACTTCCAGCGAAGTATCCGCCGCCCCCGTCCCCAGCGTCGTAAAAAAATCCTTCATCGCCGCCTGCCAGCGGACATTCACATCTTCCCCCTGCATCCCCTCCACCGCCTTTTTAAAGTCCGGCGTCTCCACATATCCAACCAGCAGCCCATCCGATTTAAGGAAGAGCGAATAATTCGTCCACCCATGCCGGCTCAGCGCCCCCAGCATTTCCGGCCAGACTGATTTATGCGCGCTCTTATATTCCCCGAGCCGATTAGGCTTTACGCGTAACAGAAAACAGACTCGCTGCATGAATTCTCCAATCTTTTTCGGCATTATCCGAATGACCTCAAATCGATTCAAGCGCAGTTGCCGCGCCCTCAGGGGGTTACGTTTCCCCAATGGACCCCTCAACTTTCCCTGACTATGATGCCCCCTATGAATGAACGGATTCGCGTTGGAGTAATCGGTTGCGGCGCCATCAGCGGGCGCTATTTACAGACCAGCCGCAATTTCCCCATCCTGGAGATTGCCGCCTGCGCCGATCTGAATCGCGAAGCCGCCGAGCGCAAGGCGGCCGATTACGCGGTCCCCAGGGTTCTTAGCGTCGACGAGCTCCTCGCCGACAAATCGATCGACCTGGTCCTGAATCTCACCGTCCCCAAGGCCCACATGCCCATCTGCATGGCCGCCCTCGAAAACGGCAAGCACGTCTACGTCGAAAAACCCCTCGCCGTCACCCGCGAAGACGGCCAAACGATTTTGCACGAGGCTCAGCGCCGCAAGCTTCAGGTCGGCTGCGCCCCCGACACCTTCCTCGGCTGGGGCCTTCAAACCGCGCGCAAGGCGATCGACGAAGGAATCATCGGCCGCCCCGTCAGTTTCCTCGCCTTCATGATGTGTCCCGGCCACGAGCACTGGCACCCCAGCCCGGAATTCTACTACGAAGCTGGCGGTGGCCCCATGCTCGACATGGGCCCATACTATCTCACCGCTCTCCTAAATTGCCTCGGCCCTGTGCGCCGCCTGACCGGCCTCTCCGCCATCGAAATCCCCGAGCGCACCATCACCAGCGAAACGAAAAAGGGAAAGAAAATCAAAGTCGAAACCCCCGACCATGTCATCGGCAGCATCGAGTTCCAGCAGGGCGCCGTCGGCTCCATCGTCATGAGCTTCGCCACCCGCTTCGCCCAGTACGACGGCAAAACCCCCATCACAATTTTCGGAACCGAGGGCACGATGCTCCTCCCCGACCCCAACGGCTTCGGTGGCCCCGTAAAAGTCCGGCGCAACGAAGACTCAGAATTCCGCGAAATTCCGCCGGTCTTCGAACACGTCTACGAGCGCTCAGTCGGCCTCGCCGAGATGGCCTGGGCCATCGCCAATTCCCGCACCCCCCGCTCCAGCGGCCAGCAGGGTCTCGCCGTCCTCGACCTGATGCTGGGATTCCTGGACTCCTCAACCGACGGAAAAGCCTATCGCCCCGTCGTCAGCTATACCCGCCCCGACCCCCTCGCGCCCAAAGTTCCCTTCGGCGGATTCGACCCCGCATAGCGCGAAATTCGAAACTCAATTATCCCCTCCCCTGGTAAAATTCGAAATTTTAAATTTTAAATTTTAAATTCAAAATTCAAGATTCAAAATTCCAATTTCCCTACCCCGTATTCCCCTCCAGGTTCTCCATAAGCCCCCCAATCGTCATCTGCAACACCGGATGCACCGCCCCCGGCGCAATCTCCGCCAGCGGCTCAAGCACAAACCTTCGCTCGTGCATCAGCGGGTGCGGTACCACCAACTCCTGGCTGCTGATGATCTGATCCCCAAACAGCAGAATATCAATATCAATCGTTCGCGGCTCCCATTTATGAACCCGCGTCCGCCCCAAACCCTTTTCAATCTCAAGCGTCCGATGCAGCAGCGCATGCGAGCCAAGTGTAGTACTAATTTCCGCCGCCCCATTCAAAAACGCCGGCGACCCAGCCGGCCCACCCACCGCCGGATTCTCCAGCAGCGATGAAACCCGGGTAATCGAAACACCATCCGTGGATCCCAGCGCCGCCAGGGCCGCTCGGATATTTTCTTCCCGGTCGCCGAGATTGGCCCCAAGGCCCAGATATGCGATGACCGCCGGTTGAACGCGCATGCGATTTCAATTCCCCGCCGAGAGCGGAAATTCCTCGTCCCGCAGCGGAATCTGCACGTATCGCCCAGGATCCCCCTCGTTCAGCGCGTTGACGATTCCGTTGACGCTCCCCAGATCGACCGAGGTCTTCTCTCCGCTCGCCGTGTCGTAAACCGTGCGATACCCGCGGATCACTTCATCGAAGTCGGCATTCGACCGGTCCTGGATCAGCTCGTCGTGCTGGATGGATTTCAGATACCCATCGAAGGCGTCTTCCTTCTCCTGCATCGAATGCTCGAAGGCGCAGAATCGCGCATTGGATGCCGCGATATCCTGCTGCGTGTGCTGCCCCAGCACCGCGTTGTCCAGCTTCCACGATTGCGAAATCTCAATCATCAGCGGCAGATCCACGTCAAACGAACTATCCGGCCCCGTGATAACGCTGGCAAAAAGCCCCCACGTCCCATTGCCGATCGGATAGCACTCAATCTGCGCCCACGCCCGGTAATGAATCGCCTGCCCGTTCAGCGAATGCGTCGTGCGAAAATAAATCCGCGCCGCCTGCCCCCCAGGCAGCTCCGCCTGCACCGGCGTAGACTGCATGATCTCATCCAGATCGATCCCCGGCCCCCCGCGCGCCTGCGACATATCGCTGAGCTGCGGCGAGAGATTCTTCAGCGCATCCTGCGGCCCCGTAAACGGCGCCACCAGCATCCGCGTCGCCGGCGTAAGCTGCCCCGTCGCCGCAAGCTGATTCTGCACCGCCGCCCCCATCGAGTTCGGCGTCACCACTTCAAACCCCGCCCCCAAACTGATCGATTGCCCCGCCGGCCCCGCAAGCGACACCGACCCAATATTGCTCGCGCTGACAATCTTCCAGTCCGGCGGAATCGAAATCGTCCCCACCCCATCCCCAAACGATTCCTCCTTCATCTGCGTATCCGCAGGTAGCGCCGCGGCAAGCTTATTCCACTCGGCAGCCGGCGCGTCGGCGGAGTCGTAAAGAATCGTAATCGCCGCCCCTTTCTCGCCGATCCCGCAGAATATAGTCCCCTGCACCGCTCGCGCGTGCAGCGACCCCGAAAACGTCGCCCCCCCGCGCCGATGCTCATGCGCATCCGCAAACGCGCCCAGCACGGTTGGCTTCGAATCCAGCACCCGGCTCATATCCCGCAGCGCCGAGAGGATCGCCGCCTGCGGCGTAGTCGCATCCGATTTCTGCGCGAACATCGTATTTCCAACGCCCGCCGAGGCCAGCATCGTATATCCCAGAGACGTTGGATCGGAATCAGACGGCCCCTGGCGCTGGGGCTTGGCGCGGAAGATAGCGCCTGTGACTGCACGGTCGGTGCCGCGCCGGCCGCCGAGACGTCCGAGTTTTGAAACCCCGCCCGGATTGCAAAGATAACGCCAAGGATAAGCAAAACCACAAACCCCCCGGCTCCGCCGAGGAGGAGAAATTTGCTGCGCATGTCGGACTCCGTTGTGACCCCCAAATACTAACACGCCCTCCCGCCCCTTGCGAGTGAACTCCCTCAAAGCCCCCTCCCGTTTAGCCGCGCCCCGCAGGGAAGCGCGTCCCTCAGCAGCGCCCTCCGACTTCCGCAACCCGCGCCGAGCAACTCCCCTCCCCCCAAAATACCCTCCCCCCAAAATCCCCCCGACGACCATCGGGGGGCCTCCCACAAAAACCCGAGCCCGCCGCGCGACCCCCATCCCCCAACCGACTCCCATACCAAAGCTGTGGGGTGCTCGCACCCACAGAAACACCCCGGAACCCACAACTCCTCCCATACTCGCGCACAAAATGGGGAAGCGCGATTCAAAGACATCCTCTCTCCCTGTGTAGCCGCCCCCGCCTGACTTCGGTGAGCTGTGTCGAACCGCGGGGCGCGTCTTTCGATGTCCACAAATCGCAGTCCCTCATTTTGCACTCCCACCAATTCTTCAATCTCCCAAACACGATCGGTCAGCCCTCACGTCGCGCCTCTTCCGCATGACGCGCTATGCCGCTCCCCTTCACACGCCTGATCGTCGCCTCTCAAATTTCCCCGGAATTCGGTGGTGGGTCAGTTTGAAATTAAATTCTATTTTTGCGCAATCGAGATAAGCACGCGAGGATTAAATCAATTAACGACGCAACCCATGCGAACATTAGGATCGTGCCAATCGGTGCGAGGATCAACCCTTCTTCGGAACCACCAAGTATCATCAGGCTCGCCAACAGAACAATGGCGACCAGGCCGCACGAAAAGAGGATGAAACATTTCAAAGGCCCGCTTACGGAGGAGCGCGGACCGTGAGGAGGAGGAGAAGGAGGAGGAGGAGAGCGATAGTCGAGCGGATTAATCTCCGGCATTCCCCCAAATACTAATCGGTCAACCCCACCAATTCTTCAAGCTCCCGAGTGTAATTGGCCGGCGCGCATTGCTATCGCACATGCCCCTTTTTACCCCTCGCCCGGTACTCCGGGAGAGGGTTGGGGGTGAGGGTCTTCAGCATTTTTCACTCTACACGCGATTGCTCCGGGTCAACCCGCCCGCACCGCTACCGTGACGCGAAGCCCGCGGTGAATCCGGCAGCAGTTGCAGTGCATGAAGTGAAGCGCAACCATCGCCGCATGATCCTCGATTTATTTTGAAAAGGCATTCGTCAGGTGCGCAAATCGCCGTATCAACATCCCCATGACCAAATTAACGCGCTCAAAGGCAAAACACCCTTCCCCCCAAAGCCCCCCGATGGCCATCGGGGGCCTCCCACAAAAAACCTCCGCTCCGTCACGCGACACCAGTTCCCCACCGCGCCCCCATACCAAAGCTGTGGGACTTCGGCGAGCTCAGTCGAGCCGTGCTCGCACCCACAGAAATCCCCACCCTGCACCTAAAGATTTCAGCCCCCCGGAACGCCCACGGACTTCGGTGAGCTCAGTCGAACCGCGCTGCCGTGAGAAATTTCCAAATGCCCTCACCGACCGAAATTGACCCGCCGCGCAAATTTCGGTTGTGGTCAATTAGAAATCGATTCCTTTTTCGAAGGAATCGTTCCGCATTCCGGACATCGCTCCGGCGTAGCGCGCACGTCGTAGCCGCAGTTTACGCATTGGCCCAACGCCCCGCGCTGCCGTCTTCGCCGAATCCCGATGATTGCCACTACTGATGGGTACAACGAAAGCCCTATCAAGAACCAGTGCGGTACCGACACCGTGTCGATTCGGGAACTTTCAAATCCATTCCAGGGAAAGTCATCGCGCTCCCAATGAAACCCTATTCGATTCCAAATCAGACTCGCGAAAGGCCCAAAAGCAGGTCCAGACTCATGATGGAAACCAGGATTGCTATCATATGGCATCAGGGCGAGACCAGGCTCAACATCGTTGCTGAGCGACAGAAAAGGAGGAAACGGATTTGAACCCGGCGGAGACGAAAACTGCATCGGCTCGTACTCGACCAAAATGCAGCCTCGGTTTGACTCCAATATATAATTGGTCCAACGAGTTCCTCCGACATCGTGCGTGGGGTAACTTAGCTCGTCGAACCGCCAATAACTCCGCGCCCAGAAAGCCGCCGCCAGCACACTAACTCCCAGTGACAACAACGCGAGCGCAGCTAACGACCATTGGTGATGCCGTCTCATCGAATGGGATTGTACCGCGTCTCAGTCGATCAGCTTCAGCAAATCCTCAATCTCCCAAACCGTATTAGATTGGCCAGTGGCCGGAATTCGAAAGTAGGTCAGTTTGAAATAAAATTACTCTTTCGACAGTATTGTCCCGCATTCCGGGCAACGGTCGGGTGTGGCGCGTAGGTCGTAGCCACAAGAGGAACACATGCTTTGCACCTTAGTTCGCCGACGCCAAAACGAAATCGCAAATATCGCCGGAAAAACCGCCAGTAAAAGAGAAATGAACCAATCGGGGGTCTGCAAATGATAAAAGACGGAGGGAGCGGCTTTTGGAAAATAAGCGTCTGTTTGAATGAGTCGCTGGTAACGAAATCCCGAATCTCCCAGATTCGACTTTATCAATCTCGCTAGATCGGTGTCCCATCGCTCGTGTCGCCAATAGAAGCTATACCCGGCAGATCTATCGAGAATGTCGAAGTTCATCGAAACGAGCCCCAAATTGCTGCGAGCGACGATTTGATAATTTCCTTCCTTTCTGACCAGCATGTCCCAGCGCAGGTAACTGCGAATCCACAAAGCAATCATCGCAACGCACAGCACCAACGAGCCCGTCGCAATCGTATTGAATAACCGCCGCCGCTTCATTTGCGGGAATTGTACCGCCCCTCAGTCGATCGTCCCCACCAATTCCTCAAGCTCACAAACATGATCGGCCAGCACCGCCGGTAGCGGGTCAGTTTCAAATTATTTCGTGTTTTCTGTGAGTTTTGGAAGCGAGCGTAGACCTCTAACCAACTTCCAGGCACGCCAGATTACATAAAGAAATATCGCGATGCCGCAAAGCAGAAAACGCCACCCTAGTTCTTCGAAATGTTCCTTCTGAGGTTTCAGCGGGGTCGTGGAGGCAGCCCCAAAGTAATCCAGAGCGCCTAGGAGCAACCAAAACCCTATGAAAAACGGAATCGACAGTAAAATCGCTTTTACGACGGGATAATGATTGTCATCGCGCCGTGTCGTATCTGGCGAGGCATAAGAAAGTGGTTCCATTGGCTTGTCTGCCACACCTCAAAATACTACCGCAAAAGCCCCACCAATTCCCCGATCCACCAAACATCATTAATGCAGCCGTCACGTCACGCCTCTTCCGCTTGACGCGCTATGCGGCTCGCGATCACACGCCGGATTGTCGCCTGTCAAGTTTCTCCGGATTCCGGTAGTGGGTCAGTTTGAAATTAAATAGTTTTTTCGACGGTTTTTCCGCATTCGGGGCAACGGTCCGGCGTGGTGCGGAGGTCGTAGCCACAGTCTCGACATGAGCCCGGAAGAATACGAGTAGCTTGCGCTTCACGGTATCGCAACACGACCCAGCAGAGGGGGAGTGTTATCGTCGAAATGAAGGCTATACCAACCGGAATGCGCCATCCCAATGCGGGGAAGAATGGCCGAACGTGGGCAAGCGACGTGTCTTGATAGGTGAATACCCAGACGCCGTTCACATCGGTCGTTGTCATGGTTGTAGGAAGTGGCGGAGGCAAAGCGACAGGGCGTCTGAAGATATAAACCCTATCGTAGACGAGGCCCACAAAGAGCAACAACGAAATGGCCGCAAGCCCGTTGAATACTTGTCGGCGGAAGCGTTTCATCGCCGGAAATTGTACCGCGCTTCAGTCAATCAGCTTCAGTAATTCCTCAATCTCCCAAACATGGTCGGCCAGCCCCGCCTGCATTGCTGGCGTCACGCGAAGCGTCTGCTGAACCCGACAGTAATTGTAGTACATGAAGTGCAGGGCAACTTGCGCCGCGTGATTCAGTTCGCGGCAATCTCCTTTTTCGGCGGTGGGATGGTCCCGCACTCAGGGCAACGGTCGGGCGTGGGCGCAGATCGTAGCCGCAGTTGTGGCATATCCCGATGTGGCCTTTTTGTCTTCGCCTCAAAAACGCATAAAACCACCACGTTGGAGGTACAAGGAGTGCGATGAGTAGAAACCACAGCGGCACGATTAAATGATACTCCGTCGTTCCGTCAAACACCTTGACTACGCCGATTGCGAACCGAGATCCCCTCAATCCGGACCATCCGCCGAGCGATTCCGCGCTAAAACCCTGGATGCCGTCTCCCGACTCCCAAGCAGTCGGACCGAATCCCCAGTGGCGGAAATATCGCGGCAAGCCATACTCAGTCGCAATTTGTAGCGCGATTTGGCCGCCGCCTGTTCCAATAGTAACCCACTCAGGTCTAAAATGGGGGCTCACAATCGAAAAGCTAAAACTGTCGAAGTGGCTCACCGCGCCAACCAAAGCAACCCTACTCCGCCACTAAGCAGTAGCGAAACCATCGCCAGGCGGCGCAACATACGTTGGCCAAACCGTGTCACGCTACAATTATATCGCATTTCATTCGATCAGCTTGAGCGAGTCCTCGGCCCACCGGACTGTCTCTGACAGACCAGTAGCCATCGCGGGCCTGACGCGAAGCGTCGAATGGATTTTGCAAAAGTTGTAGTGCATGAAGTAGATCGCAATCGCGTGGGCGTGTTATTTGAGTTGACGCAAGCGAAAAACCCCAATACATCACGAAAGAAGCCCAATTGTCCCCACCCGGCGGATCCCTCTCAATCACCCCCAAAAGCGACATCCAACAAACTGAACACTTTTTCCCAGACCCGCGCCGGCTTTGCCAGCAACTCGTTCCAACTCATTTCCGGTTAAACACTTGCGTCACTCCATAAAACTAGCATTCACTAATCAATTTTTGAAAAGTGTTCAGTTTTGTTCAGTTCTGTTCAGTCGCTCCCTAGAACTCAAAATCCGTCCCGCCCAGCCGCAGGTCCACTTCCGCCAGCACCCGCCTCTCCTCCGCCTCGTCCTTTGCCGAGAACGTAACGCTGAACCGCACATACGCCCCCGCATCATCCCACGGAACGGTGCTGATGAGCTTTTCAGTGATCAGCCACTGGCTGAAATCCTCCGCCCGCCCGAACCCGATGCGCTTTCCGTCCTTGCCCACCCCGCTGCGCGGAGATTTCACATACAGAAAAAACGACCCGCACGGCTTCCTCGCCGGCAGCTTGTGGCGATTCAAGACCGCCACCAGGCCGTCCATCCGCCGCGAATATTTCGCCGCGATCGACCGGGTGATTTCCGGATGATCCAGCGCATAGCGCAGGCTTCTTGGATCGCCAAAAACTGCCCCGAATCCGTGTTGTCCTTCACATCCGCGTAAGCCCGGACCAGCAGCCGGTTCCCCGCCACGAACCCCAGCCGCCACCCCGTCATGTTGAACGCTTTGCTCATGGAGTGCAGCTCGATGCCGACGTCGATCGCCCCAGGCGTCGCCAGGAACGAGAGCGGCTTGCCGTCAAACACCAGCGCCGCATACGCCGCGTCGTGAATGACCACGAGATTGTGCTGCTTGGCAAACGCGACAACCGCCGCGAAGAATTCGGGCGTGGCGCTCGCGCCGGTCGGATTGTTCGGATAGTTAATCACCAGCGTCTTGGCCCGCCGAAGCTTGTCGGCCGGCACCGAGTTCAAATCGGGTAGGAAACTGTTCTTCTCCAGCAGCGGGATGTTGTGCACTTCGCCGCCGTAATACTGCGCGTGCGTTCCGAAGACGGCGTAGCCCGGCGAAGTCATGAGGGCCACGTCGCCCGGGTTGATCAGGCACGCAGGCAGAATCGAGAGTGCCGCTTTCGAGCCGATCGAGTGCACGATTTCGCTTTCAGGGTTGATCCCCTCGACGCCGCAGACGTTTTCAAGCCATCGCGCCGCGGCCTCCCTGTAGATCGCACCGCCGTTATCCGCGTAAGTCCGGTTCTGCGGTTTTCCAGCCGCGTCCGCCAGCGCCCGGATGCATTCGGGAAACGCCATCGCGTCCGGCTCGCCGACGCCCATGTCAATCAGTTCGACGTTCGGATTGGCGGCCAGGGCGGCGCGCTTCGCACGTTTGATGATTTCGAATTTGTAGATCTCCGTGCTTTTGCCGAACTGCGCGCCGCCGATGCGGTTGGCGAATAGAGACTGGATGTATGGATCCATAGGGCGAGGAATTCTAGCGGTTTGCCGGCGATTTGAAACAGACGCCGTTCATTCCTTGACTACGGCAAGCGTAAATCCGTCGTATCCCTTGGAGCCAACGGTTTGCAATGCGGTCGCAGTGACGCGTTTTTCTTTGGAAAGGAGCTCGTTGAATCGGCGGATGCCCAGCACGTCGCGGTCGGAGCTCTTGGCGTCGATGACGGCGCCCTTGCGCACCACGTTGTCCACCACAATGACGCTGCCGGGGCGCGAGAGCTTGAGGGACCAGTTGAAGTATTCAGCCGTGCTGGCTTTGTCGGCGTCGATGAAAAAGAGATCGAAGGGGCCGCGTTTTTCTGAGGCGAGCCGCGGCAGGGTTTGGATCGCGGGCGCGGTGATGATTTCAACGATGTTGGCGAGGCCCGCCTGGGCGATGTTGGTTTGCGCGACGGCGGCGTGCTTTGGCTCAGCCTCCAGCGTGATAAGCCGCCCCTCTTTGGGAAGCGCGCGGGCCAGCCAGATGGCGCTGTACCCGCCGAGCGTGCCGATTTCCAGGATTCGGCGGGCGCCGGAGATTCTCGCCAGCAGATGCAGGAATTTCCCCTCGTTGGGGGAGACACTGATCTTCGGCAGACCAGCGGCATCGATCGCGCCCATGGCGGCGTCCAATGCCGGGTCGGGGCCGACGAGAAGGTCGGTATAGTAGCGCTCAACATCGGTCCACTGCTGCGTCATAGGTCTCCCGGGCTGATTGTTTTGATCGTCTTTGCGAGCTGATCGAAATCGTCTTGCGTATTGTAGATCTGACAGCACGGCCGGGCGTGAATTTTTTCCTGCCAGCGGAACAGAGGAACTTCGATCTTATATTGGTCGTGCAGCCGCGATTGGAGCACGCCAAGCTGCGAATCGGTCAGCTCGTCGAGCGGCGGCGGCAGGGGAACGGTGGCCATCGAGCCGAGCATCGAACCGTCGAGAGGGCTGAGTGAGGTGGTTTGCCAAAAATCGCAAAGCATTTGATTCACCCAGACCGCCATTTGGTGATTGTGCGAAAAGAGTTTCTCCCAGCCGAGGTCGGCCATGAACTGGACGGCGCGCGGGATCGTGAACCATGCCGCGAAATCGCGCGTG
The DNA here is from genome assembly GCA_963755915.1 of uncultured Phycisphaerales bacterium. Lineage (GTDB taxonomy): Bacteria > Planctomycetota > Phycisphaerae > Tepidisphaerales > Tepidisphaeraceae > PALSA-1353. The sequence goes on from CAVWLP010000002.1 coordinate 3,512,289, forward strand.
CCTTGCCAGACGAATTCGGCCGGGAGGCCTTTGCCCAGGTTGTGACTGATGATGGTCGGATGGAAATCGCTTTGACGATCGGGGCGAACCCAGACGAAGGCGCACCCCTTCGGAGCAAACGCCCATTTGTGGAGGTTGCCGGAATAATAAGCTGGCGCGAGTTTGGCGATCTTGAGATCGAGCATGCCCGGCGCATGGGCGCCGTCGATGAGCACGTCGACGTTTCGGCTCGCGCAGGCTGAGATGATCTCGGCCACTGGGAAGACGATGGCGGTGGGGGAGGTGACGTGGTCGATCACCAGAAGCCGGGTGCCCGGCGAGAGCGCGGAGACGATCGCCCGGAGGATCGCCTCCGGCGACTCGATGGGGGTGGGGATATCGATTTCACGATAGCCGGCGCCGCTGCGCTGCGCGACGTATTTCATGGCCTGCCGGACGGCGTTGTAAACATGATTCGTAGTGAGCAGCTCGTCTCCGCTGCTGAACCGGCGCAGCGCAGCACACAGTTGATTGCCTCGGTGGCATTGGTGACCAGGCCGAAGTCGGCGGGCTGCATGCCGAGCCAGTCGCCGACGGCGGATTTGGCGATGTCAATAAGTTTTGCCGACTGGCGGCCCAGGATTTCAACCGGGTCGTTTTCAATGCGCATTCGCCAGGCAGTATGTTCGTCAAAAACGACGCGCGGCATCGCGCCGAACGAGCCGTGATTGAGCATCGCCAAGCCCGGCGCCAGCATAAACTGGTCGCGCATGTTGGGGCGAAGCGGAGAAGGTGGTCCCTGAAGTTTCATTGGGCTCCTGCTCCGCACCATATTTGCCACATTTCGCGATAGGCCGATTCGACGTTGCGTGCGAATTGTGGCCCGTTCATCAGGGGCGACGCCAGCATGCGCGACCGCAATCCGGGCGCAGTTCATCGCGAAGTTTCCGGTTTTGTGCCAGGTCCACGGCGATGCGAACGTAATCCGCGGGACTTTGGGCAACGAATTGCGGTAGCCCGACGTTGGTGAGCAGGCTCACGCCAACGCGCGAGACGTGAGATTTTCCCGCCAGCGTGACGACTGGAAGCCCCATCCACAGGGATTCGCAGGTAGTGGTCGTGCCGTGATACGGAAACGTATCGAGCGCGATGTCGGCATCGAAATAGACTTTCAGATGGTCGCCCGCCCCCGGAGCGTAGGGACGAACATCGACACGGTCTTCGGAAACACCGCGCTTCGCGAATTCGGCGATCAGGCGCTTCTGGGTGGAGAGGGGACCCGTTCCCGATGATTTAAATAATATGTGCGCATGCGGAACGGCTTTGAGCAGATCACCCCAGAGGTCAAGGACCTCGGGGCTTACCTTTGCCAATGCGTTGAAGCACGCGAAAGTCAGGCGGTCTTCGACGCGCATCTGGATCTCGGGGCTTTCGACCGGCGGCTGATAGCACCAGGCGCAGTCGGGCAGGCGCCAGAGTTTTTCGACGCAAAGTTCGTCGGCAAGTCCGGGGGGATCGACCAAGGCATCGGTGAAGCGATAGTCGATGGCGGCGATGCCGGTGGTATTTGGATAGCCGAGATAGGTGACCTGAACCGGCGCCGGTTTTTGGTTGAAGATGCCGAGACGATTTCCACCGGTGTGGCCGGTGAGATCGACGAGAATGTCGATCTGATCGGAGCGGATCAGGGTGGCCGCGTCTGCGTCGCTTTTGCCCAGGATCTCGCGCCAGTGTTGGAACAACGGTTTCATCCCCTCGGTCACAGTGTCTTCCTTGACCACGTTCGCGTAGGCGAAAAGCTCCACATTTTGCGGGTTGTGATTCTGTAGAAGGGGGAGGGTGAAAAAAGAGACGACGTGCCGGCGGAAATCCGGGGAGACGTAGCCGATGCGCAGGCGACGGTCTGGCGCTCGGTCGTTGGTGAAGGCAGGGGGTTCGACAGTCGGCAGGAGATGACGGGCTGCCCAGGCGCGGTGCTCTTCAAAAAGGGCCCGAGGATCGTCCCAGGAGAGATAGTTCAGCGTGAAGAGCACGTCGCCTTGAATTTCGGGACTGTTGGGCTCGATCTGGCTTGCCTTGCGGTAGGCGGCAAGGGCCTCATCGACGCGGCCGAGGGTGCGGCGGACGTGACCGAGGTTGCTCCAGGCGGCGGCAAAATCGGGACGAAGGTCGATGGCACGGTTCAACTCCGTTTCCGCCTCATCGAGGGCCCGATTGTTCATCTGTGTGATGACAGAGCGGACCATAGCGACACCAACATTATTGAACGCATCGGCGTGGTTGGGATCGAGAGCCAGGGCGGCGCGGAAAGCTTCCGCGGCATGCTCGGGGTCTTCGTTGACCAGCAGGGCCATGCCCAGGCTGTTGTGGGCATCGGGGTTTTGCGGCTGGAGGCGGACGGACTGGCGCTGGCAAGCGACGGCTTCCTCGGGCTGGCCGCGCTCGCGCAGCAGGTTTCCGAGGTTGCGGTGAGATTCGGGGAATTCGGGCTGGAGGCGCACCGCCTCGCGAAAGGCGGCGATGGCCTCGTCGACCTTTGCGCTGTTGCGCAGAGCGTTGCCGAGGTTGTAATAAAGTTGTCCGGAGGGCTGGAGCTTGACAGCGCGTTGGAGAAGGGGGATGGCTTCGTCGAAATGCTGCATCTGCGCGGCGATGACGCCGAGGGCTTGAAGGACGCCGGCGTTGTTGGGTTGTTTTGCGAGGAGGGAGCGGAAGATTTTTTCGGCCTGGTTGAGATCGCCTGTCGCGTTGGCCTGGAGGCCGCGGTGCATGGCGCGGTTGAATTCAATCGGCGTCATCGGGGGCGAGGAATATAAACCGGGCGCTGGCGGCGATCCAAATGGGACGCGGGTCAAACAGTTTGTTGGGGGGACTTTTGATTTTTCGTTTGGCCCTTCGGGTACAAAAGGTAACAGTCCGCAACAAGCTGGGTAGGATGGGCAATTTGGGGTAGAGGACATGGGGTGTATGGACATTGTTTAGTCTCGATTGTGTTTTTATTGTGGATATGCGATTTCAGGGCAAATTCGAAACTCGAATGTTTGAAGAACGGATTCATCGCCGAGTCGCGGGCGGGGCAAAGCGCATAACATGCTCTATAGACGCGATAGGCGGATTCTGGATACTGCGGGTGCGGAAACAGAGACGAAGCGATGAGGGTTCGGTCTCGGTGCATTGGGGTGACGGGATTTGAACTGCGCCGTCACCGCTCGAGATTCCACTGAGATAATCAATCACGGTTTCGTTTAAGTGAATCGCATTTCTTGGCGCTCTTGGCGGTTATGAAGATTTTAACCGCCAAGACGCCAAGAGTGCCAAGAAAAAAGATAGGGGGCCTTTACGGACGGGGTGATCAGTGACGGCCCCTTCAATAATAAACCCTCCGCCCCCTCATCGCGCCCGCTTCCGCCTCGCGGCCAACAGGCTAATCCCAATCCCAACCAGACCCAGGCTCGCCGGCTCGGGAACAACGGCGGCGCCCGTCGTGAAGTCCACCTCCGTCTTGGTATCGAATAACTGGAATTGATTCACATTATTGCCATCGGTGGTGCCGATGCGGTCGTCGAACGTCAACAGCACCGAGTAGCTGGTATCCGGCGCCAACGTGCTCGCGGGGATCACAAAGTTAGTCAGGCTCGCGGTCTGATCTGTGTACGTGGAGTAGACATCCGCGCCAAAGCCCGAAGTATACACGTCGAGAAACACGTAATGGTCGGCCCCGGCGGTGACGCCAAAGTCGGGGTTATCCAGCATCGGCGCGAACGCGACATTGATCGGCTGGCTCGTATCCGCTCCCTGCAACCCGTTAAAACTGGCCGCCGTCAGGGTCGGCATATTCGCGGTGTAAAAGTCCGACGTATAGTTGATCGTGCTTGAGACCGGCCCGTTCGTTCCGCCGGTGAGACCATAGGTGTAACTGCCAAACGGGTAATCGGAATCCATCGCCGCCTGGGTGGGATAGGATGCGCTTTGGGTTATGTAATACCCCGCTGCCGTCTCGTTGTTTAAGAAAGTGTACGTTCCCGGAACGTCGACCATCGCGGCAGGACTGCTTGGACCTGGATAAGTCAGCGTGGCATTATCGAAATCACCCGTATTTTGGTAAAAGGCGCGGGCTGCAAAATAGTCGTTCGTATCGGCCATGGTGCCGCCGGCAGAGACCTGCGTTTGCTGGAGCGATTTTCCCAGGTCAACCGTTATCAGCTGGGCCTGGGCAGCGCCACTGAAACCGCCGATCAGGCACACAACTGCAAATCGCAGAGCTTTCATGAGGAACCTCCTGGAGAGCGTCAAAACCACACCCACGGCAAGTGCTGAACGTCAAGGAGCCAAGCGCGTCTTTACCAAAGGCAATGCCTGGCAAACGAATGAAGAGAGGCTGAATAAAAAAGAGCGACGCAACTGCGGTAGCACCCGACGCTTTTCAGCCTAAGGCAAATATATACAAGGCAAGCGGGAAGGCAAAACATTTTGGACGATTAACGAAATCCTCACATCTAGAGATGCACTTTCTGCTTCCTGATTTCCCGCCACCACGAAGAATGGGGGGTTATGGATTTCTCACGGCCCTTTTACTCCCCGGCATGGGCAATGGTGGATGCGCCAAACTCCCGGATCACGAATGGAGGAGGCAACGCGATCACTGTTGGAGATTAAAATCGGGACAACAAGACGGCTGTTGAACTTTTTCTGGCTTGCGCCCGGGGACTCGACGCCTCAATCCGGTTTTTGCCTTAAGCCCCCCTTGATCTGAGGATAAAGATCGACAATACTTAGTCGAATGGCTAACAATTATGCCCAACTCGACCGCGTCTACCGCGCCTTGGGAGACCCGACGCGCCGGGCAGTGATAGAGCGATTGTGCGAGGGAGCCGCATCTGTTGGCGACTTAGCCAAGCCCTTCGACATGGCATTACCAACGTTCCTCCAGCACCTGAAGGTAATGGAGGAATGCGGGCTGCTTAAGTCCCGAAAGGCGGGCCGGGTTCGAACTTTTGAGTTCGAACCAAAGGTATTAAAAAAGGCGGAAAGCTGGATGGCGGCACAGCGGGCCATCTGGGAACAACGCTTTGACCAATTCGACGATTACGTCAAGACTTTAAGGCACAAGGAGAAAACCAATGAGCCGGCTTAACCCCGAACTCGACCTGATCTTTGAACGTGTGGTGGATGTCCCGCCAGAACTCGTGTGGGCCGCGTGGACCAAACCGCAGCACATCAAAAAGTGGTTCACCCCGGCTCCATGGACGACGATCGATTGTGAAATTGACCTTCGGCCAGGTGGGATTTTTCGCACGGTCATGCGTTCACCAGAAGGGCATGAGTTTCCGAATGTGGGTTGCTACCTTGAAATCATCGATAATCAAAAGCTCGTATGGACCGGCGCCTTGGAGCCTGGCTACCGTCCGCGCGACACTTCCGGTTTTCCATTCGTTTTCACGGCGATCATCAAGCTCGAACCGCATGGAAGTGGGACAAAGTACGTGGCCTGCCTCCTGCACAGTGATGCGGCCGGCCGGAAGAAGCATGAGGATATGGGTTTTCACACCGGCTGGGGGAAAGCCCTTGATCAACTGGTCGCACTCGCAAAAACGATGTAAGCACATCGACGGTAGTAAACGGCCAAGATTTCAAAATAATCGGTGGCCATTTGGACGCTTGACAATGGCAGAAAACGCGATATAGTTTCCTAGGAAATCATTGAAGGAACCTTTCCTATGGACATTGTCACCAAATCGGTTTTTCTGAAGTGTTCATCTCAGGCAGCGTGGAAATTGCTTGCCGACGGGGGGCAATGGCCGCGATGGGCTGTCCGGAATGTTCTGGCGTCCAGGACGGCCGGGGAGAATCGCTGGGAGATCCGGACGCCCCGCGGGCCGGGGGTGCTGGAGATTCGTGGCGTCGAGGCGTTTGGGATTCTCGATCACGACTTCATCGACCCCAAGGAGGGGAAATGGAGCGTGCCGGCCCGGGTGGTTTCGGTTTCGACGGGGTCGGTGTTCATCATGACGCTGGAAAAACCTGCGGGGATGCCGAGGGACGCCTTTGAGCTTGGGCTGAAGGGGTTGGACGACGAGCTGGCCCAGTTGGCACAGTTAGCCTCGTCGCTTTGAGGAGAGCCGATGGCGAGGAAAATCGAAGTCAGCGAACTGGAAAAACATCTCGGCTATTGGCTGCGGTTCGTCTCGAACCACGTCTCGCATGCGTTCATGCAGAAAGTGGAAGCGAAAGGCGTCACGGTTGCGGAGTGGGCAATCATGCGGGAAATGCTGGAGGCGGGGCCGGTGAATCCGAGTGAGTTGGCGGAGCGATTGGGCATGACGCGGGGAGCGATTTCCAAGCTGGTCGAACGGCTTCGTCGCAAGGAATTTGCCGAGCGAACGGCGTCGAAGGGAGATCGCCGGTACCAGAGCGTGACTCTGACGGCGAAGGGGGAAAAGCTGGTTCCGAAGCTGGCCCAGCTTGCCGACGAGAACGACCGGGAGTTTTTCGGGCATCTCGGTGGAGAAGAGCAGGCGGGTCTTGTCCGGTTGCTCAAGGATGTGGTTCAGCGGCATGGATGGAAGGATGTTCCAGTCAGTTGAATTGTTTGGTTCTAACCAGAAGGAGATATTTATGATCGGCGGCGTGAAGCATGTGGTCGTGAATGAAGGGCAGGAAGAGAGTTTTCTTGCCCTGTTTCGAACGCTGAAATCGGAGATGGCCACGCATGAGCCGGGGAACGTGTACTACGACTTGTACCGGTCGCGGAAGGCGCCGCGGACGTACGTGGTGACGGAGCGCTATCGTGATGAGGCGGCTTTCAAGTCGCATCAAACATCGGCGTATGGGCCGGGGCTTTTTAAGCAGATGCGGGCGATCATCACGATCGAGGTGGAGTATTTTGACAGCGTCGAATAATTGCAGGAAAGGCTGGCTGGGCGTGTGTTTTGCCATGCCCAATTTTCCCAAAGCGCCCAGTTTGTTGCGGAGTGTCAAGTTTTGTATTGAAGGGGATGGGACAAAAATATCGCGGGTCGTGAGCAAATTGTCTCGCACGCTTCGCGGAATTTTTTTGCGCTACGAGTAAAAACCCCCTCCCCAACCCTCCCCTCTTCGAGCCTGAGCCTCAGAGCCGAAGGCCGGATTACCGGGGGCGGGGGAAGAGTGAGAGCTTTTTCTTTCATACTGAAATTAAAGGGTGTTTCGAGTAGATTGGTGGGCTTGGTACGGAAGGGCGGATGGGCCGGGCTGTTTGCGGACAATACATCATGAATCACACTCAGTGGCGATATTCTGTCTGGGTTGCAGCGCTCGCACTTCTGGGTCCGGTGGCGGCATACGCGGACGGGGATGGGACGCATATATTGCCGATGGACAGCCTGGCTCAGGAGCATTTCGGGAACGACGCGCCTTGGTATGAGCAGAACATACCCTTCTTCGATTGCTCGGATCCCCAGATCACCCAGGTTTATTACTACCGCTGGCAGCTCTATAAATCGCACCTGCGGGATCTGGGTGACCGGGGGTATATCGTCACGGAATTTTTGGATGATGTCGGCTGGGCCAAGCGGCCGTATCAAAGCCTCAACGATGCCACCGCGTTCCACATCTATGAAGGGAGATGGCTGAAAGACAACCGCTATGTCAAAGAGTACATCGATTACATGTACACCGGCGGGGGGAACGATCGGCATTTCAGCGAAGCCATCCCGGACGCGGTCTGGGGCTTTTACCTGGTGAATGGCGATCGGTCGTTTGCCACGAAGCATCTGGACGTGATGCAGCACATTTTTCACCTGTGGGACGACCGGTTCGACTTTTCGAAGAATCTGTACTTCATCGAGCCGATTTTGGACGCGACGGAATATTCGATCGCTTCAATCGACGCGACCGGCGGGCGGGACGGATTTCTCGGGGGCAACGCGTTTCGGCCGACGATCAACAGCTTCATGTTTGCCAATGCGGTGGCGATCAGCAAGCTCGCGCAGCTCGCGGGGGATCGCGAGACGGCGCGGACGTTTGCCCGCACGGCGGCATCGATCAGGGAAAACGTGCAGAAGAGTTTGTGGAATGGCGAGATGAACCATTTTGTGGATAGGTTCCAGGTAAACAATGAGTTTGTGCAATACTGGAACTTTGTGAGAGGGCGCGAGCTGGAGGGATACGTTCCGTGGTATTTCAATCTGCCGGATAACGACGAACGATTTGCGGCGTCGTGGCGACATCTGCTTTCGACCCAGGAGTTCGCGGGGCCGTACGGGCTTCGAACGGTGGAGCCGTCGTATGAGTATTACATGAGGCAGTACCGCTATGACGGGCCGACGGGGCGGCCGGAGTGTCAGTGGAACGGGCCCACCTGGCCGTTTGATACGACGCTGGTGCTGGGGGCGATGGCGAATCTGTTGAACAATTATTCGCAGGATGTGATTCACGCTGAGGATTATGTGAGGCTGCTTCGGCAATATGCGCATCAGCATTACCTCAATGGCCAACTTGACCTTCAGGAGGATTACAATCCTGATACGGGGCAGGTGATGGTGGGCTTGGCGCGCAGCCACCATTACAACCATTCCGACTTCGTCGATCTGGTGATATCGGGGCTGGTGGGTTTGCGGCCGCGGGCGGACGAGGTTCTTGAAGTCAATCCGCTGATTCCGGTTGATGCGACCGGCGCAAATTCGATCAGTTATTTCTGCCTGGAAAATGTTCTATATCACGGGCAATTGGTGACGATTTTGTACGACCGCGATGGCACGCATTATGGATTGGGGGCGGGGCTGAGCGTGTATGTGGATGGGGCGCAGGTGATTGCGCCGTCGGAGGTGGGGAAGAAGACGGTGAAGATCGCCGAGGCGCCGGCGCCGAAATATGAGCCGCTGCCGGTGAATCTGGCGGTCAATTTTCGAAGGAGCGGGTTCCCAGTGCCATCGGCATCGATTAACGATGGGCCTGACGATTTTTACCGGGCGATTGACGGGCGGGTGTGGTTTTACCCGAACGTGAAAAACTACTGGTCGACGGTGGGCTCGGGGGGGACGCAGGATTGGTATGGTCTGGATTTCGGGCGCGACGTGTCGATGCGTTCGGTCAAGCTGTACTTTTATAGTGACGGGCAAGTTTTCAAGTCGCCCGACAGCTTTAAGCTGGAGTACTGGAACGGCGGAGATTGGGCTGAGGTGCCGGGCCAAGTGAGGAAGCCGGATGGGCCGCTGGGTAATGGGGAGAACAGGGTCAGTTTTCCTGTCGTGCAGACGTCGCGGTTGCGGGTGGTGTTCGACCATCAGAAAGACGCGGCGGTTGCGCTGGTGGAAATCCAAGTCTATTGATCCGGTCGGAATTTCTTTGACTTCGCGATGGTTTCCCACGAAAATGGTCCTCGCGGAGAAGTTCATTTCAGCGCAGAATCTGGCGTTCATTTCGGGAGAATTCTTAGTGCTCCCTGCCAATCGGGCTGAAATTCGACATTCGTTTCTCGCTTAGTGCAATTAACACAGATCAAAGCCAAGGCTGCGGGCCTGCGGCCGCGCGGGCCCAATGACCGCGTGAATTAATCATGATTCAAAATATCCTTGTGCTGGGCGGAGGGAGTGCAGGTTTGCTGGCGGCGATTTCGCTCAAGCGGAAAATCCCAAAGCTGGCGGTTCGGGTGGTTCGCAGCGCGGATATCGGGGTGATTGGCGTGGGGGAAAGCACCACGCCGGTTATTCCAAGACATCTTTTTGAATATCTGGGAATCAGCCGGAAGTACTTCTATGCGGCGGCAGAGCCAACCTGGAAAGTGGGAATTCATTTTATCTGGGGTCCGAGATCGAGCTTCAATTATCCATTCGATTTGCAACTGGATGCACAATTTGCTGATCTGCCCAAGCCCAATGGGTTTTATTGCGACGAAGAATTTGAGGGGGCGAGCGCGTGCTCGGCATTGATGGCGTGCGGGAAGGCGTTTGCGCGGCGGGCCGGGAATAGTGGAGGGCACGGTCGAGGCAATGGGGGGCCGGAGATACCGGAATTCCAGGCGTTTCACCTTGAGAACGTGAAACTGGTGGCGTGCCTGGAGACGCTGGCGCGGCAGATCGGCGTGGAGTTCATCGATGCGAAAATCGCCGGCGCCCAGCGCGGGCCGGCGGGAATCGCGGCGGTGGTTCTGGAAGACGGGAGAAAGCTGGAGGCGGATTTTTTTATCGATGCCAGCGGCTTCCGCAGCGAACTTCTTGGGCGAACGCTGGAAGAACCTTTCATTTCATTTGATCGGTCACTGTTCTGCGATCGGGCAATTGTCGGAAGCTGGAAGCGCGGGGAGGAGCCGATATTGCCGTATACGACCGCGGAAACGATGGACGCCGGGTGGTGTTGGCAGATCGAACATGAGCAATCGGTGAATCGAGGTTACGTCTATTGCTCGGCGGCGATTTCTGATGATGAGGCGCATGCGGAATTCATGCGGAAGAATCCCAAGGCTAAAACCTGGGATAGGACAGTGAAATTCCGGTCGGGGAGATACCGGCGGGGATGGGTTGAGAACGTGGTGGGTATGGGGAATGCGTGCGGTTTCGTGGAGCCGCTGGAGTCGAGCTCACTGATGGTGATCTGTTACCAATGTCAGGCGCTGGTGGAGTTTCTGATTCATAGCGAGCTCTGTCCGACGCCGACGATGCGGGATCTTTACAATCGTTTCGCGGAGTCGACCTGGGATGAAATCCGGGAATTTCTGGCATTTCATTACCGGTTCAACACGCGGCTGGCGACGCCGTTCTGGACGCGATGCCAGAATGAGGTTGATGTGTCGGGCAGCGCGGCGCTTCTGGAGTTTTACGCGCAGAATGGACCGACGGGGCTGTGCCGGCATTTCCTGCGGAATCTGCCGGGAGCCGGATTTCAATATGGGGTGGAAGGGTTCCTGACATTGCTGGTGGGAAATCAGGTGCCGTATCGGAATCGGCATGTGGCCAGCGAGGCGGAGCGCGCGACCTGGAAACGTCATCTGGCCAGCTACCGGGCGATTGCACAAAATGGGATGGACGTGAAAGAGGCGCTGGGATTCGTCAAACATCCGGGGTGGTGCTGGAAAGCGGGGAATTGAGGGTCGGAGGTGCGCCGGCGCCGGCAGGAAAGAACGGCGATGCTGCCAATTGTTATCAATCCAAACGACGCGGGCTCGGGGACATCGACGATCGCGGGCAGGGGCAATCCATTCGCAGCGGCGAAGGCATCCAGCGCGGCAATGTCGGCTGGGGAGACGGTCGCATCAGCGCCGCTGTTGCCCTGGCCGAAGTTGGCGGCGAGGGCGGAGAAATCGGAGCCGTTGATGGAGGGGCCGTAGAGGAAATTTCCCTGGTCCCAGTTGGTGAGGCCTTTGCCGAAGTTGGCGGCGAGGATGCTGAAATCGGTTCCGTTGACGACGCCGTCGAGATTGGCGTCGCCGAGAAGGGTGTATTTGATTTCAATTTGGCCGGAGGAGAGGCCGGAGACGACGCCGTCTTTTCCGTCGGCCCAGCCGAGGCCGTAGTCACGGTTGGTTGCGGCGGCGGAGGAGATGATTCCGGGGCCGTTCCAGTGGCCGTTGTTGTAGCCGGATTTTATGTACGCGGCGATGGAGGCGATGGGATCGGATGAGGTGTAGGTGAGTAGGAGGTGGTTGTTGTTTACGTCGAGCGTGCCGCCGGGGATGGAGAGGGAGTTGAGGGTGATATTCGTTGTGTTGGCGGCGAGTTTGAAAGTGCCCGCGGAGATGGTGAGGTTGGCGGCGGTGAGGGCGGTGCCGAGGGTTAGTGCGCCTGAGCCGCATTTGGTGAAACTGCCGGTGTCGATGATTTGGCCTGTGCCGGCAATGGAATAGTTTCCGGCGCTGTTGTTGACGGAAATGGAGGCGGCATTGACGGTAGTGCTCAGGGAGACGGTGTAATTGCCGTTGTTGGAATCGTTGAAGGTGACGGAATCGCCGGCGGAGAAGACGGTGGTTGTATTGCCGCTAGTCCAGTTAGAGCTGGCGCCGTTGTCCCAGAGCTGGTTCCCGGAGGCGTTGGCCCAGGTGAGGGAGGAGGAACCGAGGATGGAATTGGGGATAACGCCGGGCTGGAAGAGATCGGCGAGGCTGGTGGCGTTGGCGGCGTCGCCAAGGGCGCCGGTGGAGGTATTGCCGGCGACGCCGAAGATCTCCTGCATGGTGAGCAGGTCCGACGAATGGGTGTACTCGGCAATTGTGCTGTCGTAGGGCGATCCGTTGACGTTCGGATGTGCCAGCGGCGAAATGACGATGCAGGGAAGCGTGTAATCCAAACTATCCGGATTATTCGATGTTGAATCGGGCTCCGATTCGTCAAACCAGATGACGATCGCGCCGTTATTCTGGTAGGCGGAGGAACTCATGATTTCGGGGATAATCTTTGAAAGGAAATTGTCGCCCTGCGCGATATTGGCTGCGTCGCCGGTGTACGTGGTGCCGTTGTAGGTGAAACCGTTCGGCAGCTCGGTGTGCATATTGTTGTAGGCGTCGGGGGTGATCCAGTTGTAGCGGGCCACCGTGTTGTTTGCGAGGTCGGTTTGCAATTGTTGAAGGGGTGCGTAATGGGAGACTTCGGGGTTGGAGGCCGTGGTGTTGCCGTTGCCGTTGGTGTCCGTGAAATAGGCGAAAGGATCGTGGTGGACCATGTAATAGTATTGGTTCGTGCCGTTGTAGGGATTCGTGCCGGAGTAGTTGCCGCTGGAATCGTTCAGCGGCACGGTCCACTGGCTCTGCGGAAGCACGGCGCCGGTGGTCGTGTTTATGTCGGTGTCTTCAGCATATTCCTTCCAGGAGATGCCGGCAGATTGTAGGAGTCCGGCAAAGTTTTGATTGCTGGTTTGGACGTCGTCAGGCGCGCCGCTTGACGTGTAGGGAGGATCGTCATTGTTGACGCCGAAGTTGGTGCCGGCCTGGGTCCAGATATAGTTCGGCAAAGAAGGATGGATGTCCTGAACATTGGATTCGTTGACGGTGGCATTGTAATAGGTGGAGGTAAATGCGGTCTGGGCGCTGACGTTCTCGGGGATGCCATTGATGGTAATCGTGCCGTTGCCGTTCACAAGGCTGTTGATGAATGGCGCGGCGGGGTTGCCATAGATCTGCTCGTTGTCGTTGGGATTGGAAATATTGCCGTCGGGCTGAGTCCAGTTGTGGTTTTCGAATGAAAGTACGAAGACATCGCCAATGGAAGAGGCGGCATAGGCGCGCGCCGCGGCAGCCGTGATGATGGCGGAAAAAACGGGGACTCTACGCACCCTAGACGCCATAGCGTACAATTGTACTCAAATATGTTGCAGATTCTATTTCGAATTCATTTGTTCGGGCGGGAAATTCCAATTTATGGATATGGACTCATGCTCGTCGTGGCATTCCTGGCCTGCGTGCAGACGTCGCGGTGGCTGGCGGCTCGGAAGGGGATGAACCCCGATCATTTTGTGGATGCGACGTTGATTGCGCTGGTTACCGGGCTGATTGGGGCGCGGCTTTGCCATGTGGTGGAGAATATTCCTGAATATACGCGGTCCGATCTGACCGTGGCGCAGAACATTTACAATATCGCCAATACGCGCGAAGGGGGGCTGACTTTTTATGGCGGGTTTATCTTTGCGACGCCATGCGTGATCGCCTACGGCATTTACCGCAAGGCGAACATTTTGCTGGGGATGGATATTGTGGCGCCGGTGGTGATGGTGGGGCTGGGGTTTGGGCGGATTGGATGTTTTTTGAATGGGTGTTGCTATGGGGCGCAGTGTTCGCTGCCGTGGGCGGTGAGTTTTCCTTATTATTCGAATGCGTATATCGAACAGAGTGAGGCGGGGAAGATCACGATTCCGGATGAGTTGCGCGGGAGCAGCGGGGGGCCGATGAATCCGCAGTTGCCGCCGGTTTCGGATACGCCGCGGCTTCATGCGCTGGCGGCGAGCAGTCCGGCGCTGCCGGTGCATCCGGCGGAGTTGTATAGCTCTTTCACGGCCTTTCTGCTGGCGGCGCTGCTGATTGCTTACCTGGGGTTGCCGCATGAGAACGGGAAAGTTTTTGCCCTGATGATGATGCTGGAAGGGGTGGCGCGGTATATCCTGGAGCTGATTCGCGTGGAGCCGGCCGTTTGCACGGTGAAGATTTTGGGCAGGAATATGGGATGAGCATCAGCATGATTATGGGGGCAGGGGTCGCGGTGGCGGGGGTGGTGATGTGGATTTTGCTATCGCGGCGAGGGAGAGCTGGGGGTAGGGCGGAGGGCGTTGGGGTCGCCGGTGGGGGGCGGGGCGTGGTCGGTCGAGCTGCGCGGGCCTAGCAGTTGCGTGAGAAGGGGGCGGAGGGCGTCGGCCCAGATTTGATATCCGTTGACCGTGGGATGGAGCTTATCAACGGTCATGCCGGGGAAGAGTTTGCCCTCGGGGTCGGCGAGCTTGTCGTTGACGTTGATATAGAAGATCGTTTTGCCGTCGGCGAATTTTTCGAGCTGATCGTTGATGCGCACAATTTCGGGGACGACGGCGGGATTGTCGTTGCGGGGGAAGATGGCGGTGACAATGATTTTTGCGTCCGGGGCCTTTGCGCGGCAGGCGGCGAGGAGGGTTTGGTAGCCATTGACGATGTCGTCGATTTTTTCGTGGTTGCCAACATCGTTGGTGCCGGCGAGGAGGACGATGACCTTGGGATTCACGTTATCTAATTCGCCGTTGTCGATGCGCCAGAGAATGTTCTGGATGCGGTCGCCGCCCCAGCCGAAGTCGGCGGCGTTCCAGCCGAAGAAGTTCTGGTTCCAATTCTGGAGCATTGCGGACCACTGGGGGTCGGTGCATCCCCAGCGGCGGGTGATGGAGTCGCCGAGGAAGTAGAGGTCGATGCCGCCGGCGCGGGCTTTGGCGAGGAGCTGCTGGTGGGCGAGGATGGAGTTCGCGTCGGTGCGCGGGGCGGGGATGGAGGCGGAGTCGGGTGGGGGGGAGGGCATGGTGGTCGTTGGCTGGGCGCGGACGGGGGAGAATGTTTGGAGGAGAATCAGGGCGATTGCCCCGAAAAGAACCTTCTGACTAAACATGAGTCCTCCTGCCGGGAGCTGCCGGTGAAATGGCAGTTCGTGCGATCAGACATTATCCTGTTTCGCAGTGATTCGCACACGATTTGGCCATTTCTCGAACTTGGTCTTCGTAGCCATTATCATGATATGTTTGCAAGCGGCTGTTTCTCAGGAAGTGAACTTGCAGACGATTTCCATTCCGCATCTGCGCACGACGGGGCAGGTTACACAACTCTACGTTAACGATAAGCCGTTTTTGGCCCTTGGGGGCGAGCTGGGGAATTCGGATGCGTCTGATTTAAACGTTTTGGAGAGCGCGTTTGCCAAGTGCCAGCGGATGAATTTGAACACGGTGATGCTGCCGGTCTATTGGGATTTGATTGAGCCCCAGGAGGGGAAGTTTGATTTTTCGCTGGTACAGGGGGCGATCGATGGGGCCCGCAGTCACGGCTTGCACCTGGTCTACCTGTGGTTTGGCACCTGGAAGAACAGCATGTCGTGTTACGCGCCAAGCTGGGTGAAGCGCGATACGGCTCGCTTTGCGCGGGCGAAACAAAGCTCGGGCGAATCGATGGAGATCATCAGTCCATCGAGCAGCGAGGCAAATGACGCGGATGCGCGGGCATTTTTTGAGCTGATGCGCTGGACGCGGAATTATGATGCGAAGCAGCAGACGGTGTTCATGGTGCAGGTCGAGAATGAGATCGGCATGATCCCGGAGCCGAGGGACCATAGCGAAAAATCGGAGGCGGCATATCGCGGGCCCGTGCCAGGGCAGTTGCTCTCGATGGCGCAGAAGGGGGAGCTTGGGCCGGAGGTGGGGGGGCTGTGGGAGAGGGCGGGGAAGAGGACTTCGGGGACGTGGGGTGATGTGTTTGGCGGGAGGCGCAGGGCCAGGAAGTTTTTTCGGCGTGGCAGTTTGCCAGTTATGTGGAGAACGTTGCGGCAGCGGGGAAGAAAGAATATCCGCTGCCGATGTATGCGAACGCGGTGCTCGTTCGACCTGGGTATCAGCCGGGGCAATATCCCAGTGCGGGGCCGCTGCCGCATCTGCTGGAGGTTTGGCGCAGCGGAGCCCCGTCGCTGGATATGATCTGTCCGGATATTTATTTTCCGAATTTCATGGAGTGGTGCGGGAAATATGTGCGGAATGGGAATCCGCTGTTTATTCCCGAGATGGCGGCGTCGGCGCGGGCGGCGGGAAATGCGGTTTGTGCGGCGGCGAAGTTTGGGGCGATTGGGTTTGGGCCGTTTTCGATTGAGAATGTGAGCGCGGAGAGGGAGCGGGAGATTGGGAATTGCTATGGCGTTTTGGCGGGATTGTCGGGGATGATTTTGAATTGCCAGGCGGAGGAGAAGATTTTGGGTCTTTCGCCGCAGATTGGGTTTGACTGGTCGGTGGCGGATCAGACGCCGCTGGGGACATTGGGGGGAGTTGAGTTTGAGGCGACCTTTGACAAGCCGGTGATTGGCGGGAGCGGGGTGACGACGGCGTTGCCGACGCTGGGAATGGGGCGGTGGGACGCGCCGCCGGCGACGCCGGATGGGGCGGCGATGGTTTTGCAGGTGGCGGATGAGGAGTTTGTGATCGTGGGGATGGGGACGACGATTACGTTTGCGCCGGCGGATGGCAAGGGGAAGATTGGGATTGATCGCGTGCAGGAAGGGCGGTACGAAAAGGACGGAACGTGGGTTGGGGGGCGGTGGCTGAATGGGGATGAGACGCACCAGGGACGACATGTTCGATTTAACGATGAGGAGTGGTCGGTGCAGCGGGTGATGCTTTATCGATATCAATAAACATTTTTTCGCCGGACTGTGCTGAAGCCAGGCGCCGTCGCCAGACGCCGTCTTGCCGATTCGGAATGAGGCGGATACCATCCTTAGTGATAGGGCGATTGGCGCAGTTGGCTACGATACCACGTCTATAAACCCTGGCGATTCCAGTCAGTTACAAAAACCCGCAGACCCCCCGACAGCATGTTTGTCAGCAGTCAGTGCAGAATTGCAGGCCGTGATTGAGTCTTGGCCGTTACTTCCGCAAGCCGCACGGCAAGCGATTCTGGCCACGATCCGAGCGGCAAAGGGGAAATGATCCATGCCCTACACCGGACGCGAACGTGGCTCACTGACAGGCCAAGAGCTTGAGGTTAAAGAGGCCCTGCACTTCTATTACCCGGACATCAACTCCGATTCCCGAATCTGGACTCCACTGACCGTGCTGTATGCCGCATACCTACGGCATTGGCAAGCCTGCAAGAAACGCGGATGGCGACGTGAGTCGATGAATGGCGTGCTGCTGTCCCCGCCAGTTGATCCGAAGCCGTTACGGTTGAATCAATTTGGCCGGGTGATCCGCAGAGTGTTCCCGAATGCGAGCAAGGTCCGGCGAGTTGTGCGAGAGGCGGTCCGCACCCTGATTGCTGACGATCCACAACGGGTAACGCTTCGCACCCGATGGCGTGTCCGATGGGGTTACACACTGGCCGGGCCGATGGCACTCCATTCCCACACACCACGCGGCGGGAAACGGAAGAACACCACGCCCATTTGATACGCGGATGAACCGCCCTCTCACGATGCTGTACTGATCCGTTGCGTTGAGTGAATGATTGATGCTGCGATGATGCACACAGTTGAGACGGGGGGTGATACCTTTTGATCGTCAAATGGGTCCCATCCACTACCTTCTATAGCCATCAGTCGCGTATATAAAATTTAGCCTTGACGATCTCGCCGGATACAAGATTGGTGAGCACTACCTCAACCCATCTTTTTTCCCAGTGTGCCGGCAGACTGGCGCGGAATGAAGTAGTCGTATCGACGTGGGGACGGCGTTGGCCTACCCATTCCAGAACTCCTCAAGTTCCTTGTTGTCTATTGGCGACGACAATTCGCCGAGGAGATGTTGACAAGTTCCTGCCTGCTGTTTGATTAGACCAATGTCCGAGTTGTATGTTTGCAAATCGGTATCGTTTTCAAACAGGATTATGCCGTTCTGGATTTCAAAATGTCCAAGCCGTGACTCCAAAAAGTTCAACTCATCGAGCACAGTTGCATGGAATTGCCGATTGGTATCGAATATCGCATGTGCCGTCGCCAGCGTAGCAGCCGCTTTGACCCGACACGCGCCAACAAGCGATGATTTTGATGAGTTGTCTATTGGTATCGCTTGCAAGCGGTCAGGACACGACTCTATCAGTGAGCATATTTGTTTCTCAAATTCTTCACCGAGTTTTTCGCTTTGTTCAACCTTGGATCGTGCGGCAACAATCTTTTCCTTTGTGTCCAAATTCTCCGGTTTAAGGATTCCGTTACCCCAAATCGCATTCATCTGGGCATTGTATTGATTCGCCAACTGCATCGTCTCCGCCTCGTATGCTTTTGCCTCATGCCGCAGTTGTTCGGTATCGCTTGCACTGACGGATTGTGGTGTTGGTTTAGTAATTTCTGCACCGATCATTAGTGCTGCGATTATCACAACGGTGCCGTCAAAGGCACCCTTCGCGTTTTTGATTCGATTGCCCGGAAAACACACCGCCAGTCCCGCCACGACCATGCCGAAGAGTGCTGCGTCAAAAATTGATGCGGTTACAGTTTGCCACCAGCCATTGTCGCCAATCACTGATATCGAGTAAAAAATAGCGGCAAGCAACACGCAGATTGTTCGCACTCGCCACCGCTTTTCCGGTCGTTTCGGTTGACTTTCTGCATCGGGCTGAGCAAGAAGTTCGTCACTCATTGGTATTCCTAATCCTGCCCAAAGTTCACTGACCAATCGCAATTGATGCAGTCGCGGATAATCCATTGCATGTAACGGTCACACTCCCCACGCCGGGTTCAGTCTTACTTCCGATCTTCCACGTCCACGAAACCCTGCCATCGGAATCGGCTATTTGGCTCACCAGCCCGGCCGCCCGGCTGATCGTGCCGTGGGGTGTGACGTATCGGATCGCACATTCGGCCCCCGGAATCGTTTGAGCAGTAACGCTCGCGTACCCGTCTGGACTCGCGCCACGCACCGAAACGAATGTTACGCCGTTGGTGCTGGGCGATGCAGCGGATAATCGCGCCGGTGGTTGAGTTGTCGGCTGACTGCCCCGCGAAAACGCCGTGATAGTCACAGCACCTATGCAGATGCACAGGGCGCTCCACCCGATAGATTTCAATAACATTGTTGACCCTCCCGTGCGGACCCATTGGGCGCTATCGACTATCGGAGGGAACAGGTTGAGGATTATTTGCCGCGTCCTATGCTGGCCGGGCAGTGTTCGATTTAGCCACGGATCGGCGAAGTGACAACGCAAATCCAGCAAAGGCGAGAAGTGAAAAACTGGCAGGCTCCGGCACGGGGGTTAGTAAAAAAGCGTCGGGCTGGCCGTCAGGATTTATGCCGTTGCCGACAATCTGGCCTTCATCGTTGATCGCAACGGCGGTGTTAAGTGTCCAGCCGGAATTGGCAGGGACTAGATCGCTAAGATTGTCCGTATCCCCATCGCTATAGATGAAGGGAAATTCTCCGACGCCAACAACCTGACCGTTTGAATTGATGCTGTTAGCGATGCTGTTCGATGGATCGGAAGCGTCGATGTCGATCATTTCCCCGTTGCTGTAAAGAAATGCGTGAGCAACTGTATCACCATTCAGTGCGGCCTGGCCCACGATCTCTCCGGTTGAGTTGATCGCGGTTGCAGCACTCCACGTTCCACCTAATGATCCTAAATATCCCACGGTCGATGAGTAAGCGTAGCCGTTAACGACTCCAACAATCTCCCCGGCATCGTTGATGGCAGTTGGAGCAAGTGGGCCGAGGTAAATCAATTTGTTGTTTTCCCAAAGGAATTCGCCACTGTTGCCATAGTCGAAATATTGGAGCCATGCTGAGTAGCCGACAATCGCACCGCTGTCATTGATCCCTGTGGCATAACCCCCTGTCCAATCTGGATCGTAATCTGAGACGATACTGCCAAGATCATCGACTGACCCTCCGCCTTCAAACAATGCGGCATGAATGACTGAGACCGTTTCGGATTCGTAGTAAGGCTCGGCAAACGTCGCCCAACCAACGGCTTCTCCGCTGTTATTGATGGCCAGAGCTTCGCTTCCTGGTCCGCTCAAAGTGGTGAGAATCCCACTGTCGTAAAGAACCGCCTCCATCCCCACGTTAGTTTCAGCCCACCCAACAATCTGCCCATTGTTGTTCATGGCTGTCGCGTTGAAATTCCCCAAGTCGGTAATCGAATATTCCACGCTCGCGGACACTGCACCGGCAAACGCGCAGAGAACAGCGCCCACGGCAACAGACGTAAGCCGAATGATGCCCATGTGAACCCCTACTGGCGAGAGGATGGGGGAATTATCGGACATCCGATCAAAATCCTGCACTCTTTCGCTTACGGGATTGGAAATGACGGCTGGATCGTGGGAATGAGGGTGGGCGGGATTAGCGGGGTGTGCGTATGACCATCGGGACTTGATGCGGCGGCGACAGCAGACCTTTGACGACCATCAACGGCCGTTGCCTTGACAATCCCCCCAGCCCTTACAGATTGACCCCGCAATCTGCTGATTCCGCAGCAATGATGCTTTGTACCACCTGACACAACATCAATCGTGGTGAATATTTTCTGTAGTGATCGTGTTTGTGGACGTGGATCGTTCCGCCATTGCCGGAGTTTCGGGATATGCAGACAGTGCAAAAGTCAGGATTTTGTCAGCAAAGTAGGTTTGCCGTTCGCGTGGATCATCTGCTAGGGCAATACCAGCACGGTCACTCATTTGCCGGTGCGATGGTGGCGGATTGGATTGGCCGGAAAACGGAATGGGAGATCGCCGAAGTGCAATTTATGCGGGACACAGACATTTCGACCCCGGATGCTCGTGAGTATTGGGAGTCAAAACTATCGCGTGTACAACGGGGCGACGAGTATAGCCGTTCATTTCGGATCGTGGATGACTTGGATTATGCCGTTTACGCCCTGGCACTGCGGGATTCCGTTCCCGGTTTTGAAAAAGTCTACGGCAACGATCCACACAGATTCTACGGCGACGAGCTTATTCAGAATGGATACCGCTACGCTGGGTCCGCCGTGACCCTATCCGATGGAAGCATCCAGCCCGGCATCTATGGGTTCATCCATCGCCCCCAAATTTGGGACGAATCCCTTGCAGCTTTGAAACGCCAGTTGGAATCTCTCGTAACGCATTCGCGTCGGCAGCAAGCCGAACCCGCTCGCCAACGAAAGCGGTCAAGTATCCGGGGCGTGAGTAGCACAGTTCTTGTGGCCAAAATAGCGGACCTACGGAGAGAGAAGCCGGACATTACCACGCCGCAAATCGCGGAAGAATTAGACTGTGACAAGAGCGCGTTGTACCGTCGTGCGGAGGAAAATACGACCCTCGACAAAATTCTCAACTCCACCGCAACTGCAACCAGCCAATCCATTTCGACGGTGGAGGATCGTGGCGGAGCACACAGCAAAAAAGACCGCATCAACTCCGATCATTCCCGCCGTGATACTGACGACGATGAATAAGGCATAGCAACTGCCTTAGCAACTGGATAGCAACTACTCCCACCTGAAAACACCGGGGAATCCATCATTTTAGCAACTCTGGCCAGCAACTCCGGCCCAAGGGTACAGCAGCCGCGGCGTTGTCGGCCAGAATCAGCGTTCAATGGTTTTTACCGGAGATTGTCCATGCCTCTTACCGTATCTGACGTGGCCAAACGATTAGGCGTCCGGCCACAGGATATTTCAAGTTTGTTTTACAGGCAAAAGTTGCGGGATGATGAATGCCCCGTTGTCGCCGGGCGTCGATTGATCCCTGAGCATTACATTGACTTCATCGCAATGGCCTTGCGCCGGGAAGGCAAGTTGCTGCTGAAAGGGGAACAACGATGAACGATTCAAACCTGAGTGTGCCCACTCTTGTCAGTCCGAAAACAACCGCCGCAATTTTGGACATTTCGATTCGTTCCCTTTGGAGAATCGTCTCGACGGGGGAGTTGAAGCCCGTGCGGTTGACGGGACGCATCGTGAGGTTCAAAGCAATGGATATCCAATCTTTTATTGATGCGAAAGCTGGTATCACCCATGCTTCCTGAACAACTATCGCCAGAGCGGATGCGAGAATTGAGCATAAAGTTTAAGAAGCATTTCACTCCGCCGGTCCCAACTGCGCGACGATTTAATCTTGAGAATCTGCGCAACAACGTCCCTGCCTACATGCAGGACTTGTGCATTTGGGTGGCGTGGAAGTTTGGGCCACCCGAACGCAACGGGAAAAAACGAGCAAAGATTCCGTACACCATCAACGGCGATCTTGCCAGCAGCACCGATCCTGAGACTTGGAGCAGACAGGCCGATGTATTAAATGCGTTGGCGGGTGGTCGCTATGACGGGGTAAACTTTGCGACCGGCTTGCATGAGGATGGATACTACTATTTGTCCATCGACATTGATGATGCTTTCGATGTTAACAGCAATCTCACACCGGATGCGAAGAAGATCATAGAATTGGCGCGCTCTTATGCCGAGCGTTCTCCCAGCGGCAAAGGTGTTCGGATCATCCTTCGCAGTCGGACCCCGTGCATACTCACTCGCCATCGCATCGCGGGTTGGAACGTGGAAGTGGAATGGGGCGGAAAATTCCAAAGCGTAACCGGCAACCACATTGGCGGCACGCCGGATGAGTTGTCCGATGGCCAGGATGCCATTGCCTACATCCAACGGCGTTTCGCTGAATTGGCAAACCCGAATGATGTCTGTGTGGGCGAGCCGGGCCAGTCACGTTTCTCTGACGATAATTTGATCCGCCGTGCGAGCCGAGCCAAGAACGGAAAACGGTTCGATGATCTTATGTCCGCCAAACCGTTCACGAACGAATCGGAAGCAGATTTTGAGTTGGCCTGCATCGTTTCCTTTTGGAGTAATAGGGATCACAACCAAATTGAGCGGATAATTTCCAACTGCCCTCGTGGCCAGCGTGCTAAGTGGAAGAATCGCCCCGATTATCGACGCAGCACGATTGAGGCTGCAATACGTGCCACGGCCAATACATTCGGTTCGGGTGAAACGTCAAAGGAAAAGCATCCGGTTTCTCAGCCGATCATTGTTTGTTTGTGCGACGTGGAAGCCCGGCCCGTGAATTGGCTTTGGCCGAACCGAATCCCCTTCGGCAAAATCACACTGCTTGCTGGATACCCAGGCTACGGAAAAAGTTTTGCCACACTGGATATGGCGATGCGAGTTTCTACCGGCACGGCTTGGCCCGATGGCCCGGCTTGCCCAATTGGTGACGTGCTGATTATCAGCGCCGAAGATGATCCGGCAGATACCTTGCGGCCCCGGCTCGATGGGATGGGTGCGGATGTAACCCGCATCCAAATCCTCTCAATGGTTCAAAATCCGAACGATGCCGGAGAGCGGATGTTTTCATTGTTGGACCTACTAGCCCTTGAATCGGCGATTCAACAAATACCCGCGTGTAAGCTCATCATCATTGATCCAATCGGGTCATTCGTCGGCGGAGAAACCAATACCGACAAAGACAATCAAGTGAGATCGGTGCTGGCCCCGGTCGCAAAGCTGGCCGAACAGTACGGCGTTGCGGTTTTGATTGTGGCTCATCGTCGTAAGGCATCCGGCGAACGGGCCGACGATTCGATTCTCGGATCGGTCGGCTTCGTCGGCATTGCCCGCGCCACAATGCACCTTGTCCGCGACCGTGACGACAAAGAACGGAGGTTGCTATTGCCCGGCAAAAATAACCTCGCACCAGAAGGCACGGGATTGGCTTTCAAGATCATTGGCAGGCCGGGAATCGTGCAGTGGGAACCGGAACCCGTCACTGTGCGAGCGGATGATTTCTTCTCCGCCCAACAGGACAGCAAGCCCGGCCCCGATCCCACGGCCCGCAATGAAGCCGGGCAATGGCTGGTGAGTCTTTTGGCTGACGGAAAGGAAGTTGCGGTGAAGGACATCAAAGCCGGGGCGACGGCGATGGGGCACGCATGGGCAACGGTCAAGCGAGCGGCTGATGGTTTGCCCATAGTCAAGCGTTGGGGTGGTCCGGGGGAGCCGGGTTACTGGCGGATTCCAACGCCGGGTGCTTCCGATGCAGTCTGAGAGTGTGATATTGAGCCAAGGGAGATTGAGCTATGGGAAATTTCGCTAAAATCAGGGGTGTACCCTCATTATTTCGCAAATAGCGCTTAGCTCAAAGTCGCTTGGCTCACATTCGCTCTCACGGTGCTGTCCTAAGCAACGCCCGTCCGAGCAGTGAAGATTGGAGGCCGAATGTCGCAATAAGCTGTATTTAATATGGTCATCATATACGTTACAGATAAACCTTTTTGATCGCATCAATTGAGGAGTTTAACCATGAGTGAGTATCTTTCCCGAAAGCAATTCGGACCCGTGCTTGTGACCATCGACAGTATGTCCCTAACCGGCGTGAATCTCCGATTTGAGTCCGTAGAAGGCGAAGTCCGCGTCACCGACAATTCTAAGGAAAGCGTCGCCCTGTGCTCGGACGTTGGTGTGTTTTCTTCGGCAGAAATGTTCCGCTGGCTTGGTGATGAAATCATGCGACTTCAAACAATCAAAAACACTGTTGACGCTGTGGAGGCCGATATGCGGCCCCGCGTCCAGCGGATGATTGATGATGCGTTCGCAGCCAAGGCATATTCATTGCGGGATATGGACCACATGAGTTTTCAGGTTGGATATCAGGAAAACAAAGATCGTGATCGGGCAGAGCGCCAGTCAAACGGCGATACAGAGAATGGCGGTGCTGCATGAGCGGATACCCCGATGAAGCCAGACTCCCTAATGTCATTCGCGCGAGTCGTCTTCATTTGATCTTGGCCGAATGGATCGGGCTGAAAATTAGTCGGCAGCGCGTGAATCAATGGATTCATCAGGGTGTGCGCGGTTATGTGTTGGCTGCTGAGAAACGCCCCGATCCCGCCCGGCCCTCAGCCGAAATTCTTGTTGTGCGCCGGGAAGACTTGTGTCAATTCCTGCGCGATGCGTTGGGTATCTCGATTGTGCGCACTCAGATAATCCAAAAAGCATGATGCGGATTTTCATGTTATATTGATCGCAACGGGAGTAAATGCAATGGCAAGTGTATTCAAACGTGGTGGGAAAGCTAACCGGCTTGGCCACTACACTGCATCGTGGTTCGATGAACATGGCAAGCGCGTGAGCCGATCCACAGGTACAGCAGACTTTGACGTGGCAAATCAAATCGCGGCCAAGTGGGAAACAGACACGGCCCTTCGCAAATCTGGCATCATCAATTCATCGCAAGCCCGTGTTGCCGATCATAATCAGACACCAATTGCTCAGCACGTTGCCGAATACATCGCCCACTGCAAGCATTTGGGACAGGACCATGTACACGTTTCCAACAAAGAGACACAGTTGGACAAGTTGATTGAGAAAACGGGCGCTTCGCGGCTATCAGATATTGATCCGCACAAGGTTGAACGATACTTGGCGGGGCTGATTAAAGCTGGCAAGTCGCATCGAACGCACAATCAGCACCGTGCAACCGCTGTTTCGTTTTGCGAATGGCTTGTTGAGCAAACCCGCATTGCATCGAATCCGTTGACGATTGTTCCAACGCTCAATGAGGCGAAGGATCGGCGACGTGTTCGCCGGGCGATGAGCGAAAATGAACTATCGAAATTGCTGGCCGTATCGGATGGACGCAAGCCTTATTATGAATTTGCCTACTACACGGGCTTGCGAGTGAAGGCGGTTAAGGCGGCTGTCTGGGGCGACGTGGATTTTGACGCGGCAATGATCCGCGTGAAAGTCGGCAATGCCAAAGGCAAAAAGGACGATATCTACTTGCCGCTGCATCCGGCCCTGGCGGCTACGCTTCAAGCCATCAAACCCGCCTTCACCCTGGCAACCACGCGAATCTTCAAGGCCGTGCCGACTGTCCGCACGTTCCACCGTGATTGCGAGCGGGCTGGCATCGCCCGGTACGACGCGGAAGGGCGGCAGTTGGATCGCCACGCGCTGCGGACTACCCTTGGCACTCACCTTGCCCGTGCTGGTGTATTGCCTCAATCGGCGATGCGAGTGCTGGGGCATTCGGACGTGCGTATCACGATGAAGCATTACACGGCGTTGAGGATTGAGGATACGGCCAAGGCGGTTCAAGCACTGCCGACTATTGAGCCGAGCAAGGCGGTTGCCAGCAACGTGGAAGCGATGAAGGCCACGGGTACGGATGGCAAGTCATCAGAAAAACCATCGCCCTCGAAAGTAGCAGGTGCTGGACGACAGCAGAATCGACAGCAGTTGTGCGGCTCCATGACGCATGACCCGGCATTGCCTGTCGCTAATGGCGACAAAGAAAATCCCGATGGTATGAAAATGCCGGCGCTCCATTTCGCTCGGAAAAACAAGGGTTTTGACACTGCCGAGCATTGCGTGTCACTACCTGACTTGAACCAAACGAGCGAAAGCGATAGCATCGAAAAAGTACGGGCGATTGGCGCAGTTGTCCAACTGACCATTTCATAACCACGATTTATATAGAGAGTTACAGGGGGGCGCTCTGACCGTGTGCCTTTAGTGTGCCAAAATCTGCACGGGATGGATTGTCGGCACACTCAGTCGCGTAATCTTTGCACAGACATTGTAGGCAGGAAATCGCCCATGGATGGAGCGCAGGTGCGGTTACTTCGCGTGGGCTGAATCGTGGGCACCAAAGGGCAGGAATGGGGTATGCCGGGCATCGTACTGGCGGGCGATCCGGCGCTCGTCTGCCGTTACAGGCAGTGGTTCAAATTGCGGCTTACGTCCGCCGAAGCGCCGCTTCAATTCTCGCTCGCTACGATTTGCTTCCCGCGTGTACCTAGATTTGAGCCGGGCATAGTAGCGATACGCTGGTGTGCCGGGAATAAGAGCACGACGCATATACCGTTCAGTCTGTGTGACAGCGTTGTATTCGATGCCCATTACGGACATTTCAACGGACCCGGCCAATAGCTTGTATTGGCGGATCGTCGATACCAAATCTCCGTAGTCGCTCATGTTCAGTCCCCCATTTGTTCCACGACATTGCGGCACTCGCACCGAATGACCGATGCGAGAGCCGGAAAGTCTAGGCATCCGCTGCAATGCTTTGGCCGCGAATCAGGTCCGATGCCCGCTGGGCAGCACCAGCCGCGACGATAACCAATCGTTTGTCGCTGCGGATCGTCTTTAACCATCCCGCAATGTAACTCGCCTGATTGTCGATGACCGATGGGTTAATACCCGCGTGGCCACACAGGAAAGCGGACGCCATTTCGGCAACCAATTCCTCGCGGCCGTAGTCGGATGAGCCAAAGGGTTTGGGTGCAGTATCTAGCTTGCGATCCAGCCGCTTACTATGGCCAGTGCTATGAGCCAATTCGTGAAACAGGACCGAATAATATTCCTCACCGGACGTGTAGCGCGTAGGTTCGGGCACGCGAACTAAATCGACAGCCGGGCGATAGAATGCCTGATTACCCCCATGCTCGATTGTGGGCGGATCGGCGTAGGTTTTGACGATTGCTTCCGCCGCTTCCAACGGTTTGAAGTCAATGGGCTGGAATAACTTTGCATCGGGCGGATTGATCCCCTCGCATTGTGCCACGTTGAATACGTTGAAGTATCGCAAGACGGGGATTGTTTTCGGCTTGCCGGTTTTCTCATCCGTGATTGCGTGTTGCTTCCAGAATACAACCATTGTCGATTTCTCACCCTTGCGAACCGATCCGCCGCGATTCTTAGCCTGATTGAATGTGAGCCAATACGACGATTCATAGCCGTGAGCGAATGCTTTGACGGCCAGTAGGAACACGTTGACGCCGCGATAGGCTTTGCCGCTTTCCAGATTCATTGGGTGTCCGGCAGTGCCCCGCCCCAGAATCGGATTGCGCCAAGGGACAACGCCATTATCCAGCATCCGGACAATTTGATCGGTGATTTCCTGATAAAGATCGAACATTGCATTTCCTCCAGTTAGGACAACTTGACTCCAATTTGTTCCTGTACCCATTCGACAATGCACGAATCACAGGCTTGGACGTGACAACCACCGATGGTGCTTCCCGCCGTAATCTGGTCGCATATTCGGCAGTGTGTTGAATCGTGCTGATTGACGATCCGCATTTGTTCCGCGAATTCAGTGTTTTGCCTCGCGATCAATTCCGCCTCGATTGCGGCTGCGTCGGCTAGAAATCCCGCGTGTGCTGTTTCGTGTTGCATTTGACCCTCCGTTGTTTGTGGTAATTGCAAGACAGATATGCAACACAATTCGTCCGTAGTCAAACATGTATTGCGATTATTTAGTTAACAATCATTCGTGCGCGGTGTGTCAGCGGGGCGATTGTTTGGGTGGGGTCCAACCTTGCCCATGACCATGCCGGGTGGGGCTGGAATCCGATAGTCGAAAAACGGATACGCAAATTCCAAAAATGACTTTCAGTCGGACATTCGGCAGACACAAACGTAGCCTACTCATCCCGGTAGGCATCGAATCCATTTTTAGACCCCCACCCCGTCGGAATCTGACTCGCAAAATAAATATGCGAAATTTTGGGGCTGTTATCTCACATTGCCGTCAGACGTGACATTCAATTCACGCAAGCTCGATTACGGGAGATTGAGGATTTGCTGAAGTTGATTGACTGAGGCGTGGTAGGATACGGAGCCATTAAACGCCACCACCCAATGTTGATGTTGCTTATGTCATTTGCGATGGCATTCATCTTCGCAATCGCATGGGTCATCGTCATGACGTTGACATTGCCCGCGACGGATGAAATGCATGGACAGATGCCCTTTGCAGACCCGCTTGTCTTTCCGATCATGTCAATTGGGGCATCAATAAGCGCTGTTCTCACCTTTCCATTCTTTTACTTTTCCCTGCGCGACCGTCCGCTAAATACATCCGTTTGGATAGTCGTTGGGACTGTGCTGGGAGAAATCGTAATCGTTGTTCCAGTAAACGCGGCAATGGGGCTTCTAGGATCATTTTTGGCGTTCGGCATCGGAATATATCTAGCCAGGAAATTCACCAAATCCATGATATCCGCAGGCCATTGCGTTAAATGTGGCTACGACCTCCGGGCCACGCCCGACCGTTGCCCGGAATGCGGGACAATCCCGCCGCCGAAAAAAGAAATCACCGCAACATGAAGTATTCCCACAACGTCGCGTTGCGTTTCACGCACCTCAACTATCGCCGGATTCACCAGACGCTTCGCGTCACGCCAGCCATGCAAGCCGGGCTGGCCGATCATGTTTGGGAGCTTGAGGAATTGGTGAATCTGATCGGCTAAAGTGCGTTATGATTACAGGCAATGAAACGCTTGCACAAATTGCCACTCAAGGCTGCTGTGGCGATATCGCTGGCTTTGAATATAGCATGTGTTGCGGCATACGTTTTCGGCGGAGCAAACCGACATATAACATTCGGTGACGCAACGCGCGGCTCTAAAAGTCAATATGACTTTGAGGTTGACCACAAAGCGTTCACCGTTAGCAAAAAAATTGGAATTGACCACATCCCGGCGGGCGCACGGTTTCGGACAAAAGAACCGGTTCTCCGTACAATTAGACGATTGGTATATCTTTACGAATTGGCACGTCGGAAGTGAAATTGCCGGAGAGTATCCGGATGAAGATAGAGGCATCCACCTAATTTCCGCCCGCGTGCCCTTGTGGTGGCCTCTAATTCTAACAACGATACTACCCTTTGGTTGGATGACCTCATCGGTTCTCCGGCGACGCCGCGCCAGACCGGGCCATTGCACTTCTTGCGGCTACGATCTCCGCGCCACGCCCGACCGATGCCCGGAATGCGGGACAATCCCGCCGCCGAAAAAAGAAATCACCGCAACATGAAGTATTCCCACAACGTCGCGTTGCGTTTCACGCACCTCAACTATCGCCGGATTCACCGGACGCTTCGCGTCACGCCAGCCATGCAAGCCGGGCTGGCCGATCATGTTTGGGAGCTTGAGGAATTGGCGGGGCTGATCGGCTGAGCGCGGTACAATTCCGCAGTGAATCGGTTCTGCCGATGGCTACTCAACGGGCTCGCCGTAGCATCATCGCTCTTGTGCTTGGCGTCCGTCTTTGCTTGGGTTAGCAGCTATCACGCCGAAAAGAGCTTTGCGCTGCCTTTCGGCGCTGGTCCGTATTGACATTTGCAAATGGCGATATGGAAGGCTTCTGGACTGGTCCTGATTCTCGATTCGACAGCTTCAGCGGCGGCTTCAGGATAAGTCATTATGAATCTTTTGTTGGCAGTCTGGATGGACGGACAAGAGGTCCCGAATATCCCGGCGTCGCGTATTGGTCTTGGGTAATACATGACTGGTTCATCGTGACCGTACTCATAGCGCCAGCAGTGGGCTTATTTATCCATCGTTTCCTTGCAAAGAGAATCACATCAGATGGTTTTTGTTTTCAGTGCGGCTACGACCTTCGGGCCACGCCCGATCGATGCCCGGAATGCGGGACAATCCCGCCGCCGAAAAAAGAAATCACCGCAACATGAAGTATTCCCACAACGTCGCGTTGCGTTTCACGCACCTCAACTATCGCCGGATTCACCAGACGCTTCGCGTCACGCCAGCCATGCAAGCCGGGCTGGCCGATCATGTTTGGGAGCTTGAGGAATTGGTGGGGCTAATGAACTGAGGAAGCAGACATTGTTTCAATGAACCGCGCGACAAACTTTCTTTCATCGCTAAGTGTTGCTCCCCTCACTTTCGCTCGCAGTTGATTTATTTCCCAAACGACCGATTGTTCAATCGGAGAATCCAGTTTAAGCCGCAATGCAAGGATTTCCTTCTCCAACCATTCAAGACGCGCCGCCTCTTTATCTCGCCAATGTTTGCCAGCGAAAGCTCCCCTGGGACGGAGCGCCCGTATAGCGGCTCTGGAAAACTGGCCGTCAAGGCAAGCCCGGAAGGCGGCGATGGCCGTGTCTCGGTATTCACCCTCCATTTGTTCAAGCCGTTTTAATAGCCGGTCGGCCTTGGCCATGATATGCCCCTGTTGTCCACCACCGGCATTCTAACTGATTCTGTGATTATTTTTCAAACTGACCCACTACCCGAAATCGGGTATTGGTATATTCTGGAGCCATCGAAAAATAAATCTTTGCGGTAGAATCCCGGCATGAAAAAGCCGAAGCGCTATGACGTTGCCCAAACCGCCAAACGGATCGTTGACCAGACCATAGCTGAGCATGAGAAGCCCCTCCCGCCCGGCATAGAGGCGGCATGGGAAGAGTGGTCGCGAGGCATAGGGAAAGTCGATGCGAGGGGCATGTTGCTGCTCAGGGCAGCGTTTGATGTGGGGGTGAAGGCGGCAACGCGAGAAAGCAAATAAGCGGCATTATTTTTCTGCGTGCCGATATTTGTTTACTTCCGGTTCGATGGAATTCCAGGTAGCGATTATCTTGTTGAAGTGATTTGCCAATATGCCGTCTTTGTCTAGGGCGGCAAATGCTTTCATCTTTCCATCTACACCGCCGTTCGTAATTTCCATCAGGGCATTTCTTCCGTGAACGATTGCGTATCCGATAACGTCCCTAATTGCTCGCGAGTGTGCCTCGCCGTCCGTGTACCGAGCAAATTGGCAGACAGTGTCGAAAGCCCGTGTCGCCCGACGTTCTGGTGGAGGGTGCGTGGAACCATCTAGGTCGTTCGGATCAATCCCCTCAGCGAACATCCAAAACATGATGAGTACGGCAAAGGCCCAATCGAACACTATTAGGACAGTCGGGCTGACAATATGATCGCCCCTTTGGAGTAAAGGACGAACATTTTGTTCGTAATGTGTAGGATGCTGAAGGCCGCGCATAAAACTGGTGATGGCGGCATACCCGTCGGTGCTCGTTTCGATGCTTGCATCTTGAGGTTATCAGCGGCCTTCGATCCCTTCGCGTAAAGCTCCATGAGGAATGGTAGATTGTTTTTGGCCGCATATTCGGCGTGACCAAACGTGATGTGTGCCAGTTCATGGTAGACCAAAAATTCAACCGCGTGTTCCGCAAGCAATTCGGCGTAGCGTTTTCGACCGGGGTCTATGGGAGCCATTTCGGCCAATGATTCGCCCGTGCGCCGTCCGCTTAATAACAAGGTTTCATAGTTACTCCAAAGTCCGGGGAGGCTTCGCGCTGTCTCCACCGTAGCGTCACCTGTGGTGCCCATCGCTTTCGGATGTGCCATTATTCTGTAAAACGTGTCGTATAGCAGCGGCACGGTAGCAGTGAAAATGCCAATGATTCCCGTATGTGATGGGCGGTCGTATCCGGCATTGAGGTTGAAATCCGGGTTCTCAACATAGCCAAATTCGATCTGCGGCATTTGCGTATTACGGGCATTAATATGCCCCTGAATGAGCCTCTCTGCTTCCTTCAGGTTTAACGTGCGCAGGTCGTTCGCGGCTGTGTCGTGTGTGCTTGGATCGGGCTTTTGCAGTGGAGCAAACGCCTGATCGAAGATTTCTTTTGGGGTTGGCATTTCGCCACTTCGTTATTTACAAGGAGTCTAATGACCACTGCTGAGTTTTCTGATTTGGAATTACGAATTGCCATTGCAAAATCGCTGCCGTTTGCTTGGAAGAATATTCACATGCAGGACGGCAACGTGGTTGGCTGGGTTCAGGGAGGAATCTCAGAGCGCCCGATCTCCATTCCGCACTGGACCCGCAGTTTGGCGGACGCGAGGTTTTTGGAAGAAATGATGCTGTCTCGCTTCCCAAAACAGTATTCATTGGGCCTCCATTCCTTGGGCGTTCGTGTTGGCGCGGCTTCCCGCGCCAAATTTGCGAAGCCGCACTTATGACTTTGCAGTCGTCCGCTTCCCCGGCTTAGCCTTTTTGTTCAGCTTGTCTTCAGCAAACCCCAACAGAAGCGGCCTAGCCCAAGTTGCAACGTCCGCCCCGTCCGCAGCAGCGGCCTCAGAAACAATTTTCTTCTGCTCCTCTGTAAGCGGAATCCGCAACTCTTCGCTTTTCCGCTCCGACGGGTCTTTGTGTGGTCTTGCCATGCTGATTATTATAGCAATAAAAATCTGAGTCGTCAAGGATTTTCCTTTACTCATTGATTACTATTGCTATAATAATCAGCATGTACAAACTGACCACGAATGAGCGGGCGCAAATCCTTGCGGCTCTGGTTGAAGGCGTCAGCATCGCCTCTATCTGCCGCATGTACGGCGTGAACAAAATCACTGTGCTCCGGCTACTGGCCGACGCCGGAACGCTCGCCGCTCAATATCACGATTTGACCGTTTGCGACATTAAATCGCGACGAATTCAATGTGACGAAATTTGGGCATTCGTGGGAGCGAAACAGCGCAATGTTCCCGAAGAAAGTCGCGGTCAATTTGGTCGTGGCGATTGTTGGACTTGGGTTGGCATTGACGCGGACAGCAAGCTTGTCGTCTCCTATATGCTCGGCCTGCGTGACGGCGGATACGCCAAGGACTTCATGTGCGATCTGGCCAGCCGACTTGCCAACAAGGTTCAGTTGACCACCGATGGCCTCAGCGTCTATCTGGACGCGGTTGACGATGCCTTTGGCGGCGACATTGACTATGCCCAGCTTGTGAAGATTTACGGCCCCACAAAGGCCGATCCGGGCCGCTACAGCCCGCCGCAAGTCATCGGCGCTGTAAAAGAGACGGTATGTGGTTCACCACAACCGCGCCACGTTTCCACCAGCTATATCGAACGCCAGAACTTGACGGTTCGAATGGGCAATCGGCGCTTTACCCGTCTGACAAACGCGTATTCAAAAAAAGTCGAGAACCATGGCCACATGGTTGCGCTGCAATACTTCCATTACAACTTCTGCCGCATTCACATGACTATTGAATGGCGATTTGCCATATGGAGCCGCGGCGACATACGGATTCACTGTAACGGACTCGGCGGGCACTTGCAGAGGTAGTACCAACTCAACTTGCACTGGAAATAAAGCCACAGGTAATGGTAATGGCCAGATTGAAGGTAACTTTAATGGTGGAATCGATCTATCGCGCATTTCCAATATGGGAACGGCCAGCAACCTCTGGCACGCAGGTGGGAGAAAGGCGAGGGAGGCAGGTGCGGTCACAGATAGCAACCGCGTGCTGTGACTCAGTCGTCGTCAGCCATTCAGATGATAGGCGCCTGGGAGCGAAAAGAAATCAAAAACTCCCCGGGCGACCGATGTTTCACTGGCGTGTCAGTACGGACGTTACTGCCATCGGATGATTCGGGCGTTGCTGAGGAAAGAAAGATTCGTTGTGTGGGCGATATGTGGAGTGCACTCCAGACACCGCGCACCTAAGCTTTGCATCCATTCATCTTCTCCTCCGCCGCGCCAGCGCTCCGAGACCGGCCATTGCGAACAGTCCCAGGCAGGCCGGCTCGGGTACCGCGCCAATCATGGGCAAAGGCAAGCCGTTGGCGATGGCAAACGCGTCCAACGCCGTGATATCTGCCGTGGATACGCTTGTATCTGCACTGCTGTCGCCCTGCCCGAAGTTGGTGGCGAGGGCGGAGAAGTCGGAGCCGTTCACGGATGAGCTGAAGAGGAAATTCCCCTGGTCCCAGTTGGTGACGCCTTTGCCGAAATTGGCGGCGAGGATGCTGAAATCGCTTCCGTTGACAGTGCCGTCGAGATTGGCGTCGCCGAGAAGCGTGTACTTCAATTCGATCTCACCCGACGGCAGTCCGGAGACGATTTTGTCCGCGCCGTCGGCGAAGCCGACGCCGTAGTGGAGGCCGTTGGTGAGAGACTGGGCGTTGGAGGAGATGATGCCTGGGCCGTTCCAGTTTCCCCCGTTGTAGCCGCTCTTGATGTAGCCGGCGATTGAGGAGATTGGATCGCTTCCCGAGCCGTAATCGATGAATAGATGGGTGTTAGTCAGGTCCAGCGTCGCGCTGATGCTCAACGACGCAAGAGTCTGAACCGAGTGAATCTGCACTGTTCCCCCGGTAATTGCAACGGGGCCGGTTGGATCAAGGGTAGCGCCCATATTAAAGACCGATGTTCCACCGGTGAAGTTCACCGCGCCCGCGCCGCCGAGCGTGCTGGTAGCGGTAAAGGTATGTCCGCCGGACAAGTTTAATGCCGCTCCGCCGCTGACGGTGAAACCGCCCGATTGACTGCCTCCTCCTGTCAGTGAAAGTGTCCCGGTCTGGACGTTTACCTGGCCACTGTTGTTGAATTCCGTTTCCATGGTCGTCGTGCCGGTGCCGACCGATTTTGTGAAGGTGCCAGCATTATTGAATACGTCAGGGACAGTGGAGGTTGAGCCGCGTCCATCGTAAGTATTGTTCCCTTGTAGGTTGAAATTCGCGCCCGATAAATTGTTGAAGGTGGTGTTCTGGCCAGATTTATTATTGCCTTGCGCCTCAATGTTGCCGCTGGTCCAATTGGCCGTAGCGGAATTATTGATTGTGGCCTCGGGGCTCAAAACCGGTGACCCGCTAAAGGAGATGCCGCCGTTGGCGGTGAGGGTCTGGGTGTTGGTGCCACTGCCGAAGGTTCCGCCGGTCCAGGTGAAAGTCCCACTGGTAGTGATTGTGTCCGAGCCGGCGAGGGTGCCACCGCTGAGCGCGAGGGCTACGAGGCTATCGGTTTGGCCCGTGTTGAAGTTAACCACCGCAGCGATGCCAATTGCAGTGTTCCCGGCGCTGTCGCCGGAGCCGGTGTTAAAGTTGTTGGTTCCACCAATGAACTGAACAGTACCGGACCCGCCAATGCTGCTGCCCGTAAAGCTAAAGGTTCCCTGCTCGTATAGCTCGAGAACTGCTCCGCCACTGATCGTAAAATCGCCCGTTGCGCTACCTCCTCCATCAAGGTACAACGTCCCATTTTGCACGTTCACCTGACCGGTATTGTTAAATTCGGAGGTGATGATCGTCGTCCCGGTTTCGGGGGACTCGGTAAATGTTCCGGCATTGTTGAAAACGTCGGGATTTCCGGCGGTCGAACCGTTTCCGCCGTAGGTGCCATTGCCCGGTATTGTTACATTGAAGTTGGCGCCGGCTAGATTGTTGAAAATGGCGGCACCCTCGCCGCCGCTGTTGCCGGTGCTAATGCTGCCGCTCTTCCAAGTGCTTGTGCCGGAACTGTTGAGTGTTGCGCCGTCAAATAAGAATTCGTTCATGCCATTGAAGTTAACCCCGCCGACATTCACCGTAATTTGGTCGTTCAACCCATCTCCAACCTCGCCACCAGACCAGTTAAAGACACCATTAACCGCCAACGTACCCGGCGTCGATGCACTCTCGGGCACAATGGCGCCGCCGGCCATGCTAAGCCCATCAATGGTTGGATTTACGCCTAGCGTGATCGACGGAGCCCCATCGGGAATGGAGACCGTGTAGAGTGAGCCGGGTGGATTACTGTTGTCGGGATAATATGGATAACTGGACCAATCGTTGGCGTCAGACCAACTGCCCGAGATGCCGCTGATCCATTCTGCGGACTGGCCGCGTGCGGAATTTTGAAATCCGCTAACCAGCCCAAATCCAATAACCGCCAGTACCAGAGCGCACGTGCGATTGACGGGCTTAAACATCTCCCCTCCCTTTTTGAAGACGTGGTGGCTCCTTCGATTGCTAATGTTTTTCTATAAGGTCCGGAAAAACTCGCTTATCCGGGATTTCCCATATGACACTCCGCCCACGAACGTCGCCGGCAATTTTGCGTAGCATACCCAAGTCAGGAGCGAGGATCAAGTGTTTTCTTGGCTCCCCACCGTCGCAATCCCGAAGATTTGTACGGCCTTCCCCTTCATTTTGTCACTTCCGGCAGGCTTTTCGATGCCCTGCGAACAGACTGCCACCGTTGCCCCAAACATTTCGCAAGCTTTTCACGCTGTCCGTTGTCATCCCGATGCCGCCATCGGCGAGTCGAAGTCGCCGGATTCTTGCCAGGATCAGCCGGAACAACTCGCGGGGAACCGCCACCTCCGCCATCTGGAACACCACCGACCGGGCGTGATGCACCACTTTCGCCCCGATCTTGATCAGTTTCTCCCGCAGCGTGGTCAGCGACCAGTGCTTTACGCCAACGGGCAACGCCAATCGCCGCAGGAAGTTCCCCAGGTTGTAGGCCAGGGCGAACAGTTGCAGCCGCACCTGATTGTCGGCGAAGTCGTGGCAACTCAGCCGCGTCCAGTTCACCGCATTCTTGCCTTCCTTGATCCACTGCTCCGCCGTTCCGCGACCGTTGTAAAACCACACCACGCTGGCGGCTCCGCCGCCCAGGTTGGTGACGATGAAGCCGACGCGGGGAAACAATTCGCCCTGATGCCACTCGACCTTGGCCACGACACGACGGGCCTTGTCCCAACTGGCGGCCTGATACATGAAGTCGTGATACCAGCACGATGGGCTTCTTCGGCGGGCGACCCGACCGGGCGCTTCAGCAGGTGCTCGATTTCCCGCTCCAGCAGGCTGTTGGACTTCAGGCGGATCGCATAGCCGTAATCTTCGGCTTCCAGAAACAGATACAACTCGGGAATGGCGAATGCCGCATCACCGCGAAAGAACTTCTTCACCGTCGTTGTTCGATAGCGGGCGACCACCGGCTCCAGCACCGATCGCCAGTCATCGGCACTATGGACATTGCCGTTGCGAAGCAGGGCGCGTTCCAGGTCTCCATCCTGATTGAAACAGAACAACGGATGGTAGCAGGTGCATTCAAAGTGGCCGTTGTACGCCGAGCCTTCCTGATGGCCGTGCGTCTCGCTCACCGAGCTATCCATATCGAGGATGATCCGGTCGCCGGGCTTGCGCTGCCGCAACCCGTCGATCCATTGCCCGGACAGGTCGGTCAGGACTTTCAGATTGCCTGGCTGCGTCAGCACGTCGGTCTCAAACCGGCCCATCTGGCTGGTGGAGGCGGCGGTGCGTTCCCTGGCTCTCCCGCCCACGACCTGCCGCATCGTCGGATCAACCGCCAATCGTTCGGCATCATTGGTATCCTCGTAACCGGCCAGGCGGCTGTAGATCGACTGACGCAAAAGCCCCACCAAAGTGTGCTGGATGTTCTTTCCGGTGCGCCAATCCTGGAGCAGCGTGCCGGCCATTGTCGTCAAGCCCAGCGCCTCATCCAGTTCCCGGTAGACCAGCAATCCCGCGTCGCTGGTCACTCTTCGAGCCGTGGAATTCGAGCTTCAAACTGCCGTCAAAACCCACCCGAAGAGCGTCCTTGCTGCTTTCACCCATTGGATTCTCCGGACTTCATGTCCTGAATGTCGAAAAAGAGCCTGATTTGTGCGGCCAAACGACAAACCACTATACGTGAAGTCCACTGCCATCTGGCAAATCCGGGTTGAAACAACGCCAGCGGTAAAGGCAGGCATCGCCGACAAGGTTTGGACGATGGTTGATTTTGTGAAGATGCTGGAGCGTGAAGAGGGCTTGCTTGGCGGTCGGTTGACGAACTACAAGCCGAATGTTCCGAAAAAACGGGCATATTGAGAATATACCAATACCCGAAATCGGGTAGTGGGTCAGTTTGATTCCTCGAAAGTTTGACGCCAAACGCAACTTGTGGCAAGGTTCATCCATGCTTAAACGATCAAGAATGCCCCGCGATCCTAACCAGCTTGCCAAGATGATCGTCGATATGGCCACGGGGAACGCCCCAGCCGAACCCGCTGGCCCGGCGAAGAATCCGGCGGCGGTCGCGCTGGGAAAGCTGGGGGGACCAAAGGGCGGCACTGCAAGGGCAAAGGCGCTATCGCCTAAGCGGCGGAAAGAGATTGCCAAAAAGGCGGCGGCGAAGCGGTGGGGAAAGGCTTAATCGCGAACAATCCTCATTCGCACCCCATCACTGCTCCAAGCCGGGGCATCCGCATCTGCAAGCATCTGAGCAACATCTCGCTCTGTTACGAACAATAGGTCTGCCAAATCCTGACGAGAATACCCGGCTTCAATATGTTTGCGTAATAGATCACTAAAAACCCTGGGGGTCTCCCCCTCGATCGCCACCGGTTCGGTTTTCCGCCAACCCTTTCGCGACAATTGAACAAATATTGATTCGTAACGCCGGTCATCAATGGCACCGATCGCTTTTGCGCGAAATGCGAT
Organism: uncultured Phycisphaerales bacterium; assembly: GCA_963755915.1. GTDB lineage: Bacteria > Planctomycetota > Phycisphaerae > Tepidisphaerales > Tepidisphaeraceae > PALSA-1353. The sequence goes on from CAVWLP010000002.1 coordinate 3,551,389, forward strand.
CGCCTGCATTGACACCCGCCATTTCCGTTTCAAGGTTGCCAAATCCGCCAAGGCGATTCCCGGACGAACATCACGCCGAAAGTCCTTTTCGGGCATCAAAAAAGCCGACGCAAACGCGTTGGCTTCGCGCTCTGCATCCTCCGGCCTCCGATCCTTTCCAAAGTGCATTACTGTATGCCCCAATTCGTGCGCGAGACTGAATCGTGTTCTATCTGCGGGCTTTGCTCCGTTTAAAAAGAACAGCTTGGGCAATTCGGGCACCCATCGACAAAGCGCATCAATTTCCTCAACTTCGAGATGGCGGTCGATAACGATTCCACCATGCGCCTCTATCCGTTCAACTAAATTCGGCAACGGGCCAGGCGGTATGTTCATTGCCACGCGGGCCATCGCAGCGACTTTCTCGACATCACCCGCTTGGTTTTCGGGATCAATTTCCGGAATTCTGTCCGGTGCGATTTCGGTTAATCGTAGAAGGCGATCAATCTGGATATCAACGATGCTGCATCGGGCATGCACCGCCTTCACATGAGAACGCTTCGCGCAGAGAGGGCCCGATGGTAGAAATCGGACATGCTGGCCAGCCTTCGCGGTCGATCAACGAAGAAGAGATCAACTTGTACGCCAAGGGTATCGGCAAGCAAAAGAAGCTGCTCATTGTTCGGACTTGAAAGCCCGGCCTCCCATTTGCCGATCAGCGGCTGACTCACCTTGATTGTTTCTGCTAGATTGGATTGGGACAGCGCCCGAGCCTCGCGAGCGGTCACGAGCATATCCGGATTGAATCTATCGCCTACGAAAGTGTCCTTTCTGGCGCGCACTATTCCTAATGAGCGGCGTTGCCTATCTTCCATGATTCCTCTGCCTTACGCGGATCGCGCTATCCTCATCTCATTGATCCGATCGGCCAAGAGGGTCGGCAAACTTGCAATTATCTGGCCATCCGCTGGCATCAGCGGATATCTCCAAAGCCATCGCCTACGGGTTGTAACTCCGATTACTGATTTTGTCACCTGCTCTTCAACGTCGTCAAGGTCGAACCCAACCGTAACCCAAAGGCGATCCTCCATCTCTATCGCTGGCATTTCCGGGAAGGGCATACGAAGCTGACCAATCGACCAGGTTGGCGCGTTGATGTGCTTCTGTCTGTCGGTCCCGTAACTCGAAGGCATGCCACGTCGGTTTGCCCTCGTCCGTTTGATACGAAAAGCAAGGTAGGGGTCAAGGGTGATTTCTGTGGACTTCGTATTTGAGTGAATCGTGTACCGCAGCGTCGGCAATGCCGGCGAGATTGCGCTGATCAAATCGCGGGCGGCACTGGCGATTCGATCATAGAGCATATTCGATTTTGTGATCGGGCCGTAGTCGGGGAAACCAGAAGGGTCGAGAGATCGACTGATCTTGTATCGGTGAAACCCTTCGTCAACGGATTCGCGAAGCAGGCTCGGGACAACTGCCCCAATCGCCTCCATGATCGCCGCGTCTTCATCCTTTCCAAACGGTATTTTCATGGACACCCACTATAGACAAATGGAGGGGGCCGAGTCAATAATCTGCGAAATTTTATTACGAATTCTATTACAAAAGGCTTGCAAATGCCTATACGTTCAAGTATAAGGGTCAGTATGAACAAGCTAAGCACTGCTGACCGGGTTCGCGTGATTTCGGCTCTGGTGGAAGGATGCTCAATCCGTTCGACCGTGCGGATGACAGGCGTTGCGAAGAACACCGTCATTAAACTGCTGTTGGAAATCGGCGAGGCGTGCAAGGCTTACCACGAAGAACACGTCTGCCACTTGCTGACCAAGCGCGTTCAGTGCGACGAAATTTGGGCATTCGTGTACGCGAAGCAAAAGAACGTGCCGGAGCCGATGAAGGGCGAATTCGGCGTTGGCGATGTCTGGACGTGGACGGCGCTCGATTCAGAATCCAAACTCATCATCAGCTACATGGTCGGTCTACGCGATGCCGGGTATGCCCACGAATTCATGCGTGACGTTGCGAGCCGATTGGCTCGCAAGGTGCAATTAACCACCGATGGATTGAGCGTGTACCTTGACGCAGTGGACGATGCTTTTGGCGGGGATATTGACTACGCCCAACTCATCAAGATTTACGGCGCTGATAAGTCTGGCCCAGGCCGATACAGCCCTCCCGAAGTTACTGGCATTCGGCAAGAAGAGGTCTGTGGATCGCCCGAACCCCGCCATATCTGCACCAGCCACGTCGAACGGCAGAATCTGACGATGCGGATGTCGATGCGGCGATTTACGCGGCTGACGAACGCTTTCAGCAAAAAGGTTGAGAACCACGCGGCGCAAATTGCCCTGCACTTCATGCACTACAACTACTGCCGGATTCACCAGACGCTTCGCGTTACGCCGGCGATGCAAGCTGGGCTGGCCGATCATGTTTGGGAGATTGAGGAATTGGTGGCGCTGATCGACTGAGGCCAGGTATAATCCTGGTGGATGAAACAGGCTTGGCGATGGCTGTTCAGCGCACTGGCCGCACTTTCGCTCGCGATGTTACTGATCACGGCGTTTTTGTGGAGCGTCCAGTCGCACCACCGGATCAACTTCGGATTGTTCGGCCATCCGATTGAGGTCTGGATCGGTCCTCGGACCTACGGCGTGGTGGTGCGCATCTACGCGACGGGAACAGTGATGATGCCGTGGCATTACGTTGGGCCCTCGGTTACAGGAGTTGACACTGGTTCCTCCAGTCAGCTTCACTTCGGAATGTGCTGGGGCGCGGGGTACCAAATTAGCAACTTAACCGCGAATAGTCCGAACCCAGCGGCGGCCCAAACCTGGCGCCAACTTCAACTATCCTTTCTTTATCCCTTCACCCTGCTCGCGTTGGCGGCCGGTCTCTTCGGGTATCTAAGCATCAAGATGCGCCGAGCAGCGCCTCTGGGACATTGCGTCAGATGCGGCTACGACCTCCGCGCCACGCCTGGCCGTTGCCCGGAATGCGGAAAAATCGTCGAAAAAACTATTTAATTTCAAACTGACCCACTACCCGAAATCGAGCAAACTTGACAACGGAAATGGCGTTTTCACGCGGTGCCCCGTTCAATTCGTTGACCATTCCGCTCTGTCATTCGTCCATCGCACATCCGGGTACTTGAAGGTTAATTTCTTGCGGAGTTCGCTTAACGGCGGGAATCGATGGCCGTTACCCGACGCACTTCGCCATGTTTTGCAGCCGTGATCGGCACACAGGCGGGCAAGAGCTTTGTCAGTGTATAAGTCTAATCCGCCGAAACTGCGGAGATAGAAATACAGCCCATGCGAGTAACAACGGTCCGGGTGCTTTGCCGATTCCAATGCAGGTAAAACGCCACGGTCGGCAAGCTGTACAAACGCCTCACGTGTGGGATTTGTTTCCATCGCCGGGCGTAGTTCGCGAGCGTCATACGGAATTTCGCCACTGAAAATTATTTCGTTGGGCGCGGGAGAAATGACCAGTGACCATCACCTTCAGGCGTTACTTCCAATTCAAGAGCCAAGCCGCGTCGTATATGTTGGTATTCGTCCGGTGAGCAAACGGCCAAACTTGGCGCATCTGCGTTCTTAGACATTTGCGTATCGTGATAAATTGCGAAGTGCCAATACGGTTCAAGCCAGCGGCCGCGCTTCACGATGTAAGTTGGGACGGCTCGGAAGTTTTTCAAGGTTTCCGGCACATCAGGCGTGTACGGGATTCTCAGCGCCAGCCCGAACCAAGCCGTGATGATCAACGCGCATATCTTGCCGCCACGAATCCTATCAGGGAGCAACGTGTAGCACGTGGCGATCTCCAACGTCGTAGCTTCATGCGTCGCGCAGAATTTGCGGATTGCGTTCGCGTTTTCACGCCCTTGTGTTTCGTAGCAGGAAGGCCGGTACACAATAAAATCTTTGTCAGCTTTGATAATCACGCCACGGGAAGGCCCAAAACCCAGAACAAGATCGGCTTGATAATCCGAGCTGTTTGCGGCGGGGCCGGTAGATGTTGCGTTCACAGTTCTATCCAAAGAGTTACTCGGCGGGTGGCATGAGGGTATCCCTGAAAATGAATTTCCGACCCTCATTCGTGCGGTCGCTCGTGACTTCAATTCCCACCGACTTTAATGCTGGAATTACGCGATTGATTGCATTTGCTAACGCACTGGCCGAGCCAGGGCATTGTTGTCGCGGTACGTCGGCAATTAATGGCGGCAAGTGTGTCAGAAGTTTTGCGCACAGTCCTTGCCACTCTCGAAGCGGTTCTTTGCCGCCCCTCAAGAGTTTGATGAGAGCTTGAGCGACGGGCGATGCTTCCAAGGCCAACGATGCGGCTTCGTTTAGGTTGTCTTTGTACGCTTGCATGAAACCGCCCGCTTTCCACGGCAGCGCCGGTTCGGCGGCTACAACCCACTTTGCAAAGTCGGCCATACGCGGCAGGTCTCTAATTGTCACAGTTGGTAAATTCTTCAAGGCGCACGATACGGCATCTAGCAACGCACCAAGAATACGAGGGCGGGCCTTTTCAAACTCACCCTCAATCTCTTCTTTGGTTTTGCGCGCACCATTTGGAACAGGGGCGACTTTCAAGATCAAACAACGATCCAAGAAATCTGCTCGTGTGCTGGCGTCGGAAATACCGTTGAGAACAATCATCCGCGAAGCCCGCATTATTTTTTCGTCATCATCGGCGTAAAGCTCTCGTTCGGCCTGTCCAGCGCCGGTGGAAATTCGGCACATGCCGTCTGCCATTTCAGCCGAAATGCTCGACACATTATCGAAGCCCAACATCCAATTATTCTGCGCCGAAATCATCAGCCCGCGTAACTCTTTAGGTATTGATCGCAGTAATGCTTCATTCGGATCGATACACGCCCGGAAGAATTCGCAGCTACTACTCTTGAACGCTCCGTGCAATCCGGTGACACAGACGATCGGATAGGGGCCCGTCGGGCTGAACGCCATTACGAGCGCGGAGACAAGTAGGCGAAATGTTCCATCGTTCTTGATGTCTTTTGGTGGAATCGGTGTGTTGATAAACGGACGCAACTCCTCGACGCTCCCGCCGCGCACCGGCAAAGGCAGGGCTTTGTATCCCGATTTTCGCACAAATCGGACGGGCGGATCACCTTCAAGAATTTTCCACCCATCAGCAGATATTTCAATTACCCGGTGATGTTCATCCCCCAGGTCCAGATATATTTTCCTCTCATACGGTCCGATTCGCACAAAGACTTTGTGTGATTCGCCCTCATACTTCGCCGCGCCCTTCAGGACGTTGAGCGCATCGGCTAAGGCTTGTGCGCCGGGGACTATTTGGAAATGGCGGTGATAGCGACGTGATAACCATTCACGAAAAGTTTTGCTCTTGAGTTGACACGTTTCCGAACCCCGTTCTGTTTTAAATTTCGCATACTCGCTGTCCCCACTGTGGAAAAGTTCAACCCCTTCTTTCGCTGCGAGTTCAACTAGGAATTCGGCTTGGGACCGTTTTTCCGGCGACGGAGTATAGACTTTTGTCGTCGCGGCGATGGCGTTCGCGATTGTGTTTTGACCATAGGTCTTCTCGCCGTGCTGTTCATCCCACTTGGCGCGCATTCGTTTTGTTCCGCGAAATATCCAATCCATTTGCCCGGCATTTTTGCCGGTCCAGAATGCGAGCATTTTGCCGAACTCAAAATCACCGCCGGACTTTGATTTGTCTTTTTTCAATACGCTGTCATCGCCGTTCATCAGAGCAATGAACTTTGGGCCGTTGCGCGCATTGCTCGCCAACTCAATGAGTCGTTCATCTTCGATTAACTGTGTACGCGGTGCCGCCGTTTCATGGGGTGTGGGTGGAGGTTCAAAGAACTTAGGGAAGGTCACCGCGACATCCGACGTGCCAATCTCCTCAATGGGTGGACCATACGCATTGCCTGTCACCGTGAAGAAGCGACCCGTCGTATAAACCTCAATCGCGCCGTCCGCATCACCATCTACTGATAATTTCTTTCGCGTCGGGTGCCGACTACAAACATCATGCACCCAAAATTTAAGCCCGTCTCCGGATGGCGAGATTTCCATGTAGGCACCAGCGTTTTGTGTCGCACTGACGATGGGCTTGGCCCAAGCTTTCAAGGTCCGGTCGGGGTTGAAGCAATGGTCAAGGTCAATCCCCGTGAATTGCCTGCCGTCAAAGACAAAACCAATTCCAACGTAACTCCCACCTGAGAATGCCTCAATCGCGCCGTCAAAAGTTCCCCACGTTGCGGGATCTGTGCTATCCGCACACTCACCGTTGAATTGAAACAAGAGTTTCCGATGCGAGGGACCGACGTACTTCCACACAACCCAATTGTTGAGCGCTCGCATTTCGGCGGGAACACGGGCGAGCCATCTTTTCACCATTGCGGGTTTGGGGTCGGGAAATCGTGGTCCGTTCGCGAACCGAAGCTTTGGATTCAAAAGCACGTCGATTAACAACGTAGGGGTCGGTTTGATTTCAACCAACTCACTTTCGTCAGTCTCATTCGCGGCCTCGGCAGAAACGGGGGGCATTGGCTATCTCACATTCTGCGGAACAAAGGTTTCGGCAATGAATTATTTCGCAATCACCGACTGAGGGAATTTGCCAGCGTCACGCAAGGCTTGCTCAATCGTTGGCAAGTAATCGAGCGATATGATGCGGCTGCGTCCGTGCAGTGGGCATTTGGCGTTATCGAGAACGCCTGTGTAGAACAGGTTGACGATTACGCCGGGCTTGACCCCAAAACGATCAGCAACTTGTCGGATCGTGAATATGTCACGCATACGAAAACCTCTCTGATTAGTCACATTTGGCGACCCTCAAAAAGCCCCGCTTTGCCGGGGCGGGGCGAATGTGGATCGGGAAGGACCACAAACACAGTCCTTTCCTTTCAAATCATGGAGAAACACGAATCTTGTTGCAGAAAAGTCTTGCGGCGGTCGCGGCAGAGCTATGCTGAAACGTAGATTTGTCGGCGCAATTGTCGTGATGGCAGTGACGGCGTGAGTGACGGCGATCTTTTTCGGGGGAACATCGTGGAGATAAGGACTTACACGCAAATGATGGCAGTGACGGCGTTTTTCGCCGACTTTTTACCAAAGCCGCCGGTACGCACCTTCAATCGCTTCGCGCTGACGATCATCCGTCATCCCCCCGACCCATCATTTTCTGGTTCAACCGCCCCCTGGCTCTCTCCCCCTCTTTCTTCTGTATCTACTAATTAAATAAGTTGGAAATCGCCGTCACGCCGTCACTTCGGTTGTAACCCCTGTGATTTACGTTACTACGGGGTGACGATGCCGTCGTCATTCGCCGTCACCGCCGTCACTAAGTTAGGAAGGATGTAGGGGTGAGCGTGATTGTGATTGCTCAAAATTCTTCGTCTTAGGGGGACGAGCGGGGTAGGGGGGTCTAAATCCAAATCTGCCTCCACATCCCTCACATCCATCATTTTCAACCTAGTCACCGATCAAAAATCGACTCGCTTTTGCGCTCCGCAACCACCAACTGTGCCAAGGTCGTTTGCCGTCACTTCATTATGGGCAAATCGGCCTCAATTGAAGCCATTTGTGATAATGCGGTGACTCTGCCGTTTGGTTGAGGCGCGACGATTGGTATCCGCTCGGCCAAACCCATCTCCGCGCCGCTGAACTGATCTGGCAACATGGGACGCAACCGGGAGGTTCCCATGGAAGCCATGCTCAATGGCAAGGCAGAAGCCTGGCGCCGGCGCATCGACAATCAGCGGGCCAGCGGACAATCCGTTCGAGCTTGGTGCGAAGCGAACGATGCCCAAGAAGGTTCATTTTACTGGTGGCGGGCCAGACTCGGTCTGTCCCCCGGCAAGCGGCGACTTCGGCGCCTGTTGAGGCCGGCGGAGGCCAAGCCCACGCCGCTGGCCTTCGCCCAGGTTCTTGTTCATCCGTCCACCGCCGAGCCGCTTCGCCTTCGGCTTGCCGGCGAACGCGAACTGATTTTGCCGGCGTCGATGCCGCTTGAGCAGGTGGCGAAGTTGGTTCACGCTATCGAGGCGACGGCATGATCGGCGCTGCCGGCGTGCGAATCTGGTTGGCGACGGCGGCGGTGGATGGTCGCAAGGGATTCGACACGTTGTGCGCGATCGTGCGTCAGGCGCTTGGGCATGATCCGTTGTGCGGGGACTTGTTTGTCTTCCGCAACCGCTCGATGGCGCGGGTGAAAATACTTTTTTGGGATGGCAACGGCCTGGTTCTTTACGCGAAGCGTTTGGAGAAGGGAACCTTCCGCTGGCCGCAAGCTGGCGAGTCCTCCATCGCGCTCAGCGGCTCGCAACTCATTGAACTTCTGGCCGGACGGGAAGTGAAATCGTTGGCACAAAAATAATTGCAACATTCCGATGGACAGCGCGTATGATGCGGCAGAGTCATGGACGACGCGGCCCTCCTGGAACTTCCTGACGACCCAATCCTGCTCAAGCGTCTGATTGTCGAGCGCGATCGAGCCATCGCGCAACGTGACGAATCGATCCAGTTCCTGAGCCAGGACAACCAGCTCCTGCGTCATCGCCTGGCGGCGTTGCTGCGAAGCAGCTACGGCCCGCGTGCTGAGCGGTTTGATCCCCGGCAACTGCTGCTCTTCGGCCTGCTGGTGCCGAGGATTGAATTCCCAGCGACGGGTTCCACCCTGAAGTCCAAGTCGCCCAACCGATCCAAGCATGGCCGCCAAAAACTTCCCGAACATTTGCCGCGTCTGCCCATTGAACACGACCTGAGTGAATCGGAGAAGGCCTGTCCCTGCTGCGGCGAGACGCGCCAGCGCATCGGCCAGGAGAAAAGCGAGCAACTGGAGCACCTTCCCTCCAACTTCGTGGTCCTGGAGCACATCCGCCACAAGTACGCCTGCGAGCATTGCAATTCGGGCCGTTGCCAGAAGTGCGATGGCCAGGCTCACATCGATCTGGCCGCCAAGCCCCAGCAGCCGATTGAAAAGGGCTTGGCCGGTCCGGGACTCCTGGCGTATGTGGTGACCTCAAAACTCGCGGATCATTTGCCGCTGCACCGGCTGGAGCAGATTTTCGCCCGCCAGCAGGTCCACATCAGCCGCTCAACGCTGTGTGGCTGGATGGCGGCGGCGGCCCAGGTGGTCGAACCGTTGTACAAGTTCATGTGCGACCGCGTCCGCCAAAGCGATATCCTGCACACGGACGACACGATTGTTCCGATCCAGCACGAAGGTCACTGCCGGCAGGGACGGTTGTGGACGTACGTTGGGGATGAACGCCATCCTTATATTGTGTACGACTTCACGCCGACGCGCTCGGGCCAGGGGCCGTTGGCCTGGCTGGGAACATGGAAGGGCTTTTTGCAGGCCGACGCCTACGCCGGCTACGACAAGTTGTACGCGCGCGGCGACGTGACGGAGGTCGCCTGCTGGGCTCACGCGCGACGAAAATACTTTGACGCTCAGGAATCCGATCCCGCGCGGGCGTTGTGGATGTTGGAGATGATCCGCCGGTTGTACGCGGTGGAGAGTGAAGCCGCCGGCCGTGATGCGCCAACGCGCCTGCATCTACGGCAATCGCAGTCCGCGCCGATCCTGGAGCAAATCCACTTGTGGCTAATCGAGCAGCAGGCACAAGTGCTGCCCAGGAGTCCGATCGCCCAGGCCATGGGTTACGCGCTGAACCAATGGCCGGCGCTGGTGGTCTACACGACCGATTCGCGACTGAGCATAGATAATAACGTGGCGGAACGCGCCTTGCGCCGTGTCGCGATCGGACGAAAAAATTGGTTGTTTTCGGGGCACGACGAGTCCGCCCAGGGCTACGCAATCCTGTGGTCGCTGATCGCCAGCGCCCAGCGTCACGAGATCGACGTGCAGTTATACCTGCGCAGCGTGCTGGCCCACTTGCCGGGCCTGCCGGCGGAAGAATTGCAAAACTATCTGCCCGACGCGTGGAAGCGCGACCTGATGGACGTACAGTGGGCGACGCTGAATGCTCATCACGCCAGCCTGGCGCGAGGCACTGTCAAATGAGCATTGTGGCCGGTTGATTCGTTAGGTATCGTTTGTGAGCGACGATGGACCGCGGCGATTGGCAAAACCTGGTGGACCAACTTCGCGGCGCCGAGTACCGGTTTGGCCTGCTTACACGCGATACGCCGGTCCATCGGTTACAGTTCGACGCTGGCCTCACTGACGCGGAAATCGCGGCCGCACAGACTCGATTTGGCTTTCGGTTTCCTCCCGACCTTCGTGCTTTTCTCCAAACCGCCCTCCCGCGTGGCCCAAGGTTCCCTGACTGGCGGTGTGGCGAGGAGCCTGGAATTCAAGAGTTGCTGGACCTTCCGCGACAGGGGATTCTGTTCGACATCGAGCACAACCAGTTCTGGCTGGAGGAGTGGGGACCACGGCCTCCCTCACTCGATGAGGCGTGCCGGATCGCCAGCGAATTGGTTGCCGCAGCTCCAAAGTTAATTCCGATATACGGTCATCGGATGATGCCGGATGAGCCGCACCTACCTGGCAACCCGGTATTTTCGGTCCACCAGACGGACATCATCTACTACGGGTTTGACTTGGCGGACTACTTCCGGCATGAGTTCGACCTGCCGGGCAGGGAGCCGTGGCCGGACACGATACGGCCGATCCGGTTCTGGGACATCGGCCGGTTTCAGGAAGTGCGATAGCCAGGGGGTTCGTAAGCGACAGGTCTACGCTGGCACGCCGCAACACTGCTGCTTCTGCCGGTCCGGAAGCAATCCCTCAACCCGGCTGATCGGCGTCGCCGGCAAGTTCGTCAGCAATTGAGTCGGCGCTGGGGGTCCTGAAATCAGCTCCTCGCCAGTCTCTCACAAAGGGATGCGGATGGCGGAACGGATACCGACGATTGTGTCGATGAAACTCACTCCCACGATTTTCCCTCCGTCATTCTCAATGTCCACGAGTGGGTGAGGGTTGGACGACCAACTTCCGCCTATAATTGGGTGTTCAAGGAGCATTAGCCGCCGCGTTTTGCCAGGATGCTCCAAATGGCTCGTGCGTCTCTGAAGATAACCCGCCGGTCGATGGTGACGATTGCATTGCCTGAAGGCGGGTACGCCCAATTCAAACTTAACGGCAGGTTGCCCGTGTATTGCTCCCGTCCGGACACGCCTTGGCTCGATTCATTTGAGGTTAAGTTTGCGACGGTGCGTGGAGCTTACATTGACCATAACGCGCGGCGATTCCTCACCGAGAAACTTCCCATCCTGAGCGAATCATTGCTGTTGCAGCGTTACCGCGAGGGGCGAGGCATAGACTTGAAAGAGCTTCAGCGTGCGCCGGTTATTACTGCTCGCGAAGCGCGGGAACATTCTCATTGATTCGGCCTAGTCGAATAGACTTGAGGAAAAGGCTCGGAACGGCCTGTGATGGGGGCCGGGGGCGACGAATCCGCCGTCAGGCTGCGCTGGCTTGTCGAGTGGATGCAATAGAGCATTACTGCTGCTCCGGCGGTCACACAAAATGTGCTGAGAATGAGTGCCGCCGACTTTAATGATGCCCGGCAGGACAATCCACGCAGCGCAAACATCGTGCCCGTGGTCACGATTGCGAGGATCGCATACTCAACCGTGAGTCGCCCGCAATCCAACAACAGGCTGTCCGACACATCTTCGAGTCTGTCAGTTGGAGGGGCGGCAATGAAGGCATAGCTCACAGGATATTCGGCTGGCCCGTTCGTGAAATGAGCGATTACAATCCACGGCGGAAAAAGCCCAATCAGGACCGCCAGCATCAACGCCAGGATAAGAATTGTGCGCTGCCAAATGTTCACGGCTGGTCCCTTACCGGCCTATCGGCTGAATCGCGTGGCGAGTGTAATAAATTACACTGACCGACACCCCTGCCGCCGTTACCGTTTTCGGCGGTGCTCAAGGACGAACTGCGAATGGCACGGATTAGCGTCCAATCTCACATTTGAGGGTATCGAAAATCCCAAAACCGGCGCGGCGGAACAGTGGCGCACGTTGCTTGCTCAGATTAGGGCTGTTCCGACAACTCAATTGACCACCCAATTGCCGGCATACAATCAACCATGTTGTTGTCAATTTCTGAAGCCGCAAACCGTTTGAGTATTCCCTCAAGAGCCGTTGCTTATGCACTCCGCAAAAACCTTGTGCCGAGTGTGCGGGTAGAAGGATATCGCAAAGTCCACACCGATGATTTGCCAAAGTTAAAGAGGGTCGTGCAACCTAAACCGCAGCCTGCCCGTGGCTCCCGACGTTCTTTTATCAATCGAAAGATGCCCCAGTAGGCATAGGAGAGAACAATGCACGATGACGATATCACCAGCCAATTTGAATTATGTAGCCCAAAACAAATTGCAGAAACACCCATTCAATTTCTCACTCTGTCCGACATAATCACGCACTTGTGGGGACGATATGACGCAATCGCCGTCTCTGCAATGAATGAAGGGGATGAGCTACCGATCTTGTCGGCTTGTTTGGGATCAATTAAATTGCGGCAAGTGGTGCTCGACCACCTACATGAGATTGAGGAAATCACCCCTGCCGAAACCGACGGCGATGACTCCGGGGGATAATTGGCTGGCCGGTCCTTGCACTCTCCACCAATACATACTTGTCGAAACCCGCACGTTGATTCCATTCTTCAGCAAGCTTTTTGGCGTCCTCAATCAACTTCACTACGATATTGTGATTGGCTACAATTCCATGCCGTGGCTTGGCATACTCCCGTATCACAACATTCTCATAGCCGTCCTCTGGCGGATCATTTTTGAGGAGTTGTATATATTCAATGCCGCCGGGGCTGGTCTGCCATCGCTTCATCGTTCCCCTTTCGTGGTGATGTAGAATCATCGGCACAAACAGCGCAACGATTGGGGATTCAGAATTGCAATAGCCGGTCCAATAACGCCCTTAACACACTCCGAATGTAGCCGCTCGTGCCTATATCCCGATGATCCCCGACCATCGCCAAAGGGGATTCATCATGGGCAGCAAGCTATTTCCGCTCGTTTGTGTGGTCGTATCCATCATGTCGATGGCAGTCGCGTCCAGCGGACAGATAATTGCGGGACCAGTCACAAATCCATCGAACAACTTCCAGTACTATCTGCTCGCGGTAAACACTTGGACAAATTCGGAAGCTGAGGCGATTTCGATGGGCGGGAACCTCGCAACAATCACCGACGCATCGGAGAACGCATGGATACTAAATACCTTCAGCCCATTCGTAGATTCCGGCTTGTGGATTGGCTTCTATGACCCGGACATCGGTGATACTGCGGGTGCTCAACACGCTGCTGATTTTATTTGGGCGAGCGGCGCACCAATAACCTATACAAATTGGGCACCGGGAGAACCGAATGATGGTGCGGGAGGGTTTGGCGGGGAGTATTATACGGCCATGTATCCCTCGCTTTATGGCACAAATGGCCCGGCGGGAACTTGGAACGATGAGAATAACACCGGATCGGGAACTATTGACTTTGGTGTGGTGGAGGTAGTGCCTGAGCCATCGTCGATTGGGTTGCTGGCGTTACCGCCGCTCATCCTGCATCGTCGTCGCGTTAATCTGCATAACCAATAATGGCGGCTTTGCCGCGCTCCCGAACGTGGTGTACGTTGACGCATGGCGCACGAGCCTGAAGTCATCTATGATATCTCACACCTGACGGGAATCGGCGAAGCTCCCGCGATGCCTGTCCCTCCACCTGGACAACCCACCACGATGACCGCTCACCAGCTTGCCGCTTACTGGCAAGTCTCACTGCGGACGATCCGCACGCTCTACGCCACGGGCAAGCTCCCAAAACCTGAACGTGTGGGCCGATCCTTGCGCTGGCGGACTGAGGATATTCAGCGTACTCCACCGCCCCGCAAAGGCTCATAGCAGCCACGTTTTCAAGCTCACGCGGCTCGCATCCCGATTTCTTCGCCCTCGCCGCATTTTGCTTCCCACGAGCAATCTCACCACCGACGCCCGATTTTGTCGATTTTAGGGTTTAATCGGACCATTACGCTTATCTCGACATCAACCCGTGTTGGCGCGTGATTCCATCCCCAGAATGTGCCGTCGCCCGCTAAAAGACCATGGTATATCCGTGGCATGGCGATCATTTACCAGCGGAAGCGGAATGGCCCGTGGTACGCGGATTACGTCGATGCCGATGGCATCCGCACCCGCAAGACCACAGGCACGGGGGACAAGACAGCGGCCCAATTGATCGCAGACCAATGGGAGCGTGATAAGGCTTTAATCAAGGGCGGGTTTGTCACCACGTCCGCAGTAAAGACGCGAGATTCAGGCAGTCAATCTGTATCCAAATTCATTGGCTCGTACATCGCTGAATGCAAAAGTAATGGGCAATCAGCTATTCACGTCAGCATCAAGGAATCCCAATTGAATCGGCTGGTGAAGTTCACTGGTGCGAAAATTCTTGCGGACATTACGGCGGATGAAATCGCACGGTATCTAGACGACTTGAAAATAAAGAAGCTGTCGAATCGAACAAGAAATCAGCACCGGACCACGTTCGCATCGCTCTATGAATATCTCTGTGAGAAGCACTACGCAGCGTCCAACATCGTCAAGGGTATTAAGACTCTGAACGATGACAAGGATCGGCGACGTGTCCGCAGGGCTTTGATGAAAGAAGAAATCGCCCTGCTTTTTCAAGTCAATTCTCAACGCGCCCTGTACTACAAATTCGCGATTTACACTGGCCTGAGAGTTCGGACGGCCAAAGCGATCCGCTGGTGTGACATCGACATCGACGCGGCAATCATTACCGTGCCAGCACCCATCATCAAATCAGCCCACGATTTTGAGCTACCAATTCACCCGGATTTGTTAGGCGCGTTGCGTGAGGCAAAAGCACAGGCGAAATTGCCGACAGACCGGGTATTCAATCACATCCCTTCAATACGCACCTTCCATCGTGATTGCGAGCGGGCGGGCATTCCCCGATACGATGCGGCGGGACGCCAGCTTGATCGCCACGCCTTACGCACATCGTTCGGGACGAATCTGGCAAGGTCTGGTGTGTTGCCTCAACACGCGATGAAGCTGCTTGGCCATACCGATCTGCGGACCACAATGAAGCACTACACGGCCCTCACGCTTGATGACCGTGCCTTAGCACTGGCGAAATTCACTGTGCCTCCCCCGGCTTCCAACGCTCAGCAGACTCCCACAACTAAGGCGGGCTGAAATTTCTAAATAGTTGTTGCTCACCCCTTGTGCCGTATATGTGTCAGATTCGCTGCACCTGATTGCATCGCGTTGCATCTATGGATCGCGTTCAAGCGTCCGATAAACAATGGGTTAGCTCAGAAAAACCGTGTTGGTTGCGTAATTTCAAAATCCGCATTACCATGCGAATAACACGGGCGATTGGCGCAGTTGGCTAGCGCACCAGCATGACACGCTGGGGGTCACAGGTTCGAGCCCTGTATCGCCCATTTCCACTTCTTCGCATTGCGTCGCATCATTTCGCACAGTATCGCAAGCTCCGGCAGATGGAGCATTTGCGGAATCTGAGCCGGAACATGGTGCGACATGCTGCGACGCCTTGCGAGCAGATGCTGCACTGGATTCTGCACCGCCTGTCTCAGACGCTGCTTCCGCCGCCTTTGCAAAATGCTCATCGGTGATCTGAAGGTAGTGATCGCGCGCTACCACCTCGCTGTTGCCAATCCAGGCACAGACCACATGAGCAGGCCAGCTTTCCGTCAGTTCCGTCTGCCGTGACGACCGAAGATTCTGAAAGAGCTTTGGCCACGGCTCGATCCCGGCTTTGGCAAGAATCCGGAGGAATTGCGTGCGAATGTTGACGGCCGGATTGCGGTATCGGGTGATGACATACGTGGCGCCCTCTTCCGCCTGGGCGAACGCTTTCAAAAGGTGTGATTTGAGTTCAGGAAACAGCGGAATGAGCCTCGACTCTTTCCCGACGTGGTGCTCCGTCTTGCTCGCCCGGATGAGAATTTTCGATTGATCCCACAGCACGTCGCCCCAGCGAAGCGCCAGGACTTCACTCGGCACCCTCACGCCCCCGTACCGTGCCAGTGCAATGATTAGTTTCCACTCGACATCAGGAGCCGCGGCAATCGCCTTCTCGATTACCGCCCGACTGATAAAACGCTGCCGCTGCGGGTTCTTCTGCGACCCCGCCTTAACCTTTGAAAAGGGACTTTTCGCAATCCGCTCACCATCGACAGCATCTTTGAAGAATTGACGTGCACGGAGCACGATTTTTGCCACATAGGCCGAGGAATGCTTCGCCGAGAGGTCCCGTTTGAAATCCAATGCGTCGGCAACGGTGATCGTATGGACCGACTTATCCTTCCCAAAAAACTTAACCAGCTTATCCCGTGATTGCTTGAGGGTCGTGATTGACCACGGCTTCATATCGGCCCGTCGGCGGTCGATGTAATCATCCACCATTTTTGCCAGGGTGAGAGGACCGTCGCTCGAATGTTTTCGGGCGGACGTTAGACGGGTACGCGCCAAACGGTCGTGCAATTCGTCGCTGATAGAAGCCAGCCAGTTGACCGTATCGACGTGCAATGGCATTCCCGTCTTGATTGCCCCGATCAGGCGTTCGACATGCAGCTTGACCCCTTCGGCTGTCCGCTGGTCGCACTTGCCGAGTCGAACGCTCCGGCGTTTCTCATCAAGTCCCACAAACTGAATCGCTCTTCGCCCGCTTTCATTGGTGATGCTCGCCATGACTCATGCTCCAGATTCAACCTGCTGCCGCGTCCAATTTTCCAAATCGACCACGCGATACCGAACGCTTTTACCGATACGCACCGCCGGGATTATTCGATCCCGCGTCAGTTGCCAGAGTGTCCTCGGGCTGACGCAAAGCCGTCGAGCGGCTTCGCGGCAATCCACCAAAATGACGGATGCGGGACTGCTGTTCGGCTTTCTCATCATCATACGATCTCTGCGAACGGACGGATCAAATGACTTGACGGATTCCTTCCGCAATCCCCGCGCGGCTTCGCGCGGTGCGGTGTCCTTCAAACAATATCTGTATAGAAAAAAAGGGCGGGATGGCCTTGGCCACATCCCGCCCGCCGGATTCGACCCGACTACGCTTCAGGTAGATTGGTCCCGTCGGGCTTATCCTTGGCCTTCACAGGCTCTTCGCTCATTTTGTTCGACAGGCCCTTCATCAAAATGAGAAAGGCCAGCAGGATCAATAACAGCGTCGTCATTGGTGTTTCCTTTCTTAAAATGTTGCTGCCGGCTTACAGGTCCATTCCCCCATCATCCCGCCCACGCTCATCCCGGTCGGCGCCGGCACGGGCGAGAATCGAGTCATCTTCGAGCTCTGGCGATTCTTCCCGCCGCGCTTCGGTCACTTCGCCGGGTGTGGCCATGCCCGGCATCGCGTAGTTCGTCGGCTGAGCGATTGGCGAATCGGCCAACGGCAACGCGGCCCTCAGTTCAGCAAGCCCCTGACGGAAGTACCCCGACAAGGCCGTTGCCCCTAACTTGGGCGCACGTTCACTTTCGTCTGCCATGATATTCTCCTTTCAATAGGCTTAATCCTCTTGCATCTGCCGAAAGTTTTCTGCGATTTCGCGCTGCTCGATGACGGCATCATTCAGCTCCACGGCACGCTCGCGTAGGGCCGAAGCGACGCAGTAACCACGCACCAGGACGAACACACCGGCCAGCATCAGGTAGTCACCGAGCGGACGATTCAGAAGATGAATTGCGAACCCGATGCACAGCACCAGCACTGCTTCCACCAGCTTTACGTGGATTTCCTGCCACCCCGGTAGAAGTCGGCACAGATGCGGCCGGCCGGAATAGCGCGAATGGCGGAGTTGGCGCAAGCCGTCACGGATCGAAATCCCATGGATGGGCACCTGTTCCTGTTCCGCGGACGCGGCGGGGACCGGCTCAAGATTCTTTACTGGGACAAGGACGGATGGGCGCTGTGGTACAAGCGACTTGAAGAAGGAACGTTCAAGCTGCCGCGGATCTCCCCATTCGCCATCAGACATAAGCCGATTCGACTCGCCAAATACCCCATGTCCTCAATATGATAATAACGACCCACGAGCGCTGCCTCTCAGAATCACCAGTCTGTCGGGCCGAAGCAGAACGGGATGTCTGGAGCCTTGCCGCGTCGAAAGGGTATGTTCGGCCAGGCATGTCGCATTCTTCAACTTGCAAGTCGCATTTCACTTCGTGAAATTTCCGCAAAAAACCTAAAATTCTAGACCAATTTTTCTTGCTGGCCTCATGACAGCGCCGTATCAGGGAGATCGCGAATTGTGTCGGCGAAGCGGTGGCGTGCAGGTGCTGATACCCGCAACTCCGCTCAACTTGGGGGTTCTTTCTGGAAGGAGGAAGGGATGCCAAGCTGCCACACCAAGCTGGGGGTCATGCGGGCCAAGGGCAAAGCGATCGCTTCAGTTTCTGCTTTGATCTGCCTCGCCACGGGCGTTCTTGGGGCCCCTGCTTGCGCCGCCATCATTACGCCCAGCACCTATTCCAGTATAGGCGCCGCCGGTAACGGCACCGCGACGGTCCTCAGTAACCCGCCGAGCTTCGATATCACCAGCGCTGCCAAGTCCTTCACCTCTATTGGCCCGCTGGATTTTGTCTTCCCGGTGACGTATACCGACAACAACTCCACCGTCACCTATTTCGTGTCGGAAGGCATCACCAATAATACCACCAGCACCTGGAGCGATTACCACGAACAGATCGGCACCGGAAGCGACGGGCAGTTTACGCTCGGCAGCAATCCCGTCACGTTCGTCGATCCCCCGGACTCGACCTTCACCAACCCACCATTCCCCAGCATTACCGACTCGCCCGACGAGATTGACTACTCCGGTGGCGCGATAGCCCCCGGCCAGGCCATTTCGCTGACTTTTTCCATCACCGTCCCCGACAATGGCACGAGCCCTTACGACTTCACGTTGCGTCAGTTCCCGACGGTAGTGCCGGAACCGGCGAGTCTCGGCGTGCTACTGGTGGGGGCAATCGGCCTGCTCGGCCGCCGAAAAAGAAGCTGAACTACCGACAGCGTTTTTAGCTGCCTGTCTGAAATTCTCGCGGTTCCCGTTCGAGGCGTCCCACACATCTTTTCCCGGAACGCCAGGGCGGGGTAATTTCAGGAGCTGCGAGGCGATTTCGGCTGGGCAAAGTCAATTCACCATAAACGGAGGAACTGCTATGCGGAGCGGAATCATAACTTGTATTCTGGTTGTGGCGGGCGTTGCGGCAGTGGGTGGAAAGGCAACCGCTGATTCGATTGTCGCATGGGGTCTCGATACTTATGGTGAAGTTTCCGATGTCCCAACGGGAGATAATTTCACCTCGATCGCCGCAGGCGCCTACGAGGCGTTTGCGCTGACTTCCGACGGCTCCATCGTCACCTGGGGCTATGATGGCCACGGCGAGATAAGCGGCGCGCCGATGGGGACCGGCTTCAAGCAAGTCGCCGCCGGCGACAATATGGCTTATGCCCTGACGGCCGACGGCTCGATCGTCGCCTGGGGTGATAACACCTACGACCAGGTCTCGGGCGCTCCGACGGGAACAGGCTACATCGCGATCTCAGCAGGATATTACTCCGGCTACGCGTTGAAGGCCGACGGCTCCATCGTCGCTTGGGGCCGCGACCAATATGGCGAAGTCTCTGACAAACCCACGGGAACCGGCTTTACCGCCATCGCGGGAGGCGATTTCTTCGCCTATGCCCTGACAGCCAACGGGTCCATCGACGCGTGGGGTAACGACTATTACTACGATCCAGTCTCCGGCACTCCCACGGGCACCGGCTTCACCGCCATTGCCGCGGGCAACTTCAATGGGTTTGCCCTGACGTCCGACGGCGCCGTCGATGCGTGGAAATATGACTACTATGGCGACGTGTCCGATGCGCCGACGGGAACAGGCTTCACGGCCATCGCTGCGGGATACAACGGTGGGTACGCGCTGGGCACCGACGGCTCCATCACCGCTTGGGGTTATGACGGCGACGGAGCCATCTCCGACACGCCCACGGGAACCGGGTTCCTCGCAATCGCAGCCGGCAGTTTTACCGGCTATGCGCTTACGCCCGTCCCCGAGCCGGCGCAAGTGGCAGTACTGGCGCTAGGGGCATGGACGTTGACCAAACGCCCTGGCCGCCGGAACCCGATGACATTTACCTGATCTTCGTGCCGTGGAGAGTCAATCGATCCGCGATTCGCATTCGTCAGCGGCGTCAAATACTGGTCGAGAGAATATTCCCCACGGCAGAAGCGCGCACGCTATTCGTCAATCGCTGGCTTGCGTTACAGTACATGGGCGGGAGAAAAATGCAGAAGATGCGAGCTGAGAATCTTCGCGGCATCGGCCAAACCTTGATGGGGCTAGGCAAGGGGCTGGGCAAGGCGTGGTCTACGCTCGGCCACCGCCGGAAACGCCGCCGCAAAGTGAACATACTTCCGTGGGATGTTTGATTTTGATCGGGATTGGAAGATGAGAGAATTACTCACACTTCAACGTGAGCGATATGTGAAGTGCAGTCCTGACACGTTTGCTCAGCGTATGGAATATGCGGAGCGGCTTATCGACCGCGGCTGAGAGATTCTCACGCACGGAAAATGCTGCCGCCTGCGACGGCGAGCGAGCAGGGCCAGCGAGCCGATGGCCAGCAGGCTGGCCGATGCGGGCTCGGGCACGGCGCCGATCGCAGGCAGCGGCAATCCGTTCGCGAGGGCAAAGGAATCGAGGGCGGCGATGTCGGCTGAGGAGAAGGTTTCGTCCGCGCCGCTGTCGCCCTGGCCGAAGTTGGCGGCGAGGGCGGAGAAATCGGAGCCGTTGACTGAGCTGCCGTAGAGGAAGTTTCCCTGGTCCCAGTTGGTAACGCCGAGGCCGAAGTTGGCCGCGAGAATGCTGAAGTCGGAGCCATTGACAGTTCCGTCGAGGTTGGCGTCGCCGAGCAACGTGTACTTCAATTCGATTTGGCGCGAAGAAAGACCTGGGGCGACGCCATCCGCGCCGTCGGCGAAGCCGACGCCGTAGCGGAGGCCGTTGGTGGGGTTTTGGGCGGTGGACGAAATGATGCCGGGTCCATTCCAAGCTCCGCCGGCATAACCCGAAGTCAGCCATTGCGTCACCGACGATATGGGATCGGTCCCGGATCCATAATTGATGATGAAATGGTAATTTCTAATATCAGGGTTGAACCCGGCGCGACGGTGAGATTTCCCTGCGAACCGTCGCCAGAAAGCTGCACCAGCGTAGGACCTGTCCCGTTTCCTATCGTCAGTGAACCTTGCCCGGAGATCGCGCCAAGGATTGCCTCGCTACCGGTAACCGTTGCTTGTCCGCTGTTGGTGTTTCCCGAACCGATGGTGACGGTCGCACTTCCATGTGGAGTCGAGTTCACGTAAGCGGACCATTTCCGGCGGGCCGCTGGCAACACCGATCAAGTGGCGCAAATTGCGGCGCACCAACCGCGTCCAACGGTGTCAAAGAGGAAAACGCCGAAGCGCAGAATCACTGGGAAAACCGAGCGATTCGCAAAATTCGCAGAATGGGGGATGGCCTCTTCGGAGTCGAACCGATACACCCTTGCGGGCATTGGATTTTGAGTCCAACGCGTCTGCCAATTCCGCCAAGAGGCTGTTAGTTGAATTTGAAACGGAAAAACCGGCGTTTTGCACGGTATTCCCGAGCGATTCGCGGGATGTTACACGATCGGATTTCACGCCGCCAGTGTTCGCCGTTGTTCGCTGAAATTCGCGGTTTGGTGGCAAGCTGGGTGACAAGGGAATCTTTTCTTCGTCCGTCACCCTATAGGACAGGTATGAATCAAGGCGCGATTTTGAGTTGTCTACGCAGGCAGATACAATCTTTTTTGCCTGTCGTTTTCGGAGGAATATTTGGGCTGGAAAGGGTCGCTATACATCTTTGGAGTGCCCTCGGATCATTTCTGCTCGAGATAATGATGAGGCGGCTTATAAAAAAGGCAAAGCACTCGAATTCGTCGAGTGGTGTTATGGTCCCGACCTTGGCCTTGCGGCCCTCACAACCGGCGTAGTTCGCCTGCCCGTACTACCGCGTTCGATCGCCTCGAACATAGGAGATGCGAGATGATTCAGGCGAATGCGACACAACGAGTCAGCGATTGGCTATCGAATCTGGCCTACGCGCTTGACCGGACAGATTATGCCGGGGCGGTCGGTCTGTTTGACACGGATTGCTATTGGCGCGATCTGGTCTCGTTCACATGGAATATCAAGACGCTAGAGGGCAGGGACAGCATCAAGGCGATGCTGCAAGCCACAGTGCCGCTCGTCAAACCCGGTCATTGGCGCGTTGACGGCGAAGCCACCGAAGTCGGCGGAAACATCGAGGCGTGGTTCACTTTCGAGACGGCCGTCGCCAGGGGGAGGGGATACGTCCGACTGAAGGCCGACAAGTGCTGGACATTGCTGACCACGATGACCGAGCTTAAGGGGTTCGAAGAGCGAAAAGGCGCGACGCGGCCCAAGGGCACTGAGCATGGCGTACAGCGAGACCGAAAGAGCTGGCTGGAGCGCAAGAATCAGGAAGAAGCCGACCTGGGCTACACCCGGCAGCCTTATTGCGTGATCATCGGCGGCGGCCAAGGCGGCATCGCAATGGGCGCACGACTGAAACGCCTGGGCGTGCCCACCATCATTATCGACAAGCATCCGCGTGCCGGCGATTCCTGGCGCAACCGGTATCGCTCCCTCTGCCTGCATGATCCGGTCTGGTACGACCATCTCCCTTATTTACCGTTCCCGGACGATTGGCCAGTTTTCGCTCCGAAGGACAAGATCGGCGACTGGCTGGAAATGTACACCAGAATCATGGAGCTGAATTATTGGCATTCGACTGAATGTCAGGCGCAACCTACGACGAATCCCAAAAGGAATGGAAAGTCACCGTTAACCGCGCCGGCCAGACCGTCGTTTTGCGCCCCAGGCAGTTGATCCTGGCAACCGGCATGTCGGGCATTCCCAATATCCCGAAAATTCCCGGGACCGAAAGCTTCAAAGGAGATATCCACCACTCCAGCAAGCACCCAGGCGGGGAAAAATATCGCGGCAAGAAGTGCGTGGTGATCGGCTCGAACAATTCGGCCCATGACATCTGCGCCGACCTCTGGGAGCATGGCGCCGACGTGACCATGCTGCAGCGGTCTTCAACGCACATCGCTAAATCTGATTCGCTGATGGAGCTTGTGCTGGACGGCCTTTACTCGGAGTCGGCCGTGAAGAAGGGCATCACCACCGACATGGCCGACCTGATTTTTGCGTCGATTCCTTACAAGATCATGCACACGTTCCATATCCCGGCATTCAGGGAGATGGCCAAGCGCGACGCCGATTTCTATGCGCAGCTCACCAAGGCCGGCTTCATGCTCGACTTCGGCGAAGACGGCTCCGGCCTCTTTATGAAATATCTTCGGCGCGGTTCGGGCTATTACATCAACGTGGGCGCATCCGAATTGGTGGCTGACGGACGAATCAAACTCAAAAGCAAGGTTGGGATCGAGAAGATCACTGAACATTCGGTGGTTCTCAGCGACGGCGTTGAATTGCCTGCCGATTTGATTGTCTACGCCACCGGCTACGGATCGATGAACGGCTGGGCCGTCCGGATCATCTCTCAACAGGTCGCCGACAAGGTGGGCAAGTGCTGGGGTCTGGGTTCCGCGACAGCCAAAGATCCAGGTCCGTGGGAAGGCGAACTGCGAAATATGTGGAAGCCAACTCATCAGCCGGCGCTTTGGTTCCACGGCGGTAATCTGCACCAGTCGCGACACTACTCGCAGTTTCTGTCATTACAGATCAAGGCGCGGATGGAAGGCATCGCAACTCCGGTCTATGGCATGGGTGAAGTGCATCATTTGAGTTGACGGGCTGACGCAAGTTCCGATCCCAGCCGATGCCCCAGTCCTCACCCTCCTCTCCTGGTACTCGCACCTGTCCACTTTTACGCTCGCTCGGCGCCCGACTCCACCGTTGCCTTGACGACGCCCTCGATCATCTTCCGCACATCGGTGGGAAGTGTCGGCCAGGCGTCGACAACCGCTTGAAGTTCGGGGGCAATTGCGGGCTCTTTTTTTGGGCTTAGTGAGAAGCCAGCAGGCAAGGATTTTTTGAGTTTGTCCGTAACCTGTGCGTCTGTTTGTGATTGCGAGACGTTTTCGGCGCCAGTGGAAGCATCGTCTGCGCGCCCATCCGTTTGGATGAAAGCCAGGACGGCAACGATGATCGACCACCAAATGCCGGCCAGCAGTGGTTGGGCGACACGTGGATTGTTTGGCATGCCGGCATGCTACCGATGATTGGGGGCAAGCGGGAGCTTCGCGGCGAGGCGATCACCCAAGGAGTTGGTTGGGCAATTTGGTCACCTGCGAAATGAGGGTATTCGCGTCCGGAACTCCAGGATGACTTTGCCGCGACGAATTCGGGCTCGATATTTGTCGAAACCCGATTGCCTTGGGACGGCTCTGGCCGTTGGGAAACCATCGGGGCCGACCGCGGTAGAAGTGCCCACAGCGTCAGCAACGGTCGACGATTACTTTGAAATAGAGGTGCCGACGAAGCTACCCACGCCATAGACGATCACTTTTTGCCACCCAGGGCCCTTGCGGGGGGATCCGCCAAACCGTCCCTCCCGGGCCTCCATCCTTGGGCTTGGACCAAAGCAATGTCAAATCCGATCATAAGTGTTGTCCAAAGGAGGTATTAGATGCGGCACAGACATTGAGAAGTCTTAAATAACGTTTTTTAATAAATGCTGGTTTAACAGATGGTAAAACCGCATTTTTAGTCGGTCAGCCGGGAATTACGACTTGCATTCAGCGCGGCGCCAATGGCGTTTGCAAGCGCCTAATTATGCCTCGGTAAGCGATCGCGGGACACGACTCTGAATCGTGGTTCGGCACATGTATAAATAACGTTTTTTAAGAAATAAGCCGATCTTTTTACGATTGATGCAACGAATCCGACCCCTAAAGGCATTGGAAGGGCTGCCAGACCTCCCACAAGCGTCGTGGAGACCGGCAGTAACCTAGGCCAAATTGATCGCCCTCCGTGCTTATCGAGCGTCCTGGGTCGTTCTACAGGGCATCTGGGGGTTGTCTGTTGGGTTATGACTCCAGCGGCGACTTCCATCGCTCGTTTTAGTACGCTTTTTATCCGGCTCAGTCCGGTACACCCCCCGGAGTAGAAAGGAAAGCCAATGGCGGATCGGCGATACGGTAGACGAGTGGCCCTGGCGGTCAAGGAGATTCGCGACTTTCATTCGGTGGGTGCGAGAGCCTGGACGAGTTTCCCGATCGGTTTCCCCAGGGCGGTGCCGAGAAGGCGGCGGCGAAAGCCCGAATGAACTCAGAGCGCCTCCGCAAAGCCCGTAACTTCGCCGCAGAATTCTCGAAGGGGGAGTTAAATCGGCTGTGCCGGGAGATCGAAGCGGGCGGGTTTCCGGTTCGCGTTCAACACGTCGTTCGGTTGCTGCGGCTGCCGGCAAGCCGGCGGCGGAAGTTCCTGCGTCAAACCATCGATCAAAAGTGGAGCTGCCGGCAACTGGCGACCGCCATCAAGCAGGCAACCGGAAGGCGGTCCCCCGCGGGAAGGCGACCTGGAGTGCACGATGCGGTGGCCGCCGTTCAAAAATTACGCGAAATCTGCGAGCAATGGCGACGGCTGCATCGGGTGATTTCCGGCCGCTGGATGAGTAAGAAAAACGGGCGGGCGATCGAGCTGCGCCCGAGCCTCGACAATGCGATTCAAAAGTGTGATGGAGCAATGCAAAAGCTGTATGCGGCGCTGGGGCGGTTTCGGTAGTTTTGGGCGGCGGGTTTGAGGTCGGGGGTTCGAAGCGGGGGGCCGTTATGTTACTCGTCGTATCGTAAAACTCGCGTTTTGGACGTGTTTTCGACGGGCGGCGTGAGCAAGGGTCGCATTTCTGGGTCGGGCGTTTGCCAGACTCAGCCCCGCTACCCCATCTTGCTTGTTGGTACGGGTGCCGGAATTCCACTTCCGAAACCCGTCCCTCGAGGCGCAGTCGAGACCAAAAAGCCTTTGGCCGGCCCTCCGGGAACCGAATAAATGCTGTCGAGAAGTTGAAGTCGCCATATGGACAGAATTGGCTGATCGGGTAGTTGAACGCCAATGCCTTCATATCTGGCCGTGCCGTTGCCCAAGTTTTGTCGAGCATGGAGAGCGATCCCGACATATCGACCGAGTAGTCCGTCAAACACGGCGCGGGTAAGCCCGTCTCCCTCCACGCGTGCCGTTAAAATGCCAATGTCTGTTTCCGCACGCTTCACATAGACACCCCAATGATGCCAAATTAGTCCCTGCACGATGTACCGCATTAACTCGGCAAGGCGGTCCTTAATGGTGAGTCCTGGCGCCACGATCAGAAAACCGCGACTGAATCTCTGGCTTTGGGGCCGGCGGACAGAATTGATGGTCTGCCATGCGATCAGCATGGCCATGACGGTGGTTTTGCCTGCGCCGGTTGCCAGCTTCAACGCGAGTCGGCTCAGTTCCGGGTTGTAATCGTTGTTCGCATCCTTCAGGTGTTCGGTGAAAAGCTTTCCGGCCTTGCCGGCAGCGGGAGCGACCTCGGTAAGCCAGATCGCCGTCTCAACAGCTTCGACCTGGCAGAAGAATGGCCTGACGCCATTGAATTCGTAAGTGCGCCAGTGCTGAATGAGGCGGGCCGTTTCGGGCGTCACCTGCCAGTCACCTGGATTCGGAATTGAGCGCCAGCGATCGACCTGTTGCCGGCACTGGTTAATGATGGAGGTCGGATCGTATTGCTGTTTTTCGTTCGAGAGGCCTTTGCCCTCGTCAAAGATGAGCGTTTGCTGCTTGGTGGGCTTCCGTTTACGCGGCTTTGGTATCGGCGTGATGAAATCGGCGCGGCGGCGATTCTCAATGATTTTCTGCGTGGGCTGTCCGGACGGATCAAGTTCCCAATGCCGCGCTGGGCAGGCATAAGGTGAATTGAGGATCGGTTTTTCGAAGAAGGGGTTAGACATTTATTCCATTCCTGGTCTTCTTCGCGGGAACCCGCTGCATGTCGGAGTATGGCTGCCGCATATGAACTGCGATTCGGCATATGCTATACATCCAAAAACGGCTAAAAGATATGTTACTGCCGCGGTGCCCACCTCGCTCATACCATCTAACCTTCAACCTCGATCTCGGCTTCCGCTCCGACCTCAACTTCGCTCTGCAATTCAAGAACCGCCGCGCGCAGTGGCTCATAGATCGGTATCTCTTTCCCGACGATCTCGATGCTGACCGCCAAGGCATACGTTGCTGCCGATTCTGGGTCGCGACTCCAGCCGCGATGGCCGCGAACGGCAATACAAAAATCCGTGGGCAACTGGTTCGATTTGACAATTGTCCAGTCTTTTTGAACTGTGCCCACGCCACGGCGCACACCGGGAAGTCGGCCATTCGCCCCGGTTGTGCCGATCGTCCAGTGGAAGCTGGAACCTTGCTGGACGGCGTCTTCGTCGGTCTTGAGCGCTCGATTGAGAAAGGTCGTGAGTAGCTCACCCTTGCGACTGGTCACCCAGTCAAGCCACGTGGAGAGATAGCCGCGTGTGCGCCGGCGAGTGCGTCGGGGTTCGGCGACGTAGGAGAGTGTTACTTCAATTCGGATGTCGTAGTCATCGCCGGGACGGCGAAGTTCCTCTGGGATGGGAACCTGATAGACATGACAATCGCCGGCCGTGATTTCGCACTCTGAGCTGGTGATGAAGGTGGTGCGGTGATCGGTATTGGTCGTCGCGCGTTCAACATTGGGAATGCCATAGCCGATGCGGCGAAGCAAGTGCGCTTGTTGTTCAACCGTTAGCGCGTCGGCCCATTCCGGCCATTGGGCGGACTGGACGATCAATGCCCGGTAAAGCAGGCACGAAGCATCCGGCAGCGTCGATTGCAACTTTGCTGCCACGCGCGTCACCTTGGGCGCGGCAAAGGAGGTTCCGACCTCATCGCGAGAGAATGCAGGACCGCCGTTGCGCGTTGATCGTGCCAGTTCTGGATAACATTCGCGCCCGATGTCGGGCGTGCCAACAGTCGGGGGCATACCTGCCGATACAAGGCAATCACCGCCAAATTCTACAACTTCGGGTTTGATCGAGTCCCAGATGCCAAGGCCACTACGACTGAACGCGGAAGAATCGCCCGCTTCGGTGGCGATGCTGCGCCAGCCGGTCCCTTCAAAGGAGCCGTAGGCGACTGACCCGACTGTGAGGGCCTGAAGGCTCTGGCCGGGATTGGCAACCCGGCAGGCCGGTTCCGTAAGGTAAGTCGGGTGTCGTCGGCCATTGGCCAGCATTTCCGCGATGCCGAGCAACGGCGCTTGCCGCGACGTTTTGAGATTGCCCGCGCTCTGGATAACGAGAATATCGTAGTCGTGACAGAGCGAATCGATCTCCGCCGCCCAGGCTGACATATGCCTCTGCCGTGCCGGCGAATTCGCATTGATCGAGTGATTGAAGATGCGAGTCTTGCGTTTCCCCTTATGGTAATGCACCACTACGTCACGGATAACGGCGGGCGGAAACATTGATTCAGACAACATGCAGTTTTCGTCTAAGACCCGCGCATTCTGCACCCACGCATCCAGTTCGATGCGGCCGTCTTTCGCCAACTCTTCGCCATGCAGGACGGCTCCTGCGACGCGCGTACCGTGACCGCCGTTGGCAACGTAATCCGCAATATCCGTGGTGGCCTTTTCAGGATCGAAACAATGGGAACTGGATTTATCGATGCCAGGTTCAAGCCAAAGGTGTTCTTCCTGGATACCGCTATCTACAACGCACACCACTGGCGCGCCGGGAGCGGGTGCAATGATTTCGAGCTGAGCGGCGATTTGCGCTTCTTCTCGGCGAATCTGCTGCGGTGTCTCGATGTCGTCGGGTTCTGCGACTTCAAAGATGTAGGCGAAATTTAGCACAAGGTCCTTGAGTGCTTTTCCGTGAAGCTTAAGTCTTAGTGTGAAACTGTCAGGCAGGGTCGGCGCTTCCGCCTTGTAATCATCGAAATTCCCCAAGATTTCAGCGTCGTAGTGATTGATGATGTCACCAACGGCAGTCAAACGCTCATCGCGCAACGCGTCCCATTTGTCATAAGCGTCCTGACGCAAGCGCGACCATTCGGCGTGTTTCCGTGCCCATGTCTGTTGCTTGAGCCTGCCGCGTTTCGGTTTCTTTGGGATCTGCCAGGTCCCGACACATGCCACGCCGACTTCGACGATGTAATCGGCGACGTCGGCAATCGTCGGCCAGTCGTTGAAAAGTGTATCGCTGAGAATGCGACGGAGACGCTCTTCTTGATTCGGGTCATCACGCAACTCATGGATGCGTGCGACATTCGATGAGCCTTCGATACTGGCGATGAAGTCAGTGAGTTTCGCCTGGAAGCTGGTGAGCGAAACGTCGCCGGACGCCACGATGACGAAGCCATCCTCCTGCTCTGAGACAATTTCAAACTCAAAGAAATGGCGAAGATCATCCAGATCGAGCGATGGATCAATCTTCAGCAGTAAGGGAATACCATCGAGTTTCGGAAGTCCTGCCTGCTCGCGCACGGTCTGGCGCGTCTTCCAGCCGGTAGTTACCGTCCCGACACTGGCCCCAAGGGCTGCACTATGGCCCGCTCGGTTGTTCCGATTGGCTGCGGTCGCAGGGTCTTGCGCCACAGCGCCGGGAGGAAAACGCAGCTGGAGCGCGATCGCGCAATACGAGCGTAAGATGCTCAAAATTGTGACCTGCCGGCATATATTAACCCCCGTGAGATTTGCCGTCGGCACGCTTCAACTCCGAAATTGCATGTTGCAGGTTGGCGAGCGTGATCGCTTTTCTTCCGCCAAGGACAGCGGCCTTTGCCGCGTCCTGCGCCGCTTTGACCACCATCGCGGCGGATGCACCTTCAAGTGATGCAACCAACTTGCTCCAGTCCACTGGCTCGGCGACTTGTACTGCCGATAGCGTGGTCCGCAGAAGTTTTTCGATTTCCTCGCATCCGGGAAGCGGCACTTGAAACACATCATCGAATCGGCGAAAGAGCGCCTCGTCTAATGAGGATTCGATGTTCGTCGTTGCGACCAGCAGACCGGGAGCGTCGTATTCTTCCATGAGTTGGAGCAGCGAGTTTACAATGCGGGACACTTCGCCAATGTCCTTAGAGTGCGTGCGCGATCGGGCAATAAAATCACACTCGTCGAGAAGCAGGACGCAAGGACGTTCTTTCGCTGCGATGAATATGGAGCGAAGGTTCGACGCGGACTCACCAAAGTACGAAGAGATGAGCGCATCAAAGCGTACCTTCATCAGCGGCAGTCCGGTGTTCCACGCGAGGCGCTTGGCCCCAAGTGATTTTCCGCAGCCGGGCGCACCGTAAAGCAGGATTGTCTTGCGTGGGCGCAGGCCGTAAGCGCCCAGCCGTTCCCGCGCAGCGAATTCACACTCGATGCGGGCGAAGCGTTCCTCTGTGGCCGGCGGCAACACCATGTGGTGTTCGAGCGACTCGCGAGGGATGACGGTCATCAACGACTCGCCATGCCTGCGGCTTAGCGGGAGTTCGCGGAATGAGCGATCTGTTTCGGGAGGTCGTTCATTTCCATTCTTACGTTCTGACGGCTGTTTTAGAATAGATTCTAGTTGATCGGCAAGTTTGTTGTGACCCGTGCGCCGCTCGTCCTCGACGATTTTATGCGCCAGTCGGTTCAGATCGGGCTGTGATCCGCTGGCGATGGCTCGGACAACTCTCTTTAAGATTTCAGCGTTCATGATGTCCTTGCCTTTCTGCATTCGGGGCGTCTTGGAAAAGCTGCGGTCATGGACGAGCCTCCACAAGCGCACGCCGGCGAGGCGCCGACGTTGCTGTGCGGGAAAGCACATAGTGCCATGAATCGTTCTTCCGCACGGACTGGATGTCGTGCCCCCGTTCCCTCAGTGCGGTGACATCGCGAGAAACCGTGGGAATCGATACGCCAACTTGTTCGGCAATCCTCGGCGTGGAGTATTCGCCGGAACGAATCAGGTGTAAGACCGTGTCGAGCCGGCGTTCGATGTCCAATGATCGCTGATACAGCATCGCAAGACCTCCTTGAGTCCGCATCGTGTCTATCGGCGTATGATAGACTTGTCAATGAATCTTCGCCAGCCGCGCGAACTTGAGAATTTGGGAATGGTGATTCCTCCCGGACAGGCACACGGCGCTGTCAACGCCGACGGCATTTTTAGAAGGCCGTCTATCCGGGATGAGGGAAAACCTCTTGGGTAGCGCTTTCGCCTCTCCTAGGGGCCTCTGAATTCGATTTTGGCGATGTTTGGATTCGATCAGGCGCAGGCTTCGATCTTGTATGGATATTTTCTTCGGAAGGCCAAGATGAATTTAATTGCGCGACTTCTTTCGATAATTCAACGCGTTGATGGTTTTGCTGGGGCTTAGGAGAATTACCCGCCCATGACAATGTTGGCGGCTTATCGCTTCGCAAGATAGGGTGTTTGACCAATCTGCACAGGAGAGATGGATGGAATTGCATGAGCTTGAATTATTTCCGCCCGAAGTGGCCGAGAGGCTCAGGACGTATGTCGACCGACTTATCGACCCACGCAACGGCGAGACGTTCTATGTGGGAAAGGGCAAGGGAAATCGCGTGTTCCACCATGTTCGAGCGGAGGACACCCTAGACGGTGATAGTGCTGACAACAAGATGAAGCGCATCAGGGAGATACGCCTGGCCGGGTTCAAGGTCGCTCACGTGATTCATCGGCATGGGCTGGAGGACGTCACGGCGCTGCAGGTGGAGGCGGCGCTCATCGATGCCTATCCGGGCTTGACCAATGTTGCCGGTGGGGCGGGCGGCGATGAATTTGGGGTGATGCATGCCATGGAGATCATCCGCGCTTATAGCGCCGAGCCGGCGGTTTTCCGCCACAAAGCGTTGCTGATCAGCGTGAAACTGAGCGCCGCGGAACGATCGGTTTACGAAGCAACCCGCTACGCCTGGAAAATCAACAGGACCAAAGCCGAGGAAGCGGAAGTTGTGCTTGCGACGGTCAAGGGCATGATCGTTGGCGCTTTCATTGCCGACAACTGGTTGCCAGCCACGCCCAAGAATTTCGCCGGCAGGGCGGACGGCGAGGGGGAGCCGGACCGGCTCGGCTTTGTGGGTCACGAGGCGCCGGATGTCATAAAAAGAGACTATGTCGGGAAACGGGTGCCGGAAGAATATCGCCGGCCCGGTGCTGCCAATCCGATCAGATACAGCTGATAGGGGGGCCGTTTTCGAGCGAAGCGACCCGGCAACGTTTTCGTGAACCGCTATTCCGGCCGCATTAGATTCACCCGCGTCGAGCGGCAACGGGTTCACGGTGAAAGGGGAATGCCGTTTGTAAAAACTTTATTTAGACTCTTGGGCTTGCAGCGCGATTCTAGGTGATGATGGACGTATTAGCAGGATTCGGTGGTACGGGTAAGTTGATGTGCTTGTTAGGCTTGAGGACATTCAGAGGTAATCAGACGGACTGACGATATTTATAAAAACGTTTTTAATGAAAATGGGTTAAAACGAGAACGTTGGCGTAATGTTTACCGGATTATGCCAAAAAAATTGCCAAAACCAGGAGTTCAGCATTGACGCTTATATTTCGGCCAGGGAGAATGAAATGCAGCCGGGTTCACATATTTGTGCCGCCCGGCTGACCTCCGAATGACTAGGGCCCGGCCACAGGAGCCCGGGCTCGAATCCTGCTGATAGCGGCCTCGATTATTCCGCCAGCAGGAAGCCATGCCGAGGTCACTCAGGAGCGCTGGCAACAATGCCAGTGATTAGGACATGAATGCCGGGACTAAATCCATCTCCAACAGGCCGAATTCCACGAACTTGACCTCTACGGAGAACGATTCAGATAACACCGCTGCTTACATGCACCTGATCCACACAGCCGATAGCAGATGCTGCATACCCAAATATACATGCATCTTCGCTATCGCCTCGTGGCTCCGCCACGGGCTCCCGCGAACTTTCCCCTAACAAATGGGGAAAGCCCTGGGGATATCGGCGAGGCGATATCCCCAGGAGAACGCTGGACGATAACCGATCTCTAACTCCCTCGTTTTGCGATTGAACGTTCTAAGCCTCTGCGATTGCCGAAGCCTCACAACCAGGGAACAGGATCCCGGATTGAATTCTGCTCCATTGAATGTGTGCCCTCCGCCATGCCGCATCGAATTCCTCGAATACCGGAAAACCAGCAACACCATTGGCTCTAGCTTGTCGGGCCGCATACCAGTGAATCCGCTGGCGTGGGCTGTCCAAGTATGCGGGTCCCATTTGCGCCGTCCAGGCCACTACTCGCGCTGCTAGGGAGGTGTGAGGGTTGACGGTCCGCATCAAGGGATGTGTGATCCCGTAGTAAAGATTTTCCAGTGCGCAGCGTGCCCGGCAGCACAATCAATCCCTCGGAGGACCATCTGATGCGATATCCCAGCCACTCTGCTTCTTGCCGGTTAATATCAACGATATTCTTGTTGCCGGCCTTGGGTTCTTTGCAGCGCAAACCAGTGGGTGCTAAAAGCTTCATCAGCGTAGCCTGCGCCTCTTCAGCTTCTTCACTGGATGTACAGGGAACGAGAATGTCGTCTGCAAAGCGCAACAGCGGAGCTGCACAATGCCGCCTCCATGGGCGGTCCAGATGGTGATCGGCGTAAACATTCAGAAATAAACTTGATGTCGCGGCGCCCTGTCGGATGCCGATCCTTTTTGGCGTCTCGATCAATTTCCGTAGGAGCGAATGCAGATTCTCGTGGATTTTCTCGTTGTGCTGGCGGCGCTTAATCTCTTCGCTGGGTTTCACTGGAATATATTTTCGCAGAACTTGCAGTAATGGCGCTTGCGGCACATTCTCGAACGCATTTGCTAAATCCGCGCAAACCCAAATTTGTCTGCCCTCGATAACCAATTTTTCAGCGACGGCGAGAGCATGGGAGCGACTACGATTGGGCCTGCCTCCGAACGAATGATCGCTGAATCCGACATCCAGCCACGGGCCTATCACCTGCATGACGCTACGATGGATTACCCGGTCCCACAGCGTTGGGATCTGTATGGGGCGCGTTCCAATCCCAGATGCTTTGGGGACAGCGATGAGCCGGACTGGCCCATGCTGGTACCCCCCCGAATCGATCTCATCGCGGACTGCCCGGACAAATTCAAAGCGATCGGGGATATGCGCCCGGAGCCATTGCCGTCGCGTGGACCTTGCGCCACGCCGCCGTCACCGGCGCGATCGTCGGTGCTCGCAAACCTGAACAGGTGGACGACGTCGTTGCTGCCGGGACGATTCATCTGACTCAGTCAGACCTCGCTGAAATCGAAATGACGGGCGAACTCGCCGGGAGGGGCCAATGAAAGTCGGATTTATAGCTTTGGGTACGATGGGCAGCCGCATGGCGGCGAACCTTCAAAAACACGGTTACTCACTCGTCGTCTTCGATCGAACGCTCGCAACGGCGGAATCGTTATTGGCCGCAGGCGCGAAATGGGCCGACTCACCTGCCGCGTTGGCGCCGCAAGTAGACGTTCTCTTCACGATGCTTCCGAATCCCGACGCCGTTGAAGAAGCGGCTCTGGGCGAAGACGGGTTCCTTTCGCGACTCGAAAAGGGCCATATTTGGGTCGATTGCAGCACCGTTAACCCGTCTTTCTCGAGAAAAATGGCAGGTGTCGCGCAGGCGCGTGGCATTCGATTTCTCGGCGCCCGGTGACTGGCTCCAAAGCGCCGGCCGCAGAGGCGAAACTTATTTTTTGGGTCGGCGGCGCCGCGGCCGATTTGGAAGCGTGCCGGCCACTATTGCAATGCATGGGCAACAGGATTGTTCACTGCGGCGGTCCAGGCATGGGGACTTCCCTTAAAATGGTGATGAATCAACTGCTCGGAACTTTTATGGCGGCTTTTTCCGAAGGATTGATTCTCGGTGAGTCTCTGGGCATTTCCCGTGACGTTTTGTTTGAGGCATTGTTTAACGGGCCGGCCGCCGCTCCGTTCGTCGCGGTTAAACGTCCGCGAATCGAAACCGAAAACTATGAGCAGGCGGATTTCGCATTGCGCTTGTTGCAAAAGGATTTGCATCTGGCCTCAGTGAGCGCTTACGAAACCGGCGCGGCCATGCCGTTGACAAATGCGGCCAAGGAAATCTATCGCCTGGCAATTCGCGAAGGCCATGGCGATGAGGATATTTCGGCCATCTACGGTTACCTCGCGCAGAACCGCGATGCCGAGCCGATGGCCAGCCAGCCAATTGATCATCTGCTACCACGTACAGAATTTGCTAAGGCAATGTGACGGCTAAACATCACGAGGTACGCCCATGAGCACGCTTAATCATATTGGATCAAGAACCACCATCAGCGTCATACATCCGCGCAAATTGAGTTCGGAAACCTCGCAGACTCCAGGATCTCTGCGGATGTCCGCCATTTCGGCCACGCAAGGGATCGCCTCGCCTATATGGGCCGGCACGTTCATCGTGGAGCCTTCGGCTCGGACCGACATCCACCATCACGGCAAACAGGACACAATTGTTTACGTACTTGAAGGTGAATCCTTCGTTCGCTGGGGGGATCATGGTGAGCACTCGGCGACAGCAAAGGCCGGCGATTTTCTGCACGTACCCGCCTGGCTGCCTCATCAGGAGATCAATCCCTCGTCAGAAAAGCCATTTCGCTGGGTAGTCGTTCGCAGTACCTCGGAGCCGATTGTTGTGAATCTTCCTGACGATTTCTGGGGACCGGTCGTGGGAATTCACCTGTAACTCCTCATTTTCGAATAAGCGTTTTACCGATGCAGCGAAGCGATTTGGCCTTTTGGCCTAATCAAGTAGATTATAATATGCTTCTTCTTCAACCGGGTCCCGCAACCAGTCTTTTTCGAGCAAATGCTTCTCAAAAAACAGCCGTATGCGATTCGCGACCTCTGGATCGCCGTATTTGCCGCGACCAACTCCATCGCCGGTTACAAAATGTGCTTCGACACCCGCATCCTTCAGCGCGTTGTACATCCGCTCCGACTGGATATATGGAATCACGGGATCCGTGCTGCCATGAATTAGGAGAAACGGCGCGGCATTCCTCGACACATAGTTGATGGGTGAGGCCAGTATGGCCCTGTCGATCTGGGATTGGAGCGAGCCTCCAAGCAGGCGCCCGGCTGGAGACCTTTCGGAACTTTGATCAGCCTCTGAAGCGTCTGAGCGCATCGCAAGAAGATCGGTCGGTCCGAATAGATTTACGACGCACTGAACCGCGCAGCTCATGTCCAGGTGGTGGCCGACTTTGCCATGCAGAGCCTTGATCCCACTGGTGACACCGAGCATCGCGGCCACGTTCCTGCCGTCGGCGGAATTTGGGCGACGGGTGGCGCGACTGGGACGACCCCATACGAGATCGAGTTCAATACCAAACATTTGACGCTCGACGCGACAACCATTAATGGAAATGCCACGAGTGGAATTGAGGTTGACAGCGGTAATACATTGGTGTTCGATGGGGGCGGTAACACCAGTAGTAATGAGTATCTTTCCCTCGGGGCTGTCCAGTCGTGGATAATCAATGGCACTCTGAACTTCCAGAATTTTGGTAGCGGTTCCAGTCTCGCAATGACTCTCTCCGACGGTCTTACCATCGAAGGCAGCGGCACGACAAATATTCCTGATAAAATTAATGGTACAGGCGCGCTCACGATTGATGGCACCGGCGTGGTAAGCCTCGCGGGTTCGGGCACGACCGACACCTACACCGGGCAGCTGTCGATCGAATCCGGCACGCTGCAGGTCAACGCGGCAAATAACCAAAGCGGAAATGGCGAGCTAGGGGCCAGCTCCAACACAAATCCAATCATCATGGGCGGCAGCGGCACCACCGGCACCTTGGAATACACGGGAACCAGCAATGAAGGCTCAAACAGGTCGATCAACCTGGCTGCGAGCGGGATTGGCGCCGTTAAGGTGGATATCTCGGGCGTGACCCTCACACTGAACGGGGCGATCAGCGGAGGTGGCTCCCTCTCCATGAACGGCGGCGGAAACTTGCTTCTCAGCGGCGCGACATATACGTATACCGGCGGTACCACCGTTAACAGCGGAACGCTCATCATCGCCAACTCCAGCGGCTCCGCCACGGGAACGGGCAACGTCACGATGAACGGTGGAGTCCTCGCAAGCTCCGGGACAACCGCGGCGATTTCCGGAAATGTCGTCGATGGCGGAACCTCTGCCTACACGATCGCGCCCGGCGGTATCGGAACTGTGGGCACGCTTACGCTCGCCGGTTTGACGACGACTTTGCTTGGCACTCTGAACTTCGACCTCGGCACAGGCTCCGGCACAATCACCAACGGCGATCTGCTCGTTTTGGGCTCGGGAACCGTAAGCATTGGATCAGGCACAGTCATGACTTTCGGCGGCACGCCCGTCGCAGGCGACGATTATCAACTCATCGGCGATCAAAGCGACGGCTCGGTTGTCGGAGCGATCCCGCTGTCGAACTTCACGCTGCCGGCGGCCTCAGCGGGCTTAAGTTATAGCCTTGCCGACAATTCCGGCTACATCGATCTGGATGTCACCACCTCCGGCCCGCCCAATGTCACGTGGAACGATGCCTTTGCCAACAATCTTTGGGATACCACCAGCTCAAACTGGACCAATGGCTCCAGCAACACAACCTACTCCGATGGCAGCAACGTCACTTTCAACGACAGCAATGGCGGAAATTACTCTGTCACGCTCACCACCACAGTCAGCCCCGCTTCCGTGACCGTCAGCAGTTCCGGAAATTATTCCATCACCGGCGGCGGCGCGATCGTCGCCACCGGCGGTTTCACCAAGACCGGCTCTAGCACGCTCACCCTTGGCGCCGGCCTCACCGCCTCCAGCATCGCGATCAACGAGGGAAGCGTTGTCATTGCCAGCAATACCTCGGCAGGCACCTGGACCGTCGCTCAACCCAACAGCAACATCGAAATCTCGTCGCTGACGATCGCCGCCAACAGCACGCTGGATATCACCAACAATCATCTGATCATCGACTACGGTGGCAGCGATCCGATGGCCACGATTTATGGCTATCTCAAGACCGGCTTCAACAACGGCACCTGGAACGGTACCACGGGAATTATTTCCAGCACCGCGCAAACTCCGACCAACGGACTGCATTATGGAATTGGCTTTGCCGATGGAAATGACGGGACACATGCAGTCGCCGGCGTTACCAGCGGCGAAATCGAGCTGAAGTACACGCTGCTGGGCGACGCCAATCTTGACGGCACCGTCAACGGCTCCGACTTCTCAATCCTCGCCGCCAACTTCGGCCTCGGCGCGACCGACTGGGACCAGGGCAACTTCCTCTACGGCTCTTCGGTCAATGGCTCCGACTTCAGCGCCTTAGCCGCCAACTTCGGCCAGGGCGACAGCGGAGCGGCGGTGAGCGTTTCGCAGGCTGACATCATGGCGCTGGATGCGTTTGCCATCGCGAATGGACTGGCGCTGCCGACGAACGTGCCGGAGCCGGCTTCGCTGGGATTGCTGACGCTTGGCGGGATGGGGGTGCTGCGGCGGCGTAGACGCCGAATAGAGACGGAAAGCGTAAAGGCTTAATCAGGGTTGGTATGGGCGATGAACATCCACCCGGAGAATCGATACCCATGTTCCCTCCGCTGAACCCGTAGAGTCGGTCGTCTAGAGCGCGGGGCCCGAGGTATTGGATCATCGCGAATTTCGAGTTATCGCGGAATTAGAAGACTCAATTATGGCGCCAATCCGTTCAAAAGATACAGTTGCTTATTAGGGCTTCTGCTGTTTAGTGACCGCGGGTTATCAAAACCCAAAGCTGATTGCCAGGCCCTTCTGGGGTTGAATAAGATATTCCGCGACTAGGCGCCGAGGATTTCTGGTGCATTGGCCGTCCAAAGTCAATCAAACCCTCATACATTTGCCAAAGGCGCAATGCCTTTGTTGAACCGCGAGGCTGGGTCAAGGCTTTCCAACACATGATCTCCCGATACGACTATGCCATCATCGGATTCTATCTGCTGTTCATGCTCGGGCTGGGATTGTTCTTTCGACGCCGGAGTAAAAACACAAGCGATTACTTCCGCGCCGGGGGAGCGATGCCGTGGTGGATTACGGGTGTGTCGGCATGGATCGCAAGTTTCAGCGCGTGGACCTTCACAGGGGCGGCGGGGAAAATTTATACGTCGGGTTTACTGGTGTTGTGTCTTTACTGGTCGGTGATCATCCCCATCGTCATTGTACTGATTTACACGAGTTACCGGTTTCGCCGGATGCGAGTGGTCTCGTGGATGGAGGCAGTGCGACTTCGTTACGGGGAGGCGAGCGAACAGCTTTATACATGGATCAAACTGCCGCTAATTTTGATTCTGAGCGGGGTGGGGCTGAACGCGATCGGGGTGTTCATGTCGGTCATCTTCAGCGTGAATATGGCCCCGACGCTGCTGGTGCTGGGGGTGACGGTCACGGTGGTCGCGTTTGCCGGCGGGTCGTTTGCGGTACTGGCGAGCGATTTCGTGCAGATGTTGCTGGTGGTGACGATCACGCTGGTGGCGGCGTTCCTGGCGCTGCGTCAGCCGGAGGTAGGGGGCCTGCGCGGTCTGATCGCCAAGGCACCCCAATCGGATTTTCAGTTGACCGACCTAACGCAGGCGCCCATCCTTATCCTGTGGGCGCTCTCATTGTTCTGGCTCAAGGTGTTGGAGCAGAACAGCATGGAAAATTCCACCATGTATTTGATGGTCAAGAACGACCGAAACGCGCGGCGAATGGTTTTGATTCCGCTAGTGGGGACGATTATTGGACCCGTGATCTGGATAATTCCACCGATGGCGGCCTCGATCACGCATCCGCATCTGGCGACGGAAGCGGCGTACCGCTCGATGACCGTGCCGTCCGAGGCAGCGTTTCTGGTGACATGCCGGGATGTAATGCCGCGCGGATTTATCGGGTTGCTGATCTGTGCGATGTTCGGGGCAACTTTGACCAGCATGGACGCCGGATTGAATAAGCTGGTTGGGGTGTTTGTACGCAGCTTTTATCTGCCCATTGTCGAGCCCAAATGTCCGGAGAAAAAGCTGCTGAAGATCGGCAAAGCGTGCACTCTCGTTTTCGGTGCGATCATCATCTGTATGGCGCTGCTGGTGAACCGTTATCGGCATATTGGATTGTTCGATTTGACGAATTATCTCGGCGCGGCCTTGAGTATGCCTATGGCGATTCCGCTGGTTTACGGACTATTCTACAGGCGAACGCCGGGGTGGTCGGCCTGGAGCACTGTCGGCATCGGACTTTTGTTATCGCTGGGGATGAAGTTCGTGTTCAGTGCCGAGGGGCTGGCACATTGGGCGGGGTGGCACATGCCGCTGTCAAAGGACGAAACCGCGTATACGGAACTGATCGCAACCGTCGTCGTCGACACGGCGATCTGTTCGGCGTGGTATTTCATGACGACAATGTTCTATGAGGGTTCAGCGTCAGCGGAAAAGCGGTGAATTGAAGCGTTCTTTTCCAATCTAGACAAGCCGATCGATTCATCGAATCGCACTGCGACGGTTAATCAGGACTGCACGATGTACCATTTGCTGGGAATGCTGTGCCTTGTCTACGGCGCATTTGTGTTGTCGCTCTGCTTGATCCGCAATTCGCTGGAGGGTCGGCTGTGCTTTATCTTCTGCGGGGGAGTCATATTTGGCGTGGGAATGCTGCTATACGGGTTGTACGTGAAAAACTCCGGTCGTGTCGTTCGCACCGTTGCATCCGGCGAATTTTCGGCAAGCGATCAACTTCAGCCGCATTGATCTGAAACCTGCCTCCCCGGCCCTGATGGCCATCGCGAGCCGTATGGTCTTGCCCAGGCGCCGAAACGCCCGCCGATGACCTTTTTCCTCGCCAATCCTGAGACCGGTGCATTATCTAAAAAAACGTTTTTTAGATAATGTTGACGCGATGCCGACCCACATGAGACGGTTCGCGAGCCAAGCGGACTTTATTGGGGCCGCCAGGGTCTCCAGAACGATGCCAGAGCGGTTATGAAGTGGCAAACGCTGCGGGAGGGCGCTGGCGCTTCAGCGCCCGTCCGGCGGAAAAGCACGGGCGGTGCCCGTTAGCTACCTAATAATTCATGGCGCCAGCGGGAATTGAGAGTCAGCGTTCAGGGCAGTAATCGGCGAGATTTGCAGAAATCCCAATCCCGATGAGGTGATCACGTTCATAGCCGCCTCCGGCGACAACGCCAAAAGAAAAACCTCGCATCGTAGCGAGGCTCAGCGTTCAAACACCGACTCCCGCCGCGACACGTTCGTCTTGGCAGGAGTCATCAGCCGGCAAGGCGGTTATCGGGGGACTCCATCCCCGTTCGTCCCATTATAGGCATTAGAAGTCACGCAGCCAACCGCCCGAAATTATCAGGACGTCAGCAAATTCGCCTTCCTGCGGCGATTCTTAATCACTGCGCACTCTGTGATCCACCGTTTCAGGTTCAACGCACCCTTATGATCCGGCTTCTGCTGCAGCGCTTCATCCACCCATTTCGCCGCCTCTTCATATTGTTTTCGATGATAGAGGCACTCGGCAAGGTGGATCTTAAATTCCGGTTCGTAAGGATTGAGCCAAACTGCCCGCCGGAATTGCGCTTCGGCTAGCTGGTCGGCGCCGCGATCATTGAAATAAAGCCCCAGCTCGTCCCAGTTATACCCCAGATATCGACAGGGTCGGAGGGCATTCTCCCGCCGTTCTTCACGGTCTATCTTTCTTCGCTTCACTGGCATCTGCTAACTCCTGCCCAAAAGTGGGCCGTCCTTGAGCAGAGCCCGCAGTAGGAATTGGAGATCACGCGATCAACCGCTGAATTCCCGCGAGCTCTTGCCCGTAGGAGTCATCAGCACAGTCCGTGATCTGGCAGGATCGAAAGACCAGCAGTTATGGCGAACTCCATCGCCAACGTCAGCACAAGTCCAGCTATTATATCGGCAGTATTGAAAACATCGATCAGCGAACACCAACCGCAGGTATTTGGCGCGTTATACCTCTCAGGTTACAAGCCCGGATACCGGCGCCGTGCTAAGGCAACCAGAGATATAATTCGCCAACCGGCCAGAAAATAGATCGTGCAAAAGGGGAACTGCAGATCGCCAGGTCCAGGAAGTTTCGGTGAGCGTGCGGTTTGTATCGCTGATTCATCGATCCACACCTATGATCAGGTGCGACGTGTGAATCTGCCATGTACGTACCCGATCCCAAGATTCTTGCGCTCCTGCGAAACGTTGACAGCATTGCCGTTCTCACTGGAGCGGGCGTATCGGCAGAAAGCGGCATTCCGACGTTCCGTGACGCCTTAACTGGTTTGTGGGCTAAATTCGACCCCGCGGATCTTGCCACGCCGGAAGCATTTGCGCGTGATCCCGCGATGGTTAGTCGATGGTACGACGAGCGGAGGGGTAACATCGCCAAGTGTATTCCGAATGCAGGACACATCGCACTTGTCGAGCTTCAGCGCCGCATCCTTGCAGCAGGAAAGCGTTTTACGCTCATCACTCAGAATGTGGATCGGCTCCACCAAGCGGCGGGTTCAACCGACGTGATTGAGTTGCATGGGACACTATGGACCTGGCGATGTATGGATTGTGGCGTTGAAACCGAGGAGCGTGGTCCCGCGTTCGACGTATACCCACCTCGCTGTATCTGTGGCGGCCCACGACGCCCAGCGGTGGTCTGGTTTGGTGAGGAACTTCCCAAACATGAACACTTGAAAGCCCAGGCGCAGCCGGTTCGTGCCGGCTGTTTATTTCTCTCGGTACAAGCGCCGTTGTTCATCCGGCCGCTGGATTGATTGATTTGGCATTAAGAAATGGTGCTCAGCTTTTGGAAGTAAATCCTCAGGAAACACCGTACAGTCGCGGATCGCATTGGTCCATTCGAGGGCCAAGTGGCGAGATGCTGCCGCGTTTGATGGACGCGGTGTTCGCAAGCGAGAAATAGAAGCTTCTACGCGGCTCACAAAAAGGCGGTGGAATCACGGCGACGATGCCTTTGGCAGTGACTAGGCGTCACGATGCACGGTTCGTCTCGTTCGGCGCGGGTTTGGGGAAATGGGTTGCGAGCAATTTGCCGGCTTGTTGAATGGTGGTGATGATCCCTTGCATCGCGTGATTGGATTTGAAATGGGTGGCCATTTCGGTGGCGAGGGATTGCCAAGTGGGATCGCCGATGCGGGTATGGATTTTTTCGTCGCCGAGGATGGCGAAGGTTTGGGATTTGGGGGCGACAAAAATCAAGATCGCGTTGCCGTGTGGGTGGTGGTGCATGCGCAGTTTTTCGAAGTGCTTTTTACCGGCAGCGAGGGGATCGGGGGCGGGGGCGTGGGAGATGAAGACGCGGATCTGGCCGGTGGTGTCGCGCTCCGCATGGTGAATAGCTTGCACGATCTGATCGTGCTGCAGGCGGGTTATGAAATCATCTGGGTTCATGAGGTTACCAACTTCCTCCGGCTCCGCCGCCGCCGAAACTTCCGCCACCACCGGAGAAACCACCACCGCCGCCAAAAAATCCACCACCAGAGGAACCGCTGGAGAAACCGCCACGGCCTGAGTAACTGCCTCCGCTGCTATTGGCGAACATGGCGTAGAGGAGCCAATACCACATGCCGTGGTCGTAGCCGCGGCTGCTGTAGGTGGCATAGGCGTGCGCGCTGGCAATCCAGCGGATGATCACGGCAAGAATGATGAGGGAAATGATCACAATGAAGAAGACGCCAGCGGAGTTGTCGTCTTTGGATTCCTGGACGGTTGAGCCGTTGCCTTTGTATTCGCCTTTGGTGGCGGCGAGGATGGCATTGACGCCGGCGGTGAGGCCGGCGTCGTAATCGCCCTGCTTGAAACAGGGAGTGATTTCGGTATCGATGATTTGCTTGCACAGGGCATCGGGGAGTGCGCCTTCCAGCCCGTAGCCTACCTGAATGTAAAGCTTGTGGTCCTGAATGAAGATGAACAGGGCAGCGCCGTTGTTCTTGAGTCTTTGGCCAACTTTCCAGGATTCGGCGACGCGAACGGTGTAGTCTTCGATGGAGGAGTCGGACTGCATTTTAGGGTAGATAACGACGACGATCTGGTTGGACGTCTCGCGCTCGAATTGTTTGAGCTTTTGATCGAGCTGCTGGGCCGTGCTGGCGGAAACGACATTTGCGTAATCATTGAAATAGCCGGCGGGAGGCGGCGGGATAACCTCGCTGGCGCGGACGGCGCAGGCGAGAAACAGGACAGAGCTGAAAATTAGATGCGATAGTTTCACTATGGAGTCGTAGAGGACGGGTTATTGAAGTTGAACTGCACTTGCGGCGGAGTCTGTGCGGCGGTGTTGGCGGCGAAATAAGGTTTGGAGGTGAAACCCATGGCGCCGGAATAGAGGAGGGCCGGAAAGGTGCGGATGGCGGTGTTGTATTGCTGGACGGCATCGTTGAATCGCCCGCGCTCGACGGCGATGCGGTTTTCGGTGCCTTCGAGCTGGGCTTGCAGATCTGCGAAATTCTGGGTGGCGTGGAGCTGCGGATAATTTTCAGCCACGGCGAGGACTCTCACGACGGCGGCGCCGAATTTTTCCTGTGCTTGCTGGAATTGCGCGAGTTTGGCGGGATCGGTGGGGGCGTTATTGGGGTCGATTCCCGTATTCTCGGCTTCAGCGCGGGCTTTGGTGACGTCTTCGAGCGTGGTTTTTTCGAAGGTGGCGGCACCCTGGACCGTTTGGACGAGGTTGGGAATGAGATCCATCCGGCGCTGGTAAACGTTTTGAACCTGGGCCCACTGACTATCGACGGCCTGGGAGAGGCGAGTGAGGTGGTTGTATCCGCCTATGACGGTTAGCAGGAGGATAATGGTGAAGAG
Organism: uncultured Phycisphaerales bacterium; assembly: GCA_963755915.1. Taxonomy (GTDB): domain Bacteria; phylum Planctomycetota; class Phycisphaerae; order Tepidisphaerales; family Tepidisphaeraceae; genus PALSA-1353. The sequence continues at coordinate 3,596,360 of CAVWLP010000002.1, forward strand.
TACGACGGCGCCTAAACATCCCAATACTGCCCTTTTCATGGTGAGATCCCTTCGACGAAGGGCCGAGTACGAACCAGAAATCCGCGACCCTCCGCAATTGAGCCGCGGGCGAATTCATTACAAGTCCATGTGATAACCGCAATGGCCGAGTGTGACAATGCGGAACGTTTAGTGCGCCGGGAAGACCGACAAGGAGTACCGAATGAAACAGTCGCACGATGAAGGCTCCGCCAGCTACATCGACCCCGAGTCATGCGTCGGCGATCGCAAGGCCGCCGGCGAAGCGTTGACAGGGGTACATGCGGGCCGGGGTAGTGAGCTGCGAAATAACTTTTTCCTCAGCGATGCCGACGCCGTTGAGCGAAGTGGAAGCCAAGATCGACGATGGCGCCAACCGCCAACTCGCCGACCAAAGAACTCAGTCAGGACACAAAATTCCTAGCTAGCCACTGATCTGAATCGCGGGCGGCACAAGCCCCAAAAGAACAATTAAAGAACGGCATTCCACTAATCGCGTGGCCCTGTCAGCGATTTTCAACGCTGAGCCTGGTACCGATATCTAAAAAATGTTTTTTAGATATGGACAGCGAATTAATACCGCGTTGCAATGGTGCGGAATCTGAGACGGCCCTTATAAGGGCCGTCAGAATGAAGCCAGAGTGGTTAGGGAGTGGGAAAGACCGTTAGGATGCGTTGGCGGCTTTGGCGCGTCTGGCTTCGTCTGACTGGAAAGCACGAGCGGTGCCTTGAAGTGCGCGATGACGACTGTCAGGTGTGCATTCAGCCTATCTGACCCAGCGGGAACTGGACAGGATGCCGGGAATCCACCAAACGATGGTTCACAATCCAGAAACTGCCAAGCGAAGGATGGACGGGGCGGAGATTATTGAGTGGGCGACGGCGTGCGGGCTGGATCCGGAGGACGCGTTTGGGGAGTTTCTAAAACGGCGGCGATAACCGCCGAAATCTGATGGCGGCAAGTGTCGGTTCGAATTTGGGAAAAATAAAAAATGGGAGGCAAGTCACGCTTTGGGCAATATTGTCCGGGACTTCCGCGTCTTAGAGCTGGGATTTTTCGGGTTTTCACTCGAAAGGCTGCGTTGCCTCGATGGGCAACGGCGTGGAAGGTTCAGCGCTGCTCCTGCAGCGCATGCCGCGGCGTTCACCGGCGGCCGGACAACAAAAACCCCCGGTGACTTACTTGACGATTTTTCAGCCTTCTTCCGTGCCACACGCTGACGCTGCAGCTCGCATTCCCGTTCTCGGCGCTGCAGGATGGGAATAATCTCTTGCAACGTGGCCCCTCCCGCGGCGACCAGGCTCAGCATCGCGTAGGCATATTTGCTCACCGGACGCTGCGTGTGCAGATAGATCAACAGCACCCCGATGACCGCGATGTAGAACCCGGTGGTGACGCCGTTTTTGCTGTGGCTGGTGAGATGGCGGAAGTGGGCGTGCACTTTCAGCCAGCGGAAAAACAGCTCGATCTTCCATCGCCAGCGGTAGAGCAGACCGATGACATGGGCGGGAATGTTAAGAAGATTGGTCAGCAGCCGCAGGGGCCTGTCGGGTTTGTCCGGGTCGAAGATCGTCACTTCCCGAAGCCATTTTCCCGCCGGAGGAGCAAAGCGTGGCCCTTCTGAGCCCAGGTATCCGATCCGGTCGCTGAGAATGCCGGCAGCGCGGTCTTCATCGCTCAGCGGCAGGGACTTGGGGGTCAAGTCATTGTTTTCGATGGGAATGAAATAGTTGTTTGACTTGAGCCGGAGCACAAAATCGCTGCAGGCATGTACGATCCGCTCCAGCAGCTCGAAACAGACGTAGCCGCGGTCCATGACGTAAATCTGTCCCGGCTCCAGGGACTGCATCAGCGCCTGCGCCTCGGAGCATCCCGCGCCGCTGATCGTCACTCCCTCGGGAACCCCCACGCCCGCCGCCCATTGAAGATTCAGGCGAATCGTGTCCATGGGCTTTCCGTTGGGTCGACTTTGATGCAGCGCCCAGGCCACGTCGGCGGCAACGGTGAACAGCGACCCATCCACCACCCGTACCCGCTCGGTCAACTCCGCCAGCTTCGGATCGCCGTGACGCAGGTGCGGCAGCCGCGCCCGCAACTCCTCGATGATCGGCTCCAGCAGCGTCGGATCGAACAGGGCGTTGGCATCGGAAAGCGTGGAACGCGGCAGGCGATCGACCGAAAGCTGCTCCTGCATCTGCTCGGTCTGGCTGAAATCCTCCATCGTCCGCAGGCTGCGAATCGCCGGCGTGAAAAACGCCAGCAGATAGGCAAGGGTCACATCGTCATAAAAAAGCGTGCGATTGGGGTGGGGATGCGCCGCCCGCAGGCGGGCCAGATGATCCTGCAAAATACCGACGTACTTGCCGCCGAACAAATCCTCCCCCCGCACCGCCGGCCGCGGCTTTCGTCCCGGCTTGGCGGGCAATCCAGAAGCTGGGCAAAGGTCCGCGTGCACGTGGCGGCAGTGAACCACAAAACGCTGCTTCGCGCAAGGCGCAAGATTGTGTCATTGGTGAGCCTGCGTTCCGGACACTATTGCGCTTTGGGCCTGAAATTCTCGGAACTGCTTGCGAGCGCGGATTAGAAACGCATTCGCGCTTTGGTTTTCGGTTTGGACTTAAGGATTTTGTCGGTTGGGGTTGTCGCGTCGGAGGTTGAGCCGACTGTGGTCGTCGAGACCACCGCCGGCGCCGCAGGGGCTTCGACGACATCGGTGGCGGGAAGGGACATGCCCTGGCCGAAGTTGGCGGATAGCGCCGAGAAGTCTGAGCCGTTGACGGCCGGAGTGAAGAGGAAATTGCCCTGGTCCCAATTCGTATAGCCGAGCCCGAAATTGCCTGCAAGGATGCTGAAGTCTGAGCCATTTACCGTGCCGTCGAGATTGGCGTCGCCCAGAAGGGTGTATCTGATTTCGATCTGTCCGGAGGAGAGTCCGGCAACGACTCCGTCTTTTCCGTCGGCGAAGCCGAGGGCGTATTTTAAGCCGTTTGTCGCAGTCTGGGCAGCCGTGGAGATGATTCCGGGGCCGTTCCAGTTCCCGTTGTTGTAGCCGGACTGAAGGTAGGTGTAGATGATTGGCATGGGGTCGGCGCCGGAGCCGTAGGTGATGAACATTTCGTTGTCGGTGAGGTCGAGGGCGCCGCCGTTGATGGTGAGACTATCGAGGAGCAATTGGGTTTGAGAGGCAGAGTTGACCGGGACGGCGGCAAGGGCGCCGGAGGCGATATTGAGGGCGCCCAGTGAGATCGTGGCGGCGCCGGCGAAATTGAGCGTGCCGGCATTGACGTTGATCGTTGAGGTTTGGGCAGCGGTGAAGGTGATCGGGGTGGTGATGCCGCCGTTGAAATCAAGGGTGTCGCCTGAGCCGGAATCGGTGACGACGATGGTGGTGATTCCGGTGAATGTGCTTTGTACGCCGCCCTGGGTTGCTGTGATTGTGCCGCTGCTGCCGCTGATGGAGACGGGGCCGTTGGGGTTGAGGGCAATGTTTAGCGTCGAACCGGATTGAGTCGCGAACGGGGCGATGACGACGACGGGGACGGAGCTTGTGGCGGTCAGGCCGCCGGAGTCGGTGACGGTAACGGTGAGAGTGTAGGCGCCGGGCTGGGTGAAGTTGGCGCTGATGTTCTGCGCGACGTTTGTGCCGTTGGTGTTGCCGGTGAAGGTGACGACGGTGGGGCCGGTCCAGGTCCAGGTGTAGGTGAGGTTGGACGCGCCGCCGTCGTCGACCGCGGGGACGGAGAGGGCGACGGGGGTTCCGACGGTAACGGTGGAGGCGCTGGCGGACGCGCCGGTGGAATTGGCGATCAAGGGAGGCTGGTTTGTGGTGGTAAGGGTTGTGGTTCCGCTGATGGACCCGGAGGCGGCGCGGACCGTGGCGGTTGCGCTGGCGGCGGGCGAAGTATATACGCCTGTCGTGCTGTTTACAGTTCCGCTGCCACTTGCAATCGACCACGAGAATGAGGCCGGCTGGTTGGCCATGGGGATGCCGAATTGATCGAGCGCTATCGCAGTGAGTTGGTCGGCGGTGTTGGGCCCGACGCTCGTCGATGCCGGGGTGACGGCAATGCTGGAGAGCGTTTGATTCACGGCGACCGTCACCGTGCTGATGGTCTGAAAGCCGTTGGGGTCTGAAATGACGACCTGGAAAAGATAGGTTCCGGCGGTCGCGAAACTGACGGTAGTGCTGGCGGCGGAGTTGGTGCCGTTGGCGCTAAAGGTGACGGGGTCGGGCGGCTCGCCGAGGAGGGACCAGGTAAAGATGAGGTTCGATGCACCTTCGACGGAGTCGGTGGCGGTGGCGCTGAGGATTGTGTAGGTCGAGGTGACGGGGTTTGCGGAGGAGGCGGCCGCCTTGGTCAGCGCGGGTGGCGCGATCGTGGCTGCGGTGAAGGTGCTGGTCACGTTGTTGAATGTGGCGGTGGCGGAGGTTCCGCTGTCGTGGGAGGTTAGCGCGACGCCGGCGAAGAAATCGGAGTTCATCGTCACGCTGTGGGCGGAACCAATTTGCGTCCAGGTTGTGTCGTTGGAGGAGTAGAAGGCGGTGAAGCTATTGCTCGAATCGACCAGGCGGATCCAGTAAGGGGCGGTGAGGGAGGAGACGACGGTTTGCGAGGTGCTGCCGCCGGTGGTGGTGCGCCATTGGAGATCGATTCCCTCGCCGGGTGTGACGAAAAGCGCGACGTTTGCGCTGTTGGACGCAAGGGTGTTGCGGAGCATGATGCCCGCCTTGGTCCAGGCGTTGGTGTTGGAGATGGAATCGACTTCAAGGGTGAGGGTGCCGGAGCCGGTTACTTCGTTGTATCCGTACTGTAATTGATCGGTGGTTCCCCAGATGTCGCTGCCGCCGGCGGTGAGGGTGATCGTGCCGCTGGATTCCGTGTAGGTTCCAAGGGGCGTGGGCTGGCCGATGTCTTCGTTGGCGGCGAAGGTGCGCGTGGCGGAGGCGGGAGTTACCGAGACGTTGGTGAAGGCGGCGGTGGCAAGGGAGCCGGCGTTGTGGCGCAGACGGCCAGGCCGACGTAGATCGTCGAGGCCATGGGGATGGTGACCGGAGTGCCGTACTGCGTCCAGGTTGAGCCGTTGGTAGAGATGTAGGCGGTGAAGGTGTTTCCGCTGCGCGTGAGCTGAAGCCATTGGGGTGCGGCGGTGCCTGAGTCGGTGGTTTGAATGTTCTGGTTGGCGCTGGCGCCGTCTCCGCTGCGGTATTGGAAGGCGGTGCCTTCGGTGGTGGTGGGTGTGGCGATGAGGAAGGCGTAAGCGCCGTCAGCGGCGAGGGAGTCGCGGAACATGACGCCGGCCTTGGTCCATTCGTTGGTGTCGGTGATTGAAGCAACGTAGGCGGTGATCGTGCCGTTGCCGGTGAGGGTTTCGTAGAGGTATTGGAACTGGTCGCTGGTGCCGTAGACGTCTGCGCCGGATCCGGAGACGCTGTAGGTTGATGTTGCGGAGTTAAACAAGGCGGAGCCGGTGGGAGAGGAAACGCCGATGTCTTGTGTGGCGGCGAAAATTCCGATGGCGGCGGGGATGGTGAGGGTGATCTGCCCGGTGAAACCGCCGACGGAGGCATCGACAACGGCCGAGCCGGAGCCGGACACGGGGGCGGAGTAGACGCCGAAGGAGCTGACGCTTCCAACGCCCGAGCCGATCGACCAGGAGTAGCTTTCGGGGATTTCCATCGGCTCACCGAACTGGTCGTAGGCGCTGGCGACGAGGGCCAGAGATGCATCTGGAAAGACGATGTTTCCGACGCCGGCGGTTTGCGTAAAGATGCTGACTCCGGACAGCTTTTGCTCGACGGTGACGGTGACGGTATTGCTGAGAGTAGCCATACCGGCGGAGTTGGTGATGACCGCCTGGAAGGTGTAGGTGCCGGCGACAGAGAAGTTGGCGGTGGTGTTTTGGGAGGCGTTGGTGGCGTTGGTTGAATAGGTGACAGCGTCGGGGGCGGCGCCGACGAGAATCCAGGTGTAGGCGTCGTTCGTATCGGAGCCGAGGACGCTGAGGTTTACCGCGGTTCCCGTCGTGAGGGTTCCAGAAGCGGTGGCGGCGTTGACGATTGAAGGCGCGTTGCCGAGGGAGACGTTGGAGAAGATTGCGGTGGAAGTCGTGGAATTGGTCGCGGAGGTGACGGCAACGCCGAATTCGGCGGAGCTTGGGTTCGCCTGGAAGGTGAGGGTTTGCGTGGTTCCGATCTGCGTCCAGTGAATGCCGTCGGTGCTGTAATAGCCGGAGACGTTGTTTCCGGATCGGGAGATTTGGACCCAGATGTCGGTGAGTGGCAGAGCAACGGTGACCCACGATGCGCCCGCGCCGGCGGAGGTGCGCCACTCAAACATGACGCCATTGCCTGTGGTTCGGACGACCTCGGCGAAGGCGGCGTTGGCGGCGGCGCCGTCGCGGATCATCACGCCGGCCTGCGAGGAGCCATTGGCGGCGGACTGGGACAAAATCTCAGCAATGATGTTTCCGTTGCCGGACCAGGATGCCGGGACGAAGTGAAATTCGTCGGAGTTTCCACCGATTCCAGAGCCGGAGGCGGTGACGGTGTAAACGCCGTTGGCATATTCATCCGAGCCTGTGATTCCGACGGCGCCGATGTCGGATCCTGGTCCGACGACGCCGGTTGGACTGGAGACATTCAATCGAATGACGGCTGATCCACCAGCGGCGACGTTGATGGTGGTGCCGTAGCTAAAGTAGTTGTCGTTGGTCAGGTCGTAGGCAAGGCCGACGCCCGGCGGCAGCGTGACCGTGACGGCGCTGGCGGACGGATTGCCGACGATGAGCCAGTTGCCGTAGCGGACGACCCACTCTCCGCCGAGGTTTGGGGAGGAGAGGTTGCCGTCCGACTGAACGGTGGCGGCGTCATAGGGCATGATGATCTGGGCGGCGTACTCGATGTTGTTCAGGGTGTCGTCGATGCGGGCGATAAAGCTGGGGCCCATATCGACGAAGCTGCTGCCGTTGGTTTCGTAGTTGCGATAGTTGGCGTTGATGTAGAGTCGCTCGCCGTTGTAGTAGACGGCGACAGCGGCGTCCTGCGGATCGACAAAAGCGGAATTGGGCTGCCCCGGCTCGCCGGGAAGGGGGGTGAGGCTGGAGGGATTCACGCCGACAAGGCTGCGGATCGTGGCTTCGTAGTAGTCGAGGTCCTTGAGGTAGCTCAGGGACGAATCGTATTGCGAATTGTTATAGGTGGGTGTGACGTTGTACTGCGTCATCAGATAGGCGGAGCGAAGTGCATAGGCGTTGTTGATGCCGCCGTTGGGCGCCGAGGCGATGTACTGAACATTGACGTCAAAACTGCCGGCGTCGGCGTTGGTATTGTACGGATCGCGGTAGGTGATGAAATCTTCCTGGGAGAGCGTGAAGACGTCTTCGGTGCCGTTAAAGTTCTGCTGGGGGGAGATGAATTCGTCGTAGCTGTCGATGGCGGCGTTGGCGCGGGCGGTGATTTCGGAAACCATCGTCTGATCCGAAGCGCTGGTGAGGCCCGGATCTGTCTGGGCGAGATTGGCGAGCACGGGATCGAGCCAGGAGAGCATTTCGCCGTAGCGGCCGTCGTAGCCGCTGGAGAGAACGCCGTGGGCTTCGCCCAGGCCGTCTGCTGTTTCGCCGTAATTCACGGCGGAGGTTCCGGTGGCGATGCCTCGCAGGGTGTCGGGGGCGAAGCCCATCACCTGCTCGACATAATTGAGCCCGACATCGGGTGAAAGCGCGGGATAGGCGCTGTTGGGATAAAGGGCCTGGAGCTTTTCGAGCGCCACCTGGTCGGCATAGAGAGCGGTCATCTGGAAGGTGTTTTGCGATTCGACGCCGCCGGTGTGGACTTCGTAAAAGTTGATCGCGTTGTAGAGCATTTCCTCCCAGGCCGTGACGCGCTCGACGGATGTGGGCAAACCGGTGTTGTAGCCTTCATTAGTGAGGTTGGCGTCGTACGACTGGGTCAGATAGGACTCGAGTGTGGGCGCGGCGGTGGGGTCATCGAGGAGTTGAATGATGGTCCAGCCAAGGGTGTAAGTATCGACGCCCTGAAGATCGCCGCCGCCGTGAACGGTGGACTGGCGGGCGGTGGAACCCGCAAACGCGCCTGCGGTTCGCGGGGTGCTGGTGAGGCCGGTCCAGGCGCTGTTGGCGGCGGCGGAGTCGCCCTGCTGGATAAAGCCGCCGTCGCTGTCCTGCTCGTAACTCGCGCCGTCGATGGCGGCGACGATGTGCGCGATCAGCGTGGGATCGTGATAATCGTCCAGGCCGGAAACGACGGTTCCACTTGCGTTGGTGAAGGGGGGAGTGAAATACGCCGCGGACAAAACGCTGATAAGTTCGTCGGGGAAGGCGGTGTATCCCGGCCCGGCCTGGGTGCCGCCGATCTGCTGGTCCCACTGGGCGGCGGTGGCGCTCGGGTTGGCGCTCATCCAACTGGCGATGTTGGTGAAGAGATCCAGGCCTGTCACTTCTTCGGGGGCGCCCGCGGGGGCCGTCCAGGTGTAGGTGTTGTTTGGGCCGTTGGCGGTGGAGCTCAGGACGATCGCTTGCTCGCCTTCGACGGTGCTGAGGTATCCGCCGCTGCCGAAGATCGACTGGCGATTGGCTTGGAGGATGGAGACGGCCTGGCTGAGGGTCAGCGCGGTGTAAGTAGCCATACCAGTGGTTGCGGGGATGGACCCGACGTAAGCGGTCGAGGCGGGGACGAACTGCGGGTCGGTGGTGCTGTACGCGGCGTAGACCGGTCGCGTCGACTGGCCGTTCGAGAGATAGGTTTGCGTCTGGTCGGCGTAAGGCGTGTAGATCGCGTAGAACATCAGCGTTAGCTGGACGGATGTTTTGCCGGCGGTCATTGAGATGGGGATGGGGGCGGTTTCGTAGAAGAATTGGTTGGGATATTCGGGAGGTCCGCCGCTGTAATCCATCGCGGGAACATCCGGAGCGTTGATGAAGGCCATCTGCCCGCCGTCGACGTCGCTGCCCCAGAGTTTGACGGTGAGATAATTCTGAAGGTTGGGATCGACGTTGAGCGTGAAAGTGAGCGCCTGGCTGGACGCGGTGCTGGTGGTGCCGTTGCCGTAGGGCTCTCGGTAGGTTTGGCCGTAGGCTCCGATGCCGGCGAGAGGAAGGCTGGAGAATCCGGGCTCGAAGTTGTGGACGGCCTCGGAAGCGGGGTTGCCGAAGTCGATCTCGTCGATGGCGTTGGAGGAGGTGAGGAGGAGACGCTGCTCGAGAAGTTCAACAACAGCGCCGCCGGCGGCCCGGAGGCGCGCGGCGGCACTGGGCGTTTGTGGTCTGGATCTTTTGGCTTCTGCGAAGTCCAACACAACCTCGGCTTCACATGAGCGAAGGACTTATCTGGATCGTCGCCGTTTCCGGGCCATAAGGCTGGCACTGCCGACGGCCAGCAGGCCGATGGTTGCGGGTTCGGGAACGGCGGCAATCGTCGGCATCGGCAGGTTATTCGCCGCCGCGAACGCGTCGAGCGCCGCGATATCAGCCGGCGTTACAGTCGCCGCTGCGCCGCTGTCGCCCTGGCCGAAGTTGGCGGCTAAGGCGCTGAAGTCGGAGCCGTTGACGGAGGAGCCGTAGAGGAAGTTACCCTGGTCCCAGTTGGTGACGCCGAGGCCGAAGTTGGCGGCGAGGACGGAGAAGTCGGAGCCGTTGACGGTGCCATCCAGATTCGCGTCGCCGAGGAGCGTGTACTTCAGCTCGATTTCGCCGCTGGAGAGGCCAGCGACGTTGTGGGTGCCGTCGGCGCCGTCGGCCCAGCCTACGCCGTAGTGTAGGCCGTTGGTGGTGGATTGGGCGGTGCTGGAGATGATTCCGGTGGTGCCGTTCCAGGCGCCGTTGTTGAAGCCGGATTTGAGGTAGCCGTAGATGGTGGAAATCGGGTCGCTGCTGCCGTAGTCGATGATGATGTGGTTGTTGGTGATGTCCAGGACGCTGTTGGGGGCGATGGTCAGGGAGGTGAGGTTGATGTTGCTGTTGGGATGGGCGGCGGTCCAGGTGCCGCTGGTGGTATTGCCGGCCAGGACGACGTTTCCGCCGGTGATGGCCATGCTGGCGGCGGTCAAACCGACGCCCAGCGTGAGCGTGCTGGTGCCGGTCTTATTGAACGCGCCGGCGTCGAGGATCGTGCCGGCGCCGGTGATGGAATAGTTGCCGGAGCTGTTGACTGTCACCGAGCCGGGGCTGACGGTTGAATTCAGCGTGACGGAGTAGTTGCCGGCGTTGGTGTCGTTGAAGGTAATGTTGTCGCCGTCGGCATATGTGGTCGCGGCGGAGCCGGAGTTCCAGTTGTTGTTCGTAGTATCCCACGACGTTCCGTTGGTCGGCGAGCCTGCGCCGGTGTTGTCCCAGTAAATCGAGGGGGGGCCGGAGGAGATGATGGAGAGGAGGCCTTCGGTGTAGAGCTGGCTGGTGTTCCAGGAGAGATTGGCAGCGAGCGTCGGCAGAGTGATGGAGGTGAAGGTTCCGGTTTCGCTGCCGAAGCCGAGGATCTGATAGTCTTGCCCACCGGCGAAGGCGATGTTGTTGGGGTCATAGATGGTGAGGGTGCCGCCGAGGTTTGCCGAGCCGGTGCCGCCGCCGAAGACGAGATCGTCCGCGGTGTTCACGGCGGTGAGGTCTTCGGAGAGGCTGAGGGCCAGCGTCGAACCAGAGGCGACGTTGAGCGTGCTGGCGATGTCGCCGGCGGTGTTGACGGCCTGGCCGATGGAGACGGGGCCGTCGGCGGTGATGGTTCCAAGAATAGTGCCCTGGCCCATGAGGGTTTGGGTGGCGGCGAAGGTGAAGGGGCTTTGATTGCTGAAATCGATGGTTCCGCCGTTGGCGTTGACGGTGGTGACGTTGTTGATCGGCGTGTCGATGATAAGGTCGCTGGAGGCGCCGGTGGATTCAGCGGCGCCGGCCCAGATGTTGGAGCCCTCCATTTCGAGCGTGCCGCCGCCCACGACATTGAGAGTGAGATAGCATTGAAAACCGGTGTTGAGGGTTCCGCTGAATTGTGTGTATTGGCCGAGCGCCCCGACTGCGAGAGTGGAGGTGTTGGCTATGCCCGAAACGTCCTGGCGGATGTATCCGGTGCCGGAAAGGGATCCGAACGAAATCGTACCGGCGCCGAAATTGAAAGAGGTGCTGTCGGTTCCGGCGTCGTAGGTGGCGAAGGAGGCGTTGGCGCTGCCGGCCGTTGCGGCGGTGAAACGGAAACGGCTGTTGCTGGAGCCGTAGTTGTCCATCGATCCGCTGAAGCCGCTGTTGTTACCGGAGAGGAAGACGTATCCGAATGTGCCGCCGGCGGGCTGTGTCAAATAGAGCGTTCCGCTGCCCGAGAGATTGCCGGCAACGGTGTAGGTGACGTTTGCGGTGGCGCCCAAATAGGAGACTCCCGAGCCGACAACGATATTGTTGGAGAAGATCACGCCGGCTGCGTTGCTGGATGTTAATACCGGATAGCCCGTTGCGCCCTGCCCGTTGAGGGTTACCGTACCGGTGCCCAGAGCGGTGTTGTTGCTGACATCGACAGTCCCGCCGTTGATGGTCGTTGGGCCGCTGTAGGTACTGGCGCCCTGGAGGGTGAGGTATCCAGGGCCGTTGGCGATAACCGAGCCGGTGCCGCTGATGATGCCGGAGTAAATCTGGGTGTTGGGATTGGCGAAGATCAGGGTGCCGCTGAGGTTCGTGTTACCGGCGAGGCTGCCGTTGTTGGAGACGCCGTCGCCGAGTTGGAGGGTGGCAGTGGGATTGACGTTGGTGTTGCCGTAGTAGGTATTGGCGCCGGTAAATTCCAAGGTACCCATTCCCGCGGCGGTGACCGAGCCGGGGCCGCTGATGGCTCCGGCATAAGTCTCGTTATTGGGGTTTGCGAATACGACGGCGGTATTGTCGACGATGTTCCCGGCCACCGATCCATTATTGACGACGCCATCGCCCAGTTGGAGAGTTCCAGCGTTGACGTTGGTAACGCCCGAGTACATGTTGGCGTTGGTGAGCGTGAGGTTGCCGGGGCCGTTCACGTTAACTGCGCCGGTCCCGCTAATGACGTTGGCGTAGATTTGGGGGTTGGGGTTGGCGAAGGTGAGGGTGGCGTCGTCGGTGATATTGCCGGCAACGGAGCCGTTATTGGTAACGCCGTCGCCAAGCTGGAGCGTGCCGGTGCTGACGATCGTGCCGCCCGTATAACTTTCGGCGTTATTGAGGGTGAGGGTTCCCGAGCCGACCTTGTTCAAAGAGCCTCCGCCGCTGAGGACGCCGGAAAAGGTGGTGGAGGAGGAGTTATTTCCGACGGACAGGGAGACGGCGGCGGAGGCGTTGTTCGTGAGTCCCAGGTTCGTCGAGCCACTGAGCCCGCCGAGCGTGAAGGCGTCTGAGGAGACGGAGCTGTCGAAAATCAGGGAGTTGGCGAGGGTGTAAGAGAGGGTGCTGTTTTGCAGGGCGCTCGAATTGGAGAGATCGAGCTTTCCGGCGGTGATCGACGTTTGGCCGGAATATGTGTTGGCGCCGGAGAGGGTGGTGACGCCGCTGCCGGTGTTGTTGATGTTGAGGGCGAGCGTGCTGCCGGAGCCGGAGCCGTCGGCGATCGTGCCGCTGATGGTCGTGCCGCCGGTGCTGGTGTTGGTGAGAGTAAGGGTTTCAGGATTGCTGGCCGAGCTGGAGCCGGCGACGTTGCTGGAGACGGTGAGGGAATTGGCGGATTTGTTGGTCCAGGATTGGGCGGCGGCGGCAATGACGGTGCCGGTGGTGTTGATGTTGAGCCCGGCCGACCCGCTTTGGACGACGATGCCGGTGCCGGCGGAGTATCCCAACCCGCCTGCCGCGCTGGCGGCGGCCTGGAGGGTGAGGTTTCCGCTGCCCCCGATGCTGGTGACCGTGCCGGTCGTGGCAGTCGTCTGCCCGGAGCCCAGGATCGTCAGGCTGTTGATGCTGTAGCTGGTTTCAAGCATCGTGTTCAGCGAGGCGGAGGTGGCGTTGAGGTTGGCGAAGACGACATCGGTGTTGCTGCCGGGAAGCTGGCCGGTGTCGGTGGCGCCGGTCTGGGTGGTGTCCCAGTTGGTGGTGCTGGCGCCGTGATCGCCCCAGTTAGAGGAGCCGCCTTGTACGCCCGACCAGTAGGCGACGTTGGGTGCGGCAGTTCCCGAGACGACAAGCTGGAGATCGTTGGTGGCCAATTGGAGCTGATACGTTTCGCCGAAGGGGGCGGTGTTGGCCAGGGAGAGGTTGGAGCCGACGGTGAAGCCGGATTCGGAGCCGAAGCTGATGAGGTTGTAGGTGCCGGCCTCGATCGATCCGAGGAGATCAAGGTTGACGGTTGCGCCGCTGGCGTTGCCGGTCAGAGCCCCTGCGCCAGATTGATCGAGTTATTGGTGATCGCATTGTTTGCGATATCGAAGTAGAGCTCGTTCGCCGACCCGGTGGCGGCGCCGAGGGTCAACCCCCCGGTGAGATTCAATGCATCGACGGCTCCGTCGCGCAGATCGATATTTGTGCCCGCCGCGGCTGTGACCAGCCCCGCGACAGTTCCATTGCCTTTGAGGGTGCCGCTGTTTAGCGCGATTCCACTGCCGGAAAGGGTTCCGGAAACTGTCAGTGTTCCCCCTCCGAAGGTCAGGCCGCCGGTAACGGGCTTTTTCCGCTGAGGGTGAGATTGCCGCTGGTCACGTTAAGGCCGAGGTTGTTGTTATTGGCGCCTGAGCCGCCGATTGCGCCGGAATAGACATCGGTGCCGGAGGCGGCGAGTGTGAGAGTAGAGACAGAGGCGTTGCCACCGATGATCGCGTTGGCAGTTCCGCTGCCCGAGGTAGTGATGCTGGTGACGGTCGTGTTGACCGCAGCGGTCGCGTCGCCGAGTTGGAAGACGCCGCTGGTTGTGCCGCTGCCAAGGTTGAGGAAATTGCTGGTGGCGAGAACGCCGCCGTGGCCGAGGATGAGGGTTCCATTCTCGACGGATGTTCCGCCGGTGTATGTGTTGCCGGTGCCGAGCAGCGTCATGGTTCCGGTTCCATCGAGGACGAACGCGCCGCCGGCGGCCGATCCGTTGAGGAGATTGCCGCTGTAAGTGGTGCTGTCGCCGTCGCCGCCGACGGTGAGGGTCATTGCCTGCACGGTGGTGTTATTATTGGCGAGGGTAATGTTCTGCGCACCTTCCAGCCCGCCGAAGGTGTAGGCGGTGAGCCCCGTAGTGCCGCCGTTGCCGAACGTGAACGATGCGCCGTAGTTGTTGTAGTTGAGCGTGGAATCCTGGAGGGCCAGGCCGTTGGTCAGCCGGACGGTCATGGCGTTTTCATTGCCCTCAAAGGTCGTCGTCCCGGTATACGTGTTGCTGCCGGCGAGAACCAGGTTCGACGTGCTGCCATTTAAATCGTCAAGTGTGACGGTGAGGCCGCCGGTTCCGGTAATTTCGCTATTGATCGTAAGCGAGCGCGTATTCGAAACCTCGACGCAGCCCTCGGAGGAACCGAAGGCGAGGATGCCGTTGTTCGCCGTCGAGCCGATCACGAAGCCCACATTGGCCATAATCGCGCCGCTCGACACGCTAAGGGACGTGCTGCTCGTGCCAAAAGTGATGGTCCCACCGGTCCCGTAGAGGGAATTGATGGTCGTGTTTGCGCTGATGCTTGTATTGCCGCTGATTTTGGCGTTTTCACCCTCGCTGCCGGAGCCGAGACTCATACCGCTTGTGAGTGCGGCCATTTCGGTGCTGGTATTGAGTGCTCTGAGCCCGTTCACGGGATCGTAGGTCGCGATGGTGGCGTTGACCGACGCCCAGGGAAGAACGCTGAGGTTAACTGTGCCCGAAGCGCCGCCATTGCCAATCAGCGCGGGGGCGGTGGTGAAAACGACGTTTTGCGAATTTGCAGTCTGGCTGGCGATTGAATCGAGCCCCACGTTGAGCGAGGCGTTTTGCACGTTGCGGTCGAAACTCAGATGCGTGCCCGGTGATCGATTCACGGACGAGAATAGAAGCTGTTCGTTGCCGGCCGTATTTTCGTTCAGCGAAACCCGAAGCTCACCGCTATTAAGATTGAGCGTTCCCGCCGATTCAACGAAATCGCCGGTGGTATTGCCGGTGTTGACGATCATACCGAACGCGTTGCTGCCACCCGTGCTGGTGGAGCCTGCGCCGACGATTCCGGACGCAACGTTGTAGGTGCCCGCCGTCGTCTGAACGATGTTCAGAACGGGACTGGTCGCCAGCCCGTTGACGCCGATCGTTACCGTTGAATTAGCCAACGTGGCGCTGTTTCCATTCAAGAGCAGCGTGCCGCTCTGAATATCGGTTGAACCCGAGTAGGTCTCGGCGGCGGAGAGAGTGACCGTGCCGGCGTTGTTGGCGGGATTCACCATCAACCCGCCAGCGCCGCTGATGACGCCGGAGATGTTGATCGCGCCGTTAGCGCCCACGCCGGTGTTGAGGGTGAGCAGGTTGCCGCCGTTGTTGACGGTTCCGGAGACGCCGAGAGTGTCGCCGGTAGTGTTGGCGGCGGTCCAGGTCGAGGCAGCCGTGAGGATGAGGGGAACGGAAAGCGCTTCGGTCGAGCCGGCGTTGTCGGAGATGTTTCCGCCGAGGCTCAGCGTGTCGCTGGAATTCAGCGGAGCGATGGTGAACCCGCTGCCTCCGGCATTGAAGGTCAGGCCGTTGATGGCGAGGCTGGCAAAGTCGTCCGTGAGGGATGTGCCGGTCGTGCCGGCTACGGCGAAGACGAGGGTATCACCGTTCTGCGGCGGGGCGTTGCCGCCGGTCCAGTCGGTGCTGTCCCAGTTGGTGAAGCTCGCGCCGACCCAGGTTTCGGTAGCGCCGCTGGCCAGATGCGTGGAGACGAGAGTCGCCGTCGCCGCGGCAGAGAGGCAGGCGAGGCGCGCCAGACGGCGGCGCCGTGACTCTGAATTCTGTTTGCGAAGAGAACTTTCTAAAGACCGAACCTTTTGACCGCTTTTCATCGTACCCTCCAAAAATTTCTTTCCTGATCGGTGGCTTGGATCAACGAACTGCGCTTACGGCAAAACCTCCTGCGGATCGCCGTCGCTTCCGGGCGGAGCCTGCACGGCAAGGATGTCGCCCAGGCGAGAGTTGGGATCGAGCGTGCCCAGGGCGACCCATCGGGTCCCGCCCGGCTTTTTCACTTCGCCAGCCCCTTTTCTGATTGACAATGCAGCTTGCGAGGAAACCCTCTCGTCCGGGGTCATCGCGTCCAACGCGGCTTTCGCGTCGGGTGGGAACTTCAGCAGATAGCCGATAAACGGCTGTCCATCCCCGCAGCGATATACGACCGCCTGAACGGCTCTTTTTCCGTTAAAATCAAACGGCGCGATATTCGATGCGTCATCGGCGAAAAATGTCTTTCCATCATCCACGGAGAAATAAAGCTGGCTGCCCATTCGCATCGGCGCCGTGTCCTGCTGGCGGTTGGCCGCATAAATGATCGAAACGAGCAGGGCGGTGCCGGCAATGACCATCGCGGCGGTTGTCTTGGGGCGATTATTCAAGGTTTCTCGCACGGACATTTGTTTCCAGGCCTTCGTGTCGTTGCGTGCCGTTTCAAATTCGGTCGCGCCGGATGCTCACCATCTCGGCTGAGGATGAGTCGGCATCACGTACAATTGCCCGCCCAGCCCCGGTTCCGTTTTTACCGGTCCGGCGACGTATGCCTGCGTCAGTGGGAACCAGACGGTTCGGACCGAACCATCCGCAAACGCCACGTTCGTGTAGCCCACGAAACTGGGCGTTGAGATTCCGGCGTTTATGTAACTGCCAACCCGCCTTTGCATTGAGTGATAGATGACCCCGGGTGCCGCCCCGGCGCCGGTTCCTTGCGTCCCATCCACGGGGCTCGGCATGTGATAATTGAAGCCGAAGACCGTGCTACTGATACCCGGCTCCTGGCGGAACCACCACCCGTCAAGAGCGTTACCCTCTGCGAGCCGAATTTCGGGAATGCCCGTTTGTTCCCACGCGGCGACGGCACCGTCGTTGTTGTAATTGGCGTCGATAAACAGGGCGTACATTGGCGCCTGCTTGATCTGACTGATCTTGTAGGGCTCAAGAATGACCTGGGTTCCGGTCTGTTGCTCCGGCCCTGTAAGCAGCGGGAGGGAGGTGCCATCCAACCAGCGGCCGAAGAGAGAATTATTGCATAGATAAGAGATGTAACCTTTAGACTGCGCACCCGTCGTCTGATCGGGACACTGTGCCTGCAAGGACGGACAAACATACAGGTGCGCGTCGTCTCCGTTGCTGAAATATTGAGTCAGCAGGCAAGCCGGATCACTGCCCACCTGGATGAACCCGTCGTTGGGAAACATGCTCGGCCCGACGTAATGCGAAGCCGTGTCGGCGGCGAACATCATCGGGGGCAGCGAGCCCTGGTTGTTGGAGGCGTAAAGCATGCAGGCATTCGTTAGCTCGCGCATGTGCGCCATGCACTGCACACCGATGGCCTGCTGGCGGGCCTTGTTGAGGGCCGGAAGGAGAATCGCAACGAGGATGGCGATGATGCCGATGACGACGAGGAGTTCGACAAGAGTAAATCCGCCTGGCGTAAATCCGCGTGAGATGAATCGGCGTGATTTGATTCGAGATGCCTCCATCGATGCCTCCGGCGATACGGGCGTAGGATCGGGCGTCCGGATGCGACAGACGCCAGGGCTTGTTTGCCTTCAAGGCCGTCCGCCAAACATGCTCCGCAGATCGAATCCGGCGGCTTAGGGAAGACTTGGGCCGGCACCGATCTGACGCTGATTAACATACAACGCGCCCAGTGGGTTGATAGTGATCTTTTCACCATATCGATGCGTTTTGAGGGACATTTTGCGTAAGACATGGTTGATCGGTTAGACTGCCCCCGATGCCCAGGACGCCGGCTCCATCACAGCTGTCCCGAGCCGCGCCCCAGCGCCGCAAGCTGCGAATCGCGCTGCGGCTGCTGGTCTGGTCGGAGTGGGCGCGGCAGGTTTTCCGCGGTGTGCAGGGGTATGCCCACTCCATGCCCGACTGGCAGCTTCAAGTCGTTACCGGCACCGACGATTCCGTCGCCAACATGGGGAACATCCAGTGGGACGGCGTCATCACCCACGTGCTGGGTAACATCCCGGCCATCCGCCGGTTGCGCCGCGGAGGGCAGGTGAAGATCGTCTCCTTCACGGCGGCGCATCCAAAAGCGCTGCTCTCGATTCCCTCGGTGCGCGTGGACGATTCAGCGATTGCCCAGGCGATCGGCCAGCATTTCCTTTCCGGCGGATTCCGGCGTTTTGCCTACTATCGCACCGCCACGCGCACGCCGATCCAGGACTACCGGGCGCAGGCGCTGATGGAATTTGCAGGCTCCGTGAATTGCCCCTGCGAGATGGCGCCCTATCGGTCCAGCACGACGACAACCAGCTCGGTGAAGGAGCTGAAACGCTGGATCGCCCGGCTGCAAAAGCCGGTGGGTATTTTCGCCTGGTCGATGGGCGATGCGGTTCGCATCGTGCAGGCCTGCGTCGAGCTGGGTGTGCCGGTTCCCGAACAGGCCGCGATTGTGTCGTGGGACGACGATTCGCTCCTGTCGGAAAGCGTTTCGCTGACCGTTTCCGGCGCGGTACTGCCGGCGGAAAAGCTCGGCAGAGAAGCGGCGAAACTGCTCGATCGTCTCCTCCGCGGCGGAGGCCTGCCACACGAGCCCGTGCTGGTGCAGCCGTCAGGCGTGATCCATATTCGCCAGTCTTCCGATGTCTCCACGATTGCCGATCGCGATGTCCACCTGGCGACACGATATATAGTGGAGCATGCCTCGCAGCCGCTGGCGGTGAAGCAATTAATCGCGGAACTGCACGTCTCGCGCAGCAAGCTGGAACGCGATTTCCGCCGGGTGACAGGGCAGACGCTCAACGAGGCGATCGTCGCCGCCCACATGGAACGGGCCCGGCAACTGCTCGTTGAGACGGATTGGCCAATAGACCGCGTCGCCAAATATGCGGGCTTCGGCACCAAGCGGCACTTCCATCGAATCTTTTTCCGAATGCAGAAGACGACGCCGGACCAGTATCGCCGGCGTTTCGCGCCGGTCTGAGCGGCAATTTCCCGCATTCCGCGTGACGCAAAATGTCCCCAAAATAGGCAGCTTCTAATCTAAAAGTCACTATTGGCGGTTGCCCGCATTGAGTATCCTCCCGGTGTCATGTCGAAACTGAAAGGGTTATACGTCCTTGACGCAGATGCGTTTGGCCTGATTTACCCTCCGGCGATCCGCGAAGCGATTGGGCGGCATGTGGAAATGGTCGCCGGGCCGCAGACGCGCCAGTCGCTGCCGGAAAACCTCGCGCTGCTCGAGGAGGTGCAGGTCATTTTCAGCGGGTGGGGGGCGCCGATTTTTGATGAATACCTGCTCGACGCCGCCTCCCGGCTCGAGGCTATTTTTACGGCGCTGGGTCGGCGGGGTACTGCATCACGCCCACAGTCTGGGACCGGGGAATCGTGATGACCACCGCGCTCTACGCCAACGCCGTTCCCGTCGCGGAATACACGATGGCGATGATTTTGCTGTCCCTGAAGCGCATGTGGCAACTCGTGCGCCGGATGCACGATGAGAAGCGCTATCCGGACCGGAATGTGGCGGCCGGGTGTTACGGCTCAAGCGTCGGGCTGATTTCGCTTGGCGCCATTGCCCGGACCCTGGTGAAAAAGCTGGCCGTGTGCGATCTGCGCGTGAAGGTATACGATCCGTTCCTCACCGAAGCCGAGGCGGCGGTTCTGGGCGTACAGCGCATGGCGCTCGATGAGATTTTCCGTACGTGCGATGTCGTGTCGCTGCACGCGCCCTTCTTCGAAGAGACGCAAGGCATGATCGGGCGCGAGCATTTCGGGCTGATGAAGGAGGGGGCCACGTTCATCAACACGGCCCGCGCGGAAGTGGTTCGGCAGGACGAAATGCTCGAGGTGGCACGCAAGCGTGCGGATCTACAATTTATACTCGACGTATTTGAGCCCGAGCCGCCGCCGGTGGATTCGCCGGTTTTTTCTTTGCCGAATATCTTGCTGACGCCGCACATTGCCGGATCGGTGGGGAAGGAATGCAGCCGGATGGGGCAATTCATGGTGGAAGAGCTGGAGAGATATGTGCGCGGCGAGCCGCTGATTTGGGAGGTAACGCCCGAACTGGCGGCGAATTCGACGCACCGGCTGGTGAAGCACCCGCCGCGCAAGGCTCCGTCGGTGGCAGTGGCGATATCGAAATTGCGGCGTGCGCCGGCGGGGGCGATGGATGGGGCCGTGCAGGTTCCCGTGGATTGACTACTGCCCCATCCTGCGGATGCGTAAGATTGTTGGAACATGAGGGTTTCGATTATCAAGCGGCTGGTCATTCTGACGATCGCACTGATCGCGTCGCGCGGCTCTCGCGCAATCTCCGCCGTTTATCGACGTCCTCAGTTTCGGGGACGGCGCTTCGGAACAGCAGTACCGCGTGATTTCCATAGACAGCGAAGTGACCTTCGGCGCGCTCGATCAACATGCCCGGCGGCTCCACCCTTCCGCTTCCGGCGGATGGGAAGCGGGCCGGATCGCCTTTGTGATGAAAGTCGATCCCGCAAGGCAGGCATATCTCACAGCCCGCTTCTGGGGCGATGAAATTAATACCAACTATCTAATTCTTTTCTGCGACGAGCAGGTCGGTTATCGCCACCTGGGGGATGCGGATGTGCTGGGCGTTCCGGACGATTAGCCGCGAAATAACGGCCGGTTTTATTGTGACGACTCCGCTGCCGATTGCGATGACGCAGGGGAAGAGCTCGCTAGCGATGGGAGTTCGCCTTCGACTCAAGTCACGGCGACTTCGTGATGGCGAAAGTCACTTGCTCCAGCGGCGCCGTCTGCACTTTTGGTTCGATTTTTCGTCCCCATTGCCAGGCAACAACCGTCACGTAGACGGGGAATCTTGCCCTCGGCGGAATGGGCAAAAGAGTAAGGGTGCTGCCTTCCACTTCAGCAGGCCCTTCGCGAACAAAGTAGTGCACAGGCAAGTGTGCGTCTGAACTGGCCTTTAGCGCAACGGTTCCTGTTCCCAGCGGTTGATCTGGAATCCCTGGAAACGTGATTTTCTGCGGTTGACCGTCTCGGTTGGCAACAAGACGAAGCAGCGCCTGCTGCACGGCGCTTTTATATTCGTCGTCACCGGGGTGGCTGGCGAGAATCCACATGTCGTTGTTGCGACGATCTACGGTGCAAAATGTTCGATTGAGCTGAACCTGAAATGTGTCGTCGGAAAGTTTCAGAAACGGGCCGACAATACGTGAAAGCACAATGAGCCCGCCGCCACTGGCATGTCCGAGCGGGGAGCCGTTCGGCAAACCCGCCCATCGCGATGGGTTGGTGCCGGCGCCTTCGACGTCGCTAAGGAATTGGGCGTGGAGATGAAAAGTAATCCCGTCGCTGTCAAACTCGCACGCGGGTAAACAAGGCTCGCCAGCGTAAGTTTTACCCCCTTGAATGAAGCCGATGAGTTGCGGCTTCTTCCCACGTGCGCGCTGATAGTATTGCTCGGTGGCGGTGGCCATCTCTTCGTCGAAGCACCAGAACGCCTGGCTGCGATCGCCGCGGTATTGGCAGTACGGCGCGGCCGGGGCTGTGGGAAGAGCGTCCTTGTGCCAGCGGTCGATCAGCCAGCCTTGCGTGGGATCGACGGTTCTGAGGATCGGCGGTTGACCCAGGTTAGAGGCAGCCGGCAGCCGCCCCCGCGGCTTTGCGAATGAACATGCACAGGAAAGAGATCAGATCGTCGGAGTAATCGAAATGTCCATGCCCGGCGTCAGCCAGGAATGTGATGGGCGCGGCCGGATGGCTGGCTTCAAAAGCCAGCGCCGGCGCCAATCGCTCTTCACCCCATTCATATTCGCCCATCACCATCAGTCCAGGCACACCGTCAATGTTCCGATCTCCCCACGGAATGTTGGGCCGGCCGTAGCCGGTATGATTGGTCTGGGGAGCATCGCCGTGTACCGAAATAATTGCCAGGGTTCGTGCGGGACTCCAGGCGGCGCAGTTCCACGGGAAAGTCGCCGACGCGCTGTGGCCCAAGGGGATCAGAGGCGCAATTTTCAGTTCCTCGTAGCCGGATTGATTGGCGAGCACCCGAGCACTCTCTGAAGATGCTCGCCGGCACCGGCGCGAAAGTCGAAAGACTGCTCCAGCACGGGCACACACCAGACCTCGGCAAAGTCCAGAGCAGCCAGCGTCTGGCGCATTCGGGCGTGCTCGAGAATTCCCTGCTCAATCATGTTGTGATTGGCAATGACAATCGCCCGAACCCGCTGACAATTTGGCGGAATCCAGAGATAATCGCGCGCATTTCCGTCCGGCGTTGACCATTGCCATTCGTTTGCCGTGCAGGAACCGGCCGCGCCCAGCAGGCAGATGATGGCGCTCAGCACGTGAACGTGTGGGTATGCCGACGCCATTTTCGCGGGTGGTTCGCGGCGGGTTTTCATTTTGATGTGACCGACACGTGGTCGAACATCATGCTGATCGTACCGGGGCTGTCGGACGCGATGGCAAAGCCGCAGAAAAAATCGCGGGGCATCGGAACGATGCGGGATCCGACCTCGTACCAGTGCTGGCCATCATCCGATTGATACGCGGTAAACGTCTCCCGCGCGAGTCAATCGAAACCAAGTCGGCGCCTGGCCCAGCCCGGTATAGGCATTTCCCGGCACGAACGTCATGGCGCCGCCGCTATTATTGCGCGTGCCGAACCGCACTTCGCGGTAACCGAGATCGCCCAGCACCAGCGCCACCGCGGGCGCGTCCGGTTCCAGAGACGCTCGCATCGTAATTCCGACACGGGAGTTGTCGCCATGATTGCGAAGATCGCCGTCAATGAGCCGCGCGGTGAAAACGGCGTCGCCATTGACGGCAATGTTGGTGAAACCGATTCCGTCGCGAAAATCGCCGATGTTCGACCCCGCGCCTTTAACGATAAATGTGCCATCGGCGACGGAGGCGTATTCGGCGGATCCGGGCCTGCGCACTCTTCCAATGTCGCTTTGGGACCAGCCATCGGGCAATCGCGCGGTTGCCGCGACGGGCGTTGCGCTTGTTTCCGCGGAATCCGGGCTGGTTCCAGCCTGGTTTTCGGCGGCGATCACGTAATAGTAGGCGGTGCCGTTGGCGACGGTCGTGTCGCAATATTCGGGGATGACGCCGCGATATTTCGCAACTTCAGTGTATGGCCCGCGGGCCGCCGTTGCGCGTCGAACAGTGAATCCGTTGGCCGTGCCGGGCGGCAACCACCGGAGGTAAACTCGGCCCACGCCCGCGGTCGCGACAACGCCGGTGGGCGGGGAAGGTATCGGCAGCGGTGGAAACCGCGAGCGATCGAGCGTGTACATGAGCGTGCCATACCCAAAGTGATCGTCGTGCGTATATCCTTCGGGCCGATTCAGGGCTGCAATCGCCGTTAAATTTGGCGCGCTGAGCCCCCGACGAACGACATATTCATTGTAAAGCTGCTCCCAAATCGGCCGCTGTAGCCGGCCCCGTCCGGAGCGAGAAGCCCAGTACTGATTCACGGTGTCGCAATTGTTGTAAAACATGTAGGGCACCGGCTGCCACAGCGCATATCTGGCCGTGTACTCGGCGCCAGCGAGCAGGCGGT
The DNA here is from genome assembly GCA_963755915.1 of uncultured Phycisphaerales bacterium. GTDB lineage: Bacteria > Planctomycetota > Phycisphaerae > Tepidisphaerales > Tepidisphaeraceae > PALSA-1353. Next base: position 3,619,991 of record CAVWLP010000002.1, read on the forward strand.
TGTTATCGTAGCCATATAGATCCACCCCCTGGTTCTGTGCGATTTCGCAAAACGAGGCGAGCAAGCCGATACCCAGTTCCGCGTGTTCCTGGTCGCGGCCGGTCTCCTGCCATTGCCCGAGATTGCCGGGATGAAGGACATACACGGCGTTTTCGATGCTGCCATTTCCCTTGCCGTGTTTGAAATACTCAACCGCTTCGTCAAACAGCGCCCGGTCGTCGCATAGCACTCCGGTTGCGCCGATCGCGGTGGTGCAGCAGGCATCCCAGTTCGCCCAGAAGTGCGAGATGCATGAGCCATCATGATGAATGAGGAAATCATGGCAGGGCGGATAGAGGTAGGTCCGCATCATTCTTTTGAACCGATCGAAGTCGGCCGGCGCCCATCGCGTGCCGACGTAGATGCGCAGAACCTCACCGACGACCGCGAACTCGTAGGTATAGATGCCATTGAGCCCGGGTTGATCGACGCCCCTTGGCGTCTGGTCAACCGCCGCCGACCAGAGGTTGCAGATACGGATGGCATGGTCGGTGTAGGCCGGATCACCAGAGATGTAGCCGCGCATGGCGTTAAGATATGCCGCAACGGCGTCGGCGGAAACGCGCTGGCGCGAGACGCCCATGTTCGGATTCGGGGCGGGTTTATAAGTAAGCTGCGCCTTTGGATCGTTTATCAGCGCGTTCCAACTGTCGATCCACGGATGGTCGCCGGCGGCAACGTGTAGGCGCATGCGGTCAAGATCGGCCTGCGAGTGAAGCCCCCCCGGATGAACGAAAGTCCGGACCTGGTCATCCGCCCCTTTTGTGAGCTCGTTCGGCGCAAGTACGATCAGCACACAAAGCGCCAGCGCCAAAGTAACCTGTTTTTTCTGCATACAATTTTGAAGAGAACTCTATTGCCGCTGATCCGGCGGCAACTAACCTACATCAGCCCGGTCGGTTGCATAGTGATCTTTTCACCATATCGATGCGATTCGAGGGACATTTTGCGCCACACAAATTTCTCCGCCGCCTCTGCATCACCGCGCCCACTGCAGCCATCGCAACCAAACCGCCAGTGAGCGGCGGCTTGGCCTCTGGTCACGTGGATCGGCACATCCCGAACACAGCCAATTCTGACCCATGTATTGGCATGCGGCTTGGCCACGAGTTAGTAAAGAAGCATATGGGATCTCCCGAAAACTCAGCGGATGTTCGGGGAGCTGGTTTCGCGCGATGCCGCGCCTGCGGGACCGCCTGCTGTCAGCGTATCTAATAACCGGGAGCCGCGTTTTCATACCTTTATTCTGATTTGGGGTTTCGGATTTCCGCAGTAGAGCGCCTTACTACCAGCTCCACCGCCAGCTCGTGTCCCTTGGCCTTTCCCTTGATCTTGCCGCTGGACCTCCCCAGGACGATCTCCGCGGCGCGCTTTCCGATCTCGTAGGCGGGCTGATGCACCGTCGTCAACGGTGGGGTCATCTCCTCGGCAAAATCCTCATCCGAAAATCCGACGACCGACAAATCCTCGGGAATGTTCAAGCCTCTTTCCGTCGCCGCCTGGTAGACGACCTTGGCATAGAGATCGCTCGCCGCGAAAATGGCGGTCGGGCGATCCGCGGTGCTGAGCATCTGTCGCGCCTGCTGGATTCCCAGCTTGGGAAGGCCCGGAGGTGCTTCGAGGACGGTGAGGCAGGTTCCCTTCATTTTTTGCAACGCGTCCTCAAACGCCTTTCGCCGATCCCGCGCCCAGGTTGTGTCGCCGGGCGCCGCGAGATATCCGATGCGCCGGTGGCCGAGCCCATACAAATGCTCGGCCACCATCCGTCCCCCAGATGCCTCGTCGCTACCCACAAAATCGGCGTTGAAGCGCTCGGGCAGCCTGTGATCGATAGTCACCACCGGCAAATTGCGCGAGGAAAACTCGTGCAGATGCTCCTGGTAAAGCCGTGCGAACGGCGGCCAGAGGATCACGCCATCCACGCGCCGATCCACGAGCTGATGAATCTGCGCGAGCCCTTCGCCCGGCCCAAAGCGATTTCGCGGCTGCGCGCCCCAGTGTGCAGCCCAAAGCGTGATCGGAACGCAACCCTTCTCGGTTAGAACATCGTGGACGCCGCACAAGACTTCCGCCCAATAAAACTGGAACGGGTGCATAAGCACGCCCACAGTGCCGGTCTTTCCAGTCTGAATCCCCCGCACCAGAAGATTGGGGCGATACCCGAGCTTTTCCGCCACCGCGAGGACGCGCCGCGTCGTCTCCTCGGAGCTGACCTTGCTGCCGGCGAGGACCAGGGAGACCGTGGATTGGGAAACTCCGGCCTCCCGGGCAACACGTTTCTGGCTCGCCAGCGATTGCGAACGCTTCATATGCCGTTATCCATTCTTTGCCTGCATTGACCGCTTATTTAACGATGGGATCACCGGCAATCTCTTCGCCGCTGCGCATAAAGTACTTATTTTCAATGCCTTACAAACGCAGGGTGCGCCATTAATAGTTATTAGTATCGCTATTCAGCCGCGGCGGTCCAGTGATATGTATGACGTGTTCCAAACCGGAAAATTTCGCGGCAGCACGGCGGGGGGATCTCATGACCGTCAACGGCGGGTCTCGAAGAGCGCGGCACAGAGGTGAGGCAGTAGGCGCTACTTCTTGTTGTGCCTGCCGTCCATCGAGGCGTTGAATTGCTTTGAGCCGCCGCGGGGAATTGTCAGGACGGTCCATTTGTCCTTCGCCACGTATCGCGAAAGCTGGACGATCTGGCCGGTGTGATAGGCGTGGTGCGAGAGCTGTCGAAGCAGCGCATCGATGACGGTGTGGGTTTCGCCGCGGATGGTGATCGTCTTGTCGAGGTCTTTGTCGGTGAGCGGGGCTAAGGCGTCGAAGAGGGATTGCCAGGCGGCTTCCCAATAGTTGAGGATCGCTGCGCGCGGGATGTGATCGTCAACGAATTCTGAATCGCGGTCACGGTTTGGTTTTTCGCCGTCGGTGCTCAGAAAGTCGGTGAAGCGCGATATAAGGTTGCCGCTCATGTGCTTCATGATGACGGCGACACTGTTGGTGTTCTCGTCCAAAGCCTGGTGGAGCTGGGCGTCGGAGATCTGGACGACGGCTTTCTCTGCCATGTCTTTGTAGGCGGCGAAACGTTTGATCAGGGCATCGATCGTGAGCTTTGGATTGGAAGGCGGCATGATTGTCTCTAGGTCACGATTTTACGGCGACGGCGACTTGAAAAGCTACCGACTAGGGAGATCGGTGAGTGTCTGCGTAACCCGCTGGGTCGTAAGGGTCACATACGACAAAGCGGGGAGCGTGATTTGGGCCGTGCCGTTTTCGGGGCGCACGGGATCGGACGGGGAGAAGCTGTGCTCATCGTTGGTCATGAAGGTTTGAAGGGAGGCGATTGACGTGGGAATGCCGGTGATGGTGATCTGGCGCGTGGCAGACAAATTGGCGAGATGGATGCAGAGCGCAGGGGTGTTGGGGTCGTATAGCGCCGCGGCGTGAACGGCGGGAGTATCAACTGCGATGGGCAGTTCGCAAGCGCCGAACGGCGTCGTGGACGCCAATTGCTTGAGGCACCAGAACCGCATCGTCGGACGCGGCTGCGGACCATGGAAATCGACCATGCCGTAATCCTGGGTCATCTCCCAGGGGAGAACCGAAAGTGGCTGAGAATATCTGAGGACATCGAGATACATCCCGGCTTCGTCAATGGCGTACCAGGGATAGGACCAGACGTGGGTGTAGTGATACGAATCCGAATCGGTGCCGCCTTCGGCGACAATGAGCGGCAGATTCAATCGGTGGGCGGCGTCGTGCCAGGCGGTGAGCTGTTCGGGAATCGCGCCGTTCCACGAATGGAAGGAAATTGCGCCCACGTACTGCATCGCCTGAGGATCGAGCGATGCCGGTGTGATGAAATCGGCGGGCTTGGGGCTGGAAACATCACCCAGAAGCAATTTGGTCGTGATTCCGTGCGCGACGAAGCAGGCGCCGACGCGCTTGATGGCATCGCGATACTCCTGTAGCGTGAAATGGATGGTGACGCCCAAGTCAGATTCGTTGAACGAGAAGAATTTGGGCTCGACGCCATATTTCTGACGGGCGTAGAGGAGATAGGAGGCGATGGCGTTGCAAAATGGGTCCCATTTTGCGGGATTAATGACGCGGCCGTGAGCATAGAGATCGTTGTCGGCGATTGGCATCAGCGCCCACTGGGGGCGCGCCAGAGCGTGAAAATCAGGGAAATGTGCCGCTGGCTGAGGACGCGCGCCAGCTCCAGCGATTGGCGGATGTCGGAGCCGGGCTGGTCGTTTTGGGCGAGGCCGGCGAAGTTGGGGGCGGCGGGGTCGGAATCGGATAATTCGTCCGGCTCCCAGATTGGCAGTGGGACCGCCATCCGCGCCCAGATGACGGGAATGTTCTTCAGATCGTAGGCGACCTCGGGCGAATCGAGGAAAAAGACGAAGTTTCCTCCGAGGCCGGCGAGCGGGGCGCCGATTTTTGTGGGGTTGATCGCCAGGTGGACCGGCTGGTGATCGATTTTGCCCGACGACGTGAGCATAAAACTGGCGTCGATTTTTTCATTTGCGGCGATATCGCCCCGACGAATCGTTACGCGAAGCATCACGCTGTCGCCCTTGGGATCGTGATGGTCGTGGATTGAGATGTGCCGGGGGGAATCAAATTCGACGGTAAGGGCGGCGTGGCTGGTCTGGAGATTGGCGCCGGTGGCGTCGCCGTCGAGATAGAGGCGGTCGGTCGCGGGCTGGGTCGTGGAGATCGCGCTGGTTTGCGTTGTGGGGGTGGTCAAGCCGAGCAGGTTGGCTGAAGCCCCGGCGAAATCCGAGAGGGGCACGGCCACGCAGAAATCGATCTCGTCGAGCTTCATATCCTGCTCGGCGACCACCTGCACGCCGATTCTGACGCGGTTGGGTCCGAGAGGCGTGATCGTGGTTTGGTAATTGACGGGCTGGTGGAGTTGCCGGAACGCGAATTGGCCCGTGAAGATCTCCTCGTTGCCGTCCTCGATAAATTTCAGATCTCGCTCCTGCCAGTGGCCGGTGGAAGCGTCGCGCTTTCCGTCAGCGGCGACGACGCGGATGCTTGTGACCACGGGGAATAGCTGGCCGTCGATGCGGAAGCCGCGCAGATCGCCCCAGCCTTCAACTTCGACGGCAGCACCGGCGAAGCGAGCGATGGCGGCAATAGAACAGAAACCCACTAGCAGCTGGAAAAATCGGTGTGATTTCTTCAAGGGATTACCGGTGTAGGCGGGTCAGGCCCCGGCGGCTGCAGGTTCAAACTTTTGAGGTCATAGCCGGGCAACCATTTTTGAGTCGGCCCGGGGAGGCTGACCTCGGTGCCGGCCGGACCAATGGACATCATAACGACGGCGAGTTTTTCAGGGTGAGTCGGGTCGGCGCTGTAGGCATCTTCCAGCCTCTTTTTCGCCTGAGGGGTAAAGCGCGACAAATATGCGATGTATTTGCGACCGTCTTCCGAATAGACGGAGGCCATCATAGCTGTTCTACCGTCGTGATCCCAGGGTGCGAATTTGTAGGCGCTATCTTCGAAATATGTTTGACCGCCGTCGTCTGAGTAATAGGCCATGTTGAGATCGTGCCTGGGTATGCCGGGCTTATAAGAGACGACGGCGATCGCGGCTGCGGCCAACAAGAGAACTGCGGCCAATATTGGGCCAATCTTACGATCCTGCATTAGTTCGCGAACGCTGCTCATGGAAAAAAGGGCGATGGTCGATACACCACCGGCTTCCGCAAGCTCCTTATTGCCCCGGCTGGCCGGCGGCTGGCGTGGTGTAGTTAACACAAATTTCTCGGGCGATGACCTGCCCAAGCTTGCGGGATTCCACATGACCATCGACAAAGAGGAGATTTGTGGTGGTATTGTTCATATGTCGAAATCGCATATTTGCGGCGGGGTTGTAATCGATGCCGCTCCAGGAGAACCAATTGTCGAGATTTTGAACCGCCTCCGACTTCGCCGTGGCTCCTCCAGTGCTCGAAGTGAAATTAAATTCGTACAGGCTGTTGTTATTCAGTCCGATCGCACAGGCGTAGCCGCCTTTAACGTGGTTTACGGGGTATCCGGAGTCCCCGGGAGTCGGATAGCACAGAAAATTAGCTCCGGTGCCGGTGCCACCGGTATCCAGGCTGGATTGCTCGATTTTGGTCGCGTTTGGTCCGTCGGGCCATTGGTACTCGGCGGTTATCCCGCCCGGAGCTGCGAAGAGATTTTGGCAGCCATCCCAAACCATGGCGGTGTCGCTGGATTGCTTGATCGACCCGACTTGGCGAAGGGGTAGATAAACCCCGCCGTTGATATTGATCGCGTAATCAAAATATTCATTATTGGCGAGGATTCTCGGCTGCGCATAATAATCCGACACGCGCGTCCCATAGAGGACTTCATTGGTATCGTAGTCGTGAAATACGGGATTAAAGTCTATGGCCATATTCTGCTCGAATTGAACCTGGTCTCCCATTCCGTAAGGGTCCCATGGGGGCGTTCCTCCATCGCCGGGGGCTTTGGTGTTGGTAAGCCGGGTTAGCGTATCGGGCCAATCCCAAAACGAGTAACTGAAACCTTCGTCAAAGTATCCCGCGCCGCCCGCGCTTCCGCCGTAGGCAGTTCCGCCCGTGACGGCATGGCCATAGGGGACGTATCCGTGATTTTCGGATTCGTAGATAGCGATCATGTCGCCGATTTGGCGCAGATTCAAGGCGCAGGCGACGAGACTCGCCTGCTCTCGAGCGCGGTTAAGGGCGGGCAACAAGATCGAGATAAGCAGTGCGATGATCCCGATGACAACCAGAAGCTCCACAAGCGTGAATCCCTGGTGGATGGACTTCCTCGTCATGCTCGACTCCTCTCGATGTGGCGTACCAATTTTCAGCTAATAATATATATGAAATCGCTTTTGTCAATACTTTTTACGTGAACTTAAAGGGTGATTGTGGTTGTTCGAAATTGCTCCGGCGGACTAGCCTTCAGGTTACTTGCGGTAGCTCGGGGCTCGAGTTGTCTTTCACAAAATCAATCACTTCATTGAGTTGTGCGAACGCCAGCCCCGTCACGGTGTCAGCGCATCCGTAATAAATCGCCATCCGTCCGCTAGACGAATCGACCAGCGCAGCGCAGGGAAATACGACATTGGGCACATCGCCGACGCATTCATAGTCCTTCTGCGGGGACATCAAATACGGGGCGGCCCGCCGAATCACTTTCCAGGGTTTCTCCAAGTCCAGCAGACAAGCGGAGAAACTGTAGACAAAACCGTTGCAGCTTGTGAGGACGCCGTGGTAGATCAGGAGCCAGCCTTCGGTGGTTTCGATGGGGATGGGGCCCGCGCCGATTTTGGTTGATTCCCACGGTTGTTTGGGGCCCATCACGAAACGATGTTTGCCCCAGTAGGTAAGATCGGGGCTTTGGCTAAGGTACATATCTCCGAATGGCGTATGCCCGCGATCGCTGGGGCGGCTGAGCATCATAAAATTGCCGTTGATTTTCCGCGGAAACATGACGCCGTTGCGATTGTAGGGAAGATAGGCGTTTTCGAGCTGATGGAAGGTTTGGAAATCGCGCGTCCATCCGATGCCGATGGTGGGCCCATGATAGCCGTTGCACCACGTGACATAGAATCGATCTTCGATCCAGCAGACGCGCGGATCGTAGCCATATTCCCAACGCCCGAGCTCGGGGTCGTCCGATTTAAAACGAATCGGTTCGGGGTTGATCTCCCATTTCATTCCGTCGCGGCTTTTGCCGACGTAAAGACCCATGCGGCGCTGTTTGTCGTCGCAGCGAAAAACACCAGCGAACCCGCCTTCGAACGGGACGGCGGCGCTGTTGAAGATGCTGTTGGACGTCTTGGTGAGATTGCGCGGGATGATGGGATTGCGGCTAAAGCGCCACACGACATCGGAGGAATCTGCTGGGCGCGGCTCCCAGGGAATGTTGGGCAACGGCTGTCCGCGAATCAGTCGATATTTTGATTCACCCATAGCTTGAGCTTTCCAGAAATTCGGGGCGAGATCGCGTCCAAATTAACAACCGACAGATGTCGCCCGTGATGCGGCAGCAACAAACGGCTGCTGGTTTTACCTTTAACCCGGCGGGGCCAATTGCATTTTGCACCGGATTTCTTTTGACAGCCGCCGGAAACCATTTATACTCACTTCATATATATTATCAAGGTAATTCTGGCGGAACGAGTCACTTCACCGAAAGGAGCGGGAAATGCGGAAGTCCAGAGTGCTGGCGTCTCTGCTGGGGGCAAGCGCCGTGGTTGTGAGGGCGAAATTGGGGTTAGCTGATACCTCGCTTTGGACAACCGAAGCCGATTTCGGCGGCAGCAGCTATGCCCCGAATCCACCACCCGCGGGCCAACCGCTTCAGACCGGTTACCAAGGCTGGGGAAACTATGACGCGGGCCGCGGGACGGTACTCCCGACCGATTACTACGGTAACCCGATGACGTACAGTACCACCCCGCTGGGCTCGACCAGCCCAACCGTTAATGGACTTGGCAACTTCGACAACGGCGGCCTGAACAGCCTGGCGACGCCGAATACTGACGCCAATTATGGCAAGTCCTGGGTAGGCCTTCAGGGAAATTCCGGGCCCACGCCCCTCGCGGGATCCATGACGCTTCAGGATTACCAGGGAGCCTCCGAGCAATTTGGGGATGGCGTCAACACGGGCGGCGGGTATGACCCGATCACTACCGGCGAGCTGATCGTCGTGCCCAACGGAACGAGCACCGTCAGTGCCGCATCGACGGCCCTGCTGAACAACCTCGCCACGAGCACTTGCCTGGCAATTGACTTCACCGCTCCGGGCGGGGGAACCACACTCACCGCGGATGGCGACAATGCCAGCCCCTATTACATCCTCGAATTCGGAATCAATAACACACAAAACAATGGCGGCGAATTTGTCACCGGTTGGGCCAACTGGTCGATGACGCTGAACTCCAGGGACACCGGCGCCTATGGCGACGATCCGGGTTCATTCGTCGTCACTCATGGCACCGGGGTAAACAGCTACTTCACAGCCTACATCCCTTACGATTACAGTGAAATCAACAATCCCGCCAATACCTACATGCAGATGCAGATCATCCTGAACTCCGACGGTTACACCGGCGGAAACGTCACCATGAGCAATATCCGCACGGTTTCCCCGACATGGGCGGCCAGCGGCAGCGGCAGTTGGAACGACACCGGCACCATCACCGGCGCTACGACCAATTCAACCTCCGGCGCGGTCACCGGCGGAACGCTAACCAACCCCGCCACCACCGACTGGATCGGCGCAGCGCCAACGGTCTCGGCGCGCCGGATGGATCCGGCCAGAGCGCTACGTTCGGTGATTTGGAAACCGGCAACGCGACCGTCACCCTGGACAGCACGCAAACCCTGGGAACGCTGAATTTTGATACGCTCAATTATCAGTACACGCTGGCCGTAGGCGTCGCCGGCGCGTTGGTCATGGATAACACCGTCAACGGCACAGCCCCGGCGCAAATCAACGACACAGCTGGCGGCACCGCATCGACCAACTACACTGAATTCCTCGCGGTGCCAATTACGCTCAACTCCAATACGGTCATCACCGTCACCAGGGCAACGGACACACTTCAGATCGGCGGAGGCTTTTCGCCAACGGTCTCAGGCACAGGAAACGTAACCGTGGCCGGCTCGGGAACTTTGCTTCTGTATGGGCCAAACACGTACGGAAACACAACGGTGAATGCGGGGGCCAATCTGTTTGCTGCCACGGCGGGTGCGCTGCCGAACGGCCAGGCGCTGGTTAACAACGGCACGACCACGCTGGGCGGAAACGAAACCTTGGCTTCGTTAACCGGTACGGGCACATTGGAGGTCGGCGGGACGATCAATCTCAGCGGAACGCCGACCGCGTACACCGGCAACACGGTCATGCTCGCCAAAAACAGCGGCGGTGCCACCCAGGGAGGGCTGGTCATCGCGGCCAATTCGACGCTCGATATCACCAACAATCACATGATCATCACCTTCAGCGGTTCTGATCCGATATCGAGCATCTACAGCTACCTCAAGAGCGGCTACAACAATGGCGGATGGAACGGCACGGGGATCATCTCCTCAACCGCGCAGTCCCTCACCGACGGACTGAAATACGGGGTCGGCTTCGCCGACGGAAGCGATCACGTTGTCACCGCGCTTTCCAGCGGCCAGATCGAACTGAAGTACACGCTGCTGGGCGATGCCAATCTGGATGGAACGGTGAACGGCTCTGATTTCTCCATCCTCGCGGCAAATTTTGGTCTGGGTTATACGAATTGGGACCAAGGAAATTTCCTCTTCAGTTCCTCGGTAAACGGGAGCGACTTCAGCGCTCTTGCCGCCAATTTCGGTCAGGGCGACAGCGGCGCCGATGCCTACGTCACCCCCGCCGACATCGCTGCCCTCGACGCTTTCGCCGTCGCCAACGGGCTGCCGGTGCCGACGATCGGCGCGGTACCGGAGCCGGCGTCTGCAGGATTGCTGGTGCTTGCCGCAAGCAGCGCGCTGGGTCGGCGGCGACGAAAGTTAATATAGGTGGGCGTATCCCCCCCGACGCCTTGCGAAACGAGCAATCGATGGACCGCCTATCGCGGTATTCGGCCGCCGCGCGTTTTGTGATCGCCAACGTATGACCGTCGAGCAGCAGATCACTACGGGGTTTGCGCATCATCGAGCGGGGCGCGTCGCGGAAGCGGAATCGCTGTATCGAGAGGCGCTGACGCGTGAGCCCACCCATGCCGAGGCATTGTATCTGCTGGGGACGCTGGCCCTTCAGACGAAGCGGTTTGACGTTGCCGCCGAATTGATCGCGAAGGCGCTTGCGGTCAAATCTGATTTTGCGCAGGGGCACTACAACCTCGCCTTGGCGAATTTAAATCTCGAAAAATGGGAGGAAGCGGCGAGCGCGGCGCGAAGGGCGATTTCGCTGCGCCCCCGCGACGCGGACGCCCACCTGGTTCTTGGGAATGCTTTGAAAAGTGCGGGGAGAATTGAGGAGGCGGTCGCGGCGTTTGGGGAGGCGATTTCGATCCGGCCGGCTTACGCGGAGGCCTATTTCAATCTTGGCAACGCGCTGAGTGCCAATGGCCAGCAGGAGCAGGCGATTGCCGCGCTTCGGAAAGCAATCGAGTTGAGGCCGGCATTAGCCGCCGCGCATTTGAGTTTGGGGCTGATATTTCAGGAGCAGCGGCGTTTCGAGGAGGCTGCGGGCGAATTCAAACAGGCAGCGATTTACGATCCGAATAATCCCGACGTGCATGGTCGACTGGCGATGACGCTGGCCGACCTGAAGCGCATTGATGAAGCGCAAAGGGCGCTGGATCGCGCTGTGATGCTGGCGCCGGATTCCGCGCGGACGCACGAGGCGAGGGGAACGGTCCTACTTCGCAGCGGCGAAGGCGCGAAGGCCGTGGAAAGTTTTCAGCGCGCCATCGAGATCGCGCCGGAATCGTTGTCAAGCTGGATCAACCTTGGACAGGCGCTGCGTCAGGTGGGACGTTTCGAGGAGGCCACGCGCTGCGCAGCCGAAATTCTGGCCCTGCGGCCCGGGGCGGCGGAGGCATACACCATCCTGAGCGGCGTGGGGGCCGGCGCGGATGCCGGGCTGATCGCGAAGCTGGCACAGTGCTTAGAGGATCCGCGTATTTCGATATCCGATCGCGCGGAACTTGGATTTGCCCTGGGAAAAATCCTCGACGAGGCGGATCGCTTTGATGAAGCGTTTGAGCAGTACGCGCGTGCCAATGCGCTGACACTGGATATTCGCCGCGCCGCGGGCGAGCGATACAGCAGCGACGTATTCGGGCGCGAAGTGGATGAATTGACCGAGGCGTCGACGGTGGAGTTCTTCGATCGCTCGCGAGATTGGGGAGAGCGATCGGAATTGCCGGTCTTTGTGGTGGGAATGCCGCGATCAGGGACGACGCTGGTGGAGCAGATCGCAGCAAGCCACCCGGAGGTTTGTGGCGCCGGCGAACTAAAAGACATCGGAAACATCGCCGCCTCGCTGGATCATGTGCAGATCGGCGCCGATGCGATCCGGAATGCGGCGAGAAAGCAGTTGGATCGCTTGCGGGCGATTGGAGGGACGGCGTCGCGCGTGATCGATAAAATGCCGGCCAACATCATGCATCTGGGATTGATCGCGATGCTATTTCCATCGGCTCGGATCATCCTCTGCCGGCGCGATCCGCGGGACACGTGCCTGTCGTGCTTTTTTCAGCGGTTTGGGGCGGGGAATCTCTTCGCGTTTGAACTGCGTGATTGCGGGCGGCACCACGTGCATACCGACCGGCTCATCGCGCATTGGCTGAAGGTTTTGCCCGTGCGAATGCTGGAAGTGCGCTATGAAGAACTTGTGGCAAATCTGGAGGGACAGAGCCAGAGGATCATTGAGTTTCTAGGATTGCCGTGGAATCCGGCATGCCTTGAATTCCACAAAACCGAGCGGACGGTACAGACGGCCAGCGCGTGGCAGGTGCGGCAGCCGATCTACACGCGATCGGTCGGACGGTGGAAGAATTACGAGAAACATCTGCCGGCGATGATGGAGGGCCTGGGGCTGCGAACGTGACGGTTTCATATCAATGAACGCTTACTCCGGGCGGCCCTCACCGCTATACTTGCGGCCCGGTGGACCGTCTTATCGAGGCAATCAACCAGGCCAGGGGGCATCATCGCGCCGGGCGGCTTTCCGACGCGGAGAAGATCTATCGGCAAGTGCTGGCGCAGAAGCCGGATCATTGCGAAGCGATGCATCTGCTGGGGGTAATCGCCGGGCAGCGCGGAGACCTGGACATCGCGATCGCGATGATCCGGCGCGCGATCGAGATCGATGGCAATTATGCGGAAGCTTATCGAAATCTGGGGGGGGTTTTGGCCCAGCGCAGTCGATTCGAAGAAGCGTGCAAGGCGCTTTGCAGGGCGTTGGAGCTGAGGCCGGACGATCAGCATACTCGGGCGGAGCTTGCGAAGGTGTGTTACAGCCTCGGTGCGGCGCGGATGCAGCAGGGTCGATTGAACGAAGCGATCACGGCGCACGGCAAGGCAGTTGAAATCAATCCGGACTTTTGCATGGGGCATTTTGCATTGGCGCATGCGCTGCGCGGCGCCGGGCGGTTTGAAGACGCCCTGGCATCGTATCGGAGCGCGCTGGCGATTAAGCCGGACCTGATCGATGCGCACGTGAGCATGGCGGTCATTTTCGCGGAATTGCAGGGATTTGAAGAAGCGATGGCTTGTCACGCGCGTGCCGCGGCGATCGACCCCACCGCGGCGCCGGTACACGAGGCGATGGGGACGATTCTGCTGTCGCGGCATGGCGCCGGCGCGGCGATTCCGCATTTCCGCCGCGCTGTCGAAAAAGATCCAAAGTTGCTCTCCGCATGGGCGTCCCTGGGCTCGGCATTGCAGGCGCAGGGCGAGTTTGAAGAGGCGGGGAAATGTTTTCGAAAAATGCTGGAAATTCAGCCCAGTTCCGCGACGGCGCTACAACATTTGGCCGCCGCGCACTGTAGGGAGGAGACGCCCCAGAAATTCAACCGATGCTGGACCTGCTCGATCGCCCGGATTTGACGCCGGAACAGCGAAGTGCCACAGAGTTTGCGCTTGGCAAGGTTTTGGACGATTCGCGGCGGTTTGACGAAGCGTTTGCGCGGTTCAAGGCTGCCAACGATCGCGTGAAACAGCAGAAGGCACTTGCAGGCGAGCGTTACGATCCCGCCATCATGCACAAGCAGGTGGATAGAATTATTGACACCTTCACGCCGGAATTTTTCCAGCAGAGGCACGGCTGGGGCAACCCGTCCGAGCTGCCGGTGTTCGTCGTGGGAGTGCCCAGGTCGGGCACAACATTGGTTCAGCAGATTGCCGGCAGTCACCCGCTCGTTCACGGCGCGGGGGAATTGAAGGCGATTTCGCAAATTGAAAGCGTGCTGGCGGGGGCCAATGGAAAGATAGCCGCCGGCGACTGGCCTCGAGAGACGATTGAGCGATGCGCGGGCGAGCATCTGAGTCGCCTGCAATCGCTAAGGCCCGTGGCCGTGCGCGTGATTGACAAGATGCCGAGCAATCTGCATCGGCTGGCGCTGATCTGTCTGATGTTTCCATCGGCGCGGGTGATCGTCTGCCGGCGCGATTCGCGGGACACCTGCCTCTCGTGCTATTTCCAGGGGTTCGCGGGGGGCGCCACGTTCTCCTTCGATCTGGCGGATTGCGGGCACTTCCATGTCGAAAATGAACGTCTGAGGGCGCACTGGCAGCACGCGTTGCCGCTACGGATGCTGGAAGTTCAATACGAGAGTGTCGTCGAAGATCTTGAGGGCCAGAGCCGCCGATTGATCGACTTCCTGGGCCTCCCGTGGCATCCGGCATGCCTTGAATTTCACCGCACCCAAACGACAGTGCTGACGCCGAGTCTGTGGCAGGTTCGACAGCCGATCTATCAAAGCTCGGTGGGACGGTGGCGACATTACGAGCACCATCTTGGGTCGCTGCTACGGGCGCTGGGTGAGGATACTTGATTCGATGCCCAGGCGCAAAAAGAAAAATGCCACGGTTTCTATCCGTGGCACTAACACTGGCTGTCAGAACATCAAAGGGAAGAGACGACTCAGTGCGCCTTGCGCCTGCGAACCAGCAGTGCCGGGGCACTGAGGCCGAGTAATCCCAGAGTTGCCGGCTCGGGGACATAGGTGACCTGGAGATTGTCGATGTAATAAATGACGTTTCCGTCCATGTTGCGTCCCATGTCGCTGTAGTCCTGGAGCGTCAGAGCGCGAACCTGGGCTCCTGCGCCGGTGAACGGGATATTAATCGTGTCCCACACCCCGGGGTCGGCGCCGTTATAGGTTGGATCTCCCAGCTCATACCCGTTGGCGTTCAGGTTGTTGCCGTCGATATAAATGTCCGGAACGCTGTTGTCGTCGTAGCCTGAGTCACGAGTGAAGATCTGAAAATATCCATATCCGCCATAGGAGTCCGGCGACGAGGTCGGATCGACCATGATGTTGAACTGGATATCGGAGACCTGTGCTCCGGGCGAGCCGAACAGGTCCATCGTGAAAGCGCACGAACCGGCTCCGACGGCGGCATAATCCATGAATTGTTGGAATTTTACCGAGCCTCCGCCGTTGCCGGTGTCGTCCTCCGTGCTGGAGAAGGTGACGCTTCGTGACGTCTGCCCGCCGCCGTAATCAAATCGCGCGGTGATGGGAGGCGGATTATAGTTGGTGACGTTGAGTTGCACCGAACTGGAAGTATCGAAGGTGTCGGTGAAACCATTTGCGGAATAGACCTGGGCGCTGGCCGCGGAGCCGCCCAGCCAGCAGATGCCGGCCGTCGCGAGCGACAACGCCTCGAGGCGAAGGAATGTCTTTGAACGCATGTTTAGCTCTCCTCCGAAACGCGAAGTGACGTTTCGATGTTGGAAACCGAGGCAACCAGATAGAGGAAGGAACACCCGTCCCCGGAAGTGAGTCTGGATGCCGAGATCTCGTAAAGACCGCCTATCTCATATATATGAAATAATGAATTGAACTGCCGCGATTTTGTGTTGGTCTCACCTCCTGTTTGAAAGCGATTCAGTTTGTTGCGACGGCAAGCTTCGGCTCGCGCGTGGAATCTCGAACGATCAGTTTTACGGGCAGTTCCTCGTGACGATTGAGTTCGCGAATGCGACCGAGCGAACGGCCGAGCATGATCTCGGCAGCGCGGCGGCCGATTTCATATGCCGGCTGGCGCACCGTGGTGAGCGAGGGCGTCATCTCCGCCGCAAAATCGTCATCGGAGAAACCGACTACCGACACATCCTCGGGAATCCGAAGGTTCAATTCGGCAGCCGCTTTGTAAACCGTTCTGGCGTAAAGGTCGGTGGCGGTGAAAATCGCCGTGGGACGATCCGACCGTGAGAGCATCTCCCTTGCCTGTACGATACCGCGAACATATTCACCGGGGGGCCCTTCCAGGGTAAAGACGCCGGCACCCGGCATCCGTCCCACCGCGTTTTCGAATGCTTTGCGCCGCGCCGAAGCCCAAGTGGCGACATTCGGACGGGCGAGATTTCCAATCCGCCGGTGTCCCAGCGCATAGAGATGCTCGGCAACCATTTGTCCGCCCAAGGTTTCGTCGCTGCCGACGTAATCGGCGTTGAATTCGGGCGGAAGCTCGTGGTCGATAGTGACCACGGGGAGATTTCGAGAGGAAAATTCGTGGACGTGTTCGCTGAAGAGCTGCGCGAAGGAGGGCCAGAGAATCACCCCGTCGACGCGCCGATCGAGCATTCGATGGATTTGATCCAGCTCGGTACCGCTAGGCTCCTCGCGCCGGCGCGGCGACGGCCCCATGTAAACCGGCCAAAGTGTGATCGGAACGTGATCGGCTGCGGCGAGCACATCGTGAATGCCGAAGAGAACCTCCGCCCAGTAGAAATCAAACGGTGGCATCATGACCCCGATGGTTCGGGTCTTACCAGTCTGGATCCCGCGGACTAAGAGGTTGGGCCGATACTTGAGGCGTTCGGCAGCCTCAAGCACGCGCCGGCTGGTTTGGTCGGAGCTCACCCTGCGGCCGGATAAGACAAGCGATACCGTGGATTGCGACACTCCCGCCTGCTCAGCGATGCGCTTCTGACTGGCTTGAAACCGTGAACGACTCATGATATCTTGGAGTAATATATATGAATTCACTTTTTTGTCAAAGTTATTTCATATATATTACACGAGACCGTTTTGCCTATTGTGCGGAGGCCATGACACCCCAGAGCGGCCAGCGCTATGTGGGCACTTTCCCAGGATTCTCATAGCGTAAGATGTTGCAGTAAATATGTTTATGGGTTGAGTGGCGAACGGATTTCTGTCGGATCATTGGTTGCTCGAATCATCGATGTAGAATCCCATTATGCGGCCCGGTCTGACGCGGACGAGGATATATGTGGCGCAAAAAAGTCCTCAAACGCGCGGCGACGCGCGAAAACCCGGCGGCAATTCCAATCCTGTCTCAGCGAAATGCTCGAAACGCGCATGTTGCTGAACACGGCAACGATCGGGGCGGCGACCACAATTCGCTCCGTCCCCGGCGACCTTTTGGGCATCAACACGGCGCCGTGGGATGGGCAACTCAGCTCAGCATCGACCCTCTCACTCGTCCAGGCCGCGGGCATCAATGCGGTCAGAATCGGCGGTGGATCGACTGTCGATACCTGGCATTTCAATTCCACAAGCAACAGCCAATCGATCGGCCAACAGGCCGACTTCGCAGCTAACCTTGGCGCGACGGCAATCATTGATGTCGATTACGGCGAGGCCAGTCCGCAGGAAGCCGTTGCCGAGTGGGCGTACCTGGATGGCTCGCCGAACGACACCTATAGCATCGGCAGCGGCGAGCAATGGAACACCACGGAGGATAAATGGGTCTCCGTCAACTGGGGAACGGTGGGCCAATGGGCCTCGCTGCGCGCTGAAACTACGGTCGCGCCCAACTCATTGGGTGCAGATCACGCCGCCTCGTTCAATTTTACTTATTTCGAAATCGGCAACGAAGTGTACGGAAGCTGGGAAACCGATGAGCACGGACAAACCGGCGATACTTTGCCGATGCCTGCGGGCGACAAACCAAAAGCGCACGATCCCACGACACTGGTTTCCTTCGCCGTTCAGTTTCAAAACGAAATCAACGCGATTCTGAACGACGGAATGGAATCGGGAGCGATGCCGATCTCCATCGGCATCGATAGCCAAGCCGTCGATACCAGCTTTAATAACTGGATCGTGAATATCCTCAAGCAAAGCGCCGCGCAAGGGCTTAAGCTGGGCTTCATCGCAGATCACTATTATACCTCAGTTTCTCCAGGCAGTGAAAACGACGCCACGCTTCTGGGTGTTTCGAATACGCCGGCAAGCGGAAATACGTATGACTGGTCCCAGCGCGCCGCTGATTACGACGCGCTCATCAACGAATATCTTCCCGGGCAAAACGTGCAACTCTTTGCCGATGAAGTGAACTCCATCTCATCCGACCCGGGCAAACAATCGACGAGCCTCGTCAACGGATTGTTCATCGCCGACGCTCTGGGCAGCGTTCTCTACGCCACCGGCGCAGACAGCCTCGGCGGATACGAGGGCTTCTGGGTCTGGGATTTGCACAATGGACCGTCAACCGGAAATAACAACAGCTCAAGTCTGTACGGGTGGAGGCAGTACGGAGATTACGGAATCCTTGGAACCGGCAGCCCCGAGGCGCTCAACGAAACCACGCCGGACTATTACGCGCTGCAACTGGCATCCAAAATCCTCCTGCCGGGCGGCACCGTCGTCGGCGCCAGCGAAGATAACGAAACCAGCGTCGATACCTATGCTATTGTTGAGCCCAACGGCGATCTCGATCTGCTCGTCATCAACAAGACCGATCCCGACAACGGAACTCCCCCGAACAATCTGCCCGATCCGACCTTGAGCGAGCAGTTCGATATTTCCGGATTTATCCCCAGCGGCCAGGCCACGATTTGGGAATTCGGCGTCGCCGAAGACGATGCGCAGGCGACGTCAACCGCGGCGGTGCCGACAACGTCACTCACCAATTTCACGACGAGCCTGGCCGTGAGCAACGGCAGTTTCACCTATGCGCTGCCGGACTATTCGATGATGGTAATCGATTTGAAGCCAGACACCGGCCCGACGGTCGCCGAGGCCGCGGCGGCAAATCCCAATCCCATTGATCCATTTGCGACCGCGGCTTCCACTTCTCTGAGCGCTCTGGGCTCGGAGAATGGATCCGGCTCCGGTCTTACATACACCTGGTCATACAGCGGCCCGTCTGGTGTGACCTATTCGGGCAATACCAACGGCACGAACGCCTCCCAAGATATCACCGCGAATTTCACTCAGACCGGAACCTACAACTTCACCGTTACGATCCAAGATCCCGAGGATTTGTTCACCACCAGCACGGTGCAGGTGACGGTGGAAGCCGCCTTCGCCAGCCTAAACGGATCGGCTCTAATGATCACCCTCAACGGCAGCGGCGCCGTCGCCCTCAGCGGCTCGGGGAGTGATGTCACTGCCAGCGAAAACGGATTCCAGGCGAATTTCGGCGGCGTCAGCAGCATCGACGTCACGGATTCGGGGACCGGCGACACTCTAAATTTTAACGGCGGAATCACGACGGCAATCAGTTTCAGCGGAGCCTCAGGTTCTACGATCGAAGTCAACGGCGGCACGCTCAATTTCGCGGGCGCCTCGACTATCGCTTTGGGCACGCTCAATATCGCCTCCGGCGCACTCGCGGCCGTGCCGGTCAATTCCTCCGCCCAAACCCAGCTCCTGGTCAGCGGACTTTCCATCACCTCTGGAACGCTGGACCTAAGCGATAACGAGATGCTCATCACCTACGGCAGCGGCAGCGATCCGATGTCCACCATCTACACCTACCTCGAATCCGGCTACAACAACGGCGGCTGGAATGGCACGGGCATCATTTCCACATCCGCGCACGCCCACCAATGGCTTCACCTACGCCCTGGGATTCTCGGACGGAAAAGACGGCGTCGTCAGCGGACTCTCTTCCGGACAGATCGAGGTTAAATACACGCTCCTTGGCGACGCCAATCTCGATGGGACGGTCAATGGGTCGGATTTCAGCATCCTCGCCGATAATTTCGGACTTGGTTACACGAACTGGGACCAGGGCAACTTCCTTTTCACTCCCTCAGTCAACGGCTCCAATTTCTCTGCTCTTTCCGCTAACTTCGGCCAGGGCATCACACTTCCCGCTGCCGCGATCGTCGAAGCGCCGGCGGTGCCGGTAGCGGCAACGACCACGCCAACCGGCAGCACAACCAACAGCGATACAACCTCCTCGACGCCCGGCACTGACAGTGCGATACTTGACGCTCGCGCCGACATTCTCGGCAAACAACGGCGATATGGACGGAAATCGTGAAGCGGCTGATGACGATTGTGGTGTCGGCAATCATGATCGCCGGCGCTCTGGCCGTGCTCGTCTTCGGACCCAGGCCACACGAAAACTCTGTGCAGGGTCGCGTTCACGTTCAATATTGGGAAAAATGGACCGGGCTCGAAGCGCAGCAGGCGCAGGAAGTGGTCGACGCGTTCAACAGTACCGTCGGGAAGGAAAAGGGGATTTGGGTCGACATGACGTCGATGAGCCAGATCGATCGAAAGACGTTGATCTCGACCGCGGCTGGCGTTCCCCCGGATGTCGCCGGGTTGTGGGATGGGCAGGTCCTGCAATATGCGTCAATGAACGCCCTGGAGCCGCTGGACGACTACGCCAGGCAATATGGAATGACGCGGGATAAGTATAAGCCCGTATTTTACGATGGTTGTAAATACAACGGAACCTTATACGCCATTCCCAGCACCGTATGGTGTATCGCGCTCCTCTGGAATAAGGCTGTGTTCCTGGAAAAAGCGGCGGAAATTCGTGCCGCGGGTCTGGACCCCGACCGCGCGCCGCAGACCATCGACGAATTGGACAAATATGCCGCGGCGATCGACACGTGGGAGGGCAGCGGCAAAGACCGACGGCTGAAGTTGACCGGATATATCCCGCTTGAGCCGGGAACGGCAACCAATGAGATGGGATATTGGTTTGGCGCGCCAGTCGCCGATCCGACGGGGACCAGAGTGCTACTTAATTCGCCGGAAATGATGCGGACTTACAACTGGATTCGCGGTTACAGCGAGCGGCTGGGAGAGCGGCAGTTGGAGGAATTTCGCAGCGGCATGAGCGCGGGGGCGACGAGCCTCTTCGATACGCCCCAGAACCCCTTTCTCGTGGGATGGAATTCCATGGTCGCCCAGGGGCCGTGGATGGCGGCGTTCATAGAGAAATACGATTCGCAGTTCGATCGGTGGCATGTGCCGGCGGATCAGCTCAAGCGGGAAGCGGATTTCGGATTGATCCGTCCGGGGATGACCCTTGACGATGTTCGCAAAATCCTGGGGACGGAAGACTCGCAATCGGGTGAAACCCGGCAGTGGCGCGCGGGGATCAAGAATGTCAACATCACCTTCGCTGATGGGATCGTGACCGACGCCCAATGCCCCCTACTGCCTGCCGAGCAGCGAAAGCAATATTGCCAGTGGGGCGCCGCGCCCTTTCCCTCGGCCGTCCCGGGGCTCGATGACGTAACCTATGCCGGAATGGATGTCTGGGTGATCCCCAGCACGTCCAAGCACAAGAAGGAGGCATTTGAATTCATCGCCTTCGCGAGCCGGCAGGACCAGATCGAGAAGCTCGCCTCGCTGCACTACAACCTGTCGCCGCTGAAAGAGGAGAGCTTCGAGTATCGGGACTCTCATCCCAATGCCTACATCGACGTATACGAGAAGCTCGCATCAAGCCCCAACGCGCGCCCGATTCCGCGTCTAATTAATTGGCAGCAGATCAGTGACGAGCTAACCCAGGCGGCCCAGCGCTCGGAAGAACTCGAAGGCACCACGAAAGAAATTCTGGATCAGACTCAAGCTCGAGGGCAGCGCGAATTGAACAAGGCATTGGGCCTGCCCGAGGATTCGAACCTGGCGCTCAGCGGCGCGAGTGATTGAGGCAAAAACGATGGCCCGGGAAGTTCGCAATTTCGGCAAAGGCATGGCGTTCCTCTCGCCATGGCTGGCGGGGTTTCTAATTTTCACGCTAACGCCGATCGTCCTGCTGTTTTATTACAGCCTGACCAAATTCGATCTGCTCCAGCATCCGCGGTTTGTAGGTGCGGGGAATTACGCCGATTTAATGAAGGACGGGCTGTTCTGGAAGGCGACGGTAAACACGTTTTATTACACCGCGATGGCGCTGCCGGCGGGATTACTTGTGTCGCTGGGTTTGGCGCTGCTTCTGAACACCGACATTCCCGGACGCGCGGTGTGGCGGACGATCATATTCATGCCCTCGCTGGTACCGATCGTTTCGACGGCGATGGTTTGGATGTGGCTGCTGAATCCGCGCCTGGGGCTGATCAACGGAATCCTGCAAGCCTTGCACATTCCGCGCGCGCCGTGGCTCTCCGACCCGCTTTGGGCCATGCCCACGCTGGCGATGATGAGCCTCTGGGGTGTCGGTAATTCCGTGGTGATCTATCTCGCGGGGTTGCAGGACGTTCCCGTGGAATTGTACGAAGCCGCCGAACTCGACGGCGCGGGCCTGATCGGACGCGTCTGGCACGTGACGATTCCCATACTCTCTCCTGTAATCTTCTTCAACGTGGTGATGGCGATCATCGGGGCGCTACAGGTTTTTGACGTACCGTTCATCATGACCAGCGGCGGCCCCGTGCACATGACCTATTTTCTCTCCATGTATCTTTACGACAACGCGTTCGTCTATCTTCAGATGGGCTACGCGAGCGCGATGGCCTGGATCATGCTCCTTTTTGTCATGGCGATGACCGGCGTCGCATTTCTGTTTGGCAGGCGGCTGGTGCACTATCAGGGGAAAGCGACATGAGCACGATTCGAGTGACTTCCTCGCCTATTGTGGCCACGGGCGCGCTCCTGACGCCGGTCGTGGCGCGTCGGAAGGCGCGCAAAAACGCAGCCAATCGCGCACTGGCGCTGATCGCCATCATCGTTATTTGCGCGGGTTATCTGCTGCCGTTTGTGTGGATGCTGTCGACGAGTCTCAAGCGTGTGGACCAAACGATGACCAATCCGCCGCGGCTGATTCCCAATCCGGTTGAGCCGGGAAACTACTGGAAGGTGATCACCTCGGATCGGATGGATTTCCCGTTGTACACGCGGAACACGCTGGTGATCGCGGGGCTAACGGTACTGGGGACGACGATTTCCAGCGCGATCGTGGCGTATGGATTCGCGAAGATCCGCTTTCGCGGGAGGAGCGTGCTGTTTGCGATCATGCTTTCGACGATGATGATTCCGTTTCCGGTTATGATGGTGCCGCTGTTCATTGTCTTTCGGTTCATCGGCGACCATACACCGCTGCAGATGCTGGGAACATTCAAGCCGTTGTGGTTGCCGGCTTGGTTTGGCAACGCGTTCAGCATTTTCCTTCTGCGGCAATTCTTCCTGACGATTCCGGACGACATCGGCGAGGCGGCGCGGATCGACGGATGCACGGAATGGGGCATTTTCTGGCGGATCATGTTGCCATTGAGCCGGCCGGCGCTGGCGGTCGTTGCGCTGTTTTCGTTTATGTGGGCGTGGAACAATTTTCTCGGCCCGCTGCTGTTTTTGCAGCAGCCCGACCAGTACACGCTGGCGCTGGGATTACAGGCGTATCAGAGCCAGCAAGGGGGCACAGATTGGAATCTGCTGATGGCGGCGTCGATGCTGATCATGCTGCCGGTGATCATGCTGTTCTTCCTGGCGCAGAAGACATTTATCCGGGGAATCGCGACAACGGGGCTGAAGTAGTTTGTTTTCGGCTCTGCGATGCGATTTTTTGTTTTCGGGCACGCAGTACAAACCGTATCCTTGACTTTCCAGATTCGCAGTCCATTCAAGTTATACTTTAGGAGTCGTGAAGGAACCGATCTGCTTCGAGCAGGCCGCGCGTGGCCACCAAGCGTTATTGGGAAGTCGTGTTCGGCACGTTTGGGGAGGCGTTCATATAGACTGTACTGCTTTCTGTCGCTGCGGATTTGAATGGAAACATGGTCCGTCGCCACTGTGGACGACGAGGCCCATTTCGCGTCATCCTGGCTGGGCCGCCAATATGAGGCGGCGAATTCGAAATCAGGTTCCGATTCGAATGCTGGGATTAAAAACCGCGGCATTGCCCGCAAGTTGGCCGGCGACTAACAACTAACAACGCGACGGCAGTGGGGGGGTGCTGTGAATCCATCGCGACCGAGACCGCGCGATCCCTCCCCCGATGGGCTGATTTCACCGAGTTATCACGACCGATGTCACGGGCGCGAAGTTGAAAGCTTTGCGCCTTGATAGCTAAAGGGCCGGTGATCTGGATTGCTGGATTGGGCCACGAACAAGATCTACGGATATGGCTGGTTTGGAGGCGCCAAAGGGACCGAGCCCGTTCAAGTATCCTGACGCAATTTGCCTAGAAATTTAGCGCTATCGAACGGTGCCGGTTTGTCGTTTACATTCTCGATCCGGACAACCGAAGAATCGTCTGGGCCATTCGCAATTTGCCATGAACTGTTGGGGAGCCTGCACATTTCTCAGCGGGTTTTGCGCCAGGACCAATCGTGAGAAAGGCGATAGCCCAATGCAATTAATTTTTATAGTTATTTAGCGCCACAGGGGCGGGATTGCCGATTTATTTCCCTCCCCTTTTATCAGGCGTTTTGCACTTACGCGAATGCAAACGAACTCGATTCTCGCCTACCGGATTCATTTAATCAGAATTGCTAGCCTTTGTGATCCTCGACTATGGCCATACGATTCATAATGTGCTTGTGGACCGCAATTTTGACCGGGATCCGGATAGCCAACACAGCCCAAATCCCGCATCGCGCTCGCACCCAACGCACGTCCGATAATATTTTTCTTGATATGCAGCTCGGTGGCGGGCATAATTTGGTTCGCTCTAATTGCATCCAACGGTTTCTCCGACGGTGCGGAAACCATTTCGTTCACTGTTTCCGGGCATCGGGAAGGGAGAGAAGCAGTGATGAAATCCACATTTCCGGGCAACGGGTTGTTTTTTTTCGGCGGTTTCGGCAAAGCGAAGTCGGCGCGGTTTTCGGCGCTGGCGATCGCGGTTCTGTGCTGCGCGTGTTTGGCTTTGCGGGCGGCGGGGGATACGGTGGATGCAGGGTGGGATTTGTTTCAAACCCAGAGCGGCAGCGAGTTGTCCGGCGCCGCGCTGGTCGGCGTGCCGCTGCAAACGTTTAACTTCGGCGGCACCATCGGCGTTCAAAATGTGGGCGTTACCGACACGATCGTTCAACGGCTAGCGGGCGCAACGATCCCAGCCCCGGCACGGGCACCGGCAGCGCCACGGTTAATACTCAAATGGTCGCCATGCAGCTCATGACTGCCAGTGCGACGACCTTCGGCGGCATGTTCCCGTTGGACACCTATTACATCACGCTTGATCCAATCACCCCGTCCACCGGTACGCTGAACATCAACTTCAATACCACCGACACTGGCGGAACCTTTACTTCCGCCCTGGACGTCGTTTTCGACATCCACGCCGGCAGCCTCACCGGAACTGTTGTGGGTACCGACAGTCTAACCCTCTCCAGCGGCAGCGAGCCCTGGCAACGACCGCCAACTCCCGGGGCGATCGTGATCGATGGCGTCAACCATAATCTCGACGGCACGGACATCAATTCGGATTTCTGGCCGGGGCCGCAGTTGCCGACGATGGACGAGTTCCTTGCCGGCAAATTCAACCAGTCCCTCGACAACACCGCCGCCGTACCGCTGCCGTCTTCGCTATGGGCCGGGGCCGTCCTCTTCTGCGGGATCGCCGGCATCAAGCTCTACCGCCGCCAATTCTCGGCCTGAGGAATTGTGCAAGAACAACTTGGCAGAAGCCCCCACCCCAACTCTTCTCCGGAGTACCCAACATTTTTTTGGCTCCGCGCTTTATTTTTGCTCGCGCTTCGAGGCCTTCCGGCTGTGGCCAACGTTGATGGATAAGGGCATTCGAAGTCTCCTTGCCCGGCTGGGGCGGTGAAAAGCGACGACAAAAACAGGAATTCGGCGATCGCTGATGGCGATCGGAACCGCTCATGTATCATTGCGCAAAACGGGCGGAAATTTAGCGGTTGAACTCGATCGATTGCGGGCGGACATGGTGTCCGTCCATGAGGACCCCAATTATGTAATTGATGACGTCTGTGTCGGCCGGAAAGAGCCGAGACGTCCGAAAACGAAACGTTGTACTCCTGGCCGCCTTGAAACAGTGCGGAAGCCGCCAAGCGATAAGTTGTGTTTTCCTCCGGTAAGTTTACGTTCCGAGCGACCCGTATTGTACGGGTTTGCGCTTCGCAGATTACTGAAAAAGGCTGAAAAAGCATGCGACAGTATAAGAAGGCTTGCGAAGCGCATCGGACGCAGTAAAATGCTCGGAAATTCCAAGTGATTTCGCGCTTTTTGGCGCTGCTTTTCATCAAGATCAAACCCGTAAGGTCACAGGTTCGAGCCCTGTATCGCCCATTTCCACTTCTTCGCATTGCGTCGCATCATTTCGCACAGTATCGCAAGCTCCGGCAGATGGAGCATTTGCGGAATCTGAGCCGGAACATGGTGCGACATGCTGCGACGCCTTGCGAGCAGATGCTGCACCGGATTCTGCACCGCCTGTCTCAGACGCTGCTTCCGCCGCCTTTGCAAAATGCTCATCGGTGATCTGAAGGTAGTGATCGCGCGCTACCACCTCGCTGTTGCCAATCCAGGCACAGACCACATGAGCAGGCCAGCTTTCCGTCAGTTCCGTCTGCCGTGACGACCGAAGATTCTGAAAGAGCTTTGGCCACGGCTCGATCCCGGCTTTGGCAAGAATCCGGAGGAATTGCGTGCGAATGTTGACGGCCGGATTGCGGTATCGGGTGATGACATACGTGGCGCCCTCTTCCGCCTGGGCGAACGCTTTCAAAAGGTGTGATTTGAGTTCAGGAAACAGCGGAATGAGCCTCGACTCTTTCCCGACGTGGTGCTCCGTCTTGCTCGCCCGGATGAGAATTTTCGATTGATCCCACAGCACGTCGCCCCAGCGAAGCGCCAGGACTTCACTCGGCACCCTCACGCCCCCGTACCGTGCCAGTGCAATGATTAGTTTCCACTCGACATCAGGAGCCGCGGCAATCGCCTTCTCGATTACCGCCCGACTGATAAAACGCTGCCGCTGCGGGTTCTTCTGCGACCCCGCCTTAACCTTTGAAAAGGGACTTTTCGCAATCCGCTCACCATCGACAGCATCTTTGAAGAATTGACGTGCACGGAGCACGATTTTTGCCACATAGGCCGAGGAATGCTTCGCCGAGAGGTCCCGTTTGAAATCCAATGCGTCGGCAACGGTGATCGTATGGACCGACTTATCCTTCCCAAAAAACTTAACCAGCTTATCCCGTGATTGCTTGAGGGTCGTGATTGACCACGGCTTCATATCGGCCCGTCGGCGGTCGATGTAATCATCCACCATTTTTGCCAGGGTGAGAGGACCGTCGCTCGAATGTTTTCGGGCGGACGTTAGACGGGTACGCGCCAAACGGTCGTGCAATTCGTCGCTGATAGAAGCCAGCCAGTTGACCGTATCGACGTGCAATGGCATTCCCGTCTTGATTGCCCCGATCAGGCGTTCGACATGCAGCTTGACCCCTTCGGCTGTCCGCTGGTCGCACTTGCCGAGTCGAACGCTCCGGCGTTTCTCATCAAGTCCCACAAACTGAATCGCTCTTCGCCCGCTTTCATTGGTGATGCTCGCCATGACTCATGCTCCAGATTCAACCTGCTGCCGCGTCCAATTTTCCAAATCGACCACGCGATACCGAACGCTTTTACCGATACGCACCGCCGGGATTATTCGATCCCGCGTCAGTTGCCAGAGTGTCCTCGGGCTGACGCAAAGCCGTCGAGCGGCTTCGCGGCAATCCACCAAAATGACGGATGCGGGACTGCTGTTCGGCTTTCTCATCATCATACGATCTCTGCGAACGGACGGATCAAATGACTTGACGGATTCCTTCCGCAATCCCCGCGCGGCTTCGCGCGGTGCGGTGTCCTTCAAACAATATCTGTATAGAAAAAAAGGGCGGGATGGCCTTGGCCACATCCCGCCCGCCGGATTCGACCCGACTACGCTTCAGGTAGATTGGTCCCGTCGGGCTTATCCTTGGCCTTCACAGGCTCTTCGCTCATTTTGTTCGACAGGCCCTTCATCAAAATGAGAAAGGCCAGCAGGATCAATAACAGCGTCGTCATTGGTGTTTCCTTTCTTAAAATGTTGCTGCCGGCTTACAGGTCCATTCCCCCATCATCCCGCCCACGCTCATCCCGGTCGGCGCCGGCACGGGCGAGAATCGAGTCATCTTCGAGCTCTGGCGATTCTTCCCGCCGCGCTTCGGTCACTTCGCCGGGTGTGGCCATGCCCGGCATCGCGTAGTTCGTCGGCTGAGCGATTGGCGAATCGGCCAACGGCAACGCGGCCCTCAGTTCAGCAAGCCCCTGACGGAAGTACCCCGACAAGGCCGTTGACCGTACTGGTAATGTTGCTGCGCGTCCTTTCATTGAGCTTTGCAAAGGCCTTCCAAAACTTCACGGCGTTGTCCAAATCCGCGAGCCGCCGAGGGTCCCGTTCCAAACGCTCAGCTTCCGTCAAACACGCCCAGCCTTGCCAAGGGCACTGCACTCAAAACCCTCAACGATATCGATGTCGCCTTCTACGTGAGTGCCGGCAAAACTCCCACTGCCGAAGCCGACCTGCTCAAATGGCTCGCCGAACGACTCCGCGAAGCCTATCCCCAGATGAAGCCAGATCAGATTCAGCCAAATAATCATTCCGTGACGATCAAGTTCGCGGTCAGCGGCTTGAATGTCGATGTGGTGCCGGTGCAATACGCCGGTGGTGCAGATGACCGCGGCTATCTCTTCGCGACCGACGGCGGCAAGCCGGTACTCACTAGCATTCCGTTACACTTGAAGTTCATTCGCAAGCGGAAGGACCGGCAAAAGACGCATTTTGCCCAGATTGTGCGCCTGATCAAATGGTGGGTGCGATTGCAGAAGACAAACGATGACGCGTTTCGCCTTAAGTC
Source organism: uncultured Phycisphaerales bacterium (assembly GCA_963755915.1). Classification (GTDB taxonomy): domain Bacteria; phylum Planctomycetota; class Phycisphaerae; order Tepidisphaerales; family Tepidisphaeraceae; genus PALSA-1353. The sequence continues at coordinate 3,648,746 of CAVWLP010000002.1, forward strand.
CTTCATGACCGAGATGATTGTCGCGCATGTTGCCGACGCGGGGGCGGACTACAGCGACTATACGATCGCCATGGAGAAGGTGTTTACCTACATTGTGAAGTCACGGCTGAAGACGAGGATCTACTTCACAGACTATTACTCAGCCTCAAAACTGCCCGGCCCGACCGGCAAGCCAATCGAAATCTTCGATCCGGTCAATGAGATCAACAATGTCGCGGCCATCTACGACGAGACGCATCGTCAAAAGATCGTTGCGGCAGCACAGCAGGCTCTGGAATCCATCTCCGAAGCGCGGTTTGCAACTACGCGTGGCCGTGCGGTCGAGTGCTGGCACGATGTTTTGGGGCCTTCTTTCCGAGGATAATCCGATGAGTTACACGACGACCAAAACCACCACATTCACAATCACCAACGCACGCTACCTGGCGTCGAAGGTCGCCGCTGATATGCACCTTTGTGCGCAATATTACGGCAAGCCCTCCGAGCAAAATATCCGCGAATATGCCGAGGAACTGGCCCAATATATCAACGAGGGCTATCTCAGTGAGTACGAATTCGGTTTTAAGAAGGACGACAAACGGCTCGTCACTTGGCGCTACAGAATAGACGCTAACGGACTGCTTACGACCGACGATCGGCCGGGAAAAATTGTCGCCTATGTCGATATCGCAGGAGCAACCTTTTTCAACTTCCTGACCCAGAGCAGCCGCTTCCTCAACCTGTCTTCCAACGACCAAGCCAAGTTCGAGGCGAGCCTGCCTGTCACGCGCACTTCCGGCCACGCGCCCTCTGATGGTAACGGCTACTGGACCAGTGACCGGAATTATTACTCGTCCGGCCAGGGACTTGGCCGGCAAACCTTTCAGCCACTGACATGAATCAAGAACGCACAGGCATTTTCGAAGAGGTTCGCGAGTTTCCAGACCCCGCCGCGGCGCGACGTTTCGGGGCACTTGTCGGACTCAACCGCGTGAAGGACCGACTCCTCAAAGAGGCGAGGCTGTTGCTCGACCCGGAGAGTCTCACAGCGTGGAGCCAAAAGCACCACCACAAGAAAATCAGGATAACCGATTTCTTCTACGACAGACCGCCACTCTTTATCTTCGCCGGCGACGTTGGAACAGGGAAGACTGCATTGGCCGAGACATTCGGCGATGCCGTCGCGCGTGAAGCCGACATTGGCGTCACCCTCTACGCCCTTAGCCTTAACGCTCGCGGGACCGGCGCGGTAGGTGAGATGACCAGTTTGATCTCCGCGGCGTTTACCGAAGTTCGCAATGCGGCAAGAAAAGCATCCGGTCGTGGAGGCAAGCATCGGTCTGGTATCGTGCTTCTTATCGATGAGGCCGATGGCGTGGCGCAGTCCCGCGAATCGGCGCAAATGCATCACGAGGATCGTGCTGGCGTGAACGCGCTCATCCGTGGCGTTGACGATCTTGCTAACGGCACCTTGCCCGCCATAGTTGTCTTGTGCACAAACCGCATCGAAGCCATCGACCCGGCGGTCCGCCGGCGAGCAGCCGCGACATTCATTTTCACCCGCCCCAATGACGAACAGCGTCACGCCGTGCTCGACCCCGTCCTGGAAGAAGTTGGGTTTAGCAAGACGCAGATTCAGTCGATTGTGCACGCCACCGGCGCCACTATTCGAAGTCGCCATCAATACCCGTACTCCACTCATCTTCCGATGCTTGCCGACGTCCAACGGCTGGACGCGGCGCCAGTGTCGGACGAACGACGACTTCGCGAGTTCAACCTTCGCGATGTCGAGGAATTCCGCAGCGCCTTGGATCTCGTAGGGGTCCTTTGCGCATCGGCGACGCACGTCGCCGCCTTTGCAATGGGCGGCTTGGCGTGCCTCGAATATATTACGAAAAAGGCAGGTGCCGATCACGCCACCGACCTAACTCCTTTTCGAAACAAGTTCCATGTTTTCGGGGGTCTGAATTGGAAGACAGGGGGTACGGAAAACAAAGATCGCTTTGACACTTGGATCCGCAGCTTGTCACCCGGATCAACTGTCATCCTCTTCGATACCGGCCGGGTGGGAAACGCCGCAGGCCAGCTGTTAAATCGGATGTTCGCGCTGCGCAAGTCACCGAAGGGGCTACCCGATCAACTCACTGTGCACATTATCGTGCTTGGCGAGCGCAGCCGTCCTAATTGGCCCACCGTCTTTGCGTGCGAGGCCCGTTTGTTACACCTATATGCCTGATCAAACTTCCGTAAATCCGCCTTCTCACTGAACTAAGTGGTGTCCCACCTTTCCCGACTCATATTCGGGAAAATCGATAACAATTTTTTTCTTGCAAATCCACATACCGACGATAGTCTATAAACCGGTTTATTGATGAAATAAATCGTTTTATGAAAACGGCTGAAATTACCATCCGGCCCACCCTCGCAGATGTCGCAAGACGCCTGGGCGTCTCAAAATCAGCTGTCAGTCAGACCGTTAATTGGAAGCCGGGACGAACCACCACCATTAAAGAGGAGACCCGCCAGCGGATCCTTCGGACTGTTGAGGAAATGGGCTACCAGGCCAGTTGGCGCGGGCAAGTGCTCGCCATGCAGCGAAGTGAGGCCGTCGCGGTGGTCTATTCCGCGCCCCTCGGAGCCGTCCCGCGGGGCGTATATCTCGAGGTGGTTGATCACATCGAAATGCAGCTTGGCAAGTCCGGGCTTTGCCCGACCTTCGTTCACATCAAAGATCATTCCGAGCGATTCGATCGGCTCATGGGCGGCGCCCGTTTCGACGGCTGCCTGAGCCTCGGTCTGCTTGCCCCTGAAGTGCTCGATGTGCTTCGCAAACATCAGGTCCCGACGGTTCTCATCAATTCCGAAGCCGACCAGACTTGGACGCACGTCGATGTCGGGGACGAAAAGGGGACCGAGCTGGTGATGCAGCACTTTCTTTCGCTGGGTCACAAGCGTATCGCGTACAACGCCGGTCCCAATCCGCCGCTGCACCGCAGGCGCAAATCCGTTCGCAGACGTATCGCCGATGCATGCAGCGCGCCGGCCTGACGGCACGCGATCCATTCGTCGGCCCGGTCGACAAATTCGTGCAGCAGTTGATCAGCGATCCGAATCCGCCAACCGCCGTTTTGGTCTTCGACCATTGGGTGGCGGTTAAGCTCCTTCAGGAATTCTGGCGGAAGGGAATTCGCGTTCCCCACGACGTCAGCGTCGCGACATTCAACGATACATATCCCGTCAACGAAACGATTCCCCCATTGACGACCGTCGCACTTCCGGCGGAGCAGATGGCGCAGCATGCCGTTCGGCTATTGCTTGAGCGCATCGAGCTTCCGCAAACAGAGCCCGAGACGGTCGTCCTGGAGGAGAGCCTTATCGTGCGCGAAAGCACGGCGAAACCCAAAGTGTAAGCGTTTCTCACCTCGGCAGAGGGTGTGAAACAGAGGAGGAAAAGTGCGTCTGAAAACAAAAATAGCGATCGCGAACGCAGCGACCCTGGCGATGGCCGCCGTCAGCAGGGGGCAGGTCATCGCCTCCTATAACTTTGGATCCGGCGGCACGTTCACCGCCGACGCGACAACTTTGGCGGCGAACGTGACGGCCGGCGGGCTGGAGGACAGCGGCAATTTCGGAACGAACGATACGTTTTCCCCCGACACCGGCGTAGGCGGAGAAAGCGGGTGGTATTCCAACAATCCCAGCGGGAATTATCTCTCGGTCGCAAACGCGGGAAGCTCAACCGACAACGGCTATTGGGTGCAGGTGGACGTGACGGCGGCGGCGGGATACGTCATCAACCCGACAAGCTTTGAACTTTTCGGCGGGGCGGGGGGCAGCAGCGCGGTCCGAAGCGCGTACATCTTCGACAACGTTGACGGCTACCCGACGAACATGGCGACGAGTGTTTCGAACAATTCTCCGCCGACGATCACCGGCGGCGATCTGCTGACGAGCGGAACTTTTACGGCCGTGCGCGGGACGGGCGGCACGCCGGCCATGAATGAAATCCAGGTCGCGAGCTTTCCGTCCGACGATCAGAATCTCACCTCCTTCACGGTTCGCGTCTATTTCGACACGGAAGGGCTGGTGGGCAAGAACATTGATCTGGGGCAACTGGAGCTGGATGGTTCGGTCGTTTCTTCGGGGCCGGTGACACAGTCGACGTGGGTCACCAATGGCTCGGGCGATTATAACAACCCGGCAAACTGGAGCAGCGGCGTTCCCAGCGGCGCCGGCGCGGAAGCCGATTTCCTCGGTGCGATCACGGCCAGTAACGTCGTCTACACAGACAGTTCCGTGACGCTGGGGAAGATCGTTTTCAATAATTCAAACTCGTATGAGCTTGACGGCGCGGTCGGGACGAATCTAACGCTTCAAAGTTCGTCGTCGGCCCTGGTGGATGTGCAGTCCGGCACACATGAGATCAATCTGCCGCTGGTTTTGGCCAGCAATACGACGTTCGAAACGGATTCCTCGACGGCAAGTTTGGTCATCGCCAACCCGATGACCATTAATTCAGGCGTAACGCTGACGACCACCGGCAGCGGTACCGTGACGTATCAATCGATTGTCAACGTCGGGTCAAATGCTTCCATCGCATTCGCCAGCTCGACCTACGCGAACACGCTGAATCTGGCGGCCAATTCAACCGCCACGGTCAGCGCCCCGCTGGTGGAATTAGACAATCTTTCCGACCTGGGAACGCTGAACGTCAAGAACAATGAGGTGCTGATCAACTACGCCGGCGGTTCCGACCCTATTGCCGCGGTCGCAGGCTATCTCAACAGTGGATTCAACAACGGCCACTGGAACGGCCCGGGCATTATTTCCACCAACGCGCAAACCCTCACCAACGGCCTGCGCTATGGCCTGGGTTGGGCCGACAGTGCGGATCATATTGTAGCCGGACTCAGCTCCGGTGAGATCGAGATCAAATACACGCTGCTCGGCGACGCCAACCTGGACGGAACCGTGAACGGATCCGACTTCTCGATCCTTGCCGCGAACTTCGGACTGGGTCACACGAACTGGGACCAGGGGAATTTCCTTTACACTTCGTCCGTCAACGGATCTGATTTTTCCGCCCTCGCCTCCAACTTCGGCCAGGGCGCATCCGGGGCGGGCGTGACGCCGGCGGACATCGCGGCCCTGGACGCATTCGCCGCGGCCAACGGCCTAACTGTCCCGACAGTCACGGCGGTTCCCGAACCCGTTTCGGGCGGGCTGCTTGCTCTGGGCGCCCTGGGCCTGCTGGGACGGCGGCGCCTGGGCGCGGCGCTTGCTCTGAATTCAAATCACACGGTTCACTTCCCACACAATGTTCAATTCACATCGGAGGAAAGAGTATGCGAGTGAAATTGGCTTTAGCGCTGGTATCGATCGTCGGCCTTGGAATGCCGCTGTGCACGAGAGGATCGGTTATCGCGGCGTACAACTTTGGCCCGAGCTCCACGAGCTTCACGTACGCCGCGACGACGCTGGCGGCAAACGTGACGGCCAGCGGGCTTAATAGCGCCATAGGCGCCAACACGACCGAATCGACAAACGACGGCGTAAGTTTTTACGCGAGTCAACCGGGACCGAATGTTATGTCGGTCTCGCAATCGGGGAGCTCGACCGACAATGGATATTGGGTGCAGATGATCATCACCGCCGCGGCGGGCTACGTGATCGATCCATCAAGTTTTGAGCTGTTCGGCGGGGCGGGCGGAGGCACGACCGGCCAGCGCAGCGCGTACATTTTTGACGACAAGGACACGCCGGGATTTACGGGCGCACCGAGCAATCTGAACCTGGCGACCAACGCCGGCGCCGGCCCGACGATCACGTCAAACGGCAATCCCTATTCACCGCTGGCCAGCGGAAGCTTCACGGCGATCCGCAATACGAATGCAACGATGAATGAGATTCAGGTGGCCAGCTTTCCGTCGGACGACGTGAATCTGAGCGAGTTCACGGTTCGCGTCTATTTCGACACGCAGGCGGGCGTAAGCAAAAACATCGACCTGGGGAAGCTCGAGCTGGATGGTTCGGTCGTGGCGGTGCCGGAGCCACAGTCGGTTGGGCTGGCGTTTCTGGCAGGGGCGATGGCGTGTGGAATTCGGCGCTGGCGGTCAACGCCGGTTGTCTGAGTCAAAGTTTTCACCCGGGACCTTATGTCTTATCAAATTCCAATGAACGGCGATTCGCGCACGCAGTTTCCGGGGGCGCGTTTGACGCGTAGCGGATTCACGCTCGTCGAGCTTCTGGTTGTGATCGGAATCATCGCGGTTCTGGTCGGCATCCTGCTGCCGGCGCTGAGCCGCGCGGGAGCAGGCGAACACGACGCAGTGCCTGTCGAACCTGCGCCAGATCGGCACAGCCATCCAGAATTACGCCTCGGATTACCAGGCGTATCTCGTCCCCGGGCGATATGACTCACCGTCATACCCTGCCAGCAGTGTCGCCGAGCTGGAAAACTGGTGCACCATTCTGGTGAATGGAAAATATCTTCCCACACCCCCGCAGGCGCCTTCGCTGAACGGGGCATGGCAGGACACGTCGTATGGCGATTCGGTCTTCCGCTGCCCGGATGGTATGAACAACCGCGGCGATATTTCCGGGATGAGTAACCCGCAGACGCCGATTGATCCGCTCGGCTCGCTTTTCACACGCCTGCAATCGGCGTCCACCGGCACGCGCGTGGACACATGGTATGCCATCAACGGGTGGACCGCAACGTCAAACGCATCGGAAGTAAATGCATTCGCACGTTGGCCGTTTACGGACATGCCGGCGCCCATTTCCGGCTTGCAACAAAAGCTGCACAAGCTGACGGATTTCCGCAACAACGCGGAATTGGTGCTGGTGTTTGACGGCTACTACTGGGCCCAGCAGGACGCCGAAAACGTCAACTGCCGGCATAACAAATGGTCGCAGTGCAACCTGCTTATGGCCGACGGTCACGCGGCAACGATTGGCCTGGTCGATCTGACCGGCGGAATCACCGCGAACAAGATCACAACGGCGATGTACAATCCGGCCGGTAGCGCGCCAAGTGCGTATACCAGCGGTGTTGGCTCCTACCTCAAGACTTATCAAAATGGCTTCCGTTTCATCCTCACGCCCAATGGTCCCTAGCCGTAAAATCGCAGCGATGGTGGGGGGGGTGATGCTGTTGGCTGTTTGGGCCGCAGCATTGCCCGCCGCCGCGATCTCATTGCCGCCGAATCAGCTTGTGTTGGGTCCGGGACTGGAGCTGTTTCATCTGGTCGGGCAAGACGCCGCCCAAACTCAGGCACAAATTGTCTTGGTGCAAGGGCAGCCATTTGATCGTGCCTGGAGGATAGAGGTTCGCGCACAGCCGCAGGCTGAATATCAAATCCAGCTTGTCGGGGCGATTCCAGAAAAGCTGAATCGCGGCGAAATCATCTGGCTGACGGCCTGGGCTCGATCGCCGCAAAATTCTCAGCCCGATCAACAGGGCCGAATCGGCCTCGTGCTGGAAGAACGTGTCGATCCATTCGACAAGATTCTGACCCGTCAATTCAGCGTCGGCGCCGACTGGCAGCGCCTGAGCGTCGCCGCCAGGCTCGCGCGCGATTTTCCCTCCGGCAGCCTGCACGTCTGTCTGCGCGTCGGATTCTTTCCGCAGACGATCGAGATCGGTGGCATCGAACTACGGCGTTTTGATCCCTCGATCGCCCTGTCGACTCTGCCTCAAACCCCGATGACCTATCCCGGCCGCGAGGTCGATGCCGCGTGGCGACGTCAGGCTCAAGAGCGGATCGATTCGATTCGCAAATCGATGCTGAGCGTCCGAGTGACCGACGCCGCAGGCCAGCCCGTCAGCGGAGCGGCGGTCCACATCCGCATGCTCCGCCAGGCATTTGCCTTCGGAAGTGCTTACAGCGACGCGCGCTTCCCCGAAACCAGAGCCGAGACTTCCGACGACCTGGCATATCAGCAGCACTTCGCCGAACTTTTCAACACCGGCGTCGACGAGCAGGGCATGAAATGGCCGGATTGGGAAAACCCGGCGACGCGCGACGCGACGATGCGCGCTGCAATGGATGTGCGACCACGGCATCGACGTCCGAGGCCACAACCTGGTCTGGCCCGGCTGGCGACACCTTCCCGCCGATCTGCACGCGCAGGCCGGCGATCCCGGGGCGCTTCAGCTTCGCGTTGCCGCTCATATTCGCGATATCGCCGGAAAACTTTCCGGCCAAGTGACCGAATGGGACGTTGTCAACGAGCCGTACCTGAACAACGACCTCCTGCATATTCTTGGCGTTAGCGCGATGGCCGACTGGTTTAAGTTCGCGCACCGGACCGACCCACTCGCCCAGCTCTACCTGAACGAAACCGACGTCCCCAATTCCCCGCCGCGCGATCGCCGTTACGATTTTCTCTACAACGAAATCCAGACACTCCAGCGCGAAGGCGCGCCCATCGGCGGAATCGGAATGCAGGCCCATTTCAGCGATGATTTGATCGCACCGATGGACCTGCTGGCGATCTACGACCGTTTTGCGTCGCTGCAAATTCCAATCCGCATTACCGAACTCGACGTCGACAGCCAGGACGAACAATTGCAGGCCGACTATTTTCGCGATTTCCTGACGGCTTCCTTCAGCGATCCGGAAATCAACGGCATCATCCTCTGGGGATTCTGGCAAAAGCAGCATTGGCGGCCGGACGCGGCGCTATTCCGCAGCGACTGGAGCATCAAACCCAACGGCCAGGTCTGGAAGGACCTCGTCATGACCAAGTGGCGGACCAACACCGACGGCACAAGCGGCGCTGACGGAGATTATGGCGTGCGGGCGTTTCTCGGCGAGTACTTGATTACGGTAACCGCCGAGGGGCGCACCTATTCGCAAAAAGTCCGGCTACCCAGGGAAGGCTGCACGACTGACTTCAAGCTCGACAAAGCGGGTTGATGGCGAGCTTCGCAGCGAGGGAGAGAATTTATGTGGCGAAAATCTTCGAGCGAAAGTCGAGCCAAGCGGCGCACGGCGTCTTCTCTCGCCGAAATTCTCGAACCGCGCCTCCTTCTCTCCACGGTCACGGTGAACACCACAACGACCATACGAACTGTTCCGGCCGACATGATCGGGGTAAACACCGCCCCCTGGGATCCCGCCCTCAGTTCTTCGCAAACACTCAGCCTCTCCGAGGCAGCGGGATTAAATGCCGTCCGCATCGGCGGAGGCTCAACCGCCGACAGGATCCATTTCAACTCAACCTCATATTACCTCGATCCAACTACCACCACTTCCAGCGCGACTCTGTCCAGTACTTCCATGTTCGGCCAGGGCGCGCTTTACGCGGCATCGCTGAACGCCACGGCAATCGTTACCGTCAATTACGGCGAAGGCAGCCCGCAGGAAGCCGCCGCACTTCTCTCCTATCTCGACGGCTCAACCACCAATACGACGAGCCTCGGCTCCGGCGAGCAATGGAACGTCAGCACCCAATCGTGGCAGATGGTGAATTGGCAAACCGTCGGTTACTGGGCAAGCCTGCGCGCCGCGGCGCCGTTGGCTCATGACGACGGTTTAAATTTTCTGCGCATCAACCACCCCGCTTCCTTCAACATTCAATATTGGGAGGTCGGCAACGAAGTTTACGGAAGCTGGGAAGCCGACGAGCACGGCGGAACCGGCGATTCGCTCCCTATGCCCGCCGGCGAAACGCCCAAGGCGCACGACCCGGCCACGCTCATCTCATTCGCCAAACAATTCGCAACACTGGCATCGCAGATCGCTCCCGGCATCCTGATCGGCTACGACAGCCAGGCCGTCGACGGCAGCTATAACAACTGGATTGCCGCCACCCTTCAGCAGTGTGCTTCACAGGGATTTACCCCGGGCTTCATCGCTGACCATTACTACACATCCGTCTCCCCCGGCAGCGAAAACGACGCGACTTTGCTGGGCATTTCCAACACGCCCACCAGCGGAAATACCTACGACTGGTCGCAGCGCGCCGACGACTACGACAACCTGATAAACGAATATCTCGGCTCCGCCGGCAAAAACGTCCAGTTAATCGCCGACGAAGTAAACTCCATCCCCGACGACCCCGGCAAACAAACCACCAGTCTCGTGAACGGCCTTTTCATCGCCGACGCCATCGGCAGCGCCCTGGAATCGACGGGTTCAAACGGCCTGCCAGGCTTTCAAGGCTTCTGGATCTGGGATCTGCACGACAGCGGATACAGCGGCAACGCCGGCTCCAGCCTCTATGGCTGGCGCAGCCAGGGCGATTACGGAATCATCGGCAGCGGAACCGGCTACGCCCTCGGCGAACTCTCCCCCGATTACTTCGCCCTGCAACTGGCCTCAAAAATATTCAGCTCCGGCGGAACGCTGGTCTCCTCCAGCGAAGACAACGAAACCGCCGTCGACACCTTCGCCGTCCTCGAACCCAATGGCCAGCTCGACCTGCTCGTGGTCAATAAGACCGATCCCCGCCTCAACGGCGACACCGCAACTCCGCCCAGCAATCTTCCCGATCCATCGCTGACCGAAACCTTCGATATCAACGGCTTCCTCGCCAATCCCCAGGCAACCATCTGGCAATACGGCGTCGCACAGGACGACGCGCAGGCAACGTCGCCAAATTTCACTTCTTCGCTGGCCAATTCGACGGTGACGCTCGCCCAGACCAACGGCAATTTCAGCCTGGTTCTGCCGGATTATTCCATGACCGTCATCCAGTTGACGCCTGTGGTCTTCGCCGCCCAGTCGGGCCCAACGCTCAACGTCAATTTGAACAATTTCTCGCCCATAGCACTGGGGAGTTCCGGCAACAGCGTTACCGTCACCGAGGAGGGTCATCAACTCTCGTACACCGGGATCACGGCGATTGTTATCAACGGCTCAAGCACGAACAACGTGCTCAATTTCAACGGCCCCCTCACCACTCCACTCACGTTCATCGGAAATGCGACGACGACGTTGAACGTCGTCAGCGGCGCCGTGAATTTCGCCAACACCACCTCGATCACGCTCGGAACATTGTCCATCGCGTCCGCCGCCAGCGCCGTCATGCCGACACAGACAGTTGCCGAGGCCCAGCTCGTGCTCAGCGCCTCTCGATTGCCCCCGGCGGCACGCTCGATCTGACGAACAACCAAATGTTGATCAATTACCCCAGCAGCGCCGACCCGATCGCCATCATCGTCGCCGATCTGGCGTCGGGGTACAACGCCGGGTCGTGGAACGGAACCGGCATCATTTCCTCAACCGCAGCCAATTCCAACTACGCCCTGGGTTATGCCGACTCTGCCGACGCCAACAATCCCGCGAATCTCCCCGCCAACCAGATCAAAGTCATGTTTACGCTTCTCGGCGACGCCAACCTCGACGGCGTGGTGAACGGCACCGATTTCAGCATCCTCGCCGCCAATTTCGGTCTCGGCGTCACCAACTGGGACCAGGGCAACTTCCTCTACGGAAGTTCCGTCAACGGCTCCGATTTCAGCGCCCTTGCCGCCAACTTCGGCCAGGGCGACAGCATCGCGGCAACTTCCGCGGCCGCATCAACGTCCGCGACCACGACATTCTCAACCTCTTCCGATTCCACGCTCCTTGACGACCAAAGAGCCAACCCGCGCCCTGCTCATCGCGGGCACCAATCGATCGGACGGTTGGATAAGTGAAACGCTTTTTATCCACGTCGCTTTTGGCATCCCTGGTCTGCGCGGCCGCAGCGATTTTGATTTCCGATCCGTCCCGCGCGCATCTTCGCTTACACTTCGCACAAATTAATCGCGAGGAAACGATGTCGCCCTCCACGCTTTCCAAATCGCCGGGAATTGCCCTCCTTTTGGCGGGCTTCGTGTTGCTCGGGACAGCGGCAGTACGCGCCCAGGAAGCAATGACGATCACTCCAAAGCCCTCCTCTGCCCAAAGGCCAATATCCCCTGATTTTCTGGGCTTAAGCTTTGAAACCCAGCTCGTCCTCCCCACCTCCGACGGCATCCGATACTTCCGCCCCGAGAACGAGACTCTGATCGCGCTCTTCAAAACCCTCGGCATCAAACACCTCCGCATCGGCGGCAACACCTCCGACAACCCCGCAATCGCGATCCCCGGAAACTCCGACATCGACAGCCTCTTCGCCTTCGCCCATGCGGCCGGCGTGAAAGTAATCTACACGGTTCGCCTAAAAGGCCAGACCGACGCAACCACCGACATTCCGATTGTCAAATACATTCAAGATCGCTACGCCCGCGATCTCGATTGCTTCGCCCTCGGCAATGAGCCGAGCATCTACTTCACGCAGTATCCCGATTACAAAAAGCTCTGGGCGAAGATGACCGACCAGATCATCGCCGCCGTTCCACAGGCCGTCTTCTGTGGGCCCAATACGGATCGACCTCACGAATGGGCCGCTCAATTCGCCCATGATTTTCGCGCCGGTGGCCGGGTGAAGGAGATCAACATGCACGCTTACGTAGGCCTCAGCGCCAGAGACGTGACGGATGTCGCCGCCGCTCGCGACAAAATGCTTTCCCCCGCGTGGGTGAAGCTCTACCAGGGCATCTACGACGATTTCGTCCCGCAAGTCGCCGACGAAAAATTATCCTACCGCATCGAGGAGACCAACAGTTTCTTCAATGGGGGCAGAGAAGGCGTGAGCGACACGTTTGCCGCGGCGTTGTGGGCGCTGGACTATCTGCATTGGTGGTCGCGCCACGGGGCGGCGGGAGTCAATTTCCATACCGGCGATAGAGTCGCCGCGGGGCAGGAGTCGACTCCGTGCCGCTATGCGGCGTATGTCTCCACCACGAAGGGCTACGACGTTCACCCCGTCGGCTACGCCATCAAGGCATTCGACTTGGCCGCCCACGGCTCAATGATCGATCTGGATTGCCAATGCGCGCCCGACCTCAACGTCACCGCCTACGGCGAGGTGGATTCCGACGGTACGTTGTTCTTAACGATCATCAACAAGGAGCATGGCGCCCAAGGGCGCGATGTGGCCGTCACCATCAACGCCGGCAATACCTACACGCACGGCGAAGTTCAGTTCCTCGCCAATGCCAGCCACGATATCGCAGACAAGACCGGAATCACGCTCGGTAGCGCGCCGATCGGCAAAGATGCCTCATGGGCAGGCATATGGTGCTCCTTACAAGCCCCCTCTCAAGCCGGACGGTTCCATATCACAGTTCCCGCGGCAACCGCGGCCATCATAAAATATTGACTGGTCTCTGGAAGTCCACTTGGGGAAATCATCAGCCATTTCACAAAGGGCGTTGAGCAGCCAATCCAAACAATTGTTAAGGCCAGCGCCTCCCGAAGTTACAGGATCGCCCAGAAAACGCGATAGCGGCTTTGGCGCGTCATAGTTCGTCCCGCACGAAAGCACGAGCGGAACCCTATCTTTTTTTTCGCTGATTGACGGCTCTCGCAGACGAGTCATTCGTATAGACGAAATCATCGACGTGCTGCAGGCCAGGCATCTTCTGGCGGTTCTCGATTTCACACGCGATGCTTCGATTGGTTCAGAATCCCGTATTCAGTATCTTTCAAACTGAGTATCGACGCCTCATATTGAGGGCTCACAAGGTCGAGAGGGTCAGCGTCTCGGCCATTATATGTTGGAACAACACGACAATTATTTGAACAACCGGCGACTCCGTTGGCAGGTCAACGATTTCGCGTTGGAACACTTAGCGCACCAGGTCGCTTCCAATTGGAAGATCGAATCGCCGGTGATCGGGTTCATGAGGGGCGGGCGGCAAAGACCCTCGTCCCCATCTCGACGGCTTGAGATTGCGCGTTTTCCACTCCTCCGGCAGCCACCGGGGCGCGGCGCCTTTCGCTAGTTATCGGCACTGTAGTTTTTGAGCCGCACCATATTTCTCCGCACCGCAACCCCGCCTAACCAATCAAATCGCAGACGAATTAAGTCACGCTTCCACCTGGCCTTTACAGTTCCTGATCCACAGCAGATTTCGCAAGTTCATTCAAAAAAGGGACCAGCTCTTTTCGCCGATAGTTAAGTGGGCGTCTTTGGGAACGGGCCTCCGGCAGATTTCCGCGTCTTTTTTAAAAAATGGCGTCTCCATTCAACGCAAGACAATCTCTCGCAACGCGCACCAGCGCGTCGAATGCTCCGCGCCAAGGCCTCCGAGGCGTGCCGCTTTGTAGAAAAATCCTTTGGTGGCAAGCCCAATTTATATTTGAATGGCTTGAACCCAGGAATTTTCTAAGCGGCAGTGGAGTGGCCGGGGGCGATGCGCCCGCCTCCCAGAACCCCGCGTTTTTCCAGTCCAGCCCTTCGCCCACCGTCGCCGTTGCCGCCGCCGCCTTTCCGTCCACGGTTTCTGGTATCACCGCGAATCTCAGTGTCCTTGGCGCTGACGTCAATGGCGAAGCCAGCCTGACCTATACGTGGGCGACGACCGGCTCACCCCCGGCTCTCGTCGCCTTCAGCGCCAACGGCACCAACGCCTCCAAGGACGTCACAGCGACCTTCTCCCGCGCCGGTGATTACACTTTCCAAGTCACCATCACCGACACGCAAGGCGCTTCCACGACCTCCAGCGTGAACGTGACCGTTGATCAAACCGCCAATTCCATTGCTATCGCGCCGACCACCTCCACGCTCAACGTGAATCAGCAGCAGCAGTTCTCCGCTTCCGAATACGACCAGTTCGGCCAACTGATGGCCCAGCAGCCCTCCTTCTCATGGACCCTGGCTTCCGGCGATGGTTCGATCACCACAGCCGGTCTCTACACTGCCCCCCTGACGGTCGGTTCGGCGCAAATCGTCGCCTCCGCGGGTTCGCTCAGTGCCTCGGCGTCAGTGACCATTCAAAACACCGGACCGCAGATCACTCAAGCCGCCGCCGCTTCCCCTTCCCCGGTCACCGGCACATCCACCACGCTGTCCGTCGCCGCGACCGACGACGCCGGCGCCGCAAATCTCATCTACCAATGGTCGGTCCTCTCAAAACCAACGGGTGTTCAATCGCCGCTGTTCAGCGTCAACGGCACCAACGCCGCCGTATCCACCGTCGCCATCTTCTTCGCAGCCGGGACATACGAACTCCAGGCCACCGTTACCGATTCCGTGGGCCTTTCGGCCACAAGCGACGTCACCATTCAGGTCGACCAGACCCTTACCAGCATCCACATCGCACCCCCCTCAACCATGTCCACGAGAAGCACCCAGCAACTCTCCGCCGCGGAACTCGATCAATTCGGCAACGCCATGGCCACCCAACCCACTCTCACCTGGTCTCTTTCCGGTGGAGGTTCTGTCTCTTCCTCCGGCCTGTATACGTCTTCATCCTCCACTGGCACCCCAACCGTCACCGTATCAGCCAGTGGAGTCAGCGGCTCGACGACGATATCCGTCGTCGGCTCCAAGGCCATCACCGCCTCGCCCGCAACCGTCACCGGCACGCAAACCTCACTCACGGCCGTCGGTGTCACCGGCCTCCTTGCCTCCTATTCCTGGACCGTCACCGCCAAGCCGGGCGGCGCCACCACTCCGACGCTCAATGTTGCCTCCGGAGGTGAGTCCGCGACCGCTACTTTCTTCCAGGCCGGAAACTACACGGTCGAATTCCAGTGCAGTTCGCTGTTGGGCCTTCTTGGTACCACCACCCTGACGATCAACATAACCGTTGACCAAACACTGACCGCGGTTCTGGTCACTCCTTCTTCCGCCACCATGAACGTCAGCGGCTCTCAGCAGTTCGCCGCTACGGCGTACGATCAATTCGGCAAGGTCATGGCTACGCAGCCGACGTTCCATTGGGGCCTGACGGCTGGCTCCGGAACACTCTCCTCCACCGGCGACTACACCGCGCCCGCCGCCGCAACCAGCGCCACAATCACCGCCAGCGCCAGCGGTGTTTCCAGCTCCGCCGATGTTGTCGTCAACGCGGCCAGACCCACCGTGGCGAGCGCTGCCAACAGTTCTCCCACCTCGCCCGCCGCTCCGGGTTCAGTCAATCTCAATGTCCTGGGCTCCGACCCGGGCGGGGAAAGCAATCTCACCTACACCTGGTCCGTCATCGGCACGCCGCCCGGAGCCGTCGATTTCTCTGCCAACGGCGCTAACTCCGCCCAAAACACCATCGCCGGCGTTTCCGCGCCGGGAACCTACGATTTCCTTGCCACCATCACCAACGCCGCCGGAAATTCGGTCACAAGCTCTGTTGCCGTCACGTTTACCTCAGCCTCCAATCAGCCTCCGACGGTGTCCGTGCCGTCTGCGCAGCAGACGAATGAAAACGCGACGCTCACTTTCTCCCCCGCCAATTCAAACGCAATCACCATAAACAACATTGCAAACACAACCGAGCAAGTCACTCTCACCGCGGTCAACGGGCTGCTCACTCTTGGTTCCACCACAGGCCTGACCTTCACGGTCGGCACAGGGTCTAACGATTCGGTGCTGACGTTCCAGGGCTCGCCCAGCGAAATCAACGCCGCGCTAAGCGGCCTTACCTTCGCTCCTACCCCAAACGATTTTGGATACGCGGGCATTCAAATCTCCGCCACCGCCGGCTCCAGCGCTGCGACGATCGCTAACATACCTATCAACATCGAACAAGTCGCCCAGCCGCCAACCGTCGCGACTGCCGCGCAGGCCTCCCCATCCCCGGTGACCGGAACGTCCACCACTCTCACCGCCCTCGGCGCGGACGCCGAATATGGACCCTCCGGCCTCACCTACGTCTGGTCGGTCCTCACTAAACCCGCCGGCGCCGCCAACCCCAGCTTCAGCCTCAACGGCTCCAACGATGCCCAGAGCACCGTCGCCACGTTCGGCGGCGCCGGCAATTACACATTGCAAGTGACGATTACCGACCCCGGCGGCCTCTCTGTCACCAGCTCCGTCTCCGTCACTGTGGATCAAACCCTCACCGGCATTTCCGTCTCGCCCGCCAACACGGCCTCGGCCGTCGGCGGTACCCAGCAATACTTCGGCGTCGCACTCGACCAGTTCGGCAACGCGATGGCCGCTCAGCCAACGCTGGACTGGTCCTGCGATGTCGGCTCGATCAGTTCGACGGGTTTATATACCGCCCCGGTAACCCCAACCACGGACACAATTTTCGCCAGCAGCAGCGGAGTGACCGGATCGACCACCGTTTCCGTCGTCTCCGCGGGAACGGCCGTGGCCTCACCGGGCGTTGTGACAGGAACCTACACGACGCTCTCCGTCCTCGGCGGCGCTACCAGCGGCGTTACCTACACCTGGTCCGCCATCACTCTGCCCTCCGGCGCCTTAAACCCATCCTACAGCGCAAACTTCTCGTCCGCCGCTCAAACTACGATCGCAACCTTCTCTCACGCCGGCGACTACACCTTCGAGGTCGCCATCAACGATGGTTCGATCACCTATCAAACGGTCTCGGTAATCGTTCAGCAGACCGTTACGTCGATCTCCGTCTCTCCCTCCATGGCGAGCCTCGACGAAAACGCGCAGCAGCACTTCTCCGCGGTCGCATACGATCAGTTCGGCAATCCCATCGCCTCGCCAGGACCGTTCGCCTGGAGGGTCTCATCCGGCGGCGGGGCCATCGACGGCTCCGGTCTCTACACCGCGCCCGGCGCGGGCGCGGGAAGCGTCACGATCGCCGCCGCCATCGGCACCGTCTCTGGCGGTGCTTCCATCACCGTCATCGACGCTCCGCCTACCGTTGCCACACCCGCGGCCGCATCAAGTTCCACCGTCACCACAACCTCCACCCTCCTTTCCGTTCTCGGCGCCGACGATGGAGGCGAATCCAATCTCACCTACACCTGGGCCACTGACGGCACACCTCCTGCCCCCGTCACCTTCTCCCTCAACGGAAACAACTCTGCCAAAGACACCATCGCCACCTTCTCCAAGGCCGGCACATACGAATTTCGGGTGACCATCGCAGATATTGAAGGCCTTACGACGACGTCTTCTGTTACCGTCATTGTCAACCAAACCGTCACTACACTGGGAATCGCGCCTCCCCAGATCTCGCTGCATCTCAATGCCCAGAGCCAATTCTCCGCCACCGGTGAGGATCAATTCGGCAACCCAATGGCCACGATGCCCGCATTGAATTGGTCGGTCGCATCGGGCGGCGGTTCCATCAACTCCGCCGGCCTTTACACCGCACCAAGCTCCCCCGGCATCGCCACCATATCCGTCAGCGGTGGTTCGGCTTCGCAAGTCGCTGATGTCACGATCTTCAACGCCCCTCCCTCCGTGGCCGTTGCCGCCGCCGCTTCTCCGACAATGGTGGACGGCACCACCACCAATCTGAGCGTCCTGGGCGCCGACGACGGTGGTCAAGCCAATCTCACCTATACCTGGACCACCGAAGGCAACCCACCAGCTCCCGTCCTCTTCTCACGGAACAGTACAAACGCCGCCCAAAGCGTCATGGCCACGTTCTCTGCCCCCGGCACCTACCAATTCCTGGTCACGATCGTTGACGCCGAGGGCGCGTCCACCATCAGCTCCGTCACGGTCCAGGTGATTCCGACGTATTCCGGAATTGACGTCTCACCGTCCGGCTCGGCCCTTCAGCGCGCTCAATCCGAACAGTTTTCCGCGGTTGCCGTTAACCAGTTTGGCAATCCCATGGCCACGCAGCCCATCTTCACGTGGTCGACGCTTGCCAACGTCGGCACAATTTCGGCCGCTGGGCTCTACACCGCCCCCAACGCCGGCGCGGGCAACGCCACCATCATCGCCACGGCCGGCAACATCAGCGGCTCCGCCTCCGCCAGCTTGCTTGATGATCTCGCTGTTTCCGTTCCCCCAAGCCAGTCGACCGCTCCCACCCTGCCCCTGGTCTTCTCCACCGCCGATCCGATTTTTGTTACCGACACCGACGCCGCCACCCAATCCGTTCCCCTTACGCTTACCCTTTCTGGAACCGGCGGCGTAATCTCTCTCTCAGAGCTCAACGGCCTTTCCCTCTCAGCCGGAACGGGGACTAACGATATTACCGTCAGCGTTACCGGCACGCTCGCGGCCATCAATGCCTCTCTCCAGGGCCTGAAATTCACGCCCGATCCCGGTTTCGCCGGCGACGCTACCCTCGCTGTCACCATTAACGAGATTTCCGTATCCGCCTCGTCGCCGATGCGCTCGGTCAACATTTACGTCCAGGAGGCCGCGACTACCTCCACGTCAACAACCTCTTCCATCTTTTCACCAGGCGCCTCCTCCGACTCCGAAAACTCCATCCTCACTGGCATTCTTGACGGTCCGCTTACAACCACGGGCGATTCCACGCCCACGACCTCCCAGACAACTTCGACCGACTCCACCTCCGTTATTTCCCAGGATGCGATCACCGCGTCCGACACGATATTCCCCGATCCAACACCTTCCCCCGACGCACCATCTCCCGAAGCTGTCGCCCCGCCCGCAGCCCCGGCCGAATCTGCTGCCAAACCCGCTCCAACCGTCGCCGCTGTCGCCAGCGTCGTTACCGCGCCCAAACCCTCGGCTCCAGCCAATTCGGCTAGCGCCAACCCATTCGCTACCGCCTCTTCCATCCCCGATGAGCAGGTCCGAACCGTTCCCGATCAGGTTTTCACTTTCCTCGATCCGCAGAGTCCCATGCTCAAAAACCTCGACGAAATGAAGACCGACATGGCTTCCGAGAAAGCCCTCAAGGTTACCGCCGGTTCCGCATCCGTCGTCTCTTTTAGCGCCTCCGCCGCCTATCTCATCTGGATGCTTCGCGGCGGATCGCTGCTCAGCAGCCTCCTTTCAGTTTTCCCAGCATGGAAATCGATGGACCCAATCCCCGTCCTCGATAGCTTCGAAAAATCACGCAAAAAGCGCAAACCCCAGGCCGGCGACAATGATTCCATCGAATCCCTCGTCGAGAATTCTAACCAGGCCGCTCAAAACTCTGGCACTTTCAAACACTCCGACACCGATGACATGGAACCAACGTCATGAACCGAATACCTGTACGCATTAAAATCGTTTTCGGCCTTCAGTTGCTCCTCATTAGCGCCATCGCGCTGGCTATTGCGCTGGGCTTTGTTCCCAATCCGCAGGCCGCCACCATGGCAGGGCGCGCCACGCTTGCCGAAACCATCGCCGTCAACGCGTCCGCATTTGTCTCACGAAGGGACATGGCAGGTCTTGATGCCGTTCTCCGCGCCGTTGCTCAGCGCAATCCTGACATCCTTTCGCTGGGCCTGCGGAAATCCGATGGCTTCCTCATCATTGACGTCGGCAATCACGCCGCCTACTGGCCGAAATCCTCCGACGAGGCCTCGCGCGTTTTGGTCCCCATCTTTGCCCAGAAGAGCCAGTGGGGATCCATGGAAATCCGCTTTCAGTCTCTGAAATATTCCGGCCCCTTTGGATTCATCTTCTCGCCCTATACGAAGATGATCCTCTTCATCTCCGTCGCCAGCCTTGCCTCCTTCCTGATTTACCTCAAGCGCACGCTCCAGCATCTCGATCCCTCCAAGGTAGTTCCTCCCCATGTCCGCGCTGCGCTGGATACGCTCGCGGAGGGGCTTCTCATTGTCGATCAGCAGGGCCGGATCGCCCTGGCCAACCGAACTTTCGCCGCCGTGGTCGGCTCCGACGCCGACAAGCTCATGGGCGCTCGCGCCGCGCAGTTCGATTGGAAGCATAACATGCCGAGCGCCGACCCGTCCGCACCCATCGACCTCCCCTGGGCCGCCGCCGTCCGCGACAACCAGGCCCAGCGCAACCAAACCCTCCGTCTCGTCGATGCCGCCGGCGTCAACCGCACCTTCATCGTCAACTGCTCCCCCGTCGCCGGCGCGCGCGGCAAGGCCCGCGGCGCACTCGCCAGCTTCGAGGATGTCACACCCCTCGTCGAAAAGGAAATTGAGCTGCGCAAATCCAAAGAGATGGCCGACGAAGCCAACCGCGCAAAAAGCGAATTTCTCGCCCGCATGAGCCACGAAATCCGAACCCCCATGAATGCCATCCTCGGATTCACGGATGTGCTTCGACGCGGCTACGAAGACAGCGAAGCCGAACGCCTCGAATTCCTCAACACCATTCACTCCAGCGGACAGCACCTCCTTGAGCTCATCAATGACATCCTCGATCTTTCCAAGATCGAATCCGGCAAGCTCGAAATCGAACTTACGCGCTGCTCACCCAACCAGATCATCTCCGAGATCGTCGCCGTCCTGGGAATTCGCGCCCAGGACAAGGGCATCGACCTCTCCTTCGCCTGGGTTGGTCCCTCTCCCGCCACCGTCCTGACCGATCCCACACGCTTCCGCCAGGTTCTCACCAACCTCGTCGGAAATTCCATCAAATTCACCGAAAAAGGCGGCGTACGTCTGCTCGCGCGGCTCGACCGCTCGAACCCGCGCCCATGCCTAGTCGTCGACGTGATCGACACCGGCATCGGCATGAAGCCCGAATCCCTGAAACGTATTTTCGACCCCTTCACACAGGCCGACAACTCCATCACCCGCCGATTCGGCGGCACCGGGCTGGGCCTCTCTATTAGTCGTCAGTGTGCCACCGCGCTTGGCGGTGGGCTCACCGTGCAAAGTGAGTATGGCAAGGGCAGCACGTTCACGCTAACCATCGACGCCGGTCTGCTCGAACCCATTGAATTTTTCGACCCCGTGGAAGAAAAATCCGCCAAGGCCAAATCCGCCCCCGCGCCGGCGGTCGTTCGTCTCAATCCCGCGCGGATCCTCGTCGTCGAGGACGGCACAAGCAACCAGAGGCTCATCACTATCGTCCTTCAACGCGCCGGGGTCACTGTCGAACTCGCCAATAATGGTCAAATCGGCTACGACAAAGCCACCACCGGTCAATATGACGTCATCCTCATGGACATGCAGATGTCCGTGATGGACGGCTTCACCGCAGCCCGCCGTCTGCGCGAAAACGGCTGCAAACTCCCCATTATCGCCCTGACGGCCAATGCCATGAAAGGTGAAGAGGAAAATGCCGCGCCGCCGGATGCTCCGGTTATCTCAGCAAACCGATCGACGTCGACCTCCTTTTGCGAACCCTGGCCAATCTGGTCGGCACCGCCTCTTCCGATGCCCCCGCTCCACAGCCCAGGCCCATCGCTTCAGCACCTTCAGCCGCGCCGCAAACAACTCCTCCCAACCTCCTGGTTCTTCAGTCCACCCTTCCCATCGAAGATCCCGATTTTCTCGAAATCGTGCAGGAATTCGCCGACCGCCTTCGCGATCAGATCGCCGAAATGCAAAAGGCCTGGGAAAAAAAGGAATTGTCCCAGCTTGCCTCGCTGGCGCACTGGCTTAAAGGCTCCGGCGGCACCGCCGGATTCAATGCCTTCACCAATCCCGCGGCCAGGCTCGAAAAGCTCGCAAAGGAAAATCGCGTCGATCAAATCCCCGCCGCTCTCGCCGACGTCCAGGACCTCGGCCGCCGCGTCGTTCGGCCCCAGCCCAAACCCGTCACCGCCGGCGGAGCACAGTCATGAACTTTATCCCCGCTTCGATTAGCTCCACCTTGCTTTCCCGTTCGGAGTCCAGTCCACCCGAGGTCGCCCGCGAGCACGCACGCTTCCTCGACGCCCGGCTCATGATCGTCGACGACGAGCCGATCAACGTCAAGGTAGTCCGCAAGTATCTCCAAGGCGCCGGCTATAAGAATTTCGTCTCCACCTCCGACTCCACTCAGGCCATGAACCTCCTCCGTAGCGAGCAGCCCGACGCCGTCCTGCTCGACATCATGATGCCCCAGGTCAATGGCCTGGAGATCCTCAAATGGATCCGCGAAGACGCGACCTTTCGCCATACGCCGGTGCTCATTCTCACCGCCTCCACTGACGCCCCAACCAAGCTCGCCGCTCTCGAATCCGGCGCCACCGACTTTCTCGCCAAGCCCGTCGATCCCCACGAGCTTCTTCCTCGCCTCCGCAACGTCCTGACCGTAAAGGCCCATCAGGACTATCTCGCCGGCTATTCCGTCAAGCTGGAACGCGAAGTCCAGAAACGCACGGCTGAAGTCGAAATGTCGCGACTGCGCGTCATTCAATGCCTCGCGGCGCCGGCGAATATCGCGACGACACGACCGGCCGTCACGTCATCCGCGTCGGACGCTGTGCCGCCGTCGTCGCGTCTGAGCTCGGCTACTCCAATCAGCAATCCGCTATGCTCGAACTTGCCGCCCAGCTTCACGACATCGGTAAAATCGGCATCCCCGACGCGATCCTCCTCAAGCCGGCAAAACTCACCCCCGAAGAAACCGCCGTCATGCGCAAGCATTGCGAGTATGGCAAAGCCATCATCGAACCCACCAGCGCCAGCGAAGCCGAGCTTGCGCGAAAATACGCCGACCTCGGCGTCATCGCAAATCAGTCCGTCGATTCCCCCGTCCTTCGCATGGCCGCCGATATCGCCATCAGTCATCACGAACGAGTCGACGGCTCCGGCTATCCCTTCGGACTCCGCGGCGATTCCATTCCCCTGGAAGGTCGCATCACCGCCCTGGTTGACGTGTTCGACGCTCTGCACAGTCCCCGACCCTACAAACCTGCCTACCACACAGAAAAATGCCTGGAAATCATTAACTCGGGCCGAGGCAAAGAATTCGACGAAGCCGTCCTTGACGTCTTCTTTACCCGAATTGATGACATCGAATCTGTATACAAAGAGAACGCCGACTGAAAAGGCCCCGGTGCCTTCGGGCTCGCTCTGACCATCCTCCGACCCCGGGGAAATTGATGGGCGATACCGGATTCGCGCATGACGAAAACATCCCGAAAAACCAATAGACGCGCACCGAGGCGACGCAGAATCCCGTGCATTTTTGCCTACGGCGCCGGGACCAGCACCTCCGGCGTTAATTCTGGTTCTGACCCCTTCAGTACAAAAGGTTACAGTCCGCAACAAGCTGGGGGGGTTTGGGTGGGATGAGGTACGGGTTCGCGCGATATCAATGATATCAATGATATCAAAACGGGAAGGGGACAATCGAAATTTGAGCCGTCGATATTGCGACATACAACAGTCGTGGGGCAGACCCGTCCCGGATCGGAGCGTCTAGGCCGGCGCGAGGGTGTCGAAGGTTTCGAGGATTAGGGAGGCGGCCGAGGATTCCGTCAGCGTTGGGGAATCGTCTTCGACCATTCCGCTGAAAGTTGAGAGGATGTAGGCGGCTTCGTCGCGGGAGATTCCGTAGAGGTGGAAATAGGCGGCGTCGAGTTCGGCGCGAAGCTGGGCAGCTCGGGGTCTTTCCATTTGTGGACCCCTTCCTTGAAGCCGGCGGCTTCGGCGAGGGGCCGCATGTCGTCGGCAGTGCAGGTCATTTTCAAAACGCGATCGGAAATCCATTTTTCGAGGGTTTGTTTCTTGTCCCAGGGGCAGCGGTCTTCATAGGCGTCGGGAGGGAAAATCGGGAGCTGCTCGACAATAAAAAAATTCATGTGGATGTGTGGGATCTTCCGTTTGGCAACGAAATCCAATGGGATACTGTTTAGGTTAGCCAGCAAGCAGCATTGCAGCCTTATCCGGATTACAGGATCGAACCTAATGAACGGTGCGGTGTTAGTCACTGCTACGGTCGGGATGAACGTAGCCAGCATTGTGCGGTCGTCGGTTGCACGGGTGACGTCTCGAAACGCCAGAAGTGCCGGCGGTTTCAAATCGCCGAGGCGATCATAAACGATGCCAGATTGGACCCACCAGCGGGGCTGGGCAACAAACTCAGGGTTCTGATGCTCAACCAGGGTGCTCTGATCAGTTTGTCCTTGGTTGACCCAATTTTCCTTCCGGATAAACACACTTCCGAAACGGTGGTCATAAGGGCGAAACATTTTCGCCTCGTAGAGTGGAAGGTAGTCGACTTTGCCCTTTTTCCAATGGTTCCCAATGGGTTTTGCGCCGCGCTTTTTGAGATCGGCCGGTGATAGAAAATGCTCGGCATCGTTGGTCTGGTGAAACATTGCAAGAAATCGCACTCCCCACGGATTTCCGCCGGATTTTCTCCTTTCGTCTATCAGAATCGGGACGCGTTTATATATCGCTTTGGTCATTTCGGCGTCACGCCCGTTGCTGAAAATGGGACAAGTCATCGTGTTAGGATTCAGTAGGGCCAGATCCTTGCGCGAGAGCCGCACATGACGGTGTTTCTCGGTCAGATCCGTAATATCGTGCGCGAAGAAAACAAAATCGGCATCAGGTGTTTTGTGATTGGCGCCTCCAAGAAGGAGTATCGAGAATTTGAAGGAGCGGTGTACGTCGCGAAAGATGGGTTTCGTGTTTTCGAAATCGTAAAGGGCAATAAGGGATTCCGTCTCGGTCAGATTATTGAAAAAGAATTTCGTCGTGTCCTCGGTGGCAATTCCGGACGGGACGAGTAACCCGACGCGGCCGGTAGCACGAACGATTTTTCTAGCGAGTTCCGCGAAGACCATGTAGGTGTTTATGTCGCCGCGGCCGGTAAGGGGGAAATGGCCGCTGGTTCGGACGTGGTCGAGGGTGCGATCGGCGGAGTCCTTGGCCTGAACATAGCTCTGATAGAGGGTTGGATTTTCCGATTCGAGGGTTGTGATGAGTTTTCGGCGTTCTGCGGCGCTGACGGCGCTGGCGATTTGAGGGGCGGCGAAGGCGAAGAATTCCCGCTCCTGCAGTTTCATTCGCTCCCATGGAGGGTTACCGATGACGCAGTCGAAGCCGCTTCCACCGGGGCGTTTGAAGATCAGGGGGAACGCTTTTTCCCACTCCATGGCACGGGGATGGACGGCAGGGTCGGTAACGAGGCTGTTGCCGCAAACGATGTTGCCGGCGAGGTTGGCGAGCGTTCTGCCGCGGCGGGCGGAGCGAATCCACAGGGCGAGTTGGGTAATCTCGACGGCTTCGGGCGACACGTCAACGCCGAACAGGTTTTCGCTCAATATCATTTCGGAAACAGCGTCGGCCCAGGTGGATGCCGGCTGGCCGGTGTGATGGACAAGATTCTTCACGACGGCGCCATACTGCTCGTAGGCGGCAATAAGGAATGCTCCGCTGCCGCAGGCAGGATCGACAACCGCAATTTGGCGAAGGGCGGCGAGGCATTGACGCCAATATTCAGCAAAGACGCCTGAGGGCGGCGTGCGGAGGGATTCATTGGGATCGACGCCTTGCTCTTTAGCGAGGGCGGCAAAGCGCTCGTCGATAAGCGGCTGGATGGTGTGGGCGGCGATGAAGGACGTAAATTCGGGCGGGGTATAATAGATGCCGAAGCGTTTTCGCTCGGCGCTTTTGGGCATGACGGGGAAGCGATCGGGGTCGGGGGTGAAGAAGGCCTTTGTGGCACGGAGCTTTTCGATTTCGCTGACGGATTTTTCGAAGATATGCCCGAGCACGTCGACGTTTACGTCGTCGCGAAAATCATATTTGCCGATTTCCTGGAAGATAGAGGTCCAGCTATCTTCGAGGTTGAGGTCGTCCACGTCCGGGTCGTGGGCGAAAAGGCCGCCGTTGTATCCGGTGGTCAGGTCGAGGTTGGGATGCCCCTTGTCGATGGCGTAGAAGGTGTCGAGGAAAGCGCGCCAGCGGGGGTTTGTCGCTCTGGCCAGAGGGGGTGCGCTTTTCCAGGTGGAGTCAATAAGCTTGGCGGGAAGAAGGCCGCGGTCTTGGCAGAAGGCTATGAAGATGATGCGGTCAAGAAGTTTCTGAGCGGCGCAGGGCCTGGTCGTGGGATTTGCCATGGTTGGCGATGAGTTCCTGGATGAGGCGGATGCGCTGCTCGTTGTAATAGTTGTAAAGCTGGTCGCCGACTTCGCGCTGGCGCGTGTCTGTCCGCTGGATGAGTTCGAGTGCGCGTGGGATTTTGACAATATGGTTGGCGAGCAGCCCACCGCGTTCGAACAGGACGTAGAAGCGGGCGAATTCTTGCGGGTCTCGAAGCTTCTGTAGCTCAAACTGCTCGAATACGCGCTGGGTTTTGTCGCGGTGGTAGAGCCGGATGGAGACAAAGTTGGAGACGATTCCCCACGGACAATCAGGAAGATTATACAGGTAGTCCCAGCACTGCTGGACTGGGGTACGGCCATTGAATTTGTCGTGGTCAAGATCGGTGGAAGAGTCCTTTAATTCGATGACGGCGCGGATGGTTCGGGGCTCTACGGGGGGAAATCCGCCGAGTACCCCATCGGGGGTGCCGATTCCTGCGATGAAGAAGCTCTTTTCATATTGGTAGGATGAGGGGCTGGTTGTGCTGCTGGAATAGCGCAAGGCTTGCCCGAAGACCTCCTGTCGAAAGGCCTCGTCGAGGGAAGTTTCTTTTTTGGCGAGGTGCCCATTCGATTCAAGATCGGCCCACCGGAGGAGGATTTTATGCGCGGCCTCGACACTGGGACCCTGGTTGATCGGTTTTGCCGCCTCTTCGTTGAGGTAGAGAGGGAGGATCAGCGGACGGTGGCTGGTTGGGGCAGTTCTCCGGAAGAGTTGTCCGGAATCCTGCTTCGGTGGGGCTTGCGGTTTGGGATTCTTCATCGCCGTTGCCCAGCGGGTGCCGGGCGGGAGCATCTTGGCGGATTTTGAGTGAGGTTACAACCCTCGGTACGAGCGCAGCTTTGGGGCTGTGTTTTGCAGAAGAAGGAGAGGGGCGCTGCGCGAGAGAGTAGAGCAGTGGTAAGTAGAGCAGTAGAGGAATATGGGGGGGCTTTGCGGGGGGCGCTTTGCGAGGAAGCTGAAGTTATGTCTAACGTGTCCGGCAGGACTCGAACCTGCAACCCTCGGTACTCATTCCGAGGGAGTGCCAGGGTACGATCATGGGATCACCCCATCATCTTTCGAGCCAGGGTCGATTGAATCAGATTGGCGCGTTCGAGGTCCACGTTGGTTTTGAGAATTGTGCCGCCCAGGCCCTGCAAGTGGTCGAAGATCGCGCTGGGGTTTTCGGCGACTTCCAGGACCAGCAGGGCTGAAGTTCCTGGCCGGATCATGGAGGCGATATCCTGCTTGAACGTCTCATCAATGCCCAGAGAGTTCGAACCATCCGGGGCGACGGAATCCATCATCCGGGTCAGGGCGTCATCGCTCAACATCGGCACGGCCAGCGCGAAACCAGCCAAAAGGCCCAGCGTTCCGTTGCCCAGAAGATGATGGCGGGCCGAGAATGGGTTGCCGTTGAAGGTTAGGGAGCCGTCCGGCGACCTGACGATGATTGCGATGTCGAGCAGCCGCAGGTATTGCTGCGGACCGGCGAGAGCGACGATGACGTCGCGGGTGCGCTGGGCGCGAGTGACATCGTCATATCCAACTGCCCAAAGGTGTGCCGAGGTTGCCATGGTGATGCCCTGGCTGGTGACTCCTACTGCGGACTTCTAATTGTGTGACCCGACTGCCGCGGCCGTGGGTTGGGGTGGGGCGGGTAAATCGGGCGGATGTTCGGGTGATGCCTGGACCGGTTCGACTGGGCACTGGTTTATGATAAGCCGCGAGCCGCGGCCGTTTGTGAAGTAGGACCATATCCACTGCACAAATACGCTGTATCGCAGGTTTCGCTGGGCGAGATAGAGGATGTGGATGGTGGCCCAGGCCTGCCAGGCGAGGAAGCCGCTGAGCTGGACTTTGCCGGATTGGAGGACGGCATATCCCTTGCCGATGACGGCCATGTTTCCTTTGTCGAAATAGCGGAATGGTTTTGGGGCGGGTTTGCCGTCCAGGCGTCGGCGAATGAGCTTGCCGACGTATTTTCCCTGCTGCATGGCGACCTGGGCGACGCCGGGGAGGGGTTTGCCGTCCTGCATCATGGAGGCGGTGTCGCCGATGACGAAAATTTCTGGATGACCGGGAACGGAGACATCTTCGTTGACGAGTACGCGGCCGGCGCGGTCGGTGGGGACGCCGAGCCATTTTCCCGCGGGGGAAGGGGTGACGCCGGCGGTCCAGATGACGGTTTTGCCGGAGATCCGCTCGCCGGCGGTGACGATGCCATCGGCATCGATCTGATCGACGCTTTGGCCAAGGCGGACGTCGACGCCGAGGTTTTCCAGCCGCTTTTTCGCCTTGGCGGACAAGTGCTCGGAAAAGGTGCCCAGAACGCGGGTGCCCCTGTCGACCAGGACGATTCGTGTGCTCGTGGGATCGACACGGCGGAATTCCGATTTCAGCGTGCTGCGGACCAGAGCGGCGATGGCGGCCGCCATTTCAACGCCGGTGGGTCCGGCACCGACGAGAATGAAGGTGAGAAGTTCCTGGTGCCGCTTGGGGTCCTCCTCTGCCTCGGCTTGTTCGAATGCTTTGAGGATTCGATTGTGCACCGATTCTGCATCGGCAAGGGTTTTCAATCCGGGGGCGAATTGGGCGAACTCGTTATGGCCGAAGTAACTGTGGCTGGCGCCGGTGGCGAGGATGAGATAGTCGTAGCTCACGCGAACGCCCTCGCGGTCGGAGGAATTGGCGATGATGCAGCGCTGCTGCGTGTCTACGCCGGTCACTTCGCCCAGGATAACGGTGGTGTTCGGCTGCTTGCCGAGGATGACGCGAAGGGGCGATCCGATCTGAGTCGGGGCCAATATGGATGTGGCGACCTGGTAGAGGAGGGGTTGAAACACGTGATGGTTGTTTTGATCGAACAAGGCGATTTTGGCCGGTGCTTTGCGCAGGGCCTTGGCGGCCTCGAGTCCGCCGAAGCCTCCGCCGACGATGACGATTTCTGGTATGCGATCAGTCATGTTTCTCCTCGTTTGGTAAGCGGGAGATGGTGGACTTGCTCAGGTTGCTTAGATCGGTGGCAATTTCGCGCAGAGCGCTTTGGATGCCTTTGACTGCGGCGGTAATGACCCATTTGGGAATATGATCGAGCCGAGTATTTGTGCCGCGAGAATGGGTTGCATGCTGTTGCATCGAACACCGCGTCAACGAGTGCTTTGCACCACCCAGCGAATCCCGGAGGCGATGGCGCGGCCGCGGGCAAAGAAAATCACCATAAACAGGGCGGCTGCACCGATGAGTGCCTGGTAGGCAAAAGTGTCGGCGAAGGAGTTTACTACTGATTGCATCAGGAGCCGGCCGTGGAGGATTCCCATCGAGGCGGCTTCGGCTTGAGCATGAGGGAAGCCGGTCGATTGAAAGGCGGCGGCGCCTTGTCGAAGAGCATCCTGGGCGGTGAGGTTATATAGATTAATGTTCTCTCCCAATCGGCCCGACCAGAAGCTGCGGCGCTGATCGACGAGGATGGTGAGGATGGCGATTCCCCAGCTTCCGCCAAGCTGGCGCTGGCATAAATACAATTCCATTCCTTCGCCGATCAGGACATTTGGAACTTGGCTGTTGATGAGGGTTGAGATGGGTCCGATCTGCCAGCCGCCGCCGAAACCGGTGAGAGCGAGCGGGAGATACATCTCCTCGTCGGAGAGGTTGGTTGTGAGGCGGAAAGTCCAGACGAGCATTCCGGCCATAAAAATTGCCGCCCCGACGCCGAGCGCGGCTCGGAAGCCAAGTCGCTTCATGAGCAGAGCGCCGGCGACCAGGCCAACGGTGAACCAGATCGCGTTGACCGTCTGGAGCTTGCCGGTTCCGTAGGCGGAGTGATGTTGAACATTGCGAAGAAATTGCGGAACGAAATACATCTGGCCGAAAAGCATCATTCCGAGCATGAGCACGTAGATGGATCCCAGGACGAAGTTGCGGCTGCCGTAGGTTTTGAGGCTGATGATCGGATCGTGATTAGACGGGTGACGTTCCCACCAGATGAAAAGGGGCAGACATGTGGCGGCGAGAATGGTTAGCGTGACGATCAGCGGATCGGAAAACCAGTCGTCGCGTTCGCCGCGGCTGAGGACAATCTGCATCGATGCGAGCCAGCCGACGAGAAGCAGGAGGCCCGGAATATCCAGGGGCACGCGGGATCGGGCTGCCTTAACGTCAGGAAAAAAGGCGATGGCCATGACCAGCGCGGCCAGCGCGAGGGGCACGTTCAGGAAAAAGATATATCGCCAGCTATACCATTCGGTCAGGAAGCCGCCGATAAAAGCCCCGGAGGTTCGGGCAAGAATAATCACGCCGAAGGCTAGGACGAAAAGAGCTTTCAGGCGAGCCTTGCCGTCGTAGACTCGGGTGATTGCCGTCTGGGCTCGGGTCAGGAAGTTTCCACCGGCGAAGCCCATGAATCCACGGAACACCAGCATCTGGGCCAGCGTGTGGCTCATTCCGCAGCCGATCGACGAGCACATGAAGAGGACGATGGCGCCGATCATCCAGCGTCGATATCCGATCTTGTCCGCGGTCCAGTTGCTGAGAACCAGGCCGATCAGGAAGCAGACGGTATAGGTTGTGATGATCCAGCCTCCCTCGTCGAACGAGGCGGCGAGATCGCCCTGGATGTCAGGCAGCGCAACGCCGACGGCGTAGCTGGTGAGAAATTCCATCGAAGTAACGAGGGTGACGACCAAGACGATCGCCAGTTTGACGGTGCGGTCGATTGCGGGCGAGTAGGTCGTCGGAAAGAGTGGGGAGCTTACGGCAGTCATGTCTGGGAGTTCTCCCAACCGCCGCCCAGGGCTTTGTAGAGCGCGACCAGGTCGGTTGAGACGGTTTGTGTCGCCTGGGCGAGCGCGTCTTGAGACGCATAAAGATTCCGCTGCACCTCGAGGACATCGAGGAGATCAATGATTCCATTGGAATATTCAGCCTGGGCGATCCGTAGTGCGCGCTGGTTTTCCGCGACCAGGGTGCTCAGGGAATCGCGCCGCGCCTGATCCTGCGAATAGGCGACCAGAGCGCTATCGACGTCCTGAAGCGCTTGCAGGATCGTGGCCTCATACGCGTTGATTGCCGCCAGAACCTGTGCCTTGGCGCGATCGACGTTGGCGCGGCGTTTCCCGCCGTCGAAGATCGTCCAGTCGGCGAATGGCCCGGCATCGTAGAAACCGCTGCTGGGATCGTGCTGGCTGAAAAGCTGGCTGGCCTTGCGGCTTTCGACACCGGCGGCCCCGCCGAGAACCAGGTGCGGAAACATATCGCTCGTTGCGACGCCTTGCACGGCGGTCGCGGCGGCCAAAAGACGCTCGGCTTCCATAACATCGGGACGGCGCTTCAGCAATTCGGAAGGCAATCCAACCGGCACTTCCGGGGGGACAGGTGGAATCGGCGCGGCGGTTAGAAGTTCGGAGGTCAATGCCGGCGGATCTTCGCCCATCAGAACCGATAGAGCGTAAATCGTCTGGCGGATGCCGGCTTCCAGCGGAGGGATGCCCGATTCGGTGGCGTCGACCTGAGCGCTGGCGCGAACGAGATCGAAAGTCGGCGTCAGGCCGTTTTTGAGGCGTTTTTGTACGATAGCGAGCGTTCGCTGCTGGTCGGCGAGATTCTCATTGGCAATTTCGAGCCGGGCCTGCAATGCCCGCAGCGAAATATATTGATTCGCGACCTCTCCAAGGAGTATCACCTGGACGCCCCGGCGCTCGTCTTCGGTCGCTTCGGCGGTGGCTCCGGCGGCTTCAATTGTTCTGCGAACCCCTCCGAAGAGATCGACTTCGTAATTTGCGGTGAGTCCAAGGTGATAGAAGCTGCTGTCGATGCCGGGCAATTCCCAGGGAACGCCAAAGCCGGCGCCGGGTCCATGAGTCTGGAAAAAGGCTGCGCTGAGGTCAATCGTGGGGTAAAGCTCTGATTGCGCGACACGTTCCACGGCGCGGGCTTCGAGCACTCTAGCGGCGGCAATCTTCAATTCGTGATTCGCACCGAGCGACCGGGAGACCAGGGAGGTCAATTCCGCATCGTTGAACTTTGTCCACCAGTCGACCCAGGCCGCGTGCTGCATATCGGCGACAGAGCTTGGATTGGTCGTCGGGCGGGTCGTGGTTTCGAATTTCTCTGGAACGGGGGTGTTGGGAGCATGATATTTCGGCCCCACTTCGCAGCCCGTGCCGAGAAGAAGAGGCAGCGCCATAAAGAAACAATGGCGAATGCGAATCAGGAGCTTCATGGATGCTCCGGCTGGCCCGACGTATCGACTGTGGCTTCGACCGACATTCCCTGAGCCAGGCTATTTAGACCCGGTTGTTGCGGCTCGAACACGATTTTCACCGGCAAGCGCTGGACGACTTTCACCCAGTTCCCGGTCGCGTTCTCCGGAGGCAGCAATTCAAATCGCGAGCCGGTGCCGGCCTGCAGGCTTTGGACTTGCGCCCGGAGTCGCAGATCGGGAAAGGCATCGACGTGCACATCAACATTCTGCCCCACCACCATGTGCTGCAATTGCACTTCCTTGAAATTGGCGATCACCCACACATCGTCCGGAACGATCGAGAGGAGCGGCTGTCCCGCCGACACAAAATCACCCGCCTCCACATTCCTGTTGGTGACACGGCCTGAATAGGGGGCGATCACCTTTGTGTATTGGAGTTGAAGCTGGGCGAAATGAAGTTCCGCCACCGCGGCGGCAACGCCGGATTCCGCCGTCCCGACGTTGGTTCCGGCGACATTGAATTGCGCCTTGGCCGCAGCGAGTTTTTTCGCAGCGGCCTCGACCTGATCATTGGCGGCGTCGGCCGAGTCTTTGGAAGTTTCCAACTGCTGCTCCGAGACACCGTCGGTTCCCATGGCCGCATAGCGGCGATAGTCGGACTGGGTGCGATTTGCATCTGTTCGAGCGGCGTCGAGGGCGGCTTGAGCTTCGCCGACGGCGGCGTCGGCGCTCAGCACGGCGGCCCTGGCTTCCTCCACGTCGCTCTTTGCCGCCGCCAGCGCGGCCGCGGCCTGATCGACTTTCGCCTGGAAGTCCGCGGGGTCGATTTCAAGCAAAGTGTCGCCGGCCTTTACGGGCGTGTTGTCGTCGACATAGAGGTGCAGCACGGGGCCTGAAACGCGCGGGCTGATTCGAATGACTCGCCCCTCGATGTAAGCGTCACTCGTCGACTGAAGACTGCCGCCGTATACGACGAAGGAAACGGTCGCCGCCGCGATGATCGCCAGCAGGACGATGACAACGATTAAAATCCAGGGACGGCGGCCTTTGGGAGCGCTCACCACTTCCTGGGCCTGAGGCCCGATACGAGAGACGTGAGCCCCAGGCTGCGTATTGACGGCTTCGTTGGAATGGGATTGATCTGGCGGGGTAGTCATTTTTAAACGCGAGCTCCTTGCCAAGGCGCTGATAACCTCACAGTTCAGGTAAGCGGCGGCAGCTTCCGCAGCTTTCGTTGCAGTGTCCGCCGATGCAGGCCCAGACGACGCGCAGGATTCGGAAACATTTCCTCGACAGTCCTGCAAGATCAGTTGGATGTAACCCCACTCGAGGCGCCCAAGGGAACAAAAATGCGAGCCCTTGGGCTTTGACACGCTCTTCAACCACAACAAAGATTCGTCGTCGATTGGCATTTGATAAATCCTTTCCTGAACGGAACAACGAGCCACTCACTAAGCGGAGGGC
Source organism: uncultured Phycisphaerales bacterium (assembly GCA_963755915.1). Taxonomy (GTDB): domain Bacteria; phylum Planctomycetota; class Phycisphaerae; order Tepidisphaerales; family Tepidisphaeraceae; genus PALSA-1353. Next base: position 3,683,045 of record CAVWLP010000002.1, read on the forward strand.
GCTCCCAATCTCATAGGCACGAGTTTGCAGTGGGGCCACACGGCTTTGGAACAATTTTGAGAGATTGTTTGAGATGACAACGTGTTTGAAATGCCAACATATTTGCATTTCCGGTGGTGCGTCTGTTAGCAATGCCAACGATTTGTTTGGCTGTCCGCACTGTCCGCTTATTGGGTGTGGATAGACGATTCCGCGCTTGCCTCGCGCCAGGAGTTTTGCTTATGCCGTGGGACTTGTGCACACCGCCCGGAAGCAAGGCCATCCTGGCCTCTGTGCTGGTCCCCGTCTTGGAGCCGGCGTCGCCCAACGCAGCGACGATTCGCAGCATCTTCTTCGTCGTTCTGCTGATTTCCCTCGCGATATTTGTAATCGTGGTCACCCTGATCGGCACGTCGCTGGTGCGTTTTCGTTCCACCGGCGGAGAGTTGCCCAAACAGGCGTTCGGAAGCCATATCGCCGAAATATTCTGGACGCTGCCCCCGATAATCATCGTTTTGAGCCTCGGCGTGGCGTCGGCGAAGCTCATCTATTCGATCAGCGTCACGCCCCTCCAACTGGCATCCCCATCAATGCCGGCTGATCTTGTCGTAGTGGGCCACCAGTGGTGGTGGGAAGTTCGCTATCCCCGGGCGGGGGCGGTCACGGCAAACGAAATTCATGTCCCGATCGGCAAAAAGCTCTGCGTGCAGGTCGACTCGGCCGACGTGATTCACTCCTTCTGGTTGCCACAGCTCGGACCCAAAATCGACATGGTGCCGGGCCAGCACAATTTTCTATGGCTCGAAGCCGATCAGGCGGGAACTTACGACGGCGCCTGCTCTGAATTCTGCGGGGACCAGCACGCATGGATGCGATTCATTGTCGTTGCCGAGCCCGAGGCCCAGTATCAGGCCTGGCTCGACCAGCAGGCCAGGCCGGCCCAAATACCCGGGGACGCGCTCGCTCTGGCCGGGAGAAGCTTTGTCGTCTCCCAGACGTGCCTGAACTGCCACGAAATCCGTGGGACCAATGGCGGGGTCGCAGCCGGTCCGGACCTCACGCATGTTGCCTCGCGCCGTCAACTGGGCGGCGGCGTGTTGGAAAACACGCCACAGACTCTGGAGCAGTGGCTATCAAACCCTCAGCAATTTAAGCCGGGGTGCTTGATGCCAAATTTCACCATGAATGAAGAAGAGCTCCGGCAAGTGACCGCATATCTGGAGACCCTGCGATGAGCATCGAATCTTTACCCCAGTCAGGGCTCCTCGACGAGGAAGATAAGGATCGTTCACCCCTGCTCGAGTGGTTCAGCTCCGTGGACCACAAGCAGATTGGAATCCTCTACATCTGCACGGCCCTGTTTTTCCTTCTGACCGGCGGCCTCGAAGCCGTCGTGATGCGGATACAGCTCATCATACCGAACAACACCTTCGTCGGCCCTCAACTGTTCAACCAGCTTTTCACAATGCACGGCACCACGATGGTCTTCCTCGTCGGAATGCCCCTGATCACAGGTTTTGCCAACTACCTGGTTCCGCTCATGATCGGCGCGTCAGATGTCGCATTCCCCCGACTTAACGCCTTCGGATTCTGGCTCGTTCCCCTCGGCGGCATCCTCTTGCATTACAGCTTTCTGACCGGCTCCGCGCCCAACGCGGGGTGGTTCAGCTACGCCCCGCTCAGCGAGAAAGCCTACACGTCGCTTCAAGGCGTCGATTACTGGCTGATTGCCCTTCTTGTGCTGGGGATTGGGTCGGTCAGCTCGGCAATCAATCTGATCGCCACAATCATTGTCTGCCGCGCCCGGGGATGAGCATCCAGCGAGTGCCGCTCTTCGTCTGGATGATGCTCATCACCTCGATCCTGATCATCCTGGCGATTCCGGCGCTGAACAGCGGTCTGGTTCTGTTGCTGATCGATCGAACCCTCGGGGCGGCGTTTTTTGAGCCCAGCCGCGGCGGAAACAGCCTGCTCTGGCAGCATTTCTTCTGGATTTTCGGGCACCCCGAGGTTTACATCCTGGCGATCCCGGCCTTCGGGATGATCTCGGAAGTCATTCCCGTCTTTGCCCGCAGGCCGATCTACGGCTACGAATTTGTGGCGGCATCCACGATTGCGATCGGAATCCTTAGCATGGGCGTTTGGGCACACCACATGTTCGTCGTGGGAATGTCCCCCATCTACAACACATTCTTCTCCATTGGGTCTCTCATGATAGCGGTTCCAACCGGCGTCAAAGTGCTCAACTGGACGGCAACTCTGTGGCGAGGATCAATCGTTTTGACGACCTCCATGTGCTTCGCTATCGCCTTCCTCATCCAATTTGTGATTGGCGGACTGACCGGCGTCATGTTCGCCGTCGCTCCCATCGACTGGCAGCTTACCCAGACCTATTTCGTCGTCGCCCATTTCCATTATGTCCTGTTCGGTGGAACCATATTCGGCCTCTTTGCCGGTGGTTTTTACTGGTTTCCAAAAATGACCGGCCGAATGCTCGACGAGCGGCTCGGGAAAATCACCTTCTGGTTGATGGTGGTTGGTTTCAACATGACGTTTTTCGTGCAGCATTTTCTGGGAATGATGGGGATGCCGCGGCGAACCTACACCTACGGCGATCACCCCGGCTGGCAACTGCTGAACGCGATCTCCACCGTCGGCGCGTTCATCATGAGCCTGGGCGTGTTTGTCTTTCTCTGGAATGTCGTCCGAAGCCTGCGGGACGGAAAAGTGGCTGGAGACAATCCCTGGGACGCCTTCACGCTCGAATGGGCCACTACATCGCCGCCGAGTAAGGAAAACTTCGAGTACATTCCACCGATCAAAAGCCGCCGCCCGGTGTGGGATTTCAATCATCCCGAATTGGCCGATTGGAAGACATCAAAAACGCCCGAAGATCACCGCGCTCCCCACAGCACCGCGAAATTGGCCGCGGGGACTTTCATTGTTTCGGAAGCGATGTTCTTTCTGCTGCTGATCGCGGCATTCATCACGTTCAATCATTTGACGGGGGCCACATCGAGGAAGGCACTCGACGTCGGACGTAGCGCCCTCTTCACCTTTTTCCTCCTGGCCAGCAGCGTAACGCTTTCGCAAGCCGAGCACGCTCTGCGAAACTCGCAAAGGCGGCAATTTCTCGGCTGGCTGGGCATCACGCTTTCGCTGGGCTTCATCTTCCTGGTGAATCAGGCGTGCGAATATGCAAGCCTGCTGCACAATGGCATCACCATCAGCAGCAGTCTTTTCGGCTCGACATTCTTTACCCTCACCGGTTTCCACGGCCTTCACGTTTTCGGCGGGCTGATCGTGCTCGCAGCCATGTTCATTCTGGGAAAAACGGATCGCCTCACCGCCCGCCAGGCTGATGTCTTCACAGCGGTCGGATACTACTGGCATTTCGTCGATCTCGTCTGGATCGTCGTATTCAGCGTCGTTTATCTAGGGGTGCTGACATGATGACAACTCTCGATCTGCTCACCCAGCTCTGGATTTGGCGATCGCCCGCGTGGTGGATCGCAATCGCAGCCGCCGGTATCTATGGCATCGCCGTCGCTCGGAATCACATTTCGATCGGGCATATCACTATTTTCGTCGCATCGCTCCTGACGTTTTTGATCGCCATGGTCTCCCCCATTGCCGGCCTCGCGACTCGATATCTCTTCTCCGCCCACATGGCCCAGCATCTGCTGCTGCTGTTGATCGTTCCCCTTTTCGCCGTGTTGGCTTTGCCAAAATCCCGCGGCCAAAGCTCTCTGGCGCCCGCGATCCAGCGAGTTATCCCGGCCGCCTGGCTGGCAGGCGTCGGCGCCATGTGGTTCTGGCACATCCCCGCGATGTGTTCGGCATCCATGCGCAGCCCGACGATCTTTGGCCTCGAGCAAGCTTCTTTGCTGGTCGCCGGCACCGCGTTCTGGTGGCCGATTTTTTCGCCAAACATTCAGCATCGATTGCAAACGCCCCAGGCGGCGATCTATCTCTTCAGCGGCTGCCTCGGATGCACGCTCCTCGGCATTTACATCACCTTCTCGCCGATCTCGGTCTGTCCCCTCTATAACTCGCCGACAGGCTCACTCCAGATTCTGCAACTGATCCATAACCAGTGGGGAATCAATCACGAAATGGATCAACAGCTCGGCGGCCTGCTGATGTGGGTGCCGGCTTGCATGGTCTACCTCTGCGCGATCCTGGCCAGGCTTTCGTCGTGGTATCGACCCTCGGACCAGGCCCACCCTGATTCGCCGCCCCTTGTTACGGAGTAAAACGCATGACGTCCGAATCAAATCTGGAGAAACAGGCTGAGTCGCGAGCGCCGCATAAGCCAAAAGCGCCGCAGCCGACTTACGCCCCCTTCATGCTCGCCCTCGGTGTCACCATGGTCTTCTGGGGTCTGGCTACTTCGCCCATCATGTCCGCTGTCGGCTTCGTTGTATTGGCCTGCGCGCTCGGGACCTGGATCAGCGAAATCGCCGCCGATTGGAGAACCTGAATATGGATGAGGAATCAAACAACCCTGCGAATGGATCCGAGGCCGATCCGGAAATCAATCGGCGGAAGTTTTTCTTGTCCGTCACCGCCGCCGCCGGAAGCGCCATGGCTCTTCTGATCAGTGTCCCGGTCGTTGGATTTGTGCTGGCCCCGATGGTCCTTAGTCCCAGGGAGGACTGGCGAGGTGTCGGGAGCCTGGACTCCTTCAAAATTGGAGAAACGGTGAAGGTTGATTTCACCGATCCTTCGCCACTCCCTTGGTCCGGAATCACCGCGAAGACTGCGGCATGGCTCCGACGCACGGGGGACACCGAATTTGTCGCCTTCAGCATGAATTGCCGGCATCTCGGTTGCCCGGTGCGCTGGGTTCCTGGAGCTAAACTTTTCATGTGCCCCTGCCATGGCGGCGTTTACTACGAAGACGGATCCGTCGCCGCCGGCCCGCCCCCCGAGCCGCTCGCACGCTACCAGGTTCGAGTAAACAACGGTCAGGTCGAAATCGAAACCAGCGCGATTCCGCTGACAACGTTCAAGTCGTAACTTTTGGAGGCGCCCCGACGTGTTCAAATTTCTTGCCGCATCATGGCGATACATCGACGACAGAATCGGTGTATCCGAGTTGGTCGGCCCGATGATGAAGCACCTCGCCCCCCGCGACGCACGCTGGTGGTACGTCTTCGGCAGCGCCGCACTCTGCTGCTTCATCCTTCAAGTCATCACCGGAATCGGCCTGGCACTTTCCTATGTCCCGTCCGGCGGACAGGCCTTCCAAAGCCTTAAATACATCACCGATCAGGCCCCCCTTGGCAGCGTGCTCCGCGGAATGCATTTCTTCGGCGCATCCGCCATGATCCTGATCATCGGCATGCACATGGTCCAGGTCTACCTTCACGGCGCGTACAAATATCCGCGCGAGATGAACTGGATGAGCGGCGTGGTTTTGCTCCTGTTCACGCTGGCGATGGGCTTCACAGGCCAACTTTTGAGATGGGACGCCAACGGCGTCTGGTCCGCAGTTGTCGGCGCCGAGCAGGCGGCACGCGTGCCCGTCATCGGCCCATTCATCGCCCATGCGATTCTCGCCGGCGATACCATCGGCGGCGCTACCCTTACGCGCTTCTTCGTGCTGCACGTCTTCATCTTTCCCGCTTTCCTGTTTGCCGGCGTTGGCCTCCACATGTGGCTCATTCTTCGCCACGGGATCAGCGAAATGCCCAAGCCGGGCGAACCGGTGGTTCCCGCGACCTACAAGAAAGATTACGAAGCCCGGCTGCAGAAGTCCGGCGTGCCGTTCTTCCCAAATGCGATTTGGCGCGATGCCGTCGCTTCCCTGGTGGTCGTGGTGGGGATTGTCGCCTGCGCTGTCATTTTGGGCCCCCCAACCCTGGTTACCCCTCCCGATCCGACCACTCTCAATGTGAATCCCGCGCCGGACTGGTATTTCCTCTTTTACTTTGCAATTCTGTCCATGCTGCCCGCGAACCTGGAAACCTGGGTCATCCTCGGCGGTCCGCCGGTCGTGCTCCTCATCCTGATGTTTTTCCCCTTATTCTTCAACAAGGGAGAGCGCACCCCATCCCGGCGGCCCTGGGCGATCGCCATCGTCTTTTTCGTAGTTACGTCCATCATGATTCTGACGATTTACGGTGCGAAATCCCCCTGGTCGCCTGATTTCGCCGCGATTCCATTGGGTCAGAACATACCCGCCGTGCCCAAGTCGCACTCATTAGGCGCCCAAGTCTTTTTCGACAAGGGATGTATTTATTGCCACGAAGTGGACGGCGACGGCGGCCATAGAGGGCCGGATCTTTCCACCGTCGGAGAACGCCTGACAGACGATGAATTGATCATCCGCATAAACAACGGCGGACACAACATGCCGGCATTTGCCGGAAGAATAACGCATGATGAACTATCGGCCCTTGTCGCCTTCCTCGCAGCGCAGGGAAGGAAACCCTCGCTACCGCCCTCGCAAACCCAAAACATTACCGCGGCAGGCAGTGTTCATGACTGAGCCACGCGAATATCGCAGCCCAATGAACCCAGCCCCGCAAAACAGGCCGGAGACCGTCCCCAACTTCTCCCCGTGTAGCCGCCGTGCTTGCACGGCGCTTTCCCGCCAACACCTCAAGGCCGCACCGAACGTCACCAGGGAAGCCATGTGCTACAGCAGCGGAACCGCCTGTGACATACGAGTCGCCGCATCCTCTCGTCACACAAACCATTACCGAAAATACTCATCCTTCTTTGTTCGATGTAAATCGGGTCGTTTCCCTGCAATAGATGTGCCCAAACGCAAGGCATAGCCCTCGACCTTCGTCCGCTCCACCCCCAAATTATTTTTTAAAAAAATCCGCCGATTTCCTAAAATAGGTACAAAACGTACACCTTTTGGACCTATATATAGATGCACCTTATCACCAGTCCATTTTCTCCAGCACTCTTGCCCGAATGTTCAAACTCGGCGAGGGGAAAAAAAATTCCATCGTTGAATCCCGGGCGTTTCCGGGCATTTTCGGACATGCCCTCCGCAAAACGACCCCTAAGGGGTCGCCGAAGGCGACGCAGACGCTACATCTGAAGTGAAACTGCTCTAGATCTTCTCGTCCTGGCTTTTTTCGATGATTTCGACGAACCGCTTGCATCATCGGCAGCGCCACCGCCTTAAACCATTCCGCGAATGTTGTCCTTGGCCAGCTCCAGAACCTGGTCCGTGCGGTGGTCCAAAACCATCCGAGTCATAGCCAACGCGAATCCTTTTGCTTCTTCGTAGGTTGCCTTCGGCGGTTTCGCCATCGCATCCGGATCGGTGGTGATGTCCAGCAGCGCTGGTCCCGGATGTGCAAAGGCACGTTCAATTGCCGGGGCGACGTCTGCCTTCTTCTCAACCCGTTGCGCGTGGAAACCAATGGCTTTTGCGATGGCGCTGAAATCCGGATTGTGCATTTCCGTGCCCCAGAAAGGATATCCGCCGACCATCTGTTCCAGTCGAACCATCCCCAGCGTCGAGTTGTTGAACACAATGATCTTGATGGGGAGTTTTTGGGAAACGATGGTCAGCAGATCGCCCATGAGCATGGAAAGACCGCCGTCGCCGCAGAAGGCGACGACCTGGCGCTTCGGGAAAGCCATCTGCGCGCCGATCGCGTCGGGCATCGCGTTGGCCATCGTCCCGTGATTGAACGAAAGCAATACTCGTTGCCCGCGTTTCATCCGCAGATGTTGCGCTGCCCAGACGGTGGACATTCCGGTGTCCACGGTAACGATCGCGTCGGGCGCGCAAAGGCGGTTTACGCAATCCGCCACCTGCTCAGGACGGAGTTTGCCTTCGGATCCTCCATGCTCGACATAGGCGTTGATGTGCTCCATGGCACTCGCGTGGCTGGCGAGCACTTCATCCAGAAAGGCTCGATCTCCGCCGCGCGGTTTAATCCGCGGAATCAGCGCATCCAGCGTCTCGGCGGTGTGGCCACAAAGCCCCAGTGTTGCCGGGACGCGCCGCCCCAAGTGCGTAGGGTCGCTGTCGACCTGGACGATTTTCGGCTTCTTTGGCATGAAATCGACGTACGGAAAATCCGTTCCGAGCATGATCAAAACGTCGCATCGATCCAGTCCATGCTGCAAACCTCCCCAACCCAGCAGGCCGGTCATTCCGACGCAATTGGGATTCTCGGCCTCAAGCACGTCCTTTCCACGATAGGAAAATCCGATGGGGGCATTGAGCTTTTGTGAAAGTGCCAAAACCTGATCGCGCGCCCCGGCACCCATCGCCGCCGAAAATCAAAGGACGCTTCGCTGAGTTGATGATTTGGGCCAGCTTGTCGAGGTCGCTGTCCGTCGGTCGAATCCGCGGAAGCTCGGTGCAAAACGGATGCGCCGGTATATCGACTGCCGCGGATTGCGCCAGCGTATCTCCGGGAATGCAAACCAAACCAACGCCGCGCTTGGTGATTGCAAACTGAATCGCCAGCCTGCTCATGGTCGCGGCCTGGACCGCCGTATACGCCGCTTCGCAATAGTGGCTGCAATCCCGGAAAATTCTCTCCGGATGCGTTTCCTGAAAATACTCCGTGCCGAGAAATCGCGACGGCACCTGCCCGGCGATCGCAAAAACCGACGCCCTGTTCCGATGGGAATTGTATAGCCCCTGGATCAGGTGCAGGTTCCCGGGCCGCACGATCCGGCACACGCCGCGATTTGCCCGCTCAAAAGGGAATCGGCGCCGGCCGCGAACGCGGCGACTTCCTCGTTTCGACAATGCACCCAGCGAAGTTTTCCCTCGGTCCTGCGAATCGCGTCCACGATCGGATTGATCGAATCACCGACCACGCCATAAACGCGCTGAATGCCGGCATCGATCATCATTTCCGCGACCTGGTCTGCTGCTGTCGTTGGCATGAGGTCTCCTTGGGTGAACATCCTCTAAGCGGAGCATGGGGACAAACTGCTTGTCGCAACGCCCGCGGTCATACTTTTCAAAGCGCAAGCTGGGGGACAAATTCGGTGGGAATGTTGGCACTGGCAACGGCCTCCCCGTCCCATCCATCTTGCGAGTCCAGTTGCTCCAGGAGGCTGTCGACCAGCTCTTCAACCTGCTCGGCGCTGGGGCGATCGCGCACGCCGAACCCCGCTGCGCGCTTCAGTTTGATCAGAGACTCGCGGGAAACATTGACTGCGCCGGGGGCGTCATCCCAATCAATTCGCAGGTCCTTATGAAAACGAATCTGCATTTCCCGCCCCAGCACCGACAACACGATATTGCCCGACAGTTCCAGCCGAACGTCCGGATCAAGCATCGAATCCTCCACCGCAATAATTCTCATCCCGCGTTTGCGCACCCATTCCTTTTTCAGGTTCAGCAGAAGTTCAACGATCTCCTCGCTCGAAAACCCCTGGTAAGGCGTCAGCCGCCTCGGCAGCCGAAGCAGATCACCCATCGGCATCAGATAGTCGATATTTTCACACCCATCGCTGAGCATTTGGTCCCGCTCGCGCTCGATGGCTTCGTGCCACTGTTCCGCGACGATCTCGCTGGCCCCATTTACCATCGAATTGACGAGATTCGCCACCAGCGCACCGTCCGGCAAAGCTTGAAACGGCAGGATGGACGTCAGCGAAAGCGAATGAAGCTTGCGCCGCCGAAATTCGTCGCACTTTTCCACGATCGTTTCCGCCTCATCGAATCGCGGATCCCAGATGTTTCGCGGACGCGCTTCCAGTCGGGCGCCGTCGATCAGATAGTCCATGGGCACCCCCAGCACGCCGGCGATCCGCGGGATGAAGTGAGCGGCAATTCCTTTATCGATCCGGTTGATGAAATTGCAGAGGCTCGGCCGGTTCCATCCGATTCGCTTTGCCAGACTGCTCTGGGTCAGAGAACAGGATGGGCTGCCGAGCAGACCGCTGATTCGTTCAGCCACGCAATCGTAAAATGCAACGTCTTCGTCGGTAATGCGTCTCATAGAACCTCCCGGTTCATTTGGAACAGGGTTTTTGAGGATTTAACGTCACGACTTTCGCAGTTCTCCCTCTGCCAGCACGCGAGCGCTCAGCGATTCCATCGCCGCGATCAGTGCATCGTCGATCGCCTCGTTGGCATCCAGGATCGCCGCCAGCGCGTAGTTCTCCGCTTCCGTCGCATATTGCCGAAGTTTTTCTCTCTGTCCGGTTTTCTTCCAATCCTCAACCCTCTCCTTCGCATTCGCCAGCGCACGTTTAACTTTCGAATTCACGCGTTCGCGTTCCTTCTGGAATTGGCTGCTGCGAGCCGCTGTACGAGTCCGAACCTGCTCCAACTTCGCCTCGACGGCCCAATTGGCGTGCTGGCCGCCACTGGTAAACGCATTGCGCGCGTCCGTGATCTGACGGATCATCTCCGCCAGCCGATCGTCGATGCATCGGCCAAGCTGTTCGGGTCTCTCATTCATCGTGGCTCCCGTGGGCATAGCTTGCAGACTCCGCGGTTCCTAAAACAATTGCGGTGCCAATGACCTCTCGCCCGTCGCGGGATCGCGTAAATCACGTTTACAAAAGGAGCTAAGCTCTTATCCGGTTGAGGGAGGTACGATCTGGTGGGAAGTCCCTGCTGCCGCGATATGGGCATATTGCCCAAATATGGGCAGCATCATCCGGGGCGATCGATGCTCAGCTTGCGCATGCGCCCCTGAAGTGTGGTGCGATTCATCCCCAATCGCTCGGCCGCTCCACCCTTGCCGCTGATTTTCCACTTTGTCTGTTCCAGGACGTTCAGAATATGCCGGCGTTCCACGTCGGCCAAAGTCGTTTCGCCGCTCTCCCCCGGCTTCGACGCTTGAGCAGTGCCCGCGACAGCCATCGGCAATTCAACTTCCAACGATCTGCCCCGGCTGATGATCATCCCGCGCTCGATCACATTGCGCAGCTCGCGAATATTTCCCGGCCAGTCATACTGCTGAAGCGCCGTCATCGTCTTCTGGGGAATCGAACTGATTTTTTTCGCCATCAATTTTGAGAATTCCCGAACAAATGCTTCGACCAGGCGCGGAATATCCTCGCGCCGATTTCGCAGCGGCGGGACCGCGATGGGAAATACGTTCAAGCGGTAAAAAAGATCGCTCCGGAATTTGCCCGCTCTGATCGCTTCTTCCAGATTCCGATTGGTTGCAGCTACAACCCGCACGTCTGAACGAAGTGTCTTGTTTCCTCCCACGCGTTCGAACTCCCGCTCCTGAAGCACGCGCAGAAGCGCGACTTGCGTCTCTTCCGGAAGCTCCCCGATCTCATCCAGAAAGAGCGTTCCGCCCGCGGCCATCTCAAAGCGCCCCTCGCGCCTTTGCGTGGCCCCCGTAAACGCCCCTTTTTCATGTCCGAACAATTCCGATGCGATCAGCGACGGCGCGATCGCCGCGCAGTTCACTCGTATAAACGCGCGACCCGCCCGGCGAGACCTTTTGTGTATCGCCCGCGCAACCAGCTCCTTTCCCGTTCCGGTTTCACCCGTAATCAGCACCGTGGAATCGGTCGGCGCAACCTTCACCACGCCTTCAAGGACCTTCTTCAAAGACTTCGATGAGCCGACGATCTCTTCAAACATCGATGCCTGATCGATCTCTTCTTTCAACGCCACGTTTTCGCGATACAACTCATCCTTGAGCTTCTTGATTTCTTCGTACGCTTCCTCCATCGCCTTCCTGGCGCGGTGCTGCTCCGTTACGTCCATGAGTGACCCAACGCATTCCAAGTCTTTGGTAGGACTCTCCTCCAAAACCTGCATGACTACGTGAAGGTTCTTGATTGACCCATCCGGCAGAACAATTCGGTATTCGAGATCCGGAGCGATTCGCTCTTGCGTTATACGAGCAAGCGCCCGGTTTGTGATCTCAAGATCCTCGGGATGCATGCGCTGCATAATCCAGGCTATCGTGGGTTTGAAGCTGAATGGTTCATATCCGTAAATCCTGAACATCTCCTCCGACCAGATGATCTCCCCGGTCGTGAGATTTAACGCGAAGCTACCGGTGTGGTTGAGCGACTGAGCCGTCGCCAGGTATGCTTGCCGGCGGCGCAATGCCTCCTCGGCGGCCTTCCGCTTGGTGATGTCAACCACGATGGCCGCATACAAAGAACCGGACTCTCCTGCCGACGGAAGCCGCGTCGCATAGCATTCGACCCAGACATCGCTGCCGTTCCTGCGGCGATATCGTTTCTCGTAATAAGCAGACTCCCGGCGATTTTCGCGAATGTCCCTGTAAATCGCTTCCGACGTCTGAACGTCTTCCGGATGCGTGTACTCGCGCGGATGCATCGTTCGAAGTTCGCTCTCCGTATATCCCACCATTTTCTGATACGCCTCGTTCGCCGAGACGAAGCGAATGTTCTCGTCGATCAAAACGATACCCACAGCCGAATTCGCAAACACCGCTCGCCACTGCGATTCGCTCTTGCGCAGTGCCGTCGTTAACTGCTCTTGCTCAGTCACATCTATCCCGGTTCCCACAAATCCCCGGCCGCTGGGTCCCCGGACACCGACGCACCGAACATGCCGAATCGCTCCATCCGGCCGCACAATCCGCTTCGTAAAGTCAAATCCCCGTGGCTCGGACAGCATCTTTTGAATTGTTTGCGCCACGAAATCCCGGTCTTCAGGATGCACAAGCGCCAGGTATTCCGCGATATTCGGCGCCTTACGGCCCGGATCCAGTCCGTGTATCTCAAACAATTGCGACGACCAATACTCAAAGCCGGTAGAGTTGAAAGCCCAGCTCCCGCTGTGTGCCAGTCGTTGCCCCTGCGAAAGGTAGAACTCGGCCTGCCGGCGCTCTTCAATGTCGATGCTCGAACCGAACCATTTCACGATCCGGCCGGCCTCGTCGCGAAGCGGCAGTTTCCGATGCAAAACCCAGCGATATTGCCCGTCAAAACGGCGCACTCGAGATTCGCACTCAAGCGCATTCCCCGACGCGAGGCTCGACCGCCACAGCCTTACCAGTTCGTCGACATCGTCGGGATGGATCTTCGACATCCAATTCCAACCCTCGATTTCTTGCAGTTGAACCCCCAGATAATCCAGCCAGCCCCGGTTGAAGTAATCCAGGTGTCCGTCAGGCCTGCCGGTATGGAGCAGAGCGGGCGTGGTATCGGCCACCAGGCGAATGCTTCGCTCCGCTCGCTTTTGGTCCTCGATGTCGATGGCGGACCCATACCACCTGGTGATTCTTCCCTTACCATCGCGAATCGGGGCTTCACGGTGCAGTAAAACGCGATATTCGCCATCGGTGCGCCGTACGCGCCCTTCGCTCTCGAAAGGCTCACCGCTGGCAATTGCCGCGCGCCATTTCGCCAGAAAAACGCCGGCGTCGTCCGGATGAATTCTTTGCGTCCATTTCCATCCGCACACCTCTTCATACGGCGCCCCGAGAAACGTCAGCCAGCCCTGATTGAAGTAATCGATATACCCATCCGCCCTGGCGCTGTGCAGAAGTGCCGGTGCAGCTTCCACTAAGGCGCGGAAAGAGTCTTCCTCATTCGAACGAACCTGATCCATGCCGGGCGGCGGTGGTTCGAATGACGGGTATGGTTGTAAGTCGCTTGTGGCCACGTTCGATCCCGCGCTACGATTTCGACATCATCCGGCTTCATCGACTAAAGTCAATTTGTTGTCGTTATTAGTCCCCAATCATCAAATAGCTGGCGGGCACCTTGAGTGATTTTGCCGCTCTTACCAGCAAATGGGTCGGAATCGTCTGCGTCTTCCGATTGAGAAAATTGAGCAGGCTTGAACGACCCCAGCCGATATCCCCAGCCAGTGTAGCGATGGTGGAGCCCCGATGTGAATCTTCAATGAGATCGCGGATGCGCTCCGCGATTCCGTCGTAGAAAGCAAGGTCCTCTTTGCTTAGCCGTCCCAAGATGCCGTCTTGATTGAAGTGACTTCTTATGCACTGAAACGATTGGGCACCCAAGCCGGACATGGCGAATGTTGGCAATCCCAACTCGATTCCTTCCCACCTGTTCACTCTTTTTTCGATCGCAATCTCAATGGCAAGCAACCGAACAAGAATTGTTGTCAATGCCATCATTTTTGAAGGTCGGCAAGCTTGGTCGCTCAATCCGAACTATGGTTGATTGAAATGACATCGGACATATTCAGCTTTATCAGCGCTTCCACGGCGCTGATCGCCACGATCGCGGGCCCATATGTGGCGGTGAAAACCGCCCGCAACCAGATCAAAGCCAGCCTGATTTCCACGAACCGCGCAAGATGGATCGAATCGATGCGAGATCTCGTGGCTTGCGCCATTTCACATTGGACCGGGGTCATGTATTTGCGCGCAGGCTTGCATAACCGCGACGCCGTTACAATTGCCACAAACTCGGCCCTTTTAAGCCGCATTGAAGGCGGACTTCTAACCAACAGCAAAATCCGTCTCATGCTCAATCCGAACGAAGCGGAAAGCCAACACTTAATGAAAACCCTCGACGCCGTCGTCGCCTGCCTGCGCTCGGCAGAGGATCAGGCCACCGTTGAATCGCAGATGCGCGCTCATCTCGACGAAGTCATTCGAATTAGTCAGGCGATTCTCAAAGTCGAATGGATTCGCGTTAAGCTGGGAGATTGAGCCAGTCCCCGATCCCGCTTCCCGGTCAGCGTAACACACATCAAACCCCACCCGAAAAACCGGGCATTCGGCGGCCGATTATGATAAATACTTGCTGGGCGCTGGGTCGCCGGTTGGCGCACCCTAAAAACGCTAGGAGCAGGCGATGGTTACGAGCGGCAGTTCTGCAACGTCTAAACCCCCCTATCAAGGGAAGCCCGTTGGGTTTACGCTTGTAGAGCTTCTGGTTGTTATTGGAATCATTGCGATTCTTCTCGGCCTGTTGCTGCCCGTTATTGCCAAGGCCCGCGAGCAGGCCAACCAGGTCAAATGCATGGCCAATTTGCGCACAATTGGACACGCCATAGCGATGTATGCCTCAGACAACGGCGGTTATCTGCCGTTTGGATTTGTACAGGTCGGAGAGACCATCGGAAATGGCGGCGTCACCTACTCCGATGTCAGCAATCCAACCGGTGACAAGTCAGATTACGTAGACTGGACCATCCTCATCACCCACGAGCTTAGCTCAATAGCGGGCACCAGCAGTCTGAACAACCAGACGACCAGCTCCACCAATCCGGGAGTTCGAGGCTATTTCATTTGTCCCACCGCGCCCGTCTCGACAGTGAACTGCGATTTTTCAGACTACTCCTGTCACCCCAGGCTTATGCCGGATTTGGGAACGCCCGATTACCTGAATCAGGTCCCCGTCAGCAGGACCAACCCCGGCTATCTCCCTTATCTAAAGCCCTACAAGCTGGCGCAAATACAACGATCGACCGAAATCGCATTGATCTTCGATGCCTCGGTGGCGTCTCAATACGGGGCCTTTAACGTCGCGTCGGTTGCCTTTGCGATTGATAATGGAAACGTCTACAACACCCATACAACCTGTCTTTCGGATCAATACGGTTCAACGTACAACTCCCAGATGATCGATTCCGGCCAGCCGATTGACCCCTACGCCGGGAAAGAGCCGGCAACGCCCGTCCCCAGCGACTTGAACGCCGACACCACCGACAACTGGGGAAACATCCGCTTTCGGCATCTCGGAGAAACCGCGGCCAACGCCCTGATGGTCGACGGCCACGTCGAGGTGTTCCATTTCAATCCGCATGAGCCCGCGACGAGCATGACCGACCTGTTGCGAAAGAACATCAACGTCAACCTTTCGACCCCGTAACATGCTCCCGCCGGTTAGCGAATCCCGGCAAGCGTCTTTCGCTACAAAACCAGCCCATCGGTAGAAATCTCGATTTTTCGCTTGATTTTTCGAATTTATGTGAAACAATTCATGGTCTCAAGACGTTTAGTCGATGGAGAAAGCTATGCGGCAACATTGGTATCCAGAAAATATGAGTGAGACAGCCAAACGATGCGGGTCATTCCGCCTCGATTTGGCCAATTTATAAACTCCCTGCCGCGTCGGCCGGGAGTTCTTCCCGGCTGAAAGTAATCAACACTTAAATCCGGGACGCAATTGGAAATACAGCCGGGCGCTTGTTGCGTCCTGCTGCCAAACAAGAGAGGTCCGCGGAATAACCCCGCGCTGATCCAATCTCGGTTCGCGCCTGTAGCTCAATTGGCAAGCAGCGCCGCGCTTACATCGCGGAGGTTGCTGGTTCAAGTCCAGCCTGGCGCATGAAAGGACAAAGGCCGTGAAAACGCCTGGAAAATCAGGCCTTTTACGCTGTTAGCTCAGAGGCAGAGCACCCGCCCGATAAGCGGGAGGCCGGAGAGTCGAGACCTCCACGGCGTACTGAAAATCTCGCACTGGTAGCTCAATCGGATCAGAGCTCCGGTCTACGAAACCGGAGGTTGAAGGTTCGAATCCTTCCCAGTGCACTGGTGTCGTAAGTGATTGTATCTAATTACGATGTATTTGTGGTTGCTGATAAGGTTTCGCACTCGTAGCTCAACGGCGGAGCCACCGGCTCTTAACCGGTGGGTTGCAGGTTCGAATCCTGCCGGGTGCATGAAAGGAGAATGTCAGATGAATCGGTTCAGGAGAAAACGGTGCAAATAATTCCGCACCGGTAGCTCAACGGAATCAGAGCAACCCTCTTCTAAAGGGTCGGCTGGGGGTTCGAATCCCTCCCGGTGCATGCGGACAGTGCGCACCGGTAGCTCAATGGCAGAGCCGCCGCCTTTTAAGCGGAACCATGCAGGTTCGATTCCTGCCCGGTGCATGAAGAGAAAAGTTTCGGTTCAGTAGCCCAACCGGCAGAGGCGCCTGACTCAGAATCAGACTTAGTGCAGGTTCGAATCCTGCCTGGACCATAGAAAAAAGTTGCGGTAGCTCAATCGGATTGGCTCTGTCTCATGAATCATCGCGCGGCCAGACGAAGTGGATTTCGTCCTCGGGCAAGGAGCGACGACGAGCAGTATTGAACGGAAATACGGCGAGGAGGAGCGACGCCGGCCGAGGACGAAAGACACGAGTCGGGCCCGCGAGGATTCATGAGACAGAGCCGAGAGCGCGGCTCTCCGAAGGCCGAGGTTGAAGGTTCGATCCCTTCCCGCGACGTGAAAGAAAAACATTGGGCCCGTCGTCTAACGGGAAGACTCCTGGCCTGCAACCAGGAAATGAGGGTTCGATTCCCTCCGGCGTCCATCGGATTGCTTCGGTAGCCCAACCGGAAGAGGCGCGTGATCGAGGTTCACGTCAGTGCAGGTTCGAGTCCTGCCCGGAGCACTGAAAGCGTTTCGCCGCGGTAGCCCAATGGCAGAGGCGGTGGTCTCAAGAACCGTTTGTGTGTGGGTTCAAATCCCACCCGCGGCATGAAAGGAGAATCCGATGAGTAGCGGCTCATCACAAAAAAATAGCGAAGACTCCGATTGCGGAGGGTTGGCCGAACGGTAAGGCATCCGTCTCGAAAACGGACATGGCGCACGCGCCTTGGGGGTTCGAATCCCTCACCCTCCTTCCGACTCGCGCAGAGCGCTCGGCCTGCCGTGAGCGAGCGCAGCGAGTCGAACGGAGGGTTGGCAGAGTGGCCTAACGCGCCGGGTTGCTAACTCGGAAGGCTTTGAAAAGGGCCTCGAAGGTTCGAATCCTTCACCCTCCGCTGGATTTTGGGCGGTACGAAAATGGTTCGTCCCGCGAAGTGTTCTTTGACAATCAGGTGGCGTATTGCCGTCATAGCTCAGCGGAATGAGCGTCCGGTTGTCAACCGGAAGGCCATGGGTTCAACCCCCATTGACGGCGTTTTTGTGGATTCAGCTCCAAGGTAGAGCGGGGGCCTGAAGAGCCCCAGGGCTTGGTTCGATTCCAGGAGTCCACATTGAAGCGATGCGTCGGTAGTTCAGCGGTCGAACACCGCTATGCCAATGCGGAGGCCCGGGTTCTATTCCCGGCCGGCGCACTGAGATTGACGAGCAGTGATAACTCAGCCGGGAGAGTGCCGGTCTTCCAAACCGGAGACGTGGGTTCGAATCCCGCTCACTGCATAATGCGAGTTTGATGCCGTGGTAGCTCAAAGGGTAGAGCGGTCGTCTCGTAAACGACAGATCGCCGGTTCGATCCCGGCCCGCGGCTCTTAGGGATATTCTGGGTGCGTAGCTCAATGGCGGAGCAGGGGCCTCATAAGCCCAAGGTTGTTGGTTCGAATCCAACCGTTCACCCATTTTTAGAAACTTTTATACAGGGATAGTTCAATCGGTAGAACGCTCGGCTCTGAACCGGGTTGCTGGAGGTTCGAATCCTTCTCCCTGAACTGAGCCGTAGTTCAATCGGTAGCAATGCCGGTCTTTGAATCCGGCGATCGTGGTTCGAATCCACGCGGCTCAAATACCTTAATACCTTCGTGGTGGAATTGGTACCACACTCGGTTGTTACCCGATGAGATTGCAGGTTCGAATCCTGCCGAAGGTGTTAGCGGAGCGAGACGCTCCGCTAGAAGGTAGAAAGTAGAGAGTAGAAAGTAGACTGAAATCCCGTCTTCCCTACTTTGTACTTTCTACTCTCAACTTTCTCGCGCAGCGCCGCTCTCGTCGTCTAATGGTCAGGATAACCGGCCTTCAACCGGAGAGTGTGGGTTCGATTCCCTCCGGGAGCACTGCAAGTTCAATTCAGCGTGTGGCGAAGCTTGGCATCGCGCGTGCCTCGGGCGCACGAGATCGAAGGTTCGAATCCTTCCACGCTGACTGTTTTAGCGCGTAGGTCGCATAACTGGCATTGCAGCGGGCTGTAACCCCGCCGACCCAACGGGTTTTTGGGGGTTCAAATCCCTCCCTACGCATTGCGGCCAGAGGCCGCGAACGCGCCGGCTGTTCCAGCGGTGGAACGCCCGCCTCCAAATCGGGAAACGGCAGGTTCGATCCCTGCCCGGCGCTGAAACTTTTTGAGGATGTGGCCGAATGGCAAGGCGCGGGTCTGCAAAGCCTGCTGATGCTGGTTCGAATCCAGTCATCCTCTTTGTGGCCGTAGCTCAACTGGATCAGAGCACCGGGATGTGGCCCCGGTCGTTGTGAGTTCAAATCTCACCGGTCACCCTGAAAAAATACGCCCCCTGTTGTCGGTTTGTGAAAGGAGTTTGAGATGACGCGTGCAACGCAATTTGACGTTTTGCCGGCCGATGTCGGCGCCGCAAGCGTTGCGGTGATTCACGTTCGGTTTGCCGGACAAAGCTTTGACGTTCCGCTGGCGAGCCTGGATGTCGGCGTCCAAAGCGCTGACGGCGCCATCAGGGCAGCCGTGGCCAACTGGCTGAGAGTGTCGCCGGCCCGTCTGGAGGCCTATGTGATCGACCGCCATGCCAACGGCAATCTGACGATTCGTCCCGAAGCGGTTTTCGGATGAATCGTGTTGCCGTGCCGCGGCCGGGACGCCGGGATCGCACCCAACGCCAGAAGCTTACAAACAAGGTTGGCACGGCGGGCAACCGCTGTGCCAGGGGTGCGAATCCCCCCAGAGGTCCTGGTTAGGACCGCAACAGATGCTTTTGTGACTCGTGCGATCGCGGCGTCCCGGCCGCGGCAAAATTCAGGAGTTTTATGGATCGAGATCGGCCGCCTGCGAATTGCGGCCCGCGCCCAACGATTGGAGCATACAAACTGGTTGCTTGTGGGGATCATTTTCCCGCAATGAAGGTTCGAATCCTTCCACCCCGTCTTTGAAGAACTGTGCGGGGTGCGAAAATATTTGCTCCCGCAACTTGCGCGAACCGCAATTCGCCGGCGATCCGATTGGAACTTAATCACGGAGACGCCGCCAAAACATTCTGCAGTACACGCCGTACCCAACGGCGCGAGCATACAAACGTTGCTAACGTAGAGGTTACGGGTTCGAGTCCCGTCAGGCCAGCTTTCAATCATTCGGGCCTGTAGCTCAATGGTAGAGCGCTAAAAAGTGGCTCATGCGACTTGTATGGCGTGTTCTGCGGATTTTATGAAAGGAAGAGATCGATTCGCCGATGCCGCGCCTGCACCCAACGGCAGGAGCATACAAACTTGCGGGTTCGAATCCCGCCATTTGCGAATGCAAATGACGTCCATTTGGAAGGACACCTGACTCACAATCAGGCGTTTAACAACGCACAGCTCGTGTGACTTGTGCGGGCGCGGCGCCGGTGAATCGACTTGACGGAAAGGAGCAGCACCATGACGAACATGAACGCACACCTCACGACCGAACAGGACGCACGTCTCCGGCTGCTGAACACGCTGCTGACGACGCCGCACCGCAAGCTCCAGAAAGTTCACCCGGTGCATGAAGAAATCGCGGCCAACGATCCGCGCTTCTACGTGCGCCTCGCTTCCTGGTACTTCGACCACGGCGACGTTCGCGACCACAAGGAAATGTTCGTGGTTTCGCTGGTTTTGAGCGATTTCGAAGGACACCGCGACGTTGGATTGGCCCTGCTGCGCCAGCTCCCGCCGTACGAAGTGGGGCGGGTGCTGGACTTCATCAACGGCCGCAAGACAACCCGTAAGGTGATCGTGCGCACTCGCAAGGCGCGCAAGGACCGCGCGGCTGCGAAGGCTCAGCCGGGCCTGATCAATCGAATCGCGCGCCTGGTGACGGGAAACGCCGCGGAATCGGCGGAAGCCGGGCCGACCGAAGCAGCGCCGGCGCCGGAAATCAAGCTGGTGACGGAAACCTTCGGGCTCTTCCGCAACCCGCCGCGCTCGCTACGGACGGAAATCGTCCGCTACCTGCGTGAACGCGAAGCCGACGGCGAATGGTTCGACAGCACCGTGCTCGTTGCCCGCAAGGCGATCAAGCGGCTGTACGCGCTGAACCACGTGAAGCCGGGTGATCGCGCCCAGCGGATCCTCTTCGACGAAGATCCGCCGGCCGGCAGCCGGATTTACGCTTTGCGCAAGCTCGCCGCCGCAACCACGCCGGCGGAGCAGGCGCAGGCGATTATCGACAACGCGATTCCGTATCGAGTCGCCCAGTCGGTCGTCAAGCAGATGACGCCGACGATTCTGCTGGCCCTGATCGAGCGGATGAGCCCTCAGGAACTGATTAACAACGTCGCCTCGCTGACGAAGCGCGGCGCGATGGACAATCCGGACCTGAAGGCGTTGATCGACCAGAAGCTTGAGCAGGCCCAAACGGCCCAGCGGGTTAGCGGGCTCAAGGCGCAGAAGGCGATTGAGTCGGCCGGCGCAACGGTGTCGCCGGACGTGAAGGCGAAGCTCGAAAGCGTCGCCGACGCGCAGATCAAGGCTAAGGGCCGGATCGACCGTCCCACGGCGCTGCTCATCGACAAGTCGGGCTCGATGTCGCTGGCGATTGAACTCGGCAAGCGCATCGGCGCCCTGATTTCCGCGATCTGCCGCGCGGAGCTCTTCGTCTACGCGTTCGACACGATGGCTTACCCCATCGAGCGCGGCGGCGACGACCTTGCTTCGTGGGAAAAGGCGCTGGTTGGCATCAAGGCCGGCGGCGGAACGAGCTGCGGAGTCGCCGTCGAGGCGATGCGCATCCGCAAGCAGTACGTCGAGCAGATCATTCTCGTCACCGACGAGGGTGAAAACACGGCGCCGCTGTTTGTGCCCACGCTGCAGAAGTACCGGGAAACGGTCAAGGCCGTTCCCAACATCTGCATCGTTCGCGTCCCGCGCAGCGTGACGACGGTTGAGTCGAATTGCCGCGCGGCTGGTTTGATGGTCGATGTGTTCCAGTTCGCCGGCGACTACTACTCGCTGCCGAACCTGGCGCCGCTCCTGAGCAAGCCGAGCAAGCTCGAATTGCTCATGGAGATCCTGGAGTACCCTCTGCCGAAGCGGAGGTCGGCGTAATTCAGCGGCGCGGCTCAAAAAGCCCGCGCCGCTTTTGGAAGGTCGTTATATGCGCTCGGACATGGCCAAAGTAATCGTGGAACGGCCCCGCAGAGGCGGCGGAATCCGTTATCCGCGCAGTCACCCGGATTCCCATCGATTGGACATCGAGGATTTCCGCAGTCGCCAGGGCATGCGCCGGCCGTGGCTCAGTTCCCACGCAAAGGGATTGAATGAAAACCTCGCGCCCCTGGAGCGCTATCTGCGAACCCACGTGGGCCGCCCGTGGGATGACATTTACAGCGAGATTTGCGAGCACATGAATCGCAATTCCGCCGTTCAACTGCACATCTGGCAGCACCTAATGCAATTTGTCTGCAGAGATGTTTATGTCACGCTCGGTTTGGTCAAGCCGTCATGGTGGCACGGCGCGGGAAGGTTTTATGTCGACCCGAGCACGGGAATATTGCGCGAAAATCTGTTCAGGTGGCGCTACCGGCGGCCCGAACCGAAGCCCGATCCAAACCGCGTTCCAGCGAGCGAGGATATCGAATATCGGCGAATTGAGGGCATCTGGTATGAATTGCGCTTGGCGCCGATTCCGAAGTTTCGCATCGGCTACGACTTCGCGATCAGAAAACATCTGACCGAAATCAGCGACGATCTCCTTCACAAGTTTTACGACCGACAGGTTTACGCCGCGAGGAAACGCCAATTGAACAAGAAAGAAATCAGAAAACTTGGACTGACAACGGCAGGGACAAAATCTTGAAAAAGGAACTTCTTCAAACTCTTAAGAATCTTGCTGCCGCGGAGAATGCGTTCGTCGACATCGAATTCCTCGCCCCGGTCCTGCGCGGCTCCGGCGTCGCGGTAAAAATTGCCGGGGTCCGCTGCAACGTCGCGATTGATCCGCCCGATTTCCAGGGCTGGGGTGTCTTTCGCGCCGATTCCCTGACGAGCGCCGCTTTGCTTCGCGAAGCGACCCCCACGCAGCGGCGAAACTATCTGCGTCTGCTTCCCTCGGTCCGCCTAATCGTTTGTGGCGGAAAGGCGAGCACTGCGATGGCCCTTCCCGCCAATCCCTCGGACACGCGCTTCTATTTTGCGGGACCGGTCTTTGTGCAGCTTTGCCCGAAAATCGATTTGTTCACGACGATAATGTGCCGGTTCTATGCCGCTCAATTTTGGTTCGACAGTCTGGATTCGCGCACTGATCCCGCCGCCGCAGCGTACTTGCGGCGTGAACTGACGAACATGACCGAACCGAAAAATCTTTCCCGTAGGGGCGTAACCCGTGGCGAGCGATTCGCCTACGCCTTTGAATTTTCGCGCCGCGCCAGCGCAATTCTCGCCGACCGGCGGCATCGCGCCGACGTCCGCCTAAAGCAGGCGCTGGCCCATGCCGGCGCCATCCTGACCGATTTTTCCGAAGACCACGATTTGTTTCGCGTCGCTTATTTGGTCGACGGCCGCCGTCATCTGAGCAACGTGCGCAAGGACGATCTCACAGTTCAATCCGCCGGCATTTGCCTCGCCGGCCAGGACCGGAATTTCGATCTCGCGAGCCTGGTAGGAGTCCTTCGCGAGGGCGATTCCATGTCCAGATTTCCCCGCCGGCGGTAATCTGATTTCGAGGACGCTACATGCCCGGAGCCTTCCATCACGAATCCCTCTACCGCGGCCCCGAAGCGCTTGCGCGGCTGGCGTCGCTGCGCATCACCCTCTGCGGCGCCGGCGCGATCGGTTCGAACCTGGCCGACAACCTCGTCCGCCAGGGCGCGGCGAAACTGCGCGTCATCGACGACGACCGCGTCGAGCAGCACAACATTTCCACGCAAATCTACGGCGAATCAGATGTAGGCGTCTGGAAGGTCGAAGCCTTGCGGAACCATCTTTTCCGCGCCTGCGGCATCGAAATTGACGCCGTGCGGAAAAGACTCACCGCGCAAAACGCCGGATCGCTTCTGAAAGATGCCGATCTGGTTATCGATGCGCTCGACAATTCGCAGTCGCGCCAGATCGTGCAAGACCATGCGCGAGCAACCAATGTCCCGTGCATTCACATCGGCCTGTACGAAGACTACTGCGAATCGATTTGGGACGAGCAATACCGCGTGCCCGCGGATCGTGCGAATCAGCATGACGTTTGCGATTATCCGCTGGCCCGGAACCTGGTACTGCTCGCTGTCGCGATTGCGTCAGAAACGATCGTGAAATGGCCCGCCACCGGCGAGCGTGCGAATCTCTCCGCGACGCTCAAAGATTTTGCGGTCAGGCCCCTGGTGCAGCGGGTTTGAAACTGCTGATCACTTCCCCGCCAATTGCGCAACCGCAGCGATAAGCTGCTGCGGCTCCACAGGCTTCGTGAGGTGCATCTGAAATCCCGCAGTGAGCGCGAATCCGGTCCTCCTCGCGCATAAGCAGTCAGCGCGATCGCCGGCGTATTCCCTCCGCTGGCGGCCGGAAGCTGCCGAAGCATCTGGATCATCTGAAATCCATCTTCTCCCGGCATTGCGATATCGCTCACCAGCACGTGCGGCATGCATTTCCCCATGCATTCCATCGCTTCGCGAACCGAACTCGCCGCCGTGACCATCGCCTCCGCACGCGACAGAATTTCGCGAACCAGCTCGAGCGCATCGGGCTCATCATCGATAACGAGAACCTTCTTTCCCGATAGCTTGATGCCATTGACGGTATGAGGGGCATTGTTTTTCGGTGCGACGGCCGGCACGGAAGGCGCTTTGTGAAATGGCGACGTCGGCAGTGTCACGGTAAATGTGGCCCCACTTCCCAGCCCCGAACTGTGCGCCGCCACGCTTCCGCCATGCAGCTCGACGATATGCCGCACGATCGTCAGCCCGATGCCAAGCCCCCCGTGCGATCGGGTCATCGTATTGTCCGCCTGGCGAAACCGGTCGAACACAAACGGCAGAAACGCGCCGTCAATTCCCTGCCCCGTATCCGCGATCTGAATCTGCGCGTGATGATTCACGGACTCGAGGCTCACGTGCACCTGCCCCTGCGGCGGCGTAAACTTCACCGCGTTCGCCAGCAGGTTCCACACCACCTGCTGGAGCCGGTCAGGGTCGCCGGAAATCTTCGCGCTTGCGCCCAATTCCACTTCCAGTTGGATATTCTTCGCGTCGGCCGCGGGCCGGATCGCGTCAACCGCCGACTGAACGATCAGCTCCAGCGGCACATCCGCCATTTGCAGCCGCATCTTCCCCGAGCTGACGCGCGAAACGTCCAGCAAATCCTCAATCAATTTCGTCTGCGCCTTCACGTTCCGCTCGATGACGTCCAGGCCATGCGCGGCGTCATCAGGCAGTTTCTCGGTGCGCAAAATCTGAGTCCACCCGACGATCGCATTCAGCGGCGTCCGCAATTCGTGCGACAACGTCGCCAGAAATTCGTCCTTAATGCGATTGGCTTCGCGCTCTTGCGCAAAAATAATGTTCTGAATCGCGATCGAGGTGATCTGGGCAAGCTGCACAAGGATCGCCTCATCGTCGCTGGAAAACGAGTCCTTGCCGCGGTCCATCAGCAGAATCAGGCCGAGATTCTTGCCGTCGCGACCGCTCAGCGGCGCCGCCAGCAGCCCGCCCCGCGTCGTCGGCAGCTCCAGCTTGCGAATTATCTCCCAGTCCGGATGCTCGCGCAGCTCCGATTCGCTGAGCCGTATCGCGATCGGCGATTGTGCGATGATCGTACCGGCCACGGGCTCAAGCTTGATCGGCCGGTTGCGCCACTGCGAGAAACGGTCCGAAAATGCCGCCGCCGCGCGGATCGGAGACGGCCGGTGCGTTTGCAATGGATCGGCCAGTATCAGCGAGCCGCAGAAATGGCTCCCGATCAGTTCCCGCGCATAGTCGGTAACCGCCCGGATCATCTGCTCCACCGACGGTGCGCTGTTAATGGCGATCGACGCGGTCGAGAGCATCTGAAGCTGCCCCGCTCGCCGGCGCAATGCTTCGCTCTGCCGCCGGGTTTGCGCCGTCATCTGGTAAAGCGAAACGAAAACCCCCACCTTGCTTCGCAAAACTTCCGGCGCAAACGGCGCGGTGAGGTAGTCGACCGCGCCGAGGCTGTATCCCTTGGCCACCAGCGGGTCATCCCCGAACGCCGTGATAAAGATGATCGGAATGTGCTGCGAGCTTGGGCGTTGCCGAATCAGCTCCGCGGTTTCAAACCCATCCATCCCCGGCATGTTCACGTCGAGAAGGATGACCGCAAAGTCTTCGTTGAGCAGGCATCGCAGCGCATCACGCCCGGTGTAGGCCCGAACGATCCGCTGGTCCAGGTCCTGTAGAACCGCTTCCAGCGCCAGGAGATTCTCAGGCTTGTCATCCACGATCAGGATGTTCGCCGGTGCGCCCGCTTCAGTCATGATCTTCTTCCGTTGTTCTGACTAACGGTGCAGCCACAGCCTCAGCAAACCGAGCAGATGCGGCGTATCGACGGGCTTGGAAATATAATCCGAAGCCCCGGCTTCGATGCATTTCTCCCGGTCACCTTTCATCGCCTTCGCCGTCAGCGCGATGATCGGCAGGGCCCTGAATTTCGAAAGCTTCCGGATCGCACGCATTGTGTCATATCCGTCCATGTCCGGCATCATAATGTCCATCAACACCAAGTCTATGTCGGGCGTGTGCTGCAAAAGCTCAATCGCCGCCCGGCCCGTCTCCGCCGAAACCACCTGCACCTGGTAGGGCTCAAGGATGCTGGTCATCGCGAAGATGTTTCGCACGTCGTCGTCGACCACAAGAACCTTCTTCCCCGCCAAAACCGATTCCGCCTGATGGAGATTGTTCAGAACCTGTCGGCGCTGATCGGTCATCTGCGCTACCGGCCTGTGCAGGAAGAGCGACACCGCGTCAAACAACCGCTCCGGTGATCGCACGTCGCGCACCGCGCTCGTCTGCGCAAGCCGCTTGATGTGCAATTCCTCTTTACGCGTGTGCGACGCGGCCGAGTAAAGCAGGATCGGCAGATCCGCAAGTTTCGTCTGCTCGCGAATATCGTCGATCAGATCGAGCGATTTCGCGTCGGGCAGGTTCCATCCAAGCACCATCAGGTCGTATTGGCCTTCGTTCAGTTCTTTGAGAGCGGCCGCACCATCGCCGACGGTGGCAACCTGCACATCCGGCCCGCCGATCAGCTCCATCAGTCCAGGGACTTCCGATTCTTCAGAAATCGCCAGGAGAAGCCGGCGGGTTGTTCCGGCCTGTCCGGCGCGGGAAATGTGCGCGAAAGCGTCGTCGAGCGATTCCTTGTTGCGGATCGGCTTGGTCAGCACGCCAATCGCCCCCATGCGGAGCCCGCGGCCGCGTTCCTCATCTGTTGTGATGATGTGCACGGGAATGTGCCGTGTCACCAGATCATCCTTCAGGCGGTCGAGCACGCGCCACCCGTCGATGTCAGGAAGGTTGATGTCGAGAGTGATGGCATGGGGCGAGATTTCCCGGGCCAGCGAAATCGCCGAGGCGCCGCGCGATGTCACCACGGCTTTCATTTGCCGTTCGTGGGCCATTTCAACCAGGATTCGCGCAAAGCTCGGATCGTTCTCGACAACCAGCAGCACCTGGTCTCCGAGTCCAATCGATCCCGCGTCGTCGCCAAACTCCTCGACTTGCTGTGCCGGAGCCGATTCCACCGGCGCCAGCACGTCCGATTGCGCCGGCTCCGGTAGGGCGGTCGGCGCCGTTTCGCGCGGCGGGGCTTCCGCCGTCCGGCGAGCCGGTTTGAGCGGAACATACGCCTGCGGCAGGTAGAGCGTGAACGTGCTCCCCACTCCCGGAACGCTGGTGAGCCGAATCTCGCCACCCAGCAACTGCGCCAGCTCGCGGCTGATCGCCAGACCCAATCCGGTCCCGCCGTATTTTCGGCTCGTGCTTCCGTCCGCCTGCTGGAAGGCCTCGAAAATAATCGCCTGCTTCTCCGCCGGAATACCGATTCCCGTATCCTTGACCGAGAACGTGACGACCGACTTGGCCCGGTTGAGACTCTGGTTCTCCGAATTCCAGCCGCTCGTGGCCGTGCCGATTTCGAGCGTAACCGCGCCCTTTTCCGTGAACTTGAACGCGTTGGACAGAAGATTCTTGAGAATCTGCTGCAGCCGCTTGGCGTCGGTATGCACGCCGCGCGGCAGCGCCGCGTCCGTTGCCACCCCAAACTCCAGTTTCTTCGCCTCGGCCACGTGGCGGAACGTGCGGTCGACGAAATCCTGAATGTCACGGAAGTTGGCGTCCCCGATATCGAGGATGACCGTCCCCGATTCGATCTTCGAGAGATCCAGAATATCGTTGATCAGCCCCAGCAGATCGTTGCCGGCCGAATGAATCGTCCGCGAGAATTCCACCTGCCGGTCCGTCAGGTTCCCTTCCGAATTCTTTGATAGCTGGTCGGAAAGGATGAGCAAACTGTTCAGCGGCGTACGCAGCTCGTGCGACATGTTCGCCAAAAATTCGCTCTTATATTTCGAAGTCAGGGCAAGCTGCTTCGCCTTTTCTTCCAGCGCCTGCCTGGCCTGCTCCACTTCCTTGTTCTTCCGTTCCACTTCCACGTTCTGCTGCGCCAGCAGCTTGGCCTTGTCTTCCAGCTCGGCGTTGGTCTGCTGCAACTCTTCCTGCTGGCTCTGAAGCTCGCGCCAGAGACTGAGACTGCTTCAGCAGGTCTTCGGTTCTCATGTTCGCTTCGATGGTATTGAGCACGATGCCGATCGATTCCGTGAGCTGATCGAGGAATGTTTCGTGCGTCGGATTAAACCGGTCGAAGCTGGCAAGCTCCATGACCGCTTTCACATCCCCTTCGAACACGATCGGCAGCACGATAATGTTCAGCGGCCTTGCTTCACCGAGGCCCGACGTAATCTGGATATAGTTGCTCGGCACATTGGAGAGCAGAATCTTCTGCTTTTCTAACGCACACTGCCCGACCAGTCCTTCGCCCAGCTTGAATCGGTTGTCGATGTTCTTGCGTTCTTTGTACGCGTAGCTCGCCAGCAATTTGAGATACGGCTCGTCCGCCTTCTGCGAGCTGTCCATCATGTAAAACACCGCCTGCTGCGCCGAAACCACTGGTGCAAGCTCCGACAGAATCAGCCTGCCGACGGTCAGCAGATCCTTCTGCCCCTGAAGCATTCGGCTGAACTTGGCGAGATTCGTCTTGAGCCAGTCCTGCTCCGCGTTTTTGAGCGTCGTTTCGCGGAGATTTCGAATCATTTCGTTGATGTTATCCTTCAGTGCCGCCACTTCCCCCTGCGCGGCCACCGCGATCGACCGGGTCAGGTCTCCCTTCGTCACGGCCGTTGCCACCTCAGCGATGGCTCGCACCTGCGTCGTAAGGTTCGCGGCAAGCTGATTCACATTGTCCGTCAGATCGCGCCACGTTCCCGACGCCCCCGGCACCGACGCCTGCCCGCCCAGCTTTCCTTCCACGCCCACTTCGCGGGCCACCGTAATAACCTGATCCGCGAACGTAGCCAGCGTATCGATCATGTTGTTAATCGTGTCGGCCAGTTCGGCGATTTCGCCCTTCGCTTCCACAGTCAGCTTTCGCTTCAGATCGCCGTTGGCGACAGCGGTCACGACCTTCGCGATATCGCGCACCTGATTGGTAAGACGCTCGGCCATGAAGTTCACGTTGTCGGTCAGTTCTTTCCACACGCCGGCAACGCCCTTCACTTCCGCCTGGCCGCCAAGTTTTCCTTCCGTACCCACTTCGCGGGCCACGCGCGTCACTTCCGATGCGAAGCTATTGAGCTGGTCCACCATCGTATTGATGGTATTTTTCAGCTCCAGGATTTCCCCCTTCACGTCCACGGTGATTTTTCGCGACAGGTCGCCATTGGCGACAGCCGTCGTCACGACGGCGATGTTTCGCACCTGTGCCGTAAGGTTACCGGCCATGAGATTCACCGAGTCGGTAAGGTCTTTCCACGTACCGGCCACGCCCTTCACGTCCGCCTGCCCGCCCAGTTTGCCTTCCGTACCCACCTCGCGCGCCACGCGCGTCACTTCCGAGGCGAACGATCGGAGCTGGTCCACCATCGTATTGACGGTGTTTTTCAACTCGAGAATTTCCCCCTTCACGTCCACCGTGATCTTTTTGGAAAGGTCACCGGCGGCCACCGCCTTGGTCACGTCAGCGATGTTTCGCACCTGGTCCGTCAGGTTGCGGGCCATGAAGTTCACCGAGTCGGTCAGGTCCTTCCACGTCCCGGCGACCCCTTTCACTTCCGCCTGGCCGCCGAGTTTTCCTTCCGTACCTACTTCGCGCGCCACGCGGGTCACTTCCGCCGCGAAGCTCGAAAGCTGATCCACCATCGTGTTCACGGTGTTTTTCAACTCGAGAATTTCCCCCTTCACGTCCACGGCAATCTTCTTGGAAAGGTCGCCCGCCGCCACGGCTTTGGTCACGTCCGCGATGTTTCGCACCTGCGACGTGAGATTGCCTGCCATCAGGTTCACGTTATCCGTAAGGTCTTTCCACGTACCGGCCACGCCGCGCACGTCGGCCTGCCCACCCAGTTTTCCTTCCGTACCCACTTCGCGGGCCACGCGCGTCACTTCCGATGCAAAGCTGTTGAGCTGGTCCACCATCGTGTTGATCGTGTTTTTCAGCTCCAGAATTTCCCCTTTCACCGGCACCGTGATCTTCTTCGAAAGGTCCCCCTTGGCCACGGCCGTCGTCACTTCCGCGATGTTTCGCACCTGCCCCGTCAGGTTCGACGCCATTGAGTTCACCGAATCCGTCAGGTCCTTCCACGTACCGGCAACGCCGCGCACCTCGGCCTGCCCGCCCAGTTCTCCTTCGGTGCCCACTTCGCGCGCCACGCGTGTCACTTCCGATGCGAACGAGCTAAGCTGGCCCACCATCGTGTTGATCACGTTCTTAATCTGAAGAATCTCACCGCGCGCATCGACGGTGATCTTCTGCGTCAGGTCGCCATTTGCGATCGAGGTTGCCACCTTCGACACGTCGCGCAACTGCACCGTAAGGTTCGACGCCATCGAGTTCACCGAGTCCGTAAGGTCTTTCCACGTTCCGGAAACGCCGCGCACTTCAGCCTGGCCGCCAAGTTTTCCTTCGGTACCCACTTCGCGCGCCACGCGGGTCACTTCCGCCGCAAAGCTTGAAAGTTGGTCCACCATGACGTTAATGGTATTTTTCAATTCGAGAATTTCCCCCTTCACGTCGACGGTGATCTTCTTGGAAAGGTCCCCATTGGCCACCGCCGTCGTCACCTGCGCAATATTTCTCACCTGCGACGTCAGATTTCCTGCCATGAGGTTCACGTTGTCGGTCAGGTCCTTCCACGTGCCAGCGACGCCGCGCACGTCGGCCTGGCCGCCCAGCTTTCCTTCCGTACCCACTTCGCGCGCCACGCGTGTTACTTCCGCCGCGAAGCTCGAAAGCTGGTCCACCATGACGTTGATGGTGTTTTTCAGCTCGAGAATTTCCCCCTTCACGTCGACGGTGATCTTCTTGGACAAGTCGCCGTTAGCGACGGCCGTCGTCACCTGCGCGATGTTTCGCACCTGCGACGTCAGGTTACCGGCCATCGAATTCACCGAGTCCGTCAGGTCTTTCCACGTACCCGCCACGCCGCGCACGTCCGCCTGCCCGCCCAGTTTCCCTTCCGTACCCACTTCGCGCGCCACGCGCGTCACTTCGGATGCGAAGCTGTTGAGCTGGTCCACCATCGTGTTGATCGTCTGCTTGAGTTCGAGAATTTCCCCCTTCACGTCGACGGTAATTTTCTTCGACAAGTCCCCATTCGCCACCGCCGTCGTCACCACCGCGATGTTTCGCACCTGTGCCGTCAGGTTACCGGCCATCAGGTTCACCGAGTCGGTCAAGTCTTTCCACGTACCGGCCACGCCCTTCACATCCGCCTGCCCGCCCAGTTTTCCTTCCGTACCAACTTCGCGCGCCACGCGTGTCACTTCCGAAGCAAACGATCGAAGCTGGTCCACCATCGTGTTGATCGTATTTTTCAGCTCCAGGATTTCCCCCTTCACGTCCACGGTAATCTTCTTCGATAAGTCGCCGTTCGCGACCGCCGTCGTCACCTGCGCAATGTTTCGCACCTGCGCCGTCAGGTTCGCCGCCATCGTGTTCACCGAGTCGGTCAAATCCTTCCACGTTCCGGCGACTCCCTTCACCTTCGCCTGCCCGCCCAGTTTTCCTTCCGTACCCACTTCGCGCGCCACGCGGGTCACTTCCGCCGCGAAGCTGCCAAGCTGCTCCACCATCGTGTTCACCGTGCGCGCAGTGCGCAGGAATTCGCCCGCCAGCGGACGCCCTTCGATTTCCATTGCCATGCTCTGCGACAGGTCCCCCTTCGCCACCGCCCCGATCACGCGCGACGTTTCGCTCACCGGATAAACCAGGTCGCTAATCAGCGCGTTCACCGAATCGACCGATGCCCGCCACGATCCCGTCACGTCTCCCATCTCCGCGCGCTGCGAAAGCTTTCCTTCCTTACCCACCACCCGGCTCATTCGCTCCAGCTCCTCCGCCATCCGCTGATTCAATTCGACCACCTCATTGAACACGTCCGCGATCTTCCCATCCATCCCCGGCAGATCCAGCGGAAGACGCGCCGTGAAATCCCCCTTCTTCAGCGCCAACAACGCGCGCAGCAGCATCGTCTTGTTCAATGCCTCCGGCTCCGCTTTCGGCGTTCGCAGAATTTCC
Source organism: uncultured Phycisphaerales bacterium (assembly GCA_963755915.1). GTDB lineage: Bacteria > Planctomycetota > Phycisphaerae > Tepidisphaerales > Tepidisphaeraceae > PALSA-1353. Next base: position 3,715,522 of record CAVWLP010000002.1, read on the forward strand.
GTGATCGATGGCTGATCCGTCAGCGCACTCTCGGCCTGCGATGAGCGATGCCCATTTCCATTCCCCCCATCATTACGGCCCGTCTTGTTCGACTTGGAGGGACGCGTTTCGCTCGAATGAGTGGTGTGCTTCATTGCAAAGTCTCCGACTTGTTGCCCTGATTTAGACGATGCCCGTTCGGCCGTCCGCGCGGACGGATTCATCATCCAATTTATCCATGAAAAGAATTTTCAGACAATGCGGAAAATCTGAGAATTTTCGGCAAATCAAAACGGGCTCAGGAACTGACGTTGACGAGCCCGCATTCCATTCGCTAAAACCCAATTGACGCGAGAGAAAAAGGAGTGCTGCATTGAAGCCGTTTTATGTGGCCGACCTCACCACCCAGGGTGAGCTTCGCCAGATCGCCGAATACGATTACGCCGCCTTAGAGCGCATTGGCGGCGCGATCGACGTTATCTCCCGCTGCTCATGTGAGTTATGGAAAAACCCCGAAGAGATGGAAGCCCAGCTAAGCGACTCAGGCCAAACCCTTCTTCGCTGGCGATCCACCGCTCCCACCGCCGGAATCGCCACCGTCCGCCGCGCCGATCAACAACTCGTTTCCTTGAGCCTGCTCGCCGCCGGCCATGATCCCGCCGCCGATGCCTCAACCCTCCAGGCGGCGCAAACCCACATCGTTCGCGAATTGCGCCAAACCGCCTTCGAGCCCGCGTTCGATCTGATCCATATCAAGCAGCGCCCATTGGTCGCAACTATCACCTTCGCCGACGGCAGCGCCGACTCCGAGCAAATGGTCGAAGCCCTGGCAGACCGCTGCTTCGCCGCCGCCTATTTCAGATATCTGGGACTCGCCTGAAAATCCGTAACTACGATCGCACTATTTCGCGCGCCGCCGATTAACGCGCCGCGACAGCGCTCCCGCGCTCGCCACCGCCAAGAGCCCAATCGACATCGGTTCCGGCACCGCCCCAATCGCCGGCAGCGGCAACCCGTTCGCCACTGCAAACGCATCCAGCGCCGCCAGGTCCGCCGGCGTCACCGCCGAAAGATTATCCCCCTGCCCAAAATTCGCCGCCAGCGCCGAAAATCCGATCCGTTCACGGAGTTCGAAAACAGGAAATTCCCCTGGTCCCAGTTCGTAACCCCCAGCCCGAAATTCGCCGCCAGGATGCTGAAGTCGCTCCCGTTCACCGTCCCGTCCAGGTTCGCATCCCCCAGCAGCGTATATTTCACCTCAATTAATCCCGACGAAAGCCCGGCCACGATATGGTTCGCCCCATCCGCCCAACCCACGCCATAATGCAGCCCATTATGCAGCGTTTGCGCGGCCGATGAAATGATCCCGCTTCCGTTCCACGTGCCGTTGTTGTAGCCGCTCTTCAGCTCCGCGTAGACGGTGCTCATCGGATCGCCGCCGTTGGAATAATTCACCAGCAGCTCGTTCTTGGTGATGTCGACGGTTCCGCCGACCGAGAGGTTGTCGACCTCAATAACATTGCCGGAGCCTTGGATGGTCGCCGTCCCGCCCGCCGCGACCGAAAGCGTGTTGGCCGTTGAGGAGTTCCCGAATGCGATAGAGGCGTCGCTGTCGACCGTGATAATCGACTGATAGATCACCGACCCGCCGCCGCTCTGGGTAATTTTATCCCCGCTGTCAATGGTCAGGGGATTAGCGATAATCAGCGAAGCGCCGCTGGCGACGTTGAAAACCGTATTGCTGGCAATGGTCGTGGGGATGTTGATCTCCTGCGTGCCGTTCTGCACGATCACCTCGGCATCGCCGCTGGACGCCTGGAGTGTCAGTGAACCGGTTCCCGTGATTTCGTATTCATTGGCGTTATTGAAATTGATGGTCCCAACCGTGATCGCCGAATCGGAATAAACGGTGGTATTGGAAGTGGCCGCGCTGTAGAAGTCGGCTTCCGCGCCGCGCCGTTGGGCACCACGCCGGTCCAGTTGTTCACATTGTTCCAGCTTCCCGAGCTCGTAGAGTTCCATTGCTGAGGGGCGGTGGTGCTGGTGATGGCGAGGTTGTTCAACTCAATATCGCTGCCCCCCTCGCCGTTATCGTTGTAAACGGCGAACTGTGAGGGCCCGCCGGTGCCCATCGAAATCTGCCCGGTAAATGTCTGCGACGCCCCGGTAACGCTGCCGTTGACGGCCGACGTGACGGTAAACGTGTAATCGCCCGAGGAATCGTTCAGCTCAAAGGCGAACGTATCGCCGCTCAGATAATTGTACGGGACCGTTGTCTCCAGCGTATCCGACTGCGTGGCATCGGTCAGAAAATATCCCGAAGCGCCGCCGGCCGTGTGGAAGTCGAAAAGCGTGTTGCCCGAAGAATCCTCCAGGGCCCATCCCAGTGCCGAGCCACCGCCTTGCGTTTGATTGGCGTAATGCAAAACGTCGGAGAATTTGAAGACCTGGTCGGGCGATAGCGCGCCGCCGGTGAACGGGCGGACGGCCGTCGTCACGTCCACGCCATAGTCGCCGCCGCCGTTGCCGTCGTTGGTGTCGTTCCATACATCGAAGTCGGGCTCAGTGACGACGCCAGTGTTGTCGTAGGTGCTGCCGTTGATGTAATCGCCGCCGGTGCCGGTGATGTTCACAGTCCAGGGCCCGAACCCTGTGCCCCCGTTTTCGCCGGCGAAAGCGTCGTACAACGTGTAAGCCGAATTGGAAGCGTTGTCGGAAGCCGTATCAGCCGCACGAGCGGCGCGGATTCCGAAAGATGCCACTGTCAGCGCCGCAGCGCCGACGACGATAGACTGCCTCGTTTTCGATTGCATGTGACCTCCTCTGACGAGCCTGCCTCTGGAACGTTTGTGCGATTTGAACGGCGGCAATTTATCAATTCGACGCCAGCGCAATCTATGTCTTTTCGCGCCAATCTCGCTCCGTTTTGCGGCGGGCATCCCCGATGTGAAGGGCGGCAATGTTTATCGTATAAACCAGTAGAATCTGGAGAATCTGCAAGGATCGTGTCACCTGTACGCCAGCCCCCAATCGTCTCGATTGCGACAAACAGATCGCGCAAACAAAAACGTGCCGAGTCAGGCTCGGCACGTGCGGAGGGTATTACGTCGCGCGAACTCTAATCATCTTTCGCTGCGACGGCGTCTGATCATCAGCATTGCCATCCCTGTGCCCACCGCGGCCAGCGAAACCGGCTCCGGCACATTGGTGATTGCCAGGTCGTCAAACTGCACGTCGCTCCCCTCACCGCCGTTGTTGTTGTAAATCGCCACCTGCGAAATTCCCCCCGTAAGCATCGAGATCGTCCCGGTATACGCCTGCGATCCGCCGGCAACACTTCCGCCCGACGCAGTGAAGCTGTACGCGGCCGTCGCCGGTCCCACGCTATTCAGCGTAAAGCTGAAGGTGTCGATGGCGTGATAGTTATACCCCACGCCCGACACCGTCCCGGTTTGCGTTGCATCGCTCAGCAGATATCCCGGTCCGCCGCCTTGCACGTGGAAATCGAACAGTGCATTCCCGCTCGAATCCTCCAGGCTGAAACCGAGGTTGCTTGGACCGCCGTTGCTCGGATTGCTCCCGTTATTAAGCTGCTCGACAAACGAGAAATCCTGATTCGCGGCCAGCGCGCCGGTGAAAGGCCGTATCGCCGTAGTCGCATCTGTGACCGAGCCTGGGGTTGGCGAGTTCTGGGTTCCGTTGCAGTAAATGTCGAATCCCTGACCCGCGCCCGGAGTTGTCAAATCCACGTTATTCCACATGAAACTTCCGTACTCGTTCGCGTTGGACGTTGACTCCAGGACGTTCCAGGCTCCGAATCCAGTGCCGCCGTTCAGGCCATTAAAATTGTTGTAGCCTGTGTAAGGGGGATTATTCGATACCATGTCCGATGCGACCAGCGACGCACGCGCGACAGTGCCGACACCGCCCAAAACTGCCGCACCCAGACCGACCCACAATAATTTCCCGTTGTTCCGCATTTTTTCCTCCAGCGCTTTACGCGCAAGCCAGGTTTCTCACCCAAATTTCTCACTCGCCGATATGAACTAACGCGGAATGCGAAGTTACCTCACAACCGCGAACCGACAAGCAGCATTTCACGTCAATCTCCCTCCGATTTGCGACAGAATGAATTGGGCACGAAACCCCCCGTCGCGTCCCGATATTCCGCATGATCCTGCGGAATTCCCCGCCAGACGGATTAACCCCTAAAACCGGCCGTTTCTGCTCATTTCGATTTGCCGCGAAACGGAGAACGATTGGCGTCAATTGAAATAGCAGGCACCTTTTCAGCGGGTTAGCATTCCCCTCGTCAGGACACCTCAGGCACAGGAAGCGAGCAGGACATGACGACGACCGCGAAGCAAAGTTCCCGGCTCAAATCCGGCTTTACCCTCGTCGAATTGCTCGTCGTCATCGGCATCATTGCCATCCTGATCGGCATCCTCCTGCCGGCGCTTCAAAAGGCCCGTCAGCAGGGCCAACTCGTCGCCTGCCAGTCAAACATCCGTGAAATCCTTCAGGCCATGCAGAATTATTTGAGCGATAACAACTCCACGTTTCCGAATGGACGGAATTTCTCGTGGGAAATGGAGAAAGAATCAAACGGATCGCCCATGTATCCAAACCTGGATCCATTGACATACACGTCGGGAGGCGCACTTCCAACCAACGATTACATCCAGGATTTTCTATCGCCCTACCTGCACTACACCGAAGACGGCAATAACCCAAGCACGCTTCCCAGCACCGAGAGCTATGCGGGCCCTGTGAATCTCGTGTGGCATTGTCCGGCGCTGCCGCCCGGTCAATTTGCCCAGCCATGGATGGACACCCCGACGGCAACGGCGTATCGCTATAATCTGGCTTATGCTTGTGGCTACAAGGCACGCCGTGTCACATCCTCCACAATTGCGATGCTATTTTACGATGAGGTGTGGGTCGATAAAAACTGGCCTCCAGGATCGTATCCCCATTTTCCCCGCAGCGCTAACTCGGCCACCGTCAACGTTGGCTATGTCGATGGTCACGTCGAGCCCCACACCTATGCCCAGTTTGTGGCCGGTCTTTACCCAGTGACAGTAACGATAAAACTTCCCAGCGGCGTGAACTATGCCTATGCGACAGACACCGCGCCACAAGAACAATACGCGACCTTTTACAAACAAGGCTACGGCAACCCATAACCTCACCTGAAAAACCTCTATGAAGCGCAAATTAGTTCGGAGGCGGCGAGCGCTGATCGAGCAATTGGAAGTCCGCCAATTGCTTTCCGGAATCATTGCCGACTCAAATTTCGCCACCCCCTCAATCTCTCACAACAGCTATTCCTACGACCCCACCGGCTCCGTCTGGACATTCGTCTCCACCGCCGGAGTCGTTTATCCTCCAAGCTCGCTCGGCGCTCCCTCCGCCCCCGCCGGCAGCGGCTCAAACCAAATCGCCTTTCTCCAAACCAATCGCAGCGCCAGCCAATATAACGGCTCCCAGGACGGCACCATCTCCCAATCGATCACCCTCCCCTCCACCGGCTATTTCACCTTCAGCGTCTACGCCGCAGCGGATTCCAGCGATGTCGGCGGATCCGTCGCCGCCGAAGAATCCTTCATGGTCGAGATCGACGGCACCCCCGTCCTCACCGGCCTGCATCCAACCAGCAGCTCCTTCGCCAGCGTCGGCGGAACCTTCTACGCCACCGCCGGAACCCACACGTTTTCCCTCGTCTCCACCGGTCCCAACGACCCAACAACGACCTTCATCGACGACCCCCAATTGGTCGCCGCCACCGTCGGCGCCGCGACTCAGCTCGTTTTCTCAACGGTCTCTGAATCCCTGGCAACCGGCGTGAAATCCAGCCTCATGACCCTGACCTTAGAAAGCGCCGCCGGCCTCCCGGTAACCGCAGGCGCCGGCGGCGTGACCGTCAATCTCAGTTCCACCTCAAGCTCGGGAATCTTCTTCAACAGCGGCAATGCCGTCGCATCTACTGTGACGATTGCCGCCGGCGCCAGCACCGCCAGCTTCTACTACCAAGACACCACCGCCGGCTCCCCCACGCTCACCGCCTCCTCTCCCAGCTTAACCAGCGCTACCCAGCAGGAGTCCGTCCAGGCAGTAATCTCCAGCTCATTCCTCCACACCTCCGGCACAAACATCGTCAACGCCGCCGGCCAAACCATCGAACTTCGCGGCGTCAATCTCGGAAGCTGGCTCATCATGGAAGGCTGGATGTCCCCTCTCGACAGCTCCGGACTCCCGGACGAATACGGCGTCATCCAAACCCTCGACAACCGCTTCGGCGTCGCCACCGAACAAAGCCTCCTCACCACCTACCAGCAAAACTGGATCACCACTCAGGACCTGGAAAACATCAAGAACGAAGGCTTCAACGTCATCCGCGTCCCCGTCTGGTGGGCCGACTTCGAAACCCTCCAGGGCCAGTGGCGTACCGACGCCTTCAACGAACTCGATTGGCTCGTCAACACCGCCGGCTCACTCGGAATCTACACCATCATCGACATGCACGGCGTCGTAGGCGGCGAAAGCACCTCCGACGACACTGGCCAGGAAAATCTCGACAACTACTGGACCAGCCCCTACGACCAGCAACAGACCGACATCCTCTGGGAAAACATCGCCCAGCACTACAAGAACAACCCCTATGTCGCCGGCTACGACCTCATGAACGAGCCCGACAACGCCCCCAGCGACTCGGCCGTCATCTCCGCCTACGACCAGCTCTACAGCGCCGTCCGCTCCGTCGACACCAACCACATCGCGATTATCGAGGGAACATTCGACCAGTGGAACTGGAGCATGCTCCCCAGTCCCTCTTCCCAAGGCTGGACCGACGTCGTTTACGAGATGCACGAATACCAATGGAACGACACGACCAATCCATCAGGCGTAGAAGCCGGCACCAACAACCAGGTCAGCGATTTCCAGAACCACTCCTACTACGACGTTCCCGACTACATCGGCGAATTCAACGATTTCGGCACCGGCTCCAGCACCTGGCAATACACCTTCCAGCAGTACGATAACAACAACATTAGTTGGAGCTTCTGGTCCTACAAAGCCACCGATGGCACCGCCTCCAGCATGGATAGCTGGGGCCTGTACGATCCCATCAACAGTCTCCCCGCCCCCAATATTCAAACCGCCACGTTGTCCACGATTTCACAGGATTGGACGGGTGTCACGACGACCGGCTATTTCGCCATCAACACGCTGATACAGCCGGCCCTTCAGGCGGCGGGCGTTGTCGGCAATATCGTCGCCTGGACCGACAAAGACGGCAACGACAACTGGTCCGATCCAAATAACTGGAGCACCGGCGCCATTCCCAATTCCTCCAGCGATGTGATCATCTACTCCGGCGAGGTCGTCGCCTCCAGCGCAATCAACGTCGCGACCCTCACGATCTACGGTGGCGAGTTGCAGTTCGCCACAAACAGTGGATATTCCGCCGTCACCTCCCTGAACATCATGCCCAGCGGCGTCTTGGATCTCACCAACAACCGCCTCTATATCGACTTCGGCACGGGCAACACCGACCCGGTCTCCATGATCTATACCTGGCTTCAAAGCGGCTACAACGGCGGAGCCTGGAACGGCCCGGGAATCGATTCCTCCAGCGCCGCCGCCAACAACCTTTACGCCTTGGGATACGCCGACGGCTACGACATCCTCACCCCGGGCCTCAGCTTCGGCCAAATCGAAATCGCTTACACCCTCTATGGCGACGCGAACCTCGACGGCACCGTCAACGGCACCGATTTCTCGATTTTGGCCGCCCACTTCGGCCTGGGCGCAACCGCCTGGGACGCGGGAGACTTCACCTACGGCGGCGTCGTCAACGGCACCGATTTCAGCCTCCTCGCCGAAAACTTCGGCCAGGGCGCCACCGGCGCCGCAAGCGGGTCAGAGCCCAGCATCGCCTTCGCCGCCGCCGCCCTCACCACCGACGATCCCACCACGCTTCCCGCGTTGACCCCTTCGAAAAAGACAACGCAGGGAGTGATGGCTCGCTTGGTGAGCGCGCCGCCGGTCAAAGCGAAGCAAACCAAGCCTTCCACTAGCTCCACCCATCACGGATTCTGACCAACTCAGAACCAACGGTATCCCAACTCCTCTCCCCGTGTAGCCGCCCCACTTTGACTTCGGTGAGCTGTGTCGAACCGTGGGCGCGTCCCGATCGCTTCCCTCAAACCCGCAAACCCTCCTTTGGAACGCTCTATGCATACAATCATCACCATGCCCACCCGATTCCCCGGCTTCCCGCGACAAATGCCCACTTTTTTTGCGCTCTCGAGAAGAATAATCAGCGTGAATGGTTCATCCCCCGGAAAGAAATCTTCGAGAACCACGTCCGCACGCCCATGATTGACCTGGTCACGTTCCTCAATGAGAAGTTGCGTAAAGGCTTCGGAATTGACCATGCATCCGAACGTCCCGAGCGCCTCATCTATCGCATTTATCGCGATACGCGATTTTCCAGCGACAAGACCCCATACAAGACCCACATCGCCGCCACTTTCGCCCACCGCCGCCTCCCGCGCCACAGCGGCGCTGGATATTACTTCGAGATTTCCCATCGCTATGTCGGAATCGCCGGCGGCGTTTACATGCCGGGACCGGAAGAACTGACCGCCATCCGCGACGCAATTGCCGCCGACCCAAACCGATTCCTCGCGATCGCGAAAAATCCAAAATTGAAAAAACTTTTCGGCCCCCTTCAGGGCGATCGTCTCACCCGCCTCCCCAAAGCTTGGCACTCCCATGCCAACTCCGCGGCCGCCGAATACCTCAAATTCAAGCAGTACTACTGGTGGGCAGAGCTGCCGCCATCGCTAGCTCTGTCCCCGCAACTTCCCCGCACGCTCCTGCACCATTTCCAGGCCATGTCGGATGGGATCGACTGGTTCAACAGCACCATTCTGACCGATCGACATCGCCAGGAAGAAGAATCCCGTCCGCTCCGCCCAGCACCGATGTGGTGATCGCCGACAACGCCACCTATCCCCGTTTAGCGGCCCCACTTGTGGGGCGCGTCTTTCGATCTCCACAAATCCTGGTTTCCCACTTTGCGCCCCCAACCATTCACAAATCACCCCCCAGCCGCCGCGCCAGCTTTCCCCTAAGCCCCCTTTGCAGATTCTTTCGAACTTCAACAATCTCAACCGAAAAATCCCCGGATTTCCCAAAAATACGTCCTAAACGTACACCTTTTGGACCTGTATATAGAGTCGTGATGTTTTTCGGTCCTCTACTCCTCGGAGCATACATGTCCACCCTTCCCAAATCTGAGATCTCAAATTTCAAATCTGAAATCCCGATCTCAAACCCACCCCCTCGCTCCGTTTTCCCTCGAAAGTGAGATATTTTGGGATAATGTGGGAGCAACCCGCTCCTTTGCAGACTGTAAAGTTTTGTAACCCATGCCCCGAATACAAACATTTTCGCGGAGGCACGGTATAGTTCCCGCCGCAATCAATTGCGCAACCGGGCGCGAACCAAATGCGGAAACGACGGCTCGATAAATCAGCCCCCCAACCCCGCACCATACTACCCGGCCGTGAGCGCCGACCAATCCTGGGTAAGACCACAACCGACCGGCGGCGAGAGTGAGACAGTTTGAGACGATTTGGGACGATTTGTAGGGGTTTGACTAGTGAATGCTAATCCGTAGGGTGGGTGTACTCGCCCACCATCTCGGTGCATGTTGAAGGCGAACTGCCGCTGGGCGATTGCAAAATCGATGGGCAAGCAATTCGGGCTGAACTGATCCGCGATATGTATGACCTTGAGATTGAGCCAGAGTTCGCGGGGAATCAAATACAAAATAAGTCACCAAGCGTAGAAAGTTTGGACAAAGGCCGTCCCGTATTGTGTAATCGGGTGAAATGGTCCCACGACGCAACGAACAGTTTTTCGATCAAAGACGAGTCGATGAATTGATTAAATTTGGGCTCACGAGCATTTCCATTGAAAAGCTTCGGTACCGCGTAATTCCCAGGCTCGGATTAGTTTACGACTCCTATGCGGCTGACGTAGCCAGGGTGATAGACCTCGCGAAGTTTTCTACCTACCTGACGCTTCAAAGTTGCACGTTCGCTGGCGAACTTACAAAGGTTATTTACGAAGAGACTGGATGCTTCGCCCCCCCGCGCTCCGTCCGGAAAAAGTACAATGACAATATTCGCCTTAGCATGATGAAGCTTGAAGATGAGCGACCGCCGCGTTCGGACGCGAAACTCTTCAAGGACGTTTGTAATCTTACTAGGATGGTGATTGAGCGGGCCGACGTGAAACTATTGGATGGATACGACGCGATCATGCCCTCGTTAATCGTATTGGCATGGACGGCTTTTGAGGCTTTGAGCGAAGATCTATTAAGCAAGGCGGTAAAATTCTTTCCGAGGTCTCTTTCCCAATCGAATTGGTGCAAAACTCGCAGAAAACTCGCCCCGTGGGAGCAGATGACGATATCGGGTTCTATTAGAACCCACAGCGATGTGCCTAAGAATCCGGGGTTACATCATTTGAGTTACAGAACCATTGAAGCGATTCGGAAATCCTACTGGTTGGTCTTCCGTTCCGATTGCGCCAAGATACGGCGAGCACTTTCACACCGTTCTCTAGACAATCTCCATGCGGCGCGGAACGTGATCGTCCATAAGAGTGGGAAAGTGGACCAAATTTTTCTAAATCGGACCGCAGGCGTTCCGATGTTCGCAAAGGCGATTGCGGGAAATTACTTTCACATGGATTTTGCCATGGTAAATACACTGGTGCTTCCTGTTCTGAATCGCGGAATTCAGTTAATAGCGGTGGTGAACGATTGGGTTCGGGCGCACGGATGAAAAAGCGGCATTAAGGCCTCACGCGATTGAATTAGCCAGTAAGGGTGGGCGTACCCGTTCACGCTCTCAGGGCACTTTGCGGGCGAACTGCGGTTCGACGAGGCTGCAGAGTAAGTGGTCGAGCAACCAGACGGCGACAGGTATGCCCAACCTAAACAATTTTTTTTCGCGATCGCACTTAGATATACTTGCTAGGCATGGGCACCGAGGGTAGCCGAAGGGTCTGGCTCGAGCTCGTGGTCAGAGGCGCGGAGGTCACGCCGTGCCGCGGCTCGCCATCGGCGAACTATTTAAGCTGGTCGAGGACTCGTCCTCAGAATATTTCGGATCGTTTAACTACTTGCTGCAAATAGGGGCGTTGCAACGGCTCTCTCCACCCGAAGTTGATCAGCTTGGCCGAGGGGCTTCCGTTCCCGGCAACCTTTGCGCAATAGTGGACGGCCATAGTTGGAATTTTTTCAGAGTGGCCCGACCCGAGGACCTTTATGCATGCCTGGCAGCACAGCTCAATTCCTCCTCACAGCCCTTGCCGCACGGATACGAGACAGATGCGATGTACGCCGCTAAGATCGTTGGCCTAAATCCAGCACAATTGGCAGAGGCCAAGCAATACGATGTCCCGGACACTGAAATGCAGGCAATGCGGAGGTTGCCCATACCCCTCCACTTTATACCTTCAATGTATTTCAAGGCGGAAAAGGCGGGGGACGCCTTACGTCTCCGGATGATCGCTGGATACCTTACCCGCTGGCATGAGGAACAGAAGAGCCAACTATCAGCACTAAGCGGCGCGCTCGATTTCGTGGAGAGTTGTTGCGACCCTGCCGACGGGTGCAAAGCTGGAGGCAAACAGACAGCCAATACCTGAAGATGTCCGACACGAGGTCTGGCGCCGTGATCAAGCACGCTGCGTTCGATGCGGCTCACAAAACCGTCTGGAATTCGACCATATTATTCCTTGGTCGAAGGGCGGTGCAAATACGGCGCAATATCCAACTACTTTGCGAAACATGTAACAGGGCTAAGAGCGACACCATATAACGCGACACGGGAGCATTAGGCATAATGTCAGAGACGACAGGGCGAACTACCTTTTTGAGCCTCCGCCTTTCGGCGCACAGATCGGTCGGGCAACGACTGAGTAACCAACGAAGCCAAGTCGGCTGATTCGCGGTAAGCTGCCAACTCTGCCATCGCGACTCTACCGCGAAGTCGGAATCATGTCGCTCGTGCTGATAAATCTACGTATGATTTCCAAAATGCGAAATTCACCGCAAAATTGCTTGCCCAAACTACCTATATTTCCCAGTTTGTTGCGGACTGTTACCTTTTGTACCGCATGTACCCCATACAAAAATATTTAGCCGGGGAACGGTATATTTCCGTCCGTTCTAGTGGACGGCTAATAGAGATGCGGAAACGACGCCTCGATAAATCAGCAACCCAACCCCGCCGCATCGGCCTCGCGCTCGATGCCGTCGCTGCCTATGGCCGCGGAATTATTCGCGGCGTCATGACCTACACCCACACCCGCTCCCGCTGGACCGTCAGCGCCGAACCCCAGTGGTCCTTCAGCGAGCCGATCGACATCGAACGCTGGGACGTTGACGGCCTCATCGTCCAAACCTTCAGCCGCGAATTCGAAAAACGCGTCCTCAAGCTCGGCCTGCCAGCCACCAACGTCTCCAACTTCTGCGAGGGCGAAATGAACCTCCCCTCCATCCTCCCCGACGACGGCGCCGTAGCAGTAATGGCCGCCGACTACTTGATTTCCCTCGGCTTCCGCCAACTCGGCTACTGCTGGGCCGGCGAGATGCAATACGGCCGCCTCCGCCTCGAGGCCTTCCGCCGCCGCGCCGCCGAAAGCGGCATCACCATCCACGAATGCAACGCCGCCAACAGTCCCCTCGACAAGTGGATTCTAAAACTCCCCAAGCCCATCGGCGTCCTGGGATGCAACGACGACTGGGCCCACCGAATCCTCAACGCCGCCCGCCAGCAGGGCGTAAGAGTCCCCGACGAGATGGCCGTCCTGGGCGTAGACAACGACGAACTTTTCAACGCCCTGGTAACCCCATCCCTTTCCAGTCTCGAGCTCCCCACCGAGCAAATCGGCTTCGAAGCCGCCGCACAGCTCGACCGCCTCATGAACGGCGAAAAGCTCGAGCACCTGACCCTGCTCCCCCCAGTCCGCGTAGTTCCGCGCGCCTCAACGGACGTCTTGTCGATCGAAGACGAAGACATCGTCCTCGCCGTTCGTTTCATTCGCGAACATGCCGCCGAGCCACTCCAGGTCGACGACGTCCTCGACCACGTCCCCCTCAGCCGCCGATCGCTCGAGCGCCGGTTCCGGCAACTGGTCCGCCACTCCATCACGGATGAGATCCGCCGCGCCCACATCAATCGCGCGTAAAGAACTCCTCGCCAACACCGATCTGGCGATGTCCCAGGTCGCCGCCGGCTCCGGTTTCACGACCGCCACCCGCCTCGGAATCGTATTCCACAAAGAGGTCGGCGAAGCCCCTTCAGAGTTCCGCAGACGGGCCCGGGTTATGGGACGTCCTAAAGTTTAAACTTCCACCATCCTGCCGCCCTGGACGCGCATATCGCCTTACAGGCAAGAAACTTGCAGTCTGTCGCAAATAAGAGAGTTATTGGCGGAATTATGAATTGCGACCTCCGCCATCCGGCACATAGGGTATCGCCTGTCAAAGGCACCTTTTTCTGGTGGTCACTGGAGACGCTATGTCCTTTCCGTCCGGATTCGCCTGGGGCGCGGCCACTGCCGCGTATCAAGTCGAAGGCGCTGCGCATCAGGACGGCCGGGGCGAAAGCGTCTGGGACATGTTCTGCCGAAAGGACGGCGCCGTTTACAGCGGCCATACGGGCGACATCGCCTGCGATCACTATCACCGCTGGCAGGAAGACATCGCCCTGATGAAGGAGATGGGCCTTAAGGCCTATCGCCTCAGCATCTCCTGGCCGCGCGTTCTTCCCGATGGCATCGGCAAACCCAACGAGCAGGGGCTGGAATTTTACGACCGCCTGATCGATGGCCTCCTGGCGGCGGGCATCACGCCCTACGTCACGCTCTTCCATTGGGATTATCCCTACGCCCTCTATTGCCGTGGCGGTTGGCTGAACCGCGAATCGGTGGAGTGGTTTGCCGGCTACGCAAAGCTCATCGCCCAGCGACTCGGAGATCGCGTCGCCCACTGGATGACGATGAACGAGCCGCAGTGTTTTCTGGGCTTGGGCCATCGCGATGGCGTGCAGGCGCCGGGATTAAAGCTGGCCTGGTGCGACGTTCTGCGGGCGCTGCATCACAGCCTGATGGCGCACGGGCGCGCCGTTCAAACGCTTCGCGAGTATTGCTCCACGCCTCCGACGATCGGCTGGGCGCCGCTTGCCGAGGTGAAATATCCCGCGACCTCCGCAGCCGCTGACATCGAAGCGGCCCGCACGCGCACGATGGCGGCCGATGCCCGCGACCTTTGGAACAACACGATCTTCGGCGACCCGATTTGCCTCGGCCACTATCCGCAGGACGCCTTGCGCACCTGGGGCCGCGATTTCCCGAAGTTCACGCAGGCGGAGATGGACCTGATCCACGAGAAAATTGATTTCTATGGACTGAATACCTACCGCGGACATCCAGTGACAGTTGGAGAGGACGGCCAGATCAAGCCCGCGCCGCGCGAACCGGGCACGCCGATGAATTCCTATTCGTGGACCATCGATCCAGCGGTCCTCTACTGGGGCCCCAAGTTCATTTACGAGCGCTACCAGTTGCCGATCCACGTCACCGAGAACGGATTTGCCGGGCTCGATTGGGTACACATGGATGGAGCCGTTCACGACCCGCAGCGAATCGACTTTACCCGCCGATATCTTTTGGAGCTGCGCCGCGCGATCCAGGGGGGGGTCGATGTGCGCGGATATTTCTACTGGTCGCTGATGGATAATTTTGAGTGGGCGGATGGCTATCGCCAGCGCTTTGGGCTCATTCACGTCGACTATAAAACCCTTCGACGGACGCCCAAAGATTCGGCCCGGTGGTACGCCGGCGTCATTCGCACCAACGGAGAGAATCTGTCAGAGGCGCCGCCGGTTCCACGCGTGAAGATCTACACAGAAGCGCTCAAGGAAGCCGAACCGCCAGCGCGGGTTGTTCGCTGAAGAGCCGCGAACCAATTCACTTCAAATCAGAAGCTTTTACCAGCGTCGCATCATCGAGCTTGATGGCCCCGCCGCGCGGACCATCGGCAGCGGGCGTGATCACGACCAGCACCCGCATTCGCGGGCCATCGGCAGTGCCGCTGAGAACAAGATGCGTCCACCGATGTCCGCTGGCCAGTCTGCCCACGTCGAAGTTCACCGTGTTGAGCGCGATTTGCCCGTGATCGGTGAGTGTTTCCAGTCGCAGCTCGACGTTTGCCGCCTGGGTCTGGCCCGCGAGCGGTATGTCACGCTGGGCGTAGATCGAAAACGTGTATCGCCCGCCCGGCTCCGTGCTGACATCCTGCCACAATCCAGAGGTATCCGCCGTTTCGACCTGCCAATGGTGATAGCCGATTTCGGAGGCGCCCGAATGCGTCGGCGTCCAGCCGGTTTCGCGGTTGATCCACGGTCCCCAGCGGTTCCAGCCGGCGGCGACATCGACAGAATTTCCCTGATCTTCAAACGAGCCGTTCGTCAGAAGCGACGGCCCCGGCGGGGGGGTGTTGGGCGAATCGCCGGGCGCGGGAAGCACGTCA
This sequence comes from uncultured Phycisphaerales bacterium, assembly GCA_963755915.1. Classification (GTDB taxonomy): domain Bacteria; phylum Planctomycetota; class Phycisphaerae; order Tepidisphaerales; family Tepidisphaeraceae; genus PALSA-1353. The sequence goes on from CAVWLP010000002.1 coordinate 3,731,123, forward strand.
TCTGCCGAGGCGCCTAGACGCGCCTTCACGGTTGTGAGGCCCGCGTCGAGATGGGCACACGCAACCAGTCCGACACGAAAATCCCCTTCGCGTGGGACGGGTCTGGAGGCGACGGTTTGCCAATCGCCTCTGTCTGTTCGATACATTCCCGTCGCCAGCCCCTGGGCGATTTGCAGCCGAAGCTCAACCGGCAATGTCGCTCCCGCCGCGACCTTCGTTTCGACCGCCCGTCCCCCGGCGCGGCGGCGCGTCACCAGGGCGATCGTTCCATCGGGGAACACATTCACCATCGCCATCGCGCTGTGCGGGTCGTTCGCTTCGCCCCAGCGCGCCATCAGGCCCGCCTTGGCATATTCCGCGCTATCAACAAAGGAAAGGATCGCAGCTTTCGTATCACACGACTCGCCATGAACCGGCTGCGACACAAACCTGCAACTGTCGCTGCTGCCGAAAATGTCGATTCCGCCCCCCATGAGCAGAAAGTCTCCATCCGCGAGCGCTGCGGTGTACCCAGGCGAAGCGCCGCCGAGATCGATCGAGCTGAAACCCTCAGGCGCAGACGCGGGCGGGTCGCTGGGTGGCGCGGTCGGAAGGCGCGGATAGTTGGCCAGATAAAGCGGACTCGGATTCGGAGTCGTCAGCGCCTCCCGCAGTCGCTCATTGATCGCCAGCGGCATCGTCCCGAGGTTTGTAAAGAAACGCTTGAATTCGTCGTAGGAGCTGCTTTGTAGATTCAATAGCGGCAGGGGGGTTGCATTGGTGACCATGTACCAGGCATCCGGCTGTACGCCCCCGCGAGTGCCAATATTCTTGTACGCCCACATCGTGCTGGGCCAGCCGTATTCCGCGAATCGATCGTAAAACGCCCGAAGCACCCGGCAGGGATCCTCAGTGTCGAGAACGATGTTGAATTCCCCAACGTAGTAGGGGGAAGCGATTTGGCTCACCGTATCCATACTTGGCAGGGATTTCCTGATTCAGCACGCGGGACTGCGTTTCCAGGGCCGATTTGCTGCCGAACAATCCGGGATAGTAATGCTCGGTGAATCCAACATTGGTCATGCCCTGGTCGTGCGGGTTGCCGTAAAAGCTGATCCCGCCATTGAGCGCGCCGGGGAAGAAGACGACGTGCCGGTCGCCGGTGGATCGAATCGCTTCATAAATCTGCGGCAACAGCCGGGCCAGCACCGGCCGGCAATCTTCGGTGTGATTTCCATACGGTTCGTTGATGAGGTCATAAGCGGCAACCGAGCTGCGATCTTTGAAATGCTCCGCAAGGGCCTTCCAGACGTCGACGGTGCGCTGCTGATCTTCTTCGCTGCTCCAGAGATGATCCTGCCCCACCTCGCCGGTGTGGTCTTCCAGGCTCTGCCCTCCCGGCACGCCGTGCAAATCGAGAATCACATACAGGCCCGCATCCCCGGCCATGTCCACTGCGCGATCGAGCCAGCGAAACGCGTCGTCTTTGACCGCAAACGGCGGTCGGTCGTCCTGAATCAGCCTGTAGTCAAAAGGCAACCGCACCACGTTGAATCCGAACGTCTTGATGATCTGCAAATCACGCGGCGTGATCCAGTTGGTTCGATACAGATCGATCAGTTCCTGCGATCCGGCATCCCCAAATCGTTGCCGCAAGGTGCGATATACGGTGGCTCCATCTCGAAACGCGTGATCCGGCCCATCGCCGAGCGTTCCCCCAAACATCCACGATTCGAGCATGAGATAATTGCCGAGGTTGCAACCTTTGAGGACCACTTCCGAACCGGAGGAGTCCACCAATCGTGGACCTGACGCGCTGATAAAAGGCAGGGGATTGTTCTCGGCAATAGCGACCCGGGGAGAGGCCAAATGGAAGAGGATGGTGGTGCAAATCGCGGAGGCTGTAACAATGAATCGTCTGAATCTGGTTTGGGGAGTGCTTTCCATTCGCAAGCGGCCTGCTTGAGGTGCAAATTAGCACGTTCATCTGCCCGGTGCGATTCGGTATCCAGCCAAAATACCTCTGTTTTGCGTCAAATTGCAGAGACCGCCCGATCTCCAGCTTCTCCGCGCAATGGGTGTAATTTACATACATTCGTACATGAAAACAATGTAAATAAATGCTTGACATACCCCTGTCAAAGCAGTATTTTCTAGAGCGGCGAAGACCCCAACTCGCTTCGCTGCGTCCTGAATTGTTTGCTTCAGTTTAAGGGCCAGATGACGGAGGGTTTACAGCGAGCGCGGCTGCTAATTGCGGTCCGTGATCATTGCGGTGGGACCGGTATTGCGTTTCCACGTTTGCGCCTGCCGCGACTCGCCCAGCATACCCATTTCAACAGCCATATGCCCAATGCCATGAAACGACTCATGTCGCGCCCGCCGAATTTGTTTCACGCGGTGGTTTCAATCCATCCGCCAGTCGGCGTCGGTCGGGAATAAAGGTTGGATCGAATCAAGTAAGTTTCGGCTACAGGAGAGAAATGCCATGAAACAGCGGAATCGGAAGTCGGCCAACGGACTTTTCGGGGCATCCATTTCGAGTTTGAGCATCGAACGCCGGCGGGCGAAGGTGGGTCGCGCGGCCGCCGTCACGCTGGCGGCGGCGAGCAGCGCCGTCTTCGGGATCTTCACCTCAAATAACGGCGCGTTCGCAGAACCGCTGGTTACAACGACATACGTCGATCCCGCCGGCACCGCCGGGTTTAACAGTGCCGACAAATGGTCGAACGGTTTGGCCCCGCAGGCCGGCGATGACTACGAAGTGCTGGGGCAAGGCCAGATCCGCACGCCAGCCTACACCGGTACGACGATCGGCAACCTCACTTTCGCCGGCGATGCACTCACCCTCGGCGACGGCACCGGGACCGGCGTCACGGGAGTCAGCGGCTTCGGCGTCCTCACCTTCAAAGGCGATGTCAGCGGCGACACCATCACCGTCAACAACCTTACCCTCAATTCCGGCATTCTTCAGACCGGCGGAACCTCGGCGGGCACGTCCAATTCCTGGACGCTGGCCTCAAATAACCTGGTCATCGGCAGCGGCGGGTTTGCCATCGACAATGGAGGAGGTCAAACCCCTCCTCGTTACATGATCATTAGCGCCAACATCACCGGCAGCGGCGCACTTCAGGTCGTTTCCAATCCTCGAAGTGGTGCGACCGCGTCACTGGACATCAATGGGGGCAGCCTGGTTCTCACCGGTAGCAACAGCCTTTGGTCCGGCACGGAACTGATATCCGGCGGAACGCTTCAGGTCGGCCTGGGCGGATCTTCCGGCACTCTCGGTACGGGAGCTGTCGACGACGATGACGCCCTGGTATTCGACACCACCACCAACGGAACCTACACACAGGCGTTCAGCGTTGACGCGAGCAACACGGGCTTGATCAGCAATATCAGCACGGCGACGCAGACGTTGTCCGGTGTGACGGCGAATGGAACCCTTTCGCTTTCTAACTCGACCGGCGGTCTGGCTTTCACGGGACCGATCGCGACCAATACAGCGACCCTGTCGATCACCAACGGCGGCGGAAATATTTCCATCGGTGGAGTAACCGGAACCGCGGCCGTCATTCTCGGCGGAACAGGCACGACGACCCTCAACGGAACCAACAGCTACGCCGGCAACACCACCGTCAACGGCGGCACGCTTGCCTTCGGCAGCGGCGCGACGTTGCCCAACTCTCCAACGTGGACCGTCGCGGCAAACTCCATCCTCGACGTTCATCTGGCCAGCACGGCGCTCACCACCACCACCAGCAGTCAAACGATCGCCGGCTCCGGGACGATCATTGGAAACGTCACCTCCGCTGGGCAGATTTCGCCCGGTGCGGGACCGGCGACCATCGGCACGCTCAGCATCACCGGCAATCTCGGCCTTACCGGCGGCACGATCAACACCACCCTCAACGCCACCAATACCAGCGCCGTTGGGACGACCAACGATCTGATCGCCGTCACCGGCAATCTCTCCCTCACCGGCTCCATTGCCCTGAATCCGACGTTCACCGGCGGCACACCCGCGGTTGGAAATCAGTACGAAATCCTTTCTTACAGCGGCTCGCTCCTGGGCTCCGGCACCATCGCCCCGCAAAGCCGCTCGATTACCATCAACACCTCAACGCCTCACGAAATCCTCGCGATCATCAACACGGCGTCCGCCGCCAATCTCGTCTGGAATTCAACCTCCAACAGCAATTGGGACATCGTCACCACCCCCAACTGGTTTAACACCGGAACCGCTCACAACGACGACTTCTATCAGGGCGACAACGTAACATTCAATGACGCCTATGCGGGCGTTCAAACCAACGTCAACATCGTCCAGAACATCGCGCCCACGAGCGTGACCGTCAATTCTACCGCGAACACCTACACGCTGGGCAGCAGCGGCGGGTTTGGAATCACTGGCGGGGCGGTCATGAACATCACCCTGGGCTCCAGCAACTCGCTAGTCATCACCGCCAGCAACTCCTACAGCGGCAACACGACCATCAACTCTGGCACTGTGGTCCTGGGCAACGGCGGCACTCTGGCTCCCTGGGGTCCGGAACCGTCAACAACAGCGGCACCATCATTTATGCCCTCAGCGGTACCGCCGCCGTCACCAATATCATCAACGGCACCGGCGTGGTCGACGTCAACAGCTCCACCGGCGGCGCACAATTCAATGAGGCCAATGGATACACGGGCGGGCTGAATATCGAAGACGGCGTGGTATTCGGCGGCAACGCCAATTCCTTCGGCGCGGCAACCAATCAGGTGTTCGTCTCCGGAGAAAACGGCGGCGAAATCTATTCAACTACCGCTACGACGTATCCGCAGCCGCTCACCATCGGCGGCGTCGGTCCAAACGACGACGGCCCATTGCGCGGGGGTGGGGCGACCACTTCCATCTTCTCCGGGGCCGTCACTCTCGACGACAATACCATCATCGAAATGGACGCCGCGCGCAGATTGAGCTGACGAATACCAATGCCATGACCGCGCCGGGAGACAGCCTTCGCGTCACCGGCTCGGGCACGCTTTCCTTCGGCGGAAACGTCAACCTCAACGGCGGCGAAATTCAGGCCGGCACCGTCATCGGTTTCGTGCCGGCGGCCTCCACGACGATGACCATGTCTTCCACGATCGTCGACCTCACCGCCGGCTCAGGCAGCATCAACATGAACGGCGCGGGGACAACCGTGCTGTCGGTTGACAACAGCTTCACCGGTGCGGTGACGGTTACTAACGGCGTGCTGGAGCCACAAAGCGCCAACGCCATTCCTTCCGGAGATACGGTGAATGTGATCGGCGGCACGACCGAAACGGGCGAGCTGGGTTTCACTTCCGCTTCCGCCGCGATCTTTACCAGCGGCAGCCCGTTTAGCAATCCAATTACGCTCAATGGCCGCCAGACCACAGCGGCCACGAACGCCGACATCGACAACATCAGCGGCAACAATTTTATCTCCAGCCCCATCACCGCGACCACCAGCGGAAACAACTACACGATTCAGTCCGATTCGGGAACGCTGACCGTTTCCAGCGCCTTCGCCCTCTCCAGCGCCGCGAGCGGCGTGAGAATCCTCAACCTTCGGCGCGGGGGTCGGCAACTGGACCGGCACCATCAGCGACGGCTCGACCGGCACCACAGAGCTGAACGTCAACGGCCCCGGCACCTGGAGCCTTTCCAATGCCCCCGGCAATACCTACAGCGCCGGCACCGTGCTCAACGCCGGCACGCTGGTCGTCGCCAACTCCTCCGGGTCGGCGACGGGCGGTGGAACAGTTACGCTCAACGGCGGCGTTCTGGCCAGTCTTGCGGGTGTTACCAACTCGATCGGCGGCGCCGTGGTTGCCGGCACAGGGACGCACACCATCGCACCGGGCGGGCTAGGCACCATCGGAACGCTCAACATCGGCCTGGGCCTGACCACCAGCAGCAACACCACCCTCGATTTCGATCTGGGCACCCCCGTCTCCGGTGGCAGCTACAACGGTGATCTCATCGAGCTCACCTCAGGTTCCTCAACGCCGGCGCGGGCACCAACATCGCGTTCGGCGTCGATCCGACCGCCAACGGCGACTACCGGTTGGTCGGCGGATCCATCGGAAGCCCAACTCTGGCCAATTTCAACCTGCCGGCGGCGCCGCCGGATATTCCTATAGTCTCAGCACAATGGTCGATACCGGCTTCCTCGACCTGGTTGTCGGCGCCTCCGGGCCTGCCGCGGTCTACTGGGACAATCTTGGCGCTGGCAACCCGACCAACGGAACTTCGTGGGATACCACGAACAACAACTGGAACAACGGCTCCGCCGCCACGACATACGCCGACGGCGACAACGTGACCTTTAACGATACCAACGCCGGCCACTACTTCGTGACCTTGAGCAGCACCGTCAGCCCGGCTTCGGTGACCGTCAACAGTTCAGGGAATTACTCGATCACCGGCACCGGCGGCGCGATTGCCGACACCGGCACATTCATCAAGGGCGGCAGCAGCACGCTGACGCTGGGCGTCGGCCTCACTGCCAACAGTCTCGCGATCAACACGGGTAGCGTGGTCGTGGCCAGCAATACAACTGCCGGCACTTGGACCGCCGCTCATCCCCTGAGCAACGTCAACATCGTCTCTCTCACCATTGCCGCCAACAGCACGCTGGATATCACCAACAACCACGTGATCATCGACTACGGCAGCGGAAGCGATCCGATGTCCACGATCTATAGTTATCTGAAGAGCGGATACAACAACGGATCATGGAACGGCGCGGGGATTATTTCCTCGGCCGCGGCCACGGAAAACGCCACCGCCGGCCTGAAATATGGAATCGGGTTTGCCGACGGCATCGACAGGGTTATCAGTGGCCTCAGCAGCGGGGAAATCGAGCTGAAATACACGCTGCTGGGCGACGCCAACCTCGACGGCACCGTTAACGGATCGGACTTCAGCATCCTGGCGGCAAACTTCGGCCTTGGGCACACCAACTGGGACCAGGGTGATTTCCTCTACGGTTCATCGGTTAACGGCTCCGACTTCAGCGCTTTGGCCGCGAACTTCGGCCAGGGTGACGCCAACGCGGCGGTTACCCAGGCAGACGTGGCCGCGCTGGATGCGTTTGCCGCGGCCAACGGACTGCCGATGCCGGTGATCGCCGCGGTGCCGGAACCAGTTTCCACCGGGGTTTTGGCGTTGGGCGCGATTGGGGTCTTGTCGCGCCGGCGCCGGCAGCGTCGCCAGGGACCGGCTTAGGGATCGAATGCGAAAGGAGTAATCGCGCCTTCTTTTTTAGCTGCTTTGAAAATCGTGCTATGAGGTTTTGTTATGGTGTATCACACTCGTAGGCGACGATCGCGGCAGGCTGGCGCCGCGATCGCGGCCGCCGCTGCTATGGCGGTGGGGGGAGCTTCTGTTTCTTTTGCTCAACAGTTTAATCCCTATAACACGGTTTCCCTCTCCAGCGTTTCGACCAACGCTTATGGCGCCGACGACATCAACTCCTGCTCGATCGACATCAATGATCTGGTAACCGACGGCAACTATCAGTTCATCGCCTTCTACAACAATTCCGGCCGCGTGGTATTGGGTCGCCGCGCTACCAGTTCCAGCGCCGACAACACCAATCCCTGGACGTTGGATACGACGAATATGACACCCACTTCAGGAATCACGGATGACCACGACGTGATCTCCATCGCGGTAGACGGCAACGGCGATATGCATCTTTCCTGGGGAATGCACAACGCCGCGCTCCAATACGATATCTCTTCAAATTCGGTCCTTGGCAGCACATTCAGTCCCACATTTGTAAAACAAACCAGTACCAACGATCCGGGACTGTTTGCGAATCTTGGTTCGATCAATCAGGTCACATATCCGCAGTTCTACAATATTCCCAACAGCAACAACCTCCTGTTTGTCTACCGCGATGCCGCCGCCGCTTCGGGCGGAGGATCCGGCGACGGCAACGAGTTCTTTGCCATCTACAACGCCGCGACCAAAACCTACAGCGCCGCCCAGAATGTTGAGATGATGGACGGCGGAATCACCAGCGTTAACGGCTACATGAACAACCTTCTATACACTCCTTCCGGGACGCTGGTTGCAACCTGGACGTGGCGGGCAACCCCGGACTGGCAGACCAACTCGAATATTCTTTATGCCCAGTCCCCCAACAACGGCGCGAGCTGGTATCAATTTGGCGGCACCACGCAGTACGCCCTGCCGATCATCCAGAATACCTCCGGCGGCGGAACCGCTGCCCAGGTCGCCCAGGCCGTTGTCAATATTCCCGAAAACGACAGCTTCATCAATCAGACCAGCGAGGCCATCGATAACAACGGCAACCCGATGGTCGCCACCTATCTCACGCCCGGCTGGAACGTCAACACGAATTCGGGAAATCCCAACCGGCAATATGTTCTGGAATATTACAATGGCTCAAGCTGGCAGCAGTCGGTAATCAGCGATCGAACTTCCGATACATTTATCGACAACGCCCAAAACGACCCCGCCGGCAGCGGCGCCGACGTGCGCGACCTCGGCAGGCCCCTGGTCATGGTCGACAGTTCCAACCGCATCATCGTCGTCACCCGATCAGAAGACACCGCGATGGGCGCTTATTCCAACCCCAGCACGCCCAACAACGACATCGTGGTTTATTACACCACCGCCTCGGCCCTCGACGCCGGCTCTCCCGACTGGCGATCGACCACCCTCGACAACGTGAACATGGGCGAATACGAGCCCACCTACGATCCGCATCTCTGGGCCAGCAGCAATATCCTCGACCTGATGTACGAACCCGAGGGTCTCAGTGGCGAGGGCGAAGAACCCATCTCCGTCCTGCAATGGAACGAGCAGGCGTTTTTCCAGGACGGCATCTCCTGGAACAACGCCACCAACGGCATTCCCGTCGGCGACGGTTACACCTGGGACAACCAAAACAACGCCAACTGGAACAACGGCACTACCACCGTCAATTTCATGACCGGTGACAACGTCACCTTCAACGACACCAACGACGGCAACTACAACATCACGCTGAATACGACCGTCAGTCCCGGCAACATTACGGTCAACACCGCCGGAAGCTATTCCATCACCGGGTCGGGCACCATCGCGGCCAGCGGCGCGTATACCCAGTCAGGCACCGGCACCATGACGATCGGCACCGGCTTCACCGCCAAATCCGTCAGCATCGCCTCCGGGACTCTCGCCCTGGCCACGAACACCACGCTGGGCAGCGGCACCGTCACGAGCAATGTCACCATCTCGTCGCTGACCATCGGCGGCAACGGAGTGCTGGACATCGAAAACAACCTCATCATCATCACCTACGGCAGCAGCGATCCCTTGTCCACCATCTACGGCTATCTGGTATCCGGCTACAACAACGCCGGCTGGAACGGGCCCGGCATTATCTCCTCCACCGCAAGGTCGATTAACGGCAGCTCGATCTACGGCATCGGCTTCGCCGACGGCGCCGACGGCGTCGTGAACGGCCTTTCCTCCGGCCAGATTGAATTGAAATATACGCTGCTGGGCGACGCCAACCTCGACGGCGTGGTCAATGGCTCCGACTTCAGCATTCTCGCCGCGAATTTCGGCCTGGGCGTCACCAACTGGGACCAGGGGAATTTCCTCTATGGCTCTTCGGTCAACGGCTCCGACTTCAGCGCCCTGGCGGCCAACTTTGGGCAGGGGGACAACGATGCCGCGGTCAGCGTCTCGCAGGCCGACATCGCCGCCCTCGATGCCTTCGCCGCCGCCAATGGTTTGCTTGCCGACGTTCCCGAGCCCGCGTCTGCGGCGTCGCTGGCGCTCGTGGCCAGCACTCTGCTGACGCGCCGCCGAGCCAACCGCGCGCTCGCGGCTTCTCGCTCCGGCGGGGTTTAGCGCACCGTCAGACCGGTTCCGCTTCCGCGCGTACCAATTCTTTAAACAGATTCTCCAGTCGCGTCATCATCGGCCCCGGCAGGGGCTTTGGCATATCCCGTCCGTCGATCGCTTTCACCGCGGCCAGTTCCCCCATCGTCCCGGTGCAGAAGACTTCCGCCGCCCGGTAAAACTCCATGAGGCTCACGTCGCGCTCCTCAAATGCGATCGCGTTCCGCCGACACAATTCCAGCACCGCTGCCCGGGTGATTCCCTCGGGGCAGGCAACCGTGCGCGGCGTGACGATGGTGTCCGTCGCCACCAGGAAGAGATGGGTGGCGTTGGTCTCCGCGACGAAACCGCGCGTGTCGAGCATCACCGCGTCATCCGCCCCGGCGCGCGTCGCCTCGATCTTTGCGAGGATCGACTGGATCAGGTTGCAGTGATGGATCTTGGGATCCAGACAATCCGGCGAAAACCTCCGCACGCTGCTCGTCGCCAGCGTGATTCCGCGCTTGTCATAAACGGGCGGCTTATGCTCCGCGAGGACGATCAGCGTCGGCCCTGCCTGGTTCAGCCGCGGGTCCATTCCGGAGGTGATCTTCACGCCGCGCGTGAGCGTCAGGCGGATATGCACGCCGTCGTGCATATGGTTCGCCTCCAGGGTTTTTCGGATTTCATCTCGAATCGATTCGTGCGAGGGGATCTCGGCAAACGCCAGCGCCGTCGCCGAGCTGCGCAGGCGGTCCAGGTGCTGCGCGAGGCGGAAGATTTTGCCGTCGTAAACCCGCAGCCCTTCCCACACGGCGTCGCCGCCCTGAACCGCGGAATCAAACGGGCTGATGCCCGCCTGGCCGCGCGGCAGAAGCTTGCCGTTGATGTTGATCAATAGCGCCTGGTTGCGTGGATCGTACGTTTGCAACATGAAATCACGCCGTTAAACGATGCTCGTAAAGTTCGCGATAGTAATGCTCGCATTCATCCAGCAGCCCCTGCAAATGCGGGGGAATCACGCGCGGCTTATCTTCGTATTTTCCAAACGACGCGGTCCTTTCCACTTCTTTATACCAGTATTTCGCCCAGACGCCGTCGGTTTCGCGTCCACCGGGCAGCCATGACAGCATTCGCTCGGAAAATTCGATCCCCAGCGATTCGCACAATCGCGACAAGACCGCACGCGGATCGCCAAGCACATCGCGGGCATCGATCACCGGCGGAATCTTCCGAGTCCAGCCGCGCACAAGCTGAAAAATCTCCAGTTGCTGCGGGTACCCGGTGTCTTCCAGCGCCGGCTCGGCAACGTGCTTCACATACGACGCGATTACTTCCCGCGGATCGCGGATCAGAAAAGCGTGCGTCATCTGCCGCATCCAATCGCGCGGCAACTGGGGCAACAGATGGTGAGCCATCTGCTTGTAATAGCAGATTCGCTTCCCCACCGGCGGGGGGGCGAACATGCGGACAATTGCCATGTCGGCATCGGCCGGCCCCGCGGCGATCACCTCATCGGCGCCCGGATGCGGCTTGCCGGTTTCACGAAGGTAGTGCGCATAGAGCGGCTCATCGAAAACCACCGTGTCCTCTCGATTGCCCCAGGCGCGCATCATGGCCGTGGAAATGTTTCGCGGCCCCGACCAGATCGATAAACGCATGACCGATTGCATCAATCCTGCTTCTTAAACTCGCTCCCCATCCCCGCTTGTCGCCGAAGCTGTAAATTGCACCTATTTATGCAAGAAATCGCGTATCATTACAACCATGACCACCCGCCACGCTCGACATCGCTTCTGCTCAGTTTTCGCCGCGATGCTTGGATTGATTTTATCCGCACGAAGCCCGGCCGATACCCCGCAACCTGTGGTCCGGCAAATCCCCATCGGCCTGGCATTCGCCAACGACGGGGTCAATACCTCCATCTTCCGCGTCAATGCCCTGCTCAGCGCCGGCAATCGCCAGTTTGCGATCTACTACGCGCCGGATGGCACGGTCGTCGTTGGCGCCCGCGACCTGCCGAACGGCTCCTGGGACCTCGCTCGCCAATCATTTAAAGGCAATGTCCGCGACGCCCACAATGATGCGGTCCTCGGCATCTCCTCCGACGGACTGCTTCACATCTCCTATGACCATCACAATAACCCGCTTCACTATCGCGTCAGTCAGAAGCCTTACGATATTCACACCTTCGGCGATGAGCTCCCCATGACCGGGCAGGACGAAGACAGCGTCACCTATCCGCAGTTCATCAGCGGCCCCGATGGAAGCCTCTACTTTTTCTACCGTAACGGCGCGAGCGGAAATGGCTCGATGTATATGAACCGCTACGACGCCGCCAGCAAAACCTGGCAGCCGGTGCAGCATCCGCTTATCGACGGGCAGGGCCAGCGCAGCCCGTACTGGTGGCGTCCCAGCGTCGCCGCCGATGGAACCATATATATCGGCTGGTGCTGGCGCGACACACCCGACGCCGAGACCAATCACGATCTCTGCTTCGCGTGCAGCAAAGACGGCGGCCGCACCTGGCTTCGCAGCGACGGCAAGCCGCAGGCTTTGCCGATCACACTCGACAATGCCGAGGTGGTCGATCCGATTCCCAGGGGCTCGAACCTCATCAACCAGTGCAGCTCCGCGGTTGACGACCAGGGCCGCTTCCATCTGGTTGAATATTTCAACGACGCGGGCGGCATTCCGCAGTATTTCGACGAGTGGTTTGACGGGCACGCCTGGCACAAAAGCCAGATTTCGCACCGCACATCAAAATTTTCCCTCAGTGGCGCCGGATCGCTGGCGATCCCGATCAGCCGGCCGGAAGTCGCCGTCTCTCACAGCGGCACGGCCTGCGTGATCACGCGCGACGCCGAGGTGGGCGGCGGAATCCGCCTTTACGAATCCCGCGCACCTATCAGCAGTGGAATGTCATCGACCTGACCCACGAAAACCTCGGTAACTGGGAGCCGATGTACGACCTGGCCCGGCTGCACGATTCGAGCATCCTCAGCCTCTTTGTTCTTCCCGTCGAGCAGGGGAATCACGAGCGCACCACCAACTTCGGCCCGCAGACGGCGATGGTGGTGGAGACGCCGCTGAAGTAGGCGCGGATGAAAATGACCGGCCACGCAGCGATCCTAACGATCGATGCGTGGCCGGGAGGAGGGTAAGCTTACGGGGCTGATTCCGTATCAATCAGCCGAAGCGATTATTATTTCCTTGAAACTCGACGGCGTCGCAGCATGAGCATCGCGCCACCGACAGCCGCAGTAGCGAAGGACATCGGCTCGGGTACGACGCTGAAGTTGCTGAAGAGGGCATAGGACGGGTTGGTCGCCGAAACGTCGCCGGTCATGGAGCGATCACCGATCATGGCACCTTGAACGGTGAGGCCTGTCGTCTCGGTTCCTGAAATGGTAGTGCCGTCGATTGTTGCGCTCACGAGGCCGGAGGCCGGGTTATAGGCGAATGAGACGGTATGGGTCAATGGCCAACTGCCGCCGTCCGCCGTCGGTATACTCGTCAATGATGTAACGGGAGTCCCGGTGCCGCCCCCAAAGAAAATCTCAGCATAGTTGCCACTAGCTAGTGAGGGACGAATGAAGACCCATGCAAGGACGTCGCTGGTGCTAGACGTTTCCACATCGGGAACGCCTGAGCTAACGCTGGTGCTGTTTAACAAGGAGACAAAGGCCCAGGCGGTACCGGAAGTGGAGGCTTCAGAATTGAACGCGAGGTTCGTCGTCTCAGTGACCGGGCCGGCCGGGCTAACGCCGATGAAGCCGTTGTCGTCCGTATGCGTGTCGGTGGTGCCAAAGACGGTTCCAGTAGCGCTGCGGACGGGAATTATCGGTTGGATGCCGCTGTAGGAACCGCCGGTTATCATGGTGGGCCATGTCGATTGAGATTGCGATGAAACGTACTGGGCGGAGGGCGTGAGCACGGCATCATTATTGGTGTAATCTGCTGACCAAGTCTCGGAGTTGCCCGAGTTGATGTCAGGACTGGAACCCGCCAAATTGCCAGTGACCGTGGCATTGGTCAACGTGTCGAGAACGACGTCCGCGTGCCCAACCGCGGAGACTCCCGCGATGACGGCACCAGCAAAAATACAAGTTGAAAATACGCGCTTTCTCATTACGCCTCCGGTTTGAGAGATAATTCTTTCCCGAGCCCTCCCACTCACGTCTATGAGGTACTCGCCAAACGCAAATGTAACACAAGTTGAAACGGTGTCAAGAAAAATTTCATCTTAAAATGATGCCCTTACATCGGGCGAAAATTTGCCCGATTTCCGGATATATGGCCGAAAATAAGGAAAAATCGCCACATCCGGTTATCGCGGCCCTTTCGCGAATTGCGACGGGCCAGTTGCGGTTAAACCGGCGATTCCAAAGAAATGTTTTCAGAAATGTATGAAATTATCTCTGAAACTAATTCCTTTAATTTCACGATTTGAGGCCGCGGAAAGGGGGAATCCAACCGGGGATTCCGCAAAAAAGGAGCGGTTATTTTGGTCCGAGCCTGGCAGGATGGATCACACAGATTTCGCCGTTTTCCAGCGGTTTAAGCCGTTTTTCGCGGTGTTTTCCGACCCGGCGTTTTGCCCAGATAGGAGTGGCAACGATTTTTGCATTGAAAATTTCTCGAATCTATGTAAGATTCATGGTGGCCAGGATAAATACACCTCGCCCGCAAACCTGAAGCGGGCTGCAACCGGCGGAGGCTGACGTGCGCTGCAAACGAAAAGGTTTCACATTAGTCGAGCTGCTCGTCGTCATCGGAATCATCGCGATCCTCATCGCGATCCTGCTGCCGGCACTGAACAAAGCGAGGGCGCAGGCGACTTACGTGCAGTGTCAATCCAACATGCGGCAAATTGGGATGGATTTCGTCCAGTACGCCACGTCGTTTAACAATTACATTGTGCCCGCCGTCGAATGGGGTACGGCTTCGGGAACCCCGTTTAACAATAGTAACACTACTTCCGCCAACGGTTACTGGGACGAAGAATGGCCTATGATTCTTACGTCACTCGGTTATGTGCCTCTGCAGGGAATGGTCAATCCCAATAATCCGGGCACTATTGCGCCGAAACCTGATCCTCACACGGCGGCAACAAGTGTCCTCGTTTGCCCGGCCGTGCGTACTTCACTCATCTATGATGATGTTTCAGGTCAACAGACGGGCGGTACGGTTCTGGGCGTAGACGGATTTGATCGGCGAATGTCCTATTATTTGATGAACTACAACGGAAGCAATGGGCAGATTGTGGACAGTGGGTATGGCATTAATGGCTTCGTGTACACGGGCACAGTCTTTAACCAAGCTGGCGGAAGCCACCCCCTTACCGGATCCGGAGAGCCCAATGGAAATGAGGCTTATTGCCCTTGCGGTGTATTATCAACCAACGAGACCGCCAACCCAACCACGATGCACAAGACGACAGAATTCCACCAGTCGGCGCTTACCGTGCTCCTTTACGACGGAACAGAATGGAATGGCATGATTGCTTCCGAGTGGCGAATCAGCGGCGCGCGGCACGGGCAGTTTATGTCCAATCCTCCGGGCAAATTGATGACCACGACCGGCGGTGGGGATTACGGAACCGGAACTCTTACCCTTAATCTCAGCGGAACCACTAACGTGCTCTTCCTCGACGGCCACGTAGAGGGCATTCCGAGGGTGGACCTTCCGGCCACTGACGCCCAGTGGACTGGAAATCGCTCGCAAATGGTTCCGAATACGGAGTACATCTGGAACCTTCAGCAGCAGCAGTAGGCACGACGAGTACGGCTGCCGTTCAGAGCTTCATTTGCTACCGGCCGCTGATATTTCCAAATCGTCTATATAGGCCATCTGGGCCGCGGAAACCTTCGAACAATAGACCGTCGCGGTTGAATTGTGCTGGCCCGTCGTGAATTGCATGCTGATCTTGCGATATCCGCTGACCGTATCGGTCGTCCACACCTCATCGCCGCCGAAGTATTTCACACCCAAACGGACCTCACCGCGGTCGGCGGCGTCCGCCCAGGCGGTGAGCGTGTACGTTGTATTCGGCTGAAGTCCGAAAATCCGCTGCTGTACCGATGCGGGCGAGCCGATCAAACAGAGCGCATGCCCGCCGTTGTGGGCGTGATCCGTGACGATGCTCGCCTTGCCCGTGGCCGTCCACGGCGCCAGTGTGGGATCCTCAAAGCCCGTGTTGTGAAACGGTACCACCGGCGGACGCTGGTAAACACGAATGTAGTCCACCAGAAACGCATTGGAAAAAACCGTCTGCGGCGTGGGCAGCGGATCGGAGGTTACGCCGCTGTTGAGGATCAGGTACATGGGCACGTCCGGCGACTGGGCGCCGTAGATACGGACCCTGATCTTGCCGTCCATGTTCATGAGCTGATATCCGGGGCCCCATTCCATTCCATAGGTGTGGAACCCCATCGGCACGCTGTCGACATGGCGGCTGTTCCACTGGACCCGGCCGCTCATCGGGAGGCGATAGGCATAGCCCTGGTGGAAGTGAGGCAGGGGGCGGCCGGTCCAGAACTCGGCGATGTCGTCCTCGGGCGGCCAGCCGGCGGAAAGCATCCAGAAGGCGGGCCACAAACCGGGGCCGGCGTCTTCGGGAACCTTGGCGCGGATTTCGCAGTAGCCATATTTATAGTCAAATTTTCCCTGGGTCTGGATGAAGGCCTGCGTGTAATGGAACGTCCGCCCGCGATGGTCCACCACATCGGTTTTCTTTGTCAGCAGGGCGAGCATTCCGTTTTGGAACTGCACGTCGTCGTCCTCGATCAGGCTGGCATACATTGCATTGTGATGCTGATGGGCGCCATCGTCGCCAGCCCAGGAAAGGCCGCTGGTCCACTTGGTTAGATCGAGGCTGGTTTCGGTGAACTCATCGTGCCAGAGGAGTTTCCATTGGTTGCCGGGAGCGGTCAGGAAATTGTCTCCCGCGAGGGTCGATGGGGCATCACCTTTGGGATTTGCGAGGGCGACTTCGGCCATGAAAACTGCCAGTGCCCATGCCCCCAGCCGGGCAAAACTTGGCATATTGGATTTGGTTGATCTCATCCAGTTACCTCCTGCATCCCCTTCTCTGCCATAAAGTTGCGACCCGGATTGGGCCCTGTCCAATCCCAGTCGCTACAGCCGTTATATCCGGCGGCCACAACTCACTTCCGCCGCGCCGCTAATATAACATGATTTACATTTCGTTACATGAAATGTAAGATACACAAATCGCCGGGGAGGACTTTCGGGAGGGACTTTGGAGTCAGAATTACCATGAGCGTCGTGCGTCAAAAATCGATCGCCAATGTCGCCAAGGCGGCCGGGGTTTCGACGGCCACCGTTTCGCGCGTTCTGAACAATTTTCCCCATGTCCGCGAGGAGACGATTCGCCGGGTTCGGGAGGCCGTGCAGGCGCTGAACTACAGCCCGCTGCGGACGCGCCGGGACCTGAGCGATGAGGACGGCTTTGGCCGGGCGCGGCCGGGCGCACGGGGAACATTGCGGTGATCACGCTGGGGCAGGCGCGAATGGCTGCAACTGCCCGTCATGGCGGGGGCGGTCGCCGGGATTCGGACGGCTGTTACCGAGCGCGGATACCGGCTGGTGCTGGATGAACTGCTTGATGCAACCAAGCCGCACCGGCTGATCGATCGCCGGGAGATCGATGGGGCCATCGTGTTTGTGACCGGGAGCTTCAGCTCCGAGCGCTGCAACGAAGCGCTCGACATCGTGAGCCAGAAGATTCCGCTCGTCTGGGCGATGGGCGAAGAGTACGGCAACTACGATGTCGATCACGTCACCTGCGACAACGTACACATTGGGCACCTGGCCTATAACTTCCTGCGAAACAAGCGCTGCCAGGAGGTGGCGCTGATTGCGTTGAATCCGTCGTGGACGTTCATGCGGCTGCGGGCACAGGCGTTTTTGAACGCGGCCTACGACGGCAACCAGCGAGCAACCGCTTACGTCATCAGCCAGGACGAGATGGTCCTGGATTCGTATGGCAAGCGCGTCGTACCCGCGAAAAATCCGGAGGAGCTGGTGGCGAAACTTCTCGGCGGCCCGCGGCGGCCCGACGGAATTTTTATTCTTAACGACCACGCCACCTCGACGATCATCCCGATTCTGAATCGGCAGGGGATTCGAACCGATCGCGATATTACGATTGTGTCGTGCGACAATGAGGAATCGCGGCTGGCGGCGCTTCAACCGCGGCCGACGACGATCGACATCCGCTCGGAAGAGGTCGGCTACCGTGCGATGGTGCGGCTGGCGTCGCGCATGCGCAACCCCGAGGAGACACCGCTGGTGGTTCGCGTGGCGGCGAAGCTCATCGAACCGCCCACGATGAGCGAGTTGTATTGAGATTTCCTTATAGTAATTTCCCAACATTTCCCAAAATTACACACATTTGGGGTTATTGACGGGTAATGCTTTGGACGGGAAAAGCGCGCGCCTCTATATAAGGGTCCGGAGGGTGAACATTTTGTACCTATTTTTCAAAAATCCGCGGAATTTTTTGTGCGATTCGGTAGAACGTCAAGAATCTGACAGGGGACCGGGCGGTGAGTTCAATTCGTTTCATCGTTCAGAAACGGCAGATGTAAATTAATGAAAAATCGGTATAATTTCGCCACTTAAAATTCCGGCATGAATATCCCCATAAGTCTTTTGGCCAAGTCTGCTTTTGCTGTCGCTGTGATGTGGTCCGCTGCCGCGGGGGCGGCGGAGTCGACGGTTGGCTCGCATCAGTTTGCCATCGGCACTTCAGACTTTCTCCTCGACGGACGGCGCTTTCAGATTCGCTGCGGGGAGATGCATTTCGCCCGGGTTCCGCGGGAGTATTGGCAGGATCGGCTGCGCACGATCAAGGCGATGGGGCTTAATACCGTCTGCGTCTATCTCTTCTGGAATTATCACGAGTGGAACGAGGGAAAATTCGACTGGTCGGGCCAGCGCGACGCGGCAGAGTTCTGCCGGCTGGCGCAGCAGGAGGGATTGTGGGTGATCCTGCGGCCGGGGCCGTATGCGTGCGCCGAATGGGAAATGGGCGGACTGCCGTGGTGGCTGCTGAAGAAGGGGGACGGGGATTTTTTGCGGACGAGCGATCCGAGGTTTATCGAGCCGTGCCGGCAGTGGTTTAATGAAGTCGGGAGGGTGCTCGGTCCTCTGCAAGTCACGCATGGGGGGCCGATCCTGATGGTGCAGGTGGAAAACGAATATGGGTTCTACGGCAAAGACCTGAACTACATGCGCACGCTGCGGCAGATTGTTTTGAACGCGGGATTCAATGTGCCGCTCTTTTGCTGTAATCCGACGAATGAAGTGGTGCGGTCGCACATTCCGGAGCTATTTTCGGTGGCGAATTTCGGGTCGGATCCACAGCGGGGGTTTGAGGCGCTGGATGAGATTCAAAAGGGGCCGCGCATGTGCGGGGAATTTTATCCGGGGTGGTTCGATACCTGGGGGACGCCACACAAGCGCGGGCATATGGATGCGATGCTTCGGGATCTTGAATATATGCTGAAGGTGGATGGTTCGTTCAGCCTGTACATGGCGCACGGCGGGACGACGTTTGGCATGTGGGCGGGATGTGATCGGCCGTTCCGGCCTGACACCAGCAGCTATGACTACGATGCCCCGATCTCCGAGGCGGGATGGACGACGCCGAAATTCGCGGCGATTCGCGAGCTGATGTCGCGATATCTCCTGCCCGGCGAAACGATTCCTGATCCGCCGGCGGCGAATCCAGTGATGGAAATTCCGGCGTTTTCGTTGAATCAAACGGCGCCGGTGCTGGACAATTTGCCGAGCACGGCGATTGAGGTTCAGACGCCGCGGAACATTGAAGCGTACAACATCAGCCGGGGGCTGATTACGTATCGCGCGACGGTTCCGCCCGGCCCGGCGGGAATGCTTTCGGCGGCGAATGTTCGCGATTTCGCGTGGGTATTCCTGGATGGCCGGCAGGTTGGAATGATGGAGGATCGGCACCGGCGGTTTTCCGTGAATCTGCCGGCGCGAACGAACCCAGCGAGCCTGGAAATTCTTCTCTATACGCTTTCGCGCGTGAATTTTGGCGTGGAAGTGCATGACCGGAAGGGATTGCAGGGGCCGATCTATTTCACGCCGCGGGATGGAGAGCCGCAGGAGATCAGCGGCTGGCAAATTCTCCCTATGGATTTCGGCGCTGATGCGGCGATTCCGCAGGTCAGGTGGCAAAACGGCGCAAACCAATCCACCGGGAAGTCTCCGGCCTTCTGGCGCGGATCGTTTGATCTGACGCAAACGGGGGACACGTTTCTCGATGTTTCCAACTGGGGCTTCGGGCTTGCCTGGGTGAACGGGCACTGTCTCGGGAAGTTCTGGAACATCGGGCCGACGCAGACGATGTATGTGCCTCGGCCGTGGCTGCAGACCGGAAGCAACGATGTGGTTTTGCTCGACCTTGTGGGTCCGGACCAGCCGGTGCTTTCGGGGGTAAAGACGCCGGTGCTGGATCGGCTGCGGCCGGAGAAGGACTTTTATCAGAAGAACGATAAGGGCGTGCTGAAGCTCGATGGCGTTTCGCCGGCGATTGCCGGGCAGTTCCAAGCCGGAAGCGCGACGCAGCAGATTACGTTTTCCAAACCCGTCACCGGCCTGCAATTCTGCCTGGAATGTTTAGATGCCTGGGACGGCAAGGAATCCGCGGCGGTTGCGGAAATCGCACTGCTCGATGCGTCGGGGAATCCGATCAATCAATCGGCCTGGACGATCGCCTATGCGGACAGCGAAGAAAGTGAATCCGAGGACGGCTCGGCCCTCAACGCCATCAACGGGCAGGTTTCCGATTACTGGCATACGCAAATTAGCGGCGGGAAACCGGCTCATTTTCCGCATTACCTGGTGATTGATCTTGGAGGTTCGGTGGAGGTCTGCGGGTTGCGATATACGCCGCGGCAGGGGCCGGACAGTGTGGCGGGGCGGATCAAGGATTATCGAGCGTTTGTGGGGGATAATTTGGTGACGCAGCCGTGAGCGAAAAACGCGCACCCCTGCGGGGTTGCGGCTAAACAAGAGGGGGGGATCGTGATGGGGGGGCCGGTTTAGAGCGGCCGCCGATCGGAAGGTTCAACAAGTGATCCGGTTCGCCCGTGCCTGGCGTTGAGTGCGGCGTTGCGCGCCGCGACGTTTTTCGCGTCGGCAGAAATCGTGACATCAATCGATTCCTCCGGCTGTTTCTCGGTTGCCGCGAGAATATCATCGATTGCAACCGGCGATTCCCCGTTGTTTTCAGTGGCGAGCAGGCCGTTGACCTCGAGATCGTGGGCGCCATTGGCGATTACCGGGCGACCCAGATGATGGTAGAGATCGACGCGCTGCAGCCGGACGTTTTTCACGCTTTCGAGCACAAACCCCGCGCGGCACATGTCGGGGCAACCGACGGCCATGGCCGGCGCCGGCCAGCTTGTTGTTCGAATCCATGTAAACGGAAACGTCGTCGAGGGAAATGTCCTCGGCAAACTGCTCGGGCAGGCCGCGGATATAGGCGGCGGCGTACTTGGCGCCGTAGACGGCGATATTGCGGAAGCGCAGTCCGCGAATGCGCGGGGTGAGATCGGTCACCGGCGCGGGCGCGGATCAAACATGGGGTCGTCCTCTGAAGCGCCGCACTCGTAAAAGAGGTTGACGACGATGGGGCAAAGGACGTCGTTCATGATGATGTTGTCGGCCCAGAGGTCTTCGACGCAGCCACCGCGTCCGCGGCGCGATTTCACGCGCACACCGCGTTCGGTGCCGCGGAAGATGCAGTTGGAGACAGTGACGTTTCGCACCCCGCCGGAGGTTTCGCTGCCGATGACCAGCCCGCCGTGTCCGTGCAGCATCATGCAGTTGGTGACGGTGATGTTCTGGCAGGGGCGCGGCTCGGGGCGCATGTCTTCGATGGAGCCGGACTTGATGGCAATGCAGTCGTCGCCGACGTCGATCTGGCAGCCGCAGATTCGCACATTGCTGCACGAATCGGGATTGATGCCGTCGGTGTTGGGCGAATCGTATGGGTTGCGGACGACAAGCGAGGAGATGATGACGTTTTCGCAGGCGACGGGGTTGATCGTCCAGCGGGGGGAGTTGGTGATGGTGAGGCCGTCGATGAGAACATCGCGGCAGTTGACGAGGCGAATCAGGTTGGGACGCGTGTAAGCGAGTTTCCCGGCGTTGAAGAGGTCCCACCAGAATGCTCCGCGGCCATCGATGGTGCCGTCGCCCTTGAGCGCCACATTTTTGAGCCCTTCGCCGCCGATGAGGGGGGAATGGATCGGCGAGGCAGAGCCTTCCCAGAGGCTATGGGAAACAGGGAAAGCGTTGACATCGGTATGGGCGGCGATGACGGCGCCGGCGGCGAGGTCGAGAGTGACGTTGCTGCGCATCAGCAGGGCGCCGGTGATATAGGTTCCCGGCGGGAAATGGACGGTGCCGCCGCCGGACTGGGCGCAGGCGTCTATGGCGCGCTGAAGCGAAGCGGTGCAGGGGGCGGAGCCGTCGCTGTGGACCCCAAACTGTTTGACGTTGACGATGTCGCGCATGGTGTTTGTGCCAGCCCCGAGCCACGCATCATGGCCGTTAAATCATCATATGAATTTAGACGTTCACGGCGGCGATTATCTTTATCGAGTTCGCGGCAAATGCTTGCGATTTCACGTATTGGGCCCTTTTCCCGATAATATTCCATAAACCCGCGGGAATTGGGCAAATCTCGCAACCCGCTGGTGAGCGACAGGACTGGCGATATATTGTGTTTGCGTCGGAGAAGCGCGTCAATGGCAAAGCACGAAAAAGAGACGATTAACGCAAAACGAAAATACTCGCGCGAGGCGCCGCACTCCAAGCACGTGGCGTTGATCGTCGAAGCCGCCATCGCGCCGCGCCGGCTGCTGCTGACGGGAATCGCCCGCTACATCCAGGAACACGAGCCGTGGTGCGTTTACTTGAAGCCTGCCGGCGTGGAGCAGGACCTCGCCCAGTGGCTGCAGAACTGGGACGGGGACGGGATCATCGTTTCCGCCAGCGACCCAGATAACAGCATTTCGCCGCGTTCGGGGATTTCGGTGGTGGATCTGTTCGGCAGCATGCGGGAGCGGAACTTTCCGATGGTCCACGCCGACGATCTCGCCGCCGGGCGAATCGGCGCGGAGCACCTGCTTTCACGCGGGTTCAAGCACTTTGGGTTTTGGCGATACATTGACAAGGACGCCGCCTGGTCGGGCCGCAGGTTCGAAGGGTTTCGCAACGCGCTCCCCTCAGACGCCACCTGCCAGGTGTACGAAAGCCATTTCCCCAAGGCAGGCTCCGGCGGCCCGCGAACGTGGGAACACCAGCAGCGCGAGCTAATGACCTGGCTGACAAAACTGCCGAAACCGGCGGGCGTCATGACTTCCACGGACCTGATGGGTCAGCAGATGCTGGAAGCCTGCCAGCGCGCGGAGATTCACGTGCCAGAGGAGATCGCGGTGATAGGGGTGGATAATGATGAACCCATCTGCCGAATTGCGACCCCGCCGCTTTCCAGCGTTGCGCTGAACGATCATCAGCGGGGATACGAAGCGGCGGCGCTGCTGGCTCGGCTGATGGGGGGGAGAAGGTGCCCAAGGAGCCGATCTGGATTCAGCCTTCGGGCGTGGTGGCCCGGTCGTCGACCGATTTCATGGCGATTGATGATGGATCGATCGTCAAAGCGCTGAGGTTTCTTCGCGAAAACGCCTGCTTCAACATCAATGTTGACGATCTGGTTCGGGAAATCTCGCTTTCGCGAAGCGTTTTGGAGTGCCGGTTTCGCAAAGCGGTGGGGCGTACGATTGGGGCGGAGATCGTGCGGCTTCGCGTCGATCACGCCGTTGGGTTGCTGTGTAATACCAACATGGAATTGAAGGCGATTGCCTATCACTCGGGGTTTGGGTCGCAGGCGTATATGAACGCCGTATTTCGGAAAAAGCTGGGGAAGACGCCGGGGTCCTACCGGGACCATCTGCGGCCGCAATCGTCGGGGCGGGGGCGGAATTCACCGCTGGATTCGGGGGGGCTGGAATTTGGCGGGTGATGCGGCCCGATTTTCATCGTCCTCAATCATCCCGCTCGAATTTCTAAATCGATAAATGCAATCGCGAAACGGAATTGGATGGGCGCGGCGACGATGCAGGTGTAAAAATGTCGGCGATCCAATCGGATGAGGAATCGCCGGAGCAATCTTCTTATCGCCGCTGTTTGTGCGGGGGTTGGCTTACCAGCCGTGGGCGGGCTCGCGCAGGTTGTTTTGACGGTCAATCCGGCGCAGCCGCAGAGCGGATCCAATTACACCACGATTCAGGCGGCCATTAACGCGGTTCCGTTCAACAGCCTTACGCCGTACGACATTCAGATTTCGCCCGGAACGTACAGCGAGGCCGACACAATCAGCAGCAGCCAGCAGTTCATCACCCTCCAGGGGATAGGCGCCGGCCCGAGCGCCGTCACGATCGCGGGCGGCGCCGGTGCGGTGCAAATGACTGCCGCCGGAAATGACCTGACCTTTGAAAATCTGACGTTCCAAAACACCGGCGGCCCCAGCGCGGGGCAGCAGAACACGCTGCTGATTACGGGCGACAAACAGGTGTACAACAATGTCGCCATCAACGCATATCAGGACACGCTGCAAACCGAAAACACCGGGCGGTTTTACATTGTCAATAGCACGATCCAGGGCACCGTCGATTTCATTTACGGCTCGGCGACAGGATTCTTCACCAACGATACGATCACGCAACTATCGAGCGGCGGCACCGGTTTCACCGCGCCCAGCACGCCGCAGACGAGCAACTATGGGTTGGTCTTCTACAACGACACGCTGAATTCGCTCTCGCCGAATTCCACGACGCTGGCCCGCTCCTGGAATTCGGCGTATGGCCAATCCGCGTTCATCGACGACACGCTTGAAAGCAACAACATCGCGGGCTTCGGGAGTTTCGGCGCCGGAACGACATACAGCACCGAACGGCTCGTCACTTACGGACTGGTTAATTCGAGCAATCAGCCGATCAACACCTCCGCCAGCAACTGGAGTTCGACGGCGATCTGGCCCTACCAGTTGACCGCGACGCAAGCCGCGCCGTTCATGTCGGCGACAACGGTGTTGAACGGCTGGAATCCGACGCAGCCCATGGCGCCGATCCTTTGGCAAGGGGGCAACGGAACGTGGGAAAACGGGTCGAACTGGTCGTCGGCGGCTGAACCTGCGTCGGGGCAGTCGATTTATATCGAGCCCTCGTCGAGCTCCAGCATCACGCTCACCAGCACCGACACCGTCGATTCGCTCAGCGTGGGCGTGCCCGGCTCCAGCGGCGGACAGCCGACCAATACCGGCGGAACGCCATCCACTCTGACGATTGGGTCGGGCGGAAATCTCACCGTCAATGGCGAGCTTCATCTCGACGGCGCAAGCTCTCTGATCCTGAATGGCGGGGCAATAAGCACGCCTCGGCTTGATAGCGGCAACAATAATGACCAGGTCGTCGTCGAGGGCGGGTCCAGTTTCAACGTCTCAAGCTGGACGAACTCCAACGGCGCCTGGCCGTCCGGAACGATCACCGTTCATGACGGTTCGCTGCACCTGGGCTCTACGGGCCTTGGGCCGATTATCGTGCTGGCGCCCAGCGCCACCGACTCCGCCACCTACAACATTCAGGGCACCGATTCTCTTACGCTTCGGCAGATTCAAACCGGGGCCGGGTCAACTGTCATCAACATGTCCGGCACAAGTTCCTCGACCGTGGTCAACGCGACCTACGGCCTGGAGCTCGGCTCCTCCGGTTCCGGCGGCAATTTCACCTTCAACCTCTCCGGCGGAACCTTCAGCGGCATTAACTACCAGATCGGCTCCGCGGCCGGCACTTACACCGGAAACCAGAGCGGCGGAACGATCGAGCAATATGGAAACGAATACGCCGGGCAGGAGGAATTCGAATTGGCCCAGGCGACGGGCGCCGTCTCAACGTGGAATCTCACCGGCTCTACCGCGGCCATGGATTTCGGCTGCATGGCCGTCGGGGAAGGGGGTAACGGAACGGTCAACCAATCGGCCGGCAGTGTGACACTCGACTCCCTTACCTATGCCGGCCAGACCGCGCCGACCGATTTGGGCCTGCGCCTCGCGCAAAACGGCAGCGGCAAGGGAACGTACGTCATCTCCGGCGGCTCACTGACGATCGACCAGGGGGGCCTCACGCTCGGCTATACCTTCACCGGTACGACTTCCGGGGGAACCGCAAACTTCCACGTCATCGGCGCTGCCCCGGCAATTTCCATCACTGGAAATTACCTCGAAAATTCCGGCTCAACCCTCACCGCGGAAATCAATTCTTCGGGCCTCTCTACGATTGACATCACCGGGAATGTTAACTTCGCCAGCGGGTCACTTTTGGATCTCATCAGCGATGTGGGCCTGAGTTATGGCTCGACCTTTACGATCATGAAATGGAACGGCACGGAGACCGGCACACCGACGCTTTCTCCATCCGACAGTCCCAGCCAATGGAGCTTTTCCATCGCCAATAACCAACTCACGGCCACCTACGTTCCCGAGCCGGCGGTGGGGGGGTTGCTGGTTTTCTCGGCCTGGGGTCTGCTCGCCCGGCGTCGGCGGCGGAGTCGGTGGCCGGGACACTGATACCGAAACTGCAATTGCGCTTGCACAATTTGGACAGTGCCGCAATTCCTAAAGACGACTGAGAGAATCTGAAACGCCGACGCCCGATCCACCGGCTTATTCCACCCCAACCGGCCCCCAAAACCCCTTGCCGGGATTTGAAAAAAGATATCGGTATAAACGCAAAGGAAACGAATTGTCGATTCGCGCGGATCGCGACAAGATGGCCCCAGCGTTTCGCATCTCTCAAAAATTTTGGTCGAGTCCTACTTTCGGAGGGTATCAGGATGGGCAGGCTCACGTCGCATTGCGTTGGAAAAAAGGCAAATTCACAAAACCAGAATAAGAGGGCCAATCGAATCTTCGCCAGGAGGTTGTCTGTCCTGGTGTCGGCCACGGCCGTCAGCTTTCTGACCCTGAAGGGGCACGCGCAGACGACCAACCTCACGTGGGATCCGGCGCAGAACGCCAACAACTCGCTGCCCGCCAGCGGCGGGAGCGGGACGTGGAACACGACGCTCGCCAACTGGTCCAACGGCACCGCCGACGTCGTTTGGGCCGACACCACCGGGAGCCTCGACAACGCCGTCTTCGGCGGAACCGCCGGAACCGTTACCCTCAACACCAGCCTCGGTACGTCCGACCTGATCTTTCAAACCAGCGGCTACACGATCAGCGGCACCGGCATTCTCGAAATGTCCAACAACGGTGCCACCGATCTCGACTCCAGCGCGCTCACCAGCTCCGGCACCGAAACGCTTTCCGCGATCGACGTGCACGCGGGTTCAGTCACCTGGAACATCGGCGCCGCTTCGCTGAACTTCGCCGGCGCCGTGCGCGACAACGGCCAGTCGCACATGACCCTTACCGTCAACGGAACCGGGACGGCGCTCTTTTCCGGCGGGCTTACCTTGTCGCAGAGCAACTCGTCACGAACTTGGGTACTTGCCGGCGGCGAAAATCTCGACGTCACCGGCTTGATCCAGGACGGCGGCACCAACGTCACCAACGGCTTCGTCTATGACGGAACGGGAACACTCACCCTCGCGGATACAAGCAACAGCTTCGTCGTAGGAAGCGGCCAATCCGTAACCGTCGCCAGCGGTGTTATGGCTATCGCCAATCCCGGTGCGCTCGGCGGAGCGTCGGGATCACCCAATCCCATGGAAATCGGAAACAACACCGCCGAAGCCACCTTCCAGGGCATTGGAACCGTCTTAGTCTCCATTCCCAATGCCGTAACCCTCGGGGGCGGCACGGTTGGCGTCTCCGTCATCGGCGGCACGACCCCGCTCAATTTCACCGGCGCCGTCACCGGCAGCGGCTCGGTTGACGACCTCAACGTCAACAACACCGCGCTTACCACCTTCAGCGGCAACTTCTATCTCGGCAGCTCGGGCAGTCGAACGGTGAATATCGGCGGAACGGGCAACCTCCTGATCAGCGCTCCCGTCGGCGACACCCCCACAGGCCCCGGTCCTTGCAGCCTTAACTATGTCGGTACAAGAACCCTTACCCTCAACAATGCCACCAACAGTTTCACCGGGTCCCTGGGCGTAGACAGCGGCACCCTTTTCCTCGCCCCCGGCGCCATTGGAGCCGCGACCCAATTCAATTTCGGCAACAACACCGCCTCCGCCACTTTGCTGCCCGATGGGGGTGATCTCAACATCGCCGTTCCCACTTCGCTCAACGTGAGCCAGACCACTGGGGCGGACATCGTGGCCGGTTCCAACAACGTCAACTTCTCCGGGACCGTCACCGGCGCACAAGCCCATGTTCAATTCCAGAACAACAGCACCGGGCTCACGACCTTTTCCGGTCCGGTTTACCTCTCTCCCAACACCACCAACGGCGAAACGGTCAATTTCGGAGGTTCGGGCAACATCCTGATCAGCGGCCAGATCTCCGACGCAAATGGCGCCACGGGCGCTAATCCCGGCAGCGTCGTCTTTAACGGCACTGGAACCGTCACGGTTTCGAATTCCAACCTCTATACCGGCACCACGCAGATCTCCAGCGGTGAAGTCGTCGTCGCCAGCAGCAACGCCACGGGCGACAATCCATCCAGCACCGTCACCCTCAGCGGCGGTATCCTCGCCAGCAGCGCCGGGTCCTATTTCACACTCGCCAACACCGTGGCCGCCGGCAGCGGGGCGCACACCATCGTGCCTGGCGGCGTCGATGGCGTCGGCACGCTGGGCGTTGCGGGATTGATCACGAACAGCAATACCACCCTCGAATTTCAGCTCGGCACGGGCTCGGGAACCATCACTAACGGCAGCCAGTTGATCCTCACCGGAGGCGCGGGAAGCGCCACCATCGGCACGGGCACAAACTTGGAATTCACCGGTTCGACAGCCGCGGGCAACGATTACGAACTGATTGGCGACACCAGCGGCGGAACCGTCGTCTCCGGCCTGCCGCTGGGGAACTTCACCCTGCCGGCCGCGCCGGCGGGTGAGACCTATTCGCTTGCCGACGTGGGCAATTTCATCGACCTGGTCGTCGCCTCATCGGGACCGGTTTCGCTCTTCTGGGATAATGCCGGCGGCAGTGGCAATGGCACCACCTGGGATACCAGCAACCAGAACTGGAACAACGGTTCAGCCGCAACGACCTACGCCGACGGTGCGGCCGTCACCTTCAACGACACCAACGCCCTCCACTATGCCGTAACCCTCACCACCACCGTCAGTCCCGCCTCGGTGACGGTCAACAGCTCCGGCAACTACTCCATCACCGGCGGTGGTCTCATCGTCGCCACCGGCGGATTCACGAAGATGGGCACGAGCACTCTGACGCTCGGCGTTGGTCTGACCGCCAGCAGCCTGGCCATCAACGGTGGAAACGTCGTGCTTGCGAGCAACACGACCGCCAGCAGCGGCTGGACCGCCACCAATCCCGTCAGCAATATCAACGTCTCCTCGCTGACCATTGCGGCCAACAGCGTTCTGGACATCTCCAATAACCACGTGATCATCGACTACGGCGCCACCGACCCGATGTCTACCATCCTGGGCTACCTCAAGTCCGGCTTCAACAACGGCGCCTGGAACGGGACCTCTGGAATCATCTCGTCCGCCGCCCAGACCAAAACCAACGGCTTGACCTACAGCATCGGTTGGGCCGACGGAAACGACAAAACCGGGGCCGTGAAAAACCTCACCAGCGGCGAGATCGAATTGAAGTACACGCTGGTCGGCGACGCCAATCTCGACGGCACCGTCAACGGCTCCGACTTCTCGATCCTGGCCGCCAACTTCGGCCTCGGCGTCACCAACTGGGACCAGGG
This sequence comes from uncultured Phycisphaerales bacterium, assembly GCA_963755915.1. GTDB lineage: Bacteria > Planctomycetota > Phycisphaerae > Tepidisphaerales > Tepidisphaeraceae > PALSA-1353. The sequence continues at coordinate 3,760,922 of CAVWLP010000002.1, forward strand.
GAACTTCCTGTATGGCAGTTCGGTCAACGGCTCCGACTTCAGCGCCTTGGCGGCCAACTTCGGCCAGGGCGACAGCGGCGCTGCCGTAACCCCGGCGGACATCGCCGCACTCGATGCCTTTGCCGCCGCCAACGGCCTGCCCGCGCCGACGATCGCCGCGGTGCCGGAACCGGCCACGCTTGGCCTGCTGGCCATCGGCAGCCTCGGCCTGATGTCCCGGCGGCGCAAGCGGGAGACTTTGAACTAGGAATCGCGTAGCGAATAAAGAGCAGAGGCGGAATGATGATGTGTCGCCGAAAGCCCAGTCTTCGTCGCGCGGTTATAGATACCCTTGAGGCGCGCTGTCTTCTCTCGTCGATTCCGACGCCGACGATTCCGTCGCGCGTTTTCAACATCGAATCGTACGGGGCCGTCGACACATCCGCGAACAACACCACCGACATCCAGGCGGCCATCAGCGCGGCCGCCGCGGCAGGGTGGGGAATCGTCGAAATCCCCGCTGCCGCGCAGGATTGGGAGTGCGGGCCGCTGACCCTCTCCAGCAACATCGATTTTCAGGTCGACGCGGGTGCAACTCTTCAGATGCTCGCCTACGGAACTTATCCGCTGGTCAGCGGCGCAACCTCCTATGCCAATTTCATCGAGGCCAACGACGTCAGCAACGTCGAAATCTCCGGCGGCGGAACCATCGATGGCAACGGAGCCCCATGGTGGGTTGCATACAACAACGGCACCCTCACCGTCACGCGCCCGCAGATGGTCGCGATCAACAACTGCGACATCGTCCTCATCGAAGGCATTACCCTCCAGAATCCCCCCAACACGCACATCTCCATTCAAAACGCCTGCAACGACGTGACGGTCCAGAACATCACGATCAACACGCCCGGCACCAATGCCCCCAACACCGACGGCATCGACGTCTCCGGCACCAACATGATCTTCCGCAACGACAGCATTTCCGACGGCGACGACAACATCGCCATGGGCGCCGGCGCAACCAGCGGCGGTCCCGAAACCGCCAACATCACCATCATCGACTGCTTCTTCGGCGTCGGCCACGGCCTTTCCATCGGCAGCTACACCTCCGGAGGCGTCGATAACGTCACCGTGGCAGACTGCACTTTCAACGGCACAACCAGCGGAATCCGCATGAAATCCGAACGCGGCCGCGGGGGGCTCGTCGAGAACATCAGCTACTACAACATCACGATGACAAATGTCGAATACGCCATCGACATCAACAGCTATTACTCGGCGGCGGTGCCAAGCAACCCACAAGACCCCGCCCAGCCCCTCGACCTCACCCCGTTCTGGCAAAACATTACCATCAGCAATCTTGTGAGCGCCACCACCTCTTCGCAGTCCAACTACAGCGGCTCCTACTGCGGGATTATCTGGGGCCTTCCCGAAGCGCCCGTCAGCGGCGTGACGCTCAGCAACGTGCAGCTTACGGCACGCTACGGCTTCGATCTCGATCACGACACCAATGTCGCCTTCGACGCCGCCTGCCGGATCACGCCTCTGGGCGGAGGCTCGGAGGAAATGTCGGACACCTCCGCGCCCACGCCGTATGAAGTGACGGTCGAGCAGGAAGGGTATTCCGACGAAGACGTCGGCTCGCCTGCCACGGCCGGCGACACCGTGTACAATCCCGATGCCGCTCTGCTCACCGACACCGCCGGGGGCACCGGCATCGGCGGGGCTTCCGACCAGTTCAATTTCCTCTCGGAAACCGCCACCGGAAACATCACCTATTTCGCAGACCTTACTTCCAACTCCAGTTCCTCCTCCACCGACGGCGTGATGATCCGCGATTCGTCGAACACGGCCTCATCCGCGTTCGCCGACGCGGTCGTCACGCCCGGGTCGGTCGTCCAATTCCAATACCGCAGCGCCAACGGTGGAACCGTCAGCACCGACTCCGTCAGCAATGTCACCGCCCCCGTCTGGCTTGAAGTCGTCCGCAGCGGAAGCACCTTCAGCGGGTATTACAGCACCAACGGCACAACCTGGAACTTGATCGGATCCGCCAGCGTTACCATGTCCAGCACCGAGATGGTCGGCGTTGCTGTCGCGGCCAACAGTTCCAGCTCCACGACAACAGCCCAATTCGCCAGCTTGGCGGGCCCCAGCATCACCACCGAGCCCCTCGCCAGTCCCCAGCCCGTCACAGGCACCACCGCCAACCTCAGCGTCAGCGCCACCGAATCCGGCAGCACCCTTACCTACACCTGGTCTATTCTCGAATCCCCCAGCGGGGTAACCACACCCACCTTCAGCACGAATGGCACTTCGACTTCCAACGACACCACCGCCACGTTTTTCGGCGCGGGAATCTATGAATTCCTCGTTACGGTGACCGATTCAAACAACGATGCTCGATACGCTGTCCTTGGCGTCGGCGTCAATCAAACCCCGACTGCCGTGACCGTTAAGCCGGCCTCCACGGCCGTCTTGGTCAACACCAGCTCCGTCTTTACAGCCAGCGCCACCGACCAATTCGGCGTCACCTTCGAGCCGAATTTCTCCTGGTCGCTCGTCAGCGGCAGCGGCACGCAGGATTCCTCGGCGGGCGTCTACAATTCTCCGAACACCGCTGGTTCCGCGACAATCGGCGCCACCGCCGGCTCGGTGAGCAACACCGCTTCCATCACCATCGTCCCCGTCTTTGCTGTCGAATCGGGGTCAACCCTCGAAGTCACCCTCAATTCCACCGGCACGGTCACGCTGTCCACTTCCGGCAGCAGCGTCACCGCATCCGAAGACGGCATCCTCAAGGGATTCACCGGTGTCACCGCACTCACTGTCACCGACAGCGGCAGCGGAGACACGCTTAACTTCGACGGCCCGCTGGCCGATCCCTTCATTTTCTCCAATGCCGGCACCTCGACGATCAACGTCAACACCGGCACGCTCAATTTCGCGCCGGTCTCCAGCATCGCCCTCGGCACGCTCAACATCGCCTCCGGCGCGCTCGCCGCCGTGCCGGTCAATTCTTCCGCCCAAACCCTGCTCCTTCTCAATGGCCTTTCCATCACCTCCGGAACGCTCGACCTCAGCGACAACGAACTGCTCATCACCTACGGCGGCGGAAGCGATCCGATGTCAGCCATCTATACCTTTATCCAGTCCGGCTATAACAACGGCGGTTGGAACGGCCCGGGAATCATCTCCACGTCCGCCCGCACGCCCACGAACGGCCTCACCTACGCCCTCGGATTCTCGGATGGAAAAGACGGCATCGTTTCGGGCCTCTCTTCCGGCCAGATCGAAGTGAAATACACCCTCCTCGGCGACGCCAATCTCGACGGCACCGTCAACGGAACCGATTTCTCCATCCTCGCCGGCAATTTCGGACTCGGCTACACCAACTGGGACCAGGGCAACTTCCTCTTCGCCTCCTCCGTCAACGGTTCCGATTTCTCCGCCCTCTCCGCCAATTTCGGGCAGGGCGTAGCGCTTCCCGCGGCGGTGATCGTTGAAGCCCCGGCGGCGGGGGTCACTCCGGCCTCTACCTCCACAACCGCCGACACCACTTCCGACAATTCCGTCACGACGACTGTCTTGAAAAAATCCCCCCCGCACCCGAATATCTCGCGGCATAACGGAGATCATCGTTAGTTCGATGAAGATCATCGGTTGCGTCATCGTCTGGGTATTGGCAATCGGACCGGCATCCCTCCTCGCCCAGTCGGCCCTTACCCAGCCGCCCCTGGTCCCCAAGCCGGTCATTCCCGACCGCCGGTTCAGTATCCTCGCCTACGGCGCGGTCGGCGACGGAATCGCGAAAAACACGCTTGCCATCACGCGGACCATCGCCGCCTGCCAGGCGGCGGGCGGTGGCACCGTCGAAATCCCGCCCGGCCGGTTCCTTACCGGGCCATTCGCCCTCATCAGCAATCTCAATCTTCATCTCGACGCCGGCGCTACGCTCGTCTTCAGTAACAATCCCGCCGATTACAAAATCACCAGCCGCCAGTTCCAGAACTGCATCCAGGCCACCGATTGCCACGACCTCGCCATCACCGGGCCGGGCACCATTGAAGGCCAGGGGGAGTTCTGGTGGAAGAATTTCGTCCGCCCCAAGACGGCCCCGGCGGATTTTCCGATGCCCCGCCGGCCCTTTTTGGTCGTCCTCTCGCAATGCCACCGGGTCTGGGTGCAGGGAATTACCCTGCAGAATTCGCCCAATTTTCACCTCGTTCCTGCGGGGTGCGATGACCTCACCATCGACGCCGTCCGCATCAAGGCCCCCGCCAAGTCGCCGAATACCGACGGAATCGACCTCACTGCCCACAACTGCGTCATCACCAACTGTGTTATCGATGTCGGCGACGACAACCTGGTTCTCAAGCCGGGCGGCTCGGGCGATTCCACCGAGCCGGCGTGCGAGAACATCTGGGTCAGCGGGTGCAAATTCCTCCACGGCCACGGCATGTCCATCGGTGGCCAGAGCCACGGCGGGGTCCGAAACCTCACCGTCCGCGACTGCACCTTCGACGAGACCGACGCTGGTATACGCATGAAATCCGCCCGCGGCGTCGGGGGCCTGGTCCAAAACCTCACCTACGAAAACCTCCGCATGAACCAGGTGAAGATTGCCGTCTTCATCACCAGCTATTACCCCGAAATTCCCGCCAACCCGGCGACGTTGCCTTCCCTCCCGGTCAACAAGCAAACCCCCATCTGGCGCAACATTCTCATCCGCAACCTCACCTCTATCAACGGCGACACCGCCGGCCGAATCATCGGGCTGGCCGAAATGCCCATTTCCGGCATTGTCTTCGAAAACGTAAACCTCGCTGCCGAAAGGCCTCTGCAGATCGTCTGGGCCAATGACATTCAATTCTACGATTCGCGGATAACCGTCCCCAAACAGCCGGTGATCTCCATCAGCCACGGCCAGGTCTTCGGCATCGACCCGAACACCGGCCGTTAAACCGAGCCACTCTTATTACCCCCGCCCCCGGTACTCCGGGGGAATTGGAGGCTGAGCGAAGCGAAGTCCCGACTTGTCGGGAGCAGGGGGAGGGGGGGATTGGTCGGCTGACGTAAACCAACAAACCGCTCTGTTAAATACAAAGCCCCTTACCTTTTCCACCCGAAAAACAGCCGCCAGCAAGCCGAAATATCCGGTCTTTTCCGCCCCTTCCTACCCCGCCGCAGAATCGAAATGGAAAGACGTGTAAACGGAATACTAACTCCGACCCCGGTGGTAGTCTGCACCCCATCAAATCGGCGGCACAGCGAGGAGTTCACGCCATGCAAAAACACTCCAGGGCCTTCACGTTGGTCGAGTTACTTGTCGTCATCGGCATCATTGCCGTCCTGATCGGCATTCTGCTGCCGGCGCTGCAGAAAGCGCGCGATCAGGCGAACACGACGGCGTGTCAATCCAACCTGCGCCAGATTTATGACATTTTCCTTCTTTACGCCGACGATTATCAGCAGTATGCCCTCCCCGCTGAAGAAACCTATACGGGTGGGTCCGAATACTTTTGGTGGTGCCGACTCTCATCGGTAACGAGCTTGGGGCAAATACGAATCAGACTCAGAACGTAAACGATCAGAAGATTATCAAGTACCTTCAGTGTCCTTCCGCCGATCACCAATATGACGTTGGCGGCCCGCTGGCGGTGAACAACTACTGGGGCGACTACACCTATAACCTCAACATGGGAGGAATTACCGTCCCCGCTTCCGGCCCACCGACCTTCTCGCCCCCGCTGGAAAAGCTCAGCGAAATTCCCAGCAACGTAATTCTCGCATGCGACATGATCAAAGAATACTCCGAAGCTACGGCTGGCCCTACCCAACAGTGGCGGGAATCGACGTTTGCCCAGATGAATTATCTTCTGGGCAATCACTGGGGCACGGGAACCAATGGAGTGGGACTTTGGAGTGGGACTGCTGAAGAGAACCCCTCCATCTGGATTCCCCATACCAAAGGCACCCAGTGCAATGTGCTGTGCATGGATGGCCACATCGCGCTGGTCACGCTGAGCCAATTTTGCCAGCCCGGCGGCGGAAGCATCGTTACCACGACGGTTCCCTGGCTATATAAGCCTGGCGCGAGTGGGTCTTTCACCACGAAGGACTACCTGGTCGGATATTGGAAAAATAACGCCTGGTCGACGGCCTGGAACAAGTACGCGCCACCATTATTCTGAGCCGGTCGCGATGTATAATCCCCCGGCCATCGCAGAGGAAATTCCCCAATCAGTCCATGCGCCTTCCTTCCGCTGGGTCATCTGCGCCCTCCTTTTCTTGGCCACCACCATCAACTACATGGATCGCCAGATCCTCGGCATCCTCGCCCCCACACTCCAGAAAGACATCGGCTGGAACGAAGTACAGTACGGCCACATCGTCATGGCCTTCCAAACCGCCTACGGCATCGGCGTGCTGATCTTGAGCCGACTGATCGACCTCTGGGGCACCCGCATCGGCTACACCCTTTCGATCCTGGTCTGGAGCATTGCCGCCTGTCTCCATTCCGCGGCGCACTCGGTCGTTACCTTCGGATCTGCCCGGTTCCTTCTCGGCCTCGGCGAAGCCGGGAATTTTCCCTCCGCCGTCAAAGCAGTGGCCGAATGGTTTCCCCAAAACCAGCGGGCATTGGCGACCGGCATATTTAACAGCGGGTCCAATGCCGGCGCCGTTCTCGCCCCCGCCCTCGTCCCCATGCTCACCCTGGGTTTGGGTTGGAAAGCCGCCTTCATCGTTGTCGGCTCGGCCGGATTTCTTTGGGTCCTCGCCTGGCTTGCGATCTATCCCAAAATCCGCTTCTCGCCAGCCCTGCCGGCGATTCTTCATCTGTCGGCTCTTACAGTTGGCCTCTGTTATTTAAGCACCCTCAAACCTGGGCCAATGTTTTTCAATCCGCCTGCATCTCCCCGATCTGGTGGTTTTATCTCTACTGGCTGCCCAAATTCTTCTCCTCTGTCTATGGCCTCAGCCTCTCCAAGCTCGGGCCGCCGCTTATCATCGTCTATTCAATGTCTTTCGCCGGCAGCATCCTCGGCGGACTTCTTCCCGCACTCTTTCTTTCCACCGGCGCTTCCGTGAACTTCAGCCGGAAAATGTCATTCCTGATCTGCGCCGCCCTGACGGTCCCCGTCGCATTCGTGACGTGCATGCACAACGTCTGGCAGGCCACGTTCACCATCGGCCTTGCCGCCGCCTCCATGCAGGGATGGTCTGCAAACTCCTACACCATGGTCTCCGACCTCTTCCCCAAAAAAGCGGTCGCCTCGATCGTCGGAATCGGCACCGCCTCCGGCGCGGCAGCTTCGATCGCCTTCTCCGACCTGGCTGGAAACATTTTGCAGCACAGCGGAAGCTACGTCATATTGTTTATATTTGCCGGCGCTGCATACCCGGCGGCGCTGCTGTTTATCCATCTCCTGGTCCCTCACTGGAGGATGGCTGAGCTGGAGGAGAATTGAAGATGATGCCACGACATTTTTGGGCGATGCTTGTGTCTTGCGTCGCTTTCGGCGCAACCGCAGTTGCCGCCACAACCCAACCGTCCGTCTTCAACGTCTTTGTCGTCGCCGCGATCCCCGGTGGCAAACCCCCCGCCAAGTCCGCGATCCAAAATGCCATTGACGCCTGCGCCGCTGTCGGTGGCGGCGAGGTGTTTGTTCGCAAAGGCACCTATCTCACCGGGCCAATCCATCTCGCCAGCGGCGTAGACCTTCACGTCGATGCCGGCGCCGTCGTCCTCTTCAGCAATAACACCAGTGATTATCCCGTCCGCTCCACTCCCGCCGCTGACGGCTCTGCCGTTCGGGTGTCTCCACTTTCCGCCGACGGCGTCCACGACATCTCCATCACCGGAACCGGCACCTTCGACGGCCAGGGCGAAGCCTGGCGGCCTATCAAGCGGGAAAAAATGCCGACCGATCAATGGCGAAAACTCACCGCCGGCGGGGGAGTTTTCGATGCCGTCTCCCAGACCTGGTATCCCTCCGCCGACAAATCCATCAGCAAAGAACGTCCGGTCCTGGTTTACCTGGCCAACTGCCATGATGTTTTGCTCGACGGCCCCACTTTCCGCAATTCGCCGAACTGGGACCTGCATCCGTTTCAGTGCACCAACGTCACCATCCGTCACGTGACGCTCTTCAATCCTCCCTATGCGCAGAACGGCGACGGGATCGACATCGACTCCTGTTCGAACGTCGTCATGAGCGACAGCGTGATCAACGCGGGGGACGATGCCGTCTGCCTCAAGTCCGGCACCATTGCCGGCGGGCATAAGCAGCCGCCGGACGAAAATATTACCATCACCCGCTGCACCATTGGGTCTGGTCACGGTGGCATTACCATCGGCAGCGAAATGTCCGGGGGGGTCCGCAACGTCACCATCTCCCACTGCCAGCTCACCGGCACCGACGCCGGCCTTCGCTTCAAAACCGAACGAGGCCGCGGCGGGGTCGTCGAAAACATCAACATCAGCGATATCGCGATGTCCGAAATCCAACATGGCGCGATCGAGTTCGACATGTTCTACGGACAGAAGCGCCCCTCCTCGACGCCAAAATCCGTCGGCGACGGGACGCCCCAATTCCGTAATTTCCAGATCAGCCGCATCTCCTGCGACGGCGCTCAAACCGCCCTGGTCATGCGCGGGCTTCCCGAAATGCCCCTCCGGGGAATTTCTCTGGACGATGTGCAAATCCATGCCCAAAAAGCCGGGGAGATCGACCATGCCGACGATCTAACCCTTAAGGATATCCAGATCGTCGCCGAATCAGAAACCCCCGTTCTTTTCAAGGACGTTCACGACCTCAAGACCGATCACGTTCAAGGCCTGTCCGATTCACGTTGATCGACCGGTCCATCCATTTTGGAGCAGCTTCATGCGATTTCGAGTGATGTGCGTTTCCGTCCTTCTCTTCGCCGCCCTCTCCCGTGCCGACGACAAAACCTTCGTCGTCGCCGCCGACGGGTCCGGCGACTATAAAACCGTGCAGGACGCCATCGCCGCCGTTCCCGAAAAATCCGACACGCGTACCATCCTCCACCTCAAGCCCGGCACCTATGACGGGCCCTTCATCATTCCCCAGAATAAGCCGAACATCACCATCCAGGGCGACGACCCGGCGACGACGATCCTGAGCTGGGACCGCAACGTGCGCAACCCGATCCCCACCGGCAACGACGGATTCAACCCCGGCCTACAGGTTCGCGGCGACGATTTCCAGGCCATACGCGTCACCATCCAAAACATCTCCGGCGACCATGGCCAGGCCCTCGCCCTGCGCGCCGACGGCGACCGCGCAATCTTCCTCGATTGCCACATCACCGGCTGGCAGGACACCGTCATGGTCAATAACGGCCGCGACTATTTCCAGGACTGCACTATCGCCGGCCGCGTCGATTTCATTTACGGCTCCGCCACCGCCTGGTTCCAGGATTGCGAAATCCACAGTCGCAACGGGGGTCACGTCACCGCCGCCAGCACGCCGCAGGACCATCCATATGGATTCGTCTTCAAGAATTGCAAACTCACCGGAGATTCGATCGCCTACGACCCCGCGACCACCAACCCTTCTTCGACCGTGAAGCCCAAGGTAACCCCCCTCGCCGACCTCGGCCGCCCCTGGCGACCCTACGCCTCCGTCACTTATCTCGATTGCGAATTGGGCGCCCACATCAAGCCGGCGGGATGGAACAACTGGGGCAAAAAGAGCAATCAACAAACCGCGCGCTACTCCGAATACCAAAGCACCGGCCCGGCACGGCGCCCGATCAGCGCCCTCCTGGTCGCATCAATTAACCGACGACCAGGCAAAGCAGATTACGATTCAGGCGGTCCTTGCCGGTGATGACAATTGGGATCCAGAATCAGTTGCACAATCGCTCACGGCGGCCGCCACGACTCAAAAATAGAGCGTTATTAAAAACGTCTTTGAGAATCGAGGCCCATAAAGGCTTCACGCAGCAACCGACCTCCGAACGTCGCGAACACAACGCGATTGTTCTATTGCACAAGTATGTATTGCTGCTGCGGAAGCTTTGTTGTGTCTATCGACACTTCCGAAAAGAGGTAGGCAAGGACCGTAAAGGCCGATCGATTGCTTCTCAGGATCGAGGCGCCCGACTCTCCTATCTCACTAGAGTCGGCCTCTATTGTTGCCGTTTCCCGCACGTCGGAAGGTCCAGGCCGGTTTGGATCGTCGGCAATAGCGTACCAATTTCCTTCATATCTGAGTTTTGCAGTTACGTTGAGTCCGGCGAGAACCTCCGAACTCGCATAGGAAATTTGCAGAATGGGTCGATACCAAGCCGAATCCGAATTCTGAAAATTGTCGTGGAATTGGACCTCGAATGTCCCCTCTCTCGATTGATACTTGATCCGATCCGGATTCGTATTTTTGGCACCGCAAGGGCTTCAAAATAACCCTCCTCCTGGGAACAGCAGTAAAGCACAGCCTCGAAAGACCGGAAAACGAACTGGGGTTTGGCTTCACCGTACCATAGCCACTCGAAAAGCGGATCTGGTTTCCCATCTCGCGGATTGTTGGGCTCCAAACTAATGTTCGTTTTGTCGGCCGCCTTACCTACAGAATACTGATCGTTTCCGTTATCGCCTTTTTCGTCCGTTACTTTCAGCCCTGCACTTGCCGCATAAACCAGATCGTGGAGCGATGCGCTGTTGCCGCTGAATATGACGCTTCCGTTGTTGTCCGTCGATTGCTGTGAATTTGACGGAGTCGTCTTATCGCTTTTTACGCGACCGTCTTCCCAGTAGCACAATGGAACGCTCTCCGAGGCTTCGTGATTGTTGCTCCCGGTTTGCCCCTTCTTATCTTTATTTGACAAAGTGGCTGGTGTTGCAACCAGCCAGTGGTATTTCTGTACTCGCCTCATGTCCAGACAAAAGTTAAGAAAGTCGGCGTAGCTGTGATCGTACGGAGAATTCCTAAGAATACATACTTTTCCCTCCTTGTTCTTAACGCGGACCTCATTGATCATGATTCGGAGGAGCTGATCTGCCGGATATCCCTGCTCATAGAGCTCGTTGAAGAGTTTTTGATCGATTGGAGCAGCGATTGCCTGTGCGTAGATCGTGCCGTTCAACGGCACAAACGTAAATACGGGCTGCTGCTGAAAACCAGCGTTGAGAGATCCGCCCAGGGTCAGCGAATGCATTGGGGAGCTTGTCACATTTCGCCCGGCCATCGTTGAAAACATTGTTGACCCGGAGAACTGATATTGGGAGCTGATTTGCGAAAGCTGGATGAAATATACCGGCTCCTGCTGGTGCTCCCTTGCAAGGTTCAGAAGTAGCTGCTGGTTCATCGAATCGCCGTATACATTCGAATAGTCATCAAAATCGACCTGAAGTGCTGATCCACCGCAACCATATAGGCTGAAGGACAAGCCGACGAGAATCAAGGTAATTCGGGCATGTCGCGCGTTCATAGGAGATAACTTTCTTGTTGGGCAAGCGATTAGCCGCGAGGCGCGGACTTCCCACCCTCGCCCTTAACACGGCACAAACAAATAAAAAATACCCGCGCGATATGTACGCCCGCACGCGCGAAAATGCATTATGACAACATTTGTAGCGAATAAGCAAAACTGCTTAAAATACTCAACAGGCGAGTTCCAACCCCATTACCCTCACGAAATGTATTTCCTCTCCCGAAAATAACTTATCGCCTCTTCCGTCCGTCGGAAAACCTTCGTCGCCGTCTCGGTAATAAACGGCGACGGCATCGCATTACACGCCCAGATCACGTAGACCTCCTTGCCTCCCTCGAACGCGTGGTGCAGCTCGCGTTCCACGCCGCTGGATAACCCCGGCTTGCCGTTGGGCAGCTCCGGCACCAGGCTCACGATCATGTCGCTCTGGTCGATCGTCTTGAAATCTCGCGCGTAAATCTGCCCCAGGATGTCGCCCCCGATCTGCGCCACGTCCGCCGTCTGAAGCACCATCAGCCCCTGCCCGCCGTCCACTTCGATAACCTTCCGTCCCTCTTCCATCGCCTTCACCGCCATCGCGTGCAGTCGGAACTCATCGACCTCCCCGGGATCGAAGCAGACAAAATGGTCGCCGATGGTGGCCTTAAACGCCTCAATCTCCGCCAGCGTTTTAGGCAGGTCCATCACGTGGCTCATCGGAAAGCTCAGGTAGACCTTCTTCTTCCTCGGCTCAAAAAGAAGTCCATAAATCGTCTGCGTCGTCATCTCGTGCCGCCCGCGCGAAACCATATAGAAATGCCCATATCCCCGGATGACGTTGGCGATGATCTCCGTCGCCAGCAGCTCTTCCTCGCGCCAGACCATGATGTCCTTCAGCGTGTGATCCAGCTCGTGATCGCGCAACAGCCTCTGGTGAACCGACTCGGCATTGTCGAGAAGCGTCACGTAAAAGTCGGCGGAAAACGCCCCGATCTGATCGAAATCAAACGCCGAGAAGAGTCCGTGCCGCCAGCGGAACGTCGCGTGGGTATTCACCAGGACATGCTCGTGCCGCTGCGCGATATTTTGAATTTCCTTGAAGACCGAGCGCCGCAGCGCATTCAGGCGGGTGATTGGCAGATTGAGGATTCTCCCCGCGGGAACGTCCGGCGCCTCGGCGTACATCATCTGCCCCACGTGGCAGACTTCCACGTCGTGCCCCTTGCGCAGGGCCTCGGCTTTCAGCGCCTCCAGGTACGGCCCCTTGTCGACGCCCACTTGTCCGGTGAAAAGCGCTCTCACAAAGAGGGATCGTATCGTCGCGTACCGCGCAAATTCAAGCACTGGCCGCTATCGGCCGCGGTCAATGATCGTGATGCCATCCCCAGTGGCGATGGCCACCCGCATCAACCACGCACCCCGTCATGGTCAGGGGCGCGGAGAAAATCGCCGCTGCAATCAGTGCAATGATAATTCTTCTTACGAACTTCATATACCGTACTCTAGCGTGCCTCCCGTCCAATCCGCAGCGCCGAAAATGGCCCGCTCAACCACCTTCCGATAACATCGCCCGCCCATGCTTCAGAGCTTAGAACTAACCAACATCCGTCTGCTGCCGGGCCCCCTGGAAAATAGGCAAAATCTCTGCGGCGAATACCTGCTTTCCCTTGATCCATCGCGGCTCCTCCACAATTTTCGAATAAACGCCGGGCTACCATCTTCAGCGCGGCCGCTCGGAGGCTGGGAGTCGCCGCAGTGCGGCCTGCGCGGCCATTTCACCGGCCACTATCTTTCCGCCTGCTCCAAAATGTTCGCCTCCACCGGCGACCAGAAATTCGCCGACCGCGCCAAATCAATCATCCAGGCACTTGCTGAGTGCCAGCAGGCCCTCGGTGCGGGATACCTCTCTGCTTTTCCCATCTCCCAGTTCGACGCCCTCGAGCGCGACTGCGGAAAAACCTCCCCAATCTGGGCGCCCTACTACACACTCCACAAAATCCTCGCCGGCCTGATCGACGCTCACATTTACGTCCATGACTCCCAATCCCTTTCCGTCGCAATCCAACTGGCAGATTGGATCGCAGCCCGCCTGAAGTCCCTCTCACCCGAAACTCTCGAAGCGATGCTCCGCACCGATTCGATCAATCCCAGCAACGAATTTGGCGGAATTGGCGAAACCCTCTACGAGCTGCATCAACTCACCGGCAGCGCGTCATATCTGGAATCGGCAAAACTCTTCGACCGATCGTGGTTTTTCTCCCCCCTCATCGATGGCCGCGATGCCTTGGCCGGCCTGCACGCCAACACCCACATTCCCCAAATTCTCGCCGCCGCGCGCCGATTCCAGATCACCGGCGAAGAAACCTATCGACTCGCCGCCGAATATTTCTGGGAGCGCACCGCCCTGGCCCGCTCCTACGCCAACGGCGGCAGCTCGGGCCCCCGGCCCGACCGCCGCGAACGCAGTGAAGGGGGCGAACACTGGCCAATCGCTCTTCAGCTCCACGGAACCCTCACCCCCAAAATCAACGAGAGCTGCGTCGCCAACAACATGCTCCGGCTCACGGATGCCGTCTTCACCTGGAATCAGGACCCCAAATACGCCGATTTCCGCGAGCGCGCCTTCCTCAATTCCGTCCTCGCCATGCAGCATCCCCGCTCGATGGGAAGCTTTATCTACAGCCATCCCCTCTCCTCCGGCAGCCGCAAAATTTATGGCGACCCCGACGAAACATTCTGGTGCTGTTACGGCACCACTGTCGAAGCATACGCCTCACTCGCCGCCGGCGCTTATTTCTGCAACCAGGGCGAATTCTGGGTGAGCCAATTTATCGCGTCCGAAGCATCCTGGCCCCAGCGATCCGTGAAGATCGTTCAGCAGACCGATTTTCCACAAACGCCCGCCACCAAATTAATCATCCGCACGCAAACCGAAACTGATTTCACGCTCCACATCCGCATCCCCGCCTGGGCGACCTCCGCCTCCTGGCGACTAAACGCCGGCGAGTCACAGCATGCCTCCCCCGGCTTCCTCAAAATCCACCGCCCATGGCGCGACGGCGACACCGTTGAGCTGGATTTCCCCATGTCGCTGCGCACAGAGCCTCTCCCCGGCGACAATTCCCTTATCGCCTTTTTCTACGGCCCCGTGCTCCTGGCCGCGCGCACCCACCACGCGCTGGATCTCGGCGTATCAGCCGACAAAGCGATCACCGCCGTAAGAAAAACCGACCCCCACAAACTGCGCTTCGCCGCCCGCCTCGGCTTCGGCGGCGAGGTTCCTCTCGTTCCGGTTTACGAAATCACCGACGAACCCTTCGGCGTCTATTTCAAGACCTCGTAAGTGTCGCCCAAACGCGCGCCTAATGCCCGCGAATCAGCGCCGCCTCCGCCGTCTCTTCTTCGAGCACCGAAATCCGGTTCATATGCGCGCTCGGCGCGACCGGGTCCGGGTTCGTCGTCCCCGCACCAACCGGCATCGCCGGCCGATACGCGATTCGCGTGTTGTGCTCGATATCGATAAACAGTTTTAATACCTCGGCCGCTCCCAGCATCAGCGCGCACCAGAAAACCGAGCCCCCCAGCGCCGCGGCCGCCAGGATCACTCTGTCCACGGAATCGAACGGCGCCCGCAGCAGCATCCAGAACACCGCCACGATCCCCCCAAGCACCGAAAGCCCTCCCAGCACCAGATAAATAATCGCGATCGCCCGCAACACCGGATATCGGCCGCCGCTGCTGAAATGCACACGCTGCATAAAACCTCCGCGGTATGAGCTCATTCCCCCGAAGCCCCCAACCATCGGAATTTTACCGCGCGCATAAACCAGCGCGAACGTTTTTTCGCATAATTTTGAGCGTCATCGGCCCCGGTAGTCGTGCCGGAACGCTCATGGCGCAGTGAGTTCGCTGGTATAATCGCCGCGCAAATGGGCGAAATCGACTATTCCACCTCCCACCGCCTCACCAACTGCCCGCGCTGCGACTATTCCCTCCTCGGTCTTCCCGACTCCGGCGTCTGCCCCGAATGCGGCCAGCCCTACGGCACCCACGAAATCTACCTCTACGGCAACGCCACGGGCACAAAAATAAGCTTCTGGAATGCCTACATGCCGGGCCTCCTGGCTCCCATATCGACTCTCCTGGCCGTAACTGTATGCGGCTATATATTCTTCTGGCCCGGCCGATACACATATCCCGACCCGTTATTCTTCTTGTGTTTAGTCCTCCTCGCCGCGGGCAGCGTCGTATCCATCTGGCGTCGATTCACCGATCAAGGCTCCGGCGTCGTCCAGGTCCGCCTCTCCCCAATTGGCGTCCGCCAGGGCACGCGCGGCCTCGGCCCCAAACCTTACGAAGCCAACATGGACGGCAAGCTCATCCCCTGGACCCAAATCGAAGAAGCCGAACTCGCCTGGCGCGACGGCAAGGCCCTCATCCGCCTATCGACCGAAAAATCTTTCTTCCGCCTCTACAAGGAATATGTCCACGCCACTTTCCCCAGTGATCGCGACCGTTTTTACGACGTGAAAAATTATCTCCGCTACTGGCTTACCCAAAACAACTCTTTCAGCGCCATCGATTTCCTCGAACACCGCCGCCGCCCTATTCATCGAAAGCTGCGCCGGCTCGGCTCGCTTCTGCGCAGGCAATCCTGAAGAAATTCCCGAAAATCTTTTTGCGAAAGATCGCATTTTTCGGTTGCGTCTTACGCCCACCAAACTAAATTCGCTTCCAGGAGAAATGCCGTATTTTCTCCGCTGGTTCCGGGCAAAATTTAGAGGATTTTGGCTAAAAACGCCCCGTAATCCGCAGGATCATTCCGATCCGGCTGATCCTCACAACCGGCACACTGTATCGCCGGACTGAGAAATTTTCTTTTTAGGCAAACAACCAGTTCACCCCTGGCTCACCAGCCGCCGGGTCACCACCGATACCCCCTTAGGAGGAGACTATCGCCATGTTGGAATCACTCGAGAATCGCGTTTTGTTGTCCGGCGAAACCGGGTTGCGTGCCGATTACTTTAACGCATCCACCGACCTCTTCAACGCCCAGAATGCCTCGGTCGGCGCTCTCCCCGCCGTCACCGAAACCGATCAGACCGTGAATTTCAACTGGGGCGCCTCCGCGCCTGTTTCCGGAGTCAACTCCAGCGCCTTCGAAGTCCGCTGGAGCGGACAGGTCCTTTCCACGACTGCCGGAAGCTACACCTTCAGCGTTCAGACCAACGCCACCGTGCGTCTCTACATAAACAATCAGCTTGTCATCAACGACTGGACGCCGCAGTCATCCGCCAGCAATTACGTCAGCACGCCCATCACCCTCGCGGCCAACACGATGTACAACATCCGCCTCGACATCTATCAGCCCAACGCCGCCGCCGACAATTCCGTCGCGCTCGAGTGGCAAGCCCCCGGCAGCTCCACGCCGCAGGTCATTCCTGCCGCAAATCTCTTCCCCTTCATGCAGGCGACTTCAATCACTTCCGGCGGCCTCTACGTCGGAAGCTGGTACGACACCAATCCCAACGACGTCGTCGTCGAAGACAGCACCACAGCGCCGGTCACCATCGCCGACTCCACCATCGAAGGCAGCGGCACCCTCATCAGCGATACCCTCGCCGGCGTCAATCTCACCGTCCAGGACTCCTACGGCTACGGCCTGAACCCCAACCAGGCGGGCGTCGAAAAAGGCAGCTTCCTCTACCTCATGAGCCCCTCCAACGTCGACATCCAGCACAACAGCATCATCGGCGTCGGTGGACTCGGCACCAAGATCTACGGCTTCGACGCCACCGGCAGCGGAACCATCAAGATCGATTACAACGACATCCTCAACAGCGACGGCCGCTTTTCCGACGGCAACGGCGGATACGAAGACACCGGCGTCATGACCCACTCCATCCAGCTTGCCAACATCTACAACCTCGCCGGCATCGACATCGGCTGGAACGAAATCATTAACCAGCCCGGCCAGAGCTACGTCAACGACGTCATCAACCTCTTCGACACCAGCGGCACGCAAGGCAGCCCCGTCAACGTCCACGACAATTACATCGACGGCCTCTATTCACTCGACACCGCCACCACCTGGGACAGCGGCTCCGGAATCACGACGGATGGCGATCCCAGCCTCGCCATCGAGCCCGCCTACATCAACATCCACAACAACACCATCGTCCAGGCCGGCAGCGCCGGCATCGGCGTGCCGGACGGCCACGACATCTCCGTCTACGACAACTACCTCGTCTGCTGCGGATATCTGCCGGATGGCACCGAGTTCTTTGCCAGCGGCACCGGCATCTACATCAACGATCTCAACGGCGGCAACTCTTCGATCTTTTACAACAACGGCGCCTACGACAACACCGTCGGCTGGATCCAGCCCCCGCACAGCCAGCAAAACGGCGGCAGCACTTCCGTGCAAAGCGATTACTCGCTGCCCGATGCCGACCCCGCACTCACCTACGGCAACGTCGATCTCGCCGGCCCCATCACGACAGCCACGGAAAACGCCGCCACGGCTGCGTGGATCTCTCAGCTTGGGGCAACGGGCCTTACCGTCGGCGCCATACTTCCGACGGCCGCATCAGGTTCCAGCGGCTCCGGCTCAGGCGGTACCCCCGTTATCAGTCCCGCGCCGACCGGTAACACCGGCTCCGGCTCCAGTTCCTCCGCATCGGGCTCCTCCGGATCCAGTTCGTCAGGCTCCGGTTCATCCGCCTCCGGAACGTCCGGCTCGTCCTCCAGCGGCAGCTCGTCGACAGGCAGCAGTTCAAGCGGCTCCAGCTCCGCCGGCAGCTCCTCCAGCGGAAGTTCTTCCAGCGGCTCCGGCTCTTCTTCCTCCGGCTCAACACTCGCCGGCACCGGGTCGTCCTCTTCCGGCACATCCTCCAGCGGCTCCAGCTCCTCTGGCAGTTCTTCCGGCAGCTCGACGAACAGCGACCCCACACCGACTCCCCGTCGCTGGCGCACCCGGCGCAGCGGATCCTACGCCGCCTCTTCCACTGCGGTCGCCGCCTCAACTTTCGAGCCCACGAATTTCGTTTACGTCTTTAACACCACCGATCACCACCACCAGTGGAAACGCATCCTCGCGGCGTGAGACCAAAAAAAGGAGCCTGGATTTTCCACCAGGCTCCTTCAGAGGGTCAAGACATATATCCTACGATTGCCGCTGACCGTGCTTGCGCTTCAGCAGCAGCAGCGACGTGATCCCGATAAGCGACGCACTGGCAGGTTCCGGCACGACCGGAACCGCGCTGACGCGCACGTCGTCATAGATACCCTGTTCGTGCGCCCCGGCCGTATCCTCCATCAGCAGGATCGTTAGATCGCCGCTGACGCTTGCTCCCGTCGTCGTCGAAACGGAATAGTCCGTGAATGATCCGTTGGCAGGCGTAATCGTTGGCGAGGAAGCCAGCACCGTTCCGCTCACCGCGATGTTGTTCGACGAGCCACTGAGCGTGTTCGTGCCGTTCAATAGTTCCAGCGTGTCGGTCGGCTGCGCGTTCCCCGAGCCTGTCCCGCCGTAAGCGGTCCCGCCCGGAGCAGCGACTGAAACGGTCAGGGTGTAAGTCGTGTTGGCCGCCAGCGATCCGATATCCTGATAGAGGTAGTTGCCCGCGCCGTTCACCCACCCGTCTTGCGGCGTGCCATCCGGACTATTGCCGGTGAGCTGCGCATTGGTATTGGCCTGCACACCCGAGTCGTGATCCACGCTGGTGTTGGCAAAATAATACCCCCATCCCCAGAAGCCGGAATTCGACGGATTGTTGATCGCGCCATTCGAATCATCGATGTAGCCGCTGGTCACCGGCGATTCAAACGAAGCATTGGTCACCGTGACGGCCATCGCCGACTTGGCCCCCAGCGCCACACCCGCACCCAGAAATAGGGCGAAAATACCTTTCGCACGTCCCGCTCCCATATGTACCTCCAGTAGAAATGAGTTGTCGTGAAGGGCGAACCTGAAACGCGCACCCACAGCAGGCACGAGCCACCGCTATGAGGCCGCGCACTCCCAATTGCCCGATGCGCTAGCCGCCGGCGAAAGGGCGCTGGCGTCCGCTATCGCACACATCCATACGGCCCGCATCCCGCAATTTGGACAGCAAATGTCGCGAACCCAGAAAATCAGAATTTAAACGCTCACGGGCCAATCCGGCCGCAAAGGCCATCGCTACGCCGCTGCAACGAGCGATCAGACCACAGGCTCATCACAATCCTGGACCCTCGACACGAGCTACGGCAAGGACAACTATCGCCACTGGCGGTCGAAGTCGTATGTATTCCTTATGGGATTAAACAACATCGCGCCCCTGCGCCCTTTATTCCCTCCCCTGGCACGCCGTGAGCCTGTCGAACGGTACTCCGGCCTTCGGCTCTGAGGCTCAGGCTCGAAGAGGGGAGGGTGAGGGAGGGGGTCCCGCGTTCTACTGCTCTACTCTCTACTGTTCTATCCTCTCGCGCAGCGCCGCTACACGGCCCAAATGAAAGCGCCATCTCTTCGCGCCTCCGCGCCTCTGGTGCGTCAGTGAAACCGGTTTTGTCTTGTGAACTGAAAGGAGTTCACCATGGAATGACCCGTTAGCCGTGTAGCCGCCCGGGCGTGACGACGGAGCAATCGGTCGCGCGAAGCCCCGGAAGGCGAAGGCGCGAGCCATAGCGTTAAGCGAACCCAAACCAGCCTCGTTACGCCAATGGGAGTGGCCAACCCGTCAGAGAGGGCCAAGCCGGCGCGGACGATGAAGCAGCGGGTGCGAGCAATCGTCCGGCTCCTCGGGGTCGATGGGGACGGCGCGTGCCGACAGACAAGATCGGGAACTGAGAGACCCCACGCATCGTTGTGCGGCTCGTTGGAAAGACATAACCAAGGGACGGGAAGCGTGGGGAGTCGGATGGGCTCATAGTAGCTGAGAAGCGGGGTAATGCCCGTGAGCGGAGGCGAAGCCTGCCGCGAGCCAAGGAGCCCTGACGGTATCGAGCGGAAGTAAGAAGAAGAGAGGCCCGCTTGCAGGGACAACCTGACAGTACGGATGATCCGACAGACTTGCCGGAGCACCTGAGGGTGAACTCCAGGGGTCTGCCGGGGAAAGTCTTTCTTCTGAGACAGAAGCTATACCTCAAAGCCAAGCGGGAACCGGGGTTTCGGTTTTACACCTTGTACGACCGGATCTGCCGGCGCGATGTTCTGGAAGCGGCGTGGGACCGGGTGTCCGCCAACGGCGGGGCGCCCGGCTTGGACGGGGTGAGCATCGAGAAGGTGCAAAACTCCGAGCACGGCGTCAGTGGATTCCTGAGCGAGATCGAAGAATCGCTCAAGACCCGCACCTACCGCCCGCAGCCGGTGAAGCGCGTGTACATTCCCAAAGCCAACGGCAAGCGGCGTCCATTGGGCATCCCCACGATCCGAGATCGCGTGGTGCAGATGGCGGTGCTGCTGCTCATCGAGCCGATCTTCGAGGCGGATTTCCTGGACTGTTCGTATGGATTCCGTCCCGGTCGCTCGGCTCACGATGCGCTGGAGGCGATCAAGCAAAACCTCCAGCAGGGCCGAAGGGAAGTGTATGACGCGGATTTGCAGTCGTACTTCGACACGATTCCCCATGAGAAACTGATGGCGTGTGTCCAGAAGCGGATCACGGACGGAAGCGTGCTGAAGCTGATCCGGATGTGGCTGAAGGCGGTGATCGTCGAAGAAGGCGAGAAGCCCGGCGATCCACCGAAAGTCACCCGGAGCAAACAGGGAACGCCGCAGGGCGGAGTGATCTCGCCGCTGCTGGCCAACCTATATCTGCACTGGTTTGATAAATTGTTCCACCGATCCGATGGCCCGCATCGCTGGGCGAACGCCCGGCTGATCCGGTACGCCGACGACTTTGTCATCATGGCAAGGTATATAGGCCCTCAGATCAAGCAGTTCGTGGAACGCACGCTGCAAGGCCGGTTTGATCTGACGATCAACACCGACAAGACCCGCACGGTGAAGTTGAAAGAGCCGGGCGAAAGTCTGAACTTTCTCGGGTACAGGTTCCGGTACGACCGGAGCCTGCAAGGCGGGCCGGGGCGTTATCTGAACCTCTGTCCTTCGAGCAAGTCGATGCAGCGTGAGCGGGACAAATTGCGGGAGATGACCGGACCCGAAGCAGGCTTTGTGCCCATCCCGGCGTTGATCGTACAGATCAACGAGCACCTGAGAGGATGGGCCAACTACTTCGGCAAAGGCTATCCGCGCAAGGCGTTCCGTCAGATCAACCGATTTGTGCAGGAGCGACTGGAACGACACCTTAAACGTCGCAGCCAGCGTCCGTTCCGTGTGCGCGGAGCGAGGAGCTGGTACGAACAGTTGCAGCGTCTGGGCCTCATCAGCCTGCGACCTGTTCCGACCGTGAATGCTTGAGAAGAACAATACCGTGAGAGCCGGATGCGGGAAACCCGCTCGTCCGGTTCGAAGAGGGAGAGCTGAGCGGCAATCGGGTCGTTCAGTTCTCTACTCTACCGCGAAACCAATGTATTTTGAAGAAGATTTCGCGTAGAGGCGCAGAGGCGAGACTGGAAATCGGGACACGAAGACCGGGACAGCTCTGAACACGCGAGATTTCAGCAAAGCGATGGCCTTCCGGTGGATTTGTGGTAAGAAACAAGGACGGGCCCCCACGACCTTGTTTCTTAGAGCGTGTTATGCACTTTACCATGCCCCGCGACGGCACGGAATCGGCCCATCTGCGTCGTCGCAACGGCTCGAGGGGTCGATATAGACCCGGTTCTCGCCATTGCTCCTAGCGTCTGGGCCGATTCCGTGCCGTCGCGGGGCATGGTAAAGTGCATAACACGCTCTGGGTGGACCAAAACATGGAAATCAAAGGTGAAACCTATTTGTACGCATTGGCTGGTGTGATGATCACGTTCGCCGGGTTCTCGGCACTCTTGTTGGCCCTCAGGCCGGCAGCTGGAGCGAAGTTGTCACTGCTTGACAGATACCTTGCAAAAACGGTCATGACCGACATTTTCGTATTGACGGCGGGAGCGCTGCTGCCGGCGCTATTGGCGCTCTACGACGTTCAGGAAAAGTGGATTTGGCGAGGCTCTGCTGTTCTTTTTGCGCTGCCGATGCTGTCTCTTCAGGTCACCTTTCCGCTCCGACGCCGCAAGGCGGTCGGCAAAGGACCGCCGCCCGCGGTATTTGCGGTCTTGGTTGTAATCGGCTCCGCCGTGACACTGGCGATGCTTGGCTACATTTTAGAAGGCCTCCAATACAGCGCCGCGGTCTACATCACGGCGTTGACGATCGACTTCTTTACGGTCGTTTTCAGCTTCGTGATCGCGCTCGATGTCATTATGCAACAACCATTGGAAGTGCCGGAGCGACCGGCGCCGCAGAGCCGAAAACCGGGACAGCTCTGAATTACAATCAGTGATGACCCCTTGTCCGCTTCGGACCTTGGCTAGATTGATGTGTTGAATTAAATTAGGACGCCCGATGTTCATAGCATTAATTTTCTTGTTGGGCGCAAGCAGTTTTTCGCTTATTTCTGCGTTTTTCCCTCAATGGAATTTGCGGTGGGGAGGCGCGCAGGACCATCGTTTACCAATTGTGTCCCCGTAAGCGTAGTAGGCAGAGTGGGGTTTGCGATCTACTTCCTGTGCTGCGCCGTCGTCTTGATTGTCGCCTCATCCAGGCCATCACTTTGGCACCCGATGATCGGTATCTTAGTAATCCTTGTGGCTGCCATGTACACGGTTTACCTGCGCGATAGACGGCGTTGGCGAATTGAGGTGGAGCGTTCTAAGTAAAAATGATGTAAGGGCGCGGCGCAATGAATTAGAGCCGAAAAACGGGACGGCTCTGAATTACTGGTGACGGAAACTATAATCCACATATGAAATCTAAATAAGACCACAGATTACACGGATATCATGGATAAGAGAAGAACCGTCGCATTTCTCTTATCCGTGAAATCCGTGGTTCAACTCCCTGCCAAGCCGCTCTCTCTCCGCCCGCCAAATGTTACACTCTCGTCCCTGTTTTATAGTCATAAAACCGCGCCCGATCACCCCGCAACTCCTCTGGCCCCAGAGTTTTACTTCAACCGACCGCATAAGTTAGCATACACTTTCAAAATCGCGTAAAACGCAATAGTGTCCGGAACGCAGGCTCACAAATAACACGATCTTGCGCCTTGCGCGAAGCAGCGTTTTGTGGTTCACTGCCGCCACGTGCACGCGGACCTTTGCCCAGCTTCTGGATTGCCCGCCAAGCCGGGACGAAAGCCGCGGCCGGCGGTGCGGGGGGAGGATTTGTTCGGCGGCAAGTACGTCGGTATTTTGCAGGATCATCTGGCCCGCCTGCGGGCGGCGCATCCCCACCCCAATCGCACGCTTTTTTATGACGATGTGACCCTTGCCTATCTGCTGGCGTTTTTCACGCCGGCGATTCGCAGCCTGCGGACGATGGAGGATTTCAGCCAGACCGAGCAGATGCAGGAGCAGCTTTCGGTCGATCGCCTGCCGCGTTCCACGCTTTCCGATGCCAACGCCCTGTTCGATCCGACGCTGCTGGAGCCGATCATCGAGGAGTTGCGGGCGCGGCTGCCGCACCTGCGTCACGGCGATCCGAAGCTGGCGGAGTTGACCGAGCGGGTACGGGTGGTGGATGGGTCGCTGTTCACCGTTGCCGCCGACGTGGCCTGGGCGCTGCATCAAAGTCGACCCAACGGAAAGCCCATGGACACGATTCGCCTGAATCTTCAATGGGCGGCGGGCGTGGGGGTTCCCGAGGGAGTGACGATCAGCGGCGCGGGATGCTCCGAGGCGCAGGCGCTGATGCAGTCCCTGGAGCCGGGACAGATTTACGTCATGGACCGCGGCTACGTCTGTTTCGAGCTGCTGGAGCGGATCGTACATGCCTGCAGCGATTTTGTGCTCCGGCTCAAGTCAAACAACTATTTCATTCCCATCGAAAACAATGACTTGACCCCCAAGTCCCTGCCGCTGAGCGATGAAGACCGCGCTGCCGGCATTCTCAGCGACCGGATCGGATACCTGGGCTCAGAAGGGCCACGCTTTGCTCCTCCGGCGGGAAAATGGCTTCGGGAAGTGACGATCTTCGACCCGGACAAACCCGACAGGCCCCTGCGGCTGCTGACCAATCTTCTTAACATTCCCGCCCATGTCATCGGTCTGCTCTACCGCTGGCGATGGAAGATCGAGCTGTTTTTCCGCTGGCTGAAAGTGCACGCCCACTTCCGCCATCTCACCAGCCACAGCAAAAACGGCGTCACCACCGGGTTCTACATCGCGGTCATCGGGGTGCTGTTGATCTATCTGCACACGCAGCGTCCGGTGAGCAAATATGCCTACGCGATGCTGAGCCTGGTCGCCGCGGGAGGGGCCACGTTGCAAGAGATTATTCCCATCCTGCAGCGCCGAGAACGGGAATGCGAGCTGCAGCGTCAGCGTGTGGCACGGAAGAAGGCTGAAAAAATCGTCAAGTAAGTCACCGGGGGTTTTTGTTGTCCGGCCGCCGGTGAACGCCGCGGCATGCGCTGCAGGAGCAGCGCTGAACCTTCCACGCCGTTGCCCATCGAGGCAACGCAGCCTTTCGAGTGAAAACCCGAAAAATCCCAGCTCTAAGACGCGGAAGTCCCGGACAATATTGCGTAAAACGTAACAAAACGTAAAATTATGTAACATCCGCCCGCCCAGCTTCACGGCTTCAAAATCACATTGTCAATCAGCCGCGTCGTCCCCACCCGCGCTGCCACCGCCAGAACTATCGGCCCAGCAACGACCTGCACATCCTTCAACGTCTTGGCATCCACCGCCGCCACATAGTCCACCGAAAGCGGCACCCGCCCCAGCGTTCCCGGATCCAGCAGCATATGCTGCATCGTCGCCAGCAACCGGTTCGTCTGGCGGACGCCCTTGGTCCATTCCTCCCGCGCCGCGAACAAACATCGGCTCAGCGCCAGCCCGCGCTGCCGCTCATCGGCAGACAGATACTGATTCCGGCTGCTCATCGCCATACCATCCGCATCGCGGACGGTGGGGCACATGATGATCCGGATCGGGAAATCCAGGGCGGCCGTCATCGTCTGGATGATCAGAAACTGCTGATAATCCTTCTGCCCAAAGCAAGCCGCCTGCGGGGTGACGATGTTGAAGAGCTTCGCCACGACCTGGCAAACGCCTTTGAAATGGTGCGGCCGAATCCGCCCCTCCAGCACGCCGCTGAGCTGCGGAAAATCCAGATTCACTTCCGCGACGTGAGCAGGGGGGTACATCTGTTCTTCGGTCGGATTGAAGACCATCGCCACCCCCGCCTCCCGGCACTTGGCCAGGTCCGCCTCCACTGGCCGGGGGTACTTCTTAAAATCCTCGCGCGGCCCAAACTGCGTCGGATTCACGAAAATGCTCACCACGACATTGTCGCCATGTTTCCGCCCCTCCTCGATCAGCGAAACATGCCCCGCATGCAGCGCCCCCATAGTCGGCACCAGCACAATCCTGCCAAGCTTCTCCCGCTCCCGGCGACAATCGGACAAAGTGTTAACGACGATCATATGGTCCGAACTGTACCGAGTACGCACAAAAGTGCGAGCGATTGCCTATTTCCTATTGCCTATTTGAGATTTCGAAATAGGCAATAGGAAATTTCCCACGTGTCCCCGCTATAATCGGAAGTCGATGCTTACCAAGCGCATCATCCCTTGCTTAGACGTCGATCGCGGCCGCGTGGTCAAAGGTGTGAAATTCTTCGACCACGTCGACGCCGGCGATCCTGTCGCTCTCGCCCGTCGATATCAGGAAGAGGGGGCGGATGAGCTGGTCTTCTACGACATTTCCGCGAGCCATGAAGGCCGCGAGATCATGGCCGACCTTGTCGCCCGCGTCATGGATGAGATCTTCATGCCCCTGACCGTCGGCGGCGGCATCCGAACGCTGGAAGATGCGACGCGCCTCATTCAGGCCGGGGCGGAAAAAGTCAGCCTGAACTCCGCGGCCGTGCGAAACCCGCGATTGCTGGGAGAAATCTCCCGTAAATTCGGCTGCTGCGCCACGGTGCTGGGCCTCGACGCCAACCGGGTGAAAAAAGACGGCTCGGAAAAATGGGAAGTTTTCGTCAACGGCGGCCGTGTCCCTACTGGTCTCGATGTTCTCACCTGGGCCAAGGAAGCGGAGGACCTGGGCGCCGGCGAAATCGTCCTGAACGTCATGAACGCCGACGGCACGACGGCGGGTTACGACCTGGAAATGACCGCCGCCATCAGTGACGCCGTCAAGATCCCGGTAGTCGCCAGCGGTGGGGCGGGGAGCCCGCAGCATTTGCTCGACGTGCTGACCACGGGCCACGCGGATGCGGCGCTGGCGGCAAGTATTTTTCACTTTGGGACGTTCTCGATCCCCGCAGTGAAGAGATTCCTCGCGGATCATGGGGTTGCCGTCAGGATCATTTAAGCCCGCCGCTACTGCGGCATCCCAACCCTCATTTCCTTTACGGCAATTCCATCGCTCCACCTCCCCATGAACCTTTGCTGGAACGTATTACCGAAGGCGTACTCCCCATTCTTGCCAAAAAACGCCTGGTCCGTCAGGCCGTCGAACAGCTTCCAGATACCATAATATTCCAGAGCGGTAGGGGGCTGATTCTCGACGTACATCCGCATGCGCCGTATCAGCGGGCCCTCGCTTAGAGGGACGGCCGATGGGTCCAAAATCTTCCCCGCCACCGGGCACATATGGTTGGCGATCAGCCGCGGGCGGCCGTGGTCGTCGGAGACGAGCGTGAGATAATCTTTATGATCCGCCGGGATTTGTGTCAGGCGTGAATAAATCATTTGTGCGGTGTCCGTTCCCGCTAACTCGTCCGCATCTCCGACAATCACCAGTGCGAATGTATCGGCAGGAATTCTGGAAAAATCCGCGACTGGCATATGAATCGCCGGGTCATCGATCAGATGATTCCCCGGCTCGACGCAGCAAAAGGCCTTGGGGACAGGCAGGCCATTGGCCGCGGCCTCGGCAACAAGATTCGCGGTGATTGCCCCGCCCAGCGAGTGGCCCACTATCGCCACATGATCCAGTTGCGGCTTCACATGCCCAGGATTTGCCAGTTCCGCGAACGCCGCCTTCACCGAAGCGATCGCATTCGGGGTGAAATCGTTCATTGAGGTCGCGATCGACGATTGATAAATCGGGTAGATCACGATGTTCCCACGCCGGACCAAATGCGTGATCCATTTCCCATACGTATTGGGCGTCAAGACGCTCCAGCCGTGCAGGAAAATAACAACCGGCGCGGAATCCGGTGTCGGATCAGCCGGCTCAAAGATCCAATACTTCGTGCTGCCCGTGCCGTACCGGTGCATTGCCAGATCGCCAAACGGATAATCACTGCTCCCCGGCCCAATCGTGGGCTGCTGTGGTGGCGAGGGAAGCGTCGTCGCGGCGCCCGGGCAAATGCATGCCATCGCCGCCAATAGAATCAGGCCAAATCCCACGGTCCCAAGCCTTCTTCTCATCGATGCAGGAATTTTACCGCGGAGCACGCAGAGAGCGCTGAGAAAAAAGTTTTGTCTCCGCGCTCTCGGCGTGCTCCGCGGTGAAATCAGCTTTTCGCAGGGAATCAGTTCACTTTTCACTTCGCGCGGCATGAGGCGCGGAATAATTGCAGCTATCGAGATAGGCCGTGACTTCGCGCCGCAGCTGGCGCTGGATGGCCCGCGGATCTTGGCGGGCATCTACGCAGTGAAATCCGTATTCCTCAGCCATGGCATCGAACTGGCCGATCAGCTCCCCCTGATAGGCCACGAAGCTGTCGAACAGATCGTCCCCCCAGTTCATATCCAGCCCGCTCTCCCAGTAATTCATCTTTCCCGCTTCCAGGACGCGGGGCACAAGGTCTTCGGTGCCAAGCTGCAAATAAAATACCAGATCCGGCTGCACCGCGAATGAAAAGAGGTCCCGCAGCCAGCTTTTGTCGGCATCCCGCGCCACGCCGCGCCAGCAGCGTGTAAATATACCGGTCGGCAAGCACGATAAATCCGCTCTTCAGGGCGGGAATGATCTGGTATTCCATCCGGTCGGCCAGGTCGGTTGCATACATCAGGCAATACGTCAGCCGATGCAGCGAATGGCCTTCCTTGGCGTCAGTGATCGCCTTGCCGACCAGCTTACTTCGGGTCCAACCAGTGTCGATGACCGCATATCCCTGAACCTCTAGCCATTCCTTGAGCATGATCGCCTGGGTGCTTCGGCCGCAACCATCGGTTCCCTCGATCACGATGAGCTTCCCGGTTGCGCCTTCCATCGGAAGGTACGGCATGGCGTGGCCCATGTAGCGGAATTCTGAATTGTTGGAATCAGAAGACATGGTTCACCACCTGCACCGCGGGCGCATGGTAATCCTCGAGCGTCCGGTCGATGTAGTTGCGAACGATCTGCTGCTGCTCGCCGATGCTTTGCGTGGCGTCGATTTCGGTCAGACCGTATTCGGCAGTTATTCTCACATATTCATCCAGGATCCGGCCCTGGAAGAGCTTGAAGCTTGTGACCGGGTCGGCCGACAGCCTCAGGTCCATTCCAGCTTCGTATTCCTTGATTTTCGCCCGCCCGGAAAGGAGTCGGGCGACGCTGACCTCGATGGGAACATTGAAATAAAACGCCCGGTCCGGGCGCGGCGCGAATTGGAAAACCCGCCGCACCCAGTCCGGCTCGCACCCGCGGACGACGTCGCGGGCGAAGGCGGTGTAAACGTAACGGTCGGCCAGGACGATCATCCCGGCCTTCAGGGGCGGCAGAATGTTATGCACCAGGCGATAGGCGAAATCGGTCGCATGCAGAAGGGAAAAGGTGAGCGGCGTTAGCGACATTTTCTTCTTGCCGCGCTTGGTGACCGTCTTCACCAGGTCTGCACTGTTCCATTCGGTAAAAAAAGTTTTCAGCCCTGCGCCTGGAGATAGCGCAGGGCAAGCTGAAGCTGCGTGCTCTTCCCGGAGCCGTCGATACCCTCGACGATGATCAGCTTTCCGGGAAACGTGTGTGGGGTCAGAAGTGAATCCATGCAACTATTTCTTTGCCAGCTCGAAGGAGATCGGCCGGCCAAAAACTTCCTCAAACCAATCGCGTTTTCGCCGCGCCCCAGAATTCCAGTTGGGCATCGGAGCGCGCGGTCATCGTACATTTGACCTTTTTGTCGGCGATCTTACACCGCAAGTCCTGAATTACCGAACTATGGCTGCGGTCCAAGCCATCCGACAGACGCAGCAGAGCCGCCCCGATGTCGACGATCCGTCGCATTCGTGGGGGCAGGGTAGCGTAAGGGTCGTGCTTTTGCTTGGGCGTCGCCTTGCGATGGTATCGGGCGATGTTGGCAATCACTTTGATTTCATCTTCCGTAAAGTTCTTTAAATCTCCATGTAAGATCAGGTACATGCTGTGTTTATGGTGACCCGTCCTTCCGATGTGCCAGCCGATGTCATGCAGCAGGGCGCCATATTCGATCAGTTCGCGCTCAGCAGCGCCATCTTATGCAAGCCGCGCAATTCGTCGAAAAGTTTCATGCATATCTTGGCCACCTGCTCGCTGTGGCTCTTGTTCCAGTCAGACCGGCGGGCGAGGTCGATGACGCTGCGCCTTCGGGGATCGGGAAGCTGGCGGCGAATCGCCAGATCGGGCAGATGGCGGGAAAGGTAGTCGAGGAGAATTCCCTCGCGCAGAGCGGAGGGGCAAATTTCGATCCGCCGGATGCGCAGGCGGCGGAAAAGCTCGCTGACGAGTAACGCCCCGGCGACGATCTGGTCTTTCCGCTGGTCGTCGAGACCGCGGATGCGGGCGCGGTCCTTGGAACGGCTCTCAAGCACTTCGGCCAGCAGCTTCTCGAAGCGAGCGCGCTCGATGACTTGGTGGTGGTCGCTCTCGCCGTTATGGGGCGGCTCTGAGCCGGTCATGGCCGCGAGATTTTCGAGCGTGCCGCTGGTGCCGATCACCTTCACCGGGTGCAGCGCCTCGATCTGCTTGACGATCGGCGAAAGTTCCTTATCGTAATGCTTGAGCAAATCCTGCTGGTCTTCGGCGCTGATCGGATCGGACTTCACGTACTGCGCGGTCATCCGTGCCGCGCCCAGCTTGCGGCTTTCCAGGAGCGAATATTGTTTGTCGTCCCCGACGATGAATTCGACGCTTCCGCCGCCGATGTCGATCATGAGGTGTGGCTGGGAGCGCAGGGGCATCGCATGACGCACCGCGAGATAAATCAGCCGCGCCTCATCGCGCGCGCTTACGATCTTCACGTACAAACCCAGTTGGCGGCGGATGCGCTCGATGAGGTCTCCGCCGTTTTCGGCTTCGCGGATGGCGCTGGTCGCGACGGCAATGATTTTTTCCGCCTGGCGCTGGTGGGCCGCCTGCTGGAACCGCTCGAGGACGGCCATGGCGCGGTCCATCGCGTCGAGTGTGAGTCGCCGGGAGGGAAAGCTGAGGCGGCCGAGGCCGACCGGCTCCTTGAGCCGCCAGAGGGTGGTGATTCCGCCGTCGGCGTCAGCCTGGGCGACGATCATATGAATGCTGTTGGACCCGACGTCGATGGCCGCAAGGCGCAGCGATTCCCGGACATCCGATTTTGAGCCTGCACGCGAATGAGCAGCCAACGTCATTGGGGGCAACTATACCGCAATGGAATGCGGATTGCCGAGTACCAATCAAAACAGGGCAAATCAATTCTTAATAATCCAGCGAAATCCTCAAAAACGGCTTCGCAAGGCTATCGGTGAGGATAAACTTCAGGATATCCGCGATGGCATCGCGATTGTCCTTCCACATGAACATGCGATCCACGTCTGCCGCGGGAACCCAGCGGTGATCGTCGTGCTCGTCGTTAAGAATGATCGGCTGATCGCGCTTCACGATCGCGCAGAAGGGGACGCAGTGCCAGAGTGTATCGGTTGACGCGATATAAAAGACACTTACCTGGTCGAGGCGATAGAACTCCGCAGGAATCAATCCCGCTTCCTCTTTCAATTCGCGCAGAGCCGCCGTTACCGGCGATTCTCCTTCCTCCGATTGCCCATAGATCGCCTGCCAGGTTCCGCCCATGAAATCATCCACCCGTCGGCGCAACTGGAGAAATTTGTAAGATGTGGCGTCGGCGGAAGGACGGGCGACGTAGCAACTGACCATGTTGTAACGGATCTGCATGGAAGGAGATTAGATGGCCTGGAACGTTGAAATCAAGGCGAAGGTTGCGAGCTTTGAGGAGATGCGCGCCGAATCCGCGCATTCGTCGATGATGCGGGCCAGAAATTGGAGCAGGAGGACGTTTTTTTCAGCGTCCCGCGCGGCCGGATGAAACTTCGCACGGTTAATGGCAGATGCGAATTGATTTACTATTTCCGCGAAAATACGCCGCGGCCTCGGCAGTCGAACTATCTCATCATTCCGATTGAAAATGGCCGCGCGGCTCGTAAAATGCTCGCCGCCGTGCATGGCGAGATCGGGGTTGTGCGGAAAACTCGCTGGCTCTACCTGGCCGGGCAAACGCGAATCCACCTCGATCGGGTGGAAGGTCTTGGGGATTTCCTCGAACTGGAAGTTGTGATGCGCGAGAAACAGCCGGCGGAGGAGGGCGAAGCGATCGCCGCCGAACTGATGGCCCGGTTGGGTATCGCGAAGGACCAACTCCTGGACCGTGCGTACGTGGATTATCTCTCGGAAGCCGCCTCTAAATCAGCATCATCCCCGGCTGTTCGAGCAGCGACTTGAGCGTCTTGAGGAAATCCGCCGCGGCCGCGCCGTCCACGACCCGGTGATCGGCCGACAGCGTCATGGAGAGCATCGTTCGCGCGAGGATTTGATCGCCGCGAACCACCGGGCGTTTTTCCGCGGCGCCGACGGCAAGAATCGCCACTTGCGGTGGATTGATAATCGCGGAAAACTCGCGGATCCCAAATGCGCCCAGGTTGCTGACCGTAAAGGTCCCGCCCATCATCTCGTCCTGCTTGAGCCGCTGGGCCCGCGCGCGATCGACCAGATCGACGCTGCGCTGGCGGATTTCTTTCAGCCCCATCGTGTGGATGTTCCGCAGCACCGGGACGATCAGCCCATCGGGAATCGAAACGGCCATCCCCAGGTTCACCTCGGGATGCCGGGTGATTTCATCGCCGCTGAAGGTGGAGTTGATCCCGGGATGGCGGACCAGCGCGATGGCCACGGCCTTGGAGACGAAATCTCCGATGCTGAGGCGGACCTTTTCGGCTTCCAGCATCTCGTTCATCCTGGCGCGGAGTTTCACGATATCTTCGACGTCGGCGTCGATCGTTTCGTAGAAATGCGGGATGTTTTGCTTGGAGGCGACGAGCTGCCGGGCGATGGCCGCGCGCATCTTGGTCATGCCTACAACCTGCGTCTCGCCGTTCCGCGGGGAAGCGGGTGCGGCTGGCGCCGCGAGCGGCACGGCTTTGAGATTGATCATGTCCTGCTTGACGATTCGGCCGCCCGGGCCTGAGCCGCGGAGGGCGGAGATATCGATGTTTCCTTGCCGGGCGATTCGCCGCGCCAGGGGGGAAACCCGTTGCCGGCGCCGCCATTTCCCGAGTGAGGCAGGGGGGGTACGGCGGTGGGGGCCTCGCGGGTCGCTCCATGCCCGACATTGTCCGGCTCGCGAATTTCACCCACGCTGGCCTTGGCGAAATTCTCCGCGGTAGCCATCACCGGCTTGCGCGTCGCCGCCACTTCCTGGCGAGAGTGCGGCGCGGGAGCAGCGGCCGATGCGGCTGGCGCTGCGAGCGCGACGCGTATTGCTTTTTTACTTCCCCGGGATTTTCCGAACCTGTTGAGATCACCGCCAGCAGGGAGCCCACCGTTACCTTCTCTCCTTCACTGGCAACCAGCGCGGCCACCACGCCGTCGTCAAATACCTCCTGCTCCATCACGGCCTTGTCGGTTTCCACCTCGGCGATCTTCTCGCCGGACTTGATCGCCTCCCCCTCCTTTTTCAGCCATTTTACAAGCGTACCTTCGGTCATCGTATCGCTGAGCTGCGGCATGGTGATTTCAACGGGCATTGTTTTCCTACTTGTAGCAAGCCTCTTTGACCGCGCTCACGATCCGGTCGACGCTGGGAAGCATCGCCTCCTCCAAGGGGTGCGAGAAGGGGACCGGAACCTCGTCGCTGTGCACGTATTCGATCGGCGCGTCCAGATCGTCGAAGCTTCGCTTCTGAATCTTGTAGAGAATGCCGCTGCCCATCCCGCAGTATCCCCAGTCTTCGTCGACGATGACGCAGCGATTGGTCTTGTCGATGGATTCGGCGATCGTCTCGACGTCCAGCGGCCGCAGCGTGCGGATGTCGATGAGCTCCACATCGATTCCATGATCATTGACGAGCGCCTCGACGGCCGGGCGCACGACGCGCTGAAGGGGGCGGCCGTAGCTCACCAGCGTGACGTCGGCGCCTTGGCGCTCAACCTTCGCCTTGCCGATGGGGAGCAGATATTCCTCCAGTGGGACTTCTTCCTTTTCGCCGAGCATCTTCTCCGATTCCAGGAAAATCACGGGGTCGTCGCAGCGAATCGAGGATTTCAAGAGGCCCTTGGCCTCGTATGGCGTGCTGGGTGCCACGACGATCAGGCCTGGGATGCGAGCATAAATCGATTCCATGCGATGGCTGTGGGTCGCCCCGAGCTGATGGGCGATCCCGTTGCCGCCGCGGAAGACGATGGGAATCTTGAACTGTCCGCCGGACATGTACCGCACGTTGGCGGCGTTGTTGACGAGCTGGTCCATGCAGACGAGCGTGAACGACCAACTCATGAATTCGATGATCGGCCGCAGCCCGCAGCAGGCGGCGCCAACGCCAAGGCCGGAAAAGGCCGCCTCGCTGATGGGCGTATCGAAGATCCGCCGGGGACCGAATTTCTCCAGCATCCCTTCGGAAACTTTGTACGCGCCGTTGTATTGCGCGACTTCCTCTCCCATCAGGAACACGTTTTCATCCCGCTCCATTTCCTCGGTCATGGCAGCGCGGAGGGCTTCACGGAATTGAATTACTGGCATAAGTTTTTTTCTCTTAACTTAGTCGTTTCAGCAGACCTTCTGTTCTGACTTTCCATTCCGGATAGGACTGCGATTCTTTCCAATGATCGCGAAGCCCCGAATCTCGAAGAACTCTTTTCACCGCCCGACGGGTGCGTTCAATCAAAGCCTGATCGGGATCGTCCTGGTCATCTATCCATTCATGAATCTCATCGGGCACATCGCCAGATTCTCTGGCGAATTGGATAACGATTACCTCGGCAGCCACCAATGCACACACGGCCGTGGCGGAATCGACGTATTGGTCATCGGCGTCCGGAACACAATAAACCGCATCAGCGATAACTTGCATGTCCCTCGCCTCAACGATTTCATCGATGAAATCGCGGGCGGCATCATCGTCAAAAGGCGAAACGCCCCGAGCACCCATGCCGATTACCTCGGCTCAAACGGATACTTCTCCGCCAGCACGTCGTTGAACCGGTCGTTTAAATCCGGGAATGGGTCTGTGTCCGCCTGCTTGGTGGCCTGATCTATTTCCTGGGCGACCGTCTGTTCGATTTCCTGTAGCTGGCTATGCGTGACGAGCGAGGCCTGTTTGAGCCGGTCGGCATAGAGCGTGATTGGATCGCGGAGCTTTGCCCGGTCGGCTTCCTCCTTGCTCCGATATTTCAGCGGGTCCGACATTGAGTGCCCCCGGAAGCGATAGGTGTTGGCGACGATATAGCTCGGCCCCTCGCCGCTTACGGCGCGCTGCTTGGCCTTCGAAAATTCGGCAATCACGATATCAACGTCATTTCCATCGATGCCGTAGTGCGGCATCGCAAACGCTGCCCCGCGCTGGGCGAGGTCTTTCTCGGCGCTGGATCGTTCGATCTGTGTTCCCATGGCGATTCCGTTGTTCTCGACGACGAAAATCACCGGGAGCTTATAAAGGCTTGCAAGATTGAGTGATTCACTGAAAGACCCCTGATTGAGCGCCCCGTCCCCCATAAAGCAAAACGTCGCGCCCCCCGTTTTCTTGTACCACTGCGCGAATGCCATTCCTACGCCCAGCGGTATTTGCCCTCCTACGATTCCGTGTCCCCCGTTGTTCCCCACCTCGGCCTGAAAGAGGTGCATCGATCCACCCTTGCCCTTGGAGCACCCAGTGCTCTTGCCGAAGAGCTCCGCCATCGCCGCGTGCGGCGACATGCCAAGGGCGAGGCTATGCCCGTGGCAGCGGTAGCCGTTGATGAGGTAATCCTTCGAGGGGTCGAAAATTGCGGCGGTGCCGACGGCGATGGCTTCCTGCCCGCTATAGAGATGGCAAAACCCGCCGATCTTCTGGCCCGGCCGCGTGTATTCCTGGTAGGTTCGCTCCTCAAACCGCCGAATGAGCATCATCATTCTCAGTCGGTCGCGTTCGAGTCGGCCGTCCGTCTTCTTCATCGCAGGCCGCCGGTCTACATGATCGGCTATTGTCATTTCAACAACTCCGTTTGATTCAACTGAACATCTTTCGAATGGGCATCGGTTGATTCACAAAAAGCGCAATACCGATCGGTATCCTCATCATATAAACTTCCCCCCCCAAATCCCGTTCCCATCGTCCCATGATACCGCGGCGTCATGGCAGTGTACTGTATTTGCCCCACCCATCAAAGTCACTGCCGGATACAGCCGCCAAAACCTCTTATCGACCGAACTCGGAAATTACTCAACTCCCGCGACAACCGATAGTTCGAGCGTTATCAATACTATAGTCGATTGATGCCCCCTTTGTCGCCGGTAGCGTCGTGGGAGCAAATGCCCCCAGTTTACCTATTGTGGGGTCGGAATGCCGTCCGTAGCGAGCTGCCGCAGCCGGGCGTCGCATCGCCCGACATAGATCAAATACTGCTTCCGATCGTCGGCATAGGTATCCCGGGCCTGCAAATATTGATGCGTCACGGGGTCCACCAGATATCGGGCATTGGCGGCCATTACGTCATGCAGCGTGTGAAGCCAGGTTTGCGGATCCGACGAGGCAATCGTCGCCCTCGTGAACTGGAGGTGCGTATGGGGGTCCTTAGGGAAAGCCTGGGCCATCACCGCGTCGTCCACGTAATACTTCAGAATGGTGACCGCGTAATGAAGCTCAGCCGCGTGATAATGCTCCGCCGCGGACTGGAGCAGTTGGTGGCGGGCTTCGCCGGTCGCGTCCGCCGCGGCGAGGTAATCGTGGTCGGCGGCCATCATCTCCTGGCCGCTGGTTGCGTCGTCGATGTGAACGAAATAAACCGAGGCGTTTGCCTTGTAAGCCAGGATGTGCCGTTCGTATTCCGCCAGCGAGTCCTTGAATAGCTTTTCCCCCAGCGCATAGCTGTAAAGCGCCGCCTCATAATCCATGCGATTCGACGCCGGCTTGTCGAAGCCAACGTCCATCGTGGGGCTCTCCAGCTCGATGGGGTCGTCGCTTTCGGGAATGAATTGCCCCCACATGTCCAGCTCGAACCGCCGTCCGCGCTCCCATTCGTCGTTGGCCCACTGCTTCAGCGTCAGCGCCGGGCGGGCGTCAACAACCGTGTCCCCCGTCTGAATATGGTGCTGGTTCCACAAAGTTTGCAGCAACTGCGCCTGCTTATAGCTGTTAAAAGCCAGCGCCAGCGTGGAGATGCCATATGGATACGGCCCATATTGCGGCAGGAACTGGAGCTGCGAGCCGTCATACCACGGCGCCGACGCCGACAGATCGGCCGGGCGCGGATACCTTGGCACCAGCAGCGCCGGCAGCACATTCCCGTTTTCATCCAGCATCGGGTCGAGGCGCACCCGCCGCCAGCTTGGGTCGTTGCTCGTCGATTCGCGCCGGGTTTCGGCGGAATACGTGATCCCAGAACCGTTGAAGGTATTCTGAAGCGCCCTGGCGTTGATCGGCTCCATCACCACGCGAACCGTGTGCGTCTGATCTTCGGCTTCCAGCGGCGACTCGTTTTCGTTCCACAGCGTCTTCGCCGCCGCGGCGCGGAAATCGTCGGTGCGGTTCTCGGGGAACTCGACGCGGAACAGCGTCTGCGTTTCCCGCCGAACGCGATGGCGGTAATAAACGTGCTCCTGGCTCGTTCCCAGCTTGTCGCCGTAGATCATCGCCACCGCGGTGATGATGTTGATGTCGTCCGGGCGCTCGGTCTCAACCTTCTGCCCGTAATCGATGGCGTCCAGGATGGTGGTGTATTTATTCCGCAGGCTCGCCATCTGCACGGAAATGTTGTAGGCCTTGTTCCAGATCTGGAACAGGTGGACGGTATCAAACTCCGGCTGAAGCAGGCGGATCCACTCCACCTTGGTGTCGAAATCCTGAAGATCGTGCTCCTGCTTCTGATTTTCGCTGCTCATCCACAGGATCATCACCAGCGGCCCGCGCAAGCCGCCCAGCAGCAGGGCGGTGGCATAGCTGGGCAGAGTTCCGACGCCCGTATCCGCGGTTGCTGCAGCTCCCGGCAGGCCGGAATGCGAATGCAGCGCTGCTTTTTCTTGGATCGCCTGATCGCGCGTCCAGTTGGCCGCGATCAGCGCGACGACCAGCAACACAACGACGCCAATGCGTCCGCCCGAGCGCCGCGCTGCGCGGCCGTCCGTGGCTCCATTTCTGGTGCGATCGTCACGGCGCCACTTCCTTCCCGCACATGATCACATACGCCAGCACAATCGCCGGCGCCCCGAAGCCCGCCAGGACCACGAGCGCGTCCAGGAACTTGTCGGTCGAAATGCTCACCCCCTGCTCGATGTCGGATATCGCGTCAAACTGAGACGTATCCGGGAGGGCATTGGCAAAAATCGTCAGGGCCTTGGAAAGGCGGTCGACGCCGCTGCTCAACACCGACGAAATCGCCACGTCCGTCAGCTTGAAATCGTTCACGATCTGCCGCCCCAGCCCGGGGCCCGCCGAATCGGCGATCTGGTTGACTCCCCAATGCCCCAGCAGCAGCAGAACCGTCAGGACCAGCGCGATCGGCCACGATAAAAACGTGCTGCACAGCACCGACAGGATGATCACCAGGATGCTCATCATCCAGATAATCGCCAGGCTCTTGATCAGGTTCGCCTCAAACCACTGGGTCGAGGCGACCATCTGGAGCGAATCCGGCATTAGCCCCACCGTCTGCGCCGAATTCACGCAGTGGAAAATGACCTGAAAATCGCCGCTTGAAATTGAATCTGCGGGCACCGTGAAAAACGCCGGAAGCTTGCTCTCCACGAGCACCGGCGTGGAAAGATCAGTTGCCTTCTTTGAGACATTGTCGATCACGCGGATTTCCAGTTGCGTGGCGTCTTCATGACCGGCGACCACGTCGGAATTGGACCGGTCCACCTCAAGGTTCACCTGGAATGGAATTCCGCCGCTTCCCGCTTCGGAAGTCGGCGCGTTGGTGAAAAGATAGGCCGCCGTCGCGCCGGCGCATCCTTCCCGCCATTCATTTCCTGGTCGTAGTGTATTCCCATGCGCCCGCGAAATGCCAGAAATTCCGGCTCGCCGTGGATTCCCGGCAGCGGTTGAATTTCAGCCGCCCCGGGCGGCTCAAAGGCCACTGTGCCCCCCTGGAATTGCGGCACGAAACAGCTTACCGGCTTTTGGCCGAGCGAATAGTCCACGTTGCCGCTGCTCCCCGTGATCCGCACGAAAAATCTCGACCGGTTAAACAGCGGCAGAACCTGCTGCGGTGGTATCCATGCGTATGCGTATTGCGCTGTCGTTCCGTCCGGCAGCTGCGCGGGAGCCGAAAGACGAACGGCGACCGCCATCGCGTTTGGGTCAATCTTCGCGGCGCGAGTATAGGCGAGGATATTCGTCTTCAAATCATCGATGCTCGTCCCCCCGACCATCGACGACCCCTGAAGCATGTCGAAGTAGTTTTCGTCCATCAGCTCAAAGCCGATTCGCGGCTCCGTCAGCGGGCCGGTAATTTTCTTCTCCAGCCTCGGCCCGGTCGGACCAATTGGACCCGCCTCCTGCGGCTGATCATCCGGCGGCCCTGTCCGCCTCGCATTCACCTGCACGCGAAGCATCAACCCATATTGTCCCGCACCGGCGTGCGACCAGTCGTCGGTATCCGCCCGCGCCGGCCCAAACATCACTTCACGCTGCACCGGGAATCCCGCCAGACAATCTTCATCACCGGAATTTGCAATCACGCGATCAATGCTGCCGGGCGCCGGTGGCTCGCCATACATCGCCAACTGATCCGCCGACCAAAAGCTCCGCGCCGTCAGCAGGCCGGTCTTCTGGTACTCGGCAAGCCGCGCCCGTTCGGAGTCGCTGATGTCTCCCTCGTTGAGTCGATAAGCGATCTGCTGCTGCTTCTGCTCGCTGGTGATCCGCATGTAAATCCACGTGAAGACCCCCATGATCAGCACCATCGCCAGCGCCACCCGCGAAAATCCGATCACTTTCCCCAGCACCAGCTCCAGCCGGGTCACCGGCTTGGTCATGACCGTGTAGACCACCCGGCTTTCGATTTCCTTCGGGATATTCGTGCAGGCCATGATGATGGTGGTCAGCACCACCACCAGTCCCGTCGCGAACAGGCAGATTTTTACCGACTGCCGAACCGCGTCCTGCTCGTCGAACGCGCGCTGGAATTGGGTAATCCCTATAACCCCCACGATCGCCAGCGGAGTGATCCACAGAATCCGCTTGCGAATCGACTCGGCAAAGCAAACGCTGGAAATCGCCCAGGTTCTTTTGAAACTGAAACGCCGTGTATCCCCCGGCCCGAAAACCCCCAGCCCCAGCACAACCACGCCGACCGCAATCAACCAGCCCCAGTTGTTGCTGAACCACGAACCGTCGGCGAGTAAACCGTGATAATTGAACATCGCAGAAAATCCTGGTCCGGCAATCAGCCCGATCCCACCGACGACTGCCCGTGTCCCGTGTTCTCCCGCACGATGCGGATGAACAGGTCCTCCAGCGTCGTCGTTGGATGCGTTACCACCGTGTCGTTCACCCCCATCCGATTGAGAAATGTCTTGATCTCCAGGATCTGCGAATCGTTCATTCCCCGCGTCTGAATCTGCGTGACGTCCTTCACCTGGAGCAGATCGCGCACCTGCCCGATCGTCTGCATCGACCCCCGGAACAGGATCGTGATCCGATCGCAGACGTCCTGCACGTCCGCCAGCAGGTGGCTGCAAAGCAAAACGGTTTTTCCCTGCTGCTTGAGTGAAAGGATCAGGTCCTTCATCTCGCGCGTGCCGATCGGGTCCAGCCCCGTCGTCGGCTCGTCGAGCAGAATGAGGTCGGGGTTGTTGATCATCGCCTGTGCCAGGCCGATGCGCCGCGCCATCCCCTTGGAATATTCGCGAAGCTTTCGCTTGCGGCTCTTGGCGTCGAGCCCCACCGTGTCCAAAAGCAGAGGCACACGCCGGTTCAGCTCTTTGCGCGGAATCTTGAACAGCCGCCCATAAAACCGCAGCGTCTCTTCTCCGTTCAAAAATCGGTAGAGGTAAGACTCTTCCGGCAGAAACCCGATCCGCTCGTTGATCTCGGTGCTTCCGGCGGGCTGTCCCAGCACGGTCGCCTTCCCGCCGGTGGCGAAGATCAGCCCCAGCAGGAGCTTGATGGTCGTGCTTTTCCCCGAACCGTTCGGTCCCAGCAGCCCGAAGACCTCCCCGCGATGGATCGTGAGGTTGAGGTCATCCAGTGCGCGGACCTTGTCCCGGCCCCAGAAATCCTTGTACACCTTGGTCAGATGTTCCGTCTGAACCGCTTCGTGGTTGGTTGCAGTCATGTCGCTGTCAGGCTTTCGCGTCCGCCGGCGCGGGACATTCGCCGTCCCGGTGGTAAATTGAAATGCGCTACGACCCGCGAAGTTGCATAAGTTCGCCGATCACCTTGAAGAATCTGCCTTATCGCCGGGGGCCCATGGGGGGCTTCCGCGTCGTCCGCGCCTGACGCCGGCGTTTCTCGCTCGGCTTCTCGTAATACGCGATCCGCTTGATATCCTTGGTCAGACCCTCTTTCTCACACATCTTCTTGAAGCGCCGCAACATCTGCTCTGCGGTCTCGTTGCCGCGCGACTTCACCTTTATCATCTCAAGACTTCCTTTCCACCATCAGGGAAAGCCGGTAGTTTAGCGCAAAAGGCATCAATGTTCAACCACCACACCATTACCATCCGCGTCCGATATACCGAGGTCGATGCGATGGGGTATCTCCATCACAGCCGCTACCTCCAGTATTTCGAAATGGGCAGGATCGAATACCTCCGCGCCGCGGGGTTCAGCTACGCTGATCTCGAGCGCGAAGGGGTCTATTTCGCCGTAACCAAGGCCGAAGTCCGCTACAAAGCCCCCGCCAGATTTGATGATGAATTGACCCTCACCACCTCCGTCAACCGGGCGACCCTCGTCCGTTTCGACCATTCCTATGAGCTAAAGCGTGGAAACCTGGTCCTGGCGGAGGGGAACACCACCATCGCCTGCATCGGCCGCGATGGCAAAGTCCGGGCTATGCCCGATCAATTGGTGAATACGACAAAATCTCAGACGTGATTACGAAAAGACCGACATCGCCGCCGAAATCTTTTCCGGAAGGGCGGCTCTGACCGTTTCCAGCTTTGCGTCGTCGAGCCCAAGCCGCGACACAATCCCCGCGTCCAGTGTCTGCGACCGGGCGGTCAGGTTGAATCCCTTGGGATTCTGGCAGCAAAGCGTGTCCGCCACGTAAATGATGCTCACAAACGTCCCATCGCCATCGATGAGTTCCCCGGGCGTATGATGATACCCCGCCGCCTCCTGGCACGATTTGGTGAAATGCCACTGCTCCGCCAGGCCCTTCCCAAGCGCCTGATGATCGACCCCTAAAATCTGCCGCTCCACTTCGCAAAAATCGGCGCCGCCCTTTTTCACCGTCGCACAGACGCTTTGCAATTTCTCCGGCCAGGTCTGAAGTTCGACCATGATCCCCACATCATGAATCAGCCCCGCGAGAAAGTATTCTTCGCACGCCGGCAGTTTTGCCTGCTGCGCCAGTTCTCGCGCACACGCCGACCGAAATGCAGTGCGTCCACAAATCTTTTGCTGAATACCCCTCGCCAAGTTTCGCCCCGCGAAAAAGTTGCCCCAGGCTTGCCGACACGGCCAGGTTTTTCACTGCCGTCCGCCCCAACAGCACCAGCGCCCGCTCCACGCTTCCGACCTGGCCGGGAATTCCGTAGAAAGCGCTGTTCACTACTTTCAGAATCCGCGCCGAAAGCGACGGATCGTTCGAGATGATCTTGTTCAACTGCCCAGTCGAACTTTTGGGGTCCTCGACCGTCGCGATAATATGCGACGTCACTTCCGGCAGCGTCGCCAGAGCGGTCACACCCTTAACAGCTTCACGAACAATCGATTGGGGGTCGACAACAGCAGCAGTTGGCATAGCTGTCATATCGAGCCTTTATTAACACCTATTTACTTCTCCCTGCCCGCGGATTCGATTTAGTAACTGATAATCTTGCGAAGCAGCCGTCCGTCGATCGTGACCCCGTTCAACACCCCGGCAATCCTGCCACTGGCGTTTTCACCCCCGTAGGGGTTCGGATATCGGCCCCTGCGCGGCCGGCCGCCGTTCCAGAGGCGCTTGATCTCTTCCGCGATGGCTGATTCCCGATATGGCACATTCCGCACATCTTTACATCGCTCCCGCCCCTCCTGCCGCGGGCCGATGTCAATCACCGGCGTCCGAAAACTCGCCGCCTCGATGATCCCCGCCGAGCTGTTCCCCACCAGCATCGCCGTCTCCCGGAGTAGTCCCAGGAATATCGGACGCGCCACGTCGCGGCGAATTTCGACAGCCTGATCGCCCCTCAGCGATTCCCAGCAGCGAATGATCCCCCGCGATCCCGGATCGTTGTTCGGATAAATGATGACGATTTTCTCCGGCCCCGATCTGTTCATGGCTTTGACGATCATCCGCGCCCTCTGAAATTCAATCGCCTCATCCGCGTCCACCGGATGCAGCACTACCAGCGCGAACTTCCCCGCCTGGATCGAAGGAAATTCTTTCCGCAGCTCGCCCCTCGTTGCCGCGGCCTTGCGAATCCCATCAATCCCTGGCGACCCGAAGCGATGAATTCTCCAACCATCCTCCCCCATCTTCCTCAGCCGCTCGGCACTCGTCTTCGTAGCCGGAAAATGAATGTGCGAAAGCTTCGTGATCGCGTGGCGCAGCGCATCGTCCGTCTGCCCCAGGGCCCGATCCCCTCCATGCACGTGCGCGACGGCAATGTCCGAAAGGTGCGCCGCCGCCGCCCCCGCAAACGCCTCCACCCGATCCCCGACAACAAGCACGATTTGCGGCTTCAGCTTTCGAAATATTTTTGCCAGCCCGGTAATCCCCATCCCAACCGCTTCCGCGCGCGGTCCCGCCGGCCAAACCGCAACCGCATCAATCTTCCACTGCTTGCGCAATGCTTCGATCGTCTTCCCATGTCGCCGGTCGAGGTGCATCCCCGTCACCACAATCTGCAAGTTGCGCCGTCCAATCGCTTGCAAAACCCCTTGCATCAACCCAAATTCCTGCGCGACCCCGTGACAAAGCAGATCCGCCGACCATGTCCCCCTTTACGCGGCATCAGACAAACTCTGCCAACTAAGCATTTCGCCGATTTTAATCGGATGACTCGTCCGCTGCCCCACAATCGACGGCAGCGCCGACGCCGGAATACCGGTCCCTGGACGCTGCACCTTCAAATCCTCCTCAACAATCCGGTGACCGGCGAGAATGTCGCGCGCCGCCACCAGGCTCTGTCGGCTAACGCTGCGCACATCGCGCTCGATTTCCAAAACCCTTTTTCCCGGCGAACCGCGCATTGCCATCGCCATCCGCACCAGCGACACATATTTCGCGAAATCGCTTGGGTTCAAACTCGCCGAATGATCCGGGCCGGCCGCATTGCAATCGTACGTCAGGTGCTTCTCGACAAACGCCGCGCCCGCCGCCACCGCCAGCGCGCCCGTGATCACGTCCGTCGTATGGTCCGAAAATCCGACCGCCGTCCCGAATCGCGCCGCCAGCTCGGCAATCCACGATAGATTTACGTTCTCCGCCGGCGTCGGATAGCTGCTGATGCAGTGCAGCA
Organism: uncultured Phycisphaerales bacterium; assembly: GCA_963755915.1. Classification (GTDB taxonomy): domain Bacteria; phylum Planctomycetota; class Phycisphaerae; order Tepidisphaerales; family Tepidisphaeraceae; genus PALSA-1353. The sequence goes on from CAVWLP010000002.1 coordinate 3,805,462, forward strand.
GCGCGAACTGCGCGTTCCATCCCCGCAGCCAGGCGATGCTCGATGAGATTTCATTCACATTCGCCGCCCCCGTAGAAAGCAGCAGTGGACGTCCATATTGCGCCGCACGCCGCAGCAGCGGCCAATTCACGATGTCCGGCGACGCGATCTTGATCGCCCCCAATTCTAGCGATTCAATCACGTCCACATCCTCCGGCGAAAACGGCGTCGCCAGCGGCTGCATCCCCAGCTTCCGAATCTCCCCCACGATCTGCCCAAGCTCTTCCGCCTCCAGCTCATATCGCCGCAGCATGTCGATCGGCGAATCCTCCAGCAGCGACCGCTTCTGATATTCCGCCATCACCGACGACGGATGCATGAGCCGATCCGCCTTGAAAACTTGGAGCTTCACCACGTCTGCCCCCGCGTGGGAAGCGGCGTGGACCAGCTCGATTGCCTTCTGAACCTCGCCGTCGTGATTGACGCCCAGCTCGGCAATCACCATCGCCTTGCCGCCGCCAAAAAAACCTCCCGCCGACTTCTGGATCTGGTTCATGCCACCCTCGTTTCGTAAACGCTGCTCTGCTGCTCGCGCAAGATCGCCTCCGCCAGCAGCAGGTCGCGCTGCTGGTCTATCTCCAGCGTCTCCCCCGACTCAGTCACGATCCCGCGCCGATCGATCCCGAAAAACGCGTGCGGGTCGCGCGGGTTTTCCTTCCCTCGCAGCATCGCGTCCCGCGACACCGCCACCACCGCGCCGTCATGCAAATAGAGCGCCTGCAAATCCTGCCTTCGATGGATACTCCCCGGCACGAGCGGCTCCACGCGGTCCCCATCCATCCGGCTCATCCACGACGGATGCCATTTCCCCACCGGGCACATCGACCGCACCGAATCGCATTTGCTCTTGCGCAGCAGATCGATCGCCCGGTCGATCACCCGCTCCCCCCGCACCGGAACATTCCCGTAAAGCACCACCAGCGAATCGGCGACAAAATCCCCCTTGCTCTCAACGATCTCCATCGCGTGCAGCATCACGTCCTGCACAGAAGCATCGTCCGTCGCCAGCTTCGGCGGCCGGTCGATCACCTGCAGCCCGCGCGACCGCGCCAGTTGTTTAATCGTTGGGCAATCCGTCGACACCACCGTTCGCGTTAGAAACAGCGACGTCTCCACACGGTCAAACGTGTAAGAAATCACCGGCTTCCCGCACAGTTGCCGCAGGTGCTTGTCCTTCAATCCCCTGCTCCCGGACCGGGCCAGAATCACTCCCAGCGAATTCATATTTTTCTCCTTCATGGTCGATGCCACTCTCTGCACGCGCCGCAAAGCGCGTGTTCGTTCCATTGTCCGTCCGCATGATCGCGGCGCATTCCCGCCATCGCGCCGCTCCAAATCTCCGTGATCGAATTCTCTCCAATCCGCCCCAGCGCCTGCGTCCCCAGAAAATCCTGCTCGCAGGAAACGATACGCCCATCGCTCAGCACCGTCAGGCGCTTTGCGATCCGCACGCATCTGCCCCGGCGGGGGGGCTCCATCTGCACCAGCGACACTCTCCGGAATCTGCCCGCAATACCCCGACGACCCCACAATCACCGCGCACCCCAGCGTCCGCAGCCAATGGTCGTACCACCCTTCCATTTCCCCCAGCGTCGCCGCGGTCTTCACCATCGTCGGCACCACCAGCGGCGTCCCGCGCGCCCGTGCCTGCCGGCAATGCACCAGCCGCGTCAAGGTTCTCCATCGCGATCTTCAACCCGTCCACCCCCATCACCGCCTGATACGTCCTGGGCGTAATCGCCGGAATGTTGACCGACACGATATCGATCGGCAATTCTGCCAGGCGTTCGATCCCTGCTACGTCTAGACCGATTAGATCCGTCTCAATCGCAATCGCGTCGATCCCAGCGCTCTGCGCCGCCTTCACGATTTGTGCAAACTCCGGATGCAAAACCGCGTCGCCCACGCCAGCGAAAACGATGCGAGCATCATCCGCCGCCCCAAATTCCTCGAAAATCTTCCTCGCCGTCTCCGCACTCAAATCCTCCCGCTCCACCCGCGAATGTCCCGCCGGCGAAAAAATCGGCCGCGTGTTCCGACGCGTCGTCAGCTCGACAACAATCTCCCGCGGCAGCGCCGACCTCTCCAGCGCCGCATCCAGCAGATGCAAAAATTGCTCCGCTTCCGTCGAGGGCAGCTCCCCATTCAGATGCACCGTCGCTCCCGCAATCCGCTCGATCTGCCGCGATGAATCCATCGTAAACCGATGACACGTCCGCCCCAGCGCCGTCGGAATCGGCGCGCACGTCGGCAGCGCGATCGGATCCCGCATCGGCAGATCGGGCCGATAGGCCAAAAGCGTCCCCGGATGCGACCCTCCCGCCGCAAGCTGCTCCACCAGCGACTTGCGCAGAACCACCCCGCTCAGTCCCGGCGCTGCCTGCGAAAAGCAAAGCTCCACTTCCGCATTTGTCCGCGCATGCTCGATTACCGAATCAATTAGATCGGGATCAACCAGTCCCGCCGATGGATCGACAAGCAGAATCCCCTCCGCCTCATTCGCATTCAGAATCTCTCCAGCCCAGGCCCCATGAAACCCCCGGTCAAATTCGCAGGTCTGAAAGAGCCCCCCGCGCCATCCATCCGACCACCGCCGCGCCGCCGATACCGCGTCGAGGTGCGGAATCGTCTTTCGCACCCCCGGCGTATGCACCTTGCACTTCATCTCCGCCGCGATCGGCGCCACCGCCTGCGCCTGGTCTTCCCAGCACAAAATCACGCACTCCCGCACGTTCTTCGTCCTCCCCAGCCGAAACAGTGTCCATCCCAGCGGCGCTTCCCCGCGAAACTTTCGCGTGGCGCTGTCCGGCTTCCCCGCCGGCTCGTGCAGCATCGATAAAACCGCCACCAATTTCACGCCGCCACCCCCCGTCTTTCCGCTTCCTCGCGCAGTTGCTCGGCGATATCTCTCATCGAATCCACAAACGCCTTCGCCGCCAATCCCACCGCGCGGACGTTTTCGATATCCCGCTCCACCTGGAATTCCTGCCGCTTCGTTCCCTCCAGGCGGGCCGCAGCCAGCAGCCGGTCCTTCTCAAACCGTTTCATCTCCGTCTGCTGCGAATACTGCATCACCTGGTCGTACGTCCGTCCGAATCCATCCATCCGCGTCCGCAGTTCGTCCACCCGCGCAATCAAGCGGTTCACCCGCGCCTGGTCCTCCAGGTGCTCCCGAATCTCCTCCAGCAGCGGCAGCGTCTGCTCGCTGATCTTCCCGATCTCCTCCGCCTCCCCCTTCCGCGCCAGCAAACACTCCCGGCAATCCTTCAAAACCTCCCATCGCGGTGCCGCCGCATCCGACTCCACTTCCGGAAGCGGATCCTTGCAGAATCCCCCAATCGCCTCCGCCAGCGTCATCACTTTCGCCCCGCGTTTCAGCGCGCCCCCCTCCGTCGCATCGATAATCCGCGATTTGCACTTCCCGAAATCCCGCTCAAACTGAAGCAGATATGTAAAGAGCCGTTCCTCCGTATACATCGGCCGGCCCTTGGTAATCTGGAATCTTCCGCAGCAGATTCCGATCGCGCACGATCTGGTTCCACTGCATCATCTCCAGCGTGCAAAACCGCCCCAGCTCCGGCCGCCACACATCCTCGTAGCTCGTCCCCGGCGTATAGCAAAGCCCATCGCTGAATCCCAAATCCTGCCCCACGAAAATGATCGGATCGCACCCCAGAAATTCCGCCAGATAAAACGCCAGGTGCGCCACCGTTGCCCCGCCCGTCAGGCACGTCCGCCCCGGATTCATCTCCCGCAGCAATCCCTCGGCAAAGTCGTTCCCGATCAGGCTCACCGGCCCCGTCATCATCTCCAGCACTCGCGGCGTCGCCTTCGGCTCCGCGATCAGCTCCGTCCGAATCCGCGCCGGCAGCTTCTCAAAAAATCGCGTGCAGATCTCGTGATAATCCAGCGATGTCACGAAATGCGGCTCGCATCCCATCTCCAGCAGCGGCTGAAGCGTCGTCTGCACCGCGATTAACACCGCGTTCTTCTCCAGGCCTTTCAGCAAATGCTTGTTCTTCCGCAGCGACGGCCCCGCCGAAACGATCACCGCCGGCTTTCCCTTGAATCTGTCCCCCAGCCGGTTTATCCCTCCCGCCGCTGCATACCACCCGATGTTCCTCGCGATATTCCGCGCCGTCTGCTCGCTGTTCAGCAACAGCGTATTCATGTTCGTCCGGCAAAACGACGCATATTCCCCCAGCCATACCTTCACCTGATTGTGATACGCCTCATTCGCCTGCACGCTCGGCGGATGCTCGATCGTCTCCGTCCCGACCGACACCAGCGCCGTGTGCGGCGTCAACCTTCGAAAAAGCCCCGGCTTGTCCAATTCCCAGAACCACAGCAGCCGCCGGCTCGTAATCAATTTCGTAAGGTCGCGGCTCTCCAGCGCGGCGCGAATCACCCGAACGTCGGGCTCAAATATGCAGAAGATCGCCTCCTCGCTGGCGCTCTCAAACAAAACCTCGAGGTGATACCCCAGACCCAGACCCAGCAGATAAAACGCCGTCTTCTGCTCCGTCGAAATCGACTCGATCAGCCTCTGGGCCTCCGCGACCGGCTGGTAGCGGCTATGCAGATAAATATTCTTCCCCCCGGCTTCTACGCACACCGTCGCCAACCCCGACTTCGATTGCTCCACCCGGTGCCCCGTCCCCTCCAGCGCCGCCTCAATCTCCCGCGCCAGCGCCGGCTCCGTATCCCATAGCGCCGCCAGGTTCCCCACCAGCGGTGCGTCGGCGGGAATAATAAACCGCCGGGATGGTTCGGCCGCGCTCGTCATTGCCATTCATTCGCTTGCGATCCATTAACTGCGCCTATAGCGTGTCCTGCCAGGTCGGTAGCCGCGGCGCAGTTGCCAATGTTTATCGGACGTTGCACACGTTATTGTTCAATGATTCCCCGGCATTCCCCCCTCCCTTGGTACTCCGGGGGAGGGTTGGGGTGGGGGTCTTACAACTTTTCAAAGAGGATATCCGATCGTCCTGACCCGCTCGGTCCTTCTTCCCGATGAACGACCTGCTTTTTCACACGTCCTGGTGGGTTCTGGCCTTCACGGCCCTTGGGGGAATCGCCCTGTTCCTCTTCGGCAACCGCCGCACCGACAAAGCCGTCATGCGCGTCGGCCTTGCCGTCGTCGCAATTGCCGTCCTTCTGGCCGGTCTGCGCTTTTTCTTCCCCACGCCCCGCGAACGCATGGAAATCCGCACCAAGGCCATCGTCCGCGCCGTCGATCAGAAAGACTGGACCACCCTCAAATCTCTCCTCGACCCCAACACCATCATCTCCAACCGCGCCCGCACCCTGGTAGGGGGGGCCGATCTCATCGTCTCCACCGTCCAGTCCCAGTGCGATCGTTTCGGCGTCAAATCCGTCTCCGTCCTCGGCATCGACAGCCAGCAGATCGACACCACCGTCACCGTCGACGTCGAAGCCTACAGCACCCAGGACGCCACCCAGGACCGCCCCCAGACCAGCAGTTGGCAATTTGAATACGACCAGGACGGCAACAACTGGATCCTCGAAAAAATCACCGTCCTCCGCATCGGCTCCCAGGACCTCACCAACTCCGACAGCCAAAACTTCAATCCAAGCGGGTATTAACATCCAAAGCCCCCGGATGGCCATTTGGAGGATTTCCTCGCAACGCGCAACTTCTCCCCCTACAATTCCACCGTCATGAGCGACTTCGCCCCCCTAGGTCTCTCGCGGATCAGCCTCCCCATTCGCTCCGCCGACAAAACCGAACTTCTTGTCATCCAGCGCCGCCTCGACCGCATCTTCGAGCACACCGGCTTCACTCTCGACGACGTCGTCAACAACCCCGTCGCCAGAAACGCCGTCCTCGGATACTTTAAGCTCTCCCTCATGATCGACCGCCGAAGTGAAATCGTCGATCTCGAGCGCCAATGGAACCCGTAAAAAAATCCCCCGCGGCGATCACCGGCATCGGCCTGGTTACCGTCCTGGGCCAATCCGCCGACGAAACTTTCGCGGCCCTCATGGCCGGCCGCTCCATCTCCGACCACTCCAAAATCCCCGGCTTCACCGGCCCTCTCCGCATCCTCCCCATGGCCCACCGCGCCGCCGCCGAAGCCCTCTCCCACGCCCGCTGGCCCCTATCCCTCTGCGCCAGCCCCGACACCGCCCTGATCGTCGGCACCAGCAAAGGCACCATCGAATCCTGGTTTTCTCCCTCCGCCCCCTCTCCCAGTACTCTGGGAGAGGGTCGGGATGAGGGCCTGAAAAAATCTGACCAATCAAGCAAATCAAAAACCCTTAGCGACACCTTCAATTTCAACAATGCCTCCCCTCACGATTTCTCCGGCCTCTCCGAGCTCGCTCACTCCCTCGCCCAAAAATTCCATCTCGGCCTCGGCCCGCGCCTCACCATTTCCTCCGCCTGCTCCAGCGGCCTACACGCCCTCGCCCGCGCCGTCCTCGCCATCGAGTCCGGCGAAGCCCGCCGCGCTCTCGTCGTCGCCGCCGACGCCTCCGTCCATCCTCTCTTCATCTCCAGCTTCAAACGCCTCGGCATCCTCGCTCCCGAAGGTCACGGCTGCCGCCCCTTCGACCTCAACCGCGCCGGCTTCATCATCTCCGAAGCCGCCGCCGCCCTCTGCCTCGAATCTCTCGACCACGCCACCGCACCACCTCTGGTAAAAATCGCCGCCTGGTCCCTCGCCTCGGACGCCGCCCACCTCACCGGCTGCGACCCCCACGCCCTCGCCCTCAAAAAAATGCTCCAACGCATCGCCCCCCTCGACCTCGACCTGATCCATGCCCACGCCACCGGCACCCACCTCAACGACCCCGTCGAACTCTCCGCCCTCTCCGCCCTGCATTTCAATTCCCACCCCATCCTCTATTCCCACAAAGCCGCCCTGGGTCACTCCCTCGGCGCCGCGGGCCTCCTTTCCGCCGTCATCAACTGCCTCTGCCACGTCCACGGTAAAGTCCCCGCCAACCCGCGCACCCCAAACCCCCTCCCCACACCAACCCTCCGCTTCCCGCGCGAGCCTCTCAATTACCCCATCCGCAAAAGTCTCGCCCTCGCCGCTGGCTTCGCCGGCCCCCTCGCCGCCGTCCTGCTCGCCAGCTAACTTTCTTTTCGAGTTTTGAATTTCGAATTTTGAATTTGATTCGAGTTTCGAGTTTCGAATTTATCTTCGCCCGTTTTCCATTGCTGCCCCATTCCACTTCCTACCGTCTCGATCTTTTCGCGCGACCCGCGATCTTCCTCAAAGCTGATCCCTTGTGTATCGCAATATGATCCGTTCTGTCGCTCTTGATCAGATACTGCGGATCATCGACCGTCGCGTGGTGAACATATCCCTTGAATGCGGTATCAGACGTCACCTTCCGAATGATCGTTCCGCTGACCCGGCCCGCTTCGGAATTCCAGGACACATGATCGCCGAGATCGAATGCCTTCATAATCACACGCCATGGTCAGTAGGCGCAGTATTCACCATAGCAGCGCCTCACAATCAGGTGAACAAAAAGCCAATACAATCAAAATCACCAAACGAGGTCAAAGAATGACATTTCCTCGCAAAATCGCTATCCCAAACTGCCCATTATACCCAGTTTGTTGCGGAGTGTTACCTTTTGTACCGCACTGTCCAAACCAGAATTTATTAATGATCAAAGCGCGGAATGAATCGCCCGGTGATTTTGCAATAGTCGACGTAGACTGAACCGTGCACGCCCGAAAGATATTTCTCCTCGCGCCGAGCTTCCAACTGCAGCAGCACCAGGTGCGCAACCGCGACCGCAATCATCAGCGGCGAAGGCGCCGCCGCCGCCGTCGCCACCATCAGCACCGACGAAAGCGCATAAATCGGATGCCGTACATACGCAAACGGCCCAGTGACGACCAGCGGATTCTTCTCATCCGGATCGATCCCCATCCGCCACGAAGTCCCCATCTTCTTCCAGCAGATTAACGTCAGCACAAACGCCACCACCGCCACCGCCAAAGCCGACCAAGAAAGAGCCGGTGACCCGATCAAGGGCCTCATCACCCACGGCCGACTGCAGGGCAGAGCCGTCGACAGCGGTATCGCAATCCAAAGAAACACAACCGGAAACCAGACGAACCGGGTAATCATCCCCACTCTCCCCCGCGGCACAACGTTTGCCGGGTGCCCCGTCCGCCGCCGGATCTTGCGGGCGAGATGCACCACTCGCAGCCAGTACATGCCGACGAGAATTCCGATCAGAACCGCCGGGAGGTTTTGGAACATCATGCTCTGGGAAGAATAGTAACCATTCCCGCGATGATCGGCAGAACTTTCCCCCGCTGACGGATCAGCAGCCTCCCCGTGTTGTCGATCCCTTCGCATCGCCCGCTCACCACCGGCTCATGATGATTGGCGGCCACACTGACCATCTTCCCCGCCAGCGCGTCGTGGCGCGAATATTCCCGCGCGAACGCCGAAAACGGCAACTCCATCCGCCGCCGAACCGTCAAATGCAGTTGCCGCGACACCGAGATCAAAACATCCGTCATATCAAATCGTTTGCCGGCGATCTGCATGAGCGAGCTAATCCGCTCGCGAAGATTTCGCGGCGCCTCCGCCGGATCGACATTGACATTCAGCCCAATGCCGACGAGATCGACATTGCTGACCCGCTCGCATAGCAGCCCCGCGAGTTTGCGACCATCAAGCAGCAAATCGTTCGGCCATTTAAGCTGAACGCGATCATGGCCCGTAAGCTGCACCGCCGCCTCCCGCAGTGCCAGGCCCGCGATGAGCGGAAGCTGCTGCGGAGGAAGTCGTTCGTGGATCGGCAGGGCGAAGGTAACGGTAAGAACCGCCGGATTCGACCACCATGTATTAGCGCCGCGCCCCCGGCCGGCAATTTGGCGGCCGGTGAGGACCGCGGCCGGAGCGTAGAGATCGCCCGATTTTCGCAGTCGCGCCGCATGGTCGCTGGTGCTGCGCAAGCGAGGAAAAAAGTAGAGGCGGAACGGTTTGATCGCGGGCCGAAGGCGGGGGAGGTTGAATATCGGCTCGGCCATCGCAGCGGGGGGCTACGCGAGATTCTCACCCTTCCAGCACAATTAGCAAATCCCCGGCGCCCACGATCGCCCCCGCCTTCACGAGCACGTCGCCCACGCTGGCGTCGCGCGGACAGTAGACGGCCGTTTCCATCTTCATCGCCTCGATGGAAAGCAGCCGCTCGCCGGACTTCACCTGCTGCCCCTTGGCGACGGCGACATTGGAAATCTTGCCCGGCATCGGCGCCGCCACGTGATTCGGGTTGTCCGGGTCCGCCTTGGGATGGCGCGGCATCTTGGCTTCGCCGGATCGGTCGATAACGACCACTTCGCGCGGCTGGCCGTTCAATTCGAAAAAGACGGTCCGGCTCCCATCGTCGCGGACAGCACCGCTGGTGAGATACTTGATGATCAGGGTCTTTCCCGGCTCGATTTCGACGGAAATCTCCTCGCCGCTCTGCAATCCGTAGAAAAAGGCGGACGTGGGCAGGACGGATGTATCGTCATAAGCGCGAACGTGCTTTTGGAAATCGGTGAAGACCTGCGGATAAAGCAAGTAAGAGAGGACATCCACATCCCGCACATCGCCCGCGACCTTACCTTCAAGGTCCTTGCGCGTTTTGTCGAAATCCGCCTTGGGAAGTTTGGCGCCCGGCCGGCCTTTGATGGCTTTGGCGCTGGCGCTGTCGAGGATGATCTTCTGGAGAACCTTGGGCCAGCCGCCTTCGGGAAATCCGATGGCCCCCTGCATCATTTCCACGACGCTCTTTGGGAAGTGCAGTTTTTTGGAGGGGTTCAGGACGTCCATGGCGGTGAGGCCGTTGGTGACCATGAACAGCGCCATATCGCCGACGACTTTGCTGGAGGGGGTGACTTTCACGATGTCGCCGAAGATTTCGTTGACCTGGGCGTACATGTCGGCGATTTCGTTCCAGCGGTTTTCCAGGCCCAGGCTCTTGGCCTGCTGGCGGAGATTGGTGTACTGCCCGCCGGGCATTTCATGGTGATAGACATGCGCTGACCCGGCCTTGAGGTCTTCCTCGAAGGGGTAGTACTGTTCGCGCACCGCTTCCCAGTAATCAGCCAGGCCGTTCAGCGCGTCGAGATTCAGCTCGGAATCGCGCGGTGTGTTCTGAAGCGACGCCACGAGGGAATTGAGGTTCGGCTGGCTGGTCATGCCGCTCATGCTGGCGATGGCGGCGTCGACGATATCGACGCCGGCATCGCAGGCGCGCAGGATGCTCCCCGCGTTGATGCCGCTGGTGTCGTGAGTGTGGAAGTGAATCGGGACATCGACTTCCTCTCGCAGCGCTTTGACCAGCGCATAGGCGGCGTAGGGTTTGCACAGGCCCGCCATGTCCTTGATCGCGAGAATGTGCGTTCCCATGCGCACCAGTTCCTTGGCCATCTTCACGTAATATTTGAGACTGTATTTGCTGCGCGGGGTTGAGGATGTCGCCCGTGTAGCAGATGGCCGCTTCGCAAAGCGACGAGGTCTTATCGCGAACCGCCTCGATCGCGACCTTCATGTTTTCGGTCCAGTTCAGCGAGTCGAAAATTCGGAAGACATCGATGCCGTGTTCGGCGGAGCGGACGACGAACTCGCGGACGACGTTGTCGGGATAGTTGGTGTATCCGACCGCGTTGCTGGCGCGCAGGAGCATCTGAAAGAGAAGATTCGGGACTTTCGCGCGCAGCTCGCCGAGGCGATCCCACGGGTCTTCCTGGAGGAAGCGCATGGCAGTGTCGAAGGTGGCGCCGCCCCACATTTCCATGCTGAAAAGCTGCGGCGCCAGATGCGCGGTCGCCGATGCGACGGCCAGAAGATCGTAGCTGCGTACCCGCGTCGCGAGCAGCGACTGGTGTGCGTCGCGGAAGGTGGTGTCCGTGAAAAAGAGGCGTTTTTGCTTGCACACCCACTGGGCGAATTTTTCCGGGCCAAGCTCGACCAGCTTTTGGCGGGTGCCGGAAGCAGGGGGCTGGCCTTTGGGATATTCGGGGACGACCGGCTCGGTAAACTCTCGCTTGGGATCGACTTTTCCTTTGACGTCAGAGCGGCCGTTGATGATCACCTCCGCGATGATAGCTGAGCAGTTTTGTCGCGCGGTCGCGCTTGGTGCGGAAGCGGAAAAGCTCCGGGGTTTCGTCGATGAACGTGGTGGTGGCGTCGCCCTTGATGAAGGTGGGGTGCTCGATGAGGTTTTCGAGGAAGGGGATGTTGGTCTTTACGCCGCGGACGCGGAATTCGCTCAGCGAGCGCGTCATGCGGTGGACGGCTTCGTCGAAGGTGAGGCCCGAGGCGATGAGCTTCACCAGCAGCGAATCGAAATACGGGGTGATGACCGCGCCGCTGAAGGCGGTGCCGCCGTCGAGGCGGATGCCGAAGCCGGCGGCGGAGCGATAGGTCGTCAGCCTGCCGTAATCGGGAATGAAATGATTCTGTGGATCTTCGGTGGTGATCCGGCACTGGATGGCGTAGCCGCGCGGCTCGATTTTGTCCTGCGCGGGGATGTTGATCGGCGGCTCGTGGAGCTGATGGCCTTGGGCGACGAGGATCTGGGTTTTGACGATATCGAATCCGGTGACGACTTCGGTGACCGTGTGCTCGACCTGGATGCGGGGGTTGACCTCAATGAAATAGAATTCGTTGCGGTCCAGATCGAGAAGGAATTCGACGGTACCGGCGTTGCGATATCCCGCCGCGGCGCACAGACGCACGGCGGACTGGCAAATGCTTTCGCGGACGCTGCGCGGAAGGTTGATGCTGGGGGCGACTTCGACGACTTTCTGGTGGCGGCGCTGGACGGAGCAGTCGCGCTCCCAGAGGTGGACGATGTTGCCGTGATGGTCGGCGAGGATCTGGACTTCGATGTGCTTGGCGCGGCGGACGTAGCGTTCGAGGAAGACGTCGGCGCGGCCGAAGGCGCCGCCGGCTTCGCGCTGGGCATTCTTCAAGCTTGGACATGAGCTCGTCGGCCTTGTTGACGACGCGCATGCCGCGGCCACCGCCGCCGAAGCTGGCTTTGATGATCAGGGGGAATCCGATGTCCTTGGCGGCAGCGCGGATTTCGGCGGGGTCGGTGAGGGCTTCATCCGTGCCGGGGACGGTGGGGACGTTGGTTTCGTTGGCGAGGCGCTTGGCGGCGGTTTTGTCGCCGAAGGTTTCGAGAAGTTCTGGGGTGGGGCCGACGAAGATGATGTCGTTGTCGATGCAGGCCTGGGCGAGGTTGGCGTTTTCGGAGAGGAAACCGTAGCCGGGGTGGATGGCGTCAACGCCGCTGGCCTTGGCGACGTCGATGAGGCCCTGGATGTTGAGGTAGCCTTTGACGGGTTCGCCGCCGTGGAGGGGGCCGATCTGGTAGGCTTCATCTGCCTTGAAGCGATGAAGCGAAAACCGGTCTTCGTAGGTGAAAACGGCAACGGTGGAGAGGCCGAGTTCGGTGGCCGCTCGAAAAACACGTATGGCGATTTCGCTCCTGTTGGCGACGAGGAGTTTTTGCATTTAAATTCCCAAAAGTATGGCCGCGCTGGCGGGCGGTATTTTGGGGAAGGGCAAACGAATTGCAAGTTTGAGACTTCAAGACAAAACTGGACAGTCCGCAACAAGCTGGGGGGGGATGGGGGATTTGGGGTAGCGGTTTCACGCGTTTATCGGGCTGGTTGATAGCAGTGATATCACTTCAATGGATTCGGCGTGTTGGACTCCTAAGCCGCGAGTTCTTCTCCCGCTTGCCTTGGTACCGACGTGGGGCTGCGGCGAGAAAATAAATTCGGAGCTGTTCCGATTTTTTTGGGCTCATTGAAGCGGCGGCGCACGGGCCCGGTATGTAGCCGGAAAGAATTAACCGCGAAGGACGCCATGAGCGCGAAGATGGAGCCTATTTCCTTCGCGCTCTTCGGGTGCTTCGCGGCAAAATCTCGCACGGAGAACTACGGCTTCCATTGTTCGACTCTTCGGGCGCGGTAGCTATTGACGCGCCAGTGAACCGAACTCAACGGCGCGTTCATTCCGGGTTGTCCAACGAGGGGCAACGTTGCTACACTCGTTTTGGTGGCCAGCGGGAATTGTTGGCTTCGGTGGTTGACACCTGCGAACCAATCGCGCCGAACCGCGACAACGGCAATGCCTAAGAAGTTGAGAAGTCGGGTTCAGATTGCGCCGGGGGCGTCGTCGACAGGATTCGGGCGGCGTTTCCTGGCGATTAACAAACGCGTTTTCACATCGTGGGCTTTTTGGGCCTATCTGGGGTTGATCATCGCAACGGCGACCTGGGCGGATCTGCTGGGGAATAAATTGCGCAAGAACAGCGCCGGCTTCGGATAAGGACGCCTATTATGTTCCGCCCGCGCCGCGGTTGCCGCTTGATCTGCCGATTTTCGCTTTACACGATCCGGATGGCCGGCTGGTACAGAACTCGGATTTATTGGGCCACCCCTGGGTCGCGGATTTCATCTATACCGAATGCAGCGGAACGTGTTTTCAGCTCAATAGTGAAATGTTGAACCTGCAAAACGATCCGGCAAACGCCGGCGTTCAATTTGTTTCGTTTTCCGTCGGACAGGACGACGGGCCGAACATTCTGAAACAGTATCTGGCAAACTACTACGCCGATACGGACAAATCCCGCTGGCACGTCCTGGCTGCGGACGATTTATTTTTGCCGAGCACGGCCGTGTCGCTGGGGCTTGCCGATTCGGTACAGCAAATCCGGGACGGCTTCCTGCCCTACAGTACGGACCTGTATCTGGTCGATGGGTGGGGAAAGTTGCAGGGCATTTACGATGGCTTGTCGAGTGACGATCTGCTAATCCCGTTCGGCACGCAGGCTTCATCGGAGCATTCCAAAGCTGTGGAGGACGCGAAACAATTGAAGCTTAGATACTTTTACTTTCCCCTGCTGCACGCCGGCGTCCGCAAGAGCGCAGCATCAACCGCGAGGTCTCCGCGGCGACGGATTCCCCTTCAGTTTACTCCCAGTTTTTTCAAGGCCTCCGCTCTTGCCCTCAGCTTAATCCCGGTGTTATCCGGCTTGTTCAGGAATCGAAGCACGTCCTGTTCCTCGGCCAGCCCCAGCAGATACCAGCCGATCATGTTCCGCATCGCCTTGTTCGGCTTCCTGCCGCTGATCAGCTGAATCAGCACGCAGACGATCAGCGCAGTGGATTTGGATGTCGATCCCCTCCTGGCGTTGGCTCAGCAGGTGACGCATGCCCAGCAGTTGCTTGAAGATCCGGAAGAACAACTCAACGGTGTAGCGGTACAGATAAATCAGGGCGATCAATTCCGCCGGCAGGTCCAGCAGGTTCGTGTACAGGATGATCAGGTCCGTCGGCTTGTTGCCGCTGCGCGTGCGGCGCGGATGGGGTTTCACCTGCACTTCCACCCGTCGCACCACCCTATCCGCCGCCGTCTCCAGGCCGTCGAGTTTCACCAGCGCGTCTCGCACCACGCCGCCGTCCAATGCTTCCTGTGAAAGCAATCGTTCTTCAAACAGCTCAAACACCGAGTTTTCCGCGGCCCGCATCACAAAGGAGCTTTGCGCCGCGGCGATGTCCGCAAAGAGGCTCCGGTCGGCGTAGCCGCCGTCTCCTACATAGCACCGTCCTGCTTCCAGGCTGCGCCGCAGGACGTTGTTTTCACGGTTGGCCCCCGCGTTGCGAGCGCCAGTGCGGTCGAGGCGATGGACTTTGAACGTCTCCAGATCGAATTGAACGTGCAAACGCCAGCCATAGACCGCTTTCCCGTCCCGGGAGGTGTTGTAGGCGCATCGATGCCGCAAGCGGATTTGGCCAGCCGACTCAGCGCCGTCAGCACCGTCCCGTCGACCAGCGTGATCGCCTGCCCAAAGTCCGCAAGACGCGGATCGGGCGCCTGGGGCAGTTCCCCCGCCAATTCCTCAATCAGCGGCGTCAAACGCCCCGGCTCGAACACCCGAACCGATTCAGAGAAACTGCCCACGGAAAAACGCTTAATTCCCAGCGCCTTGGCCACCTTGGGCAGTTCAGCAACCTCCTGAAGATCCCGCAGGGATTGGATCAGCGGATTCCAGGTGTAAAGCAAAACCAGCTTGCAATAATCGTCGAAGTGAAGCTGGCGGTTCCCGGCTCGATCCCGCTCACAGCCCACATCCCGCAGCGTGGGCAGCAGCGCGAAGATGCGCCGCAGATGTCCGAGGCACAGGATCTCTTTTTCCTTCAGTCTTGCCTGCACGTCCGGCAGCATGCCATAAAAAGATCAAAGGCGCAATCTCAATATCTTGCTGCTTGCGCGAACCCCGTGCCGAACGGGATTAACGATCTGCAACGATTGCAGGGCGATTTGAGAAAAATGGTCGGGTCGGGGGCATTAAAGGATTCTTATGCCTCCGGGTCCGCAGCCGGGCAGAGCCAGGTAACGGCGCCGGCCAAGACGACAGCACAATAAACGGGGGAATCATGAGCCTCACGAAGCGGCGATTTTTGTCGGTTATCGTTGGCGTGGTAGGGGGCGCGGCGGTCGCCAGCGCGGCGCTGTGCGCACTTCATTTCTTCTCGAATGCCGAATCACTCAATGCCGGGGCTGGGGCGAATTCGGTGGCCGTCAGCTCAACGGATTTGCCTGTGTTGTTTGACGTCCCGAAGTTTGGATATCCGGACCAGGATGGAAAACTCCTCACCGAACAGGATCTGAAAGGAACTACTTGGATCTGTGACTTTTTTTACACGCGGTGCACGACGATCTGTCCCCTCCTGACGGCCCGCCTGATGCTCCTTCAGCGGTCGATCCGAAATCCCAACGTAAAATTCGTTTCGTTTTCCGTCGATCCTTCGTATGACACGTCGGCGGTGCTGAAAGCCTATGCAGCCGAGTGGCATGGTGATGAGTCGCGCTGGCGGCTACTGGCAACGGGAACGGAGGATGCGGTACAGGCCACGGCATCGTCGATGCATCTGGCGCTGCAGCGCTTGAGCGATCCCAAAAATCCGATCCTTCACAGCGATCGTTTCCTGCTCTACGACGCTGCCGGCCAGGCGCGGGGGGCTTACGAGAGCACCGACCCGGACGCGATGGCGCAACTCGTGAAGGACGCCAATAAGCTGGCCAACGGAGGCCAGCCCGAGTTGCTGCAAACGACGGACACGACGGCGGCCGGGGATTCGCAGTCTTCCAGCGTGAGCGGGGGGCGACAGTTGTTTATGACGATGGGTTGCGTCGCGTGCCACAGCCGCCCGGCGGTTGCGCCTCCCCTGGAAGGGGTGGCCGGATCCGAGGTGACGCTCAGTGACGGGCGCACCGTGCTTGCGGACGACGCCTATCTGCGCAAATGCATTACCGATCCCAACGCCAAAGTTTTGATGGGGTATTCCCCGGTAATGCCAAATTACCGTCCGTACCTGAGTGACGCTCAAATTGACGGCATTGTGGCTTATATAAAAAGCCTCGCGTCAATGCGTCCGGCGGTCAATACCGGGCCGCGCGTTCTGGTCATTGATCCAGTCTGTGGTATGCAGGTGTCTGCGGGCAGCGATACCCCCAATGTTACTTACGCGGGGAAGACGTATTATTTTTGCAGCGAAACCTGCCGAGAGAAGTTCCAGGCGGATCCGGCGAGATTTGCAAGGAATTAAGATCGTTCGGGCCGGCACATCCGGCGCGGATCCTTTCGGGTAAACTGGACGGATGGAGTTTGGGGACGAGCTACGCAAGAGCGTCATTGCCGCGTCGCTTGCGCGGAGGTCTGTGCGGCGGTGGGGAGGATTTATGAGGAGCTTTCAGGGGAGATCGACCAGCGGCGGCCGGTCTGCGTGATGTCGGGGAAGTGTTGCCGGTTTGATGAGTATGGGCATCGCCTCTATGTGACGACTGCGGAGCTCGCGGCTTTCGCCGCGGGGTTGGCTGGCCAGCGGACAGCAACCCGCATTCCCGCCCCTTCCTCTGCCCCTACTGCCCTGTCTACTGTTCTACTTTCTACTGCTCCACTCTCTCGCGCAGCGCAGGGGTGTCCCTTTCAGGTGGGGCGGATGTGCGGGGTTCATGGGATTCGGCCGATGGGGTGCCGGGTGTTCTTCTGTGATCCGAGTGCGGCGGAATGGCAGAGGGGGGTGTATGAGCGGATGCATGGGAAACTGAAGCAACTGCATGAGGAGTTGTCGATACCGTATGCGTATGTGGAGTGGAGGGCGGCGTGTCAGGTTATGGGATGGAAGGGAAATGCCGATTGCCGATTGCCAAATGCCGAATGAAGACGCGGCGTTTCCAATTCGGCATTTGGCAATCGGCAATCGGCATTAGAGTTGCCAGAGGCGAATGTTTTTGACATAACGGCAAGGCGGGGGGTACACTTATGTCCTGCCCCTTGTGGCCTTCTTTGGCGTTTTTTGCGAGGTAGGCGAGGTATGAAGCTCATAGTTGCAAGTTTGTTTGTGGCGTCGATGGCGGTTCTCAGCGGTTGCACGGCGTCTACCCCGGCGTATACCCCGGCGGAACGCTTTGCCCAGATTCATCGCAATGATGTTTACGCGGCAGAGGCGGCCAACGATGATGTCGACAACCTCCTGATGCTGCGGCCAGGCACGCAGTTGTCGATCTGGAATGTTTATCACCGGCCTTGATGGCCGGTGGTTTTTCAGCGGTTGAGCCTGCGGTTTCGTCTTCGTGGAGAGGTGAGAAATGTAGACGGCTTCGCCTGCCTTTATCGGGTTGGGCGGGGCCTTTTTGTTGGGGAGGGGGGCGGGTTTGGAGGGGCAGGCTCACGGCGAGCCGTTTGGCATCGCTCACGGCGAGCAAGCTCGCCGGCTACACAGGGGCGGTGGATTTTCTCAGGAGACCAGGCGGAAGCGGGGGGTTTTGCGGACCCAGGCGGCGATGCGGGTGTTGCGCTTCTTGGCGTTTTCCAGATGCTCAAGATATTGCTGGAGGGCGGAGTCGTCGAACTGAGTTAGAAATTCGATGGAGACGGTCGTATTGTATTTGCGGATGTCGTCGATCAGTTGACGTTTGTTCATGGCGGGAATACTTTCAAAACAGGCCGATAAGAAGTGCCAAAACGATTGGCTCCTCTGGAGATCGGTTTTACGTCCGCATTTACTTGAAACGGCGGATGAATGATGACGCAGGAAAAAACAGAGCCCACGGTACAATCCGCTTCAGCCGAGACGGATGCGCTGGCGCATTTGCACCGGATGTCGACGACGGCGGGCCTGGGAAGCCAGGAATACGTGGCGATCAACGTCACGTCGATCATCGCGGTGCTGTTTGGGGTGGCGAGCCTGCTGGCCGTGGCGAGTCCCGTGCTGCTGGTCTTTCCGGTGGTGGGGGTGATCCTGAGCCTTGCGGCGATTCGGCAGGTCAACCACAGCAACGGCACGCAGACGGGGAAAGGGCTGGCGATCCTGGGGCTGCTGCTTTCGGGGCTGATTACTGCGGGAATTCTGTCGTACCAGGTGCTCCAGGAGGTCCGGCAGCGGGATGATCAGGAGGCGATTTCAGCGTTGTGCGTCAAATATGGGGATCTGCTGAACGAGCATAAATATGCCGACGCGTATGATCTATTTGACGCGGCGTTTCAGGCGCGGGTGGGGAAACCGGCGTTTATCAGCCAACTGACGGCGACTCAGAATCAGACGCTGATGCCGCCGATTTCGGGAGCGTCGTGGAATGGATTGGCGACGTTTCAGGCGGAGGATGACGGGACGGTGATAGCGGAGTCCATGATCAAGGTTCAGTTCAAGAATACGCCGGGGGATGCGCGTATGCAGGCCCGTTTTAGGAGGGGGACGGATGGGGTTTGGTTGATTGAAAATGTTCCGGATCAGTTTCCAGAAAGGCAGCAGCCGGCGCAGAGGTGAGGGATTTAAGATTTGTGGGGGCTGGGGTTAAACAAATCTGGGTTGGGCGTCCGATAAATTGAAATGCGTGGAAGGTGTGCGCACCGGGTAGTTAGCCGCCGTGGGTTTCATGCCGATACCGCCGATGGGCGTCTATCGCGTATGGGAAGCCCGGTGAGGCATAAATGCGTGTAATGCTGCATTGGAACGTCATTCGTTGGATCCTGACAGGTGGGGCGTTTCTGTCCATTCTGAACCTGGCGGGGTGTATGTCGGGTGGTAAGCCATCGGCGGACCTTGCGCCTGCGCCACCGCCGGCGGCTGCGACGAGCGTGGCGATGTCGGCGGATCCGTCGGTTTTGTCGACGGTTTATACGTCGGACGGGTCTACGCCGCCTTCGGTGAATGTGTATGGGGAGTTCGACGGGGTGCAACGGCCGATGGCCAAGGCGCACGGCAACGGGGGATACCAGGAACATACGTTTCTGGATGAGGGGTTTGACAGCGATGTGAGCGTGGACCCAACCGGCAAATGGATGGTCTTCACGAGCACGCGCGACAGCGATCATCCGAACATTTATCTTCAGCACGTTGACGGCCTGGCGGTGATCGAGCTGACCAACGACGAGGCGGATTACGCGTTTCCGTCCTTCAGCCCGGATGGGAAGCAGATCGCGTTCTGCTCAACGCGCGCGGGGAACTGGGATATCTACACGATGGATACGGATGGGAAAAACATCGTGCAGGTGACGAATGACCCGATGGTGCACATGCACCCGAGCTTCAGCCCGGACGGGACGAAGCTGGTCTACTGCTGCCTGGGAGGCAAGAGCGGGCAGTGGGAGCTGTGGGTGGCGGATTTGAATACCGGCGAGAAGCGGATGGTTGGGTTTGGGCTTTTTCCGTCGTGGTCGCCGGACAAGACGGTGGACCGGATCGCGTTTCAGCGCTCGCGGCAGCGTGGGAGCCGGTGGTTCAGCCTTTGGACGATGGATCTGGTGGACGGGGAGGCGCGACGGATTACGGAAGTGACGTCGAGCTCGAACGCGGCGCTGGTTTGCCCGAGCTGGAGCCCGGATGGGAAGCAGATCGCGTTCGCGACGATCGCGGAGCCGAACAATTCTGCCGGCGGCAAGCCGCTGGGGCAGGAGGATATCTGGACGATTAACTGCGACGGGTCGAACCGGAGCAGGGTCACGGATGGGGTGGGATTGAATTTGGCGCCGAACTGGGCGTCGGATGATCGCGTTTATTTCATCAGCGATCGTGGTGGGGCGGAATGTGTTTGGTCGGCGCGGACCGATGTCCCGGGGAGTGCGCCGTCGAAGGTTGCCAGTGAGAAGCCGGGAGATGATCAGAATCAGAATCAGAATGGGAATAAGCCTACTGCTACGGATGCGGTGGGATCGACGAGTGAATAGTTAATCGCGGCCCCCACCCTAACCCTCCCCCGGCGTATCAGGGGAGGGGATAAGAGGAATAAGGCGCTTGAGAGCTTCAAGGACGAAGCGATGAAAAAGATAAGAAATTGGCTGCCGGTCGTTTGGATGTTGGTGGCGTCTGGGTGCAGCATGTTCGGACCCAAGCCGTACGGCGAGGAAGACCAGCTCTTTCTTCCCGGAACGCATCGGCAGGTTTGGGCGATTGCGCCGGCGCTGAATTTGAGCGGTGAAGATTCGGTCGACCCGCTGCTGCAAAGCGACCTGGTTTATCGGGAATTGCAGAAGGTGCATGGGCTGACGGTTATCCCGGTGGACCGGGTGGTCGAAGTTTATGCGGCCCTGCGGATTCAGAAGGTGCATAGCGAGCGGGAGGCGCAGGACATCTGCCGGCTGCTGGGCTGCGACGGGTTGGTGGTGCCGACGATTACGGCCTACGACCCGTACGATCCGCCGAAGTTTGGCGCGTCGATCCAGCTTTTCGTGACGCCGGGGAGTTTCCAGCGTCTTCCGAAGCTGGACCCGCGGATGCTGGAGCAGAGCCCGACGGCGGTGACGCTGCCGGTGATGCCGGACGCGAGCAGCAACATGGCGCAGGTGGTGGAGATGTATGACGCATCGGACGGGACGGTGCGGGAAGAAGTGAAGGAGTATGCGAAAGGGCGGACGGATCCGAACGGGCCGCTGGGACAGGATGAGGTCATTGTGGACATGGATCGTTATTGTGCGTTTGGATATCACCAACTGCTTGGAGAGCTGCTGGACAATTTGAACCAGGCGAATTCGGAAGCGACCGCGGGGGCCAACCCAGGATCAAACTCATGAGCAAAAGCACGTCCGATACATCACCGAAGCCGGAAGCCGGGCTGATGAAAACCCTGAGCCTGGTGAAGGGCCGGCACCAGTTTTATTTCAAATACGAGGCCGGCCAGGAGGCGGCGGTGCTGGATTCACTGGTGAAAATGGTGAATCGGCGCGACATTCCGTTCGACTGGTTCGACGCGGCCATCCTGTCACATCAGCTTGGTCAGCATTTGGCAAAAGAATTTAAGGCGTATTTGCCGAAAAAGGTAGCATGAGGATTATCGGATTGTCTTCGGTGTTTCGGCTGGAAGATACCGGACGATCCAACCGTGAGAGGGTTTAAACTCTCACAGTGAGACGGGGACCGTCTCACCAGCGGGCCACTGGGATGCGAAGGCTTCGCCTCGCTTGCGCCGGCCGGTGGCACATTTTTCGTGTCTGAGTTCTCGCCCACGCGCATATATGAACCCCACGAACGAACTCTCGGTCTCCGCTGCGCCCAGCGGCGTCGCGATGCTCGAAAAACACGTGTCCCCCCTTGTCAGGCAGTTTCTGGACTACCTGAAGCTTGAAAAGCACTTCAGCGATTACACCGTGAAGAGCTACGGAGCGGACCTCATCCAGTTCGGCCAGTTCCTTTCCGGTCAGATCGGCCAGCGGCCGGTGGCGCCGGGGCAGGACTCCGACGAGCGCCACATCAAGTGCGATACGCTCACGATCCGGGAATTCCTGAACTACCTCTACGGGCAGAACTACACCAAGAGCACGACGCGCGCAAGCTGGCGACGCTACGGAGCTTTTTCAAGTTCCTGGTTCGCCGCGGGCTGGTCAGCGCCAACCCGCTGTCGACGATCCGCACGCCCAAGCAGGAAAAGCGCCTGCCCAAGTGCCTGGACCTGGAACAGGTTCAGAAGCTGCTGGATGCCCCGGGCGATGCCGATCTTCTCAGCGCCCGCGATAAAGCCATGCTGGAAGTGCTCTACAGCAGCGGCATTCGCGTCAGCGAGCTGGTGGAGCTGGAGATGGCGGACCTGGATTTGCAGGAGGGAGTCCTGCGCGTCCGCGGCAAGGGCCGCAAGGATCGGCTTACGCCGATCGGTAGCCAGGCGATCAAGGCGATTCAGCGGTATTTCGAGCTGCGCCGATCGATTCGCGCTGCCAGGGGCCGGATTCGCATCGGGTCTTCCTGAACAAGCACGGGGAATCGCTCTCGACGCGATCGGTACGGCGGAAGCTGGACAAATATCTGCTGTCGGCCGGGCTGGACCCGGGGATCAGCCCGCACACTTTGCGGCACAGCTTTGCCACCCACCTGCTGAACAACGGGGCCGATCTGCGGAGCGTGCAGGAATTGCTGGGCCACCAGAGCCTCAGCACGACGCAGATTTACACGCATCTGACGACGCAGCGAATGAAGGATGTTTACGATTCGGCACATCCGCGGGCAAAGGAGGATTCGATTCCGCATCCTGCTTCGCCGGCGGCGAATGGGGAGAAAGCAGCGACGCCGTTTTATCCGGCGACGAAGGTAGGGTAAGGATCGCACCCGAGTGCAGTGCAGTAGGTGGAAAAATGAAAGCCCCCACGATTAGCGTCGTGGGGCTTTTTTTGCGCGGTGTCTTGAGTTGAGATCAGGCTTCGGGGGCTTTGAGAGGTTCTTCGGACTGGGGCAGGTCCTTGAGGGTGTTGAGGCCGAAGACTTCGAGGAATCGGCGGGTGGTCCCGTAGAGGATGGGGCGGCCGGGGACTTCGGCGCGGCCGGCGATGTTGACCAGGCGCTTTTCCATCAGGTTGCGGATGGTTTCGCCGCAGGCGACGCCGCGGATGGCTTCGATGTCGGCGCGAAGGATCGGCTGCTTGTAGGCGATGATGGCGAGGGTTTCGAGTGCCGCCTTGGTGAGCTTGGCGTCGATTTCGCGCTGATGGAGCTTGGCGAGATGCTCGCCAAACTCGGGGAGGGTGAGAAGCTGATATCCGCCGGCAACCTGCTCAATACGGAAGGAGCGGCGGGATTCTTCGTATTGGGTGTTCAGATCCTTGATGGCCTGGCGAACCGGCTTGGTGGCGGACAGGTCCATCAGCTCAGCCAAGCGCCCGGCGGTCAGGGGGTGGTGGGTGGAGAAAAGAAGGGCCTCCAAGACGCGAGAATCGACAGGGGCGTCCGAAGACGATCCCTCCGCGTCATCGTCTATCTCCGGGGGCAGGTTCTCATCCTCCGGCGTATCCTGGACGGGACCGTCGGCCTCGATTTCCGATTCGATTTCCATTACCGGCTCATCCCTGACTAAGCGCATTGCGCAGTTATCGGCCAATGTCGACCGCTGAATCCATAAAAAGAGGATGTTACGGGGGAGTGGATTGGAATCAAGTTGGGGTATAATGACCGGCTATGGCAGAAGCTCCCCTTCCTACTGGACCGGACGTGGGGCACCTCATGGTGCCGGAGGATTTGTTGCAGCAATATCATCAAGCGGTGGACCATCTCCGCGGGGCAAAGGAAGAGCTGGCCAAGGCGCAGGAATCGAGCGAGTACCAGCATCAGCAATATGTGAACGAACAAATGGAAGTGGTCCGGCGGGCCGAGAGGGAAGTGGAAGAACTTACTGCAAAAGTGAAAGAAATCCTCGAGCGCAAAGTCTAAGAGTAGTAGATGTACGGCTACGAGTACGAGCGTCGGAAGATCGCTAGGCTAAAGGGGACGGACTATCTTTGGCTGGGGATTTTTGGGCAGATCGTCGGGGGTATGGTGATTTACGGTGCCGATGATGCGGGGAGCACGATCAGCATCGTGGGGCAGGGGATTTTGATTCTTTTTACCGGCGTCCTGGTGGGGGGATGCGCGAAATTTGTGCGGTATTACGGGATGAACCGGTGGTGGGCGCTGCTGGGGATTTTTAATGTGGTCGGGGTTGGGCTGCTGATCGACCTGCCGCGGTGGGGCAGGGGAAAAAATCGGGGGCCGGGGTTTGACGTGGAATTTGCCGAGCCGTACCGGCGCGATGTCTGGAGAATGGATGTGCGGGTGAAGCTCGACGAGATTGCCGCGGCGAACGTGCGCGAGCCGATCATGCTCCAGGTTCCGCGCGGGGCGAACGTGGGCTCGGCGATGAAGGTTCTGGCGGCGGTCATCCCCGGGCTTTTCGAGGGAGAGCTGCCGGGGGCGGGGTATTGGATCAATGGGGTGAGGGCGGACCGGCGCGGAATTGAGCGACGGGGATGAGCTTATTGTTCGCATGACGGACGGCTGATAGTTGCCGGTTGAGTGCAACTGGGGCCTCTCCGGCGCATTCATTAACTTGACATAGATGGAGCATCAACGTACTTATCTGCCTCTTGCTGGACCGCAGCGGTTGTGTCCGGTCGTTGAAATTCAGAGGGTTGTAGCGTGATAGCGGTGCGTCAGTTGACCAAGGCATACGGTCAGACCTTGGCGGTGGATCATATCTCTTTCGAAGTGCCCAAAGGGCAGATCGTTGGATTCCTCGGACCGAACGGGGCGGGCAAATCGACTACGCTGAAAATGTTGACCTGCTATCTGCCGCCCACCAGCGGTGGGGCGACGGTGAATGGTTTCGATATTTTTCACCAGTCGGAACAGGTTCGGGAAAATCTGGGATATCTGCCGGAAAATGTGCCGTTGTATGGAGAGATGAAAGTTCGTGAATATCTGGATTACCGGGGCCGGCTTCGGAAGATGCCGCGGGTGGATCGGATGCGGCGGATGGAATATGTCCTGGAGCGCTGCTGGCTGAAGCCGGTGGAGCGGAAGACGATCAGCCATCTGTCCAAGGGGTATCGGCAGCGGGTGGGATTGGCGGATTCATTGCTGCACAACCCTGCGGTGTTGATTCTCGACGAGCCGACGGTGGGGCTGGATCCGACGCAAATTCGCGAGACACGGAAATTGATCCGTGATCTGGCGGGGCACCATACCGTAGTGCTTTCGACGCATATTTTGCCGGAGGTGGAGGCGTCGTGCGATCGGGCGATCGTGATTTCGGCGGGAAGGATCGTGGCGCAGGGCTCGCCGGATGAGCTGCGGGCCAGCCGGCGGCTGACGGCGCGGGTGCTGGTGGAATGCCGGGGGCCCAAGGCGGAAATTGAATCGACCCTCGCGCGTGTAAGCGGGGTAAGCAAGGTTGAGATTCTCAATGGAACACCATCGGACGGGCAGACAGTGGTCGCTGCGCTGCGTGCCAAGGATGGGTATGACATCCGCGAGGAGGTGGCGCGGACGGTGATTCAGAAGGGGTGGCCGCTTCGCGAAATTCGACTCGAGCATGCGACCCTGGAAGAATTCTTCGTGCAGGTGACGGCCGAACAAGCCGCCGCCAGGGCAGCATCCGGGGCACAGGTAACTTCAGGTTTCGATCAAGTATGAGACGCGCAACAGTCATAGCCCGCCGGGAACTTCTCAGCTATTTCTTCTCGCCGATTGCGTACGTGGCGATGTTTGTTTTTCTATTGGCGTGCGCCTTTACGTTTTGGGACGATTTTCAGCCCGGCGAAATCGCGGGGATGAGGAATCTGTTTAACTGGATGGTGTGGCTGCTGGTTTCGATTATTCCGCTCCTTTCGATGGGGCTATTGGCCCAGGAATGGTCGAGCGGGACCATTGAGACGCTGATGACCGCGCCGGTTCAGGAAGTCGAAGTGGTGCTGGGAAAATTTCTGGGTTCGTTTGCATTTTTCATCGTGATGCTCGCCCCAACGCTGCTGTATGTGGCGGTGCTGGCGATGTATGCGACGCCGCGGATTGATTTTGGGCCGATCGCCAGCGGGTATCTGGGGATTATCCTGATCGGGGGCCTGTTTATTTCGATCGGGCTTTTCTGCTCATCGCTGACGCGGAGCCAGATCGTGGCGGCTGTCGCGACGGCCGCCGTGCTTTTTGCGATTACGATCGTGCCGTGGTGGGCGAGCGGGAAATTGCTTTCCCAGACGTGGGTGACGATTCTCAATCAATCGGTCTTTAAGCGTTACACGGATTTCAGCCGGGGGATTATTGATTCGGGGCACTTGGTTTTTTTCATTCTGACGACAGCGGTGTTTTTGTTTTTCACGACGAAGGTCATGGAATCGCGGCGGTGGAAGTAGCGATGGGGAAATAAGCGATGACGGATAGCACGGATAAAAAATCGGAGATGACGCTGGCCGCGCCGGAATCGCAGCGGCAGAGGTGGATTCACTACGGCACCAACGTGGGGCTGTCGTGCCTGATTGTGATCGCGCTGGCGTTCATGATCACCTGGATGGCCCAGTCGCGGGCGAGCCGGATTGATACCACGGTGGGGGGGTCGCAGAGCCTTCGGCCGCAGTCGGTGGATTTTATCCAGAAGCTGACGATTCCGATTCGAATTGTTGCGCTTTATCCGAAGCTGAAAGAGAATGCGCAGGAGCAGGATACCTATCAGCCGGTGGCGGATTTGCTCACCGAGTATCAGACCAAGGGGCGGAACATCACGACGGAAGTGATTGATCCGGATACGGAGAAAGACGCCTTCAACAAGCTGGTTGCCGAGGTGACGAACAAGTTCGGCGGCGAGGTGAAGGGGTATAAGGCGATCTTGGACACGGTGCCGGACGTGAACACGGCGCTCGACAAGTTTTTGACCGACCAGGTGGAAAAGTTTAAGGCGCTGCCATACGACCAGATCACGGACCAGCAGCTCGCGCAGGATGTGAACGCGGCATATCTGACGCTCGTATTGGCACACCAGCAGCTTTCAAATTTGAAAACGGCGATCGATTCAGACGTGAACCAGCAGGTTCCCAGCTACAAGGACGCGGTGGACGATACGCGGACGGCCTACTCGAATATGTCGCAGCTTCTTCAGCAGTTTTCGCAGGTGGTGGGGTCATTCAAAACCAATCCCACGCTGGCGAAGCTGCCGCAGTTCGTGGCATACGGGCCGGCGGCGGCAGCGGCCGCGGATGACGCGAGGAAAAAGGCGGATGGGGTCGTCGATCAGATCAACAAGCTGCCGGCGTTGACCGAGCTCGATGAATTCAAGCAGGATCTGAAGACCAAGTCGATCATTGTGATGTCGGACAGCGGGTACAAGATTCTGCAGGCGGACCAGGTCTGGCAGAAGCTGCCGGAGTCTGCGCAGTATCAGGCGGCGGCCGCCGATGCGCAGCCGCGGCTGAGCTTTGACGGGGAGCAGCAGATAACTGCCGCGATTGTGTCGCTGACGAATCCCGGGCAGCGGATGGTGGTCTTTGTGCGGGCCGGTGGTCCGCCGCTGGCGTCGGCGCAGTCGCCCGATCAGCAGCCGCCGTTTGCGTCGATCGCCGCGCGGCTGAGGGAAGATAATTTCGACGTGGAAGAGAAGGACGCCAGCGGCCAGGCGGCGATGAACCAGGACAACCCGATGTCGGAGCCGACCGATGCCCAGATGAAGGGGGCGATCTGGGTGGTGGTGCGGTTTCAGAATGATACGCAGCCCGATCAGCCGTCGCCGCTGAATGCGATGCTGGAGGAGCATCTGAATTCGGGCGGATCGGCGATGGTAATGCTCTTCCCGACGGCGGATTCAATGGAGCAAGCACTGACGCCAATGGGAATTGAAGCGAAGACCGACGAAGTGTTGGTTCACGAGGCGCTGCCCATGCCACAGCGGCAGTCGAGCGATTTTGTCGAGAACGCCGTGCAGGCGAGCCAGGCGGTTTTCAAGCTGAACATGTACGGAGATCATCCCATCACGACGCCGCTGGAGGGATTGGATTTTCTCACGGCAGCGTCGGTGCCGATCGCGATTTCAGAAACAGCGCCTGCCGGCGTTCATGCCACGCCGCTGCTGCCGCTGCCACTGGTTCCGCATTTCTGGGCGAGCGCGGATGCGTCGTCGGTAATGAGCGCGGACCATCCCAAGGTGGTTTTCAATCCCAGGCCCGATCCGGAATCGGGGCGGATGTTTGGCGATATCGACAACACCGAAGACAATCGTTTGCACGCGGCCGCGGCTTCCGAATCTCCCAACGGGTCGCGGCTAGTGGTGGTGGGTAGCTACATTTTCGCGATCAATTACCTCGTCGATCTTCCCGATCAGGAGATGCTTGAACACGGCCTTCCCGTGGCGCGGCTGCCGGGCAACGAGGCGTTTTTCGCCAACAGCGTTTTGTGGCTGGCGCATGAGGATGGGATGCTGGCGATCGGTCCGCACGCCCTCCAGGTGCCGCGAATCCGCGAGATGACCACGGCGTCGCTGAATTTCTGGAGGCTGGGCGTTTTGGCGCTGGGATTGCCCGTGCTAACCGTTCTGGGCGGGATTTTCGTCTACGCCCGGCGGCACGATTGAATCAGCACGCGTGAATATGGGCTTGCGAGATGAATTTTAAAACAACGATTGTTTTGCTTGTAGCGCTGGTTGTCGTGGGGATCATGTTTTACTTCAACATGAATCGCCCCAGCAGCGCGGTACCGGACCAGGAGCAACCCGCCGCGGCAGGCGAGGGTCCGAAGATCATCAAGCTTGCCGGCGATGATGTGACGAGCATCACGATTACCGATGCCGCCGACAATCGCACGGCCGTACACAAAGATGGTGCGACCTGGCAGATGACCGAGCCGGTGAGCGCCGGGGCGGTGGATTGGCAGACGACGGATTTGATTCGCACGATTTGCGAATTGCGCTCCCAGGGTCGACCGGATGCGTCGCCGAGCGACAGTGGGTTGAATACGCCGAGCTTCAAAGTCGATCTGCTGACCAGTGACGGACGCTCAACCCGGCTGGTGCTGGGGGCCAAGACCGGGATCGGGGACGACATGTATGCTCAGGTCGATGGGGGGGACGTGAATTTGGTCGATTCGAGCCTTGCCAAGAGTTTGAAGACCGCGGCGAACGATTTGCGCGACAAGCACCTGCTGCCGCAATCGACGACGGCGGATTACAAACAGATTACGATCGAAACGCCCGGGCAGACGCTGAAGGTGGTGAAGAGCGGAGACAAGTGGACGATCACGTCGCCCCTACAGATTCCCGGGGACACGGATTCGATTACGTCGCTGACCTCTGCGATTACCGGCGCGGAGGCGACCGAGTTCGTCGATCAGAATTCGGATGAGGCGGCTTTCGAGGGATTTAATCATCCAACGATGAAGATTACCCTCAGCACGGAAGCGCCCAGCACGCAGCCGAGCACCGAGCCTTCGACGCCGCTGACGTTGACGATCGGTTCGGCCGACAGTCTTACTCGCGATCATTATTTCGTGCAGACATCAGATGGGCTGGTTGGGAAGATCGATCGCTCGACGTTGGAGAGCTTGCAGAAGACGCCGCTGGATTTGCGGGACCGGGAGGTTTTCGCGGACCCGCCGGCGGAAGTGTCGAAGATTTCCTTGGTGAAGGCGGTTTATCCGACGTCTTCATCGACGCAGCCGTCCAGTCCCGTGCAGCGGCCGACGTTTACGCAACTGACCGTGCTGGAGCGGCGGATGCCGACGGTCCAGGCGATCGGACCCAAGCCCAAGGCGACGACGGCTCCTTCGACCCAGCCGCAGTCGACCTGGCAATTTGCGATTCCAAAGGAGCCTGACCGGCAGGTGGATGATGTGAAGGTCGATGCGCTGCTTGAGAAGTTCAACCCGTTTAAAGCGGATAAATACCTGGCAACCGCGCCGACAACGGGGGTCGATCAGAGGTATGTGCTGACCCTGGAATCGCCCTCGCTGAAGCATTATCATGTTGAGATCGTTCGTCCTGCCGGCGTCGGAACGCCGTATGCTGAATATGGGGGGCTAACGTTTGAAATTCCTTCGACGATTCTCGACGCCCTGGACGTTGATTTCCACAAGACGCCCTGATGCCGCGCGAGCTGGGGAAAAAATCGATTCTTACTGAGGCGCAAATTGCCCGGCCGCGCACGATCCTTGATGTATTTCCCAATCCAAGGATGGGGCGGAATTACGAGATTCGGTTTGCATTTCCGGAATTCACCAGCGTCTGTCCGGTGACGGGGCAGCCGGATTTTGCGACGATTACGATCACATACGTTCCGCGGCGGTTCTGCGTGGAGATGAAGAGCTTGAAGCTCTATTTCTTCGCCTATCGCAACAAGGGGATTTTTTACGAGGCGGTCGTGAACACCATCCTGGACGATCTGGTTGCGGTGCTCAAGCCGCGGAAGATGACCGTGGTTGGCGATTTTGCAGTGCGCGGGGGAACTGCGGGGACAGTTACGGCCAGTTATCCCTGATCAATAACGGAGGGTAATGAAGGCACCGACGCGGAGTTCCTGGCCGACGTCTCCCAATGCGCCGAACCCGCCAAAAGCGGCGATGTAGCCGACTTCACCGCCGATGGAGAAAGGTCCCTGGCTGTATCCGACTTGTACCGAAGGGTGGATGTCGAAGGCGGCGCCGGTGTGGTTGTAGGTCTGGAAATACGTAAAGCCGTTGATTTCGGGGGTTGCCGTGTCGATGGAATAGTTGTCGATCAAAAGTCCCGCGCCGATGCGCGGCCTCACGAAAACGCCCTGCAGGCCGGGGATCCGAATGCGAAGCGCCAGGCGGGGTTCTATCTCATAGTTTCCGCTGTCTGACCAGAGATTCGTCTGGTAGAGGTTTCCGAACCTGTCGATAGCGGTGTAGTTGGTGGAATCCCAATAACCCGAACCGCTGATGCCAACACCGACATAGGTGGGCAAGGCAAGCTGTGGAATTCGCCAGGCGAAATCGCCGTCGACGTACGCGCCGTCCTTGCCGAAGGAGAGCCCCCCGGTTTTGTCAGGGAAAAAATGTGAATAGCCCCCTGAGAGCGTGGCGTCAAAAAACTGGGCCGAGGCGAAGGAACTGCACAGCAACAAACCCGTTAAAAAAGCCAGTGCTCGTTTCATGACTGGAAATTATGCCCCACGGTCGCCAGTGGAGTCAACGCCGAATAGACGCCCCTTCAGGTTACCAGTCCGACTTACTGTCGTGGGAAAGACTTGAATACGTCAATTCTGCGTCGCCAGGAATGGGGCACGGCATTTGCCACGTGATTTACAACATTAACCAAGGAGCATTCGCATGAGCCCTCCACGAATCATCGGAATTGTTCTTCTGATCGTCGGCGTGATCGTCATGATCTGGGGAATGAACGCCTCGAATTCGGTGGCCGACCAGGTCAGTAACACCTTCACCGGTCGATTCACACAGACCACAACGTGGTACATCATCGGCGGCATCGCTTCGGCGGTGCTTGGACTCGTGCTGACGGTGTTTGGAGCCAGCGGCAAGGGCGTGTGAAGATCCGCGCGTTGGGGGCGCTTCGGAACCAACCCGCGCCGATTCGCATCAAATTGCAATCGCGGATAATCTTTCGCCCCTATGGCGGAGACCAACAGCGCTGATGCGCCGCCGCTGTTCAAACTCGACGGCGTAACCAAGACCTACGGCGCGGTCACCGCGCTCGACGGCCTTTCCATCTCCGTTCCCAGCGGAGCCGTGGGGCTTCTAGGGCCCAACGGGTCGGGCAAAACGACGATGATCCGCGTTTTGCTCGGGCTGATTGCCATCGATTCTGGTTCCGGAAACATTCTGGGGATGGATTTTCGCGATCGGCAACTCGACATCCGCCGCGAGGTGGGATTCGCGCCGGAAGATGAGTGCCTTTTCCCCCAGGTCGACGGGATCGGCTTCGTGACCTATGCGGGGGAGTTGGTCGGCATGCGCTCCAAGGACGCCATGCAGCGGGCGCATGAAGTGCTCGATTATGTGGGGCTCGGCGAGGCGCGGTATCGCAAGGTCGATTCCTATTCCTCGGGGATGAAACAGCGCCTCAAGCTGGCCTCGGCGATCGTACACGATCCCAAGCTGCTGATTCTCGATGAACCAACCAATGGAATGGACCCGGCGGGACGCGAAGAAGTTCTCCAGCTTGCCCGAGATCTCTCTTCCAACAAGGGGATGAGCCTTTTATTTTCCAGCCATCTGCTTCCCGATGTCGAGGCGGTTTGCGATTTTATCGTGGTCCTCGGGCCCGGGAAACTGCTGACCCAGGGGCCGATCCAGAAGCTCAAGGAGATCCACGACCGCTGCTTCGAAGTGCGCCTGAAGGCAGACGAGCAAGTCTTTGCCCGGCGGCTGGCCGCGCTGGGGTGTACGGCCGAGATGCGCGATGATCTCCTCTTCGTGCAGATACCGCAGGGGCAATCTACGCGGATGCTCTGGCAGACCGCGGCCGAGAATAATCTTCAGATCCGATATCTCCGTCCGCAGCGCAGCACGCTGGAAGAAGTCTTCCTCAAAGCAGTGGAGAAGACCTGATGCCGATTTTCGATCAGGGGTATCAACACTGGTCCGGCAAGCTTTCGGGACACGGCTGGCGCTGGCTGGCCATCACCCGCCACGGCGTTCGCGTCGGGATGAAAAATCGCTTCGTGCGATATTTGCTCTACTCATCCTGGGTTCCGGCCCTGGCGCTGGTGACCATGCTGAGCCTGTGGGGATTGCTGGAGCGGCGCTCGAATCTCATCACCACCTTCGTCCAGTTCATGGAATTTCTTCAGCCGGGCATGGTCGCTGATCCGCAGCATTTCCGCATCGACGTCTGGCGGCTGTCGTATGGATATTTTCTCAAGACCGAGCTTTGGTTTTCGATGATCATGATCCTTCTGATCGGACCGAGCCTCATCAGCCAGGATTTGCGCTTCAATGCACTGCCCCTCTATTTCTCCCGCCCGCTGCGGCGAGTGGATTATTTCGTCGGCAAACTCGGCGTGATCGTTGCCTTCGTTGGATTGGTCATGATCGTCCCCTCGGTCGTGGCCTATATCTTCGGCCTCCTTTTCAGCCTCGATATCACCATCATCCGCGACACCTTTGGAATCCTTCTCTCCAGCATTTTGTATGGCCTGATCATCACCCTCTCGGCCGGTCTGCTGATCCTCGCCCTCTCGGCCCTGTCGCGCAGCTCGCGATACGTAGCGCTCTTCTGGCTGGGGATCTGGTTTGTCAGCGGGATCACCGCGTCGATTTTGCAGGACGTCAACAGCCAGCAGCGCCGCTTCGCATATTACCGCCAGATCAGCGTCACCCGCCCATCCGATTCCGCCGCACTCTCCCGCGACGATCGCACGCGCCAGATGCGCGCCTGGCGCCAGGCGCGGCAACGCGCACAGGTCGAATATCGCATCGGAGAACTGGAATATTCGAAAACGGACTGGCGGCCGCTGGTCTCCTACACCTCCGACCTGACTCGAATCGGCCAGTGCTTCTAAGAACCAATGAAACCTGGCAAAGAATCAGCCTGCTTCAGGCCGACCCACTGGCGCGATCAACTGCTGGCGGCCTACATGGGGCCGCAGTTTCCCTGGTACTGGTCGGCGGGTGTTTTGTTCGGTTTATCACTGATTTCACTGTGGATTCTAACCCTCTCCATCAAGTCGCTGGATCGTCTGAAATGAAGCCCGTCGTTGCCTTCCACGAGGTTTCCAAGTGGTACGGCAACGTCATCGGCCTCAATAAGCTGACGATCCAAATTCCTCCCGGCGTCACTGGCCTTCTGGGGCCCAATGGCGCGGGGAAATCGACCCTCCTGCAACTGGCAACCGGTCAGCTTCGGCCCAGCCAGGGCACGGTCCTCGTCCTGGGCGAGCCAATCTGGAACAACCCCTCCCTCAACGCGCGCATCGGCCTGTGCCCGGAGCAGGACGCGTTTTACGAATGGATGAGCGGATGGGATTTCGTGCTGACATGCGCCCGGCTTGGCGGAATGCCGCGAAAACTCGCCCGCGACGCGACCGCTCGGATTCTGGACGCCGTCGGAATGACCCGGCACAAGGACCGCGCGATTCGTGGATATTCCAAAGGCATGCGGCAGCGAACCAAGATGGCCCAGGCCCTCGTTCATAATCCCGATGTCCTCTTTCTCGACGAGCCGATGACCGGCACCGATCCCCTCGCCCGGCGCGATCTCATGGACATCGTCCAGCGGCTCGGCGCCGAAGGGGAAACCATCGTCGTTTCCAGCCACGTCCTGCATGAAGTGCAGTCGGTTACACCGAACATCGTGCTCCTCAATCACGGCCGCTTGCTCGCCGAGGGCCACGTGCGGCAGATTCGCGATCTCATCGACAATCATCCGCATCGGATCGTATTGATGTGCGAAAACTGCCGGAAGCTCGCTCAGCGGCTGGTGGCATGGGAGGATGTGGATGGGATTCAGATTTTGGCCGGCCAAAAGGGCATCCTCGTGGAAACACGAATGCCCGACCAGTTTTACGCTCGCCTCCCCCAGCTTTCGCTCGAAGACGGAACCGCGATCGGCGAGGTCTATTCCGAGGACGACAACCTCGAAGCGGTCTTCAAATATCTGGTGACGAAATGAGCGCGGCTTCGCCCACAGCTTTGATTCCGGAGGCCCCGCCCTCAGATGGCAGGCACGGGTTCTCGCTCGGTTCTCTCTGGACCCTATACACGCTTACCCTTCGCCAGCATCGTCACGGGAAGCGATGGATTGTGATGGCGATCCTGATGCTTCTTCCGGCCGCCCTGGCGATTCTCGTTCGCGCAACCGCCCGCGACGCGCCCAGCACTGTCCTGGAATTCCTGTTTGTCTTCATGTTCATCCCCCAGGCGCTCCTGCCCTTGGCGGCGCTCATTTATGCCTCGGGGATTATTCATGATGAGCTCGAAGAGCAGACTTTCACATATCTGCTGATCCGCCCGATCCCCAAGTGGGCCATCTACCTCGTAAAACTCCTGGCGACCGCCACTGTCGCGGTAATTCTCACCGCCATTTTCACCGCGCTGGCCTACGCGGCGATTTATCTCGGGGCCGATTCAAATGATCACAACATTCTCCTGCGTTGCGTGACCGCATGCTGCATTCACTCGCTGGCGGTCATCGCCTATTGCTGTCTTTTCGGCCTGATTAGCCTCTTTACGGCGCGCATCCTGATCGTCGGCATCATTTACATCGCGGTGGTCGAAGGGCTTTTCGCCAACCTGGATTTCGGCATCCGGCTCCTGACCGTGATTTACTACACGCGCCTCATCGCCTATCACGCCATGCCGTTCCTCGTTCCGACCCCCTATGGCACGCAGGATTTCGCCGCCGAAACCTGGCAACTCGACATCGCCAACGATCCGAAACTGCTTCTGCATCCCCAGGTCATCACCTGCCTGATCGTGCTCCTCGCGGGGAGCGCAATATGCGCGGCGATCGCCGCTTTCCTCTGCTCGCGACGCGAATTCCACATGAAAACGCCCGAGAAGACCTGAGAGCGTCTGGCAAAATTGTTCGTGGCGTTCGAGGTTTTCAGCATTGCTTAAATCATGGCTTTGCGCAGAATCTGAATTCAGATGATTAATAAACCCAAAGGGAGGCCTACTGGCATGAGTGCGAGAACTTTCTGCTGCGGCGTCCTGGCGCTGCTGATCGGAAGCGCCGCGGCGCTGGCCGATGCGCCCCCGGCGACTCAGCCTTCGATCGATCCGCTCGCGGATCAGATCCTTCATCAGTCGTGCGATTTCCTGGCGCAAACGCCCGCGTTTTCCGTCCACGCCGAGGTCTGG
Source organism: uncultured Phycisphaerales bacterium (assembly GCA_963755915.1). GTDB lineage: Bacteria > Planctomycetota > Phycisphaerae > Tepidisphaerales > Tepidisphaeraceae > PALSA-1353. The sequence goes on from CAVWLP010000002.1 coordinate 3,841,064, forward strand.
AAAGACATCGTGCTCCCCTCGGGGCACAAGATCCAGGTCACGCGGTCCATCGATCTCGACCTTCGCCGCCCCGACCGCCTTCACGTCGACGCCCGCGCCCACCGCAAGGGGCGCTCGATCTGGTATGACGGCAAAACGCTCACCGTCCTGGATCGCGAGAAGAACCTTTATGGCACGGTCGATGCTCCTGCGACCATCGACGCCACGCTCGACTTTGCCGCGGAAAATTACGGCGTGACCATCCCGCTCGAAGACCTGGCCGTTTCCGACCCCTATGGCAGCGCCATCAAGACCGTCACCGACGGCGGATATTTCGGCGATGAGATGGTGCTCGGCACGCCCTGCCGCCATATCGGATTCTCCACCGACAAAATCGATTGGCAACTCTGGGTTGCCGATGGTCCCCAGCCCCTCCCGCAGAAACTGGTGATCAGTTACAAAACCGAAGACCAGGATCCGCAGTACATCGCGATTTTTTCGAAATGGAATTTAACCGGCCGGGCTTCGGACCTGGCCTTTCAATTCATCCCGCCGCCGGGCAGCGCCTCCATTCCGCTGGCGCGGCAGGGGGAGGGAGCACAACAGCCATGAAATCAAAATTTGTTCACGGCCTGGCTTTTTGCGTCGCAATGAGTTTGTCATCGGTGGCGGTCAATGCAGACCGGGGCGGCGGGAGCATTCGCGCCGCCGCTCGTCCTGAGCCGCCGCCGCAGGCGCCGAAAGGCCGCCGGCGCGAGCCCCGGAACATGCTGAGGCGCCGCACCCAGCGCCGCCGGATTACCACGCCCCGCCCCCGCGTCCGGGCCCTGCGCCGCGGCCGGACTGGGACGATCGCGATGATGACGGAGGTCACTTCGGTGGATACGGCCGCGGTGTGCCGGTCCACGTCTACCGCGGGCAGCGCTTTCCGGCGCTTCCGCCTGCCTACGTCTCCATCACCTTCAACAGTCAGCCCTATTTTTATGGCGACGACGGCGCGTATTACCAGGCCCAGAGCGACGGACAATACCTGGTGGTTCAGCCGCCGGTAGGCGCGGTCGTTCCGTCGCAACCGCCGGGCGCGGTGGCGATCGCAGTCGGGCCGACAACTTACTATTACTTCGACGGCGTGTTTTACGTCGCGTCGGACAGTTCCTTTGCCGTGGTAAATCCACCGCCCGGAATCGTCGTTCCTGCGCTGCCGTCGGATGCGACCCAGGTGGTGATCAACGGATCGGTGGCGTTTCAGTTCAACGGCTTCAACTACACCCCGTCGATTCAGGATGGAGTGACCGTGTATACCGTGACGCCGATGTGAATGGGGCGGAGCTGGACCGATAATATCAGGGCCGGGTCTTGCTAACCTTCGCGCAATCAGAACGCCCGCGGGTTCTGGTCGATAGCGACGGTGTGTCCGCCCTGGTGGTCATCATCGCGACATCCGGCCGACCTGATCTCCTGACGCGGACGCTCGAATCGCTGGGCAAATGCACTCTGCCGCCCGGCTTCGCCGAGACGATCGTCGTCGAAAATGGTCCGGCGTCGGGTGCGAAGCAGGTTGTGGAATCAGGCCCGCCGGTCCTTAATCTGCGCTATCTCTATTTAGCCCATGGCAACAAAAGCGCCGCCCTGAACGCGGCCTTGGAGACGCTTGGGGATTGCCTGATTGTTTTTACCGATGACGACGTGCGGGTAAATGCCGCTGTGTTGACGGCCTATGCCGAGGCGGCGGACGTGCGCGGTCCGGGACATTTTTTCGGCGGGCCCGTCGGGGCGGATTACGATCTTCCCCCGCCGTCGTGGCTTCTAAATTATTTGCCCAAATCGGCCACGGGGTGGGAGGCCTCCCCGGAGAATTTCTCCGAAGCATCCCACGAATTTCTCGGCTTCAACTGGGCGGCGTTTTCGTGCGATGTGCGCGAGGCCGGTGGATTCAATCCCAGTCGCGGTCCGGGCGCCCCGTCGGGAAGCACCGGGCAGGAGAGCGATATGCAGCGGCGTCTCGTCAGCCGGGGCATTCGCAGCGTCTATGTGCCGGCGGCGCGCGTCTGGCATTATGTGCCGCCTGATCGTTGCTCGCCGCAGTGGGCGATTGAGCGCGCGTATCGACATGGCGTGGAAGAAGGAACGAAGTCGGCGCATTTGAAATCGCGTTTTCCGGGGCTTTTGCCGCGGCGCGTGGTGCGGCGAAGGCTGGTGGGCGTGGCGAAATCGATTCTGTGGCTTATGTGTCCGCACGCGACGGTGAGGTTCCGGCGCGCTACCGGTTGAGTTTTGATCGCGGACTCGTGCAAGGCTGGCGGCATCAGACCGGGGCGAAACAGGCACGACCGCTGTAAAATCAATTCGATGAGCACAGATCGCCGCAATTGGGCGGGAAACTATAGTTACGGCGCCGCGTCGTTTGCCATTCCCGAAAATGTGAGGCAAGTGCGCGAGGCGGTTGGCAGTGCCACCAAGGCGCGGGCGCTGGGGACGCGGCATAGCTTCAATTCGATTGCCGACACAACCGGCGTACAAATCTCGCTGGAAAAGCTCGACAGAATCATCGGCATCGATTCGCGCGATGACGGTGACCGCGGAGGCGGGCGCGGTATGGCCGGCTGGGGCAGTTCCTGCACGAGCGCGGGTATGCGCTGCAGAATCTCGCCTCGCTGCCGCATATTTCCATCGCCGGGGCCTGCGCGACGGGGACGCATGGGTCGGGGGATGGGAATGGAAATCTCGCGACGGCCGTCGTGGGGATGGAGATCGTAACCGCGGACGGTAGGATCGTTTCTGTTTCGCGCCAAGATCCAGAGTTCAGCGGAATGGTTGTCCATCTCGGGGCATTGGGGATCGTCACCAAATTGACGCTGAAGATTGTGCCGACGTTTGAGATTCGGCAGATCGTTTATGAAAACCTTCCGGTGGCTGATCTGGAACGGCATTTTGAAGAGATCTTTTCCAGCGGGCACAGCGTCAGCCTCTTCACCAACTGGCAGGGGGGCGTGGTCCGGCAGGTGTGGCGGAAATGTCTTTTGGGCGGGGAGATGCCGGAGAAATTCTTTGGGGCAATGCTGGTGCCGGTCGATCGCCATCCGATCGCCGGGTTGTCCGCGGAGAATTGCACGGTGCAGGGCGGCGCACCGGGTCCGTGGCACGAGCGGCTGCCGCATTTTCGGATGGATTTCACGCCCAGCAGCGGGGAGGAATTGCAGAGCGAATATTTTGTGCCGCGCGAGCGGGGGGTCGAGGCGATTCGCGCCGTGGGGGAGCTGCGCGATCAGATTACGCCGCACCTGCTAGTTTCGGAGCTGCGGACGATCGCCGCCGACGAGCTTTGGATGAGCCCGTGCTTTGGGCGGGCGAGCCTGGGGATTCATTTCACCTGGAAACAGGATTGGCCGGCAGTGCGGAAGGTTTTGGCTTTGATCGAGCGGAAGCTCGAGCCGTTTGAGGCGCGGCCGCATTGGGGGAAATTATTTTTGATGGAGCGGGAGCGGATTGAAAAGCTTTATCCGAAATTCGGGGAGTTTCGGAAGCTGGTGAACAAATTTGATCGGGCGGGGAAATTCAGGAACGAGTTTTTGGATCAATTTCTGCTGGCGTGAAATGATTTTTGGTTTCTTGCCCCTTCAATACAAAATTGGACAGTCCGCAACAAAATGGGGGGAATGGGTAATATGGGAAAGGCCAAAAGGGGGCTTTGGTCGTTTTGTGGGCACGTTCGAAGATTAATATCGTCGCGGTTTCACTTCGCCCGCTTTCGGTTCATGCGCAGCAGGTTGGCCAGGACCAGCCCGTCAACCCGCGCCCGCTCGCCGGCGAGAGGATGATTGTCGGCCAGTTTTTGTCCTGCCCCGGTGTCGATCCAGACACCGGCCCAGTCCTCATTCCATTTCCCCTCGGGGTCGACGGCCGCATAGGCGGCCAGCACCGAGCGGTCGAGCGTCTCGTGGGCGAGCTTCAGCCAGGTCGGCCGCTCATTGTAGAGGTTCGTCAGCGTGCGCTTTTTCAGCCGCTCGTCTTTCGCCGCCGCGGCCATGATCGCCGATTGACGGATTAGCGGGCGGGCCTCGGATGGGACGTCGAGGAAGTTGTCGGCTTCGTCGATTCTCGCGGCAATCGGATCGATCCACTCCGGTGGATTCAGTCACCGCTCCCGCCGCTCGTTCAATTCTTTTGCCGCTGCCGCAATACGTTTGTATGCGGGGTGCTTCACGTCTTCCTTGCCGGGGGGCCAGGGGAGGGGGAAGGTTTCAAAGCAGGTTGTGGGGGTGTAGCGGAATCCCGATTCGGCTTCGCGGAGCTGGGTTCCCGTGCGACGGGCCCACAACTCGTGAATGGATCCATCCAGCGCACCAAAAAAGTAATCATCTTGTCGTGCGAATACGACCAATTGGTGGTCGGGCAGAACGTCGTGTTTTAGCCATACGAATAGTCGGTATTTCGTGAGAATCGGGGTTGCAAGATACCGACTTAGGGGACTCAGCGCCGAACGCATCGCCGGGCGAGGCCTCTCGTGGATCCACCATGCTTTTCTTTTATGGGCATACTGCGGTGCAATTTCCTTTTGGACGTAGGCAAAGGCGGCATCATAAGAGGCGGCCATTTCAAGATTGGTGTTAGGCGGGAAATCTATGATCCAGTTTAATTTTGACCGCTGGGTGACGTCCTGACCGTTGGCCCACGGCCTGCACACGTCACTCGTGCAGCGTCCGGAGGAGTTTGGTATTGAAAGAATATTGCGCGCCGTTTGCCAGGTGATCTCGAACGCCGCGCCTTTTTTGTCGGCCTCATGTTGGATGTCCTCCATCTCGTGAAGCTTGATCGCTTCTCCAATCGCAACTCCAGAACTAAGGTTTGCGTGTATTGTGGGGACGGATCTGCCATCCAAGACTTTGTCGGTTTGCACGCCTGAATCGAAACCCACGATCGAAACGTGTACTGCTGCACCTTCAAGGGTCCAATCATGATCAGACCAAGCCAAAAAGATGTCGCCGATTTCTTTTATCCGTTTTAGCACTTCGCGATTCGCGCCTCCGCGAATGCCCTGAGTTGCGAGCAAGCCGACCCGAAGCGCTGGTGCGTCGGCCAATTTTCGCCGCGCAATCTCAAACCAGTAGCAGCAAAGATCGCTGAAGCGCGGTAGGTCGTGGGCGGTAAACAATGACGCCAGGTATGCGTCACCCAATTCGCGCCGGATGAAATTGCCCCCAAGAAACGGTGGATTGCCCACGATGAAATCAGCTTCGGGCCATGAGGCGGCCACGGGAAGCTTTGTTGGTGCGAGTTCTTTGATGGGCTTTTTGGGCTTCTTCGGCGTTCTCCCCCCACTCTTGCCCTCCCCCGGAGTACCAGGGGAGGGGGCGAAATCGAGGATGGCGTCGCGGTTTTCGATGCATTGGAGTGTGTCGAGGATAGGGCGGCGGCGATCGTCGATGTTGTGCTCGTGCAGCCATTGGAGGTAGCCGATCCAGATGACGACCTGTGCAAGTTCGGCGGCGTACGGATTGATCTCGATGCCGTGCATCTGTGTAGGGCGCACCTTCGGCACGGAGTCGATGTGGATGTCGTGGGTCGCGCAAAACCGGACGACTTCGTCTTCCAGGTCGAGAAGCCGCTGGAGTGTCACGTACAGGAAATTGCCTGAGCCGCAGGCGGGATCGAGCACGCGGATTTTGGCCAGCCGGCGGCGGAATTCCTCGATGGCGAGGATAATTGGGGCGGCCAGAATTCCGCGCTCTTTTCGTTCCGGCTCGGCATCGTGTTTCGCCAAGTCGGCGCCGATTTTCTTCTTGAGCGCGTCCCACTCGCGGAGCAGCGGCATCATGACAACGGGATCGACGACGAGCAGAATATCCTCTTTTCTGGTGTAGTGAGCGCCGATCTGGGCGCGCTTCTTGGGGTCGAGAATTCGCTCAAACAAGGTGCCGAAGATGGTGGGCTCTACACCCGCCCACGGCTTTTCGGCCACGCGGCGCAGCGTGCGAAGTTCGGCATCGGTCAAAGCCAGTGGCGGCTTTTCATCAAAGAGACCGCCGTTGAACGCGTCGATTTTGTCGCTTCCATACCTTCCGCCCGCTTTCATCTGCTCGAAAAGCTGTGCCAGCGACGGCTGGAAGTTTTCAGGCTCAAAGAGGCAACTGTCGATCAGCTTCGTGAAGAGCTTGGGCGGAAGCAGCCCCACGTCTTCCGCAAAGAGACAAAACATGACCTTCATCAGGAAGTGCGCGACGGGATCGCCCGGCGCGGTCCAGAGCGACATGTCATCGTCGATGTGCCGCTGGATCAGCGCGTTCGCCACATCGGCAAAGACGTTGGCTATTTCCTTGGTGAGCTGCTCCCGGTTGCTCAGTGGGCGAAGGGATTCGGGATTGCGGAATATCTGCTGAAAGAATTTGATCTTACCGGGAAACTCCTCGAGGAAGATTTCCCAAACCTGCGTCGGATACCCCGGAAAATGGGATCGGATGACGAACTTCTCGATGTCACAGACGATCGACAGCGGCGGATTATCCAGCGCGTCGCGATATTGATAGACCTGCCGGTAGGCTTCCTCCAGATTCTGGCCCCTGCGTTTATACTCCCAGGCAAAGCACCCACGCTTCCACACATCCACATAACCACGCTCGCCCTTGGAGCCCTTGGAAGCGGGGGCGACTACTTTGACATTTTTCTCGTAGCAGTAGTTTTCGCCGGTAGGATCGGCGTCCGTGGGTGTCGGCTCGCCGATAACCGCACAGAGATCGTTAAAGTGATCGTGCGAGAAAGCGCGCTCGGAAAGTTCAACGCCGGACCATTTGCTTACGAATTGTTCGGCGGTCATCGGCGCCCGGTCTCCGCGAGGTGCATGGGCAGGAATGTTACCAACCTGAATTCAATACCGAAAATGCGTTGACGGCTTGGATCATTTATGGGAACCGGAAGAATTGGTACGATTGCCCTGCTAGCTCCATCAATGAAATGAAGCACGACGATCAAACCGAAGAGAATTTTGAGCGTCGAATGACGGAAGCGTTGGTTGCAGCCGACGTAGCCTGTGTGTTGACGTTCGCGTTCATGGACAGATTGAGCGGCCCTGGGAAAACATCGCTTTGTCTATTTTCAATTGCGATACCGATCCTGGTTTGTGCACGACTCGACAGGGCGCGGCTTATTCCCGGAGAACCATATCTCGGGAAGGCTCGAACCGTATTGGAGCCCATTGCGTGGGGGCTATCAGGAATCGCTTTCGGCGCGTTAATTACCGGCATCCTTCTTCCAGCAGGCGCATGCTTCGCGATCACGTTAATCGCCATAATTTGCAGCCGGTACAAATATTTCCGTATCAAGAAAAAGAAAAAGTCACACTAACGCACTACCCGCACAGGGTGAGAATCGCTGGTATGCCAGGACCTCGGTACAATCTGATTCATGCGGCGTCGCGCCCAGCTTGTGAGTCAGATGCTCGAAAACATCGACCGCAAGGCTTTAGAGGAATACCAACACCTGATTAAGCGCTACGTACAGCACCGTGACGGCGTCTATGCCCTTTACCGGGGCGATAAGCTTTATTATGTCGGGCTTGCGAAAAACCTCCGAAATCGGCTTAAAGCGCACCTGAAAAATCACCACCGGGATTCGTGGGACCGATTTTCCGTCTATTTGACGATCGGCTCCAGCTTTGTGAAGGAGATGGAGTCGCTTCTCATGCGAATCCTTCAGCCGCCGGGCAACAAGCAAAGCGGCAAATTCTCGAATTGCCAGAATCTTGAGCGCACTTTCCGACGGGACATAAGGACGGAACAGCGCGAAACGCTTGACGAAATCTTTGGCCGCATACGCGCAAACGGACAGCTTGAGGAAGGCGCGGGCAAACGGGGGCCGGTATTGGCTAACTTTATCGATCGAGCGCTTGTATTGGCGCCACCCATAAGGGAAAGAAGCTACAGGCGCGGGTTCGGCGAAACGGCACGATTCGCTTTAAGAAACGGGTCTTTAACTCGCCATCGCTCGCCGCGAGCACAGCCGTCGGGCATCCGATCAACGGATGGTGGTTTTGGAAATATGAGCGAGCACCAAGAGATTGGGTTCGGTTGCGTGAACTGCGGAAAAAGTAATCGAGGCCCGGGCTAACGGGTCATAAAGGGTCGCCTCCCGAACTGGCCACTTCCATCGCCGCTCATGGAACATGCTCTGCCGCCAGGCGCTGCGACACGGACCGGGCTTCCCTCCTCGAGCCTGACCGTCAGCGTCCCGGCGCCTCAGCGCGAAACCTCTGGTCTTCATAATTATTCAGTTGCAGTCAATTAGGGTACAAAATCGGCAGATGCCGTACCCCAGGTTACCCATCTTACCCAGCTTGTTGCGGACTGTTACCTTTTGTACCCGATGCCCGGCGACTGCGCGAGAAAGTGGAGCAGTAGAAAGTAGAGCAGTAGACCGGAAAGAAGCGCGCGGCACCGGCGGAGCGCGCGAGCTGCACGCCTCTATCGCTCGGAACAATCTCACTGCTGCGGCGCCGTCGCCGACCTGGTGTCGCCGCAGACCCTGACGAGTTATGATTCCGCCCGATGCGCCCTGCGGTATCGGCTTTCGCCTGCGTTATGGCTCTCTTGCTAAGCGCTGCGCGGTGGGCCCGAATTACCAGAAGCCGAACATTGCGGTTCAGGAGGGATGGCAGGCCGCTCCGGCCAGCCAGCCGAGCGTCATAATGAACGACCCACCGCCGCTGGCGTGGTGGAGCACGATGAAGGATCCGACGCTGGATTGGCTCGTGCACGAAGCGTGGCGCGGAAACCTCGATGTGCGAATAGCCAAATCGCGGATTCGCCAGGCGCGGGCGCTGCGCTCGGTCGCGGCTTCCTCGCTGTTTCCGGATGCGAATGTGGGTTCTGCCTATGGGTTCTACCGCAGCGAAGGGCCGCTCTTTCCGCTGGAGACGGGGGACTATACATTTGAATCGGCCGGGTTTGACGCGGCTTGGGAGCTGGATGCATTCGGCGGAATTCGCCGCGGCATCGAGGCCGCCCAGGCCGATCTCGAGGCCCAGGTCGAGGCGGCGTGCGGCGTGCTCATGACGACCGTTTCCGAGGTTGCCCGAAATTACATCGAGCTTCGAACCGCCCAGGAGCGCACGGTCATTGCGCTGCAGAACGTGCAGACGGAAAAACAGACGCTTGCACTTGCCCAGCGGCTCTACGGCGCCGGGCTGGTTTCGCAGCTCGATGTGATGCAGGCGATGGCGCAGTTGACCACCACCGAGGCGGAGTTGCCGGTGCTGAAGATCCAGGAGCAGTCCGCGATTCATCAGCTTGGGATTCTGCTGGGCGAATCGCCGACGGATTTGCTGGGAGAACTCTCGCATATGGGCCCGGTTCCTCCGCCGCCCATGCGCGTGCCGATCGGGCTTCCTTCCGACATTCTTCGCCGCCGGCCGGATGTGGTCCAGGTCGAGAGGCAGCTTGCGTCGGCGACGGCGCAGATCGGCGTCGCCGAGGCCGAACTCTTTCCGCAGTTCACGCTCACCGGCGATTTTGGCCTCGGCGTGGTTCCGCCGGGCGATTTCTTTAACTGGTCGAATCGTTATATCGGTGTTGGACCCGCGGTGCGCTGGGAAATATTTGATGGCGGGCGGATTCTGGCAAACGTGGATGCTCACAAAGCCATCCGTCAGGAATTGCTGGATCAATATAAGCTGACGATTCTGACCGCCATCGGGGAAGTTGAGGATGCCCTTGTCGCCTTCCAGCGGCAGCAGGATCAGTACGATTTCCTGCGGCAATCAGTCGATTCAGACCAGGCCTCGCTGAGAATTTCAACGGAGCAGTATTCCGAGGGAACCGTCGGCTTTCTTTCGGTTCTGGATTCGCAGCGATCGCTGCTGGTGTCTCAGGATGCTCTGGCAGTTACGAAGGGGAATATCGACCTGAGCATGATCGCCCTCTACAAGGCCGTCGGCGGCGGGTGGGAGTCGTTCGATCAAGCCGCCAAATCGAACGTCGTCGCGAGAAAATGAATCGTCTTCTATCGGGAGTCCGACGTATCCACGTAGATCGTGCAGGTCTCGCCGGCGGCCAGATGAATCTCGTCCGGCACCGTGTCGATGTGAATCCGCACCGGGATTCGCTGGGCCAGTCTCACCCACGTGAAAATCGGGCTGACCTGGGGTAGGCCCTGGTAATTGGGCGTGGCATCGGTGTCGTTAATGCCTCGGTTCAGGCTCTCGACGTGGCCGACGACATCCGTATCGGGGTATCCCATCATCACCGCGCGTGCCTTGGCGCCGACGCGGATGTTGCGAAGCTGGGTCTCCTCGAAATAGCCGGTGATCCAGAACGAATCGGCGTCGATGACGCTCATCTGGCGCTGTCCGGTGAGGGCGTAGTTTCCCACCCGCACCGTCAGGTTGGTCACCCACCCATTCACGGGCGATCGCACTTCGCAACGATCCAGATCAACCTGCGCCTTGTAAAGCGCCGCGGCGGCCGACTCGACATCGGCCTGGCTCACGTTCGCATTGGTGACGTAAAGCTGTTTCTCTTCAGCCGACACATCGCCAAGCGGCAATTTCTGTCGGCGAAGGGAATTTTCCTGCTGGAGCTCAAGTTGGGCCTTTGCGCCGTCGAGCGCAGCCTGGGCGCGCTTGAGCGCGGCGACGTAATCGCGCGGGTCGATGGTGTAAAGCAGATCGCCCTTGTGGACGAACTGGTTGTCGATGACCGGCACGCTCATCACCTGCCCGCTGACCTCCGGCGCCGTATCGACAACGTAGACGCTCACGCGCCCATCCCGCGTCCAGGGAGTGTATTCATAAAACCGGTAAGCCCAGATGCCCGCCGCGACGGCCGCGATGACCACAAGCACGGTAATGAACACGCGAAATCCAGCCGCGATTTTTTTCGTTCGAACCGGCTCGGCCATGGGTGCTTCATCTCATGCGCATCGTCAAAATTGCCACGCAGTAAAACAGCACGAAACAGGCGACGTCGAAGAGCGGGCGGTGCCTGACGTAGCGGTTCATGTCGATCAACTGATTCAATATTCGGCGTGCGACGAAGAAGACGGCGGCACAGATGACGAGCATGACCGCCGCGGGGGCCATGAAAATCCCGAATATGTCGATTTCGCGCAAGGGGAATCCCATATCAGCGGAAATCTTATACCGGCGGGGGACTGATAATGGAATGCGCGCGAAAGATCACTGCTCCGCGCCGGCCATTATCTGGCGGCCGCGCATCAGCAGATCGACCCCCTTGGCGCGGATTTCCGGAGGCATCGCTTCCGCCTGGAACCGTTGGAAGACGTCGTACATGCCCGTTTCCCATCGCAGGCGGTCGTCGCGGTTCATGGGGCGTTCCTTCAAGTGGGTCCGAATGTGTTTTCGCATCCGCTGGAGCAATTCTTCCATGCGCGCCCGGCCGGTCTTGGGGGTGCCGATAAGCATGAAAAGAGGCCGTACGAACGCGTAGCCGCAGACAACGGAGGCGGCCGTGTTCAAGGTTGAATTCAGATCGTACTGCTGGGGATTGGTGGGGTTGAGTAATGTGCTGGTGACGAACATATAGGTGATTGCGGGAACGAGAAACTTTGGCTTGGCTTGCAACCAGACGGCTGGAAACAAAAACGCATACGTCACGACCGCAAACCAGAGGGGGTGGTTGGACCAGGGCATAATCAGGTACAGCGCAATTATTCCGGCCACGGCGCCGATGGAGGCGAAGAGAAGATTCAGGTTATTCAGCGCCAGAGGATTCTCTAGGGAAATATAAATTACCAGTGCGACGGATAGCACGGTGAGGAAAAATGAACCCTGGGACCAGGCGGTGGCGTCCCAGATCAGAAAACCCACCAGAAGGCCGATGGCGGCACGATTGAAGTTCGTCCAGGCGCGCATGTGCATCCCGACGAAGCGCGGCTCTGGATAGCGCTGGACTTGCACGTAACCAGGCTCCCTCTGGGTGAGAATGGCATCAATGGCTACAAGCTCGTATTGGATGGCTGAGATGATCTCGTAATAGGGCGCGTCAGCGGGGAGATCTTGCCGGAGACGGGCAAGGGCCTGGGCCTGCTGGCGGAGCTTTTCCAGGGAAATCTCGGCGCCGGTCGCGATCAAATTGCGCCGGAGATGATGGCTTCACGGACTCGATCGAGCTGCGGATCGTCTGGCTGACCTTCGCGCCTCAACCGCACCGCGGCGATGACGTTCGACTGAAGGGAGAGCATGGCCGTGGGGGCGCCGTGGATCCATGAGCTGACCCACCGCAGCGACGGGCGCTCGGCCATGGCGTTGCGGTTTAGTTCGTCGAAACTAAGAATCAGGCTCGAATAAGGGGCGTCTTCCAAAGCGCCGGCTTCCGAAGTGGTTGGAGCGTGCGAGCCTAACTGGGCGACGGCCCAATCGAAGAGACCTACGATGATCTTCGAGGCCCGATTGACCAGATCGCCGGGCGCATCGTCGGTGCGGACCGCGGCTTCGGACATCACCAGGGCGACGAGACAACCGATGAAGGTTGCGGAGCCGCGATCGATGGCGATGTAGAAGACGTTCTGCGGTGCATCGATCGCGCCCAGGGCGACGAGTGCCGAGGTGAATGCGGCAAGAATTGCCGTATAGGCGACGAATCCACGGCGAAGCGTTCCCCAGTAGGCGCAAAATCCGAGCCACAGGGCGCAACTCAGAAAGAACCCGATGCGATCCTGCGGAAACAGGGCAATGAGGAGGACGCCGACAACGCAGCCGATGACGGTTCCGCCCAGGCGGGCGACGGACTTGCGGAGGGCGTTTCCGCGCACGGGGGGGCTGACGATGAGGGTGGTGAGGATGGTCCAGCGCGGGACGTCGAGCTGGATCCACATGACAATGATCAGGCTCAATACACCGGCAAGCGTGGTGCGGATCGCGTAGCCGAGGTCGCCCGAGGTGGTGAAGAAGTACCAGGGGTTGTGAGGGTGGTAGGGCTCGTGGGCGGGGGATGTGGCGGGGATGGCGCTCATCGGGGCAGAAGCTTACTTTCCCGGCGGGGGATTGAAAACCTGATGACAGGGGGGCGACAGGAGGAGAAGGGGAGATTTTACAAAACTTTACGTTTTTTTACATTTTTGGCGAAATAGTTAGTGCACGATAACTTATTTTGATTTAAGTCGGTGTGACGGCCGTGGTTGCGCTGGGTTTGATGAATTTTGATTAAACGGGGGATGTAACATTGGCGGGTTGGCCGGAGATGCTGGCAATGCACAACCCGAAGCAGACAGCCGCCAGATTTCGCCCAGCAATCGCTGGCGATGGTGGAGGGGATCATCGGGGGGAAGCTCGCGCCGGGGAAATATGGCTACTTCAATTCGCATTTATCGAACTGGACGCCAATTCGGCTAGCACTTTTTATTTGCCCGATTACTGTTATGTGATCTCCTGGGTGCAGAAGTTCCAGCCTGTCCTTCCACGTATCTCGATTGAAGCCCATCCCCAGCGCTATGGACATACCAAAGGGATTGCCGCCTTTGTCCATTATCGAAACGTACATCAAATCGCCGAAATCGCGGTCGGAAATATCGTAAACATCTCCGCTGATTTTCATCCATTTCCCGATGTAGGGTTCGACGAGTCGATCCGCTTCGATATCGGTGTTCTCGCTGAAAATATCGCTAAGAAATTTTGGGTCTTTGTCGATGAGAATCCTTCCATCTGGGAGCGATGTAAAAGTTGTCGCGTCGCGAGCATCAGACTCGGATTTCTCCTCCAAGAAAAACACCAACCCAAGTGCAACGACCAGCGCCGCGTAAATTGCGAGTACCCGTTTTTTGTTAGTGAGGAATTGATAGAAGGGTGTGAGAACAGCAGCCAAAATCAGGGCGCCGGTAAGGAACCGTAGCCAATGTGCAAGAATAGGATGAGCAACGACCACATCATCGGCCATTACCCACGCAAGCAACGCAAGAGCACCCTCTCCGGAGGTTTTGAAGAGCAGCGAACGGATCGTGTTGTGTTGCGGACTGGAGATATTGCTTGGGGCGTTTTTATAGTGTTCGTTTTGGGTTGTTGCTTCGCTTTGATTCTGGTTCGGAGCCTCCAATAGTGGTGACCCTGATTCGTCCAACAGTTCGCAATGTTCCAAATTCACGCCAGACGTATCGACCTTCTCGATTTGGCCAAGGATATTTATGCGATCAGCAGCCTTTAGTATTTCGATTCGACCCTTCCATGCGGGGTCGAAATGATAAACGGCATATGAAATCTGTCCTTCGAGATAAATCGTAATGTAGGTTTCATGGATAATTATGTCATCTACTTCTCCCGACGCCCTAATCCATTTTCCAACGTAAGGCGCGACAAGTTGTTTCGCTTGGAAATGTAAGTTTTTCTTGAAAATTTCGTGGAGGTCTTTGGGTGACACGTTCGCGATTATTCGATCAGCTTCGGGTTTGGGACCGGAATCATTGCCCATATGGTCTCACCCCTAGACGATTAGACCCTCGGGGGCGGATGGTGGTACAAGTGGGCGAAAAACAGACATGGTCTTTTCCTATTCTCCGGCGGCCTAAGCTTGGCGACGTGCCGCCGGAGGCTTCATTTTACCCCAACCGCGTTCAGCATGCGAAACAGGAAAGGGACGCAATGCCGCGATCATTACCGGGCCTGAAATGGAGCCTTAAATTGCGATTTCTGCTGCAAGGCTTGCTTAATTTTGGCGTTCCGTTGAGGGTATGCGATGAAAAAACCGGAGCACAACCATGATGGGCGATTTCTGGGATTTCGTTCGAGAGTTTATTCGTACACTCATCTCAAAAGTCACGGGGGGCATCTTGGCGGCATTTCTAACAACGTGGGCTATTGCGGATTGGACTTTTCATTTCCGTTACGCCCCGCCCGCGGGCGTTTTATGGGCTTCGCTCGCATGCTATTTGTTGGCGTCGGCGTTTGGGGTGTGGCAAAAGGAACGCAAAAGGGCACTGGGAGCTGAAGCAAACCTGACCGCGCTAGGCAACGCAAAGAAACCGATTGACTCGGAACGAAATGAGCGGATCAAGTGCAAGTTTTTCAGTCTGGATAAATGGAATCAACTGCTGGTGCGAGAAATGATGGTCGTCCGCTCAATGACCAACAACGTCGCGATAGACTTTCTAAGAAAAAGCGGACATGACCCAGGTTCGCACTCCCGACCCATTGAAGACCTTAACTCTGTCACAGACTGGTTTCCGTTCAACAATGGCCAGTACACGGTTTCGCCTGCTGTCTTCGAAGAACTTAAGGCCATCATTTCAGAAACCAAATGAACGGGCTGGCCGGTGAGAAATGCAGGACGAAATAAAGAGGGCGCAATTCATTTCCGCAGATCATCAAAATGAATCGCGTTCTCTTTATTTGTCCCCAGCCGCGCCGCCGGCGATGCGCCGCCTATTTCCTGATTGCCCGATTCGACAACACGCGTTCCGCGTCCGCCGACATTGGCCATGTTTCACCCCTTCTTTTTGCGCCGCTCGAATGGGTTCACGGTACGCGCTGCTGTGTTTGACCGTTTGGGCGCATTGAGAGGTCCACGGTGACAATGTAGACCGCCATCGCGCCCAGCATGATCAGGACGGCCACCCAAAATTTCCAGTCGCGGTGAGCGCGCTTCCAATAGGGAATGTGGGGATGGGATTTCTGGTAATGCGTATGCGTGTGCTCTTCTTCCATCCTTCACCCTTCGATTTCTTCGGCCGCCCGAGCTTGCGGTTGCGGACCTTGGCCAAGTCCTTCGTATAAGAACTCGAAATTAGCCGAAATGCAAAATCGCCCGGAAATCCGGGCGATTTGCGGGAAACCATGGTTTCCTGAATACCCCCTAGGGGAGTCGAACCCCTGTCCTCTGGCTGAGAACCAGATATCCTGGGCCACTAGACGAAGGGGGCTTCGAATGGGCTTGCCCAGCGGATGCAATCCTAATGCGGATGCGCGGAAGGTCAAGAAATCGGGTTTGGCCCCGTGGATGCGGGGCGGGGCAATCGCTTGCGCCTCGTAAAACGCAGAAGGCCGCCACCCATCGTGCCGAAACTAGCTGAAGAGGACAGGGGGCTCCCCGGGAGTACCTGACCGCCCGACACATTTTTTGAGTTCGAGGAGTAAGCGGCCGGCTCTTTTGAAGACAAATGCAAAAGCAATGCAGGGGAGGCGGGAGACAACCCATAAGGCCCCAAGGTTTTTCTCCCGCCTCCCCCGCACCCCCACTCCCTCTCCTTTTCCCCTGCTATGTTGGTTGTCAAGTGTGGGCCGCATTCGCCGCCTTTATTCTTTTGTCTTTTTAAGCTGTTGCTCGGCCTGTCAGTGTCCGCTCTGCATGGGCTGTTGCCATCATTGCGGCAACGCTCTTCCTGCTATCCGTACCTGGCGGTTTGCCAGTACACCATGGTCTAATACGTCCGTTGCAGGCGGTTCACGCTGACCCAATCTAACCGCCGAACGCTCAAGGGCGCTCATAGGGGAAAACGGGCGCGTTACACCGTGGCTCGTCTCTTTCACTTTTATTCCAAGCTCTTTATCCGTCGTCCATCCAGGCTCCAGAAGTTCGGGGACAACCTTGGCCGGCTTTTTACGCTGCCAGTTTCAAGCCCAGATCCTGCGCTTTGACCCGGCCGGTTTTGATCCGCCACAGGTCCACCGCCAGTTGCCGCGCCAAGGCCACCGCGGCTTTCTTGCGCATGGCTCTGGCTCCGGGGTTCTCGAAGACCTGCTTCCAGCGCTTCAGACGAAAATACTCCGGCTGGAACTTGGGCAGCAGCCACGCCAGTTCCACCAGCACCGTGCGCAGTCGGCGGTTGCCATGTTTGTCGATCGACAGATTCATCCGGCTCTGGCCTGAGGAGGATTCTCCAGGGCAAAGCCCGGTGTAGCTGGCGATCTGCCGGCGGTTCTGGAAGCGATTCCAGTCGACGATCTCACGATCCAGCAGCTCATAGCTGAGGTGTCCGATTCCCTTGATCCGGGCCGATTCGCGGGACTTGGCCTCCGCGCAGAGCTGGCGGGTCAGTTCATCTCGCTTCTGGTCCATCATCTCTACCATCTCCAGGTCGCGGGCAAGCTCCTTGCGGATCGGTTCGATCAGTTCTGAGCCGTAGAGTTCTTCCAGCTTTTTCAGCAGCGGCTCACACGCCAGCGGCTCCCACCATTTTCCCGGGCGATGGATGCCGAGGCTGTGCAGCAGGCTTCGTCCACGGGCGATCCAGCGCTGCCGTTCCTTTCGGTAGGTGTTGCGCTCGCGCCCCAGGCGGCGGTGGATCTCCTGGGCCACCGTGGGGACACGCACCAGACGCAGCGCCGTCGTGTTGCCGGCGAGATGCCGGTCCAGACGCGAGAGCAGTTCGGTGGCGTCGATCTTGTCGTTGACTCTCTTGCGGCCGCGGGACAGACGTTCGGGGGCACAGACCAGGCACTCTACGCCCAGGGCGGTGGCTTCGCGGTGCAACGCGAAGCCGTAGGGACCGGCTTCGTAGACCATCACCACGCGTTTGGCCAGCGTCAGCTGCTTTTTGAGAAACTCGATGAAGACGGCCGGCGAGAGTTTTTGGGCCGGTTGAATCCCCTGATGATCGACCATCCGTGCGAAGGTATATTGCTGGCTGTGGGTATCCACGCCGAGTTTGATCACCTCGTGCGACTGATTGGGCTTCGAGACTCTCTCCCCTCGAACTTGGGAGGCCTTGCGGCTACCTTTAGAAGAATTGTGTTTCATGGTTGTCGGGTTTAGTCGACGGTGGCTAGCCCGACAACCAACATGCCATCTAACCGTCCCCCCCAAAAGGCGAAATACGGAGGCGTTTCGCCAGTGATTCGCGCACCTCGTACACGTGGGCGTTGGAACATCCGATTGCGTGAATGCGGTCGTGCACGCATTTGATGGGGGAGCGTTGAGGGGAAAAGGAAGAGGAGTGGGGAGGGGGAAACTTTTGTCCTCGACCCTCAGCTCAGACCGGAGGGGGGCCCTATATCGGTTCCCCCTCGCCCCGCCCGCATTGCATTTGCATTTGGAAGACTTTGCCAATTCGTCTCCCAACTCAAAAAAGTGTCGGGCGGTCAGGAGTACCAGGGGAGGGGGAAAAGGGGGACATCCGAATGCCCTGGGACGCGGATTGTTTCTAAATTTTAGAATCTTCCCCAAAGGAAGAAGGCCGCAATCCCGGCCAAAGTAAAATCGACCACGGCACCAAGTACGAATCTTAAATCCCCGGCATGGATTCCCGCTAAACTCAATGCGATCCCGCTGGTAACCCAGATAATCGCAACCATCCCGATTAGAAATCTGATCGCGGGTGGAAGTTGTCGCTTTCGTTTGGGCGAAGCCCCACCATAGTCGAGCTGGTGTGGCTTGGGATTATCCATCCCGACGATTCTATCCTCCGAGCGGGAAAAAGCCGCCTGGGACCCGCAATAGTGGTGATTCAAATTGAGACACTGCCGGATGTTGTGCTGAGACAGTTTTCACTTGCGGATCTGATGCACGAGATGCCGCAGTTCCGGGAGGATCAGCTTTGTCATTGCCAGCTCGACCGCCGCGGTGCTTCCGGGCATGGCGAAGAGCAGTTTTTTTCTGGCGACTCCGCCTACGGCGCGGCTGAGGATGGCGCCGCTGCCGATCTGCTGCCAACTTAGCATCCGAAAAAGCTCGCCGAAGCCGGGGAGGGGGGTGTCGAGGATTTTTTCGACGACCGCAATCGTTTGATCGCGATGGGTGATGCCGGTGCCGCCGGTGGTCAGTATCGCATCCACCTCGGACAGACCCAGCAGTTCTTCCAGGAGCTGCGCGAGGCGATCCGGGTCATCGGGGATTACGTGCCGCTCGTGCACGTGGTGCTGGTCGGAGGCGAGGAGGTCGGCGATCCGCTTGCCGCTGACATCCGTTTCCGGCGTGCGCGTATCGCTGAGGGTTACGATGGCGCAGCGAACCGAAATCGATTTGGCGGCGGATTGATGCTCCTTATATGACATCTCACATCTTTCAAAAATGCTGGTTCACCGCGGAGATCGCAGAGAGCAATTTGAACCACGGATTACACGGATTTCACAGATAATAAAAAAACCTCTTATCCGTGCGCATCCGTGAAATCCGTGGTTCAATCGGTATTTTCAGGGCGCTCCTTTTTTTTGCCGCCGGTGTTCTCACTGGCGGGATCAAACTGCCATAACCGCCGGTGAGGACACCGGCGGCACCAGAGGATTTATAACCGCCAAGACGCCCAGAGCGCCAAGAATTCAAAGCGAAAGAAATATCTTTTCCGCGTTCTCTGCGATCTCCACGGTGAAATCTCCGCGGTGAAATTTTCTTATGGGCTCGAGCCATGCGGCACGTTGGTTATCTGGGCGTTGCGCTTCACGATATCGATATCGGTGACGCCGGGCCCCAGCGGAATATCCAGCCGGTCCGGATCGCCTGCGTGTTTGGTCAGCATGACGTCCAAATCCGTGGCGCGATAGACGCGAAGCACGGCCACGTCGTCCGATTCGATCGTTCCCTTCAAAACAGTATGTGCCGTGTCCCCGGGTTCGACGACGACGCCGCCGATGTGCTGGGTTTGGGTTGTTCCGATTGCCGCGACTTCGGGGGGAACCCAGCCGTCTTCGTACTGGCCGTCCGTGACCGGCTTGGCCTTGGTCATCCAGACGGTGACCGGATCTGAGAGCCGGTTGGTGACCGTTACATCAAATGTTTGCTGGCTCTGGCAGCCGACGGCGGCGAGGGCGAGGATTGAAAAGAAGAGTGTGCGGAGTAGGCAGGGCGGGCCGATCAATGAAGCAGCCAGCGTATCCTTTTCCCTGTCCGCCCGGCATTGTGTTTGTTTCGGACGCACATCGGCCGTCGCATTAAATGCAAATTCGAAATGCAATGCAGGGGAGGCGGGAGACAACCCATAAGGCCCCAAGGTTTTTCTCCCGCCTCCCCCGCACCCCCTCCACCCACTTTCCGCTTCTCCTAACCGTCCAAGGGCAAAGACCGATGGGCTCGCGCCTTTGTGCGGATCGCAAATTCTTCTGCCTCCGGATGGTTGAGGGGAAAAGGAGAGGGAGTGGGGTGGGTGCGGGAGGGGCGAGGGAGAAACTATAGAGGCGCCCTTGCGACTCATCTCATGTGGTTCTCCCTCGCCCCTCCTGCATTGCATTTGTCTTTCGTCCTTAAGCGAGCCGCCCTGGGGCCAACGCATTTAAAAAGTGTGGGGCCGCCAGGATTTTGAAGGGAGGCAAGTAAACCAAAACTCGAAGCGGATTGATCATTGGGGCATGTTAACTTCCGCTCGGCCGAAGCACCACGCGGACGACAGACTCGGCCGCGGCTTTGCACGCCGCGTGGAGGGCCTGCGTGTCCCGATACGGCCCCGCCGGAACGCGCCGGGCTGCCACATCCACCTCAATCGTCGGCGAATTGAACGGCCAGGGATAAAGCTGCATGCCTCCCTCCCCATCCGGCGAAATCCGGGCAGAGATCGCATCCAACCCCGGCCGGGGATAGACCATTTCAATCCGCCGAAAATCGGCTCGTTGAAGCAGAGGTTGAGGCTCACCTGGTCCAAAAGCTCCAGCAGGAAAAAATTGGCTCGCAGCAGGTCCTCCTCCGGCGAACGCCCCGGCTCCGCCAGCCCGCCCCGTAGCGGCTGATCCGTCCGCATCTGCAACTTGCCTCGAAGCTGCTCTTGAATCTCGATCTGCCGATGCACAAACCGCCGGATGCGAAATGTTTTCTGCCGGCTCACTTCATCCTGATGCTCGACTTCGTGCGCTGCCGCCCGATTGGCCAGGGCCATCGTGTGCAGGCTCACCAGCATCCCGGCATAGGGGTCGCGGGCGATGACCTGATCGACGGATTGCCCCCAGGCGTCCAGGGCGGTCAGAATGTCCGCTTCGAAAACATGCTCCGGATAACCGTGAACATTGAGCTGCGGCCTGGAATCCTCCGCCTGCCAGCCGCAATCGTGCTGGGAGATGCCGAGAATCACTGATTCGAAGGGGGACGGGGGCGAAAAGAGCGTTTCCGACGCGGCGAGCAAGCTCGCCGGCTAAACGGGCATGGTCGTCCTGCCGGATGAGTAAAAGCTGTTTTCCGTCCTGCCGCCGGATCATCTGTGTGACAGCATAGCCTAAAGCAATTGAATCGGTGTACCTGTTCTTAGTCGGTTCCCCTGTTTTTTCGATCACCCCTGGAATTTGACCAGCGCGACACTTTTCTAATGCGTTGGGCAAAGAGGTGCTCGCTGAAAGGCGAAATTCAAATGCAATGCAGGAGGGGCGAGGGGACACCATATAAGGCCCCAAAAGATAAGGCCCCAAAAGTTTTCCCCTCGCCCCTCCCGCACCCACCCCACTCCCCTTCCTTTTCCCCTCAACGCTCCCCCAGAAATGCAATGCATCGCAACCACTGCGTAATTGTGTGGCCGAAGGACCACGTGGACGCACAGCGCCGATTCTTGCAGAAATATGTCGGCATTCCGGATTTGGGATTGGACGGTTAGGGGAAGTCGGAAAGTGGAGGAGGGGTGCGGGGAGGAGGCGAAAACCGCTTGGGGCGCCCATGCAACTCATCTCGCGGGGTGTTCGCCTCCTCCCCGCATTGAGTTCGCATTTGCCTCTAAAAAGGTTGCCGCTTTGGGGTCAAAAACAGAGAGTTTCGCGCGTCCAAGTGCTCCCGGGGGATGGGGTGTGGGGGCCGATCCGCGAACGAACCATGTGCGCGTAATGAATTTTTCCCCTGCAAATTACTGGAAAATCTTCTTAGGGCGGGTTACATAGATATTGGATTCAGACCGGAGCGGCCAAGGATGGCGCGATTCATTTCCACCTTTTCCGATACATCTGCCGATAAACGGGGTGGTCCGTCTAATCATATTTGGCCAATGACGAAGGGAATCATGCGCACTTTTGGAATCGCCCGGCAATGCTTCTGTCTGGCACTGTTTTTGGCAATGGGGGCGGGTCTTCTCAGCGGCTGCCAGATGGAGAGTGCCGATGCTGACTTGCCGCCGGTCAATTTAAATCCCCCCGCGGTTGCCCAGGCTGCGCCTCTGCCCCCGGTGGTGGCGATGCCGCCGCCGGTCTATTCCGCGCCCGCCCCGGCGGCGGTTCGTGAAATACCCGCGCCGGCGTACTCTTCGGCCGTCCCGGCAGGCTGGATTCCACCGGTGGCGCCGCGGCACTGGACCTGGATCATCATCCACCACAGCGACAGCGCCTACGGCTCGGCCGCCATCATCGACCAATGGCACCGCGCCCGCGGATTTGACGAGCTTGGCTATCACTTCGTCATCGGCAACGGAACAAACAGCGGCGATGGCCAGATCGAAGTCGGCCCACGCTGGACCAAGCAAAAATGGGGCGCTCACGACAACGCCCTCGATAACCGCTACAACATTTATGGCATCGGCATCTGCCTGGTCGGCGATTTCAACAAAACCCACCCCACGCCGCGACAGATGCGGTCGCTGGTGAAGCTGGTGGCCTATCTCATGGAAACCTACAACATCCCCGCATCCCGAGTGCTGGGGCATGGGCAGACGAAGGTCACCGAATGCCCGGGGCGGAATCTGAATGTCGCATCGGTGCGCGAACAGGCCGAGCGGCTTGTCGCGGATGGGAATATCGATTTCAATGCGAATTATGCAGACCAGCGGTGAATCGCTTCTCCGTTGCCTCCTCAGTTGGAACTCCATAGCCGTATGGTGGGCGTATTCGCCCACCGTTTGGTCTGCCGATCACCGAGAATGGTGGGCGAGTACACCCACCCTACGTACTCACTCCTTCATTAATCAGCCATGATCGAAAAAATATTCAAAGCTTACGACGTTCGCGCCACCTACCCCAATCCCTTGAACGAAGAAGCCGCCTGGAAGGTTGGTAATGCGACGGCCCAGTTCCTCAAGCTCAGCCGTAAAGGAACCACCGAACGAGTGAAATTGGAAGACACACTGGTCGTCGGCCGCGACATGCGGCCGCATTCACCCGCGCTGGCCAACGCCCTCATCGACGGCATTCGCAGCGCCGGATTGAACGTGATCGACGTGGGCATGATCGACACCTCCTTCATCTATTTCGCCATCAACCACCTCGACGCCGTCGGCGGAATCCAGACGACCGCCTCCCACAACCCCGCCCAATACAACGGCTTCAAAATCAGCGGCCCCAAGGCGCAGCCCATCGGCGCCGCCAGCGGGTTGGACGACATCAAACGCATCGCAGCGGAACTGAAATCCACCCAATCTTCCCCCACCGGCAAAGTCCAGCAGCAGGACCTCTGGCCGCAGTACCGCAAACACGTGCTGAAATTTCTCGACCTCAAGCGCCCGCTGAAAGTCGTGATTGACGCCAGCAATGGCATGGCGGGAAAAATGGTCCCGGCGATTTTCGACGGGGTGCCCAACCTCAAAATCAGCCCGCTGCTTTTTGAAATCACCGGCAGTTTCGTCCATGAGCCCAACCCGCTGGTCGATCAGAACCTGGACATGCTCAAAACTCGCATCGCCGTCGAAAAGCCCGACCTCGGCGTCTGCTTCGACGGCGACGCCGACCGCTGCATTTTCGTCGACGAAAAACAAAAGACCATCGGCTGCGATATCGTGACGGCCCTCCTCGCCCGCGATTTTCTGCAGATGCCCGAGAATAAGGGCTCGACGATTGTGTACGATCTGCGTTCCAGCCACGTCGTTCCGGACGAAGTGAAATCCGCCGGCGGCGTTCCGCGGCGCGACCGCGTCGGCCACGCCTTCATCAAGAAAACCCTGGCCGAAACCAAGGCGGTCTTCGGCGGCGAGCTCTCCGGGCACTTCTATTTCCGCGACAATTTCTTCGCCGACAGCGGCGCCATCGCCTTCGCGCGATTGCTTTCGGTTCTTTCGGCGCAGTCCAAACCTCTTAGCGAATTGGTTGGCCCGCTTCATCGCTACGCGCAAACCGGCGAGATCAATTTTCAGGTGGAGGACAAGGACGGGAAAATCAAGGAGCTCGCCGAGGCGTACAAGAAGGGGCAGGTGGATTATCTGGATGGCATCACTGCCGACCTGGGCGATTGGTGGTTCAATGTTCGCAAAAGCAACACTGAGCCGCTGCTCCGCCTCAATCTTGAGGCGAAAACGCCGAAGCTCATGAACGACAAATTTGCCGAATTAAAAAAGCTCCTCGGCGAGCCGATTCACGGGCACTAATCGAAAACGATTTCTCACGTAGAGGCGCGGAGGCGCTGAGCTTGAGACCGGATTTCTCCGCGCCTTGCGCCTCTGGTGCGTCAGTGAAACCGGTTTTGTCTTGTGAACTGAAAGGAGTTCACCATGGAATGACCCGTTAGCCGTGTAGCCGCCCGGGCGTGACGACGGAGCAATCGGTCGCGCGAAGCCCCGGAAGGCGAAGGCGCGAGCCGTAGCGTTAAGCGAACCCAAACCAGCCTCGTTACGCCAATGGGAGTGGCCAACCCGTCAGAGAGGGCCAAGCCGGCGCGGACGATGAAGCAGCGGGTGCGAGCAATCGTCCGGCTCCTCGGGGTCGATGGGGACGGCGCGTGCCGACAGACAAGATCGGGAACTGAGAGACCCCACGCATCGTTGTGCGGCTCGTTGGAAAGACATAACCAAGGGACGGGAAGCGTGGGGAGTCGGATGGGCTCATAGTAGCTGAGAAGCGGGGTAATGCCCGTGAGCGGAGGCGAAGCCTGCCGCGAGCCAAGGAGCCCTGACGGTATCGAGCGGAAGTAAGAAGAAGAGAGGCCCGCTTGCAGGGACAACCTGACAGTACGGATGATCCGACAGACTTGCCGGAGCACCTGAGGGTGAACTCCAGGGGTCTGCCGGGGAAAGTCTTTCTTCTGAGACAGAAGCTATACCTCAAAGCCAAGCGGGAACCGGGGTTTCGGTTTTACACCTTGTACGACCGGATCTGCCGGCGCGATGTTCTGGAAGCGGCGTGGGACCGGGTGTCCGCCAACGGCGGGGCGCCCGGCTTGGACGGGGTGAGCATCGAGAAGGTGCAAAACTCCGAGCACGGCGTCAGTGGATTCCTGAGCGAGATCGAAGAATCGCTCAAGACCCGCACCTACCGCCCGCAGCCGGTGAAGCGCGTGTACATTCCCAAAGCCAACGGCAAGCGGCGTCCATTGGGCATCCCCACGATCCGAGATCGCGTGGTGCAGATGGCGGTGCTGCTGCTCATCGAGCCGATCTTCGAGGCGGATTTCCTGGACTGTTCGTATGGATTCCGTCCCGGTCGCTCGGCTCACGATGCGCTGGAGGCGATCAAGCAAAACCTCCAGCAGGGCCGAAGGGAAGTGTATGACGCGGATTTGCAGTCGTACTTCGACACGATTCCCCATGAGAAACTGATGGCGTGTGTCCAGAAGCGGATCACGGACGGAAGCGTGCTGAAGCTGATCCGGATGTGGCTGAAGGCGGTGATCGTCGAAGAAGGCGAGAAGCCCGGCGATCCACCGAAAGTCACCCGGAGCAAACAGGGAACGCCGCAGGGCGGAGTGATCTCGCCGCTGCTGGCCAACCTATATCTGCACTGGTTTGATAAATTGTTCCACCGATCCGATGGCCCGCATCGCTGGGCGAACGCCCGGCTGATCCGGTACGCCGACGACTTTGTCATCATGGCAAGGTATATAGGCCCTCAGATCAAGCAGTTCGTGGAACGCACGCTGCAAGGCCGGTTTGATCTGACGATCAACACCGACAAGACCCGCACGGTGAAGTTGAAAGAGCCGGGCGAAAGTCTGAACTTTCTCGGGTACAGGTTCCGGTACGACCGGAGCCTGCAAGGCGGGCCGGGGCGTTATCTGAACCTCTGTCCTTCGAGCAAGTCGATGCAGCGTGAGCGGGACAAATTGCGGGAGATGACCGGACCCGAAGCAGGCTTTGTGCCCATCCCGGCGTTGATCGTACAGATCAACGAGCACCTGAGAGGATGGGCCAACTACTTCGGCAAAGGCTATCCGCGCAAGGCGTTCCGTCAGATCAACCGATTTGTGCAGGAGCGACTGGAACGACACCTTAAACGTCGCAGCCAGCGTCCGTTCCGTGTGCGCGGAGCGAGGAGCTGGTACGAACAGTTGCAGCGTCTGGGCCTCATCAGCCTGCGACCTGTTCCGACCGTGAATGCTTGAGAAGAACAATACCGTGAGAGCCGGATGCGGGAAACCCGCTCGTCCGGTTCGAAGAGGGAGAGCTGAGCGGCAATCGGGTCGTTCAGTTCTCTACTCTACCGTGAGATCCTCTTCATTCCGCAAAAGTGATGTCGGCAATTCGATGCTTGGCCATTCCGTAGAGATACAAATCCAGAAACGGCTTCTTCCCATCCCACGAATGCCAGATAACGATGCGCTGCCGGTCGGAGGTAACCGCGGCAATTTTATCCGCCACCGCCGCGACGATGCGCAGGCCCTGATACGGACTGGAATACTGCGTCAGCACCTCATCATCCGGCCCGACGCACAAAATTCCGCCCGTTTCCGTCGTCAGCAGAAGCCGCACATCCCCCAGCCACGGCAGCGCTGCTGCCGCCAGCACATTGCCGCTGCGCCGCTGGCTGCACGTGATTTCCCACGTTTCCACCGACCATGAGCATATCTGCCCATCCGCATGCGCCGTCAAAATTCGCTGCTCTTGTGGGCAGATTGCTACGATCTCAGAATCGCCGCCATGCGGGATCGGCTGCAATCCACCCTCGTCGGATACCACGACCAACTGTTTCCCGCTGCTGAGAATCAATCGCTGCGAATCCAGCCGCACCAGGTTGCGCGGCGAAAATCCGGCAATATTCGAACCTGCCGGCCGAATCGCGACCTGCGGATTCTTCGGCTCATCGAGCCTCCAGCAGACCAATCCCGCCTCCCCATGCGCCGCCCATAGTTTCCCGCCCGAAACGAGCGCACTGTTAAACCCCAGTTGGCTCGTCGTCTGCGGATCGGCGAATTGCGCCGCATTTGCGACCGCCTCGTGATTCACCCGCAGAATTCCCGATCGGCATCCCAGCAGCAGATTCCGCTCTCCATCACCACGAACACTTCGCACCGGGCCCAGGTTCGGAGGCACGTCAATCATCTCCGGCTGCGCCTCTTCCCCGTCGATGCAAATCAGATAATTCCCCGCCACCGCCCAGAGCTTTGCCTGCGATCTCTTCTGCGCCGAAGCCAGAACTACCGCCCGAAAGACATCGGCCTGATCCGCATCGCTCACCCGCCCCAGCACCTGCCCGGGCGAAAGCCGCGGGGCGGCGGAGCGAATCGATTCGAACTGCGCGAACAACTCCGCCGAGCGCTTGAGATAATCCATCTGGTCGGCCGCCCGGCGCTCGGCCGCCTGCCGCTTCATCTGCTCGATCTGCTGGCGGTTCAGCGTCGGACAATCCAGATCAACCTGCGCCGGCTGGATGACTTCAATTCCGCAGCCGAACCCCACCCCACCCGCCGACTCCAGCACCGCATCGAGGAGCTTGCACTTCCATCCTCGGCCAGCAGCGCCCTGGCCTCCCAGCCGCCCGAGAATTTCCTCGCCGCGGCCAGAATCGCCGTGGCAAAATAGTCGATCACATCCCCCGAAGTCACCGCGGATTTCGTCCCCAGCAGCGCCTCCTCCAGCATCCGCAGCTCGTTCTCCTCAGGCAGCGCCCGCACCGTGGCCATGAAAGCGCCGCGCACGGTGTGACCATCGCTGGTCGTCAGCTCGCTCAATTCCCAGCGCAGCCGCTGCGCCCGGCGACCTGAATAACGGTTTGCGTCCGCTTGGCGAAAACATCGTCCCTGGCCATGCCGAAATTCTAAGACAAATCGCCCGCCGATAAAAAGGTGATTGGGGCAAATAAATCGTGCGGTTTTTTATAATCTCGCGCCCTTTCTTGACGGCCCGGTGATCCGGGCATGAGAATCGCCCCACGATGGCGAAATCGTCGCCTTTGCCCACCACCCCGCTGATTCTTGCGCTGCTCTGCGGCCTGGCCGCCTACTGCAACAGTTTCCACGGCCCATTCATTTTCGACGACGTCGACGCCATCGCCAATAACCTCAGCTTTCAGCCGTCGGCGACTCATTCCGGAACATCTTCCCCCACAACCCTCAGCGGGCGCCCGGTTCTCTGGCTCTCGTTTGAAATCGACAACGCGCTGGGCGACCTGCACGTCGAAATTTACCACATTACCAATCTCCTGATTCACCTCGCCGCCGGCGCCGTCCTCTACGGAATCGTCGCTCGAACGCTTTTGCGCCTCGGCGACCAGTTCCACGATTCCGCCCATTGGCTCGCCGCTGCCGTCACCGCGATCTGGCTCGTCCATCCGCTGAACACCGAGGCCGTGACCTACACAATCCAGCGCGCCGAATCTCTCGCTGGACTGTTTTATCTCCTGGTCATCTACTGCCTGATTAGAAACTGGAGATTCGCCGCCATCGCAGCCTGCGCGCTGGGAATGGGCACAAAGGAAACCATGGTCACCGCCCCCGTCATGGCCCTCCTCTACGACCGCACGTTCCTTGCCGGCTCCTTCGCGTCCGCGTGGAAAACCCGGCGAACGATGTATATCGGCCTCGCCGCCACCTGGATCATCGTCATCATCGCCGCTGCGTCGGGATCCAGAAAAATGTCCGTCGGCAACATCAACCCAATCGACTACGCAATGACCCAACTCGGCGTGATCTGGCACTACCTGCTCCTGACCTTCTGGCCCCACACCATAGTCCTGGATTATTACGATTGGCCAATCACCGTCCGCGCTTCCGATATCACACCCGGCGGAATCATCGTCATTCTGCTCCTAATCCTCACCCTCCTCGCCCTTTGGCTGAAGCCGCGACTCGGTTTTCTCGGCGCCTGGTTCTTCCTGATCCTCGCCCCGACCTCCAGCGTAATCCCGATCTTCACCGAAGTTGCCGCAGAGCATCGCATGTACCTGCCCCTCATCTCGCCCATCGTCCTTGCAGTGGTAGGGGGGTGGACGATAATTTCCCGCCGTCCGGCAACCGCCTGGGCCGGTGGGGTGGGGTTCACGATCATTCTCGCCCTCCTTTCCGCCCGAACCTTCGTGCGCAACGCCCAGTACCAGGACCCGGAAATTCTCTGGCGTGATACCATCGCCGAGCGACCCTTGAATCCCCGCGCCCATTTCAATCTCGGCTTCACCCTCATGACCGAAAACCGCCCCTCCGAAGCGGCCGTCGAATTCCAGAAGGCCCTTGCCCTCGAGCCTCATTATTACGCCGCGATGCACTGGCTCTTTCTGATCGATTCCAGCCAGACAAAATGAATCCTCCCGCTCAAACCAATTCGCGCACCGCTGGATCGCTCCGTTGCTCGTGCTGATTCTCGGCGCCATCGCATACTGCAACAGCGAAAACGGGCCGTTTATTTTCGATGACATGGTGGCGATCGTGAAGAATCCACAGATTCGCAGCCTGAATCCTTTCCACACAAGGGCGCCCGGACCTTCGACAACGGCCGGTCGGCCGGTGCTGATCTTCTCATTCGCCGTGAATTACGCGATGGCAGAGTTGCACGTCCAAATCTACCATCTGACCAACCTCCTCATTCACTTCCTGTGTGCACTGCTGATGTATGCAATCGTGCGGCGAACGCTGCTGCGAAAGCAAGTGTGGGGCGATCGGTTTGCCGGCGCCGAAACCTGGTTGGCCGCGGCCGCGGCGGGGCTCTGGGTGGTCCACCCCCTCAACACGCAGGCGGTCACCTACCTCGCCCAGCGGGCGGAATCCCTCGCCGGGCTGTTTGTTCTTCTCGTCCTCTATGCGGTAATTCGCGCCGCCGAGGGGTCGAAATGGTGGAGCGCCGCCGCGGTAATTTTCTGTGGATTGGGGATGCTGACCAAAGAGACCGCCGCGGCAATGCCAATCCTGGCGCTGCTTTACGATCGCGCCTTCCTCGCCGGCTCATTCAAGGAAACCGCCAGACTGCGCTGGAAGCTCTACGCCGGCCTCGCGGCGACCTGGCTGCTCATCCTCATTTCGCTTTCCACCGGACTTCGCGGCACGATGGTGGGATTTCATCTCGGCATTTCCGCCTCCGCCTACGCGCAAACTGAAACCAATGTCGTAGCGCATTATTTGAGACAGGCCTTTTGGCCTTCCGATTTGACGTTGGATTATTATGACTGGCCGATCGCCTGGAATTGGCCGGACATTTCCTGGCGCGGGCGGATGGTGATGCTTGCCGTCATCGGGTGGCTTGCCGCGCTGCGATACAGACCCTGGCTTGGTTTTCTCGGCGGTTGGTTCTTTCTTATCCTCGCCCCCACGTCCAGCTTCCTGCCAATCAAAATGGAGGCGGCGGCGGAGCAGCGTATGTATCTCCCCCTGATGGCGGTTGTCTGTCTGGTCGTTGTCGGCGGATGGACGCTCGCCCGGCGCACTCGCTACCTGCGCGATCGCGGCGGGGGCGTACTTCTGTGCCGCCGCCGCGCTGATTTGGCTGACCATTCAGCGAAACGACCAGTACCAATCCGCCGTGGAAATCTGGACCGATACGGTTGCCAAGCGTCCGGCCAATCCCCGGGCGCGATTCAACCTTGGCGAATCGTACGCCCAGCAAAGCCTGGATTTTCCGCGCGGTTCTGCTGAGGAAATTGCCGCTGTCCGGGAGGCGACGGAGCAGTTCAAAATGGTCCTCGCGCTGGAGCCCCAGGATAGCGACGCGGTGTACGCGGTCGCGCAGTCCCTGGAACGGGCCGGGGATTTGGCCGGCACCGAGAAGGTTTACACCGATGCCATCGCCAGATACCCAGCAATCACTGCGAATCTGCTCGTCGAGCGGGGAAACCTGCGAGCCCGCAACCAGGATTGGCCCGGCGCCCGGCAGGATTTTCTCGATGCGACCAATGCCAGCCCGCGTGACGTGGAGCCGCATTATTTCCTGGGAGTGCTCTATCAGACCCTCGGCGAGCGAGCCGATGCGTTGAGCGAATTAAGGAAGGCCGCCGAAATCGATGCGAACTACAAAGACGTAACCGCGCGCCTTTCCGCCCTCAATTCTCCCGGCTCTCCGCCGGCGCCTGCGCCTCCGCATTGATATTCGACGCCGCCTTGATCTGCGCGATGATCGTCGCCACCCGCTGCGAATCGTATGTCGCGTGAAACGTCCCCTCCAGAAGCGACGGCCCCAGCGGATCGACCAGCATCCCATGGCAGCACTGCTTCTTCATCCAGGCCTTGCGGATTCTCACCTCCGCCCCGTCCGCGACGCCTTTCACTTCCACGAGCCCCGGCCCGCTATATTCCACCACCCCCGGCCCCGCCGGATTATTGCAGACAAAACACCACGAAACCGCCGCATTGGCGTTGCTCGGGCGGTCCGCCTTCACCCCCGCCATCGGCGACCAGAAAATCCGGATATGCACCAACTGCCGCGGCTCCGAATCGCTTACCAGGGCAATGTCCGAATCCCCCGACTCACTGTAAGCCACATAAGCCTGCGTGAAATTCTGCGTGAACTCATGCTTCTGATCTGAACTGAGCAAATGCAGATTCCCCTCGTCAGACGAGCACCCCACCAGCCCAATCAGCGCCACAGCCAGCAGAAGGTTTCGCACGATAGCAGTCCGAGAGTCAGCGAAGGATAAAAAAGACAACAGGCTACTCCAGATTCATTCCAGTCCCAGAAGTCCCAGGGTATCGCGTTCCACGATTCCACGGAGCGCCTCGCGGGGCACCACCGGAAGGTTTGTCCCCTGAGTCAGTTGGTTAATGCTGTAAAGCGCCTCGATGCATTCGGTGATCTGGGTATACGGAAAATCGCTGCCAAAGAGGAGCTTTTCAATGACTTGCGATTCATACGCCGCCACCAGCGTGTTGTACGCATGCCACGGCCGCGACAGCAGCCCGCTAACGTCCGCAAATACATGATCGTGCTTGCCCAGCAGGCAAACCGTCTCCTCCAGCCACGGCTGCCCAAGCTGCGCAAAGACGATCCGAAGCTGCGGAAACGCCCGCGCCACCTCATCGAAAAGGAACGGCCTGGCATATTCCAGCTTGCTCTGCTCCGTGAATTGCCCCACCGGATGGATCAGGATCGGCATCCCCAGCTTCTCCGCCTCGGCATAAACCCGCATCGCCCGCGAATCGGTCGGATGGAAATCCTGGTTTGCCGGCGAAAGCGTAATCCCCCGAAGCTGAAGGTGCTCTTTTGCCGCCTTCATTTCATCGATAGCCGACCGCTCGGTCGGGTCAATCCCCGCGAATCCGATCAGCTTCTGCGGAAACCGATTCACATATTCCGCGACATAGGAATTGGGGATTTCCGCCTGAAGGTATTTGCTCTTGAACCCCAGCACGATGGCCTTATCAACCACCCTGGATTGTGCCCAGTGGCTATCCGGGTCCCCAGCCGGCAGGCTGCGCCACGGCGACTTCCCCGAAGGCGTAAACCGCAACGGACGCTTCGACGGGCGCGCCGGGTCCCCCATGTCGAGCTGCCCAAGCTGCTCGGCCGATTGCCAGATGTGCGTATGACAGTCAACAATCATGCGTGCCTGCGATCATCCCTGTCAGCAGTCCGCCTAGTCTAAATTGACCTGCATGGGCCGTCAAAGGCGTAAATTATCCTGCCTGATGCAATACGCCGCCGAGAAGCCCAGGCGCATACGTGATTAATCGGATATTGCGGGCCAAAATCTAAAGCAAAAGTGACGTAAGTTATTTGATATCAGGGGCCTATACCCGACCCAGATTCCCATCGTGCAAAAAAAAAGCCCCCGCATGGCGATGCGGGGGCCCTCATCTAAGGGATTTGGTAACAACACTTTCTTCAAATGTTCAATGTTTCTTCTCGTCAGAGCCGTCGGACCCCTGGGATCCGCCGGAATGCGCCGATTTCTGCTCGGGCTGCGGGTGTGGCCCCGGCTGGCCATGCGCCGCCGGCGGGGCGGCGTGCACCACGTCCGGCCGGGCGTTGCCATGTTCCGGCAACTGCCCCTGCCCTCGCAGATTGCGCACTTCCTCGCGATGGGCAGCTTCAACAGGATGCCACTGGCTGCGTGCCACTTCCGCCCGGAAGGCAAAATGGTCCACGTGCGGAGCGGGTCCCCAGCGGGCATCGCGTCCCCACGGATGGTAATAGGCCGGGGGGACCCAGTAGGGATCGCGCCGCCAGCCGTAGGGGCCGTGAATCCAACCACCGTGCCAATCGCCGTAAAAGATGTAGTGATTGTCCCAGTCGAACCCGTGGACGAGCCACGCACCCGCCACAAAGCGTACACCGAAGGTGATTGCATACGGCCCCTGATAGACAAGGACCGGATCGTAGGCGGGGACGTAGATCACATCGGGATCGGTTGGGATGATGTAAATGACCGGGTCGCCAACAACCACAACGCGCTGCTCGGGAGTATCATGCAGGCTTCCATCGGCGTAGGCCTGGGCCCGGAGATCCTGAATCGACGCCATCACGTCGGGCTGCTCATTGGCAATGGCCGATCCCAGCGACTGCGTCCAATCCATCTGGCTCGCCATGTAGCTCAGCACCGTCGGATAATGGCAAAGTGCCTGCACGGTCGGATCCCACGGCTGGGCGGCGATTTCCCCTTCGCTGGGGTCAGGGTAAGTCGCCAGCCACTGAGCAGCCGCTTGAATCTGATCCGGATACGTGGAAGCCGGCAAAATATCCGCCAGCAGCGGGTCCGGATAAAGTGCGATCGGCGCCACCAGACGCTGCAGGTCATCGTTGCTTGAAACTGCCACCGGCGCCGGAGGCGGCGCTTGCTCATAAACCACCGTCGGCGGCGGAGGCGGGGGCGCATAATAAACCGGCGGCGGAGGCGCCACATATATGTCCGGCCGGAACGTCACAAAACCAGGCCCCGCCCTAACAACGCAGCCGGCAAGCGCTGCAATCGCGACAATGCCAACTGTGTTTCGAAGCCAATTCACAAACTTTACGGTGCTCCCTGAACTCATGCGAACTTCCTTTTCTTTTAGAAATTATTTTTCCCCAAATGGAACTTCTCAGGCGGTCAGATCGACCATTGATAGATACGCGTCATCTTAGGCTCCGTTCCCTTTATATTCAGCGCACATTATTGGAAGCGTGGCAACAATTCGCAGGTTGACGTTAACTCCATCGCGGGCTACTGTTTGGTTCTGAAGGAGACCACCATGCCATTTACGCTTCCACCGCTTCCATTTCCATCAGACGCTCTTGAACCTCATATCGACAAGATGACGATGGAAATCCACCACGGCAAGCACCACGCTGCTTACGTGAACAACCTGAACAAAGCCCTCGAAGGCGCCCCCAAATTGCCAACAAGTCGCTAGAGGAACTCCTGGCGTCAAACCTCGCCATCGTCCCCGAAAACATAAAAACCCCCGTCCGCAACAACGCCGGCGGCCACCACAATCACTCCCTCTTCTGGCAGATTTTGAATCCCGCAGGCAAGCCCGGCGCGACCCCCGTCGGCCAACTCGGCACCGCCATCAGCAACGCCTTCGGCTCCTTCGACGGCTTCAAGGAAAAATTCACCGCCGCCGCCACCGGCCGCTTCGGCTCCGGCTGGGCCTGGCTCGTCAACAAGGGCGGAAAAATCGAAATCATCTCCACCGCCAACCAGGACAGCCCCGTGATGGAAGGTGCCTTCCCGATCATCGGCCTGGACGTCTGGGAGCATGCCTACTACCTCAAATACCAAAACCGCCGCCCCGACTACATCACCGCCTGGTGGAACGTCATCAACTGGAAAGTCGCGGATGAACGCTTCGCGAAGGGGAAATAGCCAGCTTCAATCATTCGCATGCCAGGGTGTACTAAACCCCGCCTGCCCCGAGGGGAGGAAGTTCACGCTGAACCCGTTGATATTATTAATCCCGTCGTGATAAACCGCGACCGACAGCGCAAACACATCAAACCTCCGGGTCACCGAAAGATAGGTAATCTCCGCCCGCGTTTGCCCGATATCCACCGCCTCCTCCAGCGCCAGCGAGTATTTCGTGGATAGATTATACGTCGCGTTAAAACTGATGACCTGCGACTCCAGCGCCTGGATATATGCATCGCCGAAGTAATAGCTGAGCCGCGCCCCGCGATTGACGGCTATACCCGCTTCCGCGATCGCCGTCTCATGCGTATCGAGGTTCCACTGCCAGTCTGAGATGAAAGCCGTATCGTCCCCAATATGCCAGGTGAGATCCGCATTAATCGCCTGCCGCGCCACCGATGTCTGCGGCTCCGACGGAAAAAACAGCCCGCGGAAGCTCACGGGATTCAGCAAATCCTGCGGCGGCGCGTGCGGATAAAAATCCCCCTCGATATCAAAATCCAGAAAATCCACGCTCTCCCACCGCCCCGGCCCCCCGCGCATCGTGTCCCAGTGCTGATGAATCGCCACCTGTGCCGCCGTGATGTCGCTGATGCTGTCGATGTTGGAATCGAAGTCGTACAGCTTCTGCGCGTCCACCGTCGTCCCCGATGTGAAAACATTGATCTCCGGCTGAATCACGTGCCGAATCCGATGCAGGTTCAGCAAATCTGAATCAATCGAATCATCCACGTCCCAGAACGTCGTCGTCGCCCGCACTCCCGGCCCGCCATAAAATCGCGTCTGCCCATCTCCGCCCGGACTGTTCGAATATGTCGTCAGCTCCCCCATCAGGTACGGAACCAATTTGATCTGCCCCAGCGCAATCGGCCAATCCACTTCATCCCGTGTATCCCCCCGAAAAATCAGATCCCCCGTAAATCCCGTCAGCCCATTCGATGGCAATCCAGGCGACAACCCCGGATAAAATCCCTGATCCTCGAGCGAAAACTGGTTCCGATCGAACTTCAGCCCCGACCCAGTATTCGCGCTGAAAAACGTCAACTGATCGTCCGCGAAACTGTCCCCAATCCGCTGATAAGAAATCTCCGGCAGCCGCGCCACGTCAAACTGATCCGGCTGCCGATCCGCGTTCGTCGTGAAATTCGTCGTGTCCGTCTGCACCAGAAACGACAGCACTTCCGTATCCCTCTGCCGCTTGGCGTAAAATTCCGCGTCATACGGCAGCGCGTTATCGAACGTGTTCTGGTAATACTCCTCCAGGTAAGTCGGATCCGAAACATATCCCAGCCGCACCTGCACCTGCCAGTCATCCGGGAAAAACTGCTGGTGCTGCCAGAGGAAAAAACCGCGCTCTTCGGTAGGGGGGTCCACATTCAATCGAATCCCGCCAAGCTGATCCTGCCCATGATCGCTGATGAAGAACGACTGAAAATCCCCCTGAAAATCCCAGGGCTGATCCGCGTCGGTGATGAACCCGCCCTTATACGTCGCATTCAATCCAATCCCCGGCCCGCGCTCAGAATAAAAATCGATCGGAATATCAATACTCAAATCCTTCGGCGGCGTCTGTCCCAGCAACTGAAACAGCCCCCAGTCCGTCGTCACCCCGAACCCATACCGGCTCGAATTCCCCGCCGAAAAGTTCAACAGCGGCAGCGGATTGGTGTTATACACCCCCGACAACGCCGGCCAGTAAAACATCGGCACGCCGAAAATATGTATCGTGTCATTGTGGGTGACCACATCGTAATTCGCCAAATCCTGCGGCTGCTGATGAATGTACGCATACCCAGCCCGAATGCTGAACGTCGGCACCGCAAACTGGCTGGTCGTAAATTCCGCGTTCCGCGCCGAAAATTCCGCGTGCGATATCTGCTGCATCGTCTGCGCCCGAACGATGAAGGGAATCTGCGTATCCGGGTCCACGCTGTGAAAAACAACGTTCGTCAGCACCGCCTTCTGCGTCCGAAAATCGTAATAAACCCGATCCGCCACCAGCCGCTGCTCCGGCGCTTTCGCCTTCGCCGGCACATAATCAATCCGCACGTCCCCCTCCAAATACGCCGCCGTGATCGCGTTATGGATATCCGTCGGCTGCGTCGTCGGAGCATCCGCCCGCTCATTGGTGAAGACCACCACGTTATCAGCCAGCAGCTCCACATAGTCCCCATTGCTCGCCGACTGCGTGATGCTCACCGCCCCGCTGAGCTGCAGCGCCTTGGTCCCATCCGGCGCAATCGTCGACTCCGTCAGCTTCGCCGAAAAGTAAACCGGTCCGCCCTTTCCCATCCCCGGCTCCGGAATCCCCGATGCATTCGTCCCCCCGATGGCCGCCGGCAGCGAGGGCATCGTCGCCGTCAGCGGCGCCGCTTCGTCCATCATCTCGCTGGCACGCCGAATACTCAGCGCCTGCGCATAAATCGCTGACTTGGAAAAATCCTCGCACGGCTTCACATCCGCCGTCAACTGAATCTTCCCCCGCACCACGGTATTGATCAGCAGCTTCGGCCCCGTGCGCAGCAGATGGTCTTCCTTCGCCGTCAGCTTCGCATGCCCCAGCAGAACGATATCGACCTGCTGTTCCCCCAGCACCCCGCGCGGATCTGGGGTCAGCCAGATTACCGCGTTATCCGCCCAGCACTGCTGTCCATCGAGCACAATCGCGACTTTCCCCCTCACCTCGATGATGCTCACCTGTTGATCCGACCCAATCGAAGCTTCATCCCCGTGAACGATCAGCTTCTCACTAAACGCAGAAATCTGCCCCCAGACAGGCGCCGCACCGCAGATCAAAACAAGTGAAAAAATCCCCCAGCCCAAGCCGGCACTCACCCTGGAGGTGAGGCGTTGCGAGATCGCGCTGACAGGCTCCTTCCCGATACGGCCACCATCCCAAAAGCGGTCGGCGGCATTATAGAAGTGGGCTCGGGTCCGTCAAAGCAGGAAGCGTCGAAAACCACAAACCAGAAACCAGAAATCCGAAATCAGAATCAAACCAGAATGACCGAATGACGAAGGCCCATTGGGTGCAATTCGTCATTCGGTCATTCGGATTTGATTCAGATTTCTGGTTTCGGAATTCGGATTTCGACTACTACGCTCCCGAAGCCGCCAACTCCGTCTTCCCCGTCGTCTCTCCCGCGCCCCCCTCGGCCTCTTCCTTCTTCCCCTTGCGCTTCTCCGTAAGCCGCGTCGCCTTGCCCACGCGATCGCGCAGGTAAAACAGTTTTGCCCGACGCGCCTCGCCGCTGCGCTTCACCGTCACCCGCGAGATGAACGGCGAATGGAGCGGGAATATGCGTTCCACGCCCTCATTATTCACGATTCGCCTCACCGTAAATGTCTCGTTGATCCCCGACCCCTTCTTCATGATCACCACCCCGGTGAACACCTGCACGCGCTCTTTTTCACCCTCGATGATTCTCGTAGCCACATCCACGGTGTCTCCCACCGCGAACTGCGGAACTTCCTTCTTCAAATGAGGCTGCTCGACATGCTGAATAAGTTTGTTGGTCATGACCCTGCTCCGATCGACCGCTGCGAGGCGGGAAACACATTGTAATCACTTATCGGCTTCCTCGCCTGAATCTTTGGCTAAAAACCGGTGCCAAAGGTCCAAACGTCTCAGCCGCGTCCGCTCTTTTCTCTGCTCAAGCCGCCACCGGGCGATCTCGGCATGATTGCCACTTAGCAAAATCTCCGGCACCCCCATTCCCCGGAACTCCCGGGGACGGGTGTACTGCGGATACTCCAGTAATCCATCGGCGAACGACTCATCGGCCGCCCCTTCTTCGGCCCCCAGTGCGCCCGGCAACAGCCGAACCACCGCGTCCACCACTATCATCGCGGCCAATTCTCCGCCGCTCAATATGTAATCGCCGATGCTCAATTCCATCGGCTTCAATCCTTCCGATATCCTTTCATCAAACCCTTCATAATGCCCCGCGATCAGCAGCAATCGATCCTTCGCGGCCAATTCCTCGGCCACCGTTTGATCGAACTTCCTTCCTTGCGGGGTAAGCAGGACTCGAACCGGCGTAGCCGCGTCCTGTCGCTCAACCGCTTCGACTGCGTCGAACAGGGTCTGGCACATCATGACCATCCCCGGGCCGCCGCCGAATGGTTTGTCATCCACCGATTTGTGCGCATCTGTCGCAAAATCGCGGATGTTCGTCAGATGATAGCTGACCAATCCTTTCTCAGCGGCTCGTTTGGGAATCGAGGTTCCCAGCACCGCCTCAAACATTTCCGGAAACAGCGTGAGAATGTCAATCCGCACGACACCACCACGCGAAACCTTGTCGCCAGACCAAAACTATTTAGCTTCCGCCTCTTTCTTCTCTGCCGCAGGCTTGGCCTCTCCCTCAGCCTTCGGCGCCGCCTTCTTCTCCCCCTCCTTCGCCTCCACAGCCACAGGCTTTGGCTTCCCAGGCCTCGGCAGCCGAAGCTGCTTATGATCCACGCCGCTCTTCTTCAAGAGGGATGAAACCGTCTCGGAAGGAATCGCCCCGATATCGAGCCAGTGCTTGCACCGATCGAGCTTGGCCACAAACTGCTTGGCCTGCTCCTTCTCGCGCGGATCATAGAACCCCAGCTCTTCAATCACGCGTCCATTGCGCGGCGACCGCGAGTCGATCGCGCTCAGCCGAAAAAACGCCCGGTTGCTCCGTCCCATTCGCTTAAGTCTTAGCTTCACTGACATTTACAATCTCCGATTTCACGTAATTTTATGCGAATTGGTGAGTATAGCAATTCGCTCGCTCCCCGCAAGTTGCCCGCCGCACGCCCCAAAGCCCAAAAACCACGATTGAACCGCAACCTCGTTTATCAAATCCTTTGCATTCTCTCACCCCCGCAAAAAAACCGCGCGGATTTTTTCAAAAATAGGTCCAAAACGTTCACCTTTTGGACCTGTATATAGACGAGTACTATTTTTTCCCTGCGCCTCTTCGAATTCGGCATTTGGCAATCGGCAATCTTCACCGCGCCAACCAATCGCGGGTAAGACCACCAAACCCCCATTTCCTCAAAAAGTGGGGAATTTTGGGGAATTCTGGGGAATCGATTCTCTGCACATGCAGCCAGAAGGGAGAAAAATAGAGAAAAGAAATTCACGACAAAAAGCCGGTCAAAACCGGGCATTTTCGGACATCCGCCTCACGGCGATCTCCCCCGATCGAAATCGCCAGACATCGACGCACCCGTTTAGCCGCAACCCCGCAGGGGTGCGCTTTCCAGGACGGGTGAATTGCGCCGCCCGCTTCATAAGCCGCCGATTATTGCATATCATTCTTACACTAAAATGTTCGACGCCCTAACCGACAAATTCTCCGGTGTATTCCGATCCCTCTCAGGCCGCGGCCGCATCAGCGAAGAAAACATCCGCGAGTCCATGAACGACGTCCGCACCGCCCTCCTCGAGGCCGACGTCAATCTCAAGGTCGTCAACGATTTCACCGAGCACGTCGTCCAGAAAGCCATCGGCCAGGAGGTCATCAAGAGCCTCCAGCCCGGCGAGCTGATGGTCAAAATCTGCTACGACGAGCTCCTGAACCTCCTTGGCCCGGTCGACACCCGGATTTATTTCGTCCACCCCGGCCCCACCGTCCTGATGATGTGCGGCCTGCAGGGCTCCGGCAAAACCACCACCTGCGGCAAGCTCGCTAAATTCCTGCTCTCGCAAGGCCATCATCCGCTGATGGCCGCCGCCGACCTCCAGCGTCCCGCCGCCGTCGAGCAGCTTCGCGTCATCGGCGAGCAGGTCGGTGTCCCCGTCTATATGGATGACTCAAAAGTCGCGCCCCACGGCCAAGTCGTGCGCGGCGCGGCCGTCGCTGTCTGTCGCGCCGCCATCAACCAGGCCAAATCCGGCGGCAACGATGTCATCATCCTCGACACCGCCGGCCGCCTCCATATCGACGACGAGCTCATGGGCGAGCTCCGCGAGATCAACTCCCAGCTCCAGCCCCACCAGATCTATCTCGTCCTCGACTCCATGAGCGGCCAGGACGCCGTCAATCAGCGCCAAAGCCTTCAACGACCAGCTGGAACTCGACGGCCTCATCCTCACGAAACTCGACAGCGACACCCGCGGCGGCGCGCTCCTCTCCGCCAAGATGGTCACCGGCAAACCCGTCAAATTCCTCGGCGTCGGTGAAAAGCTCGAAGCCCTCGAAGAATTCCGCCCCGAAGGAATGGCCTCCCGCATCCTCGGCATGGGCGACATCATCGGTCTCGTCACCGAAGCCCAGAAGCAGTTCGACATGGAGGAAGCCGCCAAGCTCCAGCAGAAAATGGAGAAGGGCACCTTCACCCTCGACGACTTCATGGCCCAGATGAGCCAGATCAAAAAGCTCGGCTCCATCGGCAAGGTCATGGGCATGATCCCGGGCATGAGCAACCTCACCAAGTCCGTCAACATGAACGACTCTGACGTCGAGCGCCAGATGTCGCACATGCGGGCCATCTACGATTCCATGACCCGCGAAGAGCGCCGCAAGCCCGACATCATCGAGCACGCCCGCCGCCGCAGAATCTCCGCCGGCGCCGGCGTCGCCGTCCCGGAGGTGAACCAGTTCATCAAGCAATTCGAAGGCGCCCGCGACATGATGCGCGCCATTGGGGGTCAGGGCCTCATGGGTAAAATGAAGTTCATGCAATCGGTGATGTCGGGTGGATTATCCAATCTGGGAATGCCGGGCGGCCCCATGCTCCGCACCAAAAAATCCGGGTTTATGGAGAAGAAGGATCGGAACAAGAAGAAAAAGCGGAGGTAGCCTGATTCCTTCGGGAAGGGTTGGCGCAAATTGGGGCTGCCCGGGAATTCACTCCGGGGGAGACAAAGGTACCTCTGCGGTTATTTCGCCTTGTTGATGCATCCAAACGATCACTTCAGGATCAACCCAAGCGTCCTTTACGTTCTCAATGGCATCGGCCATTGCTCGGAGAACGTTCGCAAACGCTCGGTTGTAGGTTTGGGGATTGGCACCGACGTAGCCTTCATATTTCTGTCGAAGAAGAATGATCGCATCGGTGCGCTTTGTGCGTCGTACGTTTGGTTTTTGTGGCTTGAACATGCGCCGCAATTATATTGTTTAATCGCTGGTTCCCACAATGCTCCCAAGCTTGAAGTGACGTGAGAAAGGAGGCATTGCTGATCAATTGCTTCGCCAGTCAGTTGTCCGCCCGGTTGAGCCCGAAAAACTCAACGGCGGATTTATCGCCCCGGATTCCTATTTCAACCGCCCCGCCGGCAACCGCTGAAGCCGCTGGTTCTGCGGCGCGTTTTTTCCCCCGCCCCCGGTACTCCGGGGGAGGGTTGGGGAGGGGGTTTCTCGTGACTGTCAAAAAAATCCCGTTTGTCCAACTCACGGCGGCGGCGAGAAATATGCTCCGGTAGTCGGAAGCTCGCTTAGGCGCTCCCGCGCCTTCGATCAACCCCGCCGCGTCATCCATCAGGCTGAAAATCGCTGCTGGTCCACATCGCTTTGCGGATCATTCCAGCTCGCCGACATCGCATAATGCTTCCCGCTTCGGCTGTGCAGCAGCCAGGTCATACTCACCACGCCAGGCTCCGATCCGCCCTTGTATCCCACATAGGGAAATCCATCCGCGGAGAAATCGAGCCCCGGATTTACCGCCAGAATCCCCAGCACCGTGGAATCGCGATGATCGTCGAACCATTTCATAATCCTGCAAAGATCCGCCGCGCTGGCGAACCATTCCACCGTATCGATGGCATTGGGCACATCGGTGGCAAACTGTTCGACCGAAGGCGCCGGTCGCGTCGCCGCTTCTTCCAGCACCTTCCGGCGCCCCGCGACATCGCCCGAAAGATATTTCCGCTGCAAATCCCGATCCGCCTTCAACTGGACAAGCTCCCTCGTGCTGAGAAATGGAATGTTTCGCGAAGGATCCTTCATCCCCACGCGCCCCAGCATTTGCTCCACCCGCTCGCGGCCCACCAGCGCCAGCACATGGTCCGCCGCCGTATTGTCGCTCTGGGAAATCATCTCCGTCGCCAGCGTTTCAACGGTAACGGGCGATCCCGCCGGCCAGTTTCTCATCTCTCCCGATGGCAGAGATTTAAATCGATCTTCGATCCGCACCACCCGATCCCACGGAATCTTTTCATCAGCCAGCGTCGCCAGCACATAAAGCTTGAACGCTGACCCGATCGCCAGAACCTTGTCCGGATCTTTCGACGCCAATATCTTCCCGTCGTCCAGCCGCTCGACGAGAAAATTCGCACCGCCCGGCAATTGCCCGATGGCGGCCGCAACGTCGTCCAGCGACCGCATCCGCGCCGTCGCCGGCGAGAAGAACAAACGAACGACTCGGTCGCCCGGCGGTTGCTCGATGCCCAGCGAAACCGGAATCACCACGTCCTTGAAAACGAAATTGAAATTTCCGTTCCGATATCCGCGCGTTCGCATCGCGACCGAAGCACCGGCCCGTATTGCGCCCGCATCGAAGTATAAAGCAGCGCCAACCGCGCTTGCGGCACATCGCTTAAGAACGCAGGAGTGTAAATGTCGCCGGAAAGTTTGGATGGGTCCGAGATTTGATCTGCGATTCTCTGTGTCGCGGTGGTCAGATCATCCGCGCGAGCCGAGGCGCACATAATCATCACCAGAATTGCAGCGATTCGTGAAAGCCTGGCGGCTAATTCCACGCGATCAGCCCCGGCTCAAACGGCGTCGCCAGATCCGGATTCCCCGGGACCACGCGCACCGCAAACCCTTGCCGCCCGCTGGTCCGGCATTCGAGCTGCCCGCTGAAAACGTGCCGCGGTCCGCCCACCAGCTTCGAGTGGTTCATTCGCAGCACCGTCGGCGCGCCGATCTGCCCCGTCGCCGTGATCGGACCGGCATAAAGCTCGACCGCGATCTCCTTGGGATCGATGTCCGGCAGATCGATCAGCGCCTCGACCTCCATATTTTCACCGACGTGATAATGCCCATTGCCGCTGACATGCACCCCAACGATCTTCACGCCGCCCCAGCGCGAACGAAGGATGTCCTTCGCCTTCGCCAGCGAGATCGAGCGCTCCAGGTTGTTCGCCGCCAGCTTTCGCCCGCGCACATCGCTCGGCACGTAATACCGATCCGCATACTCGCGCACCATCCGGTTCGTATTGAAAACCGGCGCCAGCTTCCGCATGCAATTCTTCATCCGGGCGATCCATTCCCGCGGAATATTGTCCACGTTCCGCTTGTAGAACAGTGGGATAATCTGCTTCTCCAGGATGTCGTAAAGCGCCTGGCTCTCGAGCTGGTCCTGCACGTTTCCGTCCGTGTAGGTTTCACCCCGCCCTATCGCCCAGCCCAGGTCCGGCGCATATCCCTCAACCCACCACCCGTCGAGGATGGAGCAGTTGAGCACTCCATTGGCCGCCGCCTTCATGCCGCTGGTTCCGCTGGCTTCCATTCCGCGCTTTGGCGTGTTGAGCCACACGTCCACGCCCTGGACCATCATGCGGGCGATGTTGATGTCGTAATTCTCCAGGAAAAGGATCCGCC
Source organism: uncultured Phycisphaerales bacterium (assembly GCA_963755915.1). Classification (GTDB taxonomy): domain Bacteria; phylum Planctomycetota; class Phycisphaerae; order Tepidisphaerales; family Tepidisphaeraceae; genus PALSA-1353. Next base: position 3,885,278 of record CAVWLP010000002.1, read on the forward strand.
GGCGAACCGCCGGATTGCGGGCAAAATTCACCAGCGCCTTGATCAGCTCCTTCCCCTCATGGTCCGCCGGATGCGCCTTGCCCGCGAAGACGAACTGGATCGGGCGCTTGGCCTCCTCGATCATCCGCTGCAATCGCCCCGGATCGCGCAGCAGTAGCGCCCGCGCTTGTAGCTGGCAAACCGCCGCGCAAACCCGATCGTCAGCGCCTCCGGATCCAGAATCTCATCGGCGGTCGCGATATCGTCAAACGACGCCCCGCGCCGCACCAACTGGTCCTTCAGCATCATCCGCGACCAGCTCACCAGCTTCTCCCGGCAGCGCTCGTGGCAACGCCACAATTCCTCGTCCGGAATCTGCGTTACGCCTTCCCAAACCGATTGATCTGTCGGATCCGACTGCCATTTACTGCTCAGATAGCGGTCCAGAACGTAAATGATCTCCGGCGCCAGCCACGAACGCACGTGAATCCCATTGGTCACGCTCTGGATCGGCACCTCATCCGGCGGCACCTGCGGCCAGAGGTTGTGCCACATCTTCCGGCTTACATCCCCGTGCAGCGCGCTCACCCCGTTCACACTGTCCGCCAGCCGGATCGCCAGCACCGCCATCGAGAATCCCTGCTTCTTATTGGTCACGTCCTCGCGCCCCAGCGCCAGGAATCCCTCTTCATCCAGCTTCAGCGAGGGATAATAGTTCTTGAAATACTTCGTCATCAGGTCCGGCGCAAACGTATCGATTCCCGCCGGCACCGGTGTATGCGTGGTGAACACGTTCGTCGCCATCACGAACTGCCTGGCCTGATCGAACGTCATCGGGCTGCGGTCGAGCAGAACGCGCGTCCGCTCCAGCGCCAGAAACGCGCTGTGCCCCTCGTTCATGTGAAACACGGTCGGCTTGATGTTCAGCGCTTCCAGCGCCCGCACGCCGCCGATCCCCAGGACGATTTCCTGCTTGATTCGCATCTCCACGCCGCCGCCATACAGCCGGCTGGTGATGTCCCGATCGGCCGGAGCATTCTCCGGCAGGTTGGTGTCCAGCAGATAGAGCGGGATGCGCCCCACGTTCGCCTTCCAAACCTTCACGAAGACCGCGTTCTCCGGGAGATCGACTCGCACTTGGATCGGCGACCCGTCGTCATACTTCATCGCCTCGATTGCCAGGTTGTAGAAATCCAGCTCCGGGTAAGACTCTTGCTGCCAACCATCCGCCGAGAGGTACTGCTGGAAATAACCGTTACGATATAGCAGCCCCATCGCCACCAGCGGCAAACCAATTTCGCTGGCGCTTTTCAGATGATCGCCCGCCAAAACCCCCAAGCCGCCCGAATACATCGGCAGCGATTCGTGCAGCCCGAACTCCGCCGAAAAATAGGCCACCAGGAAGGGGTTGGCCTGTTTCGTCTGTTCGGAATAGGTCTTGCCGAACCACCCCAGTTCCTTCAGGTGAGCCTTGAACGAGCCATACACCCGGTCGAGCTGGGCGAGATATCCATCGTCATTGGCGATCGCCGCCAGGCGTTTCTGGTCGATGATTCCAAGCAATTTTACCGGATTATGGTTCACATCTGCCCAGAGGTTGCGGTCGAGCCGCCGAAACAGCTCCACCGCGTCCGGATGCCAAACCCACCAAAGGTTTTGTGCTAATTCCAGAAGCGGCTGAAGCGCCGGGGGAACGTTGGGAAGCACCTGAAATGTCTTTAAGTTCGGAGTGGCAAAGTCCATATCTACCTTCCAATAAACTAGAGAGCGGCGGTATATCTTCGGCTATTTCGGACCTTCGGTAAAGTCGCTACAGACGGTTAGTTCGGCAAATTCTCCCGTAATTAACACGGCCTTTAGATATTCGGACGCGTCTATTTCACAGCGACCTCGAACCGCTTCACATAAAACTGCGAGTCGGCAGCCCGCTGGCCGATAAGGTGCAAACTCATCGGGTATTTCACCGGACTCTTCCGGAAAAAATCCCAGATCCTTTCCGAATGCTTCATCTGCCGCTCGAGGTTTTCCTCGACCTGGTCCTTTAACTCCGGCGGGATCATTCGCTGCCGGTCGTAATCCCATTGCGCATCCACCCGCACCAGCAAATGAGCCTCTTCCCAGTCAATCGGATATCCATGAATGTACCCCTCCCCCGTTCGCGGCGTGTAGAACCAGAAACACAAAAACCGGTCCTTCCAAACCGTCGAAGTCGCATCATCAACCCCCGTGATCAGTGCCGCGTGAGAGGTCCGGATCGCCTGCCCATTCAGCGGCTTGGCGACCCATACTTTCTTCTGGCTACAGTCGTACAACCCCACGAGCGGATATTTCCCGCTGAAGTGATCGGTGCAGAGCTTGGAACTCACGCGCCACCGTGATCCGCAGTATCGCGCTTACCGTACCCCAACATCCGTCATACCTTCATTGGCCTGCGGTTGGTTCAGATGAAGGATATGCGCCCCCCTCAAAAACGCAACCAAGGCAACCGGCGCGGTGAGCCCTTATTGCCCCAGCAACTTGGCGATGATGTAAATCACTACCGCTCCCCCCAATCCTCCGCCGCATAGTAGGTATATCAATGAAAACCCAATCGCCCCCATCGGCATGATAACAGTCGCCAGCTCCGTCATTTGAACCTCGCTTTCATAGCGAGGTGTACAACAACGCCCATGCCGCCCCCGTTTTCGCGTGTAGTGGGCCAGCTTGCTCGACGCGCACGTCAAATTGTCCTACGGCACCACGAAAATAACCGGCGAAGCCAGGATCATCGGCCGGCTCTGAAGCAGCGAAAGCTCGGTCAGTTCCGTGCTCAGCGCCCGCTGCACCGGCTTGCCCATAAGGCTCAGCAGTCCCTGCGCCTCCGGCGAAAGCTGCAAAGGCAGCGGCATGCGCGAGGACGAGTCGTCATCGTCATCAGAGCCGTTGTTGTTCAGCAGATCGGCCAGAGTCTTGGGAGCCGGGAAAACCCGCACGTCATATTCGCCTATCGCCAGGTTCTCCTGCTTGGCCGCATAGGCGATTGCGTCCTGGATTCCGCCAATTTCGTCCACCATCCCCAGTTCCTTCGCTCGATCCGCGACGAAAATCCGCCCCCGCGCCACGGCGTCGATATCCTTGATCTTCCCCTTGCGCGTCGTCATCACCCGCTGGGTAAACTGGTCATACGTCTCGCGCATCCAGTGGGTTACCTGCTCGCGCTGCTGGTCGGTCCATTCGATCTCGGAGCTGAAAAGGTCGGCGTTTTTGCCCCGCGTAAACGCCTCTGCATTCAGGCCGAGCTTCCCGAAAAGGTCGCTGTAAACAAATTTGCCGCCGACGACGCCGATCGACCCGACGATCGCGGTCGGGTCGGCGAAAATGTAGTCCCCGCTGCACGCCAGATAATATCCCCCGCTGGCTGCCATTGAGCCGACGGAAATAAACACCGGCTTGGTCTTGGCGACCCGCCGCACCGACTGCCACATTGCTTCGCTGGCCAGCGCGCTGCCGCCGGGCGAGTCGATGCGGATCACCACGGCCTTGATCTTCGAATCCTTCTCCGCTGCCCGCAGCGCCTCGCGAATCGTATCCGACCCGACGTTCTCAGATTGCTGCAGCAGCCCCGAAGTGCTTGGCCCATCGACGATCACGCCCTCGGCATAGATCAATCCAATCCCCGGCTTGGTCGATTCCACCGGCTTGCGCGTGAGCAGCGAGAAAAACGCAAACGGGCTGGATAGATCTACGTCGTCGTGCTTCTCGCTGCCGTAATCGAGCGCGAGGTCAAACTTTTTCCCGAGGCTGTCCGCCATCAAGTCGCGCATCCCGCCGATATCGACCAGATGGTCCACCATCCCCGCGGCCTTAGCCTCGTCCCCGGTTATCAGCGAATCATCCACCAGCGCCCGCACCTTATCGGGGTCAAGCCCGCGGCTCTTGCTGATCGTCGCGACAATCTGCGTGTAAAGCGCATCCGCCAGCTTATTGAGCTGCCCTTTCAGTTCGTCGCTGGCCTCGGTGCGCGTGTATTCCTCATCTGCCCCTTTGTATTCCCCGATCTGCACGAAATCGGCCTTCACCCCGAGCTTGTCCAGCAGCCCCTTGGCGAACATCGTCTCAAACCCGACGCCGGGGATCATGATGTCGCCCCCTTCGAGCATGCAGATGTCGGTGGCGCTGCTGGCCGCGATGTACGAATCGGTATCGAACGAATCTGAATAAACAAACGTTCGCTTGTTTTCCTTTTTCAGAAGTGAAAGCTCATCGCGCACTTCCATCGCCTGCGAAAGGTTCAGCGCACCCTCCTGGAGACGGATCAGGACGGCGCTCACATCGCTGTCCTTGCGCGCCTTTTCCATCCGGTCGATCAGCGAGCGCAGCGTCAACCCCCCCTGGTCCTGCGCGAACAGGCTGAAGTCGGCCGGTTTTTCCACCACCCCTTCCGAAAGATCGAAAAACGCGATCTTCGGCAGCGACTGGCTCTGAGTGTCATTCCCCTCCGCCGCCTTGATCCTGGCCATCAGTTCGGCCGGCGTGGGAAACTTGTCGTCCGGCTGCGTTGCCGGTGTTGAATCCGGCATGGTGGACGGCGTCTGGGCCGCCCCCGCGCAAACGCACAGTGTCACCGATACGAGCAACCCCAACCAGCGATTCATAGATGACTCCTTGATGCGAGCTACGGTCGGGAAATTATACCATTGGGAAGTAGAAAATTCTTGTATGGGAACTGGCAATTGGCTTTCTCCATTCGCGTTCGGGCCACCAGGCGCGCATAATCCCCTCGTGCTTGAATGGCTTAAGAATTTTCTTCAGCCCGCTCCCCAGCGCGACGCCCTGGGCCAGCGCGGTGAAAACGTCGCCGCCCGGTTTCTTCGCAACCAGGGGTACAAAATCATCGAGCGCAATTTCCGCTGCGAGGTCGGCGAAGTCGACATCATCGCCCGCGACGGCAAAACCCTCGTCTTCATCGAGGTCAAAACCCGCGCTTATGACGATCCTACCCCCGAAGACCAGATCAACCAGGACAAGCGGCACCAGTTAACCAAAGCCGCGAAGTATTATCTCTCTCGTTACGGCTCGCCCCAGCCGCCGGCGAGGTTTGATGTCGTCGCCATCGTTTGGCCCACGGGCCGGGACCCGCAAATCCGGCACACGCCGGATGCCTTCGAAGCGACCTTCTGATTTCGAAATGATCGACACCCATTGTCATCTGACCGACCCGCGCCTGCTGGATCAGATTGCCGCCGTTCTCGGTCGCGCGCAATCCGCGGGGATTCTGGAAATGGTCACCATCGGGACCGATCCCCCCGACTGGGATGCCGCTATTGCCCTGACGAAAAAATATCCCAACGTCCGCTGCGCCGTCGGCGTTCATCCCAACAATTGCCACGAGGTCCCATTCGAGCGGATCGCCGATCTTCGCAGCTATGCCCATGATGCTCGCGTCGTCGCCATCGGCGAGATCGGCATCGACCACCACCACAAAGACGCCTCTCCCGAACTTCAGACTAAATATTTTGAAGCCCAGCTCCACGTTGCCCAGGAATTGGATTTCCCCGTCGTGATCCACTCCCGCGAATCCGTCGACGACTGCCTGGCCGTCCTGAAGAATTTCCCCAAGGTCCGCGCCGTCTTCCATTGTTTCACCGGCACCGCGGCCGAAGCCGCCCGAATCTGGGACGCCGGGCATCTCACCGGCTTAACCGGCGTGGTCACCTTCCGAAATGGCCGCTCACTCCTGGAAATCGCCGCGCAAGCGCCGGCCGATCGGATCCTGGTTGAAACGGACGCCCCTTACCTGACCCCCGAGCCCATGCGCAAGCAAAAGATCAACGAACCCGCGATGGTCATTCACACTGCAACCGCCATCGCCCAAGCGCGGCGAACGTCACTCGAGGAATTCGACGCCCTCACCACAAAAAACGCTCACAACTTTTATCGCTGGCAATCCCCGTAAATCCGGTTCCGCACTCCCGCTCATCCCTCGAAGCTGATCTTCGCCTCCATCCGACTATCCGGGCTGGGAAAATCGAGCTTCGTTGCCGCCTCGGCAGCTTTCTTCTTTCCAAGCTGGTCCATTAGCAGCGCCCACGTCCGCCGCTGATATTTCAAGACGTTGGTCGCCTCGTCCAGCGACTGCATCTTGTGGTGTAGATTTGCATCCACCAACCGGCGATAGGCAAAGGCGTACAGCCCCTTTAGTTTCGCGCACAATTCAGGCATCACGTCGGGCCGCAGGCTGCAAATAAGCTGATTCACAATCGCCTGCGCGCTGGAGAGCGCCTGGTGGCTTTGCTCAAAATTCTTTTTCTCCAGTGCCACCTTCCCCTGCTCGCAGAAACGCAGGGCGCCGTCGAAGAGCATCATCTGCAACTGTTCAGGCGTCGCCGTCCGAACCTTGGTTTCCAGATATTTCTGCGCCGCCTGCTGGTTCATATCTTGATTTTGAGCGTCGGCTATTAGCTGGATGAGCTGCTCGAACTGGATCCCTCGGTGCTCGTATCCGCCGTGGTTGTCTTCACGCCGCTCAGTGAGCTGAGAAGGCTTCCCTGACTTTGAAGAGTGGCCAGGGTTTCTTCCATCTGGTTAAACTCGGCTTCAAGCTGCTGCTTTTTCTCGGCCAGGATCGCATTGAGCTGGTTGATCTGGTCGTTGTATCCCGAAATCTGCGTGTTCAGCGTATTCACCTGAAGCGTAATCGCGCCGTTAACGGGATCGACCAGCGAATCCATCGCGTTGGAGATCACTGCCCCGAGGCCGACGCTCGTCGTGCTGAATAGGTTTTGCACGGCGTTCGGATCAGTCGCAAACGCCTGCGCAAACGTGTTGGAATCAAAATTCAACTGCGTCCCATTCGAGGTATCCCCCGATGCGTTCACGGTGATGCCGATGTCAGCCAGATCCTTGAATTGCCCAACCCCCTGCACGACCGAATTGATCATCGTGTAAATCGAATTCTGCACCTGATCGGTCGTCGCATCCCCGAGCAGGATGCCGCCGGTGTTGTTCGCCGCGTTGTAAGCCGTATCCGCGGTAATCGTCCCCACCAGCGAATTGAAATCCTGTACGAAATTCTGAAGCTGCGCCGAGACGTTGCTTGGATCGGGCGTGATGCCCAGACTCACCGGCGACGTGCTTGCACTCAGCAGGCTGATCGTCACTCCGTTGATCACGTTCGAAAGCTGGTTCGAGTTCGATGTAATCAGCAGCGGCTGCGCGCCGTCCGATCCGCCATAATACACGGCGGCGTTCTGGGCGTTGACCAGATTGCGAACCCCAAGGCTGGTCGTCCCGCTGTCGATAACCACCTGCCCCGCCGATCCCGAATTCACAGCCGTGAGCGAGAGCCGATACGGATCGGTGCTCGACCCATCGTTCACGATGCTCGCGATGACCCCGAACCCAAGCTGGTTGATCTTGTTCTGAAGCGTCGTCAGTGTGTCGGTGCTGGTGACCGTAATCGTCTTCTGCAGCGCCCCGTCGAGCGTTGTGCCCGTGGCCGTTCCCGCGATATTAAGATCTGCCGCCGTCGTTCCGCCGTTTAAGTCGCTGACGGCCAATGTTCCCGCTCCCCCGGCCGTATCCGTCAGCAGAATTCCGTTTCCGGTCTTGTCAATCGAGGCCGTCACCCCGATGTTCTTCGCGTTGATCGCGTTGATGACGTCCCCGATGGTGTTAAACGATCCCTGCGAGAGGTCGACCACGGCCGTCTGGCCCTTCGAATTCTGAATCTGAAACTGACCCAGCGCCACTCCTGCTCCACCGTTGAACTGCGTCAAAGGCGTATTCAGCGAAACGTACTGCGCCTGCAAATTCTTCCCCACCGCCACGGGCGAAGCCGCGCCAAACGTCCCCGCGATTCCCAGCGCCGCCGCCGTCGTCGAATTCACGTCCGAGATCACCAGGCTTCCCGAACCTCCGCTGTTGTCGGTGATCTGAATCCCCGTTCCGGCCTGGTTCATCGACGCCGTAACGTCAATCCCCGCGTTGTTGATATCGGTAAGAATATCGCTGACGGAAGTTGCTCCCGCCAGGTTCACGTCTGCGTGTCCACCGTTGCCATTGGTGATCGAAATCGTCCCCAGCGGCAGGCCCGATCCGCCGTTCAGCGAGCTGATAAGCACCGAATCCAATCCCGCGATCAGCGGCGCTCCCTGGATCGTATTGCCGGTGACTCCATTCGGCAGCCCCAGGTCCTTCGCCGCCTCTGACCCGTTGTCCGCCACGATCGACATCGTCCCGCCGCCGCCGCTGGTGTCGGTAAGCGTGATCCCGTTTCCGGCCGTGTTAATCGCCGCGTGAAGCTTCGATCCCCCGGCCGTATTGATGTCGTTGATCACGTCCCCGATCGTGCTGGCCCCGTTGAGCTGCACATTGATCTGCGACCCATCGCTGGTGGTTACCGTGAAATCGTTCTGTCCCGCCGTCGTGGTCGCCACTCCATTGCCGTCGTTGAGCTGCCCCAGCGGCGTCGCATCGGTAATGAAATTGATGTTCGTCCCCGTCAAAACCCCGTTGGTCGCGGTTCCCGCAATCCCCAGCGCCTGCGCCGTCGTCCCGCCACTGAGATCGGTGATTGACATCGTCCCGGTCCCGCCGCTGGTGTCGGTGATCACCAGCCCGCTGTCCGTCACCTGTGCGTGTACGCTCACTCCCACGGCGTTGTTGATCTGGTTGACGACATCATCCAGTGTCACATCTCCCGAGGTATTGATTACCGAAGTATTCCCGCTCGCATCGGTGATTCGGAACTGCCCCTGCGGCACCCCCGCGCCTCCGTTAAGCTGCGAAAGCTGCGTCTGCGACGACGCCAGGCCGCCTCCCTCCTCCAGCGTGATCGTCCCCGCTCCCACCGGGGCCGTAGTCGTATTCGCAAACCCGTTGCTGATGCTCTGCTGCGTGGTGACGAGCTGCGCCACCTGAAGCTGATAATTTCCCACCGCTGCGCCGGGCGCGGCTGTTGCCGTCAAGACGTTCGGATCGCTGCTGGTCGTCACGGCATTCTGAAAGGTCTGCGGCAGCGACAGATTCTGCCCGATCTGCTGCATTGCGGTCAGTTGCGTCTCGATCGAGTTATACGCCGCCTCCTGCTGCTGCGCGGAATTGATCTGCGTCTGAAGCAGCGTGACCGGGGCGGCATCGATCGAGATCAGCCCGTCGATGATCGCGCCGGTATTGATCCCGCTGATCAGACCGATATTTGACGTGATTTGCGCCATGAATTCCTAATCGTCCAGAACGCTTCCGCGATAGAGCATCGACCAATCGCGGTTGGCAAAATCGTTGAGCGCCTCATCGATGCGCACCTCCATCTCCTCCGCGAGCAGATGGCCGATAGCCCATCGATCCAGAAACAGTAAACAGGCGCGTCGTACTTCGCGCAACCGGCTCGCCGTCTCCACCCACGACCTTTGCTGCCTCTGTGAGCAACCCATGACCTATTTATCGGAACTTGGGCGACGAGAACATGAACCGGAGAGATTGCTCATTTCCTATTGCCTATTTCCTATTGAAGTTCGCGTACCCACCTTGTTTTTCAATAGGCAATTGGAAATAGGCAATTGGAAATGTACTACGCCCGCCATTACCCTACCCGCCCATGCGTTCCCGTCCCCCCGACGCTCTCCGCCCCATCACCATCCAGCGCGGCTTCACGCAAACCCCGGCTGGCTCAGTCCTTTGGCAGCAGGGAAACACCATCGTCCTCTGCACCGCCTCCGTCACCGCCGACCTCCCTCCATGGTTCAACGACCAGCGCCCCGGCGGGTGGATCACGGCCGAATACGTCATGCTCCCCGCCTCCACCCCGCAGCGAAAGCCCTGGCCGAAGATCGGCCACACGGATTCCCGTGGCACCGAAATCCAGCGCCTCATCGGCCGCTCGCTACGCGCCGCCATCGACTTGACCAAAATCGGCCCCCACACCCTCTCCGTCGATTGCCAAGTGCTCCAAGCCGACGGCGGCACCCGCACCGCCTGCATCTCCGCCGCCTATATTGCCCTGCACGACGCCATCGCAAAGCTGCCCGATCAAATGCCCATGCCCAGGGTAATCTCCAAAACTACTAACGATCCCTCCACCGGCAAACCCCTCCCGCGATACGACACAAGTCTCTACGTCCCTCGCCAGGCATTGGTCGACCAGCTCGCCGCCATCAGCGTCGGGCTTGTCGACGGCGAGGTCCTCCTCGATCTCGATTACAACGACGATTCCCGCGCCGAGGTCGACATGAACATCGCCTGCACCGCGAGCGGTAAATTCGTCGAAGTCCAGGCCAGCGCCGAAAACGGCCAGGGTTTCGACCGCAACCAAATGAACGATTTGCTGGAAATGGCCACCCTGGGCTGCAAAAAAATAATGGACCACCAGCGCAGCGCGCTGAAGTGACGGAACTCCCTCACGTCCCGTACTTATCCGTCTTCCACGGATCCACCCCGTTGGCGCGCATCACCGGATCCGCCCATATCCGCTCGCGCGGATAGTTGAAATATCCGGTGAGCCGTTTGAGATACGAAATTGCCCGCGCCGTTTGTCCGCGATCGATCAAGTATCGTCCCATCAGCCCCAGAATCGCCTGCTGGTCTGAGTCGGGCCGCCCTTTCATCAGCTTCTCAACCGCATTCGCATCCGGTCCGTCGGGCGAATTCGATTCCATTGCCGTCCGAAACAAATCCATGAAATCGCAAAGCGGCGCCTCGGTCCGCGGAAGCACTGAAATCTGATCCAGCGCGGCATTCCGGGCCGTCGTATCGTGCAGCTCATCCTCAATGCACGCGACATACATTGCCGACACCGGACCCGGAACCTGCCTCATGCGCTGCCTGTACGTCGCCAGGGCGTCCGTCAATTGATCCTGACTAAGCCGAATGTCCCCCATGATCATCAGCTCGTCGAGATCCAGATTCCCACGGCCCGCATAATAATCCATGAGCCCCCGCCGCGCCGAAGCGAGATCGCCATGCCCGGTCCGGCTGCACCAGCAGAACCAGTTCAGCGGCGTCTCCGAATAGTGGCTCATCTCCTCGGTGAACATCTGCTCGGCCGTCGAAAAATCGCCGATGCCCGAGTGCGCCTGCGCCGCCGTGAACATGCCCGGCGCCGAGGCCGTCTGCGCCGCCGCGTCCGCGTAGGGAAGTGCGCTGCGAAAGTCGTGGTTGTCCATGTAATACCCGGCGATTTCCTCCTGAACCTGCGAAGCTTGAAGCCCGTAATCCACCCCGTGATTCAGGTAGTCGTTCAATGTCGCCAGCCACTTGTCGTTTTTCTTCTGATCCTTAAAAACGTTGGCCAGATCTTCATATCCGTCCCGGTCGGGCGAGACCGCGATATATTTGCGGAAACAGCGCTCCGCGTCGGCCCAGCGGCGCTGATGGTAATACGCCAGTCCCAGCGCCATTGAGACCGAGGGATAATCTCCGTGCTGCGCCTCATATTGCGCTGCCTTTGCCGCGTTGAATCCTTGCGTGATATCAAACGCCTGCAGCGTCGGCGACCGGGGACTCACCTTCCGCAGATGGGCCAGCTCATCAGTAATCCAGGGATAGGCTGCCGACTCCCGGGCCCAGTAAATCAGCCCCTCGATATCCGTCGCATCGTAATCCGAGTTCCTTATGATTTGCTGCCAGAACGCAGCAGAACTGGGCGCGCCCTTGCCCTGGTAACCGCTTTCCACGGTATAGATCGGAAGCTGCCTGCGCGTGCACGTCGCCAGCACGAATTTCGGTTCCATGAGCGCGAGCCCCACGCCCTTCGGGTTGGGTGCGTTGAAGTACGCCATGCCTAACGCGTCGATGAAATATTTAAACGGATGGTCCATGATCAACGCGCGCGCCTGCGAAACATAATCGCACGCGTCCACGCCCCATTGCTGCGAAATCAGATTTGCCTGCCGGAAAACGTGCACGAACGTCGTCTCCTGCACCAGTCTCCCCAGCGCCGCCCATGACGGCTCGGCATTGTCGGTCTGCGGCGAGCCCCTCCGAATCAGCTCCTGGCAAATGATCTCCCGCGCGTCGCCTTTTGGATTGCCCCCGGGCTTTCTAAACCCCTCGATCTGGTCGGTCATATCCTGCGGAAACGCCGGCATCGCCTCCAGCCGCTGCACGAGCAGCGGGCTGAATACTTGCGCCCCTTCATAGCTCAATTGGTTCAGCATCCCCGGCCCGGTTTGATCGCACATCGCGTCGATCAGCCGCTGGCAGGATGGATTTACCGTAAACGCCGCCTGGGCGAAGTTCATAATCGCCCCCTGGCTTCCGCTGTTCTCCACCGTAAGAAATGCCATGAACGTTCCCAGGTGCGAAAGCGCCGGGTCCCCCGTCGCCAGGTCGACGAGCCTCCCCGTCTTGTAATCGCACAGCGGCTCCAGCAACGCCACCCATTTCGGCGGCGTTTCAGCCGGCAACTGTTTCGCCGCTTCCAAATCCTTCGATGCATCCCCCATCATCCCCGCCATCGCCCGCGCATAGGCCCGGTCCCACAGCGCCGCGCCGAGTTCGGCTGCTCGACCACCAGCCGCTGCGCATACAGCAGAGACCGCGCTGTGTAGACCGCATATTCCAGGCTCCAGTGATATCGCGTCAGTTGCCCCAGGTTGGCGTACGCCAGAATCAGCGCTTCCATACGCGCCGGCGATTCGCCGTCGCTCTTGATCGCCGCATGCGTTTCCCGCAGGAGCCCAAACTGCGACAGCTCCTCCATATCATCCAGCCGTTGCGCCGCATCCGCCGGCGCCGGCGCGTCCGCTTTCACTGCGATCGGATTTCCCGTCCACCCCGCGCCTTGGAGGCGCTGATACGAATTCCTTTCGCGACATCGCCTCCGCCACCTCAGTCAGCGCATCCAGGTCGGCCGGCCAGGTCTTTTCGTCATAGACAAGATGCATCCGCACGTACGCCGGCTCCTGGACATCGTGCAAAATCACCTCCGGGTCCTTGAAATCCATCTCCAGCGCATCCCCCGGCGGGGGATTATCAGGCCACTCGCGCAGCGACGCATCCCGGGTCTGAAGCCCCATCTGATCGCGCGCCGCGATCAGCAACCCCTGCCGAAACAATTCCTTCGCCAGGTTCCCGCGGAATCGGAACGGAATGTCCACCTGGTTTGCCGCCAGAAAGAGGGTCGATCCCCGCGGCCGCGCCGGACCGGTCAGGTCCTTGGGCCCTGGCGCGGGCGTCACCATCTCAGCAACAATCATAACCCGATATGTATAAACCGCTCCCCCAACACACAGCAGAAACAAGAGCAGCAAAATCGCCAACCGCCACTTCGACCGTCGATTCTTCGATTCCATCGCCTGCCTCCGACATGCCCCAGCCGCTGGCGATCATACCACAAAGCCCAAAAACTCCACCCGCATCGACCCATAGTCTCTCACATCCACTGCCCGCAGATTCTCGAACGCTAGTTCATCTCCCCCCTCATGCCGAAACACAACCAGCCCGCCGGTGGAAATTGGAATTCTTCGCATCAGCTCCGCAAGCTCCCGCGCTTTCTCAGTCACGAATCGGTAGGGGGGATCCAGAAAAACGAGATCCGCCTTCTCCCCCTCAAATCTCGCGCCAAATACATCTCCCCTCGCCACCTTCGCCCGATTTCCCACCCTCAGGGCCGCGATATTCTTCTCCAGAAGCCCGATCGCGGATCGGTCCGATTCAAAAAACGTCGCCCGCATGCACCCCCGGCTCAGCGCCTCCAGCCCCAGGCTCCCCGTCCCCGCAAACAAATCGTAAACAATAGCCTCCTGCAGATACGGCATCAGCACATCAAACACCGATTGCTTCGCCCGATCGGTAATCGGCCGGGTTGCCTCCGAAGCCGGTGGCAGGATCTTCCTCCCGCGAAACTCCCCCGCGATGATACGCATCACACAAATGTATCCAACTTTTCCCCTCTTCCGCTAGAATCTGCACCCAATGGCCGACCGCTCCGTCCATTACGAAGCCGCCTTCGAAGCCTTCCTTCGCGACCGCGGTATCCCCTACGTCGCCGTCGACGAAGCCAAAAAAGCCCTCTTCGCCAACGCCCGCCTCAAATCCTTCGACTTCGTCGTCTACAGCAAAAGAGGCCCAAATCTCCTTGTCGACGTCAAAGGCCGCTCCTGCCGAAACCGGTCCGATCGCGCCGGCTTCGAAACCTGGGCCACCGAGCAGGACGTCAGAGACCTCATGGAATGGGAGCAAGTGTTCGGCGACGGCTTCAAAGCCGTATTCATCTTCGTCTACTGGATCGAGCCACCCCTCAGCGCCGACGCCGGCATGTACCAGCATCATGACAAATGGTACCTGATGATGGGCATTGACCTCGCCGAATACCGCTCCCACATGCGCCGGCGTTCTCCCAAGTGGGAAACGGTCTCCCTTCCCGCCCAGGAATTTCGCTCGCTTGCCCGCCCGCTGGAAAACTGGTTATGATTAGGCTCATGCGCAGGAAGTTACTGGCCTTGGTCGTCATGTTTACCATGGTGGGAGTCGCTCCCCTCTCGGCTCGCGCCGACGATGAGAATTCCACCCCCAAAGACTACGACGGCCGCCTCGACAATTTCGGCAAGAGTGTGACCCTCGACAACGGCGGCGCCTCGTTAACCTACTTCGTCTGGGCAGGCCTTGGCGTCCTCGCCTGCATCGGCTTTTTCAAGGACGCCAAGCGGTCTCACCTGGATTGACGCCATTAGTTCGTGCTCCCATGTTTATCTCCGGCACCGAATATTCAGCAGCTCAATAAATTCTTCCCCCAACGAGAGGAGGCATCTTCCAATGAAGTCCACCATCTTCTGGGCCCTTTTGGGCCTCAACGCCGTCCTGTTGTTCATGTTCGCCGGCCAATTCAATCGCGTCCCCCGCGCTGACGCCCAGTTCCGCCGGCCGGCGGATTATTTGCTCATCCCCGGCGCCATCAGCACCGGCTCAACGTCCCTCGTCTACATCATCGACGCCACCAACGGCAAACTCGGCGCGATGGCTTATGACGACTCCAGCCACACCCTGCAGACGATGCCGTCGATTGACCTGAACCGCATCTACGCCATCGCCCAGGAACAGCAGCACTAAAACGACGATTGTCAATCTCTTAAACGAATCCCGAGGCTCACCATGGACAAAAAACTCACCGCAATCTGTATCATGACCATCTCGGCCGTCGCCCTGATGATCGCCAATTTCCTCACGCCCCCGCCCGCCCACGCCGAGGCCCAGGCCATGAACCGCGACTACCAGGCGGTCACCGCCATGATCCCAAGCGGCGGCGAAGGGCTCTACATCGTCGACAACCGCACCGGCCTGATCGCCATTTTCACCTACGACCCCAACTCCCGCTCCGTCGTCCCCCGCGCCGCCCGCCCGGTCACCGACGCCTTTAAATGAATACGACAACTTCCATCCGCACCGACTGGACGCTTGACGAAATCCGCGAGTTGGCCAACCTCGGCCTGCTCGATCTCGTCTTCCGCGCCGCCGCCCTCCATCGCCAGTTTCATGACCCCGGCGAAGTCCAGATTTGCAAGCTGATCTCCGTCAAAACCGGCGCCTGCCCTGAAGACTGTGCCTATTGCTCCCAGTCTTCCCGCTACGAAACCGAGATCAAGCCCACCGCCCTGATGCCGCGCGAGGAAGTCCTGGAGATCGCCCGCCGCGCCCAGGCCGCCGGCGCCAGCCGCGTTTGCCTCGGCGCCGCCTGGCGCGAGGTCAAGGACAACCAGCAGTTCGAGCGCATCCTGGAAATGGTCCGCGACGTCACCGCCATGGGCCTGGAAGTCTGCTGCACGCTGGGAATGCTCAGCGAACCCCAGGCCCGCCGCCTCGAAGAAGCCGGCCTGTACGCCTACAACCACAACATCGACACCTCCGAGCATTTCTACGAAACGATCATCACCACCCGAAAATTCGCCGACCGCATCAACACCATCCGCCAGGTCCGCAAAACCAACGTCACCGTCTGTTGCGGCGGAATCATCGGCATGGGCGAATCCCTCGAAGATCGCCTCTCCATGCTGCAAACCCTGGCCACGATGAACCCCCACCCCGAATCCGTACCGATCAACATCCTCGCCAAAGTCCCCGGCACTCCCCTTGGCGACCGCCCCGACCTCCCCATCTGGGAAACCGTCCGCATGATCGCCCTGGCCCGGCTCCTCATGCCCGCCAGCGTCGTGCGCCTTTCCGCCGGCCGCGCCAGACTTTCCGTCTCCGATCAGGCCCTGTGCTTCCTTGCGGGTGCAAACTCGATTTTCTCCAGCGACAACGGCCAGATGCTGACGACGGCAGTGCCTTCCCCGAAATACGATGCCGATGCAAAGCTGATGGAAATCTTCGGCCTGCAGCCCCGCGAGTCGGCCCTCCGCAGCCCAACCCCAACCGCCTAGCGCCCCGCGAATTTTCCCCGCCCCCGGTCACCCGGGGGAGGGTCGGGGAGGGGGCCGGAGCAGACAAGCCGTTTGATCTACTACAAACGCCCAGTAAAATGCGTACACGCGGCCTGCAGCTCCGGCATTATCTCCTCCTCCGCGCGCTCCCTCACCGACGGCTTCCGCTACGGCGTCGGCTGGGCCGATTGCAAAGACGGTGTCGTCTCCGGCCTCACCTCCGGCCGCATCGAAATCAAATACACCCTCCTCGGCGACGCCAACCTCGACGGCACCGTCAACGGCTCCGACTTCAGCATCCTCGCCGCCAATTTCGGCAAGGGCCTCACCAACTGGGACCAGGGTAATTTCCTCTACGGCTCCTCCGTCAACGGCTCCGATTTCTCCGCCCTCGCCGCCAACTTCGGCCAGGGCGACAGCGGCGCGGATGTCGCTGTCTCCCCAGCCGACATCGCCGCGCTGGATGCGTTTGCTATCTCCAACGGCTTGCCGCTGCCGGTGATCGACGCGGTGCCGGAGCCGGCGTGCGCAATGACGATGGTCATGGCGATTTCAGGAATCCTTTGTAGGCGGCGACGACCATCGCTCCGTTAGCCTGCAAAAAGCAAAGTCAGTTTTTTGCTTGAGTTCCGTGGTTCGTCCTGTAGGATGCTGCGCCAGAAGCGACTTTTCTCTGTTTCATCCGAAGGACGATCGGCTTTTCTTAAGGGGTCGGTGTGTCCCTTGGATTCTGCTCCGTATCTCCGGGCCCTTGCGGCCGAAGTGTACCCTGAAGGGTTGCAATCGGCCGCGTTTCTCATCGTTGTTCAATTGATTTGAGTCTGTCCGTGTCCCATGGGACCCCGACTGCTCATTTTAAAAAGGGGAGTTATGAGGTTTCCTGAATTTCGCGGCGTCCATTCGTCACGGTCCCGGACATCCCGCAAGTACGACGGCAAGTTAAGGAACGGTCAGTGGGCGCTGGCTTCGATTGTGGGGGCGATTGCCGCCTCCGCACACGCACAGGCCGTAAGTTGGGATGTCGATGCCAGCGGCTTATGGACCACCGCCGCCGACTGGTCCTCCAGTCCCTCGCTCCCCGGCCCCACCGATAATGTCACCATCGACCAGCCCGGATCCGTCACCGTCACGCTCTCCTCGGGCAGTTGGGCGATTGACTCCCTCGTCGAGGATGACACCCTGACCTTCTCCGCCGGAACCCTTGCCGTCGCCACCTCACTCCAAGTCAACGGCGTCGTCAACTTCAGCGGCGGAACGCTCGAAAATGCCACTCTCTCCACCGGTGCCGCTGGCACAGTCAACATTGCTTCCTCCATTTTCGATGATGTAGCCCTCGCCTCAAGCTTGGCCCCGAATGGCAATATGTTCATTGAGAACGGCCTGACCCTCGCCGACAGCTCCAAGTTGAGCATCGAGAACGGGAACAATTTATATATCTATAATGGCAGCCAGAGCATCACCGAGACCGACGGTGGGTCGGGCATCGTGGAGTTCGACGGCACGGGCGCCGGCAATATCGGCCCTTATCTTGGCTCACCGACACTGACCATCGGCTCAAGCATTACCGTGCAAACCGGCACGGGTTCGGGCAGCATCAGCACCGCCGGCCTCATTAACCAGGGGATTATCTCCTCCCAGACCAGCGGAAAGACCCTCGCCATTAGCAGCGCGACCCTCACCAATTCGGGCACCCTTGAGGCCACCAACGGCGGTGTGTTAAATATTTCGGGGGCAGCCTTCACCAATTCCGGAAGCCTTCTGGCCAGCGATGGCGCGCTGGTTGACTTTACAACCGCCACCGTCAGCCTCTCGCAACTTGGCAGTTTCAGCGCCGACCCCGCCGGCGCCACCAGCGCCGGCACCATTGAAATCGCCGGCACCCTCAATAACACTGGATTGACTCTCGCTCTCACTGGCGGAGCCGACTCCCTGCTGATCCCCGGCACCATCCAGGGTGGAACCATTTCCACCCTCACTGGGCTGACATTCACCGGCACCACCATCTTCGACGGCGTGACTCTTGGCACGAGCCTGGCGATGAATGCAAATTTGTTCATCGAGGATGGCCTCACCCTGGCCAACAGTTCCAAGTTGAGCATCGAGAACGGGGAGAGTTTGTATATCTATAACGGCAGCCAGAGCATCACCGAGACAGACGGCGGGTCCGGCATCGTGGAGTTCGACGGCACGGGCGCCGGCAATATCGGTCCTTACATTGGCTCACCGACCCTGACGATCGGCTCAAGCATCACCGTGCAAACCGGCACCGGCTCCGGCAGCATCAGCACCGCGGGCCTGATCAACCAGGGAATCATCTCCTCCCAGACCAATGGAAAGACCCTCACCATCAGCAGCGCGACCTTCACCAATTTCGGCGCCCTCCAGGCCACCAATGGGAGTGTGCTTGATTTTACGGGTGCGACCTTCACGAATTCCGGAACCCTTCTGGTCGGCGATGGCGCGCTGGATGACCTCACAACCGCTACCGTCTCCCTCTCGCAACTTGGCACCTTCAGCGCCGACCCCGCCGGCGCGACCAGCCCCGGCACCATCGAAATCGCCGGCACGCTCAACAACACCGGATCGACACTCGCCCTTACCGGCGGAGCCGACTCCCTGCTGATCCCCGGCACCATCGAGGGCGGAACCATCTCCACCCTCACGGGGCTGACATTCACCGGCACCACCACCCTCAGCGACGTGACTCTCGGCGCCAACCTGCCGATGAACGCCAATTTGTTCATCGAGAATGGCCTGACCCTCGCCGACAGTTCCAAGTTGAGCATTGAGAACGGGGATGAATTGTATATCTATAACGGCAGCCAGAGCATCACCGAGACCGACGGTGGGTCGGGCATTGTGGAGTTCGACGGCACGGGCGCCGGCAATATCGCTCCTTACATTGGCTCACCGACCCTGACGATCGGCTCAAGCATCACCGTGCAAACCGGGACCGGCTCCGGCAGCATCAGCACCGCCGGCCTGATCAACCAGGGGATTATCTCTTCCCAGACCAGCGGAAAGACCCTCACCATCAGTAGCACCACCTTCACCAATTCCGGCACTGTTGAGACCTCCAATGGCGGAGTGCTAAGCATTTCAAGCAGTACATCCGTAACCAACACGGGCCAGTTCACCAACGCCGGTACGACCTCCCTGAATACCATCAGCAATTCCGGCACCTTCACCCAAACCGGCACGCTGACCGAAGCCGGCAACTTCCTCAACAGCGGCACCGCCAGCTTCGGTGGCACGCAAAACTGGACCAAAGGCACGACGCTCACCAACAGCGCCGGCCTGGCCACTTTCGAATCCGATGCCGGCTCTGCCTCCGCATACGATCTGAACATGAACGTCACCGGCGGGCTCGTCACCCTCGAAACCCCGCAGCACTGGCAAGGCCTGACCGTTTCCGGCAGCGGCGTCCTGGATATCACCAACAATCACATCATTATCACCTACACCGGCGCCGACCCGGTCTCCTCCATCGCCGCTTATATCAAGAGCGGATACAACGGCGGCTTCTGGAACGGGCCCGGCGTGATTTCCTCAACCGCACAGACGCTTACCGACGGGCTGCGGTATGGCGTCGGGTGGGCCGACGGCTCAGACAAAATCGTCACCGGCCTCACCAGCGGCGAGATCGAACTCAAATACACCCTCCTCGGCGACGCCAACCTCGACGGCACCGTTAACGGCTCCGACTTCAGCATCCTCGCCGCCAACTTCGGCCTCGGCGTCACCAACTGGGATCAGGGCAACTTCCTTTTCAGCTCATCCGTGAATGGCTCCGATTTCTCCGCCCTCGCCGCCAACTTCGGCCAGGGAGACAACGGCGCGGATTTAGCCGTGTCCCCAGCCGATATCGCCGCGCTCGACGCCTTCGCGGTCGCGAACGATTTGCCCCTGCCCACATTCGCCTCCGTCCCCGAGCCCGGCTGCGCTTCTTCTCTTCACCGCCGCAAGCGCCGCACTAGTGCGCCGTCGCAGAAGATGATTCCCGGCTCGTGTATTTTCAATTTCCTCCCTCTAAATCTTCTTCGTGGTTAGCTTTTCTTCAGCCCCGGTAATGGCGCCGGCGGATAAGTCGTAAACGGCGTCTCACCCCGCAACCTCCGGGCAATATCCGCCAGAATTCGATCATCTGCCATCGCGTTCGAATGCGATATCAAAATCGAATCGCTGGCTAGCCAGTAAGGCGTCATCCCCGGCGGGGCGGCATATATCTCTCCCACAATATCATCGTTCAGAAGCGTATAAGGATAAATCCTGTAGTTCGCCGTCGCGTCCGACGCCGCCAACGCGCTCAGGAATTTCGACCCCGGCCGAATCTTCCGGTGAAACTCCGTAAACCCCGCCGTTTCCGCCAGCTTCGCTCCCGACTGCGGACTGCTGATGCTGAAGAGCCGAAAATTCTCAGCCGCCGCGGATGCCCTGCATCCGGCGCCGGCGCCGCCGCATATCGCGCAACCAGCCCTCCCAAAGACACGCCGACCACATCGACTTCGCTGGTCCAAACCGGGTCGTGGCTTGGGCACGCCGCATCGACCGCCGCGAGCACCTTTTCCCGGCACTCCGCAAAGCTGTTGCAAAACCCAATCGAAACCGGAATCAGCGTCGCATGTTCCGAAACGCTGCTAAAAAACCACTGCTCATAAGTCGCCGCGACCGCCGGGTCGGCAAATCCTCCGATCAAAACCAGCGGCCGTTGCAACTCCCGCCGGTCGGTGCGCATCACGGAGATAGCCGCCTTCGCCTGCCCTTCGGTAATGTTAAACGAAGGATTCACCGGCCCCGCCGCGCACCCCCACGCCGCAACCAGAACCAGCATCCCAGGCCAACCGCATCGCATTCACGTAACATAGCACACGCTAACATGACGTTCAACCGCCAATCCGTCAGTACCGATCCATTCCGCAAATAGCAGTGAACTCGCCAGCCTCGCAATCGCACTTGCCGCTGTTTTCCTCAGCGCTCGCCGCCGACGGCGATTTTGACTTGCAACTCGCAACTACTTTCACACCTTTCGCACTTTTCACACGTTTCACATCCTCCCCCATCCGGCATTCCCTCGCCCCGAATCCACCCTGCTCCTCATCAAGCCGCGATCGCCCTTGGCGTATATCCCCCATGCGCCAGATAAACCTTCAGCGCATCGAACACCTCCGGACAGATTCCCTCACCAGCCGCGCGTGCGAGAATGCTCATCACTTCTTCCGACGTCAGGTCTTTGCGGTAAGGCCGCTTTGCCGCCAGGGCTTCGAACATATCCGCCACGCACAGCACTCGATCCGCCGTGGATAATTGGTCGCCGGGCAATCCGCGATGGTATCCCTTCCCATCCAGCCGTTCATGGTGCGAAGCTGCCAGCGATGCCAAATCTCGAAACCCGCTGACCTGTTGTAGCAATTGATACGTATACGCCGGATGCTTTCGCATTTCCGCCAGCTCTTCCGCCGTAAGCTTTCCGGGCTTGTCCAGAATCAGGTTCGAAATCCCCAGTTTTCCGATGTCGTGCAGCAATCCGGCGCGGCGTAGAATTTGACTCTCCGTCCGGCCAAAACCCATCGTCGTCGCGATGCCGCCCGCGATTTCGGCAACGCCTTCCGAATGTTGAAACGTCCACGGACTTTTCGCGTCGATCACCTGGGCGAACCCATGGGCAATCCGATCCAGCGTGGCGGCGTCCGCCGTCACCGACCGATCCTGCGGTTCAACCGCCGACACCGCGCCCCTCGGATCTTCCGTGAAAAACGTTTCCCAGAATTGTTCGTCGTTTCGGAAGGATATCATCGCCTGCACCAGTTCCGGATCGAACCATGTGCCGCTGCGCTCGTTCGCCATTTCATAGGCCGTTTCGATTCCCTCCTCGCGCGAAAACCTCCACCGTCTGCGCCAGCCCGAGAATCCGCGCCAGCAGTGGAATGGCATCCCCGCGCAAACCTTCCGGATGCCCATGCCCGTCCCAGTGTTCGTCCAGCGAGCGAATCGCTTCCGCCGTCGCCTCGGGAAAATGCAGCTCGCGCGCAATCTTCGCCCCGCGCTCGCACGCGCAATTCAATCAGCTCCCGCGCCCCCTTCGGCCCCGCCAGGGCGACCTTCGCCAGTCGCCCTGCCTTTTGCAACAACGATCCTTCCGGCGCTACGGCCCCCGCGGCATAGGCAAGCGCGGACGGCATGCTCGACCAGTTCACCGTCTTGATCCCCCCCTTCACTTTCCGATCGTCCGCGCCGAACAGAAAGCACATCTTCGAAGCGTTCGTCGAACACCCCAGATCTTTCATCAACAGCGCGTAAAATAGCGCCGCGCTCTGGTCCAGCGGCAGCTTCAATTCCCGCGCTAACCGCATCCCGAAATAACAACTCCGCGCCGCATGTCCTTGTGGCTGCCCCTCTGTCAAATCCAGCGCATACGACAGCGCACCGATGACCTCCGAAAATCTAATTTCAACATTTTTTATCGAACCGATTGCGTCGAGGTGTGCTAACGAAGTCATTGCCGATATTTCATCGACGGGATGAGTCGTCGTGATCGTTCCCCCCCGCCCCTTCTATCGCGAACAACCCGTCCAGATGGCTCTTCAGCCCCCTACATCCTGCCCAATCGCTACAATCCTCTCAGACCGGCAGTCCCCATGCCCCCGAACAATTTCATTTCACATCCGGCAACGGCGCCGCCGGCGGGTGCGAAAACGGTGTCTCATCGCGCAACCGCAAAGCGATATCCGCCAGAATCCGATCGTCCACCATCGCCGCCGGGTGTGGTGGCAATAGCGAATCGTTCGCGAGCCACAGAGCCGTTTCTCCCGGCGGAGCCGCATACTCCTCGCCGATGATGTCGTCGTTCAGAAGTACATAAGGATAGATCTTGTAACTCGCCGTGGCGTCCGCGGCCGCTACTTCTTTAAGGAAATACGACCCCGGTCGAAGCTGCCGGTCAAATTCCGTGACCGCCGCGCTCTCGGCAAATTTCGCCCCCGATTGCGGGCTGCTGATGCAGAACAGCCGCCCGATTCGCAGCCGCCGCGGATGCGCCAAATCGGGCGACGGCGCCGCCGCATACCGCGCCACCAATCCTCCCAGCGAAACTCCCACCACATCCACTTCGCTCGTCCAGACCGGATCGTGATTCGGGCACGCCTCGTCCACCGCTTCGATCACCTTATCCCGGCAATCCCCGAAACTGTTGCAGAACCCCACCGAAACCGGAATCAGCAGCGCATTGCTCGAAACCTTTTCAAAAAACAATTTCTGATACGTCGGTACGACATTCGGATCCATGTAGCCGCCTACCAGCAGCACCGGCCGCTGAAGCGGCCGAGGATCCGCGCATCTGATCGATCGCCTGCTGCGCTTCTTTGTCGGTCACCGGAAACGAAGGATTCACCGGCGCGGCCGAGCACCCCGCAAGCAGCAGCACTAAAACCCCGACGCGTACAATCCACATAAGCGGCCGATATAGCCGCACAGCGCCGAAGCGTCAACGGGTTTACCCGCTTCCAATCCCGCGCGATTTTTCTAATCGCCCTCCGGAGCAATGGTCAGGCAGAAGTATCGATCTTCTGCCCTTTGTCCATGTCTCCCGCGGACGAAACTTCCAGGCCGTCTCCGCCGCCTTTTTCGTTTTCCATCGCGACTGGCGGTTGTGCCGGCTGGCTGGGCGCTTGCTTGTCAATCTGAACGAGCCGCGCTTCTAACTGACTCGCAACACTCGGAATTTCCATAAGACCTCCCGTAAAACACGACAACCGTGTTATCGGATCAGTCACGCGGTTCCGATAAACTGAATATAGAATGAAGGGATGACAATCTAATAAGCGGTGAGCCCCAATTTGCGCGTTATCTCGCTGCCGGCCCGTGCGTATGCGACGGGTCCGACATCGTCGCCGCGTAAACCGGCAGGCGGATCGTAAACGCCGTCCCCTCCCCCTGTTTGCTCTTCACGCTGATCGACCCGTCGTGCTCATCGATGATTTTTTTCGCCACTGCCAACCCCAGCCCCGTGCCCCGGTTTCCTTTTGTCGAGTGGAACAGCTCAAACATGTGGCTCATCAGATTTGGCGGAATCCCCACGCCATTGTCGATCACTTCGATAATCATCTGCTTGGCTTCGCCGTTATACCGACTCACCACGCGAATGAGCCCCTTCTGCGGCTCGACCGCGTCGAGCGAATTGATGAGCAGATTCATCAAAACCTGGTGCAGCCCGTCCGGATCGGCTGGCACCGCCGGGATGTCCGGCTCGACGTCGGCGACCACCATAACGCCTTTGTCGTTGGCGCCGGAGGCGATCAACTCGACGCATTCGTCAACCACGACCTTCGGGTTGATCTGCTCCAGCTTGGGCTCGCGCGGGCGGCTGTAGGCGAGGAGGTTCATCGTCAGATTGTAGATTTTCTCAAGGTTGCGATCGACGATGCGCCAGCCCTTGGCCGCCTGGGGAAGGTTTGAAGTTCGCAGGCCGATCTCGACGACATCGGCCCCGCCGCGGAGGGCCTGGAGGATATTCTTGATGGAGTGGGAGAGCGCTGCCGTGGTTTCACCAATGGCGGCGAGACGCTCGGCATGCAGACCGGCGTGATAGAGCCGGGCGTTGGTTGCGGCAAGGCCGGCCTGAAGTCCAATTGCGGTCAGAAGACGCAACTGGTCTGGGGCATAGGTGTAATTCTTTACGGAGCTGTCGATGTATATCACGCCGAGGATTTCGAATTCATTTTTACCGGAAAGCTTCGCGGCCTTGATCGGAACGCAGAGCGCGCTGCGGATGCCCAGGCTGTGAACGCTCTTGCCGGCGCTGAACCGGCGGTCGGCCATCGCGTTGCTGGAAAGAACGCCTTCGCCGCTGGAGAGGACGTGATTGATGATCGTCCGCGAGGCGTGGATCTTTTCCGGCTGCGGCTTGGGGCCGTTTTCGGTTTCGACCGCGATTTTGTCGTCCTCGCCCTTGGCTTTTGCGTTTCCGCGATCGGTGTCCTCGCGCGTGCGCACGACCTTGGGAATCAGTTCGCCCTTTTCCCCGACCAGGAAAATGATCCCCCGATCGGCTTTGACGTGCTCGAAGACCAGGTCCATGACCACTTCCATCACCTGGTCGATGCCGAAGCTGCTGCCGAGGGCGGCGCCGAGCTGGTAGAGGATTTTGAGGTTGGTCATCGCGACGGCAGCCGGTTCGGGAACGGCGAGGACCATGGAATCGTCGGCGGAGGTGACGGTGTGCATGATGGAGCTGTCCATGCCGGCTTCGGCGCCGGTGAGGGAGACGTTACCGCCGCTGGTGCGGGTGACGCCGGGCTGGGCGCCGAAGACCATGAGGGTTCGGCCGACGCGAATCTGGTCTCCGAGCTTCAGGGCATAGCGGTTGTTGACGCGGGTCCCGTTGACGTAGCTGCCGTTGGAGCTGCCCATGTCTTTCAGGACCCATTTGCCCTCATCGGGGAGGAGCTCGGCATGGCGGCGGCTGACGGTGTTGTCGGTGATGGGAAGCTGGCGGCTCTCGCGGCCGATCAGCACGGGGGCATCGGGCAGCTCAAATCGGCGTCCCTTGTCGGGGCCTTGTAGAACCAGAAGGGTGAGCACGGATTCAGTTTATCTCGCGCCGCGGCGGGTTGACCAGAAATCTTCGCGGACGCAGAATGGCAGTCGAAAATTCTCAAGGAGTCGCCATGAGCCTTCTAGCCGGTAAAAAAGGATTAATCCTCAACATCGCCAACGACCGCAGCATCGCGGCGCACATTGCCCAGCATGCCGTGCGAGAGGGGGCCAAGTGCGGGTTTGGGTTTCTGCCGATGGATAATCCGGAAAAGTCGGAGCGGCGCGTCCGCAAGGCGATGGAGGAGATGGGGTTTCCGGATGAATGGCTCTTTCCTATCGACGTCTCGAAGGATGAGCGGATTGATAAGTTTTTTGCGGCGGCGCGGGAGAAGTTCGACAAGATCGATTTTCTGGTGCACTCGCTGGCGTTTGCGGATCGGGCCTATCTTCAGAAAAACTATGGGAACTTCACATCGACGCCACGAGCGGCGTTTGCGCAGGCGGTGGATATCAGCGCGTATAGCCTGCTGGCGCTGGCACGGGCGGCGGCGCCGCTGATGACGGAGGGGGGATCGATCATCGCGCTGACTTATCTGGGCGGCGAAAAGGTTGTGCCGGGGTATAACGTGATGGGTGTGGCGAAGGCGGCGCTGGAGGCAACGGCGCGGTATCTGGCGTTTGATCTTGGGCCGAAGAGAATTCGGGTGAATACGGTGTCGGCGGGGCCGGTGCGGACGCTGTCGGCGATGGCGGTGGGGGGGATCGATGAGATGTTTGCGCATGTGGAGCGGAAGGCGCCGCTGCAGCGGAATATTTCCGCGGAGGAAGTGGGGAAGACGGCGGTATACCTTTTGAGCGATTTATCCAGCGGGGTGACGGGGGAGAATATTTATGTGGATGGGGGGTTCAGTACCGTGGGGTTATGAAGGGCACTGAACAGAACTGAACAAAACTGAACACTTTTTCGATTTTGATTAGTGAATGCTAGCTTGATAGAGCGGCGTAGGTGATGATGGGGGAAGGGGTTGGGGCGTTTTCTGGCTGATGGTCGGTTTTGGGCTGGAAAAAGTGTTCAGTTTGATGGGAAGTTGCGGTTTTGGCGGTTGGGGCGGGTGAAAAAAAAGATGCCCCGTCTTTGGGACGTGGCATCGGGTTGCTCCGTAGAGCAGTGCCTGCGAATCTTTCGTCTTGTTGCGAAAAGTCTCGCAGGACGGGATTGAATAGACTGGATAGTAGAATAACTCCGGCTAGAGAGAGATGGGTCAAGGGCGCAAAAGCGGGAGTTCGGATGGGACATAGGGTTCTTGGTTTGGATGTTGGTGCGAATTCGATCGGGTGGGTTTTGGTGGATCCCGATGAGGGAACGATCATCGCGACGGGGGTTCGGGTTTTTCCGGAGGGGGTGGATAACTTCGATACGAAGAAGGAGAAGCCGAAGATGGAGGGGCGGCGGGTTGCGCGGGGGATGAGACGGCAGATTGCGCGGCGGGCGGGGCGGAAAAGAGAGCTTCGGCGATTGTTGACCGCGAAGGGTTTCCTGCCGCAGGATTCAGCCGAGCAGCGCGATCTCGATGGGGTTGATCCGTACGATCTCAGGCGACGAGCGCTGAGCGAAAAATTAACCGTGCATGAGATCGGGCGTCTTCTCGTTCATCTGAATCAACGTAGGGGATTTAAGTCGAACCGGAAGTCGGACCGCGGGAGGAAGGCGGACGACAAGGGGTTGCTGGGGGAAATCAATGCGCTGGCTGCGAAAATAAAGGAGGCGAATTGTCAGACGCTTGGTGAATACATGTCGGAGCTGCATGAGGACGCTCACACGCGGATTCGGAATCAGCATACGCGGCGCGACATGTTTGATACGGAATTCAAGGTTTGCTGGCAAAAGCAGCGGGAGCATCATCCGGAGGTATTGACGGATGAACTGAAGAAAGAGGTTCATCGGGTGATCTTTTTTCAGCGGGAGATTTATTGGCCGAAATCGGTGGTGGGGCGGTGCGAGCTGGAGCCGCGGGAGGCGCGGCGCCGCGGGCGGATCGGCTGGCGCAGCGGTTTCGGCTTCTGCAAGAGGTAAACAATCTGCGGTACTTTGATCCTGGCACGGGAGGAGAGAGGGCTCAGTGCGGAGCAGCGGATGCTCTTGCTGGATAAATTGTCGCGTGTTGAAAAGATGGATTTTGAACGGATTCGCAAGGCAATGGGATTCATCGATTCGATTGCATTTAATCTGGAGCGCGGGAATCGCAAGGCGCTGAAGGGGATGCCGACGGATTATGCGCTGGCAAAGAAAGAGTTGTTTGGGCCGGCGTGGCACGAATTTTCGGAATCGAAGAAGAACAAAATCGTTCGAGAATTGATTGATGTGAAGGATGAGGAATTGCCGGCGCTGGCGGCGAAATGGGGCTTGCCGGCGGAGTCTGTGGAGTGTCTGGGGGCGGTGGATTTTCCGGATGGGTATGCGGCGCTGAGCCGGGTGGCGCTGGAGAAACTGGTCCCGCACATGGTGCGTGGGCTGCTTTATATGACGGATGATGAGACGCCGTGTGCGCTGACGGAGGCGGGTTACCTTCGGCCGGATAAGAGGGAGCGGAAGGTGTTGGCGGAGCTTGGGGAGCCGCCGGAGATTGCCAATCCGGTGGTGAGGCAGGCGATGTTCGAGTTTCGGAAACTTGTGAATGCGATTATCCGGGAGCACGGGAAGCCGGCACGGATTCATATTGAGCTGGCGCGCAACGCGACGATGTCGTCGGAGGAGAGGCAGAAGGCGTCGAAGCGGAGGCAGGAAAACGAAAAGTTGCGGGATGAGGCGGCGGAGATGATTCGTTCGGCGGGGATTAGGGTTTCGCGCGACGGGATAGACCGGGTTATTTTGTGGCGTGAGCAGGGGGCTAACTGCGTTTACAGCGGGCGAGCGATCAGCCTGACGCAATTGCTCCAGGGTGAGGTGGACATCGACCATATTCTTCCGCGGTCGCGATGCCTGGACGATTCAATGGCGAACAAGGTGGTGGCCTTTCGGGAGTTGAACCACTTGAAGGGGAATCGGACGCCGCGAGAGTGGCTGGAGAGTGAACCTGAGCGATACAACCAGGTGCTGCTACAAGCAGCGGGGCTTGCATATGCCAAGCGCAAGCGTTTTGCGCAGAAAGAGCTGGAGCTGGATAAGTTCGTTCTTCGGCAGTTGAACGATACGCGATACATCGCGCGGGAAGCGGCGCGGTATCTTCGGACGATTGTCGATGAGCCGCATCATGTTTTGTGTCCGAAGGGGAGCCATACGGCGGAGCTTCGGAGACACTGGGGGCTGAACACGGTGCTGCGGGAACTGGCGGACAGTCCGGGGTGGAGCGCGGAAAGCGATTTGCGCGATGGGGAGAAGGATAGGTCGGACCATCGACATCATACGATCGATGCGCTGGTTGTTGCGCTGACGGACCAATCGCGGTTGCAGCAATTGGCGAGGATTCAGCGGGAAGGGGGGACGGAGACGACGGGTGAGGTATTGCCTGAACCATGGCCGCACTTCCGCAGCCTCGTAGTTGGGGCACTGCAGCAAATTTGCGTATCGCATCGTGTTCAAAGGCGTGTTAGCGGAGCGCTCCATGAGGAGACGATTTATGGTCCTATCCGACGGCGGGATGTTCATGGCGAGTTGGTGGCGAAACCCGACGAGTTTGCGGTTCGCAAGCCGTTGGAGGCGCTTACGATTTCCATGGTCCATAACATCCGGGATAAGGCGATCCGGGCGCTCGTCTGGGGGCATTGAAAGAGCGAGGTATTGAGTTCGCTAATGGGGCCAAGGGGACGATTCCGAAGGAAGTTTGGAACCCCCAACTGAGGATGGCGTCGGGCGTGCCGATCAAGCGGGTCCGGATTTGCGTGGCGATGGGTTCCGAGAGTGTTGCGCACCTGAAAGACGGAAGAATTGTGGCGAAGGGGAGCAATCACCACGTTGAGATTTTCAAGGACGGGCGCGGCCATCGAATGGCACGCATTGTTTCTACATTTGACGCTGCCCGGCGGATCGTACAACGGCAGCCCGTGATCGATCGAAGTGCGCCGCCCGGCTTTGAATTCGTGATGTCGCTTTCGATAAATGAGATGATTTTGGTTCCAGACTTACCCGTGGGCAGGGCGTTGCATCGTGTTCAGAAAATGGATGTAAATGGGTCGGTAATCTTACGACCACATACGTATGCGGGACGCGCAAAAGATACGGATAAACCGCCACTGATTTTGCGGAGAAGCGGCACAACCCTTCGCGGGCAAAAGGTAACCGTCGATACCCTTGGGCGGGTTCATCGGGCAAATGATTAAGCGCACGATCGACATCTCGGAAGGTCCGACCTATCTGTCGATCGAGAACGATCAGTTGGTGCTGAAGCGCGGTGCGGATCGGATCGGGACGGTGCCGTGCGAGGACGTTGGGGTTTTGCTGGTGGATAATTTGGCGACGACGTATACGCACGCGGTGTTTACGCGGCTGGTGCATTTTGGGGCGGTGATTGTGCTGTGCGGTGCGAACCATTTGCCGGTGGGGATGGTGATGCCGATGGAGTCGAATGAACTGACGGCGCGGCGGATGCGGTTGCAGGCGTCGGCGGCGCTGCCGATGAGGAAGAGGTTGTGGAAGCAGATCGTGGAGGAGAAGGTGAGGCGGCAGGCGATGAACCTGGAGGCGGGGAGCGCAATGAGGCGGAGATTGGAGGCGATGGCGGGGGAAGTGAAGAGCGGGGACCGGACGAATGTGGAGGGACAGGCGGCGCGGTTTTACTGGCCGGCGCTGCTGGGGGCGGATTTTCGGAGGGATCCGGAGGGATTGCCGCCGAACAATCTGTTGAATTATGGGTATATCGTTTTGCGCAGCGCGGTGGCGCGTGCGCTGGTGGGAGCCGGCTTGCACCCGGTTTTTTCGCTTCAGCATTCGCATCGGAACAATGCGTTTGCGCTGGCGGACGATCTGCTGGAGGTTTTGCGGCCGCGGGTGGACCGGGCGGTGGTAGAACTGATGAGGGGGGGAGGGGGGTTTATTGACCGGGGATCGAAGGAGAAGCTGCTGGGGATATTGGCGGAGGAGGTTGAGCTGGGGGAGCAATCGGGGCCGCTGATGGTGCAACTGCACCGGATGGCGGCGTCGCTGTTGCGGTGTTATGAGGGGACGGGGAAGAGGCTGGAATTGCCGGTATTTAAGGAAAAGTCGGGTCTGGATTCACAGGGAAAGGGGGAAATTGAAGCGCCAGACGTAGAATAAGGTTGGTGAAGTGGGGCGCTGAGCCGGAGAATCAGGGCGTGGACCTGAGCGCGTACCGGCTTATGTGGCTGTTCGTAATGTTCGATCTTCCGGTGGATACGAAGGCGGCGCGGCGGGCGTATGCGCAGTTTCGGAAGTTTTTGCTGCGGGACGGGTTTGCGCAGGTACAATACAGCGTGTATGCCCGGGTGTGTCCGAGCGAGGAGAACATGCGGGTGCATGCACGGCGGGTGGAGGGGCGTGTGCCGGATGATGGGGAGGTGAGGCTGATATGTATCACGGACAAACAGTTCGAGCGTCAGCTCATTTTCTGGGGGAAAATGAGGAAACGGCCGTTGGCGGCGCCGAAGCAGCTCGAGTTTTTCTGAGTCCGAATTGCGTTAACCTCCGTATCTACTGCGGGTTGCGGGCGGGAGGAGTCTATTCAATCCCGGCCTGAGAGCAATCCGCAACCGGGGCCCTTCGCTTCCGGCTTCGGTCGCAGAGTCTATTCAATCCCGGCCTGAGAGCAATCCGCAACGGATGATCCGCCGCATAGCTGGCGCTGGCCGAGTCTATTCAATCCCGGCCTTGCCCGCATGGGGCGAACGCCGGAGGGGTGGGACATGGAGTTAGGGGGTGGCGTTCGCCCCATGCGGGCAAGGCCGGGATTTGGGGTGAGACGGGGAGCGCTTCGCGAGAGAGTGGAGCAGTAGAAAGTAGAGCAGTAGATGAAAGCGGAGTGGGATCTGCGGCATATCTGAGATTTGAGCATAGCGGTTCGACGGCGCTCAGCGAAATCTTCGACCGGGGTGGGTTCGATTTATCGCCAGCGTGGGGCTCCATTGCTGGGCGATGGGGAATCGTCTTGTTTTTGATCTGGATGGGGAGGCGTGCGTCTTGGGTCAGCCTTGCGTCCGAAGGTAATGTTGGCGGGGGCTCTGACGAACTTGTTTGGGACGCACCAGGTTTGGCCGTTGTCGTCGAGATCGATAATCCAAATCATATCGTCGTCACGATGGCCGGGTTCGAGGAAGTTGGCGACGCCCTTGCCGGTGGGGCCGGACCAGCCGGGACCGCCGACAATGATGCGAACGAGGGGGGGATTGAGTTGTAGCATGGGATGATCCGTGGTGGGGACGCAAATGGAAGACGCCCCGCGGTTCGACTGAGCTCACCGAAGTCAAGCCGGGCCGCTAAACATTGTGCGGTTTCAGAATTTGGGACTGCAACGGTTGGGCCAATACAGACCCGGGCGTCGCGTGCGGCGGAGTCTGGATTCAAGTACCGCATTCAGCGAGACTGTTTTCGTTTGGGAACTTTAGCTCCGGCCTTTCGGGCCTCGGCGAGGCCGATTGCGATGGCTTGCTTGCGGCTGGTGACTTTTTTTCCGGATCGGCCGCTTTTCAGGGTGCCAAGTTTACGTTCGTGCATGGCCCTTTCGACTTTGCTGGATGCTTTCCTGCTGTATTTCGCCATGGGGCTCCTTTGCCGTTGGTACAGTAACGAGAATAAGCAATAGACGTGCCGGTCGAGGTGCGGAAATCTATGGCGGTGAATGTGTCGGGGGCGATTGCGTGCAGGTAGGCGTTTACATTGGAGGAGCCGATGGGATGGCGAAGCTCATTTTCGTCGAGATACTGGAATGTTCGCAGAAACCCCCCGGATGAGCCGATAAAATGTCGATGCTTGAAATCCGGGGCATCGACTTATAGACTTTGCGGCCGGAAACTCGCGGGCGTAGCTCAGTGGTAGAGCGTCACGTTGCCAACGTGAATGTCGAGGGTTCGACCCCCTTCGCCCGCTTGAAAACCCCATCCCTGCCGGATGGGGTTTTTTGTTGCCTATCCCCGCCAGTTACAAGAGATAACGACGAGTCGCGGTGAGGGGTATCAATGCCGCTGACTGCCGAACAAAACCCTATTGCAGCCGATCTTGTAGTGACGCTTTCACGCCACCCAGGAACCACGTTGGCATCGGGCCGAGTACTTGGCAACGCCGGAAGTTTCTCCACGGCACCGGCAAGATCAAAGATTCTCGGATCGGTGTACACGTTCATCGTCAACCGCATATCGGTGTGACGCATCAGGCTCATGGCTACACGCGGAGCAACGCCAGCCTTGGCCAGCAGACTGCCGTAAGTGTGACGGAGCGAATGGAAATCCGCTCGGCGGCGGTCCGCATCCTCAAAGGGGATTCCGGCTTTTGTCAGATATCGCTTGTGCGTATCCATCGACGGCAAGGTGCGGCACACCGATGCGGAATCGTCCGCGTCGCCACGCGATTCTTTCAGCAGCTTTGCCAGGTCATTTCGTAGCGGCAGTGCGTCGCCACGCTTGCCCTTGGTCGTTTCCGCCCGCAATTGAATGCAGGGCATCGGTGCATCGAGCTTCACGTCACCCCATCGCAATTGCCGCAGCTCATCGCGTCGCAAGCCCGTCCCCAGGATGATTCGATAGGCGAGTTGATGCCGGGCATGCACCGCGTCCATCAAGGCCGCTATTTCTGTTTGCGTCAGTGCCCGCCGCTGGCGGCGTAAGTGGCCCGTGGTTTCCACCGGAGTCACATCAGCGAGCGGATGAACCGCGAGGCGTTTCCGTTTGATCGACCATTTGCAGAAGGCTCGTACGGTTTCCAAGTAATGGTTTTGTGTTCGTGCCCCCATCCGCAGGATTGTGCCGCCATCCTTGGCAGTATGCCCCATCGTGATCGTCGCGGTATCTCGCCAGCGGATGAAGCTATCCGCCGAGACGCTCGAAAAAGTCTTCCAATCGCAGTCGGCAATCAACCGGGCCATCCGGGATTCGCACAGCCCAACATAAATCTCATCACGCCCCAATTGCCGGAGTTCCGCAATCCAGTCAGCGACGTGTTCGCAAAGCCGTCGATTCCGGTGTGCCTTGAACGGGTCCTCCAACCCTTCCGCCCCTTGGGCTTTTGCACGCTCAATTTTCGCCCCCAATTGCTCGGAAGCGGCTCTATCGGTGTAGCCTTTGATCCGTCTGATTCTCCCGTCAACGTTGACCTGGACAGTGTAGAATCGGCTCTCTGCCCAATTCGCACCCGGAGTGTGCTTCGTGCATTTTCGTCCGTTAGCATCAATCCATCTTCCGCGTTTGAAAATACTGGCCATAGGACTCCATCGCTTTCGCACTATTCTACACCGGCCCGCACCGCATTGGACTCGATCCACGTTTCAACTGTTTCGCGTTTCCATAACCGCAGCTTGCCGCCTATGCCAATGTCGGCCTTGGGAAATCGCCCCGACGAAATCAGCCGGAACAGGGTGCGGGACGCAATCGGAAGATAATAGCGCCGGATCATCGCCAAGGTCAGTAGAGCAGGCGGATTTTCCGTTTGCATATGGACCGTTTGAACCTGCATCGTGAAATCTCCATTGTTCGATAACCGCCGCGCGAAACCGCGCGGCCTTGATTCCATTGACTGTACAATCTGGTCGGACGCTGCCCGTGGCCGCAGAACACACCCTAAGACTATTTGCGTCAAAGGGCGGAAATCTTTCACTAAAAATCATCAAGCGACCTGAATAGACCGGCAAATCTCCGGTCGCCGCAACGCGGCGTGTGCCTGTTCGGGTCGAATCCTGTAATGCCAGGGGCCAATTTCTCAATGACATTCCGCCTCAAATGCCGTTATAATGTGCGAAAGCCGTTAAGGATGAGGTCTATGCAGCAAGTTCAATTGCCTGATCAACTCTACCGCGTAGCACAGCGACGCGCGTCGGAAGCTGGGTTTGCCACCGTCGAGGAATACATTGCCGATGTCGTAACCCAGGATGTCGCCGACGATACGGAGAATTTTGACCATTTGTTCACGCCGCAGGTAGTAAGCGAGCTTGAACAGATTTCCGCAGCGGCCAAGGCTGGCGGGAAAACTTACACGTCCGAGGAAGTCCGCGAACATTTCCGAAAGAAATCGGACGCATGGCGAGCAAGCCACCCCGAATGATCGTTGACTACACGCCGGAAGCTCTGGCCAATCTCGACGAGATTTGGGATTGGAACGCGGAGCAGCACGGTAGGGTACACGCTGATTCGTACGTCGAATTCCTGCGAAAACGAACGGATCGCTTATCCACCGACTATGCCAGCGGCAAACCCGTGCCGACTAATCTATCGCTGTTTTATCGCGTGATTCAAAAAAGGAAGAAGCATCACGGCCATATTGTCGTTTACGAAGTGAATGACAACGATGTTGTTCGCATCCTGCGTTATTTCCACACCGCCCAAGACTGGCAGAACAAGCTCAGATAAACGCGAGGCGAAATAATTTCCCTGCCCCCAATTCCGACATTGTACGCTCCACGAATCGGCCTCAAGGTACTACTCCATGAGTACACGGAGCCTCTTCTCCGACGGTTCCACCTTGACACCGATTCGCTCCGCTGAAAGCAATTCTGTCCACCATCGGGGGCAGGGAAAAAGATGGTTCAGGAAGAAAGACAATCGAATCATCCGGCAGCCAGGCCGACGCGTCGAATTCTGCCACGGCGTCGAATATCGTGACCCGGTACGCACATCCGATCCGTTTTGGGGCGGAACGCCTTCGCCGTAATCGTTCCCGCACGATAGCCCGAATTTGATCCTCATCTTTTCCGGCAAACCGTTGCGTTTGATATCCGCCTCCGACACGACCGTAGCGGATGCTGAGTGTCCAATCGTCAAGCAAATCCCGGCCAACGGTGATTTCGTAGCGGCGATGATGATTGAGATCGTCGTTATGCGCTTCTAATGCAATCGTGAGCAGGTTTTCCATGCGGCGAGATATTTCTCTTGTCCCCTTCGATGAATCGTGATACGCCTTGACCTGACCATAAACTATAGTTTTTGGCCGATGTAAAGGGGTTTTTGCAAGCAGTTGATTTGTCGAGGGGCATGACCGGAAATCAGGGGGAGGTTTTTGGCCAGGGGGCGAACGACCGTTTACGCGTCGGGCTGTATGCACGTGTTTCGACTCACGACCAGCAGACATTGCCACTGCAAATTTCCGCAATGCGGGAATACGCCGAGCGACGGGGCTGGACCATCGCAATGCAAATCGAGGAAGTCGGTAGCGGGGCGAAGGATCGACCAGCCCGCGGTGAAATTTTACGAGCCGCGATGCGACGGGAGATTGATATCGTCCTGGTCTGGAAGCTCGACCGGTGGGGCCGGTCGTTGCTCGACCTTGTGACGACGTTGAAGGAATTGCATGCTGTCGGCGTCAATTTCGTTTCGCTGAATGATTCACTGGATTTCACGACCCCGAGCGGTCAAGCAATGGCGGGGATGCTGGCAGTATTCGCTCAATATGAGCGGGACATCCTTCGGGATCGCGTCAAGGCTGGCATTGCCGAGGCCAGGAAGAACGGTAAGCCGCATGGCAGGCCCGCGACGGTGACCGGCCTTGCGGATGAGGCAAACAAGCTGTTTCTTTCAGGAATCAGCAAGAGCCAGATCGCCCAGCGGCTCGGTATTGGGAGAACTTCGGTGCGGAGGCTTCTTACGGCTGTATAATCGTGAGATTTGGGGGGCCGAACACCTGAGCCAGTGGGCGGATTAGAGTCAGGTCGTGCGTGGCAATGGCGTCAACGCGAGATAAGAAAGCAAGGTAGGTCAGATCTGCAAGATCGTTTGCCAGCTTCTTATCTCCCAAGTGGCAGGCGTGGTTTCCGTTAAGACGGTAATGGAACGCTAGAAAATTGCGTAGGCGGTGCCAGTCGTATATCAGCCACCCAGGCTCCGGCACGTCCTTCATCTGATAGTATTTCGCAATTGTTTCCCCCCTAACCTTTTTTGCTTCGGGCGGTGCAAACAGCTCAAGGTACTTGTTTGCACCCGTTACAATATCTACCGACCTGCAACTTGCGAAAGTGCCGTTGTGTTTTTCATTCCACAGTCGTTCAAGCGCATTTTTGAACTCTTGCGGCTCGTCTCTCTCGAAAAAGTCTCGAACCTCTTGCACAGCGCCGATCCCTCGTGCGCTGATCGCGGCGTCGATTAATTCCTTACTGTTGGGATGTACCACGTCCTCTATCCGCTCACTCGTCCTGACTTCTTCTTTGAGCAAATTGACCAGCGCGCGAGTGAGCAAGGTTAAGCCCCGCGAGTTTTTTGAAGTACGTACAAGAATCGCTTCCATCGGAGCTAGTTGATATCTCGTATATCAATTCAAAGGTAAGCAAAACGGTATATTCGCGGAGGTCATTTTGCACCGATTCGCGTCCGGATGCTCTGAGATAGGACAAATCAACGATCGCGGTTGGCATGATTCATCCTCCTTTTTCTTCTTGAGGAGTTTAACGTCATTCCCCTTCTCACTTCACCGCCCGGGTTTTGGCCTACCTGTAAGCGGCTCTCAATCCGACATCCAGGGCCAACTTTATCTTTAAGCAGCAAGGGAATTTGATGAAGGCTCGGCGGTTTGACTGTCCGTTCCAACCTTTGTGGCCACACCGAATGGGTTGGGTTTTCAGATTTGTTCCAGGCATTTGATAATGCTTATGTAGTCTGGTTTATCCTTCATTATTTCGTTCTGCAAGCCGCCTATTACTGATTGCCTGCGGAGGGCACAGCCGCACCACGCCATATAGACCTGTAGTGCCCCTAGCACAGCTACCGAGATTAAGATCGTGCTGCTAAAGAAGTGGCTTACGACAACAAACAACGTCACATAGACTGTTAACACCACAATTGCCGTAGGCGTGTTGTGATGCGAAGGTTTTCCGTTGATCCTCTTTTGTCTGCATCGGACGTAGGGTATGTGGTTCAGAAGCTCGCCAATAACCGGAGAATCAAGATACCCCTTCACCAGATCGTCGGCGGAAAGGTGCATCTTATTATTACAATCGCACCAGCTTGCCACTCCCATTCCGATGCTCAGAATCGCTACGACAATCAAAACGGTGCCGCCGAAAAAGTAGTTTGCCGTGTAAAAGATTGCCGCTTCGGTTATCAGGAGCAGAATGCCAGAAATCACCATGTCGCGTGATTTATACGGATGGATGTCGTCGAAAGAGTGCTTATATTGATGCACAGCTTCTTTTTCCTTCGATTTTGCTGCGGACTTGGCGTCCCTGGTGTAGATCGGCAACGCGGGCAAAGCCTATTACAAATACGACGATTGCCGGTTGTGTCTCCAATTGGCTGATAACAAGCCGTGGCGCCGTGCAAAGCCGCCCCAGCGAATTCATGGCCGATAACTGCGGGAAAGGATGGTAATGGCCACATGCAAAGCAGATGTCGCGAGAAGGCAGCCATGGGGGGTTTGGCTCTGCTCTTCTGCGGCAAATCTCAAGCAGACCGTCTCATCGTCCGAAACAACCTGATGGGAAGTTTTTATTTCGTGTTCGTTGCGCTGGCTGCGATCGCTGCGTGGAAAATTCCCGCTTTAGTAAAACTCACCCGGGCGTGGCATGCCGGTGTCTCGGCGATGAGGAGGGTTAAATCGCTGATGCCTGCACATTCCGAAAACGAAATTTGCGCCGCTAAATGGGTTGTTGAAGATTGGTTGCGGTGTGCGCAGGCACACATGGCTGTTTCTTTTCTCGAAGAAAAGATCGGCGTGGGTGCAGATGTGATTGGCGATTTGCTGTTTCGATCCTCGGCGGAGGCTATAACTAATGGGCCGGACGAATTCGGCGACGTTCTCGGCCACACCTTGCTAAAGCCGATAACCGACGCTGACGCGAAGTTAGACATTGCAAACAGAACTCAGAATTGGGAGAAGCTTAAAAAGGAAGCAGAAACGCTCGCTATGTGTCTTAGGGCGATGGACGAGGGCCGGAATTCAGCAGCCTGTCGCAATGCGGATTCGGGTGCGGTTGTAGTTAATAGTTAGTCGAATCTGTAATTGTCGTTTGGTCTGCCAACCATTCATGTGAGTGACGTGTCCTTCGGTCACCAGTCTCACCTTTCACGAATCAGTGGCCGTTGGCATGCTCGGAAATTACCAAACGATTTCCTCAATAATTGCCGTCTTTTCATTTGTTTTCAGGCTATTGGGTCTGTCCCCTTCCTGCACCCACGCCACGCGGTGACGGGCGATTCCTTGAAACAACCGAACTTCGGGCCGGACTTCTGCGTTCAGACTCCGGCCTTTGATATGAATTACATCGCCGTGAACTTGTAGGGTGATGCCATCCGTGGGGTTGAATTCGACGCGTTCGATCCATGAATATGCAACGGCCAACACATTGCCGGATTTCTTTCGCAATTCCAGCATCGAGGCCCGCTCGCGAACACCCCGCAGCCAGCCAAACGAATGAAAATCATCCACGGCGCCACCGTCGCCGGAGGGGGTCAGGTCGAACCGATCCTCACTCAAGCCCAGGGCGATGATGCAGAAACTTATCTGTCATACTCAATCCCCTCGCGGGTGGGCGTCCTCTCATCCCGTGCCCGCGTTATTTCCGCCATTCGTTCCATTTGCATCATGCGAGCGCGATAATCCCGATCCATGACGAACTCCGTTGCCGACAACCGCTCATCGGGACGACTAACGGCTTCGAGCAGCGATTCCCTATCATCCGTATAGATCGTGGCCTGTTGCCTTCCCCTCGAAACCGACACATAGAATTGCTCACGCGATGAAGCTGGGAACGACTCGGAGGATTGCCCGATGAACACGCGGTCCACGGTTTTTCCCTGGCTCGCATGGCTCGTGACGACGTACCCATAGTCCAGATGCCCGAAGTTTTTGTTGATGGTCCAACCGTTATCGAGCCGAATATCGCCTTGCCGGGTGAATCCGTCCACCACGTATTGCGCGCCGTTATTGAGCCGGTGCTTGCCATCGGCGGTTTTCCCGTTTTGCGTGACACGGAGGAGATCGCCCTCAGCGATGGTAATGGTTCGGGTGCGGTACTTCTGGAATTTGTTTGCCTGATCTAGTGGTAGCTCGCCTTTTCCGACGATGATGCGCTCGCCCTTGCGATACCCTTTGGCGTTTTGCTGAAACACAAGCACGTCGCCGGGAGCATAATTCACCGCGTCGCCACGCTCCGCTTGCGTCAGGTTTGTCTTTTGAAGAATCGAAAACTCGCGGTCCTCTGCATCCAACCGTCCCAAATCTTTCAGCGATTCGCGGATATGACCCGTAATGCGTTCGCCTTCCACATGGGTGGGGCTGACAACCAGAGCCGATTTCCCGGCGGCAACCGTCGCAACGTAATCGTCGGCCAGGGCTTTGTGCCGTTCGCCTTCGGGGACCTCTTTGATCCAGCCCAAGCGGTCAAGTTGCTGGAATCCCTTTTCGGTGCGGCCATCGCTCAGCGATTGCACCGCCTGTTTGTATTCCCCCTTTTGCCGCTGAATCTCTTTAATTTCAGCGGCAACGCATCCGGCCTCGGATTCCAGCAGCCGTAACGCGGCACCATGTTCGACTGAGCCATGTTGCCTGCGGTCGCCGGAGAGTATTACGCGAGCTTCCAGTTTGTCGGCCAGGCCGAATACTTGGCCCATCGTTTTCGTTCCAATCAGCCCGGCCTCATCGATCCAGATAACTTGATCTTTGATTTGACCCTGTAATTCCTCATCGACGAGCAGCCGGGCAACAGTATCCGCGTTCTCAAACCCCTCACTTGCCAGTACGCCCCGGCTGGCGTCGGCGGAGGGTGCGAACGTGAAGACTTTGCTTCCACCCGCCTCGATAGCGTCCACCGCCTCACGCATCATGGTAGTTTTGCCGACGCCGGCGGCGCCGTTGACGATAATCACGCGATCGGAGGAATTCAGCACATGCTCGACCGCCCGACGTTGCCCGGCGTTGAGCTTAGAATCGCCGAAGTAATGGGAGCCGTTGCCCAGGCGGGAGCACGTACCCCGTCCATCGCGGGCAAATTTGAGCATCCGCGTTTCTTCCATCAGCACGTCATTGGACGTAACCAATTTCCGGCCATCCCGCTCGCCGAAGACCAGATCGTGTTTCCGAAACGCGGACTCCACCGATTGCAAACTCGCCTTCCCTACCCCATGCTTCAATGCCTTCGCCAACACCGTTCGCTCCGGCACGACCGAATTGCGCTCGAACCAGTGATTGGTGGCGAATGTCACCGCCTCTTTGGCCAGCGTGGGATCTTCCGGCAATGCCGGACCACCTATGCTTGCCGCAACGCGGTTAATGGCGTCCTGATCCTCGACAGGCAATCGGGACCGCCATTCTGCTTGCAATTCCGAAAACGGCATATCCTTCTTTTTGCTTTCCCGTGTCCGGGCACCAAGGGAATCTTTATCCGCCGGGTTAGTAATGCCAGCGTCTTTCGCTGTTTGCTCAATTTGTGCTGTCCGGCGTGAAAAGGTCTTGATGACCGATTTCGGCATATCAGCCAGTTCCCATCCGGCTTTGGTCCGCTCAACCTCAAGTCCCAATTCCTCCATTCGCCGGGCGAACCGGGAATGGAATGCGGCCTCAAAGAAGGGGGCGTCACGCTTGAGTTCCCGGAACTGACCCGCCTTCCAACGGTTTTCGCTTTCGTCGAACGTCGCATTGAAGACGAAGCAATGGG
The DNA here is from genome assembly GCA_963755915.1 of uncultured Phycisphaerales bacterium. Taxonomy (GTDB): domain Bacteria; phylum Planctomycetota; class Phycisphaerae; order Tepidisphaerales; family Tepidisphaeraceae; genus PALSA-1353. The sequence continues at coordinate 3,926,859 of CAVWLP010000002.1, forward strand.
CATGAAGATGCGGATCGGGTATGCCGTCCACGGGTCGGGACGTGAAGTGGGTAAACTCGCCCCAGGCCATATTGCCGGTCGTGCGTTCCTCATTCTTACCGTTCACGCGCACGCGGGTTTTCATTTCCCGCTCGATTTCCCGCATTGTCTCATCGACGGAGGTTTGGAATGCTTCCAGAATCCGATCATCGCGTGTCAGACCGTAGAGCACGGACACGCTCTTGGGGACGTGGAAGTTGAAGTCGTAGCCGACGGTACGATCCTGATTGCGACGGGCAGTCAGAGGCAGCCCCGTTGCCGGGTCGCGGTTATCGCACAGGGCATCCCATGCCGCCTTGTCGATGCCGCCAGTCAGGCCAAGCCGTTCGGCACCCTGCCCGCGCCACTGGCCGAGTAGCTCTTGGCCCTCGCTGTAATAGTCCGCCGTGCTGTAATAGCTCATAGCCCCGGCGGCGGAATTGCTCTGAATGATACGAAGCATCTGCCAGTTTACCCCAAGATTGCTTTACAAATCGTTAAGGTGGAGGTGTGCAGATGCACGCCACCCGCCTACCATCTATTGGCTTGAAAGACCTGATTATTTCATTTTGTGGCGACTGATTTGTGGCGGATTCGCACCGATTCGCGATGCCCTTCGGAACCCGTGGCCCCGTTTAGACACAATTAGTGGAAAATTCTTGAGTACCCACAGACATCTTCCCTTAGCACTGCTAAGGAGGATTTTCCCCGGGAAAACGACTTTGCGACGAAGCGCAAACCCGTTTCAACGACGCTACGGAGCGTCGTAAATCTGCATAAACGATTCCCCGGAAATACGACCCATCGGCAGACTGCCGATCAGTGCCATCGCTTCAGAATCTTATTGACCGAACGCGTGAACCGGCGTAACCAGAAATGAGAATCGTAAAATCGTAATCACGACGGATCAGTGCCCAAGGTCATTGCAATTCTTAACCAAAAAGGCGGCGTCGGTAAGACCACTCTGGCGGTCCATCTGGCTACGGCATTGGCCCGCAAGAAACGGGCCGTCATATTGCTGGATGCCGATCCGCAGGGCAGTGCCCTCGATTGGGCCGCCGCCCGGCATGGCGATCCGCTGTTTCCCGTTGTTGGGTTGCCGAAATCATCAATCCACAAGGAACTACCCGCCCTGGCCGCCAGCTATGAGTTGGTCATCATCGACGGCCCGCCGCGTGTCTACGATGTGGCCCGCTCGGCCATCATGGCCGCTGACCTGGTATTGGTGCCGGTGCAGCCGTCACCCTATGACGTGTGGGCCGCCAAGGAAATCATCGACTTGCTGACCGAGGCATCCATTTACAAGCCGAACCTCCGCAAGGCATTCATCATCAATCGTAAAATCGCAAATACGGCGATAGGCCGGGACGTGGCCGAGGCCCTCAGCGAGTATCCCATCCCGGTGCTGGAATCGGCTATTTGCCAGCGGGTTGCTTTTGCGGAAAGTGCCACGCAGGGCCTCACCGTCTATGAATTGGACCCGGAGATGCTGGCCAGCCAGGAGATGGACACGTTGGCCGAAGAAGTGGAAAGGATGCTCCGCAAATGAAGAAGGTGACATTTGGCGGCAAACGGCCCAGCACAGTGTCACGGGGCGCGCCAAAACCAGCCAGGGCGGGGCGCTTCAAAACCGGCCAATGTGCTGACGTATTCTATACCGCATCCGTTCTATCCGACGCAACTGTTCCTTGAGTTATTGGTCCCCGTTCACGCCGTCTGGCCGGCGGATACCCCCACATCAGAAGACAACGGCGGCTCTGTCACGGTGTCTTCCGGGGGGGAGCACCCTTCATCGCCGGCGGTACTCCGCCGTCCTTTTGGATTTGTCTTTTCCGGTGTCCCGGATTGGCCTGCCGTGAGCGAAGTCGAATGGCCCCCATGCCGAAGGCGGTAGCTCTTGCCGGTGATGTTGATGATCGTGGCGTGCTGCAGGAACCGATCCAGAATGGCCGTGGCCGCCGGCACGTCGCCGATCAGCTTGGCCCAGTCCTCCAGTGGACGGTTGCTGGTCATCATCGTCGAGCGGTTCTCGTGCCGGCGCATGACGATCTCCAGCAGGCATTCGCCGCTGCGCCGCGGAAGCTGCTTCATTCCCATGTCGTCGATGATAAGCAGATCAGGCTTGAGATACCGGGCCAGCGTCTTGTCCTGGGCTCCCAGATCCTCGTCGCCTAAAAAGTCGCGGGCCAGGTCGAAGATGGATCGGTACAGGACCACCAAGCCGCTCTTGATCGCCTGGTGTCCGATGGCCTGGGCCAAAAACGATTTGCCCACGCCGGGCGGACCCAGCAAGAGCACGTCACGTTTGTCACGAATGAACTGGCCGGCGGCCAGATCGTGAATCTGTTTGCGTTTGATGGAGGTGTTGAAGGAGAAGTCGAACTCGTCGAGGTTTTTGGTGTCGCGGAACATCGCCGCCTTGACGCGCCGGCCGATCTGCCGGCTGGATCGGACGTTCAGTTCATCCTGAAGGATCAGTTCCAAAAACTCACTGTGGTCGAGCCGATTGCCGGCCGCCTCGCTCAGGCGAACTTCAAGGCTGCTCGCCAGACCTGAAAGCCGAAGTTGCTTGAGCGTCTGCATCAACGAAGGTCTCATGGGGTGGACTCCCTTCGGCTCTGCTCAGGGCAGGCCTGTAAAGGTTGTGCGGCAGGCAAAGCCTCCGCTTGGGTGATTGCGTCGCGTACGAACTGTCCGTAATCGGCCAGTCCGCGGATGATTGGATGTTCCTGAACAAACTCGAAGTGTTGTTGAACCGGCGCGCCGTTTTGGTGTTCGATGAGCTGCCGCAGGGAGCGCAGGTGATACGCGCCATGCCCCAGAGCAATCTCGCAGGCTCGTTCCACGGCCGGTCGCGGCTGCTGATTGGCCAGCGACAGCAGCCCCATCAACACGCGCACGCCTTCGATGCCGCGATGCTGAAGCATTGACTGCGCCCACTGCGTGGCGTGCGGCCCGATGCATTCGATCCGCTGGAGAAGCCAGGTCGTTCCACGCTCGATGCCGCTGATCTTCTCCGGCAGGATATGGGCGTCTTGCGTCGAGAACCTGCCCGGCGGACGCTGCGCGTGCAGAGCGATCGCACGCATCTTCTGATCGAACAGCCGGACCGTGCGCCGTTCCACCGCGCCCAGACCCGCTGGCCCAAAAACTCCGGCGGGACCGAATAGTACGCCCCCTTGATCTCCACGTGCCCGTCGCGGTGAACACTGCGCAACGCCTCGGTGAAAAGATCGAATCGCACCGGCGGCAGAGCCAACAGTGCCGGCTTCTCTACCTGCTCGAAGACTTCCTTCACCTGCCGCCGCGTCGTGCCGTGGATGCGCGTGTCGGCCACGCTCTTCTCCCACGTCAGCAGATGCGCGTTCTGATCCGAGAGCGAGGCGAATTGCCGGCCTTTGAGAGCATTGCTCTTCACATAGCCGATGCCCCGCTCGATCTTCCCCTTGTGCCGCGGCGTGTACGGCTTGGTGGGCAGAATGGCGATTCCATAATGTTCGGCGAACGACCGGACCTTGGGACACAACTCCGCCTCGAACCAGTCCGCCCGCGTCACCGCCGCGCGAAGATTGTCGATCACCAGCGCTGACGGCATCCCGCCGAAGTGCGTAAAGGCATTTTCCAGACAACGCAGAAAATCATCGGTCGTCTGCCGCTCCACCGCCTCGGCGTACCCCTTGCGGCTGTGGCTCAGCACAATGCGGAAGACCCAGGTTGCTTTGCGTTTGCCGTCAGGACCGACCAGGGCGCACCCCGGCCGAAGTCCACCTGCGCCTCGGCTCCCGGCTCGCATTCCATCCGGCGAAAGGGCGCCGGCGCGGCAGCCGAGAGCTTCTTGATGAACCGGCGCACGCTGTAATAGCTGCCGGCATAGCCGTGATCGCTGGAGATGTCTTGATAAATCCGCTGGGCCGTCAGCCCGGCTTCCAACTTCTGAACAATGACCTCACGCCAGGGCGATGCCGTACTGACCGACCCGATGGGCGCGCCGGATAACCCGGTGGGCGCGCTCTCCGAGCCGCCTGCGGCGAGCACCGTCGAGCCGCCTGCGGCGAGCACCGTCGAGCCGCCTGCGGCGAGCACCGTCGAGCCGCCTGCGGCGAGCACCGTCGAGCCGCCTGCGGCGAGCACCGTCGAGCCGCCTGCGGCGAGCACCGTCGAGCCGCCTGCGGCGAGCACCGTCGAGCCGCCTGCGGCGAGCACCGTCGAGCCGAGGGCGCGCTGGCCGGTTTTGAATCCGATCCGGGCGCCGCAGGATCGCCGCCCGACAACCGGATGTGGCGTCCAACGGTCTCCCGGTGAACGCCGAGTTGGCGGGCGATGTTCCGATTGGACCAGCCGCTGGCGCAAGTGCCAAAATTGCTTGTACTTCCGCCATCTTGAGTTGATTGGCCATCCCACCATTGGCTTGCGGCAACCGCCGAAAGCCAAGGTCGATAACCCAATCTCCTGTGCCTCAAAATGGCCGGTTTTGGCGCGCCCTCAATTGGCCGGTTTTGCGCGCCCCATGACAGCACCGCACCAACCGGCAATGCCGACGCTTGGGTACATAACCGAGAGGCAGGGGAGCCGGAACCCATGAAGCGGCTCACTATTGACGTGCCGCTAAGCCTGCACAAGCGAATCAAGAGTCAGTGTGCGATTGAAAACCTCATCATGGCGGATGTTGTCCGCGACTTGCTGGAAAAACGATTCCCGCCCGGCGGGCCACAATCGTAAATACGATTTGTCGTGAATACGACGATACGGCTTTAGTTGTTGACAGGTTCCGGCAGGGCAGGGGCCGGTAATGCCAGAGTATCGTCGAGCGGCAATTCCTGCTGGCGGCTCGCGCCCTTCAAATGGTACGTCCGCACGAACGCGAGCCGGTCCCCGTTGAACATGAAACGTATGTTGATGAAGAAGACGCCGTCGCTGGTGCTACGGTAAAGGAATTCTTTTTCGAGCAATTCACGCAGGCCCCGGCGGAAGGTGCGTTCATTCAAGCCGCGATCCTGTGCCATGTATTGGCTCAGTTCGATCTTGTCATTTCCGTGGTTTTCCCTGATTTGGTGGTAAACCAGTTCAAAGACCGCCATGCCCGATTTGGAAAGCCCGCAGGCTTGTTTGATGCCGTCCAGAAACAGTTTCACGAACCGGCTGGCGTCCACTTCCTCCTGCCACCAGAAGCCCATGCCGCCGATGCCTTTGATTTCGCCGGTGCCGTTGTCCACGATGACGGCAGCCTTGCCACCAGGCACCTCGAAACGCTTCTGTCGCGTAGCCAGACCATTTGCCGGTGGCAGGCTGGGATTCTCACGATACACCGGGAGTCCGCGTTTCGTGGCGACATGGTTGGTTTCCGCTCGCAACTTTTGTCCGTTTTCGGCCATTTTACCCCCTCTTTTTTGGTCAGGAACTACCAGCACCCTGTCACTATTCGGCCAATTTTGCAACTGGTTTTTGACCGTTGACGACCACAAATTGTCCGTTCTCGGACAGAAACTGTCCGTCGCGATCCAGATAAATCAAAGCGTTAAGCCGTTCCTCTTTCTTATACTAAAAAGCCTCTTTTTTTTGCCCCGACGCCGCGCAATGCAATTGAGCGCCGTAGGCGGCGGGGCCAAACCTTCCTGATGAGAACGCGATGCCCTGTGGATAAGCCGTGCAACGAACAGATGAGTCCGGTGCCAATCAGCACCGCTTTACCGTGTGGAACGGAGACGCTCAGCAGAAGAACTTAGGAGAGAGCCATTTCCTGAGCATGCGTTTGCCCGGCACCTCGATGATGCGATAGGTGCAAGTGGCCGCGACGGTGGTGACAACCAAGTAAAGAAGCAGTTTCAGGAGCGACACGGCGTATGCGAGCGTCGATGGAACATACGCGACGTATTGGGGCAGTACGTTGCTGAAAATCCAAAACTGCACGATGTAGACCGAATAGCTGATTTCACCGCCACCCTGCATGGCATGCGTGCTGCACAGTCGGGTCAGCAGGTTCGGGTGCCGGGAAGAGGCGTAGAGGAGGTACGCCAGAAAAGGCGCCCATCCGAAATTGTGTGCGAGGAACGGCAAAAAGCTTGTCGCAGGTAACAGGCCCGCGTCGCCAATCGCCAGGATGGCGATGGCTGCGAGACAGCAGAGGGAAAAAAGACCGCTGTGCCTGCGGCCACTCGGCGACTCGCCGCTGTGCTGAGTGAGCATGTACATTCGGGCGGCGAACGAACCCAAGATGAACTCGCCAAGCCGCACGTAGGGTGAGGCGTAGGTGAACCAGTTCCAGACATCCCCGCGGCCGGTAATGGCGAGGGCGGAGAGAAACGCCGTCACCTCCGTTTGTTTTGCAAATAGGGCGGCGAGAAGCGGAAAGCAGCCAGCCGAAAGCAGGATGGCGTTGCGCCGGATTTGAGGGATGGAAGCGGTGCGCCGGGGACGGCGGATCAAGTACAGGGCGAAACACAGGTAGAAGAAGCATTCGGTGCTGATAGACCAAGCCGGGCGGAAGGTAACCCACTGCACGTTCCACCAGCTCTGTGTCAGCGTGAAATAGCTGAGCTTCTGTGGCCAGGTGGCATGGCGGAACAGCGGCTTGTAGTTCTGACGACTGCACAGAAGGAATGTGATATAGAGCGGATAGAGTCGGGCGAACCTCGCCACCGCAAAGTCGCGAGCGGCCTGTCGCCAAGGCAGCCGAACGAAGCGGTCATAGTAGCCGTAGGTGATGACAAAGCCGCTGAGCACAAAGAAGAGCGACATGCCCAGGTGGGCAAGGCACACCACGTATTTGTGAGCGACAGAGTCCAATTGGCCGTAGGCGAATGTGGTGTCAGCACTGTGGGACACCAAGACCAGGTACGCGGCGATCGCTCGAACGCCGGTCAGATGGGGAATCGGCGGTCGCTTTACATATCCCGAGTTGGCCATGTCAATCGCGTCGAGGGTGTGTTGCTCGAATCGGCTTAGCACATCCTTTGACGAATCCGCAAGCGGTTATCGGTGGCTCGGTGCTTGTCGCATCAACGGATTGTAACTGCTTGGAATCGTCCCCGCTTAGATTTGCAGTATCGTTGCCAACTGAACTAAAGCGATGCCTTGACCATCGCCACAATCCCGGATTTAATCGCCTTGTGGAGAGTTGGCCACGCAAGAGCCACGGCCAAGAAATCCTCATCCATCGGAAATGGCAACGAGGGAGGTGGTGCCGCTTTCACGCCACCCGTTTCCGAAATCGCTTTATTTCCGCCGGAATTCTCGGGTTTTGTCGAGGGTTCGACCCCCTTCGCCCGCTTTCAGGTTTTTCGCAGTCACTTCTCGCTACCGATTCCGAGTTTCATTTTTTGTTCGACCACTGCTACACTGCCCCCGACTTAAATTTGGAGACTCATGCCCGACAAGAAATCATCCGCATTGAAGCAGTTGATCGACGGATTACAGGAAGACCTTTCACGGGAATATCAGGCGGTGATCGCCTATACGGTGTACAGCAACGTGCTCTCCGGTGCACAGTGGATGGATATCGCCCGGGAACTGAAGAAGCATGCATCGGAAGAGCTGCAACATGCGATGATCATCGCGGATCAACTGGATTACCTGGGCGAGATGCCGAACGCTTCGCCGAAGACGGTGAAATTGTCGAAGAAGGCTGAGGATATGCTTCGGTTTGACCTGGAGAACGAAACGGTAACGATCAAGGCATATCGCGAGCGGGTTCGGCAGGCGGAGGCGCTGGGGCACTATGCGTTGGCGGAGCAAATCCGGAAAATCATCGCGCAGGAACAGGAACACCAACATGATCTGGCGACGGCGCTGGGGATTGATGTGCCCAAGGTGCTGGAAGACGGGGCTTGAATCCGCCTCGATCGGTTTTAGGGGAAGGGCATTTTTCGCTTTACATCCGCAATGAGAGGCGCTAATGGGATTTACCGGGCTTTCTCCTGGTTTTTTAAGTTTGGAGGGTGCAGCGGAAATGTCAGCATCGGAGCGAAGCGCTCCCCTTCGGGTCGCGGCTAAACGGGGAAGGGGTGGTCATCCCACCGCGGTTTGGGGTTTTGTGGTTTGGACGGTTCTGATGTTTATGGTTTGGGTGCGCGCGGCGGGGGCCGCGGATTGGCAGTGGATCACCAGCACCGATACCCAGCGGTGGGTGCCGCAGGCGCCGGTGATTCCGATGAACGCCGCGGTTCCGCAGGTTTCGCCGGCGGCGATTTCGGCGACGCAGCCGGACCTTGAAGGGGATCGGCTTCCGGCTTCGGGGCCGCTGACGATTGTGATTGATCCGGATGCCACGGGCCAGCGCATCGACGGGTTTGGGGGGTGCTTTAATGAGATTGGGTGGCGGGCGCTGCTGCGGCTGGATGATGTGGATCGGGAAAGGGTGCTTAAGTCGCTGTTCGATTCCAAGGAGGGATTGGATTTCAATATTTGTCGGGTGCCGATTGGGTCGAGCGATTTTGGGCTCAGTCCGTATTCGCTGGATGACGTGGCGGGGGATGTGGGGCTGGAGCATTTTTCGATTGAGCGGGATCGGTTCATGCTGATTCCGTATATCAAGGCGGCGATGGGGGTTCGGCCGGATTTGCGAGTGTGGGGGTGTCCATGGAGTCCGCCGGCCTGGATGAAGACCTCGGGGACTTACAACGGGGGGAAGATTCGGTGGGAGCCGGCGATCTTGAACGCGTATGCCAACTATCTGGCGCGATTTGTTGAGGCGTATCGGGGGGAGGGGATCGATTTGTTCGCCGTGGCGGTGCAGAACGAGCCTACGCAGGATACGAAGTATCCATCGTGCGTGTGGCCGGATGCGGGGACGATGCGGGATTTTATTCGGGATTATGCTGGGCCGGTGTTTGCGCAAAGGAATGTGCAGGCGAAATTGTGGCTGGGGACGATTACCAATAATCGGTTTGATTGGTTCAAGACGATTCTGGACGATCCGGGGGTGATGCGGACGATCGGAGGGGTGGGGATTCAATACTGGAGCGGGGATGTGGCGGCGCGGCTTCATGCGACGTATCCGAATCTGCCGCTGATGGAGACGGAGACGAAATGCTTCAACGGGCATAACGACTGGTATGACGCGGAGGAGACGTTTCGGCAGATGATGGTGTTTTTTCGCGGAGGGGTGAGTGCGTATATGTATTGGAATATGGTTCTGGACCAGACGGGGTTGAGTTCGTGGGCGTGGTCGCAGGATTCGACGATTGTGGTGGATGCTTATGACGGGTCGATCGTGTATACGCCGCAGTATGTGCTGATGAAGCATGTGAGCACGTTCGTGAAGCCGGGGGCGGTTTTTCTGAAGGCTTCATCCGATGGGGATCCGGTGTTGGCGTTTAAGAGGGGGGATGGGGCGGTGATCGCCGTGATTATGAATAGCAATCGGTTTGATCGGGAAGCGGAGTTGCACGTTGGGGGGGAGATGGTGAGTGTGAGTTTACCGGCGAGGTCATTTAGTACGTTTGTTTGTCGGTAGGGGCTGTGATTTGTCGACGTCGGAAGACGCGCCCCGCGGTTCGACACAGCTCACCGAAGTCAAGCGGGGGCGGCTACACGGGGAGGGGGATGTCTTGTGATTTTGGGGGAAGGGGAGTGATGTGGGTGAGGCCCGTTTTTCCGAGCTTGCGCCATTCGACCCATTGCCAGGCGATGACGCCGGGGAGGCCGAAGGCGAGTTCGCGGACGCGGCGGATGAGGGCGAGGGCCATGGCGGTTTGGGGGGAGATTCTGAGCATGGCGCCGAAGGCGAGGTAGCCGCTTTCCTGGGCGCCGAGGGCGCCGGGGAGAATGAACAGGGCGGATCGAATGGCCTGGCTGGCGCATTCGAGGACGTAGCATTTGCCGTAGCTCATGGGGAAGCCGAGGGCGCGAAGGGCGATCCAGACTTCGACCGCGCCGGTGGACCAGGTTCCCATGAGGCAGACGGCGCTGATGAGGAGGGCGCGGCGGCGGGAATAGATTTGGGAGATGGCGGAGTCGATTTCTCGGCCGTGGTCGGCCATTTTGCTCCAGGCGGGGGACTTGGTGATGCTGGAGACGATGGTGCCACCGATGCGGAAGATGCCGGCGCGTTGGACGATGTAGAAGCCGCCGACGGCGAGGAATCCGACGATGAGGGCGACGATCATGGTGGTGTTGGAGCCGCCGCGGTGGGTGATGGCGAAGAAGGCCCAGATGCCGCTGAGGGCGAAGATGATCTGGGTGAGGACGCAGAGGGTCATGTCGGCAAGGACGCTGGCGGCGGAGATGGCGAAGTTCATGCCCCAGATGGTGGCGACGCGCATGCGGACGAGTTCGCCACCGACCTGGGCGACGGGGAGCATGGTGTTGACGGCGTCGCCCATCCAGCGGACGAGGAACAATCTGGGGACGGATAAGCGCTGTTTTACGGGGATCAGGATTCTCCAGCTAAAGAGATCGCAGAGCATGGGGACGCAGTGAAAAGCGACGACGGTGGCGACGCCCCAGCCGGCGGCGAGGACGGTTTTGAGGACGTCGCGGATGTCGTTGTGAATGAAGAGGAAGAGGCACCAGACGGCGCCGATGAGGCCGACGAGGGCGATGGTGAGCTGGGTTTTACGCGCGGCGGTCATGAGGGGGGGATTATTGCGTGTGGGGGTAGGTGAGTCCAACGGGGGTGGTGGCTGTGGCACGGAACGCGCACCCCGAAGTAAATTTGTAGCGTCTGTAACGGCTGGAACGGCAGTCGGTTTTGCTTGACCCATCTTCGGCCGTTGCCGATGAGCGATATATGAACATTCGATGGCGTCGCGCGTGGCTGGCGGTCGGAGCGGCGGTGTTTGCGGCGGCGATGCCGCTTTCGGGGCGGGCCGATAAGATTACGCTGCAAACGGGGAAGACGTATGACTGCGATGTGATCGGCGAGGATGCGACGACCGTTTCGGTCGATCTGTCGGATTCCAATCGGGCTTTATTTGGGCATTTTCCGCGGAGCCAGATTACGGCGTGGGTGAAGAGCGTTCACCAGGGGCAGCCCTATGTTGTGCTGCCGATTTCGGGGACCATCGGCGTTGATGTGACGGCGGATGGGGTGAAAACGGGGATCGGCCGGGCGCTGAAGCTTAAGCCGAAAATCATCGTTTTTCTGATCGACAGCGGGGGGGAAATATCGGCCACCTTCAGAACATGGTGGCAGCGCTGCAGGCGATTCCGTCGGATGTAACGGCGGTGGCGTTCGTTCAGCAGGCCTACTCGGCGGCGGCGGTGTTTGCGATGTCGTGTCCGCGGATATTTTTGACGTCGAATGCGGTGCTGGGGGCGGCGGTGCCGTTTCAGCATAACGGGGCAGGGCTGCCGGTAGACCTCGTGGATAAGGTTAAATCAGCGCTGGAGGCGCAGCAGCGGACGTGGGTGAGTGCGGCGGGGCATGACGACCTGCTGCTTCGGGGGATGATGGAGACGGACCTGGAGATATATCTGAGTGACGATGCGTCGGGGCGGCCGATTCTCAGCACCAGCGGGCCGGGGAAGCTGCTGAAAGGGGAGGATCAGATTCTGACGTTGACGGCGGCCGATGCGGGGGAGTGCGGGCTCGCGCAGATCGCTCCCGATCTTCAAACGGCGATGACGGCGGTGGCGAAGGGCGCGGTTTATGAAGTGAGCCGGCGTCCGGGGGAGGCGGTTATTCGGGTTTCGCATCGGGAGAGGGATGAGATCTTGAGAACGGCGGCGCTGCTGCGGATCAAGCCGGAGATTGACGCGATCAACGCGCAGGCGGGACCGCTGGCCGCGAAGGTGGCGGCGGACAAGGCGGCGATCGACACGCTGGTGGGCACGGCCAAGCAGGAGATGGGGGCGATCGATACGGAGTTCCAGCAGGACGTTGAAATTGCCAAGCACCAGAGCGACCCCGCCGATGCGATTGCGCAGGCCAAGCAGCAGCGGGACGCGCGGGTGCAGAAGGTGGTGGAGAACTGCAACGACGCCATCGCGCCGCTCCAGGCGGAGATGAACGACGATGCGGCGCAGCTCAAGATTTACAGGGATCGGGTGAACGAACTCATGGCTACCGTGCCGGATTTTGTGGATTAGTTGGAAGAGACTTGCAAACCCTCCCCGCAGCATCTAGGCTCTGAGCCCTAGTCTCAAGCGTCTAGCATGAAACGGTTAATCCTGCGGATATCTATCCTGGCGGCGGGGGGGATCGTTCTGCTGGCGATTATCGTGGGGTTCATTTTAATGCATCGCCCGGGCAGCCTGCGCGATTGGATCGGGGCGCAGCTTCAGGATATAGCCAATTCGTATCTGAATCCGCAGCTCAGCTTCACGGATCTCGCGTACGAGTATCCCCTTTCGGTTTCGCTGAAGAACCTACATCTGACGGCCGACGACCCGGAGCATCTGGGGCACACGATCGACATCATTGCGTGCCGATCGGCGGAGGTTTCGCTGGCGGAGATTCCGCAGCTTGGCAAGCCGATCGTGATTCAGGAAATCGTGCTGGACGAGCCGCTGATATCGGCGGTGGCGATTGAGCCGAGGTCGAAGAAGTTTGTGGGGTTTTACAATCTGCTGCGCAAGAGCAATCCTGAGAATACGCCGGAGGATGCGAGCAAGCCGTCGAAGAAGCTGAGCGATGTTTTCAAGATGCGGCTGGTGCAGATCAAGGACGGAAAGGTTGTTTACGATCCGCGCATCGAGGGGACGGTTCCGATGACGCTGGACCAGATCAACACGGTGCTGAACATCGAGCCGGTGGAGGCGGGGTGGTATACGATCGACACGGATATCGCGCGGAAACCGGTGTTTGATCTTGGGGTGAAGGGGCAGGTGAGCCTGGACACATTCAGCGTGCGCGATGCGGATGTGAGGATTCTGGCGGACCTGTCGCAGGAAAAGCTCGATTATCTGCCCCCGGAAATTCAGGCGCTGCTGAAGCAGTATGACGCGAAGGGAAAGCTGACGATCAACGTGGCCGGCGATATGCCGGTGCTGGAGCCGATGAAGGGGCATATCAAGCTGGGGGTGACGCTGGATAAGGCCAATCTGCAGTTGAGCGGGCTGAAGATTCCTATTGATGGGCTGAATCTTGCGTCGAGTTTCGCGGATGGGAATGTGGCGGTTTCGTCGCTGAAGATCGCGGCGCTGGGGGGACGGCGGATTTGAGCGGGGCGATCGCGCTCAACGACCGGCTGGATGGGGATCTGCACCTCAACATCGCGGGGATGGTCCCGGAGCGGATGTTCGCCAACGCGGAACGGGCTTCGCAGTATCCGGCGAAGGTGGGTGTGGATTTGAGCGTGGCGGCGTCGCTGAAGAGCCTTTTTGGGAAGGCTCCGCCGAAACCGAATGAGCCGCTGGCGGTGGTGGGGGTGAAAGATCTGAGGGTGACGGCGGACGATCCGGGGAATCCGGGGGAATCGATTGACGTGCTGGCTTGCAAAAAGCTGGACGTTTCGCTTTCGCAGCCGATCGTCTCGGGGAAGCCGGTGGTGATTGACAGCCTTGTTCTGCAGCGGCCGATTGTGTCGGCGATTTCGGTTACGCCGGGGTCGATGCGATTTGCGGGGGTGCCGAATCTGGCGCAGGCGAGCGCGGCACCGGCGGCGTTGGAAGCCGGTGTACCGGCATCGCCCGCGCCTGAGCCGAGGAAATTGGGGGACTTTGTGAGGGTGAAGTCGCTTGACCTCACGGGGGCACGGATCGTTTACGACCCGCGAATTCCCGGCACGCAGCGGATGATTCTCGATCCGATCGACATCGGGGTGAAGATCAATCCGGACAATGCGGGGCAGTACCTGGTCAAGACCAATATTTCACGAGCTCCCGTGTTTAACCTCGCGGTAAATGGCGGCGTGGATATCAACAATCCGGGGCTGCAAAACTTGGACATCCACCTCCAGGCGGACCTGACGCAGAAGCAGGTTGATTTTCTGCCGCCGCAGGTTCAGGTGCTGGTGAAGGAGACGCATGCCCGGGGAAAGCTGGATGCGCGGTTTGCCACGTCCGTCTCGCTTTCGGATCTCAGACGGGGACGGGCGAAATTTGACATGGATGTCCAGCACTTCAGCATCCTGGCCGCCAACCGGCAGATTCCGATCGACGATTGCAACGTCTCGGCCCGGCTTCAGGACCGGGTGGTGCACAATACGATCAAGCTGACGACGTTGGGAAACGAATTTGATCTTGTGGGCTCGGTGGCGTTGAACGACCGCCTGGATACAGATGAAACGCTGCAAATTCGCAATCTGGTGCTGGAGAAATTAATGGCAAAACTGGAGCCGGACCGGCCGGCGTTGGCGAGTTCGACGATTTTGAACGCCGACCTACAAATCCAATGTGCGGGGATGGTGGCGATGGGGGCGGTTGCGCCGAAAGCGAATGAGCCGGTGATTTCGGTGAATTTGCGGAATTTCCGGCTGACGACGGACGATCCAATCGCGCCGGGGCAGCCACTGGATTTTGTGACGTTGGAACGGCTGGGGGTGGTTTTACCATCGCTGCCGGAGGCGGGGAGGCCGGTGGTGGTGGATCAGATTGTGCTTGAACATCCGGGAATTCATGCGATTTCGATGGAGCCGGGATCGAATCGGCTCGCGGGGTTCTGCGATCTTCAGAAGATGTTTGCGGCTCTGTCTTCGGCTTCGACGCAGGAGTCGGGCGAAGGGGCGACGACCCAGCCGGAAACGGCGAACGTGCGGCTGGAGAATCTTGCCCGGATTGGGCGAGTTGATATGACGGATGCCTCGCTGAATTACAATCCACGAATCGACAACACGGTGCCGATGTCGCTGCAGAACGTCAGCGCGAAGATCAACATGGATTCGGAAGACGGCAGTGCGTATCGGTTTGACGTGCTGGTTCCGTCCAAGCCGGATTTTAATCTTGAAGTTTCGGGGCGGCTGGACCTTGAGGACATGACGCTTCAGCCGCTTACCATGGGGATAACGGCGGATTTTGGGGATGGACCGCTGAGCTGGCTTCCGCCGCAGGTACAGCTCATCGTGAATCGGTATAACCCGGTGGGATCGGTGGATGTGAATGAGGAGGCGACGGTTCCGCTGCGCGATCCATTGTCCGGGGATTTTCATACCGATTTGAAGATGGACAAGTTCACGGCGGATATCTCCAACTTTCATCTGCCGCTGGACCAGGTCCGTATGCCGGTGCGGTTTCATGAGAACCAGATCGAGTTTCTGGATTCTTCTTCGCTGGGCGGACCGACGCTGACGGCGTTTGGGGGGACAGCCAATCTTATGGGGACGGTGAGGCTGAACGACCGGCTCGATACGACGATAGGGCTGCACACGGATGGGATTCTGATCGAGTCGATCCTGGCGTGCATGAATCCGCCGTCCAAACATAAGCTTATTGGGGCGGTTCATCTGGATCTGAATCTGGTGAATGCGCCGGTGATGGTGGTAATCGGGAAGTGGCAGCATCCGGATGTCGATCCTGCATCGCTGCCGAGTGACGAGCCTTTGCCGCTTTATGCGCAGGAGCTGCCGGCTCACTGGGGCAGCGCGCACCTGGAGATTTCGCATGCCTATCTGGTGGGGCTCGAGCTGGTTCACGGAGTGACGGAGTATGCGAAGCAGGCGTTTCAGGAGCTATTTGAGAAAAAGAAGCCGACCGAGCCCGAGGAGATTATTCCGAAGGAATCTGCCGAGGTGGACTGCACGTTTGACCGGGATCGGGTTTCGGTTTCGCACGTGTACTATGAAGGGGAAGATATGTCCGCGGGAGGGAGCGGGTGGATATCGCTTTCGCAGAATCTGGATTTGAAGCTCACCGGCGGCCTGGGGAAGGGGGAGAACTGGCTTAAGCGGGCGATGGATTCGCTGGCGTATTACCACATCTATGGGTCGCTGCATAACATTCAGTACACGGTGAACCGCGGGGATGGGAAGCCGATCATCATGGGGGTGAAGATGGTGGCGCAGCAAGCGAATACGGGGATTCATACGGGCGTGCACTATGTGGGCGTGGGATTAAATCAGGCGGGGAAGGGGTTGCAAAAGGCGGGGGATTTCCTGCATGGGCTGTTTAACCATAAGAAGGATCAGGATGCGGCGCCGACGCAGCCTTCGGATCAGAATCAACCGTAAGAGATGCCGACGGATGGGGTTGTCCGCGGCGATGGGGTTTTGATAAGATTGCATGCGTTCAATTGCGACAAATTAAGGTTCGAGAGGTGTGAAAATGGAGACTTCCTCATCGGCTCCTGCTACCAGTTCGGTGCGACCGCGCCGCCGGTGGCTTCGGCGGATTTTGGTTGCCGTCGTGGTGATGGTCATCGGGGTGACCTGCGTGGAGCTGTATGTGCGCTTTCGACTTGGGTTGGGCGATCCACCGCTCTCGATGGATGACCCGGGGATGAAATATTTGTTTCAGCCGAACCAGGATGGGTGGCGGTTTGGCAATCATTACCACTACAACGCCTACTCGATGCGGAGCGAGGATTTTCCGGCGCATAAGACGGACCCGCACGAGCTGCGGGTGATGTTGGTGGGGAACAGCATCATCAACGGGGGAAATCTGACCGACCAGAAGGATATTGTCAGCGCGATTCTTGAGGATGATCTGAAGCGCGATCTTGGGCGGCCGGTGATCGTGGGGAACATTTCGGCAGGTGGGTGGCATGCGCCAAGCGAATACGGGTATGTGAAGAAGTTCGGTTTGTTCGATGCGGATGTGGTGGTGATTGTGCTGGCGAGTTTTGATTGCGCGGAGGATCCGCCGCCTTATCCGCATTTCTCGGGTGTTTTGTCGTACATGCCGGACCACAAGCCGGTGCTGGCGATCCAGGAGGCGGTGACGCGTTATCTGCCCCGGTATTTGCCCGGCTGGCTGCACGGGGCGGAGGCGAACGAATCTGGGCCGATTCCGGACATGCAGGCGACATTTACGCAGCAGGAGGCCGACTGGTCGCAGGGGTGCCTGCGGAAACTGATCGAAGCGGGTTTTGCCTCGCACGCATCGGTGATCGTGGCGCAGTATCTGGTTCCACACGAGGTGACTGGAAACGTGGATAACGGATATCCGATCAATCAGAAGACGGCGCTGGAAGAGGGAGCCGCGGTAGTGCAGATGGGGCCGACTTTTGCGGCGGCGGTGGCGGCGGGTAAACAGCCTTTTCGCGACTCGTGCCATCCCAATGTGCTGGGGCAGAGACTGATGGCGCAGGTGCTGCTGCCGGCGATTGAGAAAGCGGTGGAGGGGCAAACCAAAGAGCCGAAACCCTAAACCAGTCTTCGACCCTGAGGCGCAGACGCAACGGGAGTTCAAATCGGCTTGCGGCGGTCGATGAAGACGCGCTGTTTGCGGAGGTCGCGGGAGTCGCCGAGGGTCTGGATTTCCTGCAAGGTGGTTAAGCGGACGGAGGGGCAGACTTTGAGCTCGCCGCGGAGTTTGTCGCAGATCAGCTCGATGGCGCCGTCGGCGGAGCCGCGCCAGGCGATGAGGATTTCAAGCTCGTCGGAAAGTACGGTGGGGGCGGTGGCGATCATCAGGTAGTCGATGATGTTTTCGATGGGCTGAAGGGCGCGCTGGACGGCGGCGGGATAGACCGTTGTTCCTTTCAGCTTCATGGCCTGCTCGCGACGGCCGAGGATGGGGCCGATGCGCGGGGTCCAGAGTCCGCAGGGGCAGCGGACGCGGGTCATGAAGGTGATATCGCCGGTGGCGAAGCGGATGAGGGGCATGGCCTCGACGCCGATGGTGGTAGCGACGAGTTGGCCGGGCTGGCCATCGGGGACGGGGCGGCCGGAATCGTCCAATATTTCTGCGTGCAGGAGTTGGGGGTGAAGATGACCGCCCTGGCCGGCGGGGCATTCGCAAAGGGAGGAGGCAAGCTCGGTGATGCCGTAGGTCGAAAATGCCCGGGCATTCCAGGCTTCGGTGATTTGAGCGGCCAGAGGCGTCAGGGCCATGTCCGCGGCGCGGATTGGCTCGCCGATGCAGATGAGTTTGCGGACGGAGGCGGATCGGAGATCGAAATCATGCTGGCGGGCGTAGTCGGCGATTCGTTTGAGGAAAGAGGGGACGGAGACAATTGCGGTGGGGCGAAGACGCTGGATCATCGAAAGCATCATGGAGGGGGAGCCGGCGCCGACGCGCACGATGCCCGCGCCCAGTTTTCGCAGGCCTTCGAAATAGGCGAGGCCGGCCATGAAGCATTTGTCGACGGTGACGGCGAGGATGACGAGGTCATTGGAAGTCAGACCGACGCGGCGGAAACAGAGGTGCTCGTTTTGGCCGAGGCGATCGAGATCGGCCGCCGTCAGGGGGTAGAGGGTGGAGATTCCGGTGGTTCCGCTGGTGGTGCAGAGGTCGATTATTTTGTCGCGGGAAACGCACCAGAATTTTTCGTTGGATTCGGAGACCTCTTTTTTGGTGGTGAGGGGGAGAGCGGAGAGGTCGGCCAGTGAAGAAATGGCGCGGAGCCCGAGAGTTTCTGGCGATAGAAGGGGGAATTCGTCCTGGCGTATTCGAAGGTGGCGGTCACGCCGGTGGAGAGAAGGGAATCAATTTGGTCGGGAGTTAGATCGGGCTCGATGTCTCGCGGATCGATTGGGAAAGGCACGGACGCGATTTTATTTGGCATGACCTCTGGTGGCAATCAAACCGCTTACGAGGCGCGGGCGGAGAAAATCCGTTTTCGATATGATGCGGAAATGACTCGCTACGGCGTGGTGACCTGGACGGCGGTTGGGATTGCATCGGTGCTTTTCATCGCGTTGCCGATCCCGAAATGCACGTGGGCCGTGGCGGGGGTGTGGGCCGTGTATGTTCCGATCTTCGTGGGGGGGATGGGGTTTATTCGCTGGCAGTTTTTCATGCCGGCGATTTGCAGGGGGGCGGCGGGGGGAAAATAGTTGCGCTGACGTTTGACGATGGGCCGGATCCGGCGAGCACGCCGCGATTGCTGGAGCTTCTGGAGAGGGAAAAGATTCGAGCGACATTTTTTTGTATCGGGAAACGTGTGGATGCGCATCCGGAGCTTGCGGCGCGAATCGTGGGGGAGGGGCATCTGCTGGGGAATCATAGTTATGAGCATCCCTGGTATATCAGCATGATGAGGGAGAAGCGGCTGGCTGAAGAATTGCGCAGAGGGCAAAGGTCGATCGAGGCGGCGAGCGGCGTGACGTGCCGGTATTTTCGGCCGCCCAGCGGGATGACCAGCCGGCATTTTCCGGCGGTGCTGAAGGAGCTGGGGCTGACGATGGTGGGGTGGGATGTGAGGTCGCTGGATACGGTGGGAAGTGCTAAAGGGGCGATCGATCGGGTTTTGAGCGGGACGCGGGACGGAAGCATTATCCTGATGCATGATGGGGGGATGGAGGGGGAGAAGCTGATTGAGATCGTGAGTGCCGTGATTGGGGAACTTCGTAGCCGGGGCTTTGGATTTGAGCGGGTGGACCGGATGGTCGAGGTTCAATCGGTGGGGAAGTCGATGGAGCCGATGGGGAGTTTGCCAGTGCGGTAAAGCTCCAGGACCTTTTCGATATCGGTGTCCTGGCGGCGGTCTTCGTTGTTTACCGGAACGCTTTGGCGGAGCGTGCGGTGAAGGTCGCGGCTGCGGCGGTGGCAGCCTTCGGAGTTACGCAGATCGACGGCCTGGCAGACCGCAAGCTGGATGATGGCCAGGACGGTTTCGGTGAGCTCGATGACGCGCAGGGCATCGCGGGAGGCGATCGTGCCCATGCTCACCTTGTCCTGGTTATGCGATTCGGTGCTGCGGCTGAAGACGCTGGCGGGCATGGTGAGCTTCAGGGCTTCCGCTGCGAGGGCGGAAGTGGAAATCTGCATGGCCTTGAAGCCGTGATGGCTGACCTGATCGGCGCCGCTGTTGGCGACAAGGTCGGCGGGGAGGCCGTTGTTTGTGTGGGGGTTGCAGAGCATGGCCATCTGGCGGTCGGCGAGGTCGGCAATGTTGGCGACGGCGATCTTGAGCATGTCCATGGTCATGCAGGTGTGGCCGCCATAGAAGTTTCCGCCGTGGAGGACATCGCCGGTTTCGGGGTCGAAGAGGGGATTGTCGTTGGAGCTGTTGATTTCGGTTTCGAGAAGCTGGCGGATGAAGGTCAGGGAGTCGAGGAGGACGCCGATGATGTGCGGGGCGCAGCGGATGGAATAGCGGTCCTGGATTCGGCCGTTGCGCTTGGCTTCCTTAGCGGTGTAGCCGATGTCGTGGGCGATCCAGCGGGCGCAGGCAAGTTGGCCGGCGTGGGGCTTGGCGAGGAAAAGGCGCTCGTCGAAATGGTGGCGGTTGCCGTGCAGGACGTCGCTGGCCATGGCGGTGATGGAGGCTGCCCAGCGGGCGAGTTTGCGGGCGCGGTCGTATGCGAGGCAGGCCAGGCCAGTCATGACACTGGTGCCGTTCATCAGGGCCAGACTCTCCTTGGGGCGAAGCTCGAGGGGTGTGAGGCCGGCGGCTTCGAAGGCGTCGGCGGTGCGCATGACCTTGTTGTCGAAGCAGACCTCGCGCTCGCCGATGAGGACGGCGGCGACATAGGAGAGTGGTGTCAGATCGCCGCTGGCGCCGACGGAGCCTTCGGAGGGTATCCGCGGCAGGATACGCATGTTGATAAGCTGACACATATGCTCGAGAAGAACGGGTCTGACGGCGGACCGACCCTGGGCGAGGCTTGCGAGGCGGACGACCATGACGGCGGCGGCCTCGCTTTCGTCGAGAAACCGGCCAGTGCCGCAGCCGTGGAAGCGGACGAGGTTGGCGGCCATCTTTGCAGAAAGGGCCGGGGGGACGAAATTCTCACAGGATGCGCCGAAACCAGTGGTTACGCCGTAGATGGCCGTGCCTTTTTCGATGAGTTCGTCGAGAAGGCGAACGGTTCGCTCCAGTTTCTTGCGAAATGCCGGGGAATCGTCGAGCTGGATGCGGCTGGCGCCGGAGGCGACGGCGATGACATCCTCAATCCGTAGTTTCGAGGAGCCGAGGGTGACCATAGGCGTTGGGGTTTCCAAGGCCACCGGCTTAATTTTAAGATTGTGTATGTCAGCCTCTAGCAAGTTGCCCGATCATAATTTGCTGTGGCTTGTAATGCCAGTGAGAAGGAAGTGTTAAACAATTGAAACGGCGACTCGCCCGGCGGCGCAGCCGGTGGCCATGCAAATGCCGCTGACACGGATAGAGGCCATTGCGTCGGAAGTAGCGGAAAGACAGGCGCCGGCGGCGAGCAAATTTTCAATACTGGCGCTGCGCAGGGCGTCGGAGGGGATGTCGTAAGGTTTTCCGGAAGGGGGGTAGAAATAGGTCGGACCCTGGTCTTCGACCCATTTTTCGATGGGCCACCAGGCGTGGACGGAGCCGTCGCCGTGGCCGCGGGCGGTGGTGACATCGGATTCGGAGACAGTGAAATGACCGGCCAGTCGGAGGCCGTCGCGGGGGAGGACGCGGGGGATTTTTCGAGAATTTTTATGCCGGAAAGGGCGTGGATCTCGGCGGCGAGGATCTTCAGGATCTTGTCGAGGAGCGCCGAAGCGGACTCATGGGAATAATGGGCGGGATTGAGGGCGAGTTTACAGACGCCTTCGCCGGGTCCGGGGCCGGGGTGGAAGGCGGTGAAGCGGGCGACAGTGGGGAGTGCCCCGGTTTCGACGGCTTTGGCGAGGGCGAAGGGGATTTGGAGGCGGAGAAGCTCGGGGTCGCCGGTGATGCCGGAAAGTCGGGCGGCGAAGCCACCGAGGATTTTGCCGGTGGAATCGTCCGGGGGTTGATAGGTGTCCGCGCCGGCGAGCTCGAGCAGTTTGCCGCCGCCGGTGCAGTCGATGACGGCTTTGACGTCGATCCATTGGGGATTTTCACCGGCGATTTGGAGGGCGGTGATGCGATTGCCTTCACGCTTCAGCGCCGAGGCGCGGCAGTTGAGGCATACATCGGCGCGGGATTCAACGCACATCTGCTGAAGAGCGGATTCCCAGGCGGGGGCGGGGAATTCGAGGACCCAGGCTTTTCCGAGTTGCTTTGGGGCGGTGCGTATCGGCTCGTTTTTGACGATCAGGCTGACCAGGTGGCGCTGGGCGTCGGCGTTCAGAGTGTCGAGGGCGTTTTTTGGCGCATCGGCGTAAAGGCCGCAGATGGAGCGGTGCATGGCGGCGGTCACGACACCGCCGAGACGCGGGGCGGCGTCGATTAAGAGAACGCTGCGGGATTGTCCGGCGGACCAGGCGGCGCAGATTCCAGCGGCACCCGCGCCGACGATGGCGATGTCGTATCCGGTTTTAGTAGCCCGGCTCGGACGGATCATAGTGGATATCTTCGACACTCCAGCCGGAAGTGTAAGCGCTGTCGTTGGAGAAGGTGATGACGCCGACGCCTTTGTAGTGGGCGGCCAATCGGGCGTCGTCGCCACCGCCATAATGGAAGGGGATGAACGCCTTGCCGGTCTGGTAGGTGTTGTAGGAAGTGGGCTGGCCGATGGTGGCGTAGACCTGGTCTCGCTCCTCACCCATCTTGACCTTGGCGAAGATGGAGTCTGGCGGAATGGGCTGTGTGGCCGGCGCGGCAGAGGCCGAGCTGGAGCCGCTGTCGGAAGAGGAAGTGGTGCTTGCGGTGCTGCCGCCGGAACTGCATCCGGCATAAAGGCCGGCGGCAATGACCATTCCCACGGCGGTGATCAGTAGTTTCCTTGCCCCATCGCGATTCATTTGAGTCTCCTTTCAGAAATGAATGGGCACAAACATAACAGTGAGAGAAGTGGGGAGCAATAGTTTGTGGGGATTTCCGGGATTGCGACGCAGGGCAATCGGGTTCGGAAGGGGCATGTCCGAAGATGTCCGGAAATGCCCGGGATTCGACGGTGAGTTTTTTTTTCTCCCTGGCTTGGGTTTGATGAACCGGGGAAGATCGCCGCGGAATATGGGTCGAAGATAAGATGCATCTATATATAGGTCCAAAAGGTGTACGTTTTGTACCTATTTTTGGGAAATCGGCGGATTTTCTGAAAAAAAATTTGAGGGGGAGAAATGATGACATGCGATTGCCCTCGGATTGCGAGGCAGGGGGTAAGCCGGCAAATGCTCCTTCGTGGTCCTAAGTGTGATTCTATACAATGGATGGTTTGATGGTCCTTCCACCGCTTTCGATCCTCGATCTGGCATATATCTGCCGCGGCGCGACTCCGGCGGAGGCGCTGCGAAACGCGATGGATCTTGCCAGGCACGCGGAGGGGTGGGGCTATCGACGTTATTGGCTTGCCGAGCATCACAACATGACGGGCATCGCCAGCGCTGCGACGTCGGTGGTGATTGGGTACGTGGCGGGTGGAACGAAAACGATTCGGGTGGGCGCGGGCGGGATCATGCTGCCGAACCATTCGCCGATGCTTATCGCGGAACAGTTTGGGACATTGGAATCGCTGTATCCGGGGCGAATCGACCTGGGCGTGGGCCGTGCGCCGGGGACGGATCCGCGAACGATGATTGCGCTTCGCCGGCAGCTCGCCACCGCCAATATTTTTGCGCGAGATATTCAGGAACTGCGGATGCTGCTGGGTCCTTTGCAGCCGGGGCGGGTCGTGCAGGCGGTGCCAGGTACGGGGCTGAAAGTGCCGATCTGGGTGCTGGGGTCGAGCCTTGCTGGGGCTCAGATCGCGGCTGATTTTGGGGTTCCATATGCGTTTGCGGGGCAGTTTGCACCGGCGCAAATGATGGAGGCGCTGCGAGCGTACCGCGGGGAATTCAAGCCGTCGGAGCAGCTGAAAAATCCGCACGTTATGGTGGGCGTAAATGTGATCGCGGCAGATTCAGACGCCGAAGCGAAGCGTCTGTTTACGTCGATGCAGCAGAGCTACACGAATCTGGTCCGCGGGGCGAATGGGCCGCTTCCGCCGCCGATCGACGACATTGAATCGTATTGGTCTGGCGAGGAGAAGGAGCGCGTGTCGGCCATGCTGGCAAAATCGTTTGTGGGATCGCCGGAGTCGGTAGTTAAGGGCCTTCGTACACTGGTTGATGAAACGGGGGCGGATGAACTGATCGTCTCGACAGGTATCTTCGATCATTCACTGCGGCTGCGATCGTACAAGCTACTCAGCCAGTTGTGACTTCGCAGGCGATGGCGGAGTTGATGCCGCCGAAGGCGAAGCTGTTTTTGAGGAATTTCGTGAAGCGGAGGGGTGTTTTTTCGCGGACGTGGGAGACTCCCGCGCAGGCGGGGTCGATTTCTTCGAGGTTGTGGGTGGGATAGATGGCGCCGGAGCGGGCCATTTCGATGGTGGCGGCGAGTTCGATGGGGCCTGAGGCGCCGAACGTGTGGCCCATGTTTCCTTTGAGGCTGCTGACGGGCGTCGCGTTGCCGAAGACGGCGGCGATAGCGCGGGCCTCGGCGGCGTCGCCCTGAGTCGTGCCGGTGGCGTGGGCGTTGACGTAGGCGATGTCGGACGGCGACAGATTTCCTTCGGCGAGGGCGGTTTTCATGCAGTTGGTCATGGAGACGTCGTCGGACTGGCTGACGTGGATGCCGTTGTTACAGGTGTGGTAGCCGAGGACTTCGGCGAGGATTTTGCGCCGCGTTTCTGGGCATGCTCCAAAGATTCGATAATGACAACGCCTGCACCTTCGCCGCAGATGAGTCCATCGCGCTTGGCATCGAAGGGGCGCGGGGTGGCGGAGGGGCGGTCGTTAAACTGGGCCGAGGCGGCGTAGAGGATATCGAAGGAACCGACGACGGTTTCGTGCAGCTCTTCAGCGCCGCCGCAGAGGACGACGTCCTGGCGGCCGAGGCGTACTTGGTCGCAGGCGGCGCCGACGGCTTGTAGGCCGGAAGCGCAGGCGGCGGAGGTGGCGGAGACGACGCCCTTGACGCCGAAGAACTGGGCGACGTTGAGGGCGACGGTGTGGGAGATGCAGCGGAAGAATTCGCTGGCTCCGAGCATGACGTATTCGTTTTTGGCGAGGAGGATTTCGTATGTTTGGGTGATAGCCTGGGGACTGCCGGTGGTGGAGCCCATGATGCAGCCGATGCGGGGGTTGTCCGGGATTTCCGCGGGGTTGATGCCGGCGTGCTGGAGGGCCTGGGTTGCAGCCTGGACGGCGTAGATGCTCATCGGGCTCATGGTGCGGCGGAGGGAGCGCGGGATGGCCTTGGGGTCGCGCATTTCGATGGGAGCGCCGACCTGGCAGCGAAGACGGCCGAAGCGGTTCCAGGAGGGGGGCATGGCGCGGGTGGCGCAGACGCCGGCGTCGAGGCCCCGCATCATCTCGGCGACGGAGTAGCCGATGGGGCTGACGACGCCATATCCGGTAATTACCGCGCGGTTGAACAAGTTGATCCTGAAAGATATTCGCGGAAGACTTCGCGGCCGAGGATGCTTCGGCAGACGAAAAAGGCGGAGGTCATCGCCCCCAGGACGCCGGGAAGAAGGGCGCTTTGGCCGGCGGCATAGAGATTGGTCAGGGGGAGGCGGCCGGATAGGTTGAACTGGCCCATCTTCTGGCGGATGCCGTAGGCGCTGCCGTCGGGGTTGTGGAGATAATCGCGATAAGTGAGGCTGGAGGCGGAATCGATGACGCGCATTTCGGCGCACTGGGGGATAAATTTTTTGATCCTGCCGACGATGGATTCGGTGCGCTCGGTTTTGTACTGGTAATACTCCGGTGGGCGGCGTTTGAGTTTGGTTTCGAACCAGCCCTGCGTGGTTTCGGGGAAGGCGACCTCGAGCGCGGTGACCGTGTTGACGGAGCCATCTGATGCGCGCTCGCGGCTGCGGAGGACCATCATCGCGCCTTCGCGATGGGCTAGATGATCCTGGGGACGATGGGTGAGCATATCGTCAAGGTTTTCATCCGGCAGAATCGAGGCGAGGGTGATAGCGCCGCCTTCCATTTTTTCCAGGGCACCGTAGACGGTGAAGAAGGCGTTGCTGGGCTGAAAATCGCCGACGCGCTCCTGGAACGCCTTGGAGAGATGTTCCTTGGGCAAAACCGCCAGGACGCTGGCGGGGTGGATGGTGAAGATGACGGAACTGGCGGTGACTTCGGTGCGGTCGGAAAGGAGGAAGCGGGTGACCTTGCGGTTGGCGACCTCGGCGCACTGCTGGATGGTGCAGCGGGTGCGGATTTCGACGGAATCGTGTTTGAGGACATCTACGAGTGAATCGACGAAGGCGTCGCCGCCGTCTTCGACGCGGGCGAGGGATTCCTGCATCCCCCAGCTTGCCCGGCAATGTGTGGCGAAGGAGGCTTCGGAGGGCTTGGTGCCGTAGCACATGCACAGGCCGCCGAGGATGGTTTGGAGGGTGCGGTCGGAGGTTGTGTCGTCGAGAACGGTCTGGAGGCTGACGTGGTCTTCATCGAGGGGAGGGGGGAAGGTGTCGAAGCCGGAGACGTTTAGGGTTGGGGTGTTGTCGACGACGTGGTGGAAGCGACGGAAATAGCGTTCGAGGCCTTCACGTTCTTTGGGGAAATCGCGGCAGAGCTGTTCGTGAACGATATCGGTGCCGCAGGGGACGACGTATTCGAGATTCGCATGGGGGAAGATCATGCGATGGCAGGCTTCGCGCGGGAAATAGATGGGGTGGATGCGTTCGCGGACGCCGAGGAGGGAGAGGATGACGTCGAGGACGCCGTTGCGATCGTCGGTGAATCCGCCGGTGAAATGGAAGCCGACGTCAAAGGGAATTCCCTCGACGCGGAAGCGGGCCAAAGAGCCGCCGAGGATGGAGGCTTTTTCGAGGAGGAGGACCCGTTTTCCGGTTTGGGAGAGGATTCGAGCGGCGGTGAGGCCGGTGATTCCGCTGCCGACGACGATGGTATCGTAAGATTTCATCGATCTTAAGTTGCCAGCCCACCGTTGATGCCGATGACCTGGCCATGAATATACATGGATTTCTCGCGGCAGAGAAATTCGATGACGGAGGCGACATCGTCCGGCTGACCGAAGCAGCCGAGAGGGATGAGAGGGAGGATCTGGTCCTTGGGGAGGTTGGCGGTCATGTCGGTTTCGATGAGGCCCGGGGCGACCACGTTGACAAAGATATTGCGCTTGCCGACTTCGCGCGCCAAGGCTTTGGCCGCGCCAATGAGACCGGCCTTGGCGGCGGAGTAGTTGACCTGCCCAGCCTGTCCCACCTGACCGGAGACGGAGGCGACGGCGACGATGCGCCGCGGCGGGCGCGAATCATGGCGAATAGGACGGAGTTCATGACGTTGTAAAAGCCGTCGAGGTCGGTGCGGATGACGGTGGACCATTCTTCAGGCTTCATCCAGACGAGAAGATTGTCGCGGGTCACGCCGGCGTTGAAGACGACGATGGCGGGGGGAGTCTCGTCGGCACGGTCCCGGAGGGCTTTTTCGGTGGCGGCGAAATCGCTGACGTCAAAGCAGAAAAGCTCGCACTTGCGATCGAGCGATTCGATCTGGCGGGCGGTTTCTTTTGCCTGGTCGTGGTTGGAGCGATAGGTGAGCCAGATGTCGCACCCGCTTCGGGCGAGGCGGAGGGCGACGGCTTTGCCAATGCCTCGGCTGCCGCCAACGACCAGAGCGATGTCTGGAGAACCGTCCGACAAGGGGAACCTTTCAAAATCGACTGGCTATGATTTTCAAAATGCCCGGAACTGTGATGGGGGGAGTATAGATTGCCGGTTGCCAATTGCCAAATGCCGAATGGGAAAAGGGTGTGAAAGTGTGAAAGTGTGAAAGTGTGAAAGAGGGGCGGTAAGATTTTTTTTATGTCCAGGGCTGCGGTGGTTGTCGGCGTTTTGGTGGGCGTGATTGTTTTGGCGCCGATTTTCTTGAGGCTTTTTCTGGGTGTGCGGCCGGAGGGGGCGAAATCGTGGCGGGATCGGGTGCAGCTCAAGTATCAGCGGCTGGGGACTTTCACGTGGATGTTTGCCCGGTTCAAGATGAGGCTCGATCCGATGTTTCGGGAGTTGCCGGAATTTTTAGGGAAAACGCCCGGGTTTAAGGAAGTTTTAGATTTGGGGTGCGGGCATGGGATCGCGGGGTGCGCGCTGATGGCGTGGGTTGCGGAGGTGAGGGTTTACGGGGTGGAGCCGAATCCGCGGCGCGTGGCAGCAGGCGCGAGGCGTTTGGGATGAGAGGCGTGGTTCAAAAGGGCGCCGCACCGGATTTTGAGTGGGCAGGGCTGCCCGAGAAATTGGACGCGGCGTTTGCCCTGGACATGATGCACTTTCTCGATGACGCGGCGTTTACACTCACGCTGTGGAAGCTTCGAAGAAGGTTGCGCGAAGGGGGAAAATTGTTTATGCGAATCCCGATGGCGCCGGCGGGAAAGGGATCGATGGCATGGAAGATTGATCTGATCAACCGGCGGATTCGGAGCATTCCCGCGACGCATCGCTCTAAGGAGGCGATTGAGAAGGCGATTGCCAATGCGGGGTTCAGCATATTGACGGTGCGGCCGTCGGGCGGGAATCGGGAATTGTTTTGGTTTATCGCTACGGCAAGCGGTGGCGCAGAAGAAAGAGAATCACCGCGATGAACAGCAGGACATGCGCGGCGATGATGGGAATGAGACGGCGGGTGCTGAATTCGTTCCAGTGCTGGAGGATTTCCAGGCCACCAAACAGGCGGCGGCTGCGGTCGACGCGTTTAAGAGCGTCGTTATCGGTGGAAGCGCCGCTCTGATAGGCGAAGGAGGGGTAGAGGGCATAGATGCCTTCGTTGCCGGTGGAGCGCAGGAAATCGTCGAATGAGACGCCGGCGTAGGGCGCTTCGACGAGTTTCTGGGCGAAATCGCGGCGGATGACGTAACCGTGGGCGAGGCAGCGGTAGGCGATTTTGACGACGGAGGGATAGGCGGTTTTTCGAGAGGAATTGACGAAGCAGCCGAAGAAGAAGAGTCGCCAGTTGGGATCGGCGTGCATGAATTGCACGGCGCGGCGGAGGCGTTTGACGGAGAAGCGCTTGAAGAGGATATCGTCCTCAAAGACGACGATTTTGTTTGCGCCGGCGGCGAGACCCTGGCGAAGGCAGGCAAGATGGGATTCGAAGATGCCGCGTTCGCTGTCGGTGAGGTCTTTGTCGGCGATGACAAATTCAACTTTTGACGCCAGCCCGACGCGCTGGAATTCGGCTTTGGCGCTTTGCAGGCGGTCCGGGCGCTGGGCGAGGGAGATGCAGTATATTTTTTCGAAAGAGTTCCAGGGACAGTTGGAGGTATTTTGCTGTGCGGAAGCCGGCTGAAGGGTTGAGAGGGTCACTTTTTCTTCCCTAAGCCCATGGAGCGCTGCGACTGAATCGGCTATTGTGCCGATGGGAAATTTTACACGTGAATCAGACGCTGTACAAGATCGGGCTGCGTCTGTCGCAAACGAATTATGTGCGGCAGGCGATCGAAGACCGCGCAGATCTGATGGAATTCCGCAAGCGGCCAACGCTTCGGATTCTTGGGGGGATGTTTTTCATCGGGTTGAGCTTTGCGATGTGCTGGCCGGTGATCATTCCATTGGAGGGTCTGGCGGTCTATTTGCGGCGATCGTGGCCGTTGATATTGGCGGGGGTTATTTATTTTTCGTCGCACGGGATGTTCATGGCAGGGATGCTTTTGTGCGGGGAGAAATATACGCGGATCACGCTGCGATGGGCGACGCGGTGCGGGGTTGAGCGACTGCTTCAGTTTGGGGAGAAGCGCAAGCCGGCCGAGGCTGAGCGCGGTGGGTCAGCCTGAAGTTTGCGGCTTCTTCCACAGGTCATAGAAATTGTAGAATTGCCAGGGGTAATCCTTCGTGAATTGCTCGATGGCATCCGCAAACTGCTGGGCGTAGGGGGCGTAGTCGGCCGGCTTTCGGCCGAGATTGGGCGGGACTTCGATGATTTTCAGGACCCGCAATTCATAGGAGCGGGGGCTGGTTTTGGGGGCGGCCATAACCAGCACCGGGCATTCCGTCGCGGAGGCGAGGCGATAGGGGGTTACGGGGAGCATCACAGTGTCGCCGAGGAATTTTGCGGGAACGGTGTTCTGGTCGTTGCCGAAGATGCGGTCGCCCATCATGGTGACGATTTCGCCGCGGAGCAGCGCGTTGGTCATTTCCACAACCCCGGCAATGCCGGAGCGAGGGTCGATCATGGCGGCGGCCTGGGGTTTGAGAAGCATTGGCGCGTGAGTTTCGGGGATCATGACGATCGAGACGTGCTTGGGGAACTGCGTGAGTGCGGCAAGGCCGAGCTGAAAACAGCCGACGTGGGCATGGATAAGGACGAAACCTTTCGGCTGGGAGCAGAGCTGGATAAGGCGGTCGTGTTCGGGGGCAGTGGCGGAAATGGCAGAGGGGCCGAGGACTTCGAGGACAACCATGTCGACGAGGGTGGCGGCGTGAGTGCGGACGAGGCGGTAGTCATCGAGAAATCGGCGGAGCAATCCTTTACGCTCTGGGAAGCGGCGATTGAGGTAGTGGCGGCAGCGACGGCGAATCGAGGGATAGAAGAGGACGTACCAGAAGGCAACGATGAGGGCGATGTGGTAGCCGCGCGCGCGGCCGCCGAAGCGGATGAGCCGGTGGAAGAACCGGGTCTGCCACTTGAGTCCGATTCCGGGCTGGGCCCATGCCGAGGGTGAGGGGGTGTTGAGGGTGGAGGACATGGACTGGGAGCGGATCGTACTCGATGAAATGTGGTCGTTGCGAGTGGTGAGTTGCGTGTTGCGAGTGAAATACAGGTAATCTTGTTTTGGCGTTGCTCGACCTGTAAACTTTTCGCGGGTCAATGAGGTAACTTGATGACAGATGCAGAGTTGATTCAAGCTGTTAACGACGTGTTTGCCGATTCGTTTGAAATACCTCGCGAGAAGCTGGCGCCCGAAGCGCAGATTTTCGGCGATTTGGGGCTGGACAGCCTGGACGTGGTGGATTTAGTGGCCGCTATCCAGAAGCGGTTTAACGTCCAGGTTCGGGATGATGAGCGGATTCGATCGATTCGCAGCCTTCAGGATTTGTACAATTACCTGATCATGATCCGCAACGAGCAGAAGAAGGGCTGAGACGCGATGGACGCGCGGCCTGGGCAACCCCAGAGGATTTTTTGGCGGCTGGAGACGGCGGCGCTGAACGTGCTGTTCTGGTGCCTGTTTCCGTTTTGGACGGCGCTGCTGGTGGTGGTGGGGCTGCCGTATTACTACGCATTCAGATTGCTGACGCGGAATCCCCGGCGGTCGGTGTGGGTCATACGGCGGACGATCACCCATTATGGAAGGCTGGTCATCCGTTCGGGGTGGCCGTTCGTAAGGGTGAAGTATGTGGACTTGGCGCCGGATGAGCGTCCGCCGTGGGTGTTTGTCGCGAATCATCGGTCGACGTCGGATGCGTTTTTGATGTCGGTGTTGCCGGGCGAATGCGTGCAGGTGCTGAATATCTGGACCTCTCGGCTGTATATCGTGAACCGGCTTTCGCGGCTGGGCGAGTATTTGCGCGTGAAGGAGATTTCCTTCGAGCAGTTCATGGAGCAGGGAGTGGCATTGCTGACCGCGGGGGTGTCGGTGATTGCGTTTCCAGAGGGGACGCGTTCGGGGTCGCGGCAGATGGGGCCGTTCCATGGGGCAATTTTCCGGGTTGCCCAGAAGGCGGGGGTGAAGGTTTGTCCGATCGCGATTTCGGGGAGCGAGGAGATTCCTCACAAAGGGTCGCTGGTGATGCATGCGGGGAAAATCACCATAACCAAACTTCCTTCGCTGACGGCGGAGCAGTATCACGGTATGAATGCATTTCAGCTCAAGATGCGGGCGCACGACATCATCGACAAATACCTGGACCCGCGTCCGGAGCTTGCGGCTCGTCCGGAACTCGATCCGCAGCCGATTTAGGCAGCGAAACAATGATTAACCGCTGGCTGCGCTAGAGATCGCCGAGAGCGCAGAGTGGTGATACTACTGAAAGCAGGTTTGGAATTGGCCGGTGATTGTTCAATTCGAGTGGGCGGCATCGGGTTTTCACGCGAGGAGATCGAGGCCTGCGCGGCCCGGCGGGGATTGCTTTCGATTGAGCTGGATTTGTCTGGGGAGAGGTGTGAGTGCGCGGCGTGCCTTGCCAATCCGGCGGCGGACCGGAGTCCGCTGACGGTGATTGAGATCGCGGATTTGCTGCAACAGGCGCAGAAGGAGGGGGCGCGCAGGGTGATTTTTTGCGATGCGGGGGAGACTTCGCATCCGGCGCTGCAGCAGATGATCGATTCGGCCCGGCACATGGGAATGGAAGTGGAATTGTTTGCGTATTCGACGCCGATGAATTCCTCGATGGCGGCGTTTTTGCTGGAGCGGAATGTTTCGGTGGTGCTGCGGAGCGAAAATACTGAAGCCGTGGAAGCACTGAGGGGGGTTGGATATGGGCAGGAGGGTGGGCCGAGGCTGGCGGCAGCGATTTGGGTCTCGGAGGGGAATATTGGGGAAGTGACGAAGGTATGGCGGTGGGCTCGGGAGCGAGGGATTGAGCCGTATGTGCAGATTATCAAGCCGAAGAGCAACGGGGCGGGGAGCGTCGTTTCGCCGGATCGGGCGAAGGCGCTTTTCGAAGAGCTGGGGCGGATTGATCTGGAGGAGTTTGGGAAGACGTGGGAGAAGCCGGCGGCGCTGGTTGGCCGATCGTGCAAGCGGCATCAGTTTGCGTGTCACGTGACGGCATGCGGGACGATTTTCGCCTGCGTGGGGGTGACGATTCCGCTGGGGAATGTGCGAGGCGAATCGCTCCATGAGATTCTGGAATTGAGCGAGGTGCTCGAGAATTTGCGGGCGTATCCGGAGAAGATCAAGGAGCCTTGCCGGACGTGCTCGAAATCGACGGATTGCTACGGGTGCCGGGGGGCGGCGTATCAACTGACTGGGGATTACCTGGCCGCGGACCAGATGTGCTGGAAGATCAACGGCCAGGCCGTGGAGCGGCTGCCGATCGCGGCGGCGGGGCTGGTGCCGCATGGGAAGTCGATGCGGATGGTGGATGAGCTGATCGACGTGGGGGAAAGGACGGCCAAGACGATTTTCACCGTGCGCGAGGATTGCGTGCTGGTGGATGCGAGCGGGAGGCTCGATGAGCTGGCCTTTGTGGAGATGATCGCGCAGTCGTTCGCGCTGTGTCATGGGTATCACCTGAGCGAGGACGAGCGATTGCGGCACAGGGGGCTGCTGTTGGGAGTGAAAGAACTGAACGTGGCGTCGGAAGCGCGCGTGGGAGATCGGCTGACGATCCATTTGAGAAAGGTCACGCGATTTGGGGCTTTCGGCGTAGTCGAGGGGGACGTTTTCCGCGATGATGGAACGCTCGTGGCAAGCGGACAGGTGAAAATCTGGCGGCCGGGCGACGAGATCGCCGCGGAAATGGGACTATGAAATCCAGAATATCTCACGCAGAGGCGCAAAGGCGCAGAGAGAAGATTGGACTTTGCATCTCCTCTGCGCCTCTGCGCCTCTGCGTGAGATTTTGTTTCTTCGCGCTGCTGATTGGGTATTGCAGGGGAGCTTTCGCGCAAACAACCCAGCCAGCGACGCGGGCTTCGATGGAGATTATTCAGGGGGTGCAGCAGCACCTGAAGGGGATTGCATCCGTTGAGGCGGATTTCAATGAAGAAAAAAAGCTGGCGATGCTCGATCATACGCTGAACATCGACGGGCATATGGCGCTTGAGAAGCCGGATCGGCTGATCTGGATTGTGCGCGATCCGGTGAAGTATGCGGTGCGGATTGCCGGGGATGAGGTTTCGCAGTGGGATGAGGATACAAACCAGGTGCAGACGGTGCATCTGGGGGGCGATCCAACGTTTAAGGCGATTACGCAGCAGATGCAGGCGTGGTTTCTGGGGGATTACAAGGCGCTGGGGGACAGTTATGACGTTTATGTGAATTCCAATCAGCCGCTTTCGCTGGGGTTTGTGCCCAATGGCAGCATGATGGTTTCGAAGCTGATCAAGCGGATCGATCTGACGTTCGGCGCGGATGAAAGCTACATCGATACGATGGTGATTTCCGAGGCCAGCGGGGATGTGACGACGTTGAAGTTTTCGGGGACGCGGGTGAATCAGCCGGTCTCGGGGGACATCTGGGAGATGCCGCCGCATGCGCCATGATGAAAGCGACGCGCGCCAAAAGCGATGGATGATCGTGGGCATCGTGATCGCGGTGCTGGTTTCGATTGCGGGGTGGTTTCGGCTGAGGCTCGACAATTCGCTGGAGCCGTTGCTCCCCGAGCATAGCCCGGCCCGGCAGACGATTTTATTTTTACGCGATTCAAGTTTTGCCACCAAGGCGGTTTTGTGGTTTCGACTGACCGGGGATGGGGATCCTTCGGATCTATACCGGGCGGCGGATGAGGTTGAGAAGAAGCTGGATCCGAACCTGATCAAGGGCGTCGTGCATCCACCGCCGGCGGCGGGGGCGATGGAGGAAGCGCTGGCGATGCTGGGGAATGCGGGGGAATTGCTGACCACCGACGACCTGGCGGACATGCAGGCGCAGATGGAGCCGGCGGCGCTGAAGAAGCGGATGCGAGAGTGTTATCTGCAATTGGTCAAGCCGGAGAGTTCGTTTTACACGCAGATCCTGCCGCGCGATCCGCTGGGGATCAGCGAGCGGGTTTTGCCGCGGATGCTGGCACTGGTGCAGGGGCTGGGGTACCGCGTGCAGGTGAAGGACGGGCGGCTGCTTCACGAAGACGGCCGGCAATTGATGATGGTCCTGGAGACCAAAGCATCGGCGACCAGCCTGGAGAGTTCCAAGGCCCTCGCCGACCATCTGGAAAAGATCGCCGGCGAGGCCCCGCCGGGCGTGCAGATTATTCCCATCTGCGGGCAGATTCACACCGAGCAGAACGACCAGTTGATGGAGCACGATTTTCATATCGCCGGCGCGATCAACACGGCGGCGTTTATCCTCCTCTTTTTCCTGGTGTCGCGAGATTTCCGCGTCGCGGCGGTTTTTCTTCTGCCGCTGATCACGACCGGGATCACCATCGGCTGGTGCGCGCTGGTCTACCCGCATCTGTCGACGATGATGATCGCGCTGGCGGTGACGATGGCGGGTAGCGCAGTGGATTATGGGATTTATGTTTATACGGCGGTGACGCTGGGTCGCGATCCGAAAGCGGACGTGCGGCGGATTTTCAGGCCGCTGATCATCAGCCACCTGACCACGCTGGGAGTTTTCGTCGCATTTTTCTTTTCCCGCATACCCGCGTTTCGGCAACTGGGTTGTCTGACGAGCATTTCGCTGGTGATGTCGCTTCTGGCGGCGATTTTTATTTTGCCCAGGATGATCCGGCCCGGAGGGAAGGTGATGCTGCTGGGGAGGGGAATGCCGCTGACGCAATGGGGGAAATATATGCTCACGCCGACGGTTATCGGGGCGCTGATCCTGGTGGCGGTGGTGGTGATCGCCGTGCGGATTCGGATTGATCCCGACGTGACGCGGCTGGATGGCGTCAGCCAGCAGGTCAAGCGGAATGAAAGCGATTTTCAGAAGATGTGGGGCCGCAACGATAAGGAGCTGGCGATTTTGGCGGTCAGTGGCCCCACGCGCGAGGCGGCGGAGGAGGCGAATGACCAGATTTATGCATCCGTTGCGCCGCAGTTTGGGGAGGGGAAATTCGTTTCGCTGAGCGGGTTCTGGCCGTCGGAGAAGACGCGGCGCAGAATCTGGCGCGATGGGAGGCGTTCTGGTCGCCGCAACGGGTGGCGAAATTCAGGGCCGATCTGGAGGCGGCGGGGAAGTCGTATGGATTTTCGGCGCAAGCTTTTCAGCCGTTTTTTGAGAGCTTGGCGCATCCCCCTTCCGTCGCGGAATCAGGGGCGATTGTGGAGACGATCGGGGATCAATTCATTGCCCGATCCGGGGATCAGTATCAGATTCTGAATTATTTCGAGGATTCGCCTGACAATGTGACCAAGGCGCGGGGGCTGATCGCCGGCCGGGATGATGCGGAGGTGGTCTCGCGGGTGGCGCTGGGTCAGGCGTTTGCGGAGTCGGCGGTGTCGGAGACGAAAATCCTGGTGACGGTGAGCGTGATTTTTATCGCGGGGTCGCTGCTGATTTTGACGCGCAGCGTGAGGAAATCGGCGATCATCATGTTTCCCGCGGGAGTCGGCGTGGCCGTGATGCTGGCGACGCTGGTGGTGACCTCGCTGTCTATGACCGTGGTAAGCGTGGTCGCGGCGATTCTGGTGCTCGCACTGGGGAGCGATTATGGAACATTTTCGGAATTCGCGTGGGACAATCGTGAGCCGGTGCTGGGGCAGGGGATGGCGTCGATTCTGTTGTCCTTCCTGACGACGCTGGCGGGGGCTGGGGCGATGCTCCTGGCTCGGCATCCGGGACTTTTTCTGGCCGGGGTCAGTTTGACTTCGGGGCTGGTCGCGGGATTTTTGACCGCTTTCATTATGATTCCGGGGATTAACTTTCTTCGCGAAAAATGGAAGAGCCAGGGTGTAAGCGCACTGCGGCCCCCTCCCCAACCCTCCCCCGGGGTACCGGGGGCGGGGGAAGTTGCACCGAAATCCGGGCAGCCGATATGAGATTCCGGTGGGCGATTCTATTTTTGATGGCGGGGTGCGCCAGGAGCCTTTTGTACGCGCGCCTTTGCCGGAATTGAACGCGCCTGATCCGCAGTCGATGCGGGCGACGTTTGCACAGACTTTGCCAAAGCATTTTATTTCCGACGACACGGTGATTATCAATGCGCCCTTTAACCATGACTTCGCATTTCTCGGCGTGCTGGAGGTGAACCGGCCGACCGGTGAATTTGAATTTGTCGCCCTGAACCAGGTGGGGCTGAAGCTCTTTCAACTGGGGGGGAATTCGCGCGGGGTGCAGGTGCAATACGCGCTGGGGCCGCTCAAGGACCACCAGGATATTCTGACGGCGATCGGAGAAGATTTTCGGCGGATGTATTTTGACCTGGTGCCCGGCGAAGCGAGCGACATCGACGTCGGGAGCAGGACGGTGAAATTTAGCGAGAAAACGAGCGGAGGAAGCGTCGAATATCAGTTCGGCGGCGACCCGGCCGTCCTGCTGGAAAAAGGGCAGGGGGGATTTTTGTTTGGTTGGGAGTGGCGGGTTCAGTATTTTCAGTACAGTTTGCAGAATGGAACTCTTTACCCGCGCGGGATTGTCATGGACAATAGCGATTATCACTACCGGATCATCGTGAAGAATCGGGATCGGGAGCTTCGATAATGAGCCGCTTGCGCACGGAAATTGGCCGAATGGTGCAGATGGAAAATCGGCCGGGGGGATTTGGCGCGGTCGTGGAGGTGGATCCGCAGCTTTCGGTTTTTCCGGATCATTTTCGGGACGGGCCGATTTTGCCGGGGATTTGCCTGGTGCAGGCGGTTCTTGTGGCCGGTGCGGCGCGGCAGGGAGTGGAGGAGATGCGGATCAAAACTCTCAAGACGCTGAAGCTCACCCAGCCGGTGCGGCCCGGGCAGCGGGTGCAGATTGATGCGGAGATGATGCCGGGAACAAACGGCGATTTTGTGATCCGAGCGAAGCTGTCGGTCCAGGAGCGCAGGTGCGCGGAGATTTCGCTGGTGGCGGCGGGGGAGAACGGGAAATGATCCAGTCTCCCCGCCGCAAGCGAGGCGATTATTTTCCGGCGAATCCTGAGTCGCCGCGGGCGCTGATTGTTCGCGTGAAGCACCGCGTGCGGTTCAGCGAAGTCGATGCGATGGCGGTGATGTGGCACGGGCGATATGCGCAGCTTTTCGAGCAGGCTAACGAGGAGGTGTGCCGCGCGGTGGGACTGGGATATGCGGATTTTTATCGGGAGAAGCTTCAGGCGCCGATCGTGCAGTTTCATGTCGATTATTTCGCGCCCACCGTGCTGGGCGAAATCGTGACGATCGAGGGGAAACTGCTGTGGAGCGACGGGGCTCGGATTAACATGGAATATGAGGTTTTAAAAGAGAAGGTGGTGGCTGCGCGGGTACACTGTGCAGATGTTCGTCGATCGGGAGGGTGTGCCGCTGCTGGCGAGTCCGGCGCTGCTGGAGACGTGCCGGCGGCGCTGGGCGGCGGGTGAATTTGCGGAATTGAAATGACGCGCGCAGTAATCGGGCAAAGCGATGTGGTGACAGCTTATGGCTGGGGGCTGGATAGCCTCTGGAACGGCGTGATGAGCGGGAGAACCGCGATTACCCGCACGGCGCGGTTTGCCGAGCGGGGGTTTGTCAGCGATCAGGCGGGGGTGATTCCTGATCTGGCGGATGTGGCGGGGGAGTCGCGCGTCTGGACGATTTTGCGGAAGTTGCTGGGGCCGATTGCGGGGAAGATCGACGCCGAGACGCCGCTGATTTTTGCCAGCACAGTGGGGGAGATTGAGTTTGTAGAGCGGGCGATACTGGAAAATAAATCAGAGCTGTCCCGGTTTTCTTTGCCCGCCGTTTTGGCGCGGAAGGTCAAGGAGCTTTTGGGGTTGCGCGGGGATGCGATGGCGATGTCGTCGGCATGTGCTTCGTCGTCGGCGGCAGTGACGCGGGCGGCATCGATCGTGCGAAATGGTAAGGCACGGCAGGTCCTGGTCGTTACCGCGGATGCGGTTTCGGAGTTTGTTTATTCGGGGTTTTCTTCGCTACTGTCTCTTTCGGCGGGGCCGGCGCGGCCGTTTGATCGGGATCGCTGCGGGCTGACATTGGGGGAGGCGGCCGGGTATGCCTTGGTGAGTGCGGAGGCGGAGGGGACGGAGATTTTGGGATGGGGGAATACGACGGATGCGATTCACATGACAGCGCCGGATCGCAATGCGCGGGGGCTGATCCGCGCGATTCAAAAGGCGGTGGGAATGGCGGGAAAATCAGCCGTGGATGTGGGGGTGATCGCCGCGCACGGCACGGCGACGGTTTACAGTGATGCGATGGAGATGACCGGTTTTCGCGCCAGTGTGCCAGAGCCGCGACCGGTGTTTTCCATCAAGGGTGCCATTGGACATACGCTGGCGGCAGCGGGATTGACGCAGATTCTGGTGGCGAAGAGAGCGCTGGAACAAGGGATTGCCCCGCCCACCGTCGGTTGTGAATCGGCGGATGACGCGGCGATGGGCTGGGCGAGTTCGAAGGCCATGCCCCTGGCAAACGCAGGCGTTGCGCTCTCGACGAATTCCGGGTTCGGCGGCGTGAATACGGCGATTCTGCTGGCGAAAGGGGGGCGGCAATGATTCGGGCAGCGGGATGGTTTAATCTCGAAACTTACGGGGCCGTGGGCCCCTCAGGAAAATCGTGGCGGAAAACGTCGCCGGATTTGGAGCAGTCGAGCGACATCCTGGCGTTGGTGGAAAGGCCGGTGAAATATCTTTCGCGGATGACCGTCGAGACGCGCTGCTGTTTGTGCGCGGCGGCCCTGGCAATGAAGGCGGCGGATTGGAATGGCGGCGAAATCGGGTTGATCTCCTCTGGCGCCGAAGGCGTCGTGAACGCAAACGAGGAATATTTTCGCGATTATGTGGCGACGGGAAGGACGCTGGGACGGGGGAACCTTTTCATTTACACGCTGGCGACGAGCGCGCTTGGCGAAGTGGCGATTGCGCTGTCGCTCACGGGGCCCGCGATGTTTGTTCAGCATGACGTTGATCCGCTGGCGGCTTCAGTCGCAGATGCGGAGCAGATCGTCGCCGATGGCGAGGCGAAGGGAATGCTGGCGATCTGGAGCGACGCGAATTCGGCGATTTGCTACGCTGTTGCCGCGGGTGCGGGCGGGATTGAGTTGGGCGACATTCAAGCGGCGATTCGATGACACGCGTCTGCTGCGCCATCCCGGTTTTTAACAACGCCCGTACCATCGCGGATGTCGTGCAGCGATGTTTACAGCAGATAAGCGACGTCATTGTGGTGGATGACGGCAGCACGGATGCGGATTTGATGGAATTGCTCAAGCCCCTGGGAGCGAGCGTTGTGCGGCATCCGCATAACCTGGGCAAGGGGGAGGCGATCAAGACAGCGCTGCGCGAGGCGGATCGGCGCGGATTTGAAAACGTGATTACGCTGGATGGGGATGGTCAGCATTTTCCCGAAGACATTCCCCAGTTTCTTTCGCGGCTCGGGCCGGAGACGATCTTCATCGGGCATCGGGAGGAGGTTGTCGGCACGATGCCACCGGCGAGCCTGTTTGGGCGGGACTTTTCAGATTTCTGGGTCTGCGTCGAAACGGGCTGGAAAGTGAGCGATACGCAGAGCGGGTTTCGGGCCTATCCCGTGAAGAGCGTTCTGGGATTGCCGGTGAGTTCCAGGCATTACAATTTTGAGGTGGAGGTGGTCACGCGGGCGATCTGGGCGGGGATGAAAATCGAATCGGTGCCGATCCGGGTCGAATATCAGCAAGGGGCCGAGCGGGTTTCCAGCTTTGATCCGCTGCGCGATAATGCCCGGTTATCGTGGATGCACGCCCGGCTGGTTTTGCGGCAGGTCTTGCCGATTCCGCATCGGAGAAATGTCGGCGTGGAGAGAAAATGGAACCTCGCGGGCTCTTTGACGCAGAATTCAACGCCGCTGGGGCTGGCCTTTACCGCGGCGATCAGTGCGCTGCTGGGGATTCTGCTGTGGCCCTGGGGAATCGTGGCGGTAGCCTATTTTGCGGTTCGATTGCATCTGAACAAAATCGCCGCGCTGATTACCCTGGCAC
Organism: uncultured Phycisphaerales bacterium; assembly: GCA_963755915.1. GTDB lineage: Bacteria > Planctomycetota > Phycisphaerae > Tepidisphaerales > Tepidisphaeraceae > PALSA-1353. The sequence continues at coordinate 3,967,375 of CAVWLP010000002.1, forward strand.
TTTGTATGCCGGAGGGATTGGCCCGGCTGTGCGCGAGGATCGGGAGGCCGATGGTACAGATTGATTCGAGCTTTGCGTGGGCGCGGTTTGTAGGGGCACACGTCGTGGCACTGGTAGCCGTGCCGGCGGCGGCGATCCTGGTGTATGCCGTCGCCAGGACTTTTCAGAGGAGCGTCGCCCGTGAACATCGTTGAGAGAATCCGACTGGAGACGCGCGAATTGGGCCATCGCATTGCGATTGTCGAAGGAGAGCGCACGATCACCTATCGCGATCTGCTGGATGCGATCGGGAAGTTGAGCGGGAAACTGAAGGAGCTGGGAATCGCGGCAGGCCAGCGGATTGCGTTTCGGTGTGCGGACGGGATTGATTACGTCATCGGGGCATTGGCCCTGCTCGAGACGGGGGCGGCGGTCGTGCCGCTAGCGGATTCGCTGACGGAGGATGAGATCATTGAAACGATTGAGCGGATCGATGTCGCAGGCGTGCTCACGCATGTGAGTCTTCAGCCGACGAAGGGAGAAGAGGGGTCGAAGGGCATTGATGAAATGTTTCGGTGGGTATCGAGGGCTTCGGGCGAAGAGTTGAACGCACGCTGCCGCGAGATTGGGGCGGCATTTATCCGGTTCTCATCCGGGACAACGGGGGAGAGCAAGGGCGTCATCATCTCGCACCGCTCTATCGCGGAGCGGACGGATGCGGCCAACAAGGGGCTGGGGATTTCGGATCAGGACATTATTCTCTGGGTCCTGGGGATGTCGCATCATTTTGTCGTTTCGATCCTCCTGTTTTTGCGCAAAGGGGCGGAGATCATTGTCGCCAACCGCGGATTTCCCTTCTCGGTGCTGGAGGCGGTGGAGAAGGGGACGATCACGTTTATTTACGGGTCGCCCGTGCATTACTATCTGCTGGCCGTTTCGGATGCAGTGTCGCCGACTTCAATGAAGAATGTTCGCCTCGCGATCAGCACGGCCATGAAGATGCCGGGGGATATTTTTGAGCAGTTTCAGCGGAAATTCTCGATCGCTCCCGCGGAGGCGTATGGGATCATTGAGATCGGCCTGCCCTTCATCAATACCGAAGCGGGTGGGGCCGGAAAGCAGACGGTGGGGCGGATGTTACCGGATTATCAGCTTCGGATTGCCGATCCGGATGAGTCGGGCGTGGGGGAAGTGCTGATTCGCGGGCGAGGGATGTTCGATGCCTATTTTTCGCCCTGGCGGCTGCGCGATGAAGTTCTGCGCGACGGGTGGTTTGATACGGGTGATCTTGGGCGCACGGATGACCAGGGCCGGCTCTCCCTGCTCGGCCGAAGCAAGACGGTGATTGTCTGCGCCGGGATGAAGGTCTTTCCCGAGGAAGTGGAGGAAGTGATCAACACCATGCCGGGGGTAAAGGAATCGCGCGTCTTCGGCCAGCCCCATCCGCAATATGGCCAGATGCCGGTGGCGGAAGTGGTGGCGAGTGACGCGGAAGTGATCGACAAACTGCGGCCTTATTGTTTTGAGCATCTTTCGAGCTATAAGGTGCCGGTGGAGTTTCGGCTGGTGGCGTCGATTCCGAAGACAGTGAGTGGGAAGGTGGCGCGGAAACCCGAAACCAGAAACCAGAAACCAGAAATCCGAATCAAGCCCGAATGATCGAATGACGAATGAGTGATGGCCGTTCGTCATTCGGGCATTCGGATTTGATTCCCTTCGGCTCTGAGGCTTGTATAGACCGGAGACATGGGTAACAGGTCTCTCAGGACATAGGTAACACATTTCATTTTGGGTATCACGGCCAAAAAGGAGGCCGATGCCCTGGAAGGAATGTGTGACGAACGAAGTTCGCGGTGAGTTTGTGCAACTGGCTATGCGGGCGGATGCTAACCTGGCAGCGCTTTGCCGACGGTTCGGAATCAGCCGGCGCTGTGGTTACAAATGGCTCCGGCGTTATCGTGCCGAGGGTCAGGCGGGATTGTTGGATCGTTCGCGTCGCCCGCACGCCAGTCCCGCACAGGTGGACGGCCGGATGAGGCAGGCGGTTGTGAGGCTTCGCATGAAGCATCCGGTGTGGGGAGGCCGCAAGCTGAGGAAGCTGCTGGAGAATCAGGGTCGGGATCCGGCGACGTTGCCTGCGGTGAGCACGATCGGGCGTATTTTATTTCGCGGTGGACTGATCGATCCGGCTCGATCATCACAGCACCGGGCGTTTCAACGCTTTGAGCACGATCAGCCCAATGACCTTTGGCAGATGGACTTCAAGGGACATTTCGCCTTGGGCAACGGGCGGCGTTGCCATGCCCTGACGGTGCTGGATGATCACTCACGTTATTGTCTTTGCCTGCAGGCATGCACGGGTGAGACCGAGCAGGATGTGAAGCCCGCATTGGTGCGACTATTCCAGCAAAATGGCCTGCCGCTGAGGATTTTGTGCGACAACGGTCCTCCGTGGGGCACCTGGCATGGGCAGGAACGGCAAGGGTACACGCGTTTGGGTCTGTGGCTGTTGCGTCAGAACGTGGGAGTATGTCACGGCCGTCCGCGTCACCCGCAAACACAAGGCAAGGACGAGCGTCTGCATCGAACGCTTAAAGAGGAGCTGCTGATGCGTCAGCCGCTGGCCAATATGGCTGATGCCCAGAAGCATTTCGACCCCTGGCGTGAGCAGTACAATTGCGTGCGTCCCCACGAGGCGTTGGGTCTGGCGGTTCCGGCCAGCCGCTACGGCAAAAGTCCTCGGGCTTACGAGCCTGATCTCAAGGTGGAGTACCTTGCCGGTGACCAGGTGAGAAAGGTGGATCGCAATGGGCTGTTCGCCTTCCGGAGCATCGAGTGGCGTTTGGGCATTGCCTTTGCGGGCGAGACGGTAGCGATTCGGTTGACCGCGGCGGATGGAATAATGGCCGTGGTCTATGCCAGACAAACAGTGGCGGGCGTCAATCTGAAGGAAATCAGCCGAGGCCGTCGGCGAGTTGTGTGCTGTGCCGAGCCTCCGGTCGCTGCGCTCCCTCCGGCTCGGCACAGCACACAAAAAGTGTTACCTATGTCCTGAGAGAGGTGTTATCTATGTCCTGGAACAAAACAAGCCTCAGGGTCGAAGACTGGTTTCTGGTTTCGGAATTCTGGTTTTAATGCAGCAGCGATTTCTTGAATTCCAGCATCAGTCGCCTCGCATCGGCGTCAGTGAGCACGCCCTGCACGTAAGAAATCACCAGATTGAAATGCCCCGCGAACCAGGTCATGCAAATATTCAGGCCCGGGGGAGAGAAGGCGATGGGTTTGTGAGTCAGGTTTGACACGGGCATGCCCATGAACGAGTCGCCGGCGAACCCGGTTTCGCGCAGACATGCGAAATAGAAGGTACAAAACCGGCCGCTGAACAGCGCATTCATCAACCGGCTGCCGATCCAGTGGGGGCAGATTCTTCCCAAAGCCCCCGCGTCCTCCATGACGAAAGGAATCTGGCTGCGCATCTGGTCAAACAATTGATCGCGCAAATCGACGGCGATTTCATTCGCGGGCCGGGAATCGTCCTGCGCGGTAGAGAAAGCCATCAGCGAGAAGTGGTTGAAGAGAAGCTTTTCCCATTCCTGTCCCGGCAGGCGATTGGTGGTGGAGGTGAAGATGAGACACTGCTCCCCGCTCTGCGGAAAACAGGGGACGACCTGCCGCATGGCGGCGATGGCCCGTGCAGCGGCCGATGGCAGGACGACCGGCACGCCGATCTCCTCCGCGGCGCGGCGGGCGAGCGCCGCCGATTCTTCTGCCGTCAACGAGTCGTGAACGAAATGGATTCGCCGGCGCAAGCCCGGCGCCGGGATATTCAAACCGCAAACGCTTTTTTCGTTAAGACCAAAGAGATACCGGTTCAGTGTCTGACCGGACTTAAGTCGCCGCGGCCAATGGTCCAGGTGCGCCGGCTCAGTGGTTTTGATTTTCGGGAGGACTTCCTCGAGCTGTTTTTTCCACGCGAGGTCCATCAGCCGGAACATCCCCTCGGCCCCAAAGGCGTCGAGAAGTCGATGATCGAAAACGAGCCCGATGCGAGAGCGACGGCTGCCGATTCGCACCAGCAGACAACGAAGATGCTGCCAGCGCGAATCGAAGGGAGCGTTGATGTGATCGTCGAAGAGGCGCTCGGAGTCGGCCCCCTTGTCTTCGGCAAGCTCGCAAATTCGCAGCGGAATTTCGGCCGATTTACCGGTCTTCCAGTAGGGGGCAAGATTGCTCCAGTCGCGGGCGACCCGGCCGTCGATAAGCGGGATCCGCTGCGAAATCTGCTTCATCGCCGCCCGCAGATCGGTTTCATCGACTCGCCCCTCGACGTCGAGGATGGCCTGCGAAAAACCCCCCAGCCCGATCGTATTTTTGCGCTGTGATCCAGCGCCCCGACGATCCAGTCGATTCCCGTCAGATATCTTCGGTTTGCGGAATAGGAGAGGGAAAAGCTCAAGAAGCGCGCCTCGCCAGGATCACCGCCGCCAGGTTGACGACCGATTTGGTGTCGTCCGGCTTGAGGCCCTGCTTCATGAGGTTCACGCCGAACCTTTTCTCGATCGCCAGCAGCAGCGAAACGAACCGCAGGGAATCCATTCCCAGCGAAGGCAGGTGCGTTTGCGTGGTCACGCTGCCGGCCTTGAGCGACATCAGCGTCTGAATCTCGGTGCAAAGCTGCTGCTGAACAGTCTCGGCGGAAAGGGCCTCTGGCATTATTGGGTTCTCCCGGGTCGTTTAATCAGCATCGAAGCCGATGAATTGCATGATGTGCGGAAGGTGAGGGCGGTGTCAAATGTGGATTCGATGGATGCGAGGGTGAGCAGTGCGCCAAGGGTTTGGAAGGCGGAATTTGAAGCCGTGTGGCCGAAATAGGGGGTGAATGTCGCTCTAGCCCCGGCGGGTGGAAACGGCTGAGGGAAGATCATGGGATGATCGGTGATCAGGAGATCGGGGATGACCGCTTGCGGGTCCGCATTGATGGTCGCGAGGGCGGGAATGGTTTGGGGTCCCAGTGTCAGGAAGACTGCCCCTTCACCGAGACCAAAACCCCCTCCCTGATTCTCCTGCGTAGAAGGGAGCAGTCGCGGCGCACATTCGATCAGGACTTTGCCCAATTCTTCAACCGCTCCAACAATCACGCGATCGCAAGTCTTTTCGCTCAACCACGACTGTGCCAGGAGAACAGCCTGTTCGAATCCAAAGCAGAAATCCGTGGTTGAGAGCGACGGCCCACGGAGGTCGAGCAGCCCGGCGATGTACGAGGCGGCCGCGCCGTGCACGGAATGCGAGAAATCGGTCGGCAGCGCCTCGGCATCGCCGCAATCGAGAATGCCGTCGAGGAATTTGAACCCCCGTCCGTGCGGCCCCAGGCCCGAAGTGACGATCAGCCCGACCCGGTCCATCGCTTCGGGCGGCAAAACATTTTTCCACGCGTCAATGGCCGCGAGCGCCGCCATTTTTACGAACCGATCGGCGCGCCGCAAACTTTTGGAGGTCGCCGGGTCCGCAAGAAGTTGGTCATCCACCGCAAAGATTTCGGCAAATTGAGGAGGAGCGGAAAGACGCTGACCGATAGTGGTCAGATCGCGGCCCAGTGGCGTAATCGCCCCGATGCCCAGGATGCCGGCCGGTGCGACGCTCACGCGTGCCTCCGGATCAGCACCGCCGAATTGTTCCCGCCAAAGGCCAGCGACGTCGACATCGCATATTCCCCCGAAATCGCGGTTCGGCGAGCCACCGGAGCAATCGCAATATCGTCGGCTTTGTTCGCGAATCCCGCGCTTTTGGGGATCCATTTTCGCGCAGACCTATCACCGTAAACCCAGCTTCCAGCCCGCCGGCGGCGCCAAGCGTGTGCCCGGTGTACCCCTTGGTGGAGAGAAACTGAACGCCGGACCCGAAGATTCTTTCCAGCACTTTTCCCTCGGCCCGATCATTGTCGGCGGTGGCGGTCCCGTGGGCGTTGATGAAAGAAACCTTATCGGGAGCAATTTCCCCTTGCCCGAGGGCCGTCTGAATGGCCGAAGCCAGCCCCCTCCCATCCGGATGGGGAGCGGTGAGATGATGCGCATCGCACACAGCGCCAAAGCCGGCGAGCTGGAACGCCCGCTTTCCCCCGCGCCGGCGTGAATATTCATCCGATTCAAGGATCAGGATTCCCGCCCCTTCCCCGAGATTCAAACCCGCCCGGTCGCGGTCGAACGGGGCGCAGGGCTGCGCACTTGTGACGCCCAGCGACCAGAACCCCGCCACGGCCACGCGATTCAGCTCATCCGCGCCGCCGGCAATCACAACATCGCAAAGACCGGCGTCAATCCAGTGTTTCCCCGCCCCCAGCGCGTCCGTACCCGACGAGCAGGCGTTGACGATCGTCAATCGGGGCCCGGAGACTTGAAGGAGATCCCCTATCGCGTGCGCGAGGTTGGCACTCAAATAGTCGAGGATCGGGTCCAAGGCGGGATTCTGGTTCCTTCGATAGGCGTCGTAGAAGGGGATGTTGTTCAACTGGCTCGCGACGGTGGTGCCAATGGCGACGCCCACTCGCATATCACTCGAAAATGACTCAATACCAGCCTCCCCCAACGCCTCGCGCACAGCCTTCATCGCCAGACGCAGCGTCCGCGATTGATTGCACCGGCCGGGGAGGGCAGGCAAATCCGCCTTAACCTGAAACGTCGGGCAGGAAATCGCCGCTTCAAAGGGCAATTTTTCCGATGGGCTCCTGACACCCTCCGAAAACGAGGCGAGAGTTCGGTTAGCGTTTTCCCCGGCGGCACAGACAACGCCTATTCCCGCGATCCAGACGGGTGATCGCTTCATGGTAGGAGCCTCTAACAAAGTGGCAATGGCCTCACGATGGGCCCGAAAAGGCCCGAATGCGAGGCGGAGACCCGACGGAGTATTCTAAATGGATACACGGAGGGTCGACAACGAAGCAGGCGGGCCTTTTCCGGCCCATCCCGGCGCGCGGGACACAGAATCGACTCCTCTGCGTCGGCGCAACGGCTCGAGGGGTCGCTTGGACCCGGTTCTCACCATTGCTTCTAGCATATAAGTCGATTCTGTGCCGTCGTGAGGCCATTGCCACTTTGTTAGAGGCTCGAGACTCATTTGGTGGCGTTGGCCAAAACGTAAGGGGCGAGCGTATTGATAGACTGGAAGATGTCCCGCCCCTTTTGCATCGCCTTAACGTCGAGCCCGTATTGCCGGCGGAGCAGGACGACAATTTCGACTCCATCAAGGGAATCGAGCCCCACACCGCCGTCGCCGAAGAGGTTCATGTCGTCGCGGATGTCTTCGGGCTTAAGCTCTTCAAGTGATAGGTTTTCAACAAAGAGTTGTTTAAGTTCCTGCTTGATCTCGTCCAGCGATCGAATTTTAACAGGTTCCAAGGCGGCGATATTCCTTTCGATATGACGGGGGGGAGTTTAAAAGAGCGCACGGTGGGAAGCAAGAGTTGCGTGTTGCCAGTTGCGAGTTGCGAGCAAGGCAAAGATTCAACTCGCAACTCGCAACTCGAAACTCGCAACTCTACTGGCCTATAGTTTGCTGAAGGAGAAAAATACCTATGAATAACCAGGCGACATTCGCGGCCGGCTGTTTCTGGGGGGTGGAGGCGACCTTTGCCAAGATTCCAGGGGTGACTGGCACCCAGGTAGGTTATGTCGGTGGCACCACGAAAAACCCCACCTACGAAGACGTCTGCATGCGCGAGACGGGGCACGCCGAGGCCGTGCAGGTGACGTTTGACCCAACCAAGGTCAGCTTTGCCGAATTGCTCGACGCCTTCTGGAGCCTGCACGATCCGACGACGCCAAACCGGCAGGGTCCGGACGTGGGGTCGCAATACCGCTCGGCGATTTTTTATCACGATGCCGAGCAGGAGCGGATCGCCCGCGAGTCGCTGAAGGAAGTCGAGCAGATGAAGGTCTTCCGGCGGCCGATCGTGACCGAGATCGTGCCGGCAGAGAAATTTTATCCCGCGGAAAAGTACCACCAGCAATATTTCCGCAAGCAGGGGAGAGAGGATAGCTGCCATATCGGCGTGGCGACGGTGCATACCAAACTCGCGGAGGAAGCAGCAAAGGAGCGTGGGGGGGCACACGGCGGACAGGCCCCCGCCGCCTGCGAGGACGCCTGCGGCGTCGACCACTGGCAGGTGCCCGATGAGGAGCTGCGCAAGCGGCTCACGCCCGAGCAATATGCCATCGCCCGCCAGGCCGGGACCGAGCGGGCATTCAGCGGAAAATATTGGAACGAGCATCGCACCGGCACCTACCGCTGCGCCGTCTGCGGGCAGGAGCTTTTCAATTCCGATACCAAGTTTGAATCGGGGACCGGGTGGCCGAGCTTTTATGCCCCGGTAACGGCGAAGGCCGTGGAGGAGCATGCGGATAATTCGCATGGGATGCGAAGGGTGGAAGTCCTCTGCTCGCGGTGTCACTCGCACCTCGGCCATGTGTTTGATGATGGTCCGCGACCGACCGGTCAGAGGTTTTGCATGAATTCGGCGGTGTTGGATTTTCGGCCGAAGTGATCGGAAAAAATTTCTGCCCGAACCCTTCAATACAAAACTGGACAGTCGGTAGTGGCCTACTCTGACATAACCGAATCTTGGTCGGTTAGGGGTTTTTCACACCATGGCAGTAGAATAGGAATCGTGACCACAAAATATATCCTATATACCCTCGTTTGGTTCCTTTTCGCTTTGGGGGGGCTGGTATATGGGATAATGCTGTCATGGGGCGCAAAACCGGCCAATTGAGGGCGCGCCAAAACCGGCCATTTTGAGGCACAGGAGATTGGGTTATCGACCTTGGCTTTCGGCGGTTGCCGCAAGCCAATGGTGGGATGGCCAATCAACTCAAGATGGCGGAAGTACAAGCAATTTTGGCACTTGCGCAGCGGCTGGTCCAATCGGAACATCGCCCGCCAACTCGGCGTTCACCGGGAGACCGTTGGACGCCACATCCGGTTGTCGGGCGGCGATCCTGCGGCGCCCGGATCGGATTCAAAACCGGCCAGCGCGCCCCTCGGCTCGACGGTGCTCGCCGCAGGCGGCTCGACGGTGCTCGCCGCAGGCGGCTCGACGGTGCTCGCCGCAGGCGGCTCGACGGTGCTCGCCGCAGGCGGCTCGACGGTGCTCGCCGCAGGCGGCTCGACGGTGCTCGCCGCAGGCGGCTCGACGGTGCTCGCCGCAGGCGGCTCGACGGTGCTCGCCGCAGGCGGCTCGGAGAGCGCGCCCACCGGGTTATCCGGCGCGCCCATCGGGTCGGTCAGTACGGCATCGCCCTGGCGTGAGGTCATTGTTCAGAAGTTGGAAGCCGGGCTGACGGCCCAGCGGATTTATCAAGACATCTCCAGCGATCACGGCTATGCCGGCAGCTATTACAGCGTGCGCCGGTTCATCAAGAAGCTCTCGGCTGCCGCGCCGGCGCCCTTTCGCCGGATGGAATGCGAGCCGGGAGCCGAGGCGCAGGTGGACTTCGGCCGGGGTGCGCCCTGGTCGGTCCTGACGGCAAACGCAAAGCAACCTGGGTCTTCCGCATTGTGCTGAGCCACAGCCGCAAGGGGTACGCCGAGGCGGTGGAGCGGCAGACGACCGATGATTTTCTGCGTTGTCTGGAAAATGCCTTTACGCACTTCGGCGGGATGCCGTCAGCGCTGGTGATCGACAATCTTCGCGCGGCGGTGACGCGGGCGGACTGGTTCGAGGCGGAGTTGTGTCCCAAGGTCCGGTCGTTCGCCGAACATTATGGAATCGCCATTCTGCCCACCAAGCCGTACACGCCGCGGCACAAGGGGAAGATCGAGCGGGGCATCGGCTATGTGAAGAGCAATGCTCTCAAAGGCCGGCAATTCGCCTCGCTCTCGGATCAGAACGCGCATCTGCTGACGTGGGAGAAGAGCGTGGCCGACACGCGCATCCACGGCACGACGCGGCGGCAGGTGAAGGAAGTCTTCGAGCAGGTAGAGAAGCCGGCACTGTTGGCTCTGCCGCCGGTGCGATTCGATCTTTTCACCGAGGCGTTGCGCAGTGTTCACCGCGACGGGCACGTGGAGATCAAGGGGGCGTACTATTCGGTCCCGCCGGAGTTTTTGGGCCAGCGGGTCTGGGCGCGGTGGAACGGCGCACGGTCCGGCTGTTCGATCAGAAGATGCGTGCGATCGCTCTGCACGCGCAGCGTCCGCCGGGCAGGTTCTCGACGCAAGACGCCCATATCCTGCCGGAGAAGATCAGCGGCATCGAGCGTGGAACGACCTGGCTTCTCCAGCGGATCGAATGCATCGGGCCGCACGCCACGCAGTGGGCGCAGTCAATGCTTCAGCATCGCGGCATCGAAGGCGTGCGCGTGTTGATGGGGCTGCTGTCGCTGGCCAATCAGCAGCCGCGACCGGCCGTGGAACGAGCCTGCGAGATTGCTCTGGGGCATGGCGCGTATCACCTGCGCTCCCTGCGGCAGCTCATCGAACACCAAAACGGCGCGCCGGTTCAACAACACTTCGAGTTTGTTCAGGAACATCCAATCATCCGCGGACTGGCCGATTACGGACAGTTCGTACGCGACGCAATCACCCAAGCGGAGGCTTTGCCTGCCGCACAACCTTTACAGGCCTGCCCTGAGCAGAGCCGAAGGGAGTCCACCCCATGAGACCTTCGTTGATGCAGACGCTCAAGCAACTTCGGCTTTCAGGTCTGGCGAGCAGCCTTGAAGTTCGCCTGAGCGAGGCGGCCGGCAATCGGCTCGACCACAGTGAGTTTTTGGAACTGATCCTTCAGGATGAACTGAACGTCCGATCCAGCCGGCAGATCGGCCGGCGCGTCAAGGCGGCGATGTTCCGCGACACCAAAAACCTCGACGAGTTCGACTTCTCCTTCAACACCTCCATCAAACGCAAACAGATTCACGATCTGGCCGCCGGCCAGTTCATTCGTGACAAACGTGACGTGCTCTTGCTGGGTCCGCCCGGCGTGGGCAAATCGTTTTTGGCCCAGGCCATCGGACACCAGGCGATCAAGAGCGGCTTGGTGGTCCTGTACCGATCCATCTTCGACCTGGCCCGCGACTTTTTAGGCGACGAGGATCTGGGAGCCCAGGACAAGACGCTGGCCCGGTATCTCAAGCCTGATCTGCTTATCATCGACGACATGGGAATGAAGCAGCTTCCGCGGCGCAGCGGCGAATGCCTGCTGGAGATCGTCATGCGCCGGCACGAGAACCGCTCGACGATGATGACCAGCAACCGTCCACTGGAGGACTGGGCCAAGCTGATCGGCGACGTGCCGGCGGCCACGGCCATTCTGGATCGGTTCCTGCAGCACGCCACGATCATCAACATCACCGGCAAGAGCTACCGCCTTCGGCATGGGGGCCATTCGACTTCGCTCACGGCAGGCCAATCCGGGACACCGGAAAAGACAAATCCAAAAGGACGGCGGAGTACCGCCGGCGATGAAGGGTGCTCCCCCCCGGAAGACACCGTGACAGAGCCGCCGTTGTCTTCTGATGTGGGGGTATCCGCCGGCCAGACGGCGTGAACGGGGACCAATAACTCAAGGAACAGTTGCGTCGGATAGAACGGATGCGGTATAGAATACGTCAGCACATTGGCCGGTTTTGAAGCGCCCCGCCCTGGCTGGTTTTGGCGCACCCCGTGACATAATGCCTCGCGGCGACGACAATCCCCAACTTGATGAATTTTATCGTTCTGGTAAGGGAAAGCGTCTCGGCCTGATTGCGATGACGGCAGGCATCGGTGGTATTACATACGGAATCCTGAAAATCGCTGGGACCAATGTTGATGGCTGGATTCAGTATCTATGCCGCCCCCATCCGTGAAGCAGGATGATATCACTTTTGGTTCATTCTCCCCGCTGCGCGAAATGCGCGGGATTCTGGGCTAGGGGCGGCCGAGAATGAACTGCTGAAGGTCCAGCGGCAAATCGACACTCTGAATGCTTTTCCCACAGGCGGCAAGAAGCATTGAAATCGCGGTTCGAGCGCGATACTCCAAGAGCCGTTGCTCCATGAACGCTTGCTCGGCAAATTGCTGTAGCTGACGTTCGCGCCCGGCCAGAAGCCACTTAAGATCCTCGATTGCCGATTTATCTTTGCCCGCCGCGGATTCCGCTGCAACGGCGCTTAAAAAGAGGTATACCCCGCTACCCCCAAATATGTGTGTGCGGGAAGCGATAGAATTTATTTGACCCTGTATGTTGGCGCGCTCATTCGCCAGCAGTTCCTGAGAGCGGGCGATGGCGCTGCTCACCTTGACGAACTCACTTAGGGCGCTCAACACGGTCGATACGAGCCGGTTGGCGTTAGGGAAGCTGTCATCGCTTTGAAAGTCCGCCGCGTCAATCGTGATTGCGGTGAGCAAATCGGCCCTGTTTAAACTTGCGTTGTCAAAGAATTGGATGGACTTGCCGCAGAGGGCCGCAAGTCGCCTGTTGCCAGAGAGTCCTTCCTCTACTTCCGTCGGCAAGTCGCCTATGGCCTTGAAAACGGCCATCAGTCGGTTTTCTTCGGCCTGCTGTGAAGCGATCGCCGCGGCCTGGCGCGTGCGCTGGACCTCATCCTCTTTCAATATTCGAGCAGTTCGGGCATTGTCCGCTTCGGCCTGGCGAATGCGCTGAATCGCTGCATTAACTTGCGCTAGTGCGGCTGCATAGGTGGGGAGGTCGACAATTTCATCGGCCGTAGCCCCCGCGATGCGTTTAACTTTCCAGCCGTCTCGGACGATCTGGCGCTCAACATCCTTTTTTGAGCCTGCATTATAGACGATCATCTGCCAACACTGGCTTCCGCACTCTGGATATACTGCCTTAACCCGATATGCGTACATGGAAATGCCCTCACGTCTGCGCCAGTAGCATAACCGAGCATCATAGGCCCGTTCAATGTTGCGCGTTAGTTATGAGAATCGGCGGGCGACCGGCGGGTCTTCCGGGGGGATTGGCCCCCTTTGAGCGGCATTCCCGGTTATCATCGCAACGCCGGTGAAAGACCCTTTATATCGAGGCAGTGTTGTGGATCGAACTGATCAGGCGACCAACCAATCAGAGCAATTCGTATACGAGACTTGCCAGCGCTCATTTCTATCGTTGTGGGCCTGCGTAAATCCGCAGGGCCGAACTCCTCGCAAAGAGCTTTGCGATATTTTGGTAGTCTTTGATCCCCATGTGATCGTCATCAGTGTTAAGAATATCGCGCTGCGTAGTTTGGGAGATGAATCCGCGAATCGGAGCCGGTGGGAGCGGAGGGCAATAGACGAATCGGTAAGACAAATTGATGGGGCAATTCGCGCCCTAGGAGATGCCGATCACGTGACGCGGAAAGACGGCAAGGTGGGACTGCCACTTCCGCCGCCGGGTCGTCGGGTTTACCACCGCGTAGCTATCGCCTTCGGCGGTAGGAGAGAGGTGTCCATAGGGATACGAAGGAAAGGAGAAGGGCCTTTCGTGCACGTGTTTGACGAGCGGTCGTTTAGCTTACTCTTACGCCATTTAGACACGATCTCCGATTTCGTGGCTTACCTTGAAGATAAACAAAGGCTTCTTAGTCGCGCCAGCGTGTTGATGACGGGTGGCGAGGAGGATCTTCTCGCCCTTTACCTCCAAGGCGGCGGAAAATTTCCGGACGGCCCGGATTTTTTTATACTGGCCGACGACCTCTGGGACGAAATACGCGGGAATGCGCAGTTCCTGTCGAAGCTACGATTGGATGAGGATAGTTATGCGTGGGATAATCTAATTGAGGCATATTGTGAAAAGGGTTTCGAGGGCGACCATTGGATTGGGCCTGGTATAACTGAGACGGAGCGCGCATTGCGCGTTCTTGCAGCAGAGAGCCGCTTTTCCAGAAGGTCGTTGGGTCGCTCATTAAAGGAATTTTTGCAGCTCAGTAAGGAAGGAAAGGTTCGAGCAAGGGCGGCGGCTGGATTATCAGGGGTGCTCTATGTCTTCTTTGCATATCCGTCGGACACTCCCCTTAAGCAAAGACGCGAAATGCTGCTCGTGAGATGTCTTGCCGCCTTAGCGAGGTCACCGCGGGCTCGCGTTGTGGTGGGGATTGGATTGAATGTGCCCGGCGAGCCTGTCGTAGAGACCTACAGTCTCGAATTGACCATGGTGGAGCCGGGCGTAGGGGCCCTACGAAAGAAACTCATAAAGCACGGCGAAAAAATACAGCAGGAGCTCGGCTACTTTAGATATCCGAAAGAAACGCACCTTTTCGAGAACAAATATCCTCTCGTAACCAGACACCGCGCAGAGCGCGAAAATCGCGTCGCGACTCAGGCCAAAGTCCCAAGGGAAAATAGGTTGGGGCCTGGTGGGGGACGCTTCGCGAGGGGTTAGAGGGCTGGAAAGCGGAAAGCAGCGCGGGCTAATTCCCATCCGCGAAATCCGTGATCCGGCGCTTTGCGAGAAAGTAGAAGGTGGCGGCTTTGAGTTGGAGGGCGAGGGAAGTGGAACAAATCGGTGCGCTCGGCTCTTAGAACAGCGTGTTAAAGCCAGCAGCCTTGAAATGGCGGTCGTTGGTGAAGACGTCGGTGATGCCGAGGCGGCGCATGACGATGATCGAGACGTGATCAACAATGCCGGCATCGGCGGCATCGCCGCGTGTGTACGCCGCCCAAGCCTCCTCCCAGTCCTGCGGCGTCGGTACGATCAGTTGTCCTGCAGATTCCATCGCACTGCGGGTTTGAGCGACGAATTGGCGATACGGGCGTCGGGCTGCGGCGTTGCCGCATTCGGCGAAGACGAAAGTCGTACTCACCGTTCGATCTCCGCGCCGACAAACTTGCTATAGGCGGTATGGGCGGCCTCATGCCATTGATCGGTTTGGTCCCACTGGGCGAGCAACCCGACCGTGTCGAGAAAGACGGTGCTCATGGCTGGTGCTCGTTATGGCGCCCAGCGACATCGGTTTGGCCGGACGGGGCCGATTGGCCGAGTAGCTCGTAAATGCGCTGCTGAGCCGCTGTATCCGTATCGTCGGGTCCGAGGATCTTAGGGTCGAACTCGACCCGGGATTTTTCGGGTATTTTGACCGGCTCGATGGGCCGGAAGACGCCGTTCTCGTAGATTGCTCTTACCGTCATACTTTCGCCTCCGGGACATCGGTGGATGTCGTTAAGAAGTGTACCCCCGCGAGTTGTCAGTTGCGAGTCGCCAGTTGCGAGTTGCCGCTGCGAGCGGGCTATCTCCTATTCGCGAAATCCGCGTAATCCGTGGTCCGGCACTTCGCGAGAAAGTAGAGGTGGAGAAAGTCGAAAGTAGACAGGGCTAATTCCCATCCAGGAAAATGTTACACCCCACGTTTATTGAAAACCAACCAAACCCCGCGCAACCACCTCCCGCACCCAGACTTAAATCAAAATGAGTTAGCATATACTCACTAATTCGCCGAAAACGTAACAAAACGTCATTGCCGTTCGGTACACGATTCGCTTGTTGCCGATTCTTGCGCTTGCGCAACGCGCTATGGTATGTCAGCATAGGGGTTGGTGCTGGAACTTCAGATCAAGGATGTTCCGTTTGGGCTGCTCACTCGCGTGTTGCCGCTGCTGGATCGGCTCCATGAGGTTGGAACCGAGCGCGACACGGCCGGCAATCGACAACTCTTCTTCGACGACTACGTCAAGCTCGTTCTAGTCTACCTCATCACGCCGATGATCGAATCGATCAGCGGCCTGCAGCGCACCATGGAACTGCCGCGACTGGCCAAACAACTGGGCATCAAGGATTTTTCCAAAGCCAGTTTCTCAGAGGCGCCCGTGGTCTTCCAGCCGCGGGAGTTGATCCGGGTGATTGAAGAGCTGACCGGCGATTTACACCGGTTGCCTCGCGATCCGCGACTGGCCGATATCCACCACGCCATCACGCTCGTGGACGGGACGCTGATCAAGGCATTGCCCAGGCTCATCGAGACGCTCTACAACGCCAAACGGCGTTGTCTCACCCCAGCCCGCTGTACCGGGCAAGAAGCGCCCGACGCCGGGGCTTATCACGCCTGGCGCATTCACACCCTGCTGGACCTGGACACGATGGTTCCGCAACGGGTGCGTCTGACCGGTGGAAGCCCGCGCGGCTCGAACAACGAACGACGCGTGCTGGAGGCGATGCTGGAGCCGGGCCGGCTCTACGTCGCCGACCGTGGCTACTTCGACAAGCCGCTGATAAACCGCATCGTCCAGGCCCACAGCCTTTATGTCTTTCGCGCCATCGACGACCTGAAGTACCAAGTGGTCGAGGAACGCAAGCTCAGTGCCCAGGCGATTGAGGAGGGCGTGATCCGCGACGCGGTGGTGCGGTTGGAAGGCCTGGATCACCCGACGCGGCTGGTGGTCGTGAAGGCCGAGGTTCATGCCAAACGCACCCGCAAAGGTTACGTCCCCAGCAGCGGACAGATGAGGTTCCTGTGTCCGGACCTGGTACTGGCGCCGGAGCTGATCTCGATCTTGTATCGCTACCGCTGGACCATCGAGACCTTTTTCAAATTCATGAAACAACTGCTGGGGTGCCGCCATTTACTGAGCCAGCGCAAGACCGGCGTGGAGATCCAGATCTACTGCGCGGTGATCGTGTGCATGCTGCTGAATCTGACCACCGGGTTGAAGCCGGCCAGGGCCGTCATGGAACGGATCATGTGGTATCTGCTGGGCTTTGCCGATGTTCAGGACGTCCAGCGGCAGATTGAAAGAACGCGGCGGGAGCAGGAGGCCCGCGCCAAAAAACGAGGCCATTAATTCCGGCTGCGTTCTCGAGTTCGCTGGCCGGCGGTTGATGCTGCGCGCTACTCAACCCCCCATTCGCCCCCGCATCGGTTCTCAAGCAGAATGATCTGCCGCATCGCTCCCCCAGCCGAATGGTTGCCGATTTTCCCCTAGCCGCAAACAAAGTACCGAACGACAATGACATTATGTAACATCCGCAA
The DNA here is from genome assembly GCA_963755915.1 of uncultured Phycisphaerales bacterium. Lineage (GTDB taxonomy): Bacteria > Planctomycetota > Phycisphaerae > Tepidisphaerales > Tepidisphaeraceae > PALSA-1353. The sequence continues at coordinate 3,984,294 of CAVWLP010000002.1, forward strand.
TACGTAGGGTGGGTGTACTCGCCCACCATTTTCGGCGATCGGCAGACCAAACGGTGGGCGAGTACGCCCACTTACGACTAATCCGCCGAAAACGTAAAAAAACGTAAAATTATGTTAATCCCGTTCGGCACGGGGTTCGCGCAAGCAGCAAGATATTGAGATTGCGCCTTTGATCTTTTTATGGCATGCTGCCGGACGTGCAGGCAAGACTGAAGGAAAAAGAGATCCTGTGCCTCGGACATCTGCGGCGCAGTCTTCGCGCTGCTGCCCACGCTGCGGGATGTGGGCTGTGAGCGGGATCGAGCCGGGAACCGCCAGCTTCACTTCGACGATTATTGCAAGCTGGTTTTGCTTTACACCTGGAATCCGCTGATCCAATCCCTGCGGGATCTTCAGGAGGTTGCTGAACTGCCCAAGGTGGCCAAGGCGCTGGGAATTAAGCGTTTTTCCGTGGGCAGTTTCTCTGAATCGGTTCGGGTGTTCGAGCCGGGGCGTTTGACGCCGCTGATTGAGGAATTGGCGGGGGAACTGCCCCAGGCGCCCGATCCGCGTCTTGCGGACTTTGGGCAGGCGATCACGCTGGTCGACGGGACGGTGCTGACGGCGCTGAGTCGGCTGGCCAAATCCGCTTGCGGCATCGATGCGCACTACAACACCTCCCGGGACGGGAAAGCGGTCTATGGCTGGCGTTTGCACGTTCAATTCGATCTGGAGACGTTCAAAGTCCATCGCCTCGACCGCACTGGCGCTCGCAACGCGGGGGCCAACCGTGAAAACAACGTCCTGCGGCGCAGCCTGGAAGCAGGACGGTGCTATGTAGGAGACGGCGGCTACGCCGACCGGAGCCTCTTTGCGGACATCGCCGCGGCGCAAAGCTCCTTTGTGATGCGGGCCGCGGAAAACTCGGTGTTTGAGCTGTTTGAAGAACGATTGCTTTCACAGGAAGCATTGGACGGCGGCGTGGTGCGAGACGCGCTGGTGAAACTCGACGGCCTGGAGACGGCGGCGGATAGGGTGGTGCGACGGGTGGAAGTGCAGGTGAAACCCCATCCGCGCCGCACGCGCAGCGGCAACAAGCCGACGGACCTGATCATCCTGTACACGAACCTGCTGGACCTGCCGGCGGAATTGATCGCCCTGATTTATCTGTACCGCTACACCGTTGAGTTGTTCTTCCGGATCTTCAAGCAACTGCTGGGCATGCGTCACCTGCTGAGCCAACGCCAGGAGGGGATCGACATCCAAATCCACTGGCGCTGATCGTCTGCGTGCTGATTCAGCTGATCAGCGGCAGGAAGCCGAACAAGGCGATGCGGAACATGATCGGCTGGTATCTGCTGGGGCTGGCCGAGGAACAGGACGTGCTTCGATTCCTGAACAAGCCGGATAACACCGGGATTAAGCTGAGGGCAAGAGCGGAGGCCTTGAAAAAACTGGGAGTAAACTGAAGGGGAATCCGTCGCCGCGGAGACCTCGCGGTTGATGCTGCGCTCTTGCGGACGCCGGCGTGCAGCAGGGGAAAGTAAAAGTATCTAAGCTTCAATTGTTTCGCGTCCTCCACAGCTTTGGAATGCTCCGATGAAGCCTGCGTGCCGAACGGGATTAAAATTATGTAACATCCGCAATACGCGGCAGCCGGAAGCTGCCGGGCGGTACCCCGCAAAACCCTAGGGAGGAAGCCATGCGGTGGCTGGACGCCACCGCGAGCGGTACCCCGCATGGGCCGGATGCCCGGACCTTATAGCAACCGGAGGATCACAGTTGTGGCATGACAATGGGATGCGGCGCATCCCCATAGCGCACCAGCGGCAGCGCGTAAACGGGCGAAAGAACTTCCGCCCGCAGCACCTGATCCGGCGCCGCCGCGGCCGCGACGCGGCCTTCGTGCAGCAGGATCATTCGATCCGCAAACGCCCCCGCGATGTTGAGCTCATGGCTGGCGACCAGCACCCCCAGCGAGTTTTCCCTGGCCAATTTACGCAGGATTTGCCACAGGTCGATCTGGTGACGCAAGTCCAGGAAAGTGTTCGGTTCATCCAGCAGCAGGGCAGCCGGCTGCTGGGTAAGGCAACGGCCGATGAAGACCCGTTGCCGCTGGCCGCCCGACATTTGGTCCATGGGGCGCTCCAGCACATCTTCCAATGCCAGCGTGCGGGCGACTTCAAGGGTGATCTTCTCATCCGCGCTGGATTCGAGTCCAAACGGCCCCCATCGCGCCGCCCGCCCCAGCCGCAGCACCTCGGCGACGGTCTGCCCCGCCTCGTGCCGCGGCGATTGGGGGAGATAAGCAACGATCCGGGCCAAGTCGCGCAGACGCCAATCGGCCAGAGGTTTTTCCTGCCAGAGAATCTGACCGCCCGCGGGGAGGTGGCCGAGGAGGGTTTTGATGAGCGTGCTTTTGCCGCTGCCGTTGGGACCGATGATGGCGACGATCTCGCCAGGCTCCAGGGTCACAGAAACATTGCGGAGGGCCGGGCGATCGCCGTAGGAGAAGCAAAGATCGGCAGCGAATAGAAGCTGTTTCATAACCTCGCGCGGCCGCTGCTTGCGTCTGGCGAACGCTGGCGGCGTTGCTCCTCCTCCCCATATTTCCGGTCATCAATATTGGTCGTCGTCGCGCCTTGCCAGCCTTCGCCACCCGCGGCGCATCGGGTCGCGGGAGGTTATGAAAGAGCTTCTTAGGAGCTTCATTCGCGCAGCTTTTTCATCCGCGCCTGGACGTCCTTGTAATTGAAATCCCACTGCGCGACCTTGCTGTAATGCTGGATGGCTTCCGGCTTCATCGCCTTTTCTTCCAGGATCCGGCCGCGCTGGTAATACATTTCCTTCGATCGGTCGTCGCCGGTGGTCGGATAATCCTTGATCAGGCCCGAAAGGGTGTCATCCGCTTCATCGAGGAACTTGGCCTGGTAGAAGGACATTGCCAAAAGCAGACCGGCGTCGAAACGGAATTTGGGGTCCTGCCTGGCGTGCTGCAGGATGGGGATCGCCTCCTGAAACCGCTGAAGGCTATAGAGTCGCCGTCCGGCCTCGATGCGCCAGCGCATTTCGGTGGGATATGCGTCGGCGGCCATCTGGTATTCCTTCAGCTCAAAATCGAGCTGCTCGCGGCGGAAATCGGTGTAGTCCTTGCGCAGCTCTTCGTTGTCGCGGTCCTTGATCAGGGCTTCGCGCTTGCTGCGTTCCATCCGGTTGAGCTGCCTCATCTGGATCGTGCCGATGCGCTGGCGGTAGCGATATTGCTTGGTTTTGTCGTACCAGTCCTGGAGAACGTCGATGGCTTTTGATTCGAAATCGGAATGCTCGGTTTTTTCGTAGGCGTCGACCAGCCGCATCGCCTTGCCGGGGTCGTTGGGCTCCGCCTTGGCGTCCGATTCCGCCTGGTGGATGATAGCCTGCTGGGCGTCGAGGTCGGCAAAATCCTTGTCGCCGGTCATCAGCATCTGCTGTTTGTTCATGTCCCGGATCTGATCGCGGAAGCTGCCGCCCTTGGAGTAGCCGGCCGATTCCATGGTGTCCATGGCGCCGAGGTTTTTCAGCTCGGTGGAGAGGTCCATATCGTGCGGCCGGAGCCTGAGGGCGTACTGGCAGGCATCCGCCGCCAGCTTCCATCGCTTCAGGCCCTTGTAGACGTCGCGGAGCACGATGAACTTGCTGAACTCCGGCTTTCGATCGTCGGCGTTGGCCTTCTGGAAGATGGGGCCAACCCACAGCACCGTGTCCCAGTATCCCCCGCGGTAGGCGCTTTGCAGAAGCGACTGCATGTGATCCGTGTTGCCCGGATCAAACGAGAGGAGCTTCTCGGCGTTGAGCATGTTGGTCTGGTCGTCGCTGGTCGGGCGCTTCATCTTCATGGCTTCGAGGAAGCCCATCGCCTTTCCGCCGCTGGCTTTGCGTTTGAGGGAAATATCGCGCAATTCCTGGTGCGCCCCGGTTTCGTCCGGGTCCAGCTCGAACCCGCTGATATACATGGAGATCGCGTATTCGTAATTGCCAGTGCCGGCGACCGTTTTCCCCCGCTCGAAGAAAACTTTGGCCTTGTCGCGGTCTGCTTGTGGAACCTCTTTGTATTCTGCCACTTGATCTATCCTCAGGACCGACCGGTTCAAGACGGGTAACGTACTGCTGCTTCCCGACTTGAATCTATCCGAGTCTGGTTGAACCTGTCAATAAATTCATCTACTGTTTAGTCGGCAGGATATTATGCAATTGCGGCAAATGAATCGAGCGGGCCAATGCCGGACGAACTGAAAATAATTTCCTACCCCGATCCCCGCCTGCGCAAGGTGAGCGTGCCGGTAAAGGCTTTTGATGAGAACCTTGGCAATCTGGCAAAGCGCATGCTGGAGCTGATGCGCGAGGCGCGTGGCGTCGGTCTTGCCGCGCCACAAGTTGGGAAAAATGTCCGGCTTTTCGTGACCAATCACACCGGTAAACCTGAAGATGATCGGATTTATGTCAATCCCGTCGTCTTCGACGCCGAGGGGGATGAAACGTCTTCGGAGGGGTGTCTGAGCCTGCCCACTATCAACGTCGACGTGGCGCGGGCCAAGTCGGCGAAGATCAAAGCCTTCGACCTGGAGGGAAAGCCGTTCGAGCAGACGGAAACCGGCTATGTTGCCCGGATCTGGCAGCACGAGCTGGACCATCTCAACGGGGTGCTGATCATCGACCATGCCGGCCCGACTGCGAAGATGGAGAATCGCAAGGTTTTGAAGGAGTTGGAAGAGAAATTCGAGGCCCAGCGCGGGGAATTGCAAAATCGCAAGAGCAGCAAGTAAAGGAGTTCGCGGTCAGGACTCTAAGCTGAAAAGATGACCCCCTCCCTAGCCCTCCCCCGGATTACCGGGGGCGGGGACACAGGAGCAGTGAATTAATGCGAATCATTTTCACCGGGAGCGGGGAGTTTGGCTTGCCGACACTGTCAGCGCTCTTGCAGGCAGGGCACGAGATCGCGGCGGTTTATACGCAGCCTTCCCGCCCGGCAGGCAGGGGAAGAAAGCTGACACCCACCCCGGTGGGGGAGTATGCGGCTGGTAAGTCGCTGGCCGTTGTGGAGACGGCAGACATCAATTCCGAAAAACTTCCGCCGGCTGATGTGATGGTGGTCATCGCCTTCGGCCAAAAGCTGGCCGAGGGGATTGTGAATGATCCGAGACTGGGTAGCGTCAACCTGCACGCGTCGATTTTGCCGAAATATCGCGGGGCCGCGCCGATCAACTGGGCTATCGTGCGCGGCGAAACCGAGACGGGGAACAGCATTATCCGCATGGCCCAGAAAATGGACGCCGGGATGATCCTGGCCCAGTCGCGGATTTCAATCGGAGAAACAGAAACGGCCGGGGAATTGCATGACCGACTGGCGAAGGATGGCGCGGGCCTGATGGTCAAAACGCTGGGGGAGCTGGAGGCGGAGAAGATCAAAGAGCTTCCGCAAGACGAGGCGAAGGCGACGATCGCCCCAAAGCTTTGCGCGAGGCGGCGAAGATCGATTGGAATTCATCGGCCGCCGAAATTTCCCGGCGGATTCGAGGCTTTTATCCCTGGCCGGGGTGCAGGGTCGGGCTGGTGGATGCGCAGGGGAAGGAGTCTGCGCGGCTAACGCTGGTGCGGGCGTCGGTGGTAGAAAGCGAAGGCCCGCGATGGCACCCGGGGGAGATTACGATCTATGGAGATGTCGCGTGCGGAAGCGGGGGGGTGAGGATGATTGAGCTTCAGCCGGATGGGAAGAGGGTCATGAGCCTGGAGGATTTTCAGCGGGGGCATTCGTGGATGCCGGGGATGAGATTGGAATCCATCTAAGGGTGGGGCACTTACGGCGTTTTGTGTTTCTTCGCGGCATTCCAGGCGAGGGCGAGCATGATGACGGAGAAGACGATGAGGGCCATTCCCCACCAGAGATTTATATTGATGCCGAGGGAATGGGTGGCGTACATATCGTCGCCGAAAGTCACGGCGCCATAGCCGGTGAGGATGACGCCCACGATGCCAAACATCAGACCAATCGGTATTCGAATATCTAATCCGCCGCCGCCCATGTATGGGCTCCTTTATCTGAAGATCCAGTTGAGCGCGACCGTGACGATGAGGACGATGATACCGAGGGTCGCGGGCTGTTTGAACCAGGGGACGCCGTGCTCTTTGATTTTTGGGGTGAGGGAATAGACGAGGCCTTTGAGTTCTTCGTCGGTCTTGGTGCGCGGTGTAAGCAGCGAGATCACGACCGTGGCGATGAAGCATGACACGAACGCGTAGATCGCCTGCCAGAAATTCTGGGCCATGTCGGCGTAGTATTCGTGATCGTGTGCGATCCAGCCGCCGTGAATCCATCCGGTGCTGCCGCGTGCGGTGGTGAGCCCGTGATGGATCGCCGCGCCCAATGTGCCGGCGAGCAAGCCGAAAAACGCCCCGTGGCCGGTGGAGCGCTTCCAGAACATGCCCAGCATGAAGGTGGCGAAGAGGGGCGCGTTGACGAATCCGAACACCAACTGGAGCATGTCCATGATGTTGTTGAATCGCGTGGCCAGATAGGCGGCGGCAATACTGATGGCAATGCCGGCCACCGTCGTGACCCGGCCGACCCAGAGATAGTGCTGGTCGGTCTGATTCTTGACGAGATAACTCTGATAGATGTCATAGGTGAATACGGTGTTAAAAGCCGTGACATTCCCGGCCATGCCCGACATGAATGAAGCCATGAGCGCGGTGAGCCCCAGGCCTAGGATTCCATGGGGGAAATAGCGTGCCAGGATCATCGGCGTGGCCATGCTGTAGTCCGGCCCGGATTTGTCTTCGGTGAGGGGAAGGAACGTCCCGCCGGATTTCTGCTGAATCACGATCGCGATAATTCCCGGAAGAATCACCAGCGCCGGGAAGAGCATCTTGGGAAATGCCGCGATAAGCGGCGTTCGGCGCGCCGCCGACATCGAATCGGCCGCCATGGCGCGCTGGACGACGAGGAAGTCAGTACACCAGTAACCGAAGGAAAGAACAAATCCCAGTCCGAAAACCATGGCAAACCAATCCACGCCCATGGGATTGTCCTGTGGCTGGGCCATGTGGCTCCAGGAGGAGGTATAGGTTCCAGGCGGAAATCCGTGACTGACGGCGACCGTGTTGAGCGCCTCGGTGATCGAATGCCAGCCGCCCATGTCGCGCAGCCCGAGATAAACAATCGGCAGAAATCCAAGCACGATCAGGAAGAACTGAAGGACTTCGTTGTATATGGCGGAAGTTAGTCCGCCCAGCGTGATGTAAACCAGAACGATGACAGCCGACCCGAGCAGCGCCATGTTGAAGTCCCAGTGGAGCAGAAGATTCATCAGCTTCGCCAGGGCATACATCGAAATGCCCGAAGAGAAGACCGTCATCACGGCGAAGCTGAAAGCGTTGAACCCACGGGTTTTTTCGTCGAAGCGCAGCTTGAGATACTCAGGGACCGACCGCGCCTTCGAGCCGTAATAGAACGGCATCATGAAGATGCCGATGAAGACCATCGCCGGGATCGCGCCAACCCAGTAGAAGTGGCTGGTCATGATGCCGTACTTCGCGCCGGAGGCGCCCATCCCGATGACTTCCTGCGCCCCCAGGTTCGCCGAGATAAACGCCAGCCCGGTGATCCAGGCGGGCACCGATCTTCCCGAGAGCAGAAAATCCCCGCTGGTTTTCATGAATCGGTTGATGACAAAACCGATTCCCAGCACGAAGACGAAGTAGACGATGAGGATTACGTAATCGACATTGCCAAGATGGATTTGAATGTCAGCCGGAGAAATGCAATGAACCATTCCCGTTTTCCTCTCGAAGAGCCCAGACTTCCGCCGGCGAAGATTCTAGAGCATCGGAGCCTTGGTTCAAGTATTCAGGCGGATTTCCACACAGCGCCCGAAGGTTTGATAATAAGGGTCTTGGTGTCGACCTTGCCGACGATCTTGAAAACGTCGAGCTGAGCACAGAAGTCGATATCAGCGTCCTGGCCAACCTTGATATTGTTCTTGCCTCCCTGGGTTTCGCGAAGAGCGCCGCGGAGGTTATCCCGGCAAGCCAGGAAAAGCCTGCGGGCCATGCGGGCGGTATCGTTTGCAAGGAAATAGCCGACGCCCTGGAGATATTCGCAGACGGCCCCGGCGCCGATGGTATCTTCCATCGAGATTTGCCCCGCTGTCCCCGAGCCGAGGAGAATGACCGGCTGATTGTCGGCCGCCGCCGCTTCCGCGACGGCCGTGGCGTTCACCAGCGCCCCCAAAAGTAAATTACATGCCGATCGCGCCGCGTTCATCGCCTTGGTGCCGTTGGTCGTGGCCATATAGATATCGCGGCCGGCATGCTCTTTCGTAAATTGCCGCGGGCTGTTGCCAAGATCGACGCCCGGTGCCGGCAGCGCGTTAAGCTCCCCCAAAAGCAGAGGCCGCGGATTGCACTTTGCCACGGCCGCCTTCGCATCATCCAGTTCCGCAAACGCGTGAATCGATCGGATGCCGGCCGCAAAGGCGGAGGTGATCGTCGTCGTGGCCCGCAGGACGTCGAACACCACAACCGTTTTTTCCCCCAGCGGCTCATTGCCCAGATAGGCCGGAAGCAGTACGACTTTCACATCCATGCACGCAAATTTAGCGTTCGCATGGAAGAGGAGCAAAGAATCGCAGATATGCCAAACCGACTATGTGTTATCGACGTCCCCGGCTTGAGCCGGGAGCTCTTACCCGAAATTCCCGCCGATTCGACCCTGGGAAAATGGATCGCCACCCAGCGCGTCGTCGGACTCACGCCAAGTTTCCCCGCCGTCACCTGCTCCGTGCAGGCAACCCTGACCACCGGAAAAAATCCCTCCGAGCACGGAATCATTTCCAACGGCATCCCCACGTTCCGCTCCGCCGATGATCAGAATCTCATCGACGCCAGCAACTTCGCCGCCAACCGTCGCGAGATCAGCTTCTGGGAGCAATCGAACCAGCTTCTCGACGTCCCCCGGTTCTGGCAGGACGAATCAGGCAAAAGCCGCTGGAAAACCGCTCTGCTTTTCTTCCAGCAATCGATGCCCGGCTTCGCCGGAAAATTGAAGCCCGCCGCTGACATCGTCCTGACCCCCAAGCCCGACCACGGCCCAGACGGAAAGCTCACCAGCCTCTGCTGGTCCGCGCCGCAAGATCTTGTGCCTCGGCTCTTCAAAGAACTCGGCCCATTTCCCCTGATGAATTACTGGGGCCCAATGGCCGGCATTGCCTCCAGCCAGTGGATTGCCAAGGCCGCCGCCATCGTTTGGCGCGAGCACGCTCCACAGCTCCAGTGGGTCTACATTCCCCACCTCGATTACGACCTCCAGCGTTTCGGTCCCAATTCCCCCCAGGCGAAAGCCGCGGTGAGAGATGCCGCCGGCGCCGTCGAGCCGCTCGTTATCGAGATTCTGAATTCGCGCGGCAAATTGCTCCTCCTCAGCGAGTACGCCATGAGACAGGTAAATCGCGCCGTCCGGCCAAATCTGATTTTGAAAGAGGAGGGTCTGTTGCTGACGAAGCAGACGCCCGATGGATGGGTGGTTGATTTCGAGCGATCGTCGGCCTTCGTATTGGTGGATCACCAGATCGCCCACGTCTACGCGAAATCCGCCGAAGAATTGAACACCCTTGCGCAACTTTTAAAAGTCGAGGGCGTAAATTCGGTCGAGCCGCCGGACAAAGAATTGTACCACCGCCGCGCTGGCGACCTGATTCTGACAGCCGGCCCCAACGCCTGGTTCGACTACCGCTGGTGGGACGACCCCGCAGAAGCTCCAAAATTTGCCAGGACCGTCGACATCCATCGCAAGCCCGGCTACGACCCGCTCGAATTATTCTGGGATCGCGCCGCCAATGCCGTCTCCCAGAACGCTGCCCTGGTCCACGGCAGTCACGGCGCAGTCCGAGAGGCCGAAGCCGTCTGCATCGGCGACGTGGAAGCCGATCTCACCGCCGCCGGCATCGCGCAAGATCCTCGAAATTCTGGAAGCATAAAAAAAGGCGGCCAACCCAATGATCAGCCGCCAAAACCAAAGTAAGGAGAGACTCAAAAGAAAGTAAGTTCAGGCCACAAACCGATCCGCGTTTTCCAGCGTCCCACCCGGCTTCGCAAAACGCGACCACGCCCGGCTATGGCACTTCGGGCAGATCACCGGCGGAACCACCGCCCCCTCCGGTTCAAATCCGCAGCATCTGCATTCAATCTTAACCACCACCGCACGCGGCCGAACCGTGCCATGCGGGTCGTACTTGGCAAAATGGCCTTCCGCAGCGAATTGATCCATGCTTATAGACATATTCGGGCTCCTTCGATCTAAAAAGGACACTAACGCCCATGCCAAAAGCAACGACTATGCCGATCGATCCATGGAATCTGGGAATGTGAAGCTGGAGCCTCAGATCGCAGGAAATCAAGGGGATAGAACGCAAAATCTTCACGCTTGGCCCGCAGAAGGGGCAGGGGGGCATGCATCAGAATGTCATGCCTGCGTCAAAACGTCGCTTCCCTGGGACTTATCGGAGCCCTCAAGGTCGTATTGACGGAGCTTTCGCTGCAGGGTCCGCACCGAGATCCCCAGCCTCCCCGCCGCGTGGGTACGGTTCCCGGCGCATTGCTGCAGAGCCCGGGCGATCGCCAGCCGTTCCAGTTCATCCATCGTGAGGCCCGACGGAATCTCCGTGCTCGAAGTCGACGGCATCGCCCCCGCGAGTACCCGATCCGGCATGTCCCGCTCCGTCATCACTTCCCCATCCGCCAGCACGAGCATGCTCTCCAGCGTATTCCGCAGCTCACGGACATTCCCAGGCCACCGATAAGACTCCAGCCGCTGCATCGCCTCGTGCGAAATTCGCCGCGCCGCCGTGTGCTTCTGCTCGCAGATCTGTCTCAGAAAATGTTCCACCAGGATCGGGATATCATCCGGCCGCTCGCGCAGCGGCGGCAGCGTGATCGACACAACATTAAGCCGATAGAACAAATCTTCCCGGAACTTCCCCTCTTCCACCATCTTCCGCAAATCCCGGCTCGTCGCCGCCAAAACCCGCACATCCACCTTGTGATCCTCATGCCCGCCCACCGGCGTCACCGTAAACGTCTCCAGAACGCGCAGCAGCTTGGCCTGAAGCCCCAGCTCAAAATCACCGATTTCATCGATAAATAGGGTACCCGCATCCGCCTGCTCGAACCGTCCCACGCGCCGATCCGTCGCCCCCGTGAAAGCGCCGCGCACATGCCCAAACAATTCGCTCTCCACCAGCGTCGCCGGCACCGCCGCGCAATTCACTGCGACAAAAGGTCCTTTCTTCCGCGGGCTGTTATGGTGCAGCGCCTGAGCCACCAATTCCTTGCCGGTACCGCTCTCCCCCAGAATCAAAACCGTGCTGTCCACTGGGGCGGCTCGCTGGATTTTGTCGAAGACGTCCTTCATCAACCGCGACTGCCCGATGATCTGATCCAGCCCGAATTTGTGGTCCAGCCGTCGGCGGAGATAATCGATCTCCCGGTCTTTGGTCACCAGTTCAATCGCCCGCCGGATGATCACGATCAACTCATCCGTATTGATCGGCTTCGTCACATAATCAAACGCCCCGGCCTTGATCGCCTCCACAGCCGAGTTAACGCTTGAGTGCCCCGTAAGAAGGATAAACTGCGTCTCCGGCTTCCGCTTTTTCCACAGATTCAAAAGGTCAATCCCGCTCACATCCCCCATTTGCAAGTCCGTGAGCACGACATCGATATTCTCATCCACATACCCCAGTGCCTTGTCCGCGTTTTCGGCCGTCAGGACGCTTAAGCTTTCGGACTTGAGAATGGCGCTGAGGGCCTTCCGCTGGGCGTCTTCATCCTCGACAACCAATACTCTTCCGACGTTTGACATAACCGATCCTCATCTCTGGCAGATGAACCGGACCCAAAAATATCGTACTTCGTAATGTAATAGCATACCGTACAATACGCGGACAACGGACGAAATGTCCGACAAAACGCCCGGCAGCCCAAATTGTTCAAACGCTGATATGCCCAAGCGCAAACGAAACCTTCGCATTCCGCTGGCGGCAAAATGTCAGATTCTTTTCGGCGCTGCCGTCATCCTCATCATCAGTGCCGCCCTCTATGTCCCCTGGCGTCGAATGGATGACTTGATTCTCGAAGTAAACCTCCACACCGCCGAAGGCCTCGCCGAACAGGCCAAATTGCAGCATATCGTCGCCGAAGCCCAAAAGGGTGGAGCACCGCAAAATAGAGGGACTTTTCCCGCTCCCACCACCCAGGATTCTGAACTTGCCGTCCCCGAACTGATTATGCCTCGCCTGATCCCCATTGACCCCCCCAAATCGATGGTCCTCTCCAAATACGACTGGGACGCCCTCGGCTACTTCTACACCCATCCCGCACAGGTTCACTACCCCCGAACCTATAAATTGAACGAAACCGAACGCTATCGCCTCGCCATGCCCCTCTACGCCGGCGATGCCCCCGCCTGCATGAAATGCCATGCCGGCCAAGGCGTCCCCCCCCTAAAGATCCAGCCCGCCTCCGCTGCCATCGCCGCCGCCCTCCCCGACGCACGAAAATTCCTGGGCATCGTCGTCGTGGATATCCCCTCCCAAGTCAACGAAAACCAGCTCTTCCTCAACCGCGCCTTCATTCTCCTCGCCGGCGTCATCGCCGGAACCCTCGCCACCGGAGTCCTCTACGTCATCACCACCCGCCTCATCCTCCAGCCCGTCCGCGTCCTCCAGGAAACCGCCGAAAAGGTCAGTGAGGGCGACCTCAACATCCGCTCCGACATCAGCACCGGCGACGAATTCGAACAGCTCTCCGAAACCTTCAACACCATGCTGGCCAACCTCAAATCCAGCGACGAGCAGTTGCGCGACATCAACAAGGCCCTCGATTTGAAGCTCGTCCAGTTGGGCGAGACCAACGTCGCTCTCTACGAATCCAACCGTTTGAAGAGCGAATTCCTCGCCAACGTAAGCCATGAGCTGCGCACGCCCCTCAACTCCATCCTCGGCTTCGCCGACCTGCTTCGCGACACGGTTTCCACCAACCCCGACCCCAAGGCCGCCCGATATCTCCAAAACATTCTCGCCAGCGGCCGCAATCTGCTCGAGCTGATCAACGACCTGCTGGATCTGGCCAAGATCGAAGCCGGCCGCATGGACGTACGGTCGGTCCCCCTCTCCCTGAACGATCTTTTCGAAGGCCTCACCAACCTGATCAAGCCCCTGACGGAAGGCAAGAAGGTCGAGATTGAAACCGCCGTCGCCCCGGACGTTCCGATCATGGAAAGCGATCCTTCAAAGATTCAGCAGGTCCTCTACAATCTGCTGTCCAACGCGATCAAATTTTCCCCCGAGGCCGGCCGGATCGATCTCACCGCCGACTTACACGACGCCGAAAAAATTCGCATCGCCGTACGCGATCAGGGCCCCGGCATCGAGCTGGAAAAACACGAGGTGATTTTCGAAAAATTCCGCCAGATCGACGGCTCCGTCACCCGCGAACACAGCGGCACCGGCCTGGGCCTCGCCATCTCCCGCGAGCTGATCTCAATGCTCGGGGGCACCATCGGCGTAGAAAGCGTCCCCGGCAAAGGCGCGACCTTCTGGATCCTTCTGCCGCTTAAGATCCAGCCCGGCCAACATGACGTGCGCACAAAATGATTCTCTCATGACCACCGCTCTTCCCCCTCTCCCAGTAATCCGGCCTTCGGCTCTGAGGCTCAGGCTCGAAGAGGAGAGGGTCGGGGTGAGGGCCTGAAAACCATTCTCCAATCCCACTCGCCGCCATACCTGAACTGCCACGCAACAGTCCCTCACCCCCAGACTTATTTCTCTTCCACATCATCCCCGACCGTTCGCGAATTCTCCCCTTCCCGAAACGCCCACGGACTTCGGTGAGCTCAGTCGAACCGCGCCGCCGGGGGGGATCCTGACGCCGGTTTCGTAAATGAGCCAACTGTGTACATTGATGTGCAACTCCCCCTAAAATCCCCCCAATGATCAAGCGCCGCCCCTGGCAAGAAGGATTGCAGATCATCGACCAGACGATGAAGGCCATCTCCGGCATCACCGATCCCGAAACACTTGTCGAAGAGTATTGGGGGGGAATCGGAAAACTCATCTCGTCGAACGACTACGTGGCTCTCTCGCGGCGCGGCATGGAAGCGCCCTATTATCTGATCACGCGCTCCTCCAGGTTTACCGAGTACATCAATCCCTGGACCCAGAAGGAACTGCTCCCAAAAATGTCCGGCGGAATTCTCGGCGAACTGATCTACGCGAATCGCCCGGTAATTATGGACGACCTCGCCGCCCGCCTCTCCCCGGACGATCCGGGATTTTTCTACCTCCAGGGATTCGATCGGCTGGTGAGCCTTCCCCAATACGACAACGGCGAAGGAATCAACGCCACCGCCATGCTTCTATCCCCCGGCGAGGAAATGGATCTGTCGATGATCCCGATTCTCCACTGGCAGACGGGCCTCTTTGGACGCGGCACCATGAACCTGGTCCTCCGCAATCAACTCACCGAGGCCCTTGGCGCCCTCGAAGATGAGCTTCAGGTGGTCGGCGACATCCAGCGCTCGCTCTTGCCAGCGAAACTCCCGTCGATTCCAAATTGCGAGATCGCCACCCATTATCAAACCAGCGCCCGCGCCGGCGGCGACTATTATGATTTTTTCCCCTTGCCAAGTGGCGAATGGGGCATCTTCATCGCCGACGTTTCCGGCCATGGCACCCCCGCCGCCGTCCTGATGGCCATTACCCACGCGATCGCCCACTCCCAGCCCGGTTCCCACACCCCGCCCGACAAGCTCAATCGTTATTTGAATGACTGCCTCGCCCGCGCCTACACCCGTGCCGGCACCTTCGTCACGGCGTTCTATGCGGTCCTCGATCCCCAGACCCGAACCCTGACCTATTCCCGCGCCGGCCACAACCCCCCGCGCCTCCTCCGCGCCGGCCGCATCCTCTCCCTCGACGCACCCGGTGGCCTCCCCCTGGGAATCCTCGAATCGCAGCCATACGAACAGGCAACCCTCACCCTCCAGCGCGGCGACATGCTCCTCCTCTACACCGACGGAATCACCGAGGCGATTGCCCCCCCAATCAGCGGCGAAAATCGCCAGCTCTTCGAAACCGATCGGCTCGACAAACTGCTCATCGATATGGGGGCGTGCAGTGCCCAGGAATGCATTGACCGCATTCGGGCCGAGCTGGCCGCCTTCAGCGCCAATCGCCCCCCGGTGGACGATCAAACGCTGATCGCGATTCGGTGTTTGTGAGGGAGGTGGGAAAAAAGCGAGGGCACATCGGTACTATTACGTGGGAAATGGGAAGTGGCGGGACCGATTAAAATTAGGCGGCTCGTCATCGTTGATACGATAGACGGTGAAACGGAAATGAACGATCCTACGAAAATTGAGTACGCTTCTTCGCAATCGGAGAAACAACCGGTCATCGGTCCACGTGGTATGTTCTTTTTGCTTTTGCCCGTGGCTATCTTTGGCATGGAGGTGATCGCCGATTCTGCCATATCCAACATCCGCCAAGATGACCGTGATTACGCAGGGATGGCCCTGATTTTGCTCACCGCTCCCTTTGCCATTGGCTGTGGGATCGCGAGCGCCGTGCTCGCCTGTCGGCAGGGTGGTGGGCCCGCGCTCAAATATGCCGCGAAATGGCTTGTTGGCTCGATGATGTTGTTTTGGGTGGTATTTCGCGCCGTGATATCTATTTATTTTTCACGCAACTGACAAAAGCATTTGGGTGACTTAGCGAACGTCTAGGCCCTATGCGACAATGTCTAACAAGAGATAGGTGACTGTCCAGGATAGCTCAATTTGGATCGAAGGATGGACCCCTCATGGCGATCGATACGTCCGGTGATTGGTGGGTCGGAAGCGACGCTGAGGACATTGCCGGCTTCCTGGAAAACTATTCTGCCGACACCTACAAGATAGACGAATTCCGTCTTGCCAGGTGCCGATGTTGCTCGGTGAACTTTCGTCTTGAGGCGGATGACAACGAAGGTGTGGCCCGGCGAACCTGCTTGCAGTGCGGCCGACAGAATTTTATCTGCGATAGCGGCGAGTATTGGGAAGACGCTGAGCCAGAGGTCTGCCGTTGTGTGAAGTGTGATTCCGATCGGTTCAACATCGGAATTGGCTTTTCGCTTTACGAAAATAAGCAGGCGATCAAATGGCTATACGTCGGAGTTCGCTGCGCGATGTGCGGTGTTTTGGGCTGCTTTGCTGGCTGGAAAATAGGTTACGAGCCATCGCTGCAACTGATGGATCAGGTTTAGCGGCTTTCAAGCACAAAACAGCGTGAAAATCCACAGAAATGGGTCAGTTCGGTGCCTTTGGCCTTGGACGGTTAGGGGAAAAGGAGAGGGAGTGGGGGTGCGGGGGCGAGGGAGAAACTGTTGGGGCATTATCTGGTTCTCCCTCGCCCCCGCATTGCATTTGCGTTTTGCATTCAAAAAAAGCGGCCATTTTGTCCACGAAAACAAAAAGTGTCGGGTGGTCATGTATTCCGGCGGGGGGTTGGGGGAGGGGGTTTTCGTCTTAGGGTAACAGAAAATCCCGTTGCTTTGTATGTGTGCCCCAACTCTGTAAACACCAGCGCACTCGAGGCTATGTAGTCTACTACGCCATTTCCATCCACTGTTTCCCAGAGACACAATTGGATGCAAAATGCTCTAATGCTTCTCGCGTGGCCCCTCGGCGGTGACATGCTGGAGCAGAAATGTCGTGACCGACTGAGCCGGAACCGTTGAAATGAATTGCCGGCCAGTCACGTCGATCGGGCTGATCTGCTTCAGACTCTCGCTCGCAGACGTGCGATAACATTGCACGGTATCCCCCACGGCCGAAAATCCACGCAGGTCAAAGGTTACTGTGAAATCGGCCACATTGTCGTTGACAGTGACGATCGCCAGACTACCCGTTAGAGGGTCATACCCCGCGATGGAGTTGGCATCGCCACAATCAACGATTTCACACCCCGGACGAAGGAACCTGGTGAACTGGCCAATTGCGTAAAACTTCCGGTTGATCGTGTAACTGAAGTCCCCTTTTTCGTCCAATGGGTTATAGAGCATTCCCCAACCGCCGGCGTAGTCCACCACCTGCCAATAGCACCACGCGAGGGGACGCAACCACCTCAGATCGTCGCGAATGCGGCGGGCGGTTCGCATGCCGGTCGCGTCGTCGTCCCCGTATTCCGTGTGCCAAAGCGGCTTGCCAAGCGAGCCCGCAAGGGTGTTCAGTTCGACCCCATCATTGGCCCAGTAAGTGTGGGTTGAGATTTGTCCGACATTGTTGCGTGTGCCCTGCGCAAACGAGTTAAGAGTATTGACTCCCGATCGCTCGTCCCAATCTTCCGGGGCATCGATGGCAAGCTTGAGACCGCGGCGATCCAATTCAGTCCGAAGCAGGTTAATCACCCGCTCCTGCTGATCCACGCTCATATGGCACCCCTCCGAAATCCGCCCGAAATTCCACCACCCTCCGGCCGGCTCGTTCATCGGGGCAATCGAATGAAATGTGACACCATCCAATCGGCCGATATTGCTGACTGCCTCCGCAAGATAGATCGCGTAGTCTTTTTCGCAATCGACTAGCAGGTTGTTACCACCGCCCTTCGCCCCCGTCACGCTGCCGCTCACCGTCATCCAGTAGGGCGGCGAATTGGCAAAAGCTTCTACCCGGTTAACGCCGCGGGCGATCGCGGCTTTGAGCATCCAGCGCTGATTTAGGTCCGCATCCCATGTCCACATGCCGCGACGCGGCTCAAATCCCGGCATTCTCGCTCTGAACTCCAGCGTACCTGGGCCTTGCGGATTCTCGCCGCCACCTATGTTGTAGCGAACGATGTTCAATTTCAGAAAGTTAAACGCGAGATTCGCATAGGCGTCTCGGTTGGGGTACCTCGCCACAACATTCGCCCACCAGCAAAGCGATGTACCCCAGCCTTGAAAACCCTCCACCAGAATATCCGTGGGATCAACACGGGCAACATAATCCAGCGGCGTTAAGAAGTTGCCAACCCAGGCACTTCCATTCCAACGGCCGCCGTAGGCATTGAGGGCAATCGCCACATTTTTCGAAAACTCCGCAACATTGTAATCCACCACGCATAGTGCGCCGCTTATCGTGAATCGCAGGGTGATTTGTAAATTCCGAATCGGCCGCGAGCCGGATTTCCTTATGACCAAAATCGCCGGCCCCTCCTTACGCTCCCCCATCTGGACGAGCCTTGCTCGCCTCACCGGACCATCTCCGCTGGCATCGGAGATAGTCAGAACGTCTGTCATCGATGCGTCAAATGTGCCGTGATTTATCGAAGCAGCGTAGGGCGCATCGTTAACCATGAAATTCAGGGCGACCTGAAAATCTGATATGGTCCGGTTGTCAGTATCAACGATAGTGAGGCTCTGGGCCGGGAGGCTGGACACGCGCGAGGCAAAGCAGAGGATCGCCAAAACTCCACTGACCCATGACAATCCAAGCACATTGCTTGATCTTGTCGCTTGGGGTTGAACCTTCAGATTCAATTGAGATTCCCCGTCTTAGTTCTTGTCATCGACCAGTGTGCGCCGCGTAGCTATTTTTCTTCTTGCTTCATAGCTTTGCAAGTGTGTTCCAGATCGGGGAGCAAATAAACTTGAAGGGGATCAGCCCAAAATGTCTTCCCCCGCACAAAAATCTCACGCCACCAGCACCGATCCAATTTCTCCGGATGCACCGCATGCCCCATCGCCGTCTCCCGGCTGATATACCCATTGCGGCAAAGCTGCTGAATCGAAAAATCCAGCGACTGCATCCCAATCGCCCGGCTCGTCTCAATCACATTCGGAATCTCAAAGAGCCGATTCTCCCGAATGCAGCTCTTCACCGGCTGATTGCAGATCATGATCTCCGCCGCCGGGATCATCCCCGGCTCGTCACACCGAGGCAGCAGCGATTGGCTCACCACCGCCTGAAGCGTGCTGGCCAGCATCGAGCGAATCTGGTTCTGCTGCGTCGTCGGATAAATATCGATGATCCGCTCAATCGTCTGCGGCGCATTGTTGGTGTGCAGCGTGCTTAAAACCAGGTGCCCCGTTTCCGCGGCCGTGATCGCTGCGCTGGTCGTCTCCAGGTCGCGCATTTCTCCGAGCAGGATCACATCCGGATCCTGCCGCAGAACGTGCCGCAATCCCGACGCAAAATCGAGCACATCCGACCCCACTTCCCGCTGCTCGATCGCGCAGTTGTTGCTCGCAAGGACATACTCGATTGGGTCTTCAAGCGTCACGATATGCCCGCGCTCCGCCGATTGATCTCGTCGATCATCGCCGCCAGCGTTGTGCTCTTCCCGCTCCCCGTCGGCCCGGTCACCAGCACCAGCCCCCGCGGCAGCGTCGTCAGCTTGGTCACAATCTCCGGAAGGAACAGCTCCGACAATGGCCGAAGCCGATTCGAAATCGTCCGGATCGACAGGGCAATCGTCTGCCGTTGAAAGTGGGCGTTAATGCGAAACCGCGCCAGCCCCGGAATCTCATACGAAAAATCCGCGTCCCGCTTTTCGGTGAAATCGCACCACCGCTTCTGCACGAGCAGGGTCTTGGCGATGTCAAAGCAATCCTGCGCACTCAGCGACGGAAAATCCGCCGCCTGCATGACCGTGTTGATCCGCAGCATCGGCGGCGCCCCGGCATTCAGATGCACATCCAAAGCGCCGCGCTCACGGCCTGGTGAAGAATTTGATCGAGCATGGAACTATTGCACCAGTGGCGATACGGCGTACTGTAATTATCGGCGCAAACCCGCCGCCTGCTGAGCGCCGATCATTCTTCCGTTTCCTCCCGCCCCATGCTCAGCCCGATCGCCGCCGCCCAAGCCGGCTGTGGATAGCGCCGGTCGATCGCCGACTCAATGTCGATCCGGCTTCTCCGCGCCATCCGGCAGAGCGAATCCCCCGTTTGGCCCGGTAATTTCAGCGTCTGCGCGATGTATTTGCACAGCGATTCCTGCCGCGCCTCCCCCCCGATAAAAATCACCCGGTGCACCGCAAGATGCGGAAAAGCAAGTTCATGCTCTCGGCGGCAGGCGTCGAGCTGTTTGATCAGTTCATCCGCCGCGCCGCGGCAGGCGTTATTCACCTGGCTCCCATCCGAAGCCGAGCCCGCCGCCAGCTTGATCCGCAGCGTGCGCGCATCGTGCAGGCTGATCGACAGTGCATCGGCGACCGCGCGCGTCATGTCATCCCCCCCGATGGTCAGATTTCGCGCGAAAAGCAGATGGGTGTTTTGCGCGATAAACGCCCGGCTGCCGCTGCTGCCGATGTCCACGTACATCCGCACCGACTGCTGCTCGGCCGTCCGCCGATAAACATTCGAAAAACAGTCCAGCAGCGCCGGCGGCTGCATGTTGAGCCCCACGATATAAAGCCCCGCCTTGCCCGCCGCGGTGATGTACCGGTTGACCCAGCGCGTGTCCGCCGACATGACGATCACATGCAGTCGCGGGTCTTCGCTCTCGCGCGTCTGCCCCGCAACCGTGTGGCGAAAGAGCGCATGCTCGGCATCGAACGGAATCTTCTGCTTGGCGCATTCGATGACCGCGTCCTTCAGCAGCTTTTGATCCATGGGGTCGAGCGTCAGATGCTGCGTATGCACGACTGACGGCGGAAGCCCCAAAACCGCGCGATCGGGCGCGGAACTTTCCGGTGTGAAGAAGATGCGGAATCGCATGGGAAAAAAATTCGAAGCGGGCTTCGGCGTCGTCGCGGACGTTATCGGGAATTTCCGCGCTGGCGGCGGCGAAAAGCTTGTAATCGCCGTCTTCCGTCTGCACCTGCGCAAGGCGCAGCGCGTGGGTCCCGAAATCGACGCCGATTGGATGCGCCCGGGCGCGAATAAATTCTGGATCAGTCCGAACATCTTTTGGGGAGCGGCGGGTAAACGCAATTCGCCACAACTCCCACGCAACTGCTATCGACGGTTGCTCGGCGGGCGGTAAGTCGCTAACTAGTCGCCCGCGACGGCGAGAAACTCCGCGGCCACGGAATCGGCGACGGATAACCCACGATCCGATAATCGAATCGAGGTTTCCGTGACGTTTACAAGGCCCAGGGGGGCAAGCCGATCGATCGCCTCGGCAAAGAGCGCAGGCGCCGCATGGCCCACACGCCCGGCAAAGGCCGCGCAATCGATACCGTTTGACAAACGCAGCATCAGCATCGCCAGCTCCCCGGCGGCTGGCGGGGGGTGAGGGTTTCAATGTCGGTTGCGGGAAGTTGTTCGGCGTCAACCGCGGTTTCCCATTCGCCCAGGTGGGGGCGGTTTCGCCAGCGCGTGCCCTGGACGTGAGAGGCGCCGGAAGGCCCCAGGGCCAGGTAATCGCCGCCCATCCAGTAATGGAGATTGTGCCGGCACTCCTGCCCCGGCCGGGAATAGTTGCTGATCTCGTAAGCCTGCAATCCGGCGGCGGCAAGTCGCGATCGCGTATTTTGCAGCATCTCAATTTCCAGATCGGGATCGATGGCGGATACGAGCCCGAGCCGGCGGCGAACGCCCAGCGGAGTGTTCGGCTCGAACGTGAGGCCGTAGCAGGAGAGATGATCGGTCCCCAGGGCGATCGCCGATTCAAGCGATTTCAGCCAGCGCGGAAGGGTCTGGCCGGGAATCGCGTAAATGAGATCCAGATTGATCCGGCGAAAGCCGGCGGATCTCAGCAGCTCCAGCGAGCGCGGGACATCATCGGGATCGTGATGGCGCTCCAGCAGAGAAAGCTCGGCTGGGTCGAAGCTTTGCGCACCCAGGCTCGTTCGATTCACGCCCTCATCCAGCAACATTCGGCAGAATTCATCCGAAAGGGTTGCGGGGTTGGCTTCGACAGTCCATTCGGCGCACTGCGAAAAATCGAAACGCGTTCGCAGTCCGCGGATCAGGCGGCGCATTTCGTTGGTCGGCAAAAGCGAAGGCGTGCCACCGCCGAAAAATACGGTACGCGGCTGGAGTTTGGGAGGAGCGAGTGTCCAGAAATTGGACTCTCGAAGGATCAGATCGACGAATCGGGACATTCGCTGCGGGGTCTGCCGCGTGATGGAATAGAAATCGCAATAGTGGCACTTGTGGAAACAGAAGGGGATATGCACATAAAGGGCGGGGATGGTGATCGGCGGGAAGGATGAGGGTTGCAGGTCTGGGGGCATTCTATTCAAGAATAATTACTCAAAAGTCGGGCTTGCGGCGCGGCCTTGAACCACTGGATGGCGATGCTATCATCGAAGGTGCGGTCTCGATATACGGTGGTCGTAGCTCAGTTGGCAGAGCACAAGGTTGTGGTCCTTGGGGTCGCGGGTTCGAGCCCCGTCGATCACCCGTTTTAAATAACGCCAGACGTTGAAGTAACAAAGCTGGCACGCGTGGCATAGAGCTTCCTAAGACGCCAGGAAAAACGGAATCTCCCGTTTTTGCACTTTTCGGAGGCTTGGCCATGCCCAAACTCGTCTGAAACGCAATTCCTTCTTATCGCCTCCACAAATTAAGTGGGAGAATCCAAACGACATTTGGTAGAAGGTGACGCGGCGGAAATCAATTATGAAACAGAAGAAATCACCGAAAGGTGGTGCCAGTCGAATTTCATCGCAGCTTTGGCGCGATGACGTCGAGCTATTTCAGCTCGTCGGCAGAGAATTATATACGCCGGTGGTGGGGGACATTCTCGACGGGCTGAAATATTACCATCAATTCCTGCCACAGCCGGTGCAGCCGATTCGTGAGGGGATGGTTGTGGTGGGGCGGGCGATGCCGGTGTTAATGATCGACGTTCATGGCCCGCAGAAAAAGCCCTTTGGTCTGATGACGCAAGCACTTGACGATCTGAAACCGGGCGAAGTCTACATCGCGGGGGGTGGCGACATGCGTTGTGCCTACTGGGGCGAATTGCTGACGGCGACGGCACGCACGCGCGGCGCAGTGGGCGCCGTGTTGGATGGTTTTCATCGGGATACGCCCCAGGTGCTTGGACAAAAATGGCCGGTGTTCAGCCGGGGACGGTATGCCCAGGATTCGTCGGTTCGGACGGCGGTGGCGGATTTTCGCTGTTCGATCGAGATCGGCGGCGTCTGGATCGAGCCGGGGGATCTGGTGTTCGGCGATCTGGATGGGGTGGTGACGATTCCACGAGCGGTTGAAAAGGAGGTCATCACCAGGGCGCTGGAAAAAGCGCGGGGCGAAAAAGTTGTCCGCAAAGCGATCGAAGGTGGGATGACCGCCACCGCGGCATTCAGGAAGTTTGGGATTCTTTGAACGGAAGGGCCGATGAAAATCACCCGCTTTGAAACCTGGCGATGTCAGCGTAAGGAATCGTTGTTTGATTCAGCGCGGACGGGACGAAGCCCAATGAATTGGGACGTGGTGGTTTTGCAATTGAAAACGGATACGGGACTGATCGGCCACGCGACGGCGCTGGGGGCGCGCTCGAGCGTGGTAACGCAGGCATATCTTCACGAGACGATCGCGCCGGTGGTGATGGGGCGTTCGCCGACAGAGCGCGAGGCGATTTGGCACGAGCTGTGGACGATCGACCGGCATCTGACCTTCTTCCCGGTTTATCTGCCGGGACCGGTCGATGTGGCATTGTGGGATATCGCGGCCAAGGATGCGGGATTGCCGCTCTATCAGTTCATCGGGGAATGCCGGACGAGCCTGCCGACGTACGCCAGCAGTTTGTTCATGCCTAGGACCGAGGATTATGTGAAGGAGATGCGAGCTTATCGGGAGCGTGGTTTCCCGGCATACAAGACGCATCCCCCGGGTCCGTGGCGGAAAGACATGGAGATTCATCGCGCGCTGCGTGAAGCCTCGGGCGCCGATTATGTGCTGATGTCTGATCCGGTGGGGGAGTATTCGCTGGAGGAAGCGATCCGCGTGGGGCGCGATCTGGAGAAGCTCGATTATCTCTGGTTTGAAGAACCCTTTCGCGATTTCGAATTGGCGAAATATGCCAAGCTTTGCGCGGCGCTCGATATTCCGATCGCGGGAACGGAAACGACGCGCGGGGGGCCGTGGGGCGTCGCGCAGGCCATTGCTTTCAACGCGGTCGATATCGTTCGCGCGGATGTTTCGTGGAAGCCGGGCGTGACCGGCGCTTTGAAGATCGCCCATCTGGCCGAGGCAAACGGGATGCGCTGCGAGATCCATTGCACGACGATGGGTTTCATGGACATGGCGAATTTGCACGTCAGTTGCGCGATCAAGAATTGCGAATATTTCGAGTTGCTGGTGCCGGAAGAACCGTTTCGGTTTCCGATGAAGGACAAATATCCGATTGACGCCGCCGGGATGGCGCATGTCCCGCAAAAACCTGGAATTGGCGTAGAACTGGACTGGGATGCGATCGATAAGACCTGTGTTGAACATAAGGTCACTGAGCTGAAGTCAGTGTAATCGCATATAGCCTGAAAAATGCGGAAGACCCCCACCCTAACCCTCCCCCGGAGTACCAGGGGAGGGGAAAAAGGGTGAGACGCGATTGACTTGGAGATGAAATGAAGCCGCGCTGTTTTCAAATCCATGAGCGGGACAATGTTGCTACAATGATTGGGGATGCCATGAATGGCGCGATCGAAGTGATTGGCAAAGACGCCGGAGAGATTGTTGCGGTGGAAAGAATTGCATCCGGGCAGAAGATCGCGCTGCGCGACATCGCCAAGGACGAGGCGATCGTGAAATTCGGCGTGCGCATCGGTCATGCGACAGCGCCCATCCGCCGTGGGGCATGGGTGCATTTGCACAACCTGGCCAGCGATATTGACGAACGTTCCGGGACGCTGGATCTGCATTCCGGAGCGCCAACAGACACGCGATATGAATGAAGCGGTTTCAGTCTGGGAGGGATATGCACGGGCCGACGGCCGCAAGGGCATTCGCAACCTCGTGCTGATCGTTTACACGGTGGAGTGCGCAGTTTGTGGCCCATGCGATCGCGCAGGGGGAGAGCGACGTGCACGTGATCGGGTTTTCGGGTTGCTACGACAATCAGTATGCGATTCGTCTGCTGCTTGCACTGGCGCGGCATCCAAATGTGGGGGCGGTTCTGTCGGTGGGGCTGGGATGTGAATACACGCAGCCGGAAAAGATCGCCGGGACGGTTCTCGAATCCGGCCGGCCAGCGGAGTGGTTCTTTATTCAAGAGGCGGGGGGGACGACGAAGAGCATTGAGCGCGGAAAACAGGCGCTGGCGCGGTTGCGAAATCAGATTGCCACTGTGAAACGCGTGCCGATGACGCTAAGCGATTTAACGGTGGGATGTGAATGCGGCGGATCGGATGCCACTTCGGGATTGGCCGGTAATCCGGTGGTCGGCGTGTTTTTTGACAAGCTCGTTGATGCGGGTGGACGGGCGGTGTTCGAAGAGATTGTGGAGATGATCGGATTACGCGATATCCTCGCGGTCCGCGCGGCCAGCGAAGAGGCCCGGGCGCAGTTGACGGCGGCGTATGACAAGGCGGTGGCCTATTGCCAATCGGTGCGGCAGTTTTCCGCGTCGCCGGGCAATTTCGCGGGGGGGCTGACGACCATCGAGGAAAAGAGCATGGGTGCGTTCGCCAAGAGCGGCAGCCGGCCGATCCAGGGGGTGATAAAGGTCGGCGAACCTCCGCGAGGGCCGGGTCTTTGGATTATGGACAGCGTGCCCGATCCGCATTTCATGCAGTTTGGATATACCAATCCGAATGACACGGAAGGGATCATGGACCTGATCTCGTCGGGGGCGCAGATTGTTTTGTTCGTTACCGGGCGGGGGAGCGTTATCGGGAGCCCGATTGCGCCGTTGATCAAAATTACCGGCAACGACCAAACCTATCGGCGGATGATCGAGGACATGGATTTCAACGCCGGGCCTGTGCTGAATGGCGAATCTTCGCTGGAGAAAGCGGGTGCGGATTTGCTGTCGTTGGTTACGCGGGTGGCCGCAGGGCAGCCGACCAAACCGGAATCGTTGGGGCATCGTGAATATTTTGTGATGTATAAGCATCAGGACACGCCGTCTCTTTTGGCGGGTTGTCGCGCGTAGGGAGATCAACCATTTCCATATGAATCCAAGCAAAAGCAGCTTTCGACTGGACGGACAGACAGCGCTGATTACCGGCGGCGGGACGGGATTGGGACTGGGCATCGCGCCTGCCTTGCGGCGCGGGCGCCAAAGTCGTATTGGTGGGGCGCAGGGAAAAGGAATTAACGCAGGCGGCGTCGAGCATCGGGTCGCAGGCGGCGTTCGTGGCACATGACATCACGCAACTGAATCGTGCGGGTGAATTGATTTCAGCGGCTGAAGAGGCCGCGGGCGCACCCGTGAACATCCTCATCAACAATGCGGGCATTCATCTGAAGAAATCGGCGACTGAAACCAAGCCCGACGAATTCCAGGCGATATTGACCACGCACGTATGTGCCGCCCAGGCGCTGGTGGCGGCGGCATTGCCGGGCATGCTGGAGCGCGGGGAGGGAAACATCCTGTTTACCGCTTCGATGTCGGCGCTGATCGGCATGCCTTTGCTGGTGGCCTATTCGGCGGCCAAGAGTGCGTACCTTGGGATGGTTCGGGCCCTGTCGACGGAAGTGGCGGGGCGGGGCGTGCGCGTGAACGCGATCGCACCCGGCTGGATTGAATCGGCGATGCTGCGGCAGGCGCTCAGCGGGGATGCGGCGCGGATGAATCGGATCCTGCAACGCACGCCGATGGGGCGATTCGGCGAGCCGGAAGATATCGGGAACGCCGCCGTTTTTCTCTGCTCTCCCGCGGCGAAGTTCATCACGGGGGTGCTGCTTCCGGTGGATGGGGGCGCTAGCGTCGGATTTTGACCGAATGAAGCGCCGTTTCCATGCACTCGCCGGCGATCCGAGCATAGATAATTGCTTCGGCGTAGCGGTCGGATTCTTCGACGAGATCTCCGTCGGCAGCAGGAAATTGGCGGGCGTAATAGTGGGTGCTGGGGAGTAATTCCGGGGCGAAAATCAGGACGTCGCCGGGGGAAGCGTTTTTGAGGAATCCCTGAATTGATCGAGTCCAGAGTGTGCGGAAATGCTGGACGTAATCGACGGCTCCGCAGGCGCCGACGGCGACCTGTATCGAGCCTGGGTTTGCGATCCGGCCATGGATGAAACCGATGCGATCGAAAATGGGTTGCATAAATGCGAGCTTGCTTTCCCAATCGCCGTAGACCAATTCCTGTCCGCAATAGTAATGGCTGAAATCGCCGTTGAAGCGAATATCGAGAAATCGGCGGGTTATTTGGACAGTGCGCCAGAGGTCTTGGGTGATGGTGGCCCGGTGGGTTTCGATGAAGATGGGAAGCCGATGGCGATCAGAGCGCGCAAGACGGCGTCGATAAGGCGATCGACTTCGTCATCGTTCTCGAGGCCCCAGCCGACGTGGAGCGTGAGGCATTTATCGCCGCGGTCGGCGTGCTTGGCGGCGATGATATCGGCCTGGGCGGGTGTGCTGACGCGATCTAAGCCGCAATACGGCAACGACAGCCCGCCGGCGGGAAGGGCGTCGCTGATCAGTTGCACGCCTTCAAATCCGTCGGCGGTGAGGCGCTGGTCCCGCTGGGGCCCCTCCAGACCGGGCCAGGTCGAATCCTCGCACAGGTCGACGAGGGTGCCGAGATTCAGATAGATGCGCAGCTTGGGCGGGTCATTTGAGCCGTCGTTCATGAGGCGAGACATCGATTCTCCTAATCGCGAAGCCCGACCTGGCGCATCAAGCGATCGGTGGATTGATACGCCTCCTCGACCCATTCCACGATCTTCTTTGGATCGGGCGAATATTCCAGTTCGATGGAGACCGAACCTTTAATTCCCAGTTCTTTGATTGCCTGGAGGTAGGGGGCGAATTTCACGACCCCTCGTCCGGGCGGAAGATCGCCGTGGACCTTGCCGTTGCAGTCGCTGATGTGAACGTGAATCGCCTTGCCTTTGAGTTTAACCAGTTCTTCCGGGCCGGCGTCGGCGAGCACGAGATGGCTTACGTCGATGTTGGCGCAGGCGCGGATGGTTGCACTCATTGACGAACCGCTCCATCTCGCCCACGCTGTTGAGAAGGCTGAGGCGGAAGGGTTCGAGTTCCAGGGCGATATCGATTCCTTTCCCGTCGGCGTAATCGCCGATGCGGCGGCAAGTCTCGATCGCCCAGCCCCATTGCGCTTCCGGGGGGATTACTTCGCGCTGCCAGATGTATTCTCCCAATACGAGCAGCACATTCCGGGCTTGCAGATCGGCGGCGAGATCGACGTGGCGCTTGACGCGATCGACGTGATACGCGCGCACCGGATCGTTGAAATCCACCAGTCCCGTGGAGACGACGACGCAGGAAACGATGGGGAGACCGGCTTTGCCGCACGTGTCGGCGATCAGCCGTTTTTCTTCCGGCGAAATCGTGGTCGCTTCGGCGAAAATATCGACGGTGTCGAACCCGATGCGGGCAATGTGCCGCAGCCCCGTCGCGGTGTCGACGCCGGCCTGGCCGAATGCGCTATTGATGATTCCAAGTTTCACGGAATGCCTCCTGAAGAAAGGGGTTAAACGTCGAACTCGCTGAGCACGACGAGGCGTCCCTCGGCGGCGCTGCGGTAGGCGGCTTCGACCAGGGCCATGGTTTGCAAGTTGTCGCGTCCGCTGACGGCCGGCTCGTCTTTGGTCTCCAGCGCGATGAGCAATTGGGCCATGGTGCCGGCGAAGGCGTCGGGAAACCAACTTCCGTGCAGGTTGGCCGTGGTGAAGGCGGTGTCGCCTCGCTTGGCGTAACGAAGCGTGCTCGGCGAGGTGTAGGGGTCTTTGCACCAGCCGATGTCACCCATGGCCAGGCCGTCGGTTCCTTCGACGCGGTATCGAATGCCGATGTCGGCGGGACATCCTTCGCGTGCGGGACCGGTCCAGATGTCGTCGATGCCGATGCAGCGCATGCCGTCTTGATACTCGAGCGTGTAGACGCAGAGGCCGTCGCTATGCGGGAATTTTGTTCGCGGATCGGGCCGGGTGCTGCAGAAAATCCGCGCGGGGTCGCCGAACCAGTAGCGCAGGCAATCGAGATGGTGTATGGACATGATTCGCAGCGTCACCCAGCCCAGCTCCCTTTGCCAGTCCTGAAAGTGGGGAATGGCCCGCATGTCGATGGATGCGAAAACCGGCTTGCCGAGCACACCGGACTTGATGAGCCGATTGGTTTCGCGCACGGACGGGTCGTAGCGCATGTTCTGGTTGACGGCCAGGACAATTCCCGCATCGCGGCAAAGATCGACGGCGCGTTGCGCTTCATCAAAATTCACGCCGAGCGGCTTCTGGGCGAGAATTCCTTTGGCAGTCCGTTTCTGGCAGGCCGTGCGGATCAAGGCAAATTGGGCCTGGGGCGGCACGGCGATGTCCAGCACTTCGATGGAAGCGTCGTTCAGCAATTGCTCATAGGTGTCGTGGACGGTGGCAATCTGGTGGCGCTGGGCGGCGCGAGTGGCGTTGGCCCGCGTGCGCGAGGCGATGACCACGGGATTCAGCCCCGCCTTCCGATAGGAACTGAGGTGACACTCGTTGACGATAAACCCGCTGCCGAGAACGCCGATTCGGAAATCGCGTCGGTTCGGCATCGGCCAGTGAGTTGCGTCTTGCATTGGGTCGCTCAGAATTCGTCAAACGCGATGCGACTGTCGGGCACGCCCAGTCCTGCGAGCATCCGCATGCAGGCCTTGACCATCATGGGAGGGCCGCACAAGTAATATTCGATCCGGGTTGGATCAGCGTGTTGCTTCAGATATTCGGTCTCCACAACCTCGTGAATGAAGCCGGCGTGGCCTGTCCAACGATCTTCGGGCAGCGGCGACGACAGGGCGAGATGGAATGTGAAGTTCGAGTGTGCCGCGGCGAGGGCCGCAAAGTAGTCATCGTAAAAGATTTCCTGGCGAGAGCGGGCTCCATACCAGAAGCCGATCCGACGCGCGGTGCCCTCGGTTTCGAGGTGATGGGAAAGATGTGCCCGCAGGGCGCCATGCCGGAGCCGCCGCCGATATAGATCATTTCGCGCTGCGTGGGCTTCACGTGGAAGTCGCCGAACGGACCGATGGCAGTCACGATATCGCCGGGCTGAAGGCTGAACATATAGGCGGAACCGATGCCGGGCGGACAGTCCTGCCCAGGCGGAGGCGTGGCGATGCGGACGTTGAATCGGAGGAGATTCGGCTCTGTCCTTGCGTTGCTGGCCAGCGAGTAGTTGTTGCGGCGCGGCGCACCGCCGGGATTGCGGGCGACGAGATCAAATACGTGCTGGCGTTCCCATACGTCCGCGTAGGGCTGCGGAATATCGAAACTTCGGAAAGGGATTTGTTCATACCCTGGAATATCGAACTGAAGATAATCGCCGGGCTGAAAATCGAGGGCATCGCAACCTGGAGCGGGCTCGAGGACCAGCTCGCGGATGAAAGTGGAGACGCTGCGGGTGCTGACGACCCGGAGGTTAAGAGTTTGTGACTGCCGGGCGGCGGCCGCGCCACCAGCACGAATAAGATTGATCCACACACGGCCGCCGCGTTCTTCGACCGGATAAGTGGCCAGTCCGCGGCAAACAGGCGGGCGGGCAGGCGAGCCGTCGGCAAGATTGAATCGCCCGTTATGCTTGGCGCATTCGATCTGAGTGCCTTTGACCAGCCCGGCGGACAGATGCGTATTGCCGTGCGTGCACATGCCGTCCGTCGCATAGAGCTTGCCCTCGGCGTCGCGATAGAGGGCGTAGGTCTTTCGGGCATGGTCGAAGCGGATGACATCGGCGCGGTTCAGTTGGAGGGCGGGACAGACTTCCAACCATCCATCAGCGTCGGCCTGCTGCTCGGACGCCAAGCCGGGTTCGGCCGACCTTGACTTGGGTTCAGCCAGCTTGCGCTTGACGTAATAGGCGGGATCCCTGGTCTGCCGAAGCACCGCGGAAATGATTTCCCGCCAGGCCTGCAGGAGACCGTTGTATGGAGTCGGCATGTCGTCCTTTACGGCCTCGTGCAGTGCGGGCAGCGCATGGTAGGGGACCAGCGGGAACATGTGGTGCTCAACATGGTAGTTCATGTTCCAGTACAGATACCGGTGAATCGGGTTCATGTAGACGGTTCGACAGTTCAGCCGATGGTCGAGCACGTTTTCGGCCAGCCCGGCGTGCTGGGTAAGACCGTAGGTCATCAGGAGCCAAGTGCCGAACAGGGTGGGCAGGCCGATGAACATCAAGGGCAAAATGCTGCGCGTAACAACTGCAAGCACGATTACCGAAATGTAAATTGCCAGATAAAGGCGTGCCCGCCAGAAAACCTTGTGGAACTCGCTGGCGGGGATGAAAGTTTTTTCAGCCGGGGACATCCTGCCGAACGTGTGCCGAAAGATGGCCGTGAAGTAGGGCGGGTAAAGCTTGACGCCGAGAAAGGTGAGAATAATTCCGCGCAAATTCGGCGGGCGTGGGACCGCGATCTCCGGGTCGCGCCCGACGATGATCGTATCGCTGTGGTGACGGGTATGACTCCAGCGCCAGACCGTCGATTCGCGAAGCACCATGAACGACGCGATCTCGTAGAGCGTGTTGTTCATCCAATCGGTCTTGAAAGCGGTGCCGTGACCGGATTCGTGCCATCGCGAATCGCTGGTCGATGCGTAGAGCACCGCGTACACCAGGTAGGGGAGCGCCGCCCAGGGTCTTGGCCAAAGCCGATACGTTAGCCAGCCGAAGCCGAAGATCAGCGCGAACCAGATGATCGTGTCGCGGATGGCGGGCCCGTCGCGGCGCTGGAGCAGCTTGCGCATGGTCGCGCGCGGTACGGGAGTTTGATACCAGTCTGCCTCTGCGAGTCCGCGCTCGATGGCGTGGGCCGTGGTCTCGCCGGTGAGGCTGTAGTCGAGTTTTTCCGGCGGACGAGTCAGTACGGCGACGCCGTGTTCCTGGTCAAGATCCATTACGCACTCCCGCGCTCAGAAAGTGGTAAACGCGTATTCGGTAACCTGCCTGCGGTTTTGGCCGGGGCGGAGAATAATGTTCCCAAGCTCGGGCACGTTTGCGCCGTCGGGATACCCCTCGCATTCCAGGCATAGCCCGGCGAATTGTCCATAAGGCCGGCCCGATTTTCCAATCAACGTGCCGTCCAGGCGCACGCCGGTATAAAACTGGAGGCAATCCTCGGTGGTGCTTACGGTCAATCTCCGGCCGCTAAGCGGCTCGGAGAGCCGGGCGCAGGTTCTTAATCTTGAATTGGGTGAAGGCTCGACGAAATAGAGGTCGCCGTGCCGGTCATATAAGCTCGGAACGACATCGCCAAGCCGCCTGGGCTGGCGCAGGTCGGCGGGCCGGCCCGCGACCGATGTTTTGTCTCCAAGCAGCGTAAAGGCCGAGTCCACCGCGGCGGTATGGCTGGAGAATATCTGCAGCTCATGTCCGTCGATTGTGCCGGATCCCTCGCCGGCGAGATTGAAATAAGAATGCTGCGTAAGGCTGAAAGGGGTGGCGCGGTCGGCCGTGGCTTCGACTTCGACGACCAGGCGATTGCCCGGGGTGACGGTATACGTCACGGACACGGAGAGGTTGCCGGGATAGCCGGCCTCGCCATCGGGGCTGACGCGGAAAAGACGGAGGGAGGCGGCGCCGTCCGTCCGACGGACCGGGGCTGCGTTCCAGACTTGTTTGTCGAATCCCCTGCTTCCGCCATGCAAATGATTCGGGGGATCGTTGCGCTCAAGGTTGTAGGTGGTACCGTCGATCTCGAATCGTGCCCGCGAAATCCTGCCGGCGACGCGCCCCGCCATGGCGCCGAAAAACGGGTGCGGCTCGAGGTAACTGCTCAACCGCTCGAACCCCAGCACGACGTCATCCAACTGGCCATGGCGATCGGGCGCGAACAGGTGCGTGATGATGCCCCCCAGGGTGATTACTCGCGCACGGAGGCCGCCCGCACTCTGCAAGGTGAAAGAATCAATTTGCTCTCCCGTGGGCAAAGACCCCAACTCACATTTGTCGAGCAATTCCGCGGGCATCTTGTCGTTTTCGCGCCGCCGGCGCGGGCCGCCTGCGCGACCGCCTCGGTCGCCGGGGCGCTAAGTAATGAATCTCCCAACCAGAAACAACTCACCGGCAATTCGTCGAGTGTTTCCTGCGCTGCCGGCGTGACAACGCGGTGACAGTGCCCAGAGCGAGCAGTCCGATGGATGCCGGTTCCGGCACCGCGGCGATCGTCGGCGCTGGCAGGCCGTTGGCCGCCGCGAAGGCATCCAGCGCGGCCACGTCTGCGGGCGTAACCGTCACGGCAGCGCCGCTATCGCCCTGGCCGAAGTTCGCCGCCAAGGCGCTGAAGTCGGAGCCGTTGACCGAACTGCCATACAGGAAGTTCCCCTGGTCCCAGTTGGTGACGCCGAGGCCGAAGTTGGCGGCCAGGATCGAGAAGTCGGAGCCGTTGACGGTGCCGTCGAGATTGGCGTCGCCGACCAGCGTGTACTTCAATTCGATTTCGCCACTGGTGAGGTTTTTCACGGCCCCGGTTTTGTCGTTTCCGTCGGCCCAGCCGATGCTGTAGGTCAAGCCGTTGGTTTTGGTCTGGGCGGCGGACGAGATGATTCCAGAGGTCCCGTTCCAGGCGCCGTTGTTGAAGCCGGATTTGAGGTAACCCAGGATGGTGGAGACCGGGTCGGTGGCGCCGTAGTCGATGATCACGTGGTTATTGGAGATGTCCAGAACGCTGTTGGCGGCAATGGTCAGCGAGGAGACGTTGATATTGCTGACGGGATTGGTGGCGGTCCAGCCGCTGCTGGCAGTCGTGTTGCTCGCAAGCACGACGTTTCCACCGTTGATGGCCAGGCTGCTGGCGGTCAGACCGACGCCGAGGGTCAGGGTGCTGGTGCCGGTCTTGGTGAATCCGCCGGTGGCGACGATGAGCCCGCCGCCGGTGATGGAGTAATTGCCCGAGCTGTTCACCAGCACTGAGGCGGGGCTGACGGTGCTGCTGAGGGTCACAAAGTAGTGACCGGCGTTGGTGTCGTTGAAGGTGACGGCATCGCCGTTTGCATAGGTTGTGGCGGCGGAGCCGCTGTTCCAGTTCTTATTGTTGTTGATGTCCCAGGTTTGGCCATCATCCGGCGTGCTGGAACCGAGGTTGTCCCAGTAGACCGAGGCCGGTCCGGTGGCGACAACCACCAAGTCGATGAATCCGATCTGGGCGGTGGTGCTGAGGGAGTAAGTATCGCCGGCCTGGGTGGGGAGGACGAAATTGGCGAGGGTGGGCGTTCCAAAGGAACCTTCGAAGAGCTCGTAGTCGCCGGAGGCAGTGGGATTGGTTCCGAAGGCGAGGTGGGTGCCGGAGGCGACGGAGAGGGTTCCACCGCCAAGGATGTCGATGAGATCGCCGGTGTAAGAGTTGGAGACGACGGGAGCGCCGAGGTCGAAGTCGAAAGTGGTGTTGCTGGTGGTGGTGATGGCGCCGGCGTTGAGGAGGCCGATGGATCCAACCCCGCCGGGGGCGATGGCGTTAGCGCCGGAGCCGGCGACGACAGTGCCCGTGACGGTTCCGGCCGCGGTGCTGGCGAGCGTTCCGCCGTTGAGGGCGACGTTGCCGGTTCCGGTGGCGGAGCCGACGGAGCCATTGCCGGCGGAGAGGGTGCCAGCGTTGACAGTGGTGCCGCCGGAATAGGTGTTGTTACCAGCGAGGACCCAGGTTCCCGGTCCGGTTTTGTTGACGCTGAGCTTTCCGGTGGCGGAGTCGGTGAGTTGGGCGGAGAGGGTGTTCAGGCCGGTGTTGGTGCCGGTGAGGGTGAGGGTGCGGTTTTGATTGGTGAAGGTGAGGTTGTCGCCAATGCTGGTGGTGCTGATGTTGTTGTTGATGTAGAAGCCGTTGCTGGAGACGCCGACGATCGTTGAATTTGCGGGGAAGGCGCCTAGGGAATCGTTGACGGTCATGCCGATCGCCAGAAGATTCGAGTTGAAACCCGAGGGCAGCGGGATGAAGTTGAATGGAGGGCCGTTGTCGGGATCCTCCGCGATCGTATCGTTGGTCATCTGCCCCTGCTCGACCTGAGCGATCGCGCCGGTGTTGGTGAAATCAACAGCGCCGGTGCCGGAGGCGTCGAGCGTGGCGCCAACGGGAGTCATGGTGAAAAGGCGATCGGTGGTAGATCCGGCGCCGGTGTATTGGAGGACACCCCCGCTGATGACGAGGTTGGCGGCGGAGTTTGAGGCGGAGCCGATTCCGCTGCCGGTCATGGCGCCGCCGTTGGCCAGTTGGTTGACGGAGAGGGTCGTGGTTTCAAAAGCGCCCTGGGGCGCGGTGAAATCGTTGTTGGCGGCGCGGGTTTGATCGGTGAGGACGTAAACACCCTGGATGGTGGTGACGCCGCCGTAATTGTTGGAGCCCTCAAGCTGGACGGCTCCGCCGTTGGTGACGACCAGTGCGTTGCCGGCGCCCGCGATCGCATTGCCACCGGAATTGGGGATCGTGAGTGTGCCACCGCCGCCAAGGCGATAGGTGCTGTTGGCGGGGGTAATGGTTCCGGTGTAAGTGACGCCGGCATTGTCGGAGCCGACGCTCATGCTGGCGAGATTGGCAAGGGTGCCGGCGGTGAAATTGAGAGTCGCGGCGGCGTCGAGAGTTCCCAGAGCGAGGGCGCCGGTGTTGGCGGTGCTGGAGGCGGCTATGAGTCCGAGGAAGGTGGAGTCGGTGGTGCCCGCGGTTGCAGCCGCATTTGAGTCGAGTGCGACGGCGCCGCCGGCGTTGACGGTGATAGAGGAGGTTCCCGCGCTGCCGCCGGTCTGTTTGCCATAGGAGCCGGGGGCGGCGAATTCGAGCAAACCACCGTCGACGGTGGTCGCGCCGTTGAAGGTGCTGGTGGTTCCGTCTAGGAGAACGACGCCGGTGCCGTTTTTGGTTAACGGCGCGCTGACGGAAGTATCATCGCTGTAGCTGTTGAAGATGCCCCCGTTGACGACGGTCATGCCGGAACCGTCAAACACCCACGTTCTGCTGGGACTGTTAGTGGTAGGTTGGGCATAGATATTTCCGTTGATGGTGAGGGTCTTGCCAGCGGGAAGGAGATTGACGATCTCGCGGTTGGTGGTTTGATACACGTACCCGTTGATGGCGAGGGAGTGCTGCCCCTCGATGGTAAGGAACTGTGTGACATCGATGCCGTTGTTGATTTCGATGGAATCGTTGGCGGATTCGAGGTTATAGCCGAATTCATTGGCCGAGCCACCGAGGCGGACTTCGCCCTGTGATTGGACGGCGGAGCCCGCGGGCTGGATTCCGAAGGCCTGGTCGTTACCGACGATGACGGTGGCCATGTTGAGCGTGGTGATTCCGGTGTAGGTGCTGGCGCCGTTGAGCTCGATGGTCGGGGTGATGGCCGGATAGACGCTGGTCTTGGTGGGGTTGCTGTAACCAAGAGAGACATCGCTGTCGCCGACGGCGCCGTCGGCGATGGCGCCGTTGATGATGGTGGTGCTGCCGGTTACGCCGTCGATCGTGAAGGACTGAGCGGTTGCAGAGGCGGCATTGGTAATGGTGATGGGGCCGTTGATCGTCAACGTATTGCTGCCGGACATGAGGTTGGCGATGGCGGCCGAGATGCCGCTGGCTTGCGAGATGGGGCCATTGAGAATGACGCTGTTGGTGCTGGAGGGGTCGATGGCGAGGCTGGTGAATATTGCGGTTTGCACAGGGCCGATAGGAGGAACGCTGTTGACAACGCCGGTGGAGTTGAGGTCGTAGTTGCCATCGGACCCGCTACGGCTGTTCAGAGTTTGAGTCGAAAAGCTGTTTTGATCGAGTTCGATGGGAGCGCTGACGATGTTGGTGCTGCCTGGCGCGCCAAGACTAAAGATGTCGGCATAGGCGCCGGCGGCTGGAGTACCGCCGTCGAAGACGATTAATCCCCCGCCGCTGTTGCTGTTGCCCACGTCGGTGGTGACCGGACTGCTGGTGGAACCCAGTTTCATGTCGTTCACGTAGTACGTGCCGGTGGGGATATCAATCGAAAGATTGGAAGAGAGCGCGACGTTGAGATTGGCGGAATCTCCAGCTCCGACGGCGCCGCTTGGGGAGCCTGTAGGGCTCCAATCGGCCGTGTTGGTCCAAGTCTGAACTCCACCGCTGAGATCCGTCCAGGTATAGCTGGTGGCAGCGTGAACGGCAGGACCGACAAAAGAGACAGCCGCGGCGGCGGCTAATACGACTCGCTTCGACTTCCGCATGAGAACACCCTCCGGTGAGAAATATTAAATTGGTACAGACTCGATTTAATGGAAACGACAACTTTGAATCTCGATTGGAACGCGCAAACGCGAGATGACTGGCACCCCACGTGGTTTGGCAGCGCCCTGAGATGAGAACAAATTGCCCTCTCCACCATCTCCCGCCTCTCGGATCGATATGCCACACAACTGGCGAACCTGACTCAGTCTGAGTCAAATTGCACGTCGCGTGCACGCCTGTAAATTACCAGATAAACTGACGCAGGCGCAATGCGTTTTTGCGTCATACTTTTGCAATTATGCGCAGGGTGGGGAATTGGGTCGTGCTAAACTGTTGATCCATGGACTTATCGGACAATAATTCAGGCAAAAATGGGGCACTTAGGCAAAGTGTTCGGGATCTCGCCGGTCACGTTCAAGCGGGGCGGCTGAGCGAGGCGGAGGCGCTTTGCCGCAAGATTCTTCGCGACTCGCCCCGCGAGGCCGGAATTCATCATCTGCTGGGCGTGCTCAATCACCAGTTGGGCAAAAACGAGGAGGCCCGCAAAGAGTTCGAGAGTGCGATCGCGCTCAACCCGAATGACGCGGAATACCACAATAATCTGGGCGTGGTGCTGCTGGGGATGGGGAAGGCCCCGCAGGCATTGGCGGCGTGCGCGGGCGGTAGAGCTTCGAGCGCAGTACCCGGAGGCGTGGAACAACCTTGGCAATGCGATGGCGGCTGCGGGACAGTTGAACGAGGCGATCAGCGCATATGACCGCGCGATCGAGCAGAGTCCGAAACTGGTGCAGGCGTTCAACAACCGGGGCAACGCGCTCAAGCAAATCGGAAGGCTGGATGATGCGATCGCGGCGTATGGGCGAGCGACCGCTCAGCAACCGAATTATGCCGAGGCGCACGCGAATCTTGGGATCGCGCTGCAAATGGCGGGACGGCGCGAGGAGGCGATCGCAAGTTATCGCGCGGCCGTTGCCCTGCGGCCCGGCGATGGGCGCGGGTGGATCCGGCTGGGCAGCGTTTTTTTTGACGCCGGAAAGTTTGCGGACGCGCTGGAGTGCTACGGCAAGGCGACTGCGGTTCCCGAAGTGCAGGCGGAAGCTTTTAACGACATCGGACTTGCTCTGCAGAAGATGGGCCGGTTCGCGGAGGCGGTCGAAAGACATCGGCATGCTTTGTCGCTGAAGGCGGATTTTCCTGAAGCGCTGACTGGGCTGGGCGCGGCGCTGAGACAGACTGGGCAACTGGATGAAGCCATCGCGTGTTTTGAGCGGGCCGTGTCGTCGCAGCCACGGAATGCGGACGCGCTGGCTTTCCTTGGGGCGGCAATGCAGGAAAAAGGGAAGCTGGAAGAAGCGACGGCGCTGCAGCGCCGGGCGATTGCGATACGGCCGGACCATCCGGAGGCGCATCTCAATCTCGCTTTCGTGCTGCTGGCGCAGGGGAAATTCACGGAAGGCTGGCGGGAATACGAATGGCGCCGGCGGCAAGAGCCCGGCGAGCGGAAATTTCCGTGCCCACAGTGGCAGGGCGAGGACCTGGCGGGGAAGCGAATCCTGATCCATGCGGAGCAGGGATTGGGAGATGCGTTGCAGTTTGTGCGATATGTGCCGAGGGTGCGCGAACGTGGCGGGAAGGTAATCCTGGAATGCTACGGGGAATTAGAGAGATTGTTCGTGCAGGTTCCGGGAGTGGAGGAACGGGTGAAGGCGGGGAGTGCGCTGCCGGAGTTCGATTTGCATTGTCCGATGCTCAGTTTGCCGCTGGCATTCGGGACAACGGCTGAATCGATTCCATCTGACGTGCCCTATTTGAAAGCGGATCCGGAGTTGTCGCGGCAATGGGCGGCGAAATTGCCGGCGATGAAGTCGGTGAAGGTAGGGTTGGCCTGGGCGGGGAGGCGATCGCATTTCAACGACCGGAATCGATCCATTCCAGGGGCGCTTTTCAATCGGCTGGCTGACGTCGAGGGGGCGACGTATTTCAGTCTGCAAAAGCGGGAATCAGCGGCAAGCTTTTCGAGCCCGGATTTGCCGATGACCGATTGGACAGGGGAGTTGAACGACATGGCTGATACAGCGGCGCTGATGGCGAACCTGGACCTGGTGATCTGCGTGGATACGGCGGTGGCGCACTTGGCGGGGGCGATGGGAAAGCCGTGCTGGGTGCTCTTGCCGCATCCGGCGGATTTTCGGTGGCTGCTGGATCGGGAAGACAGCCCATGGTATCCGACGCTGCGGCTGTTTCGACAAAGGCGGGCGCGGGATTGGGAAGAGCCGTTGGGTCGGGTGGTGGAGGAGCTTAGGCTATTTGCGAAGAAATAGAGAGTCGCGCCGGATTGTCAGCAGGGGGATGAGCAGAAGCAGAATGGCGCTGAGAATATAGACGATTCCGGTGGCGGCGATGGCGTGGCTCATGTTCTGGACGTCGGTGCCGCGGCCGTACTTGGCGATGTAGCCGACGACGATGGGGCCTAGGGCGCCGCCGGTCCATCCGATGGTGTTCATGAGGCCCGCGGCCGTGGCGCGGGCGCGGGGGTCTACGACATCGTAGATCGAGGCGAAGATGTTGGAATCGTACATTCCCTTGCCGAATCCGAAGCAGATCATTGACGTGAGAAGGGTGGCGACATGGGTGGTGATGCCGATGCGGAAGACGAAGATGGAGCCGAAGAGCAAACCCAGGGCCTGGACGATCATTCGGCCGGCGAGGAATCGGTGTGAAAGTCGATCGGCGAGGATTCCGCCGATGGGGCAGCCGACGGCGCAGGCGACGAGGATGAATGCGGTGCCGGAGAGTCCGGCGCTGGCGAGAGTGAAATGGAATTTTTCGACGAGGAAGGTGGGGGTCCAGGCGGCGAAGGTAGTAGAGACGAAATTGGCGCCGAGGAACGCCAACATCAGCAGGATTGCGGTGGGCTTGGAGAAGATGGTGGCGGCGATTTCGCGGGCCTCGAAGCGAGTAAGTTCTTTTTCGGCCGGATGGGAGCGGTCCATCTGCCCGCGCTTCGGCTCGCGGAGCCAGGCAAAGAGGACGAAGGAGAGGACGATGCCGGCTCCGCCGAAGAGGTAGAAGCCCAGTTGCCAGCGATGGTGCTCGGCGATGAGGGCGGTGATCCAGCTTCCCATGATGCTGCCGGCGTAGACGCTGGATTGGTGAAACGACATCGCCCGGGAGCGGGTTTTGGCGCCGTGATAGTCGCTGATCATGGACATCGAGGCGGGGAAATAGAACATTTCGCCGAATCCGACGAGGGCGCGGACGGTGATGAATTGCCACAGGCGGGAACAAAGCCCGGTGGTCATGGTGACAACGCTCCAGAAGAAGCATCCGCCGAGGATGAGATTTTTTCGCTTGAGCCTGTCGCCGACAAACCCGGCGACGGGGGAACCTATCGCGTAAACCCACATGAATGCCGAGCCGATGAGGCCGAGCTGGACTTTATCGAAGCCGTAGATCGAGCTGAGTTTCGGGAAGATCGAAAAAATGGCCTGGCGATCGCCGTTGTTGAGGAAACAGACGAACCAGAGCATGAAGACGACGAGCCATTTGAAGTAACCGGCGTCGGCGCGGTCGGGCCCAGCGCCGGAAGGTGCTGGGCTGGTGGTTGGGATTGCATCGAGACCTTGAGAAGCCATGGGATCTCTCAGTTGATGCGCGTCGGATCAATGACGACGTGGGCGATGCTTTTGCGTTTCCAGGTGTAGGTGATGTGGACGAGGCCATCGGAGGTTTGGATGACGGCGGGATAGGAAAACTGGGCATCTTCATTTTCGAGAACGATGACGGGCTTCCAGGTTTTGCCGTCGGGGGAGATGGCGATGTTGAGAGGGGAGCGTTTTGATGAGGAATGGTTGTAGACGAGGAGGGATCGGCCATCTTTGAGCTGAACGGCGTCGATGCCGCTGTTGGGGTTTGGGAGATCGGTGGGGCTGGGGTCGTCCCAGGTTTTGCCGTTGTCGGTGGACCAGCCCTGGTAGATGTTTCCCTCGCGGTTTCGGCAGAGGTATTGGATGACGCCCTTGCCGTGATCGAGAAGGGTGGGCTGAATGAGGCGGACGTCTTTTCCATCGTTGAGGGAATCGGTTTTTGTCCAGGATTGGCCGTTGTCGGTGGAGGTTTCGAAGTGGATTTGAGCGCCGTTGTCTTCGGTGCTGGAGGGGGAGAGGATTGAGCCGTCGGAGAGGAGGATGGGTTTGTCCTTGGCGGGGCCGATGATTCCATCGGGGAGACGCTTCGGCGCAGACCAGGTGACGCCGTCATCGGCGGAGGTGGTCAACATTCCCCACCATTTTCCGGGCTGGGGCCGACTTTGTAGAAAAGGAGGAGGAGGCCGTCTTTGGGCTGGAAGAGGACGGGGTTCCAGCAGGGAAGGCGGGGAGCGTCTGGTTGAATGCCGGTGGCGACTTCGACGAGGGGGGACCAATGCGAGCCGACAAGGCGGGAGACCCAGATGCCGACATCGGGCGCGCGTTCGTGAGTGCCGCCGAAAAATGCGGCGACGAGTTCAGATTTTGGACCGGATTTTGTTTCGACGATCGTGGAGGCGTGGCAGGAGGGGAAGGGGGCGGTCTTGAAAATGAACTCGGAGAGAAGAACCGCGCTGGACGGCTGCGGAGAAATGCCTGGAGCATCGGGCAGGGTTGTGGGCGGTATTGCTGGCTTGGTTGTTTGCGCAAAGGCGCAGACTGCGGCCAAGAGTGAAAGAGAGGCGAAGGTAATCAGCAGGTATTTCATGTGCGATCCGCGGTGGTTAATGATCGGGGAGGATGATGTCGGACTCAACTCATTGGGGGGGAGGCGAAATCCTGGTCGAGATTGTCGGCGCGGAGGGTGATCGCTGAAAAGAGAAGAAGGGCGAGTGCGATAAATCCGGCGTATCTCACGTTTGCCATCCGCCACACTTGAGGGGCCAAGCTGGCTGCAGTGTAACGGGCGGCAAAGGGGGATTCGTTGGCGTTTAGCGTAATAGTGTTGCGATGTGGCGCAAGCGGGGCATCCCCACGGCAGCGCCGTGGGCGTTCAGGGAGCAAACTAACGGACTGGGTCTGGGATTAGATCGAGCCAGCGGAGTGCGAGGTCCTGGTCGTGATGATCGGGTTTGGGAGGCTGGTTCGGGACGAAGCGGGCGGCGGCTTGGAGGAGAAGCTGGGCGGCGCGCATGCGGTTTTTGTCGGCGGGGTCCTGGAGGAAATCGGCGAGGACGGAGGCGGCCCTGGTGGCGATGGTCTGGCAGCGTTCGACGGCGAAGTCATGGCGATCGGCGCGGGCGTCGGCGAGAGCCTTCTGGAAAGCGTCGTCCTGAGTTTTCCATCGCCAAAGGGTTTTGCGGTTGAGATCGAGGGCTTTGGCGATCTGCGACCAACGGGCGCCGGAAAGGGCGAGCTCGATGGCGCGGCACTGGGTGTTGGAGAGCTGGTAATTGGGGTCGATGTCCCCGAATGTCCCGTTTTCCCCCGATTCTGCGAAATTTTTCGTCTCTTCCGGGGCGGGCTCCCGGGGGGCAGAAGGAATGGGATCATGATCGGGCGAGGTGGGTGCGGGATCCGGGGTCATGGGAACTCCGTGGGGAAGATTGCCGATTGCGGTTCGACTGCGCTCACCGAAGTCCGATTTCCAATTGCCGAATTGGAAGAGGCGCGGGGAAAAAATAGTACGCGTCTATATACAGGTCCAAAGGGTGTACGTTTTGTACCTATTTTTGGGAAATCTGGAGATTTTTGGGTTGAGATTTTTGAAGTTCGAAAGAATTTGTAAGGCAGTGTGGTGGGAGATGACGCGCCGGGCATATCGGGGGTTATGTTATCGCGCGCAGGCCTTCCCCTCTCCCGGCGGAGCGGGGGAGGGGAAGAGGTGAGGGTGCGGGTGCCCTGGTGGGTGGTTCCGGAGGTTGTTTCAAACGGTTGACGTAACCGCCAGTTTATGCCGCCTCCGTCGCAGGATCGTGATAG
The DNA here is from genome assembly GCA_963755915.1 of uncultured Phycisphaerales bacterium. Lineage (GTDB taxonomy): Bacteria > Planctomycetota > Phycisphaerae > Tepidisphaerales > Tepidisphaeraceae > PALSA-1353. Next base: position 4,027,489 of record CAVWLP010000002.1, read on the forward strand.
AGCCGGTTGCGAGCAAAGTTGCCGTGCCGGGTTCTGGTACGGCAGCGATCGTGGGCAACGGGAGGTTGTTCGCGACGGCGAAGGCGTTGAGGGCGGCGATGTCGGCTGATGTGACGACCACGTCGGCGCCACTGTCGCTGTAGCCGTAGTTTGCTGAAAGGGCGCTCCAGTCGCTGCCGTTGACGGAGGAGGTGTAAAGGAAATTGCCCTGGTCCCAGTTGGTATCGCCCAAGCCGAAGTCGGCGGCGAGGATGGAGAAGTCGGATCCGTTGACGGTGCCGTCGAGGTTGGCGTCACCAAGCAGCGTGTATTTTAATTCGATTTGACCGGAGGTCAGGCCGGAGACAATGCCGTCGGTGCCGTCGGAGAAGCCGATGCCGTAGTAGTGGCCGCTGGTGGGGGACTGGGCGGCGGAGGAGATGATGCCTGGGCCGTTCCATTGGCCGTTGTTATAGCCGTTCTTGAGGTAGGTATAGATTGTAGACATCGGGTCGCTGCCGGAACCGTAATCAATGAAGACGTGATTGTTGGCGATGTCGAACGTGGAATTGGCTTCGACAGTCAGGGAGTTGACTGTGCTGGCACCGCTGTTTGTGGAAAGGGCGAGAGTCGTGGCGTGGGTGCCGTCGCCGACGACAAGCGTGCCGCTGGTGATAGCGCCGCCACTTGAGATGGTGGCCGAGCTTGAGCTGGAGATGGTGAGGGTTCCGTTGGGATCCGTGGAAGAATAGGAGATTGAGCTTCCACCGGGGCCGGCGCTCGCGCTGGCCGTGGCGGTCCCACTGCCGCCGGCGGAGTCTTCGACGCTTATGCCGTTGGCAGTTGCCAGGGCGTCGGCCCCTCCACCGGGGGCTTCCGTGCCAGAGCCGCCTGTCGCTGAGGCGGAGGCGTAGGCGGTTCCGGTCGCGCTGGTTGCGGTTGCGGTTGCGGTTGCGCCTCCGGCAAAACCACCAACCCCGCCGGTGGCGGTGGCGCTCGCCGAAGCGTTGCCGGAATTCGCGACTGCGGTCGCGTCGGATGTCGCATTGCCCCCGGTGCCCGCGCTGGGGCCGCCGGTTAAACCACCGTAGGAAGTGGCGTTGGCGCTTGCGCTCCCAGTGCCATTTGTTTCCGCGTCGGCCGAAGCGGTCCCAGAGCCCGCCTCACCGGAGTCGGCATTTGCGGGCAATTCATACCCGTCAACATCCGTATCATTCGCGATGGCATTCGCCGTTACGTTGGTGGACGAGGCGTTCGTCGAAATGACCTGCGTGGAGGCTGATCCGTTGCCGGCGTTGTAGGTATCTACGCCATAACCCCCGTAGCCGTAGGTTGTTGCCGTAAAGCCTGACTCCCCGTCATTTGCCGTCACCTCGAGGCTTGCGCTTCCACTGCTCCCCGGGGAAAGGTCCCAATCGTCTCCGTTATTTCCGCCGACCGCGGTTTCGACGAGGGTTACGCTTCCGCCATCGGACGAGCCGCTGACGCAGTTCGACAGGGTGATGTCAGCGTTTACGCTGCTTGAAGCGCTTGCCACCGCCCCAAAGTCTGCAGTGGCGCTTCCGCTACCATAGGCCGTTGCGGTTGCCGACCCACCAGCGTTGCCACCCGTAGCGCCAGATCCGCCCTGAGCATATCCCGTTGCAGTTGCATTTGGGGAATCGGGCTGACCGGAGGCAGTTGCATTGGCTGTCGCGTTCCCGCCGTTTCCACCGTTCAGGCCTTCTCCACCAAAAGCGTTCGCCGATTGGGCCATGTCAGACCCGGAAGCAATCGCCGTTGCGCTTCCGCCGTTTCCGGAGGCCCCCGAAGCGTTACCGCCATAGGCATAAACGCTTCCGTCGCCCGTTTCCGTGTCGTCCGTTCCGTCGGTCGCCTGAGCAGAACGGACCGCTAAATGGGAAAAAGCTGCGAGGTATCCAATTGCGGCGGCTGCGGTGACGATTGCAACTCGATTCTGTTTAGGCATTTGAGTCTCCTTCCAGGATAAAATTTGGGGCGGTGCAATTATCTAGCGTATTGTGGCCACAACTGGGAATAATAAGTGCCAATTGTAATCAAACGAATAGAAGTGTAATAAAAAATCGATAGTTTTGAACAAGCCCTAAAAATTGCAAAGTTCTGCGAGCATGTCTGGTGTCGGTGCGGCATATTGGCGTTTGGGGGGGCGATATGGGGCGCGTGGCCGTGTTAGAACTGGGCGCAGCTAGAGGGCGGGAGAGGAAAATTTGGATTGAGGGTACTCGTTCGGTGGGTGATCGCTGGGAAAGGAGGGAGCAAAACGAATCCGAGACGGGCATTCGTTGGCGTCTAGCGTAATAGTGTTGCGATGGAGCGCATGGCGGGTGAAGACGCGCCCGAATGACGCGCCCCGCAAGCGGGGCCGCTAAATCTGGCGATGGATGCCTGCTTGAGATATCCGCAAGCTTATTCGGGATGGAGGTCAGAATCCTGCTGGGTCGGGGTAGGGGTTGCCTGAATGGACCTGGCGGAGCACATCCTTGCGTGTAGTGAGTTCGGCGTGTCCGTCACAGAAGGATGCGTTTCCATACCCGTCCTGATTGACGGCTTTTATGGCAGTCGAATTGGAAGTTGCATTGGAGGAGTGGCGGGGGGAAACGGTGTTTACGCTGCCAAGGAGCCACTTAGTGGGATCAAATTTCGCGGCGGCGTCGTCGAGGGTTTGGGAGTCCTCGCAAATGAACAACACAATGTTGCTGCTGTTCTTGATGGAGGAAATTTTGCCGTTGTAGATCCATCCATTTCGAAGGCCCTGCGGGAAATTTGAGAAATTAGTTACCTGGATTGTGGGCGGATTGCTAACAAAATCGTTCATGCTGTAGCTATACCGAAATGGATTGGTGGGATCGCCGTTGGGTCGTTGGAGCCGGTCATCGCCGGGACAGATAAAAACATGGTCGTAGTTGGCGGAGACGACGTTGGAAACAGGCAGGCCGCCGGCGCCGGTACTACTGCTCAGGATAAATGGAATGCCCAGATATTTCGCAAGGCCGGAATAGGTAATATTCTGATCGATGACCTTGTTGCTGGTATCTGCAAGGCCTGTCATCGGATCGACGGATCGTTCCCAGGCGATCCAGTTTGCGGTGGCGGTGGGATCCACCGTTCCCGAGCCGTAGGGAGTAAATCCGCCGCCGGTCCCTTGCGGTTCTCCGTTATTCCATATCGTCTGGCTCGTGCCGGCACCGCAAGGCATCCAGAGTTGGTTTTCATCAGTGTACATCAGCACCGCGTTGCTGAGTTGGCGCAAATTGCTGAGACACGCAGCACCCTGGGCAGAACGGCGCGCTTTTGTGAGGGCGGGCAGAAGTACAGCAACCAGAATGGCAATGATGCCGATGACAACCAGCAATTCGACGAGGGTGAATGCGACGCTGCGGGGACGGAGGAGTGAGCTATCGTTGGAATTGAATTGGCGATGGTTTGAAGAAGTGGTCATTCTCACCTCGTATTGGCGCAGCGGATGTGGAATGGTGATACCGAGCGGCTTCCGCACACTTGAAGTGGCAAGGTATCGGGTAGGCCGCCTTTTGAACCTCCGATAGGATAACGAGCCGCTAATCGGTATTCGTTCCCGTTTAGCGAAATAGTCTTGCGATGTGGCGCACAGGGGAGGGTGAAGAGGCGCACTGCGGTTCGACACAGCTCACCGAAGTCGAGCGGGGCGGCTATACGAGAAGAGAGGATGACTTTGAGTCTTGGTCTGGGGTGGGGCGGGATCTTAGCGGAAAATCGCAAAAGTATTGCGCAATTTTGCAACTCTCTTCTGAGCGGACGTAAGTTAGAATCCCGCCCGTGGAGCGAAAGTGCGACTTTGACTCATTTCCGTAAAGCGTTGAAGTGTAAAGCGAAGCACGACTCCATTGCCCGGTCTTTGTAAAAGGAGGCAGTTACGAGGCTCACATCTGAAAGAATCGTCGCCGGCGACTTAAATTACGTCTCCCGCAGGGGTTTCACGCTGGTCGAACTGCTAGTGGTTATTGGTATTATTGCGATACTTATAGGCATTCTCCTGCCAGCACTCACCAAGGCGCGGAGGCAGGCGCAGGCGACTCAGTGTATGAGTAATCTGCGGCAGCTCGCGACCGCGGTTGTGAGTTACACAGAGGACAACGACAGTTGGATGCCTTGCCGTGCGGGAGACACTAATACGGGATGGAGTAATGGCATAGCGACTACATCTGATCCTACCACCATCAATGGTGTGGGAGCGCCGGATAACACGGGGATGTGGATCGCTTGGCACTATATCAACGATCCTTATACAGGACTTACAAGCCAATTCGGAATACCGAGCGGCACATCGGACAACGACCAGAATCTGAGCTATTCGTCGTTGGCGAAATATCTTGGAATTCCGTATACCAAAAGTGTCTATGCGGCAAGCGCCGGCACTCCCGGTGTTCCCCTCTCGAATGACGTTAACGCTCAGTTTGCCAATGTTTTTCGCTGTCCGGGCGATGATGTCCAGTCCCGGCCGAAAACGCAGGCTAACGCGGCAAATAACCAGGAGGATTACTATTACAGCTACAGTATGAATGACTTCGTGGGGAATCCGATCGAGAATCCGTCGAATTATGGTTCGAATGTCAATGCCAGGGCGTGGGGAGTGTTTACCGGGAAAATTACGTCGATTAAGAACTCGGCGAATATCGTCTTATTCGTTTGTGAAGATAACCGAACGCTCGATGACGGCTGTTTCTCAATCAATATCAACAACTGGATTCTGAATAAGCCGGTGAACACGCTCTCGACCCGTCACTACGTGAATAAATTGACGGTGATCACTTCGCTTGGGCAGAATGTGAACCAGGACGGCTATGGGAACGCCTCGTTCTGTGATGGGCACGCAGAGGTGATTTCACGGAAGGATGTCTTCCGGCAGGCGCATTCCGGAAGCCCGCAGCCGGATCCGGCGGGATTCTGATTCCGGCGCGGTTAGACATTTTTTTTTGAACATTGATCGCCTCCGTTTCGAAAGACGGAGGCGTTTTTTTTGGGGGGATGGGCAGTGGATTCGTTTGTGCGAAGTGAGCGGTTTTTGGAAGACCCACGGCGGCGCGGTTCGGCTGCCTTCGGCTCTGAGGCTTAGGCTCGAAGAGAGCTCACCGAAGTCCGTGGGCGTTCAGGGATCAAACTGACCGAGTACCGGGGATGGATCAGGGGTTGACTGTCCAGAGACATTCGTCGGTGAATTGCTGTCCGTTTTTCTCGGCTGATGCAGTTAACTCGCACTTTCCCGGTGCGAGGGGAACCTGATTCCAGACGAAGATGTGGTCGGCACTGGAACGGGTGCCGAGCAACCGGTCGTTGAGAAAGAGGCGGACCGTCTCGCAATTGGAATAGACCTTCAGGTCGGCGAGTCCGGCGGGGCGGGGGTTGTAGCGCTGGTCGGTGATGTGGACGAAGGGTTTTTCGGACCAGTTTGCCTTGTAGAAATAGAAGGCGTCTTTTCTGGTTTGGCGGTTGGCGGTGACGAGGCCCTTGTCGTTGCGGCCGGGGGTGTCGCCTTCATTGCGGGCGTCGGAGGCGAAATCGAACATGCACCAGACGTAGGTGCCCCACAGCCAGGGGCGCTGATTGATGGTGCGCCAGGCGGTTTCGTGGACGAGGGATTGCCATTCTTCGGGGTGCCAGTGGCCTTTGGTGGAGGGTTGGGTGGTGGGCTGCTCATGTTGCGCGATGCTGGCGCCGGCGCCGTATTCGCTGATGCCGATGGCGCGGTTGGGGAGGGTGGCGTGGAGTTTATCGAGTTCGGTAGGCCAATCCGAAACGGTTCCGGTGTACCAGCCGAAGTAGCGGTTGAAGCCGATGATGTCGGGGTAGCCGTTGAGGGGGATTTCGGCGGGGAGATGGGAGGCGGCGACGGTGAGGCGCGTGGGATCTAGATGGTGGGCGATATCGTTGAGGTCGTGGACGAGACGCCAATCGGTGCGGGTATGGGGGCCGAGCTCGTTGAAGAGGCTCCAGAAGCAGATGGAGGGGTGATTATAGTTTTGCTTGATGAGCTCGCGGACCTGCTCCTGCGCGGCGGCGTAGAAGGCGGGGGTGTCGCTGATGCGATTGACGAGGCAGGCTTCGGCCCAGACGACGATGCCGGCGCGGTCGCAGAGGGAGTATTCGTATTCGGGGTGCTGGTAATGGGCGAGGCGGACGGTGTTGCAGCCCATTTCTTCGATCAGGGCGTAGCTTTGTTCGATATCGGCGGGGGTGACGGCCCAGCCTTTGTTGAAGAAGTCCTGGTGGACGGCTACGCCGTGGAGGGGGTAGGGATTGTTGTTGAGGAAAAAACCTTTTTGGGCGTCGACGCGGAAGGTTCTAAGGCCGAGGGGTTGGATGACGCGGTCTACGATCGTTCCGTTTTGGATGAGTTCGACGGTGGCTTGGTAGAGGTAGGGATCGGCTAGGCCGTTCCAGAGGTGGGGGGAGGGGATGGTTAGATTCTGGGTGACGTTGGCAGTGGAGTTGGCGGAGATATTTTGCGGGATTTGGGCGGAGCAGATTTGGTGATTTTCCGCGTCGGTGATGGTGCAGCGGACGTTGATGGCGGCGTCGGATGGGGAATCATTTTTCAGGAGGGTTAGGGCGGTGATTGAGGCGGAGTCGGGGGTGATGCGGAAGGGCTGGAGGTAGAGGCCGGGGGAGGCGTCGTCCAGGGGGGAGATGTGGATTTTATTGAGGGTGAGGAGATGGACATTGCGATAGAGGCCGCCGCAGATGGTGAAGTCGCCGGAGAGAGGGGGGACGTCCTGGGTGGGGGAGTTGTCGACGCGGACGGCGAGGAGATTAACGCCGGGGTGGATGAGGGGGGTGATGTCGAAGCAGAAGGCGGCGAAGGCGCCGGCGTGATGGCCGGCGGGGTGGCCGTTGAGATAGACGTCGGCGACCATCGAGGCGGCTTCGAAGCGGAGGAAGAATTGTTTGCCGGTGTCGGCGGGGTCGATGTGGAGGGTGCGGCGATACCAGCAGGGGCCGCGGAAATAGTCGTTGCGGCCGTCCTGGCCGTCGAGGGCGTTCCAGGTGTGGGGGAGGGTGATGGATTGCCAGGCGGTGTCGTTGAAATCGGGGGATTGGGCGGAGGGGATGTCGCGGCGGAGGAAGCGCCAGCCGGTGGTGAGGAGGGTGTCTTGGTGGATGTCTTGGCGGGGGGATTGGGAGTTGGGGGTGGTGGCGCAGGCGGTGGAGAGGAGAGATAAGAGCGCGGTGAGGAGGATGGTGCGGGAGAATGCGGGCGGGGGCATGTGAGGGGGAAATATAGCAGACGTGGCAGTTGAGGGCGCGAGCCTGCGCGGGCAAGAGCCGTTGGTCGGGCAGATTTTTTTTAGGCCCTCACCCCAACCCTCTCCCGGGGTACCGGGCGAGGGGGTAAGAGGGGGTCAGAGGGGATAAGAGGGGCGGACGCAAATGTGTAATTGATTGGAGATGGAACGGAATTGCGAAAAAGGGGTGAATCGGCCAGACTATTTGATCGTGATTCGAGTGCGCATTTCTGGCTGGATTTGGGTGCTGATTATCTTGGGCTTGGGGGTTTGGCCGGAGGGCGCGAGGGGGGAAATCGATTCGCGGCAGTTTGGGGCGGACTTGAGCGCGATCTGTGCGTGCGGGTCGAGGGTGGTGGGGTCGGCGGGGTATTATGAGGCGGGGAAATATCTTGAGCGGGAGATCGGGAAACTTCCTGGGGTGCAGCTTCAGAAGCATGAGTTTGCGGTGATGACGCCGGTGACGGAGTGGGCGACGCTGACGATGGAAGGGGGGCGGGTGGAGAATGTTTATCCGTTTTGGCCGGCGCAGATTCGGACGTGCTCTACGCCGGAGGGGGGAATTTCCGGGAAGGTGGTTTATGCGGGGGAGTGCCGGTACGACGAACTGAAGCCGGCTTCTTTGAATGGGCAGATAGCGGTGATTGAGGCGTCGGCGGGGGGGCGATGGCCGGAGGTTTTTTATCAGGGGGCGCGGGCGGCGCTGGTACTGGGGAGTGCGGAGACGAGTTGGGTGGATCTGAAGGACGACGATCTTCGGATTCCGGTGAATTTTCCGAGGTTTTATGTGCCGCCGGGGAAGCTTGCGGATGATCTGCGGGCGGGGCGAATTGGGCAGGCGACGCTGAGGGCGAGTGTGAAATGGGAGAGGAGGGTGGGGGTGAATTATTATGCGCTGGTCGATGGAGCAAAGGGGGGAAGAAGAAGGGGGCGGCGCTGATGTTCAGCGTGCCGCTGGATTCTACCTCGCTGGTTCCGGATTTGTCGCCGGGGGCGAGCCAGGCGGTGCAGGCGGCGGCCGGGCTGGGGCTGGTTCGCGATCTGGCGAAGCATCCGTGGGGACGGCCGGTGGTGGTGTTTTTTTCCGGGGCGGATGGGATTCAGTTTTTGGGGACGCGGAATATGCTGATGGCGCTGGGGTCGGGGGCGGAGACGTGGGGGGGGCAGATGGGGGAGATGGATGGAGGCATTGCGGAGGCGAGAGGCGAGATTGAAGAGGCGGTTGCGGTGCGCAAATCTTTGCAGGAGTTGGCGGAGGGTGGGGATCGGGGGCTGGTGCAGAGAATTTTGGAGATCGTGGATGCGGATGCGCTGGGGGTGCAGGATCGGCTGTTTCGGCTTCGCAATGACGGGGCGGGGGAAGGGGAGATTGCGAAATTGGCGGATGAGCAGCAGGAGTTGAACCGGGTGCGGGCGATGTTTCGGGATCGTCCGGGGGAATTGAGCCAGGCGGGGTATTCCGCGGAGGCGAGAGATTATATCGATCGGACTATTGCGCGGCTGGGGGGGCTGGTTCAGGAATATAGCGCGCGGAAGGGGGAGTTGCGGAGGCGAATTGAATTGCATGGTTGGCTGGCGAGCGCGGAGGGTGCGAAGCAGCAGGGGGGGCTGATTGAATTGCTGGTGGGGCTGGATTTAACGGATCGGGGGTATCGGGTGGGGCCGTTGTCGTTTGGATATTTCCAGCGGGCAGCCAATGGGGCGATGGGGGAAGTGAGTCCGTTTACGCAATGGATGCTGGAGCGGGGGGAGGATTTCGCGAATCATGTTGCGGGGAGCGGGTGGTGGGGGAAGGTGAGTGGGGAGATCGATCTGGGGCCGTTGCGGGGGTTGCGGTCGGCGAATAGTTTTCTGGCGGGGCCTTTGCCGGTGGGATCGGAGATGGCGTTTGGATGGGGGGTGCCGGGGTTGTCGATGGTGACGCTGGACGATCTTCGGCTGAGGCGGGATACGCCGACGGACACGGTGGATCGGATTGATGTGGGGGTGGTGGTGGGGGAGTTGAATGGGGTGCGGGATTTGTTTGCGAATGCGTGGAGCGATCCGGCGTTTCGTGGGCAGGGGCGGGTGAGGCAATTGAACGCGGGGTTTACGGGGCAGGTGGTGAGCGCGTCGGCGGGGAGGCCGGTTCCGGATTTGCCGCGGGAGGGTTTTCTGGCGACGTATTCGTATATTTTGAACGGGGCCGTGGATCAGAAGATTCCACCGCTGGGGGCGATGCCTTGGGTGCTGGGGATTCGACGGACGGAGGTTCAGGCGTGTGATTCGTTGGGGGAGTATCGGTTTGAAGGGTTGCCGCAGTTTCCGAGTGACGTGCTGGTGGGGCCGTTCAATGCGACGAACGATATGCAGACGTTTGCGGTGAATGTTTATCGGGTTGATCCTTCGAGCGGGGAGATCACGGCGACGACGGATTATGGGAGGCAGGCGGAGGATATTAAATGGTCGGCGGATATCAAGCAGGAGGTTCCGCCGCTGCGGAGTTTGCCGTTTGATTGCGAGGAGTATTCGCTGAGCGGGTTATACGATCCGCGATTTTTGCAGACGCTGGGGGCGGTTTCGGTTCTGGACGCGCGGCGGGGAGCGGAGGCGGAGCATTATTCGGTGTGGCTGGATAATAAGATGCTGGCGGGTTTTGCGGAGCCGGGGGCGCGGAGCGATCTGCTGATCCGGTATGGGGCGATTGGGAATCGGTTGATTCTGGTCAACGTCCCACCGAGCGGGGAGGGGGAGGGGCGCGGATATACGGCGGGGGAGTTGAATGGGCTGGGGCCGTTGGCGCTGGCGACAGCGCGGGATTTTTATCGGTTGGATGATGCGAGGCTGGAGAATTATCGGCGGGCGGGAGTGTCGAGCGGGTTGGTGGATGAATTGCATCGGGAAGCGGGCGAGGAGATTGGGGAGGCAGAGGAGGCGCAGCGCGGGGATGACGGGGTGGCGCTGATGCGCAGCGCGACGGGGGCTTGGGCGAATGAGGCGCGGGTGTATGACGCGGCGCAGGCGATGGCGCGGGACGTGGTGCGGGCGGCGATTTTTCTGCTGATGATCTGTGTGCCGTTTTCGTTTTGCATGGAGAGGCTGCTGATCGCTTCGCCGAATGTGTACCGGCAACTCGGCGGGATGGGAGGCATTTTTGCGGTGATGACGGGGGCGCTGTGGACGTTTCATCCGGCATTTAAGATCAGCGCGAGTCCGCTGATGATTGTTCTGGCGTTTGCGATCATTTTCATGTCGGGGCTGGTGATTGTGGTGCTGTATCAGAAGTTTGACGCGGAACTGAAGCGAATGCGGACGGGGAGGGTGGCGGCGAACGGGGCGTCGTTTGGGAGGATGAGCGTACTGATGAGCGCTGTGCTGCTGGGGATCGCGAATATGCGCCGGCGGAAGTTTCGGACGCTGCTGACCAGTGTGACGATCGTGCTGATCACGTTCGTTGTTTTGTGGTTTACGAGCACGAGCCGGTTTCTGGGGACGACGACGGTGGCGACGGGGGTTGCGAGTTCGCATCGGGGAATCATGCTGAGGCAGCGGGGGTTCAGGCCGATTCCGGAAATGATGGCGGAGCAATTGCGGGCGGTGCTGGCGGATCCGGCGCTGAAGCTGGGGAAGGCGCGGGTGGTGGAGCGGTGGTGGGCGGTTTCGGCGGATCCGCAGGATGAATATGACATTGTGGTTGGTACGGGGGGAGGAAAATCGAGGGAGTTTGCGGTGCCGGGGATACTGGGGCTTTCGCCGGGGGAGGGGGAGGTTTCGCGAGCGGCGGAGGTGATTGGGGCGGATAAATTTGCGCGGCTGGAGAGGGGTGAACAGAACATTGTGTACCTGAGCGGGGCGACGGCGGCGAACATGGGGGTGCGCGAAGGGGACAGGATTCGGCTGGGGGGGATTGAACTCCAAGTCGCGGGGATATTTTCGGCGGATGCTTTCGATCAGGAGGTTTTATCGCTGGATGGGCAGGGGATTTCGCCGCTGAAATATAGCGCGGGGGAGCTGGATCCGGGGGGGCAGTCGATGGACGATGCGAGCATGCAGTCGCTGGAGCTTTCGGGAAGCTCGGCGGCGGCGGAGGCGGGGGTGGTTTATGAGCATCTGTCGGCGACGGATTTTGTGATCGTGCCGTCGGGACTTTGCCGGAGGCTGATGAACAGCTCGCTGCGGACGGTAGCGGTTCGGCTCGGGAGCGAAGAGGAAGTGAAGACGGTGAGCGATGAAGTGGCGCGGCGTTTTGTGCTGGCGACGTACGCGGGATATGACGACGGGGTGAAGATGGTGGCGGCGGGAAATCTGATGAGCATCAGCGGAACAACGCAGGTGGCGATTCCGCTGCTGATCGCGGCGCTGATTGTTTTCAACACGATGATGGGGGCGACGGCGGAGCGGAAGAGGGAGATTCACGTGTATACGTCGCTGGGGCTGGCGCCGATGCACGTGGGGGCGCTGTTTGTGGCAGAGGCGATGACGTATGGGTTGATTGGGACGGTGTTTGGGTATGTGATCGGGCAGGGGATCGGGAGCGCGCTGCTGAAGCTGGGATGGCTGGGGAGCATCACGCTGAATTATTCGGGGAGCAGCGCGATCATGACCATGGGATTGATCCTGGCGGTCGTGTTTGTGAGCGCGCTGGTGCCGGCGCGGGTGGCGAGCAAGATCGCGGCGCCGAGTATTGATCGGACATGGAAGGTGCCGGCGGCGATGAATGATGAGATCCGGGCGGTGCTACCGTTTACGATCAACCGGACGGCGGCGGAGGGGGCGCTGGCGTATATCGCGGAGTATCTGGAGCTGCATCGGGAGGGGAGTATCGGGAAATTCGCATCCGATCGGGTCGATCCGGTGGCATATGAGGAGACGGGGGGGTCGTCGCGGGCATTAAAGACGACGGTGTGGCTGACGCCTTATGACCTGGGGATAAGGCAGCAGATGCTGCTGCTGATTCATCCGGGTGTGGATAAGGATATTTATGAGGTTGAAGTTCGGCTGCGGCGTCAGAGCGGGGATGACGGGAGCTGGCACCGGATGAACAAGACGTTTTTGACGGAATTGCGGAAGCAGTTTTTGCAATGGCGATCGCTGACGCCGGCGCGGATGCTGGAATATGTGGAGCAGAGCAAGCGGCTGTTTGCGGCGCCGGCAGGTGTTTAACGCGGATGAAAGAAGATCTTGAACTGAAAGCATTTCGGGAGCTGATGGAGCCGCCCGATACGTGGGAGGACGGTTTTGGCCTGAAGGCCATGATCGGGGGGGTGTTCGTCGGCGTGATTATGACGCCGGCGAGCATGTATATGCAGCTTGTGGCGGGATCGGAGGTGGGGACGGCGGCGCAGTGGGTGACGATCATTTTGTTCCTGGAGCTGGCGCGGCGGAGTTTTACGGTTTTGAAGCGGCCGGAGATTTTTGTGCTTTATTACATGGCGGGGGCGTGCCTGGTGAACACGACTTCGGCCAATGGGGGGCCGGGGCATGGGTTGCTGTGGCAGCAGTTCATTGTGCAGAGCGATTCGTTTCGGCAGTTTGGGCTGGCGGGAAAGATACCGTCGTGGGTGGCGCCGTCTTCGCCGACGGTGTTGGGGGCGAGGAGCTTTTTCAATTCAGAATGGATCGCGCCGGTGGGGCTGCTGATTCTGGGGCAGTTTTTGGCGCGGGTGGATAATTTTTGTTTGGGATACGTGATGTACCGGGTGACGAGCGACGTGGAGAAGCTGCCGTTTCCGCTGGCGCCGGTGGGGCGCAGGGGGTGACGGCACTGGCGGATGCGTCGAAGGGGGATGACACGTGGCGGTGGCGGGTGTTCAGTTTTGGGGCGATGCTGGGGATTGGGTTTGCGGCGATTTACATCGCGCTACCGTCGATAACGGGATCATTTTTGCCGCAGCCGATCAGCATTATTTCGTTTCCGTTCAAGGATTTCACGAGCAACACGGAGGATTTTCTGCCGGCGGTGCCGATGATCGTGGCGTTTGATTTGGGGCTGGTGATTTTGGGGATGGTGCTGCCGTACTGGGCGATGGTGGGGAGTTTGATCGGGCTGATTGGGTCGATGGTTATGAATCCGGTGCTGTTTCATTTTGGGATATTGAAGAGTTGGGGGCCGGGGCTGGGGGCGGTGCGGACGATGGAAGCGAACACGCTGGATTTTTACTTTTCATTTGGGCTGGGACTGACGGGAGCGATCGCGGTGATTGGGATTTGGCACGTGGTGAGCCGGTTGTTTGGCGGGCGTGAAGGCCCCGGGCAAAGCGATTGGCGGTCGCTGCTGAAGCCACCGCCGGGGAGGGGGGATTTTTCGGTGTGGCTGGCGCTGTTTCTATATTTCGCGGCGGCGTTTTCGACGATTGGGGTTGCGTGGTGGCTGCTGCGTATGGCGCACCTGGAGGGGATGGGAAGCGCGGTGACGGCGCGGTTGCTGGGGGTGCTGATTTTTTATGGGTTGTTTTATTCGCCGATCATTGGATATGTGAGCGCACGGATGGAGGGAATCGTGGGGCAGAATGTTGAGCTGCCGTACGTGCGCGAGGCGGCGCGGATATTGACGGGATATCGCGGGGCGGCGATCTGGTTCATTCCGATGCCGAGCAACAATTATGGAAATCAGGCGCTTTATTTCCGCAAGACGGAACTTACGGGAACGAAGATCAGCTCGATGGTGAAGGCGGAATTGTTTGTGTTTCCGGTGACCGTGCTGGCGATGGTGGTGTTCAGCAATTTGATCTGGAAGATTGCGCCCGTGCCGAGCGGGGCGTTTCCGTATGCGCAGCAGTGGTGGGAATTGGCGGCGTATCGGCAGGGGCTGCTCTATTCGAGCACGCTGGCGGGGGGGAATTCAGTCCCTTTTCGCAGGCGTTTCATCCGGGTTATCTGCTGGGTGGATTGGGGGGATCGGTGGTGTTGTATGTATTGTTGTCGGCGCTGGGAATGCCGGTGCTGCTCTTTTATGGGATTGTGCGGGGGATGGATCAGAGCGCGCCGCAGGTGATCCTGCCGGAATTTTTCGGGGCGCTTTTGGGGCGGTATTATTTCGAGAAAAAGATCGGTCCGAAGTGGAAACAGTACATCGTGGTTTTCTTTGCGGGGTATAGCTGCGGGGTTGGATTGATCATGATGTTCAGCCTTGGGCTGGTGTTTATAAGTAAGAGCGTTTTTCAGAGGCCTTATTGATGATTTTCGCGTGGCAAGGTTGGCAACTTCAGATGCCGGATGAATGGAATCCGGTGAATCTCCATGGGACGTTCGAGGCGGGTTATGCGCTGCTGTCGGATATTCATCGGCCGCGGCTGGGAATTCGGTGGGGGACGCCTGGGAGGGGATTCGATTGCAAGCGATGGGCGCGGGAGGCGCTGGTGGCGGAGATTGGGGAGCTTGCGGCGAAGGAAGGGGAAGAGTGCGGGGATGAGCGATTTGGGGAGGCGATTTTGTATTTGGAGGCGGAGCCGCCGGGACGGGACGTTTGGGTGGGGTTCAGCAAGGTTTTGGGGCGAACATTTGAGATGGTTCATCACGTTTACACAGGCGAAACTTCGAAGATGAGAAAGTTGGGAAAGGGATTTTCGGACGGGGCGATTGGATGTGGCTCAAAATTCTTTCACGGCCCTCACCCCCTCCCTCTCCTCTTCGAGCCTGAGCCTCAGAGCCGAAGGCCAGAGTACCGGGCGAGGGGGAAAGAAGCGCGTGGGGGAGAAATGGCTTGGGCGGCGTTTGATTTGAGTTGCGTGACTGGCGGTGGGTGGCGGCTGGCTTCGCATAAGATGAATGCGGGGGATTTGAGTTTGGAATTCGCGCGGAAATCGGAGCGGATGAGCGTGCGGCAGATCGCGGTGGCGCATTTGGCGTTGAAGCGGATGCTGCTGGAGAAGTGGATAGAGGAGCAAAGTCGGCCGTGGATGAAACGGTATCGCCGGGTCGGCGACGTTGCGGCGGTTTCGATGGCGACGAGCGACGGGCGCGGGTTGGAAGGTGTTTCGTGCCGGCTGGAGCGCCGGAAGTTGATGATCTGGGGGCCCGGGATGGGGGCGATGTATCTGGCGGTGCTGCATGATGCAAGGAGGGACCGGCTGATATTCGTGGAGGCGAAGGACGAATCGCAGGCGGAGGAGTTGGTGCGTTCGGTTGGTTGGGCGGCGCAGGAGGTTTTGTGTTGACGCGTGAGGATATTCTGACGGCGAAGCCGCTGCGCGGCGGACGCGGTGGTGGAGCGGCGGGAAGACGGCGGTGCGCACGTGAAGATTCCGGTGAGCGGGCGGTGGCCGTTTCGGATGCCGGCAGGGGCGGTGAAAACGTTCGAGCTTGACGAGATGGGATTGTGGGTTTGGGATGCGTGCGACGGGAAGAGGACGCTGCTGGAGGTGATTACGAAGTTTGCCGAAAATTACCGGCTGAGCGTGCGGGAGGCGGAAGTGGCGACGACGAAGTTTTTGCAGACGCTGGGATCGCGGCGGCTGATGAGGTTGGAACCGAAATAGGATGTGAGCGGCAATGGACGCGCAGAGATTAGACGGCAAGAAAGCGCCCGGGCGGCAGATTGTACTGCCGCTGGGGGTGGCGCTGCGGATCGCGTATGAGAATATCCGGATGCGACTGGGGCGAAGTTTGCTGACGACGAGCGGGATTGTTCTGGGCATCGCGTTTTTGACGTCGATCCTGGTGATGAACGTGATGATGCGCGGCATGCGGGAGTGGGCTGTGAGTTCGGCGGGCCA
Organism: uncultured Phycisphaerales bacterium; assembly: GCA_963755915.1. Taxonomy (GTDB): domain Bacteria; phylum Planctomycetota; class Phycisphaerae; order Tepidisphaerales; family Tepidisphaeraceae; genus PALSA-1353. Next base: position 4,043,441 of record CAVWLP010000002.1, read on the forward strand.
GGTTGCCAAGCTGCAGGAACTGATGAATAAAAACGGCGTGCCGGTGACGCGGGAGGAGATTGCCAACGATGCGATTCAGACGCGGTGGCTGCTTGGGCTGGCGATGCTGGTGGCGTTTATCGGGATATTGAATTCGACTCTGATGAGCGTGACGGAGCGATTCCGGGAAATCGGGACGATGAAATGCCTGGGGGCGCTGGATGGGTTTATCCTGCGGCTGGTTTTTCTGGAGAATTTGTTTCAAGGGGTGGCGGGGACGACGATCGGTATTTTGCTTGGGGCGGGCCTGGCGATGGTGGCGCAGACGGTGAGTTACGGGGCGTTCGCGTGGAAGAATATTCCGGTGGCGGAGCTGATTGAATCCATGGGATTCTGTTTCATCGTGGGGTTGGCGCTCACGCTGGGAGGGGCGATTTGCCCAGCGTGGCAGGCGGCGCGGATGCAGCCGATCGCGGCGATGCGAGTGGAGCCATGAACGAATTTACGGTGCGGACGATCGATGTGAAGCGCAGCTACCCGATGGGGGGCGAAGTGTTGCATGCGCTGAAGGGGGTGAGTTTGTCGATCGGGCGGGGGGAATATATTTCGATCATGGGGCCGTCGGGGTCGGGGAAGAGTACCTTGTTCAATATGATTGGGGGGCTGGACAAGCCGTCGGAGGGGAAGGTTTATATTGACGAAGTGGATATCGCGCAGCTCGATAGCTATGAGCTGGCTTGGATGCGTTGCCATAAGATCGGGTACATTTTTCAGACGTTTAATTTGATTCCGGTGATGACGGCGCTGGAGAACGTGATGATGCCGATGATTTTTGCGGGTCTGAATGCGGCGGATGCGCAGGACAAGGCGGCGGAAATTTTGAAGCGGGTGGAACTGGGGCATCGGCTGATGAACCGGCCGAGCGAGATGTCGGGGGGGCAGCAGCAGCGGGTGGCGATAGCGCGGGCGTTTGCGAATGATCCGACCATTATTCTGGCGGATGAGCCGACGGGGAATTTGGATCTGCAGACGGGTAAGTTGATCATTGAGCTGCTGCGGCAACTGAACAAAGAACGGGGGGTGACGATCATTAGCGCGACGCACGATCATAAGATGCTGGCGGTGAGCGATCGGATTATGTGGATCAGCGATGGGAAGCTGGAGCGGATTCAGAATCGGGAGGATGTGAAGATTGAGGTGGGGAAGATCGAAGGGGCTTGATAGATTTTTATTGAGTGGGGCTTCCCGGGTTTGGGGAGAATAAAGAGGAAGATTTTTATCGGTTGCGGTTTGTGTGACGAGAAGAGGCGGTCACTCGTATAGGGGACCGCGGTTCCGCCGCGGGAGCACATGGCTGGCCGGGTGACGTTCGGGGCGACCTTGGGGTGTTGATCGGGGAGGTTACCGAAGTCCCTGCGTGAAGGCGGTGGAGAGGTTGGACGGCCAGGAGTAGGTGCCGGGTTTTAAAATGAGAAGGGGGGCGGTTCTGCCGGCGGGCAGGAGGGCGACGACGCCGGGGGCGATTGTGGATTTGACTTGGAGGGTGGACCACTGGAGACGCTCGATGACGGCGGAGGCGGTGGCGCCGCCTTCGATGATGAGAGTTTGGACTGGATGGGCGGAGAGGAGCGGGGGGATGAGATCGGCGATGGCGGTGCGGATTTGGTCGGTGCGGGCGGATGTGACGGGGGAGCGGGCGGCGATGAAGGCGTAGCCGGTGGTGCGAAGTTGGAGAAGGGCCTTGGGGGCGTCGAAGGGGAGGTCGCAGATGACGGCGCCGGCGGCGAGTTGTGCGACAAACTCGCGGCTGGGGGTGGAGGCGCTGCCGAAGATGACGATTGCGTTGAGCGGTGATGCGAAGGGTTCGGTGGGGATGGGTTGGAGGGCGAGGGATTGGAGCAGGGCGGCGAAGAAATCTGCGCCGCCGGCGAAAAGGGTTTGGGAATCTCGTTGGGTGGACCAGTGGCGGATTTCGGATGCGGTGGCGGCGGCGCCGATGGTGATTCCGCGCGGCAGGGGGGGCTGACCTGGAGGGAGGCATTCGACATCGAGCGTTTGTGCGGGGTCGAGGAGGCGGCAGACTTCGGATGTCGGTGGTGGGTTTTCGAGATCGACGGCCACCGGGGAATGGTGCAGGGGGATGTGGTCGATCAGGTATTGGCCATTTTCGATGATGCGGTTGCGAGAGGGATTCTGGGGGACGAGCAGGGCGCGAGGGAATTTAAGCGATGCGATGGCGGCGAGGAGTTCGGCGGCGACGCAGCCACGGAGCATGGAGTCGGTTTTTTTATAGATGAGGCTGAAATCGGCGGGATCGACGGTGTTGAGAATCGATTTGATCCGCTCGGCGGCCGCGTGCGGCGGGAGAAGGCGTGAGTCGGTGTCGAAGATGAGAACGTCGGCGGGGGTTTGGGGGAATTCGCCGCGGTGGATTATCGCGGAGAGGCCGTGGGCGGTTGCGAGGCCACCGATTTCAGCGGCGCCGGTGAGGTCGTCGGCGATGACAAGGAGGGGTTTCAACGGTTGGCGGCCATTTTCGCCGCATATTGAATGGCATCAAGGAGGCTGGCGTCGCTGGCGGTGCCTTTGCCGGCCTGGTCGAAGGCGGTGCCGTGATCGACAGAAACGCGGATGATGGGCAGGCCGAGGGAAACATTGACGCCGTTGACGCGTGCCCAGTGTGCGGCGGCGGGATCGAAGAGGAAGCCGCGGATTTTCGCGGGGATGTGGCCCTGGTCGTGATACATGGCGACGCAGATGTCGTAGAAGCCGGTGACGGCCTTGGCGAAAAATGTGTCGGGGGGCTCGGGGCCTTCGACTTTGATTCCGGCGGCCCGCGCGGCATCGATGGCGGGAATGATGTGCTCGCGTTCTTCGGTTCCGAAAAGGCCGCCGTCGCCGGCGTGGGGGTTGAGGCCGGCTACGCCGATGCGGGGGCTCTTGATGCCGAGGCGCAGACAGGCTTCGTGGGCGAGCTTGATGACGCTGAGGACGCGCTCCTTGGTGATGGCGTTGCAGGCGTCGCGAAGCGAGACGTGGGTGGAGACGTGGACGACGCGAAAATTGTCGGCCGCGAGCATCATGGTGAAATTTTGGGTCTTGGTGAAATGGGCGAAGATTTCGGTGTGGCCTGGAAAGTCGTGGCCGGCGAGGACGAGGGATTCTTTGTGAATCGGCGCGGTAACGGTGGCGTCGATATCGCCGGCGAGTGCGAGGGTGATCATCGTCTTGACGGCGCGGAAGGCGGCGTCGCCGGCCATCGCGGAAATTTCGCCGAGGCGAAGAGCGGATAAATCCGGGCCATCGATGGCGAGGACATCGATCACATCCGGTTTGAAATGGGTTTCGGATGGTTTGGCGATGGGGTTGATTGTTAGGTTGACGCCCGCATAGGCGACAGCGTGTTTCATGATGGCGGGATCGCCGATGACGATCGGGCGGCAGAGCTGGTGCGTTGGCTGGCGCGAAAGAGCCATGGCGATGATTTCCGGACCGATGCCGGCGGGATCGCCCATGCTAATTCCGATTTTGGGTGGTTGATTCATTTCAAAGGGCGCTGTTTTGGTGGGTTTGTTTGGAGGGCATCGGCGGAATTTGAATTCCCCACGGCAGCGCCGTGGGCGTTCACAGAGGAAACTGGGCCGGGAGCGTCGCCGTTTTGGTTGGTTAGAGGGGGGAGCATGGTGCGGCCGCAGAGGCCGCGCTCTTCGAGCATTGCTTTGAGGGAAGCTAATCCGAGGCCCAGGGTGCGGCATTTGAGATATCGAGAGCAGAGGGCATCCGTTTGATTTTGCAGCTCTTCGACGGCGTCCCAGCGCTCTTCGGAGGCGGCGTCGAACAGGGCGCGATAGAGTTCCGGGGCGAGATTGGCGCCGCTGGGAACGATGCCCGCGCCGCCGCGTTTGAGGCCGAGGAGGAACTGGGGGCTGTTGCCGATGAGGATGGGAAAACCGTCGCGACCACCGGTGAGGCGGAGGAGATCGACGACGCGGGTGGGGTCGCCGGCGGACTCTTTCAGGGCGACGATGTTTTCGTGGCGGCGGAGGCGGTCGATTGCGGTGAGGGGAATGGTTTGATGCGTGGTGGACGGGATGTTGTAGAGAACCAGGGGAAGGGGAAGATCGTCGGCGAGGCGGACAAAGTAAGATTCGATCTGCTCGTTGGTGAGGGGAAAGTAACTGGGCACATGGGCGACAAGGACGTCGGCGCCGATTTGGGCGTAGGCTTTGGCGGCTTCGAGGGATTCCTGAAAGCAGTTGGCGGCGATGCCGGCGTAGACGGTGGCTTTTTTGTCGGCGGCGCGAACCGTGAACTCGACCAGACGCCGTTTTTCGGTGGGATGGATTGAGGCGGACTCGCCGGTGGTACCGAGGGCGAAGATTCCGTGGACACCGCCGTTCACGAGGTGGGCGACGAGACGGTCAACCGCGGGTTTGTCGATGCGGCCGTCGGTGGTGAAGGGGCTGACCATGGGAACGACCAGTCCGTGGAGGGAAAGAGAAACGGGCATTACAGTGGGCTCCTTGAAAAGTCATAGTGGGTTTTAGAGGTTGCTTCATTCTGCTCTTGCTCGGTGGCGATGATGCGCTCGGCGATGGCTTCCATCGCTGAAGCGGCGGCCCAGGCGTTGTAGCTCCACCAGGTGCTGGAGGCGGAGTTGTCGTCATGGTATCGCTCGACGAGAAGTCCGTCGCTGGGGCAGGTGCGCTCGGAAAGAACGCCGTAGGCGCCGTAGCCGGTGACGCGGGGGTAGAGTTCCATCGTGTTCATAAGCCAGGCGATGCCGTCTTCGGCACGGTTGGCGTGATAGGCGTCGGCGGTTTTTCGGGCGAGGTAGTGAAGGTCTTCGGTGACGACGGTGCTCATGGGATGGATGTGGGGGTTGGAGACGGAAGTGATCGAGCCGCCGCAGGAATTCCAATCGCTGGCTTTGAGGGGCGGCGATTGGGGGCGGGTGCGGAATCCGTAGCGCCAGAGGTATTCGTAGTGGGCGCCGTCCTGGAGCATGTCGAGATAGAGCGGATCGGCGGTGTGCGTGTGCATGAGGCGGGCGGCGCGGATGAAGGCGAGGTTTCCTTCGGAATCGACGCTTTTGAAAGTGTCCATCGGCGATCCCCAGCAGGCGAGATTTGTCACGAAGTGACGGTAGTAGTGTAGTGCGCGGGCGGCGGCGTCGCGATAGCGGGTGTTGCTGGTGAGCTTCCAGGCGTGAATGAGCGCGGGGGCGAACCAGCAACCGGCGAAGCCGTCCCAGTCGACGACCTTTTTTTCTGAGCTGCTGAAGATGTAACCGAAGGCGCCGTCGTCGCGCTGTAATTCGACGGCGGTGTCGAGTACGCGGAGGGCGACGTCAACCCAGCGGCGGCAGTGGGGGGTGTCCGCGGGGAAGGGGTTTGAAGCGGCGCGAAGAAGATAATAGGCGGCGTGGGCGTTGGTGTAGGCGCAATGGTTGCCCTGGGTTTGAGGTAAGAAACCTGACCACCAGCCGTTGATTTCGGATGCGTTCCAATCTTTGGGGCGGTTGTGGGTGAAGCGATTGAGAGTGGTGTCGTTGAGGAAGCCGGAGGACTCGTTGAAGCCGGTTGCGATCTCGTTGAAGATTTGGGCTGAATCTTTGGGAAGTTTTAGATCGGGGAAGAGGCGCTCGGCGAGCTGGAAGGGGTAGGCGAGGACGGTGCCTCCGGTCCAGCCGATTTCGACGATGGCGCGCCAGGGTTCGAGATTGAGGTCAACCGGGACGCGGCATTTTCGGTTGGTGTACTGCTGAAGCTCGGGGGAAAAGTTGATTTTTGCGAAGGCGTCGGCGAGGGCGCGCAGGGCGTCGCGAAACGAGCGGGAGAATTGCGGAATGCTGCGCATCTCCTCGTAGATGGCGCGGATGATTCGGTGGGCGGCGAGGCGCCCGGCGCCGGGCACGGCGAATATTTTTCCTGTTGCACCGGCGCGATGGGTAAGATCGGCCGTGGCGGGGGCGAAATGCGTTTTTTCGACAAAGGTTAGCGGGTCATTTCCGTAGCCCAGGGCGACGCCGAAGCGATCGGGGAGGGCGGCGAAGAGGCCGTTGCGGATGAAGCCGTCGTCGGCGTTGCCGGAGGGGGAATAGGGGTCGATGGAAATTCCAACCGCTCCGCGCTGGCAGCAGAGGATTGAGACGGGATGAGAAGCGCGATCGGCGCGGAATTCCCAGAGGGGGGCGCAATTTCGCTCGGCGGGGCGGGCGCCGGTGAGGCAGGGGAATTCGCCGGGACGGACGAAGGGGGCGTTGTTGTCGCCGTGGATGTTTCCGGGGATGAGATGGAAGAGGTCGGATTCATCCAGCAGCCGGGCTTGGAGGCGGATGCGGGTTTTGAAGTGGGATTTGAAGTTGAGGGAGTATTCCAAATGGTCGTGTTCGCGATCGACGTGGAACCGGCCCTCGATGCCTTTGTGGTTGAAAACGTCTCCATCGGCGCCGGGCGCAGGGGGAGATCCATCCAACTTCCCTGCTGGAAGGCGGTGAGCGACAGTTGGAGCGCGAAATCGTTCAGGTGGACGACCATACAACTAATTGATAGCGGGATGAATCGCGACGCCCAAAAGTTAATCTGCGGGTGGCGAAGGGCCTAGAACAATCTAGCGTAATTGTTTTGCAGATTTGCGCACTTGCGGATATAGGGTAAGAAAGTGGGCCGATAAGGGCCGAAATCGCGGAAATAAGGGAATGGTGGGCGAATTCGCCCACCCTACGTTGGGTATGCGAGAGCGTCTATCTCTGGACCACAATTGGAGGTTTGCGTTGGGGCATGCGGGTTGCGCGGCGCGGGACTTTGGGTTTGCGGCCAGCCGGTGCCTGGTCAAAGCGGGCGAGGCTCGTGGTGCCGCCGGACGGGAATTCGATGACTCGCGCTGGCGGCGGGTGGATGTGCCGCATGATTGGGCGATCGAGTTGCCGTTCGATTCTAAGGGAGATAAGGAGCTGGCGGAGCATGGATTTCGGGCTATCGGGCCGGCGCATCCTGAGAATAGCGTGGGATGGTATCGCCGGAAATTCCCGGTTCCGAAAGGCGACCTCGGGCGGCGCATCGGGATTGAATTTGATGGAGTGTTTCGAAATAGCATTGTGTGGGTGAACGGATTCCGGCTGGGACGCCACGAGAGCGGATATACGAGCTTTCGATATGACGTGACGGATGTAGTGGAATATGGGGGCGAAAATGTTGTTGCCGTTCGCGTCGATGCGACCGACTGGGAGGGGTGGTGGTATGAGGGGGCGGGGATTTATCGTCATGTCTGGCTGGTTAAAACCGATCCGCTTCATGTTGCGCCGAGTGGAACTTTTGTGAGCAGCAAAATTGTCCGGGGGGCCGCGACGGTTACGGTGCGAACGCGGGTGGTTAACGATGGGGAGGAGAGTGCAAAGTTCGACTTAACGTCGCGCATCCGCGATGCCGGCGGGGCGGTAGTCAAAGTCGGCAAAGGCCGGGGCGTACGGCTCGCGCCTGGGGACGGTGCGGAATTGGTGCATCAATTGCGAATCGATAATCCGCGGCTTTGGTCGTGCGATGCTCCGAATTTGTATGAACTGGAAAGCGTGATAAGCGACGGGCGGCGGACGCGGGATTCATACGTGACGACGTTTGGGATTCGGACGCTGCGATGGGATGCCAAGCGCGGATTTTTCCTCAACGGGAAGGGGCTGAAGATCAAAGGGACGTGCAATCACCAGCAATATGCCGGAGTGGGGATCGCCGTGCCGGACCGGGTTCATGAGCTGCGGGTTGAAAAGCTGAAGGAAATGGGGTCGAACGCGTATCGCTGCTCGCATTATGCGGCGACGCGGGAACTGCTCGATTTTTGCGATCGTAACGGGTTGCTGGTGATGGCGGAAAACCGCCTGGCGGGTGGGGGGCAGGAGGCGCTGGGGGAATTCGAGAGCATGATTCTGCGGGACCGAAATCATCCCAGCATTATTTTGTGGTCGATCGCAAACGAGGAGCACACGATTCAGTGGTCGGCCAGGGGGGAGCGAATCGCCCGGGCGATGGTGAAATTGGCGCACCGCCTGGATCCGACGCGGAAGGTTACGGCGGCGATGCACGACAGGGGGCTTGGGGAGGGATTTGCGAATGTCGTGGACGTTCATGGATGGAACTACATCAACGTGGGGAATATTGAGGCGTTCCACCGCCGGCGGCCGGAGCAGCCGATCGTCGGCAGCGAAGAGGGAAGCACTGTATGCACGCGGGGGATTTATGCCGACGATCCGGGCGCGGTTATGTGAGCGCCTACGATGTTCGCGCTCCGAAATGGGGTTCGACGGCGGAGAACTGGTGGACGTTTGTGGCAAAACGTCCGTGGATCGCAGGGGGGTTCGTGTGGACGGGGTTCGATTATTTTGGCGAACCGATTCCCTACCAATGGCCATGCACGGGCTCGCATTTCGGGCTGATGGACATGTGCGGATTTCCGAAAGACAATTATTATTACTTCAAGTCCTGGTGGAGCCGGGAGACGGTTTTGCATCTTTTTCCGCACTGGAACTGGCGAGGGAAAGAGAAGCGGATGATCGACGTACGGTGTTTCAGCAACTGTGATGAGGTGGAATTGCTACTCAATGGCACGAGTCTGGGAAGAAAGCGGATGGGGCGAAACTCTCATCTGGTTTGGCCCGTGGCTTATGCGCCTGGGGTGCTGGAGGCGCGAGGCTTTCGCGATGGAAAGCGTGTTGCCACGACGAGAAATGAGACCAGCGGTGCCGCGGCGAGGATCGTGCTTGAGGCTGATCGCCACGCGATTCGCGCCGATGGGGAGGATGTCGTGGCAGTGACGGCAGCAGCGGTCGATGCGAAGGGACGAACGGTTCCAACCGCTCAAAACCTGGTTCGATTTGATATTTCGGGGGCGGGGCGGTTGCTGGGCGTGGGCAATGGGGATCCGAGCAATCACGAATCGGTTAAGGAGCCACAGTGCCGATTGTTCAATGGCCGATGTATGGCATTGATCGGCGCGGAAACGAAGGCGGGGAGGCTGCGCGTGCGCGGCCAGTCGGTCGGGCTGGAAGAATCGGTTGTGGAAGTGCAATTGGCGCCGGGCGCAGGAAAGTGATTCTATGACGGCGAAGCCGAGTCGAACGCGCAAGGAAGGCCAGGCAAAGACAGGATTAACGGCGAAACTGCCGCGGCGGTTTCCAAGCGTCGCCCTGCTGGTGGAAACGACGCGGTCCTACGGGCGGGATTTGTTGCGCGGCATCAATGATTACGCGCAAATCCGGGGTCCGTGGCTGTTTCATTTGCCGAACGACATACCGATTCTGGGGATACCACCGGCGGACGAATGGCGGGGCGACGGGATCATCGCGCAGCCGAGGCAGAACAAGGAATTCGTCCGGCAATTGGTTGAAGTGGGGATTCCGGTGGTGACGCTGTCGGGTCCGCCGGGGACGGGCGGGCTGCCGGCCGTGCGGGGAAATCACAACGCGGTGGCGGACCTGGCAATGGCGCATTTCCGCGACCGGGGATTCGTGCGCTTTGCATATTGCGGAGCGCCGAACGAATGGGATTGGCCCCCGACGGGGAAGAATTTTCAGCGTCTGGCCGAAGAGGTGGGGATGCAATGCGAGATTTACCATCCACGGGAAGATCCCGGGAGCCATACGCTGCAAATCGCTTCGCTTGGCGAGTGGCTGAAATCGCTGCGGAAGCCGGTGGGGCTGCTGGCGTCGAACGATAACCGGGCGCGGGAAGTTTTGGACGCGTGCAGATCGGAGGGGATTTTCGTGCCCGAAGAGGTGGCGGTGCTGGGCGTGAATGACGACGAATTGATTTGCGAGCTTGCCAACCCGCCGCTGTCGAGCGTGATCCATAATGCGCGGCGGATTGGGTACGAGGCGGCGGCGATGCTCGACCAGCTTATGTCTGGCAAGACGGTGACGAACGATGTGATTATGGATCCGCTGGGCGTACATGCGAGAAAATCGACCGATTTGCTGGCGATCGAAGATCCGGAAGTCGCCAAAGCGGTGCGGTTTATCCGCGAGCATGCTTGCGACGGGATTCGCGTTGAGAATGTTCTGGAAGAAGTGGCGATGTCGCGGCGATCGTTTGAGAAGCGGTTCCGGCAGGCGCTGGGACGGCCGCCGCACATGGAGATTCGGCGGGTGCAGTTGGAAAGGGTGAGGCAACTGCTGGTGGGAAGCGATTTTAAGCTGCAAAAAATCGCGGAAGCGGCGGGATTTTCGTCGGCGCAATATCTGGCCGGGCTTTTTCATCAAACGATGGGGATGACGCCGGGGGCGTGGCGGCAGGCGGGGCGGTCGAGTGGGTCGAAGAGCGGCGAGAAATAAAACGAAATGGGCCATAGAGCAGACTGATGCTAGATCTGGATGAATCCCCCGTATCGATTGAAGAGCAGAAACCCGCCGTCACGCTGCGCAGCGTGTTGCTGGGGTTGATCGCGGTGGTGGTGGTATGCGCGGTCACCCCGTTCAACGATTACGTGCTTTCGAATACCAGCCTGAGCGCGGGGTTTATGCCGCTGGGGATGGTGCTGATTCTGTTTGTGCTGGTGGTGGGGATAAACGGGACGCTGCACCGCTGGTTTCCGCGGCGGGCGCTGGGTACGGGAGAACTGGCGATCATCGTGCTGATGACGCTGGTCGCGTGCAGTTTGCCGAATTGGGGAATGATGCGGTTTCTGGTGCCGATGCCGGTGACGGCGTTTCACATGGGTGCGCGGGACGAGCTTTTCTGGAACGCGTTTACGGGGATGAATCTGCCGAAATGGTTGTTTCCGGTGGCGGACATCCAAAGCGGGCGTACGAGTCCGATCGTTCAGTGGTTCTTTAATCGGGTGCCGGCGGGGTCGGCGATTCCGTATCGGGCGTGGTTGATTCCGCTGGCGGGGTGGGGTGTGTTTGCGGGGGCGATGATGTTGACGCTGGGATCGCTGGCGCGGCTGGTGCTCGACCAGTGGGCCCTGAATGAACGATTGCCGTTTCCGATCGCCCAGGTGCAGACGGCGCTGATCGAGGCTCCCGAACCGGGATTTGCGCTCAACAGGCTGTTTCGCGATCCCGTCCTCTGGATCGGGCTGTGCGGGGTGCTCGGGATTCAACTGCTTTCGATCCTCAACACTTATTTTCCCAGGCATGTTCCGGTGGTGTCGCTGAAGTTTGACCTCAGCGGGATTCTGTCGGAAGAGCCGTTTATTTATTTACGGCCGCGGCTGAAAAAATCGTTCCTGTCGTTCACGGTGGTGGGAATGACGTATTTTATCCGGTCGCGGGCGGCGTTCAGCTTGTGGGCGACGTTTGTGGTGCTGAACCTCATCGATATGGAACAGGGGATGAGACAGGCGGATATTTCGCCGGCGGCTTACGCGGACCAGCATCTGGGCGCGTGCGTGGCGTTCGTTCTGGGGATCGCATGGGTGGGCAGGCATTACTGGCTGCGCGTGCTGCGAAATGCGTTTGGCGGCGGGGGTAATCGGGGGGGTGATCGAAGCGGGCGGGCTTCGTTCTGGCTGGCGTGTATTGGGATTGCAACGATGCTGGGGTGGTTGTCGATTGTGGGGACGCATTTTTTTATGGCAGTGATGATCGTTGGTTTTATTGTCATGGGGCAATTGGTTGTGGCCCGGGTGGTGGCGGAGACGGGGATGACGTTTTTCCGGACCAGCGCGGTATCGTCGCAGATTTACACGAATACGCCGGCCAAGTGGTATAACACGAACGACATTTATTTTGGGGGCGTTTTCACGCTGCTTGGGGCTTATGCGACGCGCGAGGGGCTGACGACGTTGGCGACGACCGGTCTTGTGGTCTGCAAGAACGCGGGCGTGGGGGTGCGAAATCCACGGCGGATTGGGTGGGTGATTGCGCTGGCGCTGGGGGTGGGGTTTGCGGTGGCGGCTTGTACCACGCTCTGGTGCCAGTATTCGTATCCGACGCCGGCGGCGCAAACGGCGATACCGCAGCGGAATTATTTTGGGGCCGAGGCGTTTCCGCAGCGGGAGATTGGGGCGGGGGTCGATCAGTTCGGCAAGGGGCGTTTCGCGCCGAAGGAATATAATTCGCCGCTGCATATGGGGATTGGGTTTGGGGTGACGGCGCTGCTGGAGGGGGCATCACTGCGATGGGCGAGTTGGCCGTTTTTGCCGGTGGGGTTTGTGGCGAGCTATGGGACGCCCATTGGGGATGCTTGGTTCAGCATTTTCGTGGGTTGGCTGGCGCAGTTGCTGATCGTGCGTTTCGGCGGTGCCCGCTTCTATCAACGGGCGAAGCCATTTTTCATTGGACTTATTTTTGGGGAGGGTTTGGCGGCGGGAATCTGGATCATCGTGAATGCTTTGATTGTGCTCAACGGCGGGGCGTCGCAAAGCGTGAAGTTTATTATGTAGAGCGAAGGTCGGCGCTGGTGGCGAGGGCAATGGCGCGGCCGCGATTTCCGACCGCGCAGTAGAAGTGATAGACAATCCCCTTCCAATGGACGAGCCAGGGTTTATGAGCGAAGGTGGCGTCCCACGGCTCCGACGGCTCGACGAGATGGGGGCCATGCCATCGGGTCCAGTTCACCAGATCGTGGGAGCAGGCGAACGTGTCGAAAGCTTTGGGCTTCCAGACATGGCCGAAATAGAACATGACCCAGAGGTCGCCGATGCGGACGACCTGGGGATCGCCGGAGATTCCGCGTGGGCCGTTGTCGATGACGGGGCCGGGGCCGTGGCGCTTCCAGTGGGTCATGTCGTCGGAGAGGGCCATGCCGATGCGCTCCGTGCCGGGTCCCTGCTGTTTTGCGTTGTAGAACATCACGAAAGGGGAGCCCAGGGATTTGGAGGGGTCCTGGATGATGTTGCTTTTGTAGAGGGTGGCTTTTTCGAAGGGGCGGGCGTCGGGATCGCCGGGGCCGAGGACGGGGTTATTGCTTAAGCGCGTGCATTCCTGCGCCGCCGAGGGATCTTGCGTCCAGGCGATGCCGATGGAGAGGGGATCGGGTTCATAGCCTGGCAGAGCGCCGCCGATGTAACTGAGCCAATATCTGCCGTCGAATTGGTGTAGAGCATGGTCGCCGTCCCATTGAACATCGGCCAGGGCGATGCCGCCGTCGGCCTGGCAATGGTCCCAGCCGTCCTCGCGGAAGGAGAGGATTTTTCCCAGCGGCTGCCAATTCAGGAGATTGTCGCTGACGGCAAGGTGGGTCTCGTAGCCGATTTTGTCGGTGTTGGCGACGTAAACCATAAACCAGCGGTTTTCAAAACGAAAAACGCTGGGGCAGTCGTAGAGGGATCCTTGCGGGGGCTGGAGGACGATTCCATATTTGAACGGGGTTTTTGTTTGATCGTATATGACCTGCATCAAATCGGGGGCGACTTCGTTTTGCATGGGTGAGCCTTCTTACAGCTTTTTATCGAGCGCCGGAGTTCGCGCCGGTTCGTCGGCTAGATTGTGATGAGCGATGACGCGGCCGTCGTCGCGGCTGTCGCGGCGGACGTCTCGCAGCGCGGTGAAAAACAAACGCATGTCGCGAATTCCGCCGAAGGTGAACCAGACCAGGGTTACGAGCGATACGCCAAAGGGAACGACGATCGCGAGGATCAGCCAGTAGTCGGCCCACCAGCGCGCGGGCCACCAATGCCAGAGAAAATTCCAGGCCATGATCACGAGGTTGACGGCGACCAATGCCATCGCCCACCAGAATATGGAACTGGAAAGAATCTTGTCGCCAAGGGTGAAGTTTTCATCGAAGCGAAAGACGCTGCCCAGGCGGAAGCGCTCACGGAGGGGCCTGGTTTTCGGCGCTTCGCCCGAAACGGCGTATTGGCCGCGGTGGAGCATTCGGTCGAGATTGAATCCGTCGCGGCAGGTAATCAGGGAGACGATCACGTAAACCGAGGCGGCGACGACTTGGGCGATGAAGCTGGAGACCTGGTAGTTAAACCAGAACTTGTCGGGGAGGTGGATCCCGAGATGAATGAGGGGCGGGCGGAGGATCCGCAACATTGCCGGCCAGAAGCTGCCGAAGAGAATGCCGAGGAGGCAGAGGACTGAGCCTGAAATCGCGGCGGCCCAGGCGGCGGAGGCGGTTCCTTTTTTCCAGTAGAGTCCACCGATGATCGCCGCGCCGGCGCCTGCTGAAAAGACCGCGCCGGTGAGCAGCCACCAGAGGAAGATATATTCCGTCTGCGGGAAAAACGTGCTGAAGACAAAGGCGAAGCAGGCGACGCCGATGATCGCGGCGCGGATTGCCCAGATGTGCGCGCGGCGACAGGGCCTCCTTTCTGAGCGGTAAGATGAAATCCTGCACGAGAATGCTGCCCCAGGAGTGCAGATGGCCGCCGTCGGAGGAGAGCAGGCCCATTACCATGAGGCGCAGAAGAGGCCCTTGATTCCGGTTGGGAGCAGGAATCGCAGGGAAATGGGGACTGTCAACTGCTGCTGGAGATAACCGGCGTCAACGGAGTTGATAGCATTTTGGATGGGCACAGCCTGCTTAGCGAACGCCGGATCGCGCAGATAGGTGATGGCGCAGATGCTGAGCACCAGGATCATGAGGGTGCCGGCGTAGCCGCGCCATTCGCCCAGGACATTAGCCATGCGCGATTCGTGGGCGGTTCGGGCGGCGCTGTTGAAACCCTGGCGCTGCTGGAAGGTCATGGTTCCGTAGATGCGCGTGAAGGTGCCCATGAGGATGAACCAGAGGTTGAAATCCTGTACCTTGGAAGCGTCGAAGGGATTCAGGGGGGAATGGCCCGCGGGGGCTGCGGCCATCATATCGACGATGCGATGCCAGCGGACGATATAAAGCACCACGATGGCGATGATGATGTAGATAAGCTGCGAAAAGATTCCCTCGAGGCAGCAGGCGATCATGATCGTCGCCTGGCCGCCGATGAGAACGATGGTAACGGTGCAGGCGAGATAGATGAGCATGATGAGGGAAAAAGTGGAGATGTGGATCGGGCCGATCTCGGCTGTGGGGGGCAGATCGAGGAAGTAGATGAAGAAGCGGGCATTGATTGCCGGGAAGACGCCGTAGTTGAGGATTCCGCCGATGAAGGCGAGCATTCCCATGAAGAGGCGGAAACCGCGGGTGTAGCGGATTTCGAGGAATTGCGCCAGCGTGAGGGCGCGGGTTTCGCGAAAACGGTAGTAGACGAAACCGGAGATGGCGATGGCCAGGACGACCGGATAGGTGAGGTTATTCCAATAGCTGAGGACGAAGCCGGAGACGAGAAAGATTTCGAAGCGGGACATTGTGCTGGCGAGGCCGGAATCGGCTTCGCCCTTGGCATTGGCGAGGAGGTATCGTCCGGCGCAGCGCCCGCCGGAGAGGAAATCGGCGACGCCTTTGACAAATTGGTTGGTGTAGAGCGCGAACGCGAAAATCACGAGCAGGGGGACGAAGACGAAAATCCAGTCGATGAGATGCATTCAGGCGGTTGAAGAGTAACGGGCTGTCACGGCCGCACATATTACGATATCGCGCATTTGTTTTGCAGGAAGACGCTGTGGGAAGCCCTGTGTAAATTTTGATCGCGGCATTGAAATTCGAATTCCCCACGGCGGCGCCGTGGGCGTTCCCAGATCATGGTGACCCACGATTGCCAGAGGCTTGATCGGGGCCAGCTGGAATGATGCTGAGGTTGGAAATACGGAAGGAGAATCTGCGGGCGGGGTGGTCGGTACCGGGTGGAACGGGTTTGGCGCCGCCGATGCCGCGCCAGGTCCCGGTGCGGAAGGAAAGGCGGTGCAGGGGGGCGGGGGATTCGGCGAAGGGGGCATCGGGCAGGATGGTGGCGCCGTTGATTGAAACCGAGAAACGGCCGCGATCGGCGTCGGCCTCGATTTGAAAATGGGCGAACTTTGCGCCGAGGAGTGAGGGGTTGATGTTTCCGTCATTGGCGATTCTGAGCCGGACCAATCGTCGGGAACCAAACTTGCTGAGCAGATCGATTTCGAGGGCGCCGTCGTCAGTGCGATCAATTTCAAGATCGAAAGTGACGGTGATTCTTGCCGACTCGGCAAACACGCGGGTCGCCTGGGCGTAGTCGTAAGGATCTTCATTCGTCAGTCGCAGGACGCCTGCGGCGATTTCGACGGAGGACCAGTTTGGCCGGTAGATATTCCAGCCGGGAATAAATGGGCCCGGGGGGAAGCTGCTGAAATCGTCGTTGACGGTTGCCGTTTCCTGGGAGTTTAGGGGCAGAGGAACCCGGCTTACCCAGATGTCCTCCTTATTCATGCTGTAGGTCAGCCACATCGCGTTGTCATTGCGCGAGCCGTCGTCGGCCCAGTGTGAAATGCCGCGGACGTATTGGGGGCCGATGCTGCGGTGCAGGCCGGCGTAGCGCTGGATGGGGAGTTCGCCCTGGATGATGCGCATGTCGGCGAAGTTGACGCCGTCGGAGCTGGTGACGGCTACAAGGGGGTATCGGCTCGATTTCGACGGGTTAAAGACCAACACGTAGCGGCCGTCGCGGGTGCGCTGGGACCAGACTTTGGCTTTGCCGGTGATGAGCGACGCCGGGACGCTGGGCTGCGACCAGGTTTTTCCGTCGTCCGTGGAGGCCGTGACCCAGCCCATCTTGCTGATGCCGACCCAGGCGTTGTCGGCGCGGCGGAAGAAGGAGAAGGCTTTGCCGCAGACCCATTTTTCGTTTTCGCCCGGGACCGCGCCACCGGGCCAGGCGGCGGGGTCGTGCCACTTCATGCGGCGTGGGCCTAGCAAGCGGCCGCGATCCTGTTGTTCTAAGAACATGCGGTCGGCCAGAAGTTCCCGGCAGGCTTGTTTGAAGGCGTCGTCGCTGGAGGTGTCGAAGCGCGGGGCGGGCAGTTTGATGGACTGCGAGGCCTGGAGGGTGAAGACGTCGGCGAGGGAATGATCGGGCCGGATTTCGCGGACGACCAGGGCGCTTTTGCGGTCTTCGCTGGTTTCCTGCTGGTCCGTGCGCAGGCCGGCGATTGCCAGCATGCGGTCGTTGGATGCGCGGTAGAAATACATGCGCAGGCAGGTCGAGATGCCCTGGGGAAAAAGTTCCACTGGGTCGGTCCAGCCGGAGCCGTCCGTGGAGGTGCTATATAGTTCACGCGAAGGCCAGACATCTTCATCGCGCTGGCAGGAGTTCCACCCGACGTAGAGGCGGCCTTTCCAGCAGGCCATGTCGACGTGATGGTGATAGGTCCAGCCGAGTTGGTCGGTTAGGTCGGGAACGTCGGAGGAGGCGCGGAAGATCTGGAAGGAATGGACGCCGGGCATTGGGGGAAGGCCGCCGTCGGGGAGGGTTGGATTGAGGAGCGATTGCTCGCGGCCGTGAATCTGCAGAACGTCCATGGTTTATCCCTGAAGATGAAGCTGGCCGTCAATTTTGTAGGAATTGCCGGGGGTGGTTTGCAGCGACAGTTCATGCCCGGCGCTGCGAATCAGGCAGGGGGTTCCGAACTTTGAGCGGACGACGGCCGAAACAAGTTTTCCATCGCTCCAGGTCATATCAACTTCAAAACCTCCGCGGGCACAAAGCCCGGTGACGGAACCGGAAGGCCAGGCCTTGGGCAGGGCCGGAAGGAGGTCGATTTGAATGACATTCGGCTGGCCGGGGGGGTGCAGGTGGCTTTGGATAAGCATTTCGGCGATGCCGGCGGTGGCGCCGAAATTTCCGTCGACCTGGAAGGGGCCGCACTTGTCGAATAAATCGGAGAATGTTCGCTTGGCCAACTGAAGCGAGAGCTGGCGATAGGACATCTCGCCGTCATCGACGCGCGCCCAGAGGGGAATTCGCCAGGCGTAGGACCAGCCGGTGCTGCCGTCGCCGCGCCATTTTAAAAGGACCTTGGCGGCATCAAGAACGGTGGAATTTTCCGGCGTAAATTCGGAGCCTGGATAGAGGCCCCACAGGGGGGACATGTGGCGATGATTGTTGTTGGGCTTGTCGATGTCGTCCTGCCATTCCTGGAGCTGGCCATATTTGCCGATTTTGTCGGGGGCTAATTTCTCGCGAATGGATGCGAGTTGCTCGGCGAAGTCTTGATCGACGTTCAAAATATTTGAAGCTGCGATGGTGGAACCGAACAGGGCGCGGATCAACTGCATGTCCATCGCGGGGCCGGCGCAAAGGGTGCCTTCTTCGGGTGAAAACGATGGGCAGGTGACGAGGTAGCCGGTGGTCGGGTCTTTCACGAGTGAATCGACAAAAAACAGGGCGGCGCCCTTCATGGATGGATAAGCCACGGTTGCGAGGAATTTGGCGTCGCCGGTGAAGAGATAGTGTTGCCAGAGATGGCTGCAAAGCCAGGCGCCGCCGGTGGGCCAGATTCCGTCGATGTTGTTGATGGGGGCGGCGCCGCGCCAGATGTCGGTGTTGTGGTGAACGACCCAGCCGCGGGCGTGATAGAGATCGTGGGCGGTGCGGGCGCCGCTGATGGATAGATCGTTGATCATGTCGAAAAGCGGGCTCGCGCACTCGCTTAGGTTGGTCACTTCCGCGGGCCAGTAATTCATCTCGACGTTGATGTTGGTGGTGTACTTGCTTTCCCATGGGGGATTGAGCAGTTCGTTCCAGACGCCTTGCAGATTCGCCGGCTGGGTTCCCGGGCGGCTGCTGGAAATGAGCATGTAGCGGCCAAACTGGAAGAAGAGTGCCGCCAGGGCGGGGTCGCGATCCAGCCCGGAGCTGCCGAGATGCTCGGGGGCTGGCGCATCCTTGGATTCGTTGCCGGTGTCGGCGGAAGCAACGACGCGCTTCAGGCGCTGATCGGTTGGGAGGTCGGCGATATCCGTATGACCAAGATCGAACGTGACACGGTCGAACAGCGACCTGAAGTCCGCGACGTGAGCGTCGCGCAGACTTTCGTACGATCTGCCCTGAAGTTTGGCGAGCATCTCATCGCAACGCTGCGCGGGATCGGCGCTGATGTCCTGGAAATTCCTGAAGCTGGTCGCGGCCACGAGTAAAAGTGTCGCGGTATCGGCGTTTTGAATGAGAATGCTGTTTCCCGCGACGGTGAGGCGGCCGCCGGTGTTTATCACCCGCAGGCGAGACTCGAAGCGCAGGCCCAATTCGAAGGGGGCTACGAGGTCGCGAACTTGGCCGGTCATTTTCAGCGTGCCTGGGGAGATGGCCGTCGTTTGGGAGATCTTGTGGGGGCTATCCATCGTCGCCGTGAAATTCAGGGTTCCGGGCTGGTTGGTGGAGAGATGAATGACGATGACGTTGTCGGGATAGCTGGCGAAAACCGCGCGTTGAAAAAAAATGCCCGCGGCGCGATAGGAGGTGCGGGCGATGGCGGTATCGAGATCGAGTTGGCGGCGATAGCCGGTGACTGCGGTCTGGCCCGGGAAATGCAGGTGAATATCGCCGAAGGGTTGATAGGCTTTTTGGCGGACGGGATCGCTGAGGAATTTCTTGCGGGCCAGGTCGGCGGCCTCGTTGACCTTGCCGGTGAAGACCAGTTGGCGAATCTCGGGAAGCACGTCGCCTGCGCCGGCGCGGTCGTAATTGTGGGGCTGGCCGGTCCAGAGGGTGTCTTCGTTGAACTGGATTCGTTCATCGGGGACGCCGCCGAAGACCATTGCGCCGAGGCGTCCGCTGCCGATGGGGAGGGCATCTTCCCAGGCGACGGCGGGCTGCTGATACCAGAGAGAGAGCGAATCACAGGAAGCGGCAAACAGCGGGGCCGTGGCCAGCAGGAAAACGATCGCGGCAAAGTGGAGGCTTCTGCTCATGGACCCTTTCAGTTTTGGCGGGGAAGCCAGACGGTCATTTCCGATTCGCCTCGATTGTCCCAGGCGAAATAGGGGATCAGTTGAAGGTCGATTTTGCGGAAGTGATGCACAGCCGCATCGCGATAGAGCTCATCAAACCAGGGGTCGCGAGGGATGAGCGTGGCGCGGCCTTTCAGGACGGTGATTCCCGGGAGCTGGGGGTCGGTTGCCGGGACCAGATCGGCATCGGAACCGAGATGCACGTCCAGCATCCCGGCGTCGGGCGGGAGATCGATCGATTCGAGGCAATAAACGATCGGCCCGCGCACGACGGCAAGCTGGTTGCGGGTTTCCTCGATGTAGGGATGCGATTCGACCAGGCGCACCGGCATCGGAAGATTCAACTCAACGACGTCGTCCGTTGACCATTTGCGATTAAGGGGATGAAATGTGCCGGGGCGGATTGAATCATTGACGCGTATGCCGTTGACTGTGATGGTCGCGTTGTTTGCCCACGCGGGAATGCGAAGGTTAAGCGTAAATGATTCGGCGGGCGCGGTTTCGAACGTGAAGCGGATGCCGCCGTCCCAGGGATAGTCTGTTTGCTGCCGCAGCTTCAGCGCACCGCCTGCCAATTTAGTTTCGATGGTATTTCCACCATAGAGCGTAACCCACAGTTCGCGATCGGATTTCAGATAGGCGTAATTTGCCGACTGCGCGACGGTGCGGACGACGTTGGGCGGGCAGCAGAAGCAGGGGGGAAATTTCACACGCCGGCGATCCCAGCGGAGGTCGACCGGCATCGGGCTGAGCTGCCGAAGGGTGTTGGTATAGAAAAACTTCGTGCCGTCGAGGCTGACGCCGGCCAGGACGCTGTTGAAGAGGGTTTGTTCGACGAGGTCGGCGAATTTCGCATCGTCGGTGATCTGCAGCATGCGCCAGCTCCACAAGACGCTGCCGATGGCGGCGCAGGTTTCGTTGTGTGCGGTCGATTGGGGGAGCTGATAATTGCGGCCGAAGGACTGGTGGACGCGGGTGATGGTTTCCTGCGCGGCAGAGCCGTCGGGCGATGCGCCGTCGAAGAGCGCGCCGCAGCCGCCGGTGATAAAGAGCTTGTGGGAAACCAGGTCCTGCCAGGTGGCGGTTAGGACTGGCATGAGGGATGGGTCGCCGGTCTCGGCATAGATATCGGCGGCGCCGGCGTAGAGATAGGTCGCGCGCACGGCGTGGCCGACAATTTGTTTCTGCTGTTTCAGGGGGACACGGTCCTGGTTGTCGTCGTCGCCGTTTTTAACCAGGTCGCGCATCGCCAGGAGCTTGGTTGCGAGGTGGAGATATTTCTCGTCGCGCGTGGTTCGATATAAATCGATCAGTCCCATGAGGTGGGATGGGCAGATGCCGTGCCGGGCCACTTCCGGCGTGGGGTTCTCGAAGTGAACGGCGAGAAAATCGGCGGCCTTGCGGGCGATCGAAAGCAAATTGGATTTGCCGGTGGCGGCGTGGTGTGTGCATGCGGCCGACATCAGGTGGCCCATGTTGTACATCTCGAAATCCATCGGATTGCCGAAGCGGGGGACGGTTTCGCCGGCGCTGGCGGATCTGGACGTCGGTGTGAATGTAGCCGTCGGGATCCTGCGCGGGCGAGGAGGGCGATGAGGCGATCCATTTCGCGATCGAGGGAGGAATCGCGGCTCAGGGCGAATGTCGCGGCAGCGGCCTCGAGCCATTTAAAGAAATCACCGTCGTCCCATTTGGCGCCGTGATGTTTTCCCTCGGTTGAGCCGGCGGCGACCTCGAAGTTTCCAACAAAGCGCCCGCGCTCGGTCTCCTGCATCAGGCGGCCCATGGCGGGGACCATGGCCGTTTTGCAATTCTCGAAACGATCGGCCCAGAAGCCGGTGGTCCATCGCGTTTCGCCCAGGGCGGGGGGGTGAAGGCGTCGGGGTTGGATGGGATTAGCCATGTGGATAATTATTGATGGACGAGCCAAAGGATGTTCATGCCGCTCGTGGGGGGTTTGAATTCTGTGCCCTGGGATTCCAACAGTTCGCCTGTGCGCGGGTTGATCCAACGCTGGACGTAGGACGATTTTCCCGCGGGCAAATCGAAGTCGATCGCGCCACGGCCGATTTTATAGATCAGGAAATTTTGATTCGAGTCGGCGAGCGCGTATTCACCGGCAGCGGGCGGCGAGATCGGGTGCATATTGGGGATGGCGGCGAGGAGCCGGGAATCCATGTGAGTGCGGATATCGGGAAGCGACCCGCCGGCCATCAGCGCGGCCCAGCCGAACTCCGCCTGGCCGTCGGCGGAATAGATGACGGCTTTGTCCGGATATTTTTCCCGATATTCACGAACGGCCCGGTAGACCTGCGCGAACGAGCTGTTCTTGTGAGGGAAAACCCGCTCGAGCTGGCGGGGCGACAGATTCAGTCCGCCGGCGGGGGCGTATGGTTTGCCGTCTACCTGATACCACCAGTAGCGAATGTCGATGACCGAGACGATCGGGGCTCGTTTCGGATCGCGCAGGATATCATCCTGCACATCCTTGGTGGCGCTCAGGCCCACGATGACCTGTTTGCCGGTGTCGTGTTCCCACTGGGCGACCGTGTCGATCCAGAACTGCATGAAAGCCAGAGGACCGGTGAACTCGGCGCCGGTAAGCTGGATCACGTTGGTGTCGTTGGCCTGTTCGTCGAGGCAATGGCGGATGTAGGCGCGATAGATTTCGCAGCGGTGGGCGTTGGTCATGTCGTAGAACTGGCCCGCCATGAAAATGCGCTTGTCGCCGGCAAACGGGGGCGGCTCGGGGAATCCCATGTCGTTGATGTTGTTGGCGCTTCGCCAGGGACAACTTGCCCAGTGGGCTCCGGCCTCGATGATGTTGTGCTGGAAAAACTGCTGATTGATGAGCACGAGGCCCTTGCTATCGCAAAGCTGAGCGAATTGCTTGAGCCGATTGAAGTACCAGGGATTGTAGCGCGTCAAATCGTATTTGCTGAGGCCGTCCCACGCCTGGCCCTGTCCGCTGCGCAGAAATGGCAGCTCGTAGAATGGCGGCCAAACATTGCCGTTCATCCGGCGGACGCGCTCGTGATCGTCATCCCGCTCGTCGTACCAGAGGGCGTAGTGATGCTCGATGCCAATCATGTGACTCTTGGCCATGGAATCGGTGAGCTCGTCGAGATCATCGGTCAGGCCCGGGCCATCGCGGCCGGGGACGAATCGTGTGAGGCATGGCTTATTCTTGGGAATGTCGGATGGACGAATCCCGCCGAGCCACCACTGGACTTCATCGCGCCCGCCGGCGGCGAGGTTGCCGGAAATGATGCAAAGGCCGTTTTTGATCGTAAGCGGCTGATTGATACCCTGCGGCGGTGGAGGGGCAGGGGGAATTTCGTCGATCGACTTCGCGCCGCTTTGGTCAGAGGGGATGGGAAGGCGCTCGCTGACTTTGTCGATCCAATCGGACAACAGCGGGCCCGGTTGATTGGACTCGGCAATGAGCCACGCGGCCTCGGCGGGGGTGGGGCTGCTGGAGGCGTCGGAGGAAAACATCATTAGATCGGCGCGCTGGTCGGCGTCGGAAATCCCGCGATCGGCGAGCTGGGCGTAATAGAGACTGTACGGTTTGACGGAGGCGTTGCTGTCGGCCCAGGCGCCGTCGCCGGAGAATTCGCCCCAGCATCCGAACGCCCAGTTCTGCGCGGTCGGGGGTTTGGGACAGACCAGCAGAGAAGCATCGCACTGCCACAGGACAGAATTCGCGGCCGACCAGCCGATGAATTCGTCTTCGTATCCCCGGTTCCCGAGATTGATTGCGTTGCCGTCGATGCGAACATTGTCGAACAGGACCCCGGACGCCCAACTGTCGATCGACCCGCTATCGTCGAGCGGATTGACGGCCTCGCACTGCACGAATGCGTTGGGTCCCGCGGCGCAGCAGCCCACGGAAAAATCATGACGGCCAAATTCAGACCAGCAGGCTTTGAAGAGCGTCAGTTGGCCGGTGGTATAAAAGGTGTGGCGGCGATAGCCGGCGATTTCGGAGACCGGGGCGAGGGATCGGCAATCTTCCACAGTGATCTGGCTGGCGGTTTCGAACACCGACACCGCCGAACCGGCGAAATGCGTCGTGGTGATTCGGCGCACCCAGGCGTTACGCACGTTTTCGAGCGATACCGCGATCCAGGAATGCGCTTCGTCTTTTGGATTGGCGGGATCGCAGGCGGATTCGCACGCCAGGCTTTCGACGCCGACTTGGGAGATTTGGCCCGGCCACCGGAATTTTGCGATCGTGCCGCCGCCAAAAGCGGCATCGATGGCGGTGGTGATGGGGGCGTCGATCGTAATCTGATTTGCGGAGACGGCGACAATGGTGCGGTCCCAGGTGATGTTGCGCGTGCTCGGTTTCCAGCCCAGCCCAATGCCGCCGCCGACGTCGGCCATTGCGAGGGCTTTGATCCACTCGGCCGTGCAGGGGCGAACGATTGCGACGGGATCGCCCACCTTGAATTGACTGGGATCGGCAACGTGGAATTGGGTTGCATTAACGGGAACGTAAGAATCGGTGATTGAAGCGGGGTGGCCTTCGATTTCCCGATCGCTCGCTCCCTTGATGGTGATGAGTGTCCGGCGGTCCACGCCAGTGGCGACCAGCAGGGTTCCTCCGTCGCCAGGGCCCTGACCGCGCAGCACAATTCCTGATTGCAGCAGGGTAATTCCACCGGCCACCTCGAATTTCCCACTTTGAAGCAGAACGGCGCCGCGGAAACCGTCGGCGTCGGGCTTCAGCGACGCGACATAATCGATGGCGGCCTGGATGCGCGCGGTGTTGTCGACAGCGATGGGAGTTACGATCACACGAACCGGCACGTTTGGAATCGGGACTCGGCCCTGCATGTAGCCCGCGTACGAAAAATCGGGAACGCGATTGCCGTGAGCGTCCTGGGTGTAGGAGAGCGCGCCGCCCTCATATTGGATGGCCGGTTCAGACTCCGGCGAAGCCGCCAGGGAAAGGGCCGACAGAATCAGAATCGCGACCATGACCAGCGAGACAAAGTGAAATCTTGAAAGGCGGTCATGCATCATTGTGAACTCGACTCAGCTCAACGAGCGAAGCACATCCAGCGTCACAATCGGCCGAAGCTCTTGCGCATGTCCAACCGACTTACCGTCGAGAAACACCGTCAGGCCCGCTTCGCGCTTGAATTTGCTCCCATCGCGATCCCAGAGAATGGTAAGCAGCGATCCGTGATAGGGAACGTCCTGAAGGCAGAACCAATCCCACGCGTCCGCCGGCAGGAGGGGGGCGATTTCGATCTTTTCATCGCCGCGCGGCACCACCCCGACCAGCCCGGCGATTACCAGGTCGCAAAACGTGGAATGATTGTAATAACGGCTTCGTGGGTTATCTCCCTTGAGCCATCGGCCGTTGACTTCATCGAGGTATTCGCCGATGTACGGCTTGTCGTTGTCCCAGTGCTGCGATTTGACGTAGGTGTTCATCCCCTCGAAATAGTGCCGCTTTTCGACCGGCGGATTGGGGTAATGCCGCAAAACATTCGCCAGCGCCGTCAGCGTCTGCGAGGTCGCAAACGGCCAGACCGCCCCGTCCCATTCGCAATCGCC
Source organism: uncultured Phycisphaerales bacterium (assembly GCA_963755915.1). Taxonomy (GTDB): domain Bacteria; phylum Planctomycetota; class Phycisphaerae; order Tepidisphaerales; family Tepidisphaeraceae; genus PALSA-1353. The sequence continues at coordinate 4,068,724 of CAVWLP010000002.1, forward strand.
AACCCCGTGGGAACGGAATTTTGGATGCCGGCGTTCAGCGGTGGTAATCCCCAGCGGGGCCCAGAATCCCTTCGGATCGATAAGCTGCGCCCAGGCACCTTCATACCCGGCGTCGGGAAGGCGGAAATACCAGGGGATAAAGCCTATTTCCTCTCGCGCATCGCACAGTCCATCGACGTGCGTCTGGGCCTTGAAGAATGGCGCGGAGGGGTCCCAGAGCTTTTCAAGCACGAGCGATTTGAGCCGGGCCGCTTTTCCCAGGTGCGTTGTTTCTACATCGGCTCGGCCGATGTGCCGCGCGATTGCGGCGATCGCGGTGGCGTTGGCAAACATGTAGCTGTTGATGGTGGGCCGCGCGTTCTTGTCGGTACGCGACCCGCTGATCGACTCCTCCATGCCGTCGCGAACGTCGAACTGCCAGAAAAGACCGCTGGGCAGAAGCTTTTCGTCTTCCCATTTCCCGTAATCGGCGATCAGATCGTCAAAGAGGTCGAGCATCTGATGATGATCGCCGGTGACCAGGAACCGCTCGTACACGGCCGAGGCGATCCAACTGCTGTAATTGTGGAATTTGGGCTCGGGCTTGCCGCCGTCGCCGCGGAACCAGAATCGAACGTATTCGTCCAGATATTGCGGATTGCGAATCCACCGTCCTTCAGCGATGTGATGTCCGAGCGCGCAGCTAATGGAGTTATAAGCGCCGGCGTGTTTGACCGGCGTGAGGAACTCGGTGACGATTATTCCCGCCGGGGTTTGGGCGATATGCTTGCGATAGGTCCACCAGCGAAAATAATACATCTGCTCCATCGCCGGGTCCGGGCACGTAAAGAGCGGAATGCGTTCTTTCATCCAATCCCAGGACTGGCTGTTTGGGATCAGATTGACGACGGTCTCCGGCTCCATCGTGTTGAAGTAGTCGACGTGGTGCTTGAAATTGTCGGCGTCGAGGATTGGCATCGCTTACTTCTCCATCGTCAGGTGGGCGTCGCGCGGGGTAATCTCGACCGACCGGAGAATTACCCCCAGCACGATGAAGCTCCCGGAGCCGTGCACTTCGAGTTTATGCTGTCCCGCGCCGTAATACTGCGTGTAAACATCGACGGCCGGCAGGCCGGGAATGGCGACGGCATTGCGAATGAGCGGCGCTGTGCTGCCACGCTCCGCCGCCAGGGCGTCGGTTTCCAGTTGCGGCGGCTGGAGCCACTTTTTGTCCTCGGAATTGAAATACCCGATCAACACCTGAACCGGCTGTGACGTGGAAAACTCGATCGGTTGGTAATTGCCGGTTCTAGTTTCCTTCTCAGAGATACGGATTCCCACAAGGCCGCGCAATTCGGGCGCAACCGACATGATAACGTCAGCCCGATCCGAAAAAACCGCGGCCCCCACGCGCACCGTAAAAGTGTCTTCGTTCTTGCCGATCAATTCAAAAGCCGCGGGCGGCAGGGGCTTGATCGAAGCTTCGTCAACGGTCTGCGACGTCCCATGTTGAATCTCATCGACGCGCCGGCGGAATTCGATCAGCTCATTTTCGTAAAGCGGCAGTAGCTGGCCCCAGAGATAATTCGCCGGTTTGCGAAAGATCGCGCCGGGTACCGGAATCTGCCGCTGGCTCGTCTGCATGGCGTTGGCGAATTGGTAATGTGCGTCGGCCAGCCTGGCCAGCGTGCGATAGTATTCCAGACTTTGGGCCAGAAATTCTGATGCCTTGACCATGTCGCCGGGATCATTGCTGCATTGATAGCGAAGAACCAGCAGCGCGGCATTGGCCTTGCGCAATACGACTGCGACATCGCGCGGATGCAGTAAATGTCGTTGCGCAGGCGATCGAATTCCGGCTTGTTTGCGGTGACGGACGGCGCGGCAGCATCGATCTCATCGACGGCCTTCTTTGAGAAATCGAGCACCTCCGAAATAATCTGCGGAGGCGTTTCGCCGACGTGCGGCTGGTGTTTCCATTCCCGATCGGCGTATTCGTCCAAGCGCTCTCCGGGCGGAGACTGCGATAACCACAACTCCTCAAATGCGTGGTAGTCGCCTGGATTCACCAGTTCGTCGAGGGTCATTCCCAACGACAGCGTCTGGCGATTGCCTTCGGTGATTCCGAAGCGGCGGATGAGGCGCAGGCGCATTCTCCCGAGTCGTTGTAAGCGGCAAGAATGTCCTCGGCAGCGCCGGGACCGTACATCGACGCCAGCCGCGAAACCCAGTATGCGTGATCGGTCGCTTCGTCGATATCCGGGTTCCAGGAATAACGTGCCCAGCTTTCGAACCAGATCCAATCCCGATCCCACTGTCTCAGCGGAGGATCGGCGATGTCGGGAGAATCCGGCCAGTTCCAGTAGGAAAGGGGATAAAGATGCACTCCCCGGGCGCCAAGCCGGTCGCGTGCGGCGATGACGCATTGTTTGATGAATCGCTGATCGCCGTAGCGGAAGGGCTCGAGGTTGGCCAGGATATGAACATTAACAATGTGGGTAGAAACGAGCTTGCTCATTGCCAAATGAAGCGCCTGGCGAACGCCCCGCGGCTCGGAAGTCGTCAGCGATTCGCCGTTGTATTTTTCCAACGTATAAATGTTGTGGTAGACCTTGAGGGCGGCGGGAATGACAATTCGCGGATCGGTTGCGTGGGCGCGGATGATGACCGGCGGCTCATTGGTCAGATGGGCCTGGGCCATTCCGTCTTTAATGCCGGGCAGGATTACCTGGGTGCACCACCGGACCTGATTGTCGATCCCCTGCAGCGCTTCTCCCAGGCAGAACATCAGTCCAACGCCGGGATACTGCCGGACGAATTCGGCGATCGATTTGCGGGTGTAGTCCGCCACCAGCGGGGTTGGCGTCGAGAGCTGCGTGTCGATGCCGTTGTGCTCGGCGAAAGGCTTCGAGACCAGGATGTTATAGAAGCACTGAATGACCCAGATGCCCCGCCGGTCGGCTTCCTTGACGATAAACCGAAACATCTCGACGTTGCGCTGGAAGGTTTCTTCCGGCACTTCAAGCCCGTAGGGGTAATCCTTCAGCTTAACCAGCGATGCGAAGGGATGGCCGCTCCATAGATAGAGCGTGTTCATCCGATTCTTCACCATAAAATCGAGATACTGCTGCCAGAACTGCTTGTCGTAGAAGAACGGGAAGAGGGCGGGCGTATACGGATATTCGTAGGCATGGCGACCTGGCAGGATAAATGTTTTCTGCATGCCGATGCAGGCTCCCCGCAGCTTGAACGCGGGTGCGTCAATAAAATTGAGGTGGTCGGGCAGCCCCTTGGCGTTTTCAACGCGATCCGCCAATTCGAGGCATCCGTAAAGCTCCCCCGAGTCGTCCGCCCCGACCACGGCAATCTGATTCGCGCTGGTGGTAGCGAGGAGAAACCCCTCGCTCTTTAGCGCAGTGGGATTCACGCTGAGGCTCTTGGAGAGGACAAGGGATTCGATGGATGGCGAGTGAAGCGTGCCGACGATAATTTTCGATAACTCCGGATCGCCGTCGCGCACCACCGAGCCCTGAAGTCCAATGGAGTCAATCGCATCCACCAAACGCGAGGCGCCAAATTCCACGCGCGAGGCCGCGTCCTGATCGATGTGAATCGCAATTGATTCTCCCCAGGAGACCCGCGCGATCAGGCAAAAGCAGACAAAAACCGGCGGCAGTGCGAAGGCCCATCGACGCATTGTCCCCGGCTGCGCCGAGTCGGCATTAATCGCCATGGTTGCGAACTTCCTGCTGCGCCGTCGCCGGAATTCCGCCCACGCGCTTGATCCGCAGCGCGATATATGGTTTGCCGGGCAATTTCACGGTCTTTTGCGCCTCCGCACGGTATCGATACGTGCTGTCCGCCACGATCTTAAAGGTTTCCTCAACCGGGGTCACGCTCATGTTCCAGGTGTCGATGATTTCGGCCTTGAATTCCATGCCGGCCGCCAAACGATCGCGCGGAAGCTCGAAAACAAACTCCGTGGGACTCTGCTTTCCAAAATAGATCAGATAATATTCGCCCGCCTTTCCGGCGGTTTGCAAATCCTGCCATTTGTCGATCGGCTCGATCCCCTCGCGGGGAGCGGAATCCAGAATCTGCCTGAGAAAGGCCAGTCGGCTGGGGCTTTGCCCGTGCAGCGTTCCGCCTCGAGCCCACCACATGATGTCTTTGGGATGCAAATAAGTTTCCCCGTGACCAACGTAAGTGCCCGCGATAATCCCTTGCCAGAAACGATAAACCATTTCCTCCGCGGAGATATCTCCCCAGCGCTGCGGCAGGTTCCCCTCGTATTTCACTTCATCGAAAATGATCGGTTTGTTATAGACGTCGCGGTAAATACCGGCACGGCCGAAATCCTGAACGGCCGATCCGTTCTGGATGCTGGCGTGAGTGACCCACGGCTTGTTGTGATCGTAGATCCCCTTGCCGTTATGGATCGATCGCAGCCGTCCGTACGGGTCGGTTTTCTGCACGATCTGGAAATAGCGGTCCCAGTCGGAGACCGTCTTTTCTTTTATGAAGTCGAATTCGTTGGCCATTGACCACCAGACGTTGGAGAACGCCGCCAGCCGCGCGACCACGTACTTGATATAGCGCTCGTTGGCGCCTTCGTCCATGCGGTCAAAGCCCCAGTGTCCCTCGTCGTAGGGATGGAAGAGAATCACATCCGCCTGAATGCCCAAATCGCGCAACTGTTGAATGCGCTTTTCCTGATGTTGAAAGAATTTCGGATTGAACCGCGTGAAGTCCCACCTGTTGGGCGGCGTTCCTTCAAATGGATAAAGCGACGGCTCGCTTCCGTTGTAGGCATACCGCTTCGGGAAAACGCACATTCGAATCTTGTTAAAGGGAGAATTTGCCAGGGCCGCGAGCGTCTGCTCTTCGATGGCTTCGCCCTGGTGGGTCCATGCGTAGCACGTCGTGCCGATCTGGTAGTACGGCGTGCCGTCGGCATAGGCGAAATGAAACGTGTTGTGAACGCGCACGGGTCCATGGTTCTGCGGCCCCGCTGCCGCGCATTCAAACCCCCCCGTCTTTCCGTCGAGCGCCGGAGAATTGCTTTGCGTCCGGTAACGCCACTGCCCGATGGCGTCCGGCATGAAACGAATCCGGTACGTCCCCTCGCCGTCATAGAACCCGCCCACGCTGAATTTCCGGTCGCCTTGAGAAAACTCGGCGGAAACGTCAACGTCAAGGAACGGCCTGCCGTTCGACGGTCCTTCCAGCGCAGCTTCGAAAACGTCCCACTGTTTAACCAACACGTTGTTCCTCTGTGGAGTGCGTTACTTGCCTTCTAAATGCGTGAAGCGAAACAGGCAGGGTATGCCTCGACGCTGCCAGCGGTGACCGAACACGCGACACCAAGCTTACTGACAATTATGACACAAATTCTGACCCAATTCGATTGAAATTTGGAGGCCGGGAAAAATTGCAATCAACGATTCCACGGCGTCGATGTGCGCAGATGTGAAATTAGCGGGGATTTTCCGTCATCGTGCGGCCCAGGTTGCGGTAGGCGCTGAATTTTTGGCGCAAAAAACAGAACGGAATGGTTGCGGCGCCGGATTAAAACTCCGCTTGTTTGTGCAAAAAATGCGTGCGGAGCGTTAGTCCGAAGGCAGTTCGCAATACTCGCCAGCAACGCGTCGGCCGTCGCGGCGATGTACGGGTGTATAATAGAATCGCCATTTTCGCTTGACTGGGGGCGCGCCAATGCCGGTCAATGATGTCGCACTGCGCGACCACGCTGGTTGCTGGTAAAATCTTTCGCATGTCCGAACCTTCCATCCGTCAGATCGCTTTGCTGGAATCGGATTGGAAGTTCCATCTCGGCGACGTGGCGAATCCCGTCGCCAATAACCACATCTCGGCATACATGGCAAACAAGGCCGGGTGGGCCGGCGGCGCCGCCAGGCCCGATTTTGACGATTCGGATTGGCCCTCGGTGGCTTTACCGCACGACTGGTCGGTGGAAGGGCGGTTCGACCCGCAAAACCATGTCGACAATGGATTTCTGCCGCGCGGGATCGCCTGGTATCGCAGGTATTTTCGCCTTGAGCCTTCCGATCGGGGAAGATATCTCGCCCTGCAATTCGACGGCGTGGCGACGCACTGCACTGTCGCGGTCAACGGGCATGTGCTGCATCGCAATTTCTGCGGCTACACCCCGTTCACGGTCGACTTCACCGATGTCGCCAACTTCGGCGAGGAATTAAACGTCGTCGCCGTCAGGGTCGACGCCAACGCAATCGAGGGATGGTGGTACGAAGGAGCGGGAATTTATCGCGATGTGCGCCTGATCAAAACGTCGCGGCTTCACATCGACACGTTTGGCATTTTCGTTTGCCCGCGCAGAATCGCCGGCGACCGATGGGCTACCAATATCGAAACCACGCTGGTTAATGCTTCCGATGTCCAGACGAATTGCAAGGTGATCTGGACGATCGAGGACTCGGATGGGAAAACCATCGCCCGACGCGGCGAAGAGGCCACGCTCGCGCCGCGCACCTCGCGGACGGTGGCCGCGGAGATTGAAATCAACAACCCGCGGCTTTGGTCCCTTGAAACACCGCATCTTTATGTTTTGAAAACCCTGGTAACGGAAGATGGACGCGACGCGGACGACGACGAGGTCCATTTCGGATATCGCACCATTCGATTCGATCCCGATCTCGGCTTCTTTCTCAATGATGCGCCGGTGAAACTCGTAGGAACGTGCAACCATCAGGACCACGCCGGCGTCGGAGTTGCCGTGCCGGATTCGATCCAGGAATTTCGAATTCGCCGGCTCCTGGAAATGGGCACCAACGCCTACCGATGCGCACAACCCGCCGTCGACCTCTCTGCTCGATGCATGCGATCGACTTGGCATGCTCGTCATGGACGAGAACCGCAATTTCGGTAGTTCACCGGAGCACCTGAGCCAGCTTCGGACAATGGTGCGGCGCGACCGCAATCATCCATCCGTCATTTTGTGGTCGATTTGCAACGAAGAAGCGATTCAAGGGACGGCCGTCGGCGCTAACATCGCCAAGACCATGCAGCAGGAGATCCGGCAGCTCGATTCCTCCCGCCCGGTAACGGCGGCCGTAAGCGGCGGAATTCTAAACGAAAACGCCATCGCCAGCGTCGTTGAGATCATGGGAATCAACTATCAACTCCCGCAGCACGATCAGTATCACGCGAAATATCCCCACGTTCCACTGGTCGCTTCCGAAACACATTGCGTGCTCTCCACGCGTGGGACGTATGAAACGAATCCCCACGAGTACACGTTTGCCTCCTACGACTCAGAGGTTGCCACTTGGGGCGCGACGGCCAGGAAAACTTGGGAATATGTTCTGGCCCGTCCCTTTGTCGCCGGCGCGTTTATTTGGACGGGGTTCGATTACCGCGGCGAGCCCACGCCCCACGAATGGCCCTGCGTGAATTCGCATTTCGGGATCATGGACACCTGCGGTTTCGCCAAGGACGCCTTCTTTTTTCACAAGGCGCTGTTTGCATCGCAAAGTTTCCTGCACGTTTTTCCCCACTGGAACTGGCTCGGCCGGGAAGGCAAGCCGATCAAGGTCGTGGCCTACTTAAACTGCCCCTGGGCCGAACTCTTTCTCAACGGCCAATCGCTCGGCAGGCGGCAAGTTGACCCGATGCGAACGGCAACCTGGGAAGTTCCGTATCAGCCGGGCGCGTTGACCGTCGTTGCGTCCGACTCTGAAGCTCCGGCGCAGTTTTCCACGACCGTAAAAACGACAGGACTTCCAACCATCCTCGGATTGGAAATCCATCCGACGTTCAACGCAGCCACGATCCCGGCCAACGGGCGTTTTGCCATCCCCATAACCGTCTTTGCAACGGATGCCGAGGGAAATCGCGTTCCAACGGCGGCCAATTTTGTGACCTTCTCTTTGAGCGGACCGGCGAAAATCCTTGGCGTGGGAAATGGCGACCCGACCTGCCATGAGCCGGACAAGGCATCGGCTCGAAGTCTATTTCGCGGCTTGGCGCAAGTTATTCTGCAAACTTCGACCACGCCCGGTGAAATCGAATTGACCGCTGCCGCCGATGGCCTGAGCCCGGCGCTCTTGCGTTTCAAATCCGCCACCGCCGACCCTGGCCTGATCGTTCCCATCGCGAAGATGCGATATTTTGTATCGAATTGGCGGATAAGCCCGATCACAATCGCGCGCCCCGACATCCGGCAGCCCGCGATGGACAAGGACGTCAACAGTTGGGATCGAATCAATCCCAGCGCCGGCCCGCAGGAGGCCTGGACCCGGGCATCTGGATACGCGATTTATCGCACCACCTGCAAACCGCGGAAAATTCTTCAAGCGACCGGAGGCCGCGTGGTTTTTCGCGAGATCATTGGAGAGGCCGAGGCGTTCATCGATGGCGCCATGGCCGGACGAAAATCGAATGCGGCGCCGGGCGAGCTGACCATTTCTTTTCCGCCGGGAATCGAGCGTTTTGTGCTTTCGCTGATCGTTCGCGCCAGCAGCTCGCCTGCGGGCGTGACCAAGAGTGTCGAGATAATTTAGATGCGATGATCCTGCCGATATTGCCGCGGCGACACCCCGCAGGCGCGGCGGAAGGCGCTGTTGAATCGGCTGATCGACCCGAAGCCCGAGCTTAACGCAACGGAAAGAATCTTTTTGTCCGTCGTCGCCAGCAGCCGCTGGGCATGGGATATGCGGTGTTGGCCCACGTAATCGGTCACGGTCGTGCAAAAGACGCGCTTGAAAAGGCTCATGGCATAGTTGGGATGCAGGCGGACCGATTGGCTGATGCGCTCAACGCTGAGCCGTTCGAGATAATGCTGGGCGATGAAGCAGGCCATCTGCTCGGCCTTGGTGAGGCGCTGCGCCCTCCAGTGCTCCATGCCGCGCGGCAGTGGCCGCTTTGTCCCGCCGTGGCAGGCTTGAAGCCAGGCGCAACAGCCTCGCTTCAAGTTCCAGCATCATCACCCGCCGCCCCGGTCCCTCGGCGCACTTCAGGTCGCCGATCCATCGCCGGAATAGCTCCGCATCGGCCGAACCATTCTCTTTCGACGCGCTCTGGAGAACCTGTCCATGAAGAATCGGCTGCACCAGACGATCGTCGAATCCGCACTGCAGAAACCACGCCAGGGGCAGCGTCGCAACGAAATAATTATGCCGCCCGGCGATATCGATGATCTGATGCGGAATCGCCGCCCAGAACACCGCCAGGCGGTGCGCCTCGATCTTCACCTTGCGGCCGCCCAGCAGGTAGGTAATCGATCCATGCTCCAGCAGGTTCAGCTCGATTTCGTTGTGGCGATCCGGCCGGCGCATCAGCGAAGGTGTCCATCGCTGGCAGGTGAGGCCGTATGGCGCGAAATCGGGCCGGCGCGGATCGAAATGCATCGCACCTTAGGATACAGGCATATTTGATGCGAAAATAGGTAGAAATCACCTGAATCTACGGTAAACTCGATCGCAAATCACTCATTCGCTTTCTTTTGGCGAGGGAAAACCATGGCGAAAACGTCCTCCGTCGCACTTGGCGTCATCATCGGAAACCGCGATTTCTTTCCCGATGTGCTCGTGGGAGAGGCGCGAAAGGAAATCGGCAAACTGCTTCAAGAATCGCAGATCGATGCGGTCATGCTCTCCCCGGAGCAAACGAAGCTCGGCGGGGTCGAGACCTATTCCGATGCCCGAAAGTGCGCCGATCTCTTTTCCGAAAATCGGCGTCGAATCGACGGCGTCCTGGTCGTTCTGCCCAACTTCGGCGACGAGAAGGGCGTAGCCGATACGCTGAAGCTCGCGCGCCTCAACGTCCCGGTGCTTATCCAGGCCTATCCGGACGATCTCAACGCCCTCGGCGTTGCGCGGCGGCGCGATGCGTTTTGCGGCAAAATTTCCGTCTGCAACAACCTCAATCAGGCCCGCATTCCCTTCACCCTTACGCAAAAGCACGTCGTTCAGCCCAGCGATCCGTCCTTCAAAAGCGACCTGGCCCAGTTCGTCGCGGTATGCCGGGTTGTCAAAGGCCTTCGCTCAGCGCGGTTCGGCGCCGTCGGCGCGCGGCCCGGTGCGTTCAATACCGTCCGCTATAGCGAGAAAATCCTCGAGCGCTACGGCATCAGCGTCACCACCGTCGATCTCTCGGAAATTCTCGGCAAGGCCGAGAAGCTGGGGCCGGGCGACGCGCCCGTGAAAGCCAAGCTGGCCGAGATCAAGGATTATGCACCGTCGGTGGGCGTCCCCCCGGAGAAAATCGTGCAGATGGCCAAACTTGGCGTGGTTCTCGACGATTTCGTCGCCGCCAACGACCTGGACAGCACCGCCATTCAATGCTGGACCAGCCTTCAGCAGAACTACGGCTGCAACGCCTGCACGTGTATGAGCATCATGTCGCAGAAACTCATGCCCAGCGCCTGCGAGACCGACATCACCGGCGCACTTCGATGCACGCCCTCTCGCTGGCTTCGCAACAGCCCAGCGCCCTGGTCGATTGGAACAACAATTACGGCGACGATGAGGATAAATGCGTTTTGTTTCATTGCGGCAACTGGCCGATCGGGTTCGCGCCCGACACCAAGATCGCCAACGCGCCGATCCTCGGCAGCACCCTCGGCGTTGAAAACACCTACGGCGCGATGGAAGGACGCGCGCCTGCCGGTCCGTTGACGTATGCCCGCTTCACGACCGACGATGCCAACGGCGTGATTCGCGGATACGCCGGCCAGGGCACCCTCACCAGCGACGCCCTGGAAACCTTCGGCCAGCGCGCGGTGGCCAAGATCCCCCGTCTACAATCGCTCCTGCGGCACGTATGCCTCGAAGGATTCGAGCATCACGTCGCCGTCAACCCCTCGCATACCGCCGGCGTAATTGTGGAAGCCTGCGGGCGATATCTGGGCTGGGAAATGCATCATCACGCCTGATTTTCAGCGGCCATTGCCATGAGCATGACTGACGCGCAACTTGCACTCAAAAGTATTTCCTACCGCCGGCGCATTCTCGAAATCATCCGCCACGCCGGCGCCGGGCACACCGGCGGAAGCCTTTCCTGCATCGATATCCTCAGCGTTTTGTACAACCGCATCTTGCGGGTTTCTCCGCAAACATTTGGCGACGCCCAGCGCGACCGTTATATCCAGAGCAAGGGGCATTCGGTTGAGGCGTTGTATGTCGTGCTCGCCGACCGCGGATTTTTCCCCCGCGAGCAGCTCGATACGCTCTGCGCGTATCAATCGCACTTCGTCGGCCATCCGACACGCAAGGTTCCCGGGATCGAGCAAAACACCGGCGCACTCGGGCACGGTTTGCCCATCGCCGTCGGAACGGCCATCGCCGGGAAGATGGATCACGCCGCGTTCCGGGTTTTCGTCCTTCTCGGAGATGGCGAGCTTGCCGAAGGATCGAATTGGGAAGCGGCGATGGCCGCCGCCCATTATCGGCTCGATAACCTCATCGCGATCGTCGATCACAACACGCTGCAAATCACCGGCCGCACGCGCGATGTCTGCTCCAACGAACCGCTTGACGAAAAGTTCCGCGCTTTCGGGTGGACCGTAAAAACCGTCGATGGCCATTCGATTTCGCGGCTCACCGAGGCTCTGACCAGCACGGATTCCACCGGCAAACCCCTGGTGGTGATCGCCAACACCATCAAAGGCAAGGGCGTGAGCTTCATGGAAGACGTGGCGAAATGGCACCACGGCGTGCCCACAGATGCGGAGTTTGCGGCGGCGATCAAGGAATTGGACGCCGCCCTTGCCGCCGCGGAAAAGGCGGTCCAATGAGCGCTGCGGCCCCGTCCATGTTTAGCCCAGCCGCTGCCGCAATGGCTGCGCGATTGGGCCTGAAACTCGGCCGCCCCAATCTCGAGGAGTTCGGCGCCACGCTCCTCAAACTCGCAACCGAAAACCCCCAGATCGTCGCCGTCACCAGCGACTCCCGCGGTTCGGGCAAGCTCGTCAATTTCGGCTCGGCGCTTCCGACCCAGTTGGTCGAACTTGGTATCGCTGAGCAGAACCTCGTCGCTGTTTCGGCCGGCCTCTCGTCGGTCGGCAAGATCGTTTTTGCCGTCTCCCCCGCTTGTTTTCTCACCGCCCGGGCCCTCGAACAAATAAAAAATGACGTCGCCTATTCAAACAACCCGGTGAAGTTGATCGGCATCAGCGCCGGCGTCAGCTACGGCGCGCTGGGATCGACCCACCATTCGCTGCACGATCTGGCCGCCCTGCGGGCCATCAACAACATCGAAATCGTCGTGCCCGCGGATAATTTCGAAGCCCGTGAGTCGATCAAAATTGCCGCCGCACATCCGCGCCCGATGTTTATCCGCTTCGGCAAGGCGTCGCTCTACGATTTAACTCAGACCCAGCAGGGCTTTGAAATCGGCAAAGCCCGGCTCATTCGGGACGGATCCGACATCGCATTCATCGCCACCGGCGAAACCGTCATTCACGCGCTTCTGGCCGCGGGCGCTTTGGCGGATGAGGGGATCTCCTGCCGGGTCGTGAGCATGCACACGATCAAACCGCTGGATCACCAGGCGATTCTCGACGCGGCAAACCGTTGCGCGGCCATCATCACCGTCGAAGAGCACAGCGTTTTCGGCGGCCTCGGCGAAGCCTGCGCGGCCGTGCTCCTTCAGGCGAACGCTGCCCCGCGGTTCAAAATCGTCGGAATTCCCGACGAATACACCGTCACCGGCAGCCAGGCCGACATCTTCCGCCACTATGGCATCGCCATGGAAGCATTGGCAACGCTGGCACGAAATCTCCTGCGCTGAGGCAGCAAAATGGCTCATCTACTGGCCATCGATCAAAGCACTTCCGCCACCAAGGCAATCCTTTACGACCCCCTCGGCAACCTGGTCGACAAGGCGTCGATCGAACACCGCCAGTTCTACCCCCAGCCGGGCTTCGTTGAGCATGACGCGGGCGAAATATGGAACAACACGCTGGCGGCGATCAATTCACTCTCCGAACGCGCCGGCGACAGTCTCCGAGATGCCTCCTGCCTGAGCATCACCAATCAGAGAGAAACCTTTGTGGTTTTCGATCGCGCCACCGGCCAGCCGTTGCATCCGGCTATCGTCTGGCAATGCCGGCGCAGTGATGAAATCTGTGAAGAACTTCGAGGCGCCGACACCGGCGAAATTGTCCCCCGCAAAACCGGGCTCAGGATCAATTCTTACTTCTCCGCCCCCAAGCTCGCCTGGCTGATCCGCAACCGGCCCGATATCGCCGCGAAGCTGGCCGCCGGCGAAGCGCTTGTCGGGACCATCGACGCTTACCTGATTTACCGTCTGACCGCCGGCAAAACCTTCGCCACCGATCACACCAATGCAAGTCGTACCCTGCTCTATGATATTCTGGGCCTGCGCTGGGATGAAGAATTATGCGCGATCTTCGGCGTCCCGATGCGCTGCCTGCCGGAAGTGCGCGACAGCTCCGCGGAATTTGGCACAACCGACGCGCGCGGAATCCTGGGCAAACCCATTCCAATCTGCGGCGTGATTGGCGACTCTCAGGCGTCGCTGGTGGCGCACCAATGTTTGCAGCAGGGAATGGCAAAGGTCACGCTCGGCAGCGGCGCATCGGTTCTTTTGAACATCGGATCTTCGCATCGCGCCGCTGGCGAGGGCGCGGTTTCCACCATCGCCTGGACCCATCACGGCAAGCCGGTTTACTGCTTCGAGGGAATCATCAATTATGCCGCCGGAACGATCGCTTGGCTGAAGGACCAGTTGGGATTAATTCAAACCGCCGAGGAAACCGAAACCCTTGCGCAGCAAGTGCCCGACAACGCGGGCGTATATTTCATTCCCGCCTTCGCTGGGCTTGGTGCGCCCTATTGGGCCCCGCGGGTGCGGGCGGCGATTGTCGGGTTGACGTCGCATTCCAATCGCAATCACGTCGTGCGGGCGGCGGTCGAATCGATCGCCTACCAGGTCTGCGATGTCCTGGAAATGATGCAAACCCGTTCCGGCGTAAACCTGCGGACCTTGCGCGCCGATGGCGGCGCCAGCCGCAATAAGTTCCTGATGCAGTTCATGGCCGATATCAGCGGGCTCGAGGTGGTCGCCGCGCCGATTGCCGAGTGCTCGCCCCTCGGAGCCGCGCTTCTGCGCACTCGGGATGGGACTGTTCGCCTCGATGGACGACATCTCGCGCCTCCCATTTGCTGGGCTGAAATATCAACCCTTGATGCCCAAAGGTCGGGCCGAGGCCTTTCGGCTCGGCTGGAAAAACGCCGTGAAACAGCAATTGGCTGGAATCGAATGAATTCCCATTTCCGTCCCCCTGCGCTTCGCTGTGAATACCGCGCGGAGCCTCTGGGCATCGACACGCCGGCTCCACGATTCAGTTGGCAAATCGATGCCGATTCGCATCGGCTGGGCGGGAAACAGATCGCGTATCAAATTCTCGTCGCCTCATCGCGCGATCTTCTCGACGCAAATGTCGGCGATCTTTGGAACCCCGGCAAAGTCTGCTCGTCCCAATCGTTCAGCATCCCCTATCAGGGCCGCACCCTCTCTTCCGCCGAGCAGGCTTGGTGGAAGGTTCAAATCTGGGACGAAACCGCCGCGTCGGAATGGAGCGACCCAGCCGCCTTCACAATGGGATTGCTAAATGCATCCGATTGGATCGCGAATTGGATCACAACCGATCCGCAAACATACGTCTCGAAATCCCTCCCCATATTTCGCAGAGAATTCACCCTGGAAGCGATCCCGGCCCGGGCCCTGATATTCGTCTGCGGCCTGGGGCATTTCAAATTACGCATCAACGGACAAACCGCCGGCGAAAACGTCCTCGATCCCGGCTGGACGAATTATTCGAAGACGTGCTTGTACGTCACCCACGACGTAACTTCGCTCCTTCGCACCGGTTCCAATGTGCTGGGGATGATGCTCGGCAACGGGATGTTTAACGTCGTGGGGGGGCGCTACAAGAAATTCAAGGGCTCGTTCGGACCGCCAAAATTCATCCTGCAGATGCTCTTGACCTTTCCGGACGGCACCACGCGGACAATCATCAGCGATGAATCATGGAAGTGTTCCCCAGGCCCCATCACCTTCAGTTGCATCTACGGCGGAGAGGACTCCGACGCCCGCGACAACCCAACCGGCTGGGATATGCCGAATTGTGCCGGCAACGGATGGTCGCAGGCCGCGCTCACATCCGGTCCGGGCGGCACGTTGCGATCACAAACGGCCCCTCCAGTAAGAGTCATGAAAACATTTCGTCCCGTCCGGATTTCCAGTCCCGCGGCCGATCTGGCCGTTTACGACCTGGGCCAAAACTTTTCCGGCTGGCCGCGGATTAAGACCACGGGCCAACCCGGATCGAAAATCGAACTAATCCCCGGCGAACTGCTCGACGCCTCCGGCCGCGTTTCCCAGCGCTCCTGCGGAAGCCCCATATCATTCTCTTGCACCAGCGCCGGCAAACCCCAATCGTGGCATCCCGAATTCAGCTTTACCGGCTTCAGATTTATCGAAGCCCGGGGCGACGTGGCCGCGATCGAAGAACTCGAAGGCCAGTTCGTTCATTCATTCGCCGCCGCCGCGGGATCGTTTAGTTGTTCCAACCCGCTTTTCAACCAGATCCATGAACTGATTAACGCCGCCATTGCTAGCAACATGCAAAGCGTGCTCACCGATTGCCCTCACCGCGAAAAACTCGGCTGGCTGGAACAATCGCACCTGATGGGGCCTGCCATCATGTTCAACTACGACGTGCCCCTGCTTTACGCCAAGATATGCGCCGATATGCGCGAGGCGCAGCAGGGCGATGGGTGCGTCCCGACGATTGCCCCGGAATACACCAAATTCACCGGTCAATACGCCGATTTCAGCAATTCCCCCGAATGGGGCAGCGCCGCGGTCATCAATCCCTGGCTCACTTTTCAGCAATATGGAGACGTTCAAATTCTCCGTGACAATTTCGACATGATGCGGCGGTACGTGCAATATCTTGATCGCCGCGCACAGGACGGCATCATCGACTTTGGTCTGGGCGATTGGTACGACATCGGCCCGGGCGATCCGGGCTATTCCAAGCTCACCACCAAAGCCCTGACCGGAACCGCCTTCTACTTTTTGGATCTTCAAATACTCGCGAAGGTGGCCCTCCTGCTGGGCGATGCCACCGAGTCCCAATTATGCGCCGAGCGCGCAAATGAGGTTCGCCGCGCGTTTCAGGCCCGGTTCTTCGACCCCCGGGCCGGCCATTACGATCGAAACAGCCAGACCGCCAACGCAATGGCCCTCGCCCTTGGTTTGGCCGACCCGGGCGATGCGCCGCGCGTTCTCGATAGCCTGATCGCCGACATTCGCGCACGCGAGAATCACATCACGGCAGGGGACATCGGATTTCGATTCGTCCTGGACGCGTTAAGCGAAGCGAATCGATCCGACGTAATCTTCGACATCCTCTCGCGCACCGATTCCCCCAGCTACGGCGCCCAACTCCGCGCCGGCGCAACATCCCTCACCGAAGCCTGGGACGCCAATCCCGCGAAATCGCAGAATCATTTGATGCTCGGCCATGCCGAACAATGGTTCTATCAGTCCCTGGCCGGGATTCGTCTGGACATGTCCCTGAGCGGCGCCGATCGGCTGGTAATTCGTCCGGCGATCGTCGGCGATATTTCCTGGGCCGAGGCGGATTACGACTCCATCCTCGGGCGCATCCGCTGCCGCTGGGAGCGGCGAGATCACGGTCTCGATTTGTCGGTCGAAATTCCATTCAACAGCAGCGCCACGATCTATCTGCCCGCACCGTACGGAACACGGATATTTGAATCCGGCCGTCCAATCGCCGATATGTCCAATGTTAAACTCAAAAATCTGGACCGCGAGGTCGCTATAATAATCGCTGACGCCGGCAAATATTCGTTCGAGTCGCGATGGAATGCCCACCACAGAAACATCCCCACGAACCACGCCGACTAACCCGCCAACCCCTGAAGATCCCATTCTTCCAAAACGGACCTGACAGTGACCGGCTGACGCCGTTGAAGGCTCCGGTCCATCGCCGTCATGAGCGCGACAGTCACAATCCCCTCCCGCAAATCGGGCGCAGGCGTCTGGTTGCTTTCGATGCATCGCGCGAAATATTCAATGTAATTCTGATACTCCCCCGCATGATGACTGCGCCCGCCGAAGCGGAAATAATAGGGCGCCCGCGTTTCAATATCATATTGCACGCATCCTTCCCCTTTGAAATGCGTGCTGTAGCGCAGATCGTAATAATCCGCCTGGCTCGCCCCATTTTCCCCCCGAAGAATGCAGGTCATGTGGCTGTCGCGCATATGGTTCACCGGCGGCGAGCTGTAACACCCGCTCACCCGCGCAATGTTTCCAGCCCCCGTCGTCATCACGAAGTGCATCGAATCCGCATCGCGAAGGCCGCCCACTCGTCCGTTTTCCGTCAGCATGCCATACCCCATCACCTCCGTCACATCCGGAAAATACCAGCGGACCAGGTCGACAGGATGACTCAATCCCCCGAATAGCCATTTCAGCCCACCCGTCTTCGCCCAGTCCTTCTGAAGGAACCACCGGTTGTCGGCGTGATAGTGTGCCTCGACGGAAAAAAGTTTGCCGTGCTTTCCAGCATCGAAATCGGCGCGCTGCCAGATCATCGGCTCGAAGAACCGCGAGCTCTGCCCCACGAACACCCGCCGCCCGGTTCTCTGGGCAACCTCCAGCAGCGACTTCGCCTGCTCCAGGTTATCCAGCAGCGGCTTCGTGCATATCGCGTGTTTCCCCGCCTCCAAAATCTGCTTGATGTGGCTCGCATGCAGCGGATCGGGCGTATACACCCCGATCACGTCAATCTTCGAATCCCCCAGCATCTCCTCAAATTTCGTCGTATAGCGATCGAGCCGGAACTCGGCCGCGCGCTCCTTGCAAAGCGCCTCGTTCAAATCGCAAATCTGGGCCAGCTCCCAAAGCTGGCTGTTCAACGCCGCCGAGATAATGCTTCGGCCTTCTCCCAGTCCCAGCACGCCAAGTCTCAGTTTCGTCATGTTAAAAATACCCGGCTAAATCAACGGTTCGATAATACACCATAAAGTTCAGCTTCGCGCAGATTCGCTCGCGCGCCGGGCGAAATTGACGTGAACGTGATCCGCACATACCGGGCCACCGCTCCCGGATCGAAGATATCGTTGCGCACCGCATCTACCCGCTCCGTCCGCGTTCGATCTATCCCGAGCGCCCATTGCGCCCCATCCATCGACAACTCCATCCGATACCGATAGTTTCCCGCCGCGTTGAAGGTAAGCCTGCAACTCGAAAGCTGGTAAAACCCCTCCAGATCGATCCTGAACCACGCTGGAAGGCCGGCGTCCCGCGCCTCCCACCAGGTCTGCGCATTTGCATCGTTCGCGAACCGTGCAGGCTGCCCTTCGGCTTCCGAGCTTGCCGCGCTCGGCCGGTCGCGGGCAACGTTCACTGCATTCTTCATCGCCTCGATCGAAGCCTGCGACGGCTCCGCCCGTTTGTACGGTCGAGCCGCCGCTGGCAACGTTTCACCCTCCACCCATCGCGGCTCCCCCTCGGTTGTGATGACGAGCCACGCATCCCCCAGCCCCGGCGAAGTCGCGCGAATCCGGCTCTGTCCCCCGTGATAGGAGCGAAACGCAATCCCCGCCTCTCCTTCGGCAATAGCGATATCGCCATCGGCTTCGAAGGTGATGCTTCTCCCGGTCGGAAATTCTCCCGGTCCCGATTCGATCGTCAACGTGATCGCCGGCGAATTGCTGATCCGATTTCCCCCCGCATCCAGCACACAAACCACGATTTGGCAATCGTCGGTTGCATCCGTGCCCGCGATTGTGGTCTTGTCCGCCGTTATCTCCAATTTGGCCGCGGTTCCCGGCGCGGGCCACGGCGGGGGGGCAATTCCGCGCAGTTCATTGCGATACCAGTACCAGCTCCGTTTCGGAATACGATTGTGCTGCACGATTCCCTTCAGACCCTGCCGCCCCGCGATGCTGCCATAATCAAACCCGCACCAGATCGCCTCTCCTCCGCGCCACGCAAACCGCTCCGATTGCAACTCGCCAAAGAAGGGTTCATACGCATCGACCGGCTTGCTGATCGCGCCATATTCGCTGACCATGTTGGCGATGCCCGGGTCCATAAAAAGCCGGGCCCCATCGCCGTTATATCCAGCGACGTCCCCCAGCTTGTCCACCTGCCCGCGCTGAGCCCCGCCGACAGCCGCGGGGCGGGTCGGGTCGAGCTCATGGCTCAGCTCCACCATCCGCGCGATCAGCAACCTGGCCCTTTCAAGGTCATACGTGAAAAACGCCTCGTTCGTCATGCTCCAGATCACGATCGACGGATGGTTCCGATTGAAGCGGATCATTTCCGCAAGCATCCGCTCACAACTCTCCTCAAACGCTTCCCGATCCGCCGCATTGATCGGATACGCGCTCGCATTCCAATACCCCTCAGGCCCGAATCCGCCTTTCCCCCAAAAACATGCTTCCGACCAGAAGATCATCCCCAGCCGGTCGCACGCATCGGCAAACGCCGGGTTATGCGGATAATGCGCACTGCGCACGAAATTGAACCCGGCCTCTTTGATCAGTTTCGCATCCCGAAAACACGCCCCCTGCGTCGTCGCGATGCCCCATCCCGCCTGATCCTGATGCGCGTTGACGCCGCGCAGGTAAAGATGTTCGCCATTGAGAAAAAAGCCCCGATCGCTCGTCCATTCAAACCAGCGGAAACCAATCGCGGTTTCGAAGTCGTCCAAAAGCCCGTCGTCATGCAGTTCCACTCGCACGCTGTAAAGCGCCGGATGATTTGGATGCCACAACTCCACCCCGGCAATGGCCGGCAAAGCCTGCTCGATTTCAACCGTCGATCCCGCCCCGATCTCGTGCGACGTATCGCTCGAAGCCACAACGCGCCCCCGCGGATCGCAAACCCGCGTCGCCAGCCGAAAGCTGCTCGCGTGATCCAAGCGATTTGAAACCTCCGTTGTCACCATCACCGTCGCCGATTCCCGCGACACCGACGGCGTGGTCACGCCCACCCCATGCCACGTAATATGCAGCGGCTCCTTCACCACAAGATAAACATCCCGATAGATCCCCCCCGAAAAATGTGCTCGCCCGCCCGCGGAACCAGCCGCGGATTCCAGCTATTGTCCACCTTAACGGCCAGCAAATTCGCCCCGGCGCGAACCGCATCAGTAATCTCAATGCAAAACCCCGTATATCCCCCTTCATGCCGCCCAACCAATGTGCCGTTAAGAAAGACATCGGCGACCTGAAAGACCCCCTCAAATTCGAGAAACAATCGCTTTGTCGCCCAATCATCCGGAATGTCGATTCGCTTTCGATACCAACCAACGCCGACATAAAAATCGGCCGCGCGAAAATAAGGAAGATCAAATGTGTGCGGCAGTCCCACCCGCGTCCAATTGGTGTCGTCGAACTTCCAGTCCTGCGCACCGCCTGCGTCGCCAGGAAAGAATTGCCACTCCCGATTGAGGTTCAGCCGCCTGCGGCCCGATTGCCGTGATGACACCAATCCTCCCATTTTCAGCTCGCCGCGACGATCTGCGCCAGATGTTCAACGGCAAGCCGGGGGCTGGAGAGAATCGGCACAGGTTTCTCCTCCGCCTTGAGCCCGTCGGCAGTGCGCGCCATCGAAGCCTGCGCCAGCACGATGACATCCACCCTCGGCGACAAATCTCGCAGCGCCTGCCCAATCAGCGCATCGTGCCTCGCCCCGTCTCCGGACATCACCGCTTCAAACGCTCCGCTCACCACTTGCGAGATGACCTCAACCGCCTTCCCATCCTTCCGCCGGCAGCTTCGGATGAGAGCAACGGTCGGCTCCAACGTCGAAGGCAGCGTCGCCACCACCCCCACCCGATGCCCGGTATTCACCGCCTTTTGCGCCATCGCTTCATCGACTCGCAAAACGGTCGCCGCGCTAAGCGCCCGCGAGGCCTCCACTGCCCGCCCCATCGAAGAACACGTCACCATGATAAACTCCGCCCCCGCCTCCTCGGCCGAAAGCACGTGCCCAACCAGCCGCCGCGCCGTCGCCGGCGGCGTCTTTCCCTCCCGAATGATGTCGCACAGCAGGCTTTCATCCACCATGTTGAAGATCGTCGCTCCAGGCAACAGCTCGTTCGCCAACGCCTTGAAAATTGGAATCATCGACGGCGACGTATGAACAAACGCGATCGTTTTCGACATAATCATTCCCGGTGAAATTCCCGCCCCTGCTCCACAAGCCCAAAGAATTCCTCATTGCCGATCTGCCCCCCCTTGAAGGCGATTTCCAGTCCGTCGATGGATGGATTCGTAGAACTCGCCTTGCACAGCGGCACGCCGCGCGTCAGCTCGCCGATCATTTCAACCGCTTCAATCCCCAGTGCCCGCGCGACTTGACTCGATGTATCTCCGCCCGCCACCACGGCCCGGCGCATACCCGTCTCACCCAAAGCCCTCGCGAGAATTCTCCCCAGCGCCGCGCCAATTCCTGATGTGTCATTTGCCCACAGGTCCTTCGTCCCGCTGCCGCCCGTGTGAAGGCAAACGCTCCTGCCCGCGCGGATCGCAGCGCACACCTCAGAGCAGGTATCGCCCACATCCTGCCCATCAAAAACAATCTCCGCGAAACCATTGCCCACCGCCCAGCGAATCTGCGCCCCGGTAACCGGAGAGCAGCTCCCCGCCACAGCGATAATCGGCGTTGCCGGCCCCGGCTGCTCGAAATGCGCCGTCCGGGCCGCGCTTCCCGTTTTCATCCAGTGCGCGCACAGAGCAGACTCCACCCCGGATGATCCTGCGACAAACAGGGGGCCATCGCTCCTCGCGTGCTCCGCCATGATTGCCCCGATCGCTTCCAGATGGCGATCATAAAGAACATCCATCAGTACAATTCGCGCGCCCTCTCCCAGCAAAGACTCCAACCGCCGATGCAGATCCTCCGACTGCATTTCCATATCGATCGCGTCCACCAATCCGATCCGCTTCGACGTTTGTTTCCCCAGATGCACGCGCAGATCCGCTTCGTCCATCGGCGTAATCGGATGCCGGCTCATCGACGGATGCCGGTCCAGCCGATAGATTTCCGGTTCCCCTCCGCACCGCGCAAAAAGATTCCCGAATGCGCAGTATCGCCCCAGCGCCGGTGCGCCCACCACCACCGGCACAAACCGAGACCCAAACACTTCCATCCCAACGTCAATCACCCGCCCAATACTGCCGATCGCGGGCGATGAATCGAACGTCGAGCAGGTTTTGTAATGGACAATCGGCGCGCCCGAATCGCGCATCGCCAGAAAATCGGCTCGATCTGCTTGGCGATCTGATCCGTCGGCAGCGACCGCGTCAATCCCGCCACGCCCAGCGCCTGCAATCCCTTATACCGTTCCAATTGCGCCGCCGTCGGAACATTCGTGAACAGCACCGTGCGGATTCCATGCCGAGCCAGCGATTCCATCGCATCCGTCGACCCGGTGAAATCGTCGCCGACAAACGCCATCAGCAGGTTGCTTTGCTTCGCGCCGTTCACGTGGATTGTTTCCCAAACCTGGCGATGCTTTGCCCCAGTTCCCGGTGATCGCGCGCATAATCTTCCAGCGGTCTGCCGGCAACCGCCGCTTCCCACGCCTGCCGCAGCGCCGCCACTCCCGACCCCGGCCCACCCGGATGCGCCATGATTCCTCCCCCCGCCAGGTAAAGAAGATCAGCCGTATGCGTGCGCCGCCACGTTTCCGGTGCTTGAAGCCCCGTCTGTCCGGATGAGACGACCGGAAGAACCGCGCGCCCTCCGGACATCGGCTCCAGGCAAGCCGCGATCGATCTCACCACCGAATCATCGCTCTCCCAGAACTTGTTGGCGATCCCGTTCACATGAATCTGATCCACCCCGGCCAATCTCCAGATTTTCTGATATGCGGTGAATTCTATCCCCAGCCACGGATGCCGGTTCAGCATTCCCCATCCGTTGCGGTGTCCGTGAACCGCCAGCGCGCCCAGATCGCAAATCTTTTTCACGCCGGCCAGGCCCACGCTGTTCAGCGAGACCATCACCGCCGTCCCTCCCGACGTGCGGACCTTCTCATAATGCCGCAGCATCGCGTCGATTTCATCGCTGATGTTGAACGCATACATCACCTTCTTTCCCGTGCGATCGGCATGCGCGTTCAGTACCTTCATCACCGCATCGACGCGCTGGTCGAATGGCGAGTGAGGCGGATTGGCCATCAGCTCATCATCTTTAATGAAATCGATCTTCGCTTCCGCAAGTAGAGCGACCAAATTTGCCGTCTCCTCCGGCGACAGCCCGATGCTCGGTTTTATAATTGTCCCAATCAGCGGCCTGCCGCGCACACCACTCAATTCACGCGTACCCGCGATTCCAAATCGCGGCCCCGGGAACGCCTTGACGTATGTCTCCGGAAACTCCAGATCGACCAGCTTCACCCCCGAAAATTCTCGCAGCTCATACAAATTCCCCTGCACCGTCGAAACCAGCGTGGGTAAATTGTGCCCGAAGTTTTCGATCGCCCAGGAAACCACGATCTCGGCGCGCCGGTACTGCCCCGAAAATCCCTCTCGGGGCTTTTTAATTGGCAAGCTCGGCTCCGAAACGCCCGGCAACTCGCTGATCTTCTCCACCCGCGCCAAATCGCCGCCGGATTTCGTCCGTCTCCCCGGGAACTTCCACAAATGTTCCCGATGATTGTTCCCCCGCCAAAACCGCGGCCGCGCGGTTGACTTCCAGGGGGGTCTCGATCAAATAGGTGGCGCTGATTCGCTCTGCCGGCATCCTCGATTATGATCCCAAAAATCAGTCGAATTGTCATGTTTTCATGATAGACCGCCTCGATGAATTCAACGTCGTTTGGGATTCGCCCAGCGGGGATGCTTCAGGCTCAATGCCTCTCGGCAACGGCGACATCGCGCTGAATGTATGGGTTGAAGCGGGGGGCGACTTGCTGCTCCTGACCGCCAAATCCGATGCCTGGGACGAAAATTCGATCAATCTCAAACTCGGCCGCATCCGCGTAAAACTCTCCTCAAATCCTTTCCAGCCCGGCCAGAAATTTCGCCAGACACTGCGCCTCAGAACCGCCGAAATTGAAATCGATGCCGGAACAGTCCATCTGCGAATCTGGGTCGATGCCAATTCACCCGTCATTCACATTGAAGCCCACGGAGACACGCCGTTCGAAATCGAAGCCTCGCTGGAAATGTGGCGTACCTCACCCGCGCCATCCAGACCCAAACCAGCGACATGTTCAAGAACCTGGCCGCAAAAAACAGCGATCCCTATCCCACGATCGTCTGGCCCGACCAACTCCTCGAAGGTCCCGCCAATTCCGTGACCTGGTGCCACCACAACGAGAAACGCGATCCCGATCCCTACGAAACTAATCTGCGTCTTCAGGGTCTCGGTCAAATGCTGGATCATCTGCCCCATCCGCTGCTCGGCCGGGTTTTCGGGGCGTCGATGTTCGGCGGGAATTTCAAACGCGTCGATCCGCAAACACTTCGCTCGAATTCCGCGAGCACCAGTCATCATCTGAACATATTCGCCCTCAGCCAGTATCCCTCGACCCCATCGCTATGGCTCGACGAAATGCATTGCAGGATTGCCAATGTCGGCGAATCTTCTTCCTCGCGCCAGCGCACGAGCTCCATTGGGAAAAGTTCTGGAATTCAAGCTGGATCTATATCACCGCCAGTTCCCCCGAAGCAAAGGCCGATGCCTTTCAGATCACGCGGGCGTACATCCTCCAACGATTCATGAATGCCGCCGCCGGCGCGGGCCCGATCAAGCACAACGGCTCCCTCTTCACCGTTGGCACTCCGGACGATCCCGATTTCCGGCGGTGGGGGGGTCCCGGGTTCTGGTTCCAAAACCAGCGACTGATCTATTGGCCCATGCTCGCCGCCGGCGATTTCCATCTCATGCGCCCGTGGCTTGAAATGTATTTCCAATCCCTCCCCCTTGCCCGTCACCGCACCGAAACCTATTTCCACCATGGCGGCGCCCACTATCCCGAAACCATCACCTTCTGGGCGCCGAAGTCAGCGCTCACTATGGCTGGACTCCATTCGAACAGCGGAAAAATCCCGAAGCCGAATCCCCCTATCTCAAATACTACTGGACCGGCGGCCTGGAATTAACGCTCCTCCTGTGCGAATACTGCGCCTATACCGCCGATCCGCAATTCGCCCGCGACCGTCTCCTCCCCATCGCCGAGGCCGTCATCGAGTTTTTCGATCTTCACTATCCGCGCGACCCCGATGGAAAAATCCGCTTCGAGCCGGCCCAGGCTTTGGAGACCTGGCACCAGGCGGTCAACCCGCTGCCCGAAATCGCCGGGCTTCGCTATACGCTTGGCCGCCTCCTCGCCCTCCCCGAAGAATTCATTTCCAAGAGTTTGCGCGATCGATCCGCGCACGTGCTCGCGAGCTTCCCCAGCTCCCCCTCGGCGAAAAAAACGGAAAACGCTTCCTTTTTCCTGCCCAGCAGTTCGATCGCCTGAAGAACACCGAAAATCCCGAGCTATATTGCGTATTTCCCTATCGATTATTCGGCGTCGGCAAACCCGATCTCGACCTCGCGCAAAATACCTTCGACGCTCGCCTCCACTGCTCGCACGATTGCTGGTCGCAGGACGACATTCAATTGGCCCTGCTCGGACGCAGCAACCAGGCCAAAAACTGGCTCGCCAAACGCGCTTCCCCCGCCTCCCACAGCGACAGCCGTTTTCCCGCCTTCTGGAACGCCTTCCACGATTGGCTCCCCGACGTCGATCACGGCGGCGTCCTGCAGATGGCGCTCCAGTTAATGATCATGCAGGCCGACGACGGCCTCATCACTCTCCTGCCCGCGTGGCCCCCTGAATGGAACGTCGATTTCAAGCTCCACGCCCCCGGCCGCACGATTATCGAGGGCTCCGTGCGCGATGGAGAATTCGTCCATCTCCACGTCTCGCCACCCGCCTCCACAGCCCGAGTGAAAGTTGCGCAAAATCGAAACTCTTTGCCCTGATCCTGCAATGGATCGAGCCGGTCCCCGTCCGTTAAAATCGCGGTGTTGAATTTATCCGCAAAAGTGTTTGGCGCCTGGTTTCTCGCCTGTTCCTGCACGGCCGGCGCTTTCGCCGCGCCCCCGGCAACCCTTCCAGCCGGCGGAGAGATTCAATTTCACAGCCCCGCCACCGGCGGCGTCGTCAACGGCAAAGTGCTCGTCCCCCCAAAGCCCGCCCCCAGCGCCGATGGCCGCATCCCGCTCGTCGTTTATCTCACCAATCTCTCAATCCCCCGCCTCGGTCAGGAGCCGGACGATTCGATCATCCACGGCCTTCTCGATTCCGGCGATCTCGTCCTCCTCCTCGATTACGCCAAAAACCCCGCGGCCGTTTCTCCATCCCTCAATGCCGACATGCTCGAGCTCCGCCAGGAGATCGGCGGAAAAAAGAAAACCCTTCTCACCGAATATAACGTCGATGCCAATCATGTCTTCATTCTTGTCGAAGGCTATCGCCTCATGCGCGACGTGGAATTCGCCCGCGACAAATCCCGCATACTGGCCATGGACATTCAATATCCGTCAAACCCCGTCCATCCAGTCCCCGCCCTCATGGAGATCACCTGCGACAACACCAATCGCATGAGTTGCTACTCCCTTCTCTATTGTCACGATACCTTAACCGACGGCGGCATGGCCGCCGGATTCGCCGTCGCGATGATCGATCATCCCGTTCCCCCGCCCTACAAAGGCATCGACGATCCGGAGCCGCAGCTCATTTACCGTCTCAAGGCCGCCGTCAGAACCCTGCGCTTTACAGGCCGCCAACTTGGATTCACCGACCAGATCGGCGCCATCGGCTTCTCCCGCGGCGGACCCATGGCCGCGCTCCTCGCCGTCACCGGCGGCCGCACCGATCTCGAAGGCCCCGGCATCCATCCCGACGTCTCCAGCCGCATCCAGGCCGCGCTGATCCACGGCTGCCGATACGATTACGCCAATCTCGATTCCGACGATCCCATGCTCAAGCGATTTGAAAAAGTCTGGGGCCCGCGCGATCAGAATCCCACCCAATGGGACCAGCACGGCGCCGCATATTATCTCACCAAAGACACCGCCCCCATGTTCCTCAACACCAGCGACGCCGAATCAAAGGAATATCGGGACCAGCTCGCCCTCTTCAACGATGAGTTAACCCACGCCGGAATCGAGCACCAATATCAGCTCGATGTCGACGGCCGCGGCCACCATGTCACGTCCGACCCAAAAACCCTCGCCGCGATTTATTTATTCTTTCACCAGCATCTCGATAACAGGTGAAGGCACATCAAAGGAGTATCTCCCCGCCCTCACCTCAAATGTCGCCTTTTCGACCAGGCGCACTCCCTCCGACTGCGTGGCGGGCTTACCGCTTTCCGTAATCCCACCCGTGTCGCTGGTCGGAATGTCCAGGAGCGCCGACGTATTGGCAGGAATCAGAATCTCCAGCCGCATCCGTCCGTTCTCAATCCACCACTCGCTTTCAATTCTCCCGCTTATCGATTCCAGCGCCCCACGAGCCCAGGATAAACCTCCACCCGGCCTCGGCCGTATCACAATTCGCTTATATCCCGCCTCGCGCACATCAAGATCGATTCCCGCGATCGTTGAATACATCCAATCCCCGATCGCCCCGTACGCATAATGGTTGAACGAGTTCATCCCCGTATCGTTGAACCCCTTGTCGTGCGTCCAGGCGTCCCATCGCTCCCACATCGTCGTCGCCCCCTGCGTGATCGGATACAGCCACGACGGAAACGTCCGCTGGTTCAGCAGCGCATATGCGACGTCCATCCGTCCGGCTTTTGCCAGTACGTGATTCAAATACGGCGTCCCCACGAATCCCGTCGAGAGATGCATCCCCCGCGATTCAATGTCCGCCACCAGCGCCTCAACTATTTTCTCCCTCAGCTCGACCGGCAGCAGATCAAAATGCAGCGCCAGCACAAACGCCGTCTGCGTTTTCACCGTCAGCGCCCCGTCGGATTTTATAAACCGCCCCCGCCAGGCGCTTCGCACCTTTTCAAACAGCGACGAATATTTCTCCGCGTCGTCGTTTTTACCGACAACACGCGCAATCTCCGACATCAGCTGCGCGCGCATGCGCATAAAACGCGGTCCCGATCAGATCCGCCGGCGTCTCCGCGTCGATGTTCAGCCAATCCCCATACCCCTTCCACTTCCAATGCTCGTCGGCACGGATGAAGTTGACGCTCTTCTCCTCCAAAAACTTCATAAACCCGTGCATCATCGGATACCGCGTCCGCAAAATCCGTTCGTCCCCATAGCAGCGGTAAATCGTCCAAGGGCAGATAATGGCCGCGTCCGCCCACGCCGGCCCTCCTTCGCCGTAGATGCTTTCGACATGCGGCACCACCGACGGAATTCGCCCATCCTCCCCTTGCGAATCCGCCACGTCCTGCAGCCATTTCGTAAAAAAATTGGCCACGTCCATGTTGAACGCCGCCGTCCGTATGAACACCTGCGCATCCCCCGTCCATCCCAACCGCTCGTCGCGCTGCGGACAATCCGTAGGAATATCCAGGAAATTCCCCCGCTGGCTCCAGACGATATTGCTCTGCAGCTTGTTGATCATCGCGTCGGAACATTCGAACAATCCTGTCGCCGCCATGTCCGAGTGCAGCACAATTCCGGTCACGTCATCAACCGTTGGCGTCCCCGGATAATCTCGTAGCTCCAAATACCGAAACCCATGAAACGTAAATCGCGGCTCGAAAATCTCGTCGCCGCCCCCCTTGGTCGTGTAATGATCCGTCGCCCGCGCGCTCCGCAGCGCCAGCGTATAAGGCTTCCCATCCTTGTCGAGCATCTCCGTATATCTGAGATCGATTACCTGTCCGGCCGACCCGCGCACTTTCATCCGCACCCGCCCCACGATGTTCTGCCCGAAATCGAAAAGCCACCGCCTCCCATTTGCCGACTTGACTGGCGGCGCGATCGGCTTCACCTCCATCACTCGTCGAATCGCCGGCGCCCGTCGCGCCACGATCTCGATTCCCGGATCCTCAAATTCCAGCGCCGCCTGCCAGCGCGAATCCTCAAATCCAGCCGAACTCCATCCCGCAATTTCCAAGCGCGCGTCGTAATCCTCCCCCATCAGCATGTCCGAAGACCGGATCGGCCCTTCGGAAGCTTTCCAGCTCTTGTCCGTAACGATCGTCTCCGAAGTTCCATCCGCAAATTGGATTTCCAACTGCCCCAGCAGCCGCGGCCGATCCCCATAAGTCTGCCGCGGATCGCTATGAAGATGCCCGCAATACCACCCATCCCCGAGAATCGCCCCGCACGCATTTTTCCCGCTTTTCAGCAGCGCGGTCACATCATAAACGTCATACGGCACCCGCTTACGATATTCCGTCCGACCCGGCGCAAAATCGAATCGCCCACGCGCGATCCGTTGATTTCCAATTCATGTATTCCCAGTGCCGTCACATAAAGCCGCGCCCGCTCCACTGGCTTGGCAATCTCGAATTCCTTCCGCAGATACGGCGCCGGCGGAATCGAATAAGGTCCGCCCGAAATCGCCGAACCAATCCACTTTCCCTTCCATCCTTCGCCCCCCAATCCCATTTCCCACCAAGCCGCCTCGCTCCACGCCGATGGTTCGCCCCGCCCATCCCACGCGCGAACCTTCCAGAAATACCGCTGCCGCGACCTAAGCGCTTTGCCCCCATATTCCACTTGAATCGATCGATCCGACTCGACCCTCCCCGAATTCCACAAATCCGGCGAAGAATCCAGCGCCCCAATCGAAGAACCCACCCACACTTCGTAAGCCGATTGCACCGCCCCGCGCCGAGCGTCATTCACCCGCCACGAAAGCCGCGGCCGTAATTCGTCGATTCCCAGAGGATTATCTTCATATTCACAGCGCAGATGCGTCGGATTCGAGGCGGTATTCATGTGTGACAATGATCTTACCCTCACCGTTCATTGCGCGGCAGGCTGCGTGGTTGCTTGGTTGGAATCCAGAGGATTGACGTCATTCTTCAAATCCTTCCAATCCACCTTCTTCGTCGGGTCCAGGCCGTCGAGATATTTTTCGATATTCGTATATCCGTCCCCATTGCAATCTTCGCTCGCCAGATTCGGATCATGAATATCCAGTCCATATTTCTTCTTCCACCAATCCGGAATCCCGTCGTTTTCCGAATAAACGGCGGGGGGGCCGCTCTTATATTGTGGATATCCTCCAACCTGGCTGATATCCGTAATGATCCCCTTCCCCGCCTCATATTCCACCGTCCCCGTGCGCGTCTGCTTGACCGCGCGCTCATCAACCGGGTCGCGCACCGGCAGCGTCGCCCCCGCCCCGTTCAGCACCGACTCATACGCCTCTTGCGCCGGCTGGATTGTCACCGGCGCCATGGGAAACGGATGATCCACCCTGATCTGGGCCATCAGCTTCGCTTGTTCATCCGGCTCCAGATCATCCGCCGACGTCACGTGCGTCAGCGCGAATTGCACGCCGTCGTCCCAATTGTCCGCATTGATCTTGTCGTATCCAACCACGTAATTCCCCGCCACATACCATTTTCCAAACCGCGGCGTCATATCCGGATGCCGCTTCCAAGCCTGAATCAGCGCCACGCGATAATGCACCGGATCGTCATGCGTCGCCGGACCAGGCTTGTAATAGTTCCCAATCACGTTCACCCGCGACGTATCGTCCCCTCCGTCCAGAGTCCGATGCTGCCAGTTGAAAATCACGTTGTTGATGAAATTAAAATCATATCCCATCCCGATGCTCGCATTGCGCGCCGTGTTGCAAGCCATCAGGTTGTGATGAAACGTCGAATTGCGCCCGCCCCACGTTCCCCCGAACGCGTGCCCATATTTATTGATTCCCTCGGTAATGATCGACCACTGGATCGTCAGGTTGAAGGTCGGCAGCTTCAGCCTCGTGTTTCTATCCCCCGGCACCACTTCATACATTTGCCGGTACATCGAAAGCGTTTCATCCAATCCCCAACTGCACGAGCAATGATCCACGATCACGTTCCCGATCGGATCGCCCCCCAAGGCATCGTCCCGGTTGAACACATCCGTAATCCCTCGCCGAAATCGCATATAGCGAATGACTGCATCATGCGTGTTCACCTCTGTCGTCTGCCCCGCCACGCAAACGCCGTCGCCCGGCGCGGTATGCCCGTCGATCGTGATATACGGTGCCCGGATATCCAGCGGACGCTTCAGATGAATAATCCCCGCCACATTGAACACCACGATGCGCGGCCCCGCCGCGTCACACGCCTCCCGAAGCGTCCCCGGCCCGCTGTCCTCAAGGCTCGTCACCACGAAAACTCTGCCGCCACGCCCCCCAAACGTATACATCCCTCCTCCTTCGGCTCCCGGAAACGCCGGAATGTCCGCCTGCGGCAAATCCTCGCATTGCAACACTTTGGCAACATAGATCTTCCCCTTCTTCTCCCACGCCTCCAGTTCAGGCTGGATCTTCTGCCAGTTTTCGTCCGACAAACGGTCCCATTCTTCCTCATTGGCCTCGGCTTGCGCCGCGCCCTGCGGATCCTTCTTGGCCGCGCTGATCGCCAGAGGATCGCTCGCCAGCGTTATCCTGCCCGGAATCCACCACAACACCAACGACGCTATCGCCAACCAGATATGTTTTCGCATCGACCCGCCCTTATTCGTCTGACGCGCCCGCAGGCTGGGAGGCCGCCCCCGCTTGTTTCGCCTTCTGGGCCGCCCCCCAATCTTTGTACGCCTGTGCCACATTATGCCCGTGTGAAGTTAAAAAGATATTGATCCTGCCCTTATATTTTTTGAAGATCGCGATCCGCTCGGTTTTGCTCCCGCTGTCGATCGCCTCGTCTCGAGCCTGCTCAAGCATCGTGGCAACCATCGCCTTCTCCTCCTCCGTCAGGTTCGGAACGATCATCGGATAATTCCGCAGCGTTGCCGTCATCTGCCCGCCTGTCATCTTCTCTTTCACCGTATCGATCTGCTCCGGCGTAAGCTCAGCCGAAAGGGCCGCGATGAAATGGTCATGAAGGCCCTGATACGACGCCTGGATTTCTTTCGCCTGCGCCGAATCCGGACGCGTCGTCGAAAGCGCCTTCCTCGCCGCGTCGTTGGCAACGTGCCATGCCCGAATCGCCCGATACTGCGCAACCAAAACTCCTTGAACCCGTTCCGTCTTCGCCGCATCGTCCAGATGCAGCGCCGCCACCACCGATGTGGCACGCCTCTGGTACGACGCCTCAGCCGAATCCACCCCTTCCGATCCGCTTTGAACCGCCGGCTCCGTTGTGGCCGCGCCGCGCGGGTAGCACACTCCACACTGCCCCCGCAAGCAGCGCCGCAAAAACGACGAACGACCTGGTCATCTCTTTCTCGAATACACTCTGGTTTGACGCGAATCCCACGCCACTCGCAATTGCCCTGGCTCCTTGAATTTAGCAGCTTGCCCACCAACCGAGAATTGCAAACGTGCGTAAACATGTTGCAATCTCGCGCAGCAATTCGACTCCCGTCTTCGTGTAGCCGGCGAGCTTGCTCGCCGCGAGCAACGTCGAACGGCTCGCCGATCCTCCCCAAATCCCGACGAATCGCCCCTACCGCCCCTCACCCAAACCCATCCCCTCCACCGTAGAATCAAAAATCTCCGGCGCCGCCTCCGATTCCGCACGAATCCTGCAGTTCACAAACCGAATCCCCCGCACCCGAACGATCTGCATCGGATTCTGCGCCGATATCCGCACGTTCGTCAAAACCACATCCTCAATCGGCATCTCCGGCAACCCGATGAATCGCCCCGCGTTCACACCGTCTTCCGACACCACATTGCTGATCCGCAGATGCCGCCAGATCGGCGTCTTGTGCGTGATCGGCTCGCCCGCATCTTGCTGGGGATACTCCGGAACCTGCGGATAATAGCTCACGATATCAATCGCCGTTTTCACCCGTTTCATCGACAGGTTTTCGTACGTCAGGTTCTCGACCAATCCTCCCCGGTCGCGATCTGATTTAAGCCGAATTCCCGCATCCGTATCCTCAAACCGGCAATCCCGAACCACCATGTTGCGCACCCCCCCGTTCGATCCTCCCCCGATCGACATCCCATGCCCATGCAGAAACGCGCAATCCTCGATCAGAATATTCTCGCACGAAAGATGCTCCAGATCCTCGATCGGCCGCGGCTTGATCGCGATGTCGTCATCCCCCGTGTCGATCGTGCAATTGTCGATCAGAATATCGAAACCCGACGGGTCGATCCCGTCCGTATTCGGCGAATCCGCTGGCGATTTGATATGGATCGAATCGATCGTCACCTCCCGGCAAAGCCGCGGCACCAGCGTCAGCATCGGTGAATTCGCCAGCGTCACCCCCTGAAACATCACCCGCTCGCAGTTCGTCAGCATGATCATCCACGGCCGGTGCGGCGGCGCGATGCCCGTAAGACCGTTCTTAAAACCCAGAAACTCCTTCCACCACGACTTCCCTTGTCCGTCAATCGTGCCGCTGCCGGTTATTTCCAGATCGTGACAGTCCGAAGCCGTTATGCAGTTTTCAAAACCATCCCCGCTCCGTTTGAAATCCGTCCGCCGATCGCTGATCAGGATCGTCGCCCCCGCCGCCAGATGCAGGTTCAAATTGCTCGCCAGCGCGAACGGCCCCGTCAGGAACCGTCCTGCCGGCACTTCCACCGTCCCCCCGCCCGCTTCGCTGCATGCTGAAATCGCCTTGGAAATCGCCCCGGTCGTCAGCGTCTTGCCGTCCCCCACGGCCCCAAAATCCATAATGTTAAATCGCCGGTCCGGAATCTCCGGCTTCACAACCGAAAATCGCTCGGCAACGTCGCCTGCGCACACACCGACCCCACCAAGGCGAAACTCCACCACATTCCCGCGAAAAGGAAAATTATCCCGCTTCTCATGGTCCCGAGAAGTCACATACTACCACATCCGCCAAAATGGGACCCCGCAATCCGCCCGCGCTTGTCCCCGTGTAGCCGGCGAGCTTGCTCGCCGTGAGCAACGTCGAACGGCTCGCCGATCCCACGCCAAGCACCCTCTCCGCCTCACGGACAGCGCCCAAGATATCCCCACCCCCCCCGCGAAATCCCTACGCCTTCCTCGCCTTTCGCGACCTCCGGCCCAGCAGCGCCGCTCCACACACCGCCAGCGCCCAGGGACGCCGGCTCGGGCACCGAAACCACCGCGAATTGGCTGTCATAATCCACGACCGCCCAGGCTGTATCTCCGGTCGTATCCACGCCCCAGCTACCCAGGTAAAGGCCCAGGTTCGAGTCCGAAATCCCATTCAACGCCGCGAACGATGCGTAGCTGCTCTGCACATCGGTCTGGGCATCGGCGCCCGTCGCGAGATCCGAGCTCACCGCGTTGCTGAAAGCGACCGATTCCGCGTTGTTGGTTGACGCCAGGAATATGCTGCCCGCATGTGAGTTGAGCGCCAAGCTTGGCAAGTATGTCATTTGTATAGCGTATGGATCGGTTTGGCCCGATGACCCGCCGCCGATTGTCAATCCCTTCAGGCCCGCCACGTCCGATACAAAGTCCGATTGTACCGCCGGCAGATACAGCAGGTCATTCGCATTGACTATGCGCATTTCCATGCTCACGCCCAGTGCCGCACCATTGGTGACGTTCGATCCCTGCACCAGGTCGATCTTAGTGCCCAGGCCGCCTAGCTCCGTCGCCCCAAGGCCGGCGTAGCTTCCGCCATTGGCAACCGATCGGATGATCAGGTTGTCCTTCGTTCCAAACACCGCCGTGTCGCCCAGGAAAACGCCGCTGGACGAATTGTTCGCGATCGAGCCGGTGACGTTCAAGATCGCGCCGCTGACTCCATTCACCGTCGTTCCGCCCGTATACGTGCTGGTACCGGTCAGATTCAGCGTTCCCGCGACAACATTCAGGGCGACCGTCTTCGTGCTGCCGTCCTCAATTGTGCCGCCAAAGGTGCTCGACGCAGGAGTTCCCTCAGGGGACGCATATGTGCCGCCCGTGCTTCCGCCCGAGAAAGTAAGGGTCGAATTGCTCGTCGTACTGCTGTTCGTGATGATTTGGCTCGACGCCGTGGCGCCCGTGCCAGGGGTCAATGTAACGCCCCCGGATGCGATGTTAACGATTGTCGCCGCGGGGTCGAACGACAACCCCACCAGCAGCGATGGCGTCGATGCTGCACCCTGATTCGCCAGCGAAATAATCGTTCCGCTCTGTCCGGCAATTGTTACGCCCTCGCCGATGGCCAGGGGGGCATCATACGGAGCATAATTGGTGATCGTCGCCAACGAACTGTTTCCCGCTGCGTTTGAACTCCCCATCGTCCATGCCGCACTTGCAAAACTTCCCAAGTTCGCACCGTTGACCCCCGGCGCCGGGGCTGATTGAATCGCAAGCCCGGCAACCGTCTGGTTGAACCCCGCGAGGTCCAGCACGCCGCCCGCATTCTTCGTCGAATCGGTGTCGCCGAACACGACTAGGCCCGGTGTCCCGCCATTGTCCGCCGTCGGAAGCCCTTGCCCGGTCGGCAGTGCGTTGTTCGTTCCCAGCTTCACGGTGCCCTGTTCGATGTAGGTCGCTCCTTTATAGGTGTTCGCCGGACTGGTCAACGTCAACGACCCGCTTCCGTTATAAGCCAGGATGCTGTTCACGTACGTCAAGCCCGACTTGGAGCTGCTCGCATCCTCTATCGCGCTGTTGATCACCGTCGCACCCGAACCGCCGATCGTCACGATACGGCCCGCATTCGTGCTGCTCAGTGCAAAGGAAGTCGACGCGTTAGCCTGGCCAAAGGTCAGCGTGCTTCCGGATCCTAAATTGTTCGTCAGGAAATTTCCCGTATTCGCGCCAGTGAAGGTCAGAACCGGACCCCCGCTGACCCCGTTCGCAACGGTAGTGTTGCCCCCGCTGGCATTGAATCCTATGTTCACGTTCGCCGAGCCGGAGATTGTCTCTCCGTTCTGGGAGAGATCGCCCAGCCCCTGCTGGCCGCCGCCAGACGTGAGCAGTTCGCCGGCGACGTACAAGGGCTCTGTCACTTCCAGGTCACCATTGTATGCCAGATTGAGCTGCGCGCTCGATGTGCCCCAATTCCCTGACCCGGCCGTGCTGGAATAGATTCCCGTCACGATGTTCTTTTGAGCCACCGCCGCTTCGAACCCGCCGCCTATTGTAATCGACGTGCCGTTGAATTGGCTCATGTCCCCTGTAAACACATAAGCCGCCGTATCCGTCGTGTTTGCGGCGAAGACGGTCTTCACGCTGGTGCTGGTGGCGAGAATCGTCCCGGAAAAACTCATCGTGCCGTCGACATACCATGTCGACGAAGCCGCGACAATCGGCGAATCAAACGCTTCATTGGCATTGACCAGCGTGCCGGTGTCCGCCCCATTGGCTCCGACCGTCAGCGTGTCAGTTCCATTGATCGTATAGCCCGAAGTGTTGAACGTAATTCCGGTCGCGGTAACGTTTCCATCAACAGTAATGGTCCCGACTGTGCCCCCGATGATCGCCTGATCCGTCGAATAAGCCACGTCGCCCGGCCCCGTCCCGTTAAACCAAACTGTATTTGTCGCAATTGAATCCCAGTTTCCCGACCCACCGCCCGACTCGGAGCCGCTAAAGCCCGGATCCCACCACAAAGTCGCCATGGCTGATTGGGTTCTGGCAATCAACGGCGCAATCGCCGCTGCGCCCACCAGAGCAATCGTTGCCTTGCGGCTCTTAAACAACGATCCCTTTGAATAACCGCGATTATCTGACGACCCGCCCACAACATGCGACTTGCTCATTTTTCCTCTCCGTTTACCAACTAACCCAAACCCTTGACCCTTTTGTTACTGCCCCCGCTAAAGAGGCGGCAAAGGCCAAAGCCGGTTATTTCGATGTGCAACCGACCTTGCAACCAATATACTAGCCTTTCCTAATAAATCCAGAGAATTATATTTTTTAACCCTATAATCCAGCGATAATTGCATATTCGCGCCGCGAGATTGCGAAATTGCGCACGCAACCGCTGAGTCGCAAAATCCGCCACCTAAATCGCGATTGTAGAGTCCCCTCCAAAACCAATTCACCGCGCTACACCATCCACCAACACTTCGCGGGTCCTTTTCGACGCCATGTTTTTCAATTGAGTCCCCTGCGATGCGCCAAACTGCCGATTATTTCGTCCCCTCACCCGTCAAAACCTCCCCGGAAACGTGGTCAACATTGTTCCTCGGATCGCTCCAATCCACCTTCTGCGTCGGGTCCAAGCCATCCAGGTACTTCTCGATATTCGTATACCCATCCCCATTGCAGTCCTCGTTCGCCAAATTCGGGTCATTTAAATCCAGCCCATACTTCGTCTTCCACCAATCTGGAATCCCATCCTGCCGCGGGTAATTCTCAGGCCCACCCTTGTACTGCGGGTACCCGCCCACCTGGCTGATGTCCGTGATGATCCCGTTTCCCGCCGAGCCGATGTTGTTCTTCGCCAGCCCTTTCATCGGCTTTATCGCAATCTCCTCCCCCATTCCCCACGTCCTTCCCGTTGTCACCTCTTTCACGATCCGATCATCGATCGAATCCCGCCTCGGCAACGTCGCCCCCGCATTCGCCAGCACCGAAGTATACGCATCTTGCGCACTTTGAATTCTCACCGGCGCCATCGGAAACGGCTCCTCCACCTTCACCTTGCCGATGATCCCTTTGATCTCCTCCGGATCCTCAATCGCCCCCTTCGCGATCGAACCATCCGCGTCCGGGTCCGGAGCCTTGCTGAACTGGATTCCCCCATCCCAATTATCCGCTGTCACCCGCGCGTTTCCCTCCACGTAGTTCCCCGACGCATACACCTTCCCCCACCGGCTCACCGGGTTCGATTTCGACCAGCTCTCCGCCGGCTCCAAAATCCGGTACCGCAGCGGACTATCCGGCGTCACCGGCCCAGGCTTGTAGTAGTTATTGATCATATTAATCCGGCTATTCTCATCCCCCCCGTCCACCGTTCGGTATCGCCAGTTAAACAGCACATTGTTCACGAAATTAAAGTCATAGCTCATCGCGATGCTCGGATTTCGCCCCGTGTTGCACGCAATCAGGTTGTGATGAAACGTCGTATTCCGCCCGCCCCAATCACCCCCAAACGCGTGGTTCCACGTGTTCAGCGCTTCGCTGGTGATGCACCATTGAATCGTCACGTTCACCGTCGGCAGCTTCAGCGCCGGACCGCCGTTCGGAGGCTGATACATGTGCCGGTAAGTGTCCAGATTCTGGTCCGATCCCCAGCGCGCGGAAATATGATCCAGCACGATATTCCCAACCGGATTCCCATAGTGCGTCCCATGCCGGTTGAATATGTCGCTCGTCCCGCGCCGCAAACGCAGATACCGAATCACCACATCATGCGCATTGTCCTCGATTCCCTGATCCGCGATGCAAATCCCATCCCCCGGCGCCGTTTGTCCCGCGATCGTAATGTACGGCGCCTCGATAAAAACCGGCATCTTCAAATGAATAATCCCCGCCACCGCAAAAACCACGATCCGCGGCCCGGCCGCCTCGCACGCCTCCCGCAGCGTCCCCGGCCCCGAATCGTCCAAACTCGTCACCACATAAACTTTCCCCCCGCGCCCCCCAAAGCTAAACCGCCCCCCTCCCTCCGCCCCCGGAAATGCCGGGATCTTCGCCTGTGGCAAATCCTCCGGCTTCGACGCCCACGGAATAAACGGCTTGCCTTTCTTCGCCCAATCCGCCAG
Organism: uncultured Phycisphaerales bacterium; assembly: GCA_963755915.1. Classification (GTDB taxonomy): domain Bacteria; phylum Planctomycetota; class Phycisphaerae; order Tepidisphaerales; family Tepidisphaeraceae; genus PALSA-1353. Next base: position 4,107,506 of record CAVWLP010000002.1, read on the forward strand.
CTCCGGCGCAATCTTCGCCAGCACTTCCTTCTCGTGCTCGTCATAACTCTCCAGCCGCGCCTGCACGTCCGGCGGCGCCACCGGCCAGTTCTCCCGCGCCAACCCCACCCCCAACCCCAACCACGCCGCCATCGCCATCCCCACAAACACCGCCACTCTCATCAGAAACAATCGCCTGATCATTTTTCACTCCGAAACCGCCCCCTCGTTTCGAGCATATAACTTCGCACCCCTCCGCTGGCAACCTCCAAATTCACCGCGCCCTCAGCGACTCATCGTTCAGCGGGGCAACATATCCCTCATCCCCCCCAAGTTTCTTCCAGTCGAGATACACAAGATAAAGCAGCACCATCCCCAGCCCCGAAAACCCCGCCAGCCATGCAAAAATCGCCACGTTCCCAAAATGATCCGTCGCCAACCCCAATACCGGCGTCAGCAGCATCTGTCCAAAATGAAACACCAGCGCCGATGCCGCGCTGAACTGCGCCAAATGCGTCACCGGCAGCAATCGCGGCCCCAGCGCCGTCGTCGCCCCCTGGTAAACCGCGATGGCCGCGAAGATCAGCACAATCCAAACTTCAAAGCTCCGCGGACTATGGATGAACGCAAACCCGCACACCGCCCCCGCGACCACCAGCAAATAACCCATCAGCCCCGCCCGCAGCGGATGCAACCGGTCCACCAGCGGCCCGAGGCACAAATAAATCCCCAGTTGCACCCCGCTCTGAATCGCCATGATCCGCCCGTAGCTCCCAAGATCCAGCTTGATCTCTTTCCCGTAAAAAATCAGATACGTGCTGAACGCCGCGTACCCCACATTGAAGCACAGCAGGCTCAGATAATACTTCCAGTAAAACGCGTGCGAAAAACACTCCCGGAAAAACCGCCTCCCGTATTCCACAAACCGCTCAATTCGATCCCCCTCGGCCGCGCGTGGCGGTGGGGGGTATCGCCCTTCCTTCACTTTCACGCACAGCGCCGCGAACGAAACCATGTAAAGCCCCGCCGCCCCAACACAGATCGCCGCCGGGTGATCCTCGCAATACTTCAGCAGATACTCGTTGAACACCAGCACCCCCAGCGTCGAAAACACCCGAAAAAGACACGTAAACGTGCCCATCACTTCCGCCGGAATAACATCCGCCCACATCGGGTAGTAAACCGATTGCGGAAAAATATCGCAGAATTTGTACCCCGCATAAGTCACCGTCAGCAGCGCAATCGTAAGCCCCGCCACTGAAATTCCCCCCAAAAGATGCGGTGAAATCGCCTTCAGCCGCAGCGCCATCGACGGCGAAAGCCCCACCAGCATCAGAAAACCCGCCAGCACCGGCGTCGCGTACAGCATGAACGGAATTCGCCGCCCCAGCCGCGACCGGTGCCGGTCCGACCACGTTGAAACGATCGGACACAGAACCACGATCAGCAATTCCACCAGGCTTACGTTGAGCACCCCAATCAACGCATTCGACGCCCCGAATTTTTTCAGTTGCAGCAGGATCAGGCTCTTCCCCACCCCCGCATCCATGAGGTAAAGACAAAAATCCCCCCAGAGCATCCACGTAAAAACATTGATCAGCCCCCGCCGGTCATAAACCAGCGTCCCCACCCGCCACACCCGCCACACCCGCCACACCCGCGCGCCTCCCGCATCGACGCTCAAATCGTTGGATGGCGGCAACCCACTGCTCAACGGCAATTCCTCGTCATCGCTCAGAATCTTCCGCGTTTGCCACGCATCTCCACCATGTTTTCACGAAAACTCGCGAAGTTTTGATAATGAGCTTGCGCGCCCCGAAATGCAAGAAATCCACCGAGAATCGCAATTCCCGTAGAAGCGGCGTCCCCGCCGCTTGAGAATTCGCAAACACCCCGGACAGACCCTCTCTGTCCCTTTAAATTCCCCCACAACCTCAATCATCTCTGCCAAAGAATCTGCGACGCTTCAATCGGAACCGAAACACCACCAAATTGTGGCACAATCCGCGGCGTGTAATCATTCAGCGCTCGATTCGACGCCACCTTCCCCCCATAAACATAGCTGTTCACATTCCCCGCCAGCGGCCGAACCCGCGTCATCTCCTGCCGAACATCCGCCCCCCCATTCACACCGTTAGCATATATTTCAACCCGCACGGCATTGCCGTCCAATCCACCAAGATAAACCTCCGCCTCAAATGCATAACTTTCGCTGTTGCTGACGACCTTCACTTCCCCAAACCGCAATGTCCCCCATTTCTCGCGAATCAATCGCTGCCAATCCGCAATCAATTTTCCCTTGGCCCCTTTCTCTCCCGCCCGAGCGCGAAACGCCGTCGCCCCCGGAAGATAATGTTGCAGCGTATATTCCCGCACCGCCCGATTCGCCGAGAATTGCGGCGTCAGCCGTGCCATGCTCTCTCGAATTTTCCCAACCCACGCAACCGGAATTCCATTCGCATCGCGCTCATAAAATTGCGGCACCACCTGCCGCTCCAGCAAATCGTAAATCGCCCCCGCTTCAGCCGCATCCCACCAAGGATCATCTCCATGCTCCTGCCCATCCCCCAGCGCCCACCCAACTTCCGGCGAATACGCCTCCACCCACCATCCATCCAGTTCCGACAAATTCAGCCCGCCATTGACGAGCACTTTCATCCCGCTCGTCCCACTCGCTTCCCAGGGCCGCCTCGGCGTATTGATCCAAACATCCACCCCCTGCACCAAATGCTCCGCAAGCTGCATGTCATAGTCGCTCAGGAAAACCACGTGCGGCTGCACTTCCGCCCGGCGCAAACTGAACCCATTCCCAAACCATCGCCTGGCCCCCTCCATCGCTCGGATGCGCCTTGCCCGCAACCACAAGCTGCACCGGCCGCTGCGAATTCGACACCAGCCGAAACAGCCGATCGACATCGTGCAGCAAAAGCATCGGGCGTTTATACGCCGCGAATCGCCGCGCAAACCCCAGCGTCAGCGCATCGGGATTAAACACGTGTTTCGCACGCTCGATCGCCTCCGCCGAAGCCCCCGAAACCGCCAAATCGCGCGGCAACCGCTGCCGAACGTACTCCACCAACCCCCGCCGCGCCGCAACGCGCATTTTCCAAAGTTCACCATTGGGAATCCGTTGAATCGCCTGCGTCAAGCTTTCTGTCTCCGCCGTCCACCGATCCTTGCCCGCCGCCTTCGTCCAAAGATCATCCGCCTCCGCCGAATCCCAGGTCGGCGTATGCACGCCATTCGTCACATGCCGAACCGGCACCTCATCCACCGGCCACCGCGGAAACAGCGTCGCAAAAATCCGCCGGCTGACCTCCCCATGCAGCCGGCTCACCCCATTCACCGCTCCGCTCCCCCGCAGCGCCAAGTACGCCATATTGAAATATTCCGAAGAATCATTCGGATTTGCCCGCCCCAATGCCAGCAGCTCATTCAACGAAATGTGCAGCCTCTCCTTCGCATACCACCCAAGATACTTCTCGATGAGCCCTGGACTGAACCGATCGAATCCCGCCGCCACCGGCGTGTGCGTCGTAAACAAATTCCCCGCCCGCGTCACCGCCAGCGCCACATCGAACGGCTGCCCCGTCTCTTCCATAAAATTTCGCGCCCGCTCCAGCACCGCGAACGCCGCATGACCCTCATTGAGATGGCAAACCTCCGGCTGAATCCCCAGCGCCCGAAGCAGCCGCCACCCCCCAATCCCCAGCACCAGTTCCTGATTGATCCGCAATTCCGAGTCGCCGCCATACAGCTCATTGGTAATCCCACGATAAATCGGAAAATTCGCCGCGTCGTTCGAATCCAACAGGTAAAGGTTCACCCGTCCCACCCTAACCTGCCACACGCGCAGCCAGAGCGAATACCCCGGCAACTTCACTTCCAGTCGCAGCCACTCTCCATTCGGCTGCCGCAGCGGCGTAATCGGCAATTGACCCGGATCGTTGTACGGCAAAAGCGTCTGCTGCGATCCACCGGCATCGATCGCCTGCCGAAAATATCCCTGCTGATACAGCAGCCCAACGCCCACAACCGGCACCCCCAGATCGCCCGCCGCCTTGAGCTGATCCCCCGCCACATTCCCCAGCCCACCCGAATAAATCGGCAGCGCTTCGCTCAGCATGAATTCCATGCTGAAATACGCCACGCAGCTTAACGCTCCCTTTGCATTCTGCTTCCCGAACCAGCTCGGCGCCTCCGCCGCCACCCGCCTGGCTTTCCGTATCTCTTCCACCCGAGCCCGGTAAGCCGGATCCTTCAGCGCCCCCTCCAGGCGATCTCGCGCAACGGTTTGCAGCACCACGCAGGGATTACGCGTCAAATCCCAAAGCACCGGATCAAGCTGACTCCACAAGGTGTCCGAAGCATGATTCCACGAAGAACGCATATCCAGCGCCAGCTCCGCAAGTAAGTCGAATCCCTCCACTCCCGCGGCCTGAGACGTATAGATGGAACTTGCGATAGGATTTTGACTATTCATCTTAGATTGATGAGCGTTGACCACGGACAACAATCAGCCCGAGTAGAAGCGGCGTCCCCGCCGCTTCAGTATTCGCAAGCCCCGAGAACACCGCCTCCACACCAGAACGATTATCTCACCAGCGTCAGCACCCCCGGCAGCCACGGAAGTTGGTTGTAGGTAAGCCCCGCCGCATGCGGCCCCAGACCCTGGTAGAGAAACTGCAAATTAGACAGGTCGACGGTCTGCGTTTCATCAGGATTGGTCCGAACCAGATCGCCACTGCTGATGTCGCTAGTCCACGCGTTGCCGTCGCCGAAGCTCACATTCGCCTTGCCCGCGAACGGATTGCTCTCGCTCGCCGCCAGCGGCCTCCACGATCCCGCCAGATCCGTCGCAGTAAACGATCGAAAATACCTCCCCGCGCGCCCCATCGCCTCAACCAGCATGAGGTACTGATTCACCCCCTTCACCTTATACACCTGCACCGCCTCAAGCAGCTTCGCCCTGTCGTCGGTCATGATCGTCTTCGGGTTGGTAAATGTCCCCGGGAAATCGCCGATCGGCATCGACGCCCGGTAAATATTTCCATTGTCGTTCGCGAAAAAGAGAAAGGCCGTCGTGCCGTTGCAGATGACCGTTTCGTCGATTGAGCTTCCCCCGTAAAGCTCGTGCGGCCCCGACCACCCCAACGGGTTGGTCGGGTCCGTCGAAGTCATGTAACAGAAAGGCCACGGACCCCACTCGTACATAAGAACCCAGATCTTCTTCGGGGTGAAATAGATCAACGTCGGTGCAACGCCGCCTGTAGGGATCGAATACTGTTTGGCTGTCGCCATCTCAGACCAATTCGCGAAGGTCATCATCGCCCCGCCATAGCTCGTCCCAGCATTATTGACCCTCGACATGTAGACAATGTACCGATTGTTATAGAACACGCAGCTAAAGTCCTTGAGCGAGACCCACCCGGAGGCCGGCTGAGCGAGCGGGCCCGTCGAAGTCCATTTGAAGTTCCTGGGCAGCACCGACCCCGACGAATTCAACGTCGCGTCCGCCCCGACACTGGGCTGAGTGCCCGCGGCAACGGCATCCCCCGCGAAACAACCGGACAATGTCCAGTAAATTGCCGAAAAACAAACAACCGAAGCAGTCGCAAAAACGCCTCTCTCCCACAATTTTGCAACAGAATTCTGTCGATCTGATTTAAGGGCCATCCATTTCATTTGACATTTCCCATCGGTTTCGCGCCACGATCCGCGTGAGCATTGTTCTCAATTGCCAACCTCACTGTCCCGGCGGAGGGGGAGGCTGCGGGCGCCCGCATCGTAGGCACTGCTCATGTCCTCGAGCGAAGCATATTTCCCGTCCGCAATATCTTTCGCGAATTTCTCATCGTATTCACCCACCTGCTTTTCATACCCGATCGTTTTGTCGATCGGATCGTGGGCATGAAGCCGGATCAGGTCGTACCGCCATTGACCGTCAATCCGCCGGCAGGGGAAGTTCCCGTCGTCGCCGATGTCCGCGCTGTCGCCGTGAATCATGACCTTCCCTTGGCGGGCCATCTGGACAAGAAACGCATTGGCATCAGCGTCAAGCTTTGCCTTCGCGGGCGCGCCAAAACGGGCGATGGCCGCGTTGACGAAATCCTTGTGGACGCGATCGGCCGAAAAGCAGGCGTCCAGCAGCCGCCCCGTGGCATCGTCCACCACCGCCGCCGCGCGGGCCGTCTGCTCGTCGTTCGCGCTGGACGCTTGCAGAAACGCAACCACCGCCGAAACCGGCGTCGAAAGATCAGGCTGCGTCGACGCACCCGCCGGCGCGTCGGAAGCCACCGACAATTGCGGCAAGACAAGCCATGTGAGAAGCAGGGGGATTGTCAGCCGCAAAGTCAGAGCCTCCTCGCCTACGTCCTTCGAGTTTATCCCAGCCTTAAACGACGGCGGGATTGAATTATTTCGCGAGCGAAAAGCTTACTCTGAATGCGCGGTGAAAGCGTGGGGCGTGTGGAGGAATTGAAATCCAGGCTCAGCGCCTCCGCGCGAAAATCTCTGGGTATTCATAGTTCTTCAATCGAAGTCACATACTGTCAAATTAGACGACGGACAATACCCCCAAATTACCCATCTTGCCCAGCTTGTTGCGGACTGTTACCTTTTGTACCGTGAGTGCCGAAAACCAAAACGCAATGTGGATCAGCATACACAATTTCCACCTTGGCCAATTCTCACCGGCAGGTTCCAATTGCCAGATCAGAATGGCGCTCGAGAGTGATTTGAGATATTCACATCAGGAATTGGGCTGACGTGCCCGACCCCTCCCCCCGCACATCGATTGTAAATCTCCTCCTCGGCCGCCCCCTCGCTTCCGACGAAAAAGAGCGCGTAAAAATCGGCGTCTGGGCCGCCATTCCCGCCATGGGCCTCGACGGCCTCTCCTCTTCCGCCTACGGCCCCGAAGCCGCCCTCGCCATTCTCCTCCCCGCTGGCGCCGCCGGGCTCAATCTAATCGGCCCCATCACCCTCGTCATCCTCGCCCTCCTGACGATACTCTACTTCAGCTATCGTCAGACCATCGCCGCCTATCCCGTCAACGGCGGCTCCTACACCGTCGCCAAAGAAAACCTCGGCGCGTGGCCCGGCCTCCTCGCCGCTTCGGCTCTCATGATCGATTACATCCTCACCGTCGCCGTCGGAATCTCCGCCGGCGTCGGCGCCCTCGTCTCAGCCGCCCCCAGTCTCGAACGCTTTACCGTCCCCCTCTGCCTGGGAATTCTCGCCGCAATCACCCTCCTCAACCTGCGCGGAACCGGCGAGGCCGGTTTGGTGTTTGCCCTCCCCACTTACACCTTCATCCTCACCATGGCCATCGTCCTGGTGCTGGGCGTCGCCCGCGCGATCACCACCGGCGGTCATCCGCACCCACTGATCACCCCGCCCCCAATCGCCCCCGCCACCGCCGGCATCGGCTTGTGGCTCATCCTGCGCACCTTCGCCAGCGGCTGCACCGCAATGACCGGCGTCGAAGCCGTAAGCAACGGCGTAAGCGCCTTCCGCGATCCCACCGTCAAGAACGCTCACCGAACCCTCACCGCCATCGTCGGAACCCTCGCCCTCCTCCTCGCCGCCATCGCCTACCTCGTGAAGGCCTACCACATCGACGCCATGGACCAGACCACCCCCGGATATCAGAGCGTCCTGTCGCAACTTACCTGCGCAATCGTCGGCCGCGGATGGTTCTACTACCTCACCATCGGCAGCGTCCTGGCAATCCTCTGCCTCTCCGCCAACACCAGCTTCGTCGATTTCCCGCGCCTCAGCCGCCTCATCGCCGACGATGATTTCCTCCCCGCGCCTTCGCGATGGAGGGCCGCCGGCTCGTCTATTCCGTCGGAATTCTATTCCTCGCCGCAGCTGCGGGTGTCTTGCTCGTCGCCTTCAAAGGGATCACCGACAAACTGATCCCTCTCTATGCCGTCGGGGCATTCCTCGCCTTCACGCTTTCCCAGGCGGGGATGGTCATGCACTGGCATAAAAAAGGTGGCGGAGGGCGCATCTGGGTGAATGGCCTCGGCGCCATCGCCACCGGTGCCGCGCTGGCGATCATCTTAACCGCCAAGTTTATCGAAGGCGCATGGATCACCGTGCTGGCAATTCCCACCATGCTCTTTGTGTTTTACCGCATCCATCGCCACTACCGAAAAATCGATGCCGACACCCGAAAAAGGCAGCCGATGCACATCGACGACAATCCACGCCCCGTCGTCCTCGTCCCGATGCGCAGGTGGGACCGGCTCGCGGAAAAAGCCCTGCGATTCTCCATGTGGCTCTCAAGCGACGTCATTGCCGTTCACCTCAGCAATCTCAGCGGCGACGAAGCGAAAGAGGAAGACCAGCTTGTCAGGGCCGAGTGGGCAAAGGATGTGGAAGCCCCCGCAAAAGCGCACGGCGTAAAGCCGCCAGAGCTTCTAGTGCTCCAGGCGCCCTACCGCAGCTTTCTCGATCCGCTTCTGAAGGAGATCGATACTTTCAAAGCCAAATATCCCGATCGGTACGTGGCCGTGGTTGTCCCGGAGGTGATGGAGACGCAATGGTGGGAGCTGCTTCTGCATGGTCACAAGGCGACCCATCTGCGCCGCTCTGGCGACGCGCTCCGACAAACGGGTGCTCGTGGTCACGGTACCGTGGTATGTGGAATGACGAACATTTCGGCACAAGTCGATGGCTGGGCTCGCTCGCTGCCAAACATGGCCGCTGGCAACAATTTGCCCCCAAATTTCGCCGCAAATCTGCGCAAGGGCAAATAATCACCGCGATCCCCGCAAACGCCCGCTCTCTTTGCAGGCACGCGAAACATGAACAGATGCAATCCCATTCACTTGAAACTTTGGTCATAAAGTGCGCCCGAGGCAAACCGAAACGCCGAGCAGGATTCGCCGTTATCAACGCCTGGAACATGGGATTACCCTCCGACACATCCGCGGAAATTTCCTGCGACGCCCGCAGCGCCGAAGCGATGTATCGCGGCATGTTCGAAAACGCTACCGTGGGGATCTTTCAAACCACCGCCTCCGGCCACTACCTCAACTGCAACGCCGCCCTCGCCCTCATTTACGGATATGCCTCGGCCCAGGAACTGAAAGAAAGCGTGCGCGACATCAAGCGGCAGCTTTACGTCGAAGACGAAACCCGTCCAAGATTCATCCGCCTGATGAGCGAAAATGATTTCGTGCGCGAATTCGAAGCGCGAATCTACCGCAAGGATGGAAGCATCATCTGGATCACCGAAACCGCCCGGGCCGTTCGCGACGCCCAGGGCCGTTTTCTCTATTACGAGGGGTTCGTCGCCGACATCACCGCCCGCAAGCAGACCGAGGAGGCCCTCCGCGATAGCGAAGAGCGCTATGCCCTGGCCATGCGCGGTGCCAGCGACGGAATCTGGGATTGGAATCTTCGCACCGGACAGATTTATTTTTCCGCACGATGGAAGGAAATGCTCGGCGCCCGCGATCCAGAAATCGGCTCGCTCCCGCAGGAATGGTTCCAGCGCGTCCACCCGGACGATCTCGAGAGCGTGCAGGCCGCGATTTCATCTCACCGCGAGGGAATTACGCCGCACTTCCAGATCGAACATCGCATGTGCCACGCCGATGGCAGATACCTCTGGATGCTCACCCGCGGCGCCGTCACTCGTGACTCCGCCGGCAAGGCAACCCGAATGGCCGGCTCGCAGTCGGACATCACCACCCGCAAGCAGGCCGAAGAGCAGCTTCTTCGCGACGCCCTTCACGATGGGCTGACTGGATTGCCGAATCGGGTTCTCTTCGCCGACCGCCTGGAGCGCTCGATCGCCCGAACCGCCCGCGATCAGAGCCACCATTATGCCGTCCTCTTTCTCGACATCGACCGCTTCAAGATCATCAACGACAGCCTCGGTCACGTGGCCGGAGATACGCTGCTCGTGGAATTCGCCAAGCGGCTCTCTAATTGTCTTCGCCCCAGCGACACCGTTGCCCGCCTCGGGGGCGACGAGTTCACGATTTTGCTCGACGATCCGAAGGAGCCGGATGACGCCGTCTCCGTCGCCGATCGAATTCTCGAAGGCGTTCGTAAACCGTTCGTCCTGGGCAATCAGGAAGTTTACGTCACCACCAGCATCGGCATCGCCACCAGCGGCACCGGATACTCGCGCCCGCAGGACGTCCTGCGCGACGCCGACACCGCCATGTATCGCGCCAAGGCCCTGGGCAAATCACGCTACCAGATTTTCGACACCGCCATGCACGCCCGGGCCATGAAGGTCTTGCAGATCGAGAACGATCTCCGCCGCGCCATCGACCGCGCGGAATTCGAGCTCCACTACCAGCCGATCCTCAATGTCGGCACCCGGCGAATCAAGGGCTTCGAGGCTCTCGTTCGCTGGAATCATCCCCATCGCGGACTGATCCCCCCGGCAGATTTCATTCCCATCGCCGAGGAAACCGGCCTGATTATCCCCATCGGCCGATGGGTCCTCAACCAAGCCTGCACCCAGGCCGCCGCCTGGCAAGCCATGTTTCCCGCATCGCCCCTCGATATCAGCGTCAATCTCTCCGGCCGCCAATTCTCGCAGGCCGATCTCGTCGAACAGGTCATCGCCGTTCTTCGCCAGACTAAATTGCCCGCCCACAACCTGATCCTCGAGATCACCGAAAGCGTCGTGATGGAAAATCCCGAATCCACAATCCTGATGCTCGAGCGCCTCAAGGCCCTTGGCGTCCAGCTCAACATAGACGATTTCGGCACCGGCTACTCCTCCCTCGCCTACCTCCAGCGCTTTCCCGTCGACACCATGAAAATCGACCGCTCATTCATTTCCAAAATGGGACACAACTCCGAAAACGCCGAAATCGTCAAGACCATCGTAGAACTGGCCCACAACCTCAACATGAAGGTAACCGCCGAGGGAATCGAGACCGCCGAGCAGTTCTCCCAATTGGCCGGCCTCCAGTGCGAAAGCGCACAGGGATATTTCCTCTTCCGCCCCCTCGATCAAACCGAGGCGACAAATATTCTCCGCCAATCGAGCGCCGGCGAAAAGGCCGCCTGACTCGGCTGATACGCATCAAACCCGCCGCACAATCACAATCGTCTGATCGTCGTCCGGCTCCAGTTTCGCTTGCCATTTCTGCACCGCTGAGCGAATCTTCGCGATAATCGCGTCAATCGGCTCCCCACGCGTATTATCGAGAATCTCTTTGATACGTTCGACCGTGAACATCTCCCCATTCGGCACATGCGCTTCAAAAATCCCGTCGCTGAAGACGATCAGCGATCCGCCTTTCTCGAGATACGCGGACGGAGCAGGCGGGTCCATGAAGCATTCGTGCTGAATGCCCAGCGGCAGACCCGTGGAATCGATCATCACCATCTCCCCGGTGGGGGAGGCGCACCAATACATCGGCCCATGCCCGGCACTCGACCAGTCCAGTGTTCCATCAGGACTCAGGAACCCCAGAAACGCCGTCACGAACCGGTTCGGCTCCAGATCATTCGCAAGCCGAGAATTCACCCGGTCCAGCAGCCCCTGCGGATGGTTTTCAAATTCGCACAGAGATCGGCAAAGCGTGCGAACCTGCGAGACGATCATCGCCGGCGCAAGCCCGTGTCCCGACGCATCCGCCAGAAGCACCGCCAGTCGTCCGTCCTTGAGTTGCCACAAGTCATAACAGTCGCCCCCCGTCACGCTGGCCGTCAGCGCCCACCCATCCGCTTCCAGCCCCACGATCGTCGGCGGCTTCCGCGGAATCAGCGCCATCTGCACGTTCCGCGCCAAATCCATCTCCTTGCTGATAACGGCCACTTCCAGCGCGATCCGATTGCGCTCGATTCCCTCGACGATCACGCGGTCCAGCGTCGCCCCGCCCCAGACCACGACCATCGCCACGCTCGGCGCCGCCAGGCCCACCAGCCATTTATCCCAGTCGAAGACGATGAAACCATTGATCAGCAGATACCCCAACAAAATCCCCGCGACAATCAGCGCCGCCCGCAGCGGTGGAAACCGCCCCTGAATCGCCGCCGCCGACATCCCCAGCACAATTGTCAGCACAACCGTCACCCACGACGGCACAAACCTCCACCACCGGCTGTCCAGCACCGCGTTCACGATCACCCCATGAACGATCACGCCCGGGCACCGCTGAAAAATGCTCGTGCTCACCTGGTCCTGCAACCCGGTCGCCGTAAAACCGATCAGAACGCCTTTGCCCCCGATCTGTTCGCCGAGCCATTGCCGCCGGTCCCGCAGTTGAATATCCAGTTGTGTGCTCTGCGCGATCGCCGGCCGCAACACCGCCAACGCGTCGTTCAGGCCAAGCTTCTGCTCCCGCTCATCGGCTGAGAGCTGCGACGTCGGCGTCTGCGCATATTGGTCCACCCACGGCTGGGCGTCGCTCAAAACCGTTTCCACCATCTTTTTCCGCGAAGCGACATCCATCGGATCCGGCAACGAAGCCGCATATTTTTTCGCAAGGTCCGGATCCATTCCCAGCTTGTCCAGGATGTCGGAAATCGCCTGATCGATCGTCGCACTGTTTCGAACGATTTTTGTCTCCGTCGAGCAAATATCCCACACCGCCGCCATGCTGATGTGCCGGTTGGACACGAGGTGAGCCGGCCAGTCATAAATCGTCTCCCAGTTCCGACCCCCGAACCAGGGAAGCGCCGCGATCAGCGACACATCGCGGCCAATGGCATTGGAATGGAGAATGTAAGAGGGAATTCGAATCTCCCCCGAAGAGCAGGGGATGACGATCGTTGTGCCCTCAAAACGTACCCGCTGGATATTGGCGCGGAGCATTTCACAGGCGATCGCCATCCCAAATTGCGGGAAGAGGCGATTGCCTTGCTGGATGAACATGGGCATGTAGCGGACGGTGGTCGTGTCGAAGATGTCAAAATTTGCGAAGGCGCAGTCCGCGGCGACGTTGCTGAACATGGCCATTGGAACAACGTTGAAGCTCCCGTGCGCGGGAGGGGGCGAGATGGATGGCATCAGCGCGCCAAACCGGAAAACGGCCCGCTCCGCCGTCGCCGCCGCGTATTGCTGCAGAAAAAGCCGGTAGACCGGCGGATCCTCAGATGGATCAGTGTGCGGCAGAATTCGCTTTAAAAGCTGCGCCTCCGTCGCGGCCCCATCGGCGTCAAGCTCACGGTCTATCCGCTGTCTCATCGCGTCCCGCCGCGCCCGCAGATAAAGATCCTCCATCGACGCCCCTGCCGCAAACGCCGGATCCGAACGCGCCAGCTTCGCCGCGAAATCGCCTTGTGTCAGCTCCAAATCCGAGGCAAGCAGATTGACCGCCGGAGCGTTTTGCACCGTCCGCGCCCCGGGCGATTCCAGGAGGAACGAGGTTGCCAGCACGGTATTCCCGCACAGTTTCAGCGCATCCGCCAGTTCCGCGTCATGCTCGATTTCGCTCAGTTTCCCGTCCGACCCCCGAATCAGTTCCGGCCTTTGCGGCTCGGAGAAAAAGATATCCAGCCCGATAGCGCTGGGAGCGGCGAAGTGAATCTCATCGAGCATCCGCGCAAACGTCGCCCGCGGCCAGGGCCACCTCCCCAGCGCATCCGGTGAAACCGACGCATCATCGATATCCAGATGCACGATCCGATCGCTCGGCGCCGGCTCGTCAAGCCGGCAATACGTCGCACGCTGATCGTAAAGCCAGTATTCCAGCGATTCGAGCAACCCCACCCACCACACCACCAAAACCGCGGACGTAAGGATCGCCCCAATAATCAGGCTGCGAAGAAATATCCTGCGGGCTAAACCGGACATGCGGTGTGAGGCTGAAGACTAAGGAGTTAAAGATTAGAGGGTGGTGGCCCATTTTTCCAGTTTTTGTTGGTTCGGGGAAGCCTGCACATTTTTTCAAGCCACACGCGATTGCCCTTAACCACGGATTTCACGGATTGCGCGGATAATAAAAAAGATAGACTTCTCTGCGCTCTGGGCGTGCTGCGCGGTGAACATTTCCGCCTCGGTTCCCACGCGCAAAATAAAAGGCCGCGATGCTGGTTAGCGCATCGCGGCCGCGTCTTGAGAGAGAGTAAAGATCGTGGAACTTTATTACCGCGCCGCTCGACGCTTCAGCAGCAGCAGCGAAGGAATTCCCAGCAGCATCGCCGACGTCGGCTCGGGAACATAGGAAGTGGTGAACGTACCGTTGTCGTCAGTAGTCGTGTCCGTGTTTCCGTTCCCGTCCGAGATCGTCAGGGCTCCGTCGGCCCCGCCGGAGGCGCTATACAGGTCCGGAACGATAACCGGGTTCCCGGTCAGCGGTACCAGGTTCAGCTCGAAGAAATCCTGGTCACAGGTGACGGGTTTCGGCTCCGTCGCGGTTTTGTCGCTGGCGATCAGGTAGTAGTTGATGTCGTCCACCTGCCCCGTCTCCATCAATTGATCCGGGCTTCCAACGTCGGTGATCGTGTCCGCCTCACCGTTGCCCGGCGTCTGTTGCACCAGGATGTAGCTCCCGCGGTTGACCCCGTCCGAATCCAGGCACATGACTTCAAAACTGCTTACTCCAAACGGATCGACTCCGTCCACGCTGAACCCCAGCCCCAGCGGGGCGCTCGGATCCCCTGCCACCGTGGTCGCGAGGTAGAACGAGTTAGGATCAAACGTATTATCCAGCACGCCCGAAACCGGATAGAAGTCGCTGAGCGTTTCCCCTTCCGGTATATCCGCCGGCGCGTTCGACGGCGTTATCACCGGGTCCGTCTCCAGCTTCCAGGTATTGGCGGCCGTCTTTGCAAGTCCGACACTAGTGTTCACCTCGTGAAGCTCGACCTCCAATGCCGCCTGCGCGGCCGAACCGAGAAAAAAGCAAGATATAACAATAACTGCCCCCATCCGAGATACGAATCGCATTGTGCTCTCCCAAGACGTTCAACACACACAAGTCCACACCGAACAAGAGTTAATCTACGGGAGAACCCAGGGCGAGCAAGAACAAACTCAACAAAATTTACGGAATTTTGCTTCGTCGTTTACGTCACATCGCTGCTAGAAAAACGACGACATCCGCCGGCATTGAGAAAGGATGCACTTTCGCTCCAAATCGAAATGACTAGCAACCCCGGACAGCAATATTGTTGAATTGGGCGCGGTCGAGCCCCCAAAGCTCATCCCACCGCCCGCTTCGCTGGAGAACGCGGAGAAAATTCAAAAGCGTTTCGCGCCGAGCCGCCCAGGCGCGGAGAGAGCCAGGATTCAAGATTCCTCTCTGTCCACCGGTGGGTCAGTTTGATCCCCGAACGCCCACGGACTTCGGTGAGCTCAGTCGAACCGCGCCGCCGTGGGGAATTGAAAAGTCGCTACCGCGCCTCCGCGCAAACCAGCGTTTCATCAAAGCTAAATTCTTATCTTCCGCGTGCTCCGCGGTGAACAATCCGCCCTAGCGCCGAGCCGACCGCAACCCGATCGCCAGCGCATGTGCCGCCGGAACCAGCGAAGCGTTCACTCCCGGTGGATTGATCCCCGGATTCGGATTACCCGCAGGATCATCCGGCGTGATCTCATCAAGAATCGGCTGGTCCGGAATCGCCGCCAGCGACCCATAAAACTGGCCAGGCCCAATCGTCCGCGTTTCCTGCGTGCTCTTGATCAGCGTCACCCCATCGCTCGCGAAATAAAACATCTCGACCGGCTGGCCATTGTCATAAACGTCGAACGTGAACGACGTCGGAACGCCTGAGATAAACTGCGCCCCGATGCCATACAAACCGTTCGGATGAGACCCAAGCCAATACGCGACTTCCTCGCCCCCAGACGGCCCACCGAGATCCTCATACGGGATATGCCCGCCGCTCGGCGAATTCTGTAGCCCATATCCTGGGTAAAGGAACTCAACCTTCTGGAATCCATTGAGAATATTCTGCAGCGGATCGCCCGGATCGACGCCCACCTCCAGGGCAAGCTCCGCATCCCCGGTCCAGCGAAGGACGAAATCGAGCGTGCCCGGCACTGATGCCGGAAGTTCCGAATCGTAAGACGGCCGCCCGCCCGAAACCGTTGTGATTCCCGCGACCGGGTTGTATCCGATCACCGCCCCGCGCGCCACTTCCGTCTGAAGCAGCGATTGATCGGTCGCATCGAGTGAAGCCGCATACTTCGGATCGACCACCGAGTCGTCATACGCCGTCTGCGCGCCCCATCCGTTCCACCATTCGCCTTGACGTACGTTCCCCCTTTGCTGCCCACCGAAACCGTGTGATGGTAATTCGTAAATCGCGCCCGGCCCGTGTAGCTGATCGCATACGGCGTAAACGGCGCCTGGTCGTACAACACCACATTCGTCCCGCGCACCGCCAGCGTGCTGCTCGGGCTTGTAATCGTCGATTCGTGTTCCAGTCCCGCACTCTCAATATCGTAATGCGTCCGCCCGTACGGCATGATCAGATGAGTCGTAACTTTATTTCCCTCGCGCAGCGCGTCCTGCACCCGGATCGTCCCCAGCCGGTCCAGCGTGAACGTCTGGTCCGGCGGAATCACGCAAGTGATCGCGCTATGAGGACCCGTTCGCAACTCCGCCCCCTCGGAAAGAACCATCTGCGGGCGAGCCACAATCCACGGCTGATCGTCGGCCGTGCGAATCTGCACCAATCCCTTTACTGCAACCACGGTAAGCTCCATCGGCCCATTCCCCCCGGCTGCGAAGCCGCCGGAGATGTAGCCGCGGAATCATCGGCACGCGTATATCCAGCGAAGCCCAGCGAAACGCACGCGGCAATCAGAAGAGCTCTACCGAAACCGAAGCGATTGGGTGACATGCAAACCTTCCTTCCACATCCCCCATGGATTTGACCTATTTAATATATACGTCGGCTGCCACGGGTTGTTGGAAATCATCCATTTTTCCGATGACCCCCACAAATTCCGTCCCGCTGAAGGTTTGCTGCGGGCTGCTGGGCGGATAAATCCCCATATACACCAGCTCCCGCACCGCATATCTCGGCACAGGGCCGAAGATGTGCATCACCCACCCCCCCTTGATGTCCAGTACCTTGCAAATAATGACCGCCAGGTCACCTCTGCGGATCGCGTCGTCCGCCGTATGATCAAAGCCGCTGTAAAGCAGTTCCCGCGCCTTAAGTGTCGCCACCCGCTTGTCATACGTCCCCGCATCGTCGCGCCCATCCGTGTACAGCAGAATCGCATGAAACGCGTCGTCATTGCTGGTCAGCCGGCGGTTCGCCAGCTCGTGCCAGAAATTCATCTGCGAATCCGCGTCGTTTCCCGAATACTGCGCCAGTACTGGATTATGGACATGCGCCGTCTGGCACCCCGTGCAAAAAAGCGCCAGCGCACACAAAGCAAGCGCCCCACATCCGAAGGAAATGGTTGGTTTAGAATGCAAAGACCGCTCCAGTATAAACAAACTGCCGAGCTTCGTCGTCGGCAAACGCCTTTGAGTTCGGCATGAACACGCCGTACCGGAACGTCAGCGTGATGTCGCTGGCGATTTCGTAGTTAATGTAAAAATCCGGCTCCCACCCAAGATACGTCACATTGTTCGTCGGCTCATCGATCGGGGCCTGCGCACTGGTCTTGTTAAACCAGTAAACGTCCATCCCCACCTGCAACTTGCGAAACGTATCAACCTGCGCCAGCGGAAACGTCGAAGCCCCCACTCGCATAACAGCCAGATTCGACACCGGCGCCCCAAACGCCAGCCCCGTCGATACCAGCCCAAATCCGTTAAACGCCCGATCGGCCGTAAATGGGGCGATGCCATTGAATGTCGTGTTCGTCAGCCCCCGATTCGGGTCCCCCGTCGCCACGATCCCTTCCAGCGAGATTCGGCTGTTATGCTCGTCCTGCGCCAGGTAATCCAGCTTCGCATCCCCCGCCCACGCATCGATGTTGTCTTTGAACTGCTCCAACTGGACAAGCTGAAACCCCTGCACCTGCGAGCTGTTAGACAGCGTATTCCCGCATTCAAAATCCCCTTCGACGCCGTAGCGAAGATGGTCGCTCAGTGTGCCCGTCGATCCGAACCCGATGTAATCGCTGTTATACGCGTAGCGGGTGGCGATCCCGCCGACGACGGAAAGGTTCGAACTGTTGTTGTCGCGCTGCACGATTCCGAAGACGTAGGGGTGATTGGACCCGACGGTGGCACTCAGCATGCCCCCGTAGAAGTAGCGCTTGGTGTTATAGTCGTATCCCGGTCGGTCAACCATGATATCGACGGTGCGAAGAGGCGTGATGCCCGCCACGGTCGAAAGCGTCAGCGGCCCCCACGAAAATGTGGGGGTGATCCCATCCACCACCTCCGCCATCGCCAGCCCGTTCCCCCAATAAACCAGGTTGCGCCCCCCTTCAAAATTCACGTCGTAATTAACCGTCTTTCCGTCGTACGACTCCAGATATTTCGCCAGGTCGAACCGGTAATACGCTCGATCAAAATCCGGGTCTATCAGTCGGCTCCCGAACCCGTCAAAGCTCCCGCCCGGATTGTACTGGTTATATTCCGTGCTCACGCGCATGAAGATTTCGTTGGCCGCATCCAGATTAACCCGCAGATATCCCACCAACTGATACTGCCACAGCGTGTGATTGACGTTGTTCTCATCATCCACCGAGTAATACTGCGGCGAGAAATACCCCCCATAATCGATCAACATCCGCTGATCCGGCGGAATCTCCGTGTTCGCCAAAAATCGGCTATCCAATTCGATTTCCTGGAGCTGCTGCATCTGCTGCTGGAGCTGCACCTGCCGCGGCGAAACATTCTGCGCAAAGGCTGTGGGGAGAGCGATAAACAGGGCCATCAGGCCCGGCAATAAGATTGATTTCCGCACCGGCACATCCTCGCGATGTAGAGTGACCGTACAAAGTGAGCGGGAAAACCCGCAGCCCGGTCAGTCTTCAGCCCCTGAAAAACGGCAGTACCTCGGCAAGATATCCATATAGTGGAATTCATTGCAAGTTCATGTGGCGCAAGTGTCAGGCGTCGCAAACGAACCACTCGGTTATGATGGTCCGGCAATCGAGACGATCGGATGGAAACCCCCATCGAACCAACACTGAAATTGGCCATCCAGCACCACAAGGCCGGCCGTCTGGCCGAGGCCGAGAGGCTCTACCGCCACATTCTCGCCCAGAACCCCAATCACCCCGAAGCCCTGAACCTCCTCGGCGTCATCGCCCAGCAGGTTGGCCAGGTCGACGCGGCCATTCAGCTTTACCAACAGTCAATTCGCGCCCATCCAACAGCGGCGTGTTTCATCAACCTGGGCGTCGCCCTCTTCTCAACCGGCAAGACGTCCGACGCCATCGCCGCCTATCGCGAGGCCCTCCGCCTCGAACCGGCAATGGCCGTGGCCCATAACAATCTCTCTATTGCGCTTTGCCAATCCGGCCAGGCCCAGGAAGCCACTGCTGAAGCACGCGAGGCCATTCGCCTCGATCCACATTACCCTGAAGCGTTCAACAGTCTCGGCAACGCGCTGGAGGAAACCGGCTCCCTCGACGAAGCGATAGCGGCCTATGGTAAGGCGGTCGAATTACGTCCGGACTACGCCGCGGCACATTGCAATCTAGGTAGCCCATGCAAAGCCGTCGGATTGCTCGACGCCGCGATTGCGGAGTTCCAGGCCGCCATCCGAATCGAGCCGCACGTTTCTGGATATCACCATAATTTTCTAAACACCATCCATTTCCACCCGGATTACAGCGCCGGGCAGATTTTGGACGAATGCAGAAAATGGGCCCGGCAATCTGAAGAGCCGCTGGCGAAGCAGATCGAGCCCTGGACCAATGATCGCTCGCTCAGCCGTCCCCTGCGCATTGGTTATGTCTCCGCCGATCTTCACGGCAAACATCCCATCGGGCGGATCGTAAATCCGATCTTCGCTTCTCATAACAAACAGGATTTCGAGATTTTTTGCTATTCCGTTGCTTACAGAACCGACGAGACAACCGCGAAAATCAAATCATCAGTCATGGCCTGGCGCGACGCGACCGCAATGACCGATGCGCAACTGGCCGGAATGATCCGCCAGGACCGCATCGATGTCCTGGTGGATTTGTCCCTGCACACGCTGGGAAACCGCCTGCTGGTCTTCGCCCGCCGGCCCGCCCCGGTGCAGGCAACGTGGCTCGGCTATCCTGGCACCACCGGCCTCAGTTCAATCCAATATCGCCTCACCGATCCCATCCTCGATCCCCCCTTAGATCTCCCCGGATCCGGCGACGAACTGTACGCCGAAAAATCCCTCCGCCTCCCGCACTCCTTCTGGTGCTACGCCCCAGCCGGCGAAAACGAACCCATAAATCCCTTGCCGGCCCTCGATGCCGGCTCTATCACCTTCGGCTGCTTCAGCAGTTTCGCCAAGGTCACCAAACCCACGATCGCCCTCTGGATCGAAACGCTGAGCGCCGTCCCAAACAGCCGCTTCCTGATCCTCTGCCCGCGCGGCAACCACCGCCAGCGACTCCTGAAAACCTTCGCCTCGAGCGGCATTTCCCCCGACCGTGTCGAACTCATCGATTCCGCGCCGCTTCCCCAGTACATGCGCAATTACCACCGCGTCGATTTCTGCCTCGACACCCACCCCTATCCCGGCCACACCACCACCTGCGACGCTCTCTGGATGGGCGTCCCGACGGTCACCCTCCGCGGCCAAACCGCCGTCGCCCGCGGCGGAGCAAGTATTCTCACGAACGTCGGTCTGACTGAATGGATCGCGAGTTCGCCTCGTCAATACGTTGAGATTGCCACCGCCATGGCCGCCGACCCCAACCGCCTCGCGCGCCTGCGCTCCGAATTGCGCCATCGGCTCCGCAATTCTCCGCTGATGAACTGGAAACAATTCGCCGCCGATCTCGAGTCGGCCTATCGCCAAATGTGGCAAACCTGGATCGCCCATGCCCATTGACCTGGAAATCGACCGCTACTGTATCGGCTGCGGCTACAACATCCGCGGCCTCACCAGCGATCGCTGCCCGGAATGCGGTCTCCAAACCGCCGCCGGAGAAGGATCGGCCATCCCCTGGGAGGGGCGGAAAGACCTTGGCCTGCGACGGGCCTTCGAGCGCACGGCCTGGATAGGCGCGTTTCGAGCAAAGAGATTGGCGGATGCCAGGGCTTTTCCCGTCGATGCCAAATCCGCCTTTCGGTTTCGATTGCTCGTCGCCACTCTGGCGGCGCTTCCCCCTGCGATTTTGCTCTGGATCGCAATCGCAGTTCAGGGAGGAACGGGGTTTCTAAGCGTCTGGACGGTAGGGCAGCCAGGCAGGCCTCTCCCGCTCGCGCTCTACGCTGGGGCCTGGGAAGCTCCGGTCCTCTGGTCGGCAGGAGCAACCCGGCTCGTGGTCTTGCCGATCGGATTGTTTTTGACCATCTATCTGATAACAGCAGCCCCGCGGCTCTGGTTTGGGTCGGGAAATGATGCCTCCCTGCGGAAGCGCGCCGCCGATTTGAGTGCATATCTATTCTCCCCGCTGATCGCCCTGATCATTCCGACCCTGGCCGCGGCCCTGGCTTGGCAGACAAACGATCCGACTTCTTCCAGATATTGGCCGATTCAGTCCACGGCGATTCTCGTCGTCTGGGTGGGCACTTGGCTGATCGTCTTGCTTTGCCTCGTAAATTCCGCGCGATTCGTGGCGGCCGTATGCCACTGCGGATCGGCTGGCGCGATTTGGCGAGGCGCCGGAATAGCGCTCGTGTGGTTACTGGCCGTGGCAATCGGGCTGGGATTATTTCCGATGCTCGCGGGGTTGATCTGGTTGATGTTCGACAGTCTGCGCTGGTGAGGGCGCGGGCCGGAGCCACCAGTCGGAAATATCTCTCCACTGCCGAGTGCTCCTGGGGCGCACGGGTTGCCAGCCGAAGCATGGAGTTGCCGGCGCGGTATCGCTAGTTGCGAAGCCGCTGGTTTCGGAGAATAAGAGCGGACGCTCGACCCCGCCGGGCAATGTAAGCAGCAGATAGCCCATCGGCCGATGGTTCGGACAAAAAGGATCCTCCGGAACACCGGCGAGATACACGGCTACCAGCGCCTGCAGATTGGGCGGCCAATGGCCATGGTCAAGTCGATAGAGATTGGCAGCGAGGGCAACGGCCGCAACCCGTCGTTCGTAGCTGATCTTGTATTCGATCTCCAGATAGCGCGGCGTTGCCCCCATGAATATGCCTGGAAATCGTGAAAACCGCACCGGGTTGGGATCGGCCCCGGTCGAATTGGATTGCACCAGGGCAATTGAGGAAATCATCGCCTGGGCGTCATAAAAATTAGGATTCTCCGCCGCGCGAAGCACAACGGTGTAATCGTTCAGGTAATGGACCGTCGCCAATTCCGCCATGGGGCGCAATACGGTGCTCCGAGCGTAAAGATTTCTGGCACTATCCAAAGTGGCCACCCGCTCGGCGAGGAGCGTTTCGTGAGTCCTTTGAATTTCCTGCGAATCGTCGAGCAGCCGGCGTATCAGGTTCATCACGTCCGCCCGGTTGACGCCAACGCTTGCCCTCGCCTGGCCTTTCAAGTGCAAATCAATCGCCATTACGTCGATCCGATCGAAGGCCAAGGCTTCGATTCCAATGTCCACCAGGCGGCCGATGAGTAACCCCCGCTTTTGAACGCAGTCCGCCAGATGCAAAAGGTCGAAAATCCTCTCATAGGCTTCCGCGTCATCGTTGTGAAAATGCGCCGCTAGCGCGCCATCCGCCAGAAGATTCGCCAGGTTGCGGGCCGGGCTCAAATAGTTCAGTTGAAACCCCGCGTTCCCCCAATCCGTCCGATCGAAGGCCCGCGCCTGTCGCGCAAGCGCCAGGGCCGGCCCGTCGGCGGCCACGGCCTGGTCCGCCATCTGATGCCATATCGTCGGATAGGGGGGATAACCCGCATAAGAGAGATTGGAAGCCGAGGGGCAAACCGCCGTGCCTGAAATCAGCGGGAACGCCAGCTTGTAATAATGCGCGGCGTTCTCCGCATCCGGGGTGGCCGGAACATTTAGATCGCCGGAATAAACCGGCTCATGAGCGGCCGAAATCGAATCAAGTTCCGCCTCCAGCCGCTGATGGGCAACGTAAGCCCAGAGAATCCAGCAGAGGATCAGCGTCGCGCCGCAAGCCGTGCTCAATTTGAGCCATGTGTTGCGGGTCGTCGATAACGTAGTGGCGCTGGGAAGCACAGGCGGCATGTATCTTAATGACGGATTCGACCTTGACGACTTCTGCCCTGACCCCGGTAAAGACAAACCTCCTTCTCTTTCCTAAGATTACCCGCCGTTGTAAATAAAGCTGACTGGAGAATTTCGAGATGCCCGCTGAAATCACCATGCCGCAGTTGTCCGACACCATGACCGAGGGAACCGTTGTCAAATGGCACAAAAAGGTCGGCGACAGCGTCAAAAGCGGCGAAGAGATCGCCGATGTCGAGACCGACAAGGCCACCATGCCCATGGAATCGTTTGACGCCGGCACCCTCGCCGTGATCCTCGTCGCCGAGGGGCAGAAGGTGAAGGTCGGCCAGCCGATCGGCGTGGTGGCGATCGGGTCGGAGAATATCGACGATGTAAAGAAGAAATATGCCGCCGGCACCGCCAAAGCCCGAAACGGCCCAAAAAGCTCCGTCGGCACCCCCACGTCGTCACCAGCATCGTCGCCCGCTCCCGCATCCTCCAAGCCTGCCCCCGCAAAATCCACTCCGCCAAAACCCGCGAATTATCAATACGACATCGTAGTCATCGGCGGCGGCCCCGCCGGCTACGCCGCCGCCATCCGCGCCGCCCAGCTCAAGCAGCGCGTCCTCTGCATCGAAAAAGAATCCCTCGGCGGCACCTGCCTCAACTGGGGCTGCATTCCCACCAAAGCCCTGCTCGACGACGGCGCATTCATCCGCAAGCTTCGCGTCCACGCCGCCGAACATGGCGTGACGTACAAAGATCTGACCATCGATTTCAACAAGCTCGTCAGCCGCAGCCGCGGCATCGCCGACAAGCTGAGCAAAGGCATCGAGCATCTCTTCCGCAAATACGAAGTGAAGCGCGAATCCGGCGTCGGCCAGATTCTCGCCCAGCATCGCGTCAAAATCACCTCCCCGCAGGGAACGAAGGAAATCACCGCCCGGGAAATCATCATCGCCACCGGTTCCCGCGCGACTCCACTGCCTGGCCTCGCCTTTGACGGCAAAAAAGTCATCACCTCCCGCGAAGCCATGACGCTCCCGACTCAACCAAAGAAAATCGCCATCATCGGCGCCGGCGCCATCGGCTGCGAATTCGCCGATTTCTTCAACGCCGTCGGCACCGAAGTCGTCATCGTCGAGATGCTCGACCACCTCCTTCCCAACGAGGATGAAGACGTCTCCATCCTCCTCGAGCGCGTCATGGCCAAGCGCGAAATCGACGTCCGCGTGAAGACCAAAACCGACAAAGTTGAACTCACCCCGACAGGCGTCAAGCTGACCCTCTCCGGCGCCAAACCCGGCGTCGTCGAAGCGGATGTGGTGCTCGTCGCCATCGGCGTGCGCGGAAACACCGAGGGCCTTCTCGCCCCCGGCGTCAATCTCGACCTGCTCAAAGGCCGCGTTCGCGTGAATACGCAATATCAGACCAACCTCGAGCACATCTGGGCCGTCGGCGACGTCCTCACCGTCAGCAACAGCGAACAACCCGAAGGCGAGCGCCACCCCGATCTCGCCCACGTCGCCCATCACGAAGCCATCATGTGCGTCGAGCGCATCGTCGGCTTTTCCGAGCATGAGGTCGATTACAAGTCGATCCCCGCCTGCACCTACACCCATCCCCAGGTGGCAAGCATGGGACTCACCGAGAAAAAAGCCCGCGCCCTTCACCGCAAACTTAAAATCGGCAAATTCCCCTTCACCGCCAGCGGCCGCGCCCTTGCCGCCGGTGAACCGGATGGCTTCGTAAAGCTCATCTTCGACGAAACCGACGGCGAACTCCTCGGCGTCCACATGATCGGCGAAACCGTCACCGAAATGCTTGCCGAGCTCGTCATGGCCAAGAAACTCGAAGCCACCGAGGCTGAGATTATCGAAGCCATGCACCCGCATCCCACGTTCAGCGAAGCCGTCATGGAAGCGGCAGGCGTGGCCGACAACCGGGCGATCCATTGGTAATTTTGTTGGGAGAACCCATGCGAAAAGCTTTTGCCATCTTCATCCTCGCCGTCGCCGCGGCGTGCGCGTCCAATCAGCAGTCGGACCAGAAGACTTTAACCGGCGACGGGAAAATCCCCTCCGACGTGCAGGCGGCATTTTTCTCCGAGCATCCCTACGCCAAAATCGACGACGCCAGCCAGCAAAGCAGCCAGCAGGATGGCACCCTCTATACCGTTGATTACACCCGCACGGACGGCAGCAAAGGCGTCGCTGTCTTTACCTCCATGGGCGTTCTTCGCAGTGATAATTAAGGAGTATTCGTGAATCGCAAAGCACTAATCGTCTGGGGTGGTTGGGACGGTCACCAGCCGCGTGAAGTGGCAGAAATATTCCGCGGCTTACTCGCCAAGGAAGATTTCACCGTCGAAGTCTCCGACACGCTTGACGCCTTCAAAAACACCGACCTGAATTCGCTGGCCCTCATCGTCCCCGTCTGGACGATGGGCAAGATCGCAAACGAACAGGCAAAACCCGTCCTCGATGCCGTCGAATCCGGCGTCGGCATCGCCGGCTGTCACGGCGGAATGTGCGATTCGTTCCGCGAAAACACCGAATGGCAGTTCATGACCGGCGGCCAATGGGTCGCCCATCCGGGCAACGACGGCGTCAAATATCGCGTAAAAATCGGCCCCCACAAAAGCCCCATCACCGAAGGCATAACCGATTTCGACGTCGCCAGCGAGCAGTATTACATGCACGTCGATCCGGCCGTGAAGGTGTTGGCCACAACCCGCTTCCCCACCGCCCCCGGCCCCCACGAGGGCAACGGACCCGTCGATATGCCCGTCGTCTGGACCAAAGTCTTCGGCAAAGGCAGGGTCTTCTACAATTCTTTAGGACACCAGGCAAACATCGTAAACATGCCCCCGGTCCTGGAACTCATGCGGCGCGGGTTCCTATGGGCCGCAAAATAAACCGGCCGGCCTGCCTCCGGCATGCCGACCGGCTTGAGCCTGCGAATCCTTTCGCATCCTTCCGTGATTCGCTACGTCAGACCCACTCTAATTTGTCGTCGCGGAATTCACCGCGATCGCTTCCACCAGCTCCTCCAGAAAAACCGCCAGCCCATCATCGCGGTTATGCCCGATAATTTTGGCCGCACAATTGCGCACTTCTTCGCACCCATTGCCCATCGCGATTCCCAGCCCCGCATTGCGAATCATCATCACATCGTTGATGTCGTCACCCACGGCAACGATTTCCTGCGGCTTAATATTCCGCAGCCGCGCCACCTGAAGAATCCCCTGCCACTTATTCACCGATGGATCAAACGCCTCGACAACCAAAATATCACCCGGCGGGCGAAAGCAGTGATCTACGATCCGGGAGCCAAATTTGCTCCGCATTTCCTTATAAATCGGCTCAGCCCGCAGCCGCGCCGCGACGATGCTCACCCGCAGCGTATGATCGTGCGGGTCTGCCGCCAGTTCGTTCGTTCGTTGAACGCTGGCTCGCGTCGTTTTGCACCACAACTTCGTCGCCGGATTCAGCTCGAAATCGTTGGATATCAGATAATCCACACCAGCCGTACTGACATCCTGAAGCGCCAGCGCCGCATGCCCATGCGATTCAAAAATGCACAGAGCTCGCGCGCAAGCTGCGGGTCCATCAGCGTCCGCTGGATCGTGCTGCGCTTACCCGTATCGACGATCAGCGCCCCGCCCACAAAAATGGCGGCGTCGTAATAGCCCACGGAATCAATCACGGCCCGACTCTCGGTAAAACTGCGCCCGGTTGCAAAACAAACCACCAGCCCCGCGCTGGCCGCTCGATGGATCGCCGCCTTCGTCCTCGGGGTCACCACGCTGCTCGGCGAGAGCAGCGTCCCATCGAGATCGATAGCAATCATTTTGTACTTCACGCCACCAACTTCACCGATTTCCCGCACCCTAACAACTTGCACCAAGGACGCAAGCCAAAATCAAGTTTTCGACGGGTTATCCACAAGGGATGGTAGGGGGGATATGACAAGTTGGCAATTAGTGGGGGGGTCGTGACAATGCCAAATGCCGAATGCCAAATGCCAAATTGATACGCGGCTCTTTCCCATTCGGCATTTGGCATTCGTCATTCGGCATTCCCCCCTCCCCCCTTCCCCTTCCCCCCGCCCGCGCGATACAACCCATCCAATGACCCGTGAACGCCTGGCGTGGCTCATCAGCATTATCCTCCTCGCCATCCTCGCGTTTCAGCTCCCCGGAACCCTCGCCGAGCGCGACGACGAATATTCCTGGGTCCGGACCATCGTCGAGATCCATCGCCAGGTCGTCGAAAACTATGTCGACCCCGTCAACGACAACGACCTCAAAGAAGGCGCCATCAAGGGAATGCTCGACGAACTCGGCGACCCCTACACCATCTACGTCCCGCCCACCGAGCAGGAGGAATTCGACAAGGAGCTCGGAGGATCCTTCAGCGGCGTCGGTATCTCCCTCCGCGCCGTAAACGGCAAAATGGTCGTCATCTCCCCCATCGAAGGCGGCCCCGCCGACCAGGCCGGCATCGACGGCAACGACATCATCGTAAAAGTCGACGGCAAACCCATCGCCGGAATGGAAATCGACGACGTCGTAAAACTCGTCTCCGGCCCCCTCGGCTCGCCCGTCACCCTCACCATCGACCGTGAAGGCAAGCTGATGGACTTCGTCCTTCACCGCCAGCAGATCGTCGTCCCCACCGTCCTCGGATACCAGCGCAATGCCCAGCAGAAGTGGAACTATTTCGTCTCCCAGAGCCCCAAAATCGCTTACATCCGCGTCACCCAGTTCGACGACGGCACCTTCGACGAAATGAAAGACATCCTCGTCGGTGCCGATGGCAACGCCGGCCTCCTGTCCCAGGGCATGCAGGGCCTCGTCATGGACCTCCGCTTCAACCCCGGCGGCCAGCTTCAGCAGGCCATCAAAATAATCAACCTCTTCATCAAGGATGGCGTCATCGTCAGCACCCACGGCCGAAACTCCCCCGAAGAAATCGACCGCGCCAGCCCCGATGCCCTCACCCTCCCCTATTTCCCAATGATCGTGCTGGTCAACGATCACTCCGCCAGCGCCTCCGAAATCGTTGCCGGAAGTCTCAAGGACAACCACCGTGCCCTGGTCGTAGGCCAGCGAACCTTCGGCAAAGGATCCGTCCAGCGGGTGATTCAACTCGGCCAGGACGATGGAACCCTCAAGATGACCGTCGCCCACTGGTATCTCCCCAGCGGCCGACTGGTGAGCCGCACCAAAGATTCCAAGGACTGGGGCGTCGATCCTCAGATCGTCGTAACAACTGATGAAGCCGGCGAAGACGCCATCGAGGACTTGATGGACCGCCAGGAGGCGATCCGTTTCCATCCCCTCTCCACAACCATGCCGTCGAAGGAACCGACCACCCAGCCCATCGATCCGCAATTCCAGCAGGCGATGACGACCATGACCGGATTGATCATCCTCGAAACGAACAAGCACGCATCAACAACAATGCCCGCACCCAACGCTATCCCGGCGCAATAGAATCCCCCATGAAGATTCTGGGAATCGAATCAACCTGCGACGAGACCGGCGCGGCGGTCGTGGAAAACGACGTGCGCATCCTCAGCGACGTCGTCTCCAGCCAGGTCGCGCTCCACGCAAAATATCGTGGCGTCGTGCCCGAGATTGCCAGCCGCGCCCACATCGAGAACATTTTGCCGGTGGTAGGGGAGGCGCTGAAAGACGCGCACATTGAATTGAAAGATATCGATGCGGTAGCCGTCGCCCATCGACCGGGCTTGATCGGATCCCTCCTAATTGGCGTGACCGCGGCCAAAACCTTGGCTTGGTCCCTGGGCAAACCCCTCATAGGGGTCGACCACGTCCATGCTCATCTATACAGCGTCCGTTTGACCGATGGCCAACCAAGCCCAGAACCACCAATGCCCGCCGTCGGCCTGGTTTGCAGCGGCGGCCACACCGCCCTCTACCAGGTCAATGATTTCCTGAACATCGAAATGATCGGCACCACCCTCGACGACGCGGTAGGGGAGGCGTATGACAAAGTCGCCGCGATCCTCGGCCTGGGATACCCCGGCGGCCCCGAAATCGACCGCCTCGCGCCGAAGGCAATCCTACTGCGATACGTTTTCCCCGCAGCCGCCTCAATCGCCAATCCCTCGATTTTTCCTTCAGCGGCATCAAAACCGCCGTCCTCTATCACGTCCGCGGTTTTCAGGGCCGCCAGCGCGAAACAAATTTGTCTCCCCAGGAGCTGCGCGACATCGCCGCCTCCTTCCAGGCCGCCTGCATCGACGTCCTCGTCGAAAAAGTAAAACGTGCCGCCAAACGAATCCGCGCCAAAACCGTCATCATCGGCGGCGGAGTCTCCGCAAACACCGGCCTTCGCGCCGCCATGGCAAAATTAGCCATTCCCGTATTCTTCCCGCCGATGCAATATTGCACCGACAATGCCGCCATGACCGCCGGCTTGGCGCATTGGGTCCTCCAGTCCGGAAAACAAAGCGAGCTCGATTTGGACGCCATCACCAGCAGCCAATTTGCCGATGCCGCGAATTAACCGACCACCCTCCCTCCCGCCGCGACCCGTCGATGGCCACAAGGGCCTCTTCGGCCGCGTCCTGATCGTCGGCGGAAGCGACGAAATGATCGGCGCCCCCGTCCTCGCCGGCGAAGCCGCCCTCCGCACCGGCAGCGGCCTCGTCCAAGTCGCCATGCCGCGCGAAGTCCTCGCCGCGGGCCTGTCGGTCGTTCCGGAACTGGTAGGGATGTCGCTGGACGAAACCAACGCCTCCACCCAAAAACTTCTCGAAGCCGCCGAAAAAGCGGATGTTATTGCCGTCGGCCCCGGTTTGGGCCAGTCCCCATCACTCGGCCCGCGCTTGGACGCTCTCTTTCGAATCAAAAAGCCCATGGTCGTCGACGCCGACGCCCTGAATTATCTCTCTTCTCTCGGCTCCTGGCCAAAATTCTTTGCCGCGCAAGCAGTCCTCACCCCGCATCCCGGCGAAATGAAACGCCTCGCAAAACTCTTCGGCCAGGACGAAGTCCCCTCAGACGAGAAAGGCCGCATCGAGATCGCTCTCAAGGCCGCGAAAACTTTTGGCCAGATCATCCTCCTCAAAGGCCACCGCACCATCGTCACCGATGGCAAAAAACTATACATCAACAAAACCGGCGACAGCTCCCTCTCAAAAGCCGGCGCCGGAGATGTATTAAGCGGAATCCTCGCCTCCCTGATCGGTCAAAAAATGCCGCCCTTCGACGCCGCCTGCGCCGCCGCACACCTGCACGGAAAAGCCGGCGAGCTCGCCGGCAAACGCCTCGGACGCCGCAGCGTTCTCGCCCGCGACGTCATCGACGCGATTCCAGACGCGATCGCCTGAAGCAACCTGCAACATCACACCCGTATTTCCCCCTCCCCCCGTAGGCCGCACGTATGTGATGATCGGCCGAGCAACCCACAGGCGAATACTCGGCATTTTCCCCCTCTCCTGGTACCCAGCTTGCCATTACCACATTTATCTGGCAGACCAACCGCCCCCCCGCAAAAAGGGCCAAACAGTGCGCCCTCATCCCGCCGTGTTTCGCCACAAATGCCACGAATTGAAAGTATCCACTAGGGAGGTCGGACTAGGCGGGCTGTGAAGGACGGTTGAGGTCGAGCCTGTGCTCGAAACTCCTTAGCGCCCTGCCGCCGCAGGCGGCGACTCCTTGCCCAACACCTCAAGGCCGCCTTGAACGTCACCGGGGCAGCCGTGTGCCATCGCCGCGGAACCGCCTGTTACATTCGAGCCGCCGCATTTTCTCGGCACCAAAAACGTAACCGATAATAGTCTTTCTCTTCTATTCGCCTGAAATTACCCGGCTTCCCCACAAAAATGTGAGTAATGACAAGTGGTACTCCGGGGGAGGGTTGGGATGGGGGGTTCTGCGGATGCATCCTTGCACAAGTCCCAAGCACCTCCACCAGCCAAAAAACAAAATCCGGTTACAATCCCCCCATGCGTCTCCTGATCACCGCCGGCCCCACTCGCGAGCCGATCGACCCCGTGCGCTATATCGGCAATCGCAGCAGCGGCAAAATGGGCGCCGCCCTCGCACACGCCGCGCTAAAATCCGGCCACCAAACAACGGTAATTCTCGGCCCAATCTCCGTCCCATTCCCCAACGGCGCCCGCAGGATCGACGTAGAAACCGCAGCCCAGATGCTCGACGCTGTGCTCAAAGAATTCCCCAACCACGATCTCCTCATCATGGCCGCCGCCGTCGCCGACTATCGCTCCAAAGCCCAAAGCGCCGCCAAGCTCTCCCGCGAAGGCTCGCGCATCCTCGAATTAGAGCCCACCGAAGACGTTATCGCCGCCGCCGGCCGGATCAAGCGCCCCGACCAGCGCACCATCGGCTTCAGCCTCGAAACCACCCCCGACCTCAGTCGCGTCTCCGGCAAGATGCGGCAAAAAAACCTCGACCTCATTATTTACAACCCCGTCGCCACCATCGGTGCCGAATCCATCGAACCCTCCCTTCTCTACCCCGATGGCCGCATAGAAAAGGCACCTTACGGCTCCAAAGCCCACTTCGCCGATATGCTCCTTCAGAGGGCCCATGAACTATTCAAATAAGTTCATGCGTCTTCTGGAGTTCAATGCGTGGCTCGTCCGATAACACTAAAGGTGAAACGTCTCGCCCACGGCCAAGGTCTGCCCCTGCCGACTCGTATGACCGAGCATTCGGCCGGGTTCGACGTCTGCGCCGCCGTCGAGGGCGCGACGAAGATCAAGCCCGGCGAAATCCGCCTGGTCCCCACGGGATTCGCACTGGCGATCCCCGCCGGTTACGAGGCCCAGATTCGCCCCCGCAGCGGCCTCGCGACGCGCCATGGCATTACCATGATCAACACCCCAGGAACCATCGACGCCGACTATCGTGGCGAGCTCCAGGTCCCCCTGATCAATCTCGGAAAATCCGCTTTCACAATCACCCGCGGCATGCGCATCGCCCAGATGCTCATCGCGCCTCTGCCGGCCGTCAAACTGATCGAAGTAAAGGAATTGGATGACACCGCCCGCGGAAAGGGCGGCTTCGGGCATACAGGACACTAATGGCCAAACGACCCGTCTGGAAATTCGAAATGTTGCAACGAATGCATATCCTCCGGCCGTTGATCCTGTTCGTGCTGACGGCAGTCTGGCTCTTCCTATTTTTCGCCATCGGAAGCTTTCATCCCACCGACTGGCCCAGCCACGCCGTCTTTCCCTATCCCCCCATCCAAAACGTCTGCGGCCCCGTCGGCGCATTCATCTCCTACTGGTGCTTCCTCGCCATCGGGCAGGGCGTCTTTCCGCTAATCTTCTTCAGCGGGGTTTGCATCGCTCTGACGTTTTATCACGCCAAGCTGAGCGATCCCTGGCTGAGAGTCGTCGGCCTGCTGATGATCGCCACTGCCTTCGCCGCCCTCGTGCATCACATCATGCCCGGCTCCGCCTCCGGATTCCCCGAAGGCCACGGCGGAGTGATCGGAATCGCCACCGCCGCGTTTCTCCAGGAACGCTTTCATTCCGTCGGAACAACCTTGATCCTCCTGGCCGGCATTCTGATAGGCCTGCTCCTCGCCGCCGATGATCTTGTCCTGCGCACGCCAGGATTCGCCGCCCAGGCATGCACGACCGTCGCAGGGGCCACGCCCAAGGTCAAATTCACCTTTCCATCCTTCAATGACATCTTTCGGCGCAAGTCTGTGAAAGCCATCAAGCCGGCGGCATCCCGGTCGTCCTCGCCTCCGAAGTTCGACGACGATGACGACGAAGACCTCAAGCCCCCTGTGCTTTTGAAGCCCGACCCCGCAGAAACCAAAGGCGCCAAGGCCGCCCAATTGCAGGCCCTGGATGTCGACGACGATGAAACGGAGGAATCGGCGCAGGAAGCGTCCGTTGCCCCGCCGCCGCCCCCGCGTGCCGACATCATCGTCAAGCTCCCCAACATGGTGAAGCCGCGGCAAACCAGCCCACCGCCGCCACCGCCCAAGGAACTGGGCGAATATCACCTTCCTCAGTGGACGGTCTTGGCTGACGCCGAGCACGGGTTCGCCGAAAGCCAGGAAAAGTTCGTCCGCGAGAAAGCCGCCATGCTCGAGCAGGCGATGAGGGAATTCAACATCGACGCCCGCGTCGTCGAGATCGACACCGGCCCGGTCATCACCATGTATGAGCTCGAGCTGGCGCCCGGAATCAAAGTCTCAGCCATCACCGCCCTCTCAAACGACATCATGCGCGCCTCCGCGCCGAGAGCGTGCGCATCGTGGCGCCGGTACCAGGCAAAAATACCGTCGGCATCGAAGCCCCCAACGCCCAAAAGGAAAAAGTCCGCCTGAAGGAATTGATGCAGACCGCCCCGGACGCCGCGTCGAAGATGGGCATTCCCCTCTTTCTCGGCAAAGACGCCAGCGGCGAGCCGCTCATCACCGACCTGACTGCCATGCCCCACTGTCTCATCGCCGGCACCACCGGATCCGGCAAATCGGTTTGCATCAATTCGATCATCATGTCGATTCTCTATCGCCAGCGGCCCGATTACGTGAAGCTGATTCTCGTCGATCCGAAAGTCGTGGAAATGGCCCCCTTCAAGGACGTCCCGCACCTCATGTGTCCGATCATCAACGAAGCCGGCCGCGCCACCAGCGTGCTGGAATGGGCCTGCGAAAAAATGGACGAGCGCTACGAAATCCTAGCCGAAGCCGGCGTGCGGAATCTAAAGGGATACAATGCCCTGACCCGCGAAGAGCTCATCGACCGCTTCAAACCCGCCTCGCAGGAAGAAGAAGCCAAAATCCCCAAGCACCTGCCCTACATCGTCATCATCATCGACGAGCTGGCCGACCTGATGATGACCAGCGGCAAGGAAGTGGAAGCATTTATCGTCCGCCTCGCCCAAAAATCGCGCACGGTAGGAATCCACCTGGTCGTCGCAACCCAGCGTCCCCAGGCGAACGTGGTAACTGGCCTGATCAAGAGCAACATGCCCAGCCGCATCGCCTTCCGCGTCGCCAGCAAGATGGACAGCCGCATCGTCCTAGATCAAAACGGCGCCGATTTGCTGCTAGGCCAGGGCGACATGCTATTTTTGCCCCCAGGCAACGGCAAACCAATCCGCGGCCAGGGCACCTTCATCGACGACAAAGAAATGAAGGAGAGCGTGAAACTGGTCCGCACGCTGGCCGAGGCCCAGTACGAGCCCGAGCTGATGCAAATCCGCGCCGGCACGACAGTGGACGAAGAAGCCGCGAAAGATGACCTCTTCGATTCAGCGGTCCGCGTAGTCCTGGAAACCAAGCGCGGCAGCGTAAGCCTCCTCCAGCGCCGCCTGACCATAGGCTACAGCCGCGCCAGCCGCCTCATCGAAGCGATGGCCGCGTCCGGAATCGTCGGAACCTACAAAGGCAGCCAGGCCCGCGAAGCCCTGATCACGGTAGAAGAATGGGACGCCATGATGGCCGCGCAAGACGGACGAAGCAACCGGAATGACCGTCTAACCAACCCCCCAATTGTTTAGCCGCGACGGCTCGACTGAGCTCGCCGAAGTCCCGCAGGGAAGCGCTCTTAGACTTTCCCAACCTCTCACTTCCCATGACCAAGAATGAGCCGGGCCGTCCCCGGCTCGAACGATTTCCGGGCGCGCGAAGCACTGATCACGGCCGAAGAGAGCGGGATTAACGTTTAACAATTAATTGTGACAGAGTGTCGACCTCGGTATAGTCCATTGCGCTTTACCGCGTGGACATGGAAACGACACTAAGATCATTGACGCCGGCCGACGTCCAAAAGCGAGTTGACGAGTTTGAGCAGAGCCAAGCCGATTCCGATGCCGACAGAGTCGTCGGCGCAATCTTCATACAGTGGCCGGCCAATACAAACCTCTGCGAAATTCTCGCCAAGGTTGTCATTCTTAATCAATTCTACAATACCAACATTCGTAATCCCCTCGCCGTCGCAAAGCACATCTTGGATCTGAAGATCGATCATCAGCTGGAAGAAGGCGAGCCCACGTTGGTTGACGCGGTTGCCCGAGTCAAGTTCAGTGATAAGACACGTCTGTTGTTTTCATTCGCGACAAAATATTGTGCTTGGCATCAACCCGACAAATTTCAAATCTTCGACCGTTACGTGGCCCGTGTATTGTGGACTTATCGACAGGCACTCGGCGAATTTCGCCGCGAAGATTTGCGCACCTACACCAAGTTTGCCGAGGTCGTGACGAACTTCTGTAAGTCCTTCAAACTCGAAAGTTGCTCGCGCAAGAATCTCGATAAATTCCTATGGATTGAAGGCAAGAGCCTCGAAGCAGCGGACGGCTCGACCTATGCTGGCTCCGATGAATGAACATCCTGAGCAACGGCGTCCCAAAGTCCTGAGAACCTGTCCTTAACGTAAGCATCAAGGGGTTCACCGAATTCTTTCGGCAACTTTAGTGCTCGAATCAATTCCTGCACATCAGCCAAATCCATCAGCCGCCCGGGATTACTCATGCCAGAGGCGAGTTTCAATTCGATCAGTTTTTCGAGTTGCAGATAGCGGACGCCGTCGATCTCGACGGTTGAAGCCAAGGGGTCGGGAAGGCCACGGGCTTCGGTTTGCCGTCCCCGGGAAATTCCCCGGAGATGAGAAATCTGACCCGCACCCCAGTTTCGGTATGGCGGAAAGCGCGGCTCGGAGAAGCTATAGGGCAGTATTCCCACAGCTTCATCGAGGCAAAAGCAGCCTCAAACTCCACCCATCTTACCCCCTCCCCGCCGACCGCGACATCCGAGCAGAAGTTAGCAGACACTATCCAAAATCCCAAAAGTGCAATATTGTCCGGGACTTCCGCGTCTTAGAGCTGGGATTTTTCGGGTTTTCACTCGAAAGGCTGCGTTGCCTCGATGGGCAACGGCGTGGAAGGTTCAGCGCTGCTCCTGCAGCGCATGCCGCGGCGTTCACCGGCGGCCGGACAACAAAAACCCCCGGTGACTTACTTGACGATTTTTTCAGCCTTCTTCCGTGCCACACGCTGACGCTGCAGCTCGCATTCCCGTTCTCGGCGCTGCAGGATGGGAATAATCTCTTGCAACGTGGCCCCTCCCGCGGCGACCAGGCTCAGCATCGCGTAGGCATATTTGCTCACCGGACGCTGCGTGTGCAGATAGATCAACAGCACCCCGATGACCGCGATGTAGAACCCGGTGGTGACGCCGTTTTTGCTGTGGCTGGTGAGATGGCGGAAGTGGGCGTGCACTTTCAGCCAGCGGAAAAACAGCTCGATCTTCCATCGCCAGCGGTAGAGCAGACCGATGACATGGGCGGGAATGTTAAGAAGATTGGTCAGCAGCCGCAGGGGCCTGTCGGGTTTGTCCGGGTCGAAGATCGTCACTTCCCGAAGCCATTTTCCCGCCGGAGGAGCAAAGCGTGGCCCTTCTGAGCCCAGGTATCCGATCCGGTCGCTGAGAATGCCGGCAGCGCGGTCTTCATCGCTCAGCGGCAGGGACTTGGGGGTCAAGTCATTGTTTTCGATGGGAATGAAATAGTTGTTTGACTTGAGCCGGAGCACAAAATCGCTGCAGGCATGTACGATCCGCTCCAGCAGCTCAAAACAGACGTAGCCGCGGTCCATGACGTAAATCTGTCCCGGCTCCAGGGACTGCATCAGCGCCTGCGCCTCGGAGCATCCCGCGCCGCTGATCGTCACTCCCTCGGGAACCCCCACGCCCGCCGCCCATTGAAGATTCAGGCGAATCGTGTCCATGGGCTTTCCGTTGGGTCGACTTTGATGCAGCGCCCAGGCCACGTCGGCGGCAACGGTGAACAGCGACCCATCCACCACCCGTACCCGCTCGGTCAACTCCGCCAGCTTCGGATCGCCGTGACGCAGGTGCGGCAGCCGCGCCCGCAACTCCTCGATGATCGGCTCCAGCAGCGTCGGATCGAACAGGGCGTTGGCATCGGAAAGCGTGGAACGCGGCAGGCGATCGACCGAAAGCTGCTCCTGCATCTGCTCGGTCTGGCTGAAATCCTCCATCGTCCGCAGGCTGCGAATCGCCGGCGTGAAAAACGCCAGCAGATAGGCAAGGGTCACATCGTCATAAAAAAGCGTGCGATTGGGGTGGGGATGCGCCGCCCGCAGGCGGGCCAGATGATCCTGCAAAATACCGACGTACTTGCCGCCGAACAAATCCTCCCCCCGCACCGCCGGCCGCGGCTTTCGTCCCGGCTTGGCGGGCAATCCAGAAGCTGGGCAAAGGTCCGCGTGCACGTGGCGGCAGTGAACCACAAAACGCTGCTTCGCGCAAGCGCAAGATTGTGTTATTTGTGAGCCTGCGTTCCGGACACTATTGCCAAAAGTGTCAGATTTTGTCAGATTCTGTCAGATCCGCCCCCAAAATGAACCCCCAAATGACGAATTCACCCCATCCCATTACAATTCCCCTCATGCCCTCCGTCCCCGTCCAGCTTTCCAGCGGCTCGTACCGCATCACCATTGAACCAGGCCTTCTGGCCCGCCTGGGCCAGGAATTGCGAGTCCTCAGCAAATCACCCAAAGCCTGCATCATCACCGAATCCCACGTCGCCGAATTGCACCTTGGGGGGATGGAACGATCCCTCCAATCCGCCGGTTTCGAGACAATCTCCGCGACCCTGCCCGCTGGCGAGCAGCACAAGACCCTTCCGATGCTCCTCCCGGTCTACGATCGCTTCCTCTCAGCCAAGATCGAGCGATCGACCCCAATCGTCGCCTTCGGTGGGGGGGTCGTTGGCGACATGGCAGGCTTTCTCGCGGCCACGATTCTGCGCGGCGTGCCGTTCGTCCAGGCCCCCACGACCCTGCTCGCAATGGTCGACGCCAGCGTCGGCGGGAAGACGGGGGTGGATCATGCCATGGGGAAAAATCTCATCGGCGCCTTTCATCAGCCGATCGCCGTGCTGGCCGATCCGGAGCTTCTGCGGACGCTGCCCAAAAAGGAACTGCAGGGCGGACTCGCCGAATGCATCAAGCATGATCTGATCCGTGACGCGGCGGCCGTCGAGAAACTGCCCGAGATGATCGACAAGGCCCTGAAGCTCGAAATGTCGGCGCTGACGGAACTGGTCGCCCACAACGTCGCCATCAAGGCCCGCATCGTCGAAGCCGATCCATTCGAAAAGGGAGAGCGAGCGCATTTGAATTTCGGCCACACCTTCGGCCACGCGATCGAATCGGTTTCCGGCTTCGCCTATTCCCACGGCCAGTCCGTCGCCCTGGGAATGTGCGCCGCCTCGTTCGTCTCCCACAAGCTCGGGAATATCTCGGAAAACGACTACCGGCGCATCGTTTCAACAATCGCCGCCGCGGGATTGCCGACAGGTGGAATGACCCTGGACGCGCAGAAAGTATTTGATGCAATGGCATTCGATAAAAAGGTCAAAGAGGGTCGCATCTGGCTCGTGCTTCTTGAGCGCATTGGCAGGGCGATGGTGCGGGACGACGTGAAATCCGAAATGATCCTCGAAGCGATCAACACTCTGCGCTGACATGTCTGAGGCAACCGCGACGACAATATCCAATGTAAAACCCCGGCGATGGCGGCTTCGCCGATGGGTGGGCTTGGTGCGAATCTGCTCCGGTTGGAATAGCCCATGTACGTGATTTAAATATCTTTCGAGGCCCTCACCCCAACCCTCTCCCGGAATACCGGGAGAGGGGGTAAAAGGGCTGCAGAGGAAAAGTCTTGTGGCGCTGAAACATTGGCTTCAACTCGCCCTCACCGACGGCATCGGACCGATCCTCACTTCGCGGCTAGTTGCGCTTGCAGGCAGCGCCGAGGCCGCATGCGGCGCGGACCTCGCCATGCTTCGCGCGGTCGATGGCATCGACTCAAAGTCGCAGAAGATTCTCGAATCCCTGCGCCACGCGGCAGGTGAAGTTGACGCCGAACTCCAGCGAGCGAAAGAAGCCGGCGTTTCGCTGATATCGTTGGATGACGAAAACTATCCGATCATTTTGAAGGCGATTTCCGACCCGCCGACTGTGCTCTGGGTGCGCGGCAATTTCGAGCCCCGGGATTTGAACGGCGTCGCGATCGTCGGCAGCCGCCGGTGCTCGCATTATGGAAGGGAGCAGGCCGAACGCTTCGGCGGGCTGCTCGCGCAAGCAGGATTCACCATCGTCAGCGGCGGCGCCAGAGGGATCGATTCGGCCGCGCATCGCGGCGCGCTGGCATTGCCCACTGGCCGAACGATCGCGGTGCTAGGATGCGGGGTCGATGTCGCCTATCCGCCGGAAAATGACGCGCTCTTTGGCCAGATCGCCGGAAGGGGGGCGGTGGTCAGCGAGTTTCCGCTTTCCACGCCGCCGGCGCGCGAAAATTTTCCGCGCAGGAACCGGATCATCAGCGGATTGTCGCGCGGCGTTTTGGTCGTGGAGGCCGATGTGGCCAGCGGAGCGCTGATTACCGCGCGGCTGGCGTGCGATTCGCATAATCGCCCGGTG
This sequence comes from uncultured Phycisphaerales bacterium, assembly GCA_963755915.1. Lineage (GTDB taxonomy): Bacteria > Planctomycetota > Phycisphaerae > Tepidisphaerales > Tepidisphaeraceae > PALSA-1353. The sequence goes on from CAVWLP010000002.1 coordinate 4,147,102, forward strand.
ATGGCCATTCCGGGGCGCATCGACAATGCGATGTCAGCGGGGCCGCATGCGCTGATTCGCGATGGGGCGGTGCTTGTGAGCGGGATTACCGATGTGGTGGAGAATTTGGGGCCGCTGCCGGAGGGAGTAGCGGCGCCAATCGAGATTCTACCCCTTCCCCAGCCCTCCCCCGGATTACCAGGGGCGGCGGGAGATACCGGAAATACCGCACTGGGCGAGCGTCAGCGGCGCATTCTTGAGGGGATTGGGGATGAGCCAACCGCATTGGACGTGATTATCGAGCGATGCGATTTGCCGGCGGAGCTCGTCATGCAGGAATTGACCATGCTGAGTCTTCGCGGCCTGGTGAAGCGCCTGGAAGGCCAGGTGTATGTATGCAGCGGAGGCGCAAAAACTCGTGTATAATCCGCGGCCATGAACAGCCCGGTGCGGTTGTCCCGGAGGACGGGGGCATCACAAAAAAAGGGAAAAGCGAAAGTCAGATCCGAACGCAACGGGGAGGCCGGTTCGATGCGCGCGGTAGATCCGCTGCGCGTCGGCTTGTGTGGAATCGGGCGAGCGGGATTGGGAATGGTCCATCGCGATTTTTTGCGGATGCCCTATGTGAAGGTGGTCGCCGCGTATGACCTGCTGGGGGAGCGCCGCCAGGAACTTTCGCATTTATGCGGTTCGAAATGTTGCGAAAGTTTTGCGCAGTTATTGAGAGAACGGGACGTGGAACTCGTGATCGTCGCAACGCGGTCGAGCGAGCACGTCGCGATGGCAATTGAGGCGATGAAGGCCGGCAAGGACGTCCTGATCGAGAAGCCGATGGCCATCGATCTGCGGGGCGCGGACCAGTTGATCTCGGCGGCCAAGAAATTGAAACGGCGGCTATACGTCCGGCAAAACCGTCGCTTCGATCTACCCTTTCTCCAAGCCATGGAAATCGTCGCCAGCGGAAAACTGGGACAACTTTTCGCGGTCCAGCTTCGCCAGGGGAATTATCAACGCCGGGCGGATTGGCAAACCCTCAAAAAATTCGGCGGCGGACAACTGCTGAACTGGGGCCCGCATCTCGTGGACTGGGCGATGCAACTGGTCGGCGGAAAGGCGCAGGATGTATGGGCGGAGCTAAATCGCATCACCTCAGCCGGGGATGCTGAAGATTACGTGAAGTTGATGATCCGCGGTGCCGGCGGCATCGTGGCCGATATTGAGATATGCGGGGCCGCCAGTATCTCTCAGCCGGCGTGGATTCTGATGGGAACCCAGGGAACGCTGGTTATCGATCGCCAAAACCAGTGTCACCTGAGGTATTTCGATTCCCGGAAGTTGCGGAAGATTCAGGCCAGCGACCGGACCCCAAGCGGGTCAAACCGGATGCGATACACGGTAAGCGATGAAATCGAGTGGATCGACGAAAAATTTCTCGCCGCCCCGGCGCAGCCCCGCAACTTCTGGCAGGAATTGCACGCGTCGGTTCGGCGGGGGAAGGCGTTTGAGGTAACGCTGGAGCAGGTTCGCGAGAATATGCGGGTGATCGACTTGGCAAAGAAACAGTCGGGATTTTATAGTTGAGCCTGCATAAATCGACAAAAGGTAAGGATTTTTGTGCTAACCAAATCGGTTTGAGTGGAACTAATATTGATGGGGACGCCCCTGGGGGGCTGGTTCCCGAGGCTCCTTTTCAGGTTGCGTGTTTTGGAGTGTGAATATGATTCGAATACTTGGCGTGCTGGTTGGGGCGTTTTGCCTGATGGGGGTGATCGGGTGCTCGCAATATGTGGATGGGTATGAGTACACCCCGCGGCCGGCACTGGCGCAAATCCCCGCGACCCAGCCCAACCAGAGTCCGCCGGTAACGGCCAACGTCTATGTCGCGGGGGTAAGGTACGAGGATCAGGACAACCAGATTCCCCCATCGATCGAGATTCGGATGAGCGTCGATAACACCGGGTCCGATCCGGTTTGGCTCAATCCGCAGGATTTGAATCTGACCAATGCGCAGATGCTCCAGTTCATGCCCGCGATTGTCCGCCCGCCGACGACCATCACTGTTGGCCCCATGCAGTCGGCCTACATCACGGCCTACTTTCCGTTTCCGCCCGGCGCATCATGGGACAACACCGACCTGAGCACACTAAGGCTTCGCTGGCGGATGCAGATCGGATCCCGCCCAGTGGCGCAAATCGTGTATTTCAATCGGGTTCCAACCGCTTATTACGATCCATACTGGTATGCACCCGGCCCGCCCTGGGGGTATTATGGCGGGGTTGTGATCGTACACCGCTGGTAAACCCGGATTGCAGCATTTCAAAATCCTGTCGCAGGTCAGCGGGCAATCTTTGCGCCTTTTGTAGCATGGATGCGCTATCCACCCCGACTTTTCGTCCCTTCTTTACACAACATTTACGTGAACATCTCTGTTTGCGAGCGCGATCTTAAGGTGGCATGGTTAAATTTTGTATGAAAGCGCTGATGTTGGTGCATGTGGTTTGATTTCGAGATAGCTGGATTTATTGAATCCTTAGTGGTTCTTCAGGTCAAACCCTAGCGCTCAGCGACGAAACTGTTCAAGTCTTGATGCTTTACCGCAGGCGATTCAGGGAACGCCTGTGGCAATAGTAAGGCTCTGTAAATCAATAGCGGCCAGTTTTGGGCCGAATGGGTGCGTACAGAAGGAGCAGACATGCACCGGATGCGGTTGAAAGGTTTCACACTCGTCGAACTTCTTGTTGTAATTGGGATTATAGCAGTTTTGATTGGCATTTTGCTGCCGGCGCTTCAGAGGGCGCGGGAGTCAGCCAATCAAGTCAAATGCATGAGCAACCTGCGGTCGATCGGGCAGGGGCTGGCTCAGTATCTGGATGATTACAACCAGTTTTACCCCTTGTCCTATGACTATAACCGCCCACAGGGTCTGCCCAACACGTCATTGAATATCACGGCCGGGATCGAACAGCCAGCTTACGCACAGTACGGGTATGTGAATTGGTCCAGCTTCGTTTACGGCCGGAAGGACCTGGGAAATAATTATCCGCAGATGTACTACAGCACGATTGGATGGGAGGCGTTCCAATGTCCCTCCATCAACAATGGAGGGCTGCCTGCGGATGATCCGAGCCCTGGGAATCAGGAACCAGACCAGACGAACGGAGATGAAGGGCCGGTTCCCATGGTTCCGCCCGCATACGTCGACTATCAAGCACCACGTATGGCGTATACAGCGAACGAAGCCATCATGGGCCGGAACAAGTTCGTTCTCGATTTTCAGGGCAATGCGCGTACGTATCAGTGGGTCAGGGCGACGATGATTCAGCACTCGGCCAATACGATTTTGGTTACGGAATTCAACCAGGATTGGCATGTAGTAAATGATGTCCCCGATAATGGTTCAGGGCCTCCTGTCTGCAAAAGCCATCGTCCGGTGAACGCCTATGAAGCGATCGTAGGTTTCGGGGCCGCGGGAGCCTATAAGCTGGATCTATACGGTCCGACTGGCTCGGGAGCGCCGGCACTAATCCGCGTCGCACCGGAAGATATGATCCCGTATCCGCGCATAAACTCCCCCGCCATGGGTCAGACGGTGACCTCGCTGGATTGGGTGGGGAGAAATCACGGCAGCTTCAAGCTTGGAACAGTCAAAGCGCCGGATGGGACAGTGATCCAAGGCTGGGACTTGCGCACGACAAATTTTCTCTACTGCGACGGCCACGTGGAGAATAAGAACATTATCGATACGTTCTCACCCTGGCAGTGGGGCGATTACATGTACAGCCTGGTGCCAGGGAAAGACATAAAAATTCAGTGATCGATGTTGATCAGTGGGAGTGATTCGTCGGAGGCGCACGCCTCCGCGGACAGGGATCGTCTTGCCTTAAAAAACGCCATGAGGCGGCACGATCAGGCACAGTTCCCCACAAACCGGGGACATACCAGAGAGGAGAAAGCAATGCGTTCAAATCGTTCGAAGACAATTCGTTGCCAAATGATGGCTGCCGCGGCGGTGGCAGGATTGAGCGTCGTTTCCAGCGCTTTGGCCCAGTCGGATGTCGGGTCTAACCAGGTGGTCATATCTGTCGCCGGATCGACTGCCCTCAAAAATTGGCTGGTCTCCAAGACCACCACTTTCACAGACGTTCAACCAGGCAGCACGCTATCGATCGATGGCACCACCTATCCCCCGGGGGGACGAGCTACTGGACGAATGGCGTGGGATACCAGCTTGCGCCTTCCAACAACGCCAGCAATTCCTCCACCGTGTTTGGAGCCACCAATCAGCTTCAATTCATCTATCATGAATCCGGATCGGTCGAAGGAATTCTGGAATTGGCCAACGACCAGATTTACACGAACTCCGATTATGCGGCTTCAAACGCCAACGGCTCGACCGACATTCCCTCGACCTCGGTTCCGTATGTAACTGCAAACGTTGACCGAAATCCCGACAGCGGCAATGCGGTTTGGCTCAACTACAACCAGATCGGCAACAGCGGCACGACGGGAGGAACGGCATGGACCCCCTCGGGTGGGGCGACGGTCGGCTCGACCGGTTTGACTCTGGGGAACTTTTACGGCAGCGGCATAGGCCAGGGCTCCGGGTGGACCGCGGGAAACGCCAATAATCCGACCCCCACTTTTAACCAGCAGGGCGTAAACGCGAACGGTGGCCAGAATGCTGTCCAGGTTGCGATGTCCGACGCCATACCGCAGCAGGTGTTTGCGAATAACTATGGGAATACTTCCAATACTTACACCCCCGCGGGCAGCAGCAGCGCGGTCACGGTGAACGGTACTGCCGATTCGTCGTGGAACGCGAATCCGCTCGACCTTGGATATGGTTCGGGAAATTCAGCCCTGGCGAGCGGATCGCTGGGAACGGCGGGATCCAAGGCGGTTTACCAATCGCCCAGTTATCTTAACATGCCCGCGAACGCCCAAAATCCGCGAGCAGCTGCGGGGACAACCTTTGGCGTTGGGGCGTGGAACAACGCAACGAATGGCGGCTTGGGAAATCTGAACAGCCAGTTGACTGCGGTCACCGCGACGGCGTTCGTCTCCAATCCCGGTACCGGGCTTGCAGAGCTGAATCGCACCGACTCCGATTGGCTGGAAATGAACGGCCGGCTTTCCAACGGCGCTACATTTAATATGACGACGCGCGATGTGAACTCCGGCACCCGCGACGTTTCGGCGCTGGACACCGGCGTCGATCCAACCTGGGCGTCGGGTAAGGATGACAACGGCAACGGCAACCTCGCCAACGGTGCAACGAACACCGGATTCAGCCAGACCTCAATCGGTCCGGATATGCGGTTCTCGAACAAGACCGCCGGTGGCGCCCAGTTGCGTCCGACCGTGCAGGACAACCGCATGGCCGTGGGAACGCTGTCGATCAATGACGCGGGCGGCAATGACTTGCAGACCAAGGCGAATGCCCTCCAGGTGCTGTCGTACGCGGACACCGCTTCGGGCTATTCGAATGCTGTCAGCCCCAACTACCAGACGATCAGCAACGGCACTTACGTCATTTACCAGAACGAGCAGGTGGTGACCCTCAAAACGCCCGGCGCGGATTATGGAAGCGAGGGTGTGACCACCAACAGCAACGGTGCCGAGATCCTTAATGGCCCGGTCCAGGGCGATGATGCCGATGGAGATGTGGTCGCTCTGCTCAACAACACGTCGGAATCGGTGGCGTCGGGAACAAATCCGACCTCTCCCGCCGATCCCGCGGATGGCCTGGAACAGCAGGGCTATCTGGTTCCAACGCTCATGGCGGTCGAAAAGAACTTCAACGGCCAGGGATTGATTCAGGAAAATGGAGCGGTCGATCAGGGAAATATCGTCAGCCAGACGAATCCCAGCTACAACGCCGCTGCTTTCGCCGCGTATTCCCAGGCCGGGGGTTATGGGCAGACTGCACTGCCCGTGCTTGGAACGGTGACCACCGGTACCGGCAGCACCTACGGCGGCGCCGGAAGCAGCCAGGCTTTGGGCGCGGGTGTCATCAATGGCGACACCAACAGCAGCTCGACCGGGATTGGCATCGACTCGACCAACTACATCTTCGGCAACTTCAATCAGAACGGCATCCGTGACTTCTCCGCGGTCAAATCCGCGGTGGCCGCGGATCAGGCGCTGATCGGGGCTGACATCACCGCCGGCGCCACCGTGCCCGGCAGCGAGTTCACCGCCACCGCCGATGGCGACGCCAGCGGAACCAGCGGCCTGGTCAACTCCACGCTGATCGCCTACACCTCCCAGGACGGTCCGCAGAGCCTGCAAAAGGGCGATCTCATCGTCATGGGCGACTACAACGGCGACGGGCACTTCGACGGCGCCGATCTCGTCGCCATGGCCGAAGGCGTTGCCCTTTCCGACAACTCCTCCGTCGCCACGCTGACAAACAGCGCAACCATGTATCAGACCGGCGTTCTGGATAAGAACCAGGCGTTTGATTACGTGAATTCGACCATCGGAGACATCACGCCGGCCGATCAGTACATCCGTAAAACCGGCGCTGCCGTACTTGAGGGGACTGCGATCCCCGCCGGCGCCACGCCCGTCTACGTTCCCGGCAGCTCGTCAGTCGTGCAGACAGATCCGATCGCGACGGCCGAGCAGGGAACGAACGTCTATGAATACAGCTACGATCCGACCGGCGTGAATACATTCAACAAGAGCGACGTGAACCGCGACGGCACCATCGACTTCAACGACGCCGTCATCGTCGATAACGACAACGGCCAGGATTATACCAGCCTCGCGGACCAGACTGCGGCGACCATCCAGTCGCCCGTGACAGGAACGCCCGAGCCGTTCAACCTGGTCATGGCCAAGCAGAGCGACGGTTCGTCGGTGATCGGCGCCAGCGACGTTTCGGTGGTCAACACCCAACTCACCGGCACCGGAACCACGAACTGGTATGGCTATAACCTCCAGAAGAATGGCCCGAGCACGATTACCTGGGAACGCACCGGTGGCCAGGTTAACGTCTATCCCAACGCCAGCTTCGAAATTTCCAGCGGAACGGTCCAGGTCGGCAGTCCATCGGTTTCGGGCACGATCGATCCCTTCAGCGGGACCGGGCCGACGGCGGGGAATCACGTCTCTGTGACGCTCGATCATGGCGGGCAGTTGGTGCTGGCTTCCGATCCGGTCACCTACACCGTCGGCGGCTTGTCCATCGATCCGACGACCGGCAGTGCCATGGACCTCGGCGACAACACCGTCATCGTCAACAGCGCGTCGATCTCCACGATCCGGGGATATCTCATCGCCGGATACAACGGCGGAAGCTGGAACGGCCCGGGAATCTTCTCCTCCGCGGTCGCTTCCCAAAATGCTTTGGGCGGCTTCCAGTACGGCATCGGCTGGGCAAGCGGTAGCGACGGGACAAACGCCGTCTCCACCCTCTCCAGCGGTCAGGTTGAATTGAGGTACACGCTGCTTGGCGATGCCAATCTCGACGGTACCGTCAACGGCTCCGACTTCAGCATCCTCGCCGCGAATTTCGGCCTCGGCGTCACCAACTGGGACCAGGGAAATTTCCTCTATGGCTCGTCGGTCAACGGCTCCGACTTCAGCGCCCTCGCCGCCAACTTCGGGCAGGGCGACAGCTATCCCGGCGTTGCCGGGAGTTCATCGGAGGTAACTCCGGCGGATATTGCCGCACTGGACGCATTCGCGGCAGCGAATGGTTTGACCATACCGACGGTCGCGGCGGTTCCGGAACCGGCCACGATTTCAGTCGTAGCGCTGGCGGGAGCAGGTCTGCTCGCGCGGCGGCGACGCAGGTAGGGGAGATCGCATAGCCGCCAAGACCGCCAGAAGCCCTCGGCGCCATGCCGGGGGCTTCTTTCTTGAAAGAAAAGGGCGGGGTCGAAATCAGTTCCCGTCAATTGCGTCGCCATAGACGATGCCTCGGCCATTGGTGCCGAGGTAAACTCGGCCGAAGATTCTGGGGTCGCCGGTAATGGAGTGGGGCCAGCCGTAGCCGTGGGCGTCGTCGTTGATGCGAACCCAGGATTTGCCCGAATCGGTGGAACGGAAGACGCCGTAGATGCTCTGGATTTCGCCGCTGAGATAGATCGTCGGGTTGGTCTGGTTCGGGGCGGGGGCGCCAAAGCCGACGGCGTTAGCTTGCTGGATTTGCGGCCAGAGGACGAAATGATGGCCGGTGTCGGTGGAATAGAGGAGGCCTTCGTCTTCAGCGGGGAGAAAGATAATATCTCCAGACGGCAAGACGGGCAGAACGCGCAGCCGGCTGACGGGGTGCGGAAGATTGTTGGCCGTTTGGGTGAAAGATTTGCCGGCATCGGTGCTGACGAAGAACCGGCCGCCGGCTTGTTCGATGGCGTAGAAACGGGTCGCGTCCGCCCGATCGGAGACGATCATGACGTTTTCCGGCAGGCCGCGACAAATCTTCCAGGTTTTACCGCCGTCGGTCGTGAGATAGGCGGTCGATTGATCGGGGGCCCAGAGGATGGTGGAAGCATCCGCGGAGATAGCAACGTCGCCGCCGCGGGAGTCGGGCGCGGGGAGCGACGCGAATGGGGTCCAGGTGGCCCCGATGTCCGTGGAGATCGCGCCGGTGGGAGTTGCATGAGATGTGTCGGCATACCCGACGCGGACGAAAACATTCGGCTTCTTTGCGGCTTCGTCAATTCCCGTGGTGGTGCTGAAGATAGGGTTGGAGAACATTCCAGCCGGCGGGGAAACGTTCAAATCGTCGTGCCGGAACCCGCCGAGATCGCCCAGGGCGCTGATGAGACGCGGACCGGTGGGGGGGCTGATCAGATCGATCACGGCAGTTTGCTCAATCCCGCGCGCGGCGACCGACCATCGCACAACTGGCTGCGGCTTATCCGAAGCGGAATCCATCGCGGCAATGTCGTCGGTGCCCCAGACGGTTGCGCCGGTCACGTAAAGGACGTGGTTGGAATCAAACGGGTCGATTTCGACGCTACCGATCCACCAGCCGAACCGTGGCTGCGGGTTGCCCCATTTGAGGAACGGAGAGAGGGACGGATCGAGCGTTGACCAGGCGCTGACCGATTTCCAGCTTCGGCCGCCGTCGGTGGAACGGAAAATGTCGTCGCCGGGCATCCAGCGGTCGAGGGTGCCGACCATGACCGTGCGCGGGTGCTGCGCATCGACACAAAGGCCGGCGTAGCCAAAGGCTTCGGCGGACGTCGGTTTTTCCGGCGTAATGTCGGTCCAGGTTTCGGCCGCGGGGTCATAGCGGTAGACCGCGCCGTTTTTGACGTTGTTGGGGCCGGGGGCGTTGGAGTAGCTGATATAGATCTGGCCATCGGGGGCGAGGACGATGTGCTGGGGCATCAGGCGATTTTCTCCCACGCTTTTTCCTCCCGCCCCCGGTACTCCGGGGGAGGGCAGGGGAGGGGGTTGGCCCGCCAAGGACGTCCACGTTTTCCCCCCATCCCCGCTACGATAAATGCAGTGCGGCCCATCCTCCACGGCCGCATAAATCCCCGGTGTGGGTTTACCAGCTCTTCCGCTTCGCGCATCAAACAGAACTTCGCCAATACCAATCCCGCCCGGCGATCCGCGCACCGGAAAGCTGACGACCTGCGACCAACTCGCCCCGCGATCGCGGCTGCTCCACAGCCCGTTGTGACGTGACCCGAAGAAGAGAATTCTTCCGTCGTGCGGATCGACGGCAAGACGTTCGCCCATCGAGCGACCGTCCTCGTTGCCCCCCATCTTGAACGGCATGTCCACGGATTTCCAGGTCCGGCCCTGATCGCTGGACCGAAGCATCCGGCTCCCGCTCGACCATTGGTTGGTGTAGGTTCCGGCGGCAAGATAGACGCGATTGAAATCGGAGGGATCGACCGCAAGGCTTTCAATCCCGTAGTTGTTCCAGTCCGCGATGCCGGAAAAATCGAGCAGCGGGATCCAGATCTTTTGACTGGCATCCCAGCGATAGGCGCCGCCCATGTCCGCCCGGGCGTAGGCCAGCCCGGCCTTTGCGGGATCGAATTCGATTCCCGGCATGAACCCCCCGGCGACGATGGCGACGCTCCGCCAGGCGTAAGGCTGGGATGACGCGGGAGGAGACGGCGCGTCGGCGCAAGCGCGATTGGCGCGGAATGGAAAGACCGCTGCCAAAAGCGCAATTATGCCAGAGAAAATCAGGGCTGATCGGGTTCGCATCGTTGTTGAATCCGCTCGATCAGCTCATTCCGCAATGACCAGATCCGAGCGGAATTGAAATGACCCGGTTGCTGCAACCGAAAGCGGATGTCCCAGTGCAGTAAACCGGCAAAGCCATCGAGATTCAGTCTCCATGAATGATTATATCCCCCGGAATGTCGCCAATGCCTCGCGCACCGAAGCGGCACGGTCCGCCCGACCGGCGATCTGCCGCTTGTGCTCTCGCCAGCGATGCCACTCCTCATCGCTCGGCTGATACACCCGCTCATAGGGAACCGCCATCCCAACAAGCAAGGCCAGATGTCCGTCCAACCCAAACAGATTGTTCTCCCTCAACATTACGCCCCGCGGCAGGCGGCTCGGACCGTGCACCCGATAGAAATCCACCAGCTCTGTCACCCCATGCAGGGGAACATTCGCGCGGCAATGGTTCCAAAACGGCGTCTCGACGCGCGCATTGAAGCGGTAGTGCATCGCCAAAAAATTCCGCGTGTCGTCCCAGTTCTCCGTCATGAACCGGTTGTGCAGCCCGCGCATCGATTCGGTCATCATCAGTTCACAGTCGATAAGGTTTTGCACCATCGCCCGGCACTGCACCGCCAGGAGCATCAGCGCTGTCGCCTCCAGCGGCTCCACGAATCCCCCGGCGTTGCCAAGTGCGACCACGTTTCCCACCCATAGACGCCTCCGGCGCCCCGTCCGAAAGCGCACCAGGAAGGATTCGCCCATCGTCTTGTTTTTTCTTCGGAATTCCGCTTCTGCTTCGTCATCCGAGACAAAACGCGAGCAATACACGTAGCCTCGATTGCTGCGATCATCGTGGTCGATTCGCCAGCACCACCCGTTGTCGTACGTTTCAGCCGTTGTGAACGGATCGATCGTTTCCCCCGCTTCGTAGCCGCGTGACGCAACCACTGCGCGGTCGCAAAGCAATGCATCGGAATAGTCGATAAACGGCTCATGAAGCGCCCGGCCGATCAATTCCCCCGCGAACCCAGACGCGTCCACATACAAATCGGCGGACATCCGCTTGCCCGACTTGAGGTCGATGTGAGAAATGGTCTCGCCGTTTGACGCCGCACATTCCAGCGTGTCGTCGATCAATTCAATACCCAACTCAGTCGCCTGCCATTCCAGGAATTCTACCAGCTTCACATTTTCGATGTGGTATGCAGGCACAAGGGCGTCCGTGCGCATCCGTCCGCTGGCGTCTATCGGGAAGATCTTTCGGCGCGACATCATCGCCGATGTCAGATTGACGTCGTCGAAATCTTCCCCGCAGTAATATCCATTCGATCGAGCCAGGTCCGGCCATTGCCTGTCGACCTGCGTCGCGAACGTATAATTGAATTCACTTCTTCGCCCCCACAAAAACCGGATCCCCAGCTTCCATGTCGGTCTCACCCGCTCAAAAAAAATCTGCTGCGAAAGCCCCAGAACCTGGTGCAAAAACCACGGAAGGGTCGGCGTGGTGCTCTCCCCCACTCGAATCACCCCAATTTGCCGGCTCCGTACTACCTTCACCTCCGAGGCCGCAAACCCCTGCTTCAGCGAAATCGCCGCCAGCAGGCCTGCCGTCCCACCGCCCAGCACCAGGCTTTTGAATGTTTGCGGATTAAGCATACATCCTCCGCGCCTCAGCCTCGCAACCGCCCCACGTCATCGGCGTGTTCCCGATTGAAAAAACGGCCTTTCGCGCGCCGAAATGGGTTGGGCGGAGCCACAAGATCAATCCGGAATGACCAAATCTGACGAACTGTCGGCATGGGCGGAGATGCCCGTATTCATGATTTGAGCGCCATCCTGTGAGTCTTGCAACGCCCACTTATTGCCTGGGCCGGGAAGCTTTACCTCGACGCCGTTGGAGTTCAAGTCGCGATCCGAAAACAAGGCGACGGTTCCAGGGCTCTTGCCCTGTCGGCCTGCGTCGGCGATGGCGTCGTCCAGGCGTTTTTTGGCTGAATCCGTGTACCGCATCAAGTATGCACAGTAGGTCTGATTCCCCTGGTCGTAGGAATAGATGATAGCGCGTACCGCCGTGGCGCCGTTTTCATCAAAAGGCGGCGTGCTGTAAACGGAGTCCATAAACCACGTCTTGCCATCATCGGTGGTGAAAAAAGTCTTGTCGCCTTTGATCTTGTGTTGCGGCAACTGGGTGTAAACCAGTATCGCCACGGCCAAAGCCAGGAAGGCAATTCCGATTCCAATCCCAATGGATTTTTTGGGGGCGTTGAGGGCTTCGCGAACCGACATTAGAACCGCTCCCAGGGAGAATTGTGCGAAGCCGGCGATACTTCTCGGCCAGTTTCAAGGTCGAAATTCGTCAGTCGGTCCCATCAGGGTAGTGGACGTAGGCACAAAGCATCTTCGCCGTGACTTGGCCGATCGCGTAAGGCGTGACATGGCCATCCATGAACAGGATATTGCATGTAGTGTTATTCAAATGTCTGAACCGCATTTCGCATTGATACTGTCCGCCACCATCCGACGTGCCCCAGGTGGGGTTAGTGAAATCGACGTTGTCGTATTTTTCTCCCGCGAGTGTTGCTCCGTTTGGAATCAAACTGCTGGTAATGGAGCCATCGGTCGGATTCCCTCCACCAAGCAGGATGCGTCGTCCGTAGCCAGTGTAGAGGTGGAACCAGGGCGTAGGATATGAAAAACCTGACGAGGTGCTCTGAGGATAGTCGTTTGTCCAATCTTCCATTGATAAATTCAGCGGATAGAGGTTGGCGCCGATCACGCCGCCTTGCTGGAGATTCACGGCGTTGTCCCAAGCCATCGCCACTTCACTGGATCGCTTGATGGTTGGGGCGCTGTGCGGGGCAGCAAAGGTGTCCTTATAGTTTGGCAGCGGGTTCGCTGGGGGATTGGTCGGTGCAAGCCAGTTATATACCATGGCGTTATCCGCGAAGATTCGGCTGTTGGCGATGTAGTCGCAGGAGTGGAGCATGCGAGAACCCAATGCACTGACCTCAGGGTCCCATAGTGCGTGCGAGGTATCGGTGACCTGATAAATATCGCTGCCCGCGGCAGTATTAAGGGATTGCCCCGCCATCTGACTGAACGTGTCAACCCACTCGTAATAGTAATACGCGGCTGTTTTCCCGCCGGGCTGCACCTCGTTTGTTCCCAGCGGCAGGATACCGTTGTTCTCGGCTACGTATTCGTTCACCCACTGCCCGATGTTGCGCAGGTTGGAGGCGCAGGCAATCAGATTCGCCTGTTGGCGAGCCTTTTGCAGTGCGGGCAGGAGGATGGAGATGAGCAGGGCGATGATCCCGATCACCACCAGCAACTCGACGAGCGTAAATCCGCAGCGAGATTGCCGAGGCCCCGTCTCGCGTGAGTTTCGAATTTGTTGAAACATGCCGCTATTGACCTCCCAATCGGTTCGCTAGACTTTCGTACCTCTGCGGCGACGTGCCAACGCCGCGATGCTCGAGCCTAAGACGATTGACATGGTCGCCGGCTCGGGAACCGCCGCGATGACAGGCGCCGGCAACCCGTTGGCCGCCGCAAACGCATCAAGCGCGGCGATGTCGGCGGGCGTAACCAGGCCGTCCGCGCCGCTGTCTCCCTGACCGAAATTCGCCGCCAGGGCGCTGAAATCCGAGCCATTCACAGACGAGCCGTACAGGAAGTTCCCTTGGTCCCAGTTGGTGACGCCCAGGCCGAAGTTGGCGGCGAGGATCGAGAAGTCAGTCCCATTGACGGTGCCGTCGAGGTTGGCGTCGCCAACCAGCGTGTACTTCAGGAGGATTTCTCCGGTCGTCAGCAGGGTGTTGCCGACGTTGTGCACGCCGTCGTCGCCATCCGCCCAGCCAACGCCGTAGGACAAGCCATTGGTCTTCGTCTGGGCAAAGCTGGAAATGATGCCGTTTGTGCCGTTCCAGCCGCCGTTGTTGTAACCGCTCTTGAGGTAGCCGAGGATCGTGGAAACCGGATCGGTCCCGCTTCCATAGACGACGTACATATGATTGTTGGTGATGTCCAGAACTCCGCCGCCGCTGATCGCAAGGCTGGAGACCTTTTCACCTGTCGCATTCTGTGCCAGTTGCAGGAGTCCACCGGAAATATTGACACTGCTGTTGGTCGGCAGCGCGGCGCCCGTGGCGATGACGACCGTGCCGGCCGTCACATCGGTGCCGCCGCTGTAAGAGTTGCTGCCCCCCAGTACCAGCACGCCGGCGTCAGTCTTTTGCAGCGTATTGGTGCCGCTGATTTGGCCCGTCAGAGTCAGCGTGTTTCCCGAGCTCACATCCACGGTCGTGATGCCGTTGACCAAACCCTCGGTATCTTCGATGGTGATGTTCTGCGGCAGTGACGTCGTGCCGATGGCCATGAGAGTGCCGGAATCCAGCGTGATCGTGTTGGACGGACTGCCGTTGCCAAGGCTCGCGCCGGCGCCGACCTCAAGGGTACTCGTCCAGGCGGCGTCAATCGAGCCGCTGAAGTTGGGGCTGCTGGTTCCGAGGAATTCACCGATATAACCCGTGAGGCTCGAGGTATACGCGGTGTCGCTTCCCAGGTTCAGGGAGCCAGTGCCGCTTAAAGAGCCATTATACGTGAAGCCGTTGTATTCAGCCGTGGTCAGTGTCGTGCCTGAACCGAGGATAATGGTTCCGGGACCGTCGATGGAGTTGTTGTCGTAGGTGTTGCCCGTGCCCAGGTTGATCGTATCGGCCGCGGTCGCGAGGTTAATATCGTAAAGGAATGAGCCGCTCGGAATCGCCCCGGTAATGTCGACCGTCGTATTACCGGACACATCCAGATTCCCCTGCGGATCTGTAATTGTGCCAATGTTTACTATGCCACCGCCGGTGAACGTCATCCCGCTATATTGGGTGTGGGTGAGGCTGGTGATGTTAAGGACAGAGCCGGCGCTGGCGCTGACGGTCGCGGTGTTCATGCTCAGGCTGGCTATCGTGTTGGTGCCGGCGAGCGAGTTGACTTCGCCGGTTACGTTGACGGCTGAACCCGCCAGAACATAACCATTGGAACTATTGAAGGTGAGACTATTGACCTGCTCGCCGCTGGTTAGCGTAACAGTGGGCGTGGACGTGATCGTTCCGCCGTCGGTGTCAAAGGTCGCGTTCGATTGAGAAGTTGCGGGGGGGTTGGAGCCCACCCAGTCGGAAGGCGTGCTCCAGTTACCGTTGCCGTTAAATCCCCAGGTGGAGTTGCTGTTCGCGATCACCGTCAGGCTGCCATTGATGAAATACGTGTAATCGACCCCCTGCACGTTATTAAGGGTCGGACTTGATCCATTATCAAGACCCACGGCCGAAACACCGGCCTGCGGATCGGCATTGCTTCCCTTCGCCAAACCGTACCAGGCTTGGCCGCCGCCACTAGTGGTATTGGTTGAATTGTCCGACGTGATGGCGAAAAAGTAATCGGTATCAGCAGTCAGCGCGAGCTGATTCTGCAACGTGAACATGTCGTAGTTCGTGGTGTTGCCATTGGCCACGTCGTTGGCGATAGGAGTTCCCACTGCGGTTTCCTGATCCAGGATCGTGACGCCCGCGCCCCAGCCCGGACTGTTGCCATTGACCGTCCCAATCGTGATGGTCCAGTTGCCTGCGAGGTTGTAGGGGGAGTTGGCGCCGGCACTCCCGGCGCCCTTGATGGTGATCGAATCGAGCGTGAAATTGGTCGTCGGATAGAAAACCTGGCCGGGGCCTCCGCTGTAGCCGCTGCTGCTGGAGTCGTTGTTGGTGTAGTCCTCCCAGCCAACGAGATTGGTATTGGAGAAATCCGGCTGAGAGATCGTCGCGCCGGAGACTCCTCCGTTTGAGGTGGTGATCGTCGCGGTGCCGCTGAGCTGAGCGGCGGCAAAGCTGCATGGAAGCAAAGCACTGCAGACCGCGGCGCCAAGGATCAACCTTCGCTGTTGTCGCAATCGAAGATTGCCGGATTTCCGAGTGCCTCGATCGTTCTTCATCTCCACTTCGCCAATCGTTTTCTGAAATGCAGACATCTTAAAACCCTCCGCAATGAGATTACGCATGATGCGCACAATTGGATGGACGCCAAAATCCGCGCATCATTTTTTGGTACTCCGCGACTCTACCTCTGACGCACCGGGCGATTTGAATGTCCTTCTACTGAGGTTCGACGACATAAACTATAATCGTGTCGTCCGCTGAATGCAAGCGCTTTCTGAACGGTAAAAACTATTTTCTGCACCTTAAACCTCTGTGTGTCGCGCCGACGGTCTTCGACGGATGTTCGCCGAAATCTTCTTCCAGCTCCCACCCGATTGTGGCATCCTGAGTTACGTCAAAAGCCTCGGAGCTGAAGTGGACTCGCGAACGATCAACTCCTCGTCTAATCGTCGGCAACGCACCTCTACCGGGCCGTCGTTGCCCATTTCCCGTAAAAGCATCTCGGCGGCCACCTCGCCCATGGCTGCGGAGGGGAGACCCACCGCCGTCAGGGAAGGGATCGCCAGCGCCAGCATTGGTTCGTTGTTGAAGCAGACCAGGCTGAAATCACGTGGGACGGCCAGGCCGATGTCGTGGGCGCGGCGCATCAGCGACAGTGCCCCGTAGTGGGAATACGCCAGCACCGCGGTCGCGCCGCCTTCGATAACCATTCGCTTGAGGAACGGCTCGTAATACTGATCCCACTCCACGCCAATCGGCAGTTTGGGGACGTCTTCGCTTGGAATTTCAAATCCCAGTTCCTCGCCCGCCTCTTCATAGGCCTGCCGGCGCGTGGCAACGCTGATGTGAGAAGCACCGATGGTTGGATTATCGAGATAGGCGATACGCCTGTGGCCAAGGCCCACCAGATGCTCCAGGGCCTTTCGCGCTCCGCCGGCGTCATCGGAAATGACCTGCATTCCGCCGGGGCCGGCGATCCCGTCGAGGCTGACGTAGGGGACGCTGAGGTTCTGCAAGGCCGAAAGGTCCTCGGGATTGGTGGGGCCGACCGCCACCACCCCGTCAACCCGAAGGCCCGGCAGCTCGAAGGGGCGATGCCGCTGGCTCATGAACTGGACACAAATTTCGTAACCGGCCGTATCAAGGGCGGTGTTGAGCGCGCCAACCGCTTCTTCCAGCGGACCGACATGGTCGGAGGCAAGGCCGGCAAGGCCCAGGACAGCCACCAAATTGGTTTTGCTCACGGTAAGGTTTCGGGCGGCAATGCTGGGGCGGTAATTCAGTTCGTTGGCAACCTTGAGGATCTTGCTACGGACAGCATCCGAGACGGAGAAGCGGCCATGCTTGGAATTGTTAAGCACCCGGCTGACGGTCGATTGGCTGACCGAACAGCGCTTTGCGACTTCCATGAGATTGCTGCCGGCCCTGGCCATTGATCGGATTCGCCTTTCTTCGGCAAGCGGTTGCTGAACCCATTATAAGCAAATGGACGCGTTCATTGCAAGATGATTCGGATTCAGAAAAGCCATAATTCACGCATCCCGGCGCGAGTATTGGCCGGAACGGCGGTGATGACAACCCGCACAGATCTGACCCCACCCGCCGACAATTGTAACCGATGACGGCCTGTCAGGTAGGAATTTTTGGTTTCGTCGCAAACTTGCTTCCAATCGGTCCCGTTCTTGGAGATTTGGACGGTATATCCGTAACCGGCCTTTTCTTCCCCCCATAATATTTCGATTCCGGAGAGATCCTGGGGTTTATCGAAATCGAACTGCCACCACTGGGGAAGTGACTGGTCGGCGGCGTTCCACTGCGTATATTCGTTGCCATCCGCGGCCTGGGAGGGCTTAAAGTTCTGCCACCCGGGGTCGAACGACGAGGCGGTCGCTTTGCCGAGCATTGGGATGTGTGACATCAGCAGTTCCTGAAGCTGGTCGGGGGCAATGGAGGCGGTAGGGGAGAAATCCGGCGAAGCCACGTATTGCAAAAGTGAGTGAAGCAATTGCCGCGCGGCAGGATCGGATTGCATGGAGAGAAGATCGGAGGCGCAGACAAGCAGTTTTCCAGGACCGACGCGAAGACCGAAGACCAGGCCAAGCCGATCGACGCGCTCCATGTTGTCGATGACTTCAACCTCCGGGCGAAAGTCTGGCGGCAGGTCGTTGAGGACGACCGGCTGAGAGTGAAGGGCGATGTCGAACCACTGCCAGTTGGAGTGGAACTCGGTGGGGAAATCTTTCAAGGCGGGATTGGACGGATCGCAGAGCAGGCCCATGGTGCCGGGCTTGTTGTGAAACATGGGCCAGCACCAGAAGTCGGAGGCGAAACCTCCGCCAACGGAGTGGACCAGAGGGCGCAAGCCGTCGGCGATGAGCAAGACATTTCCGCCGGCGGCGAGAGATGAGAACGCGGCATGTGTGAGGGACCGCGCGATCATTACATTCGCCGGGGGCGTGAGATCGACGGCTGGCGCATAGACCCAGAGGGGATAGCTGGTTTGGATCGCACTGTTTTCGAGGGAGAGGTTCAAGTTAAATTGCGCGGGGGCGGGGAGAGAGGAAAGGGGAATCGTGAGGGAGCCGACATCGCGAAGTCCGCCTTGCGGGAGATCAATCGGCGGGAGTTTGCCGGAGGAGATCGTCGCGCCGGATTCGGCGGTGATTTGCCAGTCAAGGACCGCGCTGGTCAAGTCGTGTTCGCCATAATGGGCGAGCTGGATTTCAGCGGAGAAAGATTCATCGGTCGTCCAGACGTATTTCTTGAACCGGCCAAGAAGGACGATGGGGGAGCAGAATTGCCGCCATCGCTGCGGCGTAACGATTCCCTTTGAATCCATGAAAGCGTCAAGGATTCCGACAAGGGCCGTGCCCTGGCCGGGGAAATCCTGCAGGTCCAGGAGCTGGAATCCGCCGAAGTTTGGCGTGCGCAGCGCCGATTCGATCTCCTCGCGGTAGCAGATTTCGGCTAGCGCGCCCGAGGCACGGAAGAAATCGTCCGCCTGGTCGAACATGGGCGTCGACTTGAGGCGGTCGCGAAAATGCTCCAGGTTCATGGCCCGGGTGACGCCGGTATATTTGGGGATTTCGCGGAAATCGGGATAGACCGTGTACTGGCCAACCTCATGGCCGACGACGGGGCGGGCAATGGCCGCGATGGAGGCGGAGTAGTCGGTCATGGTGTTGGGCGGGCCGTACTGGACGTGTCCATCGCGGGCGTCGAGGTCGGCAAAACTGCCGCGCACGGGGAGCGACGGGGCCGATTCATTGGCCTTGGCCCGCGCGGAGATAAGGAAATCGTCGCCGGGAGGAAGGATGGGGTCCCAGAGAAATGCGTTGGAGCCTTGCGCGTAAAGATGGCGGGGGTCTGCGGAGCGCAGTTCGTCGACCAGCGATGCAAGCACCGCGCGGCTGCCGCGATTCTCGTTCCCCATCGTGAACATCACGAACGAAGGATGGTTGCCGTAACATTTGAGAATGCGAATGGCCTCAGGCTCAAGGGCCTTTTTGACGCCGTCATCGAAATCGCCCCAGAAGGGAAGCTCGGGCTGCATATACATTCCGAGCTGGTCCGCGGCGGTGAAGGCCGCATCAGGCGGAACGAACGTGTGGCAGCGGATCTGGTTGATCCCGTAATCCTGGCAGGTACGGAGATATTTGACCCAGCCGGCGACGTCCATAGGCGGATATCCGGTCAGGGGAAAGACGCAGGCGTTGTGCTTGCCGCGGAGAAAAGTAGTGCGGCCGTTGATGGTGAACTGTTTTCCGGAGGAGGAGAAATCGCGCAAGCCGAACGTGATCGTGCGGGCACCCGAATAATCCCCGGCGTGGAGATCGGCGGTAAGCGTGATGAGATTGGGATGGAATTCGTCCCAGGTGACGGCGGTGGCAAGCGGAAGATTAAGCTCGGGGGAACTGGGAGTGGAGGAGAAGGATATGGAAGCGTCGTAAGGTGTCATGCCGGGAGCGGCGACGTGAATACTGACCGTGCCGGCGGCGGATCGTTCGCCCTCAATTTTCAGTTTGACGAGAACCGAATGTTTGGCTGCGCTGGGATAGACCTGGAGGTCATCGATCCAGACCGCGTCGGTGGCCTGCAGCTCGATCCGCCCGATGATGCCGTTCCAGTTGGTTTGCGTGTTGTCCGACCACTGGTGGGCTTCGGATTGCACAGGCAGCCGGGTGTTATCGACGGCAATGGTAAGCTGATGCCGGCCGGGCGTAAGATGCCCAAGCGAAAATTCCTGCGGTGTGCAGAAGATCGTCCCCTGCCCCATCGATTTTCCGTCGAGCCAGAGCTGAGTGTACTTGGTGCGCTCCAGAAAAAGGTTGATGCGCTTGTTTCGCCAGGCGTCAGGGATGTCAATGTCGTGCTGATACCAGGCGGTTCCATCGAAGCGGTAAATGCGGGTGAGCTGGCCGTTCCATCCGGGGCCTTGGATTGACCCTTTTTGCTGCGATTCGGTGGTGCCGGGGAGATTGATCGTGTCGTTGAGATTCAGCGTCGGCAGCGCGCCGGTGTGTCGGCGGTGGGGGGGCCGTCTAACTGGAATCGCCATGTGCCGGCGAGGGAGATCACGTCTTGGGCGCCGCGCGCATTGCAATGACAAAAATGGTGATGCAAATCAGCGCGGCGCGGAGGCGAGGCATCAACGTCTGTCTCCATGGCGCGGCTTTTTCTTCAGCACGGGCTGGACAGGGTCGAGGATTTGGGAAGGGGGGCTGGACGGCGTCGATGTGGACGACGTGCTCGTCGGAGTAGTTGGGGTTGTCGCGGCAGTTGTCGTCGTCGTTGTCACGACAGGGGCTGTCGGGGCTTCGACGAGTGCAACGGCGGGCAGGGTCATGCCCTGACCAAAGTTCGCTGAAAGGGCGGAGAAATCCGACCCGTTGACGGACGAGCCGAAGAGGAAATTCCCCTGGTCCCAGTTGGTATACCCGAGCCCGAAATTGGCGGAGAGGATGCTGAAGTCCGACCCGTTCACCGTGCCGTCGAGATTCGCGTCGCCCAGGAGCGTGTACCTGATTTCGATTTGGCCGGAAGAGAGTCCGCTGACGATTCCGTCTATTCCATCCGAAAATCCCAGGCCGTAGTTGAGGCCATTGGTCGGTGTGTGCGCGGAGGTGGAGATGATCCCAGGACCGTTCCAGTTGCCGTTGTTGTACCCGGATTGGAGGTAGCTGTAGATGACAGACATCGGGTCGGAGCCGCTGCCGTAGGTGATGAACATTTCGTTGTCGCTAAGATCGAGGGTTCCGCCGGAAATGGAAATCCCGCTGACGAGGAGCTGGGTTTGGGTAGGGGAATTGACCGGAACCGCCGCCAGCCCCGTCGAATTGATGTTAAGAACGCCCAGCGCGATCGTAGAAGCGCCGGCGAAATTGAGTGTGCCAGTGACAACGTCGAGCGTGGAAGTGCCGGCGCCGGTGAAGCTAAATGGGCTGGTGATTCCGCCGAGGTAAGTAAGTGTATCGCCGCCGGAGCCCGAATCGGTGACGCTGATAGCGGAGACGCCGGTGAAGCTGGCCTGGAACCCGTTTTCGCTGGCGGTGATCGTTCCGCCCGAGCCCTCAATGGCGACTGGGCCGGCGCCGTTGAGGGTGATGTCCAGGGTAGAGCCGGACTGACTCGCGAAGGCGGCATCGACGATGACCTGAACTGAACTCGTTGTGGTCAGCGAAAGAGAATCGGCGATGGTGACGGTGAAGTTGTACGTTCCGGTCTGGGTGAAATCGGCGGTGATATTTTGCGCAGCGTTCGTTCCGTTGGTGTTGCCGGTATAGGTGACGCCGGTTGGGCCGGTGTAGGCCCAGGTGTAGGTGAGCCCCGAGCCTGAGCCGTTTTCGGTGGCGGCGGCGCTCAGGGCGGTGGCAGCGGCCGTATCGAAGGGATCGACGGGGTTTGGATTCGCCGCCGCGGCCTGCGTGACGGTGGGGCCTGTGGAAACGACAAGGTTGGTGAATGTGGCGCTGGTGAGCTGTGCGTTGTAATCCGCGGTGGCGGCGAGGCCGACATTGGCAGTTGCCGACATGGCAGCGATGGTTATCGTTGAACCGATCTGCGTCCACGAGCTTCCGTTGGAACTGTAATAGGCACTGAACCCGCTGCCGAGGCGTGCGAGCTCGACGTATTCGGAACCGACCGGAATGCCGGTAATCGTCTGTGTCGAGACGGTTCCACCGGCGGTGGTGCGGTATTCAAGCAAAAGGCTGCTTGCCGATGTTTGGACGAGGGCGATAAAGGGGTCGGTGTCCCCCGTGGCGGCACGGAACATGACGCCGGCCTCGGGCGTGCCGTTGCCGTCATCGGCGTCGGTGAGGCTGAGAAGCTCGACGGAAATCGCGACGTTGCCGCTCATCGGTTCATAGGCAAAATTGAATTGGTCGTTGGTGGCGGCGGTGATGGTTCCGGTGGCGGTCAGGGATGTGGCGGTCGCCGAGCCGGGGACATCCATGTAGGTGAAGGTGGTGGAATTGACGATTCCCGAAACCTGAAAAGTTCCGTCGAAACCCGAGGGGCTGGCGCCGGCGATGGTTACTGTGTCGCCAACCGCAAGGCCATTGGTTCCGGACGTGACCGCCGTGACATGGAAAACTCCGGTGGACGTCGATCGGGTGTAGACCAGCGACGTGATTGAAAAGGTGTTTCCGGTGAGTTCCTCGCCGCCGCCGTTGAGAATCCAATCGGTTACGGTCGTGCCGTTGGAAAGCGTCGTGGAGCTGGTTGCCCAGCCGGGGTTGCCGGGCGTATTGATGTCTGTATCGGCCCAATTCGTGGGCAGGCTGGTGGCGGGATTGCCCATGATGATGCCACGGCCATTGATGCCGAGGTAGACGCGGCCGAAGACATTCGGATCGGCGGCCATGGTTTCAATCAAACCGCCCCATTGCTCGCTGGTGGTGTTGAGCTGGAGCCAGGTGTTTCCGCCGTCATCGGAGCGATAGATGCCGAGAAAACCGCTGATGGTGCCGAAGACGTAAATGGCCGGAATGGTCTGCCCGGGAGCGGGTGCGCCCAAGGCGATGACGCTGTTGGTGGAGGTTAGAGCGGAACTTACTTTCGTGACGGTTGCGCCGAAATTTGACGAGTGATAGAGTCCCCCGGAGACGGCGATCCAGAGATCGCCGGTTACAAAGGGATTAACGACCATATCGCCGCCGCGCGGCGCGGCTGATGTCTCAAGGGTGAAGGAGACGCCGCCGTTGCTGCTGAAATAGATGTCCGTGCCGACATGATAATAGAAATCGCTGGCGTTGAGACCGTCGGCAATGATTTGGCCATTGTCGGCCATTCCGCCGGTGGAGGCGGCCCAGGTGGTGCCGTCGTTGGTGGTGTAATAAGGAACGAGTCCCGACTGCGCCCAGACGATGGTTGCGCCGTTGGCGGAGACGGCGACCGTGTCGGTGCCGTAGCTGTCGCCCGTGCCCGGGGCGGTGGGAAAGTCTTCGAACGTCGAGCCGTCGTTGGTGGAATAGACGCCGTAGTAGGTTCCGCTGCTGGAATCCGGACTTCCGACGATGGCGATCACGTTGTCCCCCACGGCGACATTATTGGCGCTGCCGTAGGGAGCCGCGGCGCCTTGGGCAGGAGAGGAGGTGAGCGTGGTGTGCGCGAATCCGAAAATGTCCCCCATCGCGCTGAAGAGAGCAACGCCCTGACCGGCAGTGGCGACGCCACCGACCGCGGTGAATTCAATTCCGTCGTTGGGGAAGTACCAGCTATTGGCGGCAGTCAGTTGAGTGTTGGCGCCGTTGTTGCTCGCGTTATTGGTGGCAAAGATACCCTCCCCGGTGCCGTACATGAGCTGATTGGAATTGAAAGGGTCGATGGCAACCGTGGCGGCCCAGTTGTTGATGCCGTCCCCAGAGAGTTCCGCGTAGGGAGAAGTCGATGTATTTCGGGTGGTGTTGTATCCTCCAAAACCGTTATTGTCCTGCACGTTGTTGGAGTCGTCGAAGAGCGTGGTCCAGGTGGGGGTGGCGGCGTTGGCGTTGACCGTGCGCCAGATTTCATCGGGGCCGCTGTAATAATCGATCGACGTGACGACGACGGTGTTGGGATTTTCGGGATCGGCGGCGACGGCATCGTAGCCGAATTTTCCACTGGTGGCTACGGGCGAGATATTGGCCCAGGTGCCCGTGCTCAGCTGATATCTATAGACGCCTCCATTGGTGATGCTTCCATTCGGGGCCTCGGCGTTGGCATAGCCGAGATAAAGATACCCGTTGGAAAGGACGGCGTGGCCGGGGAGATAGCCGGTGGGCAAAGAGCCGGCGCCGGTGATCTCAGTCCAGGAGGTTCCCCCGGTGGTTGTTTCGTAGAGGTTGGTGCCGCTGGAAGTCGAGTCGACGCCCACGAAAAACGTCTGGCTGGGACTTCCCGCTGTTCCCGCGGGATCAAAAAGGACAAAGGTTGTGCTGTCATTTGAGCCGGTAAAGGTGCTGGTGGCGATCTGCGTGAAGGAATGTCCGGCGTTGGTGCTTTCCCACAATCCGTTGGCGTTGGTTCCGAGAAATAAGATATTGCTGTCGTTGGGATCGACGGCGATTTGCTCGCCGTCGCCGCGCCCGTTCGAATTGCCTCCAACGTAAAAGCTGAGATTGTCGATGCTCCAGGTTTGGCCCGCGTTGGTGGAATAGAAGACCGCGCCGTCGGTTCCGGAATATTCGCCCACGTCGGCGTAAATGTTGTTGGAATTTTCGGGGTCGATGGCGAAGGAGAGGACGCCGATTTCCTGGGATTGTGTCCCATTTTGCGAGCCGCTGGTGTTGTTGCCAACGAAATCAAGGAGCTGGCTCCAATTGGTCCCGTCGTTGGTAGATTTGTAGAGGCCGCCGATGTCGGTGCGGGCATAGATGGTGTTGGCGTTTTTGGGATCGTAGAAGATTCCATCCACGAAACCGCCCGCGCCAATGTTGACGTTCTGAAACGTGTAGGGGACGGTGGTCAGCAATAGACGGTCTTCAAGCACCTCGATAAGGCGTGATCGCCGAACCGCCTGCTGGAGCCTGGATTTGGATACAGAATTACCACCCTGGGAGAACCTCCGCCTGGCACGCATTGACGCCTCCGTTACACACCCCGCGTTTGAGACCCTCGGAACGTACCACTTCCAGCCACAAAAACGCGCCAGCATTTCTAGCACGGCGCGGCCATCACAATACCATGCTTTTGCGTTGCATCAAGCGCTTTCTGACGATATTATCACCTTTGGTTAAAAGCCGGAGATAAACCGGCAGCGGATGGAGGCTCTCTTGGGCGGTCAGCGGATTTTTAGTAACTTTGTTCGGGCTGCGGGTTTACTGTTTGCGGCTCTGGTCGCCTGCGGGCCGCAAATGGCCCATGATTCGAGCAACGTCATGCCTGAAAAATTTGCCTGGGAAGACAACGCGGTCGTCATTGCCCAGGACGACGGCTGGCTGAGAATCCAGGCAATTTCTGACGACATTATCCGCGTTTCCTTTTGCGCGATCAGGGACTTCTTCAGACCTCAAGCCTTTCGGTTTTGCCGCAGGCGGGGCTGCGGCCAACCGTTAAGGAGGATTCCACCACCGTAAGTATTTCCACCGCAAAGGTTACCGCGCGGGTCGATTTGAACACCGGGAATGTGACCTTCCTGGATCCGGCCGGAAAAGTCCTCCTCGCCGAGAAGGCCCGGAATCTCGAACCGGCGGATGTGCAGGGCCAAAAGACGTTTCACGTCCGCCAGCAGTGGGGCGGGGCACAGGACGAATCGCTCTACGGCCTGGGCGAAAATCAACTCGGCCTGACCGACATCAAGGGATATGACCTGGACCTCTGGCAGCACAACGGAACGATCGTCATCCCGCTTCTGGTTTCCAGCCGGGGGTATGGGATTTTCTGGGATAATCCGTCCTTCACCCGATTCGGGGATTTACGGCCATTTGCGGCCATGCCCGCCGCGACACTCCTCGATGCCTCGGGCGCAGGGGGGATTGACAGCTTCCTATTTCTCCGATTCCGAGTTTTCGGATCTGATTACCCAGCAGCGGGATGAGCGGGTTTCAATTGAGAGGCATCGAAGCCGAGACATCATTGCCTCCGATCCGCAGTCCCCTCTGGGGGATCTACCTGCTTCCGAGGGAAGCGTCAGGTGGGAGGGGTCTATCGCTGCCCCCACGACCGGCGACTATCAGTTCCAGGCCTTCTCCGATGGGCAAATCAATCTCTGGATCGACGGGAAAATGGTGATGGACCAGTGGCGGCAAAGCTGGCTCCCCTGGAAGGACATCGCCAAGGTTCGCATGGAGGCCGGCAAGAAATATCCGATCAAAGTCGAGTGGTCCCGGCAGGGGGGATCGACGATTCAGCTTTTGTGGAAGCCTCCAGCATCCGATTCGGATTCGAAAAATATTTCCCTTTGGTCGGAAGTCGGTGGGGGGGTGGAATATTATTTCTTGAATGGCTCCCGCATCGATGACGTGATCGCGGGCTATCGCAAGCTCACCGGCCAGGCGCCCATGATGCCGATCTGGGCGCTGGGGCTCTGGCAGTCCCGGCAGAGATACGAAACCGCCCAGCAGAGCCTGGACGTTGTGGAGGGGTATCGCAGCCGGGGGATCCCGCTGGATAATATCGTCCAGGACTGGCGATATTGGCCCGAGGGGCAGTGGGGCTCGCACGCGTTCGATCCGGAGCGCTTTCCCGATCCGGCCGGATGGATTCAGAAAATTCACCAGGATCACGCCCGGCTCATGATCTCCGTGTGGGGAAAATTCTATCCGGGAACGAAGAATTTCGACCAGATGAAGAAGGGCGGATTCCTTTATCCGCGAACCCTCACGGAAGAAACCACCGATTGGCTGGGATTCAACTATGCATTCTTTGACGCCTTCAATGCCGGGGCGCGAAAACTTTTCTGGGAACAGATCAAGCCGGCTTTGTTCGCCAAAGGCGTCGACGCGTGGTGGCTGGACGCCACCGAACCGGACCTAATGCCGCGGCCCACGCTCGATGGCCAGCGCTCAAGTATGAATCCAACCGCGCTGGGACCGGGGTCGGCCGTCCTCAACGCCTATTCGCTCATGGAATGCGAGGCAATTTACGATGGGCAGCGGCAGGCCGCACCGGATAAGCGCGCCTTTATCCTCACCCGCTCGGGATATGCGGGCCAGCAGCGCTATGCCGCCGCCAGTTGGTCGGGAGACACCAGCTCAACCTGGCAGGCGATGCACAAGCAGATCGCCGCGGGGATCGGATTTTGCATGTCCGGCGTGCCCTACTGGACCATGGACGTCGGTGGGTTTTCCGTCCCGCAGCGGTTTAGCAAGTCGGACGCAGACCCCGCCGATGTGCAGGAGTGGCGCGAGCTTATCACCCGCTGGTTCGAGTTCTGCACCTTCTGCCCGCTGCTTCGCGTGCACGGAGAGTTTCCCCATCGCGAGATGTGGGAATTCGGCGGCGACACCAGCGAGGCCTATCAGGCCCAGTTGAAGTTTGACCGCCTGCGCTATCGGCTTCTGCCGTATATCTATTCCCTCGCCGGATGGGTGACGCAACGCGATTACACGATTATGCGCGGACTGGCAATGGATTTTCCCCAGGACCGCGCAGCGCGCGAATCAACGGATCAATTCATGCTCGGTCCCGCGTTTCTGGTGAATCCGATGACGGAATACCGCGCGCAGCCGGGAGGTCTATCTGCCGGCGGGAACGCGCTGGTATGACTTCTGGACGGGCAAAATGTTAGAGGGAGCCCAGACGATTTCAGCCCCTGCCGGCATGGATTCCATTCCAATTTATGTGGCGCGGGATCGATCATTCCGTTTGGACCGGACCTGCAATATACCGGCGAGAAACCCGCAGATCCGATCGAGCTGCGCGTCTATACCGGCGCCGATGCACAATTCGATTTGTACGAGGACGACGGCGTGAGCAACGCCTACGAGAAAGGGGAGTTTTCGATCATTCCCATCCGCTGGGATGAGAAGACGAGCACGCTGACAATTGGGAAGCGGCAGGGGGGATATCCGGGAATGCTGGATCAGCGGATGTTCAGCCTGGTGCTTGTATCAGAAAGAGGTGCTGGGGAGCCACGGAGCTTGAAATATGGGGGGAATGCGATTGAACTGCCGCAGTAGGCGATTCACTCCGCGCTGTCCGCCGGTGGCGCCGGCAAAACACTGTCGATATCCCCCGCGTCGTCCGCCCCTTCAAAATCCATCAGGAAATGAATGTTCTTCGACTTCTTCTCCCCAAGCTGCCGGCGCAAAAGCTTTTGGGCCCGCCGAACCCCCGTGCGCCGGGAGACGTGAATCAAAACAATGTCGCGATTTTTCAGCTTGTCGATCGCGTCGATAAAGTGGTCGAGATGCAGATGACGCCCCGCCTTGGCCTTTGATTTATGATCGGCGTCGAAGAACGTAACCTCGGTAATGAGCACCTCGGCGTTCTGCACATCCGGATGGTCGAACACCTCCCCCATTGTCGTATCGCCCAGGTAAGCCACGAGCGGAACCTCGACTCGGTATTGAATCTGCACCCCCTTTTTCTTCAGCGCGACAAGCTCATTCGACGTAGCCCCGATATATTCCTGCTTGAGCTTTTCCCGCACCGACACCAGCGAATATCCCAGGCTCGGCCCGCCATGATGCGTCGCGAAGCAGCGGATGGAAAAATCCCGGCGGACTTCGTGCACCTCCCCGGGCGACATGCCGACCAGCTCATACGGCGTCGCCTGCCGTTCAATGTCGCGCCAGCATCTCAGCAGCGTCTCCACCGGCCGCTGAAGCTCGCGCGGCAGCAAAATTGTCCCCGGCTTCATCCCCTGAAATGAGCGCTGCGAAAGGTAGTAGGGGAGCCCCGCGATGTGGTCCATATGCCCATGCGTGATGCAGACAATATCGCTGGTCAACGCAAAGTAGGGGCTGCGGCCGATATCAAAGCAGACGTTCAGCTCAGGCACCTGCACCAGCGTCTCCTCGCCCGCCACGCTGTACCCGATCACGTGAATGTTCCCCAGCAAAAGCTTGGCGAACCGCTGAACCAGGAATGATTTTTCCGACATTGTTCTCTGCAAAAAAAGTGCGATCAGAACCGGATGTGACGATCCTTGATCTGGCGCTGCTCGAGCAGGCGCGCCAGCAGGGCAATATATCCGATCGAGATCAGCCCGGCATCCTGCAGCCCCAGCGTCTGTCGGACCGCGGCGATCTCCTGCTCGGATTTTCCCTCGATTTCAACAAATTTGCCCAGCAGCGGCAGCTCGTCCAGATCGATCTCGCTGTCCCCCATTTTCCAAGTTTCCCGCCGTTTTTCGAAGGAAAGAGTGGCGGCATACCCCAGGTATTCAAACATTTCCCGCACCGCCTCGGCGTCATCCGCCACAAACTGGATCTCCTCCCGCGCCTTGAACTGCGACTTTTGCAGCGGACCCTTCATCGTCACCGTGCACTTTTTATGCCCCCCCTCATCCACCGCCACGCGAATCCGCAAACCCTTGTCCGCCGATCGCAGAACATTGCCCGGCGTGTCGAAAAACGTATTCGTCTCCAGCTCAGATTTGATCCGCGCCGCCCCCGCCGATTTGAGCTTCCCGCGCACTGGCTCCAGATCGGCGACCTGCATCTTGGCTTCGAGTTCCGTCGGCATCTTATTTCACTACCAGACTGACAAGCTTCTTCGTCGCGTAAATCTGTTTGACCACCGTTTTGTTCGCCAGCCACGATTTAACCGATTCCGCGTCCCGCGCCGCGGTAAATATTTCTTCTTCCGAAGCCTCCGCGGCAACCGTAATCGTCCCCCGGAGCTTCCCATTCACCTGCACTGCAAGCTCCATGGTCGATTCAGCAAGCTTCGCCGGGTCAAATTTTGGCCAGGGATAGCGCGCCAGCGACGGCTGATGCCCAAGCCGCGTCCATATCTCCTCCGCCAGGTGCGGCGCGAACGGCGCCAGAAGCAAAACGAATTTCTCCGCCAGCTCCCTAGGAACTCCGCCGCTTAATCGCCCAATCTCGTTGTTCAGCTTGATCAGCTCGGCAATCGCCGTGTTAAACCGCAAACCCTCGATGTCCTCACCCAC
Source organism: uncultured Phycisphaerales bacterium (assembly GCA_963755915.1). GTDB lineage: Bacteria > Planctomycetota > Phycisphaerae > Tepidisphaerales > Tepidisphaeraceae > PALSA-1353. The sequence goes on from CAVWLP010000002.1 coordinate 4,177,198, forward strand.
TTTTTTAATCGTCCGCTGAAGCTGGCGATCCAGGGCCTCAGGAATTCTCTCGGCAGTAATCGTCGCAATCTTATTCGCCTCCTCATCGCCGACGAGATTCCGGTAAACCGCGCTGAGAAACCGCGACATCCCCACAATATCCCGCGTATTCCACGGCTTCTGCGCCTCCAGCGGCCCCATATACATCTCATAAAGCCGAAACGTGTCCGCGCCGTAGTCCCCCACGATTTGGTCGGGGTTCACGATGTTCCCCCGGCTTTTGCTCATCTTGAAGCTCCGGGCCTCAAGGACGATGTTGGGGTCCGATTTAAGCACATACCGCTCCCCGCGCTTTTCGACGAGCTCCGCCTCGATGCGGTTCGCAACGAATTTCTGCCCGCTTGTTTTATTCGTCCCGACCAGTCGTGGCCCCTCCGCGACAGCTTCTTCCACAATATCCTCAAGCCCCGCAGCGCTGACGTTCTTCCCGTCGGCTGTCGTGAAGAGATGAAACTCCATCTCCCCCAAAATCGTCCCCTGATTCACCAGCTTGGCAAACGGTTCCGGCGTGGAAACATGCCCCAGATCAAAAAGCACCTTGTGCCAGAACCGCGCGTAAAGCAGATGCAGCACGGCATGCTCGGCCCCGCCGACATAAAGATCGATCGGCATCCAATATTTCTCTTTTTTCGGATCGACGAAGCGCTCGGAATTCTTCGGATCGATGAATCGAAGATAATACCAGCAGCTTCCTGCCCACTGCGGCATCGTGTTCGTCTCGCGCACCGCCGGCTGCCCGTCGAAGGTAACCCTGGCCCAATCCCTCGCCTTGCTCAGCGGCGGCTCCAGCGTGCCCGTAGGCCGGAAGTCGTCGATCTCCGGCAGCTTCACCGGAAGCTCGCTCTCAGGCACCGGCCACGGATTATTCTCACCATCGAGGATGATCGGAAACGGCTCCCCCCAATACCGCTGCCGGCTGAAAATCCAATCCCGCAGCTTATATTTCACCGACCGCTTCCCAACCTCCTCGTCATCGAGAATCTCCGGGATTTTCTCCTTCGCCTCCTGCGTCGTCAGCCCGTTGATAGGGGGGCTGTTTACGGCGATTCCTTCCTCCTCAAACGCTTTGCCGGCAGGGGGGCTCGATTTATCCGCCGGCGCCACCACCGTCCGCATCGGCAGCTTGAATTTCGTGGCAAAGTCAAAATCCCGCTGATCATGCGCCGGCACCGCCATGATCGCCCCAGTCCCATACCCCATCAAAACATAGTCCGCGATCCAAATCGGAATCTTTTCATTGTTGACCGGGTTGACGCAAAAGCCCCGGTGAATACGCCGGTCTTATCCTTCGTTTCCGCCACCCGATCGCGCTCGGATTTCGCCGCGACCGCCTGCGCGATACGCCTCAACCGCCGACTTCTGCGCGGAGGATGTAATCCGCTCCACCAACGGATGCTCCGGCGAAAGAACCATATACGTCGCCCCAAACAGCGTATCCGGCCGCGTCGTATAAACCGTCACAAACGGCGGATCATTTTCCTCCGCCCCGGCGGGGGGGTTGCCGGGGAGATTGCCGCCGGAGATGCTGGCGGCATCAATCTCAAAATCCACCTCCGCCCCCACGCTCCTCCCGATCCAGTTCCGCTGCATTTCCTTCAGCGATTCGGGCCAGTTCAGCTTCTCCAGATCTTCTAGCAGCCGCTCGGCAATACGCCGTGATCCGCAGCACCCATTGCCGCATCGGCTGCCGCACCACCGGGAAACCGCCCACTTCGCTCTTCCCATCGATCACCTCTTCATTCGCCAGCACCGTCCCCAGCCCCGGGCACCAGTTAACCGGAATTTCATCCATGTACGCCAGCCGCTGATCGTCCACGATCTCCCGCCGCTCCCCCTCATCGAGTTCGCGCCAAAGCCGCCCAAGCCGATTGTCCCCCAGGATCGGCTCCAGGCTCGGATCGGTCGGATTGAGATGAATCGACCCATCCGGCCCGCAAATGTAATTGTCGTTCTGCAAGCTCGTTGATCAGGTGCGAGATCGGCTTCGCCTTCTGGTCCACCGGATCGAAATAGCTGTTAAACAGCTGCAAAAAAATCCACTGCGTCCACCGGTAATAGCCCGGATCGGTCGTATCGACTTCCCGTTCCCAGTCGTAGCTGAGCCCCAGCATCTGGATCTGCTTGCGGAAGTTGGCGATGTTCTGCTCGGTCGTGATCCGCGGGTGCACATTCTGCTTGATGGCATACTGCTCCGCCGGCAGCCCAAACGCGTCCCACCCCATCGGATGCAGCACGTTAAATCCCTTCATCCGCAGATAGCGCGCAAAGATATCGGTCGCCGTATACCCCTCCGGATGCCCCACATGCAGCCCCGCCCCGCTCGGATAAGGAAACATATCCAGCACATACGCCTTGGGCATGTTCGCCGCCTCATTCGGCTCCAGCGCTGCGAAACGACCGGTTCTGCAAGCCAATACTGCTGCCATTTCTTCTCGATGGCGGTGAAGTTGTAACCCATGCCCGCCCAATATATGCGAAATTCCCAAATTGCCCCATGGCGAACCCGCAGCCGGAGGCGAGGAGCGGTACTCCGCATTGGCCGGATGCCGTCGGGCTGGAGGCCCCACTATCAGCCGAGGGGCAAACCCTCTTCACCCCGTTTAGCCGCGCCCCGCAGGGAAGCGCTTTTCAGTGCGGAAAAAGGGGGTTCCGAGCATTAACTCGCAACTCACAACTCATAACTCGCAACCCTTCCCATTTTCCCTCAACTCCCGAGCCCCACGTTCCGATAACTACCAATGCTGAAAGTTCGAACGGAGGTACCCCTATGTTGACCCTCACGCAACGCGACACAACCGCGAACGACACAACCGCCCTCCCCGACGATTCCGCAGACAGCGGCATCGAACGCCGCCGCGGCCTGAGAATCCAGCAGAACCGCCCGATCAAAGTCTTCGAGCACACCGCCGCCCGATACTTCGGCGGGCAGACCCAGGACGTCAGCTCCACCGGCCTGCGCCTCGAATTGCCCCGCTCCATGCCCGTCCGCCCCGGCAAACTCCTCAGCATTCACGTCGGCATCGGCGCCGCCGGCCAACCGCTGGCAAATCGCAGAAACATGATCCCCGCCCGCGTCGTCTGGGTGAATCCCCCAGTCCAGCCCGAAGCCCGCACCCAGGCGGTAGGGGTGGAATTCATGGCCAGCATCGCCTCACAACTCGACGCCGCCTGACCAAAAAAGAAATTCTGGAGTGGGAGCGGAGCCCGGCAACGGGCTCTTTTTTTTGCGCATGCGGCGGTGGGGCGGCAATTCACACAGGGCACATCCCCACACGCCTGTACAACCGAATAGCCCCCGAAGGGTTGTTCTCCCGCACTTTAAGAGTGACCGCCGCCGCGCCCCGTTGTCGGAACGTCGCGAAAGCATGCAGCAGAAGTGCTTCGCCCAACCCGCGTCGCCGCCAATCTGGATGAACCACGAGATCCTTCACAAAAGCATTCGTCCAGCATTGCGCCACACCCACCACAGGACCTTCGGCACACCGCGCAACGAAACAGACCGCAGGATCGAATTCCACATCCGACACGAGAGCGTCGCGCCAATGCGAAAAATCACCAACCTCCCCGCCCCCCTTGGCGTACCCGATGGTTAATAATTCATGGATTTCCGCTAAGAGGCTATTTCAAAACCCGTGTTAGTTTATGAATTCGTCGGAAACAAATCATGCATGCGGCCAACTCGTTGTAGGCCTGCCAATGGGTCGCGGTCTTTTCGTAGCAGCTTCGCAATCGACGCCAGTTGCCGAACCATGCCATCGTGCGTTCCACGACGTAACGCACTTTTCCCAAACCGCTGCCATGCTCGCTGCCGCGCGGAGCCAGCAGGCTTTTGATCTTCAAGGCGACGACGGCGGCGATGATCCAGGGGAAGCCATATCCGCGATCGCCAACCAAAGCATCGGGTTTGCTGCGGGGACGACCTCGTGGCCCTTGAATCGGCGGAAGATTCTGGACCATTTCGAGCACCGGCTGCTCATCGCGGATGTTGGCGGGTGTGGTGTGAACCAACAGCGGCAAGCCTTGTGCCTCCGTGATGACGTGACGTTTGCACCCGTTTTTCCTGCGATCTACGGGACTCGGCCCCGTGTGCGCCCCCAAAAATGGCGCGAACCGATTCGGAATCGACCACGGCTCGCCGCAGGTCGATCTCGCCGAGACGACCGAGCCCATTGAGCAGCAGCTGGTGCAATCGCAGCCAAACGCCGGCACGAGTCCAATCGCGGAATCGTCGCCAGACGGTCACGCCGCTGACTCCGAAAACCTCGGCTGGTAACAGGTTGTACGGCATGCCGCTCCAGAGAATGAAGATCAACGCGCGCAGACACAACCGATCGTCGGCCGGCGGACGTCCTCCTTTTTTCGAGACGTGGTGCGGCGGCAACAATGGCTGTACTTCGTTCCAAAGTTCGTCGGGAAGCAGTTCCACTGCCATGACATCGCCTCCTTGCGATAGAATGGTCGGAGTTCATTTTACGGAAAAACACCGGTTTTGAAACAGCTTCTAAATCCCCCTCCCTGAAATCCACCAGGCCCACACCAGCCGGCCAAATCGGCGCAGCAACAGGATCGCGAAGATTGCGTCGCATAAGCAGCACCGTCGGAGGAATGGCATCCATGTAGGAAATCGTCCCGCGGCAACTCCTTGTCCCACACCTCAAGGCCGCACCGAACGTCACCCGGCCAGCCATGTGCCCTCGCCGCGGAACCGAATCACCTTATACGAGATACCGACTTTTCTCGTCACCAACACCGTAACCGAAAAGACTCTTTCCTCTCTTTTCGCTGCTTTTTTGAAATTCAACGCGATTGGAAATCAACCCCCTACTACGTCCTATAATGTATGTTATGTTAAGTTTCGTGGCACTGGTATCATTTGAGTAATCCAATCAAATCCTCCAGTTCCCACAGCCTATTTATCAATCCCGCTTCCATCGCTGGCGTCTGTTTAATGGTCGAGTGAATCCGGCACCAGTTGTAATAGGTCCAGAAAATCGCCGTCATCGCAACGTGATTCTCGAATTTCTTGCTGTGGGCGTTCGTCAGCCGCGTGTACCGCCGCACGCTCATCCGGGCGGTGAGATTCGACCGCTCAACAAAGCTGGTGGAGATATGCTTCGGATCGGGATTGCCGATGCGCGGCGTAACTTTGATGCCGATGCACTCCGGCGGGGAGTATTTGCCTTCCGCGTCTTTATCCGGGCCGTACAACTTCACCAGTTGGGCGAAATCAACCTCGCAATTGAATTGGTTAATCATCGCGCTCCAATAGGCGTGGAAGCCGTCTGTGGTGACCTGTACGCGATTCTTTAACCGCCATGCGACATCGGCGGTGATTACGTTCGCTACGCTGCCATCGCGGCCCCCTACCAGCCAAGCAACCATCAGCTTTGAATCGCTGTCGATGCAGGTCCAGGTCCAAGCATCGCCAATTCCGGCGGTGCCGCGAAGCTCCGGACGCACGTTCTTTTCTTTGCAATGAACGAAGTCCCAAAGCTCGTCAAACTGGAGACGCTTTGAATTGAGGTTGCAAACCTTGTCGTCATGGAACTGCTGGCAGGCTTCCCCAAGGTCGCGGATAAGGCGAAGGATGGTCGTTTTGGCGATACCCGTCATTCGGACGGTGCTATTGATGCTGCATCCCTCAACCAAGGCCATAATCACCCGGGACTGCTCTTGAATGCTTAACTTATTCATGGAAATCGGTGTAGGTACAAATTGTGGGCTTGTCAAGAATAAAACCTCTTGACTTGACCACAATTTGTCCGTACCATGCCGCCATGAAACCGAAAAAGATGGGACGCCCAAGGAAGAAATCGGATGCCGTGAAAAGCTCTTGGTTAGAGGTTCGGTGCGAGGAATCAGAACGCGAGGCGTTCCGGGCAGCGGCGGAAGCCCAAGGGCTGGGGATGAGTGCGTGGATTCGCCAATGCCTGCGCCGTGCGGCCCGTAAAGAACTTGAGGATTTAAATCTGCCGGTTGCATTTTTGGATCGTCTATCGGCTTAACCGAATGTTCCAAGCCATGAAAAGAATCCCAAGCAAAAATCCAACGACAAAAGCAATCGCAATTACTCCAGCGATCAATTGAGATTGGGGCCAACCTTGCCTTTTGATATTCATCGCTTTTCCTCAGAAACCCTTTGGGGCGTGATCGTTTTCGGGCTTATTCTCCTCTTTGCTGGTCTCGCATTGGTGGGAATGAGGCCGTGGTGGGCTGGCTATATTACTGTGATACTGATCGTAGACCTCGGCATCTTCGTTTTGTTTGCATATTTGGACCCCAAGGCCCATGCGCCCAGCGTCACGCCTATATCGTTTTCTGCCACGGCCAAATCGGTGACTCTCCCGCCCCCGGAAGCGGGCTGGAGATTCATTCGGTACTCTTACGTCGATTTGGACTCTGTAGGAGCCAAAAGGCGACACTTTGTCTCCGCTGCACTTTACCTGAATGTTGTGAATATTGGAACGTCGCCCCTTACGATCCAAAATTATTGGATTGAACTCCGACCGAAAAATGGTAGTCACCAACTGCTTGATTCCGTTCCGATTGAATCTAAAAATGTTGATCTTTATAGAGACGTGACCCCGGAGGAGATTGCGTCGATCAAGGCGAACAATCCGGACTTCGCATACATTCCGAACGCCCAACGTAAGGTGACGTTGACCGATAAGCCGTTTAATACCGCGATAAATAATCAACCGATTGGTCCGGGCGATACGGCCAGTGGTTGGGTCTTCCTTGTTCTTAACGGGCCCACACAACCCCTCTGGGACTTTTGGTTGTGTATCCAGCCGACTGACGGAGAAGAGGTCGATGAACCGATTGCGCTTCCCAATCCACAGGAGAATCGCCCATTGTCTCCGCAGCTTGAGGTCACCGCGACTTTTCCAATTGAAGACTTGCGACAGATTCCGGTCGTAAACCAACTCGACATTTACGATGTTCCGAGGACGCTCGGAAATCATCGCGCCGAACTTATTTCCGCGATAAATTTGCCGGAATTTCGAGGCCAGAAGATCTCGATTGGTTCTGCTCCTAATTCGGAGTGCCAGAATTTTGCATCGGAGCTTCTCGCTGCACTTAAAGACGGAGGATGGGATGCCACCAATCAGAGCTTTGTGGTGCCACCAGGTCGCGTTGGCGTAAATCTCTGGATTAGCGCTGCGGTCATCAATATGCCGATAGCTCCAAGCGCCACTGCCTTCCAAACCTTTTTGTACAAATATGGATACACGCAGGATACGACCCAAATTAATGGGTATGCTGGCATTCCTGCCGCAGAACTCAGGCTTTATGTTTATCCCGTGCTGCCCCAACTTCAACCCGCGCACCCAAACGCCGCCCGTAACAACGCCGTAGTACCGAGGTCAGTGATTCGTCTTCGTCCCATCGCTTAGCTTGCCACCGATGATCCTCTCCACCATCGCCAGTGATTGCTGGGCGAAGTCCGGCGTCTCGCGACGGCGCTTGGGTTTGGGTTTGGGTTTGGACTTCTTCTTTGACTTGGCTTTCGATTTCCGTACTTTCGCTGGCATACGGAGAATCTTTGCAGGTAATCCCCCTCATGTCAATGTCCCTCCAAAATGTGGACACCGCAAACGATACCAGTACCAGTTTCGTGGTACTGGTATCATTTGAGTAAATCGAAATGCGCAAAGAGCTTGAGGATTTGAATCTGCCGGTGGCGTTTCTGGAAAGGTTATCGGCGTAACCGCGCAAAGCCATTCCAAGGCGAAACTAATGCGGGCAAGCCCGAAATCCCATAGGCTCAGAACGAAGGATCGTTCCAGTAACGAAGTAAAACGCATCCTTCGCGATCCTCGCGTGACGCTGGCAGTGGAAGCAGTGCGGGGCCTAAATGTTTTTCGGTGGCTGGTGGGAATCTGTGAGGCCATCGGCTTAACGCTTCCCCAAATATTTCCCGACCCTAAATGCGAAGATCATCGAAAAGAGCCACGTGTTGATAACGACCATTTCGCGATGCCCGATACCTCGGAAGATCGGAAAATCGAGCGTGGAGATAGGCAAATCTACTGGCTCAAGCGAGGCAGCCATGCGACATTCGCTGTGGCGATAGTGTGCAATATCTATGGTCCGCTTAATCCCGACATAAACACAAGCGCATCGGTCATTGAGGGCATCTTCCTCGGTGTGTGCCTTATCTTCGAAATACTGGCAGCGTGGCGTGAGAAACAAATTAGTCGGCTTCGCGAACAGCGCCAAAACAAAAAAGATCAAGCACACGCAGCCGAGACGAAGTCGCTGCGTAGCGAGATCGCCGCAACTTCTAAGACGCTTGAAGAATCGAAGGCCGGACGATACGTGGACCTGGAAATGCGAAAAAAAATCAAAGAAGTGCTTTCTAAGTACATCGCGCAAAAGCAGGACTATATTGTTCGCGTTTACGTAAAAGACGCGGAGGCTCTGGGTTTTGCCGCCGACATAGATGAGACTCTTAGAGACTGCGGCTGGGAAGGCGAATCCGATCCGACGTTCAACAATCCGGATTTCGACAGAGGGGTTTCTATGTCCTAACAATTGGCCGACATGATAACTGCCGGGCCGGGCGGCAGGCCGATATATAGCCCTCCCGGTTACGCTCTGAAAGAGGCATTTGAAAAAGTTGGAATAAAGGTGTCCGCAATGCCAGTCTGGCGCGACGAAAGCGTCCCCTCGCACCACGTTGCGATCAACGTGGCGCAAAGCCCTACTAACGGCGTCTGGTCCCGTTGCTGAGTTTCCCCCCGATAACCCTCTCCACCATCGCCAGCGATTGCTGGGCGAAGTCCGGCGCGGGACACCCTTCGTCATTCGGGCATTCGGATTTGACCTGTCCTCGGCGCTGGGATTCGTCATTAAAGATTGAAACCACGGCCTCTGGCCGTGGACGCGAATAGGCTCTGCCGTTCCGGCGTGAACAACGTCTGCAAGTGAAAATGGTCCTCCGACCTTGAAGCCGGTTGGCCTTGGAAGGAGAGCCATATGCACGAATTCGAAGAGGTTTTCGATGCGCACACCCAAGCGGCCGAACACTGACCGTCTCTGGCACGGGAGTCGATGATGCCGTCGTTTGACCATCATGGCAAGGTGCGCTCAACGCCCCCCTTGGGGGGCATCCTGATACCACCCCCTATGGGGGTGGAGACTCATTCTGGTTTCGGAATTCGGGTTTCCAGAGACCCTGGTTTCGGAATTCGGATTCCCCCCTGTTATATTTCCCCCCGTGACCATCACCGCCTATATCCCCTGCCACAACAACGAAAAAACCGTCAACGAAACCGCCGCCGCATTACGCAACCAAACCCGCCCGGCCGATCAATATCTCTTCATCAACGACCGCTGCACCGATCACAGTCCCCAGATCGCCCAGGAAAACGGATTTCAAGTCCTCGACCTAACCGGCTCGATGGGCCTCGGCGCCGGCCGTAACCTGGCCCTGCGAACCTGCACCAGCGAAATCCTCCTCGGCCTAGACGCCGACGTTGTCCCCGCCCAGGACTATATCGAAAAAATGCACGATGCCTTCGCCCGCAACCCCGACAAGGCCGCCATTGGCGGCCGCCTCGACGAAAAATATACCGACTCCCTCCCCGACCTCTGGCGAAGCATCCACATGCCCCAGCATCACGGCGACGCCGAGCAAATCGACCCGCGCCTGCTCTACGGCGCCACCATGGCCTGCCGGGTCGATCCCGTCCGCCGCATCGGCGGCTGGGACATACGCTGCATCGCCAGCTTCGACGACCTCAACCTCTGCAACCGCCTCCGCCAGGCCGGCTTTCATCTCTTGTACACGCCCACCTGCCGCGCCTGGCACATTCGCCGCGACACGCTCGATTCCGTCCTACGCAGTTTCCACAACTGGCAGAGTTTCGAATACGAGCCCCCACCCCCGGACCTCATCCCTTGGCTGCACGACCGCATTTCGAAAATCTGGCGGGCCTATCGCTTTATGCGCGTCCGCGAGATCGATCACCCCGCCCTATCGGCAATCACCCTGCTGATGCCCTGGTCCTGCATGATTCGCGACATATTCGCCCTGCGGAAATCGGCACGATTCTTTGCCGACCCCACACCCCTGATTCACCTGGCCGGCGAAGTTTTCACGCGCTATGGAGCCCCGCAAAAGCTCGTCGCCGCCATTCAGACCTGGTTGTCCAGGCTTATTGCCACCCTGGAGCAAAACCCCGGCTGGCCGGCCCTGAATTCCGCAATCACCGACATCGCCCGCCATTACGCCTTCGAATCGATCCCCGACGCAGCCTATTGGCGCAACTGCGAAAGCGGCTCCCACCTGTTTGATTGATCCAGCATCGCCCCTGTCAGATTCTTTGCATTCTGCTCAATCGCGAAAATAAAATCCCCGGATTTTTGCAAAAATAGGTACAAAACGTGCACTTCCGGACCTGTATATAGAGGCGTAATGTTTCTTCTGCCGGAGGGTCTATGCCCGCTCGCGTTAAATCTGAAATCTCAAATTTCAAATCCCCACCCCCCTGCCCAAAAATTGGGGAATCGTGCGGAATCGACTGAAATCGTTTCCCATGTCCCATTCTCGCGAAAAGTGAGATAATGTGAGATAAAGTGGGAGCTCAAAAATGGGTGCTGGGTTTCCTCCCCGAACGCCCACGGCGCCGCCGTGGGGAATTCGTATTTCGAGACGCAACCTAACCGCAAACTCTTCAGCGCCCTGCCCCGATCCCCAAATTCTCCCCGTGTAGCTGCCATGCTTGACTTCGGTGAGCTATGTCGAACCGCACGGCGCTTTGCGACCGCCCTGAAGAACGATCGCCCCTTCTGACATTTCACCTTTTAGCCCCCCACCGTTTGCGATTATACTTAAATCGACATTCCAAAAACCCCCAGGAGCCCCAAATGGAAATCCAACCCTACCTCTTCCTCGACGGCCGCTGTGAAGAGGCCATCGAATTTTATCGCTCCGCCATCGGCGCCAAAAACATCCGCCTCGTCCGCTTCAAGGACAACCCCGAACCCAACCCGGGCATGACCCCTCCAGGCTCCGAAAACAAAATCATGCACGCCGCCATCGAAATCGGAAAATCCACCCTCCTCCTTTCCGATGGCCGCTGCACCGGAAAACCAAAACTCGACGGCTTCGCCCTTTCACTCTCCGCCGACACCGAAGCAGATGCCGACCGCCTCTTCAACGCCCTCGCTCAGGGCGGAAAAATCCAGATGCCCCTCGGCAAAACATTCTTTTCCCCCCGCTTCGGCATGGTCGCCGACCAGTTCGGCGTAATGTGGATGGTCATCGTCCAGCGTTGAACAATTTCCCGGGAGCCTTTCATGAGCCGCGTCCGCGTTCTGGTCGGAACTCGCAAGGGGGCCTTCATCCTCACCGCCGACGGCAAGCGCGATCGCTGGGACGTCGCCGGCCCCTTCTTCGGCGGCTGGCAGATCTATCACCTCAAGGGCTCCCCCGCCGACCCAAATCGAATTTACGCCTCCCAGTCAAACGACTGGTTCGGCCAGCAGATGCAGCGCTCCGACGACGGCGGCAAAACCTGGCAACCCGTGGGAAACAAATTCGCCTACGACGGCTCCGCCGGCACCCACCAGTGGTACGACGGCACCCCCCGCCCCTGGGAATTCAAACGCGTCTGGCACCTCGAGCCTTCCCTCAGCCACCCGGACATCGTTTACGCCGGTGTAGAAGACGCCGCCATCTTCCGCTCCACCGACGCCGGAAAATCCTGGCACGAACTCCCCGGCCTTCGTCAGCACGGCACCGGCCCCAAATGGCAGCCCGGCGCGGGTGGAATGTGTCTGCACACCATTCTCATCGACCCGATCAATCCCAACCGCCTCTTCATCGCCATCTCAGCCGCAGGCGCTTTCCGATCCGAAGATGCCGGCCAAACCTGGCAGCCCATCAATCAGGGCCTCCACTCCGAATACATTCCTAATCCCACCGCCGAAGTCGGCCACTGCGTCCACCGCATCGCGTTTCACCCCTCCCGGCCCGACGTCCTCTTCATGCAGAAGCACTGGGACGTCATGCGCAGCAACAATGCCGGCGATCTCTGGACCGAGATCAGCGGAAACCTCCCCACCGATTTTGGCTTCGTCATCGACGTCCACGCCCACGAGCCCGAAACGGTTTACGTCGTCCCGATCAAGAGCGACGCCGAGCATTATCCGCCGGACGGACAACTGCGCGTCTACCGCAGCCGCAAGGGCGGCAACGAGTGGGAAGCCCTGACCAACGGCCTCCCCCAGCGCGACTGCTACGTCAACGTCCTCCGCGACGCCATGGCCGTCGACACTCTCGATCCCTGCGGCGTCTATTTCGGCACCACCGGCGGCCAAGTCTACGTCTCCCCCACCGCCGGCGACGATTGGATCCCCATCGTCCGCGATCTTCCCTCCGTCGTTTCCGTGGAAGTGCAGACACTCTCATGATCCGCGTCATCCTCCCCGCCCACCTCCGCGCCCTGGCGCAGACCGACCGGGAAGTAACCATCGAAGTACCCGCGCCATTGACGCAGCGCACACTGTTGAATGCACTGGAATCAAAATACCCCATGCTCCGCGGCGCATCCGCGACCACGCCACCCAGAAGCGCCGCCCCATGCTCCGCTTCTTCGCCTGCGAAAACGACCTCTCCCACGACCCCCCCGACGCCCCCCTGCCCGACCAGGTCGCCGCCGGCAAAGAACCCTTCTATATCATCGGCGCCATCGCCGGCGGCCTCCCCTGAGGCAATTACCTTTCACACTTTCACACCTTCTCACTTTCACACCATCCCACGTCACAGCATCGCCACCGGATCCACATCGACCGCCACGGCTTCCGCTTTGCCGAATCCCCCCGCCGCCCGGACGGCCGCCAGGACCGCCTGCAGCGGCTCGGGACGCTGGCTTTGCAGCAAAATCTGATGACGATAAAACCCGGCAATCCGTCCGATCACGCACGGATTTGGACCGCGCATCGTGACCGCGGAATTTTGCGCAATCGCAGCGGTAATCTTCTCGGCCAGCTCCTGCCCGATCTTGTGCAGCTCATTAACGTCCTGATGCCGCAGGATTATCCGCGCCATCCGCGAATGGGGCGGCAAACCGACCTCCTTGCGGCCCGCAAGTTCATCGCGCGCAAAAGCCGCGTAATCCTGCCGAAGCGCCGTTCGGATCGTCGGATCGTCCGGCAGAAATGTCTGCACGACCACCCGCCCCGCCGCATCTCCCCTGCCGGCCCGGCCGGCCACCTGCGTGATGAGCTGAAACGTCCGCTCCGCCGCACGGAAATCCGGCAGCGCCAGCGCCGTGTCCCCGCTGATCACGCCTACCAGCGTCACGTTCGGAAAATCCAGCCCCTTGGCGATCATCTGCGTCCCCAAAATCACGTTCAGCTCGCCGCGCGCGAATCGGCTCAGCGTGGCTTCGTAATCCTTGAACGTCCGCATCGAATCGCTGTCCACCCGCGCGAATTTGATCTCCGGCATCTTCCGCGCCAGCTCCTCTTCCACCCGCTGCGTCCCCAGCCCAAATAAGCTCAGCTTTTTCCCGCAAATCGGACACTGATCCGGCAGCACCTGCGTCGCCAGGCAGTAGTGGCACAGCATCTGCCCCGTGTGAACCGCCTTCGCGCTCGCGGCCGAGCCAACGTGCTGGTCGACCGAGCGGTGATACGTCATCGTCGTGTCGCAATATTTGCACTTGATCGGCTCCCCGCACGAGGAGCAGAAGACGAAATTCGAATACCCCCGGCGATTCAGCAGCAAAATCGCCTGCCGCCCGGCGGAGATGGTCGTCTGCAGCAGATGTTCCAGCCGCTGCGAAATCAGGTGTACGCCCCGGCGCATTTTGCGCTCGCGGTGCATGTCCACTAACTCCGTCGCCGCCAGGGCCAGCCCGCGCACCCGGTTCGGCAACGAAAGATAATGATTTCGACCGCCCACGGCTTCGTGCTCCCCACGATTCTCCCCATGACAAAGCCGGTAAATCTCCAGCGACGGCGTAGCGCTGCCCAGCACAATTGGCACATTTTCAATCTGCGCCGCTTGATCGCCACGTCGCGCGCGTGATAGCGCGGCGCGAGCTCCTGCTTATAGCTTGAATCATGCTCCTCATCGACAACGATCACGCCGAGCTTTTGCATCGGGGCAAACACCGCCGACCGCGCCCCCACCACCACATCCGCCCCGCCGTCGCTGATCTGCTGCCAATATCGATGCCGCTCCGTCGCCGTCAGCCCGCTGTGCAGCACCGCCACGTGCTTGAACCTCGCCTTAAACCGCAAAACCGTCTGCGGCGTCAGCGCGATCTCCGGAACCAGCACCAGGGCCCGCCTGCCCGATTTAATCACCTCGGCGATGAGCTGAAGATAAACCTCAGTCTTCCCGCTTCCCGTCACCCCATGCAGCAGATTAACGCTGAACCCCCCCGCCGCCACGCGCGGCGAAAGCTCTTCGAAAACCTTCCGCTGATCCTCGTTCAGCTCGATTTGCTTCTCATCCGCCGCCCCTTCGGCAATGCCGCCGGTCATCTTCGGCAAATCGATTTCCGACTTGATCGTTACGATCCCCAGCCCCACCAGTTTCCGCACCGTCGGCGCTTTCACGCCCGCTTCCCCGGCCAGGCGATTCAGCTCGATCCCCTTCCCCTTTTCCACCTGCAGCATCCGCGCCATCACCGCCCGCCGCTTGCGTGATCGCGTCTTCTCCAAAATCTCCTGGATCTTCTCCGGCTCCTGCGCCAGCCGGACGATCGAGCTGTATCCGATGCCGATCTTCTTCTTCACCGCCGCCGGAATCACGCTCTCCAGCACCGCCCCCAGCGGCGCGCAGTAATACCGCCCGATCCACCGCGCCAGTTCCATCACCGCGGGAGCGATCAGAATGCGCTCATCATCAACGGCCAGCAAATTTTTAAGCCTCGGCAGCTCGCTCTTATCGCGCAGACCCGCCACCCATCCGCGCACCGCCCGATTGCCGCGTCCCAGCGGAATCCGCACCCGCATCCCGGCATGGACCCGTCCCACCAATCGCTTTGGAATCGCATAATCCAAAACCCGATCCAGCCCCTGCTCGAGCACGACCTGCGCCACCGGCCCATCAACCGATTGGACCTCGGGCGGTTCAAGCTGCGGAAATAGCGTCGCCGATTCGCTCAATTTTCTCTCTCGTGCTTTGTGACTTTAGTCCTCGATGGCGTGTTAGGCAAATGTTCGCATCGCATCCGTCGAGACATTTCCCCTCTTGCCAGATAAACTTGCCCGCTTATGACCGATTCAACCACGCTTCACCTCGACGACCGCCCTTTCAACCGCTGGGTCCTCACTCTCTGGACGCCTCACGGCGTGCGCGCCCGCGTGGCCATCGCCCTGGCCCTGATCGCCAATTGCCTGATCTTTTATTTCGCCTCCCGCTGGTTTGGGTTTCCCGTGCTTCCGGGATTCGATGGCAGCATCTTCTGCCAGCCTTCGCCTATCACCGCCTTTCTGCTGGTCGCGATCCTTCTGGCCATCGGCGCGTTCGTCGGCACCTTCATCGCCGGCGCAGTGCGCTTCGAGGCCGGGCTTTTCGCCGCCTGCTTTGCCATGACCATCCTCTCCCAGCGCTGCGGAAACATGCAGGAAGTGCTTTTCGAAGCCGGCGGCGATTCATCGGTTTTTTACCGGCTGGCCGCTGAACTCCTCGTCCTGGGCCTTCTCCTCGCCGCGATCTGGGCCGGTCTATGGGCGATGGCCAAGGCCGCCCATTCTGAGGCGCCTCCGCCTCCGGCTGTCGGCTCCACGCTTGTGAACAACCTCACCGCCACGATCGCCCAGACCGTCGCCACCGCGATCATCGTCTTCGTCCTCTGCCAGGCCCCGGCAAAAAATCAGGTCCAGGCGTCGATCGGCATCGCCTCCTGGCTCGGCGCAATGATCGCCTACAAATACGCCCCCGCCCGGCCCAGCTTCTGGTTCTGGATCGGGCCAATTCTCGTCGGGCTCATCGGATACATCCTCGCCGCCGCCGGGCAGGATTCGACCCTCCAGATCGGCGTCCCCACCGGCCCCTACGCCCCATTCGCGCGGCCGCTGCCGCTGGATTATGCCGGCATCGGCGTCGCCGCCGCGATCCTTGGCTACTGGATGATGCGCAAGGCCGACATCGGCGTTGGCGTGAGTTGAACCGCTATCCCAAAACCATAAACATCGTAAACATCGCCAGCCACACCACGTCCAGAAAATGCCAGTATCTGGCCACGAACTGCACCCCCAGGAAATTCTCGTGGTCGTACTTCCCCCCGCGCATCCTCGCCGTCACGACCGCCAGCGCCACAATCCCCCCCAGCACGTGAAGCGCGTGCACCAGGATCAGCACGAACACCAGCCCATACGCCGACACCGGCGCGAATTGCCCCGGCGACTTTCCCGCCGCCGATTGCTCCGCCAGCGCCTCGTGCTGCTGAAGAATCGTCGCCATGCAGGGCGACTGAACCGCGAGGAAGAGCACCGCGATCACGCACGTCACATAGAGGAATTTCAGGCACAGGTCCTGCTTCTCCCGCCGGATTGCGACCACCGCGCGATGGATCGTAAAGCTTCCCGCCAGGAGCACAGCCGTGCTCAGCCACGTCAGGTAGGGGAGGTGGATTTCGGCGTTTGAAAGCTGGTTTCCAAAAAAATGCAGCCGCAGCAGGATGTACAGCCACATGCTGGCGATAAAGAGCATCGCCAGCGCGGCCAGAACCAGCCACAATCCGATCGCGGATGCGCGGGGCGGAGGGCGAAAACCACCTTTGGAGTTGAAGGTCACAAGAAATCCGCCGGACACCCCGCAAAGCGTGTCGTGCTATGGCGCTTTCACCGCCATCGGCGTCGGTTTCAACTGCGGCTGGTAGGAATTCGAATCCAGCAGCGCCAGCCCGATGAACAGGGCCACAAAAAACAGCGCCGAAACCAGGGCCAATCCGTTAAACGGGCTGTCCCATCGCAAATGCATGAAATAAAGGCAGACCAGACTCCCCTTGATCACCGCGATCAGCAGCGCCACCCAGATATTCGCCTGCCCCAGGTCGACAAATGACACCGCGACGGTGATGACCGTACAGATGATCAGCACCGAATAGACCGCCAGGAGTATCCGCCGGGGCACGGCGTGAACGCCGTGCGGCGCTTCGGGACCGACATCGTCCGCGACCGGGGCGGGAACATCATGTGAATGTGGCAGGCTCATAAATCGTCCATCAGTGAATCAAGTAAAGCAGCGGAAAGAGGAATATCCAGATCAGATCGACCAGGTGCCAGTAAAGTCCGACCAGATCGACCGGCGTAAAATATTCCGAGCTGAATTCATTTCGCAGCGAACGGATCAGGATCCAGGTAATCAGCCCCATCCCCACCAGCACGTGGATCCCGTGCAGGCCGGTCATCAGAAAGTAGCAACTGAAGAAGGTGTTCACCCGCCACTGGTCGGAATCGGAAAGCTCGCGATAGCGCTCCTCGCGCAGCTCCTCGGGCGAAAGCTTTGGCTCCTCCGACTCGCTCGCCGAGGTTCCCTGGACGATCGTCTGGCTCAAATCGAAGTTATACCTCGGCCTGATCTGGCTGATGTCCACGCCGATATTCGCGTCTGTCAGGGTCGGATCGGGCCGGGTGCTGGGAATCGCAATCTGCACCGCCGGCATCGTCGCCGGCTGGGCCGGAGGCGCTTCGCTGTAAGGATGCGTAAACTCCCCGTTATACATGTTCCATTTGCCCACCCAGACGTTCTCCTGCAACTTCGCGGTGTATTCGATCGACTTGACGATCATGAACCCCAGCCGCCCCAGCAGCGTCATGGACAGGCATGCGATCAGGAGTTTCCTTTGGTTGAGCTGGGCCGCCCGCACGCCCCAGGCCATCGTCAAGCTGCTGGTGATGAGGATGATCGTGTTCAGCGTCCCCCACTTGGTGTTCAGATACGATTCCGCCGCGAATTTAAAGACCAGCGGATGATTGTGCCGGTAGATTGAGTACACGCAGAACAATCCCCCGAACATCAGGATTTCCGTCCCCAGAAACACCCACATCCCCAGCTTGGCCGAGGTAAACTGCTGCTCCGGCGTATCGAAGTGATGCGCCAGGTGCGGATCGTGGTGGGCGTGTCCGTGTCCGCCGGCCGAAGGTTGAGATGCTGTCGATGCTGTGCTCATTCCTTTTCGCTTCTCCCCTTAATAATGAATCGGCCGGGTCCGGTCCGACGCACGCGCCAGTTCCGGCGTCGTGCGCGGCACCCAGTTCTCCGTGGCCGCGTCATATTCCCACGCCGCAAGGTTATACGGATCATCCGCAACCGGCGGCAACCGGGAAATTATCGTGCGGCGGCGGCGAGGACGTATGCCATTCCAGCGTGTTCCCGCCCCACGGATTCGACGGCGCTTTCTTGCCCCACTTCAGCGCGTGCATCCAGTTGAACAAAACCGTGAACAGCGAAATCGCCATGATATAGGCGCCGACGGTCGAGATATCGTGATAGATCTGGAACTGCGCCGGATACGTCGCCCAGCGTCGCGGCGAGCCGTGCGCCCCCATCACAAACTGCGGGAAGAACGTCACGTTGAACCCGATGAACAGCATAATCGCCGCCGCCCGGCCCCAGAACTGGTTGGTCATCTTCCCGAACATCTTCGGGAACCAGTGATACATCCCGGCAAGGAACGCGAAGACCATGCTCCCCACCATCACGTAGTGGAAGTGGGCGATCACGAAATAAGTGTCATGCAGCGGCACGTCCGTCTGAAGAGCGCCGAGGAATAATCCCGTAAGCCCCCCCACCGTGAAGAGAAGAATGAACCCCATCGCAAAAAGCATCGCCGGCGTGAAACGGATCGACCCGCGATAAAGCGTCCCCAGCCAGTTAAACACCTTCACGGCCGATGGAATCGCGACGCTGAAAGTCAGCAGGCTGAAGATCGAATCGGCCAGGTTCGACTGGCCGGCGACGAACAGATGGTGGCCCCAGACCAGGAAGCCCAGCAGCGCCAGAGCGATCGAGCTGATGGCAATGAAGCTGTATCCGAAAATGTGCTTGCGGCTGTGGACCGAAATCACTTCGCTGATGACGCCCATACCCGGCAGGATCATGATGTAAACCGCCGGGTGGGAATAAAACCAGAAGAAGTGCTGGAACAGCACGGGATCGCCGCCGAGCGAGGAATCGAAAATTCCCACGTGCAGCAATCGCTCGCAAACCAGCAGCAAAAGCGTAATCGCCAGCACCGGCGTCGCGAGGATCTGGATGATACTGGTCGCATAGAGTGCCCAGAGAAAAAGCGGCATGCGGAACCACGTCATCCCGCGCGGGCGAAGAGTGTGGATCGAGGCAATGAAGTTCACGCCGGTCAGAATTGAGCTGAAGCCCAGAATAAATGCGCCCAGGACGCCGGCCACCATTCCGTCCTCCGCCTTGGAGGTGCTGAAAGGAGTATAAAAGGTCCATCCGGTATCCAGGCCGTAGCCGAACGGAAGATGAATGCCCCACAAAACTCTTAAGAATTCCGCCGAATAATACCCAAAGGAAGAAGCATGCCCCCGCCACGTAAATGTAAAAGCTCAGCAGGTTGAGCCTTGGAAATGCCACGTCCTTGGCCCCAAGCATCAGGGGCAAAATCAAATTCCCGAGTATTGCCGGGACCGCGGGAATGATGAACATGAAGACCATCACCGTCCCGTGCAAGCTAAACATATTGTTGTAAAACAGCTTTGCCTTTGCATCGCTGGCGGGATCGCTTCCAAACATCCAGTGGTTCGGCGTCAGCAGTGAAGTGCGTAGAAGCACCGCAAACATCCCCCCAATGCAAAAATGCCGTGAGCACCGCCCCCATGTACATCAGCCCGATGCGTTTGTGATCGAGCGTAAACAGCCACGACTTCAACCCCCGATCGTGCGTCAGATAGTTATCTGGCTGCGAATCTCCATGCGATACTTCATGTGCTAGCGACATACGACACTCCCGGGCGTGCTATGGTTTGGCCGCCCCACCACTCGGTTTGGTTGCCGGTGAACTCGCCGACAAAACCGCCGGGTGATAATACTTACTAATCGACTTTATGTACGCGATGATGTCCTTCACATCTTTTTCCTGCAAGAGCCCATCCGTGGGCGGCATGATCGGATTGAAGCCCGCAATCGGATGGATATTCGGGTGCGTGATCACCGTGTGCAGGTAGTTCTCGTCAGCGGTGTAGGTGCCGTCGAGGGCCACGACGGTACTCATGTACAAATCCTTCCACGTCGGCGCCTTGCCTGTCGCCGCTCCGTCGACACTGTGGCACTGCTGGCAACCGCGCGTCTCCCACAAATAATGCCCGCGCTCCACCGGCGGCAACCCGCCTCCGCCGAGCTTGCCCAGCCAATCCACAAATTCCGCTCGCGACTGAACCACCACATGGTTCCGCATCGATGAATGGTCCTGCCCACAATATTGCGTGCAGTAAACGTCAAACGTGCCCAGCATCGTCGCCTGAACCCAGATCTTGTTATACCGCCCCGGAACCACGTCCTTCTTGATCCGGAAGATCGGCATGTAAAAACCGTGCAGCACGTCGTCGCTGGATAATACGAACACCACCGGCGTGTTGACCGGAATGTGCAGCTCGTTCGACTGCTCCCCATTGGGATACCGGAACGTGTACGACCACATCCGCGCCGTCACATCCACTTCATACGAATCCGGCGGCGGAACCGCCAGCGCCAGGTATCCCTTGAACCCATAAAAGAAAATCACGATGACGATCAGCGTGGGAATAAACGTCCACGTCAGCTCAAGGGCCGTGTTGTGCTTGGGCGCATCCAGCATCGGCTGGCCTTCGCGATAGCGATATTTCCACGCAAAGCCCACCAGAAGCACAAGGATCAGCATGAAAAAGAAGACGCAGATCCAGTAAATGAAGAAGAAGAGCCAGTCAACGCTGGCGGCGTTGGTCGACCCTTGCGGCGGCATCCAGAATCCGCCCCAGGTGTTGTCGTCAGCGAGAATGTTCAACAACATTGCGCTCATCAGGCCGTTCCCTCTTCTGGCTTTTGCCGCGCCTTCGCTTCCAGCATGTGCGCATGAACGTTGCGCTTGGACATCCAGAAAATCGCGCCGCCCAAAATCATCACCGTCAGGACTCCACCCACTCGCATTGAATTCATCGCCACCATCGAATATTTCCCCGCCTTCGGATCCCAACTGCAGCAGATCAGTAGGATCTGGTCCATGGTCGTCCCGATCTGCTCGTGCGATGCCTCCACCAGCGACAGCCGCAGCGTGAGCGGCGCAAACGTCACTCCATAGAGGTATCGGGAAATCTTCCCCTCCGGCGTAATGACCATGATCACTGCCGGGTGGGAAAATTGTCCGTTATTCATCGTCTGATAGCGAAAGCCCACTGTCGTTGCCAGTACGCCGATCTCGTTGGGCTTGCCGATAAGAAGGTGAAACCCGGAGGCTGCCTGCGGTTTGCCGTAGGCGGTGATGTAGCTGTTGCGCTTGAGGGTCGCGAGGGCCGGTGTGTCCGTCGGGTCGATGCTCACGAATGTAAAATCCCAATCTTTGCCGATTTCCAGATCGATTTTCTGTGCCGACTCAACCACGCTGCGCGAAACCGCGTCGCAGAGCATCGGGCAGTCGAGGTATCCCAACTGCAAAACCATCGGATGCCCGGGGCGGAGAATCTTGCCGAGCGTTATATATTGCCCGTTTTCGTCATAAAAGCGTGCGTCCAGCGGGAGCTGCGAATTGAGGTGCTCGTCGACACCGACGTTGCGGTAGACCGCCGGAAGCTGCGTGCCCGCCGCCGCGCTCGGTACATCATCCGCACGCGCACCACCGCACAAGGCCGTCATCACAGCGGCCATCGCCAGCGAAATTGTCAGCATCGTTTTCATGCTACGGCAGATTCCCGCCATGCGATTCCAGGTATTCCATCGACACCTTGATCGGAATCGCCACTTTGTCCTTCTTGGTCGCATCCACCCAGTGCGGCTTGGCATCGAGGGCCAGCTTCTGTCCCTGCTGAAGCTGGGCCAGCGTCGTATCCGGCGCGTCGCCGTCCAAGGCTCTCTCGGCCGCCTCCTGGGACTTGACGGTAAATTCGTTCATCTCTTCGCTCTGATACCACGCCTGCATTCCGATCACGATCACCAGCACCATCAGTGCGGAGATGACTCCGATCGTGAGCAGCAGCGCCACATTGACTTCCTGTTTGAACGCCATGTTCCAAATCCTAGAAGTTCTCGAACGCCAGCGAATCCGCCAGCCGCGGGTCGTGCGTCGGCCGCACCGGATTGTGCATCGCCCGCCGCAAAACAAACGCCATAAAAATCCCGCCCATGCCCAGCATCAGCGCAGAGTCGATGGTCAATCGATCCAAAATGCAATGTCCCGTTGTCATATTCCGGCATCACCAGCCAGAACATATCCAGCCAGCAAAACGCCAGGCACCACACCGCCCAGAACGATATCCCGGCTTGCTCCGCTTCACATGCCGCGAGAGCAATCCCGGGAACGGAATCAGAAAATGCCCCGTCAACAGCGACAGAACACACAGGAGAGAAATCGTTGGGCTGCAGCGTCGATGCTCCGTGCAAGAGAAACCAGCCGGTTTCGTCCGGAATATTTCCATACCACTGGAGCATGAACTGGCTGAACGCGATGTAGCCCCAGAAAAACGTAAACCCGAACATGAATTTGCCGAGGTCGTGGTAATGTTCGGTCGTAACGCTCTCAACCAGCAATCCCTTGCTTTGCAGAATACCGCACGCTGAGCACCAGCGTCGAAAAGAGCGCCAGCGCGCTGCCGCCAAAATAATAAACCCCGAAAATCGTGCTGTACCACACCGGGTCGATCGACATGATCCAGTCCCAGGCGGCAAACGTCAGCGTCAGCCCAAAGAGCACCAGCCCAATCGGCGCCCGGTGCTGCATTTTGAGCGTCAGATTCATGTCGCCGGTGCTGTCCTGCAGGACCGACGTCTTCCAGTACCACAGCCCGTAAATCGTCCAGACCAGCGAAATAAATCACCGCGCGGATAACGAAGAATCCCGGCTGAAGCCACCACCCCTTGAACCCTGCGCCCGCCGACCATCCCGGAACCGCCCAGTGATAGAGCGACCCATGCCCCATCAGCAGCGACGCGAAGATCGGCAGCGAGAGCAGCGCCAAGAGCCACAGGCTCGATCCATACCACTCGGCAATTCGCCGGACGCTGACGCTCCACCCGGCCTTGGTGACGTGCTGGAGCATCACGAAGAAGAGGCCGCCCAGCGCAATTGCCAGGTAAAACAGGAACGCGACCAGTAGGAATAGAAAAATCGCTTGAAATTCATCCCCTTCGAAATATCCCAGCAGCACCGCCCCCGCCAGCCCGATTACTCCCAGGACCTGCGCCGCGAGGTAAAGCCCCCCGACATGTTGCCGAAGCTCCAGCTTCTCAGGGGCGGCGGAATTGTGAGTGTCCCGATTCCAAGGTCTATTTTCCTTCCAATGTCTGCATGTCCTGCGGCGACAGAACCGAAGGCGGCACGCCGCCCTGGCTGAGCTGCAGCGCCCGCACATACGCCACGATCGCCCAACGGTCTTCCACCGGAATCTGCGGGCCATAAGCCGGCATGGTCCGGATCCCGTTGGTGATCGTATTGAAAATCTTCCCGTCCGGCTCGGCGCGGATCACATCGCTGTAAAGCTGCGCCGCCGGTGTCCAGCTTACGCCGATCGGATGCTGCGGGTCGGTATCCATCGCCTTCAATTCCAGAGCCTTCTGGTTCACCGGGCCATGCCCCGAGCCGTCGTACCCGTGGCACGGGTAGCAATAAATATTGAACCGGTTCTGGCCCCGCTCGATCAGCCGGGACATCCGCTCCTTCGAATCCGAAAGTTGCTCCGGCAGCGACGTGACAAAGACCACCGTCCACTTGCCTGAGCCGTCGTTCTGCCGCACGAACCCGTGATAGTAATTGTCGTCCGTTTCCAGCGTGTGATACGCCACCGTCCCCGGAATGATCGGCCTCATCGCCCGGTCATCCGCGAACAGCGAAAACGATCATCTGCGTCCCGCAGCTTCGGCTGCTTGCCCATGTCCTGCAGAAGCTGAATACGCGGCTCCGCCGATGTGGTCACCCGCGCCGCGCGATGATCGCCAGCGGAAGCCACGTCGCCACCACCCCGATCAGCGCCATCGCCACCATCCAGAACGGCGGCCGCGGCAGACGCGGCGACGGCATCTCCACCGGCACGTAATACGTCGGGCCGTATTGCGGTTCGTCATCCGGCTCAGGATGTGACGCCTGCTCGCTCATTCACTAGTCCTCAATGCGCTCAACGGATGTCGCTCCGACCGATTTCAAAAACTCTTCCGTCTTCGTCTCATCAAACTTCGCATCGTCTTTGGAGATCCAGATGAAAAACCGGTCTTGCGTCACGCGCTGGAACTTCGCGCTCTTGAACATCGGATTGTAAAGCAGCGGCAGCCGGTTCAATCCCAGCATCCCAAACACCGCCGTCAGCGAAGCAAACAGGACCGTACACTCGAAAATAATCACAACGTTCGCCGCGAAGCTCCACATCGGCTTGCCGCTGACGATGAGCGGATAGTCATACGCATTGCAAAACCACTGCAATCCCATGCCGGTCAGCAGCCCCGCCAATCCGCCTCCCAGCACCAGCCAGGGCAAAATCGTCGGCCGGATGCCGATCACCGCATCAATGCCGTGAATCGGGAAACGGGCTGTGGACGTCCCACACCTTGTAACCCGCCGCCCGCGTCTTCTGCGCCGCCGAAACCACGGTGGAAAGGTCCGTCGAATTCTCCCAGCATGCCCATCAAAACCGGGCCGGAATCCAGCACGCTCCTTGCGGCCGTGTGCGTCTTCAATTTCTGTCAGTTCGGTCGACATAAAACCTCACCGATTCGAAAACCGCGGGGCATCATTATCAGGATCAAGATGCTCATCCGGACGATAATCCGTCCGCTTCGAATCCGCATCGTGCAACTGATGGGCATGCTCATGGGCCTGCGGCATCACCGTCTTCACTTCCGCCATCGCTATCGTCGGCAAAAACCGGCAGAAGAGCAGGAACAGCGTCATGAACAATCCAAAGCTTCCCGCCAGCGTGCACAGATCGACCCAGGTCGGCCAGAAGGCATGCCAGCTCGACGGCAGAAAATCCCGCGTCAGAGATTCAGGAATAATTTCAAACCGCTCAAACCACATTCCAACATTGCCCAGCACGCCGATCACCCAGATCCACCACATGTTCATCCGCAGCTTTTTCGACCACAGCGTCTGCGGCGCCACCACGTTGCAGAAGACCATCGTGCACCAGCTCCAACAATACGGGCCAAATGCGCGATTATAGAACGTGAACTGCTCGTGCGGGTTGCTGCTATAGGCGGCGATGAAGAATTCCGTCATGTAGGAATAGCCCACCATCATGCTGGTCGCCAGCGTGATCTTGCACATGTTGTCCATGTGCCGCAGGGTGATGACGTCCTTAAGCCCAAAAAGCTGCCGCGCCGGAACCGCCAGGCAGATCACCATCGCAAACCCGCCGAAGATCGCCCCCGCCACGAAGTAAGGCGGGAACACCGTCGTATGCCAACCCGGAATCTGCGACACCGCCATGTCGAACGACACCGTCGAGTGCACCGAAAGCACCAGCGGCGTCGCCAGCGCCGCCAGCATCAGGTAGGCCCGTTCATAGCGGTGCCAGTGCCGGCTCGACCCGTTCCATCCCACCGAAAGAATCCCATAGGCAATCTGCTTGATCTTCGACTTCGAGCGGTCGCGGAACGTCGCGATGTCAGGGATCATCCCCATGTACCAGAAGAGCAGCGAAACCGTCGCATACGTGCCCACCGCGAATACGTCCCACATCAGCGGCGAACGGAACTGCGGCCACAGGTCCATCTGGTCCGGAATCGGAAAGAGCCAGTAAGCCAGCCACGGCCGCCCCACGTGAATCCCCGGAAACAGCCCGGCGCAGCAGACGGCGAAAATCGTCATCGCCTCCGCCAGCCGATTGATCCCCGTCCGCCAGTTTTGCCGGAAAAGGTAAAGAATCGCGCTGATCAGCGTTCCGGCGTGACCAATTCCCACCCAGAAGACGAAATTAACGATTCCAAATCCCCACCCCACCGGCTGGTTATTTCCCCAGATGCCAATGCCGGTCAGGAACAGGTAGCCGACCATCGACCCCAGCAACCCCAGCAGCGCCAGTGAAATCCCCAGCCCCACATACCACGCCTTCGGCGGCGCCGGGCGCTCCATCACGCTGGCGACCAGGGACGTCACCGTCGTGAAATCACGCCCGCCCGTCACCAGCGGGGCGCGAAAACGCGGATCTTCCGTCGTGTTGTCGGCTTCTTTCGTCGCTGCGATGCGTGAAAATTCTGTTGACGCGATACTTGCCATCTCTTAAACCTGCGCTTCCACGGGGTTACTGATCTTGGCCAGATATTTATTCCGCGGCTTTGTCGCCAGCGCCTCATCGAGCAGGCCGTACGACCGCGAATCCGCGTGCAATTTCGACACCTTCGATTTCTTGTCCGCCAGATCGCCAAAGACGATCGCCTGCGTCGGGCAGGCCTGCTGGCAGGCGGTCAGGATGTCGCCGTCGTTAAGCTTTTCATGGCGCGCGCCCTTGGCGATGGTCGTCGTGTGAATCCGCTGGATGCAGAAGGTGCATTTCTCCATCACGCCGCGCATCCGCACCGTCACCTCCGGATTAAACATCATCCGCTCGACTTTGGGAATCTGATCCATGTCCTGCTGGTCCGGGATATTCAGGTAAGGCTTCGGATATTTGTCATGCCGCGGGTCCTGGCAGTGCCAGTCGAGATAATTAAACCGCCGCACTTTGTACGGGCAGTTGTTGCTGCAATACCGCGTCCCCACGCAGCGGTTGTAAACCATCACGTTCAGCCCCTCGGTGTCGTGCGTCGTCGCCCCCACCGGGCAAACCTGCTCGCACGGCGCGTTCTCGCACTGCTGGCACGCCACCGGCTGGAAGACCACTTCCGGATTCGGATCGTCGGCGTCTCCCTTGAAATACCGGTCGATCCGGATCCAGTGCATCTGCCGATTCTTCTGCACGTTGTCCTTGCCGACGATGGGAATATTATTCTCCGCCTGGCAAGCCACCACGCACGCCTGGCACCCGATGCACTTCGACAAATCGATCGACATCCCCCACTTGTGCGGCCCAATGAATTCCTCCGGCGGCGGCACATACAGCGACAGCGAAACCGAGCCGTCCTCATTCTCCTTGAACAGGTCCGGATTGCTCTGGAGTTCGCTCGCGGTCGCTTCGCGGATGATTTCAGCGGTCTGATACTTTTTCTCTCCGACTTCCTTCTGTCGCATATCGATGCCGATGGTGTCGAAGAGATGGTGGTCCTGCGTCGTCGCCAGGTCGTAATAATTCCCCGACGCCTTCACATCCCCAGGCGCGAAATACATCGCGCCGCTCGTCCGCAGGACGTAGGTATTCACCCCCACGTTCGATCCGATGTGTTCCCCCATCGTGCGCCCATATCCCAGCGGCAGCCCAATCACCCCCACCGGCTGCCCGGGCTGCACGAAGCAGACGATTTCGATCGACTTCCCCCCCACCGTGACCGTCACCATGTCATTGATCGCCACCCCCAGCGCCGTCGCGTCCTTCGGCGAGATCAGCGCTGCGTTGTCCCAGACGATCTTCGAAAACGGATCGGGAATCTCCTGCAGCCACCCGCTCGTCGCGAATCGCCCGTCGTAAAGCTTCCAATCCTGCTGGAACCGGATCGTATATCCCGACTCCGCCGGCGTCTCCTTAAACTGCGGCGGGTTCGCCTGAACAGTTATTTCCCCAAAGCGCGTTCCCGTCGATCATTCCGTTGTTCAGCGCCAACTGCCAGGCGATATCATCGAAATTCGTGAAGGTCTTTTTCACGATATCATCGCTGGCAATCTCGCTTTCCCCCGCGATCAGCGCCAAAAGCTGCTCCGCCGTCACCCCGTTATAAAGCGGTTCAATCAGCGGCTGGCAGATGCTCGCCGTCCCATCCCACGTCCGCGCATCGCTCCACGCCTCAAGGAAATGCGCCCGATTAATATGCCACGACGCCGCGTGTGACGTTTCATTGTCGTAAAGGCTCAGATGAACCGACGTCGCCGCCCCTTTCATCGCCGTGCCAAAATCCAAATCCGCCGGCGCATCATAAACAGGATTCCCGCCGATGATGATCAGCGTCTTAACCTGATTTGCCTTCAACTTATTCGTCAGATCGGTAATCGCCTCAAGATGGCTGGGCCGATCCCCGTCCGGCTCATCGTGCAGCGTCACCGTCGATCCCACCGCCCCAATCTTCGCATTAATCGCATACCCGAGCGACTGAAGATCGGGCGAAACCTGCGGCCCCACCGCAACCACGCTCTTCCCCGGATTGGCGTTGATGTCCGCCATCAGGTTCTTGAGCATCGCCAGCTCCCCCGCGGTCAAAACGCTCGATTTATCCGCCCCGCCCGCTCCCAGTTGCGACGCCAGAGTTGCCAGAAACGCCGCCACATGCGACGGCGTTGCCCCCAGCCGGCAATCCGCGACGCCCCCCGAAATCGTCATCGCGCTTTCAATCGCGTAAACCCGATTCCACTGATGCTCTTTGTTGGGCCGATTCGACGCCCATTCCCCCGCATATTTCACGTGGGATGGATGCGTTCCCAGCGGATCGGCATCGATCAGCGCCACCACCATTGCCTTGTCCAGGTGGAGCACCTGCCGAACCGCTTTTCCAAACGCGGCCTTCGACGCCGCGATTTCATTATCCCGGCTCAGCGCTTCGTATTCATAAATCGCCGCGCTGTTGAACCGCTTTAATATTGCCGCTTTCAGCCTTGCCGCCGTCTGGCTCGAAGTCGATTCACTGAGAATCGCCAGCCCATCCCCGGTTATCGTCGACCCAACCATCGCCGCAAACGTCGCCCAATCGCTGGCCACATCGCTCCCGTGCGACCGGTCGATCACTCCCTGGCTCCGCTCCGGATCGTACATTTCCAATATCGCCGCCTGCGCCAGCGCATCCGCCGACCCCGCCCGACCCTTCACCGTCTGCGAAGCCGGGTGCGTCGGATTCCCCTCGATCTTGATCGGCCTGCCGTCAAAGCTCGTCACCAGCAACGGGCTTCCCACGCCGCCGAGTTCCATGATCGTCGCATATTGAACCGGCACCCCCGGATCGCGATTCGCCGGCCGGCTCGTGTACGGCGCAATCTTCTCCTCCGGCCACCGCCGGCAGCTCGTCAGCGTCAGCCCCGCCAGCGCCATCGACGCGCTCGCCAGCTTCATGAACCGCCGACGCGTCACCCCGGACATATTCAGCATCTCATTCGGGTCATACGCCGCGAATTCCTTCTCCGCCGCATCGCGCACCGCCGGCTCATCCGCCAGATGCGCCAGACTTCGCCAGTATTCACGTTGCGCCGAATGATGCTTCATATCTCTCACCGATGACACGTTGAACAACTCTGCATGTACGCCTTGTCGTGAATGTGATACGTCTCCATGCACTCTTCCGCGAGCGTCGCCGCCTCCGCCGGATCCGCCGGCGGCGTCCAGTTCATATCCGTCACAGAAACACCCTTCGGCCTCAAATGCGACCCCGGATCGCGATGGCAATCCAAACACCACCCCATGCTCAGGGGCTTGGCCTGATAAACCCGCTCCATCTGGTCGATCCTGCCGTGACACTCAATGCACCCCACGCCATGCGTCACGTGCGCCTGGTGGCTGAAGTAAACGTATTCCGGCAGATCATGCACCTTAATCCATTCCACCGGCTTCCCCGTCGCCCAGCTCTGCCGAATCGGCTCCAGCGCCGTCGCTCTGCGTCCGGATATTCGTATGGCAGTTCATGCACGTTTCCGTCGGCGGAATAGCCGCGAAATTGGCCCGCTCCACTGTGTTGTGGCAATACCGGCAATCTATCCCAAGTTTCCCCGCATGAAGCGCGTGACTATATGGAACCGGCTGCACCGGCGAATACCCCACCGCCGTCGTCTTCGGCGACGCGCCCAGCCCCACCACCGTCGGAACGTAGAAAACCCCGCCCAGAACTCCCATCACAATAGCAGGCAGCAAATAGTTCGCCCATTTGGGGAACACAAACGGCTGCTCATACCATTCCTGCGTCATCGTAATTGTTCTGCTGTTCCAGCGCCCCTGGAAACATCACCAAGTAGCGCCATCGTCCATGACCAAGGCGAGCAGATATTACTTACGACTTGCTCGAACGCGATGCCGAGAGGGTGCGGCATTTGGTCGCATAGTTGGAACTCTCTCAGAGATGTTTTCGAAATGCAAGAGACGCGCGCCCACTTTCATTGCAAAAATTAAATCCCGAAAATCAAAAACATTTGTGCGCTCAGCGCTTTCCCGTGTAGCCGGCCGGCTTGCCGGCCGCGCGCTTTGCAAGCAGGCGCCGCATCGCGCCCCTCACTCCTCCGGCGGATACTTCTGCAACTTCCTCTGCAGCGACCGCCGGTGAATCCCCAGCACCCGCGCCGCCTTCGAAATGTTCCCCCCGCAATCGGTCAATATTCTCTGAATGTGCTCCCACTCCACCCGCGCCAGCGACGGTGCGCTGGATGATTCCATCGCCCCGCCATTGATCGCCGTCTTCTCCCCCTTCTTGCCAAACGCCGCCAGGATCTGATCCGCATCCGCCGGCTTGGTGAGATAATCCCGCGCCCGCGCCGCGTCGCTTCCAGCGCCGTCGCGATGCTCCCATATCCCGTCAGTACCACGATCGCCATCTCCGAATTGATCCCCAGCAGATCGCTCACCAGTTCCAGCCCCGATCCCCCCGGCATGCGAAGATCCAGCACCGCCCGCATCGGCTTCTGCTTCGCCGCCAGCTCCTTCGCCTCCTGCGGCGAACCCGCCCCGCACGCCTGCATCCCCCGCGCCTCCAGCGCACTGACCAGTCGCGACCGAAACGTCACATCGTCATCCACAACCATGATGCTCATCGGCTCTCTCCATTCACGCTCGCCACAGCCGCCGTCGGAAGCTCCAGCGTCGCACGCGTCCCTCTTCCCGGCTCCGACTCCAGCCGCAGCGATCCGCCCAACTTTTCCGCCACCAGTCTAACCAAAAACAATCCCATGCCCATCCCCTTGCCCGGCGGCTTGGTCGTGAAAAACGGCTCCCCCGCCCGCCTCACCACTTCCGCGCTCATTCCCGCACCCTGGTCGCTCACCTCAAAAATAATCTGCCCGTTCCAGGCCGAAATCCACAGCCGCACCCATTTCCCCTTTGGCGAAGCTTCCAGCGCATTATCCACCAAAATCCCCACCGCCTGCTCCACCGCGCTCAGCGGCAGCGATATCTCCGGCAGATTCGCCGAGTGCTGAATTTCCAAACTCTCCCCCCCACCGCTTTCATCTCCTCCGATAATTTCTCGACGAACTCTTTCGCCCCCATCGGCGCGCTCTTCGGTGAATCCCCATGCAAAACATCCACCCGCATCCGGCTCAGAATCACCTGGCATCGGTCGATCTCCCGCCGAATCAGCCGCGCGTCCTCCGCCATCGACTCCCCATTCCCGCGCTTTTCCGATTGCAGCTCCAGCTCCCGCGCCACCACCGCGATCGTGCTTAGCGGCGTATTCAGCTCATGCGCCGCCCCCGCCGCAAGAGTTGTCAGCGACGCCAGACGCTCGTTCCGCGCCCCCCTTCGCGCTCCGCCTCCAGCGCCTTCTCATGCCGCCGCAATGACTGCGTCATCCGCCCGACGAAGTATGCGATCACAATCGCCACCAGCGCCAGCGCTATCCACTGAATCGCTTCCTGCGACCCCCGCCCCAGCACCAGCTTCTCATTCCGTGGCCAGAAAAACAGCAGCCCGTAACAACCCGTCGTCGCCCCCACCAGCACCCACTGCCACCCCTCCTGAAGCGTCACCACTGCCATCGCGACGTGCACCAGGTACAAAATGCAAAACGGATTCGCCGCCCCGCCCGCGCAAAGCAGCAGCGCCGTCAGCAGGCAGACGTCGAGCATCAGCACCGCCGGCACGATCCACCCCGCCACGCGCCGCCGCGGCCAAGCCTGAAGGATTAGATTGCTGAACCCCGTAACCGCAATGATCGTCCCCATCCCCCGCAGCGGCAGCGGCAACTCAAGAATCCCCACCGCCGCCAGCGTCGCCACAATCTGCCCCGCCAGCGCCAGCCACCTCAGCCGCACCAGCCACTGAAGCACAATGGCCGGCTCCTCCACCACTGGAGAAGACAGCCCAAGCCGACGACCCGCTCCTGCCAGGTCCATCCCGCTATCGTCGCGTTTCTATTCCCGACGGCAAGGGGCGCCCGTACCGCGCGCTTCTCCCCGTGCAGCCGCCCCGCTTGACTTCGGCGAGCTCAGTCGAGCCGTGGGGCGCGTCTTCCGATCCGAGAAACCTACCGCGGCTCCTTATAAACCGACGCATCCTCCGATTCCCCAATCGACCCCACCATCGCGTGCCCCGTCGGCCACTGCGTCACATAAAACATAAACGCCACCAGCGCCGGCAACAGGCTCGGCAGCAGCGAATTCGTCACGAAGCACCCCAGCAAACTGATGATGCCCCCAAACTCCAGCGCCACCCACATCGCCAGCATCCCGTAAAGATATTTCGTCGGCTCAATCGGATGCCCCGAATAGTACGGCTTGAAAACCCGGCTCCGCCAAAAGAAAGCCACCGGCACAACGACGATAAGATATCCCGAAGCACCCAGGAACCAATTCGGCGTCGACGTGAGCGTCCGAACCGACTCATGAAACGCCGTCGCCCACACCGCGCCCAAAAAAAGGAAAAACGGGATCACCAGAAAAACAACCCAGGTAAGCCAAGCCAATCGAAGCGCCGTTCGCACGGTAATCTGTCCACCCCTCAAACTCACCGAGCCCATCCCAGTGCCCAGCTCATTCGGGATCGGCCCATTCGGGAGCGCGCCATCCTGGATCGCAACATTGGCCATATCGTTTCTCCTTATGTTATTTGGCCTATTGGTTCGTCTGTAATTCTAGCCGCCTCCTTGAATAAACGCAGTAGAAATAATGCTGAATTTCGAGGCCTTTTTTAATTTCCTCGTGACAAATATCACAATCCCATTCAATCGTGTCACCATTCAATTCGGTGGAATCAGCGGATTCATCGGCTGCGTCAGCACCGCGCCCGGCAATCCCGTCTTGCTATACAACGGCGGCATTGCCACGCGCCGCGGGATGATCCCCGTATACGATGCCGTCGCCGCTTCAACGTGCGTCCGCCACACCCACGTTATCGGACAATCGCTTCCGTCCCTCCGCGTATATCCCCCAATAAACAGCGTATCCAGTGATTCATTCATCGAAGTAACCGCCGGCCCCTCCCGATACGCCGCCGGCTCCGCCGGAAGATTCACGTTCACCCTCCGCCTCCCCTGCATGTCATCGACCACGGGGCTCAGCCATATATCAACCGCCAGCTTCACCAGCGCCAGATTATTGAAGTGCCTCGGATCGATCACGCTGAAATTCGCCTCGTCCACGTCCTGCCGCAGATACTCCGCTTGAAACTCCACGGCTTGCTTGCCGTGATAATCCACCAGCACTGGAAACAGCACCGCGTTCCAATCGAACGCCGATTTATACATCGTAAACTCCAGCACCTGCCCGATCTGCCGCAGCGCCGCATCCGCCATGGCCCCCGTATCATCCTGCGGCGTCGGCGTCAGCTCCACCGTCACAATCTCCCGTGCCGAGTCCAGCCGCACCGCCTGAACCGCACACCCATCCCCATCCGCGCACCGCAAAACCGCCTTCCTGATTTCCCCGCAAAGCTGATCCTCGACCCGCTGCTGATCCGCAGAAGTCCCCGCGACGATTCTCTGCTTCTCCGCCACGGCCGAATCGCTTGCCATCCAATCGTTCTCGACCTGCGTCAATTTTGCCGCCGCAGCAATCCACTCCTTTGAAGCCGAATCCAAATCCGTCTGGTCCTGGTTGATGTCCAGCCCCGCCCGGTCATCCTCATGCAGCTTCTGGACGGCGACATCCTTCTGCTGACGCTTTGCGTCCGCATCCGCCTTTGCCTGCAAATAATCCGCAGACCCGTGCAGCCGTTCGACGCTCTGCTTCCTCGCCGCCTCCAGGTCAACTTGCGCCGCCGCATTCGCCTCCCGCGCAATCCGCAGTTCTTCCTCCAGCTTCTTACACTCCGGCATCGCCGGCGGCGCATGCGGCAGCGTCGCCACCGAAAGCTCCGACTGCGCCGCCGCCGGCGGCGGCGTCGCCATCACCGGTCTAACCGGCGCCACCGGCGCCGCTGGAGGCGCCACGGGCATTGGGGGCGGAGCCGGCGCCTGCACAACCACCGGCGCGGCGCAGCCACCGGCTTCTTCGACGCAAAATAAAATTGCGCGACGATCACCGCCGCGGCCAGAAAGGAAACCAGAATCAGAAATTCCCAAAACCCGGCGCCCCTGCGCCGAGAAAATCTTCTTCTGGTTGTAAACGCCTCCATGCTCTTTGGCGTCTGGATCATTGGGGTATGCAGTCAACTGTAGCCTTTGCCGCAGTTTCGTACAAATGCTTAATGATTTCCCAACATTCGGCAATCGCCGTTCGGCATTTCCTAAGACCGCATATTCCCCGCCGCCTCCATCAGCACGTACACCGCATAAAGCGCAATTAAAGCAATCCCCTCCGGCCGTCCCACCCGATCTCCGCGCCCCCACTCCCCCACCGACCTCCCTATCAAAGCTGTGGGGTGCTTGCACCCACAGAAAATCCCCCCGCGCAACTCGCCCCCATCCCGAAAGCCCCAGCATGGCCATGCTGAGGCCTCCCGCACATTAACCTCGCCACTTAAAACCCCACGGGAGCCTTTCCCCCCATCCCGTCCACCCCGCCCCGTGCACGTTCCTTCCCGGCCGCAATAGCTCGCGATGCTTCGCCCGCTGTCGCATTGCTGCCGAACGATCGACTGCCAGCCGAAACACCGCCGCTATTGGGATTCGCTCACCTCGCCCAGTTCCCGTTATTGAGGGCTGGAAAACGCATTAATTGACCGGAAACCCACCAGAACCGATCTCTCTATTCTTGGACTGCACGCGCTTGTATTCCCCCCTCACCATCAAATACCAGGGAAAAATAGCAACCACAAGCAAAAACAACCAGCCGCCCAACCAGACGGGGTTTGAGGTCCAAGGGGCGAAATTTTTCTTCGTTGTTCCTTAGAAATGCCGGTCATCACGTTGGGTACATCTGAAGAAACCCAGACAATTGAAACAACAAAAATCACCAGAACAGCGGTACCCATCAAATAATAAACGATTGATTCTAAAGCTTTATCATTCATTACGGTTTCCCACTATTCGGCATTTGGCAATCGGACTTCGGTGAGCTCCCTTCGGGTCTGAGCCTCAGGGTCGAAGACAGTCGAACCGCAATCGGCATTTCTCAAGACCGCATATTCCCCGCCGCCTCCATCAGCACATACACCGCATAAATCGCAATTAAAGTAAGTCCCTCCGGCCTCCCCATCCGCCACCTCCCCAGCGCCGCCGGAAAAAGCGGAAACGCCAGCAGAACCAGGATCACATTATCCACCCGCCAGGTAACCCACGAAAACGGCAGCGCCTCCGCCCTTCCCAGAACATGAATCGCATTCCCAAGCCCCATGTTCGGCGCACTTTGCAGCGGATACCAAAGCAAAATAACAATCGGCAGCAGCACGCAAAGATTCAGCAGCACCACATTCACCCCCGACGTAATCGCCGCCCACCCCCGGTCGCTCTGCGCAAGTTGCACCCGCTCAAAAGCATCGGCAGCACCAGCAGCGGACCCAGAACCGCCACCACCGTCGCCACGTCCGAAACCGCCGGAATCCCCTGGCTGATCCGCTCCGCCCCCAGAATCCCCGCAATCCCCCCCACGATGGAAAGCAAAATGCACACCGCCACCACCGCCCACCGCAGCGCCGCCGGCTGACGCTTCTCACTCGCCGGCACGTCCACATCCGTCGGAATAATCGTCTGCCTCGAACCCAGCTCCTGCCACGCAAAAAAAAGCGCACCCCCCTCGATAAAAAACATCAGCGCCTGCCGCCAAGAAAGGCTCCCCGCAAATCCAGCGAGCAGCGTGAGCAATCCCGCCGGCAGCACAAAGGGCCAAAACCGCCGATACTCCCCCGGCGCATCGAAGCTCGGCTTCACGATGCAGATCGATCCCACCAGCAACGACAAACACCCCACGCTGCTCGTAAAAATAATCGAAAGCGCCAAATCCCCGCGCCGAAAATAACCGCCACCACCGCCGTCGCCGCGATCGGAATCCAATGCCCCACCGCCCTCTGCCCCGGCGCTGATTCCCCTCCCGCCAGCGCCGCCACCGCCGCCCGCGACGCCGTATAAAGAAGAATCGCGCCGAAGATCAGCAGAATCCGCCCCGAAAACAAAAACTCCATCAAGCCCGCCATCAGCCCGGAAGTCTGCGGGAGCGGCGCGGAAATGTAAAGCACGACCTATCCCACCGGCATCACTTTCCGAAGCCTCTCGATCACCCCAGGCACAATCTCCAGCGTCCGCCCAATCTCCTCCTCCGTCGTCATCCTCGAAAGACTGAACCGAATCGCCCCATGCGCCAATCGCGGCTCAATCTTCATCGCCTTCAAAACATGCGAAGGCTCCAAACTCCCGCTGCTGCACGCCGCCCCCGCACTGGCGCACACATCCCGCTCACTAAGCAGCAACAAAATCGCTTCCGCCTCCAGCCGCGCAAACGAAATGTTCGTCGTGTTCGGCAGCCGCTCTTCCAAATCCCCATTCACCGACGTCTCCGAAATCGATTCAAGAATCCCCCGCTCCAGCCGATCGCGCAGCGCCCTCACGCGCCCCATCTCCGCCAAACCCTCCTTCGCCAACTCCGCCGCCTTCCCCATCCCCACGATCCCCGGCACATTCTCCGTCCCCCCCGCCGCCCGCGCTCCTGCGGCCCGCCAATCAAGAGCGGCCGAACCCGCATCCCCCTCCTCACAAACAGCCCCGCCACCCCCTTAGGCCCATGAAACTTGTGTGCCGCAAAACTCATCGCATCGATGCCCGCCTTCCCCACATCCACCGCAATCTTCCCAACCGCCTGCGTCCCATCCACATGCACCGGCACCCCCGCCTTCTTACAAATCTGAGCGACCGCCTCCACCGGAAAAATCACCCCCGTCTCATTATTCGCCCACATAAGCGTGACCAGCGCCGTATTTTCATCCAGCGTCTCCCCCAGCGCCCCCACATTCAGCCGCCCCTTCCCATCCACGTCGATCTCAACAATCTCAAACCCCTCTCGCCCCAACTGCTGACAAAGCTCCCGCGTCGCCGAATGCTCAACGCTCGTCGTAACGATCTTCTTCCGCGGCGCCCGCGCCGCGAGAATCCCCCTCACCGCCGTATTCACCGACTCCGTCCCGCTCCCCGTAAAATCAGCTCGCTCTCCCGGCACCCGACAAGCTCCGCCACCTTCCCCCGCACATCATCCACCCCCTTGCCCAGCCAGTTGCCCAAACCGGTGTACGCTCGAAGCGTTCCCGTAAAGCTCCAGAAAATAAGGTTGCATCGCCTCCACGACCCGCGGATCCGGCCGCGTGGTGGCGTTGTTGTCCAGATAGATAACGCCGCTCATCCCAAAATTATACGCCAAATTGCAAGCCGCGATGCTGCCACACCCCTCCCCGTTTAGAAGCTGTTTCATAACCTCCCGCGAGCCGATGCGCCGCGGCTGGCGAATGCTGGCAAGGCGCGACGACGAACAATATTGACCGGAAATATGGGGAGGAGGAGCAACGCCGCCAGCCTTCGCCAGACGCAAGCAGCGGCCGCGCGAGGTTATGAAACAGCTTCTTAGCCGCGACCCGAAGGGGAGCGCTTTTAGGATGTCCCCAAATCAAATATGCCCTGATTTGCGAATGATGCTCTATTGAAACCGCGAAATTTCATCTTCCGTCCGCTGATGCTTCGCCGTCGCCTTCCGCAGCGCCCGACGCTCCGCCCATTTCAGCGATTGCATTCCGCCCGTCGAAACCTTCGCCAGGATCGCGTCGATCCGGTCCCGCGCCGCCTTCTCCGCCTGCGCGATCTTCCGCGCCCGCCGGATCACCCGCCGGCTCAACCGCCGCCGCCGCCGCGGCTTCTCATCGCTCAGCAAGCTCCCGCTGAAATCAAACGACTCGCTCCAATCCTCCGGCCCGCTCTCGTGCAAAACCATCCGCCGCTGATACGCCTGGAAGCAGCAGCACATCATCGCCGCCGCCACCAGCCACAACTGGCACGCCAGCGCGATCAGCCCCAGCATGATCGCCCCCACCAGCCCAACATTCGCCTCCACCAGCGTCGAGCGGAAATTCCCGATCATCGGCCACAGCACCGCCTGCATCATCCGCCCCCCGTCCAGCGGATAGATCGGCAACAGGTTCAGCAGAAACAACCGCCAGTTCGCGAAGAAAATCCACCAGCAATACATCGCCGGGTCCGACCACTTCCACCCCACCTCCGGAATATTCATATGCAGCGGATCCATCGAAACCGCCACCCGCGCCGCCCCCACCGCGTGCGGCCCAACCACCGGCGAAAAGAAATAAACCCCCGCCGCCGCCCCCACGCACAGCGCCAAACTAAGCAGCGGCCCGATCGCCGCCGTCAAAAAAGTCGGCCCCGGTCGATTCGGCGGCTCCGCCGGCACCAACCCCCCCACCGGCCAAAGCAGCGCCTCATCCCCGCATCCTCCCAGCCTCCGCGCCACCAGGCAGTGCGCAAACTCGTGCACGAACACCATCCCCGTCCAAATCCCCACGCACATGCACCGCGCACGAAAACGGAAACGCTTTGTCCCCCCAGATCGGCAGCAGAATCCACACCACAAAAACGATCAGCGACGAATGCGCGCGGAACTCAACGCCAAAAATGTTGAACAGCCGCACCGATCCGCTCAGCAACCAGGAGAGTGGATTAGCCGATGCACCCCGGCGATCGCGAAAATGAGGTCGGTCTTCCCATGCCATACGTGCTTCCTTCACGTTCGGGCGCGGTGAAATCTTTCATACATCAACAGAGTCGCGATGGTCTTACCATCCATGATCTCGGCACTGTCGATTAATTTCAATGCATCATCAAACAGTGTAGGCATTATTTCTATCTCTTCTCCATCCTCCAATGCCTGTTCTTTCTTTTCCAGACCAAACGCCGCAAAGGCGTACAATTTTTCCGTCAAAATCCCCGGCGAAGAATAAAAAGCCCCGATCCGCTGCAGACGACCCGCCAGATACCCCGTCTCTTCCAAAAGCTCCCTCCCTGCGCAGTTCATCGGGTCTTCCCCTTTTTCCAATGTTCCCGCCGGCAGCTCGATCAAAACCTGGTGAACCGAATACCGATGGTTCCGGATCAGCAGCACCCTCCCATCTTCCATCACCGGCAAAATCACCACCGCCCCCGGATGGATCACCATCTCCCTGCTGTATTCCTTCCCCGTCTCTTCATCCTCCACCCGATCGACCTCTACCTGCACCTTTTTACCCTTGAAAACATGCTGTTTCTCGATCAAGCGGTAATGCATCGAACGCGATCTCCCAAATCAAGTATACCGAACTACCGCGCATTTCGAACCCGCAAAATGTGGGCCAGATCCCTGTGTAGCCGGCGAGCTTGCTCGCCGCGTTTCCCCGCTGCCTTATACGCATAGTCTGCCCAGCCGGAAGCTGATAAGGTTGTCCCCAGATTGAAGATAAGCATTCCTGAATCGCTAGTTATTTGGGGCCTTGGAGCCATCGGATGCACCTTAATCACGTCAGCTCGATCTACCTCTGCATCTTCCTACTCTTCGAAGCGGCAATCTGGGTCATCCTCGACCTCGCCTCCCCCCGCCTGACCATCACCCCCCCACTCCCTGAATCTCCCCTTCCACCCCCCTCCCCCCTCCCCCACCCAATACATATCAACCCCAGCGAATGGGACACCCGGCCCCGCCCCTTATACAATCCCCCACCCGCTCCAAATCATCCTCCCCCGATGCACTCCGCCGATTTCATCCTCCTCCTCGTCGTCCAGACAGGCCTGATCCTCGCCCTCAGCCGGATCATGGGCTACCTCTTCGTCCGCTTCCGCCAGCCCCAGGTCATGGGCGAAATGATCGCCGGCATCATGCTCGGCCCCAGCCTCTTCGGCTGGCTCGCCCCGCAAATATTTCACCAGGTCTTCACCTCCCAAAGCATTCCCTATCTGGAAGCCCTCAGCCAGATCGGCGTAATCTTCTTCCTCTTCCTCATCGGCCTCGAACTCGACCCCAAGCTCATCCGAAACCGCGGCCGCACCGCTCTGCTCATCAGCAACGCCAGCATCATCGCCCCCTTCCTCATGGGCGTGCTGGTCGCCCTTCTTCTCTACCCCAAACTTTTCAACGCCCGCCGTCCGCTTTTCCTCCGTCGCGATGTTCTTCGGCGCCGCCATGAGCATCACCGCCTTCCCCGTCCTGGCGCAGGATTCTAACCGAGCGAAATCTCCACAAAACTCACGTCGGCGCCATCGCCATCACCTGCGCCGCCGTCAACGACGCCGTGGCCTGGTGCATGCTCGCCCTCGTCATCGCCGTCGCCCGCGCCACCGGCGTTGGCCCCGGCCTCATCACCGCCGCCGAAGCCGTCCTCTACATCCTCGTCATGTTCTTCCTCGTCCGCCCCTTCCTTCGCCGCCTCCAGCTCGCCTTCGAAGGCCGCAGCGGCATGAACCAGAACCTCCTCGCCGTCATTTTCGTCCTCGTCCTCGCCTCTTCCTTCGTCACCGAATGGATCGGCATCCATGCCCTCTTCGGCGCTTTCGTCATGGGCGCCATCATGCCCAAGGGAACGCTCTTCGTTAAAACCCTCACCGAAAAACTCGAAGACTTCACCGTCGTCCTCCTCCTCCCGATCTTCTTCGCCTACACCGGCCTGCGCACCCAACTCGGCCTCCTCGACCACCCCTCCCTCTGGTTTTACACATGCATCATCATCCTCGCCGCCAGCGCCGGAAAATTCGGCGGCGCCGCCCTCGCCGCTCGCGTCGCCGGCCTCACCTGGCGCGAATCCTCCGCCATCGGCATCCTCATGAACACCCGCGGCCTCATGGAACTCGTCATCCTCAACATCGGCCGCGACCTCGGCGTCATCACCGACTCCGTCTTCGCCATGATGGTCATCATGGCCATCGTCACCACCGCACTCACCACCCCCATCCTCCATCTCGTCCATCCCAAAGTCGAAGCCGAAGCCGACCAGCT
The DNA here is from genome assembly GCA_963755915.1 of uncultured Phycisphaerales bacterium. Classification (GTDB taxonomy): domain Bacteria; phylum Planctomycetota; class Phycisphaerae; order Tepidisphaerales; family Tepidisphaeraceae; genus PALSA-1353. The sequence continues at coordinate 4,218,510 of CAVWLP010000002.1, forward strand.
CGCCGAAGCGGCCGAGCAAAAACCCTTCTCCGTCCTCATCCCCGTCGCCTTCCCCGCCAGCGGCGGCCCCCTCGCCCAAATGGCCGCCCTCCTCACCCCCCCCATCGACGCCGGCCGAAGAATCATCGCCCTTCACCTCCAGCGCCTTGCCGACCGCGACCCCTATTCCGTCCGCATGTCCGACACCATCGACCAGCCCACCGAAACGCTCGAACCATTGCTCGCCGCCGCCAAACGGCTGGAGATTCCCGCCGAGCCCATCGCCTTCGTCAGCCGCGACATCCCCAGCGACATCGCCCGCATCGCCCGCCTTCGTTCCGCCCAGATCTGATCCTCATGGGCTTTCACAAACCCGTCTTTGGCCAGGCCATCCTCGGTGGCACCGTCCACCGCGTCATGACCGCCAGCGACAACGACGTCGCCGTCTTCGTCGACCGCGGCATCAAGACCGAAATCCGCACCGTCCTCGCCCCCTACCTCGGCGGCAAACACGATCTCCTCGCCCTCGACTTCGCCGGCCGCATCGCCCGCAACGGCAGGGCCGAGCTGACCGTCCTCCACATCGTCCCCCCCGCGCGCTCCCAAACCGACGCCGTCCTCCACGCCCGCACCGCGGTCGACCGCACCTTCGCCGACCCATCCCAGCCCACGCCCGTCCACTTCCAGGTCATCGAAGACCAAAGCCCGGTAGATGCCGTCATCCAGCAAGCCGGCCAATACGACCTGGTGGTGATTGGCGTAGAAGAGCAATGGGGCATGCAATCCCAACTCTTCGGCTTCCGCCCCGAACGCATCGCCCGCGAAGCGACAACGTCGCTCTTGATCGTCCGCAAATACGCCGGGCCGGCGGTTCCCTCAAACCCGACCCGCGCAGAAATCTCAACCCTTCAACCATCCACCTAGTTTCCCCCCGTGTAGCCGGCGAGCTTGCTCGCCGTGAGCCTGTCGAACGACTCGCCGCTTCTCTCCCACTAAATTCTCCTCCGCTCCTCCCCAATTTTCCCCTCGCCCGGTAATCCGGGGGAGCCCCCCTGTCCTCTTCCGCCAGTTTCGGCACGATGGGTGAGGGCCGAGGAACCGAGCGCAACCACGCTCAACAATCTTCTTCCGCCCCCTCACTGCACCTCACGAAGCCCAGATTCGACGATTCTCCCACATTCCGGGCCGCGTGACGGAGAACCGCGGAGGTCGTACCCACACCAGCGGCAGAGGCCGAGGCGCGCGTCCGCCACGGAGTTTCCTTCGCCCCTCGATTTTCAGCCAGCCGATCATGATGAAGCTGAAGGCGGCGAAATATCCCAATAAGCACGTAATGTTGGCCCATCGTGGAGTGAGACGTCCGCCAGCCGCTTCAATCACCAGCATATCAATTAAAGGTTCATATCAATTAAAGGCTCACGTCACTTTTATTTGCGCTTTTATTTGCGCCCGATTCAGTGAAAATGCTTGAATTAGCGAACACTCATATATCTCTGGACGTCCCGCATTGCTCTGGTATTCTCTGTCCGTCCGGAGCTTGTTAACGCGACTCGTTGGCTAATGCAAAACCTCGTCTGTAATCTACCTCGCGGCGGTCAGATGCCAGAAGACAGCGATCCTTCACTTCAGATCCCAATTTGTGAGATGCCTGAGGGCTGCAGTCGAATTTCATCCATATTCAAATTTACTGCCCGCGTTTTGATCATTTGCGCCTGTTTCGTGCTTACAGGGTGCGTCGGTGGGCAGCTGATACCACCCAGCGAGACACTGGTCATGCCAACCGGCACAGTTACCAAAATAAGCTATGTGTACATGGCCGAATTATCCCCCGATGGCAAGCACCTCGTCTACTGCCGCGCGACGGATGACGAAAAGGTATCACACGTTTACATTTCTAACGCAGACGGAACTAGTCCGCAGCAAGTCACAAATTCGCCGGGTGCGGATAGCGAACCCTCCTGGTCGCCCGATGGTAAACGGATCATTTTTATCCGAGCGGCCAGATTTCGACCCTACAGCCTGGGAGGAATGGTCTGGGATGACATGGATTTGTGGACTGTTGGTGCTAATGGCAATGGTGAGATTCGCGTAACCGTAAGCGATTTTTATCAGGCAGGAAGTCCGCACTTTTCACCCGATAGTCGGCGTGTAACTTTCTGGGCCGATCGCGATCCCCCAGCAAATGCTCCCCTCGGCCAGCCAGGAACGACGGATATCGCGATTGGAGACCTCGATCGAGATGGCCCTATGCATGTAATAAAGTGGATGCCCACAACGGCCGGCCCCGATGGGAGTGAATATTTTTCCGCCTTGAACCGCGATCCGTCTTTTTCCCCGGATGGTTCGACCATCGCGTTCGTTTCAAATCGCGTTGGGAATGTTTCTCCCTTTGATTATGAAATCTGGCTGACAGATCCGGCATTTGATCGAGTCATTCAACTCACACACCTACACATGGTTTTGGCGTCACCAACGTTCACGTCCGATGGCCAACATATCCTTTTCACCGCTGGGTTCACTGACGGCGGGAAGTATCTGCTATGGCAGGTGAACCCAAACGGAAGTGGCAGAAGGCAGCTAAGGTGAACATCCGTTATGCGATCCGAGAAGAGTGAAGGGACGTGAACCTTAATATTAACGGTTTACGTCCCCTTTGATTCCCGCTGCCCCCAAAAGCCACACCAGACCGGAAATCTCAACCGTCCACGCGTGACGGCGGCTGGACGCGGCCGGGCGGTACTCCGCGCAGGCCGGATGCCGTGAAGCCGGAAGCGAAATAATTTGTTGCTCGCCGCCGCCGCCGCAGGCAGCAAACTCCAATCAGCGTGCCCAATCCAACTAAGCTGGAGGGTTCAGGCACCGAATACGTATACCGGGGCTTCGCGCGACCGATTGCTCCGTCGTCACGCCCGGGCGGCTACACGGCTAACGGGTCATTCCATGGTGAACTCCTTTCAGTTCACAAGACAAAACCGGTTTCACTGACGCACCAGAGGCGCTGAGCGCGGAGATGGGAAAGAAATAACCGTCGAATGGTCTTTGCTCGGTCCTCTGCGAGCTCCGCGCCTCCGCGTGAGGTCCGCTTTAATCCCACAATCCATTAAGTTAGCGATTACTAATTTAAATCGTAAAACTGTCAGATTTTGTCAGATTCTGTCAGGTCGCTCCCACCCCCTGACTTGACTTTTCCCCAAAATCCGCTCTAATAGCCTGCTTAATATGACTCAGGTAAACCCCCTGCTTTCGCTTCAACTTACTCCGACCCTTCCGGGCCTTGGTAACGCGCGATCGTAGGAAGCCTGACTTTTAACGTCGATTTTCAAGGCCCTGCGATCGAAATCGCAGGGCTTTTTTTGTTGTCTCGGTTTTGGTTCTATTCTTTCAGGAGTCCGCCATGGAACCCATGGACACCGTGCGAATTTTCGATACCACCCTGCGCGACGGCGAGCAATCGCCCGGCGCCACCCTCACCATGCCCGAAAAACTCGAAATCGCCAAACTCCTTGAATCCATGGGCGTGGACATCATCGAGGCCGGCTTCCCCATCAGCTCCAACGGCGACTTCGAATCCGTCCAGGCCATCGCCGCCGAAATCGGCCGAAGCGTCGTCTGCGGTCTGGCCCGCTGCGTCCCGGGCGATATCGACCGCGCCGGCAACGCCGTGAAATCCGCGGCCAAGAAACGGATTCACATCTTCTGCGCCACCAGCAAGATTCACCGCGAGCACAAGCTGAAAAAAGGGAAGGAAGAGATCATCCGCATCAGCGTCGAATCGGTGAAACAGGCAAGGGAATTTACGGATGACGTGGAGTTTTCGCCGGAGGATTCGAGCCGGACCGAGCTCGATTTTCTGCAGGAGATCGTTCACGCCGCGGTGGAGGCCGGCGCGACGACCGTGAATCTCCCCGACACCGTCGGCTACGCCACGCCCAAAGGGTACGGCGAAATCTTTTCCTATCTCTTCGCGAAGCTGCCGATTCTGAAGCAGAAGAAGGTCGTTCTTTCCTGCCATTGCCACAACGATTTGGGCCTGGCCGTCGCCAACTCCCTGGCGGCAATCGAAAACGGCGCGCGGCAGGCCGAATGTACGATCAACGGCATCGGCGAGCGCGCGGGCAACGCCGCGCATGGAAGAAATCGTCATGAGCCTGCGTACGCGGCGCGACCATTTCAAAGTCGATACGCACATTGACGCGACCAAGATTTATCCGGCCAGCCGGATGGTCAGCACCCTCACCGGCCTGGTCGTGCAGCGCAACAAAGCCATCGTCGGCGAAAATGCCTTCGCCCACGAAGCCGGGATTCACCAGGATGGAATCCTGAAAAAGCGCGAAACGTATGAGATCATGGACCCCGCAAGCATCGGCATTCCCAAGACGTCGCTGGTTCTGGGCAAACATTCGGGCCGCCATGCGTTTCGCGACCGCGTCAACATGCTGGGTTACAGTCTCAACGAAACCCAGCTCGAGGCCGCGTTCGAACAGTTCAAGTCGCTGGCCGACAAGAAAAAGGAAGTCTTTGACGAAGACCTGGAAGCCCTGGTGGACGACCAGTTGGAGCTGAAGGACGGACTCTGGGAACTCGTCGGCCTGCAGGTGACAGCAGGCGGCAAGACCATCCCGACGGCGACCGTCACCATGCGCGACACGAACGGGGAAACTGTGCAGGACGCCAGTGTCGGCGACGGGCCTGTCGATGCCATCTATTCCGCGATCCAGCGAATTACGGGAATAAAGATGGTGCTGACTGATTACCGCATCCGATCGGTCACCAAGGGCAAAGAAGCCCTCGGCGAAGCCCACGTGGAGCTGGAGCACAGCAACCGCAAAATCCGCGGGCGAGGCGTGAGCACCGACATCCTCGAAGCCAGCGCCCTCGCCTACGTCGCGGCGGTCAACCGGCTGCGGAGCCTCAGCAACCGCGAAAAGACGGTGACGCAGCATTCGGGGCTTTGACCGAATTTGAAGTTTAGACGCGGCATGTTATTGTGCGTCAGTCCGGGGTGTAGCTCAGCTTGGTTTAGAGCGCTTGGTTCGGGACCAAGAGGTCGCAAGTTCAAATCTTGTCACCCCGATTTTTTCGCGGAGCGAAAAAATAGAGCGGAGAGTGTTGAAAGTAGAAAGTAGAGCAGAATGCAGAAAAGGCCTTCGCGAACCAACCGGGTTCCAAGTTAGCTCTCCGCGGTCTACTTTCTACTCTCTACTTTCTTGTCTTCTCCGCCCGCAGCCCAAAATAGAGCCCGCGTCATTTCGCCAGATTGCTCAACCGCGCGTCCATGGCGTACCAAAACCGGCGACCTTCGGGCGTTTGCATATCCGCCATGAGCCATAGGGTTCGCGCGATTGAGGCGTTGTCGATCGCATCGACGGGGGGCTTGTTCGTCCAGGAATCAAATTCATAATCGGAATTGTTCGTCGCCCGGAGAAGAAAATGCGGATCGCCGGTCGCGCGGAACATTTCCAGATCGGCCTCCACCAATAAATGGGCCCATTTCACAGGATCGCGGTAGGCGCCGCTGTGCCGATCGAGAAACCAGTCGGCCGAAAACGCCGATTGGCGGGCTTCGGACAAATAGGTTTGATTGCCCGTGGCGCGATAGAGCCCCAGCAGGGCACGGATCATCAGCGCGGTATTGTAGGTGAGTTTGGCATGATTTATCTTGCCGGAGCTCACGACGATGGAATCGAAATAGAGTCCGTCGCGGTCGCGAAAATGCCGATCGGTCCAGGCAACGATTTGTTCGGCCCTGGCAACGAACCCGGCGCCGATTGCCGCGGAAGATATGAGGCGACTCGCAGACAGCCCACGGCCGCGGGTGCGTTGGCGGCGTTGCTGATGCAGCTGCTGAAACTGAGATGGCTTTGTGCTCAATCGCAAGAACAGCCTGTTCGTCGGCAACGAGCGCGGTGGCTATCCTGTTGGCGGGAATTGGCCGCGATGGATCGTTATGCCTCAACTGACCGAGCGAACGGCAACGCTTTTACAAGCCGCCAAAATCATCGTGACTAGCGATGTCACGGGTAAAGATTGACCCGCTCGTTGTCTATCCTGCTGGCGGCAAGTGAGAGTGGTTTACATATTACCATTGTTATTGAGACTCGCTGCGAAAGAGATTTACGGTCGTCACTTCAAAAGAGCATTACTGGCGCCCCCTCTTTGGTGTTTAAAGATGTGCCGCCGTAGCAAACTGTCTGCGATGGCATCGGTGATCAACGATTGCATTAGCCTCCACGCCACATAATCTATGTGGATTTCGTAATTGCTATTACGCCGATCGAAATAGCCGATGCGCAATGTCCGTACTAAACCCGTACTAAACCCTTGAATAATACATAAAAAGATTTAATCTATGCGAATCGTAACGCACGTATTCGCAAGCGTGTTTGGCCTGACGGAATAGCTTCGGAACCGAGGGTTGGGGGTTCGACTTCCTCCAGGTGCGTTGAGTTTTAGTGCCGTTTTTGCGCTGTTTTTTTGATTTCGAGTGGGTTGCCTGCGGGGCGTCCGAGTTGCATCGATATTCTGCCGCTGTGAATTTTATTACAGATTGTTTCGAGTTCATTGCGACACTATTTCACGGAACTAGGTACTAATCCCTATTCTCATGTCTCCTCGACGATTCGATAAGACGAAATGGGGTATCTTCAAAGTAACGTTCCATCCGGTGCAATGTTCACCACACATCTGACTTGATATTGCCGTTGTTTCATGTCGCCTCAATAATTCGCCGATTCAACCTCTGAGTAATTCCGATGTTGTCGACTTGCCATTCGGAAGTGCGAGACCGGCCAATGAATCAGCAGGCAAGACTCTTGGTGTTCCGTCTAAACGATCGCTTTTGCGCCTTTACCTCGAACAAGTGCTGCAGGTCGTTCACGCCGTTGACGCCGCGCCGCTTCCACAGGCGCCGGAAATTGTGCTGGGGGCCATCGATCTTCACGGGGAAATCGTGCCGCTGCTGAACATCCGGAAGAGATTTGGTTTTTCCGATCGTGACATTAGCGTCGATGACCAGTTCATCATCGCGCGGACGGTGGGTCGGGTCGTCGCGCTGGCGGTGGACGAGGTGCGGGATATCGTCGACCGCGCCGCCGAGCGGATAGTGCCGGCGGCAAATATCGTCGGCCCCCTAGAGCACATCGATGGAGTGATTAAGCTTGAGGACGGGCTGGCGCTGATTCACGACTTGGACAAGTTTCTGTCGCTGGACGAGCGGCGTGAATTGGAATGCGCCCTGGCCGGGAAGGAAAGCCATGGGCGATAACCTTCTGGCCGCCGAACTGCCGCGGCTAAGCGACTTCGTCGCGGATGCGATCGGCCTGCATTTTCCTCCCTCGCGGTGGAATGATTTGCGACGCGGCGTGGCGGCAACGTCAAAGGAACTTGGGTTTGCAATGCCTGCCGAATGCGCGAGGCGCTTCCTCGCCGGGCCGATCGCCAAAGAACAAATCGAAATTCTCGCCAACCATCTCACCGTCGGCGAGACCTATTTCATGCGCGAGCCCAAAAGCTTTGAGATGCTCGCTGAAAAGATTATTCCGGCGATGATCCGCCAGCGTCAAAGCGGCAATCGCGGGCTCCGGATCTGGAGCGCCGCCTGCTGCACCGGCGAGGAAGCGTATTCGATCGCGATCATCCTCCACCGGGAGATACCGGACATCGGGAACTGGAACATCACGCTTTTGGCGACGGACATTAATTCGCGGTTCCTGCGTAAAGCGGCCGCCGGTATCTATGGGCAATGGTCCTTTCGGCAGGTCCCGGCCGGATTTCGAGAACAATCTTTCCGGCGGGTCGGCGAGGACCATTGGGAGATTCTGCCTCAAATCAAACGGATGGTGCATTTCGCGCCGCTCAATCTGGTTGAAGATGTCTATCCGGCGTTGGCCAACGAAACCAACGCGATGGACGTGATTTTCTGCCGAAACGTGCTGATGTACTTCACCGCCCAACAGGCGCGCAAAGTGGTCGAAAATCTGCATCGCGCAAATCGAAGGCGGCTGGCTGATTACCGGCAGCGGCGAACTGTCTCAGGTTTCCGCCACGCCCTATGTCGCGGAGAGTTTTCAAGGATTAACGCATTACCGGAAGTCCGACAAAATCTCCCGAACTGGGGACGATCGTCCGATCATTTTGCCAGCGCCAAAATTTTCGCCGCGGCATCCCCGATCCGGTCGCTATTCCGAAAATCGAAATTCCGCTAAGTAAGGAAGCGACAAAGCCTCCCAAGGCGAAGAGCAGCTCCGATTCGTCCTCCGTTCAAAAAAAGCCTGCCAAATTGCGCGCGCGGCGCAACGGCTGGCCAACCGCGGTCGATTGGCCGAAGCCCTGGATTGCTGCGATCGGTGGGTGGCGGCGGACCGGCTCAATCCCGCGGGACATTATCTCCGCGCAATCATCCTGCAGGAGCGGGGCGCGATCGCCGATGCCGTCACGGCTTTACGCGGCGCACTCTATCTCGATCCGAATTTTGTGCTGGCGCATTTCGCGCTGGGAAACATCGAGCGCAATCGCGGCCGCCAGCGCGAGGCCGCTAAGCATTTGGAAAATGCCCGGCGATTGCTTGCGCCTACCGTCCCGACGAAATCCTGCCGGAATCAGAGGGCGTCGCCGTCCGCCGATTTACTGAAATCGTGAACTCCCTTTTGGAAATGGAGGTCGCCGCGTGATTCAGGAGACCGCACAAAGCGAATTGCCGTCAGCTCCCGGGCGAGTTTCGGAAATTCTCCGTGCCCGTGCTCGCAATCTGGCTCGGCCGCTGGGGCGCCGGGAGGCTGATGGTAATTCTCTGGACGTTGTCGAGTTTCGCCTGGCCAGGGAACTCTACGCGATCGAACTGGCGTTCGTGAGGGAAGTGCTTCGGCTGGAGAACCTGACCCCGCTGCCCTGCACGCCTTCATTCGTGCGGGGGATCATCAACGTGCGCGGGCAAATTCTACCGGTCATTGACGTCAAGAAATTTTTCGAGCTTCCGGATGCCGGGATCACCGATCTGCACCGCGTCATCGTCGTGCATGCCGAAGGGGCTGAAATAGGAATCCTGGCGGACACGGTGACGGCCGTTCGGTCGATCCCGCTGAACAGCACGCAGCCTTCGCTGCCAACCCTGACAGGCATCCGCGCTGCTTATCTCCGGGGCGTTACCGACAACCACGTCGTGATCCTGGACGTTTCGAAAATTCTGTTGGACCCCAAACTTGTCGAGGAAGAATAGGAGCAACACCATGAGATGGACAGTTGGAATGAAAATCGGATCCGGATTCGGATTGATATCGGCGATCCTTTTGATCGTCGGAATCGTGTCGTATCGCAGCATCAACAAGCTGATCGATACGGCCGACTGGGTTACCCATACCCATAAGGTATTGGAGAACCTCAACGGCGTGGTCCTGAACATGGTCAACGCCGAGACAGGCCAACGCGGCTTCGTCATCACCAACGACGAAAAATACCTAGAGCCTTACCAGTACGGAGTTGGCCTTGCCGTGCAGGATCTGCAGGAAGTCCGGGCCTTGACGGTGGACAATCCGATCGAGCAACGGCGCCTGGACGTGCTGGAGCCGATGGTAGCCCATGAGCTGGCGATCATGAAGGATGCGATCGAGTCGCAGCGAGCCAAGGGTGTCCAGGCCGGCCAGCAATGGGTCGATACCGGCGAGGGAAAAGCAGGAATGGACGCCATTCGCGCCAAAGTCGCGGAGATGGAGGATGAAGAACATGGATTGCTGTTGACTCGCGCCGATGAGGCGCAGACGACGGTCGCCAACACGCGCCAGATCATTCTTTGGTGCACGCTTGGTGCGTTCGCGGCCTCCTGTCTTGCCGGGTTTTTCATCGCACGCAGCATTTCCGTACCCTTGAAGGAAATCACCCGCGCTGCCGAGAAGATGGCGGTCGGAGATCTGGACGTTGAAATCTCCAAACAAAAGCGCAGCGACGAGGTGGGCGCCCTGGCTCTCACCTTCATCGGCATGACCGATTCGCTAAGAAGTATGGCGCAATTCGCGGCGAAAATCGCCGAGGGCGATCTGCGGGTCAAGATCGAACCACAATCGCCGAAAGACAAGCTCGGCAACGCATTCGCGTTGATGGTGCAGAACCTGCAGCGCACCACTTCGCAGATGCGCGAAGGGGTCAACGTGCTGAGTTCCTCGGCCAACCAGATTTCGAGCTCGACAACGCAACTGGCGGCTGGCGCTGTGGAGACCGCCACCGCCGTCAGCCAAGCGACGACCACCGTTGAGGAAGTCCGTCAGGCCGCCCAGATTTCCAGCCAGAAGGCCAAGGCCGTTTCTGATAACGCCATGAACATGACTCAGATTTCGCAGGGGGGCGCCAAGTCCACGGAGGAGACCATCAGTGGAATCAGCCGTATTCGGACCCAGATGGAAACCATTGCCGACACCACGGTGCGCCTCAGCGAACAGACGCAGACCATCAGCCAGATCGTCGCGACCGTCGAGGATTTGGCCGCGCAATCCAATCTTCTGGCCGTCAACGCGTCGATCGAAGCAGCCAAGGCCGGCGAGCAGGGAAAGGGCTTCGCCGTAGTCGCCCAGGAGGTACGGGCTCTGGCCGAACAGTCCAAGCAGGCTACCAGCCAGGTGCGGAGCATTTTGGCGGATATTCAGAAGGCGACCAGCGCCGCCGTCATGGCGACCGAACAAGGCGGCAAGGCCGTCGATGCCGGCGTCAAGCAGTCCGCCATCGCCGGAAAGTCGATTCAAACTCTGTCCGACAGCATCACCGAAGCGGCCCAGGCCGCCACGCAGATCGCCGCCTCCAGCCAGCAGCAGTTGGTCGGCGTCGATCAGGTTGCATCGGCGATGGAAAGCGTGAAGGAGGCTAGCGGTCAAAACGCCGACAGCGCCAAGCAACTTGAAGCGGCCGTTCACAATCTCAAGGAACTGGGTCAGAAGCTCAAGTTGTCGGTGGAGATGTACAAGGTCTGACCGGTCGCCGCTTATGGGATGAAGTTCATGCCGACTCCGAATGAAAAATTTCTCCAGCGTCTGCGGGCGACCTTCAAGGTCGAGGCCGAGGAGCATTTGCAGGCGATCTCGTCAATGTTGCTGGACCTGGAGAAATCGCCCGCCTCCAGTCCGACGCAGACGGCAGTGGAAAACGTCTACCGCGAGGCCCACAGCCTTAAGGGAGCCGCGCACTCCGTGGATTTCTCAGAGATCGAAGCGATTTGCCAGACGATTGAGGGGGTTTTTTCCGGTTGGAAACGCGATCTGATCGTTCCCTCTCCCGAGGCGATGGACGGGCTACACCAAGCATTGGACAAAATCCGCGCGCTGCTGGCCGATCCATCTTCCGGTCCCGCGGACTCGCCGCAATCGTCCGCCCCGCCGATTGATCGACCTGATCCGCCGAACCCAGTCGCGCCTACAGCCGAGACGCCCGCGCCGCCGCCGGTTGCCGGACCCGATCCCGAGAAATTTTCCGCCGCGCAGACGGTGCGCATCTCCATCGACAAGTTGGACGCGCAACTGCTCCAGGTCGAAGAAATGTTGATCGTCAAATCCATGGCGACCGATCACGCGGCCGATATGCGCGAATTGTCGGCCCGTTTCGAACAATGGCGAAAACGATGGGGACAGGTTTCTTCCGGCTTGCTGACGCTTCGGCAAACTTTGGAACGCAAAGGCGAATCCGACGTTTCGGCGGAAATGCCGTTGGTCTCATCCGCGCTCGCGGAATTTCTTGACTGGAACGCCGACTATCTCCGCTCGATGGAAAGCAGGCTGCTCTCGCTCAGTGTCCAGGCCGAACGCGATCGCCACACGGTTGTAAAGCACGTCGACGACCTTCTGGACGAATCCAAGAAGCTTCGCATGCTTCCTTTTTCGACCGTTTCGGGGGTATTCCCCAAGCTGATCCGCGATCTGTGCCGTGATCAGAACAAGGAAGCGGACATTGCCATCAGCGGCAACGAAATCGAGATTGACAAGCGCATCCTTGAAGAAATGAAGGATGCGCTGATTCACGTTCTTCGCAATTGCGTCGATCATGGCATCGAGACCTCCGACCAGCGCGCGGCCCACAACAAACCGCCTCGCGCCGCCATCCAAATCGCCGTTTCGCCGGTCAATGGAAGCAAGGTTGAAATCCTGGTTTCCGACGACGGCGCCGGCGTGGACATCGAACGGGTCAAGGAATCGGCCGTCCGGCTTGGGATTATCTCGCAATCGGATGCGCACGCCATGAGCGAACGCGACGCCCTTTCTCTGGTGTTCAATTCGGAGGTCTCGGCCACGCAGACGGTCACCGCAATCTCCGGCCGGGGGCTTGGCATGGCAATCGTGCGGGCCAAAACCGAAAAACTCGGTGGACGCGTCACGATCGACAGCAAGCCTCACGTCGGCACGACCCTGCGGATACTGTTGCCGCTGAAACTGGCAACATTTCGGGGAATCGTCGTTTCCGCAGCAGGCGCTCTTTGCGTATTGCCGACACAGAACGTCGAACGCGCGCTTCGCGTCAAACCCGCCGACATTCAGACGATCGAAAATCGGGAATCGATTTCGTTGCAGGGACGGGCGATGTCGCTGGTGCGGCTCGACGCGGTGCTTGACCTTCCGCCCGGCCCTCGCCGGCAGGATGATGCCGCGCCAATTACCGTCGTCGTTCTCCATTCCGCCGGTCAGCGGATCGCGTTTGCCGTGGACGAGGTGTTGCGCGAAGAGGAAGTGCTCGTCAAAGCACTACGCCGGCCGCTGGCGCGGGTGCGAAATATCGCGGGCGCGACCGTGCTCGAATCGGGCAAACCCGTGCCGATTCTCAACGTGACGGACCTGATCAAATCCGCGCGCTCGCGCGGGGGAGCGGTTCCCTTGCCGGCCGCGCCGGTCAAAGCCCCCGAGGCGCAAAAGCAAATCCTCGTCGTCGAGGATTCCATTACCTCCAGAATGCTCGTCAAGGGAATACTCGAATCCGCGGGCTACCAGGTGCGGATTGCGGTCGACGGCGTTGACGCCTTCACCCTGTTGCGCGAACACCCCTTCGATCTGGTGGTTTCCGACGTGGAAATGCCTCGGATGGACGGTTACGACCTGGCCGGCAGAATCCGCGCCGACAAGCGGCTGTGTGATTTGCCCATCGTCCTGATTACCGCGCTGGAATCACGTCAGGAGCGAGAACGCGGCATCGATGCCGGCGCCAGCGCTTACATCGTCAAAAGCAGTTTCGACCAAAGCAACCTTCTGGAGGCTGTTCGCAAACTGATCTGAATCGTGAGCCATGAGCAAGGAACGGAAGATCAAAGTTCTACTGGTCGAGAACGTCGGCGCGGCGCCGGGCGGACTGGCGAACATTCTTGGTTCCGACCCCGAGATTCAAGTGGTCGGCGTCGTGCGCAACGGACGCGGGGCCTTGCAGTTCCTTGCAAGGAATGCCGCGAATGTCGTGCTTCTGGATATCGAAACCCCGGCTATCGACGGCTTCGAGACCACTCGAATCATCATGGAGACCCAACCGCTCCCGATCGTTGTCTGCAATCGCGGCGGCGATCCGCGCGGCTCGGTCGCGATGTTCCAGTCGATGCAGGCAGGCGCCGTGGCCTGCGTCGAAAAGCCGCGCGACCCCAACCATAGCGAGTTTCGCCAGCGTTCAACCCATCTCCTGCAAACCGTGAAGCTGATGTCCGAAATCAAAGTCGTTCATCGCTGGCCTCGATCGCGGCAAAGCGCCGAGCCGGAAGCCCTCACCATTCCGACACGCCGGCTCCGTTCGTGCGCCCAAATTGAACTCGTCGGGATTGGCGCTTCCACCGGCGGTCCGCCGGTCTTGCGCACCATTCTCGCCGCGCTTCCCAGGGATTTTGCCGTTCCTATTCTGATCGTGCAGCATATCGCCCCGGGTTTTTTGCCGGGACTTGCCGATTGGCTCGGTCACTCCACCGGCATGAAAATCCACATTGCCGCGCATCAGCTCCAAACGCACCCTGGCCATGTCTATTTAGCCCCGGACGGCCAGCACATGACCATCGATCGCGGCCGTTCGATCCTCCTGAACCGGGCCGAACCGGACAACGGCATGCGTCCATCCGTTGACCATCTTTTTCGTTCACTCGCCGATGGCTTTGGCCCCGGCGCCGTCGGCGTATTGCTGACCGGCATGGGCAGGGACGGAGCGGAGGAATTGAAACGCATGCGAGACCGCGGCGCTGCGACCATTGCGCAGGATCAGGAGACTTCCGTCGTATATGGAATGCCCGGCGAAGCCATCGCTCTGGGCGCCGCCAGCTATATTTTTCCGCCCGACAAAATCGCCTACGCGCTCGCCGCTTTGGTTCAGCAACAACCTGTTTATGAAGGAGTTCAATCATGATTGCCGCTCCCGAAGTCGCCACCGCTTCCGCGACGATTCTTATCGCCGAGGACAGCGCCACTCAGGCCGAGAAGCTCAAATATATTCTGGAAAGCCAAAGTTATCGCGTGATGGCCGCCGTCAATGGCCGCGAGGCGCTGGAGATGGCCCGCCAGGAAAAACCCACTCTGGTCATCAGCGATGTCGTGATGCCCGAAATGGACGGCTATCAGCTTTGTCACGAGATCAAATCCGATCCAGGGCTCAGCAACGTCCCGGTAATTCTTGTCACAACGCTGTCGGACCCGCAAGACGTGATCCGCGGCCTGGAATGCCGCGCCGACAACTTCCTTATCAAACCCTACGAAGAACGCCACCTTCTTTCGCGAATTCAGTTTGTGCTCGTCAATCGCGAAATCCGCGAGCACGACCATACCAGCATCGGCGTGGAGATATACTTCCACGGGCAGCGCCATTTCATCACCGCGGATCGCCTGCAAATACTCAACCTGCTGCTTTCCACCTACGAAGCCGCAATTCAGCGCAATCAGGAATTGACGCTGGCTAAGAACGAGCTTCGCCAATCCAACGCCTCCCTGGAGGCGGCCAACAAGGAACTGGAGTCGTTCAGTTATTCGGTGTCGCACGATTTGCGCGCTCCCTGCGCGCGATACATGGATTCACCGAAATGGTCCTCGACGAGCAGGCCGGCCAACTGGACGACACTGGCCGGGAACATCTCCTTCGCGTTCAAAACGCCTGCACGCGAATGGGACATCTCATCGACGATCTCCTGAACCTGGCGAAGGTTGCACGCTGCGAAATTAATCGAAGCCCGGTGGACCTCAGCCCGATCGGAAAGGCTATTCTTGCCGATCTTCAAAGGACGCAGCCGGATCGGCAGGTGAGTTGCCGTATCGACGACAAACTCGTCGCCGACGGTGACGGCCGGCTTCTGCAGATTGTGCTGGAAAACCTGCTCGGAAATGCGTGGAAGTTCACCTCGAAGCGAAAGGATGCGGTCATCGAGTTGACCTCAAAGCGTCAGGATGACCAGCAGGTTTTCGTGGTGCGCGACAACGGCGCCGGGTTTGACATGGCCCACGCCGAAAAACTCTTCGGAGCGTTCCAACGCCTGCATTCCGCGACCGAATTTCCCGGCACCGGAATCGGGTTGGCTACCGTCCGGCGCATCATCCAACTCCACGGCGGTCGCATCTGGGCCGAATCCGAACCGCAGGCGGGGGCCACGTTCTTCTTTACGATTTGACGTTTGGAGCCGGAATTTTCAGTCAGGCGATCGCCCCGCCGTCGTCCTCTTTCTAGAAGCGCGCGGCGGGCAGGCAGGTGCTTGCGCAAATTCTTCACGATATTGCCGTCGCCCTTGTTAATCTGGGCTTGAACAATTCTCATCTCAAACATTTTAGAGCATTTCCTTTTCCAAACTAGCGCCAGGCATCGACCTGTGCTAACCTCCGAAACAACAAGGAGGTTTTCATGGCTTCCCAGATCACCCTCACCCGTCGATGGATCATCTCGGCCTATCAAGCCGGCAAGGGCACCAAGGAAATCGCCGCGATCTTCGGCCGGTGCGAATCAGCCGTTCGCCGCGTGCGGCAGAATCATCGCGAGCGCGGAACCGCGGACCCGCTGCTCCACCTTCGCGGCCGCAAAGGAAAACTCACCGACCAGATCAAAACGCAGCTCGGGCAATTCGTGGCGGATCATCCCGACGCCACGCTCGCTGAAATCAAGGAGCAATTGCAACTGGACGTGGCGCTCTCCACGGTGGACCGTTGGGTCGGGAAGCTGGATTTGTCCTTTAAAAAAAGTCCCTCCACGCCGCCGAGCAGGAGCGGCCCGACGTCGCCGAGGCGCATGCGCAATGGGAACAAAACGTAAAGCAGGTCGATCCCAATCGCCTGGTTTTTCTGGATGAATCCGGGGCCAAAACCAACTTCACCCGCCTGCGTGGCCGCTGCGCCCGGGGTGAACGATTGGTGTGCAGGGTCCCGGCCGGACACTGGAGCACGACCACCATGATCGCCGCGGTGCGAGTCGGCGGCGCCATCGCCGGCGCGGTGGTGAAAGGACCGATGGACGGCGACGTTTTCGTCGTGTGGGTGCGTGAGGCGCTGCTTCCAGGACTGCGGCCCGGCGACATCGTGGTGATGGACAATCTGCCGGCTCACAAGCGGCCGGCGGTGCGGGCGATGATCGAAGCGGCGGGCTGTGAATTACGGCTGCTGCCGCCTTATTCTCCGGATTGGAATCCGATCGAGATGATGTGGAGCAAGGTGAAGCAGTTGATCCGCGGCGCCGAGCCCAGAACATTCGAAGCGTTGGTGGAGGCGGTGTTCAAGGCGATGGATGCAATCACGGCCGGCGACGCCGAGGGATTCTTTGAGCACTGCGGCTATCACCTTCCGCTAGCTTAATTTGGGAAATGCTCTAATCTCCACTTTGATCGGTATTCGGCGAACAACTTATTGATCTCGCGCAGTTCGAGGAAATTATCTTGCCTTGGTGGTTAGTTTCCGTGCTACTGTGGCCAGGCCGACGACCATTACAAACTCAACGACCGTGCTTCTGGCGTACCAGGTGGTCAGATCGGAAGTAATCGGCTGGTTCCAGATGGACCAGGCGGTGAAGAGGGCGGCGATGGTTGTCACTAGGCCGAATCTCACCAGCGCGAGCATAAGCAACATGGCCATTGAGGATTCAAAGAACCAATTCAGCGGGTCGGCGGCACGCCAGCGGACACTCACCGCGGCAACGATGGGAATGAAAGCCACGGCAGCGAGCCATCTGCTGCGCAGGATCAGACGCAACAGGACAAGCAAGAGCAGGCAGAGGAGAGAGGCCGCGACGGCTTCAACCATCGTGAACAACAATGTGCTGAAAGGGCTGCTGAACGCGAGCATGCGCACTTTAACATCCACACGCGGCAGAGCAGGGGCGCGGCCGATCCATTCGGGAACCATATTTTTGAATTGATCGAGAAGCATATAGGCGACGCCGATGACCATGCCGATCAAAATGTGCGCGCCCACAAGGGAATCGGCGATCCGACCAGTAAGGATACGACTCCAAGAGATGACAGTTTCCGGCCAGATGCGGCGGACGTAGGGTTCGAGCGCAACGTAGATGATCCAGACCAGCGTAGCGTGTACGAGGACGGAGCCGAGTATGCGGGACAGGAGTTCCAACTCGATCTGAAGCTGCGGAACGTGGTGGGCGACCAGGAGTGAGATGACGATTTCGAGGATGCCAAAGAAGATCGCGACGCGACTCGCGCCGCGACGGTCCCCGCGGCCTTCATGAAGATTCCAACTGAGGAGGAAAAGGGAACCGGAAACGAGGGTGACCAGCAGCAAGGTTTGGAAGGTGACGTACGTTGGGCCAATCGAGGGAGGCGCAGGGATCAGCGCCTCCCACGGCTCGATGATCCGGAATGAGACGGGATTGCCATTGAGTGATGCGGCTTCAACCCGGACGTGCACCTGCGGCTCTTCTGGGTATGCCCCTTCCCATGCGTAGCGGGCATCCGCATAGGCCGGTGGCGTTAGCGCGGGCGGAACGCTGGTGAATTTGCCGATGTCCAAACCGGCAGCGGTGAAGAGAGAAGCGAAATTGGCCACGGAAGTTGAAGCGGAGGAAGAATCGCCCGGTTGCGGGATAATTTCCAGGCGCTTGAGCCGGCCGAGCACGTCGAGCCAGACCTGTTTCGTGCCGGCGGAGAGTTTTCCGGTTGCATCGGGCGTGACGATGCTGAGGTAGTCGGTGGAGACGAAGTAATCTGGGCTTTGGCAATACCAGAAAAAAACGGCGCCGGGTCGTGCCTGGCCGAGGCGTTCCCATTGGTGTTGTTTTGGCTGGTATCGTTCGATATAGCGGGCGAAATTTTCGTCGAACCAGAAATCATAGGCCTGATCAACGCTTTTGCCGTCCTGGCCGGTAAGGAGCAGGATGTTTTGCGCTTTTTCAACGAGGGCGTCCGGCGGTTTATCGAGATGGGCCTGTGGAAGGAAGAAGGCGAAGCGAGAAAGCAGGACGATAACGATGAGACCGACAATCGTTGCGGCCAGGCAGGTGGAGGCGACGACGCGGGAAAGGCCGGCGGTTCCACCGGCGGCGGCGACGACTTGCGGAGAAGGCGTTTCTCCGGCGGCGAGGGCGGCAGCAAGTGCATCGCCGCCAGGGAGCGCCGCGGCGACAGCAATGGCACTGGCGGGACGATTTTGCGGATCCTTTTCAAGGCATTGCTGGATGGTCCGTTCGACCAGTGGATCGATGTTCGGCTTCCATTTCGACGGCGGAGGGGGGACGACAGTTTCATGCAGGCGTTTGTATTCGAGTGTTGAATTGGCTTCGAATGCTGGCCTGCCGGTGAAGATTTCGTAGAGGACCAGGCCGAGTGAATAAATGTCGCTGCGCACGGTGGCTTTTCGGCCGCTGAAAAGTTCGGGGGCCATGTATGCGGGCGTCCCGGTGATCGCGCCGCGACCGGCTTCGTCGACAGTGGCGGCAATACCGAAGTCGGTGACGCGGACCTGACCCTGGCCGTCGAGCATGACATTGGCTAGCTTGAGGTCGCGGTGGAGAACGCTGCAACGATGTGCGGCGGCGAGGGCGGCGCACAACTGGCGGGCGATCTGGAGCGCTTTACTGCCGGAGATTCGGCTGATTCGGCGGAGCAAAGAGGCGAGGTTTTCGCCATCGACGTACTCCATGGTAATGAAAGCTTCGCCATCCACATTGCAGAGATCAAAAACGCGGCAGACGTGCGGGTGGCTGACCTGGCGGCTGAGGCGGACTTCGTTTCGGAGCCAATCGAGCCAAATGGGGTCCTTGCCGTGGCCAGCGGTCAGAAATTTGAGGGCGACGGGTTGGTCGAGGGTAAGGTCGTCGGCACGATAGACTTCGCCCATGCCTCCGTAGCCGAGCAGGGCAACGATGCGATAGCGATTGGCGAAGACAGTACCGGGAGAGAAGCGAGAGATGTGGACGGAATCACTCGCGCCCTCAGATTTGGGGCCGTCGTCGACTGAAAGTGGCGTGCACACCATTATGGCGACACATTCCGATCCTTTCGACGGTGCCGTGCCATGATAGCTACTGCACTCAAGCTCAGCACGGCAAGCGACGCCGGCTCCGGCACCACGCCGATGGTCGGCTCTGGCAACCCGTTCGCCGCGGCGAAGGCATCCAGTGCGGCGATGTCGGCTTTTGTTACTACGGAATCGGCTCCGCTGTCACCATCCCCCATGTTGGCGGACAGGGCCGAGAAATCCGACCCATTGATCGAAGAGGTGTAAAGGAAATTGCCCTGATCCCAATTTGTGTAGCCCTGTCCAAAATTGGCGGAAAGAATTGAGAAGTCGGTAGCGTTCACGGTGCCATCGAGGTTGGCATCTCCCAGCAGGGTGTACTTTAATTCAATTTCACCAGAGGTGAGTCCGCTGACCACCCCGTCTGCGCTGTCCGAGAAACCAATTCCGTAGGAATGGCCACCGGTTGGAGACTGGGCGGTTGAGGAAATGATGCCGGGGCCGTTCCAGTGGCTATTGTTATAGCCGGACTTGAGGTAGCTATAGATGGTGGACATTGGATCGCTGCCGGAGCCGTAGACGATGAAAAGGTGATTGTTGGTGATGTCGAGCGTGGAGCCGGAATTGATAGTGAGCGATCCGACGTAGCTGGCGCCGCTTTCGTGGGAAAGCTGAAGGGTCGTGCTGTGGGTGCCATCACCGATGATAGTTGAGCCGGTTCCGTTGAGCCCGCTGATAGCGGTTGCGCCGGTCCCGGTAACGTCGAGAGTGCCGTTGTTCGAGCTGCCGCTACCGATAGTGGTGGTCGACGTGGAATCTGTGTAGAGGTCTAGCGTCGTGTTTGCATTTACGGCGATTGAGGCTTGGGTCGAGGTTGAGGTGCTGGTGGTGCTAAGCTGAAGGGTGTCAGTGGACTGGCCGCTATTGTCACCGACCACCAAGGTTCCGGTGCCAGCGATTCCGGCAATGGTGGCCGAGCCGTAGCCCGTGACACTTAATGTTCCATCGTTCGTACTGCCGCCGCCAATACTCGTGGTTGATGTTGAATTTGTGCCAAAGTTCAGGGTGGAGTTGGCATCGACGGTAAAGGTTCCTGTGCCACTGTAATCGCCGACGCTGGTGAGGCCAGCACCAGTGATGTTGAGCGTCCCGTCGTTGGTATTGCTGGCGCTAAACATGGTGGCGGAGCTGGCGTCGTTGTAGACGTCGAAAGTGGAATTGGCCTGGACGGTAAAGGAGGATTGGCTGGAAATCGAGCCACCGGCGGTGCTGAGCTGAAGCGTTGTGGCGTGGGTGCCGTCGCCGACGACGAGGGTACCGAAACCCGTAGCTGTATCGATGGTCGTGGACCCAGCACCGGTGACGTTAATCGTCCCGTTGTTGGTGTTGGCGTTGCCGGTCCCCATGGTCGCGCTCGAGGTGGAATCCGTGTAGAGATCGAGCGTGGAATTTGTGTTGACTGTAAACGACGATTGGGTCGAGTTTGAGCTGCTGGTGGTATTGACCGCGACGGTGGTGGCATCGACTCCATCGCCGACGGAGAGGGTTCCGGAGCCCGTGATTCCGCCGATGCTGGTGGTGCCGGCACCGGTGACATTGATGATGCCATTATTGGTATTGCCAGTGCTGATGGCCGTCGTGGAAGTGGAACCCGTCTGGAGGTCGAGCGCGCAATTGGCATCAACCGTAACGGGCGATTGGATGGAGGTTGAGCCGGCCGCTGTGTCGAGTTGGAGGGTGGTGGGGTTGACGCCGTCGCCGACGGTGAGAGAGGCGGTAAGAATCAGGGTGCCTGAGCCGACCTTCGTGACGGCACCTGAAGCGCTGACCGTTCCGCCGAGGGTCACGGTGCCGGATTGAGTGTCGAGGGTAGCACCTCCCGCGCCTATGACCACGGGATCCGTGAGGTCTGTGTCAGTCATCACTTCAAATGCCACCACCGATCATCGGATCAAATGCCACCACGTCCGATATATCGCAATCGACCGTCCCATTTCAAATTGACGCCGAGTTGTTGACTACCGGCGAGGCCGCTTCGGCAGGCTGAACCCCCACGCCAGAAGACAATGGCTTTCTGGCATCGGTGTCTTCCGGAGGGGAAAGCCCTTCATCGCCGCCGGTACTCCGGCGTCCTCGCGGTTTGGTGGATTCGATGCTTTCAGCGGTAGGCTTCGCCTCCGCGGCACGGTCTCGCAACCGATAGCTTCTGCCGGTGATCGCGATCACCTCGGCGTTGTGCAGGAAGCGATCGAGGATTGCCGTGGCGGCCGGTACGTCGCCGATCAATTTGCCCCAGTCTTCGAGCGGCCGGTTGCTGGTCATCATGGTGGAGCGAACCTGGTAACGCCGCATGATGATCTCGAAGAGATATTCGCCGGAGCGTTTGGGCAATTGCTTCATGCCCATATCGTCGATGATGAGCAGATCGGGCCGGAGATACCGCTCCATGATTTTGTCCTGCTGGTTGAGGGCCTCATCGTGCAGGAAGTCGCGCACCACGTCGAAGATCGAGCGGTAAAGCACGACCGATCCGTTCTTGATGGCTTGGTATCCCAGTGCCTGGGCGATGTGACTTTTTCCCAGACCCGGCGGCCCGATCAGCAAGACATCCCGCGCCTCGCGGATGAACCGGCCGGTTGCCAGCTCGAAGATCTGCTTGCGTTTGACCGACGAGTTGAAGGAAAAGTCGAACTCGTCGAGGGTCTTGAGTTCCCGAAAGCCCGCGATCTTGACGCGCCGGGCGATCAGGCGTTCATTGCGAATGAGCAATTCATCCTGAAGCACCAGTTCCAAAAACTCGCCGTGGGAAAGCTGATGGCCGGCGGCTTCCTGCAAGCGCACGTCCAAGGTGGAGGCCAAGCCCGAAAGCCGAAGGCGGGTCAGGGCGGTTCGTAACGATTCGTTCATAAATCTCCTTTCAAAAAAGTGGAGGCTTTGCCTCCACGGGGGTGTTATCGAAAGCGTCATGGACCAGTTGGGAGTAATCCGAAAGCGACCGGATCAGGGGATGCTCGGCGACGAACTCGAACTGTTGCTGTTGCGCGGCGGATTCCGATCGTTTCAGCAGATTGCGGATGTCGCGCAGCCGATGGGTGCCGTGCCCTTGAGCCACCTGACAGGCCTGTTCGATCATTTTGGCGGGATGGCGATGCGTGAGACTGACCAGCCCCATCACCACGCGCAAGGCGTGAATCCCCCGGCAATTCAGGACATTTTCAGCCCATTGGCCGGCGTGGGGACCGATGGCGCTGGCCTTGTTCATCCACCAGGCCGCGCCGCGTTCGATCCCGCCGCGCTTCTCGGGAACGATGTGACGATCATCGGTGGCGAAGCGTCCCGGCTCGTGCTGAACGTGGATGGCAACCTGCCGAAGCTGAGAATCAAAGAGCCGGACGACGTGCCCGTCCCAGCGCGCCCAGATGGTCCGGCCGAGGAACTCCGGCGGCGCCGAGTAATACGCCTTGGCCACCTCCACGTGGCCATCACGGTTGACGATCCGCTGGGCTTCCTGAAAACAGGGGAACCGTCCCGGCGGAAGAGGCAATAGCGCCGGCTTCTCCACTTCCGCGAACATCCTCGCCACCTGCTTGCGCGTGGTGCCATGAATGCGCGTGTCGGCGATGGTCGATTCCCATTCGGCCAGGAATTGGTTCTGCTCGGAAAGGCTCTTGAAGGTTCGGGCCTTGAGAGCATTCCCCTGGGCGTATCCGACGCCGCGTTCGATCTTTCCCTTGTGCCGTGGCGTCCTTGGGCGCGTCGGCAAAATGACGGTGCCGTAGTGACGCGCGAACTCCTGAATCTTGGGATTCAGATCGGGATCGTACCAGTCGGCATGGGTGACGGCCGCTTTGAGATTGTCGATCACCAGAGTTCTGGGAACACCGCCGAAGTGAATGAAGGCGTTTTCGATGCAGCGGATGAACTGCTCGGTGGTCTGCCGGGGCGTCACTTCGCTGTAGGCTTTGCGCGAGCAGCTCAGCACGATGCGGAACAGGTGGGGACGGGTTCGTTTGCCGTCGGGTGTGACGAGGGTGCGCCCTTGCCGAAGTCCACCTGGGCCTCGGCGCCGGGGGCGCATTCCATTCGCCGATAGGGCAATCCGTTGGTTCCGGCACGGTTGAGCCGCTGGACAAATCGCTGGACCGGTTGGTAAGGACCGTCGAAGCCATGATCGGCAGCCAAGTCCTGCCAGATACGCTTGGCCGTCAGGCCTTGCTCAAGACCCTGAAGGATGACGGCGCGCCATGGCTCGCACTGGCTGTGACGGCCGGAAAACCCGGTAATCGAAATGGCGGCATTTGAACCGACAGATTCCGCCTCGCCGTGCATTGACCCGGTCATCGGAATGGTGGCATTTGCCTCCGATCTGACCTCGGACCCGGCAATCAGAATGGCGGCATCTGGATCCGGCGGACCTGCACCGGGTGGTTCGATCACCGCGGATTTAATGTGACGAGAGACCGTCTCCCGGTCGATGCCCAGTTCCGCGGCGATCCGGCGATACGACCAGTTCAGTCGCGCAAGTCCCAAGATTGTCTGATGTTCCGCCATTGTGAGCCGATTCGACATCCGCAAGCTCCCACCGGCGAGCAGCCGGGAAGCTTACGGACCGAATCTGCGCCTCTCCAAAATGGCGGCATTTGAAGTGATGTTACGTGGCGTGATTTAAGTGATGCCTGACAGTCTGAGGTATTTGTCGAGAAACTATTAGAAAACTGTAGGGTCCCGCTATCGAGCGTGATTGTGTTTCCAGTTGCGCCAAGGTTGGCTCCACTGGTCACATTGACGGTACCCTGATTGACGTTGAGCCCGCCGGTGAGGTTCGTGTTGGTACCTGTAAGGTCCAACGTTCCGGGTCCAAAAAACGTGGCGCCGTCGGAGCCGGCAATCCTGGCGGAGATCGCGGGTGTGCCAGCGGAGCTAGTGTAAATGACGCCTTCGTTGTTACCGAAATTCAGGACACCGCTGCCGCTGCTGCTGATAATTGATCCCCCGTTTAGGATGACACCGGCCTGATGGCCAGCAGTTCCATCACCGAGAGTGAGCGTATGTCCGGCGGTATCGACGGTCTGGTTTTCAGCATTGAGGGCGTATGCTGAAGCGTTGCCGGATAGTGTGTTGGTGTTGCTCCCGGTGCCCGCATCATAGACCTCGCCGGAAGCTGAGTTGATATTGGTTGCGGCGCCCGATGTGGCTTTCACAAAACCGTTTGCGCCGTAGAACAGAAAGTAGCCATTGTTGTCGGTGGTGTCCTGTCCAACGATCGACGGATTGACGATCCCATCCTGACCGGCGGGAACGGTGCCACTGACCAGAAACTATTCCTCAACGCCCAAGTCGGCGATACCCCCCCGAGGCGGCGACGATAAACGTGCCATTGGCTTCGCGTGTCAGATTTCCGGAGTCGAGCAAAATGGTGCTGGTCGAGCTACCGCCGAGACTGATGCTGACTTGCGAGCCACCGGCATAGGAAATCCCAGACCCCATGGTCATCGTTGTCAGGCTAAGGGTGGAACTGACGGGGTCAACCCCGAGGGTTCCGCCGTTTAACGAGAGAGAACTGATGGTCGTAGAACCAGTTCCTGTAAAGCTTAATATCCCGCCGTTTACGTTTGCGGTGCCAAACGTGGCCGTGGAGGTGGAATCTGTGTAGATGTCGAGCGCGGAACTTCGGTTCACGGTAAACGCGGATTGGGAACTTGTTGTTCCGCCGGTCGTGTTTAGTTCAAGCGTGGTCGCGTGTGTACCGTCCCCCACGGCAAGCGCTCCCGTGCCGGATATACCGGCAAGGGAGACGGTCTCGGTGTTGGTAGTGGACACCGTCATCGCTCCATCATTGGAGTTGCCGCCGCCGTTCCCAACAGTGGCCGTGATCGAACTGCCGTCCGGCCCGGAACTTGCGCTTACCGACACAATGCCGCCAAAGTAGCCGCTGCCGCCGTCGGACGCCGAGATGATAACGGTATTGGCGGTAGCGGTCGCTTCAGCATTTCCCGCGAGGCCAAAAGTGCCGCCGTTGTTGGTGTTGCCTCCCTGTGCCGTAGCACTGGCGCTCGCGGTTCCCCCGGCATAGGAGTACGCCCCCGCGCCGGCAACCGCGATTCCCCCAGATCCGCCTGGTGCCCCGTCGAGGCCGCCGCCCGCACCCGCGGAAGCGGAGGCGCTTGGAGAGGACGAGGTGCCGGTTGCTGAGGCATCGGCATTCGCGCCGCCCCCGTCGCCGCCGGTTCCACCGCCATCATAGACACCTCCGCCTTCGCCGCCCACCGCCTCTGCGGTTACACTTCCGTAGCCATCCGCCGTCGCCGAGGCGTTGCCGGCGTTACCCCCCTGCCCCCCGTCATGTGCGTACCCGCCATAGCCCCCGGTGGCACCGGCGAAGTTTGAACTCGTTGCATTCGCGGCACCGCCGGTACCTCCCATAGATCCCCCGTCACCACCGAATCCGCCAACAGCTTCTGCGGTACCGTTTTTGCTCGCGCTTGCACCAGCCGTACCGCCATCGCCGCCGCTTCCTCCACTAAGACTCTCGCTTTCCCCGCCTTGCCCCGCATAGGCGAACACATCTCCGCCTGAAGGATCTTGAGCGATTGCATTACCTCCGTTCTCGCCATAGCCCCCATTGCCAGCCGTCTGTACCCCAGGCCCGCTTGCGTTCTGTCCTGGAGTGCCGTCGTCTGCGCGCGGTTGGCGTGGACAATAGACCGAACCCAACCGTGATAGAGATCGCTACATGCTTGGTCGCTGAAAATAGCTTCTGAGATCGCATTGGTTCCTCCTCGATTGGTAGTTTTACAACGTAAATGTAGATATTCTAGACTCACAATATACTTATCTTTTCCCATTTCAAGATAAGATTGTACTAAGTATTGCCAAAGGAATATTTTGAAGAAACCGCCCCATTTGGTTGAGTCTGCTGCCCCCACAAACGGCCTCATCCGGCGATAGGCGATGTTGTCACCTGATCCCGCATGTTCCGTGTGCCCTAATTGATTGCGATCTGGAGGGAGACCGCGCTACCCTATCGGGCCGGTCGGCGCACGCAATGACGGCGCCGAAAGCCCCGCGCCGGTTCGCGCTACGTCCGTGCTTTCCGGACAGCGAAACACGGTTCCGATTGGCGCAGAAATGAGCGAATTCGGGTCCGTCGGCTGCAGGTACATGTTGGAAGTGCTGACGTATTTTTTGATGCATCAGCTCATGCTGCCACCCAAACCCGTCCGCGTAGGAGCCGTCCTTGGTCTGGTTTGGAATCGCATCAATACCCTCAATGATGAACCTCCCATTGTTGTCGATGCAATACTGCAGCACTCCAAGGGCGAGCTGTCGCATATTGCTGGCACATTGGGCGGAGTAGGCTTGCCTGCGCGCCTTGTTGAGGGCGGGCAGGAGAAGGCCGACCAACACTACGATGATCCCGATCACGACCAACAACTCGACCAATGTGAAGCCACTGGGGCGGGTACGCCTGCACCTGGAACGCATAATGAACCTCCGCCTGCGATGACATGACCATCCTGAATCGGCCCGCATTCTCCGTCGTTTGCCGACCAACCCATTCATAACATTAAACGCGATAACCGCACCATAATCCGGCAAGGGGTGCGCGCGGGAATTTATCCAGTTTGAAGCAGTCGCACACCTTTGATTGAATACAAGTAAATTATGTATAATAGCTTACAATGACAATCCGATGTTTTGGTCGGCGTCAGGCGAGTATGTCGTGTCGACGGGGAAATCGGTCAAGGAGTTTGGATTTTCCATGGCATAGAGATTGAACGGGAAGGTGTGCAGCAGACGTTGCGGGGATTCCCTGACTTGCTGGACGGCGGGGTCGAGGTTCTTGACGGGGCTGATGGAGACGATTGTGAGGAGACTGGAAGAGAGTTGAGTGATGCTGGGGTCTTTGCCGCGGGAGGAGTTGTCCTGTGAGAATTCGGCGAGTCTGGCTTCGGCGACGAAAGGTTGGCCGGGGTGGTCGATGACCCATCTGTCGGCCAGTTCGCGCACTTGGGAGATCTGGCCGGAGGATAAGTAGTCGGCGACGATTTTCCAGATGTTGGTTTCCTGTTGGTCGAGAGCGGCGGCGATGGTGGTGACATAGCGGTCGGCGAAATTCATGATACGGGATTG
Source organism: uncultured Phycisphaerales bacterium (assembly GCA_963755915.1). Classification (GTDB taxonomy): domain Bacteria; phylum Planctomycetota; class Phycisphaerae; order Tepidisphaerales; family Tepidisphaeraceae; genus PALSA-1353. The sequence continues at coordinate 4,245,986 of CAVWLP010000002.1, forward strand.
GATCGGCTGCGGGTCCTTGGTGAGCAATTGAGCTGATCCGGATTGAGGCGAGGAAGAATTGGAGGCGCAGCCGGCGGAGCAAAGGATCGAGAGGGGCGGCAAAAAAAGGAAGAGATAGGCGAGGTTGTTCACGGGGACAATATTATTGAACGGTGTGAAGGTGGCCAGTTTAAAGGCCGCGCGAGCGGAGACCCTTGCGGCAACTGGTTGTCACATTTCCCATCAACGGCTGTACGGGCGGGGGTATTCACGGATTGAATCTGACTAGGCCAGATCGTTTGTGTCCATCGGTCGATAATCAGAAGTTTGAGAGCGTCGGCTGGCGTCTGAACAGATCTCCGAAGAATGCATAGCAACCGAGCAGGACTCCACAGCCGTCATCCCGCCTTCAAAGATCAGGTCGATACCGGTGATGTAGCTTGATGGATGATGAGTGAAATAGGCTGATGAGTGGGTTGGTAAAAGTAGCAATCCGCCTTCACGTTGATTCGGACTGATTCAAAGAGCCAGGATTGTTTCGGCGTTTTCAGTTTCGAGTTTGGGGCGTTGCAGCCCGGTCGCTGTGGCTGAACTGGGGCAAATTCGAGACGTCCCATCCTGCGCCCGTGGCCTTGATCAATAGCACGCTGGCTTCCAGGCGTCGTCTCAGGATCCCTAATTGCTCGGCCCCGCGCTTATGTCCGGCGGTTGCGTGGTAATGAACTGCGCAGCCCAACGCCAACCGCACGATGTACGGCTCGCGAGTCTCCTTCCACTGATGATAGGTGCAAGCGAAAGCAACCGTGCTGCGATTGACGAGAAAGTCTTACACCTCGTCCACCCAGAGCACCGGTTGACGGATGGGCAAGTTGCGCAGGACCTCGGGGACCGTGGGACTGGGATCGAGGGTTTTCCAGAGGTCGATGTACTTTTGCTCGTCGTACGCGAGGCCGGCAAAAAGCCAGGCGGGGCTACGCACAGGCCAATATTGGAAATACTGTCACGGGGCGCGCCAAAACCAGCCAGGGCGGGGCGCTTCAAAACCGGCCAATGTGCTGACGTATTCTATACCGCATCCGTTCTATCCGACGCAACTGTTCCTTGAGTTATTGGTCCCCGTTCACGCCGTCTGGCCGGCGGATACCCCCACATCAGAAGACAACGGCGGCTCTGTCACGGTGTCTTCCGGGGGGGAGCACCCTTCATCGCCGGCGGTACTCCGCCGTCCTTTTGGATTTGTCTTTTCCGGTGTCCCGGATTGGCCTGCCGTGAGCGAAGTCGAATGGCCCCCATGCCGAAGGCGGTAGCTCTTGCCGGTGATGTTGATGATCGTGGCGTGCTGCAGGAACCGATCCAGAATGGCCGTGGCCGCCGGCACGTCGCCGATCAGCTTGGCCCAGTCCTCCAGTGGACGGTTGCTGGTCATCATCGTCGAGCGGTTCTCGTGCCGGCGCATGACGATCTCCAGCAGGCATTCGCCGCTGCGCCGCGGAAGCTGCTTCATTCCCATGTCGTCGATGATAAGCAGATCAGGCTTGAGATACCGGGCCAGCGTCTTGTCCTGGGCTCCCAGATCCTCGTCGCCTAAAAAGTCGCGGGCCAGGTCGAAGATGGATCGGTACAGGACCACCAAGCCGCTCTTGATCGCCTGGTGTCCGATGGCCTGGGCCAAAAACGATTTGCCCACGCCGGGCGGACCCAGCAAGAGCACGTCACGTTTGTCACGAATGAACTGGCCGGCGGCCAGATCGTGAATCTGTTTGCGTTTGATGGAGGTGTTGAAGGAGAAGTCGAACTCGTCGAGGTTTTTGGTGTCGCGGAACATCGCCGCCTTGACGCGCCGGCCGATCTGCCGGCTGGATCGGACGTTCAGTTCATCCTGAAGGATCAGTTCCAAAAACTCACTGTGGTCGAGCCGATTGCCGGCCGCCTCGCTCAGGCGAACTTCAAGGCTGCTCGCCAGACCTGAAAGCCGAAGTTGCTTGAGCGTCTGCATCAACGAAGGTCTCATGGGGTGGACTCCCTTCGGCTCTGCTCAGGGCAGGCCTGTAAAGGTTGTGCGGCAGGCAAAGCCTCCGCTTGGGTGATTGCGTCGCGTACGAACTGTCCGTAATCGGCCAGTCCGCGGATGATTGGATGTTCCTGAACAAACTCGAAGTGTTGTTGAACCGGCGCGCCGTTTTGGTGTTCGATGAGCTGCCGCAGGGAGCGCAGGTGATACGCGCCATGCCCCAGAGCAATCTCGCAGGCTCGTTCCACGGCCGGTCGCGGCTGCTGATTGGCCAGCGACAGCAGCCCCATCAACACGCGCACGCCTTCGATGCCGCGATGCTGAAGCATTGACTGCGCCCACTGCGTGGCGTGCGGCCCGATGCATTCGATCCGCTGGAGAAGCCAGGTCGTTCCACGCTCGATGCCGCTGATCTTCTCCGGCAGGATATGGGCGTCTTGCGTCGAGAACCTGCCCGGCGGACGCTGCGCGTGCAGAGCGATCGCACGCATCTTCTGATCGAACAGCCGGACCGTGCGCCCGTCCCACCGCGCCCAGACCCGCTGGCCCAAAAACTCCGGCGGGACCGAATAGTACGCCCCCTTGATCTCCACGTGCCCGTCGCGGTGAACACTGCGCAACGCCTCGGTGAAAAGATCGAATCGCACCGGCGGCAGAGCCAACAGTGCCGGCTTCTCTACCTGCTCGAAGACTTCCTTCACCTGCCGCCGCGTCGTGCCGTGGATGCGCGTGTCGGCCACGCTCTTCTCCCACGTCAGCAGATGCGCGTTCTGATCCGAGAGCGAGGCGAATTGCCGGCCTTTGAGAGCATTGCTCTTCACATAGCCGATGCCCCGCTCGATCTTCCCCTTGTGCCGCGGCGTGTACGGCTTGGTGGGCAGAATGGCGATTCCATAATGTTCGGCGAACGACCGGACCTTGGGACACAACTCCGCCTCGAACCAGTCCGCCCGCGTCACCGCCGCGCGAAGATTGTCGATCACCAGCGCTGACGGCATCCCGCCGAAGTGCGTAAAGGCATTTTCCAGACAACGCAGAAAATCATCGGTCGTCTGCCGCTCCACCGCCTCGGCGTACCCCTTGCGGCTGTGGCTCAGCACAATGCGGAAGACCCAGGTTGCTTTGCGTTTGCCGTCAGGACCGACCAGGGCGCACCCCGGCCGAAGTCCACCTGCGCCTCGGCTCCCGGCTCGCATTCCATCCGGCGAAAGGGCGCCGGCGCGGCAGCCGAGAGCTTCTTGATGAACCGGCGCACGCTGTAATAGCTGCCGGCATAGCCGTGATCGCTGGAGATGTCTTGATAAATCCGCTGGGCCGTCAGCCCGGCTTCCAACTTCTGAACAATGACCTCACGCCAGGGCGATGCCGTACTGACCGACCCGATGGGCGCGCCGGATAACCCGGTGGCGCGCTCTCCGAGCCGCCTGCGGCGAGCACCGTCGAGCCGCCTGCGGCGAGCACCGTCGAGCCGCCTGCGGCGAGCACCGTCGAGCCGCCTGCGGCGAGCACCGTCGAGCCGCCTGCGGCGAGCACCGTCGAGCCGCCTGCGGCGAGCACCGTCGAGCCGCCTGCGGCGAGCACCGTCGAGCCGCCTGCGGCGAGCACCGTCGAGCCGAGGGGCGCGCTGGCCGGTTTTGAATCCGATCCGGGCGCCGCAGGATCGCCGCCCGACAACCGGATGTGGCGTCCAACGGTCTCCCGGTGAACGCCGAGTTGGCGGGCGATGTTCCGATTGGACCAGCCGCTGCGCAAGTGCCAAAATTGCTTGTACTTCCGCCATCTTGAGTTGATTGGCCATCCCACCATTGGCTTGCGGCAACCGCCGAAAGCCAAGGTCGATAACCCAATCTCCTGTGCCTCAAAATGGCCGGTTTTGGCGCGCCCTCAATTGGCCGGTTTTGCGCGCCCATGACAAAATACATCACGTCCGGCTTGAAGGGCCAGGTGGATTTGTCTTTTGCGTAGGGATACATGTATTCGGCGGCCTGGTGCAATGTTTGGCCACTCGTAATGGCGAAATTCCAAAAGTTCTGGTCATCCGCGGAAATCACATGGCAGAGGGAGGTCATCTGGTCGAGATTGAACAGCGAATAGCCGAATGGCTTGGTACGGTGGAGTTCCTGCGGGAACGAGCCGTCGGGAGCCATTTGGGGGAGTAATTGCTCTTTGAAACGTCGGCGGCTTTCGTTGAACTGCTCGCCGGCGCCGACGAGCGTAGCAAAGGACGCGACCTGAAGCCAATAACAGGTGGCGTGATTGTTTTTCGCTTTGCCTTCGGTAATGCCATATGGATGTGTAGTCATCCATTTCAGAAACTGGGTGAACCAGTCATAGATCCCGGTGGAATCGGTTGGGCGGAGTTGTGAACGTGCGTTGAGGATCGAAATGGCTTTTGAGACTTCCACGAGATGGAGACTGTCGATGAGGCCGTAGGATCGGCCGGTGCAGAGGCCGTGAATGGCCTGCGAATATAACAGGCTGGGGTTCATGCGGGTGTTCTCATCGACGAACCATGCGACGAGATGGTTGACGGCGCGGCGGGAATATTTTTGGTCGCTCGTGAGCAGATAAGCCGCGGTCAGCGCGGGAACAGCAATGCTCATATGGATGAGCGCGTTGCGATGCTCATTGAAATTATTCGGGTTCGAGATTCCGTCGCGGTTTATGTATGGGCCATCGGGATTGGCAGGGTTAGGCCAGAAATAATCGGCTTCGGAATAATAGTCGTGGGAGCCGCCGGCGCTGCGGGCGGCGTGAAAGGAGGTGATGGTGACAGGGTCTGCGCAGGTGTTTGTCGGCCATGGACAACACGCGGTCGTGGTCGAGTTGGCGGATATCGTGTGCCGTAATTGGGGAACTGGCTGTGGCCGAAGAGGACATGCGGAGGCTCCGTCAATGTTCGGTCAGCTTGACGATCGCCGCGCTGGCGGCAGGGACCGTCAGAGCGAACTGTCCCGCATGCAGGGGAAGATGTAAAGCGGACCATTTTCCGGCCCACGAGGCGTCATCATTGATCGGCGCCCGCCCAGCGAGATACCGATTTTGTCGGCGATGTCGTGGCTGGCGATGGTGAGGAACTGGACCTCGCCATAGGTGTAGGGCTTGCCGGAGTCGATGACGACCGCTGCATCGCGACCGCCCGTGCCGTGCTCTTTGTTGATGAGCGTGATGTATAGGTCGTTATTAGAACCGACGACTCCGTAAGCGGTGGCGTTGAGTCCCACGGGGGACTGACAGTCGAGGTTGATCATTGAGCCGTGGCCGCCTATATCAAACGCTTTGATGGCGTAGCCAACGGGACAAACGTGATAACCACGCGCGGTTGAGAGATAGACCGCGTAACGGCACGGGGTTGAATCGGCGCCTGCAGCGACTTTGTCACCGGTATGGAAATTGATTCCGGCCGCTCCGTGTTCGGTCCACCAGTGGAGATAGTCCAAGGCCCAGAGTGCAGCGGTGAAGGTGTCGCTGACGCCCTCTTTTCCGCCGTTGAAGAAGCTGTTGGTTTCCTCGATGCGGTAGGGAAGATTGTCGGCGGTGACCTGTGGGACGAAGCTGTCGTAAACGGCCTGGTAGTGTTTTACCCAGTCGTCGGAGAGCATTTTGTCACGGGCCTCAGCTACGTTCGTGACTTTTCTGGCGCTGAGGCCGACGTACGCGTGCTCATAGATTCCCTTTACGTGGCTGGAGAGCCAAAATCACTTGCGAAATCGACGGCCCATTCATAATGCCGATCGGTATTGGGGCCGCAGAATCGGGCCTCTGGAACGGCGGAGATAATCTGGTCAGTCAATTTTTTCCAGCGCACTTTGTACGCGGAATATTGCGTGAAATAGATGCTGGGTTCGTTGCCGAGCGCGAAGCAATCGAGGTCGTCGGCATATCGATCCTGGATGTACCTGACGATCGGGATGTCGGCGCTGGCGTCGGTCTGACCCTTGAAACGGAGGGTGTAGACTACTTTGACGCCTGCGGCATGGACGAACGCGAAGAGGCTGTCGATGTCGGCATCAGTGGGAATTTGGATGGCAGGATTGTCTGCGGTGTTTCCGCCGATGCGCAGATGTCTGATGCCCAGGGTTTTAAAGAGCGCGATCAGCCGCTGGTTGTCGGGGCGAAAATAGTGGATTCCGTCGCCGTTGGGGAGCAGGATTTGGGTTTCGAGACTAAGTCCGCTGAAATCGGATGGTATGGGCGTCAGCGGCGCGGACCAATTGGGAGTGATTATTGTCGACTCCTGAGCGCGGAGCGTGGCAGGGATCAGCAGCGTGACAACCGTTAGAAGCGACGCGATTTTCCAGCCCAAGACTCGGTTTGTTATCTTTAAATTCCCCGGAGTTCGAACGATGCAGCGGGCCATCCTGCGCGGTTCCTACATAAAAAGCTGATATTTTGCCGGCGGATGCGTCCCTCCGGCGTTCGCGTTACAATCGGTTTGAGCGCTTGCGGCGGCCCAACAAGACGGCTCCCGCGCCGATTAATCCGACCGCGCTGGCCGGCTCCGGTACGAGCGTCTCGTTGAGATTGTTCACACGAATATCGCTGCCGTCGCCGCCGTTGTTGTTATAGATGACAAATGCCGCCGGCCCTCCGGTCGTCATATTGATCTGCCCGCCATCGGCAAAGGTGCTCCCTTCGTGTCCAGCGCTGGTGATCGTGTAGTCGCCCAGATTGTCGTTCAAGGTGATCGTAATCGTATCGGCCGCACCGGTATTGACCGTCAGGGCACGTGAACTGCTTCCTGAGTGCGCGGCATCAGTCGAGTACAGGAGATACGGATTGCCCGAATTCGACGCATCCGCGTCCCAATACCCAGACGCCCCACCGTAGGTGTACAAATCCAAGAGAACATTCCTCGAAGAATCGAGAAGCTCAAAACCAAGCTGGCTCGTCTGGGCTCCGCTGTTGAGCCCCCGAAGGTTGGCCAGCGATTCGGTAAACGAAAACGAGGCCCCAGCACCCGTGAGAGACGTAACGAAGGGGCGTGTCGCAGTCTCGATGCTGCTGCCCAGCGCCGCGCCGGTTGCGGTGCTGCTGCCAGGGTTCCCGTTGTCGTAGACGTCGAAGACCGGGGCCGGATTGCGCGTCGCATCGTTGGTAGAGCTGCTGATGAAAGCCCCGCCATTGCCACTGGGGCTCGTGTTGGTAGCGCCGGTGCCCGTATAGTTTTCGACATCGGTGACCACCCAGGCGTTAAATCCCGTGCCGCCGTTTTCGGCGTTGAATTCGGTTGTGGCCGTGTTGCCTGACCCTGCTGTGTAGGGTGAGTTGCTGGCAACATCCGAAGCAATAATGGAGGCGCCAGCCCGGTTGGTAAATGCGAAGCCGCCAACCGCAACCAACATAGATAGCTTTCGAATCCTCGACATGTTTTTCTCTCCTCCAGCGTGAATCGCTGCGCTGGCCTCAAGCAGGACCGTGATTTTGCCCTGTACGCCTTACTCAGAGTCAGTGCTAGACAATCCGAAATGAACTCTCGTGTGAATATGCCACAAAAGCGAGACGCCACTAGCCGATTTTGCGCCAAACTCTCTAGATTTCGCGTCGCGATCTGCACTCCTGACAAAATAGGCTTTTCAAGAGCGGTTGAATCGATTTGCCCAGGGGACGCGAAGCCGAGCGTGGCCGGCGGAGGCATATCTCGCAGGCGATAGTTGCACGATGGACAGTGATGAGGATGAATTTGAGTTAGAAGGCACGGACAACGGTGGAAGCCGCGCGAACGTCAAATTCGGAGTCCATCCACTTTTTATCCGCTCACATCGCTAAGCGTTAAAGGAGATGGAGCGCGACGGCCGTCGCGGTTCGGTTGGCGATGAAATGGAAGTCGACAATGGAGGGAACAAACAGCGAACGCGACCGGGTGATGTCAGCCCAAAAGTCATCTCGTCGATTAAACCTTGTAAACGGTATAGATCATTCAAGCCTGTCAGTTGCTCATTTGAAGTTCTCGACTGACGCAAATCCTAGAACCTTTTGCGCGAAATAACGTGGCCCCTTGTGGAAGCCGCATTAGATTAGTGGTGTCGGTGCGAGGGCAACTCGTCAGTCCAAATCTTGAAAAGCGGAGGAACAATGAAACGGTGCCATTCTTCTCGGAGAAATGCGTTTTGTTCAAAGATCGCAGGCCAAAGCGCACCCCAAATCCCACTGGCTTGCTTTCGATGGGCGGCAGTCGCCCTTTTGGCTGCCGGAGCCAAATCAGCATTCGCGCAACAAGTCGACACATTCGACCCATCCCTCACAGGGCCGGCAACTGGCGTTCCACAGGACGGATCGGGTACTTGGGACGGTGTGACAGCGGAATGGTACAACACACCCTCCGGGACTTCAGGTGGCAGCGATGTGATATGGCCCAATGACGGTGTTACGATTGCCCAGTTTGGAAACCCCTCGACGACGACCGTCGGCCTGGGCGGAACTGCGGGAACCGTAAACCTGGCCGAAAATATTTCAGCCGGCGGGCTCATACTCAATCAGCCCACCAGCGGCAACTACACGATCAACGCTGCCTCCGACGACCTCGCCCTTGGATCAAGTGGCCTGGTTGTGAGTGGCGGTAGCCCCACGATTGCTATCGGGAATGGTGAAGACTTCACAAACAGCGGCGTCACCACGATCGGCAGCTCTGCCTATGCCTCCACCACCTTCACGGTGAGCGGACTGGGAACCTGGTCTACTGCGCCGAGCGGGTCCACGAGCTTCGCGGTCGGCAATGGCTCCAACGCGAGCCTCCAGATGTCCAACCTTGCCAACTTTGTCTTCAACAATCCAAACTTCTCAAGTCCCACCGCCGGCGGCGAATTCGACGTAGGCGTCGAAGCCAACGGCGTAGCGAACGTCACCCTCGCCGCCAACAGCAGCATTACCGCCGCCATAGTGCGCGTCGGCGATTCGGAGGGCACGAGCGGCTCCGCAAGCACCAGCACGCTAAATCTCGGCAGTAGCAGCACAACCATTAATGCGGGCGTCATCAACATCGGCGGTGGAAACACCTCCGGGGAGGGATCAATCAACGGCCCCTCTGGAACTCCAGCCGCACAACTCGACAGCGGCATTGTTCAATTCGCCGGCGGTACCCGGCTCTCTCACCATCGGACCCATTGCCGGAGCCAGCGGTGCTCAAGCTCTTGGGCCGTTCATCAATATCGGCGTGGGGGGCAGCGGATCCACCAACGTCAGCGGTACCCTTAACCTCGACGGCCACAACGTAAACATCAATGCCGCAAGCCTCGATCTCGGCCAACGCATCTCTGGCTCCGGGAACACCGCCACCGGCGTCCTTTCCTTCGACACGGGAACCATCAACGTGGGAACGGTCTATATGTCCCACGTCAACGGTTCAAGCTCGGGCGGCACCGGCACGTCAACCCTCAACATCGGCAGCTCCACCGCCAGCACCGAGCTTTTCGACGTCAACGGGACGAATTACGTTAAAAACACCGACGACTTCACTTTGGCCTCTGCCAACACCACCTCCAGCACCGCTTATTTCTCAAACTCCGTCATCAATATCAACGGCGGGACCGCACTGATCAATTCCAATATGTACGCGAGTCACACCGGTTCCCTCAACTCGACGCACGCCACGATCAACCTGCAGGGTGGAACATTGAATATGAATCTCAACGAGATCGGCGGCACCGGCGATTTCGTTTATTTCAATGCCATGAGCGGCACACTTGAAAACGTGGGAGACATCAACCGTAGCAGCGGAATCAGCGTTGGCCTTGTTAAGACCGGCACGGGAACTCTTACCCTGGCAGGGACCAACACCTGGACGAACCAGACCACCATCGATGCCGGAACTCTCCTCGCTGGCGCGGCCAATGCCATGGCGCCCGGCGCCGCGGTCGACGTGAGCAACGGCGTTCTGGATGTCTCGCAATTCGCCAACGCCGTGCCGTCCCTCACAATCAGCTCGACTGCAACGCTCAACATTGGCATCGGAAATCTGCTCACTGACACTGGCGCCGCGGCGTTCAACGGTACGCTCAACATCTTGGGAACGCCTTCCGGTTCCTCCATCGAATTAATGTCCTACACTTCGGAAACCGGCGCCTTCACAAGCGTACCGACAATCCCGGGGTACACGCTCGAATACAGCCCGACGGAACTCGAACTCGTCCAGGGCGTCGTCAGCCTGACGTGGAATAACGCCGGCGCGTCCACACCCGACAACGGCACGTCCTGGGACACCACCAACAACAACTGGAACAACGGCGTTGGTGCGACGACATATGCCGATGGCTCGTTTGTCACCTTCAACGACGCCAATAATGCGACCTCCAATGGCGGTACAAATCCAAACGCCTATAACGTGACGTTGAATGCCAACGTCAGCCCTGGCTCTGTGACGGTTAATAACAGTCTCGGGAACTACACCTTTACGGGCGCGGGCAGCATTGGCGGCACCACTTCTTTGATCAAAAATGGCACCGGCACTCTTACGATCAGCACCGCCAATACCTATAGCGGCGGAACGCAAATCAATAACGGCGCCGTGGTAGTTAACAACGGCACCGCACTGGGCGCGTCCACCAACGCCGTCTCGCTTGGCACAACCGCTGCAGGGTTGGGAAGCTCCACCACATCCGTGGCGACGCTGACCCTGAACTCGAACCTGACAGTTGGAAGCTTCTCAAGCCAAACCAACAACACTGCGGCCAACGTCATCACAATCGGCCCCAGCGACACCCTCACCGACAGCGGCAACTTTATCGTTGGGCCAGTCAACAACAATACAAACAGCACCAACTACACCGGCGCCCTCACCGCAAGCGGCGGCGGGTCGCTGAGCATTGCGGGCTCACTAATGGTCGCCCAAGCCAGCGTTGGAACCTCCGGGGGCGGCAAAGACACCACCACCGCCAACTTATCAGGGCTAAACAGTGTCAATGTGAACACCACCGGAACCGTCGGCATCGGCGACTTTGGGAACAGTTCGGGTACCCTCGTACTCGCGGATGCAACGAATGGCGCCACCGCGCCCAGCAACTCGCTTAACGCCTCGGAAATTGATGTCGGCAATACGCAGGGCCAGAACGATCAGGGCCCCTCCACTCTCACTCTGGGCTCGGGAACGAACGTGCTGCAGGCAAATACCATCAACATTGGGTTCGGCAAGACTGGAGGCATCATCAATTGGTCAAGCGACTCGACTTCCAGTTCGTCCCTGACCATTGAGGGAACCAACGGAAATGGCGCACTTGCGAACGTCACGCTCGGCGAGGCGAATGCCGCGACTTACACCACCGGAGAGCTTTCGCAGTTGCTGCTCGCCGGACACAACGTCAATGTTCAGACCAACACGTTAATTGTCGGCGATGCGACCGGGAACAGTGCCAATGGACCAAACGCGACCGTTACGTTCGACACCGGCACGTTAGATTCCCAGTGGGTCGAGATTTCGGCCGACACCGGTGGGACCAGTACCGTCGGTCCTGTTGGCGCCATTATTATCGGCGGCGCCTCGCCCAACACTTCCTCCACGGGAGTCTTTACCGTCGGCAGCGAGGGCAGTGGTGTTTTCAACATGGGCGTCTTCACCGGCAGTGCCACTGCCGACGAAAGTTCAGTGTTCACGATCAACAGCGGCACCGTCAATATCTTCACCAACATCGTCGTCTATAACACCAGCGCCAATGGAACCGTTACTTCCACGTTGACGCTCGCGGGCAACGGCGTGCTGAATATGGAGGGGAACCGGATTGGGAACAACGAGGGACAGGGTTCGGGTGATATGCCCATTACCACCGTCAACCTTGCCCCCAACGCGACGGATACACCAAGGCTGGAAAACCTTGGCTCCATCGGCATCAACAACGCCGGCCTTACCATGAACGGTTTGGGGACTCTGATCCTCGCCGGAAACAATAGCTATATAGGGCCGACGAACGTCAGCTCCGGAACCCTCCTCGTCGCCAACGCCGGTGCTCTGCCAAGCGACACCGCCGTCACCATCACCGGTGGCACACTGGAGCTCGGCACGAGCACCGGCTTGGAGACGCTCGCGTCGCTTGCCGTCTCCGGCAATGGCGCACTGGACCTGACCAACAATCACGTCATCATCAACTACAGCGGCGGTCCGGATCCGATATCTACGATCTATAGCTATCTCGTGAGTGGGTTCAACGGCGACAAGTGGAACGGGCCCGGCATCATCTCCTCTACCGCCCAAACACTTCACAACGGGCTTCACTATGGCGTCGGCTGGGCAGACGGCGCGGATGGGACACATGCCGTCGCCGGACTAACCAGCGGCGAAATTGAGCTAAAGTACACCTTGCTCGGTGATGCCAACCTTGACGGCACCGTCAACGGATCTGACTTCTCGATCCTGGCGGCGAATTTTGGCCTAGGGGTCACTAACTGGGACCAGGGCAACTTCCTTTACGGGAGTTCAGTGAATGGTTCGGACTTCAGCGCTCTAGCCGCCAACTTCGGGCAGGGTGACAGCGGCGCCGATGCCTCGGTATCCCAGGCTGATATTCAGGCGTTGGATTCGTTCGCCGTCGCCAACGGGTTGCCGCTGCCGGCGATCGGAGCTGTGCCGGAGCCGGTTTCGGGCGGTCTGTTCGTGGGCGCGGGATTTGCGATGCTGGCACGACGTCGGCGACGATAATAGAGTTAATATTGAGGCTGCCCCGTTCGATGTCCGTTCGATAATCCGGCAGGTCATGATAAGGCCGTTTTCACTTGTCCTCATGGTGGTCGCTGCTGCGATCCACTTCGTCTGTCCCGCGCATGGCGCTTCGGTACTGCTGACCGACGCTCAGCGCGCGAACCTCGCAACATTGATTCAGGATGACACTGAGGCGGCGACGCTGTTTAAACCGATTCAAAGCGACGCCGACAAAATTCTCAGCGATCGCCCCAATCCCATTCCGCTGATTCAAACCGAAGGGCGCCTCGCCGGCGATCCCGTAAAGATGCGCACCTGGCAAAGCCTCGACGACATGAACAAACTCCGAAACCTCTCGTACGCGTGGGCGGTCACCGGCGATGCGCGATACGAGAACAAGATTCACCAGTTCCTCATCGCTTGGGCAGCCGCAAACCACTCCGCCGGTGACCCGATTGACGATACGAACCTTGAGCCGGTGATTATCGCCTACGATCTCACCCGTCAGACCTTTGAACCCCGCCAGAGGGAGATGATTGATCGCTATCTACGCGGTATTTTCGATGCCGAGGCTAAGACCGGCATCGGTCCCGCGCACACCACAGTCAACAACTGGAACAGCCATCGCGTAAAGCTCCTGGGCCTCATCGCCTTCACCCTCGAGAACCGCGCGCTCATTGACTTGGTAACGTCCGCCTATCAGAAGCAGATTCGGCAGAACATTCTTCCGGACGGGTCATCGATCGATTTTCACGAGCGCGACGCTTTGCACTACCACCTTTACGACATTCAGCCGCTGCTCACCCTCGCCATCGCCGCCCGTAATAACGGCTACGATTTTTACAACTACAGGTCCCCCACCGGCAGTTCGCTGCCCGGGGCCGTCGCCTTTCTACTCAGTTTCGCCAACGGCTCGCGGACCCACCTGGAATTCGTCAACTCAACAGTCCCTTTCGACCATCAGCGTGCCGCCAACGGCGAGGGCGAGTACAAATCCCATCTCTGGAACCCCCACAACGCCATCTCCATTCTTGAACTTGCCGAGCAATTCGATCCCTCGTTGCTTCCCCTCATAGGCAAACTAACCGGCTCAACCGCGAGCCGTTTTCCGACATGGCAAACCGTGCTCAATAGCGTCAGGTGACCACCGCCTGCTTTGCCGTACCAAAGCCGCTGTGGCGGCGGAATTCTGTCGGCGATTCGCCTACGTGCTTGCGAAACACCACTCCCAGCGGCGTCGCGCTCGTGAAGCCGGACGCGGCAGCCACTTCCTCGATCGACAGCGTCGTGGCAACCAGCAGTTGCTTGGCTCGCTCCACGTGTGCCCGGCGAATTTCGGACCCGACCGAATGGCCGATGGTCTGCAGAAACCGCCGCTCCAAAGAACGGCGTGAAATCGACAGATGCTCGACCACATCATCCACCTGGAGGGGCCTGGCGCAATTCGACTTGATGAACTGCAAGCTCTCCGCAACATACGAATCATCAACGCAGCTCACATCCGTTGTCGCCCGTGGCACAACGTACAGAGGCGCAAGCCGTGTCATCAGCGGGGACGCAGTACCGTTGAGTGATTCTTCCAGCAGCCGCGCCGCCTCGAAGCCGATCTTCGCCGCGGGGATGGCGATGCTGGAAAGCGGGCAGGCGCCGACCATATTTAATAGCTCGTCGTCATCCACGCCCAGAACCGCTGCCTGATCGGGCACAGTGATCTCAACCTGCCGCGCTGCCGACAAAAGTCGGTGCGCCCACGCATCGTTGCAGCAGAAGATCGCGATCGGCGTGGGCAGACTCGTCAGCCACGAGGCAAGCGTCGTCTTATCGGTATCGCATTGATGACACGCAGCGCCCTTGGCGGCCAGTTTTGACTTGAACGCTTCCCCTCGCAGCCGGCCATATTCGAAACGCCCCGCCGTGCAGAACCCGAAATGCCTAATTCCCAGCGAGAGAAGATATTCCGCCGCCATCTCACCAATGGCAATATCATCAGGCAACACTGTTGGCACGGCGTGCTCGATGGCGCAATGGTTCGCCACGTTCACCGCCGGCTTGCCCAGTTCACACAGTTTCATCAATAGCTGCGGCGTACGCGCCTGAGTGATCAAGCCATCGACTTTCCAATTTTCAATTTGCGGCGCCGCTTCGAAGGCCCAGAAGCGCGGCTCCATCGTGATCTCCCAATGGGGATTCCGATGGCAAAACTCCATTACGCCACGGATCACCTCTCGGCCGTACGAGCCAACTGTGTCGATGTCCAAGCCGATTGCCCGTTTGTTTTTCATGGCCATTGCGCACTTTTATTATACCACAATTTGCCGCAAATTCGAGAGGAATCAATCTAATTCCGCCCATTGCAATGTAAGTAGTTATTCAGCAGCATTTTATGGCACAAAACGACAGCTCGAAGCAAAAGTACACCCGGGACTGATTGGGCTGTCGTAAAATCTAGAAACTTTGGCGATAAATCGCGCAGCCGCCTCCCGAATCTGGTGGAATACTTCATCACGTTAACGAGCACCAGGCCCAAATCATTTCCAGCCGGATTGCTCTGAGTCTTCCATCGAGGAGAAAACGATGATCACGCGGAGATCAGAGGTTTGCGGAGAACAATCCAGGAGCTCGACGCCTTCAGCATTCACTTTGGTCGAACTGCTGGTAGTAATCGGCATCATCGCAATCTTGATCAGCCTGCTTCTACCCGCTCTGAACCGGGCTCGCCGACAAGCGGCCACAGTGGAGTGCGGTAGCAACATGCGGCAGATAGCGCTGGCCGTATTGAACTACACCAACGACAACGGCGGACATCTCATGCCCGCGCTCATTTGGCCTGTGCCGCCAGCTCAGAGCGGAGGCCTCAGTCCGTATGCTGATGGATTCTTTTGGGCCGCCGAGCTTGTCCATCAGCACTACATCAGCGCCGAATTGTCAGCATCAGCCGCCGCCAAATGAAAACAACGCCGCCCCCCCGCCAAATGTATCCTCCGTCTTTGAATGTCCCGAAGGCTTTACGCCCGACGAAACCGGCCCCCTCGATAACGGGCAGTCGTTCAACTACGGTACCTATCCTACCGACCCACACAACAACGACTGGTGCTATTGCATCGACGACGATCCCAGAGGCGATGGCCAGCAACCTTATGGCACGGCCACATGGTATGAGTTAAATGACCGCCTCACCGGCTACACTTCCAATTACACCAACAGCGGCGCTTTCAATTGCCCGTTCGTTTATTTCCAGGCCGGCACCGACAGCCTCGGGCAGACCGAGCTCCAAAATATTCGCAATCCCAATTACAGCCGCACCATCAGCATGATCAGGCACAGCAGCATGATGGTCATGGTCTCCGAAGCCGCCTGCATCGACTGGGTAAGCCAGACCCCCTCCACCGTCAATGGAGTTACGCATTACGCTCCACGCTTAGGCGCACGGCATGGTCAGAAAACCAAGGACGGAACAAATGCCTACACCAACGTCGCCTATTTCGATGGCCATGTGGAGCTTATCCCCACATACCCGATTGACAGCGACTCCGGAAACCAGTTGGGAACCGTGCCCGGCCTCCAACCTCTCAGCAGCGGCAGCATAGACGGTATTTCAGCGCAGTTTCAATCGACCGGCACGATCTTCACTCTCTGGCAGGACCGGCGATAAACGCGCGTGCGACATTCTCCCTTTCGCGGGCGGTGGTTAAACCTGTTAAGCACAGTCGCTTGAGCCGCTTCAGAAACGCCACATTGCGGGGGAAAACGATCGATATCGTGAGCAGCGAATGCATTATTTTCTGAGGTGTCTCTTGATCACTAGTGGTGTTCTTTCCGCACTCGCAAGCGATGCAGCGACTGCGCGGGCCGCGCAGAAGCCGGTCTTTGTCGATCTTTCCCGGCCCCTGTACCTCGACCCGGCGCAGCCGATCGATGCGCGCGTCGACGATCTGCTGGCGCGGATGTCGCTCGACGACAAAATCGCAATCATCCACGGAGATTCAAAGTTTTCGACTGCGGCGATCCCGCGCCTGGGCATCCCGCAGCGCTGGCTTTCCGATGGCCCGCATGGAGTTCGCGAACAGGTCAGCCATGACACCTGGGACGCAAACGGCGACAGCGACGATTTCTCCACCTGGCTTCCTGTTCTGCTCAACCTCGCCGCCACCTGGGACCCTTCGCTCGCCTACACCTATGGACAAACCATCGGCGAGGAAGCACGCAAGCGCGGCAAACAGATCATGCTTGGACCCAGTGTTAACATCCAACGCACTCCTCTATGCGGCCGCAATTTCGAATATATGGGCGAAGACCCATTTCTTGCTTCGCGGATGGCCGTCCAATACATCCGGGGCGAGCAATCGCAGGGCGTCTCAGCGTGCGTTAAACATTTCGCCGCGAACAATCAGGAAATTCAGCGGCACACAATCGACGTGGAGATGGATGAACGTGCATTGCAAGAAATTTATCTTCCTGCCTTCAAAGCCGCGGTCCAGGAAGGTGATGTCTGGTGCGTAATGGGAGCTTACAACAAATTCCGCGGGCAATACTGTAGCCAAAACGAATACCTGCTCAACGAAGTCTTGAAAAAGGAATGGGGGTTTCGTGGACTTGTGGTCTCGGACTGGAATGCCACCCACGACACTCTCGAAGCTGCCCAGAACGGCCTGGATTTAGAAATGGGGACGGAAAACAAATCGTACGATCACTACTATCTGGCCGATCCCTTGGCGGAGCTGATACGCCGCGGCGAAATCCCAATGTCGATTTTGGATGATAAAGTCCGCCGGAATCTGCGCGTAATGTTCGCCACACACATGTTCGATGATCTGGCGGCGTGGGACGCCGCCGGAAGATTGAACACGAACGAGCACCAAGTCACAGGCGCAAGGTTGCCGAAGAGGGAATCGTGCTTCTCAAGAACGATTCGAATTTCCTCCCGCTCGACCCCGCGAGGCTGAGATCCATCGCTGTCATAGGCGAAAATGCCACCCGAACCTTCGCCAATGCGGGCGGTAGCGCCAAGATCAAATCGCTGTATGAAATCACGTCGCTCCAGGGCCTTCTGAACCGCGTTGGACAAACAGTTGATATCAACTACTCCATCGGATACTCGCGCAAAGGTACTGCAGATGAGATGATCGGCCGCGCCGTACACACGGCGTCCGAGTCGGATGTCGTCATACTTGTGGCGGGGTTAAGCCACGATAAATTCCATGACGAGGAAGGGAGTGATCGCAAAGACCTGCGGCTGCCTTATCGCCAGGACGAATTGATTGAACAGGTTGTCAAAGCAAATCCGCGAACGGTTGTCGTGCTCATCGATGGCGGCGCCGTTGAGATGGACCCCTGGATCGATCAAGTCCCGGCCATCCTTCAAGCCTGGTATCCGGGCATGGAAGGCGGTAACGCGATCGCCGCCATTCTTTTCGGCGATGTAAACCCCTCTGGCAAGCTCCCCTTCACCTTCCCGCGGAAACTTGCCGATTCCCCTGCCCACGCCCTCAAAGCCTACCCCGGCGAAAACGGTGTCGTTCGCTACAGCGAAGGTTTACTCGTCGGCTACCGGTGGTTCGATACTAAACAGATCGAGCCCCTTTTTCCTTTCGGCTTCGGCCTCTCCTATACCACGTTCGCCTACTCCAACATGAATATCATTCCCGGCTCCAATCCCTCCGCACCCATCGTGACCGTTTCTTGCGATATCACGAACACCGGTCATCGCCAAGGGCAGGAAGTCGTGCAGCTTTACATCCACCAAGGGCATCCAAGTCTCGCTCGTCCCGAAAAGGAATTGAAAGGCTTCGCTAAGATCTCATTGAGACCGGGCGAAACCGATAAAATCTCAATCCCGCTTACGCGCGAAGCCTTTTCGTTCTATGATCCCGCGCGAAAGGCGTGGGTGGCCGAAAAAGACGACTTTACCATCATGCTTGGCAGCTCAAGCCGCGAAATCCGCCTCAGCGACCGATGGTCGCTTCCATAAACGCTCGTCAACCCATAACTGCTTCCGCCTGTGCCCACGGAAGTATGAAGCCGAGGCCGGCGCAATCATTGCCTTTGGCTTTGAGAAGCTTCACCTCTACAAAAGGCGATCGTTTTCGCCGACGCGATTTGCACGATTACGGGCGACGTTCCGCGCGGCGATTTCTTCGTCGGCGACTAACCAAGCCGCGTCATTTCGCCAAATTCCCCAACCGCGCGTCCATCGCGTACCAAAATCGCCGACCCTCGGGCGTTTGCATATCTGCCATGAGCCATAGGGTTCGCGCGATTGAGGCGTTGTCGATCGCATCGACGGGGGGCTTGTTCGTCCAGGAATCAAATTCATAATCGGCATTGTTCGTCGCCCGGAGAAGAAAATGCCGATCGCCGGTCGCGCGGAACATTTCCAGATCGGCCTCCGCCATTAAATGGGCCCATTTCACGGGATCGCGGTAGGCGCCGATGCGCCGATCGAGAAACCAGTCGGCCGAAAACGCCGATTGGCGGGCTTCCGACAAATAGGCTTGATTGCCCGTGGCGCGATAGAGTCCCAGAAGAGCACGGATCATCAGCGCGGTATTGTAGGTGAGTTTGGCATGATTTATTTTGCTGGAGCTCACGACGATGGAATCGAAATAGAGCCCGTCACGGTCGCGAAAATGGCGATCGGTCCAGGCAACGATTTGTTCGGCCCTGGCAACGAACCCGCACCGATTGCCGCGGAAGATATGAGGCGATTCGCAGACAGCCCACGGCCGCGGGTGCGTTGGCGCAGACATTTTTGGAATCCCCCTTGTGGCCAGCGTGCCACCAGATTCCACCGCCGAGCGCGTCGTCCCATCCAGAGAGAACGAAATCGAGGCATTCCTTTGCCCGGTCGAAATAGCGGCGGTCGCCGGTTAACTGGTAGGCTTCGGTGAAGGTAAGGACCATCCACGCGTTGTCGTCATAGTATCGGTCGTCGTTTCCGCTGCGCGGCGGCCACGGCTCGAAGCCGGCAGGCGAGGTCCGCGCATCCCAATAGGCGTTGAGGGCGACGAAGAAGCGATTCATGACGGGCAAATAATCAGCCGGATCATGACGCGCCGCGCCGACCAGGGCCGGGAACATCACCCCGTTGCCCCACATGAAATCGATGTCGTTGCTGCCGATTTTTCCGCGGTAAAGCCCGCCCGGCAACGCAAAATGATTGTCGATATATTTGGTAACCGTCTGGGCGGCGGCAACATAATCGATTCGCTGGTTGGATGGTCTTGTAAGGGCGGTGACGCCGTTTTCGTCGGCAGCCGCATAAGGCGAAGCCGTGCAAATCGCCAGAATAATCAGGTTTCCAAGCTGGACCATCCGCAGCATCATCGCGTCTCCTGGGCACTCATCGATCCGCCACTTCCTATCCCGCGCCTATACTTGGCCGCGGGCTATAATATCCGCGTCTCGCGCGGATGGATTGCAACGGCACGCAAGGATAGGAGTTTGTTGGATGATTGCCGCACCGATTCCCGTTAACGAGGCCGAGCGCCTCGCCGAATTACAGGCTTTGAAAATTCTCGATACGCCTTCCGAATCGCGGTTCGATCGTATCGTCGAATTGGCTGCCCGGGTCTTTAATGTTCCGATCGCCTACGTCGCGATGGTCGATGCCAATAGGCAGTGGTTCAAATCGCGCAAGGGCCTGGAAGTGGCGGAAAATCCGCGCGGCGTTTCGTTCTGTTCCCACACCATCCTCCAGGATGGGCCGCTGGTCATCGACGATGCCCTGCTCGATCCACGGTTTTGCGACAGCCCGCTGGTCCTTGGCGAGCCGTATGTGCGGTTTTATGCGGGGCATCCGCTGAGGGCGCCGGGCGGCTCGAAAGTCGGCACGCTTTGTCTGGCCGACCACACGCCGCGCACGCTCACCGATAGCGATCTGGAACTTCTGAAGCGCCTTGCCGCCATGGCCGAGCACGAACTGGGGATGGTGAGCCTCATCCGCTCGCAGCGCGAGCTTCTGGAAACAAAGACGCAGTTGATCGAAGCGCAGACGCGCCTGGCGCATGAATTGTCCGAAGCGGCCGAATACGTGAAGTCGCTTCTGCCCCAGCCGCTGAGTGGATCGATCCGCTCCAACTGGCAGTTCGTCAGCTCATCGGCCCTGGGGGGCGATTTCTTCGGACACCGCTGGCTCAACGAGAATTGCCTGGCCATCTTTTTGCTCGACGTCATGGGCCACGGCGTCGGGGCGGCGCTTCTATCGACATCCGTCGAATCGGTTCTTCGCGGCGGGCCGATCGCCAACATCGCCCTGGACGATCCGGCGGCTGTGATCAAAACCCTCAACCTCGCCTTTCCAATGCAGGACAACGACCAGCGTTTCTTCAGCATGTGGTATGGCGTCTACGACCGCCGCGACCGTACGCTGACCTTTACCAACGCCGGCCATCCGCCCGCCCTTCTGGTCCACGGACACAAGTCTTCAAGCCCGACGATCCACCGGCTCGGCGCCACCGGAACCATGGTCGGCGCCATCCCCGATTCTCATTTCACGTCCCGGCGAATCCCTGTTCCGCACCACTCGCGGCTCTACCTCTACAGCGACGGCGCTTACGAACTTACAACCCCGGATGGCGGAATGCTTGCCGTCGAAGATCTCGAAGCGATCATCACCCGCGTCTCATCGAACGACACCCCGCAGACCGCCGAAATCCTCCGCCTCATCCGGGAGGCCCATGGGCATGCCGAATTTCAGGATGATGTATCGCTGCTTGAAGTGGAGTTTGACTAAACAGGAATGCAAAATGATTGCCGTCATTTCTGTAACCCCTCTCCCGGTACTCCGGGAGAGGGTTGGGGTGAGGGCCGTGAGCGAATCACAAAGAAAAATAGATCGCGCAGAGGCGCAGAGCACGCAGAGAATTTGCATCCCAAGCTCCGCGCCTCTGGTGCGTCAGTGAAACCGGTTTTGTCTTGTGAACTGAAAGGAGTTCACCATGGAATGACCCGTTAGCCGTGTAGCCGCCCGGGCGTGACGACGGAGCAATCGGTCGCGCGAAGCCCCGGAAGGCGAAGGCGCGAGCCGTAGCGTTAAGCGAACCCAAACCAGCCTCGTTACGCCAATGGGAGTGGCCAACCCGTCAGAGAGGGCCAAGCCGGCGCGGACGATGAAGCAGCGGGTGCGAGCAATCGTCCGGCTCCTCGGGGTCGATGGGGACGGCGCGTGCCGACAGACAAGATCGGGAACTGAGAGACCCCACGCATCGTTGTGCGGCTCGTTGGAAAGACATAACCAAGGGACGGGAAGCGTGGGGAGTCGGATGGGCTCATAGTAGCTGAGAAGCGGGGTAATGCCCGTGAGCGGAGGCGAAGCCTGCCGCGAGCCAAGGAGCCCTGACGGTATCGAGCGGAAGTAAGAAGAAGAGAGGCCCGCTTGCAGGGACAACCTGACAGTACGGATGATCCGACAGACTTGCCGGAGCACCTGAGGGTGAACTCCAGGGGTCTGCCGGGGAAAGTCTTTCTTCTGAGACAGAAGCTATACCTCAAAGCCAAGCGGGAACCGGGGTTTCGGTTTTACACCTTGTACGACCGGATCTGCCGGCGCGATGTTCTGGAAGCGGCGTGGGACCGGGTGTCCGCCAACGGCGGGGCGCCCGGCTTGGACGGGGTGAGCATCGAGAAGGTGCAAAACTCCGAGCACGGCGTCAGTGGATTCCTGAGCGAGATCGAAGAATCGCTCAAGACCCGCACCTACCGCCCGCAGCCGGTGAAGCGCGTGTACATTCCCAAAGCCAACGGCAAGCGGCGTCCATTGGGCATCCCCACGATCCGAGATCGCGTGGTGCAGATGGCGGTGCTGCTGCTCATCGAGCCGATCTTCGAGGCGGATTTCCTGGACTGTTCGTATGGATTCCGTCCCGGTCGCTCGGCTCACGATGCGCTGGAGGCGATCAAGCAAAACCTCCAGCAGGGCCGAAGGGAAGTGTATGACGCGGATTTGCAGTCGTACTTCGACACGATTCCCCATGAGAAACTGATGGCGTGTGTCCAGAAGCGGATCACGGACGGAAGCGTGCTGAAGCTGATCCGGATGTGGCTGAAGGCGGTGATCGTCGAAGAAGGCGAGAAGCCCGGCGATCCACCGAAAGTCACCCGGAGCAAACAGGGAACGCCGCAGGGCGGAGTGATCTCGCCGCTGCTGGCCAACCTATATCTGCACTGGTTTGATAAATTGTTCCACCGATCCGATGGCCCGCATCGCTGGGCGAACGCCCGGCTGATCCGGTACGCCGACGACTTTGTCATCATGGCAAGGTATATAGGCCCTCAGATCAAGCAGTTCGTGGAACGCACGCTGCAAGGCCGGTTTGATCTGACGATCAACACCGACAAGACCCGCACGGTGAAGTTGAAAGAGCCGGGCGAAAGTCTGAACTTTCTCGGGTACAGGTTCCGGTACGACCGGAGCCTGCAAGGCGGGCCGGGGCGTTATCTGAACCTCTGTCCTTCGAGCAAGTCGATGCAGCGTGAGCGGGACAAATTGCGGGAGATGACCGGACCCGAAGCAGGCTTTGTGCCCATCCCGGCGTTGATCGTACAGATCAACGAGCACCTGAGAGGATGGGCCAACTACTTCGGCAAAGGCTATCCGCGCAAGGCGTTCCGTCAGATCAACCGATTTGTGCAGGAGCGACTGGAACGACACCTTAAACGTCGCAGCCAGCGTCCGTTCCGTGTGCGCGGAGCGAGGAGCTGGTACGAACAGTTGCAGCGTCTGGGCCTCATCAGCCTGCGACCTGTTCCGACCGTGAATGCTTGAGAAGAACAATACCGTGAGAGCCGGATGCGGGAAACCCGCTCGTCCGGTTCGAAGAGGGAGAGCTGAGCGGCAATCGGGTCGTTCAGTTCTCTACTCTACCGCGAAACCTCTTTGTCCTTATAATTCTTGAACTGTCGCCCCTAAAACGGCTGGCTGGCCGCCGTCGAAAAACGATATTCCGTGATCTGCCGGTAAACATCTCCCGGGTGCAGCAACGTGCTCGGGAAATTCGCGTGATTCACCGAATCGGGAAAATGCTGGCACTCCAGAACCAGCGCCCCATATTGGTTGTAAACGGTTCCCTTCTTCCCTTTATACGAGCCGTCCAGAAAGTTCCCGGAGTAAAACTGAACGCCCGGCTCGGTCGTCCAGACCTGCATCCATCGCCCCGATTCCGGCTCATAAACGTCAACCGCCTTGGCGAAGGAACCATCCTGGTTTGACAGGGCCAAATTGTGGTCGTAGCCAACCGGATCGCCCCCCATCGCCTTCAGGTCCTTGCCGATGGGCTTGGGCGAGGTGAAGTCGATCGGCGTGCCTGACACTGGAGCAATTTCTCCGGTCGGAATCAGCGTGGCGTCCACCGGTGTGTAATGATCCCCATAGATTCGCAGGATGTGGCCGAAAATATCCGATTGGCCGCCGTCTTTGAGATTCCAATAGGTGTGATTGGTCAGATTGACCGGCGTGGTCCGATCTGTCGTCGCAAAGTACTGGATTTTCACGGCATTTGTGTCAGTGAGGGAATAGATGACCGTGACTTTCAATGTGCCGGGAAACCCTTCAGTCCCGTCCGGATCGACAAGCTGGAACCGAACCGACGGCCCGTCGGCAGTCATGGCGGCATCGGCGTTCCAGACCCGTTTGTCGAATCCTCGAAAGCCGCCGTGCAGAGAATTGGCGCCGTTGTTCACGGGCACGCAATAGCGGGCTCCGTCGATCTGAAACATCCCTTTCGCGATTCGGTTCCCGACACGCCCGATGATCGCACCGAAATAAGGGCTTTTGTTTTCGTAGTCGGCAATGTTGTCAAAGCCCAGGACAACGTCTCCCATGTTGCCATTTTTGTCCGGCACGATCAGGCTGGTGACCGTCGCGCCGTACGTCATCAGGCCAAGCGATGCCCCCTTGGAATTGGTCAGTGTGTACTGTTGAACGCTCTGACCATCCGCCGTGGTTCCAAAATCACTTTTCTTGATCTCGTCGGCATTCAGCAGATTCGGCAAAATCAAAGGCAAGCAGAAGCAGACCGCTACGAGGTGCTTTTTGATCATCATTTGTTTCTCCATGGACAATGAATTTGATTGGGAAGCCGCTGGAATTTGCTGCTATTCATTCGGGATCACGTTGGCCAGGCCGATATCGATGTCCTGCCCCCCCACCGTCTGATGACAGTGGGCGGCAATCGTCACCGTCTCCCCGGGCTTGAGCAGCGCCCTGGCATCATCGTTGATCTCCATCGGTTTGTAGGCCGGGAAAAACCCCGCTTCGCTCGTGGCCAAAACACCATTCACGTAAATCTCAATGTCTTCATCGTGATAGACGACAAACTGCGCCTTGGCAGGGTCGAGATTATCGGGTAGCCGAACCTGGCGGCGGATCCAGATGTCGTCGGTGTCCCAGCGCGTGCCAATGACGGTGTTTGGCGTTCCCTGCGTGCCGAAACTCGCGGGCCCGGATTTCCAACCCGAAGCGTCAAAATCGGGCTTGGTCCACGCGTCGCCGCTGGGAGCATCGGTGGTGTATTGCCAGACTGCCGCCTGCACGCGCGCATCGGGGACAACCTCAAATACCTTCGGCGGCTTGGGCAGAGGGGCCCAATTGCCCACGCTCTGTGTGTCGCGCTTCGACCATTTCTGCCAGGTCGGTCTATCCGAGAGCAGCTTGATGAACACGCCGCCGATCACCGGCCGCGCGTGCATTCCGTTGCTATCGACGCTGTCGGTGACGTAGCTGTCGACAAACGGCACGCGCGAGGTGGTCTCGTTCAAATAATCGACGATCGGATCGACAATCGCATGAAAATCCGCCGGCTCGGTCGCTAACGTCGCGCTCCACAGCGACCAATCTGTCTTTGTTAAATGCGTTCGGCTGTCCAGCGGCAGGCCGTAAGGCTGCAACTGCGTTTTGTAATACGCGATTTCCCGGGCCGCCACTTCCGGGGGGAAAACATTCAGGCCAAGAATTTTGTCCCAGACCAGGTTGTATTTCTGGCTCCAGGTCCCCGGCTTATCGAACGCCAGCAGCGAATGATCCCCCGCATCGGCAACTTGCATCCAGTGCCGGGCGTCGACCTTGGCCATGTCCATGTATCTCTGGGCGGTCGCGCTGTCTCCGGACATCTGACAAAGATCACCATACGCGGCCAGCGCCAGAATCGCCTTGATCGAAAGATTGGCGTTGTGCGCCAGATGGCCCATGAAGTCATCCGTGCAAAGCTGATCTTCCGGATCGAGCCCATAGTTTTCGAGATAGTGGGCCCACTGTGTGAGCTGCGGCCACCACGGCCGAAGCCAATCAGCGGATCCTTCCTCCTGGGCGACAGCATCGCAGAGAATGATCATGTTGCCGCTCTCTTCGACGGGCATTCCTTCGCCCCCGTCATCGCGACCGCCGACAACGGGATAAGTTCCCAGATCGTGCGGCGCATTGGGAAACTTCCAGTGCGGACTTGCCGCATACATCAGGTCCGGAACCAGCGACGCCTTCGCCAACGTCGGGCTCAGCAGAATCCAGATCGGATCCATGGGGAAAATGACGTCGACGGTGGCGATGTCGCCGTTGCTGGTATTTTCCTTGGTAAACAGCAGCGGCTGCCCGTGCGAATCGGCGGCGATACCGCAGGCGGCCCAGGCCTGCCGATAGGCGAGGGAAACGATGTTGGCATAACTGTCGCCGCCCATGCGCCGGGCATCGGCGACGAGATCGGCATCGAACTGCGCATTGCGGCGCCAGACTGGAATAATCAGCGGCCGCTTTCTGGAATAGTTCGGCAGGCGTGTCGCCGCCCCGGCGCCAATACGGCTGCAGCGGCCTGCCGAAATAGAGAATCGATTGAACTTCGTCGTAAGCGACCATCACCTGCCGGGAAACAGGAGCGGCCGCGACACTTCCGAGATCAAACGCAAACGCGCAGATCGGTTGGTCATCGCTCACCGCTCGCGGCTGCCGCGTGTCATCGGTGGCAGGAAGATTTCCAGATCCCGTGAATGAATCCAGCAGCTCCGTCATTCCACCGATCGCGCAAGTGGATTGATCGGACCGCGCCCCGGTGTACGCGTAACCCCAGTCGATCCGTGTGTCATCACCAGGATTGCTCAGGCGCTGCTGAAGCCGGCTGCCAACTTTCAGTAGCGTCAGGTCCCCCGCCGACTCGCGGCCCCACGTCACCGCTTCCGTCGGCTTATCAACCGCCAGCTCGGAACTCGTGCTGTAAAAGAGCTGCACTGAATGCGTCTGCCCATCGACCGATCTCACCTGCCAGGTCAGATACGTCAGCGGCCGGCTCATCACATCAAGATTCTGCGGCAGCAGCGGCGTTATAAAGGTCAGCGTCACATGCACCCCGGCGCCTTCAAAGTCGTAAACCGTCGTCGTCGGCATCACCGACAGAGAAACCTGCGGCAGCGCAGGCGCCGCGTGCGGATGACGCCCCATGATGCGATAGGGCCGCCCATCCACGCGAATCATGCTCAGCAGCGATTGGACGTGTCCGGTCCAGTGCGTGGTATTGCGATCGTTCAGGCGATCGGCCGCCGACCAGATGCTCAGATATGGATCCGTCGTCACCAGCGGCACCGCCGGCGGGCGAAACGGCGCCGACTGCGCAAATCCGCGCCGCGACGCCGGCATTAACGACCACCAAGATTGAGAAGATCCCGCGCCAACCGAACCTGATAAAATTCATTTTTCGCTCGCTCTCTCTCCGAGGGAGGCTAGAACCTGATCTGCACGGGGATCGGATCCACCGCGTTGTCAAAATGCAGCCTGAGCACGCCATCTCCAAACGACCAATCCCCCTCGTTCACGTGCGCGCCGCCGACAACGACTGATTCGGGCCGATCCGCGCACGCCACCTGAACGATGCACCTGGTGTTGTCGATTCCGCTGACGGCAAACGAAAGGTTGTCCCCGTCGCGCCGCTCTCCGGTGACGCGTCCCGTGGCGGATGCAACGCACGGCCGCGAATCCACCAGCCGATCCAAATCCACAAGAAGCGCTCTGTGGTTTGGCGGAAGGACAACGTGATTCAAAACCGGCAGCGCCGGATCAAAGAGTGGAATGAAATGCCCGCTCAACTCGACCGGATCGGTCGCCGAGGGAAGCACGGCGGCAACGACATACGGCCCGCGATGAAGCACGAGTGCCGGGGATTCCTGCCAATCGATTCCCGCGGCAGACGCCCCTGCCTTGCACAAATCGCGCACCCGCTGCGCTCCTCCGTCTTCCCGTGAGAGCGCCGCCGGCGACTGGGCATCATAAAGCACAATTCCATTGCCCACATGCTGCGGACCGTCAGGCGCCGCCGGCAATCCCAGCCGCCGGAAAAGATCCAGCCGCGGTGTCGCGTCATGAAAGTCGCCCGTGTTCCACCACTCGCGGACTTTGTTAAACGGGTCCCCGTCGTCGTCAACGACAATCAGCACCCCGCCCGCTTTCACCCACTGCACAAGCGCATCGTGCAGCTCCGGCCTCGGCGGCTTCTGACCATCATAACTCAGCAGAAGAATCCGATAGTTAGAAAGAAACCCGGACATCCCCGCGTCTTCCAATTGCACTGCCTCAACCGGAACCCCGCGATCGATCAGCGGCAGCGCCAACCCAAAGAATTGTCCAAGCTCAGGATCAGACGCATCCGGCCCCGCCCGCTGGAACATGAGCGTATCGGAAACCAATATTCCGACGCCGCTCGTCCCGCGCCGATCCCAATGCACGGCCGATGTGGGCTGCTTCATGTGTCCCAGCGCATGAACAACCGCCTGGAATTCCGTCTGATACTCCTCGCTGATTCCGAAATGCTGCGGGTCGCGGCCGGTGTTCACCGGGTAATACCCCCGAAAAACCCGCTCCGGCCAGGGGACGATTTCAAACTTATATACCTCCGGTTGAAACAGCGAAGCCGTCAGTGTGCTCTCCCAGTTATATCGGTAATCCGCCCAGGTGTGAGTCGGATTGTCCTCCACCGGATCGTTCAAAAACCACATATCCCGCCCCGAGGCGCGCACCAGGTTCTGCATCTGCCCATATTCCAGGAACGCCGTCTCAAACGTCCGCTCTTCTTTTCGGCCGTCCAGGAAATTCGGGCTGCGCGACGTTCCCGTCCAGACCTGGGCGATGTATCCATCGCATCCCACTTGCAGCAGCGACGATTCCGGACTGACGATTCCCCAGTCGGAGTAATTAATCAGGCTGTGAGTCGCGACGTAGCACTTGACGTTCCTGCCGATCTGATGCCCGTAATCGCGAACGAATTTGAAAACATCCGCCAGCGCCCGGCGATACAAAAAATATTTCAGCTTTGACGAGCGATACTGCGCCTCCGGCGAGCTTTCCGGATCCTGCCAGGGCTCGTGATAATATTGCTGCCATTCCAGCTTGAAGTGCGGCTCATATCCTGCCGCCGTCCAGAACTCCGGCTCTTCGAGGTAGAGCGCACTGGCGCCATCGTCGATCGCCTGCTTCGCCAGCGTTGAGAGATATGCGCCATAAGTCGGCCCCGGCGACATATAATAGACGTTCAGCCCATGGCCAAGTCGCCTGCCGCTGCGAGTTGTCTGGGCTTCGTCCTCATGGTTCTTGCCGTCGAAGCGGCCGAAGAGGTAATCCTCATAATCGCCCCACGCCACGCCGGTCATGAGGTTGATGATGTAGCCATGATCGCGCCAGCTTTTCATGCGTTCTGCAGTGTCGGGCGTAACGCCGTAAACCATCGCCACGTCGGCATCGAGATTCAGGCGCGGGTGCCAGGCGACGTGTGTCTGAAAGGAAAGAGTCGGTTCGGAGCCGTCCTGAGGCTGGGGCGCGGCGTCATCTGCGCGAGCGGCGCTCAAGGCAATCGCCATCGCGGCGACAGTCATCGCCAGCAATCGAAGCAGTTTGTCCACCGAATTCCTCCAAGCCAGCGTCATAACCGCAGAGGCCGCCGCCTCTATCCGACTTTGAGTTTACTTTGTCTTTGTTTTAATATCCAGATTTGAATTTGCATATGTCTTATCATTAGACTGGCGATCCGAGGTGGAGGGCGATTTTCGCCCCCAAAGATCATGAAATACCTCCCTGTGTCCCTTGGAATTCTTCTCTCGATAGCCCTCCCGGCGGCCGTCTTTGGGGCTGACTACGCCCCCGCCGTCGCCAATCTCCAGCCTTTGCGCTCCAATCCTTTTATACCCCTGCCCCTGGGAGATGTTCGCCCGGACGGTTGGCTGCTCACAGAACTGAAGCTCCAGCGAGACGGAATCACCGGCCACGCCGAGCAAGTCATCCCCCATCTCGGTCCCGACAGCGGCTGGCTGGGTGGAACCTCCAAAGAGGCCGAAAACTGGGAAAAAGGCCCCTACTACGTCAAGGGCCTGGTCGCCCTGGCCTACACGCTCGACGACCCAGGACTCAAGCAAAAAGCCCAAAAATGGATCGATTGGTCGCTGGGCAGCCAGAATCCGGATGGATCCTTCGGCCCACAGTCCAACAACGACTGGTGGCCGCGCATGGTCATGACCTACGCCCTGCGCCAGTATGGCGAAGCCACCGGCGATCCGCGCGTCGTTCCCATGCTGCAAAAATATCTGCACTACATGCTCCGCGAACTGCCCAGCCGTCCCCTGCACGACTGGAGCAAAGCCCGCGCTGGCGATCAGATCGACACCGCATTCTGGGTTTACAACCGCACCGGCGATCCTGCCATGCTCCAGGTCGCCGACCTCCTGCACGCCCAGGCATATCCCTGGACCGACATCTACACCAACAGTCGATACATGCAATTCGGCGACGATTTCCAGCCCCGCCACGGCGTGAACGTGACCCAGGCCCTCAAAATGCCGCCCGTCTGGTATCAGCGCTCCGGTGACGACGCTGACCGCGACGCATTTCGAATCGGCCTCGAGCACCTCCTCCACGGCACCACGTTTCCGCTGGACGTTCTGACCGGCACGGAAATGCTCTCCGGCCGATCCGCCATTCAAGGCGTCGAAACCTGTGCCGTCGTCGAGCAGATGCTCAGCGACGAAACCGCCTTTGCGATCCTGGCCGATCCCGCGATCTCCGACGCGCTGGAACGCACCGCCTATAACGCCCTCCCCGGCGCCATGACCAAAGACCTGAAGCTCTACCAGTATTACACCCCGACGAACAACGTCATTGCCATCCGCGGCGGCCACGGATTCGACCAGGACTATTCCGATGGCATGATGCCGGGCCCCGTCTCCGGATTTCAATGCTGCTGCTACGACCTGCACATGGGCTGGCCCATGCTCGTGCAGCACGCCTGGATGGCCACCGCGGATGGCGGCTTCGCGCCGATGATCTACGCGCCAACCGTCGTACACGCCAATCTTCCAAAAGCCGGCGAAGTAACGATCCATGAACAAACCGATTATCCATTCGACGGTAACGTCCGCATCTCCATCTCCCCGGCGCACGCCGCAACTTTTCCCCTGCGCCTTCGCATCCCCGGCTGGTGCCCAAATGCCCAGTTGTCAGTCAACGGCGAATCCCAGCCCCCGCCCATCGCCGGCGGCTTCGTAACCATCAACCGCCTCTGGTCCGATGGCGATCACGTCGATCTTTCCCTGCCCATGCCCCTGGCCGCGATTCCCGGCGTAAACAATTCCATCTCGATTTCCCGCGGCCCCCTGGTCTTTTCCCTGCGGATACCCGAGCACAAGAAGCCTGTGGCGCCCGGCCCCGATGGATTCGTGCAATTGGAAATCACCTCGCCCGACCCGTGGAATTTTGCCCTCGCGGTCGATCCGCAGAACCTCGCGGCTAGCGTAGACGTTCAGACTTCGCCGCTGCCCCGCGGAAGTCCATTTCAGCCCGGCGCCAGCCCGGTAAAGCTGGTCGTCCCCGGCCGGTTGGTTCCCTCCTGGCGAACAAATTGGACCGGCCGAGTCGCCGAAGACCCTCCCCTCAGCCCAATTTCTTCGGATCAGCCCCAGCAAACCGTCACGCTCGTCCCCTTCGGCGCCCAAACCCTTCGCGTCACAGCATTCCCCTGGCTCGGCACGCCATTGGCTGCTGCCTCAGAATATCACTGCGATTTCCACGACACCGACGCCCCCGGCTGGGTCGACTACGGCGGAAGCTGGGACGTCGAAAACGGCCGCCTCTGCGCACCCGCTGCCGCCGGAACCAGCGGCGTCAAAGCCGTCGCCACCAGCACCAATTTTTCCGATTTCACCTACGACGCCGACATCACCCCCGCCTCCTCCGGCGACACCGGCCTCATTTTCCGCGTCTCCCGCCCAAGCCTCGGCGACAACGCCTTCGACGGCTACTACGTTGGCGTTTACCCAGCCGGCTCCCAGATCGTTCTTGGCAGATGCGCCGCCGCGGATAATTCCTGGACCCCCATCACCCAAGCCCCATTATCCGTTCAACCGGGAATACCCCTGCATCTTCGGGTCGTCGCCACCGGCCCAAACATCCGCGTCTTCGCCGCCGGCGATACGACGCCCATCCTGACAGCCAGTGACACAAGTTACGCCTCCGGCGCCATCGGCGTCCGCCGCTACGCAACTTCTTCAGCCACACGCGCTGCCTTCGCCAATCTCTCGATCGTAAGCATTTCCCCACCGCACCCCTGAAACAAAAAAAGCCGCGGACGCTTGGCGAGTCCGCGACTTTCAAATCCCTTGGAGGGAAGGGATAGACTTTCGTCATGGCAGAAAATCGTGGTTCCATTGCGGAGAGATTTGCCCCCACACAGCGTTGTCGTATCTCCCAGCGGCGATGTTTGGATTGGCGATATTGTATAGGACCAGTAGCTTCTGAGGCTTCCAGGCAACGTGCCCGTCGGCATACAAAAGATTCGCTCCGCCACGGTGAATGACTCCCGGCGCCTCTTCTGGATTGCAGGGGTCGAGGTTCATGTTGTAGCCATCTCCGCCGGTGATCGCCGCATTATTATCGCCGATGACGATCACCTCCGAGGCATGGTGAACCTGCGACGCCTTTAGCTCTGATGAGATAATGGAGCAACTACCAAGGTGTGAATTGCTTCCAGGACTTGTTGGGGAATTCCACAGGTCTGCGCCAAATCCGCGACACAAAAATACTCCCGATTGGGGCCATGGTATGGAGTTGGCCGTTGCCTGCCAGGCAGTACCCAAATTATTGAAATCCCATGATCCCCAATCGTTATACCCGTAAGACCACCTGCGGCCTAGTTCGGTGAGTAGATACTCGCCAGGGCGATACCCAGAGCCGGAATCACAATCCTCAGCAATATATGGGGCGCCTGGACCCGGAGTATAGGTCGGAGGGAGGGTCGTCCATTGATAGCTCGAATCCTCCGACGGACAATAGAAGACGTTCTGAACGCCCGGTTGGTTGCCCATGTACATCCGCAACCGCGTAGGCCACACGGCGAAGTGTGGCGCACCGGTGGACGGGTTATCAGAAGCCCCTTGCCATCGGCACCCAGGATAGTACGCCGTGTCATCGATGTACATCGTCATCGCAAGGCCCATCTGCCGCAGATTCGAAGCGCACTGCACTTCCTGGGCCTGCTTTCGAGCCTTGTTCAGCGCGGGAAGGAGCATCGCGATCAGGATCGCAATGATGCCGATCACCACAAGGAGTTCCACGAGGGTAAATGCTCTATTCCGCTTTGCCATCTATCACCTCGTCTTTGCGCCAAAGCAGCGCACTCATGCTTTGCGACGCCGACGCATCGCCACCAGCCCGCTAACCGCGAGCAGACCGATCGATGCCGGCTCCGGCACCGCAGTAATCGTAGGCACGGGCAACCCGTTGGCGACGGCAAATGCATCCAACGCCTGGATATCTGCCGGCGTAATGGACGCATCCGCGCCGCTGTCGCCCTGGCCGAAGTTGGCGGCCAAGGCGCTGAAGTCAGATCCGTTCACAGAGCTGCCATAAAGGAAGTTCCCCTGGTCCCAGTTGGTCACGCCCAGGCCGAAATTCGCGGCCAGGATTGAGAAGTCGGACCCGTTGACGGTGCCGTCGAGGTTGGCATCGCCAAGCAGCGTGTACTTGAGATCGATCTGGCCGCTGGAGAGCCCAGCCACGTCATGCACGCCGTCATCTCCGTCCGCAAAGCCGACGCCGTAGTGCAGACCATTGGTCGTCGTTTGGGCATTGCTGGAAATGATCCCAAGTCCGTTCCACGTGCCGTTGTTGAAACCGCTTTGCAGATAGCTGTAGATCGTGGAGATCGGGTCACTGCCGCTGCCATAATTAATGGTGACATGGTTATTGGTAATATCGAAGGTGGAATTAGCGGCCACGACAAGTGAATCCTGGCTGCTCCCGCCGGTGTTTATGCCAAGCTGGAGGGTTGCCGCCCCGCCGGTGCCCACGCTCAGCGTGCCGGTGCCGCTGATGTTTCCTGAAACGCTGTTGGCGTTAACCATGAAGTTGGCGTTGTTGACGACCGTGCTTCCCGAAGGCAGTGAGCCGGGCGTCGAGATGATCAGTGTGCTGCCGTTGAGGACCTTCGTCGCTCCGGTGTAGGTGTTTAGAGGCGAATGCGATCCGGGCGTGCCAAGCTGCACGGTTCCCGTGCCGGTGATGGTCAGGCCACCGTCAGGAGTGGCGCCCAGCGCGGAATTGTGGGTCAGTGCGGAATTGATGTTGATGTCGCCACCATTGGGATTGATGATCGCCCCGCCCGCGGAGACGATACTGGTAACCTTCGCGCCAACGAAGTTGTTGTTCACGTTGCCAGATGTGGTGCTGAGCGTGCCGCCGTTGTAGTAAATGTCGGCCGCGCCGCTTCCGCCGCCCTCACCAAGCACACCGTTCTGGGCGGTGAATCCCGTGCCGATCAGCAAACCGCCATTGAGGTTGATCGTTCCAGTAACGGTGTTGGCGTTGGCGAGGATGACCGCACCGAGGCTGACGGTGCCGCCGTAGATGTTGACCGCGGCCGTTCCGCCGCCGTTTTCACCGATGAGTGTTTGGCCGGCAGTGAGGCTTCCGCCGTAGACGTTGATAATGCCGGTCGGGTTGCTGCCGTCGCCGCTGATGTCGAAGTAGTTGGTGCCTGCGCCTGGGGCAAAATTGTTATCAGTGACAGACCCATCGTAAATGTTGAGCGTGCCGTTAGAGTTGCCGCCATTGCCTCGGCCGACCGCGAGCCAGTTGTTTACGGTGAGGGAAGGAGCTGCATTGACAGGGTCCGTGGGACTGCCGACGTTGACGATGCCCGTACTGCCGCTGTCGCCGACGAACATCTGCGTATTATCGAGTGTAACAACGCCGGTGTTTTCGACAGTAAACGTGTTGGTGAGGGTACTGCTTTCGCCGACCGAGACAGGATTACCGCCGCTGTTCTGCGTGAAAGTTCCACCAGAGATGGTGACGGTTCCCTGGCCGCTTTCGCGACCGACGACGAACCAGTTGCCGATATTCACGGTGCCGCCGGTCTGGTTCCAAACGCCAATGCCTGGGTTGCCGCTGTTGGAGCCTTCGCCGACATAAATTTCGCCGTTTTTGTCCGTGAAGCTACCAGCGCTGAGGTTGTATGTACCCACGGGGCTGCCACCACCTGCGTTGCGGCCGTCACCAAGGACAAAGCTGAAGTTGCCGTTGCGGTCGATCGTAATGGACCCACCAGACTGATTGATGGTTCCCGTACTGTCGCTGTTAACACCCAGCTCCGTGAGCTGGTTCCCGTTGGCGTTGGTGTAGCTGCCGTTGCCACTGATGTTCAGCACTCCCACGCCGCCAGCGCTCTTGCCCAGGTAGGTATTACCGTTCGTGGTGAGGCTGCCGTTGCCGCTAATGTTGATCGTGCACGTTGTATTGGCATTGTCGGAGATGTTGAAGTCATTATTGCTCGTCTCGTCGATCGCACCAGTGCCGGTAATGTTGACTATCGCCTCATCGGGACCACCCAAGGTGCCCGTGCTGTCTTCGCCGAAGCTGTTGTAGGAGTTGCCGGTCAGTGTAAGAGTTCCGGTGACATTAACGGTTGGACTGCGAAGGCGAAGACTTCCCATGGAAAGATCTCCGCTGACGTTGATCACGCCGCCGGTAACTCCGCCGCCCTCTGGGCTCGCCGACCATCCATCCCAGAAGGAGGTGCCGCCCAATGTATCGGTTCCGGAGATGTTCAAAGTGCCGGCGCCGCTGCCGCTGAGGGACCCACCGGTATCGCTTGCCCCTCCCACGTTCTGGCTGATGGTGAACGTCTCGTTCGGGTCGACGTCGATGCCGCCGTTGAAGGTGGAGTAATTGACATTGAGAGAGCCGAAGCTGGTTAAGACCCCAGCCACTGGGTGGAAGGTGCCCCCGTCCATTAGAATGTTGCCTGTCGCCCCGCCGATCTCATTGATGGCAGTGACATTCAATTCAACGTTGACGCCAATCCCAATCGTTCCGCCCGCAGCGGCGTATGCCGTGTTATCGGCCGTCAATTCGGCATAACCGGCTGTATCGCCGGAGAATTGCAGCAGCGCGGACGACGGTGTTATATCCGGGCCGATCGAAAGGCTGCTCGCGATCACAATTGTGGAAGTATTCGCGACCACCTGCGCGTCGTTGGAGTCGATCACGAACGGGCCGTTAAAGGTCACGGTCTGGCCTACGCCGTCATTCTGGCTGATGATGGCGCCGGGATTGTCGCTGTAATTCGGATCCGTGTAGTCATTGCGCGTGATTAGAATTGGATTGCTGATGGTCAGGCTCGAAGGGGCGGTGGTGTTGTTGCCTCCGATTGCGAGGCAACCCAAAGTGCCAATGCTGACAGTTCCCGAGCCCAGCGCCGCCCGCATCATCGGTGACGATTCCGTCGAGGATGTTCGTGCCACCGCTGTAAGTGTTGGCGGCATTCAGGACGAATGTGCCGTAGGATGAGTAAGCCGAGTTGTAATTCGCGTTGTTGATGGTAAGCGTAGCCGAACCGCCGGTTTCTACCATTGAATTATCAATTGATAACTCGGGTTCAGGGCCCCCCGTGTCATTCACTGAAATAATGTGATTGCCGGCGGTCAGAAGCATCGCGTTGCTTAATTGAACGACCAATTCACCCTCGGCAGTCGCCTTTACCAGGTTCCCCGCGAGAGTGAGCGTTTGCCCCCCGGACACGCCCTGGTCGTAAATGCCATAGACCCCATTATCGGCGGACTCGCCGAGGATAATGTTCTGGGCGGTGATGTTTGCATTGAGCGAAACGGAATAATTGGGCGGGCTGCCGACGACCGTCGTGTTGGCTGGATTTCCGAACACGGCGGAGTCGCCATTTGTCCAGGTTGTGGCGCTCGCTCCGTTGTACCAAAGCGATGAGCTTGTATCCCAGTTGCCCGAGCCATCGGTTGGTGGAACCTGGCCGCTCGCGTCCCACGTTAGGGTCTGTGCATGAGCCATGTGCGCGGCCCCAAACAGGACACCCGCAACCGCCGCTGAAAGACGCGCATAGCGCAGATAATTCCGCTTCATATTTCCTCTCCTGGAATGCGTTTCCGCTCGAATTGAAAAAGTCCCGAATTGATTTTCATCGCTCAGCCTCTCCACTGCTGGAAGAGAAGAACGGTTTCACGATCTATTTGATGCCGACATGAGAACCCTGCGAAAGGCAATGCAACTTATTTACCGGCCGCTGTGTGGTCTGCCTTGACCAGAGATGTACGACCTGGAACTCCGCCGGTTTGATCGCAGCGCCGATTGGAAGCATGCCTTCCTCCGCTTTAGCCAGCTACGCCCGATTCCATATTAGGCCTCGCGGCCGTGGCTGGCTGGGCTGATCCTCGTCGTGGTAGAGTATCAACTACTGATGCTTTTGCAAGTACATTTTTAATTCTTTTATTGGTCATTGATCCAACGCGGCCTACTCATCGAACATCATCCCACTTGGCGGAGAGATAGATCTGTGGAATGCTCTCGCCCCTTTCAACTACAGCGCAAATGACTGTCATCAATCGATTTGGAGAATATTTCGTGTTCACAAAATCGGCCGCTTAAGGGAACCGGATTTTTGCCGCAAAAACGTGTAGAATGGGGGTGATCCCTCGGAATTCGGGCTCAGCACACAAGCACTTAAGTCGTTTGATTGACGTAACATTGCCAAAATGCACATGATTGAACAGGCGAATTGTAATAACTTTGACTCATCATTGACTTGTTGTTATAATCCCCGCCCGTAGGGTTCACAGGAAACGCGATGCGTCAACAGGTACAGAAAACCGCGGCGCCCACATCCAAGTCGGCGGACGGGAACGATCGAAGGCCGCGCCACAGGCAGGTCTTCGAAACAATTCTCGGAGATATCGCCGCCGGACTCTTCCAGCCAGGCGATCGCCTCCCCACCGAAGCAGAACTCGCCAAGACTTTTTCCGCCTCCCGAACGACAATCGCCCGCGCCATGCGCAACCTCAAGAGCAAAGGCCTCGTCAGCCGACAACGCGGCGCAGGAACTCATCTGGCTATGCGAGAACAAAAACGCGTCGCCCTCTTCGCACCCTTCACTCAAAGCCCTTCCGATCTCGGTTTTATCGGTGGGCAGATTCACGTCCATCTCCAGGAGCTCGCCGCCCAGCGCGGTGATCATCTCCGCCTGCAGATCATCGGCCGCACCGGTGGCAACCGCCTCGAACAAATGATGACCGCCACCCGCGCCCTCATCGAGCAAGGCGTTGCCGGTGTCTTCTATTATCCCGTCGAACTCCCCAAGGACGAAGCCCACTACAATCAAGCCGTCGTCGACAAGCTCGAATCCGCCGGCATCGCCGTCATCTGTGTCGACCGCGACATCGTCGCTTTCCCGGATCGAAGCAAGCTGCCGCTGGTAACCTATGACAATCGCCGCGGCGGATATCTCGTCACCCATCACCTCATCCAGCAGGGCTGCAAGCGCATCGCATTCATCGGCTCCCCGTTCGTCTCCAGCGCCGCGTCCGATCGTCTGCGCGGCTACTGCGACGCCCTGGAAGACAACGGCCTGACCGTCGATAAAACTCTGATCCGCCCTGCTACCCTCGACGATCTCGACGCATCCTTCGCCCAGGCCCTGGTCAACGATTGCAAGGTCGACGCCGTCGTATGCAAGATGGATCACTACGCCGCACTCGTCGGACGCCATCTCATGGGCATGGGGCTGACGATCGGCAAAGACATTCTATTGGCGGGTTTTGACGACGATCCCCTCGCCGGTCTGCTTCCCGTTCCGCTCACCACCATTCGATTCATCGCTGACCCGTTTGCCAAGCTCTGTTACGAACGGCTGATGGCGCAAATGGCCGAGCCGTCCGAACCCCTGCCGGCAGTCACGATGGTCGACGTGGAACTGATCGTTCGCGAATCGACGGCGGGCGCTGGCGTCTGAGTGTCGCCCATCCCGAGGCGGTCGTGCGGCGGAAAAAAAACTGGCTGGTGGGTCCGGACAAGTCAAAGTTCGCGCGGCCCCGAGGAAACCATTCATGCGTCATCTGTCGACCATCGACCTGACCATCATCGTCGGGTACTTCGTGGTGACGCTCTCCGTCGGCCTGGCCATGTCGCGCCGCGCCAGCTCCAGCCTCAACGATTATTTCCTCGGTGGACGTTCACTCCCCTGGTATCTCCTCGGCATCGCCGGCATGACCAACTGGTTCGATCTGACCGGCACCATGATCATCACCTCCTTCCTCTACCTCCTCGGACCGCGCGGTTTGTTCATCGAATTCCGCGGCGGCGCCGTCCTCATGCTCGCCTTTCTCATCGCTTACACCGGCAAATGGCACCGCCGCAGCCGCTGCATGACCGGCGCCGAATGGATGTCCTACCGCTTTGGCAAAACCAGATCTGCCGAGGCCTTCCGTGTCGTGCAGGCGGCCGTCAGCATCGTCGCCTCCATCATGATGCTCGCCTATCTCGTCCGCGGCGCCAGCCTCTTTCTGGGAATGCTTTTCCCCTTCCCGCCGATGTATTCCACCCTGGTCCTCCTGATGATCACCTCCCTCTACACCGTCAGCGCCGGATTCTACGGCGTCGTTCTGACGGATCTCGTGCAGGGCCTGATCGTCATGTGCGCCTGCGTGATCGTGGCCGTCATCGCGTTTCACATGGTCCCCAGTTCCGCCGATCTCTCCGCCACGGCCATGGCCGTCACCCACAACCCCGACTGGACCGCCTCCACCCCCGCGCTTCACGTCTTTATGCCGGAAGACTACGCCCAATACCGCCTCCTCGTCCGCGCCATGCTCTTCTATCTGATCTGCCAGGTCCTCTACGGCATGGGCAGCGGCTCTGAAACGCGATACTTCGCCGCCCGCTCCGACCGCGATTGCGGCCTCCAATCCGCCCTGCAGGGAATCACCGTCGCCTTCCGCTGGCCGATGATGATCAGCTTCGCCGTCATGGGCATCTATCTCGTCCACACCGCCTACCCCGACGCAACCGTAACCCAAAAAGCCGCCGACCTGATTCACCACGCCTATCCCGACCTTCAGCCCGCCTATTGGAGCGATCGCACCAATCGCATCATCAACGTCCCCGATGAATATCCCAACGTCGTCCCAGGCCTGAAAAAGATTCTCGGAGAAAACTGGGCGACAAAGCTCCCGCTGGTTGGCTACCACGGAACCATCAACCCCGAGCAGATCCTCCCCGCCGTCCTCCTGGGCACAATTCCCTCCGGCCTGCGCGGCATCCTGCTCGTCGCAATGATCTCCGCCATGATGTCCTCGAAGAACTCGACGGTGAACAGTGCCAGCGCCTTCTTCGTCCGCGATATCTATCAGAATGTCCTTCGTCCCCGCGCCAAGCACTTCGAGCTGATGGCCACCTCCTATATCGCAACCCTCGGCATCGTGGCCGCCGGATTCTATTTCGGCGTCGCCGCCGGCAGCATTAACGATCTCTGGGGCTGGATCATCATGAGCTTCAACGCCGGCGCACTCGCCCCCGGACTCCTCCGCCTCTACTGGTGGCGCTGCAACGCCTGGGGAATGTTCGGCGGCCTCGCACTCGGCGGCATCGGCGCCGTCGCCCAGCGCTTCTACGCACCCACCATGCCCGAATGGGAATCCTTCATCATCATGACCTCCCTCTCATTCATCGGCACCATCGGCATCTCTTTGCTCACCGCCCCAACTCCCACTCCCGTCCTGCAAAACTTTTTCCGCACCACCCGCCCCTTCGGCGCCTGGGGATGGCTGATGCGCGAACTTCCCGGCGACGAGCAAAAAGCCCTCCGCAAAGAACATCGCAACGACATGCTTACCGTTCCGTTCGCCATGCTCGCGCAAATTACCCTTTTCCTTATGCCGATGCAGATTCTAGTGAAAACCTATGGCACCTTCTTCCGAACGCTCCCGCTATTCCTCGTCGGCGCTGTGGGCCTTTACATTTTCTGGTGGCGCGTCCTGCCACCCGCCGAACCAGGCCCGGCACCGAATCAGACTCCCAGGATTTACCAGAGGCCGCGGTGGCAGGAACCGTCGAACTTCATCGAGTAGGTTAATTGTTGTATTTCAAAAGTGACGTAAATCATGCAGCGACATCCCGACTACACTCAAACGCGCATTCGCCAGGTCGTCCGCCAGATCGGCGCTCGAATCTATGACGAAACCAAACCGATTTCGGATTTGCACGTCGCCGGCCCGACCGATCGCATCAGCTTTGCCGCCGCGCAAGAGCTGAAACATTTCCGCCCCGCAAAACTCGGCGACCAGTTCGGCCCCCATTGGGCAACCTTCTGGTTCCGCGCCAACCTCGAAATCCCCAAGGCCTGGAAAGGCAGCCGCGTCGACCTCCTCTGGGACAGCCAATCCGAAGCTACCCTCTGGATGAACGGCAAAAGCGTTCAGGGCCTGAACATGACCCACGGCGACCGCCCCGACGCCATCCTCCTCGACAACGCCCGCGGCGGCGAATCAATCCCCCTGCAAATCGAAATGGCCTGCAACACGAAATTCGGCAGCGCCCCCTTCGTCGGCCCGCCGCGCCCCACGCCGCTCATCAGCCCGTTTTATCTAAAACGCTGCGAAATCGGCCGGTTCAATCCGCACGCCTGGGAGATCTATTTCGACGCCCTCACGCTCATTGGCCTCTACGACGAGCTCGCCCGCGACGGCGACATCTCCGAGAAAAACTGGGCCGGTTTCCTCCTCTCAGAACTAAACCGCTTCTGCAACGACTTCAACATCGACGACGAATCGACCTGGCCTGCCGCGCGAAACATTCTTCGCCAGCTCTACGCCAACGCCAACGGCACCCGTCAGCTCGAAATCAGTTCCATCGGCCACGCCCACATCGACACCGCCTGGCTCTGGCCCCTTGCCGAAACCCACCGCAAGTGCGAGCGCACCTTCAGCACCGCCACAACCTACATGCGCGATTATCCCGAATATCGATTCGCCTGCTCCCAGGCTTACCAGTATTCGATCATCAAAAACCGCAACCCCGATCTCTACCACCGCATCAGGCAGCGAATCGAATCCGGCCAGTGGATCGTCGTCGGCGGCACCTGGATCGAGCCCGATTGCAATATCCCCTCCGGGGAATCCCTCTGCCGCCAATTCCTCTTCGGCCAGCGCTATTTCCAGCGCGAGTTCGGCGTCCGTTGCCGCGAATTCTGGAACCCCGACGTCTTCGGCTACAACGGCCAGCTCCCGCAAATCATGCACCTCGCCGGCATCACCCGCTTCCTCACCCAGAAGCTTTCCTGGA
The DNA here is from genome assembly GCA_963755915.1 of uncultured Phycisphaerales bacterium. GTDB lineage: Bacteria > Planctomycetota > Phycisphaerae > Tepidisphaerales > Tepidisphaeraceae > PALSA-1353. Next base: position 4,288,190 of record CAVWLP010000002.1, read on the forward strand.
ACCGCTTCAACAAGCCCCGCCACGGCACGTTCATCTGGCAGGGAATCGACGGCAGCGAGGTTCTCGCCCACTTCCCCCCCGCCGACACCTACAACGCCATGATGTCCGGCCCGGAAGGCAACGTCGCCTGGCTCCGCGCCAACGCCGCTCAATTCAAGGACCACGACCGCGCCCACCAGGGCGCCATGCTCTTCGGCTACGGCGACGGCGGCGGCGGACCCACCAAAGACATGCTCGAAACCCTCCGCCGCTGCACCGATTTGCAGGGTCTCCCGCGCTTCAAGCAGCGCTCCAGCGACGAGTTTTTCACGCTCATCGAAAAAGACCTCACCGATCCTCCCCTCCAGGTCGGCGAGCTTTATTTCGAATATCACCGCGGCACCTACACCTCGCAGGCCCTGGTCAAGCGCAACAACCGCAAGGCGGAGAATCTGCTCCACGATCTCGAATTCCTCGCCACCGCTGTAGCGCCGGCTCCGGCCTATCCCCGCAAGCTGATCAACGAGCTTTGGGAAGTCCTCCTGCTCAACCAGTTCCACGACATCCTACCCGGCAGCTCGATCAGGGAAGTCTACGAAGACAGCGCCGAGCAATTTCGGAATCTCTTGGCTGCCGGCGAGCGATTGATCGAATCGATCGCCAAGCCCGGTAAATCGCTCGTTAACACGATTGGTTTCAGCCGCAAGGAAGTCTGCGAGCTCGACGGCAAAATGCGCTTCGTTTCCGCTGGACCGTTCTCAACGGCGATCGCCACCAAACCTGTGGGCGTTCGCGCAACCGTCGCCCGCAGCGACGATGGCTTCGTCCTCAGCAACGACCGGCTCGTCGCCCGTTTGAGTTCCTCGGGAGCGCTCATAAGCCTCGTGCACCGCCCCACCGAGCGGGAAACGCTCGCCGGGCCCGGGAACATCTTCGAGCTTTACGACGACAAGCCCAACGATTTCGACGCCTGGGACGTCGACCCGTTCCACCTCGAAACCCTCGAAACGGCCAATGGCGCCCACTCGTCCTCCATCATCCGCGACGACCCTCTGCGGGTTGAAATCGCCTTCGACTATCGGATCGGCAAAAGCTCCACGCTCACGCAGATCGTCCGGCTCGACGTCGACTCGCCGCGACTGGAATTCCATTGCATCGTCACCTGGCAGGAAGACCAGAAATTCCTCAAGGTCGCCTTCCCGATCAACGTCCGTTCGATGGACGCCACCTACGAAATGCAGTTCGGCAACGTCCAGCGCCCCACCCATTTCAACACGATTTACGACCTGGCAAAATTTGAAGTCCCGCTGCACAAATGGTTCGACTTTTCCGAGCACGGCTTCGGCTGCGCCATCCTCAGCGACTGCAAATACGGGGGCAGCACCTTCGGCAACACCATGCGGCTCTCGCTGCTCCGCGCCCCCCAAAGCCCCGACTCCACCTGCGATCGCGGCCAGCACCAGTTCGCCTGGGCCCTCATGCCCCACGCCCACGGCTGGCGCGAGGCGGGCGTGGTGGCCGAGGCCTTCCGGTTTAACTTCCCGCTGCGAACGCTTGGACATGCGCCGGCTGAGAGTTATGCGTCCGTGGACGATCCCAATCTGGTCATCGATTCCATCAAGCGGGCCGAGGATTCGGATGCCGTCATCCTTCGCCTCTATGAATGCCACGGCGCCCGGGGCAGCGCAAAGCTTCAGCTTTCCGAGCGGTTCTCATCGGTTTCGCCCTGCAACATCCTCGAAGAGCCGATCGGGCCTTCGGAGACGCTGATTGCGGGCCAGCCGCTGCGGATTTCTTATCAGCCGTACCGGATTATCTCCTTGAAACTGACGCCGGCGTGATTGATTCAGGTGAACCGCACACAATCTGACAGAATCTGACAGAATCGGACACTTTTGAAATATATTAGTGAGTGCTAGCTTAGCGCGCTGCCGTATGTGTTGGTGGGGAAGGAGGTTGGACGTGTTTCGGGGTGTGGACGGGTTTGGCGCTCGGAAAAGTGTCCGATTTGTTGGGAATTTGCGGTTTGGGGTGAGGCGAACCGATTTTTGGGCGGAAAGGCGGGCTATTTATGAGGACTTCTGTGGTTTAGGGTTGCTGATACCTTTTAGTTTCCACCAAGGAAGGAGTCCTTGAGCGAGGCGCCGGGGGGTAGCTGGAAAGCGAAATCGCTTTCTTTCAGATCGGACAAGGAGATTTTTAGCTGGAGTTCGGTTGAGAAGCCTTTCAAATTGGCGGTCTGCATGGCCTGCTGCGCCTGATTCATGGTGTTCCTCATTAGTTGCCGGGTGGCGTCGGTCGCCGGCTGTCCGGAGGCCTTGATGGCCTCGTCAAGCTGCTGGTCGGTCACCTGGGGAAATTTTATTCCTCCGGGGGGCGGCTCGAGCGATCGGGAAAATTTCCTGATCAGGTGGGTGGTTTTCGATATCCAGTACGTTTCGTTTTTGGAGATGGTCGAGGGTCCGCCGATGACATAGCAATCGTCGCCGTCGATCTGTTCGGAGGCTTGGATCTGAGGGTTAAGGAGCCTGGAAAAGCAAGCGGGTTGAGTATTGAAGGAGGGCAGAAAGAGTGACGGTATGGTAAATGCGGCACCGCCGGATATGCCGGTGGCGCTGGAGAGGGCCATCGCGTCGCTACTCATTTTAAAATATGCCTTGGTGAAGCCCATGTATAAATAGGGTTGGGAGCCCGCATTCCAAACCGCGCCGGCCTGCACAAATGTGGGCATAAATTGGTTGGTCTGATTCCAGGTAATGAGGTATTGGTTCGGCTTTTTCAGTTTGATTGAAAACGTTGTTTGTTGGGTGGTTTTTACGTTGCCGGTATCGAGATCACAGGTAATTGTTCCTTCTGAGCTATAGGCGGACATCGATTGGTAGCGGGCGATGGTCTGGTCGAAGATTGCACTGGGCTGTGTCGTCTGGGGCTGTGTTGTCTGCGCGGAGCAGACCCCGGCAAAGAGGAAAAGAAAGGGCAGGAGGAACAGCGGAGCGGTTGACTTGATGGTCATTTTTCTGGGGTCCGTTGGTGAAAGCGTAAAGAATTGGGCAGTTTCCTGAGGACATCCTACAGTTGCACCTGGAGCAATCAACTGTCATTCGCGCCGGCCGGTTTTTCCGATCGGGTTCGGTCCGACTGGTCCTGCCCATTTGAAAAGGGGTCACTTCCTGGCGCTATCTTCTGCGGCGGCGTCGAAATGCTCCGATTATCGCCGTGGCGAGGAGCGCGCCGCAGGCGGGTTCGGGGACATTGGCGAATGCGGGAAGGGGGAGGTTGTTGGCGACAGCAAACGAATCGAGTGCGGCAATGTCGGCTGGGGAGACGGAGACGGCCGCACCGCTGTCGCCCTGGCCGAAGTTCGCGGCCAATGCACTGAAGTCGGAGCCATTCACGGAAAAGCCGTAAAGGAAGTTGCCCTGGTCCCAATTGGTCGCGCCGAGGCCGAAATTGGCGGCGAGGATTGAGAAGTCGGACCCGTTAACAGTGCCGTCGAGGTTGGCGTCGCCGAGGAGAGTGTATTTGATTTCGATCTGCCCGGAGGAGAGTCCGGGGACGATGCCATCGGCTCCGTCGGCGTAGCCTATACCATATTCGAATCCGTTGGTTGGCGTCTGAGCGGCGGAAGAGATGATACCGGGGCCGTTCCAAGCGCCGTTGTTGTAGCCACTCTGAAGGTAGGAGGCGATTGCGGCAATGGGATCGGAGCCGCCAGCGTAATCGATGATGAAATGGCTATTGGCGACGTCAAGCGTTCCGCCTGGATTGATGAGAAGACCGCCAACCGTCATTTGGCCGCCGGGCATAATGAGAAGTCCGCCGGACTGTATCGTGAGGGTGTTGGATACGTTCAGGGTCTTTTCGGGCGATAAGGTGGTGCTTCCAAGATTTCCCGTGGGGCCGATGGTGAGGCCGCCTACCCCAGTGACGTTGAGCGTGCCGGCCGTCCAGTTGAGAAGGGAGGGATTTTCCGAGAGGTCGAGTGCGGCGGTGGTGATCGAACCACCGGCGAGGTTCACTGATGTGCCAGGGGTGTTGTAGACTTTCACGGTCTGCGACACTGTCATGGCGCCGGTTCCTTCGACAGTTAAGACGCCGGTACCCCCACTGCCCCCGTCGGCGGGATCGATTCCGCCGACATAAGCGTTGCCAGAAATCGATAAGCTTCCCCCGCTGAGGTCGTAGTTCCCGGTCGAACCGCTCGACGCCGCGATGGCGAACAAAAATCGCGGGTTTTTTGTACCCGGAATAATGGAATTTGTGCCGCCGATCTGCACAAAAGTTCCGGCACCCTGACTTCCGATGACTTCAGAAAAAGCGCTTATTGACCCGCCGGAAAGCTGGTAAATTCCAGAAGTCCCCGCGCTGTTGCCTAGAGTTAGTCCCACCACGATATTGCCTGATGAGCTGCCAAAACCAGTGGTGCCGCCCGACTGATAGATCGCTCCGGTTCCAGAATTTGCGTCGCCCAAAAGCGCAGGGGCAGCAGCGAAATGGGCCTCGTCGCTGACGGACAAGGTACCGGTTGCACCGTCCCCCATTATCAAGCCTCCTCCAGCGAATCCGAATCCGTTCCAGCCTAAATACCCGGCAGAGGCATTGATGTATCCGTTGCCGCTTGTACCAACGGACAAAGTGTAACCCTGGACCTCGGGCACCTGATCCGGGTCATCCGGGTTCGGTGCCAGGACAAGCGTCGCGTTCGAATTGATTCCGATGGTCTGGAAAAAATCGCCCTCGCTGTCGCCGTAGTACGTGCAGGTTGCGCTATTTCCCGCCGCCCCGTTTATCTCGACCCCAGAGCTGAAGTTCTCGCCCCCCGGGGCGTACCCGAGGCTCCAATCGGCGGCGTCTGACCAGTTGCCATTGCCGCCTATCCACGAATTAACTTGCGCTCCAGCCCATTGGGCGCTTATTGAAAGCGTGAGGCATGCCGTCGCGGTCGCCGCCGATGCCAGACGTACGCGACGGGCACGGCCTAGCCGGATTGGATTGATTCCTCTCATGTCGCCCTCCCGCCTTGACCTTGGAGCCACTCCAGATAGGCAATGATTAGAGTGCCCGGAATGGAAACACAAATCTACAAGAGAACGATCGGCCGAAGCAAGCATACACGCAAATCTAGAAAAATTATGCGTTCGGCCAGGTGCGAGGTCCAGGGACGGATGGATTAAAGGGGACGTGCCTCTCAGATAATCAGGTACGCCCCTTTAAATCGATCAGCGGGAAACCAGGTCCCTCACACCGCCGGCTAGTTTCTCAACTTGAACCCCCGCGCCCCAAACCGCCGCAGGGCGGCTGAGGACGGCTTTAAATAGCCGCCAGCAATTCATCCAATTCCCAAACGTGGTCCGTATCCGATGTTTTATTCGCCAGATTGCACCGTCCCTCCATTCTACCCCTCCGCGCGAAAAAGGCCGTTATAATGCCCATATGAAGAAAGCCCCAAACCCGATCGAGAAGCATGACCTGGAAATCTCGGGGGTCACTTCACAGACCTATCATCATGATGCATCACTAACCAGCATCGGCAGGTCCGTCGATGATTAGCGACCAGCAATTTCAAAAGGCACTTTAATGAACACGGACACAACCAGTCGCAGAGAGTTTATTAAGCTGGGTGTGGCTGTTGCCGCGGCGCCGTTACTGATCTCGGTCGGAGGGACGCGTGCCGCCGATTTACCGCTGACGCCGCCGGCGACGGCAGGGGCTGAGACAAAAATAAGATCTTTTGACTACAAAGGCGTGAAGCTCCTTGATGGAGCGATGAAAGACCGATACCAGGCCACGCGCGATTATTACTTTAACGTCCCGACCGATGACATTCTCAAAGGTTTCCGCCGCCGCGCGGGCCTCGAGGCCCCTGGAACGGACATGGGCGGCTGGGCTCAGAAAAACTCCGAGATTGTCTTCGGCCAGTGGCTCAGCGGCATGTCTCGCATCTATGCCGGGACCCATGATGTGCCCATCCGCGATAAGGCGCTTGAACTCCAGGCCGAGTTTGCAAAGACACTCACAAATTTCAATTGCCGCCATTACGGATATGACAAGTTCGTCTGTGGTTTTGTGGATGTGGCGACGTTCGCCGACGATCAAACAGGCTTGCCGACGCTTGAAACGCTCACCCATTGGGCCGAAAAACATCTTGGCCGCAAGCGATTGCCCGCGACCGACGCTGACTCACAAGGCGGATTTTTCAACGGCGAGCTTGAATGGTATACGCTGCCGGAAAACCTCTATCGCGCCTGGCAGTTCACCGGTAATTCACTCTACCGCGATTTCGCGGAGGTGTGGCATTATCCAGCCTATTGGAAAATGTTTGATGGCAGCGCCGACCCGGCCCCGAACGGGTTCCATGCCTACAGCCATTGTAATGCACTCAGCAGCCTGGCGATGACCTATGCCGTCACCGGCAATGCCTCGCTGCTGAAGTGCCTGGTCAATGCGCACGACTATTTCCAGAACACCCAGTGTTATGTCACCGGCGGATACGGCCCGGGTGAAAAGTTGATGGCGCCGGATGGGGCGCTGGGAGAATCGATCGTCATCGAGCCGAACAGGAAATATCTCGGCGGCAACATCGGCCGCTCGTTCGAGACGCCCTGCGGCACGTGGGCCATTTTCAAGGCCTGCGATTATCTGCTGCGGTTTACCGGCGAGGCGCGGTTTGGCGACTGGATGGAGCGCGGGCTTTACAACGGAATCGGTGCGGCGCTTCCAATGACCGGCCGCGGAACGACTTTCTACTACGCCGATTATCGTATGAAAGGTGCTGCCAAGAAGTATTTCGGCGCCGCCTGGCCCTGTTGTTCGGGGACATTCATTCAAAACGTCTCCAACTACCTCAACATGATCTATTACCAGGATGATCAGGGAGTCCTGGTAAATCTATATGCGCCTTCCGAGGTCACGTGGCAGCATGGGGGTACTGCGGTAACGCTCACCCAACGGACGGAATATCCCGCATCGGAACAGAGCGAGCTGAAGATCAGTGTTGACGCTCCGGTGGAATTCAGCGTGAGGCTTCGTGTGCCCTCCTGGGCTGAGGGATTGCGACTGAGCGTGAACGACGAGGCGATCAATGTTGCAACCAGGCCCGGCGAATGGGCGACCGTTCGGCGAAGGTGGGCTTCGGGTGATCGGCTGGCGGTGGTAATCCCTCTAAGGCCACGCCTGGTGCCGATCGACAAGCAGCACCCGGATCGTGTTGCCGTAGCGTGCGGACCGGTGGCGCTCGTGCATGTCGGCCAGGCTCCGGCGATTGCCAGCCGGGCGGAGTTTGGCAAGTTTGCTCCGGCCGAGGGAACTGCTATCCAATTGGTTTCGGCAGATCAAGCGGCCGGCCAATTCATCCCATTCTTTCACGCCGCCAGGGGACAACACTACCGGCTGTACGTCGATCTTCAGGCCTGAAGGATCGCAAAAATCGCGAAACTTTCACTCAGCCGCCGCGTCCAAACCATGACGATGCCACCAACCCATCTCGCACGCAGCGCCGCTCCGCTCGATTATGCGCCTGCGCGGCGAAACCGCCGACGGATCTATCGTGTGATGGTTGCGTCGTTGCTCCTGGGATTGGCCCTCGTCGCCTGGAAATTTTCTCCCGCCTGGTGGCGGCGAGCGGAAATCCTCTACTGGCAGCACGAGTGCCTGCAATTCTCCTTGTCGCCGGACACCGTCGTCTACGAGGAAGATCCCACCGGGGCCGCCGCTTTGCTGGCCGGCAATCCCAATTATCATCCCTATACCTTCCAGCGGCGCTCCAGTATGCAAGCGCCTCCAAGTCCGGCGACCGCCGCCGCGCTCGGCGTCTCGGACTGGGATAAACTGACCAGCATCCTGCCCGGCTTCCATCCGTCGTTAATTAAACCGGCGGTCATTTTTCTGCACGAGCGAATTTCCCCTGCCGGTCATCGCCGCCTCGTGTGCGTCAGGTACGGCCCTCAGGGCGACGCATTCAGCGCGCAATTCATCCAAGCCCTAAACTGCGACACATTCACCGTGACTCCTGGCACATGGAGCCAGGCGCCCATTTATACGCCGCTAGGATGGGCATATGACGTCGAAGTTGGCTGGCCGCGCAGACCACCCCTCGTGCGTATCTTCGCCGGCCAACCCGATCCAAACGATCCCGCCCATTTCACCATCCGCTACCGAATATGGGGCCAGGAAGATGTGCTGGATGGCCGATTGCTGGACAACGATCGAGTGACGTTAACATTCAGAAAAGAGCCTCAAGAGAATAATTAATCGTTTGTTCCGCGGAGACGGCATGCGGTTCAGTGTCAGATTGAGTTTGAGGAGCTGGCGTAGGGGATTCCGCCGGTGAGGACACGGCTCGACCGTCTTCGACCCTGAGGCTCAGACCCGAAGGGAGCTCGCCGAGGTCCGGCGGCACTTAGGAGAGCGATGCCGGGCGGGAGAATTTTCATTCGCAGACAGGCAAGACCTCATGCCCGCACTCCGGACAGCGCTGGGGCGTTGCCCGCAGATCGTAGCCGCAGTTTGCGCAATAACCGGGATGCGCACGCCGATAGCGACGCCGCATCGAACCCCGAACAAATCTGGCGGGGAGGATCAGGCCGATGAGGATGATCGCCCAATCGGGGACGGAAACGGTTTGATAGGTCGCCTGGAGTACGTCATTGCTGGGAAGCCGTATCCAGGCTTTTCGAGCACTTTGAAGGAAGGAAGTTTTCATCGAGCCGAAGCCGCACCAGCACCACCCCTCGCCGGCAAGCAGGGTTTCCTCGTGACTGATGATGCTCGCCGCCTGGCCCGGGAAAAGATGGTGAAACTCATGCTGGATCGTCGTTGTGGCCGCCGAGGGATCCAGCCGCAGATGCCGCGATGAATCCCGCGAAAGCACGATCCGTCCGCCGACGGATTCGATCATGCTGCTGGTGTCCACGAATTCAGACGTCTGGAAAAGCGTCACCCGATCCCACCAGCGGACACTTCGCCCCCAGAGCACAACCATCCCGATGCTCACCAGCAAAGAAAAGCTAGCGACAATCGAAAAAATAACTTTGGAAAAGCGTTGCAAGGGAAGCTTATTCTACCAGTAGGAGAGGCTACGGATTTACCGAAAGGGGCACCGGCGGCGCGAAAGTCCCGGAATACGCGCTCCATCGCAAGGTCCACAGCTTTTCCAGCGGCACCGTTTCCACATGTTCATCCATGAAAACCATGTTCACGGCATTTCCATGCCGGGCGATGCAGAATCGTCCCATCTGCCCCCAGTTGGGCCCGCGGGAGCCGATGCAGGTGTCGTAGCGGGCGCCTTCGCTCAGGTTCGTCGGCGGGTAATCCAAAATTGCGACGCCATTGATTCGGCAATTCAGCGGCCAGGCTTCGTGCCAGTTGCAATCGCCCAGAACGGGAATCCGCGCGGATCGGCCGGCGGATGATGGCGGGTATCGAGGAAGAGCGATCGCGGATCGACGCCGGAATAGTATTGAATGCCGCTGTAATAGATCGGGACAGGAACTGAGCCGACGGTTCCGGAGGCGTCGAGGTCGTAGAGCCAGCCGTTCATTCCATAGCTGCCGGCGATGAAATTGATGTCAGGATAAGTGCCGGGGCCCCAGGGCATATTGGCGCTGCCCCAGGCGCCGCCTTCGGCGCTGCTGCCACCGGTTGGCTCGCCCGGACCAATATTCGACGCGGGCGCTTCGGGGCAGAACCAGATCGACGGCAGGTTGGGCACGTAGGAAATCTGCTCGGCATAGGAGGGGTTTCGCGGGAGCCGATTGGGGGAATAGGGATTGGTGAATCCATTGACATACTGGCCCAGGGCGATCATCCAGAAGCCGCTGGGGTTGCCGGAGTCTCCCATCGCCATGCGGCGATGATCAGTGATAAAAGACTGGTAGGCCCACCCAAGCTGATGAAGGTTGGAGATGCAGCGGGTGGTGTTGGCGCTTCGACGAGCCTGACTGACGGTGGGGAGGAGGACGAAACCGAGGACTACCGCGACGAAGAGGATGACGACCAGTTCGACGAGAGTGAACGCTGGCGTGAAAGCGGGGGTTAAGCCGCGTGGGCGGTCAAGCCGGCATTTCCTCTGGCGCCAGAATTTCATGGCGCTGCTCCGAGCTGGTTCGACCGGGGATCATTTGAGATCCGGGGGATCACTTGGGATCCGAACGCTTTGACGTGCCAGATCGCAATATCCCGGTCGGAAAACCTGAATCCATACTAACCCTTAACGAGGAATTACGTAAGAATTTTCTTGGATTGGACAGGAAATCGGGAAAAAGTTGGGAATTAGAGGGATTTGTGGGGGCGGGGGACGCCCCGCAAGCGGGGCCGCTAAACATGGGGGAGGGGGTTCGGGGAGCTGAGGAATTTCCTTTTTGATTTCGCGCGATTTTGTGTCCAAATCATCTCCCATCCGCCGTTGGTATCGTGTGGGCGTTCGCGACATCCGGATGCCAGGATGCGTCGAACTTCCCCGGCAAAAACAATTCTTTGGAGGCGATATGATCAAATTGGAGGGAAAGCTGGGGGTGAAATGGGGGGGAAAGCTCGCTTTGGGGACTTCAGTGCTGGTAATTGTTGGATGGACAGGCGTTTCCCACGGCCAGGTGATTAGCTGGGAGGAGGACGTTTACGGCACCGTCCCATCCAACGGCTACGCCGGCGTCGTCAGCGTCGATAACTGGACCGATTCCTATCCGGCCAACCAGACCACCAACCTGCCTGACAACACGGGCGCTGCCACCACGCTCGATTTGCAGGAAGTTTCGCCCCAAAGCCTCACTTGGGCGATTCAGTTTGCCCACCCCGGTCAGGACGCCGACGGGACCTACAACAAGGAAATGCTCAACGGCTACCTGAATGGCGGGCCCGCCGAATGGAATCCCAGCCCGCCGAACAATGGGGTGGTGCTGACGAATATCCCCTACTCCGAGTATGACATCTACGTCTACATCTCCTCCGACACGGCCGGCCGGACCGGATGGGTCACTGATGGCGGCGTCACCCAGGGCGGAGCCGCCAACGGCGACGCCACCATGAGCACCTTCACTCCCGACGGCGCCACCACCTACGATTTCACCACCATCGGCCCCGCCGAAATCAGCACGCCTGACGCCACCTTCCTTCAAACTACTGACACCCTCGGGCTATACCCCGCCGCCGACTACGCCGAGTTCACCAACCTGAGCGGGTCGAGCCAGACGATTACGGTTCAGATGCTCGTCAACGACGACTGGGCAGGCGTCGCCGGGTTCCAAGTCGTCGCCGTGCCGGAGCCAATGTCGCTTAGCTCATTGGCCGTGGCGGGTGCGCTTTTGAGCCTGCGGCGTCGGAAAGCTAATTGAGCTGATCGCACAGAAATATGCCAAGACAAGCCCCGGAAAACTACCGGGGCTTTTTGTTTTAGTGGGTCAATTTGAGAGCGATGACGCGTTGGGTAAATTCCCACGGCAGCGCCGTGGGCGTTCAATTCAAAGAGCAAATTGAGTCACTCGTTTTTTTGTCCTGCGCCTTCGCCAAGCCATTCCCGCCAGCATCGCTGCCCCAATTCCCATCGTCCCCGGCTCGGGCACTTCGTCCAATGCCAGCGTCCATTGCGACGCAATCGCCGGCGACAATTGCGCCGCCTGCGCTGACGTCAGCGGCTGGTCAAAATTCTCCGCCACCGCGACTAAATCCGCAAAATCCACCAAGCCGGTCGGATCATTCGTAAAATTCCCCTCCGCCCAGTCGTTGCCGGTGGTTTGCCAATGCTGGGCGACGATCAGAAGATCGTTGAATCCGACCACTCCCTGCAAATCGGCATCGCCGAGAAGGGCATACTTGACGACAATCTGATCTGGGCCCGCCGGCGTTCCCGTGTCTGTGCTCCCATCTGCATATCCGATTCCGAAATGCGTTGGGTCGGCCATCGCGGCGCTGCTGGTGATCCCGGTGCCGTTCCAAGTGCCGCCGTTAAATCCGGAGATCAGCGCTTCCCGGATCGAAGCGATTGGAGATTGCCCGGCGGCATAGTTAATGACGAGCGTATTGGCCCCCACATCCAGCGTGCCGCCGGTAAGCGCCAGATCGTTCACGCTGAGTACCGTTTGCGACCCGGTTGCCAGCGACGCCTTCGCATTCGCCGGCAATTGCAGCGTATTGACGTTTGCCGAACTGGCGAAGGCTACGCTGGCGTTTGACCCGATATTGATGATCGACTGGTAAACCACATTCCCGCCGCCCGTCTGGACGATCGACATTCCCGAATCGATCGTAATCGGATTGGCGATGATCAACTGTGCCCCCGTTGAAACATTGATCGTGGTATTGCTGGCGATGGTCATCGGCAGATTGATCTCCTGTGTCCCCGCCTGCACGATGATTTGCGCCGAGCCGGTGCTGGCCTGAAGCGTAAGCGAGCCCGCCCCGGTGATCTGATAGGTATTGGCATTATTGAAATTTAAGGTTCCGAGCGTCACCGGCGTGTCCGTATAAACCGTCGTTGACTGGGAGACTGCCCCAAAGAAATCCGCCTCGGCGCCTGCGGCGTTGGGGGCCGCGCCGCGGAGCCAGTTGTTTTCTTCGTTCCAATCGCCCGAGGCGTTTAAACCCCACTGCGGCGCCGGTGGCGGACCGGCGATGACAACCTCATACATCCCGGATGCGTCCGAATTCAGCGTCTGCGTGAATGTTCCCTCCCAGTTTCCAAGATCTGCGCCCGTCCATAGGTTTTTTACGTCATAGGCCGTTGTTGCGGAAAGACCGAGGCTGGCAAAGCTTACGCTCACCGACCCTGATGACGAGCCGGTGTTAAAGAGCGCCACATAATCGCTCGCGGAATTCGGGACCGCGGCTTCCCAGACGACTTGATTGTTGGCATTGGAAACCTGGTGATTCCCCAGGCTCGACTGATCTACCGCGAGTATCGCGCTGTTCGTTAGCAGTGAGGTCGTGAACGAATCGCTGGCCAGGCTGGGTAGATCTCCCCCCATAATCAGCGGCGAGCGGATGATCGACCAGAGGGTCATCACCGTCTGCTGCTGGTCCTGAGTCAGATCGCTGGAGCGCGCCGTCCCTACCGGTGGATTCAGAAAACTCCCCAGAGGCAGCATGTCGGCATCCGGCCAGTTGCCTGAGCCGGTGTTCGGATTGATCCCCTCATATTGCTCCCAGCTCGCCGCGGCCGCAAAGGCTGAGCTCACGTCGCTCCAGTTGTCCCACATGTCGTTCAGCATGCGCCACATGTTGGCGTCCTGTGTGAGTTGGCTTGCCTCGCTGAGCGGAGCCGGGCCGGGCGAGAGGCTGAGAACCATTGGCCGGCCTGACTGCGCAATGGCTTCCGCAACCCCGGCGACGTCCGCCGAGTGGTAGGTGGTGCTGAGCATGTCGTCGACTTTTACATAATCCACGCCCCAACTTGCGTACTGGTCGAAGATGGCGTCGTAATAATCCTGCGCACCCTGCGTGAGCTGTCCATTCGACCCGACATCAAGCCCCTGCATCTGGTTGAGCCACGGCGCTCCGGTGCCATTGCCTGCGGCAATTTCATCGGCCGTTACCGTGCCATTTGTTCCGGCGACCGGATCGTTGGCAAAGACCGCCTGCTGCGGAATTCCGCGCATGACGTGAATCCCAAAATCCAGGCCCAGGCTATGGCAATAGGCCGCCAGGTAGGCCATCCCATTGGTGTAATCCACGCCGTCCACGGTCCCGCCCGGAAACCGAGTCGGATCAGGCTCCAGCTCCCCGTTGGAATTCATCTCCAGCGGCGGGCTTGCCGTCGTCACGCCATGCTTCGTGGTAAACGCCTGCTGAAGATATCCCGATCCCGTTGTCCCCGACCCAAACGCCCCCTGCTGCGCCTGGGTCCAGGACCAGTCGTAATCGACGATGATGTATTTGTATCCGTACTGCGCGAGGTTCGCCGCCATGTAGTTGGCTTCCGACACCACTTCCGACTGCGTCACAAACGCGCCGTAAGAATCGTAACTGTCCCAGCCCATCGGCGGCGTCAGCGCTACCTGCGCCGCGCACCCGTCCCAAAAACCAACGAGAAAACCGCCGCGGTTAATAAACGCTTGCGCGGACCTGGAGAACCCGCCCCGCCTTTACCAGAAAAAATTCGAGCATCCAAAAACATAACGAGACACTCGCACTGCCATTATTCGGCGGAAAGCCGGAAGAGCCCCGCCCCGTGAAACCGAATCCCCGGCGCAAACTCGCCGTGAAATTCCCCCAGATCGCTATGCTTCCAAAGATCCCGCACGCGCACGCCGCCGCTGAATCCCAGATCGCTGAACTGCACCGGAACCTTCGCATCCGGCGGATCAACTGCCGCCACGACCGGATCCTGCGCGTTGAAGACCGCCAGATATTTATCCCGCGACCCCGGCACATCCGCCACCCAGGCGATCAGATCATCATGCCGAAACACCTGCCTCCCCGGCGTATCCCTCTGATCCACCGCAATGACTTCATCATTGGTAATCAGCGATAGCGTAAACGCATCATTCTGCGGCAAGTTCCCCCCAAACATCAGCGGCGACCGGCAGATCGCCCACAGCGTCATCACCGTATACTGCTCATCCGGCGTAAACTCCGTATGCCCCTGCCGGGGGGAACGAATCGCCCCCAGCGGGAGCATATCCGCATCCGGATAATGCCCCACGCCGCAATACGGCACCCAATTCGCGCAGCGCTGAAATTGCTCCTTCAGCGGCGGCCAACGATCCCAGAAATCATCCGAAATCCGCCAGAGATTCGCATGCGTCGCAATATGCGCCCCGTCCGACAGCGGCGTCGCCCCTGGGGAGGTGCTGAAAACCATTGGCCGTCCGGAATGATCGATGGCGTTGCGAATCGCCTCGATCTCCCCCGTGTGGTAGGGCCGGCTCAAATCGTCCACCTTCACAAAATCCACGCCCCACTGCGCATACTGCGCAAACAGCGAATCGTAATACGCCTGCGCCCCCGGCTTGGACGTATCGACTCCGTACATATCCGGATTCCACGGGCAAGTGCTGTTGATATTCGCGATATCCCGCGCACGAAGCGAGGTCCCCATCACCGGCGTATTCAGCTCCACCGCCTGCCGCGGAATCCCCCGCAACATGTGAATCCCAAACTTCAGCCCCAGCGAATGAACATAATCCGCCAGACCCTTGAACCCATTCCCGTTCCCCGCCGATGAAAACCGATTAGCCGCCGGCAGCAGCCTTCCATATCCGTCCATCTGCAGCCGCGCATTGGGGCGATAATCCCACCCATTCGCCAGCGGCTCATACCACTGAATGTCCACCACAATGTATTGCCATCCATGCTGCTTCAGATTCTGAGCCATGTAATCCGCATTGGCCCGCACCTGCGGCTCAGTCACCGCCGCCCCAAAACAGTCCCAGCTATTCCACCCCATCGGCGGTGTGGTTGCCCATTGATAAAACTGCGGTGAATCAGTCGCCATTTGATCGCCTGCCATAGCAGAATCAGTCAGAGCCTGGCAACAAATCAGCCCTACAGCCAGCGCCGCAAGGCATCGGCGAAAGTTTACCGGAAAACCCTCAAACGACTTAGGCATGATTTAAATCATTCCAGCCTATTGGCTACTGCTTTGGAAGCGGTGCAGGCGGGCTAATCCCAACCGCCGACATCGGGCTCCATTGCAGCCCCCAAAGGTCCGGCAGATTCACCGTCTCTGCATGACCATCGAAGAACACCACATTGATCGCACGGCCGTGGCGCGCAAAACAGAATCTCGTCATCATTGAAAAGTTTGCCGACACGGAGGCGTTGTTCTTAAAGGAAACAGGCGTTTCCGAGCCATCCAACACGCTGGGCGGATAATCAGTACAAGGTTGCAGTTGGAAACTTGGATTCGTACCGAAGTTGCACGGCCACCCCTCGTGCCAAGTGGAATCCGTGAAGACAGGAACACGTGACGCGTTCATCACCCGCTTGGGGTTGTGAAAAAAGTTGAACCATGTGGTAAGCGTCTTCGCCGTGCTCCCGTTATATGGCCCCTTATATTGCAGACCACTCCAATAGATCGGCGCGGGATAACCGCCGACAATCGGCGCGTGCACCGCATCATAAAGCCATCCGTTCATTCCATAGCTGCTGGCCATGTACACGACATCGTCAAACGTGCCGGGCCCCCAAGGAACATTCTCCATGCCGAAGTATCCGCCCTGCGGATTGACTCCATATTGGGTAATTGCAAAAGCAGGCGCCGGGGTAATATTGCCGTACGGGGCTTCCGGGCAAAACCAAACCTGCGGCAGTCTCGGCAAAAATCCAACCTGATCCGACCATTTCGCTGCGCTGAAGACCGGAAGCCCGCTGCTCGGGTCGTACGGATTAACGAATCCCTGCAGATATTTCCCAATCCTTACCATCCAATAGACAGGCTCAGTTGAATTCGGCAATGTTGGGTTGTAGCCGTCATTAATGGTCGGCTCCTCGTATCCATTCTCCTGCAGATACATCTGGTGAGCCTGCCCCAATTGCCGCAGATTCGACAGGCACTCCAGCGTATTGGCCTGCTTCCGCGCCTTTTGAAGCGCGGGGAGCAGGATGCCGATCAAAATCGCTATAATCCCAATCACCACAAGCAGTTCCACGAGCGTAAACCCCCGCCCGTGTGTCAACCTATCTCTTTTCGCTCTCACGCCGACGTCTCCTCGTTGCCGAATGGAATGAACGCTGCTCCGTCGCTGAACGCTGGGCATTGTTGGCTCTCCAGAGGCGGCGCGATTTGGCCTCCGCCGAATGGCAACGGTTCCCGGCTGGGAAATTGGACATGCTTTTCGCGGATTTCCTTGCTCCCAGCGGACTTGAGCGGGCTCGTCTTCCTTCAATTTCTATGAAAATCTGTCCAATTCCGATTCCCCCTGCCGTAATCAGCTGCCGCCGGACCCTTTGCTATGCCCGCGCGGCAAGGGAACCGTGATGGATCAGTCAATGGACCCCCAAGCGAATGACCCGCAGGCAAGGGCGGACGAATTCATTCAGCTATTCACGGCCAATGAATCCAGTTTGCGGGCTTATGTCCTCTCCCTGGTCCCCCGCTGGACGGATGCCGAGGAAATTGTCCAGCAGTGCAGCGTCGTTCTATGGAAAAAATTCTCCCAATTCCGGACTGGCACCAATTTCTTCGCCTGGGCCTGCCAGGTCGCCCGGCTGGAAGTAAAGGACTACCGCCGCCGGCAAAAACGCGACCGAGTCGTCTTCAGCGACGAGTTCATCGAAGCGATCGCCGACGACGCCCTGGCAAGCCAGTCCGAACTGCTGGTTCGCCTCGGCGCCCTTCAGCATTGCGTGGAGAAGCTCTCGCGGGATCAGCGCGAGCTGCTTCGCCTCCGATACAACGACAGCGGGTCGATCGACTCCGTCGCTGCGGCCGTCAATCGTTCCGTCGACGCCGTCTACAAGAGCCTCAGCCGCATTCGCCAGGCCCTGCACGATTGCATCAACCGGACCCTGGCAGTTGGAGATATTTGAGCAAAGGTCATCGGTGAGCAACGAGAATCCCCAACAATCTTCATCGCCAACTCCTCCCCCCGACGAAATCGCCGCCGCGACGCAGTTGATTCTCGCGCTCTGCGACGAGCCGCCACCCCCGACCAGATCGCCGAGTTGGAGCGCCTCATCCGCCAAAACCCTGCCGTCCGCAAGCTCTACTTCCGGATGATGCAGCTTCACGCCGGCCTGCATTTCTACGGCTCCGCCCTGGGCATCAAGGACCCCGGCGACGATTCCGGATCCGATCCCGGATTTGGCTCGCGCGCCCGAGATTTCCAGAAGCAGGTACTCTCTTCAATTCGTTCCACAATGGGAGTCTCAGGGACCCCCTCCGGCGCAACCTGGCGACGACCAACCTTCAAATTTCGGCAGGCCGGTTAACTTCGTCTGGCGAATAGGCCTGGCGCTGGCGGCAATCCTCCTCCTTGCCCTGGCCCTCTCCAAGCCCTGGTCGTGGCGCAATGCCCAGCAGGGTGCCGGCGCAGGCAATTCGAGCCAGCCCGGCCTTGCCGATCTTAACTCCGCCAGCGTCACCGCCGTCGCCGGCTCCGGCTCCATCTTTCAATCCGGACAGAAACTTCCCACCGGCCAACTCTTTGAGCTTGAGCACCAGGACATCCAGTTCGAGCTCGCCGGTGGTGGACGCGTTACCATCGCCGCCCCCTCCCAGTTCAAGCTCGATTCCGGATCGGAGCTGTTCCTCACCCGTGGCAACGTCGAATCGCGCATCCCCGGCGGCGGCTTCGTCGTTCGCACCCCCACCGCTGTCATCACCGACCTCGGCACCGAATTCGGCGTCTCCGTCGCCAGCTCCGGCGCGACTCACGTTGACGTATTCGAAGGGAAAGTCGCGGTAACCCCCGCGAACCCATCGCCAAATTCCCCCGCCGGCCTCCTTCTCTCCGCCGGCCAGGCCGCCTCCGTATCCGCCACAACCATCGCCATGGATCCCGCCGGCGCAATCGCCCAACGCTTCGTCTCACAACTTAACAGCTCCCTCGATTCCCTCGACCTCGCCGACCTCGTCTCCGGCGGCGACGGCTCCACCCACCGCCGCGGCAACGCTATCGACGCCCTCACCGGCCAAACGGGCGTCCTCAAAGTCGTCGGCGCTCGTGACGGCGACTACAAATACCATCGCGTCGCCACCCTCCCCGTCATCGACGGCGCCTTCGTCCCCGATGGACAGCGCGGCCCCAGTCAGATCGACTCCCTCGGCGACCGCTTCCAGTTCCCGAGCACCTCCAATCTCAGCTTTAACCGCATCTGGACCGGTGGCCCAATTCCCTGGACCAGCGAGCGCGGAATCTCCAGCGTCCTGGGCGACATCGACTACTCCACCCCCGAACACTCGATCCTCTGCATTCACAGCAACAACGCCCTCACTCTCGACCTTGCCGCCATTGGCCGCCTCTACCCCGACCGCAAAATCTCCGCATTCCAATGCACCATCGGCAACAGCTACGTCAACGGAAGCTCCGACGAAACCGGCGTAAATCCCCGCGCCGATGTATTTGTCATCGTCGACGGCTCCGCGCGATTTGAAAAACAGCGTTTCATCAACCAGGACGGACCCTTTAAGGTCGATGTCTCCCTCAACCAGGGGGACCGATTCCTCACCCTTGCCACCACCGACGGCGGCGACACAATCAACGACGACTGGATCCTCTGGGTTGATACGACGCTTCGAATCTCGCCATAGCGGCCGCGTGTGCCGTCAGATGAGACGTCTGGGCGAATTGTTTAGTTGAATTGTCACAGCCGCCCTTTTGCAGGCGGCCATATCTTCAGGAGGTGTATTATGGGAGCGGGACGAACGAGGTCCATCATCATGCTGGCTTGCGCAGGCGTGGCCGGAATTACCCTCAAGGCCCACGCGCAAAACACAGTCGAAAATCCAAACTTCCTGACCCCCAGCACGGGCGGCTACATCGACGACAGCAACGCCGAAATCAACACTCCCGGCACGACAAATTTCTGGGACTGGGGCTACTATTTCGGCCAGACCGGCACCGCCGACAAAGACGCCGGCGTCCAGGCCAATACCAACGCCCAGCTTACCAATCCCCCCAGCGGTTCCAGCCAGAGCGGCTGGGTGAACGGCGCGGATGACTATCTCTATCAGGACGTGGGCGCCCTCGCCGCCAACACCACCTACGACCTCACCGTCTCCGTCGCCGCCCCCGGCGGAACCGCCTACGGCGGCGTCGGCGCCGGCAACAACCAGCCCACCGATCTCATCGCCCTGCTCAACGGCGACAACGTCCTCACCACCACCAACAACGTCGCCGCCAACGGAACGGTCCTCAATTCTCTGAACGTCACCCCCAACAACGGCACCTGGACAGACTATTCCGTCAGCTACACCACCGGCTCCTCCGTGAGCGGCGACCTCACCATCCAGCTCGAGGAAACCGCCTCCGGCGCTCACGAGCAGGGCAACTTCGGCGACGTTCGCCTGACCGTCAACGGCGTCACCCCGCCCAGCCAATGGGGCGTCAACTCCTCCGGCGACTGGAACGTCGCCTCCAACTGGACCAACAGTACCGTCCCCAACGCCGCCGGCGCTGAGGCCGACTTCTTCAGCGCCATCACTTCCAACCACACCGTCTTCACCGACGCCGCCGACACGGTCGGAACGATCAATTTCAACAACGCCAACATGTACGAAATCACCGGCACCGGCTCCCTCACCCTGCAAGCCGCCACCGGCAACGCCCAGGTCATCGTTCAGCAGGGGTCGCAGGAAATCAATCTCCCCACCACCGTGGCGAGCAACACCGTCTTCAACGTCTCCAGCGGCGCGACCCTCACCATCGGCAACCCGCTGACGATCGATTCCGGCGTGACCGTCACCCAAACCGGCAGCGGCAGCGTCGTCTACAACTCGATCATCAACGTCGGCAGCAGCGCCTCGATCGCCTTTGCCGATTCCACCCACGCCCACGAGCTTTCGGTTGCGTCCGGCGGCACAGCCTCCATCACCAGCCCCAGTGGCGGCGTCGTTCTCGAAGTAGACAGCCTTGCCAACTCCGGCACCGTCAACGTCGCCAACAACGAGCTGCTGATCAACTACGGGGCCAGCACCAGCCCACTTTCCACCGTCATCTCCGAGCTGAAGACCGGCTACAACAGCGGCGCCTGGAACGGACCCGGCATCGACTCCACCTCCGCCCACGCTCACGCAGGATACGGACTCGGTTTTGCAGACGCTGCAGACCAGGGCAACCCCGCCCATCTCTCCTCCGGCACGCTCGAAGTGAAGTACACCCTCCTCGGCGATGCTAATCTCGACGGCACCGTCAACGGCACCGACTTCTCGATCCTGGCTGCGAATTTCGGACTCGGCGCCACCAACTGGGACCAGGGAAATTTCCTATTCACGTCTTCCGTCAACGGCTCCGATTTCAGCGCCCTGGCCTCAAACTTCGGGCTCGGCGCCAGTGGCGCCGCCGATGCCGGCGTTTCGACCGCCGACATTGCCGCTCTTGACGCTTTTGCCGCGGCGAACGACTTGGCGGTGCCGGCGGTTAACTCTGTGCCGGAACCGGCATCGCTCGGCTTGCTGGCGCTGGGTACGGTCGGCATTTTGTCGCGTCGCCGACGAACGCAATAAAACACCTGGATTTCGCAGTGTGACATGCCCCGGAACGGCTTTTATTCAGACTGAAAAAAAAGCGCTC
The DNA here is from genome assembly GCA_963755915.1 of uncultured Phycisphaerales bacterium. Classification (GTDB taxonomy): domain Bacteria; phylum Planctomycetota; class Phycisphaerae; order Tepidisphaerales; family Tepidisphaeraceae; genus PALSA-1353. The sequence continues at coordinate 4,309,333 of CAVWLP010000002.1, forward strand.
CGATTCGCACGTGGCATGATACAATGGCACCATGCGCGAGGCAGGCGGAGGAATAGCTGATCTCACCACGCGCCGCAGCGCAATCATCCAGGCCGCCGGCGCGGCCCTCCTCAGTCTCTACGGCCTCAATTGGCCCGCCTTCGCGGTAGACGCGGTTGATTTCAGCGCTTCGACCCCGGGCACGACCAAATCCATCAACCAATGGGGCGTTGAGGTCGTCGACGGCAATTCCCTTGGTCTCGCCCAGAGCATCGCCACGATGGGATCGAACCTCACCATCGCGGCGACTTACTTCGACCTCGACAACGCGCTGAATTCCAACGGTACCCTCTCCAGCCCGCAGCAGCAGGACATCAACAATCAGATCAATGAGATCCTCGCCGGCGACACCACCGGCCAAAAGTTGATCATCTCGATGGGCCCCAGCGTCAGCGGCAACAATTCCGAATACACGACCAACAACAGCGCCAACGTCGTCGAGTGGGCCCAGGCGATGATCGCGTCGAAGGAATATTGGGTCTCCCACGGATACACCGTGGGCTGGGCCGGGCCGTACACGGAGCCGGACTATTGGGGAGACGAGGGATCGGCCGAGCAGGGCGCGCAGATCATGGAGGCCCTTCAAGCCAACCCCGCGTGGGGCACCGGCACGGAACTGCTGGGCGCCTCGACGCTGGACGCCGACAACGCGGAATCGTGGTATCAGCCGCTTGAAGGGATCGCCAACGCGGGATCGACGCACATGCTGGGCGGTTCCCTTACCTCGTACATCAACTTCATTCAAGACGTCCAATCCAGTGGCGGGCAATTTGCCGCGCCGGAAATGCACAGCCTCGGCGAAGCGATCGTCAGCGCAAACTACGGCGCGATTCAGGGCGTGTGGTGGGGTCCGGCGCTGCTGGCGCGGCGCGTTCGTGCAGGCGTCGAACGGCAAACAGATTGGGTATACGCAGGATCTCACTGACCAGACCGCCGCCGCCGTCTATCGCGCCGAGCGGACAGACCTACGCGTTTGCCGGGGGGCTGGAGAGGTTTGGATCTCCGACGTCTTACGAATTCACCAGCGATCGTAACGCGTATTTTAACGGAATCGGGCCGCTGAAGACCTACACGCTTCAGGCGAATTACGATAACAACCCCGCCAACACGCCCGGCAGCAGTAACGATTTCTCAAACTTCGGCGCCTACTTCGACCAGGGCGCTTATGCCCCCATCGATTACGGCGCCGCCAGTGTCCCCGCGCTCGACGGCTACCGCTGGACCATCCAGAACGTCCAGACGGGCCAGGTGCTGACCGTCGCCGGCAACAGCACCAGCGACGGCGCGGCTATCGATTCAACCCTAAACACCGGCTCGCTCAGCCAGCTCTGGAACATCACCCGCACCCAGGACGGGTACATCGAGCTTTTCAACGCCAACAGCGACCTTACCGTCGGAGTGACCAATGCCTCGACCAGCGCCGGCGCTACCGCCGTCCAGTATGGAACCGCCGGCACGCAGGACGAGCAGTGGTATTTGAATCCCGCCGGCAACGGCAACTTTTACATTCAGGACGGAAACAGCAATCTCTATCTCACCTCCAGTTCCTCCAACTGCACCCAGCAGAATCTCAGCAACGTGACCCCCGGCTTGCAGGAATGGAAATTCGTCCTGGCCAATCCCACCTCGCCCGCGATTGCCAACTATAAATTCGCGGGGAACGGCAACGACAGCACGGGAACTTACAACGCCACCGTCAGCGGCACCGCCACCTACGGCACCGGGCCGACGGCGGGGAGCCAGGCGCTGAACTTTGACGGCTCGACGACCTACGTCACCCTCCCCAGCAGCCTGACCCCCACCGCATCCAGCAGTACTGGCCTCACCTCCGCGGTCACCATCGACACCTGGGTTAAGTGGAACGGCGGCAGTCAATGGCAGCGAATTTTCGACTTCGGAACCGGCACCAACGACTACATGTTCCTGACGCCCGACTCCTCCGCCGGCACCATGCGCTTTGCTATCACCACCGGCGGGAACGGGCAGGAAGAAGACTTTGACACCACCGAGCTGGCCACCGGCACATGGGTGAACCTGGCCGTCACGCTCGGCGGACATTCGGTCATCATGTATGTCAACGGCCGGCCGGCCACTGCCGGGCAGATTCTCTTCAATCCATCGAGTGTCTTCTCCGGGGCGTCTACGATTAATGATTACATCGGCAAGAGCCAGTTCTCCGGCGACCCACTCTTCTCCGGAAGCATGAGCGGCTTCCAAATCTGGAACTACGCCCTCACCCAATCCCAGGTCGACGACCTGATCGACAACAACCTCACCTGGGTCGGCGGCCAGAACGGCAATTCCTGGGATGCGAGCACAACGTCAAATTTCAAGCTGATGAACACCGGTGCCTCCTCTGTCTTCACCCAGAACGACCGCGTCACCTTCGACGGCACCGGCACCTCCACCGTCTCCATCACCGGTACCGTCTCCCCCTTCTCCATCAACGTCACCGCCAGCTCCAACATCAGCTTCACTGGGGCCGGCTCTATCACCGGCTCGCAAACGCCGCTCACCATGTCCGGCACTGGCACACTCACCATCGCCAACACCGGCGGCAATTCTTATACGGGCGACACCTCCATCAACTCCGGCGTGATCTCCATCAGCGCTGACAACGACCTCGGCACTGATGCCGCCAATCTCGACCTTGATGGGGGCACGCTCCAAACCACCAGCACGAGTGCCATGTCGTTCGGCCATTCGATCCTCATCGCTGTTGGCGGCGGGGCTCTGAACATCATCGGCAACGGCTCCGCCAACACCACCGATGCCGACCGCATCATATTGAATTCCTCCAACCTCCTCGTCGGCTCGGGCTCGCTTACCATCACCGGCGACGGAACATTGGCCGGCGCAGCCCAACACCACCAGTTCTGGCGCGGGCGCACTGGTGCTCAATGCCTCCAATACTTTCGCCGGCAACATCACCCTCCAGAACGGCGGGCTCCTTGAATATGCCGCCGCCAGCGCCCTCGATCCCAGCGCGACCATCACCCTCGGCAACGAAGGCGAACTTGCCGCCAGCGACGGCAGCAACGTCCCCAATGCCATCACCGTCAGCGGCGGAACCGACAGCTACCTTAGCTTCACCAACATCGCCGGCACGTTTTCCGGGCCGATTACGCTCAATGCCAATCTCACTGTCGGACTTCGCAACTGGTACAACTACGCAGGCGTCGTAAACGGCACGATCTCCGGCCTCATCTCTGGCACAGCCGGCCTGAGCATCAATTCCGGAACGGGCACCGGCGGAATCCTCACCCTTTCCGGCACGAGCACCTTCACCGGCGGGACCACCGTCAACTCCGCAACCGTCTCCATCAGCGCCGACGACAACCTCGGCGCCGATTCCTCAACTCTCACACTAAACGGCGCCACCCTCCAAACTACCAGCACCAACTCGATGTCCTTCGGCCACACCATCGACGTCGCCACGGGCGGCGGCACGATCAGCATCGTCGGCAATGGCCAGAGCAACACCGGACAAGTCGACAAAATCACCCTCACTTCCACCAACGCCCTTACCGGCAGCGGTCCCCTCACCATCACCGGCGGCGGAACTCTCGACGGCGCTTCCCCCAACACCAGCACGTCCGGCGCCGGCGCGCTCATCGTCGACGACGCTGGCACCTACACCGGCAACATCACCCTCCAAAACGGCGGCCTGCTCGATTTCGCCGCCGCGGGTGCTCTCCCCGCTGGCGCAACCGTAACCCTTGGCAACGAAGCCGAGTTCTCCACCGCCAACGGCGTCACCGCCTCCAACAGCATCGTCGTCAACGGCGGCACCAACAGCATCATCAGCTTCAGCAACCTCGGCGGCGCCGCCGACGCCGGCCCCATTACCCTCAACACCAATGCCACCATCGCCCTCCGCGATTGGTTCAATTACGCCGACAATCGCAACGGCGCTATCTCCGGCGCCATCTCCGGTCCCGGCGGCCTCACCATCAACTCCGGCACCGGCTCGGGCGGAACCCTGACCCTCACCGGCCCCAACTCCTACGCGGGCGGGACCACGGTTGTCTCCGGCGCAAAGCTTCTCCTCGGTGCTGCCGGCGCTTTCCCCTTTAACACCCCCCTCACCCTCAGCGGCGGAAACGCGGTTCTGGCCCAAAACGTAGGCACCGTCACCTTCAGCTCCCTTTCAATCACCGGCAATTCTCTCCTCGACATCAGCAACAACCAGATCATCATCACCTACGGCAGCAGCGACCCCATCGCCACCATCCGCGGATATATCGTCTCCGCCTTCGACACCGGCTACTGGACCGGCCCCGGCCTCGGCTCATCCCTCCTCATCTCCGGCGGCAACTACGGACTCGGCTACGCCGACGGCGCCGATGGCATCGTCTCCGGCCTCTCCTCCGGCCAGATCGAGGTGAAATACACGCTTCTGGGTGATGCCAATCTCGACGGCGTCGTCAACGGCTCCGACTTCTCCATCCTTGCCGCCAATTTCGGTCTCGGCGTCACCAACTGGGACCAGGGCAATTTCTTCTTCACCCCCTCGGTCAACGGTTCGGATTTCAGCGCGCTGGCGCAGAATTTCGGCCAGGGTGATTCCGGCGCGGATGCCACAGTTTCAGCCGTCGACATCGCCGCGCTCGATGCGTTCGCAGTCGCCAACGGTCTGCCGTTGCCTGCCATATCCTCGGTACCGGAACCGGCATTCGGCGCGATCGTGCTCATCAACGTCTGTCTCGCCCTCCCGCGGCGACGGCGCGGTTTCAAAGCGCGCGCGAGTTAACTGGTTTTACGTACTCGTGATTTTGCTCGGCGCGCCCTCGGATTTGTCTTGACATCCGGGAACCGGCGGGGCGTAATGGCGCGGCAACCGAATCTTGCTCAGTTGTTAAAAAAGGGGGCGGGTCGGGCCCGCCCGGGGAAGGCCGGGAAGGTGCTCTTTTTTTCGGCGAGTTTGTATTCACGCCGCTGCGGAAAGGAGAAAAAAATGCGATCGCGTCACCGTTCGTCCGTGGCGTTTTTTTCGGCGATCAGCTTCGCCTCGGCCATCGTCTGTGCCACCATCCCTGCTTTGGCGCAGAATAATCTTTCTGGAACGGGCACGGCTGGGGCGAATGGGGCCAATGGGCAGGTGATCGATCAGGACGGCTTGATCGGCGTCACCAATGGGCAGGACGGGGGCACAGGCGGCAATGAAAGTATCACGGCCGAGTCCACCGATTCTGAAAACTCCGCCACCGCCACCGGGGGCGCTGGGGGCACTGGCGGAAATGGAACCGAGCTCGGCGCCATGGCCAGCACCGCGGGCAACGGCGGCGATGGGGGAAGCGCCTTTGCCGATGCCCAGCCGAATGACGTTCAGTCGAGCGGATGCACCTCCACGGCGATCGCGACGGGCGGCGCCGGCGGAACGGGCGGGGTCGGCGGTCACACCGATTTTGAAACCGGCGCCGGCGGCGACGGTGGAAATGGGGCGTCTGCTTCGGCGGACGCGTATTCCTTTGCAAGCAGTGGACAGTCAACTGCTGAGGCGACCGCGACTGGGGGCGCCGGCGGCAATGGCCAGGGCGCTGACGGGGCGGGGGCGCGGGCGGTTCCGGCGATATTGGCAGCGTCTTTGCCGATGAATCCGGATCTACGCCGGGCATTAACACGGTTGTCAGCGGCACGGCGATCGGCGGCGCCGGCGGCAGCGGCAGCGAAGGGGGCGCGGGTGGAAACGGCGTTTCGGAAATGCTCAGTAACGTCGTCAGCTTCACCACGTCGCAGGCGGTTGAGCTAACACAAACCGCGCAGGGGGGAGCCGGCGGCGGCAGCAACGGGGGAACTGCTGGGACCGCCGGGTCGGCCACCTCAAATTATTCCTATTCGGCTTCCCCCGGAATTGGCGGTTTGACGGTTACTTCCGCGGCGATCGCCGGGTCGGGCGGTACGTGCGAAAACACCACCGGCGCGACGGCCGGTGATGCCAACGCCACCGTCGATATTTCCTCGAATTGCGGTATCAGCGCCCAGGCGGAAACCAACGACGTCAGCATTGCAAACCTTCCCCACGGCGGCAACATCGACTCGGGAACCGGTAGCGGCGGCGACGGCGGTTTCTCCAGCGGGTCCTGCGATGTCGCCAGCACGGGATCCAGCGGCAACGGAGGGGCGAACGCCGCCGCCTACGTGAACGCGTCAAACGGGGGTTCTGTCCTCAGCGGCGCTACGGGTAGCGGGGGTTATGGGGGCAGTAGTACGGCCGCGGTTTCGGTTACGAATTCTTCGGCCGACAGCATTTATGCGGCGGCCGATCCATCCGGAGGCACCGGCGGGCAGGGGGAAGGCTCCGGGAATTCCGGCGGCAATGGGGGCGGCGCTGCGATCGCGGTCGGGGGTGTTTCGGCTTCTTCCAGCGGCGGCGGAGATATTCTGGTCATCGCAAATGTACAGGGGGGCAACGGCGGGTTTGGGGATACCGGCGCTGCCGGAGGAGAAGGGGCTTCCGTCCTGGTCACGAACGCGATCACGGGCACGACTTCGGGATCTTTGAACGTCACGCAATCGGCCTACGGTGGAGATGGGGGGAGCAGCAACGGCGGTCTGCCGGGCGGCGGGGGTTTTGCGACTTCAAGCCTGACACTCAGTCAGAACGGGCTTTCGTCTCTGACCATCCAAAGCCTTGCGGAGGGTGGGGCCGGCGGATCGATCGAGAATGCCGACGACAATGCCGGTCAGGGCGAAGCCGCTGTTTCCTTCGCGAGCGGCACGACGAATAACGACGTGGACGTCATCGCGCGAGCGAATAATCTGACGAACGGCGGCGGCCACCTGGACAACATCCTGGGCGTCTATACCGGCGACGGCGGGAGCATCCAGAGCGGAACGACCGCCAATGGCGGCAACGGCGCGACCGCGACCGCAACCGCGGTGGCGGATTCAACCGGGACTGCTTCGGGCAGCAGCGCGGCCACGGCGCAAAGCATTTCTTACGGCGGCGATGGGGGATCGGTTGGCGGGGGAGCAAGCGGCGACGGCGGAAATGCGGCCTCGGCGACTTCAACCTCAACCGCGAGCAGCTCGGGGCAGGATGCGGTAAGCGCAAGCGCCAATGCCGTGGGGGGCAACGGCGGGTCGGCGCGGGGGCGGGAAATTTCTCCGGCACGGGAGGCAATGCTTCCGCTTCGGCGACGGTGAATTCATCGTCAACCACTTCCGTTTCCACCGCCACTGCCGACGCGACCGGCGGCCCTTCTTCCGCGCCCACGTCGTCGGCGACTGTCGGGGTTGGAGGCTCGGCCAGCGCCTCGGCAACGGCCAATGGCGTGACCGTTCTCCAAAACGTAAACCCCGGCCCGGACGGCGCAGGTGGCGTCGCGATTGCGACCACAACGTGGAGTGCCGCGGGCGGGGCGACCGTCAGCGTCGGCGTCGATAATGTGAACGGGGGAGCTGTCACCGTCACCGGGCCCTCCGCCCTCATCGATGGCATCACCGGCCCGGGAACGCTTACGGTGGGAAACGGCTCGAGTCCAACACTGCTCAAGTTGTTTCCCTCCAGTGGCGGCAGTTCGGAATCGTCACTCACAATCCAAACCAATTCCACGCTCGACATCGCGAACAACCATTTTTATATCAACTACGGCACAAGCTCCGACCCGGTTTCCACAATCGTCGGATACCTCAGGAGCGGATTTAACAATGGCAACTGGAATGGAACGGGAATCATCTCCTCGAGCGCCCAGACGCCGACGAATGGATTCAAATACGGAGTGGGATGGGCGGATGGGGCGGACCGGACGGGGAATGTCGCGAATTTATCGTCGGGACAAATTGAATTAAAATATACGCTGCTTGGCGATGCCAACCTTGACGGATCGGTGAACGGCTCGGATTTCTCCATTCTCGCGGCGAATTTCGGGCTGGGGGTGACGAACTGGGACCAGGGGAACTTTCTCTATGGCTCGTCCGTGAACGGCTCTGATTTTTCGGCCCTCGCGGCCAATTTTGGGCAGGGGGACAACGGGGCTGACACAGCCGTCTCCCCCGCCGATATCGCCGCCCTCGACTCATTCGCGAATGCCAACGGCCTTCCCTTGCCCACATTTGCCTCTGTCCCCGAACCCGCATCGGCTGGATTGCTCCTCGCCGGAATTACCGTCACGACCCGCCGCCGCCGCCGAAATTGAATCGTGACTTTCCCCATTGCAGCTTCGAATTACGCGAACTTTATCGGCCGACCCCGCCAAACCCCCACTTTCTGTCACACACCCTCAAACACGCCCGACTTACCTGTGATATCCTCACAGGAGCCCCATGACCGCGACCCCGTCAATGACCGTATCCCATAACGACGCCGATCTCGTCGCCGCCAGCCGGCTTGGCGACCGCAGCGCCTTCGGGCAGATTGTCTCCCAATACCAGGCGATGATCGCCGGCCTCGCCTACGCGAACTGCGGCAACCTCCACCAGAGCGAAGACATCGCCCAGGAGACCTTCGTCTCCGCCTGGAAAAGCCTCTCCGGCCTGCGCGACCCCTCCAAACTCCCCGGCTGGCTTTGCCAGATCGCCCGCAGGCGGCTCTCCGACCTCCTCCGCAAAAGCTCCACCAGCGAAATCCCTTTCAGCCAGGCCTTCGAATCCAACGAGCCCCCCATCGCCGCCGAAACCCCGGCCTCTTCCGCTGAAGAGGCCGAGCTCCTCTGGCGCACGCTCTCCAAAATCTCCCAGCCCTATCGCGAAACGCTTGTGCTTTATTATCGCCAGGAGCGATCGGTCACCCAGGTTGCCGCCGCGATGGAGACCACCGAAGCCGCCGTGCGTCAGCGTCTCGTGCGCGGCCGCGAGATGCTTCGCGAAGAGCTCGCCGCCTCTATCGAGCGGCATCTAACTCGCACCGCGCCGCGCCAGCAGTTCACCCTCCAGGTCGTCGCCGCTCTTCCCGCAATTCCCATAGTGGCCGCCCAGACCGGCGGAATCGCCGCCACCGCCAAAGGCGCCGCTCTGGCTAAAACCAGCGGCGTGACCGCAATTCTTCTCAGTTGGCTCGCCCCTCTCGGCTGCCTCTTCGGCCTGGTCTTCGGAACGGTTCAGGACGCGCAACGCCCGATCGCCTTGCCAGCGCGCTTTTGCCATCTTTCTTGGTGTCGCCCAATTCGCCGTCATCGCGCCCATGGTCGTCGCCTACCACTATCTCCCCGCCTTTGCCCGCCAAGGCGATTGGCCCTTCTCCTCCCTTTTCGATTGCTATGCCGTCGGCACCTGCGCCTTCGCCGCCGTCTTCTTCACGCTCATTGCCTGGGGAAGATGGCATATGGACAAACTCCTGCGCGAAGTTAACTCCACCGAGCCTCCCTTTCCCACGATGCCCATCTGGCAGCGCCTGATCTTCACCGCCCCCGTCGTCACCATATTTTTGGGATGGATGGTGGAACCGGCCATCAAAGCCCAGGACCACGTCGCCGTCTCAATCATCTCCGCCCTCATCGTGGCACAAAGCCTCTGGTACGCGTGGCGTCTGCCCCAGCTTCAACCCGACCGCACGATCCAGCAGACATTCGAAACCCTGTCTCTGGCCCTGATCTCAGTTGTCGTGATGCTCAACTGGCGTTTTGAATTGTGGCTGCCGCAAACCGAACAGAGCATCTCCCTCTGGCCCCTCAACATTTCTGCCGCCATTCTCCTGATATGGATGGGAGTACCCGCCGCCTGGGATTTCTCTGCTCGCTCCAAACCCCGCTACACGCCTTCGCCGGTTTGAACCGACAGCTTCGCCGCCTCCCACGCGGCGATGCCCCCCGCCAGTTCGCACACATCGCTCAGTCCGTGGCTTTGCAGCATGCTGGCCGCAATCGACGATCGGTATCCCCCCGCACAGTAAACCAGCACCGGCCGGTCCTTCGGCAGCCCCGGCACATTCTCCCCCAGATGATTCAGCGGAATCCCCACGCTCGCCGAGATATGCTTCTGCCCGCGCTCGCGCGGCGAGCGAACGTCAATCAGCAGCGGCGGCTGGGGCGACGCCAAAATCTCCCGCGCAAACAGCGCGCTCAGCCGCTGGGTCGTCACGGTCAACTCCGGATGCGCCACAGGCTCTCCAGGCCGTCCTTCAAATATCCGGCGACATGATCGAACCCGATCCGCCCCAATCGAAGCGCCGCCTCCTTCTCACGGCCCGGCTGCGCGATGATTACAATCGGATGCTTCCGGTCCAGCAGCGTCCCCGCCCACGTCGCATACTGCCCGCCCAGCCCGATGTTCACGCTCCCCGCCAGATGCGCCGCCGCAAATTCCGCAGGCTCGCGCGTGTCCAGAAGCTGCGCCCCCTGCCCTTTCAGCTCCATCACTTTCTCGAGCGAAAGCGGATTCATCTCCCGCGCCAGGGCCTCGTCCAGCGTTGGACGCTCCTGGCTGTTCAGCACCGCGTCATAATTAAAGTACGCCGGCGCTTCCGGCTGATCCGCCGTCACCACCTGCACAAACGCCTCCCGGCTCATCGGCTGCAGTGCATAGTTCACCCGCCGCTGCTCACCCAGCGTCGATACCGTCTCCTTGCTCAGCGCCCTCCCGCACAGCGAGCCGGCCCCATGCGCCGGATAAACCAGCGTTTCATCGGGCAACACCATGAGCTTCCCATGCAGCGAATCAAAGAGCATCGCCCCCAGGTCAGCCGCCGACCATCCCATCGCGCCGCGTAGGTCAGGCCGGCCAACGTCGCCGATAAAGAGCGTATCCCCGGTCAAAACCGCGTGCGGCTTGTTCGGCGAGGCACTCAGGTCGTAAATCAAAATCGAAATCGATTCCCGCGTATGCCCGGGCGTCTCCAGCGCCACCAGCCGCACGTTGCCCAGCTCAATCGCCGCCCCATCGGCAAGCGCCTTAAACGCATACCCCGCCTTCGCGGTTGCCCCCAGGCAAATCTCCGCGCCGGCGCGATCTCTCAGTTCCAGATGTCCCGCGACAAAATCGGCGTGCAGGTGCGTCAGCAGCACATACTTGATCGACAATCCGTTGGACTGCGCAAACTCAACGTATTGCCCGATATCCCGCTGCGGATCGACCACCGCCGCGATCCCGGACTTTTCGTCCCCCACAACATAAGAGGCATGCGCAAGGCACGGCAGATAAAACTGCTTCAAGATCAATGGCGCACCCAAATTCTCGCCGGCCCCAAGCTTATTGCGGCTGCGGCGTAATCCGCAGATAGGGCCGCGGCGCTTTCCAACCGCCGGGGAATTTCTTCTTTGCGTCCTCATCCGAAACCGCCGGCAGGATGATCACATCGTCGCCCGGCTTCCAATTCACCGGCATCGCGACTTTATGCTTGGCCGTGAGCTGCATCGAATCGATTACCCGCAGCACTTCGTCGAAATTCCGCCCCGTGCTCATCGGATAGATGAGCATGAGCTTGATCTTCTTATCCGGCCCGATCACGAAGACGTTGCGCACCGTCGCGTTGTCGACAGCCGTGCGCCCCTCAGCACGTCTCTCCCGCCTCGGCCGGCAGCATCCCATACGCCTTGGCCACTTTCAGTTGCGGATCGCCGATCATCGGGTAATTCACCCTGTGCCCCTGCGTCTCCTCAATATCGACGGCCCACTTCTCATGCTTGGCGACGGGATCGACGCTGAGTCCGATGATCTTGCAGTTCCGCTTGGAAAACTCCGACTGCAAACCCGCCATATACCCCAGCTCGGTCGTGCAGACCGGCGTGAAATCCTTCGGATGCGAAAAGAGCACCGCCCACCCGTCTCCCATCCATTGATGAAAGCTGATCGTTCCCTGCGAGGTCTCAGCGGTGAAATTCGGCGCTTCGTCATTTATCCGCAACATGGCTCTCTCCTTTGGTTCACAACTCTTAATCGCCCTTACCTGATGAATTCGAGCAGGGAAGTGTACCCCATCGTGCATAAGCTGCAAATCCGTCCTGGTAGGCTCACGGAACGGACGTCAGGGCGATTACCAACCGCGCGCGTCGCTCGAGCTATAATCGCCACATGAGCGTACTCTTCTCCCCCCTCAAACTCCGCGATCTAACCTTCAAAAACCGCATTTTCGTCTCCCCCATGTGCCAGTATTCCTGCGAAGACGGCATGCCCACCGACTGGCACCTCGTCCATCTCGGCAGCCGCGCCGTCGGGGGCGCGGCGATGGTCTGCGTCGAAGCCACCGCCGTCTCGCCCCAGGGCCGCATTTCGCCCGCCGACAGCGGAATCTGGTCGGATGCTCACGTCGAAGCCTTCGCCCGCATCGCCCGATTCATCCGCGGGCAGGGCAGCATCCCCGCCATCCAGCTCGCCCACGCCGGCCGCAAAGCCAGCACCGCCATCCCCTGGCTCGGTGGCGGACCCCTCGAAGAATCCCGCGGCGGATGGCAAACGATCGCCCCCAGCCCTATCCCCTTTGCCCCCGGATACTCAACGCCCCGTGAAATGACTACACATGATATCTCCGAAGTCGTCGCCCAATTCACCGCCGCCGCACGCCGCGCACTGGCCGCCGGCTTCGAAGTTGTCGAAATCCACATGGCCCACGGCTATCTCCTGCACCAATTCCTCTCCCCGTTGAGCAATCACCGCCGCGACGAATTCGGAGGCTCTCTCGCCAACCGCACGCGCCTGCCCATCCGCATCGCCGGCGCCGTCCGCGAAATCTGGCCGGCCCACTTGCCTCTTTTCGTCCGTATCAGCTCCACCGACTGGAAAGAGGCCGGCTGGGATCTCCCCCAATCCATCGAACTTGCCAAATCCCTCGCCGCCGTCGGCGTAGACCTGATCGACTGCTCCAGCGGCGGACTCGCCTACGACGCCAAAGTCCCCGCGCGACCCGGCTATCAGGTCCCCTTCGCCGAGGCGATTCGCCGCGAAGCAAAAATCGCTACCGGCGCCGTCGGCCTCATCACCGACCCACGCCAGGCCGAAGAAATCGTCACAACCGGCAAAGCCGACGCAGTCCTCCTCGCGCGGCAATTGCTCCGCGATCCCTACTGGCCGCTGCGCACCGCCAAAGAGCTGGGCGTCGAGATCGACTGGCCGAATCAATACGTCCGCGCGAAGTAGCCAGCATAAAAACGCAAAAGCTCGTGCGCATCTCCGCTGATTTCTCTCGGCATCCTCCGCTTGCCGCAAAGCATTAAACTATTTACGCGATTTATGATGGCATCCGCGCCTGTTCAATCACTATGTTGTGGTCATCGTTTTTGATGGACCTGGAGGAAATTCCGGCACGCCTTGCTGGAGAGGAGCGGTTTCATGCGGACGAGGAAAAATACGAGGACTACATTCTATATCGCGGCGGCAGCAGGCGCGGCGGCGCTGCTGGCTACCCATGCCAACGCACAAACAAATCTGCTCATTGACCCCGGATTCGCCGCCGGCGTTGACGGCGCTCCAGATGCTACTGCGGGCGATCAGGCCATGGGCGGGGTCGCGGGCGGTGGCGGAAGTGTCGTGCCATGGAATGGGTACAGCACTTTCTTCTATCCGTATTCGGCCTATTACACCGTCAGTGTTACGCCGCGTACGCCGGGCGATCAGGTCGGCAAGACCTTTGGCGGCGGCGGGACATACTCCGGCGGAATTTATCAAGTAATCAGTGGCGAATCACAGGGCGTTTATGGCGGGGATACCTATGTGGCCGCCGGATGGTTCGACGACGACGCCAGCGATCCGCTTTCGCCAGGCGCTACCGACCAGATTGAGCTGAACTATTATGCAGCCCCGGAATCGGCGGCAGGTTCACCGAACGGGACGCCACCCGAACAGGAATACACTTCTTCCTCTGCGTTCATGACAAGCACCGGCTATACGCCAAGCACATGGTTTCAGTTCAGCACCCCCGACGGTCCTACCGCGGTCACCGGTGGATTTGCGGTTTATGGAACCCAGGCGCTGGAGTGGGAAGCGTTATACAGCGATCCGGGATATCAGGGCGGCTCACTTTTTGTCGATGACGCGAGCCTGATCGACACCACCCCCGTGTGGAACGGCGGTGGCGCTGATAATAACCTGATGACAAACGGCAACTGGAGCGCTGCAAGTGGGACTGGCGGGGCATCGACCGCCGTTGCGCCGGCTTCCCCCGACGGGCTGGTCTTCGACGGCACAACTAAAACGACTCCAAACAACAATTTCCCGACCGACACGACCTTCACCGGCATCCGCTTCGGTGCCCAGATCGGTGAAAGTGCCGGATCAACGGGCGCCTTTACCCTGACCGGCAACGAGATCGATCTCGCGGGTGACATCATCAACAACAGCACGATCACTCAGACCATCAACATTGGCCTGGTTCTCTCCAATGGCGTCACCAACAACGTCAATATCAACGGCAACGGCGCGGGCACCGGCAATCTGGTCATCAACGGCGCCATCAGCGGCGGAAATTCACTCACCCTCCTTGGCCCCGGAACCGTAACCCTCAAGGGCGCAAACAGCTACTCTGGCGGCACCAACGTCGCCGCCGGCGAGCTCGTAATTGGCGCAAACGGCGCGCTCCCCGCCAACAGCGCCCTCTCCATCACCGGCGGAACCGTCCAGCTCGGCCAGTCCACCGGGTTAGAAACACTCTCTTCCCTCAGCATCTCCACCAACGGCGTCCTCGACATCACCAACAACCACCTCATCATCAACTACGGCTCCGGCAGCGACCCCATTGCCTCCATCGTCGCCGCCATCCAGACCGGCTACACCAACGGAACCTGGACCGGCAACGGCATCATCTCTTCCTCGGCGCAGGTCAATACCAACGGCCTGCGCTACGGCGTCGGATTCGCCGACGGCGCAGACGGCGTCGTCGTCGGCCTCTCCAGCGGCCAGATCGAGCTCAAATACACCCTGCTCGGCGACGCCAACCTCGACGGCAGCGTCAACGGCTCCGACTTCTCCATCCTCGCCGCCAACTTCGGCCTCGGCCGCACCAACTGGGACCAGGGCAACTTCCTGTTCAGCTCTTCGGTCAACGGCAGCGATTTCAGCGCACTGGCCGCCAACTTCGGCCAGGGCGACTCCGGCGCCGACTCATCCGTCACTCCCGCCGACATCGCCGCGCTCGACGCCTTCGCCGCCGCCAACGGCCTGCCGCTGCCAACCATCGCCGCCGTACCCGAGCCCGCATCCCTCGGGCTCCTCGCCACGGGCGCACTCTATTTCACCCGCCGCCGCCGGCGCTGAACCCCAAACCAATATCGGAGAACCAGCAATCGTTGCAACCGATCATCGAAACATCGCACACAAATTCATCCATGAAGGTCTTCCCGATCCGGTATTATCGTGGGACTCATCCGGGGGTGCGCAAACTTCTTCCGCCGTGAAAATTGAAATCGCCGTAACTTCCGGATTTAAAATGCCTACAACGCTCTGGTCTTGTGGTAGAATCGATGCGCGGACATCGCGATCGGTCCGGGCTGCTTTATGACCGTCTCCTCCACCATCCGCTCTCTCACATCGCCCGCCGATGAGCTCGAAGGATTCGTCCTCCTCGACGGCGTCGATATGTACCGCATCCCCGATTTCGACCGCCTCCCCCCTTTCCTCATCGCCGTCACCAGCGAGTCCGACCTCTGGATGTACGCCTCTTCCGCGGGCGGCGTCACCGCCGGCCGCATCGACCCCGACCACGCCATCTTCCCCTACGAAACCGTCGATCGCCTGCACGATTCCCACGGCATCACCGGCCCGCAATCCCTCTTCCGCGTTTCCCGCCCGGGCCACCCCACCGTGCTCTGGGAACCCCTGGCCATCCAGAACCGCTCCCCGCTCACCACCCGAAACCTCTTTAAAAATGCCCTCGGCAACCGCCTCATCTTCGAGGAAATCCACCACCAACTCCGCATGACCTTTCGCTTTGCCTGGACCACCAGCACCCGCTGGGGATTCGTCCGCACAGCCCGGCTCATCAACAATGACGAAGATTCCCCCGCCCGCGTCGAAATCCTTGACGGGCTGCTCAACATTCTCCCCGCCGGCGTCTGCCTCTCCATGCAGCAAACCCTCAGCTCTCTCGTCGACGCCTACAAGCAGAGCGAAATCGACCCCGAAACCGGCCTGGCCATCTACTGCCTGACTTCTCTCGTCAATGATCGTCCCGAGCCGCTCGAAGCGCTCACCGCCACCACCGTCTGGACCCGCGGCCTGACCGGCGCTTCCATCCTGCTGCGCGACGACCTCCGCCGCGCCTTCCGCGAACGCGCCGACCTCCACCCCACCCCCCGCGTCAACGGCCGCCGCGGCGCTTTCCTTATCCACCACACCGCCCAGCTCGATCCGCGCCAGCATCTCGAATGGGACATCGTCTGCGACGCCGACCAGGACCACCGCGCCGTCGCCTCCACCCGCGCCCTCCTTCGCCAGGACGCCCAGCAGATCCGCTCCCAGATCCGCGACGACTGCCGCCGCAGCGAAATCGGACTCCTCAAAATCGTCGCCGAGGCCGACGGCCTTCAGTTCTCCGGCCAGAAAATGGCCTGCTCCCACCACCTCGCCAACGTCCTCTTCAACTCCATGCGCGGCGGAATCCCCCTCGACCAGGGAAAAATCCACGCCGAGCTTTTCCGCCAGTTCGTCGCTTCCCGCAACCTCCCCGTCTTCCGCGTCCATACCGATCTCCTCAACAATCTGCCGAACAGTTTCGACGTTCCCCAACTGATCGAATTCGCCGTCGCGGCCTCCGTCCCCGATCTTTCGCGCCTGGCCCACGAATATCTCCCCCTCTTCTTCAGCCGCCGCCACGGCGATCCCAGCCGCCCGTGGAATCTCTTCGCCATCCATCTCCGCAACCCCGACGGTTCCGCACGCGTCGACTACCAGGGCAACTGGCGCGACATCTTCCAAAACTGGGAAGCCCTGGGAGTTTCCTTCCCTTCCCTCATCGAAAGCTTCATCGCCAAGTTCGTCAACGCCTCCACCATCGACGGCTTCAACCCCTACCGCATCACCTCCCGCGGAATCGACTGGGAAGCCCCCAGCCCCGATCACTCCTTCGGCCACATCGGCTACTGGGGCGATCATCAAATCGTCTACCTGTTAAAACTCCTCGAGCTCTCCCGCGACTTCCACCCCAACCAGCTCGAATCCTGCCTCACCTCCGAAATCTATAGCTACGCCCGCGTCCCCTATCGCCTCGACACTTACAGCGCCATCCGCCGCAACCCGCGCCAAACCATCCTCTGGGACGAAGCCCTCGCCGCCCAGATCGATCGCCTCGTTCAGGAAGAAGGCGCCGACGGCAAGCTCCTTCGCAACCATTCCGGCCAGGTCTATCACGCCTCGCTTCTCGAAAAACTTCTCGTCCCCCTCCTCTCCAAGCTTTCAAACCTGGTCCCCGGCGGTGGAATCTGGCTCAACACCCAGCGCCCCGAATGGAACGATGCCAACAACGCCCTCGCCGGCTTTGGCCTCTCCGTCGTCACCCTCGCCTACCTCCGCCGCTACGTCGATTTCCTGCAGACCCTTTTTGCCACCGTAAAGTCCGAGCCCTTCTGGCTCTCCGCCGAACTCGTCGATTGGTCCATGGACGTCCGCCGAATCCTCGCGCTCCACCAGCCGATTCTCCACAGCCAGACCATCTCCCCCGAAGCCCGCTCCGCCGTCATCGACGAACTCGGCTTCGCCTTCGAGCACTACCGGCGCGAAGTCTACCCCGCCGGCTTCTCCGGCAAGCGCACCTGCGAAATCGACTCCCTCCGCGAGCTCCTCGCCCTCGCGCTCCGCTATATCGACCATTCTCTCGCCGCCAACTGGCGACCCGACGGCCTTTTCCATTCCTACAACCTCCTCGAGCTTTCCGAGCGCCCCAACCGCGCCTCCATCCGCCCCATGCACGAAATGCTGGAAGGCCAGGTCGCCCTCCTCAGCTCCGCCACCGCCGACCCCGCTCGATCCATCTCGCTGATCGATGCCATGTTCAACAGCCACCTTTACCGCGCCGATCAGCAGACGTTCATGCTCTATCCCATCCGCGAAATCCCCGGCTTCCTGGAAAAGAATATCATCCCCCCCGCCGCCGCAAGGTCGAGCCCCCTGCTCTCGGTCCTCCTGGCCTCCGGCGCAAACGACATCGTCTGCAAAGACGCCGCCGGCGTTGTCCGCTTCAACCGCGATTTCCGCAACCGCGGAAACCTCCAGCAGGCGCTCGATCTCCTCTCCTCCGACCCCGCGTGGAAAAATCTCGTCGCCCGTCACGGCCAGGAAATCGCCGAACTCTACGACAAAATCTTTGCCCACGACGCCTTCACCGGCCGTTCCGGCGCGATGTACGCCTTTGAAGGCATCGGCTGCGTCTACTGGCACATGGTTTCCAAGCTCCTCCTCGCCGTCCAGGAAACCTTCTGGCGCGCCGTCGATTCCGGAGCGACCCCCTCCCAGATCGACGCCCTCGCCGACGCCTACTACCGCGTCCGCGTCGGACTCCAGTTCAACAAATCCGCCCACGACTTCGGCGCCTTCCCCACCGACCCCTATTCCCACACCCCCCTCGAAGGCGGCGCCTCCCAGCCCGGCATGACCGGCCTCGTCAAAGAAGAAATCCTCACCCGCCTGGGCGAATGGGGCCTGCGCATCAAGACTGGCCAAATTCATTTCACCCCACGCCTATTGCTCCGCAACGAACTCCTGGCAAAGCCCGCCACCTTCTCCTATTTCTCCCTGGCAGGCCCCATCGCCACCATCGACCTTCACCCCAACATGGCCGCCTTTACCTTCTGCCAAACCCCCATCGTCTACCGCGCCGACGAATCCGCCCCCGCTCTCTCCCTCACCGTCATCCGCACCGGCGGCATCCGTCACCACCTCGACGCCAGCACCCTCGGCCCCAAGCTCTCAACAGAAATCTTCCGCCGCACCGGCGCTGTCTCCCGCGTCGAAGTGACAATTCCATCAAAGATTCTACGCCCCGACTAACCGCTGCCCCGGCGCTTTTCGTTCGGCATTTGGCAACCAGAAACTGCCCTCCGGGCAGATGGCATCCAGCCGATGCGGTGTACCGCTCCTCGCCTCCGGCTGCGGTTCGGCAATCGGCAATTCCTAAAGATTTCCCACCCGATGCCCCTTCCGATACGCCGTCGGCGTCATCGCCAGATGCTCGTGAAATACCGTGCTAAACCTCACCCCGCTGGCAAACCCCGATTGCTCCGCCACGTCCGGGATCGGCAGGCTCGTCTCTCGCAGCAGCTTGCACGCCCGGTCCAGGTGTACCCGCCGAATCTCATCCAGCAGACTCCTCCGCATGACGCGCTTAAACCGCCGCTCCAGGTTCCGCCGGCTCATCGCCACTTCTTCCAGCACGTCCTCCACGCTGATTCGTTCGTTGGCCCGCCGCCGGATAAACTGCGCCGCCTCCGCGACCACTTCATCCTCGATGCTCATCACGTCGGTCGAGTGCCGCGTAATCACCCCATTCGGCGGAATCTCCATCGGCGACCCTTTCACCGATTTTCCGTTCATCAGGTCCTCCAGCATCTTCGCCGCGGCGAACCCCACCCGCTCGGCCCCCAGCTCGATGCTCGACAATGTCGGCCGCACCATCTCCGTCAGAAAGACGTCGTTGTCCACCCCCAGCACCGCGATCTCCTCCGGAACCGAAATTCCATTCTCCCGGCAGATGTCGATCGCATGCCATGCATACCGGTCGTTCGCCGCCAATATCGCGCAAGGCCGCGGCAGCGACATGATCCAATCCCGCGAAACAACATCCACCTCCGTCGAAGCGCTGAAGAAAGCTTTTTCCCCCCGGCACTCGGCCCCAAACGCCTCCTGCCGCAGCTTCGACCACGACGCCGTCGGATGCCCGCAAAATCCGAACGAGCGGAACATCCTTTCCCAGAAATACTCAAACGCCATCTTCCCCACCGCCGCATCGTCCGGCAAAACCGTCGGGACCTTGGCGGCCTGAAGCTGCCGAGCCGATAGCGTCCGCGCCGCGTTCACCATCGGCACCTTCCCCTTCTTAAACCGCTCGATGCTCCGCATCCCATGCACCATCGCGATGATCCCATCCGCCCCGCCCGTCTGCGGCGTCTTCGACGAGAGCGAATACATCGGCGGCATGATGAACTCCCAGTCCGCCCGCAAGTTCGCATAAGCCATCACCCCGCGCAGCACCCCCCTGCCGTAACTGCCCGCAAACTCGACCTGGATTCCGATTCGAATCATGTGGATGCCGCAAAACGTTTAATTATTTACGCAAAATAGCGTCACACCCCCCCTTTGGCAAATCGTAGTATTCGTGCGTCGCCCCTAAGGCGGCGGCACACGTTTTCTGGGCGACATACGCAGGCGGCTGAGGAAACAAATATGAGTCTCGACTATGCAACGCGGGTAAGCGCTCGATCAACTGCAATCCAATTCCCCGCAAATTCCCCGAAACCCCGCCCCGCCTTTACGCTCGTAGAACTTCTGGTTGTTATTGGCATAATCGCTATTCTCATTGCCGTTCTACTGCCGGCGTTAAACAGGGCCAGGGAACAGGCAAACTTGATCACCTGCCAGACCCACCTTCGCCAGATAGGACAGGCCATTCTGCTTTATACGATAGACAATCAGGGATACCTCCCCTTCGGCTACAGCAACGGCGCCTCAACCCCGTTGGGTGCAGCAAATAATAACAATGCATCAGACTGGAGTACCCTGCTAATTAATGAAATGTCGTCCAATCACGGTAATACGTATGGCACGCAGGGCACCGGAGCCTTGAGCTTCAATCGAGGCGTCTTCCTGGACCTCGACACGCCGGGAGTCGGAGACGCCCCTCTTAATTACTCCTGCCACCCTCGGCTCATGCCTAGCCTAAGCGACCGGGACGATTACAGAAACCCCCCTATTCAAGCGGAGAAGATCACCCTGACTCCGTACAAGCTCGCTCAGGTTCAGCGGTCCTCCGAAATAATTCTCATCTTCGACGGGGTACTTTGCACCACTAACGGAAGCGATAATGACTTCCATTATTTCGGTGCCGCGTCTACCGGTTACGCAATTGACGACTACCGCCTATATCAAGTACCCGCAGGCGAGCCCGGCTACACGCTGGAGCAAAACGCCACCTATCTTCTCTTCAATCAATGCGGCACAAATGGAAGCCCCATCGATGCCGGCACCAATATGGACGATCCGAATGACATAAGCCAGGCCTTTCCCAGT
Source organism: uncultured Phycisphaerales bacterium (assembly GCA_963755915.1). Classification (GTDB taxonomy): domain Bacteria; phylum Planctomycetota; class Phycisphaerae; order Tepidisphaerales; family Tepidisphaeraceae; genus PALSA-1353. The sequence continues at coordinate 4,330,456 of CAVWLP010000002.1, forward strand.
GAGCCTACGCAGGTAGGATTTCCAAGATTCCGTCACATGGGCAACAAGGTGGGAAATTTCCTCTTCTGTGACGGCCACGTCGAGTCTCGAGCTTACAAGAGCCGATACCAAAACGAAATCCTCAGGCGAAACGTCAACGTTAACCTGAATCCCTAAATGATCACGCCGGAAAATTAACTTACTGATTCCACCGCCTCTCCCTTTTCTATATCAAAGCCCCCGGCGCACCAGACCACCTAGTGCGTCTCTCATTCCCGGAAAACCTTCCCCGATTTCCCCTTCTTCCCCTTTCCCGCATCAAATTTCTCCCTTTGCGTCTTCATGCCGCATTCCATTAAATGATTTACGCAAAATGGGATGGTGATCCGCCTGAACTGCCTTATCTTATCCGTCGTACAAATCGCTCCGGGCTGGCACCCGCAGCAGGTCATTTCAAACACTTGGAGGAAAGAGATGCGAGGCCCAATCTTCTCACGTACCGCGTACCTTACGGCCGCCGCTCTGTTCGCTTTCGCGGCACGCTCCCATGCGGCTATCGTCACCGTCAGCTCGGCAACCATGACCGACGCCTACATGGCCTGGACACCGCTGCCCGGAAACACCGTTGGCGGCGCCAGCGCCGGCGGCTGGAGCGTCGGCGCACTCGACGCCAGCTTCGACGTCACCGGCGAAACCGTTACCGTCAGCCCCAACACCAATATCGCCGACACTGCTGCCGGTAGCACCTACTGGTTCATCGGCGGCAACACCAACGACCCCGGCCAGCTTATGGACGCCAGCCTCTACGCCGAAGTCGACAGCATCACCGACCTCAATTGGACCTTCAACTACAACGTCCTCTCCAACACTTTCCAGTTTCCGCCAATGACCTCCTCCAACGCCTTCATCAAGGCCTTCGCTCCGGGCTATGCCTACATCGGCGAAGTCGACGCGCCATTGACCGTCGGCACGGGCAGCCTCACCTTGAATCCCTCAACCCCCGGCTTCTCCAGCCTCGCCGCCGGCGACATCATCCAGTACGGTTTTGAAACGGTCGGCCCCGACCTGACCGACAGCGCCGCTGCCGCCGCAGGCAACGCCGTCATCACCGCGGTCGTCCCCGAGCCAACCACCTGCACAATCCTGCTCGGCCTGGCGGGTGGTTATCTCCTCCGGAGGAAACGGACTGCCTAAAATAGGAATTGTCTTCAGCCGTTGAAATGTAAGTCGCGTGTTTCCAAAATTTGTTTCAGGAAGTTCGCAACCGAATATGTACTCGCATGCGACTCGTCTCCGGCTGGCCTTCGTTCTCCTGGCCGTTGCAGCTATTTCGCCCTCCTACGCTGCCTCGGACCCGGACGCCCCCTCACACGTCCAGCTCCGCAAGACCGACAACGGCTGGACGATCCTCCGCGAAGGCCAGCCCTTTTTCATCCAGGGCGCCGGTGGCGACGGTTCGAGACAGCTCCTGAAAGATTGCGGCGGGAACTCCTTTCGCCTCTGGGGAGCGGATGACATCGGGCCCCAGCTCGACGAGGCACAACGCCTGGGGCTCGCTGTCACCGTCGGCATCTGGCTCGAGCACGCCGGTGGGCCAAACCACTTCGACTACCACGACCCCGCCCAGGTCGCCCACCAACTCCAAAAAGTCCGCGACGCGGTAGAGCGCTACAAAAATTACCCCGCCGTTCTAATCTGGTGCGTCGGCAACGAAATGGAAGGCTACGCCGACGGTGGTGATCCCGCCGTCTGGAAAGCCGTCGAAGACGCTGCCGCCGCCATCCATCAGCTCGACCCCAACCACCCCACCATGACCGCTATCGCCGAGATCGGCGGCAAGCGCGTCCCCTCCATCAATCAATATTGCCCCGACATCGACATCATCGGCGTCAACACCTACGCCGGCGGCCCCTCCCTCGCCTCCCGCTATCGCGCCATGAACCCAACCAAGCCCTTCCTCATCACCGAGTTCGGCCCAGCCGGCACTTGGGAAGTTCCCCTCAACTCCTGGGCGCTCCCGTCGAACCCACCAGCACCGCCAAGGCGGATGAATACCGCGCCACCTACGAAAACTCCGTTCTCCCCGAAAAAAATCGCCTCTGTCTTGGCTCCTACGCCTTCCTCTGGGGAAACAAGCAGGAAGCCACCGCCACCTGGTTCGGCATGTTCCTCCCGGATGGCACCCGCCTCGAACCCGTCGACGCCATGACCCAACTCTGGACCGGCAATCCCCCGCAACAACATTGCCCGCGCCTCCAGCCGATTTTGGTTGATCACGCCGACGCCAACCCCGGCCAAACCATCCACGCCACCCTCGACGCCACCGACCCGGATGGCAACCCGCTCATCGCCCACTGGGTCCTCACCCGCGACGCCGCTGTCTACAAAACCGCCGGCCAATTCCAGGCCGCTCCCAAAAGCCTTCCCGACGCCATCCTCTCCGCCGACATCCGCACCGCGCAAATCCGCATGCCCACGAGCCCCGGCCCCTACTGGCTCTACGCCTACGTCTACGACGGCCACGGCCGTGCCGCCACCGCCGTCGCCTCCCTGCGCGTTCACGAGCCATCCGCGCCGTCATCAGGCCACTCCGTCCAGCTCCCCCTCGTCCTCTATTCCGACGATCCCCATCCTCCCACCTTTGTCCCCTCCGGCTGGATGGGCGACATCCCCTCCCTCGCCCTCGACGAAAAATGCACCACCTCTCCCCACGCCGGCGATCACTGCCTCAAATGCCAGTTCAAATCCGACACCGGCTTCGGTGGAATCGCCTGGCAGAATCCCCCCAACGACTGGGGCGATCAGCCCGGTGGCTTCGATCTCACCGGCGCAACCAAGCTCACCTTCTGGGCCCGCGGCGAAGAGGGTGGTGAAGTCGTCTCCTTCAAGCTCGGCATCCTGGGCGAGGGCAAAAAATTCCCCGACTCCGACCATGCCGAGCTTCCCGATGTCTCCCTCACCCAGGACTGGAAACAATATTCCATCGATCTGGTCGGCAAAGATCTCTCCCGAATCAAAACCGGCTTCGTCTGGGTCACCACGGCCACCGGAAAACCCGTGACCTTTTACCTCGACGAGATTCAGTACGAGTAGACGTTATGTTCACAAATACCGGACAGAAAAAGACAAATTCCAATCCCGATAAAACCCGGCGCGGCGACTTCAGTCGCCGTGTCTTCGCAAACTCCACAAAGCGCCGCGCCAAACTCTTCTCTAACGCCATCGAACCCCTCGAATCCCGCTTCCTCCTCACCGCCGCCCCCACCACCGTCAACGCAAACAACGGCTCCACTCCCACCGACATCCAGGTCACCTGGTCCGGCGTCTCCGGCGCAACCGGCTACCAACTCTGGCGCAACTCCTCCGCCACCACCAACGGCGCAACCGAAATCGCCTCCAACGTCTCCGGCACTTTCTACGACGACACCAATCTCACCGTCGGCAACAACTATTACTACTGGGTCATCACCAACGCCTCCGCCGGCAACAGCGGCTTCTCCACCATCGCCAGCGCCACCGCCGGCACCCTCGTCTTCAACGACACCTTCGGCGCCACCGGAATCTCCTCCGCCTGGGGCAAGGAAAACACCACCGACCCAAACAACCCCGACGTCAATTACGTCAACAACTCCACCACCCTTTATCTCACCAGCGATCCCAACGCCACCGATGGCGAAGCTCTGGCCATGTCTCTCTACCCCGTCAACAATTCCACCTCCGATTACGACTCCGCCGAGATCAGCACCCGCGTCGATCCCTCCAACGTCGCCAACAACCTCGAATACGGCGAAATCGAGGCCCGCATCCAACTCCCCGGCGGCAACGACTCCGCCGCCATCTGGCCCGCATTTTGGATGCTCGGCACCGACATCTCCTCGGTCGGCTGGCCCAACTGCGGCGAAATCGACATCATGGAAAACGACGGCGCCTACCCCGGCACCAACGACTCCACCCTCCACGGCCCCCAGACCGGCCAGACCGACGGCTACAACGGCGGCGACGGCGTCGGATCTTCCTTTACCCTCCCCGGTAATCAGGATTTCTATTCCTCCTTCCACACCTTCGCCGTCAATTGGGGACCCAACTTCTGCACCTTTTCCATCGACGGCAACGTCTTCGCCACCATCACCCCGTCCAATCTCCCTTCGGGCGCCACCTGGGCCTTCAACGGTCACCCCTTCTACATCATCCTCGACGTCAACGAGGGCGGCAGTTTCGCGCCCGGCAACATCACCAGCGAGCAAACCATGTACGTCGACTGGGTGCGCGCCTATAGTTTTTCAGCGCCGACGAATCTTGTCGCCTCGGTTGCCACCAGCAGCAGCCCGGCTCACATCTCGTGGGCCGCGGTAACCGGGGCGACTTCTTACGAGATCTGGCGAAATTCCTCCAATAACTCATCAAGCCCACGGAACTAAACGGCAACGTCACCACCACCAGCTACAACGACACCAGTGCCACCGTCGGCTCCAACTACTACTACTTCATCGTCGCGGGCAACGCAGCCCAAACCAGCAACTATAGCGCCGGCATCGAAACCCGCCTCACTCCCACCGTCACCATCGCGACGCCCCCCAGCTATATCGCCTACGATGGCACAAGCGATGTGACGAATTGGGCCACGGCGACCCTCACCGGCGTGAGCGGAAAACCTGCTCCCACCGGCTCGCCAACCCTCGCCTGGTACGCCGGCTCAACCGACACCGGCACACCGCTCAGTTCCCCCCCAACTAATCTCGGCATCTATACCGTCGTCGCCAACTACGCCGGCGACACCAACTACGTCCCCACCCAAAGCGCCCCGACAACATTTACGATTCAAAACCCCGTCGGCCTCTCCACCAGCGCCGGGGCAGCCTACAACATTACCTGGTCCTCGGGCATCCCGAGCTTAAATGTCACCGCCGGCACCATCACCCTCTCGCAAGACCTCTCGACGACTTTCCCGAATTACAACCTCTCCATCAACACGAATTCCACGGTCGTCCTGAACGCCACCCAGCACCTCGGCGCCTCGTCCTCACCGGCGGCACCATCGACATCAGCTACTACTCCTTCTATATCGATTACGGCTCCAATTCCGACCCTATCGCCACCATCGCCGGCTACATGCAAACCGGCTTTAACCAGCAGCGCTGGACCGGCCAGGGCGGCATCACCTCCTCCGCCGCCGCCGCCAACCCCTTCGTCTACGCCGTAGGCTACGCCGACTTTAACGACCCGGGAAATCCCGCCAACCTCCCCTCCGGCACCATCTATGTCCGCTACACCCTTCTGGGCGACGCCAACCTCGACGGCACGGTGAACGGCTCCGACTTCTCGATCGTGGCCGCCAATTTCGGCCTCGGCGTCACCAACTGGGACGAAGGGAACTTCCTCTACGGGAGCTCCGTCAATGGGTCGGACTTCTCCGCGCTGGCCTCCAATTTTGGGCAGGGAGTGAGTATTCCGGCGGCTGTTACGCCGATCGTCGAAGCTCCTGCCGCAACCAACGCAACGGCATCGACTTCTACGTCGTCCACATCCTCTCAAAGCACGGCGGATCAGACGCTTCACAAGGCGAAGGGCGGGCACGCAACCGACCGGTTGCGGCACTGAACATTTTCGGACAACGGCACCCCGGAAGTGACGGGCGCGCCCGTGCCGCTTCCGGCAACGGCCTGGGGCGGGCTTGTGCTGCTGGTGGGACTTGGGGGTTTTAAGCAAGTCCGACGGTACTTCATGAGCGTATCGCTGCCGATGGCGTGAAGGAGCGCGATTCTCTGCGCAATCGCTTCGAACGGCAGTTCCGTTGCAACGTGGCCTGAGACGGTGGGCGACTACACCCACCCTACTGGCTCGCCAAACCAAAACCCTTGACCCGTTCCTACCGAATACGGTAGTATCCTCGCGCACTGGAGCGGTCCGCGTGCGGCACGAGCGATTTGAATGGGAGAAGGCCAAGGCCGATGCAAACCTCAGAAAGCATCGCATCTCTTTTGAAGACGCCGCCGCGGTGCTGGCCGACCGGTTTGGGGAGCAGAGCCATGTTACCGAATTCGATGCAGGGCACTCGCGGCGGGAGGATCGCTGGAAGACGGTTGGATCCTGGCCGTTCGACCGATCGAAGGTCTTCGTGATCGTCTGGACCACGCGGGCTGACGAAAGCGGCATGACTGTCACCCGGATCATCAGCGCCAGACCGGCAACGCGCGGGGAAAGAAAGGAATACAAAGATGAAACGTCGAGCCCCTAAACTTATCCGATTCAGCGCATCACAAATCGCCGCACCAGGTCCGGCCGACCGTCGGCGGATTCGGCAGGCGTTTAAGGGCCGCGTCGACACCAGCGATATCCCCGAAACACGCGGAATCAAGCGTCACGGCCCGATTTGGAACGCGATTGCCGACGCGATGCAGCGACAGGGCTTGACCGGCCACGCCCTGTGGAAGCTGGCGCGCCCCTTTGCCCCGCAGATGCCCGAATCCGCGGTATATGAATTCCTTTCCGACAAGCGATCGGTCCGCGTGGAATATGCGGATGCCATGCTCCAGGCATTGCAAGTGCGCCTCGTGTCATGGCGAAAGAAAAAAGCCGGTTGAGGTTGGAGGCGCCGTCTGAATCCCTATTCGTCATCCTAAGAAATTGTGTAGGGTGGGGCGTAATCGCCCACCGTCTGGATTACTCATCCGCCGACTTCGCGATCGCGTCGAACGGCAGTTCGGCCGCAACGCGCGATGAGGCGGTGGGCGGGTACGCCCACCCTACTGGCGCGGTTCCTTGAACATTCAAATTCTTGAGATCCTCTGCTTCCCCGGAGTACGGAGTGACTGATACAAAAAGATGCCGGCACACAGCAGTAATGCCCACCCCAGACCGGGATACATTCCGTCAATGAGCCGCTTTAGCGGCGGTCCCAATGGACCGTGTGCCGTGGGGAGAAAGTCGAGCCGGCCGTCACTGTCGAGCAGAATACCCAGTGTCATCAAACCGCTGGCTGCCGAGATTATCATCAGAAGAAGGGTCATTCCGAGTGAATCGCCGATCACGATTGCCCCGACGCCGGCGGCCCATACCAAATATCGCTCGTGCATGTGCGGAGCGAGGGCGAAAAAGAGCAGCCAGGGCGTCGTTGCCGCCACCAGCCAACGAGTACTTTTCCAATGCCGTTGCAAAACCAATCCCACGATTGCGGGGATCAACCCGCAAACGTAAATCGCGCCAAGGAGGTCAGCGGTCGTTACCGGGACCGGCGGTAAGGACCAATTCCCCACATGAGGCGTGAATGTGAAACAGATATCGTCTGAATTGAAGTGATATCGTCGCTGAAGAATGCCGGACAGAGAGTCGCTTGCGCCCATATCGAGGTTCGGATATTTCTCAATGCCATATTGGAAGCCGATGCGATACCAATCGAGCGCGGTCGACGAGGAAAAAGCTCCCGAAAAAAAGGCGCCCGCCAGGAGAGTCGTTATAACGCCCTCGAACCAAGCTCGCGGCAGCCGACGCAGCAAAAGGGCCGACGCGGCGACGACGGCGATGAAAACAAGCGGAGGCCAATTGGGAGTCCTTCGGCCATCGGAGAAATGCGTCAGTAACCACGGAGATACGATTGTGGCTGCGGCAAGCAGAAATCCTCCTAGCCAGCGCAAAGCGGCCAAAAGGTCTCCGCGGAAAACAGGCCAGAGAACGAATACCGGCGCCACCACCAGCAACTGCCCTTTAAACATGCACCCGATTCCGATGACCACACCGCTGACCATCCATCGCCGCCTGGAGGCCGCCAAAATCGCCCACAGATAAAATGGCAGGATCCATCCATCCCAACTGGGACGCATCCAGGAGTCGATCCAGATACCGGGATTGAGCCACAAACACATTGAAGCCGCCAGCGCCAGCCACGAACTGCGAATGGTTTGCCACACGAGCAAGCCGGCCGCCAGCGCCGCGGCCAGTTCCGTGGCATTATTGAACAGAAGCAAGGGCCGATTGACGCGATATTCGCTTCGCCAGTGACGCAGCTGAAAGCCGGCCAAAAAGTCGGGCATTTTCAGCTCATTGGGATTGATCTGGGGTACCATGTCCGGAGCGGCGTGATCGAGCCATTTCGCCCAGAGCGTGAAGACCGCCAGCCGAAGCGGCGGATAATCCAGGCCGTAATCATTTTTATCGCGGCTTTGCATCAGCAACGAATAGAGATTGAAATACCCCAGTTTGTGCGCACGATTTCCCCATCGCAGCGCGTTTTCCATGTCTGACGAATAATGGATACGCGCGCTGGCGCGCCAAGCCCACGAGCGCAGATGCAGCCCCGCCTCAGCCAGTAGCGCACAGGCGATCGCAAGCAAGACGCGGCGCAACCACCTCGGCCAGAAACCTGGGTCAACATTCTTCAAATCGAAACTATGCTATCGTTGAAACGCGCCAGGTCCATTGATCCTAGGGGGCCACTGACGCCATTTCGCGGAGTTGGCCGCAGGCGGCGTTGATGTCGTCGCCGCGGGTTTCGCGGAGATGGGCAACGACGCCGCGCGAGCGGAGGAGGTTGACGAATGCCCTGACGCGAGCGGGCGGTGGCGCGACATAAGCAACCCCGCTGAGGCCCGCGCCGATCGCGTTGTAGGGAATGATGTTGACGTGAGCGCGGAAGCCTTGCATCAAACTGGCGAGCATTAGGGCTTGCTGGTCTGAGTCGTTCACGCCGTCGATGATGCAGTATTCGATGTTAGGCGTGCGGCCCGTAGCCGCCTCGAACCGCCGGGCGGCGGCCATGACATCGGCGATACTATATCGGCGGTTGGAGGGGACGAGGCGCGAGCGCGTCGCGTCGTCGGGCGCGTGCAGCGAGAGGGCAAGGTGCACGTTCAAACCCTCGGCAGCGAGGCGATCGATCGCCGGAACGATGCCGACGGTGGAGACTGTGATCTGCCGCCAGCCGAGCCCGCCGAGATTCGGATCGGCGATCCTGCGGATGGCGGCGACGACCGCGTCGAAATTCAAGAGCGGCTCCCCCATGCCCATGAAAACGAGCGTCTGCAGACGCCGGCCCATCTCAACTGCCTGCTCCTTGAGATGCAAAAACTGCTCGACGATTTCGCCGGCGTCGAGATTTCGCTCCAGACCCCGGCGGGTGCTGGCGCAAAAGTCGCACCCCATGGCGCACCCCACCTGCGATGAAACGCACCCGGCCGCCGCGCCCGGCCGAAAGCCAGGCATCAGGACGGATTCGACCGCGGCCTGATCCTCAAACCCGATCAGCAGCTTCAGCGTTCCATCCGCGGCCTGGTGACGCCGCAGGATTGAAGATCGTCGGACGCAATAATTGGCATCGAGATGCCGCTGGAGCTCCTGTCCAAAAACGCGGGGATCACTCGGCAACTGGCCATTGGCATGATAAAAACACCGCAGGATGCGGGCGGCGTGCGTAGGCTTATGCCCCGCCTCGGCAAGCTCGCATGCGAGCCGAGTGAGATCGTAGTCAACCAGAGAGTTTACCGGCGAAGCGCTCATCCAACCGAGGTTTTACCCCATCCCGCGGACGTTTAGAAGAATCTCACGCAGAGGCGTGAAGGCGCAGAGGAAAACATAGGTTCGAATTCTCAGTACCTCTGCGCCTCCGCGCCTCTGCGTGAGATCTGAATTCGTTTGGGTTTCAGTAGCGAACCGCCGAGCATATGGCGACTATTTCACAGCATCAGTTTTACTTGCAACTTTTTGCCCGGTCGAGGGTACAGACACCAGAGCAACTAAAATAAGTCTCCTGCCGAGGATTCATCATGCGCCAAAGAATCGCGGTGGTCATCATCGGGTTATTCGTTGTCGCTCACGCATTCGCTGATTTACCAGCGCCGGCGACGCAGCCGGGTACAAATGCCGATCTGGACGAGTTGTCACGTCCTGGATCAATTCTGGTCGTGCGCTGGGATGCACTTCTTGACGACCAGACCGCAGCGGCGATTCAAGCGCTGGGAACCGTGCAGCAATCCCAGAGCACGGTTTATCAGGCGATGACGGTAAGCGCTAACGATCTGCGAAACGCACTCGCCCAGGCGCGCTTGCGCAAGGGGGTGCTGGCCACCGGGCACGCGGTGGATTTCGGAAAGTCGGAACCCGGCGACAATCAACTGAAGATCGGCCAGCCGCTCACCGTGCAACTGGTCGTTCGAAAGCCCAGGCGCATGACGCTTCAGAGCGACTGGTCCGGCTTCGATAGCTTTGATCCTCCCGATCGGAACAGCATTCACATCGTGCTGAACCACGCGAATCTCGGGCTGCGACTTGAGGAACAGCCGCAACAGGCCAGCCCAGCAACGGAGCCGAGCGAGCAGTCGATCATGTACGACGGCCGCCTCAAGCCGGGTGAAGCACTGGCGTTTCTGGGGACATTCACGGACGCATCCGGGACGAGTTATCATCACCTCCTCGTCTGGGAGGCGTTCCGTGCCGAGGGGTGGGAAGCTCCAAATATCGGCAGCGGAGGCTCGGGTATCACGACTGACTGGTGGATCAAATACGGCCCGGCCAAACTGCGCTCGCTCGCGGATGTCGCTGCGGTCTGGGCGTCGCGGGCCAAGCACGCGCCGGAGGATCCGCCCGCGGCCTATTCGGTGCTTCTAGATAACGGCGCCGGCGTGCGGCTCCTGGGTTTCTGCGAGCCGAGCAAATTTAACTTCTGCTGGTGGGACCCGGCAGGAGATCCGATTGACGCACCGATGCATATAGGGCTGCAAAGTAATAGTCAGCGAAGCCCATACTCGTATGCAATAGAGGTTCGCGGCTCGACGACGGAGCCGGAGACGCCGCTGGCGCCCGCGATGGGCGAGCAAGGGGACGCGGATTGGAAGCTGAGCGTAATGGGACTTCGGACTTTGCACCAGATTGAAGCCATTGTGGGCGTGGGGCCGTGGAAACAGGTTGGCGAATTGAATTTCGATAAGCCGCTCACTGTTGATAGCGTCACCTACAAAATGACGACACCAGGCGGCGATTGGTTGAACCTCGTTACTCTGCATCGGAGTTTGTCGAGCGATGACCTAATGACGGTAACGGTCGTTTCCATCGATGGGAAGGAAATCCGGCCGGTCTGGACGGACTGTGGCGGGGAAGAGGGGGACATGGATTTCTCCGACCCCCGGCGGAGCAAAGTGAAAACGTTTCATCTCTGGTTGCGCAAGGGGCACGTCGTGACGTTCGCAAATTTCGCCCTGTCACCCAACGTCAGACCACCGATCACGGTCACGCGCGATGAGGTTTTGGCCGCCACCAAGAATCCCCAACCGGTGCGTTGATCGAATCGCGAATCGCGGATTAGTCACCCGTTTCCGGGAAAATTTGCAAGACATAACTCTCCCGGACCTTCAAATTCCAAGTTTCGAATTTTACAGGGCGATATCATCGATATCATTGATATCAACGATATCACGAAAACCCGTACTCCATTATCCCCATCTCCCCCATTTTGTTGCCGACTGTAAAGTTTTGTATTGAAAGGTCCAAAACCAAAACACAATGCCGGCCAGAGGCAAATGATTTCTCAGCGCTCTCCGCATCTCCGCGGTGAGCCCAAAATCCCCTCCTCACTTCCGATCGATCATCTCCCCCCACTTCAATTCCAATTCCCCCCGAAGCGCTTCCAGCCGATCATCCGGCAACCCCGAAATGTCCAAATCGGAATCCCCAACCCGCCGCTCCAAACCCCTTACATACGCTTCCAGCATCTCCCGCGAACCGGCCGGCTTTCCCGCCCCGCACGCCTCCGCGGCCGCGTCCATCAGCGGGGTCGTGTCGCCAAATAGATCCGCCCCCACATGCCAGATCATGATTCCGCCGCAATTCAAACCCGCCGCATACAGGCATTTCGCCCGCACCGACTCCGGCGTTTCAAAAACCACGACTTGCCCTCCCCCCCGCCGGACTAGGTACGCCGCCGTCGCCTTCGCATCCCAGAGCTGCGCATAGTTCCCGGCATGCAGCAGACACATCGCCCCCGCATAACTGAGATCCTTCACCCACCCCTTCTGGTTCGCGGGAAAACGATCGCCGATGTGATCCACCGAAAACCGCATCCCCCAAAAGCTCATCCCCAGCAGCAGCTTGCCTGGCGGGACGTGATGGTTCTCAATCAGGTTCCTCATCCCCTCCGCCACCGAAAGCTCTCGCTGCGGCTCATAATCGCCCGGCGGAAAGAGGTTCTCGCAAAAGGCCGCCCTGCCACCCCAGCTTCCGCTGAAGTCGTAGGCCATCACGTTCACGTAGTCGACGTTCCGGACGATGCGATCCCAGTCGAAATGCCCCACCCAATAGTCGCTGGTCCCCAGCGCGGTGGTGATAATCTGCGTTGGGAATCGCGCCCGGAGATTTGCCAGAAATGAGGTAAAGGCAACCCCATCCTGAGAATTAGTCGCCGACGGCTCCCAGTCGATGTCGAAGCCGTCGTATTCATGCTGGTTCAGCAGCTTCGCCAGATCCGTGCAAAAGCGCTGGAAGAATTCCGGATGCCGGGCGATCGAGAGCCAGTTGTCGGCATTGCGGGCCTCGCCGCCCAGGGAGATGAGCAGCTTCACGCCATGCGCTCGCGCCGCCGATTCCAGCGATGGATTGAAAAAGCCTTCCGGCGCTTCGACCTGGCCATCCTCCCGCGGCACCAGAAACGCCCGGGCCAGATGCGTCAGCCCATCAAAGTCATAACACTGCGCCGGAAAATCCGCATCCGCCCAGCTCGCCGAATAACCGAGCACCACACGATCCGGCTTCCCCCACGCTCCGCTGGCCAAAAGCGCCGTCACTGCCGTCGCGATCAGCACGTGGGCGAAGATCCTCATCGTTTTTCGCCGGTGGTTCCCACCAGGTAATTCTTCGCCACCGCATTGAATTCCGCCACTTCCCGTTCCTCCCAGGCCGCATCCTTCATCAACTCCGCGGCCATGATTCGCGCCGCCTGCGGCGCCATCGCGATTGCCGCCCGCGCGTCTAGGAATAGCGCCCGCGTCCGCCGGGCCAGGACATCCTCCACCTTCCGCGCCATTTCCTGCCTGACGGCCCAGACCACTTGCGCTCCGACGATCGGCAGCCGATCATGCAGCCGTTTTCCCAGCTCCGCATTCTTCTTCACGATCTCCCCGATCTCTTCCGCGTCGGCGCCATAAAAACCCAGGTCCGCAATTGGCTCTGGATGATCGCAATACCCATGAATGCGAAGCTCGCGCGTGGCGCACGGCCGCTCGTCGAGCATCGCCAGCGTCGCCGCCTGGTCGACGCAATCCTCGGCCATTTTGCGGTAGGTCGTCCACTTCCCGCCGGCGATCGAAAGAAGCCCCGATTTGGAAACATCGATCGTGTGTTCGCGCGAAAGTCTTGCGGTCTTTTCGCCGCCGCTCTTCACCAGCGGGCGAATGCCGGCGAAGACGCTGAGAATGTCGTCGCGTGTCGGCCGCCTGGCGAGATATTGCGCCGCCGTCTCCAGAATAAAATCGATTTCCTCGCTCATCGCCACCGGCTCCAGGCTTACCTCTGAGATCGGCGTATCCGTCGTCCCCAGCAGGGCATGATCGTGCCAGGGAATTGCAAACATCACACGCCCATCGCTGGTGCGCGGCACCATGATGGCGGCATCCCCGCCCAGAAACGAACGATCCAGCACCACGTGCACGCCCTGGCTCGGCGCGACCAGCGCCGCGCTGGCGGGATCATCCATCCGCCGCACCGCGTCCCCAAACGCACCGGTTGCGTTGATGACCACCCGCGCTCCGCTGGCATGACGGTATCCGGTTTCCAGATCCTCCCACTCGACTCCATTCAGAATCCCATCGCCGCCGCGGGCGAATTTGACCACCCGCGCATAATTCACCAGCGCGGCCCCTTCGCTTTCCGCAGTTTGTGCGAGGCCGATGAGTAATCTCGAATCGTCGAACTGACCGTCGTAATAAAGGACGCCGCCGCGCAGGCCTTCTTCATCCAGCGCGGGAATATGGCCGAGCACTTCCTCTTTGCTCAAGAGCCGGGAATGGCCGAAACCATATTTGCCGGCGAGCAGGTCATACACCTTCATCCCCACGCCATAAAACGGCGCTTCCCACCAGGTGTAATTCGGGACGACGAAGGCCAGATCGTGGACGAGGTGCGGGGCGTTGTTGCGCAGAATCCCGCGTTCTTTCAGCGCCTCCATCACCAGCGCGACATTCCCCTGCTGCAAATATCTGACGCCGCCATGGACCAGTTTCGTCGACCGGCTCGAAGTCCCCTTGCCAAAATCGCTCTGCTCAAAGAGGCAAACCGAATACCCCCGCGAAGCGGCATCGACTGCGATTCCCACTCCCGTCGCCCCGCCGCCAATGACGGCCATGTCCCAGGGATCTTTGCGATCCAGAATACGTTTCAGCGAGCGATTGCGATCCATGTTGATCCCGTTGTGTGATCTACCTCCCGCGCGATTCCCCGCAACCGACTTCCGTTCCCGACTCACCGGGAGCATAACCCCGCACCGCCATCTCCAGCATCACCCCATCCGCCGGCTTCGTCGAAACGCCGACCTTGGCCTCACATCCATCCTGAATCGCCCGGAACTTAAAGAGCTTCACAAACGCTCCCACCACCAGCGCGACTTCCAATTGCCCGAGGTTCTTCCCCGGGCAGAATCTCGGGCCGTGCCCAAATCCAAAATGCAGAAGCTCACCCGATCCATGATCGTGTGCCCCGAGTTTCTCCCAACGCTCCGGGACAAATTTGTCGGCAGGATGTCCGGTCACGGAAACGCCCCAGTGATCCTCATGCCGGTTTGCGTGCCACACATCCAGCAGAATATGCGTGCCGGCGGGAATCTTCAATTGATTCCCCGCGACGGTTTTTACCCAGCAATCGACGGTCGCCCGGCGCGGCAGAAAATAAAGCGCCGGCGTCAGCCGAAGCGTCTCGTTCAACACGCAACCCAGGAATTTCGCCTTCTCAAGATTCTCCGGCGTAAACCGCTCCACGTCCTTCACTTCCTCAAACACCCGCTCCTGCGCGCCCGGCGAATTCCCCAGATGATGAATCGCCCAGGCGGCGTACGATGTGGTCGCCTCCAGCGCCCCGGCCAGAAAGACGCGGATGTTTCCCCGCAGCGCCTCATCCGGCGCATCTGATTTGAATTGCTTCCACAGCCTCTTTCCCTCTTTTCGGGGGGCGAGCACCAGATCGGTCAGGCGCTCAAAATCGGCGTAAGACTCCTTAATCTCGGCGATCCGCCGGGTAAACGACGGCACTGCGCGGATCGGAATTCCGAGCTTGTTCAAAACCGTGTCTCTCACAATATGATCGATCACCCGCTCCAGGGCCGGCACAAAGCGGTTCCTGATTTCGTCATAGGAAATCTCCGCCCCGAAGAAATTGTTCGCCAGCATCTCCAGCATGACGGCCTTGATCTCGCCTTCAACCTGCACGCGCGCCGTCGGCGTTGCCGGGCCCAGGCTTTGCTTCAACGCCTCCAGCCGCTGGCCCACGGTCTCCCGGAATGTTTCCTCGAACTGTTCGAATTGATCGGGCTTGAACAGCGTTCCCCGCGCGAATGGGGGGCCAGTGAAGCGCTTCTGGCGCTTCCACACCGAGCCGTTGGCATACAAAAGCGTGTCGACGCCCGTCGCCCGCGCGATCCCCTTGGTCGGCAGCGTGTCGCGATCGAATTGGCCCGGCACATCGCCCGTCTCGGTCGCGATCGCGCGAATGACCGCGGGATCCCTCGTCACCAGCACCGGCGTAAACCCCGGCACTTCGAGATAGCGGTTGTGCCGCGCCGATCGCTCTTCCGATTCGGCGCCCCAGAAAAACGATTCCAATATCCGCAGTGGCTGCCGGTAATTCCAGGGATGCGGAAAGGGCAGCGTCGGCCGCCCGCTGGGGCCGAGCAGCAGGGGAACGCGCCCTGGCTTGATCTCCCCCTCAAACGGGCTCACCCCGGCCAACTGCCGCGGCAGGCGCACGAGGCGCCGATAGCCCGGTAGATTCTCGATCCATTTGCCCATGCCTTCACCCTGCCCGGTCCGTCAGCTTCCGGCGTGCCGATCGGCTGTCAATAGTCTATCAGCGCGATCCGAATCCTTCCCGAAATCGGCTCCGCCTCGAACGATGCCGATGCAGCCGGCCCCGACCGCCAGCCCGCCCAGAACGTCAATAAAATGATGCTGATAGGTCAACAGCGTCGAGGCAACGATCAGAACAAACCACAGCAAAAGCACTACACGCAAAATCCGTGGGCCGCGCCGAAGATAGACGTTCGCCACAATAACGCAGAAGGCCACGTGCAATGACGGGAATTCATTGAAGGGCCTGTCGAACCCGTGCAACGCATCGAAAAGCGGGCGGAACGCTCCACGAACCTGCGGCACAGGAAACGCAAACCGCAGGGGGATGACCATGAAGCACACGCCCGAAATGAGCATTGCTAAAACGACTCGCTTCGCGAAGATCCTCAACTCTCGCTCTGATTTCGCCAAAAAAGGCGCCCCGACAAAGAAAAGATTGATGGAGGCGTACGGAATGATGAAGGCCGGCACAAACGGAATCGACTTTTCCCACCCAAAATAGAAACTCGAAACGTGCCCGCGCCGGCTGGCGAGCGAATTGCACAGGGGATAAACGATGAAGAAGAGCGCCGACAGTCCCGCGGCTGTCGCCGCTGGCTTCCACACAATCAATCCGTCTCGACGCTCGGTTGAGCGATGCATCGCATACTCCCACGCACCCGCGTTCTCATACCTTAACCCCTACAACCGTCGCCACCAAAACCCCCAGCCCACCGGGTTCCGTTCACAACCCACAATTGGCAATCGGCAATTGCCCCCCTATCCTCCCTCTCATGGGCGTCATCGTCGCCGACAACCTTGTCAAAACATTCGGCGATCTCACTGCCGTCGCCGGCGTTTCCTTCGACGTGCAGGCGGGTGAGATTTTCGCTTTTCTCGGTCCCAACGGCGCTGGCAAGACCACCACCATCAAAATCCTCACCACGCTCCTTCGCCCCACTTCCGGCAGCGTCCAGCTCGACGGCCTCGATCCCGCCACCCAGCAGAATGAAGTGCGCAAGCGATTTGGAATCGTTTTCCAGGATCCCACGCTCGACGACGAGCTGACCGCCTTCGAAAATATGGATTTCCACGGCGTGCTCTACAAGATGCCGCGCAAACACCGACGCGAGCGCATCGAGCAATTGCTCAAGCTCTTCGATCTATGGGACCGGCGCGACGATCGCGTGAAAACCTTCTCAGGCGGTATGCGCCGCCGTCTCGAAGCGGCCCGCGGACTACTCCATTCCCCTAAAATCCTCTTCCTTGATGAGCCGACGCTTGGCCTCGACCCGCAAACGCGCAACCAGCTCTGGGCTCAGGTCCGCGCTCTCAACGAACAGGAAGGCGTCACCGTTTTCCTCACCACGCATTACATGGAAGAAGCCGACCGCGTCGCCCACAGGATCGCGATCATCGACCACGGCAAAATCGTCGCCCAGGGCTCGCCCGCGGAATTGAAGCAGCAGACGCAGTCGCAAACGCTTGAGGAAGCTTTCCTCGCCCTGACCGGATCATCGATCCGCGAAGAACAGGCGAGCGGACTGGACCGGATGCGCAATATGCGAAGGATGTTTCGAGGCGGGCGATCATGAGCGTCATCTATATCCTCTGGCTTCGTCAGCTCAAGCGCTACAGCCGCTCGCGGCCGCGGATCATTGCCTCGCTGGGCCAGCCGCTGCTTTTCCTCGTCGCCCTCGGCTTCGGGCTGGGGCCGGTCTTCAAAAAAGCGGGGCAGGGAAATTACATCCAGTTCCTCGCGCCGGGAATCATCGCGATGACGGTTTTGTTCACGTCCGTCTTCTCCGGGATCGAACTGATCTGGGACCGGCAGTTCGGATTCCTCAAAGAAACCCTCGTGGCCCCCGTCCCGAGGATTCTGATCATGCTGGGCCGCACGCTTGGCGGGGCGACGGTCGCCATGATTCAGGGAGCGATTGTGGTGGTGGTGTGTTTGATCGCGGGGTTCAGGCCGCACAACTTCGCCATGTTCCCCGCGGCGATTATTTTTCTGGCCCTGATCGCGATCCTGTTCACGGCCGTGGGGACGGCCATCGCTTCCCTGCTTTCAGATTTCCAGGGGTTTCAGTTGGTGATGAACTTTCTGGTGATGCCGATGTTTTTTCTGTCGGGAGCACTGTTTCCGCTCAAGACGGTGCCGCGGCGCTGGAGGTGGTGGCGTCGATCGATCCGCTGACGTACGGGGTGGACGGGTTGCGCAGGGCGCTGATTGGCGCGTTTTACTACGGGCTATTCACCGACATGGCGATTCTTTCGCTTGTTGCAGCGCTGATGCTTTCGATCGGGGCGTATCTGTTTTCGCGGATACAGCTTTAAAAGCTGATTTCGCGCGGAGGTGCGGAGGCAGGAATTCTCCCGCTCAGCGAGCTCTGCGCCTCTGCGCGATCAAGCTCTTCCGATCACCGGCACCGATCCGCATTCCGGGCAGCGCTGTGGTGTCATTCGCAGGTCATAGCCGCAGTTCAGGCAGACTCCCTTTGCTCTCGTCACCAGCGGGATGCGTGCGTAAATCCGCCAGAGGATCAGAAGTCCAATCACGCTCAGGCAAGCCACCGGAAACCAGCAGGGCGTGGCCCATACCCGGCAGTCGACGCCATCGGTCGCGTTCTGAATGACCGGGACGGCGACGCCGTGACTGATGTTCAATTTCGCTACATAAGGAATATACGTCAGGGAATACAACCGCGCGCCTTGATCGACGGGCCACGGCCTGAATCGCACCTGGGGAATTCGGTAGGGAACAGCAAGCTTTCTCGCATCCGTTTCCATAACGGGGACTTGCACGGTCAGGAGTGGCGATCCCGTCGATATCTCACGCGTATCGAAGCGAATGAGCTTGCTATACCTGGCAACAATCCACTGCACGCTTCCATGGTCACAGCGCAGGCAATATCGCTCATGCAGCGTCAAGTGCGCTTCAAGAGGATGTTGGAAACCGCGAATCCAGGCGACGATGAGTCCGACGCCAGCTACGAGTACAACGCGAAGAAGAATACGTTGGATTCCCGTCGCCGCGCGGCGCATGTTGTGCAATGGGCGGTCCATCGGGACATTAGTTTACCTACCCGGCGCAGTGGAGAAGAGGGAACGAAACATCTGAAAAGCGGGCGGCTTTTTCGTTACGGGAGCCCTCAGCCTGATAGTAGAAGCGGCGTCCTCGCCGCTTGGGGCGGGAAAGCGGCGGGACGCCGCTTCTACGGGGGTCGATTTGCGGCCGGGGATATTCTATAATTCGCTTCGGGTGTGGACATTCGCTTGAATGCTCCGCAGGCGTCGGAATGGTCGGGCCGCCATTTCTCAGTCGGCTTTTGCCGGTCAATTCGCCAGAGGCTAGCGGTGGCCCGAGATCGAATTCCAGATAGCTCCCTGCACTTACCTCCTGTGGCGCCCCGGCAATTGCCTCGGGCGATGCTTTTCGTTTCGCTGCTGATTGCGACGGTTGCGCTTTTACGAGCGCGATGCACAACGGCGTTTTGGAGAGCACCAACAGGTCAAGAGCCTGAGCATCTTCTGCGGGGTGATATGGGGGATCCTGCTTTACGAGGAATATCGCCTGATAGTCTGTGCTGCGGCCGTCGCCGCGACGATTGGGCTCGGGCTTTTCTCGTCCATCCACCAGCTTCTAGCCGCCGCAGGGTTGGATGTGATTCTGTTTCTGCTGGGGACTTTTCTGGTCGCCGGTTATCTGGAGGAGAATCTTTTCTTCGAGCATCTGGCCAGCCAGATCGTCCACCATGTCGGCCGGCGGCCGGGAATATTGATGGGGGTGCTGATGCTCTGCGCGATGGTCGCCTCCGCCATCGTGGGGGAAGTCGCGGCGATTTTGTTCGTGGGCGGGGCAATGCTGCACATTGCCAATCGGTATCGCCTGAAGGCGATTCCGTTTTTGATCATGCTGGTTTTCGCGACCAACGTGGGGTCGGCTGCCAGCGCCTTTGGGCCGGTGGGGGTGACGATTGCGCTGAAGACGAAATTGAGCGTGCTCGATTTCTTTCGCTGGGCTACGCCGATCGCGATTGTCGTTTTGGCGCTGGTCTTTGGGATCTGCCGATGGTGGTTTGCGTGGGATTGGGAAGCGCTGGCGCTGGCGGTGCATCAGCACGATTTTGCCGACAGCGTGCCCGACCCGGCCCGGCGGCGATCGCAGGCGCCGGCGTGGATTCTGATCGGCATGATGACAGCTTTGTTCGTGCTGCATGCGCAGATCGAGCAGATGCTGGGGCTGAAGCCGGATATGGTTTTAGTCGGCGCTGCGCTTGGAGCGGGGGTGATTGCGCTGGTGATGTCGAGAGCCAAGGCGAAGGCGGTCGTCGTTCACCGCGTCGATTGGGAAACGCTGCTGTTTTTCCTGGCGCTTTTTATCGTGGTCGGAGCGCTGGAAGCCACCGGGGTAACCGGCGTAATCGCCCGCGAGCTGCTCCGCGGCTCGGGCGGGCATCCGGCCGCACTCGTGCTCACCGTGGGATGGTCCACCGGATTTCTCAGCGCCTTTCTGGCGAATATTCTGGCCGTGGCGGCATTTCTGCCGATCGTCGCCGACCTCAAGGCCCACGGCGCGGCGTGCCCTACCGCGATCTATTGGCTCATGCTCTTCGGTGGAACATTCATGGGAAACATGACGAGCATCGGCTCGACGTGCAATATCATCGCCTGCGGAATGGCCGACAAACGGGGGCATGGGACGATCTACTTCAAATCGTGGATCAAGATCGGGGCGATCATCAGCCTCAGTTCGATGGCGCTGGCGACTTTTTTGCTGGCGATTCAGACGCATTGGTTGAGGAGTGGGTAAAAAGAAGAGCCCCCTCCCCTGCCCTCCCCCGGCGTACCGGGGAGCGGGGGAAATGCGATCAGTTCATCACGCCGGCGATCAGGGTCTTGAAGAGCTTCGGCTCGACTTTGGTCCGGAAGGAATATTGAAGGGGCGTTGTGCTGCAAATCACGATGACCATGTCATCCTCCGGCACAACGCGGAAGACGGCGGAGCTGTTGGTGGTGTAGCCGAAGGTTTTGGGAGGGAGACCACCGTTGCCCAGGGGGACGAGTCCGATGCCGCCGCGCGGACCCCAGTCGGGAGAGGGGAGCATACGATTGAAATTTTCGGGGGTCAGGAACTGCGAGCCGCCGTAGCTTCCGCGGTTGAGGAGCATCTGGCCGTAGACAGCCAGGTCCCAGGGGCGCATAAAGACGCCGCTGAAACCGAGGAATCCGTTGGCAGAGGAAATGCCGAGCGGTTTGAAGAGCATGTCCTGGAAGAGGTGGGCGAGGTCCTCGCCGGTGAGGTCTTCGAGGATGTCGCCGGCGAGGTTAAAATTGACCTCGGAATATCTGGGGGTCATCGGAGTCACGAGGGGCATGTAGTCGGCGGCGACTTCTTCAAGATCGGCAATGTGGCCGCTGCCCAGCGGCAGGTCGCTCATGTGGCTGAGGAGCATGTGCATGGTGATGCGGTCACCGCCGGGGCGATTGGCGAAGGATGGGATATAGGCGCCCAGGGGTTTGTCGAGATCGATAACGCCGCGCTGTGCGACCATCATGGCCATGGTGCCGACGAAAGATTTGGTGATGGAGGCGAGCTCGCCGGGTGTATCGACCGTCATGGCGGTGCCGTCTTTAAACGTGCCGTAGGCGCGGTGGTAAAAGACGACGCCATGGCGGGCGAAGCAGAAGGAGAGCGGCTCAGAGGGATATTGCCGGACGCCGGCGCGGCAGAGGGAGTCGACGCGGGCGACGGCATAGGGCTCCATGCCAGCTTCCTGGGGCGTGCCGAGACGAAGGGTGATGGCGGGAGGGTTGACGGGCGCGGGTGTGAAAGAACCTTTGAGGGAGGGGAAAGCTGTGTCATAGCCGTAGAATTTGCGGCGCATTCCGGCCCACCAGTGTTCGTCGGCTTCGAAGGGTGTGCCGTCGTCACCGCTGCACAGGTTGGCGGCGATCCAGGCGAACTGCTGGTTTTGCAGAGGATTTGCAGAATGCAGCGGCCATGATTCATCGATTCTGCTGAGCAGCTTGGAGTCGCTGGCGATGGCGGAGGATAGCGCGGCAAGCCCGTCCCGCTGGAGCTGCCAGGAGCCGAGGGTCTGCGGCACCCGGCAGAGGGTGACGAAGCGGCGGGTGACATATCCGGCCGCGGTTTTGGCTTCGAGAATTGCCCCATATCGGCCGGGCCTGTCCGCGGATTTCACTTCCTGGTAATCGTTGTTGAAATAGCGCACGGTGGTCATGTTTTGGCCCAGGACGAGATTGGCTTCGTCGGAATTGTTCCACGAGATGGAGGGAAGGGCAGAGCCGCTGAAGACCAAATCGCCAGCGGGCTTGAGATCTTCGATGGCGGCTTGAATCTGGGCAGTCGTGCTTTGCGCGACTGGAGATTGGATGGGGGCGCTTTGGTCGGCCGGCGGCAGAGGTGTTTGAACGGTGGCGAAATGGACGATGCCGAGGCTGACGACGAGAACCGCGACAAGGGCCAGCACCGGGGGGATGGCGGTTTTGAAGCCGGACCAGGTGATGGCCCTCGACGCCGCATCAGCGATGGCAGCCGCGGTCGATCCGCCGATGGTTTTGCTTAGCGCCAGCCCGCAGGCTTTTTCCGCCAACCCCACCGGCGCCGCTTGCGATTTGGAACTGATCGCCGAAGTGACAACCGCGGCGGAAAGCGTACCGCCCTTACCGCCCAGGATTTTGCGCAGCTTTTCCACCGCGCGCGACACCCGCCGCTTGGCGGCGGATTCGGTTGACCCCAGGGCGGCCGCAACTTCGGCGAAAGACTCGTCGCGGAAATAGCGCAGAACCACCGCGGCGCAGTCATTGGGACGCAACGCGGCCAGCGCCTCATCAAGCTGCGGGGAAATGTCATCACAGTCCGCGGAATGTGCAGAGGTGTCTGTTTCGGCGGCCATTTCGGCGGCCCTCCGTTCGTGTACCCGGCGCCGCACCGCCGATCGGCGGGCGTCGGTCGCGCAGTAGTGCGCCACTTGAACCAGCCAGGGACTCAGCAGCCGCGGATTGCGAATTTCCCCCGCCCGTGCGCCAACACGATAAAGACCGCCTGCGTCACATCCTCAGCTGCCGCGGGGTCCCCCAGTTGCCGGCGGGCGGCGGCGTAAATCATGTCGATGTGCCGCTCCACCAGCAGCCGGAACGATCGCTCGCATCGCTGCGAGACGTATTGGGAGAGAAGCTGCTCGTCGGTTTCGGGTGGCATGGTCTTTGGCGCAATCATAAAATAGTGGGCGGCCAACGAAATTGGGGACAAAGTCGCCGGTTAATTATGGCTTAATTGAGTGACTCTACGCTCCTGAAACGGCCTTAAGGTTGTCCTTGACGCGGGTGGTCAGGCTGTTAGGATCGCCTGCCGATGTAGATTGCTGTTTGGGCATTTGAACGATCGACCGATCAATCCCGACCTTGAAAAGCGGCTGGGAGTTATTGCATGGGGAGCATGGCTCACCGTGCTGTTTTTCGTCTCTGCGCTCATCTGGGTAGCGCCCTGCAGCGCAGCGACTGCCTGATCTACTATCTTGCCGCAAGAAACTGGTGGCGGGGAACCAATCTCTTTGCCTTTAACTTCAACATTGACGGCTTCCTCTATTTTCCGCAATTTGCGATTCTTTATACGCCCTTCGAGCTGCTGGGGATGACGATTGGGCAGATCGTCTGGCGCGTCGGGGGTTTGGCGCTGCTGACCTGGGGAATCTGGCGGTTCGCAAAACTTTTCAGCCCGCAGAGAACCACGCTCATGTTCGCGCTGGCGACGATCGCGGCCCTGCCGCCTTCGGTTGCTTCGCTGCGAAACGGCGAGGCGAATTTGCACATCGCCGCTTTCATGCTTCTTGCTGCCGCCGACCTCAGCGAGCGGAAATGGTGGTGGGCGACATTCTGGATGACGCTGGGGCTCATGATCAAGCCGATCATGATCGTCATGCTGCTTCTTTCGGCGGCGGTCTACCGGCCGGTGATCTGGCGGCTGGCGATTGCCATTTTGCTCGCCGTCGTGTTTCCGTTTGCGTTTCAGAGGCCGGAATATGTGATCGAGCAGTATCGGAGTTACCTCCACTGGACACAGCTTGCCACTGAGCCGCCGAATCTGTTCTGTAATATCCGGGGGCTTTTCGGATGCCTGGGGTGGGTAATGTCGCAGCCGATGTTCAAGATCATCGGCGCCATCGCGGCGGCGGCAACGCTGGGGTTGTGCCTGATGGCGGGGCGAATGTGGAAAGAGCCGTGGCGGGCTTTGTTTGTGTTCGGATACGCGGCTGCATATCTGGTGCTTTTCAATCCGCGCACGGAGTCGAATTCTTATGTGATTCTAGCGCCGGTGGTTGCGTTGTTGGCGGCGGTTTTTGTCGCTTTGATCCCCCGGCCGCGAATGGCGACGATTCTCTATGTCATCGCATTCTTGCTGATCTGTGATGCCTGGGCGTTTAAACCGACCAAGAATTGGCTGAAGCCGTTAGCGGGCGTTTTTGTGGTCGGACTACTGGTTCGGGAAATGATTGCCGAGGCGCCGGGACCGGAATTGCCCGAAAAGGGAGTTCCCGGAAGAGGATTTGAGGTCGTTATCCCGACCCGTCCGCAAGCTCTTTCGCCAGAGCCCCAATAACCTGCTTGGCGTCGCCGAAGAGCATCAGGGTGCGGTCCGACGTGTAAAGCTCGTTTTCAATCCCTGCGAAGCCGGGGTTCATGGAACGCTTGATCGCGATGACAGTTCGAGCCTTGTCGGCGTTGAGGATCGGCATGCCGTAAATGGGTGAAGATTTATCATGCCGGGCGGCGGGGTTGACGACATCATTAGCGCCAACGACCAGTGCGACGTCGGTCTGGGGAAATTCGCCATTGATCTCATCCATTTCGACGAGCCGATCGTAAGGAATCTCCGCCTCGGCAAGCAGCACGTTCATGTGCCCCGGCATCCGGCCGGCGACGGGGTGAATGGCGAATGAGACGAAAACGCCCCGCCGGGTGAGCTGATCGTACAGATCCCGCACTTTGTGCTGCGCCTGGGCGACAGCCATTCCGTAGCCGGGAATGATAACGACTTTTTGACCGGCTTCGAGAATCGCGGCAGCTTCCTCAACGCCGGTGGAGCGCACGGTTTTGGCCTCGGTTCCCACGGCTTTCTCCTGCACCTGCCCGAACGCGCCGAAGAGGACATTGGTGAAGCTGCGGTTCATCGCCTTGCACATGATGATGCTCAGGATCAACCCGCTGGCGCCGTCCAGCGCACCGGCGATGATCAGCAGCTTGTTGTCCAGAACGAATCCCATCATGCTCGCGGAGAGGCCGGCGTAACTGTTCAGCAGCGATATAACAGTCGGCATATCCGCGCCCGCCGATCGGGATGATCAGCAGCACGCCAAACGTGAGGGACAGCAGCAGCAGGACCGGAAAGAAGAACCAGAACTGCGGATGGAGAACGCAGGACGATTCCGCAGCCGAGGGCAGCGCCGAGGAGGCAAAAGTTGTAGATGTTCTGATTTTTGTAGGTGAGGGGCCGGCCAGGCAAAAGGTCCTGGAGCTTACCGAACGCCATGAGACTGCCGGTAAAAGTCGAGCGCCCCCAGCAGCACCTCGAGGCAGAGGAAGACCATGATGACGGAGGTCGGCGGGTGGTTGCGAAGATCGAAGAGGAAATAGTGTGCCGTGCCGACAAGGGCGGCCGCCAGCCCGCCGCAGGCGTGCGAGAGCGCCGTCCGCTGCGGGACGGCGGTCATGGGCATCCAGATCGCCATCGGCGCGCCGATGAGAGCGCCGATGACGAAACCGGCGATGATCCAGTCGTAGCTGATGATGCCGCGGTTCACCAGCGCGCCGATGATGGCGATCGTCATCCCGATCTCGCCGGTGAGATTCCCACGCCGGGCCGTCTTCGGTGAGCTGAGCCATTTCAGCGCCAGGATGAAGCACAGAGCGGCGACAACGTAAGCCGTGGTGGTGATCGCATCCACGAACATCGCCTTTGCATCTGGGGAAATATCGGCAACGAGGGGAATCATGATTTGGGTTTCCCGTCGCTGGTTGCCGTTACGTTTCGCTTTTTGAACATCTTGAGCATCCGGTCGGTGATCATGAATCCGCCGATGACGTTGGCCGAAGCTGCCGCTACGGCGGCGGTCCCCAGGATTGTCGAGAGCACCGTTCTCTGCTCCCCGGCGAGCTGGATCGCGGCGATGACGCTGATCGCGGAAATCGCGTTGGTGAGGGACATCAGCGGCGTGTGCAGCAACGGGCTCACGCGTTTGATCACCTCCAGCCCCAGAAAGGCCGCGAGGATAAAGACGTAAAGATGGGCCGTGAAATCAGGCATGGGCGATGCACTCCTTCAGGCGGGGATGAACGATCTGCCCGTCTTTGCAGAGCAGGATACCGGCGATGATTTCATCGGAGACATCCATATTGATTTCCCCCGGTGGTTTCACGATCAGCTTCAGCAGGCTGGCCAGATTGTTCGCGTAGACCTGGCTGGCGTGGAAGGGAACGGACGCGGCGACATTGATGGCGCCGATAATCGTAACGCCGTTTCTGCGAATGGTTTTGCCGGGCTCGGTCGCCTCGCAGTTTCCGCCGGTATCCGCGGCGAGATCGACGATAACCGCGCCCGGCGGCATTTTGTCGACAACCTCGGCCGGAATCAGCCGCGGCGCGGGTTTGCCGGGGATCGCGGCAGTGGTGATGACCGCGTCAGATTCGATCACCGCGCGTGCCAGCAGATCGCGCTGCTTTTGCTGCTGCTCCGGCGTCAGCTCTTTCGCATATCCACCGGCGTCCTGGGCGGCGGCGGTTTCGAGCGGCAGCTCGACGAATTTTGCCCCCAGGCTCTGAATCTGCTCCTTCACGGCCGGGCGAACGTCGTAGCCGCTGACGATCGCCCCCAGCCGCCGTGCCGTGGCGATCGCCTGAAGCCCGGCAACGCCCGCCCCGATCACCAGCACCTTCGCCGGCTGGAGCGTGCCGGCGGCGGTCATCAGCATGGGGAAGATTTTCGGCGCATGATCGGCGGCGAGCAGGACGGCCTTGTATCCCGCGATATTCGCCTGCGAGGAAAGCGCATCCATGGCCTGGCGCGGGTGATTCGGGGAAGATATTCAAGGGCCATCGCCGCAATACCCTTTTGGGCGGCGGCGCCGATCAGATCGCCGGCGCGGTAAGGCGAGAGCAATCCCACGAGCAGGGCGCCGGATCGCATCTGACCAACCTGCGCCGTCGATGGCGGCCCAACGACCAGCACAATATCAGCATCCGCCCAACCATCGGAAGAAATGACTTTTGCCCCCGCGGACTGGTAAGACTCATCGCTGTGAGACGCCGCCACCCCGGCGTGCGATTCGACGAACACTTCCGTGCCGGCCAATCCCAACCGCTTGATGACCGGCGGCACCAGCGCGACGCGCGTTTCGCCCCGATCACTTTCGTTAGGCACGAAAATCTTGACCGCCATGCGGGACATCAGTTTACAACGAATCGCTCTTCGCGTCTCCAGGGGACGGAGCCAAAGAATTAATCCGTTTGCTACAATTGAAACATGCCCCTGTTTGATCTGACCGGCCAGCGTGTCGGCATCCGCCGGCCTACTACCGACGATTGCGACGATTTTATCCGCATGGTTTGCTCCAGCCGGGATCTCCATTATCCCTGGGCTGAGCCCCCTTCAACACCGGAAAAATACGCTACCTATCTTGAGACGCGGACGGGCCTCGCGGACGATGGATTTCTGGTTTGCGAAATCGATTCCGGTGCGTTCGCTGGAGTGATCAATCTCAACTGCATCGTCCGCGGGCATTTTCAATCCGCATACCTTGGCTATTACGCCTCAGCAGCACTCTCCCGACGCGGATTGATGACGGAGGGAATGCGGCTGGTAACCCAATGTGCCTTTCAGGAGCTGCGATTGCACCGGTTGGAGGCAAACATTCAGCCGGCGAACCTTGCCTCGATCGCTCTGGTGAAAAAATGCGGGTTTCGGCTGGAGGGATTTTCCCCCCGGTATCTGATGGTCGCCGGCGAATGGCGCGATCATCAGCGCTGGGCGCTATTGGCCGATGAAAAGACTTAGAACCACGGATTGCGCGGATGGGCGCGGATAAAGCCAATTCCTCTTCTTATCCGCGCCCATCCGCGAAATCCGCGGTCTAAATTTCATCCCGCCGAATCGGCCATGATGGCCCATTCTGTCACGCTGATCGGTGGAAGGGGTTTGACGCCGAGCTGGCGCAGCATGTTCAGCGATTGCGTGCGGTGATGATAACCGTGGGTCAGGACGTGAGTGAGGATTGCGCCGCGGGTCAGCTTGATTGTTTTTCCATCGCGAGTTCGAGTCGCGGTTTCGCTGTAAGCAAGTCGATGGGCTTCCGCGGCCAAATCCTTTGAGACGTTTTCAAGCAGCAACAAAATCTCCGCGGGCGTCCGCTGTTTGCCGTCCTGATCGATGCGCGGCGCGGGCTGCTGGCCCGCCAGGGTCTGCGTCCAGGTGCGCATGGCGCCGACGATGTGCAACGTGGCGTTATGCAGGGTGCCCGGGCCGATCTCAAATGTCTTGTGAAACTGCTCGGGCGTCAGCTTGGCACAGGCTTCCAAAACATTTCGCGTTGCCCACTCGTTGTGGGCAAGCATGATGTCGATGGGATCGCTTTTTGGCATAGGCATTCAATTTAGCGGTTTTGGACCCGTCTGGAAATGAAAATATGGCGATTGCACCTCGCAAGAGTGGCGGTCGAGAAACCGCGGGGGCGATTTAGCCGATAATGGTTCAGACACCCGGCATACGCCGGCTTTTCACGCCATGTTAATTTCACGAGAGCAAAGAGAATTCCAATGGCAATTGATCGCCGCCATCGTTTTCCTGGCGTGCCTGATCTTTTCCGGAGTTTTTTGGGTAGGCGAAATCCGATACGCCTTCTGGGGAGCAACCGCCCAGGCGGTCGTGGTTGGCTACGACGATGTTTACAATTCCAACGGCGTCCGCACTTCAGTGGTGGACATCGATTACCAGTATTTTGACGAAGGGGCAAAGGCCGTTTGTCGGGGAAGCTATCGGCTCTACCCGCCCGCGGCCATCCCGGCGCCGGGGGAGACATTCGCGGTGAGATACCTGCCCAACGACGCCAACTCGTCGATGCGGGTCGCGGACGACTTTCTGGGGCCCGTGTGGGCAACGATCCAGTTTTTTGCCCTCGTGGGGGTTTGCGTTTTGTGGGTACGGTTCAGTGGGTGGCTGTAATCAGCTTCGAATCACGCCTCAATTCAACTCATTTTTGAAATGAATGCCTCGCAGCCGGCGTATAAGGGGCTGATTAACGGCCAACAAAGCCGGAAGGCACGATGATTCGAAGCGGGCTGCTGGCGGCGGTGATTGGGCTGATTGGGCAAGTCGCGTCGGCCGATGGGATCCGCTATGACCGGATTCCTACGGATACGACGGGATATGGCCATGTGGATTTCGATCGGCTGGTTTCGTCGCGACTCATGCACTCGATATACGACGGCCGGCAATCGTTGTCTGATCTGATGGCGAACCTTGGCGATGTCGGCGACGGAACCATCTATACGCTGAAGATCGGCCGGGCGAGTGAGGCGGTGATGCTCTGGCACACGAAAGACGTTGCCGCCCGAAGCCAATATTGGAACGAGGTGATTTCAGATAAGGACGCCATCGTGATTACCTACGACGGCCAGGAGGTACGTTATATCCCCACGAGCCTGGGAGATCTGGTGAGTCAGAAGTGGAACGCGACGTTTTTTGCCGAAAAAGCGAAGTCCAGGGGGATTCAGCAGGCGCCGCCGGAGGCGAGTCCACCGAAATCCACCAGGATTGAGCTTGGAATTGGAGACGAGCAGACTTCCACGCGGTGGTTTGAGCGCGGGCCGTTTTACGTTGCCTTTTATGGGAACGATCTGATCGTATTGACCGGGGATATTCCCTCAATGGCGGCGGCGCTGGACGTGTTGCACGGCAAAATGCCGTCGCTGGCGACAAATGATCCGCAGAGCCTGAAGATGGATATCCCCCCCGGAGCGATCATGGTGGGCGCGGGGGCGATGGCAAGTTTTTCAACGGACGGGAAGGGTTCGGCGACGCAGCCTACCGAGGCGAATACGGCGGGCGGCGCATTTGGATTGAATCTGGCGGGTTCACTTCAGGCGAACGCGCGGCTGGCGAAATTCGATTTTGGGGAGGATCAGCAAAATTTATATGGCGACGCGACGGTTCTGATGAAAGATGCCGATTCCGCCGGTCAGTTCAGGAATCTGGTCACCGGGGTGAAGGCGCTGATCAGCCTGACGCAGCCGGACAAGGCGGCGCTGCTGACGCCGCTGACGATTGACGCGAGCGGGGATAGCGTTGGGTTGCATTGGTCGTGGCCGACGGGGACACTTTCGGAGCTGATACGGATTGCCCAGTCGCCGACCGACCATGACGCTTCTTCGCCCCCCAGCACCAGGCCGTGAATCCGAGGCCGCGATGACGCCGAGCCACGGTGGGCGAGAATCTTCGGCGGAGGCGCTGGCGCGGTGCGTGGCGCACGGGGGATGCGAGGCGTGTTTTGGGGAGCTGGTGCGGCGGTTTCAGACGCCGCTCGTGCATTTTTTGATGCGACGGGTGGGGTCGGAGCATGATGCGGAGGATTTGGTTCAGGAGGCGTTCGTTGTCGCGTATCGGAAGATCGGGCGGTATCGGCCATCGTGGAAATTCAGCACCTGGCTCTTCACGATCGCAAATCGGCTGGCGGTTTCGAAGGCGCAGGACGCGAATCGGCAGGCGGCTGGGGCAGGAGGCATGTGATGCGAGTTCCGATCCGTCGACCGTTGCCGAAGAGAGTGAGATGAGGAGCCGGCTATGGGACGCGGCGCGGGAGATTTTGGACGGGGATGCGTTCACGGCCATTTGGCTGAGTTGTGTGGAGTCGATGCCAGCGGAGGAAATTGGGGTGGTGCTCGGGCAAAGCGCCAATGCGGTGCGGATTCTATTGCACCGGGCGCGCGGGCGGCTGGCCAGGGAGTTGAAATATGAGTGGAAATGACGATTTGCCGAACGATCCGCTGATGGACCGGCTTCACCGCGAGGCGCTGGCGGAGCGCCCGCCGTTTTCGGAGGAATTGCATTCGCGAATTATGCGAAACGCGAAAGAGAGGGATCGAGCTGATTTTCTTGGCGTCTTGGCGGTTATAACGACTTTTAACCGCCAAGACGCCAAGGGCCCCAAGAAACAAGAAGTGACAAACCGGGACGCAGCTAGTTTTAAACTAGCTGCGTCCCCGTTTCTCAGGATTGCGGCGGTTTTGGTGGTGGCGGTGGGGTTGATTGCGACTTGGGAAATTCATTTGCGGCGAGGGACTGGGCAGGATCTGGTTGTGATCGAGCGGGCACCGAAGGTGCAGCGGGAACAGCGGCCGATTGCGATATTCAGTCCCATTGACATTAGCGGCGTCGTCTCGGCGCGGCTGTTTCCGCCTGAACTTCGGATTCAGCTGCCGACGATTGCGGGGGCGAAATTGCCGGAATCGCAGAACTTTGAAGCTCAATCCGGCTCGGTTTTCGAATCCCTGGATGCTCCTGCGGATAGTGCGACGCAAACGATCGCGGATATGGTGCCCCCCAGCCTTCGCGCCATGGTGAAATTGGCTCAGTCAGCCACTTTCGCCGATACCCAAGTCGCGAAATAATGGGGCGATGACCCAGACGCAGTTGATGGAGCAGGCGAACCAGATGCACCAGGCCGGACGGCTTGCCGAGGCGGAGGGATTCTGCCGGCGGGTTCTGGAGCGGTCGCCGAAGAATCCGGCGGCGCTTCGGCTCCTCAAAAAGCTCTCCCCGGAGATTGGCAAGGTGGATGAGGCGGAGCGTTTGCTGCGGGCCGTGATTGCAGCCAATCCGAAGCAGCCGGCCTATCACGTCAATCTTGGCGATGTCCTGGCCGGGCGCGGGGAGATGAATGAGGCCCTCGCATCTTATTGCCGGGCCCTGGCGCTGGATCCGAAATCGTCCCAGGCGCTCTATCGCCTCGGCCGCACGCTCAACTGCGCCGAGCCGTTGACGAGCGGCGCGCTGGGGGCGTATCAGCAGGCGATCGATTCCGGAACGGATGTGGCCGAGGCGTTTAATCTGCTCGCAAATTGTCTTGTTGCGATGGGACTCAACGAGCAGTCGCTGGCGGCCTATGCCGAGGCAATCAAGCTGCGGCCCCATGATCCGGTTTATCATTACAACACCGGCATCCCCCTGAAATCCCTGGGGCGATGGGACGATTCCATGGCCGCCTATCGAAAGGCCCTGGAACTACAGCCGGATTATCCCGAAGCGCTGAATAATCTGGGGATTCTCCTAACTGAGCGCAATCGGCTCGATGAATCGGTCGAAATATTGAAGAAAGCCGTCTCGATTCGTCCCGACTTTGCCGCGGCGTACCAGAACCTGGGGAATTCGCTGAAAGACCTCGGCCGCACCGATGAAGCGCGCGACGCACTGCAGCGCGCGATCGAGATCCAGCCCGACTTTCCGCTGGCGCTGAACGCCCTGGGGATCGTTCACCTGATGACGGGAAACGTCGCCAAAGCGATCGAAAACTATCGTCGAGCGCTGGAGTTTGACCCCACCAGCGCGATGATCCACAGCAATCTCCTCTTCGCGATGAGCTTTTCGCCCGATTGCGACGCAAGGGCGATTCTGGCCGAGGCAAGAATATTTTACGAGCGCCAAGGAATGCCCCTGAAGCATCTCGCGCGGCCGCACCGCAACGAGCGCGATCCGAATCGCCGCCTTCGCATCGGCTATGTCTCGCCCGATCTTGGGCAGCACGTGGTTGGATATAACCTGCTTCCGCTCCTGCGCTGCCATTCACCCCAGCAGGTGGAGGTATTCTGTTACAGCAGCCTGACCCGACCCGACGCGACCACGGCAGAGCTGCGCTCGCGGGCCCATCATTGGCGCGAGGTCGCCCTTATCGGCGACGAGCAGCTTGCCGACCAGATTCGCGAAGACGCGATTGATATCCTCGTCGATCTGTCCCTCTTCACCGCCGGAAATCGGCTGCGGACCTTTTCAATCGTGCCGGCGCCGGTGCAGATCACCTATCTCGGCTACTGCGGAACCAGCGGCGTCGAGGGGATGCACTACCGCTTTTCCGATCCCTATCTCGATCCCCCCGGCGAAGATTTAAGCTGCTATAGCGAGGAGACGATCCGCCTACCCGAAACCTACTGGTGTTACGGTCCGGGCGGCGAAGCGCCGAAAGTTTCGCATCTCCCTGCCGGAGAGCGCGGCAATATCACCTTCGGCTGCATGAACCAGTTTCCCAAGGACTCACCGGCGGCGAGGGAATTGTGGTGGCAGATTCTCAATCGCATGCCGGGCTCGCGGATGATCATTCATTCGCCGCCGGGCAATCATTTGAACGCCATTCGCGAAGAAATCGCCCGGCATGGAATCGACGAAGATCGCGTCGAATTCATCGGCCGCCAGTCGTGGGACCAGTACATGCGAACGTCATATCGCATCGACATCGCCCTCGATCCCTTCCCCTATAACGGCGGAATCACCACCTGCGACTTGATGTGGATGGGCGTGCCGATCATCACTCTCTCGGGCCGAACGGCCGTTGGGCGGGGGCCGCAGTCTTCTTTCCAATATCGGCCTGCGAGAGCTCGTCGCCTACAGCCCGGAGCAATATGTGCAAATCGCCGTTGAATTGGCCGCCGATCGCGCCCGGCTCTCAGAAATCCGCGCCGGCCTGCGCGAGCGGATGCAGGCTTCCCCCCTCATGGACGCACCCCGATTTGCCCGCAATGTCGAGGCGGCGTATCGCCAGACCTGGGTCCGATGGTGCAATGGGAAATCAAGCAAGAATCCCAGGCCCAAACCTTCAGCCGCGAACCAGCTTGGCAAGAAGTGACAGACCCCGCTCCGGCTGCGCGACATAGGGGTTGGATTTGTCCCAGACATAACCCGCCAGCACCGAGCAGATTTGCCGCATCACCGTCAGATCCTTATCGCCCGAGAAAAAGATTTCCCCTAGCGTGCCGTCGTACCACGCATTTACATAGGCGCGAAACGTGTTGATTCCCTGCGTGAGGTAATCCGCGTAATCCGTCTGCCAGTTGACCGCCTCCCCGTGCAGTTCGCGGATGATGGTCTGCGCCGCCCGCGTTCCCGATTCCATGGCCAGGGTCGCCCCGGAGCTGAATACCGGGTCCAGAAATTCGGTCGCGTTTCCCGCCAGCGCGAAACGCGGGCCGAATATTTTCTTGATCGAGCACGAAAACCCCGCGATCCGCCGCGGCGGAAAGGTGAATTCCATCCCGCTCAGCCGCGCGGCCGCGTTAGGATCGCTCATCACGATCGAGCGCAACTGCGCCGATGGCTCGGCTGGGAACTTCCGATAGAACTCCGACTCCGCCACCACCCCCACGCTGGTCTTGCCGTTGGAAAACGGGATGATCCATATCCACGCCCCCTGCGAATGCACGCACACCCAGATTTTCCCCTCATCCCCCCCGCCAGGCCGGCGATCGCCGGTCACGTGCGTAAAGAGCGATTCACGAAAAGCCTGCGTGGAAGGTTTCTCCAGGTCGAGCAGCTTGGGAAGCACCCGGCCATATCCACTGCAATCCAGCACGAATTTCGCGGTGACGGTGCGCAGCGATTTGTCCGGCTGCTCGATGGTGATTTCCGCATGGGAATCGTGAAATTTCACCGCGGTGACGCCATGGTTAAAAAGGAATTCCACGCCCCGCGCGGCAACGGTGTCAGCCAACGTCTTATCGAAATCAGCCCGGGGAACCTGAAACGCGTAGCTCCAGCCATTGGTGGACTGCTGCGAAAAATCAAAATCGCACGTCTCATCGCCGCGGTAGAACGTCGCTCCGTTTTTCCGCATGAATTTCTGCTTCTCGACGGCTTCGAGAAGGTCGGCATCGCGCATCAAATCCATCATCCGCGGCAGCAAACTCTCGCCGATCACAAAGCGCGGGAAAACCTGCTTTTCAACCACAAGCTGCCGGACGCCGGCGCGATGCAGGTGAGAAGCGGCCGTCGAGCCGGCCGGGCCTGCGCCGATCACCAAAACATCAACGTCGCATTGCATTTCGAAATCTCCTCAGGCCGATGTGGCGAATGCGCGGCATTGTCGCCGTGGCCGGTGAGATTACAAGTGACCGAATGCACCCAGCGCCGCGCATAAAAAAACCCACGGCATAACCGTGGGCTTTAGAGGCACTATTAGTTTCCGGACCTTCTTCAGGCGCCAACCGCTTCCGGCGGCTTGGTCACCATCATCGTCCGGCCCAGCTTCTTACTTCGCATCATGAAGTAGATCGCGCCGTAGATGCCCCAGATTGCACAGAAACCAAGTGCAATGAACGGCTCTTTGGGGCTCATGCCCGGCACGCTCAGTGGACCCACCAGGTAGAAGATCATGCAACCCAGGTTAGCGATCAATCCGAAACCTGGAATCAGCAGATGCTTGATGGGGTTGTGCAGTTGGTGCTCGTGGAAGGCCACCATCGCCACGATACAGCTCATCATGTAGAGCAGGAACGTCCCGAAGTTGCTGATCAGCACGATGATCAGCAGGCTGCACGGAATCTTCTGGGCAGTGGCGTAGCTGAAGACGCCCTTGTACCAGAGGCTGTGCTGCTGGGCGGTGTTGAGATTGGTATCCAGCGACGCGCTGGCGGAAGGACCGCAGAGGTAGAACAGCACGCCGAAGATGCCGACCACGACGGAGATCGTCGCCAGCGTCCAGATGCAGCGGTGTGGGGTGTTGTTCTTGCCGTGGAGGAGGCCGAAGTGGTTCGGCACTTCCTCATCGCGGCCCATGGCGTAAGTCACCCGAGCGCCCGTGTTGATGCACGAGAGCGTCGTACCGATCAGCGCCAGGAAGACCGTGATGGCTTCGACAAACATGAACCACCAGCCGGCCCTTGCCGAGCCCCAGAGCCAGGCGCCGGCAAGCTGCATCATGTCACCAATTGGAGCCGGTGAACCGGCGGCCGTCTGGTTCGTGTACAGCGAGCTTTGGAAGTAGTTGGCGGCGAAATATTCAAACAAGTAGCAGAAACCGCCCTGAATCAGCAGCGACGCCACGATGGCGATCGGGATGTGCTTCTTGGGGTTCTTGGCTTCCTCACCCATCGAGGAGACCGATTCGAAACCGACGAGGCACAGGATCGCGATACAGCCCTGGATTAGAATGTACTGGCCGCTGTGCCAGTGGATCACCGACTTGGCGCTGTCGTGATAATTAAACTGCCAGACACCCTTGGAATCCTGCACCATGCCGCCCTGGTAGCTGATGGTCACTTTTTCAGGCAGCGCCTGGGCAGCCCCGGCCGGAAGGGCCGCGAGCTTGCCGTTGGCATCCGTCGCCACGACGATCGGGTTGCCCGAGCTGTCGTTCATGGGATTGCCCTTGGCGTCGATGGCCTCGTAGACCCAGATGGGGGTGCCACTGGAGTCGGCCTTGGGGCTGGTGGCGCCGCTGGGATCGGGAATCTGCTTGGTGGGATCATTGGGGAACTTGGGGTCCTGGATCATGTTGGGCGTGGTATCCTGCACAAATTGCGTGGGAGTGCCCGTGGAATCCAGCGTCCAGTCGACATCCCCCTCTTTCACGTGAACGCGATGGGCGATCGCCATGATCGAGAAGATGAGCAGTGCAGTGATCTGAATGATGTTGATGGCGACGTTGACGCCGGTTGCGCCCGCGACGCCGCGGTAGGCGATATACGACACGCCGTAGGAGAAAATCACGCAGAACAGGATCATCAGCAGGGGGCTTCCCTCAAAGACGCTGAAGGTGCTGGGGAAGAGCTGCCCGGCCATGTAGCCTATGAATATGGCGGTCACCGCCACCATCACGCCGGGATAGATCCAGTAGTAAAGGTGGCTTGCCCAACCGACCATGAACTTATAAATGCGTGCCCAGCGGAAGGCCTGCTTCTTGGAGAGGAAGGCCTGCTCGGCAAAGAAGTAGCTCGAGCCGGCGCCGGGATAGAGCTTTGAGAGCTCAGCGTATGAGATCGCCGTTGCCAGGCAGAGGATAGTTGCGAGCAACATACCCATCCACATGGCCGAGCCGGCAGATGGAGCGCCGTAACCCGACTGCTCGGTAAAGGTCAGCCACAAAAATGCACCCGGCGCGATCAGCGCCATGGCATTACTAGTGAGCCCGGTCAGACCCAGGGTGGCCTTCATTTGGCCGCCCGAGGCTCCTCCAGAACTAGTGGTATCTGTAGACACAGAGTCTCTCCTTTCACCCGGCCGATGGACCGGAGGCAAATGGGATGCAGCAGAGCGCCCGTACTGAGTTCGCGATAAAGTCCGCGTGAACGCGGCAGCGCAACGGTTGGTTCAAGCGCTGCGGTTCGAGCGCTGAATGCCTAAACAAAGGCAATGCCATTTGCGCGGCGCTGCACGCGCAATTTCAAAATGCTCTAAATGGAGTGCACCGCGCGTCCACATTGCTTAGCTGGTGAGACAGAAAAGATTTTCGTGCGCGTTCTGCACGCAGTGTTGCAAAATGCGCGGTGTAAAGGTGTGGGTGCTGCAATCAAATCGCCGAACGAATTTGCCTCGCTATGGACCATTTAATCCATAAAGGCCGACACTTCCGGCGATAGGCCGTAGCAACCAAATCCATACGCAAACCAGACAAGTTTTTTGTCCGGATGTTGGACGCCTTCCACGAACGAAAACCGGTTTCTGCTTATTTTATATACATGTTTGCCCACATATTAAGCCATCAAAATTAAAAAACTGACTTTGCGCAAACACCCATAAAAACAGGAGTAATGACAAGCGGGGGAATATCAGCCTGCTCAAATTCGGGCAAAAAGCGGAGGCCGTATGATCATTCGCCCGTTTTGCGGCACCTGTCCGTTTCCCAGGCCTTGAGTGAGAGTTTTTGAGAGGTTCTGGGATCGAGAGGACGTGGCAGTATGCCAATCATCCAGCACACCTAACCCTTTGATGCACAAAGTGCTTTACAATAGGAAGAATCGAGTCGGGAGAGTTTTTTCTCCTCACCGCGCTGCAGATTTGAATATACTTACTGCCTGGTATTCGATTTGCAATATCGAATCAGCACGAGAAAATGGCGGGGGACCTGCTAAATAATCCCATGCTTCAGATACGCACAGAATTCCGCCCCCTACGAATCTTGGTCGTCGACGACGAGGAAAACATCCGCTTCATGATGCGCATGTGCCTGGAGATCGAAGGGCACAAAGTCGCCGCGGCCTCCACGATCGACGAGGCCCTCGAACATACTGCCCGCGAGGCCTTTGACCTGATCTTTCTCGACGTTCGCCTCGGCAGCAACGTCAACGGCCTCGACTACATCAAGATCCTCATGGACGAGAACCCCTGGGTACGCATTATTGTGATCACCGCCTATGCATCTATACAGAGCGCCGTCGAGGCGATGAAGCGCGGCGCCAGCGACTATCTCCCGAAACCCTTCGAACCGACCCAGGTCAGGCTCCTCACTCAGAAGGTCGCCGAGCGGCGGATGCTCGAACGCAAAGTCGAGGCGCTCCAGAAAGCCCTTGGCTCCATGGACGTCGAAACCGATTTGTCCTCCGCCTCCCCCATCTGGCGGGAATCGATCGAATTTGCCCGCCGCATCGCCACCGCCAATTCCTCTGTCCTGATTCGCGGTGAATCGGGAACCGGTAAATCCTGGCTCGCCCGCGCCATTCACGAATGGAGCAACCGCGCCGACGGGCCTTTCACCTCGATCTCATTCGACGGAAAAACCGTCGACGCCATCGAAGCCGAATTGTTCGGCTCCGGCTCGCAGGTCGGGGCGATCGCCCTCTGTCACGGCGGCACCCTGCTGCTTAAGGAGATCAGCAACCTGCCCATGCGCCTCCAGCCGCAGATTCTTTCCGTGATCCGCGACAAGGAATTCGAAAAGCAGGATCAGTTCGTCCGCCGCCCCGCCGACGTGCGCATTATCTCCACCACCGGCGTCGATCTCGCCGCCGCCGTCAGCATCGGGCGCTTCCGCGAAGATCTCCTCATGGCCCTCAGCGTTTCCCAGATCAACACCCCCGCCCTGCGCGAGCGCAAGGAGGACATTCTTCCCCTGGCCGAACGATATCTGGCCACCTACAGCCGCGAGCATCACAAACCCATCGCCGGTTTCTCGCGCGACGCGGCTTACCTTCTGAAGAGCCACAAGTGGCCCGGCAATTGCCGGGAGCTGCGCAATATCGTCGAACGCGCCGTGCTGGCGTGCGATGCGGATTATGTGGGGCTCGACCATCTCCCGGTCGATCTGAAAAATTCCGTCGCCGCCACGCCCGAAACGCCCTTTGGCGGCTATCGCATCGGCGACCTCGTTCCCCTCGACGTCATCGAGGAAGCCCACATCCAAAAGGTCCTCGCTTCCGCGAAGACGATCCGCCGCGCGGCCGCCGTCCTCGGCCTCAACGCCAGCGCCCTGTGCAGGCGGCTTAAGCGAAATAAAGAGGTATCCGAGAATCAGAACCTGGCGGGATGACGATCAGCGATTGGCAATCCACTGCAACACCGCGAAAACAGCCAGATTCAAAATAAAAATCGTGATGACGAAGTACCAGGTATCGCTCTCGTCAAGATCGAACAGCGCCCCAATCAGCGCGAAATAAAGCACGAATTCGATCCCCAGCAAAAGCACCCATCCGAAGCAGATAACGTGAGCCAGCGGTTCCAGGAGCGTCACCAGAGCCCCGGGCGCGACCGATATCGCCGCCAGCCGCAGGGCGGCGCTTCCGAACGACCCGATATCGATATGCCGAAGCTTCGCGGCAATCATCACTCCTACGAGCATGAGCATCGTCCCGGCGATCAGGCCCACGCCGATGTCGATCATCGCCCCCTGAAGATTGCCCGCGTGCCGGAAATATTCCGAAACGAATTCAATGACCAGTCCCCCGCCCAGCAGCCATAGCGGCGCGTAATATTTCTTCAGAAGGTCTGGATCGACGCCTCGGTCCTGCGCCCGGGATCAGCAGTTTGGGCGTCTGGTAAGCCAGCGTTGGCGCCGGGGGAATTGCGGTATCCGTCGGCACCGGCTTCGGCTTCGCCGCCGCCGGTCCATCCTCGGCGAGATCATACAACCCATCTTCCGCCGCCTGATTCTCCGGACACTTCATCACCTGTCCGCAAGGGCAACGCACCTGCTTCCCGGCCAGTTCCGCTTTCCAACGGAACTGCTTTCCGCACGCCTGGCAATTGAAGAACTCAAGACCCGTAATGACTCCTTAATGTTAAGACCGATTATCGGCGGCGATGAGCCCGCTGCAATTATGTAAAACCACGCCCCTTCTAAGCGCCAATCTTTACCAACAGCTTAAATCCCCCACGACATGAATCGCGGGAACGACCGCCACCAACCCATTGGATTGGCAGCAAAACCCAAACGGGACCCCGAAACGGCGAACAATCTTCGCAATTTTTATTTATATCCGCAGGGTCTCGCCGATGGTTCAAACGGAGGATACATCGCAAATGAAGCTCGCCAGAACACGTTTGCCGCGCAAATTTTCCCCTTTCGCAAATTTCTACGAAAGTCTGGAGAAGCGGCTCATGTTTACGGCCGCGCTGCCGGAGCTGCCGCAGGTCGTCGCGCCGGCGAGCAATCCCACCCTGCCTTCGGGGTTTGATACGTTTGTGCCGCCTGCAACGCTAACAACGCCTTCGGCCGGAACACCGCAAATCGCCGGCGCCACCAACTCGGCCGACCCCGGTGACACCATCGCCGTAAGCGATGTCAACATTTCGGCGCTGCCTGCTTCCGACAAGGATTCCGACAGTGAATTCGTAACCTACGGCCAGACGACCGCCTCCAACGGCCAGCTCGTCGAAGACACCATCCAGCAATTGGGCCCGAACACCGCCTCGGTGACTTTGGCCTCCGATAATACCCCGGATTCGATGTACTTCCTCTGGGCCGGCAACGCGAACGGATTCAGCGCGCCGGTAGCGATCAACAAAACCGACGCCATGTGGGTCGGGCCGAACCAGGCAACCGCCGGGCAGACGATTTCCGTCTACGGTCAGAACCTCACCTTCACCGCCACCGATGGAAAATCCTGGGTCTACATCACCCAGGCCGGCAGCAACTCCGGCCAGTGGGCCTCCGTCGTCAGCGCAAATCCGTATTGCGTCACCTTCGTCGTCCCACAAAATCTTTCCGCCGGAAGCTACCAGGTCTGGGTCCATAACGGCCACGGCGGCGTCTATGGCTGGAGCAGCCCGGTCACCCTCACCGTGAATGCACCCGTCGCCGCCAGCACCCAGGTTTTCAACGTGCTCAACTACGGTGCGGTCGGCAACGGAACCACGGACGACACCGCCGCCTTCAACGCCGCGATCAGCGCCGCCTCAAAATATCCCGGAGCCACCGTTTACGTCCCCACCGGAACCTACGTCATCAGCCAGATCACCATCGGCAATCTCCAGCTCGTCGGTGACGGGCAGGGAAAATCCGTGCTGCTGGGCGCGCCAACGTCGTCCCCCTCCGTCGCCATGGTCTGGCTCAATTCCAATACGCAGATCAGCAATCTGACGCTTGATTCCAACAACGTGGGATATTCCGATCTGATGTACGGAAGGTTCAGGACCAACCTGCAATTCACCGACGTTACCTTCAACGCCCATCTCACCCAGTACTTCGACATCCACGCCGACAATCTCGTTTCTTTCACCGGCTGCAACATGATCGGCGACGGTGCGTTCCTTGGAACCGCCTCGCAGCTTTTCTTCAACGATTGCAATTTCTACGGTACCAACGACGCCAACACCCTGCTGTATTCCTGGGGGGGAACCGGCATCAGCATCACCGGCTGCACGGCGCAGGATTATAACGATTCCAATCCCAATTCGGGGGCGGGCTGGGCAAAGGGGCGCTTCTTTGTCGCAAGTCCCAATTGGGGACCCGTGGATGACATCTACATTGCCGACAACACCACCATTGCCCTGGGCGTCCGTCCGACCTATCCGGATCAGAACGTGGGCGAACAGCTTTTGTTTGAGGGCAACAACATCTACTCTGATCCGGGGGCCGTGTTTGTCGCGGCGACCCAAAGCAGCGTAACTCTCTCGGGGCTGCCCAGCTCATTTTCCGCAACTGGATATGAAGTAATAATCATGGGCGGCGATGGCGTGGGGGAGCATCTGCCCATCGCCTCCTATAACGCCGCAACCGGACTCATTACGCTCGATGGCGCCTGGGCCGTCGTACCCGACTCCACCAGTATCGTTCGCCTTGGAATGATCGACGACGGAATCGTGATTTATCAGAACAGTCTTTCCGGCAAAGGTTCGGTGACAACGACCGCGTCAGCCGGTGTGGAATTCTGGGGCGGAGCCATCGACGCCGTCGTCGCTTCCAACACGATCAATAACGTCGATACCGGCATATTCGATGACAGCCTGGATTCCGGTGGAAACAGCGAGCCGGACTACTGGAATTTATACCAGAATAACACCATTACAAATTCGGTCACTGGAATTGTCATCGCCAACGACGGTACCGGCGGCCAGGCCGGCGCCTTTGGCGATATCGCTCGCAGCAATCAAATCACCACCATGAGCAATTCCGGCTTTACGATTTCCGACGATAATGCAACCCAGGCGAGCGAGTATTATCTCATCCTCGAAGACAACACGGTCACCAATGCAAAAACTGCCGTCTGGATCGTCGAGGCGCCATCCCTTCCCGCGAACCCCGCCGCGGTTACTCAACTTCTGCTCGTTGGCAATACGTTTGTCTCAGGAGCGGATACCCCCGCCGGGGCGGCCGCCGTCGACGTGAACGAAACGGCGGATATCACTCAGGATGGCAATACTTTCGAGAATTATCCGCAATCGTATGCCGGCGACGCCGCGTCGGCCCTGCTGCAACCGGTTTCCACGGCGCCCTCGGATAATCTGCTGTCGGTTCCGGCGAATGTCGTTGCGACCGTGCCTACCGGCGCTGGTTCGACAGAGACTGCGGATACGACCTCAAGCTCCACATCCGATCAGTCGTCGAGCAGCACCTCAAACGAAAGCAACACAAACGCTTCGACGTCACAAACCCAACCGCCCCGCAAAACCTCCAGGTTGAGCTGGGTCGCGGTCACCGCCGCCGGTTCAACGCCCACGACCATGACCTCGGATGACCTGAAAAAACTCCACCAGGCCACCGCGATTTTAGCTTCCAACACGCACGTTCTGGCGGCATAGCCGGCCGATCCCTTATGATGGCCGACGATTCGCGTGGGATATCGAAAACGCCTATCGGCAAATGTGGCGCATTTGTCTCACCCGGATCT
This sequence comes from uncultured Phycisphaerales bacterium, assembly GCA_963755915.1. Classification (GTDB taxonomy): domain Bacteria; phylum Planctomycetota; class Phycisphaerae; order Tepidisphaerales; family Tepidisphaeraceae; genus PALSA-1353. Next base: position 4,373,766 of record CAVWLP010000002.1, read on the forward strand.
TCGAACCCCGCCCCCCAGCCATGAATTGCAAAGATATCCGTAACGCCGCTCTGTGCGCACTGGTCGTCCTGGCCGCGTTCTTCCTGACCAATCCCTTCGTCCAGATTCCCTTCAACGACGACTGGATGTATTCCTATACAGTTCGGCAATTGGCGCAGACCGGAAAACTCGTTTATTGCGGCGAGTCGGCTGGTTTTCTGATGCAAGCCGGTTGGGGCGCCGCTGTTGCCCGCATTTTCCACTTCTCTTTTGTCTCGCTCCGCTTCTCCACCCTCCCCTTTTCCATGACCTGCGCGGCATTGTGTTATCTGCTGGCCCGGCGGGCAAACCTCGATCATAAAAATGCATTTTTCGTTGCCATCCTTCTTGCCCTTTCACCGCTGTTTCTTCCTCTCGCCGCCTCTTTCATGACCGATGTGCCCGCGCTCGCCTGTATTCTTCTTTCTCTCTACTGCCTCGCACAGTCGCTGGAAAGCCAACGCCCCTGGGTTTGGCTCGCCGCGGCATACATCGCCGCCCTCGTCGGAGGGCTCGATCGTCAAATCGTCTGGATCGTTCCCCTCACCTGCGGTCCCTACGTTGCATGCCTGCGGCGAAAAGATCCCGCCGTTCTATTCGTTTCCGCCCTCGGTTTCGCGGGAAACCTGGTCGTCGCCTTCGCCTTCACCGCATGGTTCGCCGACCGGCCTGGCGTCGTCACCGACTGGACATTTTCCCACACCATTCAAGTCGCCAAAACCGTTTGGGCCGATTCCCTGATTATTTGGCTATGCGTCTGGTTGACAACACTGCTTTTGATCCTCCCTGCCGCCATTCCAGTCGTCTGGTCGTCGATCGCGCAAACCTGCAATCATCTTCGCGGCCGCCGAGGTCTCTTGGCCGCCTCAATCGCCGTCGCCATCGCTCTACTTTCCGTACACTGGCCTGCGATGTCAATCGAGCCCTGGCTCGGCGACGTGGTCTCGCCGCGCGGACCGCTTTCCGGCATGGAACTTTCCGGATACCGCCCCGTTTCCCAGCCCCCTTTCTTGCGCACCTTGTTCGGAATTCTGGTCATCATCGCCGCCTGGTCGCTGCTCACCGATTTAGCCGACCGATGCTTCCACCCCCGCCTTTTCCCAACCCCAAAAAACGCGCCGCCCGTTGTCGTCATGATGCTTATCTTCGACACCGTTTATCTCGTTCTTCTGGCCTACCGCGCCCGCGCGGATTCATATACGATCGCTACGCCCTGCCCCTGATCCCCTGCGCCGCGATCCCCTTGCTCCTGAAATCCCAAAATCAACGCTGTCCGATTCCCATAAAAATCCTCGTCTGGACAATGCTCGCCCTCTGGAGCATCTACGGCATCGCCGCAACACAAGACGTACACGCGCTTCAATGGGCACGCCGAACCGCCATGGATCGCCTCCTCCGCGCCGGCAATCCCGACACCTCAATCGCCGACGGCAGCGAATTCGACAACTGGACGCAGCTCCTCCACCAGGGATACGTCAACATTCCCGGCATCAATTCCCCGCCCGGAAAATACAACCCCGCCCTCGGCATTTGCCCCGCCCTCCGCCCGCTCTATAGCGTCGAATTCCTCCCCACTCCCGACACCGCTCCATCCGAATTCGGCTCGGTCGATTACATTTCCTGGCTTCCCCCCTTCCACCGGCGAATATTCATCGATCGTTTCCGCGATCCCTACTGGCTCAATCCAAATAACAATACTCCTCCGCCGAAGGACTTCGAGGATTTCCATATGCACTGAAGATCGCTCCACCGCCCCAGCTTGCGATACACCTCCCGCGCTTGTAGGGTTTCACCCATTCATGTCACGCCACGATGCGCACAACGGGCTGCTTTGTGCGGCGGCAGTCGTCGTCGCCATATTTATTACCAATCCATTCGTTCAAATGCCCTTCAACGATGACTGGACCTATGCCTTCTCCGTCCACGAATTGCTCCGCATCGGCCAAATGACCTACCACTGCGGCGAATCCGCCGCCTTCCTCACCCAGGCCTATTGGGGTCTCCTCTTCGTCAAATTATTCGGCTTCTCCTTCGTGACCCTTCGCCTCTCCACCTTGCCCTGGGCCATCGGATCCGTACTCGTCTGTTACTTCCTCGCCCGCGAGGCCGGCCTCGAAACCGCCCCCGCGCTTCTGGCCACCCTCCTCTTCGGCCTCTCCCCACTTTTCCTTCCCCTGGCCACATCGTTCATGTCCGATGTACCCTCCGAATTCGCGATTCTGCTCTCGATCTACGCCCTCACCCGCGCCGCCCGCGCCCCCACTCGCCGCCACTGCATCGCCCTTCTGATCCTGGCATTTATCACCACTCTATTAGGCGGACTAAGCCGGCAGATCATCTGGATCATCCCCCTCACCGCCGGAATCCAGGTCGCATTTCTGCGCCGCCGCGAAAAGCCGATTCTTTTTGTCTCGCTCGTCGGCATCTCCGCCAACATCTTCGCCGCCTACGTTTCAGCTCGCTGGTTTTACACTCAGCCCTTCGTCGTGAAAGAATGGACGTTTTCGCAAAGCGTTAGCGCCGCCTCCCACAACTGGCAATATCTGCTCGCCCTCTGGTCCTACCTCTGGCTCACAACGCTGCTCCTCATCATCCCCGCCTCCCTCCCCGCCGCGTGGGTCGCACTCCATCAAACCCTGCATAACCTCCGCGGCCGCCGCGGCATCATCGCCGCCGCCGTTGCCGTCTTCATCGCCTTCGCGTCGATCCAGTGGCCCGCACTCTCCCTCGCTCCCTGGCTCGGCGACATCGTATCCCGTCGCGGCGTTCTCTGGGGGATGGAACTCTCCGGCCACCGCCCCCTCTCCATCCCCACCCCCCTCGGCGAAGTCCTCGCCCTCATCGTCATCTTTCTGGCCTGGATTTTCCTCACCGATCTCGCCGACCGCGCCTTCCATTCCCATCTCCTCCATCGCACCGCCGCATTCTGTTTCCCCGCGAACAATCGCATCGCACTCCCCGCGCTTCTTCTCTTCGCCGCCGCCTATCTCGCCCTTCTCGCCTATCGCACCCCGCGAGAATTCATCTACGACCGCTACACCCTCCCCCTCATCCCCTGCTTCGCGATTCCTCTACTGTTGAGGTATCAGCATTCCCCAAAACCAATCATCTCCCTTTCATGGACCTTGCTCGCCCTCTGGAGTATTTATGCCGTCATCACCACGCAGGACGTCCATGCACTCCAGGCCGCCCGCCGATCCGCTCTCGACCGCCTCTTCGCCGCCGGCGTCCCCGACACCGCCATCGCCTGCGGCTCAGAATACGACAACTGGACCCAGCTTTTGCAGACCGGCTATATCAACGTCCCCATGATCAATTCCCCGCCCGGAAAATACGACCCCACCCTCGCCGGATGCTTCAGCCTCCGACCCAAATACCGCGTCGAATTCCAGCCCGCCGCGAAACCGAACCCTCCCCATTCGGCGTCATCGACTACCTCTCCTGGCTCCCCCCCTTTCATCGCCGCATTTTCATCGACCAGTACCACGATCCGCTCTGGCTCAATCCCAACAGTCATCTCCCCCCGCCCATCAATTATGAAGACCACCACTTCGACTAATCCCCGCTCCAGCGACTCGCGGATCGCCTTGCTATGCGCCGTCCTGACCGTCCTCGCGTTCCTGTCCGTCAACCCCTTCGTGGAAATGCCTTTCGACGACGACTGGTCCTACGCCTGGACCGTCAAACAATTCCTCGCCACCGGCCACATCCTCTATCACGGCTGGAGCACCGCCGCGATTATTACCCACGTCCTCTGGGGCGCCCTCTTCGCAAAAATCTTCGGCTTCTCCTTCACCGTCCTCCGCTTCAGCACCCTGCCCCTCGCCGCCGCCTCAGTCGCCCTCTCTTATCTCCTCGCCCGCAAGGCCGGTCTTTCCACAAAATCCTCTCTCTTCGTCGCCATGACCCTCGCCCTCTCTCCCGTCTTTCTCCCGTTGGCGACCTCCTTCATGACCGACGTCCCCGGCCTTTTCTTCATCCTCTTTTCCCTTTACTGCCTCGTCCTCGCCTGCATCACACAACGAAGTGCCCTCTGGATCATCCTCGCCGTCGTCGCCTCGATGCTCGGCGGCATGGGCCGCCAGGTCGATTGGCTCGTCACCCTCGCCCTCCTCCCCTACGTCGCATTCCTCCTCCGCCGCCGGCTTCGACTCGTCGCCATGTGCGCCATCGGTTGGCTGCTCGTCGTCGCCAATGCGGCCCTCACCACCGCATGGTTCAACCATCAGCCCGACGTCATGATTGATCGCCCCTTTCACCAGTCCCTCGTCCAGGTCGCTTTCGAGCCCACAGGCGTGCTCATCGCCCTATTAAAAATCGCTCTCACCACCATCCTCCTCTCCCTTCCCGCTGCCATCCCATTTTGCCTGAGCGTCGCCCGGCGAACCTGGCGCGAAAGGCGCGGCCGGCTCGGGTTCATCGTCGTCATCGCCCTGCTGCTCATTTCCGCCGCCCTTCTCCTCTGGCCCACCCTCGATTTCGAACCCTGGGTCGGCAACATCCTCACCCCCAAAGGCGTCCTCGGAGACATCGAACTCGCCGGCAACCGCCCCACCGCCCAACCTCAAATCCTTTCAGACATTCTCAGCGCCGCATGTCACATCGCCTTCGGCCTGATTCTCATCGCCGTCCTTGATTGGCTCTCCCGCCCCGCGCTGGCGTTCAAAATTTCCGCCAATTCTTCGCCGCCTCCGATGGCCAGGTCGCCCTGCCCATGATCGCCATTTTCACCGCGGCTTATCTGTTCGCACTTATCCCCCGGATCTCAGAATCCCTCATTTTCGACCGCTATCTGATCGAGCTCTTCCCGTTACTCGCCATCGCTCTCCTCCGCCGCTTTCCCTCCCCCGGCGCAGCCCCGATTCTCCTTTTATGCATCTACGCCGCCTTCGCCCTCGCATCCACGCAGGATGTTCTCGCCCTCGGCCGCGCCCGTTTCGCCGCCGCTCAGCGCCTCCAGGCCGCCGGCGTTCCCAGAACCGCTTTTGTCGATGGATTCGAATTCAATTTCTGGACCCAGCTCCAGGCCCAGGGCTATATCAACCGCGCCGCCGTCGCAAACACCACCCACCCCTACAACCAGTTCATCGGCATGAAGCCCGCAATCCTCCCCCGCTATCGCATCGAACACAATCCGCGCTCCGGCGAAACGCAGCCCAGCCCCTTCGGCTCAATCCATTACATTTCCTGGCTGCCCCCATTTCATCGCAGAATCGATATCGACGAATTCCGCAATCCCTGGTGGCTCGATCCAAATCGGAAAACGACCGAGCCGATTCCCAGATACTGGGAAGACTACGAAGCTTATTTCAACTAGCGTTCCTCGGCCTTGGCATGATTTGACGTACAATAGAGCTATTGTCACTGGAGATTTTGTCGGTGCGGAAACTCTCGCTGTTGTTTCTTCTGGTAATGGTTGGTTGCACAGCACGGACCGCCAATCCTGGAAGTCAAGCGCCGGCTACTCGCACTTCGACTCAGCCTTCGGATAATGGACGCAACGAAAAGATTGCATCAAACTTTCGTTCCATCGCGATGGAATTGTTGCTCTTCATCGATAACCATAACGGCAGGTTTCCCGGCGATTTGGGCGAGCTTTCGATCGACAATTTTGATCCCCCGCAGCTTTTTGTGCTTCCCCAAGCCGAAAACCGGGTCCCGACAAATTGGCAGGAAATGAGTTTTCCCCATCGCGCAAAATGGATCAACCGTAATTCCGCGTTCACCTATCTTGGAGGAGGCCTCGTGTTCGGAAGGGATTATTCATCGCTGACGTCTTTGCCGCCTGACAAGATTGTGATCGCATATCAAAATATTCAAACGTCAACGCGCGGAATTTACATGCTTTACATGGACATGCATGTCGAATTTGATGCATCGGATCTAGCCGGTCAGCGGCTTTCCGACACAAACGCGTTTCTTCAGCGCATCAATCCGAATTGAATTGGCTTAAGGGGCGGCCGATGACGAGGCGATGAACTTCGTCACAACTCTCTCCGCCTTGGGGGTGTCTATTTCAGACTTTCCAAAATCGCATTCTTCACATTCGTCGGCACCGGCGCATACCGCAACGGCTCCATTACCGAGCTGGCCCGGCCCGTGCTCATCGAACGAAGTTCGGTCGTGTACCCGAACATTTCGCTCAGCGGAACTTCCGCTTCCACGATCCGCGTGTTGCCACGCTGATCGCTGTTGACGATCATCCCGCGGCGGCGATTCAAATCGCCGGTGACGTTGCCCACGAATTCCTCGGGCGTCGTCACGACGACTTTCATGATCGGCTCCAGCAGCGTCAGCCCCGCCTTCTGGCACGCCTCTTTGAACGCGATCTGCCCCGCCAGTTCGAACGCGATCTGCGAGCTGTCCACCGGGTGATAGCTGCCGTCGGTCAGCGTCACTTTCACGTTGATCAGCGGATAATTCGCCAGCACGCCCGTCTTGGCGGCCATGCGGGCGCCGTACTCGATCGACGGGATGTATTCCTTGGGAATCGACCCGCCGAACACCTTGTTTTCGAACGCGAAGCCGTCTTTCCAGCCCCATTTCTTGAGGGTCTCGGGATCGACGCCAGTGCCGTTGAACGGCTCGATGTTGATCGTGCAGTCGCCGTACTGGCCGCGACCGCCGGATTGCTTGACGTGCTTGCCGCGAATATGGCTCGCCGAGCCGATGATCGTTTCCTTATACGCCACCTTCGGCCGGCCGACGTTCACCTCGACCTTGTGATCGCGCGTGAGCTTGATTCCGGAGGATTTCCAGGTGAAGCTCGCCCATGCCGGCGATGATGGTCTGGCCGGTTTCTTCATCGTAATTGGCCTGGAACGTCGGGTCTTCGCGCTTGAGGGTTGTGAGCGCCTCGCCGAGTTTCTGCTTGTCGGCGGCGGTCTTGGGCTCGATGGACATGCTGATGACCGGCTCGGGGAAAGTCGGCCGTGTCCAGGATGATCGGATGATCCTGGTCGCAAAGCGTGTCGCCGGTCAGAGCATCCTTGACGCCGATACACGCGACGATGTCGCCGGCCTCGGCAACGTCGATAGGATTTCGGTCGGCGGCGTGCATCTGGAACATCCGGCTGATGTTCTCGCGCTTGTTGCGGTTGCTGTTGAGAACGCGGCTGCCCTTTTCGAGCCTGCCGCTGTAGACGCGAACGTAGGTCAGATCGCCGTGCTGGTCGTTGACGATTTTGAACGCCAGGCCGCAGAACGGCTCATCCGGATTCGGATGCCGCTCGATGATCTTCTCCGGGTCCTTCACGTCGTGCCCCTTGATGGCCGGCATATCGATCGGGGCGGGCAGATAATCGATGACGCCGTCGAGCAGGCGCTGAACGCCGACGTATTTCAGGGCCGACCCGTAGAACACCGGATGCAATTTGAAGCTGATCGTGGCCGCGCGCAGGGCCTTGCGCAGCTCGTCCTCGGTCGGCTCCTGACTGTTGAGATATTTCTCCATCAGGTGGTCGTCGGTCTCGGCGACTTTTTCGATCAGATCGTGACGCCACTTTTCGTAGCGCTCTTTTTCGTCCGCGGGGATCGGCTTTTCGATGATGGTCATGCCCCGGTCCTTGTCGTCGCCCGACGTTGTAATACAGGGCCACGCCGCGGATCAGATCGATCATTCCTTTGAATGTGTTGCTCTGTCCGATAGGAATTTGCACGGCCACGGCCGGAGCGCCAAGCCGTTCGCGGATGGAATTGAAGCTGAAGTCAAAATCGGCGCCGACCTTGTCCATCTTGTTGATGAAACAGACGCGCGGAACGTTGTACTTGGTGGCCTGCCGCCAGACGGTTTCCGATTGGGCTTCGACGCCTTCCTTGCCGTCGAACACAGCCACCGCGCCGTCGAGCACGCGCAGCGAGCGTTCCACCTCCGCGGTGAAATCGACGTGGCCGGGCGTGTCGATCAGGTTGATCGTGTATCGTCTCGCCGTTGCGGTCCCACGGACAGGTGGTGGCGGCGGAGTTGATCGTGATGCCGCGCTTCTGCTCTTCCTCGTCAAAGTCCATGACGGCGGTGCCTTCATGTACCTCGCCCATCTTGTGGATCTTCCCGGTGTAATAGAGGATGCGCTCGGAGACGGTGGTTTTGCCCGCGTCGATGTGGGCGGCAATGCCGATGTTACGAATTTTGGAAAGATCGCGAGCCATAAAAATTTCCTGCTACTCCTGGAGAAATCGATATCGACAGTACGACCCACCGCCGACCAAAGTTTGCCCAAACCCACACCTGCGGGCCGTCGAAAGAGCGAAGTAATGTAATCGTAGTCCGACAATCGTCAAGCCGACGCGCCCTGCTGGGAATCAAATCGACGCCTTTCAGGCCGAAAATAAAAAAGAGGATCGCAATTTTTGTGAAATTGGTGCCTAATTTAAGTGGGGTTAAACCTTTAAGCCTATCCCGCATAGGGGCGGTTCCCTTAACTCTCTGGCAAACGCAGGCCGATAAGACTAAAAGCCGGAAATAGTCGTTCGTTGGGCATATACAGGGAATTTCATCCATACTTAAGCAGCCATGGCCAGAAGCGTTTAAACCCCGTTTTCTCTGAGCAGCCCACCCTCACGGGCAGCCAGCGGCGGTCCCAGCCAACAACTATTTCCTTAAAAATGGCGTATTACTCATGTAGGAAACTCATGAGCAGGACATTAATTACACTCGCGATCCTGCTGGCCATCGTCGCCATGGGGTATCCCTACATCAACCACAAAGCCCCCGCCGCCGTCCCCTCCACCCGCCCCGACCTCTCCGCCGACCAGATCTCCGCTGCATCACTCTCCGGCCTGCTCCACGTCAACCCCTACACCCAGCTCCGCGGCCACTCGGGATTCTGGCGCCTGGGTGAAGACCAGTCCGGTGTCTGGTGGTTCGTCTCCCCCGAAGGAAAACAGGAATTCCTCAACACCGTCACCACTGTCCAGCCCATGCAGGATGGCCGCGACAAAGATGCCGTCCACTTCGTCTCCACCGACTGGGACGGCCGCGACCGCGATGCCGACCTCAACCTCTGGGCCAAGGCAACCCTCAAGCGCGTCTACGACTACGGCTTCAAGGGCCTCGGCGCCTGGTGCAACCCCGCATTCCACAACCTCGACGTCCCCATGGCCCAGGACCTCAACCTCTGGGCCTGGGTCACCGACGAATCCAAACGCTTTTATTCCCCCGAATGGGCCGACATGGTCGGCACCGCCGTTAAAGAGCAAGTCCCCCAACTCCGCACCAACCGCAATCTCGTCGGCTACTATCTCGACAACGAGCTCGACTGGGGCGACGGCTTCGCCGGCCCCGGCGCTTACTTCGACAACCTCCCCGCCAGCGATCCCAATCGCGAGCAGGTCATCCAGACCATTCATTTCCTCTGGCCCCAGCTCCACGATTTCAACACCGCCTGGGAGACCAAACTCACCGACTGGTCCCAGCTCGACTCCTGGGTCGCCCTCCCCCGCGAGCAGGCCCAGGCCTACGACAAGCTCAGCACCGCCTGGCTCCTCCATCTCGCCAACGACTATTTCCGCCTCACCACCTCCCTGGTTCACCGCTATGACCCCAACCACCTGATCCTCGGCGTTCGCTACAAAGGCCTCGCCCCCGAGCAGGTCGTATCCGCCTCAAGAGATTACACCGATGCCCAATCCCTCAACTATTACGTCTCCGACGCCCGCCTCGACTCCGACATGTTTCACATGATGTATCAGCGCTCCGGACAGCCGGTCATCATCAGCGAATACTCCTTCCACGCCATGGACGGCCAAAGCGGCAACCTCGACGCCGTTGGCTTCAGCGCCCAGGTCCCCGACCAGCAGGCCCGCGCCGATGGCTATCGCCTCATGACCACTCGCCTCGCCCGCGTCCCCTACATCATCGGCGCCGACTGGTTCCAGTGGTGCGATGAGCCCCCGCTTGGCCGCGCCAGCGACGGCGAAGACGTCAACTTCGGCGTCGTCGATGTCCACGACAAGCCCTACACCCTCCTCGTCGATTCCATCCAGAAAACCGCCCCCCTCCTCGATCCCATCCACGCCCGCAGCGCAGCCGATTCTCAGTCCGATGTCTGGCGCGAGAGCTATTCCATCAAGCCCGCCATGCACGTCCCCTTCCTGGTCCACCCGCCCACCCTCGACGGCGATCTCTCCCAATGGACCGCCCTCGCCCCCCTCGACGGAATTCGCCGCGAGCAAACCGTCGGACTCGACCGCTGCAAAATCCGCTCCCCCGACGTCTTCCTGGGCTGGACGCCCCAGGGTCTCTACGTCGCCCTCCAGGTCTTCGACAAGGACATCATTACCACCCCCGCCAGCGCCTGGTGGTGGACGCGCGACAACGTCGAACTCTTCCTCTCCACCCGACCCGTAACCACCGATGAGATCAATTACGACGTCTTCTGCCAGCAATTCTTCCTCATCCCGCGCGACGCCACCTTGAAAGACGCCCCCGTCGTCGGCCAATGGCACCGCGACGGCGACGCCCTCAAAGACAACCTCATCCCCCATCCCCTGATCCAGCGGACCGTTAAAATCCTCCCCGACCGCTACATCGCCCAGCTCTTCATCCCCGCGGCCGTCATGCACGGCTACGATCCCCAGCACCACGCCACCCTCGCCTTCAACATTCACGTCCGCAACTTCTCCCACGCCGCCGACTTCTTCTGGTCCGCCCCCAAATCCAGCCGCACCGAGCTCCGCCCCAACACCTGGGGAACCCTCTACCTCGACCCCCCGCTCCCTACAACTGTCGCCCACTCCGCTCAAGCGCGACTTGACTGAAATTGTTTAGCCGCGACCCCCCGAGCGAAGCGGTAACCTTATCTCGGGGAGCGCTCCGCAACTATCATTGAATCGCAATGCCCGCCCAGACCCTGGAAAATCGCACCCACGAGATCGGCCGCGAGATCTTCACGCGCATTAACCACGCCAATCGCCGCGGCTGGCCCCTGCGCACCATCGACGACGCCATGATGGCCTGGTCCATGCGCGACCCGCGCCGAAAATCCCAGCTCTTCCGTTTTGTCGATTGCCTCCCCGCCCTCCACTCCACCGATTCCGTCGCCGCCCACCTCCACGAATATCTCGGCATCTCAGGAAACGGCATGGCCCCCCTCCTCGCCGCCGCCGCCAGGCTAGGCGTAGGCCGAATGGCCAGAAAATTCATCGCCGCCGAAAATCCCCAGGCCGCCCTCTCCGCCATCCAGCGCCTCCGCGCCCAGCATCTCGCCTTCACCGTCGATCTCCTCGGCGAAGCCGTCGTTTCCGAATCCGAGGCCGACGAATACCAGCGCCGATACCTTCAGCTCCTCCAATTCCTCCCCCCCAAATCGCCGCGCTCCCCGAAGACCCCCTGATCGACCGCGACGCCACTGGCACAATCCCCCGCGCCAATATCTCCGTAAAACTCTCCGCCCTCTTCAGCCAGTTCGACCCCATCGACCCCTTCGGCACCACCCAATCCGTCCTCGCCCGCCTTCGCCCCATCCTTCGTCTCGCCCGCTCCCAGGGCGCCTTCATCAATCTCGACATGGAGCAGTTTGCCTTCAAAGACCTCACCCTCGAAATCTTCCGAACCGTCCTGATGGAACCCGAATTCCGCGACTGGCCCGACGTCGGCATCGCCATGCAAACCTATCTCCGCTCCACCCTCGATGACCTCAAATCCCTTGCCGACTGGTCCCGCCACCGCGGCGTCCCCGTCTCGGTCCGCCTCGTCAAAGGCGCCTACTGGGATTTCGAAACCGTCATCGCCGCCCAGCACAACTGGCCCATCCCCGTCTTCACCCACAAATCCCAAACCGACGCCAACTTCGAATCCGCCGCCGCCTTCCTCATCGAAAACCGCGCCCTTCTCCGCCCCGCCATCGCCGGCCACAACGTCCGCAGCATCGCCTCCGCCATCGCCCACGCCGAAAAATTCGCCGCTCACCCCGCCGAGATCGAATTCCAGATGCTCTTTGGCATGGCCGACCCCATCAAATCCGCCCTCATCGAAATGCACCGCCGCGTCCGAATCTACGCCCCCATCGGCGACCTTCTTCCCGGCATGGCCTATCTCGTCCGTCGACTCCTGGAAAATACCTCCAACGAATCCTTTTTGCGGGCTGGCTTTCTCGACCACGCCCCCGAGGAGCAATTGCTCATGAACCCAGCTTTAATCAAACACGCCTCACCGACCCCAACCAAACCCGTCTTCCAAAACGAACCCCCCACTGATTTCTCGCAGCGCGGCTTCCGCGAGACCATGGCCTGGGCCATCGACCATTTCTCCGCCAAACCCCCCGCCTCCCATCCCCTCCTCATCAACGGCCGTCGCATCGAAACCGGCAAATGGATCGACTCCGTCAACCCCTCCCACAAATCCCGCCTCGTAGGCCGCTGCGCCTGCGCCGGCCCCGACCAGGCCCACCAGGCCATCGCCGCCGCAAAATCCGCATTCGCAACCTGGCGTGATATCCCCCCCGATCAGCGCGCCTCCCTCCTCGATCGCGTCGCCGAAATCCTCCGCTGCGACCGCTTCCACCTCTGTGCGATCGAAATCGCCGAGTGCGCCAAACCCTGGCGCGACGCCGATGCCGACATCGCCGAAGCCATCGACTTCTGCCGCTACTACGCCGCCCAGATGCGCGAGCTTTCCCAACCCGCCGGCGCCGACCTCCCCGGCGAACGAAACGACTGGACCTACGAATCCCGCGGCCCCGCCGTCATCATCGCCCCCTGGAATTTCCCCCTCGCCATCCTCACCGGCATGGCCGCCGCCGCCGTCGTCACCGGAAATCCCGTCATCCTCAAACCCGCCGAGCAATCCCCCATCATCGCCTGGCATCTCGCCAAAGCCTTCGAAGAAGCCGGCGCCCCCCGGCGTCGTCAACTTCCTCCCCGGCATCGGTGAAGAAATCGGCCCTCTGCTTGTGGATCACCCTGACATCGCCATGATCGCCTTCACCGGCTCCAAAGCCGTCGGCCTCTCCATCAACTATTCCGCCGCCAAACCCCGCGACCACCAGGATCACGTCAAACGCGTCATCGTCGAAATGGGCGGCAAAAACGCCATCATCATCGACGAAGACGCCGACCTCGACGAAGCCGTCGCCGCCCTCCTCGCCAGCGCCTTCGGCTACTCAGGCCAGAAATGCTCCGCCTGCTCCCGCGCCATCGTCCAGCCGGCAAATTACGACGCCTTCCTGGCTCGCCTGATCAGCGCAACGTCGAGCTTAAAAATCGCCCCCGCCGAAGACCCCGCCTGCCGCATCGGCCCCGTCATCGACGCTGACGCCCACACTCGAATCCTCGCCGCCATCGAGCGCGGCAAAACCGAAGCCCGCCTCGCCTATGCCGGCAACCCCGGCCCCCTCTCGAGCGAAGGCTATTTCATCCCCCCCCACATCTTCACCGAGGTCCCTCCCAACAGCTCCCTCGCCACCGAAGAAATCTTCGGCCCCGTCCTCTCCATCTTGAGAGCCGACAACCTCGATCACGCGCTGCAACTCGCCAACGGCGCACAGTACGCCCTGACCGGCGGAATCTTCTCCCGCAGCCCCGCCAACATCGCCCGCGCCCGCCACGATTTCCGCGTCGGAAATCTCTACATCAACCGCCCCACCACCGGCGCCCTCGTCGGCCGCCAACCCTTCGGCGGTTTCAAACTCTCCGGCGCCGGCACCCAGGCCGGTGGCCCCGACTACCTCCGCCACTTCCTAATGCCCCGCTGCGTCACCGAAAACACCATGCGCCACGGTTTCACAGACTAATTTTCCACCTAAAATTCGGCGCGACGCACCCTCTCCTCGTTTAGCCGCAACCCCGAAGGGGTGCGCGTTCTGTGCTATCATCCACATTCCCGTGCCACACACCTTCAAACATTCCGGTGACATCGGCGACGTCATCTGGAGCCTCCCCGCCATCCGCGCCCTCGGTGGTGGAATCCTCTACCTCGACCCCGACGGCGGCCTCTCCAGCCCCCTCGTCAAATGGGAAGGCCGCACCCAAACCCGCATGAACGCCGACATCATCCGAGCCGCCATCCCCCTCCTGAAATTACAACCCTACCTCGAAGACATCCGCCCCTGGCAAAACAACCCCATCGATTTCGACCTCGACCGCTTCCGCAAATCCGGCAGCTTCAACAACGTCTCCGACTCCCACCTCGCCGCCTTTTCCCTCCCCTTCCCCGAGCGCGACCGCGCCTGGCTCACCGTCGACCACCCCCTCTCCATCCCCGATCGCCCCTTCATCCTCGCCCGCAATCTCCGCTATCACGGCAACGATGGTTTCTGGGAAGCCACCCTCCCCCACATCAAAAATGACGCCCTCTTCGTCGGCTCACCCAAGGAGCACGAAATCTTCGAACTCACCTTCGGCCACAAAATCCCCTACCACCCCACCCCCGACCTCCTCTCCCTCGCCCGCCTCCTCGCCGGCTGCCGCCAATTCATCGGCACCCAGGGCCTCCCTCACGCCATCGCCGAAGGATTGAAAATTCAACTCGTCAACGAATACTACCGCTACTACCCCTCCGCGATATTCAATCGCCCCGGCGCCCAATACGTCTAAACAAAAAAACCCACGGCTCCATGCCGTGGGTCATTATCAATCAGCCAAAACCGCACTACCTGTGTCCACCACCGCCCCCAAACCCACCACCTCTCATCCCCCCGCCCACAAATCCACCGCGACCACCCCCACCCCATCCACCACGATAGCCCCACCCGCCACGGTAACCGCCCCAATAGCGCCCACCCCCGCCGATCACCACGATCCCGCCATAACCGAAATACGGATACCCGTAGTAACCGCCGTAGTAACCACCATAATAGGGATACGAATACACATACGAAGGCTGCGCCGGATAAACATACGTCGGCTGCTGCGCCTGCCCATACACATACGTCTGCGTCGGCTGCACATCAGCCGTATCCGCCGTCGCATAAGTCGGTGGAACCGTCGATTGATCCGGCCCATACGTCGAGATCGGCATCTGATTCGCCGCCTGCGCCTGCGGCAGCGCCGCACTCACCTGGTTTGAAATCGCGTCCTCGATCTTAAACAGATCCGTCAGCGCCCCCGTCGACGTCAGCGCCGCCACCGTCCGGTTATTCACCGTATCGTACACCTGCCCCGTCACCCGAAGCTGCGTATCCGCAAACTGGTAAGTCCCAAAAATCACCAGCGGCGCTCCACATGTTGGGCCGCGCTCACCGCTTCCGCCTGCCCGTTCAGCGGCACGTTCAAGTTGATCGCCCGCACCGCCGAATTCCCCGCAACCTGCGTCACCAGGTTCTCGTTGATCGCCTGCCCCACCCATTCATGATCCGTCGCACCGATCTGCACAAAGGGCACCACCAGCACCTTCGTCTGCACCGCCGGATCAGGCATCGTCGTCGCCTGCCCCAGGCTCATAGACACACACCCCAAAACCACCAGCAACAAATAGGGGATGTTTTTCATAACTGGCTCCTGTTCTTCCACCATTATACGCGTCATCAAAGAGCAAACCGCGCATCCCCTATAAATAATCCCCCCATTTGCACCGTTTATCGCCCATGCCCACCCCCGCCGCCCCCACCGCCATGGAATCCACCCCCAAAACCCCCACCCCCATGGAAACCGCCTCCCCCATGAAATCCCCCGCCTCCATGAAATCCGCCGCCCCCATGAAATCCACCATGGAAATACCCCCCACGATAAAACCCTCCATGCGGATATCCCCAACCTCCATATCCGCCCGACAGATACACCGGCCCACCGTAATACGGATACCCATAATCAGCACTGTCATCCGAATAAGCCGGGTAAGGATAAACGTACGTCGTCACTGCATTGCCCCCGCTTTCATCCGCCGACGTGTAATACGGCACCGGTGATCCCTGCGCCCCATACGTCGCGCCCGCAAGCTCCCCCGTCGGCTGCGGAAGCACCGCCCCCAGTTGCGCGCTGATCGAATCTTCCATCTTGAACAGATCCGTCAGCGCCCCCGTCGCCGTCAAAGTCGTCAGCGTGCGCTGATTCGCCAGATCATAAACCTGCCCATTCACCCGAAGCTCACTCTCCGAAAACTGATACGATCCAAACACCACCAGCGTCGCCCCCGCATTCGCCGCCGCCGCCGTTGCCGCTGCTTCCCCGTTCACCGGCCCACTCAGACTCATCGCCTGAAGCTCCGGATCCCCCGCAATCTCCGTAAGCAGATTCTCCTGCAACGCCGCCCCCACCCATTCATGACCGTCGCCCCCAATCTGCGTAAACGGAACCACTAGCACCTTGACCAGCGGCTGCGCCTGAACAGCCGGCATCGTCGTCGCCTGCCCAAACGCCATCGACGCCACCCCAAACACCACCAGCAAAAACCAAATCACCTTTCTCATAACGCACTCCTTGAACGTCTAAGCGAATTCTATGGACATTCACCAGGAGTATTCGCGCCACCCGCTAAAAATACCCGCAATTTCTAAGCGGGCTACTTCACCAGCCTGTTCCACAGCGGAGGCCCCAGAATCACCACTCCCACCACAACAGCCATGATCGAAGCAATAAGCACCATCCCCGCCGCCACGTCCTTGCCGGTTTTCGCCAGCGGATGCACCTCCGGCATCGCCAGGTCAATCGCCGCTTCAATCGCCGTATTCACCCCCTCCAGAATTAGCACAATCGCAATAGTTATCGCCAAAATCGCCCACTCCACCCTCCCAATCCCCACCCACCACCCCACCCCACACGCCCCCGCCCCGATCACAACTTCAACCCGCGCATTTCTCTGCGTCCGCAAGAGATACCCCAACCCCGCAAACGCAAACCCAAACGACCGAAATATTCCCCCGCGACCAGGCTTCTCGTCACCCACATGTGCCTCACGACTAGCTTTACGGCTATCTCTGGCCTTGTCTCCGAAGCCACGACTCGAACCCAAGCGCGCTCCGGGCAGGTCGGACAAGCGGGGCTGTGAAGGACGGTTGAGGTCGAGCATGTGCTCGAAACTCCTTAGCGCCCTGCCGCCGTAGGCGGCGACTCCCTGCCGAACACCTCAAGGCGGTCCCGATTGTCACCAAGGCAGCCTTGTGCTCCCGCAGCGGAACCGCCTGTTACATACGAGTCAACGCATCTCCTCGTCACACAAACCGCAACCGAAAATAATCCGCCTTCTCTTCTCGGCCCTACCAAACCATCTCGCGAAACAAAACCTCAACATCAAATCTTCCAAGAATCCCCCACCTCCCGATTCACAACTCTTTCACTCTCCCTCCCCGCCGCCGTCAGCATCCTCTCCATCGGCTCCGTCATCGCCTCATGGCTCAGGCGAAACGTACTATGATGCATCGGCATCACAAATTCCGCCCGCACATGCCCCGCCATCGTCCACGCCTGCTCCGGCGAAGCATGCGCCCGGATATAAGGGTCATACGCCCCGATCCCCAGGATCGCCAAATCCACCCGTCCCACATCCTTAAACCATTCCTGGTAAGCCGTATCCCCGCCGTAGAGAATCTTGCGGCCGCTCGTCTCCAGAAGATAAGCGTTATACCCCCGGTAGCTATCGATAAACGTCCGCGCCCCCCAGTGCTCCACCTTCCGCGCCGTCACCGCCAGTCCGTTAAACCGCGCCGACTCCCCCCACCGCAGCTCAGTAACATTTCGAAACCCCAAATCCCACACCAAATCGCGCGTCCGATCCGCCATCACGATCGGCGTCTTCTTATCCAGCCCCGCCAAACTCGGTCGATCCAGATGATCAAAATGCGCATGGGAACTGAGAATCAAATCGATCTTCGGCAACTGATTGAGTCTCAGCGCCGCCCCGATATATCTCCGCGGCCCCAGCGTCCCCAATCCCAATCCCAATCCAATCCGATTCCCAAACACCGGATCCGTCAGCACCGTCATCCCCCCAATCCGCATCAGAATCGTCGCATGCCCGATCCAAACCGCGGACAATTCCCGATCCTCCCACCCGCGCAGATCCGGCCGAACCTTCGCCGCCGGCGGTGGATTGATCTGATCGAATATCCGCATCTGTCCCCGCCCCCGTCCCAGCCGTGCCGCCAGCTCCATCGCATACGGCCTGCGCTTCAAAACATCCGTCACCGTGCGCCACACCGATTTCACAAAATCTCCGAGATGACCGGAAAATGATCGCTCGCATATTTCGCCAGCCGATCCCGCTCGATCCCCGCGTCCTTGATCTTCGAGATATCGATCCCAAACGTGAAGATATAATCCACCCGCTGCCCCGGAAACTGCGTCGAAAAGCTCCCCGTTTTCGCCGCCTTCCAGGGATCGTGCGCGTAAAACGTATCCAGATACCCCGCATCCAAAAGCTTATGCACCGCCGTCCGCGGCAGCATCCCCCCATTCGCCTCATAATCCCCCTTCGTCCGCTCCTTGCACTTCTCTATCTCAATCGCCTGGATCGGCGAATTCGCATTAAAATCCCCCGCCAAAACATGCGGCCGATTCCCCTTCCGATGCCCCGCGAAAATCTCCAATATCGCGTCAATCTCCCGCTCCCGAACCTTCTCATCCTCGAGCTTCGCATGCGGATGCAAATGCACCGCCGCCACGGTCCACTCCTGCCCATCGACCGACACCGTCGCCTCCAGCAGACAATCCGAAAGCACGATCCGCAGCACTGAATGATTCACCGACTCAATGATATTCCCCCGCACGAGGATCGCGGCTCCGTGCTTCTTCCCATCCACCCGCAGATATTCCATCTTCAGCCGCTTCGCGATCCGCTCCACAACCGCATCATCATCCGCCTCCACCAGCGCCACAATATCCGCCCGCTGCGCCTCAATGACTTCCGCGAGCGGATCGGCACGTCCGACGCCTCCGTCGAGAATGTTGTACCCGACGATCCTCATCCGCGTTTGATGGTAGCGCCACCCGCCCCAAAAGCAACGGGGAAGCCCACTCAGCTTTCCCCTCCCCGGGTATGGCGGGGCAGGGCGACATAATTTTACGTTTTGTTAATCCCGTTCGGCACGCAGGCTTCATCGGAGCATTCCAAAGCTGTGGAGGACGCGAAACAATTGAAGCTTAGATACTTTTACTTTCCCCTGCTGCACGCCGGCGTCCGCAAGAGCGCAGCATCAACCGCGAGGTCTCCGCGGCGACGGATTCCCCTTCAGTTTACTCCCAGTTTTTTCAAGGCCTCCGCTCTTGCCCTCAGCTTAATCCCGGTGTTATCCGGCTTGTTCAGGAATCGAAGCACGTCCTGTTCCTCGGCCAGCCCCAGCAGATACCAGCCGATCATGTTCCGCATCGCCTTGTTCGGCTTCCTGCCGCTGATCAGCTGAATCAGCACGCAGACGATCAGCGCGCAGTGGATTTGGATGTCGATCCCCTCCTGGCGTTGGCTCAGCAGGTGACGCATGCCCAGCAGTTGCTTGAAGATCCGGAAGAACAACTCAACGGTGTAGCGGTACAGATAAATCAGGGCGATCAATTCCGCCGGCAGGTCCAGCAGGTTCGTGTACAGGATGATCAGGTCCGTCGGCTTGTTGCCGCTGCGCGTGCGGCGCGGATGGGGTTTCACCTGCACTTCCACCCGTCGCACCACCCTATCCGCCGCCGTCTCCAGGCCGTCGAGTTTCACCAGCGCGTCTCGCACCACGCCGCCGTCCAATGCTTCCTGTGAAAGCAATCGTTCTTCAAACAGCTCAAACACCGAGTTTTCCGCGGCCCGCATCACAAAGGAGCTTTGCGCCGCGGCGATGTCCGCAAAGAGGCTCCGGTCGGCGTAGCCGCCGTCTCCTACATAGCACCGTCCTGCTTCCAGGCTGCGCCGCAGGACGTTGTTTTCACGGTTGGCCCCCGCGTTGCGAGCGCCAGTGCGGTCGAGGCGATGGACTTTGAACGTCTCCAGATCGAATTGAACGTGCAAACGCCAGCCATAGACCGCTTTCCCGTCCCGGGAGGTGTTGTAGCGCGCATCGATGCCGCAAGCGGATTTGGCCAGCCGACTCAGCGCCGTCAGCACCGTCCCGTCGACCAGCGTGATCGCCTGCCCAAAGTCCGCAAGACGCGGATCGGGCGCCTGGGGCAGTTCCCCCGCCAATTCCTCAATCAGCGGCGTCAAACGCCCCGGCTCGAACACCCGAACCGATTCAGAGAAACTGCCCACGGAAAAACGCTTAATTCCCAGCGCCTTGGCCACCTTGGGCAGTTCAGCAACCTCCTGAAGATCCCGCAGGGATTGGATCAGCGGATTCCAGGTGTAAAGCAAAACCAGCTTGCAATAATCGTCGAAGTGAAGCTGGCGGTTCCCGGCTCGATCCCGCTCACAGCCCACATCCCGCAGCGTGGGCAGCAGCGCGAAGACGCGCCGCAGATGTCCGAGGCACAGGATCTCTTTTTCCTTCAGTCTTGCCTGCACGTCCGGCAGCATGCCATAAAAAGATCAAAGGCGCAATCTCAATATCTTGCTGCTTGCGCGAACCCCGTGCCGAACGGGATTAACAAAACGTAAAATTATGTAAAATCCGCAGCTGGCGGCAGCCGGAAGCTGCCGGGCGGTACGCCGCAAAACTTTAGGCCGGAAGCCGCTCCGTGGCTGGACGCCACGGCGGGCGGTACCCCCCAGTGGTACGTAGGGTGGCGCGTACTCGCCCACCATTCCCTGATCGGCAGACCAAACGGTGGGCGAGTACGCACCACCCTACGGTCTTGCTAAAATCGCGTAAAACGTAACAAAACGTTAATCCCGTTCGGCACGGGGTTCGCGCAAGCAGCAAGATATTGAGATTGCGCCTTTGATCTTTTTATGGCATGCTGCCGGACGTGCAGGCAAGACTGAAGGAAAAAGAGATCCTGTGCCTCGGACATCTGCGGCGCGTTTCGCGCTGCTGCCCACGCTGCGGGATGTGGGCTGTGAGCGGGATCGAGCCGGGAACCGCCAGCTTCACTTCGACGATTATTGCAAGCTGGTTTTGCTTTACACCTGGAATCCGCTGATCCAATCCCTGCGGGATCTTCAGGAGGTTGCTGAACTGCCCAAGGTGGCCAAGGCGCTGGGAATTAAGCGTTTTTCCGTGGGCAGTTTCTCTGAATCGGTTCGGGTGTTCGAGCCGGGGCGTTTGACGCCGCTGATTGAGGAATTGGCGGGGGAACTGCCCCAGGCGCCCGATCCGCGTCTTGCGGACTTTGGGCAGGCGATCACGCTGGTCGACGGGACGGTGCTGACGGCGCTGAGTCGGCTGGCCAAATCCGCTTGCGGCATCGATGCGCGCTACAACACCTCCCGGGACGGGAAAGCGGTCTATGGCTGGCGTTTGCACGTTCAATTCGATCTGGAGACGTTCAAAGTCCATCGCCTCGACCGCACTGGCGCTCGCAACGCGGGGGCCAACCGTGAAAACAACGTCCTGCGGCGCAGCCTGGAAGCAGGACGGTGCTATGTAGGAGACGGCGGCTACGCCGACCGGAGCCTCTTTGCGGACATCGCCGCGGCGCAAAGCTCCTTTGTGATGCGGGCCGCGGAAAACTCGGTGTTTGAGCTGTTTGAAGAACGATTGCTTTCACAGGAAGCATTGGACGGCGGCGTGGTGCGAGACGCGCTGGTGAAACTCGACGGCCTGGAGACGGCGGCGGATAGGGTGGTGCGACGGGTGGAAGTGCAGGTGAAACCCCATCCGCGCCGCACGCGCAGCGGCAACAAGCCGACGGACCTGATCATCCTGTACACGAACCTGCTGGACCTGCCGGCGGAATTGATCGCCCTGATTTATCTGTACCGCTACACCGTTGAGTTGTTCTTCCGGATCTTCAAGCAACTGCTGGGCATGCGTCACCTGCTGAGCCAACGCCAGGAGGGGATCGACATCCAAATCCACTGCGCGCTGATCGTCTGCGTGCTGATTCAGCTGATCAGCGGCAGGAAGCCGAACAAGGCGATGCGGAACATGATCGGCTGGTATCTGCTGGGGCTGGCCGAGGAACAGGACGTGCTTCGATTCCTGAACAAGCCGGATAACACCGGGATTAAGCTGAGGGCAAGAGCGGAGGCCTTGAAAAAACTGGGAGTAAACTGAAGGGGAATCCGTCGCCGCGGAGACCTCGCGGTTGATGCTGCGCTCTTGCGGACGCCGGCGTGCAGCAGGGGAAAGTAAAAGTATCTAAGCTTCAATTGTTTCGCGTCCTCCACAGCTTTGGAATGCTCCGATGAAGCCTGCGTGCCGAACGGGATTAACGTTTTGTTACGTTTTCGGCGAATTAGTTAGTATATGCTAACTCATTTTGATTTAAGTCTGTGTGGGGGAGGTGGTTGCGTGGGGTTTGGTTAATTTTCAATAAACGCGGGGTGTAACATTGCTGGATAGGAATTCGCCCGCTCTTTCCACTTTCCACCGCTCTGCTCTCTCACGAAGCGAGGCGGAGATCGTGCGGGTCCGCGATGTTTCATCCGCAAGATTGTCCGGCAGTAATCTATCGAGTAACTTGTATGCGGACTCCGATCCGGAGTAACTGTGCTCTGAGTCGCGACATACGTAAAGGTGGTGCCTGATGGCCGAATCTCAATTCGAAAAAGGCGACACGGTAATGCTAAAGAGTGGCTCGCGGTTGATGACGATTAAGAGCTTTCAGGACAACGACGCGGAGTGCCATTGGGTGGATAAAGACGGAAAGCCGGAGTCGGCCAATTACGATACTTCAATGTTACGTCACGCAACGCGCGCTGTACCTCGCATAATCGCCTTGCGGCGGCCCAGTGTCACCCCAAGTAATTCGCCAGAATATTCTTGATACCGGCGATCATTGCCTCCACGTCCTGCCGAGTAAATTGATCGAATTCGCCGTGGGCGGCTTTGTTGCGAATGTGTGCCCAAGCCTCTAGCTGTGCAGCCATCGTTTGTTTGAACACATCAGCTTTTTTGAGCGCTACGATAAGCGGGCTGAGGGTCAGCGGATTGCCTTTGGCATTCGTTGTCGGTATCGACGGTTTCTGCTTTTGGCACAAAGTCCTTAGAGTTTTCTCTAAGACCGCGCCAGCTAGGACGGCTGCGGGGACATGGTCATTCTTGCCGGATTGACCCTCAACGAGAAGTTCGTCCGCTTGTCCCATGGCGGATCGGCAGGTGAGCGTCTGCGTGAACACGGTGGCGCGTCTGATGAAACAGGCCGGATTGCAATCGCGGATTCGCCGGCGATTCGTCGTCCATACCACCGATTCGAATCACGATGAGCCGGTCGCGGCCAATGTGCTGGACCGCCAGTTCGCAACTGAGCGCCCAACCGCAAGTGGTGCTGCGACATCACCTACGTTCCGACGGATGAAGGATTCCTATACCTGGCGGCCGTGATCGACCTGTGCAGTCGGAAAATAGTCGGCTGGTCGATGGCCGATCATCTGCGAAGTGAGCTGTGTCTGGAAGCGATATCGATGGCGCTGACACATCGCCGACCGGAGCGAGGTTTGCTGCACCACTCCGATCGCGGTGTCCAATACGCCTGCGAGACTTATCGACAGATGCTGGCGGAGCATGGGATGGAGCGGAGCATGAGCCGCACCGGCAATTGCTACGACAACGCGGTGATGGAGAGCTTTTTCAGCACGCTGAAGACGGAGCTCATTTATCACGAGCACTACGCAACGCAAGCGGAGGCTCGGCGTTCGATCTTTGAGTACATTGAAGTGTTTTACAATCGCCAGAGACGTCACTCGGCGATAGGCTACCAAAGCCCCGAAGCGTTCGAGGCCAGCCTGAACTGACGATTTGGCCGCGCCCACCGAACGTGGGGAAGGTCACTACG
Organism: uncultured Phycisphaerales bacterium; assembly: GCA_963755915.1. Lineage (GTDB taxonomy): Bacteria > Planctomycetota > Phycisphaerae > Tepidisphaerales > Tepidisphaeraceae > PALSA-1353. The sequence goes on from CAVWLP010000002.1 coordinate 4,397,508, forward strand.
GAGGATCAGAAAAATCGCGTCCTCTTCGTTGGCCACTTTGTTTAAACTTGGATCGCTTAACCGCAAATGGCCGACCGGGTTGGGCCGAAGAAAAAATCCGGATGCCGTGAAAACCGAATGGATCGAGATGCGCGTCGAGAAGTCCGAAAGGGATACGTTCCGCGCCGCCGCTGACGCAGCCGGATTGCCGCTGTCCGGCTGGATAAGGCAACGCTTGCGCCATGATGCGAAATAGGAATTGGAGGATTTGGGGTTGCCTGTGCCATTTGTTGAGCGCCTAGGCGTCTGATCGCGGCTCCCCGCTCTGAACAGAGACAACATGCACAGTCGCTAAAGCGCCAGCAAATACAGAAAAAGGGCTTCGCGACCCAGAGAAATCGGCTTGCTCTGTCAACTTAAGGAATCCGTCAACAGAAATAGAAAAAGACGAATTCCTATAAACCAAATCGAAGGTGTGCAATTCATTTTTGGTGATTCGGCCAGCATCCCTTTTGTCGTAGGCCTCGTCCTTAAAGCGTCGCGCGAATGGTCCCTTCCAAATGTGGAGGTAGCCCTCATTCATGTGTTGTTCCCAATTGAATATGATTTCTTCCTCCACATAACTAAGTCGGACATTTGTTGAATTGGTCATTGCGACTACGCGGAAAGCGATTGGAACGGTAAACGGATCGGGGGTCTGAATGCGATTTTTCCTCTCGTCATCCAATTCATAGATTCCGTTTTCGAACGATTTGTAGTTTTGCCCCATTCTACCAATCCATTCGGTCGGATTACCGGCAAATGGCGATCTGATTTCAGGCAGCCGGCGGTCAATCGCTTTTCCAAGAACTGCCGCAGCGGAAACTTGCTGACTTGCACGGCGACTGATCTTAAAGAGGGAATCACGACCGAATAATCGAACGCCGGGATCGAGCCGAAGAAGGCTTTCCGCCGTAGACGTGTTCTCCGGAAATTTTATATACCTGCCGTCAGGATATATCAGCCTTAGTTCTTTTGCCCGGCCGTATATGGGTGGGTCGTCACTCATTTCCAACACTTGATGTTCAACTTTTTGCGGCGATCCATCATCGCCAGCGCAGAGCAAGAGGATTACCTTATCCCTCAATGGAAAGCCCCTAAGCGTCGTATCAAACCAATCTAGGCCTGTCCCCCATGCGGCCTCAAATGACCATTTGCCGTATGTCTTTATGAGCCGATCAAAATCAGTTTCCGCACGAACTGCCTGAGTAGTGGGGGGCGACAAGCCATTTTGTCTCGACAGCAGATTTCGCAGAACAAGCAAAAAACCCATCCCCACAATAAGCAGAGCTGCCAGATAGTAAATCGCAAATTTGCGGTCGCTAGAGTTGTTGATAACAGCCGCCCACATGAAAGCTACCACCAGCCATCCAAGCAGCAAATAGCGGGCTTTCTTGCCAGAAGCGGTGATCGATGAGAGGCCCATTTGAATTTTCGTCAATCTATTTTGCTCGGCAAAATGCTGGTTTGACTGCTTCCCCTGAAGGAATGTCGTCACCGCCGAAATTATTTGAACAATGGTTTGAATAAGAAGCAGAATAGTGCCGAATATGGCCGTCAACGCGAGAATGTTTGGGAGGGTCATCCCAAACATTACTTTTGCCTCAGTTTCTGCAATGGGTGGCAGGACTATCGACATATCTATTCTCCAGAAACCGGGTTCGCCCGGCGCTATGCCGCCGCTGGAGAGGCAACGGCATAGCGCCAAGGCTTCGACGGATAGCTATTCCGCCGTTCCCGAATAACTGGATTATCGCAAAATTGGGAAGGGCGGTCACTTTAGCCACTCCCTCCCGCACAACCCGTCATGCAGACGTCGGTTCCGTTGTGCAAACCGCTTCCCTTGTGCAAAGCCCGCGGACCGTAAAGCTTTGTATTCAATTGTCCGTACCAAAATCTCCATCGCTCCGGCCACCCAAACGCCCCACCCCCGTCTTCGCAACTATAATCCCCCCAGTGAATCTCCTCCCCCCCATCGACCTCGCCTGGCAGCACCAGCAGGCCGGCCGCCTCAACGAGGCCGAAGCCATCTGCCGCCAGCTTCTCACCCACGACCCCAACAACGCCCCCGCCCTGCATCTGCTGGGCGTCATCGCCAAGCTCACCGGCAATGACGACGCCGCCCTTGAGCTTCTCGGTCGCTCGGTCGCCGTTGCCCCCAACGACCCCTTCGCCCAAAGCAATCTCGGCAACCTTCTTCGCGACAAAGGGCGTTTCGACCTCGCCCTGGCCGCCTATCACAAAGCCATCGCGCTTGACCCCAATTTCGCCGCGGCCTTCTTTAACCTGGGAATGTGCCACTGGCAGATGAACCAGGACGACCACGCCATCGCCAATCTCCGCCAGGCAATCCACATCTCCCCCGGCATGACCAACGCCTGGTTCGCCCTCGCCACCGTCCTCAAGGAGGCCGGGCAGATCGAGCCTTCTATCGCCGCCTGCCAGAAGGCGATTGAACTCAACCCCAACGCCGCGGGGTACCACTACTCGCTTGCCGACGCATACGAACTCAAATCTCCCCCCTTGCACGACCAGGCCATCGCCGCCTACCGCCGCGCGATCGAGATCGATCCCAATTACTCCGAAGCCCGCTGCGACCTCGCCGTCGCCCTCGCCGCCCTGGGCCGCGCCCCCGAATCCGAAGCCGCCCTCACCGACGCCGCCGCCCACGGCGCCGCCCCCGCCCTCCTCGCTCTCACCCGCGGCCGAATCCTCCACCGCGCCGGCCAATCCGAAAAAGCGATCGAATTTCTCCGCCGCGCCGCTCAGCTCGATCCCGATTCCTGGCGCGCCTGGTTCAACCTCGGCAACGCCCTGCGCGAAACCGGCCGCTTTTCCGAAGCCGCCCAGTGCGTCCCCCGCATCCTCGCCCGCCGCCCAAATTCCTCCCACGCCTACGGCCTGCTCTCCAGCCTCGGCGCCGATCTCGACCCCTCCGAAATCTCCCGCCTCTCCCAATCCCTCGACGACCCCCAGCTCTCAAACGCCGATCGCGCCGCCCTAGGCTTCGCCCTCGGAAAATTCCTCGACAAATCCGCCCGCTATGACGAAGCCTTCACCCACTTCACCCGCGCCAACGCCGCCGCCCGCGATCTCCGCCGCGCCGCCGGCGAACGCTACAGCAGCGAACAATTCTCCCGCCACATCGACGACCTGATCGCCCTCACCACCCCCGACTTCTTCACCCGCTGGCACACCGCCGGCGTCCGCTCCGATCTCCCCGTCTTCATCGTCGGAATGCCCCGCTCGGGAACCACCCTGATCGAACAAATCGCCGCCAGCCACCCCCAAATCTTCGGCGCCGGCGAGCTCAATGACATCCCCACCCTCGCCGCAAAATTAAATTTCCCCCACTGTTCCCCCGATCAAATCACCCAGACCGCTCAGCATCACCTCGACCACCTTCGCTCGCTCGCCCCCTCCGCGGCCGGCGTCATCGACAAGATGCCCGCGAACGTCGAGCATCTGGCCCTGATCGCCGCCCTTTTCCCCGAAGCCAGGATCATCTTCTCCCGCCGCGACCCGCGCGACACCTGCCTCTCCTGTTTCTTCCAACCCTTCCTCGAAGGAAATCTTTTCAGTTTCGACCTGGCCGACTGCGCCCGCCATCACGCCCAGATCGACCGCCTCATCGAGCATTGGAAATCAGTGCTGCCCCTGCGCATGCTGGAAGTCCAATACGAAACCCTGGTTCAGGACCCCGACCCCCAATCCCGCCGAATCATCGAATTCCTGGGCCTTCCCTGGCACCCCGCCTGCCTGGATTTCCACCACACCCAGCGCCCCATCCACACTGCCAGCGCGTGGCAAGTCCGCCAGCCGCTCTACAATCACTCCATCGGCCGGTGGAAAAATTATGAGAAATATCTTGGCCCACTTTCGGACGCCCTGCGCCTTACCCCCTCTCCCGGTACTCCGGGAGAGGGCAGGGGTGAGGGCCTTGGAAAAATCTGACGCACACACGGCCCTCACCCGCGCGGACTTCGTCCGCTTGCCCTCTCCCGGAGTACCGGGCGAGGGGTGGAGCCGCAAAAGTGCTCGCATTGGTAGAGCAGTATTCCCGATCAAATATGCAAAATAAACGCCGCCCCAATCAAACACCCAATCCCCCCGCACACGATCCCCGCGATCGCCATCCCCTTACCACCGCGCGTAGCCGAATCCATGCTCGCCACCTGCTTTAACCCCACGATCCCAAAAATAACCGCCAGCATCGCCGGTATCACGATCATGAACGCCGGCAGACTAATGATCCCCAGCACCAGCGACGCCACGCAGAACCCGTTGTTCGTCCCCGTCGCCTCCAGCGTCGTCCCCTCCATCGTGAACGGCATGCCACAGCTCTTGCAGTTATTCGCCGTAATCGTGCTGCTCGCCATGCACCGCGGGCAAATGATGATCTGTTTCCCCTCCTTCGTCCGCTGAATCTTTGGCGCCCTTCCCCCGGCGGCGGCATACGCATGAACCGGATGCGGATCCTGCCGGATGATCTCCCGGGTCTTCGGATCGATCAGCCGCCCATACCGGTCGAGGATCGGAATCGTTATCTGGTTCCCGCACGTCGGGCACGTCCCATCCTGCCCCCCCATCGACTCCGTCGCCTCCAGCCGGCTGGAGCAATACCCGCAGTTAAACCCATACCGTTTCCCCCCAATCCGCGGCGGCGCAATCGTCCGCGACATCACCGCCCCACCCACCGCCCCACTCGCAGACCCCACCGAGCTCTGCCCCGCTCCAACCGACTCGGTCACCGGCACCCGCACCGTCGTCCGGCACACCGGACAACGCACAACCTGCCCCGCCTGCTCCGGCGCTGCCGATATCGGCGTACGGCAAACGTGGCACGCAAATACAATCATGCTCCCTCAAAATCCTAAACGACCGCGACGCAATTTCAAACCGATCGCTGGGGGAAAACCAGAAACCCGAAACCAGAATTCCGAATCAAACCCGAATGACCGAATGACGAATAAAAGTGGCACCCATTCGGATTTCGTCATTCGGATTTGATTCTGGTTTCGGGTTTCTGGTTTCGGATTTCAATTTCCATTCACACCACCGCCTCCACCGCCCTCCGACTCCCCTCATCCATCTCATCCATCCTCGGCAACTCATAAATCGTCCCATCCGCATCCTTCACCGTAAACCTACCATCGGCCATAAACCGGATATCCTCCCGTTCCTGCACCCGAAAATCCGCCGGCCCGCGGTCCGTTTCCACCGTCCACTGCTGAAACCCAAACCGCACATCCACCGCCATCACCCGCGTAATCCGCGGGATCATGCTCGTCCCCGCCAGATAATTCTCGACGATTCCCCGCAGCCCCTCGGAAAGCTTCCCCAGATCGTCGATCATCACCAGTTCCTTCCCCTCCTTGCTGCGAATGCTGACGTTCCTCTCCGGCGAAGACCACGGAAACGACCGCCGCACGCGCACGTCCACCACCTCCTCCACCCCCGGCCGCACCAGCACCATTCGCCCTTGCGGATCCACCTTCAAATCAAACGCCTCGCTCATAACTCTCCTCACCGCAGCGCCAACTGCGAGTTCAGTTCCACTTGCGTCTTAAAGAGCTTCGCATACACGCCCCCCTCCTTGTCCACCAGTTCCCGGTGCGTCCCCTGCTCCACGATCTTGCCGCTTTCCAGCACCACCAGCCGGTCGGCGCTCGTCAACGTGCTCAGCCGGTGCGCAATGGCAAACGTCGTGCGCCCCTCAACTAGACGGTTCAGCGCCTGCTGAATTTCCCGTTCCGTCTCCGTATCGACCGAGCTGGTCGCCTCATCCAGGATCAATATCCGCGGATTGTGCAGGATCGCCCGCGCGATGCTGATCCGCTGCCTCTCCCCGCCCGACAGGCTCTGCCCGCGCTCCCCCACGAGCGTGTCATATCCATCCGGAAATCCCACGATAAAATCATGCGCGTTGGCCGCCCGTGCTGCCGAGATCACCGCCTCCTCGCTCGCCTCCGCGTTCCCATAGCGGATATTGTCCGCGATCGTCCCGTGAAACAGGTACGGCTCCTGCAAGACCAGCCCAATTTGCCTCCTCAAAAACTTCACGTCAAAATCGCGAACGTCAATCCCATCGATCAAAATCTGCCCCTCCGTCACGTCATAAAACCGGCACAGCAAATTCACCAGCGTGCTCTTCCCGGCCCCGCTTTTTCCGCACAGCCCGATCATCTGCCCCGGCTCCGCCGACATCGAAACCTCGCGCAGCGCCGGCTGCGCCCCCTCATAACTGAACGAAACATTCCGAAACTCAACCCGCCCCTCCAGCCGATCCTTCACCACCGCATCCGCCCGCGAATAAACGTCCGGCGGTGTATCCAGAATCTCGAAAATCCGCTGCGCACTCGTTGCCGCCCGCGTCACCATCCGGTTGCTGTTCGCCAGCTCCATGATCGGCTGATAGAACTGCCACACAAACTGCGTAAACGCGATCAGCACCCCCAGCGTATACCGCGGATCGTTCGGATGCTTGATCACCAGCCACCCCCCGATCACCCAGATCAGCAGCGCCCCAAACCGCATCAACCCGCTGACCCACGGCGCCAGCGCCGTCCAGACGATGTGAATTTCGCTCGCCTTGTCGGTATATTCATTGCTCCGCCGATCAAACCGCCGGATTTCCTTCTGCTCATTGGCAAACGCCTTCACCACCCGCACGCCCGGCAGCGCATCCCCGACCACCGCGCTCATCCGCGAATAGTAGGTCCACAATCTTCCAAACATCCGCTGCATCTTCATGCCGCGCTTGTATGTGAGTACCCCCAGCACCGGCAGTGGCAGCAGCGCGATCGCCGCCAGCTCCCAGTTCATCTTGAACATCATCGCCGCGATTGCCGCGATCATTGCCACGTCGCGAATCAGATCGATCGATCCAAACACGATGAAATCCCACAGCCGGTCCGTGTCGCTGGTCACCCGCGTAATCAGCGACCCGGTCCTCCGCTTGGAAAAATAGCGCGGGCTCAGGTCGTGCAGATGCTCATACACCTTGTGCCGAAGATCGGCGGTGATCCTCTCCCCCATCAGCGCCAGCGTGCGCAGGCGAAGCGCGTTCAGCCATTCGCTGACGACCACCACGATCAGCAGCGCCGACGACCACACCACCAGCTCGTGCACCCGATATCCGAGCGTCATCGCGGCCGCGCTGGCGTGCGCCGGCGCGATCGCCCGGTCCACCAGTTGCCGGTTCATCCACGCCGGTATTGCCGCCATTGCAGAAACCAGGATGGTCAGCACCAGCGCAAACCGCGTCCGCCACTTATACGGCTTGGCCACATCCAGCAATCGCGACAAAATCTTCCGCTTCGCCGCGCACTGCGGGCACACCCCTTCGGCATACGATGGAATTAGCTCCCCGCACTTCGGGCAATGCGCCTTTCGCTCCGCCTCCCGCTCAACCGCATCCAGCCACTCCGGCCTCCCCTCCGTCTTCTCCTTCGAATCGTCCGCCCGTCTGATCTGCCTCTGCAATTTCCGGTTCAGCCGCGTCATCGTCGTCCGATGCCGCCGCGAATACCGCAGTTCCCCCGCCGCCTTCCCCTCAGACACGATCACCAGCCGGTCCACCCCCAGCCCCTCCACAATCCGGCTCTCCTCGATCTTCTCCAAAGCAATCGACCGGCGCCTTCTCTCCCCCCACCGGACGCCCCTCTTTCCCCCTCTCCTGGTACTCCGGGAGAGGGTTGGGGTGAGGGCCGTGAATTCTCCTCATAGCCCACACCATCGCCCCCCACCCCAATCTGCACCAACTCCCGATCGGTGAGCACCACAAACTGCCGCGCAAACCGATTCCGAGAATCCAAATCGAACTCTGACCACCCCAAAATCGTCTGCCCCGCCAGCTCTCCATCCAGCCGCGCCGCCACCGCCGGCGGCAAGCCGCCCGTCCCCACCACTTCCATTTCCATCTCACTCGTTGTCCCCTGACTCATCGCCATCTCCAAAAAAAAGCCACGCGGTCTTGATTCAAGGCCGCGTGGCGGGAATTTCCAGTTCTATGGGCAGATTCAGCCTCGATCCGCCTCCCGCCTGCGCACCGTAGCAACCATTTCCGAGCGGCTGCGCCGCCTGATGGTTACTGCAAAGTTGTGCGTCGAGTGGTTGAGCATGTTACGGATATTTCTCCTCCTTGAGCCGGAACAATGCCCGAACTCTCAGGCGTTGTCAACAACAATCTTCCCCAATTTTGCCCGGCAGCACCCATTTCGTTATCGTCTCCGCCCACATGCACCATTCTATTCCCTCTCTTCTCCGCCGGCTACTTCTCCCCCTCGCCGCCCTACTCTGCACCGCCTGCGCCGCCACAGACTCCCCGCCCCAAATCACCACCCTCGAATCCCAGGTCACGACCATCCTCGCCCAGATCCAGCAGCAGGACCCCAACATCCAAGCCCAGATCGACCGCTCCTACGGCTTCGCCCTCTTCCCCTCCATCCTCAAAATCGCCGCCGGCGTCGACATCGGCTACGGCCGCGGAATCGTCTTCCAGCACCACCGCCAGATCGGCGAAGCCTCCGTCCTCCAATACAACGTCGGCGCCGCCATCGGCGGTCAGCAATACTGGCAGCTCATCCTCCTCCCCGAAAAAACCGACCTCGACGACCTCCGCGACGGCCCCACCCTCGCCGTCGGAAACGCCTCCGGAATCTTCATCCATTCCGGCTCGGGTTTAACTCTCGCCGTCCCCAGCGGGTCCGCCTCCATGGTCCAACCCACCTCCGGTCTCATGTTCGAAGTAGCCATCGGCGGCCAAACCTTCTGGTTCCAAAACCTGAAGCCAGGTGAATGGAACTACTCCGCTACCGTCTCCTCACCACTTCTTGCCCAACGATAACCGGCAAGTATTTCCCCCACCCACGGTAATCCGGGGGAGGGTTAGGGAGGGGGTTTTTCCGAATGACGTGTTAAATCCTCATCCCCTACTGCCCCACAATATCCTTCCTCGTCCCCTCAATGATCCCCATCAGGATCGTAGGGTGGATGTACTCGCCCACCGATTCTCCACCGATCACCGATCACCGCCACGACTCCCGTCCAACACCCCAAGGCCGTCCCGACCGTCACCAGGCCAGCCACGTGCTCCCGCGGCGGAACCGCCTGTTATATTCGAGCCCCCGCACCCTCTCGTCACCCAAACCATAACCGAAAATAATCTTCCCAGTCTTCCCCCCGAACCAAACAAAAACCCATCATTTGCAGAAATAAGAATACCGCTAAAACTTGGATTTCAGAAAGCGACTATTGCCCCACAATATCCTTCCTCGTCCCCTCAATAATCCCCATCAGTTCATTCGTCTCATTCACCCCCACCTGATATTTCTCCAGCGACCTCTTGAAGTCCTGCTCCGCAGCGTTGAACTGCGCATCGGTAATCTGCATCCCCGCATGCGCCGCCTTCATATCCTTCCCCTCATATTCCTGCGGCCCCCCCGCCGCCGCCTCGATGAACTCCACCAGATGCCCCCTCACCATCTCCACATTCTCCGGCGTCGCCTGCCACTCCGCGCTCGTCCCCGCCCGGGTAAAATTCACCCGCGGATCCCCCATCGCATTATTGATGAAATCATCCACAATCGCCGAAATCATCATCTCCCCCCCAACCCGATCATAAAGCGGCTCCGGCCGATTCAACGCGCACCCCTCCCCCACAATCGCCGCCGACAAAACCGCCACCAGCACCCACGCTTTACCCATCCCATTCTCCCTTCTTTTTGCCCACGCCGATAGATACTCGCATCACCTCCTCACTTCAACCATTTCCAGGGTTCAAACAGATTTTGCCGCATTCTCATTCGGCATTCGGCATTCGGCGTTCGCCATTCGCCGCTACAATCCCCCCATGGACCTCCCTCTCCTCACCCGCGACATCCCCGGCATCGGCGGCTCAATCAAGCAACGCCCCGAAGATTTCTTCGTCCAGGAAATCCCCCTCTACGAACCCTCCGGCCAGGGCGAGCACCTCTACTGCGAAATCGAAAAAATAAATCTCTCCACCTTCGACGCCGTCGACCGCCTCGCCCGCGCACTCAACATCCCCTCCCGCGAGATCGGCTACGCCGGCCTCAAAGACGCCGCCGCCATCACCCGACAGCTCTTCTCCCTTCCCGGTCTCGACGAATCCGCTGTCGCCAATCTCCATCTCCCCCAGATGACCGTCAAATGGGCCGCCCGTCACGGCAACAAGCTCCGCCTCGGCCATCTCCGCGCCAATCGCTTCGCCATCAAAATCCGCCACGTCAATCCCACCGACGTCGTCAAGCTCACCCCCGTCATCCAAACCCTCCAACAGCGCGGCATGCCCAACTATTTCGGCGAGCAACGCTTCGGCCGCCGCCAAAACAACCACCTCCTCGGCGCCGCCCTTCTTCGCGGCGACGACTCCGAAGTCCTCAAACTCCTCCTCGGCTCCCCCGACAAATCTCTCGACAACCCCAAACAGCGTGCGGCGCGGGAAGCTTTCGACGCCGGCGACCCCCGCGCCGCCATGAAACACTGGCCCCGCTCCAGCGGCATGGAACGCCGAATCCTCGCCCGTTTCATCAAAACCGAAAAACCCGCCGCCGCCGTCCGCGCCGTCGATCAGCGCGTCCGCCGCCTCTGGATCTCCGCCCTCCAGTCCGACCTCTTCAACCTCGTCGTCGCCAGCCGCATCGACTCCCTCGACAAGCTCCTCGCCGGCGACCTCGCCCAGAAGCACGAAAACGGCGCCGTCTTCCGCGTCATCGATCCCCAAACCGAGCAACCCCGCTGCGACACCTTCGAGATCAGCCCCACCGGCCCCCTCATCGGCTACCGCATAACCCTCCCCGAAGCAGAGCCTCTGCAAATCGAGCAGGAAATCTTCGCCTCCCGCCACATCCGCCCCCAGGATTTCCGCGCCGCCGGCCGCCTGAAAGTCAAGGGCCAGCGCCGACCCCTCCGCGTCAAGCCCGAAGATATAGAACTCTCCGCCGGCGTAGACGATAACGGCCCCCACATCACCGCCGCCTTCACCCTCCCAGCCGGTTCTTTCGCTACAGTTTTCCTCCGCGAACTCATGAAAGTGGAACCCGATTCATCAACCTAGCCGATTTTAACGTATGATTCCCGGTGAAAGGAGACTCCCCCATGACCGCCACCGCAACCTCCACCATGAAGCCCGGCTCCCCCCTCGCTTACCTCTACCTCCACTTCATCAGCTTCGCCGAAAAATGGCGCTCTCCCTTCCTCCTCTTCATCCGCCTCTACATCGGCTACCAGTGCATCATCTCCGGCTGGGCCCACATCCATAACCTCCAGGCCACCACCAAATTCTTCACCACCCTCCACATCCCCTTCCCCGAGCTCAGCGTCATCATGTCCGCCACCACCGAACTCTTCGGCGGCATCATCCTTATCGTCGGCTTCGGCTCCCGCCTCATCTCCCTCATCCTCACCGTCAACTTCTTCGTCGCCATGCTCACCGTTGAGCTTTCCCAATACGCCTTCTCCTACAAACAGCTAGGCGCCCAAATCTGGAAAGACCAAACCCCCATTCTGAACGACACCGCCTTCCCCTTCCTCGCCACCACCATCATCATCCTCCTCTTCGGCCCCGGCTGGCTCTCCATCGACGGCCTCATCAAATTCGCCCGCGGCAAGAAAAAATAACCCCCTCTTTCCCCACCTGATACGAATTTGTATTTCTTGGCGCTCTTCGCGTCTTGGCGGTTAAAACGGAGCCGCGGACGGCGACGGGCGGTACTCCGCGAAAGGTAGGCCGGAGGCCGATCAATTTTTTAACCGCCCGCTTCGCTCAAGACGCCAAGAGCGCCAAGAAATTCAATTAAAAAAGCCCATTTTGATTTCCCTCCCCGTTCTCCGCGGTGAAAAAAACCAAAAAAAAATCCGCGCCATAGGTACAAAATACGTCCAAAACGTGCACCTTTGGCCCTGTATATAGAGGCACCACATGATGACAATCGCCCCAAACCCCCTTCAACCCCGCGTCGCAATTCGCGAAAAAAAAACGTACACCCTCCGCCCCCGTTTTAAAAATATCCAAAGTGTCAACGGTAACGAAACCCCGCGCCGCAGCGCAGCGTCAACGCGTTTGCCACCACTAACATCTCATGATTTTCACCCCGCTAAATATGTTGACGCAATCGCGGAAACAGGGCGACTTGTGGATATTCGTTTAGTGGTTGAGCTCTGGCGATTTGAGCGCCGCCGCGAGGCTTTCGCTCGCCTCCTCGAACGTCGGATCCAACTCGACCGCCCTGCGATATTGCTCGATCGCACCAGGAAAATCCCCCTTCGCGCGGAGGATTTCTCCCAGCCCGTAGTTCGCCCGCCCGTGCCAGGAAGACTGCGACAGCACCAGTTGATATTCCGCCGTCGCCTCCGCGAATTTATGCTGGTCTCGGTAAACCTCCGCCAGCGCAAAGTGCGCCCGTGTGAAATCCGCCTGCAGCTCGATCGCCCGTTTGAATTCTCCAACCGCCTGGTCGACTTTCCCCTCCGCCTGGAATAACTGGCCCAGCCCGAAGTGCGTCAGCGCCTTGTTCGGATCGAGCTGAAGCGATTGCCAGAATTGCTCCGCCGCTTCGTCAAAACGCCCTTCCATCCACAATGCCTTCGCCAGGTTGTACCGAGCCGTCGCGTTGGTCGGCTGAAGGCGAATGATGTGCTCATACTCCAGAATCGCCTGGGTGTGATTGCCTCTAAACCAGAACACCTTGCCGAGGAACCCATACGCCCAGGGGTAATCCGGATTGATTTTGACCGCCTCCTCGAACGCATCCACCGCGTCGTCCGTGTGGTCGGCGTATTGCAGGGCGATCCCCAGGTTTGCATAAACGATCGCCGTCCCCGGACGCAGCGCCAGGGCAGCCCGGAAATATCCCACCGCTTCCTCGGGATCGCTTTTACGCAGCGCCCGGCCCAGCCAGAAGTTCGCCCAGAAATCGTCCGGATGCTGCCGCTGGATCGAGGTCAGCAGCGGCCGCGCGTCCCCCCCTGGCCTTCCAGCGAGACCGCCAGCGCCAGGAGCAAATGCACCGAGTTTTCGGTGCGGGGAACGCTTTGCACCAGCGCCGTCACTGCCGCCTTGTTGCTCCATTTTGCCGGGTCACGGGCGATATCTCGCCACGGGTCGGGGTCGGCCCGGCGCCACGTCCATCAGCCACGCCCGGCGGGTCTGATTTTTCGCGCAACCCGACCAATCGTCCAGCGCCGCCACCAATTCCGCGCGAAACGGAGAAGCCGCGATCCTCGCCGCCACGATTTTCGGCGCGTCCCCGACCGAACCCAGCCCCGAAACCCGGAACTCGTTCTCGTATCCCTGGTCGGCCTGGGCATTGCTCACCAGCCCATCAACCTCCGATGCCCGGTCCAGGCAGATCGCGTCGAGCCGGTTAATAAGCTGGTGGCCCTGGCTCAATTGTTCCAGCAGAAGCAGTTGCTGCCGCAAAACATCCGGCCCACCCGCTCCGAGTTGAACCTTCACGCGCTCCAGCTTTGCATCGCCGCCCGACCAATCCGACTGAAGCTGGAGCTGTTTGACTTCGTTCAGCTCATCCGTCACTTCGCGCACGTTTTCGGCGCGCTGGGATGCGAGCACGAACCCGGCCGCCCCGATCAGCAGCGCCAGCAGAACCGCGCTCGCCGCCGCGGCCGCTTTCGCCGGTTGCCGCCGGGCCCACAGGAACATTCGCTCGACAGCCCCCACCGGACGCGCGTGAATCGGCTGCGCCGCAAGGAACCGCCGAAGATCGGCCGACAAGTCGCCCGCCGTCCCGTACCGCCGGGTAGGATCCTTGCTCAAACATTTGAGGCAGATCGTTTCCAGATCGCCGGGAACCTTGGCGTTCAACTTCGACGGAGCCGCCGGTTCGTTCTGCATCACCTGCCGGCGCGTTTCGATGGACGTCACCGCCCGAAACGGCGGCCGCCCCGTCAGGAATTCGTACAGGATCGCCCCCAGCGAATAAATGTCCGTGGACGCATCCAGCGCCCGGAGTTGCCGCCCGCTTGTTCCGGCGACATATAGCTCGGCGTCCCGACGGGCATGCCCACTTCGGTCAGCCCCGACTGGCCGTTCATCTGCCGGGCCAGTCCGAAATCAGTCAGCTTCGGGATCCCATCCGCCGTCATCAGCACGTTGGCCGGTTTGATGTCGCGGTGAATGATTCCTTTTCCGTGGACCGCCCCGATCGCATCCGCGAGCGTTGCCGCCAGGCTCGCCGCCTGCCGCGCGTGCAGCGGAGCCCCCGTGAGTCGCTGCGCCAGGTTCCCGTCTTCCACGTATTCCATCGTGAAATAGGCAACGTCGTTGTGATTGCCGATGTCGAACACCTGCACGATGTTCGGATGGCGTATGCCCGCAATCGCTTCCACTTCGCGGTGGAACCGTTCGAGCTGGTGAAGCTGGGCATATTCGCCCGAAAGGAGCATTTTCAGCGCCACCGGGCGATTGAGTCGCAGGTCCCAGGCTTTGTAGACGACTCCTATGCCGCCGCGCCCGAGCACCGCCTGGAGTTCGTAACCGGGGATTCGCGGCAGATCGAAGGCCGATTGCCTCGCCCCCCCATCCGCATCCGGCCGCGTCGACCCGGCCGGTGGAAAGAGCAGGTTCACCCGCGCTTCCACGGCGCTCAAAACATTCAGTCGCTGGCGGACGACCGGAAGAAGCTGCGGGTAATCGATGCAGACTTCCTCGGCCGCTCGATTTGATTCCAGGATCTGATCGACGAGCTGTTGGATGCTGGGATCGGGGGACATACTTGGCTTACCAGCCGTCGCCGCTAACGCGCACCGGAGGAATCCTCATCAGGCTTAAGATCCCCCAGTTGTTCCGCCAGCAGTTGAAGGCTCCGATTCAGCCGGCGCTGGACTGTCTTTACCGACACCCCAATCACACCAGCGACTTCGGCGTGAGTCAACCCCTGAATTCGCGCCAGTTCGAAAACTTCACGCTCGTCGTCCGGCAGTCGGCCGATCGCCTCCATGATCCGCGAATACTCAGGGGTGATGTCCCAGGGCGCATCCGTCTCGGCCGGAATGATGCTTTCATGCAGTTCCACCGAGCGGGGCTGCTTGTCCAGCCGGCGTACGAGGTCGTTCAGCTCCCAGAGAATGTGCTTGTTCGCAAGCGAAAAGAACTGCCGCACGTTTGTCGGACGAGCGACCCGCATGGCTTTGAGAACCCGCTCGATCACCGCCCCGAGCAATTCATCCGGCTGCAAATTCAGCGGCGGCTGCTGAAGCCGGGGATAATTGCGGTGCAGCAGATTTGTGCAGAGAAGTCGCAGGCGACGTATCGCCCGATCGAGCAGCGCACGCACGACCGGTTGAACCGGGGCATCTCCCGTGAGCTCGTTGAGGTAGCGCTGGACGGCGTCGGTAGTGCGCTCTTCGGCCATCATGATGGCCCCCGTCGCTGTGACCCAATCATACCATAAACCTGCGATGTCCACCTGTTGCGCCTAGGACGTTGGAAGTCATTGAACCTCCAAACATACGTGAACGCCCGGTCGGAATTAACACGTTGAAAGACAAGGCACTTATGCCAGTTGCTCTGGAAAATACGAATACGTGCCGCGAGAGGGAAACGGACTTCCATCTCGAAAGAAAGGAGATTTTTTTGGCGAGTGAACGCCCCATGGTCCTGGTGATCGATGGGAATTTCGACAATCGAGAGATATTGCAGGCTTTGCTCCAGCGGCATCACTATAACGTCAAGATCTCCGAAGACGGTGAATCCGCAGCCGATATCGCGATCGCCTCTCCACCCGACGTGGCGATCGTCGATATGCACGTCTCCCCCTCCGGCGGGTTGGCGGTCTGCCGGTATTTTCGTGCCCAGCCCAAAACCGCCCAGCTTCCCATCCTTCTCCTGACTGCCCCCGAGGACAAGGACCAGGGAATTACCGCACTGGAACTTGGAGCGGATGATTTTGTGCTCAAGCCTTTCCATCCCCGCGAGCTGGTCGCCCGGGTCGATTGCCTGGTGAGACGCAACCGCCGGGGAAAGGTTGGCGGACGCCTGGAGATCGGCCGACTGGCCATCGACCCCGATCAGCATGAAGTTACCTACGGCGGATCGAGAGTGCGGCTTACCGCCGCGGAGTTCCGGATCATGAAATTCCTGGCCGAGAAACCCGGTTCCGTCCATTCCCGCCAGGCGATCTATGCCTCAACCGGAGGCGACGCCGGCGGAATGCAGGACCGGGCAATCGATGCCCACATCAAGAATATCCGCAGGAAGCTCGGCGACGGCGAGAACGCCATCGAGACCGTGAGGGGATGCGGGTATCGCTTGCGCCGCGACGACCCGTAAATCCGCGCGGCATCCGGGGGAAATTTCCGCACGCCTTGCTGCTGGTCTCCCCCACATCATTTTTTTTGCGCCTTTCCATATGCAACTGTGTTGCATTTAATCTTTGAGGCGGATATTCTGCTGAAAATCTCCGCCGCGCGGAGATCGTTCCTGCATGCACCTCCGCCTGCTCAATCTTCTGCTCCTCGCGTCCTTTGGGTATTGGGCGACCGGAGTGGGGCAATTTCTGCATGAGAAGATTGAGCATCATCATGATGGCGGGGAAGCGGATGATCATGATGGGTGTTTGACGTGCCAGACCCTCAAGGCGATGAAGGCGCATCCGCCCGATTCGCCCAGAGTGCCCGAGCCTTCCCTGCCGGCGATTGAGTGCGCCCCCCTGCCGCTCCCGGCTGCGCCGCAGACGGTGAGAGTTCTCATTCATCTGGCCCGCGCGCCTCCAGTTCCTTCGGCTCTTTAATCGTGGATTGAGCTTGTACCAAACGGGGTGTGGTCTGGTGTGCGCCTAATCCGCGCGAAGAGCCGGGGCTGAACTTTTTCACGGGACAACAAATAGATTCTTGGGAGGCAGAACCTCATGCGAATTTTATTCGTCTGGGCCGCGGCGGCGTTAACAACCTGCGCCGCATTGGGCTGGGCCGACGCCACGACGCAGCCCAGCAGTGCCACGGCAACCACAACTCCAAGCTCGGTTGAGGCCCCACCGATTCCGGGACCGCCGCCAACGCAATCGGTGGCCGCAACTCAGCCGGCAAGCACGCAGCCGGCGCAAGTTACAGCGCGGTTGAAGAAGGTGGTCGTGACCAGCGATCTCGATTTGCTGCGCGATCAAATTGCCCCGGGCCTCGGCGCAACTGAATACACCCAGGGGCCAAACCAGATCGCCAACATCCCCGGCGGCCAGAACGCGACCTTCCAGCAGGTCATCCTTCGCGATCCCGGCGTAGTGGCGGACTCCTTCGGGCAGTTTCACGTCCGCGGCGAGCACGCCAATGTTACCTATGACGTCGATGGCGTGCTCCTTCCGCAGCCGATCAATACGTTCGGACAGGAACTGGATACGCATTTAATTCAATCGGTGACTTTGGTGGACGGCAGCCTGCCGGCCCAATATGGATTTCATACGGCGGGAATCATTGATGTCACCACCAAAACGGGAACGGCTTTGCAAGGCGGCGAAGTTTCACTTTACGGCGGCAGTTACGACTGGTTTGAGCCCTCGGTGGAACTGGGGTGGTCAGACGGCAAGTGGGATATTTTTGCCACGGGATCGTACAAGCACAACAGCATCGGGATTGAAAATCCGACGGGAAGCGTGCGGCCGATTCATGATGACACCAGCCAGCAGCGCGGGTTTATCTACGCCGCATATCATATCGACGATACGAGCCGGCTCACTTTTATCGTTAACGGCGCCAACCAGGATTTTCAGATTCCCAATGTTCCCGGTGCGCCATCCTTGTTTCAGCTCGGCCCGATCACGAACTTCGATTCCGCCGATCTGAACGAAACTCAGAACGAGCAGGAATACTACGGCGTCGTCTCTTATCAGAAGAGTCTGGAAGACTTTTCGATCCTGGCGTCGGCATTTTACCGGTATGGGCAAATTCATTTCGTACCGGATTTCACGGGAGATCTGATTCTCCAGGGCGTCGCCGGTGAGGTGTTCAACTCTTATTCCACCGAAGGATTCCAGATCGACAGCTCCTTTAACCTCAACGACCAGAACACCCTGCGCCGGCCTGATCGGGGACTATACCGTCGAGCGGAATAACACCAATACGAATGTTTTTCCCGTCGATCCCGTGACGGGAGCCCAGACTTCCACGATACCGGAAGACATCACTGACGACACGCGCAACGACGGACTGGAGATCGGCGGATATCTGCAGGATGAATGGAAATTGACAAAAACGGTCACCGTGAATTTCGGCGCCCGCCTGGACGAATTCGATGCAAATTTTGACAACGAGGGGCAGCTTAGCCCGCGCGTGAACCTGGTGTGGAAAGTGACGCCGGAAACGACGGCCCATATCGGCTACGCGAGGTATTTCGTTACCCCGCCGATCCAATATGTGCCGCCCAGCACATTGGCGAAATTCACCAACACCACCAACGCCCCGGCCAACATCCTGGACAACGCGCCCGTGGCCGAGCGGTCGAACTATTACGATGCCGGCCTCTCGCAGCAGATCACCAAGTCGTGGACGGTGAATCTCGACGGCTATTATAAGCAGGCCCACAATCTGATCGATCTTGGCCAGTTCGGCGATGCCGTGATTTTCACTCCATTCAACTATAAATACGGGCTGGTGTATGGCACCGATGTCAGCACCACCTACAAACAGGACGGCTTCTCTGCCTTCGGGAATTTCGGATGGGTGGAGACGAACGGCAAAGACATCGTTTCGCAGCAGTTCACCATCGATCCCGCCGAGCTGAGTTACATCGCGTCGAATTTCATCAAGCTCGACCACGAGGCGCAATACAGTGCATCGTTGGGCGTCTCCTACGAATGGAGAGACAACGACGTTTATCTCGATTGGGTTTACAGCTCCGGCCTGCGGTCGGGATTTGCGAATCTGCTGGAAGAGCCCTCTTCTTACCCCGTCAACATCGGTTATGCCCACACCTTCCAGGTGGATGATGACCGGTGTGATTTGGTGAAGCTTCGCTTCGACATCGTGAACTTGTTCGACGAGGTTTATCAGATTCGAAGCGGGACCGGCGTGGGCGTGGCGGCGCCGCAATATGGGCAGAGGCGCACCTTTCTCGTGGGGCTCTCCTATGTCTTTTGAGAGACGGCCAAATTTTGAGGAAGCGGGGCTGCTGCCGATAGCGACGCTGGTAGTGTGGTGCGGATGTTTGGTGGTTGGGGTGGTGGGGATCGTGCTGAGCGGTCATCGATCGAAGGGGCCGCTACCGCCCCTGATTGTAGAAACGGAATTGCTGAGCGTGGAGGAAGCGGGGCCACGGGCGACGGAAGCGCCGCCAGCCCAAGCGCAGCAGTCGCAATCGGCGGCGACACCGCCTCCGGATGTTCCACCTGTTGCCGCGCCGGCGTTCACACAACCGCTTGAGCAGCCGAAATTGAAATCAACGCCAAAGCCAGTCATTGCGGCGAGCAAGCCGTCGATGGTTGCGGCAGCAACGAAACCGGCTGCAGCGCTGGCGGCGAATCGCGGAGTGCCCGGGGTCACTCATCTGATCTATGGCGAAGGGGAAGGGGATCAGCCGGCGCCGGAGGAACCGGAGGAAGCCGTCCTCGACGGAGAGGAGGGGACGGTCGTCGTGCGCATGACGGTTGATGAAGACGGCAGGGTGATCGAGGCGCACGCGGTTTCCCCTTGCCGGTGGCCGCTGCTGAACAGCGCGGCCGTTCACGCGATTCGCTCCACCTGGCGTTTTCGCAGGGGTCCGGTGCGAATTTATGAGGTCGCTATCGAGTTTGTCATTAATCGGCAATAACTGGAGCTGTTTTCATGAACGTCATTCTGGCCAATGTCATCGTGGATTATTTTCAAGAGGGTGGGCCGATCATGTGGCCGATCCTGGTCGCCTTAATCGCTGCGCTGACAATAATCATCGAGCGTTCGCTGTGGTGGTGGACACTTTGGAGGCGGACGAATTCTACCGCCGCGAAAGAAAGTTTTGAGGCGATTTCCGACGGAGAGTTTGATCGGGCTCTAAAGATCACCGATGTGCCGCACGATCCGATGTTGGAGACAATTCATGAAGGGCTGGTGCACGCGCACAGCTCGCTGCTGGGCGCGATGCAGCTTCGGGCTTCGAAGGAGCTGGAATCCGGAGAGCGGCGGCAGTGGGTACTTGGGACGCTGATCACCCTCGCCCCCCTCCTGGGGCTGCTGGGCACGATCACCGGAATCATGCGGTCATTCAATTTCGTTGGGGAAGAGCAGCTTGCCCCCACCAAAGTAAGCGGCGGGATCGCCGAGGCGCTCATCGCAACCGCATGCGGGCTGGGAATCGCCATTATGTGCCTCATTCCCTACAACTATTTCAACCGCCAACTATCGCATTTCCGGGCCCGGCTGGAACGGACGATCAATCACGTCGAATTGCTCGTCGAATCCGCAAAGCATCACGGACACGATCTGGAAAAGTTTGCGCGCGAGCGCGCGCTGGGAGGCAGCCATGCCCGTTAAATTGGATACGCGACTGCCGGGCGAGAGCGCGGAGGCCAGGATCGAAATCATTCCCCTGATCGACATCATGTTTTTCCTGCTGGCTTCGTTCATGCTGGTCAGCCTGAGCATGGTCAACCTGAAAAGCGTGAAGGTGAATTTGCCGACGGCGGCTTCGGCAACCACGGAGGAAAAGCGAAATTTTGCAGACATCTCCGTAGACAAGGCGGGGTCGGCCTATCTGGATAAGAAGCCCGTCGATGACAATCAGCTCATCGCCGCACTTTCCCGATTGCGGCAGGCAAATCCCGATGTGCGGATCATCATCAGCGGCGATGCCGAGGCCCGGCATGGGGATATCATTCACGTCCTGGACCTGGTGCGGCTTGCCGGGATTGAGAAGGTGGCGTTTGAAATCCGGGGAGGCAAGCCGTGAGTCGATTCTTTTCGATTTTCAATTTCGTAGGCATTGTTGCGGTCGCACTTCTCTGCGCGATTCAATGGGAGATCAACAGCCGTTTGGAGGCGCGGGCGCAGCAGCTCGACCAGACGCGTATCGAGCAATCGGCGAAGATCGACGAGCAGACGCGGGAACTGAAGGATGACGCGGCCGACCTGGAGGACCTGCGCGGGCGGTTGACGACGTGCGAATCCGATCTCAGCAAAGCGATCGCTCAGCGCGATCAATTGGAATTGGAAAATCAACAGCTCGGGGCGGCGCTGGACAAATGGATGGCCGCGGTAAAGGCACGCGACGCGGCACTCAGTGAGGTCCTGAAACAGCGGAACGATGCGATCGCCAAATTCAATGATCTGGCGGGTAAATACAACGGACTGGTGAAACAAACCGAGGATGGGCAGGGATGGAAATAGCGAATCCGCACGAATTTGTTCGCTATTCGCCGATTACCAATTGCACATTAAGATTTATTTAAGATTTTGCTGGCTTTGCGGCTGCTAACAATTAAAATCCTGGATCAGTTCGCTGGAACGGTCGGCGCTCGTAAGGGCGTCACACCTGAAATTGTCTTTCGGATTGTTTCTTTCACGATCGGGCAAACGCGGGGGGAAAGGAAAGCGCAGTGCCGGAGGCGAGGGAGAACGCCGAGCATATGCGGATGGTGGGCGAACATCCGGCGATGCGGCGTCTGCGCGAACTCTCGGCGGCGGTCGGCCGCAGGGAATGCACCGTTCTTATCCGCGGGGAAAGCGGCACCGGCAAGGAACTGCTGGCGCGGCAAATCCATTTGGCTAGCCTCCGGGCCTCGGGACCGTTTGTTCCCGTCGACTGTTCAACGCTTAGGGATTCCCTTTTGGAATCGCAACTCTTCGGGCACGTGCGCGGCGCGTTTACCGGGGCGGCGTGCAATACGCTGGGGTTCTTTCGGGCCGCCGATGGGGGGACGATTTTTCTGGATGAGATTGGGGAGTTGCCGCCTGAGGCGCAGGCGCGGTTGCTGCGATGCCTCCAGGAGCGCGGTTGTGCCGCTGGGGACCGTCCGGGCGATTCCCGTGAACGTGCAGATCATTGCGGCCACGCATCGGCCTCTGGCGGAGATGGTCAGGCAGGGTTCATTCCGCATGGACCTTTATTTTCGAATCAACGTGGTGGCGCTCGAGATACCGCCGCTACGGAATCGCCGCGAGGACATCGCCCTGCTGGCGGAACAGTTTTTAAGGGATATGGCCCGTGCGTATGACGAGCCACAACATGCCATTTCGCAGGAGGCGATGAACCGGCTGGTGGAATATGACTGGCCGGGCAATGTTCGCGAGCTGCGGAACGTGCTGGAGCGGGCGTGCGCGCTGACGCAGAACCAGACGCTGGGCGTGGAGGACCTTCCGGCGGAACTGGGGACGCGAGCGGTCGAGCAACCACCAACTGTAGCGAAGGCGATAGCGTCCCTGGCCGACATGGAACGCCAGATGATCGCATCGGCCCTGCGGGACAGCGGGGGAAACCAGACGCGCGCGGCGGTCGCGCTGAAGGTCGAGCGGCACCGGCTGGGCCGGATGATTCGGCGGCTTGGCTTGCAATCTCTGATTCATTGAATTCTCGATCACAATTTCCGGGGCTCCGCCTGCGCGCCGCGGCTTGGAGCAAAACGTTCCAATCGGTACGAAGCGTTCCTGGCTCGCGCAAGTCGTGATTTGCGTTTGGCTCCCGCCTGAACCGAGGAACAATACGTTCCTGAAACCCGCGAATTTCGGTAACTGGGGTGGTTTTCGAAAAAGCGATGCAACCCGCCGGCTTACCGGTGGTTGAGAACATTCCGCACGCCCCGCGGGATGTGGTTCGGCTTTCGCTTTAGCCCTCCAGTGCGATTGAAACATTCAACCCTTTTGCAACGGAGAGAACCATGAGCAAGCGACAAGCATTGTTGGAAACGCTCCTTGGAGCGGCGGAACTCAACGGTAATCGATTGATTTCCGATCACATTCGGCACGACCTTTTCAAAATCATCGACGCGCAGGAGACCGACGGCTACGAGCGCCTCGCCCGCGCGGCGGCGCAGCCGTGCGACCGCCAACGTAAGGCCGCCTAAATCAGCTTTTCAGTTCAGTGTGCCGGGCGACCGGCGCGTTTGAAGCACGAAGCGCAGCCGGCGTCTGCCGGCGAAACGGAACAGGCCGTCCCTGGTCGGCCAGGAGAAAATCATGTCAGAGTCCCAATCATCCCGGCGACACGCTTTCGCACACTCAGGCGCAGCGCAAAATCCCCGGCCCCGCGCAGGCATACTCGGACCGCTTTGGCGGCCGGCGCTTTGGCTTTCGGCGCCGCCCGGGCGGCGACGGCGCAGATCGCAATAAACTATCTTCAGAACACCAACGGCACCGACTTCGGCCCCTTCACCGCCAGCAGCCCAACGCTCCAGCCCTCCCCAAACTTCAGCAATCCAAACGAAATCGGGCCGGAGAATTTTCTCTTGCCGGGATACGGGACGCTCGCTGTTTCATTGACGGCCAGCAATTTCAATCCAGTCACTTCACAGTACACCGGTACTTTATACGACAGCCCCTCGGAAGAGACTCGGTCTACAGCGCAGGTGACAAATTCCGGCCCTTCGCAGACGGTGTCAAATTCCGGCACCGGCTATGTTGGAACGGGCGTCCCCACGGGTAACACGTTCACCTGGGGGACCAATGCCGACAACGTCGGCATCAACAACCTCAACAGCTTCAACGAACAATACACGCTCAGTTTCGATTTCCTCAATGGGGTGCCCAACCTGTCGGATCTCTACCTGGTCGTCGCGGGACTCGCCGGCCCGAACGACAACGGCGGCACCACCGCAACCCTTGCTGCAATAAAAGACTTACCCTCGCTGGTCGGCGAAGATCACGGCCCCTATGCCAACTCCCCCTCATCCACGACGCTCCTGAGCCAAACAACAGGCGGCTGGACGTATAGCAGCATCGGCGATGGCGACGTCTACAACACCGGCTGGTCTCTCACGCAGTTTGCCGGGGCACCCTTCACCAGCCTTGATCTCGATGTCAATCAGGTCGCGGGCGACGGAATCGGATTCAGCGTGGGGTACGTTCCGGAGCCGGGCTCCGCCGGCTTATTGTGCGTTGCGGTCTTCGGCCTGCTGAATCGCCGACGCCGTCGACCGAGTTGTTCTCCATGAAACACCTGCGGCGGATGCAGCGTTTTTGCTTTTTTCAGGTTCATCGCGCGGCAGGAAGGACCAATCAGATGATGTCGGCAATCGTCATGACGATGATCGGCGACGTGCGGCGGCCCTGGCAAGGGGAACGCGACGAGTTCTTTCTTGCACCGCCGGGATTTTGCTGGCGGTTTGTCCCGGAAGGTCCGTTCGCAGTTCAGTTTCGCTCGATTTTGAGGATGCACCCACGGGCCGTTGTGGTATGGGTCGGCCCAGGCGAAGCCGTCGATCGAGCGGCAAACATGATTGCCCGGCTCGTGGAAATCGGGCCCGCGGTCGTGATCGGCATCGCCGAAGAGCACGACCCCTCCAGCGAATCCGTGCTCCGCAGTGCAGGCGCGTTGTACATCTGTTCTCACGAAGCTGAGCAGCGACTCGACCATCTTCTGGGGTCGATCCTCGAGGCGCATCGCGTTCAAATCCGGCTGGATCCAACGGCGAAGTCAAATTCGATTCCGGCTAAGGCTTTCGATGGACCTTGGCCCCCATCGATGTCATGCGACGCTCCCCGCGGAAGGTGCAAAGGAGCATCGGCCTGGGAAATGTTTCGACCGAGCAATTAGACCCCATTTCAAAGGAGAATCACATGTCACGCAAAACCAGTTTCACTCGTATCGCCGTATTAACGGGTGCATCGGCGCTAACGATGGAAGCCAGAAGTGCCCTGGCCCAGATCACTGCCGGGCCCGGATCCGGGCCCGCTACCAATCTTTCCGTGAACGAAACCCCCCTCGGCCAGTTCAACATCGGCCCCCTTACCGTGACTTACGATGGCAATGCCGGCCCCATCGATAAACAACTCAACGATATCGAGGACCGCAACGGCGATGGACGCATTGACGGCTCCGACGTCTCCGAACTGCTCGGCACTGGCTTCCAGCTCAATGAAACGATCGTCGTCGCAGGGCCTGCCATCTCCGACTGGGAAGAAAGTATCCTCACCCCCGGCCTCTCCTGGGTAACCGCCAGTGCATCCCTGGCGGGAGTCGGAGCGGTCCCGGGTTTGGTCACAACCGTCACGCCCACAAACGTCGCTTTCAACTTTGATCCGCTTCCCGCCGGGTCCACTCTCGATATTTACAAGACAATAGATGTCACCAGCACTGCCGGACTCCAGGCCCTGTTCCCAGATTTAGGGCAAAACGTGCCCAACGGCACCGTGGACTACGGAAGCTTTGAAGTACAGGAATATCCAACCTCCTCGGTTCCCGAGCCTGCCTCGCTAAGCGTTGTGGGCATCGGCAGTACCGCTCTGATGATTCGGCGGCGCAGGGCGCGTGTTTGAGATGACTCGAATGGTTCCCAACAAAAGCCAGCGAACCAAAAAAGGAATTACTACCATGAAACGAACAACAAACACCCTGATCGCGATTATTGTATTGTCTCCGGCCGTTGCGAGCGCACAGTACACCGTGACCGTCGATGCCGACAACGACTACGCCCTCTATACCGGCAACAGTACCGCCGCCACGACTTTCTACGGCAATGAGTACAATTCTCTGTCCAGCGAACTCCACGTCGCCCAGTCCTACAACGTCACGTTGAGTGCCGCGAACAATTACATCTATGTTGCCGCGTGGAGCGACATCAGTGACGCGCAGGGGCTTTTGGTCGATCTTTCCTCGTCAATATCGGGCAACCTGTTGCTGGGCAGCGGATCCGTCGGCGCCGGACAATGGCAGGTGGCCGCGACGGGCATGTCGCTTCCGGCAAGCGCTTCCCCTCCGGACGTTTATTTCGCCGATCCGGGCCTGGCCAGCGCCATCGCCGCCGCCAACAATTCCACCGACCCCTCCGGGGGGTGGGTCACGCCGAGCGTTTACACGACCTACGACAACGCGCAAGGCGGCGTGTACACCGCACTCTTCGGCCCCCCCGGCATCGACGTACCGCAAATCGCGCCCACTTCCGAATGGATGTGGTACAACGCCCCCGGCGTCGGCGTCGGCGATCCTGATGCTCCGTTCGCCCCAGGCCTGAATGAAGATGAGTACCTCATTTTCCGCCTCCCCGCCCCCACCGTGCCCGAGCCGGCATCCACGGGGCTGATGATGGCCTCGGGAATCGGCATGCTGGCGAGGCGAAGACGAAAAACCAACTGAATGGCAAAACACCCGCGCAGGTCGATGTGGTTCGACTGCGCTTCCAGATCAATCTCTAACTGTTAGGAGCTTCCCATGACACGGTCTACTTTCAAAACTCGTTCGATCGGAATTACAACAATCGGAGTTTTCACATCTCTAAGCATCGGCTCTTTCGCCTCTGGCGACCCGCTGCCAAATGAGCAGCTCAAGTTCTATCAATCGCCGCTGAATAACGCGCCTCCCGGAATATATCCGGTCGGGGCAACGCCGCTGTCCACGGACACTCCCGAGCCATTTCCCGGGCAGGATATATCGAGCACGGCGAACTACGACGCCGCCAGCGGAGTCGCCCAGGGAACCATGGTGGCGGACGATTTTTCGGACAACAATCCGCTGCCCATCGGCCACATCACCTTCTGGGGCTCTTACCTGAACGGCACCAACGCCAGCGGCACCGACCCGGTCCCCGCGTTCCAGATTTCGCTCTATACCGACGTGCCGGCCGTCCTTGGAACCACCGCGGATTTCAGCCATCCCGGAACGCTCATCGCAACGCAGACGGTAACCCAGGCGCTCTCGCTGAGCTATTCCTCGGGAACCTTCACAGCTACTCCGGTTGCGCCCGGAAAATCTACCACAGTTGCGCCTCCCCCCGGCGACAGCGGATTGATCGAGTACAACGCCGAACTGAATTGGCAGAACATCACTTTTCCCGACGCGACCAACGGAAATGTCGAATGGCTCAGCATCGTCGCCTTGGTCCCAAACACCTCGACCACCCCAATCGACTGGGGCTGGCACGATCGGGACTACGGCATCGCCGATCCGTACGCTGCGGCGGGAGACGAAACTTCGCCGGCTCCCTACCACTTCCTCGATGACGCGGTTTCCGGCGCTTTCAGCAGCCCATCGAG
Organism: uncultured Phycisphaerales bacterium; assembly: GCA_963755915.1. Lineage (GTDB taxonomy): Bacteria > Planctomycetota > Phycisphaerae > Tepidisphaerales > Tepidisphaeraceae > PALSA-1353. Next base: position 4,424,652 of record CAVWLP010000002.1, read on the forward strand.
CGTCGGCGGGTTCGGTCCGCTGGACTACAACCCGCAGTTCGACGGGATCAACAGCTCGATGGATATGGCGTTCGCCCTTTACACGATTCCCACCAGCGTTCCGGAACCGGCGACGCTCGGATTGTTCGGCCTGACGGTCCCTGCCCTGCTCATGCGCCGGCGAAAACGGCTGTCCACCTGAAAGTGAACGCCAGTGCGTTCCAATTTGTGTCGTTCTTACAAAGACGGGAGAGAATATGTTTTCGAGAGGATTATCAACCCTCCTGATTGCCGCCGTTGGTTTGGGACTGCTCACGTGCGGCGCGGTCCGCGCGAACCTGGTAACCAACGGCGGGTTTGAGTCGACGACGAATGGAAACGGGCAGTTGGGATACAACACCAACGCGATTGGCTGGACCGCCACGGGATATACATTCATCTTCGCGCCGGGGACGGCGGATACAACCGGCGCCCCCGGCTCGATCGGGACGGATTATCTCTGAGGTCCGGGCAATGGCTCGGCCAACGGGCTGACGATCAGCCCAAATGGCGGGAACTTCGTCGCCGCGGATGGGGGCTATGACCCGGGGCCGCTTTCGCAGTCCATCAATGGATTGACCCTCGGCGAGCCGGTCTCCGTTGGATTCTGGTGGGCCGGGGCGCAGTTGCGCCCCGGATCCGGGCCAACCACTGAGCAGTGGCAGGTCAGCTTCGGCAGCCAGACGCAGTTCACCCCCGTCGTTAACAACGCGAGCGAAGGCTTTACGGGCTGGCAGTATCAGACGATGAGCTTCACCGCCAGCGGCGCGAGCGATCTGCTCTCGTTCCTGGCAGTGGGAACGCCGACGGGAGAACCCCCATTCTCGCTGCTGGATGGCGTCGACGTCGAAGTTCCGGAGCCGTCTTCGGTGCTTCTGATTGCCGGCGTTGCAGTGCTTGCCGCCGGCCTCCGCAAGCTGCGCCGCCGCGCCGCCTCCTTGTGAGTGCCGGTCCTCGTTCACAGAAGGGAGAAAAAAATGTTCTCGAAAAAATCGTTCAAAATCGTTTTATCCATCATCGGGTGGGCATCGTTTGCCGCCGACGTAGCCCGCGGGAACCTCGTCACCAACAGCGACTTCCTTTCCTACACCGGTTCCCCTCCCAAGGACTTTTTCAGCCATGTCCTGCCCACGGACTGGAGCAGCGGCGGTTATGTTTTTGTCGATACCCCCGGCAGCGCGGATAATCCCTTGGATCTCGGCATACCCGTCTATCCGTCTTTCCCCGTGAACACCCCTCTCGGTGGAAATTTTATCGAGGCCGATGGCACCACGGGATTATCCAGCCCCCTCACCCAGACCATCAATACTTTGATTGCCGGCGACAGCTACACCCTTTTCTTCTATCAGGCCGCCGGACAGCAGTTGGGTGACGCCTTCGCCGGCCCCACCACCGAGCAGTGGCAAGTCAGCCTGGGGAGTAGCCCTTCTCAATCTTCCACTTTGATGTCCGATCCGGCGGGCGGCGTCATCCCCTGGCAGTCGCAGACAATGACCTTCACCGCCACCAGCAGTTCTGAACTGCTCAGCTTTGTCCCCATCGGCACCGGACTCCCGCCGATCGTCTTTCTCGGCAACCCAGACCTGGAAGCCAACGTCCCCGAGCCATCCGCTTGTCTGCTGCTCGCCAGCGTGGGCACCGTTGTCGGCATCGGCAGGCTCGGACGCCGATTGCGCGCCAAACCCTCCACCGCCTGACTCGGCGCCGGCTCCCTTATCAATTGCCGTCTTGTGCACCCAAAAGGAAAAACTATGCTCGCGACAAAATTTTCCATCCTCGTAGTTCCCGCAATCGCGCTGGCCCTGCTTACCTGCGGTATCGCTAACGCGAACCTGGTGACCAATCCCTTATTCTTGTCCTACACCGGCCTCGCGCCAAAGAATCAAATACAGCAAGTTTCGCCGACTGACTGGACCGGCGCGGACTTCACATACGTCGATGCCCCCGGTACCGCCGATGATCCCTCAGCGCCCGGCATACCCGTCTATCCACCGTTCCCCGTCAACAGCCCCGCCGGTGGCAATTTCATCCAGTCCGACGGCACTCCGGGTTTGTCCGTTGCGATCACTCAAACCATAAACGGCCTCACGAACGGACAGAATTACAGCCTGACTTTCTATCAGGCCGGTGACCAGGAACTGGGCGGTGCCGTCGGGTCGTTGGAGAATTGGGAGGTCAGCCTGGGCAGCGATACCCAGTATTCGACCGTGATGAACGTTCCGCAGGGCGCCGTGGTGCCCTGGCAGCCGCAAACGATGTCGTTCACGGCCACGGGCACCTCCGAGCTACTGAGCTTTTTCGCCATCGGCACCCCCGGAGATCCGCCCATGGTCTTTTTCTCTGATCCAGACCTGGAGGCAAACGTGCCGGAACCCTCCGCCTTCCTATTGCTTGCGGCCGTGGGTATCGTTATCGCCATCGGCAGAGTGGGCCGCCGGGTGATCGCGAATCGAATGCATATGCCGGCGTAATTGGGCCCCATCGACTGATCTGTCCTCTTCTCCGATTGGAAGAAGGGGATTCGCCACTTCCAGAACTTGACATCATGGCCGTTCAATTCCATGCAATGCTTTTGACGGTTTTGCGGCTTTCTGTCTGGCTGACGATTCTGGTCGTCATCTTCGTCCCGCTTGAGCGTCTCTTCGCCGCGCACCCGCAGAAAATTCTTCGGCGGGGGATCGGCGCCGATCTGGGATATTTTTTCATCAGCAGCCTTATTCCCGCCGCCGTGATCAGCGGACCGATGGCTTTCCTGGCTGTGATCATCCACCGCGCCGTTCCGAGCAGTTTTCTCGCGGTCACCGGATCCTGGCCGATTTGGGTCCAGGCCATCGCGGCACTTTTCGTTTCTGAGATCGGATACTACTGGGCCCATCGCCTGAGCCACGAAATTCCTTTTCTCTGGCGTTTCCATTCCATCCACCACAGCGCCGAGCATGTCGATTTTCTGGTCAACACGCTGCGCACCCCGTGGACCTGGTCTTCAGCCGATTCTGCGCCCTGGTTCCGATCTACGTTCTGGGCCTCGGCAGCCCAAGAACCGCCGCCGGCAGCCTGGTGCCCGTGATCGCCACATTGATCACCACCTCGTGGGGTTTTTTCATTCACGCCAACATTCGTTTGCGGTTCGGTCCCCTGGAGCGGCTCGTTTCCACCCCCGCTTTCCATCACTGGCATCACACCCTCTCCGGCCCCATCAACCGCAACTACGCCTCCACTTTGCCCTGGCTGGACCGAATCTTCGGCACCCACCACCTCCCCAAGGAATTCCCGACCGCCTACGGCACCGTGGATAAGCTTCCGGAGTCACTTACCGATCAGCTCTTTTATCCATTGCAAAAACCAGCGCGAGATGCGCAAAGCTCGACAACTCCGCGATAATAGAGAAACACTGCACTCCTAAATCGCATCATCACTGATTACTCGAGTGATCCAGATCAATCCCGATGACGGCGTTGCCGATTACGATCTGCTCGTATCAGGATTTTCCATTCGACTAACCGTTGGCATTACAATCGATGCCCGACGACTCTTTGAGGCCTCAGCCATGAAGCTTCGCATCGGTATTTTGCCGTATTCAGAGCTGCCGCATCTGGCGCCGTGCCTGCGCATTTGCCGGGAGCTGCTGAAATCGGACCACGAGATTCATATCTTCCGTTCTGAGGTCTTCGCCATCTTCCCCGGAGAAAAGCAGGCATGGGGCGAACTGCTGCCGAAGTTTGGTTTGAACGGGCTTCAGGTCATTCACCGGACCCAAAGCACGTCATTTGTCGATTGGCTGGTGATGCAGGCAAAAGAACGGCGTCTTGACGTTATCATTCTCGACGCCGTTTGGCAGGGATTGGCCTTCGAACTTCGGTCATTGGTCAGACACGTCGTCGTCCATCATGCGGGGCTGCCTGATTTCAGGTCGCCCGACTTGCCGCCGTGGTCGTTCGCCCAGCCCAATCACTCCGCGGAAATAGTGACCCGGACGCGACGCGCTCTGGAATCCGCCGACCTTGTTCGCGCCGTGCGCGGCGCCCTTTCCACCGTGAAGGCACTTTCACCGGCGGGTAAATCGATCGCCGATAAATACGAATTTGGATGCACAGAACTCGGCAATTTACCTGCGATTCGTGCGATGAGTCTATCTCCTTGCGTCGAATTTCCTGCCGAGCGGGGGCGAATCGAGTATTTCGGAACACTTTTGCCTTCGCCCCGGGACATCGATTGGACGCCCATTCCCCTGGAGCTGTTGGAGGATTCTAGGCCTCTGATCGCCTGTGTGTTCGGAACGACAGGCTTGCAAACGCGGGCCGAGTATCAATGGCTCTACGCACTGACCAAAACTCTTGCAGACTCGCTGCCGCGGTGCCAAGTGATAACAGTCATCCCGCAATGGGCGCGTTCGCCCCAGATGGGAAGCGATTTGCCAAACAATGCCGCTCTCTATTCGTGGGTACCCTTGTGGGAGCTTCTTTCGATGCGCAGAACGACGAAGCTCTTGGTGAGTACGCCGGGTGTTGGCGCATTTCGAGAAGCGATTGCTTCGGGTACGCCCATTGTGGCCGTTCCTCGCCGGCTGGATCAATTCGGAGTAGCGGCTCGCGTGCAATTTTTCGGAGTGGGCGCCATGCTGGTTTCGCACACACTGCCTTCCACAGACGCCGTGGTGCGGCACGTCGCCAAAACCTTTGAAGATCCGCAGATCCAGGCGCGTACGGATCGCCTCCGCCGGGAATTTGCCGCGTTCGATTCAACGATGCCCCTACGGCACTTCATTGAAACACGTATTTCATGACCTGGACGAGAATTAAAGGCAACATGCGAACGTGCGGTTTCGGTTCGGCCCACTCGAATGGCTTCTTTCCACCCCCGCGTTTCATCACTGGCACAACACGCTTTCAGGTCCCATCAATCGCAATTGCCCTTCGACCCTCCCCTGGCTCGACCTCCTAAGGCACTGTAGATAAGCTTCCGGAGTCACTTACGGATCAGCTCTTTTATTCATTGCAAAAACCGGCGCGAGATGCGCAAAGCTCGACAACTCCGCGATAATAGAGAAACACTGCACTCCTAAATTGCGTTACGGAAGCGCACAGGCCGATTTATGGCTTCTTTCGCCTGCCAGAGCCTGCCTGATTCGATCCTCATGCCAAAAATCGCTGCGGGTTTTTCGGCCGGTCGTCGCGGTCGATTACGGCAGGTCAACGCTTTGTCCTTAGGGGTAACTGCAATTACCAATGTGACGGCGGGCAATCTGTCGATGAAAGTTGCTGGATTTTATCGGCCAAATCGGTTTGATTGGTAGAGAGATGAAAACAGATTAGGGGGTCCGCAAGGCGGTCGGGCCCAATCAGGAAATCGTTTAACCAAGCATTCGTAGTTCACTAGCGGGATTTGCAAATTGACCACTATAAAAGACCCTCAACGCCCTATCGTCGCGCCCGATCATCAGCTTCCGCCGCCGCGCTCAACCACGCGTCACAAGATCGTCACCGTGATTTTGTGGCTGGTGATCATTCTCGTGTTCGCGGTCGCGTTCATCCTGGTCTTGCGAAAGCAGAATGAGCCACAAGCGGCCGGTGGACGCTTTGGCGCGGCAGGGCAAGCCGTCACGATTTCCGCCGCGACGGCGCGCACCGGTAACGTCGGGCTGTACCTGGATTCGATCGGGACGGTGACGCCGGTTTATACGGTTTCCATTACCAGCCAGGTCAATGGGCAGGTCGTCGCGGTACATTTCACCGAGGGACAATTGGTGAAAAAGGGGGATCCGCTGATCGATATCGATCCGCGGCCGTATGCGGCCACCCTGCTCCAGGCGCAAGGGACATTGGAACGCGATCAGAATCTCCTGGCGCAGTCCCAGATGGACCTGGACCGTTACCAGCAGGCGTGGGCGCGCAATGCAATTCAGAAGCAGACGCTGGACGATCAGGAAAAGCTCGTGCTTCAAAATCAAGGTACGGTGAAAAACGATCAGGGCGCGGTGGATTACGACCAGGTGCAGTTGGAGTTTTGCCACATCACGTCGCCGATTACGGGGCGGGTTGGCCTGCGGCTGGTGGATCCTGGCAATGTCGTGCAAGCTGCGGGCAATACGGTGCTGGCGGTGGTGACGCAGATTTCGCCAATTACCGTGGTGTTCCCGATTGCGGAGGACAATCTCGACCTGCTTGAGTCGCACATGCAGAATGGGGCGAAACTTGAGGCGGACGCCTATGACCGGGCGGACCAGAAGAAGCTGGATACGGGAAATCTGATTACGATCGACAACCAGATCGATACGACGACTGGGACGGTAAAGGGGCGGGCGCTATTTCCGAATAAGAATACGCCGCTGTTTCCCAATGAGTTTGTGAACGTGCACCTGTTGGTGACGACGCTGAAGGGAGTGACGCTGGTGCCGGCGTCGGCGATTCAGCATAACGGAGATGATTCGTTTGTGTACTCGATTGAGGACGGGGTGGCGCACCTTGTGAACGTCACGCCAGGAGTTACCGACAACGGGCGCACTCAGGTGACGGGAATTAAGCCGGGGCAGAAGGTGGCCAACAGCGGATTTGAGCGGCTGGACGATGGTTCGAAGGTGAACGTGACAACGAGGCCGTCGACCGCGCCGTCGAGCAGCGTCGAAAGCGAAGCGCCGTGAGCCCTTCCCGCCAGTTCATTTTAAGGCCCGTCGCAACGTCCCTGCTGATGGCGGCGATTCTGCTGGTGGGAATTGTCTGTTACACGCAGTTGCCGGTCTCGGCGCTGCCGCAGGTTGATTATCCAACCATTCAGGTGCTGACGTTTTATCCGGGAGCGAGTCCCGACGTGATGGCGACGACGGTGACCGCCCCACTGGAGCGCCAGTTTGGTGAAATCCAGGGGCTCAGCCAGATGACCTCGACCAGTTCCGCCGGAACGTCGGTCATCGTCCTTCAGTTTGATCTGAGCCTGGGGCTCGACGTCGCGGAAGAGGAAGTACAGTCGGCGATCAACGCGGGGCAGAGCTATCTGCCTTCGGATCTTCCATCGCCGCCGATCTACAGCAAGACCAATCCGGCCGACGCCCCGATTCTCACGCTGGCGGCGACCTCCAATTCGATTCCGCTCTCGCAAGTGGAAGACCTGATCGACACGCGGCTGGCGCCGAAGATTTCGCAGCTCAGTGGCGTAGGGCTGGTGAGCATCAGCGGCGGCCATAAGCCGGCGGTAAGAATCCAGGCGAATCCGACGGCGCTGTCGGCCTACGGAATCAACCTGGAAGATTTGCGCACCGCTCTCACGCAGGCGAGCGTGAACGCAGCAAAGGGAAACTTCGACGGGCCGCGGCAGGACTGGCAGATTGACGCGAACGATCAACTCGTGACCAGCGATGATTACAAGAACGTCGTAGTGGCCTATCGGAATGGATCGCCGGTGATGCTGACGGACGTGGCCAAGATCGTCAACGGGGTTGAAAACAGCTCGCAGGCGGCCTGGATGAACCTGACGCCGGCGGTCATCGTCAACGTGCAGCGCCAGCCGGGCGCCAACACGATTAATGTTGTCGCCAGCATCAAAAAGCTGTTGCCGTCGCTGGAGACGAACCTGCCGGCGGGGATCGAACTGACGACGCTGACTGACCTGACCACGCCGATCCAGGCTTCGATTTCAGACGTGAAATTCGAGTTGTTTCTTACCATCGCTCTGGTGGTGATGGTGATTTTCGTTTTTCTGCGGAATCTTTATGCGACGATCATCCCCAGCGTGGCGGTGCCAGTATCACTGGTGGGGACATTCGCTGCGATGTGGGCGTTTGGGTATAGCCTCGACAACCTGTCGATGATGGCCCTGACGATTTCGACCGGTTTCGTCGTCGACGACGCGATCGTCATGATCGAAAACATTTCGCGGTACATCGAAGAAGGCGAATCGCCAATGGAGGCGGCGCTGAAGGGGTCGGAGCAGATTGGGTTCACGATTATTTCGCTGACGGTTTCCCTGATCGCCGTGCTGATCCCCCTGCTGTTCATGGGCGACGTCGTCGGGCGGCTGTTCCGCGAATTCGCGGTGACGCTGGCGGTGACGATCATCGTTTCGGCAATCGTTTCCCTGACGCTTACGCCGATGATGAGCTCGCGCATTTTGCGGGCGAGGGGGGACCAGTCGCACGGCCGATTCTTCCAATGGTCGGAATGGGCGTTTAACTCGATGATCGCCTTTTACGGCCGGACGCTTCAATTCGTTCTAAGACACCAGACCGCAACGTTGCTCGTGGCCGTCGGCACCATGGCGCTGACGGTGCTCATGTACATCGTAATTCCAAAGGGACTGTTCCCCGTGCAGGACACGGGCGTGATCCAGGGGATTTCGCAGGCGGCGCCGACGATCAGTTCCACGGCAATGGCGCTGAAACAGCGCCAGCTTGCGGAGGTGATCTTGCAGGACCCGGCCGTGGAAAGCCTTTCGTCGTTCATCGGCGCCGACGGGACGAACACGACGCTGAACAGCGGACGGTTTTCGATCAATCTCAAGCCGCTTGAGGATCGGAAGATCAGCGCTTCGGATGTGATTCGGCGCTTGCAGCCCAAGCTCCAGCAGGTTGAGGGGATCACGCTTTACATGCAGCCGGTGCAGAACATCACGGTGGATGACCGCGTGAGCCGCACGCAGTATCAGTTCACGCTTGAGGATGCCGATCAGACTGAGCTGAACAAATGGACGGCGCGGTTTGTCACTCGTCTCCAGCAATTACCGCAACTGGCGGACGTGGCCACCGACCAGCAGTTAGGCGGCGCGGCCGTTGACCTGGTAATCGACCGCGTAACCGCCTCGCGCCTCGGCATTGCCCCGTCGACGATCGACAACACGCTTTACGACGCCTTCGGCCAGCGGCAGATCAACACCATGTACACGCAGGTGAACCAATACCACGTGATCCTGGAGACAGACCCGAAATTTCAGCAGGACCCGCAACGGCTGAACCAGATTTATATCCGTTCCAACACTTCTTCCGGCGCAAGCGGGGCAGCGGCGGCATCATCGTTTTCGGCGTCGGGCTCCGCGACGGCCGGTTCGAACGCGCTGACCGGCTCCGTGCTCTATACACCGTCGGCAAATACGCTTGCCCCCCCTACCAACGCGCTGGCGCCCACTTCCTCGACGCCGGCGACCGGAGCCGGTTCGGCGGGAACTCCAAGCTCGCAGATGGCCGAGGCCGTGCCTCTGGGGGCCTTCACGCATTTCCACTCAACCAGTGAGCCGCTTTCCATCAATCACCAAGGACAGTTTCCGGTCATTACCGTTTCCTTCAATCTCGCGCCCGGCTATGCCCTCAGCCAGGCGATGACCGCGATCGATAAGGTGCAGGCGGATATAAATTTCCCGGCCAGCCTCCAGGCCTCATACCAGGGGACGGCCGCATCGTTCCGAAATTCACTGACCAATGAGCCGATACTGATCCTCGCGGCCATTGTGACCGTCTACATCGTGCTCGGCGTCTTATACGAGAGCTTTATTCACGCGATCACGATTCTCTCCACGCTTCCATCTGCCGGTGTCGGCGCGTTTCTGGCTCTAATGCTCTTCCACCAGGACCTGAGCGTCGTAGCGATCATCGGAATCGTTTTGCTGATCGGCATCGTGAAGAAAAACGGAATCATGATGGTGGACTTCGCGCTGGAGGCCGAGCGCAAGCAGGGAAAGAACTCGACCGAGGCCATTTACGAGGCGTCGCTGCTGAGATTTCGGCCCATCATGATGACGACAATGGCCGCTCTGCTCGGCGGACTTCCACTGGCGTTTGGCGGCGGCATCGGCTCCGAGCTGCGCCGGCCGCTGGGAATCGCCATGGTCGGCGGCCTTCTGCTGAGCCAGGCGCTCACGCTCTATACAACGCCCGTCATTTACATTTTCTTTGATAATCTCGCGCATCGCATCGGGCGCAAGCCGGAGATGAATCCGAACGACATTCGTGGAGCGCAGCTTGCATGAACGTCTCGGACCCATTTATCCGCCGGCCGGTTGCGACCACGCTGATCACCGCGGCGATCGCCATCGCGGGCATGATTGCATTCAAGGTTTTGCCGGTTTCACCCCTGCCGCAGGTGGATTTTCCGACGATTTCGGTCGGAGCCGGCTTACCCGGGGCCAGCGCGGAAATCATGGCCTCTTCGGTCGCCACCCCGCTGGAGCGGCAGTTTGGGCATATCGCGGGGGTGACCGAGATGACGTCCTCCAGCTCGCTGGGGACGACAACGGTTACCCTTCAATTTGATCTGAGCCGCAATATCGACGGCGCCGCTCGCGACGTGGAAGCGGCGATCAATAACGCCCGCACATATTTGCCCGCGAATCTGCCGTCGAATCCCACCTATCGCAAAGTAAATCCCGCCGACGCCCCGATCCTCATCCTGGGCCTTACCTCCGACATCTACGGGCCCGACAAGCTTTACGACGTGGCCTCGACGATCATCGAGCAAAAGCTTTCGCAGATAGAGGGGGTCGGCCAGGTGAGCGTGGGGGGTGGAGCCTTGCCCTCGGTGCGCGTCGATGCCAATCCCACGCAACTGGCGAATTACGGCCTGGGCCTCAGCGATGTGCAAAAGGTTCTGAGCCTCCAGAATTCGGACATGCCCCGCGGGCAGATCGCCAATGCGGGGACGACGGCGGACATCATCACCAATGGCCAAATATCGCATGCCGCCGATTACGCCCCGCTAATCATTGGCTATCACAACGGTCTTGCCGTGCGCCTGGAGGATGTGGCGAAGGTGACCGACTCGGTACAGAACATCCGCGCGGGGGGATTTCTGAACGGGAAGCGCGCGGTGATCGTGATCGTTTTCCGCCAGCCGGGGGCAAATATCATTGAAACCAATGAGCGAATTCTTGCCCAATTGCCCGCGGTCAAGGCGTCGATTCCGCAAGGTATAGAGACCACTGTCGTGCTCGACCGGACCACCACGATTCGCGCTTCGGTGAACAACGTTGAAGTAACGCTGATCATTGCGGTCAGCCTCGTGGTTGTGGTGGTTTTCGCGTTTTTACGCAATGCGCGGGCAACACTGATTCCGGGCGTCGCCGTCCCGATCTCCCTGATCGGCACGTTCGCGATCATGTACCTCTTCGGTTACAGCCTGGACAACCTTTCGCTGATGGCGCTGACGATCTGCACGGGGTTCGTGGTAGACGACGCCATCGTGGTGATGGAGAACATCACCCGCCACCTCGAGGCGGGCATGAAGCCGTTCGAAGCGGCGCTGAAGGGACGCAGGAAATCGGGTTTACGGTCGTCACCATCAGCATTTCGCTCATCGCGGTCTTCATTCCGCTGTTGCTGATGGGCGGGATCGTCGGCCGGCTGTTCCGCGAGTTCGCGGTGACGCTTTCCACGGCCATCATGGTCTCAATGGTCGTCTCGCTGAGCACCACGCCCATGATGTGCGCTCACTTTCTCAAACCCATTCAAAATCAAAAGCACGGTCGCATTTATGCGGCGTCCGAACGAATATTCGATTCCATGCTCAAGCTTTACGACCGTACGCTTCAGTGGGTCCTCCTCAATCCCGCCCCAATACTTTTCGTCCTTGCCCTGATCGTCGCTCTGAACGTCGTCATGATTTTAAAACTCCCCCAGGGGTTTTTTCCCCAGCAAGATACCGGCGCAATCGCGGGCGGCCTGCAGGGGCCCCAGGATGCGTCGTTCCCGTTTATGAATAATTCGATAAAAATGATTGCCGGTGTGGTCAAAAACGATCCGGCTGTGCAGAACGTTGTCGCATTCACCGGCGGCGGCGGGGCGACGAATACGGGCTTTGTATATATCGCGCTAAAGCCGCTCAAACAGCGGAAGGTGAGCGCGTTCGACGTGATCAACCGCTTGCGGCCGAAGCTCAATCATCTCCCCGGGGCGTCGGTCTTCCTGCAGGCGGCGCAGGATTTGAGGATGGGCGGGCGAAGCAGCAACGCGATGTATCAATACACGATCCAATCCGACAACGTGAACGACCTGCTCACCTGGGGACCGAAAATGCTGGCGGCGATGAAGAAACTGCCGGGCTTGCAGGACGTGAACACCGACCAGCAAAACGGCGGGCTCGATGAAATGTTGACCTATGATCGTGCGGCGGCGGCCAGGCTCGGCGTGACGCCGCAAACCCTCGATTCGGCACTCTACAGCGCCTTCGGCCAGTCCGAAGTTTCGGTGATTTACACGCAGCTCAACCAATATTACGTCGTGCTCGAGGCCGCGCCGCAATATTGGCAAAGCCCCGATGGGCTGAAGGCGATTTATCTCCAAAACTCGGGGCCCAATGGCGTTCCCATCGCGACGATGTCCGAGAATAGCAGCGGCACCACCCCGCTGGCGGTAAATCACACCGGCCTGTTTCCATCGGTCACACTTTCGTTCAACTTGGCCCCGGGTGTTTCCCTCAGCCAGGTGACTACGCTACTCAACAACATGCAGAAGAAGATCGGATTGCCGGACACGGTCCACGGGTTCTTCGCGGGCACGGCCGCCGCCTATCAGCAATCCAAAAACTCCGAATACGTCCTCGTCGTCACCGCCCTGCTAGCCGTCTATATCGTGCTTGGGATCCTCTATGAGAGCCTCGTCCATCCCATCACAATCATCTCCACCCTCCCCTCCGCCAGCGTCGGCGCAATGCTGGCCCTGATGATCTTCAAGCAAGAGCTCGACGTCATTTCCATCATCGGCATCGTTCTGCTGATCGGCATCGTCAAGAAAAACGCGATCATGATGATCGACTTTGCCCTACAGGCCGAAAGGAATGAGGGAAAGACCAGTGCCGATGCGATCTTCGAAGCCTGCATGCTCCGCTTCCGCCCGATCATGATGACGACGACCGCGGCGCTCTTCGGCGCTGTCCCCCTGGCGTTTGGAACGGGCACCGGATCCGAACTGCGCCGCCCGCTGGGAATCACGATCGTCGGCGGCCTGATCGTGAGCCAGTTGCTCACGCTCTACACGACGCCGGTGGTATACCTGGCGTTTGACCGCATGCGGCTGTACATGCAGGGCAAGCCCCAGGATACGTTCCATGGAAATGCGGGATTGATGCCGGCGCCGGCCAACTGAGGGCTTTTAACAAACTATCATGACCATCAAACTTCGATTTGCTCATATCTCTGTGGCCGGGGCGCTGCGCGTCGCGCTGTCAGCGTGCATGGTCGGCCCGAAATACCAAACCCCGCCGCCGCTTGCGGAATCGCCGCCCGACGCATATAAGGAAGTTTCCACGCAGCCCAGCGACGCCGGCGAGTGGAAAGTCGCCGACCCGCGCGATGCCATGCTCCGCGGAAACTGGTGGGAGATTTTCAACGATCCCCAACTGAACGACCTGGAAAACCAGCTCAACATCAACAACCAGAACCTCAAGCAGTTCTTCCAGAATTTCATGGAAGCGCGGGCCCTGATCGGCGAAGCCAATTCCCAGCTCTATCCAACGGTGACCGTTGGGCCAAGCTATTCTTATTCCCGTACTCCGTCTTCCTCCGCCCAGTCGTACGCCGGAACTGCCAATAACTTCTGGAGCGTCCCGTTTGACGCTTCCTGGGAAGTCGATCTCTGGGGCAAGCTGCGCAACGCCGTGAATTCAGCCGCTTTTACCAGCCAGACGAGCGCCGCCGACCTAGCCAACGAGCAGTTGTCCGAGCAGTCGAGCCTGGCGGTTTATTTCTTCGAAATCCGCGGAGAGGATGCGCTGATCAAGCTCTTTAACGACACCATCGACTTCGACAAGAAGCAGGTCCAGTACACGCTGGGGCAATATGAGACCGGCGTGGGTGACCAGATTTCGGTCGTCGAGGCGCAGAGCAATCTCGCCGGCACCGAGGCGGCCGCGACCAACCTTCAGATCGCCCGGGCACAGTACGAGCATGCCATCGCCGTGCTCGTCGGCAAAAATCCATCACAGTTTTCGATCCCGGTGAAGCTGCTGACTGCAACTCCCCCCACGATTCCAATCGGCCTGCCTTCGCAGCTTGTCGAGCGCCGCCCCGACGTCGCCGCCGCCGAGCGCACCATGGCCGCCGCCAACGCCCAGATCGGCATCGCCGACGCGGCTTATTTTCCCGATCTCACCCTCAGCGGCGACGCTGGGTTTGAAAATGAGGATCTCGGCTCCCTCTTTAACTGGCCTTCCCGGTTCTGGTCGGTTGGGCCGTCCGTTTCCTACACGATCTTCGACGCCGGCATGCGACAGGCGACGGTAAACCAGTTCGTCGCAACCTTTAACGCCGACCTTGCCGCCTATCGCCAGACCGTTCTCGTCGCATTCCAGCAGGTGGAAGACAACCTCGCCGCCCTGCGGATCCTTTCACACCAATTGGTTCAGGAAAACCGTGCCGTGCAACTCGCGAGCAACTATGTAAACCTTGAGCTGGGACGCTATCAGACCGGCATCGATCCCTATCTCGACGTCGTCATCGCCCAGACGACGCTGCTCGGCGATCAGCAGACGCTTTTGAACGTACAAATCGAAGAAATGACCTCGGCGGTACAATTAATCACCGCCCTTGGCGGCGGATGGGACAGCACGCAACTGCCCACCACCCGCCAGGTCGAGCAATGGCCCACAACGCAGGAGACGGCGATTCAGAAGTGAACGGATTGCTCGCCAACGCCGAGAGCTGGGACCCGTCGCAAACGGAATTGGTCCTGATCCTGCTCTGCGCCGGCGGAATCATCGGCGTTGCCGCGATGGTCGGCCTCGTCATCATCGCAATCAAGCGTCGGCAGCACACGCATACCCAGCCAATTTTCACGGCCGTCATGTTCTGGGGCCTGATTTCGCTGGGCTCGATCGTCTATGCAACGATCACGCAGTTGAACTGGGACAAACAGTATTTTTGCAGCTCCTCAGCGGGTATGGCGATCCGAATGACGTGGGGCCGGCCTTGCCGTGGATTACCTGGACCCTGTTGCTCGCCGCTTACTTTGGGCTGTTGCTTTGGACTTTCGCAAACGTAAGCCCGCGCGAAATCAAACCCGCGCATTCGGACGCGGGGAACAATGGAAATGGTCAGTCGAATAAAGGGCCGTATGAATCGAGAACATCCAAGCATCCTTCGGATCGTCTGGACCGGCCGAAATAAATCAGCCCTCATTGAATATCAAAATCAACCGCCGCGCTTTTGAGGCCTGCCGATGATACGGCGAGGCGCGCCCGCCCCACCGCTCCGGTAGTTTCCAGGTAGATCAGCATTCGCCCGCGATAGGCGCGGTGATGGGGAGCCTGATAGCTTTCGTGGCTCGATGCATCGCCGTTTTCGATGCCGAGGATTCGCACGAGGCCGGTGATTTCGGCGGTGATTTCCGGGGCAGCCGCAGCATCGCGATTTCCGTTTTCATCCACGCATTGAATCTCGACCTGCGCGACCCGCCCATCGCCGCCGGCGGAGAGTTTTGTCTTGTCAGCCTCAATCGATAGTGCCTGGGCCGGGTTCGCACGTGCGAGATTAAATCGGCACACCTCTGTTGACTGCCCCTCGCGCGAATCGCGCCCGATTGCCGTCAGCTTTCCGGAATCGAACACCAGCGGCCAAACGAGTATATGGCTCGCCTCCAGCCGCCTTACGCCCAACGAATTCCCATCGTGAATTAGCTCCACCGAATCGCAATTGGTGTAGCAAACCACAAAGTGCGCCGTCGGCCACAGATAGCACATCGGCTCCGATGACCAGAGGCTTTTACGGAAGTAATAGCGCGGCTTCGGAAAACCCGCCAGGTCCAACAAGCCCGCTTCATTGCTGCGCCGCGGCCACGGTGGCGCCTCTCCCAGATAGTCAATTCCCGTCCAGAGGAATTGCCCCGCGACGTAAGGGTTATTCTGCACCGCCAGCCACGCTGGAAGGGCCTGCGCGTTTTCGCTCCCCATGATGATGCGCGACGGATATTGCGCGTGATCCTGTGCGTAGCGCATTTCCTGGTAGTTGTATCCGACGACATCGAGCTGATTGCAATAGAGATTGGTCGCGATCGAGGCGCAGGCCGCCGTGATCGGCCGGGTGTTGTCCAGTCCACGGACTGTACGGATTAACCGGGCCGCGATTGGCGGCAACTCGGGCGAGTTAGGCGGATAGGCATCGTTGCGATAGTCGATTTCGTTGCCGATCGACCACAGGACAACCGATGGGTGGTTGCGATCGCGGCGGATCATCGCCGACAGATCGAAGGTCGACCAGTCATTGAAATCCTTCGAATATCCGTCCGTGACGAACTTGCCCTGGTTGTGCCCGTTGGTCCATTTCCGCTTGCCGCGCGTCCATTCGTCAAAGGCTTCGTCCATCACCAGAAATCCCATGCGATCGCACAGATCAAGAAATTCCGGCGCTGGCGGGTTGTGACTTGTGCGGATGGCGTTGGCGCCCATTTGCTTCAGCAATTCGAGACGGCGCTGCCAGACCTCGATGGGAATCGCCGACCCAAGCGCCCCGGCGTCCTCGTGTAGGCAAACGCCCTTGAGCTTCATCGACTTGCCATTAAGGGAGAACCCAGTGTTAGCGTCGAAATCGAAAAAACGAATGCCGACCGGCACCAAATGAGAATCGACGATCTGGCCAGAAAATTGAATATTGATATGCAGGCGATAGAGATAGGGATCGTCGGTGGACCAGAGATGGGGATTAGGAATCGTCAAAGAATCCGAAAAATGGCCGGGATCCTGGGCCGGCAGAACGAATGGCCGAGCCGTGCCGGCGACTTCCTTTCCGTCCGCGTCCAGCAGCGTATAGACCAGGGTCCCCGCGCGATTGGCCGTATCGTGATCCACATCGACGCCGACCACCACCCTCGCCTCGCCCCCGCTGATTTGCGGCGTCGTGATGACAATGTCATCGGAATCGAGGTGAAGAGGATTGGCAGATTCAAGGAAGACGTGACGATAGATCCCCGAACCCGTATACCATCGGGCGTCGGCCACGGCGGAATGATCCACGCGGACGGCGATTTCGTTCGGAACGTTGCCGAAGTTCAGATACTTATCGATGTCATACTCGACCGGCAGATAGCCATTGGGGCGCTCGCCTAGGAAGTGGCCATTGATCCAAACGCTTGAGTTGTCGTAAATACCGTCGAAGCGGATCCAGACGATTTTGCCGCGTGCGCTTTGGGGGACGGTAAACTGTTTGCGATACCACCCGATGCCATTGGGAAGATATGCGTTGCAACTGGCGTTTTTCTGATCGAATGCCCCCTCGATCGACCAGTCGTGCGGCAACTCCACATTCCGCCAACTGGAATCATCGAAATTCGACGCCGGCGCGTCCGGCGTATCACCCAAATGAAATTTCCACCCCTCATCGAAAGGCGAAGAGACCTCCGCCGCCGCACGCGAAATGAGCGCGAGCAGCGCGAATGTCGCAAGCAGAGTTGATCTCATCGATCCCATTTACTTTTGAGATTCCCCCAGCAACTCCTCGAGATACTGTTTCCACACCGCAGCCATCATGCAGGTGCCATGTCCATCCGTCTCTTCGCTTTCCGGAATGACAACGGCTTTGCCATTTTTCACCAGGCGCATGTTCGTTTCCAGCAACCCAAGGTCCGGCGGGTTGATCAGATCGTCCGCCGAATTGACGGCAATGAGCGGGGCTTCGATTTTTCCCAGCTTATTCGTCGGATCGTAATCGGTTGAGCTTTCAACCGCATAAAGCACATTATTGGCGTCGAGGGTTTTCATCGCGCCGTCCGCGGAGGCGTCGAGGATTTTGTCGGCCGACTGTGCCGACGGCGCCTGCCGATATCGATGCGCGGGATTGCCGCTCATGAAATAAAGCATCTCCGCCGCAAGGCGGAGGCTATGTGGCTCGGAAGTGTAATTCCCCCCCTGCCACTGCGGGTCGGTGCGAATCATCTCGCTGATCATCCGCCGCCACATGCGGTTGCGCCCGCCAATCGGCGCCGGCAGGCTCGCCAGCGGCATCAGCGCATCCATAAACTGCGGATACATTTCGCCCCAAAGCCAGGTGTGCATTCCGCCCATCGAAGTCCCGATCACCAGCCGAAGGTGATTAACCCCCAGCCCTTCAACCAGAAGCCGATGCTCGGCTTCCACCATATCCACGTAACGATAATCGGGAAAATTGGCCCTCAATCCGTCGCTGGGTTTGGTGGATTTGCCATGCCCGATGTCGTCCGGAAAAATCAGATAATATTTCTGCGCGTCCAGAAGCTGCCCAGGATTGAAAAGCTCGCCGGCAAATTCCTTCACAAAAAACTGTTTTCCGCTTCCGGTAGTGCCGTGGAGGACCAGAACGGCATTGGTGACGAGGCCGTTGCCGTTAGTTTTAGGCCGTCCGAGTGTGCGGTAGTGGATCCGAAGCTGCGGAAAGTTTTCGCCGGCGTGGAAGCGGAAGTCGTGGATAACGAAATCGCCTTCTGTCGGCTGCGGAAAATCCGCCGCCCGCGCGGCAACGCCGATCGCCAGAAGGCACAGTGCCATGACAGCCGCAAATCCGCGTTCAGGTTTGAACGGCACAGATGGGGTCATATTCCTGGTAAGAATGCTGATCGCCTCTATCGGAATCGAACGCTGCGCCGATTTCAAGTGAGCCTGGCAATTTTATAAGCTCGTAGTCCTCCCATTTTCCCACCACCGTCGCACCATCGCTGTACGCTTCAGCGACAACCCGCCTCGCAGGACGCGACAAAAGCGGTGGTGGTCGTTTTCGAGCGGATGATACCCTTCCGATTTCCATCCTGAACCCGCCTTCGGCTTCACACAAAAATAGCCCATTTTCGGCCGAAAAATTGCGAGTTTTGTTTGATTTCGCTCCGGCCCAGCCGCTAATTTCCAGCCCAGAAAGTCTTGTCGAGTCCGCTAGTGAGAAAATGCTTGCGGACGGCTCCGGCACTGCCGGGTGGCACAAACCCGGTGATGCCCATTGGAGCCGATCCGCGATTGAAAACAGGAGGCACCTTGAGCACGGCACGTCTGAGCGCGCAAGCGCTTTTGTGTTCGTCGTTGGAATTTGTCTGAGCTTCGTACCCAGCATAGCCGGTGCCCATGCCCCGGGCGGCATTGGCTGCACTACGACCCGGCCGTCCTGGCCAGGTAGTGATGGCCAGTGGTATTCCTGCAAAACGCCAACCACGCGCCCCGACCGCGCCGATTGGCCCGACCGTTTCAAATGGCATTACGACCTCACCGCCCCCGGCGATTGCTCCGGCGCCCAGCCCACAACCCGTCCGGCGTGCGGCGACTCCGATGACTCCGGCGATTCCCCATGGAACGATCCAAACTGGTGGAAATCGCCTGGCAAACAGGATTGCTCCAATTCCGGCGACTCCCAATCGTCCTCTGATGGGCAAACAGATCCCAACGGGCAAGACTGCGGCACATGGCCCCAGAATAATGATTCCAGTTCATCGTGCTCGACCAGCGGTGATTCAACCAGCGACGACACATCGTCAAACTGCGGCAACCCCAGCGACTGCAATTCCAGCGGGGACGATTCTTCCACCAGCGACAAATTCTCCTCGTCCTGGTGCATGACCGGGAGCAGCGGCAGCACCGACCCGGCAGCAGTGCCGGAGCCGGCCTCGGCCGGATTGGTCGCTGTGATCGGCTCAGCAATGCTGGCACGCCGCCGTCAGCGCCGCGGGTGAGTTTTTCGCGGTGAGTTTTTCGCCCAGCAAATAAATTGCAGCGACTGCATTTCCTCCGTCTCACTGCACCAGCGTCCACGTATCGTCCGGATCGTACGTATCGATCTGCGATGCAATCTCCTGCGTGTTTGACCCCAGATCCTTTTGGTAGACTTTCCCTTCATGGTTCACGATGAAGCTCATGATCCCCGTGTTACCGTATTGCGGGGTAGGCAATCATGGCAAAGCCCGCGAACATGCGGCCATTGATGATGTAGCTGTAAGCCCCTGCCGGTGTGTCGGGCCCTTGCTTGGTGAGAATTCGGAAAAAGTAACCACGATACGGCTTGGCGCCGGAGCCGAGTTTTTTCCCGTACCCCTGCGCCTGTGCATCCGCCACCAGCGGACCGAAGGGGCTTTCCTCTTCGCCTTCACCAGCCGGCCAATAAAGGCCGTCCTTTTTGCCCGGAGATGATTTTATCTTCTGCGCGTATTGCAAAACCGAATCACCCATCCGGTCCTTCGAGGCATATTCGCGCTGCGCCTCCACGTAGGCGTGCATCACGCTGATGGTGGTCAATTCGTCGTCACCGATCCGGCGATTCAGGATTTCGTCTTCCCCCGACGCGGTGTCGAAATACCATCGCCCCGAACCCTCTTTTAAAATCGGAATAGGGAACGGCCAATCCTTGTTTCCGATATGGACGATCGCCTTGCCGTCATCCACCTGCTCGACGCGGTCTGCTTCACCGGCGTGCTTGGCGAAATGGTCCATGTCATTGGCGTCCTGAACCGGATCCCCGGAAACCAGGTCGTCCAGCGCGGGTCCAAGGATTTTGCGAAGTTCCGATTTGTCTTTGTCCTTCGCCGCGCCGATCAGCGCGTTGGCCGCGTCCTTAGGCGAATCGTAGGTAGCCTGATCCGCCGACGGACCCGACGGAACGGTGGTCGGCGCGACTTGGTCACCGCGGGCCGGGCTGAATGTGAGCACGAAACCGGCCGCGAGGAATATCTGGCTCAGGATCAGCCATGAAATGGAGGATTCATAAATTCTGGCCATAACACTACTCCCAACAAGTCCGCGAAATTCACGAGTTGATTTTCGCAATTCCTCATTGACGCCGACCGCCCCCACTGCCCCCACCACCACTGCCTCCACCACCACTTCCGCGGCTACCACCGCCGCCTCCCCCGCCCCTGGCTGCGCCGCGGCTCTCCGCGCCGCGCTGGCTTTGTGCCGCGGCGGAACGAGCCGAGCCGTCGCTCCCCATCCCTGGCCTGGAACCGCCGGAAGGCGGAGCCGGCCTTGAGCGGCTGTCGCGGCCGCGATCGGAATCCGGTCGTCCGCCGCTCGGGCGGTCGGCATCGCCAATCCCCCCGCCCCGACCTGGCGGAGGTGGCGAAGCGCCCGGCCGCCCGCCGCCCGGATTACCGGGGCCCGGTCGGCCACGATCGTCACCCGGCTGCCGAGGCGGCGGATAAATTCCCGGAGGGCGATTGACCGGCGGCCGATTCGCCGGCGGGCGCGCCAGGCCCCCCACCACCCGGCCACGGACGATTTGGATTCGGCCGGCCGGGAATAATTGGCGGCCGCATCGGTGGACGATACGGCGGACGGCCCGGACGCGGACGCCACGGATGTGGCCTCCCATCCCACCCAGGCCGATATCCATATCGATACGGCGGCCAGCCCCCAGGGCGGTTATAGATCGGCACCCACACGCCCCCGCGCCAGTATCTCCATCCCCCGCCGACGACGATGTAACCGCCACGCCAGCTCCAACCGTTGTCCAGCCAGATTCCCGTAGCCAGCGGCGGTCCAAAAGTGATCCGCGCATTTGCCACGATCCCCGGCGGCGGAGCCACGTAAACCACCTGCGGATCGTAAACGGGAACGTAAACGTATTGCGGATCGGTTGGCACGATCTGAATGCCATCATCGTCGCTGACGACAGTCTGCTGCTGCGTGTTCACGAGCGACCCCACGCTGGCGGCCTGAGCCCGAAGCCGCTGGATCGAGGCCGCGACATCCGCCTGTTGCGTGGCGAAGGCGTTGCCGACTTCCGCCGTCCAGTCCGGATACCCCGCCAACATTTGAAGAACGCTTGGATACCGCGCAATCGCCTGCACCGACGGGTCCCACGGCTGGTCGTCAATCTGATTGGGATCGTTGCCCGCGGCAATCCACGCCGCCGCCGCCGCGATGTCATCCGGCTCCGCCGCCGCAGGGAGAATCTGCGCCAGCAGTGGGTCGGGATATAGCGCGATGGGCGAAAGCAACTCGTCGAGCTGGTCCGCCGTCATCGGCGGCTGACCGACCCCCTCGGGAGGCGGCGTCACCGGAGGAGCGGTGTAATCCCCATCAGCGAATACGGGCAGGCACGCGAGCACCGTCGCGAGAACCATGGCGGCCAGCACCATCCCCATGATGTGCCTGATTTCCCTCACGACATCTCCCATCGGTGCCCAGAGCCACCACAATAAACCGACGCCCCTCCCATTCTATTCGACCTTGGGCCGCAATTCGATGAGCGATCCCCCCTCCCAGAGGGATTAACCGCCACTGGCCTCTATCGGAGTCGAACCGATACGCCCTTGCGGGCATTGGATTTTGAGTCCAACGCGTCTGCCAATTCCGCCAAGAGGCCGAACTTTTTCGGATGCTACAAAATCCCATTTTAATCCGCCAGTCGCCACCACCGCGCCGCAATTTCCACGACCGAAATGTAACGCCGTCGCGTCGTTACACACTGCGCCAATCTTAACCAGGTTTTGCTGGCAAAACGGGATTCGTCCGTTACCATAATTCCTGATTCGCCAAGCTTACGATTGTTGTAGCCACTTTTTTGGGAGGAATCGTGGTGAAGGCCTATCGAGGGGTACCAGCCCGGCGGCGAATTCGTTCGCGCACCGTCCAAGCGTTTGCTGCTATTTCAGCGGCCACCGCATTCGCCTCCTGTCTTTCCTCCGCTCGGGGCGACACCTACGGAAATATTTACGAGACCGACGGTGGCATCACCGATCTCAATTCCAGCAGTGCATGGACGGACGAAAGCTCTTCAACCACGGACTCTCCGCCGCCGGGTGCGTCGGATATCGCGCAGTTCGACAGCAATACGGGGCTGACCTCAACAACCACGTTCGCGCTCGGCGGCGAGACCTCCTGGCTCGGTGTGTCGGTCCTGAACCCCGGCGCGGCAGTCGTCATCGGAAACGACGGCAACACCCTCACGCTCGGCGCCGGCGGAATTAATCTGGGCAGCGCTTCTCAAAACCTGACCATCAACGATCCGGTGATCATCAGCGAGCCCCAAACATGGTCAGTCGGCGGCGGCAGTTCCCCAATTCTTGACGTGCCATCCTTCACCCCCACGCCCGGCACCACCGTCGAATTCAACGGCCCCGCCACAATCAACGGATCCGGAAACGTCCCCGCCACCGGCGAAATCGAAACCTCCGTCGGGTCAGCCGGCACGATCCTGAGCGCATCAAGCACCTTCGGTGGATTCGCCGGCGAATTCGCCACCGTCGGCCTCTACGATTGGGCCGCTATGGATCCGACCGATTCGTTCATCGTCGGCGGCAGCCAGATCTCCCACTTCTATACCGACGCCTCCGGCGCCTATCAAAATTTCACCGGCACACAAAACATCGACATTACCGGAAATATCACCACCTCCCACCAAATCAGAGTCGCCAGCATCCGTTTCAATACGCCCGCCGCCACTACCATGAGCGATTCAGAAGCCATCGCCACCGGAGGAGTCCTGGTCACTCCCGCGATGGGAACCAATGATGTCACCATCTCCGGCACCGGATCAATCGTCCCCCTAACTGAACCTTCGGTCTCCTCTACCGAACTGATCGTCTGGCAAAACAACACCCAGGGACTGCTGACCATCGGCACTCCCATCGTCTCCAGAGCCGATATCTCCAGCGATTACGCCCAGGCTGGCCCCGGCACAGTTGCGCTCTCCGCCAACAACACCTACGACGGCAATACCTGGCTGGAAGGAGGCTTCACAGAAATCAGCGACGGCAATGCCTTAGGCTCGAGCAACGGCACACTGAATCTATCCGGCGGCGCCGTCGTCGCCAGCACCAGCACCTCGCTTGACAACGAGACTCCTCGCGCCGTGGCGCTTACCGCCTCAGGCGGAACCCTCGCAGCCGCCGACGGCGCCACGCTGATTGTCGATGGCACAATCACCGGCAGCGCGCCGCTGAACATCGGTACCGGACTCGTTCCCGGCAGTGGCTCGACCGATGGCTCCGGAACTGTTGTTCTTTCCGCCGCTAACACCTACACCGGCCCCACGAACGTCGACGATGGAATCCTGCAAATCGATTCCACAACCGGCAGCACTGGAACCGGCAGCCTTGCGGTCAACGCCGGCGCAACCCTTCTGGGAACCGGAACACTTACAAACGCCGTGACCGTAAAGTCCGGCGGCGATCTCACCCTCCACGATTCCACCGGTTCCACTGGAACCATCACGATCTCCAGCCTCACCCTCAACTCCGGCTCGATCGTCAATTACAACATCCTCTCCAATGGCGCTGCCGATCTCATCAAAATCAACAGCGGCTTCAGTTCAAACGATGCATTTCTGAACATTCTCCCCTACCCCACCGGCCCGACGATGGTCGGCACCTATGACGTGGTCCGGCTTCCCGCCGGGCTCGACCCCATCGAGCCTCTAAATTATTTCACCGTCGCCGACCCTGCGCAGGGTTACGGTTATAACTTCAGCATCGCTGGCGAATTTATCACCCTCACCATCAGCGGCGAGCCCCCTATGTCCACCTGGAATGCTCCGGGCGGCGGCTCCTGGGGTGCTCCCGGAAACTGGATCGGCGGCGTCCCCAACTCTTTTAATGCCATGGCCAACCTTGGCTCCGCAATTCAAGCCCCCAGCACCGTAACGCTCGATGGCACCCGCACGATCGCCAGATTGCAGTTCAACAATTCCGTCGGCGGTTCCTCTGCTTCCTACACCATCGCACCGGGAACCGGCGGAAACCTCTATTTCGAGGAAACAGGTTTCATCACGGACTTCACCGGCAGCCAGGCCATCACCGCCCCCATCCTCCTCGGCGACGGACTCTATGCCGACGTTTTTAGTTCCAACACCACGCTTTCCGTTTCCGGCGGTGTCAGTGGCTCAGGGGGATTGAATATCTCCGGATCAGGCGTCTTGCTTCTCGCTGGAACCAACACCTTCGCCGGTGGCGAATTCCTCAATGGAGGAACCCTCCTCCTTGGTAGCTCATCCGCACTCCCCAGCACCGGCTCTCTGTCCCTCAACGGCAACGCCCTTGTCGATCTCAACGGCTTTAGCACATCCGTCGGCACCCTGAGCGGCTCCGGAACCATCGACAACGTCTCCGCCGGCGGAACCGTCACGCTCAACGTCTCAACATCCACCTATTCCAACTTCGCCGGCATCCTTCAAAACTCCTCCGGCTCCCTCGCCCTCGCCGAAACCGGCACCGGAACTTTGATGCTCTACAATGCCAACACCTATTCCGGCGGAACGACCATCGGCGGCGCCTCAACTCTCTACCCCATCAACAATAATTCCCTGGGATCGGGAACAGTCACCGTTGAATCGACCGACGGCCTGTTGCTCTATGGCGGCGTGAATATCGCCAACCCAATCGTCTCCGCCACGGGTGCAACCGAATTCGCCGAGGTCGCCGGCACCGCCACAACCGCCACACTTTCCGGCAACATCTCCGCCCTCCCGGGCGACCAGCTTCGAATCGGCAACACCAATTACGCCTCCACGCTCGAAATCACCGGCGCCGCCAACGCCGGCTCATCCGTTGCCGTGATCTCCCAGGGCAACGTCATATTTGCCGGCGACGGCTCCCTCACCACCACCAGCACCATGGACCCGCTGATCATCGGTCACACCCTCACTAACACCACGCTTGATCTAACGCTGCAGGACAATTCCTCCCTCACCGGCGTCGGCATCACGCTCGGCGGCATCATCGACAACGACAATCTTGCCACAACCGTCAACATGATCGGCGATGCAACCATGAACACAGGCACCGGCGCGCTCGACATCAACGGCGGCGCTTCGGCAAACACCGTCTCTCTCACCCTCGGCGGCAATTCCAATATCTATGCATCAAATATCACCTTTACATCCACCAACGCAGGAGCCTCGGCCACAATCGTCCTGAATGGCGGCACCATAAATGCCAATGCAGGCGATCCCGCCGGGAGCCAATTCCTTCCCAATTTCAGCAACTCCGGCCTTAACGCAACGATCGAAGATTCCGCCGGTGGCGGCACGATCAACAACAACGGATTCTCCATCACCCTCGCCCAATCCATCACTTCCACCGGTAATGACGGGACAATCGTTTTCACCGGATCCGGTACCACGGCCCTCGCCTCGCCAAACTTCTACGCCGCCGCAACCAACGTCCAATCCGGCACGCTCTTGGTCGAGACGGCAATGGCACTCCCGACCGATCAGCCGGTGAATATTTCCTCGGGCAGCTGCCCTTCGCCTGGCAATCAACTCCGGCGATCCCCACATCTCCTCTCTCTCCATCGTCCCCGGCGGCCTCTTCGACATCGCCAACAACACCCTCTTCATCGACTACGGCTCAGGCTCCGACCCAATCGCCTCCATCCTCGGCTATCTCCGAAACGGTTTTGCAACCGGATGGACCGCCAACGGAATCATTTCTTCCAATGCAGCGTTTTCCATGAGCAATCCCCCGCGCTACGGCGTAGGTTGGGCCGACGGAAACGACGGAACCCATGCCGTCTCCGGCCTCCAAAGCGGCCAAATCGAGCTCAAATTTACCCTCCTCGGCGACGCCAATCTTGACGGGACCGTGAATGGCTCCGACTTCAGCATCCTCGCCGCCAACTTCGGCGCCGGCACAACCAACTGGGATCAGGGAAATTTCCTCTTTACTTCTTCGGTGAACGGCTCAGATTTCAGCGCGCTGGCCGCGAACTTCGGCCAGGGAGACAATGGAGCCGATGCGATTGTCACCTCTGCAGACATCGCCGCGCTGGATTCTTTCGCCGCCGCAAACGGATTGCCCATGCCTACGATCGACGCAGTACCCGAGCCGGTTTCGGCGGCAATTTTTGCGGTCGGCGGATTGGCGATTCAGGCTCGCCGGCGGCGAAGCCGCTGAACTCCTGCTTCTTTAGTTTCCCAGCGGCGTCGGCGCATCATACGCGTCATCGATCGCCCGCCGAAGCCCCTCTGCCGCCGTCCAGTGCTGGATCGCCGCGATCTTCCCGTCTTTCCCGATCACCACCGCCCCGTTCGGGAAAGCGCCGAAGGCGTTTGAAACCGCATCGTCCATCGAATCGACGGCCACCGCCATCGTAATCCCCAGCACTTCCGCCGTCCGCTGGGCCTGCAGCCTTCGCCCGGCAAGCGTCGTCGTTTGCGCAATCGAGATGTTCTGGTCTTTGTTGGTTTGCAATTCATCGCCGCCGGCCGGGTGCGCTTTGCGCGTATAAACCAGCAGGAAAAACGCCCGGGGCCCCTCCTCCGATCGCAGCGATTCCATCGCCGAAACCTGGTCCCGGAACTGCGGGCACGACATCGACCCAAATTCAAGCACCAAAACGTGCCCCCGATATTTGGCGGTATCGAACGAAATCTCATCGTTCAGCTCCGGAATTTTGAGATTCGGGGCCGCGGCGCCAACGTCCGGCGACGGATGGTCTGTTTCCTCCGCCGTCTCATCCGGCGAACCCGGATCGGATTCGCTCGCTTCCGGCTGCGTGGCCCGCCCCGAACCATTCTCGCGCAGATCAGCCATCGTCTGAATAAGCGTTTGCATTTGCTCGGGCGTCAGCACCGACTCGAGTTGACTCTTGAGGTTCTCGCGAAGGTCACGAAGCTGCGAATAAACCAGCGATCCGTTCGCCGTTTGCGCGCGCAAATTCGCGGTATTCTGCCGAAAGCTCTGCAAAAGCCCATCCACCTTTTCCCGCTGATCCCCCGTGAGATCGATCTTGTTCAGCGCCCTCGGCAAATACCGCATCAGCAAAGGCCCCGCAAAATCATCCTCGCTCGGACGCGACGACGGCCCAGGGCTCAGATACAAATCCAACGTCGCCATCTGGTCCGCGGTCAGCACTTGCGCAAGCTGCTGATGAAGGCTCTTCGCATAATCCCCCAGCGCCTGCTGACGCTGCGAAAGCGGCGTCCCCCGCGCCGTCGCCGCAAACTGATCCGCCCACGACGAAGCCTTCGCCATAATCTGCGCCACCGCCGACTTCTGGTCCGCCGTCAGCGTCACATGCGTCAAGGCCTGCTGATAACGGTCAAGAATCGCGTAAGAGCGCCGACTCGCAAGGTCTCGCTCGGCGAACGTCGTCACCGGCGCAAGCCAGCTCAGTGCAAGGCAAATCGCCATCGAAATGCCCCACCCATTCCGCTCAAACATGCCAGCCTCCCTCAGGTAGTGAAACCATTATACATCGCAAATCATTGCCGCCCGCCGCAGCGCATCAATATGCCGGTGCTTTACTGTAAACTCATGTGCCACATACCCCTTAAAACCCGTCTGCGCAATCGCCCGCATAATGGCCGGATAATAAAGCTCCTGGCCTTCGCCAATCTCCCCCCGCCCCGGCACACCCGCCGTGTGGTAATGCCCGATGATCTCCGCATGCTTGCGGATCGTGTCGATCACATCCCCCTCCTGCACCTGCATGTGATAGATGTCATAGAGAAGCTTAAACCGCTCCGACCCCACCCGCTTTACCAGCTCCGCCCCCCACCGCGTGTTGTCGCACATGTACCGCGGGTGGTTGATCTTGCTGTTCAGCAGCTCCATGCAGAGCGTGACCTTTTTCTTCTCCGCCAGGCGGATCACGCGTTTAATCGCCCGGTTGCAGTTTCGCAGCCCGGCCTCATCCGATATTTTCCCCGTCTGGTTCCCCGAGAAGCAGATGACGTTGGGAAATCGCGCTGCCGCCGTTGCCTCGATCGCGTTGCGGATTCGCAACAGGCATTCATCATGATTCGCCGGGTCATTGAGCCCTTTCACGATCCCATGCGACGGCGTCATCGTGCAGATCAGCCCAAAGCGCTTCAGGATGTCCCACTGCGCCGGCTCGACAAGATCGAGCCCGCGCAATCCCAGCGACGCCACCTGCTCGGCAAATGGAACCATCGGAATGGCGTCAAAGCACCACCTGCAAACGCTTTGACGAATCCGGCCACGAAGAACCTGCGGAGGGGTAATTAGCATCATTCAGTAAATTACCGGACATTGCCTTGTAAACCCAGCGGCCCTCAATGTCCGATCATATGAAGGAGGGTATTTCGGCTCCAATGACCTTCTTCCTGGTCCTAAGCTGCGTAGTCTGCGCCTGGGCGATGCTCCGGGTCGTGGGCGGCGAGCGCACCCAGCAAATCCGCGAGATCGAATCGCGTCTTAAGAAGCAGGCCGAAAAACCTAAGGTAGATCCCGATGAGCCCATTGTCGTCGGCGGCCCTGACCCCATGCCCCACTCGACAGGAGCCGCCAAACCTCCGCCGCCGCCGGCAAAACCAACCCCACCGGCAGCCAAAAAGCCCGCCGCTCCGGCTCAAAGTGCCAAGCATTGACTTGCCTGCATCCCCCGGCGTACGCTTGATATAGCGTACACTCGCCAATTCCCACTTACGCGAGGGAAACGTGGACCAACGCCCCCTTCCGACCTATATCTGGATATTCGCCCTGGCTCTCCTGGCTGTCATCGCCTCGCTCGGGGCGGGCGTTCTGCTCTTACGGCATCCCGACGCCCCCACCGCTTCCATCGCCACAGGCGCCGCCCTGCTGGCCGCCGGGTATATCGGCCTGGTTTCGATCCTCGTCACCCTCCCTATCGCCTTGAATCTCGCCGCCGCCCGCCGCAGCCACCTTCGCCATCAGGCTGAATTCATGACCACCCTGAGCGAGCGGCTCGAAGGAATTTCCATCCTCCTGAACCTCATGAGCGAGCAGCAGCTCCTTTCCGACCGCGCCAAGGCGGTCGCCTTCCGTGATAAGGACCATGACGCGATGCGCCGGGCCGTCATCGAAGAAATCGGCCACCAAAACTGGGAAGCCGCCTACCTCCTTTCCAACGACATCGAAACCCAGTTCGGCTTCAAGCAGGAGGCGGACGACTTCCGCAAAGAAATCACCGCCAAGCGCACCGACATTCACCGCCGCCAACTGGCCGAAATGCTGGCTCCCATCGACCGGCACATCAAGGGGGAAGCCTGGGCGCCGCCCTTCAGGAAGCCCATCAGCTCATGGAGCGCTTTCCCGACGACGCCCAGTGTCAGCGGCTTCCCGATGAAATCGAATCCCGCCGCCAGCAGCGCAAGCAGCAGCTTCGCCAGAGCTGGCAGGACGCCATCGACCGCCACGACGTGGATGGCAGCATCGAAATCCTCAAACGGCTCGACGTTTACCTCACCCCCGCCGAGGCGGAATCCATGCAGGAAATCGCCCGCAACGTCTTCAAGGAAAAGCGCGAGGCCCTTCGCATCCGCTTCTCCCAGGCCGTCAAGGAGCAGCGGATTGTCGATGCGATTCGACTGGGCGAGGAGATCATGAACGACTTCCCCAACACCCGCATGGCCCAGGAGGTGCGGGAAATGATGGACACCCTCCGCCAGCGCATGCACGAACCGCAGAACACTGCCCTATAATTAAGCCGCCGCGTATCTTGAATGACCCAACCAGACCCAACGCCAACGCCTCCGGGGATCGCCAGGCAGGCTGAGTCCTATTTCGTGCGCTACGTCGCCGTCGTGATCAAAAACGTCGTCGGCTACGTGCTGATGCTGTCGGCCCTGGTCCTGGGGGGATTCTTCCCCATCCCTATCGGCACGCCGATGTTCATCATCGGCTTCGCCATGATCACCCTTCCCGGCAAACGGCGGCTCACCAGCGGCGCCCTGCGCGGAATCACGATCAACCTGAACAGCCGCACCGCTCACACCTGGCGGCTGGCCGGGTCACTGCTTCTTCCCCCCGCCGTCGTCTGGTTCCTGGCCTTCCAGCGTCACCCGATTCTGCACCCTTCGCAGATGACCCTCGCCCACCTTTGCGCCGTCTACGCCGTCACGATCGTTGCCGCCTGGCTCTTCATGTGGGGATTTCTCCTGGCCGTCAACGTCGTTATTCGCATTCTCCCGCACCTGCGGCGTCGCGTCCGCCCCTGGCTGCGCTCGCACGGTGTCCATCTCCTGCCCCCGCGCCGCAAACCCCGCCTTGCCGCCGCCTCCAAACAGCGCCCCAACGATGAAAACATCCTCGATTTCGGCAGCTTCAATCCGCTGAGGCGAGGACCGAGGGGGTGAGAACAGTAGAAGCGGCGTCCCGCCGCTTTCACATCTCGAAGCGGCGAGGACGCCGCTTCTACGCAGAATTCGCAACTTCATTTTCAGCGGTTATAATCCCCGCCAAAAGGGATGACGGGTTCACTCCCAATTCACTCGCCACATGGGAGGTAAGGTCATGATGCGTCTACCCAAATCAATCCAATTCGCCGGAATTTTCTGCACCCTCGCGATGCTCGCGGGCTGTGCGGCGACCGTGCCGATGACCAGCAGCGCCGACGATGCCGCCGCCAAGACCTTTCAGCCGAATCCCGCCAAAGCCAGCGTCTATATCGTCCGCGGCTACGGCATCAACCCGGAGCACCTGATCATGACGCAGGTTGACGGCGTCAACGTCGGCTCGCTCGCCCCGAACACCTACATGCTGATCACCCTCAACCCCGGCCAGCACGTCCTCTCCGTCGTCGGCCCCACCAACCAGGAAGACCTGCCGCTGACGGTGGCCGCCGGCCAACTCTACTTCGTGCAAACGAGCATGATCTGGGCCGGCCCCGGCGAAAGGCACCGGCATATCGAAGCCATGACGGATGCGGATGGGCGGACGTATGTCGGCGGCGAGATGCGGGCCGAGGCGATTAATCCGTAGGCGGTGGCGAATCTGATTAAACTGGATGTTACATCACGTTAATCCCGTTCGGCACGGGGTTCGCGCAAGCAGCAAGATATTGAGATTGCGCCTTTGATCTTTTTATGGCATGCTGCCGGACGTGCAGGCAAGACTGAAGGAAAAAGAGATCCTGTGCCTCGGACATCTGCGGCGCGTCTTCGCGCTGCTGCCCACGCTGCGGGATGTGGGCTGTGAGCGGGATCGAGCCGGGAACCGCCAGCTTCACTTCGACGATTATTGCAAGCTGGTTTTGCTTTACACCTGGAATCCGCTGATCCAATCCCTGCGGGATCTTCAGGAGGTTGCTGAACTGCCCAAGGTGGCCAAGGCGCTGGGAATTAAGCGTTTTTCCGTGGGCAGTTTCTCTGAATCGGTTCGGGTGTTCGAGCCGGGGCGTTTGACGCCGCTGATTGAGGAATTGGCGGGGGAACTGCCCCAGGCGCCCGATCCGCGTCTTGCGGACTTTGGGCAGGCGATCACGCTGGTCGACGGGACGGTGCTGACGGCGCTGAGTCGGCTGGCCAAATCCGCTTGCGGCATCGATGCGCACTACAACACCTCCCGGGACGGGAAAGCGGTCTATGGCTGGCGTTTGCACGTTCAATTCGATCTGGAGACGTTCAAAGTCCATCGCCTCGACCGCACTGGCGCTCGCAACGCGGGGGCCAACCGTGAAAACAACGTCCTGCGGCGCAGCCTGGAAGCAGGACGGTGCTATGTAGGAGACGGCGGCTACGCCGACCGGAGCCTCTTTGCGGACATCGCCGCGGCGCAAAGCTCCTTTGTGATGCGGGCCGCGGAAAACTCGGTGTTTGAGCTGTTTGAAGAACGATTGCTTTCACAGGAAGCATTGGACGGCGGCGTGGTGCGAGACGCGCTGGTGAAACTCGACGGCCTGGAGACGGCGGCGGATAGGGTGGTGCGACGGGTGGAAGTGCAGGTGAAACCCCATCCGCGCCGCACGCGCAGCGGCAACAAGCCGACGGACCTGATCATCCTGTACACGAACCTGCTGGACCTGCCGGCGGAATTGATCGCCCTGATTTATCTGTACCGCTACACCGTTGAGTTGTTCTTCCGGATCTTCAAGCAACTGCTGGGCATGCGTCACCTGCTGAGCCAACGCCAGGAGGGGATCGACATCCAAATCCACTGCGCGCTGATCGTCTGCGTGCTGATTCAGCTGATCAGCGGCAGGAAGCCGAACAAGGCGATGCGGAACATGATCGGCTGGTATCTGCTGGGGCTGGCCGAGGAACAGGACGTGCTTCGATTCCTGAACAAGCCGGATAACACCGGGATTAAGCTGAGGGCAAGAGCGGAGGCCTTGAAAAAACTGGGAGTAAACTGAAGGGGAATCCGTCGCCGCGGAGACCTCGCGGTTGATGCTGCGCTCTTGCGGACGCCGGCGTGCAGCAGGGGAAAGTAAAAGTATCTAAGCTTCAATTGTTTCGCGTCCTCCACAGCTTTGGAATGCTCCGATGAAGCCTGCGTGCCGAACGGGATTAACGTTTTGTTACGTTCTGCGCGAATTTTGTAAGTATACGCTAACTTTTATTGCCTCGATTGATACAAGAGATTGGCAAAAAGGGGGCCGATTAACCTCGCAAGCCAACTCATACCCCTCAAAAATGCCCCCAATCATGTGATGCTCGGCTGAACCAATCAACCCGCATCTTCCGCGGTCGCATCGACGGCCAATCCGGTGCGACCGGCGACTGTTGCAACCGTGGCGATGAGTTCGGACGGCTCGACCGGCTTTGCCAGGTGTGCCAGATAACCGGCATGCAATGCCCGGGTGCGATCCTGCGATCTTGCAAATGCGGTGAGTGCTATCGCGGGAACTTTGCCGCCTCTGGCGGCGCCCAGGGTCCGGACGCGCCGAAGAAGCTCGTATCCATCGATGTCCGGCATGCCGATGTCGCTGATGAGGACGTCCGGTTTGTGGCTTTCGACCAGCAAAAGCGCCTTGGCGGCTGAAACCGCGACGAAGACTTCGGCGCCGCATTCTTCGAGCACACGTTTGATCAGATCGCGAGCATCGGCATGGTCATCGACCACGACCAGCTTCAACGCCGAGAGGTCGGTCGTCTTGTAGGGCGATGAGATGGTCATCGGTATCGGTGGTTGGCGCGGCTCGCGTTCGTCAAGCTTGGGGCGAGACATCGTGGTGGGAAGGCGGACGGTAAAGGTCGTGCCATGGCCTTCGCCCTGGCTCTCGGCGGAGACGCTGCCGCCGTGGAGTTCGACCAAATGTTTTACGATCGCGAGGCCCAGACCCAGACCACCATACTTTCGCGTCGTTGAGGCATCCGCCTGGCGGAAGCGCTCGAACACGTGGGCAAGCGATTGGGGGGCGACGCCAATTCCGGTGTCGGCCACGCTAATGTGAACTTGAGAATCCACTTTTTCCAGAAGGATCTGAACTTTGCCACCGGTGGGGGTGAATTTGACGGCGTTGGCGATCAGGTTCCAGACGACTTGCTGGAGTCGGTTGGGGTCGCCGGCGATGGGGCCGGCGGTGGGATCGAGCCGCTTTTCAAGCTTGATCTCTTTTGCCTCTGCGGCCGGTCTCATGGTTTCGATGGCTGCCTCGACGAAGGCCACGGGTTCCACGGTCTGAACATCGAGGCGGACTTTCCCGGAAATAATCCGGCTCATGTCGAGGAGGTCTTCAATGAGTTGCGTCTGAGCCCGGGCGTTTCGTTCGATGACGTCGAGTCCCTCCTTTAAGTCTTCAGCGCCCATCTTTCCCCGCCGCATGACCTGGGACCAGCCGAGGATGGCGTTCAGCGGCGTGCGGAGCTCGTGCGAGAGGGTTGCCAAAAACTCGTCCTTCATTCGACCGGCCCGCTCGGCTTCGCCTCGAGCGGCCCGTTCGCTGCTGAGAAGCGCGGCGCGCTCTCTTTCGGCTTCCTTTTGTCTGGTCAAATCCTGGACAAAGCAGACAAACTTCACTTCATTTTCTTCCAGGTTGGCGATTCGAAGCAGCACGGGAACGCGGGTTCCATTTTTTCGGACATATTCCTTCTCGAACGGCGTGCAAGCGCCGCGATGGGCAAGTTCGACGAGCGCCCGATCGTCGAGATGCGCGTATTCGCCCGGCGTGATCTGCCGCCAGTTGATTCGTCCCGCCTCAAGGTCTTCGCGCGAGTAGCCGATGATTTTCAAATAGGCGTCGTTGGCTTCAAAGACGCGCTGGGCATCGCAAAATGTCATTCCGATGACATTGGACTCCATGATCCTGGTCATCCGCCGCTCGCCGCGGCGAATCCGCTCGATCTGCTCGCGAATCTGATACTGTCGTTCCCGCGCCCTGACGGCAGACTGCATGGCGCTGAGAACGGAACGTGCCGGAGCCGGACGCTCGAGAAGGGTTACGTTTCTCAGCAGGCGGAGCACGCGAGTAGCGACCGGAGACAGATTTCCCCCTCGCATCATCATGACCACGGGCAGGTCCGACCAGGACGGTTGTTTGTTGAGACTGTCCAGAAGCTCGTCGATGCCGTCATCGGTAACGGCGTCTTCGGTCAGGAGAACGGCCCCGGCTCCGGTTTCGATTTCTTTGGCCAACCCGCCCAGGCTCCCGCAGACGACGCATGCGAGCCCCGCCCTGGTCAATAGCGAGCGGGTAATTTCCGCGTCTCTCGCGGTGGGTGCCGCGAGCAGGACACGTTTTGCCGCCTGATTTTCAGGGTTTGTGACCATGCGTTTTGCGCCGATTTACGCATCGCTCAATTCAGAATTCACCTCGATAGGAACTCCGGTCAGAAGACCCCGGAATTGCGTGAGCGGCCCACTTAGATGTATGCCTTTCTCATCGAAGGAAAGCTCCCGGATACTTTGTTCATGGGCGCCGCTCCGCTTTTTCACGACCGAAATGGCCTTCTTTACCCGTCCTGAGTACTCAAAGTAACGGAGCAGAACGACCGAGTCAGCCAGATAACTGGTGTCGATGGGGGATTGCATGTTCGTGCCCACCATCCCGTGCTGGGCAACCACCATGAGCGTGGTGACGCCCCGCCGACCAAGATACGTCAAAAGCTCGTGCAACTGAGCGGTAAGGAATATCTCCTCGGGCATCGCATTCATATAGCCATTGAGGCTGTCGATGACGACGACACTGGCTTTGTCGGTCTCTACGGCTTCCCGCACCAGATAAGCGAATTCACCCGGTGAGAGTTCGGCGGGGTCGACTGATCGCACCCTCACCTGGCCTGCTTTGGCGCCCTGCTTGAATTTGATGCCCAGCGCCTCGGTCCGGGCCTCCAGAGTGTGGAGACTTTCATCGAACGCGAAGATGACGGAGTGTTCACCGCGGTCGGCGGCGGCCACGGCATACTGGACGGCAATCGTCGATTTGCCGGAACCGGCAGGTCCCATCAGAAGCGTACTGGTGCCGCGGTCCGGGCCACCGCCGAGCAGTTCATCGAGTGCCGATACTCCACTCTTGATTCGTTCGCGCTCGAACGGCTCACTGTGTTCGGACGCCACCAATCGCGGAAATACCGTCAAGCCACCCGGGCTTATGGAAAAATCATGAAAGCCGCCCCGGTAATCACTCCCCCTGAACTTGATCACCCGCAGCCTTCGACGCGCGGCGCCGTAGACGGGAGCAAGTTGCTCCAACGTGATGACCCCATGGGCAATACTGTGCAGTTGGAGATCCGAAGCTTCGGACGTGCGGTCGTCCAAAAGGAGTACCGTGCACTTGCGGCCAATGAAGAACTGCTTCAGAGCTAAAATCTGCCGACGATAACGCAACGAGTTTTGCGCCATGAGCCGCATTTCGGATAACGAATCAAAAACGATGCGAGTCGGATTCACCCGGGCGACGGCATCAAGCACGGCTTTGGTCGTTTCGCTAAGCTCCACCTCCGAGGGGTGATACATCGTCACTTGCTCATCAGTATCGAGGTCCTTCTCCCGGGCAATAAATTCGATGATTTCGATGCCGTCGAGGGACCAGCCGTGTGATTCCGCTCCGGCGATGACTTCATCCCTGGTTTCCGAAAGCGTGAAATAGAGCGATTTTTCGCCATGCTTCGCGCCTTCGAGCAGGAATTGAAGCGACAGCGTTGTTTTTCCGGAACCGGGGTCGCCGTCCACGAGGTAGAGCCGGTGTGGAGTAAGGCCGCCGTTCAGGATGTCGTCGAGCCCCGGCACGCCCATTTTAATCCGCACTGATTTGGCTTTACCGTCCGCCTTCATGCTGTGCTCCCAAAAGTCATTTCTTGTCCGCGCCGGGTTCGGAAAGGTCTGCGCCGGTTCCGCTCGGGAACGCGGTAAACGCGATCAAAAAGACCGCAAAGCATCACAATCGGCGTCGGTAATCAGAAGCCTGACACGGAGTTGCGCCACCGCACTTTACTATGCTGCAGAAATGCCAACAACGGAAAAAGTCGTGGGGGAAAGGGGGAATTTGCTGCGGAGGGGCCGAGCGGCCCGTCTCAGCCCTGCGGCAACGGCTCATCCGCCTGCGCCGACGCGGCCACCGAAATCTTCTTTCCCTCCAGAATCCAGATGATGTTCCGCAGATAAACGAACGATCCAAACGCCTGGCCCAGCAGGCCGATGGGGTCGCGGCGCCACATGAAATAGCTCAGCAGAAGCAGCGAGCCGACGAGGCTCATCCACCAGAACATGGGGGGGACGACGCTCGTGCCGTGGCGCTCGCTGACGATCCACTGGACGATCATCCGGCCGGTGAAGAGAAGCTGGCCGAAGAGGCCCAAGGAGAGCCAGAAAATGATGGTGCTGGAGCCGCCCCCGAAAACGGAGGCGAGAGCGCCGGCGGTGGCGGCGTGGTAGGTCTGGTCGGTGAGCTCCTGGAAGCTCACGGGCTGCGGGGATTCGCCCGGATGACAAATAAAATATTGGTACGATCCGTCGGCTTGGCGAAGGAGGTAGACCTGGGCGCGGGAGTCAGGCAGCCGCATGTCGGTGTGAACGGCGCCGGGGACCGGGGAATGCTGACGGAACATCTCGACGGCGACGCCGCAGATGATGGCGACGAAGATGATCTCGCTGACGATCAGGTATAGACGGGACATGGGGGCTGTTCCTCTGGATGAATGCGAATGCCGAATTCCAAATGCCAAATGAAAGGCTAAGAAATACAGTCCTACGCCCGTTTTTGCATCTGCTCGGCCGCTTTCGCCGTTGCGGGGTCGGGGACGAAAGTCGCGACGAACTGGCGGTTTTCGGCGGGGGTGAGAGGCATGTATTTGCCCGTCGCCTCCGCGATAAGATTCCCGAAATTGTCCTTGGCCGTCGCGGATGTGAGGATAAGTTTTGAGCGGCTCGACTCAACCCGCGCCGTGAATTTCAGCGGCTCGCGCAGGCGGGCCTTGCGGCGGAAACGCACGTTCATTTCGGCACAGACGCAAAACCGGTGGTTGGACCAGGAGGCGGCCCAGACCATGACTTCATCGAGAACGGTGGCAACGACACCGCCGTGGGTCATCGCGGAAAAACCGATGTGATGGTCGTCAGGCGTGAATTCGGTGTGAACGACGCCGGTCGGGGGATCGACAAAGAGTCGCAGGCGCAGTCCTTTTGTGTTGGCCGGTCCGCAGACGACGCAGCCGGCGGTGTGGGGCAATTCAAGCGGGGGCATGGATTAGGAAGATACCGGGTCGACAACGGCTTTAACAGCAAGGGCCAGCTCAGCCTCGGCGTTGTCGCGGGCCATGCGGCGGAGGACCAGCAGGCTGTTGAAGCCGACGTAGAAATATCCGCCGGCAAAGATGGCGAGGAAGGGAACGGCCTGGAGGCAGAACTGATAGCGGAGGCTGATGAAAATCCAGCTTGCCATGTAGCAGCCGAAGGCAACTTCGATGATCGGAAGCCCGAGCTTGCGCAAAGTGAAAACGCCGGGGCGGAGCCACGCGGTTTTTGCGAATCCGCCGACGCCATATTTCGGCGTGCGAATGAATTCGCTGGGCTTGCGGCGGATGGCGCCCCAGATGGCTTCGAGAACGGCCTGGCAGTTATTGAGGCTCACGCCGACGCCCAGCGCCATCAGCAATGGCATGTAGAGAACGGTTTTCCAGCCGGCGACTTTGCCGAGCAGTTCGCGCTGGCCGACGATGAAAAATGTGCTGGCGGAGCAAGTGGCGAGGATAAAGAGGCTGACGCTGAAAAGAGACTGGCCCCAATGCGTGTGCTCTTTCAGGGGGCTGTAGAAGCTGAGGAAGGCGGGATACATCAGCAGCGTGAGGAGGACCATCATGACGTAGACGATGGTGTTGGTCAGATGGAAGAAGGCCTCGGTTTTTACGCGCAGGGGAGATGCTTTGACCTTAATACGCGCGGGAGGAGCTTGATGGCGGTCTGGAAGCTGCCCTTGGTCCAGCGGTGGGCCTGCTGCTTGAAGCCGATCATTTCCGGCGGGAGCTCGGCAGGCGCAGAACTGGGGGAGGTAGACGAATTGCCACCCCTTCATCTGGGCGCGGTAGCTGAGGTCGAGGTCTTCGGTGAGGGTGTCGTGTTCCCAGCCACCGGCGTCTTCGATGGTTTTGCGGCGCCAGACACCGGCGGTGCCGTTGAAATGCATGAAGCGTCCGCTGCGGTTGCGGGCGGTATGCTCGATGACGAAGTGGCCGTCGAGGAAAATCGCCTGGCTCTTGGTGAGCAGCGACGCGTCGCGGTTGAGGTGGTCCCAGCGGACCTGGACCATGCCGACTTTGTCGTCGGTGAAATAATCGAGGACGTTGTAAAGGATGTCGCGAGGAGGGACGAAATCGGCGTCGAAGATGACGATGAATTCGCCGGAGGCCTGGGGAAGCCCCGCGGCGAGGGCGCCGGCCTTGTATCCCTTGCGGTCGGCGCGGTGAATGTAGCGGACGGGATAGCCCTTCGCGACCCATCTTTCGCACGCTACCCGGGCGATGCGGGCGGAATCGTCGGTGCTGTCGTCGAGGACCTGAATTTCGAATTTTTCCAGCGGATAATCTATCTGGCAGGTGGCGTCGATGATGCGCTCGGCGACTTCGCGCTCGTTAAACATCGGCAACTGCACGGTAACGAGGGGCAGCTCGTTAAATTGACTCTTGGGCTGGTAGTGTTCGTGGCGATGCTTCAGGTAGAGATAGACCAGGACGTAGCGGTGGAAACCATAGAGTGCCACGATCGCGAGGACGGACACGTAAATGAAAACCACTACATCGTCTGAAAAACGATCCACCATAAGGCTCTAACGACGGGTTCCCTTGTGCCATCCTCCGTGCTAGCGATGACGGAGCGGATTGTAGAGGATTTACTGATTTTGTGTCAATGGGAGGTCCGCGCCGAACGGAACCACGTGGAGAGGCACTTTCCGGGCCGAATTCGTGGAAAACGTGATGCGCACCAAAATTCGCGCGTTTTTTATTCTTTGGGCGCTTCGGGAGAATTCTCGGCGGCGGGCTTTTCGTCAGCCGGTTTCGATGCCGCATCTTCAGGCTTGGTCTTCTTCAGTGCCCGGCCGGCGAATTCGTGGCGGCGCTGGTTGCGTTTTCGGCGGAGGCCGGCACTGCGGCGGACGGTGCCGCGGGGGACGTTTTCCTCGGTGAGGAGCTGGAGGAGGACGAGCGACCCACCGTCGCCGATGCGGAAATCGCTCAGCTTGATGATGCGGGTGTAGCCACCGGGACGATCGGCGAATTTGGGGGCGATGTCGGTGAAGAGTTTCTGGACAACAGTTTGGCCGGTGAATTCCTGGTCTTCATCGGTGAGCCGGCGGTCCTGAAGCACGGAGATGACCTTGCGGCGGCCACCAGGGTGTTGCGGCGGGCGAGGGTGATGAGCCGCTCAGCCATGGCGCGGACTTCCTTGGCCTTGGGAAGCGTGGTGCGGACTTTTCCGTGCTCAAAAAGGCTCTGGCAGAGATTGCGGCGGATGGCCTTGCGGTGATCGGAGTCAACGCTGAGCTGGCGGCCGAAGATTCGATGGCTACTCATGGCTGGTACCTGATTTCAATTCCAAATCTAAACGATACTGATTACCCGCGTGATTACTCCGTAGTGGACGTATCCGCTGCGCCGCTGGGCTGGGGCTCGTGGCCACCGGGGGCGGTCTCTTCGGTTTCGTCGTCCTCGTCGTCGTCGGGCATGGTTGCAGCGTTCTGCGGGGCGGCGTCGAGATCCATGCCAAGGCTCAGGCCCAGGTCGGCCAGCTTGCGCTTGACCTCGCGGAGGCTGGTCTTGCCGAAGCTGCGGACCTTGAGCAGATCCGAATCGGTCTTCTTGACCAGATCGCGCACCGTGGTGATCTTGGCCGATTCCAGGCAGTTGTTGGCTCGGACGGACAGATCCAGCTCCTGGATCGTCATGTTCAGCTTCTGCTGGAGATCGGGGTCGATCATCGCCTTGGTTGGCGTCGCGAAGTGCGGAAATGGCGTCGTCGTTGGCGGTTTCGGTGCCCAGTTCGAAGTACTGGACGAAGGGGTTGAGGTGCTTGCGGAGAATCTTGCTGGCTTCGACCAGCGCCATTTCCGGAGTGAGCGTTCCGTTGGTCCAGATTTCGAGGATGAGGCGGTCGTAGTCGGTCTTCTGGCCGACGCGGGCGTCTTCCGTGGCGTAACGCACGCGGGTGACGGGGGAATAAATGCTGTCGACGGCGATGAGCCCGATTTCCTGCTCCTCAATGTCGGCGATGTTTTCGGCGGCGGTGACGTAGCCGCGGCCCTTGGAGACAGTCAGCGACATCTCAAAGGGAAGGTCTTCAGTGAGGGTGGCGATGACAGGTCTTTATTGACGATGGTGATCGACGGGTCGGACTCGATCATGCCGGCGGTGATGGCGCCGGCCTTGTTGGAGGTGAGCTTCATCTCCTTGTCGTCGTCGCTGTCGAGTTTCACGACGAGGCTCTTGACGTTGAGGATGATGTCGGTGACGTCTTCCATCACGCCGGGGAGGCTGGAGAACTCGTGCTCCGCGCCCTTGAGGCGGATATGGGTGACGGCGGCGCCTTCAAGTGAGGAGAGGAGGATCCGCCGAAGGCTGTTGCCGACGGTGGTTCCAAATCCGCGTTCGAAGGGCTCGGCGACGAACTTACCATAGGTGTCAGTCGATACCTGCTCGTCGCGAACGACGCGCGAGGGCAATTCCAATCCACGCCAACGAATTCTCATAAGATTTTTCTCCTGAAGCTGAGCATCCCGTCGGATCGCCGAAGTTTACCGCCCCAACCGTTAGGGGCCATCTGTCTTCAGCCTCGCCAAAGGGACACGGGTTAAATTTTCAGTTTATCTGTTTCGTTTCTCCGGATCGAAGCGCACCCCTGCGGGGTTGCGGCTAAACAATTCGAATGATTAAACGCGCCTCTTTTTGGGCGGGCGGCAGCCGTTGTGCGGCAGCGGGGTTACGTCCTCGATGCCGGTGATCTTCAGGCCGGAGTTCTGGAGATTCAAAATGGCCTGTTCACGGCCGGCGCCGGGGCCTTTGACTTTCACTTCCACCTCCATCATGCCGGCCTTCTTGGCGGCCTGGGCGGCGTTTTCAGCGGCGCGGCCCGCGGCGTAGGGGGTGCTCTTGCGGGCGCCCTTGAAGAATCCGCCCTTGCCGGCGGAGGCCCAGGCAATCGTCTCGCCGCTGGGATCGGTGATGGTGACGATCGTGTTGTTGAACGTCGCCTTAATGTGGGCGATTCCGCGCGTCACGCCTTTGCGGATCTTTTTCTTTTTGGCGGCTTTTGCGCCGGTGGCTGGTTTGGCTTGTTCGCTCATTGTAGTTCTCGCTCAGACGAAATCGCGCTCCCCTGCGGGTCGCGGCTAAACAATTGTCTAATCTCTTACTTGCCGAGTTCCTTGACGCCCTTCTTGCCGGCGACGGTTTTGCGCGGCCCTTTGCGGGTTCGCGCGTTGGACCTGGTGCGCTGGCCGCGGACGGGCAGGCTGCGGCGGTGGCGATTGCCGCGATAACTGCCGATGTCGCGCAGGCGGGCGATGTTCTGTGTCACGGTGCGGCGCAGGGCGCCTTCGACCTGGTAGTCGCGGTCGATGATGCCGATGATCTTCGCCAGCTCCTCTTCGCTGAGGTCCTTGGCGCGGCGCTGGAGATCGATGTTCAGCTCGCGAAGGATAATCCGGCTGTTGGTGCGACCGATGCCAAAGAGATATGTGAGGCTGATCCAGATCGGTTTGTCCGGCGGAATGTCGACGCCCGAGATACGCGGCATATTTTTATCCCTGCTTCTGCTTATGTTTGGTGTTTTTACAGATCACGCGCACGACGCCTTTGCGGCGCACGATCTTGCAGTTTTCACAAATCCTTCTGACGCTGGCGCGAACTTTCATGGAAGACTACCCTGCAAAAAACTTTCCTGCTCTGCAATCGTCGAATTGTCCATTTTAGCCGAATGATTTCGTTTCCTCAAGTCCCGGTGGGGGCGGGAATTGGCGCGGTCTCCGCGGCGACGCGGCCGTCGGTAAGAATATCCACACCGGTGTCTGTCACCGCGACGGTATGCTCGAAATGCGCCGCGGGCATGCGATCGACCGTAAATACCGTCCAGCCATCGCGATACAAATCAACGTCGCGCCGCCCGGCGACAACCATCGGCTCCACCGCCAGGGTCATCCCCCGGCGGAGCACGAAATCTCCGGTCAACTGCTCGGCGGTGACGAAATTGGGGACCTTGGGCTCCTCGTGCATTCCCCGGCCGATGCCGTGGCCGACGAATTCGCGGACGACGTTGTAGCCATTTTTCTCGACGAAATGCTGGACGAGGCGGGCGATGTCGGACCATTTGCGGCCCGGACGCATGTTCTGAAGCGCCAGGTCGAGCGATTGGCTGGTGACGTCGAGGAGACGCTGGAGGGCGGGGCTTATGTGGCCGATGCCGACGGTTGTGGCGATGTCGGCGCAGTAGCCGTCGAGGGAGAGGGCCAGGTCGAGGGTGACGACGTCGCCGTCTTTAAGCGTGCGCGGGCCGGGGACGCCGTGGACGACCTCTTCGTTAATGCTGATGCAGGTGTGGCCGGGGAAGCCTTCGCCGGGGCGGTACGTGGGATAGTTCTTGGAAAGCGCCTTGGCGTTGTGGCGATCGAGCTCGACGCGGGCGAGATCGTCCAGCTCCTGGGTGGAAACGCCGGCAGAGGCGGCCTGACGCATTTTGTTGAGGATGTCCCAGCCGAGGCGGCCGGCGCGCCGCATGCGTTCGATTTCGAAGCGGCTTTTAATGATGATGGGCATGGGAGAGAAAGCGCTCCGCTTCGGGTCGCGGCTACACGAGGATCAATATTAGCGGCCTTTGCCTTTTTTGGTGCCGGAGCCGCCCAGGAAGCCGCCGTAGTTTCGCATCAGCAAGTTGGCTTCGATGCGCTGGATCATGTCGAGGGCGACCTGCACGACGATGAGGAGGCCGGTACCGCCGAGGAATGCGGAGATTCTGGGGTCGATGCCGAGGCTGCTGGTGACAATGACCGGGACCACCGCGATGATGCAAAGGAACGCCGCGCCGACATAGGTGATGCGCATCATGACCTTTTCGAGATAGTCAGCCGTGCGTTTACCGGGGCGCAAGCCGGGGATGAAGCTGCCGTAGTCGCGAAGCTGGTTGGCCATTTCCTTTGGCTGGAACTGGACGGTCGTCCAGAAGTAGGCGAAGAAATAGATCATCGCGGCTTCGGTAATCAGGTAGATGAACTCGCCGCGCCGGAACTCGTTGTTAAGCCACTCCAGAAAGTTGTGAAACCCACCGGTGCCGAGCATGTCGGCAACCTTGGCAATTGCGACGCTGGGAAAAAGCATGATTGACTGCGCGAAGATGATCGGCATCACGCCGCCGTGATTCACGCGAAGGGGAAGGAACTGGCGCTGGCCGCCGTAGATTCGACGGCCGCGGGTGTGCTTGGCCTGCTGAATGGTAATTCTGCGCTGAGCGTTGGTGATGAGGATGCAACCACCGACCACGAAGACGAAACAGGCGGCGAGGAAGATAATTTTTCCGGGGGTAATCTGGCGGACGCCGCTGGCTTGGCCGGTGAGGGTGGTCTGCCGCGCCAGCTCGGCGATCGCGCCGGGCATTCTGGCGACGATGC
The DNA here is from genome assembly GCA_963755915.1 of uncultured Phycisphaerales bacterium. Lineage (GTDB taxonomy): Bacteria > Planctomycetota > Phycisphaerae > Tepidisphaerales > Tepidisphaeraceae > PALSA-1353. The sequence goes on from CAVWLP010000002.1 coordinate 4,469,249, forward strand.
CGGCGAGAATGACAAGGCTCACGCCGTTGCCCAGGCCGTATTCGTCGATCTGCTCACCGAGCCACATGAGGAAAATGCTTCCGGCCGTGAGGGAAATAAGGCCCATGAGCCAGAAGACGCCGGCGTATTGGTGCTGGAAAGTCGGATACACCATCGCGCGGCCGCTGTTTCCAGTCTGCATGTAACTGAGCAGGAAGATCGCCTGCACGATGCAGAGGGGGACCGTCACGTAGCGGCTCCACTCCTGAATCTTGCGCCGGCCGGTTTCACCTTCCTTTTGAAGCTTTTCCAGGGAGGGAATGACCGTTCCCAGGAGCTGGAAAATGATCGAGGAGGAGATGTAGGGCATGATGCCCAGGCTGAAGATCGAGCTTTGCGTCAGGCTTCCGCCGGAGAAGATCGAGACGTAGCTGGCCATGCGGCCGGCGGCGCTGGAGTCGTCCTGGTTCTTGGCGATCTGGGACATGGCCTGCTGATCGACGCCCGGCAGCGGCACCCAGAAGCCGATGCGGTAAATCAGCAGCATGAAAAATGTGAACAGGACTTTGTTCCGAAGCTCAGGGACGCGAAAGATATTGAGAATTGATTTGATCATGCGTTACCCGCTGAAAAGGATCCCACGGCACCACCGCAGGCGTTCGGATAGCATATCATAGGCCTATTCGGCCGTCGCCGGGGGAGCTTCCTTTGGCTTGGATTCAGCCTTCGGTTCCCCCTTGGCTTCGGGTTTTGCCTCGCCCTTCGCTTCGGGAGCGGCGCCTTCGGGCGCGGGCTCGCCGGCGGGCTTCTTCTTTACCGGCTCACGCGGAACGAACTTGGTCTTGGGCTTGGGGAATGCGAAGGCCTCGCCCTTGGCGTTCTGGGCCGAGCCCCCTGCCGCGGTGATTTTGCCGTGGGCTGATTTGCTAAACCAGGCGGCCTGAATCGTGAGCTTACGGGTGAGCTCGCCGTCGCCGAGGATTTTGATCTGTTGTTGGTCGTTGGGGACAAGGCCTTTTTCGCGCAGGGCGGCGGCATCTACGGTTGCGCCATCCTGGAAGGCGTTGAGATCGGCGACGTTGATGATGGAAAAGCGGTTCTCGAAGTCGTGGTTGCTGAAGCCGCGCTTGGGGAATCGGCGGAAGATGGGGGTCTGGCCGCCTTCGTGGCCGCGCTTGATATAGGTGCCGACGCGGGCCTTGGCGCCCTTGTTACCGCGGCCGGAGGTTTTGCCGTGGCCGCTGCTTTCGCCGCGCCCTTTGCGCTTGCGAAGCTTGTTTCTTGGAGCGCCGGTGGTGATTTCCTGGATCATGCTCATGGTAGTAGTCCATCAAAACGATTAAGCGGATACGAGTTCTCCGGCGCCTTTTTCGAGCTTTACGCCGCGCGTTTCCTCGACCTGCTCGCGGTTCTGGAGCTGGCGGAGCGCGGCCATGGTGGCCTTCACGAGATTCTTGGGGCTGGTGGAGCCGTAGGCCTTGGTGAGGATGTCAGTGATGCCGACCAACTCGACGCAGGGGCGGACGCTCTTGCCGGCGGTGACGCCGGTGCCCGGACGGGCGGGGACCAGGATGACCGTGCTGGCGCCGTTGGTGCCCTTCGCCACGTGCGGAATGGTTGTGCCCTTGAGATTGACCTTGAACATCTGCTTGCGGGCGTCTTTCGTGGCCTTTTCGACGGCCGGAGGAACTTCGTTGGCCTTGCCGTAACCGATGCCGACGTTGCCCTTGCGATCGCCGGCGACGACGAGTGCGCCGAAGCTGAATGTGCGGCCACCCTTGACGACCTTGGAGCAGCGATAGATGCGGACGACGGAGGACTCGATGCCAGATTCATCGCGCTCGCGCGTGCCGGGTCCACGGCGGCCGCCTTCCTGGCGACCGCGGCGCTGGCCGCGCCCGCGGGCGGGAGCTTCGCCGCCGGCCTCTCGCTCGGGAATTCCCGGTGTGGGCGCTTGGGGCGCCGCAGCTTCCGGAGCCGGCGCTGGGGCCGCAGGTGTTGCGGGGGTTTCGGGAACCTGGGGTTGGGATTCTTGTTCGGCCATAAGACTTCCATCTTTCACGAAGACACGGGCCGCAAGCGGCCCGGCTACACGTTTAGAACTTCAAACCGCCCTCTCTGGCGGCGTCCGCTAGCGCCTTGATCCGGCCATGATACATCCGCCCGCCACGGTCGAAGCAGACGGCGGTGATTCCTTTTTCCTTGGCGCGGGCGGCGATGACGGAGCCGACCTTCTTCGCAGCAGCGATGTTGCCGCCGTTCTTCAACTCCGCGCCGCGCACTTCCGCGCTTGCGCTGGAAGCTGCGGCGAGGGTTGCGCCGGCGTGGTCGTCGATGATCTGGGCGTAAATATGCTTGTCGCTGCGGAAAACCGTCAGGCGGGGACGCTCCGGCGTGCCCATCAGCCGCGAGCGGATCGACCACTTTCGCCGCTGAAGACGCACCTGTTTGAGTTTATTTTTGTCAGCCATGATTTTGCTTCCTACTTGGCGGCGGCTCCAGCGCCGGCGAAGGCCTTGCCCGGCTTGATCTTGACGACTTCGCCCTCATAGCGAACGCCCTTGCCCTTATACGGCTCGGGCTTGCGCACGCGGCGGACGTCGCTGGCGAACTGGCCGACCAGTTGCTTGTCCGGGCCGGTGACGTGAATCTTGGGGCCTTCGACCTTCACATCGACGCCCACCGGAATCGGCACCTTGATTTCATTCGCGTAGCCGACGGTCATTACCAAAGTTTTGCCCTTGATCTCGGCCTTGTAGCCGACGCCCTGGACTTCGAGCGATTTTTTGTAGCCGTTGGTGACGCCCTCGACCATGTTGGCGAGCAGGGCGCGGGTGAGGCCGTGCAGGGCTTTGCTCTGGCGCTCGTCATCGGGGCGGGTGACGACGATCTCTTTCTTGCCGGCGTCGAGCGCAACCTTGATCGCAGGATGAATCTTCTGCTCAAGCTTGCCCTTGGGTCCTTCCATCCGCACGAGGCCCGGCTGGACCGTAACCTTGGCGGCGTTGATCGGCACAGGTTTTTTTCCAATTCGGCTCATGATTCAATCTCTAATCTTAGGACACGGTGCACAACAATTCACCGCCGACGTTTTGCTCGCGGGCCTTGCGGTCGCTCATGACGCCTTTGCTGGTGCTGACGACGGCGATGCCCATGCCGTTGAGGACGCGGGGGAGCTCGCCGACGGCGCGGTAGATCCGCCGGCCGGGCTTGGAGGCGCGGTCCAGCTCGTGGATAACGCGCTCACCGTTGATCGAATACTTGAGCTTCACGCGAATCTGGCCCTGCCTGCCGTCGTCGACGACGTCGAACTCGTCAATGTAGCCCTCGTCCTTCAGCACCGCCGCGATCCCGCCGCAAATCTTGCTTTTGGGAATGAGAACCATGCGGCGGCCGACGCGGTTGGCGTTGCGTATCCGAGTGAGCATATCGGCGATCGGATCTTGATTGTTCATCGCACTTGTTTCCTTGAGTGTCTTACCAACTGGCTTTCTTCAGACCCGGGATTTTGCCGGCCAGCGCCAGCTCGCGCAGCATGATGCGCGAAACCTTGAACTTGCGCAGAACCCCGCGCGAGCGGCCGGTCAACTGACAGCGGTTGCGCGAACGCGTCGGGCTCGAATCGCGCGGCAGATTGGCCAGCGCGGCGAAGTTCTTCTGCTTCTTAAGCTGGCGGCGAAGATCGGCGTATTTCTTCACCAGCGCTTCGCGCCGCTTCTGTTTTACTACCCAGGCCGTTGTTGCCATAACTATCCTTCTCTGGTTGCGGTTCTTTACTTGGCGCCCTTTTCCTTTTCGTCCGTCCGGAAGGGAAATCCAAACTGCTTGAGCAATTCGCGTCCCTGCTCCGGATCGGGGGCGGTGGTCACCATTGTGATGTTCATCCCCTGCTGGAACTGTACCTCGGCGGCGTTGACCTCGGGGAAGACCGTCTGTTCGGTGAACCCGAAGTTGTAGTTGCCGTCCTGGTCGAAGCCGGTGGGGGAAAGGCCGCGGAAGTCGCGCACGCGGGGGATCGCCAGCGAGACCATGCGGTCGAGGAATTCGTACATCCGGATGCCGCGAAGCGTGACCTTCAAACCGGTCTCCTGCCCCTCGCGCACCTTGAAATTCGCCACGCTCTTTTTCGACTTGCAGCGCAGCGGCTTCTGGCCGGCGATGATGCCAAGCTCTTTTTCGGCCTGCTCGACCTTGCCTTTCTCGCCGGCGGTGGCAAGCTTGCCCACGCCCATCGAGATGACGATTTTGTCGAGCCGGGGCACGGCCAAGGCATTCTTGTAGCCGAACTTCTGCTTCAGCTCGGGCACGACCTTTTCACGGAAGTGAATCAGAAGCCGCGGGGTCGGCGCCGGCTCTACCGGACCCGTCTCTTCCTGGGCCTCCTGAGCCGGAGCTGACTTGGGCTTCTTCTCGCGCTTCTCGCCGCCGGGGCGCTGCCCCTTGGCCTGCCCTTCAGGCTTGCCTTGCGGCGGGCCCTTGCCCTTATCGTGCTTCTCTTTCTTTTCTTTCTTTTCTTCTGACATGGTCAAACTCTCTTACTTTGGTCCAACCGTTCCCAGATCCGTTCCGCTGCCGACGGCGATTCTATGCTTCTTGCCGTCGCGAATTTCATATCGCACGCGAGCGCCCTTCCCGGTGCTGGGATCCAGCGGCATCACGTTGCTGATGTGGATCGGCGCGTCCTTCTGGATTCGCCCGCCCTGCGGATTCCGCTGCGAGGGGCGGACGTGTTTCCAGACACGGTTGATCCCTTCGACGACCACGCGGTCCTTGCCGGTCAGCACGCGAAGCACCTTCCCGGTCTGTCCCTTGTCGGCGCCGGTAATGATCATTACCTGATCGCCCGATTTAATGTGTCTTGGCATCAGACCACCTCAGCGGCTAGAGAAACGATTTTCATGAAATTCTTGTCGCGCAATTCGCGGGCGACCGCGCCGAAGATTCGCGTCCCGCGCGGGTTGTTTTCCTTGTCGATCACCACGGCCGCGTTGCGATCGAACCGCACGTAGCTCCCGTCCTCGCGCCGCGTCGGCTGCTTGGTGCGAACCACCACGCAGCGGATGATTTCGCCCTGCTTGATGTCGCCGGTCGGCTGCGCCTTCTTCACGGCGCAGATAATCACATCGCCCACGTGCGCCACCTTGCGCTTGAACTTGCCCTTGCTGCTTGAGCCGCGAAGGACCTTGATGCACATCGCCTGGCGTGCGCCGGTGTTGTCCGCGATGTCGAGGTAAGTCTGTTGCTGAATCATGGCACTTGGCTCTTATCTTTCTTCGGGCGCCTTGCCCGTCATCACTTCCTCGGCGGAGACCTGCACGGCCCGCTCCGGCGCCTTCTGCACGATCCGCAGAAGGCGATGGTGCTTGGTCTTGCTCAGCGGGCGACACTCGGCGATTTCCACGGTGTCCCCTTCCTTGGCTTCGTTCTTCTCGTCGTGGGCGTGTAGCACCGTGCGGCGCTTCAGATATTTCCCGTACTTCGGATGCCGCGCCTGGTAGTTCACGACGACCTTGATCGTCTTATGACCCTTGTCCGACGCCACGACGCCCAGAATCTTGCGAAGCAGCGCTCGCTTGGTTGTTTCGATGGTTGATGTCTCTGCCATAGATGCTCTTTCCGGTTATTTCTTAAGCTTGCTTCTTCTCGGCGGTCTTGCCCGCCGCCAGTTCGCGCTCGCGCAGAATCGTCTTGATCCGCGCGATCTCCTTCCGGGCCTTGCGCAGCTGGCTCGGATCCTCCAGCTTTTCCGTTACCGACTGCGTACGCAGCGTGAACAGATGCTTCTGCTGCTCGGCCAGCTCGTGGCGAATGTGATCGGTCTCTTTCTCGCGGATTTCCTTGAGCGTCATAAAAAATCCCAACTCTACTCGATCGCCTATACGGTCGTATGCCTGCGGTGAACGAACCGGCACGGCACCGGCATCTTGTGGGCGACGCGCGTCAGGGCACGCTTCGCGGTCGCCAGGTCCACGCCGGTGATTTCGAACATCATCGTTCCCGGCTTCACCACGGCGCACCAGTATTCCGGCTCGCCCTTGCCTTTGCCCATGCGGGTTTCCAGCGGTTTTCCGGAGACCGGCTTGTGGGGGAAGATGCGGATGAAGACGCGACCCTCGCGGCGAAGGAAGTGGCTGCACGCCACGCGCCCCGCCTCGATCTGCCGCGCGGTGATCCATGCCGCCTTCAGCGACTGCAAGCCGTATTCCCCGAAGGCAACCGTGTTGCCCCGGGTGGCGTTACCTTTCATTTTGCCGCGATGGCTTTTGCGGAACTTCACCCGCTTGGGCATCATGGCCATAGAAACCTCCCAATCACAAACCTGTCACTGTCACAATCAATTACCGCCGGCCGCGGCGCGGGCCGCCGCCGGGACGAATATCCGTCTCCAGAACTTCTTCACCGTACATCCCGCGATAGATCCACGTCTTGACGCCGATGGCGCCATAGGTGGTGAACGCCACCGCATATCCATAATTCACGTCCGCCTGAAGCGTCGTCAGCGGCACCGATCCGGTCGTCGCTTTTTCGCTGCGGGCGATTTCCGCGCCGCCCAAACGCCCGCTCACGTTAATTTTTATTCCCTTCGCTCCCGCTTGCATGGTGGCTTCCATCCGCATTTTCAACACGCGACGGAAACTGGCCCGCTTCTTCAATTGTTCAGCGATGGCCTCGGCAACCAGTTGCGCGTTCAGATCCGGGTTCTTGATCTCAATCACTTTGATCGGCGCGACCTTGCGTTTGATTAAGTCCTCCAGCTCTTCCCGAAGCTTGTCGACTTCAGCCCCCTTGGGCCCGATGACCAATCCCGGCCGCGCCGTCTTCAGCGTGATCGTCACTTCTTCGCGCGTCCGCTCGATCAGGATATCGCTCACCGCCGCGAACGGCGGCCGGCGGTTCAGGCGGTTGTCGATGTGCTTGCGCACCTTCTGGTCCTCGACGAGGAAGTCGCCATACGCGGACTTCGGGGCATACCACCGGCTCTTCCAGTCTTCCGTGATGCCGACGCGAAACCCGATTGGATTTACCTTTTGTCCCATGGGCGTCTACCTTTTCCCTTTCGCCGGCTTTTCCCCTTTTCCAGGATTTTCGTCGGCACGCTCGTCCAGCGTCACGACCAGGTGGCTCGTGCGCTTCATGATCGAATAAGCCTTCCCTCGGTCCTTCGGCTGAAACCGCTTGATCACCGGACCGGGATCCACCCAGCATTGCTGCACGTAAAGTGCATTGCGCGAGCGAACGTCCTGCTCCGCCGCATTCGCCACGGCGGAGCGCACGACCTTTTCGATCATCCCGCTGGCGCGCTGCTTGGCGAATCGCAGCAGGGTGATGGCGTCGTCCACGTCGCGGCCGCGGATGAGGTTCATCAGGAGCCGCGCCTTCCGCGGCGAAATTCTTGCGAAGCGATGAGAGGCTTGGAATGGCATAGTCGATTGGCTCCTGATTCTTTACTATTCCTTCGCCGCCGGCGCCGGCGCCGCGCCGCCTGCCGGGCCACCCACCGCGGCCGCTTTCTTGCCGCTGTGACCCTTGAAGATCCGCGTCGGGGAAAATTCGCCGAGCTTGTGCCCGACCATGTCTTCCTGCACGAAAACCTTCAAAAATTTGTTCCCGTTGTGAACCTCGAACGTGTGGCCCACAAATTCCGGGATGATGGTGCACGCCCGCGCCCACGTTTTGATGGGCTGCTTGGCGCGGTTCTCGTTCAGCTTCGAGACCTTGCGGAAAAGCTTCTCGTCGACGAATGGACCTTTTTTAGCGCTGCGGCTCATAGATTTACCGTTTGAGGCCTTTGCTGATGCGTGCCGAATTTGCGGCGGCGGAGGATCAGCTTTTCACTGTTCTTTCGCGGGCTGCGGGTAATCCCGCCCTTGGACAGCACGCCCGTCTTGCTGACCGGATGACGCCCGCCGTTGCTGCGGCCTTCGCCGCCGCCCAGCGGATGGTCGATCGGGTTCATCGCCTTCGCCCGCGTGTGCGGACGAATTCCCATGTGCCGGCTGCGGCCGGCTTTTCCGATGCTCACGTTGATCCAGTCGAGATTCCCAAGCTGCCCGATCGTCGCCCGGCAGGCGCTGCGCACACGGCGCATTTCGCCGGAGGGAAGAATAATCACGGCCCATTCGCCTTCGCGAGCGCCGAGTCGGCCGACGCCCCCGGCCGTGCGGACCATCTTGCCCCCCTGCCCGGGGTTCAATTCTATGTTGTGCACTTCAAGGCCGGTGGGGATGTTTGCGAGGGGAAGACAATTGCCGAGCTCTGGCGGAGAATCAGGACCGCTAATGACCTTCGCGCCGGGGCGAAGGCCGTTGGGACACAGAATGTACGACTTGGTCCCGTCTTCGTATTTGATCAGCGCGATATTCACGCTGCGGTTGGGATCATATTCGATCGCTTCCACGTTGGCGGTCATGCCATCTTTGCTGTTGCGCTTGAAATCGACGAGCCGGTAGAGCTTTTTGTTGCCGCCCCCGCGATGCTTGGCGGTGATGACGCCATGATGATTGCGGCCGTTGGCGCGAATCCGCCCCACAACCAGCGAAGGCTCCGGCGTAAACTTCGTGATCACCGCTTTGTAATCGATAACCGATCCCGCCCGGCGGCCCGCGGATGATGGATTGTAATATTTGATCGGCATGGTGGTTGGCCTTTAGTAAAGTTCGATCCTCGAATTTTCATCCAGCTTCACGATCGCCCGTTTCCAGTCGCTGGTGTGCGCCATCGCCGTCCGTGAACGGCGCGGCTTGCCTTTGCGGTTCATCGTGTGAATGTCGATCACTTTCACGTTGTAAATTGCCTCGATCGCCCGGCGGATGTCCTTCTTGTTGGCGGCCCGGTTCACCTGGAACGCATAGACATTCCGCGTCTCCTGCAAGTGTGTGCTCTTCTCGGTAACCAGCGGCTTGATGATGACGTTTGTGTAATCCATAGTGATTCGCCTATGCCAGAAGCTGCTCCAGCCCCGCCTTGGTCATCAGCAGCGTGCGATTTCGCAAAATGTCCCAAGCGTTTAGCTGGGAAATCGTCGTGATCGTCGTGCGATCGAGATTGCGGGCCGATCGTTCAAGATTTTCATCGCGGCCATTGAGCGCGAACAGGCAGCTTCGATCGATCCCCAGCGCCTTGTAAACCTGGGCCATCAATTTCGTTTTCGGTTCAGCTAATTTGATGTCGTTGAGAACGCGAACGTCGTTGCTCTGGAGCTTGGCGAGAAGGGCGCTGTTGCGGGCAAGCCGGCGGACTTTTTTGGGTATGGCCTGCCGCCAATCTTTCGGCCGCTTCTGCTTGGCGTGACCGCCGCCCTTCTTGATCGGGTTACGGATGCCGCCGGTGCGGGCGTTGCCGGTCCCCTTCTGCCGAAACACTTTTCGCGTAGCGCCCGCGACTTCGCCTCGGGCCAGCGTTTGAACCGTTCCCTGCCGCTTGTTGGCGTGATACGCCACGAGCGTTTGCTTCAACAGGTTCTTGCGCACGGAACCCCCGAGCTTGGCCTCGTCGACCTGAAGCGTTTCGATCTTCTGACCGGTCTGATCAAATATGGGGACTTCGATCATGACTATTCTTCCACTTTCTTGACGCGAGCCGTGATGGACTTACGAACAAAAAGGACGCCGCCGTTGGGTCCGGGCAGGCATCCTTTGATCAGCAGCAGGTTGTTTTCTTTGTCGATCTTAACGAGGGGATGATTTCGAACGGTGACCTGGTCCATGCCCATATGGCCCGCCATGCGGACGCCTTTTTTGGGCTTACCACACTGACCGCGCCACGTCGCTCTCGAGGCGATCGAGCCGGGCGAGCGATGCTTTCTTTCCGTTCCGTGCGACGCCGGCTGGCCGCCGAAATGGTGGCGCTTCATCACACCGGCCGTACCCTTGCCTTTGCTGGTACCGATGACGTCGACAAACTGCACGTCATTGAACAGATCCACTTTCACTTCCGCCCCGGGCGCCAGATCGGTCGCGTCCTTCAACCGGATCTCGCGGAAAAACCGCTTGGGCCCAACCCCCGCCTTGGCTGCATGCCCAATCAGCGGCATCCGGCTCAGCTTCGCCTTCGTGTCTTTATAGCCAAGCTGCACCGCGTTATAGCCATCGGTGTCAACCTTCTTCACTTGCGTCACATGGCATTGCCCGCCCTGCACGACTGTAACGGGGACAACGCTCCCCTTCTCGTCATAGACGCGGGTCATGCCGATTTTGGTTCCAAGTAGTGCCGGCGTCATGGCCGTAACCTTTCGCTCTTATCCAAGTGCCGCCGGTGTCCTCACCGGCGGAATTCGCAGTCCAAAAACCGCCGGTGAGGACACCGGCGGCACTGAAGTGCGAAAACTCTCCGAGACACGCGGCCCTTTTCAGGGCATTTGGGTTCTTGGTTGAACCCCACGGTCTAGCAACAAAAAACGCTCCTTAAATCAGGAGCGTGTATCAATTAAAAAAATCAGGCCTTGATCTTAACAAACACACCGGCCGGTACGACCAGCCGGTTAAGCGCCTCCACCGTCCTGGCCGTCGGCTCGAAGATGTCGATCACGCGCTTATGCGTGCGCATCTCGAACTGCTCCCGGCTCTTCTTATCAATGTGCGGGCTGCGAAGCACCGTATACCGCTCGATCCGCGTCGGAACCGGAATCGGCCCACAAACCCGGGCATTGGTCCGCTTGGCGTGGTCAACAATCTCCCGCGCCGAGGCGTCAAGTGCCCGGTGGTCATAAGCTTCCATCCGAATTCGAATCCGATCACCTTGCATACTGTTCTCGCAAACGTCTTTTGCTTCCTTAACCGCTTCCTTTTATTCCTTCAGGAAGGACGAAACAGTTTACGGACGAGCTTTGGGTTGTCAAGTTGGGAAAATGAACGTTTTCAATTCCCGTAAATCATGCCTGGGGTATTTGCTCCACCATCACCCCCCTAACGCATCCCGGGCACTTCCCCCGATTGCACATGCAACCATCCCATCCAACGAAGCAAAAAATACTCATTGAACGGCTGATCATCCGTCATAATCACCCGCTCACCCGGAGTCGGCAAAGCCCTGAAATCAATCTCCCTCTTTAAAACGTGGTCAAGATAGCCCGCCGCGTCCTCCCCATTCGACCATTCCAGAAGATCCGTCCTGGCACCCTCCGGCATCCGGGCCGCGACCTCTTCCCCATCCAGCTTTGGAATCGGCTCCATCGAGCCCAGCATATGCAATCCCTGCGCTTCAATCGGCAAAAATCCTCGCACGTACGGAAACGATTCCCGGAACGAGCGAATAATCGCCAGCGCCGTCGCGTTGATCCCGCCCGGTAACCACATCTGCACGATCCCATTCCGGTTCAAATCCTGCTTCGCCAGCGAATAAAACTCTGTCGAATACAAAAGACTCGATCCAGCCGCCTCAATCGGCGGTGGTGGATCGACCACGATCACGTCAAATTTTCGCCCGCAGCGCCGAAGATACCGCCTGCCATCGTCGATGATAATGTGCCCATTCGGGTTGCTCAGACATTTATCCGCATCCGCATGATAATAACCAAACGCCTGCGGCACTGCCGGAACCAGCTCCACCGCGCTGGTATCAATATTCCATGACAGCGCCGAGCGATACGTCGTTCCCATCCCGAAACAAATCACCAGCGTCGATTTCGCCGGACCTTCATGCAATCCGAGCGGCAAATCCACCATGAATTTTGTGATCGGCGTCAGGATCGTCATCCCCACTCCGTTGACCAGCAGGATTTTCCCCATACCACTCCCGCCCGAAAGAACCGTCGCCGCGTAATCCCGCCGGATCACGCAACCCGGGTCAGTCTCGCGGTACATCCACTCCGCATCATGCGAAAAAAATAGCGTGAAACCCACCTCGGCAACCAATGCCGCCGTCAACCCCACCCTCACCGGCCCAAAACGGGAACCGCGATGCCCAATCCAATACACCACAAACGGCATCCCGAGCAAAATCAGCGCCCACCGCTCGCTGATATAGGGTAAAAGCAGATACCCACCGGCCAGTGGCCCCAGAATGCACCCCACCACATTAACCGCATAGGCCTGCCCCGCGCGCCGCGGCCGGCCCGATGCATATCGATCGATCAGGCTCGGCGTCAGGTAGCCCAATACCGCGCAAAACGGACAGATGCTCGCCAGCAACACAATATCGCTCGAAAGATCCATCGTTCCCGCGCGGGAGCTTATCACCACCACTCGCGGATCATTCACCAGCACCGGCAAAAATACCGTGAAGCCAAGGGCAACGAGCAGTGTCCCATATGAAAGCACCCGACGTCGCGAAATACCCCGCCGATAAAGCCACGATCCCAAAATGTCGCGCCCAAATAGGTAAAAACAACGGACGCGAACGAATACACCTCCGTTCCCAGCAGCGGCGTAAACGCGCGAGACCACACCACCTCCATCGCCATCGACGCAAAACCTGTCGAAAACAGCACCGCCCGGATAACCCCGTCCGGCAGCACTTCCGCTGATTTAGGCACGTTGAGCCTGACCTGCGCTTGCGGAAATGTCTTAACTTCACGCCGAGACCTCACTCCCAGCCAAACGCTGATCGCCGTGATGATGAAATTTCCCCCCGCCGCTACGCACAGCGTGCCATGAAACCCAAATAGCTCGACCAGCGCCACGGCCGTCGCCAGCGTGCCGCACATCGCTCCCAGCACGTTGGCCAGGTAGAGAAAGCTGAAGCTGCTGTTGTTGCCCTCCACCCGTTCCCGGATGTACGCCATCATGAACGGAAACGTCGTCCCCATGCAAAAGCACCAGGGAAGAATCGATATCGCCACCGCCAGCGCCGACAGCAGCAGATATCCCGAGGAATTCATTTGCCCTGCCGGAAGCAGAATTCGCTCGCACACGTCGAACAGCTTTGGCGCCGCGAACGCTCCCACCCCGATCAGAAACTCCGTCGCGCCGTAAAAGATCGCGGCCGACAATCCAGTTCGTTCAACCAGCCACGCGATCGACCGCCCCCCCCACCACGATCCAACGGCCAGCCCGAGCATGAATACCGAAAGGACGACGGACAGCACCGGCGTAATGATCCCGAACGACGCGAATGCCAGCCGCGCCCACACGACCTGATACACCAGCCCCGAGAACCCCGATATAAAAAACAGAAGGAAAAGGATCGCCCGCCAGTATCGAGTCATGCGTGCCAGTCATCTACCGGGGACAGGGCGGTTAATCAAGAAATCGCGGGTTGCCTGTTCATCCGTTTTGGCTTTGCGATCTCCGCACCTCAATACTCCGCGCGTGGCCATCCAGCCCTTCCGCTTCCGCCATCGTCACAATCGCCTCCGCATCCCCCCGCAGCCCCTTCTCATCATATTTCTCCACGCTCGCCCGCTTCATAAACTCGAAGACGCTGATCCCGCTCGAAAACCGCGCCGTCGTATTCGTCGGCAAACAGTGGCTCGGCCCCGCGACATAATCCCCCGCCGCCACCGGCGAATACGGCCCGACGAAAATCGCCCCGCCGCTGCGGAGTTTTTTCAGAACCGATTCATCATCGCGCGTCTGAATGTTCACGTGCTCCGCCGCGAATCGATTCGCCAGCTCAATCAGCGCATCCATCGACGTGCCGAGAACGATCGCGCTGTGTTCCTTCAGCGCCCTTTCAATCGCAGCCTTGCGCGAAAGCTGCGGAAGCTGCAATCCGATTTCGCGCACCACCGCATCCGCGACTTTTTTGGAATCCGTCAACAAAAAACAGCTCCCCGGATCATGCTCCGCCTGGGCCAGCAGGTCGGCGGCAATGAATTTCGCATTCCCCGTCTCATCCGCCAGCGCCAGGATTTCGCTCGGCCCCAGAAATCCATCGATCCCCACGCATCCGGCCAGGGCCCGCTTGGCAAGCTGCACATAGACATTCCCTGGCCCCACGATCTTATCGACGCGCGGAATCGTCTGCGTCCCAAACGCCATCGCCGCGATGGCAGCCGCCCCGCCGGCGCGGAAGACTTCTGTCAGCTTCAGCTCATGGCAAGCCGCCAGGACCAGGTCGATCTTCCCAAACCTACTCGGTGGCGAGCAGACAACGATTTTTTTCACTCCCGCCACCTGCGCCGGGACAGCGAGCATAATCAGGGTTGACGGATATGCCGCCTTCCCACCCGGAAAATAAAGCCCTGCTGAATCCAGCGGCGTAAACCGCATCGAAAGCTCGACGCCAGGCCGTTTCAGCGGAGCCATCTCACCCGGCATGAGGTGCTGCTGATATTGGCGCACCTGCGCGATCGATCGGCGGATCGCGTCCAACTGTTTCGCCGGCGTGCGCGAATGCGCCTCCGCCATTTCCTTCGTAGAAATATGGATTTGATCTGCCCTGAAATCCGGATCGTCAAACTGCCGCGCGCTCTCGACAACCGCGGCATCCCCAAGCTGCGAAACATCCGCGAGGATTTTCTGCACCGAGGCGATCTGTTTGGCGAGTTCACCTTTCCCGGTCGCCAGTGCAACCGGATCTAAAGCGAGCTGCGCCAGTAGCGTTTCCACGCGAGCAGATTCAGCGGGGTTGTCTAATGACAGGATCGGGATCATTTACCGCCTTTTCGCTTTCCTAAACCTCCCAGTTTATCCAGTTTGTTGCGGACTGTTACCTTTTGTACCGCAGGTCCCCGCCGAAAAAAATTCTCCCGGCGATCACTTCGTCACCCAGCACGCTGCCAGATGATTGGGCTTTCCATCTTTCATTTCCAGCATCGGAACTTCCGTCGCGCATTTGCGCAGCACGCGAAACTTTTCCGCCCCACTGCTCACCTCCATCGTCCCTCCAAAATCCGCGACGCGAAGCGAAATCGTCCGGCTGGTCCCCTGCTGAGAAATATTCACAATCGCGTTCTGATCGGCCGTAGCCGCCCCCGCGCGTTAGTGGGCACCTCGGATGAAACGGACACCCGCTCGGCGGATTCGTCGGCGACGGCACCTCGCCCCCCAGCACAATCCGCTCCCGGCTGCGCCGCGGATCCGGCTCCGGCGCCGCCGACAACAGCGCCGCCGTATACGGATGCTTCGGATTCGCATAAAGCTCCCGCGCCTCCGCCCTCTCGACGATCCGCCCCAAATACATCACCGCCACGTCATCCGAAAAATGCTCCACGACAGCCAGGTTATGCGCGATAAACAAATACGCGATCCCCCGCTCCGCCCGCAGATCGGCCAGCAGATTGAGAATCTGGCTCTGAATCGAAACGTCCAGCGCCGACACCGGCTCATCGCACACAATAAAGTCCGGCGAAAGCGACAGCGCCGCGCAATCCCGATCCGCTGCCGCTGCCCCCCCGAAAACTCGTGCGGATATTTGTTCGCATCCCCCTCATCCAGCCCCACGCGCCGCAGCAGGGACGCCACCATCGCCCGCTTCTCCTCCCCGCGGGCGATTTTGTGCACTTCGATCGGCTCGCCGATGATATTCCCGACGCGCATGCGGGGATTCAAACTGCTCACCGGATCCTGAAAAATGATCTGCATCCGCCGCCGCATGTTGCGAAGCGCTTCGCCGCGATAGGCGAGAAAATCATGCCCGTCGTATCTGATCGAGCCCGACGTCGGAGGAATAAGCCGCAGGATCGACCGCCCCACCGTCGTCTTCCCACACCCGCTTTCGCCGACAAGGCCCAGCGTTCTGCCGCGGTGGACGTCGAACGACACGCCGTCAACCGCTTTCACCCAGCCGACCGTTCGCGAAAAGATTCCGCGCTTGATCGGGAAATAAGTTTTGAGGTCGCGGATTTGCAGCAGCGGTTCGCCGTTGTTCATCGCGTCACCTCGGCGGCGGGCCTGCGCGCATCAATCACCGGCGGCGTAATCTTTCCGACCGCGAATCCCTCGATGTGATGACACGACCCCCAATGTCCCGGCGAAAATTCCCGCAGCGCCGGCTCCTGATTCGCGCACAGCGGATCGCCGTTCATCCGCGGGCAGCGCGGATGAAACTTGCACCCGCTGGGAAATGCCCGCGGGCTCGGCACCGTCCCTGAAATCGTCTGCAATCGCTCGTTGACGTGCCCTAACCGCGGCATGGCGCGAAACAGCCCTTCGGTGTATGGATGTTTTGGCGAATCAAACAGCTCCCCCACCGCCGCGAATTCAACCACCTTGCTCGCATACATCACCGCAACCGCATCCGCGTTTTCGGCGACGACGCCCAGATCGTGCGTAATCAGCATCACGGCCATCCCGCGCTCGTTCTGCAGTTTCCGCAGCAGCTCCAGAATCTGCGCCTGGATGGTCACATCCAGCGCCGTCGTCGGCTCGTCCGCGATCAGAAGTTTCGGCCGGCAGGAGAGAGCCATGGCGATCATAATGCGCTGCCGCATCCCACCCGAAAGGCGATGCGGATACTCGTGAATTCGCTTGCCCGCGTCGGCGATCCCCACATCGTGCATCGCCTCCTCGGCGATCTCGTAGGCCTTTCGAGTGCCGACGTTTTGATGGAGCTGCACGGCTTCGACGATCTGCTCCCCGACGGTGAAGACCGGGTTGAGGGAGGTCATCGGCTCCTGAAAGATCATGGCGATCTCAGAGCCGCGCACGCCGCGCATCTGCTTCTCGGTCAGCGAAAGAAGATTTCGCCCTTCGAAAAGAACCTGTCCGCCGAGGACCTTGCTCGGCGGGCTGGGAATCAGGCGGAGGATCGAAAGAGCCGTCACCGATTTTCCGCAGCCGCTCTCCCCCACCACGGCCACGGTCTGCCCCGGAAAAATCGTCAGCGAAGCGCCTTGAACGGGACGGATTTCCCCACGCGGCGTGTCAAACGCCACGGTCAGGTCGCGAACTTCAAGCAGCGGCTTGGGCATTATTTCGCATCCTGGAACTTTGGGTCCAGCGCATCGCGCAGCGCCTCGCCGATAAGGTTATAGGCGAAGACCGTCAGGAAAATCGCCAGGCCCGGATAAAGCGCAATCCACCAGTAAAACGTGCCGCCCTCGCCTAGGGCCTGCTCGAGGAGGTTTCCCCAGCTTGCTTCGTTGACCAGGCCGATGCCCAGAAAGCTGAGGGTGCTTTCGACAAGGATGGCGCTGGCGACGCCGAAGCTGGCACTGACGATCAACGGGGTGAGGCCGTTGGGAAGCATGTGGCGGAAAAGGATCGACCGCACCGGTAACCCGGCCGTGCGCGCGGCCTGCACGAAATCTCGCTGGCGGAGGCTCAGAAACTCGGCGCGGATGAAATAGGCATATCCCACCCAGCTCGTGGCGCCGATGATGGCCATCATGATGTACAAATTTGGCGGGAAAATAGCGACAAAACAGAGAAGCAGCAGCAGCGTTGGGATGGCGTCGAAAATTTCGACGAACCGCATGCCTATCAGGTCGATCCAGCCGACGTAATATCCCATCAACCCCCCTACGATGACGCCGATGATCAGGGCGATACCCGTGGAGATAAATCCGATGGAGAGGGCGATGCGCGTGGCGTAGATCATGTTGCTGCACAGATCAGCCGCGTCGGCGGTGGTGCCCATCAGGTGAGTGTGGGATGGGGCCGTCAGGCGGACGTTCCACTGGTCGCGAAGATGATCGTCGGGGGAGAATGGGATGGGGGCGTTAAACACCGAATCGATTTTTCCCGTCTGCTCGTCCACGCGATAGGTTTGATAGACGACGATCTGCGGCGGATTGATAACAAACGGAAAAATCGCGATTGACGCAGCGATGACGCAAAACCAGAGGGTCCAGCGCGTTTTTCTGGCCAGCCCGGGGAGAAAATACAGGATTGCCGCGCTCCAGAAGATCACCTGAAGGATCACATCGGCCGGCGAAAGATAGGTGAGCAAGGGGCTGGACCAGTGGCCATTTTCGTGAATCAAATAGGGATGCGAGTTGGCGACCAATGGGCCGAAGACAGCGAAGAATACCAACGCGCAAATCCAGATGAGGCCCAGGATCGCGCCGGTGCGATGCAGCACCGCCTCGATGACCTGGCTCGTGTAGGTGCGCGAGGGAATGGCCGTCTCGGTGGCGAGCAGCTCGCCGTGGCCGTGCGGGGTGATGGTTCCGAATTCGGTCATGGTTATTCGTAGCTCACGCGCGGGTCGGCGACGGCGTAGATGATGTCGCGGAGGATCTGACTGAGAAGCCCGATCAGGCCGCCGATGAGGGTGACGGCCATGACGACTTCGCGGTCGCGAAATTGGACGGATTCCACGCCGAGCCTGCCCATTCCCGGAATGCTGAAGATCGATTCGACGACAACAGAGCCGCTAATCATCGCGGGCAAAATGCTGGCCGCGACAGTGATCAGTGCCAGCAGACTATTCCGGAAAACGTGGCGATAAAGGACATCGTGCTCGGAAACGCCTTTCGCGCGGGAGGTGCGAACGTAATCGGATTCGAGATTTTCGAGGATGGAGCCGCGCATGAGCTTCGTCAGGAATGCCGAGCTACCGTAGCTGAGGCAGACGACCGGAAGCACCAAGTGCCAGATTGCGTCAAGAACCCAACCGCGGCTCCAGCCGCTGGCGGTCCAGTGCGGGAAAAAGGCCATGGCGATTGCTTCGGGCTCGTGCAGGCCGGAGGTGGGGAATAGCTTGATGTATTGCCGGTTGGCCAAGAGGCCGATGAGCATGACGCCGGCCCAGATCGTGGGGACCGACCAGGCGGCAAGCTGCGAGAGCGATGTGGCCGTGTCGTACCAGCCGCCGCGATGCCGGGCGGAGATGATTCCGGTGATGATGCCGAAGCCGTAGACGAAGGGGATGCTGACGAGGTTCAGCAGCAAAGTTATCGGCAGCGCCTCGGCGATCAAGTCGATCACAGGCCGATGCTGCGCCAGGCTTTCCCCGAGGCTCGGAAATTTCAGTCCGAATTTCCCCAGCGTACCATCTTCATTTGGCCGGAAACCGATCGGTGAAATCAGGTTTAGCCAGCGGCCGTACTGGACCATCTTCGGCTTGTCGATGCCGTAGCGTTTTTCGTAATACTCGCGAACGTAATGAGCCTCCTGGCTTTTGAGATTCCCGGATTTGTCGAGCAGCGGGCCGCCGATGCCGCCGGGGGAATAGGCCATCGTGAAAAAGACCAGTGCCGTAATCCCCAGCAGCGTGGGAAACATCAGCAGACAGCGGCGGACGATGTAGGTGAACATAAGAGGCGGAGCAAGGGTTCAGTCATGGTATTTTTGCAGGGCCTGGGGAACGTACCATTCCGAGCTTCCGTTCAGACCTTCTTTTGTGACCAGGACGCCATGAATTCGCTTGTCGATGAAATCGAGGTCCTTCTCGATGTAAAGGAAAGTGTAGGGCTCGTCGCGGTGGAAAATCTGATCGACCTGGTGCCAGACGGGCATGCGCTTGGCGTCGTCGACGATCGACCGCGCCTTTCCGATCAAAGCATCCGCCTCGGGATCGCTGTACTGGATGAAGTTGTCGCCGGTGCCGGCGATCTGGCTGGAATCGAAGATCTGATAGGCGTCGAATTCGAGGTCGCCGCTCCACCCGCCTAGATAGACGTCATATTGCCGGTCGTCGAGGCGCTTGAGCATGACGGACCATTCGACCGGCTCCGGCTCGGCGAGAATTCCGGCCTGGGCGTAAGCGTCTTTCAGATAAGACGCAATCCGCCCACGCACTTCATTGCTGCTGTTGTACATGATCTTGAATTGCACAGGCTTGCCGTCGGGCCCGTAGAGCTGATCGCCCTGCTTTGTGCAGCCTGCATCGGCGAGGAGTTTTTCAGCAGCCACCGGATCGTATGGCCAAGGCTGAATCGTCGGATCGGCCTGCGGCGTCATCGGGCTGAAAGGGCCGCTGATCACCGAGGCGTATCCCCGCATGATGTCCTTTATGATGCGATCCCTGTCGGTGAGCATTGTCATCGCCCGCCTTACCCGGGCGTCAGCGAAAATGGTGGGCTTGCCATCCCGCCCCTGCTTTTCATTCCAGCCGACGTAGATGAAGCCCTCCGATGGAACCTTCAGCGACCAATGATTCGTGCTCTCGACAAGCTGCGGATCGGCGCACATCTGGTCATATTGCTCGGGCGACGGTCCGCCAGCCATCCCGCCGAAAATGTCTGTGTCGCCGTTTTCGAAAGACGTTGTTCGCGCGGAGGGATTTTCAATCACCTTCCAAACCATCCTGTTGAACGAAGGCGTGGGGCCCCAATAGCGCTCGTTGCGCACGAGAATAACCGGCGCGCCCGGTGTCGGTGTCCAGCTTGTCGGATCGGGAAGCCGATACGGTCCGGAGCCCAACAGAAGTCCGGTCGAGTTGTTGATCTGTTCCGGAGTAAATTTCGAATAGAACGACTTGGGCATAATTCCAATGCCGGCAACCGTCTCAAAGCTTTTAAAATACGGTTCCGTGAAGACGAAGCGAACCGCGTAATCGTTGAGCTTCTGCACCGACCCCAGCTTGTCCAGATACGCACGAATGCGAGGGGCCTCGATCCGCTGGTCGCGTATCAGGTCGAAAGTAAAAACGACGTCATCCGCGCTCAGGGGAGAGCCGTCCGAAAACGTGATTCCCCGCCGAAGTTCGAAGTCGATCGTGAGTTGATCGGGGGAAATGGTCCAAGACCTGGCCAGGCTTGGAGTCCAGGCAAGCGTGTCGGGGTCGCGCCCGCAAAGACTGTCGAGGACACCGCCCTGGACGATGGCGGAGGCCAGATCCGTGGAAATCAGGGGCGTAAGTTTTTCGGGGATGGCCATGAATGTGTCAACTAGATCATCCCCCTGGGCGTAGTCCGGAGCCTGCTGGGCTTTGAGGATTCGCTCGAAACCGGCGGTAAAGTTGTCGGTTGTGGAGGGATTCGTCGTTGCCGTCACCAGCGCGCCGCGCTCAAGCAACCGGCGGATGGCGGCGATGTCATTTGTCTGCTGGTTGAGCAGCGTGTTGGTTTGCTGGATGAGCGTCCATTGGCGGTCGTACTGGTTCATCGCCAGGAAAACGACGCCGATGAGGCACGCCAGGATCAGGAAGAGGAAAAAATCCTTTAAGCCGAATCGGTTCTCCATGAGAGATCAAAACGCCTTTTTTTAAATTTTGGCCGCCTCGCGCCTGGGATCAAAAGCATCCCGCAATCCGTCTCCGACGAAATTGAGCGCCAGCAGCGTCACGCCTAGCAGAGTACACGGAAAAAGCAGGAGCCACCAGCAGGAGGCCATCGGGCCCAGCGCCAACGTGAGGCCGTCGCTGGCGAGAGAACCCCAGGTGGGAAGGGGCTTTTGGATGCCGATGCCAAGGAAACTGAGGAGCGATTCCTGCAGGATCGCCTGGGGGACCGTCAGCGTCGCGTAGACCGTGATCGGGCCGATGAGATTGGGGAGCAGATGGCGCAGGAAAATCCGGTGGCTGGGGGCGCCAGCCGCGCGGGCAGCCTCGATAAAGGGGAGGGTACGCAGCGACAGCACCTGGCCGCGAATGACGCGGGCCATTGTCAGCCAGCTCACCAGGCCAATCGAAAGAAACAGCACCACCAGGTTCGCCGCCATGCTCGAATGGAGAAGATTCCCCAGCGGCGTCTCCATCGCGAATTTGAAGAGGATCACGAGCAGGATATAGGGCAGTGCGTAGAGGATGTCGACGATCCGCATGAGCAGGGAATCGATCCATCCGCCGCGATAACCGGAAATGAGTCCGACGCTGACGCCAAGGGCGACGCTGATCGCCGCGGCGGCCAGGCCGATGGTAAGGCTGATGACTCCGCCGGCCAGGCATTGGCCCAGAAGGCTCTGGCCAAGTTTGCTCGTGCCGAAGAGAAGCCAAAGCGAGCGAGTCTGGGGAGCAAGCAGGGCGGCGTCGGTGCGCTGCTGGTCGTAGTAGAGAGAAGAGGAGGAGCTGAGGGTCCAGGGCAGGGTGATGATGCAGGCGCCGAGTAGAATCGCCAAGACCGCCCCGCCGATGGAAATCCGAAATCCGAAACCAGAATGACGAATCAAATTCGAAATCCGAATGACCGAATGACGATCGCCCAGTCGGATTTCGACATTCGGGTTTGATTCGTCATTCTGGTTTCGGATTTCGGGTTTCATTCCACCCTCCCCGCGATCTCAATCCGCGGATCGACAAACGCATATCCGATGTCCACCAGGAGATTCAGCCCCAGCAGAAACGCCGCATAGACCAGCACCGTGCCCAGGATCAGCGTCTGATCGCGGTTCTTTACGCCGTTGACGAAATGCTGGCCGAGGCCGGGAATATTGAACACGGTTTCGACGACGAATGATCCGGTCATCGCGTACGCCGTCGCGGGGCCGAGGTAGGTGAATACGGGCAGGAAAGCATTGCGGAACGCGTGCTTCCAGATGACGGCCGTTTGGGAGAGGCCCTTGGCCCGCGCGGTGCGAACATAATCGTTGCCGAGGGTGTCGAGCATTGAAACACGGGTAAGGCGCGCGATATACGCCATGGGCATCAGCGCTAAGGCCACGCCCGGCAATACCAGTTGCCGAAATTCGCCCCACCCCCCTGCCGGGAACCAGTGGAGCCAATCCGAAAAGACGACGATAAGCATTCCCGCAACCACAAACGCGGGCAGACTGATCCCAATGAGCGCAATGGCCAGGCTCGTGAAATCAAGGACCGATCCGCGGCGCATCGCGGCAGTGACGCCGACGCCGCAGCCGCCCATCAGGGCGATCAAAATCGCCACTAGTCCCAGCGCCATCGAAACCGGCAGGCTGCTGCGCAGGATTTCGTTCACGCTCCAGCCCTCGTAGGAAAGACTCGGGCCGAAATCCCCATGGCGCACAATCTGCCACGGATAATACGTCAGGAATTGGTGCCAGGTTTGGGCGTGGAAGCGGGCCTTCAGATCGTTCTTGGCGGCTTCGCTGAGGGCGCGGTCGTTGTTCTCATACGGAGAGCCGGGAACGATCCAGACCAGGGCAAACGTGATGACATAAATGATCGCCAGGATCAGGGGCAACTGGACGATCCGCCATGCGATGAAGCGTGCCATTTAGTGATTCACCTGCACGCCATTGAACATCACCGTGCCGTTGGCCGCCAGTGCGATCCCGTTTACCTGGGGGCGGAAAAGATAGGCGTTGACGTATGTGAAGAGCGGAATGATGGGGGCTTCGTGCAGTAGGATTTTTTCCGCTTGCGACAAAAGCCCCATCCGCCGCCGGGGATCGGCCTCGCGCTGGGCCTCGGCACAGAGGCGGTCATACTCGGCGCTCGTCCACTTACTGTCGTTCTCATCGCTGTCGGATTTATATTTGTCGGTGAAGGTCGTCGGGTCATGATAATCCCCATACCACCCGGCCCTGGCGATGTCGTATTGCTGCGTATGCAGGTCCGCGCCGAAGACTTTTACTTCGACACCTTCGAGCTTCATGTCGATTCCCAGGTTCGTGAACCACTGCCGCCTGACGATCTGTGCGACGTCGCCGTGAAAACTTTCCGTGTTATAGAAGATGCTCAGCGGGGGAAACCCGCTCCCGCCGGGATATCCGGCTTCCGCAAGCAGCTTCTGCGCCGCTGGCACGTCATATGGCAACCCCGGCGGTGAAACATATCCCGCAAAAACACCGGGCGGAATGTAGGTGAACGACTGCGGCTGCCCCAATCTTCCCACGTTGCGGACGATCGGATCGCGATCGATCGACATCGCCAGCGCCTGCCGCACGCGCACATCCGCCAGCGGATTTTCCGGCCATCAGGCAGCGTGGGCAGACAGTTCAGCGAATAAAAGTAGGTCCCGAACGCGGGGAAGACGTGCAGATCGTCGCGCTTGCCCTCGACCAGCATCTGGGCGGCAAGATTTGGATCGACATCCGAAAGCCAATCGACGTCGCCCCGGTCGTAGATTCGAAACGCCGCCAGGCCGTCCTCGGCGTAAATCTGGTCGATCACCCGGCTCTTAATGCTGGCCCGATTCCAGTAATAGTCCGAAGCCACCAAGCGCAGCCGGCGCTTGAAGCTCCACTGGGCCAGCCGATAAGGCCCATTGGTCACCAAGTGCGGCGGGCGCGTGAAATCGAGGTTAAAGTGAAGCCCATCGGGTTCAAGAAAATCGTGCATGGAAGCTTCGTTCATCGGAAAAAAGGCTGGAAACGCCAGGAGCGACGGAAAAAAAGGAACGGGATCGGTCAACGTGACGACAAGGGTATGATCGTCCAGCGCCCGCTCCCCCACTGTCGAGATATCCGGCGCGGTGGCAGGTTTACTGGCCTCTTTCGCCGCCAGGAAATTCGCGAAGTCATCCGAATATTTTTTCGCGCCGCGAATGTAAAAGTGCAGATAGGTATATTCCCCCGGCGTCTCAAGAAACCTCCGCCATCCGAAGAGAAAATCCTGCGACGTGACGGGATCGCCATTGGTCCATTTCGCACCCGAACGAATATGGATCGTCCAAATCGTCCGCGTCGGATCGGTCGTTGCGCGGTCGGCGCAGCCGAGGACCGGCTCAAGCGTTTTGGCGTCCAGGGTGTAAAGCCCCTCCCACAGCCCATACGCAATGCGGATGTCCTGCATCCAGCTCATGCCGTTGGGATCGAGGCATTTGTTGTCGCCGCGGTTGATGAAGGCAAAATCGGCGCGCTGCTGACCTGAGGTGTCGTTGGACCAATAGAGAGCCGCGGCCGCAAGCCCGGCGAGGATCACCGGGATCGTGAGCAGCCGGGTCATTGCGCCGCTTCGGTCGATGCGGGAGATGGGGCAGTTGACGCAGCGGAAAGATCTGCCGGGGGCTTTAGATCTTGGAAAGCGGGAATCTGGGATAGCTCCTGAATCAAGGCAGCGGACACCTCTTTGACAGAGTCTGCCGGCGCCGCGGCAGAAAGATTGTGAAGGGCGGCGCCTGCTGTTGTGAGATTAGGATCCTGGGTGATTTTGCCAAGCCCATCCTCGCCCATCCAATAACCCTCGGAGTTGAGGGCGTCGATCAAATCGTGAACCTGGTCGGGGCGCAGGTTCGACGCACGTTGCCCGGCCCACGAAATCAGGTTCGCGGCGTTTTGCACGGCCTGGAGTTGCTGGTCTTGCGACATCACGCCCCATCCATCCGGGGTAAGCAGCAAATACTCAGCGTATGTATCGGCCACCGGATTTGGTGGATAACTCGTCTTGTAAAGCTCAAGGCGCGTCGATTGCAACTTAAGCAGACCACCGATCAGCGGCGCCATCGCAACCGGATCCGGCATCCCACCAGATGTCCATTGCCTCGGATTCATGGCTTTATAGGCTTCTGAAGCGATCAGGCCTGCCATCGGACTATCGCTGCTATCCTTGACGGACTCTATGATGGCATCCAGTAGAGAGACGCATGGCCCGGCCACAAACGCCTGACTCTTAAGGGCCAGCGGCAACATCAACTTAACCGCCTGAACGCTCACATAAACTACCGCCGGCGACTTATCCCCCAGTAATTTGATCAGCGCGGGGGTAAGGTTTGCCTTCTGCCCGGCGAGGCTGCGGATGACCAGCGCCATATTCAACCGCGCCGCAACCGGTGGATCGCCCTGTGAGAGCAAGCCGATGAAAACCGTGTTCAATGCCGCCGTGTAGGTGTTTTGATAGGAGGTTGACGCCGTCGCGGGGTCCTCGTTGATAAGCCAGTTGCGGACCATGCTTACGGTCGGCTTGTCGTCCGAATTTTTCACCAGCTTGTCCATCACGCCGCCAATCTTCTGATTGATCTCATCAGAGAAGCTGGTGGCGTCCGGAGCGTCTTTGGCGGCGTCGCTGATGCTGGGATCGGCGGGCATCGCGGGAATGTCCGCCGCCGCGCGCATCGAACCGACTCCGAGGGCGAGAACAAAACAGATTACACAACGTCTTAGCATGCTTAGGATTCTCCGGCGAGATTCAGGCCAGAGCGGCAACCGTAACCGCCGCTAATTTGAGTGTCAAGAAAGCCTTGTTGCGGCGCTCCGCCTATCAAAATTATACCGCAAATTCTCCCCAGACCCTCAATGCCCCTCCCTAATTTCTCCAGGCATCGCGAGCCGTGGGGACCAGATAGCTGTCATAATTGTAGGCCGGTCCAACATCCGTACCTATATATCCGGGATCATCGACAGTCTGCGGCCCGGATATTCGATGCGGGGCGATTGCTGTATAAATATTGTCACTTCCGACCCCGCAATAAGGCGTCTTCTCAAAGGAAACATACCCCGAAGGGTACAGCACGTTCTGCCCCGCTTGCTGGTGGTTTAACGAATTCCCCTTGGCCAATTCAAATGGCGGCGCGTCGCGTGCAGGCCCCAGAACTCGATTCCCATCGCAATCAAATCCCGGATTCTTGTCGGCAAGAATGGCGCACTGCTCGGGCAGGCGATCGCTGCTGAAGGCCATGTTGAAGGCATCGGTAAAGGGCGAATCGTATGAGTAGCTGAGGTTCGCCGGCGAGCGGAAATTCCAGCGTTTCGTCGCCACGGTGGAAGCTCCGCTGGCATCGGTCATGGTATCCGGCTCATCCCCGGTGCTCGGGCAGACGAAAACCGCAAGGTCCTTCACGTATCCTCCGCGCACGAGGAGCCAAAGCGAAGCCGTGATGTCGTTCGGCTTTATGCCGCCGTCCGGACCGGTGAACGCCACGTAACCGAGCGGCTTATGAACCCAGTCGTAGGGAGATTCCGGCAGCGGGAGAAAACTTGAGCCGTTGGCTTTGCCGTATTCCTGTAGCGCCACGCCGATCTGATACAGGTGGGCGCTGCAATCCGTCCGCCGGGCGTCTTCCCGCACCATCTCCAGATAGGGAAGAATGATCGCCGCAAGGATCGTCAGGATGCCAATGGCGACCAGGAATTCGATGAGCGTGAAGGCGCTCCTTCTCCTGGCGCACGTCACGGCTCGCCCCTGAAGAATTGCGCCCGGTCGCGGCGCTCCGCCTGCACGTCGGCCGCCACTTCGGTGTCTGTCATCAGATGCCCCTTGAAATCATCGAGCACCAGCGGCGCCTCATCAGGCTGCGTTGCCGGCATCAGCTTGATTCGCGCCAGCGCGTAAAACATCTCATCCGAGCCGACTACGTGATCGATCACCAGCCCCGCGCTTCCTCCGGGCAGGATGATGTTCCCCACCAGGCTCACCCCATCCCACTGCGGATCGATTGAGAATTTAAGCGTTCGGTAGCCCCACTTTTTGATCTCCACGTCATGCTTATATTTCCGTGCCAGGCTCACGCTCACCGGCGATGTGTATGCCTTTCCGTCGACGATCACCTGGGCCTCGTTCGGATCGGTGTGGAACGTAAGCGTCTGGCGTGGCCCGCGAAGAAGGGTGGCGCAGCCGCCGGCGGGAAGGACCGATAACAAAAGCCAGAAGAGAATTGTCTTTCTCATGAGATACTCTATCGGCCCGCGGCAGCCTCGCCGCCTATCTCGACTTTCCGCTTTAACTGCCCGCACGCCGCGTCGATGTCCCTCCCCCGGCTCTTGCGCACGTGGGCATTCACGCCCGCGTTTCGCAGGACCCTCTGGAACGCGAATACATTTTCCGCCGTCGGCCGCTCGAAGGGCAGGCCCTCCACCTCGTTATAGCGGATGAGGTTCACGTTGGCGCGCAGCGTTTTGCAGATCGCCGCCAGTTGGTGGGCCTGTTGAAGTTTGTCATTCACGCCGTGAAGCAGGATGTATTCCAGCGTGACCTCGCGCCCGGTCTGCTCGAAGTAATACCGGGCCGCATTCAGGATATCCTTCAGCGAGAAATGCTCGGCCCACGGAATCAGCTCGCGCCGCAGCTCCTCGGTGGGGGCATGCAGAGAGATGGCCAGATTCAGCGGCAGATTCTCGTTCGCCAGCGAACGAATTTTCTCCGGAACGCCGACCGTCGAAACGGTGATCTTCCTGGCCCCGATGTTGAAGCATCCGGGATCGTGGATGATTCGAATGGCTCTTATAACATTGGTGTAATTAGCTAGCGGCTCCCCCATCCCCATAAAAACGATATTTGTGATGTGCGTTCTCTCCTCAGAAAGTAAGCGGTTGCAAAGATAGATCTGCTGCACGATACGATCGGCGCTGAGGCTGCGCTGCAATCCGTTCAGACCGCTTGCGCAAAACTTGCATCCCACGGGACACCCCACTTGTGAACTAATGCACGCAGTCCGGCGATTTTCGTCCGGAATTACCACGCATTCCGCGGCCGCGCCGTCCCAATCCGCCAGGATTTTCCGCGTCCCGTCGCTGCTTTTCTGCTGCTTCACGACCTGCCCGATGCTGAAATCAATCGCCTCGCCAAGCGTTTGCCTGTCCTGTTTTGACAGGGTGGAAATTTCCGCTGGAGATGACTTGAGATGGTGGTAAATCGCCTCGCGGATTTGCCGCCCGCGATAGCGCGGCCAGCCCCACTCAACCAACATCTGGTCGAGCTCCTCGCTCAATAGCGAAAAAAAGTTTCTCTTCGCAGGAATCGGCATCTTGTGTGGCATATTATCTGCTGTGGAAACACTTGGGCAATGGGGTGAACGGACGAAGGAGGTTTCCTAATGCACGGCATCGATCAGGCTGGCAGCGCCGCCGCGCGAAGTCGAGCAGTGAAGGCACTTCAAGGCGCCCGAAAATCCGGCGGCGGAAAAAATCCGGATATATCGGTTGTGAGCACACAACTAACCAACATTCCATCCGTCGTACCAACTTCCCCCACCGACGAGCAGCTCCTCGCTGCTTATCGCCAGGGTGACCGCACTGGCTTCTCGCGACTCGTCGAACGATACCAGCGCGAACTGTTCCATTTCCTGGTCCGGTTCGTCGGCGACCGCGCCGCGGCGGAAGATCTCTTCCAGGAATCCTTCCTCCAGGTGCATCAGAGCGCTAAGCTCTTCGATCCACAGCGCCGATTCCGACCCTGGTTGTTTACAATTGCAGCCAACAAGGCACGAGACTACCTCCGCGCCCAGTCGCGCCGCCCGGCCAACCAGCTCCAGGCGGCCATCAACCCCACCAACGACGACAGCGGGGAATTCATCGACCTGATGAAAAGCGACGATCTCGGCCCGGCAACGCCCCTCGAGCGCCAGGAAATTCAGGAACTCGTACAAAAAACCGTAATGGAGATGCCCGCCAACTTCAGGGAAATCTTGCTCTTATCGTATTTCCATCAATTTTCATACAAACAAATTGGAGAAATACTTGAAATTCCCCTGGGGACGGTAAAATCACGGTTGCACGCAGCGGTTGCATTTTTTGCGGATCGCTGGCGATTGCTGAACCAGGGCAGTTTTGATTCGTAGATACCCTTGGTTGTTTTTCATCGGTTGCACACATATCTCCGATGTAAAACGACTGAAAAACTTGTTGTAACCCCTGGTCGTTGTTCAGATCTACATATCGGTCGTGGACTTACGTCCGTGCGGTCAGCAAGGTACCAAAGCCCAAGTCAGGCCATTGTACGCTTGGCTGAGCAACGGAGAACCACAGGGGATGAGTATGCGAAAGAAAAAGCTCAACGAACAGGATCAGGCAGCAGTGGATCTGCTGCTGGACCGGCCCACGGACGGCTTTTACATGGGAAGCCTTGCGGACAGCGGAGTTTTTGTGAAATCGGTTGACGTCAATCATCAACGCGTTCGATCGGTGAAGCATGTTCTCAATCTCCTCAAAGAGATGCCGGTGGCCGACCCTCCCGCGGACCTCGCGGGAAAGACGCTTCGGCGGGTTTATGCTTCGGGAGCGGGGAGCTCCTCGATCCTTCGCGCCCCTACGCCCAATCGCGACAGCGACCAGCAGCGCCTCTCCTGAGGCGCCGCGCCGCTCGTTTCCCTCCTACGCCAGCAGTGCCGACATAAGTTCCCCGATTTCTTTTTCTGAATGCTCGCAGCTTAGCGTCACGCGCAGCCGGCTGGTTCCGCGCGGCACCGTCGGCGGGCGCACGGCCGCAACCACGAATCCCTTCTCCAGCAGCCGCCGCGATTTCTCCAGCGCCGCCGACTCTGACCCGAGAATAATCGGAACGATCGGCGAATCGCCCTTCACGATCTCAATTCCTTTGGCCGCAAGCGCGTCGCGAAACGCCCTGGAAAGCGCGCACGCGCTGCTGACGCTGCGGCTCATCGCGCATGACGGCGATCGCCTCTTCGATTCCCGCGCAAGTCGAGGGCGGAATGCTCGTCGAATAGATGTACGCCCTTCCGAAATTTAAAAGTGCCTGCCCCCAATTCTTTTTTGCACACACCGCCCCGCCGGCACATCCGATTGCTTTCGAAAAAGTCACCAAAAAGATGTCGACAAGATCGCAAAACCCTCGCTCCGCGACCAGACCGGCGCCGTTTGGCCCGTACACCCCGCTGGCGTGGGCTTCATCCATAACAAGCAGGAAATACCGGTCATTTTGCAGCCGGTGCAGGGCCGCGAGGTCGGCCTCATCGCCGTCCATGCTGAAGATCGACTCGGTGACGACAACCTGGATCTGGTCCGGGTGCGCGTCTTCCAGAAGGCGCGTGAGTTTTTTGATCGAATTATGTGGAAACACCCGCCACGGCGCCTCGGTCGCTCGTACCGCGTCGATGAGCGAGGCATGCGCGAGCTTGTCGATGACAAATCGCACCCCCGCCGGCGCCAGACTCACCCACGGCGCAGATCGCCTGAATCGCCGCGACGTTTGCTTGGTAGCCGCTGGGAAAGAGCAGCGCCGACTCGGTGCCCTTCCATCGCGCCACCGCCAACTCCGCGGCTGCATGCGCGGTCGTATATCCGCTGATCAGCGCCGAAGCGCCGGAGCCCGCGCCATATTTCGCTGCCGCGGTACGCGTCGCTTCAATCACGCGCGGGTGATGCGTCAATCCCAGGTAATTGTTTGAGCAGAAATTCGTGCAGAGCTTGCCGTCGATTTCGACATGGACCGCGTCAATCGGTCGGACGACACGCCGGGTGCGGAGGAGATTTGCACCGATAGACCCACCAGCTCCCTTTCGATCAACTGATCGAACCATTGGGGCTGGCTCATTCCTGATCATCATCCTCGGCGTCATCCCCGTTGTCGGACATGTCAGCCACATCACCGGCCTCATCATCTACAGCGGCTCCTGTGAGGCTTGCCAAGCGCTGTTTCATCAGCCGCCCGACTTTAAACTTGACCGTCCGCTTTTCAGGAACTTCGACGGGCTCTAGGGTCTTTGGATTCTGAGCCTTGCGGGCTTTTCGGACTTTGGTCTCGAAAACACCGAAGTCTCGGAATTCCAATCGGTTGCCTTTCCCCAGCTCATTCACGATCTCGTCGAGGAACTGCTGAACGACGCGTTTGACCTGGACCCGCCGCTGTGCAGCATTGTCGGCGATGCGGTCGATCAGTTCCTTCTTCGTGATGGTAGCCATGGCTCCCTCGAGTTGAAGTTAACGTGCGATGGGAAACAGACTTAAAATAATATCGCTTACCTCCTCTCGTATTGCAAGAAGAAAACGGGCTCATAACAGCCCATTTTAAAGCAAGATTTAGATGAAGATGATTTACCGGTAGGAGATACCGTAGGTCTGGCTGATCGCCTGGCGCTGGTAATACCCACCAGCCCACCCGCCATTGCCCCCCAGGCCGCCGGCAAAGCCGGGATATAAATCGTAGGTATTGATGGAGTAAAAGCTGGTGGTTCCGTCGTTAAACCCCTCAAAAGCCGCCGGCCCGCGACCGTCGCGGGAGAGATCGAGCTGGGGGGTTCCTTCGATCACCGGAGGATCAAACACCAGGGCACTGGCAACCGCCGGTGAGTAAACGTGTGCTTGTTGCACCGGGGCAACAGTTGCCGGCTGTGAAGCACAGCCACCCAGGGCCATTGCAAGAATCATCATGAACGCGAACCAACGCATACCGCGGTTATTTCAAAGCCGGTGCCATCCTTCACTTGGCCTGCAAACCGCTGGATTTTAGCCGTTATGAGATCAGCCTGTTACGTTTGATGCGGGAAATCAACATGCGCGTGTTGCCGTGGCAAGACGCGTTGCCCCGTTGCGACCCCAAATGCCACAGCAACTGTTTTAAATCTGAAAATCGGGCACAAAATCCGCTTGCTCTCGCGCTCTCCGATCGCGGTACTTGAGCTTCGGCGGATCCGCACTGACCCGGTTGAATTTCGCCACGCTGCTGGTGATGAAGACGTTGCCCCCGATAACGCACCCTTCGCCGATAACGGTTTCGCCGCCTAGGATCGTTGCCCCGGCGTAGATGGTGACGTCGTTCTTGATCGTCGGATGCCGCTTCTGTCCACGGAGCAATTGTCCAGCCGCCGGGGCTAATGCCCCCAGCGTTACGCCCTGGTAGATCTTCACGTTCTCGCCGATCTCCGTGGTTTCGCCGATCACGACGCCGGTGCCGTGGTCGATGAAGATCCGGTGGCCGAGCTTGGCGCCGGGATGTATGTCGATCCCGGTCAGGCCGTGCGCGTATTCCGTCATGATCCGGGGCAGCAGCGGGACGTTCTGCTTGTAAAACTCGTGCGCCACGCGTTGGACGGTGATCGCCATCAATCCCGGATAGGAAAAGATCGTTTCATCGGTGCTTTGCGCCGCGGGGTCGCTCTCGAACGCCGCCTGCACATCATCCGCCAGAAGCGTGCGCACCGCCGGCAGGCGATCGAAGAACGTCGCGACGATCCGCGCCGCCTCTGCATCACATTCGCTGCATTCATCGCCGCTGCCGTCCGTCCCCGGCAGTTGCCGCTTGTATCGAAGGCAGCAGCGGGTCTGGTCATACAGAATTTCCGACAGCTCCGCGACCAGCTCGGTCATGCGCAAAGCGATGTTGTCATCGGTGAGACCCTGCTGGCCGAAATAACCCGGATAGATGATCTGTCGAAGCAGCCCGATCACCCGGATGATCGCATCGCGGCTGGGCAGAAAGACCCGATTCATATGCCGCATGCGCGGCTCCGCCACGATGCTCTTCACCAGGGCATCGACAACGGCGGGAAGACGAGCGGTTAGTTCCTTTTGATCCATGATGGCAGTCGTATCTCTAGCATCCGGCAAATACTTTATCCATAATCGGCGTTATGCAGTCGGAGCTAATGATAGGCATATCGGGAATGCGGGGCACGATCGGTGGTTCGCTGACGCCGATGGTCGTCGCACGGATGGCCGCGGCCTACGCGCGGTTTCTCAAGAGCCGAAATCCCGGCGGCGGACGATTGAAAGTGGTCTTTGGGCGCGACTCGCGTCCCAGCGGGCCGTGGGTCCGCGACGCGGCGATCTCCGCCCTCGTCGCCAGCGGGCTGGAAGTCATCGACCTCGACATCGTAACGACGCCCGGCGTGGCGATGATGGTGCGCCATCTCCAGGCCGATGCCGGGGTCATCGCCACCGCATCCCACAACCCAATTGAATGGAATGGTCTTAAATTGCTCAATCGCGATGCCACAGCCCCTCCGCCGGAAGAGGCGAAAATGATCGCAGAGCTCTATGAGCAGAATAAGGCTGATTTCTCGGCAGTTGGCGAGCTTTTCCCGGCCCGCCGCGATACCCAAACCCATTCCCTTCATGTCAAACGTGTGCTAAATTATGTAGACACACTTGGAATTTGCTCTAAGAGGTATAAGGTGGTACTAGATAGCGTTAATGGCGCCGGATGCGTGTCCAGCGCCACGATGCTTGGAAAGCTTGGTTGCGAGCTGATCCACATGAACGCCACCCCAGACGGCCGCTTCGCACACGAGCCCGAGCCGACCGAGAAAAACCTCGTTTCCCTTTGCGAAGAGGTTCGCCGGCAGCGGGCGGCAGTCGGATTTGCCCAGGACCCCGATGCCGATCGCCTCGCGATTGTCGATGAAAATGGCGCTATATCGGCGAGGAATATTCTCTCGTGCTCTGTGCCAAATGGATTTTGTCGCGCAAACCGGGGGTGACGGTCGCCAATTTGTCGTCGAGCCGCATGCTGGATGACGTGGCAGCCGAGTATAAGAGCCAGGTCGTTCGAACGCCCGTCGGAGAAGCGAACGTGATTCAGGCAATGCTCTCCAGCGGCGCCAGTATCGGCGGCGAAGGCAATGGCGGTGTGATCGATCCGCGAATTGTTCCCGGACGGGACAGCCTGGTGGGAATTGCGTACGTCCTGCAACTGATGGCAGCGACAAAACTTTCGATCAGCCAGCTCGTATCGCAGATTCCACGATACGAAATCGTCAAAACGAAATTCCCCTGCCGGCGGGAGGACGCGGAACGAGCGGTCGCGGCGCTCCGCAAGCATTATGCTTCCGAGAAAATCGACGTTCAGGACGGTATTCGCATCGATTTTCCCCAGGCCTGGCTTCACGCCCGGCCCAGCAATACCGAGCCCATCATGAGGATTATTGCTGAAGCTTCCGACCGGGCAAAAGCCGAAAAATTGATCGAGGAGGCGCAGGCCGTCGTGAACTCGATCCTGCCGTCATAGTCGCTTATAAAATTGCGCAAAACGGTTGCAAAAAAGAGCAAACCCCTGTTAATCTGGGTTGGCGTTTGGACGAAACAGATAATGCAGGATTGTCGATCCCTGAAAGGGCATTTCATCATGCGATTTTTCCGATTTGCGGCGGGCCGACCCATTGCAACGCTCGCCCTCGCTCTTGTGGCCTTGTTCCTCGCTCCGGCGATCGCTTCCGCCAGCGAAGCGGATCTGCCGCCGATCCCCGACCTCAACAGCGCCCGCTTCTTCCATGATTCCATCGGCGGCTGGACGCTGCTCGCCTCGGGCATCGGCATTTGCGGGCTCGGATTCCTCTTCGGCATCGTCATGTACAAGCGCCTGAAGAACCTCCCGGTTCACGAGTCCATGCGCGAAGTGTCCGAGACCATTTATCTCACCTGCAAAACCTATCTCAAAACCCAGATCAAGTTCATTCTTTTCCTGGAAATTTTCATCGGGTCGATCCTGGTTGTTTACTTCGGGTTTCTTTCGCGCGATGCAGCAGGCCACGCCATGCCGCCGCAGAATGTGGCAATCATTCTCCTCTTCAGCCTCGTCGGCATTGGGGGGAGTGTCTCGGTGGCATGGTTTGGCATTCGCATCAACACCTTCGCCAACAGCCGAACCGCAATGGGCTCGCTGCGCGGTAAACCGTATCCCTGCTACTCGATTCCCCTTCAGGCGGGAATGAGCGTGGGGATGGTCCTGATCAGCGTCGAGCTGATCATGATGCTCTTCATCCTGCTGTTCGTGCCCAAGGCACTGGCCGGGCCGTGCTTTTTGGGCTTCGCCGTCGGTGAATCGCTTGGCGCGGCCGCCCTGCGCGTGGCGGGCGGAATCTTCACGAAAATCGCCGACATCGGCGCGGACCTGATGAAGATCGTCTTTAACGTGAAGGAAGACGACGCCCGCAACCCCGGCGTCATCGCCGACTGCACCGGCGACAACGCCGGCGATAGCTGCGGCCCCACCGCCGACGGCTTCGAAACCTACGGCGTCACCGGCGTCGCGCTCATCACCTTCATCCTCCTCGCCTGCCCGGCCAACATCCAGGCTCAGCTCCTCGTCTGGATCTTCGCCATGCGTCTGGTGATGCTCCTGACCAGCGGCGTCTCGTATCTCCTCAACGAAGCCTTTGCGAAGGCGAAATACGGCAACGCGCTGGAAATGAACTTCGAGCACCCACTGACCTCGCTGATCTTCCTCACCAGCATCATTTCCATCATCACCACCTACTTTTTCTCCTGGCTGCTGATCCCCGCGCTGGGCGATGGGCAACTCTGGTGGAGGCTTTCGACGATCATCACCTGCGGCACCGCTGCCGGGGCTTTGATCCCTGAATTCGTAAAAGTCTTCACGAGCACCAACAGCCGGCACGTCCGCGAGATCGTCGACGCCAGCCAGGAAGGCGGGGCTTCGCTGAACGTCCTCAGCGGCCTGACCGCCGGTAATTTCTCCGCACTCTGGCTCGGGTTCGTGATCGCGGCGCTTATGGCCATCGCCTACGGCGTTGCCAGCATCGGCGGAAACGTCTCCGGCGTGGAATCGCTGCTGAATCCGGGCGCCGGTGCGGCCGTCGCGATCTTCGCGTTCGGATTGGTCGCCTTTGGATTTCTGGGAATGGGCCCGGTCACCATCGCTGTCGATAGCTACGGCCCGGTCACCGACAACGCACAGAGCATCTACGAACTGAGCCTTATCGAAACGCTTCCGAATATCAAAGCCGATCTCAAACGCGATTTCGGCATGGACGTCGATTTCGAGCGGGCCAAGCTGCTGCTGGAAGCCAACGACGGGGCCGGAAACACCTTCAAGGCGACGGCTAAGCCGGTGCTCATCGGAACCGCCGTCGTCGGTGCTACCACGCTGATCTTTTCGATCATCATGCTCCTGACCAAGGGGCTGACCGACCAGGCTGCCATCGCCAATCTTTCGATCTTGCACGCCCCGTTCCTGCTGGGCCTGATTTGCGGCGGCGCGGTCATTTACTGGTTCACCGGCGCAAGCATGCAGGCGGTGGTCACCGGCGCTTATCGGGCTGTGGAATTCATCAAGCGCAACATTCACCTCGAGGGCGCCGCAAAGGCCTCTGCCGAGGATAGCCGCCGCGTTGTACAAATCTGCACGGTCTTCGCCCAGCGCGGCATGGTCAATATCTTTCTGACCGTCTTCTTCATGACTTTGGCGTTTGCGTGCGTGGAGCCTTACTTCTTCATCGGGTTCCTGATTTCGATTTCGACCTTCGGATTGTTCCAGGCGATCTTCATGGCCAACGCCGGCGGCGCCTGGGACAACGCGAAGAAGGTCGTGGAAGTGGAATTGCGGCAGAAGGGAACGCCGCTTCACGCCGCCACAGTAGTCGGCGACACCGTCGGCGATCCGTTCAAGGACACCTCGTCGGTCGCGATGAATCCGATCATCAAGTTCACCACGCTCTTCGGATTGCTGGCGGTGGAGCTGGCGGTGACGGTGAAGGACAATTCGATCAAATACGGACTGGCATCCGCTTTCTTCCTGATCGCGATGATCTTCGTCTACCGCTCTTTCTATGGCATGCGGATTCATCGCCATCGTTCGGCGAAGGAGATCCCGGTGCAGCCGCCGCAGAGCCATCGTGTGCCGGCGCCGGCGAATTGAAGAAAATCGGACGTTACGAAACGAAGCCCGCAGGATCGCCATCCCGCGGGCTTTCTTTTTTTTGCGGTCCTCTACTCGTTTGAACTTATCTGGTTTATCGCGGCAGGTCCGGATAATTGCGGCGATTTTCGCATAATCGCTTGCCTCTCTTCCGGCTGTATTGCATCTCATTAATCAAGGAGGTTCGCATGAAGCCAGAAGAGACGACCGGGCAGGCCGAGCGCCAGACATTGGACAACCGGCAGTTGCAGGCCCCGCGCAGCAAAGGCAGGCCCTGGATTTCCGGGACGGGGTTTACAAGTTCAATCAGACGTTCGAAGCGCTGCTGGAGGCGTACTCACAGGATCCGGAGCGGTGGGATGGATTGGAGTAGCGCACCGCGCTAGTTCAGCGAGCCCTTGGTGCTGGGAACGCCGGGGCTCGCGGGTCGGGGGAGACTGCCTGGCGGAGGGCGCGGGCGGTGGCTTTGAAGATTGCCTCGGCAATGTGGTGGTTGTTGCCGCCGTAGGGGACGTTGATGTGCAGGTTCATCTTGGCGTTGGCGGCGACGGCTTTGAAGAATTCCTCGATCAGCTCTACGGGGAAATTGCCGACGCTTCCGCCGCGATATTTCGCTTTATAGACAAACGCCGGGCGGCCTGAGAGGTCGATGGCGACCTGGGCGAGGGTTTCGTCCATTGGGACGATAGCCCAGCCGTAGCGCTGGATTCCGCGTTTTTCGCCGAGGGCTTTTTCAAGGGTCTGGCCGAGAACGATGCCGACGTCTTCGACGGTATGATGGGCGTCGACTTTCAGATCGCCCTGGGCCTCGATGCTCAGATCGATCAGGCTGTGGCGGCCGAGGAGGTCGAGCATGTGATCGAAGAACCCGACGCCGGTCTCGGCGACGGTTTTGCCTGAGCCGTCGAGGTCGAGGGAGATTTTGACCTTGGTTTCTTTGGTCTGGCGGGAGATTTTGGCGGTGCGGGGCATTGGAAGCGAATGTTACGAAATGTTACGAAATGTTACACTTTTCGAAAATAAGTTAGTAAGTGCTTATTTGATCCGTAAGTTTTATGGCTACAAATAGTTATCGGAAAAATGGGGTCGAAAAATCGAACTTTTCGGTCGGAAAGCGAAAAATGCGCAATAACCGCGAAGTCATTCATGGTGAAGTCTGTAGAGGTCTTTGACCCCGTCGCGGGAGAGGACGATCAGGGCCCAGATTCCCATGATTGTGCCCACGGGAAAGACGACGCAGGTGAGGGAGGCGACGGCGATACTGAAGATGCGGAATCGGGCAAGGAACATGCAGATTCCTGATAAGACGCAAAATAAGTCCGCAATGAGCAGCACGAGGACGAGGTGCTGAAATTCGGGTTGGTCGGCGACGGCCAATGCGACGAGCGCGCCGATTAGAAGGCCGAGGCCGCCGAAGGCGATTTGGCAGATCGCCAGCAGGCGCAGGTTCGCCCCATCTTCCGCGCTCGGAGGGTTGTGGTGCGCGTATTGGACGGGGTTGGACATGGGCGATTTCAGATTTCAGGCGGCTTTGCCGGCGGCGGTGAGCATTTTAATTCCGGCGAGCAGGGCGTTGTTTTCGTGGCTGTGGCCGATGGTGATGCGGATTTTGTCCTTCAGGCCGGGGAGATCGAAATAGCGGACGAGAATGCCCTGCTCCTTGAGGCCCTGGTACATGGATTTGCCGTCGCCGGTGGGGACGGAGGCGAGGACGAAATTCGCCTGGCTGGGGAGGACCGTCCAGCCAAGCTGGGTCAGCTCGGCGCTGAGGCGGGTACGCTCGGCCTTGATGTTATCCCAGGTGCTGCGGGCATAGGCCTGGTCTTCCAGTGCCGCGGTGGCGGCAACGATCGACAGCGCGTCGCAGTTGTAGCTGTCCTTCACCTTCATCATCTGGGCGATCACGTTCGGCTGGGCGATGGCATATCCGAAGCGCAGCCCGGCGAGACTGTAGGCTTTGCTGAGGGTCCGGAGGACAACGAGATTCGGAAACTCGTCGACGAGTGAGGCGCAGTTGTCGTCGGCGAAATCGGCGTAGGCTTCGTCGACCAGGAGCAAGCCTGAGAATTTGCGAGCCAAGTCCGCGACTTTCAGGGGCGAGACAAACGTGGCGCTGGGGGCGTTTGGATTGGCCAGAAAAATCGCCTGGGCGTTGCTCGCGGCCAGGGCCGCGGTCGGCAGGGACCAGTCGCGGTCCCAGGGGATTGGCAGGGATTTGGCATCCTGCAATTTTGCGAGAACCGGATAAAGGGAATACGTGGGATCGGGAAACGCCAGGATTCCGTGCGGGGGAATGAAGGTGCGGGTCGCGATGGTGAGGATATCGTCGCTGCCGTTGCCAGCGAGAATGTGATTGCGGGTGACGCCGTGAAGTTTGGCGGCGGCGTCGCGGAAAAGATCAGCGGTGGGGTTGGGGTATCGGCGAAGGAGCTCGGCGCTGGCGCCGGCGATGGCCTGCATGACGCGCTCGCTGGGGGGATAGGGATTTTCGTTGGTGTTGAGCTTGACGATGCGCTCGCCGGGGGCGGGCTGCTCGCCGGGCGTGTAGCCGTGCATTTCGCGGATGGTGGGGCGGATGAATTGGGGAGTCATAGAGACGAAGCGGATTATACGGTCTTTCCCCCTCGTCCGGTACTCCGGGAGAGGGCAGGGGTGAGGGCCTCGGAAAAAATCTCCTCGCACCCACGGCCCTCACCCGCGCGGACTTCGTCCGCTTGCCCTCTCCCGGAGTACCGGGCGAGGGGAAAAGAGGGGATGTTCAAGCTGTCAATAATGATTCGATCGTCGCGCATTGCCCGCCGTGGGATTGGGCGAGGAAGCCGAAATAGCGCTCGAGGGCGTGGATGAAGCAGCCGTCGAGTTGGCCGGCTTCGGGTTCGGGTTTGTGGAGGTGGAGGTTTTTCGAGGCGAGCAGTCTAAGGAACTCCGCGGAGCCGGCGAACATGGTGCCGGGAATGAAATCGGCACGAATCTGGCGGGGGTTGGTTTGCATAAGCTCGGTGAGCCAGGGGCGGTTGTTGCGGTAGTGGTCGTGCAGGGGGCGGGTTTGTACGCCGTAGATGCTTGGCTTGGAGGGGTCGATGTGGGAGAGGAATTTGTCGGTCATTTGTTTGTTGCCGACGAGGGATTCGAGGTTCATCCAGAACCAGTCGCCGCCGTAGGTGAGATGGGTGGAACGCTTGGTGTGGATCTTAATGAAATAATCGTAGGGAGAGAGATCGAGATATGCGGCGGTGAGGAGAAAGGGAATGATGTCGCGGCCGTGGTTGGGGAGAAGGATGGCATCGGCGCGGGGGCGGGGGAATTGGGAGAGAAATTCTGCCTGGATCGCGGGCTTGGGGGAGGTCAGGAGCAGGTCGTAGTCGGTGAAATCTTTTAGCTTGCCGAAAATGATTCTCGCTTCGTCCTCGTAGAAGGCGTGCACGAGAATCAGTTTTTTGCTTCCGGCAAGGCGGATAGGGGCGGGGATGATGTTGGAAAAGTCCCGGGGGGAAAGGCGCTGGCCGGTAGGGTGCTGGGCGCGCATCAGCGGGCGGATTTTGCGGGTTCGGCGGATAAATTGATGCACTTTTAAAATCAGGGTGAACGGTTCATATTCGAGTGCGTAGGCGAGGGGTTTGGGACGATCGGCATTTTTTTTTCCAGAACCATTCGCGGGTGCGGGCGGAGCCGCGGATGCGGATTTCCTGCATGTATTTGAGAAGATCGGGGTCGAACATTGGTTAGATTTGCGGCATGATAGGGAAAGGCCCCAGGATGGCCATCCTGAGGATACAAAGTGTGGGGGCTTTTGATTGGGAATGGGATTTAGATGGAATCGCATCTTTTTCAGGATTTGACGCTGATCTTTCTGGCGGCGGTGGCCGGAGGGATTTTGGCGTGGCTGGTGAGTCTGCCGTTGATCATCGGATTTGTGATCGGGGGGATCATCATCAGCCCGTTTACGCCGGGGATTCGGCTGCATGATGTACATACGTTCGAGGAGATGGCGGAAGTTGGGGTCGTTCTGCTGATGTTTTCGGTGGGGGCGGAGTTTTCGCTGGAGGAGCTGCTGAGCGTGAAGTGGGTGGCGGTGGTGGGAGGGTCGCTGGGGATTGCCATCATCATCGGCACGACGCTGGGGATCGGACATCTTCTGCACTGGACGATGAACCAGTCGCTAGTGGTGGGGGCGACGGTTTCGGTGGCCAGCACGATGGTGCTGGCGCGCGTGCTCCAGGAGCGCGGAGCAATGGGGACTTCGTATGGCCGGGTGATGATCGGCATCACCCTCTTCGAAGATCTGGCAGTGGTTCTGATCACGGTCGTCCTTCCCGCGTTCGCGGGGACGGATGCGGACCGGTTTACCAAGGCCGCCTGGACGCTGGGCAAAGCGGTCATCCTGCTGATTCCCCTGGCGATTCTGACACGGACGCTGATTCCGCGGCTTCTGCGACTGATCCGCCGGACGAAGGACCAGGAGCTTTTTCTGCTGACGGCGCTGGCGATCTGCCTGGGGACGGCCGCCCTTTCGACGGTCGCGGGGTTTTCGATGGCGCTGGGGGCATTTTTGGCGGGATTTTCCATCAGCGGTGCGAAGGACCTCGATGAGGCCCATCACAGCCTGCTGCCGCTCCGGGATATTTTTGTGGCGCTATTTTTCGTTTCGCTGGGAACGCTGATCCAGCCGGCGATTTTGATGCGGAGTCTGGGTTTGCTGGGGGTGATGCTGCTGCTGATCGTGCCGGGGAAATTTATTTCCTGGGCGATCGTGGTGAGGATTTTTGGATATCCGACGAAGACGGCTATCGGCGTGGCGGCGGGATTGACGCAGATCGGCGAGCTTTCGTTTGTCGTGGTCAAGGTCGCGCGGGATGCAGGAATGGTGGGAGACGAGGTGTTTAATGCGACGGTGGCGGCGTCGCTGATTTCGATTTTTATCAATGTGTTTGTGACGTGCGCGGCGCTGAGATTTGTGGAAGGGAAGAGCGCCAATGTCACTGTAAGAGGGCCCTCACCCCAACCCTCTCCCGGAGTACCGGGCGAGGGGGTAAGCTCGAATTAAGTGCCGGCGGCGGAGAGAGTCGATTTTACCAGGGTGCGGGCTTCTTCAAAGATCTGGTTGAGATGGGATTCTGATTTGAGGCTTTCGGCGTAGATTTTGTAGACGTTTTCGGTGCCGCTGGGGCGGGCGGCGAACCAGCCGTTTTCGGTGGTGACTTTGAGGCCGCCGATGGGGGCGCCGTTGCCTGGGGCGGTGGTGAGTACGGCGGTGATCGGTTCGCCGGTAATTTCCTTGTGGTGAACGGCGCTGGGACTGAGCTTGCCGAGGACGGCTTTTTCTTTGAGCGTTGCGGGCTGATCTTCGCGGCGATAGTGGGACTGGCCGAACTGGCTTTCGATCTGGGCATAATGCTCGCCGGGGCCTTTGCCGGTGCGGGCGGTGATCTCGCAGGCGAGGAGATCCATCACCGGGCCGTCCTTGTCGGTGGTCCAGACGGAGCCGTCCTTGCGGAGGAACGTGGCGCCGGCGGATTCTTCGCCGACGAAACCGAGGGAACCATCGAAAAGCCCTGAAACAAACCATTTGAAACCGACGGGCACCTCGTAGACCTTTCGCTTCAGCGACGCGCCGACGCGATCGATGATGCTGCTGCTCACGAGCGTTTTTCCGATCATCGCTTTGGCGGGCCAGTTTGGGCGATTAGTGAAAAGGTATCGGGCGCTGGCGGCGAGGTTGTGGTTCGGAGGGAGCAAGCCGACGGAGGGGGCGACGATTCCGTGGCGGTCGGCGTCGGTGTCGTTGCCGAAGGCGATCTGGTATTTGTCCTTCAAGGCGACGAGGCTGGCCATCGCGTAGGGGCTGGAGCAATCCATGCGGATTTGCCCATCGTGATCGACGGTCATGAAGCGGAAAGTCATGTCGACGGTGGGATTGACGACGGTGATGTCTAGCTTGTATCGCTCGATAATGGGATGCCAGATGTGGACGCTGGCGCCGCCGAGAGGGTCGGCGCCGATGCGCAGGCCGGAGGAGCGGATGACGTCCATGTCGATGACGGCGGCGAGGTCTTCGACGTAGGGCTGGAGAAGATTCTGGCGATGCGTGGTTGGCGCGGCGAGGGCCCGCTCGAAGGGGATACGTTTGACGCCGGCGTTGTTTTCGCGAAGCAGGGCGTTGGCGCGGTCCTGGACCCATTTGGTGACGTCTACATCGGCGGGGCCGGCGGTGGGCGGGTTGTATTTGAATCCGCCGTCGCGGGGGGGATTGTGGGAGGGGGTTACCGCGATCCCGTCGGCCAGATTCGTTTTGCGGCCGCGGTTATAGGTGAGGATCGCGTGAGAGAGGACGGGAACGGGTGTGAATTCATCGTCGGCGGCGATGATGGTTTCGACGCCGTTGGCGGCGAGGACTTCGAGGGCCGTGTCGTGGGCGGGGATGTCTACGGCGTGGGAATCCTTGGCGAGGATGAGGGGGCCGGTGAT
Source organism: uncultured Phycisphaerales bacterium (assembly GCA_963755915.1). GTDB lineage: Bacteria > Planctomycetota > Phycisphaerae > Tepidisphaerales > Tepidisphaeraceae > PALSA-1353. The sequence goes on from CAVWLP010000002.1 coordinate 4,512,581, forward strand.
ATTTTTGCTGGCGCGGTATTCGCAGATGGCCTGGGAGATGGCGAGGATGTGGGACTCGGTGAAGGAGCCGTCTTCGGGGGTACCGCGATGGCCGCTGGTGCCGAAGGCGACGAGTTGGCGGGGATCGGAGAGATCGGGCTTGCGATCGAAATAGGCGCGGATCAGGGCGTCGCGATCGATGAGCAGACTCGGCGGCGGAAGTTTTCCGGCCAGAGGTGAAATGGGCATCGGCGAATTTGCTCCTATGCCTTCGCACCAACGGCGGCGGCGGCAGCCACGGTTTCTGCATCGAGGATTGCGCTGGGCTGATGCCAGCAATCCTGCGGGGCAATGATTCTTTCCGACGAGGGCGGGCCCCACGTTCCCGGTTCGTAGAACTCGACGGGGACGGCGTCGCCGACGACGGGATCGACGATTTTCCAGGCGGCTTCGACGCCGTCCTGGCGGGCGAAGTAGGCAGTTTCGCCGTTGGCGGCGTCGGAGAGGAGGCGTTCGTAAGGTTCGAGCTCACCGGGGGGTTGATAGTGGGCGAGAAGCTCGACGTCTTTTCCGGTCATGGCCTGGCCCGGGGATTTCACGCGGGCGCCCGAAGCCGATGATCATTTCCGGACTGAGACGGAAGCGCATGTAATTGGGGCAGGAGATGCCGGGTTCGCTGAAAACATTTGTGGGGGGCCGGTGGAACTGGACGAGGACTTCGACGGCGGCGGTGGGGAGTTTTTTGCCCGCGCGGATACAGAACGGGACGCCGGCCCAGCGCCAACTATCGATGTGCAGGCGAACGGCGGCGAAGGTTTCGACGGTGGAGTTGGGGGCGACGTCTTTGTCCTTTCGGTAGCCGGCGTACTGGCCGCGGACGCAGTCTTCGGGTTTCAGGGGCAGAACGGCGTTGAGGAGCTTGGCGCTGCTCATCGCGGATGGCTTCGCCGTCGTGGGCGGCCGGGGCCTCGGCGGCGATGCAGGCGACGATTTGAAGCATGTGGTTCTGAATCACATCGCGGATGGCGCCGACTTCCTCATAGAGTTTTCCGCGACCTTCCACGCCGATGGACTCGGCCATGGTGATCTGCACGCTGGCGATGTAGTTGCGGTTCCAGATCGGCTCGAGGAAGGCGTTGGCGAAACGGAAATAGAGCAGGTTCTGGACGGGCTCTTTGCCGAGGTAATGATCGATACGGAAGATAGAATTTTCTGGGAAGAAGCGGTGGAGGGTGTCGCTGAGCGCGGGCGGAATCGAGATCGCGGCCGAATGGTTTTTCGACGACGATCCGGGCGTTGCGATTCACGTCCGACGAGGCCAACCCCTCAGCTACTTTGCCGAAGAGGCTGGGGGGAATGGCAAGATAATGGAGGGGGCGCTGGGCGGAGCCGATTGCTTTGTGGAGGGCTTTGAAGGTTTGCGGGTCGCCGTAGTCGCCGTCGATGTATTGGAGGAGGGAGAAGAGCTTGTCGAAGGCGGCGCGATCGACGCCGCCGTGCTCGGCGAGGCTCTGGCGCATGCGCTCCTTGAAGCGGGCGAGGTCCCAGCCGGCCTTGGCGACGCCGATGACCGGGACGTTTAACCGCCCGTGCTGAACCATCGATAAAAGCGAAGGGAAGACTTTTTTGTAGGCGAGGTCGCCGGTCGCGCCGAAGAAGACGAAGGTATCGGAGGTTTGATTTTGGTTTCCCACGGTAATTTCCCCTTTAATTATTGTCTGGGTGGAATTTTTCGCGGAGCGGGATCGACTTCCTTGTGTCCGCCGAACTCGAAGCGCAGGGCCGAGAGAAGTTTCTCGGCAAACGTGTTTTCCCCGCGCGAGCTGAATCGTGCATAGAGGGCGGCGCTCAGGACGGGCACGGGGACGGCCTCGTCGATGGCTGCCGCCACGGTCCAACGCCCTTCGCCGGAGTCAGCGACATGACCGGAGAAATCTTCGAGGCTGGGATTCTTGGCCAGCGCGGAGGCGGTGAGGTCCATCAGCCAGCCGCCGATGACGCTGCCGCGGCGCCAGACTTCGGCGATGTCGGAAAGGTTCATGTCGTAGCGGTAATATTCGGGATTTCGCAGCGGGGTCGTCTCGGCGTTGATGGCCTGCTCGGTCTTGCCGGCATCCGCGTGGCGAAGCACGTTCAGCCCCTCGGCATAGGCGGCCATGATGCCGTACTCGATGCCGTTGTGGACCATCTTCACGAAATGTCCGGCGCCGTTCGGGCCGCAGTAGAGATAGCCCTGCTCGGGGGCGGTGGGAGACCCTTTGGCCCGCTCGGGCGTGCGCGGGGCGGCTTCGATTCCAGGGGCGAGGGAGGCGAAGATAGGTTCCAGATGCTTGGCGATGTCTGGCTCGCCGCCGATCATGAGGCAGAACCCGCGCTCGAGGCCCCAGACACCGCCGCTGGTGCCGACGTCGACGTAGTGAATTTTCTTCTCGCGGAGCATGGCGGCGCGGCGGATGTCGTCGTGGTAATAGGAATTGCCGCCGTCAATGAGGATATCGCCGGGTTCGATGAGGGGAAGAAGCTGTGCGATCGCTTTGTCGACGATCGCGGCGGGAACCATGAGCCAGATGGCGCGGGGCTTGCTGAGTTTCTTGACGAACTCCGCGAGTTGGGTGGATCCGTCGGCTCCATCTTTGATGAGGCCTTGAACTGTATCCTGCGAGATGTCGTTGACGACACACTTGTGTCCGCGCTTCATGAGGCGCCGAACCATGGCCGCGCCCATTCGCCCCAGTCCGATCATGCCGAGTTGCATGTGATCTCCTTCGTTGATGCGGATTATAGGTATATGCAGTGGAGGGCGAGGGGGAAAGGAAATTTTTTTTTTGAATCGAGTCGCGAGGCAGGGTGTCCTTTGGTTACGCTTATGGAGTATCTAATCGTTTTTTTCGGCTGCCTCACCAATGCTCGGCGGCTTGATTGACGGCTCCCACATTCGGAAGCCGCCGAGAAACGCGTTGTCGTTTTCGCCTACGCGGCACTTGGGCGGAATCTTTTTGAGATTGTGAACGTTGCCGCCGCCGAGGACGATATAGTCCGGCTCGAGCGCTGCGCCAAACGCCACACAACGTCTTCAACGGATTTGCGCCACTTCTTTTTTCCGCGTTTCTTCAGGCCACGCAGGCCGACGTAATCTTCGTAGGTTTTTTTCCGGTAGGGAAGATGCCCCAGCTCCATTGGCTCAATGACGCCGTCGACGATTAGCGCCGTCCCGAGGCCCGTCCCAAGGCCCAGGAAAAGCATTTTGCCGCCATCATAGCTGCCCAGCGCCTGCATGGCGGCGTCGTTGATCATTTTGACCGGCTTGTTGCCGAATGCGGCTGAATAATCGAAGCCCACCCACCCATGGGCCAGGTTGTGCGGTTCCGCGACCGGGCGGTTATTCAGCACCGGGCCGGGGTAACCCATCGAGACGACTTCATATTCCCAGTCACCCGCCGCCTCAACCACGCCGGCGGCCATCTGCTCGGCGGTCATCGAGGGGCCGGAGTCAAACATGCGGTGCTCGCTCTGCCCGGTGGCGAGAATTTTGATGTGAGTCCCGCCGACGTCGATCACGAGGATGTTTTTCATCGGATGATGAAATTACACGATATGGCGGGGGATTGGAAATCCCTCTTACCCCCTCGTGGCATTCCGATGGCAGTCCGGCAGAAGGCAACGGTTGAGGCATATCCCTTATGCCGCAATCCGCGAAACCTTCAGTTTCTTCGATTTCTTCCTCACCTTCCACAAATCGTACTGCATCTGCTGATTCAGCCACGATTCCGCCGTCGTATTAAAGGCAATTGACAACCGAATCGCCATCTCCGGACTAACGCCCGACCGCCCATTCAGCAGCTCCGACAGACTTTTCCGCGTCACGCCCAGCGCCTTCGCGGCCGCGGTTACCGACAGATGCAGCGGCTCCAGGCAAAGCTCCCGGATCACCTCCCCTGGATGCGGTGGATTATGCATAACGTGGCTCATGATCTGCTCCTCAATGATAGTCCAGATAGTCGACTTCAGCGGACTGCTAAAGTCAGCCGATCTGCAACACGCCAGTCCCCGAAATCCCATCATGCTTGAGCATTTGCAGCCCGCGGTTGGCGTCCTGCAGGGGGAAGACCGTTGTTTTGGGCTTCAGGGGAATTTCGGCGGCGAGGCGCAGGAGTTCTTCGCCGTCGGTGCGGGTGTTGGCGGTGACGCTGCGAAGCTCTTTTTCGTAGAAGAGATGGCGTTGGTAATTCAATGTGGGAATGTCGGTAAGATGGATTCCCGCGATCGACAGGGTGCCGCCGCGGTCGAGGGCTTCCAAGGCGGGCAAAACCAAATTGCCCACCGGCGCGAACATCACGGCGCTGTCGAGCGAACCGGGCGGCTTCGCATCGGCGGAGCCGGCCCAGGTGGCGCCGAATTCCAGGGCCAGTTTGCGGTGCATTTCGTCGCGGGTCATTACAAAGACGGTGCAGCCAAGATGGCGGGCGATCTGGATGGCGATGCTGGCGGATGAGCCGAAGCCATAGAGGCCGAGCCGGCATCCGGGCTTCATCCGGGCGCGCTTCAGGGCGCGGTAGCCGATAATCCCGGCGCAGAGGATGGGCGAAATCGTCGCCGGGTCGATCGAAGCGGGCAGATGGTAGGCGAAATTTTCGCTGACCACGGCGTACTGTGCGTATCCGCCGTCTTCGTCGTAGCCGGTGAATTTTGCGTTGGGGCAGAGATTTTCCTTTTGTGCTTTGCAATAGCGGCACTGGCCGCAGGTGTGGCGAAGCCAGGCGATTCCCGCGCGGTCGCCGATTTTGAATTTGCTTACGCCTTCTCCCAGGCGGTCGACTGTTCCGACCACCTGATGTCCGGGAATGATGTGCGGCCGATGGGGCGGAAGGTCTCCCTCCACGACGTGGAGATCGGTTCGGCAGAGTGCGCAAACCAAAACGCGAACGCGAATCTCCCCCGCCTTGGGCTCAGGCGTCGGGACTTCGGCAATTCAAGGGGGGAGGAATCGATCAGCCCGGGCTCTTTGAGCGCCATCGCCTTCATTACAGGGGTGATATCTCATCCTGCCGCCATTTTTCAAGAGGAATTACCTTGCGCTGCGGCCCCTCGGTCAGGACGGTCCTGATGGTATCGGCGATGTCGCGCAGTGAGGTCGATCCCTTGGCCAGGACCGCGCTCACCTGAAGGGACTTTGCCCTGACGGCCAGCGGACCATCGGGAGCGGCGGTGAAGACGACCACGGGAACCGAATGGAGGCGGACATAGGAGCGGAGCATCTCGACGAGGTCGGCGCCGTTCATTTCGGGAATGTTCAGGTCGAGCAGGACGAGATCCGGCGTGCGCTCGACGATGTAGGTCATGGCGGCTCGGCCGTCGGCGGCGCAGTCAACCGTATGACCCTCGCGACCCAGATAAAGAGCCAGGGCCTCGGAAGAATCGGCGTGATCCTCCACGACTAGAACACGCGCCATTTCCGGATGCTATCGCCCAAGCCGCTGGGCCGATACGCCGAAAATCTCGATTGCACAGAAAAATTTTGCGTCCTCTCCGGCTCAACATCAATTACAAACCGCATAAAATTGCAGCACTTCCATTCTGCACGGGCGATTTGAGCAGTTTTTTGCTCACTTCGCTACGTTCGAAGCCAGGGCCGCTACGAGCGCGATGTTGGCCGTCAGTTCCTGAGGCAGATGATGTCGGTCACGCAAATATTCGACCGAATTAAACGAAATCCATGCGTTTCCCTGCTCGTCTTCCCAGACGAGAAGCTTGAGGGGCAAGTCGATGGCGATGGTGGGCGCGGCGAGCATCAGGGGCGTGCCAGCCTTGGGGCTGCCGAAGATGAGCAACTTGGTGGGCCGCATGGTCATCCCGGCGAGTCCGGCCTCGCCGCTGTGGTCAATCAGGGCGAAGATTTTGACGCCTTTCTCGGCGAGGACCGTCTCCAGCCGCATGACGGTCTCGCTGACACTGTGGCTGCTGGGGACATTGACGATTCCATTGGCTTCCTGGGAGGGCATAGATCTCCTTTCACTGGGATTGGGCGAACAGTTTCATGCAGAGCATAACCAAATATAGCGTGGCGATGAGGCCGACGCGGTACCCGCAAATTAAAGAACTTTCAGATTTCCCTTGCATCCCCGGACCGTAAGTGTACACTTACGACCCTCATGGCTAGCGGCGACCTTAAACGAATGCTTCCCCTGGTGGCGCGAGCCTTCGCGGACCTGGGATATCGCCGGGCGACGACGGCCGCCTTGGCGAAGCGTTGCGGGGTGCGGGAAAACGTGCTCTACCGCGCCTGGCCGGACAAAAAAGCGATGTTCATCGCCTCCATCGACTTTGTCTGGCAGCGGTCGATGGATATCTGGCAGCGGCTGGTCGAGGAATCAGGAAAAACGGGGGCGGAGGCGGCGACGCTGATTCTCGAATACGAGTCGAAACACCACGGGGAAACGGGGCTTTACAAAGTTGTGTTCGCCGGCCTGACGGAGCTGGATGATCCGCAGGTTGCGGCCGCCCTGCGGAATATGTACCGCAGCTTTCACGCGTTCATCACCCGGCAGGTGCTGGCCATGCGGGAGCAACCTTCGGCGCGGATTCGGGAAGCGAGGCTTCCGACGAGATGTGCGCCTGGGGCGTGCTGGGGATCGCCACCGTGGTCAACATCGACCGCGAGCTGAAGCTTTTCAGCCCCCGCGAACGGGCGCAGCTTTTTACCCGGCTATTACAACTGCTCATCCAATGACCTCTTGTTTTTTTTATATCCTCGGTAAGTGAATACTTACGGCCTTTGGGCCGGAAAGGATGCGTCTATGCTCGTTTCACTTCTTTCGTCCGCGGCTTTGATCCTGGCGGGAAAATGCCTTCTCAAATTTATCGCCGCGGTTTTGGTCACGGATTTTATCTCGGGGGTTTTTCACTGGTTTGAAGACGCGTATGGCCGGGAGGACTTTCCCTTCACCGGCAAATGGATTACGCGATTGAACGTCCTGCACCATCACAACCCGCGGGCCTTCGTCCACAATTCCTGGTGGCAAAGCTCGTGGGACCTGACCCTGGTGGTGGCGATCGTCGTGCTCGTCGCCTGGGCGATGGGGTGTCTGAGTTGGCCGGTGTGGGTGTTTGCCATCGTCGGGGCAAACGCGAATCAGATTCACAAGTGGACCCACCGCACGCCGCGCGAGAACGGCAGGATCATCACCGCGCTTCAGCGGCTTCATCTGGTGCAGAGCGTGCGCCATCACGCCCGGCACCATACCAACCCGAAGGACAGCAATTACTGCGTGATCACGGATTTCCTGAATCCGATCCTCGACGGCCTTCGGGTGTGGGAGGGGATCGAGTTCGTTCTGCTGCACCTGTTTGGAATGCGGCGGAGGGTTGATCCATCGGCGAAGCGGCCTGAAACGCCGATCGGTGCGGTTCATCAGATCAGCGCACCCTAAGTCGTGTTTCTCGTTTCTGGGGCATGGGAGTGCGCCACCCGGCCGAATGAAAATCTCACGCAGAGGCGCAAGGCGCAGAGAATCTCGGTTTTCCTCTGCGCCTCTGCGCCTCTGCGTGAGGTTCTTCAAAGCGGGCATTAGGTGCGGCCTGGTTCAGTGAGGCGTGTACCCCGCGATCACGCTTGTAAATTGATATTCGCCTGACCCCACCTCAAAAACGGCAGCTCCCGCTTCGAATCGTACAAACTTCACCCCCATCGCCTGCGCTGTGGGCTTCCCCCCTTCCGTCACCGATTCCGCATCGCGCGCGGGAATATATACCATCGCCGTCGTGTTTGCCGGAACCACAACATGCATCGAAACGCTCCCAGATTTCTGCGCCCACTCACTTACAATCCGACCATAAGCGGAATCGTAATGCGCCCGCACCCATGCGAGATCGCCCAGCATCGCCGGCTTGATGATTAATTTCCTGAAGCCCGGCGCATCCGGGTCAGGCCGAATCCCCGCCAAGCCCTGGTAAAACCAACTGTCCAGCGAATTGAAGCAGGCGTGAATAAACGACGCTCCGCCGTCCCATTGCTCCGGCCACGTCGTGTCCCCTTGCTCCAGGCAATATCCCCAGCCAGGGTAACTTTTGTTGTGGACGATCGTCCACAAGAGATCGTCACGGCCGATGTCCTGGAGGTAATGAATGAGAAAATACGTGCCAGTGAGGCCGGTATCGAGATGGGCGCCGCGGGCGGCGATGCTCTGAAACAGGGTCTGCTGCACCGCAACCCGCAACTTTTCCGGCGTCACGCCCGCGACCAGCGGCATCACCAGGTACGCCTGTTTGTCGTTCAAATAACAGTTTCTCTTCGGATCGAAATAGTTTTCCTGGATTCGCGATCGCAGTGCATCGGCCTGGGCCGAAAATTCCGATGCGTCCGCCGTTCGATTCAGCCCCTTTGCCATCCAGCCAAGCTGATCGAGCAGATAGACGAGATAGCAGTTGTTAAAAAACTCAGCCTCCCGGGGTGAGGGGAAGCCCCAGAGTCCCCTGGCGTTTAACGGTCCGGGCGGAAGCCAGTCTCCCAGGCTATCTATTCCGTTCTTGGCAAAGGCGCGCAGCAGTCCATCGCTTTCATGGGACTGAAGCATCTGCACATAGCGCCGGCAGGCCAAATAATTTTCGCTGATCGCGGCGCGATCTCCGTAATAGAGATTCAGCCGCCAAGCCAGCTCCTGAAGCGCCGCGCCCCACGGCGGCCCGCCGCCCCCTTCGCCCTGCGGGGCGGTGTGCGGGATAAATCCAGTCGTCGGGTCCTGCACGTCGCGCCAATCGGCGATCCACTTTTCGTAAAACCCGGGCATCTGGAAATTCATGATGCAACTGTCGATGGAGACCTGCCCATCGCCGCCGTAACCCAATCGCTCCCGGTGCGGACAATCGGACATGTATCCCCCCTGGCTCAGGCAGTGCATCGTCCGCAGATCGACCTGGTGCATGCGATTGATGAGCGGGTCCGAGCATTCAAATTCCCCCGCCTCATCCCAGGCCGCTCCTATGGCCAGCGCGGTTGCATCGCCGGGGCTGGGTGGCGAAGGCAGACCCTCCACCGTGGCGTATCTAAATCCGTGGTAGTTGAATTTGTTGGTGAACACATCTCCGTCGTCGCCGGACGAGATCAGCAAGTCGCGCTGATTGAAGACTTCATCGTCCTGGGCGCTAACGGCTCGGTCGGAGTAATGGATGGTCACGACATGACCCGCCGGGAGGCGCGGAAGTTTCAGGCTCAGAAATCCGGTGAGATTCTCGCCGAAGTCGAAGGCGTAAAGGCCGCCACCAAGGTCTGAGCACGAAACGGCGGGAATGGTTTTGATGATCTCATCGGGCGGACCGCGCTGGGCATCGGCTTCGACCGGCGGGCTGGCGACTTCCTTTGCCGCTGCCCAATCTGCATCGGAGAAATCCGGATCGCACCATTTGGGTTGGAGTGCGCGGGGAATGACAAGTTCGCCGCCAAACTGGGCAACGCTCCAGCTTCCGAGGATCGCGCGACCGCTGGCAGCGCATCGCCAGCTCGAATCGGTGCCAATCGTGATCGGTTTGCCGTCGACGCTGAGATCAAGCTGCAACCGCGCGATCGGCCCGTCATTCACAACCCCGCGGCGCCCCGGCCAATACCAGCCGCGGCTGAGCCAGAGGCCGATGCAATTCGGGCCTCTATGCAAATAATTTTTGACGTTATAGGTTAGGTAGAGCGAGCGCTTGGAATAATCGGTCACGCCGGGGCTGATGACATCCGCGCCAACTTTTTGCCCATTCACATAAAGTTCGTACCACCCCATGACATTCACGCGCGCGATGGCCGAATCCAGGTCGCCGTCGAGATCAAAATCCCGCCGAATCTGAGGCTCGTTGCAGAACCCCGGGGGACTTGCGGGCAAATTCGCCATGATCCATCGGGCGTGCCAATCCGCGGGCTCTAGGAGCCCCATCTGCCAGACGGCCGGCGCGCTCCAATCAGAGACGTTCCCCTTCTGATCCCAGATGCGCACCCTCCATTGGTACGTCTGTGCCGAAACCAGCGGCTCGCCGCCATATTCCACGTTCACCGAGTCATCCGACCGCACTTGTCGGCTGTCCCAGACGATTTTGTCGCCCCGGCTCACCTGGATTTGATACGCCGACTGAATCTCGCCCCGGGAATCCGACTCGATGGTCCAGCTTAGCCGCGGCCTGGGTGCATCGATCACCGGGGTTCCCGCAAGATATTCACAGCGCAGCCCCCCTACCTTCAGCGCTGCGCAGTACCGCCGGGGAGGCGATGGCAACGAGCATGGCAAGAAGTAATTTAACGATTTCCCTGTCGTAGCCGCGGGGAGATTTCATCTCCTTCATCACTTTGGTTATACCACTACGGCGGTGCGTCAGGACATCATCGCCCGCAAGGAGTTTTGGCAGTGCGAATTCTGGGATCGCTGGTCGGCCTCGCGTTGATCGTGCTGGTTCTTCTCGATACGTTCGAGACGATTATCCAGCCGCGCCGGGTGACGCATCGCTTTCGTCTCGCTCGCTTCTATTACCGCACCTGCTGGGATCTGTGCTCGAAGATCGCCCTGATTGTCCCCGCCGGCAAACGGCGCGAAGCGTACCTTTCATTTTTCGGGCCTCTATCGGTTTTGGGGCTGTTTGTCATCTGGATCTGTGCGCTCATTTTCGGTTTTGCGGTGCTGGCCTGGTCGGTGCCGGAAAGAATCCAGACCGTCGATACCCACATCAATTTCTTCGACTACCTCTACATGAGCGGCACAACGATCTTCACGCTCGGTTACGGCGACGTCGTCCCGATCGACCATTTCGGGCGGACCCTTGCCGTCTGCGAATCGGGGCTGGGATTTGCGTTTCTGGCCATCGTCATCAGCTATCTTCCAGGGATCAACCAAGCTTTCTCGCGCCGTGAAGTGACCATCTCGCTGCTGGACGCCCGCGCGGGATCGCCCCCCAGCGCTGCGCAACTGCTCAGCCGCGTCGGTAAGTCAGCGAGCATGCCGCAGCTCGATTCCTTCCTGGCCGAGTGGGAAGCGTGGTCGGCCGAGCTTCTGGAATCGCATCTTTCCTTTCCGATCCTGACGTTTTTCCGGTCGCAGCATGACAACCAATCCTGGCTGGCCGCCATTACCTGCATGCTCGACACCTGCGCCGTGATGCTGGCCGAGCTGAAGGATTGCAACGTGTACCGGGCGCAGCTCACGTTCGCGATGGCGCGGCATGCGGTGGTCGACCTGGCGCTGGTATTTCGTATCAGCCCCGCGGCGCCGGACGTGGACCGGCTTCCGGAAGACAAATGCCGGCTGCTTCAACAGACCCTCCGCGACTCGGGCCTGGAGATTTACCCCGCCGGCGAAGCAGCGAAAAAAATCCGGGAGCTGCGGGCGATGTACGAGCCGTTCGTCAATGCGCTCGCCAAACGGTTCCTCCTGACCCTTCCGCCGTTCATTACGGATTCGGAACCGATCGATAATTGGCAGCGGAGCCCGGGCTTTCGTGCTCCCGGACTCGAAAAGCTCCCGACCATCGAAGGGGCGGAAGATCATTTTGGTGGTTGAATGGGCAGGATAAGTGCAGGACTTTTGATGTATCGCATCCTGGGCGGAAAGCCGGAGGTGCTGCTGGTGCATCTCGGGGGGCCGTTTTGGAAGAAAAAAGAGGCCGGCGCGTGGGTGATTCCGCGCGGGGAGATCGAGGAAGGGGAAGAGCCGCTGGCGGCGGCGAAGCGCGAGTTTAACGAGGAGACCGGATTCGAATCCACGGGGCCATATATTTCGCTTGGAGAAGCTCGCCAGAAATCGGGAAAGCAGATTTCCGTGTGGGCGTTTCGCGGCGATTGCGATCTGACGCGGCTTCGGAGCAATACGTTCGAGATCGAGTGGCCGCCGAGATCGGGGAAACGGCAGAAATTTCCGGAAGTGGACAGGGTGGCTTTTTTTTCTGTGGAGGACGCGACGAAGAAGATCATGGCGGCTGAATTGGTGTTCCTGGAAAAGTTGGGCGGGCTGGACATTGAATACAAAACTTGACAGTCCGCAACACAATGGGGGAGATGGGTAAGATGGGATAGTGAAAATCAGGGTTTTGGGATCGCGATTATGATGTTGATCTCGCCAAAGGAATTTCAGGAGGCCGCATGTCCGACTATCCGCCGCCGATGCCCGATCCTTTGCACTACTACGCTCCAGTGCCGCCAGTTCGGCCGCGACCGCTGTCGGTGTCGGTCATTGCGTGGATCGCGATCGTGCTTGCGGGACTGGGGGTGCTGGGCGGAATTTGCGGCATTGTCCAGCGCCTATTTCTGCCGAACCTGAATCAATCGAGTCCGATCACCCAGGTACTTCAAGGCTCCGGAACAATCGCAACATTTCTTCTCGTCGGTCAGATCATCGGCTGGCTGGTGGATATCGTGCTGCTTTTCACCGGCATCGCATGCCTGAAACTCAAGGGCTGGGGGCGTCGATGGATGATTTACATCATGGTTTTCCAACTCTTCACGCTTGTGGTGGGAAATGCTTTTAACTGGGTTATGGTGCGCCCGGTGATGCACCGGCTTGCGCAGCAATACGCGAAGGATCCTTCGGTGCAAATGGGACTGCGGTTCGCGCAGATTGCTCAGATCGTCGGCCTGTTCATCGGCACTGCCGGCCCGCTGATTGTTCTCTATTTCTTCACGCGTCCGCACGTCAAAGCCGCCTTTGCGCCGACGGTGCCCTGAATTAGGCAAAACATCAAATACGCAGAGCCGGCCCGCAATCACGATTCAACAAGCGCATGAACATCGTCTGACCCATGTATCCCCTCGCACCGCACGCCGATGATCAGCGGCAATTCAATGGTAAACGTGGCTCCGGTTCCTTCACCGCCGCTTTGAGCGCGGATCGTTCCACCGTGCAAGCGCACCAGTTCCTGAGCAATTGAAAGGCCCAATCCAAGGCCGTCCCGGCCGCGAGCGGGGCCGGCTTGGGCCTGCCAAAAATCCTCGAACACATGAGGAAGGTCGGCGGCGGCGATACCACGACCGGTATCCTGGATCTGGATTTGAGCGGAGGAGTTTTCGTAGGTCAGGCGAATGAGGATTTTGCCACCGTCGGGGGTGAATTTGATTGAGTTGGCGAGAAGGTTGGCGACGACCTGGCGCAGGCGGCGAAGTCGGCATCGACGCGTGCGGCTGGAGAGGCGAGAGATACCTCGAGCTGGAGCCCATTCGCGGCGGCCTGGGGGCGAAGCGCGTTGATCGCGGCGCGGACGGGCTCGCTGAGGTCCAGTGGCCGCTTCTCCACGCGCAGCTTCCCGCGGGCGATGCGGGAAACGTCGAGCAGGTCTTCGATGATGTGGCGGATGGCGTCGGTATTGCTGCGAATGATTTCGATTCCTTCGCGCATGAACTGCGGCGCGTCATTCTGCCGGGCCGTGTCCAGCCAAAATGTGATCGCGCACAGTGGCGTTCGCAGCTCGTGGGAGGTTGCTGCGAGGAAGCGGTCTTTGATCTGGTTGGCTTGTTCGGCGTCGAGGCGCGCCTGGCGCTCAGCCGCGAGAAGCCGCTCGCGCTGCGACGTAAGAAAGCTTGTGACGAGAGCGACGGTGAGGAAGACGGCGAGCCTGACGAGGACCGTCCAGCTCAGCGTCCAGGCATATCGGGGCGCGAGGAAGAAGAAATCGTCGGCGGCGACGGCGAGCACGGTGGCGAGCAATCCCGCGCCCCATCCGCCCAGCCACGAGGCGATTAGAACCGCGGCGAAGAGCAATGGCGCCGCGGAGGGCTCGACCTTTCGGGTCAAGGCGAGGTTTGCACAGACGGCCGCGAAAATCAGCGACACGGTTCCGGCATATTTTCGAAAGCGAGAGGTCCATCCCTGTCTCATCGCGATGCTTTCTTCCCGTTGCTTCGGTTCCTGTCGCGCGTGGTTCCGAATCTCAGAAGAAGGGGACCGCGAATCGAACTCTGGGAACAACCGGCTCCTTACCTTCCGATCGCGGCCCCTTTTCACCCACACCTTCATCGTTGCTACAGCCAGTTCCAGAACTTCCACCAGTGAGACGATGAGCCTGAAGCGGAGACCGGCTTAACAGTGGCGGGCGTCGCGGCCGAACTTGAAACCGACGCGGTCGGCTTGACCACGGCGGAGGAAGTTTTTGCGTTGGCCTGCTCGTGATGAGCGGGAGCGATGTCCATCACTGCCAGGAGCACGCGATGCGAAACTCGCCGGCAGGCGTCGGTTTCGTTTGCGGGCAAAGTGGCGAAGTGGTTGTTGAGGGCAGTGAATTCTCTGAGGAGATTCGCGCGGAGCCTCGTTGCGGTGAGGGTTTGGGGTGCGTAGATCCTCCAGTGGGACCCCTCGTAAACGAAGGGGACTTCAGCGGCAGGCAGACCGTTGTTGGCCCTGATCTGGGCGAGGGCAATCGCCTGATCCCGGCTCAATGAATCCATTTCCGAGGAGTTTGCACCGGCGGCCTTGAGGACCTTGTCGGCGAGCTCGGAATCGGCGGCGGGAGCGCCCTCGGTAATGGTCAGAAAGGAGCTGGTGAAGGTTTCAGCGGCGTCGGAGACGGCGAATTCCTGGCCGTACTTTTCGTTCCAGGCCTTGGCAATATCATCGATCTGCGCGTCGAGCTTGGCGCCGTAGCCCTGGGAATAGGTATCGGATTTCATAATCCGCCCCTGGCCGGGCTGAGCGAAAAGGGCGGCAAGCTTGGACATGTCGTTGGTCTGGAGCGCGTCTTCGGTAAGCCGGCCCACTACTTTGCGGATGCCGACTTCCGAGGGCATCTCGGCGGCAACCTGGTGAGCGGTGCTTTGCGCGTCGGCTGCGAGCTGCGCCGAGGGCGGCGCGGCGGTCGAAGTGGCGGCCTGAAGCGTCGGGCAGGCCGCAGCGAAAGTGAGACCGCTCACGGCGGCGGCGGCCAAAATGATGGAAACTGGTTTCATAAAACTCCCTTCGTAGATAGAGAAACACCATGCCCGGGCGGTTCGACACGCGCGAACCTGCCAGGGTGACGAGGATTATGGGAACCGGATTCCGGGGACATTGCGGTGCCGCAAAATCCGGCATGCCTCATCGCTGCATGATGTGCATCCCCTCTGAACGAACCCTCATGCGCAGGTACGACTGAGGTTGCTATTGAAAGAGCAATTAATTGTGGGTGCGACAAAGCGCCACATCTGGAAAAAAAGTGGACCGCAGCAAATGGATTCATTCCTGGTTTGTGAATCAGCCGGCCCCGGGATTGATCTATTTCTGCCCGGTGCGCCCCGATTGCGGCACAATTGTGAGCCACTTCATTGCGGGATTTTTGCTGGGAACCAGCACAATCGGGCAGCTCGCGGTGTGAATGATCCTGAAGGGCGCGCTGCCAAACATTGCCTCGAAAAGGCGGCCGTGCTGATGGGTGCCCATGACGATGAGGGCGGGCTTGATTCGCTTCACTTCCCGCACCATTTTGGCAGCGGGCCTTCCGCGAATGGAATAGCTGCGCACGATCAGTCCGCGCGTCTTCACGCCGAGCCTAGTGCTGGCCCTGGCGAGAAACTCCATTTCCTGCTTGTAAAGATGCATCTCGGCGGCGACGGCCGTGCGTGAATTGTCGCTGCGGAGTCTGCCGTCTTCGGCTTCGGCAGCGGGAGAGGATATGTGCATCAAAACCAGGTTCATTCCGAAAGCGCGGGCCATGTCACGCGCGATCTGCACGACGGTCTCGGTCGCCTCGGAAAAATCGATAAACGCCAGCACAGTTGCCATAGAAGTGCCTCGTAATTCCGCAGGTGCGCGCAACTTCGAATTATATGCCTGCGGTGAGAACAAAGCTCGCCCGCACGCTGGCAGAATCCGCTTGCCCCTCACCCGCTGGCGTACCCGCCCGCGCGGCGTTCGAAAACTTCAATTTTTTATACCGCAACTTCGAGCCCCTTCCGAGCATGCCCTTTGCGGAAAAAAAAGAATCTACAGCACAAGAACAAATGGGATGACAAGTGTTGTTTCGGATTCAAAGGAGCTCAACATGTCAAATTCCAAAAAGTCTTTATCGATCGTAGCAGCGGCCGCGGCAATCGCCGGCGCAGTCGTCTTCGGCCCCGGAGTCTGGCGCGAGGCCCAATATGTGAGGGCGGATGAAAGCGTGAACGCCGTGCGCCAGGCACTCGCCGGCATCGACGATCAATCGGCGCTGTATCGCGCCATCGACCGGGATGTCGAACCTTCGGTAGTCGAGATACGCGTTACAAAGAGTATGGCCCATGAGATGACGCCGCTTCCGCCGGATTTCCAGAAATTCTTTCATGACTTCGGCGGCGGCAACCAGTTTCCGCCGGAATTTTTTAATGGCGGAGGCTCCGTTCGCGAGGTCGGGATGGGCAGCGGGGTCATCATGGATGCGTCGGACGGCTACGGTTACATCCTGACGAACAACCATGTCGCCGGGGGGGCAAGCCAAATGACGGTGACTCTCTCCGATGGCCGCGTCATTCAAAACGCGCAGCTTGTCGGTGCTGATCCACGGACCGATCTGGCGGTCGTCAAGATCAAAGCCGACGATCTCATCCCGGCGAAATGGGGGGATACGCCGGCCTGGAGCCGGGCGACCAGATCATGGCGTTTGGGAGCCCCTTTGGATACGTGGGATCGATGACGCACGGGATCGTCAGCGCGCTGCATCGGCAGGCCGGCATTCTGGTGCCGACGGATATGAGAATTTCATCCAGGTGGACGCGCCGATCGATCCGGGCAACAGCGGGGGACCGCTGGTTAATCTGAAAGGAGAGGTTGTCGGCATCAATACGGCCATCGCCACTTCCAACGGTGGATTTCAGGGAATCGGTTTTGCCATTCCATCCGAAGAGGCGAGGCCCATCTACGAGCAACTGAAATCGTCCGGAAAGGTTGTCCGCGGCTGGCTCGGTGTCTCCATCGAGAACGTCGCCCAGGCAAGAGACGAAGCGGCCAGCGAGGGGTACAAGGCGGATACAGGGGTTCTCATTCACACGGTTCTGCATGACAGCCCGGCATCGTCCAAATTGGCGCCGGGCGACATTGTGACGAGTCTGGACGGAAAACCTGTCGCGAACATGAGCGAGCTGCGCGACGAAGTCGCCTGGTCGACGCCGGGGACCGAGGTGACGCTCGGCGTCTTCCATGACGGCAAAACGGAGGACGTGAAGATCAGGCTGGGCCAGCAGCCGACGGGGAACGAAGTCGCCAGCGCTTCGCCGGGGCAATCGAACGCTGACCTGGGTCTGCAACTGGAGAACCTCAACGCCTCCCAGGCCCAGGAATATGGGTTGCAGGAAAAATCCGGCGCCGTGGTGGCCGACGTAGACCCGAATTCTCTCGCGGCACAGGCCGGGGTGCATCAAGGGGATGTGATCACCGAGATCAACGGCAGGAAAATTTCCGATGCGCGGCAGGCCGACGCGGCGCTCGCCAAAGCGGATCTTAAAAACGGCGTGCGTATGCAGGTCACGAACGACCAGGGTTCAGAGCTCCTTTTTCTGAAGTCGAACCTTGGTTAAGATCGGAGGCAGCTCCTTGCTCGAACACCCTGGAGCTGTGACTTTCGGAAAGGCGGCCGCCAGGGAAGTAAAAGGCGGCCGCCTTTTTTTGTTCAACTCATCAGGGGCGTCCTCTCGGTTCCAGAACTCCCGGCCGAGATTTCGTCGCAGCGATAAATCCTTTCTGTTATATTGATTCGCAAATGAAAAAAGGAAGGTGCCAGATGGACATGCAACAGAGACTGATAGACGGGATAAAGCAAATACGGCTTGGGACTCATTGTCTGCACGCCGCCGATGAGAGCGGCGGGAACATCGGAAAAAAGTTTCAACAGCTCGGCGTCGCTGACACGCCGGAGAATCGCATCGCCTATCGCGGCGCGATGATTACCACACGTGGATACGGCGACGTCATCGGGGGTGTCATCCTCTTCGACGAGACGTTTCGCCAGAGCTACGAAGGTAAAACCGTCATCGATATTCTGAAACAGCAGGGGGTGGTCATCGGCGTCAAGGTGGATTCTGGTTTGGAGGCCTTTGGCAGTTCGAAGGTCGAACAGGTCGGGAAAAATGAGTTGGCCGCCCTTTCTAAGCGGATGGAAGAATACGCTGCGAAGGACGTGCGGTTCACCAAATTCAGGGTTGTCGGCAACATCGGCCGGGAGAACGGGAAAGACCTGCCCAGCGATGAATGCCTGGCGGCCAATGCCGAGCTGCTGGCGGGGTATGCGGAGATCAACCACAAGTTCGGCGTGGTGCCGATCGTCGAGCCGGAGGTGCCGATGGATGGGGCCCACTCTTTAGAGCAATCCCGGCAGGCGACCGAGCGTTTTGTGAAAGCGACTTTTGCAGCTCTGCAGCGGCGGAAGATTTTTTTGCCGGGCGTTATCCTGAAAACCAACATGGTTCTTCCCGGCGTTGAGGGCCCGAAGGCTGCCGAGGCGGAGAGCGTCAAGCAGACGATCGCGATGCTTCAGGCGGCGGTGCCTGCGAATCTCGGGGCGATGGTGTTTCTGTCCGGCGGTCAGGCGACCGAAGATGGGATGAGGCGATTGGAAGCGATGCGCAACGCGGCGAACCAGGCGCGATTGCCGTACGCGGTGAGTTCTTCGTTCAGCCGCGCCTTACAGGGTCCCGCGCTGGACGAATTTGGCGCTGCCGTGCGTGATCGGGCATCCGCGGCAGAGATCAAAAGGCGCACGCAGGCGAAATTTGCCGAGACCTTGTCGCTGAACAAGATCGCGCTGGATAAGTCGGTACGGCGATAAGATTCGAAATACATTTTTGCCATAGATCTAAAGGCAGATGCACACGGATAAAGGGAATTGCTCTTTATCCGTGTGCATCTGATTTTTAATCTGACTTCGGCGAGCTCAGTCGAGGCGTGGCCAATACTCTTCTGTCCGTGCTGCGCTTTTATTTTGCGGCGTTGCGGCGGCGGAGGAGAAGGCCCGCGGCGCCGATCGCCAGGACGGAGAAGGAAACCGGCTCCGGGACCGCGAGGACGACATTGGGCCGGCGGCGTAATCGGCGGCGATGTCGCTGGCGCTCTCCGCGTTATTGTAAATCCGGAACTCGTCGATGCTTCCGGAGGTGGCATTGTCGCCGGAGAAGGCGGAACGGCCGAGATAGGCGTTGGTGAAAGCGAAGTCGCTGAGCGGGTCGCCGGCGACGACGCTTTGGAGCCCGCCGGCACCGGCGGTTTCGTCGTAAAGGTAATAGCTGAGGTTACCGGAGCTATCGATGGTAACCGCGGAGAAGCAGGTATCTCCGTTGTCGAGATAGCCGCCGCCGAACGCGCCAATATTGGGGGTGGTGCTGAAGGCGTCGATTTCGGGGCCGGGGTTGTAGCCGTGGAGTCCCTGGACGATGTGGTTTCCACCGGTGTTATTTCCAGCTCCGGGCGTGCCTGCGGGTTGGGGAGCGGAAATGGTGTCCATCATGTATTCGCCGGCGACGGGTGGGTTGGCATCCGTAGCGTTGGAGAAGGACCAGGCCTCGGTGTAGAAGCCGGAGCCGGTAAATGTGAACCACGTTTCGATGGTGACGGCGCCGCTGGTCGGCAGGATGCTGACGGGTAGGGAGAGATAACCGCTTAGGTCGGTTTGTCCGGAAGTGTTTCCGGTGAAGTTGGGGTTGTTCAACTGGAGCTGCCCGCCAGAGACGGTCGCCGAGTTCATTAGCGTGCCGTTGGCGCCGCCGATGGAATCGGTGGCACCGTTGGTGAAGCTGTATTCATGGGTGAGATCCGCGTGAACCGGAGTGGCCGCGCAGAGCCCGACAAGCAAAAGGCCGCAACTGATTCCTCCCCGACGCATGTTCATTTTCATCTCTTCCTCCAAAGGTTCCAACCGATCCGACTTACTTTCGACGTGAAAGAAACCCATTATGTCGTGAAGTGCGACAATGTCAACGAAATTCTTAAGGTTTTCTTTAGGTGTGAAAGAAAGTGTGGTTTTTGGTTTAAATTGGGAGGTATCGGCAAGACACGAAAAGCCCCGCCGGGGCAGGTTTGGTCTGGATAGTGTGATTGTGGAAAAAAGATTGAAACCGCGGATTTCGCGGATGGCGCGGATAAGAAATAGATTTTGTGCTCGTTGCGCCGTGGGCGTTTGCGAAAGGGAGCTAGTCCTTGATGGGTCGATCGGAGTTGCCCGTGAGATCCCGGACCGTCGCGAAAATCGCCGGGAGGGGGGATTTCAGGGGTGGGGGCGGGGGGAAACCCTCCCAGCCGCCGCCGAGGCTTTGGCAGACGTCGATGAAATTGGAGACCGCCTGATCTTCGCTCATCGCCTGCTGGTCTTCGAGGCTATAGAGCGCGCGCTCGGCATCGAGGACGTTGAGATAATCGATGATCCCGCGATCGTAACGCTCGCTGGCGAGGCGATAGGAACGCTGGGCATCGATGACTGCGCCGTCGAGACTCTGGAGCCTTCGCCGCTGGGCGTCGTAGCTGGTAAGCGAGTTATCGACTTCACCGATGGCGCTCAGCATGACTTTTCGGAAGTTCGCGACCTGGGCGCGCGTGGCCTGGTTCTCGGCTTGGATTTGGGCATCGACGGTTCCGAAATCGAGGATCGGCCAGACGAAATCCGGGGCGGCTTCCCAGATGCCGCGGAAGGAGATCGGCAATCGCCCGAACCCCTGGCTCTGGAACCCGCCCGAGGCGGTCAGGAAGACGCGCGGGTAGAGATAAGAAGTCGCGACGCCGAGGCGCGCGTTGGCGGCGACGAGCTGCGCCTCGGCCTGGCGAATATCGGGCCGGCGGCGAAGAAGGTCGATCGGCAAGCCGGTATCCACTTCCTCAGGAGGCCGGGGAAGCGGCGCCGTCGCATCCAGCTCGAGCATCAGGGCGTCGGGGTCCATTCCCAAAAGCACCGCGAGGTTGCGCTTCGACATCAAAAGCTGCGCCTCCAGCGGAGGGAGCGCGGCTTCGGTTGTTTCTACTTCGCGGTCGGCCAGCGCGGAATCGAGCTCGTTGGTGATCCCGCGCTGATAGCGCTGAAGCTCCACATCTGCGGCATTGCGCTCGACGGAGATCGCCTGCTGGGCGATTGCCACGCGCATTTGGAGGGTGCGGATTTCGACGTAGCTTCGGGCGACATCGCCAAGGAGGGTCACGAGGACCTGGTTGCGCACTTCCGCGGCGGCGGCCGCGTCGGCGGCGAGGGCCTGCTGCTGGCGGCGAAGGTTGCCGAAGAGGTCGAGCTGGAAATCGGTATCGACGCCGAGGACCTGGGTGACTTCGCGCAGGCCGGTGGTGTTGACGGCGGCCGCGAGGGGGCCGTTCACAAGACCGCCGCGGCTGATGTTGGAACTGGTTCCCCCCCGCCGACGCCGCTGAGGTCCAGATCGGGCAGCGATTGGCCGGTGAATTCAGCCAGAAGGCGCGAGACTGCTGGAGGCGGTCGATCGCGACCTGCATGTCGAGATTCCCGGCGACCGCACGATCCAGCAGCGAATCCAGCTCCGGATCGTGCAGGGCTTGCCACCAGTGAGCGAGGTCGATCAGGGGGGCGGCTTGCGTGGAGACGACGGTCTTTGCGGGCGGCGCTTCTGAGGGGCGCGTCGAGGGCCAGGTGGTGAAATTCGCCGATATCTGCATGCGCGGCCGCTGGTAATTCGGGCCGGCGTTGCAGCCAGTGAGGGCAATCAAGGCGAGAATCGGCCCCCACAGCCCCCACCCTAACCCTCCCCCGGAGTACCAGGGGAGGGGATGAAGAGTTGGACCGGAGGTGGTGGAATATATTCGCGGATTCATGTTTCTGGTCTCGGCGCTCTATGCGGTGAGACTGCCTTTCAATTCGAATTACTGGGCCAGACCTCGTTGCCAGTGTCTTCCTGCACGGTGACTTCCTCGCCGGGGGTGATGGCGCTGCTGATGTTGAGGGCGACTTTTTCGCCGGGTTTCAGGCCGCTCTCGACGATGACGACGTCGCCGTTGTCTTTGAAGACGGTGATGTCGCGGAAGGTAACGGTGTTGTCATCGCCGATGACGGCGACCTGCAATCCCTGGGGCCGCATCAGGATCGCGGCGGCGGGGACTTCGGGCAGCCCCGTCTGTTTCAATTCGAAGGCGACCTGTACGTACATCCCGGGGACCAGGGCCATGTCGGGGTTTTTGATGTCGATTTCGGTTCGCTGGGTCCTGGTTTGGGGGTCGATGCTCATGGCGGAACGGGCGACCTTGCCGTGGAAAATCCGGCCGGGGTATTGGTCGGAGGTGATGTCGGCAGGCACGCCGACGGTCATCTGCGCGGCGGCACTTTGTGGGACGTTGACAAAGACGCGGATGGTGTCGGATTGGGCGATGTCGTAGAGGGAGGTGGTGGAGCTGCTGCTGCCGGCGCTGATCAAATCGCCGACGTCGATTTTGCGGGCGGTGATGATTCCGTCATAGGGGGCGGTGACTTTTTTGAATCCTTCGAGGGCGAGGTATCGTCCGACATCCGCCTGATCGGCTTTGGCGACGGCCTGGGCGGCCATGAGGCCGGCCACGGCTTCTTCGTAGGCGGCCTGTTTGTCCTGGCGTTCCTGATCGGAAACGATCCCCTTGGGCGCCTCACGCCAGCGATCCCAGGTGACTTTGGCGATGTTCAGGTTCGCCTTGGCGACGTTGACCTGCGCATCGGACGTTGCCGCCTTGGCCTTGGCGACATTGAGCTGCTGGTCGAGATCGGGGGTTTCGATGACGGCCAGAACCTGGCCCTGCTTCACGCGGTCGCCGATATCGGAATACCAGGCTTTCACGTATCCGTCGACGCGGGCGAAGATCGTGCTCTGGTACCAACCGGCGGTTGCGCCCGGGAGCGTAAGCGGGAAACTGCTGGCCGCGGGACGGGCCGCGACGGCGACGACGACGGGTTTGGCGGAAGCGACGTCGGCGGCCAAATCCTGGGCCTGGGTTTCCGTTCGAGCGTGGACCCAGTAGGCGAGGCCGAATGCGACACCCAGGGCGACGACGAGAAGTGTAACCGCCAGGGCGAGGAGCCGTCCGGTGCCGCGGGAGGCCTTGATGGATATTCGCTCTGGCGAGGAGTCGTGGGCCATCGATTCTCCATTGCCCCGATTGACTCCAACTGGGAGCGATTGGTCGTTCTGGCTCTCAGTGGGCATGGGTTTCTCCAGTAATTCTACGACTATTGATCAAAGCGTACATCGCAGGAACGAAAATGAGAGTCGCAAAAGTGGCGAAACAGAGGCCGCCGATGACGGCGCGGCCAAGGGGGGCGTTTTGCTCGCCCCCTTCGCCAAGGGCTAGGGACATAGGGAGCATGCCGAGCATCATGGCCAGGGCGGTCATCAGCACCGGGCGAAGGCGGGTAAATCCTGCGGCAACGGCGGCCTCGGCGGCGGTGTAGCCCTCGGCCATGCGCTCGTCGGCAAAGACGACGACGAGGATGCTGTTGGCCGTGGCGAGGCCGATGCACATCAGGCCGCCCATCAGGCCGGGGACGCTGAGGTAAGTGTGCGTGAGGAAGAGTCCCCACATCACACCTGAAAGCGCGAACGGGACGGCGAGGAGGACAATCAGGGGGCTGACCCAGCTTTGGAACTGGATGACCATGAGGAGAAAGACAAGGATGACGGCCAGGGCCATGCCGCCGAACAGGCCGTCGTAGCTGCGGGTCATCGTTTCGATCTGTCCGGCGAGAGTGACGGTCATGGGTTCGTTTGGCGGGGGCTGGTCACTGGCGAGGACTTTCTGGATGTCTTTTGAGACGCCAAAGAGATCGCGCCCCTGGACGGAGGCATTGACGTCGAACACTGGGCGGACGTTGAGCTGACTGATGAGGGCGGGGGTTTCGACGCGATCGACCTGGGCGATATTCATGAGAAGCTGCGCCTGGTCGGTCGCGCCGGCCGAGGGCGGAAGGGGCATGGTGCGAAGATCCTGGAGAGAATTCAGAGTGTAGGTGGGTGTTTGCGCGACGAGCGGATAGCTGACGCCGTTTTTGGGATTTACCCAGAAATTGGGGCCGACCTGGATGCTGGAGGTGAGGGCGACAAGGAGGCTGCTTCCGGCTTGCTTTTGAGTCAGTCCAAGCTGCTGGGCGAGGGCGCGGTCGATGTTGAAGCGAAGGCCGGGGACGTCGGGCATTTGATAGACGTGGCTGTCGACCACGCCGGGGACAAGGGCCAGGTCGGCGGCGATTTTTTTTGCCTGGGCGTAGGCCTTGTCGGGATCGGAGCCGACGACGCGGACGTCGATCGGGGCGGGCTGGCCGAAGTTCAGTACCTGGTTAACGATGTCGGCGGCCTGGAAGAAGAACTGGCAATCGGGAAATTGTTTGGGGAGCTCTCTGCGGAGGTCGGCGATGTGCTGGGCGGTGGGCGTGTGATTTTCATTCAGGGCGATGAGCATTTCGCCGTCCATGACTCCGACGGTGGACGTGTCACCAACTGCCATGTTCAGGCCGCTGTAGGGAAGGCCGATGTTCGAGAGGATGGTTTTGACCTGGTCCTGGCCGACGATTTCGCGGACGGCTTTTTCGATGTGGGCGAAATATTGGGCGGTGATTTCGATCCGGCTTCCGGCCGGGGCGCGGATGTGAAGGCGCATCTGGCCGGCATCGACGGAGGGGAAAAAGTCGCGGCCGAGGATGGGAAACATTGCCAGGGAGACGATCATGAGGGAGACGAAAAAGGCAGCGGTGATCCAAGGGGCCCCCACCGCCCAGGCGACGACGTTGCGATAACGGTTTCGAAGGCCTTCGAAGCCGGAGTTAAATTTGCGGTAGATCCAGATGAAGGGATTTCGGCTCCGTGTGTCGCCCTCTGCGTGAGTCGATGAACTGCGGGACATCAGGTAATCGAACATCACCGGCACGACCGTGAAGGAGATCGCGAAGCTGGCGAGCAGGGAGAGCAGAACCGCCAAGGAAAGTGGCGAGAAGAGATATTTCGCCACGCCGGTGAGAAGGAAGACGGGAACGAAGACGATGCAGATGGAGAGGGTGGCCAGGAGCGTGGGCATGGCGACTTCGTTGGCGCCGTTGACGATGGCATCGACGAGCGATCCCCCTTCGCCCCAGCGGCGTTCGATGTTTTCGATCACGACGGTGCCGTTATCGACGAGGATTCCGACGGCCAGGGCGAAACCGCCGAGGGTCATGGTGTTGAGCGATTCGCCAAGGCAGTACATGACGATCAGGGCGCAGAGGATGGAGGAGGGAATGGAGAGCATGACGATGAGCGTCAGCCGCCAGTTGCCCAGGAACAACAGGATCATCAGGGCGGTGAGGCCGGCGGCGATGGTGCCTTCGCGGAGGACGCCTTCAAGGCTGGCGCGGACGAAGACGGATTGGTCGAAGAGTGGTTCGATGTTGACGCTTTTGGGGAGCTGTTTTTTGAGTTCGGGCAGGTAATCGCGCACGCCGGCGACGACCGCCAGCGTAGAAACGCCGCCAGTTTTGCGGATGGTGAGCAGCGCGCCGGGGGTGCCGTTTTCGGTTACTAGATTCGTCTGGGTCTGGTATCCGCTGTGGACGTGAGCGACATCGCGGAGGAAGACTTGCCGGCCGTCGACGAATTTGACGGGAAAATCGTTCATGCGGTCGATCGCTTCGGGGCTGTTGTTCATGGTGACGGGGTAATCGCGCGAGCCGAGCTTCACGTCGCCGGAGGGGAGGATGACGTTGTTGTCGAGCAGGACGTTGGTGATGTCGCCGGGGGAGATTCCGACGGCGTCCATGGCCTGCTGGTTCATATCGACCATGATGACGCGCGGCTTTCCGCCGTAGGGCTGAGGAAGGGAGACGCCGGGCACGGCGGCGAGGTCGGGGCGGATGAGGTTTTGGCCGAAATCGTTCAGAGTGCTGTCCGGGAGGCTCTTGCTGCTGAGACTGAGCTGAAGAATTGGCACATCGGTCGCGCTGTAGCGGATAACCATCGGCGGGGTAATGCCGGGGGGCATATATTTCAGGACGACCAGCGCGCTGCTGGCGACCTGGGCGACGGCCCGGCTGACGTCGGCGCCTTCGTGCAGATAAACCTTGATCACGCCGACGCCCTGGTAGCTGTTGGCTTCGAGGTGATCGATGTCGTCGACGAGCGCGGGCATTTGGCGTTCGTGGAGGGTCAGCACGCGATTTTGAATTTCGGTGGGGCTCATGCCGGCGTAGGTCCAGACCACGCTGACAACGGGGATGTTGATTTCCGGGAAGATGTCCGTGGGCATGCGCAGGGCGGCGCCGACTCCCAGCACCACTATCAGCACCAGAAGGGATGCGATCGTATATGGACGTTTCAGCAGCCAGGCAATCATTCGTGGGTGAGCCTAATTAGACCGACTCTAGAAGGGTCTTCGGATTGATACAACGGAGAATCCAGCCTCTTCACAGAATCGCAACAATTGCCCCATAAGACGTAGGATCGTCAGGTTTCGTCATAGCAGTAGCCGACGCTGCGAACAGTCTGGATAAACCCCGCGGCGGGGCCCAGAGCTTTGCGGATTCCGACGATGTGGGCATCGACCGTGCGCTCTGTGACGGATTCTTCGCCCCTGAGGGCTGCTTCGATGATTTCGTCGCGCGAGAAGGCACGGCCCTTGTGCGAAGCCAGCAGCTCCAGGATGCGGAATTCGGTGGCGGTGAGCGGGACTTTTTCGCCGCGATGGAGGACGCGATGGCCGACAAGGTCGATCGTAAGATCCCCCGATTGGATGACCGCCGGCTTAAGGGCATTCAGGTCGCTGCGGCGCAAAAGGGCTTTCACGCGGGCGACCAGTTCCTGCGCGACGAACGGCTTGATGAGATAATCATCGGCGCCCAGTTCCAGGCCCAGGATGCGGTCGGCAGCGCTGGCGCGGGCGGAGAGGACGAGTATGGGAAGTCGAGCGATGCGCGGCTCAGCGCGAAGAGATTTGCAGACTTCCAGGCCGTCGATGTCGGGCATGGTGAGGTCGAGGACCACCAGGTCCGGTCGATGCTCGCGGGCGATGCGCAGGCCGCTCGTGCCGTCGGAGGCGTAGATGACGTCGTACCCCTCGTGCTCAAGGGCGCGCATCACCAGGCGGGCCAATTCCTTTTCATCGTCGATAACGAGGATCGTCTGCGGAGGCATTCAGGGGAAAATTATACCGGGCCGGCGGGAAGGGCAATTTGTTGAGGCGGTCGAGATGAACTGGCGATCGGCACCGGAACCGTTGGAAGCTCGACGATGAAGGTCGCTCCCTGGCCTTTGCCGGGGCTGCGGGCGGAGACGGTCCCATGATGGGCCTCGGTCAGGGCCTGGCAGATGGCCAGTCCCAGGCCCAGGCCGCCGAAGCGGGTTTGGATTTCGCGGCCGCCCTGCTCGAAGGCTTCGAAGATTTTCGCCAGGCGCTGGGGGTCGATGCCGATGCCGGTATCGGAAATTTCGACGGTGACGAAGCTGGGTTTGTCGTTTCGCATCTTGACGGCAATCCGCCCGGCCTCGGGGGTAAATTTGACGGCATTGCGAATCAGATTCCAGAAGATTTGCTGAAGGCGAACGGGATCGCCCTTGACGTGCGATTCTGTCGAAGGCCGGTCGAAGACAAGCTCAAGCCCCTTATCGCGGATCGCGTCCTGGCAGACGGCAATCGCATCATTGAGCACTTGGCCGATCTCGACGACTTCTTCGCGCAGATGCATCTTGCCGGTGCTGATGCGCGTGAGGTCGACCAGGTCGTCGATGAGCCGAATTTCCAGATCGACGTTTCGGCGGATGGAGCGAATGTCTTCCAAAACATTCGGCGGAAGGTTCGGAGTTTTCTCAAGCAGGTCGGCGATCATCAGGACAGGGCTGAGAGGCGTCCGCAGTTCGTGGCTCACCATCGCCAGAAACAGACTCTTGGCCTCGCTGGCGGCTTCGGCGGCTTCCTGGGCGCGTTTCGAAGCCTGGGTAGCGCGCTTCATGGCGTCCTGGAGTGAGCTGGCAAGAATTGAGACGACGCCGAAAATGATGAGCCGGAGAAAATGTTCGCTGACGGCGGAGAGGGTGATGGGATGGCCTTGAAGGAGCAAAAGAGCCGCTCCCGCGCTGGCAAGAAGCGTGGCGAGAAATCCCGGCCCCAGGCCGCCATACCAGGCGCTCAGGAGCACCGCGCCAAAGAACAGTGGTGCGATCCCTGGATCGAAGTATCCGCGCAGCAGCCAGGTCAACACCATTGCCGTGGTAGTGGAGATAACCGCCAGTCCGTAACGAAAGATTTTCTGGCGCATAGGCGGCATGGTTCGGCTTGCTCCGATTGCTCGGATTATTCTAGCGCGGCCGAGGCTGTGCAACAAAGAACTGGGAGTGCCCGGGAACTGCCGTTGGGGTCGAGCTTTTCGACGCTTGCTCAGTCAATGGCCCTCAGAATTTTTGATTTTCCCCGCTCAGATTAACCCTGTTTTAAGGTACTCCAAAATATTCTCGCCGCAGATTTGGCCGGTTGTGTCGGTTGGCTGTGTGGCATCGGGCAC
The DNA here is from genome assembly GCA_963755915.1 of uncultured Phycisphaerales bacterium. Lineage (GTDB taxonomy): Bacteria > Planctomycetota > Phycisphaerae > Tepidisphaerales > Tepidisphaeraceae > PALSA-1353. Next base: position 4,540,937 of record CAVWLP010000002.1, read on the forward strand.
GTCGGCTTCCCACCTGTTTGGCGGTAAAGGAGTCCAAATATGTTTGAGCGGAGCAACGCGAAGGACGGAAAGAATTCTATTGTTCGAGCCGGCCGGGTCGTCGTGGAGGGGCTGGAGGATCGGCGGCTTCTCTCGGCGGCACATGGGTTTCCCATGATGGGATTTGGCGGCGGGCCGTTTGGGGGAGGGGCGTTTGGCGGGCCACCTCCGATTGGCGGAAGTACGATTCAGTTTGACCAGGCGCCCTCCGCAGTTCAGAGCGGGCTGGATTCGCTGGCGTCCACCGACGGACTTACAGCGCCGACGACGAGCCAGACGGTCTATCTCAGCAATAACAACGGCGTGGAGGGGTATTCCATTGATTTGAGCAGCAGCGGAAAGAACACCCGGCTGACCGTGGACGCAAACGGCGATGCCGTGACGGCGCCGACGCAGTCGACCACGACGTTCGGAGCGATCACCAACACCGCGGTGACCAGCGAAATTAGCGCGATCGCGACGGCCCTGGATCTGACGACGCCCGCTTCCACGACCAATGTCTCCGTGCTCACCAACAGCAGCGGAAGTTCAACCTACACCGTGCACCTGAGCAGCAGCAGCAGTTCCTCGCCGTGGAGCGGGAGGACCATCACCGTCGATTCCAACGGAAATCCCGTCGGCAACGAGGTCCTGCCCTTCAGCGTGCTGCCGACGGCGATTCAGAATGGGCTCATCGCCAACGCGCCCAGCGGCACATCGCTTTCCAGCAGCTCGACGCAGAATGTTAATATCACCACGCAGGACGGCGTGACGCTCTACACCATGCAGTTCAACAGCACGGGAACGCGCACGAGCGTCACCGTGAATTCCAGCGGCGATCTGACGAGCCTGCCCAGTATCACGAGCACGACCTACGCCGACGTTCTCTCGACCGCCGCCACCGAGCTTCAGACGCTGGCGACGGCGGATGGGGTCAGCACGGCGATCGCTTCGACGCAAAAAGTGCTCGAATTCAGCGAGTCGAACGGGACGACGGTTTATTCTTTGACTCTTCAGGATTCGACCAGCAAGCCGGTGACGATTTCGGTGGATGAGGATGGAAATCCAACGGTTCCACCGACCGATGGCAGCTTCGGGCCAATCTCCGTGCTGGGAGGATTCGGCTTCGGCGGATTTGCGTTTGGAGGCCCGGCGTTCTAGGAGAAATAATCTCACGGTAGAGTAGAGAACTGAACGACCCGATTGCCGCTCAGCTCTCCCTCTTCGAACCGGACGAGCGGGTTTCCCGCATCCGGCTCTCACGGTATTGTTCTTCTCAAGCATTCACGGTCGGAACAGGTCGCAGGCTGATGAGGCCCAGACGCTGCAACTGTTCGTACCAGCTCCTCGCTCCGCGCACACGGAACGGACGCTGGCTGCGACGTTTAAGGTGTCGTTCCAGTCGCTCCTGCACAAATCGGTTGATCTGACGGAACGCCTTGCGCGGATAGCCTTTGCCGAAGTAGTTGGCCCATCCTCTCAGGTGCTCGTTGATCTGTACGATCAACGCCGGGATGGGCACAAAGCCTGCTTCGGGTCCGGTCATCTCCCGCAATTTGTCCCGCTCACGCTGCATCGACTTGCTCGAAGGACAGAGGTTCAGATAACGCCCCGGCCCGCCTTGCAGGCTCCGGTCGTACCGGAACCTGTACCCGAGAAAGTTCAGACTTTCGCCCGGCTCTTTCAACTTCACCGTGCGGGTCTTGTCGGTGTTGATCGTCAGATCAAACCGGCCTTGCAGCGTGCGTTCCACGAACTGCTTGATCTGAGGGCCTATATACCTTGCCATGATGACAAAGTCGTCGGCGTACCGGATCAGCCGGGCGTTCGCCCAGCGATGCGGGCCATCGGATCGGTGGAACAATTTATCAAACCAGTGCAGATATAGGTTGGCCAGCAGCGGCGAGATCACTCCGCCCTGCGGCGTTCCCTGTTTGCTCCGGGTGACTTTCGGTGGATCGCCGGGCTTCTCGCCTTCTTCGACGATCACCGCCTTCAGCCACATCCGGATCAGCTTCAGCACGCTTCCGTCCGTGATCCGCTTCTGGACACACGCCATCAGTTTCTCATGGGGAATCGTGTCGAAGTACGACTGCAAATCCGCGTCATACACTTCCCTTCGGCCCTGCTGGAGGTTTTGCTTGATCGCCTCCAGCGCATCGTGAGCCGAGCGACCGGGACGGAATCCATACGAACAGTCCAGGAAATCCGCCTCGAAGATCGGCTCGATGAGCAGCAGCACCGCCATCTGCACCACGCGATCTCGGATCGTGGGGATGCCCAATGGACGCCGCTTGCCGTTGGCTTTGGGAATGTACACGCGCTTCACCGGCTGCGGGCGGTAGGTGCGGGTCTTGAGCGATTCTTCGATCTCGCTCAGGAATCCACTGACGCCGTGCTCGGAGTTTTGCACCTTCTCGATGCTCACCCCGTCCAAGCCGGGCGCCCCGCCGTTGGCGGACACCCGGTCCCACGCCGCTTCCAGAACATCGCGCCGGCAGATCCGGTCGTACAAGGTGTAAAACCGAAACCCCGGTTCCCGCTTGGCTTTGAGGTATAGCTTCTGTCTCAGAAGAAAGACTTTCCCCGGCAGACCCCTGGAGTTCACCCTCAGGTGCTCCGGCAAGTCTGTCGGATCATCCGTACTGTCAGGTTGTCCCTGCAAGCGGGCCTCTCTTCTTCTTACTTCCGCTCGATACCGTCAGGGCTCCTTGGCTCGCGGCAGGCTTCGCCTCCGCTCACGGGCATTACCCCGCTTCTCAGCTACTATGAGCCCATCCGACTCCCCACGCTTCCCGTCCCTTGGTTATGTCTTTCCAACGAGCCGCACAACGATGCGTGGGGTCTCTCAGTTCCCGATCTTGTCTGTCGGCACGCGCCGTCCCCATCGACCCCGAGGAGCCGGACGATTGCTCGCACCCGCTGCTTCATCGTCCGCGCCGGCTTGGCCCTCTCTGACGGGTTGGCCACTCCCATTGGCGTAACGAGGCTGGTTTGGGTTCGCTTAACGCTACGGCTCGCGCCTTCGCCTTCCGGGGCTTCGCGCGACCGATTGCTCCGTCGTCACGCCCGGGCGGCTACACGGCTAACGGGTCATTCCATGGTGAACTCCTTTCAGTTCACAAGACAAAACCGGTTTCACTGACGCACCAGAGGCGCGAAGGCGCGGAGGGAAACAGGGATTTGGATTCTCTGCGCCTTTGCGCCTCTGCGTGAGATTTCTTTTTATGGATTCGAATCCGGCATTGTCGCCGGCCCGCGAGGCATGTCGGCGTGGAAGGTGAATTCGGTCCCGCCCGTCAGTTGCGTGGCTTCGCCTGGCGCCGTGGAGTATTTGCTCGAGCCCGTCTGGTCGCTCTTGACGATCATGCCGGCGGCGATGTCGACCAGCAGGGTGAGGCTGGAGCTGACGTCTTCCTCGATGTGGCCGGTCTCGTGATAGGCGGTGGCGACGGAGGCCGATATCTGTGCCATTTGCCGGCCGTTGATGGTTTTCACCCAATCGAGCCGGCCGATGGCCATCAGTTTGTCCGTTGGCCCCAGGTCGGAATGCTTGGCGACCTTGTCGCTGCAGTCGAAAGTCTGCCCGACGGCAATCGGATGGTCGGGATAGAAATCCTCGTCGGGGGTCATGAAATTGTCGAGGAGATTGGAGTCGTCGTCGCCGGCGCTGCCGCTGAAATCGTCGCTGAAGGTTTCATCGGGATGGCGCGAGAGGATGATCGCTTTTCCCGCGTAGGGGCAGGGAGTTTTCTTAATGGCGCCGCCATTGTCGGCCGAACCGTCGAAGCTGGCGGGGTCGATCTCGGCCTTGGAGCGAAGTGAAGAGCCGTTTTTCTGGTCCAGAACTGTCAGGGTGACGGTCCAATCTTCGATGGTGTCGGTGTTGAGATTCGTCTGTACGCCGCCGGTGGTGGAGTTGGTCTTCGATTTGTCGTCAGAAACGACGTGGAACGTGCTGACCTCACCGACGTGCAGGTTTTCGTGGATGCTGTAGGTTTCGTCCGCAAAAGCCGTGGCGCAGAGAACGATTGTCAGGACGGAAATCAGGATGGCCCGCATGACGGCGAGCATACCGGAAGCCGGTGAAAGTTTCGAGATGCAGCAAACTACAGAGCGCTGCCTGCGCTATTTCGCCTGAATCATATCCGCGAGCTGGTCGTGATATGCCCCCAGATTGGAGGCGAGCCTGGTGAGGAAATCCTTGCGCTGGGGATCATCTTCAATCTGCACCAGCGCGGTGCACAGCAACTGGCCGTAGCGCGTGGCCTGGAGCTGGGTGAGGATCAGGCGAAGCTGAAATGTCTTTCCGCTGGAAAACAGCAGTTCCTTTTCGTCGGTTTTGGATTCCAGATCGCGGGTCTCCTGCTCCATCCGTGGCAGATCGGGAACATTGAACTCGGAGCGGCCGTCCTGCTTCTGGTAGTCGTCCAACTGCGTTTTGGCGTCGGAGCAGGTCGAGGCAATCTGTTTGATGAGCTGCTTCACCGGGTCATCGACGCTCTTGACGACGAGGATCTTGTCGACGTCGCCCTCGTCGCTCATGAGGCGATAGAGGATGCTGTATCCCTGGTATCGTGCGTGAATAAGACCGCCATCAGACGCGGGTGAGGCCGGCCCTGTGGTGGGCGTTTGGTGTGACGCGCAACCGACGAGGCCAATCGCTACGAGGCTGAGGAGGGCTGCGCAAATCTTCATCTTTTCCTGACAGGAGGAAGAATAGCAGAAAACCATGCGTGGCCGCATCGGCAAAAATCTGAAGGGGCCGGCTACGACGATTTAACCGGTAAGACCGCGGGCGTCTCGGCCGTGCGACCCGCGACGGAGGCGACCGTCGCCAGCAATTCGGACGCCTCGACCGGCTTGGACACGTGAACCTGATATCCGGCCATCAGGGCGCGGGTGCGGTCTTCTGAGCGCGCGAACGCGGTCAGCGCGATGGCCGGCGTTTTGCCCCCCTCTTCGGGGGGCATCGATCGAACCTGCTTGAGAAATTCATACCCATCGATTTCGGGCATTCCGATATCGCTCACCAGAACGTCCGGTTTCTGCGATTGAAGGATCGGCATGGCCTCGGCCGCCGAACCGGCGGTGATTACGCTGGCGTTGCATCCTTCGAGCATCCGCTTGATGAGGTCGCGGGCATCCTGTTCGTCGTCGACGACCAGGATTTTCAGGCCCTGGAGCGTCATGCGCGAGGCGTTGAGGGCATCCATCGCGACGGACGTGCGTGTGAATTCGCCGTCGCCCTTGTCGAGGTCTCCGCGGAGGACGTAGAGGGGAAGCGTGACGCGGAAGGAGGCGCCGTGGCCTTCGCCCTCGCTGTTGGCGCTGATTTCGCCGCCTTGAAGATCGACCAGTTGTTTGGTAATGGCCAAACCGATTCCCAGGCCGCCGTGGCGCCGGGTGGTGGACGGATCGGCCTGACGAAAGCGATCGAAAAGATAAGGCATGAACTGCGCCGCGATGCCCTGGCCGTTGTCGGCGACGGAAAGCTCCACGTGCGAATTCACGCGGGCAAGCTGAACCTGAATTCGCCCGCCCTTGGGGGTGAACTTGATGGCGTTTGAAAGCAGGTTCCAGACGATCTGCTGAAGGCGGCCGGGATCGGCCGCCACGGGGCCGGCGTTGGGATCGAGGATCTGTTCGAGGTTGATCCCCTTGGCCTGGGCGGCGGGCCGGATCGATTCGGTCGCGGCTTCGATGATTTTCGAGGGCATCACCCGCTGAATGTCGAGGCGGAGTTTGCCGGAGATGATCCGGCTCATGTCCAGCAGGTCTTCGATGAGCCGGGTCTGGAGGCGGGCGTTTCGCTCGATGGTCGCCAGGCCCTGCTCCAGGTCTTTCTCATCGTAGCCGGCCTTGAGAAGCTGCGACCAACCGACGATGGCGTTCAGCGGCGTGCGCAGCTCATGGGAAAGCGTGGCCAGAAATTCGTCCTTCATGCGGTTGGCGTGTTCGGCGGCGCTGCGGGCGGCGCGCTCGCTGGCGAGGAGGCGGGATTTTTCGTCTTCGGCGCGTTTTCGCTCGGAAATGTCGCGGAGGATGATCTGCACGCCGCGCCCACCATGCCACGACGCGGCGCCGGCGAGCGATTCGACGGGAATGGTGCTGCCGTCCATGCACAGCCAATCCTCGTAGACTGCTGGCACGCTCCCGCCCTCCTCAAGCAGACGATTCATTCGCGCCTGCGCGCCGCGCGGCTTCGGGGCGAAATAAAATCGACTGGTGAGCGGCCCAGCATGTCTTCCACGCCCCTGCCGCCGAACATTTTCACCGCGGCCTTATTGACGAAAGCGATCTTTCCATCGGCGATGACAAACTTCGCGTCTGGGCTCAGATCGAACAGCAGGCGATAGCGCCCCTCGCTCTCATCGCGTTCGGCGGCGCTTTTGACGGCGGCCTGGCGGCTCATACGCTCGGCCCAGGCGACCCGGCGAATGGCAAACATCGCGATCAGCAGCAGCAGGGAAATCGTCGTCGCGATGTACGGGCTCAGATGTTCGCGGTTTTGAATCGGGACTTTCAGGGCGAGGAGGCGACCGCCAAACATCACCAGCAGCGCCGCCGCCAACACGAGCCACGGCCGCCGGTCGTTGACCTCGCGCGACATGCGGATGGCAAACAAGATTGCCGCGAGTTGAAGGACCGCTGATATGCTGTAAAGGATGGTGTCAACCCGATCCATCTGTGGCGATATCTTAGCGATTTGCGTGGTATTTAAGAAGATGCCAATCACGGGGGGCCTCGCTCAAATTTGCGGGGCAATAGGCGATTTGTCGCGGTCAGGCGGAATTCTCATTTGGCATTGGCCGCCGCCCTTCCCTACAATCCCCCAACATGAAGTATTTTTACGGTGAATTCGACGGGCAGGAGTTTCCCACCCCCGACAAGCTTTTCGGGTTTGATCAGCTTATGCAGTTCATCATGGAGCACGGCGAACAGGCGCTGAAGGCCATTCAGCAAATGATGAACGACCCGAAAAATGAGGCCCAATCGGATTTGCTGGAGCAATTGCTGAAGGACGGAATGCTCGACAAGGACGGCCAGGGCAAGCTTCGGCTCACGCCCCGGGCCGTTTCGAAAATGCAGCGCAAGGCCCTGATGGAGGTTTTCGCCAACCTTAAGGATGGGCAGCGCGAGGGACATGAACGCGTTACCCCCGGCCTTGGCGGCGAACGTATCGAAGGGACCAAGCCCTATTCCTATGGCGATCCCGTATCCGAACTCGATCTGCATCAGACGCTTCACAACGCCCTGACCCGCCACGGCCTGCCCGCAAAAACGGGCGGGCAAAGCAAAATCCGGTTCGACGAGAAAGATTTTGAGCTGCATCTGCATGAGGGGGTGACAAGCTGCTCAACCGTTGTGCTGATCGACATGAGCGGGTCGATGATGCGGTATGGGCGGTTCCTATCCGCCAAGCGGGTGGCGATGGCCATGCAGGCGCTGGTTCGCGGAAGGTTTCCGCAGGACAGTATCGACTTTGTCGGCTTTTATTCCGGCGCTTCGCGCATTCCGGAAGTGATGCTGCCGCTGACGATGCCCAAACCCGTGACGATTTACGACTACCAGGTTCGGCTGAAGGTGCCGCTCGCTCAGCTCGACAAGCGCCGCAACATTTCACGAACCTGCACATGGGGCTCCAGCTTGCCCGGCGGATTCTGCGGAAGCGCTCCAGCGAGAACAAGCAGATCTTCATCATCACGGATGGCCAGCCGACGGCACACGTGGAGGGAGACTTCGCCTGGCTACTTTATCCGCCCGATCCGCGGAGCACCGTGGCGACGCTGAAGGAAGCCGTCACGGCCGTGCGCGAGGGGTGCCGAATCAGCACGTTTGCCCTTATCGAAGATTACTGGGGCATGGACTGGGTCGGGTTCGTCGATCAGCTCACCAAGCTGACCAAGGGCGTGGCGTTTTACACCAGCAGCGGCGAGCTGGCATCGTGCATCATGGAAAGCTATCTCAGCGGGCGAAAGAAAAAACAGTACATTGCATAGCCTATGGCACTGAAAATCCTTGGCGTCAGCGGCAGCCTTCGATCGCGCTCCACCAGTTTGCGGGCGCTGACCGTTTTGCTCGACCAGGCGAGGGAATTCGGCGCGGAGACCCGGCTGCTGGACCTGCGCCAGGCGGACCTGCCGATGTACAGCCCCGACGCCGAGCCGGATGCGCATGTGACACGGATACTGGGGGATGTGACCTGGGCGGAGGCATTTTTGCTGGCCACGCCGGACTATCACGGGGCCATGTCCGGGGCGATGAAGAATTTTCTGGATTACCACTGGTCGGAATTCAGCGGGAAGCTTTTCGGATATGTGTGCGCCTCGCACGAAAAGGGATTGACGGTGATGGAGGGAATGCGGGTGGCCGTTCGGCAGTGCTACGGCTGGAGCCTTCCCTACGGGCTGGCCATCGACGGCAAGCACGACCTTGACGAAGAGGGGCGGATTAAGAGTCCCGCGCTACAGTCCCGCTTGCGGATGATGGCTCGGGACACGGTGATCTATGGGACGATGCTTTACACGCAGTTCCTCGAGGATGTCGCCAGGAATGTGCCGGAGTCGTTTGCGGCGAGGTACGGCTAGCTAGCTTGACGAACCCTAACTCCATCCCTTCCAATTATTTTCATGAACGTCAGCGCTGCCGAGGTCATTGAAACCTTTGACACTGCGGCCGAGGAAAACAAGCTTTCCTCGCTGCGGCAGGAGCAGACCGTCAATCTCCCTGCCACGGGGGAAGTCTGGATGACGGGGGACATACACGACCACCGCACCAACTTCGCCAAGCTGCTTCGCGTGGCCGATCTGGGGAACAATCCGCAGCGGCATCTGGTGCTCCACGAGCTGATCCACGGCGACCATTACGACGCCGCCGGCGCCGAAGACAGTTGGCATACCCTCTACCAGGCGGCGGCGCTCAAATGCTCCTTCGCGTCGCAGGTGCATTTCATGCTCGCCAATCACGACCTGGCGCAGATTCAGGGGGAGGGAATCATGAAGGCCGGCTTCAGCGTTTGCGAGGCATTTATCGCCGGCGTGAAGCGCGATTTCGCAGAACATACGGACGCGGTGAATTTTTCCATCAGTGAGTTTCTTCTCTCGCTGCCGCTGGCGATTCGCTGTCCGCAGGGGCTGTTTTTCTGTCACAGCCTTCCCACCGATTCGCAGATCGACAGTTTTGATTTCACGATTTTCGACCGTGCGCTCAATGGCCGCGATTACCAGCGGCGGGTAGGGCCGGTTTATCAGCTCATCTGGGGAAGGAACATGACGCCCGCTACGGTGGCGAAATTTGCCGGGAAGGTGGATACAAAGATTCTCATCACCGGGCATCAGCCGCAGGAATCGGGGTATGCGACCAATGGCGATCAGCATCTGATTTTGGCGTCGGATCATAATCAAGGGGTATTTTTGCCGATCGATTTGAGCAGGCCGTATCAGATGCCCGAACTGCTGGAGGCGATTCAGAAGTTCGTGGCGATCGACGCCTGAGTGCGGAAGAGCCGCGTAGCGCGGTACAACATATCAATGGCGGAGACATTGGCGCGACCCGTGATGCTCTTCGACGGCCGCTGCACGTTTTGCCGGCGGTGGACGGAACGATGGAAGGCGCACGTTGGGGAGGCGGTTGATTTTCAGCCGTCGCAACTGGCCGGCCCCAGATTCCCGCAGATCGATCCCGCGGGATTCGCAAAGGCGGTCTATCTCGCCGAGCCCGATGGCAGGATTTCGCACGGCGCGGAGGCGGTTTTCCGCGCGCTGGCGGTGTCGGGAAAATATCGCTGGCTCCGGGCGGCGTACCAGTTTTTTCCCGGGTTCGCGCCGCTTTCCGAGGCGTGTTACCGCGTCGTCGCATCGCACCGGGATTTGTTCGACTGGCTCGATATGCGACTGATCGGGCCGGGAATCGAACCGGCAAGTTACCGGCTCACCCGGCAGATTTTTCTGCGGTTGCTGGGGGTGGTTTATTTCATCGCGTTTGTCTCGCTTTGGGTACAGATTGATGGATTGATCGGGAGCCATGGAATTCTCCCGGTGCGGGAGTTCCTCCCCACGGATTATCAGGCCTTCGGCCGACAGGGATTTTGGGGGTATCCAACCCTTTGCTGGTTCAGCCAGAGCGATGCGATGCTCCATTGGCTCTGTGGAGGAGGCGCGGCGCTGGCAGTGATGGTGGTCATGGGAATCGCGCAGTTGCCGGCATTGATACTGCTTTTCGTCTGCTACCTTTCCCTCATGACCGTCGGCCAGGATTTCCTGGGATATCAGTGGGACTCCCTGCTGCTGGAGACGGGATTCCTCGCGATATTTTTCGCGCCCCTACGCCTGTGGCCTTCGCGCCGGCCGGGGACCGAGCCTTCTTGGGTGGTGCGCTGGCTTTTGCGTTGGCTGCTCTTTCGCCTGATGTTCATGTCGGGCGCGGTGAAGCTTTCCAGCGGCGACGTGGCGTGGCGATCGTTTGCCGCCCTGCGATATCACTACATGACCCAGCCGCTGCCGAACTGGGTGAGCTGGTATTTCGCCCAGGCGCCCAATTGGTTTCAGGCATTCTCATGCGGCGTGGTATTTCTCGCCGAACTCGTCGTCCCCTTCCTGATATTCACCCCGCGGCGATTGCGCATCCTGGCCTTCTGGATGCTGGTCCTTTTTCAGTCGCTGATCACGCTCACGGGGAACTATGGCTTCTTCAATATCCTCGCAATCGCGCTCTGCTGTTTGCTGCCGGATGATGCGTTCTGGCGCTGGGTTTTGCATCGCAAGAAGCCGACCACAGCACCCAAGCCATCGCCTCGATGGCGGAAATGGATCACAGCGCCGCTCGCGGCCGTCTATCTTGCGGCAAGCCTGCCGGTCGGTATCAGCGCGTTTCGCGTTGAGCTTCCCTGGCCGTCGTTCGTAGAATATCTGGATGCGGTGCTTGGGCGGTTCTGCATCGTCAACAGCTACGGCCTGTTTGCCGTGATGACCACAACGCGACCCGAACTTATCATCGAAGGCAGCGTTGATGGCGTAAATTGGAAGCCCTACGAGTTTAAATGGAAAATGGGCGATCTGGCTCGCCGGCCGGCATTTGCGACGCCACACATGCCCCGGCTCGATTGGCAGCTTTGGTTTGCCGCCCTCTATGCACAGGCAGGAGACACGTCGAATAATCAGTGGCTGGCAGCGTTCATGCAGCGGCTGCTGGAGAATTCTCCACCGGTGATCGGCTTATTGAAGACCAATCCCTTTCCCGACCAGCCGCCCAGGTTTGTGCGGGCACTGTTGTTTGATTACAAATTCACGGACTTTCAGGAGCGAGGAAAGACGGGCAACTGGTGGAAGCGATCGGAAATCGGCGAGTATTTCGAGACCTCCAGTTTTCCAAACCAGGGGGCGAATCAATAGCGGGAGGACGCTATGCAGGAAATTCTTGAACAGGTTGGGCGAGAGCGCTATCGCCCCAGCGGGCGCGTGGCGTTGACACGATTCTTTCCGCTGGTTCTCTGTACCACGATCCTGGCGCTGGGGCTGGCATTCCTGATGGATTGGCTCTTCACCCGAGGATGGTACCTGATTGTTATCGTGCCCCTCTTCGCGGCATTTTTCATGGTCGTCAACATCTGGCTCGCAGTCAGATGGGGCAAATGTCGTGCGCCGGGACTGGCGGCATTTTTTGGGCTGGTCATGGGCATCCTCCTTTACGGGGGGCAATACTATTTCGGCATGCTGGGACTCATCGGCTACGACAACTGGACCCGCGTCGACCTGCTGCCGCGATATATCTCGATGCGAATCCACAGCGACACCACGCACGACATGGACATGCCCGATCAAAAAAACTCGCCCAGCGTTTTCATGAATGGTTTCGCGTTTGTACTGGAAAGCGGGGCTGTTTTGCTCCTCTGCACCCTCGGCGGATATCGCGCTGCCCAGCAGGCGTATTGCGAAACGTGCGGCGCCTGGAAACGCCGCGCCACGGCCGTCTTCGCACCCGGCAATCAAAAGAATATCTACGAATGGCTCAACAACGGCGAGATTGCAAATCTCAGAACCCTGCCGCTCTATTCACCCATCGGTAAAAAACGTATCGCGACCGTCGTCCAGGCGGAACGGTGCGCCGCCGGCGCCCAAACCTGTGTAACCTATCTTTCGGCGAAGAACATGAGTGCCAGCACCGGCGGAGGAATTCACAACGCAGTCCAGTTGACCGGGGTTCCCCATTTACAGATCAGCGAGCCGGAATGGGTGATGATTCAGCCGCTTTTTCCGAAGCTGGCGGGGAATTTAACTGTCGAGGGCGCGCCGGCGCAATTTACCCCGGCCACCGCCGGGCCTTCAGCGATGCCGGCCATAAATCGCGGCGCGCTCATCGAAGTCCAGCCGATTCCCGCTGCCGACGCCCACAAGGTCTTGACCAAAGCCGGAATTGCGATGGGAAACCTGGCCGCGCTCTCGGTGCTGGTGGTCTTCATCGGCTCCATCGTCGGAATGGCGGCCCCGATGATTATGGTGTTTAACGCCGTTTCAAATTCCCATCATGTGAACCCGATCATCGCAGCTTTGGCGGTGCTTGTTTCGCTGGCCTTCTTTGTTCTCTTTTGCCTGAGCATCTACATGGCTCTGAAAAATCCAGGCGTGGTGGGAAACCGCTATTACTGGTTCCGATCGCGCAGCTCGATCGCGTCGAGACTCAATAAATGGGTCGATCCGCAGCGCCCCGCCGGCTCGGAAACCTATTTCAACGGCATCGTGCCGCGCGAGCGGTGGGGCAAGCTTGCGATGGAGATGGCCACCGATATCGGCTTCACCGAGATCGACCCGCGCCGCCGCGAGATTCGATTCGAGGGAGACGTGCAGCGGTTCCGGATTCCGATTTCGGCCATCACCAATTGCCAGATGGTCTGCTATTTCAGCACCGCAGGGTCAAACCAGATCGAATATTGGCTGGTCGTGGTTCAGGGGAGCACCGCAGGCGGACCATGGGAAGCCCCCATCGCGCCGCGCGTAATAAAATGCTCACCCGCCCCGGCAGCCAGCGAATTCTTGCTCAGCAACTTCACGATGAGATTACGGCGCTGATGCCCGCGCCTCCGCCGGATCCAAATCTGCAGTATGAACGGCAGTTAAGAGCTTAGGACTGCGCCGGCTTTTTCCCCTGAATGACGTGCTTGGTTTTCGGATGTTTTGGGCGCACGCCATAGCGAGTTCCTTCGCCCGTCTCCGTCGCCCCTGCGCCTGAGAGAGGAGTCTTCGCCTGGTTACCGTTCTGGGCGACGTCGCGGTCGTGCGGGCGCCACCAGCGCCGCTTCTGCCCTTCCTTCACGATCGCCACCGCGTCTTCCGGGCGATCGACGATCCGGAAGATGTCCATATCTTCTGAATCGATGAAATCGGGCAGCCTGTGCCGCATCCACTCGACGAGGCCTGTCCAGTATTCCGTGCCGAAGAGGATGACCGGGAACGGCTCGATCTTGAGCGTTTGGATCAGCGTCAGTGTTTCAAAGCACTCATCCAGTGTGCCGAACCCGCCGGGGAAGCAGATGAATGCCGACGCGTATTTAACGAACATCACCTTGCGGGCATAGAAATAATGGAAATCGAGGCTCACGTTGAGATATTGATTGCTGTCCTGCTCGTGCGGCAGGGAGATATTCAGCCCCACGCTTTTCCCGCCGGCGTCCATCGCCCCTTTGTTGGCCGCCTCCATGATTCCCGGTCCGCCGCCGGTGATGACGGCGAATTTCGACTTGGCCAGAAGCCGCCCGGTTTCCTCAGCGGCTTTGTACTGCGAATGCCCGGGCTTCGTGCGAGCGCTGCCGAAAATCGAAACGGCTTTGCCAACCTTGCCCATCGTGTCGAACCCTTCGACGAACTCCGCCATCATGCGGAAAATCCGCCACCCGTCCTTGCCTTCCTCGTTTCGTATCACAGTCCAAACTCCTTCTTCTTCGTCTCCCACTCCGCGGTTTCCCGCTTGTTTTCCGTCTGAAGCGGCTTGCCCGTTTTCAGCGCCTCGATCTCCAGCCGCGACAAGTGCACCGCCCCAAGCTGATAGTCCAGAAACGCCTCCGCGGCTATAGGTACGATCGGCTGAATCAGGGCGAACATCGCGGTCGCATAATCGCGAATTTCCTGCTGGGCGTGGGCGTCCATCCGCAGGGAAAGGAAGTGCAGCACATTATGCAGGTCGCACTTCCAGTACCACTCGGTGTAAACATTCACCGGCAGCGCGATGCGAGCCAGCTCCCGCGAGACCCCCTTTTCGAGCAATTTCTCGTACTGCTCATAAATCGCCTGCGCTTTGTCCAGGTAGTCGCAGAATTCCCGGGCCGTCATCTCGTCGATGGGTTCTTCGCCCCCCTGCCGGTTCTGAAGGCTCTGTTTACGGACGTTCTGCATCGTCGGCTTGTAAAACCGGTCCTTCACCACGGAATATCGGGCGGAGTATTCGTTCACGTTGGCCGTCCGATGCCGAATCCACTGCCGGGCGACGAAGATCGGCATCACGTGGTGGAATTTGAATTCCACCATTTCAAACGGCGTCGTGTGACGATGGCGAGCCAGATACCGAATCAGACCGCGATCTTCATTGACTTGCTTGGTCCCCTGCCCGTAAGAAACCCGCGCCGCCTGCACGATCGCGAAATCCGCCGTCTTCCCCGCCGGCACCAGCCGCGGCATCACGTCGCACAGCGCCACCAGCCCGTGATCGTGGACCTTGATCTCCCACCGCGCGGAGCCCGCCATGATGTCCACGAGCTCGGTCTCCGGCGTTTTCTTATCGATGTGCAGGTTTGAGACGTCTGGGTTCATTCTGTGCATCCTCGCGGCTCGCCGGAGCAGTTTCAAGCCCGGTTTTATTGTTCTCCCGCTCCCACGCGGCTTTGAGAAGATTACGCAAAATCATCAGCAAAGTATCCGACTCCAGGAAACTCGGCGGCAGCCGCAGATAAACGGTTTTCTCATCCACGACGGTAAGCCGGCCCGGCGCGCCCGTAAGCCCCGCCTGGGCACGCGAGGCGTTGCGCACCGTCAGGATCACGTCCGGCTCCTTGCGAATAATGCTCTCGATCCCAAATATCCCGGACAGCAGCCGCAATTCCGTCAGCGCCAGCAGAATAACCGCCGGCCGCGGCGGCTCGCCGAATGCGTCCTTCAAATCCTGCTCCAGAATGTTGAGCATTTCCATCGAAGTGCAGCGCGAGAGCCGGCGATAAACGTCCATCCGCTGCCGATCCGCGGCGATCCATTGCTTGGGCACCAGCGCCGAGACCCCGATATCGACATGTGCTTCGGGCTTGGTTTCCTTCGGCTCGTTCTTCAATTGTCGCGTCGCCTCTTCGAGCAGCTGGCAATACATCTCGTAGCCAACCGACGCGATGTGCCCGCTTTGTTCCGGGCCGAGGATGTTTCCCGCTCCGCGGATTTCCAGGTCGCGCATGGCGATCTTAAATCCCGCGCCCAAATGGCTGTACTCCTCGATCGACTTCAGACGCTTGGCCGCCACTGGAGTGACGGGTCGATCCGACGGCAGCAGCAGATAGCAATACGCGCGATTCTTGTACCGCCCCACTCTTCCGCGAAGCTGGTGCAACTCGCTGAGCCCGAATCGGTCGGCCTGGTTGATGAAAATCGTGTTGGCGTTGGGAATATCCAGCCCGCTTTCGATGATCGTCGTGCAGACCAGAATATCCGCCTCGTGGCGGATGAATTTCATCATCACGTCTTCCAGCTCCCCTTCCGCCATCTGCCCGTGCCCGATGATGATGCGGGCCGATGGCACAAGCTTAAGAATTTCATCCGCCACTTCGGAAATGTTGTAAACCCGGTTGTGAACGAAATAGACCTGCCCCTCGCGATTCAGCTCACGCGTGATCGCTTGCTGGATTCGCTGCTTGTCGTAGGCGATCACCTCCGTCACGATGCTCCGCCGATCCTGCGGGGCCGTCGTCAGCGAGCTGATATCGCGCAGGCCCAGCATGCTCATGTGCAGTGTCCGCGGGATCGGCGTGGCCGACATCGTCAGCACATCGACCGTCCGGCGCATCTGCTTCAGCCGCTCTTTGTGCGTCACGCCGAAGCGCTGCTCTTCGTCGATAATTACCAGCCCCAGGTCGTTGAATTTCACGTCGTTGCTGATGAGCCGATGGGTGCCGATGAGGATGTCGACTTCGCCCGATGCCGTGCGCTTCACCGTCTGCTTCTGTTCCTTGCCGCTTTTGAATCGGCTGATCGATTCGATGTGAAACGGATAATTGACCATCCGCTCGCGGAAAGAGCGCTCGTGCTGCTCCGCCAGGACGGTCGTCGGAACGAGAATGGCGACCTGCTTCCCGTATTCCACTGCCTTGAACGCCGCCCGCATGGCCAGCTCCGTCTTGCCGTACCCCACATCGCCGCACAGCAGCCGATCCATCGGTCTGCGCTTCTGCATGTCCTGCTTGATCTCCTCCGCCCCGACGATCTGATCATCGGTCGGCTGATAGGGAAATTCCGCCTCAAACTCCTTCTGCCATTCCGTATCCGCCGGATAAGCCAACCCCTCCTGCGCCGCGCGAGCCGCCTGGACGTCGAGCAGCTCCGCCGCCATGTCCATCAGTGCTTCCGATACCCTGGCCTTCTGTTTTTCCCACGCCCCAGTGCCGAGTTTCGAAAGGTGCGGATGCCCATGAAACCCGCCGACATATTTCTGGACAAGGCTGATCCGTGCCGCCGGTACGTGCAGCACCGCGCTGTCCGCGAAGCGCAGCGTGAGATATTCCTCGCTCCGCCCATCCTTGGTCATCGTGTGCATGCCGGTGAACCGTGCGATGCCGTGCGCCACATGAACGACGTAATCCCCCTCCTTGAGATCGAGGAACGAATCGACCGGCCGCGAGGCGATCACCTTGCCGACGCGCCGGCGTTGCTCGTAGCGATGAAACAGTTCGTGATGCCCCAGCAGCGCCGCCGGGCGGCTGCCGTCCTGGAAATCCCAGACGAATCCCCGGTGCAGGTAACCGAGATGGATGTCGATCTTCCCGGTCAGCCCCTTGATTTCCCCTTCCACAAGCTCGGTAAACCGCTGCTTCTCCCCCTCGTTTTCGCAGAAGACCGTGATGTCATTCGTTTGGGCCAACTCCCCAAGTTCCACAATCGCTTTCTTCGCCTCGGTTTCAAATCGTTGCAGCGACCCCACCGGCAGCTTCAACCGCGCCGCATCGTCCCCGATCATCATCGGCTGCTGATCAAACTGGCTCAGCTCCATCCGCGTAAACGCAGACGACAGATTCAGCAGCGCATTGAGCGGATAAATCCCCTTCACTTCCGGCAGCCGATCCAGATAGCTCTTGGATTGCTCCGCAATCTCCAGCGGCGACCAGAGCGCGACGATTCCATCCGCCGGGAAATAATTAAACAGGCTTGTCGAATCGCTCGTCTCCGGAAGCTGCCCCTTGATGTCGATGACGGAAACAGTTTCCAGCTTGTCGCCGGAGCCCAGCGTATCGAGATCGAACCGGCGAATCGATTCGATCTGATCATCGAAGAAATCAACGCGCACGGTCAGCCCAAGCTGCTCGCCGGCATTTTCGAAAATGCCGGGAAGATAGATATCCACGATCCCCCCGCGGACGGCGAAATCGCCGGGCACTTCCACCTGCTCGAGCCGGTTGTACCCATGCTCGGCCAGCCAGACGATCAGCTTCTCGGCCTCCAGCTTCTGCCCAATACGCAGGGGTTTGATCAGCTGTTCCAACTGTGCGCGCGAGGGGACCGACTGCATCAGCGACTGCATGGACGCGACCATGACGCCCGATTCTGTCCACTTGCCTTTCTCCGATGCCAGCCGGGCGACCAGTCGAACTCGATTGGAAACCTGCTCCTCCGAAACCCGTCCCAGGCTGCCCGCCAGTTCCAGTGCCGGAAGGATTTCCGACCGCCGGCCTGTAAACAGCTCGACGTCATCCGCCAGGTCTTCCGCTTCGTCCAGGTGCCCGCAAATCAGCAGCACCGGCCGCGGCATCACCCGCCGAACCCCGGTAATCACGGCCGCCACGCTCCCGCCCCACAAGCCGGAGACGGCCGCAGAGCGACTGCGCGAAAGGGTTTCCGATAGCTGCGCCAATTCGCGCGCAGCGGCAAGCCGCCCGACAACGGCGGGAATGGTCGAATCCATGGTGCTGACATCCTAGCGCCCAGAGCCGGGTAGGTAAAGTGAGCAAGCTTTGGTTTGGGGCAAAAAACTGCCGATATCTAATGTGTTGACTGCCACGGCTGAATATCCCGTCGCCCGCAAGATTCGGGCCCACACCCCGATCGGCCCCATTGCGCTATCCCTCGCCCTGGCGATCCTGCTGATCTCCACCGCCGCCCGGGAATTCGAGTCGCTGCGCAATCTCGGCGACATCAGCTCAACCGCCGGAACCTGGATCGCCACGTCGGTGGATGCCGAGCACGGCATCCTCTATCGCCCGCTCGTCTCAAATGACGGATACGGCGGTACGCGATATGCGCCCATTCGCACCCTCGTCCAAGCGGCAATTCTTAAATGGACTTCGCTGGGCGCGATCAACAGCGCTTTGGCCACCAGCGCCGCCTCAATGGCGCTGCTGCTTCTCGGCTGCTACGCGCTCATGCGAAGGCTTGAAGTGCCCGCCCCATTGGCCGCCGCAATGACCGCGATGATGCTCGCCTCGAATGCCGTTCGCGCCAGCACCCTGGCAGGCATGTCCGATCCACTGGCCGCCGCGCTTGCGATTTGGGGACTCGTCGCGGTTGCGTCGACCGGCCGGTTCTCGATTCTCTCAAGCTCGATTTTCTTCTCACTTGCCGTCGCCACCAAAGTCACGAGCATCTTCGGCCTCGCCGCGGCCGTGATTTGGATGCTTTCCCGAAAGCAATATCGCCGCGCGATTTTATGCGCACTGACGACGGCTCTGGCCGCCGGCCTTCTCTTCGCCGTCTTCCAATTCGCCAGCCACGGCCGAATGCTCGAAATCTTCCGCGCCTGCGCCACCGGCGGCGCGGGACTCTCCCAAATCCTCCAAGCCCCCATCGTCTTCAGCGGCATCCTCTGCCGCTTCGACCCCGTCGCCGGCGCTATCTGGATTCTGGCGCTCATCGCCATCTTCGCTACCCGACAGGTCTTCTCATTGCCCGGAATTCTCCTCCTCACCACGACCCTCGGAACCCTTGCGATCTACGGTTCCCCAGGCACCGACATGAACCACCTGATCGATCTCGAAGCCGCTTCCCTCATCTGCCTGGCCATCTGCCTGAATCGCACGCCCTCCCTCCTGCCCCTGCTGGCCTTCCTCGCCCTCTGCGGCGCCACCGTCTCCGCCAAGGACGCCATGCGAATCGATTACGAATCCCGCCGTGGCCAGATTTCCCGCGCCCTTTCCATCGCCAAAAAATCCCCCTCCACCGGCCCCATCCTCTCCGAAAACCCTCTCCTTCCCATCCTTACCGGCCAGCGGCCCTTTATGCTCGACCCCTTCATGTTCCGCGTTTTCACCCAATCCAACCCCCCCCTCGCCCGGCAGCTCTGGAACGATCTCTCCCATCAGCGGTTCCGTGCCGTCATCCTCTATCCCGTCGGCGGTCCTGACGAATGGACCCATCCCGGCAGCTTCGGCTACGAGGCCCTGCCCCACATTCAGGCGTCCTATAAACTCGTCGCCCAGGAGGGACAATACTACGTTTTCCTGCCCCGCCCCCCCCTTCTTGACAACCACCGCCCACCAACGCAAAAATAGGGAGTATGCAAGGGGGCAAAATTAACCTGCGCTTCGTTCTAACCGTGTCGGTCCTGGTTATCTGCGCAGTCGTTGCCGTCGGCCTGGTTCTTGTCGGCTACGCGATTGCGACTCAGCACACCATCGGCAATTTTGAGCCCTTCGGCCACGCGACCAACGTCGTCCCCAGCCCCAAAGGCTTTTAGAGCCGTCTGAATTCCTAATCGAGCCCCAGCACATCCGCCATCGAATATCTCCCCGGCTTCTGGTCTTTCAACCATTTGGCGCCCCGCAGCGCCCCAGTGGCAAACGTATCCCGGCTCGTCGCCACGTGGCCAATCTCAACCCGCTCCCCTAGCGCCGCGAAATAAACCGTGTGCTTCCCCACCTCATCCCCCATCCGCAGCGAATGCATCCCAATCTGCCCCGCTTTTCTTTCGACGTCGTCCCCAAACCGTCCCATCACCAGCGCCTTGCGCGTCTTCCCCAGCGCCTTGAGAATCGAATCCGCCAGTGCCAGCGCCGTCCCGCTCGGCGCATCCTTCTTGAACCGATGATGCCCCTCGACGATCTCAATATCGTACTCTTCCCCCAATCCCTTCGCCGCCAGCGCGGCCAGCTTCAGCAGCACGTTCACGCCCACGCTCATATTCGGCGCCTGAAGAATCGGAATATGCGCCGAGGCGACATCAATCGCCGCGTGATCCTTTTCCTTCAGCGCCGTGGTTCCGATGACCATCCCGATCTCCCGATCCTTGCACGTCTTCAGCCACCGCCGCGTCGATTCCGGCGCGGTGAAATCGATCAGCACATCCGGCGTCGGCCGCATGTCCGATGTGATCGGGAGCCCAATCGCTCCGATCCCGGCGATCTCCCCCGCGTCGCGGGAAATATCGGTGCTGTCCGGCCGGTCGATGGTCGCGATAAGATCAAACGCTTTATCCGCTCGCGCCAGCGCGATCAGCCGTTTGCCCATCCGCCCGCAGGCGCCGGTGATTGCCAGCTTGATCGCCGCCATTATTTCTCCTCCATCGCCGCGATGATCGCGTCCAGATCGTCGTCCACCACAACCGGCCGATTCGCCAGCCTGCCCGTCGGCTCCTTCCGCGGCGCCGAATCCTGGGCCGCGCTCAGGTCGATCCCCGTGTGATATTTCACCGTCGCATTCGCATCTTTCAGCTCGTGGCCCGTGAGAATACAGACGACCGTCTCATCCGCGGAAATCGTCTGCGCCTTCCGCAGCCGGTGCAATCCCGCCACGCTGGCCGCGCTGGCCGGCTCGCAACCGAATCCCCAACGCGCCACCATCGCCCGGTGCTCCAGAATCTCTTCGTCGCTCACCTCCAGCGTCACCCCGTTCATCACTTCCAGCGCTCGCAGAGCCTTCGGCAGATTCACCGGCCGGCTGATCTCAATCGCGCTGGCCACCGTGTGCGGACGATAATTCGATTCATCCAGCGCCGCATAATGCTTTTGAATCACCGACGCATCGAACGCCCCCCCATTCCATTTCAGCCCGCGCCGGCTCACCAGCTCGTTCAGCGTGTTTGCCCCGCTCGCATTCACAATCGCCAGCCGCGGAATCTTTTTCACCAGCCCCAGCTCCTTCAATTCCAAAAATGCCTTGCCAAACGCCGAGCAATTCCCCAGATTTCCCCCGGGAACGATGATCCAGTCCGGGCTCTGCCAGTCCATGGCCTCCAGCACCCGATACATGATGCTCTTCTGCCCCTCCAGCCGAAATGGATTGACGCTGTTCATCAGGTAGATTCCCAGCGCCGGCCGATTCACCGCGATCTCGTAGATGCGGCGCAGGCAATCGTCAAAGTCCCCGCGAATCTGCAATGTCAGCGCCCCATAATCCAGCGCCTGGCTGAGTTTCCCCAGCGCGATTTTTCCGCTGCCGATGAATACGATTCCGCGCATCTCGGCCAGGGTTGCAAACATCGCCAGCGACGCGCTCGTGTTCCCCGTCGACGCACACGCCACCTTCTTCGCCCCCACCATCCGCGCATGGGTGAACGCCGCCGTCATCCCATTGTCTTTGAAGCTCCCGCTCGGATTCAGCCCCTCATATTGCAGCAGCAGCTTCCCCTGTCCCATCCCCACCTGTTTTGCCAGCAGGTCCGCCTGCTGAAGCACCGTCCGTCCCTCCCCAATGGTGACGATCTCCTCCTCACTCCGATAAAACGGCAACAGTTCGCGAAACCGCCACACCCCCGAAAAATCCAGCCGCCCTTCCACACCCGCCCCCTTGGTGCTCCAGCGATGCTCGAAAAATCCCATCCCCTTAATCTTGGGCAGCTTCCCCCAGTCATACCGGATATCCAGAAGCCCCCCACATTTCTGGCAAGCCACCAGCACCTGCGAAACCTCGTAGGTGGCCGCACATTTCGGATTGATGCACTGTTGAAAAGCGGATTCAGTTATCGGCACAAGATGAATTATAGTGCAACTTTCAATTCTTACGAAACTTGGGCGCACCCCGTTTGCACTTTCATGGCAATCTCTATAATCCCCACGCGATGCCTCTCGCACTCGACGCCCTTTCCCTTTACGTCCAGCCCCAACTCGACGCCGTCGAAAAGCTCTTCAACGAAGAGCTCACCAGCTCCGTCTCGTGCGTAAATTCCCTCGTTAAGCACGTCAGCCGCTTCCGCGGAAAAATGCTCCGCCCCATCCTCGTCCTCCTCGCCGGCAAGGCCAGCGGAACCCTCGACGACGCCCACATCGTCCTGGCCACCGTCGTCGAAATGGTCCACATGGCCACTCTCATCCACGACGACGTTCTCGACGAAGCCGAGCTTCGCCGCAAAGGCGCCACCATCAACCATCTCCGCGGCAACGAAGCCGCCGTCCTGCTCGGCGACTATCTCATCAGCCACAGCTACCACCTCTGCTCCAGCCTCGATTCCCAGTTCGCCTCCCGCGTCATCGGCCGAACCACCAACCAGGTCTGCGAAGGCGAACTCCTCCAAATCCACCATCGCAACAACCTCGATCTGACGGAAGAAACCTACCTCCAGATCATCACCTGCAAAACCGCCGTCCTGTGCGCCTCCTGCTGCCTGCTCGGCGCCACCTTCTCCGGCGCCGATGCCGCCCGCGTCGAAAACCTGCGCCAATTCGGCCTCTGCCTCGGCACCGCGTTTCAGATTCAGGACGACATCCTCGACATCGTCGGAAACGAATCCACCGTCGGCAAAACCCTCGGCATCGACGTCTTAAAAGGCAAGCTCACGCTCCCCATCATCCATTTCCTGGCCAACGCCCCGCAGGAGCATCGCATCCTGCTTCAATCCCTGCTTCGCAGCCACGACGCCGACAAAGTCGAGCGAATCCGCAACCTCATCCTCCCCAGCCGTTCCGTCGGCTACGCCACCTCAAAAGCAAAAGCCCTGATCGCCCAGGCCCACGAGGCGATCGCCGCTCTCCCCGATTCGCCCGCCAAACAAATCCTCGGCACCCTGGCCGATTTCGTCATCAACCGGCCAATGTAAAAACAATGCCGCCGGACTTCGGCGAGCTCAGTCGAGCCGTATCCTCACCGGCGGAATCTTTTCACGACACCGCGCCACTTTTAAAGTTTGTTGAAACTTGCCAATTTTCCTTGCATTTTCGGCTTAAGGTACGGATTATTTGTCCCGCATCTCTGCTCAGGAATGGGAACGATGGCGGCAACGGCACAGAAATTCTCCTGCGGAGGCTGCGGGAACGAGTTGACCTGGAAACAGGAATTCGTCGGCCGAAAATCAAATGCAAATCCTGCGGACATCCCATGGCAATTCCGCCCTATCCCAACGGGGCGGAGCCGGAGCTTGAGCCCGAACCGCAGGCCTCGGATGATGATCTCTATGCCCTCGCCGACGACGCACGAAACGCCGCCGCGAATATTGAACCGACGATCGTCGATCCCACCGAATTCCAGCAGGCGGTCCCTGCCGCGGCCGTCGCCGCGGTAGCGCCGGGAGCTTCGAAATCGGGAATCCCCCTCGCCTATCGCCGCGGGCCCACCGCCGCCGAAAAAAAACGCGACGCCGACGCCAGTCAGATCGACGAAAATCGCGACATCAAGGTCCCCATCGCGCTGCTTGCCGCCGGGGCAATTCTTTACGTCAGCTACTACGCAATCCACTACGGCCTCGGGCTGGGGCCGTTGATCGCCATCACCATCGGCCTGCTCATCATGACCGTCTTCGAGACGATCCTGCTCTTCGCCTTCGGCCTGGCCATTGCCGGTCCGCTGAGCGTGAATTTCGGCGGAATCTGGACCGCCCTTCTGAAGTTCGCGGCCATCGCACTCTTCTGCGACGGCGTCACCACCTGGGTCGACGGAATGTTCTCAACCTGGACCGGCGGCGTCGGCGGTGGCGGGATCTTCGGCTTCGGCGTCATCGGACTCCCCATCGCCGCGGGCGTTTACTGGGTCACCATGACATATCTCTTCTCCATGGACCCCGGCGACGCCTGGATCGTCGTCATCATCCTCGCCGTCTTCTATCGCATCATGAGCGTCGTCCTCATCATCCTGGTTCTGAAGCTCGTCCTCAGCTTCGGCGGCGTCGCAGCCGCCAACATCCCCCTGCCAACCTTCGGCGGCAGCGGCGGCGTCTCCGTCAATCCGGTCATCGACACCGTCAACCAGGCCAAGGCCCAGAACCTCCTGCACGAGGCCCGCAAATACGCCGACACGAACGGCCTCTCTGCCTACAAATCTGCCATTGAAGGCTGGTACAAAGCCGGCGCGAAAAATGTCTGGTTCGAAACCGACCGCGACATCAACGGCAAAGGCAACGCCTTCCGCATGATTATCGAAATGCCCAGCGACTCCACCTCCCGCGCCAATTGCTACGCCGTTCTCAAACAATATTACAGCGACATGGGCTGGTCACCGTTAGCCCAGGGCTTGCAGGACACGGGCGATCCATATCTGCTCGTTCCGCTGCCGTAGGCTGCGCATTCGTAGAAGCGGCGTCTCGCTGCTTGCCCTCTTAAAGCGGCGAGGAGTTCACGGGATTCGTCACCCAAGCATTCTCCCAACTGAACACGTCTCCCTCCGGAAGGTTCTGAAGACCCAGGTGGCGCATAATCCACAGGCACTGAGCGCGATGGTGCATGCCATGCGTGGCAATATGGACAAGGGCGGTGCCGACGGATTTCTTGCGCGGCGGATTGTCGAGATAATCAGTGAAAAGGTCGTCATTGCCGCCGGAATTTGAGAAGGATTGGCCAAGAGCGACAAGCTCGGCAGCAACAACGTCGAGACGGGCGATCAGGCCATTGATGCCGGCATTTATCACCGGCATGCCGGCACGTTGTGGACGGGCAAGGATAAGGTCACACCAGCATTCCATGTTGGCGATAATGTGCTGAAACGTGCGCCGGAGAGTCCGGTGGCCCATATCGAACGGCTGATCGAGCACGAATCGGTAAGGTCAGCAGCGCGAGTCAGAAGGAGGCGCGTGGTCCAGGCATCGTGCCGGAGGAGCTTTTCGAGGATAGTCATTGCTGCGCTCAACGAAGTGCAACCAGTTTTGATTCACGTGATTTTAAAAGCAAGAGTGTGCCACCCAATTCGATGATTACAGCGTCCCGCCTTTCTTGACTCATCATCGCTTGCCGGTAATTCTCCAAGGCACCATGCGTGACACTCTGGCGGAACTCCTCTCCCACCAATTTGAAGCGTCGCTTTCTATGCTCAATTTCGCCGTGGCCCGCTGCCCGGAATCGAGCTGGAACCAGCCCGTCGCCGCATGGAAGTTTTGCCAGGCCGCTTTTCATGCCGTCTTCTTCACGGACCTTTACCTTCAGCCCAGTGACGATGCCGAAGCGTTCAAGCGCCAGCCGTTTCACGTCGAGCACCAGGCGGATTTTGGCGATTACGAAGAATTGGAAGACCGCGAGCAGATTTTGCTGTACGGGAAGCCGTTTGTGGTGAGCTATCTACACAACGTGCGTTGCAAGGCGCAGGAGACGATCGCACGGGAATCGGCCGACGTGCTCGCCGGGCCGTCAGGATTTCACTGGCGCAACTGCTCGCGCACGAGCTTCACGTCTACAACATCCGCCACATCCAACATCACGCGGCCCAATTGAGTCTCCGCCTGCGGCTCGACGCGGACGTGGACGTTCCCTGGGTGGGCCACGCATGGATAGAAGCCTGAAAATCCGAACGCGGCCGACCGCGATGTACCATCCCCTTATCTTTTTTTTGCAGTTCTGCAAACGCCGTTGACCGTCCAAGAGTTGTATCGAGTCGCAGCAGGATTCAAATTCCGGCACCGCGATCTCACCAAACACTTTGCATGGCAATGGGGCTTTCGTCGGGGGTGTGGCGGGGTTGGAAATTGCATAGCACCCCATTGCATAAAACTCCCAGGGGAATGCAGAAGTTGAACCGCCGTCCGGTTTTATACCCCGACTCTATTCCGGTCGTTTGAGACCAATTGCTTAACCAAATCCTCATCAGGATTGCCTGTCTCCCCGCGAATTTTTTTTTCGCAATCGGGGAATAGCGTTGCGCCATTTCGGGTCTTTGGAGGGGACGGTTCACTCTTTAAAAGGAGGATCACCCATGACTCGACGGAATTCCTACCGCGTTCTGGCTCTCGTTGCGCCTGTTTGTCTGGCGGCCGGCCAGGCCTGGGCCCAGTACACGGAGACAAATCTGGTTTCCAACGAGACCGGCGTGGCCCCGGTCGTTGACCCAAACCTGATAGACCCCTGGGGCGTCTCCTTCTCCGCGACCAGCCCGCTTTGGGTCTCCAACCAGGGTTCGGGAACCGCGACGGTCTACAAAATCACCAACACCTCCAGCTCAGCGACTGAGCTGACCGAGGGCGTCGCCAACATCGGCAGTGCTTCGCCAAACAACAACAACGGCCCCACCGGCCAGGTGAGCGTAGCCGCGCCGGGCGTCACCACCGCGGCGACAGATTTTGAGGTCACCGGCAGCAAGTCGGCATTCATTTTCGACAACCTGGACGGCTCAATCTCTGCTTGGCGCGGAGGGCTCACCAGCTCGGCCATCACCGCGACGGTTGCAGGCGCATCGTTTACCGGCCTGGCGATCGGAGACACCTCGGGCGGCACCGCTGAGATCTTTGCCGCCGACCAGAACAGCGTTAACGTCGATATATTTAACGGCGCCTGGAACCAGGTCGGCACTTTCACCGATCCCAACCTCCCCGCCGGCTTCACCGCATTCAATGTCCAGAACCTCGGCGGCACCCTCTTCGTCACCTATGCAAACCCCAATGACCCGACCGGCGGAATCGTCGACGAATTCAGCACCAACGGCACCATGATCTCCCGTCTGATCACCGACCCGACCGGGGTGCATCTCGACACGCCGTGGGGCCTTGCCATTGCCCCCGCGGGCTGGGGACCCTTCGGTGGCGACCTGCTGGTTGGAAATAACGCCGGCGATGGCTCAATCAACGCCTACAACCTCGCTGGTGTCCAGCAGGGTCAGATCAATCTCAATACGGGTCTGTTCAGTGAGCAACAGCTATGGGCCCTCACCTTCGGCAACGGCTCCAGCGCCGGTTCATCGGATATCCTCTATTTCGACGCGGGATACACAGCCGATGCAACCAACGGCCTCGTCGGCGCCATCACCGTTCCCGAGCCCACTAGCGCGGCCGCCCTTGGCTTACTCGCCATCGGCCAGCTCGTGGCAGGTCGACGGCTGAGGATCTGCCGGAGCGCGGCGAGTTCAAGTTTTTAAAGATTTGAATTTGGAATACTTCGGTCCGAGCGGTCTATTTCTTCGCCGCCGCCACTTCCGTCGTATCCGCCGCTGTTTCAACCGTGCATTGCTCCGGCGGAATGTCGTTCAAAATCCGCTGAACCTCAATCATGCTGGCAACCGGCTTGCCCGCGATGGCGGTGATCACCATTCCCGCGCGAACCCCCTGCTTCTTCAGCGGGCTGTCGTCCTGGATGCCAACGACCAGGATTCCATTGCGATGTTTGTCATCCCCCGCGACCGGCGTCCAGTTTGCCGGCACCGGCCCGAGCACCATGCCGCGCCAGTAGAGCCGCTGGTTTTCGCTGCTGACGACGAACTGCACCGGCCGTTTAACGGGCGTGACGTTGATGGAAAGTTTTTTGCCGCCGCGGGCGATGCCGATCTGCACGGCATGTCCGACCGGCGTCGCCCCGACCATCCGGACGAAATGATCGGTATCCGGCACAGCCTGCCCATCGATGCCGATGATCAGGTCTCCGGTCTTGAGCCCATCCGCCGCCGCGGGCGAGGCGTCTTCGACCGTCTCGACGCAGACGCCGATCTCCTCACGTAACCCGGCTTCTTCCCGCTGCTTCATCGTCGGCGTGGCAACCGTGACCCCGACATATCCATAAATCACCTCGCGCCCCTGCTCGAGCTGGCCGATTTCATCCAGAAGAGTGCGGGTAACCGGAAGCGCAAAGCCGATTCCGTTGGTCTGCTTCTGCGGCAGGATCACAGCCGTGTCGATGCCGATCACGCGCCCGTCGAGATCCAGCAGCGGCCCACCCGAATTCCCCGGATTAATCTGCGCCGTTGTCTGGATGAGGTTGAAATAGAGCCGGTCTTCCTTGATCGCCAATCGCGGCAGCGACCGATCGGTGGCGCTGACGACGCCGACGCTCATGGCCATCTGCCCCTCGGTCGCCAGACCGTATGGATTGCCGATGGTGATGGCCCACTGCCCGCGCTGAGGGGGATCGGCAGCAAAGGTCACGGTCGGCAGATTCGTTGCCGGAATCTTCAGGACCGCGAGGTCGGCCCGCGGGTCAGCGCCGACGATAATCGCGGGGAAAACGCGGTGATCGTCGGTGGTCACCCAGAACTGTTCGGAGCCTTCGATGACGTGCTCGTTGGTGACAATGAACCCGTCGGCGTCGACGATGAAGCCGGTGCCGATGGTTCGCGTCGTTTTGTCGAGAACCGTCTGAAGCAGCTGCGGGTTCATCGCCTCGGAGCGAACCGTGTCGTCCGCGGGGCTGGCGACTTCGGCAGCGGAGATCGAAACCACCGCCGGCGCCACGCGACGCGCCACGCCTTCGAATTGCCCCTGTAGCGCCGAGATGTCCAGAGCATCGACGTCATCGGTCACCACCGGCATGTCAGCGGGATTGCCGGCGATCCGATCGGCACGGGGTGGTGCATGGGGCGGTGCATCATTAACGGCCGGCCCGCCGGCCCCGGCGGAACTTCCCTGGGCGACGGGCGCAGATTCGCGCCGATGCGCAGTTTCCGCCGTGGTTCCAGCCATGGCCTCCGAGTCCGGCGACAAGCGAGAGCCCGGCAAAGATCGCTGCTACACCGCGTGCGCGCCCGATGAGAGGTAGACCCATACGGACGTATTATCGGTCAACGGGCCGCTGGGCTTCGATTTCCCGGCCAAGGCATTTGTTAAGGCCGGCGGCTTAAGCCTCCGCCGGGGCCGCGGCGCCGCTGCGCTGGCTCACGGCGCTGCGGTTTTCGAGGACCGCCTTGCGAATTTCCTCGGCAAGGTCCTTATTATCTACCAGGAATTGCTTGGCATTTTCCCGGCCCTGGCCGAGGCGGGTGGTCTTGAAATTGAACCATGCCCCGCTCTTTTCCACGACATTCGCTAGAACCGCCAGATCCAGCAAATCTCCTTCGTAGCTGATGCCGCGGTCGAACATGATGTCGAATTCGGCATCGCGGAACGGCGGCGCGATCTTGTTTTTGACGACCCGGGCGCGGGTGCGGCAGCCGACGGAAACTTCCCCCTCCTTGATCGTGCCGGTGCGGCGGACGTCGATTCGCACGCTGGAATAGAACTTCAGCGCCCGGCCGCCGGGGGTGGTTTCGGGATTGCCGAACATGACGCCGATCTTCTCGCGGATCTGGTTGATGAAAATGACGGTGGACCGGCTCTTGGAGATGGCGCCGGTAAGTTTGCGCATCGCCTGGCTCATGAGCCGGGCCTGGAGGCCGACGTGGGTGTCGCCCATCTCCCCTTCGATTTCCGCGCGAGGGATCAGGGCGGCGACGGAGTCGATGACGATGACATCGACGGCGTTGGATCGCACCAGCAATTCGCAGATTTCCAGCGCCTGCTCGCCGGTATCGGGCTGCGAAACCAGCAAGTCGTCGAGCTGAACGCCGAGGCGCTTGGCCCAGGAGGGATCGAGGGCGTGCTCGGCATCGATGAACGCGGCAACGCCGCCGGCCTTCTGGGCGTTGGCGATGATGTGCAGGGTGAGGGTCGTTTTGCCGCTGGATTCGGGGCCGAAGACTTCGAGAACGCGGCCGCGCGGCACACCGTTGCCGCCGAGGGCGATGTCGAGGCTCAGCGAGCCGGTGGGGATGCCGTCGACGCTGGCCTTCTGCTCGTCGAGCTTCATGACGGCGCCCTTGCCGAATTGCTTTTCGATCTGCTGGACGGCGCGGGAAAGCGCCGAATCGCGAGCGGGATCGTGCGGCGGCGCGGCTTCCTTCGGCGCGGCCTTTTTTGCCTCAGCGCCGGGGATTTGGCCGCTTCTTTGGCGGGCTCTTTCACTTCACGGACAACAGATTCACGAACGGCAGTTGCGGAGGAAGAGGGATGGTCCTTCTTCGCGTCCGTCTTTTCGAGGGACTTGATCACGGGAGACTCCATTTCCGCCGGGTATCTTGTTCAGCCGGCGCTATTTAGCGGTGACTTAATGCGGGCGATGGTCATGCCGGACGGCTCTCGTGCCGGACGGCGTCAACCAAGCCCCGCAACTGAACTCGACGGAAGTCACCATACCGTCCCTGTTCAGTGTTTGTTCGGGTATAATATCGAGCATCGGCAGGAATGCAATTGGAAAAACAGAAAAAAAATTTGGGGGATATATATTTGTAGTTTCGATGACAACCTTGCGTACCGCCAGCCCGTTGCTCGACCGGTCGAGAGGGGACGGCGAGGCGCAATCCGGATAGTGATTTGTTTTCTGGGGGTGCTGATCGCGCTGGGGGCGATTACGTATCGACATCAGTGGTCGGCACAGCCGGGGTTTGAAGAGGGGAATGCCGCGATTCATTTGCTGCGGGGTGAAGGGTTTGCCAGCCCGTTTTATCTTGGGCCGGCAAGTGCGCCTCCGTCCGCATATTGCGCGCCGGTTTATCCGCTGATCATCGCGGGCTGTTATTGCGTTGCGCCAGTGCACGGGGCGATTTTGCTCCTGCTGATCAACTGCGTCTGTATGGGCGTTATCGCAACCAGCCTTTATGAGCTGGGACGATTCTATATTTCGCGTGCCGCTGGAATCCTGGCGGCGGTGTTGCTCCTGGTTCATCCGGCATTCCTGTTTTACGCGGGAGATTTGTGGGACGCCTTTGTCGCGATGGCGATTTTTATGGCGATGGTTTGTTTCGCGGCGTATCTGCCTTCACTCAAAAGACGCGTAGCCCGAGCGGGGACGCTGGGAGTGGGTATGGGGGTGCTGCTGCTGACCAGTCCCGCGTATGCACTTGCTTGTCCGTTGATCGTGGCAGTTGCGTTACGGCGGGGCAAGATGAAGATGCAAATTTACGGCGCGGCATCAGCGCTGGCGGGAGCGGCAATCGTGCTGGGGCCGTGGACGGTTCGCAATTGGGAGGTTTTCCATCGCGCGTACTTTGTGAGGGACGAGCTGAATTTTGAGCTGCGCGAGGGGAATGTGTGGTTTGCGACGGGCTGGATGGGGTCGGAGCTTCGGAACGAGAATCTGTATTCCAATGCGGAACAGCGCGGAATGGTGCTTTCGCTCGGTGAGCCGGCTTATTTTGACCTGTGCGGGCAGCAGTTTCGGAGCCAATTTGGGCAAAATCCCGCGGCGTTCTGGATGCGCAGTGTGCGAAGGCTGGTCTATATATTCATCAGCGATCCAACCCAGGCGCAGCTCAGGTTTCCGCTCCTGCCGGACGTTCGATGGCGCGGAATCGCCATCGATCGGCTTCTTCTGCACGGTTTTTTTGTGATTGGGGGGATTTCGGGGGCCTGGCTGGCGTGGCGGCGAAAACTGGCGTGTGCCTGGATATTTTTCGCGGCGTTTCTTGCCGTCGTGCCGTTTGTATTCTGCACCGTGGATGACCGTTACGTCCTGCCACTGCGAGCGGTGATGATTTTGTTCACGGGAATCCTGATTTGGGAGGTCAGACGGCGATTGAAGACCGGCGGCTGGCCAGGGAAAGCAGAAGGTTGATAAGACGATTGGCGCGTGATTACAAAACAAAATTGGGCGTGCGGCCCTGGGGAATCGGAGCCTGTGCTCCGCTGATCGTGATCTCGGCGGCGATTCAATATCTGGCGTGGCGGAATAAGTGCGCGACGTTTGATGAGACCCCGATCGCGGTGCTGGGGCACGCGATTTATGTTTATGCCACGCCGTGACCGGGCGGGGGGAAAGTGGCGACGCGGGTGTAATTCGGGCCGTCCTGGTCAAGCCGGCTTTCCATGAGATAGAACTCGTGGATTTCGGAACTGATGCATAGAAGACTGGCGCTTGTCACGGCCGATCTCGCGCCGGTGGCTGATCGATCTTTCACGCGCCCAATCGTGACGTGGGGCCTCCATCGCCGGCCTTCCAGCGGAAAGCCCGCGGCGTGACATGCCTGGTCGATTTCAGATTGCAATTCCGCACAAAGTCCCCCCTCGTCCTTCATCGCGGCCGCGATAATCCGGATCGGCCCATGCGGCGGAAAGCAAACCAGCCCGGCGGTTTGCAGGGCCAGCGCTTCATCGAAACGCACGCCGCGCAGTTCCTCGATTATTTTCGGGAGGTGCGGGTCCGGAGTTTCGCCGAGAAATTTGAGCGTAATGTGGAATTGATCGACCGGCGTCCACTTTGCCTTGACCATTTCCGCCAGTTGCTCCTGAGCGCGCCGCAGAGAATTTCGCACCTCATCGGGAAGCTCGATGGAGACGAAAAGGCGCATGGGGAATATTCAGAACGACATTGCCGACTTGAGGCTTTCCCAGCGCTGGTCGATCTGCTCGCGGGTGGCGGCGGCGAGTCCGCCAAGTGAGAAATCGGAAATCGTGAAGCTGGCGACAACCGTTCCAAACGCGAGCGCTCGCTTAATGGTAGCGCCGGACATGGATCCCTGGGTGGCGAGATATCCCATCATTCCACCGGCGAAACTGTCGCCGGCGCCGGTGGGATCGACCACTTTTTCGGCCGGATAGGCCGGCAAAACGAATGTTTCGCGATCGCTGACCAGCAGGCAGCCATGTTCGCCCTTCTTGATAACGACGAATTTCGGCCCCATCTTCAAAACATCGCGCGCCGCGGCGATCAGATTCTTCTGCTCGGTGAGGAGCCGCGCTTCCCCGTCGTTGAGGACCAGGCCGTGGATTTTCGAGAGCAGTTTTCCCAGGTGCTGCCGCTCGGTCTGAATCCAGAGGTTCATCGTGTCGGCCACCACGAGCTGGGGCGATTTCAGCATCCCCAGCGTTTCCTGCTGCAGCGCCGGATGCGTATTGGCCAGAAACACGAAGCGGCTGTCGAGAAACTCGGCCGGAATTTTGGGAGCCCGCTCCGCGAGCACGTTGAGATCGACCTCGACGGTTTCGGCGGCATTGAGGTCTTTCAGATATGATCCGTGCCAGCGGAACGTTTTCGAGCCTTTGCGGATCTCCAGGCCGGAAGTGTCGATGTTCCGCCCGCGGAAAACGTCGAGGAGCGCTTTTGGGCAATCCTCCCCCACCACGCCGACGAGGCGCACGGGCGTGAAGAACGCGGCGGCGTGGGAGAAGTAGACGGCCGAGCCGCCAATGACATCCTGCCGCGAGCCGAAGGGCGTTTCGACGTTATCGATCCCGATGGAGCCGGTGACCAGCAATGACATGAATTCTCCAAAGAATAATACGATCCAAATCCAGGCGACAGTCGGTAACATACTTTTAGAAATCGATTATGCCCAGCCCCGCCTATCTCAAGCCCTATCTCGATGCCGTTCAGCGGCATGGCGCCGGATTCGAATCGCTCCTCTGGGCCAATCCCGCTTCGCAGGCGGCGCGATTTGCGGCACTGGTGCGTTGGTGCGAGCTGGAGAACCGGGTGATCCTCGATGCAGGGTGCGGGCGGGCAGATTTTCTCGACTATGTGCTGGCGAAGGGAATCCGACCGGCGCGATATATCGGAATCGAAGCGGTCGAGGACCTGGCGGCGGCCGCCAGACACAAAGACTTGCCGCGCACCGAAATTGTCTCCGGGGATTTTATCGATGATCCGTCGCTTCTGGACCGCGGCGCCGACGTGGTCATCTTCAGCGGTTCGCTGAACACCCTTTCGGTGGCGCAGTTCTATCAATCGCTGCAACTCGGCTGGCGGCATACTGCGCAGCGAGCTGGCTTTCAATTTTTTGTGCTCGCCTCGACTTGCTTACGGAACGCATCTGACGTGGCACGCGCTTTCGGATATTCGCAAGTTTGCCTACGAATTGACGAGCGACGTGGCAATCGACGACAGCTACCGCGACGGGGATTGCACGATCGTGTTGCGGAAGACCGAATAAACTTTCCTAAGTGGGAACGCAAAATGATTGCGGATGTCTTTCCCCTCGCCCGGTACTCCGGGAGAGGGCAAGCGCAGCGCGGGTGAGGGCCGTTTTCTGCGCGATTCGCTCAAGGCCCTCACCCCAACCCTCTCCCGGATTACCGGGAGAGGGGGTAAAGAAATGACCGTAATCATTTTGCGTTCCTGCTTAGCTCTCGGGCTGCTCAATCGCCTGCGGCAATTCGGGCGGCGTGCTCCCCGTCAGCGAAGCAAGGATGCGCTCCGCATGTACATGGCAATTCTCGATGAAGATTCGGTATTTCGATTGTGTGCCCGCGATGGCGGTCCCCGCGAGATAAACCCCGGGCACATTCGTTTCCATCGTCTGCGGGTTGAACGTGGGAACGTCTCCGGACTCTTTCAAATCCACCCCCGCCATTTGGCAGAGCGTCATGTCGGCCTCGTAGCCAATCAGCAGGAGGACAAAATCGGCGGGGACTTCAACCGTCCTTCCGTCGGCAAGCGCGATCAGCGCCCCGCCGGGGCGGATTTCGCGGATGGTGGAACTCATGAACGCCTTGATGCAACCGGCTTGAATAAGACCGTTCAGTTCCGGCCAGAGCCAGTATTTGATACTGGTGGCGTCGAACTTTTCGCGGCGATAGCTCACGGAAACATTGGCCCCGCAATGATGGGAGCGGAGCATCGCCTCGACCGCTGAATTGCGGCCGCCGACGATGAGGAGATTTTTTCGGAAATATTCGTGGGGATCCTGAAAATAGGAGCTGACGTGCGGGAGGTTTTCGCCAGGAACCCCCAAACGCCGCGGGCGGTCAGTGCCGCCGGTGGCGAGGATCAGTTTTTTGACGCGATATTCCGTTGCGGTACCGCCGCGCTGGGTGGCGAGTCGGAATTCTCCGCCGTCGCGTTGGATTTTGGTTACCGGCTCGTAGGTGTTGATCTTCAGATCGAAGAGCGTCACGACCGTGCGGAGATAAGCCAGATATTGCTCGCGCGTGCATTTGGTCTGATCGGCCGTGGCCAGAGGAACGCCGGCGATGGCGATGCGCTCGTTAGAGCTGAAAAATCGCGTCTGCGGGGCAAACCAGGAGATCGTGTAGCCGATTTGCTTTGCGTCGAAATGGAGGTAATCGATGCCGGCTTTCTTCAGGGCGACGGCAATTTCAATGCCGACGGGGCCGGCGCCGATGACGACGACTTCAGAAACATTGGACTGCATTTTGGGATTGTACAGGAAAGGCAAAAAGGACGGCTGTTTCCCTCGACCCTTTTGTTGTCCAGTTATATTCAGAAGACCAAATTTCCCGATCAACAGGCAGAAGGTATAATCGGGGCATATGACGTATCGAGGCAGAATTGAGCACGGGGTGGTAGTCTTGGATCCACCGCACGCACTTCCTGAGGGAACTCAGGTTGAAGTCGTACCCGTTGGTCCGTCAAGTCAGACGCCGGGAGAAGCGCTGGAGAAACTCGCCGGTAAAGCGCGAGATCTGCCCTCCGACCTTGCCGAGCGTCACGATGAATATAGGCGCAAAAAGCACGGCAAATGACCCCCTGCTTCGCGGACACATTCTTCTTTCTGGCCTTAGTCAATTCGTGGGATGCATTTCATTCAGCCGCCGTGCAGTTAAACCGTGTGAACCGGCCCATCGTGACCAGCGAGTGGGTCTTACTGGAATTAGCCGATCATCTTGCCGACGCCAAAAACCCAGCC
Organism: uncultured Phycisphaerales bacterium; assembly: GCA_963755915.1. Classification (GTDB taxonomy): domain Bacteria; phylum Planctomycetota; class Phycisphaerae; order Tepidisphaerales; family Tepidisphaeraceae; genus PALSA-1353. The sequence goes on from CAVWLP010000002.1 coordinate 4,576,858, forward strand.
CTCTTTGGCCAGGTTCGCAGGGCGATCGTAGCCGATCCAAGATTTGAAATAATTCCGGCCGAGCAACAACTGCTCGACAGGGCCACCGCGCTATACGAAGATCGCGCGGACAAAGACTGGTCGCTAACTGATTGCACTTCATTTCTGGTGATGCAGGATCGCCAGATTTCTGAAGCGCTCACCGGCGATCGTCACTTCGAGCAGGCAGGATTCAAGCTGCTGCTTTGAGTCGAGTGGTATAAGGGCTCTTTTTAATTTTCACGTAATCGATCTCCCCCCGTCAATCGGAAGAATGTGGCCGGTTATGTAGGTGCCGGTCGTGGCCAGAAAATAAATCGCCTCAGCAACATCAGAGGGCGAGCCGGCCCGCGCCAGCGGTACTCGGCGGAGATATTTTTCCCGCTCATCGGGCGTGATCTGCTCGGCCCATTCCACAACCCCCGGGGCGATGCCATTTACCCGCACCTGCGGCGCCAATTCCCGGGCGAAGCCGAGTGTAAGGTTCAATAAGCCGGCCTTGCTGGCGCAGTAGTTAAGATAGCGGGGAATGGGGCGCTGGGCGTTGAGATCGACCATGTTGACCACCAGCCCCCCCGCCGCTTTCAGCATGGGCGAAAAGGCGCGCGTGAGCAGGGTCGGCGATTCGACATGAATCGCCCAAAAACGCCGCATCTGGGCGATTGCCGCATCGGGTGCGGCGTCAGGCTCGTAAATCGAGGCGTTATGCACGAGCAGATCCAGACGCCCAAATTTCTGCGAAATTTGCGCGAATATCTCCTCGCTCGCGGACTTCGAATCGAGCAAATCGGCCCGAATGGCAATCGCGGTTCTCCCTTTGGACCGCACCTGGTCGATCAATTCCTGGGCAAGTTTCTGATTGGTGAGGTAAGTGATGGCGATGTCGTACCCGCCCTCCGCCATTCGAAGCGCCACCGCCCGCCCGACGCGGATCGCGCCTCCGGTTACAAGTGCCACACGATTTGGACCGGAAGAATTGGCAGCCATTGAGGATTTCCATTGTACCACCACAAAAGGGGAATTTGCGGCTATTATGTGCCGCTCTGAAATCGCCAAAGGAGCTTTCCTGCATGAGATGGATTGGGATCGCGGTGGTGTTGTGGACGGGCACGTTGCTGGCGCAGACCGCGCCCAGCACCGAGCCGACGACGCAGGCGGATCATGCGGGCGCCGAAGACAAGGTTTCCGTCACGCACGGATCGGTGACCATCAACGGCCAGAGCGTCAATTACGAGGCCACCGCCGGCACGATGCTGATCAAAGACGACTCAGGAAAACCCAAGGCAAATTTCTTTTTTGTGTCGTACGTGAAGGAGCCGCGCGAAAAGGAGCCCAATCGCCCGATTACCTTCGTTTTTAACGGCGGCCCTGGCGCCGCGGCGGTGTGGCTACACCTCGGAGCCGCGGGACCGCGCCGGATCAGATTAAACGACGATGGCCTTCCAGGCGCGCCGCCGCATGGACTCGTGGAAAACGATCAAAGCTGGCTGGACGTCACCGACCTTGTGTTTATTGACCCGGTGGGAACGGGGTTCAGCCGGCCGGCGGAAGGCCAGTCGGCACAACAGTTTTTCGGCGTGAAGGGGGATCTGGATTCGATCAGCGATTTCATCCGGCTCTATCTGACCCGTCACGAGCGCTGGGACAGTCCCAAATTCCTCGCGGGAGAAAGCTATGGAACAACTCGCGCCGCAGCCCTCTCGGAGACACTGCTCGACGACAACGGCATCGACGTGAATGGAATCATCCTCATCTCGACCGTGCTCAATTTTGAGAACTTGGAACCCAGCGCCGGCAACGAATTGCCCTTCGCGCTTTACCTGCCGTCTTACACCGCGATCGCCCTCTATCATCACAAGCTTCAAACCGCCGATGAAGACAAGCTCCTGTCAGAAGTGCAGGACTACGCGCTGCACCAATATCTTCAGGATCTGGCCAAGGGCGGCGCCATCGACAAAGACGAGCGGGCCGACGTCATCGCCCATCTCGCCCGATACACCGGCCTTTCCCCCGATCTAATCGACCGCGCCAACCTGCGCATCGACCCGACCCTTTTCCGCAAGCACCTGATGGGAGACGAGCGCGAAATCCTTGGCCGGTTCAACGCGCGAATCACCGGCCCCGACCCCAATCCCGCCTGGGACGGCCGCGACATGTACGACCCGAGCCTTTCGCTGTTTCTGCCGGTTTACACCAGCACGTTCAACGACTACGTGCGCCGGGTGCTGAAATACGATTCGGACCTCAGATACGGCGTGCTCAACGAAGTCGGCCCGTGGGATTTTGGCAAAAGTGGCATGGGGTATCTGGACGTTTCCGACTCACTGCGCTCGGCAATGATGGAGAACCCGCACCTCAAGGTGCTGGTCTGCAGCGGCTACGAAGACCTGGCCACGCCATTCCTCGCCACGAAATTCACCTTCGACCATCTGGATCTTCTGGACCGGCTGCGGCCCAACATCACGCAGACGTTTTATCACAGCGGGCACATGATCTATCACGACCCCACGTCGCTGCGCGAGCTCAAGCAAAACATCGCCAACTTCATCACGGGCACGGTTGGCTCCGCCACTCACCCGTAATGTCGCAACCGCCCGGGCAATTTCCGGTCCTGCGGCTCTTTCGTGCCGACCGGCGCAGCACGCTTCAGAGCCTGCAAACCGCCGTCCTTTACGCGGGACAGCTTGTGCTCTGCTCGATCGTCATACTAAAGGGGTTCTACATCGAAGGCTCGTCCGCCTCGGTCTGGGCCGTAGTGGCGGCCGCCAACGTCATCCAGCCGGCCATGCAGCAGACGATCTCCGCTTCGTGCGTGCAGATCGCGGCCAATATTGTCGGCGCAACGGCAGGCATCATCATCGACCACTTTTACGGCGACGGCATCTGGCAATTCTGCCTGGCGCTGATCCTGGTGGTCTTTATCTGCGAATTGATCAAGCTCGACGAGGGATTGCGAACCGCCTGCACGAGCCTGGCCGTTATTATGATCATGAGCGAGGGCCTTGCGAAAAGTAACGGGGTCCAGCGCCTGATCGCGGTTGTCGCCGGGTGCATCACGGCGGCGATCATCCAGGTTCTTGCCGAGCTTGTAAGGACAAAAGTCCTCGGCTGGAAAGCGCCGGATTTTCCAGCGACCAATCCCCTGGAAAGCCCCGCAGTCGAAGCAAAACGGCCCGAGTGACATTCAAACATTTTGGCGGCATGATGGAGGCGAGAGGATTCTCAATTAGATTTTTTGCCCCTTCACTATCTTTTTCCCTGTTACTGGTAACACGAATGACATTCGCTGCAACCGTTTCCGCCCCCTGGTCCCCCGACAACGGCGACGGGACCTATTCCAATCCGATCATCTTCGCCGACTATTCCGATCCCGATGTCATCCGCGTCGGCGATGATTTCTATCTCACCAGCTCCAGCTTCAGTTGCTTTCCGGGCCTTCCCATCCTGCACTCGCGCGATCTCGTGAACTGGACCATCATCGGCCACGCGATCCAGAAATATCCGGTGGAGCAGTTTGCCCTTCCCCAGCACGGCTGCGGCGTCTGGGCGCCCGCCATTCGATATCACGACGGCCTTTTCTTCATCTACTTCGGCGACCCGGATTACGGCGTCTTCATGGCCCGCGCAAGAATCCGGCCGGGCCATGGGACCCGCTGGTGCGCGTGAAGGACTCCAAGGGCTGGATCGACACCTGCCCCTTTTGGGACGACGATGGCAAGGCCTATCTGATCCACGCCTTCGCCGGTTCCCGGGCGGGCGTGAAAAATATTCTCCACGTCAACCAGATGACCCCCGACGGCACCCGCCTGCTCGACGACGGCAAACTTGTCGTCGACGGCGACGCCTCCAATTTTACCACCCTGGAAGGCCCCAAGCTCTACAAACGCAATGGATATTACTATATTTTCGCCCCCGGGGGCGGTGTGGCGCAGGGGTATCAGATCGTCTTTCGCGCAAAAATATCTATGGCCCCTACGATTCGCGCGTCGTCCTGGCGCAGGGCGATACGCCCGTAAACGGCCCGCATCAGGGCGGATGGGTGCAGACGCAATCCGGGCAGGACTGGTTCATCCATTTTCAGGAGGTGCTGCCTTACGGGCGCATCGTTCATTTGCAGCCGATGCGATGGGTGGACGATTGGCCGGTCATGGGAATTGACGGGAACCCCGTCACCACTTTCAAAAAGCCCGATGTCGGCCGAAATTGGCCTGTCGCGGTTCCGCAGACCAGCGACGAATTCGATTCGCCGACGCTCGGGCTGCAATGGCAATGGTGGGCGAACTATCGGGACGATTGGTATTCCCTCGCCGCCCGGCCCGGATTTCTGCGCCTCAAGGCCCTCACATTTCCAGCCTCCCTTCCCCTCTTCGATCATCCCAACCTGCTGCTTCAGAAATTCCCCGCCGAGCGTTTCACAGCCACGGCAAGCCTTGATCTGTCCGGATTAACCACCGGCAACCGCGCCGGCCTCGTCGTCGCGGGGATGCGGATGGCGGCACTACAGGTCGAGAAAGATTCCGCCGGCTTCAAAATCTTCCGCACCAGCTCCATGAGCGAGCGCCCGCACGGATTTCGCGGCCATCCAACCACCGGGCCGCAAAACGAGGAAGCGGAGGCGACCGTTCCCGGCCCACAGGTTTTCCTGCGTCTGCATGTTGAACCCGGCGGCCAATGCGCCTTCAGCTTTAGCTCCGACGGCCGAAATTTCACCGCTTTGGGGGACGATTTCCATGCCGTAAACGATCTGTGGATCGGCGCCAAGGTCGGCCTCTTCTGCAACGCGCCGCCCGGCAAACCCTCCGGCGGCTACGCCGACATCGACTGGTTTCGAATCGGTCCGTGAGATGTGAACATGGCCGAGGCCAATCTCTCTCAATTGATGCAGTCCGCCGTCCGGCTCCAGCTCCAGGGCAAGCTCCCCGAAGCCCGCGACGCCTACGAGCAAATCCTCGCGCGCGACCCCCATAACTCCGAAGCGATGAATCTGCTCGGCGTGATCTATTGCAGCCTCGGCGAGCGGAATCGCGGGCTGGCGCTCATCAATAAATCCATCGCGCTGGAACCCAACAATGCCCAGCGCTACTGCAATCTCGCCTACGCACACTGCCAGTTAGGAGAATTCGATCAGGCGATCTCGGCTTATGGAAAGGCCTTGGAACTGAAGCCCGATTTTTTCGAAGCGCACTATTCCCTCGGACTGGCGCTCTTCCGCATTGGGCAAACCGATTCCGCGATCACCCACTATCGCGCCGCGCTGTCCATCCGATCCGGCGCGTTCAATGCCTGCCACGAGCTGGGCGTCGCCCTGCGGCAGCAGGGAAAACTCGATGAATCGATCGCCGTTTTGCGGGAGGCAATCGACAAGCGCCTTAGACGCATCAAGACACTGGAAGATCAAGCGAAAACCCTGCGCGATCGCGGCCAACTGAATGAATCGGACGAAGCGTCAAAAGCCGCGGTAGGCGCCGCTCCCGGGCTCGCTTCCGCCTATAACACTCTCGGCGCATCACTCGTCGCCAAGGGCAATCTCGACGAGGCGCTGCATGCGATTCGGAAGAGCATCGAGATTTCACCAAATGATGCCGCCTATCGCTGCAACCTCGCCAGCGTGCTCAAAGACACGGGCCAAATCGAGCAGGCCGAGAAATCCTACGCCGCGGCCATCGCACTCGATCCGGAAAATCCGGTCATTCACAGCAATTGGCTCTACGTCATGCACTTTCACCCCGATTACGACGCAGCGAAAATCCTCGCCGAAGCGCGGCAGTGGAACGCGCGGCACGCCGTTCCCCTCGCAAGTCACCGGAAGGCCCATGAAAACGATCGATCTCCCGATCGCCCGCTGCGAATCGGCTTCGTCTCCCCCGATTTCCGTTCTCACGCGGTCGGCCGCTCCCTCTTGGCCCTGATGCGCCATCACGATCGCGCCCAATTCCAGTTCTACTGCTTTAGCGACGTCGCCCATCCTGATTCGATCACCACGGATTTGAAGAATCTCAGCGAACACTGGCGGCAAACCTACGGCTTCTCCCACGCCCGCCTATGCGAAACCATTCGCCAGGACCGGATCGACATCCTTTTCGATCTGACCCTTCACATGAACGGCAACCGGATGCTCGCCTTCGCCGCGAAACCCGCGCCGGTGCAAATCACCTGGGCCGGATATCCCGGCACCACCTGCCTGGACACAATGGATTATCGCCTCACCGATCCCCATCTCGATCCCCCGGGCGAAACCGATCTATATTATTCGGAACGATCGCTGCGCCTGCCGGCAAGCTTTTGGTGCCTCGACGAACAAACTTTGGACAGTCCCCACACCCCGGCAGTCAGCCCGCTGCCCGCATTGCAGAATAGCCGGATAAATTTCGGCTGCCTGAACAATTTCGCGAAGGTCAACCAGAAGACGCTGAACCTTTGGCGCACGGTGCTCGATGCCGTCGCAAATTCACGCCTGATCGTCCTCGCGCCGCCGGGAAGCGCACGCGATTGGTTCCGCAAATCTCTCGGCGAACGCGTGGAGTTTGTCCAGCGCCAGCCGCAGGAAGCGTACCTGAAAGCCTATAACGACATCGACATCGGCCTCGACACATTCCCCTACACCGGCCATATGACAACCCTCGATTCGCTTTGGATGGGCGTCCCGGTCGTATCCCTCACCGGCAACACCGCCGTCAGTCGGGGCGGCGCCAGCATTCTTCGCAATCTCACGCTGCCGGATCTGGTCGCGTCGAGCCAGGATCAGTTCGCGACGATCGCGACCGGACTGGCTGAAGATCTCCCGCGCTTACCGCGCTGCGCGATTCAATGCGCCAGCGAATGCGCGGGTCTCCCCTAATGGACGGACCCTCCTTCGCGCGCGATTTCCAATCGATTCTCCGCCAGGCGTGGAGGGATTGGTGCGCCTGAACTATAGAGTCCGCGGCGCGGCCAGTGTCATCCCGGAAATGCGCGGTAGAATAATCGACATGAAGCCGGCAATTATTCTAATCGCGTGCGCTTTGGGCCTGATCGCCTCCCCGCTGAAAGCCGATGATGCGCCCACAACGCGTCCGGCGATTTACGTCGACCACACCGACCTGCTCAAACTCCACTGGCAGCTCGCCGCGATCGGTTCCAGCTTCGCGGATCGATCAACCTTTCAAATGATCGATCTCCTGCATTCGTTGACCGTGCATCATATCGAGCTATCCCCCGCGCAGATTCCTTCGCCCGATGCGGTTGACGCGCTGGTGGCCAAACTGAAATCGGTTCACATGGGCGTCGTCAGCATCGGACCGGTGGATTTGACCGCGTCGGAAGCGGACGACCGAAAACTATTCTCTGCCGGCAGGCAATTGAAAATAAAAACCATTGTCGCGAACGCGACCGATGATTCGCTGGATTTACTGGATCGATTGGCCAACGAATATTCGATCAACGTCGCGATCTTGAATGTGTCGAGGCCGGCGGCCGCGTTGATCGGTGACGTTTCGGAGCACTCCAGCCGCATTGGAATCTGCGCGGATGTCGCTGGGTGGCAGCAGTCCGGGTACTTACTGTCTTACCGTGCCCAACTGCTCCGCGGGCATATTCTGGAAGTGCGTTTCGGAGACCTGCCGGATAAGGATGGGGCGGATCTTCTGGCGGAATTGAAGTCCGATGGATTCCAGGGGATCTGTGCCGTCGGATGCAAGGCGGGCGAAGGAACGGATCCGACGGCGGATTTTATTCGAAACGAGAATGCGTTCTCGAATATCGTGGGGGATTTAAGTGGATCCAAATAGCGACAAGCCCGTCGATCGCCGCCGATTTTTCCGCATGGGATTGTCAGAGCTTCTGCGTCCCCTGGCCTCCGCGGCAAAACCGCTGGAGCGGATGGCGCGGGAAATCGGCAAGCTCGATCAGCCGGCGCCAACTCGCCCCCAAGTCTGGCTGCGCCCGCCCGGTTCTCTGCCGGAGGCGAAGTTCCGCGAAACCTGCACCCGCAGCGGCGATTGCGTGCGGGTCTGCCCCGCTAAGGCGATTCGACTCGAGCCCGGCAAGGCGAACGGAGTTCCCTATATCGACGCCGACGCCGCGGCCTGCGTGGTCTGCACCGGCCTTCAATGCATGTCCGCCTGCCCAAGCGGCGCACTTAAGCCAACCTCCATCAACGACATCGACATGGGCACAGCCGTCTGGCATTCGGCGAGCTGCCTGCGAACCAGCGGCGAAGAATGCACGATCTGCGTCGACAAATGCCCCCTCGGTTCGGCGGCCATCGAATTGAAATTCGGCCAGATCGCGGTGAAGCCGCTGGGCTGCATCGGGTGCGGCGTGTGTCAGCTTGAGTGTCCGACATCGCCGAAGAGCATTACGGTAATCCCCATCGCTGCGAAGATGGCGGGGAGATGACGGAAATTGACGCGATGGGGACATCCTTCGGAAATCCTTCGGATTTGCTCGGGCGGCGGCGGAAAGTCAACATGCCGGCGGCGAAGAGGATGCCTAGCGATGCTGGCTCGGGCACAGGCGCTACGGCGGTAATGCCGTAGATGAGGCCCCCTCCCGGGCTGACACTGTCTGAGGTATTGTCAAACTCGAATTGGATTTGCGTCAGCGTATCTGCAGCCAGAGTGGGATCGAGCGTGAAACTCAACTCGGTGATGTCATAGTTTCCAATATGGCCGTTCGTGGAATCGGTGCCATATGCTCCTCCTTGATCGTCGACTTTGAAGAGAGTCTGGTCGGCCTCGTCGTTCGTAAACTGGTTGGTCATCGTCTCATTTATCGAGGTGTTTTGTCCGTCCCCGTTGTAGTAATCCGGCAGATTGGCTGCCTGGAAAGTCTCCATGTCGGTTCCCCCGCCGGCCCTGGTTCCAGTGAATGTTGCCGTGAATGTGCCACCGATTCCTCCCGGGTCTGAACTATCGAAGGAGCTGACAATCGCATAAACAGACGTCGCGCCCGGGAGGGATGGCGAAACGGACAAAGTCGAACCACCGGAAACTACAGCGAAGTCATTTCCGTTGCCATCAGCGGAGATTTGGAAGTCGATGCCGTTGTTTACCAGATTGGAATTGTTGTCAAAATTCGGAGCGTAACTCGGCTCTGGACTCGGCGAACCCGTTGGGGGGACAAAGAGAAATGGCGATCCGCCATGGGTATTGGGAAACTGTTCGTTGAGTTGGGTATAAATGTTGTCAGACTTGGTAAAGTTCGTGATATAGATCTGATCGGCCGCGGCAGGCATAGCGAATCCAAGTACGAGCATCCACAGAAATGACGACCAAGTCCGACGGAATGTGAAGTCAAAGCCCATATAAATTTTCCCAACCTTCGATCAGATAATCACCAAATATTCCTGAACCTCTGATACCGGTTCGCCAGGATTCAGGCGCGCCTCTCAAGAGAGAATATAAATTTCATATATTTAGAAAACATTCATTCTGTCTCGAACACCTCGCGGTCCCTGGGATGTCAGCCTTGACTCTTTGACTCCCGTGCCCCGTCTAAGGCGCCACTACGCGGCATCGAGACGGCCGCGCCGGAGCTTGATAAGAGATTCCTGAAAAGATCAATGGCGATGACCTCGCCACGGGTCTACGAAAGAATCCCGTTAATCTCTGGTTTTTGTCGTTGGCAAAATATCAACTTTCTGGTCGTTTCCAAGCATTTCTTTATCAAGCACTTTGCGCGCCGGCGCTGGATATTTTCAATTCGCGCAGCCGATCGGGCCTATTGAGCGCAATTTTGGGGTCAAAACAGATTTGGCGCATCGTGGCAGGCATCATCCTTTGCGACAAACCGCTTCGCGAAAAAAGTCTATAAATTTGCTCGAATTTGGTCAGCGGTAAATGGCGACCCGCACACAACAACGTTTCAGCTGTGCTGCATCGGCTGCCCCATGCGTTCGCCGATCACCCGGCGCATGACCTGCGTCGGCGCCGGCAAACCCGTCCAGGCTTCAAATTGCGCCACCGCCTGCCGGATGAACATTTCCACCCCGCCGATCGTTCGCGCTCCCATTTTCTCAGCCTGCGCTAGCAGAGCCGTTTTCGGCGGATTGTAGATCGTGTCATAGACGACGGTTTTTTCCATGATCGGCGGCTGATGCTTGCCAAACGGATTTTCGGCGATGTTTGGATGCATACCGACGGAAGTTGTATTGATCAAAACATCGCAGGAGGTGGCGCAGAAATCGTCGAAACTCACGGCGGATACTGCCCCTCGGCGGCCGTTAAATTCCGCAGCCAAGGCGGCGGCGCGCGATTCTGTCCGATTGGAAATGGTGACGGTCGCCCCGTAATGCGCCAACGCCACCACGGCGGATCGCGCGGTTCCGCCGGCGCCCAGGACCGACACGCGCAGATCGGCCAGGCCGGCGCGATCGCAATTTAATTCGGCGGTGATGCTGTCGAGGATCGCGGCGTAATCGGTGTTGATGCCGCTTACACCGCTGGGGCGGATAATGATCGTATTCACCGCGCCGATTCGCCGGGCAAGTTCCTCGACTTCGCCGCCGGTCTCGGTCAGATAACGCAGGGCATTCTCCTTGTGCGGAATCGTGACCGACAATCCGGCCAGGTTCATCCCCGGAAAATTTAAAAAGCCGTCAACAAATCGCTTGAATTTGCCATAGTCCGGCTCAACAAGCATCGGCAGATAAACGCCGTCGTGGGCCGTCGCGGCAAAGGCCGCGTTGTGAATCGCCGGCGACATGGAATGGGCGATGGGATGACCGACAACGCCATAGACTTTCGTCGCCGGCCCAATCGCATCCCAGCGATAAAGATATTTCGCATCGCTGATGGTGACTTGACCCGGCGCGGTCGCGGACGTGGGATCGAGCGACGCGAATGTAAGAAACGCCCCGAATTTTTTCGCCAGTATCCGGCTGACCAGCCCCGCCTCTCCCATGCACAGGGCAATCGTGGGCCTCCTGGCATTTTTCAGAAGCTCCAGGGCATCGAGATTTTCGACGATACCACCGGCCCGCCAGACGATCTTGTTCACCTGAGCATCGATCCGATCCATCCGGGCGACGATCTCCGCGAGATTCGCGGGCTTGCCCGAAAAATCGTGGAAGCTGAGGATCGACCGCGAAGAAATCTCGCGAAAGAGCGGATCGGCCGTTTTTTCCTCAATCGACTCGAGCTCGATATCGACGAGCGGGGCGCCAGTCCGAAAGGCCTCGGCGAGAAGCTCGAGCCGCTGCTGGTCGGAAAGCGTCGAATGCCCGCCCTCGGCGGCCGAGCGGCAGGTCACGATCGCCGGCAGGATCGCGTCTTCCAGAAGCAGTCGCAGCACGCCCTTGTCCCGAAGATGGTCGATTCGCAGCTCCACCATCTCCGCCCCCGCGGCGCGCGGCGGCGATGTCATGCCGGGCCCGGGCCAGCTCGGTTACGAAAATCGGAGCGCAAAGATGCGTCATGCCACGTGCCCAAACTGCGCCCCCTGTAGCGATTTCAATTCGCGGGCAGCGCCCCCGCCTCCTTCATACATTCCTCGATCTGCTTTTTGGTGTTGTCGCTTGCTTCCCAGAGCGGCAGGCGCAGCTCGCCGGTGTCGAGTCCGGCAAACTTCATCGCGTGCTTGATGCCAACGGGGTTGCCGTCGAGGAACATCGCCCGCATGAGGGGGAAGAGCTTGCGATGCAGGTTGGCCGCCTGCTCATATTGGCCGCCGAGGCAGAGCTTCGTCAGCGATTTGATTTGCTGGGGAATGACATTCGACAGGACGCTGATGACGCCGCGCCCGCCGATGGACATGATGGGGACCGTGAGGGAATCGTCGCCGCTGATGAGCGTGATATCGCACAGCGAGCGGATTTCGCTCGACATATTCAAATCGCCGGTGGATTCCTTGACGGCGATGATGTTGCGATGCTTTGAGAGCCGGGCGATGGTCTGCGCCGACATCGTTACGCCGGTGCGTCCGGGAATGTTGTAGAGAACAATCGGCAGATCCACGCGGTCGGCCAGCGTCATGAAATGGCGATAGAGCCCCTCCTGCGTGGGCTTGTTGTAATAGGGGTTGACCGAGAGACACCCCGGCGCACGGCTCGCTTGGCGATCTGGTGAAGCTCCAGGGCCTCGGTGGTTGCGTTCGCACCGGTTCCCGCGATCACGGGAACGCGCCCGGCGGCAAACTGCACCGTCAGCTCGATCACGCGGGCGTGCTCCTTGAAATCCAGCGTGGGGGATTCGCCGGTCGTGCCTACGGGGACGAGGCCGTCGATTCCACTCTGGATTTGAAACTCGACCTGTTGCTTCAGCCGCTCCTCATCAACGCGGCCTTCGCGGAAGGGAGTGGTCATCGCAGTCATGGCGCCTTGAACATTCATAGAGGATTCATTGTAGGCGCGGGCCGATGCGAATAAAAGATTCGCTCATTTGCGGGCAATCGCGAGATATTTCCGAACCGTCTCGGTAAGCCCGAATTCCAGAGCATCAGCAATCAGGGCATGCCCGATGGAAACTTCCAAAACCCCGGGTACGGCCCCAAGAAAATGCCCCAGATTCTGGAGGCTCAGATCGTGCCCGGCGTTGATCCCCAACCCCAATTCCGACGCCCGTTTCGCTGCCGCCGCATACGAATCCGCGGCCGTCGGAATATTTTTGGCAAATTCCTCCGCGTACGGCGCGGTGTAAAGTTCGATCCGATCCACCCCCAGCTTCACAGCCAAATCCATCGCCTCCGGCACGGGATCCATGAAAATGCTCACCCGGCATCCCAGCAACTTCAGCTCCTTCACCACGGGCGCAAGGCGACTGCGCGTCCCGCTTCAGGTCCCATCCATGATCGCTGGTCGCCGCATCCGGGGAATCAGGCACCAGCGTGCACTGCGTCGGGCGAAACTCCCGGGCGAAGTGGACGTACTCGATGAACGGATTTCCCTCGATATTGAACTCCGTACCGGGATACTCCTCAAGGAGCTGAGCGATCTCGCGCACATCGTCAGGCCGGATATGGCGCTGGTCGGGGCGCGGATGGACGGTGATTCCATCCGCCCCGGCGTCGAGGCACAGCCGGGCGGCGTAAACGACGCTGGGGATGCCGATGGCCCGCGTGTTGCGCAGGGTCGCGACTTTGTTGACGTTAACGCTTAGCTTGGTCATCGATGAGTTCCCGGGGGCAGCCAATGTCGCCGACGATCACTTCTCCAAGAAATTCCTTCGCCTCCGGCCGGACGAAGCCGGCTTTTTCGGCGACAAAGGTAATGGTTCGCTTCGCCCTCACGCACCTTTTGCCGAGAGGTTTGCCGGTATCGCAATCCAGCCCGCTGGGAATATCGATCGCCAGGACCGGGTGCCGCTGGCCTCGATTTCCGCGACGATCGAATCAAACGGATCCCGTGGCGGCTGCGTCAAGCCGGTTCCGAAGATCGCGTCGAGTATCAGCGCCGGCCGGCAGGCGCCGATCTTGTTCAAATCCCGCGATTCCACCGGCAGTTTCATCGCCTGCACGATCTCCCAGTTGATCTTCGCTTCGCCGGCATATTTTTCGGGATCGGTGGTAAGGAATATTCGCACATCGTATCCGCGATTGTGCAGATGGTGCGCGATGGTCAGGCCATCGCCGCCGTTATTCCCGCCGCCGCAGACGATCATCACCGGCCCTTCGCCCGGGCCACTCATTTTTACCGTCAGGTTAGAGGCCGCAATCGCGGCGTTCTCCATCAACACAGCGCCGGGAATGTGATACTTCTCGACCGACAATCGGTCGATATTCCGCACCTGCTCTCGCGTGAGTCGAAGCATCGCCCCCATTATACTGCGCGGCAATGCTGATTCTCCTCACCAATGACGACGGCATTTCCGCTCCGGGGCTGGTGGCGCTTTATCGCGAGCTTACCGACCTGGGCGAGGTCCATGTCGTCGCCCCCGCGTCGGTTCAGACGCCACGAGCCATGGCATCACCCTCTCGACGCCGTTGCTGACGAGCCGGGTAACCGTCCCGGACGCCTTCACCGGGATCGCGGTCGATGGGCGCCCGGCAGACTGCGTTAAGCTCGCGGTTGCCCATTTCCTTCCAAGGCCTCCTGACCTGGTTATCAGCGGGATGAACAGCGGCGCCAACGTGGGCATCAACGTGATTTACAGCGGCACCATCGCCGCCGCCCTCGAAGCGGCGTTTTTGGGGCTTCCGGCGATCGCGGTTTCCCTGCATCTCGGCAAGGATATCCCCACCGACTACAAGCGTTCGGCAAAACTCGCCCGCCAGACGATCGACACGGTGCTCGAGTGGGGACTCCCTTCGGGCCGGGCAGCGACCATCAACATTCCCGCCCTGCGGCCCGAAGAATCCCCCCCCGGCGTCAGGATTGTGCCGCCAATGCACCCGCCCCTGGGCCGATATCTACGAGCGCCGCAAAGACCCGCGCGGTCGCGACTATTTCTGGAACTCCAGCGTCTTTACGCTGGACTCCCCGGAGTCTGATTCCGACGTCGCCGCCCTGGCGAGCCGGCAGATCACCGTGACTCCGCTTCAGTTTGATCTGACGGATCACGCGCTGCTCAGGAAATGGAACGAGGGAACAGCCAAATAATCAGCCAAACGCTCAGGTTTCCATGTCGACAGATAATTCCCAAAACCTTCAACTAGCGGTGAAATATCAGCAATTGGGGCGGCTGGCCGAATCGGAAGGGCTTTGCCTGGCGATTCTCGCGGCTGAACCGAATCATGCCGACGCAATCCGTCTCCTGGGAAGGCTGGCTCGTCAGCGCGGAAATAATTCGGCAGCGCTGGAGTTGATCCAGCGCTGTCGCGATCAGCCCGTCGTCGGGTGATTTCAGAATTGACCTGGCGAATGTGCTGATGGCGCTGAATCGCCGCGACGAGGCGGCGCTGGCTGCTCAGGAGGCGGTGAATCTCGATCCAAATTCCGCCGTCGCGCAAACCACGCTCGGGCAAGCCCTGGCGGGGATCGGCCGGCTCAGCGAGTCGATCAATTTCTGGCGGCGCGCAGTGGAGCTTCGGCCTGGATATATCGACGCGGTGGAATGCCTGGGAGCGGCGTACCGCCGGCTCGGATCTCCCGCTGAGGCGGCCGCGGTTTATGAGCAGTTTCTGGCCTCCAACGCGGGCCCTCCCGGCACGCATAACAATCTGGCGGTTACCCTTGGGGAATCACGCCAGTTCGAAAAGTCGCTGGCAGCCTATCGCCAGGGCCTGGAGTTGTTCCCCGATAACGCAATGATGCACTGGGGCTATTCGCAGGCGCTGCTGAGCGCGGGAAATTTCGAGCAAGGGTGGGAGGAATTTGAATGGCGGCGAAGAATGCCGGGGCTTGGCCTGGATCGCCAGTTCCCTCAGCCGCAATGGGATGGCGCGGGCTTTACGAATAAGACGCTCTTGCTATACACCGAGGGGGGCTTCGGCGACGCGATCCATTTCATTCGGTTTATTCCGATGGTTGCGTCACGCGGGGGGAAAGTGATTTTGGAGTGTCAGGCCGAACTGCTTCGCCTTTTCGCTCAGGTTCCGGGGCTCGCTCCGATCGTTCCGCGGGGTCGGCCATTGCCCGAGTTTGATTTTCAAGTAGCCCTTCAGAGTCTGCCGCGGATTTTTAAGACGAAGCTTGAAAGCATTCCGGCCAGGATTCCATACCTGTCGGCTTTTCGCCAGGACGCCTCCCGCTGGAATGATCGACTGCAAGCTGAAAAGGAGGCGGGATTGCGGGTCGGGCTGGTCTGGTCCGGAAGCAATGCCGTCGGTGAAGACCAGCGATCTCGGAGCGTGGCGATCTTTTCTCCGCTTGCGAATATTCCCGGTGTCAGATTCTACAGTCTTCAAAAGGGCGTCGAGGCCGGGCAAATTCCTCCGCCGGAAATGCACCTGACGAATTACACCGGCGAGATCGGCGATTTCGCAGACCTTGCCGGTTTGATTGAGAATCTCGACCTGGTGATATCCGTCGACACTTCGGCCGCGCACCTCTACGGCGCCATGGGCAAGCCGGTGTGGGTCCTGATTCCCTATCGCAGCGATTTCCGCTGGCTGCGCGATCGCTCGGATTCCCCGTGGTATCCCACGATGAAGCTGTTTAGGCAGAAAACTGTCGGTGACTGGGATGAGGTGATCGAAACCGTGGCCAATGACCTAGGCGCGCTTGCGAAGGGGGCAATTTCGCGAAATCAAATTTCCTAATGAACGCCCTCCAGCCGCGCCAGTCTCTCATAGAGTGCCGCCGCTGTCCGAGTCCCGGCGTGCAGGGAGTCAAGGGCGAATTTCTCGTTGGGCGAATGCACCCGATCATCCGGTAATCCAAATCCCACCAGCAGCGTATCGATCCCCAGCGCCGATTTAAGCATACTGACAATCGGCACGCTTCCGCCCGCGCGGATCAGCGCTGGCCGCACCCCAAAGCCCACTTCCACGGCCTCGCATGCCAGCTCCATAGCCGGGCTGTGAAGCGGCACCAGCACCGCGGGAGTGTGGCTGTGCAGCGTCACGTCGAGCTTCACGGAACCGGGACAGCGCTTCTTCAGCGTCTCGGTAAAGGCAATTCGAATCGCCTCGGGATCCTGCTCGGCCACCAGCCGCATTGAAACCTTCGCCGTCGCCTTGGAAGGAATTACCGTTTTCGCGCCGGGGCCTTCCCAGCCGGAGCTGAGGCCGTTGATGTCGCACGTGGGCCGGGCCCAGATCTGCTCCAGGACGTTGTAGCCCACCTCACCCGTGGCTCCCTTGAAACCCAGCTCCGCGGCAAACTGCTTTTCGTCCATCGGCAGCTTCGCCCACATCATCCGCTCCTCTGTGGAGAGGGGAATCACCTTGTCATAAAAGCCCGGAATATTGACCCGGCCGTCCTTGTCGTGCAGGGTGGCGAGAAGATCGCAGAGCACATTCGCGGCATTTGGCACCGCCCCACCAAACAGGCCGCTGTGCAGATCGTGGGAAACACCCGTCACAGTCACTTCCATGTAGACCAGCCCGCGCAGCCCACACGCAATCGCCGGCACACCGCGGGCAAACTGGTTCGTATCGCTGATCAATCCGATATCGGCCTGGAGCAAATCGCGATTGCCGGCGACAAACGCCTCCAGGTTTGCCGATCCCACTTCCTCTTCCCCCTCGATCAGCATGGTGAGATTTACCGGAATTCCGCCGTGCTTTTGCCAGGCGGCCACAGCCTCGATATGAGCCCAAACCTGGCCTTTATCATCGGCGGCGCCGCGGGCATAGATCGCGCCATCGCGGATCGTCGGCTCAAACGCGGGTGTGGTCCATAAATCGAGCGGCTCTGGCGGCTGGACATCGTAATGCCCGTAAAACAGAACCGTTGGACGGCCCTCGATGGGCTTATTCTTGCCGACCACGATCGGTGCGCCCTTCCCGCCGCCTGACGGATAAACCTTAACGTCCAGCCCCGCCGCTTTAAGCTTGTCCGCCACCCACTGCGCACAGCGCGCGATCTGCGGCCCATGGTCCGGCTTTGCGCTCACGCTGGGGATGGCGAGAAATTCCTTCAGGCCGGCGATGGTTTCTTCCCGCCGCGAATCCAGGGTCTTGAGCACCGCCTCGAGCATTCACGCAAGATTAACCGCCCCGGCCAAGGCGCTCAAATCGTTTTCAGGTCGGCCCCTGCCTTGGGGGTAAGAATCGCCCTTGGCCGGATCGAGCGAATCTTATCCGCCAGGGCCATCTGCTGGGCAAAGAGCTCTCGATTGACCGATGCCATGGCCCGGTCATCCGCCCGGAAAATATCCCCCGTCAGCGTCCGCGCAATCGACGATTCCACGAAGAGCATTTGCGATTCATCCTGCCAAAGCGCCTTCACGACCACGCTCACGCCCGTATCGCCATAACTCAGCAAGCCCCATCGCGGCGGCAAATCCTTTTTCTGCACCAACCCCGCCGGTGCAAGGACGTAATGCAAATTGGCCATCGGCTGCATCAGGCAGGTGTCGAATTTCCCCAGCCCCAGGCTATGACTACGCGCCCGCCGTCGCTTCCGCCGGCGGGGATTCTTGCGATGGAGCATACAAAACTCCATCTGGCCGTCGTTGGAAATATCGCGAAGAAAATCGGATCGGCTCGCCTTGCATTCGATAAAACAAACCTGCGGCAGCTCGCGCGGAATCGCCAAATAATTCTGATAGGAGCGAAATGTGCCGGTGCCGACTGCGTCGACGATCCCCACCGGCGGCAACCGAACTTCAGCCGCGATGCACCGATATCCCATCCGCAGCAGCCAACGGCATGCCTCCTTCTTCAGACGCTTATGCAGATCCGTTTCACCCGGCATGCTGGCACTCCTTTGCCCAATTTCTCCTGGCCCTGTTTCACTCCGCCTTACAGTAATCCTTCCACATCTGGCGATAGGCCGTTTCCATATTCCGCGCAAACCGCGGGGCATCCATCAGCGGCGAGGCCATCATCCTCACCCGCAAATCGCGCCGCAAGTCCGCCAGGCGGGCCGCATCGCGGCATAGCTCGAGCACGATTCCATGAAATTGCTCATCCGTTTGCGCGGCAAAATGTTTGAGATTCAGATTCGACAACTGGCTCAGTCCCGCCCGCCCCACCACCGTCGATCCGATCCGGTTCATCACCGGCACACCCATCCAAAACGAATCGAGGCTCGTAGTGTGTCCGTTGTAAGGCAGCGTATCGAGCCCGATGTCGATCCGCCGATATAGCTCCAGATAATTCCGACGTTGCTGAAACTCAATGAACTCGACCCAATCCGGGTTAATCCCGTTTTCCGAAAGCTTCTGCCGAATCCTTTCTCGATGCCCCCCATTTGCCGCCAGAAGCAGGAGCCGAAATTCGCCCACCGATTTGAAAACCGGCAGCCAAAGATCCAGCGTCCGCGCCGTCACTTTGCAGAAATTGTTGAGACACCCAAAAGTGACAAATCCATTTTTGATCGCCGGCAGCGGCCCTGGCTCTACATCCACCGCACCGGGGTTGTAGCACCAGAACGTCTCCGGCAGCCGCACGGTTTTTTCGCTGTATAGATGCTCTTCGCCGGGCGGATCGAGATAGGGATCGCTGATGCGGTAATCAACCGCCGACAGCCCCGTCGTCCCTGGATAGGCCAGCCACGCCACTTGCACTGGCGCCGGCTTGCGCAAAGACCAGCGACCTCCCGTGCGACATGTGCATCGTCAGATCGACCAGGATATCGACGCGGTCGTCGCGAATTTTCCCTGCGACCGCTTTATCCGCAATCCCGATGATCGGCTCATAATGATCCACCAGCTTTTCGATCCGCTCCGTCGCCGCATCGCGCAGCGCCACGTGCGAATAGCAGAAAATCTCGAAATTCTCGCGGCCATGATTCGCAAACAGCGGAATCGTGAAAAATGACTGACAATGGTCGCGAAAATCGGCGCCGACGTATCCGATGCGCAGCTTACGATTCGGATCGCGATCGTTCTCATGCGGCCGAATCTCGCTGCTCACCCGCTGCGCGTGCAGGGCGTTCCACCGCAGCGCCTCGCGCAGAATGTCGTTGGCCGTGCAATCCGGGTGATACTGCATGGTAAAAATCAGGTTGCTGTGGGAAATCGAATCGCGCGGCTGAAAATCGACGGCCCGGCGATAGCACTCAATCGCTTCCCCCAGCCGCCCCGCGTCCTTGTAGGCATTGCCCAGATTGCAATGCGCCGCCGCGTAATCCGGCCGCAGGCGCAGCGCCTGCTGGAAGGCGAGGATCGCCTCGTCGGTCTTGCTCATCGTCCGCAGCGCGTTGCCAAGGTTGTTATACCCGGCCAGAAAATCCGGCCGGATTTTCAGCGCCGCCAGATACGACTCGGCCGCACCCTTGTAATCGCGCAGCGCCTGAAGCGCATTGCCAAGGTTGTTGTGGGCGTCGATGTATTGCGGGCTCAGTGCCACGGCCTTCCGGTACATCTCCACGGCCCGCGGATAATCTCCCGTGCCCGACAGGGCGTTCCCAAAATTGTAAAACGCCTGCGCAAAATCCGGCTTCAGCTCCACCGCCCGGCTCAGGACAATCACCGCTTCCGTAAACCGCTTCCGCGTGCAGAGCGCGTTGCCTAGATTCGTTAACAAGATCGGCGAATCCGGCGCAATCGCCAACCCGCGCCGGAAAACTTCGATCGCTTCATCCGTTTTTCGCAGTGCATTCAGCGCGCTCCCCAGATTCCCCATCGCGTCGACACAGTCTGGCTTGATCTCGGTAGCCTTGCGATAGGCCCCCGCCGCCTCGGCGATCCGCCCCAGCCCGAAATATGCATTGCCCAGATTGTTATGGCATTCCCAATTATCCGGCTTGATCTTCAGCAGTTTCTGATACGTCTCGATCGCCCGCTCCCGATCCCCCGCTCCCTGAAGCGCCAGCCCCAGCCCAAAGAGCGCCTCCGGAATTTCCGGCGAAATCTCCAGCGCCCTCTCCAAAAACTCAATGGCCGCAAGATGATCATTCCGCTGAAGTGCCAGAATCCCCATCCGATGCAGCGCCCCGGCATTCCCCGGATCGGAAGACAGGATTTCCCGGTAAAGCCCCTCAGCCTGTTCCGCCCTGCCGGCCAGATGGTGCTCCGTCGCCTCTTGCAGAATCCGTTCCGCGGTAACCACGCCTATATTTGGGGATAATCCGGCCGTAAATGCAAGTCTACGTCCCCACCCCCACGTCGGTCGGCGGCCCTCAGAACAAAATTATCACCGGGATTTCCGCAATGGCCTCAAAGCGCCGGCACCCACAGATACGCCCGCAACGTCAGCACCGAAAGGGTTGCACCGAGCATGACAAACAGAACCTGAACCGTCGAAGGGAGCCGCCGCGCCAGAGGCGCCACGGGCATCAGGCAGGCGGCGGCCCGCATCGGCTGCGCGTTCACGCCCATCATCAGTGGAAACATGCAGTAAACCGCCGCATAGATCAGCAGGAGCCGATCCATCCCGGGTCGACGTCGCCAGGTCATTGCTCCCCACATCAAGCTTACGCCGATGGCGGCCGTCACAACCACAATTTCCGCTAGCCGGCCGTCGGAGATCGGCTCGGTGCGCCACAGATATTTCAACTGTTTCAGGACAGTCATTGCCGGATTGTGCAAACCATATCCATATTTCTGCTGGACCAGGAAAAATGCGTTCCAGTGGCCGACCGCGATCTGCTGACCAAGCAGAACCACCGCCAGTCCCAGCATGGTCATGCCGCCAACGATCGCGGCTGGGGCCACTCGTTTCACCAGCGATTGCCTGCCCGGTGCGATCAACAAAAAGAAGGCAATCACAGGAGCCAATAGAAATCCGGTGCTGTAAGCAGCCGCCGCGAAAAAGCCGGCAACGCCCGCCCTCCACCACCCTTTCGCCAATACCTGATCGACGCACAGCAGCGCCAAAAACGTCATCAGTGAGATCGGAAATATCGCGTGTTGGTACACCTGTCCCGGGAAAAATGCTGCCAGCAGCAAACATGCAAACGCCCGTCCGCTGGGAACGTCGAGAAGAAATCGGTTCCACAGCAGCACCAGCGCCGCAAAATGAAAAATCGCCGACAACAATATTCCCGCGATGATGGAACTTATCCCCGCGTCGGCAACCGCCCGAATCATCAGCGGATAAAGCGGCATCCACCCTGTGTTTCCCATGTAAGCGCCTTTGGGATATCCATCGGCGCCATCGGAGACGTAAAAGTTATAACCGCTTTGACTGATCTGAATATAATGGCCCGAATCCCCCCGCTGCCAGGTCGAGGCCGCGTGCGGATCAAAGCCTTCGCAACCGATGACGACCATCAGAAAAATCCGGGCAACAAAAAAGGCCATCAGCGGAGGCAGAATAATCCAAAACCAGGTTCGCGACCGCCTATTTGCCTCGCCTGAGACGCTCATCGCTGCCGCCTAAACCGCAATCGACCTGCTCGAATCCTTCAAAACCTGGTTCGCCCGATCGATCACATCCCGCGCTTCGATATCCCGCATGCACGCATGCCCATGCGGGCACTGCCGAACCGACCGCAGATAGCACGGCGAGCAGGGCAGATCCAGCCGGACGACCGCATGCGGCCTTCCGTACGGCCCGATCCACAGCGGATCCGTCGGCCCGAAAATGCTCACCACCGGGCGATGCAGCGCCACCGCCAGGTGCATCGGACCCGAATCGTTGGTAATGCACAAATCCGCGCGCTGCGTCAGGGCCGCCAGCTCGCTGATCTTCGTTTGCCCGCACAAATTCAGCACCGCCGGGCACATATTCACCAGCTCGCTGCAAACCGGCCGGTCGTTCCCCGATCCGATCGCCGCAACGCTCCACCCCTGGCTTGAGAAATGCCGCGCCACTTCCGCGAATCCATCCGTGCGCCAACGCTTGGTGTCCCACACCGTCCCCGGGCTGATGAGCAGCAGCGGCCGGTCCACCGCGCCGTGCTGCCCCAGCAGCTCTTCCGCGTGCGCGGCCGCCTCGGCTGGAATCGGCACGTGAAAATCCGGCGCTTTGGGCGAAAAACCCAGCATCTCCCCGAGCCACAGATATCGATCCACCGCGTGCGCCTCCAGCGTGGGAATCGCGATGTGATGCGAATACGCCACCCACGAAATCTCCCGCGCCGGTCCAACCGTGTTTGTACGCTTCAGCCGGCAGTTGCCGGAGCGAACTGAACGATTTTCTGCGCGGCCGGTCAAACCCGATCCGCACCGGCGCTCCCGTCGCCAACGCGAAGAACGCCGAGCGAAACTGCCCGTGCAAATCGATCACCAGGTCATACCCGCCCGTCGTCAGCTCCTTCATCAGCTTCCAGAAAAGCGCCGCGCCTGCGCGGCTGCACCAGCGCCTTGCGATCGAATTCCAGGACGCGATTCAGCGCCGGGTGGTGCCCCACCCATTCGGCGATCGCCGGGCTCATCATCCAATCGATCCGCGCATCCGGATACCTCTGGCGCAGTTTCACCAGCACCGGGACGGTGTGAATCACGTCCCCCAGCGCCGAGGGTTTAATCAGAAGAATCCTGTGGAATTCTCTGGTGCTTAGATTGCTACTGGCCAAAAACCGTTTCCTTTTTGGGGGGTCTGCAAACAATCCTATGCCAAAGCGCTCTGGTCAATAGTTTGACGCATTCTCAGTTTCCGCTGAGGCTTTTCCCCCTTTTACCTTGCCCAGCATTTTCTTAATTGCGCCCGAGATCCCATGGCGGATCATCGCCATCTGCTTGTTGGCTTCGCCCTTCACCCAGTTGAATTGGATCACGCGCCGCTCGCCGATGAACGGCAGATGCCCATGCCACGATTTATCCGAGCGCAAAAACGCCAAAAGCGCCCCGCCCATCGGCGGAACCTCCGCGGCAAAGTCTTCCAAATTGTTCCCCGAGCGCAGCAGCCGCAGCCGGCCGCCCTGGTTTTCCCAATTGGTGTTGAGGTACAAAAGCACGGTGATGATTTTGCTCGTCGAGTCGGTGTGGATGTTCCCATCCCGCGTTCCACAGCGGCCGCGGACGGTGATCGTCGAGGGGCGGCCGGAAAGATCCAGGCTGAATTTTTGCTCAAACGCCTGCCGGAATTCGTCCGAATTCAGCGCATCCACCATCGCCTGGAAATTGGGTCCGAACTTCAGCCCGGCCAGCGGAAGGCTCCCCGCATCGTCGATCTTCGGATAGTCGGCATTGATTTTCGTCAGCGCATCGGGCTTCACGAACTGTTCCATGATCAGGTAGTCGTAAGGATCATGAAGGAGAGGCGTCGCGGCGAATGCATCCATGTTAAAAACATCTGAAGTGGTCATAGGATTTTCCTTAAGCCCATGAGGAGGAACTTTCCGGGGCATGTTCTAATCGGGATGAAGCTAAGATTCTACGCATTGGATGTTGTGCGCGACTTTCGCGGAATGTTTTTTTGTGAGGACCCTACGGTACAAAAGGTAACACTCCGCGTCAAAATGGAGTAAACAGGAAAGATGGGTAAGCTAATCGGCAAGCGCTTGCCGAATTGGTTTTGCGAGACCAGAATACAGGGGATGATTCGAATCAAATTGCTGCACGTGATGTTTACTTTGGTTTTGGGACGGATCATTTGCGGAGTTCAGTGGGCTGGGGCCGCAGACACAGTTTTTCTCGACGCCAACGCCCCAGGCAAGCGGTTCGATGGCGTCGGCGCTGTCAGCGGGGGCGGGGCGACCTCGGTGCTGCTGAAGGACTATCCCGAGCCGCAGCGAAGCGAGATTCTCGATCTTCTCTTCAAACCGAAATTCGGGGCCTCGATGTCCGCGCTCTATGTCGAGGTGCCGGGCGATGGAAATTCCACCCAAGGCACGGAGCCCAGTCACATGCACTGGCGCGACGACCAGAATTATCAGCGTGGCTACGAGTGGTGGATCATGCGCGAAGCGAAAAAGAGAAATCTCTTCCTCACACTCGACGCCTGCGCGTGGAGTTGCCCCGGCTGGGTCGGGGGGGAGAGTTCTGGACGCAGGACATGTGCGACTATTATGTGAAATGGATTCTGGGGCTCAAAAGCATTTATGGACTGGATCTCGACGCCGTGGGCTGCCGCAACGAACGCGGGTCGGTCGAATTCTTTCCGAAACTGCTTCGCAAAGCCCTCGACCGAAGCGGGCTGCAAAGCGTCAAGATTCACGCGTTTGACGGCAACGGCCCGAGCAAATGGGACTGGTGCGCCGACCTGGCCACGGACGCAGACCTTAGAAACTCGGTCGATATCATCAGCAATCACACGATGTCCGTGGTCCCCACGCCCCAGGCGGTGATAGCGCTCTCCGAACGGCTTGGCAAACCGATCTGGAACACCGAAGAGCACATTTACAGCGACTCGGAGCATTCCTATGGCGACGACTGGGACTGCGCCATCGGCGCCGTTCATCAGTTCAACGAGAACTTTATCCAAAGCGGCGTGACTAAAATCGTGAACTGGTACCTTGTCGGTTCGGTCTATGGAATCGAGCCCTACGCCCAGCAGCCCCCGGCGATCATCGCCAACTCCCCCTGGAGCGGCCATTACTCCATCAAGCCGATCCTGTGGAGCTACGCACATTACGGACAGTTTTCGCGGGCGGGCTGGCAGTACATGACCTCCGCGTGTCGCAACCTCTCAGAGGGCGGCTCGGTCGTGGCGCTGAAATCTCCGGAGGGAGACTTCAGTCTGATCGCCGAAACCGCCGGCGCATCGGCAGCTCAAAAAATTACCTTCGATATCGGTCCGGGGCTTCATGCGAAAACGCTTTGCGTGTGGCGCACCAACCGGGATGCGCAGTTCGTCCGGCTCGCCGACATCATTCCCGCCGCGGGCGCGTTTGCGATCCAACTCGACCCGAATTCCATCTACTCGATTTCCACGACCACCGGCCAGCAAAAAGGCACCGCCGGTGAGATTCCCCCCGATGCGCCTTTCCCCCTGCCGTACCGGGACGATTTCAACCACTACGCGAACCCGAGGCAGTTCGGGTATCTGCCCCACTACACCGCGGACATCTGCGGCGTTTTCGAAATCGGCAACCGCCCCGATGGAAAGGGAAAGTGCCTCCAGCAGGTGCTCGACGCCAAGGCCCAAAGCTGGGCGCCGGAATGGATTCCCTATACCGTCCTGGGCGACGCCAATTGGACGGATTACGAAGTCAGCGCCGATATCTACCTGCCGGATGGCGGGTGGGCGGGAGTGATGGGGCGAGTGAGCAGCACCGGCAACGGATGGGACGGCGACCCCAACGGATATTACGCGCGCCTCTACGCCGACGGCGGCTGCGCGCTCTACCTGGCCGAACAGAATATCCGCGGCCCGCGCCAGCACGAACTTGCCCTGGGAAGCGCGGAGCATTGGCGCTGGAACCGCTGGCACCGCGTGATGCTGCGATTCCAGGATTCGAAGATTTCCGTGCTTGTGGATGGATCGCTGGTCTGCTCCGCGGAGGATCAGACATTTTCAAGCGGCATGGCCGGCCTGATCGCCGCCGGCGAAGGAAACGACCGGCACAGGGCCATGTTCGACAACGTGATAATCAATCGCGTAAACAGCCCAACGCCCGCGCCTACGATTTTTCCGCAGGACCAAGCCCCAATCTATCCATAAATCTTACGCCTCGTCCTGCTCTTTCAATTTCGCGACCACGCTGAAATCCTCCAGCGTGCTGGTGTCCCCTTTCACTTCGCCCCCCGCGGCGATCTCCTTCAGCAGCCGGCGCATGATTTTTCCGCTGCGGGTTTTCGGCAGGGCTTCGGTGAAGCGAATCTGATCCGGACGCGCCAAGCTTCCGATCTGTTCGGTCACCACGACGGCAAGTTGCTTCTTGAGATCTTCGCCCGGCTTGAACCCGCTGCGCAGGGTCACGAACGCGGCGATTCCCTGCCCCTTCATCTCGTGCGGCATCCCGACGACCGCGGCCTCGGCGACCGACGCGTGCGAAACGAGCGCGCTCTCGATCTCTGCCGTCCCGAGCCGATGCCCCGAAACATTGATGACGTCGTCCACGCGTCCCATGATCCAGAAATATCCGTCCGAATCGCGCCGGGCGCCATCGCCGGTGAAATAGCAGTTCTTGACGTCCGACCAGTATTGCCGGACGTAACGGTCCGGATCATTGAAAATTCCGCGCAGCATCGAAGGCCACGGCCGGCGGATTGCCAGCAGGCCCCCCTGGTTGGGCCCCATCTCGCGGCCTTCGCGGTCGACGATGGCCGCGTCGACGCCGAAAAACGGCAGCGTCGCCGTCCCCGGTTTCGTCGGCGTCACGCCCGGCAGCGGCGTAATCATGATCGCCCCGGTTTCCGTCTGCCACCACGTATCAACGATCGGACATTTCTTCTGCCCGATCACTTCGTGATACCACATCCACGCCTCGGGATTGATCGGCTCACCTACGGTCCCCAGCACCCGAAGCGAAGAAAGATCGTGCCCATCCACAAGCTGCCGCCCGGCGCGCATGAACGCGCGGATCGCCGTCGGGGCGGTATAAAAAATCGAAACTTTGTGCCGCGCGATGATCTTCCAGAAACGGCTGAAGTCCGGAAAATTCGGAGCGCCCTCATACATCAGCGTCGTTCCGCCGTTGGCCAGCGGGCCATAAATCACGTAGCTGTGGCCCGTGATCCACCCCACGTCGGCCGTGCACCAGTAGATATCGTCGTCGTGCAGATCGAACACGTATTTGGTCGTGATATACGTTCCGATCATGTATCCGCCGGTCGTGTGGATGATTCCCTTGGGCTTGCCGGTCGATCCGCTGGTGTAGAGCACAAAGAGCGGATCTTCCGAATCCATCGGCTCCGGCTCGCACTGATCCGGCTGATTCGCCGCCACGTCGTTCCACCAGATGTCGCGCCCTTCCACCCAGTCGATTTTTTCGCCGGTATGCTTGAACACGATCACTTTCTTGATCAGCAAAGTCTTCTTGGCCGCTTCGTCGACGTTGCGTTTGAGCTGGACGATTTGCCCTCGCCGCCGGCCGGCGTCGGCCGTGATCACGATTTCGCTCTTCGCGTCCTCGACCCGATCGGCGATCGCTTGGCTGGAGAACCCGCCGAATATCACGCTATGCGGCGCTCCAAGCCGGGCACATGCCAGCATCGCCACCGCCGCCTCGGGAATCATGGGCATATAGATCGTCACCCGCGTTCCCTTGCGGACGCCCAGGCTCTTCAGTCCATTGGCGAACCTGCACACGTCTTGGTGAAGTTCTTCAAACGAGATCGCCCTGATCTTGCCCCCCTGCCCCGGCCCGATTTCCGGCTCAGCCTCCCACAAAATCGCCGTCTTATTACCCCGCCCCTTGGCGATCTGATAATCGAGGCAATTATGCGAGACGTTTGTCTTTCCGCCCAGGAACCATTTCGCGTTGGGCAGCTTCCATTCCAGCACGCGATCCCACTTCTTGAACCAGCTCAGCTCCTCGGCAATTTTCGACCAAAATTGGTCAGGATGGTCCAGCGACTCGCGATACATCTGCTCATACTGCTCGCGCGATTTGATCCACGCCTTGGCCGCCAGCGCCGGGCTGGGTGGAAAAACACGCGTCTCTTTCATTGCCGATTCGATGGACTGATCAGACATCTCGTTCTCCTCGCTTTGGGGGCCATAGCTTACGTTATCGATGGGCCATGCACCAATCGCGCCACTTGGGACGATGGGAGATCGCCGAATCCAGTTGCCACGCATGCGCCAGGGCGAATTCGGCGCGCTGGACGGCGCCGCGGTGGAACGCCACCGCCACCTGTTCGCTGCCGCCCCATTGCATAAGCGGGGATCGGTTATGATTTCTTGGACGCGAAATCCTTCATGAACTGCGACAAAGCCTGGCACCCTTCCACCGGCATGGCGTTGTAGATGCTGGCGCGAATTCCGCCGACCGTGCGGTACCCCTTAAGGGCCACCATCCCATTCTTCGCGGACGTCTTCACGAATTCGTCCGTCAGCTCTTCGCTGGGAAGGCGATACGTCACGTTCATGTGCGACCGCTGCTCCTTGTTGGAAACGGTGCCCTTGTAGAACCCGTTGCTGTTGTCGATCGCGCCGTAGATCAGGCCGGCCTTGGTCGTGTTCCGTTTCTCCATGGCCGCAAGCCCGCCCTGCGCCTCCAGCCAGCGGAATACTTCCAGGAGAACGTAAATGCTGAACGTGGGCGGCGTGTTGATCATCGACTTGTTCTCAGCCTGGTCCTTGAAGCTCCAGAGCTTGCTGATGACCTTCTTCTGCTTCGGATAAAGGTCCTTCCGCACAATCGTCAGCACCACGCCCGACGGACCCAGATTCTTCTGCGACCCGCCATAAACCAGCGCACAATCCTTCACCGGATGCGGCCGCGACATGAATTCGCTGCTGGCGTCCACAACCAGGTTCGGATGCTTCGGCCAGTTGGGCAGGCGATGGCCGTGTACGGTTTCGTTCGAGCAAACGTGGAAATAGTCGGCTTTGTCGGAGAGCTTCCAGTCGCCCGAAGCCGGAGAATGGTCGAAATTGCTCGACTCGCTGCTGGCCACCACGTTCACGCTTCCCACTTCCTTTCCGAACGAAGCCGCCTTTTTGCTCCATTCGCCGGAGACGAGATAGTCGGCGCTGCCGTGCAGGAAATTCATCGGAATCGTGGTGAAAAGCTGCGTGGCTCCGCCATTGAGGAAAAGCACATCATGCGTGTCTCCCACCCCCAGAAGCTGCTTGCAGCGGGTGATCGCCTCATCGACGACGCCCTCGAATTCCTTCCCCCGGTGGCTCACCTCGGCAATCCCAAACCCCTTGCCCTGGTAATCGAGCAAGGCGGTCGCCGATTTTTCCAGGGCCTCCGTCGGCAACATCGCGGGCCCGGCACTGAAATTATAAACGCGGTTCGACATTTTTATTCCTTCGCTAAACAACTGTTCAAGCTTCGTCCCATTGCCGGTGCAGGAAGGCGATCACGCGCTTCCCCACCGTTTCAAAATCGTTAAAGTTCAGCGCTTCGACGCTGATCGCCCCCGCATATTTCGCGCGCTTCAGAATCCGGAAAAACGGCCGGTAGTCCGATTTCCCGCTCTCCCCCGCCGCCACGCGACCCTCCAGGTCGGCCACGTGTACGTGCCGGACCCACGGCGCGGCCGCTTCCAGCTCCGAAAGCTTTTCATTCTCCATCCAGAAATGATAGCTGTCCGCAAGGCATTGAAAGCTCTTGTGATTCACCTGCCGGACATACGTCATCGCCTCGCCCACCGTGTTGATGATATTGCACTCACCCTTGTTCAGCGGCTCCGCCACCAGCGTAATTCCCGTCCGAGCGCATGCATCCGCCGCCATTTTACAGAAGGCGACGATCTGCTCCTGCGCCTTCGCCCGGTCAAACCCATCGGGAACATTTCTCGCCCCCCCGCTGCCGAACACCAGTATCTTGATCCCCACCCGCTGCGCCGCGCCGTCACATTGGCGATATATTTTTGGAGCCGCTCGAAATCCACCGCCGGACCGACGATTTTCAGGTCGCCTGGAACCAGTGAATTCGCCGCCGAGACCGGTAGCGCGCTGCGGCGCCGTCCACGTCCCCTGCCATTCCGCGTCCTCGACGAGGCCGCGCAGGAACGTCTGGACGTTCTCCTCCACAAAATCCGCCCCGGCCGTGCGGACTTCACCGGCACGCGAGGCCTTGGTGCAAATTCCGAAACGCATGTGAAAGATTCTAATTTGAACCGGGCGTTTTACAACCGCAATTTGCCGCCCGAAAATCGGGCCAAAAAAATCGCGGCATCAAATCGATTTCCGCTTTTTTATTCGGCATTTGGGGCTCTTCATTTAGCAAATGCGGCGAATCGTTTCCTAATCCCCGCGACAATCCGCCACATCCTGCCGAATCGCGTCAATCCCGCATCGCGATCCCATCCGCGGTTATCAGCAGCAGCTTGCTGGTAATCTGGTGAGGCATCTGCTCGTAGTCCCGCTCAATCTGGGGCCGCAGCCGCGAGACCGTCGCTTCTTCATTGCGGAAGCAGAGCAGGATGTCGCGATTGGGAATCCCCGCCGAAAACGGGCTCCCCAGATGCTCGCGCAGCCGTTCGTGAAGATCGGGCAAAAGCACCCGGCTGGCGTCGTAGCCGTCGAGCGTCTGGAAGAGGATCAGCTCCATTCGCCCGTCATCATCCTGCGCCGCGTGCGCCTGCACCGCCTGGCTTTTTTTCGTGAGGTTCCCCAGCGCGGTCTCGTGCAAATCGTCGATTTCCACGCCCCACTTATCCAGCCGTTTTTTCGTGATGTGCGAAATCGTCCGGTCGTTGTCGATCCCATAGGCCACCACAAGCCCCCCCACCAGCGGCTGCGTGACGGAAAGCTGATTGGGATCCGAATGCTCCGGCATCACCAGCGGCAGAATCCGCTCGGACAATTCTTCAAACGTCCCCTCCAAATCCGGCGTTCCCTCCGCGGCCCGCAGAAGCTCCACGATCCATCGCTCCACGTGCCGCCGCGTTCCTTCCGGCCGAAGCACCGACATGCGATAGAGATTCTCCAGCGACGCCACGTGCCCGTTGACACGCATGGAAAACGGCTGATCCCCGCGGGCGATCTTCACCAGCGGGAATCGCTCACCCACGACTTTGATGACTTCGTTGACGAATTGCTCGCGGGTGGGAGATTCCATACCAGATTATAGACTGCCCAGCAGGGAAACTCGAAATTCGAAACTCGAATCAAACCCGAATGACCGAAATTCGAAACAAATGCTCGCACCACGTTTCGAACATTCGAATTTCGAATTTGATTCGTCATTCGAATTTCGAATTTCGGGTTTTCCCCACTATCCCTCGCCGCCGCCCAGCTCGCGGCGCTGGAAGCTCCACATCCCCGCGCACAGCACAAACGTGCAGTACGAGACCGCATACATCGCCGCCAGTCCCACGTATCCCCACAACGGTCCCAGCGGAGTTGCATCGGTGTTATTCGAAAAATCGCCCACTTTGATTGTCGAAAGCACCGTCAGGTCCTTCATATCAAACGTCCCCAGGTACGGCAGCAGCAGCGCCACCACCCGTCCGATCCCCTGCACCAGTTCGGGCTTATCCGCCAGCGGCCCGCCGGCGATGGGAAACATGAACCGCGTCATGTTTCCCGCCAGGTACAGAATAATCACCATCGGAAGATTCACCACCAACGAGAACCGCGTCGAAAGCGCCACCCCCACCGCCGCCAGCACGCAGATCTGAAGCCAGGTCAGCACCAATTGCGGCACCAGGCCCGAGATATGCATCAAGCGGTAATTCCAGATTTGCCCGCGCACCAAATCGTTCAGCGAATTCGAATTCAGCAGGTAATCGGTGGGAATGCGGATCCAGGTAGCGAGAATCGTCACAAACCCGAGCAGCGCCACCCCAAGCCCTGCCGCGGCGGCGATGCCAAAATATTTCCCCAGCATCACCTGCCATCTTCGCACCGGCTTGCTCATCAGCGTGAGCATGGTCCGGTCTTCAATTTCTTCGTAGATCGACTTGCTCGTGGCAAACAGCGTGGCCAGCAGCACCAGCAGCAGGATCACGTCCAGTGCCACCGACTTGAACATCTTGGTGTCTTCGCCCAGCGTAAAGAACGGCAACAGCCCAAAGATAAACAGCACCGCCGCCCCGAACGTCAGCAGCAGCGAGTAGATCGGCTGCAAAACCGCTTCGAGAAACGTATATCGTGCAATAACCAGAGTTCGGTACATCAGTGCCTGATCGCGAAGTAATCGAATTCCCCAGTCGGCGCGGCGACGATTTGATCGAGCCCTTTGATATAACAGTTCATCTTCCGACTCACGTCTTCGAGCAGCCCATTGATCTCATCGTCCGGCCCCTCCATCACCAGCTCCACGCGCCCATCCGGAAGGTTGCGAACGTAACCCGCGACATTGTACTGCATCGCCAAGTTCTTCACAGTATATCGAAACCCCACCCCCTGCACACGTCCACTAAATCGGCATTCCCTCCGGTGATAAAGGTGGACTACCGAACCCATAGCGCAAATATAACGCAATGGGAACCCAGCCTACCAAGATTTTTTTTTCTCCTCGCAACTCGCAACTACCCCTCAATGCATATCAAACTGCTGCATCATCTCATCGTATGCGACTTTCTGCATGAATTGACGGTAACCGTCCTCGAGCGTCGCCAAGTCCTCCCCAAGATAGTGCTCCAAAAGCGGCCGAACGCCCGCGGGATTCCAGCCCAAATAGGCCAATCTCAGCGACCCTGTCGGGTCATAAACCGTTCCCGCGGCCGTATCCGCCAGCAGGCTCTGAAGTGCGGGCCGAAACCTTCCGTTTTCCCCCTCCCAGAGATACCGCGCAAAGGCCCAATCCTGGGCATAAAACGCCTCGATCCGAATCCCCGCCTTCCCCACCACCTGCCCGGCATGAAGGGTGATCAGCTCGCTGAGCGGAAAAAGCTCGTTCGCGTCCATCGCCCGGCGCAGCGAAAGCTCCCGCTCCGGGTTCAGCGAAAGATTAAACCTTGGCAGATCGTTGTCCCACTGCACGTCTTCATACATGCACGCCAGACCCTCCTCAAGGAACGGAGGCAGCCTGCCGCGAAAATGCCGGGCGACAAACTGGTGCCAACCCTCATGGGCCGCCACCGAATACGTCGCGATGTCCCCAATGTAATAGGCCACATACCAGTCGTGAATCGTGTATCCGCCCCGGCTGATCTGCAGATAAATATTCGCGTCCAGCCCCGTGTGCATTCGCGTGAACGCCATCCACTGCGGACGATCGGCGAACATATAGCAGCGCATCGGATGATTCGTCGGCGTCACCGACGGCGCCACCTTCAAATACATCTGAAACGCCCCCTCCATGAGCTGCGCCAAACGGTTCAGCATGTCCGGCCGATCCGGGATCGTCGAGTAAATCTCGTAATGCTGGCTGCGGACCACCTTCACCGCGTCGTTGTCGGGCGAAACGTCCTGCATCGTCACCGACGCCAGCACCGTCGGCCCGTTCCACGTGTCCACTGTGGCCGAATGCTGCCCCGAGCACGCCGCCAGCCCGACGATCCCGGCGACTCCCGCGGCGATCCATCTATTAAATTTCAACATCGCTCGCCATTGTAGGTAAAATCGCAAAGCACGCACCCCCGAAATCTAGTCCCCCACCTTTCACACGATCCGTTCTATCAACGCACCCAGCACCCTTTTTGATTCAAAATATTGTTCCGCGATTCCCCGCGCCGCGGCACCGTGCCCGGAAGGGTCTTTCGCGATCGCATTCAGCGCCGCGGCCGCCTCATCCATCGTCTGGTAAGAAAAAAGCCCCTGGCCCGTCGGCAGCCAGCGGTCAAATCCGCTCCCCTGCGTCACCACCGGCCGACCGCTTGCCAGATAGGCCGCGCTGCGGTCGCTGAACCACCCGCTGGGCAATCCCGCGTAAATCTCCTTGGCCACTGTAAATTCCCCGGCGCTGCCCCGGATGAAATCCGCATACGCCTCGCAGCTCAGCGTCGCCTTCTCCGGATCGACCAGTTTCCACCCATGCCGCGAAAATTCCTCCGAGGTCTCCTTCGGCATCGCCAGCATTCCCAGCGTCATGGTCCACGAAACCCGGGGCGGAAGATCGATCATCTTCATCCACTCCACCCCCTTGCTGCTGCGGTAGCTCTTGCCGTTGAATTCCAGGTTCCGGTCGGATGTGTGCTCCCATTTGCCGATCGTTGTCATTTCAGAACTCTGCGATTGCCTGACGGGCCAGTGCCGCAGCGCGATCGGCTGGTTGGTCGGAATCCACTTGAATCCGTGCGTCGGCAGCGAACAGGCCTCGGTTCCTATGAGCCGCCCAAACGTCGCCACCGAATCGAACTTTCGATAATAGTCCAGAAATTCCCCGTCCCAGTTCATGCGAAGCTGCGTAAAGACCGGATCGGTATCGATCACCGCCGTCTTTCGCGGCCTCGGCCGCTGCTCGCGCAACGGCGTCACCCCGCTGACGCACAGCAGAAGATCGGCCCGGCGCAAAAGATCGTTCAACTCTCCCCCACTGAGTCCATAATGCTTGTCCTCAAACTGCGAGTAGTAGCAATACCGTTTCGGCAGCCCATATTGCGCAAACGTCCGTTCCAGGTATTCGCGCCCATAGGTGGAATCCGCCGAGGTCTGCCAGGTCACCGGGTTATACGGATACGAATACGACCCGCTGTCCTCCAGGAACCAGACTTCGTGCCCCAGCTCGTGGAGCCCCAGCAGATAATTGAGATGATGCCACGTCATCCCCCCCAATGGATAGGCGACGATATACCCGCCGACGACGATGGTCAGGCCCTTGCCCATCACCCGATTTTCGATCCCAGCGCCCGCGGCTTCGCCGCGTAGATCGATTCGATCATCCGCGGCAACACCCGATCCGGCGCCAGATATTCCCGCGCAATCTCATACGCCGCCGCGCGATGCCCCGCTGGATCCGCCGCCACGGCCTCGATCCCCGCGATCGCCTCTTCCATCGTATTAAACGCCACAATTCCCCTCCCCGCCGGGATGAACTTCGTCCACCCCGTATCTTCCACCACCGCTGGCCGCCCCCCGGCCAGGTAGCACGCCGTCCGGCAACTGAACCATCCCGTCCTCATCGCCACATAAACATTCTTGGCCACCGACCACTCCGCCGCGCTCTCGGCAATAAACCGCTGATAATCCCCCGGCGTCAGCGTAACGGCATGCGCATCCATCACCTTCCACCCAAACCCCTCCACTTTCTTCAACGGCGCTTTCAATCCATTCAGCGCCACCACCATCGGCGAATGAGTTCGGCCAGGAAGGTCCATGAATTTTTCAAACTCCGTCGACTTCGCGAAATATTCCATCCCGTTATAGGTCAGCGGCCCGCGGAACCAGTCCCAGGTCATGATCGTCGTCATTTCCGCCCCCGCCGGCACCGGCGCTTCGCGCACCGCCCGCCACTGCGGCAGCGTCACCACGCACCGCGTCGTCTGCCAATCGAAGTTCAGCCGCGGAACCAGGCAGTCGTCGCCGTAAAGATTCTCCGCGTAGGTCAGATGCCGATCGTGATCCGCCACCGACTGGCACCACCGCTCCACGTTCTGCGACCAGGCAAACCGCTCGCTGAGCATGATCTGGTTGTAGCCCGGATCGGTGTCGAGAAATACCTTGACGCATCCGCTTCCCAGCTCCTCCGGGATGAAGCAAGCCCCGCTGACGTTCAGAAAAATATCCGCCGTTCGCGCTACCTCTGCGAAAGCCTCGCGTGTCATGCCGAAATGTTTCTCGTGAAACAGCACGTAATGCCACTTGCTTTTGAGCTGCGGCGCATGCGTGGAAAAAAATTCATCCAGAAACTTCACGGTGTACGAAGGGTCATCGGTCGGATACTTCAGCTGGGGATCGAACGGCCAGACCCACGTATCCTCGTGGTAATAAACATCATGCCCCAGCTCCGCGAGCCCCAGCACATAATGGAAATAATCCCACGCCACGCCCCCGAGCGGGAACTGCCCCACAAGCCCACCCACAATGATCCGAAGTTTCTGTTTTTGCCCGGTCATTAGACTCTTTATCCCCTCCCCTGGTACTCACTCTTTTCCCCGCCCCCGGTACTCCGGGGGAGGGTAAGGGAGGGGGGCTTTTATCGCGAAGCTAGCCGATCATACCCATCCTACGCCGGCGAAGCTTCCTCGATCTTCAATTGCTGCCGCCCCATTTCCGCGTACAACCCATGTGCGGCCACCAGTTCGGCATGTGTCCCCCGCTCCACGATCCGCCCCTCATCCATGACAAAAATCTGGTCGCAATCCATCACGGTGCTGAGACGATGACTGACGAGGATAATCGTCCGCTGGCGTTTGAGACCGCGCAGGGTTTGGGTAACCAATGCCTCGTTCTGCGGATCGAGCGCGCTGGTTGGCTCGTCGAAAACCATGATGGGGGCTTCGGTAAGGATGGCCCGGGCGATGCCGATGCGCTGCCGCTGGCCGCCGGAGATGTTGCCGCCGCTTTCGTTGATGACGGTATCGTATTTCTCCGGCAGTTTTTCGATGAATCCCGCGGCGCCAGCCATTTCCGCGGCCTTGCGAATCTGCGCCGCCGTTGCCTCGGGCCGGCCGTAGGAAATGTTCTCGGCGACCGATGTGGGAAGGATCAGATTATCCTGTAGAACGAGAGCGACATGGGCCCGCACGTCCTTGATCTTCGCCTTGCGGATATCGATGTCATCCATCAAGAGCGCCCCGCCGCTCGGATCGTAAAAACGCGGCAGCAGATTCAGCAGAGTCGTTTTTCCAACACCGCTGGACCCGACAAACGCCACCATCTGCCCCGGCCGGATGGTCACATCAATATCCCGCAGTACCGGCTCGCCGGCGCGATATTCAAAGCTCAGGTCCTTCAGCGAAAGAGTTCGCGACTGACGCGGCAAATGAATCGCGTCCGGGGCATCCTTGATGATCGCATCGCGATCGAGAACGTCGAAGACGCGCTGCACGCTTGCCACGCCGCCTTGAATGCTTGCCCCACTGCCGCTCATCGACTGAAGCGGGCCATACACCTGATTCACATAGCCGAGAAACGCAAGCAGGTCGTAGGGCGCGATCTTACCGACATGGGCAAGCCATCCGCCATAGCCGAAAATAGTCGCATATCCGAGCCCGAAAATTGTCCCCACTAGCAGCCAGTAGTACGAATCCTGCCACGCCTGCCGGACGTTGGCGCGGATACTGTCCTGCGCCGTGTTGGTGAAATGGTTGAACTCATCCGCCTCTCGCCCAAACGCCTGCACCAAACCGATCGACGCGATGGATCGCTGGATGACGGTGGTGAGCCGCGTGTCGACTTCCTTGGCTTCAAGCCACCGCCGCTTCAAAGGCCCGGCAAAGAGCTTCGTCGTCCAAAGCAGCAGCGGCGCTACCGACAACGTGACAAGCGTCAGTCCCACGTTGAGGCTCAGCATGATACACATCATGAAAATCAGCGTCGCGCCGCTCACGACAATATTGTTCACGAGCACGGTCAGGATGGTCTGAAACCCAGACGTGTCGTAACTCAGGCGATAGATGGCATCCCCTTGTGGCTGGGATTTGTGATACCCGATGCTGAGCTGCTGCAGCTTGCGAAACAGATCGCAGCGTACTCGCAGCAAACCGTGATACCCGATGTAAGTGCTGATCAGCCGCTGGGCCATCGCCAGCAGTTCCTGAACTATTCGCAGCACGATTGCCAACACTGCCAGAAGGACGATCAGTTTAAACCTGTCGTTCCGCGCAATCCCGAGCAGGTGGCCAAGCCCATAGAAACACCGGTATATCCATTTGCCGCTGGGAAGCATAAACAGCGAAAGCAAAATGGGCGGCAAGAGAGGCTGAACCACCGCCGCCAGCGTTGACAGCGCAACCAATCCCAGCGACGCCAAGATCAGCGGCAAATCCTCGCGAAAATAAGCAATCGCCCGAAGATAAAATCGCATATTCGTTTAGCCGCGACCCGAAGGGGAGCGCTTCCCTAAACCACCGACAACTCCCCATCCCCTTCGTCCAACACCGGGTCCAGAATATCGCCGGCTTTCGCCTCCGGCTTCGGGGCCTTCGCCGCCTTCCCACCCGGTTTCGCCGGCACCGGATAATACCCCGCCTTCTCCGCCGCCGCGTCGATCAACCCCAGCACCGGCGCAGAAACCTTCCGCCGATTCACCAGATACATCGACCACCATCGCCACCGGAATCAGCACCGCCGGCCGACTGAACGGCCACAGGTGCACCAGCAGCAAACACGCCAGCAGCATCGTCCCCACCATCAGCACCTGCCCAAACCGGCTCTGCCGCAGATCCACCCGCACCCGCGTGAGCATTCCCTTTCCATCGTGATATTCCGTCGCCGTCGTCAGCCGAACCTTCGCATACCGGCTCCCGTAAATTTCCATGTCCCAATCATGCCATCCGCTGTCCATCCGGGCCCGCCATCCCGCCGCGTGAACCTCTTCGTTGATCTGGTGCAGCAGCCGCAGCCGGTCGTGCTCGCGACTCCAATACCGCAGCGTCCCCGGCTCGATCGGATCGAACGGGAACTTCTCGCTCCGCTGATATCCGCTCGCCTCCCCCTTCAGCACTTTCTCGCGAAGCCGCACGCTATACCGTGCCCATCCCCGCGCGATCGGCTGGCGGAAATGCAGATACGCGATCAGCGGCCGCGTCAGCCAGTGCCGATGCCGCGGCATCGGCGCCTGAAACGCCGCCACCAGCGACAGCACCACCGGCGTCAGAAACATCGCCACCGCCACAAAAAACAGCGGCGCAAACGCCAGCGAAAGCAGCAGCGTAAACCCCGCCAGCAGATGCCACTCGATGCTCATCAGCATCATCGCCAGAACGGACGCCGGCCGCCGGTAAATCGTCTGAAACAATCCCGTCCCAAACACCCCGTGATAGACCACGTCTCCGCCCAGCCTCACCCCGATCCGATCTCCCCCATAAATCTTCCCGCGCCAGTGGCTCGCCCCCAGCGTGTTGAAATGATCCGGATGCTTATATTTCAGCAGCGCTTCCGCTTCCCCATATCCCCGCTGCTGCTTCAGATACGCCTTCACGGTATTGCGCCGATAGTGCCACACCTGCGCCGCTGGCGCAAACCCGATCGCCTGCCCCAGGTTCTGAATTCGCCAGATCACGTCCACGTCATCCCCCGCCTTGCGGAACTGCGTGTCAAACCCGTTGATCTGCTTCAGCACCGGCGTATAAAACGCCATGTTGCAGCCCGGCACGTGTTCCGCCTGCCGGTCGTCGATCATCACATGCGTCGGCCCGCCCGGCGAAAGCCCCACGCAATCCGCCACCCACGAATCCTCATCCGGAATCAGGTTCGGGCCGCCCATTCCCGCATATCCCCCGCGCACCAGCGAAAGCGCCAGGTAATACAGCCAGTCTTCGTCCACTTCGCAATCGCTGTCAGTGTAAACCACCACTTCCCCGCGCGCCGCGTTCATCCCCACGTTCCGCGCGTGGCTCAGCCCCATGTTTTCCTGCCTGATGTTCCGCACCCACGGAAACTTCCGCAGAATCTCCTGCGTGTTGTCCTTCGACCCATCGTCAACGAAGATCACCTCAAAATTCGGATACCGCAGCCGCGCCATCGAAGAAAGGCACGCCTCCACCGTGCTCCCGCCGTTGTAGGAGCAGATCACCACGCTGCACATCGGCAGCTTCACGTCCGCCGTCTGCGGCACCCTTGCGAAAACCTCCCGAACCGCCGCAAACGCCGGCTTGGGCTGCCGATCCCGCGTCGTCAATCCAAACGCCCAATCCTCGATCTGATACCCATGCCGAAACCAGTCGTCCGTAAAGCTGAAGATAAACGTCCCGACAAGCCCCTCTTCAAACACCGCCCGCACGTGCTCGCTGAGGATCTTCGCCTGGCTCTCCGGCGTATGTTCCCGGAACGTGTCGATCCCATATTCCCCCAGCATCAGCGGCTTATCCCCCGCAATGTTCTGCAGCCGCGCCAGGTAATTCCGAAACACCTGCCCATCGTGCAGATAAACATTAAAGCAGACGAAATCCACCCCCTGCGGATTGATGTATTCAGTCGTCGGAAAATTCGCGAACGTCACCAAACATCCCGGCGCTTCCCGCTTGGCGATTTCCACCAGCTCATCGACGAAGTCCTCGATCTTCTCGCGCCGCCACGTAGCGCACGATGTCCGGCGGAATTTCGTTCACCACGCTGATCGCAAAAATCGCCGGGTGATTCCCGCACTCCCTGGCCGCGCGCCCAACCGCCTCCCGCGCCTGCTCCATCAGCGCCTCGTCAACCGTGAACGTCAGGTTCTTCGCCCACGCGACGTCCAGAAAAATCTTGATCCCCATCTCCTGCGCCAAATCGAGAAACCACGTCGGCGGGTTCTCGTATATCCGAACGCAGTTCGCCCCCAGCTCCAGCATCTGCCCAAAATCGCGCCGCGTCTGCTCAACGCCCGGCAGCGAGCACCCATCCGCCCCGGGCTTAAACGGCCCGTACGTCACCCCCTTCACATAAAACTTCTCGCTCCCCAGCCGGAAAAATTTCCCGTCCCGCCTCACCCGGTTGGAAATCGGCTCGCTGCGGCGATGACGCCCCGATCCCTCCAGCATCGCGATGCCGGACGGCCTTACGGCGCAGATTCTCTCTCAGTCAGCAACGACATAAGGATAGTCCCTTATCCCACCCACTCACGTTTTTTCATTTCGCCCTCGCGCCGCCAGCCGCGAAAAACTTTAAAAATTTCAACGTGGTATTTTAGACATCCTTCCCTTCCCTGGCCATTTCAATTCTTACGGCATTTAAATCATTATTCGTCAGACAATAACGGCCAATTGAGGTTAGCCAAAGCCATACGACCGATATTCCACAGAACTGTCCGATAATGCAGGCATAACGTCCCATAGCTTAGGCAAAAGCGGGATTTCGATCACAAATGCCTTCGCCCCCCGTTTCCTTCCCTCCGACTTCGCCAAAGCCAGCCGGGCATAGTCCACCCCGGGGCCGAAAAATCCTCACCTCCGATTTTCGATTCTTCCTCCGCGATCCGCGCTCTCCAGCCAAGCGGGCGGTAGTACGTATTTACCGGCTATAGCCCGACTCCCCAACCCCCCTTGCAGATTCTTTCGAACTTCAACAATTTCACCCCAAAAATCTCCAGATTTCCCAAAATAGGTCCAAAACGTACACCCTTTGGACCTGTATATAGACGCGTACTATTTTTCCTGCGCCCTCTAAAACACCAACCCGCGCTCACAATGCGCTTGTCCCCGTGTAGCCGGCGAGCTTGCTCGCCGTGAGCCCGTCGAACGGCTCGCCGTGAGCCCCTCGAACGGCTCGCCGATCCCGGAGTTCCCATGCCCACCCATCCCAAATCTGAAATCTCAAATTTCAAATCTGAAATAGATCCCTCCCCAAAAAGTGAGATATTTTGGGATAACGTGAGACCTACCCGCTCCAGCCGTGTAACTCCCCAATCGCGAGAAAGACCAGATACTCTCAAAAAGTGAGTAATTTTGGGAAAATGTGGGAACTACCCGCTTTCCAACTTTCGAATTTCCGCACTTCACCTGCGGGCACTGTGCTTCGACACCAGCGCACTCAACCTCTCATCCATCGCCTTGCACGCCGTGATCGCATCGAACGGCTTGATCGCCTCGATGAACGCCATTTCCGATTTCGACTCCTCTTCAATCCCCAGATGCCACACGTCCTGGATTCGGCTCGAGAGCATGTCCGGACTTCCGTCATACAGGCACCGGCCGCGCAGGCCCTTGGGAATCATCTCCGGATAAACCCCATCGTCCGGCAATACCGGCCAGCAGCCGGCCGTCAGGGCGCGGATCGCAAACAAGTCGATCGGCGACCAGCGCTGCGCGCTGAGGAAGATATCCGCCTTCAGCAGTGCCGCTGTCTGCCCATATTCATCGTTCTCGTCGATCGCGGTCCGCGGGAAGGCATTCGAGAGCTTCTCCAGCGGACCCACCGTGATCAGGTCGAATCGCTCCCCTCGCATGGCCAGCGTCTGAAGGCCAAGGTTCAGCAGATCCATATCCGCATCCCGCGTGCTCACGAACACCGTCCGCTCCTGCCGCTTCACGGGATTCGACAACTGGATGTTGCTCGCCAGGTGCAGATCAAACGGCGGCGGCATCACCCGCGACTTGGCC
Source organism: uncultured Phycisphaerales bacterium (assembly GCA_963755915.1). Classification (GTDB taxonomy): domain Bacteria; phylum Planctomycetota; class Phycisphaerae; order Tepidisphaerales; family Tepidisphaeraceae; genus PALSA-1353. The sequence goes on from CAVWLP010000002.1 coordinate 4,618,857, forward strand.
AGCATCTCCGGAACCGGATTCCGGCTCGACAGTTCCGAATGCCGCTCCACCATTGCCGCGGCACGGTACGCGAAGAGGTTCACGTGAAATTCACTGTTGAACCACAACTCGCTCGCCGACTGCGCGGTATTGAGATTCACCAAGTCAAACGCCGATTTGCTCTCCGGCCCATCAGGATCGGGAAGCTGGTTGTTGTGGAAATAGACGACCGACGGCTTGTCGACCAGTTCCGGCACGAGCCGAAGCAAATCCGCGAGGTTGAGCGCTTCGCTGGTGAAGAGCAGATCCAGCTTTCCCGCCCAGTGGCGCGATAGCTGCTCGGCAAACCAGTGCGCCGCCGCCGATAGCCGCCTCTCGATCCGCCGCGGCGGAAGCTTCAGAAGCGTCCACCGATGCCGGCTGCAGCGCATGACCGTTTCCAGCATCGCCTTGCGGACGCCGCCGTAAAAAGGCTCCAGGGCCAGAATGTCCAACTGCGAGGACATCAAAACAGAATAGGATGCCGATTGCCGATTGCCAAATGCCGTACCGATGGATATCCAACCTTTTCGCGATGACGCGGCGCGAAGTCTTACCCCCTCGCCCTGTACTCAGGGAGAGGGTTGGGGTGAGGGCCTAAAAAAACTGGAGCCTAATCCAGTGGCCGGAGGGACTTTTGGAAAAAACGCTACAGCCGTTCTCTCAGGTAAGCCTTAACATTATCCAGCCCCACACGAACTTGCGACATCGCATCACGATCGCGAACGGTAACCGTGCGGTCCTGGATCGTCTGCCCGTCGATGGTCACGCAAAAGGGCGTCCCGATTTCGTCCATGCGGGCGTAGCGCTTGCCGATCGACTGCTTGGCGTCATATTCCGACGTGAAATCGCCGCGCACATCCAGATAAAGTTTCTCGGCAACCTCCGGCATCCCGTCTTTATTCACCAGCGGGAAAATCCCCACCTTGACCGGCGCAAACTGCGGCTTGAACTTCAAAAACATCTTGCTCGGCCGCGATTCATCCGGCGTAAACGCCTCGCAAAGCAGCACGAGCACCGCCCGCGTAAGCCCCGACGCCGGCTCGATCACGTTGGGAATATACCTGCTCTTGGCCTTGATCTCTTCGGGACTCTTCCCCTCTTCCTTGAGTCTGAGCTGCAATTCCTGGTCGAAGTAATCCAGCTTCTGCCCCGAATGCTGCGAATGCTGCGTGAGATCGAATTCCCCACGATGGGCGATCCCTTCGAGCTCGCCGAAATCCGGCGCGGTGAAGGGATATTTGTATTCGATATCGACGGTCATCTTCGAATAATGGCTCAACTCATCCTTCTCATGATCCCGGAAGTGCAGATTCGACTCGGCTACGCCGAGCGATCGCCACCATTCCATTCGCTTCGTCTTCCAGAATTCATACCACTTCGCGGCCTCATCCGGATGGCAGAACCATTCCATTTCCATCTGCTCAAATTCGCGAGAGCGGTAGATGAAATTCCTGGGCGTCACTTCGTTCCTAAAGCTTTTTCCGACTTGCGCGACGCCGAAGGGAACTCGAACGCGAGAAGTATCCAGAATACTCTTGAAATCCAGAAAAATGCCCTGCGCTGTTTCAGGACGCAAATACACCTTAACAGGATCGACAGCCCCGACCTCACTGCCGAGCATCAAATTGAACTGGCGGGGTTGAGTAAGCGAACCTCTCTTCTGGGTAAACGGACTGGGAATTCTTTCGGGACCGCTATTTAGGGCATCGAAAAGTATCTTCTTAATCGCCCAAACCTCTTTGCGCAGCTTCTCCTTTTTGTTTCGTACTATGCAAGCCGCGGTTCCGCTTCCGGTGTCAAAAAGGTCCTCTACGACACCTCCGATCGGCTCAAGCCGCTGAGCCTTGCATAGATCGTTGATGAAGATTTCGGCTGCTTCGCCAATCGACGAAGCAACCATCGTCAATTGGGGGGAATGGATCTCTAGATTGAGAATCGTTGCGACGTCGACTTCCTGCCAGGCGCCATCGCCCTTTGCGTTAGTGCTCACGCACCAAGCACCCCAAAAGTGATCAGCCCGAAAGCGCTGCTTGGTCTCCTTGTCATCCACCATCGGATCGGAAAACCCACCGGCATGTCCCGAGGCGACCCAGGTCTTGGGGTTTTGAATGATCGATGAATCGAGGCCAACCATTTCGATGGGATGCCCATCGGGGCCGAGGGGCGGGCAGAGGACCATCTCGTGCCACCACCAGTCGCGGATGTTGTTCTTCAGCAGGCACCCCAGCGGGCCGTAATCCCAGAACCCATTGAGGCCCCCATAGATTTCGCTGGCCGGATAGATGAAGCCGCGGCGCTTGCAGAGGGAAACGATTTGTTCCATCACCGATGCGTCGGGCATATGGGTCTGCTCATCTGAAAAGCTTGTCCTTAGTTGCTCGGCAAACTCGAAACTCGAAATTCGAATGACGAATCAAATTCGAAATTCGAATGTTCGAAACAAAAGCTGCTTCGAATTTCGATCATTCGAGTTTGATTCGTCATTCGAATTTCGAGTTTCGGATTTCCGCCGCCTTACTTTGCGGCAGCAGCCGGCTTGCCACCCGCCTTCAGGGCGTTCAATCTGCGGGTCAACCGGCTCCGGCGGCGGCTCGCCGTATTTTTGTGGATCGTGTGCTTGGCCGCGACCTTGTCGAGCCTGATGACAGTTTTGCGCAGCTCCGCCGTCGCCTTGGCGATGTCGTTGCTCGCCAGGGCGGTGAGGTAGGCCTTGGTCTGGTCCTTCAGCACTTCCTTGCGGGCGCGGTTGCGCGCCCGGCGCTTGATGTTCTGACGAATTCGCTTCTTAGCCGACAGTGAGTGAGCCACTTAGTAATCTCCAAAAACCGGTCGAAATTTCCTCCGACCCAATGGACGGCAGGGTAGGGAAGTTTATTGATTGGAGGCCAATTGTAAAGCCACGACAATTCCGACCCCTTTCATACTTTCTCACCTTCATACCTTCACACCCTCGACCTTGTCCGCAGCAGGAGCCATAGAAAAACAGGCCCGCCCATCAGGCCTGTCAGGACTCCCACCGGCAAAAGACTCGCCAGGAGTCCCTCGGCGCTTAGATACCGCGAAAGCGCATCAGCCCCCATCAGCAGAATCGCACCGATGGCGGTCGAAATCGGCAGAAGCCGCCGCTGGTCGGTGCCGACGATCAGCCGCGCCACATGCGGGCACACCAGGCCCACGAACCCGATCGGCCCGCTGATCGCCACGGCCGCCGCGGTGACCAGCGATGCCGCGACCAGCGCGATCCACCGCAGGCGATGAATGCGCACCCCCATCGACTCCGCCTCGCCGTCATCCAGCACGGCCACGTTAAGCTGCCCCGCAAAATAGAGCAGGACTGCCCACCCCACGGCAATCAGCACCGTCGCCACAACCCGCTGCTCGCGGGTAATCGCCTGAATCCCCCCCACCAGAAACCCCATCGGCCCCCCATTTCCCGGCAGTTGCTCAACCAGCGCATTGACCAGCAGAAACAGCGAGCCATTCACCGCATTCACAATCACCCCCACCAGCAGCAACGTCACGGGCTCCAGCCGCCCGCGCCGCCCGGCAATCCCCAGGACAATCGCCACCGCCCCCAACGCCCCCACAAACGCCGCCGACTCCTGGCTCAGCGGCGCGAGCATTCCCAGCCCCTTGGCCACCGCCGCGAAGACGGGAAGCTGCCAGAGATACGCCACCAGCGACGCGCCACTGCTGACGCCAAGCAAATAGGGATCCGCCAGGGGATTTCGCAGAATCGCCTGATAAGCCACCCCAGCCGCCGCCAGGGCCGCGCCGATCAGAGCCGCGTCGATGACGGATTCCGCCCGAAATTGCCAGATTTCCCCGGACGGCCAACCGAATCCATTGGACCCCACACAAATCGCCACCGCCATTCCCGCAGCCACGCAAGCCGCGCACGCGATCAGGGTCACAGCCAATCTTTGCGCGCTCCAGCGGTTCATCCGGTCCCAGCTTTTTACCCCCAACGATGCCGCGATGCGAATGAATGCAGGCCTCACGGTAGAGTAGAGAACTGAACGACCCGATTGCCGCTCAGCTCTCCCTCTTCGAACCGGACGAGCGGGTTTCCCGCATCCGGCTCTCACGGTATTGTTCTTCTCAAGCATTCACGGTCGGAACAGGTCGCAGGCTGATGAGGCCCAGACGCTGCAACTGTTCGTACCAGCTCCTCGCTCCGCGCACACGGAACGGACGCTGGCTGCGACGTTTAAGGTGTCGTTCCAGTCGCTCCTGCACAAATCGGTTGATCTGACGGAACGCCTTGCGCGGATAGCCTTTGCCGAAGTAGTTGGCCCATCCTCTCAGGTGCTCGTTGATCTGTACGATCAACGCCGGGATGGGCACAAAGCCTGCTTCGGGTCCGGTCATCTCCCGCAATTTGTCCCGCTCACGCTGCATCGACTTGCTCGAAGGACAGAGGTTCAGATAACGCCCCGGCCCGCCTTGCAGGCTCCGGTCGTACCGGAACCTGTACCCGAGAAAGTTCAGACTTTCGCCCGGCTCTTTCAACTTCACCGTGCGGGTCTTGTCGGTGTTGATCGTCAGATCAAACCGGCCTTGCAGCGTGCGTTCCACGAACTGCTTGATCTGAGGGCCTATATACCTTGCCATGATGACAAAGTCGTCGGCGTACCGGATCAGCCGGGCGTTCGCCCAGCGATGCGGGCCATCGGATCGGTGGAACAATTTATCAAACCAGTGCAGATATAGGTTGGCCAGCAGCGGCGAGATCACTCCGCCCTGCGGCGTTCCCTGTTTGCTCCGGGTGACTTTCGGTGGATCGCCGGGCTTCTCGCCTTCTTCGACGATCACCGCCTTCAGCCACATCCGGATCAGCTTCAGCACGCTTCCGTCCGTGATCCGCTTCTGGACACACGCCATCAGTTTCTCATGGGGAATCGTGTCGAAGTACGACTGCAAATCCGCGTCATACACTTCCCTTCGGCCCTGCTGGAGGTTTTGCTTGATCGCCTCCAGCGCATCGTGAGCCGAGCGACCGGGACGGAATCCATACGAACAGTCCAGGAAATCCGCCTCGAAGATCGGCTCGATGAGCAGCAGCACCGCCATCTGCACCACGCGATCTCGGATCGTGGGGATGCCCAATGGACGCCGCTTGCCGTTGGCTTTGGGAATGTACACGCGCTTCACCGGCTGCGGGCGGTAGGTGCGGGTCTTGAGCGATTCTTCGATCTCGCTCAGGAATCCACTGACGCCGTGCTCGGAGTTTTGCACCTTCTCGATGCTCACCCCGTCCAAGCCGGGCGCCCCGCCGTTGGCGGACACCCGGTCCCACGCCGCTTCCAGAACATCGCGCCGGCAGATCCGGTCGTACAAGGTGTAAAACCGAAACCCCGGTTCCCGCTTGGCTTTGAGGTATAGCTTCTGTCTCAGAAGAAAGACTTTCCCCGGCAGACCCCTGGAGTTCACCCTCAGGTGCTCCGGCAAGTCTGTCGGATCATCCGTACTGTCAGGTTGTCCCTGCAAGCGGGCCTCTCTTCTTCTTACTTCCGCTCGATACCGTCAGGGCTCCTTGGCTCGCGGCAGGCTTCGCCTCCGCTCACGGGCATTACCCCGCTTCTCAGCTACTATGAGCCCATCCGACTCCCCACGCTTCCCGTCCCTTGGTTATGTCTTTCCAACGAGCCGCACAACGATGCGTGGGGTCTCTCAGTTCCCGATCTTGTCTGTCGGCACGCGCCGTCCCCATCGACCCCGAGGAGCCGGACGATTGCTCGCACCCGCTGCTTCATCGTCCGCGCCGGCTTGGCCCTCTCTGACGGGTTGGCCACTCCCATTGGCGTAACGAGGCTGGTTTGGGTTCGCTTAACGCTACGGCTCGCGCCTTCGCCTTCCGGGGCTTCGCGCGACCGATTGCTCCGTCGTCACGCCCGGGCGGCTACACGGCTAACGGGTCATTCCATGGTGAACTCCTTTCAGTTCACAAGACAAAACCGGTTTCACTGACGCACCAGAGGCGCTGAGGCGCGGAGAATCAGAGGAGAATTGACATTGAAATATTTTGCCTCGAACACCATCGACGCGGGAAATCCCCACTCGCCATTGCTATCTCCCTCCCCACCTCCGCGCCTCTGCGTGAGATCATCCCCCCGGATGCAAAAGTGCGGCCATCTTCCCCGCCAACTCGCCCACTCCAAATCCCGGCATCTCCCCGTCCCAATCGGTAATCACGTAAACCCGATGATTTTTCACTGCCGGCAAATCTCCCATCGTTTGCCAAGCCTGGTCCCCCGATTCGACCACCTGCGGCTTGCGATCCCCATCGGGCACGAGCCGGATCACGACCTCGGGCTTCAGTGTCATGATCATCTCCCGATCCACCTCCGCATAGGGCTCTCCCAGCCCCGCGGCGGCATTCTCGCCACCGGCGATGCGCAGAATCTCATCCAAGAATTCCCCCGGCCCCGCGACGCCGAAGCCTGATGAATCGCTCGTCACCACGAGCGTCTTCACCGGCGGCAACCCCTTCACGCGCTCCTTCACCTCTTGCAATTTTTCGCGCAGCTTGGTCGCCGCCAACTCTCCTGCCGCCGGATCCCCGATCGAGCGGCCCAATTCGGTCATGGCCGCACAAATCTCATCAATCGTATCCAGCTTCAAATTCACGATCCGAATCCCCATCTGGGCACACCGCTGGGGAATAAACCCCGGCAACCGATCCGGCGCGTATTGCAGCACCAGAAGATTCGCCCCGCATTCGGAGAGTTTTTCCCAATCGATATTCTGGTAATCCCCAACCCGCAGGCGTCCCGAAACCCCCTCCCGATCATCATCATAATTGCTCACCCCCACAATTCGATCGCCCTCCCCCATCGCCACCAGCAGACTCGTCCCAGCCGGCGTAATCGAGGCGATCCTGACCCCGGGCAAGCTCCGCGGCGGCTGAACCCCAGTTCCGTGGAAGGTCATCAGCGCCGCCGCCCCTGCCACCAGGGCCAGCGCGAACGCGAATATCCCCGCGACTCGAGGTTGACCCATGCCGCGCGCATGGTAGATTTAGCAAAAATACCTGTCAAACCGCGCCCGTTGGGAACCGGGCCGCGGAAATCGAATGGGTGACTGACGCGCATGGAGGCCTTGATGCCCGAAACTGAAACATTTCTCAATCGCATTACGCGAATCTTCAAACGCCCGCAGAGCCCCACCGGCAACGGCGACCACGATGCGCCGTCCGAATCCGTCTCCGTCGAAACAAATCCACTGACTCTGCGCCCCTGGCGAAAAAATAGCGCTGCCATCGCCCAGCTCCAGGACGGCTTTCGTTCGCTGGCGGACCTCATGGACGAAATCCGCCAGAACATGGTCGCCCAGGGCCGCCGGCAGGACGAACTCATCGGCTACCTTGCCGCTCTTCCCAAGCTCATGGAATCGATCCCCGAAACCGGCCGGCTGCAGGGCGAAACCCTCAAAGCCATCCAAACCCAGCTCCAGCGGCAAACCGATCAGCAGGAAACCCTGGGCGAAATCCTGGAAAAAATGTCCGAATCCGGCGCCGACCAGAAGGAGCTGCTCGACGGCCTGCGCGAACGCGTCGAAACCCTCAACGAGCAGGACAAGTCGATGGCCGACAGTCTGGGCTCGGTAAGTGCCGCCCTGGAGCAGGCCAGCCGCCACTCCGCGGCCGGCACCCAGGTTCTGCAAAATCTGCACGAGGGGTTCAAATCCAGGGACACCGATCTGCAGGACATCCTGCAGCGCCAGAACTCGCGCTTCACGATTCTGCTTGTCACTGCGATCTGCATCTCGGTCGCCGCCCTCGGCGCTGTAGGCGCCCTGGCCTACATGCTCCTGCGCCAAGAGCTGAAGAAGATGCTCTTCAACCTCGTCCACGTCGTTCCCGATTACCGCTATCACGGGATGTTCGGCTATCGCGAGGTCATCGAAACCGTGGCCTGGGGTCTGACCGAGCTAGGCCACCCCGCCAACTTCACGCTCAATTCTTTTTCCAATCAGGACCGCCGAAACATCATTGTCGGCGGTCACGTCATGGCTCCGCAACAACTCCAGCAGCTTCCCCCCGAAACCATCTTCTACAATCTTGAACAGATCCGCGGCCTTGAGTCCAGGCAACTCAAACCCACAGTCCGCCTGATCGCAGAGCGCTTCAACGTCTGGGACTACAACGAGGGAAACGTCCAGACCTGGCGGCAGATCAATTCAAATCTCACGCCTGCCCTCGTCCCCATCGGCTGGTACCCGGGCCTGAATCGCATCCCAAAACGACCGGATGAAGACATCGACATCCTCTTCTATGGCCGCGCCAGCAGCGGACGTTTCGAAATCCTCGAACATCTCTGCCACGCCGGCCTTAGAGTCATGTACGTCAGCGGCTTCTACGGCCCCAAGCGTGACGAGCTGATTTCCCGCGCCAAAATCGTCCTCAATCTCAACCTTTACCAGCCGACGCGCGTCTTCGAAGTCGTCCGCGTCTCCTACCTCCTGGCGAACGAAAAGGCGATTGTCTCCGACATCTATCCGGAGACCGACATCGAGCCCGACCTGAAGGAGGCCTGCGCGTTCGTCCCCCGCGAAAAAATCCTCGAGGAATGCACCCGCCTCCTCCACGACAACAGCGCCCGCGCCGACCTCGCCCGTCGAGGCCGGCAGATCATCGAAAAACGCGACATCCGCGAAATTCTGCGCCCGATTCTTGGCTCGTTGAAGGCTTAATTCGGTTTTCAATAGGGAAAAAACCGCTTCAGCGAATTGATCGGACGCTCGACCAAAAACCACGACACCGACGCCAGCCCCACCGACACCGCGAACATCACCACCGGCCGATACGGCATCGGCATCTCATGCTGCGGGCTCAGCCCCAGCGCATGATTCACCATCCACGGCACAAAATTGTGAATCAAGTAAATGCCATAACTGATCACCCCCAGATAGACCAGCGGCCCAAACCGCAGTATCCTCCCCGCCACTCCTCCAAACCCCTCATACGCCCTGACTACCACCCACGCTCCCCACAGCGCAACCGAAAACCCGAACGGCACCGCCCACAGCGCCGAATGACTGAAATGCCCGCCCACGGCGTCAGCCAGAAAAATCACCAACCCCGCCACTCCAAGAATCCCCGGCAGCCGGCGCCTGAGCTGCTGCCCACCCCCCATCCCCACTGTCGCCATCAGCGCCCCGATCCCCAGCGTATCGAGACATGCCGGCGTCAACACCGACGCCTGCCAGCCGTTCCCTCCTCCAAGAATAATCATCAGTCGGAACAACGGCCCAACCACAATCGCCGCGACAATCGTCGGGACAAGAAATCTTCGCGGCAAAAATAGCATGAGCAGCGGCCAAACCAGGTAAAACTGCTCCTCGACCGCCAGCGACCAGAGATGCGTCACGTAATAATTCCCCGTCCCCAAGCGGAAAAAATAGACGTTCGAGAGGTAGCTCAGATGCCACTCCACGCTTTGCCGCATCTGTTTAACCCCGAGCAGCCAGGTCGCGAGGATCACCAGGTAATAGGCCGGAAAAATCCGCAGAAACCGCCGCGCATAAAAGTTCAGCAGAACGTGTCCCCGCGATTCTCCATTCCGTTGCGCTTCCTCGCGCCCGCAGCAAAATCCCGGTGATCAGAAACCCGCTGATGACAAAAAACACCCGCACCCCGACCGACCCCAGCTCCAGCCACTCCGTAGAACCCGGATCGAAATGCTGGATCATCACCAGGATCACGGCGATCGCCCTGATCGCATCGAGTTGAACCCGATGGCCGCCGCGAGGTGCGCCGTCTAGCGAAATCGCCGGCTGCGTCCCTTCAGCTCCAGACACAGGGCTAACCGTAGACATCGTTAATCTGGTTGAACTAATCTGGGCGAACTTTATTGATCGCACCGGCGTCAAACGCCGCGGGCCCATACCCTACTCGCAGGGCCGAAACCGTACCATCAATTTCGGTCTTTTCCAGAAAAATGTCCCCGCTGCCGCGTCCGATATCCCCATCCCCTTTTCAAACCCCCGCACACTTCAGCCAATTTTCTATCCGCCTACCCAGCGTGTCCCTGCTCTGCCAGTCCATCGCTTGCAGCGTCCCCATCGCCATTACCGCCGCGTAAAACCAAACCGCCGTGCGCTGTGCCTCATCGGGATTCCACATTTCCAAGAGCTGCTGTCCATAATCAGTCTCCGCCCCCTGCTCGGCGATCATCGCCACGGTCGCGCCGACCGACAAAAGCGGATCACCATAGCAGATGTAATCTACATCGATGACGCCGCGCAGCTCGCCATGCTCCACGATCACATTTTTTGCGGTCAAATCATCCAGAAACGCGACGGGTTTCACTTGCGCGAGATATTTCTGCATTCTGGCCCGCAGCCGATGAATCCGCGTCTGCAAATTCCCCAAGCCTGATCCGTCTTCGACGGTTATATTTTCATCAACAGTCCCAAACATCTCGTTCCAGTTCCGAAGCGGCGCTTTCGCGCCCACCTGCGCCCAGCCAAATCCACCCCCGAGGGGCAGCCGCGCCATGCGCTGCTGATAGTCTACGACCTTCCTCGCGACAGAATCCGTCTGCAAATGACTCAATGCACTGAGCTCATAAATCAGGTCCCGCCCGGGAACCCAATCCAGAACAATATACGATCCACCGTCCCGGGTACGGCCGGATGCGAGCACCGACTGCACGGGCAGGCCGAGCGACCTCAGCACGTTCAGGTTGTACTTTGTATATGCGAAAGTCGCCGCGCTGGTCCCGATGCGGAGGACGATGGATTCTCCACCGGGCAGATAAATCCGGTAAATCTGCTTGCCGCTATTGCTGAGTAATTGACGAACGACGCGATCGGGCCGAATCCCCAGCGCCTGGCGAGCCAACTCCGTGGCGGGATCCTCCCGCGCCACATCTTCCATGACAGTGGCCATTTGTGCGATATCGACAATAACCCACAAAAAACCTTAACGACCCGCCAAATTTTCAGCGCCCTCATTGGCCCCATCCGATATACCGAGCGCCGCCTAACCCGCGGCGTCATCCTGAAAACGCCGATTTCGGGGGAACCATCATTCAGCACGCATCGAATTCGCCCACGCCCATCGCCGAACCATTGCGCGATTTTTTCGCCCGCGTTGTCGTCGTCAACCTCGCCCGGCGTCCCCAGCGGCTTTTGCGCTTCAACCAGAACCTTCAAAACTGGCCCTTCAAAACCCCGCAGCGTTTCGAAGCAATCGACGGCCTCTCGGTCCCCATCCCCGCCAACTGGAAGCACGGCCCCGGCGCCTGGGGCTGCATGCTGTCGCACCGCGCGGTCCTCTCCGCCGCGATTCAGGACCATGTCTCATCCCTCTTCGTCCTCGAAGACGACGCTTTGACCGCCCCCGATTTTTCAGCGCGAGCGGCCGATTTTTTAAATCGTGTGCCTCAGGACTGGGACTGCCTCATGTTCGGCGCGGAGCACATGCGTCCGCCCACCCCGGTTTCTGCGGGAATCGTCCGCTGCGTCGCCTCCAATCGCACGCACGCCTTCGCGCTGCGCGGCAATATGATGCCAATCCTTCTTGGCTTCTGGAACCATTTTGCCACCGATCATTGCGACATCGTTCTCTCGTCTCTCATGCGCCACTTCAAGGCCTACGCACCCGACCCCTTTCTGATCGGCCAGGACGCCGGCATCAGCGACATCACCGGGCAGCGCGAAAATGCCCGGTTCCTCCCTGATGAAATTCTCGCCGCCACCGCATGACAAACACCCCCTTCTTCATCGTCGGGTACGAGCGCTGCGGCACGACACTTCTCGCCGCGGCGCTGGATCGTCATAGCCGGCTGGCGGTGCCTCCGGAAACGCATTTTTTCACGGACGTCTCTCCCCCGCATCAAGCCGGGCAGACGGCCGAGCGGCAGTTCATGATCGCCCACTTTTTCCGCGGCTTCCGGACGCGCGACATGGGGCTCGATCAGGATGCCCTCCTCGCGCGACTGAAAGAAGTCGAGCCGAGCTGGTCGAACCTCTTTGTCGAATCGCTTGGCCTTTATGCAAAATCGAAAGGCAAACTTCGCTGTGGCGAGAAGACTCCGAAACACTGGCGGTATCTGCCGGAAATCCTGCAACTCTTTCCTGAGTCCAAAGCCATCTGGGTTGTTAGGGACGGGCGGGATGCGGTGGCGTCGATGATGAACATGCCGTGGAAGCGGCATAACAATTTGGCCCTCCACGCGATGCAATGGCGATTTGCGATGGAGAAAATGCTGGCGGCCGAGCCCAGGTTTCCCGGTCGCATCCTTCGCGTCAAGTTCGAAGACCTCGTTGCTTCACCGGAAGATGAGGTGAAACGCGCCACCGAATTCATCGACGAATCATTCGAAGCCCGGCAACTGGACTTCACGATTCAAACCGGCGTTGTTCCCGGCTGGGAAATGGAATGGAAGAAGGGCGTATTCAGTGCCCCCGATCTCACCCGCATCGGCGCTGCCTCCCGCGCCCTTTCCCCCACCGCACTCAACCTGCTGAATGTTCTGACGGAGGCGACGCTTCTGCGGCTCGGCTACGCTCCAGCGGCGGAGATTTCTGCATCGAGCGCTGCGGGGTGAGTTGCTGTTGAAGAGGTTTCGCGCAGAGGCGCCGAGCGCTGAGCTTAAAATCCAATTTCTCTGCGAGCACTGCGCCTCCGCGCGATCTACCTTTTCTTAGCTGTAAAGAGAGGAATCGTTATCCGCGAAAGCCGTGGTCCATGAATTTGCGATGTTGTTATCTATTATTTTGAAATCCAACCGCGTGGCTGCGGGGCAACTGCGCAATACAAATACACGCCCGAAGCCACCAGCAGCACCCAACCCAATCCCGGATCAACCTGCTGGGTGAAGTTCAGCAACCCCGGCCACCAGTCACGCGAAAAAAGAAGCTGGTTTTCGATCATCCCCAGCATCCCGATGATGCTCACGACGACGCCGAGCATGGCCATGCCCAGATCGATCCCCGCCAACAGCGCGGATAAACCGGCGCCCCAGATGGAGTAGCGGCCGTGCATCTGGGTGAGGACCATGAAAAAGAGAAGCCACGGCGCGGTCATCGAGGCCAGGAAGCGGCGATTGCGCTGGCGGTCGTGGATCGCGGCGCCGATGCCGCAAAGGACGACCAGGATCGTTGAGAGCATTCGCGAGAACTGCGTGTAGCCCACGGGGATGCCAATCCAGGGTATCGTCACGGGATCGGTCGGGTGCATCGGCCAGTGATAGTAGACGCGCAGGAGGCGGGTGATGTTGTAAGCACCGTTGCCCGTGAGCATGAAATCAAACTTTTCCGTCCCGTACTGGAAGCCGAGCCAATACCACTGCGAGCTGGCATCGAAGATGGGCATGAGCAGATAAATGAGCAGGGCAAGAGTCATTGCGACCGTCGCCAGTTTCAACCGCGCCGGCAGCCAGCGCGCCGCGGCGAAAATTCCAATCACCGCCATCGGTGCGGCGCGAACCAATAAGCCCGGCCCAGCAGTCCGCCAGGGCCACGCGAGAATGACGCCGGCGAGGCTCAGCCCCAGAACCCACCCCTCGCTCAGCCTGATTCGCCAGACAAACGGGACCATACATCCGATACCGATGCAGGCTGAGATCAACCACACCCACCCGGCCACTCCTACTTCCATCCACGGAAGTGCAATGAGCATCGTTGCAGCCGCAAATCCCGCCAGAAGCTTAAATGCGTTGCCGAATCTGCCGCGCAGATCGGCCAGACTATCAACACCGGCGCAGCGAGAAGAAGCTGCCCCTTCAGCGAAGCCCCAATCGCCAGACAAACGCCGGCCCATGCCCACCAGTCGAGTGACGCGAGCAGCACCGCCTTCAGGAAAAGCGGAATTGGCCAGACATCCCACTGCGGCCAGCAGTGCCCGTCCCAGATAATCGCCGGGCTGAACCAGAAAATCACCGCCCCCAGCACCGCCGGCCAAAGTCCAGTGAGAATGTTTTTCTGTATGCCTGCCTCGCGCATGCGCCACAGGCGGATGAGCAGAAAGATCAGCACGCAGGAGGCCAGCTCGGCGCCCGTGTTGCCACCGATCATCGGGGCGGTGAAGTCGTAGTCGTCCTGCCAGGTCGTTGCATCCGGGTAATGCACGTGCACCCAATGCCACCAGGCGCTGGCCATCACCAGCCGCAGCGGCGGGTAGTCGATCTTGCGGTTGGGATCCTCAAGTGTGCCCTGGGCATCGGCATCGTAAACATTGAACAGCCCAACGGCAGCGGATTGCCGCCCCCAATAAATGGCGTTCCCGACATCCCCCTTGAAATGAGCGCCGCTGGTGAAATCCCAGGCAGCGCGGCGCAGTTCAAGCCCGAAGTGCAGGGCGATCGCGGCAATTGCGACAGCCGCAGCGATCTGCACAAGGACGCGCCAATGCGCAAGCGATCGCAAAGCCCCGGTGTCCTTCGCGCTGGAATCCACTAAACAATTATGATCTCAGTCAGCAGAAATGTTTTCAATTGAAACGCGAGCGGATAGTATTTTTAGACAGTGGCCGCAGATTTTTGCATCGCGCGAGAAACCCCCTCCCCAACCCTCCCCCGGAATACCGGGGGCGGGGGAAGAAAGGCTCTGAGTTTTCTCTGCGCTCTCTGCGTGCTCTGCGGTGAGATAGCTTTTTCGGCGCGCGCCCTGGCCGATGGGGATTCAAACGTCACGCTGCAAAGTTCCGATGGGCAGTACCAGCTCGTTCTCGGCAAGGGATGGACGGCCAATGACTTTCATCTCGACGCCGTCCAGATCGGAGCGATTCAGAAACATCGTGGCGAATACGCGGAAGTGATCGTCGAGAATCAGTCCGACTACACCAATTCGCTGGCGGCCTACGCGCGGGCCAAGCGAGATACCATGGCCATCAGCCTCGACAATCCCAAGCTGACGGCCGGGCAGTACTCGCAGATCAATGGGCACGATGCCATCTCGTTTGAGATTCACGGGCAGCTTCCTGGAACGAATACTTCGGTGGGTTATTGCCTGACCGTGATGAAGACCAAAACGCATTACGTGCAGGTGATCGGGTGGACGGTGGAGTCGCATTTTCCCGACAATGTAAACGAACTTCAGGCGCTGGCCTCAGGGTTTTCGGAAAGCGCAAATTCGGGGAATTGAACATCGCTGTTTTGGTTGCCTATCAACTGCGCGCTGGATGGGGCATTGGAACGAATTTGATGCACGAATCGGGGGCGGGGATTGGCGGGGAACCCTCGATAAAGCGCAAATATCGCCGATCTTCGACATTTTTTGCGTGAAAATCGGTTTGGCATCGTGTTTGTTCTAAAGCAAATCGTAACCATCGTGGTGATGGTTGCGGGTGACTGAGCGAGTCACTCGAATTCATGGAGCGCGGTTGGTTCCCACGGGCAGTGTCGTCCGACCGGCGGTCGGTCGGACGACACGCTGGCCCGGGGTTTTTTAGTTTGTAGACCCGTAGCGTTCAAAGCATCCCTTACCCCCCCAAAATAAAATTCGAATGAATCGCGTTAGGCGACTGCCGTGATCGGCACGGACGTCTTGCTTTCCTTGACCCGTTCGATCTCCGCGCCAACCGCAATCAGCTTCTGCTCGATCTTTTCGTAACCGCGGTCAATGTGATAGACCCGATCAATGCGCGTCGCGCCTTTGGCGACCAAAGCCGCCAGGACCAAGGCCGCGCTGGCGCGCAGGTCGCTTGCCATAACCGTAGCCCCCTGAAGATCGCGCACGCCCTGGATGATGGCGGTGGGCCCTTCCTTGCGGATGCGTGCGCCCATGCGATTCAGCTCGCCCACGTGCAGGAAACGGTCGGGGAAGATGCGCTCGGTGATGACGCTGATCCCATCCGAAAGGCACAGCAGCGCCATAAGCTGGGCCTGAAGATCGGTGGGGAAACCCGGGTAGGGTTGGGTGGTCATCTCGACGGGATTGATTCGCCGCGCCGCGGTGACATGGGCCGATTCTCCCTGGTCTTCCACGCGAACGCCGACTTCCTCCAGGCGGTCGATTACCGCGATCAGGTGGTTTAGATTGCAATGCTTCAGCGAGAGCTCGCCGTTGGAGATGGCCGCGGCGATCATGAACGTCCCGCATTCGATGCGGTCGGGGATGACGCGATGCTCCACGCCGACGAGTTTTTCCACTCCTTCGATCTGGATTTCCGACGTCCCATGCCCGCGAATGCGAGCCCCCATCTTGATAAGCATATCGGCGCAATCCGAAACCTCCGGCTCGCGAGCCGCATCGACAAGCGTCGTCTTCCCATCGGCAAGGGTGGCCGCGCACATCACATTGATGGTCCCCAGCACAGTCGGCCCCATCGGCCCGCCGAGGTACATCGTGCACCCCTTCAGCCGGCCGCGCACTTCGCCCACGATGTTGCCGTTTTCAATGTGGAAGTCCGCCCCAAGCTTCTGAAGCCCGCGGACGTGCAGATCGACAGGCCGGTCGCCGATGGCGCACCCGCCCGGCATGCTGACCACGGCCTTTCCGCGCTTCCCCAACAGCGGCCCAAGGACGCAGATGCTCGCCCGCATCGTCTTGACGATGTCGTAATGGGCCTCACACTGCGATTCGTCGACGACTTCGATATCCAGCGGCCCGTTCAACTCCGGCCCCATCGTATTTCCAGAGTTGGAAGGCTTATGCCGGTAAACCCGGCAGCCCAGCTCGCCGAGCAGCTTGGTCATCGAATCGATGTCGAGAAGCCGGGGAACGCCCTTGATAGTGGTCTTTCCCTCGGCCATGAGTGAGGCCGCGAGGATCGGCAGCGCGGAATTCTTGCTACCGCTGATTTCGATATTGCCTTTGAGTCTGCGCCCGCCGTGAATGATGAAGGAATCCATCTCTGCCCGTCCTTGGGCCGGAAAAGGGTTGTGCACCACGATTCCGTAAGCCCGAAACGTCCCGGAACTTTTGTCCGGAAAAACCGTTGGGACTATCGGCCAGTCCATTGACCGACGATCAATATCAATACTGAGCGCCTCATCGCGCGCGTTTATCGGTCGCGACCAGGGCAATCAGCATGGACGAAGGCATTTTGCGGGTGAAAATTGGAAATATCAAGGGCTGGGGAGGTGTGAAAGTAAGAAAGTGTGAAGGTAAGAAGGTTACGAGCAAAAGCTGCGCGTCGCTTAAGTCCAAACCGGGGGCGGGGTGATTTCATCAGAGGGGCGCGGGCCACAATCTTTCTTCCCGCTGCCCGCAAAGCGGCTTACCGCGACGATGTGCATGTCTTTGTCGCAAGTCATCTGGCAACTAAGCCTGAGGCCAAGCTCGCCGCCTAAACCGCGCACCTCGAGAATCGATCGCTCCGCCTGCGTCACCCGCGAGGGTTCTCCTTCGATGAATCTGACCCGGCAGGTCGTGCATTTGGCGTTTCCACCGCAGGAGTGGAGCTGGTCGATGTGGGCTTCGTCCGTCAGGGCAAGGACGAGACGCTTGCCCTGCGGGACTTCAAAAGTTCCAACTTCTTCGACGGTGAGTTTTGGCATTTGATGGGTCTCCAACAAAATCGTTCCTGCGATAATAGTATTGGGAAAGAGTCGCCGCGTAAACGCGGCCGCTAAACTGTTGCGCGAAAGCACGTCGTCAGATGATCGTTCGCTATCCCTGTCGCCTGCATAAACGCGTAGCAGATCGTTGAACCTACGAAGTTAAAGCCTCGGCGCTTCAGGTCTTTGCTCATTGCATCTGATTGTTCGGTCCGAGCCGGCACATCGCCAAAATTCTTCCGCCGAGCCTTATCCGGCTCCCGATCCGCGAATTGCCAGACATATGCGTCGAACGATCCAAATTCCTTCTGGACCGCCAGGAAGGCCTTTGCGTTTCGGATGGCCGATTCGATTTTCAACCGGTTGCGGATGATCCCCGCATCTTTCAGAAGTCGCGCCACATCGCGGGCGGTAAATTTCGCAACGCGCTTCGGATCAAACCTTGCGAACGCTTTGCGGTAATTCTCCCGCCGATTCAGAATCGTGCTCCAACTGAGCCCCGCCTGTGCGCCCTCGAGGATCAGGAATTCGAACAGCTTTTGATCGTCATGAACCGGAACCCCCCACTCCTTATCGTGATAGGCGATCATCGCTTCGGTCGTCGCCCAGGGGCAGCGGGTAATTTGCGTTTTCGACATGGGGATTTAAACCGAGAGCGAGAGCAGAAATCGTTCGATATTTTCCGCGGCGTCGCCGACGCCCGTTTTGGTCTGGTAATCGATCTGTGCCAGAAGATCGAGCGCGCGCTTGCGCCCATTTTCCCCCAGCTCTTTCACCGCGTTGACAAACTTCGGCTGCGCCTGGCGCGGCCAGATGCGCAGCGCCTGCCCGATGGCAAACGTGCTTTCCCCGCGCTTGAGCATCGCCAGGGCCTTGCCCACGTTTTCCAGCCAGATCCCCAGCCAGGTGACGGCGCGAAATTCCGCCGACGAATCCGACTGAATAAGCTGGCGCCACCGCGCCAGCGCCTGGGCGGCATCGCCGGCGGCCAGCGCGTTGGTCAGGTCCCACATTTCCCGCTGCCGCTGGAAGGCCACGCTCTGCCCGATTTCTTCCGCGGTGATTTTTCCCGACGGCGCCGCCAGCGCCAGCTTGGCCAGCTCATTGTCGATGCGCCCCAGCACCGGCCCGATCAGGTCGGCCAGCAGCTCGGCCGCATCGGGCGTTATCGCCAGCTTGTGCGCGGAAGCAGCCCGCGAAACGATCCACCCTGCCAGATTCTTCGGCGGATTGCACGAAACAATCTCCCCCACCTTGTCAATAGCCTTGTAAATCCGCTGATTTGACGGCAGCGAGCTGAATCGCATCACCAGCGTCGCGCTATCGCTCGGCTTGGCGACGTAATCTTCAAGCTGTTCCCGAAATCGCGTGACTAGCTCATCGGCGTTTCGAACCGTCACCAGTTTGCCACCCCCAAACATCGCGAAGCTGCGCAGCTCGTCCAAAACATCGGCAAGCTGCGCAGTCTCCCCGTCAACGTCAGTCCGCTGCATGTCCCCAGGCAAACCGCGCAAGACCTCCTCCAGCGCCAATTGCTGCAGCAGCGAGTCCGTACCGACGAGCGCATAAACCGCCTTCGTCTTCGACATGATTGAATTTTTTATGATGCCTGCCCCAACAAGTCAAAGGCGCGCGTCTCCTGTTCCTTCATTCGGCATTTGGCAATCGGCATTCGGCATTGCTCCTCCCTCTTCCACTGGCAACGATTTCCGTTACACTTTCCTCGTAAGAACCAGTCGGGTGGCGCCCACAGGCGCTCCAGGGCAAATCGGCCGGGAGAAAGAAATGTCACATCCATACTCCTCGTTCTGCGACGATTTCTACACCAACGTACGCCTCGGCTCTCAACTCAATTTGCCGCATCAACGCGAAACCGTTTTGCATTTCTTCGAACGCATCCAGAAAGAATTTCCCGGCATGACCCGCTTCCGCAAAACCGACAGCGGCGATTTCAATCTTGAGGAAGACCGCTCCGGCCAGAAATATCGCTGGGTCAGCCTCGAATCGCGCCGGCTCAGCGCCGGTCAGGTCAACCCCGCCACCGTCGAAGAAGCGCTTCAACTCCACTCCCTTCTGCTCCAGCTCGCCCCCTACCACCTCGGGGTCAGCCCCGTCGAAGTCGATTACCTCGACGTCCTCTTCGGCTTCGATCTTTCCTTCAGCGGCAACCATGACGAAGTCGTCGCCGAGGGGCTGCTGGCCGATTCGCCGCTCAATTGCCTCGCCGAGGAATCCGGCGCCAAGCACGTCGATTTTCAGCCCACGGTCACGGTCGCCCTCAGCGACGATTGCCGCCTCCAGGCACGCATTGATGTCATCACCCGAACCAACAGCTACCAGGTTCGCACCGGCGATTATTCCGATGATGTCATCAGCGTCTGCCTGATCCTCCGGCGATACTGGGGCGACCGTCCCCGCGTTGCGATGGACAAGCTTTTGCTCGAAATGGCCGAGCGTGCCGAGCAACTTTGCGACCGGCATCTGCTTCCCAAGGTTTTGCGGCCGATTTCATCAGCCATCGCCTCCCGGTCGTGACGCCAGTTGAAGCGGCGTCCCGCCGCTTGAGGATGGAAAAGCGGCGGGGATGCCGCTTCTACAGGGTGGAAACCGCTGTCAGAATAGGTAATATCAAATCTTATGGCGGTTTCGCCGATGGAAGAGATGGAAAAACAGGCGGCAACCCGGATCAACGCCGTTTTGTCGCATGTCCAAAAGGACCATGAGGATCTGAACGGAAACTTGCGCAACACCCAGCCACCGGGGTCGAGGGCCTTTCAGCCGTGCGGGAAGTTTTAGAAGCCTTGCGGCGTCTGGATAGTCGGTTGAGCAGCAGGTAGGCGCGGCGTCAGGCTGCGTAAAACTTGGTAGAACCCGGTCTCTCACCGGGATTGGGACTGTCGAGGTTTTTGAAGATGTCCAATGAAACCCAAAGCGCCGCCGCAGGGGAAATCGCCACCACCGGACCAATCGTTGCCAAAGCAGGGCGCTACTACCGCGTCGCCCGCTACCTCATGACCCTCCTGCTCATCGCTTACGGCGCCTGGTCCATCTACGACGGATTCTACAGTTGGCCCAACTGGCCGATCACCCACCCGCGCAAAGACCCAAGACCGACACCGACATCGCACTCAACAAAATTCTCGGCGTCGTTCTCCCCCCTGTGGGCATTGGCGTCCTCGTCTGGGCACTCTATAACTCCCGGGGCCAGTACCGCCTCGAAAACGGCCTCGTCACCGTGCCCGGACATCCACCCGTTCCTCTTGACAAAATCCAGTCGGTCGACCGCGAGCTCTGGGACCGCAAGGGAATTGCCTACATCGAATACGACCTCAGCGAATCCCCCCAGCAACGCACCAGGGGGAACACCGGCGCTCCGGTAGCCTACGAAGGCGTAAAAAAAGGCGCCACCGGCACCTTCAAGCTGGACGATTTCGTTTACGAGCGCGATCCCACCGATCAGATTTTCAAAATCATCGAGGCCTCCCTCCTCAAAGCCGCCAGCGCCGCCCCCCCCATCCAACCCCCCGCCGCCAAGCTTCCGCCCCGGCCGACGCTGGGGACGAAGAGATAAGCCACAGACCACCCCGCGGCATCACCCCGCAATCCGCCGCGCATTCGGAAACGTCATCGATTGCATGCTAACCCCGATGGCCACGAAGATAATGGAGGGATAAATCGACCCGTTGACGACCGCCGTGACCATGCCGAAAGTGGAGACCATATCGCACGCGGCCCAGAAGAGAATTGTGGTCGTGAAGTAGACCTTCGCGGGCACCCGCCCATTGATCTCCGTCCGGCGGAATAGCTTGGCACGCATCCCGAACGTCATCGGCACCGTCAGCGCCAGAATAGCGATGTTCATCCAGATGAGTTGGGGGTTAGGGGTTACGCCGCGGCGATGCGGTATGGCAACCGAGTCGATGACGGCGATGCCCACGATCTGACTCATGATCAGGGCCAGCCAGATGAAGCGTAGGGTCCAGATTTGTCGCATTGAGGCACTATTCTCGGTGGGGATCACCCGTTGTCCATCTTGATCACGCCCCGCTGCCGCTTTACGGCAATCACACGCTGCTTCAGCATCTCAAAAAGGGGACGCGGTTTGGGAATGCCCAGCAACTGGAGCTGCGGCATGGTTTCATCGTGGGCGACGATGGTGATCGTCCCGACGTCCATAATGCGGGCGAGCAACGACTGGTGGAAACGGAGATCTTCAACGTGCCAAAGCTCCATGGTATCGATGTTTTTAGCCAGCAGGCCGCGCTCGAAGTCGATGCGATAGTTGGTGATGCGGTACCGGACCCGCTTGGTCATGATCCAGGGGATCAGCGGCATGCCCAGGCCGGTGAGGATCACGATGGCACCGATCCACCAGGGCTGGAACTTGATAAAAAAAATAAGCCATCCCCCCAGGGCAAGCAGCGCGGCCGCGATGAGCAGAAAAAGCGTCAGTTTCGCCGCATAAGCGCAAAGGCGGCGAGCCTTCAAAATAGATTTCCTCCTTGTCATCGGGGATGGCGTGGGGTTCGCCGGGCGCGGCTGGAAGTGGATCGGGAGTGGGATGACTCATGACTCTTCCTCAGAGAGGGTTTCGATTCGCTTCCACATTTTTTCAGGCACGGGAACGACGCTGAGCCGCCCGATGCGCAGGAAAACCCAGTCGGTGAAAGTAGGATCAGCCTTGATGGCCGAGAGGGTGACCTCGTGGGCCAGTCGGCGCTTGGGACGCAGGTCGACGACCACGCGGCGCTCGTCTTCCAGCTTGGGGTCTTGATACGGGTCGGAGGTGATTTCCGCGACGCCGACGGCGGCGCGCTGGTCGCCCGTGTGATAGATAAACGCCAGATCCCCCTTTTTCATCGCACGGAGGTGTTTGAGGGCCAGCGCGTTGGAGATCCCGTCCCAGACGGTTTTCTTGTCCCGGATGAGATTATCACAGGAGTAGCTGTCGGGTTCGGTTTTGAGCAGCCAAAAAGCCATGCTTTTCCGTATCAGGTGAGGTTTGACGGCGGCCTGGTGACGGAAGGGATGGAAGCGGTGCCGTCGATGACCTGGCGCTGATACGCCTGGCGGATTTTTTGCAGGAGGTCGATGAACTCCACCTGTGCCAGGTTGAAGTTTTTGATCTTGATGTGCGAGACGATCTTTGCCTGCAGGTTTTCGAGCTGGAGGCGCTGGGCATCGGTGACCGGCCTCCCCTGCTGCTCCTGCCGGCCGAGGTTTTCGAGCTGGCGCTCGAATTCCGCCAAGAGGCGGCCTGCTTCGGCATCCTCGCTGATGGCTTTCTGGGCGGATTTGTAGCGCTCCACCGTGGGGTGCTGCTTGAGGAGTTCGCCGAGCTTTTCGGCGGCATCCATAATTTGCTTGGTATCGACGGGCAATGGTGCTCCTGTTGAACCACCCACTATAATCGACGGAACCGCCATTTGTCATGGGCGAGAATTGCCATGGGCAGATATGACCGCCAGGAAGTTCTGGACCTGATCGGGGCTCGGGGGCAATTGCGCCTCAAGGAATCGCGCGTTCTGATCGTTGGCTGTGGAGCGCTCGGATCGGTCTCAGCGGAATATCTGTGCGGGCGGGGGTCGGTTTTCTGCGGATCGTGGACCGGGATCTGGTGGAGCTGACCAATCTTCAGAGACAGACCCTATTTGATGAGAAAGATGCGGTCGAGCAGATCCCAAAAGCGGCGGCCGCCGCGCGGCGACTGGGGCAAATCAATCGCGAGATCAAGATCGAGCCGATCGTGGCCGACGCGAATGCCGCAAATGTCGAGGGCTGGGCAGATGTCGATGTCATCGTCGATGGAACGGACAATGTGGCGACAAGATATTTGCTGAACGACGTCGCAGTGAAGCACAAGATTCCTTGGGTTTATGGCGGATGCGTGGGGGTGGAGGGCAGGGTATGGGGAATTTGGCCAGGAAAGACGGCTTGTTTGCAGTGTCTGTTTCCACAGCCACCGAGCTCGGCGGAGATGGCAACGTGCGACACGGCCGGAGTGCTCGGTCCCGCGGCGGGGATTGTCGGGGCGATGCAGGCGGCGATTGCCATTCGGTTCCTGGTGGAAGGTTCCCCCGGCGAAGGCAATGAAAGTGGGATGATTTGTCTCGACGCATGGACGGCCAGTTTTCGGCGGATGGAGTCGGCGGCGAAGCCGAGAGAGGATTGTTTGTGCTGTGGAGCTGGAAATTTTCGATTCCTCTCGACGAAAGCCGAGGATTTCACTACAAACCTGTGCGGAAGGTGCGCCGTGCAGGTGGTTCGGTATGAGCCGGGACAAGCGATCGATCTTCCGGCGACGGCGCGGCGATGGGAGAAGATTGGAACGGTGGGAGAGTCAGCGTGGTTTGTGAAATGCCGGTTGCATGAGCCGGCTGGAATTGATCTGACGCTATTTGCCGATGGGCGGCTGATCGTCCATGGGACAAACGAGCCGATGCGAGCGAAGTCGCTTTATGCAAGATTTGTTGGAAGCTAGAGTTACGATCGACGTTTGATATTTTCCTACTTTCCCCTAGTATTTGTAGGAGTTTATGCCTTTGGCGTCGGTTCAATCCGGAAAGCAGGGTCGATCGATTCTGGAATTGATCGGTAACACGCCTATGGTTCGCTTCCAGCGGATTGGCAAGGAGTTCCCCGAGGTCGAGCTGCTGGCGAAGGCGGAGTGGTTTAACCCCGGGGGATCGGTGAAGGATCGGGCGGCGCTGGGGATGGTCCTGGACGGAGAACGGCGCGGACTGATGACGAAAGAAAAGATTCTGATCGACGCGACCAGCGGGAACACGGGGATCGCCTATGCAATGATCGCCGCCGAGCGCGGTTATCGGGTAACGCTGGCGATGCCGAAGAACGCCAGCGAGGAGCGCAAACAGACCCTCCTGGCGTATGGCGCGGAGCTGATTCTGACCGACCCCACGGAGAGCACCGATGGGGCCCAGCGCTATGTGCGAAAGTTAGTGGCGGCCGAGCCGGGAAAATATTTCTATCCGGACCAGTACAACAACGACGCCAACTGGCGGGCGCATTACGACACAACCGCGATGGAAATCTGGCGGCAGACCGATGGGCGCATCACGCATTTTGTGACCGGACTCGGAACCAGCGGAACATTTGTCGGAGTGACCCGGCGGCTCAAGGAATTGAACCCGGCGATCCAGTGCATCAGCATGCAGCCGGACGCGCCGCTGCACGGACTAGAGGGTTTGAAGCACATGCCGACCGCGCTGGTCCCTGGGATTTACGATGAATCGCTGGCGGACCAGCAAATCGAGGTGGATACCGAACGGGCGCACGAAATGGTCCTTCGATTGGCGCGGGAGGAGGGTTTTCTTGTCGGCGTATCATCCGGGGCAAATCTTTGCGCGGCGATGCAGGTCGCGAGCCAGATCGCGACGCAGGAAAAACCGGGCGTGGTCGTGACTGTTTTCTGCGACTCGGCGGCAAAGTATCTTTCGGAGAGTTTCTGGAAAGATGTCAAGACCGAAGCGGAGAACTGACCATGACCCTGATCCTGAGCAAAGCACAGATCGCGCTGATCGAGCGGGAGGGCGTGGAGGCATATCCGAACGAATGCTGCGGCGCGCTCCTGGGGAAGGACATATCCGGATCGAGCGCACGGCGAGTGGTTTCGGAAGTCAGGCCGCTCAGGAATTCCTTTGAAAGCGGCGAGCAGTTTCACCGGTTTTCCCTGGATGCGCGACCTGATGGAGCTGGAAAAGACGGCGACGCTGGCGGGGCTGGTGGTGCTGGGATTTTATCATAGCCATCCGGATCATCCGGCAAAGCCGAGCAAGACGGATTTGAAAAGCGCGTGGCCTTTTTACAGTTACGTAATCGTGTCGATCGCCAAAGGAAAGCCGGAGGAGCTGACGAGCTGGCAACTGGACGAGGCCACCGAAGAATTCAAACCGGAAACGATCGAGAGGAGCGCGACATGAGCGATGATTATAAACATCCCGAAATGCTCGTGAGCACAGCGTGGGTGGCGGAACACGCGGGCGACGCGAACGTGAAAGTCGTGGAAGTGGACGTTGATACGGGCGCCTATGAGAAGGGGCACATCCGCAATGCCATCGGCTGGAACTGGCAAACGGATTTGAACGACCGCGTGCGGCGGGACGTGATCGACCCACGCAGTTTCGCCGAATTGAACCGCGCGGCGGGCGTGCGGCCCGAGGATACGCTGATTTTTTACGGCGATAACAACAACTGGTTCGCCGCGTGGGCGCTGTGGCAGTTTAAATATCACGGACACAAAGATGCGCGGCTGATGAACGGCGGGAGAAAGAAGTGGGAACTGGAAAAGCGCGAGCTGGTGACCGATCGGACCTCATTCCCCCGCAGCAACTATCCCGTTCCCACAACCGATGAATCCATCCGCGCGTATCGCGCAGAAGTTGATTCGACGCTGAACAAGAAGCAGGTAAACCTCGTGGACGTACGATCTCCCGATGAGTTTTCCGGAAAGATCATCGCGCCGCCGGGGATGACAGAGACGGCGCAGCGCGGCGGACATATTCCCGGAGCCAAGAGCGTTCCCTGGGCAAAAGCCGTGAACGAGGACGGGAGCTTTAAGAACTCGGGAGATTTGAAAAAGCTTTATACCGATGCCGGGGTCAATTTTTCGAAGCCGACCATCACGTATTGCCGGATTGGAGAGCGGTCGAGCCATACGTGGTTTGTGCTGAAGTACCTGCTTGGAGTTGATAACGTGAAGAACTACGATGGGAGCTGGACGGAATGGGGCAATTTGATTGGGGCTCCGATCGAAACCGGTGAGGCGGCGACGGCGCTTCCCAATGTGAAGTGCGAATGATGAGGAAATTATGGCACTGAAACCACAAGGACGGATTTTCAACGATATCACCGAAACCATAGGCGGAACGCCGCTCGTCCGCCTCAATCGGTTGATACCTAAGGATCAGGCGACCGTATTGGTCAAATGCGAGTTCTTCAATCCGCTGTCCAGCGTCAAAGACCGTATCGGCGTCGCGATGATCGACGCGGCGGAGAAGGCAGGGAAGGTTAACAAGGATACGGTGATTGTTGAGCCGACCAGCGGGAATACCGGGATTGCGCTGGCGTTTGTTTGTGCCGTGCGCGGGTACAAGTTGATTTTGACGATGCCGCAGAGCATGAGCATCGAACGGCGGCGGCTGCTGAAGGCGCTGGGGGCGCAGGTGGAGTTGACGCCGGCGGAAGACGGGATGCGCGGGGCGATTGACCGGGCGGAAACGATCTTGAAGGAGAACAAGAACAGCTTCATGCCGCAGCAGTTCAATAATGAGGCGAACCCGGAGATTCACCGCAAGACGACCGCGGAGGAGATCTGGCAGGACACCGAGGGGAAGGTGGATATTCTCGTTGCCGGCGTGGGGACGGGCGGGACGATTACCGGGGTTTCGGAAGTGATCAAGCCGCGCAAGCCCAGCTTCAAGGCGATCGCGGTGGAACCGGTTTCCAGCCCGGTGATTACGCAGACTTTGAATCATCAGACGGTGAAGCCCGGCCGGCACAAGATCCAGGGGATCGGGGCGGGGTTTGTCCCGAATAATTTGCATACCAATATTGTGGATGAAGTGATTCAGATCACGGATGACGAGGCGTTCGCCTGGGCGCGAAGGCTCGCGAAAGAGGAAGGGATTTTCGGGGGGATCAGTTCGGGGGGAAACGTAGCGGCGGCGGCAAAGGTGGCGGCGCGGCCTGAAAATAAGGGGAAATTGATCGTCACCATCATGTGCAGTTTCGGCGAGCGATACCTCAGCACGCCCCTATTTGAGGAATGAAATGGCTGAACAGAAAGCGACGAACGTAACGTGGCACGAAGGGTCCGTTAGCCGGGATGAGCGGCAGAAGCTCCTGAACCAGAAAGGCGTGACGATCTGGATGACCGGGCTCTCCGCCTCGGGCAAGAGCACAATCGCGTGCATCCTCGAGCAGATGCTGCTGCATAAAAAGAAGCACGCGTATCGGCTCGATGGCGACAACATCCGCATGGGATTGAACAAGAACCTCGGATTCTCGGCGGAGGACCGGGCGGAGAATATTCGTCGCATCGGCGAAGTGGCGAAGCTGTTTACGGATGCGGGGGCGATCGCGATCACCAGCTTCATTAGCCCGTACCGGAAGGATCGAGATGCGGTGCGCGCGAGCCTGAAGCCGGGGGAGTTTATCGAGGTCTATGTGCATGTTTCGCTTGCGGAGGCGGAAAAGCGCGATCCAAAGGGATTGTATAAGAAGGCGCGGGCGGGGCAGATCAAGGGATTTACCGGGATTGATGATCCGTATGAGGCGCCGGAGAAGGCGGAGATCGTGATTGAGACCGAGAAGCATAAGCCCGGGGATGCCGCGAAACTGATCCTGGGATACCTGGAAGAGCGGGGGCATTTGAGCGCATGACTGAGCCGCGGAGATGGATTGATGAGTTGTCGTTATCGCATTTCGGTTCGTGCGCTGCTGTGAAGCAATTTCCCCGGAAACCGTTCGGAAAGATATGAGTAAGCAGTTCGTAGATCTTCACTGCCATTCAACGGCGTCGGACGGAACGCTGCCCCCTGCGCAG
Organism: uncultured Phycisphaerales bacterium; assembly: GCA_963755915.1. GTDB lineage: Bacteria > Planctomycetota > Phycisphaerae > Tepidisphaerales > Tepidisphaeraceae > PALSA-1353. The sequence continues at coordinate 4,646,892 of CAVWLP010000002.1, forward strand.
GTGATGCGCCTCGCGGTGGAGCGGGGCCTTTCGGCCCTGGCGCTGACCGACCACGACACCGTGGCGGGAATCGAAGAAGCCACAACGGAGGCCCGGAAGCTGGGGATCGATTTTATTTCCGGGATCGAAATCAGCGCCGAGTATCCCCATCCGGGCACGATGCATCTGCTTGGCTATGGGGTCGATCCGGCCCGCCCGCGCTGCGCGATCTCACCAAGACACTGCTCGAGGGGCGAGACAACCGCAATCCCAAGATCATCGCCAAGCTGCAGGAGCTGGGCGTAGATATTGCGATGGAGGAACTGACTGCCGAGGCGGGCGGGAAGGTGCTGGGCCGGCCCCATATCGCGGCGATTCTGCATCGGAAGGGATACGTCTCTTCGATCAAGCAGGCGTTCGATAAATATCTTGCCCCTGGCGGACTGGCATATTTCGATAAGGAGCGGCTGACCCCCAAGCAGGCGGTGGGCATGATTTTGGAATCCGGGGGAATTCCGGTTTTGGCGCATCCCATTCAACTGCGCTATCAGAACGACGCCCAGCTTGAGCGGATCGTAAAAGACCTCATCGACCTGGGGCTGCGGGGAATCGAGGTTTTGCACAGCGATCACGATGCGGCAATGGTGGAAAAATATTCGGCGCTGGCCCAGCGCTATGGCCTGCTCAAGACAGGCGGAAGCGATTTTCACGGCACGAACAAGGCGGCGATTGATCTGGGAAATGCCAATGGACGCAAGATTCCGCGGGAATTTTTTGATGCGCTAGTCCAGGCGAAGCAGCCGCAGGCGGTGGCGAATGCAAAGTGAGACGATCGCCCAACTCGACCTGCCGGCCGTGAACCAGATGATGGCGGGGAGCAATGCCGCGCACATCATTGAATGGACGGCGGCGCAGTTTGGGGATGACGTGGTAATGTCGTCGTCCTTTGGGGCCGATTCGGTCGTGCTGCTGGACATGGTGCGGCGGGTGAAGCCGGGGATCAAAATTGTTTTCGTGAATACCGGATTTCTGTTTCCGGAAACACATGCCTATATGGAGCAGCTTCGGCATAAGCTGAATCTGAACGTCTGGATATATCGCACGCGGAACGATCCGCTGACCTACTTGCGGACGGCAGGCGAGGAGAATCCGAGCTGGCGGAAAGATATTGATGCCTGCTGCGCGGCCAACAAGAATGAGCCGTTTGAAAGAGCGATGAAGGAGCTCTCGCCAAAAGCGTGGCTGCGCGGAATTCGTCGGGACCAGGCGAAGACGCGCCGGGCACGCAGTATGTCGAGTGGTCGCAGCGGTATCAGTGCTACGCGGTTTCGCCGCTGCTGAACTGGACGTCGCGAGATTTCCATGAGTATGTGAAGAAGCACGATCTCCCGCGGCATCCGCTCTGGGAGAAGGGGTACGTGTCGATCGGCTGCAATCCGCTAAGCTGCACGCGTCCCGTCGGCGAGGGCGAGGACCCCCGCTCCGGGAGATGGGCCGGGCAGGATAAGATCGAGTGCGGGATCAATGTAGACCGGAATTCGCTCGATTCGGCGAATCTTTGAAAATTTCTGGGTCGCATGATGTATTTCTTGGCGCGGTTCGACTGAGCTCACCGCGCCAAGGAAGAAAGAGGCAAGGTAAGCGATGGCCTTGTGGGTGTTGCGGTCAGGTCGGGGAGATAGTTATGAAATCCAAAATGATGACATTGAATGCGCGGTGGTTGGTGCTGGCGCTTTTGCTGCCGATGGGGTGCAGCGCGACGATTGAGAAGCAAGGGACGGGCGATGTGGTGGGGTCTTCGGCAACGACGCAGCCGGAGGGTTTGGGGGTTCCTGGCGCCGAAGCCAAGCTTGGTGGGACCGAGACAATCGTGTTTTTGCGCCACGGGGAGAAGCCGCGTCATGGGCTGGGGCAAATCACGCCGCAAGGGCTTAACCGGGCGATTGCTTTGAGCACGGTGCTTCCGGAAAAGTTTGGCAAGCCGGATTTTATTTTCGCCGGACCCGTCGCAGAAAGTCGAGCATGAGGATGGCTCACAGTTTTATGTCAGGCCATTGGCGACCATCGAGCCGACGGCGATAGCGCTGGGAATGCCGGTGCAAACGCCGTTTGGGTATCGCCAGATCGATCAGCTTGACGAGGAGCTGACGAAGCCGAAGTATGCGAATGCGATTATTTTCGTGGCCTGGGAACACGGGCGTGAGGCGGAAGCGGCGGCGAACCTCGTCGAGATGTTCGGCGGGAACAGGTCGGATGTGCCGCCCTGGGCTGGGGATGATTATGACAGCTTGTATGTGGTGAGGATCACGCGGCCGATCGATAAGCCCCCCACCGTGACATTCACGCACGAGCATGAAGGGCTGGATGGCGAAAGCAAAGAGATGCCGGTCCCTGCCGGGCGAAACTGAGCCCGGGTTCTGCAATAGAATCCTGCCTGGTGATTGTTAGACGTTCGATCCTCCGCTTCCAGTCTGCGGCGCCTAATCCATGCGCGCCATTTGTAAGACGTTGTCAATGTTTCACTTCACCTTGATCAACCCGAAAATCGATTCCGCCTGTTTCGCGGCAAACGCCGCAAATTCCAGGGGCGAGGCCAGCGCGATTTGCAGATTGCCGGAATTGGGATCGCTCGGCAACCCGCATTGCGCCAGCACGCGGTTCGCCGCCTGAACCTGGTGAAACTGGGCTTTGACCATTTCCCTGCCGATCATCGCCGCCTGGAGAAATTCTCCGAGCCGGGCAAACAGGGCGCGGTATGACTCGGGTTTTTCCTGGGCCGCCTTCAGAAAGGCGGCAAACTCTGATCCCGCGGCCGGCCCCACCTGGATCACGGCAAGGCCGGATGCGTGCGAAAACTCGAAGCATCGATATTGGCCGCCGAGCTTTTCCACCAGCCGGTAGACCCCAAAGCCTTCCGAGCGATCCGCCGAATCGTGCAGCAGCACGACGCCGCGCTGCGACATCTTCGGCAAATAGGATTCGAAATCATGCCGCACGGCTTCGTAGTCGTGCGCTCCGTCGATATGAAGCAAATCGATGGATTGATCCTCGAAACTCCGGCGTGCCGAGTCGAAATCCGCCTGCATCAGCTCCGAAAAGCTCGAAAACCGCGCATCATGAAACGCCCGAAACTCCGTCAAAACCTGCGGCCCCAGCCTGCCGACATGCGCATCCCCGGCCCACGTATCCACCGCGGTGCAGCGCGTCTGAAGCCCCAGGATCTGAACGGCGTGGCAAAACGCGGAATATGAAACCCCCGAATGCGTCCCCAGTTCCACGAACCTGGGCGGCCTAAGCAGTTCCATCGCCAGGTAGGCAAACGGAACATGCCGAATCCAGGCCGAATCCGCGGTCAGCCGCTCCGGCAGCGTGTAAATGATCGAATAATCGAGCGGATCGAATGCCATTGTGGCCGCCGCAGTTCGGCCAGCCAGTATATGCGCCCCCGTTTGTTAACGCGAAAGCGCAAGACTCCGCCCTGGAACAAAAGCAGGGCGATCGCATGCTCTCTCTTACCCCCTCGCCCGGTACTCCGGGAGAGGGTTGGGGTGAGGGCAGTGAAAGAATTTCGGGCCATATGCGATCGCCCGGGAACAAAAGCAAGACATCACTGATCGCCGATCAGTGATGTCCCATATGCCTTTCAATTTTCGCCGCAACCCGCCAGGGGTCTGGCGGCTCAAACAGTGCGGAGACGTTTCCGGGCAATCCCGATAAAACCCAGCCCCGACAAAACCATAAAGCTCTGCCAGGCAGCGCTGGGAAGCGGAACAGCATTGGGAGGACCGCTTGCGGGATCCGGGATTTCCTTCAGATCGAAGCCTGTCCCGGCCGCATCGATGATCAGGTTATCGGGGTTGGTCGCGGTCGGGTTTCCGTTGTTGTCGTAATCAATCGTGCCGCTGCCCCACGATGAAGTGGTTCCGGAAGCTTGCGAGCCTCCGCCGTAGGTCAGGTTGTTTCCCCCGGCGTTCAGTGACACAGTCGTAAAAAAGCCGGCCGGCGGGGCAAACGTGCTGCTTACCGAGGGAAACGTCGCCGAGCTGCTAAGCAGGAACTGGAAGCCATCCCATGATGTGCCGGAATCGTTCGTGATCGATTCCGAATTGAAATCGATGACATCCGTCGTCGTCGAGACCGGCTGGAACGAAACCAGAAATCCCTGGTTCGGGGCGGTGAAGTCAGCGGTCTTGTCGATGACCAGGGGAGTGCTCGCGGTAGCGGGAGTAACCGTCAGCGTCACTCCCGACTGGGCCGTGATGTTCCATCCGTCTACCACCTGAGATGTCCCGCCATCAATTGTGATTGTCGCGGCAGAAGCTGTCTGCCAGGCGCCCAAGCCCGCAAGCGCCGTGCACGCGGCGACCAGGGCGATCTTTTTGCTTCCATTGCACATGAGAACCTCCCAAACAAATAAAACAACTCAAAACGTCAACGCGCGATGCCTTGCATCGGACAGGCAATCTATAGATCGCCCTTTCAAGCCCGCGACGGATAATTTTTCGCGGCCGGTAATTCTTTGCCCTATGCGATGAAACTGTGCGATGAATTCGCATCGAACCGATCTCATCGCCGGGTCCGATAAGTTCGTCGAATCAGCGCCAAGTAGCGGCACGCTGCCGCCTCGGATATAACCACGACCCTATGGAGCGAACGCTAATTATCCTGAAACCCGACGCCGTTCAGCGCGGGCTGTGTGGCCAAATCATCGACCGCTTCGAAAAAAAAGGCCTGCAAATTGTCGGCCTCAAGTTCATGAAGATTCCCCAGACCTTGGCGGAGACCCATTACGGCCCCCACAAAGGCAAGCCGTTCTATGATGGACTCGTAAAGTTCATGACATCCTCGCCAGTGATTGTGCTGGCGCTTTACGGCAAGGATGCGATCGGCGTCGCCCGCAAGATGATGGGCGCCACCTTCGGTTCAAAAGCAGAGCCCGGCACGATCCGCGGCGATTTTGGGGTGAGCAACTCCTTCAACCTGATTCACGGCTCCGATTCGCCGGAGAGCGCCAGCGCGAGCTCGATCTATTCTTCAAGCGCGAGGAACTGCTTGAATGGAAGCCGGCGCTGGAAATGTGGGTCTACGATTACGGCAAGGGGAAGCCGGAGTAAGAGACGAGAGCTCACCACGGAGAACTCTTCCGCCGGCGTTTGAGCAGACCCACGCTTCCAAATGAGAGCAGCGAGAGCGTTCCTGGTTCCGGCACGGCCGGCGCGAAGGCGACGCCTTTGAACAGTTCGCCCCCCTTGCCGCCGGTGTTTCCCGCGGCGGATTCGATTTCCGTGAAGCTTTCCCCTGCTCCAGTGGTCGCATCCAGAGAATCGCTGATGGAGAACAGGCCATCCGGGTCTCCATTTCCGCTCGTGTAAGAGACCGCGAAAAGATCGACCTGGGCGCTGGCCCCGGACCCGACCACTTCGCCCGCGAGCGCTTCAAATCCCGTCTGGTCGCTCGAAGTCCAGGCCGAGCTGGTTGGCGTGAGCGTATACTGAAGACTCCAGGTATTGCCGTTGAACGTCCATTTCTGGATACCCCCGTCGCCAACGTCGCCTCCCTTGGGATCGCCCGTATCGGCGACGTAGAGCGTGTTGGCATTTGCAAAGTAGAAGCCTTCCGGGCTGTAAAAGACTTCACTGCCTCCCGATTTGCCATTGTTCGCGGGGATGATTCGGGTTGGGGTTGAAGAGGTGGTGGGTAGCCCGTTGTATTTCCAGATGCCGGTATCGGTGCCGGAGCCTGTGTCTATGGAGAAATAGAGATTTCCGTTGTAGGCCGTCACGGTCCGCGTGTCCTGGAGGTTGTAGATTCCGGTTGGGGAGCCGCTCACGGTCGTGTTCAGGCCGACGTTCCCGTAGAAGACTCCCTGGTCGGAATCGTTTCCGTCCCCCTGGCCGGAGATATAAAAGGTCGAGCCAGTGGAGGAATAAACTGAACGGGGATTGTTGGTGTTGTAAACATCATTCAGCTCGGTGGAGGAGTTCACGTTCCCATTGGCGTCAATGAGTGCAGCCACGCGCGGGACGTTGGTGTCGGTGGACTGGGCGAGGGAGACGGTGTTGTGGCTGAAGGGGGTCCCGGTCGTGAAAGTGGTGCCGTTTTCGGAGTTGGTGGAAGCATCGATTCCTGCCGCCGCTGCCGAGGCGCTATAGCCTGCGATGGTGAGATATTGGCCGTTGCCGGAGAGCTGAAGGGTTCCTTCGGAGGAGGAGCCGTACTGGCCCACGATGCCGAAGTTATTGCCAGAGTTTGATGTCGGGAGCGTGTCGGTGAATACCGGCGATTCGTTGAGGGTGACAGAGTTATTGGTGACGGCGAATTCGAGAAGGCTGATGGGGGTTGAAGCGCCCTGGGTGAGATTGCTGCCCACGCTGCCGTAGGTGCTGACGACGAGATCGCCGGGGGTAAAGGTAACAGCGCGCACGCGACCCGCCGAGGCGGCAAAAAGAACCATTGCCAGTATGGCCCGGCAAGCCGGCTTCCAGGATTGAGGCATATTCTCCCTTTACAACGTCAAAGCCCCCAAGTCCGCTCCTTCACGCAAGCTTCATGAGGTTAGATTGATACTGGCTTATGTTCTAAATTTCGTTAGCGAGTGGTTAAGGTTTGGTTATGGCGGCAGGGAATTTCCCGCGCAATAGGTCGGTCCCCCGCCGCGGGCACTCTCGATTCGATGTGCCGCGAAGCACGAAACGGGACTGGGATTTCGGTTTCTACTTTTGCCAACCCTACCGCGCCACGATCGGCCGTTTGCAAACGACTTCATGGCTTTCCGTGCTGTACGTCAACTCGCCGTCGCCTGCCCACACGCTCCAGATCGGCTTGTCATCGCTGGCGACAAAATCGTCCATTAACGTGTAAACCCCGTTGGTTTCGCGAAACACCAGATATCGGCTCTTTCCAACCTGCGGGATTTCAATGCCATACATTGATAGATCGCTCTGCCGTTGCGCCCCCAAGTCCGCCAAGCCATAGCCCGGGAACATGATTTCGAAAATTCGCTTAGTGAGCTCATCGCGACTTTGGTAACGGATCTTCACCGGCGCCTGCGACACCAATTGCTCCACCAACTGCGACTGGCTTGGATCGATGTTGTTCGGGTCGTCCTTATACTCCTCGTAAGTCGAATAATCGCGCGTCAGCTTGATCGAATGCCCCAGGTATTCAATCGATCCCGGAGCAAATTGCGAAACGCTCGGAGTTCGCGCGTTATAACGCTCGACCTCCCGATACATCGGCCAACCCACGATCACAACGGTGATCAGAGTCGCCGCACCTCGCCACCATGTTGCCGAATATTGATTTGGCGTAAACGCCCTCCTCTCAGGCCCAAAGTCCCGGATAGTTCCCAATTGTAACTTCGACTGACGGAAGATGAGCGATAAATTTACCCTTGCCGTCCTGGCTTTCTCAACTCCCGTAGGCCATGCGAAAAATCGGCGACTTTTATAACCCCGTCCCGCCTCGCCAGAGCCCGCTCCCCCGGATATAAACCCAGCCGGAGGCACCTCGCATGATCCTCGCCGGTTTCGTCGTCGGTCTTCTCGCCTGGTTCATCGTCCGCTGCATCGTCGGTGGCTTCTTCACCGTCGACCAGAACGAGCGGGCCGTCAAAACCAGCCTTGGACGTGCCGAACGCGTCGGAACCGCCACCACGCTCGAATCTCCCATCGCTCAAAATCTCCAGCCCGACGAACGGGAGCGATACAACTATCCCCAGGTCCGCGTCATCCCGCCCGGCGGCCCCTATTTCAAATGGCCCTGGGAACGCGTCCACAAGGCCGACATCGCCACCCAGACCATCAACATGGCCTACGACCCCGAAACCCCCAAGGCCAACACCGGCGGCACAGTGCTCGAAGCCGTCACCAAGGACCAGCTCAACACCGGCCTCACGCGGCCAGATCCGCTACCGCGTCTCCGAGAACAATCTCTACGCCTACCTCTTCGGCGTGAACCATCCCATCGTCCACGTCATGGGTTATTTCGTCTCCGTCCTGCGCGAACGCATCGCCAATTTCGAAGCCCCCGCACCCAAGACTCCTGCCGACGCCCCCACAAAACCCGAGCCCTCCACCGCCGCCATCGGCATCTCCATCAACGACCTCCGCAAAAATCTCCGCGATATCAACGACCACATGGACCGCGAATGCGCTTCCTCCGATGCCCGCTACGGCATCGTGCTCGACGCCTCGCTCATCACCGGCATCGATCCGCCGCCGGAGGTCGAATCCGCGCTGGCCGCGATCAACACCGCGTACAACCAGGTCTCTTCCGACATCAGCCTCGCCCAGGCCGGCGCCGATCAGAAAATCGTCCAGTCCAAACGCGCCGTGGAAATCGAAACCCTCAAGGCCCAGGCCGAGGTCGAACCGCTCATGGCCATGGCCGCACAACTTGCCGACCTTCAAGAAAAGCGGCCCGGAAGTGCTCCCCGCATATCTCCGCAACGTCCGGCTCGGCCTCTTCACCCAGGCCAAACGCATCATCCTGGAGGCCAACCACCATGAATGATTCCCCCCTGAACGAATTTATCATCGCCTTCTTCTGCACGTTCATCGGCACGTTCATTGCCGTGCCGATTTTCTTCATGTTTCTGCGCCTCTTCGGCTTCTACACCATCGTCAACGAGCGCCAGTGCAAGGTCTATGTCCTCTTCGGAAAAGTCCTCGGTGAATTGGACGAACCCGGGCTGCATTTGCTTTTTCCAAAACTGGGATTGAAGGCGCTCGATCGTGAATTTGCTCGGCCGCTGTTATTCGCTCGACCTGCGGCTGGATCAGGAATACCTCCGCAGCACGCCCGTCAATTCCGAGGAAGGCGCGCCAATGGGCATCGGCATCTGGTACGAGATGTTCATCAGCAATCCCGTTTCCTACCTTTTCAAGAACGCCGACCCGCGCGGCTCGCTGGCCGCCAACGTCGGCAACTCCACCGTTCGCTGCCTGAGCAACATGAAGCTGGCCGACATGCTGGAAAACCGGCACTCGATGAGCCAGACCGTCCGCGATCGAGGTCTGCCCGCAGTCCGAAGAATGGGGCTACAAGCTCGGCTCCGTCTACATCCGCAAAGTCCATTTCCGCGACGCCGGCATGATCAAGCAGATCGAGGAAAAGGTCGTCAACCGACTTCGGCAGGTCACCAGCGCCATCAAGCAGGACGGGGCCAACCAGGTGAGCATCATCACCAGCACCGCCGAGCGCCAGGCCGCCATCGAATTCGCCAAGGCCGCCGCCATGCGTCCCGAAATCGTCGGCGCCGCCCTCGAAAAAATCTCCCGCGACCCCGACATTGCCAAAACGATGTTCGAAATCCTCGAAACCCAGAACATCCTCGCCGGCAAGGGGGATGTCACGCTGGTTCCCCCGCACCAAAGGCTGCTGGGGGAAATTATGGCTGCTCAGGAATCTTCGCCCGTTCATTGAGTGGGGATTGACTCCCAGTAAAAGGGGGGAGGATTTCGTGGATTGCGACTTCATATGCAGCGGGGTGAAATTCAAGATAAGTTAGTGATTGCAAGTCGTTGATGCGGTGCTGTGGCAAGGGGTTTCGTTACCGTTGACAGAATGGAAGTTTTTAAAAGAGGTGGCGAGCGGGGTGGGGGGTTTTTCCTGGATTGCGACGGGGGGCGAAAATGGGTGGTTTTGAGCATCATCATAGGAAAGTGCGCGCCTCTATATACAGGGCCAAAGGTGCACGTTTTGGACGTGTTTTTTGGGAAATCTGGGGGGATTTATTTTGGGGGCGTGAGATTGGAAAGAATTTGATATGGGGAGGGGTTTCTTTGGGGAATCGGACGGTGCTGGGGGCCCTCACCCGCGCGGGCTTACGCCCGCTTGCCCTCTCCCTGATTACAGGGAGAGGGGAAAGAGGCACGGATCAGGTCGACAAGCGAATAAGTCCATTGATTGCGAGGATGGCTGGAGAATCAGTTGGGCCAGGATTGCGCGGAAGCGGGAAAAGCGCGGCGCTCTGTTTGGGCGCGGATTCCTTCGCGGTTAGATAATTGCCCCAGCCGATGATCACCGTCGAGGCGATGAGGGTCGCCAGTCCGGCGGCGATTAGTTTGTGTGTTCGGGCAGAGGAGCCTTTCCACTCCTTGAGGGCGACGCCCCAAAGGGTGGAAAAGATGATGATGCTCGCCATGTGCAACGTCCAGGAAGAGAAACCGAATTGGCCCATCTTGGTTTCGCCCATTGAATAGAAGAAAAATTGGAAATACCAGATGAGCCCAGCGGCCGCGGACAACAGGTAATTCGGGGCGAGTGCGATGCGCCGGGTTTTCGATTCGGCGGTGGGCGCGGCGGCATTTTCCATGTATTCCCCTATGTATTCCCCTGCCGATTTATTTTTCAGATGGAGAATGACGCACCATACAAAGTTGGTTAGAAAACCGCCCCAGAGGACCACGACGAGGATTGGGAGGTTCTGCCAGACGTCGGCGCGGCCTGCGTGGGCAAGACCGCGTGCCGCGGCGTCGGCGATCGGTTGGCCGGCCGCGAACGCAAACGCCATGCACGCCGACATGATGCCGCATACGATCGCGATGATGAGTCCCCGGGGAAAATTGAATTCAGCGACCGCCGCCTTCTTTTGTGTCTCCGACATTTCCGCTTCCTTCGACCGGCCCGCCAAGCCCGAGATGGCAATGCCCACCAGGCAAACCAGGACGCCCAGCAGAACCACACGGCCCCCATTTGTCGCCGCAATCGCCCCCAACTGGTGATTGAACAATGGCGGGATGAGAGTGCCAAAGGCGGCGCAGCACCCGAGCGCGATCGCGTAGCCGAGGGCGAGACCGAGGTAGCGCACGGTCAGGCCGAAGGTTAACCCGCCGACACCCCAGAGGAGTCCAAAGCAAATGGTCCAGATCAACGTGCTGGAAGGAGTGTCGCTGATGATCCGCCAGACGTTGGGAACAAATAACGATGCGAAAATCGGCGGCGCGATGATCCAACTGAAGACGCCGCCGACCAACCAATAGGTTTCCCAGGACCATCGCCTGACGCGTTTGAATGGAAGGTAAAAGCTTGCCGCGGCAAGACCGCCGATCCAGTGGAACAGGACGCCGAGCGGCGGATTAGGATTCATGGGGTGCTCCCAACTTTGAAGTTCAGCAAACCTGAACCACTTCCATCTTGAGAAGCTGGCCGAGCTTTTGGATTTTTCCGGCGATGTGGCCGATGCCGACGGCACAATGATGTGCCGGTCCCTGGGCGTTCCACGACGTGACAAAGTTGCGCGCTCCGGTCGGAAATCGGTAGCGGGAGTTGGTGTTTCCGATTTCCAAAATGGGGCCCGGGACCGACTCTGCCTGGGCAACGAGAAGCTTTATTCGCCCATCTTTGGTCTGGACGACGGAAAGCAGCGTGACCGGACCATGCTTGACGGACATCTCAACTGAAAGGCCGCGGCCCACCTTTCCATGATAGACCTTCAGCGGGCGCACCTTGATCTTGCCCTGGGCGATCGCGATGTGGCCCGGGCCGTCGTGTCCCATGAGGACAATGTCGTCTGAATAATCCATCGCGTAATACTCGGTGAACGATCCGCCGGCGCCGAAGCTGTCCATGATCTTCATCGCCTGGGCGTTTTTGATTTCCAACTCGCCGGCGACGGGAATTCCCCGGGCAGTCAGAAGGGAGTTGCCGAGAATGATGGAGGAAATCACCTCTTCATTGGCCGGGTTGCCAACCCCCATATAGTAATACGCCATTGAACCCAACTGATGGGTCGCCACGAACTGGTCGAGAGCTGCCGAGGTTTTGGCGGCTCGTTTTAGCTCTGCTTCGGGACAGTCCGGCTGGACATCAAAGAGCTGGTGGAACATCGTTACCCGATCGGCAACCTGGGCTTCCGTGACGGAGGCGCAGATCGCCGCGAGTTCGTCGACTTCGACGATTTCGATGTGGCCTCCGAAGCAGGCGCACTGCTGGGTGAGATCGGAGTAGATATCCAACATGCCGTTGTAATAGTGGCCCATTACGCCGAGGCGATTGTGCTCCATGAGGTGGGCGACCTTCGCGGCATGAACCCAGTCGGCGATTTCGCTCCAGGCAGCGTCGTCGTCCTCCAACATCCCCGTCACCTGGTAGAACGGAATGCCGCAGCGGCAAAAGACGTTGGCAATTTCCGGCACCGGGCAGGCGTTGCAATAGGCGAGCCATTCGCCGGTCATCTTGGTTCGGTCGCCCAGCGCGTTGAACGTCGCGTAATCAATTGCCGGGCCAGGCTGCAGGTTTAGGATAATCACCGGGACTTTGGCGCGACGAACGACCGGAAGAACGGTGCTGGACAAGGCGTAGGTGGTGACATGGAGAAACAGAAGGTCGACGTCTTTTTCGCGAAAGGCATGACCGGCGTGGACGGCTTTTTCGGGGCTGTCAATCAGGCCCAGATCGACGATCTCTACGCCGTTGGTTATTCCGGCTAGCTTCTCCGCAACCCGCGCGACATAACCTTTCAGGCGGATTTCCAGGCCGGGAAACTGCGGCCAGTACGTGTCGAGGCCGATGCCGAAAAGGCCGAGTTTCAGGGATCGCGTCATGGTTTTCCGCCCGTCGGCTGTTGCCAGTAAAACAAACGCTACTCCCAACCGGCCGGCAGCAAAATACGCAAAATGGCCGGCATGCATATAGAATCTGGCAACATGAAAAACTATGCGAGCTATCTGTCTGCCGGCTCCGATCTGCACGTCTGGCGGGCCGCGGTGACCGCCGCAGGCTATACCCGCATCCCCCCCGGATCGGTTTATCCGCCCGGTCGTCATCCGCTCGATCATTTGTTCACCTGGCAACGGGGGCGTGCTTCAGGCGTATCAAGTAGTTTACGTATTGAGTGGCCGGGGAACTTTTGAATCCGATGCCCGCGGGCTTCAGGAAGTTACAGCGGGCACGGTCTTTTTGCTCTTTCCAGGAGTGTGGCATCGATACAAACCAGACAGAAAAACCGGGTGGGTCGAAAGCTGGATTGAACTCCAGGGACCGGCCATCCGCCTGCTCGAAAAAAGCGCAGTCATATCCCGCGAACGCCCGCTCCTGCCCATGGGCAGGCATCCCGCTCTGGAGAAATCCCTTGAAGATTGCCATCGTCTGGCAATTGAACGACCGGCTGGCTATCAAGCGATGCTCGGAACCCTGGGCCTGCATATTCTGGCATTACTCCAAGGAGCACCATTGATGCCCGGCAGCCGATCAAGCATCAATGAAGCCGTGCGAAAAACCCAGCAGGCCTTGGAGACTCAGCTCGACCGCTTGATCAATATCGAAGCCATCGCCGAGCAACTCAATGTGAGCTATTCCACGCTCCGTCACGCGTTCAGGGACCTCGTCGGATCGTCCCCCAAGCAATATCATTTGCAATTGCGCTGCGCAAGGCCAAAGAATTGCTTCAAAACACGCCCCTGACAATCGAAGGCATCGCCGATGAACTTGGATTTGGCTCCGCGTTTCATTTCTCTAATGTCTTTAAGCAATCAGTCGGCGAATCGCCTTCGGCCTGGAGACGAAGCAATGAGCGGGGACATAAAGGGGACTTCCTGATTTGACCGCAAGGGTCAGAATGAGAAGCGACCCCCCTTATGATGGTCTATGTGTCCATCAGCCGGGTACGTTTTTCACACCATCACGTTAACGCGCAAAAAAGTAGCGGTAATAATAGTGGCGTTCTTATCGGGACTCTTGTTGTGCTGCAAGAAAAGAGTCTCCAGTTCCTTTTGGAGCTCACCCGCCCGCCCGTTCTTTTCGGCGGCGTCGAAGGCGTTCATGGTTGGTCCGTAGTATTTTCGGAAGTCATCAACATACGCGACCGGATTGCTGGGAGAATTGAACGTAAAGGTGTCACGGGCACACGAAACCCTTTCCCCGGACACTCGCGCGGCCGCGAAACGCTCCAGGACGTGGCTCTCGACGCCCCAGGTCATCGGGCTGATGAACCCCTCAGGCGGCGGCGGAGTAAACGCGGAACTGATTTTCAAAAGTTGCGCCACCAGCGTTGGATCGTTCGGAATCCAGTTTCCCATGATGATCCGGCCTCCGGGACGGGTCACGCGCACCATTTCCCTGGCCACGTCAAACGGCTTTGGCGCAAACATCGCCCCAAAAATGCTGACGACGAGGTCAAAGGAATGATCCTTCAGCTCGTGCAGACCGGTCGCGTCTCCCTCTTGAAACCGGCAGTTGGCCAGACCGTGCTCTTTGGCACGTTTGTTCCCAGCCGCGACGAGATTGCCGGCGATATCGACGCCCAGCACGTCGGCGCCGAGCATTGCCGCCGGCAATGCGGTCGTGCCGTCGCCGCATCCGAGATCCAGGACCTTGAGTCCTTTTGCAATGCCGATTTTTTTGACCAGCGCTTCTCCGCTGCCTCTCATGCTCTGTGCAATTCGCGTGAAGTCGCCCTTTTCCCAAAGTGCTTTGTTTGGATTCATAGTGGCCATACCCTTTTAGTCGATGGATGCGCGGGGGTTGCGAAGATTGCTTCCTCGCCGTGCATATGAACCAAGCTGACCAATTCCGCTGCCGATTTTATATTTGGACAGGCTGGTTTGGCAACGATAATCAGGGCGGCGAGACACGAGTTGAACTCTTTTCGCCATTTTGCACCGGGATTGCGATTTCGGTCCGGCGATCAAATGCCCAGAAGCTCCACGAAATGTGAAAAGGTTCCGGACACTTCTCTCCAAACGCACCCTTTAGGGCCTTCGTACCATTCGCTGGCAACGACTCGCGGATCAATTGCCTGCGTTCGGAAATCCAGCGCAATGCCAATGTCGTCGCCCGGGACGCGATTAACTGCGACCAGAATGGCCAAGTCGGCGTCTAACCAAGGCAACTCAATTGCCTCGGAACACTTGGATGATCGCTTTGCGTAAAAAAATTGCGCCCATCGGGGGTCATCGGCAAGCTTAACCAATCCGTTGGTTTCTCGGGTGATTGAGTCGACCCGACTTAGAAAGTCGACCGGTTCGCGCAAAAAAGGAATCAACTGAGCGAGAACACTGTCTCCAGGGTGCCGCCATCGGTGGTTTTGGATAATCTGAGATCGTCTCCTCAATCAGCTTGTCCACGGTTAACTCCTTACGCTGTGAAAGCTCCCAGAGGGTGAATTTGTGTTGCTTTCCCTTCGTCGCCATTGATTCGCCGATAGCGTTCAATGTCTTTTCGTCCGAAGCTCTAAGGCCAATCCTTCCAACCGTTCTCAGAAAATCTTCGAGCATGGCATGAAGAAAGACCACTGCCGACCTGAGTATGTCGGAAGTTGCGTGTGGCGACGCGTCGGGTGGAAGGCTTTCTTTCTTCATTGACGCCGCAAGCTGGATCAATGAGATTGCTCGATCCCAATTCGCAAGAAATCTCATCGCCATGTTGTCAGTTCCATCAGGCATTGGTCCCTCAGAATTAAATGCGTGGATGACTTCGAATTCTCAGCCTTAAAGCCGATTTAGACTTATGAAGATCATTCAAGTCCAAAACAAAGATATCTTACTCGACGAAAGCGATCACCATTACATTTCTCAGCTTCCATGGTGGTTCACCGCCGCTTCTACCAGTAGCTGTAGGCGCGTGGTCATTTCGTATTCAAATGAAGTCTAATAATGCCATAGTCTTTTAAAAAAATTTGCCCAGCTTACCTATCCATCCCAGCTTGTTGCGGACTGTTACCTTTTGTACCGCACGCCCCAAAACCAAAAAACGCTATCCCCCCGCCTTCTCGAAATATCGGCTGGCGAAAGTAATGAAAGTCGGCCAGCTATACATATCCGAATGCCCCCCATCGTGTTGCTGAAACGCCAGATCCCCATCGATAAGCGGCGTGCCGAGCTTCGGCAACTCGCTGACGCCGACGTCCTTCTTGCCCAGCAATTCATAAACCGGCCCCGCCGCCGCGGCCGCCATGAACATCCCCTTCGCATCGACCCACCCGTCCCCTTTCGGCGCCGTTCCCCCCGTGATCAGCACCGGCCGCGGGGCGCACAGGGCAATCAGTTCATGCGAGTCGACCGGCAGGTCGTTCCAGTGGCCGGCGTATTTGATGAAGTTGCCGGCCATCCAGTGATATTCACCCGACCCAGTCAGATTTTCGACGAGTTCACCCCAGTACCGCCGATTGAGCTTTGCCCCCCCTTCCCCGGATGAACTGACGTAAGCGATGGCGAACCGCTGGTCATATGCCATCGTGACGAGCGCCGCCTTTCCCCATCGCGAATGCCCTTCGACACCAACGCGGGTCGCGTCAACTGCCGGATCCGTCTGGAAATAATCCAGCGCCCGGCTCGCCCCCCACGCCCAGGCTTTAAGCACGCCCCAATCATCGACGGCGCGGGGCTGCCCCTTGTTGCACAGGCCAATGATTCCCTGCGTAAGTCCCGCCCCATTATCAGCCTGAACGCTGGTGGTGTTGAGCACGGCATATCCCCATCCCTTGGCGAGCACCTGCTGCTGCCAGGTCGGACCGGGAAAGAAAAAGGGATTGGGACGAGTCGATGCAGCCAGGCCACCCGGGCGAGTCGATGGCCGTGCGCCGAAGCGCCCGAATCTTCCGCCGATGAAGGGGTAGCCGAGGAGTTGGAGCATCACCGGCACCGGGGCTTTCGCATTCGCGGGAGTTGAGAGCGTCAATCCGATGGTGACGGTAATGTCGGGGTAGAAGGAATTATCGACATGACCCGCGAGGCGCTTGGTGATGACCTTGCCGTCGTTGGTCTGGCTGATAATTTCCCATCTGACAGACGGCGTAATCTTTGGATCGCAGCCGTAGACCTCGCGATCGAAAAGCTCAACGATTTCCGGCCGGCGGAGGGACCACCACATTTCCGGCGTGCTGACCTTTTCGCCATTGTTCAGGATGAGCGGGTCCGGGAGCGTCGGATAGGGGTTGGCCTTGGATTCATCGTAGTTCGGGTGATTGCCATCCGCGCCGGGCGGGATGGAGGTGATGTGAAGAAGGTCCATGAGGTGCTTGTGGTCCTGCTCGGTGCTAAGATGAACGGGGGGTGGATCGGAGGACTGCGTAGCAGGCCCGTCGGCAAGGGCGAGGGATTTCAAAGAAAGAATTAAGATTCCCACCAGGATGCTGGCCAAGTGGTCGAAGTGCATCAGACTCCTCCGCAGGGGTGGCAGATAAAATAGCCGATTTGTGGTTTTAAGCAACCGTTTACCTAACGTCAAAATCGCGGTGGCTCTAGATATTCGGGCCCAATGTCCGATAATGAGGGCGGAAATGCGCGGCAGGGAGGCCGCTGATTTTCGAGTGACGTATTGGATCAATCTGAGGTGGATGCGCTCCTGGCTGCCGTGGATACGGGAGCCGTGGCCACGAAAGAAGCGCTCCCAACCGTCTTCGGTGCCAAGGGGAAAACCCAACTGGAAGTGCAGGTCTATGACTTCAAGCGCCCCGAGCGCGTCAGCAAAGATCAGATGCGCGCCCTTGAGGCTCTGCACGAAGGGTTCGGGCGAAACTTTGGGGCGGCCATTTCCGGGTATCTGCGGACGATTATCGAAGTCAACGTCGCGAATATCGAGCAGCTCACTTACAGCGAGTTTATCCATACGCTGCCCAATCCGACCTGTTTTAATCTGCTCAAGGCGGAGCAGCTCGATGGGCAGCTTTGCCTGGAGATCAGCCCGCTGATTATTTATCCGATTATCGATCGGCTCCTGGGCGGGAGCAACGCCGAGCTTTTCATTCCGCAGCGGCCGCTGACGCAGATCGAGCAGCGGCTGGTGCAGAGGATAACGGATCGGGCGACGCATCATTTGTCGGAGGCCTGGACCAATCTCACGCCGGTAACTTTTCGCGTGGAGGATTTTGAGAGCAATCCGCAGTTGGTGCAGATCGTTCCGCCGAACGAGACGGTGGTGGTGGTGGGATTTGAGCTGAAGATGGGCAGCCGGGCAGGGACAATGGCGCTGTGCATTCCGTACAACGTGATTGAGCCGATCATGTCGATGCTGGCGACGCAGAACTGGTTCAGCTACCAGCGGAAGGGATCGCAGGATGATCATCTTCGCCGGCTGACGCGGAACGTGAGCACGGCGCCAGTGGAAATGCGGGTTTTCCTGGCACAAACGTCGATTCGGCTGAATGATCTGATGAACCTCCAAGTGGGGGATTTGATCACGACGGATAAAAAATCGCACGAGGATGCGGCGATCCAGGTTGAGGGGAAAATGAAATTTGCGGCGCAGGCCGGGCAATATCGAGGCAAGCGGGCGATTCGGCTGACGCGAATAATCCGGGAGGCGGAGGATTCATCCGCGACAGATAAAACGGAAGGCGCTCGACTTAGCGCCGCTGGTGCCGCCAGCGCAAGCGGCGGCGGCGCAAGCCCCAACACCTCCTGCTGCGCCTGCGGCTGGGACGCCGAAGGGCGGGGCGAAGTGAGCCAGGCGGCGCCAGCATCAAACCCGACCCTGGATTCGGCGGGGAAATGGCTTTCGAATTATCTGAAGCAGTCGGAGTTGCCGCTGCACAGCCTGGCGTTTCTTCTGCCGGCGATGGTGCTGTTTGAAGTGGGGATCAGTTTCAATGGGACTGATCCAATTGCATTTCGGATGATGCAGATTTTTTTCCAGCAACTGGGCGCCACCGGGCGGTTCGTGCCGGTACTCTCGGTGGTGGGGATTCTGCTCACCTGGCATATCAGTCGCAAGGATCCGTGGGTCATCAAAATGGAAACGCTGTGGGGGATGCTGCTGGAGAGCATGATGCTGGCAGTGCCGCTGCTGGCGCTGGGGATTGCGGTAGCGCGCTGGCACGTTCACACGCCATTGTCAGCGCGGTCGATGCAGTGGAGCGACAACGCGGTGCTGGCGCTGGGGGCAGGCGTGTATGAGGAATTCGTTTTTCGCCTGGGGCTGATGACCTTGATTTCGATACTGGCGGCGGATGTGTTAAAGATGCGTAAACCTGCTGCGAACCTACTAATGGTGTTAATCTCGGCAATCTTGTTCTCTCTCTACCATTACTTGGGAACGGAGAGCTTTCAGATGCAAAGCTTTGTGTTTCGAACAGGGGCTGGTCTGTATTTTGCGATATTGTTTCTGACCCGCGGATTTGGTGTAACAGCAGGCTGTCACATAGCTTATGATATAACCATCATCACGCTACAGGCATTTGCCCCACATTAACATCTAAATATTCTCTTACGTTGGGGCCAAAACTGTCTATAATGATCGGCGATTTAGAGGCTGGCATCCGTTTGTGACTGGTTGCCGGCGCCTAAATCGATCCGCCCGATGTGGGCGGATCATGCCACGTATGGCGGATCAGAAAGGCTGGCAGGACGCCAAAGGCTTTTCGTGAAACTCTCGCCTATGGCGAGCATGTCTATCCGCACAGGTGTAAGGCCCAGACAGTTTGGACTTCGTTCCTTCTGTCACAATGTGAAGGGGTTTCCCTTCTAGAAAGAAGCATGGACGCTATGAGCAACCGAACCAAGCAACGTCGAATGGGTGGACTCACCCTACTTCTTTACCAGCGCACCCTGCATCCGGAACTGTTCAAGATTCTGGCTTCGGAAAAGGTCAACCGCCGCGCCTATGAAGCGGATATCTGGTTGGTTGAAGGGGGTCATGTCATTAGCCTGACGGCTGACAAGAACACACTCACCGAAGTCATTGTCAACAAGAGCGAGCCGATGACCGACCGGAGTCTTCTTCTTTCCACCCCCTGCCGGGGCGAGAAATATCACGAAGACACCTACGGCAACATCCGCTACATGATCAGCACCCAGGAAGAGCAACTGACGCAGACCCTGTACGATGCGACGAAGCACGAGATTTCCAGCTACGCCGCGAAGCGCGAGCTGATGACGGCCGATGTGCCGCCCCGCCAGGAGACTGGTGGCTCGCTCAGCGTGCTCGACATTGAGCGCCGCAGCCACGAGCTGCTGGTCCAGAGCTTCCACCTCTTCGATGAGAACCAGATGGTCATCAAGACCCAGGCGATCATCGAAGTGGTAAAGTCGGCATAGACTGCGCAGAACCAAACAGAACGCCCAAGCCCAGGCCCTAAAGCCTGGGTTTTTTCATCTAATTGCTGGGACAAATTCTTGTAGCATTCTAAGATTTACAGGTTATAGAGTTTAGCAGCGCGTAGGGTTCAATTCGGGAGACACGTTCATGGGGATGGTTACGGTTGAAGTCTGGGACGCCACTGGCAACAAACGGCAGAAGGTTGAGATGCCGGATGATGTGCCGGTGAACCGTTTATTGGCGGTGCTGCTGGAGAAGATGAAATTTCCACAGTTCGCGCCGGACGGGCAGCCGTTGAGTTACAAATTCCATCACCGCGCTTCCGGGAAGCAATTGCTCGACGAGCAAACGCTGGCGCAGGTGGGCGTGAAGGAGGGGGATGTTTTGCGGCTTCAGCCGGAGATCACCGCGGGATGAGAAGTTTCGGGGAGAAGCTGGCGAAGCAGTTCGGGCGATAGATCAATGGAAGATGAGAAAATTCAGATTTCGTGGAACGACCTGAAGACGGCCAAGGTCGAGAAGCACGTCCGGCAGCAGCAGGCGCTGGGCCGGAACCGCAAATATGCGCAGATGACGGCGGAGGATCTGCCCGATGCGCAGAAGTCATCCGGTTCGCTTTGGTACAACCCGATTTTTTTGCTGGCGGTATTTGGGTTCGTGGGTGGGATGCTGGCCTGGGGCGGCAGTGCGCTGCTGCACCTGTGCCGGATCGGCAGCGCGACGCCGACGAGGCAATGGCTTCGATTCAGGATATCCGGCAACTGGTGCGGACAACGCCCAATGGGCAGGGCATCACCCAGGCCCAGGCGGATGCCGCGATCGGGATGATCGTCGCCAACGCGGGCGACAATACCTATTTGAAGATTGAGCTTCAGCCGGAGTTTACTCCGCAGGAGAAGCAGGAGCGAATCGCCGCGCTTCAGCATGATGATTACTGGAAGAACCTGATCACCCACATCATCAGCTTTGGCCTGTGCGGGATTTTCATTTCGATCAGTTTGAGCGCGGCTGAGCCCATCATCGACCGTAACCAGCATGCGGCGGTGATTAACGGATCGGTTGGGGCGGCGCTGGGGCTTGCGGGAGGCCTGGCGGCGTCGCTGCTGGTGGACCGGATTTACAGCCTGATCGGCGGGGCAGATCATGGTTTGCTGCGGGAATATCTGGGACAAACGCTGAGCTGGTGCGTGCTGGGGTGTTTTCTTTCGCTCGCCCCAGGCGTGATAGCGATGAATCGGAAACGCCTGGTGATCGGTTTGGCCGGAGGTGCGTTGGGCGGTGCGCTGGGAGGAATGCTGATGGTTCCGCTGACCCAGATTTCGCAGAGCCCGGAATTCGCACGGCTGGCTGCTCTGTGCTGCATCGGCGCTGTGAGCGGGGCTGCGACCGGACTTCTCGAGCAGGCGGCGCGGACCGGGTGGCTGAAAGTAGTGGCGGGTGTGATCGCAGGCAAACAGTTTATCCTTTATCGAAATCCCACGTTTATCGGCTCGCGCCCGACTGTCAGATTTATCTCTTCCGCGATCCCGCGGTGGGACGACGCCATGCGACGATTCATCTGCTGAAAGGGAGAATTGAGATCGAGGACCTTCCGCTGGGGGGGCAGACGACGATCAATGGGAAGCCGATCACGAGAAGCCGGCTTCAGCATGGCGATCAGATCGGCATCGGTGGGACGACTTTTCTGTATCAGGAGAAATCGCGGCAGACGAGCAACGGCGCGAAACCACGGCCGCCGTCGAAGGCCGGCCAACTGCTTGAAAAGGTTCGGGCGAGCCTAGGGGGGGAATGAGAAAGGGGTGACGCCGCGTAAACGCGGCCGCTAAACAACGCGGGGGTTCACGCGGCGTCCGGAGAGTGCTGGATTACGGGTTCCGGCTATTGTCCATTGGCGCCGGGCTTGTCCGTAGTCGTCGTCTTGTCGGTAATCGTGTTACCGTTGGAGTCCTGCTTTACCGTGGTATCCGTGGATTTCACGGTTCCATTCGGCTCGGTTTGCTGGGAATCCTCGTGTGACACGGTGCGGTCGCAACCGAACATCACCGGCATCGCAGTCAGGGAAAAAAGCACTGCGGCAGTACTCAGATAGCGCATCATAGTTGGCTCCTTTGAAAGAGTATTCAAACATCAGGGCAGGGAGCAAAGGGCAGGCCGATGAAAGAAAATGCGGGGGATGTTATGCTGGGAAACTGAGATTTCTGCGGTAATGGCAAGCAGGGTCAATAATGAGGTGGAAAAACAAATATGGACGCGACACAAATTCCGGGCACGACAATCAGCTACGACGATTTTGCCAAGCTCGACCTTCGGGTGGCCACGATCTTGGAATGCAAGGCCCATCCTAATGCGGATAAGCTGCTTGTATTGCAAATTGATATCGGCAGCGAAAAGCGGCAGATTTGCGCCGGCCTGAAGCAGCAGGTGGCCGATCCGCAGTCGCTGGTCGGCAAGCAGATCGTGGTGGTGGCGAACCTGGGGCCGCGCCAGATGCGCGGCGAGATCAGCCAGGGAATGCTGCTGGCGGCTACGGATAGCGCGGCGAACCGGGTAATCGTGGTTGTGCCGTCTGAAAATGTTCCGGCGGGGTCTAAGGTGAGTTAGGACGGGCTAGCCTTCAAGATGGCGTTAGCGCCCGCATTTTTTTAACGCATTTGGTCAGGGCGGGAACGGGATTCTCGGGGTCGGCTTCGTATTCGATGACCGCCATTCCGTCGAATTTGGTTTCTTCGAGTGCCGCGACGAAAGCGGGGAGGTCGAGGTTGCCGGTGCCGACGACGACGTCTTTCCACTGCGCCCGGCGGTCGAAGACAAAATCCTTGTAATGCACGCCGAAGATTTTGCCTTTGAATTTTTCGCGAACCCATTTGATTGGATCGCCATTAGGTCCGATCTGCATGCACCAGGCAGTGTCGAGGTTGATGCCAATGTGGCGGCCGCCGAGTTTGGTGAGGACTTCGAGCACATCCGGCGAGCCGCCGAACATGTACCCGCCGTGGCAGTGGATGCCGATGCGAATGCCAAATTCTTCGCACAGCCGCGCGGCTTTAGGGACCGCGTCCTGAAACGTGCCGACAGTGAAGTGTGCGGAGATGTGTTTTGCCCCGGCCGCTTTCGCGCACTGGAACCATTTCTTCTCCCGGCTCGCGTCGCCGACGAACGCCTGCACGCCGATGGACACCACTTCGACCCCGGCCTTCTGGTATATCTCCAGCTCGCGTTTGAAGCTGTCGACGTTGTCGAAATCGACATGCACGGCGCAGAGCTCGATCTTGGACAGGCCGATTTTCCTGGTTAGCGCGGCAACCTTCGCGTTGTCCTTGAAGTTGCGAAAACAGTAGCTTTGCACCCCGAAATCACGTGCCGCGGACATGGATTCATTCCCTTTCGATGGTGGTCACTTTGAATTTGCGCCGGGGGCATTCGGGACTTGATTCCCTTCATGCCCACGTCCTGTCCCACGAAAATCAGGACTTCCTCAAAACGCTGGTTGGGTCCGTCGCGGGTGAGAAACCGGCTGCCGAAACGATTCGGGTCTTCGGTCGCGGTGGAAGTTCCCACGACCAGAAATTCACCGGGGTGGATATCCACCGACCAGTGCAAATTGTAGTAGTTCTCGCGCTCGAGATATTTCACCGAGGGTGGATCGTCGGCAAGCGAATAATCGCGCCGCGTGCGCCACGCCTTGACGACGGGGCAAATGGTAAGACGCACCGTTTGCGGCTGCCGGGGGGCCCACTGAAAGGCCGTGGAGAGGAAATTCTGGCAATTGCTGTACGAGCGCATCGTCAGGCCGTGATCGTCGTAGATGAACAGAAGCTCCTCGGGAAGGATGTCCGACATATCGATCAGCGCGTCCTCAAAGTTAGGCTCGGCCGTGTACTCGGTTTTGCGCAGCTTGATGGCGGATTCATGGATGAGAATAGAAAGGAAATCCGGCCAGTCCGCCATTCGCGCCCGCCCGACGTGCAGGCCATTGTTGTGCATGTTGATATTTGTGCCCACATCGACGACGTCTTCGTCGACGAGCTTCCAGAAAGAATCGTCGCGGCTGTTCGCCCCATAGGGCATCTGAAGCTGATACATGGTCACATGGATGACGCCCGCGCTGGTAAGCATCGGATTGGCCTGCGTGACGGCTGGTGGCGCAGCGTCGCCTTTAATCACATTCTGGCTCTGCGCCGGAACCGGCGGTTGTGGCGGGGGCGCCTGCGGCGCGGTCGGCGGCGGTGTAGGCGTGCAGGCGGCCAGAGCCAGGAGCAGAACAGAACCGTAAATGGCCGATCGAAACTGCATGGTTAGAGACCTTCGATGGTTTTCACGAGCGCGTCCAGGCCGCGGTCCCACTGCTGGGAAGTAATCGTCAGCGCGGGGGCGAGACGGATTACCTTCTGCGCGGTCAGGTTGATTATGATGCCATTCGCAAGGCCGCGTTCAACTAATTTCTGCGGCGGATTTTCAGCTCCACGCCCAGCATGAGCCCGCGGCCGCGCACCTCATGAATCTTGTCCTTGAGCGTTTTTTCGCCGCGAAGTTGCGCGATCGCGTGCTCGCCGAGAGCGGCAGCGTGGGCCAGAAGGTTTTCCCGCTCGATGACGTCGAAGATTGTCCGGGCGACGGACATGCAGACCGGGTTCCCCCCGAGGGTGCACCCATGACGGCCGGGGACGAGAAATTTCGCCGTTTCAGGCTTGGCAAACATCGCCCCGACGGGCAAACCGCCCCCGACGGCTTTGCCGAGCGTGAGGATATCAGGCTCGATGGTTTTTCCCGCCGAGAGAAAATGCTGATAGCCGAACCAGCGTCCGGTTCGTCCGCAGCCGGTCCAGACCTCGTCGAAGATAAGCGTCAGCGATTTCTCGTCGCAAACCTTTCGCACGGCCGCGGGAAAATCCGGCGGATAAAGATTGACGCCCCCCTCCCCCTGGATCGGCTCCATGATGATACCGGCCGT
Source organism: uncultured Phycisphaerales bacterium (assembly GCA_963755915.1). Lineage (GTDB taxonomy): Bacteria > Planctomycetota > Phycisphaerae > Tepidisphaerales > Tepidisphaeraceae > PALSA-1353. The sequence continues at coordinate 4,671,799 of CAVWLP010000002.1, forward strand.
CTCGGCGTCGATGGCTGTTTCCAGGGCGGAAATATCACCGGCATTAACGTGTACAAATCCGGGGACTTCCGGGCCGAAACCCTGCGAGACAGCGGGATTCGCCGTGGCCGCGATCATCGCCAGCGAGCGGCCGTGAAAGCTCTTGTTCAGGGAGATAATTTTCCAGCGCTTGGGAGAAGATTCCTGTCCGCGCAGTCGTGCCAGCTTGCAGGCGGCTTCGTTGGCTTCCAGCCCGCTGTGGCAGAAGAAGGCCTGGCCGGGGAAGGCGTGGCGATTGAGTCGCTCGGCGAATTCGACCTGTGGCAGCGTGTGATACGTGTTCCCAACATGCCAGAGATTTTGCATCTGAGCGCCCGCGGCTTCGATGAGCGCGGGGTGACAATGCCCGAGGATGCAGCCGCCAAATCCGGCGAAGAGATCGAGGTATTGTTTCCCATCCGCGTCCCACAGATCGGACCCGCGGCCGCGCGCCATGACCACGTTCTGGCGGGCGTAATTGCCGATCAGAACCTTGGTGGCTCGGTCGAGAATCTCGGTGCTGGTAGACATCTGATGGAATCCGGCTTAACAATCAGGATACAAGCGGGTGCTCTGAAAATAAATCAGGCAGGCCTGTCGTTGGAAGTGTGCTCTTCTTCGGAGCTTTCTTCCTCGAAATCGAATTCCAGTGCGCCGGAGCCGGAGGGATGCCCACCATCGGAGACGGCGTCGAAATTGATGTCATCCGTCGCCGGCGCTTCGGCTGGCGCTGCGGCTCCTTCGCCCGCGTCAGCCTGATCGCCTGAGGCGGGGTGATCGTCCGCGAGAAAATCATCCGCCTCGCCGGTGGCGCCTTCAGCAGGTGCTGCTGCCGGTTGCATGTCTTCATCCGCCGGCACGCCGTCGATCTGAACCATAAAAGTAACCGGCCCGATCTGAACGGTGTCCCCCTGCGCCAAGGGTCGCCTCGCGGACGCGCTGGCCGTTGTGAAAAGTGCCGTTGGAGCTGCCGAGGTCTTCAAGGCGGATCGCGTCGCCGTCACGGATGAGCCGGCAATGCTTTCGTGAGACTTCCCCCAGAGGAATGCGAAGGTCGCAATCTTCACGTCGTCCGACGACGGTCATATCGCGGACGATGGAAAAACTGCGTCGTTCGCCGTCGGCGCGGAACATGACAAGGACAACCTGCATCGGCAAATACCTCGAGGGGCGAATACCGGAGATTACGCTATTACTTTAGTGTCTGAGGGGGGTTTGGGCAACTTTAAATTGGGGGATGTGGAGGTGGGTTATTTCGGGCGCGAGTTTCGCGTTAACCGTGAAAAAACGTAGGATTTCGGCGGTGATGAGCAGAGCCAAAGGCAGAATTTCGGCGGGTCCCGCAAAGCGACTTCGCTTTGAGAGCGATCGCCTGATCGTTGCCTTTCAGGATGGGCGCGAAGTTCATGTGCCGTTGCGGCTATACCCCTCGCTCTTGCGTGCCACGCCGGCACAGCGGTCTCGCTGGAGAATGATTGGCCCGGCCAAGGCATTTCACTGGCCCGACCTGGATTTGGATCTATCGGTCGAGGGATTGATCTCTGGATTGCGGGAAGCGATTCCAGCGCCGCCGCGTGTCAGAGCACGCCGGACCGCATAAGACGATAAACCCCCGTTAATTTCGCCCGGATTTAAGGGGCGGTTACCATACCTCACGTGCTCGCCACCGTACATTCCTTCGTCCTGACAGGAATCGACGCGATCCTTTGTGAAGTCGAGGCGGATGTCAGTCAGCGCGGCCTTTCCAGAACGATCATCGTCGGCCTCGCCCAGACCGCCGTGAAGGAATCGATCGAGCGCGTGCGCCGCGCGATGATCAATGCCGGCTTTCCGTTCCCCGGCCATGGAAAGCTGATCAATCTCGCACCGGCGGATGTGAAGAAGGAGGGCCCTAGCCTCGATTTGCCGATCGCGGTTGGACTGCTGCGCGCGAGTGGGTCGATTGAGACCGATGTGCATAAACAGTTCGTGATCGCGGGCGAGCTCGCGCTCGACGGCCGGCTGCGGAAAATCAAAGGCGCCCTTTCCCTGGCGATGCTCGCCAAAGAGAAAAAGCTGCGGGGGGTAATTTTGCCCGCGGAAAATGCCCGCGAGGCGGCGGTTGTCGAGGGGGTTGAAGTGTATCCGATCTCGCATCTTTCGCAGGCTGTTTCGTTTTTGAACGAGCGATTGCCGATCGAGGCGTATGAGTTGGATGGCGAGGCCTACACGGCTTCGGCGATATCGCCTGATCTGGATTTCGCCGATGTGCGCGGGCAGGAGGCGGTGAAGCGCGCGATTACCGTTGCCGCGGCTGGAAGTCATAACCTGCTCATGATCGGCCCCCCCGGCACTGGCAAGACAATGCTCGCCCAGCGCATGGCCGGCGTTCTGCCTATGCTGTCGCGCAGCGAGTCGCTGGAGACCACGCGGATTTATTCCGCACTCGGCCTGCTCCCCGAAGGCGTCGCGCTCATGGACGAACGCCCGGTGCGAATGCCCCACCATTCCGCCACCGCCCAGGCCCTCATCGGCGGCGGAACCATCCCCCGCCCCGGCGAAGTTTCCCTGGCACATCACGGAATTCTATTCCTCGACGAGCTGCCCGAATTTGCCCGCTATGTCCTCGAGACACTTCGGCAGCCCCTGGAAAGCGGCGAGGTAACCATCTCGCGCGCCTATGGCTCGATGCGCTTCCCCGCCCGTTTCATGATGGTCGCCGCGATGAATCCGACCGCACGGGGATTCCAGTCGGATAACCCCCGCGCCCGCGACCGCTATCTCGACAAACTCAGCGGCCCGCTCCTCGATCGCATCGATATGCACGTCGAAGTCCCGGCCGTTCCCTATCCGGAACTAACCGGCAAAAACCGCGGCACCGACACCCAGACAATGCGCACCCGCGTACAGGGGCGCGAGAGATCCAGCGCAAGCGATTCGGAAATGCCATGCTCAATGCCCACATGGGATCAAAGCAGCTCAAATCCTTCTGCGAGCTTTCCGCCGGGTGCCTGATGCTGATGAAGCAGGCGATGAATGAGCTGGGGCTGAGCGCGCGTGCGTATGACAAGGTGAGGCGCGTGGGGCGGACGATCGCTGATCTGGAGCAAGCCGACGAGATTCAGGAGCATCACCTGGCGGAGGCGATTCAGTATCGGTTGTTGGATAGGAGGGGGTAAAAAGGGTGGACTTCGCGCTTTTGCGCCTTCGAGGTAAACTTTGCGAAGATGGCAACCGCAAAGATGTTAACCGCCAAGACGCCAAGAGCGCCAAGAAAATGCGCAATGCGATGGAGTTGGATCGTCCCGATTCTATTAATCGCAACAATTCGTTCCTTCGCCGACGTGGTCTATGTCAGCCCCACCGGCGACGACTCCGCGACCGGCGATGCAACCCACCCTTTCCAGACCATCTCCCGCGCCGCGCAGTGGGCCAAGGCCGGTGATACCGTTCTGATTGCGCCGGGCACTTATCGCGAAACTGTATTTCTGACGCATTCGGGCACGCAGGCGCAGCCGATTACTTTTGCGGCGCAGAAAGAGGGGACCGCCATTGTCAGCGCTGCCGATCCGCTGACGGTTTGGACGCCGGTGGTTTCCAGGCCGGGTCCATACCTTGCTGACTGGCCCTACGATTTCATCATCGATCATAATCCCGACGGCTCCCCCGTTCGCGATCACGGCGCCCCCGCGCCGATAGGCTGTGCCGAGCAGATTCTCTTCGAGGGACATCCCCTGCGCCAGGTCATGAACAACGACGACCTTGCCCCCGGAACCTTTTACATCGACTGGCAGTTTCACACCCTCGCTCTCTGGCTGCCCGGAAGCATGGATCCGCGCAATACCGATGTGGAAGGCAGCGTGCGCGAATACACGCTCTCCCCGCTCGAGCAGAACAATAATTTCTCCGACGTGCGCTATATCACCCTCCGCGGCCTCACTTTCCGCGATACCGCCAACTTCGCCCAGCGCGGCGGGATGATCCTCGGCACCGGCTGGCATGCCGAGCACTGCATCGTCGAGGGCGACAACGCCGGTGGAATGAGCCTCAACGGCGATCACATTCTCGTCGACCATTGCACCCTCCAGTACAACGGATTCTGCGGCCTCAGCGGCTCCGGAAATTTTAACACCATCCAGGACTGCATCGTTCGCGGGAACAACTGGAAAGGATTCCCCCCTTCCTGGGAAGGCGGCGGTGGAAAATTCTGCCAGACCGATCACCTCACCGTCACCCGCCACCAGAGCTACGACAACACCGGACCGGGCCTGTGGCTCGATATCGACAACACCAATTACTCCATCACCGATTCCATCTTCCACGGCAACCACGGACTTGCCGCCGACTGGGAAGGCAGCGGAATCGACCTGGAAATCGGCCACGGCCCGGGTCTTGTGGAACGAAATATTATTTATTCGAACACCGGCGCCGGAATTCTGCTCGCCGAGAGCGAACATATCACCGTTCAGTCCAACACCTTCGATGACAACACCAAGGGCGTGGAACTGCGGGCAATGCCGAACCGCGACAATCACATTCTTAAGGGAATCGAGATCACCCAGAACCGCTTCAAGGAATGGCGCGGAGGCGCGATCGTAACGAGCCTGGGAGACTGGTCGCCTGCCTCGGTGACGCAGCGCGAAATCCAGATTGACCAGAATGTGTACGACCCCGTGGCCGGCCGGCCGTTTTTTACCTGGGGCGATGCGTCGCTGGGTTCCCTCGACGAGATTCGCTCGGTGCTTGGCGTCGATAAGAATAGCTCGATGGGCCAGATCGATTTTCAGTATCCGCTCCAGGATGCGAAAACCGTAACCGATCCCGATCGCCCAACGATCGCCAGGGCGTTGAAATCAGCCGCGGTAGGCACCGAAGTCCTGATTCCTGCCGCATGCCGCTCCCCGATTTTTCAGGATGGGACGTGCGCGATTTATGACAGCGATAATCATTGCCTGATGCTCGCCGTGCCTACGGATTTGCGGCCGAGATTGGAAGAGGGCGTGGGTGTCTGGCCTGCAACCGTGCCCGTCTCTCTGCAGGTCCGCATCGACCGCAATACGGTGGATCACGATATCCGCGCCACCCTGGTGGAGATCAAGTAGCCAGTGAATTCCCCCATCCGCGCAAGTTTCGGCCCCCTTGCGCGTCTTATCTGGTGGATGTCAATCATGGATTGCACTCAAACCAACACCAGCCAATCGGTCGCACCCGACGAAACCCTTGTCGACCTCGCCCGGAGAGGCGATTCCGCAGCGTTCGCCCAGCTTGTCAACCGGCATTTCGGCACCGTCTGGGCCATCGTCCATTCGCGAGTAAGCCAACGTGAATCGGCCGAGGACGTTGTGCAGGAGGTCTTCATTTTGGCCCTGCTGCACCTGCAAACCCTCTCCGATCCCCGGCGGTTTGGCGGGTGGATCTCCAGAATCGCCCGACACCGCGCTTTGGACGCGATTCGCCACGGGGCCAGGTCGCGCATCGTGTCGATGGTCCCTTTCGATCGCATGCTGGAAGTGCAGGCAAACACCGAATCCGACGATGTGGAGCGAGCTATGGAAAAGGGTGAAGCCACCGCGGCCGTGCGAAACGCGATCCGGGCGCTCCCGGAAGCGCAGCGTGAAATTGTCCTTTTGCATTTCACCGAAGGGCTAAACAAAAAAGAGATCGCCGACCGGCTTGAGGTGCATCCGGCCACGGTTGGCAGACAGCTGACGCGGGCCCTGGATTCGATGCGGGTGCCCCTTCGTCAATTCTCGGGCGAGCCGCGCGAGCTGCTCGCCGCCCGCGGCTTGGCGCGGACTTCCACTTTGGCCCTCATCGCGGCCGTTGGGGTGATGTCGGCGATCGAGCGTTCGCGGCTCGTCGAAGCGTCCGGCGGCGTGTCGGCCCTCGGGCCCGCCGCCGCGGCGGTTAAAACAGGTTCAACTATTACTGGAGGATGGATCATGGCAGCAAAACTCTCCGTCGCGGCGGCAGCTCTGGCGGCCATCGCCGGTGTCGTGGGACTCACGGTCTACAAAGTCGTCGCCGACGATGGCTCCGGCGCTACTGCTGCTCCGCAGCAGGTCAACTCTGCGCCGAGTCTGCTGGACGTCGAAGTCGTGGAACAGGAAGGATGGAAATTATTCGCCGCGAAAAAGTTCGACCTGGCCGAAGCGAAATTCACCGCGGCGATCCAGCTCGATCCAGCCACCGCCGATGCCTGGAACGGACTTGGATGGTGCCAGTTTAACGAGGGTTTGCTCGACAAGGCAGAAGCCTCGCTGAATAAATGCCTCGCCCTCGATCCGCAGCACTTCGCCGCATTTAACGGCCTTGGCTGGATCTACTTTAATCGCCAGAAACTCGATCAGGCAGAAAAATATTTCCTCAAGGCCGCCCCACGGGCGGAAGCATCGTGGTGGGGACTGACCAAGATCTATCTTCTGCAAAGCAAGTGGGACGACGCGGCCAAATACGCAAGTCAGATCATCAACGCCGGGCAAATATCCGACGCGGATATGAAAGATGCCAAGGCAATGCTCAAGGCGGCCCAGGACCGGAATCTGCCCGAGGACGTTCGGGGGGAAATCTCGCCGGATTCGAGCGTGGTTTCACCTGCGGTGCAGCAGGGTTGGATGCAAATGAATCGCGGAAATATGCAGGCGGCCAGACGCTTATTCGAGCAGGCGCTTGCCGACTCCCCGAATGACGCCAACGCCCTTAACGGAATGGGCTGGCTGAATCTGCGTACCGGCCAAACCGAAGATGCCAAATCAAATTTCGAGGCAGCCGTGAAAAATAATCCCCAAGCCTGGGGCGCAGTCAACGGCCTTGCCCTGGTCGACAAGCGGCAGGGCCGCCTAGATGACGCGATTTCACTCTGGCAGCGCATGGTCGCCAGCCTGCCTACGGTGAACGCCGGAACCTACGGATTGGCCAACGCCTACATGGCCAAAAGGGATTTCGCGCAGGCGGTCCCGCTTTGGCAGGAGATCGTGGATGCCGATCCAAACAATCCGGATGCGAAAACGAACCTGGAGCGTGCGAAAGTGCGGGCGGGGCAGTGAAATCGCAAAACCGCCCAAATTTTTCCTCTTTTTCCCTGGACGATTTGGGGAAGCCGGAAAGTGGAGGTGGGGAGGGCTCCCGCTGTTTCAAGTCCCGCCCCGAAAGTCATTCATCCCGCCACCTGGGCTATACTTCCCCCTCGGATGACGCCGGATTCACCCATACAGCCGACGGTCGAGCAGGCAATGGCCCTCGCCTTGCAGAAACACCAGGCGGGGAATCTCTCGGACGCCGAACAAATTTACCGCGATGTGCTCAGCCGCGAGCCGGGGAATTTCCAGGCGCTGCATCTCCTGGGGATCGTTGCTTTTCACACCGGGCGGACCGATCTGGCCATCGAAATGATCGGCCGGGCAATTGTAATTTCCCCCGGCGTGGCGGCGCTCCATTCGAATCTCGGAAACGCCCTGCGGCAGAAGCGGCGGCTTGATGACGCCGCCAACGCCTACCGCGAAGCAATTCGAATCGATCCCAACTTTGCCGCAGCCCACATCAACCTCGGGAACATCCTGCTCGAAACGGGAAAATTTGGCGAGGCGATTCAAGCGTACCGGACCGGACTCAAGCTTGCCCCTGAAAATGCGGCGGCGCATTACAACCTCGGCATCGCCCTGCGCAAATCCGGACTTCTCGATGATGCCGCCACGGCCTATCGCCAGGCGATTAAGCTCAAGCCCGATCAGTCCGAGGTCTTCCATGAACTGGGGCTGGTGCTCCGCGATCAGGGATTGCACGATGAAACGATCGCGGCAGCGCACCGCGCCGTCGCGCTGAAGCCGCACTCGCCCGAATTCCACAGCAATTTGATTTTGAGGCTGCATTATCACCAGGAATCGACGCCGGCATCGCTGCTGGAGGAAGCGCGCCAGTGGGGGCGAAAACATGCGGCGAAGTTTGCCCAAGCGGCCCGACCGCATTCGAATGACCCCAATCCAGATCGCCCATTGAAGGTCGGCTACGTCTCCCCGGATTTTCGCAACCATCCCGTCGGGCGATTTATTTTGCCGCTGATGCAGCGGCACGATGCCCGGCAGTTTCAGATCCATTGTTACGCGCGCACGGACGGAGAAGATGAGATGACCCGGCGAATTCGGTCATGCGCTCGCGTTTGGCGCGATACGGGCGGGATGAATAATGACCGGCTCGCGGAGCAGATTCGCGAGGATGGGGTTGATATTCTCGTCGATCTCTCATCCCACACGGCGTTCAATCGGCTGCTGGTCTTTGCCCGCAAACCCGCGCCCGTGCAGGTGACATATCTCGCGTACCCGGGGACCACCGGAATCGAGATGATGGATTATCGGATAACCGATGCCTCTCTCGATCCCCCAGGGATTTCAGAGGAGTTTTATTGCGAAAAATCTGTCCGGCTAGAGAGTTATTGGTGCTACCGACCCCCGATTGAGGATTTGGAGGTGACCGCGCCTCCGGCGGCGAGCGCGGGGTTTGTAACCTTCGGGTGTTTGAATGCCTTTCGGAAGCTCACCGCGGCCACGCTCGAAACCTGGTCCGCGGTGTTGTCGGCCGCCAGCCATTCGCAAATGCTCATCCACGCAGAGGCGGGGAGCCATCGCCGCCGCGTGCAGGACTTTTTCCAGAGCCGAGGAATCGATCCGCAGCGAATTGTCTTTACGGCGATGCTGCCTCTCGAGAAGTACATGCGGCAATACTCTCGGATTGATATTGCCCTCGATCCCTTTCCGTTTGGCGGCGGAACGACGACGTGTGACGCACTTTGGATGGGCGTGCCCGTGATCACCCTGGCCGGCCGGACCGCGGTGGGGCGCGGCGGCGTCAGCATCCTTTCAAATGCCGGCTTTGCAGACTTTATCGCCAGAGACACCGCGGATTACATACGACGCGCGGTCGAGCTCGCAGGCGATTTGCGGCATTTGAAGGAACTGCGGTCGAATCAGCGCGAGAGAATGCACCATTCGCGGTTAATGGATGAGCGCAGATTCGTATCCGATTTTGAGTCGGCCCTGAGATGGATGTGGCAAGAGTGGTGTAAATCGCCGCGTAAGAGGCTGTAGCCCAACCCGGTAATTTCATCTGCGGATTGGCTTTCATGCTTTCCGGCTACGCCTCGCCCATGCGTGGCTGTCTCGCACCGTGCCGAAAATTCACCACCTCGACGATACGAGCGGCATCGTTCACTTCGTAGTGGACCAGGTAGGTGTTCTCGAACACCATCTTGTGAATCCTGCCACCGATACGGGCGCACGCGTCCTCGTCGATGGCATGGCCGTGGAATTCCCCCAAACCTTCAATCGCGGCCAGCAACCGATCTTCCCACGCCAATGCATTCTCGATTGAATCCTCTGCGATGAAAAGCGTTTGCTCACGAATTTTGGCCAGCGTCGATTCGGCGATTTGAACCTGCAGTCGCTTCACTTGGCCCCGTCACGCTTGGTCCCGTTACGCTTGGCCTTCAATGCCGTCAGTTCCGTCCGAAGTTGGGCAAACGCGGCACGAACATCCTTGCCTTTGCCATCTTTGAATTCCTGGCGGGCGAGCTGGATGGCGGCGATATCGCGGGCAAGCAAAACCTCACGAGCCATCGCATCGTACGCGGCAGGCGACAAGAGCACCGCCCGGGCTTCGCCGTTCACGGTGATGATTTCCGCCTCGCCTGTCTCATTCAGCCGGTCGAGCGTTTCTCCCGCTTTGTGACGGAAATCAGACAGCGACTGCGTGTGTTCAGTGGACAGCATTTACCTCGCTCGCAATTGGGATAATGAATTAGTTATAAATTCATTATCCCTTCACCGCGCTGAAAAGGCAACATTCCCGTTGTCCGGCATCGAAAAAAAGCCAGAACCCCCTGATATCAACGCCATCAATGATTTCGTTGATATCACGAAAACCACGTACTCAACCTACCCAGGCCCCCCAGCTTATTGCAGAGTGTAAAGTTTTGTATTGCATCACCCGACGCCCAAAAATTAGGAGGCATTACGCCGCTTCGGCCTGGTGCTCGCCGAGGCGGTTGTGGATGGAGATGAATTTTTCCTCGGTCTGTAGGAATGCGTCGACGAGATCGGAATCGAAGTGGGTGCCTGATTCGCGGACGATGAGGTCGCGGGCGATGTCGGGGGTGAAGGCGGCTTTGTAAACGCGCTTGGAGGTGAGCGCGTCGTAGACATCCGCCAATGCCACGATCCGGGCGCAGAGGGGAATCTCGTTATCGTGGAGGCCGTGCGGATACCCCTGGCCGTCCATGCGTTCGTGATGATAGGCGGCGATATCCCGGCCCATTTCCAGGAACTTTACGCCGGGAAATTCGCGCAGGGCGGCGTCGAGGGTTTGAGCGCCGATGCTGGTATGGGTTTTCATGATTTCGAACTCCCGGTCGCTCAGCCGCCCAGGCTTCAGCAGCACCGAATCCGGAATCCCCACCTTCCCAATGTCATGCAGCGGGCTGGTCATGTAAATAAGTCGCGCATATTCCGGCGTAATTTCCCTCCGATATTTTTCCACCGCCCCCATGTGCTGCGCGAGCACCCGGCAATAGCTCCGCACCCGCTCCAGATGAGCCCCGGTCTCCGGATCGCGGCTTTCCGCCAGTTTTGCCATCGCGAAGATCGCTACGTCACGGGTTTCCAGAGAGAGCACCCGTTCCGCGGTGCCGATTCGGGCCAGGAGCTCAGACGTAGTACACGGCTTGGAGACAAATTCATCCGCCCCCGCGCGAAGTCCTTCCACCCGTGCTTCCGGCGTGTCCCGGCTGGTTAGAAGAATCACATAAACATATCCGCCAAGCTGCTCGGCGCGAACCGCTTTGCACAGTTCCACGCCGCTCATCTCCGGCATTTCCCAGTCGGAAAGAACCAGCCGGCACGATCCTTCCCGGATATGGCCCAGGGCTTCCGTCCCGGTGCGCGCGGTCACGACTTCGTAGCCGGCGCTCACCAGCGCCTGCTGGAGCATCAGGAGGGAGATTTCATCGTCGTCGGCAAGGAGAATTCGCATGAAGTCCCTTTAATGCGGTTGAAAACCAAAACGGATCATGCAGCCCCCCCACCGCTTTTGGCGGTCGCCGGCGAGGAATTTTGCGAGACTTGCCGGCGAATGTTGGGAAGCTGCTGGATGCATTCATCAACCTGCTGCGAAAGAACGGCGAGGGCGGATTCGAGTTTGCCGAGTTCGCACCCGCGTCCAAGTTTTTCCAGTTCCGCGGCGGCGTTTCGGATCGCGTCAGCGCCGACCATCCCGGCAGACCCCTTGAGCAAGTGGGCGAGCCTTGCGCACTGCTCGGCGCTCTGCGGGGGACTCTGTTGGGCGAGACCCTGCCGTATGTCGGCCAGAATCGTGGCCGACTGCCGCTCGAACTTCTCCAGTATCGACAAGGCGAGGGGGGAGCTTCCGGAACATCGTTCCAATAAGAGACCGATGTCAATCATGCCGGACTAATCGGCGCGGTTATCGGCAGCGGGGTGCGGCGGCGATTTATCGGACAGGAAAGACCAGACGACGTCGAGCAGTTCGCGGGGCTTGAAGGGCTTGCTGCAATAGCCGTCCATGCCGGCCTCCTGGCAGCGGGCGCGATCGGCGCCGGAGACATTGGCCGTGAGGGCAATGATGGGGATTGGGCGGGTGGGATTGCCGGTGGTGGTTGATTTGCGCTCGTGCTCGCAATGGCTCGCGCGGCTTCGATGCCGTCCATGTTGGGCATCTGGCAATCCATGAGGATGAGGTCGATTCCACCCGCGATGGCGGCGTTTACGGCGCTGCGGCCGTCGCCCACGATTATCGGATGAAAGCCCGCGCTCTTAAGGAAGTCATCGGCGACGATCTGGTTGATCTCATTGTCCTCGGCTACGAGGATGCGGAAATTGTTGGGGCGGGTGGAATCGCGAGGCGTATCCGATACCGATTTTACGGACCGATCGATTCCCGCTGCGGCGGCGATCGCCTGGAGAAGCTGGGCGCGGCGAATGGGCTTGAGGATCGTCGCCGCGATGTTGGAGGGGTATTGGTCTTCGACGGCGAGGGAGTCTTCGGCGCTGGTCATCAGCACGCAGGGGATGCGCGTGGAAGAGAGGAGTTTTGAAATTCCTTTGGCGTCGCGGTCGATGAGGATGAGTTGGATGGGTGGGGAGCTGGTTGTCAGGACGGAAATTGCGTGGTCGCCGTCGGGTGCGGAAGTCGGAGCTGTCCTGGTTTCTTTGAGGTATCGAGAGACGATTTCGTTGATGGTGGGATTTGGGATGACGGTGAGGATACGCATTGCTTTCAGGGGTTTGGGGATTGACGGGGAAGGGTGCGGAGCCGCGGTGAGGTTGGCGTTGAACCAGAAGGTGGAGCCGCGGCCGACTTCGCTGGCTACGCCGATGGTTCCGCCCATGAGTTCGGCGAGTTGCTTGGAAATGGCGAGGCCAAGGCCGGTGCCGCCGTATTTGCGGGTGGTGGATGCGTCGACCTGGGAGAAGGATTTGAAGAGGCGGTCGAGGCGCTCGGGGGGGATGCCGATGCCGGTGTCTGAGATTTCGAAGTGGATTGTGGCTTTTGTGGGATTCGTGCCCCCACCCATCGTGCCGAAACCACCGGAAGAGGACAGGGAGGGTTCCCCCGGAGTACCAGGGGAGGGGATAATAGGAGAAATCTCAGGGGTGATGCGGACGATGATCTGGCCTTTTTCGGTGAATTTGATGGCGTTGCCTACTAGATTCAGGAGGATTTGGCGGAGGCGGGTGGGGTCGCCGGTGACGGTGACGGGGACTTCGGCGGCGATGTCGCAGGCGATTTCGACGCCTTTGCGAAAGGCTTTGCCGGACATCAGCTCGACGACGTCTTCGGCGACGGCGTGGAGATTGAAATCGACGGATTCAAGTTCGAGCTTGCCGGCTTCGATCTTTGAGAAATCTAAAATGTCGTTGATGAGCGTGGTGAGAACCTCGGTGGAGGTCTTGACGAGCTGGGTGTAGTGGCGCTGGCGTTCGTTGAGATTGGTGCCGAGGAGAAGATTGGTGATGCCCAGGACGCCGTGCAGGGGCGTGCGGAGCTCGTGGCTCATGTTGGCGAGGAACTGGCTCTTAGCGCGGCTGGCGGCCTGGGTTTCCTCGACGAGGCGCTGAAGCTGCCGGCGGGTGCGGAGTTGGAGCACCATGTCGTTGAAGGCGGAGGCGAGCTCGCCGATCTCGTCGCGGCGGGTTACGACGATGGAGGAATTCAGATCGCCCTCGGCGACGCGGCGCACGCCTTCGCCGAGGTCGTGCAGAGGGCGGACGATGGGAACGGTGACCACGAAACTGAACAGAACGGCCAGGAGCGTTCCGCAGACGGCAGTGATCAACAGATTTCGCAGCATCGTGGCGCGAATGGCAGCCTCCTCGCTCTGATTGCTGAGAATAAGCATCGCTGCGACCTGGCTGCCCGAAGAAGGGTCGATGACCGGATCCAGCGCCGCGCGATAATTTGCGACGCCAAGGCTGAGAGTGAATGGAGCTTCCATCGGCCACGCGCCGGTTTTGTACGATTTGAGTAATTCAGGTCGCACCGCGGAGGGCAGACTGCACGCGAAAAATTGAATCGGCAGAGAGAAAGCCAATCTCGCAATTATGGCTGAGGCCCAGATCGGAGGCGAGCTGGTCGGTCCAGGGCGTCGCGAGAAGCATTGCGCCGCTGGGGGATTCTTCCGGATCGTTAGGGTCGCCAAAAATTAGCGGCATGGCGACGACCTGATAGAGCTTTCCGCGATAAGCCCACAGACCGGTTTGGGCGGTGGCCCGGGCGGCGCCGCTGGCCTGGAATACGTTGCGGACGACCGCGAGGGCCGCGGGATCGTTGGCGAAAAATTGAGAGAGGTCTTTCAGGGAGGGCCAGGGTGAGGCGGCGTTTTGGGCAATGAGCGTGCCGCGGTCGTCGAGAACGCAGGCGAAATCGACGTCGAGGGTTTGCGACAGGCTGTCCAGACGCTCCTGTAGGCTGGCGATGTTTTCGCTGGAGACCTCGTAATTGTGCTCGGCGATGAGGGCGCGGAGCTCGGGAATGTTCATCACGATCGCGCCGGCCTGGCGCATGCGGAGGAGGCGCTCGGACTGGAGGGTGTGAAGGCTCTGGCGCATGCCGGCGAAATTGGAATCGCTCATCCGATCGAAGCTGGCGTGGATGGTGTGGAGGAATGGCCAGGCCATGCCGGCGACGAGCAGAAGCACGACGGCGGCCCACCAGAGGAGAAGTTTGTTGCGAAGGCGCATGAAGTTTGTGGTCAGTTGGAGGGAGCCGGCTCGGAGGCGGGGTGGGCGTCCGGAATGACCGGGAGATTGAGTTGTTCGCGTTTTACGCCCAGGCCGCGGTCGATTCCAGTGTAGCCCTGGTGGTCAGGGGCATCGTTATCCATGATGGCGTCGCGACTCGCGGCGAGGTGGAATGCGATGCCGTTCACATCAGCGCCGGCGACGTCAATCGGCTGGCGGATTTCGTCGCAGCGGTCGTGCCAGGCGACGATCTGGTAATGCCCGGGCGGGACGTTTTTGATCTGGAAATTTCCCTGCGAATTGGCGCGGGCGAAGTAAGCGTTGGGGGTTACGAAGATGATGGCGCGCATGAAGGGGTGAATGTTGCAGAAAAGCTGAACGACGCCGACTTTGTCGAAGGTCTTGGTTTTGGAAAAGCCGTAGGGATAGCGATCGAGATCGAATGCGGGGGCGGCGACGGACCGGCTGAAGACGTTGTGATAGAAGTGGTCCCAGTTGGGGAAATCGACCTGGGCGCCTTTTGGGATGGCGATGAAGTTTGGGACGAAGGCGCGGTTGTGCTGGGCGACTGTGAAAGGTTTGGGCGGCGGCGGCACGGAATCGAGCGTAGGATCGGAGCCGAGATAGATAACGACTCGAGATGGGTCCGGCTTCTGGAAGGAAAGGAATGATTGGAAATCGACCGTACCGCTGACAGTGACTCCGCTGGGAGCAGTCGATGGGGCCAGGACCGTTGCCGGCTGCGTGGCCGGCTGCTCGAGTGCCAGCGCCGCGAGGGTTGTCGAGAGGGCGATGATGACGATCAGGGTGATTTGCCGCATAGGGTCTCCATCGTGCCGGTCAGTAAGCGAAAGTCAGGTGGATTGAGATGGCGTCGGTGCCGCCGAGGGCGTTGCTCTGGTCGTGCCGGTATTCGCCGCGGATTTCCGCGCCGGGAAGAATTTCATAGGCGAGTCCGCCGCTGATTTCGTGGGCAACCTGGGTAGCGCCGGTGACGAGCCACTGTGGATCGTTCAGATAACTGAAACGAGCGAAGGCGCGGAATTTGTCAGTGATGTTGTAGTTGGCGAGGACGAGGAATCCGTTCCAGGCGGGATGGTCGGGGCTGGCGCCCTGCATGGCGAGAAGTCCCTCGGCGGCGAGGGTAAGGGCTTTTGTGGGCTGCCAGGTGACATGGGCGTCGGCGAAGTAGAAGGTGCCGCCGGTGCTGGCGTAGCCGATGTTTGGGCCGGTCCAGTTGTAATAAGGATATTCGTCGGCTTCATAGTAGCTGTAGGGCGCGCCGACAAATCCGGGGGCGATCCAGTTGGTGAAAGCGATTTTTAGAGCTTGAGTGGGGCCGTATTCCAGGATCGCACCGCCGGAGGGCGATTGATCGAATTCGGATTCTCCGTCGAAATTATTCGCGATGAAGGGGCGCAGGGTGAGGCCGGTGTTGCCCAGCGGCTGCGTGATCATGACGCCGATAAGGTCTTGCGGTTCTGCGCCGAAGAGAAGACTTGCGGTTCCGCCGAAGCGGTCCCACTCGTCGCGCGGCTCGACGCCGATGTTGGCGTTGAACTTGCCGACGGTAACGAGAGTTCCCAGGGATGGGAAAACATTGGCGGAGACGAATGCCTGTTCCAGGAAACCGCTGACGCTGTTCTGGTCGTCGATGAGGTGCATCTCCGCCGTGGCAGCGATGCGATCTCCGATGCTGGCCGTCCCCGCGAGGGCGACATCACCCAGCCAATAGTCTTTGTAATCGTCGCCGCTGTTGTGCAGATAAGAGAACCATCCCCACGCGTTGACCTGGAGGTATTGCTGCACATCGGTTGGCAGAAGGTTTTCGAGGGCCGGCTTCGAGTCGAGATCATCGCCTTCGGTTTGAGCCAACGAAGGCGCCGCCATGGCCACCAGGACCGCGGAAATCAAGAGAAGTTGAAATTTGAACTGCCGTACAAACAACATATTTTGCAATCATGCCGGCCTCGCCAGGGATCGGACTGCGGGAAGAATACCCATTTTTAAAAGGGGCTGGATCTTCTCTTCGGGCATGGGCCCGCCGAAGAGAAAGCCCTGCATGCAATCGACATCAACATCGCGGAGGAGCTGGCGATGCTCTTCCGTTTCGATCCCCTCGGCAACGACCTTGAGGTTGAGACTCTTCGCCAGCGTCACAATGGCGCCGATGAGCGGCCTGTGGGTCGAGTTGAGATCACCCCCACCAACCATCTCGAAGAAAACGTGGTTGATCTTGAGGGTCTGGAGAGTGAGGCGCTGGAGGTATGCGAGAGAGGAATAACCGGTGCCGAAATCGTCGATCGCGACGCTGACGCCGCGCTCATGCAGGGTGGCGAGCTTGCCCATCGCATCGCGCATGTTTTTCATGAGGATGCTTTCGGTGATCTCCAGCTCCAGCCAGGGCTCGGCGCAGCCTGCGATTTCGAGGGCTGATTCGACGGTCTCGACGAAATCGGCCTGCGCGAACTGGAGCGCGGAGACGTTGACGGCCATGCCCTTGGGGGCGCAGCCGATCTCCCGCCATTTGCGGTATTGGCGTGCGGCTTCGTTTAGCACCCAGGCGCCGATGGGGAGAATCAGGCCCGTATCCTCAGCAAATGGAATAAACGCGGAGGGGGAAACAAGCCCGAGCGTCGGATGCTGCCAGCGGACGAGGCCCTCGACGCCGACGATTTTTCCGGAGGGATCGACGACTGGCTGGTATTCGAGTCGAAGCTCGTTGCGCTGGGTGGCGTAGCGGAGTGCGTTTTCCAGTTCGAGCCGCGCCACGATTCCCTCCCCCATTTCCGGAAGGAAAACCAGCGCCGTGTTTCGGCCGGCCTCCTTGGCGCGGTAGAGGGCCAGGTCGGCATTTCGCTGGAGGGAGGCGGAATCGGAGCCATGCGCGGGGAAAACCGCGGCGCCGATGGTGACGGTCACAACCAGCTCCCGGCCGCGCAGGTCGATCGGGCGCTTGAAGGCGTCGACGAGATCCCGGGCCACGACCTCCGCATCCGCGGCGCTGGCCAGATTGCCGAGGATGGCGGCGAATTCGTCGCCCCCCATCCGCGCCAGTGTGTCGGATGTGCGCAGCCGCTGGCGAAGCCGCTCGCTGACCTGGCAGAGCAGTTCGTCGCCGTTATGGTGGCCGTAGGTGTCGTTAACAAATTTGAACCGGTCGACGTCAACCAGCAGGACCGCGAGCGGTTTGTTCGTACGGTTGGCGGCACCGAGAGCCTGCTCCAGGCGGTCGTTGAAGAGAATGCGATTGGGCAGGCGCGTGAGGGCATCGTGATGCGCCTGGAAGGTAAGCTGCTCGGTAAGCTGGCGATGCTCGTGCGCCAGGCCGGCCAGTTCGCTGGCCAGCTTCAGCATTTCGATGGCGGAGGTACCGGGCCGCTGCTTGTCGCGCAGATAGATGAAAAATGCCCCGGCCGGCTCGCGGTGGCGCGACTGGATCAGCATCGCCCAGCAGGAGCGGATTCCCTGGTCCGCCAGGTGCGGACGCACCGGAGCCCACACGGAATCCTCCATCACGTCGCAGACGATGATTCGATCGTGCTGGTTGGCGGAGAGGCCAACGAGCCGGGCGATGATCTCGGGAAGTTTTGTTTCGATCGCGGTGGACAGAGCCGTCGGCAGCTTCGGCGCCAAGTGCGTATGCGGCGGGGTTATAAGGCCAATCGCGGCCGAGGCGGCCTGCGGCTCCTGCGCATGCGCCGCATCGACCAGACGATTCAGCGTGTCCAGCAGCGGGCGCCCTGGGCGATCATCTCCAACGCTTCGGCACGCACCTCCTCGCGATATTCCATCTGCTTGCGCGAGGTAATGTCGCGCAGACGCCTGAAACTCGCCCGGGCTCGTGCCGGCGGTGTGCAGAACGCGCCGGCAGGTCGATTCGAGCCATACATATTTGCCGTCCGAGCGGCGGAAGCGGAATTCGATCTGGCCGGTTTCGCCGAGGTTGGCCTGGCCGCTATAACATTTTTCCAGGGCCGCTTTGTCTTCGGGATGGACGAAGGCGCTGAGGTTCATGCCGACCATCTCTTCAGGCGCATAACCAAGAATCGCGATCGACGCGGGTGAGACGTACATGAACGTGCCGTCGAGCGACTGCCGGGATATCACGTCCGAAGAATTTTCCGCCAGGATCCGGAACCGCTCTTCCTTTTGCGCGAGCAGATCGATCAGGTTTTTGGTGTGAAGCGAGTATCGCACGCGGGCGCACAGTTCCGCCGGGTCGAAGGGCTTGGTGACGTAGTCGGTCGCGCCCATCGCCAGTCCGCGCAGCTTTTCGTCGGTGGAGGAAGCGCCGGTGAGGAAGACGACGGGAATGTCGGCTGTGTGGGCATCCGCCTTCAGGCGCTTGCACACTTCGAACCCATCGACGCCAGGCAGATCGACGTCCAGAAGAATCAAGTCCGGCCCGATCTGCGACGCGGCCGCCTGGGCGCGCTCGCCGTCGGCGCAGGAGAAGAAGTCGAGCGGTTCCCTCGCCAGCCAAACCCGCACGAGCTCCTGAATATCTTCGGAGTCGTCAATGATGAGCAGTTTTTGGTTTGGCATTGGTTTCACCCTTTTGGTCGTATCCTTCGATATCGCGGATAATGTCGATCAGCTCGTCGACGGCGGTTTTAACGGCCTCGCATTCGGCGGTGGCCTTGATCAGTGACTCGGCCTTGGCGGCCGCGTCGGTGATTCTAGGGAAGCCGTAGCCCGCGCCGGCGCCCTTGAGCTGATGTACCAGTCGGCGCAGCTCGTCCATTTCCTGGGTTTCCAGGAGGGAGACCATGGAAGCGACGCGCGTGGGCAGCCTTGAGACAAAGCCCGCGACGGCGTGCTGCATCGCCGCGCCCGCCGAATCGGCTTTGAGCGGGCGCAGCTCTTCGATCGTCCGCACCGGGGCCGCGTGGGCGGCGTGCGCGGTCGCGGCAGGATGCGGGTGCTTGCCCGACTGCCGCAAATACCCGTCGATCGAGCGCAGCAGGACCTCCTTCTCAATCGGCTTGGTGAGATAGTCCGTGCAGCCGGCGTCGAGGCACTTGGCCCGGTCCCCGCTCATGGCGTGAGCCGTCAGCGCGATGATCGGCAGCTTGTAACCCAGCCGACGAAGTTGCGAGGTCGCTTCGTATCCATCCACTTCGGGCATCTGCATGTCCATGAGCACCAGGTCGAATTGCTGCGAAGTAACCTTCTCAATCGCTTCGCGCCCATTGGGAACGACAACGACTTCAGCCCCGGCCATGGTGAGGTGCATGGTGAGCAGGTGCTGATTGTCGATGCCGTCTTCAGCCAGAAGGATTTTTCCATGCAGGAGGATGTCTTCGGTATTGCTCGCCTGGGTGAAGACCGTGAGCATCGATTCGGTCAGGCCGTGGCGCATCGGCACGTCGCTCAGCGGGCCGCCGTCGACGAACAGCGTGAACTTGCTTCCCTTTCCGGTCTCCGATTTGACGCAGAGATCGCCCCCCATGAGCGTGGCCAGACGTTTGCTGATCACCAGCCCCAACCCCGAACCGCCATATTTGCGGGTCATCGACACGTCCGCCTGCACAAACGGCTGGAAGAGCCGGGAGATCTGCTCCTGCGTCATGCCGATGCCCGTGTCGGAGACTTCGAGCATGACCCGGCTGGTGTTGCCGCTCCGGGCCACGCTGACGGAGATTTTGATTTCACCGCGCTCGGTAAACTTTATCGCGTTGCCGGTCAGATTCATGAGAACCTGCTTGAGGCGCAGCGGGTCCGTCCGGATGACTTCGGGTATGTCGCCGATGAATTCGACGCGCAGCTCAATCTGCTTTGCCGTGGCGCACACGCGAAGCATTGAGGCGACGTCGACCGCGAGGCGCACCACGTCGCAGGGAATTCTTTCGACCGTCATCTTCTCCGCTTCGATCTTGCTGATGTCCAGAATGTCGTTGATCAGATCCATCAGGTGCCGCGCGTTTCGCCGCACGACCTGGAGGCAGTTGATGCGGTCCGACATCGTCTGCACCGGCGAGAGCATGAGATCCGAATAACCCAGGATCGCCGTCATCGGCGTGCGGATCTCATGGCTCATGTTCGCGAGGAATGCAGTCTTCGCCCGGCTAGCCTCCTCGGCCTTGTCCTTGGCGGCGGAAAGCTCCGCCGTTCGCGCGGCCACGAGCTCTTCAAGGTGATGGCGATGCAGGTTCAACTGCGAATCGCGCTGGGCGATCTGTTCCAGCATGCCGTTGAAGCAATCGACCAGAACCCCAAGCTCGTCGTCGGAGGTCTTGGTGGCGCGCACCTGGTAATTGCGGTCGACCGTGATTGTCTTGGCCGTGGCGCTGAGGTGCTCGACCGGGCCGATCACGGAGCGCGAAAGCCGCCGCGAAAGCGCGAACGCCAGCCCCAGGGCGCTCAAAAGCACCACGCTGAACACAGATTCGTACTCGTGGGTCCGAGTGGTGAGCAGATCGAGGTCCGACTGGATGAAAACCCATCCAAGCAGGCGGCCGTTCAGTTCAACCGGGCTGGAGACAATCAGCGAGTCGGCGGTGAAGCGATATTCGCCGATTCCCATGGGGGTGAAATCCGGAAGGGCGGCCGAGTGGTCCCGGAAATAGCTGGCCAGCTTCTGCTGGCTGTTGTCGTAAATCGCGGCGGTCACGACGTGCGGCTCGGCGCGCAGCGACGCCAGAAGCCGCGCCGCGTCGTTTGGGTCGGCAAACGACAGGTCGGCGTTGGAATTTTCGGCGATGATGTTCGCATAAGTCTGCGTGTCGATGATCAGCCCGCGGCGAATCTCGTGGTAGTCATACACCGCCAGCACCGCCACCGCGACGAGCAACGCCGCACCCGCGGAAGTGAGGCTCATCACCAGCAGCTTGGCCTTGAGCGTTTTGGGGGCGAAGTTGAAACGACTGGAATTTTTCATTTTTTATAAATCCTCGCGAGCTTCATGAGTTTTGCACTCACCTTGAGACCGGCGGCCGCGACCGCGTCGGGGCTGACCTCAAAACGCATGCGATCATCCTCCAGAAAAAATCGCATGCACCCGCCGGCAGGATCAAACGCATCTGTTTCCCCCACCGTCAGGATCGGCCGGTTGCCGAGATTGTCGAAAAGACTCTTCAGCGAAGGGTCCAGCGCCGCCGGAACGAAAAGAAGCTGGCATTGTCCGACGTCGCCCACCGTGTTGTAGTGAACGACCTGCACGTTTCGGTCGGCCGCGGTTTTTCCGGCCATGGCCGATTCGAGCGCGCCGTTAAACGGGTCTGGCCCCACTGTGGCCACGACAAACGCCGCGTCCCGCGACGGGAACGCCGAGTCGGGCCACTCAACGAATTGCGTGAAGTTGTACACAAATGCCGCCTTGATCAAATACTCCCGCGTCGGTCCATCGGCGCGGCACGGAATCGCTGCGACAAGCAGCGCAGCGATCGCCGCCAATCTCCAGCTTCTGAATGTCCGCCCTTTACCCAGGCCGATCATAAATCCCGCAATTCGTGAAAGAGTTCCCAACACATCCCGAGCCGCGGGGCTAGTAGGTCATGGTCCACTCCGCATAAAAAGTGCGAGGCACTTCGCTGGGAATAGTAACTGAGTTGACGTCCCCGGATTCGTAATGACGGCCCTGGAGAAGGTTTTGGACGCCAACGGCGAGAGTCATATTGGGGTTGATCAGCCAGCGAATATTCGCGTCGAGGCGGACATAGGCATTGACGCTCTGGTAAATGCCCTCGTCGTTAAGCGCGTCTATGAAGGCCAGCGCGTCGACGTAATAGAGCGAAGTGTTGAACTGAATATTTTTTGTCAGGTCGAGATAGGAGTGGATCTGGAACTGGTTCCGGGGAGCGCTTTTTTCGATGAACTCGGTTTCGTAGCCGGGTTGAAAGAGGTCCAGGGCATCGCGGATGATCGGGTGTCCTTCGATGCGAAGATAAGAATAGCTCGCGCCCAGCCGCCAGGCGGGATTAACCTGCCAGTTCAAGGAAAGCTCGCCCCCGTAGCTGTAAGCGTTGACCCCGTTGCCGTAATCGACTTCGGTAAAATTAGTGGGGTTGGGAATTGGAACAATCAGTCCGGAATAAATATTGTAAAAGCCGGAGACCGAAGCCGTAAAAGGCTTGACCGGTTGGACTTTATAGCCAACTTCGAAAGCGTCGGTTTTTTCGGAATCCGGGTGCTGTGTACCGATTTGAACATCATCTCCAATTGGAAATTGGATCTCCTGGTCCACGGAAGGGATGCGCACCGCGCGGGAGTAGGCCGCCCACAGTGAATTCCGATCGTCGGGTGTCCACAGCAGGCGGGTGCTCGGCTGTGGCTCCAGGGTGGTGAGATTGTTGTATTCCAGCTTCGTCCCGAGGAACCACTGGAGGTGGTTGGGCACAATCGAAACCTGGTCCTGAACGAATCCATTGATGTCATATTCGTTGGTGTAGGTTGGATAGACTGGCGCGCCGGTAGGACTGACAATTCGAATGAAATAATCGCGCCCGGCCAAACCCCAGGTTACGTCCTGCATTTCCCCAATCGGAAATCGGTTCTGGAACTCCACGTCGAACGTGTCCTGCTGGTATCCGATTGGATAATCGACCAGAACCTGCCGGTCATAATAGGCGATGATCGAGGTGTCGGCGCGATCTGACTCCACGTGCGACCATTTTCCAAGCAGATTCCCGCCGTTATTGTAGAAATTGGTGTCCAGAGGAGTCGCTGCTCCCGTGTTGCTCGCAGTTTGCTCGAGCTGCTGGAAGAAAATGTCACTGGAAAGAGTGAGGGTATCTTCCGGCGAGGCGTATCGATCCAAACGGAAGCCGCCTTGCACGCCGCGCCACTCATCATGGGCCGGATCGCCATTGGGCTGATAGCCATTTCCGCCGTACTGAACCTGAGAGTAAACCCGGTAATACGTGTTGTCGTCGATTTGGCCGCCGTAACGGAAGTCGCCGTAGTCCTGCTGGGTTCCGCCGCGCGTATCGACGAGAAGACCCTGGGTATCCTTCGCCGATTTCGTGATGACGTTGACAACTCCATTGACGGCGTTCGCGCCCCACAGCGTCGAGCCCGGGCCGTTGATCACTTCGATCCGGTCCAGGTCCATAAGGGGATAATTGACCGAGTTCCACGTCACGCCCCCAAACGCCGGCGTGTATAGCGAGCGCCCGTCCATCAGCACCAGCAGGTTGTCGGCAATATAGGCGTTCTGCCCGCGCGAGCTGATCGCCCACTGATCGGAGCTAATCTGGGCAACATCCATCCCCGGCGCAAGCCGCAGCAATTCCGGAATGCTTCCCAGGCCCGAGCGCTGGATGTCATCCTGCCCGATCACGGAAACCGCCGAAGGCGCGTTGGAGATTTTCTGCGGCTCCTTGGCGACGCTGGTGACCTGAACATTCATCAGGTCTTCGAGGCTAAGGCCCGTCAGATCTTCACTGCCGCCGCTGGGTTGCGTGGAGGTTATGGGCCGGGTCGTGGCGCTGGGCTGCGTAACCGGCGCCGCAAGCGCGTGCCCCCAGAGCGCAGACAAGACCACAAATGAAGATCGACGTGAAATCTGCGGCCCTCCGATTCCCTGACCGAGCAATCATCTAAGTACCTCTTTCGCCAGTTCTTGCGAGGGCGATCGGCTGGCATATCAATCGGTGCAAATGGGAGGTTTATTTAGGTTGTGCGGCGTGGGTGAGATGAATTGATTATAAGGACTGCGGCCGTAACTTCGGCCCCGAGAGCAATCTGATGCGGAAACTGTTATCGGACCTGCCGGCCAATTCCCGGCCTGATCTCAGGATGAGTTTATTCGGACCGCGTCATCGCAGGCTCGGCAAGCTTCGCTGGCGCGCCGTTATCGGACGCTGGCCGGGACGTGAAGTACCGCTTGATCTTCAGGAATTGCGCCTCGTAAAGATGGTAGCTGGCAATCGAAATCGCCAGCGCGCACCCGCCCCCAAAGATTTCGTAGGCGAATGTTTGCGGTAGGCTCATCTGGCCGCCCTGGAGTGGATAAACCCGCCCGAAGATGCGCAGATATTGTGGCATTAATAGATAGTGATAGACGTACAGCCCATAACTGTATTTTCCCAGCATCATCAGCCAGCGCGATTCCATCGCCCAGGTGAATACGTTGGCGGTGGGCTTGGCCAGGCTCCAGACGATCACACTCGCGAAAAGTGGTCCCGTCAGGGTGTACGCTATGAGCTGCACAACCGGCTCGCCACTGTCCAGACCGCCGCGCACCCCAAAGAGAATCGTCAAACCTGCGACGCAAAACCCAACAACCCACGGAGCCCAGCCCCGGACGCGATCGAGCGCTCGCTGATCGCGCGACAGCACCGCCACCAGCGCGCCATAGCACAGCGTATCCATCCGAAACGGCGTCATGCCGAAAACCACCGCCCAATCGGAGTGAAATCCCAGGATCGCGATCGCGCGCAACCGGCGCAATCGCGATCAGGGCAATGCAAATTCGCCGCAGCGACCGCTCATCAAGCAGATAAACGATGGTCGGCCAGATAAGATAAAACTGCTCCTCAACGGCCAGAGACCAGAAATGGTTCACGCGAACCGCATCTCCCGGCCAAAGCTTCCCCGTCCAAGCCATCCGGAAATTGCTCAAATAAGTCCAGAACCAGATCTGCTGCGCACGCAACTCGGGCGACGGCCGGTCCGGCCGGATCATCGGCAT
Source organism: uncultured Phycisphaerales bacterium (assembly GCA_963755915.1). Classification (GTDB taxonomy): domain Bacteria; phylum Planctomycetota; class Phycisphaerae; order Tepidisphaerales; family Tepidisphaeraceae; genus PALSA-1353. The sequence goes on from CAVWLP010000002.1 coordinate 4,696,678, forward strand.
CGCCACGAAAATCGCCAGCAAAACCCCGTAATAAAGCGGAAAAATCCGCACCGTGCGCCGCCCATAAAAGTTGACGAAAAACCCGGGCTTGCCACGGGCCCACAGAAGGATGCGGGTGATAAGAAATCCCGAGAGTACAAAGAAAAGATCGACCCCCATCCACAGCGGTGAGATCGTAACATGCCAGGCGTGCTGAACCGCGGTCTGATGAGCGCACATCTCCCCAAAATGAAGCACCATGATGGCGAGGATCGCAACCCCGCGCAGCCCGTCGAGCGCCGGCACATGCGGCCGCGAAAGGGGAGACATCGCACCCCCACCGCTCCTCAAACTGCCAACATCGTCGCTGCTCACTGCAAATCCATTTCGGCTTTATGGCGCCTGGCGATCAAAAACTAATCAAATTTCCAGTCCGGTTCATCCGCAGAATTGAAATAGACCGCCGGGACGGGCACGTTGAGCAGCCGCAGATATAAGCAAAGCTGCGCGCGATGGTGAATCATGTGATTCATGCACCAGACGCGATAGATCATCGCTTTGGGCTTGCTCGCCATCACGTGCGATCCGTTGCGGATGGTCCAGACGTCGCCGATGCGGCCAGCGTCGAATTTTTTAACCGCCGCACGAAGCTCATTGGCACATTTGTCGAACTCCGCGAGAAGATCCTTTTTATCCGTCGGCTCGACGCGCGGTGCGGCGCTGGCCATGTCGAGGCCATCTTGAGCAATGGTCGATTTCGCCCAATCCGGCATCGTGGCAACGTGCATCGCCAGCCGGCCCAGGTTCATCGATTTTTCGTGCGGCTTCCAACCGAACTTCTCTTCCGGCAGTCGCTCCAAAACCGTTCGTGTAACCGCCAGCTCCCGCTCCAGATCGCCGAAAATCAGCTCATGGGCAGACAGGGTTTGAGTTGCCATAAATTTCTCCTTCGTTTCCGGCAAGTCTATCGTAGGGAACCCGTGACTTGAAGCAATTCGAGCGGCAATCGCTCCTACCGAACTGCCCGAACCGACATCCCCGTTCTTGTGCTAATTTCGTCCGATCGGTCACACGATCAAAAACCCCAACGATTGCAGAGCCGAATTCACAGCATGTGGACTCCCACCCAAATCAGCGCCGCACTAACCAATAGAATGCCAAATGCCGGCAGTACGCTCATCGGATCGGTAGCCAGCGCTTTCAACACCCTGTAAAGCAGGAAAATCCTCCCGATAGACGGCATGCTGATTGGCGACCCACCCTCTTCCGACGCCGCGGTAACCAGCCAAAGGAAGCCGGCAATCGCCCCAACGACTCCCAGGATAATCGGAATAGGCGCAATGTAATGCATCTATTATAGAACCCCCGAAAAAAGCCGAATTCGTCAGGCTCTCAATGTCCCGCCCACCTCTTCGGATTTGACTTCGTCTAAAACTGGAGCCATGGGGATTTGAACCCCAAATTCCACCATGCCATGGTGGCGTGATCCCATTTCACTATGGCCCCGAAACTCTGAATCACTGTACCGGCATGGAAAACTGAGTCAAGATGCCGCGCTGACTCGCGCTCAGCAGTTGCCTGCCTTGGGATTTTCTGGTCCCGCCACAATGCCAACGGGTCCGCAAATCGAATCTCCCTCTTCGATCCCGCCAATCGCCTTCGCCTTCCAGTCGGTCAACTCATGGGACGCTCGTAGTCGACACCCCGGACTTGACTCTAAACGCCTTCGCGATTCCGATATTTGCCCAATATGAAATGCCTCGCGTTCGATATTGAGATTTCGAACGTCTTCACGCTTAACAGCGGCGAGGACCTCGAAAAATATGCACCGTTCGATATTTCCGTCGCGGCAACCCAAATCGCGGATGGCGAGCACCGAATCTGGCATTCAAAAGATTCCGACGGAAAACCCGCGACCAACCTGGGCCGCGACGACGCGCAGGCGCTGCTCGACTACCTCGATCAAACCGAGCAGGCCGGTCATATGCTGGTGGCATGGAACGAGCTCAGTTTCGACCTCAAATGGATCGGTCACGTCGCCGGCGACACCCCGAAGGCGGCAAGAATCGCCCGCCGCATGTGCGATCCAATGTTTCAGTTTTTTATGACCAAGGGTTTTCCAGTTTCACTGGAATCGGTCGCGCGCGGTATGGGGCTGACGTGCCGAAAACTCATGGACAGCGCCGACGCGCCCGTCCAATGGCGCCGGCAACCATCAGGCAGTGTGCGACTATGTGCTGGGCGATACCCGCATGACCGTCGAAATCGTGTTGGCGATCGCCCGCCAGCGGAGGATCGCCTGGTTCACCCAAAAGGGAACGCGCTCATCGATTCCAATTCCGCGGCTCAGAACCGTGGAGCAATGCTTGGGCGATCCCATGCCCGACCAGTCGTGGATGAGCCAGCCAATCCCAAAACATAAATTCGTCGGATGGCTGCGATAGAATCGTTGCCCTTCTCCATTCGACGATCATCGGCCAGCCACCCTCACCCCCGCCGCACGCAACCTCCTCGGCGCCAGCCGGACCAACCCAACGCTCACCACCATCAAAATCCCCGCCGCCCCCGATGGCTCCGGCACCGGCACCGCGATGAAAGCCGCCTCAATGTTGCCCGTATTAAACAACTCCCCCAGCGATGTGCCGGACGAATTCACCTCGAAAATCCCGCCTTTGTTGTTGCTGTCCTCGGCGATGTAGTAAAGGTTGTTTTGACCGTCCACCGCGATGCCCTGCAGCGAGGTCAGGTCCGTCACCACCGGCGATGCCGACGAGCTGCTGATGTTAATCTTCTCAATATTCCCGTTCCCGTCGGAGACGTAAAGATCGCCCAAGCTGTCAATGGCGATGTCGATCGGGCCGCTGACGCCGCTGGTAAAGGTCTTCAGCGGCGTGCTTCCGCCGGTGGAGGGATATTCCAGGATATCGCTGTTATAAACGTCGGCGATGAAGACGTTGCCGGTGATTGGATCTACGGCAATCGTATTGGTCACGCGGAAGCTGGTGTTGGCGTCGGTATCGGAAAAAGCCGCCGGCGTGCCGGCGCCGCCCGCGTACTTGAAGGACTTGATGTCGGAGGAATTGCTCGTGTCGGCATCTGTCGTCATGTACAGGTTTCCCGCGGAGTCGAAGGCGGTGCCATAATAAAAATCCGCCGTGCCTGTCGTGGAAAGCGATGTTTCGCTTACGGTGCTCAGCATTGAGCCGGGCGTGCTCAGGAGATATTCGGTCACCCCGCGGTCGACGTCGTTGACGTAAACGTTGCCGGCCGAATCGAGCGCCAGCGTATCAAGATCCCCGCCCGTCGAGCGGCTGCTGACCAGAGTCCCCGTGATCGTGTAGTCATAAATCGACGAGCCGCCGCTCGTCGTGAGATAGATGTCGGCGTCAGACCTCGCACCCAGTGCCAGTGAAATCGCCCCGATGAGCAACGCGAGCAGGACCTCGCGCGAAAAATTCCAGCGGCGGAACAGGCGATCTCGCCGAATCCGGGTGGGACAGTTCATATCCTCTCCTTCGCACCGAATCTTCCCCCTGAGCTAACCCATCGCGGTTAACTTAGCGATCACTCAGTTCGATTTTCAATTCAATTCTTAAGGTTATTTACACAATTTTGCTTCGCAGTTTGCGACTGATTGATCGACGAATGCGACGGATTTCGGACGCTTGTGGTACCGGCAACTGAACGAAGATTTCACCATGCCGGGGATCGCCGATTGGACGAGTTGGTTTGCCTTGTGTATCTCGATCATCTCATGACTTCCACGAACGAACCAAATGCATTCGACGAAGCCGTGACCCTCCACCGCCAGGGAAAACTCACGGAAGCCATCGCCGCCTATCAGCGATCCCTCACCTCCCGCCCCGAGCTCTGGACCGCCGCTGCCAATATGGGCAAAGCCCTCGCCGACCTTAATCGCTTTGCCGAAGCCATCGCCGCCTACCAGCATGCGCTCCGTTACTCCCCCACCGAACCCCGTCTGCACATCGGCCTGACACTCGCTCTCATCGGCCAGGGAAATTGCGTCGCACCCGATCCCCCCAACGACCAATCCAAAACAATCCCCCACCTCCCCTCAGTAACCCTCTGCTGCCTCGACACCAACCATCCCGAAGGCGGCGTCTTTTCCATGCGCCAGTCCATGGCCCAGGCAAACTTCGCCAAAGCCATCCTCTTCACCTCCCGCCCAATCGAAGCCACGGGAATAGACGTCCGCGTGATCCCCGCATTTACCTCTGTCGAGGACTACAGCCGCTTCATGTTTTCCAGCACTCTCATCGAATCCATCCAAACGTCACATCTTCTGCTCACCCACTGGGACGGCTGGGTCTTGGACGGCGCCCGATGGCGGCAGGATTTTCTAACCTGCGATTACATCGGCCCACCCTGGCCCTGGTACGCCTCCAAAAGCGTAGGCAACGGCGGATTCTGCCTCCGCACCCGCCGCCTCCTCGAAACCGTCGCCCAAATCAATCCCCCCCGAATCCATCCGGAGGACGAAGTCATTTCCCGCGACCTTCGCGAACCCCTCGAATCGCGCGGCCTGCGTTTCGCCGACGAACAAACCGCCTGGACCTTCGCCCAGGAATGGCGCGGCGAAAACCGCCCCGCCCCCTTCGGATTTCACGGCCTCTTCAACCTCCGCCGATTTCTATCGCGCGATAAAATCGAAGCCGTGCTCAATGAATTGCCAACGTCCCTCACAAACGAAAAACAAGGCGCCTGGCTGCGCGGAGGATGACCGCTCCAAATGAAAACACCCAATTCCACCACACAAGAACCCCATTTACACGCCACCCCCAACGTGCAGCGCCGGCTCGCGCAGGGAAGCACGTTCGCGCTCGCCATTCTCTGCATCGCCTCGATTCTGCTTGCCGGATTTGCATCTTCAGTCCGCGCTCAAACGTCACAACCCTTTCTCACGTCCGTCTCCGTCGATTGGACCGATGTCCAGCGCATCTCCCGAACGACGCCAACCCTGCAGGTTGTTGTAAACCCCCCGCTCCGCCGCGGAGAAAAGATCCATGACGGCGCGTTCGCCGCCCTACGCGCTCTCAACGCCGACTACGTCCGCTATGTCCCCTGGCTCCCTTATCCCAGGCTCGCCGTCGCCGAATTGGAGCCCCCCCGCTCCGGCAAAACCTCCTGGGACTTCTCCGTCATCGACCCAATGACCATCGATTTCTTCAATGCCACCCAGGGCCACCCCATCATCCTCAACTTCAGCACCATACCCCAGTGGATGTTCCAGACCGACAAGCCCGTCACTTATCCTGCCGATCCCTACCAGGTCTATTGGCATTACACCCAGGGAACGCGTCTCCGCGATCCCTCACTGAAGGAGCTTGCCGATTATTACGCTCGCCTCGTCAGTTGGTACACCAACGGCGGATTTACCGACGAAACCGGCATCCGCCACGACTCCGGCTATCACTTTTTCATCCCCTATTGGGAAATCTTCAACGAAATCGAATTCGAACATCAAACCTCCGCCGCCCAATACACCCGGCGCTACGACGCCGTCGCCAGCGCCATCCACGCGGTCTCACCCCGCACCCAATTCGTAGGCCTCGCCCTCGCCGATCCGAGGGGACATCTCCCCTATTTCGAATATTTTCTGAACCCCAAAAATCATGCCCCCGGCATCCCGGTCGATCTGATTTCCTACCACTTCTACGCCACCCCCACCCCCACCGAAACGCCAGACCAATGGCAAACGACATTCTTCAATCAAGCCAACGATTTCCTCGCCGGCGTGCGCAAGATCGAAGCCATTCGCCTCCGCCTCAGCCCCTCGACCAAAACCACCCTCGACGAGCTTGGCGTCATTCTCCCTAAGGACAATAACCTCGACCCCGATAACCGCATTCCCCCCATCTACTGGAACGCCGCCGCCTCCCTCTACGCATATCTCTACGTCGAGCTCGCGAAACTCGGCATCGACATCGTCGGCGAATCCCAACTCGTCGGCTATCCCACCCAATACCCCAGCGTAAGCATGATCGACTGGAAAACCGCAAAACCCAACGCCCGCTTCTGGGTTCTCAAGCTTCTCAAGGACAATTTCGCCCCCGGCGATCAGATGATCTCCACCACCTGGACATCTCGCGATCCCCAAAATCCCGACCTCGAAATTCAAGCATGGAAATCCCCAACCGGCCGCAAACTGCTGCTCATCAATAAACGCAACGCTCCCGTAACCGCGCTCCTCCCCAACGAAGCCACAAATGGACGCATCGACGAGGTCAATCTCTCCACGGCCGAAAATCCGCCGGCTTCAGGCACTCTGACTGAATCAAAAATCACACTCGCGCCGTTTGAGGTTGCGGTTGTTCATTTGGCGCAATAGCGATTGAAAACCGCTCGCCTCCCGGTTTTTCCCGTCCTGTTTTCCCGGTCACGTCGGCAACGCCGGAAACAGTTTCGACGCCCTCTCCACCGCGAATTCCTTGAACAGTCTCACCACGCGCGAGACATGCCGGTTCCCAACGTGCAGCAAAACCAGGTCATACGTCCGGAAATGCCACCGGGGCATCACTTCCACCAGCCGTCCATACCGCAAAAGCCCCGGCTGCACGATGGGTGGCAGATCCCCAATCCCCACCCCGGCCAGCAGCGCCGCCGCCAGCCCCGCGAAATCGTTGATCGCCAGATACGGCTGAAACGTGATCGATTCGCTCTTCTTCCCGCTGCCGTGAACGAACGTCCACCGGCTTTCAGGCCGCCACCGCGAAAAGGCCAGCAGTCGATGCGCTAGCAGATCACGCGGCGATTGCGGGGCCTTCCGCATTTTCTTCAAATATTCCGGACTCGCGAGCAGAACATGCCGGTACGTCAGAATCGTGCGTGCCACCAGCGACGAATCCTTCAGCGCCCCCAAGCGAAACACCAGGTCCACGCCCTCGGCGATGTGATCGACCATGCGCTCGGTGATCAAAACCTGCACCCGCACATGCGGATAAGACGCCTGAAACGCGACCGCCAGCGGAACGACGAGGGAATCGGAAATGCTCGGCGGTGCCGAAAGACGCAGCACGCCCGCGACATTGGCGAGGCGATACGAGACGATCTGATCGACGGCGTCGGCGATCTCGGCGCCCCGGTTGGCGTGCTCGATGATCTCCGATCCGATGTCCGTCAGCCGCAACCGGCGCGTCGAGCGCTCCAGAAGCCGAACACCCAGCCGGTCCTCCAACTCGGCGACGCGCCGGCTGACCGTGGAAGTCGGCATCTTCAACCGCCGCGCCGCTTCGGTGAAGCCGTGCGCCTCCACCACCTTGGCGAAAATCATCAGCGAGTTGAGATCGGTCATGTTCGCTTTGCTTATAGCCGCGCCATTTTTCCAGTTTTGGGAAAGTGTATCCCGCTTTTTGCCACTTGTCGCAGGGATAGGGCCTTCCTATTCTTGCGGCGCGCTGACTTGGCGCGGAAAAGGGAAATACAATGACTCCCGATGAAACCACAATCGCAGAAGTGCTGGCGACATATCAAAACGCGTTGAATCATTCCGACACCGAGCAGGTGATGCAGCTCTACGCACCCGACGGTGTCTTCATGCCCCAGCATTTCCCCTCGAGCGTCGGACTGGCGGCCGTGCGCAAAGCGTATGAGGCCGTCTTCAATACAATCACCCTCCAGGTGAAATTTGAAATCGCCGAAATAAAGCAGCTCGCGTCCGATTGGGCCTTTGCACGAACCAATTCAGCAGGTAACGTGCGCATTCATGCAACCGGCCACAGCGGGTTCGAGGCAAACCAGGAACTTTTCCTCTTCCAAAAAATCGCCGGCAACTGGAAGATAGCGCGCTATTGTTTCAGTACGACCAATCCGCCTCCGCGGACCTGAGGCATAAATTCGCGCGGCACGCCAAATTGTCCGCCCCCACCGCAAACGGAGATTCAACATGAAAGCCATCGTCATTCACCAATACGGCCCTCCCGATGTTTTGAAATATGAGGATTATCCCGACCCAATCGTCGGAGCGGGAGAGATCCTCCTCCGCGTCGCGGCCGCGGCCCTCAATCCAATCGACCTGAAAAAACGATCCGGAGCCGTGAAGGAAATCTTCCCCATCAAATTCCCCGGCGTCCTCGGTTACGACGTTTCCGGAACCATCACCAAGCTCGGCTCCGGCGTCCAGGGCCTGGCCATTGGAGACAAGGTCCTGGCATTCGCCGACCACACCTATGCCGAACTCTGCGCCGTCCCCGCCATGAGCGCCGCCAAGGTCCCCCAGGGGCTCGATCTTCTTGAAGCGGCCGCACTACCCGTCGTCGCAACCACTGGATACCAGCTCGTCACAAAGGGCACCGCAATCAAGCCCGGACAACGAATTCTCGTCGTCGGCGCCGTCGGCGGCGTGGGACGCGTCGCCGTCTATATGGCCAAACATCTCGGCGCTGTAGTCATCGCAGGCGTTCTCAAGAGACAGCTCGAAGCCGCCAAGAGCCTCGGAGTGAGCGAGGTAGTCGCGCTCGATGACGAGGCCGCGATTCAGAAGCTCGCGACGCTCGACGCCGTCGCCGACACCGTCGGCGGAAACCCCTCGGCAACTCTCATGGCCAAGCTCGCCAAAGGCGGCGTCTTCGCGTCGGTAGTCGGGCCGCCCGCGAATGCCAAGGAGTTTCCATCCGTTCGCGTCGCCCCAATCTATTCCCACCCCGATGCGACAATTCTGGCGGAGATGGCCCAGGCCGCCGCCGACAAAAAGCTCGTGCTGCCGATCGGCAAAAAATTCCCCCTGAAAAACGCCGCCGAAGCCCACGCCGCCATCGAAAACGGAGGCGCAGGCAAGGTCCTGCTTGTGGTCTGACACATTCTCACGCCGTCCAGCGGTGAAAAACGCAGAATACTCCCGCCAGCACAAGTGCGAATCCCACCAGATAATTCCACTGCAGCTTCTCTTTCAGATAGATCGTCGCGAACGCAACGAACACCGTCAGCGTGATCGCCTCCTGCACGATTTTCAGTTGATACCCCGACCACCCTTCCTCGTGGCCGATCCGGTTGGCCGGAACCTGAAAACAATATTCAAAAAACGCGATGAGCCAGCTCGCCAGGATCACTTTCCACAGCGCGGTCTTCTCAAATTTGAGGTGCCCATACCAGGCGGTCGTCATGAACGCGTTCGAGATAAACAGCAGAATAATCGTCCACATGCAAAAGCATCTCCATCACCATTGCGCTTCTTCGAACGGATTCTCCGCCGGCCGGATCTTCGGCTTCGGAAGCATCGAGATCATCGCCTTGGCCATCCCCGCGTCCCCCGCTCCCGATACCCGGATATTCAGCGGCGACCCGCGCAGCAGCCAGATCTCCGACGCCGCGGGCTCGCGCCGGTTCTTCACCATCTCCAAAAATTTATCCTTGCGAAACGCCCAAGGCGTCACCAGGTTCTGAAACCTCTGCCCCATCCGAAAAGCCACCGGCTTCCCCGATTCTTCGGTCTCAATAATCGCCCCCCGAATCGATGAAGTCATCATCACGATCGGATGCTTCGACGCTTCCTCGGCAATCGCATCGAGATCCCCATAAGCCACCGCCGGCCGCGCCGCGTCGTGAATGATCACATGGGTCGATTCCTCGGAAATCTTCTGGCTCGCCGCCACAAGCTGATCCATCCACCCCCTCCCGCCGCTGACCAGTTTCGCGCCGGAGAAGCTCAGATGCCCGCCGAATTTCCGCTTGGCTTCCTCAGCCTGATCGTCGGAGACGACGAGCTGAATCTGCTTGACCCCGTCGCGATTAAGAAACATCTCCACCCCGCGCAGAAGGCACTCGCGGCCATCGATTTTAACCAGCGCGCCCGCCCCCTCGGCGCCGTTTGGAACGGCTGTCAGCACCACGACCGAAAAGTTCGCCATACGCCTCCCGGCAAACAATCCATCATTCTCAAGAATCCCCCGCCGGTCAAGCGGGGACGGCGTGCGATTGACAGGGGTTGGCGGCCCCTTAAAATCCTTCTTCCCTGCGATGCACGGGCTCGTAGCTCAGTTGGTTAGAGCGCGTCCCTGATAAGGACGAGGTCACAAGTTCGAATCTTGTCGGGCCCATTGAAGTTTATCTCGCCGAAGGTTTTTGAATGAACCTATCCGCCGCGGGCGCGGGGTCCGGGGTTTGTTTTGTCGGATGCGGTTTTTTTTGCCTGGGGACATGCTTTACAAAACTTTACAGTCCGCAACAAGCTGGGTGGTTTGGGTAAAATAGGCAACGCAAAGTCGGGGTTTCGGACATTAGTTGACCACATGGGTGGTTTAATAGCGTCCCTGATTCAGCTCGCCCGCTTGCGAATCATGCGCAACAGGTTTGCCAGAACCAGCGCATACCCCCGCGACCGTGCTTGCCAGCAAGCGGATGATCGTCCGGCAGTTTTTGTCCTGCGCCGGTGTCGATCCAGACGCCGGCACAATCCTCATTCCATTTTCCCTCACGGTCGACCGCGGCATAGGCGGCGAGGACGGCGCGGTCGAGCGTCTCGTGCGCGAATCTCAGGCGGACCGGCGACTCGTCTTCGGTTTTTGGGCCTAAGAGGTCGCAAGTTCAAATCTTGGCACTCCGACTGAAATAAACGCCTGCAAAACCCCTGGTTTACGGGCGTTTTTCATTTCCGGTCATCAACAAAAAAATGGCCCCCCCGTATCGGTATCCATCATGGAACCATTTCACTTTCCCACCAGCCCATGCATATACCGATGCGCAAGCCCCGTGTTCGTCTTCAAGTCATACACCCGCAAAACCTCCAACGCCAAATCCGCCGAGTGGTATTGTATGTCTAGAATCACAGCCAATTTCAGAAGCTTTTCCGCGGGAAGCGATTCCAGCTTCATGAAATCCTTCACATACACCACATCCGCCCATAGAGCCTGACACTGCGGCCGATTCGGATCATTCGCCACCAGCAGCGGCTTAAACGCCCGCCCGGAAATCCCCGCGAACGTGTGAAACACGAATCCCCGCCCCCGCAGGTGTCGATCCACATCCGCGAACATCGGCTGCCCCTTGTACAACTCGACAAATTCCACTTCCGAATGCACCAGCACCGCGTCCGCCAAAACTTTTTCCGCGCCCTTCAAAACATCCAGCTCCGCCCCCTGCACATCCAGCTTCAAAAGATCCGTATCCGCCACTTCAGGAATATCATCGATCCGATGTGTCTGAATCCGCACGCTTTTCACCACCCGCACCAGTTCCTCCAGACTCTGAAACTTCGCCAGCAGCGGGGTGTTCGGCTCATACAGCGAGGACGTCATCGGATAATTACAAATATAAAACGTCCGCATCTCCCCATCCCCCACCGCGTAAGGCAGATACTTGCAGGACTCTCCCGCCGTCGCATTCAACTTATCACACTCCGCCTCCACGGGCTCAAACCCCACAACCTTCACCATCCCTGCTTGCTCCAGCTTCGCATAAGGCGACGAATTCGGCCCCAGCGACATTGCCCCTACATCCACCACCCGAATCACCGGTCGCTCAGGAAGAATGCTCAAAATGTCGAAACTCATATTTCTCCAATCCAAATCACACTGAACAAAAGGACCCCCCATTCTAAGCAATTCGCACCCCGACACACGAGCCCATGCCCAGCCGGCCCGCTTCGACATGAAGCGCCGTGCCGCGACTGGAATCATGCCGTTATCTGTCGCTACGAGGTATGAGACGAACGTCGTCCGCAGGGTGCCTCGGGCCCTTCTTGACGCGCACACGCGATCGGCAGCCGTACGACCGATTTCACCCGATTCGCCTCCGATCGCCGGTCTTATCGCAGCCTTTCAGCAGTAGAATGACTCTGAACAAGCAATAGGCCTTTGGGCTGCTACACATCAATCAAACGCGTTTGATATCCATGTAGGCGATCGAACCGAGGTCCTGGCAGTAGCGGCATGGTGCACGGCTCGCTTTTTTTTGACCAGTAGCCTGTGAAAGGCTTTTTTAAGCGATAGTGCCGGTGTTTCTGTATCCGGGCGATAACCAAGCGTATCGTTCCCGTTCCGTTGTCCAGAAAATACAGTTCTTGCGGTTTGAGTCATCAGAAGGCAATGACCGCGATTCCACGCAGAAATGCGCGAAAAGTTCAATTGGTGTCTTGTCACTCCCGATTCAGTCAAAGAAGTGGCCTCGGCGAGAGCCGTTTCAGCGTCTGGCGGTCTGTGACCTGGGCGTCAGCTCAGACAGGCGGCTTGATTCGGTTTCGAAGCGATCCAATGTGTCGATACGTGTTGATGAGCACGCCCGTGGGCGTGGCCTTCGTGCTGACGAGAGCGAGCTCGCGCGGGTCACTGCTGTCTGAAAAGAAGAGTTTGCCCCGGCCCAGCAAGACCGGGTAGACGATCAGCACAACCTCGTCGACGAGTCCCTGCTCGAGCAGCACGGACGTCAGCGTCGAACTTCCCCAGACGATGAGGTCGGGGCCATCCGTTGACTTGACGCGGCGAACGCCCGCCATGATGTCCGCGCCCAGGTGCCCGACCGGGCCCCATTCGAGGTTGTCGGGCCTGTGGGTCGCGACAAATTTCGTCGCGGCGTTCAGGCCTTTCGTAAACGGACCACTCGTGATCTTCGGCCAGTGGTCGGCCCAGAGATCGTAGGTGCGGCGGCCAAGCAGCAGATCGAAGCTGCTGCCCTGTGCCTCGGCGAGGGCCTCTGCCCCGGCTGCCGTTCGAAACGGCGCCGACCATCCGCCATTCGCGTAGTCGTCGTCGCCTTCGTTGCGTTTGTCGGGCTCAATCACGCCGTCCAGCGAGATGTGTTCGAAGATCCTGATCTTCCTCATGTCGCGTCTCCATTTCTCACCTGGTTATGGCGCTTGCCCTCGGCAGGCGCGGTGCACCGCATTTCAATATAGCTGCCTGGATGATCCATGCAGTCTGCGGCGATCTCTGCTCCGCCTGTTGCCTTGGGCGGGCCGTCTGTGCAGTGCCCGCGCCAGCCCAGGTTATGCGGGCAGCGGAATCGGTCAGGATCGAACGTCCTCTTTCGACGGTGACGCAACGTACCCGCTAAAACTGAACGCCGGTCTCACATCAAAACAGGCTTCCCGAGCGCTCGGCGCGTGACCGTGAATTGACCGATGTGCATGAACGGGTGCGAGGCGAGGAGGATGGCCACATTGGCAACTGTCGGTGCGAATACCTGCATGCGCTGGGGTGTTGGCTTGGCCAGCTCGGCATCGCTGAGTTTCGCTACCCACGCGGCTGCAGTGTCCATGGCCTGATCGAATCTACCAAGAAGTTCCGATTTGCCGGGGAAAAAAGCGGGATCGTCGATCGAGGCCTTGCTCTTGCCAAATCGTGTGTCGTCTTCGAACGGGAAAGCGACGCTCGGATCGCAGGTGGTGACCATGCCGCGGACCGAGTTGGCCAGATGCCCCATCTGCCAGATCGCATGATTGGCGGTTTTGGCCGGGCGGAAAAACATGTCTGCATCCGAAAAGTCCTTGAGGAACATGTCGATCATTCCCCTGGTCTGCAGGATATTCTTCGAGAACAATTCGGCGTTGGACATCGGAAACCTCCGTGGGTGTTTGTGGGGTTGCGGGCAAAAAACCGTTGCTGCGGATTCTCATAGGTTTTGTACGCGGATGCAAGTTCAATCGGCATCCGTTTGAGCCGGCGCCGCGCCGGCGGGTATGCTTTTGTTATGCCGGATGGGACGCCCAGCGCTGCACGTCGATCGTTGCACTTCGACCAGATCGACGACGCCCTGGCAGAGGTTGACCGCCTGGCTGCCGCCGACGCGGGTGGGGCGCTGAGCACGTCGGGCCGCTGGACGTTTGGTCAGTCGTTGAACCATTTGGCTACCTGGGCCGACTACAGTTACGACGGAGCACCCCTGGCGGTCCCGCTGCCGGTGCGGCTATTCATTCGGCTGCTGAAGAGGCCCATCCTTTATAAGCCGATGCGGCCCGGCGCGCGCCTTCCCCGCGGAACCCTGGCGATCGACCCGGCGTCGTCGGCCGACGGGCTGGCGCACCTTCGCCGGTCGTTCCTCCGGCTGCGCGATCAGCCGCCGACCCGTCCGCACTGGGCATTCGGGCTGATGACCCACGCCGAGTGGACCGCCCTGCACCTGCGGCACTGTGAATTGCACCTGTCGTTTTTTCGGGCGGGATGATTCCGTCGGTCCGTCAGATCGACGGAAAATCGATCAGCGGTGACGCCGCGTCGATTTCCGAGTGGAGAGTCTGGAAACGCGGGATGGTCGCTTATCTTGAGCGTAATAAATACCCTGGGATGTGAGGGGCAATTAGACGCGACGAGACGCGGCTTGTTGGAATGCAAGCGGCGGGACGCCGCTTCTACGGGGCTATAGAGTTTTCATCACGCCTCCCGTTCACGTGTCCGTCCAAGGATTTGGGAGAAACACGTAGACATCGCGCGCATCACCCATGTGGCTCTGAATCGATCGGGAATCGTCCGCCGGCGATAAAGGTTGGTGCTGTACAAACGGGACAGCAGGCGTCGGGGCAGTCTGGGGACTTGATACTCGTTGTAGTGATGCATCGTCGTCTCACTTTCGCATGGCCACGCGCAGCTAAGCGTAGGGAACCGGACAAAGTCGACTGGCGACCCCACCTGGTTGAACTCTGGCCGTGTCTACTGCGCCCGCTTAGGAGAGGGGGAGATAGCCTACCTGCCGAACACGAGAAGAGAGGATCACAAAAACAGGCCAAACCTGGCAGGAGCCGATCAATCTGATGTGGTTCGCTCAATAAGGCGTTTGCACGTCTTTCGAGAGATTCACCTTACCCATGTAAAAGAACCGGTACGAGAAAAGGAAATAGCAGACGGCCAAAATGAAGGCGATGGGCCACCAGACAAGGGCGATTGCCAGCCCCTTGCCGCTGGCGGCGGTTTCGTATGCCGTCATGGAGTATTGAGGCGCGAGGGTGGAGCGCAGAATGACCGGAAAAACGCCCGCGGCGCCGGCGATCATCAAGCCGGCGATAAATAGGGTCGATCCGAACACCGCGCGGGCGGAATCATTGTGCCGCAGGCTAAGGACCACCTTGCGGGCTCCGATCGCGACGGCAATCAATCCAATCCACCCGAAGGGCCGGCGAATAATTCCCCAGAACATGTCGGGACGAACGATCAACGTCTCGACGGTGATGACGGCCAGCAATACGAAAACGGTTTTCCAGAGCGTGCAGGCGATCCCGTAGCTTCGGTCGTGCACGGGGCCTTCGGTTCTCTCGGCCAAACCGTTGGCTCCATGGGCGGCAAAGAGGAGGAGGACGAAAACGGCCGTCGAAATCGTGTACCAATCCAGAATCCCGACGTTTCCAAATGGGCTGAAGTTGGTGAAAAACGCGAGGGAGAATTTTTCATCGCCCCCCAGCGGAACGCCGCGGATGACGTTGCCGAGGGCAGCGCCGATCAGGATCGCCAGCAGCACGTTGGAGGCGACGAAGCAGAAATTCCACGCGGTGCGCCACATCGGATTGTCGATGTGGCCGCCCACTTCTATGGACACGCCGCGCAAGATCAGGCCCCAGAGAAGCAGCATCAGCGCCAAATAAAAGCCGGAGAAGGTAACCGCCATCACCGCGGGAAAGGAAAGAAGAAACGTGCCCCCAAAGCCCACGATCCAGACTTCGTGCCAGGACCAAAGCGGGCCGATGGCGGTAATAACCGTGCGGCGCTCATCATCGGTTTTGCCGACGATGGGTTGCAGCATGCCGGCGCCGATGTCGGAGCCTTCCAGGACGACGTAGGCCATGAGCATAAACGAGATGATTGAATACCAGATTGCAATCATGCGACACCTTGAAGCCGCTCTGCCGGAGGAAGTTCGTGCGAATCGTCAGGCGAGTGGATGTCCTTTGGGCCCAGGGCAATTTCGCGTCCGATGAGGAACAGATAAAGCACTCCAAGGAGAAAATAGAGTCCGCAAAAGCCAAGCAGCGTGAAGAGCACGTTGCCTCCGCTGACGACGTCGCTCACGCCCTGACTGGTGCGGAAGAGATTGAAGACAAGCCAGGGCTGCCGGCCCATTTCCGCTGTCATCCAGCCGGCGGTTGTGGCAATGTAGGGGAATGGAAAAGCAAGCATGAGAAGCCAGAGGAGGCCGCGGGATTGCTCCAACCTCCCGCGCAGGCGCTGAATGTTGGCAATGCCCATCAAAAGGATGAAACAGGTTCCCAGGCCGGCCATGATGTGGAAGGCGTAATAGAGCAGGTCGATATTTGTCGGCCACTGGTCCCGCGGAAAGGCATCGAGGCCTTGAACGCTGGCATTCATATGCCCGAACGCGAGCACGCTTAACGCCCGGGGAAGGTAAACGGCATTGTCCAGCCTCTCTTGCGCTACATTCGGTTGCCCGATGACATTGAGCTCGACGCCCGTCGCGGTGTGAAAGTGCCCCTCCATCCCGGCAAGCACGACGGGTTGATATTTCGCGACCAGCTTTGCCTGCCTGTCACCAGTTGGAAAGGCCACCAGGAAGCAGAAAATCAGCCCGGCAACGGTGCCCGTCTTCAAAAAAAGCGTAGCCTGCTCGCGATGTTTCCCGGCAAGGGCATAGCCCGCTCCCACCGCCGCCACGACAAACGAACCTGTCACCAGCGCGGCGCATTGATTGTGCATGAACATGACCAGGCCCCAGGGGTTGAGCAGAAAATGAGCCACGTTATCCAGCCGGAGCGTGCCGTCGGCCGCAAAGGCGTAACCCGAAGGATGTTGCATGAACGCGTTGGTGAGGAGGATGAAGTACCCCGATGTCCAGCTTCCCAAAGCCACGCCGAAAGTGGCCAGAAAATGGTTTCTCGGCCCCAGGCGTTTTTCCCCCCAGACCATCGCCCCGATCATCGCGCTCTCCAGAAAGAAGGCAAACATTCCTTCCATGGCCAATGTCTGGCCGATGATGTTGCCGGAATATTTCGAAAAATTGGCCCAGTTGGTCCCAAACTGAAATTCCATGGGGATGCCAGTCACAACTCCGACGGCAAAGTTAATTCCGAAAATCCGCGACCAGAATCGTGCCGCATTCCCAAAGCGCTCGTCCCCTGTGCGCAGGTATTTCCACTTGAAGTAGACGATAATCCATGCGAGCCCCATGGTGAGCTGAGGGAAGAGATAGTGATAGGTGAGCGTAAAAGCGAATTGAGCCCGGCTCCAGAAGAGTGTGTCTTCCATTGTCTTGTCCCTAGTTCGGCACTTACCGCTCGTTGTGTCCTGCTGAGGCCCGGGCAGTGCGGATCGCAAATTGCGATGGCGATATTAACCGGGGACTGAACGGTTGTACCTGCCCTGGGCAAATCTATTTATGGCGCATAATCTGCCGGCTCTTGCGCGGGCACGCCCTGCCGTTCCTGTTGCCGCAGACCAGGCAGGCTTCGGCCACTTCCCTGCGGATGGTCAGCCATGGTGATCCGTGGATGAGTCGCCGTCCGATGGCCGCGGCCATCAGTCGCAAATACGGGTCCCGAATCGCTGATTCATCGAGAAGAAACTCCGATTCCAGTTCAATCAAAGTATTCATAACGGCCTCCAGACCCTTCCAGGGCGGCTTATACTCCATCACCGCCATATTGTTCAGCGTAGGGATAGGACACGGCGGAAGCGGAGAGCATCTCAAGAATCGGGGTCCCGAAAATCGATCGAGCCAGGGGGAATGCTCGAATAGAGCGCCGTCAATCTTCCGCGTGCCACAGCGCCTTGGCCGGAATGATTTCCTTCTGATCGTCGGCAGTGATCCAATAAAGCAGCGCGTGGCCGCCGCCGTTATGGTTCCAGTATTCGATCGTGATCTGATGCGTGCCGGGAGAAACCGGCTTTCGATAACCAACACTGGCGACGGTGATGAAAGCGATGACCTGGTTGCCGTCGAGGAAGACGCGACCGGCATCGCGTGCCGCGAAGACCAGCCCGTTGATGCCCCCCGCGGGAACCAGCAGCACGCCCTTCCAGCGGATGGAATAGCGCGGCAGCGGCAGCCCCGGCGCGGGGGCAACATCGCGCCCCATCTGAAATTGACCTGCGGATCAACGCGCGAAAGGAAGAGACTTTGGAATTGCCCCCCTTGAAAAATGTCTGCGGTCAGGCCCGGCTGGAACTTCCCTGCGGGGAGGAAAACTTCGGGTAGGCTGGGGACGGCAATAGGGAGGTCTGCAGCAGACGGTTGCGTGGCCGGGGGAGCCTGGGCAATGGCAGTCGGACGCGTCGCGGCAAGGGATTCTGCAATCGGGCTCGGCGGGGTCGCGGGCGATGTGAATCTCACGATCTCAGGCCGCGGGATCTTCTGCGGTTTTGGAAGAATTGCCGGTTGAGTGGCCGGGAGAGCGATTGATGCAACGAGGGGTTGCGTCGCCGGAGCCGCGGGCGCAATGGCGATCGTCTGCGGCGGCGGCTGATATCGGATCGTCAGGACAACGGCAACAGCCGTGGCGACCAGCGCAATCATGCCCAGCGCCAGGGAAATGACGTTGGTCTGATGTCGCCGGAGGAATTTCCCGGCGCGATAGATCCGGCTCGGTGGCCGCGCCCAATCGGCTCGTCCGCCAGAAATCGCCCCACATCTGCCGCCAGCGCTTCGGCCGATTCGTAACGCCGGTCCGCGGATTTCTCCATCGCCTTCATCACGATGCTGTCCAGATTGCGCGGCAGACGGCGCAATGCGCGCAAGCTTGGCCGCGGCGGATCCTCTTCCAGCAGAATCTGCTGAATCCGCGTCATCGTCAGCGATTTCCACCCCTCGGCGTCAAACGGCGCAGCATCCGTCAGCATTTCATAAAGGATCGCCCCCAGCGAATAGACATCCGTGCGGACGTCGAGCTTGTCGTGCCGGCCCGCGGCCTGCTCGGGACTCATGTACAGCGGCGTGCCCAAAAGCTGCGTCTGATCGAGCATCGTCATGCGCGGATCGAGGTTTTCCTCGCCGCTGAGCGCCTTGGCGATGCCGAAGTCGATCACCTTGGGCGTGGCGGCGCGATCGACCCGCGTTACCAGCACGTTTCCCGGCTTCAGATCGCGATGAATGATCCCCTTCGAGTGTGCATGCTGGACGGCCATGCAGACGGTCTGGAAAAGTTTCAGCCGGGCCAGCAGATCGAGCCCCCCTTCCCGGCAGAAATCGGTGATCGGCTTCCCGTCGACCAGCTCCATGACGAAGTACGGCCTGCCCCCGGGCGTAGCGCCGGCATCCAGAACACCGGCGATGTTGGGGTGATTCATCCGCGCCAGCGATTCGCGCTCGCGTTCGAAGCGGGCCACGACCTGCCGCATGTCCATTCCCGGCTTGATCACCTTCAGAGCCACCCACCGCCGCAGCGGCTGCTCCTGACGGGCGCGAAAGACCGTACCCGTTCCCCCCTCCCCGATCGGATCGGCAAGCAGATACGGTCCGATCTTTTTCCCCGGCGCCAGTTTTTCGAAAAGCTCGGACTGCCCGGAAGAGATCGTCGGGTCGGCCAGGAAATCGCCGGCGCGCTCGAGAGCGCTCAGCAGGCTTTGCACTTCCGTTTTGAGCTGCTTATCGCTTCCGCAGGCGATGTCCAGCATGGTGGCGCGAGCAGCCGGAGCAAGATCGACGATCCGGTTGAACAGCTCCTGCACGGCCCGGCGCGGTGCTTGGCGGGACTGGAAGCTTGAGATTGGGAGGCGCGATCGCCGTCTTCGGCTTCGCTCACGTTTTAAATTCCTCCAGCGCCCGGAAGAGCCAGGCGCGGGCGTACGTCCACTCGCGGGCCGCCGTGCGCGGGGAGATTCCCAGCGTCTCGGCCGTCTCCTCGACGCTGAGCCCGGCATAAAAGCGCAGCCGCACCACCGACGCCGCAAGGCCCGACTCTTCTTCAAGGCGCGAAATCGCCTCGTCGAATGCCAGGATCTCCCCCGAATCTGGAGCGGCGGCAAGATCGAGGACATTGAGCGGAACCCGATTGCCTTTCCCACCCCCCCGCTTCACCCGCCCCTTGGACCGGGCGTATTCGATCAGAATATGCCGCATGGCTTCCGCAGCCGCCTTGAAAAAGTGCGCCCGGTTGGCGAATTTCCCGCCGGGAGCCAATCGCATATACGCCTCGTGGACCAGCGCCGTCGCCTGCAGCGTGTGACCCACGTTTTCCTGCGCCATCCGATGGCGGGCGAGGGTGCGCAGCTCATCGTAAACCAGCGGCAGCAGGTCCGAAGCCGGCTTCAAATCAGGCGGTTGCCCCGGTCTTTGGGGGTCTGGGCTTGACATAGTGTTTTCCCGGGCAGGTCCTGGCGCGGCATTATAAGGATCGGCCCATTTCCGCGAATTTTCAGGAAACAATTCACCGCAATTTTGTGATACAATAAATCTTGGCAGGCGACGCAGAATTCTGTCGCCTTAACGGGCGAGGCTCGAAACAAGAATGAAGAACTACACTCGCGGACGCAGCATTTTTGCTAGAATCTCAACCATCTGAAGAGGGATTTCCAAACCATGCGACACACATATCTTGGGGCAGCGATTGCGGTGTTGGTGCTGGCGATTGGCGGCGGCCTCGCCCGCGGCCAGGATGATAAAGACACCGCCCCGACCAACGACAACACCCTTTCGCCAACGGTTAAGCTTGAACTTGAAGTCGACGCCTTAACCACCCTGAACGACCTTAATCTGTCCGCGACCCAGCTTTCCGCCCTCAAGGACACGGCTTCCGACACCGCCGGCTCGCTCTCGGAAACCCCCACGCCCATCAGCGATGATTACAAGGCGGCGCTAAAGGGCCTCAAGACCGCCCTGGTCGGCGGCAACGACGACAAAATCGAAACCGCCGAGGACAGCGTCGGTGACCTTGCCGATAAACAGGACGATGATTCCGAGCCGGACATCGAACAGTCCCAATCGGCGAAGGAGAAGGCGGCAGCGCTCGTGAAGTCCCTGTCCGTCAAACAATTGGCCCAATACTTGAGTGCCAATGCCGATGAGATTGACGATCCCACCCAGGTCGTGACCGACGCAATCCATCAGTCGCGGGGCATGTCAGACGATGATTTTCGGATCTCGTCGACGACACGACGCAGGACCTGACCATTTTCCTGGCCGGACCCAATCCAACCAAAACGCCGGCCGTTATTGGCAAAGTGAAGTCACTGCTCACTCGGGCGCACAGGATGAAGGACGACGAATACAGCGACCAGCAATCGGCCCTCGAGGCCGATGCCCGCAAGCTCGTGGGCGGAGTTGATCCCGTAAACTGCATGCGTCACTGGATGGAAAACGAAATGGCCGATCTGCTCGCCAACCCGGAGTTGTCCCAGGCGATCGACGACTGGACCGCGGCGGGCAAAGGATAAACGGCTGCGTGAGTTCGAACCGGGTTCAAAAGAATCATTCAGTGCAGATATCAAACATTGGGGTTCAAATATGAAGCGATTGATTGTGGGTTTAATGCTCCTGACGATTCTGGTTGGATCTGTTCCGGGCCTCGCCGCGGATCAGAAGGACAGGGACAACGGCAAATCCTCCAGCGTGGAGGGGAAAACGGCGGCGACGACGCGACCGGGCAGGCATCACCATCATCGCCGGCGGCGCCGACGCTTCATTTTCATCCATCGTCATCATCACCGGCATCACCGCCGCTGGCGGCTCCGCCGTTGGCTGCGCCGTCACCGCCATCACCGGAAAAAGAAGGGGTCGGGAACCTCGTCGAAAAAATGACCCGCCGAAAAAATGACCCGCGGCTACAGGAGCGACTCGGCAAGGTCCGCGAAATCCGAGCCCTTCACCGCCTCCAGTAGCTGTGCGTGATTCTTGAGACGCTGGCAATAAGGAATGTGGACTCGGGGCCGGCTCTCGTAGCGGAAATTGAATGACACGCCAAGCGCATCCGCGATGTCGCGAAGCGGGCCCGGACCATCCGGAATTCGTCCCCCGGCGGCCGAGCCGGTCTGCCCCGCAAGGTCTTCGAAAACACATTCGACCAGCTTGCCCCCCGCGGCGCCCTCCAGAAATTCCCGCCGAAAGCTCACGATCTTCCGCGTATCTTCCAAACATCTTTCCGGGTCGATGCTGTACCGGCGATGGGGCTCGAAATCGTCCTCCCGCCAGTTTCTCTGGGCGGCCATCGATGCGGAAATGGCGCACTGGAGAATGTTGTGCCGCGTGGTGTGAATCAATGTCGCGCCGCGCGCCTTGAGATAAAGCAAAAAAAATGGCGGACGCGTCGTGCTCCAGTTGATTGGCGCCAGATGCCGCAGGTGCGTGTACTTGATATCGATGCCGATGGCCCGGCAGTGGCTCTTGTCGGACCCCGACCATTGGTTGCGGATGCGATAAAGCATGAACTGGAAATAGCGGTCCAGCAGTGATTCCATCTCTCCCGGGCTCATGGGCGGAAACGTATTCGGCGGAAGGCTGCGCAGATAATTATCCCAATGAGCGGCCGCCGCGCTGGGCGACAGAACTTCGCCCATCATGGCAATCTCATCGCTGGTGTTCAGGATATTCCGCAGCAGGTTTGACCCCGTGCGATGCGAGCCGATCACGGCGAAGAAATCGGCGCCCGCTCCCCGAAACATCGCCTGGTCCTTGAACGTGAATTGCCCGGACGGCCCGGACGGATCGGTGCGGACGATCAGATCGTGCAGCGAATTGCTGAGCCGCTTCCACGCCTCCCAGAAATCCGGTGAATCGGGGCCCTCGTGATCCGCGGCCAGATGATGCAGGCGGAAATAGGTTTCCCGGGTGAGATTGCTGATAAACGGGATGGAATCAAAATCGTCGTCCCCAAAATGGTTGTGACGCAGCTCGGGGTCCACGAAATTCCGCGTGAAATCGTGAAGATCCGGATGGTCGCCCGCAACCGGAATCTCCAGCGCATGGGCGACGCGCCCGAGCTGCGACTCGGGGTCGGCCATCAGCAAATCGTAATCGACCACCACAAACCGGCGATCGCGCAGAAGCGAAAAATAGGGAACGATATAGCTAAGCGAAAGCAGATGGGCCGTCGCCGCCGGCATGTTCTGCCGTTTCAGAAGCGATGCCGCGATGCTGACCGGGTTGCGGATGGCCACGATATAGCGGTCGTCGACGCCCAGCTCATCGAACACGGCTCGCCAGAACGGGAAGAGCCGGATGATGCGGGGGTTTTTGAACCCCCACAGCGGATTTTTCGCGAAATCGCGCAGATAGCCGACCGCCTCGGCACGGAGATCGAGCACCGGCTTCGTCTGCCACTGGGCTTCGTCAATCACGGATATGCTTTCCCAGTTGAGGCCCAGCAGCGTCAGCAGGCGCTCGCTGAGATCGTTGACCCCTTTATCTTCCCAATATCCGGTCGGATTATCCGGCCGGCTGGCCAGGAATTGATCGCCGATGTGAACGCCAAGCGCCTTAAGCCCGCGCGAGGACGCTGGTGCCGCTTCGGTGCATACCGACGACCACAATGGCCCGTGAAGGTGCCATGATTGGATTCTAAGTCCCGCTGGATGGGTTGGCTCAGCCGGTGACCGCCGGACCCTGCTCGCCGCGTGACAGCGGCTTGCCGACCTCGGCGTCTTTTTCGAATTTCATCCCCTGCCCGTAGCGGATAATCCGCCGAAGCGCCGGCTCTACCGCGGCAGAAATCTTGTAATCCGGCGCGGTGTAGCAGCGAACGCTGCGGATCGCGTTGGCGATCGAATGCACCAGGTTGTCCTGGTCCGGATCTTCGCGATACCAGACGAACACTTCCGGCATCGTCTCGATCCGCAGGCCCGCCAGCCCCGCCTTGGAGAAGATTTCCCAGTCGTCCAGCGTGCCGGCCGCTTCGTCGTCGAATCCGCCGATCTGCTCGAAAGCTTCCTTGCGGATCAGGCAACTGCTCGACCCAAAGCTGTTGATGAACGCCCCGGTCACGACATCGCCGCCGAGGAACGGCCGGCGGGAGTGCTCCATGCGCTGATCGACCGACCCTTCGGTGGGGCCGATGTAGAAGCTTAGGGCGGAGGTCAGAACGTCCGCCTGCACGCGCTGCGCCACTTCGCGAATACCGAAATCGCGTTGGATGGAATCAGCAGCGTATGGTCGTCGACGAAAAAGAGATATTCGCCCTTGGCATGTTTGGCGGCCACGTTTCGCCCAACGCCCACGCGCCAGTCCTTGGAGTGAACATGCCGCAGAGTATGCGAGCCAAGCTTTTCCGGCCCCTCGTGCGGCCTGGCCGCACCGCCGCATTCGGCGACCACGATTTCCAGATTCGGATAATCCTGCTGCTTAAGCGAAGCGAACGTCGCGCTGGCCGTCCCCGCGCGGGGATCACGTGCGAAGCAGATGCTGACGAGCGGGAACGGATCCTTGCGCGCCGATTTCCCCTTGCCGATGCTCGGCTGCATGGCGCTGGCGCTGCCGACGGTCCCGTGCCACTTAATCCATTTGCGTTCCACATCGCTGAACGACAGCGCCGGCCGCGCCGGCGCCAAACCATGGTCCAGCGCCGCCTGAATCCGATCCACCAGTGCAAACGGCTGCGGCTGGAAACAAACCTTTTCCCGATCCTCGGGTGCGATAATTTCCGGAATCCCGCCGACGTTCGCCGCCAGAAGCGGCACGCCGGCGCCAAGACATTCCAGAACCGTATTCGGATAATTGTCAGCCAGCGAGGCCACCACCGCCATCCGGCCCGGGCCGCGCAGATATTCAATCGCCGCCGCCTGGTGCTTGTTCGTCAGCAGTTTCCACGGCATCGACCATTTCTTCGCCCGCTCGCTGATGTAGCTGATGCTCGAGCGGCTGTAGAGAAACGTCTCCTTGCCCAAAAAACTGGCTTCGAACGATTGCCCCACGCCCCGCGCACTCAGTTCATCAAGCGCATCGCAGAATACTTCCAGGCCCTTCCGCAACTCCAGCCGCCCGAAGAAAACCGCCTCGCGAATCTGATGCTTCGACGGCGTATGCCCCGGCTGTGCCGTGGCAACCTTCGGTAAAACGTAGGGCGTCACATAGGTCCGCTCCGGGAGCTCCCAGTTGTTCAGCTTCATCCAGTTCAGGAGATACTGGCTGGGGCTAACGACAACATCGGCCGCGGCAACGCTCATCCGCTCCATGTAATCAATTTCCAGCTCGCCGAGGGCGCGCAGGTTGTCGAGCCCCCCTTCTTTAACCCACATCGTCGGCCCATGCGTCCCCACGACGAAGATCGAATTGCGGAACGCCAACCCCTGCCGGCGGGCCAACAGGCTATAAAAGCCCAGTCCCTGGCATTCCGGGAAGTGGATGATGTCGAAATCTTCCTGGTGCGCCTTCATCCAGACGTAGGTGTGATAAGACACGCTCGACGCCCAGGCGGCGTGAATTCGCGGGTCGTGCGCCATCGGCAGGGGAATCAGTTGGATCCCCTTCTCATTCTTGTAGTAATTCACCCAGTCGGTGATGTTTCCATCGGTCGGATGACAACCCAGCAGGAACAGCACGGTCACGTCATGGCCGGCGTGCTTCAGGGCGTCAACGAGGCTGGTGTAGGCTGACCCGACCCCCGCATTTCGCGACGGGCCTTCGATTTCCCACGTCGCCACACATATTCGACGCGGACCATCCCCGCCTAATCCAGTCTCCGGAAGTGAAGGAAACATTTTGTTCTTTCTCCCTTGAAAAAGAGGTTAACCAACGTCATTTCCATGTCGCTGGCGGTTCAAGCAATGGATAGCGGATCGTTCGCATTTGTTCAAGAAAAAATGATTTTCGCGACGTAATTGCCGCGTTCTCAAGGGCTTTTGCGATTTTGAGCCCCCCCGGACCCTAACTCGCTATTCCATCTTTACCAGCAATCCCAATGACCGTGCTGATTGAAACATCCAGCGAAAGAAAAACACGGCCAGCACGAAATACGCGACATTCAGCCCCAAACCCCACCGAAAATGTTCAAAAGAAATTCCCCTCCCCGCCAGCACCTGCCGCATCCCCTCAAAACAGTGCGCCGTCGGCAGTACCCAAGCCACCGGCCTCAAAAACGGCGGTAGCGCGCTCAGCGGGTAAAAAACGCATGAAAGCGGCATCAATAGCCCCGCCACCCCCCACGCCAGAACCTGAAACCGCGTCGTATACCTAAAAATCAGCCCCGTCACCGCCACCCCCACCGCCAAACCAAACAGCACCAAATTGAACAGGAACGGCAAAAACGCAATCAGCAGCGGGAATATATTAAATCGATAGCAAAGCAGTGCGATGACCGCTTCGAAAATCATCCCAATCGCCGCCTTCACAAGATTTATCGCGATCAACCCCGTGATGTATTCCGAAACGCTCAGCGGCGACCCAAAAAGGTTCAGCAGGTTTCGCGACCACAGTTCCTCCAGAAACCCAACCGCCATGTCGCGCTGAAAGGCATTGAACAGCCCCCACAGAATGACCGCCGCCAGCAGCGCCCCCACGATACCCGCCTGCTGCGTGCCGCGATGGGAAAGATAAAGCGTGAAAAAGCCCCAGACCACAATGTTCATGACCGGCCAATAGATCATGTTCGTAAGCTGGTTGGGGTTCCGCCGTACTTCGTAAAGATGGCGGAGGATGACAGCATTAATTCGATGAATCTTCATCGTATCGAACTTCCTCAATGCGCCGCTTGGCCATGTGAACGAAGACTTCTTCCAGCGCCGGTTTCTCGCGCTTCTCATCCAGGATTTTCCGGGTCACCTCGATGGCGGTTCCGCTGGCGATGATCCGCCCATGGCTCAGAAAAATGAGCCGGGTGCAGGTGCTTTCCACCTCGCGCATGTTGTGGGAAGTGTAAATAATGGTCGTCCCGCGCTGCCGCTGAAGCTCCAGCAAAACTTCGCGCACCTGCATCGCGGCCTGGGGATCGAGATAAGCCGTCGGCTCATCCAGCAGCAGAAGCTCGGGATCGTTCAAAAACCCCTTGCAAAGCCCCACCCGCGTCGTTTCCCCGGACGAAAGGCGCGAGACCGGCTTCTTTTTCAGATGGGCAATGCCGAAACGCTCCAGCAGTGCGTTGATCTTGGCCGCGGAGTCCGGAACATTATAGAGCCGCGCATAGATGTTCAGGTTTTGCAAAACGGTAAGCCGCGCCGGGAATGCCATGTATGGCGACGTGAAATTGGATCGGCCAAGGATCTCCTCCCGATTCTCATCCAGCGATTTCCCAAACAGGCGTATCTCCCCCGCCGTCGGAGCGATCAACCCCAGCAGCATGTGAATCGTCGTCGTCTTTCCCGCCCCGTTTGGCCCCAGCAGGCCGATGATTTCCCCCCGATCCACCGAGAAACTGAGATTGTCCACGGCCGTGAATTTGCCGAAGGTTTTGGTCAGCCCGGCGACGGAGACGATCATGCGGCCAAAGGGTACGATCAAGCCCCGGGAGAATCCAATCAGCGATGAATGACGCCGGACAGCTCGATCAGTTAATGGCCCGGATGACCGGATTTCGAAACGCCGGTCGCCTCAGCGAGGCCATCGCCGTCTACCAGGAAATCGCCCGAATAGCGCCGAATGCGGCCGCGGCATACGCCAACCTCTCCACCCTGCTTATGGAATCAGGAGATGCCGACGCCGCAGCCCGGGCCGCCCAACAGGCAATCGCCGCCAACCCCGCATTTCACGGCGCCCACGTCGCATTGGCCGCCGCTCTCGAGGAAAGCGGCGAAATCGCGCAGGCAATCGTCGAATTCGATCGCGCAATCGAGCTGGCTCCCAATCAACCAAAGATTCGCAGCAGCAAGATCTACGCCATGGAATTCCTCCCCGGAATATCGCCTGCCGATCTCTTGAGCGAGCAGCGCCACTGGGACCGCATCTACGCCAGCAAAACGCCCCTGGTGGCAAAACGATCCATCCAAAACCGCAAAATCAGGCTCGGTTACCTTTCCGCCTTCTTCTACCATCACGCCGAAGCGTTTTTCGTGTTGCCGCTGCTCCGCCACCATGATCGGACCAAATTCGAAGTTCATTGCTATTCAGACGTCGCCGGCGCCGATGACATTACCGCCCAACATCGCGCGGCGGTCGATTTCTGGCATGAATGCCGAAGCCTCTCTAACGACCAGTTATCGCAAAAAATCCGCGGCGACGAGATCGATATTCTCGTCGATCTGATGATGCACATGGGCCGCAACCGCGCGCCAGTCCTCGCGCAAAAGCCCGCGCCCATTCAAATCGACTGGCTGGCCTATCCCGGCGGCACCGGAATCGAATCAATTGATTATCGAATCACCGACCCCATCATCGACCCCTCCGCTGGGGACGATTCCTACACCGAGAAAAGCCTGAGACTGCCCGACTGCTGGTGCTGCTATGACCCCCTCTCACGGATCTCCCCCGCCGCCCCGCGCCCAAATCGTCCAATCGTCTTTGGATCGCTCAACAATCCGCGAAAGCTCAATGAGCCCACAATCTCCTTATGGGCCCGGGCGATGCACACAACGCCCGATTCTAAAATGATCATCCTCTCCATCAGCGCCCGCCAACGCGCATCGATCCTTGCAGCCTTTGAGTTATCTGGCATCGCTCCCAATCGCATCGAATTCGTCGGCCGAACCCGCCGCACCGATTACCTGCGCCAATACGACCGAATCGATATCGCGCTCGATTCCCTCCCCTACAACGGCATCACCACCACCTGCGACGCTTTATGGATGGGCGCGCCCGTAGTCACCCTTGCAGGACAAACCGCCGCCGGAAGAGTCGGCACCAGCCTGCTGACAGCCGCAGGATTTCCCGAGCTGGCTACGACCAGTGCCGATAAGTTTGTGGAAGTCGCAGAGCGCCTTGCCTCCGACCCACAAAAACTCGAACACTTGCGACTGACCCTGCGCCACGGTTGCGAACATTCAACCCTGATGAACCACCCCGCATTTGCAAAGAACTTCGAGTCCGCACTAATCGAGACCTGCGCCTGAAGGTCCGAAGCCTGGACAACTTCCCGCAACGCGCCTTTACCCGTCCCATTTCTTGATTCCGCTGGCAGATCCACGGATTCACGCCCACTCCCGTGCGGCCACCGCGATATAATGCCGGCGTGATTCGCCGTTTGGCGTTCAACGCGCTTGCAGCACTGTCGATGGCGCTCTGCCTGGCGACGGCGATCCTTTGGTGGCGAAGCTGCCAGCACAATCCTACGTTTTTCTTCGACGACCACCTAACCATCAGCCCAAATTTGGAATTGGATTCTTCGAATGGCTGGCTGTCACTAGAGCGGCCCGGCAAATCGTTAGCCGCCACGCTACCAGCCGTTAGGGGCGTTGGCGTTTGGTCGTTCACTTACATCGCGTACCCGCCTTATATTCG
Organism: uncultured Phycisphaerales bacterium; assembly: GCA_963755915.1. Lineage (GTDB taxonomy): Bacteria > Planctomycetota > Phycisphaerae > Tepidisphaerales > Tepidisphaeraceae > PALSA-1353. Next base: position 4,725,835 of record CAVWLP010000002.1, read on the forward strand.
CATTCCCCACGCCGCATTCGTCGCAGGTTTTGCGTTGCTTCCCGTAATCTGGATCGTGGCATTTACGCGCCGGCCGCAAACGCCACCAAATAACTGCGCAACCTGCGGCTACGATCTGCGCAACCCCAGACAGGTGCCCAGAATGCGGCACGATCCCGCCAAGTAGGGAATCAATTTAATGAGCACCGGTTTCGCCGGGTGCGCCCGCTGGGTTACGATACTCATCGATTATGCACGGCATCCCCGCAAAATCCGCCCCCCACCGCGCCGTCTTCGTCAGCACCCATCCCTTCGAAGCCGAGCGCATCGCCGCCGCCGCTGTCTATTGCAGCGACGGCCGCTTCGGCGAGCAGATGGACGAATTCCTCCACGCGGGCCTCCACCTTCCCCGCTAAGACCGCATGGCCATCCCCGGCGGCGCCGCCTGCCTCGCCGGGCATGTGAAGGGCTTCCACGAAAAAAATTCCCTCGAGCGCCAACTTTCCTTCCTCATCCGCGAGCATGGCCTAAAAAAAATCGTCCTTATCGCCCACGAAGGGTGCGCCTATTACAAGGACGTCTGGACCGGCATGCAGTCCGTTATCGAACAGCAGTCCGAAGACCTCCGCCGCGCCGCCGAACAGATTCGATTCTGGAGCACCGGCGTCGTCGAAATCTCCTGCTACTTCGCACGGAAAATCGACGGCAAGGTGACTTTCGAAAAATGGGCAGCCGGCAGCGGCGAGCGGATTTAAAACAGGGCGCGAACAGTTCGGCCAAATAGCCGTCAATTACCCCAGGTCATATCGCTGAATCCGGGTCGATGAATGCGCGAATCCGTTCCATGATATCGATGAGAAAATCATCGTCTCCCAGCTTAGCCACAAAGGACATGCTTCGATCGCGATAGCCCAGGGATTTAACCTGGTGTGGATAGAGCCATCCCTCGCGCTCCAGATTTCGAATCGCAGGAAGCTTCACCATCAGTTGTTGCCCGGCCAACTTTTGATCGGCGTGGAACTTTGTCGTGCCCGGAACAACAATCGCAAACCCGGTCGCCCTCGAGAAGCGTATCGTAGTCACAACCAGCGCGAAATGTGGGCCGGTGAGTTCGGGACCCGCGGAAGGGGAAAGATTCAAGTGGACAATGTCCCCGCGGTCGGGATGGTAGGTCTGCTTGCTCAGACTATTTCCTTGCCTCTGCGATCGGGAATTAGATCAGGACCGCACATGGATGGCGTGACGCCCTTCAATAGCTCCTTTTCGGTCCACTTTTTGCGCGGTTTGGCGCGGCGGATGGTAATGGTGTCTCCCTTGACACGCACGTTGACCGATTCGCCTTCCTTAAGTCCTAACCGGTCGACGCCTTCCTGTGGAATCCGAAGTCCCAGACTGTTACCCCACCGCGCCACTTTGCTGACCTTCTCAACAACTGCAGATACCATGGTAAGCCTCCATCGGGATATACATAGGATACACATCTATCGTCCAGAATTCCACGCTTCTTTCCCCCTCGCCCGGTACTCCGGGAGAGGGTTGGGGTGAGGGCAGTGAAAGAATTTCGGGCCAAATGCGATCGCCTTGGCATTATCCCCCACCCGGACTGAATATCCCCAAAAGCAGATTCCGCGCCTCCCGGCTGATCGCCCCAAGTGCCACCGGCTTTGTCACCGGCTGATCCAGATACCCGCCGATGTGCACCGAAACCACATCGTGCTGAAGCGCGCTCAGCAGTTTGTCCACGTCCTGCACCCCAAAGATATTGATGGAGCTGAACGGCCGCAGCGACCCCGCCGCGACCAAATCCACCGGGCTATGCGGAAGATTCGGAAGATTGGAAATAACCCCCGAGAGCCGCACCTGCCGCCCGCGATCAAAATAAAGCATCGGGCTGATGTACGCCGTCTGGTTCTGGATCGTGAAATCCAGCGTCCCTTCGCCGACGGGTTGGTTCGCATTGTGGGAAAAGTGCATCAGGTCGTACAAAACAGAGAACGGCCCCGTCCCCGCCAGGTCGGAGCGCGTCAATGTCAGGTGCCCCTGGCCAAACGCGTTACGGGGATTGCCCGGCTCCCCAATCGCCGTGATTTCCCCACTCAGAAATCCAGGCGTCTTGCCGACCTTACTGCCCGCCGGCATTAGCGTATTCATATCCAGATCCTTCAGATATAGGTTGATCAGCGTCTGATAGATCCCCTCATCATGGCGGGTGATTCGCGCCCACACATCCAGCGTCCCCGCCGCAACAGAAAGACGCGTCGGGGATTGCGCAGAATCGTCCAAAACCAGTTGATCCGGCCCGATATGCGCCGAGAGCTGTCCGTCGCCAATCGCCAGGTCCTTATATCGAATGCCGACGTTATGCGCGATCACCTTCACCGCCAGCGGCGCCAGCGCGCGGCGTCGTGTCCGGGCCGACACGAAGCGAGCCGCTCGATTTCCCGTGCAGCGACTCCGAACCCGCAAACATCTGGCTCACATTCGCGATGTCAAGATTTTTCCAATCGAGGCTCGCAACAGTCTGAAACGGATGATCCAGATCAAACTCCGCACTCCCCTCAGCCGTTCCCTCCCCACGCGTGATCTGGATCGGATCCGCCCGCACCGACCGGCCTGTAATATCCAGGTGCGTCGTCACCACGCTAAGCGGTTTGTCGTTCCAGGTGTTCTCCGATTTCACCTCCGCGCTTCCGTAAACTGACTTCCCGGGGATGTCCACGTTCACGTTTCCGCTCGAGCTCACCTGCGCTGCAACCGGCCAGTCCGGCAGTTGAACCGGCCACGAATTGGTGTTGAACGCCACGGCAATTTGCCCAGGCGCATCCAGCGTCGTGGAGATCCCCAGCGTCGCCTTCCCGCTGACCGCGTGCGTATTGCGAATAAGCGTGACCGGATCAAGGTCGAGATACCCGTATTCCAACCGGATGTCGGGGATCTGGATCTGATCGATATCCAGCATTTCCGTGGACGGCGAATCAGGATCATTAAACGCAACCCCCGTGATCGTCGTCGAGCCCCTCACGTCGATTCCATCCCGCGTAAGATCGCGCACGTTGATCGACCATTTCCCGTCCAGCATTCCCGCCAGGCGACGGTCGTCCGCGATCATGGCGATCGGAAGCTTGTTGACCGTCACACTGTCCAGCCGGAAAAGCGCATCATCCACCGGCCAGACGCCGCTCACCGTCCACATTCCGCCCAGCACTCGAATGTCGCGCGATTCAAGCGAAACCTGATTGTCGTGCACTCGCCCGGCCAAGGTGATCCGCAGATTTCCCAGCTCGCGCCGGCCGACATGCAGATCAGACCCCACCGCCCACCCGGAAAGCACCAGGTCCGCCGGATCGAGTTTTCCCACGACCGAAATATCGCCCAGCAGCCCGCCGCGGAACATTTTCTGATCGGCCCCCGCGCCGTGAATCGCGGGACCTCGGTAAACCAGAGATTTTCCTCGACCGGTTTAGGCGCATTGAAGATCCAGTCGCCCGTCACGCACGCCGTGAACAACCCGCTGTGCGCATAAAACTGCCCGAGATGCACGCGCTCAGGCGAGCCCCATCCATCCAGATCGAAATTGAGGGTGCGCGTCGGATCGTGCGGCATCGGCCACGCTCGCGCATCGAGGTCAAGCCACGCGCACGCCGAACGAAAGTCGTATCCCCCATGGCCGGTGAACGGAAATGCATCGCCGACGTGAATGTGGGTAACCTCCAGCCCGCCCGGATAAGGCTGAAGATCGGCCGCGAATCCCGAAAGATCGATCGATTTTGTGACCCCGGGATCGAACACAAGCGAGGGAGCAGAAATGGAACCCGAGAGAGAATGAAAATTGTCCCCGCCTCCCGTCAGGATCAGGTGCGAATCCCACTTCCCGGCCGGGATTTTCCCACTACCGCTGAAATCGAGATCGATCCTCGGATTCACCAGATCGCACTGCCCGTTGATCGTACCGCGCCCCCCGGCGAAATCGACCAGGAGATTCTGCACCTGCACCGCCGCCCCGCCGATCGAAACCGCCCCCGATTCCACGCGCGCAGCAACGCCGAAACATCCCCATTCCCCACCGAAACATCAACAGGCCGAACCATAACCTGGCCGTTCTGCGTCGCGACGTCGATCCTCCCTTTAATCCCCTGACCGCCATAATTCGCACTGTTAACTTTCAGTCGCCCGGTAAGTTCGTCATTGTCGATGCGCCCCGCCACTGCGCATCCATTTGTGCCGACGCGGGAAAATCCGCATCCCACGGCTCCGCATATTGGCGAACATCATGAATGGCGATGGCAATCTCATGCTCCCAATCCCCCCCCGGGGTGAGCCTCGTCGCGATGTCGAATTGCCCCGCCACCGCCAGGCTGCAGTTCCACAGCAGCGGCCCGTCCGAATTCGCACTGATATCCAGGTGCTGAATCGTCGCCGACCGATTCTTGTTGTCCGTCACCACCACGCTCACATCGCTGATATTCAGCGCCGGCATCGCCGTAAATTCGCTGCTCGGTTTTGAGGATTGTGCCGCCTTCGCGAGGGTGCGAAAAATCGCCGAAAGGTTCCACGATCCCCCCGACGTCTGCACGATGTGCAGGGTCGGATTTTGCGCCGAAACCTCATCGATCGAAATCGATCCCCCCAGCAAAATCCAGGCGATATTGGTATGGCTGATCTCAAGGTTCGGAAACTCAACAAAGGCATTCTCCGCCAGCGGCAAACTGAAGCTCACCCCGCGCAAACTCGAATTCCCCGCCCAGCTCGTCGAAAGCGAATCCGCCTTTACCCGCAGCCCAAGCGATTTTTCCACCACATTCACTACGATATTCCGCGGCAGGTTCGTCGCGAAAATGATCTGCCCGGCAATCAGTATCAGCGCAACCGTAATCGCCGCGCCAAAGAGGATTCGCCAAAGCCAGCGTTTCCACGCCGGGCTGTGATTGAATCGCGAGGTTTTGACCGGAGCAGTCATCTAAGTTACCTACCCGAAACCTGAACCAACGGCAGCGCCGAAACCCATTTCACCGTCACCGGACAACGAATCTATTGTAAACGAGTGAACCCCTCGATAGGCCCGCAACGATAGAAAACGCGGTCGCCCGGACATCGGAATCTATTTCGTCGAGTAATCCGAGATCGGCCTTTGCGCAGGAGGAATGTTGCCGACCGTATTCGGCCCAAACCCCAAAACCCAGTAGTCTTCCCGCGCCGTCCGCCCGACAAACGGCCCCGAGCTCGCCGCGATTTCCCCCGTGTCGCGCCAATACGCCACGAACGCCACGCTCGCATAACCATACTGCTTCGTGCTCTTCAGGATCGCCAGTTCCGGCGTGGTGATGGGAACACTCGCGACCCCTTCAGTCGGAATGGTGACACTGGCCAATCCTATCAGCATCTCTAGGTGATTCACGCTGATCCCCCCGGTGCGGGCTTCCACCACAATTTCCGCGTCTTCTTTGCGATCCACCAGCCGCGCCCCGCTCAGCAGCAACTTCGCCCGCAATTCCGCCAGCAAAAAAAGATACGGCTGAGGCGTCTGCGTAAACGCCAGTGGGGGCGCGCTTTCATGCACGACCGCCAGATACGTCGGATCGACAAACACCTTGCGGTCCCGAAGCTGATCCGTCGAAATCTGATTGATCGCCAGCCGCGTCGCCTCCGATTCCAGAAACTGCTGATCCGCCGTCTCCGGCGGATCCGTCACCCGAGTGCTCGAACACCCCGGCTGCGTCCACAGCAGCAAACCCAACCCACAGACGATCAGCCCCAAGCGCCCCAGCGAAATAATGCGGATGCAGTGCGTGCTCACTGCTCAAAGCATATTCGACCGCCTCAGAAAACGGAATGGGGAGTGAATATCACTGCGGCGCCTGCGTAACCGGCGTCGTCCCGCTGCTGAAATCCCACGGATCCAGCTCCGATTCCGCCGCCGCATCCGTCAGAATCAGCTTCGTCTCCACGTGCATATCGAGCATCAGGTAATTCGCCCCGATACTTAGTCCATGCCGCACCGCATCCACTTTCCCCGCCGCATAGTCCCCGTAATCCATATAAAAATCCCCCACCGCCGACACCTTCTCCCCCATCAATATCGCATCCGACGGCGAACTATGGTTCGGCAGCGGCCTCCCATACAGCTCGTTGAAGTAGGTCATGAACGAATTAAACATATAACTATGCATCCCATTCGGCGCCGGATCCCTGTCGCTCGGACAGATCATGATCGACGGATTCCACACCCCGAAGACCGGCACCGTCACCGTGTTGTAGGTGTACTGGTTCCACAAATCCGGATAAACCCAATTCTCTTCCCCCGCCACCGGCGCCATCGACCCATCATTGGGCGAATGCAGATAGACGGTTGAGTTCCCCCATCCCAGGTTCGGCGGAAAGAGCCACCCGTCATTCGAATCCGCATAGATCACGATCGCCAACCCAATTTGCCGCATATTGCTCGCGCACTGCACCGCCTCGGATTGCCGGCGGGCCTTGTTGAGCGCCGGCAGCAGCATCGCGATCAAAACCGCAATAATGCCGATGACAACCAGCAACTCTACAAGCGTGAAGCCCCCTGGCGTACGGCGCCTGCCCCCGATCAAAGACCGTTTGCTGCTTCCCACTGCTTTAAAACGGACCATGTCGCCCAATTGTTGCAAAAATCTCCCGTAAATCTGGTCTGTTAATCGCCCGCGCAAACCCGTTTGTCAAATACTTTGCATTCTCATCCCCTGAAAAAAAAATAATCGCCGGAATTTTCCAAAAATAGGTATAAAACGTGCACCTTTGGACCTGTATATAGAGACGTGATGTTTTCTCTACCTCTACTCTCAACTTACTACTCTCTACCCGCTAACCCGGAGGGTTCTCCCCAACTCATCTGAAATCTCAAATTTCAAATCCCTCTCTTCCCTCGCCCTGAAAATGGGAAATTTTGGGAAATCGACCAGGTCGATCGCTCCATTGCTCTACTGCCTGCTGCTCAACTCTCTCGCAGAGCGCCCCTCCGTCTCCAACTTGCCATAAATGTGAGATAAAGTGGGATAAACTGGGAGCTCCAAAGTGGGGAATTTTGGGGAAACCGCCCAAATGCCCGCTCTTTCCCCCGCACGCCCCCCAGCACCCATTGGATATACTGAAGATCCCATGCCCCCCCACCCCGAAATCCCCCCCAGCAGCCGCGCCGAAGCCAACATCCTTCGCTGGCACAACGGCCGCGTCGAAAAAACCCCCGATGAACTCGTCGTCGAAGAGCCCCTCGAGATTCGCCTCCGCGGCCGCGGCATCAGCGTCACCATGCGCACCCCCGGTCACGATGACGAGCTCGCCGCCGGCTTCCTCCTCACCGAGGGCGTCGTCACCAATGCCCACGACATGCTGAAAATTAGCGCCTGCGAGCGCAGCGAAGACGGCAACATCCTCAATGTCCAGCTCGCCCCGGAAGTGCCCGTTGACTTCGAAAAACTCACCCGCCACGTCTTCGCCTCCTCAAGCTGCGGGCTCTGCGGGAAAACGACCCTCGAAGCAATCTCCCAGCGCTTCGGACCCGTCACCTCCAACGCCCGCTTCTCCGCCGAGACGATTGCATCCCTTCCCGATCGCATGCGCCAATCGCAATCCGATTTCGACCGCACCGGCGGCCTCCACGCCGCCGCCATCTTCGACCAAGCCGGTCACATGCTCACCCTCCGCGAAGACGTCGGCCGCCACAACGCCGTCGACAAGGTCCTCGGCTGGGCCCTGCTCAATCGCCGCCTGCCGCTCGATCGCCACATCCTGCTCGTCAGCGGCCGCTCTTCCTTCGAGATCATGCAGAAATCTCTCGCCGGAGGTTTGCCGGTAATCGCCGCAGTCTCCGCCCCTTCGAGTCTCGCGGTCGATTTCGCCCAGCGAAACAACCAGACCCTCATCGGCTTCCTGCGCGAAAAACGCATGAACATCTATTCCCATCCCGATCGGATTTCATTTGGCTGACGACAACACCAAGTATCTGAATTCCATCACCCTCGCAATCCTCGCCGGCGGCGAAGGATCGCGCATGGGCATCGCCAAAGGAATGCTCAAGATAAAAGGCCGCCCGATCCTTTCGCACATTCTGGCCAACGCCCAATGGCCCGGCCCCACGCTGCTCGTGACATCACCCGGCCGTCAATCCCCGCCCGGCGCCGAAGAATTTGACGCGGAGGTCGCAGACCCCGTCGCCGGCCTCGGCCCCATGCGCGGCGTACTGACGGCGCTCGAGAACGCCCAAACCGAAGCTGTCATCGTTTGCGCTGTAGACATGCCCGCCATGAACGGCCAAGTTTTCCGCTGGATCGCCGAGCAATTGATTCAACGACCCACTGCGCTGGGCATCCTCGTTAAGCGAATCGCAGCCGGTAAAGAAGAGTTCGAGCCCCTCCCCGCCGCATTTCGGCGCGGCGCACGCGAACTCCTTTCCCAGCGAATCGCTTCAGGAAATCGTTCCCTGTGCGGACTATCCGATTGCCAGGGAATCGAACTCGCCCGCGCACCGCAACATTGGGACGGCTTCTGGGAAAACTTGAATTATCCAGACGATCTTTCCCGCTGGGAAACCAAAAATTAAAGGCAACTCTTGTTGGGATTCGGATAAAGCTGCTCCCTTGGCTCATCGGAGCTTCCATCCCGGCATTCGAAATCCTTTTCAATCGCGATCTCCAGCGAACCCCCATCCCCCAAAGGCTGGGAGTGATGCAGCCCCACCGTTTCCGACTTGCTCCACTCGCGGGCCATGCCGGCCGGAACGTCAACCGTGATGGCATTCGAATCCAACACCGCTCGAATCGTCTCAAGGCCCGCGCGAGCGTGCAGCGAGCAGGAAAATTCCTGGCTCCTGCCAAATCGCGTGATTTCCCTGATCGACCCGCTGCCTGCAAGCTGCGCCACATCCGCGGGACTGAGCCGAAATCTCAAAGTGTTTCGATAAATCCGCAGCTTCATGTCGCTCCCGCCTGAGCGGCATTATAGCCACTTCCCGGCCCAGGGTAATCCGTTGCGGCCCCGCATGGCACTGCCCATCCATCCCGCTACAATCGCGCCGCGATATGGAAGAATCCCCCGCCGCCCGATCTCCCGCCAAACCATCCCTCCCCGGCGAACTTTATCAGCGCATCGTCTTCGCCATCGCGATCGTCATCGTCGTCGCCCGCGCCCTCCCCATGCTCACCAAGCCCCGCGGCGACTTTATGCTCCACTACGGCCTCGGCCAGCGGATCATCAAAAATGAATTCATCTACGGCATCGGGTTCGAACGCGTCTACCCGCCCCTCTGGGCCATGTTTCACGCCCCCGCCACCCTGCTTCCAATGCAGCTCGCCGAAATCCTGATCTATCCCCTCGGCGTCGCCGCGATGGTCGCCCTCGTGATCCTTCTGAAACGCCTCGCCGACCGTCACTGGCCCCTGACCCACGACGCGGTATTCTGGAGCACCGCCCTGGCCATCCTCTTCGCCGCGCCATTCCTCCATCGCGATCTGGTTGAACTAGGCGTCAACTCCTTCCTCGTTCTCCTCACCTGGCTCGCCATCTACTTCTGGATCGCCAAGCGCGACATCCTCGGCGGTGTCCTCCTCGGCCTTGCCACCGCTCTGAAATGCACCCCCATCGCGTTCATCGCCTACTTCTTCTGGAAACGCCAGTGGAAAATCGCCGCCGCCTCAACCCTCTTCACCGTCCTCTTCACCCTCCTCCCCATCACGATGATGGGCCCAACAAACTACTGGCACACGGAAAAGTATTGGGCAACCCAGCTCTGGCTAGGCGTATCCAATCCCGACCCCTCCCAAACCGTCCTCGGCCCCGACCGCAGCGGAAATCTCTCTCTGCACACCGCCCTGGCCCGCTACCTCATTCACCTCCCCTACGGCAGCCCGGCCCGCCCTGAAACCCCGGTCGACACGCTCATCCCCAATCGCCCTCCCGAGCCTCTCTATTTCGACGTCCTCACGCTCCATCCCGCAGTCGCCGGAAAAATCATCAAGCTGATCCTGCTCCTGATCGCCGCCGCCACAGCATGGATTTTCCGCGGTCGCGTGAAAGATCGAAACGACGCAGAAATCCTCTGGGAATGCGCCGCCCTCTCCGTCGCCCTGCTCCTCTATTCCCCCCTCACCTGGGCCCAGCACTGCCCGGCGGTCCTCCCCGCATTTTATTTCATCTTCCGCGCCGCCTTCACAGGAATCCGCCTGCCAAGAGACGTCGTCGCGGCCCTCATTTATTTTTTCGCAGTCATCTGCCTACTCCAAAGCGGTCTAATCGGCTGGCGCCTCAGTGGGCTGCTCGACGCCTATCACCTCCGCAACTTCGCGCTGGTGGGGATCTTCTGGGCAGCAGTAAGGTGTCACGGAGTCAGCAAAAACAATTCCTCTCCCAATACACCCTAGTGGCGTCATCCCTGTTTCTTGATATGCTTCATCTTCTCGTTTCCATAAACCATTGGCCCCGGGGCGGACTGGAGGAACTTTCATGCGGCGATTCACTACCATTCTCTGTGTCGGACTATTTTCGGTTTGCCTCGCAAACATCGCCCGCGCCGACGATCAGATCGACAACCCCGCCTACAAATCCTGGGCTAAGTTCAACAAGGGAACCTCCGTCACGTATTCCACCCAGGCCACCACCATGGGCAACACGTCCAACATCACCACCACCGAAACGCTGATGGACGTGACGCCCGATGCCGTCACCGTGCAGATGTCCCTCTCGATGGTCGTGGCCGGCAACACGATGAACATGCCCGGCCAGACTCAGACCATCCCCGCGAAAATCACCAGGTCCACCGGCGCCGCGACCACGCAGCCCGTCGACGCCTCGGCCACTACTGCCACTGAGGACGTGCAGGCCGCCGGAAAAACCTTTTCCTGCAAGAAAGTCACGGCAACGATGAATCAGAATGGCATGACCGCGACCTCGACATCGTGGATGTGCGACGACGTCCCCGGCGGCATGGTTAAGATGGAATCGAATTCAACCGGATCAATGACGGCCACCACCAGCATGATGCTCACGGCGATCGACGTGAAATAACGCCGATGCGCACGGGCATCGCGAATGCGCCCTAAATCGCAGCGATAAAGCTCAAGGGTCGATCGCACCCTCATTGGCGACCCCCCGGTCGGCCAAAAGCTACGTCGAGATAACCTCCCCCACGCTATCAGACCCGAAATTTCCTGCCTCACAGCCCCACAAAATAATACCGCGATCCATTTCTGCCGAAGCTTCACATATGGCGACGGGGAAATCGCTGAAGACCATAGTGGTTCCCTGCCTGGCGTGCGTCTGGGCAATCGGAGTCATTCTCGGCATGTTCGGGATGGTCCGATATCAAATGACCCCCGCCGCCGACGCCAGTGACACCACCGCCCACTGGCCCAGAGCCGTCAGTATCAAGCACGCCCCGGCCTTCCCACGCTTGTCATGATGCTGCACCCCAAGTGTCCCTGCTCGCGCGCAGCGTGAATGAGCTCAGCGAGCTGATGGCAAGATCCTCCGGCCGGCTCGACGCCCACGTCCTGTTCGTCCAGCCGCCAGGCGCCCCGCGGGCTGGCTCGATGGCGATCTCTGGCGTCAAGCCAACGCCGTCCCCGGCCTGCACGTTTCTGTCGACCAGGATGGCCGCGACGCCGCCGCCTTCGGGGCAACAACCTCCGGCCAGGTCATGGTCTACAACTCCGCCGGCAATCTGGAATTCTCCGGCGGCATCACCGACGGGCGCGGACATGAAGGAGACAACGCCGGCCTGCTTTCGCTTTTGTCCCTCGTGCGTGAGGGGAGGACGACTTTATCCCAGACGCCGGTATACGGCTGTTCGCTGGGAGTTTGCCGAAACGCCGAAAAGTAAGGGAGAGCAACGTGAATCAGGACCTGACGATCACGCCGGAAATCCGGCGTCTAATCGACGACCGCGCTGTTGAGCTGCGCACCCAGTACCAGCAGGCGCAGTGGAAGCAGATCGACCGCATGTTCGCGGTGCTGCTGGTCCTCCAGTGGTTCGCCTGCGTCGCCGTGGCGCTGTGGATTTCGCCCCGCGCCTGGGAGGGCCTCGAAAGCCACATCCACCCCCACGTCTGGGCGGCCGTCTTCCTCGGCGGAATCATCGCGGCGCTTCCGATCGGCCTGGTGATTTTCTGCCCCGGCCATGCGATCACGCGCTACACCATCGGCACCGCCCAGATGATGCACTCTGCCCTGCTCATCCACCTTTCCGGCGGTCGCATCGAAACACATTTTCACGTCTTCGGCTCACTCGCCTTCCTAAGCTTTTACCGTGATTGGCGCGTGCTGGTTCCCGCTACCGTCGTCGTCGCGCTCGATCACGCCCTGCGCGGGATCTTCTGGCCTGAATCGGTCTTCGGAATCGCCGCTGCCAGTCCCTGGCGCTGGATGGAACACGCCGGCTGGGTTGTCTTTGAAGACATCATCCTTGTGTGGGCGTGCATCCGTGGCGCCAGTGAGCTGGCCACGCTCGCCGCCCAGCAGGCCGAGCTGGAAGCGTCCAACCGGATGATTGAAGCGGAAGTCGCCCGGCAGACCTCTCGACTGGAATCGGTGAGCCAGGAGCTCATCGGCACGGCCCGCCGGGCCGGCATGGCGGAAATCGCCACCGGCGTCCTCCACAACGTCGGCAACGTCCTCAACAGCGTCAACGTCTCCGCCAACGTCGCCCTGAAGAAGCTCAAGGAATCGGAAGTCTCCAGCCTCGTCAAAGTGCGCGAGCTGCTGCAGAGCAACCAGGAAAATCTAACCAGCTTCCTCACCGCCGATGAGCGCGGCAAGCAGTTGCCGGGCTTCCTGATCGATCTTTCAGAATGCCTCGACCAGGAAAACCAGGGTCTGCTCACTGAGCTTCAGTCCATGGCCGCGGGGCTCGACCACATCAAGCAGATCGTCGGCGCCCAGCAGCAGCACGCCAAGAGCGGCGTGGTGCGCGAAAAAGTCGTCCCCAGCGAACTTTTCGACCAGGCCATTTCCATGGATTTGGGCATAGCCGGCGATCAGAACTTCACCATCGTCCGCGATTTTGCCCAGATCGGCCCCGTCGTCCTCGACAAGCACAAGCTCCTTCAGATTCTGATCAACCTCCTCAGCAACGCGAAACGAGCGGTGGCAGGCTCCGCACGTGCCGATAAACAAATCTCCGTCAGCACGCGCAAATTCGAAAATAGCGGCGCCACTACCCTGCGGTTCGAGGTGGCCGACAACGGCATAGGTATCTCCCCGGAGAACCTCACCAGGATATTCACACACGGCTTCACAACCCGGCAAGAGGGACACGGCTTTGGCCTGCACAGCGCCGCCAACGCCGCAACGGAGCTGGGCGGAAACCTTTCCGTCGCCAGCGACGGCCCCGATCGCGGTGCCAAATTCACTCTTGAAATTCCCGTCTCGGGCCTCTCATCGGTCGAACAAATTTTACTTGAGAAAAAGAGGGCGTAACCATGGGCACAGAAACACTCTCGGCGCGTCGCATTCTCGTCATCGACGACAACGACGCGATTCACAACGATTTCAAGAAGACGCTCGTCACCACGGTCGCGCCGGCGCGAGCAAATTGTCCAGCGCCAAGGCCGCGCTCTTCGGCGAAGTCACAACGCCCCTCTCCGAATCGTCCGCCATGCCCAAATTCGAGGTGGACACCGCGCTTCAGGGCCAGGAAGGCCTCAGCAAGCTCGAAGAATCCGTGCGCAGCGGCAAGCCGTTCCAGGTCGCCTTCGTTGACATGCGAATGCCGCCCGGATGGGACGGCGTGCAGACCATCCAGCGCCTCTGGCAGGCCGACCCACACGTCCAGGTCGTCATCTGCACGGCCTACTCCGACTATTCGTGGGAAGAAATCTCCAAAAAGCTCGGACTCACCGATCGTCTGCTGATTCTGAAGAAGCCGTTCGATCCGCTGGAGATCATCCAGATCGCGACGTCGCTGAGCGAAAAGTGGTCGCTGCACAGCAAGGCGCAGCTTCGGATGGACGAGCTGGAGAGCATGGTGCAGGCGCGGACCAAGGAACTCGTCCACGCCGCCCTGCACGACAAGCTCACGGGGCTGCCCAACCGGGCGCTTCTGAAAGACCGCATTACCCATGCGATCGAGCGCGCAAACGCAACCCGGACTACCATTTCGCCCTCTTCTTCCTCGACTTCGACCGCTTCAAGCTGATCAACGACAGCCTCGGTCACGATGTGGGCGACGAACTCCTCGTCGAGATTTCCCGCCGGCTGCACAGCGCGCTGCGCGCGACCGATGCGGTCTGCAAGCCCGATGAAATGTCCACCGCTGCCCGCCTGGGCGGCGATGAATTCGTCATCCTCGCGGATGAGCTGAAATCCGATGCCGACGCCGGCAGAATCGCCGATCGGCTCCTGCAAAGCCTCGGTGAAACGTATCAGGTCAAGGGGCACAAAGTTTCCAGTACCGCCAGCATCGGCATCACCACCAGCGCCACGCCCTACACCAACGCCGACGACATGATTCGCGACGCCGACACCGCGATGTACCACGCCAAGGCCGCGGGCAAGGCGCGTTACGTCATGTTTGACCGGCAGATGCACGAGCGGGTGACGGCCCGCCTCCAGATGGAAAACGACCTGCGCCACGCCCTGGACCGCAAAGAGCTTTTCCTTCAGTATCAGCCGGTGTTTTCGATGTCCGACAAGTCCATCGTCGGATTTGAAGCACTGGTGCGGTGGAACCACCCAACGCGCGGCATCATTCGCCCCAGCGAATTCATCCCCACCGCGGAAGAAACAGGCTTGATCATCCCCATCGGCTACTGGATCATCTCCGAGGCCTGCCGGCAGCTCAAAATCCTCCAGCAGGCCAGTCCCTCGCAGGCAAAACTCGTCATGAGCGTCAACGTCTCCGCGCGCAGCTCTGTTACCCCGAGCTGGTTTCGCGGGTGCGCGAGATCCTGACCCAGACCGGCGTCGATCCGCAAACCGTGACTTTCGAGATCACCGAAACCGTCATGATCCGCAACGCCGACGCCAGCATTCCGGTCCTCGAGCAGCTCAGGGAAATGGGAATCCGCCTGCACATGGACGACTTCGGCACCGGCTATTCGTCGCTGAGCTGCCTGCACCGCTTTCCGCTGACGGGCCTGAAGATCGACCAGAGCTTCATTCAGAACGCCGGCAGCACCCGCCACCAGGCGATCGTCCGCGCGATCGTCACGCTGGCGATTAGCCTGGGGATTTCCCTGGTGGCGGAGGGAATCGAAACCGCCGAGCAGTTGGCACTGCTACAGCAACTGGAATGCAGCCAGGGGCAGGGATTCTATTTCAGCCCGCCGCTGGGTGCGACGGATGCGGTGGCGTTTCTCAAGACCGGCAAAGCGCCGGCGACCACACTGCGCGGCAGGGTGAGCGGGCCGGACACGCGTTTCACACCGCCGTCCGCCCCTCATATTGTCCATACTCCAGCCACTGCTGAAGTCCGTCGGGAAATTCCCCATTGCTTACGGCTGCCGCCACGTCCGAGTTGTCGGCTAGGTAGATCTGCTCGTTGTAATAATCAGACGCGACGCGGTCCTCATACTGCCCATATTCGATAAATTGCTGATAGGCGGAAGTGAACGGCTCGCCCGTGATGTAAGGCATGATGTCCTGGTTGTCGGCCTCGTAGACGGAGAAGGAGAAATACTCCATGGGGTTGCGGCCCTCGTACTGGCCGAAATCGCAGAAGTGTTCGAACGCCGAGGCGACCGTTCCCGCCGTTATGGCTGCCGCCACGTCGGGGTTATTTTGCAAGTAGTAGGTGGTGTCGAAATAGAGCAGCCCGCCGCGGTTTTCGTATTGGCCGTAGTCGTAATACTGCATGAAGCCGGAGCTGACCTGCCCGTCATTGACGGCCGCGGCCACGTCGGGGTTTTCGGCCAGGTACCAGCTTTCGTCCCAGTAGGGATTGGGGCTGTACCCTTCGTATTGGCCATACTGGAGATAATGGGCATAGCCGCTGGAAAATTGCCCATCGGCAACGGCGGCGGCTACGTTGGGATATTGCTGCAGGTAGTAGCTCTCGTCGAAGAGCGAATTCTGACTGACAATGGTTTGCGTGCTCAGCAAAACTTTCGAGCCGTTGGTGAGGATTTCATAAATCGATGCCGTGTGGCTACCGGTCGTGAGCATCGGCGTTGAATAGTCGAAGCCGTGGTTGCTTGAACCGATATACGGCTCCAGGTCGGTGCGGGTGTTGTCCGCGAGGAAAGTCTGCGTGGGCCCGTCGCTGAAGACGACTTCGACATCGATGGCGGCACTGGGATCGCTCGGGTCATACGCCCAGCCGCTGATCTGCCCCCAGTTGGCAACATCGACGCTTCCGGGTGCGCTGATGGTGAACGAATCAGAAGTGGCGCTGCTTGCCGTGGGACTCGTAGCGGAAAGCTGGTACTGCCTGGCGATCTTGAGCGCCACCCCGCTGAAGGTGGCAACGCCGTTGACGGCCGTGGCCGTGAGCGTGCCGCTGAGATTTCCCGGCCCGCTGGCGACCGAGAGGGTGACCGTCGAATCGTCATTGGCAACCAGCGCCCCGGCGTTCTCGAATTCGACGCTAACCGCCGGCGAAAGTGCGAAACCTGCCAGAGTCCCGACCGGTTGCTGCGCAAAGACAAGCTGCGGCGCCGTGACGGCAATCGCCGTCGAAACGGCGGAAGTATATGGGCTATCCGATGCCTGAATGATGCAGCTTCCCGCCGCCGACAGCGCCAGCGATGAAAACGTGGCGATGCCATTGTCCGCCTGGGCGGTGAGCGTTCCGGACAGATTCCCCGGCCCGGATGACAGCGAAAGCGTGACCGTCGAATTCGAATCGACAATGTTTCCGTCCGGATCCTCGATTTCCACTTCGATCGGTGTTGAGAAGTTGGCCCCCGAAAGCGCACTGGCCGGCTGCTGAATGAACACAAGGTGCGGCTCGGTGATGGTGAAACTCGTCGAATCCGCTCCGGTGAGCAAAGACCCCGAAGCCGCCAGCGAGAAGGTGCCGGCCGAGCCGACCGAGAGATTGCTGAACGTGGCGACGCCATCGCTCGCCTGCACTGTCGTCGTGCCCGCAAGCGATCCACTTCCCGATGCCAGGGAGAGGGTAATCGTGGCATTGGAATCGATCACCGACCCCCCCGCCGTTTCGATCGCCACTTCCACTGACGGTGAAATCGCCGCCCCCGCGAGCGCGGAACTCGGCTGCTGGACGAATACAAGTTGTCCCTGCGACACCGTGAAATGGGAGCTCGTCGCGGTGCTGAGAGACCCATCCGCCGCCGAGAGGGCATACGTTCCGGCTTCGTTCACGGAAACATTGCTGAACGTCGCCACGCCATCCACCGCCTGCACGATGATGGTCCCGGTGAGATT
The DNA here is from genome assembly GCA_963755915.1 of uncultured Phycisphaerales bacterium. Lineage (GTDB taxonomy): Bacteria > Planctomycetota > Phycisphaerae > Tepidisphaerales > Tepidisphaeraceae > PALSA-1353. The sequence continues at coordinate 4,743,160 of CAVWLP010000002.1, forward strand.
TCCCGGCCCGCTGGCCACGGAAAGGGTGATGTCGGTGTTGTCGGAGGTGACGATGTCTCCCGCGGCATCTTCGATGTCGACGGTGATCGCGGGGGAAATGGTCTGCCCCGCGGTGATGTTGGTGGGCTGCTGGGAAAACACGAGCTGCGTTGGCGGGCCGACGGTAATCCCGCCACCCACCAGGCCGGCAATGATTTTCTCGCCGATAGGGCTGCCCAATCCGACCAGCCCCCCGCCGGTGATCGAATTGAAATCGGAGGATGGCAGGGCATAGAGATCCGGAATCGTCTGCGAAGGCCCGTTGAGCGAATCCATGCTGCGCAGCGCCAGGCCCTGGTCGGCGATGGCGATGATGGCCGCCCACTGCGGCGAGCCGGCGCTGGTCCCCCCCACCACCTGCCAGCCATCGTTTCCCTCGTACGGAATCGAATCGTAAACGAGCACGCCGGTATCCGGATTGCCGTCGTAAGCCACGTCCGGCTTATTCGTATGCTCGTACGGGCTCACCCCCCCACCGCCTTCGGACCAGTAGGTCTCGTTCAACCAATCGCCCGAATCGTTCACGCTCAGCGTCGTCCCGCCGACGGCGAGGACGTTCGGCGATGTCGAAGGATAATTCGGCAGCGCATCATCCCCTGCCGCGGCAACATAAGTCACGCCTACGTGCCCCGAGGGCGTCGTGAAATCCGAATCATAAGCCGTCTCCCCGGCGAACTCCGGCGAATCGCCCCAGCTCATGGAAACCGCAACCACCCCCGGCTGATCCGACGCCCACGTCACCGCGTTCATCAGATCGTTAAAGCTTGAAGACGGCGCCTCCACCAGCAAGATGCTCGCCCCCGGCGCAATCGCATGCGCCCACTCCACGTCCAGCGACTGCTCCGTCGCCCAGCCGGCGTTCGTCGCCCCCGCACCTTCGGGCGTCGCGACCGTCAAGGCAAGCTGACCCGAGGAATTGTCGTTGCTGATGCCGAAATTCGCGTCAAAGGTCTCAAGATCGCTGGTGATGTTCGGATCGGAATATGCATCCACAATCGCGATCGTCTCCCCCGCGCCGTTGGCGGCAACGGATTGCCCGCTGACCGAAAACGTAATATCGTTCAGGTCGTACGCCTGCTCGACCATCGCCGGCGAGAGACTCTGCGGCGTGCCGGTCACACTTGCGGCGGGCTGGACATCTAGGGAGAGGTTTACCGATGACGATGCCGAAAGCAGCACCCGCTGCTCAAGCATTTCAAGGCAGACAGGTTTGCGGCGATTGACGGCTGGCATTCGAGAAGGGCTCTGTGCCCGGCTTCGGATTCACCCATCTACTTGCATTGAAATTCCGCACTCGAGGAATAGATGCGCGAGCGGCACAATAATCGCAAAATTCTTAAGACACGATGAAGAATTTTTAGAGGGATGCCTTTTTGCGCCATATGGTTATAGTCGATTTCCCGACAAACGGGAATACGGTCAAAAAAACACGATTGGGGTGTGATTGTGAAGATTCTACTCGTACATCCTAGCGCACTTTTATATTCCGAAGTTTACCTTCGTCTGGAGCCGCTTGGCTTGGAATGCGTCGGAGAAGCGCTGCTTCGCCGGGGGCATGAGGTGAAGCTTCTCGACCTGCAAATCTTTCGCCAGCATCACTACCAAGCCCAACTAACCCAGTTTCACCCGGATGCCATTGGCTTCAGCGTCAACTATCTGGCCAATGTTCCGGAAGTGATTGATCTGGCGAAGCTGGCGCGGGAATTGCTTCCCAAGGCGTTCATCTTCTGCGGCGGGCACAGCATCAGCTTCATCGCCGAGGAGGTCTTGCGCCATGCCGACGGCGCTATCGATGCCATCATTACCGGCGAAGGGGAGATCACCGCGCCGGCAATGCTGGAAAAAGCCCCGCGCGTCGATGGTATCGCCGGAGTGGTCACGGCCCGCGGCGCCGGACCCAAACCCACGATTCAAGCGGACATTAACGACATCCGCCCGGCGCGAAAGCTGACCCGCAAGCGCGGCCGGTATTTCATCGGCGAGCTCGATCCTTGCGCGTCCATCGAATTTTCGCGCGGGTGCCCGTGGGATTGCTCGTTTTGCAGCGCCTGGACGTTTTACGGCCGCAGCTACCGCAAGGCCGATCCGGCTCGCGCTGCCGAGGAAATGAGCTCCATCGCCGAGCGCAACGTCTTTGTGGTTGATGACGTGGCCTTCGTCAACGCCGACCATGGCATGGCCATCGCCGACGAGATTGAGCGGCGAAATATCCGCAAGCAATATTATCTGGAAACCCGCTGCGACGTGTTGATTCGCAACCAGGAGGTTTTCAAGCGCTGGGCGGGGCTTGGACTTCGCTATCTGTTCCTGGGCCTGGAATCCCTCGATGAGGAGCAACTGAAAAAGTTTCGGAAACGGGTCACGCCGAATCAGAATTTCGAGGCGCTGGCGGTTGCCCGGCGGCTGGGGATCGACGTGTCGATTAACCTGATTACCGACCCGTCCTGGACGCGCGAGCAATTCGAAACCGCCCGGCAGTGGGCCACCGAGGTTCCGGAGGTCGTGCACCTGACGGTCGCCACGCCCTACCCCGGCACTGAGCTTTTCCATACCGATTCCCGCCCGCTTACATCGCTGGATTACCGGCTCTACGACATTCAGCACGCGGTGCAGGAGACGGCGCTACCGCTGCGGGAGTTTTACGAGGAGTTGGTGAAGACGCAGGAGATCATCAACCGGAAATTCATGGGGTGGAAGACCGCGGTCGCGGTGTCGCGCATTTTGGCGGGGCAACTTATCCGCGGGCAGACCAACTTCCTTCGGATGCTGTTCAAGTTTTCGAAAACGTACAACGCGCAGCGTTTTTATGACGATCATTCCAAGCCCACGAAATATGCGATGCGGCGGCCGGGCGAATACGTGAAGAAGATAAAGCCGCAGGATCTCCTGGTGCATGTGGGAGTGCGGCCGGCAGCGGTGGAATCGGGAGCGGCAAGCTGACGCTGACTCTGACACGGGATTGCTTCGCCGACGAATTACTTTAGCCTAAGCCCCAAGCCATGAGCGATTGGGAGCCCCGGCAAAAGCGCGAAGCGGAATTGGCGAGGACCGAAGCCGTTGTGGCCGCGTGTCCGGATAACGTCGAGGCCCGGTTCCAGCGGTGCCGGCTGCTCGCTGAGCTGGGCAGAAACGAAGAAGCCAAGACCGCGTTTCTCGAGCTGCTCGTCCAGGAACCGGCACATTTTGGGGCGCTGAATAATCTCGGCAATCTGGTCTATTCCATGGGATATCGGAATGCCGCCAAGAGCCTTTACGCGCGGGCGGTCGAGCTTCACCCGAACAATCCCAAGGGGCATGTGAATCTGGCCAACCTGCTCGTCGAGAGCGACCTTGCAAGGGCACGCGAGCATTATGAAGCCGCGCTGAAAATCGACCCTGACCACATCGAAGCCAATCGCGGCATGGCGTACGTTTTGACGCGCTTGCGCGATGAAGATCGCGCCGCCATCCATCGCCGAAAGGCTTTCGAGAATCGGGCCGTGATGGAATTCCCCTACACCGGCTCGGGCGAGCCGATCCGTGTGCTTTTGCTGGCATCCGCATCGGGCGGGACGATTCCGATGCGGCATCATCTCGACGAACAAATCTTCCTCACCACGGTGATATTCGCGGAATATTACGATCGGCAAAAACCGTTGCCGCCGCACGACATCGTCTTCAACACCATTGGCGACGCCGACCTTTGCGGCGAGGCGCTAGAGGCGGCTTCACGAATCGTGGAAAAGACCACCGCGCCGGTCGTCAATCAACCGCGGAATGTCCTGCCGACCGGGCGGATGGAAAATTGTCGCAGGCTCGGCAAGATCGAGGACGTGATCGCGCCGAAAATCGCCGAGATTTCTCGCCAGGTTCTCGAAGGCGATGGCGCGGAGGCATTCCTCGCGCGGGAGGGATTCTCATTCCCCGTCCTGGTGCGCGCTCCCGGATTTCACACCGGCAGATTCTTCGAGCAATACGAAGATGCGGCCAGCCTTCGCGCTGGCGTCGGGCAAATGCCCGGCGAGAAAATGATGGTGATCCAATATGTCGACTTGCGAAACCCCGACGGCAAAATCCGCAAATACCGCGTGATGATGATCGATGGCCATCTCTATCCCCTCCACGCCGCAATTTCGCACCATTGGAAGATCCACTATTTCACCGCCGAGATGGCCGACAACGAGCAGAACCGCGCCGAAGACGCCGCATTTTTGGCGAACATGACCGGCGTCCTGGGCGAGCACGCGGTGCGAGCGCTGGGAAGAATTTGCGAAACCCTCGGTTTGCAATACGCGGGAATCGATTTTGGTCTGAGCCCCGATGGCAAGATCGTCCTCTTCGAGGCCAATGCCACGATGGTCGTCAACCCGCCCGAGAAAGACGCGAAATGGGATTACCGTCGCCCAGCGGTCCAGAAAATCCTCAATGCGATTGCGACGCTTTTGAAAGATCCGCGGAATTGAGCCCCTAGATCTCTTTGGCTTTTTTAATCAGCACCCGCGTCGGCTTATTCTTTTTGTCCACAAAGACCACGCGCTGCTCTACCTTGGCCGCCTCCGCGCGGGTCAATTGCTCCAGCGCGAAGATGATCACCTGATCGCCCGGATGAAACAGCCGCGCCGGGCAGCCGTTCAGGCAAATCTGGCCCGACTTCGCCTTTCCGGGAATAATGTAAGTCTCCCAGTGGGCGGCGTTGGCCAGGCTGTTAATGTGCACGAGTTGAAACGGCACCATCCCCGCGGCGGCCATCAGGGCCGAATCAATTGTGATGCTCCCTTCATATTCGAGCTTGGCCTCGGTTACCCAAACGCGATGGAGCTTACCCGTACAAACGCTAATCGACATATACCGATATATTAGGGGCACCAGGCGTCAAACGGAAATCGGAGCAGAAAGTGCCCGTAGAATGGAGTTAACAACGCCTGGCCAGTCGCCCGCCGAGCTCTGGCGGAAGAGTCGCATCGTCGGATACCACGGCGAATCGTCCCGGGCCAAGAGCCATCGCCAATCGGCCGCATGGGCCAGCATCAACCAGACGCGAGTGCCCAGCGCTCCTGCAAGATGGGGAATCAGCGTGTCAACGGAGATCACCAGATCCATATTCGCTATCAAGCCCGCGGTCTGGCTGAGATCGGTTAACCGATCCGCGTGACTCCGCATCATCATCCCATTCGGCAAATCAAGCCGTTCTTCTGCCGCCGGCCCGATTTGAAGACTGTGATACTCAATCCCTGGCACCTGGCCGAGCGGGATCAGCTCGGGCAGGGCTATGGATCTGTGGCGATTAAATTGATGCTCGGCCCTTCCGGCCCAGGCCAGGCCCACGCGAATTTTCCCGTCTTTGGGGCCCAGAATTTCGCGCCACTTCTCCATTAGCGCCGGGTCCGGATGGAAATAGGGAATCTGCCGCGGAATCGACTCCACCCGCGTCCCAAAAATCCCCGGCAGCGACATCAGATGGCAATAGAGATCAAACTTCGGCAGCGCCTCCCGAAACGGCACAACCGCCGAAACCTCCTCAATCGCCGAGAAGAGCCGGCACAATTCCGGCTGACAGACCAGAATGATTTTCCCACCTCGCGCCGCCACCATCGGGACATAACGAACAAACTGAATCGCATCCCCCAGCCCCTGTTCGGCGATGAGCAAAATCGTCCTGCCCTCCAGCTCTTCCCCCTTCCACGCGACGCCCGGACATTTAGGCGTTGACGGCTCGCAATGCCGCCATTCATATTCCGCCCAACCCCGCTCAAAATCCCCGCGCGCGAGCAGCGCCAGGGCAAGATTCCAGTGAGCCTGCGAGCAATCCGGATTCAGCTCAATCGCCCGCTCGTACGCGCCAATTGCGTCGGTGATTTTTCCGACGGCCACCAAGGCATTTCCCAGATTGCACTGAACATCGGAAAACCCCGGAGACAATTCAACAGCTCGCCCATAGGTCGCGACCGCCCCATCAAAATCTCCTCGCGAATAAAGGGCATTTCCGCGATGAAAATCCACCTCCCCCATGAGCCGCAGGGCTGGTGCAAATCCCGGTCGCTCCTTCAGCACCCGCCGGCAAACCTCCGCCGCCCTCGTCACGTCCCCGGCTTCAAATTGCCCCCGCGCAATACAAACCGCCTGATCAGGCGAGACCGGCAGATCGAATCCGTTCAATGCCATGGAGGGAATATCATGTGGCTAAACCAGTCCCGACGCCAGAGGAGGTGTGAAGGTGCGAAAAGTATGAAAGGTGCGAACGTAAGAACGTCCGTCTCATACCTTTCATACCTTTCGCACCTTTCGCACTTTCGCACCTCCCGCTTTCCCCCCCACTTGACCACTACCATTCATTGCGCTATACTACGCCAATGAGTACAGGACCAGCATCCGTCCGTTCCTGGGCCGCGCAGATGCGAAAAGGCCTGATCGAGCTGTGCGTCATGGCCGCCCTCCGCGGCGGAGAGGCCTACGGCTACCAGATCCTTCAGCGCCTCTCGCGTGCCGAGGCACTCACGATCAGCGAAAGCGCGGTCTACCCCATCCTCGCGCGGCTCGCCGCCGAGGGAATGGTCAAGGTCCGCGAAGGACCCAGCCCCAACGGACCGCCGCGCAGGTATTACCGCCTCACCACCCAGGGCGAGGCCCGTCTTGCCGAGATGGCGGAGCATTGGCGTCAGACCCGCAAGGCAATCGACGTGTTTTTTAATGGAGACCGAACATGAGCCCCGATCAAAATCAGTCGCCAAATCAGTCCCAGAAGACTCCCGAGACAACCCCGCAGGAACGAATCGCGCAATTCATCGCCGCCGTCGAGCGCAGTCTTTCCGAGGCTGGCGTTTCCAACGACGAGCGGCAAAACGTCACCGCCGACCTGCGCGTGCAGATCGAAGAAATGCTCACCACCCGCACCGAGGGAAAGACGCCAACCCTTGAGGACGTTCAGGCCGTCCTCTCCGAGCTCGATCCGCCAGAATCCTACAGCGAAACCGCTGCCGGCGAATCCGCACCCGCTTCCGAATCGCAAAAATCGCAGCAAACCCAGGAATCCTGCTGCGGTCCGCGCGATGGGCGATCTCGAGGGCATAGCCATCACCGCGGTCACTGGGGAGGAAAATGGTTCTGGCGCCGCCGGCACGTCGCCCAGGCGATCCGCCAGGCCATCGGATCATTCAGCCCCCAATTCAGTCCACTGGGCAATCCCCTTTTCGCCGGCTTCACCCACCGCTCGCGCCGCCCTCGCCATCGCCAAAAACGAGGCCCGATCCATGGGCCACGAATACATCGGCACCGAGCACCTGCTCCTGGGCCTCCTCCTCGAAGGCACCGGCATCGCCGCCAAAGTCCTTGCCGACCTCGGCGTCACCGCCGACGCCGCCCGCCAGGAAATCGCCCGCCTGGTTCCCCCCGGCACATCCGCCGTCACCGCCGAGCGGCTTCCCCTCACCCCGCGCCTTCGCCAGGCGATCGAAGAAGCCCGCGTGGCCGCCCGAAATCTCCACCACGATTTCCTCGGCACCGAGCACCTTCTCATGGGGTTGATGGATGTCCCCGGCGTAGCCGCCGAAAGCCTTAAAACTCTGGGCCTCACTTCACAGCAGGTAAAAGACGCCATCCTCCAGCGCATCCCGGCCTGGACCGAAGACACCGCCCCCGCCGGCGGCTTCACCTACTGGCCCGCCAGCGCCGCCAAAACCCTCACCATCGGCAAAAACCAATATCGAATCATCGCCAGCGGCGCCGACACCGGCGGCTTCTACGCGGCCGTCGAAGCAAACCTCTCCGAGCCCGACGGCCTCGGCACCCGCACCCTTCCGCGCGACGACATCTCGATCTACGTTCTCGAAGGCTCTCTCCAGCTCCGCCTCGACCAGCGAACCATCGCCCTGAGCAAAGGCGATTTCGCCCGAATCCCCCGCGGCACACCACACGAAATCACACCGCTGGAATCTGGCGCACGAGCGATGCTGATCGGCACCTCAGCCGGTTTCGAAAAGCTTCTCGGCGCCATGGCCAAAGCCCCCGCGCCCAGGCAATGCGCCAGGCGGCGATAAGCTATGGCGTAATCTTTGAATCGAATTGACCGCCGCAGGCCGATGCGGCGCCACAAGTGAAGTGAAACTTCTCTAACGCCCGCAAGCGGTTCAGGCGCGGCGGAGGCGACGCCGACCCATCAGTGCGCCGAAGCCCACCAGCACAGCGAGGCTTGCCGGCTCGGGAACGATGGCGTTGATCTGGGCATTGGTGGCGTTTGCGCCGGCAGAACCGAGCGCGGTAATCTGCGCGGGCGACAGCGCTTGCGAGTAGATGCGAAAATCATTGGTGGCTCCCATGAAATCGGGATCGCCGAAAGCATCGCCGCCGCCGATTCCGTCGTAGGACGTGCCACCGCCGTTAGCGGCCTCCTGCAAGCTGAAACCCGTACCCACGTTCCCCGAGGCCAGCAACGTACCGTCGTTGTAAATCGAGGCGATGCCCGTGGACGAGACGTACGTCAGAACGATCTGCAATTCCGTACCGAAATTACCATTAACCTTGAAAGTGGTTCCTGGTGCATTGATGTTCACTTCCGTACCGGCGCCACCGTTGGTAACTCCCGGCTGGTCAAAATCGGCAGTCGTGCCAGTGCCGTTGCGATTGGGATTCAAAAGGATGAAATTGTTCGTCGCCAGGTTATTGGGCCCTGGGAGAGTGGGCGTCGCTGAGGACAGGCTGAATATCGAGGTAAAAGCTGTCTCAGAACCAGTCTGCGTCAGCCAATCCTCGATGGAAAAGTCCCCCGTGACGCCAGCGCCGACAGTGGATGGCAACGAGAGGTAATCCGTGTTGTTCGCATTGGTGGTGCTTACTACGGTGCCGGCTGCAAAACTGGCCGTTCCATCGGGATCAAGCAGAGTTCCGTTGGCCCCGCCAACCGAATCCACCCCGTCGCCGTTTGCCATATATCGATTGACGAGCGCGGCGTTGGCTGATGCCAAGGGCATTGCCGCGATAGCCAGCGCGAGCCAGGTCGTTGATTTGAGTAAAGCCCAATCAAAACTCTGTCTGTTATTCCGTTGCATTTCTCTCCTCGCTTTCGAGATATGGCCAAAAGACGCGATCTTTAAATTCGCCCTTTATCAGGTGCGGCATTGCCCGCACCTTGCATCCCACCTACCGACCGCAATGCGGAACTTCTTTGAGCCTTGTCTTTTTGATCTCCCGACCGTCCGCTCCAACGGAGTCCAATAAACCGGCCCATATTGAGGTCGAACTAATGTGAATTTCCGCCGGAACTAATTCTCTCTCCCGCCAAAACTCACACAAAGAGAGTATCAACTATTGATACATTTGCAAGTACATTCTGGCCTCATTAAGCAATATTTTTGACCAGGTTTGATACTACATTTGCCCGACTGCGAAGGTCCGTCTTTTGGCTTGCAATGGTGAATCCGATTGACGTTAGATCGACCCCCGGTTGCGCAAAATCGTGGACCTATAATCGAACGGCAAGATAACGATATATCAAAGGCCTGAAGGAACGCAAAAGGGGTAACGATCGCTTCACGAGATAACCGCACTCGCGCCGTACCTGTTTACCGTTCCGCGTCTGCCGAATACTCCAAGTCGAGCTTTTGATTGGCTTCATAAGCGCCGGGCCGACGGTATTGGGCCGTGCGAATCAGGCGCGCCGGGATTCCTTAGCGATCTCTGCGCTCCCCACGGTAAGTTCTCCCCCCGCCAAACCTCGATAACCCAAAATCGCCCCATCTTCCCCTTGACATTCCACCCAATAGGTGTATATACACATAGTATGGCCGATGAACCTCAAAACAGCGACCGCCAGGCCCTGCTCGAAGCGGCACAATCCTGCCTCTGCCAGAACGCCCGCACGGCGGCCCGGGTGCTGACGCGCTTCTACGACCGCTATTTCGCCGGCACCGGCATCGAGCCGACACAGTTTAACCTTCTTGTCGCTATCCGTCTGATGGAACCCGTTTCCCTGGTCCGCCTGGCCGATCGGCTCGCCCTGGAGCGCACGACTCTCACGCGAAACCTGGCGATCCTCCAGCGAAAGGGAATTGTCCAGATTGCCACCGGCGCGGACGCACGTAAGCGTCTCCTCTCCCTCACACCCCTGGGCCGCACCCTTCTCAAGCGGTCGCTGTCGCGATGGAAAGAGGCCCAGCAGGCGGCCATCTCGGCCCTGGGCAACGAAAACTCAAAAAAATTCTCCGATGCGTTTTCCCTCATCAACAAACTCAATCTGAAAGGAGATTGATATGAGCACCACACCCGAAAGCCGCACCAGCCTTCAAACCGCCGGCGTGTTTGTCTACAGCCTTATCGCCGCGTGGTTCATCTTCGCCGTGACGATGGCTGCGACAGGCCAGTACGCCATCAACCCCACCCGTCCCCCACTGGTGTTCGGTTTGAGCGTCGCCGTCCCGATCCTCTTTTTCCTGATCGCCTACCGCCTGGACGGCCCCATCCGGCGCGTCGCCCAATGCCTCGATATGAGAGTCGTCGTTCTCGCCCACGTCTGGCGAATCGCGGCCCTGAATTTCATTCTCGCTGCCGCCCAGGGCCGCCTTCCCATGGGCTTCGCCCTTCCCGCCGGCCTCGGCGACATGATCACCGCCCTGGCCGCGATCCCCATCGCCTTTGGCATCTCAAAAAATCTGCCTTCCATCCGAAGCTGGTTCATCGCCTGGAACCTCTTCGGCCTGCTCGACCTGGCCAACGCCGTCACCCAGGGAATCCTCCATTCCAGTAGCACCTTCGGCATCCTCACCGGCGCCGGCCCGACAACCTATCTGATGACCGTGCTCCCTCGGTCCCTGGTCCCCACCTTCCTGGTCCCGCTCTTCATCCTTCTGCACATGCTCGCGCTCTCTCGCCGCTCGGAGGTTCCGTCAACCGTATCGCAGCCGAAAAGCGAGCTCACGACCCCATGCGGATTCATCCGATCCCTCGTCGCATGATGAGTTAGCGCCCTTCCACAAAATCCCTTGGCGTTCTTGGCGGTTATAAAGAATTTTTTAACCGCCAAGAAACTATGAAGCCGAGCCTTTCTCGGGACGTGAACGGGGTCAAAATGCCCCAAGTATGAACGAGCGTACCGCGTAGGTCGCTCAAACGTCTTTTTTGAGAAAGGACTCGGCAATGCGAATTCTCGCTTTGGACCTGGGAAAGAACAAGAGCGTTTTTGTGGATTATGTCACCGGCGGTGGAGAAAGAACGTTCGGCAAGATCGGCACCAATGCCCACGAGGTGCAAAAACTACTCGAGCGGGTGCGTCCGGATCGACTGGTCATCGAGGCCGGTCCGGCGGCAGGATGGGTTTGTGATCTGGCGGAGCGGAACAATGTTCCCGTCCAGGTGGCCAATGGCAACGATGAACGCTGGCGCTGGAAGACGGTGAAGGAGAAGAGTGATCGTAAAGACGCGCTGAAGATGGCGGCGATGTCGGAGATGGATTCGCTGCCGACGGTGCACGTGCCCAAGGCATCGGTTCGGCAGTGGCGTTCATTGATTGAATACAGACACGGCCTGGTGGATCGCCGCACGGCGCTCAAGAACTCGATCCGATCAATCTACGAGCGGCAGGGTTTGTATTTGCCCTCGGCGACCAAGGCGTGGACGAAAGCGCGACTGGAGGAAATGAGGAAGGAAGCAGCGGCCGCATCGGCGGAAGATCTGTGGCTGTTTCAGATCGGTTGTGAGGTGGCGCAACTGGAGCACCTGGAGAAGCAGATCGAAACTGTCGAAAGCAAGCTTCAGGAGTTGGGCCAGGCCAACAAAGCGGTGAAACGATTGCAGGAGGTGCCCGGCGTTGGTCCGCGGCTGAGCGAGGCGGTGGCGGTGATCATTGATGATCCCAGGCGATTCAAGAATGCACGTCAGGTGGGATGTTACGTGGGTCTGACGCCGCGGCGCTGGCAGAGCGGCGACAGCGATCGCCAGGGGCGGATCAGCAAGGCAGGCAACGCGCTGCTGCGGGAGTTGCTGGTGGAGGTGGCGTGGCTGGGGGTTCATCGCAATACGTGGATGAAGGACGTGTACGAGAGGGTTCTACGTGACAGCGAGAAGCGCAAGAAGATCGCGATTGTTGCGGTAGCCAGGAGATTACTGGTGAAGCTGTGGGCGATGCTGCGGGACGGAACCCGATGGAGAGAACCCCAGCGATCGCTGACGGCGGCCACTTGAAAATCGAAAAGGCGATGACTGTCCCGACAAGTCGGTACAGGCGATGGAGTATCTCCCCTCCGGAAGACACCGTGTCAGAAAGCCGTTGTCTTCTGTGCAGGGGATTGAGTAGAGTTGAAGTGAAGTGGAATTGACGCGTTCGTGCAGGTTGAATGAGCAAGGCCAGACCCCGGTTGGCGTCTTAAGCTTCAAAGCTTGCCGCTAAGAATAGGGCTGGCCATTTGTACAGTTGAATAGGCCCGCCGCCAGGCGAGAGCACTGAATAGAAGGCTCACCCAATCGACCGCATGAGCGATCAACGCCCCTTGACAAGGCTCGGCTCATAGAAGACGCCAAGAGCGCCAAGAAATGAGGAGTTTTGCCCCACATAAATCAGATGGAAATCAGATTTTCAGACTGAATTATCTGTGTGCATCTGATTTCAATCTGACTTCGGCGAGCTCAGTCGAGGCGTGGCAAATCTGCATTTCTGCGCTAAGGCTCTACTTTAAGCGCCACGTGCTGGACTTCGCGGGCGTATTTGATCGCGCGCTGAACAATCTCCGATCGTTCCTCCACCGACACCGGTGATTGGCTTCTATCGGGATTGATCCAGCTCTGAATCGAGTCCGTGTAAATCTGATAGTCACTCGACCATGTCCACGTCATCGAAACCCGCCGCCCCGATTCAATATACGTCAGCGTCTCGCCGCGAAAGTCGGCGTCGAAGTCATACTGATCGGTAAACCGATATGGCTGGGCGGATTCGCTCATGGATCTGATCATAGCCCGCGGAAGGTGAAAGCTGCCTGAGGGATTTGCACCGACACCCGCTGTCGCGACGTCACCTGCCGCAAGTGCATCATTGTAAGTTCCGGCTGGCGAAAACCAATGAATGTCTGTCACCGTCGCAGACTCGAAGCTCACTCCAGTCGGTGCAACGACCCGGCTCATAATTCCGTCGAAAGGCATGCGTGCGGCGACACCTTGAAGCCGACCCTTGTTCGGTTCCACCGTCGCCCGCATGGCGGTCATACCGGCCTTGTCCTTTGGGGTAACGGGATGAGTCGTAGAATATCCGTCGCTCATGACATGCTCCTTTTCAAATCTCGAACCGGCCACCATGCACGCAACTGAAAATCCCCACCGATTTTTCAGCCATGGCCACGAGCCGTTTATGGAACGACCTTCATCCTAAGCTTGAGCCGCCGCGCCCTTATAAACCGGAACAAATTCCTCGGCCACAAACTTCGCGTATGAAGTTGGAGTGGTATTTTCCGGTGTTCGTGGTTCCAGCGCACGCATGTGGCCGGAATTCATGGCCGCCACCATTTCCAAAATCAAATCGGCGATGCCGGCCGACATGCCCATTTGCAGCACGGCGCCGCGGAACTGATCATCCGAAATCTGAACGTAACCGAGATCTGGCTTTCCAATCGCCTGGCCGATGATTCGAGCGACCTCGATCATGGTGAGATCGCCCGGCCCGAAAAGCTCGCGCGCCTGTTTGCCCTTGAAATCGAGGCGCAGCAGTCGCTCGGCGGCCGCCTCGCCAATATCGCGTGTGGCGATCATCGGTACCTTGAGATCGGGCCTGAGCGGGCCAGCCGCCACCTGCATCGCATCAATGATCCCCGCCTGCGCAAACGTATTTTCCATGAAATAGACGGCACGCTGGTGCAGAATGTTCAGGCCTCTGATGTGATTCAGGCTCTGCTCCAGGTTATGCAGGCCAAGGACCGGCCCGGTCTTCGCATCCTTATCCGCGCCGTAGCTGCTGAGGGTAACCGCGTACTCAACGTGAGCAGCCGAAAGAGCCGAACTCACGGCATCTATCACTCGCCCCTGAAAGGCGCGGTAATCTTTCGCCGACATATTCGGCGGAATCATGACGTATGCCGCCTTGACGCCCGTAAACGCGCGGGAAAGCGCGGCGGCATCCGTCAGGTCGCACACAAAAGTTTCCGCCCCTGCCTTCTTCAACGATTCGAGACGTTTCTCGTCCCGGCCGATCGCGCGGACCTGCTTGCCAGCATCCAGCAGCCGCTGCGCGACGACTTTTCCCGTATTTCCGGTTGCACCTGTGACCGCGTACATTGGAATCTCCTTTGGAAACTCGGTTCGCTGCTTCCGCTGAACTTCAGCGAGATCATAGGCCCGGCGGCGCGGCGGATGTCCAATCGACGGCCGAGAATTTCTAGATCGAGATTTCGCGGCTGGACTTAAGGCAGGCTGGTAGAAAGCGCCCCATTGCCTCCGGCGAAATGTCCCCGGTATCCTTCGAAGGCGCTGAAGCCTCTTTTTCGACTGTGAACCTAATAAAATGCAGGGCGCCAATCTGCGGGAAGGATATTTCAATGGGCATTTTTGACTTCCTTAAGAAAAAAACTCCTCTGGTTGAGCCGATTCAGGCTCCGCCGGTCTCAGCGCCTCCGGTTGCGTCATCGCCCGCCACTCCAACCCCGCCCGCCAATCCCGGAGTCTCCCAGATCGAGCGGGAGCACTTCCTGCTGCACGCGCCGTTTCAGTGGGTTGCGGTGCCCGGCGACAATCCCTTGGAATTCGACTTTCGCAATCAAACACTAAAAGAGCAGCTTATGGTGACCGTCTTGATTGCGCGCGAGCCGTTCACCGGCCCCACCCGGCGATCAGTTGCGGAGGATCTGGCGAAGAAACGACTGTCGGCCCTGGCATCGATATCGAACGGTCGAGCCGTTCATTCCACGCCGCAGCTTCAAAGCGGTTCCGATCAGGTGGAAGTCAGGTGTTTCGGCCGCGACGAGGCACAGCAGGTCCGCATTGCATTCGTCATACGCGTCGCCGCCGCGAAGGTAGTAACCGTGCAGTTGACGCGTTACTTCCTGAACGAAGTTGGCCTCCCTTTCGAGGCATACTCGGGCGCGATTTTCGACTTTCTTAAAATCAAGAATCCTGGGAGTTCGGCCGCAACGTGATTTGCTCAATATCGTCGTCTTTGGATTTCGAATTTGACCCTTCCCGGTGCGCCGGGATTCGTTCCCGACGAATCGGGATTTCGCTTCGCTCAACATTCGAGTTTCGACCTTCGAGTTTTCCGTCCCATTTTTGATATCATCGATATCGTTGATATCGATGATATCACAAAAACCCGCACCCCATTCCCCCCATTTTGTTGCGGAGTGTAAAGTTTTGTACCGATGCCCCCGCCACCAAAAAAATCGTCGAACCTTTCACACCTTCACACTTTCACACCTCTTCTCTTCCCCAAACGTAAGCGAGGCGAGCATTATGAAAATGCTCGCCTCGCAAGGGCAAACCGGATAACTCCCATCCGGAAGACCCGTTAATGTGACGTGCCGCCGGCGGCGCTTGACGCGCCGTATCCGTCGGCGGCCGTGTCCGTCTTTACCAGGTAATACCCAAGCTGCACGTCGGCAGTGTGGTAGTTGTCTGGATTCGTTCCGTAGTGGAACTCGATCTGCTCCGGCTTCAATCCGCCGCGGTCTTCCAGATACCGCCCGATCGCCAGCCGACGCTCCTCGGCGAGATTGTCATCGGGAATGTCCAGGTAAAGCGTCAGCGGGTTGCAGCTCCGTGAGCTCTGGAGCATCAGATCCAGGGCGCGGGTTCCCAGCGAAGTAAGGCCGGGCCCGTCGAACTGATCGGGATAAAGCGTCGCTTCCGAGCGGGCGCCGTTGACTTCCTGCGTATGCTCGAGCCGCTCGGTCTCGGTGATTTCCGCATCCGATTCAGAGGCGTTGGTTTCGTCAAGATAGCTGGCCGACTGAGCCGGCGCGGGAGCCGCAGTTGCCTGCGGGGCCGGAGCCGAAGCCTGAGCCACCGCCTGCGGAGCAGGCGTTGGTGCAGGTGCCTGGGCAACCGGCTGTGGCGCCGGTGGCGGAGTCACAACCACGGGCTGCGGCGCAGGTGTCGGCGCGGGCGTAGGAGCCTGCGCGACCGGCTGTGGGGCCGGCGTCGGCTGGGGCGCCGGCGCTTGAGCAGTCGCCTGGGCCGGGGTCTGCGCCGCCGGCGAGTACGTCGGCAGCGAGAAATTCTCCTGCGTCTCGGTGGACTGCGAATTGGTCGACTGGACTGGCTTCTGCGTCTCGGCCGGCGCGGGCGTCTGTGCCTCCACCGTCACCTGGTCTTGAGAAGCCATCGTGTCCCAATAATCAGAATAAGGCTTGGGCTGCGCCGCTGCCGTCTGCGCGGGCTTCGCCGTGGTGGCCGGAGCCTTGGCAAGGGTCTGATGCGACTTGGCGCTGGCCTGGGTCGTGGGCGTGCTGCTGTGGCAGCCGCTCGTCGCCAGAACCGTCGCCGCTGCCGCCAGAATGCACGATCTTTTCAATTGCTTGAACATAGCCATTGTGTTCTCCAAATGGGAAATCGGCTTTTTCCTGTTGTCGTCTGAGTTACGCACGAAATTCCTTATTTCATTAACGGGCTGTTAAACAGCGAGATCATCACCGGCCCAAGCAGCACGATGAACGTGGCGGGGAAGATGAACAGCACCAGCGGGAAGCTCATCTTCACCACGCTCTTGGCGGCCATTTCCTCGGCCTTGTGCTGACGGGCCATTCGCAAGCTCTCGGCGTGAACGCGAAGGGCCTGGGCGATGCTGGTGCCGAAACGCTCGGCCTGATTGAGCATCGCCGACAGCGAGGTCATCGACGAGTTGCTGGTCCGCGTTCCCAGCCCCTTGAGGGCTTCCTGCCGCGGCATGCCGACGCGCGTCTGCATGTGGGCGATGCCAAACTCGCGGCTGATCGCCGGATGCACCAGCGCCAGCTCGTCGCCGACGCGCTGCATGGCGGCGTCGACGGTCATTCCCGCCTCCACGCACACGACCATCAAGTCCAGCGCGTCAGGCAGGCCGTATTCCAAAGACTTCTGGTTTCCTTTGACCTTCATTTTCAGCCAGATCGTCGGCGCCGCATATCCGAGCAGCCCGCCGATCGCCAGGAACAGGAGCATGCTGTTGAGCATCATCCCTCCGACATAGCCGGAGATGAGTCCCAGCGCGATGCCGATAACCTTGGATCCCTGCACCGTTCGGAGCGCCGCGGGGCTGTAGATGCCCGCCTTGGCCAGCTCGCGCTGAAGCGATCCCTGTTTCTCCCGGGTACTGGGCATGAAGGGCTTGGCGGCCGCTTCACCCAGTTGCTTGAGGAGGTTGGCGCCGGCGCTGGATTCCTTTTTAGTGACCAGCGATTCGGTCTTGCCCTGAAGACGCGAGCGGAGCTTGTCGCCGCCGTTGTCCTTGAACAGGATCATCGACACGAAATAGACCAGCACGGTGATCGACCCGAATGCCAGAACGATGATCAATGTTTCCTGATTCATAATCACACCTTAAAAGTGCCAGGTAATTTCACTCACACCTTGATGGTCGTAATTTTTCGAATCGCCCAGCTACCGAGCATGAGCATGGACGCGGCAATGGCCAGCAGCCACAGCCCGGTCGACGTGTGCAGGAGCACCGAGGCGTAGTTGGGGTTCAGGTAGTAGGACACGAAGAAGAGCACGACCGGGAAGACGACCAGGATGTAGCCGGTGAAGCGGCCCTCGGCGGTCTTGGCCTTCACGTGCTGCTGGAGACGGATGCGCTGGCGGATCATGTCGCTGATGTTGGTCAGCACTTCCGACAGGTCGCCGCCGGTCTGCCGCTGAATCAGGATCGCGGTGACGAAGAACCCGAAGTCCGGGTTATCGACGCGGACGGCGCGTGTCTTTCAGCGAATCTTCCAGCGGCTGGCCCACGCTATGGGCGTCGTAGCAGCGGCGGAACTCGCCGGAAAGCGGTTGGGGAAGTTCGTCCGCCATCATCTGCAGGCCGGTGCTCAAGCTGTGCCCTGCCCGCAGAATTCGGGAGAGGAAGTCGAGCGCTTCGGGAAGCTGGTCAAGGAAATCGCGCTGCCTGCGATTGAACGAATTGTTGAGCACGATGAGCGGAATCGCGGCGAAGACGACGGAAACGGCGCCGCCGAGAACGCACGAGTCGGTGGCAACATACAGGATCGAAAATCCAAGGGCGGCCATTCCAAAGGTGACGAAGATGAACTTCGCGAGCGAAAACCGCGGCCAGACCTGGGTAATGCGGCGTGCCAGTGTGCCAAGGAAAGGCAGGTGCGCCAACATTCCGGAGATGCCGCCGATTACCTGCACGCGGCGCACGACGGTGAGCGACGCGGGATCGAACCCATCGGTTGTCTTGCCTTCGCCGCTGAGACGCTGGGCGAGCTTTTTGCGCTCGTCCGAGAGGCCGCCGACGACCTGGTACACGCCCCAGATCAGCAGGATCACGGTGATCGCGACCAGGAATGGAAGAATCATTTCATTAGTCATAGCACACAACCTCGGTTCTTTTTCCAGTCGTTAGACAACCTCGATCCGCCTCCGCTGGAAGAGCTCCGCCGGGAGAGGAATTCCGCGGCTTTCGATACGGTCGCAGCAGCGTGGGCGAATGCCGGTCACTGTGAAGTTTCCGATGGCCATACCCTGCTGATCGACGCCGGTCTGTTCGAAGAGGAAGATGTCGTGCATCTGGACGCCGTCGCCTTCCATGCCGGTGATTTCGGTGACGCGTGTGACTTTTCGCTTGCCGCCGGTGAGGCGTGTCGCCTGCACGACGATCTGAAGCGCGCTGGAAATCTGGTGCCGCAGGGCGCGCATGGGAATGTCATATCCCGCCATCGCGATCATCACTTCCAGTCGGGCCATGGCGTCGCGCGTGGTGTTGGCGTGAACGGTGGTCATCGATCCTTCGTGGCCGGTGTTCATCGCCTGGAGCATGTCCAGCGCCTCGCCGGAGCGCACTTCGCCGATGATGATGCGGTCGGGACGCATACGCAGACAGTTTTTCACCAGGTCGCGCTGGGTGACTTCGCCGCTGCCTTCGATATTGGGCGGGCGCGTTTCCAGGCGGACGACGTGCGGCTGCTGGAGCTGCAATTCCGCCGCGTCTTCGATGGTGACCACGCGCTCATCCGTGGGAATGTAGCGCGAAAGACAGTTCAGCAATGTCGTTTTACCGGAGCCGGTGCCGCCGCTGATGAGCACGTTGCACCGCGCCTGCACGGCGGCGGACAGGAAATCCATCACCGGCGGCGGAAAAGCGCCGTGGCGGATCAGGTCTTCAAGCTGCAGCGGCTTGGAACCGAATCGGCGAATGCTCATCGCCGGGCCGTCCAGGGCCAGCGGCGGAATGATCGCGTTCACGCGGCTTCCATCCGCCAGGCGGGCGTCCACCATCGGGCTGGTTTCATCGACGCGCCGGCCGACCAGGGCGACGATGCGGTCGATGATCTGCCGCAGGTGCTGGTTGTCGCGGAAGCGCACATCGACGTGTTCCAGCCGGCCGCGGCGCTCGACGTAAACCCTGTCGAAGCGGTTGATCAGAATATCGGTGATGGTCGGATCCTTCAGCAGCGCTTCCAGCGGGCCGAGGCCGAAGGTCTCGTCCATGACCTCGTCCATGAGGCGTTCCTGGTCCTGGCTGGAGAGCAGTCCGCTTTCGTTCTGGCACAGATCGCGGATGACGATGCGGACTTCCGCGCGGACGGTGTCCGGCGGCAGGGTGCGAAGATTCTGCACGTCCAGCCGCTGAACCAATTGCTGGTGAATCCGCACCTTGAGCTGCTCGAACTGTGAGCTGCGCTCGGCGGCAAGCGCCGTCGACGCGGCGAGATTGCGACATCTGCGGCATCTGCGCGGACTGGGCAGCGGAGCAGGAGCCTCAGCCACCGGAGCAGAAGCGGGCGGCGGCTTGATCGCCGGCGGTTCCGCCACCGCCGTTGTCGCGGCGCCGGTCTGAGCGGGTTTTCCTGAAAACAGACCCATATTCACTCCGTTCGACCGGGCCGCCTTCAGCGCCCCGGTCATGCCGTCAAGCGGCGACGTTTCCCTGGTTCTGCTTGGCCGACAATCAGACCGGCCAACTGAACGAGGCTCACGCTGATCTCGCTCGCGGGGCCCGCAGAACCACCGGCTCGCCGAAATTGATCGCCGCGATCGCGTTCTTGAAATCGTTGGGAATCAGCCAGGAGACCTTGATCCCCAGCGACCGCTCGATCTCCGGCCGGCTCGATGTCATTGCCTTTTTTCACGTAGCGGTTGACGACCGTGCAGATCTTGCTGGATTCGATGCCCATCCGGCGCAGCGCGCCGACAAATCGCTCGGCGTTCTTCGCACTGGGAACGTTGAACTGCATCACCAGGAGATTCATATCCGACCCCTGGAGCATCGACGAATAGAGGGGCGAAATGCTCATCAGCGAATCGATCACCACGTAATCGAACACGCGGCTGAGCATGTTGATCAGGCGCACCATGCCGCTCTGGTTGACGCGCTGGGTGTCTTCGGGCAGATCGGGGCGCGAAAGAATCGCCACGCCGCTTTTCTTGTGAACCGTCAGGGCGTTGTCGAGGAGCTGCTTGTCGAGCTTTTCGGCCGCGTCCATGACGTCGGCGATGGTGTAGCGGCAGCGGATGTCGAAATAGCTGGCCACTCCGCCGCGAATCAGGTCCATGTCGATGAGGACGGTCTTGCCCATCGGCGCCAGCGCCGCGGCGACGTTGCAGGCGACGGTCGTCGATCCGCATCCACCGATGGTGGGAACGACGTGGATGATCCGGGCCTTCTTGCCCATCCCGTGGACTTGTGCCACGCGCTCCAGCGCAGTGCTGAATTTCTCCTCGCTCATCGGCAGCGGGATGAATTCCTTGATCCCCAGGTGCATGGCTTCCATGAGCAGGTTGGGGTCAACCGTCTGGCTCATCAGGAAGAAATTGACCGCGGGAAACTGCCGGGGCAGGGTGGCGATCTTTCTCAGCGCAGTCGGCGGGGTTGGGATCGAGGTTGACGATGGCCAGCAGCGGGCCATCCGGCTTGCCCAGCACGCCTGCGAGCGGTTCGACGTTGGGGAACTGCGCCACCGGCAGCGCTCCGAATCGGACCAGGAAGGCTGCAAGCTCTTCCCGGTTGGTGTTGTCCGCGTCGACGATGACGCAATTCATTTGAACGTACATAGCACTGCGTCCCTGATCGAGGAGGCTGATTTATTCAGCCTCGGAAAATCCGGGTGAATTCCATCCACCCGGAGATTTCGAACCACACCACCGCTCCGTCGCCTCCGCTTATTTGGAGGTGTCGGTGGCCGGCGGCGGCTGGAAGCCGGCCGGGCCTTCAAAGTCCGCCGGTTCGGTATTGGGCCGCGCCGGGCGGGGAGGCGTAATCTCACCGCCCATGTCGCCCATGAAGTAAAGCTGCAACGCGTTCGGATCGCGCCAGTGTTCACCGGGAACCGGCGTAACATCGGCCGGATCGATGCCATGCACCAGCACCGGCGTCACGAGAACCACCAGCTCGGTCTGATTCTTCTGATACGTCACCGAACGGAACAACGCGCCGATGACCGGCAGATCGCCAAGGAACGGGAACTGCGAATTCGTTGCGGAAACCTGGTCTTCGAGCAGACCACCGAGGGCGAAGGTCTGGCCCTCGGCCAGCTCGACGGTGGTGTCAACGTCGCGGTCAATCAGACCGGGCACCGTGTCCACCGCCGGGAATCGAGTAGGCATGGGCGTAGTCAAGGTCACTGACCTCGGGGTTGACCTTCAAACGGATTCGCCCGTTGCCGAGCACGATGGGGGTGAACCGGAGCTGCACGCCATATTGCTGCAACTGAATAGTGATCGTCGATCCACCACCGGAGCCCGTCTGCGGCACCGGATAGGGGATCTGCCCACCGGCAAGGAAGGTTGCCTGCTGCCCGCTGGTGGTGACCAGGTCGGGTTCGGCGAGCGTGCGGAGGAGGTTGTTGCTTTCCAGGGCCTCGACGAAATAGGCGAAGGCGACACTGGCGAACTGGCCCGTGCCGAACATGCTCGCCGTGCTTAGCGCGGTAGAGGGGATCAAGAGCAGGTTGGCGCCGCCGTGCCGCCGGGCTGAATGCCCAGGGCGGTCGGGCCCACGTTGCTGCCGTAGATCGAGGTTCCGTCATTGCCGCCGAAGTTGAAGCCAAGCTCCTGCTCGGCTTGTTTGCTAACTTCGGCGAACTTCACCTTGAGCATCACCTGCTGGCCGCCGCCGACTTCCATCAGGTCGACGACCTTGCCCGAGGCCGAATTGGGCAGGGAGATCGCCTCGACCTGGCGGGCGGTTTCAAGATCGTGAACTTGGCCGGTCAGCGTGATGGTGCCGTTGGCGTCCTGCACGTTGATCTTTGAATCGGGGAAGAGCGTCTCCACCCGCTTCTGAAGAATCGCCACGGGCGTGGCAACTTCAATGTTGAAGATCTGGGTGTTGTTGTTCTCATCCCAGACGATCAACTGCGTTGAGCCGGCTTTCTTGGCGGTCAGGAGCAGATCGTTGGGGCCGAGGGCAACGTAGTCGGCGATGTCCGGGGCAAGGATGTTGACCTTGTTGATCCGGGCATCGAAGTGCTTCCTCGTCGACTTGTTGGGCTGAAGCAGGATGGTCGCAATGGACTGGTCATCAGTTGCGGACGAGGTGTCCGACGGAGCGGTGGTGGGCTCATCGGCGCGGGAAGCGACTCCCGCCGGCCACGCCAGGGTCCAAAGCGCCAGGGCCGAACCAAGCGCCACAATCGTCTTACGACCGAATTTCAAAGCTTTCTTTGACATGTTGTTCTTCCTTGCTCGTTGCCTGTTGGGGAACAGATTTCCGGTTATTGGATCACTGGTTAATTTCGTTGGGTGGGGTCGGTGTTGGTGAACTCACCGTCGCTCTTGTGGACTGCGAACTTGACCTCGGAGGCCGAGTCGCCGTGGATGGTTTGAATCGTCCACTGGTCGCTTTCGGTATCGAACATAGTGGGCGTCGGCTGAGTAGAGGCGCTGCGCTTGTCAACACCGTGGTCGTCAGCGGTTGAGTCGTCGGGGCAACCGTGACATCCGACGCGTATTCGCTCTGGGTCTTCTGATGCCCGACCAGCTCGGCAAAGGTGACGCCCTTGGTCTCCACCGGGGTAAGATCGTTTCCGCCGCGGAGCGAGAAGCGCGGCCGGCCGACGCTGCTGGCAAGCTCAAGCAGTTCCGCTTGCTCAGGCTTGAGCAGCAGCGTAACGCTGTGCCCACCGCCGTCGCCGTCTTGCGGGTTATGCTTGACGCCAACGGCCGTCACCTTGATGTTTTCCGCCAGAGTCCGCGCACCGGGGCAATCCGGTCTTCTCGTCCTTGAGCG
This sequence comes from uncultured Phycisphaerales bacterium, assembly GCA_963755915.1. GTDB lineage: Bacteria > Planctomycetota > Phycisphaerae > Tepidisphaerales > Tepidisphaeraceae > PALSA-1353. Next base: position 4,766,507 of record CAVWLP010000002.1, read on the forward strand.
TCTGTATCACGTCGACGTGGCAGCCCGGCACGAGGTACCCGGCCACGCCCGTCATCTCGTTGATTTCAAACGTGCAGGCTCGCATTCCCATCGGAACGGCGGCCTGAAGACCAGGGCCCATTCCCTTGGGAGCCAGAAGGGTCGTGGCAACCGCCTGCCCTTGAACCACCGGAACCACCGTCACACGTCCGGCCACTTGGTCAATCGACGTGAAGAACGAATCCATGTTCGCGTCGGCTGACACGTCGCCCATCGCCAGGTCGTCGGGTGTGAGCACCTGGCCCGCTTCGACAGCTTGCTTGGCCACAACCACCTGGTTGTGCTTCAAGTCACTGATGCTGCTGATCTGGCGTTTCTGAACGAAGTTAAAAGCCATCTTGGCGGCGATCCCGCCGAGCACCAGCGCGATGACCAACGGTGCGATCTTTTTCACATTCATAGTGTTCTCCAAGTAGGCGGATTGCCTGTATTTCTGATCGTCGGATAAATCGGTTGTCCGGTTTAGGAAGGGTGCGAAGAGTTTTATATTTTGAGACGATGGAAGGTTATCTGACCAAGGCCGCCGGGCGGCGATTCCCGCCCGTCTCTCAATGCGATTTTTATGAGGCGGCCAGACCTGACAGAAAGTCGCAGAATCGGACCGAAAACCCGAAACCCAAAATTCGAATGACCGAAACTGCGTTATTCCAGTTTCGGTCATTCGAATTTGACCTGTCCCTGCGCGCGGAGTTCCTCATTCGAGTTTCGAATTTCGAATTTCTTTAGTCGCCTTCCTTGCGCATATGCGGAGGCAACCACGACCTGTTTGCTCGACCCGATCAGGGCCATCGGCCGGAAGCCCGCGCCGACCGTTCCCCAGGTGGCGGTGATTTGAACCTGAAGCGTGTCGCCAATGGTCATTGAAGACAGGTTTGACGAGGTAATGGTCGTGCCGGCGGTGGTCGTATCGCTGTAATTAACGGTGTAATTGCCGATGGTGCACGGCCCGGATCCGGAGGCGCTGTGCCGTTGGGGACCAGGTTCGCCGCCTGGAGCTGCGTTTCGACGGCTGTGTTCGCCGCGGAAAGCGTGGCGCCGGTGACGATGCCGGCGCGGCACCCTTCGCGGGCGGCGCCTTCCATCGTGTTCTTCACGTAAAAATAGTACCCGTACTCAATCAACCCGTAGCAGATCGAGAAGAGGATCGACAGCGTCAGCGCCAGCTCCAGGGTTGCGGCGCCGCTGCGGCGAAACAACCGGCTGGTCAATGCGGTCCGAGCTCTTGAGCCCCGATTCTTCAGTGCGTTCATGGAGGTCATCGTCATCTCCCAAACAGCGGGCCGGAAAAAAGAACGATCAACGTCGCGAAAAAAACGGGGACCGCGAACGGTAATGGGCGTTTGATCGCCCGGCACGATTTGCCCGTTTCGACCGCATTTTGCAGGCCCAGCTCCGAAACACCGGCGAAGTTCACGGCAATCAAGGCGCTGTTCCGCAGCAGCGCGCCGGTTTTGCGCTGCACGGCCGCCTGAACCAGCACGATCGCCAAACCCAGGAGCGATTCGACCATGAAGATCAGAATCGCCGGTCCGGGCCCCACCCACGCCCCAACTGCCGCCAGCAGCTTCACGTCTCCGCCGCCCAGTGCCGAAATGGCGTAGAGCACGAGCGGGATGGCCCCGCCGGCGAGCATTCCTTCGACGGAATGCACGAAACTGCCGGAGCCGCCGAAGCAAAGCGCACGTCCGAGTCCTGCCAGGAGCAGTCCAAAGGTCAGCCAGTTTGGAATCCTGCGCTGCCGGCTGTCGATGGCCGCGGCCACGGCAAGGGCACAAATCAGGGGCGCCGTGGCTACGAGGACGGATAAGTTCATATTGGCGGTTATCGACCAGCTACATGGATGAATTTAGGCTGTTCCATCGAGCCAGAACCTTGCCGCCAACTTTTCCAATTACCGCGATCGCGGCCACGACAATAAGGCCCGCGATGAGTGCGTATTCAAGGACTTCCCCCCCGGTTTCGTCACGTAGGAACCGAGTTATTTGTTTGAGCATGGTGCATATTCCAAGTCCCCCCATGCTCCAAGTTAATTGATAAAAGGGCGGTGGGCTCTGTTGATGGAAACCCACCGCCCAGTACTGTTTTGGAACTACTGCAGTAAGTTCGCAGACTTGGACTGACAGAGCGGGTTTCGGCACGCCGAGGAAAATTCCCGACACGAACGGCGCCGGCCGGTAGCCGCGCCTGTCGGTCGATCCTTGTGCGTTGCCCGCATGCCAGGCCGTTGCCTGTGACTTACATGCTGCTGTTAAGCGAGTTCCAGCGGGCCAGCACTTTGCCGCCGACCGAACCGATGACGGCGATTGCCGCCACGACGATCAGACCAGCGATCAAAGCGTACTCAAGAACCTCACCACCCTGCTCGTCCTTGACCAGGCTGGCAACGAAATTCGAAATCGCCTTCATGATATAATCTCCCGTAGAGGCGACATGACTTCCGCGTCACTACCAAGCCCCAAGGCCGGCAGCCGCGTCCCGGACTTCACGGCATTTAGCCGATCGATCTGGACTGACGCGCAAGCGCTGTTGCGCTGAAGACCGCACCGCCCAAATGCAGCACAGCCCCTCCAGGTCCGCTCAACCACCGCACCCGCGGAATGTCGAGCTAAAACCCGATTGCAACCCTCTCATCGGTCGCGCTACACGCTTGCTTAACATCGACCGGCAATTTTTGCGGGGTGGTACGGATGTGGCAATTGAAGGAATGGAGGGGGAGATAAGGGAAGTGGGAAGGGATTTTATCGGACGGGATTTTTGGTGCTGGCGAGTTGAATGAATTGTGGGGTGGAGATGAATTTCGGCGCCCGGGGGCATCAAATACAAAATTGGACAGTCCGCAACAAACTGGGATGTTTGGGTAATCTGGGTAAGCGCAAAACGTGGTTTTGGACCATATTTGAGCACATATGTGATTTCGAGATAGCCACGCGATTCTCCGAAGTTGAGAGGTCATGGTGGCGAAAGGTGCGGATAAGAGACTCGTGCCGGGTTTGAGGGCTTGCTTCGGTACTACAGGAGGGTGACCTAGCGCTTTTTTGTTTCGGGTGCCGGTCGGAGCGCGGTGGAAGGCAAAATACAAATGCAATGCGGGGCGGAGGCAAAAACCCCTTGGACCCCCTTCGACGAGCTCAGGGCAGGCTCCTTCGACGAGCTCAGGGCAGGCAGCCGGTTTTCGCCTCCTCCCCGCACCCCTCCTCCACTTTCCGGGTTCACCAAACCGTCCAACGAATAAGACGAACGACTCGCGTGGTTCCAGTTTCTGAGTAGACGGAACCTGGCCCCTTTTTTGTGACCTACGGCGCAAGAAGCCGAATCCGGAAATTGACCGACTTAAAATCTCCCGTGTGTCCAAAACCGGGGCCCGGCATCGCCGAGTATGGGCGGTACGGCCAATCCATTTACGGGGTTTGTGATGGCAGATTGACGCGGGATGAACTGTAGTTAGTTGCAGGCGCCGAGATAAGGGACACTTTAGTGTAGGCAGTTACGGAAAATGCGTAAGTTTTTCCGGGCGTGAGGTTTGAAATTGTATCGGCTTCCGAACCAGCAGGTACCACATCAACGACTTGCCAGGTCGCCTCATTGTCGTTCGATTGCCGAATAACATACTTCGCATCGATGCCTTCTACGTCCTTCCAGAAGAGCATCGCCTGCGTCGGGTTAGGAATTACAATTGAAAAGTTCGTGGGCTGTTGCGGACAAGCAATGTAGGCGGGCGAATTTGGGCCGTGAACGTCGAACGGGGAGTTGAGGGTCGGACCACTACGTTTCGGCTGGGCGGAAACGGCGGTGCGCGATGAATCTGGCGGTACCGTGGCACAGGCTCCAAGCGCGGAGACGAGGGACGCAATATACCAAAATCGAGTTATTAACATCCATCGTAATATAGTGTTTGCTAGCTTAATTGGCAAATTAAACGGACGAGTGCACGTCCTTCTTTGGAGTACGGTTTGTTTTGAGTGAAGGTGGATGATCGGGAGTTTCCGCCGGTGAGGACACCAATACTGTCCGGCATTTTGTATCACAAACGTGCGGTTGCGCCCTGGCGATGGTTGTGGTACATCAAGCCCCATGCCGCGAGCCAAACGGCCCCAGATCACAGAAGCCGATGTGAATGTGCCAGGGATCATCCGCCAGGTTCAGACGTTCGATCAATATTGGCGCGATCATGTTCCGCCGGAGCATGGGAACGTCGCGCTCGGCGAAGTGGACGTGCTGATCGTTTTGCTCTGCGCTTTTTATGATCCGCTGGTTCGCTCGCTGCGCACGCTTGAGCAACTGGCGCAGGTTCCTTCAGTCAAATCGCATCTCAAAGCCCGTCAGGCTCCCAAAAGCACGCTCTCCGATGCGATGGCACGCTTTCGCGTCGAGCATCTGCGTCCGCTGATTCAAGAGCTTCAAAAGCAACTGCCGCAGCTTCATCGGATGGACCCGGATCTGGATCGAGTCGCCGGGAAGATCGTGGCCGGCGACGGGTCTCTTTTTCGTCTGGCCGGCGAGGTGACCTGGGCCCTGCAGCGACGCAAGAACGGGGACGGCGACATCGATTCCCAGGTGCGCCTGAACCTGCAGGTGGACGTCAAACATTGGACGATGGAGAACTTTTCCATCAGCGGCAATGCCCACAAGGGAGGCGAAGCGGCGGCGATGAAGCCGATGCTGCAGCCTGGCGTGCTCTACCTCTTCGACCGCGCCTATTACCCCTATGAGTTCATCTGCTCCATCTTGGACATCGGCTCAGACTTCGTCGTGCGACTCAAAAAGGACCTGACGCTTCGAGTGCAGGAGAGTCGTCCGCGGTGCGAAAAAGATATCGAATCAGGAGTACGGGAAGACCAATTCGGTCTGCTGGGCGTGGAAAACGGCCGCAAGGGCCAGCCCCCAGCACAGACGCTGCGCCTGGTGACCGTGTGGGATCCGATCAAGCAGGAACCGGTGCGACTGCTGACCAATCTGCTGGACGTGGAGGCGTGGGTGATCGCCATGCTCTATCGTTGCCGCTGGATCATCGAACTGTTCCTGCGCTGGCTGAAGGTGACGGCGGGATTCTCTCATCTGTTGAGCACCAGCGCCAACGGCATCACCCCGCAGTTTTACGCGGCGACAATCTGTACGCTGCTGATTCACATTCGCACGGGCCTGCCGGTGGATAAATACAGCCTGGTGGCTCTGAGCCTGGTTTATCGCGGGCAATGCAGCTACGAGGATCAGTTGCCGGTGCTTATCAAGCGTCAGAGAGAGCGGATGTTGGAGAAAGCACGGCTGGCCCGCAAGAAACAATTGCAAAAAAAGCCCTGATTGCCGCGCGGGTTCATTCCTGGCTCAGGCGGCAAAGTGCCGATGCTGCGCGGAAATAAGCATCTTTCCCCGAGAACGCCGAACCGCTGGCCCTGACAGCGTGAACATTTGCAAAACCGACCCCACCCTCAACCCACTCGGCTTATAATGCCGGACAGTATTGGTGAGGACACGGGCGGCACTTGAGGAACTGCAATTGAAAAGAGGGCTGTTATTTTCTGCGCCGGCGGCGGAATGTGACGATCGAGGTAGTCAGAAGAAGCGCCGCGGCGGCGGGTTCGGGGACGTTGGCGAACGTGGGTAACGGCAGGCCGTTGGCAACCGCAAAGGCGTCGAGGGCTTGGAAGTCGGCTGGAGAGACGGTTGCGTTGGCGCCGCTGTCACCCTGGCCGAAATTGGCGGCTAGAGCGCTGAAATCGGAGCCGTTGACCGAGGATGTGAAGAGGAAATTGCCCTGGTCCCAGTTGGTCGCGCCCAGTCCGAAATTTGCGGCGAGGATGCTGAAGTCGCTGCCGTTGACGGTACCGTCGAGGTTGGCATCGCCGACGAGCGTGTACTTTAATTCGATCTGGCCGCTGGACAGGCCGGTAACGATCTTGTCGGCGCCGTCGGCGAAACCGACGCCGTAGTGAAGGCCGTTGGTGAGAGTTTGTGCGGAGGAGGAAATGATGCCGGTGCCGTCCCAGTTGCCGGAGGCGTAACCCGTTTTGAGATATCCGTAAATGGTGGCGATGGGATCGGAGTTGCTTCCGTAGTCGATAAAAAAATGGGTGTTCGTGAGGTCCAGCGTCCCGCCGCCGCTGATGGTCAAGGAAGCCAGCGTCTGAGTGGAATGAATTTGTAGGGATCCGCCCGTGATTGAGACGGGGCCGGTGGGGTCGAGGGTTGCGCCGGCGCTAAAGACAGTGGTTCCGCTACTGACCTGGGCGGTTCCCGCGCCGGCAAGCGTGCTCGTGCCTGTAAAGGTGAAGGCGCCGCTTAAATTCAGTACGGCGCCGGTGCTGACGCTGAAGCTGCCGGATTCGATGCCGCCGCCGCTGAAGGCCATCGTTCCCACCTGCACGGTGGCCTGCCCGGAGTTGTTAAATTCCGCTTCCATCGTGGTGAGTCCGCTGCCGGCGGATCTGGTGAAGGTTCCCTGGTTGTTGAAAACGTCGGGGACGGTGCTGCTCGAGGCGCGACCTTCATAGGTCGCGTTGGTCTGGACGTTGAAGGTAGCGCCGAGGAGATTATTGAAGATGGTGTTCTGGTCTGCGGTATTGTTGCCGACGGCGTCGATAGTGCCGGCGGTCCAGGTGGCAGTGGCAGAGTTGTTGAGGGTGGCGCCGGGGCTTAGTTCTACAAAGGCGCCGATGGAGATGCCGCCATTGGCGTTGAAGGTTTGGGCGGTTGTGCCGCTGCCCAGGGCGCCGCCGGTCCAAGTGAGGGCGCCGCTGGTGGAGACGGTGTCGGTGCCGCCGATCGTGCCGGAGCTCACTGAGATGGAAGAGGGGGTGATGGTCTGTCCGGTGGCGAAATTGACAGCTCCTCCGCTGACGGTGAGGGCGCCGGAGACGGTTACGTTGGATGAGTTGAAGTTGACGGTTGCGCCCGAGAAGGTGCTGGCGGAGGGATCGTAGGTAGCGCCGGAATTAAAGGTGGTGGTTCCGCTGCTGAACTGGGCCGTCCCGGCGCCATTGAGCGTGCTGGCGCCGGTGAAGGTAAAGGTTCCGGACAAATTCAGGGCCGCGCCGGTGCTGACGCTGAAGCTGCCGGATTCGATGCCGCCGCCGCTGAAGGCCATCGTTCCCACCTGCACGGTGGCCTGCCCGGAGTTGTTAAATTCCGCTTCCATCGTGGTGAGTCCGCTGCCGGCGGATCTGGTGAAGGTTCCCTGGTTGTTGAAAACGTCGGGGACGGTGCTGCTCGAGGCGCGACCTTCATAGGTCGCGTTGGTCTGGACGTTGAAGGTAGCGCCGAGGAGATTATTGAAGATGGTGTTCTGGTCTGCGGTATTGTTGCCGACGGCGTCGATAGTGCCGGCGGTCCAGGTGGCAGTGGCAGAGTTGTTGAGGGTGGCGCCGGGGCTTAGTTCTACAAAGGCGCCGATGGAGATGCCGCCATTGGCGTTGAAGGTTTGGGCGGTTGTGCCGCTGCCCAGGGCGCCGCCGGTCCAAGTGAGGGCGCCGCTGGTGGAGACGGTGTCGGTGCCGCCGATCGTGCCGGAGCTCACTGAGATGGAAGAGGGGGTGATGGTCTGTCCGGTGGCGAAATTGACAGCTCCTCCGCTGACGGTGAGGGCGCCGGAGACGGTTACGTTGGATGAGTTGAAGTTGACGGTTGCGCCCGAGAAGGTGCTGGCGGAGGGATCGTAGGTAGCGCCGGAATTAAAGGTGGTGGTTCCGCTGCTGAACTGGGCCGTCCCGGCGCCATTGAGCGTGCTGGCGCCGGTGAAGGTAAAGGTTCCGGACAAATTCAGGGCCGCGCCGGTGCTGACGCTGAAGCTGCCGGATTCGATGCCGCCGCCGCTGAAGGCCATCGTTCCCACCTGCACGGTGGCCTGCCCGGAGTTGTTAAATTCCGCTTCCATCGTGGTGAGTCCGCTGCCGGCGGATCTGGTGAAGGTTCCCTGGTTGTTGAAAACGTCGGGGACGGTGCTGCTCGAGGCGCGACCTTCATAGGTCGCGTTGGTCTGGACGTTGAAGGTAGCGCCGAGGAGATTATTGAAGATGGTGTTCTGGTCTGCGGTATTGTTGCCGACGGCGTCGATAGTGCCGGCGGTCCAGGTGGCAGTGGCAGAGTTGTTGAGGGTGGCGCCGGGGCTTAGTTCTACAAAGGCGCCGATGGAGATGCCGCCATTGGCGTTGAAGGTTTGGGCGGTTGTGCCGCTGCCCAGGGCGCCGCCGGTCCAAGTGAGGGCGCCGCTGGTGGAGACGGTGTCGGTGCCGCCGATCGTGCCGGAGCTCACTGAGATGGAAGAGGGGGTGATGGTCTGTCCGGTGGCGAAATTGACAGCTCCTCCGCTGACGGTGAGGGCGCCGGAGACGGTTACGTTGGATGAGTTGAAGTTGACGGTTGCGCCCGAGAAGGTGCTGGCGGAGGGATCGTAGGTAGCGCCGGAATTAAAGGTGGTGGTTCCGCTGCTGAACTGGGCCGTCCCGGCGCCATTGAGCGTGCTGGCGCCGGTGAAGGTAAAGGTTCCGGACAAATTCAGGGCCGCGCCGGTGCTGACGCTGAAGCTGCCGGATTCGATGCCGCCGCCGCTGAAGGCCATCGTTCCCACCTGCACGGTGGCCTGCCCGGAGTTGTTAAATTCCGCTTCCATCGTGGTGAGTCCGCTGCCGGCGGATCTGGTGAAGGTTCCCTGGTTGTTGAAAACGTCGGGGACGGTGCTGCTCAAGGCGCGACCTTCATAGGTCGCGTTGGTCTGGACGTTGAAGGTAGCGCCGAGGAGATTATTGAAGATGGTGTTCTGGTCTGCGGTATTGTTGCCGACGGCGTCGATAGTGCCGGCGGTCCAGGTGGCAGTGGCAGAGTTGTTGAGGGTGGCGCCGGGGCTTAGTTCTACAAAGGCGCCGATGGAGATGCCGCCATTGGCGTTGAAGGTTTGGGCGGTTGTGCCGTTGCCCAGGCTTCCGCCGGTCCAGGTCAGGAGGCCATCGACGGTCAGGGTGTCCTGGCCGGCGATAGTGCCACCGGAGAGAGCAAGCAACTGGATGGTGGGAGTGACATCGAGGGCAACGCTGCCATTTTTGATGACGACATCATAAAGGACACCGGCCGGCGTGCCGTTGTTGGGGTAATTGGGATTGGTGGACCAGTCGGCGGCGTTGGACCAGGTGCTGGTGGCGCCGTTCCAGGTGGCGCTGGTATCGCCAAAAGCGGCGTGATGGAGACCGCCCAGCAAACTGAATCCGCTAATGGCCAGGAGCAACGGGCGTCGACGATGGCATTTTTTTGACATTTCTCCTCCGCTTCCTGTGAATAAATGTCGCCCACCGATTTGTTACGAAGATTTGCGAGCGGTAAAGGCTATATCAAAATTTAGCTGGGAGTGTCAAAAGAATTTGAGATTCAGCACAGGATGCGGGCCGGGTTGCGCGAATCCAAGCCGGCTCACCAAGGGAGCAATCGGAAGGTTGAATAGCCCTCGATTTTTTGGCCGGGCTTGGCGTTGGTGACTTCGACGAACTGCTTGGACCAAACTTTGATGATTCCTTCGACGTCGCCGTACCAGGTGAGGCCGCGGAAATCGATGATGGCGTATTGCTCGGATTCGCGGTCGGCGGCCTGCATGACGATCCTGCCGCTGTAGGCGTCGCTGGTGCGGGACTCGAAGGCGCAGCTGCTCTTGTCGCTGGCGGCGTCGCGGGCGAGGCTGATGCCGGTGCCGACGTAGAACGGGGCGTAGCCGAGGAGGTTGAGCAGGACCTTGCTGGGGACGATCTGGACGATGGCGACCTCGAAGATGAGGGTGTGCGGCTCGTGGCCGGGAGAGTCGAGCACCTGGAAATGATGTTTAGGATCGTCGCGATAGGCTTTGATGATCGTGGCGCGGGTAAAGTCGGCGATTTTTTGCACATCCTTCTCGATATCGGCCTTGCGATCGCCTTCCTGCCACTTGGTCATCTTGAGCATGTAGGAGGTGTTGACCTCGGCGACGTAGATCTTGTCGTATTGATTGAGGTCGAGGTTGGGGTCGCGCCAGAATCTGTTGAAGGGAATGTTGGGGTCGGGCTTGAGGACCGCGGGGTCGGCGAAGCCGGCGCTGGGGGCGGGGGTGGCTTTGCAGCCGACGAGGAGCGCGGCGGCGAGGAGGAGGGAGAGACTTGTCCAGCGGATGATCAAGGGGCGGATGAGCGGGGGCATGTGGCCTCTTTCGCGGTTGGGGCTGGTAATAGGATAGGCGAGGATTTGAGGCGGGGCCAGTTTGGTGTTTTGAGTGCGACAATTGGCGCGGGCCAAAGAATGAGGGACGGGAATTCGGGAGCATAGTGCGAAAGCGCTCCCCTTCGGGTCGCGGCTAAGAAGCTGTTTCAAAACCGGTGTTTTTCCGTAAAATGAACTCCGACCATTCTATCGCAAGGAGGCGATGTCATGGCAGTGGAACTGCTTCCCGACGAACTTTGGAACGAAGTACAGCCATTGTTGCCGCCGCACCACGTCTCGAAAAAAGGAGGACGTCCGCCGGCCGACGATCGGTTGTGTCTGCGCGCGTTGATCTTCATTCTCTGGAGCGGCATGCCGTACAACCTGTTACCAGCCGAGGTTTTCGGAGTCAGCGGCGTGACCGTCTGGCGACGATTCCGCGATTGGACTCGTGCCGGCGTTTGGCTGCGATTGCACCAGCTGCTGCTCAATGGGCTCGGTCGTCTCGGCGAGATCGACCTGCGGCGAGCCGTGGTCGATTCCGAATCGGTTCGCGCCATTTTTGGGGGCGCACACGGGGCCGAGTCCCGTAGATCGCAGGAAAAACGGGTGCAAACGTCACGTCATCACGGAGGCACAAGGCTTGCCGCTGTTGGTTCACACCACACCCGCCAACATCCGCGATGAGCAGCCGGTGCTCGAAATGGTCCAGAATCTTCCGCCGATTCAAGGGCCACGAGGTCGTCCCCGCAGCAAACCCGATGCTTTGGTTGGCGATCGCGGATATGGCTTCCCCTGGATCATCGCCGCCGTCGTCGCCTTGAAGATCAAAAGCCTGCTGGCTCCGCGCGGCAGCGAGCATGGCAGCGGTTTGGGAAAAGTGCGTTACGTCGTGGAACGCACGATGGCATGGTTCGGCAACTGGCGTCGATTGCGAAGCTGCTACGAAAAGACCGCGACCCATTGGCAGGCCTACAACGAGTTGGCCGCATGCATGATTTGTTTCCGACGAATTCATAAACTAACACGGGTTTTGAAATAGCCTCTAAACGTGGGTCCTTGAGTTGCTGAATCGTGGATCCGCATTTAGCGCCCTGGCAAGAGTCCGTTCCAGGCCGAGGGGTGGACTTCGAGGTAATAGCGTCCACCGGCGGTGCGGACTGTGGCGGGGACGCCGAAGGTTTCGGAAAGGATCGAAGATTCGAGGACGTTTTGCATGGGGCCGGAGGCGACGGCGCTGCCGTCGCGCAGGAGCAGGACCTGGGCAGTGTGCGGGGGGAGTTCTTCGATGTGGTGGGTGATGAGGATGATCGTGGGGGCGCTGGGGGAATCGAGAAGCATGTCGATAGTTGCGAGGACTTGTTCGCGGGCGAGGGGATCGAGGCCGCTGGTGGGTTCGTCGAGGATCAGGAGTGCCGGGCGGGTGACCATGGCGCGGGCGATGAGGCTGCGCATGCGCTCGCCGCTGCTCATGGAGGAGTAGGGGTGATCGATGACGGGGGTCAGGCCGAGGAGTTTGAGGAGATCGCGGGCGTGGTTGGCCATTTCATCGGTGTGGGATTCGTAGAGGCCGATGCTGCCGAAATATCCGGTGAGGACGACTTCGTGGGCGGTGAGGGAGGGATCGACGTCGTAGGGACCGGCGGGTTGGACGAGGCGGATGGTTTTTCGAACTTCGAGGAGATTGGCTTCGCCGAAGCGGTTGCCAAGAATGGTACAGTCGCCAGCGGTGGGCCAGAGGTAGCAGCCGACGATGCGGGCGAGGGTGCTTTTGCCGCTGCCGTTGGGACCGAGGATGGCGGCGAGGGTGGAGCGCGGGACTTGCCAATCGATTTCCTTAAGGATCCAGCGGTTGTCGCGCATGACGCCGACGGCGTGCATGTCGATTGCGAGGGGAAGTGCGGATGATTGCGGGTTGGGGGGCATTGTCAGGTCCGGTTTTTTTTGGAGGCCCTCACCCCGGCCCTCTCCCGGAGTACCGGGCGAGGGGGAAAGAAGGGGAAAGAGGGGGAAAGAGCGGGAAAGATTGAATATTGCCGATGAGCGCGGGAGTCAGTAGTCTTCATACGCTCAATGTAAAGGAACAGCGAATGCCTGCAACTGCCTACCCGCGGCGATTTGTGCCTGGGGATCTTGATCCATCGAACGTGGCGAGCCTGGAGGAGATTTTTCAGAAGCTCCTGAAGCGCGATATCGACACGCCGGAAAAGCTGACGGCGTGGCTGGCGGATTTTTCGGAGCTGTCGGCAGTGGTGGATGAATATGGGAGCCGGCGGTACATCGACAAGAGCTGCCATACGGATGATGAAGGGATCAAGAATCGGTTCCTGCAGTTTGTGGAGGAGATTGAGCCACGGGTGAAGCCGCTGGCGTTTGCGTTGCAGAAGAAATATCTCCAGTCGCCGGCGCGGGCGCTGACGGGCAGCCGGTTTGAAATCCTGGGGCGGCGGTGGCAGTCGGACGTGGAGATTTTTCGGGATGAAAATGTTGCGCTGGAGACGGAGATCACGCGGAAAGTCACCGAATATGACCAGATCAACGGGCAGATGACGGTGATTTTGCGCGGCAAAGAACTGACGATGCAGCAGGCGGCGCGATTTTTGGAGGACCCGGACCGCCCTACCCGGCAGGAGGCGTGGGAGACGAGCTCGCGGCGGCGGCTGGTGGATCGCGAATCGATCGAAACGATTTACGATTCGCTGTTTCCGATTCGGCATAAGATCGCGCTCAACGCGGGGCTGAGCGATTACCGGGCGTTTCAGTGGAAGGCGAACAAGCGGTTCGACTATACGCCGGAGGACTGCTTGCGGTTCGCGGATTCGATCGCGGAGACGTGCGTGCCGATCGTCCGGCGGCTGGACCGGGAGCGGGCGGTGGATTTGAAGCTGGAGGTTTTGCGGCCGTGGGATTCGGCGGTGGATACGAAGGGGCGGCCATCGCTTCGGCCGTTTGATGAAAATAAGATCGACGATTTCGTGAGCAAGACGCGGGAGGTTTTCAATCGGCTATCGCCCGCGCTGGCGTCGGATTTCGATCAGCTTCGGGAGCGCGGCAATTTGGATTTGCAGAGCCGGAAGGGGAAACAGCCGGGGGGATTTTTGATGCCGCTGGAGGAAACGCGGCAGCCGTTCATTTTTATGAATGCGGCGGGACTGCAGCGCAACGTAGAGACGCTTTTGCACGAGGGGGGGCATGCGTTTCATCACTTGGCGGCGTCGAAGGAAGAGCTGGTGTTCGTGCGCTCGGCGCCGATGGAATTTTGTGAAGTCGCGAGCATGTCGATGGAACTGCTGGGGGGCGAGCATTTCGGCGTTTTCTACAGCGAAGCCGACGCGGCGCGGGCGCGGCGGAAAATGATCGAGGGAATCATCTATTTCTTCCCCTGGATGGCGATCATCGATTCGTTCCAGCACTGGCTCTACACGCATCCGGCGCATAGCCGGGAGGACCGCAAGCGGATCTGGATTTCGCTGCTGGATCGCTTTGGCGGGGTGGTGGATTGGACGACGTGGGAGCCGGTTCGCGAATCGCTGTGGCAGCGGCAGGGGCATCTGTTTCACGCACCGTTTTACTACATCGAATATGGGATCGCGCAGCTTGGGGCGCTGCAGCTTTGGATGAAATCGCGGGAGAATACCAAGCAGGCGATCGCGAATTATCGTTCGGCGCTGGCGCTGGGCGGGACGCGGCCGCTGCCGCAGCTTTTTTCGGCGGCGGGGATTGTGTTCGACTTCACGCAGAAGACATTGGGACCGCTGATGGAGGCGCTGGAAGAGGAGCTGCGAAGGTTGCCGCAGTAAATGGAAGGGGAACCGCGAAGAGCGCGAAGGGAATAATTCTTCTTTTTTTACGGGGTGAACTATGTCAGATGTGCAGATTAAGACGAAAGATGGCGTTGCGGATGGGAAGTTTTTTGCGGCGGCAGGAAAAACGAAGGCGCCGGCCGTGATTGTGTATATGGATGCGTTTGGGATACGGGCGGGGATGAGCGGGATGGCGGAGAAACTGGCTGGTTACGGCTATAATGTTTTGCTGCCGAATCTGTACTATCGCGCCGGGCGCAGAAGCCGTTCGACCCCGCGACGGCGTTTAACGATCCGGCGGAAAGAGAGCGGATCATGGGCCTGATGGGGGCATTGACCAACAAGACGCTGGCGGATGACGTGAGCAGTTTCATGGACTGGCTCGTGAAACAGCCTACGGTTTCGAGCGACAAGTTCGGATGCGTGGGGTACTGCATGGGGGGGCGATGCGCACTGATTTGTGCGGGGACTTTTGGGGAGCGCATGGCAGCCACGGCCTGCTTTCACGGGGGACGGCTGGCGACGGATCAACTAGATAGTCCGCATCTTCTTGCATCAAACATGCGCGGGGAGGTTTATATCGGGGTGGCGGGGCTCGAATGCGCATTTTTCGCCGGAGGAAAAGGAGCGATTGGAGGCGGCCCTGAAGGCGGCGCATGTGCGCTACACGCTGGAAGTTTATCCGAACGTGAAGCATGGGTTTGCGGTGGTGGATCATCCCGTCTATGACCCCCCTGCCGCCGAGCGGCATTGGGAACGGCTGCTGAAATTGTTTGGGGAGAATCTGCACTGAAAACCAAATTCGGAATCTCACGCAGAGGGCGGAGGAATAAAAGCGTTTTTGCTCTGCGCTTGCGCCTCTGCGTGAGATTGTCTTTTCAAGCGGGTTTTGGGGAAATGCGCAGGAGCTTTGCGCCGCGGTGAAAGTAGTCGTCGTCGAAGCCTAGCTTTTTCTTGATCAGGTAGTCGCGGCGCATCCAGTTGGATTCGCGCATGAGCTCGAGGCAGGTTTGGGTGCCGAGGCGGTTGGGCTGGGGGAGGGAAATGATGGGCCAGTCGCTGCCGTGAATGAGTTTGTTGCGGAGGACGGAATCGTGGAGGAGGGTGTCGTAGGGATATCCGCGGCTGGGGACGTTGAGGGCGGCGGTGTCGCCGTAAAAGTTTTCGAATTCGCGGGCAAGGCGGCACCAGTTGGGGAAATAATCGATTTCCCAGGGAAGAAGGCGCGAGCCGCAGTGGGCGCCGATGACGGTTACGCCTCGGCGCAGGGCTTCCATCAGGAGGATGGGATCGGCAACCGTCGGGTCGAGATTTGGCAGCGTGTTTTCTGTGCCGGTGTGACTGAGCAAAGGGATGCCGTGATGGGCGAGGGCTTCGTAGAACGGGATGCATTTTGCGTCGGCGGGGTTGAATCGCTGGGTGATCGGGAGCCATTTCACCATTACGGCGCCGGCCTGAACGCAGCGCTCCAGCTCGGCGACGGCGTCTTTGCGGTAGGGATGGATGGAGGCCGCGAAAAATATCCGGGGGTTCTGCTTTGCCAGGTCGATCACGTAGTCGTTGGTGACATAGAGATGGGTGCCGGGCAGATCGATTTTTCCGTCGCCGTCGTAGACCGCGTCGAACGCGAGGACCACCGCGCCGTCGAGCTCTTTGGCGCCATTGATGGTTCGCACGAGCAGGTTGGCGATTTGTCTCTCGGTCTCGGCGTTGGACCCGGCAATTCCGAAGCACATTCGCATGAAGAGGAACGGAATGCTGGAAACGAGCCGCTGCGACATCGACCCGTGGCCGGGCTCGAAGGCGGAGACGTGAACATGGCAATCGAGAATCATCAGCGGTCGACCACGCTCATAAAGCGCTCGTAGGCCGCGTTCCACCTGGCAGTGTCGCGCGGCTCATAGCGTTTGACGTTGAAATTTTCGCGCACGATCTGGCGGGCGTCGGCCAGAGATTTCACCGCTCCGACAGCCATGGCCTGTACCAGGACGTTTCCGATCGCGGTCGCCTCGACCGGGCCGGCGATCACGGGGCGGGCGCAGGCGTCGGCGGTCATCTGATTGAGCAATTCGTTCTGCGTTCCGCCGCCGACGATATGGATGACGGCGATTTTTCGGCCCAGAATATCTTCCAGCCCCTCGACGGTTCGGCGATAGGTCAGGGCCAGACTCTCGAGGCAGCAGCGGACATATTCGCCGCGGGTGCCGGGCTTGCGTTGTTTGCTGTGGACGCAGAACTGGTCGATTTTTCCGACGATCTGCCCGGGGGAAAGGAAGGGCGCATGGGCCGGGTCGATCAGCGCGCCGAAGGGCGCAGCGCGGCCGGCCATTTCCGTCAGCTCGGCGTAGCCGTGGTTGTATCCATGCTTCTGCCAATAGCGGCGGCACTCCTGCACGAGCCAGAGGCCCATGATGTTTTTCAGAAACCGCACGCGGTTGCCGACGCCCATTTCGTTGGTGTAGTTGTATTTGAGCGCCTTGTCGGAAAAGATGGGTTCGGGAAGCTCGACGCCCATCAGCGACCAGGTGCCGGAGCTGATGTAGCAATAGTCCTGGCCCTCGGTCGCGGGGACGGCGGCGACGGCGCTGGCTGTGTCGTGACAGCCGGGGGCGATCACCGGGGCTGACCGGGCGCCGCAATCGGTCAGCAGTTCGGCTCGCAATTCGCCTAGAACCGTGCCGGAGGGAACGATCTCGGGCAATATTCGCGTCGGTATGCCAAGCTTCTCCAGCACTTCCGTCGCCCAGCGTTTATTGCGGGGGTCGTACATCTGGCTGGTGGAGGCGATCGACAATTCGCTTTTACGTGAGCCGCAGAGGAGATAGTTCAGCAGGTCGGGCACAAACAAAAGAGTTGCCGCGGCGTCGAGGATATCGGGATTCTGCTCCTTCAATGCCAGGAGCTGAAAGAGCGAATTGATCTGCATGAACTGAATGCCGGTGGCCTGGAATATTTTTGCGCGGGACGAGGGCGAAGGCCTTTTCCATCATGCCGTCGGTGCGCGGGTCGCGGTACATGATGGGATTGCCGAGAATCTGGCCGCCAAGGGAGAGCAATCCGAAATCGACTCCCCAGGTATCGACGCCGATGCCGGCGAGATCGCAGCGGAGGTCGGCACAGGCGCTGGTCAATCCGGTTTTGATCTCCTGCCACTGGGACAGCAGGTTCCACTGCAGGCGGCCGAGCATTTTGCCGTTGGGATTGGTGAAGCGATGCTTCTCGGCGAGGGTCAGTTTGCCCGCGTCGAGGGTGGCGAGAATGGCGCGTCCGCTTTCTGCTCCAAGATCAAACGCCAGGAAATTCGCCGCGGCCATAATTGGTGGTTCCTCGTCGGCTGGCTACTATCTTAGCGTGGTTCGAACGCGAGTTAAAATCTGCGGAGTGTGCAGGCCGGAAGATGCCGTCGCGGCCGGGCGCGCCGGGGCGGACGCGATTGGGATGGTGTTTGATCCTTCGTCGGGGCGGTGTGCTTCGATGGAAGATGCTGCGCGGATCGCCGGGGCGGCGGCGCCGTTTGTCAGCGTGGTCGGGCTTTTCGTCAATGCCTCGGTCGAAGAAATTAGGCGCGTGGCTGCGGCACTCGCCCTTTCGGCGGTGCAATTGCAGGGGGAAGAATCGCCGCAGACCGTGGCCGCCCTGAAACCGCTTCGTGTCATCAAGGCGCTTCATCTGGCGGGAAATGATGCGGAGCCTTTGGCGCGGTGGCGGACCGCGATGCGGGATTTGAATTTGTCCAATCTCGTCGGAATTCTGCTGGACACGCCGGGCGGAGCGCAGCGCGGGGGCACCGGGATTCCCAATGATTTCAGTTCGATCGAGAGACTTCAGCGATCCGGAGGGTTCGATGGGTTACCCCCTGTGATTGTTGCGGGCGGGCTCAAACCGGAGACGGTGGGCGATGTCGTGCGGCTGGTGCATCCGTATGCGGTGGATGTCAGCTCTGGAGTTGAAAGCGCCAAGCGAGAGAAATCGCCGCAGAAAATTGATGCTTTTATTCGCGCCGTTCGTGAAGCCGACTCGGACCTCTGAAAATTCGTGCCGCTTTTGGCATTAAAGCCCCCACCCTAGCCCTCCCCCGGAGTACCAGGGGAGGGGATAAGAGGTCCGTTAAGTTAGGGCGCAGGACAGGATGTTGCGTTTGATTTTGCTGACGGTGAAGCCTCGGGCGAAGCCGTTGACGAGCGCCGGGCCCAGCGGCCAGCGTGTCAGCCGGCGGTAGCCACGATGGATGTTGGCGTAGAATCGGCGGGTTTGGGAGTCGTAGGCGGCGAGGTCTTCGCGGATTTCGTCCAGGGCGCCGTTGAATTTCCCTTCGCTGAGAATCGCCTGCGCGGCAAGCTGGCCGCTGCGAACGGCGTTAAAAATTCCCTCGCCGAGAAATGGATCGATCAGGCCGGCGGCATCGCCGACGAGACAGACCTTTTCGCCGCTGAATCGGGCGATCCTTCCAAACCAGGGAATGCGGTGGCCGTGGATTGGCCCGCAAATCTTTCGTCCCGTTTTTCGCTCGATGAACTTCGTTAGTTTTCCCGTCGCTCCGGCCATTGTCGGATTCAGTGTATAAAGCCCGAGATTCAGATGATCGTGCTTGGGAAAGACCCAGCCATACCCGCGCTCGACGGCGCCGAAATCAAATTCCATTGGCCAATCCCGTGCGCTGTCGCACGGAATGCACGTTTCCATCGCCACGCCAAACCGCAGGTGTTTCGCGCGCGCCAGAAGTTTTCGCACCTGGCTTCCTGCGCCATCCGCGCCGATGAGGAATTCGGCGCGGAACGCGCCGCGCTGGGTCTGGACAACCCACTCGCCCCCCTCGCGCCGGATCGCCTCAACCCGATGCCCGGGACGAAAATCCACTCCGCATCCCACGCATTGCTTCACAAAAAAATGATCGAACTCGCTCCGCACCGTCATCGCGATCAGCGGCCCGGCGCCGCCGAGGATTTTCGCCTTTTCCCCCAATGAGATTTTCATCTCCTGGCAGACTCTTCGAACAACGGGGGTCACATCGAATGGCAATACATTAATCGTCTTTTGCGTCAGCGCCCCTGCGCACGGCTTAAGCCGTGGAAATTGGCATTTATCGAGCAGGACGACCCGTTTGCCGTGCGACGCCAGCTCGTATGCCGCCGCGCAGCCCGCCGGTCCTGCGCCTGCTATAATGGTTTGGTAATGCCACATTGAGCTGAACGCCACCGGATGCCATCCGGTGGCTTTTTACCTTATTATTCTCATCCCCTTCTATGCAATCCCGCGAATCATCCCAACCGTTGAACATCCTCATCGTCGATGATGAGATCAACATCCGCAAGACGCTGGCGATAAGCCTGGAACTCGACGGGCATACCGTGACCGGCGTCAGCAACGCGCGGGACGCCCTTTCGGAATCGGCCCAGAGATCCTTCGACCTGGCCTTCGTCGATCTGCGCCTTGGGGCCGACCAGGGCCTGCACCTGCTTCCCGATCTTTTGGCCCAGAGTCCGTGGATGCGCATCGTCATCATCACCGGGTATGGCTCCATCGACACGGCCGTCGAAACCATGAAACGGGGCGCGACGGATTACCTGACCAAGCCCTTCACGCCAAGCCAGGTGAAGCTGGTGGTCGAGCGGGTGGCAAAGCTGCGGGCGCTGGAAAGCCGGCTCGCGGGTCTTGAAGAAATGGTGGGCCTCTCCAGCGGCGAGCCGCTGCTCAACAGCGCCAACCCGGCCATGCAGCGGGCGATTGACCTCGCCCGCAAAGTCGCTCCGGGCGATACGACGGTGCTGATCCGCGGGGAAAGCGGCACCGGCAAGGGGATTCTGGTCCGCGCGATCCATGCCTGGAGCAGCCGCGCTTCCAAGCCGATGGGCACGATCTCCTGCCCGACGCTTTCGCCGCAGCTTTTGGAGAGCGAGCTTTTCGGCCACGTGCGCGGGGCTTTCACCGGGGCTGTCCGCGACAACGTCGGACGGATCGCCGCCTCGGATGGGGGTACGCTTTTCATGGATGAAATTGGCGATCTGCCACTGGAGCTTCAGCCGAAGATTCTGCGATTTTTGCAGGAGCGCGAATACGAGCGCGTGGGCGAGTCCCGCACCCGGCGGGCGGATGTGCGGGTGATCACCGCTACGCACGTGAATCTTGAATCGGCGGTCGCCGCGGGAAAATTTCGGGAAGATCTTCTTTATCGCATCAAAGTCATTCAGATCGATCTGCCGCCGCTTCGGGAGCGGCCGGAAGACATTCTTCAGTTCGCGGAGCGATTCCTATCGGAGGTCGCGCACGGCAAGCAGATCGCCGGGTTCAGCGCCGAAGCCGTTGAAGCCTTGAAGAGCTACAAATGGCCGGGCAACATTCGCGAGCTGCACAACGTCGTCGAGCGTGCCGCGCTGCTTTGCCCGGACGGAGAGATCGGGGTGCAGTATCTCCCCTCAGAATTCACCGCGCCAAAATCTTCCAGCGGGGAAACGGCCGACAATCTCTCCCTTGAGAAGATGGAAGAACTCCACATCCGGAAAATCCTCGCCAAATCCAAGTCCCTCGATGAAGCCGCCCGGACCCTGGGCATCGATCTGGCTACTCTATATCGCCGGAGACGAAAATATGGACTTTAATCCAATCGTGCATCTTGCAACATTTTGAATCGGGCGTCTCGTGCATCCTGCACGATGGAGCACCGCAAGCATCTGCTGAAACCCCCCTGGCCCGATCAGACCGAAGGGTCAGGTAGCTGGCCCCCCCTTCGCTTGGACATATGGAGGTTATTTATGTTTGGTCTGCGCAAAAACTCTTCGTCGGCTTCGGTGGCTTGCTGGCCATCCTGCTGGCTGTCAGCAGCCTGGGGGTAGCCGTCCTGCACCAGCATCGAAGCTGGCTCGATCAGTTCCTCTATGAGAACTGGCGGAGCGTTGAATATGGCCAGCACATGATCGACGGCCTGCAGCGCCTCGACGGGATCGCCCAGTCGGTCTCCGGCGCAACGGCGCAACCGACGGATGCGCAACTCGCCGCCGCCGCGGCTGCCGCCAAACCGGCGATCGACCTCTTCGACGCCAACTGCGTCGCTGAAGACCACAACATCACCCTCCCCACCGAAGACGAAAAAGCCTCCGGCCTGACGCTCCTCTGGAACGGCTACGCGATCAACACCCACACCGGCGAGAAACTTAACAAGACGACGGATGACACTTACCTCGACTGGTTTAGCAAGCTTATCTCCACCGACACGACCGCCGCCCGGCGCACCGCCGCGATTGCCGCGGTCAGACGTCTTTCGCCGCAGCTCAAGGATCGTGCCCAGCAGGTGATCGACCTGAACCTGGAAAACATGCAGCCGCTGGAAGGTCGGATCAAGGACATGTCGGACCGCGCGACGAGCCTGATCATCCGGCTGGCAGTCATCGGCGTGGGTTTGGCGGTCGTGTTCATCCTCCTGATGAGCCGGGCGATCTTGCAGCCGCTCCAGACCCTCACGCGGTCGCTGGAAGAAATCTCGCAGGGGAATCTCGATCAAGTCGTGCAGGTGGGTTCGCATGACGAGCTTCATAAGCTGGCCGAGGCCTTCAACTCGATGGCCGCCAAGCTGCGAGAATTCCGCCGCAGCGACCGGGCGAAACTGATTCGCGTGCAGCGCACGACCCAACTTGCGGTCGATAGCTTGCCTGATGCCATTGCCGTGGTAAACGCCTCTGGCGTTGTCGAGCTTTCCAACGACACGGCCCAGAAACTTTTCCAGCTTCAGCCCGAGCAATCGATTCTTCAGATGCGCGATCAGCGCCTGGGCGAGCTTTACCAGGAAGTCGTCCGCACCAGTGCCCCTTCCCAGCAGAAGGGATACGAATCGGCTATCGAGATTTATGACCAGGGCGGGCAGTTGCGATTCTTCCTGCCGCAGGCCGTGCCGATCATCGACACGCAGCGGCATCTTTTGGGCGTTACGCTTGTGCTGGGAGACGTGACCAATCTCCGCCGGCTCGATGAATTGAAGAGCGGCCTCCTCTCGGTCGTCTCCCACGAATTGAAGACGCCGCTGACGTCGATTCGCATGGCCACGCACCTGCTGCTTGAAGAGCGGGTGGGCCCGCTCAACTCGAAACAAACCGAGCTGATGATGGCCGCCCGGGATGACGCCGACCGGCTCCAGAAAATCATCGAAGATCTTTTGGACATGGGCCGGCTGGAATCGGGCCGGGTGAAGCTCGATCTTCAATCCGAGCCTTCGGAGCGGCTGGTATCCGATGCGGTGACGCCGCTGGAAACGGCTTTTCACGACAAGGGCGTCGCCCTGCGGGTGGATGTTCCGGTGGAAACACCGGCGGTTTTGGCCGACCCGGCGCGCATCGGGCACGTTTTCTCGAATCTTTTGACCAATGCCCTGAAGTTCACGCCGCCGGGCGGAAAAGTGCGCATCAGCGCCGAGCCGCTGGACAAATATGTCCGCTTCATCGTCGAAGACACCGGCATCGGCATCCCGCCCGAATACCTGGGAAGGATATTCGAGCGTTTTTACCGCGTTCCGCGCGACAACCAGCCCAGCGGCGCCGGCCTGGGCCTGGCGATCGCCAAGGAAATTGTCGACGCGCATCACGGGAACATTTCCGTGGAAAGCAAGCCGGGGAAGGGGAGCGTTTTCAGTTTCACCCTCGAGCGGGCGAAGGACCCGCAGGTCAGTTCAGTCAAAGAGGTGAGTTATGAAACCAGCATCAATCCTCGTAACGGACGATGAAAGCGGAATCCGCCTGATGCTGCGCACCGCCCTGGAGTCGGACGGTTACGCCGTATCCGAAGCCGCCAACGGGCGCGAAGCACTCGATGCGATCAAAACGCATATTCCCGATCTCATTGTCCTGGACCTCAACATGCCAGTGCTCGACGGGATGGCCGTGCTGGAGCAGATGAAGACGCTGGCCACGGGCGTGCGTCCGCGGGTGATTGTTCTCACCGCATATGGCTCCATTCCCGCGGCGGTGAAGGCGACGCGCCTGGGTGCGCTGGATTTCCTGGAGAAACCGATCACGCCGTCGGATCTTCGTCAGGCCGTCCGCAGCGTGCTCGACGAACCCGAGCTCGACACCGCGCCGGAAGTCGTCGTCGATGTGCCGGGCGGTTATGACCTGGTTCTCTCCCGCATTCGCAAGCTGCTGCGGCTCGCGGAATATGAAACCGCCATGGGGCTGCTCATGAAAGCCGCCGATCGAAAGGACCAGCAGTCGGCGGAATATTTCAATCTTCTGGGCGTGCTCTACGAAGCGCAAGGCAAATGGAGGCTGGCGCAAGTGCTACGACAAGGCCATGATGGCGGATGAAAACTACGGCCCGGCCCGCGCGAATCTGCGCCGGCTGCTGGAACTGCGTCGATTTCGGCGCAGCTCGCAGGCCATCTGCCTCGGCGACGAAGCCGAAGACCTCTGGTTCGCCAAGCTGCCGGAATCCGCAAACTGAAGCACGATGTCCAACGCCGGAAAATCCATCCTCGTTGTCGACGATGAGCCGAATGTCCGGCTCATGCTCCGCTCCACGCTTGAAGCCGACGGGTTCTCCGTCACCGAAGCGTGTGACGGGGAAGAGGCGATCCAATCGGTCGAGCAATTGAGGCCGGCGCTTGTGCTGCTTGACCTCTGGATGCACCGAGGCGACGGGATGCAGGTATTGGAATACTTGAATCGCAAGGCCCCGGAAGATCACCCGCGGGTGATCGTGTTGACCGCGCATGGCCGGGTTCCGGTCGTCGTGAAGGCGATGCGCCTGGGGGCTTCAGATTTTCTGGAAAAGCCGACGACGCCGGAAGATCTGCGGCTCAGTGTTTCGGCGGCCCTGGAAGACGCGCCCGAAAAGAACCCCCAGCCGGTCGAGCAAACCCCGTCGCGCACGGCGGCAAAGCTCGGCCCCGTTCTGGCGGGCATCCGCAGCGCCGTCTGGAACCAGGATATCCGGCTCACCGAGCGCATCCTCACCGCGCTTTTCCGCAAGGCGTGGAGCGACCCCGCTTATTTCAATCTTCTCGGCGCCGTCTTCGAAGCCGAGGGAAACCGCGGCGCGGCCAAGACCTTCTACCAGAAATCCGCCGACTCCCGCGCCGAATGCGAAGCGGCCAAACAAAATTTGCAGCGATTAAATGAATTGAATGCAGACCCCGAACATCCCGCCGACGCAGTGCTCGGCGGGCAGAACGAATTTCTCAAGATGATCTGTGACGAGCACCGTAACCACGGCTCGCAAAGCAACCACCCAGATGAAGGAGCCAATTTATGATGGATTGTGTTTATCTCGGCGCAATGATCGCGTTCTTCGCCATCTGCGTCCTTTACGCCCACGCGTTTGGAAAGATTTGAATTTCAGGAGTCACCGTCATGGCTGAAAACATTATTGTTGGAATCGCATCCGTTGGATTGATGGTTTACCTGTTCTGGACCCTCATCCGTCCCGAGCATTTCTAACGCAGCAAGAGCGCTGAATTATGTCAACGTCCGGCTGGATACAACTCGCGGTTTATGTCGTGGTGCTCGTGGCGGTCACGAAGCCCATGGGCATCTACCTTTTGCAGGTGCTCGACCCCGAGTTCGCCGGCGGCACGTTCCTCGATCGCGCTCTTGGGCCGGTCGAGCGCCTCATCTACGCCATCCTGCGCGTTGATCCCAAGCGCGAGCAGACCTGGAAGCAGTATGGGATCGCCATGCTCATCTTCAGCGTCGTCACGGCATTGATGACCTACACGATTCTGCGCCTCCAGAACCATCTGCCGCTGAATCCTCAGAGTTTCCCGGCCGTCGCCGACCATCTCGCTTTCAATACCTCGGCGAGTTTCACGACCAATACGAATTGGCAGAGCTACGGCGGCGAATCGACGATGTCGTATCTGTCGCAGATGCTGGCGCTGGCGAGCCACAACTTTTTCTCGGCTGCCGTGGGCATCGCCGTGGCGGCGGCTGTTATTCGGGGGATCGCTCGCAACAAGATCGGCACTCTCGGCAACTTCTGGCGCGATCTGGTCCGGCTTCACCTTTACCTGCTGCTGCCCATCTGCGTTCTTTACGCATCGTTCCTGATGAGCCAGGGAATCATTCAAAACTTCCGGCATTACTCAGTGCTCAATACGTTCGATCAAAGCGCGGCGGCGCAGCAGACCATCGGCCAGGGACCAGTCGCTTCGCAGATCGCGATCAAAATGCTTGGCACCAACGGCGGCGGATTCTTCAACGCCAATGCAGCTCATCCTTTTGAGAATTCAACGCCCCTTTGCAATTTCATTCAGATTCTGTCGATCTTCGTGATCCCCAGCGGTTTGACCTACTACCTCGGCCGGATGGTCAAAGACCAGGGCCACGGGTGGACCGTCTGGGCGGCGATGTTTGCCCTGTTCATCGCCGGGGTTGTGATCGCCTGGCCGGCGGAAGCCGCGGGCAATCCGCGTTTCACCTCACTGGGAGTCGATTCGGCAGCTGGGAATATGGAAGGCAAGGAAGTCCGCTTCGGAATTTTCGACTCGGCACTCTTTGCAACGATTACAACAGACGCCTCCTGCGGCGCCGTTAACTGCATGCACGACAGCATGACTCCGCTCGGAGGGCTGGTGCCGCTGTTCAATATTCAGACGGGCGAAGTCATCTTCGGCGGCGTTGGAGCGGGAATGTATGGCATGCTTATCTTTGTCATCCTCGCCATCTTCATCGCCGGATTGATGGTCGGACGCACGCCGGAATATCTCGGCAAGAAAATCGAAGGCTTCGACGTGAAATGCGCCGTATTGGCGATCCTTGCGCCCGCGGTCTGCATCCTTGGCTTCACCGCTTGGGCGTCGCAGAAAGACTGGGGAGTCGCCGGCACGAACAACAACGGCCCGCACGGCTTCAGTGAAATTCTCTACGCCTATACTTCCTGCGCCGGCAACAACGGCTCCGCCTTCGCCGGCATCAATACCAATACTCCCAATTACAACGACACATTGGCCATCGACATGCTCCTGGGCCGATTCTTCATGATCATCCCAATGCTCGCGATGGGTGGCCACCTCGCCACCAAGCGAATCGCTCCGCAAAGCGCGGGCAGCTTCCCCGTCTCCGGAACCACTTTCACGCTCCTGCTCATCGGCACCGTCGTCATCGTCGGCGCGCTCACGTTTCTGCCGGCGCTGGCCATGGGGCCGATCGTTGAGCACTTTCAGATGTGGGGATCAAGGATGACCTTTTAAACAAGGTTTTTGAGGGTTGGAAGGTATATCACTATGAGTTACATGTCAGGTTCAGGTTGGGTTCAGTTGCTCGTCTTCTGCATCGGCTTGCTCCTTATCACCAAGCCGATGGGCCTCTATCTCCTGCGCGTCCTCGACCCCGAAGTCGAGGGGGGCGTGGGACCGCTCGAGAAAATCCTCGGGCCGATTGAGAGGTTCACCTATTTTATCGCCCGAGTCGATCCCAAGAAGCAGCAGAACTGGAAGCAGTATCTCCTGTCCGTGCTCATGCTGGGATTCGTGACCATGGCACTCAGCTATGGGCTCTACCGGATTCAGGACATGCTGCCGCTTAAGCAGAACATGGCGAATCTCGCCCAGTCGGTCGACAAGTCCGGCGTGATAAATGGCGGGGGAAAAGTCCCGGGCATCATCGCCTTTATCCAAGGCGCCAGTTTCGTAACCAACACCGACTGGCAGAGCTACGAGCCGGAGCAGATGTTCACCTACTTCTCGCAGACGGTCTCGACCGCCCTGCACTTCTTCTTCTCCTCGGAGGTGGGCATCGCTGCCGCCGCGGTGGTGGTTCGATCGATTCGCCGCCGGGAGACGCGCGATCTGGGGAACTTCTGGGTGGATCTGACTCGCCAGACGCTTTACCTCTTCCTGCCGATCTGCGTCGTGTTTGCGACGCTGGATATGTGGCAGGGAATTCCGATGAATTTTAACGCCTACACAAAGGCGACGGCGGTGGATCAATCCGGCGCATCGGCCGGGCAACCCACGGTTCAAGGCATATTGCAGGGACCGATGGCTTCTTATTGTGCCCCGAAAGTTCTGGGCCTTAACGGCCCCGGATTTACCGGCGCCGACTGCGCCCATCCGTTCGAAAATCCCACTCCGCTGGCCGAATTCCTTCAGTGGATGCTCTTTTTCTCCATCCCCTCCGGCATCGTCTACTACTATGGCCGGATGATCGGCAACTCGCTTCACGCGTGGAATATCTGGCTGATCATGTTCATCATGCTGATGGGCACCCTCTTCGTCACCTGGTATTACGAAGCCCAACCCAACCCCAACTTCGTGGCGATGGGCATCGACCCTCACAACGCCAACATGGAAGGCAAGGAAGTCCGCTTCGGAATCTATAACTCCGCGGCCTGGGCCAACGATGTCACCTGCACGGCCGAAGGCGCCAACAACTGTCAGCACGACTCGTTGACCCCCATGGCCGATTTCATGCTCCTCTTCAACATGCACATGGGTGAACTTGTCTTCGGTGGCATCGGAACGGGCCTGTACACCATGATCATTTTCACGCTCGTGTCGGTCTTCCTCGCCGGGCTGATGATCGGCCGAACGCCGGAATACCTTGGCAAGAAGGTGGATGCCTACGGCGTGAAATGCGCGTGTCTCTACATGCTGGTGATGGTGATCGACGCCATCGGATTCACCGCCTGGGGCGCCGCCGCGACTTGGGGCAATGGAGCCGTCGGCAATAACGGGCCGCACGGTTTCAGCGAGATTTTCTACGCTTACAGCTCCGGAATGGCGAATAACGGCACCGCCATGGGCGGCTACGGCTATTCGCCCACGGGCACCAATGCCGCCGGGCAGACGGTGTACACCAACACCATGTTCAACTGGACGCAGACTTACTGCATGCTGATCGGCCGCTACTGGGAGCTGATCCCGGTTCTCGCCCTGGCCGGTGCGCTGGCGATTAAAAAACCGGCGCCTGCATCCGCGGGAAGCTTCCCCGTCGTCGGACCTACGTTTGTCTTACTTATCATCGCGGTCATCGTCATCGTCGGGGCGCTCAACTTCCTCCCCGGCCTGGCAATGGGACCGCTGCTGGAGCATTTCATCATGCGTGGCGGTGGAGTCCTGTACTGAAGCTAATTTTGAAAACCAATTTGAGAGAGATTGAGGTTTAATCCTATGGCTGCCAAAGCACGACCCCTGTTCGATCCCGAAATCGTCATGCCGGCGATCTGGGAGAGCGTTAAGAAGCTCAACCCCGTTCACATGGTCAAGAACCCCGTCATGTTCGTGACCGAAGTTGGCGCGGTTCCTGACCACGCTAGATCTGTTCTTCACCAAGGACTCCCTCTGCGTTCGTCGCCCAGATTTCGCTGTGGCTGTGGTTCACGGTTCTCTTCGCCAACTTCGCCGAGGCCATGGCCGAAGGCCGCGGCAAGGCCCAGGCGGATGCCCTGCGCAAGAGCCGCACCAAAACCGTCGGCCGCAAGCTCATGCCTGACGGCTCGATTCAGACGGTCCCCGCGGAATCGTTCCGCAAGGGAGATATCTTCGTGGTGACGGCCAACGAGCTGATCGCCGCCGACGGCGAGATCATCGAAGGCGCGGCCAGCGTTAACGAATCGGCCATCACCGGTGAATCCGCCCCGGTCATCCGCGAAGCCGGCGGCGACCGCTCGGCCGTTACCGGCGGCACGACTGTCCTCTCGGATGAGATCAAGGTCCGCGTCACCGCCAACCCCGGCGAGAGCTTCATGGACCGCATGATCGAGCTGATCGAAGGCGCCAAACGTCAGAAGACGCCCAACGAAATCGCCCTTTCGATTCTGCTCTCGGCCCTGACGATCATCTTCCTGGCCGTCTGCATCACCATGCTCCCCTTCGCGATTTACACGCAGACGTATCTCAGCGCCGATGTCTACGCAGAAGGTGAGCCTGGCATCTTCTCCGTGACGGTGCTGATCGCCCTGCTGGTCTGCCTGATTCCGACAACGATCGGCGGACTGCTTTCCGCCATCGGCATCGCCGGCATCGACCGAATGGTGCAGCACAACGTGCTGGCCATGAGCGGTAAAGCCGTTGAAGCCGCCGGCGACGTCGACGTGCTTCTGCTGGATAAAACCGGCACGATCACCCTCGGCAATCGCGCCGCAGCCGAATTCATTCCCGCGCCGGGAGTGACGGAGACGGAATTAGCCGATGCCGCCCAGCTTTCCTCGCTGGCGGATGAAACGCCCGAGGGCCGCAGCATCGTCGTGCTGGCCAAGGAAAAGTACGGCATCCGCGGCCGGGAAATCGGCGATATGCCCCATGCCGAATTCGTCCCCTTCACCGCCCAGACGCGCATGAGCGGCCTGAACTTGAATGGCGAAATGATCCGCAAAGGTGCTGCCGACAGCGTTCGCAAATTCGTCCTGGCCGGTGGCGGCCGCCTTCCCCGCCGAGATCGATCGAACCGGTGGAAACGATCAGCCGCGCCGGCGGCACGCCTCTCGTCGTCGCCAGCACCACCAAAGTTTATGGAACGTCATTTATCTCAAGGACATCGTCAAGAGCGGCCTGCCCGACCGCTTCCAGCGCTTCCGGGCCATGGGCATCAAGACGGTCATGATCACCGGCGACAACCCGCTGACCGCCGCCGCCATCGCCAAGGAAGCCGGCGTCGATGACTTCCTCGCCCAGGCCACGCCCGAAGACAAGCTGGCCCTGCTCAAGAAAGAGCAGGCGGCGGGCCATCTCGTCGCCATGACCGGCGACGGCACCAACGACGCCCCGGCGCTGGCCCAGGCCGACGTCGGCGTCGCCATGAACACCGGCACCCAGGCCGCCAAGGAGGCCGGCAACATGGTCGATCTCGACAGCAACCCCACGAAGCTGATCGAAGTCGTCGAGATCGGCAAGCAGCTGCTGATGACCCGCGGCGCGCTGACGACCTTCAGCGTCGCCAACGACGTGGCGAAATATTTCGCCATCATCCCCGCGATGCTCATGGGCGCGTTCCCGCAGGTCGCCCCGCTGAACATCATGAAGCTGCACACGCCGCACAGCGCCATTCTCAGCGCCGTTATCTTTAACGCGATCATCATCATTCTGCTGATTCCGCTGGCGCTGCGGGGCGTGAAATTCCGTCCGGCGCCGGCCGCCGTCATTCTGCGGCGCAATCTGCTGATCTACGGCTTCGGCGGCATCATTGCCCCGTTCCCCGGAATCAGGCTCATCGACCTTTTCATCAACGCCATCCACCTGCCCGGCTTGGCGATGATGCACTGAAAAAAACGAAAGAAGAATTACCCCCATGAAAAGCGAAAAAAACACCGGCCACACAATGGTCATCCACCGTGAGAACGACGTCCCCGGCGGCTCCCTGCTCGGCGCACATCTGGGCCTCCATCGCCGTCACCATCGTCCTGGGCATTATCTGCTGCGGCATCTATCCCCTGCTCATCTGGGGAATCGGCCAGGCGGCATTCCGCTGGCAGGCGGACGGCTCCCTCCTGGACAAGTACGGGAACCACACGACGGACGATACCCAGGCCGTCGGATCGGCGCTGATCGGCCAGAATTTCTCCGCCGCTCAATACTTCCATCCCCGGCCCAGCGCGGCCGGCGCGGGCTATGATGCCACCAGTTCAGGCGGGACCAACCTCGGCCCCCTCAGCGATAAGCTTATCAACGGCCTCAATAACGCCGCCACCACGCAGCCCACTACCCAGCCCGAATCAATCACCTACGACGGCGTCCGCTTCCGCACCATCCACTACGCCTACACCAACGGCCTTTCCTTCAAGCTCTATAACGTCGCGGCCGACGGCACGAAAACGGAAGTCCCGCTCAAGAACTACCAGAACAAGGACGGCACCCTCAACCAAATGGCGATGGTGGACGCGTTCCCCCACAACGGCGCCACGGCCGGCCTGATCGCCGGCGATTTCAAAGACGCCAGCGGCAACGACGTGCTGATCCCCGGCGACGCCGTCACCGCCTCAGGTTCCGGCCTCGACCCCCACATCAGCCCGGCCAACGCCGCCCTGCAGGTTAATCGCGTCGCTGCGGCCAGGAAAATGTCGCCCGACCAAGTGAAAGAGCTCGTCGCCAAGTACACCGACGGGCCGGATCTGGGAATTCTGGGCGATCCGGGCGTGAATGTTCTGCGGCTGAATATCGCATTGGATAATCAAAATGACCCTCACCCTAACCCTCTCCCGGAGTACCGGGAGAGGGGATAAGAGGGCGTAAGAGGGAGCGGTTCAAAGAGTCACTTGGGTGCGTGGGCGTCTTGATCAACGTCCAAACCGCCGCATTCGGGTGCAAACAGGCACTGCGGGGCAACGGCGCTAGTTGCCACACGCCGACCCCGCGGTACCGTTTTAACTTAGAAAGGCAAAATCCGCCCGTGGCGAATGGCTGATGACAGAGCACAATCTTTCCTCCAGATGATCCGCACGCTCCCAGCGGGGGCGGCTCAAGGTCTATCTCGGTTACGGCCCCGGCGTCGGAAAAACTTTCCGCATGCTGCAGGAAGCGCACCGCCTTAAAAACGAAGGGATCGACGTCGTCGTTGGCCTCGTCGAAACCCACGGCCGCGCCGAAACCGCCAGCCTCCTCGAAGGCCTTGAAGTCATCCCCCGCCGAAAGGTCGAATATCACCAAATCGTCGTTGAGGAAATGGATGTGGATGCCGTCATCGCCCGACACCCCACGGTCGCCATCGTCGATGAGCTCGCCCATACCAACGTCCCCGGCAGCAAAAACACCAAGCGATACCAGGACGTCCAGGACATCGTCGCCGCAGGAATACACGTGATTTCTGCCCTCAACATCCAGCATCTCGAAAGCCTCTACAACATGGTGGAGAACCTCATCGGCGTAAAAGTGCGCGAGCGCCTGCCCGATTCCGTCCTCGCCGAGGCCGACCAGATCATCAACATCGACCTCTCCGCCGAAGACCTCCAGCAGCGCCTCAAGGAGGGAAAGATCTATCCCATGGAGCGCGTTCAGTCCTCCCTGGAAAATTTCTTCACCAGCGGCAACCTCGAGCATCTGCGCGAACTGGCCCTGCGCGAACTGGCATCGCAGATCGACTTCAAGCGCCGCGAAAGCGCCGGCAGCAGCAGGTCGCCGCCCCCACCGACGCCTCGCCCGAGCAGATCATGGTCTGCCTCTCCTCGCGCGGCCCCAACAGCGCCCGCCTCCTCCGCATCGGATCGCGCCTCGCCGGCCGTCTCAATCGCAACTGGTACGCGGTCTACGTGCAAACGCCTTCCGAAGACCCCACCGTCATCGACGCTGTCACCCAGCGCCTCCTCGCCGAAACCCAGGACCTCGCCAAGCAGCTTGGCGCAACCGTCTTCCAGTTCAAGGGACAGAACATCGCCGACACTATCCTCCGTTTCGCCTCGGAATACGGCGTCGGCCAGATCGTCATCGGACGCCCCCATCCCATCCCCTGGTGGAAGCGACTCATCGGCCACCACAGCGTCGCCGAGGATCTCATCCACGCGCCAAGGCCGTGAGCATCATCGTCGTCGACGCCGAAAGCGAAGAGCGCCGCAGCACCGAATTCGTCGAGCCCTCCACCCAGGCGACGATCACGTCGGTCCGCCCCGCCGGCACGCTTAGCCGCCTCCTCACGCCGCAGCGGATCGTCATCTGGGACGATCCCGTGCCGCGGCAGGAAGTCCGCCAGCGCCTCGCCGAGGCCGTCGCCGCGGCAATCCGAGCCTCGGCATCGACGAGATTGTTGAAAAAACTCGCCGAGCGCGAGCAACTGGGCTCCATCTTCCTCAATGAAGGCATCGCCCTGCCGCACGCCCGCATGGAAAAGCTCGACAACCCGGAGGTCGCCCTCGGCCTGACGCGTTCCGGCCTGCTCGACGTTGTCACCGAGCAACCCATCTCAGCCGTGTTCCTGTTGCTTTCCCCCGCCGCCAAGGCCAACGTCCATCTGCAGCTTCTCGCCAAGGCCGGCCGCGCCCTCCAGAACCGCGAGCTGCGCGCGCACTGGCCCGCGTTTCCACTCCCGAGGAAGCGATGGAGGCCATCCAGGATTTTGAAGCCGCCTTCAGCGGCCAGACTGTCGTCGCCTCCAAATAACCATGCGCGACGAACCTCCCAGCACCGCCTTCCTTACGGCCCTGGAGGCCATCGCCTCGCGCATCAACGCCGCGACCTTCGCCTTCGACAACCCCGACGGCTCCCGCCGCGGCTTCGTCCAGTTTCTCGCCAGCCCCGATGACAGCCTCAAGATTCACCGCCTCTGGGTCCTGGAGCCCGGAATCGGTCACGGTTCGCAGATCCTGACCTCAATCTGCGATCTCGCCGACCAGCACGGCGTGAAAATCGTCCTCAAGACCGTCCCCTTCGGCGGCAAGCCCTACCCCATGCCGCGCGAGTCCCTCGCCGCCTGGTACCGCCGTCACGGCTTCGAAGGTCCCCGCTGGAAACTCGCGCGAAAACCCGGCGCGCTTCGCTGACTCGCCCCTTGTGTTGACTCGCCTTGCATCAAGCCTCCCCGCTGACAATACTGTTCCGCGCCTGTTTTTGCGGGCGGAACATTTTTTGATGAGCCAAAGCGTCGCAACAGCCGACACCTCTCGAAAAAGAAACAAGCTCGGCGCCGCCGGGATCTTCGAATGGTCGCTCGCCGCCGCGCTCACCGTTGCCTGGCTCGCCTTCCACATCCGCTTTTTCCTTCACGCCGGCGCACTGTGGCGCGATGAGGTCAACAGCGTCGATCTGGCGACCAGCCCCACCATCTCCGACATCGCCGCCAACCTTCAGCATGATTCCTTCCCCATCCTCTGGTTCGTCTTCATCAGATTCTGGATTCGCTGCGGAATTGGAACGTCGGACCCGGGCCTGCGCGTCTCCGGCCTCCTCACCGGCCTGGGCATGCTCGCCGCAATCTGGCTTAACGCCCGGCGCTTCCGATATCGCACGCCCATTGCAACCCTCACCCTCCTCGGCTTCGCCAGCGCGATGGTCATCTATGGCGACTCCATCCGCGCCTACGGCCCGGGTGTTCTGCTCGAATTGCTCACGCTCGGCCTCATCTGGGACGTCGCCACTCGCCCCAGCCCCTTGCGCATTTTCGCCGCCCTCGTCATCTCACTCATGGCCGTCCAAACCCTCTTCTACAACAGCGTCATCCTCTTCGCCCTCTGCAGCGGCGGCATCCTCGTCTGCCTCGGACATCGCCATTTCAGGCGGGCCGCGATCATCCTCGCCATCGGCATCGTCTGCACCATCTCCATGCTCCCCTACCGCGTGCTGACGGTCCGCTCCGCCAGCTTCCGCGCCATGCTTATCCACTCCCCCACCATGAGCTGGCTCGTTTCCAAGTTCGTCGAATCCGTCGGCTACGACAAAGACAATCCCGCCGCCGGCAGCCCCCACAACGCCTGGATGTGGGGCATCGCGATCGTCCTTTCCCTTTTGGTCGCCCTGACCGCCTCCCGTCGCTTTCGCGGCTCCACGCCGCGGGGCCAGCCTCTTCCCCGCGACATCGATTTCCGAAAAGACGTCCTGATCTATCATCTCACCGTCCTCTTCCTCGGCATCGGCGGCTATTGGATCTTTCTCCACGCCCTCGCCTACACCATGCAGCCCTGGTATTACCTCGCCCTTCTCGCCCTCATCGCCTCCTGCATCGACGGCCTTTTCAGCTCGCTCCCATCCACCGCGGTCCGTGTATCCTTTTGCCTCGCGGCAATCTGCTTTTGCGCTTCCAACTTCAGACCCGTCTGGCACGACGCGGGCCTGCGAAAAACCAGCATCGACTTCATCGCCGCCGATCTCCCTGAGTTTCAGCGCCCGGAAACCTCATCATCATCAGCCCGTGGTTCTATGCGATCACCTTTCAGCGCTACTATCACGGCCCCACCGAATATCTCACCATCCCACCCATGGATTTCATCAAGTACCAGAGATACGAGCAGATCATCCCCGCCATGGAAAACACTCACGCCATGGATCCGGTCCTGAAGCGCATCGCCGCTACGCTCAGCAGCGGACACGACGTGATTCTCCTCGGCGATTTCGAATACCCCGATTCAGCTGCCACCCCTCCAAAACTGCTCCCCCCAGCGCCGAACGCCCAAAGTGGCTGGGAAGACAGCCCATACTATTTCTCCTGGAGGGACCAGATCACATTTTTTCTGCAATCCCACACCGTCGGCTGGAAGCGCATCGATGCCCCGGTCAAGGGAATCAGCGGTTACGAACATCCAAACGTCTTCGCCCTGTGGGGATTCGTCAAACAGCCTCTCAACCCCAAACCGGCCGCGAAATAATTTCTACTGCCTCGGATCCCCATACAAAATCCCCCGCCCGTGCGTCCCCACATAAACCCGCCCATAAATCCGTGGATCGCCGGTGATCTGCAAAATCAGTCCCCATTGATGCTGATCATCATTGATCCTCACCCAGCTCTTCCCGCGATCATCACTGCGAAAAATTCCCGGCTGCCCGTTCAAATCCCCCACCACATAAATCGCCGGATAGTCTGCCCCCGGCGCAGATTTCCCAAACCCAAACGCATGAATATTCACCGGCCCTCCCACCCCCGTAAACCCCGACGGGCCGACCGGATGACACAGCCCATCATGCGACGCCAGCCACAAATCCCCTTCCCGATCCGGCGCGGGATAAAGCTGGTCCTGCCCCCCGCGCATCGCCCCGATCCTCTCCGGGCGCGGGCGGCGCAGATAAAAACATCGCCGTCGAAAATTTCTCTCCCCCATCCACGCTCCAAAAATATTCCCCGCCCGCCACGTCCACCCCATAAAACTTCATCGGATTCACGGGATCCGCCACCGGCCGAACCCCCTCCTCAAGTCCCGCGCACCGCTTCCACGAATCCCCCCGATCCGTCGTCAAAAATGATCCGGCCCCCGGCAACGTCCAGATCCACCTCGTCCCATCCGCGTTCACCGCCACAGACCCATCCCGGCTGTTAAACCCCGGCCCCTTTTTCGCCTGCGTCCACGTCTTTCCCTGATCCAGCGAATACGCCAGCCCCGGCCCCCCTCGATTCTGACCTCCCGCCAGGTCTCCGCTCCGCACCAGCAGCATCGGGTTCCCCGTTGCCATCGCCAGGCCCGTCGTGTTCCCAAACCGCGGATTCGTATTCACATCCGCCGGAGGGTTGTCCACGTCCCAATGCTCAAAACTGCCATAATCCCCAATCGCCGAGATCAGGTGCGGACCAACCTCCGGGCTGATCAGATGCAGCGCCACCGTCTCCTCGATCCCTTTACTAAATACGCTCCAGTGCGTCGGCTTCCCCTCATCGGCATTGGTCAGATCAAACGTCTCCCACCCGCCATATCCCGTCGTGAACATTGCATGATTCGGATCGCACGGATCGATCTGAATATCCAGCAGCCAATGGATCGGCGTATGATGCACATACGGCGCCCCCGAATAATCGTACACGCCCCCACCCGCATAAATCCCCCGCCACGATTTCCCCCCATCCGTGCTGCGATAGAGCTCCTCGCCCCCCGGATGCCCAAACGTGCTGGCGATAATCGCATCCGGATTGGCCGTATCCACCGCGACCGCCCCATACCCAAACGCCTTCCCATTGATCGGGTCCGGTTTCTCCGGCGTAATATCCGTCCAGACGCCGCTGCCCGTGTCAAACTT
Organism: uncultured Phycisphaerales bacterium; assembly: GCA_963755915.1. Classification (GTDB taxonomy): domain Bacteria; phylum Planctomycetota; class Phycisphaerae; order Tepidisphaerales; family Tepidisphaeraceae; genus PALSA-1353. Next base: position 4,803,053 of record CAVWLP010000002.1, read on the forward strand.
CCATATCGCCCCATTGGTCATCCGCGACGGTCCCGGCGCTGTCCCATACGAAAAATAAATCACGCCGTTCGAAGCCATCACCCCATGCGAAGGCCGCAACGAAGTCGGCTCCCCCGCAACCACATCCCACGTCTGCCCATGATCCGTACTGCGAAAAACACTCGCCTGCCTGACCAGCGACGCCCCCACATAAATCGTCCCACTTCCCTTCCCCGCCGACCCGCTGCGCGGATCGAAAATCTCAAATACAATCCCTGAAGACCGCGGCGAAAAACCAAACCGCCGCCCCATCGGCCGCGTCGAAGGTCTCTCCACTACCTGCGGAAAACTATCCACCTTCTCCCACGTCACTCCGCGATCCAGGCTGCGCCACAGCCCATTCAGTCGAGAGCCAAAATAAATCACGTTCCCATCATTCGGATCGACTTGAAGTCTCTCCCCATTGCCCCTCCCATCCTCATTGCCCCCCATCTTGAACGGCAAATCCGTCCGCTGAAAAGTCCGCCCCCGATCATCCGACCGCAAAATCGCCGCGTTGGGCGACGTCGCATTCGTATACATCCCACACGCCAGATAAACCCGATCCGGATCCGATGGATCAATCGCAATGCTCTCCACCCCCATCAGATTCGTATCCTTATAGGAAACCCAATCCAGTATCGGCTGCCAGATTTTCTTGGCATCATCCCACCGATACGCCCCCCCGATATCTGTCCGGCAATACCTCACGCCCTTCGCCGACGGATGAAACACAATCCCATCCACAAACCCCCCGCCGACGATCTGCACACTTTTCCAAACATACGGCCCCGTTGCCTCCGGCGCCTGCACCGACTGCGCCGTCCGATTCCCACTCCCCACGCACCCGCACAAAATCGGAACCACCAGAAGCCACAGCCCACGCGACGATTTAAATGTTTTCATGGATTCCCAAACCATACCGAGAAACCCCCTCATCAGCAAGCGTTTTCTGCATGCGAATTCTCTGCATTTACCCCCGCCCCCGGTACTCCGGTGGAGGCGGGGGGAGGGGGTTCGTCAGATGCCCTATCGATCAATCATCATTGCTTGAGCGCGACTAAACCGGCAACGGATTCCTCTCCCCAAACCCCGCCTGATGCCAGTACGGATACGTCAACGGCAGCGCGCTCGCCTCATCCAATCTCTTCACCTGCTCCTTCGTCAAATGCCACCCCACCGCGCCCAAATTATCCCGCAACTGCTTCTCGTCCCGCGCCCCGATAATCAGATTCGCCACCGACGGCCTCTGCAGCAGCCAGTTCAGCGCAATCTGCGGAATCGTCTTCCCCGTCTCTTTCGCCACCTCGTCCATCGCATCCACAACCTTGTGCACATACCCCTCCTCAACCTGCGGCCCCATATCCACCACCAACTGGCTCTTCAGTCGGCTCACCGCCGGCTTCGGATGCCCGCGCCGAATCTTCCCCGTTAATCTCCCCCACCCCAGCGGACTCCACACCACGCATCCCACCCCCTGATCGACCGCCAGCGGCATCAGCTCCCACTCATATTCCCGCCCGATCAAACTGTAATACGCCTGATGGGCCACATACCGCGCCAGTCCATATCGCTCCGACACCGCGATCGACTTCATCAAATGCCACCCCGAAAAATTCGAGCACCCGATGTACCGAATCTTCCCCGCCCTCACCAGATCATCCAGCGTCCCCAGCGTCTCCTCCACCGGCGTCAGCGCATCAAACCCATGCAACTGATACAGATCGATATAATCCGTCCCCAGTCTCCGCAAGCTCCCTTCCACCGCCTCGATCAGATGAAAGCGCGAAGACCCCACATCATTGGGCCCCTGCCCAGACCGAAACGTCCCCTTGGTCGAAATCAGCACGCGATTTCGCCGTCCCTTGATCGCCTTCCCCAGGATCTCCTCGGCCACGCCGCTGGAATAAATATCCGCCGAATCAAACATCGACAGCCCCGCCTCGAGGAGGTGAGTCGCCCCCTCCGCATCGGTGTTTCCCCACTCCTTAAAGAAATCCCCCTTCCCCCCAAACGTCCCCGTCCCCAGACTAAGCACCGGCACCTTCAACCCCGACCGACCGAGCTGGCGAAATTCCATGATGGCTCCTTAAAGCCCCCATTCTGCTCGCCGCCCAAAAAATATTCCACCGCCAAGAGGCGCGAAGAAAAAACAATCGTTTCGAATTTGCTCATTCGAATTTCGAATTTGATTCGTCATTCGAATTTCGAATTTCGAGTTTCCGTCCCAGCTCACGGGCCACGGCGGCAATCGCGCCTTCCCAATCCCCCGCGCACTTCTGTCGAAATAACTTCACCGTCGGATACCACGGACTATTCGCGCGCTCGAGCATCCACCTCCAGTCCGGCGGAAACGCGATCAGCAGCCACGTCTCCTTCCCCATTGCCCCCGCCAAATGCCCCGCCGCCGTATCCACGCTGATCACCAGATCCAAATTCGCAATCAGCCCGGCCGTCTCCGCAAAATCCGTGAGCCGCCCCGACCAATCCGCCACCTCCAACCCCACCGGCGGCGGTGAAGTCCCAAGACTGTGAAACCTGCATCCTTTCACCCCCAGAATCGCCCCCCATTTCTCCAGCGGAATCGAACGGTTCCGATCATTGCGATTCGCCATGTTCCCCGCCCAGACAATCCCAACTTGCCTGACGCCCTCCGCGCGCCCGATCCTCTCCTTCCACTTCCGAACGATCTCCTCATCCGCCGAAAGATATGGAATATCCGCTGGTATCGTCCCCAAATCCGTCCCAAACGCATTCGGCAAACTCGGCAGCGCACACTGAAAATCAAACCCCGGCAAACCCTGCCCCGCCACAACAAGCTTCTCAACCCCCGGCACCCTCCCAAACAGCCGCGCCAACGCCGGCGCACACTCCAAAATCACCGTCCCCCCCTTCGCCGCCACCATCGGCACATACCTCACAAAAAAAATCGCATCCCCAAACCCCTGCTCCGGAAAAATCAAAACCCTCTTCCCCGCCACATCCTGCCCCATCCACTGCGGCTCCCGAAACAGGCGCGGCGTCACCGCATCCGCACACCACCTCCGCCACTCATATTCCTTCCACCCCTCCCCCAAATTCCCCGTCACCAGTTCCATCAACCCCAGATTCATGTGCGCCGCCGAATATCCCGGCCGCTGCGCAATCGCCTTCCGATAACACTCCCCCGCCCTCTCAAACTCCCCCAGACACGCCGCCACCGCACCCAAACATAGCTGCGCCTCCGGCATGTCCGGCTTCAGCTCCACCCCCTTCACCGCCTCCACTTCGGCCTCCCTGAGCCTCCAACTGTCCCGCAGCACGTTGCTCAGATTCACGTGCATTTCCGCCAGCCCGGGTTGAAGCCGCACCGCCTCCGAAAAAGCCTCAATCGCCTCCCCCAGCCTCCCCGCGCTCACCAGCACGTTCCCCAGGTTCGTCAGCGCTTCATAAAAATCCGCTTTCAGCGCCACCGCCTGCCGAAACTCCCCGATCGATTCCTCCGCCTGCCCAGCGATATTCAGCGCAATCCCCAGCGCATAATGCACCCGCGCTGCCCGCGGCTCCTGCATCAAAAACCGCCGGCAAACGCGTATCGCCTCCCCCGGCTTCCCCGCATTGATATGCCGCGCCGCCGCTCGTAACACTTCTTCTGACCGCATAGTCCAACATCCGTTTTCCCATCGCGCCCGATTTCTGTCCAGTCACTTGACCTGCGCACAGCGCTGGAATAATCCGCGTCCAAACGATGGATCTCGCCCGCACCGACCCCATCCCCCATCCCGCCGTCCATCGGCTCAGCCTCTATCTTCGCCAGCTCGAATCCTTCAAGCGAAAAGACCGCCGCACCATCTCCAGCAAACAGCTCGGCGAAAGCCTCAACCTCACCGACGCCCAGGTGCGCAAAGACCTCGCCTACTTCGGCCAGTTCGGCCACCCCGGCGTCGGTTACCGCGTCGACGACCTCATCGCCCAGGTCCGCAAAATCCTCGGCACCGACAAAACCTGGAACGTCCTGCTCGTCGGCGCCGGAAACCTCGGCCGCGCGCTCCTCGCTTACAATGGTTTCGACGCCAAAGGCTTCCGCCTCGTCGCCGTCTTCGACGCCGACGCCACCAAAGTCGGAAAACGCCAGGGTCCCTTCCCCGGTCAACCCGGCTCCGACCCCGCCACCAGCAAACGCTTCTTCACCATCCAGCCCCTCACCGAATTAAAATCAACCATCGAAAAACTCGCGATCCGCCTGGCCATCCTCGCCGTCCCCGCCGACAATGCCCAGGAAGTCGCCGACCAATGCGTCGAAGCCGGAATCCGCGGCCTGCTCAACTTTGCCCCCGTCTCCCTCAAAACCGCCCCCGAAATCGCCATCAAAGCCGTCGATCTGGCCGTGCAACTCGAACAGCTCTCCTTCCAGGTGAATTTCACGCCGCTCGAACAACCCAAGTAATTGGGGTGAAACCCGAAACCAGAAACCCGAATGGCGAATCAATGACCGAATGACCGAATTCCGAATGATTGCCGCGCCGGCATCCCCATTCGTCATTCAATCATTCGGATTTGATTCGGAATTCTGGTTTCGGGTTTCGGATTTCCGCCTTCACGCCCTGAAATTCCCCACCAACTCCACAAACATCCTCATCCCCACCCCAATCGCCGCATCCGTAAAATCAAACCGATCATTATGCAGCGACGGATACCCCCCCGCCCCCACCGGCTCCACGCCCACATAAAAAAAACACCCCGGCACCTTCTCCAGATAATACGCAAAATCCTCCCCTCCCATCGTGGGCCTTCCCGCCATCAAAAACCGCTGCGCCCCCAGCGCTTCCCGCGCCACTTTCGCCACATAGTCCGTCATCTTCGGATCATTCACCGTCGCCGGATACCCCTCCGTCCACTCAATCTCCGCGGAACATCGTGAAGCACTCGCCACCGCGCCGATCCTCCGATAAATCGCGCTCTTCATCGCCGCCCGCGCCCCCGAAGAAACCGTCCGTGCCGTCCCCTCAAACACCGCTTCATCCGGAATAATATTCGTCGCCGTCCCGGCACGAACCATCCCCACCGTCACCACTCCCGGCTCCGTCGGATCCACTTCCCTGCTCACAATCTGCTGCAAATCCAAAATCGCCTCCGCGGCCGCCACGATCGGATCCGCCCCCATGTGCGGAAACGCCCCATGACACCCTTTTCCTCGAATGGTCGCCTTAAAAACATCCGTCGCCGCCATGATCGCCCCCGCCTTCGTCGCCACCGTCCCCACCGGCAGCCAGGGCCACCCATGTAACCCAAAAATCGCGTTGACCCTCGGTCCGATCCTCCCATCCAACCCCCCCGCCTTCACGATCCTCTCCGCCCCCCCGCCATTCTCCTCCGCCGGCTGAAAAATCAGCTTCACACAAACCCCCAGCCTCTCTCGCATTTCATTCAAAACCCCCGCCGCCCCCAGCAGCGTCGCGATATGCCCATCATGCCCGCACGCATGCATCCGCCCCGCATGTTCGCTCGCATACGTCAGCCCCGTCTTCTCCAAAATCGGCAACCCATCAATATCCGCCCGCAGCGCCACGCACGGCTTTTTCACATCCCCAATCACCCCGATCGTCGCCGTCGCCGCCCCCTCGACCCCATCGATATGTTGAATTCCCATCCGATCAAGCTCCCCCCGAATCACCCCCGCCGTCTTAACCTCCTCATACGCAAGCTCCGGAATCCGATGCAGCCGATGGCGCAGCTCCCTCGCCTCCCCAAGACAGGCTTCAATGGCAGACTCACAATTCATCGCAATTCATGTCCGTTCTGCCAGAAAGTATAATTGCCCATCCTGGTCGATTCTGATGAATCTGAACCGCTCAACATAACCAAGAGCCTCAATCATTCTCGCCGCGACCGCCATGATCGACGGCAAGCGGCTATCCCCAGTATCGATCTCAATCACCGTCAAAGGCAGCAGCTCCAGATTCTGCTCAAACTTGATCTTCTTATCGACCGTAACCATCACGGCAAATCGCGCCTCGGCCGCCGCAGCCAGAAGCCGTCCGTTTTCAAGCCGCTCCCAGCCTTGATCTTTTGCGTGCGAAACTGCGTGCCCCTCAAAGATGGTCTTAGCCCGATACGGCATGCAGTTGTCCAGCAGGACGTTCACAGTTGCCGCAGTCCTTCGAGCAATCCGCGCGCTGCCAGGTCGATCACTGCCACCGCCTGTTGACGTGTCACCGGCGGAAAGTCTTGAAGAAAAATCTCCAGCGAATCCCCCGCTCGCAAATGATCGAACAGATGCTGAATCGGAACCCGCGAGCCCACAAAACACGGCTCCCCATGCATCCGCGCCGGATTAACCGAAACATAGGGCGCGAGCGGACTATCCCCCGGAATCAATTCCCGTTCCTGCCGCGGCCCTGGATTTTGCAAAGTCTTTATAGCCGCCATAAGGAAATCAATTGTATCGCACCAGCCCCATTCGGTCCAAAACTCTTTCGCCCAGCCCGACAATAAATGCATTTTTGCCACAGATATAAATCAGATTCACACCGATAAAAAAACCAATTCATCTGTGTTCATCTGCTTTAAATCTGTGGCAAAAATGCATTTCTCCGTGCTCTCCGCGCCCTCTGCGGCGAATCTCCCACCCCAATAACATACGAAGCAGGCCGCACGCTCGGCCTGCTTCTTGATCCGATTGCCACGGCCCTTCTGGCGAGAGGCCGTGGCGGATATTCGTTGATTTCAAGCCCTAATCTGCCGACCCGCCGCCAGTCGTCTCCTCCAGCATCTTCCGCAGATAAGAATTCTCGCGGCGCGTCGCTTCCAGGTCGAACACCAGATACTTAATGCTGAGCCGAAGATAATCCAAACTCTCCTGCAGGCTGCTCACCGTCTGCCGCAGCCGCTCGTGTCGCGCCCGCGTTTCATCCGCAAGCTTTTCCAATTTTTGCCTTTCGCTGGGGGGCAGCGTGCTGATCTCTCCCATCAGCTCCGCAAGTTTGTTATGAAACTCATGCTCGTTCATGGCTTTCTTCTTTCTCTCCGAGAACGCGATCCTTTGGACCGCTATGCTCATTGCCTGAGCAAACGTTAGACCACATCCATGTACGACTGGCGATCCGTCGCCCATCCTTTCCATTCCCACAACCGCCCCGCTCCAACCGCGTCGCGGAGAGCGCCCATTCCTTCCACAGCGCCAGTCCCACGCCTAGCGGCCGCGACAACTGTTACGGCCTGTCGCCCCCGCTCAACATCCGTCCGCCCCCGCGATGCAAAAACACCGCATCAACAAATCTCCCGTTGCCTCCGCCGCACGCTTCCGCAAAGTTATCCGACCCACACTGCCGCATAACCAACCGCATTGTCCGGAGATTGCGGCGCTACACTTGCCAGCGTCTGATAACTATTCGTGTGGCGAAGAAGGACCGCCCTTCGGGCTCCCTGGTCCAAACAGGCCGCCATCATAGCGGCGATCGCGCCCGCGCCGCATGCGTTGTTGTTTAATCTCACCTCAGGCACCACTTTTTCCGGCCGCATATCCGTTACAACCCGCAAAATCCGGCCGTCGTTTTCCATCGCCCACGCCATCGCCTGCTGACCGACCCCCGCCGGCGCGAATCGATAGTTCGGACCGTAGTGCGTCAGATCGCTGCTCGCCAAATAGACCGCCGTTATCCCCGCCCTCTTCACCGCCCGCGCCACGCTCCGCCCCACCTCCAGCGCCGATTCAACCGCCGGCACCTCCACCGGCAAAATCTTCGCCCCGGGCCAGGCCCCCTGAATCAGCGGCAGCTCCACCTCGACCGCGTGCTCCCTCACATGAAACCGATCATCCACGAAAAATCTCCCCGATTCCCCCGTTAATTCCCGCCTCATCTCCTCCGTCACCCCGCTCTCCCCTCCCGGCACGGCCCATCGCGCATGCGAATCAAACACAGCGCGATCCACCGGAATCGGAGTATGAATCGCCCCAAACACCACCACCACATCCACGTTCGGTCGCCCCTTCGCCAGCGCCAAAATCCCCTCCGCCGCCACCGCCCCGCTGCATATCCAGCCCGCATGCGGCACAACGGCGCCGATGCCAACGTCCGCCCCAATCCCCGCCGAACTCTTCTCCAGCCCCGCCCGCCCCAACCGAAACAGCTCTTCCGTCGCCCGCCGGCAAACCGAAGAATCCGCCGGATAAAACATTCCCGCCACCCCGGGATGTCTCACGCCTCCCGCTTCATGACTTGGCCCCGACATCCACGGTATTATAATTCCAGCCCTAGCGCGGTTGATAACGCACTAACTTTTGGCGACACCCTCCAGGGCTGAAATGACTCAAATGACCCAGCCGTCGGACCCCAACAACCCCTCCCCCACGTCCGACAACTCAACAAACTCCCCCTCTTCCCAACCGCAGCCAACAACTCGCCGCGCAGCCACGCCACTCGAAGCCCCCCTCATCCCCGTCCCCGACAAAAATTTTCGTCCCCCTCCTCCCAGCGCCGGCCTGACTCCCAAACCCTCCTCCGCTCCCGCGCCGCGCATGCGCCCTTCCGCCCCGCGCACCAGCCCCGAAGATTTGCGCGCTCAATCCCCCGCCGAACCTCCCGCCACTGCCGCCGACGAAATCGCCGGCATGTACGCCGGCGGCCAGGCCGCCTTTGTCTCCCCCGCGCCTCACCCCGCCTCCCATCACACGCCGCTCCACGACGATCCCCTTTTCCTCCGCAAAACCCTGATCCCCATTCTCCTTACTCTCACAGTCATCCTCGCCGGCTTCGGCGCGCTCCTGATTCTGACCGGCCCCGACAACGCCCTCCCCGATCTCTTCCCCACCTGGATGCCCTTGGCTCTCTTCGTTCTTGCGATAATGTTTCTTATCCTCGCCGCCATCAACATCTGGTCGATCAAAAAACAATCGCCGCGTCCTTGATTTGCTAGCAACTCGCAACTCGCACCAACACGCCGGCATCCTTCCCAACGGCCTCCAGCCTTTGCGGAGTACCGCTCCTCGCCTCCGGCCTTCGAACGGCCTCCGGCCTAAGTTTCGCGGTGTACCGCCCGACGGCCTCCGGCCGTCGAATTGACTCCCCCCACCCCCACTTCTATTATCCCCCAAGGATTAATTGAGGAGCATACATGGCAGGGAATAACGTCGTTCAGATCACGGACGCCAACTTCGAACAGGAAGTCGTCAAATCCACCACCCCGGTTCTCGTCGATTTCTGGGCCGAATGGTGCGGCCCCTGCCGTCGTCTTGCCCCCACGATTGAAAAGCTGGCCGCCGACTACGCCGGCAAAGTCAAGGTCGGCAAGCTCGACACCGACTCCAACCACGGCACCGCCAGCAAGTTCGGCATCAGCTCGATTCCCACCGTCATCCTCTTTAAAGGCGGCCAGATCGCCCAGAAACTCGTAGGCCTCCGCCCCGAAAAAGATTTCCGCGACGCCCTTGATGCATCGCTGTAGTTCGCCGCGATCGGAACGTCGGGCTTGCGCGAATTTTTGATTCTGCCCCCTTCAGTACAAAAGGTTACAGTCCGGAACAAGATGGGCGGATTAGGGAGGATGGGGTACGGGTTTTCGTGATATCATTGATATCAAAGATATCAATGATATCAGGGACCAAACTCGAAGCTCGAAATCCGATTGACGAATCAAACTCGAAATTCGAATTTTCGAATGTCTTCAGCGAGGTTCTATGTGATGCGACGGTTGGACCGCTTTGGACTGTTGCTCTTCGGCCCAAAGCTATCCCTCCCCATCCATCATCTTCAGAACCGACTTAAGTGACGGCTCTCTTTTCCAGATTGCTTCCCGAAGGACTGGAACCACTACAGGCGCATCATAGATTCCGTGGCGAAAAGCCTTTTGATCAACGGAATTGTATCTCCATTCGACAAAGGCATCCTTGCATCTATCCAAAACGTCAAGAGCTTTTTGGATGTGCATTCCGACCTTGTTGTTTCCCGACGCTACGAATTCGCTCTCTATACCCGCTTGTATGGAGGGGTCCAGACCAGAAAACAATATGCTTAGCTCTGTCATGGGGCGCGCAAAACCGGCCAATTGAGGCGGCGCCAAAACCGGCCATTTTGAGGCACAGGAGATTGGGTTATCGACCTTGGCTTTCGGCGGTTGCCGCAAGCCAATGGTGGGATGGCCAATCAACTCAAGATGGCGGAAGTACAAGCAATTTTGGCACTTGCGCAGCGGCTGGTCCAATCGGAACATCGCCCGCCAACTCGGCGTTCACCGGGAGACCGTTGGACGCCACATCCGGTTGTCGGGCGGCGATCCTGCGGCGCCCGGATCGGATTCAAAACCGGCCAGCGCGCCCCTCGGCTCGACGGTGCTCGCCGCAGGCGGCTCGACGGTGCTCGCCGCAGGCGGCTCGACGGTGCTCGCCGCAGGCGGCTCGACGGTGCTCGCCGCAGGCGGCTCGACGGTGCTCGCCGCAGGCGGCTCGGAGAGCGCGCCCACCGGGTTATCCGGCGCGCCATCGGGTCGGTCAGTACGGCATCGCCCTGGCGTGAGGTCATTGTTCAGAAGTTGGAAGCCGGGCTGACGGCCCAGCGGATTTATCAAGACATCTCCAGCGATCACGGCTATGCCGGCAGCTATTACAGCGTGCGCCGGATGGAATGCGAGCCGGGAGCCGAGGCGCAGGTGGACTTCGGCCGGGGTGCGCCCTGGTCGGTCCTGACGGCAAACGCAAAGCAACCTGGGTCTTCCGCATTGTGCTGAGCCACAGCCGCAAGGGGTACGCCGAGGCGGTGGAGCGGCAGACGACCGATGATTTTCTGCGTTGTCTGGAAAATGCCTTTACGCACTTCGGCGGGATGCCGTCAGCGCTGGTGATCGACAATCTTCGCGCGGCGGTGACGCGGGCGGACTGGTTCGAGGCGGAGTTGTGTCCCAAGGTCCGGTCGTTCGCCGAACATTATGGAATCGCCATTCTGCCCACCAAGCCGTACACGCCGCGGCACAAGGGGAAGATCGAGCGGGGCATCGGCTATGTGAAGAGCAATGCTCTCAAAGGCCGGCAATTCGCCTCGCTCTCGGATCAGAACGCGCATCTGCTGACGTGGGAGAAGAGCGTGGCCGACACGCGCATCCACGGCACGACGCGGCGGCAGGTGAAGGAAGTCTTCGAGCAGGTAGAGAAGCCGGCACTGTTGGCTCTGCCGCCGGTGCGATTCGATCTTTTCACCGAGGCGTTGCGCAGTGTTCACCGCGACGGGCACGTGGAGATCAAGGGGGCGTACTATTCGGTCCCGCCGGAGTTTTTGGGCCAGCGGGTCTGGGCGCGGTGGGACGGGCGCACGGTCCGGCTGTTCGATCAGAAGATGCGTGCGATCGCTCTGCACGCGCAGCGTCCGCCGGGCAGGTTCTCGACGCAAGACGCCCATATCCTGCCGGAGAAGATCAGCGGCATCGAGCGTGGAACGACCTGGCTTCTCCAGCGGATCGAATGCATCGGGCCGCACGCCACGCAGTGGCGCAGTCAATGCTTCAGCATCGCGGCATCGAAGGCGTGCGCGTGTTGATGGGGCTGCTGTCGCTGGCCAATCAGCAGCCGCGACCGGCCGTGGAACGAGCCTGCGAGATTGCTCTGGGGCATGGCGCGTATCACCTGCGCTCCCTGCGGCAGCTCATCGAACACCAAAACGGCGCACCGGTTCAACAACACTTCGAGTTTGTTCAGGAACATCCAATCATCCGCGGACTGGCCGATTACGGACAGTTCGTACGCGACGCAATCACCCAAGCGGAGGCTTTGCCTGCCGCACAACCTTTACAGGCCTGCCCTGAGCAGAGCCGAAGGGAGTCCACCCCATGAGACCTTCGTTGATGCAGACGCTCAAGCAACTTCGGCTTTCAGGTCTGGCGAGCAGCCTTGAAGTTCGCCTGAGCGAGGCGGCCGGCAATCGGCTCGACCACAGTGAGTTTTTGGAACTGATCCTTCAGGATGAACTGAACGTCCGATCCAGCCGGCAGATCGGCCGGCACGTCAAGGCGGCGATGTTCCGCGACACCAAAAACCTCGACGAGTTCGACTTCTCCTTCAACACCTCCATCAAACGCAAACAGATTCACGATCTGGCCGCCGGCCAGTTCATTCGTGACAAACGTGACGTGCTCTTGCTGGGTCCGCCCGGCGTGGGCAAATCGTTTTTGGCCCAGGCCATCGGACACCAGGCGATCAAGAGCGGCTTGGTGGTCCTGTACCGATCCATCTTCGACCTGGCCCGCGACTTTTTAGGCGACGAGGATCTGGGAGCCCAGGACAAGACGCTGGCCCGGTATCTCAAGCCTGATCTGCTTATCATCGACGACATGGGAATGAAGCAGCTTCCGCGGCGCAGCGGCGAATGCCTGCTGGAGATCGTCATGCGCCGGCACGAGAACCGCTCGACGATGATGACCAGCAACCGTCCACTGGAGGACTGGGCCAAGCTGATCGGCGACGTGCCGGCGGCCACGGCCATTCTGGATCGGTTCCTGCAGCACGCCACGATCATCAACATCACCGGCAAGAGCTACCGCCTTCGGCATGGGGGCCATTCGACTTCGCTCACGGCAGGCCAATCCGGGACACCGGAAAAGACAAATCCAAAAGGACGGCGGAGTACCGCCGGCGATGAAGGGTGCTCCCCCCCGGAAGACACCGTGACAGAGCCGCCGTTGTCTTCTGATGTGGGGGTATCCGCCGGCCAGACGGCGTGAACGGGGACCAATAACTCAAGGAACAGTTGCGTCGGATAGAACGGATGCGGTATAGAATACGTCAGCACATTGGCCGGTTTTGAAGCGCCCCGCCCTGGCTGGTTTTGGCGCACCCCGTGACAGCTCGTGGCCGGTGGACTTTTTGTTGTCGATTCGCAATAAGCATTTCAGGAAAAATTCGACGGCAAGTGCGTGATTTACGACTAACGGTATTCTCACGTCAAAATCGCTCGGAAGGATAAGCCAATCCTTCGGGGTGCTTTCAACGTAAATTTTGTGAAGTACGGTGGCAACAACGTCGAATCTTCTGGCCTGAGAGTAAAGTTCGGTCACGGTAACCCGTTTTTTAAATCGGGGTTCTGTTGGAGCAGCAGAAACGCGCGTCTGTGGTTTTTTCGCACTCATGCCCTCCTATTACACCAATCAAAATATGAGCTGGAAAGTATATTGGTGCCTAATATTAAGGGTCGTTTCCCCTTCCTCCCCTCGTTCCAAGGGAAAAGCACTACATCGGAGCGCGAGCTTCTTTGGCTACGACAGTTGAAATCGCATCGGCTTGGTACGCAAACTAGCTCCGTTAAACTGTAGACGAAATTATGAGGGGACGACGTAGCTATTTTTAAAAACAGCTACGTCCCCTTTGTCTCCCGACCTCTCTACGAGCCCTTGCCTTTTTGTCCGACTGGGGTGCCGAAGGTGGGGACTGCCCGGACGGCGCTACGTTGGGCTTAGTGGTGGTTGGCGGCGGCTTGACCGCAGAAAAATTGCCGCCTTTCGCCCCTTGGCCCGCCTGCTGTTTGGAGTTCTGCGACATGGCTAGTTCCTTTGCTGGCCGCCTCCGCTATTCTGTTGAGGCGGCGCGCTGTTGTTGGTTGGCGGTTTTTGTGAAGGCACTCCTATATTAGGCTTTTGGGTCGTCGCCTCCGGCTTCACTCCGCCCTTCTTTTCCATTCCCTCCCCTATGATTCGCTGTGTCGTTTTGTTCAACATTTTTCGACTCCTTTGGTAGATCTGGTATCTCAATACTCAACTCGTCGGTCTGCCGTGAAACGTAAAGCACCTTGGCATTGTACAGCGGCTTACTGGTGTCGGAATTAGAATACACCGAGACATTGGTCAGCACCAATTCTCGCGGCCTCTGGCTTTCAGAGTACATCGCGGGGTGGCCGAAATAAATTAGATCCAGCTTGTGGTCTCGGACAAATATCCATTCGTCCGTGATTGCATCGTTAAATATGTCTTCCCATAGATCCTCGTCCCCGTGCCGACAGGATACACCTATGCGTCGCGCGAAGCGATTCAGCCATTTCTTGTTGTGAACAAGCGAAGCGAAGAGCGCGAGCAAAATCCCAATGATACAGGACGGTGCCACTGCAATAGGCATCAATTTGAGCCATTCTGGAGAAGCCTTTTCGTCAAACAGGGCTGTCGTCAGCGATCCCAGAAGCTGGCCCGCTAGGCCAACGGAGCCGCCGGCACTTGTGCTGTTACAGTGTGCCTCGATTTTTGCCCAGGAGACCGTTACGAAAATCCAAAGGGTGTAGCTGATGACTGAAAAAAACAGGACCTCGAAAAACGTCTCCCATGCCTCCTTAGGTCGTCGACCTCGCAGCTTACGATAGATTTGCGCCGCAATTAGGCCCGGAAGTGCAATGAAAGCTATTCGAATCGCTGCGATGCTGATGTCCATGAGTGCCCTTCAATCGTCTCGAATTACTCGCGCGCTTTCAACTTTCTTCAATCTTGTTTCTGGGTCTCCTCCTCACAATGCATCAAATGGCACTCATACGCATCCACCAGTGCCTGCCAGCTCGCGTCGATGATGTTCCCGCTGACTCCGATTGTGCCGAATGTTTCGCTCGTGCCATCTCCCCGCTGCCGGCGGCAGTCGATGATCACCCGCACCTGCGCGGCCGTCTCATCACGCGAGTTGATGACCCTCACCTTGTAATCCGTCAGATGCACCCGCGCGATCTGCGGATAGTGCCCACCCAGGCTCGTCCGCAGGGCGTTGTCCAGCGCGTTCACGGGGCCGTCGCCTTCGGCGACGTGATGCTCCGCCTTTCCGTTCACGTGGATCTTTACCGTCGCTTCTGATGTGGGCTCCTTGCCGTCGTGCTTCAGGATCGTCACCCGGTAATGGTCAAGGTCGAAGAATTTGCGGTACTGGCCGATCTCCTTGCGAACGAGCAGTTCAAAGCTTCCCTCGGCCGCCTCGAAGTGGTAGCCGGCGTTTTCCATGTCCTGGACTTTTTGCAGGAGCCGCCGCTGAACTGCCTTGTCGCTCTCCAAGTCGAACTTGCTGCCGATCTTGGCCGAGATATTGCTCGCCCCCGAAAGCTCGCTGATGAGTATTTTGCGGGTATTGCCCACCGTTTCCGGCGAGACGTGCTCATACGTGGCCGTGTTCTTCTGCACCGCATGCACGTGCATTCCGCCCTTGTGGGCAAACGCGCTCGCCCCCACATACGGCTGCCCCGCGCTGGGATTCAGATTGGCGACCTCATATACAAACCGGCTCACCTCCGTCAGCCGCTGAAGCGAACCGGGACGCAGGCAGTCGAATTTATATTTAAGCTGGAGGTTCGCGATCAGCGAAATGAGGTCCATATTTCCGCAGCGTTCGCCGACGCCGTTGATCGTCCCCTGCGCGTGCTCCGCCCCGGCGGCAATCGCCGCCTGGGCGTTGGCCACCGCCAGAGCGGCGTCGTTGTGGGTGTGGATGCCGATCCGCGCCGAGGTCTGTTTCTTTACATCCGCGACGACCTGCTGGACGAATTCCGGCAGAGTGCCGCCGTTGGTGTCGCATAGGGCCAGCACCGACGCGCCCGCCTCCTGGGCCGCGCGCAGGGTGCGCAGGGCGTATTCGCGGTTCTGGGCAAACCCATCGAAGAAATGTTCCGCGTCATAGACCACCTGCCGGCCGGCTGAGCGGAGCAGACGGATCGTATCCGCGATCATCGCCAGGTTTTCCTCCAGCGAAACCTGCAAGACATTCTCAACCTGCGACTGGATCGTCTTGCCCACGATGGTGATGACCGGCGTCTGCGCCTCCAGCAGCGCCTTCATTCCCGGATCGTCCTCGGCCTTCATCCCGCGCCGGCGGGTCATGCCAAAGGCCGAGACCTTCGCGGTCTTCAGTCCCAGGCTCCCGACTTCGCGGAAGAAGGCGGCGTCCTTGGGATTGGAAAGCGGGAATCCTCCCTCGATATAGTCGACGCCAAGGAAATCGAGCTTCTGCGCGATCTGCAGCTTGTCCTGAAGCGAGAGGTTAAATCCTTCCCCCTGGGTTCCATCGCGAAGCGTGGTGTCGTAGATTTCGATTCGTCGCGGCATAAGGTTTCTCAAGATAACTTCATCAAATAAAAAAGCCCCGCCATCGGGCAGGGCTTCAATTTCCGTTTGGATGAAAGATCAGCCCTACCCGAGTTTTCGCGGGGTAATAATGATCGGGCCGGTCATGTTGCGGGCAAACGACATTGCTGTGATTGTATCGGAGAATTGGCGGGGGTCAATGAGCTAACTTTGACGCGTTGGGGCAATCGCATGTGAGTCGAATGAATGCGAAAGACGCCAGCCTAAGTTTCCAAGGGAAGATTGCCGCCGCATACAAAGCTGACGGGCCGACACTTTTTCGGATGTGGTGGCCGAAAGGCGCTCGCTAAAAGGCGAAATGCAAATGCAATGCAGGGGAGGCGGGAGACAACCATAAGGCCCCAAGCTTTTCTCCCGTCTCCCCCGCACCCCCTCCACCCACTTTGGCTTCCCCTAACCGTCCGACGCAAAAAAATACCCAGGCGTTTTGCGATGAATTGGCGCACCTTGTCCACGTGGAAGTTGGGGCACACGATTGCTGAAATACCGCCGCGCACGCATTTTGTTTGGGGGAGGGTTGAGGGGAAGGGGAGCGGGGAGGGTGCGGGAGGGGCGAGGGGGAAACTTTTGGCGCCCCCGCGCAACTCATCTCGTTTGGTTCCCCCTCGCCCCGCCCGCATTGCATTTGCATTTCGCCTTTAAGCGAGCGCCCCATGGCCAAGGAACCAGAAATGTGTCGAACCGCCAGGCCTGGGGACTGCGATCCGCGTTTCAGGGGAAGAAAAAAGCGGGACACACGATTGCCCTGAATTCACCGCCGATTCAAACACCAGTTGCGCCAGGCCTGTCGATAAGCATTCTCCACATCGACCGCGAATCGCTTCGCGTCCATCAGCGGCGAGGATTTCATCCGCTCGCGCAGCGTCCGCCGCAATTCGACCAGCCGGGATCGGTCGGCCGCCAGGTCGGCGGCTATCTGAACGTATTGCCCAGGATCGTGCGCGATCAATTCCGGCAAACTCAGATTTGAGAGAATGCTCCGCCCGCCGCGACCGACGGACGTTTTGCCGGAGAGCGTAACCAGCGGCACCCCCATGAAAAGCGTGTCGCAAGACGTAATGCCGCCGTTGTAGGGGAATGGATCCAGCGCGATGTCGATGCGCGAGTAGGTCTTCAAATAAGGTTCCCACTGCTGACGTCCGATGAATTCCACCCGGCCGGGTCCGACGCCGTTGTCTTCCAGCCGCTTTCTGAAATCCTCCAGATATTCGCCCGCCCGGGCATGGATGATCATGCGCGAGCCGGGAACGCGCTGAAGGATCTGGTTCCAAAGCTGGATGGTTGCTCCGCTCACTTTTGAAAACTGGTTCAGACAGCCGAAGGTGACGAAGCCGTTGGTTTCGCAGGGCGGCGACGAGACGTCGATCATCGCGCCGCCCGGCTCGTAGCACCAGTAAGTGCGGGGCAGGCGGATGGTTTGCTCCGAGTAGTCGGCCAGATCGGAGCCGGGCGGATCGAGGTGAGGATCGGAAAAGCGGTAATGCATCGCCTGCACGCCCGAGGTGCTGCAGTAGGCCAGGTAAGTGATCTGCACCGGCGCGGGCTCCATCGCGAAAGTGACCAGACGGCTGTCGGCAGTGTGCAGGGAAAGATCGACGAGCACATCGATCTCGTCGCGCCGGATCTGCTCGGCAAGGGCCTCGTATTTCAGCGATGTCACATCGCGCCAGCAATCGACGTGGGCGCGTAACTTTTCGGTGGTGCTGTCGCTGCCGTAGACCGCGGTGTGATAGCAGAAAATCTCGAAATTCCTGCGGTCGTGGCAGCGCAGCAGGGGCAGAAGATTCCATCCCACGACGTGGGCCCGAAGGTCGGATGAGACATAGCCGATTTTCAGCCGCCGGTCCGGATCGGGAGAATTGCCGTGCGGGCGGATCATCGAGCGGACCGGTTGCCCATGAACCTCATCCCATCGGCGGCACTCCCGCAGAATGTCGGCGGCAGTGGAGCCCTCGTAAAAGCACATCGCGAAAATCACGTTGCTGTGGGCGAGGGGATCGGCGGGTGTCAGCTCCATCGCCCGGCGGCCCACAGCAATCGACTCCTCGAGATGCGCCATCCGCAGCAGCGTCACGCTGAGATTTGCGTGGGCATGGGCGAAATCCGGGCCCAATCTGATCGCCTCGCGATAGGCTGCCAGCGCACCGTCCATATTCCCCTTGGCGCAGAGAATGTTCCCGGCATTGCTGTAGGGAATCGGGGAGCCGGGCATCAGTTCCGCATCGCGCTTGCAGGCGGCAAGGGCTTCATCCAAGCGCCCGAGGCGTGCCAGGGTTATGGAGAGTTCGCTGTTGATCTCGGCATCGTTGGGCTGGATTTTCAGCGCTCCCCGGGCGGCATCGACGGCTTCGGAAAGCCGGCCGAGCTTGGGGAGAATCCGGGCGAGGTTATGGAGGCTTTCAAAGAGATCCGGCTTGATTTTGAGCGATTGCTGATAGGCCTCGACGGCGCCTTCAAGCCGGCCTGTTGCTGCAAGCGCCAGGCCGAGGTTGAACCAGGCCTCTGCATAGTCGGGATTCAGGGCCACGGCCCGCCGATAGCATTCCGCCGCCTCGCCGTGACGATTCTGCCGCCGACGATGACACCCAGGTTGACAAAATAATCCGCGCTATTGGGGTTAAGCGAGATGGCCTTGCGGACGAGTTCCTCGGCCTCTTGCGGACGGTTGGTCTGATGGGCCACGGACCCGAGAAGAAACAACGTGCCGGCGGAGTTGGGTTCCTTGACCAGAATCCGCCGATAGATTTTCTCCGCCTCGGCGAAGTTGCCGGACCGATGCAGCTCTATCGCGCGTGCCTGGTCGTCGCTGGTGGCCATTGCCCGCGATTATAAGCTAGACGGGTCAGGCCTGAATGGACTGCGTCTCGTCGGTGGGCCACCACCAGCCGAGGTTTGGATCGTGCCCGACAGAGATTTTAATCCCCAGCCAGGCCGCGCAAACCGCGGCGGCGTGATGCGCCTGCTGCGGAGAATCAAACACCTGCTCAATATTCCGGTGATTCTTGGGATTCCCCCACGCTCTGAGGAAATTGCCAACGGTGTGAAGATTCAGCATCCGCTGAAGCGGCAGCGCGATTTCGGACCGCATGATGTCCATTAGAGGTAAATCGAGGATTGGATTACGGGCGGACATAGGGCCTCCTTACCCGGTTTTTTTAATTTTCCCTGCATCCCTTGCGGGGAAAATGGCGGCTTTTAAGCCAACGGCCCAAAATTAACCTGCTCATCGACAAAGTCAACCCGCCGGGGCGAAAGAACCGGACAAAAAATTTTAAAGTTTTCGATTTCGCTGGCGGAAGTTTGCTGCGGTAAACAAAAAGATCGCCGCGATCAGCACCACCGCGAATCCCAGGCCGGGGTAGAGGCCGTGGGAAATCGTGGCCAGCGTCGGGTCGGAATCCGAATTGAATCGGCACATGATCTCGATCAGCATCGCGCAGGAGGAAAGACAGATCACCACACCCAGCAGCGTCATCCCCAGCCCAAGCGGGATCAGCAATGGAAACAAAGCCGCCCCCCAGAGCAGATAGCGATTATTCAAATACGGCAGAATTGAAAAGAAAAGCACCCACGGAGCGTAGAGCGCCAACAGAAATCGCGGGCTGCGGCGCCGCCACTGGACCGCGGCCGCGACGGCGCAAAGCAGCAGACACACAGCGTAGGTCTCGCTCAGGAACCATCGCAGGTCGATTTCAACCCAGTGGCCGGGGGCGATGGGAAGATCAACCGGGCTCTCCGCTTCCCAGCCCCATTGCTCGTGCAAGATCGCGGGGAGATTGCCGGTGCCAACCGTGGCGATTTCAGGGTGTTTGATCGGTCCATACTCGAAAGGCAATATGAACCAGGACATATCGCCACTGAGGAGTTTCGGGGTGAGCCAGACCGGGATTATGAAGATTGCGCAAGCGAGAAGCTGAAAGATTGGGCTGCGCCATCGGCGGCGGTAGATGAGCAGCCCGATGGCGACCACAGCACCTGAGGAGACGAAGATGAAGTCGCCTTTGCCGGTGAGTGTCCAGGGGATGGCGATGACCGTCATCGCCATCGCCAGGCCGAAAACAACGCGGGCGGCACTGAGCCATCGCGCCGAAAAAAGCGGCCAGAGCAGAAAGATCGGACCGACGAACAGAATCTGCCCCTTCAGCATCGCCCCAATTCCCAGCATCAGCCCAGCGGTAAACCACCAGTCGCGCATCGAGAAGTAGAGTGCGAAGACAAAGAACGGCAGAATCCAGCAATCCCATTGCGGCCAGCAGTCATTAAGAATGAGAGAGGGATTAAACCAGACCAGCAGCGCCGCGATGGCCAACGGCACATAGCGGCCCAAAATGTCGCGAAACCGCGTTGATTCCGCGGCCCCGCCTCTGGCGATTTTTCGCATCAGACGCAGGACCATCACCACGCCGACCGCAGCCGCAGCCTCGCACGCGGCGTTTACCATCAGGATGGGACGATGGAACGCATAGCTCTTGTCCGGGTCCCACTGATCCGACGCGTCGAAGTGCTCGTTTACCCAGTGCGCCCAGATTGTGGCGATCGTGAGGCGAAGGGGTGTGTAATCCAGGCCATATTCCATCGGGGGCTGATCGCCGTAGTCGGCGCGAATCTGGCGATAGCGTTTGAAGAGTCCCACGTTGTCCGAATCGCTTCCCCAGGTGTAGGCATGGGTGGCATCCCCGATGAAATGCATGTTGATCGTCTCTTCCCACGCCCAGCGGCGAAGCTGAATCCCCGCCTTAAAGACGCAGGCGGAAACGACCAGAAGCGCCACCCAGCCGGCAATGCCCAAAAGCAGGCGCTGCCACTGCATGCCCGGCGCGGCAGTCGGCAGGTCCTCTTTTACTTCGGTGGACATCGAAGTTTCTGAAGCCATTCGATCCCCCCATGAGTGTGCCTCGCAATTGGGCCGCAGGCAAGCCGCTTGACACTCCACCGCCGGGGTTCTACTTTCGGACTGGTATTGGGGGGGTCCATTTGTTTGGAAGGGCATTGGCGACGTGATTCCACTGCAAGAGCAAAATGTGTGCGTCATCGGTCTGCAATGGGGCGATGAAGGCAAGGGCAAGATCGTCGATTTTCTGGCCGAGCGGGCCGACGTCGTCGTCCGCTATTGCGGCGGCGCCAACGCCGGCCATACCGTTCGCATCGGCGCCGAGAAATATTCCACCCATCTGCTGCCGGTCGGCGTCCTTCGGCCGGGGAAGATGAACATCATCGGCAACGGCGTCGTCATCGACCCGGCGGCGCTATTCCGTGAAATCGACGAGCTGGCCGCACGCGGAATCGCGGTAACCCCGGCAAACCTGCGCATCAGCTATAAGGCCCACCTCGTGATGCCCTATCACATGCTGGAGGATGCCGCCCGCGAGCAAAGCTCGGAAGGCTCCGCCATCGGCACCACCCGGCGGGGAATCGGGCCCTCCTACGCCGACAAAATGCAGCGCTCAACCGCCCTTCGCATCGCCGATCTTCAGGACGAGCAGAGGCTTAAAAGTCGCATTTCCCAGGTCGTGATCGAGCGCACCAAGGTCTTGCGCGCTCTATACGATCTACCGCCCATCGAATGGAAGCCGATTTTCGAACAATACCGCGATTTTGGCCGGCGGATCGCACCCTTCGTCGACGATTCGACGTTTCTACTCCTGCAATATGCCGGCGAAGGCAAGCGAATCGTATTTGAAGGGGCCCATGCGACGCTCCTGGACGTGGATCACGGAACGTATCCTTACGTCACCAGCAGCAATTGCTCCGGGCTGGGCGTCTATACCGGCGCGGGAGTTCCGCCGCAGATGGTCCAGAATTTTCAGGGGGTGATTAAGGCCTACAGCACCCGCGTCGGAGGCGGTCCCTTCCCCACCGAGCAGGACAACAACATCGGCAGCTATATCCGCGAGCGCGGCAACGAATATGGCACCACCACCCGCCGCCCGCGCCGCTGCGGATG
This sequence comes from uncultured Phycisphaerales bacterium, assembly GCA_963755915.1. Taxonomy (GTDB): domain Bacteria; phylum Planctomycetota; class Phycisphaerae; order Tepidisphaerales; family Tepidisphaeraceae; genus PALSA-1353. The sequence goes on from CAVWLP010000002.1 coordinate 4,825,074, forward strand.
GTTTGACGCCGTCGCGGCGCGGTATTCAGTCGATTTGTGCGGGGTCTCCGCTGCCGCGATCACCCTCCTGGACGTCCTCTCCGGCCTGGATCATGTTCAAATTTGCACCAGCTACAAATACCGCGGCGCGCGATTGCCGAATTTTCGCGCAGATATGGGCGTCCTCGCCGAAGTCGAGCCGGTATACGAAACGCTGCCAGGTTGGCGGGGCAACATCTCCGGATGCCGCAACTTTGCCGAGCTCCCCATCGAAGCACAGCAATACGTCAAGCGGATCGAGCAGCTCGTCGACGCGCCCATCAACATGGTCAGCGTCGGGCCCGAGCGCTCCGCAATCCTCATGCGCTAACGCAAGAGGATGGGCGCATCTAATTTAAAAAATTTTAATAGCCAAATCTCAATTTTTAGTTTCGCAAAAAGTTTGCTTCCGTGGATACTATGGCTGCTGTAGAAACGGGACCGGAGCCGATGGAAGTTGGAGTCGGGAATCGGTTTCCTGCACGTGGGTGACGTGCGCATGGATGCGACAATGCCTTTGCAACCGGACCTTCGCAAGCGACTTGAAAAGGTTCTAAGCACCCTTGACGACCAGGGAACGCTTGGGCCCAGACTGCGCGGAGATGCCGCGCGCCTGTGGCGGCGTATTTCCAAGTGGCTCTCCATGAACCTCATCAGCTCCGGCGCCGAGATCGACGCCCTTGAACTCGCCTGCTACGCGCTTCAGCTTCCCCCCCGCCAGGGCCGCGGGGTCATGCCCGGCCGCCTCGGCCGCACCAATCTCCGCGAACGCTGCGAGCAAGCCGCCGAACTGCTCGTGAGCCTGATGGGCTCTGACATCGAAGAGGGCCTGCTCGACCGCACCACCCGCCTGCTGCACGAGGTCACCCAGCGGCTGCCGGTCCTAGACGAAGCCAAAATCCTCGCCGACGCCCTCAACCTCGAAGATTTCGGCATCATCGGCCTGGTGCTTCAAACCATCCAGCTCGGCTTGCAGGGCGAAGGCGTTAACGACCTCTCCGATGCCCTGGAAAAGCGCGAAGAATACGGCTATTGGGAAGCCCGCCTGAAAGACGGCTTCCATTTCGAGCAAATCCGCGTGATCGCAAACAAGCGTTTGGCAAGCACCCGCCGGGTGGCGAAGATACTTGGCGATGAGCTTAAGGAAGATCAGCCGTAAGATGATCGCCGCGGCGTGGGTGGCGCCGATGACCGGTCCGCTGATCCGCGATGGCGCGATTGTTTTCAGCGCCGGTCGCGTGGAGGCGGTAGGAACGGCCGGTGGACTTCGAGAAAAATATCCCGATGCGGAAATTGTCGAGCTGGGCGATGCCATCGTTCTGCCCGGGCTGGTGAATGCCCATACGCATCTGGAGCTAAGCCATATTCGTTGCGGGGATTCATCCGGGGGCCACCTGGCCGACTGGATTGTCAAAAGCGTAATGCCGCAAGCGACGAAGGATCCCGTCGAGATTGCGGTGCAGGAAGGCGTTAGGCAATGCCTGAGATTTGGGGTGACCAGTGTCGGGGACATCACCAAGCAATGCGTCCCAACAAGAGCCGCCCTTCGCGACGGCCCGCTCCGCGTCGTCAGCTTTGGAGAAATCCAGGCAATGGCAAAACGCCGCGGACTCCTGGAAGAGCGTTTCGCCAAGGCGGCCGACACATCGAGTGAATCCCAGTGGCTCCGCGTCGGAATCTCCCCCCACGCCCCCTACACGGTGGAAGCCCAGGGCTACCGCCGCTGTCTCGCCTTCGCGAAATCCCAGAATCGTCCCCTGGCGACGCATCTTGCCGAGACCGCCGAAGAAAACGAGTTTCTCACAGCGCACACCGGACCATTCCGAAAACTCTGGGAAACCGGCGTAAATGCCTGGAGCGACGACGTCCCGCAATTTTCCGGCGGCCCAATCCGCTTCGCGCGCGAAGCTGGCCTGCTTGACTATCCCTCCCTTCTCGCTCACGTGAATTATTGCGATGACGGGGAAATGGATATTCTCACCGCCGGCAAAGCCAGCGTCGTCTTTTGCCCCCGCACCCACGAATTCTTCGGCCATCCCCCCCACCGCTGGCGCGAGATGCTGAAACGCGGCATCAACGTCGCCGTGGGAACCGACAGTTGTGCCAGTTCGCCGGACTTAAATATTGTCGACGATCTTCGCCTGCTGCATCGGCTATATCCGGAGGAACCCGCGATGTTATTGTGGGAAATGGCCACGGTCCGCGCGGCGCGGGCGATCAGGATGAATGATACCCCCTCTTCCCCCTCTCCCGGTACTCCGGGAGAGGGTTGGGGTGAGGGCCGTGGAGACATTTCCGTAGGGATAATTCGCCCGGCCGCGGCAGCAGATTTCGCCGTATTCAAATGCTCGAGTGATGATCCCCTGATGGAGATTCTGGAAACCGATGTCCTTCCCGCTTCGATCTGGATTGAAGGGAAAAGGACACAGCCGGCGTAGCGTTATCTCTTTCGCTGCCCTCACCCCAACCCTCTCCCGGAGTACCGGGCGAGGGGGCAAGAGGCGAATGCGCTTACGTTCCGCCCGTTCCCGACTGCTTCGCCCGCGTAATCGCTCCCCGCAGCCGTTCCAGCACTTCCTTCGGCTTGGCGACTGTTTGCCACACCGCCGTAGGTATCGCCTCATCGTGGGGAATAATTTCGATTGATCCAACCCCCACAAGTTTTTCCCGCGAAACGGAGACCATTCGCGCCCGCACCACTTTCCGCAGCGGGCAATCAAAGATGTCGACGCTAAAGACCCCGCGGATGCGCAGCACGCGCTGATCGGTCAGAATGTAAATCCGCCCCATCCATTGAAGCACCGCCCACATCAATCGTCCGCCGATGACAAACATCGCCGACTCGAAATAAAAGTTATCCCGGGCATGCCGATCGACCAATGCCAGCGCGATCGCGGCAACCGCGATGCCCGCCGCAAAGGCGATCGACTCAAAGACAATGAACCACAGCGACGGCTTGATGATCATGATGATCAGCTCCCCGTCGCGGAGAATATGCGAGCCCAGAAGCGCCCCCAGCGACGTCGTGCGTGCCGGCGCAACCACCGCCCCCGGAGCGGCGGCGGCCGCCGCTTCGGCGGGATGGGCAGCAGGCGCAGAGTGGGGACCAATCAGGTTCATGGCATATGCATCGGATTTTTTAGCGTCACGATGTCAGGCAGATTCCGGTAATAATCATTGTAATCCAGCCCATACCCGACGACGAATTTGTCCGGGATTTCAAATCCAACGTAATCCACATGTACCGCGTGCGCCGTCGGCCGGTCTTTGCGCAGCAGCACGCAGCTCTTCACGCTGGCCGCCCCCATTTCCCGCAGCGCGGGGACAACCAGGTGCAGCGTCCCCCCGCTGTCCAGAATGTCGTCCACGACCAGGACGTGCCGACCTTCAATGTTGCCCACCTGGTTCGCCAGCAACTGTGATCCGCGCGACTGGACGCTTCGCCCCGGATAGCTGGCAACCGTCATTAACCCGATCTTCATCGCCATCGGGATCTTCCGGATCAGATCGCTCGCGAAGATGATCGCCCCCGTCATGATCGGCACGATGGTAATCTCCGCATCCGCGAGCCCCGCCGCGACATGGTCTTCGGTAATCCGCAAGGCCAGTTCCCCCACCCGCATCGCAATTTTCTCTTGCGGGATCAGAACCTGATCGGTTGCCGAATTCACGGAATTGGGCATATCACTGCTCCCAGACCGCGACATCCGCCGGGCCCAGCGTCGCCGAGCCGACAAGAAATTTCGCTGACGCCGGCGCCGGCGTCGGCACGGCTTTGTCCTGGTAATTCAAGGCAATTCGATACGGCCCGCGCTGAAGAACCTGCACCCGAACCGGAACGAATTGCGCCTGCAACTTGTCCGGCCCAATCTGCCTCGCCAGCGATTCCACAAACGTATCCACCAGCGGCTGCTCGCTGAAGACGCCGAAATAATTCACCGTCCCCTTCCCGCATTTGGCCCGCGTGATCGCCGCCGCCCCCGTATAAAACTGGTCGGCATACGTCGCCAGCACCTCGGTGCCGGGATTCGCCGTCAGTTGATCTCCCCACACTCCCCACGCATAGCTGTTCCCCCCGAATTTGATCTGCCCGAACCGGTCATCGCGCAGCGAATCATATCCGTCAATGCTCGCGCCGATGAGCGGAAGGATCGGCGCTCCCCAAGGTCCCTCCCAAAGCTGCCCGGTGCGATCCATCAATCCCGTCCGGCAGGTCAGCACCAGATTTCCCCCGCCGCGCGCATAAGAATCGAACTGCCCCATGAGCTTATCATCGACCATCTGCACCCCTGGGGCGACAATCAGCGGCAAATCCGCCGGCCACTGGGACCCCGGCCGCAGGATACGAATCCTCACCCCCAGCCGGCTCAGCGCCGCATACCACGAAGTCAGCCAACGCGACTGATTCCATCTCCGCGCCTGCGGCAGCGTCATGAAATACCAGAGCTGATCGAAATCCAGCACCAGCCCGACCGTATGCCGCGGGTCCTGCGCCTCGGCCGCGAATTTCGGAACCCGCGAAATATCCAGATTCCGCATCTCGCGAATCACCTGCCCAAACTGCTGCCCGCCCGGCGAAGGCGTCACCCCATCCGTCCCAACCAATCCGTGATGAAACAATTCGATCCCAAACCGCGGCTGGCGAAACCGATAGGTTGTCACAAATTCCGCCCCATGCGCAAACGCCGTCCAGATCCACAGCCGAATCGCACCCGGATAAACCCGAACCGGCACCCCGCTCCAGTTCACCTGCCCCGGCTGAAGCTCCATCAGCCCCCACCGGTTATGAAACCCCGCCATAAAATCGTGCAGCAGGCTGATCTGCGCCGGATCCGCGATTCGATATGTTTCGTCGTTCCCCTCCTTTTCCCACCCGGTCACCGGATAAGAATCCCACGCCATCAGCGAAAGATCCTTGGCAAAATCCCCCGGATCGCAATCCGGCTGAAGGTGCATGAAATTGGTTGTGATGAATCGCTTCCCGATCTTCGGACGCAGAATATCGCTCTGAATCCGGTTATACGCCGCGAAAGCCCAGCTCCAGAATCGCGACCCATCCAGCCCCTGGTGCGGATTGCCATACCGCGGATCGCGCGCGGCGGCAGAAGAATCTGATTGAAATCCGTGTAATACGTATTCCAAAACTGATTCCCCCACGCCCGGTTTAAATTCTGAATATCCCCATATTTTTCCCGCAGCCATTTCCGAAACGCCGCGTGCGTGATCTCCGACTGGTCGAACGGGTTGCTATATTCGTTATCGATCTGCCAGCCGATCACCGAGGGATGATCGCCAAACCGATCCGCCATCGCCTGCACGATTCGCCGCGTGGCCGCCTGAAATTCCGGTGAAAGCGGATTGTAATGCCGCCGGCCACCAAAGCGCCCGCGAACGTTCCCTTCATACATCGGCAACGTCTCCGGCGACCCGTCGCTCAGCCAGATCGGTGGCGCCGCTGTCGGCGTGCACAGGATCACATCCAGCTTCCGCTTCGCCGCCAGATCCAGGCAATGGCTCAGCCAGTCAAACTTGAATTCGCCCGGCTTCGGCTCCATCTCGTACCACGCGAACTCAGCCATGTGCACGATCTGAAGCCCCATCTTCGCGATGTTGTCAAAATCACGTTCCCATTGCTGCCGCGGCCACTGTTCGGGGTAATAATATGTCCCTATTTTCATGAATCTCCGTTCCCTTCTTTCCGCGAATGGTAGTCCAGTTGGATTAAAGCGAAAAGGCCGAAGGAACCTCGCCTCTTACATTAACCCAGGCGGGCCCATCAAAACGATTCCCCCACGAACCTAAACCCGCGCCCCCCTTGCGACGACGTTTATTTCTGTCGGAGCAAGGCCTATGGACGACGCATTTGGAATTGCGCTCTCAGGAATGCAGGCGGCGCAAACGCAACTAAATGTTGCGGCCAATAATATCGCCAATGCCAACACCCCGGGCTTCAAGGCCCAGCAGGCCGATCTAACGAGCCTGCCCAACGGGGATGGCGTCGATGTCGCCCAGATTTCAACGACAGGGAATTCCGCCGACCCCACCGTCGCCATCATTAGCCTGCGGCAATCGGCACTCCTATACGGCGCCAACGCAATGGTGATCCGCGTGCAAAACCAGATGTACGGCTCGCTGCTGAACGTCCTGGACAATCAGGACCCGAGCCAGGATCAGCCGTGGGATAATTCGTGAGGTGATCGACAGAATTCCGTCAAAATGGGAATTGTCTATCAAACGTGTGGACGTCGCGTCTGAGGCGTATACATACCGCACGAATCAGGCAGTCACCCAATTGGCGCGACGATTGATCGCGACGAACGCGCACCGCAATGCGTTTCGCTTCTTCCCAGTCTTCCGGCACTATCCTTCCCTCGTCGAGGATCGTGAATTCATCCAGGTAATCTCGCGCTATGGCAACTCCCGCCGCACCTTGCGGGCCACATAAATATTCCACATAAATGGGCGAGAGGATTTCGTCGGTGCGTGTGAGTTCAATCAAGCGGCGGGCGCATTGTATCGCCTGGCGTTTGCCAATTTGTGTGACGTCAGCCGCTTTGAAATAAGCCTTCCAATGGTTGATCAGAACATTGGTGTCGAGGACGCGGCGGCGGCTCATGACACTTCTTGGGGTGCGGCAAGTCCACTCACGTAGTCATCCCATTTCTCCGCGATGTTCCCAAGTATCGAAGCCAAATTGCGCGCCTCCATTCGGCGGACCGCGGAACACGACACGCGAACTTTAACTCCTCGTACCGCTTTCTCGATGTAAACCGGCCATTGGTTATGGTCCTTGCCCGCGCAACTTTTCCGCCAGCGATTCGATCAGGGCTGCGATCTCTTTTTTATGATCCCCCAGCCACTGCCTGGCCTCTTCGCAATCCGCGGGAAGTTGGCGACCCTGGCAATCGACGTCGACATACCAAAGCAGCGCCGGATCTTCGTTCTTCAAATCTCCCGTCTCGAAGCTGGACAATACAGTATTGTCGTTGACCTCAACGCCCGTTCGAACGCCTCCGTCAACCCGTTTCTGACGATAAAAACTAATCTTTGGCATGACAATATTACCGACTTCATTATAAGGCGCAATCTGGCCACCACCAAGAGGATTTACAAATGGTCGTCGCCAATCCATGCGTAAACGCACGTGTTCCTCGGCTTCCCACCCACGGTCATGCTGTCGCACCTCATAATTCCCTCCAATTGAAAGCCGGCTAATTCTGCGACGCGGCGGCTGCGCGCGTTCAGTTCGTCCACGCGAATCTGAATTCGCTTGAACTTAACCCGGTCGCGAAGCATCTGGACGAGCGCGCCGACAGCCTCGGTCACAAATCCCTGCCCGGTTTTGTCGCTGCGGAGCCAATAGCCGATTTCGCAGCTGGGAATTTCCCAATCATGTGGATGTGCCCCGATCGTGCCGAGATGGTCGGGCGAGTCTTTAGCAAAGATCAGGTATGGAAGTTGTTTTCGCGTGAGAAATTCGGAAGCGGCGCGACGGCACCATTCTTCGCCGGATTGCTCGTTGTATTCGTCAGTCGCCCACGGCATCCAGCGCTTGAGCTCGGGAAGTGAGTGCTGAACGGAGGGCCAGACGATCGCACCATCGCCTGCGCGGCGTGCGCATTGTTAAGCGCGCACTCGAGACCTCGCTCGGAATATCCAACAAAATCGGATTGATTTTCTCGTTTCCCATCATGCCGTCCGATCGACGGCCGTCGCGATCCTTCGGATCGCCGCCATCATTTCAGTGAATTGCTTGGGCGTGATCGACTGCGCCCCATCCGTCAGCGCATGCTCCGGATCATTGTGAACCTCCACGATCAATCCATCCGCCCCGGCCGCGATCGCCGCCCGGCACATCGAATCCACCAGGTAACTCTTCCCCGTCCCCTGGCTCGGATCGATAATCACCGGCAAATGGCTCACGCGATGCAATTCCGGAACCGCCGCCAGCGCCAGCGTATTTCGCACATAATCCTCATACGTCCGAATCCCGCGCTCGCACAGCATTACCCGTGAATTCCCCCGCGACATGATGTATTCCGCCGCGAGCAAAAATTCCTCCAGCGTCGCGCTCATCCCGCGCTTCAGCAACACCGGCTTACTCTGTTCCCCCACCGCGTTCAGCAGATTGAAATTCTGCATATTCCTCGCCCCCACTTGAAGCACGTCTGCGTACTGGCCGACCAGCCCAACCTGGTCGATCGACATCACCTCCGTCACCACCGCCAGCCCCGTCTCCTCGCGCGCAGCGCCAGAAGCTCCAATCCCTTTTCCCCCATCCCCTGAAAGGAATACGGATTCGTCCGCGGCTTAAACGCCCCGCCCCGCAGCCCCACCGCCCCCGCTTCCTTCACCGCATGCGCAATCTCCAGCACCTGCGACTTACTCTCCACGCTGCACGGCCCCGCAATCACCCCGACCGCAGGTCCGCCAATCTTTGCATCGATCTGTCCACCCAGGGGAACGACGGTTCGCTCCTTCTTCACCTCCCTGGAAGCCATCTTGTACGGCGCCAATATCGGCACCACCCGGTCCACTCCGGGCGCCGATTCCAGCACCGACCGATCCTTGAACCGGTCGTCCCCGATCACCGCGACAACCGTTCGTTCCTCTCCGACGATGACGTGATCTTTGAGTCCCATTTCGCGCACCAGTTGAATGACATGCTCGACCTGCTTCTGAGCCGAGCCCGGTTTCATCACCACGATCATGCGACCTCCGCGAAAAAAGTCCCGAAAAGTTCTGGCCAAAAAAGCCCAACAAAAAAACCTCAGGACTTTTGTCCTGAGGCCGCCGATTTCAAACCAATTTTATCGATGAAGCTCAGGACGCAATATGGGTGCGGGGATAAAAATATCCGCCAAACCAACCCCAATATCGCAGGTCCGAAGACTTCATACTCTTGCCCCAATATAGCATTTAATTAGCTCAAATGTCAATTTTTCCCCGCGAATATCGCGGCAAGGCAGGGCCTTAGTGTACAGCCAATTGCCGGCGTGGTAATAATGATACAGTTCCGGGGCGTAGCTCAGCTTGGCAGAGCGTCTGGTTTGGGACCAGAAGGCCGTAGGTTCAAATCCTATCGCCCCGACTTGACGAGAGGAATATCGTCCGCCGGCTTGCGTATTCGCCTCATTGCGCCATTGAGTCTTATGCAAACTTTCACGGTTCGAAGAACATCGGGAGCAGGCGTTATGAAACCGAAACAGAGCCAACTGCCGACCGAAGAAGATTTCCTCGATCCCAGGTCACAGGACTTGGACGAACGGCACTCCATCACGATGTTTCTTGGGAAGACGCAAGAAGAGGCGGAGACTATGTTTCGTCAAAACTTCCTCTTCTACCAAGAAGACTTAACGTGCATGCGGGCTCCCGCATTTCGTTTCTATGTTATCCCAGCGATTAAATACCTCCTGAGCAAAGAGGCAAACGGGGACTCGGACGCGGCAAGTACCTTCTGCTATGTGCTTGAGTCGCGGCTGGAGCGCGATGTTGACGCTCTTGTTCCCATCGCTTCAATTGTAGTTGACGCCATCCGGCAGATCCTTGCTGATTTTGATCGTTTCGAGTGTTCTCCCGAGATATACGGTGACGTTCCCGCCCGTTATCGGGCTGTAGCCGTTCGGCTGACGGCATAAACGCACAAAAAGTTCAACCGGTGTCTTGTCACTCCGACGCACTGCTGCGAATAGAGCAGTGGAGAAATAGAACAGGAGACCAGTAGACAAGAAAACCTCCAGAATTGAGTTGTCCCACCGCGGCCGTCACCCCTTTCTCTTCCATCGGTTAGTTCACAAACTGAGGCCCCAGTGAAAGACGGCACAACCGATCTCACCGCCCAGCCCAACCTCGATGTCTCATCCGGGCAAACCACCTGGCCCCTCCGCTTTTGGCTGATCACCGCACTCACCGGCGTCTTCGCCGGCCTTATCGGCGGCGCCCTCATGAAGTTGCTTGCCGCCCTCGAGCATCTCGCCTGGACCTACGACTCCGGAACATATCTCGAAGCGGTCACCCGTGCCTCCCCCTCCCGGCACATCCTCATGCTTCTCACCGCCGGTCTCCTCGTCGGCGTCGGCGGCGCCATCATCTCCAAAACTTTCGGCCCCGCCGGCGATGCCGAAGCCGCCGTCTGGTTTCGCTCCGGTTATCTCCCCCTGCTGTCCACCCTCGTCAAATCCGTCAATTCCATCGCCACCGTCGCCCTCGGCAGTTCCCTCGGACGAGAATCCCCCATCAAGCAGGCCGGCGGTGCCGTCGCCAGTTGGATGGCCCAGCACACCCACCTCTCCCGATCCGAGCACCGCGTTCTCGTCGCCTGCGGCATCGGCGCCGGCATGGCCGCCGCCTACAACGTCCCCGTCGGTGCCGCACTCTTCACCGTCGAAGTCCTCCTCGGAAGCATCACCCTTCGCCTCGCCCTTCCCGACTTGCTCTGCTCCGGCGTCGCCACCGCCGCTTCCTGGCTCTTCCTGCCCACCGGCCCAATCTACCGCGTCCCCGAATATCCCCTCTCCGTTCAACTCACCCTCTGGTCCCTCCTTGCCGGCCCCCTGCTCGGCCTCGCCACCATCCCCCTGGTCCGTCTCATCGGCTGGGCCGACGCCCAAAAACCGCGCCGGCGCCGCCATCTATATCGCCCCCGTCCTCCTCCTCACCCTCCTCGGCGCTCTCTCCATCGTCTATCCCCAATTACTCGGCAACGGCAAAGACGACGTCCAGCTCGCCTTCGAAGACAAGTTCGCAATCGATCTCCTCCTAATCCTCCCCGCGTTGAAACTCCTCGCAACCGCCGGCTGTCTCAGCGCCGGCGCCTCCGGCGGACTCTTCACCCCCACCATGACCATCGGTGCTCTCCTCGGCGGCCTTCTTGGCCACGCCTGGAACTCCGTCTGCCCCGGCGCATCCATGGGCAGTTGCTCCGTGATCGGCTCCTGCGCCTTCCTTGCCGCCTCCAGTCAAGGCCCCATTTCCGCGCTCGTTCTGGTCTTGGAATTAACCCGCCACGTCGATGGAACGATGGTCCCCATGCTCATCGCCGTAGCCGGCGCAATGCTCGTAGCCCGCCGAATCGAAGCCCGGTCCATTTACTCCATCCGCTTGCATCTACGAAAGCCAAAACCAACCTTACCCACCTCCGCACAACTCCCCGCCTTCGCCGGCACGATTTCCCCCGATTTCGCCACGATATCCTCCGCCGAGGCCTACGCGACGGTCGTTCAGCATCTCTGGCTCCGCCGCCTCAATCCCCCCGTCTACGTCTTAGACGACCACGGAAAGCTGCTCGGAAAGATCGCCCTGGAATCCCTCGACATCGGCTCCCTCGGCGCCATCCCCATCGAAGCCGCCAAAGCCGCCGACCTCGTCATCCCCGTCTCCACGCTCTCCTCCCAAATGAGCGAGACGGAAATCGCCCACCGCCTCGCCACCGCCGCCGAGCCCGAGCTGCCCGTGGTCGATTCCGAAACGGGCCGAATGATCGGCGTCGTGCCAAACAAAAGCCCCGTCAACGAACCGTAGTGCCCCAGTCAATCCGCTGAACTAGGCCGCGTTGTTTTTTCTTCCTCACCCCGCTTCAAAATCTGCTCCCTGCATTGTTGCAGCACATCCACATACTGCTGCCGCCATGGATCGCCCGGCGGAAGAACCTCCAGGCAGTGCTGCAGGGCCTCACTCGCTTCCGTCAAACGCGTTTCACCCATCAGCGATTCGCCCAGCCCTCCATACGCATACCCAAACGACGGATTCAGCGCAATCGCCTGCCGGAAATGATCGGTGGCGTTGTACAGCCGGCCCATTGTCATCAGGCCAAGCGCCAAGTTGTAATGTACGTCCGGCTGGTTCGGATTGATCTTCAGCGACGCTCGAAATTCTTCCACCGCCTCCTCGTTTTGCTTGGCCGCCAGAAGCCCAAGGCCCAGATTATAATGCGCATACGGATCGGCTGGATTCAGCTCGGTTGCCCTTTGCAGGTGGTCAATCGCTTCGCCTAAAGCCCCGCTCCCTTTTAGAAGCAGGCCCAGGTTATATTGCGCAGAGAAATTGTTCGGATCCAGTCGAACCGCTTCCTCAAGCTGCCCAATAGCCAAATCGCTCTTCCCCTGCTTCATCAGCACAAGAGCCAGGTTGTAGTGTGCATCCGGCTGGTTCGGATTGATTTTCAGCGATGATTCAAATTCGGAAACGGCCTGCGGCGCTTTCCCAATGGCAACAAAAGCGAGCCCCAGGTTGTAACGGACATACGGATCGCCCGGCTCCAGCTCGCTCGCCTTTTGCAGGTGCTGAATGGCCAATTCAAATCTTCCCTCCCCTTTGAGCAGCAAACCAATGAGATAATGAGCCTGCGCCTTCTCGGGCGAAAGCTTCAGGGTCTCCTGGAACTGTTCCAGCGCCGCATCATTCTTCCCCTGGTTCATCAGCGCGACGCCGAGAATATAGTGGTCATCCGCCTCGTTCGGGTCGATCTTCAGAGCTTCCTGGAACGCAGCGACCGCCGGATCCATCTTGCCGGCCTGCATGAACGCCAGGCCGAGGTTGTAAAAGGCAGCCGCATTGGATGGATCGAGTTTCCTCGCGCGCTCCAGTTGCTCGATCGACTCGTTCAGGTTCCCCGTGCTTTTCAGCGCCAGGCCCAGGCAGTAATGCGCCTGCGAGTTGTCCGGATCGACCTTCAGCACATCCCGGAACTGCTCGATCGCCTTCTCGTTTTTCCCCTGCGTCATCAGCACCAGGCCAAGGTTGTATCGCGAATCCGAATAATTCGGATCAATCGTGAGCGCCGATTCGAAATGTTCGATCGCCCCGTCCAACTCCCCTTTGTCCACCAGCGCCAGCGCCAGGTTGTAATTGATGGTTCGCATCGTCCGGCTCCAGGCGGGTCGACTCGGCGAGCTGCCCCACCGCCTCATCCACTCGTCCCATTTTCCGCAGCACCAGCCCGAGGCAGTAGTGGGCGTGACCCGAATCCGGATCAAGTGCGATTTCCTGCCGAAACTGCCGCTCCGCTTCGGTGAGTTGATTGTCCGCCGCCAGGGCCATTCCCAGGTTACCGATCGCAACCGTCGATCGCGGCCGAAGGGCGATCGCCGCCTGGTAGTACCGCACCGATTCCGCGCAATTGCCGCTCTTCCGCAGCGCATCCGCAAGCATGAAGTTTGCCCAGAAATCCCCGGGATAGGTCCATTGCACCCGGCGCAGAAATGCCATCGCCTCGCCGCTTGCGCCGGTGTCCTCGAGACGCTCCCCCAGGGCGGCAAGTAAGCGAACCGGCTCATGGATTGCCGTGTCGGTCTCCGCCAACTCAACCAGCTCCCCCCGGCTCACCGACGGATTCCGCACGCGATTTCGCCAGCCCGTCGGATCCGGGTCGGCCATGGATGCCACCTCGAAAATCCACTGCCGCCGATCCCCCTCCGTCGCGCAAAGCGCCCAATCGTCCAGCGCCGCGATCAGCGACGACCGATCGTTCGACGTCAGGATTCGCCCCGCGACCACCGCCGGGTCATCCCCGGCGCTGCCGATTCCGTGTTGCTGAAATGCCGCCAGATACGCCGCGTCCGCGTGCGCGTTGTCGAACAGCCGCGCAAACTGGCTCTCAACCCAGGCCGTTCGATTCAGCCCGATTGACTCCAGAAGTTGTCCGAATCTCAGGTCTCGTTCATCCCCATCCAACCGCTCATCCAGGGAGGCAACGGCATGGTTCTGCATCCGCGCATGAGCTCGATCCAATGCCGACGCCGCCAAAATCCAGTCCGATTCAGACTCCGAATCCTCCGCTTCCTGCAAATCTTCCGACACCGCTCGAACCGTTCCAGCCCGATCCGCCGCAAGCCGCAGCCCAATCCCAATCCCCGCGGCGCTCATCAGGATTGTTGCCGCAACCATCGCCGCCAGCGCCGGCCGACGCCGCGCCCACTTTCCGGCTCGCTCCACAATTCCCGCCCGTCGGGCGCTGATCGGTTCCGAACGCTCAAACCGCCCGATATCCTCCGCCATCGCCGCCGCCGAGCCGTATCGACGCTTCGGATCCTTTCTCAGGCACTGCACGCAAATCGTCTCCAGATCGCGCGGCACCCGCGCGTTCAGCCGCGACGGGCCCACCGGTTCCTCGTTCAGCAGTTGCCGAATCGTTTCCGTCGGCGATTCTCCTCGGAACGGCGGCCGTCCCGTCAGCATTTCGTAAAGGATCGCCCCCAACGCGTAAATGTCCGCCTCCGGTCCGATGTCGCTCGCCTTGCCCACCGCCTGCTCCGGCGCCATATAACTTGGCGTCCCAATGTGAACCTCGCTGTTCGACATGGTCCCCTCCCCGCCGAAACATCGCGCAAGCCCGAAATCGCTGATCTTCGGGATCCCCTCTGCCGTCAGTAGAATATTGCTCGGCTTCAGATCGCGATGCACGATCCCCGCCTCGTGTGCCGCCTGCATCGCTTCCGCCAATGTGCCGATCATCGCCGCGGCCTTCGCCGCTGGCACGGGCGCGCCGTCCAGCTTGTGCGCCAGCGTGCCTCCCTCCACAAACTCCATTGTGAAATAAGGCCGTCCCTCCCATTCACCCAGGTCGTGGATCTGCACGACATGAGGATGGCTCAGCCGCGCCACCGCCAGCGCTTCCCGCTGAAATCGTTTCCGTTCCGCCGCCCCCGCGAATTCGCCGGACAAGAGCATTTTTATCGCCACTGTCCGATCCAGCAGCAGATGTCGCGCCCGGTAAACCACCCCCACTCCCCCGCGCCCTTCAATCGACTTCACCTCATACCCCGGAATCTGCGGCAATCGCCTCACCTCACTCTCGACGCTCATCCTCTGAACCTCGCTCAGTCCAAGAGCCGTCGATGGAAACAGGTCATCCAGTTGCGCCGAAATCATCCGGATTCGCCCCAAACGCAACCGAACTTCCTCAAGTTTCTCCGGGCATCCGGCGCAGACTTCTTCCGGCGCTCGTCCCGAGATCAGAATCTCCTCGACCAGTTGCGTGATCGCCGACTCGTCTTCCATCGATTTGATCCCTCCCGCGCCCAGGCATAATCGATCCCGTCGCTCCCCAGCGCAGGAGCGATCACATCGGCGCGGGCGGCATATTCCGCGGGGTGGGTACTATGTCCATGCCCGTCAGTTTCTCCGACAGCCGCATCACCGCCCGCGTCACCCGCCGATGCACCGTTTTTACCGACACATCCAGCAATTTCGCCGCCTCCGGCTGCGACAGCCCCTGGATCCGTACCAAGTCGAACACTTCCCGCTCTTCCTGCGGAAGCCGCTCGATCTCTTCCAGAATTCGCATCGCTTTCGGGCTCAACTGCGATGACGAACCATCCGAAGGCGCTTCCACCATCGATTCGTGATCGAGTTGCGCGCTAACTTGCTTATCTAAGCGTCGGGCAAGGTCATTCAATTCCCAACGCATATGTTGGTTCGCCAGCGCAAAGAACTCCCGCACCGTCCTCGGCTGCACTGACCTCAGCGCCTTGATCATTCGCTCCACCACCGCCCCCAGCAGTTCGTCAGGCTCAAGATTCACCGGGGGATGCAGAAGGCGGGGATACCTCCGAAAAAGCAGCGACGAGCTCAATACGTGCAGCCGGCCCACTGCCTCCGTCAACAACTGCCGAACAATCGGCTCCGCCGGAGCGTCGCCTGATGCCACGGCCAATTGATTCAGATACCTCTGCACTACGACCGTGGTGCCATCGTCCGGCATGAGATTTGCATAATACTGCCGCCCCCAGAGCAATGCCAACCTGACGAAAATCCCTCCATAATTCCAGCTTATCCTGAAGTGAATGCGTGCCTCGACCTCTCCTCACCGTGCTCGCACCCGCTGAATAACTCCCTCACCCCTTCAAAATCCCCTCCTCAATACCCCTCCGCGGCGCGTTGGCGACGAACTGAACCAACGGAGACCAGGTTACCACGTTCGACCGCTGAGGGTCTTCTTTCCGCGATTCGGGATTTTTTCCAGCGAAATCCACGCTGGGAATGACCCCCTGTCCTTTAGATTTTGCCTATCCCCACAGGTATCCCCGCTTGGGGATACCCCCTGTTTTCATTTGAGCCTTGCGCTACAAAGGTTTCCGGCTGATTTATTGTCTCTCGCACCCCCCGACAGCCGTCCTTTTTCTCTGTCGGAACCGCCTCACTCACGTTCATCGGTTCCTCTCGCTCACGCTCGGAGAAAAAGTCCGGCTCCTCGTCCCCCTCACGGGGGACTCGGTTGGTGCTTCACAGCACCGCAACGGGTTTCTCGACACGATCTCTGGGAGGGGAGAGGAACCAACCGACAGAGGGCTTCGCCCTCACCGAACGGGTTAAGGAGGACGAGGGGGACACCAAATAGGGGATGCTCGTCCATGGGCATCTCTGGCGCAGGACTCGCAACTGCCGTATCATGACCGCAGACTCATCGAAAGGAACACATGCCGAAACCTTTACGTATCGAAGGCGCCAGGGACGGGGTGGGGATCGAATTACCGAACGATCTCGATGCGATCGACATCGTGACGGAATTAGGCCGCATTCATATCGATCTGGGCCACCAAGTCCCGAACATGGTTCTCGTCAGATCCTCGTCTCACGAAGGTGGCCCAGGGAACACCCGCCTCATTCTTTCGCCGGTGGACGGGGGCCGAATCGCCATCGGCGTCATCAAGGCCTAATTCTCGCCCGCCAAGCTCGCATCTCGGCGGGCTTTTTTAATTCTCAACCGTCCACAGCCAAAACGAAACCAGACCCCGAACAGCTTAATTAAGGGGTCTGGCCTCACCTATAGCTTGCCACGGTAGCCGTGGCGGCGCAATCCCTTCAATCCAATCCTTTGGTGCCGGCTCCGCCGGCTCTTTCTCTTTGCCCCCACGCCCCAGCAGCCAGGGGAAGGACGCTTTCGCTGCCGCACACTCCGCAGCCTACCGGCTCCCTCCCTCCGTCAAGCCGCAAGGGCTTGACCTCGGTAGGGAAAGCGACCTAAGTAAGACACAAACCGCTGTCCGCCGTCTTTTGCTCTCGGACACTATGGGCGGATATAGAAGAACGACAGCTTCTCAAGGAGCAACTGACCCAAGCCGAACAAAACCGAGGAAACTGGTTCGAACCGGCCATTCGGTTCGTAAAAGCCGCAAAACAAGCCGTTTTTCTGACATATAACGGCACTGAGGAACAGAAAAGGGATTTTCTGAAAAAAGTCGGTTCGAACCTGACTATTTCGAATCGTCACCTCTCCGTCGAGCCACGGAAACCGTGGCAACTTGTTGTAGATCAAGGTCCTTTTGCCCAACACAACGCCGCGCCCGCCATCGCGAGCGCGGCGTTGTTTGTGGAAAAATCCCTTCATCTCAACTCAGCGGAGAGGCCGGGATTCGAACCCGGGATACGAGTTTGACCCCGTATAACGGTTTAGCAAACCGTCGCCTTCAGCCACTCGGCCACCTCTCCGGATTATCTACGCGGATTATCGCCGAATTTCCCTCCGGATTGCAACCCGCGGCCTCCCATTGCCGATAAAATAGATTGGGAGCGCATGCAGGATGACGACCGAATTAAAGCCCCATATTAGCCCCGGCGATTTGCTGCGCCGTCCGCTCCTCAAAATCCCCGAAGCGTTTCTGCCCAAATCCATCGTCTGCTTTCGCGAAGGGTACGGCCGCGCGTTTTTCTTCAATGACATCGCCGCCGGGATTACCGTCGCGATCGTGGCTCTGCCGCTTTCGCTGGCGCTGGCCATCGGAAGCGGGGTTCGGCCGGAACAGGGACTTTTCACCGCGATTATCGCCGGGTTCCTCATTTCGCTGCTTGGCGGAAGCCGGGTTCAGATCGGCGGGCCGGCCGGCGCCTTCATGGCCATCGTGGCCGCGATCGTCGCCCGCGACGGCTATGAAGGACTCTGCATCGCCACGCTCATGGCCGGGGTCATTCTGATCCTCATGGGACTTGCCAAGCTCGGCACACTGGTCAAATTCATCCCCTATCCCGTCACCACGGGCTTCACCACCGGAATCGCGGTCATCATCTTCACCTCCCAAGTTCGCGACCTCTCGGCCTGACCATCAACTATATCAATGCCAAAGGCGTTCTCGTCCACAATCCCCCATCAGCTTTCCTCTCCGGCTGGCAGGTGCTGCTGCAATCGATGCATACGATCAACATGGCTTGCCACGGCCATTGGCATCGGATCGCTTGTGGTGCTCGCCGGCTTGCGCCGATTCGTCCCGCGCATTCCTGGCGCCATTGTCGTTGTCGTTCTTGTCGCGGCAACGCTGGCAGCGTCACTGCATCTCGACGTCGACCCATCGCCCCACGGCGGCATCGAAACTCTCGGCACGCGCTTTGGCGGAATCCCCAGCATGCTTTCCCCGGCCTCATCTGCCCATCAAAATCTCAAGCTGGAATGACGTCCCGCGCGTCTGGAACACGATGGTTGAGCTGATTCCTGAAGCAACGACCCTGGCGGTTCTGTGCGCGGTTGAATCGCTGCTGTGCGCAGTGGTGGCCGATGGAATGATTGGCGGCCGTCATAAAAGCAACTGCGAACTGGTCGCCCAGGGAATCGCCAACATCGGCTCGATCATCTTCGGCGGCATCCCCGCAACCGGCGTGATCGCACGCACAGCCGCCAACGTCAAAAGCGGCGGCCGCACGCCTCTCGCCGGGATGGTACATTCCGCCACCCTGCTGGTTCTCATGCTTCTGCTCGCGCCCGTACGCCAGCCAGATTCCTCTCGCCGCTCTGGCGGCGATTCTGATGATGGTCGCCTGGAACATGGCGGAATTCGGCCACTTCCGATCCATCTTCCGAGCCCCCGCGCCGATATGCTGGTGCTGCTGACAACCTTCGGCCTCACCGTGCTGACCGATCTCACCAAAGGAGTAGGCATCGGGAATGATTCTTCGCCTCCATGCTGTTCATGAAGCGGATGAGCGGAGGTCTCCAACGTCGGCGTCAGTCCGCGATGAGCTCGACGAGACCGGACTCCGGCTTCCCGGAACTGAAAGACCCCAACGCCATCGTTCTTCGCGATGTGCCGCCCGGCGTGGAAGTTTACGAGATCAACGGCCCATTCTTTTTCGGCGTCGCCGATCGGCTCAAGGACACGCTTCGCGGCCTTGAGCGCCCGCCCAGGATTTTCATCCTGCGAATGCGGCACGTTCCCGCCATCGACGCCACCGGAATGCACGCGCTGGATGAATTCCATGATAAATGCCGCCGAAGGGGCAACGCGTCTTCTGCTTTCCGGCGTACACGCGCAGCCGATGTTTGCCATGACGCAGTACGGCCTGGTCGACCGCATCGGCGAGGAAAATATGTTCGGTAATATCGACGAGGCCCTGGAAGGCGCCCGACGGATCGTTTCCGGCCCCCAAGCGCACAAATAGCAAACAACTTCTTCCCCGCGCTCCCGGATCCTTTGTCGAATCTATCCCCCCTGTCAGATTCTTTGCTTTCTCATCAATCGACAAAAAAAAATCCGCGATTTTCAAAAACAGGTACAAAACGTACACCCTTTGGACCTGTATATAGAGGCGTGATGTTTCCCCACACGAACGGTTCTTATGACGCAACCGTCTTCCATGTTCCCGGCCGACCAAATCCGCCGTGACCACCCGCGCCCCCCAGGAAAAATCCGTGGATTCGGGGCAAACGAGACATTCCGGGACATCGGGCTCATTCACGACCCTCCACCCAAAAAAAGCCCCCAAAAATTGGGGAAATTTGGGGAATCCAATTCTCCCGTGTAGCCCGCGAGCTTGCTCGCCGTGAGCACCTCGAATGGCCCGCCGAGTCCAAATTTGGGGAAAAATGGGGAATCACCCCTCCCGGACCTTTTCCACCCTTATCCCCATCGCCATTCCGTGTCCCGTTTGACCCCTCCATCACCCTTTCTTACCATCTCCCCCATGCCCCCAAGACGTAAAACCCGCAAAGTTGTTATTGGTGACGAAGCCCACGGTTTCGTAGGCATCGGCGGCGACGCCCCCGTTGCCGTCCAAACCATGACCTCCGGCTACACTTGGGACATCGACAAATGCGTCGCCGAGATCCACAAGCTCTCCGCCGGCGGCGCGGATATCGTCCGCGTCGCCGTCCCCGAGAAAAAGGACACCGCTGCGCTTAAGGAAATCCTGCCACGCGTGGATGTCCCCATCGTCGCTGACGTCCACTTCCATTTTCAGCGCGCCCTGGAAGCCGTCGAAGCCGGCGTCCATAAGATCCGCCTCAACCCCGGCAACATCAGCGACCGCAGCCAGGTCAAAGACGTCATCCAGGCCTGCAAGGCCCGCAAAATCCCCATCCGCGTCGGCGTCAACGAAGGCTCCATCGTCGAGCGAAGAGACAAGCAAAAACGCATGAAGGAACTGGGCGGCGTCTTCTCCAACAACAAGAACGGCCACCTGCTCGCCATCATGATCGCCAAGCTCGAGGAATATCTGGAAATCTTCCAGGAAGAGGATTTCCACGACATCGTCATCAGCGCCAAAAGCATCGACCCCGAACTGGTCATCGATGCCTACAAAGAAATCAGCCAGCGATTCGATTACCCCCTCCATCTTGGCGTCACCCACGCCGGGCCGAAGGAAACCGGCACAATCCGCTCCGTCGTTCCGCTCGGCCATCTCCTCTGCAGCGGCATCGGCGACACCATCCGCATCAGCTACGCCAACGACCCCATCTACGAAGTCGAAGACGGCCTCGAACTTCTCTACGTCCTTGGCCTGCGCACTGCGCATCGGCGCCGAGCTCATCGCCTGCCCCACCTGCGGCCGAATCCAGGTCGATCTCTTCAAGCTCGTCCAGGACGTCCGCAAACAACTGGCCAAGGAAATCATCGCTGCCCATCAAGGTCGCAGTGATGGGCTGCGTCGTCAACGGCCCCGGCGAATGCGAAGGGGCGGACATCGCCATCTTCGCCGGCGACCGCAAGGGCATCATCTACGTGCAGGGCGAACGCGTCGCCAACGTCCCGGAAGATCAGATCCTCGAGCGGCTTGCTCATCGAATGCCGAAAATTCGAGGAAAAAGTAAAGCGCGGCGAAGACCAAGCTCGGCGAAAAGAAAGTCGACATTCTTCCGCCCGATCCGATCGGCGAATTGGGTAGCGGATGGGAAAAGGTGGAGAAGGACCGCCATGCGCTGCCGGTGGTGAAGTAAGCCGGCCAGCGGCAACTAAAAGCGAGGACCGCCATGAAGCTTCTGTCTCATCTCCTCATCCTGGCAGTAGGCGTCGGCCTGGGCATCTGGATCGGAGTGAGATTCCCCGCACAAAGCCAGCCGATCGCGAACTCCGAAGAGCAGCAGGCGGCCAAAATCCAGCAGGCCGTGGCGCAGGAAAAAATCGCCCTCCTGCAGAAATTCCTGGGCAACAGCAATTCCAATCAGGACACGACCGAATACAAGCAAATGCTGAGCGCCGAGCAGCAGAAGCTTCAGGCGGCACAGGCGAAGCTGGGACAGTAACGGCTCGCGAACAGCGGCTTCTTCCAAGTCATGTTTAACGCTAGAATGGACGAGGATCGAAATATGAAAACTCGTCAACGGGCGAAAAAATCGAAATTGACAAAGAGGCCCCTCGGTACTCGATCGAAATCAAAGCGCCCACATTCCCGAAACGGCGAGCGCGATCATACCAACGATGGAAGCACCCTGGGGCAGCGCCTCATGAAATTCGCCGGCGCCCTCAAGGGTTTGCCGTCCGATTTAGCCAGGAATCACGATCACTATCTCTACGGAACGCCTCGTAAATGAGACGCGCTTTCGCCGACACGTCCTACTATCTGTCGCTGCTTAATTCATCTGATGATTCGCACCGGCAGGCAGTCGCGTTTACGGAATCATTCACGGGCCGAATCATCACAACGGATTGGATAATAATTGAATTGGCCAATACGTTATCTGGTCTTTCAAACCGCAAGACCCTAATCCAATTCGTAAACAAAATGCGTGCCGATCCCGGAATCAGAATCGTACCAGCAAGCATTCCGTTGTTTGAAAGGGGCTGGAGCCTGTATTAGCGACGCGCGGACAAAGCCTGGTCACTCACGGATTGCATATCTTTCATCGTCATGCAAGAGGAAAAGCTTGCCGACGCTTTAACTCGGGACCACCATTTCGAGCAAGCTGGATTCCGAATCCTCTTCAAATGACCCGCGAGTTGTCTCGCTACCCCACCACGCTCTGCATCTGCCGGGTCTCCGCATTTCGCGAATCGATCCGCGATGCAGGATCGTTCACGAAAATCTTCGGCCTTCCAATCCCCCACTTCCATAGCCGATACTGCAAGCTTGTTTGCAAAACGCCAAACCCATACGTCACCGATCTGCGGAAATTGATCGAGCTCGCATCTTTGAAATATTTCGTGGGGCAGGAAATCTCGCCGATGCGGAAATTGAAGGCCACGAGCTGGGCAATCATCTGATTGTCGAAAACGAAATCATCCGAATTGGACAGCAGCGGCAGCTCATACAATACCCGCCGGGAGAACGCCCGATATCCGGTGTGGAACTCCGTTAATTTTGTCCCCAGGAACAAATTCTCGATGGCGCTCAGCGACCGGTTCGCCACATATTTCCATAGCGGCATCCCCCCTCTTCGCGCCGTCCCGATCCGCGAACCGAGGACGGCGTCGTAGATTCCCGATGCAACCATCGCTGCCATTGCCGTCACCAGGCGCGGGTCATACTGGTAATCCGGATGCACCATCACCACGATATCCGCGCCGGCGTGGAGGGCTTCGTGATAGCACGTTTTCTGATTGCCCCCATAGCCCAGGTTTTTGCGGTGCATAACCGTCTTGATGCCCAGGCCCCTGCCGATTTCAACCGTTTCATCCCCTCCGGCGTCATCGACTAGCAAAACGTCATCGACAACGTCCATCGGCAAGTCTTTGTAGGTCATCTCGAGCGTCTTGGCGGCTCGGTACGCGGGCAATACGACGATTACCTTTTTATTGTGCAGCAATGGAAAATCCCGGCGGCGATTAGTCCAACAATTGTATTTCGAGCCCATGGTCACATGCAATGTCCGGAATTCAATAATCTTTGAACAAATCCTCATATTTTCCGCACGACGACGCCGGGTACGGGTGCTACCATTCCCCCACACTCAACCCAAAAAGGAGACTCGCATGAGCAGCACGATGGAAGTCGCAAAAACGCTTGTCGAACATTGCAAGAAGGGCAAATTCATGGATGCGATCAACGCTACCTACAGCCCCAAGATCGTCAGCGTTGAACCCATGGCCGGCCCCGATATGCCCGCGAAGATGGAAGGCATTGCCGCCATCAAGGGCAAAACCGAATGGTGGGAAAAGAATCACGAAGTTCACAGCGCCAAAGTGGAAGGCCCCTGGCCCCACGGCGACCGCTTCATCGTCCGCTTCATCCTCGACGTCACGCCCAAAGCGGGTCCCATGGCGGGCAAGCGAATGACCCTCGACGAGACCGGCTTATATACGGTCAAGGACGGGAAGATCGTCCACGAGGAATTCTTCTATCACATGGGGTGAGCCGCGCCGCTGCGCGGAAATTCGAAACCCGAAATTCGAAATTCGAATCAAATTCGAAATTCGAATTTCCGCCCAGGCGCTCCATTCGCCAGAACGCAAAAATTCCACTATCCTTACGGCCGTGCCCATTCGAATTGGAATCACCGGCGTGAGCGGCTACGGTGGCGGGGAAGTACTCCGCCTCTGCGCTGCCCATCCCGCGTTCGAGGTCGCTTACGTGGCCGGCGAAACGTCCGCGGGCCAGAAGCTCGTCGAGCGTTTCCCCGGAATCTCGCCAAAGCTCGCCGACCTTGTCATCCAAAAGTGGGATCCGGCAACACTGCCCAATCTCGATCTGCTCATCGCCTCCCTCCCCAGCGGCCAATCCAAGGCGGCCCTCGCGGCGGTTCCGCGTGAGGTGAAGATCGTCGATATCGGCGGTGACCATCGCTATGCCGCCGGCTGGGTCTACGGCCTCGCCGACGTTTGGCCGGAGAAAAGCCGCTCTGCCACGCGCGTCGCCAACCCCGGCTGCTATCCCTCTGCGGCGCTGCTGGCCATCGCGCCGATCGTCGCCGCGGGTCTCGGTGCCGTCGAATCCATCGTGATCGACGCCAAGAGCGGCGTCAGCGGCGCCGGCCGCGGCGGCAGCGATGCAAAATTCTCCTTCGCCGAACTGAATGAAGACGTCTGCGCCTACGGCCTGCTCAAGCACCCGCACCTGGCCGAGATGACCGCGACAATCAATCAGCTCAGCGGCAAGACCAGTGCAAAAATCGTCTTCACGCCCCACCTGATCCCCATGACACGCGGCATCCTCGCCACCTGTTATCTCACGGGCAACGCGACGACGGCCCAATGCCTGGAAGCCGCCCGAAAATTCTATGCGGGACGTCCGTTCATTCGTGTCGTCGATCAGCCGCCGCACACGAAGTGGGCGACGGGATCCAATCTCGCCCTGATTTCGTACGCCGCCGATGCGGGCACGATCATCGCCATGGGCGCGATCGACAACCTGGGCAAGGGCGCTGCCGGCCAGGCCATTCAAAACGCAAATCTCATGTGTGGACTCACCGAATCCGCAGGCCTCGAGGGTTCGCCCCTCTGGCCGTGAATTTCCGTGCCGGAAGGCATCAAATACAAAAGGTTACAGCCCGCAACAAGCTGGGCGTACTGGGGAGGTGGGGAGGGCGGTTTTTGTAATATCGATGATATCATTGATATCAGTTAAGGTTTCGAGGATCCGGGAGCGGAAACGAGCGATGCGCCTACTTCGCTTGCGTGGCTTTCCGGGCTTGTTGCCACCAAACACTTGCAGGACTTATCGGACAACAATCATAATCGCTCTAACCCGGGATCAAGCCAATTGTTTCATTGGTGGATGAATCGTTCGGCAGAACTATGTCTTTGTTCTCTACAATATTTCGACGCCTCGTCGATGATCCAAGTGTTCGCAGAATCGACTCGTACCTGCTTCACGAGGAAATAAAGCTTCCGGCTCCGCTCACCACGTCGTTGGGCGGCCGCGTTCGATGTGTCTATTGTGTTGTAGATATCGGTTACAAGATCGTAGACGCGCAGATTCGTGTGCACAGCATTAACTTATCCAAACAGGGTGCCGAGCTTGGGCATCTTTCGGTTAATTTGAGCGCGAGCCGAACAGGATTCGCGTGGTGCGCCGATGGCGCCGAGCGCAAATATCTCAACCACATTCTGCCGCGCATTGCTGGGGAAATAATTTCGAGGGAGGAGCATTTGCGGCGCGTTATGTTCGCGAAAGCGGGGCATTTCACGCCAGCAACCGAAAAACAGAAAGCGTTTGCAACGAAATTGGGCGTACAGTTTTACGATGACATAAGCAAGCGTCGATTGGGAGAAAAGATCGAAGCCTACCTTGAATGGAAGAAATCTTTTCGCTCATCCCCCCGGAGTCACATTTCGCAAGGTCGCGACGAATTTGGCCCGCCGAGTGATGGTTGTTATCCTACGGATGTGGGCGAACGGGTGGAAATTCCTTATGCCTCGCTTCCGTCGGGGGAGCCGCGTCCGAAAGCCAGCGGGCTAGGCACCGCCTCGCTCATACTGGGACTGATTTCGATGCTCGGGGCTTGGGTTCCGTGCTGCGGGGTCGGCGCTTGGCCCGTTGCTATCGTTGGCCTAATCCTCGGTTTCGTAGGACTGCTCGTCGTCATTTCTAACCATAGCTCAAGAGCACCGGTCGGGTTCCCAATTGCCGGAATCATCGTATGTCTGATTTCGATTTGTCTGCCGTTCGTCCTTCCGCTGCTGATTGTCGGCACCGGGTCGTTGCTCGGGCCACACACGGCGGTGAGTCAACCGGCCACCGTCGTAACCCCGGCGATTCAGCCATTCGCCGCACCGCTAATGCAATCCACTCCGCCGTCACTCCCCGCATCTGCTGCTGTCGCGGACGCGAAAACACGGCTTGAGACAGCAAAAGAAGCCTGCATAATGAAGCTGAAGAGAACAGACGCCTACATCGCGGCGGCCGCTGATGCACTGGTGAAACAAGATCGCCTGAAGATCGCGAAACAGCTAGGCGACTCGGAGGATATTGCCGAGTCCAGTCTGGCATTCATCAAGGCGAAGGAACTTGTGCAAAAAATGGAGGCGGACGCGTGTTCGCACGATCCTCAAGTCATCGCAGCACAAAAAGAGCTGGATAGTTTGAGTCGCTGATAGGACAAGTTTGGTAACGCATACTCATCCGAGCGGAGCAAACCCATGCCGGAACCCAAATGGTTTTACGGTCGCGGTGGACAACAAACCGGCCCCTTGTCCGTCGCTGAAATGCGCGAGCTCGTCACTTGCGGCCAGATCAGCGCCACCGACATGGTCTGGCGCGAAGGCATGCCGACGTGGATCCCGGCGAACCAGGCCGCCGACCTCATGCCGCAATCCGCCAGCGCGGCCCCCGCAACGGTGGGCTACTACACCTCCAGCCTGGGAATGCCGCGGTGCGCCGTCGAAAACCTTAAAGGCCACGCCCAGCCCGTCGGCGACACTTCCGACTGGCCCCTCGACGAACCGCACATGCAGCAGTTCGAGCAGGCAGTGAAGCTCCGCAAAAAAATCTCCGCTGCCGCCGGGCTCTATCGGGCACTTCTTCTCCTCAGCGGAATATCCCTCGGTATCTTCATTCCCCTGATGATTTTCAGCGTCGGGGTGTCGCACGGACCGCAATCGATGGCGACGGTCCCCCTGGCCATCTTCAGCGCGGCCATCGGTGGATTCACCGTCCTCTACTATTTCGCCAATCGCGCCACCCGCCGCTCCCAAGCCTGGGCGCCGCTCACCATGTTCATCATTTACGTGCTTACGATCTTAGTTCAAATACTGGGCGCCGTTGCGACGGCGTCCAAAGCCGGCGCACCCGGCAGCCCCTCGGACGCCGCGCCTCAACTCGTCGGCGGTGTGGTCGGCATCGCCTTCGAAATCGCCTTCGCGGTCGTCTCCTGGCGCGCCTTCACCGCCATCCGGCAATACCTCACTCAACCGGCGTGGTGCCAGGAGTTGATCGTAAAGGCGGGACTTTGATTTTCGCTCTTTGAGATCCCCATCGCACTTACTGCTCTACAGATCTACTATTCCACTGATCTAATTTCCCCCGCGCGGAAACACCCGCCACCGATCCGGCGGCCAGATGATCGCCACGATCCTCCCGCACAACTGATCCCTCGGCGTAGCCCCCGCCTGATGATCCGGAAACGCGGGCCAGAAGCGCGCATCATCCGAAACCGAACTATTGTCCCCCAGCAGAAAATACTCATCCGGCCCCAGGGTGATCGGTTTGCCCCAGCACCCATTCGCAGCCGCGAGCGGCTCCGCGTCGATCATCGGCGTGTTCCACGTGTCGACCGGAACATAGGGCCCCACTTCCGCCGGCAATGTCGCCGACTTCCCGTTGATGAGCAACGCCGGCCCGGTGATCTCTATCGTATCTCCCGGCAGGCCCACAATCCGCTTGCACAAATTCGGATACTTCGCCGCAAGGTCCGGCGGTGGATTCGCGCCAACAATGTCCCACCGCCCGTATGGCTCCTGCTTGAAATTCAAAAAGAAATCCCCCGGCGAAATATTCGGCCCCATGCTGTCCGTCGGGCTAAAGCAGATCTCGATGAAGTTGTTCTGCAGGTAGGTAACGGTCGCGTAACATTCCCCCAGCCCCATCACTGCCAGAACCGTGCCGACGAGAAACCGGTTGGAAACATCCCCCAGCATCTCGGCGCTGGAGCGCTCTGCGCACCTTCCCGCGTGGGCCAACTGGCAAAACTGCACCAGCACCCCCAGCGGCAGCGCTACCACGAGCGTGGGAAGCAGTTGTGGGTCAAAAAGGGTTGCTGCAACAATCCCGGCCAGAATCGTCCAGGTGATAAACCAGAAAAGTCCCCACCGCGGCCTCCCTGCCAGGAGATGCCCCAACCCCGGCCAAACCATCGCCCCGCTGACCGCCAGAAACGCGCGGCCGCGGCTCTGGCCATCGTCGACAGCGCGCTGGCTGTCGCCATTGAGAATCCGAAGCTCTTCCAGGGTGTAATTCGCGGTCGATTCGGGCATGCGCGGTTATCGGCAACGGAGCTGCCGCCGATAGCGCTATCGACCGCCCATCACATCGACTGAAGTTGCTGCTTCGGCTCCCCTGCCTCTCGCCCCTTTGCCTCTCGCCTGGAGGGCATGCAGCACCGCAGGAATCAGCGATATGAAGACGATCGCCAGAACGACAAGCTGGAAATGCGTCCGGACGAATTCGATCTGGTTGAAGTAGTACCCCGCGACCGTCACGCTCACCACCCAAAAAATCCCCCCACTGACGCTGAAGCCGATAAACCGCGCAAACGGCATCTGCCCGATCCCGGCCACAAACGGTGCAAACGTGCGGATGATGGGCACAAACCGCGCCAGGATGATCGTCTTGCGTCCATGCTTCTCATAAAACCGGTGTGCTTCCTCCAGATGGCGTTTGTTCAGCAGCCAGGACGACTCGGTACTGAAAACCTCGGCCCGATATCCCGCCCAATTGTATAGTTGAGAACATCCCCGCAGTTCGCCGCCAGGCAGAGCAGCACAATAATCAGCGGCAGACTGATCGGAGACCCGCGGCGGCCGCCAGCGCCCCCACCGCGAACAGCAGCGAATCCCCCGGCAAAAATGGCCAGACCACCAGCCCGTCTCACAGAACACAATCACGACGAGCAAAACATACACCCCGACCTGGTGCGCGGTGGCAAACGAGTTCAGGTGCTTGTCGAGATGCAGAAATAGATCGATGGCTTGATGGATAAGTGACATTCATACCCTTGCGGAAAACTCTCTGGCAATTTTTCCCTCCCCCGGTTTCACGGGGGGAGGTTTGGGGTGGGGCCGTGTACGAACAACCTTCGAAGAACACCAATCCCAGCGACTTGTTTATCGGCGAATTGCAGATTTCCCGCAAGATTTGCGTCAAAATTACCCTCGACGATTCGATCGGAGGTGAATCACCAATGAGCTTATCCCCAAACCGCAAAGCCACCGCATGGCCATCCGGTGGGTTCATCCGACCCTTCCTCTTCATCGAACGTATAACTTAAGCCGATATACCGGCAACTGGCCACCCCAACGCCTTTCACCAGGCGGGCCTGCGTTGATATGGGTTCGGCTTGATTATAGGGACTACCCCGCGCTGCTTTTTAATCGCTGCGTCTCGCGGCGATTACGGTGAGGGGTCGGCACTCAACCCTGCCGGCCATCTAGGAGATGGACATGTTTGAACGTTTCACGGATCGGGCCCGCAAGGTCATGGCGCTGGCCAATCAGGAGGCCCAGCGCTTCAACCACGAATACATCGGCACCGAGCACATCCTGCTCGGTCTCGTCAAAGAAGGCAGCGGCGTCGGCGCGAACGTCCTTAAGAATCTCGACGTCGACCTCCGCAAGGTTCGCCTCGAAGTCGAAAAGCTCGTCAAGAGCGGCCCGGACATGGTCACCATGGGCAAATTGCCCCAGACCCCCAGGGCCAAAAAGGTTATCGAATATGCCATCGAAGAAGCCAGGAACCTGAATCATAATTACGTAGGCACGGAACATCTGTTGCTCGGCCTGCTTCGTGAGCACGACGGCGTAGCGGCCCAGGTCTTAATGAATCTGGGTCTGAAGTTGGAAGAAGTTCGGGAAGAGGTTCTCAATCTTTTGGGAGCTGGTGTGGAAAGCGAAGAACCCCAAGCACAGGAAAAACAAGGACAGAACCGCAAGAGCAAAACTCCGGCGCTGGACAGCTTCGGCCGCGATCTGACCGAACTTGCCCGCGAAGGGCAGCTCGACCCGGTCATCGGCCGAAGAAAGAAATCGAACGGGTCATCCAGATTCTCTGCCGCCGGCAGAAGAACAACCCCGTTCTGCTCGGCGAAGCGGGCGTCGGCAAGACCGCCATCGTCGAAGGCCTCGCCCAGATGGTCATCTCCAGCGCCGTCCCCGAACTGCTGCACGACCGCCGGATCGTCGTGCTCGATCTGGCCATGATGGTCGCCGGCACGAAATACCGCGGGCAGTTCGAAGAGCGCATCAAGGCGGTCATGAACGAAGTCCGCCGGGCCAAGAACGTCATCCTCTTCATCGACGAGATTGCACACGCTCGTCGGTGCCGGCGGCGCTGAAGGCGCCATCGACGCCAGCAACGTGCTCAAGCCCGCACTTTCCCGCGGCGAGATTCAGTGCATCGGCGCAACCACCTTCGATGAATACCGCAAATACATCGAAAAAGACGCCGCCCTGGCCCGGCGATTCCAGCCGATCACGGTCGATCCGCCCAGCACCGACCGACACCGTCGAAATTCTCAAGGGCCTGCGCGACCGTTACGAAGCCCACCACCGCGTCCAGATTCTCGATTCGGCCCTGGCGGCCGCCGTCGAGCTTTCCGACCGTTACATCACCGGCCGCTGCCTGCCCGACAAGGCCATCGACGTCCTCGACGAAGCCGGCGCTCGCATTCGTCTGCGCAGCATGACCAAGCCGCCGAATCTCGCCGAGATCGAAGAGCAGATCGAGCGGCTGAGCATTCAGAAGGACGAAGCCGTCCGCAACGCGGAATACGAAGAAGCCGCCAAGCTTCGCGACACCGCCGAAGGCCTCCGCGCCAAGAAAGAAGAAATGCAGCGGCAGTGGCGCGAAGCGCCAAGGAAGTGGACGGCGTCGTCGATGAAGAAGTCATCGCCGAGGTCGTCAGCAAGATGACCGGCGTTCCGCTCACCCGCCTGGAAAAAGAAGAAGCCCAGCGGCTGCTCGAGCTGGAAAACGAACTCCACAAGCGCGTGGTCTCCCAGGACGAAGCGATCAAGGCGATCAGCAAAACGATTCGCCGCGCCCGCTCCGGCCTGAAAGACCCGCATCGCCCCATGGGCTCGTTCCTGTTCCTCGGCCCCTCCGGCGTCGGCAAGACGCTGCTCTCCAAGGCCCTCGCCGAATTCATGTTCGGCGACGAAGATGCGCTCGTGCAGATCGACATGAGCGAGTACATGGAGAAGCACAACGTCAGCCGACTCATCGGCGCGCCTCCGGGCTACGTCGGCTACGAAGAAGGCGGCCAGCTCACCGAGCGAATCCGCCGCCGGCCTTACAGCGTCGTCCTCCTCGACGAAGTCGAAAAGGCCCACCCCGACGTGTTCAACATGCTCCTGCAGATCATGGAAGAAGGCCGGCTCACCGACAGCTTTGGCCGGCACGTCGATTTCCGCAACGTGGTCCTGATCATGACCAGCAACATCGGCGCGGAACTGATCAAAGACGGCGGCCCGCAGTTCGGCCTCCAGCCCAGCCGCAAGGGCGAAAAGGAAGAGCGCACGTATCAGACGATCAAGACGACCTTGACCAAGGAAATCGAGCGCTACTTCCGCCCCGAATTCATCGGCCGCCTCGACGATGTCATCGTCTTCCGCCCGCTGAGCCGGGTCAATCTGGAAACCATCGTGGAGTTCGAGCTGAACAAGGTTACCAAGCGCCTCACCGAGCACGGCGTTAAGATCGAGATGACGCACGAAGCGAAGGATTTCCTGATCGACAAGGGAACCAGCAGCGACTTCGGCGCTCGACCCCTCCGCCGTGCGATCGAGCAGCACGTGGAAGACCCCCTCAGCGAGGAGATCCTCCGCGGCAGCTTTAAAGGCAAGGACCTGGTTCGCATCAGCGTCAAGGCCGAAGAAGTCGGCGAGAAGCACCTCTACTTCGAGGCGTTCAACACGAACGAGGAAAAAGGCGAGAAGCCCCTGGCCGAAGCCTCTTCCGATGCGACTTGACCTCCGTCAAAGTTGCGCGGTCTAACCGGCCGTGCGGTGTCAGGAAATCTCAGAAACCCCAGCCAAACCGGCGGGCCGAGCTTCGGCCCGCCGTTTGCATTTTGCATCTCCGTATAAAGTCAGTCGTGCATCCAGGACGCTGCTGTAGCGCCTCACCGCTGACCCCGCTGTTTTCGAGGTGCAATCATGGGATTAGTACTCTTAATTATCGTTCTGGTCCTCCTCCTCGGCGCGGTCCCGGCGTGGCCCTACAGCCGCGAGTGGGGTTACGGCCCCTCCGGTGGTATCAGTGCCCTTCTCCTGGTCCTCGTCATCCTCATGCTCTTCCACGTAGTCAACTGGGGATGGTAATGCGCGTGTAGCCCGCGAGCTTGCTCGCCGTGAGCCTATGAACGGCTCGCCGTGAGCCCGTCGAACGGCCCGCCAAGTCCCGCCGCCGCAAGGCGGCTTTTTTCTGCGCCGATGCTAAACTGCCCCCGCAGAAATGACCCACCCCCTCGGCGAACTCAAGCACGACGCCCCCGTCGCCCCCCCAGCATCGCGCCAACCCCTCCTCACCCCCGCGCGCGTTTTCCTCATCTTGGCCTGGATCTTCGGCTCCCTCTTCGCCATCGTCACACCCCCCTTCCAGGTCCCTGATGAATTCCAGCAGTTCTACCGCGCCTACCAGGTCTCGCAGGGCCGCCTGACGGCCTTCCGTCACGGAAATGAAATCGGCGGCTTCCTTCCCACAAGCCTCAAACTCTTCTCCGACAAAGTCTGGGGCCCAGACAAATTCTCCCCCGACGCCAAGGCCGACCCTCACCGCATTTGGTCCACCCGAACCATCCCTCTGAATCCCGGCGACACCCGCTTCTACTCCTTCGGCAATGTCTCCTGGCACTCTCCCATGAACTATTTCGCTCAGGGCGCCGCCATCGCACTCGCTCGCCATTTAGGTCTCGGCGCGATGGCAATCTTCTACGCCGGCCGCTTGGGAAATCTCTTCGTCTGGAGCTTGCTGGTCTACGCCGCCATTCGCTTGATCCCGATCTTGAATTGGACGGCAGTCCTGCTCGCCCTGACCCCGATGTCACTCGCACAGGCTGCATCGCTTTCCGCCGATGCCACCGTGAACGGCGTTT
The DNA here is from genome assembly GCA_963755915.1 of uncultured Phycisphaerales bacterium. Lineage (GTDB taxonomy): Bacteria > Planctomycetota > Phycisphaerae > Tepidisphaerales > Tepidisphaeraceae > PALSA-1353. The sequence goes on from CAVWLP010000002.1 coordinate 4,857,976, forward strand.
GCTTTCTCTTCGCCGCCGCCGTCATGCGCCTGGCGTCAACCGACTCCCGGATCACTCCTTTCCCGCTCATCTCCCTCATCCTCCTCGGCGCCGCGGTCTCCCTCGCCAAAACCGCCTATCTCCCCCTGACGATTTTGTTCCTCCTGATCCCGCCTCAGCGCTTTTCGAGCAAGCCCCGATACTGGGCAACTTTTGCCATCTTCCTCCTCATCTGCCTGGGCGCGACGATCACCTGGTCCCTCTGCACGTTCGGCGCAAACACCTACAGCATGCCCGGCGTCAATCCCCACGACCAGGCCCTCTTTATGCTTCATCACCCTCTCCAGATGGCCCACATGGAAATCGGCATGCTTGTGGCCGTCCCCTTCATCGCCTCCATCATCGGCCAGCTCGGCTGGCACGCCATCCGCCTTTGGCTCCCATGCGCCATCGCCTACTGGGCTGTTCTCTTCTGGTCCACGCGCCTCCCTCCGCGCGACTTCCGCATGAAAGCCCGGCAGCGAACGGTTCTCGCACTGGCCGTCGTCGGCTGCTGGATCGCCGTCTTTTCCCTCATCTATCTCACGTTTACAGCCGTGGGCGGCATGAGCATCAACGGCCTGCAGGGCCGGTACATGATCCCCGTCACACTCCCTTTCCTGCTCCTCTTTTATCCTGGTTTTTCCCCCGCCCCCGGTACTCCGGGGGAGGCCAGGGGAGGGGGCCGAATTGTAATACCCATCTTTATTGCCGCATTCTCCCTCTACACCCTCGCGGTGCTTGTACACGCTTTCTACATCTGATATTTCAGCATAAAAGATGCACGACACCCTCGCATCCGTCGCCGATCCCGCCGCGCTTCACCACCGCCAAAGCCGGATCGACCATTGGGATGCGCTCGCGAAATCCTGCGATCCCCGCAAGGGCCTAGGCGGCTGCTACCGCCGCCGGCTCACCCAGGTCTATAGCTACCTTGTCGCCCCGGGGCTGAAGATCGCCGAGCTTGGCTGCTCTCAGGGCGATCTTCTCGCCGCCCTGAAACCGTCGGTTGGCTGCGGCGTGGATTTCTCTCCGGAAATGCTCTCCCGCGCCCGCTCGCGCTATCCCGATCTTCACTTCATCCAGGCGGACGTTCACGACTGCGTCCTCGACCAGTCTTTCGACGTCATCATCCTCTCCGATCTCATCAACGATCTCTGGAACGTCCAGACCGCCTTGCAGCAGGTTCGCCGGATGTGCCACCCGCGCACGCGCGTCATCCTTAATTTCTACAGCCGGCTGTGGGAACTGCCGCTCAGCGTCGCTCAGAAAATGCGGCTGGCTAATCCGACGCTTCAGCAGAATTGGCTCGACGTGCGCGACGTAAACAATCTGCTCTATCTTGCCGGCTTTGAGATGATGCGCTCGTGGAACGAAGTTCTCTGGCCGGTGCCTACGCCGCTGGTTGAGCCGCTGCTCAATCGATACGTTGTGAAACTACCGCTGCTGCATCAGCTTGGGCTGACGAATTTTGCGGTGGCGCGACCGCTGCCGGAAGAGCGGGAGCGATCCGCTGCGCCGCGGATTTCTGTTATCGTGCCGGCGCGCAACGAAGCGGGGAACATGGAGCAGATGATCGAGCGAATTCCGGAAATGGGGGGCGGGACGGAAATTATTTTCGTCGAGGGGCACTCGACCGATAACACCTGGTCGGCGATCGAACAGGCGATCGCGCGGCATCCGGATCGGCCTTGCAAGCTGCTGAAGCAAACCGGCAAGGGAAAAGGGGACGCCGTGCGGTGCGGGTTTGCGGCTGCTACGGGAGATATTCTTACGATTCTGGATGCGGACCTTACCGTGCCTCCGGAGGATCTGCCGGCGTTTTTTGATGTGCTTTCCACGGGCAAGGCCGATTTCGCCAATGGCGTGCGGCTGGTTTATCCGCTGGAGGAAAAGGCCATGCGAATGGCCAACCTGATCGGCAACAAATTTTTCGGGCGGGCATTCTCCTGGCTGATTGGACAGCGGGTGAAGGACACGCTGTGCGGCACCAAGACACTTTGGAAAAAGGATTACGAACTGATCGCCGCGAACCGGGCATATTTCGGGGATTTTGATCCGTTTGGCGACTTTGATCTGCTTTTCGGGGCGGCGCAAATGAGCCTTAAGATCGTCGATGTCCCGGTGCGATACCGGCAACGAACGTATGGCACCACCAACATTCAGCGGTGGAAACACGGGCTGCTGCTGCTGCGCATGGTGATGTTTGCGGCCAGACGAATGAAGTTTATTTGAGATTACGATGACCACTCAAACTCAATCCGCAAAGCCGAAACTGAAGCTGCTCCGCCGGGACGAATATGTCGGCGTGAACGAACTGGATCCGATCCGGTTTTATCACTGGCCGATCTTCGGGGCGATGTATCGCAAGCGGGTGGAGCTGTGCCTCGGCGAATGCCGGGGCGGGGAGCGGATTTTGGAGATTGGGTTTGGGACGGGGCTGACGTTCATGAACCTGCACGAGATGTACAAGGAGATTCACGGGCTGGACCTGACGGCCGACACCAAAGCGGTGCATGACGCGTTCGCCGCGCGGGGGGTGGAAACGGATCTTCGAAAAGGGAACGTGCTGGAGATGCCGTACGAAGATGGCTATTTCGACACGGTGCTGCTGATCAGCATTCTCGAGCACCTCAAGCCCGAGGAGCAGCCGAAAGCGTTCGCCGAAATCTCCCGGGTGCTGAAACCGGGCGGGCAAGTGGTCTACGGCGTGCCGATTGAACGGCCGCTGATGGTGTTCATGTTCAAAATGCTTGGGTGCGATATCCGCAAGGAGCATTTCTCAACGGAAATCGACGTCGCCGGCGCGGCGGAGAAGATTCTGCATAAAGAAAAGATCCAGCAAATGCACAGCCGGCCGGGGGTGTTTGGGCCGGTGTATGAGGTGGGGCATTTTTCGAAGAGCGGGTAAAGGTTTTTCCCGGGCGCGAAGATTTCTGCTTCTTGCCACTGCATTACAAAACTTTACAGTCCGCAACAAGCTGGGCAATTTGGGCAAGATCGCTAATCCATTCCGACTTTCCCCGGCGACCAGTAGGGCCTGATTTTTAAGCGGGATGGGTCGATCCCAATATTGCGCGCGGATGTTCGCAGCCGCCGAATCGATTGCGCCTTTCCCGTAAGAATTAAATCAATTGGAGTTATTCGCTCGACGGCTTGGCTCAGTGCGGCTTCGCATTTTGGGAAGTGTGCGTCGTCCGCCTCTCGCTGGATGGTGATCGCGTCGTTGATGTGCAGGGCGTCGAGGACCTGACGGCTTTCGGAGACGGAAGAAAACTCGAAGAGGAAGCGAATGCTCGCCGCGGACTTTGGCACTGCGTGCAGGGCGGCGAGGGCGATGGATGTTTCATCGCCGAAGAATATCGCGGGGAGGCGAAGATGGGCGAGGTCCAGGGACTGCTTTGGGCCGATGAACTGGCAGCGATCGCCGGGATTGATGGAGCGGGCCCAGTTGGTGCCGGGGGCGGTGCGGTGGAGATAGACGAGGATTGATACGGCGCCTTTTGCGTTGTCCCACGCGAAGGGTGTGTAGGTTCGGGCGGAGAATCGATCGACCCGGATCATGATTTTTTGGCCCGGGGCGAATTGGGCTGATCGCAGGGATTCGGCTTCCAGTTCGATGAGGCGGAAATTTGGGGTGATCTCGGTGAGGCCACGAATGCGGCCTGCATTTCCGATGATATTGAAGAATAGGCCTTTCAACCGACAATGCCTTTACGTCTCATTCTGGTATGCCTGAAGGATGGCCGTGATCATCGGGCCGAAGCGCTTCTGAAGTTCGGGGCAGCGGGAATGGTTTTGCAGTTCCACGCCCTTGCGCTCGCTGCGGATCAGGCCGGCTTCGCGGAGAATCTTGAAGTGCTGGGAAAGCGTCGACTTGGGGACGGGTGTTTTGTTGATGTTCAGGAATGTTGAGCAATTCTTTGCGCAATCGGCTTTCAGCAGTTGGGCGAAAATGCGCACGCGCACCGGGTCGGACAGGGCGTAGAGGATCCCCTGGACGGTAATTTCCTTCAAAGGCGGGTGATAGAGCGGCCGCATAAAAAAATTGTAGCATCGCTTGACCCCTACAGTCCATTAGTTCTAGAGTACGGAACCATTGGATTATAGAAAGGAGCCACAACATGGCGAAGCTAAACGGCAAAGTCGCGGTAATTACGGGGGCAACCTCGGGGATGGCGCTGGCCACGGCAAAACTGTTCGTGCAGGAGGGGGCGTATGTGTTTATCACCGGCCGGCGGCCGGAGCAGCTTGACGCGGCGGTGAAGGAGATTGGGAGAAACGTAACTGGAATCCAGGGAGATGCGGGGAAACTGGCGGACCTGGATCGCCTGTTCGCGGCGGTGAAGGAGAAAAAGGGGCAGATCGACGTGCTTTTCGCCAGTGCGGGGATTGGGGATCTGAACAGCCCGCTCGGCACGGTTACCGAAAAGGGTTTTGATGATGTGTTCGGCGTGAACGTGCGGGGGACTCTGTTCACGGTGCAGAAGGCGCTGCCGCTTTTACGGGACGGAGGTTCGATTATTTTGAACGGGTCCATCGCCGGGGTGAAGGGGTTCCCGAATATGAGCGTTTACAACGCCAGCAAAGCCGCGGTGCGATCGTTTGCGCGAACGTGGGCTGCGGAACTGGCGGGGAGGCAAATTCGCGTGAATGTCATCAGCCCTGGGCCGATTGATACCGCCATATTCGTTGGGAAACCTGCGGAGGTGAAGGAGCAGTTCAAGTCGTTTGTTCCGCTGGGGCGGCTGGGCAAGTCGGAGGAGATCGCGACTGTGGCGCTGTTCCTGGCGTCGGATGATTCCAGTTTCATTACCGGGATTGATTTATCGGTTGATGGAGGAGCAACGCAGGTCTGAGTAGGGGACCACGATTCCGGGGCGGCGCAAAAGCGCACCCCTGCGGGGTTGCGGCTAAGAAGCTGTTTCATAACCTCGCGCGGCCGCTGCTTGCGTCTGGCGAAGGCTGGCGGCGTTGCTCCTCCTCCCCATATTTCCGGTCAATATTGTTCGTCGTCGCGCCTTGCCAGCATTCGCCAGCCGCGGCGCATCGGCTCGCGGGAGGTTATGAAACAGCTTCTAAACGGGAGGAGGGGTGTCTGGTGTTACCTTCGGCCATGAACATCCATTATCGATATGGAAACCATGGCGGAGGAACTCATGCGCAGACGGGCAATGTGGGTCATCGGGCTGGTGATTGCAATCGTCGCGACAGCGGCGAGCGGCGAAGAGGCGAACCTCGTAAAAAATCCGGACTTTAAAGTCCGCTCGGCCGACGGAATCGCGCCGGCGGATTATGTACTCAGCGGCGACGTGGAATATCGCTACCTCGGGGACCCGCGTCGCGACTCCGCGCCGTGGGGGGTGGCGCTAAAATCGGGCGGGAGCGCCGGATCGGTTTCGCAGACGGTTTTGGGGATCGACGCCAGCGCGGGGCGGTGGTATCGGTTCACGTTCCGGGGGTTGCCGCAGGACAATTTTGCGGTGGGCGATAACGATTTTTCGATGCGGGTGGAATTTTTTGGGGATTGGGGGAAGACGGCCATGGACGGGAAGAGCCGGGAGATCTACAGCGTTGTGGAGGAGGCGCGGCGGGATTTGAATGTGAATGGGGACAATCACCGCAGCGGAGCGGCGGTGTGGCGGACGTATCAGCTCGACTTCTGGCTGCCGTTCGTGCAGGTGGATACCTTGCGGCTGAGCGTGGTTTTCGGGCACGGCGCGGGCCGGCGGGCGATTGTTTCGGATTTCTATGTGACGGATTTCAGCCTGACGCGATTGGCGGATGCGCCGCCGGGCGAGGCGAAAGCGACCGGGAATTCGCAGACGCTGACGCAGATATATCCGAAGGGGACGCTGCTGCCGCTGGGCGGAAGGTGGTATTACGAGGCCAAGAGCGGGGAGACGCAGGCGCCGGCGGTTTTTGATCACAGCAACGCCGATCGATTGCTGTATCACGATGCGAAATGGCAGGCGCCGTTTGACGGAAATATGACTTCGTGGCTGCGGGCGGGCAATAAGGACCGCCAGGGAATCATCGCGGCGGTAGATCAGTTTGTGCCGGACAACGTGACCGTGGAATTCGATGGGGACGCGATGATCGTTCACACCAAGGGGTTGCCGAACCATCCGACGGGAAAATTTCCGCAGGAGGGATTCGGTCCGCAGAGCAATCCGAATTTTATCCAGGAGCACGACCGGACGTATTACATTCCGCTAAACCCGAAGGTAAACCCGCGGCACATTTTCACGACGATCGACAATTCGAATCATGCGCTGCCGATGGGGCCGATTGGGATCGCGGTGAATGGCGTGGTGTTTTTTAATCCGTTCAACGCGCAGAGCCTGGACGCGACCAACATGATGGACCGGTGCTGCGGGCATCCGGCGCCGGATGGGACGTATCACTATCACAAGTATCCGGTATGCGTGAATTCGCCGTGGTCGGATGAGGGGAAGGAGCATTCGCCGCTGATCGGGTGGGCGTTTGATGGGTTTCCGATTTATGGGCCGTTTGAGAGCGCGGGGGTGATGGCGAAGGATTTGACGGGGTCTAATGCGCTGAATGATTTCAATCTGCACTGGGATAAAGACCGCGGGTGGCATTATCACGTGACGCCGGGGAAGTTTCCTTACATCATCGGCGGTTATTGGGGGACGGAAGACAGTCGCGATCGACAGGCGGGGAGACCTGGCCGGGGAATGGGGGGCGGGTTTGGACCGCCGCCTGGTGAAGGGATGCCGGGATTTGGGCCACCGCCTGGATTTTAACTAAATTCGAGAAGCGCTCCCCTTCGGGTCGCGGCTAAACAAGAGGGTCGTCATTAGTTACTGGAGTTTTGCCTTTGCTTCGGCGGGGATGTCGATGGTGGTGGAGCCGACGTTGCTGATGTCGGTTGTGGTGGTGCGATCGATATCGCGGTCGTTGCCGTTGAAGCTGATGGTGCCGGTGGTGTGGAGCTGGATTTGGCTAACGCTTCCGTCGGCGATCTTGAGGCCCATCGTGGCTTTGGCGTCGCTGACGTCGATTTGCGGGGCGGCGTTGTTGTCGTCGGGATTGGTCGTGGCCGCGGCTTGGCGGCGGGGGCGGAACATGAGGAGCTTTTTGGCGGCGTCGTCGGAGAGATCGGCGCTGAAGCCGTCGTCGGTCTTCTGGATGTTCTGGAGGCTGGCGACGTTTTCCATCGCCTGGGCGACGGGGGCTTTAAAATTTTGCGCAATCATGGCGGCAAAGCGTTCGGGGGGCGGTGGGCCGCCGGCATCGTCGCCAGCGGCTTCCATCAGCTCGGCCGAGGACTTCCAGCCGTCGTCGGTTTTCACGGCGATTTTGTCGCCCTTGATGATGATGTCGAAGGTGTTGTCGCGGAACTGCATGGAGAGCCAGATGGTGCCGTCTTTGTCCTGCTTGCCCTGTGTGGTTCCGCGCATCATTCCGCCCTGAACATTGGTGGTCCAGCTATAACTGGAACCGTCGGTGACTTTCTGGAGAGCGGCCTTGATGTCGTCCTTGCTGTCGGCAAGCGCCACGACAGCGGAGATCGCGAGAACGGAAACGAAAGCAAAAATGGAACGCTTAAGCATGTTGAATTCCTCCGCGCAAAGGGGTGAGACAGGAAACCTCTGAGGGAAGAATATAGACTGGGCTCAGGAATTCAGCAAATTCAGGAGGGTTTTCGCGTCCTGGCGGAACTGCTCGGGATTGTCGGCGCGGACGAATTCGAGGGAGGCGTGGCGGGGTTTGTCTGGGCTGGACGCCAAGTGGAGGTACTGGCGCCAGGCGTCGGCGCCGTCGGCGAGGGGAAGGCGGTAGTGCTGATCGGGCCACCAATGAAAGACATGCAGGTTCTGGAGATGGGGGAGGACCATCCGTAGACCATCGAGGCACTCCTCGGTCGGCAACCCTACCGGAGGCTGCCAATAGCTGGTGAGATTTGGGGCGGCAACAGCGTCGATGAGGGCGGTGGCGGCGGGCGCGGTGTCGGTGAGGGTGCCGCCATGAAACTCCAATGAAATTGAGCAATTGCGCTCGGCGGCAAGCTGGCAGATTCGCTTGAGATCGTTGGCGACGGCGTATTTGAGGTTGGAGGGGGCGGCTTCTGAGCCGAGATTGCCGGCCCAGACGCGGATGGAGTTGGTTCCAAGGGCCTCGGCGGTGTCGAGGATGGCGGAGAAGCTGACGCCGTTGGTTTCGCTGGCCCAGGCGCGGTAATAGGAGCCGTAGGCGCTGATGGTAAGTCCGGCATCCTCGCAGAGCTTTCGGGCGTAGGCGGCTTTGGCTAAATCGCCGTGAGGAACGTGGATATCACCCCCCCACTCGATGCTTTTCAGGCCCGCCTCAGCGGCAAGCTGGACGACCTGGTCGGGGGAGAGTTTTCGAAAGGTTACCGAGACCAATCCGGGGATGAAGGTCTTGGCCAGGCAGTTCATGCCTGAACTATACCCGCAGAAGGCGGAGGCGAGGTTGCGGCAATACTGGGGGCTCGTTTTTTATTGACACTGGTGCGGCGGGTGACTATAAGTATTGTGTCGCTTTTGGAGCTAGGGACATAAAAATCTCGGTGCATGTGACCACGAATCTTCCGTTTCGGACGAGACGGACGTGCCGTGGGTACTTTTATTGCGCTCGACTGCTAAGTTGTTTTGTCCCTTATATTTAGTGTAAGTACGCGGCACAAAAGGAGATATTGCTGCCGCTGACAAGCCGCTTAACTTTACGTAAGGCGGCTAATTTTGTCGGTGTAACGAAACTAACACCTGCCGGGAAATGGTGATAACCACCATAGGCAAAAGGAAAAACTGATGCGAGTGTATGAACCGCGCGATTTCAGCAAGCGTGGGGACACGCCTGCCGATCCCAAATTTGATCGACGTCCAGATCGAGTCGTACAAAAAGTTCCTGCAAAAGGACGTAGACCCCAAGCACCGCAAAAACGAAGGGCTTGAAGCGCTGCTCCGCGAGGTGTTTCCCGATCGAAAGCTACGACGGGAACCTTCGGCTGGAATACATCAGCTACGACCTGTCCGAGCCGCGCTATACGACCGATGAATGCCGGGCGCTGCGGCTGACCTACGGGATGCCGTTCCGCATCCAGGTGCGCTTCGTCCGCAAGGACAAGGACGAGGTGGTCGAGGATTCGATCTACCTGGGCGAAATCCCGATCATGATCGGCGGCGGGGAATTCATCATCAACGGCGCCGAGCGCGTGATCGTGAATCAGCTCCACCGTTCTCCCGGCGTCGACTTCCTGGTCGAAGTGCAGGAAGGCGACCGCCCGCTGCACGGCTGCCGGGTCATTCCCGAGCGCGGAAGCTGGATCGAATGCTCGGTCACCAAGAAAGACGCCCTGGCCGTCCGCATCGACCAGAGCAGCAAGATCCCGGCGACGACGTTCCTGCGGGCCCTCGATGAGAAGTACAGCACCACCGAAGCGATCATCAGGGAGTTCTACACGATTGAGAACGTCAAGGTCGGGCAGCTTCAGGCGGCGTATTACGCGGCCGCCCCGATCATCGATGCCGAAAGCGGCGAAGAGCTGGTCAAGGCCGGCGCGCAGATCGGCGAGGCGATCAACAAGATTCAGGCGAGCAGCCTCAAGACGCGTCGACGTGCGTGACGAAAGTCACCGATCCGCTGATTCTCAATACGCTGGCGGATGATCCGGCCGAAAGCCACAACGACGCGCTGCTGCGGATTTACGCCCGGCTGCGTCCCGGCAATCCGCCGCAGATTGACAAGGCGCAGACGCTCTTCGAGGAAAAATTCTTCGATGAAAATCGCTATCGGCTTGGCCGCGTCGGCCGTTTCCGCATCAACCGCAAATTCGACCAGAACGTTCCGGAAACGGTGATGACCCTCCGCAGCGAGGACCTGGTCAACTCGCTGAAGTACATGTTCAAGCTCCGCAGCGGCGAAGGTTATGTCGACGACATCGACCATCTGGGCAATCGCCGGCTGCGCACCATCGACGAACTGGCCGGCGAAGAACTCCGCAAGGGGTTCCTCAAGCTCAAGCGCACCGTGCAGGAGCGCATGAGCCTCAAGGACCCGAACGAACTGGGCCGCATCGCCGAGACTGGTCAACTCCAAGAGCATCAGCAGCTCGATCGATTTCTTCTTCGGCCGCGGCGAGCTTTCGCAGGTGGTCGATCAGACCAATCCGCTGAGCCAGCTCACGCACGAGCGCCGTCTGTCGGCCCTTGGGCCGGGCGGCTTGAACCGCAAGCGAGCGGGCTTCGAAGTGCGCGACGTGCACATTTCGCACTACGGCCGAATCTGCCCGATCGAAACGCCGGAAGGCACCAACATCGGCCTGATCGCGTCGCTGTCGATTTACAGCGACATCGATGAATACGGCTTCCTCATCACGCCCTATCGCGTGGTGAAGGACGGCAAGGTCAACGGCGAGCACAAATATCTGCGTGCCGATGAGGAGATGAAGGCGATCCTCGCTCCGCCGGACGTCGTGGAAAAAGACGGCCAGCTTCGCAAGGGGCTTGGTGCTGGCCCGCGTGCAGGGCGACCTGGCGACGGTGCCCAGCCGCGAAGTGCAGTACGTGGACATCAGCCCGCGGCAGACGGTTTCGGTCTCGGCGGCGCTGATTCCGTTCCTCGAACACGACGACGCCAACCGCGCCTTGATGGGCAGCAACATGCAGCGCCAGGCGGTTCCGCTTCTGCGGACCGATCCTCCGATCATCAGCACCGGCATGGAAAGGCCGGTCGCGCAGAACAGCGGCATGGTCGTCCGTGCGGAGCGCGGCGGAGTCATCACCTACGTCGATTCCTCGCGCATCCTCATCGACAACGCCGATGAATACGTCCTCCGCAAATTCGTCGGCCTCAACGAGCGCACCTGCCTCAACCAAAAGCCGATCGTGAAGAAGGGCCAGCGCGTCAAGAAGGGCCAGATCATCGCCGACGGCGCTGCGACGCATCTGGGCGAACTGGCCCTGGGCCGAAACGTGCTCGTCGCGTTCATGACCTACGACGGCTACAACTTCGAAGACGCCATCGTCATCAGCCAGCGGCTGGTGAAGGACGACATGTTCACCTCGATTCACATCGAGGAATACGACGTGGAAATCCGCGAGACCAAGCTCGGTCGCGAGGAATTCACCCGCGACATTCCCAACGTCTCGGAGCGTGCCCTGGCCAATCTGGACGAAAACGGCGTGGTTCGCGTCGGAACGCGCGTCGGGCCCCGGCGATATTCTCGTCGGCAAGATCGCCCCCAAGAGCAAGAGCGAACTGACGCCGGAAGAAAAACTTCTGCACGCGATCTTCGGCCGCGCCGGCGAGGACGTGAAGAACGATTCGCTGGAAATGCCCGCCGGCGAAGAAGGCGTCGTCATCAACACCCAGCGGTTCAGCCGCCGGATGCACATGACCGACGACCAGAAGAAGGCGCTGAAGAAGGACATCGACAAATACGAAAAGGAGATGAACCAGCGGGCCGATCGAGATCTTCAAGCAGATGGTCGCGGAGATCAACGAAGTCACCGGCCAGCAGATGGTCGACCCCGGCACCCGCCAGAAGGTCGGCCAGTCGGAAAACGCCGACGTCATCCTCGAGCAGGTCGAGGGCTTCAACGCCGACTGGATCAAGGGCAACAAGGAAGCCAAGGAGCAGGGCCTCAACACGCACAGCCGGTTCTGGCCGCGCGTGCAGGCCGTGCTGAAGGAAAAGAACCGCCGCATGGAGCACATGAAGCGCGGCGATGAACTTGCCCAGCGGCGTGCTGGAAATGGTGAAGGTCTACGTCGCCACCAAGCGTCAGCTTTCGCGTCGGCGACAAGATGGCCGGCCGTCACGGCAACAAGGGCGTCATCGCCCGCATCGTGCCCGAGGAAGACATGCCGTTCCTGGAAGACGGAACGCCGGTGGACATTCTGCTGAATCCGCTGGGCGTGCCGAGCCGAATGAACGTCGGCCAGATTCTGGAGACGCACCTGGGCTGGGCGATGGCGGTCCTGGGCCAGCAGGCGGTCACGCCGGTCTTCGACGGCGCCACCGAAGATGAGATCCACAACGCCATCGAAGAAGTCGAACGAGGCCGTCCGCGAACGCCGCAAGGACCGCAAGAGCGACGCCAAGCAACGCTCGGCGAGCGCGAGCTCGACATCGTCATGCCCTGGGGCGGAAAGATTCAGCTCATCGACGGCCGCACCGGCGAGAAGTTCGAGCAGAGGACGACCGTCGGCTACATCTACATGATGAAGCTGCACCACCTGGTCGACGACAAGATTCACGCCCGCGCCACCGGCCCGTACTGCCTGATCACCCAGCAGCCGCTGGGCGGCAAGGCCCGCACCGGCGGCCAGCGCTTCGGCGAGATGGAAGTCTGGGGCCTGGAAGCCTACGGCGCTTCCTACGTCCTGCAGGAACTGCTCACCGTCAAGTCCGACGACGTGGAAGGCCGCACCAAGATTTACGAAAGCATGGTGAAAGGCACCAACACGCTCGAAGCCGGCACGCCGGTCAGCTTCGACGTGCTCTGCAACGAAATCCGCGGGCTGGGTTTGAATATTCAGCTTGAGAAGAAGAAAGGCGCTGGAAGAGAAGATGAGGATGCGGATTTGATGTGAATGCCTGGACAGGATCTAGTCGTGACCGTGTGATTATTTGTAAAACGATGCAGAATCGCGGACGGCAAGATGTCCGTGGCTTATTGAAAGAAAGAAGATACCATGGCTGAAAGCGTTTACGATCGGATTAATGATTACGGCTCGGTTCGGATTCAACTCGCCAGCCCGAACGACATTCGTTCCTGGTCCTTCGGCGAAGTGAAGAAGCCGGAGACCATCAACTACCGCACCTATCGCGCCGAAAAGGACGGTCTGTTCTGCGAGCGCATCTTCGGCCCCGAGCGCGACTGGGAATGCTCCTGCGGCAAGTACAAGGGCACGAAATACAAGGGCATCATCTGCGACCGTTGCGGCGTGAAGGTCACCCACAGCCGCGTCCGCCGCAAGCGCATGGGGCACATCAATCTGGCCGCCCCGATCGTCCATATCTGGTTCTTCAAGGCCCTGCCCAGCCGGCTCGGCTCGCTGCTGGACATGAAGACCAGCGACATCGAAAAGATCGTCTATTTCCAGGACTACGTCGTCACCGATCCCGGCAAGACGCCGCTGAAGAAAAAGCAGCTTCTGACCGAGGACGAATACCGCGCCGCTTACGAAAAATACGGCGACGAATTCGAAGCCGAGATGGGCGCCGAGGCGATCAAGAAGCTGCTCGGCCTGCTCGATCTCAACATCGAAGCCGAGAAAATCCGCCGCGACATCGAAAAGACCAACAGCAAGCAGAAGATCAAGGACCTGACCAAGCGGCTGAAGATCGTCGAGGCCATCCGCAACTCGGAAAACAAATCCGAATGGATGGTCATGGACGTGATCCCGGTGATCCCGCCGGACCTGCGTCCGCTGGTTCTGCTGGAAAGCGGCAACTTCGCCACCAGCGATCTGAACGACCTGTATCGCCGAATCATCAACCGCAACAACCGCCTGAAAAAGCTGGTCGATCTGAACGCGCCGGAAGTCATCATCCGCAACGAAAAGCGCATGCTGCAGCAGGCGGTCGACGCGCTGTTCGACAACGGCCGCTGCCGCCGCCCGGTGCTGGGCAGCAGCAATCGCCCGCTCAAGTCCCTGACCGACATGATCAAGGGCAAGCAGGGCCGCTTCCGCGAAAACCTGCTCGGCAAGCGCGTCGATTACTCGGCCCGCTCGGTCATCGTCGTCGGCCCGGAACTCAAGCTGCATCAGTGCGGCCTGCCCAAGAAGATCGCGCTGGAGCTCTATCAGCCGTTCATCATCCGCAAGCTCAAGGAGCATGGCCTGGCCGACACGATCAAGTCCGCCAAGAAGATGCTCGAGCGCCGCGACCCCGAGGTCTGGGACATTCTCGAAGAAGTGCATCTACCAGCACCCGGTGATGCTGAATCGCGCTCCGACGCTTCACCGCATGGGCATCCAGGCTTTCGAGCCGGTGCTGGTTGAAGGCAACGCCATCAAGATTCACCCGCTGGTCTGCAAAGGCTTCAACGCCGACTTCGACGGCGACCAGATGGCCGTCCACCTTCCGCTGAGCATCGAAGCCCAGGCCGAAGCGCACATCCTGATGCTCGCGCCGAACAACATCTTCTCCCCCGCCAACGGCACGCCGATCATCACGCCGTCGCAGGACATCGTGCTGGGCATCTACTACATGACCGTCGATCGCGAAGGCGACAAGGGCGAATACACCATGTTCAACAGCGCAGCGCGAAGCGATGCTGGCGTACGAGCTCGGCAAGATCGCCACGCACACGCGCATCTTCGTGCGGCTGCGCGATCGCACGCAGGTCGTCCCCAGCGAAAAGTCGGCGCCGGTTCCCATTGCAGACGAATCCTGGAAGACCCTCGAAATCCACCGCAAGCGGAAAAAGCCGGAATATCAGGCCACGGCCGAAGCCCGAGGATTTCGACGGGCAGGTGGTCCTTACCACCGTCGGCCGCTGCATCTTCAACGACATCCTTCCCGACGAGATGCCGTTCTATAATTACGCCCTGACCAGCGCCGGCGGCAGCCGCGTTATCGCCGACACCTACGCCACGCTCGGCCGCCCCGCGACCATCAAGCTGCTGGACGACATGAAGTCCCTGGGCTTCAAGCGCTCGACGCTGGCCGGCCTCAGCTTCGGCGTCACCGACATCCGCACGCCGGAATCCAAGCAGACGATCCTCGAACGAAGGCCAGAAGAAGGCCGACAACATCGAAAAGAACTACCGCATGGGCGCCATCACCGATCAGGAGCGCTATTCGCAGCTCATCGATCTCTGGGGCCACGCCCGCAAGCAGGTCACCGAAGACCTCATGACCGGCCTGGAAAACGACTACCGCGACGAAAACGGCAAGCCCGTCGGCCGCGATGTCGGCAAGCAGAAGGGCTACCTGAAATATCTCAACCCCATCAACATGATGGCCACCAGCAAGGCCCGCGGTTCGGTCGACCAGATGCGTCAGCTCGGCGGAATGCGCGGCCTGATGGCCAAGCCCTCCGGCGAAATCATCGAAACGCCCATCAAGGCCAATTTCCGCGAAGGCCTCTCGCGTGCTGGAATACTTCTCCTCCACCCACGGCGCCCGCAAGGGACTGGCCGACACGGCCCTGAAGACCGCCGACTCCGGCTACCTCACCCGCAAGCTCGCCGACGTGGCGCAGAACGTCATCATCAACGAGCTCGATTGCAAGACGCTCAACGGCGTCACCAAGACCACCATCTACAAAGGCGAAACCGTCGAAGTCGAATTGAAGGACATGATCGTCGGCCGAACGGCCCGCGACACGATCCGCAATCCGATCACCGACGAAACGATCGTCGCGGAAAACCAGGTCATCACCAACGAGATCGCCGACAAGCTCAAGGACCTGAAGCTGGAAAGCATCCGCGTCCGCTCGCCGCTGACGTGCGAAAGCCCGCGCGGCGTCTGCGCCGGCTGCTACGGCGTCGACATGTCGACCAACCAGGTCGTCGAGGAAGGCCTGGCCGTCGGCATCATCGCCGCCCAGTCCATCGGCGAACCGGGAACGCAGCTCACCATGCGTACGTTCCACACCGGCGGCGTCGCCACCGGCAGCCTGATCGAAAACGACATCAAGGCCGTCGCCGGCGGAACCGTCCAGCATCACGACATCAACGCCGTCGCGGTCACCGACGCCGAAGGCAACAAGCCGTCTCGTCGCCCTGAAGCGCAACGGCGAAATTGCCATCGTCGACCCCAAGGGCCGCGAGCTGGAAAAGTACAAGGTTCCCTACGGCTCAACCGTGCTCGTCGCCGACGGCGAAAAGGTCAAGCCGCGGCAGCAGCTCGTCGTCTGGGACGCCGCACATCACGCCGATCCTGGCGGAAAAGGGCGGCATCGTCCGCTACGAGGACATCGAAGAAGGCGAAACCGTCCGCATGGAAGAAGAGCGCAAGGGCGGCCGGCACCGGCGAAGCCAAGCTCGTCGTCATCGAGCACAAGGGCGAGCGCCATCCGCGCATCACCATCGAAGGCGACGACGGCAAGATCCTCGACTTCCACTATCTGCCCGCCAAGGCGCGTATCGAAGTCCGCAACGGCCAGAAGATCGAGCCCGGCCAGATGCTCGCCCGCCAGCCGCGCGAAGCCGCCGGCACGATGGACATCACCGGCGGTCTGCCCCGCGTCACCGAAATCTTCGAGGCCCGCAAGCCCAAGGATCCGTCGGTGCTGGCGGAAATTTCCGGCACCGTCGAAATCCGCTCCGAAAAACGCCGCGGAAAGACGACCATGATCGTCCGTTCCGAAACCGGCATGGAACGCGAGCACCACGTCCCCAACGACAAGGAACTCCAGGTCCACGCCGGCGACTCCGTCGAAGCCGGCGATCCGCTCATCCACGGCCCGATCATTCCGCACGACATCCTCCGCATCAAGGGCGAAGAGTCGCTCTATCAATACCTCCTGGCCGAGGTGCAGAACGTCTATCGCAGCCAGGGCGTGAAGATCAACGACAAGCACATCGAGATCATCCTCAACCAGATGCTCCGCAAGGTGAAGGTCGAAGACGCCGGCGACAGCAAGTTCCTGCCCGGCGAAGTGGTCGATCGCTTCCGCTTCCGCCAGGGCAACGACCTGCTCGTCGCAAAGCGTGAAGGTCGCCGAGCCGGGCGGCACCAGCTTCAAGGAAGGCGACGTCGTCCTCAAGGCCGAATTCAAGGAAGCCAACGACGCCGCCGAAGCCGCCGGCAAGGAACCGGCCAAGGCCAAGAAGCCCAAGCCGGCCCGCGCCAAGACGCTGCTGCTGGGCATCACCAAGGCGTCGCTGCAGAGCGAAAGCTTCATCAGCGCCGCCAGCTTCCAGGAAACCACCAAGGTGCTCACCGAGGCGGCCCTGGCCGGCGCGGTCGACACGCTGGTCGGCCTGAAGGAAAACGTGATCCTCGGCCACCTGATCCCGGCCGGCACGGCCTTCTACGCCGCACCTGAACCTGAAGATCAAGCACCTCGCTCAGCCCCTGCCGATCGAGGAGACGACACCTGTTTCCCGCCCGGCCCCGCCGCAACCGGCGCCTCAGGCGACGGCGGCGACAGAGCCAGTGCCGCAGGCTGGTTCGTAAGCCTCTCAGGCGAGGCCGGATTTTGTGGCAGCACCACGCCTTTGCCCCGCCCCCGGTAATCCGGGGGAGGGTTGGGGAGGGGGTTTGGCCGCAAGCGCCAGGGATATCACGCGGTGATTGAGACGCCACCCACTTGTCGTGCATTTCTCACCGTCGTTTCCGGACGCCCCGGTTCCGGCAAAACCACACTTGCCCGCGCGTTGGCCCAGGCAATCCGCTGCCCCCTCATCTCCCGGGACGAGGTCAAGGAAGGCCTGGTTAACTCCGGCCTCGCCCATGCCGACGCCACGCAGCGTCTCGCGAATGAAATCTTTTCGACACTATCGAACAATTGGTGCGGCGCGGCGTCACCCTCATCGCTGAGGCTGCATTCCAGCACAAGCTCTGGGCAAAGCCGCTGGAACCTCTCCTCGCCGTCGCAAGAACGCAAATTATTTTATGCGTGGCAGACCCGGAGCTCGCCCGTTCGCGGCACATTCAACGCGGATTGAATGATCCGCAGCGAGAACGATTTCACGGAGATTATGAGGTGCGGGCCGCGCGCGACGGCCACGTGATGCCAATCGACGATTACGATCCGCCTAAATTCGAAGTTCCCGCGCTCGAAGTGGATACGACCGATGGCTACAGGCCGCAGTTCGAACAAATCCTCGACTTCATCCGCGGCACATCTGAGCCCGATCGCGCCCGAGGATAAGCAGCGCCCTCAAATCACCCCCCCGCTTGCGTAGTCGCCCCGCCTCCCTGAGCCCGCGTCAGTTCCGCCTTATACTCATCCCCATATTTCCTCATGATCGCAATATTCTCCGCCGGCACATTCCCGGTAACCTTCGCCGCCGTTTGCTTCAACTGCCCCTGTGACTTGGCCAGCTCCGCCTTCTCGGCCTGCAATCTCTGAATATCCGAGGCTGCCGCCGCGACCCCCGCATCGTCATCCCCCTTCGCCTGGGCCTTTTCATCCACGGTCACCGGGATCTCCGGGTGCGTCGCCCGATGCGCTGCCGCATCAACCTGAGCCTGTACGTCTGCCAGCTCTTTTTTCTCGTCCGCCTCTTCGTTCCGCGCTTCGCCGGCCGCCTCGCGCGCGGCGTGGGCTTCATTCTTCTTGTTCTGCACGTACTCAGTGCGATCGTCCGGGGAAACATCCGCGGGCGGATTGGCCGCCTCTTCCTCCGCGGTTTTGGCATCAGCGAGGTCGTTCACTGCCTCGCTCTCGCGGGCCGCAACCTCATCGGCCCGCTGGCTCGCCTCATCCGCCGCCGCCTGCTGGTCCGACTGGGCCAGCTTTACAATCGCATCCCGGTCACTGTCGCCCAGGACGCGCCAGCCGTTGGCTTGCGCTTCTTTGTATGTCTCAAGGCGCTTTTGCGCATCGGCAATCTGGGCATCCAGTTCCTTTTCCTGCTCGTCAAACTGGTCCTGCTGCGTTTTGTGGGAGCCGTCCAGATAAGCAACAGCCCCCCAGGCGTCACCCGCGGCCTTCCCCAGCCATTCAAACTCCGCCTTGCTGATGTGGTGGCGATCCAGGCAAGCCTGGTAAAGCTTCCCCACGTCCGCCACTGCCGGCGCCTTTGCATCGCCCGATTTTCCGCCCCCCGCCAGGTGCACCACGCTCGCAAGCTCCCCAAGCCAGTCGTTTTGCGTATCCAGGAAAACCTTAAGCCGGCCTTCGGTAATTATACCGTCCGCAGGCGGTTTCCAATCCGCCAGAACCGGTGTGGCAAACAGCAAAATGGATAGGACGCACTGCGCGGTCGAGCGTGGGAGCATATCCAATCAGGAAAGCCCAAATGGCCTCCGCCGTCAAGTGTTGCCCGCGCAGTTGCCAGCGCCGCCCATTTCCGATATTCGTAGCGGGTGCTTGAAGAAGTTATTGGACATCGCCGCTGTCCGCCGCAAGCTTAAGGAGGTCGGGCAATCTCATGTTCTGGCGTTTTACGAAACGCAGGATCCCGCCGCGCGGCAGAATCTGCTCAAGCAGCTTCAGTCGCTCGATTTCAATTCCCTTGGCGAGCTGATCGAGCAATACGTCAAAAGTAAGCCGACGCTCGCTCTTCCCACGAACATCGAACCGGTCCCCGTCTATCCGCGCTTCGCCGACCCCTCCCGCAAGGCGATGTACGACGAAGCGCAGCGCCGCGGACACGAACTTCTCGCCGCTGGAAAAGTCGGCGCCTTCCTCGTTGCCGGCGGCCAGGGCACGCGCCTCGGTTACGACGGCCCCAAGGGGGAATACCCCATCACGCCCGTCAAAAACAAACCCCTCTTCCAGGTTTTCGCCGAACAGCTTCTGGCTCACGGCCGCCATTCCGGAAAAACGATTCCCTGGTACATCATGACCAGCGAGAACAATGACGTGCAGACGCGCGCGTTTTTCCACAAGCATCACTTCTTCGGCTACGCCGAGGACGCCGTCTGCTTTTTCCAGCAGGGAATGATGCCCGCCTTCGCGATGGACGGGAGACTGCTGCTTGCCGAGAAAGATTCCCTCGCCCTCTCCCCCGACGGCCACGGCGGCAGCCTCCGGGCCATGGACAAGAGCGGCGCCCTCAAGGACATGCGCAACCGCGGCGTCGAGCACCTCTCCTATTTCCAGGTCGACAACCCGCTCGTCTACTGCATCGACCCCCTCTTCCTCGGCCTGCACGAAATCACCGGCAGCGAAATGTCCAGCAAGACCGTCCCCAAGGCACATGCCATGGAACGGGTCGGCAATTTCGTCGTCGGCGACGGTGTTCTTCAGGTCATCGAATACAGCGATCTGCCGGAATCACTGGCCCAGCAAACCAACCCCGGCGGCGCGCTGAGATTCAACGCCGGCTCGATTGCCATTCACGCCCTGCGCGTGAGCTTCATCGAGCGCCTCAATGAAGGCGGCCGCCTCCGGCTCCCCTGGCACCGCGCGGAAAAGAAGGTTCCCTGCGTCAACGATAACGGCCAGCTCGTGAAGCCGGACCGTCCCAATGCCGTCAAGCTTGAGCAATTCGTATTTGATGCGATCCCGCTCGCGCAAAACGCGATGGTCTATGCCACGGATCGGGCTGAAGAATTCTCTCCGGTGAAGAATGCCGAGGGCGCCGACTCGCCGGAAACCTGCCGCCGAGACCAGATCCGCCGCCACGCACGCTGGCTACGCGACGCCGGCGCGGAAGTCCCCTACCGCGGAACCGAACCGGACGCGAAGATCGAGATTTCGCCGCTGAAAGCCGTCAGTCCCGACGATTTGAAGGGCAAACCGCTGCCAATAAAGCAGATCAAACCGGGGTCCGTGGTTTATCTCGGAACCGACTGATCGCATCGAAGCCACCGGTACCTGCACTCACGTAACCCCCCCCGTCCCGTTGCTTTTTGCCCCCCCACTGTTAAATTATCCCGCAGCGGCAAGGTTGCCAATTTTCGTTGGGAAAAGGATGTCCCGATGCTTCTCCGCAGGCTCATTTCCGAACTCAATCCCGCAATAGACGCATCCGCCCTTCCCGATTTGGAAATCCGCGGCATCTGCGAAGATTCCCGCACTGCTGAGCCCGGCGACCTCTTCGTTGCCCGCTCCGGAACCAAAACCGATGGCGCCAGCTTCATCGGCGACGCCGCGGCGCGGCGCGGTCGCCGTCCTCTGTGGCGGAAAAATCGAATCCTGCCCCCTCCCGCAGATTGTGGTCCCCAACCCCGCCGCCGTCGCCGGCCCCCTGGCCCACATCTTCTACGGTCATCCCTCGCGACAGGTGAAATCCATCGGCGTCACCGGCACGAACGGAAAAACCACCACCACGTTTATCTTGCGCCATCTCCTGCAAAAATTCGCCATACCCTGCGGACTCATCGGCACAGTCGAAACCGACGACGGCAAAACCCGCAGCGAAGCCAACATGACCACGCCGGGCACCGTCGATCTCGTAAAGCTCCTGGCCAAAATGCGCGACAACGGCTGCCGCGCCTGCGCCATGGAGGTTTCGAGCCACGCCTTGCACCAGGGACGCGTCCTCGGTTTCGATTTCTGCCGGCGCGGCGTTCACAAACCTCACCCGCGATCATCTCGACTACCACGGCACGATGGAAAAATACGCCGCCGCCAAGGCCATTCTTTTCCACATGCTGGGCCCCGACGCCGTCGCCGTGGTCAATGCCGACGACTCATACGCCGAGCGAATGCTCGCCGGCTGCGAAGCAAGAGCCACCCGTTTCGGCTTCGGTTCCTCCGCCGATTACTGCGCAAAAGATATCAGGATGACAAGCCGCGGCTCGAATTTCATTCTTCATACCCCCGACGGCAGCGCGGAAGTTTCGCTGGCAATGATCGGCCGCCACAACATCGCCAACGCCCTCACCGCTGTCACCATCGCCGGGGAAGTTTTCCTGCTCAGCGTTCATCAGATCGCCGCGGGCCTCAAAGATGCGCCAGGCGCCCCCGGCCGATTGCAGCCCGTTGATCGCAATCAGGCATTTGCCGTCCTCGTCGACTACGCCCACACCGACGACGCACTGACGAAAGTACTCACCGCCCTTCGCCCCCTCACGAAAGGAAAGCTACGCGTCCTCTTCGGCTGCGGCGGCGATCGCGACCGCACTAAGCGCCCCCTCATGGCCCACGCCGCCGAGCGCAATCGCCGACGCCGTCTACGTCACCAGCGACAATCCGCGCACCGAAGATCCTCGCGGCATCATCGAAGAGATCATCGCCGGTTTTCGAAACCTGCGCGAGAAGCCGATCTTCGTGGAAGCCGACCGCCGGACGGCCATCGCCAAAATCCTGCACGACGCCCAGCCCGGCGACGTAGTGCTCCTCGCCGGCAAGGGGCACGAGAATTATCAGATCATCGGAGCGACCAAATACCATTTTGATGACGTGGAGGAAGCCGCCGCCGTTTTGGAGCAGCTACCCCTCTCCCATTTTTGACTCATATTCCGATAGCAATCGCATGAACCCACTTTGGCTTTCGGAAATCCGGCGCAACACCGACAGCGAATTATCGGCCCCTGGCCCCGACGTCCAGGTCGCCGCCGTCTGCATCGACACCCGCCAGATGTGCCCGCAGTCCCTTTATATCGCCATCCGCGGCGAAAATTTCGACGGCCATCAGTTCCTCGAGCAAGCCCAGAGCGGTGGTGCTGTCGCCGCGCTCGTCCAGCATATACCGCTAAACGTCCCCCCCGGCCTGCCCCTCCTCCGCGTCCCCGACACGCGCAAGGCGATGGGTTTGCTCGCCCGCATCACGTACGCCGCTCGTTTGCCGGAAAAGTCATCGCCATCGCCGGCAGCAACGGCAAAACCGGCACCAAGCATCTCGTCGATTCCGTCCTCCGCCAGGGTCGCCGCGGCTCGATCTCCCCCAAAAGCTTCAACAACGACATCGGCGTCCCCCTGGCGATTTTCCCCGCCGATCCCAACGCACGATTATCTCGTCCTCGAACTGGGCACCAATCATCCCGGCGAAATCCGCAACGCTCACCCACATCGCCTTGCCGGACATCGCCATCATCACCAATTGCTCGGCCGAGCACCTCGAAGGCCTCGGCGATCTCGCCGGTGTTCGCCGCGAAAACGCCAGCATCATCGAAGGGCTCAAACCCCAACGGCACGCTGATCGTCAACGGCGACGATCCGGCCTCGTGCAAGTCCATCGGCCAATTCCGCGGCGATTGCTCACCTTCGGCTTTCCGCAAGACCAACGAAATCTGTGGCGTCTCGAATGCCCACACTGCGACTGGGACGGCGTCCATTTCACGATCCAGCCCGCCGGCGTCGAAGCGTTCGTTCCCGCTTCTGGGATTGCACACCGCCGCCAACGCCCTGGCCGCCGTCGCGGTCGGCCGCGTGATGGGCCTGACCGATGCCCAGATCGTCACGCAGCCTCGCCGCCGCCGACGCGCCCCGAAATGCGCCTGCAGCGGATGGAAGCCGGCGGCGTGCGAATCCTCAACGACGCCTACAACGCCAACCCCGCCTCGATGAAAGCCGCCATCGAAACGTCTTGCGACTTCCTCCGCGGCAAGAGGCCGGCGAATCGCCTTCCTCGGCGAAATGCGCGAGATTGGTTCCGCCTCGGCGCAGCTGCCACCGCGAAATCGGCCGATTCGTCGCGGAAAAATGTCGCCCCGACGTGCATGATATGCGTCGGCCCGAAGCAATCGTGCCATCGCCTCCGAGGCGGTGCAAATTCGGAATGCCCGCCAATCGCGTCGACCAGTTCCCCGATGCCGCCGCCGCCCAGGCATGTCACCTCGAACCTCGATCCGGGCGACTGGTTTTCTGAAGGCATCCCGCGCCATCGGCCTGGAAGAAATCTGCCGCGCGATCGTCGCCTGCCGCCGAAACAACACACCGGCCGGAGACCGTCGTGCAACACATGATCTATCTCCTGATCAAATACGCACTACGCCTGGCTCGAAGCACACCGCCTTGGTTTCCTGCGGGTATTTAACGACGTCACCTTCCAATCCACCGCCGCCGTGATCCTCAGCTTCGCCCTGGTGATGCTACTGGGCCCGGGGTCATCCAATGGCTTCGCCGCCAGAAAATCGGCGACGAGCCGGCTTTCGATCAGGCCCAGATGGACGAGATGATGCAGCGGAAAAAGAGGCACGCCGACGATGGGCGGCATCCTCATCATCTTCGCCATCGCCATCACCGTCCTGCTCATGGCCGACCTCGAAATTTTTACGTCGCGATGGCCCTCATCTGCCTGATCTGGCTCGGCGCCGTCGGGGCGGTCGACGACTGGCTGAAGCTGACCACCCATCGCCGCGCCAGCTTCTGCTCCCCGCCGGCCAGCAGGTCAGCCGTCAGGGCCTCACCTCCCTGGAGAAAATCCTCTTCCAGATCGGCCTGGGGATTCTGCTCTCCTATTTCACCTACTATTACAGCCAGGATCCGCAACAGCCACACCCTCTATTTCCCCTTCTTCAAAAATCTCAAGCGAAGTCCCTCATCGCCGCCGATTTCATCATCCTCGGAACGCTCGTCCTCACCGGAACCAGCAACGCCGTGAATCTTACGGATGGCCTCGACGGCCTCGCAGCCGGCTGCGCCGGCATCGTCAGCTTCACCTTCCTCATCCTCGCCCTCCTGCAGGGCTACCGCGTCGGCGGCGGATATCTCGTGGACGTCCTCTTCCTCCCCAGAATCCCCGGCAGCGCGAGATGGCCATCATCGCCGGCGCAATGGTCGGCGCCTGCCTCGGATTCCTCTGGTTCAACTGCTCCCCCGCCTCCGTCTTCATGGGCGACACCGGCTCCCTCGCCCTCGGCGGCCTGCTCGGCTACATCGCCGTCGTCATTCGCCAGGAACTGCTTCTCGTCCTCTGCGGCGGAATCT
The DNA here is from genome assembly GCA_963755915.1 of uncultured Phycisphaerales bacterium. GTDB lineage: Bacteria > Planctomycetota > Phycisphaerae > Tepidisphaerales > Tepidisphaeraceae > PALSA-1353. The sequence continues at coordinate 4,882,434 of CAVWLP010000002.1, forward strand.
TCGTCGCCGAAGCCGCTCAGCGTCATCATGCAGGTCGGCTGGTTCAAATACACCAAACGCGATTCGGCGAAGGCCGCCGGATCTTCCTCATGGCCCCGATCCACCACCATTTCCAACGCAAAGGCTGGGCGGAAACACAGGTGGTGGTCCGCTTCTGGCTCATCGGCGCGATGCTGGCCATGCTGGCACTGGCGACAATCAAACTCCGCTGAGCCGCGACCAAATCACAAATATTTTTTCCCCTATCGCTGGAATGTTTGTAATATGCCTCCCGGCGGGGTAGATTTTGGGACATCGGTGTTCAGACGGGCCCACCCATGCCGCAGCGCGAACCAGTAAAATTGGCTTTCTCTTTCGAGCAGCGCCCCACTGGCCTGCTCGTCTCGATGTCCGGCGAGCTTGGCATGCCGCCCAACACTGAAACCCTCCGTTCCGAACTAACCCGCATCACCGAAGCCCATCCGCGCGTGGTGGTGATCGATCTGTCCGGGCTGACCTTCATGTCCAGCCTCGGCATCGGCCTTCTCGCCGAAGCCCATCGCGGCCTGCGACAGCACGACGGGCGCATTCGGCTCTGCGCCCTTCAGCCGCGCGTCATGGAGGTCCTGCAACGCTGCCGCATGACCAAGGTCTTCGAAATATTCGACAATACCGAAGCCGCCTTCGCCGCAAGCTGACGAATCGCTTTCACGTTCGACTCATGTTCGTCATGCCTTGCAATTCAGCGCCCTGCGCAGACAACATGCTCTAGATGCCGGATGATTCCACGCCCGTCGCCCCCGAGCCGCGCAGCGATTTTGAATGCTGCCTCGTGCTGCCGACCTACAAAGCCGCTAGCTTCATCGAATCGACCGCTCATCGCTTGCGGGAGTTTCTAAAAGCTCATTCCACATGGTCCGTGCTTTTCGTCTGCGACGGCCAGGTCGATGACACGCAAACGATCCTCGCCCGCCTCATGTCAGACCTCGCCCACCAGGTCCGCATCGACAGCTACGAAACCAATCGCGGCAAAGGCTACGCACTGCGACGCGGTTTAAGCATGGCCGGCACCCCCTACCGAATTTTCACCGATGTCGATCTCGCCTATGACCCTGACGAAGCGATCAAAATCCTGAGCCTTCTCCAAAACGGCGCCGATCTGGCCGTCGCCAACCGCGCCAGCCCCGACTCGCTTTTCTGGATGAGCCCCCGCGATTTCCCAACCATTTACCGCCGCCACCTCATGAGCCGCGCCTTCAACTGGTGGCTCCGCCGGATGCTCCCCATAAAAATCCTCGACACCCAGGCGGGCCTTAAAGGCATCTCCGCGCAAGCCTGGGAAACCATCGCCCCCAAGATCGCCACCGACGGCTTCTTCTTCGACGTCGAACTGCTCGCCTGGGCCGGCGCGGCGAAAATGCGCATCGACGAAACCCCCATTAAGGTGAAATATATCGACCCCACCACCGTCCGCATGATCAGCCACGGCTGGAGCATGTTCCGCGACACCCTGAAGCTCAAGCGCCGAATGCGATCCCCTGACGCAAGAGCTGCGTTACTCCCCTCCCCTGGTACTCCGGGGGAGGGATAGGGTGGGGGTTCTTATCTCCCCACCACTCCCGTCGACTCCCGCCCAATCAAATTCACCAGCCGCTTCTCCAGCGGCGGATGGCTCTGAAACAGCTCCGCGATCGTCCCCATCGAATTCTTCGGCTCCGCGATATACATGCTGTTAAACACCGGGTTCACGTTCATCGGAATCCGCTGATTGGCAAAATGGATTTTCTCGAGCGCCGTCGCCAGATACCTGGGGTCCCCGGAAATCCGCGCGCCCTCCGAGTCAGCGTTATATTCCCTTGACCGGCTGATGGCGAGTTGCGTGAGCATCGCCGCGAACGGCGCCAGGACCAAATACAGGAATGCCATACCCCCATCACGCCGGTCCGACCTGCCTCCCATTCCGCCCCACCAGAACATCCACCCAAAGGCGCTGATCGCCCCGGCAATCGTCGCCGCGACGGAGGTAATCAGAATATCCCGGTGCAGCACATGCGCCAGCTCGTGCGACATCACCCCCGCGATCTCATTCTCATTCAGCATGTCCAGCAACCCCTGCGTCGCGCAAACCGCGGCATGCTGCGGATTCCGTCCCGTCGCAAACGCATTGGGCGCCTGCTGCGGCGAAACATATACCCGCGGCATCGGCAGCCCCGCGCGCGACGCCAGCCGCTGAACGATCTGAAAAAGCGGATGGTCCGGCCCGACTTCTTGCGCTCCCGCGGACGCCAGCGCAATCTGATCGCTATAAAAATAGCTGGCAAAGTTGGTCGCCGCGGCAATTACCAGCGCGATCACCAGCCCCCGCTCCCCGGCGATCAATTCTCCGCCGGCCAGGATGATCCCAGTAAGAATCGCTAAAAACAGGCCCGTTTTGATATTGTTATAAAACTGACTCGACATATTTTTGTCCTTCTGACACGATGATAGTACGCGCCAAGGGCCAATTTCTGCCCTACAAACCGGCCTCTTGTTTGTAATCCGACAATCGCGCCATCGACATTGATCTCCGCAAAAAATCAGGCGATAATCGCTGACGTTGCGGATTTCCGCCCCAATTGACGCGTATACTGTTTACCCGGTGCCATCTCAAAAGGTGAGGCCATGAACCTATCGAAAAAACTCGGCTTGATCGCATGCAGTTTCGTTATCACGGGCGGCGTGCGCGGCGCCTTTGGCCAGGCGCAGCCCGCCCAGAACTCCAATGGCAACTCCGGCAACAATCAGTCCAACCAGCAGCCCGCGCAGCAGGCTCCGCCGCCGACGCAGTATGACGTCGAGCAGGAACTGAAAACCCTCATGGCCGACCTGGACTATTCGTCTTTTGACGAGGCCCGGCTGCCCAAGCTCATCCAAAAGGCGTTTACCGATTTCCGCACCGTCAGCCAGGCGATGGACCCCGACCAGGCGCAGCAGTGGCGCCGTGGCGTGATGGAGCAATACATCCCCGTCATGCAGCGAAACCAGGCCAAGATTCAAAAGGCGATGCAAACCGCCTTTTTGCTCGACCTGCAGGAGCCGCTAGCTGCATCGGACGACGAATTCAACGCCATCCTTCCCGCGCTGGAAAAAGTCGCTGATGCCCAGCGCGAATCGCAAGGCGGCTTCGCCCGATTCCGCCGGCAGTTCGGCGGCCCCCCCGGCGGGCAGGGCAACACCCAGCAGCCCGGCCAACAGGTTTCGCCTGTCGATCAGGCATCGGAAGACCTGCAGACCGCCCTCGACGACACCAACAGCAGCGACGACCTGATCAAAAACAAGCTCCAGATTCTCCGCGACGCGAAGGCCAAGGCCACCCAGGACCTTACCATCGCTCGAGATAATCTCCGATCGCTCCTGACCATCCGGCAGGAAGCCGTGCTGGTCGAGCGCGGGATGCTGGACTGAATTATTTCCTGAGTTTCCGGCCGAGCTTTTTCTCCACCGAGTCCACCTTGCTCTCCAGCGCCCCTTGCGCCCTTTCCGCCAATCCATCTTGAGCGTGCAGGAAATCCGATTGCAATCGTCGGCCAGGGCTTCATAACACCTCTGCACCACAGCCATCACTTCGGGCCACTCGCCCTCGATGCAAGTGCCCAGGGGGCCAAGTTTGTAAGGCAAGCCGCTGCAGTCGACGATGTCGAGGCAGCGTGCGACGTAGGCGCCCACGCTTTCGCCTTTGTCCATGGGCCAAATGCTGAATTCGGCTAAAAGCATTTAGATTCCTCGCTTTCGGTGTTTGGGTTTTACCCCTTCAATACAAAACTTTACAGTCGGCAGCAGAATGGACAGGATGGGGAGCTGACGGTGACCGACCTCTCCTACGAGCCGAAGCCCCCCGCCCTACGCCGCCGGCGCGTTCAATACCTGGCGGTGTCGCTCGCCATTCTGGCGGCAATTCCGCTTCTCGTTTGGCAAGCGCCACCACTCTTACGCTCCATCGTCTGGCGTTACTATTACCACGAAGCGATGAGCCTCTCCGCCCCCGCCTCGCGTGTCGTTTATGATGAAGACCCAGCGAATCAACAAGCACTGCTCACCTCTTCTCCCGATTATCGCTTCCTAAACTTCGCCACCAACGGCTGGCTCCCGTTTGTCGCTTGGAACGAGCCGGTCTTACAAAAGATCGAGGATGCCGATGCGAATAAACGTGTTCCCCCCTTCTGCCTGTTCGCGGGTTGGCGTCAGGCCACGGGCCAGAAGCACTGCCTCCTTCTGGTCTATCCCGCCGGCAATGGCATGCGCTGCGGCCCCGTCGGTGCTTCAGGCGATATGCAAGTCAAAATCAGCCCCTGGGCTGAAACTATCTCGCCCAACACCAGTATCGACTGCACGATCGGCCTCGTCCCCCTTGCCGACCGCTCCCTCGCCGACAACGCCAAAACTCCGCTTTACCTGCGCTGCTACGCCGGGCAGAGCGATCCGAACGATTCGTCGCATTTCACGATCGGCTACACCTTAGGCCCCCAAAGTGGCATCATCGACGGCTACCTCCACGCCGACAATTCCCTCACCCTTCAGGCCCGAGGCGTGCCAAGCCAATGAGCTTGGGCACACCGGGAAATAATGGGGGGCACTTCCTCAAGTGAGCCCCTTTGTGATCCCCGTCCCACTGGGAAAGGCTGCCGATCTGTGTAGACGCGAATTATCTTTGCCGCGACGGCAAGCCCAGATACGATCTTCTACGATCGATTCAAAGGGCCAAGCAACCATGCAGTCAGCCAAACCCACGACTGTTTTCCTTAGCGCCGCCAGCGCCGATCTTGAGGTTTGGCGCGACCATATTCATCAGGCGCTCCAGCAGGCCGGGTGCCGAGTGCTGACGCAGAAGCAGAGCTTTAGCGCCGCGACAGCGACGGTCCTTGAACTGCTTCGCGACCACATAGATCAGAGCGATTTTGTGATTCACCTTGCCGGGATTTATTACGGGTAGGAGCCTGAGGAGCCCCCTTTTCCCAGCGAACCTCACTTCAAATGCTCCTTTACACAGTTCGAGTATTACTATGGCTGCCTGCAGAATAAAAAGGTAATCGCCTTCGTCTGCGACGAGCGATTTCCCTTTAAGCCCTACACGGAGGTTGGAGAAGGCCCCGATCCCGCCGCCGACCGCGAGCGCCGCCGACTGCTGCAGGCCGCCCACCGTGAACGCCTAACGCACGGGCGTACGGCCGGCACGCCCCTGGCGCATCAACCACGCCGAGCGTCTCACGCGGCGATTGCTGACACCGCCGATCTGCTCAAAAGCATTTGCGCCGCACTCGGAACGATCTACGCGCACCACGCCCAAATACCCGCCGATCTCGCCGCCGCACAAGCCAACCTGACCGCCCGGGCCAGCCTCCACCAGCTCCCCGCCCGCCCCGAGGATTTCGTCGGCCGCACCGCCGATCTCGAGAAACTCCGCGCCGCTCGAAAATTCGCCGCCGCTTCGATCAGCGGCATCAAGGGAATGGGCGGCATCGGCAAAACCGCCCTCGCCCTCGTCCTCGCCCACGAATGGCTCCCCGATTTCCCCGACGCCCAAATCATGCTGAATGGCCAGGGCATCAGCGTCAATCCCCCTTCCGCCGCCGACCTCCTCGCCCAGATCCTCCACGCCTTCCACCCCGCCGCCAAACTCCCAGAAGCGGCGGAAGAATTGCAAAGGCTCTATCAGCAAACGCACACCGGCAAGCGCACCCTGATCCTCGTAGACAACGCCAAGGACGCCGGTCAGGCCCGCCCGCTCATCCCGCCCCCGGGCTCCGCGCTGATCGTCACCTCGCGGCAGAGCTTCCCAATCGGCACAGTCTCGGCAATCCGTCTCGGCGAGTTGCCCCTCGATGAAGCGGTCGCCATGCTCCGCGCCTTCTATCCGAAACTGGCTGACGGCGATGCTGCCGCGCTCGCCGAATTCTGCGCAAACCTTCCCCTTGCCCTTAAACTGACTGGCACTCAGCTAATGCTTGACGCCTCCGACCGCGGCACTGCCGACGTCACTGGGTACCTCAACCGCCTCAGCACCGGCCGCCTAGCAACCCTCGATGCCGGCGCCGCCGACGCCGGCGAGATCGCCATCTCCGAAACCCTCCGCCTCAGTGAAGACGCCCTCATCCCGCACCTTCGCCAGACTTGGCGAAAGCTGGGTGTTTTCCCCGCCCCCTTCGATGCCCCCGCCGCCCTAGCCATCGCAGGCGCGGATGACGCCGCTCTTCAAACCCTGCTGCGCCGCGGCCTCATCGAAGCCTACGGTCCGCGATACCGCGTTCACGATCTGGCTGCCGAATATGCACGCGAAAAACTCAGCCCAGACGTTCTCACGCGCATTCGGCTGGCCCACGCCAACCATTACTGCGCGGTGCTCGAAAAATGCGATGAACTCTATTTGTCGGGCGCTGCTAGCGTCAACGCAGGCATGGCGCTATTCGATACCGAGCGGGTCCAAATTCAGGCCGCCCACGCCTGGCTTCTAACCGTCACAGAATCTGAAGCGCCGAGTCGCGAGCGCGATGAACTCCTGATCGAATACACTAACGCCGGGGTTTATGTTCTCGATCTCCGCCAGCATCCGCGCGAACGACTTGCCTGGCTAGAAGCCGCCCTCGTCGCTGCCCGGCGATTAAAGCAGCGCGCGGCCGAGGCTGTCTTCCTAGGCAACCTCGGCAACGCTTGGTGCGCAGCTCGGCGAATCGCGGAAGGGGATTGGAATTCTGGAGCAAGCGTTGGCGATCGAACACGAGCTCGGAAACCGGCGCTGGGAGGGCGACCTCCTATGTGGCATCGGCATCGCCTGGTACCTTCTAGGCGATGCGCGGAAAGCCGCGGAGTTTCACGAGCGCGCGTTAGTAATCGCCCGCGAGATTGGCGACCAACGAGGCGAGGCGAACGCCTTGGGCAACCTCGGCAACGCTCGCTATGCCCTCGGCGATGCGCAAAAGGCCAGTAGGCTCTTCGAGGAGCAACTGATCATTGCCCGCAAGATCGGCGACCGGCGCCGCGAGGGGAGCGCCTAGGCAGCCTCGGCATGGCTTGGAACGCCCTCGGCGAAACGCGGAAGGCCATCGGGTTTCACGAGCAGCGAATGGAAATCGCCCGCGAGATCGGTGACCGAGCTGGCGAGGCGAACGCGCTGGGCAGCCTCGGTAATGCATGGCACGCCTTAGGCGATACGCGGAAGGCGATCGACTTTTATGAACAGGCGTTGGCAATCGCCCGCGCGATCGGCGACCGACGCGGGGAGGGCAACTCCCTGGGCAACCTCGGCGCCGCCTGGTCCAATCTAGGCGAAGCGCGCAAGGCCATCGATTTTTTCGACGAGGCGTTGGCGATCGCTCGCGAGATCGGCAACCGGCAGGGGGAAGGGACCGCATTGTTCAACTCTGCATCCCAACACGAATCGCTCGGCGAAATTGCCGCGGCCCTTTCCCGTGCGGAACAGGCTTTTGCGGTCTTTACCGCCATCGAATCACCCAATGCCGAAGCGGCCCGCCAACTGATCGCCCGCCTCCGATCCCCATAAGCCGAACCCCGCGAATTAATCGGGCGAATGAACCGGGGCGGCGAATGAAGCGGAACGGAAGCGGTTCTCCCGCACCGAGAATCCTTGACGGATATCTCAGGGCCCGATGGTAGCCCCATAAGAATTCCTTGACTTCACGCTGTCCGGTTATAATTCGCCCACCGTGTCCCGCCACATCACCATCAACGGCCACACTTACGCCAGCGTGAATGAAATGCCCCCCGACGTTCGCCGGCAGTACGAATCGGCGCTGCAGACGCTGCTCAAAACCGGCGGCGATATCGCTCGCGATGCGGCAAGCTCGGACGTCAACATCTCCACGCAAAACGCCGATCCTCTACATCTCACATCTCAAACCGTCACGCAAATGGCGGCCAGCCGGATCGTCGTAAACGGCAGAGAGTATTCCCGCTGGGAAGACGTCCCCCCCGCCGCCCGCGCGGCTTTCCAACGCGCCGGGATGGACGCAAGCCTCCAGAACATTGCCAACCAGGAATCGCTGCCGGCACAAACCAGTTATCAGGCGAATGTCGGCAACACGAGCGTATCCTTCAATTCCTCCGGGAACGTCACCATGGGGTTGGGGATGTTTATCGTTCTGCTGCTGCTTGCGGTCGTGGGGGGTTTGCTCATCGGGTGGAAATTCCTGCACTGATCTCGGCGAGAGCGACCTTAAAGGCGGTATAAATCCCCCGGAAGGATCGCCAAATTGGCGGCCCCGCAAATCCCAGCCGCCGCAGCGGCCGAATTGCGATGGATTCACGGTATGATAGGTAAACCATGAAGTGGATAGTGATTGCAGCCTGCATGATCGGCTTCGGATTTGCCGCTGGCACCCGGGCGGATGCGACAAGCGGTGGGCGTTCGGTGTCGGTTGCGGTGACCCCCTTCCATGTGCTTGCCGCCGCGGATAGTCAGTGGCTCGGGCAGGCACTTCAGGAGGGGATTGCGACGGGGATTCAGAAGACTTCGGGAATAACCGGGATCATCGTGCCGGGGCTTGCCCCTGCGGATACCCTCAGTGCCATCGCCATGGCGAAGCCGGCCGCCGCGGATGTGGCGGTCTTTGGGTCGGTTCAGGTCGTCGATAATCAGATCCGGGTGTTGGGACAAGTCATCTCAGTCAGCAGCGGGAAGTCGCTCGGAACTTTGCGGTGCGATGCTCCGGAGACCGGGCTGTTTGATGCCGAGGACCAGCTTGCCGCCGAGGCGCAGCGGATTTTGACGGCGGCTGTGCCGGCCGCTCATAAGCCGTCTGCCGCGCCGGCGCCGACGATTCAGTTGGTGGGGCCGACCGTCGCGACCGGGGGCGGCCTGCGGTACGGAAGCGGGGACGTAATGAGTGCGATTACCCCCCCACCGGGGCACCAGGATGATTACGACCGGTATTACTACTATTCCGCCGACACGGCTGCTGCCGGCTCGTGCTACGGCGCGCCGTTCCCCTTCTATGGCGGCTTCTGCGGCGGCGGTTTTGGTTTCGGCGGTGGCTGCTTTGGGGGGGCTTCGGTGCTGCCGGTTGTCACTCCCGTTCACGGGTGGTGAGATTGATTTTGGGCTGGGCTGCGCAGATGATCCGCAGTCAAGATGACACGAGAACAACTTGCCAAGCGGATTGCGGAGGTTTCGCTTCTTCGCGGGGAATTTATTCTGCGCAGCGGGCGAAAGAGCAATTACTATCTGGACAAATATCGGTTTGAAACGCAGCCGGACGTGCTGCTGGAATTGGGGAAAATGTTTGCCGAGCGCGTGACCGACAAGGTGAATCGGATCGCGGGGGCGGAGCTCGGTGCGGTGCCGCTGGCGGCGGCGGCGGCGATGGCGTGCGGAAAGCCATTTGTCATCGTGCGGAATCAGAAGAAGGATTATGGCACGAGCAAATTGGTCGAGGGGGTTTTGAATGCGGGGGATACTGTGCTGATTGTTGAGGACGTACTCACGACTGGCGGGCAGGTTCTGGAGGCGGCCAAGAGCCTGAAGGATGCGGGGGCGAAGATCGACAGGATTGTCGCCGTCATCGATCGGCAGGAGGGTGCCCGGCAGAATATCGAATCGGCGGGGTATATCTTCGAGGCCCTGTTCACGACCGACGACCTGGGAATCAGCAAATAATCATGAACCGTCTGGCGATTCTGCTGATGATCTGCCTGATGGCGGCGCGCGGGCGCGCGGCGATGTCAAAACCGATGTCGAGTATGCCAAGGGGGATGATTACAGTGTCAAGCTTGATGCGGGGGTTCCGGATGGGGATGGGCCGTTTCCGGTGGCGATCCTCGTTCATGGCGGCGGGTGGGCCATTGGGGACAAGGCGGGGCTCTACAGCATTCCGACGGCAGCGCTGACCAAGGCGAAATTTACCTGGTTCAGCATCAACTATCGGATGGCGCCGAAATATCTGTGGCCGGATTGCTTTGAGGATATGCAGGCGGCAATTCGGTGGGTGAAGGCGCATGCGTCGGAATACAAGGGGGATCCGACGCGGATTGCGCTGGTGGGATATTCGGCGGGCGGGCAGCTTGTGTGCCTGGCGGCGACGACCGCGGGGAATGATACGCGGGTGCAGGCGGTGGTGGGCCTTTCGCCGCCGACGGATCTGGAGCTCGATCTCCCGCAGCGCGGGGGGCTGAGCACGTCGCTTCAACATTTGCTAAATCGGCCGAAGGAGGTCACGGACGACGCGCGGAAAATTTTGCGGGAGATGTCGGCGATCAATTATGTGAAGCCGGGGCTGCCGCCATTTCTTTTGATGCAGGGGGATGCGGACAGGAGCGTGCCGTATCAGGGGTCGTTGAATTTTCAGGCAAAGTTGAAGGCCAATGGAGTGCCGTGCGATTTGATCACGCTGAAGGGGTGCCCGCACGATATTCGGAAGTGGACGCAGTTTGATGCGGATTTTGAGCAGAAGATGGTGGATTGGCTGGTGAAGACGATGGGAAAGCCGAAGAGCTAAACCTGTGGCGCCGAGCGGTCTTCGGGGGTTTGCTGGGGTTCGTGGGAAATTTCATCAATGGCCTGATCGACCTCGCTGGCGTCGTAGACGCCCAGTTCTTCGAGGGCGAGGAGGGCGGCTTTCTGTTCGGCCATTTTCTTGTTGGGGCCCCAGGCACTGGGGAAGCGGCGGCCGTCGATGACGACGCAGACCTCGAAGCATTTGCTGTGGTCGGGACCTTTTTCGTCGAGCAATTCGTAGCCGGGCGTGGCGCTGAGGATTTTTTGGGAGTGCTGCTGCAAGACGGCTTTGAAGTTCTGCTGGTGGGTGTTGGAAGCGATGGAGTCGATCTTTCCGGTCATCGTGCGCAGGACGTATTGCTTGACGACGTCGAATCCTCCGTCGAGATAAATCGCGGCAACGATGGATTCATAGACGGCTGCCGCCAGCGAGCTGGGCATTGCCTCGCGGCTGCTGATGCCCTTGCCGATGATCAGGAGGTCGATCAGTCCGGTTTCGTTTGAAACTTCGGCACAGGTTCGCCGTGAAACGACGGCGGATTTGATTTTGGTCAGGTCGCCTTCGAGATATTCGGGGAAACGCTTGTAAAGTGCTTCACAAATGATCAGGTCGAGAACGGCATCGCCCAGAAACTCCATGCGCTCATTGCTTTGCAATCGGCTGTCGGCAATCGAGGCGTGGGTGAGAGCTTCCTTAAGAAGGTTAGGATTGGTGAAGGTATACTGAATTATCTTCTCGGCGCGCTCGCGGGCTTCGGTATTCACGCAGATGGGGACGATAAGTCATGGACAGTCAGATTTCAATCCCAAAGATGAACGCGCAGGCCTGAAAGACGTATGAAATGCTTAACTGGTTTTCGATTCGATACTTGGCTCGGGGGAAAGGGCGTTGGCTTGCGATGGGAGGGCTGGAAACCTACGATCTGAGGGTGCGGCAAGATGTAAAGATAGGCGCTAATATGGGCAAATTCGTGGCATTCGCATGGACGGCGCTGGCGGTGGTCCTCGTGGGATCGGCGGCGGCGCAGACGCAGCCGCAGTCGCTTTTCGACCCCTCCCGCGACTTGCGGATCGCGGAAATTCATCCGGGGATGAAGGGGTATGGACTTTCGGTTTTCCGGGGGACCAAGATCGAGAAGTTTGATGTCGACGTGGTGGATGTGATCAAGGATTTCAATCCGAAGTACGATGCGATCCTGATCCGCTGCCCGCAGGATTTTTTGAAGAATACGGGGCCGATCGAGGGGATGAGCGGGTCGCCGATTTATCTTTTCGACGATTCGGGAAAACCGCGGCTGGCGGGGGCGTTTGCGTATGGATGGCCGTTTGCCAAGGACTGTTTGGCGGGGGTGCAGCCGATTGAATATATGCTGGAGTTGCCGACCAGCTTCAGCCCCAATGCGATGCCCGCGAATCCACCGATGACGGTTGGGGCAAGCGGGCATTTGATCGCGCGGCGGTGGTCGCTGGGGCAGGTTCCGGTGCGGCCGTGGGGACATCCGCGACGGGTTAGCGCGATGGCGGGTGGGTCGGATTCACCGATGCGGATGCGGGCTCTGGCAACGCCGCTCATGGTGGGCGGCGTGAATTCGCTGACGCTGGCGCGGATCTCACCGCTGTTTGAGGGGTCGGGATTGGTGCCGATGCAGGTGGGGAGTGGGACGGGGTCTTTGTCGGGGGATCAGGATCCGCCTCATTTGGAGCCGGGGTCGGTTTTGGCGGTTCCGCTTCTGACGGGGGATATGGAGCTTACCGCGGTGGGCACTTGCACGGAGATCGTGGGCGATCGCATTTTCGGGTTTGGACATTCCTTCAACAACGAGGGGCCGATCGATCTTCCGATCGGGGCCGGGTCGATCGCCGCGGTGGTGGCGAACGTGGAGACGAGCTTCAAGCTGGGGTTCATTTCGAAAACCAGCGGGGCGCTGTTTACGGATGAGACGGTGGGCGTGGCGGGACGGGTTGGATCGACGGCGCCGATGGCGCCGCTGCAATTCCGGATCGTTTACGATGATGGGTCGCTGGATGAGACGTATCACTTTTCCGCGGCGCTGCATCCGAAGCTGACGCCGCTGATCGCGGCGACGGCAGTGCAGATGGTGCTGAGCGGGGAGAAGAATCTGCCGGAATATCACACGGTGGATTATGACATGAGCGCGGAGTTTGCCGACGGGCACAAGATCCGGGTGAACAATTGCAGCGTGAATGGGGACGGGAGCGAAATAGTGGCCGACCTGGCGCTGCCGCTGATTGCCGCGGCGGACAATCCGTTCGCGTATGTGCCGATCACGCAACTGACGGGTACGTTTCACGTGAGCGGGGACGCGCGGGCGGCGGATATTCTTTCGGTAACGATTCCCCGCACGAAGTATGAACCTGGGGAGACGATCAAGGGTTTCGTTTCGTATCTGCCGTTCCACGCGGATGAGGCCAATTTGCCAATCACGTTCGAGCTTCCGCACGATCTGGTAGATGGGCAATACCAACTTGTCGTGTCAGACTGGACGCGATACCTGGACGACGAGCGGACGGCCAATCCATACAAATTCAACGCGGAGAACGTGGGGGAGATGTTTTCGGTGATCCGCGACGTGGAAGAGATCCGGCACGATGCGATCTTCATCCGGCTGGTTCGCCAGGCGGACGGTGTTGCCGTGGGGCATACGGAACTTCGGCGTTTGCCGCCCAGTCAGCGGGAGGTGCTGCTGGATTCGGGGCGGAGCGACATCACGCCGCTGATTGATTCGACGGTAAAGATCGTGCCGACCGGGCTGGTAATGAACGGGTCGGCGGAGTTCACGATAACCATCGAGCGCAAAGGGAAAGTGGAAACCCCCACGTCGGCAAAATGAATAAACACTGGGTGGAACAGCAAATGAAGATGATTTCACGTACAGGCCTCTCGGTATTGCTGGCCGCGCTATTTCTAGTTGCGCCGTCGGTTCGCGCGGTGACAACGTCGCACTGGTCGCAGGATAATCAGACGGATTTCAAAGCGGGGACATCGCACGACGTGGTGGTCACCAACCAGGGGGAAGTGAAGCTTTCCCGGGCCGTGAAAGTAATCAAGGAGCAGGACGCGAACATTACCTCTGTCAATGCGCTGGTTGAGGCGCCGGATGGGACGATCTACGCGGGCACCGGGCCGCGGGCGATGCTGCTGGCGGTGAAGGATGACAAGGTCAGCACCGTGGCAACGCTGGACAATGCGGTAAATATTCTGTCGCTGATGGTGGATTCGAACGGCGCGATCCTGCTGGGGACGGGCGGTGAAAAAGGGCGAGTGCTGCGGATTGACAAGCCGGGCGATAAGCCGGTTGAGATCTTCGCGGAAGACAACGTGCAATATATCTGGGCGCTGCGTCAGACGGTCGACGGCAATATTTATGCGGCGACCGGTCCGAACGGGCAGGTGTTTGAGATTAAGCCGGACGGCTCGCACAAGGAGCTTTACAAGAGCTCTGAAGACAACATCACCAGCATGATAAGCGATGGGAAAGACGTTCTGTATCTGGGGACGGATCCGGATGGGCTGGTGATCCGGCTGAACCGCAAGACCAAAGAAGCGTTCATCATGTACAACGCCAGCGAGGCGGAGATCACGGCGCTGGCGCTGGATTCATCGGGAAATTTGTATGCCGCGACGGGGGAAGAGACGGACCATCAGACGGCGGAGACACCGCCGGCGGACGAGAAGACGGCGGGTAAGCCGGAGGATTCGGGGGCGTCATCGACGCCGATCCCTCCGGGTCCGACGCCCAATCCGCCGCAGCCGGCGCCGGTTCCGAATCCGAATCCGGGGCAGCCTGCCCCGCTGCCGAAGGGGCAATCGATGGCGGTTCCAGCGGCAAGCTTGCCGAAGATGATGGACGTGATCGCCCGGGCCGGGAATGACGATCCGGGCGGGGGTGGGGGTGATGATCCGGGGGGCGGAGGGGGCGGTGATGATCCAGGGGGCGGCGGTGGCGGAAATTCGCCAGCCCAACCACCCGGGCCCGGACAGAACCCGGCGGCCCCGCAGCCCGCGCAGACGCGACAGGTGGCCAATCAAAATCAGCCGCAGAATCAGCAGGAACAGCAGTCTTCCGGGCCCGAAGGCAACGCGATCTATAAGATCGATGCCGAGGGGTTCGTCACGGAAATCTTCCGTGAAGACGTGGTGATTTACTCGATGATTCTGCAGAACAACGTTCTGCTGGTGGGGACCGGCGACGATGGGAATATCTACCAGGTCAATCCCACCGCCGAGGAGACCGCGGTTCTGGCCAAGGTGGATGCGAAGCAGGTGATGTGCCTTTTGCCGGCGAAGGATGGCAGGATTTTTATGGGGCTGGCGAACACCGGAGGAATTGCGGCGATGACCGGTGGGTATGCCCCGGCGGGAACTTATCTGAGCCCCGTGCTCGATGCGACTCAGGTGAGCCGATTCGGTAAGATGCAGCTTCATGGCGAATTGCCGGACGGCGCGCGGTTGCAGGTGGCGACGCGGAGCGGAAATGTGAAGGATGCGGATTCGCCGGGGTGGTCGGATTGGTCGCCGGATGTCGATGCGGCGGAATTTCTGCCGGTCGCGTCGCCATCGGCGCGGTTTCTGCAATATCGATTGACGTTCAGCACGACGGATCCATCGCGGTCGGCGGTGGTCGATCGGGTGGATGTGGCGTATCAGATTCCGAACATGGCGCCGGTGGTGAAGTCGATCCGGATTGGTGGAATAGATGCCTCGCAGGAAAACAGCCAGAATGCACCGGCCGCGGGAGACAACTCGCAGGCTGACAACAGCCAGCCGGATACCTCCGCCAGCAATTCCGCGGGCGGCGGGCACCCGGACACGGGCAAGCCGAGCGGCGGGACGGGGGCGCAGACCATTACCTGGGATGCGTCTGATCCCAACGGGGATTCTCTGGTGTACACGCTCTATTTCCGGCGCGGGCCGCATGCCCCCTGGATTTTGCTGAAGGACCGGCTCACGCAACTCACTTACGAATGGGACACGCGCACCGTCGCCGACGGCGAATACCAGGTGAAGGTGGTGGCTTCGGATGCGCTGGCCAATGCTCCGGGCGAAGGAAAGACGACGAGCCGAGTCAGTGATCCGTTTGTGGTCGATAATACGCCTCCGACGATCGCCGACGTGGACTGGAAGGTCGCGGGAGGGGCAGCGACGATTTCGCTGCGGGTCGAGGACCAGATCAGTACGATCGCTTCGGTGGAATATGCCCTGGATTCCAACGATGAATGGCAGACGGTTTTGCCAGTGAGCGGGATCTTCGACAGCCTGGATGAGCAGGTGAAATTTTCGGTGACGGGCTTGACGGCGGGCGAGCATCAGGTGACGATCCGCGCGACGAACACGCGTGGCACCCAGGCGCTGCATACGATCGTGATCAAAGTGGAGTCGGCGACGGCGGGAACGCAATAGCCCTTTTTAAGACTTAGGAACAAACCAGCCATGCACTATCCGCACAAGACCAGCAACATCAAGCGGGCCCGCAACATCGGATTCCGGGCGAGGATGAAGACGAAAAAGGGGCGGCAGATGATCAACCGCAAGCGCCGGGCGGGCCGGCGGGTACAAGTCGTCTAAGCGGTTCGATTGATTTGGACGCCATTTTTGCTTTCGCAAACCGGGCGGGTTATCCTGTTTTCAGTACTTACTGAAACTGGAGGAACCTGTGACCACGGCCCTCGAACCTCCCCAAAAAGACTCTTCCCGCCAATCCCTCTCTCCGGAAGCTCAGCGGCAGCTCCAGGCGGCGCAGGATCTGTTCATCCGCCGCTGGGGGGAAATGGGGGCGACCTGGGGTATCAACCGGACGATGGCGGAAATCCACGCCCTGCTCTACGTCGTGGGCGATCCACTGTGCACGGACGACGTGATGGAGCGGCTGAACATCAGCCGGGGGAACGCCAGCATGTCGCTGCGGTCGCTGTGCGACTGGGGGATCGTCCGCCGGCTGCACAAGCGCGGGCACCGGCGGGAATATTTTGAGAGCCTGTCGGATGTGTGGGATCTGTTCAGCCTGATCGCGGCCGAAAGAAAACGCCGGGAGATGGACCCGGTTCTGGAGACGATCAGGCAGTGCCGGAACATGCTTGATGAGCAGTCGCTGGGGAAAAGCGCAGCGCGGTGCGAGGCGGTTCAACTGACCCGGCAGCGGCTGGCGGGGATGGAAGAGTTTATGGAAGTGACCAACAAGGTGTTTCAGCAGTTTGTGGGAAACGCGCGGGCGGGGTTGAACCGGGTGGTGAGGGTTTTGTTGAAGGCGTTTTAAAAGCGCTCCCCTGCGGGTCGCGGCTAAACGCGGAGATTGTCACCTCGCATATTCCACCGAGCGCACCTCGCGGATGAGCGTTACCTTGATCTCGCCGGGATAATTCAGCTCGTGCTCGATCTTCTTGGCGATGTCGCGGGCGATTTTGGCGCTGATGCGGTCGTCGACCAGCTTGGCGTCGACGATCACGCGAACCTCGCGGCCGGCCTGGATGGCGTAGGCCTGGCGTACGCCTTCGAAAGTCATGGCCAGGTCTTCCAGCTCCTGGAGGCGCTTGACGTAGCGCTCGAGGCTTTCGCGGCGGGCGCCGGGGCGGCTGGCGCTGATGGCGTCGGCGGCCATGATGATCGGCGGTGTAGGGCGTGGTCGGCGGGAACGTCGCCGTGATGGGCTTCGGCGGCGTTGAGAACCGCCTCGGGCTCGTCGAATCGGCGTAGAAATTCCTTGCCTAGCTGGGGGTGGCCGCCTTCCTGCTCGTGGTCCATGGCTTTGCCGATGTCGTGGAGCAGGCCGGCGCGGCGGGCGAGGTTGCCGTCGAGGCCGAGCTCGTCGGCGATCACCTGGGAAAGATAGGCGACTTCCAGCGAATGCTTCAGCACGTTCTGGCCGTAGCTGGTGCGGAAGGCCAGGCGTCCGAGCATGGGGATGATCGGGCTTGGCGACCTGGAGGTTGGCCTCCTGGGCGGCTTCTTTGCCCGAGGCGGATCAGCTCTTCGTCCATCTCCTTGCTGGTCGCGGTGACGACCTCTTCGATGCGTGCGGGATGGATTCGGCCGTCCTGAACGAGGCGGTCGAGGGAAATGCGGGCGATTTCGCGGCGAACGGGGTCGAAGCAGCTGACGACGACGACGCCGGGCGTGTCGTCGATGATGACATCCACGCCGGTCGCTTTCTCGAAGCTGCGGATGTTGCGGCCCTCGCGGCCGATGACGCGGCCTTTCATGTCGTCGGTGGGGATGGTCACCGTGCTGACGGTGTGATCGGCCGTCTGTTCGGCGGCGTAGCGCTGGATGGCCTGAAGGATGATCTGCCGGCTCTTTTCCTTGGCTTCGTCCTGGGTCTGCTCGGTAATTCGCTGGATGATGGCGCCTGCTTCGAGCTTGCAATCGTCCTCGATGCGCTTGAGGAGCATTTCCTTGGCCTGCTCGGGAGACATGCTGGTGAGCTGCAGTAGCCGGTCGCGCTGCTCGCGCAGAATTCTGGCAAGCTCTTCTTCCTTGCCGGCCAGGGATTTTTCGCGCTGGGCAATGCTTCGCGTCCTGATCGTCGAGGTGTTTTTCCTTGACGGAAAGCGTGTCGAGCTTGCGATCGAGGGTGTCTTCGCGCTTGGCGAGGCGGGCTTCGAGCGACTTGAGCTCGTTGCGGTCTTTTTCGGTTTCCCGCTCGAATTGCTCTTTGCGCTTGAGTTGTTCCTGCGCGCGGCCAGTTCGATTTCCTTGGCCTTGTTCTGGGCCTCGGATTGGGCGTTGTTGCGAAGCTGTTCGGCTTCGAACTTGCTGCGGTTGATGGCGCTATTGGCCATCATTTTCATCGCGACGGCGGTACAGGCCACGCCGACGACCAGGCCGATCAGGAGATACAAAATGATTTCCATGAATCCCACCCGAGTTGGTTAACTCGCAATGCGGATATAAACGAAATACCCCTGATTAGACGGGTGGGTGTTGAGCAGCGCGTTTCAACAGCAGTCTGAAGCGCGTGCCTGGCATTGCCCAATGAAAGTCACTGTGGGAGGTGCTCGCGAAGGGAGGATGATCCACCGGCGGGTATTGGACCGGACGGGGGAGTTTAGATCGAGCCGCACTGCAAGCTGGGCCGGCAAAAGTTGCCGGCGCCAGAGCTCCGCCAGGCGATGGGAGAGCGCGAGCAGCAGCCCGAGCAGGCCCAAAGCCATGAGAACTGTCTTCGTGAGTATTCCCAAAATGAGGACGTTCATTTCGAACCGTCGAATCAAGGAACTGTGGGGCGAGGGTCTATCCGCTCCTGACCACCGCCCTTTCGGATGCACACCGGAATCAAAAAAGACCGAATGCGATCCAAATCTACTGCTCATATTTTACGCACATGGCGTTAAGTTTCAAGATGGATAAATGGGCTAGGAATGGTGGGAATGTGGACGACCGGGCACAACGGGAGGGGGTAGAGAGGCGGCGGCAAGACGATCCAGGCCGGAAATTACCTCTGGGTTGCGGGTTGTCCACCAGAGCTGATGGTGGTGGTGGATTGTGCAAACGGTTTTTTGTGCGGGGAATGCGAGGGAGAAGTCGCTGGCGGTGAGGTTTTGCAATAGGCTGCGGAGGGTGATTTCGAAGGTGGGCTGCTCCGATGGGGTGAATTCGACGGCGGCGGCGCTGGTTAAACCAATCAGGGACTGCGGATCAATGCTGATCTCGTGCAGGAGTTGCGGCATCCAGGTTCGGCTTCCGTAGTTCAATTCGAAGGACCAGTGACTGCCGGGCATTATCCAGGCGATGCCGGGCAAGAGCTGAAGCCATGCCTGGGTCGCGAATTTGGATTGGTCGGCGGAAGTAACGATCCGGAGATTGTCGCGCATCTGGGGCTTGATTGTGGGATCGTCAGATTCAGTCCATCCTCTAATGATCCCTCCGGACGGGAAGCCGAACGCCCCGCCGTTAAAGTAGTGGCATTCGAGTCCGTCGGCGGTTAATTGGGCCAGGACCTGGGAATAGTCGATCACCCGGGGCATGAATTGCCTTTTTTCGTCAGTCGATTTTGAGGCGTTTTTTCCAATTGGCCAGTTGGTCTTGGAAGGGTTTTCCACCCGCGGCGCCGGCGCTGCGGTAGCGGTTTACGACGTTTTTTGCGCCTAGGGAGTCGTAGACATCTTGGTCGGGGCCCACGGATTGCCATCCGTGGGCTTTCAGGGCTTCGTGGAAATCTTCGAGTTTTAGTTGGGCGAGGGCGGTTTTTCCTTCTTTTTCGCATTTGGCGACCAGGGTGCCTACCACGTGATGGGCGGTGCGGAAGGGGACGCCTTTGGTTACGAAATATTCCGCTAAGCTCGTGGCGTCGAGGAATCCGCGCTCGAGGGTGGGCTCGATGTTTTCCTTGATGAAATTCGCGGAGTTTACGATTGCGGCGGCCATGGTTAGGCAACTGGTCACGGTGTCGTAGGCGCGGAAGACGATGCGTTTGTCTTCCTGGAGGTCGCGGTTGTAGCCGATGGGGAGGCCCTTGAGGATGGTCATGAGGGCGAAGAGATCGCCATAGACGTTTCCGCAGCGGCCGCGGATGAGCTCGAGCATGTCGGGGTTGCGCTTCTGGGGCATCATACTGCTACTGGTGGTGTACTTGTCCGCGATTTTGATGAAGGAGAATTCGGTGGTCATGTAGATGATCCACTGCTCGGCCCAGCGGGAGAGGTGCATGGAGATGATGGCGAGGTGAAAGACGAATTCGATGGCCAGATCGCGCTTGGCGGTCTGTTCGATGCTGCTTGGGGTTACGGCGCCGAAGCCCAGGAGGGAACGCGTCGCTTCGAGATCGAGCGGGAGGGAAGTGCCGGCGATTGCGCCGGAGCCGAGGGGATTTTCCATCTCCTTCAGTCGGAATCGGCCCATGCGGTTGAAGTTTTCCGAAAGCATCGAGCACCAGGCGAGGGCCTCGGCGCCGGCGACGATCGGCTGGGCGCGCTGGAGATGCGTATAGGACGGCATCACAACATCACGGCTTCGGTCGGCCAAAGCGATGAAGGCGCAGCAGAGGGATTCCAAGGCGGTATCGATTTTGCCACTCGCTTCATCGAGCCAGAGCAGCAGGTCGGTCGCGACCTGATCGTTGCGGCTCCGGGCTGTGTGGAGCTTTTTTCCGGGTTCGCCGATACGCTCGATCAGCGCGGCTTCGACGACCATGTGGATGTCTTCGAGGCTTTCGTCGAATTTGAATTTGTTGGATTCGATTTCTTTTTCGATTTCTTTCAGGCCGGAGATGATGGCGTCGCGTTCGGGGTCGGTGATGAGGTTGACCTTGGCGAGCATTGTGGCGTGGGCGATGCTGCCGGCGATGTCGTGCTTGTAGAGGCGGCGATCGTAGGTGATGGATTCGACGAAGGACTGGCCGAGGGCGTCGGTGGCTTCGCCGATGCGGGCTTGCCAGGATTTTTCTTTTGCCATGGGCATCGATTCTAACCGTAAATTGTAAATAGGGGACGGGGGGACGCGCACCCCTGCGGGGTTGCGGCTAAACGGGGAGGTGGAAGATCATTTTGTAGTGCGGGCCGGCGGTGGGGATGTCGAATTCTTCGGAAGCGATTTTCCAGCCGTGCTTTTCGTAGAACGGGGCGGCGGGTTTGCGGGCGTTGGCCCAGATGAGGGGGACGCCTCTTTCTTGCGCGATTCGGTGAACGTCTGCGAGCAATTTGCTCCCCAGACCAAAACGCTGATGGGCTGGATCGATGGCCATTCCGCGAAGCTGGCAGGCGGGGTGGCCGTTCCATTCGTTCAATAGGATCGTGGCGCAGCCGACGACCTGGTTTTGAATTTTCGCGGCGAGGTGGACGGTTGTTGTTTTGTCGTCGCCGGGAAAATAGGCGTCGGATCTGGGGAGGCCGGTGCGCAGGACTGCGTGGCGGAGATCGATGATCTGCTCGACATCGACGCGGGTTATCTCGATTATTTCCATGCCTGGGGATGATGCTCCGGCACCATTGGCAAATCGGCGGCGGCGGCGTTGGAGCGGGTTTGCTTTTCGTCTTTGCAGCCGGGGATGACGGTGGTGACGGCCTGATGCTGGAGGCACCAGGCGAGGGCCCATTGGGCCATTTCTACGCCGGGGGGGACTTCGCTGCGGGCGATTTCCTGAACTTCGTGGAGGCGCTTTTCGACGGTGGCCCTGTCCTGGCCGGTGCGAACGTCGTTGGCGGCGAACTTGACGCCTGGCTTGTATTTTCCGCTCAGGAATCCGCTGGCGAGGGGGACGCGGGCGAGGACGCCGAGGTTTTGGGTTTGACAGCTATTGAACACGGCCTCTTCGGGGGTGCGATCGAGGCGGTTGTAGATGACCTGGATGGCTTCGACTTTTCGGCGGGTGGAGGCTTCTACCTGGTCGATATTTTTTTGGGTCAGGCCGGAGATTGAATTGCCGAGGTGGCGGACTTTTCCGGACTTGTGCAGCTTTTCCAGGGCTGCGGATAACTCATCGTTATCGAATTCGCTGAATCGGATGCTGTGATACTGGAGGAGATCGATCCAGTCGGTCTCGAGCGCCTTCAGGGAATCTTCGACCTGGACGATCATGTCGGCGGCGGTGCGTTCGTCGGTGCGGTTCATGTGGGAATGGAATTTGTGGCCGAATTTGGTGGCCACGATCCATTTTTCGCGGTCGCGGCGGATGGCGGCGCCGACGAAGCGTTCGGAAAGATGGTCGCCGTAGCATTCGGCGGTGTCGATGAGGTTAATGCCGGTTTCGCGGGCGGCGTTGAAGATTCGATCGACCTCGAGTTGGGTGAAATCCTTTCCCCATTCACCGCCGAATTGCCAGGTGCCGATGCCGATGACGGAGACGCGGAGATCGGTTTTTCCGAGGCGGCGGTATTTCATGGGGGTATTGTCGGGCGCGGGCACGGGAATTCAAACGGGGATGAACATTCCCCAGTTTTCCCCAAAATTCCCCACTTTTTCGGACAAGCACAGGGAATTGGGGAATTTGAAATTTGAGATTTCAGACTTGGGGGAAGAAGAAATATCGCGCCTCTATATACAGGTCCGGGAGTGCACGTTTTGTACCTATTTTTGCAAAAATCCGGGGGGAATTATTTTTCGGGGCGTGAGATTGGAAAGAATTTGATAAGCGGGGCGCGAAATCGTGGTAATTGGCCAATACTTGCATTTTCGGGGCGAATCCACAAAACTTACTTTCCCCATGAAAAAAATCGCTCTCGTAATATCAGCGGCGTTTTTGGCTATTTTCCTCGGCAGCGCGGCGGGTGATCCGGCCGGGATTACGGTCGATCTGGACCATCCCGGGGCGAAGATCAGCCCGACCTTTTACGGCCTGATGACGGAGGAGATCAATCACTCCTATGACGGCGGGCTGTATGCGGAATTGATCCAGAATCGCGCAATGGGGGACAGTGTACATGAGCCGAGGCACTGGTCGGTTGTAAAGAGCGATGGGGTGGATGGGTCGATTGCGCTGGATACGGGCGTGCCGTTGAACGACGCGCTGAAGACGAGCTTGCGGCTCGACGTCGCTAACGTGGGCCAGGGACAGCGGGTTGGCGTTGCCAATGAGGGGTATTGGGGTATTCCGGTCAAGCCGGACACGCAATATCAGGCTTCGTTTTACGCGAAGGCGGGAAACGGGTTTGCCGGTCCGCTGACCGTTGATATCGAGAGCAATGATGGGGGCACGATCTATGCCACTGGGACGGTTTCGCAAATCAGCGGCGACTGGAAGAAATATGATCTTACGCTCACGACCCAAAAGCTTGACCCGACGAAGGATGCTCGATTTGTGATCTCAGCGGGCGGGAAGGGATCGGTGTGGTTTGATCAGGTGTCTCTGTTTCCGCCGACCTATAACGACCGCCCCAACGGCAACCGGATCGACCTGATGCAGTTGCTGGCAGATCTGCACCCAACCTTCCTTCGGTTCCCCGGTGGGAACTATTTGGAGGGCGACTTTGTTAATGAGCGCTTCATATGGAAAAACACCATTGGCGACCCGGCGCAGCGGGCCGGACATCGCAGTCCGTGGAATTACCACTCGACGGACGGCATGGGTTTGCTGGAATTTCTGGAGTGGTGCGAGGACCTGCACATGCAGCCGCTGCTGGCGGTTTATGCGGGATATTCGCTGCAGCATATCCATGTCGATGCGGGGCCGGACCTGGTGCCGTTTGTGCAGGAGGCGCTGGATGAAATCGAATATTGTACGGGGGATACTTCTACGAAATGGGGGGCGGAGCGTGCGAAGGATGGGCATCCGCAGCCGTTCGATATCAAATATATTGAGGTGGGCAATGAGGATTTCTTTGACACGGCGGGGTACGACAAGCGTTTCGCGCAGTTTTATGACGCGATCAAGGCGAAATATCCGAACCTGCTGCTGATCGCGACGGTACCGGTGAAGAACCGGACGCCGGATGTGGTGGATGACCACTATTACCGCTCTTCGCGGCAGATGGAGCGGGACGTGACACATTACGACAAGACGGATCGAAATGGGCCGAAGGTTTTTGTGGGTGAATGGGCGACGACTGAAGGGCGGCCGACGCCGAACTTCGGGGCGGCGATGGCGGACGCGGCCTGGATGACGGGACTGGAACGCAACTCGGATGTGGTGGTGATGAACTGCTATGCGCCGCTGCTGGTGAATGTGAATCACAACGCGTCGCAGTGGGGTACGAATCTGATCGGATACGATGCGCTGAATAGCTTCGGATCGACGTCGTATTACGCGCAGCGGATGTTTGCGGAGAACATGGGAGATACGATTATCCCGGTGGCAATCTCGCAGCCACCGGTCGATAACAGCACCCCCCCACCGCCGGACACCGGGGGCGTGGGGGTGGGGACGTGGAATACGCAGGCGCAGTTTAAAGACATTAAAGTCACCCAGGGGGATCAGACGCTTTTGCAGTCGGATTTCACGAACGGCACCGCGGGCTGGCGAAAGGGACGCAATGGAACCTGGTCGGCGGCAGATGGGGTGCTGACGCAGTCCGGCAATGCTCAGGATACGCGGATCACCACGGGCAATGCGAGTTGGACAGATTACACGTATAGCCTGAAGGCGATGAAAACGGGCGGGTCGGAAGGATTCCTGATCCTGTTCCACACGCGCGGGCGAAATGATTATCTCTGGTGGAACGTCGGCGGGTGGGGGAATACGCGGTCTGCCCTGGAAAAAATCGATGATGGGCAGAAGAAAGAGTTCGGGACGTCGGCGAATGTCACCGTCGAATCGAATCGGTGGTACGACATCAGCGTTGAAGTGAGCGGCACGGATATCAAGTGCTATCTGGACGGGAAGCTGGTGACTGAGGCGACGGATCCTCCGCCGGCGCCGCTGGATCCGATTTATGCGACGGCGAGCCGGGTGGATTCAACCGGGCAGGTGATTTTGAAGGTGGTGAACATCTCGTCTTCGCCGGAGAGTTTGCAGATCAATCTGAGCGGGGCGAAGGATGTTTCGGCGGCCGGGAAGGCGATCGTGCTGACGGGGAAACCGACGGATGTGAATTCGCTGGCGAATCCGACGAAGGTTTATCCGCAGGACCAGGACATCACGGACGCGGGGGCGACGTTTACGCATGAGTTTCCGGCGTATTCGGTGAATGTGCTGAAGATTGATATGAAGCCGTAGGGGCTAGGTGCGCGGCGGTACCGATTAAACCCTTGAAAGCGTGCACTGTGGGCCGGTTCGCGCAGAATTATTTTGATTTGTTCGGTTTATGTATGTATAGTATTTCCGATATAATTAAAGCGAGATGAACGGCGACACAATCAAGACCTCGCTTGCCGCACTTGGGCGAGAGTTGTCAGCAGGGGACCCGGTTGAATTAGTAATCGTGGGGGGCGCGGCGGGACTGCTGACAGGTCAGTTGTCTCCCGCTGTTACAACGGGCGACGTGGACGCGATATCGGTCCTGCCCGCCGATCAATGGCACCGGGTTCAGGAAGCGGCAGCGCTGGTCACAACGGCATTGGGTCTTCCAGCCAATTGGCTGAACCGCGATGTGGGGTTGCATCGACTTGCATTGCCACCGGACTACCGCAGCCGACTTGTGATCGTGGGTGAATTTGGATCCCTGACGGTAAAGGCAATAGGCCGGCTCGATTTGATTGCCATGAAGTTCTACGCCCATCGCCAGCGCGACGTAGAACACCTGCTTGAATTCTCGCCAACCGGGCAGGAGAAGAGATTTGTGTTGGACTATCTGAACGCTTTGGAGTCGGCCGGGGTTGGGGAGCCGAGCCAGATTCAAATGGCCAAACATGTGCTCACGGAATGGAAATAATGCAGCGCGAAGCAGTCAATTCCGTAATCGCCAAGTGGACGCGCCTGGGCGCGATGTTCAATGTTTCTGCCTGTGACGAGGAGGTAGACGTCGAATACCTCCTGCTTGACACTGCGCGGATGGCCGCGATGAATTCACGTCTATTCATTCTCGCGGTAACCTGGCTTTCCCAATATGGCAGCTACGTTGCTAGACACCGCCTTGCCCGTCTGATTGGCGATGAACTTGAAAACGAGCATCGGCAGACAATGGGGCTGATGCTGGATCTGGCAAAACAAAAGGGCGCCGACAGCGCTCATCGGTTCAATAAAGCGATTGAAGCTTGCGGCGAAGTCATCGACCACAAACCCCTGCTCGACGTCTCCCGGCGGAGCGACCTGCTCGCGAAGATTTCGCGGCAAAGTGCTTCGGCACTTTCGCTGAAATGGGGAAGATGGGTAGAAGATTTTGAGCTGAAGCTTAGCGCACTGCGACCGCCGCACTGGATCATCGAAAAGAATCCGTCCCTACGATGGAGGTCTGATTTCAAAGGGGATTTGCGGGCATCGGTGGTGGTCGAATTGCTGGCCAGCGCGGGCCGGGCGGAGAGCGAATCGGATATCGCTCGACGCTGCGGCGTCACGTACTCGGCCGCGCTGAACGCCCTGGAATCTCTTGAACGGTCTGGATGGATCCGGCGCAAGCGTCGCCCGCACTCGACGGAAATCGTGCTTGTGGGAGATTCAAAAATGAAATCGCTCGTAGGCGTGAAATAATCGGGACTCCACGAACGACGTTGGGCGAGCGGTATGGATTGTTTTTCGGGGCCTGGGACTTACGCCGCGCGGGCGCGGGAGACGGCGCCGGGGGCGAAGGTTTCGGGGGGGATTTTCACACCGGCGTTTTCGAGCTTCTGCATGAACATGGGGCGGAGTCCGCAGGCGACGAGGGAGCCGTCGACTTTGTTGGGCTGTCCGGTGGCGATTTCCTTGAACTTGAAGAGTTCCTGCATGAGGACGCGGTCGCCTTCCATGCCGGCGATCTCGGTGACGCTGGTGACTTTTCGGGAACCGTCGCGGAGGCGCGATTGCTGGACCATGACCTGGACGGCGGAGCCGATCTGCTCGCGGATGACGCGGATGGGGAAGTCGATGCCGGCCATGAGAGACATGGTTTCAATACGGGAGATGGCGTCGCGCGGGCTGTTGGCGTGGAGGGTGGTGAGGGAGCCGTCGTGACCGGTGTTCATGGCCTGGAGCATGTCGAGGGCTTCTGCGCCGCGGCACTCGCCGACGACGATGCGCTCGGGACGCATACGCAGGGCGTTGCGGACGAGCTCGCGAATGGTGACTTCGGCGCCGGTGTCGGAGCCGGCGCGCTTGGCTTCCAGAGTGATGACATGGTCCTGGTCGAGCTGCAATTCGGCGGCGTCTTCGATGGTGACGATTCGCTCGTCGTGTCCGATGCAACTGGAGAGAATATTGAGAAGGGTCGTTTTGCCGGAGCCGGTTCCACCGCAGACGACGATGTTGAGGCGAGCCTGGACGCAGGCCTTGAGGAAGTCGCCGATGGGGGCGGTGATGGAACCGAACTTCACCAGGTCTTCCATGGTGAGGCGTTTACGGCTGAATTTTCGGATGGTGACGCAGGCGCCGGCGATGGCGATGGGCGGAATGACGACGTTGACGCGCGAGCCGTCAGGCAGACGGGCGTCGACGAGCGGGTTGTTGCCGTCGAGGCGCTTGCCGAGGGGTTTGATGATGCGGTCGATCACGGCCCGGAGATGGGCGTCGTCGTCGAAAACGATGTCGGTTCGCATCGGTTTGCCCATGCGCTCGACGTAAACGCGGTCGGTGCGGTTGATCATTACTTCGGTGACGGTGGGATCGTCGAGCAGGGGTTGAATCGGGCCAAAGCCGTAGAGTTCGGCCAGCACCTCGTTGAGGAGTGTATTACGGACGTCGTCGGGGAGGCTGGCGTCGGCGGCGCGGAGGGCGCCGGGGAGTTCGTCTTCGATCTTTTTGCGGTTGGCCACATCGGTCGCGGCGGTTCCGGAGGGTTGTGCCTGTTTGAAGAAATGCTCAACCAATCGCTTGCGGATTTTGCGCAGTTGGGCCTTTGCGGAGGCATCCCCCTGCTCGGTTGGCTTGGACCCATTCATTTCAGGCATGGTTGAAGTATCGGCCGCTTTGCGAATGAGCATAAGAGCGCCAATACTCGATTCAGCCTTCAAAAGGGGCACATCGGAAGGAATTAGCGCGGTCCTAATTTATGGGATCGGCGAGGCGAAAGGCGTGATTTGAGGATGACGTGGTCCGGTAAACGAATTCCGCCGGTGAGGACACTTTTGGGGCTATTGCAGCGAGGGGCGGCTGGAGGGGGCGTTCAGCGGGACGTGCGGCCTGGCAAGAGAACGGTCGAAGAAATCGTAGACCATTGAGAGATCATCGTGATTACGGAACCAGCCGTATCCGTGTCCGGCGTTGGGAATGATTACAAATCGGACCTTGGCCCCGGCGGCAGTGAGCCGCTGATAGAATTCCTGGCTCTGGTGCAGGGGAACGTAGCGGTCCTGGTTGCCATGCATGATGAGGAAGGGGACGAGCGGGCCTTTGCCGATCTGGTCGGCCGGGCTGGCGAAGCGGGCGATGCGCGATTGGGTTGCCAGCGAGCCTCCGCCGAAGAGGAAATTCACAGCGGTTCCGCCGGGACCGGTCCAGTCGTCGGCGGCCTGAAAATCAGAAGGGCCGAACCAATCGCAGACGGCCTGCACATTGCTGGAAGGACCAATAACGCCTTCGGTTCCCTCGTATTCGCGGCAGCCGTTGGTGGTGCCGAGAAGGGATGCAAGTTGTCCACCGGCGGAATCGCCCCATACGCCGATGCGATCGGGCGAGATTCCAAAATCGCGGGCGTGGAAGCGAAGGAATCGGATGGCGGCTTTGCAATCGAAAATCTGCGCGGGGAAGAGGGCGTCGGAGCTGAGGCGATAGTTGATGCTCACGACGATAAATCCGCGGGTGAGGATCCCCAAACCCGGTGGCGCGGATTTATCTCCGCTGCGCCATCCACCGCCGTGAATCCAGACCATCACGGGGCGCGGGGTGGTTCGAACGTCGGGAAGATAAAGATCGAGGGTGCGGGAGCGGCCTGCTCCGATGACGTAGGAAATATCATGGACGACATGGAATCCCTTGGGGATCCATTGCACGGTTAGAACCCTTGATGGCCGGGTGGAAGGAAGAAGGGAAACGGACGGCGCGGGAGTAAGCGAATTGATTGGGAGGGGACTGGCAGGGATGAGCGTGGTCGCATCGGCAAACGATGCGACAAGCACTGCCAGACAAAAACCGAGTTGCCCGAAGAACGACTTCATTTCCGCCGCCAAACGAGTGAGGAACGTATTATATTTAACTGCACGGACTAAAGATACGGAAGTTTCAGGGATAAAGTGAACAAGGGAGGGGTTATGATGACCTATGGTTGGCAGTTGATTAATCCGCTGGAAACGCGGCCGAGGCCGCATAAGAGGCGATTGGTCGCTGAGATTGACACACATCCATGAATCAGGAAGTTAAAGACCGCATATCCGCTGCCCTCCGCGACTTCGCTCGGCTGGATTTGCGCCCTTCCCACCTGATCGTTGGGGGAATGGTGGTGCTGGGGGTGATTGTTAATCTCGTGTTTGCACATGGATGGACGGTGTGGCCGGTCGTGCTGGCGTTTGCGATGCTGACCATCATTAACGAGGCGGTTGAGCGGAATGGGCAGGGGATTCCGCCGTTTCAGGTGTACGCATTTTTTATCGGGATTGGGGTGGCATGGCTGGTCGTTGTGATGTGCCTGTGGGCGGTCCATCCGATCTTTTTGATCCTTGGTATCGGGGTGGTGCTTTATCGCGGGATCGAGGCGTATCTCAAGCAGCGCGAGCGTGAGCGGCTGATCGCCTTTCGGCGCGAGCGCGGTGTGTGCCTGCACTGCGGCGAGGTGTATGATCCCAACTCGGTGCTGTGCGAATCGTGCGGGGAGGAGCCGAACCCGGATTCGGCGATACTGAAGCGGGTGGCGCAGATTTGTCGATCGCCGCAGGATGTTGCCCACGCCCGGGCGGTGCTGAGCCGGGCGACGGGATCGAACTCAGCCGCGGCGAAGGAGAAGGCGTTGATCTCGCGTCATCACGGGGAGAAGAAAAAGGTTACAAAACCGGCGGAGTTGCCGAAGGCGGCGAAGGTGGGGCCGTCTTTTGGCAAGCATCGCAAAAGTTGAAACAGAATTTTGGGCGGGGGTGAACCGGCGGCGCGAGATTTCAATTCGGCATTTGGACTTCGACGAGCTCAGTCGAGTCGCACTCGACATTCGGCATTTTTGGAAAGATTCTCTTCCAAGTGAATCGCGGTCGTTGTACGATAAATAAAGCATGGACGCTGCATTAATTGAGAAGCGAACGGACTCGCCGGCCGCTAGTCAGTTCCAGGGGAAACGGGTGCATTTTATCGGAGTGGGCGGTAGTGGGATGAGCGGCTTGGCGCGTACCTTGCTGGATGCTGGGGCGATTGTGACCGGTTCGGAGCCGCGATTGGGTCCGCAGACGCTGGAACTGGTGCAGAAAGGTGCAAAAATTTCGCGCCAGCAAACCGGGGAATTTATCGATCCAAAAGTTGATTTGGTCGTTCGGACCGCGGCCGTGCTCGATAACAATATCGAGATGCTTGTCGCGGGCCGGCTGGGGCTTAAAACGGTCAAATATGCGCAGATGCTGGGAATGGTGATGGGGGAGCGATTTGGCGTCGCGGTTTCGGGGACACATGGGAAATCGACGACGAGCGCGATGATCGCGTTTGCGCTGCGCGAGTGCGGCGCGGACCCGAGCTTTGTGATCGGGGGAACGGTTCCGCAGCTTGGGGGCGGAAGCCATTCGGGGAAGGGGAACATTTTTGTCGCCGAGGCGTGCGAGTTCGATCGCAGCTTTCACAACCTGCGGCCGAAGATTGCACTGATCACCAACATTGAGCCGGACCATCTGGATTATTACCGGGACATCGACGAAATCGTGGAGAGCTTTCGCGATTTGCGCGGCGGGTTCCGGCGGATGGGGTGATTATCGCCGGGGGAAAAGACCGGCGGGTGGCGCAGGCGCTGAGCGGATTGACTACGGCGATTGAGACTGTTTCTGTGGGCGAGAATAATATTTGGTCAGCGCGGGTTTCAGGTATTGACAACGGGTGCTACAGCGGCGAAGTATCGTTCCGGAATCAGAGTGTTGGAACGCTGCACCTTTCGATCGCGGGCGAACACAATCTGATGAATGCGACGATGGCGGCGGCGGCATGTGCCGCCTGCGGTGTGCCGCCGGGAGAGGCGATCGAAGCGCTGGGAAAATTCCAGGGCGTCGATCGGCGAATGAGCGTCGTCGGACGATATCATGGGGCGACGGTGGTGGATGATTATGGGCATCATCCGACCGAAATCCGCACCACGCTGCGGGCGCTGCGGCAAAGGTTTGATCCGCGGCGGCTGATTTGTGTTTTTCAGCCGCATCAGCACAGCCGGACGCGTTTCCTCATGGAGGATTTCGCGGCGAGCTTCGTGCTGGCGGATGAGACGATCGTGCCGGACATCTTCTTCGTCCGCGACAGTGAGGCGGAGCGGCAGAAGGTAACCGCGGCCGATCTGGTGCAGCGGGTGCGGGCGAATGGGCAAAATGCGATCCATCTGCCGACGTTTGGGCAGATTGTGGAGTATCTTAAGCAGAACGTCCACGAGGACGACCTGGTGGTGACGATGGGGGCGGGAAATATCTGGGAGATCGGGAAAGACCTGATTGAGAAAGATCGGGTCTCGAAGTGACATGCTGAAGTTATCCAATCCATTTTCGGGGCTTGACTCGTTCGTGCAGCAGAACGCTCCCCTGGCGCGGTATACGTGGTATCGCATCGGCGGGCCGGCGCGGTGGTTTGTGCGGCCGGGAAACATTGAGGATTTGCAGGAAGCGGCGCGGCGGTGTGCCGAGGCGAATATCCGCACGTATGTGCTGGGGTTTGGGGCGAATATTCTTGTGAGCGACGCCGGAGTCGATGCGGCGGTGTTTCGATTCGACAGCGATTTCTGGCGGCGGTGCGACTTCGGCGAAAATAAAGTGGAAGTCGGCGCGGGCATGGATATGCAGAAGCTGCTGCTTCGCACGATCCGGCAGGGACGCAGCGGGGTGGAATGCCTGGCGGGGATTCCGGGAACCATTGGCGGGGGAATCCGCATGAACGCGGGGGGGAAATTCGGGGATATCGGGTCGGTCGTGCAGTCGGTGCAGGTGATGGATAATTACGGGAATCTGTACGAACGGCACAAGGACGACCTGGTTTTTGATTATCGCACGACCAATATTTCCGCGCCGTTCATCCTGGGCGCAACGCTGGATCTGGAAGAGGAAGACCCGGAACGCATCCTTCGAAAGACGAAGGAGATCTGGATGTACAAGCGGAACACGCAGCCGCTGAATACCAAGAATGCCGGGTGCATTTTCAAGAATCCGCGCGGGCTGAGCGCTGGGGCGCTGATCGATCAGGCGGGAATGAAGGGGATGCGGATTGGCGGGGCCGAGGTTTCGGCCAAGCACGCGAACTTCATCATCGCCCATCCGGGGTGCACGGCGGATGATGTGATGACGATGATTAAGCTGATCCGGGAAAAAGTGTTCGATCGCAATCAGATTCACCTGGAAAGCGAAGTGCAGATCTGGCCATGAAAGTGACGGTCCTCTACGGCGGCCCAAGCGCAGAGCGCGAGGTGAGCCTGGTAAGCGGAGGGGCCGTCATCGAAGCGCTTCGGGGGATGGGGCACGAGGTTTTTGCCAGCGACGTCTCCCCTGCCGATCTTTCCGGGCTCGATCATCCTGCCGATGTCATTTTTCCGGTTCTGCACGGGGCTTTTGGAGAAAGCGGAGAGTTGCAGGAAATTCTGGAGCAGCGGGGATTGCGATTCGTCGGCAGCGGCTCGAAAGCGTCGCGCCTGGGGATGAACAAAGTGCTTACCAAGCAGGTGTGGGAAAAGGCGGGGCTGCCGACGCCGGCATATCGTGTGATCAAGCGCGGGGAAGAAGCTTATGACGCGCCGGGCGCGTGCGTCGTCAAAGCGATCGACAGCGGGAGCAGCATCGACGTTTATCTCTGCAAA
This sequence comes from uncultured Phycisphaerales bacterium, assembly GCA_963755915.1. GTDB lineage: Bacteria > Planctomycetota > Phycisphaerae > Tepidisphaerales > Tepidisphaeraceae > PALSA-1353. The sequence goes on from CAVWLP010000002.1 coordinate 4,915,303, forward strand.
TCGCCGGCGGAATGCTCGGCACAGACTGCGACGGCGATTAAGGAAGTTCTCTCGCGGCACGAGTCGGCGCTGGTGGAGAAATTCATTGATGGGATCGAGCTGACGGTGGGAATCTTGGAAGAGAAACCGCTGGCGCCGATTCGCATCGTGCCGAAGCGGGAGTTTTTTGATTACGAAGCGAAATATCGATCCAGCGAGACCGAGCACCGGTTTGAGACAGGTCTGCCGGCGGAGGTTGTGCAAAGCTGCCGGGAACTGGCTCAGCGTGCTAACGCGGCCGTGGGGGCGCGGGATCTGGCGCGGATCGACATCATGGTCGATCGCGCGAATCAACCCTATCTGCTGGAAATCAATACTTTGCCGGGGTTCACGCCCCGCAGCCTTTTGCCTGAGGCGGCAAAACATGCGGGGATTGAGTTTGGGCCGTTGGTGGATCGGCTGGTTAGGCGGGCGGGGGGGCGCGGCGCCGACGTGGTTTAGGTTTGCGCCGTCGTGGCATTAGTTCAGCAAGGCGGTCGGTCCGCACGCTGGATGACTCACATCGATATCGTCTGTTGAAATCCAAGCCAAATGGTCGTCCAGCCCCCACCCTAACCCTCCCCCGGAGTACCAGGGGAGGGGATAAGAGCGCGGCCTGATCGCCAGGGTAACTCTCAGGCCTCGAAGCTCACGTCAGTCGTGTTAAACGTCCGATAAAGATACGAGACCATGGCCAAGCCTCGGAAGTCGGCGTCGTTGCCGAGCCGCAAATCCTCTATTTCCGCCGACCTATGGTGGCGTTGCGCACTTCATGGGACGATTTTTCTTATCTTTGCATCGGGGATCGTTTCACTGTTTCGGTTCAGCGAGATTTATGTCGATCGGCGAATCGCTTTTCCGACGGAGCCGCCAAAGGTTGTTCTGGCAAATCGACCGGTGTGGATGACCGATTTCCTGGCCGATCAGATCATGCGATCGATCCAGCCGGTTGGGTTGCACTCCTCGTTTGATCGTCAGCTACTCGTTCAAACGTCCCGATCGCTGGGGGCTAACCCGTGGATTCAATCCGTCAACCAAGTCCGACGGGTCTACCAGGACCATCCCGGAGACACGCTGCAAATCGATTGCGTCTACCGCGCCCCAGCGGCGGTCGTGAAATGGGGGCAGTTTTTCTGGCTGGTGGACTCGCATGGGGTAAAGCTTCCGGAGCAATACACCGCCGACCAGTTGCCGAAAATTCTCGTGGGCACGGATGGGAAGGCGAATATTCGCATTATCGACGGCGTTTCGAGGCCACCATGTGAGCCGGGACATGTCTGGTCCGGCGAAGATATCGCCAGCGCTCTGGAAATGGCGCGGCTGTTGTCGACGGTCGATTGGGCGGATCAGATCCGGGTGATCGATGTCAGCAACCTCTCCGGGCGACGGGACATACGCGAGGCGCAAATCGTTCTAGTGACGCGTTTTGGCACGCAAATCCGCTGGGGCCGGCCGCCCAGTGCGGCGGACGCGTTCGTTGAAGTCTCTCCTGCGGTGAAGCTTGCCGCCATCGACAATATCTTCTGGCGCGATCAGCGTGTCGACGCCAATCAGCCGTGGATCGACGTGCGTTTTGATCGGGTCACCTGCCCTGGGGAAGCGCAAAACGCCACGGCACAAGTCGATAGCACTTCAAACGCTCAATAAATCCGCCCTTATGCAATCGACTTGCGATAGACTTGCGGCGTCTATCCGGGAACCTTCGCGGGAAATGGAACACTCGAAAACAAACCTGAAATCAGCGGCGATCGTGATTTGGCTATTGGTCCAGATTGCGGCTTTGGCGGCGTGCGCGGATCGAATCACGTTTTGGGCGCGCTCGCCGGCGGCTGGGGAGCAATTGGCGCTGGCGGTGATGCTCTGTGCGCAAGTCGGAACCAGCTCCTTGATATTCCCCTATCTGTTGAGCAGTCGCAACTCGACGATACTCGCGATTGTGAGTGGTTGGCCGCTGGCACAATTGGCAGCGTACTTGTCGGACGCGTCGCTAACTCAAGCCGCGGGGGGAGAGCTTTATGTTTCGGCCTGGCTGCTGGGGCTGACTTTTTATTCTCCGCTGCTTCGAAGTGAATCGGCGAAACTGATTGGCGCGGCACTGGCAGCCATGATTGCGCTGGGTGGGCCTTTCATTCTTTATCTGCGCCTGGAATTCGCTGCCGGTGTGAGCGTGCCGTTGCAATCGTTCGCCTCGTTTGGACCGGTTGATGGTGCGCTTTCCCAGACTTGCGCACGGGATACTCCGCAGGATCCATCGTGGCGTGGGCGATTCCAGCGGCGTTAATCGCCATCGGGGCGGCGTTGAATTTTGCAATTTGGAAGCGTCGCGACAATTCGCGACAAGTTATCCACTGAAATTTCACATTGCGGATGCGGGTTGAATCGCTGTTTTTTCGTTGAAAATCCCAAACGAAGCCTTATCGGCGCGAAAAACATTTTCATGATTTTTTGCGCGCACTCTTGCATCCCGTGGGAGGCTTGGTAAAGTTTCCCTGTCAATCCCACATACACAAGGTCATGTGGGGAGAAATCCTAGAACCTGATGCCGGTATTCTTTGGCGAACATGACCTCTCAATCGATGACAAAAATCGCCTCCTTATTCCGGCCCAGATTCGGAAAAAGATTGACCCGGAAGTTGATGGAAGAAGTTTGTTTGTAACCTTGAAACGTAACAACCATGGCATGATCCCGTGGTTTTATCCCGAGGCCTTTTTCATGGGCCTCGTGAAACAAGGAGCTCCGGCCGTTTTAGCACCTGATGAGCAGCAACTCAAGTTCACGTATGAAACACTTTCGATCGCAGACGAATTGGAGTGGGACAATCAGGGACGAGTAGTTTTATCGGAAAAGATCCTTGGCCGGGCCAGTCTCGGAAAGGAAGTGACTCTCGTCGGTGCGAATGAACATTTGGAGTTATGGAATCGGAGTGCATGGGTCGCTTTTCGGGATTCGGGATTTAAGACTGAGCCTCGTGTATTGGACAGGTAGTTTCGGGCCTCATATCGGGCAATGGGAAAGAAAGATGGAGTTTTGCGGGCCTTGAATAAGCACCGCAGAACGGGAATGAAAAGCAGTTGTAAGGGAACTGGAATCGACCGCGACCAGCATTTTAAAAACAGGCTGGTTGAATCATGTTTGTGGGCAGTTTTTCTCGCGGCGCGGGCGTATTCAACGCCGTGAGGAAAGATCGGGAGCCTGAATCAGGGAAGGTTTGGGTCTCCGCTAAATCCTAGTAGTTGAATGAGTTGCTCATCGCGACGACGGATGAAGTGTCGGCGGCAGGGATGCTCCGCGCTCATCGGCCGAATCCGCAAGGGAATGGATGCCCGTTGTTTGCGGATGCAGGATCGAGCGCGATGGCAGCAGCCATTTCGCGGCATCGGCGGGTTGTGCGATGCCTCGGAATGGGGCCTCGGAATGGGGCTTAGAGACCGGGGAAGGCTGTGGGTTTCGCTCCAGGGATCGGAACGAAATCCACCGCCAAACCGGTCATCACTAGAAGTCGTGTAGGTAGAGTCATCGCAAGTTGGATGGGATCCCTCGGCTGCAACCGAGGGCGGGCAGGATGCCCGGCTCTGCCTTTTATACGAACAAAGTACTAACTCGCTCAGTATCTTATCTCTTGAGAGAAATTGCAAGTGGGAAAAAACTAAGGGTAATGGATCAATTCGGGGGCGGTAGGAAGTTTGAAATATCCCACGGCGGCGCCGTGGGCGTTCCGGGATCAAACTGAATCAATACCAAACTAAGGGGTCAGCAGCTTCGCGGCGACTGCGGAAAAATAGGTGATAATCATATCGGCGCCCGCGCGCTTCATCGCAGTTAAGGATTCCAGAACTACCGCGTCGCGATCCAGCCAGCCGTTTTTTGCCGCGGCTTCGATCATCGAATATTCACCGCTCACCTGATAGGCCACCACAGGCACATTCACCGCTTGTTTGACTGCGGCGAGAATGTCCAGATATGGGAGGCCGGGCTTGACCATCACCAGGTCGGCGCCCTGTTCGACGTCGAGCCGGGCTTCGCGGATCGCCTCGGGTATGCCACGGGCGGGGTCCATCTGATAGGAGCGGCGGTCGCCGAACTGCGGCGCAGAATCTGCCGCATCTCGGAAGGGGCCGTAAAACGCGCTGGCGTATTTGACGGAGTAGGCGAGGATTCCCACATCGCCAAAGCCCGCTGCGTCCAAGCCGCTGCGCAGGGCTCCGACCGCGCCGTCCATCATTCCGCTGGGGGCGACCAAATCGGCGCCGGCTTTGGCGTGGTTGATGGCTTGCTCCACGAGCCGGGGCACCGTTGCGTCGTTCAGGACCGTGGAACCCTCGCCGGAGAGGATTCCACAGTGGCCGTGATTCGTGTATTCGCAGAAGCAAAGGTCGGTGATGGCAAGCATCGGCGATTTTCGCGATTTCATTTCGCGCAGGAGGCGGCAGACGACGTTGTTGGGATCGAGCGCGGCCGATCCCTGCGGATCCTTGGCGGCGCGATCGATCACACCGAAAATGAGATAGGCGGGAAATCCTTCGCCGTGGCGCTCCTGGAGCCAATCGGCGGCGACATCGACCGACATCTGAAAAATCCCCGGCATCGAGGCAATTTCTTTGCGCGCCCCCTGCCGTCGCGCACGAAGACGGGAACGATCAGGTCGCGCCGCTGAAGGCGCACGCTTGCGAGGCTGCCGCGCATCAGCGGCGAAAGACGGAGCCGGCGCGGGCGCTGCGGCAGATCGGAATTCGCGGCCATGGTTGTTGATTTTAGTGTGGTGCCGCTGTTTGTCATCATTGCCGGTTCCATTACAATTCGCAGCGATGGTTTCCCGGGCGATTTCTTTGGCGAATTCACGACTGATTTCAGGGGGTTTTGCCATCGCGATCGCGATGTTTCTGTTTTCCAAAGCGGCCCTGGGAAGGGAATACACCACGTGGGAATATCGCGAAGGGCGATGGGTGCAGGCCCCGCGGATGATTCCACAGGTTCCCCAGCCTGAGCCGGTACTCGACGAAGCCGAGAGACTGCTGGCAGACGAAAATCTGAAACAGGCCAAGATCGTGCTGGTGAACTGGGAGAAGACGCATAAGCACTCGCCCTCAAGGGACCGGTGCATTTTCGATTTCGCAAGGCTTTACTTCCAGAAGAACAATCGAATCAAGTCGTTCTTCTACTGCGATGAGCTGATGGATGAATATCCGGAGAGCAAGTTGTTCCAGACGGCTTTGCAGTGGCAATATGACATCGCCAAGGCGTATCTGGACGGATACAAGGACAGCTTTCTGGGGATGCCGATCCTGGACCGCGGGGGCGAGGCGGTGGAAATGATGTGGCGAATCCAGCAGCGCAGCCCGGGCTCGCCGCTGGCGGAAAAGGGATTGCTCGACACGGCCGACTATTACTTCAACGACCGCGACTACGATCTGGCCGAGGACGCGTACAATTTTTACGTTCAGAATTACCCGAACAGTTTGCGGGTTCCGGCGGTTAAGCTTCGGGCGGCTTATGCGTCATGGGCGCAGTTCCGGGGCACGAAGTTCGATGCCAGCCATATCATCGACGCGCAGGCGCAGCTTCTGGTGATTCAGCGGGAGTATCCGGAGCTGGCGGCGGAGGAAAACGTCCAGGCGGCGCTGGACCGGATCGATGCGGCGTTTGCGCAAATTGTTCGAGCAGGGGGATTTTTATGAGCGGACGCACCAGCTTAAGGGGGCGGTGTATCAGTATCGCTTTCTGCTGGAGACGTATCCCGGCTCGACGGACGCAGCCGAGGCGATGGTACGATTGCGGCACATGCCGGCGTGGGCTCTGACCGATCCCCCACCGCCACCGGCCAGCGGATATGCACCGGCGACGGAGCCGAGCGCGGATGCGCAATGAAGATCGGACTTCACCGCGGAGAACGCAGAGAGCGCTGAGACTAAATCAATGAGAAACAAACAAATCCTTTCTCAGCGCTCTCCGCGATCTCTGCGGTTAAATCTGCCGCTGTTGATTTCATTGGCGCTTGGCTGTTTGAGCGGCTGCGCATCCGACTCGCAAACCGGCTGGCACTGGGGTTCGGTCTACCGGGAGGACATCCATAGCGTGGCGGTGCCGGTGTTTACATCGAAGGACTACCGCCGGGGGGTTGAGTCGCAGTTAACCGACTCGCTGGTCAAGAAAATCGAGGAGTACACACCCTATAAGGTCGAACCGCGCGATCGGGCGGATACGGTTCTTGAGGGGGAGATCGTAGCGATAACGCCTTCGACACTGTCGCTGAACCCTTACACGGCCACGCCGCAGGAGCAGGAATATTCGATCATCGTGAATTTCACGTGGAAGGACCTGCGAACGGGGAAGATATTATTGAGCCGGCAGGGGTTTGAGCAGGCGACGACCTACTTCCCGAGCCTTGGGGAAGGGCAATACGTGGCGTCCGAGAACGCGGTCGAAAAGCTTGCCCTGGGGATCGTAAACGAGATGGAGGGGCCGTGGTAGACGCTACGGGTTGCGCTTTATCACACGCTAGGGCCATAATTTGCCGATTGATTCGTTAATACGAGTGATTGCGGCTGGAAAACCGGGGGGCGAACCCCTTATGATGGCATGGACGTATGTTTTCCGGTCGCAGCCTGGCGGCACACCAGACCGGTGAGTCGCTTGCAGCAAAGGAATTGCGACCGAATTAAGGATAATTATGTCAGAACCACGACCCCCCGGAGCCCCCTTCCGAAAAAACGGCCGGAATACCCAAAACGGCAATGGCATGCGCGTTCCGCGGGGGCTGTTCGCGTGGGTGCTTTTCATCAGCCTGCTCATCATGCTGGTGATGCTGCTCCGGAGCACGGGGCCCAACAGCCAGCAGATTCCCATTTCCGACTTTGAGACGCTTCTGAAAAACGATCGCGTGCAGGAATTCACCATCGACGGAAACGACGTCGAAGGCCAAGTGAAGGAAAACATCCCAATCCCCAACGCGCCGGCCAACACGCGGTGGTTCAAGACGGAATACCCTGAGGGGACCTTTTCCAACGGAACCTATCTGGCGCAGTTGATGACAATGCACGGCGACAGCAAGGTTGACGCCAAGAATGAGTCCAACCTGCTGATCAACATTCTGCTGCCGCTGGTGCCGTGGCTGCTGATCTTCGGATTCATCTGGTTCTTCGTCTTCCGGCAGCTCCGCAACAGCGCGGGGGCGGGCGGGATGCTGGGAAGCTTCGGCAAGAGCAAGCACAAGATTACGGCGAAGGATCACACCAACATCACCTTCGATGACGTGGCCGGCGTTGAAGAGGCCAAGGAAGAGGTGATGGAAATCGTGGAGTTCCTGAAGAACCCCAAGAAATTCCAGCGCCTGGGGGGACGAATTCCGCGCGGCGTGCTGCTGGTGGGCGAGCCGGGCACTGGTAAGACGCTGCTGGCCAAGGCAATCGCCGGCGAGGCGGATTGCCCGTTCTTCAGCATCAGCGGGTCTGACTTCGTCGAAATGTTCGTGGGCGTCGGGGCGAGCCGGGTACGCGATCTGTTTAAGCAGGCGAAGGACAACAGCCCGTGCATCATCTTCCTGGATGAAATCGACGCGGTGGGACGCCGGCGGGGCAGCGGGTTTTCCAGCGGCGGACATGACGAGCGCGAACAGACATTAAACGCCATCCTCGTGGAGATGGACGGCTTCGATACGAACGACCAGGTGATCGTGTGTGCGGCGACGAACCGGGTGGACGTGCTCGATCCGGCGCTGACCCGGCCGGGGCGATTCGATCGGCAGATTTACGTGCCGCTGCCGGACGTCAAGGGGCGGCTGGAAATTCTCAAGGTCCATAGCCGGAAGGTGAAACTTGGGCCGAACGTGGATTTGCAGCGGCTGGCCCGGGCGACGCCGGGATTCAGCGGGGCGGATTTGGCCGCCATCATCAACGAGTCGGCGCTGGGCGCGACGCTGGCGGGCAAGGAATTCATCGAGATGGACGATCTCGAGGAAGCCCGCGACAAAGTCCGCTGGGGCCGGGCGAGAAAGAGCCGCGTGATCGATGAAAAAGAAAAGATTGCCACGGCCTATCACGAAGCGGGGCATGCCGTCGTGCAATACCTGGAGAAAGACGCCGATCCGATCCACAAGGTGACGATCATCCCGCGCGGGAACTATGGCGGGGCGACGATGGCGCTGCCGGAAAAAGACCGCATGTCCCATTCCAAGAAATGGTGCTATGCGTTCATGAAGGTTTGCTTCGGCGGGCGAATCGCCGAGGAGATGTTCACCGGGGATGTGAACACCGGCGCGGCGGGCGATATCCGGCAGGCGACTTCTTTGGCGCGAAAAATGATCCGCGACTGGGGCATGAGCGATCGCCTCGGCTTCGTTTTCTATGGCGAGGACGACAATCGCCCCGGGTTTTTCGAAATGAACGGCGGACGCGACTATTCCGAAGAAACCGCCAAGGCCATCGACGAAGAGACGAGGTCGCTGATCGACCGGCTCTACGATGAGACGCGGAAAATCCTCGAAGCCAACAAGGATCGCGTTGAGGCGCTGGCCAAGGCGCTGACGCGATATGAGACGCTGGACGCCTCGGAAGTCGACCGCGTCATGAAGGGCGAAACGCTCACCAAGCCGACGGTTGGCGATCTGCTGGAAAAAGAGCAGAGTCGGCGTGGCGTGGTGATTCAGCCGGCGCCTGAGGTCAAAGGGCCGGACGTGACCCTCGGCGGTGGGCCGTTGCCGACGCCGGGGTGAACCGCGCTTAAATGTTCCTCACTGCGGGTACGAAACCTTTATCTGACTGTAGATGTTTGCCGCGCCGGTGGCACAAACGCCTGTGCCGCTGAAGTCGTTGGGACTAATGGTGGCCTGCATGGAGAGCGTTTGGCTGTCGACGGTGTTGTGAGCTTCGGCGATAAGGGTTGATCCACTGACTTTCAGGCTGAGCAAGGTGTTCTGCTTAAAGACGCCGGAGACAACTTGCGTGTCATTCAGCGCCATTCCGGCGCCGCTGGTGATTTTGTAGAACTGGTAGGTGCAGGCGGCGGCGGTTTTGGTGGTGCGCCAATAGCGCAGCGAGTAGCCGGTCTGGGTGATCGGATCGTATTTGATAAAGATGTCGCCGTGATAGTTGCGGCCTCCGCTGTCGTCCGGCGAGCCGGGGACGGCGAAGACGGTGCCTTCGGTTTTGTCCGGGGTGACGACCAGATCGACCTGCATGTCGCCGGTTTTTCCGTTTTGGAAATAGAAGAGTTTGTTGCCGGGGTCGCGGGAATTCCGGGCGTTGGTGCCGGCGCGGATGCCAAAGCCGTTGACGAGATTTGGTCCGGCGACGATGGACCATGCTCCTTCGACCGTCCAGAGCCCCCCTGCCGGCGCGGGGCTGGGGTCTGGGACGAAGTTGCGGAAATTGGGGTTGATGCTTGCAGACGCGACGTCGGCGGCGGCAATCGGCGCATCGGCCGTCGCAAAGACCGCGGGGCCGGGATCGGAGATGGGAATTTTTGGCTCGAGGCTGACGCGCAGGAATTTTCCCGCGTCGCCGGGCAGGAGGGTATAGGATTTCAGCGGCTCATTTCCACGGCTGACTGCAACCTGCGTGGCGTTCTTACCAGCGGCGTCATCGCAGGTAAACCAGGTGATCAGCGACTGATCCTTGCGTTTCCCCAGGTTCAGGGCGTAATCGACGCTGACTGATCCGCCGGCGGGCGGATCGAGTTTCAGGGGAGAGACCAGTACCGGCGGATCGATAAATTTCGGCTCGACGTAGATCCAGGCGGTGACGTAATAGCCGTTGGATGCGGTGGCCTTGATCGGCACGTACTCGGCTTCCTCAGTGCTGTTTTTGCCGATGACTTCGATTTTTGGGCCGGTGGAGGTGCTGAGGGAGATGAGGTTGGAGCTGGTTGACCAGGAAATGGTTGGATCGGGGGCGTCGCGAGGAATGACTGCCGCGCTCAGTTTAACGCCCGGTCCGCCAGTGCGGATCGTCGGAGCGAACCAGATTGAGCCTGGAGAGGCGATGCCGAGCCCGAACGGTCCGCCGGCGACGGTTGTGGTCTCGCCGACGCGAAGGGACATGCGATAGACGAGCTTTTCCTGGCCGGCCTTTTCAAATTGCTGGCGGACGCCGGCGGGGTCCCAATCGTCGGGCGCGGCGTTGGGGGCGGATCGCAAAAGATTCCAGGGGTCAAAGGCGGGAAGCTCCGGCGGGGACAATTCACGGCTATAGGTGAAGGTGCGCGGACCGACGGTGGCGTCGTGCACGACGGCGGGGTTTCCGTCTTCGGTTTTGTTGTTGGAGGTGAGCGTAAATTGATTGGGGCGAGGCGCGGCGATGCCGCGGACCCAGGCGGTGCGGGCTTCGGCGCTGGTGCCGGGGAACTGGCAGTTGATGAAAACGTCGGGGCGGGCGGCGCTGCCGAATTCAGCTTTGTAAAATTCCATGGCGCGGTTTGCCTCGAATTTGCAGTTGAAAAAGACGACGTTGGAGGCGGACATTACGCCGCTGCCTCTGGGGTAGACGAGCATGCAGTCCTGCCAGACGCTGATCTGGCCGCCGCCCATCCAGTCGTCGGTTCCTTCGATATAGACGTTTTTGAAATAGGATCGGGTGGTTCCCAGGAACATCGTGTCGAGCCGGCTGAGGATTGCGACGTTATCGTAGACGTGTTTGTCGCCCGCGGCCTGAAGAGCGACGGCCTGGGTGACCGTGGGATTTCGCATCTTTAGATTTTTACTTGCGTCGCCGGGGTATTCGTAATCGCAGTTGCAGTAGTTGAGGATCGTCAGGTTCCTGACGGTGAAGCCGGTGGCGTTGACGTCGAGGAGGAAGCCGTCGTCGCCGGCGCCTTCGTCTAGGCCGCGGTTGTCGGCGAGGACGACCGAGCGGCGGTTGTTGGTGAGGCCGAGGAGGGTGATCCAGTCCTTGGTGATGCTGAGGCTGGGGGCCGGCTCCTCGCTGCCGGTAATGAAATAGACATTGGGCTCAATGCCGATGACGGTCGGATGCGCTTCGGTTCCAGCCGGCGCGGCGGCGTAGGCGGCCTGGAAGGTTTTGAATTTTTTGTTTGTGGGGTCGTCTTTGGGGAGATTTTCATCTACCAGATAGTCATACGTGAGTTTGGAGGGGTCGATGGAATTGACGATGGGTTCGGAGCTGCCGCGGACGTTGTCCTGGGCGCGGGCTGGTCGTGCGACTCCAATTGAAATTGCGGATATGCCTAGAAGTAGAAAAAGGCTCTTGAATTTCATCGATCGCTCCTCGCCGCGAAGCTTGTGGCTGCCAGTTCAGGGCAATCGCATTTGGTTCGAGACATGCTGGGGGCCCTCACCCCAGCCCTCTCCCAGATTACTGGGAGAGGGGGAAAGAGCAGCAAATGCGATTGTCGGGCTCGGAATATACCCGCTACGATGAAGATTGGAGACGCGTATGAAACCGAATAAATGGCAAAAAATGGCGAAACTTGGGTATCAAATCACCAGCATGCAGAACTATCTGGGACTGTCTGTCGGTCGCGCGATCACATCCAGCCGGGCGGCATGACTTGCGACTATTTCATCTCCTGCAAATCCACATTCACCACATGCCGCTGTCCCTTGCGGAGGATTTCGATCTGGGTCGTGCCGCGGCGGTCGGCGATGGCGGCGGCGAAAGCCGTGGCGTCGCCCACGGATTGGCCGGCCAGGGTGAGGATCAAATCGTCGGGCTGTAAGCCGGCCCGCTCCGCGGCGGAGCCTGGGATCACATTGCGAATGCGGAGAGCCGGCGTGGCGCCGAGGCCGGGAATGGATTGCCGGTCGGGATCATCGGGCGAAAGCGATTCGATATAGACGCCGAGGTAGGGACGGCGCACGACGCCGTACTGGATCAATTCGTCGACGACCGGCGCACACCCGGCCGCCGAGATATACCGCCCTTCTTTGGTAAACCCGGCGATGGTGCCGTCGATGTTTACCAGCGTGGAGACATCCGGCTCCCACCCCTGCCACACGGCCAGACGATTGCCGGCGGGATTCAGCGACATCACCAGCATCAATGTTCCCGCCTCGGGGGCGGCAGTTGAAACCGTCGCGGAGGGAAGCTGGATGTTGCCGTTGAGACGCAGGACGGTGAGATCCGCCTGGCGATCGGAAGCGACGAACGATGCGGTGGCCCAGCGCCCATCGCCGACGGCGACGGGAATCGGCCATTGGCACGCCGCCTGGTCGACGTATCGGGGAACGAGCAGGTGGTTCTGCCCGTCGACCACGATACCGATTCCGTTTGGCACAAAACGGTCGATGCGTAAAATGATCAGGTGAGGCGATTGCTGCACCGCCTCTGCTGAAGTTGGTTCAGTCGTCGGACGGATTTCCGCGGTCGAAAAAGGGACGCCCGATGCGCTGTGCTCCATCGCCACCAGGCGCGCCAGCGAGGCTGGATCGAGCTGCGGGGCCCATTTGGCAAGGGGATCGTCCGGCGGCAGCATGAATGTCGTCGGCATTGGCAACTGCACGCGGACGATGCTCGGGGCGACGTGCTTGAACAGGTCCTGGGTTTCGTGGTTTAGTTGCTCGAGCAGAGGCCGGTCGGAGGAATTTTGCGTGGTCTGGCCAGGCGACGATTCGCAGGCGCTGCTAATCAGTATTGCACAAATCGCGGCGGCGATGCCGCGGGACTTGGGAAAAAACGCAGGTGCCGATTCAGACATGGAGCAATCAGCTAAAACTTAGCTACTAAAACTTCGCTACTAGAACTTAGCTACTAAAATTTATCTGGGCTGGGAACACCGGTCGAATCGCCCAGACCTGACGAATGGTTCGCCCACTCCTGAATCCATTGCTTCGCCTCGGCTTCGGAATTGAAGGTGAAGATATTGACGATTTTGCCGTTGCCGTCGCGCATTTCCACGTTCCATTGCCGCGTTAAAGGCGCCCCCATTCCGGCCGGGACGACGGATTGAGTTCCGCTGGAGGCCAGGCTTGAGATCGGTGTGGCGTACATTCGATCGCGGCCGAGCCAGCCGACGGTGAATCCGAAGAGAATCAGGGCCGCGGCCGAAGCGACGATGCGAAGCCCGTTGAAGGCCCACCCCATGATGTCTTCGCGCTGGTGGCCCGCATGATGTTGGCTTCGAGGCGGACCATGGTCCTGTCATCCGGCTCCAGGCTGTTCCAAGCCATCGAGCGGAGTGAACTGTCAGCCCTAAGCTGGTCGAGCTCCGTCTTAAGCTCGCGTTCGCTGGCGAGGCGTCGCCAGAGGCCTTCGCACTCGGCGGTGGGCAGCTCGCCGTCGAGATAGGCATGTAGCAGTTCGAGATCGCTGTCGTTTACCGGCATAATTGTCCTTCCTCCGTCCCCGAAATATCTCCCAACCTTTGGCTCCGTCCATTAGACCTGATCGGCATAAGCCCGCAACAGCTCAGCAAGCTGACGGCGGCCGCGATGTATCCAGGTTTTGACCTGCGGAATGCTTGCCCCAAGTGTTTCAGCAATCTGGGCATAAGACATCTTCTCATATTCGCAGAGCACCAGAGCCGCCCGGAAGTTCTCGGGTAAGCGGTCGATGGCGCGTCTGACCTGGAGAACGGTTTCACTTTCGATCATATGACGACTTGGCGACTGTGAAGAGCCGCTGGGGTCGCCTGCTTCATCCGGCAAAACCGACATGTGAGGCTTTCGCAAAATGCGAAGCGCCTCGTTCACGACGGTTCGCCGCATCAGCCCTCCCGCTTCCCGCCAGTCGTAACGGTCGCGGTGCTGGTACAGGTTCATAAATGCCTGTTGCACCACATCTTCTGGCGAGGCGCGGGTGCCGACGATGGCCCTGGCAATTGCCAGCATCCGTCGTGAATGCTGCCGCACGGCACGCTCGAAAAGCTCAGTTGTGCTCTGTGCGGGGGCATCTTGCCGCCCGTTCTCTTCCTGTGACACGCGCCGACTCCGGCAAAGTTACAGTGTTTGACTCATTAAAACCCTATACTTACATCTTATCGGTCGTCCTTTGATTTGTCGCGGAAGCTTTCGTTTTAGGAAAGGTAGGAAACTATGGGGTCGAACATTACCCCCCGCCGCCAGCTTGGAAAATCGGGGCTGACGGTTTCGGCATTGGGCCTGGGCTGCATGGGGATGTCGGAATTCTATGGCTCCAGAAATGACGAGGAGTCGATTAACGTCATTCACCGCAGCATCGAACTGGGGATGGATTTCCTCGACACCGCCGACATGTATGGCGTCGGGGATAACGAAAAACTCGTCGGTCAGGCCATCCGCGACCGGCGGGATAAGGTGACCCTGGCGACGAAATTCGGGAACGTGCGGGGCGCCGACGGCAGCTTCAAGGGGATCAATGGAACCCCCGAATACGTCGCCAGCGCCTGCGAGGCGAGCCTTAAACGCCTTGGAATCGACGTGATCGATCTTTATTACCAGCATCGCGTGGACGCCAATACGCCCATTGAAGAGACAGTCGGCGCGATGGCAAGGTTAGTGAAGCAGGGCAAAGTGCGGTTCCTCGGCCTCTCTGAGGCAGGCGCCAATACCATCCGTCGCGCGGCGAAGGTACATCCGATCGCGGCTTTGCAAACCGAATATTCGCTTTGGACCCGGGATGTCGAAGATGAGATTCTTCCCACTTGCCGGGAGCTGGGAGTGGGATTTGTGGCTTATAGCCCGCTGGGTCGCGGGTTTTTGACGGGGCAGTTCAAAAAATTAGAGGATCTTCCTCCGGGCGATCGCCGACGGGCGTTTCCACGGTTCCAGGGCGAAAACTTCGAGAAGAACCTGGAACTGGTACGAAAGATCGAGCAGCTTGCGTCAAAGAAGGGTTGTCGGCCGTGCCAACTGGCGCTCGCCTGGGTGCTGGCGCAGGGTCCGGATATCGTGCCGATACCGGGGACCAAGAAGTTGAAGTATCTCGAGCAGAACGCCTGTGCGTACCTGCAACTCAGCGAAGCCGAGCTTCAAGAGATCGACCAGATCATTCCGCATGAACTGTTTGCGGGCCAAAGATATCCGGCCGAGGCGATGGGCGCCCTGAGCCGCTAACCTTGTGAATCGGGGGCTGGAGATGAAATCGAATGACGGACCTCAATTGCGTGGCGAGGCGGCTCTGGAGTATCGCCGCCCTTATTTTTCTAGGCACGAACATCGCTCGGGCGGACGAATTGAATGCGCCGTCGCCGCAATATCAGGAGCAATACCGCCCGCAATTCCATTTCACTGCTGACAAGGGCTGGCTGAACGATCCGAACGGGCTGGTTTTCTTTGACGGAGAATACCATCTCTTCTTTCAATATCGTCCCGATGCCTTAGCGCTAGTGCCGCCGGTGATGTCCTGGGGCCATGCGGTCAGTCCTGATCTGGTGCATTGGACGCAATTGGATACGGCGCTCCGCCCTGACGATCACGACGGATGGATCTGGTCCGGCTCGGCAGTCGTCGACTGGCAAAATACCAGCGGGTTCGGGCGTGACGGAAAGCCGCCGCTCGTCGCGATTTATACGGCCGCGAAAGACCCGTTCGCGCAGGCAATTGCGTACAGCAATGATCGCGGCAGAACCTGGACCAAATACGCGGGCAATCCAGTGGTCCCCCACATCGCGAACGACAACCGCGATCCGCACGCATTCTGGTACGAGCCCGCGAAGCAGTGGGTGATGGTGCTTTTCAAGGACGTGGACAGCACATTTTGCATCCTGAGTTCTCCCGACCTTAAACATTGGGCTGAGCAGCAAGAATTTCAGATGCCCGGCTGTGGCGAATGCCCGGATTTCTTTCCCCTGCCACTGGATGGCGAAGCTTCAAAACTGAAGTGGGTTTTCACAGCCGCCAACGGCAAGTATCTGGTTGGCGATTTCGACGGCCACAAATTCACGCCACAGCAGGAACTGCGCGAGGTCGATTATGGTGGGAATTTTTACGCGGTGCAAACATTCAATGACATTCCCCCTGCCGATGGACGGCGAATTCAGATCACCTGGATGCGCGACGGACGATATCCCGGCATGCCGTTCAATCAGCAGATGAGTTTTCCCTGCGAACTGACCTTGCATTCAACCAACGATGGCCCCCGCCTGTTCCGCTACCCCGTCCATGAAATCAATCTGCTTCATGCGAAGCAATATCACTGGACTGATCTCGTCCTAACACCCGGCGACAAACCGCTCGACGGCCCAACTGGCGATCTATTCGATATCCAGGCCGACATCGACCCGGGCGATGCCGCCGTGGTCGGTTTGCGAATCGCCAACCAAACCGTCACATACGAAAGACCAACCGAACTTGTCCGATCCCTGGGGGATGCCCCCTTGCCGTTGGACAAAGGCGCCGTCCTGCACCTTCGCGTGCTGGTCGATCGCACATCAATCGAAACCTTCGCACAAGATGGCCGCGTGTCCCTGACAAGCTGCTATCTCCCGCCGACAGGCGAAAGCGACACCCCCTTGTCACTCATCGACAAAGGCGGCACCGCGCGTGTGCATTCGTTGTCCATTTACGAGTTGAAATCGGCGTGGCAATAAGAGCTAAGCGGGTTCAGCGTGGCTGGCGGAAACCGGTGACCGGGTGGCCAATCTGAAGTTCCGCCATAGCCACCAAACCAGCGCGGCGAAGGCCACGAGCGCCAGAGCGAACAGAATCTTCATCAGCGGACTCGTGAAGATGATGAAGAGTGTCGCTGAAAAAGTCGCCCCACCCAGCAGAAGACAAGCAGGCAGCGTCAGAATCCAGGCCAGGGCGATATTGCGGAGAGTGGCGACCTGCAGGCCGGAGCGATTCGCGGCCATCGTTCCCGCGACACCGGACGACAAGACGTGTGTCGTGCTCACCGGCATTCCAAACATATCGGCTGCGCCGATCGTCGCCATCGCGACCAGTTCCGCGCACGCCCCCTGCGCGTAGGTCAGATGCTCTTTGCCGATTTTTTCACCGACGGTCACCACGATCCGCTTCCAGCCGATCATCGTGCCAAATCCCAGTGCGCAAGCGACGGCGACTTTCACCCACGCGGGAATGTATTGCGTGACTCCCGTGAGTTCCTTTTTGTAGGAGGCGAGCGATGTTGCCTCGGCCGGGTCCTGAATCTGCTTCTGGGCCTGAAGTTTGGTGATGGCGCCGGAGAGGAGATAAAGCCGGCTTCGGACGAGCTTTCTTTCGTCGCCGGTGAATTCGCTGAAGCTGTTTTTGCCCTCCAGGTCGCGATCCACTTCGCGGTTGACGACGGCCAGGGCGGGGATCGTGTTTTCGCTGAAAGTGCCCGCGGTCTGTAGATAGTCCGACAGGACACCGGAAGCGTCGTCCAAAGACGGCGCTGAAGCAGCCGCCGTCTGGGTTTCGAGCTGCGCCGACCGTCTGGGCCGATTTCTGCAGCTCTCTCAGTTGCCCCGCGCCGGCCTCCATGTTCAGTGCGTACATGCCCGGCAGAATCCCGATCAGGATAAGAACGACCAGGCCCATCCCCTTCTGCCCATCGTTTGAACCATGCGCGAAGCTTACGCCGGTGCAGGTGAGAACCAACAGGCGCGGATCGGCATTGGCGGCGGCGTCCCTTTGGGCGGCGACTTATAGAGCGCGGGATTGCGAATCAGCAGCCTCGCCATCCATAAAAGGAGCGCGGCTCCAACGAAACCCATCAGGGGTGAAATCAGCAGCGATGAGAAGACCTCGGTGGCTTTGCTCCAGTTAACGCCTTCGCCAAAAACGTGCCCTTTGGAAAGCATCGCGTTGGCCAGTCCAACGCCCATGATGGAGCCGATCAGGGAATGCGAGCTGGAGGCAGGAAGGCCGAGGTACCAGGTGCCGAGGTTCCAGAAGATCGCGGAGATCAGCAGCGCGAAGATCATCGCGAAGCCGGCGTCGGAGCCGATGTTGATGACCAGCTCGACCGGCAATAGCGCGACCACGCTGAAGGCAACCGCGCCGGAAGAGGTGAGGACACCGATGAGGTTCCAGAGACCCGACCAGACGACGGCAACCCACGGGGGAAGCGTGTCGGTGTAGATAACGGTGGCGACGGCGTTGGCGGTGTCGTGAAATCCGTTGACGAACTCAAACCCCAGCGCAAGTCCAAGCGCCAGCACCAGAAAGGCACAGTTACCCATGGAGAGGGAGTCTGCCAGAAGGTTCATAGAACTGGTGCCATAACCCTATAGGTTTCTGTGAAAACTTCAAACAGCGTTCAGCCGCTCGCCAGCGTAAGGGAAGCGGTTGCGCGAAGTGTTAGCTTAAGGTTAGAATTGCGCGAAGAGGAGATTTGCGGGGCTTAATCTAAGCCTATTTCTGACTGCTGGTCATTCCATCGCGCTGGATGGGGATGGTGGTTTTTCCGATGGTGATTTTTTGGGCGAAGAGGATGAGGTGGCCATCGAGTTCGCCGAGCATGCCGGTGGCGGTGATGTAACCCCTGGCGTTGGAGTCGAAAGTGCCTTGGGGGAAGATGAGTCTTTCACCGACATCGACGGTGCCGATGGCGCCGGCGTCGGTGCGGAGACGCATGAGCAATTCGGGGGTTGAGTCGCCCATGAGGTCGGCGGCACGGATGCCACAGATCCGGCCTTCAAACGTGACCGGCTTGGGGGAGCGGCGTTGCTTGGCTGGGTCGCGGGGGCGGGGACCCACAGGGTTGTATCGTCCGGGGTGGGGGCGGAGGGAATGTTTGGCGAAACGGCATTGGGCGATGGGGCGCTGGGCTGAGGGACGGAGTTGCTCGCGGAGGGGCCTCCGAAGACGTACTGCGGAACGCTGCCGCCGACGCCGGGGGCGGACGGGGGCGGAGAGTATTGCCAGTTTTGGTTGGAGGAACCGGCGGAATCGTAGGGGATGGGGACGTAGTCAAAGCGGCCGGTGTACCAGTTGAACTGGAAGGGATTGTAATTGTTGCGGGTGCGGAAGTTGTAGGAAGGATTTTCGGGATAGATCGGGCCGACGCGGGTGTCAATCTGGGGCTGGACCTGCCATTGGGCGAGTGAATAGACCGCGAGAATGCCAATCGTTGCGATGATCAGATAGAGGGTGGATCGATTCATTTGAATTCCTTTGTGAACGGTGATTGTAGGGGGCGATTTTTATTTTGCGGGTGAGGGAAATTTTTTGGTGCTCGGAGGGCATCGGTACAAAAGGTAACACTCCGCAACAAGATGGGAAAGATGGGTAATATGGGATATGGTATCTAAGGTATTATGACATTAAGCAACTTCAATCGCAGATTTATAAAGACCGACAAGTTTCGCGCGGAGGCGCTGAGGCTCGGGCGGGAAGACAGGCTCAAGTCGACTTGGCTCGGCGCCGGCCCAGCACGGCGGCGGAGAGCAACCCAAGCAGCGACGCCGATGCCGGCTCGGGGACCGCGATTTCGATTCCATTGCCCGCGGTTCCGCCTGCTGTTTCGTCGAGCTCATATATCTCGTCTAAAGTGGTCGTTGTAGTTGTCCAGTCTCCGTAGCCAAAGGGTCCCGTTGGGCCATTTACGCCCGTGAGGGCAATCGTGTTAGACCCAAGACCCGTTACGTTGAGCAGCGAGGAGCCGTTGAGTTGGGTCCAGTCACCATCTGAAGTCAGGATGGTGTCCTCGAAATCCGTGTAAGTTTCGGTATTAAAAACTGTAATCGCCTGGCTTTGACTGAAGACCATTTTGATTTCCCATTGATCGATCCCGGTGCCCGTATCCATGATTCCCATTTTGACACCGCCATCCGCATTTTGCGACCCCTGCGATCCGACGCCGGGTGCGTATTGGAACAACTGGGGCGTTCCGACTGCGGGTGCGGAGACTTCGGAAACGGTGACACTGCCTCCCGGATAATCGATGGTCATGGGAAGGGTGGAAGGAGAGATGCCCGCAAAATCAATCCAGATCGAGCCAAACACAGGAGCGCCAATGAGCAAAACCGCAGCAAAAACCAATTCAAACGACACCCGCATGGATACCTCTCGGCTGTTAGCCGGATGGGAAATAGCGCTACACTTTTTTTGGAACCGCCAGACTGGTAACGGAAACTACAAAAACGACTTTAAACGCGCTGCACCGCGCGCCAACAACAATCGCGCAGAAGCGAGGCTAAATTTGAAAGTTTTTACTCGCTGGGTTTGCGACGAATATTTCCGTGATTGCGACGGGAGGCGTCAAGTTAATTTCGTTGAATGGCCGACCGCGAGCGAATGTCGATTGAGGCACGCGTTCACGCGACGGTTATTTTGCATTGACGCACGTGATCGGCGCGACGAAACATCGCGGGTATAGAGTTAAAGTGGGATGGGACTTGTGGTGGGAGTTGTGGTCGTCGCGACCGTCTCATTCTGATTCGTTTGCGGTTCTTGATTTGGGACGGTTTTCGCTGCACGTGTTCATTGCTTGTGCCGCATGACGCGTTGGCCGTCTTTGACGCTGCAGTCGCGCCAGCCAAGGGATCGGTAGAGTTTGTAGGCGCGGGTGGATTTGTCGGTTGAAGTCCAGAGCCAGATTTCGGGCCAGCCGTGCTCGTAGAGCCATTGCTGGCCGCGGCGAACCAGCTCTGTTCCGATGCCGCGGCGTTCGTATTTGGGCAGAACGGCGACGACCCAGAATTCGCCGGTGGTGCAATCGCACATGCTGAAGCCGACGATCTGGGCTTCGAGCTCGCAGACCCAGCCTTTGTGGGTTGTGGAGAGGCCGCGGGCGACGGATTCTTCGGTGATGCCGGCGCGTGTCAGGGCTTCGAGGGACCAGCGGTTGGGGAGTCATCAAGGACGCCCCTCCGGATTTGGCTCGGAATCATGATCACTATCTGCACGGAACAGCAATCGAATAGCGATATGGCGGCGCATCTTCCTTGGCGCTCTTGGCGTCTTGGCGGTTCTAAAGAATTTTTAACCGCCAAGAGCGCCAAGAAATACAATTGTTCTGGATAGAAATCATTTGGAAGTTGCAGACTTGAGCAGAAAATATCTTGGTTCAAGCGTCGATGATTTTCTGAAGGAGGATGGAATCTTCGAAGAGGCTCAGGCGAAAGCAGTCAGGGAAGTCGTCGCTTGGCAACTGGCGAAAGCGATGAAGAAAAAGAAGCTTTCGAAAAAGAAGATGGCGGCTTTGCTGAAGACGAGCCGGACGCAGGTGGACCGGCTAGCCGAACGACCTGCCTGAGCGCGTAATTAGTTCGAGAAAATTGAGATACGGAACATTAACGCTCGCAATGGAACACACGGCAGGAATTTTGTACCGCGCCATCAGCGTGGGAAGCAATGGCTGAGGCGCTTCGTTCGTGACCAGTTCGCAGCCAGCTTCTTTTGCGGCTGCAATGATCAGCAAGTCGTTCTCATCAACGCCGTTAGCGTGGTATCGATCATTCATAATCCCGAGGCTTGCTTTCATCGCGAGAGCAAATCCCACCGAGATCTGTGTGGTTGAAAGCTCTCCTATATTGTTGTTTTTAAGCCATGTGTGGCAATCTGGAGAACGGTGGGCGGTTTCATCAAGTGCAACCTTTGCAATGGTGAACCGCCCTGCGACAATTTCTTCCTCTATCCAGTCCCAGAGTCTCGGGAAATGGCTCAACGGATAGTTAATCCAGCCATGGAGAATGGATGACGCGTCAAATGTTGGCAAGATGCTTCTCAAGCTTGAAGACGTCGTTCACTTTTAGATTGTCAAGGAAGCCGCTGGCCTTATTAAGTGTTATCCGTCGCGCCCGTAAGGCCGTGAGAACTGCGCGTACATAACGTCGACCGAACAATTGCACTGGTTCCTTGAATCTGCCAGAGCGGTTACCTCCAGATCTCTCCACCTTTGGCTGCGCTTCGCGCCATTTGCGGTACTCCTCGTATTTCGAAAGGGATAGTCGACCCTCGTCGAGTAGGCGGCGTAGGACAACTTCTGCGCTTACTCCCCACGCGCCGTACCAATGACGTAGTGAATCGTCGTATTCAGCGACGCCCGTGGGAATCGCGCTTTGCGGAATTTGATTTACGTACTCTCTAGGTACAAGGAGCTGGCCGGCAAATGCATTGGCCTCGCGTTCCCCACCCTGGCGGGCCCACAGGTCTGCTTCGCGGTCTATCGATCCACTGTCATGGAGCAGCAGGTGCGCCAGTTCATGCATCAGGGTGAAAGTCATGCGGGCTTCAACGAAATGCCCTCGGACTACTATGACGGGGTAGAGTTTGAATGGAATTGAAAAGCCGATCACCGTTGACTCGGCTGGAAATCGCCATGCGCCGAGGTATCCGGTAGTTCGGATAACCAAAACTCCCTTGTCCTCGATTTTCTCGCGGAAATACTCAAACGACCGCGGAGAACTCACTTGTTCGTCTATGCCGAGCCAAGTTCGGACCCTCGCCGGTGCTGACGAAGGGTCGGCCTTTGGCGACAATGGCACGGCAAAAGGAGGACCCAGGTCTTCGCCGATCTCTTCTCGCACTGCCAGGTAGGTCTCGCGGTACCTCTCGGTGCGCTCAATTAGTCCCTTAATCTCTGGCAAAAGGTCCGGCTCGTTGTTTGTCAGGCTGCGAAACGCTGGAGTCCTTACTTGGGTTTCGGTTACCGCACCCGTTTCGAGAAAAAAGAGGACGCCACGGCCAAAGAACTTCGCCAAGGAACTAAGCTGCGAAAACGTCAACCCTCCCTCGCCAGCCAACACTGCTCTCCATCGCGACGGTGTGATATGGATTTGTTCCCCAACGTCCTCGGGTGATATACCAAAATCGTCACTGCACCAGCGCAAACGCTCATTATTGATGGGTCCGAGTCGGTCCATGAGGTTCTATTCTGAGGATAATTATAACGCCGAGAGGTCTCAACCGTGGCGCATGTCGCAGCTAATAATAAGCGTCAGCTAGGATTTAGGCGGAATTTCAATGAACCACATACCACTGCCCTATCAAATTCAGCGGCTTCATTAACCGGTTCGGGCCCGCAGATGGCAGCCAATCATGATCGCCATGTGCAATGCCCAAAACGGATAGGGAAGGGATCGAACTCCCGCTACGGCAAAGCCGCGGACCTCGGTTTCACAAACCGATGCATTACCACTTAGCCATCTCTGGCGGAAGCACCTGAAATTCCCGTGCAAACGCCGGATATGGCGGGGGCAGGAGAAGAGTATGGCGCAAAGCGCTCTCGGTCAAATCGACATTAGCAAATGAAAAATACGCAGTGAAGGGGCCTACAGGTGCGCATTCGCGGGCAAGACGTAGACCGCCGCTACTACTACTGCTGCTGCTGCACCTCCTGCAGATCCGCCGCCTCGCGTAGCGCCGCCGCGCCGGTGGCATAGGCGGGGATTTCCAGGGACTGCATGCGTTCGGCCGCGAGTTCGGCAGGGATGGTGGGGAGTTCTTCGCTTTTGACGGCGACGTCGATGGTTTCGGTGGCGTTGCCGCGGTAGACACCGCGGTTGGGGGGGACGTCGCGGAAATCGCGGCCGACGGCGACCTTCACGAAGTTTCCGCCGATGACGCAGCGGTTGGCGGCGTCGAAGCCGACCCAGCCGGCGGAGGGGAAAAGCATCTCGCACCAGGCGTGGGTTTGGGTGTAGCCGCGGTATTTCTGGGCGTCGGGGTGGATGAAGCCGCTGACGTATCTCGCCGGGATTTTCAGCAGGCGGGCGAGGGCGATCATTAGGTGGGTGAAGTCCTGGCAGACGCCGTAGCCGGTGGTGAGGATGTCGGTGATGGGGCTGGCGGCGTTGGTGATTCCTTTTTTGTAGGTGAATTTGTCGTCGATGAGGTGGAGAATTCGCAGGGCCATTTCGCCGGAGCTGACGGCGCCGTGGGGTGCGATGATGCCGGCGAGGTCGTGAAGCTGGGGGCAGTCGACGATGGGGCCGCCGAACTGGAGGAAATCGTAGGCGGTGTAGTCGTAGGCTTCGGGGGCGACGGGCCAGGGGTCGGCGAAACGCTCGGGTTCTTTTCTGGGGCGGTCGGTCTCGACGACGCTGGTGGCGATGATGGAGATCTGGCGGTGGAACATGTTGACGCTGAAGGTGTGGACGGTGTTGCCGAGCCAGTCGAAATAGCTGTTGACGGTGGTCGGCGGGCCGATGGCGAGGTCGAAGGAGAGGCGGTGCTGGTCCTGCTCCTGGCGCGGGACCATGCGCAGCTCCATGATCGATTCGTTGATGAAATCGGAGTAGCGGAGTTCGGTTTGGTGGGTGATTTTTAGGAGCATGGTGATTTTTTTATGGGGTTGTGGCGGCGGGTCGTGAAATTCCGAAACCAGAAACCAGAATGGCGAATCAAACCCGAATGACGAAATCCGAATGAAATCGGGCGGCAACATGGGCAGCCGGTTTCGTCATTCGGATTTCGGATTTGATTCGTCATTCGAGTTTCTGGTTTCTGGTTTCGCGCACTCAGTGCATAAAATAGGACTGCTGGACCGCAACCGCGGCTTCGTGGACGGCGGTTTGGATTCGCTGCAAATAGGCTGGAATTCCTTCCGAAAGGATTTCGGATAATTCCGAATATTCGAGCTGGGCATCGAGGCGGCCGAGGATTCGCTCGGCGGGGTCGATGACGTTGCCGCGGCGCCGGCGCGGATGGCGGTGATGGCGGCGAGGGCGCTCGTCACCGTAAAACGAATGCTGCGGGGAAAACTGCGCTCCAGGATCAGGAAGCCTGCCACGCGGGTGGGGTCCATGTCGCCGACGTAGTTGCGGCGGTAGGCTTCGATCGAGCAGCAGCTCCGCAGGACGGCCATCAGGTGGAGATTCCTCAGCGTGCTGTCGAACATCTGCTCGTTGGATTTAAGGATTTCATATTTCGTCTGGATCACCCGGCAGGTGACGTCCGTGCGCTCCAGAAATTTGGCGAGCTGGGTGAAGAGCCAGCGCTGGTCGTGGGGGAGGGTCTGGTCGGTAAGGCCCTGGAAGAGCATGGAGCCGGCCATGACCGAGCGGTAGAGATCGTCGGGGGATTCGTCGAATCGGCCCGGAGTGTCGTCGCTGCGGAGGGACCAGTAGAGGGTGTTGAGGTTTTCCCACATCTCGGCGGAGATGTTTTCGCGAATGCCGCGGGCGTTTTCGCGAGCGTGGGTGAGGCAATTGAGGATGCTGCTGGGGTTGTCCAGGTTGAAGGTGAGCTGCTGGCCGACGCGCTGGGGGAGATTGGGGCCTTCAGGAAGCTCGGGGTGGTGGAAGATCGTCAGGAGGCTTTGCCACTGGCGGGCCTGGAGGGCGGGGGCGAGATCGCCGACGTCGATGAGAAGATTGGAATTGACCAGCAGGAGGCGGGCGACATGCTCGGAGCGCTCAACGTAGCGGGCCATCCAGTACATGGCGTCGGCGTCGCGCGAAAGCATGGACCGCTCTGGCTTCAGAGCCAACGAGGCGGGGATGCCGAGGGTTCGGGAAGTAATCGAGACGGAGGATTCGGCGGGGGCGCTCATGGTTATTCTTCTTCCAGAACCCAGGTGTCCTTGCTTCCCCCGCCCTGGCTGCTGTTGACGACGAGGCTGCCTTTGCGGAGGGCAACGCGCGTGAGGCCGCCAGGCATGACGATAACCTTTTGGCCATAGAGAATGTAGGGGCGGAGATCGACGCGGCGGCCTTCGAAATGGTCTTCGACAAGGCTGGGATGCTGGCTGAGCTGGACGACGGGCTGGGCGATGAAGTTTCTGGGGTCGGCCTGGATTTTTTCGGCGAAGATCGGCGCGTTCGTCTGCGGAGGCCTGGTGGCCCATGAGCATTCCGTAGCCGCCGGATTCGTTGGTGCTTTTGACGACGAGTTCGTCGAGGTGTTCGAGCACGAATTTTTTGTCGGAATCGCGGGCGCAAATATATGTCGGGACGTTGGGGAGGATCGGTTCCTGGTTCAGGTAAAACTTGATCATGTCGGGAACGAAGGGATAGATGGCCTTGTCGTCGGCGACGCCGGTGCCGACGGCATTGACGAGGGCCAGATTTCCGACGCGGTAGGCGTTCATCAGGCCGGGGACGCCGAGGGCGCTGTCGGAGCGGAAACAGAGGGGGTCGAGAAAATCGTCGTCAACGCGGCGATAGAGGACGTCGATTCGGCGCAGGCCGGCGGTGGTGCGCATGTAGAGGAAGCCTTTATCGACGACGAGGTCACGGCCTTCGACGAGCTCGATGCCCATCTGCCGGGCGAGGAAGCTGTGCTCGAAATAGGCGGAGTTGTAAATGCCGGGCGTGAGGATGGCGATGCCGGCGTCGTCGGCGTAATGGGCGGCGACATATTTGAGCACCTGGAGGAGGTTGTACGGATAATCCTCGACGGCGCGGACGCGATAGGCGCTGAAGAGAGTCGGGAAGACGCGTTTCATGACGGTGCGGTTTTCCAGCACGTAGCTGACGCCGCTGGGCGTGCGGCCGTTGTCTTCGAGGACGTAATATTTTCCGTCCTTGTCGCGAATGAGATCGGTGCCGCAGATGTGGATGTAGATGTCGCGCGGCACGCGGACGCCAAACATCTCGCGGCGGAACATCTTCGCGCCGTAGATCAGCTCGGGGGGAATCACCCGTTCGCGAAGGATGCGCTGGGCGTGGTAGATGTCGTGGCAGAAAAGATTGAGGGCGGTGATGCGCTGGGTGAGGCCGCGCTCGATGACGTCCCACTCGTCGGCGGGGACGATGCGGGGGACGAGATCGAAGGGGAAGATTTTCTCGACGCCGCGGGTGTCGTTGTAGACCGTGAAGGTGATCCCCTGGTTTCGGAAGAGGATGTCGGTCATTCGGCGGCGTTTTTCAAGCGCCGTCTGGCCGAGGTTGCGAAGGCGGTTGACGAGGGATTTGTAGTGGTCGCGAGGGGTTCCCTCGCGCGAAGACCTCGTCGAACAGGCCGTTCACCTCGTAATTTTCAAACATTCCGACGGATCCGTTCTCCCGTCTCTCTCTAAGCCGCCGGGGGCGATTCTAGGGAAACGGGGGCGGGTGGCAAGCATATTCTTCTGCCCCCATTCTGGTATCGGATTTGCGACATTTTTGCGGTGCAAGAAAGTGGCACCACGATTGCCTAACTTGCCTTTTTCCATACCGTCGTCAGCCATGAGACGGGGTTCGCTTGAATCGTATCCATCAACCGTCGCGCCAAAGGGGTAGGCCGGCGGACGCCGCGCTCCCAACCCTGGAGCCAAATCCGCGACACTCCCAGCAACTCGGCAAAGACGGCCTGGCTCATTCCAAGCCTGGCTCGAAGTTTTTTGACAGCGGCGGGGGAATATTTGCCGGGCTCGGGAATGTCGATCGTGCGCACAGTAAACCGCTGCTCCAGCGGCGCCGCGCCTTCAATCGCTTCGGCAAGCGCCGAAGAGAGTGCATGATATCGTCCGCCGCGCGCGAGCGTTTTTGTTTGGACTTGTTGTGTTCGGCCATTTTTTACTCCTGTCAGACTTTTGAAACACTACGCTTGATCAGCTCGATTAACTTCCGTGCTTCCGCCTTGTCCTGCGGCGTGAGATTCGCCTGCTCGTTTTTTGGGTAGATCGCGAGCAGATAGACGGCGTCGGCGACGCGGAAATAGGCGTACCCGACGCGGAACGCGCCGCTCTTACCCACATGGCGCGAGGGCGGAGCGAACCTGACCTTTCTGAGACCGCCCGTACCTGAGACAACCGCGCCCGCTTCCGGATTGCGCAAAAGCGTCCGCTCCAGTGCCTGCAAATCATCATCCGTCAACCTCAGTTGCGCCCATCGCGCCGCAAACCGCGGAAGCTGAACGAACGTCAGACGCATACGCTGTATACTAGAATACCCTGTAAGCTTGTCAATAATGAACTATCGATCCATAATCCTGGGATGCAAGCGGCGGTGCTACCGCCTCCCCATTGCATTCCCCGCCTCCAAATGGACAATGCTCGCCCAAGGGCCGGGATCGGCGGAGAGAGAATTTCGGTACATTTAAGGAACCTGCCATGCTGCTGACCAAACACGAGGGCGCGACCTTTCAAAACCAGACCATCTACATCAGCGGGCAGGCGTTCGTCCGTTGTACATTCATCGCCTGTACGCTCGTGCTGCGGGAGACGGTTTATTATCTCGAGGGGTGTACGTTCGACCGGTGCAACTGGCACGTCGATCGCGTTTTGATGTGGGGCAGCCCCGAATCGATCCAGGAAGTGAAGGCGCTGATCGCGATGATCGAATCGGTGCAACAGCAGCAGCAGGCCAGCGCCGGACAGGGGAACCCGGTGGGTACGCTGGTGAATCCCACGCCAAATTTTACGGGCGATCCGACGGCTGTGCCGCAGCCGGGATAGGCTCTGTCTCATAGTGTGCGATATGTGAACCGCATCTTTTTTCTTCGTGTGCGATACCCGACCAGTGGACGTTGAGAAAGCCCTCGCCGCCAGGTTAAACTATCGGTCACGGAAAAGGAGTTGCGTCATGCCAATGCGAACCACTATTCTCGGTGCTCTAGCCATCCTCGCCGTCGTCGGCGTAAGCCTTGGCCAAGGTACGCTGGCAGCGAATCTTGCGACACTCACACCCGAGCCAGGTAAACCCGTCGCCGGGCTTCAACTCGCGCTTGATTGTGCCGCCCATGGTGTTCTGGAGATAACCTTTGAAAATGTGGGCCAAAATGCCATGGTTATCAATCTCGGCGACATGGTTGGCAATGGACGCCAACTGGAGCCTCGGAACCTTCACCTGATCGTCAGTGGTCTCTCCGGGAAACCGCGCCAGCTCGATTGGAAGGGCCTCGCCGGCGTTTCCGGCCGGCTGGACGATTTCCTGGTCCCCCTCATGCCCGGGTCAAAATACACTATCACATTCTCGCTCGACGATTTGATCGGCGAAGGGAAAGGTGGCGACTGGAGCAGCACGGTGGCCGCCGGCGAAAAAGTCCAAGCCGTCTTCAAAGGCGCCGCACCTTCACTCTCGAACGGGGTAAGCATACCGGATTTGCCGATTTGGAATCACAAGGTCGTATCAACTCCACTTCCGTACGCGGAATGACCCCGATAGTCCGTGAGCAGTGTCTGGAGTGCACTCCGCAAAACGCTCACGTCTCATAAATCCTCGCGCAGCCAGACGAAGCGGCTTTCGTTCGGCTGCAAGAAGCGACGACGAGGTTCCTCTAGGCAGCTTCCGCAGGACCGGCGAGGAGGAGCGACGCCGCAGCCGGACGAAAGACGCGAGTATGGCTCGCGAGGATTCATGAGGCATAGCCTACAATCTCGCGTGAAATCAATCGTTTGTGCTTTTCGCCGGGCGGTGGTCGGGGGATTGGTATTCCTGGCGCTGTTTGCGGCCGTGCCGGCGTGGGCGCTTGATCCTTCGCAAATTCTGCTGATCACCAATGAGAATTCGCCGGACAGTCAGCGGCTGGCGGCGCTCTATTGCCAGCTTCGCGGGGTGCCGGTGGATCAGACGGTGGCGCTCGATTTGCCCAATGCCGAGGAAATGCCGTTTCTGACCTATGAGCAGGATGTCATGGGTCCGCTGCGGCAGTATCTGGCGGATCACCAGCTCCAATCGAAAATCAAATGCCTGCTGACCTTTTACGGCGTGCCGTTTCGCATTGCCGCCAGAGTCAACACCGAGGCGGACTTGCAGGAGCAGGCCGAGTTGAAGGATCTTCAATCGGCAACAGGGCAGGAGTTTGCCGACCTGGTGAGATCGATTGAATCCAACGCGGCCGAGCTCGATCCGAACTTCAAGCCCGGGCGCGGCGATACGCCCGAAGCGCTCGATGCGCGATCGAAGGCGGCGATGATCGATATTGTTTCAAAAATTCCCGCGATCGCCGATCCAGAGCAGCAGCGGGCACAAAGAGGGCGCCTGTGGGAGGACGTGGAGACGATCAACGGCCGAAGCGCCATCGACAACGCCGAGCATGGGCAACCCGGGCCGCTGCACGACCAGGTGATGGAGGCCCGCCGGCTGATCGACACGCTGGGCGTGCAGCGCTGGGACCGGCAGGCAAGATCCGATCTTCGCCACTGGACCGAGCTGAATCTGGGCCTGGTCGGGCTTCTGCGCCTGCTCGATGCGCAGATTCAATATTTCGACACGGCCGACACCGCATCAGCAACGGACAGCGAATTGTCGCTGCTCATGTGGGATTACTACCCGCGTTCGGGCAGGCTGCCGAACCCGATGAAGATTGATTTCATGGGGCGCTTGCAGCCGACGATGATGACCATGCGGCTCGATGCCCCAGACCCGGCAACGGTTGAGAAGATGATGCGGACCTCGATTGCGGTGGAGAAGACCGGGCTTCAGGGGATCGTCGCCATCAACGCGCGGGGCTTGCAGCCGATCGACGACAAGGGGCAACTTAATACTTACGGCGAGTTTGACGAGACGCTTCGTAATCTTGCCTATATGCTGCGCCTGAAAACCAATTTGAAGATCAAGCTGGGGAATGAGGACCTGGTTTTTCCGGCCCACACCGTCAAGAACGTGGCGCTGTATGTCGGCTGGTACAGCCTGCAAAAATATATTCCGGGTTGCGATTTCAATCCCGGGGCGGTGGGGTTTCATGTCGCAAGTTACGAGCTGACCACGCTGCACGTCCCCACGACCGAATGGGTATCCGGGCTTTTGCACGATGGAGTCGTGGCAACCCTTGGTGCGGTTGCCGAGCCCTATCTCGATTCATTTCCAAAGCCGGATGATTTCTTTCCCCTGCTGCTGACGGGGAAGCTGACCCTTGCCGAGGTCTATTGGAAAACAACTCCTTATACGAGCTGGATGATTTCGTTCATCGGCGACCCCCTTTATACGCCATTTAAGAACGATCCGGCGATGAAGATTGAGGATTTACCCCCCGGGCTTCGGCGGGCGTTCCAATAATCCGCAAGATTCTGAAGCGGCAGCGTGGGGGTTGATTCAAGTTGCGTGGATGTTTGACCGATATTCCCTGCATGGCCGTTCAGATCATTTGCCCGAATCTTCAATGCCGGAAGATTCTTTCGGTACCGGATGAAGTTCGCGGGAAACAGGTGAAGTGCCAGTATTGCCAGACGACGTTCCGGGTGCCGGAGGTTCGCAAGCCGGTGGCGGCCGCTGGCGCTGAGGCCGCGAAGAAGTAGCAAGCCTGACGATTCTCCCGCCATCCCCGAAAACCAACGAGCCCCCGCCTCCCAAACCAAAAGCCACACCATGGCAATGGTGTGGCCCGCATAATGGGAGCCCCGTACCAAAGCCGCAGGGGTACTCGCACCCATGGAACCACCGCACTTAAAGATTTTCCATTCGGGATAGGATCACCCCGGCACAACCGATGGCGCAACATTCCCATCGGCCGCCGCCGCACGCGGCGATTCCATCAGCGAAACGTAGCTATTCCGATACGCGACATAACTGATGTACGCCATCAGCGGTGCAACCAATCCGCCCAAAAGCGGAATGATCTGAAAAAAGATCAGTACCAGAAACAGCAAACGGATGCCCCAACGCAGCAGGAATCGCTTTCCCAGCGGCAGATATTGGCTGAACGGCAGAACGATCTCCATGCGATAATAGACGCTGGCCACAATCAGCCCGAGAATCGGCACAAGGCTCATCAAAAAGCAGACCATCAAAACCACCGGAACCCGGCGGGCAATGAAGTCGGCATATTGCGACGCGAATTTTGCCTCGGCGGAAGAAGACCCTGAGCATGTCTGACAGGCAGCAAACGGCCTCCGCGCGGGAAATCGCAAAGCGCAACTCGGGCATCGTCGTTTTTCGACCAGGCGATACGCCTGGTTCGCCGGATCGGGCGATGGATATGGCTTGGACTGACCGAGAAAACCGACCGCGCTGGGGGTCGCATTCGCCTGATGACAAGTCGGACACGCAACGGCACTAGGGTACATCAGCGTTTGGCACTGAGGACACGCGACTTTGCGCTGGTCTTCGGTGATTTCCAGACGTTTGCGAATTGCAAAAAGCACGCCGGTCGCGATGCCGATGATCAGCAGCATCAGCAGCGGAAAAATAAATAGCAGAAATACTCCGAAAACAGTCCACGCCTCTTCCAGCCAACTGATCAACTTGTCCAGCCCGGTCCCATCGAGGTGATCGAAGACCGCCAGCGCCACGCTCTTGCGAAGAACGGCGAGGCGCCAGGTCAAAATCGCGGAAACAAAAGGAAATATGGCCTGGGAAAATCCCGCCTGATGTACGCTTTGATTGACGAACGAGGCATCGCCGGAGCTGATCACGCCCAGCGACGTCAGGGCGGCCAGGGCGGGTTTCAGATAGATGTCGAATTCATGAATCACCTGTCGAACTTCGGGGTTCTTTTGGCCGAGAATCTCCACGACCGACAGCACCGCCAGGACAACCAATGAAATATCGCTGGTAAACCAGGTCGGCTTGCCATGCCGGAGATAGGCCAGCAACCCGAGATGATGGACCACAGGAATATCCGGCCCAAACCGAAGCAGCAGAGCCGTCAAGAGCGCGGCAAAAAGATCCGCGTCGAAAAAAGGCTGGACGATCCGATGGCATTGAAAAGCGTCGCGAGGTTCATGTGATAGGGATTATATGGGTTTTCTTTCTCCAACCGATGAAAAGGCCAAGCGCACCGCCAAGGGTCGAATGAATGTGCCCGGTCGCCGAATCGCGCAAACGGCCCGCCTGGTCGGTGACCCAACTGCTCGTATCCTTGTACTTGTTCTCAGCCGCGGTGAAATCGATGTTCATCACATTGAAATAAGAGAGCAGAACCAATCCACCGAGGACGAGTGCGGTGATCGATGCCGTGATTTTCAGGAACGTCCGGAATAACCAGCCGACCAGAAACCCAAGAAGAACGCTGGCGCCGACCCGGCGTGCCCAGCCCGCCAGTACGGACGGCGCGGGCTGGGTCGTGGGCGTCGGCTGTTGAACAGCGCCAGCTGATGTTGGTGGAATATTGGAGTCGGCCAGCGTGTGATATCCTCGATGAGCCCGACGGCAGTGTAGTCCTGCTGAGTCGTTATGGCATTCTTCGGATGTGTTCAGACGGCAATCCGTTGGCGAAAGTTAGTGCTTTCACGCGAAACAATTTCGCCTTGAAATTCCCGGGCCAGATCACGCATTGCAGGAGTTCGAATCCTGTTGCTTGCTCGCCTTAACTCCAGATTTTCCGAAGGAATTTGAACAACTCATCGAACCAAAGGAAGTTCATAAGTAGTGATGCGGCAAAAAGATGCCGTGATGAAATTGCCGAAACGAATTTCCGTCCCGTCGAATCGGAGCGACAAGGTTTGAACTCACTTTGCCCGAAACCCCAAGCGGAGACCCGACCTAATCATTACGCACACGCAGCTCGAACATGCCCCGGTTTGTTTACTCTTAATCAAATCCCCTCACCCGCCCGCAAATAAAGCTAGCACACACTAATCAAATTCGCGAAAAATGTAAAAAAACGTAAAATTATGTAAATCCCCCCCCACCGAATCAGACCTCCTCAACTCAACCCCATCCCCCGCACATTCTTCAGACTAATCGCCAAACTCTCAAACGGATCGCGCTGGCAGATGTCCTGCTCGATGATATACCACTCCACCCCTGCCGCCCGGCAGGCCTGGAGGATCGCCGGCCAATTAAGATTCCCCTCCCCCACTTCTGCCATCAGCGGGTTGCGGTCGGCGTCGATCGCAAAGTCCTTCAGGTGAACGCAGGGGATCCGGCCGGAGACTTTGGCGATCCACGCCGCCGGATCCCCCCGCCGTGCTGGATCCAGTAGGTGTCGATCTCCATCCAGATTTCCGGAGAGAAATGATCCAGCAGCGTCTGCAGCGCCACCTTCCCGTCGAAGCGGGCCAGCTCGTGGCTGTGATTGTGATATCCGACGCGAACGCCCGATCCGCGGAACTTTGCCGCGACCTCGTTGAATTCCTTCGCGAACTTCGGCCAATCGGCTGCCTTGGGCGCCTTGGGAAAGAACCCTCCTATCGCCGTAAATTTGCAGTTCCAGAGGCGATGCTCCTCGATGACCGCGGCGGTTTCATCGCGCATGCGCTCCAGCGAGACGTGCGTCGCGCAGCAGGCAAGCCCTTCGCCCTGCAATATCTTCGCCAGCTCCTTCGGGTCGATTTTCCCCAGCGCCGAAAGCTGCACCGCGTCATAGCCGATCTTCTTCACGCGCTTCAGCGTCAATGCGATGTCGGCAGGCGTTTTGGTGAAGTCCCGAAGGGTATACATCTGAGCGGCAATCGTGGTTGGCATCGCGGTCTCCGTGGAGTTTGGAGGCTATTATTGGACGAGCGTTTTGCAGACGCCGAGGTCGGTTGCTAACATACAGCGGAGCCGCCGCGGAATGAAGCGTGAAAGGATTTCCTGCTGCGATGACGTATTGTTTGGGCATTGTAACGAAATTCGGGCTGGTCATGGCCTCCGACTCGCGGACCAACGCGGGTTATGACCAGGTGAACACGTGTCGAAAGATGTACACCTTCGTCAAGGAGGGGGAGCGGGTCTTCATCCTCCTCGCGAGCGGAAGTCTTTCCTGCACGCAATCGGTCATCACGCAATTGCGGCGCGACTTTGTCGCGGGGCTTGGGCTTGCCCAGGTGTCGACGATGTATGACGCCGCCCGGATCATCGGGCAGGAAGTGCGCAAAGTCGCGGAGCTGGACCGCTCGGCCCTGGAGCGCGACGACTACAAATTCAACGTCCATTTTCTGCTTGGCGGACAGATGCAGGGAGAGGCGCCGGGACTCTTTCTGATTTATCCGCAGGGCAACCCGCTTCAGGCGACGGAAGAATCGCCTTATCTGCAGATCGGGGAGACGAAATACGGGCGGCCGATCTTGGATCGCGGGATTCGGTTCGAGAAAACGACCCTGGAAGAGGCGGCGAAATATGCGCTGCTGTCGCTGGATTCGACAATGAAATCGAACGTGACGGTGGGGCCGCCCATCGATCTGCTGGCGTATGAAGTCAATTCGCTGGCGGTCACGCATCAGCGGCGCTTCATGGCGGACGATGCCGACCTGATGAAAATCGGCCAGCGGTGGCAGCAGGCGCTGCGCGTGGCGGTGGCGCGATTGCCGAACATCCGCTTCAAGATCGCGACCAAAGCGATGGAGGAGAACGCGCAGGAATCGATCCAACTGGTGGAGTCACCGCCGTCGCCCGAGCCGGCGACGGAATTACAATCCCAATCCGAGGGCAACGCCCGAATGCAATCGCGCGGCGGCCTCGGGCGAAGACTAGCTGCTCTACTTTCAAATCTGCTGTAGCGCTGCGATCGATTCACGATCGCGCGTTTTTGCATCCCCGCGTATCGCCGCGGGCGGTTTTTCATTCTATTATTTGACGAGAACCAACCATGTGCGCACCGCAAACACCACTGATTCGCAAGCTGGAGGAAATGCGCCAGCGGTATGAGACTCTCCAGGAATCGATGAACGACCCCGTGGTTCAGGCGAATTCGCAGAAGCTGATCGCCGCGAGCAAGGAAGCCGGCAAGCTGGAGCCGGTCGTGAGCCGGTACCGGGAATATCAGAAGTCGATCCGGACGATCGCCGAACTGGAAGAGATGGCCGCCAATCCCGGCGATGCGGAGATGGCCAAGCTGGCCGCATCGGAGCTTCCGCCGGCCCGGCAACAGGCGGATGGGCTGCTCGAATCGCTCAAGGACGAGCTGGTTTCCGCGGAGGACAATGCGGTCGATTCGTTCTTTCTGGAAATCCGAGCCGGGACCGGCGGGGAGGAGGCCGCGCTTTTTGGCCGGGATTTGTACGAAATGTATCGCAAATATTGCGAGTCGAAGGGATACCGATTCGATGTCAGCGATTTCTCGACGGCCGAGCGCGGGGGGGTTAAGGAAGTGATCGTCAATATTCGCGGGCGCGGCGCCTATCGCCGGCTGCAATTCGAGGGAGGCGGGCATCGGGTTCAGCGCGTCCCCGAGACCGAAGCGCAAGGCCGGATTCACACCAGCGCGGCCACGGTGGCGGTGCTGCCGGAACTGCCGGATGTGAAGATCGAGATTAACCCGAAGGACGTGGAAGAATTCGGCTGCCGGGGCGGCGGACCGGGCGGGCAGAACGTCAATAAAGTCGAAACGGGCTGGCGAATTTTGCACAAGCCTTCCGGATTGCAATTCAAAATGACGGAGCACAAGAGCCAGACGCAGAACAAGGAGCGGGCGTGGGCCCTGCTTCGGGCGACGCTATACGAAGCCGAGCAGGCGAAGCAGCACGCGGCCGTTACCAGCGCCCGCAAGGCGATGATGGGGAGCGGGGACCGGAGCCAGCGGATTCGGACGTACAATTTTCCGCAAAATCGCTGCACCGACCATCGCTTGGGCGGCGAAGGGGGCGGGGAGAAGAATTTTAGTCTGGACCAGATCATGCAGGGAATCCTCGATCCGCTGCTGAATGCTTTGCTGGAGATGGATAAGCAGCAGAGGCTGGAAAACTTGTGAAGGGAAGCTGGAAATTGCGACTGCTACTAACTCGCCACACTTTTCATTAGAATGGTGCCCATGGCTAAGGAACAAAAAACGAGCAAAACTCAGGGTAAGAAGAAATTGGAACGTAAGGTCCCCGCGGCGCCGGGGGCATCGCCGTTGATCGACCCGCTTCAATCGGCGGCGGCGGCAGCGGCAATGGTCGGGCATAAGGTTTCGGCGTCGGGAGGCACTGCGGGGCCGGGGACGGCGGGTCCTGCGACGGAGTCGAGCAGTTTTCGGAATTTGAAGGAGTCGCTTTCCAAGCCGCACTCGCAGACGATGGGGAGTGTGCTGGATAAGATTTCGCCGGGCGGGCAGAAGAAGTCGGGGCTGCCGTTTGCGGGCGGCAAGCAGGTGGGGCATAACCAGACGTTTGGGGCGGACGTGAGCCGGCGGAATGTGCCGCGGCGGACGAACGGGTAGAGCGCACTTCACTGCATCGAATGGCCATTTAATGTTTCGCTGTATTCCAGCGCCGCGGCGAAGACCGCGGAGATGCAGTCGCAGTTTACGTCGCTATTTTCAATCGTCGTGCGCACGGATTGGAATCGGTCAAGCGCGATTCCGATAACAAGTTTCTTTTCGTCAGCCGAAAGATCGAGCGATTCGACCAATTCAGTGGCGGCGAGCAGCGCCTGTTGGCGGGCGGATGATTTTCGGTTCATGGGGGATCTCCTGCTTCTTTGTGGATCGAATGTCTCATCGAAATTTTTGCATGAGCATTTGTGCGATGACCAGGTAGGAATTCGTAAAGGCGTCCTTGCGGAAAAAAGTTGTTGGCATAGTGGGCTGGCCGACGAATGGCCGCAGAACCCAGCCCGCCTGAACTGCGACGAAGACATAGATCGTGAGCCACGCCCGGAGGGTCCAGCGGTGTTTCCGGTTGCGCAGGATCAGGGCGCGATAGGCGCGGTGCAGGGCGAATTGAGCGGCAGAGCTCGCCACGGCGAAGATTGACGCGTTGAACAAAATTGCATCTTGGTAATTCGGATCGGATAGGTACCAGAGGGAGGTCATTGGCGACAGAGAAGCTAGGACGATGGTGATTGTGGCCTGGGCGGAGCCGAGTGCAGCGAGGCATTCGCGGAAGTCGGCGCGAAGGCCGAGAATTGTGTTGAGGACGAAAAACGTCGGGAGTGTCAGGGAAAAAGACGTCAGGAGGAGCAGCGGGATCTTGATGGCGGAATAGATGATTTGCTCCGGTCGGGGCTGGGCGGTTCCAGCGAACGCGCCCATGACGGCGCCATACCAGCAGCCGCAGGCGATGAGGATGATCCAGAGAGGCGTAAGGCTCGCGAGATTTCTGCCGGGAATTTGCCGGCCGCGAAGGATCGCGTCGATGCGGACGAAGGGAGCGGCTGCGGAATTTGATGTGTGCTGAGTCATCGCCAGGTGATTAGTCTGTATGCCGCCTGGAAGACAGCCTGGAAAAAGTTTGAATAGGGGGAGCGGAACCAGGTGAAGGGCTGATCGGGACGTCCGATGAACGGGCGCAGGACCCAGGCCATCTGGCATCCCACCAGGCCGAAGACAATGACCCAGATGCGAAAGACCGTTTTCACGTGCGGCGCCAGAACGTAGTCGGAGGACGGATCGAGGGGCCCGGGTTGCGAGATAGGGGGATCGGCCTGCGCGGTCGTATCGGGCGGCAATGGCGCCGTGATTTGCACGACCGTCATGCGGTGCAGGGTCTGAAGGAGAAATGCCAGCCCGAGCAATCCGGAAACGGCAAAGACGAGGACGTTCAGAATCAGCATGAAATCGTAGCTGCGTGTTGTGAAGGAAAAGAAACCAACGATCGGTCCGATTGAAGCGAGTACGGCAAGGATCACACCCAGCGACGCGATCAGGAGGCGAAGCAGCGATGAAATAATCAGGCGGGATCCGACCAGGGCGTTGAAGACGTAGAGTGAAGGGAACGTGACGGCGAGGGTCGCGAGAAAAAGCGTCGGCACTTTGAGCATGGCGGCGAGAAGCTGCATGGGATGGTGGCTGCCGCCAGGGGTCAGGGAGAAGAGGCCCATGCAGCAGCCGTACATGGCGCCGAGGGCGGCGATGACGGCGGAGAGGCCGAGGATAGGGATGTCGAAGCGGTTCTCTCGAAGCACGCTCAATTGAGTTGCCTGGCCGCGAAGAATGCTGTCGAGGGCTTTGATCCATTGCCACATTGAAAATCTCCTGATCGTTTTCTCTGTATCTCAAACTACTTTATATTGCAAAGTACAATGGCGTAGCAATTATCCGCTTGACATAAGGCGTTTACGACAAGGCTGGGATGCCTATCACGGCTGATTTAGGAAAATGGGACGATTTTTTTCCCCCTGCCGAGGCGTCGGCGACGACCGACTGTAGAGTTTGAATATATTCGAGGAATCGGGCGCGGCCGGCCTCACTGAGACGACAGCGCGTCTGCGGACGATTTCGGTGATAACCCTTCCAGATTTCGACCAGGCCATTTTCCTGAAGGAGCTGAATCTGCCGGCTCAGGTTGCCGTCCGTCAGGGAGCAGAGCGTTTTCAGCTCGGTGAAGAGCAGGCCATCGGGATGGGCGGCAAGGGAAGATAAGATGCCCAGGCGCGAGCGTTCGTGAATGAGACGGTCGAGGCCCTCGTAGGCGAATCGGCCGGAGGCGCGCTTGGGGATTTCGTTATTTCGACTCATGGGTGCGCTCCAGTGACCAGTACAAAATAAAGGCGGCGGCGCTCTGACCGATTCCAAAAGGGGCTGCGACCGTCCAGGGCGAAAAAGCGAATTGATGCGCAAAGGGAGTGAGGCAAACCACGCCTGCGAGGATGTAAAACGCGCCGACCAGCCCGATCGGCCGAGGCAGGAGCGATCGCGAATAGATCACACCAAGGCCGAAGAAAATCGACCAGAATCCGGGGAGGAGCCAGAGGGATTCCAACGAGGAATATGAGAGCGCGAGCGTTACGATGCCGCCAACCGCGATGAATGGGAGCAATTGCTCGATGGCTTGAGTGGTAAGTCGCCGATTCAGGGATGATTCGGTGCGGTGGAAGCGGACGGTCATTTCCGCGGCGACGATAATCAGGCAAATAATCGCTACGGTTATCCAAAGCTCAACGAATCGGAGGGGATCGCGCGGGTTGGGGGATCCACCAAGGCTGGAAAAGCGCCGCGGCGATGGCGACGATCGCGGTGAAGAATGTCGTCAGGGCGCGATAACCCCGAAAAGTTCGGGCGAGACCGATCTGCCGATGGATTTGGGCGATCTGATCGAGAGCACTGTCGAGTTCCATTGGAGCAACTCCGGTTTAGAAGTTACTTTATATCATAAAGTCATAGGGTCTCATGTCAAGGGGCGGCACCGGGCGACGACCTGATGATCGCAATCGCTCTTCTGATATCATCTTGCGCATATGTCCATCTCCCGCGACACGTTTGAACGGTATCGACAGAAGGGGCTCGATGCCCGGCGAGCCGGGCAGTGGGATTCGGCGCGGATTTATCTTTTGGAAGCGGCGCGGGCGATGGTGGCGCTGAGCAAGGAGGCGCAGGGGGAGGAATTGAAAAATGCCCGGCGGGAGACGGCGACGCGACTGCTGGAACTGGCCAAGGATTGCGAGAAGGCGAAAAACGAAAATCGCAGGCAGCCGGCGGCGGGCGGCTCGCCACGGGAATCGGCGGGGGAAAGCGAGGGGACGACATCGGCCAGTCAGTGGCTGGTGAAGGAGCGGCCGAGTATCCGCTTTGCGGACGTCGCGGGGCTGGAGGATGTGAAAGAGGACATCCGGCTGAAGATGATTTATCCGTTTGAACACCCGGACCTGGCGGCGAAATTCGGGATTCGGCCGGGGGGCGGCGTGCTGCTTTATGGGCCGCCGGGGACGGGGAAGACGATGCTGGCCAAGGCGACGGCCGGGGAGATCGACGCGGCGTTTTTCCGGATTTCGCCGGCAGATGTTTTGAGTAAGTGGGTTGGGGAAGCGGAGCAGAACATCAAGAAGCTTTTCGACGCGGCGGCGGCGGAGCCGCGGAGTATTATCTTTATCGATGAAATCGAATCACTGGTGCCGGCACGGAGGGACGAGGGGTCGAGCGTGATGCAGCGGGTGGTGCCGCAGATTTTGGAGGGAATGGAAGGGTTCGATAAGAAATCGGGGCAGCCGATTCTTTTTATGGGGGCAACGAACGTGCCGTGGCAGCTCGATCCGGCGGTGCTGCGGCCCGGGCGGTTTGATGAGAAGGTGTTTATTCCGCTGCCGGATCTGGAAGCGCGGCGGAAAATGCTGGACATGTATTTGGGCCATCGGCCGCTGGCGGGCGATTTGGTGCTAGATCGGCTTGCCGTCGCGCTGGATGGCTTTAGCGGGGCGGATATCAGATATATCTGTGATCGCGCGGCGACGGTGCCGTTTCTTCAGAGCGTTGCAACCGGGGAAGAGGGGCAGATCACTTTGGCGATTTTTGAGGATGCGATGCACGATACGCCTAAGTCGGTGACGGGGGAGATGCTTTCGCGGTTTACGAAATGGGGCGGAGACGCGGCGAGGGAGTGATTTTCAGTTCGAGCGACGGGCAGCGAGGAAACCAATCTGATAAAGTAAAAAGATCAACATGCCCGACCTCCGCGAACAATTACAGAATCACTTCGGCCTGGACGAATTTCGTCCGTCTCAGCGCGAAGTGATCGAAGATGTTCTGGCCGGGCGGGACGTGCTTTGCGTGATGCCAACCGGGGCGGGGAAAAGTCTGTGCTTTCAGCTTCCCGCGGCTGTGAATGGCGGGCTGACGATGGTCGTCTCGCCGCTGATTTCGCTGATGGAGGATCAGGTACAGCAGCTTCGCGATGAGGGAATTGCCGCGGCGCTTTTGAATAGCTCGCTGACCCCGGCGATGCAGCGGCAGGTGATGGCCGAGCTTGAAGAGGGTTTTTCGGGGTTACTTTACGTTGCGCCGGAGCGGCTCTTCGCCGGCAATTTTCAGGCCCTGATGCAAAAGCTGCGGCCCAGGCTTTTGGCGGTGGATGAGGCGCACTGCATCAGCCAGTGGGGGCACGATTTTCGGCCGGAGTATTCGCGGATTGGGGAGGCGCGGAAGAAACTGGGCGATCCGCCAACGATTGCGCTGACGGCGACCGCAACGGAGGACGTGCGGGCGGACATCGTTGCGCAGCTTGGGTTGCGGGAGCCGCGCGTGGTGGTGACGGGGTTTGATCGGCCGGGGCTGCGATATGGCTCCAAGCGAATCAACAGAGAGGATGATAAGGACGCGATCCTGGTTGATCTGCTTCGCGAAGAGCCGGGGAGCGCGATCGTTTATTGCGCAACGCGAAAAGTCGTGGACGAACTCGCCGGGATTTTGCAGCGACATCTGGGCGGTCGGGTTGTCGTCCGTTATCACGGCGGGATGGACCCTGCCTCGCGCACGGCGAGCCAGGAGAAGTTCATGGAATCGGCCGGGGCGATCGCGATTGCGACCAATGCGTTTGGGATGGGGATCAACAAGCCGGATATCCGCCTCGTCATCCACTACAACATTCCGGGGACGCTGGAGGCGTATTACCAGGAGGCGGGCCGGGCGGGTCGCGACGGGAGGCCGGCGCGGTGCGTCATTCTTTTCAGTTACCAGGACCGGTTCGTCCAGGAATTCTTTATCGACAAGCTGGGGGAGGACAACCCGCAGGCCGATCCGCAAATCATTGCCAGGCGGCAGCAGCATGCAAGGGAAAAGCTGGAGCTGATGATCCAGTACGCCCGCACGCACCTGTGCCGGCGGAAGATGATCCTCGATTATTTCGGCGACACCGCGGAGGTGAACGATTGCCACTGCGACGTGTGCGGCAGGGGCGACAAATCATCCAAGATCCCGGAAGCGCCGGTCATCATGGCGGATGAAGTCGTGACGATCGTCCGGCAGATTCTCTCGGCGATCGTGCGCTGCCGGGGAAAGTTTGGCGTGGGTGCGGTCGCGGAAATGCTTACCGGATCCGAAAGCGACCGGATGCAGAAATGGGGCCTCGACCAGCTTTCCACGTTCGGGCTGCTGAAGATTTATTCCGTGAAGCGAGTCGTCGCGATGATTCACCGGATTCTCGAATCGGGGTTGGCCCGGCAGAAAGATCCGGACGGCGTGAAGTTTCGGCCCGTGGTAGAAATTACGGCGGCGGGCATTTCAGTCATGCGCGGCGAGCAGCAGCCGCCCAATTCGCTGGCGGATATTTTGCCCCGGCGGGCCGAGCGATCGGCGCCGCCGCGGGAGCGAGCTGCGGCGAGCGATCGATCGTATGAGAACGAGCACATGACGCAGGAGATGCAGGTTCGTTTCGAGGCGCTGCGTGAGCTTCGGGCGCGGATCGTGCGCGAACGCGGCATGCCGGCCTTTGTCATCTGCCATGATTCGACGCTTCAGCAGCTTGCGCGCAAGCGCCCGGCAGCGAGACCGAGCTCGCGGGAGTGAAGGGAATGGGGCCGTACAAAATCAAAATGTATGGGGCGGCATTTCTGGAGGTCCTCAGAAGCGAGTGACCGCGAAAAAGACAAAGGAAAGCAGTTCATTCACGAGCCATCTGACGCTGGCGCTGTGTACGATTCTGCACGGCTTTACGCACGCGTATGGCTCGATGCTGGTGCCGCTTTATTATCGGATTGCCGACGATTTGAAATTGCCGGGTGTGGGCCGGGCGACCCTGATCGTTACGATCTACGGCGCGGTCTACAACCTGGGAAGCTACGCGGCCGGCCTGGCGGCGGATCGATTCAGCCGAAAAAAGCTGCTGGCGATTGGATTGCTTGGCAATGCGCTGGCGATTGGGGGAATGGGATTGTGCCGGGATTATTGGGGGATTCTGGCACTGGGGGTGGCGGCGGGAATCTTCGGGACGATTTTTCATCCTTCGGCGAACGCGCTGGCGAGCAGCCATTATCCGAAATCGCCGGGGATGGCGATTGGAATTCTGGGGATCGGCTCGGGGCTGGGATTTTTCTTTGGTCCGCAGATCGCGGGGTGGCGGGCCGCGTCGGCGAGCTGGCATCTGTGGAATGTTGCGCAGTGGCAGAAGCCGTGCGTTGAGATGGCGATTGCGGGGCTAATTGTGGGGATTGTCTTCATCTTGTTTGGGGCGGACGCACAGAGCCCCCACCCCAACCCTCCCCCGGAGTACCAGGGGAGGGGAAGTAAGGGGCTGGGCCGGGGAGTCGTTCGCATGGCGCTCGTGCTGATGTTCCGCGATTTCGCGGGCGTCGCGGGCCTTTCGCTTGCCGCGATTTATGTCCGCAACGTATTTCACCTCAACGTGAGCCAGGCGGGGTTGTTCGTGGGGGTGATGATGCTGCCGAGCGTGATCTTCAATCCGCTGTCGGTTTATCTGACGCCGGGGCGCCGGCGTTTGCCGGGATTGAACGTGATCCTGATCGTCGGTGGATTGGCGGCGGCGACAACGCCACTCTGGCCGCTGGCGGGAGCGCTGGTGATTCTGTGCGTTTTTCAAACGCTTCAGCTTGCCAGCTACGCGGTGAGCGACGGCGCCACGTTTGAGCGGGTCGCACCCGAATTTCGCGGGCGGGTTTCGGGGCTTTTTCTGCAGATCGCCGGCACGTTCGTGCGCTGGGGCCATGGGTGATGGGGGCGTGGACGGACCGGCTGCCGGCGCCGCATATGCAGTCGAGCTATTTTGCGCTGTATGCGGTGATCGGCGCATCGATGATCGTGGCGGCGGCCGCGCCGAGGTTGATTGGGCGGCTTGGGCCGGTGGTTGCGCGGGTTGACCCGATGCGCGAAATTTCGCCGGAGACGATGGGGGCGGTTCCTTGATCAGGATCTTTGCGAGACGATGAGCTGGCCGTCGTCCTTCAGCCAGGCGTCGCAGGTATGGCGGGTACCGTCGATGTCATAATCGAAAGTGAAGTGGGAGGGGTCGGCGATGTCGGGTTGGGCGGCAAAGAATTT
Organism: uncultured Phycisphaerales bacterium; assembly: GCA_963755915.1. Lineage (GTDB taxonomy): Bacteria > Planctomycetota > Phycisphaerae > Tepidisphaerales > Tepidisphaeraceae > PALSA-1353. Next base: position 4,959,468 of record CAVWLP010000002.1, read on the forward strand.
CCAGTGCCGCTTGCTGATGAAGGGGCTCTCCAGGCCGGCAAAGGTCGCCTCATCGGCTTTCAGTAATTGCGGGCTTACCGCGGCGGACCACTCGCGATACTCGAGCCGGAGCATGTTGGTGTCATAGGCGAGCTGGGAGAAGCTGGAGATGGAAAGAAGCACCAGCCGGCGCTCTCCGGAAGGCGTTTGCATTTCGTGCAGGAAGACGGTGCCGTCGTCGGCGGTTCGATCGTCGAGGTATCGCTGCATCGAGTTCAGCGGCGGGCAAAACTCGGAATATAGAATATTGCAGTTGCTGGTTTCCAGAACCAGATGAGCGGGTGATTGCCGGTAGATCATGCAGCGATGCTGCCAGTAGAGAAAATTGCCCCATCGCCAGAGGCCTGGTCCCCAGAAGACCAGGACGGCCAGCATCGCGCCGACAAAAATGGCGCGATAGAGCCACAACATGATCCGGCTCGTCGGAGGCGGCTTACGCGCGTAATTGAGGGGATTGACCGCATCCATTCGGTTCGAGCGGGCATCATATTGATTTATCGGCGAGGCGCGAAGGGGCGCGAAGGGGCGGCGCTTCATTGCTCAAACGCGGCGGGCACGAAAATCGGACGGCCATCCGGATGATTCAGGAATCGGTTCATGAGCTGCCCGCGCGATTCGATCTTCAGGCGGGCGTACAAATCCTTGATGTAGGTCGCCACCGTCTGGGCGGAAAGCCCCATTTCCGTGGCTACTTCCTTGGACGTTTTGCCCTGGAGAAGCGACCGCAGCGTGAGCCGCAGGCGATGCGGCAGGGAAAGATATGCCGGGTCGGTGGAAGCGCTGATCGGCCAGAGCCGGCGCAGCAGTTCGACGTGAAACAGGCGGGCGATCCGCTGCTCGCGAACGGTAAACGGTTTGTCTCCCCAGGGGCGATAGATCGCAGAGCCCAAAATCACGTCCGGCCGGGAAGTCGCGGGTGGAGGCCATCAGGTAATCATCCACGCCTGCCGGGCGGCGCGATTCCATAACGACCGGCGAGGAGTACCAGCGCTTCGAGTCGACCATTTCCACCCGCGGCCTGAGGAGGAACGAGCGATTCGTATGCAGATTCAGCAGGGCCTCCGTCGCGGGGTCCTCGCCGAGCTCGGAGGAATCCAAATACCTGGCCCAGAGGCGATACTCGTGATCGGTGGTGAATCCGAAAGTCATCGGCTCCATCGGAATTGGCGTCTGGCCGGGCAGCGCGTTTCGCATCCCCATGGAGATGCCGAGGCGCGTGCCGGTGAGCCGGCACAGGCCTTGGAGCATGTGCAGCCGCCAGGCATTTGGCTCGATTCCGCGCTCGCTGATTTCGGCGAGGAGGTGATAGACCCCGCGGATTTCGCGGAGCCGAAGTGCCTGTGAATGACCCATGCAAGATCGCCTGTGTTGAGTCCGCAAACGGCGTCGGTTTACTGAATCCGGCCGCTTTCGTTGAGATACCCCAATTTTGGGACATTGCAAGGGAAAAATGGGTGGGTTTCAGATGACCTGCAAAAGCTGGAGCTGCGAGATGGTCCTGGGATCGAAGTCGATTCGCTGCTCGAACGTTCCGGCCAGTCCCTCGCGGTTCAGGGCGATAATCCAGCCTTCCTCGACGATCAACTCTTCGATCACACGTCCGTCGGCAAGAGTTGCCTGGCAAATCGCGGTGTATTTTCGCTTGGGGGAGCCGTTTTCGACGAGATATTTTCGCCACTCTTCGGGCAGGACTTTGGCGAGCCGATTGCGCGGTGGGGTGCGGGAGTGCATTTGCGTGGGGATGATACTCAAACTTCGAAATCAAAGCTTCACCGCAGAGCACGCAGAGAGCGCGGAGAAAATGCGGGACAGAGGCTTTGAATACAATTCAATTAGTTGGCTTTCTCAGCGCTCTCTGCGTGCTCTAGCGAAGCGGGCGGTGAATCTTAGGCGATCGCTTCGGCGCAATTGACCTCATCAGCGGCAGCGTCTGGCGGCCAGACGCCGGGAGCATCTTCGGCGTACCACCGATCGAGAACGGCCTGCCAATCGCGGAGACTCTGCACTCGGATAAATTCCTGTTTGACTTCGACGGCCTGCGGATGAAATCGGCTGTACTTGATTCCCATTTTCCGCATCCGCCGGCCGGCAAGCGATTCGCCGTGAATCTGCTGGGCGATCTGGAAATGCTCGGCGAGGGCGCGGCGCTGCTGGGGGATGGCTGGAGGGGACAACTCGACTTCTGGGTTTTGCAGAAGCCGGCGGGCGTGATCGAAGATCCAGGGATTTCCGATTGCGCCGCGCGATCCAGACCGCATCGACGCCGGTCTGATGATACATGCGAACGGCATCCTGGGCTGTGAAAATGTCGCCGCTGCCCAGAATCGTTCGATTTGGATATTGCTGCTTGAGACGCGTAAGAAATGGCCAGTGCGAAGAGCCGAGGTATTTCTGCTCGACGGTGCGGGCATGGACGCGCGCGGCGGAAAAACCGAGGGACCATGCGGTCTCCATAATCCGAAAAAATCGCTCTTCCGACTCGGCCGAATCGTCGAAGCCCCGGCGCAGGCTCACCGTCAGCGGAATATCGGCAACCGTATCGCGAACGGCGCGCATGATCGAAATGCCCCGCTCGACGTCGAGGAGCATGTGGCCGCCGCGCGCCTTGTTTTTGATCTTCTTGACGGGGCAGGCGAAGTTGAGATCGATGACGTCGTAGCCGGCGCCGGCGAGGATTCCGGCGGCTTGCGACATCGTGTCGGAATCGCTGCCGATGATCTGGCCGGCGACGGGGTGGTCTTCGTCGTTGATGTCGATCGATTTTCGCAGCCCCTCGCCGCCGTTGCAGAGGGTGATATCGAGCAGCGCTTCGGTGACGGCGTAAGGGCAACCCCTGCGGCGGGCGACCACGCGCATGGCGCGATCGCTATATCCCGCCAGGCCTGCCTGGCAAAATGGCGACGAGAGTTTTACCGTGCCGATCTGCACAGAACCTCAAACGCTCACGCCGAATTCGTCGGAGCGGTTCGCCAGCTCATCGGCGATGAGCGACGCCTTTTCCATGTCGTCAACCGATCGCGGCTCTTTCATCGGCTGCTCGTGGTAGTAGGCGACCTTGCCGTCCTTTGCGACGATCACCGTCCCCCGCTTGGTGCAGTTGTAGGGCTCTTCACCGGCCCACATGCCGTAGGCCTTGGCCATTTTGCGAGTGGCGTCGGAAAGAAGGTCGTAGGGGATGCCGTATTGTTTGCGGAAAGCTGCGTGGCAGAAGGGGCTGTCGCAACTGACGCCGAAAACGACCGTTTCGTCATCCTTGGCGATTCTGCCCAGTTCCGGGCCGAAAGTGCAGTGCTCCTGCGTGCAGACGGGGCTGAAATCCATCGGATAGAAGAGCAGGATGACCTTCTTCTTGCCGCGATAATCGGAGAGCTTCACTTTTGTTTTATCCTGATTCATCAGCTCGAATTCTGGGGCAGTTTGGCCTGGTTTTAATGGCATGTTTTCCATGTTGAGACTCCTTTGCGGGCAATAGTAGGGTCTGGAGCCGGACATGTGAAGAATAAAGCACGAGTTTCAGGGATTCTTAAGGTTGGGACCCGGTTGGACAAAAATGGGAATAGATTTCATATTTTCCTATTGAGATCGAATTACAAAAATGATAAATCTTCTACGCGGGGATATTTTGCTTGTCTGCGTGTCAGGCAAAACCCCTGGGGGTCCTCAAAAATGCGACTAGGTTCGATGGTATCGCCAATTATTATTTGTAGCGGCGTTATCCGGTCTGGTTCTACGTGGTCATTTAATGTTTGCCGGCTGCTGGCGGGGATCCTGGCAAAGCAGCGTGGCCAGTCATTAGGAAGCGCGTATCTCGCCCAGGAAGCGTTCGAGCGCTTTCTGCTGGTCGATTCGCTGATGCGCGAGGGCCCGGTTGTGATCAAGAGTCACGAGCTCGGTCCCGAAGCGCTGATGCGCATCCGCAAGGGGGAGGCGAAATGCATTTGCACCATGCGCGATCCGCGCGATTGTGTCGCCTCGGACATGGTCTTCAACGCCCGCGGGTTCGACGCCTCGGTGAAACGGGTGATCCTCAGCTTCAGCTCACTGCAGAAGCACGCGCAGGATTTCGGGCGCACACTTTCGTGCGCTATGAAGACATGATCATGGACCGGCAATGGCAGATCCGGAAAATCGCCGCCTTTTTGAACATCCAGGTCGATCGAAACCAGGTGGAGATGATCGACCGCGAAACCAACATCGACGCCTGCCGGAAAATCTGCGACGACCTGAAGCAGCATCCCGAGAAGGCGGATGGGATCGATTTCGACGGGCATCGCCGCGAGCGCGTGACCCTTCTGCACGACAACCACATCGGCAGCGGAATGGTCGGCCGATGGCGGAAGGATCTGACGGATTCGCAGGTGAAGGAAGTCAACCAGATCTTCGACCGCACGGTGGAGATTCTGGGCTACCCGAGCGTGGCCGGGGTCGACTCGGTGGTTCCAATGCATCCACCGGCGACGACCCCGATGAACCACAGCCGGCCGGCATAGGGGGTTGGGCGGGATCTGAATTTCGAAAGAGACTGTCCATAGGCGCGAGCAATGGAATTCGATATGGCTCGCCGCATTGATAGCCGCGCGTTCATCTCCTGAGTTATTGACCTCAGCCCTTCCCGCCATGCATCTGAAAAATGTCACCTGACGATCCTGAGAGAGTTACACATCGTCATAAGGATGCAACCGCATATGAATAAATATTTTGCGCCTGGGGTAACAACACAACTGATTGATTGCATAGGTAAACGTGTTCCCTTCGTCACGGCGGGCCAATCCCGACAATAAGAACAAATAATTATACAGAAGCACTGCAAGATTACCGATTTATGAACGAACAGGGCATAAATGAACAATAAGTTGCTAAGCGAGATTCTGGAGACGAGGGAACTGCCGAGTCTGCCGCGTGTGGCTGTGCGGGTTTTGGACCTCGCCAAAGAAAAAGACGTGAGTTTTGGACGTATCGCGGACGCGATAGGTGACGACCCGGTCCTGGCGGCCAAAATCCTCAAGATGGTGAACAGCAGCTTCTACGGCATCTCCCAGCCGGTCAAGACCATCAACCATGCCCTGGTGCTTCTGGGGCTTCAAACCATCAAAGCCGTCGCCGTAGGCTTTTCGCTCGTGCGCGGCGTCAACGCCAGGCGCAGCGAAACATTCGATTATGTGCGCTTCTGGCGGCAGTCGCTCTATACGGCCGTCTTCGCCCGCGCCCTTGCCAAGCTGCAATCTTCTGAAGACTGCGAAGAGGCTTTCCTGGCCGGCCTGCTGTCGGACCTGGGGACTCTGACGATGCATCGAGCGCTAGGTAAAGAATACGACGCGGTTCTCGAGGCTTGCGGCGGAAGCCAGGAAAAGCTTCTGCGTCTTTCGCAGGAGAATTTTGACCTCGATCATGCGGTCGTTGGCGCCGCCCTGGCGGAGCGATGGAATCTGCCGCTGACGCTGGTGGCGCCGATCAGGAATCATCTAACCCCCGAAAATGGATCGGATGGCCGTGACCTGATTGAAGCCGTCCATTCAGCGCCTGTGCGCGCAGGTCTTCGCCGCCACCCAAAGCGGATTTTTCGAGGTCGCGCGCAATCGCCTGGATACGGTTTTCGGCCTCTCCTGGACCCAAACCAACGACCTGTTTGCCGAGATTGACGCCAAAACCAGCGAAATGGCGGGGCTACTGGAAATTGGGATGCATCCCGGCCGCAGCTATACGGAGGTTGAGGAAGAAGTGCGCGAGGCGCTGATACAGCTTACCCTGGTCGCCCAGCGCCAGGCGGAGGCGGTGCTGGTGCAGAACAAGCGATTGAACGCGCTGGCCAGAACCGATGGACTCACGGGCCTTTCAAACCGGCGGCATTTCACGGAGTTTTTGCTCGAGGCATTCACCGAGGCGGTCACGGAAAACAAACCGCTGAGCCTCATCATGCTCGATATCGACCGCTTTAAATCGGTGAACGACTCTTATGGCCACCAAGCCGGCGATGCAGTGCTGGAGAATGTCGCCGCGGTCGTCAAGTCTGCAACGGCCGAAGTTGGCCTTTGCGCACGATATGGCGGCGAAGAAATGGCGATCATTTTGAAAGGGGTTTCGGCCGGGGACGCGATGGAATTCGCGGAACAAATCCGCGCCGCCGTCGCGGACATTAAAACCTCCATTGATTCCCTGACGATCCCGGTAACAGCCAGCCTCGGCGTGGCCACGATGGATCAGGCCTCAGGGTTCACTTCCCCCGATGAAATCATCGGAGCAGCCGATCGAGCGCTCTATACCGCGAAAGAGGGCGGGAGGAATTGCGTGCGGATGATCGGGAATTGCTCGCAGAGAGATGCGGCTTAGCTATGACCGAACCGCCGCTGGTCTCCAACTGCCGTCAAGCACGCCAGTTCGTCGCTTAAGGGACCAGACGCACACTCAATAGTTGTAGTTACCCGGTTGAATCACAAAGCTGGCGTAACGCGATGCCAGGAAGAGGCAAATGTTATCGCCCCCCATCTGAGGGTATTTCCACCGATCGTCGAGGTGAGCGTCGAGGTAGTCGCGCTTCCCATCGAAGTCGTATGGGATCGTGAAGCGGCTACAGTCCTTTGAAGTAATTTGCGCGGCGTAAAAGCGCAAATCCAGGGGACGCCAATCATCTTCGGGTTCGAATTTCGACCAAAGGACATTCCCGGAAACCTCGATGGGTGGCGAAACCAACGTTGCGGGGCGAAAGATCTGGCAATCGATGTTGAAGTCGTGCCGAAACGGCCAGATTATACCAACGAGCGGTCCGTCTGTTTCGCAGATCCAGTCAGCTCGCAGAATGACGAGGTAAGAAGCGCCGGAGGTGGCCTGCATTCTATGGGCAAACAAGATTCGGGGACTCATCGGACAGGGAAACTGTCGCGGATTCAGCGAGAGAAACTTTACCAGACATTGTGGAATCGCCGCGATGGCGCCATCGGGCACCCCATTGTCCGGATCGGACAAATAACCGCGTCCGGCAACAGGGAGCCTGGAGTTATCCTTTCCGACTGCCTCATAAGTGATAAGGCCTGAAGGCGGACTGTAATTAAGACACTCGTGCTGCCAATAAAGCTGACAAATTTGACGCCAGACAGGCGCTTCCCACCGGTGCCATGCAATAGTTATTCCCGCGACCACGAACGCGATTAATAGCGGACCACTGTATCGCTTCCACCAGTTCGGTGCCCGCGAGAAGTATTCGAGCGGAATCGGTGGGGACGGTGCGCTCATCAGCTTGAAGTGCGGCCACTCGTATTACGGACGAGTTGACAGAAAGTTGCAGAAACGCCGCAGAAGGGCCACACAAAGACAAAAAATACCCTCCAGACCTCGTTCGGCATTTGGCAATCGGCATTGATCCCCGCCAACTTGTCCATTCGCCCAGGGCCTCATACAGTTCTCATAGATGAACCCGACAACGATCGAGACGACCCAGCCCGCGACAACGGAACGGCCGGTGCGGCTTCGCATCCGCCGGCAGGACGGGCCTGACAAGCCGCCGCGGTGGGAGGAATTTGCCGTCCCACGACGGCCGAACATGAACATCATTTCCTGCCTGCAATACATCGCCGCCCATCCGACAACCATCGAAGGAAAGGCGACGACGCCGCCGGTTTAGGACAGCGGATGCCTGGAGGAAGTCTGCGGCGCCTGCACGATGGTGATCAACGGCCGGGTGCGGCAGAGCTGCTCGGCCCTGGTCGACAAGCTTGGCGGTCGAGCGAGCCAATCACGCTGGAGCCGATGAAGAAATTTCCGCTGGTGCGCGACCTTGTTCGTCGATCGCTCCCGGCTGTTCAACGATCTGAAAGCGATGAAAGCCTGGGTGCCGATCGACGGAACCTACGATCTCGGCCAGGGGCCGGCCATCTCCCAGACGAAGCAGGAAGAGCGCTATCCGCTGTCGCGCTGCATCAGTTGCGGATGCTGCCTGGAGGCGTGCCCGCAATACACGCCGGTGAATCATTTCGTCGGCGCGGCCGTCATCAGCCAGGTGCGGCTCTTCAACGATCACCCCACCGGCAACGCCCTGAAATCGGAGCGGCTGGACACGCTGATGGAAGAAGGCGGCGTCGCCGATTGCGGCAAAGGCCGGCAACTGCGTGCAGGTCTGCCCCAAGGAAATCCCGCTTCTGGAAAGCATCGCCACGCGTGCAGCGGCAGGCGACGGTTCAAACCGATCAAGAAATTTTTCTCACGGTGACCATTGAAGAGATTCCTCGTTCCGTTCGTGGTTGTCGATCTCATTTTTGTCGCTGGGATTGTTTTCTACTTTTTATACGTGCGAAGGGGCCCTTCCGCTTCGGCGGGATCGCCAAACATTCACGCCGAGGTTCGCCACACGGAGACCGACCTGACGGAAATCGACCTGGTGAACGACGGCAACGCCCCGGTCCATTGGCGGTCGATGTCGATGTTTCCTGGCCCGATGCGGATTTTGTGGATGCGAAGGGGCTCTCATCGTTCGACAAAATCGAAACGGGCAGGCGAAGTTTGCGGTTTCATCCGCAGACGTCATTGACGGGAACGCAAATCTATCCGGGAAAGCCGGAGGCCGTGGGGTGGGTAAAACTTACCGATGATGTGCCGGTGCATGCGGAAATCGTCAGCGACGACAACACGACGCAACCATAACGCGGAAAAGAGCTCGTATGGCCAAACCGCGGCTCATCATTTTTCGGGATTGCCGGGCACGGGGAAGACGGCGGTGGCCAAAGTTCTGGCGGCGCGAATGACCGCGGTTTATCTTCGTGCCGATACGATTGAAACTGCGCTCCGAGATGGGGGGATTTCGAAGATTGATGGACTGGGGTACATGGTCGCGTGTGCGATCGTCGCGAGAACCTGCAGCTTGGCAATTCAGTTGTCGCGGATTCAGTGAATCCCTGGAGGCTGACACGCGATTGGTGGAGAGCGGCTGCGAAAGATGTGAATGCTCCATACTTCGATGTGGAAGTCGTTTGCTCTGACATCAGCGAGCACCGGCGGAGGGTTGAAAATCGAAGCAGTGATATCACCGGCCTAGCGCTGCCCACTTGGCAGGAGGTGGTGGACCGCGAATATCATCCCTGGACGGAGCTGCGGCTGCAGATCGATACGGCAGTCCTTACGATTCAGGACGCCGCCGATAAGATACTTCAATGGGTTTCCCAGTAACGGCAAGATCGGGTTTAACCGCCCGCTTCGCTGGAGACCGCAAAGACCGCAAAGCAAATGCTGATTTACATTTTCTATGGCACTTCAATACTCGCATTTCTTGGCGCTGTTGGCGTCTTGGCGGTTAAAAATCTTATAACCCGCCAAGACGCCAAGAGCGCAAGAAAATACAGAAGATATTTTATATTGCCCGTTTTTGATTAAGCTGGTCATACGTCAGTTGGTTTTTAGAAATGATTTCATGTCGCGCACGACCTCATCCTGCCGCTGAATGAAACAGAAATGGTCGGTGTCATCCATCTCGACAACGCGTGCAGCAGGGACTTTTTGCTTGAGAGATCGAATCTGGCTGTGCCACCAATCCATCGCGTGATCGACAATTTGCTGAACGCGGGCGTGATTGGGGTCGCCGGTTGGAGGGACGAAACGCTGGAGCCGGTGGTCGGCGAAGAAGGCCTGGATGGGGCATCTGAGGGAAGCAAAGTCGCGCGGCGTGGAGAAATAGACGACGCCAAGGGCTTCCCAGGCACTCGCGGGAGTGGAGGAGCGGGCGGTGATGCCTTGCGGGGTGACGATGCAGGTGGCGCGGAGATCGGCCTCGCAGGCGTCGTTCCAGCCGGGGCGATGGGTTTGGAACCAGTGGAGAAGCGACGGGAAGTTGGCGCTGTCGGCTGAGGTGCGCTGCGGGGTGATGGATTCGATTTGGCCCAGGAGATCGACAGTCCCAGGCTGGTCGTAGGTGTAGGCACAATCGAAATAGACGAGCTTATCGACGCGGGTGGGGAAGAGCTGGGCGAAGCCGGTCAACTCAACCTCGGCGAAGGAATGACCGGCGAGGATGGCGTGGTCGATTTTGAGGGCGTCGAGGAAGCCACGCACGTCCTGGACGAGGGTCATGCCGTCGTAGCCGACGGCGGGCTTATCGGATTTCCCAAACCCGCGGCGCATGAGCGCCAGCACGTGAAAATGATCGGTGAACTGCGGAGCGATGTCATCGAAAATATGGGCCGTGCTGCCCAGCCCGGCCAGAAACACCAGCGGCTCTCCGCGACCGCCCCAGTCGAGGTATTCGAGATTGATTCCGTTGACTTGGACGAAGGCTTCTTTGTGCGGGGATTTATCGACCCATTGGCCGGGCGCGGTCTGGGCGGAAAGAATTCGCGCCTGGACAACAAAGATCAAAATAAAGGCCCCGCGCCAAATCATATTTTGTCGCTGGATGATAGCGGATTTTCACCGCCGAGAGCGATCAGCCGCGAAGGCATCGACAATGCCCCCACCCCAACCCTCCCCCGGAGTACCAGGGGAGGGGGAAGGCGCTTAGTCTCACACGGCTTGATTGGTTTCTATTTCTCCGCGCTCTCCGCTTTCTCAAGCGAAGCGGGCGGTGAACCTCTTTTTTTCTAGTGAATCGCCGGCCTGACGCAAAACGTCGCGGGCATCGCCAGCAAAACGGAATCGTGCTGGAGCATTTCGATTTGCAGCAGAGCGGCGTTGATGGCGGCCAGATGTTGGGCGTCGAGGCCGATCAGATACGGCTGGGCAAGCTTGATGAGCCAATCCGATTTGGGACCAGTCGTGACATTGGCAGTATCACTGTCGTCGCCGGCGGATTGCTCCATCAGTTGCTGGAGGAAATTCTTGGGTGGTGGAATCGTACGGACGTCATAGTCGGTGATTTTGGCTTCGTCGGCCGCGAAGGCAATCGCGTCAGACAGGGTGCCGATGCGATCGACCAGGCCGTTATCGACGGCTTGTTCGCCGGTGAAGACTCGGCCGGCGTTGAGATCGGTGAAGGGTTTCTTCAGCTTCCCGGCACGGTTTGCCGTGACGTGATTTTCGAAGATCGCGACCAGTTCATTGGTGAAGGCCTGCATCTGCTGGCGCTGGTCGGGGGAGAAGACGCTGTCGGTTGCGAGGAGGTCGGCGTTGGCGCCGCGCTGGTAGGCTTTGAAGGTGACGCCGATCTTGTTCCACATGTCGGTGGTGGCGAATTTGCCGGTGAGTCCGCCGATGGAGGCGGTGAGCGTGGAGGCGTCGGCAAAGAGGGTGTCAGAGGCGCAGGTGACGTAATATCCCCCGCTGCCGGCGACGTCGCCCATGGAGACGACGAGCGGCTTTTTGGCTTTGAGTCGCTGGGTGGCGCGGAGAATGATTTCGCTGGCCGTGGCGGAGCCGCCCGGCGAGGCGACGCGCAGAACGACGGCCTTGACGGAATCATCGTCCTGGGCCTGGCGCAGGGCTTTGACGATGTCGTCCGAGGCGGCCATTTCGCTGGCGAAGAGGCCGGAATTATTTTTGCCGGGGACGATCATGCCATCGATATAAACGATGCCGACGGCGGGTTTGCCGGTGGAAGAACCGGGGGGATTCATCATCTGCGCGAAGATTTGCATCAGCGCGAAGGGGTTGGAGAAATTGAGCTCGGGCGGTTTCTCCTGGGCATAGCGCTTATCGAAGACGGCGTCCTGGCCGTACTTGTCTTTGAGCATCGAAGTGAGCTCGGCGCGGTCGAGGATGGAATCAATAAGGCCGGCCTGTTTGGCTGTGTCCGGAGTATAGAGGGCAGCATCGAACCAGGATTTCACTTGAGTGGCGCCGACGCCGCGGCCGGTGGAGACGAGCTGGATCGCGGTGCCGTAGAGGGAATCGACGAGCCAGTTGGTCATGGCGTCGGCTTCGGGGCTGGGGCCGTCGCGCATGAAGATTTCGGAGGCGCTTTTGTAGGCGCCGCTGTGGATGAAATCGGGCTGGATACCGAGCTTGAGGAGCAGGCCGTGGATGTAGGGTTCGTCGGCATGGATTCCGCCGACCCAGACGATGCTTTCGGGAGCGACGCTGATATTGGTGGCGCCGGAGGCGAGGAGATATTGCGCGAACTCCAGCTCGTCGGCGTGAGCGTAGACGTCTTTGCCGCTGTCACGGAGATTCTTCATCGCTTCGCGCAGCTCTTCGCACTGGGCAATGCCGAAACTGGCGTCGTCCTCGAGGATCACGACGGCTTTGACGGCAGGGTCTTTGGCGGCTTTGTCCATGCGGGAGACAACATCGCGAAGATTTGGGGGCTGAGGGCCAAAAAGGGCGAGCGAAGCATCGGTTGGTGTTTCGGTCATTTGGCCGGCAAGGTCGAAGACGGGGACGATGGGTTTGGGGGGCGGGGCGGATGCGGTTTGGGCGCGGGTGGTGGAGACGGTCAGGAGCAGAATTGAGAGGATGGATACGATGTGCGCGGTCATGGGTGTTCCTTTCGCTATCAGTTAGACGTAATCGCAGGAAAATAATGACAGAAATCTGTTGGGAAGCAAAAGGGCGGGGCTGAATCGCCGGCTTTATTTCCCGGCCCGAGCCACGGCCGGGTGGGGCTTCTTATCTGCATCGACCTTCCGCCCGCGGCCGATGACGATTCGGGCCACCAGCGAGGTCCAACCGGTTTGATGGCTGGCCCCGCAGCCGCGGCCGGTTTCTCCGTGGAAAAATTCGTGATAGAGCAGCAGATCTTTCCAGTTCGGGTCCTCCGCAAACCGCGGATCGTCCCCATGACATGGCCTGCGGCCCGATTTATCCGCGATGAAAATCGCCATCAGGCGATTGCCCAATTCATCCGCCACCTGCTGAAGATTCAGCATTTTCCCCGACCCCGTGGGGCACTCGACCTTGAAATCGGCGCCGTAAAAGTGGTGATACTTTTCCAGGGATTCCAGGATCAGGAAGTTATACGGGAACCAGACCGGCCCGCGCCAGTTGCTGTTGCCGCCGAACATTCCGGAGTCTCCCTCGCCCGGCGCATAGGTGACGTCGTATGGTTTTCCGTCGGCATAGAAAACGTAGGGATGATCCTTGTGAAACTGCGACAGCGAGCGCAGGCCATAGGGGGAGAGAAATTCGGATTCGGACAAAAGATATTTGAGCACGCGGATCAGCCGCTGCTGCGATGGGATGGCCAGCAGATAATGCGATTTATCGCTGTCGGACGGCTTCATGTAGGAGATGTTCCGGGCGAGGTCCTTGCGATTTGTCAGGAACCAGTCCATCCGCTTGCGAAAACCCTTGAGCTGGTCGATGACTGAGCTATCGAGAACTTCGACGGCAAAGAGGGGAATCGCGCCGACGATATTGCGGACGCGCAGTGGAATCGCCCGGTTATCGACAAAGAGCTGGTCGTAATAGAATCCATCCTGCTCATCCCACAGGCCGGTGCCGCCGAGATTGTTCATCGCGTCGACGATCGCGACGAAGTGCTCGAAGAATTTTGAAGCAATGTCCTCATAAACGGGGTCCTCGCGGGCGAGCTCTATGGCCATTGAAAGCATGGTGGAGCAGTAGAACGCCATCCAGGCGGTGCCATCCGCCTGGTCAAGCACCCCACCTGTGGGCAGCGGCTGGGAACGATCAAAAACGCCGATGTTATCCAAGCCCAGGAATCCCCCGCCGAAAATATTTTTGCCGGCGATGTCTTTGCGATTCACCCACCAGGTGAAATTGAGCAAGGAGTTTCTGGAATGTTCGCTCGAGAAACATTCGGTCGCGCGACCGCGCGGCGCCGGTCATCTTATAAACGCGCCAGCACGCCCACGCGTGCACGGGCGGATTGACGTCGGAGAATTCGAATTCATACGCCGGCAGCTGGCCCCGTTGGCGTGCATGTACCACTCGCGCAGCATCAGCACCAGTTGCTCCTTGGCATATTCGGCGTCGATGGTGGCGCACGTGATCATGTGAAACGCCAGGTCCCATGCCGCGTACCAGGGATATTCCCACTTGTCCGGCATGGAAATCACGTCGCGGTTAAACAGGTGCAGCCAGTCGCGGTTGCGGCCATGCCAGCGCTGATCGGGCGGCGGCGGCTGATCGGGATCTCCCTCCATCCAGTCGCGGACGACGTAATGATAAAACTGCTTCGACCACAAAAGCCCCGCGAATGCCTGCCGGGCGATCCGCCGATTATCTGCCGGTAGTGTTTTGGCGATGCGTACTTCGTAGAACTCATCCGCTTCGGCAATTCGCTCTGCAAAAATGCGGTCGAATTCGGCCCCGAAAATGTTTGGCGGAGTCTGGGCGAGAGAAAATAGCCGCAGGCGGATCGTCACCTGCCCGCCGGCTGGAATGGTAAAGATATATTGCAGCCCCGCCTTGGTGCCGCGCTGAGCGGGATTTATCGCGTCTTTCTCGCCGTTGATGATAAAGCGGTGAAACGCGTCCTTTACAAACGGCGAAACGCTTTTTGCTTTGAACAGCCGCTCGTTGTTGGTTTCGTTTTCGGTAAAGAGAATTTCTGGCTGCTCGCCCTGCTGCTGGGCGACCAGGCGAAATTTTCCCAGCGTAACGTGATCGAAATCGATGGTGGCCGGGCCATTTTGGGCCATGTACGGCTTCACCTCGCACCCTTCGTGCAGACATCCCCAAACCCACGAATTTCGCGCCCAAAGCGTCGGCAGAAGGTGAATCGTCGCCGCATCGGGCCCGCGATTGCAGACGTTGATCCGGATGAGAATATCGTCCGGAGTATTCTTCGCGTATTCGACGAAAACATCGAAATACCGGTTCTGATCGAAAACACCGGTATCGGTGAGTTCAAATTCGCGGCTCGGCCCCGCCCGCGGCGGTTGTTTTCATCGACAAGACGATTATACGGAAACGGCGCCTGCGGATATTTGTAGAGCGCCTTCATGTACGAATGCGTCGGCGTGGAATCGAGGTAAAAATACTGCTCCTTCACGTCCTCGCCGTGATTCCCCTCCGGCCCGGTCAGGCCGAACAGTCGCTCCTTGAGAATTGGATCGCGTCCATTCCACAGCGCCAGGGCAAAACAGAGCCGGCATTCCCGATCGGTAATCCCCAGCAGTCCATCCTCGCCCCAGCGATAGGCCCGGCTGCGGGCGTGATCGTGCGGGAAATAATTCCAGCAGTCTCCATCCGGGGAATAATCCTCGCGCACGGTCCCCCATTGCCGTTCCGACAGATATGGGCCCCAGCGCTTCCAGTTGCCCGTCCGGGCGGAATCCTCGCGTAAGCGCTGGTGTTCGGCGGTTTCGCTCATTGCAGGCTTACGACGTTCTTAATTCCCCCGGGCGTCCCGGTCAACAACTCGACCGCCCGATCGATCGGAATCGGCCGGTGATCAGCCTCTCCAAAACGCCGGGCCAACGTCTGCGAATTCCGAAAGGTCGGTAATCGCATCCATAAACGCCTGTTTTCCGGCATTCACCGTGCCGTAAATCACCTGATTCTTCAGCACAAAATCGCGCATGAGGCGATCGGTGTCGATGGAGATCGGACCTTTTCTGCCGGGAACTCCGGTGAATATAAACACCGCATTGGTGCCGAGCACGCGCATGACGTCAAACGCCAGTGACGAAGCCCCTACCGCTTCATAAACGACGTCGATGCCGCCGACAGTCCGGGCCATCTCGTCCACGGAGCTCTGGTCCGAGGAAATGTATTTCGCGCCGATGGCCGAGCAGAGATCGGCGCGAGGATTGGGAACTGCGGATTTTCGAATAAACAAACGTCTGAAACCCGCGTACTGCCAGCGCCATGGCCCCCAGCAGCCCAACCGGACCCGCGCCGAGCACAAGCGCTTTATGACAGTAGTTGGACGGCCGGCCGGGTTGGGTTGCACAGGCCCAGGGAACCGCGCCTGCACCTGCCATAATTGTTCGATGGCTTTCTGGGCGATGGTAAGGGGCTCGACGAGAACGGCGACATTCCGCAGATCGGGCGGAACGAGATTCATATATATTTCGTCATCGACGACCAACTCAGTCATATACCCATGCCGGCCTTTAATGCCGCGCTCCGTGAAATCGCCGGTGTAACAAAAATCCTGGCGGCCCGCGCGGCAGGCCACGCATTCGGGATGATCGCATGGGCGGCGCACCATCGTCACTACAAGATCCCCCCTCTTCAGCGATTTCACCTCCGCACCCGTTTCCACAACTTCACCGAGCGATTCATGCCCGATGACCAGATAGTCCGATCCCGTCGGAGGCGTGCCGTACTGGAACGTAACGATTTCCTTGTCGGTGCCGCAAATCCCAATGTCGATCATCCGAAGCTTCACATCCGAGGGCGAGCCGATTGACGGCTCGGGGTGATCGATGAGTTTCACCTGCCGGCTGGATGGAAAAACGGCGACGGCTTTCACTGAGGATCTCCTTAGCCCAAACAGGCACTATAGCGTGAGCCTTGGTACCTGGGAGCGTTATCATCGCTCGCATAATTTGCGACATCGCGATCGCGTTTTACGACACACAATGAAATTTTCTTGCCTTAAATGCACCGGCAATTTAGGCTGATGCCCCGTCTTCAGGGCATCATTCGATTGCCCGGCTCCGAGTCATTTTAACTATCGGAAAGGTGGAAGATATGCGCCTCACAACTTCTACGAAATCCCGACTTATCCTGGCATTTGCCGCAGCCGCCGGCCTGCGACTCCTCTCGGGCGCGGGATTTTGCATGGGTCAGTCCAGTTCGATCACGTCTTACGACCTCGATGGAAGCGTTCTCCAGACAATCGACATTTACGGAGAGGTGGACGAAATCGCCTACGACAGCGACGGGAATGCTTTGGTCGCCGGCGTGAATGACATCGGAGGAAATCCCATCAGCAGCCAGATCAATACTTACGACGCGGATGGGAACCTGCTTACATCCGTCGATGGCGACGGCAACATCACCCAGATGACATACGATGCCGACAATGTCCGCACCGACGTGACCACCACCAACGATAATGTCCATTATACAACGACGGAATATGACGCCGACGGCAACGTGATCAGAAGCATCGATTCATCGGGGACGATAACCTCGACGACGTACGACACGGACGATAATCGTCTGGAGGTGACCACCGAGGGCGGGACAAACAATTTCACTACGACTCAATACGATCCTGACGGGAATGTCATCGAAACCATCGACGGCGAGGGAAACGTCACGCATACGCTATACGATGCCGATGACGATCGCACGGTTCAGGTTACGCAGGACAGCCCATCTCAATTCACCACCGTTGAGTACGACAAAGATGGAAGCGTAGTGTCGTCATACGATGGGACGGGAAACGTAACCGAGACCGCCTACGATTCGGACGACGATCGAGTCGATCTGATCACGCAAAGCGGGCCGAATTACACAATGACTTCCTATGATTTGGAGGGGAACGTCATTCAGTCGGTGGACGGCGACGGCAATGTGACCTCCATCACCTACGATTCCGACAGCAATCGCATCGCAGTGCTGACGCAGGATGGGCCCGCGAATTACACGATGACAACCTACGATAGCGATGGAAATGTCATCCAATCGGTGGACGGGGACGGGATGGTGACATCGACGGCCTATGATTCGGTGGGCAATGAGATTTATGTCGCGGCGACTTTGCCGGAGCCGGCGTCGTTTGGGGCTGTAGGGGTGCTGGTTGCAGGATTGGTGATGAGGAGACGCAGGGGAGCTTAATCTACGGGCGCTTGAATATTCGGGCGATCGGGAGCACGAATCCCGGGAGCGCTGGTTCGCCGATGATTTCGTCCGTGGCTGTCAATCGAATGGCGGGTGCGGCTGCTCGATAGATTGTTACTGTCATCGTTTTCGGGTCAGTGACCCAGCACGAAGTCGCACCGTGAACGAGCCACATGTTTATCTTTTCCGCAGCTTCGCGTTTGGTGTCATCGGGCGAGAGAACTTCCACGGCCAGATCGGGCACTCCGGGAAAATATTTCTGCCAGCCCCCCGCGGGAATTCTGTTTTTTCGAACAAAGGCGGCATCCGGGCGCGAACCAAGTCCGGGTCCGATTCCAGTTTAAATCCCGTTTCCGCGCCTAAAACCGCGCCCAGATCATTTTGCTCTACAAACTCGCCCAGAAATCGAGCCATTCGCGCCGCCACAATCCCATGATCAAAACCGGCTGGACTCATCTTGATTAATTCCCCATAAATGAGCTCGCACCGACCGATATCGCCCATCTTGAGCAACTCATCGGCCGTGACAAGTTTTGTCGAAGTGCTGCTCACGCTAATGCCCCTTCCCAAAAAACGTCTTGATCGAATCGTAAATATCGTCCTTCGAATTCACCCGGCTGGTCAGCACCTTCTCGTGATTGCGAAGATGCTCATGCAGCACGTTGATGAAGTTCCCCGAACCATACGCGCTGGCCACCTGGCAATACCCGAACATATTGCAGACCGGCAAAAGCTGCTCTTTCAGCAGCTTCACGCAGTCGCGGCTGTCGGCCTCGGAGCTGTTGTCACCGTCGCTGAAATGGAAGAGATAGATGTTCCACTCCTCCGGCGAATAATGCGCATCGAGCAATGCCTTGGCCGTGCGGAATGCGCTGCTGATCTTGGTGCCGCCGTCTTCGCGAAGATGATAAAACGTGTGCTTGTCGACTTCCTTGGCCTGCACGTCGTGCACGATGTAGCGTGATTCGATCCCCTCGTAATTTTTTCGCAGCCAGGTATCAATCCAGAAGCTTTCCAGCCGCACCAGCTCTTTCTGCTCTTCGCCCATCGAACCCGATACGTCCATCATAAAAACAATAACCGCGTTGGACTGCGGTGATTTAATTTCCTTCCAGCTTCGATAGCGGATGTCCTTCCGCTGCGGCACGATCATCGGAAAATCGGGATCGTAATCCCCGATCATGATCTGCCGCTTCAGCGCTTCCTTGAACGACCGCTTGAAATGGCGCAGCGATTCAGGACCAACCCGCCGAATCCCGCTGTACTTGTCGCGAATGGTGGTGATCCGATGCTTTCCCTTGGGATCGATGCGCGGCAGCTTCAATTCCTCGGCAAGAATCTCCGCCAGCTCGTCCAGCGTAAGATCGACTTCCATGATGTGCTGGCCCGCCTCGGTCCCGCCGGAAAGCTTGTTCCCTTTGCCGACAACATCCCCTTCCTTCCCGTCGCCCGCTCCCACACCGGCCGAGTTGTCGCCGTACCGGAAATGCGGCAGCTCGATCCCGCGCAGCGGGATGCTGATCAGGTGCTTGCCTTCCTTGCCAATGAGTTCGCCCTTGGTCAGAAATTTGCGCAGGTCGTCCCGGATCCGGCCCTTCACAATCTGCCGGAAACGCTGATGATCTTTTTCGATTTTGAGGATCATGGGTTTGTTTGTTCCGTGTTCTCAAAAGCAACGATCTGGCTCAGGCGTAATACCGCTTTTCGGTCCGAGCGGGGAAAATAATAGTCCAACTGGGTTCGCCCGATTGCAACCTGATAGGGGCTGCTGACTTCGTAGCTGTGGCCGCTTGCCAGCACAATTCGAAAGTTGGCAAACGGCTCGCGATCAAGAAATTCCTTCAGATCATCCAGCATCCGAAATCTCCGCTATCAGGTCACCTTCCTCGATAATAGGTATAGCCCAATCAGCAAAACCAGCCCCGACCCGGCCCATCCCAGGATTGTGCCCGGCAAATGCCAGTTCGCCAGATCCACGGGATTCTCCCCGCGGCTCCAGCGCAGCGCCAGCCCGTAGCGAGGGTCCGTAATCCAAAAAAACGCGATCCCCAAAACTCCCACGAGCACCAGCGAATACCCGGAACGGCGGTTGAATCGACGCATTACTCGTCCTGCTTGGAATCTCCCCGGGCAAAGATGCTCGCGACATAGTTCAGCACGTCGGTTGCGCTGGTCTCGTTATACCCGAAATATTTGATCAGCCGCTGCTTCACCACGTCGATCTTCTGCTGCGTCTCATCGTCAACCACACTGCTGACCAGGTTTTTCAGCTTGATCGTGTCGCGCTGGTCTTCAAACAGTTTCAGTTCCAGGGCTTTCAGCAGCCGGGCGTTGGTGTTGTATTCAAACTTTTTGCCATCCAGGGCCAGTGCGCCGATGTAGTTCATGATTTCCTGCCGGAAATCATCCTTGCGGCTCTCTGGAATATCGATCTTGTCCTCGATCGAGCGCATGAGCCGTTCATCCGGGTCCTCATCGCGGCCGGTGTAGCGATTCCGCACCCGTTCATGCTGCGTGTACGCCCGGACGTTTTCGATGTAATTGGCGGCCAGCCGCTTGATCGCGTCCTCATCAGCGCTGATGGCCCGCTGGACTTCGCCCTTGAGAATGTCCTCATATTCCTCGCGAACCACGGCCAGCAGCTCCTTGTACTCTTTTTTCAACTCTTCATCGGTAATCAGCGAATGGTGGCTCAGCCCGCCTTCGAGTTCGTTCATCACCATAAACGGGTTGATCGACTTATCGAGCTGTGCCTGGTGGCTCACCAGCGAATTGCTGATCTTGTCCTGGATATAACGCGGGCTGATCCCCTGCATCCCCTCGCGCGGGGCTTCTTCCTTCAGCTCCTTGATGCTGTCCTCGGTAAACCCGGGAATGCTCTTGCCGTTATACAGCTTCATCTTCTGCATCTTGGTGATGCCGGCCTTTTTCGGCTCCGCAAGGCGAGTCAGCACCGCCCACATCGCGGCCACTTCAATCGTATGCGGCGCAATGTGAATACCCTTGATCCGCTCCGGCCCGAAATCTTTCAGGTAAATCTTCACTTCATCATCGAGGCGGATGTTGTATGGCACGTCGATCTTGATCGTGCGGTCGCGGAACGCCTCCATCATTTCGTTGCCCTGGAGGCGCTTATATTCCGGCTCATTCGTGTGGCCGAGAATGACCTCGTCGATATAGGTCTGGGCAAACTTTTTGGGCTTGATGAGATGCTCCTGGCTGGCGCCGAGCAGGTCGTACAAAAATGCGACGTCCAGCTTCAACACTTCGATGAATTCGACAATTCCGCGATTGGCAATGTTCAGCTCGCCGTCGAAATTGAACGCCCGCGGATCCGAATCCGATCCAAACTCGGCGATCTTTCGATAGTTGATATCGCCGGTCAGTTCTGTGCTGTCCTGGTTCTTCTCATCCTTGGGCTGGAACGTCCCGATGCCGCGGCGGTCCTTTTCGGAAAGGATCAGCCGCTTCACCTTCACGTGCTCCATCACCTTCTTCCAGTCGCCGCCATAGTTTTCCTGCAGGTCCCCGTAGATCTTCCGGCAGAAGGGGCAGACATCGCCAAACAGCCGAATCTTACGCCCGTCCGGGAGCTTTTCGTTGATGGCTTCGAGAACATCGTGCCGCGCTTCGCGCGGAATCAGCAGCAGCGGCTCTTCGTGCATCGGGCATTCGAGGTATTGCTCCCCCTCATCACCGCCCGGGCCGCGATGGTGCACGCGCCACATATAGGTATAGCACCGCCCCGCTTCGCCGCGGCTGTAATTCTCGAGCCCTTTCTTCAGGAGCCGTGCGATCGTCGATTTGCTGGAACCTACCGGCCCATGAAGCAGCAGAATTCGCTTTTCCGTGCCATACCCCTGCGCCGCCGATTTAAAGAAATCGACGAGCTGCATCAGCGGCCGCTCTAAACCGAAGATCGCGTCTGCGCCGCTGATCGATTGGGTCGGCGAAAAACTTGTACCGGTTGTATTCCTGTTTGAACTGGGTGTACGACTCGCTCCCGTACGTCAAAATCATGTCGTACACGCGCTGAAACGCATTGCGGGCGACGACCGGCGTTTCCACAACAAGGTCGAGATACTCCCAAAGCGACCCCTCCCAGTGCTGTTCCCGGAAGTTCGAAACATCCAGCTTCTTATCGATCAACGATACCAATGAATTTGTTTTTGGAGGCATGGCCAGGCTTACTCCGTTTAAAAGACGACCAGCGGACGCAATATTCGCTCTTTAATTACCATCCCAGTGCAAACGTGGAGTTGCACGCCCGGTTCTTTTAAACATCATCGACCGGATCGAGACAATTCCATTGCGAAAGAGCGAGGCCCGGAGTGGATTTTCCGGCGATCGGCTGGTGCCCGTGGTCCAGAAATATCTGCCGACCCCACAGCTTACCGCCTGTCCTTATAACTGTCTACGATGAAACGCTTATCCGGTTTCCCTTTCAGGCCTTATAAACCGCCAAAAAAAAAAAAATCCCCGAAGTTGTTACGCTTCGGGGACAGTCCCGCATTTTCAAGCCCCGCGACGGCAGGTTCGCGGTTACGCGGTTTTGACAATCGGCAGCATCGGATACTGATCCCCCAGAATCGGCTTGCTGGGCGTCTCCAGCCAATTCTGCAGAATACTCGCATAGACCGACCGGAAATCGACCACATACTTGAGGTCTCCCTGATCCAGGTCCGACAGCGACGGATGCGGGCTCACGATCCCCTGCCGAATGCTCGAACCCATCACCAACATCGGCGCGGCCGCGCCGTGATCGGTGCCGTTGCTCGCATTCTCCACCACGCGCCGACCAAATTCGCTGAAGGTCATCGCCAGCACCCGGTCGTCGTTCTTCTGCTGCTTCATATCTTTCCAGAACGCCCCCAGCCCATCGGACAACTGCTTCATCAGCGCATCATGCCGCGGGAGCTGTTGTGCGTGCGTATCGAATCCGCCCAGGGCGACATAATAAACCCGCGTCGGCAACCCGCCCGCAATCATCGCCGCCACCGTCTTCAGATCGTTTCCAAACTCAGTGGCCGGATACGCCACCGGCGACGCGTGGTTCCGCGTGAGCCGCAAAATCTGCTCGCTGCTGAGCTGGGCATCCATCGCCGTCCGATGCAAGAAAGTCGAGCTGCGAGCGACGGCGTAATCTGCGATCGGCACTCGCACCGCCCGGCGGCAGATCCTCATGGTTAAGCTTGAGATATATTCGACCTTCGTCCCGCCCGTTGTACCGATAACTGTCCGGCCGCTCGAAACTCAGCGGGAGCACCTTCTCCCCCTGCATCGCCAGCGGCAATGTCTTCCCCAATCGCAATCCCCACCTTCGGATCGCAACCCGGGCAGGTGTTATCGAAATATCGCCCTAGCCACCCGCTGTCCGGCTGCGGCCGCTCCGGCTCGGCGCTCTGCCAGATATCCATCGCCCGGAAGTGCGACCGGTTCGGGTTCGGATATCCCACTCCCTGCACAATCCCCAAATCCCCGCTGTCATACATATCTTTCAGCGACGTGAGATTCGGATGCAGCCCGACGTAATTATCGATCTTGAGAATCTGGTTCGCCGGATGCGAAATTCTCGTGCGCGCCCGGTAATAGGCGTCATCGCCATACGGGATCACCATGCTCAGCCCGTCATTTCCCCCGGAAAGCTGCACAACGACCAGGATCTTCCCATCCTTCCCCGAAGGCTGCTGCGTTAGCGTGCTATCCAGCGGATTGTTCAGCGCCAGCACCGTCTGATCGAGAAACGTCGGGATCGTCGGCGCAACCGCCAGAAGCGTCAGACCCTTCTGCAAAAAGAAACGCCGGGTGGAGACATTCTTATCCATGGCTGCTCCTGCTTTAACACAACTGATATTCAGGCATCGAAACAATCAACTGCACCATCTTCCGCAGCGAATCGTCATTCACCCCATCGCTGAGCACATCCGCCAGAATCTTCTGTTTGTCGGTCTCAACCGGCCGTTGAATGAGCCGTTTGACCCACGCATCGGTGACCGCATCGGTCGCCCCCTGGTCGTTCGGATCGAAATCCGTCGGCCGTGCCAATCCCGCCCCAAGGAGATTATCCGTCGCCCCCTTGCGATTATAGCGCGTCAGCGCCGGAACCTGCCCCCCGCCAGCCAGACGCCCGTGTTGTACCGGATGAACAGTGTGCTGGTATTGATCCACATTCTCCCGCCAGCCCACCCGCGAACATTCGGCGGCATCAGTGGAAGCTGACCCATCTGGTTCAGCGCCGACTCCACCGCCGGCGCCGGCGGCATCTGAAGCCCCAGCATCCGGATCGTTCCCACCATAAGCTGCATCGGGCTCTTGATCTGCACCCCAATCGAATTCGGACTATAAAACGCCCGGCTCGTTAAAAATCGTCCGCAGCAGCGGCCGAATCTGATAACGATTATTCAGCAAAACCTCCCCCAGCGCCGTCCCCAGCGACGCATCCGTATTCTCATACGCGAAATACTTGAACAACTCCCCCGCGATAAACCGCGAGCAAACCGGCTGCTGCAAAATAATGCTGATGACGTCATCCCCATCAAAGTCCCCGCTGCGCCCCAGGAAATATTTGATCCCGTCGTCGTGGTCCTCCTCGCGATAAACGAAATCCACGCCGTCGTGCCCCCACCCGGTGAACGCCCGCGCCCCCTGCTTCACATCCGTCTCGGTGTAGTTCCCGATCCCCAGCGTGAAAAGCTCCATCAGCTCGCGGGCATAGTTTTCGTTCGGATGCTCTTTTCGATTTTCGTTGTTGTTGAGGTAATCGAGCATGGCCGGATCGCGCGAAATCGCCCGCACGAACGGCTCAAAATTATCCGCCGCATAGCGCCGCAGCAGTTCGTTCTGCCGCCACATCAGCATCGCCGAACGTTCGTCCTTCGCGCTGGTCGTGAAATGCCCATGCCAGAAAAGCGTCAGCTTTTCATGAAGCGGGTACCGTCCGTACGCCATCCGGTTCATCCACCAGCCGATCGTCGCGCTGATCGCCTGCCGGTTCGCCTGCATCAATTGTTGGATCAGCGCCTTCTTCTCATCGCGGCTCTTGCCGAAAAGCTTCCGGCAGTATTCCCGAAAATTGGCCGGCGACCCCGCGATCGTGCTCAAATCCGGCGAGTCATACTCCCCGCCCATTTCTTCCGCCGGCGCATCCGGAAAATCCATCAGCCATTCCACGGCCCGCTTCGGCCCGATCTTACGCACATATTCCACTTCCTCCGGCACCCCGCCGAACCCCGCACGATTCAGCAAATGCGCGGCCTTTACGTCATCGAAGGGATCAGAATCCGATGGAATATAGGGAGCTAATAGTGGATGAATTACCGCCATACCGTGTCCTTGGTACCGCCTTTTACCTAATACAACGTAGCCATGTTCAGGTTATTTCGGGCCTTTGTACAGTAATAATCGTGTCATCGGCCGATCCAACCCCCGGCGGTGCCCCAACTGTTAGTAATTTGCGGTTATCGCCCCTTCCGCTCCGCTTGCCAACGATTGGGCCTTGTGATTAGTTAAGTATATGAGTGACGAGGCCTTCCAATCCGCCGTCGAACACCACCGCGCCGGCCGCCTGGCCCAGGCCGAGCAGGCCTACCGCCAGCTCCTTGCCGACGACCCCGAAGACGCTGACGTCACCCATCTCTTGGGCGTTCTTGCCAACCAAACCGGCCGCAAAGATGAAGCCACCCAACTCATCGAGCGGGCGATCCAGCTTGACCCTGAATATGCGGAGGCCCATTTCAACTTGGGCAACGTGCTCGCCGATAGAGGGCTGCCAGATAAAGCCGCCGATTCCTATCGCCGCGCCATCCAGCTTCAATCCGAATATCCCCAAGCACGTATCAACCTCGCCAGCGTTCTCCTCATCACCGGCCACTTCGACGACGCGATCGATGCCATCAACCCGGTAGTCCGGACGGAATCCGGATATCCACATGCCCACTCCCTTCTTGCTGACGCCCTGGCGAGAAACCCCCGACGATTTCACCGCCAGGGCGCAGGCAAGCTCGGATGTTTGGCGCGACATCAACCCGCTCACCGACCAGCAGGCCGCCCAGCTCATTCATTCCGATCAGATCGACATCCTGATCGATCTCACCATGCACACCGCCAAGGACCGCCTTCTCCTGATGGCGCGAAAACCCGCCCCCGTTCAGGTCATCTACCTCGCCTACCCCGGCTCCAGCGGCATGGACGCTTTTGACTACCGCATCACCGACCCGTATCTCGATCCGCCCGGCGCGTCCCTCGACTACTACACCGAACAAACCTATCGCCTGCCGCGCACCTACTGGTGTTACGAGCCTCTCTTCCCCGAAATGCAGGTCGGGCCCCTGTCGGCGGCCAAAAATGGTTTCGTCTCCTTCGGCTGCCTCAACAATTTCTGCAAGGTAACGCCCACGACCCTCTCCGCCTGGACCGAACTCCTCCAAAAATCCCCCGGCTCAAAACTGATCCTCCACGCCCCGGAGGGCGCCCATCGCGATCGCCTCCGCCAGACTTTTCAGCGCACCGGCGTCGACGCCAACCGAATCGTCTTCAAAGGCAAAATGACCGTCCCCCAGTACATGCAAACCTACAACGAAATCGACGTAGGCCTCGACCCGTTCCCCTACGTCGGCGGCACCACCACCTGCGACGCCCTATGGATGGACGTCCCCGTCGTCACCCTCGCCGGCAAAACCGCCATCCAGCGCGGCGGCGTCAGCGTCCTCTCCAACAGCGGGCTGCCCGACCTCATCGCCCAGTCCCCCGCGCAGTACGTAGAAATCGCGGCTAACCTCGCGGCAAACATCGATCGCCTCGCCCAGCTTCGCTGCACTATCCGCCCCACAATGCAAAAATCCCCCATCACCGACGCCAAGCAATTCGCGCTGGACATGGAAGAAGCCTATCGCCAGATGTGGCGAAGTTGGTGCGAAAAAGCTAATTAACATTCCATGCAAAGCAAAAAATTACGCCTCGGCCACTCCCCCGACCCCGACGACGCCTTCATGTTCTACGGCCTCGCCAAAAACCTGGTCGACTCCCGCCCCTACCAGTTCGAGCACGTCCTCCAGGACATCCAAACCCTGAACCAGCGTGCCCGTAAAGGCGAACTCGAAATCACCGCGATCTCCATCCATGCCTACCCCTACGTCGCCGACAAATACGCCCTCACCAGTTGCGGCAGCAGCATGGGTGACAAATACGGCCCCATGGTCGTCACCCGCGAACCCCAAAAAATCGCCGACCTCAAAGGCAAAACCATCGCCATCCCCGGCGAGCTCACCACCGCCTTCCTTGCCCTTCAGCTCTGCCTCGGCAAAGCCGGCGAAGCCTTTCGCACCGTCCCCGTCCACTTCGATCAAATCCCCAATTATGTGAAGGAGGGAAAAGCCGACGCCGGCCTGATCATTCACGAAGGTCAGCTCACTTACCAGAAACTCGGCCTCCACCTCGTCGTCGATCTCGGCGTCTGGTGGCAGGAGCAGACCGCTCTCCCCCTGCCTCTGGGCGGCAACTGCATCCGCAAGGACCTCGGCAAAACCGTCTGCCAGGAAGTCACCAACATTATTCGCCGCTCGATCCAATTCAGCCTCGACCACCGCAAGGAGGCGGTTGAATATTCCCTCCAATTCGGGCGCGACCTCGACCGCGACCTCGCCGACAAATTCGTCGGAATGTACGTCAACGCCTGGACCCTCGACTACGGCCAGCGCGGCCGCGAAGCGATCTCAACCCTCCTGAAGCGCGGCGCCCAGGCCGGACTCGTCCCCCCCATCCAGGAAATCGAATTCGTAACCGCCCAGCAATAAGCCATTCAACGCTCCCCCATTCGAATTTCGAGTTTCGAGTTTCGAATTTCTGATTTCCCTCCGCTGCTTCTTGCGCGCTCGCCCCTTCAAGCCTATCCTTCCCACATGCCCGCCAAACTCCGCTGGGGAATCCTCGGCACCGGCAACATCGCCACGCAGTTCACCGTCGGCGTCAAAAGCAGCGCCCGCGGAATCCTCGCCGCGGCGGGCTCGCGCCAGAAGCATACCGCGGAATCGTTCTGTCAAACCCACGCCATACCCCGCGCTCACGCCAGCTACGAAGCTCTGATCTCCGACCCCCAGATCGACGCCATCTACAACGCCCTGCCCAACTCCCTGCATGAACTCTGGACCATCCGCGCCCTCGAAGCCGGCAAACACGTCCTCTGCGAGAAGCCCCTTGCCAACACCGCCGCCGAGGCGGCGCGAATGTTTGACGCCGCCGCGAAACACCGCCGCCTCCTCGTCGAGGCTTTCATGTACCGCTCCCACCCGCAGACCCTCGCGGTGATGCAAGCGGTCCAATCCGGCGCCATCGGCGAGCTGCGCCTCATCCGCACCAGCTTTTGCTACCGCACCCGAAAATCGAAGGCAATGTCCGTTTCGTCCGCAGCCTCGGCGGCGGCGGGCTCATGGACATCGGCTGCTACTGCATCAATTTCGCCCGCTTTTTTGCCCAGTCCGAACCGACAAAAGTCCATGCCTCCGCGCAATTTCACCCCAGCGGCGTAGACGAACTCGCCGTCGCCACCATGGAATTCCCCGGCGGCATCCTCTCCAGCTTCACCTGCGGAATGTGCGCCCACGCCGACAACACCGCCTATCTCTGCGGCACCGAAGGTTTCATCGAAATCCCCGTCCCCTGGAAACCAATGCCCGGCTCGGTCTTCATCATCACCCGCGGCAACGAGCCCAAAATGGACGGCCCCAAAACCCAGGGACCCCCGCCGAAAGACATTCGAAAAACCGAATCACCCGCGAACATGTACGGCATCGAAGCCGACGATTTCGCCGCCGCCGCCCTCGACGGCGCTGCTCCCCGGCTCACCCGCGAAGATACCATGGGAAACATGCGCGTCCTGGACGAAATGCGATCTCAAATCGGCCTGGAGTTCTAGAGCATGCTCGGTTCACTCGTAGCGTCTGCGTTGCGTCCAAAGGGGCCGAACGCAAGGAAGAGCGGCGAAGCGGGTTTGAATAGACCCGTTGAGTCGCGATGACGCCGCGGGCGGCCCCTTTGGACGCAACCCTTCGGGTCGCCGCCATTTGAGCCCCATGCGTCGTTGCTCCTCCTCAACGTATCCGTTTAGAATACGCTTCGTCGTCGCGCCTAGCCTGTGGCCCAAATGGCGGCGACGCAGACGCTACGAGTGAACCGAGCATGCTCTTATGCAAATCCTCGCAGACTCCGGCGGAATCGCCGAAACTAACTGCTACCTCATCGTCGACGAATCCACCGGCAAAGCCGTCCTCTTCGACGCACCCAACGACACCACCGCACTGCTGCTGGAAGAAGCCAAACAGCGCGGCTGGGACGTCATCGGCCTCTGGCTCACGCACGGCCATTTCGATCACGTCGCCGACCACTCCGTCGTCACCGAGAAATTCGCCTCCGCCAAAATCCTCATCCACAAACTCGACGAATCCAAGCTATCCGAGCCCCCCACCGTCGCCTTCGGCGTCCCCCTTGAAATCCCCCCGCGCAAGCCCGACGATTACGTCCAGGACGGCCAGGAATTGAAAATTGGGAACCTCGTTTGCCGCGTCATCCACACCCCAGGCCATTCCCCCGGCCACGTCATGTTTCACTTCCCCGACCAGCGCATCCTCATCGGCGGAGACCTCATCATCATGAACTCCGTCGGCCGCACCGATTTCCCTGATTCCGATTTCGCACAACTCCAGGAATCGATCCGAACAGTAATGAAACTCCCGCCCGAAACGCAGCTTCTCCCCGGCCATGGCCCACCCAGCAGATTAAGCGAGGAACTGCAGCGAAATGAGTTTGTGATTGAGGCAGTAAAAGGAACGAAGTGACTCGAAATTCGAATTTGACCTGTCCCGGCGCACCGGGGTTCGTCATTCGAATTTTGGGTTTCGAATTTGCGCCGCGCTACTGCGCCGCCGCACTCGGCGCCGTCGTCGCCCCGCCGCTATCGGCCGGCGCCGCAAACGTAATCGTCACCGTCGGGTTCGGCGTGTCGCTGCTCACCGTCACTTCCGCCGATCCCTTCCCGCCGGTCTTCCTCATCGTCGCCCGCACGCGATAATCGCCCGTCGCCAGGTTCGGGAACGTAAACTTCCCGTCAGCATCCGTCTTCCCGGAAGCAACCGCCTTGGGCTTCGCCGGCGCGGCGTTGTCGTCGGCGTCCGCGGGCTTCGCGGTTGAAAACAGTCTTACGGTCGCCTTGTGGACCGGGTTGCTGCTGGAATCCAATACCGTAACGGTAATGCTTCCCGTCGCGTCGCTCGGCTGCGTGGCGGCCGAACGCGCTGGGCTGCGTACTAGCCGCATCATCCGCCCGCACCGAGCGGGCCGCGAAAAATCCCAGGGCCAAAACCGTCAACGTCAGCGCCGCTTTATTCATCCATCGAGTCATAAAAGGTGACCTCCAGCCCCGGATTTTGGGGATAAACGATCGTTTGTCAACAAAAAAGCCCCGGTTTCATCAACCGGGGCTGCGAAGGTTTCAGAGAATCGACCGGCTGACTTAGAACTGCATGATCACGTCAAACGCGGCCGTCAGCTCGCTGTATTCCGGCTTATAGCTGGTGTCGAACACCGCACGGTCCGCGCAATCGCCGCGAAGTTCCGGGCGAATCTGCAACCACTGGAAGATGGGGTCATTCGGCAGCGGGTGAATCTGGACGCCGAGGGTAAGCTCGCCGTAGTTGGCCTGGTTGCCCGTCGTGGCCGCACCCTGGTCGCGATACCACTCGATTCGGAGATTCGGGGTGAACATCCCGTTGATCTTGTACGAGACATACCCAACCGCCCCATACCACTGGGCGGCCTTGCCCGCATTCAAGGCGGAGTCGCCCGGCGCATCCACGTACAGGAAGTCGCCGGTGATCGTCAACTGATCAGACACCGTCCACGAAGGAATCGCTTCGATCGCCGTCCAGTAGTCCGATGAGTTGTTCGAGCAATACGGAGGTGGCCGGGGGAAACGGCCATGTTATCGGTACGGTTGGTCTTGCTATCCCAGACTGGACTGATGAGTTGTTAGATGATCAACTCAAGAAAATGTGGCGAGAGAGGAAAGAAAATGGTGATCGCCGATTTAGATATCCCGCCGATTATTGTGAAGATGATATTGATTAATTAAGAGACGTAATGAAACTTCGCAAGCCAAGAATATTGCATAACAATCAGTAATAGTTTTAATGTGTTAAGAGATAAAATTCTTGGTACATTAAATTGTTCGGAAGGGATGCAGCTATGATTTCTAACAGAGTTTGGTGTAGTAAGTACATAATAGTTCTTATCTTGGCCATCGGTGCATTGTATTTTTTGAAAACTAATAGCATGCAACTGCCTGCTCCGACCGGTAAATATAAAGCCGGCATTACCACATATCATCTAATAGATACCAAAAGAAAAGAAGAAAGCTCACCAAATCGCAAAGATCTTCGAGAGTTAATGGTCTATGTTTGGTATCCAGTCGATGAGCATGCTAAAGGAAAACTATACCCTTATTTACGTGATGTCCTACCATACGTAAAAAAAGATTTAAGCATGGGGTATGATATAGGTGAAAAGAAATTAAACGAACTTGATAAAATGGAAACGCATAGCATATATAATGCTCAAGTTTCTAAAGCTCAAGCCAAGTATCCAGTCATTTTCTTTTTACCAGGCGGCTGGCAGATAGTCAGAAGCTATACAACACTCTTGGAAGATTTGGCAAGCCATGGATATATTGTCGTCGGCATTGATAATACCTACGAAAATTTAGTTACAATCTTTTCCAATGGTAAAGTAATCGATGCTGATACGGTAAGAAAAAAATACACTGACAAAGAACTCGCTGAAGAGCGTAAAAAGCGCAGTGAAAAAGAACCAGATCTTGAGGTGCGCGATGCGCGATTTGTTTTGGATGAATTAGAACGGCTCAATGCTTACGATCCGCAGGGAATATTAACTGCCAAATGTGATATGAATCACGTCGGCATATGCGGCCATTCATATGGGTGGCTATAATGCTTTCGAGGGCTTGCAAAGCCGATAATAGGTTTAAAGCTGGTATGGACATTGATGGTTTAGTTTGGAAATCATATCATAGTAAAGATTTGAACACACCATTCATGATTTTTAAGGCCTATGGATTATACCCGACAGATGAGCAACTCGCACAATATAAATCAACAAGACTCGATGATGATTTACAAAGAGCGCGAACGCTTATTGCCGATCATGCGGTATTCAACAATACCTTGAATGATGCTTATTTGGCTTTTGTCAAAGGTATGGAGCATTTTAGTTTAAGTGATAAACAATTGCTGGTGCAGGCGCACAGTGTAAGCGCAATACCGCCATTAAAGGGCATGGCAATTACTCGCGCTGTTGTCTTAAGTTTCTTCGATGTGTATCTTAAAAAAACGGTTGGGCCACAACTAATCATTGATACCATTAAGCGATATCCCGAAATATGCTTGGAGGCAAAAATAAATAACAAGATAGAAATAATTGTTCCTGCCCCTACTCAAGCTAAAGCAAAAAAAGAAGCCTCAGATAAAAAAGAGAAAAGTGAAAATGAATCGGTCAGCGCATTACACAATGCGGTCCAAGATCCCTTGAATTATGAGGCAATTTTTGATGCTTCAGTCCATGAATTTTGGAAATTTAATCAGCAGATGGCGCCTTATGATATGCCACTATGGGGCAAAAACCTACAAGAATACGATAAGTCCAAAGAAGCATTAACTGCTGCCAAACCTAATTCCCCCGAATATAAAAAAGCGCTATCTACATTGGACAGTGTAATCGCTGAATTAAAAAGATTAGTTAATGCATGGTTAGATGAACGCAAATTATATAATTTAGTCGATATCTTGCGTAGGCAATCGCAAGAAGAGCCAAAGAAATAAAGTTAGAGGAGAAATTATGATCGTATACGCCGAATATAGTTATTTTGTTGGTTGGGGAACATTATCTTTGCTCAATGCATCAATTGCACAGCTGCAAGGCCGTTCAACCATCTTGTGGTTTTTCCTTTCGTTACTTCTTGGCCCGCTCGCAACATTCCTTCTTCTGATTACGTATAATAAGCCAGCTTCTCAAAAGATATAAAGGGAGGTCTTTGGTATGTTGCAAGCAAAGCACAAGAAGATTATCAAATATCTGGCTGCCTGTGTCATTATTGCTTTCAGCTTCTGGCTGTTCAGAGAATCAACCCAGCAAATCACGGCAATTTCTTCATTTAATGAAGTTAGTTTTGATGCAATAGAAGAAAATACCTTGGTAGTTTTTGATGCCGATGAAACACTCATACAGCCAGTAGATAGTTATTATATCAATGAGCATACCCCCCAAGGCCGAAAGTTTAAAAAGAGTTTCTTTATGAAGCATCCGGAGATTGAAGACTGGAATAAGTATGCTGATATTGCCTTACAAGAAGAGCAACGGCCGCTGATTGAGCCCATGATTATTCAGAAAATTGAAGAGTTACAACAAAGAGGCATTCCCGTAATTGTTTGTTCGGCTATAAATACGGGCAACCATGGCAGCATACAAAGGCTTGAACAATGGCGTTACGAACATTTAAAATCGCTCGGATTTCAAGGGACTTTTGGGGACTTAATAATAGATTTTCCGCCAATAAACAATCATCATCCTGTATTCTATAAAGGCATTTTGGCAACTGATACACTCAATAAAGGGCCAATAATCGGGCAGTTTCTCGATACCATTCATCTATCGCCTAAAAAAATTATTATGTTTGATGATACAAAAGAATATTTAGAATCAGTGCAACAAGAGTGCAAAAAAAGAAACATTGCTTTTCAGGGCTACTTATATCAAGGCGCTAAAACAAAGCCCTGGGATGAGGAGCTGATCCAATTCCAAACCGAGTATTTGATTAATCATGATCGATGGTTGAGCGATGAGCAAACAAATGCTATGCGCTCACATACAAAGCAGTCAGCTTTTTCAACTAATCCATAAACCCTGTAAGCTATTTTTATTGTGGTTTTTCCTCTCGCTACTTCTGGGCTTGCTCGCAATATTGTTTCTTCTGATCAGGTATAATAAGCCAGCTTCTCAAAGACAGCAATAAGACATATTTTTGTTGCTAATGCGCTTCCCTTTGGATATAATTTTCTAGCTATTTTTGATTATATTTTTTTTAAAACACCACGTTCGGGAGCGCCTTATGAAAAACTTTTTTGCATTGTTAGTAATCACTAGTTTCAGTTGTTCTCATCTCCATGCATCCCAATCAACAGAAGGCCAATCAAAAGCTATTGATTCTCAGTGGCAGGTGGTGGGCATGCAAGGAAAGGTGCTGCGTAATACTAAAAAAATATGGCAAAGAGGTGTGAATAAAGTAATAGGGGATGTTGTTCGACTAAAAAAAATAAAAAGATTAAAAAAAGAATTGCTCAGGGCAACCGTTATTGCTCATAAATTTAAACAATGTCTCACAACATCAGGATTGGCCGAAGAAGAGTATAGGCAAGCTCAGGCTAAAGTTCGATCGGCTAAAGAATCTGAGATTAGAACAGCTCATCATAAATTCAGAGCATATAAAACAACCATGGTAAGCCAACTTTCGGGGCTGCAGCAAGAACGAGAACGATTAGAAGATGAATATTGTGCACTCACCCAACGAGCGCAAATACAGCAGCTCACCAATCAAAAAATTGAGCTAGACAACCAACGCCTTCAAGAATCATTAGAGCAAGAACATGCCAGCAGGTTCACCAGTGAGCAACACCTTGTTGAGCAATTAAAATCTATGCAATCTGCACACAAAGATGCACTGCTCAACCACCAGGCAACAACCAAAGAACTGGATACCGTTAAGGGTTCTATTCAACAACTTCACCAGCAATTGCAAACGGCTCAAGCAGCTAAATCTTCATGCGAAAATGATTTAAGATCACAGTTGAATTCTGCTCAAACAGCACATACCGCCGCGATTAAAGATAATCAAGCAACATTACTCGATTTAAATGCGGTGCGGGCAACCGTTGCTCAATTGCAACAGGAACTCAAGCAGGTACAAGGTCGATTACAAACGGTATCAACTGAACATCAAGAATCACAAGGTATGGCGCTTAAACTCACTGATGCTTTAAATCTAACGCATGCTAAAGCAGCAGCTCTCAATGCTGAGCATAGTCAACTGCAACAACAGTTGAAAGGGCAGACGCAAGTAACCCAAAAAGTACAAGCTGATTATCAAGGATTGCAAACCCAACTGACGGCAGCACAAACGGCACAAGCTACTGCAGCACAAAATCATCAAACAACACTGACTCAACTGAATACGGTTAAAGCTAGTGCTCAATTGCTTGAATATCAAATACAACAAACTCTGGCTTCGAAGGCCACTGCTGAGCAACAACTTCAAGCTCAGTTAATTGCAGCGCAAACAGCAAATAACAATGCTGCTCAAAATCATCAAACGGCTTTGGCAGCAAAAGGGACTGCCGAGCAGCAATTGAGAACACAGCTTACGGCTGCCCAAACGGCACAAGCTGCCGCAGCACAAAACCATCAAACGGCGGTAAACGATTTAAATACTGCGAAGGCTGCGGTTCAAACACTCCAAGGACAGTTACAACAAACTCAGGCGGCTAAAACTACATCAGAACAACAACTGAGAACGCAACTTACTACGGCTCAAGCGGCACATACAACCGCTACTCAGAATTATCAAACAACATTGGCAGCAAAAGATGCTGCATTAAATAAGATGTATGCAATCGAATTAAATGTACGAGCTCAAGAAAAACAACTGCGCGATCAACTTGCAGTATCCCAAGCAGCACAAGTTAACGCGGTAAATAACTATCAAACCACGTTAGTAGCTAAAGATTCTGCAATAGCCAGACTGACTGCTGTACAAGAAAGCTTACTTGCTCAACTTGCTACTGCTCAAGCAACAATTATAAATGTGCAAACTAAGGCTCAAAAGTTTAGAGCTTCATTTATAACCCATTATGATCACTATTATAGAAACTATGGCAATACTGCAGGTTTTGCATTAGGATATATTCCGAAGGCAATTGTTCACACGTTGCACAAAATCATGCATGGATTACCGGTAAAATCACCAGTGAAACCAACTCAATTGAATGATGGAAATAATGCACAAGCTTTCTTAATACAGACTGTAGCATAGAGGAATACTCAATGATAAAAAGATTACCGTGGTGGTCCTCGAACTGTTTGGGGCTCAGATAGCCGAGGGCTGAGTGGAGCCGGCGGCTGTTATAGACTTGGTCGATGAAGCGCGGAAGGTTTTGGGTGACGTTGGCGAAGGTCTCGTAGGCCATGGGGTAGACAGCTTCGACCTTCAGCGTCTTCATGAAGCTCTCCGCTTTGGCGTTGTCGTATGGGTTGCCGCGCCGGCCCATCGAGCCGACGAGGCCATGCCTGTCGAGGGCCAGCCGATAGGCTTGCGCGGCATATTGCGACCCGCGGTCCGAGTGATGAAGGCAGCCGGCCGGCGGCCTGCGGTCCTCGATTGCGGCGTTCAGAGCGGCGAGCGTCAGCCGGACATCGATGGATCGGCTGATGGCGTAGCCGACAACGCGACGCGACCAGGCGTCGAGAATCACGGCGACATAAACGAAGCCCATGGCGACAGCGACGTAAGTGATGTCGGCGACCCAGAGCTGATTGGCGCCGTTGACGACCCTGTCCTTCGCCAGATTGCGGAAGATCGGATGGTCGTGGTCGCTGCTCGTCGTCGCCACATATCGCCGACGCATGCGTGGCTGGAGATCGTGTTCGCGCATGAGGCGCTTGACCTTCTTGTGATTGACCACGAGGCCTTGCTGGCGAAGGTGGGCCTGCATGCGTCGCCAACCGTAGCGTTCGAACTCGTCGCGGATCGCGCTCATCGCCTCGACGACGGCTGTGTCATCGGGCGCCCCTGTAGGCGCGTCATAGTAGGCCGAGCGTGAGGTCCCCATCAGCCGGCATCCTTCGGCGACGGAGACTGTTTCGGGCCGGCAATTGCGGACGTAGGCCCGCTTCTCGCTGGCGGTGCGTTTCGCAGACCCCCCTTTAGAAACTCCAATTCCAGCGCTTGCTTGCCGACCAGCCGTTCGAGGGCCGCGATCCGCGCTTCGTATTGCTGAAGAAGGTCGGCCGCGGCAGCGTCCTCATCGAAGGCGCCGGCTTGGTATCGTTCGACCCAGACACGGATCAAATTGCGCGAGAGATCATGGCGCTTCTCCAAACCGTGGAGCGTTTCGCCAGCCAGAAACTCCTGCGCGATCTGGCGCTTAAATTCGATGCTGTGGGATCGATACCTGACCATGAGCTTTCGTCCTTCGAAAGCCCAGCCTGCCGGTCAAATGTTAAGTCCGCCCCTGTCCGCCCCCAGGGGCCCACTCCAGCGGCACGGGTTTTTCCGCCGAGAACTGACCCATGTTCGAACCTCGCCCCCTTGGCCTACACGGGGGGCATCGGAGTGATCGACATGGAGTTATTGAGCGTCATCCGACGCTGGCACTACCGAGACCATTTCTCGATCCGAGAGATATCGCGGCGCACGGGGCTGTCGCGGAACACCGTCCGCAAATACCTGCGCTCGGACAGCGTCGAGCCGAAGTTTGACGTCCCAGATCGGCCGAGCAGGCTGGACCCATACGCCGACAAGCTGTCGCAGATGCTGCGGCAGGAGGCGGGGAAGTCGCGCAAGCAGAAGCGGACGACCAAGCAATTGCACGCCGATCTGGCCGCCCTCGGTTACGACGGCTCCTACAATCGCGTGGCGGCCTTCGCTCGCGACTGGAAGGCCGCTCGGCAACAGGAACAGAAGACGTGCGGCCGCGGCGTGTTCGTGCCGCTTGCGTTTCTGCCGGGCGAGGCGTTCCAGTTCGACTGGTCGGAAGATTGGGCGATCATCGCCGGCGAGCGAACCAAATTGCAGGTCTCTCACTTCAAGCTCTCCTACAGCCGCGCCTTCATTCTCCGCGCCTATCCTCAGCAGACCCACGAGATGCTGTTCGACGCCCACAACCACGCCTTCCGCGTCTTGGGGGGCGTGCCGCGGCGGGGCATCTACGACAATATGCGAACTGCCGTCGACAAGATCGGCCGCGGAAAGGAGCGCCAAGTCAACGCGCGTTTCTCAGCCATGGTCAGCCACTTCCTGTTCGAGGCGGAGTTCTGCAATCCGGCGTCCGGCTGGGAGAAGGGGCAGATCGAGAAGAACGTCCAGGACGCGCGCCACCGGCTTTGGCAGCCCATGCCGCACTTCCCCTCTCTAGACGCGCTGAACGACTGGCTGGAGACGCGATGCCGAGAGCTTTGGGCATTGACGCCGCACGGCTCACAAGCTGGCACGGTCGCCGATGCCTGGGCGGAAGAAGCGCAGCACTTGATGCCGCTTTCTAGGACGTTCGACGGCTTCGTCGAATACGCCAAGCGCGTGTCGCCGACGTGCCTGGTCCATCTGGACCGCAATCGCTACAGCGTGCCGGCGTCCTTCGCCAATCGTCCGGTTAGCGTACGAGTCTATCCCGAACGCATCGTTGTCGCCGCCGAAGGGCAGGTCATCTGCGAACACCGCCGCGTTTTTGCCCGCTCTCACCAACGAGAGAGTACGACGACCGTTTTCGATTGGCGGCACTATCTGGCGGTCATTCAGCGCAAACCGGGAGCCCTGCGTAACGGTGCGCCCTTCGCCGAACTGCCGCCTGCCTTCCGGGCCTTACAGCAGCGCATGCTCAAGACGCCGGGCGGTGACCGGGAGATGGTCGAGATCCTGGCGCTCGTTCTGCAGCATGACGAACAGGCCGTGCTCGCCGCCGTCGAACTGGCGCTGGAGGCCGGCGTCCCGACGAAGACGCATATCCTGAACCTGCTGCACCGCTTGGTCGACGGGAAGCCAACGGACACGCCTCCGATAAAGGCGCCCCCGGCTTTGACTTTGACGAACGAACCGCAGGCTAACGTCGAACGTTACGACGCGCTGCGCAAAGCCCGGGAGGCGCGTCATGCGTCATAACCCTGCCGCCGGCGCCGTCGTCATCATGCTGCGCACCCTCAAAATGCACGGCATGGCTCAGGCGGTCGGCGAGCTGACCGAGCAAGGCTCCCCGGCCTTCGAGGCGGCGCTGCCCATCCTATCGCAGCTCCTGAAGGCGGAGACGGCCGATAGGGAGGTGAGATCGACGGCCTATCAGCTCAAGGCCGCCCGCTTTCCGAACTATCGCGATCTTGCCGGCTTCGACTTCGCCAGCAGCGAGGTCAACGAGGCGCTCACACGTCAGCTTCATGGCTGCGAGTTCCTGGAGGATGCGCACAACGTCGTCCTGGTCGGCGGCCCCGGCACGGGCAAGACGCATCTCGCCATCGCGATCGGCGTCCAGGCGATCGAGCACCATCGCAAGCGCGTCCAATTCTTCTCCACCGTTGAACTGGTCAACGCTCTTGAACAAGAGAAGCTTCAGGGCAAACCAGGACAGATCGCTGCCCGGCTCATCCACTCCGATCTCGTCGTCCTCGACGAGCTTGGCTATCTGCCGTTCAGCGCCTCCGGCGGCGCCTTGCTCTTCCATCTGCTAAGCAAGCTCTATGAGCGCGCCAGCGTCATCATCACCACCAATCTCAGCTTCGGCGAGTGGGCAACCGTGTTCGGCGACCCGAAGATGACGACCGCTCTACTCGATCGTCTCACCCATCGTTGCCACATCCTCGAAACCGGAAATGATAGCTTCCGCTTCAAGAACAGCTCGGCGAAAGCCGCCAAACCCGCAAAGGAGAAACCTCGAAACTTGACGAACGCCTGACCCCAAAACCATCATCAAGCCGGGTCAGTTCTCAATGGAAATCCCGGGTCACTTCTCAACGCAAATCGACAGCGTCGGCTCGCGATCATCATGCACGCGATGCTCCGCGACGGGACGGAGTTCGTCTCCGATTAAGCGCAATCACGAGACAGGAGGCCGAATCTAGCTCCCATGAGGAGCGACGCCAGAGGGAGGGAGCAATCTGTTGCATCTCCGAACCGTCGCAGCTCAGGACGCGATAGATCATAGTTCTTTAGCTGGGCGTCAGACGCCGGCGTCGGCATTGATGCGCCCCTCGATCTTGGCGACCGACGCCAGAATGTCCGCGAACGTCGGCGGGTCGCCGAAGATCATCGCCCTGGTGTTGTCGTAGTCACGCCGGAGGGCGTCGATCATCGTGTCGTGGGGTGTCAGGGCGTAGGACCCCGGAACGGCCGACGCGAGATCATAATCGGGGCGATCGAAAAAAATTCGGGCATGGGATACACAATCCTCGCCAAGCGAACGATCTGCCATCGCCTGCTCGCCGGGGTTCGACTTCGCCAAGCAATGCAGGTCATAATAGTGCCGCGAAATCCGCTGACCTTCTTGCCGCAGCACGCCGCGCCGATCATACCAGCGGCGCAGCCCATGCGCGATCACGACCTTGTCCCAGAAGGTGCGCGCTGCCTTGATAGTGATGACGTCAGGGACCGCCAGGTCCAGCCCGGGCAGGTCATCGGTGACATAGGGCCGGATGATCGCCGGTTCATTTGGATCGAGCGCCGACTTGGCTCCGGACTCGATCCGCACGACAGGTCGCACATAGGCGCCATCGCGGGGCTCGACTTCGGGATAATGGATGAGCAGGGTCTGGCCGTCTGGGTCCGCAGCATCGATTTCGATCCGCCCCGCGCCTGACGTCGCATCCGCAACCAACGCCGCGAGAGAGTCTCGGAGCGGGCCCGCGATATAGGCCCGGCACGCGTCCCGGATGGCGTCGAGTTTCGCGCGGCGCTTCTTGTTCGAAAGCGCCTTGAGCTCTGCGACGGACGCAGCCGCGTCGAGATCGTCGCGAAAAACGGTAACGTCGATATCTTCGGAGAAGCGTTCTATCAGACCGTAGGCCTTGGACAGTGACGTCCCGCCTTTGAAGGGCAGGCGCGGTTGGCCGTTGGGCAGTTGATGGTAGAGCGCGTCGAGCGTCCAGCAGACCCAGAAATCCTTCTCGATATTGCCGACCGGCGCGCCAAGCCGGTTGGCGGTGGTGAGAAAAGCGTCGAGACGATCGCCCGGCGATGCGGCGATCAGCGCCGCGTAGTCGGTCGCGCTCATGAGGCGGTCTCTTTGCTCTCGAAGAGCAGCGGCCTCAAAAACTCCTGCATCCAGATTGGCAACGCGCCGATCCCTTTGCGAAGATCGTCGCGGGTAGCCTGGCCGTGTTTGGGATCGGCGAAGACACGACGCAAGATCGACGCGATGCGATCGTGCTCGCCTTCCCGCGGCAGCATGTCCTGCAACCAGTAAAGCGCCTGGACGACGCGCATGCCCGGCCGGCCAGCCCAAGCCAGCTTGCTGACCGCTGCGTTTTTGAAACGGATTTCCTGATTACCAAGCTTGATCGACTTCAGGCGGGAATCGACGAGCACTTCGATCTTGGCGGGCACGGCAGTGGTCAGGCCGAGGTCGTTGGCGGCGGTCATGCCGTCGACGACGAAGCGGACATTGTCGCGGCGGG
Source organism: uncultured Phycisphaerales bacterium (assembly GCA_963755915.1). Taxonomy (GTDB): domain Bacteria; phylum Planctomycetota; class Phycisphaerae; order Tepidisphaerales; family Tepidisphaeraceae; genus PALSA-1353. The sequence continues at coordinate 5,000,610 of CAVWLP010000002.1, forward strand.
CGACCGCCTGAATCACGGCGCGGTAATTTGGGACGGTGGGTTTGCCGGTCAGTTTGTTGGAGCCGGGTCGATCATAGAGTCCGCGGTCGATACGGCGAAGGTCGCCGCGGAGCGCCAGGCGCTGCAGCGCCTTATCGACTGCCGCGCGACCGGCAAGATCGGCGAAATCCGCGGGCGTCCAAACAGCAGAGGAATCCTCGGCAATGCGCTGAAGGATTTGCCCCCGAAGATCGGCACCGTGCTCGACAGCGGTCATGTCCGAAATATGTAGCATATTTCGGACGGTTGCAGCTGATGTCCGAAATATGTAGCATTCTTCGGACATCGCGTCGTCACCCTGCCAGCTAATCGAAGAAAATCCGGACGAAGCCCAATGAGCTCTTGACGGCGAGCAATTCGCTCACCATGCTCACGTAACAAGAGTGAGGAGGATGAATTGCGACATCGACTGCTCGATCTGATGGACGGCCAAACGGTGCTCTCGGGGGCGATTCCGGGACGGCGGCTGTTGAGCGCGCTGATCGCGGCGACACCGTCGGCGGAGACGCCGGTTCCAGCGTTTCTCGATTTCAGCGGTGTCGAGGTCGCAACGGCGTCGTTCCTCCGCGAGTCGGTGATCGGCTTTCGCGACTATGCTCGGCTGTCGCTACCGAACATCTACCCCGTTGTCGCCAACCTTGCCGCCGCTGTCGCCGAGGAGCTCGACTTCTTCGTCCGCGCGCGGGGCGACGTGCTTTGGAGTTGCGACCTCGATCCCGAGGATGAGGTCGTCGCGGCGCGCCTGATCGGCGATCTCGATCCCGCCCAGCGGGCTACATTCGATGCGGTGCAGGAACTTGGCGCGATCTCAGCGCCCGAACTCGCTACCCGTTTCGCCGATCAGCATATCGGGCCGACCGCCTGGAACAATCGGTTGTCGGCGCTGGCGAGCAAAGGCCTGCTGATCAAACGGCGGCAAGGCAAGTCCAAGTCGTTCAGTCCCCTTTTGGAGATTGCCTGATGGGCCTCGATTACATTCGGGCCCAGACGGGCAAGCCGTGGCGCAAACGCTGGGATGGCGGTCTCGACCGCCTCAAGGCCCCGACACTTCTGGATCTGACGCTGTCGGAGGCGTCGCGGGTGGTGACGGCGCAGCTCGATCCCGCCGCGCGCGTGAAGGCTGGTGACACGCTGATTATCCAGAGCGCCGGCGACGGCCTGGTCGTCAGTGACGGTTTGCGGTCAATCGGGCGCATCGCAAATTCCACGTCCGAGATGACCAGGGCTGTGCGCGACAGCGGCGGCTACGCGCGAGGTGAACTCCGGCGCGTTGGACTGTTCGGCGACACCGCGGAGATCGTCGTGAAATGAACCGCCGGCCCGCACACGAACCCTCGCGTCAATTCCGGCAGCCACAGCGGCTGTGGGACGATGCGACGCGCCATGCGCCGTCGCTCGGCTGCCCGACTTGTCTCGAGCGTGATCGTTGCGGCGGCGTCCATACCGACGCCGGCATCCTCGACTGCGGCGATCTCTGCACCTGTGCGGACAGAACCGAGTGTGACATGGTCTGCCAGTTCAACCCCGGCCAGTTCGTGGCCCGAATGCAGGAAGTCGGCGGGCTCAACTTCAACAATGCGCCACGCACAAGCGCAAACGGCGTGCCGACGCTTCCTCTCGTCGTGCCGTTCGTCGATCATCGTTACGGCCGCGCTGCTATCCTTGATGCCCGTCGTCGCGGTGTCGCTCTACGAGCTGGTTAATATGGCGACCGGCAGGGTCCACGTCGCCTCGCGCGCGGAGCTCGCGGCGCGGTTCCTGATCCCCGAAGGCGCGCAGGTCGCGGTCAGCGGTGTCGACAAAGACGGGCCGATCGAACGTTGGTGGGAGCTCAAAGACCGCCGCTCGATTCTGGCGGCGCTGAAGGACCTCGGCGTCGCGCTTATCACCACGCCGAACTACAGCGTACTGACCGACGTGCCGCGCACTGACTACCTCCATGCGATGAAGCGGATCCTGCTGGCCTGGACCGAGATGGCCTCGGCGGGGGTGGCGACTGTCACACGACATCTTGGAGTGAGAATCCGGACTTCGGCGCTTGAAAGCGCCTCACAATCCAGGCGCGCGCATCGTCGATGTCAAATGATCGGCATTGCACTTGCTGAGAAACGCCAACATACAAGTCGTCGTGATCGACGAGGTGCATAACATTCTCGCCGGCTCCCATCGCGAGCAACGGACGATGTTGAATATGCTGAGGTACATCAGCAACGACCTCAGCGCCTCGCTCGTCTGCTTTGGCGTGATGGAGGCGCGAGAGGCTTTGCAGGGAGACGCCCAGCTCGCGCGTCGGTTCGACTTTTTGACAATGCCGCGCTGGTCCGCCGACGACACATTCGAAGAGCTCGTACGCGCTATCCTCCGCAATCAACCGTTGCGCGAAAAGAGCGTTCTGACCGCAAAGGCTTTGCGACATATTTTCCTGTCGGCGGACGGCGTGACCGCGCGTATTTTTCGCATGATGAACACTTTGGCGATCGCCGCCGTCGAAGGCGGCGTCGAAAAAATCACGGATGAAGCGGTTCTCGCCTGGACACCCATGATCAGCGGCGAGGGAGCCTTTGTATGATAGAGGCCGCGAGCGATCTGAGACGTGGGTTGCCCATCGTCGTCAACCCCATTGCCGACGAAGTTCTTTCCTCTTGGCTCACGAGAATCGCGCAGGACTATTTTGTCCCGCCGCGCAGCCTTCTGACCCACATGGGCCTGTCCGTGCCTCGGTGGAAAGACTGGACGTCTCGCTCACCTTCGGACAGGCGATTGCCATTAGCGGCTTCGTTCATCGACCACCGGACGCCATCCTTGAAAGGCATCAAGAATTTGCCCGTAAAAGCGCCGCTCGCCAGGCCGTATTGTAAATTTTCTCGGACGAACGCCCGTCCTACCCTTGACCATCCGAGTGGCAACTCTTGCCGCCCTCGCCACCGTGATGGCCGACCCGATCACGCAATTGTCAAAGCTCCGGCAGTCGCGCGCCTTCGGTCCGCAGTTTGACAGGGTGCTCGAACAGGATCCAATCGTAACGCCCTCAGCGTTATTCGTCGACAGTTTATCTGATAATTTTCGACATCTTACCTGATAATATTATCAGGTAAGATGTCGTCATCTGCAGGGCTAGAACCGGCGTTCGATGTTGGCCGGTGTCGGCATCGACGCCGGGCGGATGATCGGTACAGAATTTCCGCATCAACATCGTTTTCCCCATTCCGGAGTCGCCAAAAATTGCGATCGAGGGCATTCGCGTTGTGCGCGGGTGGTCGAGGATCTGCTCGAGGAGCTGAATAGCCTTCTGAACCCTGGGGTGGCTAACCCAGCGCTCCGACCGTGTCGCGCGTATCCGCTGATGGGAGGGAAGACCGAGGAGCTCTGACATGCGACGCGCTCTCGGTCATGATTCGCCCCTACTCTTCCCCAGGAACGGGTGTGGATGAATCGACGCCCTTTAGTTAGCGATTCCAAGCCCAAATCGTCCCCGGATTTTTTTGGCAGAGGCAAGTACTTTTTGTTCGCTTCGTGTGTCAGGCGCTTGGCGCGCTCGATCAGACTGCGCTTGCCAGCGATACGACGAAGGGTCGCTCCTGTATCCCGCTCGGAACGGGCCGAGCGGCCCAGCTCTCGCTGTTGATTGTGCCACTCGTGGAGCGACACAGGCGGCCAGGTAAGATTTTTCCACTTCGCCACCACGAAATGTCCCGATGACCGGCCCACAAAGACTCGCGAGATATCGCGCGGATCGTACTTAACGAGAACATCGCGGCCCGCTCGGCCGAGGTCGCTCGCCAATGCCCCATGCCAATACTTAAGGCCCCCGCCAAACATATGGACGCCATCGGGCCTAAGCTTTCGGCGCGCTTCCGGCAGGAACGAAACCCAAAACGCCATTCGGTCTTTCGGCATCCGCAGCAGCGTGGCGGCGATGGCCTCGCGCCAAATGGCAATGGGCGGGCGCTGCAATCCGCTATGAATACGTTGGTGATAGCCCTCGACAATCTCAATGGCGAAATAGGTTTCATGCTCATGCAGGGTTAACCCTGCGGATTTTGAGGGGACCTGACGTCCGCGCTCGACAATGTTGCTAAAGGTCGCCCCGGGCAAGACATGCACGTCCTTCATCATCGTGCCCATGAGGCGCTCGATGTGGCCGCCGTAACGAGCCTTCCCCGGAGGCCGGAACTCGACCCGGACGCCCTCATTCTCGCAGGCGCGTTGAAAGGCGGCGCTCCTGAAGTCCGCGCCGTTGTCGACGCCAATTCGTTCGGGTAACCCGACGACGGGCAATTCCTCGACAACGCCGTGCTCGGGGAGCCACGCCGTCTTATCGAAAGTGGCCCTCAGCATACAAAGCCCATTCGACAATCGCGAAGGCTCTGACATGGAAAGTTCGAATCCCGTCACCATTCGCGAAAATACGTCTATCGCTAGTCACCTGGAACTGAAGTTAGTCTCATTGTAGAGTGTCGCTTTCACTGGGAGTGGAGGCGAGGTCATGGCGAACGCGACGGGCCGTCGAACGGCTCCGATAATCCTGAGCTCGGAAGAGCGGTCGTATCTTGAACGCCAGGTTCGCCGGCGCCGGGTTGCGCGATCGCTTTCGGAGCGATGCCACGTCATCCTGAGATGCGCCGATGGCTTGCTGAGCAAATCTGTCGCCGATGAACTCGGGCTCCACGAGCACACCGTCGGGAAGTGGCGTCGGCAATTCTTGGCGGATCGCGTCGAAGGCCTGCTGGACGAGGCTCGCCCAGGAAGACCGAGAACAATCGACGACGATCAGGTGGCCGCCGTAATCGAGCGCACGCTGCGCTCGACGCCGAAGGATGCGACGCATTGGTCGATCCGTTCGATGGCGGCGCAGGCCGGGTTTTCGCACACGACGATACGACGGATTTGGCGCGCTTTCGGCTTGCAGCCCCATCGATCCGAGACGTTCAAGCTTTCCAGCGATCCGTTGTTTGTCGACAAGGTGCGCGACATCGTCGGGCTATACCTTTCGCCGCCCAATCGCGTGTTGGTGCTGAGCGTCGACGAGAAGAGCCAGATTCAGGCGCTCGACCGCGAGCAGCCGGTTCTGCCGATGATGCCCGGCATCCCCGAGCGCCGCACCCATTCCTATGTCCGCCACGGAACGACGTCGCTGTTCGCCGCTCTCGACACAGCCTCCGGCTTCGTCATCGGCAAGCGCTACAAACGCCATAGGGCGGCCGAGTTCCTGGATTTCTTGAAGCAGATCGACGTCGGCGTCCCCGAGGGGCTCGACGTCCACATCATCATGGACAATTACGCCACCCATAAAACGGCGGCGATCAAGGCCTGGCTGGCGCGGCGGCCGAACTACCATGTGCACTTCACGCCAACATCAGCTTCCTGGATCAATCAGGTCGAGCGGTGGTTCGCAGAGCTGACCAGAAAGCAGCTCCGGCGCGGCGTCCATACTTCGATAAAGCAATTGGAGGCCGACATCCATTCCTTCATCGAGCGCCACAACGAAAATCCAAAGCCCTATCGTTGGACCAAATCCGCCGACGAAATCCTCGCCTCTGTCAAACGCTTCTGCCAAAAGACCGAGCAGACGTTATGCAGCGAATTTTAAATTCAGGTGACTAGGGTTAAATACGGACGCCCCGGCAATGCCTTTCGATTGTCTTCATCAACCACCACCACGTCGACTTTGGTGTGATCGATCTGCACGATTTCCAGCGGTCTTGTCGCGATAAGCTTGCCCGGCGTCGGCAATGTGGCCTTGACGCCTTTTGTGTCCATGCGCCTCAGCGCTCGCGTTCTCTCGGGGATCGCCCGAACACGCGCGCGAACAGTACGCCAATCCGGAAGTTCCAGCCCCGCGCTGGTGAACCGCTCCGGCTTTGCCGGAGGCCATTTTGTTTGAGTCACGCGGCCATTGCTTTGTCGTTCAGCATGGCGAAGTAGCGTTCTTCAGCTTCGGCTGGCGGGATGAAGCCGATAGGCTCCAATAACCGGTGATTGTTGAACCAGTCCACCCACTCGAGGGTTGCGAACTCGACGGCCTCGAAGTTGCGCCACGGGCCTCGTCGATGGATGACTTCAGCTTTGTAGAGACCGTTGATCGTTTCGGCGAGGGCGTTGTCGTAAGAATCGCCGACGCTGCCGACGGAAGGTTCAATTCCGGCTTCGGCGAGCCGCTCGGTGTATTTGATCGAAACATATTGGGCGCCGCGATCGCTATGATGGACGAGGCCGCTGCGGCTGGCAGGCCTTCGGTCATGAAGCGCCTGTTCCAAAGCGTCCAGGACAAAGTCCGCATGTGCTGTCCGGCTGGCCCGCCAGCCGACGATCCGCCTGGCGTATGCGTCGATGACGAAGGCGACATAAACGAAGCCGGCCCAGGTCGCCACATAGGTAAAATCCGCGAGCCACAAACGGTCTGGAGCGGAAGCGCAGAACTGTCGGTTCACGTGATCCAGCGGACAGAGAGCCGCCTTGTCGCTGATCGTTGTCCGCAAAGGCTTGCCCCGGATCGTCCCCCGAAGGCCCATATTCCGCATCAGCCGGGCCACCGTGCATCGCGCTGCGGTGACGCCCTCCCGCCGCAACTGCCGCCAGACCTTGCGCACGCCATAGACGCGGAAGTTCTCCTCGAACACGCGCCGGATCTCGACCTTGAGATGAGCGTCGCGGCGTATCCTGTCGGGCAGACGGGAGGGATCGGCGCGCCTGGCGACATGGGCATGATAGGTCGACGGGGCGATCGGCATAACCTTGCAGATCGGCTCGACCCCGTAGGCCTGACGATGATCGTCGATGAAGGCGATCATGGCTTGAACCGGCGGTCGAGCTCCGCCTGCGCGAAATAAGCAGACGCCTTGCGAAGGATCTCATTCGCCTGCCGGAGTTCCCGGTTCTCACGCTCCAGCGCCTTCAGACGTTCGGCAATTTCGGTCGGAACGCCGCCACGTACGCCGCTGTCGATCTCCGCCTTCTTGACCCATTCATTGAGCGATTGGGCCGTGCAACCGATCTTCGCGGCAATCGAAGTCACCGTCGCCCACCGCGAGGGATGATCCTTCTCGTGATCGAAAACAAGCCGAACGGCGCGTGTGCGCACTTCGGGCGAGAACCAATTCTTCGTCTTGCTTGCCATCGCTCCACCTTCTCAAGGTTCGGAGCCTCCGGCAAACTCGGGGCGGTTCAGCCTTCCATAGTCTTCTCACCAATCCGGTCCTCGCCAGAAAACACGCCAAGACGAACTTGCGGGTACGCAACGCAATGGGGACGCGACCGGCTTTCGTCCGAGAACTCCCGGGTCTGAATTTCATGCTGCTGCTGCTGAGTTCACTCAAGATTGGTATGGCGTGCCCGCATTGCCTCGGTGTCGACCTTGAGCAAGTCCTTCAGCTTGAGAACCATTATCTCGAACAGCACGAACAGGCAGCCCTCGTAAAGCGAGCCCATCGGCAGAACCGAGGTCTTTGCGCCGCCTCCATCGTCCGCCATGGTCTGCGCTGGCAGCACCAGAACCCGGTCCGCGAACTTCGCTCCTCTTCCCGCCGGCTGGGCAGTGATGAAAAGGATGGTGGCGCCCGCCTTCTTAGCCACATCGAGCAAGGCGAGCGCAGTTGAGATCTCGCCTGGCCCGACCGTCACAAGGAACAGGTCGCCCTTGCCGATAGCCGGCGTCGTCATGTCGCCAACCACGGAGGCTTGCAGCCCCATATGGAACAGGCGCATCGCGAGGCCG